>OY843586.1:0-5277320 GCA_963692885.1 Acidobacteriaceae bacterium
TTGAGTCGTCGACCGAGTTTGCCAGCCACAACCAGGCACCGGCGTGGCTTCAGGTCGACCACAAGGAGTTGACAGGCAAGATCATCGCGCTGCCGAAGCGCGAAGATGTGCACCTGCCAGTCAACGAGCAGCTGATCGTCGAGCTCTACAGCAAGTAACCCGCTGTCGAGCGAAAGAGACTTTGATTTTCACCGGGCGCCTGCGAAGGCGTCCGGAAGCACCATCACCATCCCTTACCAGGAGAAACCCGGTCGTTCACGGCAGAATGCTTCGCACGTGCGGCTATGAAGGAGTAACCGATGCTTTGGAGAGGATTCCAAAAACCGAAACGTCTCGCTCTCGAGAACGAGACACTCACCGAGAAGTATGGCAAGTTCAGCGCACAGCCTTTTGAGCGCGGCTTCGGCACCACCATTGGCAATGCACTGCGTCGCGTCCTACTGTCTTCAATCGAAGGCGCAGCCGTTACCGCAGTCAAAATTGAAGGCGTCCTGCACGAGTTTCAGTCGATCCCAGGCGTGGTAGAAGATGCGACCGACATCATCCTGAACCTGAAGCAGATCCCGTTCAAGCTGAATGGCGAAGGCCCGAAGGCCCTCTACCTGCGCGCCGACACCGCCGGCGTCATCACCTCCGGCATGATCGAAGCCGACGGTGATGTAGAGATTCTCGACAAGGACGTCTACATCGGAACCGTCAGTGAAGGCGGCAAGCTGGACATGGAAATGCGCCTCAAGCGCGGCCGTGGTTATGTCTCTGCCGACAAGAATTTCGATGGCGATCTTGGCATCGGTTTCATCCCGGTCGACTCCGTTCATTCGCCGGTCCGCAAGGTGAACTACGCAGTCGATGCCGCACGTCTTGGTCAGATCACCGACTATGACAAGCTGACGCTCGAAGTCTGGACGAACGGTTCAGTGCTCCCGGCAGACGCCGTTGGCCTGGCAGCGAAGCTGCTTAAGGACCACATGACCATCTTCATCAACTTTGAAGAGGAAATGGAAGCTGAGCACGTTGCCGATGAAGGTCGCATGCAGCTCCGCAATGAGAACCTCAATCGCTCGGTTGAAGAGCTTGAGCTTTCCGTACGCAGCTACAACTGCCTGAAGAACGCCAATATCCAGACCATCGGCGAACTGGTGCAGAAGACTGAACCGGAGATGCTGAAGACCAAGAACTTCGGTCGCAAGTCGTTGAATGAAATCAAGGAAATTCTGGCCCAGATGGGCTTGTCGCTCGGCATGAAGATTGACGAGAACGGCAATGCCGTGCCCGGACCGACCAGCATCCTGCCTGCGCAGGCGCTGGCGCAAAGCTATAACCGCTACGACGATGATGATGACGACGATGACGATGTCTTCGACGTTTCGGACGCGCCGTTGCAGAACGAACCAGAGAACTTCTAACGAAAGGTAAGTCGGCCAGCCGCGGCCCTGGAGGCCCCCGGGTCTGGATGTTCAGACCTGGGGCCAGGGCCAACTGATTGAAGATTTACGCCGACAATCGAGACTCGCCATGCGTCACCGTAAAGCTGGATTCAAATTAGGCCGGAACACGAGCCATCGCCGCGCCATGCTGCGCAACCTCGTGACCTCGATTCTGCTCGAGGACCGCGTCCACACCACTATCACCAAGTGCAAGGCAGCCCGTCCGCTGGTCGAGAAAATGATTACGCTCGGCAAGAAGGGCGACCTTCACTCGCGCCGCCAGGCTCTTTCCTACATGATGACCGACGAGTCGGTGTCACGCTTGTTTGAAGTCGTGGCTCCGCGCTACGGGGATCGCCAGGGCGGCTATCTGCGCATCGTCCGCACTGGCTTCCAGAAGGGCGATGGTGCCGAAAAGGCCTTCATCGAACTGCTGGGCTCGGAAGCTCTTCTGGACGAAAAACGCCAGAAGCGCGCCGAAATCAAGGCCAAGCGTCGCGAAGAAATGGACAAGGCCATGTCCGAAGGCGAACAGGGCGAAAACCCAGCCGCCTAAGTGCTTGCCGTACGGCCGGCGCCTATGGCGCGGGTTCGTTGGCTGTCTCGAATCGTGGCTGAATCGAACGAGAGCGCGTCCTCATGGATGCGCTTTTTCGTTTTCAGCTGCCTGCTTTGTCAACTTTAAATGGTTCATCGGTGTAATGAAGTCAACGGTTGTGACCGTTCCCTCATTGTTCGCTTTGAATGAAAGCTGCTGCGGCCCATCAAGCACGAAGAAGCGGGTCGGTGATTCTGCATAAAGTCTCTGCGGCCTGGAGCCTTCCGGAATTTCAGCCGTCAAGTCTGTTCCATCCATGGCTACTTTGACAAAGCCGAATGTCCCCACAAAGGCGGATAGCGACTTGGGCGGCACGGGAACGGCCGCACGTTCAATCGGTTTGAAGTCAGGAAAGCCGTAGACATTTCCGGCGCTTCGCATCAACTCCTCCGCAAGACCGCCTCCGCCGCCGCTTGTCATCACGACGAAGCCGCTGCCGCTCTGCAGATATATAAACATGTCATCCTGGAATAAGGCAGAGCCCTCATGGCTCACATAAGGATTTTGCTTGTCACCGCCAACTCTAAATCCCAATCCCCATGAACCTTGGCCGCGTTGTACAAGCGTTTTTAGTGTGCTCTGATGTAAGACTTTGTGAGATTTTCCGGAGTACTCCCGCTGGACCTCAATGAGGAACTTGGCAAGGTCGCGTGGCGTCGTCCAGAGTCCACCAGCCGCCAGGTTTGGCTCAACAAATTTCGTCGGAGGTATGGCACTCGTCCCATCTCCCCAGTAAGCCGTAGCCGCTCGCCTTGCCCAGTCCCGGGATAGTGGAGAGTCAAAGGTACTGTCCTTCATGCCAATCGGATCGAGAACGGCGTGCTTTATAAATCGACTAAACGACTCGCCCGTCACATCTTCGATCAGCAGATAGAGCACCAGGTAGCCACCGTTGGCGTAAGCAAATTTTGTGCCTGGAACCGTTTCGAAACGTACAGGTGCTGTCCGCGCCGGTTTCTTGCCTTCGAGAAGCTCGACCAAGGCGGGCAATTGTTGAGTCGGGTCGTAAATGTCGCCGTTGTAGGTGCCAATTCCAGAAGTGTGGTTGAGCAGTTCGCGGACAGTCACCTTCTTTTCAGCAGTGAACTGGTTATCCGGAATCTTCCATCGCTTGAGATACCGGTTGACGTCCACATCGAGGTCAATCTTCCGTTCTTCAACCAGCTTCAGAATGCCCAACGCCGTCACCGGCTTCGAGATGGATGCCGCACCAAAAAGCGTCTTCGCTGAGACAGGCGCGCCGCCAAGCGAAACAACACCGAAGGCCTGCGCCCAGTCAATCTTTCCGTTACGAATAGCGGCCATGCTCACAGCGGGAACATGCAGCGCAGCCATCTGCGGTACCAGTTTCAGATCGGCTTTGCCTGAGCCTCTAAGAATTACATAACGGGAAAGGTGTTCGTTGACAGCCTCCATCCGCTGGCTCGCAGAAACAATTGTATGCGCACAAAGTGGTGCGTGCGGCAAACATAGCGCTAGGGAAGCAGCGACGATCCATACAGCCTTTGATTGAGTTGCTTGATTCAAGTCTGCCTCATCCGTTCGGTTTCGATACCGCTAAACTAAGCGATTTGACCTGATTCGATAGCCGACAAGCGCTCATCACCTTCACTGCAAGTAATGGCCATACCCGACTTACGCGTGCCATTGATGGGCCATTGCATTCTCTTACTATGCTATGTAGTATTCTACATCAAGGTCGTAACTGCAGGTGAGCACATGCTCGAACTACTCAACGTCTCGAAGCGCTACTCCGGCATTCCGGCGGTTGACAACGTGAGCTTCCGCGCCCGGCCCGGCGAGATTACCGGTTATCTCGGCGCCAATGGTTCCGGCAAATCCAACACCATGAAGATGGCTGCGGGCCTGATCGAACCCGACACTGGCGAGGTCTTCTTCCATGGTGAACCGATTCACGCCGACCTGATGACCTACCGCCGTCAGATGGGCTACGTGCCTGAAGAGCCGCATCTCTACGCCCACTTGAGTGGCCTGGAATACCTCGCCATGGCTTCGCAGCTGCGCGACTTGGATCGCAAGTCCGCGAATCAGACGATTCATGGCCTGCTGCGGCTCCTTGGTCTCCACGATGATCGCGATCTCTCCATCTCCTCTTACTCCAAGGGCATGCGCCAGAAGATCCTGCTGATCGCAGCCCTGATGCACAATCCCGGGCTGGTCCTGCTCGACGAACCCTTCTCCGGCCTTGACGTCGGCTCGGCGCTCATCCTGCGCAGTCTGATCCAGACACTAGCCGCACGGGGCAAGGTCGTTCTTTTCAGCTCGCACGAGCTGGAGACAGTCGAGCGCGTGTGTTCTCACGTCATCATCCTGCACAAGGGCAGGGTGGTGGCTGACGACTCGATCGAGCATCTTCGCACGCTCATGTCGCTGCCCACGCTCGAAGACATCTTCTCGCAGCTCGCTGTCGAGCAGGATGCAGACGCCATATCCACCGAGATTGCGGACCTGATCCATGCGTAGCCGATGGGCCACACGGAAGCGCCAGTTTCGAACGCTCTACCGCATCTTCCTTCTGCGTGTCGTCGACCTCAACCTGATGTCCGCCGACGCCGACCCGGCAAAACTGGTCACGCAGTTCGCTACCATGTTTGCCACCATCAGCTTGTTCATCGCGCTGCCGGCCATGATTGGATTGATGGGCGGAGGCCGCACCACCGGCACGAATGGATGGACGGCCGAGCATTTCCTGATCGAGACATCGATGACGATTGTCGGTCTGGTCGCTGTCCTGAACTGGGATGCTGCGCTACCAGACCGGCAGGATGTACTGATCCTCGCTCCCCTGCCAGTCCGCAACAGCACCCTGCTATTGGCCAAGATTGCGGCCCTGCTCGCCGCACCTGGGCTAGCACTCGTCGCCCTGAATATGTTCTCCGGAGTTCTGTGGCCCGTCGGTTTTCGTGCGGGAGACGGCGGCATCCTCTGGCTTCTGCGGGCGTGGTTCGCCTATTGGAGCACGATCGTTCTCGCCGGCTCCTTCATGGTGTTTGCGATTCTCGCCGTGCAGGGCGTCATCGCGAATCTCCTGCCACGCCAGTATTTCCTGCGTGTGTCGGCATTTGTACAGGCCGCTCTACTGTGCCTGCTGCTGAGCGTTTATTTTCTGGCGCCGTCACTGGAGTCACCAGCAGCCTTGACTGCGCCAGAAAACCAGCGCATGCTCGCCTGTCTCCCGTCGTACTGGTTTTTCGGGCTCTTCCAACAGTTGAACGGCTCCATGCACCCGGCGCTCGCGGCGTCGGCAGCCCATGCGCGGATCGGCTTCTTCGTTGCCTCAGGCGGAGCAACCGTGTCGCTTCTCCTGGCCTACTTCCGGATGATGCCGAAGATTGTCGAGCAGTCTGAGATCGTTCCACGTCGAAACGCCAGAGAATGGTCGCTCCCACTGGGTAACTCGCTACAGACCGCGATGACGCTCTTTACCCTGCGCACCCTGCTGCGCAGCCGGCAGCACCGCATGGTCATGAGCTTCTACCTCGGCATCGGTCTGACGATTGTCGTCGGTTACATTGACTTTCTCAGTGGCAGCGGTCAACCGAAATCGACCGGTATCAGTGCGGCATTTCTGCTCGCCAGTATGCTCCTGATGATTCTTACCCTGCTGGCCATGAGAGTCGTCGCATCCATCCCGGTCGCATTGCGCGCTAACTGGATCCTCCGCGTCACGCAGGTCAGACCCGCCAACCACTACCGGATCGCCTTGCGCTTTTCGTTCCTGGTGTTGGGCGTCATACCGGTTATGTTGACTATCGCTTTTCTGCTTCTTATCGAGCGCTATCCATGGAGACCGGCCACTGGGCACCTCTTCATCCTGTTCACCCTTGGCACGCTGATCGTAGAAATCTGTCTGTATTCCTTTTCGAAAATCCCCTTCACCTGCTCCTATCTGCCGGGAAAAGCCAGGATTCATTTCGTTTTCTGGGCGGTGCTGATGGTATTCATCCGCCTGCTCTATGAGGGTGCGCTGCTGGAACAGACTATCCTTCAGCACCTGCTCAGTTGCGGTCTGGGACTTGTTTTGCTGGTCTGTAGCATTCTCGGCATGCGCCGGCTAAATACGCTCTTATCCGGCTCAGAACTGCGCTTCGAAGAGGAGTATCCGGCAGACCTTGTGTCTTTGAACATCAGGCTGACTTCACCGACTGGCTAGTGCGTGGTTTCTGATCGCATAGCTCTAAACAGGCTCCTGCGAGATTCAATTGTTCGACCTTGCGCCTGAAATAGATTGCGCCCTGCGGGGTCCCTCCGCCAGAATCATGCATGCCTCGAACGCTTGCTCTTCTCGCAGCCCTTTTGATTTCAGCCCACCTTTTCGCCCAGGCACCTACCTCGATTATTACTGAACCGGCGCCGGATAAGGCCGCCCCGGCGGCAACGGAAGCCTTCCAGCTACCCAGCCACGGCTCGATGCTGAATGCACTGTTCTACGAAGCGGCGGGTGCCGGGCCACATGGCACCGTTGTGATGCTGCATGGTTTTCCCGGCAACGAGAAGAACCTCGACCTAGCCCAGGCGATACGACGCGAAGACTGGAACGTCCTCTATTTCGACTATCGCGGCAGCTGGGGCTCGCCCGGAGCTTTCAGCTTCGGCCACTCCATGGAAGACGTGCAAAGCGCGCTTGTGTACCTTCGCGATCCGGCGAATGCCAAACGTCTACGGTCCGACCCTTCGCGGATCGTCCTTTTCGGGCACAGTATGGGAGGCATGATCGCGCTCTACACGGCTGCGCATGACCCTAAGGTTCTCGCCGTCGGCGTCATCTCTGCAGCCGACATGGCGGGACACGCGCAACTGCCGCCAAACGCTTCTGCTGAAGGAAAAAAGCAGATGCTTGCGGACGTCTCAAAGGCACTTGCAGCAGAAGGCATGGCGCCACTCGCCGGCTGCACGCCGGACGCTTTGGCCGCAGAACTGATGGCACATCCGGAGTGGACATTGGCGAATGATGAGGCCGGGCTAAAGTCGACGCCGATGTTGATGGTCACGTCTGACGATGGCCTGGCGGAGCCGGCAGATAAACTTGCCGCAGCTTTATCGGCAGACGGCAACGATCGCATGCTGACTGCGCACATCGCAACTGATCACGCTTACTCCGACAAACGGATTGAGATGGAGTCAGAAGTCATCCGCGGCCTTGAGGCCTTGTCCGCGCAGTAGCGCATTTCCTGTCGCCATGGAGCTGGCTGGGGATGCAAACTGCCGATGCAGGCTGGCCTTTCTTAGCAGAAGGCCAGCCGTCACCTCTCTTAACATGACAGCTACATGAAGCCCGCGCGCGTACGCGGACAACTCTGCGACTGACTAGGCGTTGTGATTCTCGCTGATGTGCTTCATCGCGATCGCCAGCGCGCCTGCACCCAGGGCCTTGATAGCAGTCGGATGGGCGGCATAGATCTCGCTGATCTTTCCGATGATCCCGGGATTCTCCTGGTGCACGTTCGCGGCCAGCGCCTGTACTTCGTTCGGATCGACAGCAGCAGCCTGCTCTGGGGTAACCGAGGTCTGACCCTGTTGCAGCATGCCGGCCAACGGCGAACCGGGATGGCTCTGCGTAAACTGCGCCAGCACTGACGGACCGGCTGCGGCCAGCAGTGTTCCCAGCATGCCTGCCTGGGTGCCGCTGTTTCCATTCGAGAAGAGTTTGGATGCCATCTGGCCGAAGCCGCCTGATCCTCCAGAGCCAAGCGCGGAGGCAAGGCCACCGGCAATGGTCGAAGAGGGAACGTTCTGCGCGACCTGATCGAAATGCTCTTCAGGATTGCCAGCCGGCGCATTGCCGCCTGAGTACTGCTTCAACATGTCGCCAATTCCGGATAGAAAACTCATGAGATGGATCCCTTTCAAGCTGTGTTGATCGACGAGGGCCCTTTTTCGCAGGAAGGACAGTGAGAACGCATATCGTGAGCAGCGAGGCTACGCCCGGCCTGTCCTGGCATTGCACCGGGGCGGCCGGGCGCAGCGAGCGTGCTAGTGTGTGGCCATGGTGCCCGAGGCAGCAGGTTTCTTGCCGATCGGCGACGCCTTCGCCATGTGCGCGCCCATCTTCTGCGCATCGGCTTCGCTCATGAACTGGCCATGCTTGGTCTTGCCGTAAAACTGGTCATCCTTGTGGTAGACCTTGGTGCTGGTATTCACCCAGACCATGCCCTTCGACTTCGCGTCAGCGATCTGCGCGTCTGTCGGCAGAGCAGAAGACGAACCGCTCATGGTTGAACCAGACATCGAGGAGCCGGACATGCTGCCCGATTGTGCCGGCTTGGCCGAGCCCATCGTGCTCTGTGCGACCAGGCCCGTTCCCATCATCAAGCTTGAAGCAAACGCAACTACTGCCAGGGAGTACTTACAACAGTTCATTTTCATATGTATAAGTCCTTTCAAGACCCTTCGCAGGGTACATCCAGAACCCCTCGGCAACCAATCTAAAATGTGCTTTTATGCGAAACTTTCACGTGATTGGAAGGACTGGCCCTGATCAGCAGCCCGGATGCCGCCGATCCCACATTAGAGACTCCGCCGTCAACCATCGGGACACGCGGCAGCCACGAGAATAAGGCAACTAAACGAGGAGAGCTGACTCAGTCCGTTTCAGGATGACGCGCGTGACCGGCCGGATCATGCATCCACCGGCGAAGATGCTCGGCATCCATGTCGGCGCGCACGATCGATAGTTCGCCCGCTGCGTATGAAGCGATCAGCAGCGTCATTCGCCGGGCATGCGGATGAACATACACAGCGTCCTGTTCGCCCTTGCTGTTGCGTGTTTCGACGGTCAGCGACCACTGCGAGCCCAGCGCCTCCTTTAGAAGTGCGGCAAGGTCAGCTCCTGCAGGCAGCTTCGCTGCGTCATCAAATACCGCAATCCTCACGCCTTTGATCGCACCACCGCTCGCGACATGCGTACAGAAACTGGCCAACCCGATGAGCGGGATGTGCTGTCGATGAACATGGTAAGCACTCTCGACCGATGCTACTGCTTCGTTGAAGTCGCGATCGGCATGCAGCAACGGGAGTGGCAGAAGGGCAGCGAGACAGCACGTGCCCAGGGCGCGGATCATTGCCTGTTCCCCGGACCGCTCGAAGCATTGTCATCGGGCGCCACCAGTTTTCTGCTGCCATTGCCGGATGGTGCATTCACCTGCGGGATGCCGAACTGCCCGCTCAGGTGTGACAGCATACTCGGGTCGAGCACGCCGTCAATGCAGACGAACGACAGCTCCTTCTCTTCAGCAGAAAGAATCACCATGCCCGTCGACTTGCCATCGACAATATGCATCCAGATATCGCTCGTCTCTGCCGGTTTGCCCCTGGGATGGTCGCTGGTACTGACAATGTGCGACCACTCGGGACCCTTGTACTGGCTGCGAATACCATCGACATCAGCGACACTGTACGCACCCGGCTCATCGAATTCATAACTGTGCACCACGATCGCATTGAGGTGAAGAATGGCCTGTTTTGCCTCTGCCTCGTTACCGTCTTTCTGATTGAGAAAATTACCGGCAAAGCCAAGCATGGTCCGGTCAAGATTTACATCTGAGCGCGAAGACGCTTTCGCCGCATACTTCTCGATATCGCCCGGCAGGCACTTCGTCTGTGCACCCACCCGCAGCGCAGGCGAGAACATAGCCGCAGCCGCCAGCAGGGCTGTACCGATTCGATTTATGCTCATCGTGAATCTCCTTCCGGCATCCCGGCATTGATCGATTGTGTGCGCTCTTCGATCGAGCGAAGTTGTGAACCGGTAATGCGCAGGGCCAGCAGAACCTGCTCCTTGGCTGCCTCGCCGCGCGCCATTTCCGACTGGTGATGCAGCCGCCAGCCGAGCGGCAACGTCACCGCCAGCAGCAGCACGGCTGCCCTGGCCAGTTGGGCCCGGATGCCTGATCGATCAAACCCTCGACCCGTCATGCGCGTTGCCGGCAGCGCTTTGCTGAAACCTGCAACCCCCGGGCCCTGCTGCTTGACGTAAGCCAGACGCGCTTCCAGCCGATCGGCAAATCCATCGGATGGCTGCTCCGCCCGCAGTGCCATGCGCAGTGCGGCTTCGAGTCTTTGATCTCTTGCCGCATCGTTCATCTCGTTCCTGGATAGTGCTTCGTCTTCTTCGTTCATCGTTTTCCCTGCCTGCGATCACGCATACCCTGTCTCCACGAATGTGCGTGCGTCATCGCAACATCCTCTCCGCCTTCGTTCGCAGCAGCTTCAATGTCCGCTGCAAGTGGCTCTTGACCGTGGCGACGGGCATTTCGAGCGCCGCCGCGATCTCGTCCGGTGACAAATCTTCCTGGTAGCGCAGCACCACCACGCTGCGCTGCATCGGCGGCAGCGAAGCCAGCAGTTGGTAGAGGCAGCGATTCAGCAACGGATCGCCTGCTTCCTTCTGTGCTGCCAGTTCCCGCACACTCTCAAGCGTCGCCTCATCCATGGCGATTTCCTGCGTATTGCTTCTTCGCCTTATCCAGTCAATCGACCGATGAGACGCGACCCGTCGCAGCCAGTACAGAACATGCTCGGCAGTCGATAACTCCGCCAGCTTCGCATGCAATTCCATGAACACGTCCTGGGCAATCTCTTCTGCTGCCCCGCGGTCGCCCGCCACGCGCAGCGCAATAGAGAAGACCATCGCCTGGTGCTCGCGGAGCAGCGTCGGAAAGTGTTCTGGTCCCAAGCTCAGCCTCTTCGCCTTCACACGCTTATACGCAGCAACCCGGCTTCCGGAACGCAAAAGTATTCGCTTAAGAGCGGGATCGGCCTGATTGCCCTGGCAGAAGCACTGACATTGCCGGATGCACTACCATGTCGGCATGGCCACTCTCCCGATCGTCGTCGTCGATGCCTTTACTGCGGAGCCATTCAAGGGCAATCCTGCGGCCGTTTGCCTGCTCGCCGACCCAGCGCAGCCGCGCACCGACGCGTGGATGCAATCGCTCGCGGCCGAGATGAATCTCTCCGAAACGGCGTTTTTAATCCCGCGGCAGAATGGCGATGGCTTCAACCTGCGCTGGTTCACGCCAACCCGTGAAGTGGACCTGTGCGGGCACGCCACTCTCGCCAGTGCGCAATTTCTATGGGAGGCGGGCATCCTTGATGCTGGCGAAACCGCCCGCTTCCACACCCGTAGCGGACTGCTGACGGCTACGCGAAAAGAGGATTGGATAGAACTGGATTTCCCTGCCGGCCTTCCGCACGAAGTAGAAACACCCTCTGCACTGCAGGTCGCGCTGGGCGAAAATACATTTCTACACGTAGCGCAGAACAGGATGGACCTGCTGGTCGAGATTGCGTCGGAAGCAGACGTGCGCGCTCTGCAGCCGAATATGGAACGGCTCGCGAGCATTGATGTTCGCGGCGTGATTGTCACCGCACAAAGTGCAACCGAGTACGACTTCGTATCGCGTTGTTTTTATCCGCGCGTCGGCGTTCCGGAAGACCCCGTCACCGGCTCAGCACACACGGCGCTCGCCCCCTACTGGGCGCAGAAGTTGGGCAAAAAGAAGCTGTTCGCCTATCAGGCCTCAGCTCGCGGCGGCGAACTCCATCTGCAACTGGAAGGCGACCGCGTCAAGATAAGCGGCCAGGCTGTCACCGTCTGGCGCGGAACGCTCGATGCAAAAGTGTAGCGGCCTTCTGCATCGTCGTGCCATCCCGGCCTGGGAACCGGGTGCCCCACGTCTCGACTTTGAGACGTGGGTTCTGCAATACATTGCTTCGCCGAGGTTTTAAGCCTTCGGCTTCCACCGCAGGATCGGCTTGCGTGCTGCTGTCGTTTCATCCAGCCGCGAAATGCGCGTCGCATGCGGCGCATTCAGGATGATCTCCGGATTCTCATCCGCCTCGCGCGCAATCTGCTGCATCGCATCGATGAACAGGTCGAGTTCTTCCTTCGACTCGCTCTCCGTTGGCTCGATCATCAACGCGCCCGGCACGATCAGCGGAAACGAAACAGTGTATGGATGAAAGCCATAGTCGATCAGCCGCTTCGCCAGGTCGCCCGTCTTCAGACCTTTCGCCTGTTGCTTGCGATCACTGAAAACCACTTCATGCATCGATGGCGTTGGATAGGGAAGCTCGTAATAGCCTTCGAGCTTCTTGCGAATATAGTTCGCATTCAGCACGGCATCTTCCGTCGTCTGGCGCAGGCCGTCCGGCCCATTCGCGAGGATGTATGCGAGTGCCCGAACGAACATCCCGAAGTTGCCGTAGAACATGCGCACGCGACCGACCGACTGCGGCCGATCGTAGTCGAAACGCAGTACACCATCGGCGCCTTCCACCACGACTGGCGTCGGCAGGAACGGCTCCAGAATTTTCTTGCAGGCCACCGGGCCAGAGCCGGGTCCACCGCCGCCATGCGGTGTCGAAAATGTCTTGTGCAGGTTCAGGTGCATCACGTCGACGCCGAAATCACCGGGCCGCGTTTTGCCGACCAGCGCATTCATATTCGCGCCGTCCATGTAGAGCAGCGCGCCCTTCTCATGCAGCACATCCGCAATCTTGTGGATCTCACTTTCGAAGACGCCGATGGTCGAGGGATTCGTCAGCATCAGTGCAGCTGTCTCGTCAGTCACCATCTGTGCCAGCCGCGATACGTCGACCATGCCATGCGCATTCGAGGGCAGGTTCTCGACTTCATAGCCGCAGAGCGCCGCTGTCGCCGGGTTGGTGCCATGCGCAGAGTCGGGCACGATGATCTTGCGGCGTGCATTGCCCTGGGCCTGGTAATAGGCGCGCGCCAGCAGGATGCCGGTAAACTCGCCATGCGCGCCCGCCGCCGGCTGCATCGTGATCGCGTCCATCCCGGTTATTTCGATCAGGCACTGTTGCAGCAGCTTGATGATCTGCAGCGAACCCTGCGAGAGCGATTCCGGCTGGTAAGGATGCGCCTCGGCAATACCCTCAAGCCGCGAGACCATCTCATTGACGCGCGGGTTGTATTTCATGGTGCAGCTGCCCAGCGGATACATGCCCAGATCAATCGCATAGTTCCACGTCGAGAGCCGCGTAAAATGCCGGATGATCTCGATCTCGCTCAACTCCGGCAGGTAGCCCAGGTCTTCACGAGCAGCGGAGCCAAGCAGGGCCTTCGCGTCCACCTCTGGAACGTCCAGCGGTGGCAGCCGATAGGCTTTCTTGCCCGGTGAGGACTTCTCGAAGATCAGCGCCTCATTCTGTGACAGGTGCGAGGAAACTTTGTGCCGTGTACCGACGAACGGAGCCGGCCTGGCATTCTCTGGATCGGCGTCGCTCATTTTATCTGTATCTATCACTGTCGTTGCCATCGTCAATAATCCTTTCTACGCGCGCGCCAGCTCTTTGTCGAAAGTCGCGGCTTTCGCTACGACTGAGGCTGCATGGTCAATCTGTTCCTTGCTTGTCAGTTCTGTCGCGCACCACAACGTCGCGTTGCCCAGTTCCGGATACCAGCGCGCGAGTGAAAGACCGCCGATGATTTTCTGTTCCAGCAGTTGCGCATTCAGTTCTTCAGGACTGGTCCCGGTCTGCAGGACGAACTCGTGGAAACGCGGCGCACCCGTAAACAGCAGCTTTGCATCACTTCCGGCAGAGATAGTCCTGGCTGCGTAATCCGCTTTCGCCAGGTTGTGGATGGCCAGGTCACGAATGCCTTCCTTACCATAGACCGTCATAAAGATAGTCGCCATCAGCGCAACCAGTGCCTGGTTCGTGCAGATGTTTGAAGTCGCCTTCTCGCGGCGGATATGCTGTTCGCGCGTCGACAGCGTCAGTACAAAACCGCGACGGCCATTCTTGTCTTTGGTCTCGCCGCAGAGCCTGCCCGGCATCTGCCGCAGGAACTTTTCCTTGGAAGCGATAACGCCGCAATACGGGCCGCCATAGCTCATGGCAACACCGAAAGACTGTGCCTCCATCGAGACAATGTCTGCCTCTTTCGGCGGCTGGATCGCGCCGAGCGAGATTGCCTCGGCAATCGAAACAATCAACAGCGCACCCTTTTTATGAACGATCTCCGCGATGGCCGGGATGTCTTCAACCACACCGAAGAAGTTCGGAGACTGCACGAGCACGCACGCTGTTTTGTCAGTCAAGGATGCTTCGAGTTCTTTCAGGTCGACGCGGCCGTCTTCACCATAGCCAACCAGATTTTTCGTGATGCCCTGGTGCTGCGCATAGGTGGTCAGCACTTCGCGGTATTCCGGATGGACCGTCTTCGCCACCAGCGCCTCGGTGCGGCCGGTCACGCGCACTGCCATCATCACGGATTCAGCCGCGCCCGTCGATCCGTCATACATCGACGCATTCGCGATCTCCATGCCGGTCAGTTCGCAGATCATCGTTTGAAATTCAAAGATCGCCTGCAGCGTACCCTGTGTTATCTCTGCCTGGTACGGCGTATAGGAAGTCAGGAATTCGCCGCGCTGCACCAGTGCATCAATCACCACCGGTTTGTAGTGGCGGTACGCGCCAGCGCCCAGGAAGCTCGAGTAGCCAAGGGCATTTTGCGCGGCCGCAGCCTTGAAGTGATCGACAATCTCCGATTCACCCATCTGGCGCGGGATAACCAGGTCGCGCTCCAGGCGATACTCCGCGGGCACACTGGCAAACAGGTCATTGATGGAAGACACGCCGATCTCTCCCAGCATCGTCTTCCGTTCTGCATCCGACTTCGGCAAATAGCGCATGGATATCTTTACTCCTCCGGCCAGTGCAGCCAGGCCGACCCGCTCTTAGTGTGTTTCTTCTTTGACGAACGTCTCGTATGCTTCGCCGGTCAGCAGTTCGTTCACCTGCGACGGATCAGTGATCTCGACCTTTAAAATCCAGGAAGTATGCGCGTCGGTATTGATCTTCTCGGGCGCCGTCGCCAGTTCTTCATTCACTTCTGTTACTGTCCCTGTTACAGGCGCATATAGATCGGATACGGCCTTCACCGATTCGACTGAGCCAAAGGTCTTGCCCTTCTCAATCGTCGAGCCGATCTTCGGCAGGTCGACATACACAATGTCGCCAAGCGAGTTCTGTGCGTAATCCGTTATGCCGATCCTGCCATGCTGGCCATCGATATCGATCCACTCATGTTCGCGCGTGTAACGGTAATTTGCCGGGTAGGCCATGCAATCGTTCTCCAGTCATATTGTAAGTTGACGCAACCTGAGGCTCGGGCCCCCGGACAAAACTTTTTCGCCCTGTGAGCACCACTGGCACGCACTGTTCCTACTGCGCAGCTGTCTTTTTCGGGCGCTTGTAGAAAGGCAGAGGCACCACCACAGCTTTCGACAGGTTTCCGCGAATTTCGATCATCACTTCGCTGCCTGGAGCCTGAAACTCCATCGGCAGATGGGCCATGGCGATGTTCTTCTTCAGAAAGGGAGCGGGCGAGCCTGATGCAACTATGCCAATCTGCTTCCCCTCTGCGTCCTTGATCACGTAGCCATCACGAGCAATGCCACGCTCCACCATCTCCAGGCCCACCAGTTTGCGCTTCGGACCACCAGCAGCTTTTATCGCCAGCAATGCTTCCGATCCAACAAACGCGCCCTTGTCGAACTTCGCATAGCGATCAAGCCCGGCTTCCAATACGTTGATCTCGTCCGAAATCTCGTGGCCATACAGAGCCATCGAACTCTCCAGCCGAAGCGTGTTTCGCGCGCCCAGGCCGCACGGGGCTATGCCAAACTCCTCACCCGCCGCGAGCACTTCGTTCCATACGCGTACGCTGGTCGGCTCATCCGAGGGAACATAGATTTCGAAGCCGTCTTCACCCGTGTAGCCCGTCCTGGCGATCATCACATTGTGCAGGCCACACACGGTGCCCCAGGTGAACCAGTAATTCCTGATGCCCGACAAGTCGCGGTCCGTCAGTTTCTGTAGTGTTGCCTCGGCCTTTGGTCCCTGGATCGCCAGCTGCGTGTAGTAATCGGAGTAATCCGATACGTGCACGGAATGCATTGCGCCCACATTCTGCCGCACCCAGCTCACATCCTTCTCGCGGGTGCCGGCGTTGATGACGAGCAGATAATCGTTGTCGCTGAACTTGTGCACGATCACGTCATCGACGAAGGTTCCATTCGGATACAGCATCGCCGAGTAGTGCGCCTGGCCCATCTGCAGCTTCGACGCATCGTTCATTGAGATCTTCTGCACCGCCGCCAGCGAACCTGGTCCGCGCAGCTGAATGTCGCCCATGTGGCTCACATCAAACAGACCCACGCCTGTCCGCACAGCCATGTGTTCAGCGATCAGCCCTGAATACTCGACCGGCATGTCCCATCCCCCGAAGTCGACCATCTTTGCCCCGTGAGCGCGATGAGTGGCGTTTAGGGCAGTTTTTCGGAGAGCGGCGGGAGTCTGGATCGGTGTCTGTGCTTGAGTGGACAAAGGAGTCTTCCTTCTAGAGGAGTGATGCTGAACTACTCAGGTTAGCATCGAGTGACATTGGCTGGTTTGCGAACCAGTTGCGCGTGGATATGAGGGTCTAAATGCACCAGACAAGGTGCATTTAGAAGTAATTTACCCTGCAGTAATCAAATTTCCCGTTACCGGGCTAGTTTAAACGTGCAAACACCCGGCACTCTTGTTAGTCTTGTTTCAACGTAGAAGACGATTTTTGGTTCCTTTGCTAGTCCCGTACTTCAGTTCACAGTACTTGCAGATGGCCCAGTCTAATTCAGCGTCATCTTGATTTAAGGAAATGAACAACAATGGAACAGGGAACAGTTAAGTGGTTCAACGATGCAAAGGGTTTTGGATTTCTGAGCCGCGAGAACGGTGAGGACGTATTCGTTCACCACACGGCGATTCAGTCGAATGGCTTCCGCACACTGCAGGAAGGCCAGCGCGTTCAGTTCAATGTCACCAAAGGCCCCAAAGGCTGGCAGGCAGAGAACGTTCAGGCTCTTTAGTCTGAACCGCACTCCATAGAAAAGGACGGCTTCGGCCGTCCTTTTTGTTTCAGCAAAAGTCTACCAACTGCTCTTCTTCCACATTCCTCTTCACACAAACTTTGACGTGTCAGCTCGCGCTTTGCATATTGCGACGGAGAGCTGCGTATCTCCCTACAACCCACGCTCGCGGCCTCCCCGTCCCTGGCTCAACCTTGATCAGCAGCAACGATCAGCGTCAACGAAAAGCAGCATCGATCAGCGTCAACACTTTCATCAGGCCTGCCGCAGGTGCCTGAACGGTTGCGCCATTGCCTCGAGTACGCTTTGCGATGCGTGCGGAATCACCAGGCAGAAGCAGTTGTGAGGACTATCCTGGCAGAGCGTCAGGGTACCGCCATGGTCCTGCGCAATAACGCGCGACAAGCTCAATCCCAGACCCATCCCGAAGTCGAGCTCGCGTGTACTGAAGAACGGCTCCATCAGGTGGATCCTCGTCTCGTCTTCCATACTCTCGCCGCTGTCAGTCACTTTCAGGTGGATGCTGCCATCCTGCACTGAGCCGGAGATACTGATCCAGCGCTCGAGCGTGCCCGGCAATACCACTGCGTCAAACGCGTTGTTCAGCAGGTTGGTGATGATCTGACCCACCTGGATCTCCCGGCAGAGCAGCGGCGGCATGCCGCTTTCCAGGTCAATACGCAATTCAATGCGATGGCGCTGGAAACGGGTCTTCTGCAACCCGACGCTCTCTTCAAGTAGTTCATAGATCGACGCCAGTTCCATGTGATCGCGGCTGCCTTCGCGCGCAAAGCCGCGCAGGTTCCGCAGGATGCGGGAAGCCCTGTCAGCCGTCCTCACGATCGCGTCACAGCACGTCTGGACTTCGTGCGCGGATGGCGGCTGCGATGATGCAGCGCAGTCACGGAGATGACTGGCCTTGGCATGAATGATGGCGATCGGATTACTGATCTCATGGGCAAGAGCGCCGGACATATGCCGCAGGGCGCGCAGTTCGGCCGCCAGCGTTTTCTCCGCGGAAAGCCGCCGCGCACTGGCTTCAAGAGCCAGTTGCTCAGTCAGACGCCGCTCCGTCAGGTCCCGTGTCACTTTTGCAAACCCGACCAGCACCCGCTGGTCGTTGCGGACGGGCGTAATGATCACGTTCGCCCAGAAGCGCGAACCATCCTTGCGGATACGCCAGCCCTCTGCTTCAAACCGGTCTTTCTCGATAGCGACCGCCAGTTCCAGCCGGGGCACATCCTGTTCCTTCAAGTCCGGGAGATAAAAAACAGAGAAATGGCGCCCCAGAATCTCACCGGCACGGTACTGCTTGATGCGTTCCGCACCCAGGTTCCATGTCGACACATAGCCATCAGGGTCGAGCATGAAAATTGCATAGTCGGCTACTGCCTCGACCATGATGCGGAAAATATCGTCTGTCCCGAAAGTCTGCAAATGTCCTCTCGTGTCGGACGCAACCGACATCCTGTCAGATTTCATTCGATCATCACCATGCGACAGATTATGTCGCTTTGGAGGTGGGATGACTTCGCGGCCACCGTCGAGTCAGTCGTTCGGGCGCAGTGCATCAATCATCAGAATTCCAGCCAGCGCAGCAGGGAAGTAGTGGATAGGTCTTAATGCGGAACTATCGTCTCGCTGTCAGACCAGTATAAAACAGTCCATCCACTTCAAACCCGACAACCGGACCGGCCTGCGATGATTCACGGTCGGAGTTTACACACCTGCTGGCTACGAATCCCGCCATTCAGGCGCTAGTCGTCAGACCCCACGTCTCGAAATGGTGCAGCTAAGGGAGGTCCTACGGAGTAGTTCCAGCCTTTGCTGCTTCTTCATCTGCCTTTTTCTGTGCCTTGGCTGCTTTCTTTCCCTGCTTCGTTTTTGCAGCCTTTTTCGCGGCTTTGTCTGCTTTCTCCTGCGCCTTCTCTGCCTTCTTCGCCTGCTTCTGCTGCTGTGAAGTAGCAGTGTCCGTCACCGTACTCTGCGTGGTCTGTGCGAAGCCGGTGCCCCCGCATGCAAACAGCAGCACCGCCGTCGCCATCAATCGTTGAGCTTTCATGATGAATTATCCCCTGCTCTTCCAACTGTATCCAGTTGGATGTCTTAATTGTCAGGCTGGGATTGTCACGGTGAGATTGTCAAAGCAGGATTGACACGGCACGCACGTCATAGTCAGGTTTTCTTCAGAAGCGCGAGTATGCCATTGAAACGACAGCTTCAGATGACGATGCTCTCGCGATACTCGCCGAAGACGCTGCGCATGGCATTCGCAATTTCGCCAACAGTCGCGTAGCTCTCGACGGCTGTCACAATTGCCGGCATCAGGTTGCCGCCTTCACGCGCGACTTCGGCGACTCTGCTGATGGAGGTCTTCCACGCGGTCGCGTCCCGTCTGATGCGCAAAGCCTGCACTCGTTCCACCTGACGCTGCTCGAGCTCAGGATCGATCTTCTGCAATGGCACACCCGGTTCATGCTCGCGCGCAAACCGGTTGACGCCTACCACTACCTGGTCGCCGCTCTCGACGGCCCGCTGGTAGTCATAAGCCGCGTTTTGTATCTCCGTCTGCACCCAGCCGCGCTCAATGGCACGCAGCATCCCGCCAAGCGCTTCAATGCGATTGAAGTACGCCTGTACTTCGCGCTCGAGCTGCAGCGTAAGACTTTCGACGGCGTATGAGCCGGCAAATGGATCGATGATGGCCGCCACACCACTCTCGTAGGCGAGGATCTGCTGCGTTCGCAGTGCAATCCGTGCCGCTTCTTCTGTGGGAAGGGCGAGCGCTTCATCGTAGCCATTCGTGTGCAGAGACTGTGTCCCGCCCAACACTGCCGACAGTGCCTGGATGGAGGTGCGCACGATGTTATTTTCCGGCTGTTGTGCGGTCAGCGTCGAGCCTGCGGTCTGCGTATGAAAGCGCAGCATCCAGGACTTCGGACTCTTGGCATTGAACTTCTCGCGCATCACATGCGCCCAGATTTTGCGTGCCGCACGGAATTTCGCAATCTCTTCAAGAAAATTGTTGTGCGCGTTGAAGAAGAAGGAGAGCCGGGGTGCGAAGCTGTCAACGTCCAGCCCTGCAGCAATGGCCGCCTCCACGTAAGCGATACCATTCGCCAGCGTGAAGGCAATCTCCTGCGCTGCTGTCGAACCCGCCTCTCGCATGTGGTAACCGGAAATCGAAATGGTGTTCCACTCCGGCACTTCAGTACGCGCCCAGGCGAACATGTCCGTGATGATGCGCATGGCATGGCGGATGGGATAGATATAGGTTCCGCGAGCGATGTATTCCTTCAGAACGTCGTTTTGCACCGTGCCGGACAGCTTCGACAGGTCGGCTCCAGAACGCCGCGCAGTTGCCGCATAGAGTGCCAGCAGGATACTTGCTGTCGCATTGATCGTCATCGAAGTAGAAGTGCGATCGAGTGGTATGCCATCGAACAATCGCTCCATGTCTTCGAGCGAATCAATCGCCACACCCACTTTGCCGACCTCGCCCAGTGACATCGGATCGTCCGAGTCGTAGCCGATCTGTGTGGGCAGGTCAAAGGCGACAGACAGCCCGGCGTTCCCGTTTGCAAGTAAAAATTTGTAGCGGCGATTCGACTCCTCAGCGTCGCCCATGCCCGCATACTGGCGCATCGTCCACAACCGTCCGCGATACATCGAAGGCTGTATGCCGCGCGTAAACGGGAACTCACCCGGCCTGCCCAGGTCAATGGCTTCGTCAAACCCGGCATCTGCCAGGTCTGCCTGCGTGTAGATAGGCCTGGTCGCCTGGACCGGCTTATGGTCAGCGCTCATGCGAATCGCACCTTCCGCCACGAAGTCGCGGCCCAGCAAAAACACGGCGCGCCAACCACAACAGGATCGTCGTCTCGACCGAAGCAAAGCGGAGCGTGGAGACATGCCTGTCTTCCTTGCTCCATCCAGGCGGATGCAGGCGATCTGCCCATCATCTGCCGGCCAGCTTTTGTCTGCGTGACTTCTTCCTGGCGCGCAGGAACGAACTGGCGGAGAAATAAACAAACACCAGGGTCAGCGCGCCATACAGCATGAACTTCTGGTGCAGTGGTCCAACCGCATAGTTTGCGCGCAGAACATACATGTTCTGCGCAAAGAAGGCGGCAAACAGCGCAAAGAAACACCCGGTAATCTCCAGCCAGAGGACGCCGCCGGCATGTGCAAACGGCCCGAAGAAAGATTGGCTGAAGCTCTTGGTTCCGCGCCCGATGCCGCGGCCCAGGTCGCGCCCGCGCTGTTTCAGTTCGGCAGCCTGCGGCGGCATCACCACTCCCCGCCGTGCTGGCTCCTCGTGCCGCGCCGTTGTCGTTCCCGCTGCATCAACACTGGCAGCCGGTGCCGGCTGCGCTGCGCGTTCCGCGGACTTCCTGGCTGCCTCCGCTGCGCGATCGCGTGCGATATTCCCCGCGATCCTTACGCCCATCCCGAATTTTCGTCCGAACGAATTTGGTTCCATAGGTCCCCGTCGCAACACCAAAGGATAGCAGTGCCGTGAAAAAGTTTCTTTCCGGCCGCCGCACCACATTGCGGCTGCTCCACATCACAAGTAAGGTAAAGAGATCAGGTTCTGTCGGTCACGCATGCCGGGAAAGCAGTTGCGGAAATCGCCTTACCCGGACGACTGGCTGACACAACGGATTCGCCGGAGGGTCACACATTGGACAAGCGTATGAAAAAGCTCATTGAGCAGCTCGGCGAGGCCATCCACGAGTCAGTCTCAGAATCCGAGCAGATCGCCGGCGTGGTACAGGACATACGGCGTCATGGATTTGATGTCCTGCTGATGCTCGAGGCTACGATCGGACTGAACGAAGTTGAGCAGCAACCAACCTCTCTCACTGATGCATCGAAGTCCGATGTTAGAGGACAACTGAGTGCTGAAGCAGATGCGTCAGGTTTTACCTCACAGGACGTCAAGTTTCTCCGCTCTCTGCGCATCTCCATGCAGGGCGAAGAGAATGCCGGCTCAGACGAGGAGTATCCCGGTCTTGGCGACGGCGCCTGAAAAGCCCTTCAACTCCTTGTTCTCCAAGCCACGCTCTTCACCGTGATACGATGTGCCGGTTCTGAATGGCGTGTTTTTTTTTTTGCGTCAAAAGAGTTGACTTACCATGCAAGCGCCCGGGGCGCAGAGAAGGTTAGGACACGATGATCGGGAATACCATGATCGGGATGAAGGACACGCTGGGAGTGTTGCTGGCTGGCGGTGCCGGCGAAAGACTCTTCCCCCTCACTCGGGATCGTGCCAAGCCGGCCGTACCCTTTGGCGGCCAGTACCGCATCATCGATATCACCCTCTCCAACTGCATCAACTCCGGCCTGCGCCGCGTCTACATACTTACCCAGTACAAAGCCCTTTCGCTCAACCGTCACATCCGCGAGGGCTGGAGTGGCGCCGTCGCCCAGGAACTCGGCGAGTTTATCGAGATCCTTCCACCCATGCAGCGCGTCAGCGCCAACTGGTACATGGGCACCGCCGACGCGGTCTACCAGAACATCTATTCCATCGGCTCCGAGCAGCCGAAGCATGTCATCATTCTCTCCGGCGACCACATCTACAAAATGGATTACAGCCGTATGCTGCAGCACCACAATGATGTCGGCGCTGATGTCACCCTGGCGACGCTGCCCATCGATCCGTCGGAAGTGTCACGGTTCGGCGTCGTAGAAGTCGCACAGAATGGCGAGGTCGTGGGATTCGACGAGAAGCCGAAAGAGACCAAGCTGCGCTCGCCGTTCAATCCGTCGATGGTCGATGCCTCCATGGGCATTTACATCTTCAACACCGACGTCCTGCTCCCGGCGTTGATGAAGGACGCCGAGGATCCTGACTCCAAGCATGACTTTGGCCACAACATCCTGCCCAGCATCCTCGGCAAATACAAAATGACGGCCTACAACTTTGTCGACGAGAACAAGAAGCAGGCACTCTACTGGCGCGATGTTGGTACGCTCGACGCGTACTACGACTCCAATATGGATCTCGTCAATGTCTCGCCAGTCTTCAACCTGTATGACAATGCATGGCCCATGCGCACACGCCAGCGGCAATATCCGCCTGCCAAGTTCGTATTCGGCGAACCCGGCCGTACCGGTATGGCCATCAGTTCCGTGATCTCGCAGGGCTGCATCATTTCAGGCGCCACTGTCCGCAACAGCATTCTTTCGCAGGACGTCCGCGTAAATTCCTATGCTGACATCGACTCGAGCATCATCTTCACTCATACCAATATCGGCCGCCACTGCCGGATCCGGCGTGCCATCATCGACCGGGATGTCCATCTGCCGGAAGGCACCGTCATCGGCTACGATCCCGAGCAGGACAAGAAGAATTACTTCGTAACCCCATCCGGCCTCACCATCGTCACCCGAGACCTATCCCTCTACGAGAGCCCGCAGGTCCGCGGTCAGATGCAACCTTCCTGAGTAAGCAGCGGCAGGGCATCCAACGCGCCGGATTAGTCGAGATTGTGTCATCTCTCAACCTGAGCCAGAACTGGACTTGTCACTGCGAATCGAGCCAGAACTGGACTTGTCACTGCGAATCGAGCCAGAACTGGACTTGTCACTGCGAATCGAGCCAGAACTGGACTTGTCACTGCGAATCGAGCCAGAACTGGACTTGTCACTGCGAATCGAGCCAGAACTGGACTTGTCACTGCGAATTGAGCCAGAACTGGACTTGTCATCTCGACCGTAGCGAAGCGCAGTGGAGAGACCTGCATTGCACTCCCGATGAAACCCCCACTGCCGTCTCTCTTCGACCAAGGATGCGTCATCCTGAGCGAAGTCGAAGCACCTGCGTCTACCCACCGGGCACAGACGACGCGGGACACAAAGCCCCCATCGACTCGCATCCAAAAACCAGCGGACTATTGGCTAGCACCATCCTGCCCGAATCCGCTCCTCTTTAGCGAGCAGAGGCCACGGCCGACGGCCTGGAGAGCACTACGCTCACCGCCTCGGCTTCTGCAGCAAGCGTGTCCAGTTTGCGTACTCCCGTCACCAGCAAATACAGTTTCGCCCGCGTCGCCGCCACATAGAAGCCGGCGCGCCCTTCGACATCGCCCGGAAACTTGTCCGCGCCCAGTACGAAAACTATCGGGCAATCATACCCTTTGGCAGCTTCAACGCTCGCCAGTGTCAGCTCCCCTTCCTGAAAGATAAACTCGCGTTTTGCGGTCTTCCCTGACTGGCCGTAAGGCGTTCTGATCCGCTGGACATGTTTCGAACGCCGGCAGATCGCTTCAGCGGTATCAAGATAGTCCGCTGGATGCCGAGCGACTAAAAGAATGTCGCTCGGTCGAATAATCTCTTTCTCTATCAGGTGAAGAACTCTGTCGACGACCCACTGCTTCTCATCGGAGCGGGTGTCCGCCAGTGCAACCACCGGTCGTGGTCCCTCACGCTCCGCAAAGCGTACCTCCCAGCGGTCCGTCAGCTCCATCACGAGCCCTTCTCGTTTGAGTTCGCTCACATCCAGCGCTTGTGGGCTTATGTCATCATGAGTAACATGCGAATCATATGTAACGTGGTTGGCACGATACTCATTCTCAGTGCGCTGACTGTTTTGGCGATGGTCTGCCTTAATTGGAGTGTGGCCACGCACGGCGGCCATAATCTGCGACCAGGCATACTGTTTGCATTACCACTAGCTCTATTGGGTTCCACGTTATTTGCCTGCCAAAAATGGGCGATCATAGTGTCTATATGTATTTTCTATCTTGGGGGAACAGCGTTAATTGTCGCAACCTTAGTGATGATGCCATTAGGAAGTAGCCTTCCTAACATATTGAGAGGCGTACTTGTACTTCTTCCGGGTGTCATGCTTATGAGTTGGTTTGGTGACTTGAAGAAGAAGTGTTAGCGCTAGCCATGCAGTTAAGTTCTCTTGATGCATGGTGCAAAGGCCGTTAAGGTAGTGAGGATAGCATTACTAACTGTAGAGATTGTAGAAGTGCTTAGTTGAGCTGTTCCGCAAACCCTCTGGTCATTGTCCTGGTCTTGGACTCGGCGCCAAGCAGCAGGTTTAATGCGAACTCAACAATCTGCCGCGTGTTTCTGAAGCACGCCCGCATCACCTCCGATCTGCCTCTTACCTGTATGCCCAAATGGCTCCACGTCGGTCGCGGACGGCCATACAGGTTTTGTGCATCGTCATAAAAGATGACCAGGTTCTTTTCGCCGGTCCTGGGATGAGTACGCAGCAGCTTGGTAAGAGCCAGGTACTCTTCGTCGAAAAGGTCCTGCCCTTCGTCTACATACACAGCATCGTATTGAATCGCTTCGAGCATCTGTGGATCAGTCTGCGCAAGAGCGTCCAGCTGGCGGCAGTAGTTGCTCGCGATCTGCCGCTGTTTCGGATTTCCGGGCAGGTCCTCATAGTCCTCATACCGCTGATATTGCAACGCAGAATGTTTTCGAAGGTGATAGAACAGGCCATTCAAGTAGAAGATATCGAGACAATCGGGCGGGTCGAGATTCGTCAGCCTCCTGTATGCATCGACAAAAGTCGCCCGCAGCAGCGGCGCCAGCGACTGGTTGAAGCAGACGATTGCAAATCGTGCGGGCTGCCTGTCGACAAACAACATCTGCCTGCTGTTGACCCGCCGGTCTACCAGATTAACCAGGTTACCAATCAGCACTGCAGTTTTGCCGCTGCCCGCAACGCCCCGGATGAGTTGCGGCCGCCCATCAAACTCTGTTTCGATCAACTCACGCTGCTTTGCGGAAAACCGTTTGTGTTCCAGTTCCAATGCATTGATTTCATCGTTCAGCCGGCTGGACTGCTCTCGAGTCACTACCCCTGAACGCTTCTTCATCACCCACGTTGAACCTAATGCCACGCGCACATGGTCCAACTGTTCACGGCTGAATGGAACGCGCCGTCCCGCCTTTGAGCGGATCAGCGATGTAAGCCTCTTGCGCAGCGACAGTGGCTGCGCCAGATCTTCCGCGAAGAGAACTTCAGCATGGTGAATGGCTTTGTCGAGACCTCTTTCCCACCATGCCGCGCGAGAAATATTTGGAAATGCAACCACGCATTCAAAAAAAGGTATGCTGCGGTCTGAAAGGCCGCGGCGGTTGACGACGTTTCTCGTGGCATGCTGAAGTTGCTGCGCAGCATCATGCGCTTGCTGCCATGGATCTTTTGCTTCCTGATGGCCTCCGGCAGACCGGTAGATCGTGCCGGCCTCAATGCCCTCGATCTCGTCTATCGTCCAGCTTTTTACTTCGACGAAAAGCGCACCTAACTCGGGGTGAAGAACCAGAGCGTCTGTCGGACGTGCATTCCGATTCCATCCGCGGTCCGGTGTCCTTGGTTCGGCATAGAGCACCGCGGCCGGATCCTGGCCGAAAGCCCGCAAAAGCGCAATCATCACACCCGCATGAGCTCCATTGCTGACAAGCCGGACTGAATCAAACGTTATGTTGGCGTCCCGGGCCGCCTGGGCCAGTTCAGTCCTCCAGGCTTCGTCCTTAGTAGGCATCCTCAATAATCCTGTGTGGGCGTCGTCCTTCAAACCTTAACGTATCTATGTGTAACCAAACCACCTTGAGGCATCCAATCAGCCATGAAGACCCTGAATGCTGCCGACCTGTCACCGCAGCAGAATTACAAATTACTCGCCGGCACTGTCCTGCCGCGGCCTATCGCCTTCGTTTCGACCCAGGACCAGCAAGGCATCCGGAATCTCGCTCCGTTCAGCTTCTTTACCGTTGCGAGTGCCAATCCTCCCATCGTTGTTTTTTGTCCCCTGTTCCGCGCGCCGAACGCAAAGCAGCTTCCGTCTACCAAGGACACACTGGCCAACATCGCGTCAACAAAAGAGTTCGTGCTTAACATTGTGTCGGAAGACTTTGTAGGGAAAATGAACCAGGCAGCGGCCGAAGTCCCGTCCGATGTCGATGAGTGGCAGTTGTCCGGACTCACGCCCGTTGCGAGCGAATTGGTCAAACCGCCGCGTGTAGCACAATCGCGCATGCAGATGGAGTGCCGCCTGGTGCAGCTGGTCAGTGTCAGCGAAAAGCCTCTCGGCGGCACGCTGGTCCTTGGCGAAGTCCTGCGGTTTCATATCGCGGACGACATCATCAACGACCAGTTGAGTATTGATCCGGAGAAACTCAATGCAGTCGGCCGCATGGCAGGCTCTACCTACATCCGGACCACCGACCGTTTCGAGCTTGAACGACCCGGATAGCTGAATCTGCTCGAGTATCCCCTGCCGAACTCTCGTATCCGTGCTGCAGCGACACCAAGGTTAGATAAGGTCAACCCCTACGCCGCGGCATACCCTTTCAAACAATTCGAACTATCGCTTCAAGAGGCTAAGACTCGGGCCTATCTCCATGCGGGCTATGCGTGTGACCTGGCAGTCGCGCGGAAGAAATTTGAAGGGACAAGCATCTCGCATACCTTGGCAGCCAGTCACGGCGACTGGCGAGCCGACTGCACGGACTTCATCATCGCATCGCGCGAGCCTCTCGCACTTTCGCCCGCCCTCAGGTCCAGGAGTGGCTTTCGCTGCAAGGACCCGCTGTTGCAACACCGACCAAGCTTAAGCAACACGACAGCAGGGCCTAGACCTGGGCACGCTCCAACTGCTGTCGCAGGCTGCCGGCCAGTTCAATCACCATGCGCAGTTTGGTCGCTACCGGTGCCGTCACAGCCGGCTCCGCCAGCGCAAGCTGAGACTGCAATAGTAATCCCGTCACTGTCGATTTAAGCTGACTTTCGAGTGCAGATGCTGCGGCCCGCATGGCCAGCGCCTGTTCCTGCTCGCGGCGGCTGAGCGCGGCCCGCACATCCCGCGCGAGAC
Organism: Acidobacteriaceae bacterium; assembly: GCA_963692885.1. Taxonomy (GTDB): domain Bacteria; phylum Acidobacteriota; class Terriglobia; order Terriglobales; family Acidobacteriaceae. Next base: position 27,779 of record OY843586.1, read on the forward strand.
GCGCTGTTCCGGAAAGTGCGAAGTTGATCTGTAGTGGTACCGCCAGGCCAGTGTAGCGCCACAACAATTCGGCGCCCCGTATGTCACCTTCTGCAATTGAATCGTCGACAACTACGAGGGCATAGCTTCTTTTTCTGAGTTTAGCTATACCTTCTTTGCGATCTGTCGCAACATCTACTGTAAAGCCGAGTTGGTGGGCAAGGTTCGCTGCGCAGTTCTCTGCCCCGGTCATCGAAGAGATCAATAGAATGTTCCGGCTATTGGACTGACTCATGATGGTACCTTTCTCTAACTTTGATTGAACGCCTCAGCGCCAGCGCATCACACAGCAGCTCTGCATGCCGGCATGTCCTGCTTAGCATTGAGACGGGCATGCGAAGCGACCGCTCTCGTCTTCGCGGATGCAGCGACGGAGCAGACTACTTCTAGTCCCCCGGCTGCAGTACAAGTTCCTCCCCGATGCCGTATTCCTTAAGCTTGCGATAGAGCGTTGTCTTTCCAATGCCGAGCAGCCTGGCCGCGCGCAGTTTATCTCCCTTGAGCCGCGAGAGCGTAGTCAGGATCGTGGTTTTTTCCAGCTCCGCAAGAGAGGTCACGCTCTCATCCGGAGGATTCGCCAGAAAATCTTTCGCCGCTTCTGCATTCGCAGCGAACCGTCGTACCTGCAGCATGTGGTTCTGCAATTGCGTCGGCATATCCCGCATGTGCAGAATCGGACCGGAGGACATGGAGAAGCAATGCTCGATTGCATTCTCAAGCTCGCGGACATTTCCCGGCCACATGTAATCGACCATGGTGCGAAGCGCTTCGTCAGAGATCGTCATGCTGCTGCCTCGGGCGCGATTCTGTCGTTCGATGAAGTGTGCAGCCAGCACCGGGATATCGAAAGGTCGTTCGCGCAGGGAAGGGATGCGCAGGTTGACAACATTCAGGCGGTAGAAAAGGTCTTTGCGGAAGGTCCCGCGCTCGACCATTGCCGCCAGATCACGATTCGTGGCTGCCAAGATGCGTACGTTGATCGGTACCCGGTGAGTCGCGCCGACCGGCCGGATCTCCTTCTCCTGCAAGGCACGTAACAGCTTCGCCTGCAGATCGAGAGGCAACTCGCCGATCTCATCGAGAAAAACTGTTCCGCCTTCCGCTGTCGCGAGCAGGCCGTCTTTTGAGCGAACTGCCCCCGTGAACGCACCCTTCACGTAACCGAAGAGCTCGCTTTCAATCAGCGTTGGTACCAGTGACCCACAATCAACCGGGATGAACGGTTTGCTGGCCTTGGGACCGTTGGTGTGGATGGACCGGGCAACCAGTTCCTTGCCTGTGCCGCTTTCCCCGAGTATCAGAACCGGATGCGTTGTTTGCGCTACCTTGGCCAGAATGCGGTAGAGCTTTTCCATCTCCGGACTGCGGCCGATGATATTGCCGACGCCCTGTTGCACCCGCAATCTCTCGCGCAGTGCTCGACTGATGCCGGAAGCATTTTGCCGCTCCGCTACTCGTTCGAGCACCGCAGTCAATTCTTCGAGCGCGAATGGTTTGGTCAGGTAGTCGGCCGCTCCATTGCGCATCGCTTCAACGGCGGAGTAGATCGAAGCTGAAGCATGCATGATCAGAACCGACGTTTCCGGCTGCAGGGACTTGATCTCATCCAGGAGCAGGAGTCCTTCGCCTTGTGGAGACTTCAGCTCCAGCAGGACCACGTCGAACGCGTGATTATGTAACAGACGACGCGCTTCTGCAGCGCTTTCGATCTGGTGAGGTACAAAGCCCATCTCTGCGGCAATCTCCGCACAGGCGGCGCGCGTTGGCGAATCTTCATCGACAACAAGTAAGTGCAGCTTGCCGGTATTCGATACCGGCGAAGTAAATTGTGTCATGGCAAAGTTGTGGTTGTTCTTGGTTTTCTTGATACTACGCCACAAATTTTCCTGAAGTGGGAATACTTTCATGCCGCGGCGTGAATTTTTGTAACCATGGGAAGCACAATATCAAAACGGGAGCCCCGTTCCGGCAATCTCGAGGCGTGAATCATGCCACCGCCCCCTTCAACCAGTTCGCGAACAATGCGCAGGCCCAGCCCTCTTGGACGGAAGCTCATACGCCTCCGTGAATGTTCGCTTGAGGCTTCGTTGTTGCTGCTCAGTTCGAAAATTCGCTCCAGCAAGGCCAGCGGGATCCCCGGCCCGTTATCTTCCACGCTCAGCAGAACAGATGGCGCCGTGCCTGCTGTGACACTGGCCGGCCTGGCAGCGATCAGGATGCGCCCACCAGTGCCCATGGCCTCCGATGCGTTGCGCACAAGGTTAATCAGCACCCGCGTGAAGTCTGCGGCAGCGATCATCAGCCCGCCGGATGGAGCGTCCTCAACCATCATCTCAACGTGCACTTTCGGTCCTGCGAGGGCAGCCAGCATCTTGTGCGAAGCGGTCAGTTCTGCCGCAATGCTTTCAACCTGCTTGCGCCCGGGCTGGGTGCCGGCGGCCGACACCGACGGTCCCCAGGGCGAGGTGACCGGAGCCTCGGGTGCGATCCCTGCCAATGTGGCCGGATCGTACGAGGTGCGCGAACCCGAGGCTGCATGGCTATCGCCACTGTCCAGGTGCAGTGCCTGCATCAGCATCCGATCCACAAGGCCGCTGCTGCTGTCGCGCAGCAGCAACAACTCATCAGCCAGGTGCCGATGCTCTGCGGCCAGTACACCTGGTGCTTTCAACAATTCACAATAGATATCCATGGCGGCGAGCATATTGCGGGCGTCATGCGCCAGTCCCGCCGGGTAGTTCGCGATCGAAGGGGTCACGGAGGAGGGAGGGTTCGGTGGGGTCGCTGCTTTGGGGAGGAGACTAGGAGGAAAGGTTACGTGGGTTGGTACCTGTCGCATTGGCGTGCCCCTTGTCGATCGCAGTGAAGACCGGAACGCCTTCACTTGTGGCATTGCTTAATACACGCCGGGCACCATTCTCTTCGATTGCTCTAACCCATTCATTCCAAAGGATAAATCCTCAGGTGGCTGTAGATGTCGATGGTGTGAGCCGTCTCAATCCGGAACGCACGCAATAGGTCACCAGCGCGAAGCCGCTCATAGTGCGAGCTTTACCTCTGCTGCTTCGTGATTTTCCATTTTGGGACTCTTCCCGGATCGGGCGGTTGCTTCAGCCCGCGTCGCCTGACCATTGAAGTCCCGGCAGCCCCTAAAATCAATCTATGACCACACTCTCCAGTATTGCTTCGCCTTCAGGTACTTCGGTCTCCTTTCGTCAGAACCAGCGTCCGTCGGGCGAGATGCGGCCGGTGAAGCTCACTCCGGACTACGTTCGGATGGCCGAAGGTTCGGTGCTGATCGAAGTGGGCCATACGCGCGTTCTCTGCAATGCAACCATCGAGCAGGGGGTCCCCGCGTGGTTGCGCAACAGCGGCCGCGGCTGGGTGACAGCAGAATATTCCATGCTTCCGCGCGCCACGCTTACCCGCACGCCTCGAGAGAGCGAGCGCGGCAAGATCGGTGGCAGGACGCATGAGATCCAGCGGCTTATCGGCCGTTCACTGCGCTCCGTGATGGACATGCAGGCACTTGGCGAGCGCACAGTCGTGCTCGATTGCGATGTACTGCAGGCTGATGGCGGCACCCGTACCGCAGCCATAACCGGCGCCTGCGCTGCACTGGCGCTGGCGTTGAACCGCATGACGAAATCTGGTGCGCTGAAAATTTCGCCGCTTCTTCAACTTGCCGCAGCGACTTCTGTCGGCATCGTCAACGGAGAAGTCCTGCTGGATCTCGCCTATGAAGAAGATTCGCAGGCAGATGTCGATATGAACGTAGTGATGACAGCCGACGGCGGCCTGATCGAAGTACAGGCTACCGCTGAGCGCAAAGCTTTCTCCCGCGCCAGGATGGACGAGATGATCGACGTCGCAGAGCGTGGTATCAACCAGCTGTTCGAAGCACAAAAGGCAATGCTGGCGCTTTAAAGCAGGGAAGCGGCGGGTGTAAGCAGACGGGGACAAGATACAAAGGGGTCTGCGTTCATCGGAGACCCCTTTGTATCTGCTGCTTAGTGGTTGAATCAGGCGGTCGTGTGGTGTTCCGACCATGCATCCTGCAGTTGTCCCGCAAGCTCGGTTACCGGCGACGGCGAGGTCGCCGCTTTCACTACTCGCTTACCGGCCTGCAGGGCATCATCGCCTGTTTTTCGAAAAATCAGCCATGCTACGTATGCAGTTCCCAGGGTTCCCAGTGTCCACGCAAGTCCACGCATTTTCTTCTCCCATTCACTAACTTTCGTCGCACCGTGGAAGACCGGATGCCAGGCATCTCACGAGCCATCACCGGTGGATCCACGATGTGCTTTCAATACCACCTTGAGATGCAGAACCGTCCTCGAATGCGGTACCGGCACAAGCCGCCCGGCGGAGATCGCGTGCATCGCATGAGAGAATACGGTTTTGGCCGTCACACTGCGGCCGAGGTACTGCTCGCCTTCTCATGACCATTCGACTTTTCAATACCATGTCCGGCCAGGTGGAAGTTCTTGCGCCCGGAAACCAGTCAACAGATGATGGCGACGCACCAGCGTTGGGCATGTACGCCTGCGGCCCGACGGTCTATGACTACGGCCACATTGGCAATTTCCGCACCTTTCTGCACGTCGACCTGCTTCGCCGTTTTCTTAAGCAGCAGGGTATCGCCGTTCGTCACGTCATGAATATCACTGACGTCGATGACAAGATCATCCGCAACGCTGTAGCTGCCGGCGTACCTATCAGCGCATACACGCCCCGCTATGAGAAAGCCTTCTTTGAAGACATGGACGCGCTGAACTGCGAGCGGCCTGAGTTCGTTCCCCGCGCCACCGAAAATATTCCGGAGATGACTGCGCTCATCGAACAGCTCGCAGCCAAAGATCTTGCGTACAAAGTCGAAGACGGCTCATGGTACTTCCGCATCGCCGGCTTTCCGGAATACGGCAAGCTCTCCAAGAAAGATTTCGCCGGCATCCAGGACGGCGCGCGTGTGCAGGTCGACGAATACGAAAAGGATGCAGCCCGCGACTTCGCTCTCTGGAAGGCAGCCAAAGCGACTGCCGACCCCAACGAGATGCAGTGGCAGACACCGCTTGGCCCCGGGCGCCCCGGCTGGCATATCGAGTGCTCTGCCATGGCGACCAAATTTCTCGGCCAGTCGTTTGACCTTCACGCCGGCGGCGAAGACCTGATGTTCCCGCACCATGAAAACGAGATTGCCCAGTCCGAATCCGCTTCAGGCAAAACTTTCGCGCGGCACTGGATGCATGTGCGATTCCTGCTGGTTGAAGGCCGCAAGATGTCGAAGTCGGAAGGCAACTTCTTCACCCTGCGCGACCTGCTCCTGCGCGGCTACAAGGCATCGGCTATTCGTTTCCTGCTGCTGTCAGTCCCTTACCGGCACCAGTTGAATTTCACCTTTGATGGCCTGCTTGAATCCACCTCTGCCGTCGACCGGCTTCGAACCTTTCACCAGCGGCTGCTTGAAGGTCAGGCCGCAGGCAAGTGGCCGTCCGGCGCGAATCCTGAACTGCAGCAGCAGGCCTGCAACGCAGCTGCTGCATTCACGGCTGCTCTTGCTGAAGATCTGAACACGGCGGAAGCGCGCGCCGCCATCTTCGACCTGGTCCGTCTGGCCAATGCCGCAGCCGATGCCGGCACTCTGCATGCCGACGACGTGCCTGCGGTTCTCGATACGCTGACCCGCTTTGACCAGATATTCGCCGTGCTCGAAGATCGTGACGAGGCCATCACCCGAGCCGCACTCAAGTGGGCCGAGCAGGAAGGCCGTCTCGAAGAAGCGAATGCCGACCTGCGCGCCAGTCTGGCGTTGTCAGACGCTGAAATCGATGCCATGGTCGAAGAGCGAAACCAGGCCCGCCGCACGCGCAATTTCGCTCGCGGCGACGCCATCCGCAAAGAACTCGCCGATAAGGGCGTCCTCATCGAAGACAGCAAAGAAGGTGTCCGCTGGAAGCGTACCGGTACCAGCCGTACGGGCGCACACGCTCCGCGTCCGTAGTACTGCGCGTACGGCGAATCACGCTTCGCGTCCGTAAAGATTGGTCCAGTTTCCGCGGCGGGTCTTAAAGTGAGACTGGTCATCCTGAGGGAAGCGCAGCAGGGTCGAAGGACCAGCATTCTCCGGGCCGGCCACAAAACCGGGTGCCAGGGTTTCGACCTTGAGACCAGGGTATCAACACCGCAGACTTGGCTCGAGGGCAGCGGAGTGATCTGCGCTGCGACGCCCAGCCACATCGCGCCATGACCCTACTTCGCAGGCGTCACATCTTTCAGATAATTCGCGCTCAGCGTTCCGTTCTTCTGCGCCAGCGGCAGCAGCGTTGGATAGAACTGCACGAACGTCGTGTCAACCGCGGCATGTTGCTGATGGCACGAATAACACGATGCCTCTTGCGGGATCATCTTCGCTGGAGCACTTCCGTCGAAGGCATAGAAGGCCCATCCACCAAGCGATTCATCCTTCAAATGGACTTCTACACCCATCACATCTTTCCCTTGCGAGCGTCCGGCCTTATTGATCGAGATGTTACCCTCCGCTCCCCGTGATTCCAGCACCAGCATGGTCTTATCAGGCCACGTTCCTGTCTTCAGAAACTCCGCATAGGACGCAGGGGAGACGAATACATTGTCGAACATCGACATGTCCGCTGCTCCCGCCACACGCGGCGTATAGCTCATGTCCAGGCCGCTGGTCAGATATATCCACTTACGGTAATCAAGGGGCGGCAGCAGCCGTCCATCCGCGGTGTAGGCCGGTACGTCGGGAGTGGCGGTCTTCGGTTTAACTGACCGGCACAACAGGCAACCGTTCCTGAAACGATTGAAGCAACCACGATGAATGCAGAAGACAATGGACGCAAGCAGCACCTCGGCTGCAAACCTGTACGCGAGCAGCTGTTCGTCAGTTCCCGGGGACCAGAAGGGCTGGTCTCGGACGCCAACAGGTGGCAAAGCCGCGGTTTGCGCTACGTCCGGCTACTTACTTGCCGATATCGTCGGAATCGAACCTGGGAATGCCAAAATGGCCGCGCAGCTTCAGCAGGTCGACTGTGCTGATGTCGCCGGCCACCGTCACCAGGTTCAGGCTGGAGGGCTCTGCGAGCAGCACTGCTACGCCGGCGACATTCACGCCGTTCAGGTGAATCCAGAGATCCGTCCGCGCCGGGATGGTGCTGCCGGGAGCAATGCCGGGCTTCGGCTTCTTGGAGACGACATGCTTCCAGCCCAGGGCGTCATACTGCGCACGGATGGAGTCAACCTCGGCCAGATCATAGATCCCTGGCTGCGGATAGCGGTAGCTATGCACCGATACGCCGTTCAGCCGCGCAATCGCCTGCCTGGTCGGCTCATCCAGTCCTTCCAGTTTGCCGGCGAGCGACAGCATCGACCGGTCGAAGGTGAAGTCCGTATGCCATGAGGCATTCTGGGTGAGCGTATGCAGGCCCTGCGGCACGAATTCCATCACGTTGCCGTTGGGCGGCAGGTCTTCCGCGACCGCGACTGGACCAGGCCCGGCATGCTGCGCGTGCAAAGCTGATGGACCCATGCACAGAGCAGCCAGCGCAATCGACATGCAGGGCCATGAAAGATGATTTCGCAGGTTAGGGAGAAAAATGGACACAGGTCTACCTCCGGCCTTCAACCATTGAGACGCGATTCGATCCCAAATGTTGCGAAAATAGCCCCGCTCCCCCGGCAAAGGAAGGTTTGTGAAGGCGACGCGGGGCGCAGTGCAACCCTTGGTCCGCCCAGTACTAGACGCTGTCGGCTGCGGAGCGGGAGCTGCCCAGGCTGACGACCAGCATCGCCACCCAGAACAGAAGCTGCAGTGTGCAGGCGCCGATCATGTCCAGCAACACATCCTGTGGCCGTCCAGTCCTGCCGGGCAGAAACGTCTGGTGATATTCATCCCCGGCCGCAACAATGAGCGTACAGGCCAGGGCATACAGGACATTTTCAATGCGGAAGGTCCTCTTGTGCAGGATCTCGGCCGTCCGCCGCCATGCATGGTAGAACAGCAGGCTCAGCGTGCCGTAGCCGATGAAATGGCCGGTCTTCCTGATAATGTGATGAACTTCTTCCCAGTAAGCATTGGTCTGCGGACCAAAAATGCTCTCCCAGATGTGACGCAGTGGCCCGCTGGTATTGCCGCTGGAAAATGTCTCGGTCGACTCAGCGATGATCACGCACACGCCGATCATTGCCGGCAGCCACGCCCAGAAGAGGCGGAGCGCCCTCGGCCTGTGCCGATGTGAGTGTGTCTCCGCCATCATCCCTGCCGCTTCCGCTCACGTGTATCGACCGTGGCGGTAAGCCACGCAGGCCGGTCGAGAGTGGATCCATGCGACCCCCGGGAGCATAAGCGCAGGAGGCACGCCCGCCCGTACGGCCAGTACCTATTCGACATGGTAGTTGGGGGCTTCGCGGGTAATGATGACGTCGTGGACGTGACTCTCACGCAGACCGGCATTCGAGATACGGACGAAGCGGGCATTCTGCTGCAGCTCCGGTATGGTGGAGCAGCCGAGGTACCCCATGCCAGATCGCAGTCCGCCAACCAGCTGGTAGACCATCGATTCGAGCGGTCCGCGGTGCGGCACGCGTCCTTCAATGCCTTCCGGCACGAACTTGGCCAGGCGGTTTGTACCCTGCCGTTCACGGGCGACCACGCCTTCCATGCGGCCGCTGTCGTCGGTAAAGTCGTCCTTGCCTTGGAAGTATCGTTCGCCCGAACCCTGCGCCATGGCGGACAACGATCCCATGCCGCGATACGCCTTGAACGACCGGCCCTGGTAGAGGATCGTTTCGCCCGGGCTTTCATCCACGCCCGCGAAGAGTGAGCCGATCATGACCACGCTCGCGCCTGCTGCGATGGCCTTTGCCACGTCGCCGGAGTATTTAATGCCGCCGTCAGCAATGACGGGAATATTGCGATCCCGGGCCGCACGGTAGCATTCGGCGATCGCCGTGATCTGCGGCATACCTGCGCCGGTCACCATGCGCGTGGTGCATATCGATCCCGGCCCGATCCCGACCTTCACGGCGTCAGCCCCTGCATCCATCAGCGCCTTCGCACCTTCATAGGTCGCAACATTGCCGGCCAGCAGCTCAACTTCGGGGAACCGTCGCTTTACATCACGGACTGCTTCAAGCACCCGTGATGAATGGCCGTGAGCCGAGTCAATCGAAATCACGTCAGCGCGAGCGCGGATCAACTCTGCTGTGCGCTCCAGGTAATCGCCGGTCGCTCCAATGGCTGCGCCTACGCGGAGACGGCCTTGCGAATCTTTCGCAGCATTCGGATACTTCAGTTTCTTCTGGATGTCCTTGACAGTGATCAGGCCTTTTAATTCGTAATCGCCATTGACCACCAGCAGCTTTTCCACGCGATGCTGATGCAGGATGTGTTCGGCTTCTTCGAGTGTCGTGCCGACCGGCACAGTGATCAGGCCATCTTTCGTCATCACGTCGCCGACAGGGATGTCAGTACGCGTCTCGAAGCGGAGATCGCGATTGGTCAGAATGCCGACCAGCTTTTTACCCTGCGTGACCGGTACGCCGGAGATCTTGTAACGGCGCATGACGTCCAGTGCGTCAGAGATAAGCTGCTCCGGCCCGATCGTCACCGGGTCGACGATCATGCCACTCTCTGAACGCTTCACCTTGTCTACTTCACCGGCCTGCTGATCGATCGTCAGGTTGCGGTGGATGATGCCCAGTCCTCCCTGCTGCGCCATGGCAATCGCAAGACGCGACTCGGTCACTGTATCCATGGCAGCGGAGAGCAGGGGTGTGTTGATGGAGATGCGCTGGGTCAGCTGTGTCTGCGTGCTTACCTGGGTCGGAACCACTTCACTGAAGGCAGGAACGAGCAGTACATCGTCAAACGTAAGTGCTTCGGGAACGGGAAATTCAATCATATTTTTTAGTCTCAGATGTCATATCTAGATGACACTGTAAAGCTGTGCGATTCACAGCGGCCCCCTGGTCGGGTTGAGGCGCAATTGTCGAATAGTTGTTGTTGATTGTAGGGTGGTCCGCCCGGCAGGGCAAACGTGAACTGACATTTGCTCGCCAGATTTAAACCGGATTTTGTCATCTCGACCGAAGCGAACCGCAGCGGAGAGATCTGCGGTTCCCCAAATCCATCCACGGACGATCAGGGAACCGCCGGGCGACCCCTCGCGTATCTCCAGGCATGAAAATGTCAACGATACTGGCCTTCACGCTGGCAGCAGGGATGGGCGCCATAGCGACGCAATCCATCGCACTACACCCGGTGCTGGCGGCTAAGAACGGCAACTACGAGCGGCAGCAGGCCTTCGGTCCTGGCGGACAACTGGTCATCGATGCGAATGTCGCCGATCTCGCTATCCGCCGCGGCGATGCGGGCACTCTTAAGCTGGTGATAGATCCGAAAGACAGCGATCCAAAGGACAGCGGCCAGGATCCGGCTTCCTGGGTGCGCGAGTTCACTGTCTCTAAGCAATATGCGAAGGTGCAGTTGGACCTGCCGAAGCACGGCAACGGTTCGCCGCACATCACGCTTTACGTTCCCGATCAGACCAGTGTTCGCCTTTCCCTCGCGGTCGGCAATGTCGCGGTGGACGCGCTGCACGGTAATGTCGAAGTGGATATTGGCGTCGGCAATCTCAATATCGGTGCAGTTGATGAAGCCAAATATCATGAGGTGGACGCTTCTGTGGGCATGGGCAACATCACGGACCGCGCCTTCAACATGAGTCCGTCGGGCATGTTCGGCAAGGATGCCAGCTATCACGGCAATGGCCAGTTGAAGATGAAGCTGCACGCGAAGATCGGCAACATCGAGATCGACAAAGGGAACGCTCCGGACCAGTAGCGATCGAGCCTTTTAGCCTCCACCTCCGCGCAGGAGTGGAATGCCCTGGGCGTTTGAAATTCCGGCGGCTGAGGCGTATGTTTAGGAATGACAGCGAGTTTGTTCCGGCTTTAGCGTCCTGTATGAACGGACGGGCCAGGAGAGACGAGTGGGCGAAAGCCCACTTTTTATTTGGGGCAAAAGACACCTCATAAACGGCAGCTTTGAGACGTTTTGGCGTCAATAAGCACTGGAAAAGACAGCAAATGGCAGTCGATTTCGTGAAATTACGAGCAGCAGCCCAGCGCGTCGCCGCCTCGCACGGCCTGGACGTGGTGGATCTCGACTTTGCGGGCGGCGGTAAGTTCCGTGCGCTGCGGGTGTTCGTCGAGAAGAATGCGGAAGGCCGCGCCAAGCTTGCTGAAGCCGCAAAAGCCGCGCAGGAAGCGATGGCCGCCGGTGGCTCGAAGAAACGCGGAGCCGAAGAAGCAGAGCGTCTGCTGGGTCGGAAAGTTTCGGAAGATGCAGTCATAGAAGATGTGGTCGCACCGCTTGAAGAAGATGGCGATGTTGCAGAGCTGGACGATCTCGAAAGCCTGCCGAGCGCAGTCATCCGTGGAGAGCTTTCGATCGAGCATCTGTCCGGTGTGACGCATGAAGACTGCGAGCAGTTTTCGCGCGACTTCGGCACACTGCTCGATGTCGAAGACCTGGTGCCGGGCACGGAGTACACGCTTGAAGTTTCGTCACCGGGACTGGATCGCAAGCTGTCGGTTGCAGCAGACTATGAGCGTTTCGCCGGCAGCCTGGTGAAGCTGCAGACCTTCGAGCCGGTGAATGGAAACCGTCATTGGAAAGGGCGCATCCTCAAGCTGGTGGATGGAAAGCTGGAACTGGATACATCGGAGGAGAAGCGCAAGAGCAAGAAGAAAGCGGAAGCCCGGACGACCAGTGTGGAAGTGCAGTTGAGCAATGTGGAGAAGGCAAATTTGGTGCCTGAGTTCTAGGTGCTGCGGACGGTTGTCAGTGGCCGGAAAGAGACAGGCAGATTTCTCCGCTGCGCTTCGGTCGAGATGACAAAACTGTGCTCCGGTCGGAATGACAAGTCTTAGGTAAAGAGCTTGTAAGACAAGTTTCAAGGAAAAGAGAGACGGAATTATGGCGAGTCTTTTGTACCAGAATATTGAAGCATTGAGCCGCGACAAGGGAATTGATCCCGGCATCGTGGTGGGGGCGGTTGAAGACGCGATCGCACTGGCGACGCGCAAGTATTACAAGACAGTTGAGAACATGCGCGCCGAACTTGATAAAGAGAGTGGCGAGATCCGCGCTTACGTCTACAAGACTGTCGTCGAGACGCCGGAACTGGTTGAAGACCCGGTCAACCAGATCACGCTCGACGAAGCGCGTGCACTGGCTCCTGAAGTGGAAGTAGGCGGTGAAATCCGTTACTACAAGCCGACGGATGTACTCGGTCGCATCGCTGCGCAGATGGCCAAGCAGGTCATCTTCCAGAAGGTGCGTGAAGCCGAGCGCGACACCGTTTTCCTTGAGTACAACCATCGTGTTGGCGAGATCATGAACGCAGTCGTCAAGCGCGTCGAGCCTCAGGATGTGATCTTCGATATCGGCAAGGCTGAAGCGCGCATGCCGCGCCGCGAGCAGTCGCGGCTGGAACAGTTCGCAGTTGGCGAGCGTGTACGCGTTGTCCTGCTGCGCGTCGACCGTGCGGCAAAGGGGCCGCAGGTGATCGTCTCGCGTGCCGTGCCGGAGCTGGTGCAGAACCTTTTCCAGAGTGAAGTCCCGGAGATCTACGACGGAACCGTTTCGGTCCGCGCGATTGCCCGCGAGGCTGGCGAGCGCACCAAGATTGCCGTGCAGTCGCGCGACAAAGACGTCGATCCTGTCGGCGCGTGCGTGGGCATGAAAGGTATGCGTGTGCAGTCGATCATCCGCGAACTGCGTGGCGAAAAGATCGACATCATCGAATACTCGGACGAGATCACGACCTTCGCCGAGAAGGCATTGCAGCCTGCGAAGGTGAGCCGCGTCAGCATTACCGATCTCGGCGACAAGCAGATTGAAGTGATTGTCGATGACTCGCAGCTATCGCTCGCCATCGGCAAAAAAGGTCAGAACGTACGGCTGGCCGCGAAGCTGCTGGGCTGGAAGATCGATATCAAGAGCGAAGAAGAGAAGCGCCAGGAAGTCGAGCACCAGATGCAGTCGATGAGCGGCGGACCTTCAACCGCAATCGAACAGGTGACGGAACTGGGCGAGCAGATCATCCAGAAGCTGGTCGCCGCCGGCATCACGACAGTGGAAGCCCTGGCCGATATGACACCGGAGCAGCTGGAAGAGATTCCAGGCATCGGCGAGCGCACACTCGAGAAGATTGGTACCGCGGTGCGTCATTATTTCGGTCAATATGAGCCGGGCGAAGAGCATGCCGGCGACGCAGCTGCCGCATCTCACCCTGAGAAAGAGGGCAAGATGGCAAAGACCGATAGCGACAGCGCGAATATCAACCAGGACCTGGATGAAGACCTGGGCAGTGAAGGAACTTCACTCGAACAGCAGACCGGGGACACGCAGATTGCGTTCGGCGACGAACCGGGACATGCAGTCGCACAGGTGCTGCGGCCAAAGACGGTAGTTGGGCTGGAGGACGGCGACGGGGCTGGTGAACTGACGGAAGCGGAAGAAGACCGGCTGGACAGCGACCCTGAACTTTCTGCAGCAGCTGACCGCGAGCGCGCATCTTCGGAAGAGGAAGAAGACGCGTTGCGGCTGGATAATGAAGAAAACAGCGAAGTAATCCCGGACAATCGCGATGGCTCCGGGCGCATCGTGGACGACATCGCGCGTCAACGGATGGAGAAATTAACCGAGTCGGGCGAGGATGTTGGTGAGTTTGGGGTGGAAATTCTCGAGCCGGGGCGCGATGATACCAGTGCGACCCTGCGACGGAACCGCCCAAAGGCGGATGTGGACGGCGATCTTTCGGACAAAGTGAGCCCGGACGAGAGCGAAGCAAAACAGGAAAACGAGGACGGCATTTAGCCCGAAGTTCTCGTTTCCCGGCAGTTACAAGTGGACTGGTTGGCGATGCTTTCACGCCAGCCGTCCACTTCTACTCGTTTTCGGGCGATAATAGGTAGTGAGTGCGTACGATCCTGCTGACCTTTGAGGTAGTTATGCAAAGCTGAGTGTCGGTGTCGGGTAGTCGCCATAAAAGGGGCGAATGAGTAAAGTTCGAATCAATGATTTAGCGCGAGAGCTTGAAGTGAAGAGCCGGGCAATTCTCGATGTCCTTGATGATGTGGGCGTCAAAGAGAAAAAGACCCACTCCAGCTCGCTCGAAGGCGACGAAGCAGAACGCGTGCGTCTGCATTTCCAGCGCGGCAGCCGCGGCGGTTCGTTTTCCCGGCATGACAATGGGAACGGCAACGGTGACCGTCCCAAGATCGATCTGTCCGGCGTCAAGAAGCCCGGCGATGTACTGCGCGCCATCCAGGAACGCAAGGAGCAGGCCGAGCGCGACCAGCAGGCCGCCCGCCGCCCTGTGCCTCCTCCGCCGCCAGCCGTGAGTGCCGCGCCGCCGCCACGGCCCATCGTCGCAGCAGCGCCGCCTGCTGCCCGCCCGACGCCATACCCTGCACCGCTCAGCGCCGCGCCGGTGGCTGCCGCGCCGGCACCCGCGGTCGTCGCTGCACCAGCCGTTGCTCCGCCGGCTGCTCCTGCGCCGACTGCAAGCTCTGCACCAGCTACTTCGCAGCCGGGATCGCGTCCACCGGGATTTGTGCCCGGCGGCCAGGCTGTATCGTCTGCTCCCGCTCCGCGACGCATCGTGCCGCAGCCGCGCCAGGCGCCAAATATCGTTCATGCACCGCCTGCGATTGCTGCCAAGCCGCCTTCAGGCCCGGTGGTCGCAAAGCCGCCTGTAGCTGTAGCGGCGTCGCCCGCAGCCGCGCCATCAAGCCCCGAGGCTGCTGCGCGTCCATTTACAGCTGCGGCTCCTCCGGCGGCGCCTGTCGCTTCGCCTGCGCCTCAGGCGGCCATCGCTGCTGCGCCAGCACCGAGCGCTGTGGAAGCTGCTCCGGAAGCAGCTGCCTCCTCTGAGCCTGTTGTGGCGCCTACCGTGGTACCAGCGCGGCGGGTCATCATGCCGCAAACGGGCCCGCGCCCTGTGTATACCGCGCCGCCGCCGCCAGCTCCGCGGCCTGCTGCTCCAGCTTCCAATTATCCGCAGTCGTCCTATCCCGGTTCGCAGCCGCGACCTTCCGGTCCGGGCGGACCCGGCGGCGCAGGCCTGCAGCGCGGACGGCCAATTTTCGATCGTGGTCCACGGCCTTCAGGCCCAGGTGGCGGGCAGGGCGGTGGCCCAGGTTATGGGCCGCGTCCAGGTGCACCCGGCGGCTACAATCCCACGGGTCCCGGTGGTGCGCCTGGCGCACGCCGTCCCATGCATCCCACGCGTTCTGCTCCGACCGGGCCTCCGGGTTCACGGCCGGGCTTTGCTCCGCGTCCCGGTGGTCCGGGTGCCCGGCCTGGTTTTGGCCCGCGCCCCGGCGGCCCCGGTGGAGCGCCTGGTGCCGGCGGACTGCTGCCGGCCGGTGAAGCACCGCGTCCGCAGCGTCCGAGTGGTCCGCCGCGCGGTCGTGGACGTCAGCAGTATCCGAAGACCAAAGAAGGCCCGATGAAGGGATTTGCGCCGCCGCCGCGTTTTGGCGGGTCGCAGATTTCGATGGAGCCGCTGCCGATCACGCGGACCATCACGGTGACAGAAGGCATCAGCGTCAAGGACCTCGCTGAGAAGCTCGAAGTGCGTGGTAAGGACCTTATAGCGTCATTGCTGATGCGCGGTGTCTTCGTGACCGTGAACCAGTCGCTCGATGCGGAGCTGGTGAAGGATGTCGCACGCCAGTTTGGCGCGGACACCAACGTCATCAGCTTCGAAGACGAAATGGCGAACGAAGCCCTCGAAAGCTTCATGGCAACGGACAACACCGGCGAGATCGAAGTCCCGCGGCCACCAGTCGTCACGGTCATGGGCCACGTCGATCACGGTAAGACTTCGCTGCTCGATGCCATCCGCGAAACAGAAGTAGCGGCAGGCGAAGCCGGTGGCATTACGCAGCACATCGGTGCTTACAAGGTGCGCATCGCGAAACCGGATTCCCCGGCCTTCGGACGCGAGATCGTCTTCCTTGACACGCCTGGTCACGAAGCCTTTACCCGGATGCGTGCCCGTGGCGCAAAAGTAACTGACATCGTTGTGATCGTGGTTGCGGCGGATGACGGCGTGATGCCGCAGACGATTGAAGCCATCGATCACGCCAAGGCGGCAAATGTGCCGATCATTGTTGCAGTTAACAAGATCGACAAGCCGGATGCGCAGCCCGACCGTGTGAAACAGCAGCTCGGCGACCGCGGACTGGTTCCGGAATCGTGGGGCGGCTCGACTGTCTTCGTCGATGTATCGGCAAAGAAGCGGCTCAACCTCGACCTGCTGCTCGAAATGATCACGCTGACAGCAGATATCGCTGACCTGAAAGCGTCGCCGGAGCGTTCGGCGGTCGCGACAGTCATCGAAGCCAAGCTTGATCGTGGACGCGGTGTGGTCGCTTCCGTACTCGTACAAAACGGCACGCTGAAGTCTGGTGACAGCTTTATCGTCGGCAACACCTTCGGCAAGATTCGTGCAATGTTCGACGATCGAGGCAAGGCTATTGAAGAGGCCGGGCCGTCGACACCGGTCGAAATCCTCGGGCTTGAGGGTATGCCGGATGCCGGCGATACGTTCCTCGTGGTTTCAGATCGCGACAAGGCGAAGACCATCTCGACCTATCGCGCGATGAAGCAGCGTGAATCGCAGCTGGCGAAGAGTTCGCGTGTTTCGCTTGAAGGACTGGCCGAGCAGATCAAGCAGGCCGGAGTCAAGGAACTGCCGCTCATCATCAAGGGCGACGTCACTGGTTCGGTCGAAGTACTGGCCGATTCGCTGCAGAAGATGTCGACGGAAAAGGTCCGTATCAGGGTCATTCATACGGGTGTTGGCGCTATCAACGAGAGCGATATTCTGCTCGCGTCGGCATCGAACGCCATCGTCATTGGCTTCAACGTGCGGCCCGATCGCAAGTCTGCCGAAGCAGCGGAACAGGAAGGCGTCGAGATTCGTCTGCACTCCATCATCTACGAAGTGCAGGATGAAATCCGCAAGGCCATGCTTGGACTGCTGGACCCGGTGTACAAGGAGAACTTCCTTGGACGCGCACTGGTGCAGGAAGTCTTCCGCATTCCAAAGATCGGCACCATTGCCGGTTGCCGCGTGACGGATGGCTCGATCAAGCGCGATGCAGAAGTCCGCGTGATGCGTGGCGGCGAGCAGGTATTCAAGGGCAAGCTTGGATCGCTCAAACGCTTCAAGGACGATGCCCGCGAAGTCACCAATGGCATGGAGTGCGGTATCGGCATCAACGGCTTCAGCGATATCCAGCAGGGCGATCAGATTGAAGCCTTTGCGATGGAGCGCATTGCAGCCGAGTTGACCGCCAGCTAATACGCATCGAACAAAAAAACGGCGCGGCTGGAGCGAAAGCTCGGCCGCGCTTTCACTTTGCAAGGAGATTGCATGTCTGCGCCATCCCAATCACCCGCAGTTGTCGAACGCCGCGAAGAGCTCGAACGTCTTGAATTCATGATGGGCGCGGAGCGCGGCCGGCTTGCCGTGTCGCTCGACATGCTGACGGATGCACTGATCCTGGTCGGCCAGCACGGCGTCTACTGCACCTCGACCCGCAATCCAAGCAAGCCGGCGATGGATCTGCAGATTGTCCTGGGACAGATCAATGGTGCGAAGGAACTCATCCAGTCCGCGATGACAGAGCTCGAGCGCAAGCGCGACGCTCCGACATCAGACGATAAGAAAACCGGTTGACGCGCGGCAGCGGCAATGGTGAGAATGAGCCGTTCTCTACTGCTACCGGCCACGCCGGAATTTCTACCAAGGACTGATCATGAAACTTTCAATGAAGAAGTGGCTCCCTGTTGTCTGTGCCGGTCTATTCGCCATCGGCGGCCTCGCGACACCAGCGTTCGAAGCGCACGGCGCACCTGCTCCGCAGAGCACCATGTCCGCCAAACCGGCGACTGACCTAGTTGATATCAACAGTGCCACCAAAGAGCAGCTCTCTGCGTTGCCCGGCATCGGCGATGTCTACTCGCAGAAGATCATCGACGGCCGTCCCTACAACACGAAGACCGACCTGAAGACGAAGAAGATCATCCCGGCCGCCACGTACGCCAAAATATCGAAGATGATCATCGCCAAGCAAAGCAAGTAGTACTGCGCGTACGACGAAGAATGCCTTCGGCACAAGGCATGCTTCGGTTGGTCGCACATGTTCGCGGCTTGACGAATCTGGGTGAATTGTTTCGGTGGAACGCTCACCCAGGTCTCAGAAACCGAGACCTGGGGCGCCCTGAGTCATGCTGAGGATACAGATGTTCGTCTGCAAAGATGCAGATCCCTCCACTTCGGCCCGGATGACAATGAGCCCGGGCGGGATGAGAAACAGGCCAGGAAAAGCAAAGCGCCCCGATCGATCCGGGGCGCTTTGCTTTCTACAGTGTTGTCTCCTTGTGGCTAAGGAAGAGCGTCGCCACGGAAACGTGCGACCAACGGGAGCATGTTTTAACGCCAGAGGCGTGGACGCCCGTATGGCCGGTACTTACGCCCGTATGGCCGGTACTTACGCCCTAATGGCCAGTACTGAGCGGAATCTTGCTTTGCCGCTCATCATGTGGTCATAGGCTTCCGCTGCCTTCTCGAGTGGGAAGGTTTCGATCAGGGCTTTGACATTCTGCAGTTCACTGAAGTTGAGCGTGTCTTCAGAATCGATGGCGGTGCCGCTGGGCCAGCCGTGGACAGATTGGCGATTACCGATCAACTGCAGCGACGTGACCTTGATCGGATCCATGGAGATACCGACCACGACCAGTTCGCCGGCATAGCCGAGTCCGCCGATCGCGGCATCGATCGCATCGGTGCTGGTAACGGTCGAGAGGATCAGCTTCGCGCCGCCAAGCGCCTGCAGGGCTTTGGCTACGTCTTCGCTGGTGCTGTCGATGTAGTGGTGCGCGCCGAGTTCTTTCGCAAATTTGGCCTTGTCGGCGCCACGTGCAATGGCAACAGTTTTGAAGCCCAGTTTGGCGGCGTACTGTACGGCCAGGTGGCCGAGTCCGCCGATACCGAGGATCGCGACCAGGTCCGGCGCCTTGGCCTTGCTGTTGCGGATAGCATTAAACGTCGTGATGCCGGCGCAGAGCAGTGGCGCGGCTTCGGCGCTGTCGAGGGAGTCGGGGACAAGGGCGAGCGCTTCTGCCGGGGCAATGACGTATTCCGCGTAGCCGCCGTCATACGTGATGCCAGGGATACTGGCATTGCGGCACATCACCAGGTCGCCTCGACGACAGGGTTCGCAGTGGCCGCAGTGACCGCCGTACCAGCCGAGGCCGACGCGCTGGCCCACTTTCCATGGAGCAGTATCCGCGCCGACTGCGTCGATCAGCCCGATGACCTCATGGCCCGGTACGCGGGGATACTGGATGCCGGGCATATGGCCTTCCTTGGTGAGCGAGTCGCTGTGGCAGACGCCGCAGGCCTGTACCTGGATGCGCACATGGGCATCGGGCGGCTCGGGAACGGGTCGTTGGACAACTTCAAAGGCTGCTCCGGCTTTGGGCACCTGCGCTACACGCATGGTGGTCTTGGAGTCGGAGGTGTCGGAAGGTTGCGCAGTCTCACGTGTCATAGCTCGATGTCCTCGTCTTGCCTGAAAGTTCCGTCTATGGGATGCCGGGGCGGATGGGAGGATACTTTAATGTTCGGTCAAGCGCGTGTCCAAGCGGCCAGCATGTGGAGTGGAGCGCCGCGGCGCGGTCGTAGTATGCTTGGAATGCGCACCCGTAGCTCAGCTGGATAGAGCATTCGCCTCCGAAGCGAAGGGTCAGAAGTTCGAATCTTCTCGGGTGCACCATCCTTTAGCAGGTCAAGGAAGTTACGCCATCACCAGGCTGTCACGGCCCCGGCGTGGCCTTTCCCGCCGGACTCCCTGAAATCAAAAACACAGCTGTGTGCTTGTTCAGGCTCCTGAAGAATGGCACACGAACGACGATTCCTGCCGTGATCGGCCAGCCTGTTGATCTCTCAACCGTTAGAGCAGGCTCTACAGGACTGGTGCGGTCAGCGCTTCTGCATCGACTGCAGCCATGAGGCTTGCCGCGGCATTCATCTCCGTGGTGTTCAGCCGGCCAAGCCTTTGCCTGAGTGGAGTTGTTCCTCTCCATGAAACCCTTCGAGCGCCACTCAGGAGTCATAGACGGAAACACCGGCGCAGCCGTACTACTCATTCGCCAAGGAAGGATTCAACGGCGGCCTCAACATCAGCCTGAAGAGCCTGATAGAAAACCTGCCAGTATTCTGTGAGCAACGGCGCCCACCGGATGTTTGACTGCAAAAGAAAAGCCCGGCATAAATAGCCGGGCTTTTGTGCGCCTGTGCGGACTAGATGTGGCAGGAGACGGCGCCGCGCTTTTCAAGATACTTCTGGTGGTATTCTTCGGCGCGCCAGAAGGTCTGCGCGGGCACCACCTCTGTCACGATAGGCTTCGAAAAACGCTTAGCTGCCGTCAGTTCTTCGATCACTTTTTTTGCCGTCGCTTCCTGCTCGGGTGAGTGGAAGAAGATGGCGCTGCGATATTGTGCGCCCCAATCCGGGCCCTGGCGGTTGAGGGTGGTGGGATCGTGCAGTTCAAAGAAAGCGCGAACGATCGTTTCGTAGCTCACCTTCGACGGATCGAAGTCCAATTCAACAACTTCGGCATGGCCGGTGCGGTCCGTGCAGACGTCTTTGTAGGTAGGGCGGTCGAGCTTGCCGCCTTCATAGCCGACGGCAGTTTCGGTCACGCCGGGAATCTGGCCGAAGCTGACCTCGACACCCCAGAAACAGCCGGCTCCAAATGTCGCTTTTTCCATGGGAAAACCTCTCAGGTCTTAGATGCGCAGTCCCAGTGTAGGCTTCAGCGCTGCTTTTGGCGGAGCGCGGCTTTGCGGCGGAAGCAGTTTTCGTCGTGGTCGTTGACCAGGCCACAAGCCTGCATCCAGGCACAGACGATCACCGGGCCGACGAACTTGAAGCCGCGCTTCTTGAGCTGCTTCGAGATTTCCTCCGACAGGTCGGACTTGACGAGATGTTGGCCAGTGTTCCGGATCGGTTTGCCGCCGGTGAAATCCCAGCAGAATTTTGAGAAGTCTTCGCCTGCAGCCTGCATGGCGAGATAGGCGCGGGCGCAGACGATGGTGGCTTCGATCTTGGCGCGTGAGCGGACGATGCCCGGGTCTTCCATCAACCGGGCAACGTCGGCTTCAGTGAACTTCGCGACCTTCTTCGGATCGAAATTCCTGAAGGCTTCGCGGAATGCGTCGCGTTTGCGCAGGATGATGAGCCAGGAGAGTCCGGCCTGGAAGCCATCGAGCATCAGCTTCTCCCACAGCGCGCGGCTATCGTACTCGGGCACGCCCCATTCTTCATCGTGGTAGCGGAGGAGGAGAGGATCGGATTCCGCCCAGGGGCAGCGAGTTATAGCGTGGAGATTAGGCATGCCCTCTCCAAGGATCGACGATCGTCAGAGGCAAACCAGTAAAGTCTTTTACATTGCGGGTGACGAAGATCAACTCATGCTCGATCGCCGTCGCAGCGATGATCAGATCGGGTTGGGAAAAAGTCTTCCCAGCTTTCCGTCCGTCTTCAACCAGGAGTCGCCACCTGAGCATGATGTCTTCTGTGATTGGAAGAGCCCGACCTGCAAACATAGGTCGAATCGTTGTCGTAAGCCACCGCGTCAGCAGTGAGCGGTGACCTGGATCCTGAAGCACCTCAATGCCGAAACGAATCTCGGCCATGGTGACGGAACTGACGTATAGCTGGTCCAAGGGACAGTTGAGAATAAATGTCCGGACGTTCTCATCCGGCTTGGGCCGTCTCAGTTCGGAGAGGACATTCGTATCCAACAACCAGGGCATTACAGCTCGACGTCACGGACGGGCATCAGTGGCCGGGGATGATCAAGGTCAAGCTGTTGAAGCGGCGAGGACTGCATTGCCGCAACAAAATCTGCGGTAGTCGGCGCGGGTGCCCGAGGTGTTTCTGAATGCGGGGGAGGCGCAGTTTTGAGCGCCTGCAGCAGTGCTTCCTCGACATTATCGAAGGCGCCGCTTTGCATACGCTGCGCGATCAGGGCTTCGAGTTCAGGCCGATGAATTTCGATGGTCATGCAGGGCCGCCTTTCGTTACAGAACTGCACCCACGATTATAGTGGTTTGATTGAAGGTCTCTTACAGGATCCGGGCGCGCTCAGCGGCCCTTCGGCTTCGTTTTCTTGAAGGCGCTGCCGAATTTCGGGCCTTGTTTCTTGGGTGCGGACTTGATGCCGGGCCGGACTTTTTTCTTCCGGACGGTAAACTTCTTTTTCGGTGCTGGCAATACCTTCGACTCGATCTTTTCGAGCAGCTTTTTCGGGCGGCTGACGAGTGATGCCGGCTTGGGTGCGGGTGCTCCCGGCTCAGGCGCTTTGCGTTTCGAAGCCTTGGTCAGCAGGAAGATCTCGCGCTCGTTGAGTTCGCGGAACTGGCCTGGTTCGACATCCAGCACCAGCGGCCCATAGCCGACGCGGCGGATCTTTTCAACGTGGTGACCGATCTCTTCAAACAGCTTGCGGATCTGCCGGTTGCGGCCTTCCGTCAGGATCACTTCGTACCAAGGATTCTCCGCCTCGCGAACCAGCGTGACGCGCACTGGTTCGGACAGGACGCGGCCTTCGCGCGTGCCCGGTTTGCCGCGTTCGATCATGATGCCGCGGCGGATCTGTTCCAGTTTGTTCTCGGGTGGAATGCCGGCGACTTTCACCAGGTACGTCTTCTCGACCTTGGCCGAAGCGCGCGTAAGGCCATTCGTCAGGTCACCGTCGTTGGTAACGAGGATGAGGCCTTCGCTTTCGTAATCGAGACGGCCAACCGGGAAGACACGTACCTTAGCACGCTCGAAGAACTGCATCACAGTCGGACGGTGCTGCGGGTCGGATGCCGTCGTGACAAAGCCCTTGGGCTTGTTGAGCATGAAGTAGCGATGCTTCTCCGGGCCGTGGAGCAGTTTGCCGTCGACGCGGATGTGATCCTTATGCGGATCTGCCTTCGTGCCTAACTCTGTGACGATTTTGCCATTGAGCTGCACGCGGCCTTCGAGGATCAGTTCTTCCGACTTGCGACGGGAGGCGATGCCCGCTTGCGCGATAATTTTCTGGAGCCGCTGCGTGGTTTCTTCCTTGGGCATCAGCTCTCCTGCTCCTGTGCGATGGTTTCTGCGGCGTCTTGTGTGGGCTGATCCAGCGCGTGAGCATCCTGCGAAGAAGATGCAGGTCCCTCCGCTTCACTGTGTTCCGGTCGGGATGACAAAGGTAAAGTGTCGTCCGGCTGGGATGACAATTCAGGAGAACGGCCAGCTGTTTCATCGTCCGTATGTTCGAAGGGAAGTGGCTCGCTGCCTTCATGTTCCGGTGCGATACCTGCTTTTTCATGCATGGCATCTGCTTCGATGGCATCGCTTTCGGCGAGTTCGCCGGCCATCTTTTCGAATTCTTCCATCGACGGCAGTTCGGCGACATCCTTCAGACCGAAACGTAGAAGGAACTCCTTGGTCGTCTTGTAGAGGATGGGACGGCCGATGACCTGTTTGCGGCCGGCGGTGGTGACGAGTTTGCGGCTGATGAGGCTGGCCAGCACGCCGCCTGAATCGACGCCACGGATTTCGGCGACTTCGGGCGCAGTCACCGGCTGCTTGTAGGCAATAACGGCCAGTGTTTCCAGCGCCTGCAGGGAGAGCTTCATGACCGGCTTCAGGCTCTTGACGAAGGCGCGGACGGCGTCGTGGTACTCCGGCTTGGTGGCCATGCGATAACCGCCGGCGATCTCGCGAATTTCGATACCGCGGTCCTGGACGACGTAGTCGGCGATCAGTTCATCGACGATGATACGGATGTGATCGCGGATTTCCCGGTCGCGCTGGCGGGCGAGACGCTTCTCGGCAGCTTCGTCTACAAGCACAGGGAGACCAGGCGTGAGAGGGGCGACGCTTTCAAATTCAGTTTGGCTCGGGTTCGCTCCACTCGCTTCGTTCGATGAGGTCGCGACCAGCGGCGCAGTGTCGACGGCGGCACTGTGAGCTGCTTCGCCCGCGGCGTGATGGTCCGGCGCAGTTTCGGTGAAGAAGTCGCTCATGGTGCCGGCATCGTCGATGACAGTGATTTCGGAGGCCAGTGACGGCTCGGCCTCAGCCATGGCGAGCGACGCATCCGGGTCCATAGATGGCTCAGCGAACGGTACATCCAGCTGTTCGGCTGCGGGCGGTCCGGGCGGCGGTACTTCCCCCGTGAAAATGGCGGCCAGCTGTGTGAGGGTAACGGGTTCTTCTGCCGCGTAGATGACGGCTTCGATCTTGGCTTTCAGGCTCATGGTTGTAGTTCGCGGCAACAGGAAACAGTTGCCTTGTTCATAGTATCGGACACGTGTTGAGGGCGCGCCGGCTTTCGTGTGGATGCCGGCGGCTGGAAAGGTTCGAGAAGGGTAAGTGAAGTGCAGCGGCGACAGAGGGCGCAGGTTAGTACCCGTTCACCGGCGGGTTCATGGCCGGGCGCTGTTTCCGACGCACCGAGCATCGGCCGACCTGGGTGCGGCTGCGGCTGCAATTTCCCTTGTCTCCAGTACGAGACAGGCGGCATTGCGGGTCAAGCCGGCGGTCTCCAGCCCATGCCTTTGAAGGGCAACTCCGAGCGATTGCGCCACCACAGCCAGACGCACAGGCTGATGATCGCCAGCAGCGGCAGTACGAGGAGACTGCCTTCCGGGCCGGTAATGCCACCGCTCCACAGGATGCTTCCCGTGGGGTGTTCCGCGAACAGATGGCCTTTCACGAGCACTCCGCTGTCGGAGGTCCCGTAGAAATAGGATTCTCCCCAGTCCCACGCGGCATGGAAGCCAAGCGCCCACCAGAGAGAGCCGGTGTACCAGAGCGTAAGGCAGAGGATGAGACCGATGGCGCCTGCGGAGAAGAGGCCTACCGGCGTTTCCCCGGCATTGGTTCCATGACTGAATCCAAAGAGGAAATTGATCAGCAGGGCTCCCCACCAGAAGCCTGTCCCGCGCGTCAGGGTGAACTGCAGATAGCCGCGAAAGAGTGCCTCTTCAAACAGCGCGACTATCAGGAAAAAGACTCCCCAGCCGAGGCCATTCAGCCAGATCGCGGGTCCGTGGAGCATGCGGCCATCCACATGGAGCAGCCCGGCTTTGGCGAGGACGCCGACGAAGGCCGAAATCGCGGCGAATCCGAAGAACAGCCCCCAGATGAAGCGAACGATGCCCTTACGTCCCATGAACCCGTAAGAGAATGCGGAACGATGTTCGATGCGTGCCATGATGACAGTCCCCAGCAGTACGCTGGCGGTCAGGGTCACTTCAAGCAGCAGAATGAAGTCCAGGGGCATCGGCGGATTGGCGCCGTGGATAAAGCCGCCGGCGTGGGCCAGAGTGTCCATCAACGGGTGCAGCATCCAGCGAAAGAGCGACACGGACAGGACCACGATTACTGCGAAAACCAGGGCGCTCCACCCGGCGCGCAGGCCATTAGGGCCAAGGAACAATAAGTACATATCTTTTTTTTGTGACCTGGTCACCGAGTCGTCAGCTCGATTTTCGATTTGTTCGAATGAGTTATTCATTGCTTTTGGCCTGCGGCGCACTTTGATTTTCTGCTGTGCGTTTCAGGCTGTCGAGCCACAGCTGGTCGGCCTTCTCCAGTTCTTTTGATGAATACACCAGGGTAAGCAGTGAACCGTCCATGGACTCCTTTGTTTCGAGTAGGGTACCGCCGCCGGGTCTCAGCTGGATCGTCCACGTATGGATGACATGCGCCATCATGGCTGATCCGGTCCAGGTGAAACGTCTGCCTGGGTCGACCTGGGCGATCTTTGAGGTGATGCTCATCCCGGACTTCCAATGAAAAGTCGTCCCCGGAGCGATCGGTCCTTTGATGCTTGCCGTCGCAATCGCGGACTGCCACCTCGGCCAGTTGTTGATGTCGGTCAGCAGGTGCCAGACGACCGCCGGCGGCGCGTTGACGACGACCTGCAGAGAAGCCTGGATGGGGGCAGCTGCATTGATCTGACCATTGAGGGCCAGATCCTCGAGCCGATCGCCCGCATGAGCTGGAGTTGTACTGAGCAGGAGGGCGACGCATAGCCCCCTTGAGATGCGGGTCATCGTATCCCCATTTCTGCGACCGCAGAGTTCCATACGCGCGCAGATGAATCCCGGTTCAAACGAAAACACCCTGCCGGTTGGCAGGGCGTCTGGACATCATGTTTACGCAGGCGGTTTAGAAGACGTGGCGGAAGATCCAGAAGAGGCTGGCCGACAGCAGCGCCGCAACCGGCAGAGTAAGCACCCAGGCCATGGCGATGTTGCGCAGGGTACTCCATTGCAGACCGCTCTTGTTCGCCGCCATGGTACCGGCGACACCTGAGGAGAGCACATGCGTGGTAGACACAGGCATGTGGTACTGGTCAGCCATGATAATGGTCACGGCGGCAACGATCTCGGCCGACATTCCCTGCGCGTAGGTCAGGTGCGTCTTGCCGATCTTTTCGCCTACTGTTACCACAATCTTCTTCCAACCGATCATCGTGCCCATGCCAAGTGCCAGCGCCACCGCAACCTTCACCCAGGTCGGGATGAACTTGGTGGCCGTGTCCAACTGCTTCTTGTAAAGCCCGAGAGCAGCATCGTCGCTTGCAGAGAAGGTCGGGTTCTTCATTTTGCCCATGACACGCAATGCTTCGCTCTCCAGATACATGTCATTTCGCACGTTGCGCTGCATGTTTGAAGGGACGCCACGGAGAGACTTGTACTGCGTGATCTCAAGCTCGATCTTGCGGGCAAGGTCAGTGACCGCGCCAACGGTTGCGGCAGACAGCTTGCGATCGCTGATGAAGCGTTCGACCTCGCCACTTTGTGTACCGTTCAGGTCTCCACCTGGGGCGGGGGTCGCGGATGCATCGCCAACCTTGGCATCGCCCATGGCCTTGATCGCCTGCTGCGATGCAGCAACGAACGCCGGAACCTGGTCAGGCCCGACAGCATGGTTCAACGCGTAAGCTGTCGGAACTGTTCCGATCAGGATGAGCATGATTAAGCCCATACCCTTCTGGCCGTCATTCGAGCCGTGACCGAAGCTGACGCCGGTGCAGGTAAGAATCAGCATGCATCGAATCCAGAAGGGCGGGGGCGCCGTGCCCTTCGGTGATTCATAAAGGGCGGGGTCCTTGACTAACAGCTTCATTCCCAACAGCAGCAGACCGGAAAAGACAAATCCTACGATGGGCGAGATGATGAGAGCTTTGAAGACGCTGCCGACCTGCGACCAGTCTACGCCTGAGGTATGCGTGCCGGCCGCAGCCATGAACTGGTTGGCGAGACCGACTCCAATAATGGAGCCGATCATCGTATGCGAACTGGAAGCGGGCAGACCGAGCATCCAGGTGGCCAGGTTCCATAGAATGGCGGCGATCAGCAGCGCGAAGACCATGGCGAAACCTGCTCCGTAGCCGACCTGGAGGATCAGTTCCACTGGAAGCAGCGTAATGATGGTGTACGCAACTGCTCCGCTCGATGTGAGCACGCCGATAAAGTTCCAGGTGCCGCTCCACAGGACGGCCATGTGCGGCTCGAGCGAATGGGTATAAATGACCGTCGCGACTGCATTTGCAGTGTCATGGAAGCCGTTGACGAACTCAAAGCCGAGGGCGATGGTGAGCGCCAGGCCGAGCAGCAGGAAGGGCCACGCCGTTGCGTTGTGCACGCCGGAAAGATCACTGGCAATCCGGGTCGCGACGTAACCAATGCCCACGACGAACATGACACCAGCGGCGATGATGCCCCATTGCGCGGCGCTACGCTTCGTCTTGTCGGGGGTAAGGAGGGGACTGGAGATCTTGGGGACAGCTGTAGCCATGGTCAATACTCCGTAGACGCCTGTGGTCTTTGTCTTCGTCTGGTTCAGACAACGCTACTTAAGTTGTAGGGATCGAAGTATCAACGTCATATGAATGCCCGATGAATTTCTTAGGGCTGGCGTACTGTTTGGGCGTATCCCATTACCGAAGTAGGGTAATGGTCGGAAAGGGTAATACACCTGGTGGTGACCAAGGTTATAAGGTGTGTCTATCAACCTCAGTTACGAGAGGCCTAAGGCATGGGTCCGGCGCCAAGCGTCCGGACCCACATTTTTGTACTGGCCGTACGGGCCAGGTCTTCGCTTACGCTTCCGTTGGTCGCAGGTCTTCCTGGCCGGATAGAGTTCCGGTTGTCAGCCCCTGTCCACACTTTGCTTCATGAGCGTCAACAGTCGTTTCCCGCACGTCTCCATGCCCGGATATGAGCCCTCAGTCCTCAACAGAATCGTTGCCATCCTCCCGAATGATGGCGTAGTCATCCTCGGCGAGTGTGCCCTTCACCTTGCTGAGCCACTGTGAAGACGTGCTGACCGGCCAGATCGTCCACGATACAGGCAGGATGCCGGATTCGAATTCGCAGACCAGGGCTATCTTCGCTTCAGTGCCTGTCACGGTAGCAAATTCTGATCCGGGAAAATCGCGGCGGTAGATTTCGCGGCCCTCCTGATCGTGCAGGGTGACGTACCAGAAGGCCGGCTGTTCGAACGCGGCTGGCGGCAGATGCTGCGGGTCGATGAGGATGCGGACCATCCAGGTATAGATCTCTCTGGTCCATCCGGGATCGATCGGAGGATTGGGCGGCTCGAACAGGCGGCGTGTGTAGTCCTGCACCTTGCGTTCGTGGAAGGAGAGGCCGGCGAAGGTCTCGTAATCGGCGAGCGTGCGCAGCGGACCAAGTCCGTAGCTTTCGACGGCTTCGTCGCTCAGCAGCCGCCTGATCTTCTCGCGGCTTGGCGCATCGAGCTTTGACCAGTCGCGGGCCGGCTGCTGTGCCTCTGTGTGGTCATCCCAGTGGCGTTTCGCATAGGCGCGCACGTAATCATGCCAGACCAGCACTTCATTCGGATGATAGAGGTCATAGCCGTGGGTAAAGGCGCGCAGGGTCATGGCTATCTCTTCGCCAAAGAAGTAGAGATCGGGATCGTAGCCCACTTCTTTGACGAACGTGCCGAGAGTGAACAGGAATCCGGCAGCGAGAAAGCGGGCGCGCATCGGAGTCGTGCGCGTTTGCCAGTCGGGTATGTCGACTGGCTTGAGCTGCGGCAGCCCATCGGGCGTGAAGCTCTCGATCGCCATGAGCTGCGGATGGCCACCGAGCCGCTCGATTGTTCCATCGGTTGAAGGCGTGAAGCCGGAAGCATAGGTACTCAACAAGGGCCTTTCGCTGCCCGTGCGTTCCATGGTGGCGATCATGCGCTCGTCCCACGCGGTCGCGAAGCGGCAGTGCGAGTCGATTTGCATGAAGAAGTCCTCACCCTGCCAGAGCTTCATGATTTCTGCGCGGGCCCAGCAGGCTCCGCGGCTTTCACGCCAGTCCACGTCGAGGATGCGGACATGGGGATGGTGTGCGAAAGGGAGCGGCTGTTCGTCGTCGCCATGCTGCCAGCAGATGCCGAAGCGGAGCCGCTGCGGATGGCGCGCCTTCATGATGCAGTCGCGGATCGTCGGCTCCAGCTGCTGATCGCGATAGGAAGCGATGGAAACAAAAATGAGCGCGAGTTCGGGCGCGGCGGGCATAGGCACGCTTGATGGTCGCCGGGGATATGGGGCCGGGTCAAGGCGGCCTGCATTGCCGATGGTGGAACCACTGCTGAAAGCCCTGCGTATCTTTTCCCAGGCGCCGTCCTAGCCGGCGCCTGGGAAGTTTGTGGTGATGAAACTTCTGGTCTGGTGTGTGTTGCTGGTGTTCTGCTGGCCGCTGGCTCTGGTCGCCGTCGTTGTTTATCCAATTGTCTGGCTGCTGCTGCTGCCGTTCCGCGTGGTCGGCATTGCCGTCGACGGAGCACTCTCGCTGGTGTCTGCGATCATCTTCCTGCCGGCGCGGCTATTGCGCGCAGTCTAGCGTCGTTTAGCAGCGCGGACAGGAGCAGTGATCGGCGAGCTCCAGTGGGCAGCGAAATCCGTTGCGTGATAGCGGGTCCCGGTGGCCATGAAGATTTCAATCGTGTCGGCTGGTTGGATGCCACCACGCGCGCCGACTGATTTACAGTTAAGCGCCGCGGCTGCGCAGGCAAAATCCAGCTGCTGCGCGAGTGGCCAGCCCTGCAGTAATCCGAAGATGAAGCCGGCGTGAAAGATGTCGCCGGCACCGGTGGTGTCGACCACAGGCACGCGATAGGCCGGTGCGTAATGAAGGCGATCGCCATCCCACGCGATAACGCCGTCAGGACCAAGGGTCGCGGCAGTGAGGGTTGAATTATAGCGGCGATGCATCAGTTGCAGCGCACGACCGAGATCGGTCTCGCCGGTCAGGCGGGTGGGAAAGTCGCGGCTGACGATAAGGTAATCGACCAGTGCGAGCAGTTCGTCGATGCCGGGATACACCTCGTCGACATCCGCAACGACGGTGACGCCGGCTTCACGCGCCCAGCGCGCGGATTGGGTCGCAGCGTCGGTATCGTGTCCGTCAATGTGCAGCGCGCGCGCGTTGATAATCCATTCACGCTTCAGGTCCTGCGGCTGGAGGATGAGTCGTTCATCGCGCCGCCCGAGCACTGTGCGTTCGCCGCTGCCGTCAACCAGAATCAGCGATTGTGGACTGGCGCCGCCCTGCACAGTGATGAGCTGTGCTTCGACGCCGGCGTGCGAGAACTCTTTACGATGAAGTGTCGCAGCTGCATCGTCCCCTAGCTTGCCGACGTAGCGCGTTTTGATGCCCCACTGCTGGCAGGCAACGACGGTCGTGGCAACCTGGCCACCGGGAAGCACAGTGACTGTGCTGTATTCAGTCTTCGAGCCGCGCTCGGGAAAGTTTTCGAGCGGGATGACAGTGTCGGTTGCATTCAGGCCGACGCCGACCAGGTCGACGCGGGCAGTTGGAGCCTTGGGCTCGCCATTATGGCTGATACGCCGGGGACGTTCGTTCCAGAAAAGTTTATCGCCAGTCATCGCGTGCCTGCAGTGCCTCGTTGGTGACCTGTTCAAAGTCAGCATGTTTCTTCACGTAGATTTCGGCGAAGTTGCGGTCCTGCCGAAGAAGGATTGCCTGCAGCCGCACCAGTTCTAGCAACGCGAGGAACATGGCGATGACGGCGCGCTCGGTCTTTGAATTGCGCAGCAGCTGCCGCAGGGCGATGGGCTTGTCTTCCATGGTGAGACGGCGTCGAACGAACTCGATCATCTGGCCGACGGTGACGGCGTCCTCATCGACATCGAGCACGGGCCGGGCCTTCGCGCGTTCCAGGATCTCGCGGAAGACGCGCACCAGGTCTGGGACGTCGGCAGCAATCTCCTGTGCCATGGATGGGTCAGTGTCTGCATCGATGCCTGTAGTGGCAATCTCGGCGCGGAAGTAACGCATCCCGGGATTGGTCCAGGTCGCTTCTTCAATCTGCTGCTTGGTGCGCAGCATCTGCGCGGCGTTCTTGAAGCGCTCGTGTTCAAGCAGCCGTTCGACCAGTTCGCGGCGAGGATCTTCTGCTTCTGCATCGATGGTATCGACGGCGGCGCGAGGCAGAAGCATACGGCTTTTGATGTGAATCAGCAGCGAAGCGGTGTATATAAATTCACCGGCTGCATCAATGTCGGTCTGCTTCAACTGCTCTACATAAGCGAGGAACTGCGCGGTGATCTTGGCTATCGGGATGTCATAAATATCGATGTCCTGTTTGCGGATCAGGTCGAGCAGCAGGTCGAGGGGGCCATCATATACCTGGCCGATGTTGACCGAGAACGGATAGATGTTCTCTGCTTCCTTCTTGTTCTGCCGGACGGATTTCTCGTTTGCCGTCTTCGCGTCGGGCTTCGAATCTGGCTTCAGGTCAGTCATGCGCGCCCCGTCATTGGAGATCGTCCGCCAGGTGCAGTGCAGTCCGGACCTGGTGCATGGTGCGTTCAGCGCGCGAGGTGGCACGGGCCTTGCCGTCGAGCAGGATATCGGTCACGAGCGACGGATCTTTTTCGTAGGCGACGCGGCGTTCCTGGATGGGTGTCAGCGTGCGAACGATGGAATCCGCGGCCCACCCCTTGCACTCGATACAGCCAATGGATGCAGTGCAGCAGCCGTCATAAACCCTGGAGATCGTCTCCGGAGTCGAGAAGACTTTATGCAGATCACCGACCGGGCACTTGTCCGGATCGCCGGGATCGGTGCGACGGATGCGGGCCGGGTCTGTGACCATGGTCTTCAGCTTCTGCCGGACGATGGATTCGGGATCGGTGAGCAGGATGGTATTGCCGTAGCTCTTCGACATTTTGCGGCCGTCGGTGCCGGGAAGTTTGGGGGAAGGCGTCAGCAGGGCCTGCGGCTCGGGCAGGATGGGCTGGCCGCCTGCGCCGGGATAGAACTGGTTGAAGCGCCGGGCCACCTCGCGGGTCAGCTCGACATGTGCGACCTGGTCCTGGCCGACGGGGACAAAGTCCGCCTGGTAGATGAGGATGTCGGCGGATTGCAGCAGCGGGTAGCCGAGAAAGCCGTAGGTGCCCAGGTCTTTCATACTGAGGTTTTCCTGCTGCTCTTTGTAGGTGGGCACGCGCTCCAGCCAGCCGAGCGGCGTAATCATCGAGAGCAGCAGGTGCAGTTCAGCATGCTGCTGGATGTGGCTCTGGATAAAGATGACGGACTGTTTAGGATCGAGGCCCGCGGCGAGCCAGTCCATGGCTACGTCCAGGGTGTTTTGGCGTAGGTTGGAAGTGTCGGCGTAGTCGGTGGTGAGGGCGTGCCAGTCGGCAATGAAGAAAAAGCAGTCGTATTTCGCTGCGCCGGTCGCCTCACGCTCATTCTGGAGCCGGACCCAGTTGTAGAGCGCCCCCATGTAGTTGCCAAGATGCAGTTTGCCGGTCGGACGCATGCCGCTGAGCACGCGTTTCGGTAGTCCCTTGGCTGGTGTGAGGCTCTGGCTGGTTTCGCGTGGTGTCTGTGACATCGTCAATTCTCGATTGTACGAGAGTTGGTGCGGGAAACAGCCTCGATACGCAGGAGCGGCGCAGAATTTATGCAGCCGGCAGATTTTTTGGAACCATTGACGACCATCCGCGTATCCGATGGCATGAACCTGTTTCTGCAGGATATTCGCTACGCATTCCGCCAGTTGCGGCTGGCGCCGGGGTTCACGACCACGGTCGTATTGACACTGGCGCTTGGGATTGGCGCGACCACGGCTATCTTCACGCTGGTGCATGCGGTCATGCTGCGGTCGCTGCCCGTGGGTGATCCGGCGCGGCTGTACCGGCTGGGCGATACGCAGGAATGCTGCGTGCGCGGCGGGTTCACGGACGACGGCCGATGGAGCCTGTTCTCGTATGAACTGTTCAAGCGGCTCAAGGCGTCGACGCCGGAGTTTGAAGAACTGGCGGCCTTCCAGGCCAATGCGAATGTCTACAGTGTGCGGCTGGAGGGCGCGACGTCGCCGGCAAAGGCACTGCATGGCGAATTCGTGACCGGGAATTACTTTTCGATGTTCGGGATCAACTCTTTCGCCGGGCGAGTTCTCACGGAAAGTGATGATCGGCGTTCCGCCCCGCCTGTTGCGGTGATGAGCTATCGCACGTGGCAGCAGGAGTTTGGTGCAGCGCGGTCTGTTGTCGGCGCGACCCTGTACATCCAGGGTCATCCGGTGACCGTCGTCGGTATTGCGCCACCGGGCTTTTTCGGTGACACGGTTACAGACTCTCCGCCATCGTTCTGGATGCCGCTGCAGCAGGAGCCGCTCATGATGGGATCGAGCTCGCTGCTGGCTGAAACCATGCCGAACTGGCTGCGGGCAATCGGTCGTCTGAGACCGGGCGCGACCGTGGCGGGTATGCCGGAGCGGCTGTCGATCATCCTGCGGCAATGGATACCGGAGAGCGGCGTCATGCCGTTGATAGCCCCGACGCAGCGTGCCCGCTTCGATCAGAACCTGAGGAAACAGAAGATCAATGTCATCGCCGCGGGCGGCGGCGTGGGCGTGATGAAAGAACAGTATGGCAGCAGTCTGAAAGTGCTGCTGCTGATCTGCGGATCAGTAATGCTGATTGCCTGCGCGAACATCGCAAACCTGCTGCTGGCTCGTGCGCAGGTGCGGAGACACCAGACCAGTCTGCAGATGGCCATGGGTGCGTCGCGTTCGCGCCTTGTGCGCCAGGCGTTGACTGAGAGCGTAGTGATGGCGACACTCGGTGGCGTTACGGGTGTTTTGCTCGCGTACATCGGCACGCGGATGATCCTGACGATGACTTTTGGCGACGCGCACTTTCTGCCGATCAGCCCGACGCCCTCCCTGCCTGTACTGGGATTTGCGCTCGCCTTGTCCTTCGTGACCGGCGTGCTGTTCGGCACAGCGCCGGCCTGGATGGCGACCCATGCCAACCCGGTTGAAGCCCTGCGCGGCGCGAATCGCAGCACGCGCGATTCTTCATCGATGCCGCAGAAGGCGCTGGTCGTGGTGCAGGTGATGTTGTCGGTTGTGCTGCTGACGGGAGCAGGCATGCTGGTCCACAGTCTGCGCAACCTGGAGCACATGG
Source organism: Acidobacteriaceae bacterium (assembly GCA_963692885.1). Classification (GTDB taxonomy): domain Bacteria; phylum Acidobacteriota; class Terriglobia; order Terriglobales; family Acidobacteriaceae. The sequence continues at coordinate 62,448 of OY843586.1, forward strand.
ACCTCGGCTTCGATACGCAGAACAAAGTGATGATCCAGATGAACCAGCCGCCGGCAAGTTATACGCAGGACCATCTGCAGACGCTCTATCTGCAGCTGCAGAACAAACTTGAACAGATACCCGGCGTCGAGCGCGCAAGCCTCGCCCTGTACACGCCCTTCACGGATAACTGGGGCGAGGGGATTGTGGTTGAGGGCAAGGATCCGGCCAGCTTCGGCGAGGATGGCGGTTCGTCGTGGGACCGCGTGGGCGCGGGGTATTTCGAAACGGTCGGTCAGCCGATCCTGCGTGGACGCGGTATCGAGCGCGGCGATACGGCGACGACCGAAAAGGTGGCCGTGGTGAACCAGACCTTTGCCAACAAGTTCTTCAAGGGCGAAGATCCGATGGGCCGCCACTTCGGTATGGACATGCAGGCGTATGCGAGCAGCTTCACCATTGTCGGCGTTGTGCGCGATGCGAAATACACAGACGTGCAGGAAAATACGCGGGCTATGTTTTTTGTGCCGCTGACGCAATCGATGGCCTACAAGGAATCGATGATGCAGGAGGTCGATACCCGTTCGCACTTCATCCAGAGCGCTGCCGTCGTTTACCACGGCGATCTGAAAGTGCTGGAGCCGCAAATACGGAAGGCGTTCGCGGAAGTAGACCCGGATATTCCGATCACTGACATTCACACATTGCAGGATCGCGTCTCCGGCAATTTCGATCAGCAGCGGAGTGTCGCGAAACTGGCCGGCCTGTTCAGTACGCTTGCCCTGATTCTTGCGGCAGTCGGTCTGTATGGTGTGACGGCTTATTCGGTCGCACGGCGGACCAACGAGATCGGTGTGCGCATGGCACTCGGCGCAGACCGGACGAACGTCGTGAAACTGGTGCTGCGCGGCGCGCTGCTGCAGACGGCCATTGGCATGGCGATCGGCATCCCGGTGGCGCTGGGCTGTGCGAAGCTCTTGAGCGCTCAGTTGTTCCAGGTAACATTCTGGGATCCGCGACCGCTTGTCGTCGCGGTGATGTTGCTGCTCGCCTGCGCACTGATGGCAGCGCTTATTCCAGCTCGCATCGCGGCTTCACTTGATCCGGTGAAGGCGCTGCATATTCAGTAGACTCCCTGAGGACCACTTACCAGGGTTGATTCTTGTAGAGGTATGGCACGTAGTAGGTTTCAAGGTATAACGACAGTAGAAAGAGCAGTACAGTCGCGCCGACACCCCAGTAATACAACTGGACAGGCAGCGTGCGATGCAGGGAAGGTTGTCTTCCGGCTGACTCCGTCAGTGTGAACACGATGCCGCTCGCGAAGCAGACGCGCGTGGCGATACCGAGCGTGGTAACGGATCGCTCCAGCCGTATCTGCCAGTGACTACCGAGGATGAAGAAAGCACTGCCGAGCAACGCGTAGAGCGAGATGACACTAACGACGATTGACACGAGGCGGCTGACTTCGCGCATGGTGTTTTCCCGATGTACTTCATGCTAATGCCGGGAGTGCCCTCAGGGCTATTTCATAGCCAGCCCACCTCTCCGATCTGTCGTCCTGAGTGGACCGCAGCGTGAAGGATCTGCTTGTTGCTGCATCTACCGGGGTTGAGGCCTCTTTGCAAGGCCGTTGAGCGGGCCGAAGGAAATGTAGGTCCCTCTACCTCGCTTCGGTCCGGATGACAATTCGGGTCGGAGGCAAATAGTTCAGATGTTCTGCAATATGCCGTTGAAAATGGCCAGCGCGGGTGACAGCGCGATACTCGTGATGGGTCCACCCAGAAAAAAGATGAGCAGCAGGCTGAACATGCCGAGCCGATCGTATGTCGCAAGCGCGTTGTAGGGCAGGAAGTGACGCAGGATGCGCGCGCCATCGAGCGGCGGCAGCGGGATGAGATTGAAGATAGCGATGAACAGGTTGATGGTGATGGCGCTGTAGAAGATCACGACCAGCGGAAAGACAAAACTGCTGCGCTGCATCAGTTCAGTCGAGATCATGCCCAAGGCCATCATGTGCACATTCTCGGCGCCCAGCGGCGCGAACTTTGCCAGGCACACGAGCACGATCAGCGAGAAGATAGCGAACAGGATATTGGCTGCTGGCCCGGCGAGCGTGGAGAGGACGTCATCGCGAACTGGCTTCGCGAAGTTACGCGTGGTGATGGGTGTCGGCTTGGCCCATCCAAAAAGAAAGAAGCCATTGCCGCCAAATAAACGGAAGCCGAGCATAGGCCCGATCAGTTGAACGAGCGGCATGATGATGGTGCCGAGCGGGTCGATGTGCTTCGCAGGATTGAGCGTGACGCGGCCGAGCATACGGGCCGTGGGATCGCCAAGGCGCGAGGCCATCCAGCCATGGGCGAACTCTTTCAGCGAGAGCGTAAAGAGCAGGACGAAAAACTGGAAGACCTTGATGGCGACGTCTGGAGTCATGGGCAGCTAACGCTTGATGTTAGCATCCTGCGCGGCTGTGCCGGGTCTGCGGGATGGCGTTCAGGCCAGGCGGCGCGGCTTCTTCATCAGCAGGTAGAACATGAAGCCCATGGCTGCCAGTGCGCCGATCGCGGCGATGGCGAGTACGTGCAGAACGGTGACGGTGTAGCGGCCTTCCGTCGGCACATAACTGCAGCAGTAGAGCAGCACCATGTCCGTAAGCGAACCTATCTTGTGGCCGCTCGCTTCGACCAGTGCGAGACGTACATCGCGCGCGGGATAGTCGACGCCGGCAAGGTACTTCGACATGCGGCCGTCGGGTGTCGCGATCATGATGACACTCGAATGCGCGTACTGGTCCATCCTGCCGTCGGGGCCGGGCACCTTCACGTAATGGAAGCCGGTGGCGCGCGCCAGGTCAGTGATGGCGGCAGGCTGGCCGACGAGAAAATGTACGTGGGTCGCGGCTTCTCCTGACACGCCCAGGGTGCTCAGAAATTTCTGGCGAGCGGATGCTGCGTCAGCTGGTGTGTCGGTCGGCTCGATGCTGGTGACGACAACTTCGTAATCCTTGCCCGGCGTGAAGCCGGTCTGCGACAGTGCTGTCGCCATGCCATGCAAAACCTGCGGACAGAGCATCGCGCACCTGAAATATACCAGCGCCATCATCACGGGACGCGGGCCGAAGTAGGTGCCCAAGGCGACGTCTTTGCCTGTGTCGTCGATGTAGTGATCGCGCAGCGGCAGTTGGCTGTTCAGGTTCTGATCGATGCCGGCATGCTGCAAGTACGCAGGCGTCTGCTGTGCTGAGGAACCAAGCGGCTGCTCCGGCCCGGACTGGGCGTGCGCGGCCAGAGAAACTACAGCAAGAACAGCGGAGATAAAAGTTCGCTTCAGCACACTACAGGGTACGCCTTTGTTCCTGGCGGAAGCCACCAGATACCTGAACCATGTTGGCGGGGTCGTTGGTCAAGGGAACCTTCTTAATCCCTGCTAAACGGAAGCTCTTACTGACGGTCGCCCTGTTGCTGCCCCGACCACTCATTCACATTCTCTTCCCAGCCGTCGCCTTGGACGTCATCTTTCGTCTTGATCTGCTTGGCAGGAACTCCGCCTGAGATACTGTTCGCGGCGACGTCTTTCGTCGCCACCGCCATGGCGCCGAGGATGGCATTTTCGCCGACTTCGACACCTGCCATCACGGACGCGTGATACGTAATGCGTGAGCCCGGACCAATGACTGTCTGGCGGTTCTGCACATCGGCCTGGTTCCTGGGGTGGTGCGCATGCGAGTACACGGCAGCATAGTCGCTCAGGGACGTGCCCTTTTTGATGATGACTTCACCGCGGTCATCAAGCATCACGTACTTGTGAATCGTGCAGTCGTCTTCAATGGTGAGATTGTAACCGTAGCTGAACTCGACGCCGTGGAAGATCTTCACGTTCTTGCCGAGCGCCTTGAAAATGTGCTTTCCGAGCGTGTAGCGGAAGCGGAAGCCGAGCCAGTGGTTGAGCGCAAGCGGCGATCGGTCGAACATCTGCCAGAAGAAGATGAGGGGTTTGCGCTCGGCATATTTCTCTTCATCGATGTCGCCGTAATATTCCGGTTCGAGCGTGACATTGGCAGGGTCGAGACACATTTCGACCGAGTTGAAGGCGAGTTCGCTCTGCAGGCCAAGCGACAGCTTGCCGCCATGCGGACGGGCAAACATCATCTGGTGCAGTGCGTCGCGAACGAACTCATTGCGGAGACGCGGCTCCTTGTGCCGGCCAACTTCGTCGTCGATGTAGCGCAGCCAGCGGCGAAAAACTTCCTCAGCCTCCGGTGTCGGTTTCAGCTCGCGATACGGGTATTCAGGCATTGCGTTTTAGGTTCCTTTGCAGGTACGGGACGCTGATTGGATGCGAATGGTTTCCGGAAGTCGCTGCGCGGTGACGCCTCTCCGCAATTCCACTTCACGCAGCCCCTTATTGTAAGGCGAAGACGGAGTAGCCCGTGGCTGATTCCACTCCTCTGCGGGATGATGAGCAAAAGATTTCACCAAGACCCATGTCTCAGGTGCGAGACATGGGGCATCCGATTCGTGGATCATCGCACAGACGGCTGGATAATTTACGACGTGAAAGCGCGAAGTCTGCCTAGGACATGAGTGACCTCGCCGCTCGCAATGGCCTTCCGTCCCATCTCCAGGCCTTCGTTCAAATTGCCCGCGAGCCCCGCTGCAACCAGTGCGGCAGAGGCATTCAGCAGCACAATTTCACGTCGCGGGCCGGCATCTTTTCCTGTAAAGATAGCTTCGAGAATGGTCGCGTTCTCTCGTGCATCGCCGCCCTGCAGGTCCTCGAGCTTCGCCAGCGGCAGGCCAACTTCGTGAGGATGAAAATGGCGGAGGCAGGGGCGTCCCTGATCGATTCCCGCGTTCACTGTTGCAATGTCCGTCTCGCCAGTGGTCGAGATTTCATCCAGGCCATCCCATCCGTGAACGACGAACGCATGGCGGATGCCGAGGCGTGTCATCGTCTCGGCAACAAGCGACACGCGGTCACGATGGTAGACGCCCATGACCTGTGCGCGGGCGCCGGCCGGGTTGGTGAGCGGTCCGGCCAGGTTGAAGATCGTGCGGAAGCCGAGGATGCGACGGGCGTCCTTTACCCGGGCCATGGCGGGATGCCAGGTGGGAGCATACAGGAAGACGAATCCCGTGGCGCGCAGGCATGCGGCGGCCGCATCCGGGCCGAGTGTGACCGGGATACCGAGTGCTTCGAGCACGTCGGCCGACCCGCACCGCGAGGTGATGCTGCGATTACCGTGCTTGGCCACCCAGGCGCCCGCTGCTGCCGCAACCAGGGCTGCGCCGGTTGAGATGTTGAAGGTGCCGCTGCCATCGCCGCCAGTCCCGCAGGTGTCGACCAGCCGGCTGCGTTCTTCGTCCGTCAGCGCGATGGTCGCTGCCCGTTCGCGCATGCCGCGGACGAAGCCGGTGAGTTCATCGACGGTCTCGCCGCGGGCAGATAGCGCGCCGAGCAGTGCGGCAATCTGCTGATCGCGTTCATGCGTGGCAGCGGCGTTTGCGTCAAGCAAACTGTGCAGGGTCTGCCGCGCTTCTTCTTCAGAAAGCGTGGCGCGTTGCTGGGTGACGAGTTGAAGCGCGTGCTGCAGGGCATCCATACCGATAGCTCTATCGTAATCGGGATTTGGGACTCGCCATCCAGGCAGACGCGCCTCAGCGCAAGAGCATGCTCCTGTTGGTCGCACTCATTCATACAAGAGAATACAGCGTATTCTCTTGTATTCTCTTGTATGCGGAGATATGCTGACGTATGCCTTTGAAGACTGTTACTTTTCGTGCGCCCGAAGAGAAGGTTGCTGCTCTCGATCAAGCTGCGGCCATTCACCAGCGTGACCGCACGTTCATCATCAATGAAGCAGTGGATCAATACCTTTCTTTGCAGGAGCACCATCGCGATTTGATCGAGGAGCGTGTAAGAGCGCTCAACGCGGGCGCTCCGACGCTTGATCATGAAACGGCAGTGAAAATGATGGCTGACATGTCGAAGAAGGCAAAGCGGAAGGCACGCTAGTTGCAGATACGCTGGCTGGTCGCTGCCCTGGAAGACGTCGAGAATCTCTACAACTTCATCCTGGAAGAGGCTGCGACAAAACAGGTGTCCAGGATTCGCAAACGAGTGGAGCAGCTCGCGCACTTTCCTGAGATGGGGCGAGCGGGGCGTGTTGACGGAACCCGTGAGCTGGTAATTTCCGCCACCCCATTTATCGTCGTCTACGATCTGCGAGGAGACACCGTCAATATCCTCGCGGTCGTTCATGGTTCCCGTCGTTGGCCGCGAAATTTCAAACATTGATTGTCTGTCCGACCGAAGTGGACCACTTTCCCGCCCTCACCTGACAGTCTTCGCTTTCGTCCATTACTATGAAGGCCTAGACCGCTTATGAAAATTCACGAGTATCAAGCAAAAGACATCCTGGCGAAACACGGCGTTGCCGTACCGCGGGGTGAGGTGGCCAACACGCTCGATGAGGCGTTGGACGTGGCGAAGCGGCTCCTCGGTTCGGGAGCTTCAGGCGTTGTTGTCAAGGCACAGATCCATGCCGGCGGGCGCGGTAAGGGCGGCGGCGTGAAGGTCGCGAAAACCCTGGCCGATGCTGAAGAAGCAGCCAAGAAAATTCTTGGCATGCAACTGGTGACGCACCAGACGGGGCCCCAGGGTCAGAAGGTCTCGCGGCTGCTGGTCGAAGAAATGTCGGCTATCGATCGTGAACTGTATCTTGGCATCGTGCTCGATCGCGCCGCGGCGCAGCTGGTCTTCATGGCCTCGAAATCCGGCGGCATGGAAATCGAAGAAACGGCTGCCGAAGATCCTGATGCCATCTTCAAGGAATACATTGACCCTTCAGTAGGTTTTCAGCCGTACCAGGCGCGTAAGCTGGCATTCAAGCTGGGCCTGAAGCCGACGCAGATCAACGATGCCGTGAAGTTTATGACTGGCCTGTACGACGTGTACATCGACACGGACGCGTCGCTGCTGGAGATCAATCCGTTCATCACCACCAAGGACGACAAGCTGGTGGCGCTCGATTGCAAGATCAACTTCGATGACAACGCGATGTTCCGCCATAAGACTTTGAAGGAACTCCGCGATGTGGCGGAAGAAGATCCGCTCGAGGTCGAAGCTTCGAAGTACGCGTTGAATTACATCAAGCTCGATGGCAACATCGCCTGCATGGTGAACGGCGCAGGGCTTGCGATGGCGACGATGGACATCATCCAATATGCCGGCGGCTCGCCTGCAAACTTCCTCGACGTGGGCGGCGGCGCAAACCAGCAGCAGATTGAGCATGCGTTCGAGATCCTGTTGTCGGACAAGAATGTGCAGGCTGTGTTCATCAACATTTTCGGCGGCATTCTGCGTGTCGATACGCTGGCGCAGGGCGTGGTCGGCGCAGCGAAAAAGCTGAACATCCAGGTACCGGTCGTCCTGCGGCTCGAGGGTACGAACGTAGAAGAGGGCCGCGAGATTCTGAAGAACTCCGGCTTCAAGTTCATCGTCGGCGAAACCATGCAGGACGCAGCGGAAAAGGTAGTGGCGGCCGCGAAGGGAGCGGCAAACTAATGGCAGTTCTGGTTGACAAGAATACGCGCCTTATCGTGCAGGGCATCACCGGCAAAGAAGGTACCTTCCATGCGAAGGGCTGTGCGGAGTACGGAACAAAAGTGGTTGGCGGTGTAACGCCGGGCAAGGGCGGCACGACCCATGAAGGCTGGCCGGTATTCAATACCGTGGCCGAAGCAGTCAGTGAAGCAGGCGCTAACGCCACGGTGATTTTCGTGCCGCCGCCATTCGCTGCGGATGCGATCCTCGAAGCGGAGGACGCCGGTCTGCCGCTTATCATCTGCATCACTGAAGGTATTCCGACGAATGACATGGTGAAGGTCTGGGCCAAGCTGAAGCACTCGAAATCCGTACTGATAGGGCCGAACTGTCCGGGTGTGATCTCGCCCGGTAAAGCGAAGATCGGCATCATGCCGGGCCGCATTCACAAGGAAGGTTCGGTTGGCATCATTTCGCGATCGGGCACGCTTACGTATGAAGCGGTCTATCAGCTGACGCAGCGCGGGATCGGCCAGTCAACCGCGATCGGCATCGGCGGCGACCCGATCATCGGCACCACGCACGTCGACGCATTGCGCATGTTGAATGAGGATCCGGAAACGGAAGCGATCATCCTCATCGGCGAGATCGGCGGCACGGCGGAAGAGACTGCTGCGGCTTACGTAAAGGCCAATGTGAAGAAACCGGTAGTCGGCTTTATCGCTGGCCAGACGGCGCCTCCGGGACGCCGGATGGGCCACGCCGGCGCGATCATCTCAGGCGGCCAGGGAACGGCTGCGGACAAGATGAAGGCGCTCACGGCTGCTGGCATTCACGTCGTACAATCGCCGGCTGAAATTGGTGCGACGCTGGCGCGTGTGATCGGCAAAGCCTGATTGCAACTTCGGTAATGCGTGACTTGTGCTTTGCCCGTGCATCGTAGGCTCATGACGTCATTTCGCCGGATCGCGATCCTGCTTGGAGCCCCGCTGCTGTCAACGGGGCTTCTTGCCGGTTGCGGCAGTATGCATGCCAACCCGCACGACGCGTTCATGGGCGACTCGATCACGGAAGGCTGGACGCTGCCGGCGGTGAACCTCGGCATTCACGGGCAGACGACGGCGCAGATGCTGGAGCGTTTTCCGCAGCAGGTGCCCGGCAAAGGCTACTCGACGGTCTTCATCCTGGGCGGCACAAATGACACGCTGCTTCACCTTGATCCTCAATCAACCATTACCAATTTGAGCAGGATGGTTGACCTGGCGCAGGCAGCGAAGGTCGAGCCGGTCCTGTCTGAAATCCCGCCGATTTTTCGTGATCATGGCGCCTACTCTGCCGCCGTCGATGTGTTGAATGCAAAGATTGTTCAACTGGCCGCGGACCGCAACGTGAAGCTGGTGAACTATTACGCCGCACTCGATGGACATCCCACCTTCGAAAGCGATGGCGTCCACATGAAACGCCGCGGCTACCTGATGATGGACCTCGCCCTCATGCGCACCAAATCCCCCTTCTAAGCATTTGCCATGCGGGCGGACGCGGCTTTGCCGCTTATGCTTCCGTTGGTCGCCTGGGCTCGTGCATGGTCCACTGAGTTGCCGATTCCTTGACATCGCCAAGAATGCAGCCGGCTGCGCTAACACTCTTTTCATCCTGACCGAACCGAAGCGTAGCGGCGAGATCCGCATTTCTCTGCGAGTCCAGGTCCCCATTCACCCGCCTGCCATACGCAGCAGGTAAACTAGTGAATAGAATTATTCAGGAGAAATATGTCGCAACGTACGTTCAGCATCATCAAGCCAGACGCAGTGCGCAAGGGCTTTGCCCTCGCCATTCTTGCGGAGTTGGAAAAGGCCGGCTTCAAGGTCGCCGGCATCAAGAAGCTTTCGCTTTCGAAGAAGCAGGCTGAGGGTTTTTACCATGTGCACAGTGCACGCCCGTTCTTTGATTCGCTCACGACATTCATGTCTTCCGGCTCCATCATTGCGCTGGTGCTGGAGAAAGAAAACGCCATTGCCGACCTGCGCAAACTGATGGGCGCCACCAATCCCGCGAATGCGGAAGAGGGCACCATCCGCAAGAAGTTCGCCGGCTCGATTGAAGAAAATGCCATGCACGGATCAGATGCCGAAGACACCGCTGCTTTCGAAATCGGCTACTTCTTCGCCGGCCTCGAACTGGTCTAAGCATTTGGCATGCCGGCAAACGCGCCTTTGGCGCAAAAGACTAGAAGCCTCGCGAAAGCGGGGCTTCTTAGTCAGTGCCAGGGCTTGAGATCGTCGCCAGCCAGTCCATGACTGGCAAGCGCCGCGGCGAACAGGGTGTCCGGCTTATTCAACTCAGGGGTGGATGTTTGAGCCGACAGGGACAGACGGACCAGGAAGACCAGCAGAAAAGCGATGCAGTGGCGCATAGAGTGATCCGGATTGTCCTGACTCTGTGTGCATTGAGCAAGTGAAAAATGGTCACAGCGATCATGGATAGTATGACTCTCGTTTTACCTGCCGCCGTCCGCCTCCGCTAAGCTTGTAGAGGCATGACTACAGGACAGGCTTCTTCTTATCTGACAGTGCTCGAACGGCGCATCGCCCCATTGCGCGAGCGACTCGCGCAGCATCCACTCTATAGCTCGATCCGATCGCTTGAGGCGCTCCACATCTTCATGGAAGCGCACGTATTTGCCGTGTGGGATTTTATGTCCCTGCTGAAGGCTTTGCAGCGCGGTCTTACCTGCGTCGATCTCCCATGGGTGCCAACACAGAATGCAGAGGCGCGCCGGCTCATCAATGAGATTGTTCTTGGTGAAGAAAGCGATGTTTACGAAGGCCGGGCGATAAGCCACTTCGAGCTGTATCTGGAGGCGATGCGTGCCTGCGGTGCCGATACGCGGCCGATGATGCAGGTGGTCCAGACAGTACGCCGGGGCGTCGCCGTGAAGCAGGCCATCGCCGTTGCTCCTGATGCCGCCCGGGTTTTTGTCGAGCATACATTCGCGCTGGTTGAAGATGGTCAGTCACAGTTACATAAAGTAGCCGCAGCCTTTACATTCGGCCGCGAAGACCTGATTCCGGATATGTTCCGCGGCTTTGTGCGCGACCTTGACCGCGAACTTGCGGGGCGGCTCGAACTGTTTGTCTGGTACCTGGAGCGCCATATCGAGGTGGATGGCGAAGAGCATGGGCCGATGGCTCTCCGGATGGTTTCTTCTCTCTGCGGGAACGACGAACAGCGCTGGCACGAAGCGTCGGAGGCAGCGGAATCTGCGCTGCGGGCAAGGCTTGCTCTATGGGATGGCATTCTAGGGCGCATTGCCTCGCTTCGAACGGAACAGGCTTCCTTATTGCAGCGGGCCTAAGTTCAAACCCAGGTCTTACAGGCGAAACCCGGGACACTCCTCATCCTTAAATTTGCCAAAAAGCAACGGCGCAGACAGTGTCTGCGCCGTTGCTTTTTGAGGAGTGGCAGACGAACTATTTGAAGGTATACGTTGCGCCGATGGTGAACTGGAAGGAGTTGTTGTCGAAGCCTGGCGCCGGGTTGCTCAGGTAGTTATCGATCACGCCGGTATTGAAGCCGAGGTTCTTGTAGACCGGGAAGATGAGCGCGGCGGTGAAATCCGCAGAGAACGGATGCCCGGGATTTGGGTCCGCGGCACTGCTTGAGGCACTGTTGAATGCAGGCGTAACGACACCGGTTTCATTAAAGGCCAGGCCATGCGGTAGCTTGCGCATGTACATCTCGGCGAAGTCCATACCGATCAGGTTGTTGTCTGCGACAGGAGGCAGCGATGGTGTGAACTCCTGACGTTCATAGTGAAGATCAGTCTTCGCGTCCAGTTCCTGCTTGGCAGACTTGATGACGGTATAGCCAAAGCCTCCGCCGAAAATGTACTGCAGCGCGAGACCCTGCGAGTAGTTGTGGTCGGCGCTGGCATAGCCAAGATAGTAGAAGCGGCTCGAAAGGTACTCGTCGCGTTCCAGGTCACCGTGAATGATGTCTGTCTTGACGCTGCTGTAACTGGTGCCAAGCGACGGATTTGCCTTCTGCGTCTGCAGTCCGTAGATGGCCGAGGCGTCGAGAATGGTCTTGTTTCGGGGTGAGATCCAGGCGGCATTCGGCACAGTGCGCACAAGGGTCAGCGCGCCATTGAACGTGTTGGCCGTCTGGGTAGCCTGCACCTCTGAGATGCCGAGCGTGAAGGCGCCGGTGTAGCCCTGGGTAATGCCCGGTTCGTGATAGACAGTTTTCTCGAAGGTCGGCGCATCGACGACGGCCGCCGTGTCGCTGGTCGAGATAGTGGTGGTGCCGCTCGGTGTCGTGACGTTTATATTCTTATCGCTGACTGCAACCGTGCCTTCGGGAACGTTGGCCGGCGGAGTTTTGCGGCTGACCTTCTGGTCTTTCTTGATGATCGCGAACTTCTCCATCGCGTCGATGGTCTTGATCTTGTCCCAGGTAATGGTAAGGTCGCCGGCCATGTCGCTGTGGAAGGTGACACCGTTGCCAGTGGCACTGACAAGTTTTCCCTTGATGCTGTCGCCGTTGGTGAAAACCAGTGTGTCCGGGGCCGCATTGTCGGCCGCACGGGCGATGCGCGGTGTCGACAGGAAGCCGAGCCCGAGCAGGGACAGGCAGAGCAGGGAGGCGAGACCCTGACTGCATGTGGAGGCGGGGAAATGGCTTTCCGGCGAAGGAGTGGCCAGGTTTGTACGTGTCAAAATGTGAACTCCGTCTTGGATTTTGCACAGCGCCAGGGGCTGCGAAGGCCGTGGCCAGGCAATAAGAAATAGAAGCGCCCGATGTCTGGGGCCGTGGATTGCCAGGCCAACTCGGAGAAGCACGAGCCAGGTCTGCCGAGATTCTAAACTACACTGCTACAACTTTCGTGGAATTCTGAAAGGAATGTGAGACTTGCGTGCATGAGCAGAGCACATTCGCTCATATACCGGACGCGACATGGAAAGCCCACCAGGGCGGGTGGGCCTTGGCTGACAGTAGGGCTTGATTACTGGGGACGTGGCTTGAAAGCGCCTTTGGGGAATTTCAGTCGATAGACGATACCGACCGACAGGCCCAGTTCGTTCTGGGTGTAGCCGCCGAAGCGGGTGTAGACGTAGTCGGGCGAGATGCGGAAGGCGAGCTGAGGTGAGCGGTTCAGATCAATCGATCCGCCGAGTGCCATGGCAAAGGTCGAGCCATTGTTGAACAGGCCGAGGGCGGCAGGTGGAACTGGCCCACTGCCTGGAGGTGGCAAGGTGCCAAGGTCGCTGTCGAAGGTACCATATGCGCCGCCGAAGAGGCCGTGGACGATGAACGAAGCGGGATGGCCGGACCTGACGCGATAGGAGACGCCGCCCAGGCCGTAGTGCTCCATGATGAACGGACCCTTGACTCCGTAGGGATTCACATGGACGCCGATCGTGCCGTAGAAGCCGCGCGCATTTGCAGTGACTCCCAGGCGCGACGTGAGCCAGCGTGTACCCTGCACGTCAAAGCCGCCGAGCTGCGCGCCTTCAATCAGACTGGGACCTGTGTTGACGTGCTGGTAGCCAATGCCGCCATAGATGTCATATTTGTTGTCGTAGCGAACGTCGGCCAGGGTCAGGTTGCGGTTGACGTTGGCGTCGATCACGGGTGGCGGCGGCAGCTTGGCATTGGCTGAACTGCTCTGGCCTCCGGCCTGGTTGCCGGGCGGCGGTGTCTGGTCCTGGGCGAGTGCGTCGTGCGGAGCAAATGCAAGCGCCAGGAGTGTAAGGCCCACGACGGCAAGGGACGCGACCTTGCGGACCGCGGTAATGCTTGACTTTTCCTTCAGCAGCAAACTACGTGCCTCCACTTCGCTGCAGGTCGGGACATGCCCCGCTGCTGCAGACTCTTCCATCTTCGATCGCCTGAATACCAGGCTCCCTTCAAAGATACATGGCTGCCAGCAAGCGTGCATGTTCGCGCTGTGTTCGGCATGGAATGTTCAGCCGGGCGTGGGCGACAGTTTTCCCGGGATGAGGGGTGGCGGCTGGGTTGCTTTTGCACTGTTCCTGGAACTGCTGCTCGCGTTCGTTCGCAGGACTTCCATCGTTTTCCAGTAGGCATCCAGTGTGTCCCGGCCCTGGTCTGTTAATGCCGCGGTGGTGAGCGTGCGCCTGCGCTCGATGGTCTTCCATACTTCAATCAGGCCGGCTTCTTCCAGGCGCGTCAATTGAACGGAAAGATTGCCGCGCGTCAAGCCGGCGGCGCGTTCGAGGAACAGAAAATCCGCGCGTTCGCAGGCGGCGAGGACGGTCAGGATAGCCAGACGAGCGGGTTCATGCACCACACGATTAATCTCTGGCATGCGTGCTTCTTCGTCATTCATACGAGCGCTCCGCCGGTCCACCGCTCAGCAGGCGAGTGAAGAGCCAGTGGTCGTAAAGGTCAAGGACCAGCAGGATGGCGCAGACGCCCGCAAGATACGACCATGTTCCCAACAATGCAAACAGGTAGCAGAGGTACATCGCGCTGACGCACGTTGCGCCAGCTAGGGATAGGACGCGACGTAGACGAATCAGGGTGTTGTTGGTAGTGGAATAGAGGCATCTGGGCACAACAAAGATGATGACGCAAAGCATCCCGAAGTGACTGCCGAAGCGCCCGTCGAAACGATGGAATAACTGAGGGGCTATGAAAAGCGCCATCAGGATGTAGGTAACGAAGCCGGCGCTATGATTTTGGAGTTCGCCAGGTCTTGTCTCGGGATGCAGGATGGAGATGAAGCCTGAGGCGATCATCGGCTTGGAACGAATGACTCGGCCGTAGTGGTGGTCGTACCAGCCGTTGCTCCAGACCAGCGCTGCGAATCCGACCAGAACGATTGCTATCGCCGCTGTTGCCCTCTGCCAAAGCAGAATACGATGAACTGCCAGTGCCGCACAGCTCAGGATCAAGACAGCAGTCCACATGGGAGCCAGGCGCAGACCCTGCAGATCTTTGAAGTGTGTCGTGAGGTAGCGAAGTTCTACGCTACGTTTATCCGAGTCTGCTGGAGTCTCCGAGCCTGCTAGAACATCTGTCTGCATCAGATCGCCTGTCGGGTTCCATTATGCATGGATCGGTTTATGCTGTAAACCGCTGACCGGGCACTCTAGGCTCTGCTGATTTCGTGAAGGCCGCGCCAGCCTGTACTCTTGAAGCCGGGAGCAGGTCAGGTGAAGAGTCAGAAAGAAAAGCTGGCGGAGACGCAGTTCGAGTCGCTTGACGCGATGATCGCGGCGTATGCGGCGGAAGCGGTCCGCAGTGCCGCAGCCGATCACCGGGTGAAGCTGGATTTTTCACTTGCGTCCGTCGAAAAGCTGGAAGCACTGCTCGAGGGGCAGGCCGCGGTGGATCTGGAATACCAGACGCGCACCTGGGGCGGGTATTTTGGCGAGGTGCTCCGTCGCCAATGGGGTGGCGACTGGTCGCTGACCCAGTATCCCGATGCCGTGGCAGCCGTACCGACCCTCGAGATTGCCGGGTCGCGCCTCTATCCGCTGATGAAGGTCTACCGGCGGCTGACCATGGGCGAGTCAGAGAGCCTGACGGCATTCCTCGCGCTGATTCAGCAGAGACTGGGAGCGAAGCGCGCAGTTCAGTAGGCCATGAGACGGATTTCTGCCGGCCCCAGGTGTATCTGGTTCAAAAAGCGCTGATCCTGTTCAAAACGGGAATCATTCTTCTGGCCGCATCCGCCACGGCAAAGATTCCGTACATCCTATAGACAGGCCTTTGTGCGACAATGGAACCCACGGATGAGAATCCGGGTTTCGCTTTGACAGCTGAAGCCGGGAGGATTTTATTATGGGTGAACTTCTACAACCGACACATCTACTTGTTGTTCTCGCGATCGCGCTCATCATTTTTGGACCGAGCAAGCTGCCCGGATTAGGTAAGGGCCTGGGCGAAGGCCTGCGCGGATTCAAGGACGGCATCAAGGGATCGCCGGACGCGGTGAAGAATGAAGACGCCGCAAACGTTTCCGTAACACCGAAGCCGACACCGACACCCGAAGTCAAGTAAGCGTCGCACGGCGATACTTTTCGCTGTCAGCGTCATGCTCTGAGTATTCGAATAAAGCCGCATTCACGTGCGGCTTTATTTGTGTGTCCGGCTGCATCGGAAACTGCGATCAGGCACAGCAGGCAATCGTCAGCACGGTGATGTCGTCTTCCTGGCCGAAGTTCGCGGCAGTTTCGGCAATCTCGACTGCCGGCCGCAGTGTCAGGAGTGCTGTGCGATCAAAGCCATAGAGTTCACCGGAGGCTGATCGCGCCTCAACCACTCCGTCCGACATCAGCACGAGTTTCTTGCCTGTCGCCAGCCGGCCTGAGGCCACTTCATACTCCTGGTCGCCGGCAAGACCGAGCGGCAGTGCTGCTGCGGTAGGTATTTCGGCGCCATCGATATAGGGCGCGATGTGCCCCGCATTCGCGATGCTGTACTGGCCGGAGTGTTCCAGGCGAATACAGCAGGCGGTAGTAAACCCTGGCGCGGACCTGGCGTCCGTGACCGGCAGCAGCAGTGCTTCGTTCAGCCCGCGCAGAACAGCAGCCGGCTCTCTCGATTCTTCACGGCGCAGCACACCGAGAATCATCGAAACACGCATGGCCGCGATGAGACCTTTGCCAGAGACATCGCCAACGATAGCCACCAGCGAGCCGTCTGAGCCGGGCGAGACCAGGAAGAAATCGCCGCCGACTTCGCTGGCGGGACGGTAGACGCTTTCGACGTCGAAGCCGGGTGTCGGCTGCGAAGAGCGGGCGAGCAGGACCTGCTGAACTGTCTGGGCCGCAGCAATTTCGGCTGCGGTTGCTGCTTTAGCGCGGGCGATCCGCAGGGTGCGCAGAACGATAAACAGCAGCAGGGTGATCGTGGCGATAAAGTCCGTGATTTCCCCCCAGGCGACGTAGAGGCCCTGGATTGGCGCCATGCCGTTGAATTCCTGGTGGCGCAGCCCCATGAAGTAGAGAACCGTGTAGAACTTGGTGGTGTACTCAAGCGCGTCCTGCAGTATCAAGGGAAAGAACAGGAGCAGAGCGTCTGTGCTCCGCCGCCTCCAATAGGTCCAGATGGCCAGCAATGGAAGACCCATTTCGGCGGGCAGCATGACGATAACGGCAAAAACGTTTGCCGCCGCGATGAAGCCATTCGAGAAACCGGTCGAGCTTTGCAACAGAATAATATTGATTGTTTGGAAAACCACAATCAGAACAAAGGCCAGCAGACCGTAATAGATGACGAGCAGCCTGGTGCGTCGGAGTTGCAGCACCATGCGCACAAACTCGATGAGCGCCAACACGTTCAACGTGATGAGTACTCCGCCCACGATCAGGAAGAACGGTGAGTTGGGTGTATTCGTAAGGTCGCGCCAAAGGTTGATCGTTCCCTGGACCACCTGGGCGGCCGCAAAAACAAAGAGCGCGAGATATTCGCGTTCAGAGCGAAGCGTTACAGCCAGCGACAGGGCGACCAGCGCGAGCAGCAGTTCAAGCGTCAGATTGGTGACGCTTGAAATGTAGTAGCGGAAATTGCGCAGGGAGCGGACGCCGATGAGGTCATCACCGGTGCCGAGGAGCAGCAGGGTGTTGTCGTTGATCCCGCCGGTGATGGCTCCAAACTGTGAATCTGTGCCGATCCTGGCTCGAATGGCGATGGTCATATCACCCGCGCTGATCAGGTCGTCGGGTATGGCAAGCAGGACATCCGTGTTGTCATACCAGGGTTTTCCCGTGCCGGCAAACTCACCAAAAGAGCCGAGAGAGACTCCGTTGAGATAGAACTGTTCGCTGCCTCCAAAGCTCCGTAGAAGCAACTCGAGACCATGCTTGTTCGGTGGAAGCTGAACATGCGTTCGATACCAGATGGTGTCTACGTTCTTCAATCCGTAAGATTTCAGCGGCTTCTTTACCGAAATCACAGTCCAACTGCTGTCGTCGAGCCGCGGACTGGAGTAACCGGGGTCGTCGCCCTGCTTCACTAACCAGGTCGAGGAAAGATCGATGGGGCCGCCGATTGAGGAGCCATCCACGTGATGCGGATCGAGCGGCGGGTGCGGCGGATCCACGCGGGCGTGAGCCGGGAGGGCTGTGGCCAGCAATGCAAGCACGAACAGGAGACTGGCGGTCCAGCGGAGGCGCGAAGACAACGGCAAACCAGGAACCTCGACGGTTTCAGAACAAAGGCAGCTTGCGGAACAGGCTAGCATGGTAAGTCGTTCGTTGAAATCGGAAGCATAAGCAGGGCTGCGGAAATGCCATTGAACATGCAGGTCCCTCCACTGCGCTTCGCTCCGGTCGCGATGACAAAATGTTGTTGCGACTTCCGACTCAGGACACCGGAAAGCCCCGTCGCCGAACCTTCGCTAAGGGCTGCGTCTCTCCGGACGACGTTCTTCGACCATCCGCTTCATCTCCAGGCTCTCCGGAGTATTGAGCGACGAAAGCCCCTGCATCACGGCTTCGCTGTCGCGCTCATTGCGGTTCTGGCTGGCCTTCCATTTGCCTTCGAGGCGGCGGATGGGCATCTCCAGCCCAACGATGCCGCGCATCTGCTGCGCGAGATAGCCGTCCGGCGCGTCGGAGAGGTCCCATGCATTGGGGAATTTCGACTCATGTTGATCGGTAAGGCTCTGCAGATGGGCGAGCAGCCAGGCCGGATCTTCAATGGCACGGAGCGGTCCATAGGCGTGCACGACCGCGTAGTTCCAGGTCGGAACCTCGGCCCCGGTTTCATGTGCATCGGGATACCACGAAGCTGAGATGTAGTGATGCGGCCCGGCGAAGATAGCAAGCGCATCGATCGAAGGGGTGAAGTCGCGCCACTGCGTATTGCCGCGCGCTACGTGTGCTTTGAGGGTGCCAAGTGAACCGCTGCATGGCCCGGCTTCGAGCATCATGGGCAGGTGAGTCGCTACCAGACCCGAGGCTCCCCCTGTAACTGCCATGGTGATGAGTGATGCGAAAGACTGCGCACGGATGAGGTCGTGTATGACAGGAATGCGCTTCTCTTCATTCAGTTTGGGTATGTACATGGCAGCCTCGTAAATCAGTTCTTCGGGGTGCGGAGATAGGCTTTTTCAATCCGCATGAGTTCATAGAAGGCCTTGAAAAAATCGAGCGGCCCGACCTTCGATCCGGCAACATCTTCCCAGACCGGCAGTGCTTTCTCGTAGATCACGTTGCAGACATACGCCGTGTCCCGGTGATGAATGGCAAGGAAGCGCGCAATGATTTCGACATCGAAGATCCATCGCGACTGGAATGGTACTTCGAGGACCTGGCGGAACTGCGGCGTGATCCGGAAGAGCTTGGCGCCACACTGCGTATCGTAGATCGGCATGCGCAGCAGCGTCGAGACGACAGTCGCAAAGATGCGGCCCAGGTAATGCCGGATCGGCTTGCGATGAATCGCATGGCCGAGCAGCCGGACGCGCGAGCCGAAGACCATCTCAAGGTGTGGGTCTTCAAGCATCTTGTCGAGCAGTTGCGGGATGACATAGAGCGGCGTTGCCAGGTCGGCATCCCAGAAGCCGACATATGCACTGTCGCCTCGTGTCATAGCCGTCAGCAGGCCATTGCGGACAGCGGCAGCCTTGCCCTGGTTTGGCTGCTGGTCGAGTACATGGATCCGATCGGGATACTGCGCTTCAAGACGGCGTAGAACTGACAGCGTGTCGTCGCGGCTGCCATCATTCACCAGCAGAAAATTGACGTGCTCATCCTGCGCCAGAAATTCAGTGAAGCTGCCGGGCTTCAAGCGCACGGCTTCGTTGTAGCAGGGCACGACGATGGTACAGGTGCGGGCGCTGATCCGGTTGACCTCCGTCGTCAGAGACATGTCTCAGACGATAGCAGGCAGGCGGCCTTACGAGGTGGTTGCGCGTCCGATTCTGTATTAACCCGCGATCAACGCCACTGCTCCGATCGCGAGCACCATGCCAATGGTCTGCGTACGCGTTGTGCGTTCCTTCAGCAGCCAAGCCGCGAGCAGGATGGTCGCCGCGGGATAAAGGGACGACAGGACTGCGGCGACATCCATCCTCCCCATGCGCGTAGCGAACATATAAAGCATGTTGCCGCCGGTATCGAGTACGCCGACGGCGGCCGCCAGTGCAATCGTGCGGCCTCCCCAGCGATTGGCCATGGCATCGGGACTGGCCTTGAGCGCAGACCAGAGACAAAAGACCAGTGCGAGTGAAGTACTGGTCATGCGTGACGTCGCCATAGCCCAGGGGATGTTCGAGACCGGGCCTGCCGAGCTGGCAAGTTTGAGCAGTACGAAGTAAATACCGAAACAAACCCCGGAAATGCAGCCCAGCCAAAGAGTCTGCTTGTTCACGCGACCGGGAGTCGACGCGATCAGCCATATGGCAATGACGGCAAGCGTGAAGCCTGTGAGCTGATGAACAGCAGGCAGACCTTCAGCATGCAGGCCGTAAAGCATGGGCACTGCCGCTGTCAGCACGCCCGCCGCCGCAGCAGTGATGCCCATGCTGCCGGTCGAGAGCGCCTGGTAAAAGAGCATGAGGCCGCCACCACCGAAGAGACCACCGGCTAACCCCAGGAGGAGCAGTGAATCTGCGGGCGTCGGCAAGTGGTAGCCAACGATCAACGCCAGCATGAAGAACAGACTGATGGCGTGGGCGATCGCCACTGCGAGATAGGGCGAGATGCGGCGCGCCGTCACGCCGCCCAGAAAATCGCTTGAGCCCCAGCAGACTGCCGAGGCCAGGGCGATGACTGCACTGCTCATCGTTCCAGAGAAGTCGCTGCCGGGTAGTAGCCGGGAGGTGCAATCACGTCCAGGCCTGGCCGCTCCACGTGAACGACCCACTTGCGGTAACGGCTGTCCAGTACCTGCAGGTGCGTGTTGTACCCCAGCGTGTACTGGGTGCGCACCTGGTCGAAGATGTGTCCGAACGACCGCTGCATACCTGCGCTCGAAAGCTCGTGCGCCAGCTCGCCGCCGGTTGCGCCAGTGTACTTGGGCAGGATGTTGTCATAGGGCAGCAGCGGGATGTGGAACTTGTCGATGTAGCCCTCAATCGGCAGCGCCGACTCGCCTACCAGGGTGGCATACACCGACTCCTGGTTGGTCTGCAGGAACCGGACGACCTCGGACAGGTGTGCTTTGGAGCGGGCTTCCTTGCCGTCGCTGATGACGTAGATGACACGGCGGCGGCCTTTCTTGGCGCGCTTCAAGGCGTCGCCGGCTGCCAAGATCGCGTCATTCAGCGTATGGATTTCTTTCGGCAGAATGATCATGCCATTGTTGGTGCGTTGCGGCGCCAGGTTGGGGTCGACCTCTACATCGTTAATGGTCGGACCCCGGCCGAAAGGACCGCCCATGTCCTGCGGTGTGCCCATGTCTTCGCCGGCGCGCTTGGCGCGGCTGAGTACGGCAGGCAGACGATCGCCAGTTGCCTGCGTGAAGGTGGTCTGCTCGGTCACGCCATCGGCATAGGTAAACACGGCAACTTCATCCTGCGGAGTCAGTGCGCCGACAATTGAATTGAGCGAGTTGTTGACCGCACTCATTACATCGCGCGGCAGGCTCTGGTCGATGACGAAGGCAACCGACAAGGGCACTGCATCGGCACTGAAGAATGTGATGTGCTGACGTTCGCCATTCTCATACACCCGGAAGTCGCGCGACTGCAGGCCGGGAACTTCGCCATGATTCTTGTCGAGGACCAGCACCGGAATCTGCACGTAGTTGACTGGTACGTGGATCAGGAAGTTCTGCGCTTCTTCCGGAGTTTTAGGTGAATAGGGCGGCTCGGCCTGCGGGGGACCGTCGGGGTTGGGTGCATTACTCTGCGGTGCATCAGCTGGAGCAGGCTGCGCCGGCGCGGCGGTTTCATCACTATCGGAGGAGGTCGCCTTCCCGCGTGCAGCCTGGCTGGCTAGACCGGAAATGCTGTCAGTAGACGATGGAGCCTGGGGGACTGGAGCACTGGGGATGTTCTGCTGGGGTGCCGGGGCGTCTGGAACATTTCCCTGCTGATTTTGCCCGCCCGCTGCTAACATCGCGGACGCCATTGCCAATGCCAATACTGCTTGCCTCACTACCAACCCCCGAAACCACATGAACATCGAATCGCGGTCGCGCCTCAACCGGCCCCGAACCTGCTCTACTATAGATGCTAGGCCGGGAAAAGTGCCGGGATGACCGTCCGGAAAGTATTGTCAGAGTAACAGATTGACCCCCTGTTGCCCCTTTATGAGACTCTGACTGCTCCGTTACGCGCCCTGTAGCTTTCACGGCCATCGGAACGTCTATACACCTATGCTGCGCCTGTCTTCGCGTCTGATTCTTCGCTTGCTGCCCCTGCTGGCATTTGCCTGCATCCTTGTGATGTCTGCACCTGGCGTCTTGGCGCAGGATGCTCCGTCCCCCGACAGTGCTCCCCAGGGACCGCCGGGCGATCCCAATGCCGGCATGGACGATAACCCGGTCTCGACGTTGAAGGTGAACGTGAACCTGGTGAGCCTTTTCTTTGACGCCCGTGATAAGCACGGCGTGCTGGTGCCCAACCTCACCAAGCAGGACTGCGGCGTGCTGGAAGACAAGACGCCGCAGACACTCAAGAACTTTACCCGCGTCGACGACCAGCCCCTGACGCTGGGCATCCTGCTCGATACCTCCGGCAGCCAGCAGAATGTACTGCAACTGGAGCAGCAGACAGGCGGACAGTTTCTTCATCGTGTCCTCCGATCGAAGGACGAAGCGTTCCTGATCAATTTCGACGTCGATACCAACCTGCTCTCGGACTACACCAACAACGCCAGCCAGTTGAGCCGCGATATGGAAAAAGCGCAGATCAACGTCGGCGGCGGCGGGTATGGTGGCCCTGGCGTGGGCCAGGGACCTGTGAATGTACCGGGTGGTCCCAAGGGCACGGTGCTGTATGACGCGGTGTACCTTGCGGCGCGGGAAAAGATGTCTGCCGAGAATGGTCGCAAGGCGATGATCCTGCTGACCGATGGGGAAGACCAGGGCAGCAATCACAAACTGTCGGACGCAATCGAGGCAGCGCAGAAATCAAACGTGATGGTCTATGTGCTGCTGATTGCTGATCGGCCTTTCTACGGTCGCAGTATGGGCGGCATGTATCGCGGCGACATGGTGATGCGGCAGCTGGCCGAATCGACCGGCGGCCGGATGATTGATGTCGGCAACAACGGCAAGAAGATGGAAGACGCTTTCGCGCAGATCGAGGACGAACTGCGCACGCAGTACATCGCCAGCTACACACCGACAAACACGAAGCTCGATGGGTCTTATCGCAAGGTAGAAGTGAGCTGCAAGGTGCAGGGCGATGCGTTGAAGATCCAGACGCGTAAAGGGTATTACGCGATCGCTCCGCAGGACTGATAGGGTTGTCGACTCCTACGCTTTTGTCGTCTCGACCGAAGCGTAATGGAGCGATCTGCTTCTTCTTCTCTGGGCTTCCGTCAGGCGTCGAAGGCAGTCGCCCGGTGTCACAGGAAAGACGACTTTCGGCAGGAATAGAGTTGATGCAGGTCCCCTCCACTGCGCTGCGCTTCGTCAGGGGCGATAAGTCAATGTGGGGACAAAACTCCCTGTTGAACTACGCCACGATCACCGGTAGTTCAGGTGTGGCAGCCAGCAACTTCTGTGTATATGGATTCTGCGGAGCCCGGCAGATTGCTTCTGCTCCACCGACCTCCACCAGTTTGCCGCCGCTCATCACCGCGACGCGGTCCGCGAGGTAGCGCACCAGCGGCATCGAATGCGTGATGAACAGGTAGCTCAGCTTGAATTCACGCTGCAGGTCGCGCAGCAGGTTCACTACCTGCGCGCCGACACTGACGTCGAGCGCCGACACAGGCTCGTCGAGAATCAGCAGCTCGGGTCGTAGTGCGAGCGCGCGCGCAATGTTGATGCGCTGCCGCTGGCCGCCGGAAAATTCATGCGGATAGCGGGCGAGCGCCGACTCATCCAACCCCACCTGGCGCAGGAGTTCTGACGCACGGGCGTGGAGGCTCGCCGCCGTATAGCCCCCGCCTTCTTCCTTGTGAATGGCGAGGGGTTCCGTGATGATGTCGAGCACACGCATCCGCGGGTTGAGCGCTGCGTAGGGGTCCTGAAACACTGGCTGCATGCGCCGGCGCAGTGAGCGCATGGTGTGTGCGGAAGCACTCGTGACCGAGTGGCTGTCGAAGAGCACCGTGCCGGCTGTAGGCGCAATGAGACCGAGAATCATGCGCGCCACTGTGCTCTTGCCGGAGCCGGATTCGCCGACCAGGCCGAGCGCTTCGCCGCGCTCAATCGTGAACGAGACCTGGTCAACCACCAGATGTTCTTCGGCCTTCTTCCAAACGCCGCCGCGATCGGCATAACTCTTCGAAAGACCGGCAACTTCCAGCAGGGCCATACGGCGATGCTAGACGATTTTCATGCGGCCCGTATACTGGGCTTTCTCCTGAGGATGAGTCCAACTTGAACCTTGATCGACGCTTGTTCCTGACAACGTGCAGCCGCCTTGGTGTTCTTTCGCCGCTTTTTCCCGGAGTACTCTACACGCTTGCTGCGCAGGGACAGACTTCAGCCCCGGGCGCGGAAAAGAAGCCCGAAGTCGCGAAGATTACGCCGGAGATGATTGACCAGGCTGCTGAGATGGCCGGCGTCATCATCACGCCTGAACAGAAGTCGGCGATGATCGAAGGACTGACGCAACAACGCGCAGGCTACGAAGCAATCCGCGCGCTGAAGATGCCGAACGCGGTCGTGCCTGCGCTTATTTTCGATCCGCTCGCACCGGGCGCCGTCGTCAACACTGATCGCAGACCGATGCGTATCAGTAAGGCGCCGACGCTCAAAACAGTGCCGTTGAATCTCGAAGACCTGGCGTTTTCAAGTGTGCGGGAGCTGGCTGAATATGTGCGCACCAAGAAAGTCTCTTCTGTCGCGCTGACCGAGATGTATCTCGCGCGCCTAAAGCGCTATGATCCCACGTTGCATTTCGTCATTACTCTCACCGAAGATCGGGCCATGGCGCACGCGCGCGACGCTGATCGAGAGATCGCAGCCGGCAAGTATCGCGGGCCGCTGCATGGGCTGCCGTGGGGTGCGAAGGACCTGCTGGCGGTAAAGGGCTATCCAACGACCTGGGGCGCAGGTGGCTTCGAGCATCAACAGTTCGACGAAGATGCGACGGTCGTCAAACGGCTCGATGAAGCAGGGGCCGTGCTGGTCGCAAAGACCACCCTGGGCGCGCTGGCCATGGGCGATAAGTGGTTTGGCGGACGCACGCGCAATCCCTGGAATCCTAAACAGGGCTCGAGTGGTTCTTCAGCGGGCTCTGCCTCCGCAACGGCCGCAGGTTGCGTGGCCTTTGCCATCGGATCAGAAACGCTCGGTTCGTTGTCATCGCCTTCGACTCGCTGCGGTACAACTGCCCTGCGGCCTACATTTGGATTTGTGCCGCGAACCGGCGCGATGGCGCTGAGCTGGTCCATGGACAAGCTGGGGCCGATCTGCCGCGCAGTAGAAGATTGCGCCATCGTGATGTCGGCGATTTATGGTCCGGACCAGCGCGACCTTGCAACTCGCGATGCAGCCTTCAACTGGAACGCCGATCTCGATTGGAAACAGTTACGGATCGGCTATTTCAAGCAGGAATTCGAGCCGGGTAAAGCGTCCGACGATGAAGCTGCGAAAGCGCCGGCAACCGAATCCGATGCCGAGAAGAAGCAGCGCGAAAAAGAGCAGCAGGAGATGGCGCAGAGCCGTGCCCGTCGCGAGTACGATCGCCGTTACGATACGGCAGCGCTCGATAAACTGCATTCCATGGGTATGACACTTACGCCAGTCGAGTTGCCGAAGTTTCCCTACGGTGCAATGACTGCGTTGCTGACTGCTGAAGGGGCCGCCGCCTTCGATGACCTCACGATCTCAGGCCGCGACAAACTGTTGACCGAGCAGGGTCCTGAGGACTGGCCAAACCTGTTTCGCGTCTCGCGCTTCTATCCGGCGGTTGAATATATCCAGGCAAATCGCGTACGAACACTTGCCATCGCGGCATGGACGAAGCTGTTTGCGGATGTGGATGTAATCGTAACGCCGACGTTTGGAGAACAGCTGGTCGCTACCAATCTTACCGGCCACCCTGCGGTCATTCTGCCGAATGGATTGCGCGGCAGTGACGCGCCAGTGCCTCCTGCAACAGACAGTGGCGATGATGATTCGATCGGAGGGCCCGGCACACCGGTCAGCCTGACGTTTCTCGGCGGCCACTACCAGGATGCAAAGCTATGCGCATTTGCTCGCGCGTACCAGCAGGCCAGTGGGTTCGAGAAGCTGCACCCTAAGCTGTAAGCAAGCCCACTAGAGATCGGTTGCCCAGTTGACCACGGGCAGCACTGCTTCCATTGTGTAATCGCGAAAATGCATCGCAATTCATGAGGAAGCAGGGCCGCATTCCTCGCACGTGTAGCCTGCAAATTGCCTCTAAATAATTAGCCAACAATGTTTGTGTCCAGCTTGTAAAGCTGGCTCACCACTCTTCACGTTCTGGAGGATACCCCTGGTTGCGATCTGCAAGAAAATCATGAGGGAAGTCAGCGGCATCGAGGGCCGCATAAATCTCTTCCCATGTCTTCGGGACCTGCGAAAGGATCACGTCCCCGGTATGCGGATCCTGACGGATGAAGACTTCATCGCTGGTAAAGCGGTACTCTGCGGGAATGCGCACGGCCTGGCTACGGCCGGTCATGAAAACGCGCGCCTTTCCTGCCGTCGGCATGCTCACACCTCTCAGTCACCACCTGATACCTATCAGGATAGATATCAGGTGGGCGGAACTGGAATCGGTTGGCTGATGATGGCCTAGATATCCAGGTTCTTCACGTCGAGCGCATTCTCTTCGATAAATTTTCGACGGGCTTCGACATCTTCGCCCATCAGCGTCGAGAAGATGGTCTCAGTCTCGGCCAGGTCTTCTAGTTTCACCGAGAGCAGCGTGCGCTTTTCGGGATCCATCGTCGTCTCCCAGAGCTGCTGAGACGTCATCTCACCCAGGCCCTTGTAGCGCTGTACCTGGTACTCACGCCGGCCCTGCTCGATGATGTAGTCGAACAGTTCGCGCGCTGTCTGCTTGATAACAGGCTCCTGCATACCGCGCGGCGCCTTCTTCTGCGCTTTTTCTGTAAGGGTTGAGCCAGTCTCAGTATCGGAGCCTGTCTCTCCTTCTTCACTCGAGGCGTCGCCAGCCGCAGCTGCTTCCGCTTCTTCATCCAGCGCAGTCTTGCCTTTGACTGCAGGTTCAATGACGAAGGGTGCTACCAGCTGGTCCTTGATCTGGACGAACTTCGACATCATCTGCCGGTATTCGGGAGAAGAGGCAAGCGTCCAGTCGATGCGCCGGATCGAGCCCTGCGCGTCCTGGTAGCTGACCATCCACGTCTGATGTTCTTCTTCGTAGGATGGCGGATTGACTGCCTTGAACTGGTACTGTTTTGCCATGCCCTGCAGCTCGGTGTACAGCTTCTGTAGTTTCGCGGGCGGTGTGCCGGAGAAAACCTGTAGTTCGCCTTCCGCTGTTTCGGCGCGGGTAGCAGGCGCTTCAAAGTCAGCTCGCTTGACCAGTTCCAGCCGCGCCAGCGAAGTCGTGACCTGCTCGTTGCGCAGACGCTTATCGACCTTGTCGAAGTAGCCCAGGTATTCACTCAGGTGACCCATGAAACGGGTTCGTGCGGCCACGTCGAGCTTTGTCTTGTTCGGACCGTAGCTGATGTCTGTCCCATCCGCCGCACGCTTTACCATGACTTTGACAAACTCGGCGTCGTCCTTGATGTACTGCTCGAAGCGGCCCTTCTTGATTCGATACAGTGGTGGTTGCGCGATGTAGACATTGCCGCGACGGATCAACTCCTGCATGTGGCGGAAGAAGAAGGTGAGCAGCAGTGTACGGATGTGCGAACCGTCGACGTCGGCGTCGGTCATCAGGATGATCTTGCCATAGCGGATCTTGGTCGGATCGAAGTCGTCTTTGCCGATACCGCAGCCAAGCGCCGTGATCATGGCACGAATTTCTTCATGGCCCAGCATCTTGTCGTAGCGGGCTTTTTCGACGTTCAGGATCTTGCCCTTGAGGGGCAGGATGGCCTGAAAGCGTCGATCGCGGCCCTGCTTGGCTGTGCCGCCGGCGGATTCACCCTCGACCAGGTAGAGCTCGCAGCGGTCCGGCTGACGTTCGCTGCAGTCTGCCAGCTTGCCGGGGAGTCCGCCGCCATCGAGTGCGCCTTTTCTGCGGGTAAGGTCGCGGGCCTTGCGGGCTGCTTCACGTGCACGCGAGGCTTCGATCGCCTTGTTGATGATCCTGCGCGCGATAGGCGGATTCTGTTCGAGGAAGGCGCCGAGCCGCTCATTTACGAATGCCTGGACGATTCCGGCGATATCTGAGTTGAGCTTGCCCTTGGTCTGGCCTTCAAACTGCGGCTGCGACAGCTTGACGCTGACGACAGCGACCAGCCCTTCTTTTACGTCGTCGCCGGACAGATTCTCTTTGACATCTTTGAACAGTCCAAGAGACTGGCCGGCAGAGTTGATGGTGCGGGTAAGCGCGGCGCGGAAGCCGGACAGGTGTGTACCGCCATCGACCGTGTTGATGTTATTCGCAAAGCTGAAGATGGTGTCAGAGTAGCTGTCGTTGTATTGCAGCGCAATATCGATTTCGATCTTGTCGCGCGTCGCTTCCATGTAGATCGGCTTTTCGTGCAGCACGATCTTGCCCTTGTTCAGGTGCTTGATGAACTCGGCGATGCCGCCAACGTACTTGAACTCGGTGCGCTTGGCTTCGCCGGTCTTCGCATCGGTCGTACGCTCGTCGGTCAGCCAGATCTCGAGACCCTTGTTCAGGAAGGCAAGCTGGCGGAGTCTCTGGGCCAGTGTGTCGTAATTGAACTCGCTGACGGTGAAGATGCTGCGGTCAGGAAGGAAATGGATCTTGGTGCCGCGCCGCTTGCTGGTACCCGTCTGACGCAGCTTGGAGATCGGCAGGCCCTTGGAGTAGTCCTGTTCGTAGGTGTGGCCATCGCGCCAGATCTCGACGCCGAACTCCTGGCTCAGGGCGTTTACGCACGAGACGCCAACTCCATGCAGACCGCCGGAGACTTTGTAGTTCGACGCATCAAACTTGCCGCCGGCATGCAGCTTGGTAAGCACGACCTGTACGGCGGGCATGCGCTCGCCGGTGGGCAGGGTCATGTCGTCGACAGGAATGCCGCGGCCGTCGTCCGTCACGGTGATTGAGTTGTCGATATGGATCGTGACCTCAACGCGGGACGCATGGCCAGCCAGGGCTTCATCGACTGAATTGTCGACGACCTCGTAAACCAGGTGGTGCAACCCCTGTTCGCCGGTCGAGCCGATATACATTGCCGGGCGCAGCCGGACAGCCTCAAGACCTTCAAGGATGGTGATGTTTTCGCCAGTATAGGTATTCTTCACGGCTGCGGCAGCCGGCATTTCCACGAGTGCAGCAGGGGTTTCTCTTGTTGACATAGAACTCCGTCAGTCCAGGGCGTCATCCATCGTTCTTCTGTGTGTCATTGAGCAAGCTAAACCGTTGAAAAAGAACGAGGTTATGGCCTCATGTAATCTAGTTAAGTATAGCATGGACAGCTACTTGCTGATACTTATTCAGGCAGCACTGCAGGGCGTGGCAACGGACCCGCGATCTTCTTTCCGTTCGGCCACCCGCACTATCAGTCCGACCTTGTGTACCCTAGCGAACACTTGATCAACAAGGGTGGTTACTTTCGGGTGAGGTAAAGGTTTATATATCGTAATCTCATTGTATTCAATGGACTTAGCGGGCGCGCTGCATATACTTGGAAACATCAGGCGGCGACAAGAAGCCGTTTGAGATATCCCGGAGGTAACACCCCATGAAGCTCGCGATCCGTACTTTCGCTCTTTCCCTCGTCGTCACCGGTCTCGTTGCAGGCGCATATTCCAAGAAAACCACTGTCGGCAGCCAGGTAGTTCCGTTGAACTCTGTATGTCCCATGCCGACGTGCCCGTTGAACTCTGGTGGCTGTGGTATCT
Organism: Acidobacteriaceae bacterium; assembly: GCA_963692885.1. GTDB lineage: Bacteria > Acidobacteriota > Terriglobia > Terriglobales > Acidobacteriaceae. The sequence goes on from OY843586.1 coordinate 92,061, forward strand.
GGAAGTAACCCGCGAGGATTACTGCGGGTTACTGCTTCAACAGAGTAGTTTGAGCGGTCTGTGTGTTTCACGCTAAACTCTGAAGCTAGAAGGCAACTCCCGCTTGAATCTTTCGCACATCATCTCGGACGCGAGTATCGTAGGCTGCGCCATCAATATGGTGGCTTTGACTGCATTCTTTCGACACTCGCCTTTGCGTCGTCAGTTTTCGGCAATGATGGCGTATTTAGTATTTCAGGTCGTCTCCGACGTGACTTTGTTGACCCTCATGCGGGTTCATACGTTCTCGCCGAGTGTCATGTACGACGCATACTTTACGGTCTACTGGCTAAGCTTCCTGGTTGGCAGCGCAACGTTGTATTTCGCCATGCGGCAGATCTTCGATCATGTCATGGAGCCGCTTCCCGGGCTGAAGAAAATTGGCAGGATCCTTTTCAGCTGGATAGCGATCACCTCTACCATCATCGTCGTTACGTCCGCGCTGCATCCATACGGAATCAGTCTGCGGGCTGTGCCACTGGCGATGATCGAGTTGATGCGCTGCACCAGCATCCTCGAGTTGTGCATGCTGGCCTTCCTGGCGCTGTCCGTGCACAGACTGGGACTTTCATATCAGAGTCACGTGTTCGGCATTGGTCTTGGCCTCGGCATGCTGGCCGCTACCGACTTCATCATGTCGGCCATGACCCGCTTCGGTACGCCGATGGTTTCGACTATGAATCTTTTCGGCGAAGTTGGCTCGCTCTGTGCTTTCCTGCTTTGGACCGTCTACTTCTTCCTGCATGAACCTGCGCGGAAGACCTTGATGATCCCGGCAACTTCGCAACTACTGAGATGGAATGAGATCGCCATGGCCATCGGCCACAGCAGCGGCCAGGTGGTAATGACACCGGCTCCGAAACCATTCTTTCTGGACGAAGTGGAGAAGACAGTCGACCGCGTGTTGTCTCGCAACTCGGTCGATCTGCATTAGAGTACGACTCCGCCAACACTGTTCCAGCCACAACAGACAAAGGCCAGAGAGTTAATCTCTGGCCTTTGTCCGTTATGAGGTTTAAAGCGCTAGTCGGCAGCGACTTCCTGGTGTGGTAGCGGCTCGACAGCCACAAAGCGACCTGTACGTCCGCGATCGATGAACTGAACCTTACCGGAAATCTTGGCGAAGAGAGTATCGTCCTTGCCGCGGCCGACGTTCAGGCCGGCCTTGATCGGCGTCCCGCGCTGACGAACGATGATGGAGCCACCAGTCACAACCTGGCCGGCAAAAATCTTCACGCCAAGGCGCTGCGCGTTGGAATCGCGCCCGTTCTTGGAACTGCCTAGTCCTTTTTTATGTGCCATCGTAAAACCTCAACTGGAGCAGCGCTCCGGAATATCGATCTCGGAGCAGGCTCCGGTGATTCAGTTACTTGGATTCTTCGCGGTAGGTGAAACCGTTGACTTCAATCTCGTTGATGCGAACCGCCGTGTATGCCTGGCGATGTCCCTGCAGCTTCTTGTACTGCTTCTTCCGCTTGTAGTGGAAGACCAGGATTTTGTCGCCACGGCCTTCTTCGACGACCGTCGCGGTGACCTTTGCGGCAGAGGGCTTGGCGATGCCATCCGTGTCGCTTGAGAACGCCAGGACGTCGTTGAACTCGATCACATTGTTGTCGCCGGCGGGCGCCTTCTCGATACGGACTACTTCGCCAGGAGTAACTTTGTACTGCTTACCACCGGTACGGATAACGGCGTACATAGAACCTCCAGCATTCTCAATCGCAAGCCCAGACCTGCATTGGCGCGACCGTGAGAATGCAATTCCTTCAAATCTGTGTGGCCAGAAACATACCAGGCACTTGCAGTGACCGAGCCGGAACACTCTAACCTTCGCTACTGTTTTAAAAGATGGCGGAGGTGAGCAGCCGGGCCGGCCGACCGGTCATAACCTTTACAGGTAAAAGACGGGCAGGCAGGATCGCCAGACTCTCCGTAGTCTAACCGGCCTGCATCTGTTTGGTCAATCTTTACATCACCTGGCATGGCTGGAGTCCACGGTCCTGAAGACGAAAGAGTAGCTGCCAATAGCCACTCTTTCGTCCAGACCCCGGCAGCAGCGTCAGATAGACACCAGTCCGCCATCCACAAACAGTTCCACGCCGTTCACGAAGCTTGGATCGCTGGAAGCCAGAAAGAGTGCTGTTGTGGCAATTTCTTCCGGTCGGCCGATCTCACCCCGCGGAATCAGCGAGGTGAACTGTTTCTTGGCTTCTTCCCCAGCGGCTTGAGAATCTCTGTGTCGATCGGTCCCGGGCTGATTACATTCACGCGAATCCTGCGGTCCTTCAGCTCATTGAGCCATGTGCGCGCAAACGATCGCACCGATGCCTTGCTCGCAGCATACACGCCAAAAGCAGGGAAGCCCTTCACGCCGGCAATGGATCCATTCAAAATGATGGACCCGTTATCGTTGAAAACTTTCAATGCTTTCTGCACGGTAAACAGCGTGTCGCGTACATTCAAATCGAACGTCTCATCGAAGTGCTGTTCGGTCACCTGGTCAATGGTGGCCAACTCTCCACGACCGGCGCTGGCAAAGGGTACGTCGATCAATCCTTCTCGCGCTTCACTGTCGTGAAAAGGCGGTCAAGATCTTCGAGTTTGGAGGCGTCACCCTGCACGCCGGTGACATTGTGGCCGATTTCCTTCACGGCTTTATCCAGAACTTCCTGCCGCCGTCCGGTAATGAAACCGCTCTTCCATCCCGCCATTGAAGATGTTCCAGTCGAGACAATCCTGCACGCGCTGGCGGATCCTGTGCAGGTCGCACTCTTCACGGAAGTAATTGCCCGGGAGTGTGCGCAGAACTGCACCGGGCTCGTTGGCATGCTGGGTACACCTATCCCGAAATTCACACTGTCGCAGCATATGCGCAATGTCTCACGCTGTGCCGAGATCGAGGTCCGCTATCCCGGGCTTATCCGTTCCATCGTCACGGCGCATGCGATCCAGAATGAAGCAAGAAAAAAAAGAGTCGCGACGCCGTTCCCGTAAAACAGCAGGCGTCTGAGGCGTCACAGCTTCTGTCCCACGCCGGACTGTGTTCCTACACCGAAGCCCGGGCATGCGGTAACGATTCTTCGGGTTTTCCATAGGCCAAACGCGGCTCCGCGGACTGAAACAGGTTCACAGCCAGGATGGTCATGAGCGGTTCAAATGGATGCCGAAAGCGAGCATGCACGGTTACGAAATAGTAGATCAGAGGCAATAATAGGAAGATCCACCCGAACAGCGCAGCGCCTGGCACTCTCTGCCGGAAGGCAAGCGCCAGCCCGAGCAGGCCGGCGGCGCTGATCACGTCATAATTGAAATTGCGGCCCACCTCCACATACCAGGCGTCGTCCGACGGGTGCGGTACGCCGGCCCAGAAAAAGTAGGCCCGCTTGGCCGAATTCCTGATGAACAGACCGGGGTCGCTGTGAATGATCGCCTTGGCCCTGTCGCCGCGCATCTTTGCATAGGGCAGCTCACCCATCTGCTTGTAGAGGCGAAGCTGGATCGTCGACTGCTCCGGGTGGTTGTATTCCATCAGAAAGCCATTTGCGCCGGGTCCGTTGCCGAGATAGAGTTCGGCGCCGAAGTTGCCGCGCATCGGTACGAACTGATGGAAGGCGAGCCAGTTGCGGGCAATCCACGGCGAAATGCAGGTTAGAAAAAGGACGCCGGCGAGGGCTGCGCCGCTGATCCGCTGACCCAGTGAAAAGCCGGCGGCGCGGGTATTTTTGAGCAGCAGCCAGATGCCGCACACGGGAAGAAAAATAGCGACTGATGGATTACTGAGTGCGATCAATGCCCAGGTGATGCCGAAGATCGCCCATAGCTTCCAGTTAGGGGAAGGGCGTTCCGACGGCGCAGGAATTTCGCCGACATTGCGCAGTCGAAGTGCGACCACCAGCATGAAGGTGAAGAGCAGGACGGTGACATTCATCTCCCACACCCAGCGCACGGCATATTGCATCGCCGCGGGATACAGAGCCCACAGCCACGCTGCCCATTTCGCGACCTTTGGATTGAAGCAGCGGGCGGCAATCTCCCAGGTGGGCCGCGTCGTGAGCGCAGAGAAGATACAGTTCATCGCCAGCGCGACCCATGCGGCGCTCACGGTGTAAACACCGAACACTTTGAAGATGCCGGCGAGCAGCAGTGGATAGAGCGGCCCCGTCCATGCCGTTGGCCCGGTGTGCCCGGTGAATGGATCGGCATAGCCGTAGCCAGTGTTGAGGGCGCGGGCGATGCGGCCCATCTCCCAGCCAAACGTGAAGTGATCGTCGAAGGCGCGGATGTGAAAAGTGCGTGCCAGCGTCATGTACAGGATGCGCACAGAGAGGCCGGCCGAGAACATGATCCACGGAGCGTGAAATTGTTTTGTGGAATTCAAGGGGACCGATGGAGAAGTGATGGAGTGCGCAATCTGCCGTTCGGCCATGGCGGAAGTTTATCTTACAAAAGGCCTCGGCTTTTATTGGACGAGTTATCATGCCTTCACATGACGATTACTCGACGCCGTCTCCTCGCGAGTGCTGCGCCCCTCGCGCTCGCGCCTGCTATCGTTCTGCCTGGAAGCGCGCAAGATGCCGGGCCGGCCGCAGCTAATGTTCCCACAGCGATTGCAGCGCTGCACGATCGCCGCTCCGAAGCCGTGCCCATCACCAGCATTGAACGCGAAGCACGCATTGCGCGAGCCCGTGAGTTGATGGGTCAAAACAATTTCACGGCCATCTGCATGGCCGGTGGCACGACGCTCAATTACTTCACCGGTGTCCGCTGGGGGAACAGTGAACGCATGATGATGCTGGTGATTCCGGTCAAGGGTGAACCCTTCGGTGTCTGCCCGGCATTTGAAGAAGAGCGTCTGCAGGAGCGGCTGGCGCTGGTTCCATCGATGGCGAAGACGCGGCTGTATACATGGCAGGAAAACGAGAGTCCCTATGAACAGGTGGCGGCCGGACTGAAGCAGCTCGCAATCACAACCGGCACCATCGGTATGGAAGAAACCATGCCCTACGTATTTGCCGATGGAGTCGCCCGTGCCCTGCCACATGCGACGCTCGTGAACGCGCGGCCCGTCACTGCAGGCTGCCGCAGTATCAAGTCACCTGCGGAACTCGCGCTGATGCAGCTGGCCAATAACGTGACGCTGCAGGTGTATGAGGCGGCGTGGCGCAGTGGTCATCCCGGCATGTCGACGCACGACTTCTCCGCGCTGATCGCAGCCGGGTACGCACGCGTCGGCTTTCCCGGTGAAGCGAGCTGCGAGACTGGAGAATATTCCGCGCTGCCGCATGGCTCCATCAAGCCGCAGACGATCCGCGAAGGCGCGATGGTGCTGATCGATGATGGCTGCACCGTTGAGGGCTACGAGTCCGACATCACGCGCGCCTTTGTCTATGGCAAGCCTTCAGACAAGATGCTCAAGGTGTTCGACATCGTCCATCGTGCGCAGGCTGCCGCGCTCGCGACTGCTCGTCCGGGCGTGCCTTGTGGAGCAGTGGATGCCGCGGCGCGCAAGGTAATCACTGATGCGGATTTTGGTCCGGGTTACGCGCACTTCACGCATCGGCTGGGCCACGGTATTGGTATGGATGGCCACGAATGGCCGTACCTGGTACAAGGCAACCCGCTCCCCATCGCCGAACATATGACCTTCTCGGATGAGCCGGGAATTTATATTCGCGGCGAATTCGGACTGCGCCTCGAAGACGATATGTACATCACGGCAGATGGTGCGAAGCTGTTCACGGGTCCAAGCAAATCGCTTGAGGACCCGTTCGGTGCTTAGCGGATCGAAGAATCTGGCCGTGCTGGCAATTTGTTGGTTCGCTCTTATCTGCGGGTATGCGCAGGATAAAACAGTGGCAGTGACGATCGACGACTTACCCTACGCCTCTGGAGATCCGCCACCGGGTCCGCTTACAACAACGCCGAGGTTGGCGATGCAGGTGAATCGAGCAATTCTTAAAGGGCTGCGCCAGGAACATGTACCGGCAACGGGCTTCGTGATTGAACGGGGCGTCGAAGAAGCCGGAAGCAAGCAGGGCAGGAAGATTCTGAAGCAATGGACAGCTAATGGCTTCGATCTTGGCAATCACACCTACTCGCATGCCGGACTGAATGACATGTCGATCGAAGGGTTTGAAGAGGATATCGTGAAGGGTGAGCACACTTTCCTCCCGCTGATGAGAAATGCAGGTCGCGGTCAATCGCTCTTTCTGCGATTTCCCTACAACCAGTCCGGCGACACGCAGCAGAAGCATGAAGCAATCGCTACGTTTCTCGCGCAGCGCGGTTATCGCGTCGCACCGTGCACTATCGAGAATGAAGATTACATATTCAATGCTGCTTACGTGCAGATGCTGGGACACGGAAGGGCCGCTGAGGCCGCAAAACTACGAACTGCGTATCTTGCTTATACGTCCGACGAGATCGACTACTACGGAGCGCTTGACAGGCAGGTGCTCGGCTATGAAGCTCCGCAGATCATGCTGCTGCACGACAGCAAGCTGAACGCGGATGTGATCACACAATTGCTCGAACTCTTCATCGCCAAGGATTACCGGTTTGTTTCGCTGGCAGAGGCGGAAAGAGATCCCGTCTACAAGGCACCAGATACGTATTTCACAAAGTTCGGACCCATGTGGGGGTATCGGTGGGCGAAAGAGCGCGGCGTTAAAGTCAATGGGAGCCTTGAAAAAGAGCCGCCGGACTGGATCGCTCAGTATGGCAAGTAGTTGTGTCTAATGATTTGCGGACGGCTTGCCGCCGAGCTTGAAGGTCTTCGTCAGCAATGTGATCGGCGCGGCGATCAGGGTGACGACGCCCATGATGAAGAAGCAATCCATGAAGCCGAGCAGGTGGGTCTGCGCGCCCAGTTCGCTGTAATAGCGTGCGTAGGCTGCGCTCATGGCGTCGGCACGGGAGAAGCCATGCTGCTGCAAATAGATCGCCGTCTGCCTGATCGCGTCCTGTAGTTTTTGTGAGCTCGGCGTCAGGTTTGCGCCAACCACGGACTGGTGAAAATCGGTGCGGCGCTCGGCCATCGTGGTGGCGAAGGAGATCCCGAAGCTGCCGCCCCAGTTGCGGAAAAAGTTGGTCAGCGAAGACGCCTTGTTGTTTTGTGCTGGTGACAGTTGCGAATAGGCGATGACCGAAAGTGGTACAAAGAAAAAGCCGTAGCCGAGCCCCTGCAAAGCGCGGGCCAGGGCATAGTGAGAGTAATCCGTCTGCAGGTTAAAGCGGCTGTAGTGGATGAACGAAATGCCGACTACCATCACTGCGCCGAAGAGCAGGATGCGCGGCTGAATGATCTTTCTCTGCACCAGTTGGGCGCCGACGGGCGCGAGAAAAGTGATGACCAGGGCGCCCGGCCCGAGTACCAGTCCTGCATCGATTGCGCGGTAGCCATAGAGCGATTGCAGTAGCTGCGGGATCATCGTGGTCGAACCGAAAAGACCGAATCCAAAGACGAAGTAGAAGATGTTCGCGATGGCGAAGTTGCGCACCTTGAGCATGCGGAAATCGATCACCGGATCTTTCTGATTCAGTTCCCAGAAGACTGCGGCACCCAGGCAGCCGACGCCGATGATGAACATCCAGATGATGAAGCGCGATCCAAACCAGTCGTCAATCTGGCCGCGGTCGAGCAGCACTTCAAGCGCTGCCGATCCAAGACCGATGAGGGCGATGCCGATGCCGTCGATGCGCAGTTTGCCGTCTACCCGCACCGTCTTGCGCTCCTCGGTGAATGCCGGTGGATCGTGCACGAAACGGCTGGTGAGAAACAACGACATCAGGCCGATGGGAATGTTGATCAGGAAGACCCAGCGCCAGTTGTAATTGTCCGTGATCCATCCGCCGAGGACCGGACCGATGGCCGGCGCCGTCACAATGGCGACTGTGTAGAGCGCGAAGGCAGAAGCGCGTTTAGCGGGTGGGAAAGTATCGACCAGGATAGCCTGCTCGACTGGCGCCAGGCCGCCGCCGCCAATGCCCTGCAGGACGCGTGCCAGCAGCATCACGCCGAGCGTGGGAGCAACTCCGCAGAGAAACGACGTCGCGGTGAACAAGGCCACGCAGGCCATGTAATAGTTCTTGCGGCCGAAGACGCGCGACAGCCAAGCTGACATGGGCAGGACGACGGCATTGGCGACGAGATACGTCGTCAGGATCCAGGTGACTTCATCGAACGACCGTCCCAGGCCGCCCGCAATGTACGGCAGCGACACGTTGGCGATGGAGGTGTCGAGCAGCTCCATGAATGTCGCGATCGTCACTGTGAGCGCCACGATCCATGGATTGATGACGGGCAACACCTTGGCTTCGTGAGCGGGAGATACGGTTGCAGTCGCCAGTTGACACCTCCCTGATCCTTAAAGAGACCGATTGGTCGCTTTGTGCATCTGATTCATAGAACGGGCGCGGGATTCGCAACCTGCGGGAGAAAACTGTGGAAACAGATTCGGGTCGGGGCAAGGGTGAGCGGACGCGCCAGCGCATCATCGAGAAGGCCGCGCCTATATTTAATCAGCAGGGATTCGCCGGCGCTTCCATGCACGAGGTGATGGAAGCAGCCGGGCTCGAAAAGGGCGGTGTTTACCGGCACTTTGCCAGCAAGGAGGCTCTGGCGGCCGAGGCTTTCAAGTTTGCGTTGAGCCAGTCCGTTCGTCTGCGCACGCAGGACCTGGCCCACATCGAGGGTTCAATCGCGAAGCTGCACTACCTGGTCCGCCGGTTTGTGGAAGCGCCGTCCGCCGTGCCGGGCGGCTGTCCCCTGATGAATACAGCTATCGATAGTGATGACGGCAACCCGGCATTGCGCCTGCTGGCGATTGAAGGCCTGCGGAACTGGAAGGCGCGCCTCTGCAGGATCATCGAGGATGGCTTGAGCGATGGGGAGATCCGGTCCGGAACTGTACCTCGACAGGTGGCCAACACGATGATCGCCACGCTCGAAGGTGCGCTGATGATCAGCAGGCTGGAGGCTGATCGGGAGGCATTGAGGGATGCCGGAGCGAGCCTGGATGGGCTGATCGATCGTATGGCTGCTCGCTAAAACCATGCGAACGCTGAAAGTGTTGCCGAATACAAGCTGGATCGGCTACACTTGAGCCTCCGCAGTCAGGCAGAGCAGCGCTTTGAGCGTGGTTCGCCCTCTGTTGCATCAAGCCGCCGATTGAGTTTTCTTGTCCGGAAGCGGGTTAGAGAACGTGTGAAGCCCGGATGCAAGCGGAAAAGTTTAGAATTTCTGGAGCAAGCAATGGCACAGGTATGCAATCTCTGCGGCAAAGGGCCGCAGTTCGGTAACAACATTTCGCATGCGCACAACGTGACGCGTCGCCGCTGGAACGTCAATCTTCGCCCGGTCAAGGCCAAGCTCGAGAATGGCAGCAATAAGCGCATTCGCGTGTGCACCAGCTGCATCAAGTCCGGCAAAGTCGTTAAGGCGTAGTTAGAACTTTCAGGCTAAGACAACAAAAGCCCCGCGCTCGGTGTGAGCAGGCGGGGCTTTCGTTGTTGCTGTTCGATGGAAGGAAGATGCAGAACCCTCTACCTGGCTAGGCTCCGGTCATGGCGACCAGTCCGCTGCTGTCGCCGGGATGGCTATCATCTGCCAGCCGTCACCTAGCCCTTCGGCTTGAAGTCCAGAGACGCCGAGTTGATGCAGTAGCGCAGGCCGGTCGGCTTGGGGCCGTCGGGGAAGACATGTCCCAGGTGGCTGCCGCAGCGGGCGCAATCGACCTCGATCCGCCGCATGCCATAGCTGTTGTCCTCATGCGTTTCGACTGCATCTTCGGCGGTCGGCACGTAGAAGCTGGGCCAGCCGCTTCCGGATTCAAACTTCGCATCCGACTTGAACAACTGGGCACCACAGGCGACGCAGTGATAGTAGCCGTCTGCATGGTTCTGATAGAGAGCGCCGGAAAAAGCCGGCTCCGTACCCTTTTGCCGGGTCACGTAATACTGTTCAGGCGTCAGCTGGGCGCGCCATTCTGCGTCAGTCTTCTGGATCTTCTCTGTCTTGGTTTCGGGCATTTGTTTTACCTCGCAATCGATTAGATGTCACTGAGCGGCAGACGTCGCTTTACGCGAAGGCGATCACTTCAATCTCAACCAGCGCATCTTTCGGCAGCCGGGCGACTTCAACGGTTGAACGCGAGGGCGGCACCGTGCCAGCCGGGGCCAGGTACTGCGCGTAGACCTCGTTCATGGCAGCGAAGTCGTTCATGCTCTTCAGGAAAACGACAGTCTTGAAGACCTTCGTCAGATCGGTTCCGGCGGCGGTGAGTACTGCTTTCAGATTCTCGAAGACGCGGACGGTCTGCTCGGTGGCGGTCGTACCGGTCAACTGGCCAGTGGCAGGGTCGAGCGCTACCTGGCCGGAGGTGTAGATAAAGTCGCCTACCTTTACTGCCTGCGAGTAGGGGCCGATGGCGGCGGGGGCATGGTCACTGTGAACAGCTGTCTTGGTATGCGGCATCGCAACCATGGTAATCCATACGCCAGGCTGGCTCAGTCGGATGGCGTCCAGTGCTCGATCCCCGGCGGCTTCGGTAGCAGCAGGTCTTTCGCGACGCTCAGCAATCCCATCGCGCAGACGTAGTAGTCGGGCAGGTGGCCCAGGACGATCGGCAAACGGGCCAGTCGTGATTCGGGCAAGGTGAGGCGCATGACCAGGAAATCGTGCTGCCGCCTGAAGTCTCTGTAAACGCCCTGCTCTTTGCGGACTGGATCAATCGGTAGTCGATCGACTGCGCTGCAGACCTGCGCGAGGTCATCGACAAAGCGCACAAATGTCGACCAATGCTGCTTTGCCATCAGGTCGATGGTCATCCTTTCCGCCGGCCTGGCGCGACCGGGTCCAAGCCCAATCTGCTGCGAACTATGCTGACGGTAAAGAATGAGCTGTTCATCAATGATGCGGACGGAGGACATCGATCCGATCATGGCTGCCATCCAGCCATCGTGCACCCATCGATCGCCCACTGGAAAACAGTATTGGCGGTAGCGCGCACGGAACATGACGGTAGCGCCGGTGACGAAATGCTTGCGCGTCATGGGAATGAAATTGCCGCCGCGGAACTCCTCTTTGCGCATGCCAACGAGTTCGAAATTTTCCCAGAGGCGGACGCCGATCTTTTCACCGTTGTCATCAATCACGTCACCGTCGGTGAAGACGAGTCCAGCCTCCGGATGCCAGTTGAGTTCTTCTTCCGAGCGCCGCAAGCGGTCGGGATGCCAGAGGTCGTCCTGGTCTGACAGGGCGATCAGATCGCCCGTGCAGGCCAGGATGGCTTTTTCGAAATTCTTCGTCGAGCCGAGATTGACGGGGTTGCGATGGATGTCCACGCGGAAGGGAACAGCCCGCGCGAAAGCTTCGGCGATGGCTATCGTTGCGTCGCTGGATCCGTCATCGCAGATGACGAGTTGATTCGGCAGCCTGGTCTGCCGCGCGATGCTGGCGAGCTGGCCGCCGAGGAAGCGCTCCCCATTGTAGGTGCACAGGGCGACCGAGATGGTCTGCGCGGCTTCATTGGCTTCAATGGGTGGAGGGACGTTAGGCATACTGAACGACTTTCAGTCTAGCAATCAGAACGTGTGACGGAGAGCGCATCATCGGCGCCGCTCCAGCAGCCACGCGATCCATGAAGTTGCGGGCCGTCCCACCGCCTGGCGCACCATACCTTTCCAGACTTCGGGGTTGCTGCACAATGCCCGGTACTGACGGCTCTTCCGCACCAGCCAGATGCGGAAGAGCAGGCCGTCGAGCAGTGTTCCATAGCGCCTGACAAAGAGTGTCTGCGCCTGCAGCACGCTCGTATGGCGTGCCAGCGAAACCGAGTCGAGATCCATATGAGACAGTTTCTGTTGCAGTTTGACGTTCAGCACGTAAAGCGAATAGCCGGCGCGATGAAATCGATGGAAAACGGCGTGGTCCAGGTAATCTACGCGAAAATCTGCAGGAAACCCGTCGATGGCTTCAAGTGCGCTTACCCGCATGAGCGCGCCTGAATTGTAGGCGTTGAGTGGCCGCGTTTGCAGGCCTTGCATGTCGGGGGAAGCGCGGTAGTAGCGCATCTCCGGGAACTGGTGGCGCAGGTGGTAGAAGAAGTTTTCTTCGGGTGAGTAAATGGTCTTATCCAGTTCGAGCAGCGGCACTATCGCGCCGATGTCCAGGTGGCTTTGCTCGGCGTCGGCTGCAGCAAGCAGTGCCTGTACATACTCGTCCGTCAGGGTCGTGTCCTGGTCGAGCAGCAGCAGCCATTCGCTTGCATTTGTCTTCGCCAGGCGCAGGGCATGGTTGTATGCGGCGCTCAATCCGCCATTGCTTGCATCATGTACGTACTTTGCGTCGAGCCAGTCGTCGGTGTCTGCCGGGGGCATCGGCGAGTTGTCATAAAGCAGTATCTCGAATTGCTTGCCCCATCGGGGCCTGTCGTCCAGGATGCTGCGCAGCGAACTGAACGCCTCGCTTGCCCGTGCTGCTTTCTCATAAAGGACAATCACAACCGTGATGGCGGCGAGTTGTGGATGTGCTGTGTCCATGATGGTGTTCAATCTCAGGCGCTCTGACTCCGCAGCCTGCCGAAGCGGGCCTGGACCTGATGCTGAATCTGTATGCGCTCGTTGATGGTAAGGCCGACCCACCACAGCAGGGCGAGCGTGGTTGTCATCCACAGCGGAAGCAGTGCAGGCTTCATAGGCAGCAGGCTGTAACGGTGCCAGAAGGGAAGGATCAGCAATGTCGGCACAATGCTGCATGCGGGTCGCAGGATCCCTTGTACCAGGAGGCGCAATCGATCGACGGCGATGGTCGCCTGTGTGTACTGCATGCTGATGAGCGCGTGGGCGGCAAGCCCCACGAAGGCTGCAATCAGTGTGCCGGCCGCAACGCCCAGCGCCCCGTAACGACGCGCCAGCAGCACGCTGAGGATGACGTTGATCACGGACTCTGCAACTGGCGCGACCGTCGCGTAGCGCTGCTTGCCGGTCGCGACGATGAAGAGCGCGTAGGGAAAGCTAAGCTGACGAAACACATTTCCGACGACCAGTATCTCCAGGAACAATGTGCTTTTCGTTGCATAGGCAGATCCGAGCCAGAGCGTGAGCAAAGGATAGCCACCGACCAGCAGGGGAAGGCCGAAAGCGAGCAGGACCGCTGTCCCGATCCGGGTTGTCCTCACCAGAAGATCGCCCATCTGCTGCGGCGTGCGTTCTGTCTGAAGAGAGGAAAGTGCAGGTAAAAGCGGACTGAGCATATTGCCCGTGAGCATCAGCATGAAGTTAGTCGCCGCCCCTGCCTGCGCATAATAGCCGGTATTGCCGTAATCGAAATGGCCGACGATCGTAGTGTCGAGACCACTGATCAGCAGGCTGCCCATGGTCCAGATCGACAGGACGCCACAGTATTCCGCCAGCTTCTTCAGGCAGGTGCGATCGAAGTAGAAAAGCGAAAAGGGTATGCGCACACTGGCGTAGCGCTTCCATCCCACAACCTGCGCGATGGCTGTAGCGATGTTGAAGATCGCCATGGCCCATGCCATTTCTAGGATGCTGCCATGCACCAGCACCACCACGACCAGGCACAGCGCGGAGAGGATGCGGCTGGCACTGATGAACAGGGTCGGAAAGCCATACTGCTGCAACCCCGTGAACGTGGTCATGAAGACTGAGAAGGGCAGCATGAAGCAGACAGACAGGCCGATGCAGAGCAGGCCCACCCGCACATCGTGAAAGAGGAACGACGGCATCTGGTGGAAGATCTGCGGCACACGGTAGGTGAGCACCAGCACCAGGATGCAGCCAGCCATCGATGCAATGGAAAGCAGGGAGAACGCGCTGCTCACCATCTCCCGTGCCGCCTTGCGATCACCCAGTGCGTCATACTCGGCTACGAATTTACCGATGGCCGTTTGCACGCCGAAGTCGAGATAGGTGACATACGCGCTGAGCTGCAGGATCAGGACCCATGCACTGTACTCCGCGGGAACCATGCGATGCACAAGGAAGGGCGGCAGGAGCAGCGAGACCAGCATTGAAAGCAGCATGCGTACCAGGTTCGAAGCCGATCCCTGAAGCAGCTTGGACTTACGGGAAGAAACCATTCTTCCAGCTAGTCTATTTCTGCGGGCCATTCTGAATCAAATAAATGTAGATTTATCAGCGACTTAAGCTCGCAGACAGCGGCCTAAGGCGCTGAAGTCGCCACGAGCAGAAATGGCCGCTCATGCCAGGCATGAACGGCCATTTCGTGCGCTTTAGTGTGCAGGTCTGGCTAGAAAAGAATCTTCAGGGCAAGCTGCGTGTTGTAGGGTTCGCCGGAGCCGATGCCGGGGGCACCGTACTCGACGCCGATGGTCGAAGTGCTCGCACCGAAGGAACTACCACTGCCGAGGTTGTTATTCGGCTGCGCCAGGTTGGTGCGGTTGAAGACGTTGAACATATCTACACGGAACTGCGCGGTCACGCGTTCCTTGTAGATGGGTGTGTTCTTGAGCAACGAAATGTCCGTGTCTCCGAAGCCGGGTCCGATGACCTGGTTCCGGCCTAGGTTGCCGTAGGTGGCAGCTGCCGGTACAGCAAAACTGGTCGGGTTCAGGTATTGCGCAAAGGAGTGCCCCTGGACCTTCTCGTTCCCCGTGAGTGGCGGACCGGTCATGCTGGCTCGGTCTTCACCCTCGGCGGTACCGCTGTTGTCCTGACCAGTAAGTACGTTGATCGGCTGGCCATTCTGGTATTTCAGGATGCCATTCAACTCCCAGCCATGCGTCAGAGCCCGTGGCCCGTGCGCAAAGCCGGGGATGATGTAAGTGAGATACGAGGAGAAGTGATTGCGAATGTCATTGTTCGCGTTGCCGTAGTCGCCGGACAGGTTGAGCGAGTTCTGCGGAATGGTGTTGAATACGCTGGAGTCGTCCAGGTTGTGGCTCCATGCATAGGAGAACTGGCTGGTGAAGCCATGCCATGAACTGCTGCGCAACGTAACCTGCAGCGCGTTGTAACTCGATGTAGCCGCAGAGTTGATCTGGTTGATGATGCCGAAGTTGGGGAACTTGGAGAAGTAGGGGCGAGTGGATTGCTGGTAGCTGAACGCGTTGCCGTTCACTGTTACAGTTGCTGGGTTCTGGTCGGCCCCCAGTGCATTCTGGTTGATGTCCTGCAGAACGAGGTTGTGACGGCTTACCGTGCCGGCGTAGCCGATGTTCAGTATCCAGGCCTTGCCCAGGCTCTGCTCGACGTTCAGACCAAAGAGCTGCGCGTAGGGCGTTTTGAAGTTGCGGCTGGCCGAATACAGCGACACCACGTTGTTACCAGTCGGCTGACCGAGGCTCGGCGTAAAGATAGGCGTCTGCTGGCCGTAGCTCCAGACGGGCTTACCGGGTGTCGATGCTCCGAGAACGATGGCTTCGTTGGGCTGACTGCCGACGGGATTGTTGTTGGCGCCGCCGGAGCCGCCGTTGGGGATACCGATGTTGCCGAAGAATGCCTGGCCGGCCGGCTGATCGAAATACAGCCCGTAGTTCGCCCGGAGAACCGTGCGATCGCTGAGCTGATAGGAGATGCCAATGCGCGGAGAGAAATCGAGCTTGTTACTGGCGTAGATGTAGTCGGGGCCGCCCGCGCCGCCGGCAACTACCAGCCCGGTGGTGCTGTTGGGATCGAAGTAGGAAAGGTTCGGCTGGTTGGTGTAGAAAGGCTGCTGGTAGTCATAACGCAGGCCGAGATTGATGTTCAGCTTCTGGCTGAGCTGCCATGAATCTTCCCCGAACACTGATCCGGTGTGGGTATAGATATCGCGCTCCTGGGTACCGAGCGTGATGTTCGAGGTATAGGCGTAGCCGGCGAGGAAATCGGCAAGATTGAGCACGTTGGAATCGGACACAGTAGTGTCGGCTGACCAGGGCCCGATCTGGCTTGGGCCAGTGCCGAAGTTAAAGGCGCCGCGGCCGCCGAAGTAGTAGTAGAGATCGATGTAGGAGCGGCGATACTCTGCCCCGAAACGCACCTGGTGTTTGCCCAGTGTCCAGGAGATTGTGTCCGCGATCTGCCCGGAGATATCGTTCCGGCCGGAAGTGGGCGTGACGCCGATCGAATCAAAGCCGTTGATAGCGATCTGCGGCGCGCCGGAAATATTGGTGCCGATATTCAGGCCGGCAAGTGTGAGTGGATTCTGGCTGTGCACCGCATCGGCGAAGTTCTGTCTGAAGTAGTTGACGCCTGCGGCAAGCTGGTTGGTCAGGTTTGACTTCAGGCTGTAGTTCCACACCAGGTTGTAGTTCGAGATGTGCGAAGGAACAGTCTGGAAGTACTCCGGCAGATAGGAGCAGACGAAGATGCAACTTGGTGCGTCGGCATAGCCCTGGCCGTAGTAATAAATACCTGAGATGTGGCTGCGATCGCTGAAGTTGTGATCGAGATGCGCCACTGCGTTGTGGCTGTAGCCGCTTTGCGGCGCGCTGCTGGAGTAATTGAGGGGCGTTCCGGGAAGGTTGGCAATCACGCTAGGATCCCACAATGTGCTGAGGATTCCCTGAGACACCTGGCTGGGCGCAACGTTGTACTTGGCCAGCTCCTTCAACGCGAGTGCCTCGTAGGCCGGCGATGGTTCGGTGACGGTGTTCGTGCCACCGATTTCGAACTTCTGTTCTTCGTAGAGGAGGAAGAGGAAGGTGTGGTCACGCCAGATGGGGCCGCCGACTGAAGCTCCAAAGTTCTGGTTACGCAGCGGTTCCTCCGGCGAGCCGGGCTGGACGAACGGGGAGCTGACGGCGAGGGCCTCATTGCGGTTGTAGTAGTAAGCATCCCCGTGGAACTGATTCGAGCCGGACTTGGTGGTGACGTTTACATTGCCGCCCGGGCTGCGACCGGATTCGCTGTTGCCCGTGGTCTGGAGCGAATATTCGTCGAGCGCGTCAATGGGATAAACGACACCGGCGATGCCGCTGATGCCGCCCTGGTTCACTGCGTTCACATTCAGGTAAAGATCGTTGTTGTCTGTGCCGTTGATGGTCCAGTTGATCTGGTTGCTGCGGGTACCATTCACGGAGCCGGAATTGTTATAGCCGGCAAACGCCACGGAGCTTCCCAGAAGCTGCGTAAAGTCGCGTCCATTCAGGGGCGTATCCTGCAGCGACTTTCCTTCGAGCGTAGTGGTCTGCGTCGTAGTCGTTGTATCGAGCGAAAGGGCATCGGCAGAAACTTCAACCGTGGAGGCTTGTTGCGCAACAGTCAGCTTGACCGGCAGGGTATAGATCTTGCCCGCTAATACCTGTACGCCGTTTACTTCTGTGGCCTGAAAGTTGGCGGCCTCGACCTTCACAGTATAGTCGCCGGCGGGAAGACTGTTGAATAAAAATTCGCCCGCGCCGGAGGAGATTGTTTCGCGCGCGGCCTTGGTTGCGACGTCAGTGGCAGTCACCTTGGCTCCGGGCACAACCGCGCCCGAGGGATCAGTGATCGACCCATTGATATCGCCGCGAAAGGTCTGCCCGAACGCCGGCACAACCATGAACAGTAACAGGGCAAGCAGAGAAAGTACCCACCTGCCGTTTCTATTTCCTTGCATAACTGCCTCCTCATAAGTGCATCAGGTAGCCGGACGAAATGACAGCACTGGACATCGGCTATGATCCCGAAGGGCTCAAGGCGATTCGCTGCTGCAACATATCGTCAAGCCGTGTATGACGCGGCCGATTGGATAAAAGTCTTGAGAGCTAACTCACTTGTAGGCGCATCTCGTCGGGGAGATGGAGGTGCAGGCGTGTGCTATCGGCAGGGACAACAACAACGCGAAATGGTGAACGTGCCCAACATGAGTTGGAGTGATATTAACACAGGCGTCATCATCCGCCGGAACCTCGCTGAGCACAGAGTGTCACCTTGTTCAACCATGCGGCGCACGTGCCTCTATGCAGTCAGCCGCCACTGAAAAGTGATGCCACTTTGCTTTGTAGAATCGCGCTGTACAGAAGTAGTTCACGCCGGCTAAACATACTTTCGACTTAGAAGATATTCTCGACTTAGCGGCAAGACGAACCGCGTGTCATTCGCTCTTCTGCATGGCGGGACGATCAGACCAATCATCCGGACTCCCAGTATGGATCATCCCCGGCCAGGATCCATCTATCGATTGGCGGCGCACTTAGCGGCGTACTCAGCGGATTAGAGGAGACATCATCATGCGTATTTTTGTGACCGGAGCCACGGGCTTCATCGGTTCGGCGCTCGTTGCAGACTTGATCCAGGCGGGACACCAGGTCCTGGGACTGACACGATCGGAAGGTGGTGCCGAGAGCCTTCGGGTAGCCGGAGCCGATGTCAAGCACGGCAACATCGAAGACCTCGACAGCCTGCGAGACGGCGCGTCAAAGTCTGATGGCGTCGTTCACCTGGCTTTCAATCATGACTTTTCACAGTTTCAGAAGAACTGCGAGGACGACCGGAAAGCGATCGAGGCAATCGGCGAAGTACTCATCGGTTCAAACAAGCCGTTCGTCGTTACGTCGGGTACGGCAATCGCGGCGAATGTTGATGGCAAGCCGTCAACAGAAGACGGTCCGACTGCAGCGTGGAATCCACGCGCTGCTTCAGAAGCGGCGATGAAAGCATTCACGGCGCGCGGCGTAAATACTTCCGTCGTGCGTCTTCCGCAGGTGCACGACACGCGCAAGCAGGGTCTCATTCCGTATGTCGCAGCCATTGCGCGAGAAAAGAAAGTGTCGGCGTACATCGGCGAAGGCGCCAATCGATGGCCGGCGGCCCACGTTTCGGACGTCTCCCGCCTCTATCGTCTTGCCTTTGAGAAAGGCGAGCCGGGTTCGATCTATCATGCAGTCGACGAAGAGGGCGTGTCGATGAAAGCCATCGCCGAAGCACTTGGCCGCGGACTGAAAGTACCGGTAGTCAGCATCAAGCCTGAAGAAACCGACGCGCATTTCGGTTGGCTGGGTTTGTTCACCGCGCACGATATGCCGTCTTCGAGCGCACTCACGCGACAGAAACTGAACTGGAAACCAACCGGTCCAGGATTGATCGCTGACCTGGACGGCATGGACTACACGCAGGCTTAAGGTGATTGCAGAGCACTGGCGTTGATTGCAGCACCGGTGCTCCTGTCTCTGCCTGCAACGTTGTGCAGGAGCAGCATGTCATTCCCGTAGTAGAAACGCATGCTTGAGACTGGTCATGCTGAAGCGTCGGTCTTTCGACGTACGCAGCAGGATAATTGCATTCTTCAACAACCAGAACCGCATCAGCAACTGATCACGCGCTGTGCCAAAGGTGCGCACGAAGCGCACCATGGCACCGAGAAAGTTTTTGTATCGCGCGAGCGAGCCATCCTTTTCATAAAAGCGCTTCGTGTCGAGCGATAGTTCATGCACCAGTGTTGCGTGCATCACGAACAGGCGCGTACCGCTGGTGTGCAGTGCGTTGAAAGTGGCTACGTCGAGGAAGTCAAGCCAGAATGCTTTCGGAAATCCGCCTATTTTTTGTAACGACTCTACCCGCAGGACGGACGCTGAATTGAAGGCAGAGTATTGCTCTTCCTGCAGCCCGTATGTTTCAGCCGTTGCAAACAATGCGCGTCTGCGTTGCAACTGCACCTGGCGCCGCAGCCATTCAAGAAAATCAAGCGTCGGCGACTTGATCCCTTTGTCGCTTTTCAGCCTGGGCACAATGGCCGAAATCCGCAAGTCGGCGGCGAGCTTTCGTGTGAGCACCACAGTTTCTTCGAGGTAAGCAAGTGTCACCTGCGTGTCCTGATCGAGTAGCAGCAGCCACTCGCAACCTTCGGCAGCGGCCCGTGCAAGTGCGTAGTTGTACGCAGCGGCCAAGCCTTCGTTCGACGGGTCGTGATGATACTCGCAGGCCGGCGAAACAGTCTGCGCGAAGGGCGAGTTGTCATACAGCAGGAGTCGAAAATGGCTCGCAAGCGAAGCGTCGCTTGCAAGTGACGTAGTGAACGCCTGCACTGCCGGACTGTCTGCCGGGCTTTGATTGTAGAGGACGATCACCGCGTAGATGTGTGGGGCGACGGGCGTCATGCGTCCGTTCAGACTTTCAGCGCGCGCTGCACATCGCGGACGCCGGTCACGCGGCGAAGCGAGGTCACAATGCGCGTGAGATGCCGGACATCTTCTGCTTCAAGCACAAATTCAACCACCGCCTCTGCACCATTGCCGGCCTTGGAATCGACGCCGCGGATATTTGTGCCATCATCACTGATGACCGCGGTCAGCTCTTTCAGCATGCCGGCTCTATCGTCACAGTAGATGATTACTTTGACAGGATAAGTCATGCGCTTGCCATTGATTTCGTCTGCTGTGGGCGCCCATTCGACCGAGATGCGGCGATCCGATTCATAAAGAAGGTTCTGAACATTAGGACATCGCCGGGCGTGAACAGCGACGCCTTTGCCGCGCGTGACATAGCCGACGATTTCTTCACCACGGATCGGGTTACAACAGCGTGCGCGGTAGACCAGCAGGTCGTCCTGGCCCTCAACTTCAAGTGCATCCGATCGAGGGTTCAGATGCACCCGCCGAACGGCTTCGGACATGCCACCGAGCTTCGTGTCGACGCTTGAGTCGCCGTCACCTTCGGCAAGCCCTGGCGTCAGCGAACCGGGCGACAACTTGTTGAGGACCTGCCGCGCCGAATATTTTCCGAAGCCGACAGCGGCCATCAGGTCAGACGCCGTGACAACTCCGTATTCGCCTGCGACACGGATGTAGTCCGCATCCGCCAGGCGCGAAAGGGGGATCTTGTATTTGCGTGCTTCGCGATCGAGCAGCTTCTTGCCTATCTCGACGGCGCGCTCACGCTGATGTTCGTTCAGCCAGTGCTTGATCTTGTTGCGGGCACGTGAACTTTTCGCGAAGGTAAGCCAGTCGCGGCTCGGCGTATGGCCGCTCTGTGTAACGACCTCCACGATGTCGCCGTTCTTCAGCTTCGTGCGCAGCTGCACCATGCGGCCATTCACCTTCGCGCCGATGCAGCTATGGCCGACTTCGCTGTGGATGGCGTATGCGAAGTCAATCGGGCTCGCATCACTCGGCAACACGACTACTTTGCCCTTCGGCGTGAAGGTATAGACCTCTTCCGGATAAAGATCGATCTTCAGCGTCGACAGGAACTCGTTGGGATCGGTCATCTCCCGCTGCCACTCGACCAGCTGGCGGACCCAGGCGAGCCGCTGCTCATCCTTGGAATTTACGGGTGCGTTGCCGGCCTTGTATTTCCAGTGCGCCGCAATTCCTTCTTCCGCGATGCGGTGCATTTCTTCGGTGCGGATCTGTACTTCAAATTGATGGCCGCCTTCACCCATCACTGTGGTATGCAGTGACTGATACATATTTGGCCTGGGCATCGCGATGAAGTCTTTGATGCGGCCGGGCACGGGACGCCAGAGCGAGTGGATGAGCCCGAAGACGGCGTAGCAATCGCCGACTGTCGCAGTGATGACTCGGATCGCGAACAGGTCGAAGACCTGGTCGACACTCGTCTTCTGCGACTGCAGCTTCTGATGGATACTGTAGAGCCGCTTGATGCGCCACTGCACCCGCGCGGTGATGTTGTTCTCCACGAGCTTTTCGTTGAGCGTCTGCTCGACGCCGGCGAGGAATTCTTCGCCTTCGGTACGCCGCGCATCGACTGCGTCGCGGACCTGTTCATAGCCGAACGAATCGACGTAGCGGAAGGCAAGGTCTTCGAGCTCGCCGCGCACTTTACCCATGCCCAGCCGATGCGCCAGCGGTGCGTAGATGTCGAGCGTCTCCCGCGCAATGGACTGTTGCCGTTCGGGACGAAGATGCTGCAGGGTCCGCATATTGTGCAGCCGGTCGGCCAGCTTGATCAGCACGACCCTTACATCACTGACCATGGCCAGCAGCATCTTGCGGACGTTCTCGGCCTGCCTGTCTTCACTATTGGCGAACTGGATCTTATCGATCTTCGTGACGCCTTCGACGATGTGCGCCACCTGGTCGCCGAACTGCTGGGTGATATCGGCGGTTGTGACCGGGGTATCTTCAACGGCGTCATGCAACAGGCCTGCAGCAATGGCGGTTGAGTCAAGCTTCATCTCCGCCAGCACCAACGCGACTTCAAGCGGATGCAGTACATAGGGCTCGCCGGACGCGCGCATCTGGCCGTCGTGGTGCAGCAGGCAGAATTCCCAGGCGCGGCGAACAATTTCGGTGTCTTCAGTCGGGCGATTCGCCTTGAGTGTTTCGACCAGGCGGCGAAACTTGGCGTCGGCAACACCCTGGCTGGCGCCGAGACTTTGCGTGGCAGCCTCACCCGCCGTCGCCGCCGGAGGAATTACAGGGGACGCAGCAGGTGGGACCAGGTTAGCCTTGCGCGCTGTCGTGCGGGCCGTTGCCATACTCAATTATATGTTGCACGCCAACGACCAGTTGAAACTTCATCGATTTGCGGGCATTTCGGCGAGTTTTAAAGAACCGGCGCAGGTTTTCATCCTGGCGGCTAACGTGCGATTCTGATCATCAGGAGTCCCACTGATGCTCTTGAGCCTTCTGCTTTTTGCTGCAACTGCCGCGCCCGCCGCCAAGCCGCTTCCTGATGCCCAACAATTGCTGAAGCTTGCCCTGGCTAACCAGAAGAAGCTGGAAGAGCAGCAGGAACGGTACTCCTGCAAGGTGCACAGCGATGTAGTCCGCACCGACAGTAAAGGGAAAGTGAAGGACACGACCAGCAAAGAAGAAGAACAGTTTTTCGTAAACGGCCATGAAATCGATCGCACTCTGAGTAAAGACGGCAAACCACTCGATGCGAAAGCCGAGAAAAAAGAGGACGAACGCGTCAGCAAGGAAGCAGCTAAATACAGTGATCCGAGCCAGCTTGTGAAGGCTGACAACGAAAACGAGAAGCAGGTGGAGTCAGTCCTGCGCATGATCAAGACGAGCGGCGAACGGCGGGCCACGGTCAACGGCCGACCCACAATCTTCTTCCACATCGAGGGAGATCCAAACGCCAAGCCGAAAGACCTGACCGACCGCGCTATGCAGGCTGTTGTGGGCACCATGGCGCTTGACGAAGAGACGGGCGAGCTGCTCGATCTCGACATCAAGACCGCGAAGGATGTGAAGGTTGCCGGCGGACTGGTGGGCGACCTGCACAAGGGTTTCGTGCTGCACGTGCGCCAGGCGCCGCAACCGGATGGTATCTGGCTGACGGAGCTGGTGGAGGGATCAGGCGACGCCCGTGCCGCGCTGTTTTTTCATCCGTTCTTCCATTTCAAGCAGCAGAACAGCGGCTGCCAGCTGTACACGGTGGACACGACGACGAAAACGAAGTCCCCGGGGAAGTGAAGTCTACCTTGGCGTTCAGGATGAGATTGGACCCAGGTCTCTACCGCAAGACCTGGTGCATCCGGGTTGGTAGCTCGGTTTATGGCGTGTGAAACACTAAAAGCATGCCTAACGATAAGAAGCCGCGCCATCGCGAGCGCGAGAGTTCCAGCCGCCCTGCCAAGAAGGGCAGTCGTAGTGATGTTCCGCGTGGACCGCGCCCTTTCAGTACCGCCCGTCCCGAGTCGCCGTACAGTACGCGACCTCGCCCGCGTGCCGATGCACC
Source organism: Acidobacteriaceae bacterium (assembly GCA_963692885.1). Lineage (GTDB taxonomy): Bacteria > Acidobacteriota > Terriglobia > Terriglobales > Acidobacteriaceae. Next base: position 115,692 of record OY843586.1, read on the forward strand.
CGCGCCTGTTTCTGCAGAGACAAAAGACTATCGCGAGAAGCCGCGAGCTGTCCGTGCATATGACAACCGTCCGCCTGGCTCGATCGGTGCGCGGCCGCCACGCGCAGCCCAGGACCGCCCCGCACGAGAGGGTGAGCGACCCTCCTCCGCACGGCCACTTGCTGGACGTTCTGCTGCGAGACCGGGCGCGGGGCGTTCAGGCGTCAGGCCGTCTTCCGGCCGACCTGCATCTGGCCGACCTGCTTCCGGCCGACCGACATCGGGACGGCCAGCAGCCGCTCGACCTGCGTCGGGAAGGCCAGCCACAGCCCGCCCGCTGGCCGGGGGTTCTACTGCGCCCATCCGCGAACGCCGTGCAGATAGTCCACGCCTAGATACGCGTGCAGACACGCGCGCTGAACCGCGTACTCCGCGGCCCGACAAAGAACTTCCCGAGATGCCGAAGCCGGACCGCCCAAGGATTGCACGTCCTGAACGGGTCGCCGGCGAACGGTCCCGCGCAAGGAGGTCTCCGGAGGATTTCAGCAGCTTTACCCTCAAGGGCCCAGGCGCAGTGATCGCGCGGCGCGCAGCGGATCGGCTGCGCGGCGGCCACGTGTGGGTTTACGCATCGGACGTCGAACAGGTGCAGATTCCCGAGGCGGATAACAGGCTGGGCCCCACCCTGCTGCCGGTCGTCGATGGCCGCGGTATTCCGCTGGGCACGGCGCTTTACTCTGCTGCTTCGCAGATAGCGTTGCGCCTGGTGACGGATCAACTGCTCACCAGCCATGACCAGTGGTTGGCGCTGCTTGACCAGCGTCTGCACGAGGCATTCGCGCGCCGCAACGCATTGCATGTCACCGATGAAGACACAAACGCACAGCGCCTGGTGTTCAGCGAAGGCGATGCGTTGCCTGGCCTCATCATCGACAAATACGACCAGCTGATCATTGTGCAGTTGCTGGCGCAGGGCCTCGATCGGCAGGACACTCGCGACCTGGTCGTCAAGGTATTGCAAGAGGCATTCCGTCCCGAGACGATCGTCGAGCGACCCGATCCGCGCATTCGTGAACTGGAGCAACTGGCTGCACCCTCGCTTGAACCGTTGTATGCACGCAATGAAGATCAGCCACTGTTGCAGACGCAGTTCAAGATGAACGGTTTGCTCTTCCACTACGATTCAAGCGCGGGGCAGAAGACCGGCGCGTTCCTTGACCAGAGCCGAAACTACGCCACAGCCGAGCACTATGCGCATGGCGAAGCGCTCGATGTCTGCACCTACCAGGGCGGCTTTGCGCTGCACCTGGCGCGCAAATGCAGCAAGGTCACGGGCGTCGATGTATCTCGCGCGGCCCTTGAAGTGGCTGAGCGCAACCTTGAAGCGAACAAAGCCAGCCTGACCGGTGAAGTGGACTGGGTCGAAGCCAATGCATTTGACCTGCTGCGCGACTGGGCGGACAGCGGCAGAAATTTCGACACCATCGTGCTCGATCCGCCGGCGTTTGCGAAGACCAAGCGAGCTGCCGAAAATGCAGTGCGCGGCTACAAGGAGATGACACTGCGGGCGTTGAAGATGCTGCGGCCGGGCGGCATCCTCGTGACCTGCTCCTGCTCGCACCATGTGTCGCTGGCCGAGTTCACGCAAGTGACCATCTCCGCTGCCATCGATGTGGGACGGCGAGTGCAGTTACTGGAGCGCCGCGGCGCTTCGCCGGATCACCCGCATGTTCTATCGATTCCTGAGACGGAGTACTTGAAGTGCCTCATCTGCCGCGTCGAGGATTAGCAGTCCAGCCCGGCGCTCGGCGCCTGTGCGGGGGATGGTTTTTGGCTCGTCCCGTCAGGCGGGGTCGACGGCAGTGGAAAGAAGCAGGTCCATTCGACTCCGCTGCGCTTCGCTCCCTCGTCATCCGGATCGCAGCGGAGTGGAGTGCCCAGCAGCTTGTTGCGATCAGTTAGACAGCGCCGCAGCCGTGCAACGCCTGCTTGAAATCACCATACAATCAAGGCAATGCAAGCCGCGCTTTCTCCACAACATCTCTGGCTTTACCTGGCTGCATTTATCGCAGGAAATCTGAATGCCGTCGCAGGCGGCGGCTCTTTCCTGTCCTTTCCCGCGGTACTCGGACTAGGCGTGCTGCCGATCCAGGCCAATGCGACGAACACGGTCGCGCTCTGGCCTGGACAGTTGACCTCTATCGCCGGTTATCGTGATGATCTCCGCATCAATCAAAGACTGCTGATCCCGGTCATCTCGGCCTCCCTGGTGGGCGGCCTTGCGGGCGCCATAACCCTGCTGCATACGGCACAGGGGACCTTCCTGAAACTGGTGCCGTGGCTGTTGCTTGTGGCCGCGCTGCTGTTCGCCGCGAGCGGTCCCATTGCCAGGCGCATTGCCGCGCGGGCCGTCGAGGCAAAGCACCGGGACCATCCTTCCTTTGTAGCCCTATGGATCGGGCTTGCGTTCGTCTGCCTGTATATCGGTTACTTCGGTGCGGGCTCAGGCTTTCTCATCATGAGCGTACTGGCCATCTTCGGTATTGAGAATGTGCGGCACATCAACGCGCTCAAGGTTGTCTCTACCACCACGGCGAACGGCATTGCTGTGGTCACCTTCATCGTGGGCCGGCAGGTGATCTGGCGCGACTGCCTCTGGATGATGCTTACCGCCGCAATCGGCGGTTACTGCGGCGCGCGGTATTCGAAGAAACTGAACCCGGTAGCGATGCGCGTCTTCGTCGTGCTGCTCGGTCTTGGCATGTCGGCATATTTCTTCTGGAAGCAAATGTGATGTATCGCAGGTTTAATCTAGAAGGACACTATGAGTCACGAAGGAATACGCATTGTCCGGGAAGATGAGGCGCGCAGGCACGACGCCCTCTATCGCGATCTACCCAAAGAAGCCGTTGAGCCGACGCGCGTCAAGGTAAACAAGACGGAAGGCACCGGCATGGACATCGAGTGGAAGGACGGCCACAAAAGTTCTTGGAACTTCCGCTGGCTGCGCGATGCCTGCCCTTGTGCCACCTGTCATGAAGAGCGCGAGAAGGATGGCCGCGAACCAGGTGTGCCGAAGGCGAGCCCGGCGAACCTGCTGCCGCTTTACCAGGACCCGCCCCGCCCTGTGTCGGTGACGCCGACCGGCCGCTATGCTATCGCGTTCGGTTGGAATGATGGCCACACCAGCGGCATCTATTCGTGGGAATTTCTCCGGCGGCACTGCACCTGCGCTGAATGCACAGCCCTGCGTGCAGGCTAGAGCGGCCGCGGCGCCAGCAACCTGAGCAGGCCGGGTATCTGGTCTGCCACCTGCACCAGAGGCTGGCTCGCCGGACTGATGAACCCCTCGCTGGCAGCGTCGTCAAGGAACCTGAGGAAGCTGTTCCAGTAGCCGCCGGTGTTCAGCAGGATGCAGGGTTTCTCGTGCAGTCCAAGCATCGCCCAGGTCACGATTTCGCAGAACTCATCCAGAGTGCCCAGGCCGCCCGGGAGTGCCACAAACGCGCTGGAAAGCTCTGCCATCAATGCTTTCCGTTCGTGCATGGACGCGACGACGTGCAAAGCCGTCAGACCGGTGTGCGCTACTTCACGATCCACCAGCGTCTGCGGGATGACGCCGGTTACCTTGCCGCCGGCAGCCATGGCTGCGTCGGCAACGGCGCCCATCAGGCCGACACGCGCACCTCCATAGACAAGCCCATAGCCATTTTCGGCAAGAATTCTGCCCAACATGGACGCCTGTTCGGTGTAGGCTGGGCTGATCCCTTTGGCGGAACCGCAGAAGACGCAGATATTACTACCCGTGGGGACTGTTGCATTCATGATGGCGGTTTCGTCGAAACTTTACTCAAGGGTACACGGCGGGTTTGCGCCACGGTGCAGGAAGATTATCGTATGCAGACGCAACTTGGCACACAGGTAAGGACTGCGGCTTTGGTAACTGTCCTTTCCAGGGGTAATGCCACTTGCGTTAGCCCCCATCCCCAATTGTTCCAATGTGTTGCGCGCTCGATTCCGGCTACTGTAAGGATGCCCCGGATGGAAATGAGCATTTCCATGCATGCCGATGGTAGAGGCCACGCGTTGACAGACCGCAATGCATATCCCGGATTCGAAGCGCCAATGCTGCAGATGGGGAGTTTCGAGGATGCATCACAGGGACGCCCTGACGCCGTGACCGCGACGGTTCCGGCGAATGCCTCCCTGCCGGCCGATCAGCGCAGCGATCGCGAGACCGCGCTTCATTTTCTACAGGGGATCATCACTGCGATTGCCGTTATCCTGCTGCTCGCCTGCCTCTCCAAAGCACACGGCGAAAGTTACAGCTTCCGCAACTATCAACAAACCGAAGGTCTGCAGAACCCCAATATCAGCAACCTTTTGCAGGACCATAGCGGCCTGCTGTGGATGGGCACCGAGAATGGCCTCTACAAATTCGATGGCGGCAGGATCAATCGTATCCAGACCTTCGAGAATCGGGACCTGCCATCGATCAAGGCACTGAACGTGGATGCTGCGAACCGTCTTTGGGTCTCGAGTTACCACGAACTGATCTACCTGGATGCGCAGGGTCAGCATCGCCTGGGACTGCCGCGTTATGGCACCCGGAAAAACGTCACGACAGCCCTGGCCAGTTTTGCTGCGCAGCGCGATCAGGTTTTTCTGCTCGCGGAATCGGTCCTCTACCGCATCGCCAGTACGGATGGCGGCACAACCTGGAAGCAGACGCCGCTGCTCACTGCCGCACAGGTTGAAGAACATCCCGAACTGAGATCGATCGACAGCCTGTATGGCGCTGAGTCGAAGACAGACGGGGACAGGCTGTGGGCTTCCTGCACCAACAAATTGTGCGAGATCTCACCCGGAGATGGCACAGTGAAGGTGTGGGGCCCGTCCGATGGCGTGCCTGATGATGAGTGGGACACCATCTTCCTTGATCACGCGGGGAATGTCTGGGCCAGAGGTTCAAAGTACATTGTGTCGCTTCCCGAAGGAGCGACACGCTTCGTTTCGGAGCAGGGTTCGCTTACCGCCAAATCGCTCAACATGCGGCAATCTTCGATCGCCGAAGATCCGCAGGGACGCATCCTGACCAACGTGAACAATGGCATCGCGCGGCGGGACGGTAAGGATTGGCGGGTCTTCGGAACGGAGCACGGTCTTTCGCCCCATCCAGCCTATGACCTGCTGTTTGATCGCCAGGGTTCTTTCTGGTTCGCCGTTGGCGGTCACGGCCTGGAACGCTGGCTGGGCTATGACAACTGGGAGAACTGGACATCGCGCAATGGCCTGCCGACGGGCGCCCTCTGGGGCCTGGAAGAAGATCACCAGAAGACGATGTGGGTCACCAACGAACTGGACGCAAGCCATCTGCCGCCGGGCAGCGACCGCTGGCAGCCACTCGATGCAAGCCACCCGGTTCGCCAGGCGCAGGCGCTGCTGGTGGATACGCGGGGTCACATCTGGATTGGGCGGGCCGCAGCCGGGGCAGTGATCGACTATGACCCGGTGTACCATCGCACCCGCACCGTGACCTCCAGCCTGGCCGGTGTCTATAACCTTTTTGAGGACCCTGCCGGGTCGATCTGGCTCCTGGCGACCAAGGGTCTCGGCCGCCTTGATCCGGACGACGGCTACACCACGCTGAAAACCACGATCGATGGCCATGCATTTCCTCCCGGCGGTTTCTCGGAAGCCAAGGTCGGTCGCGACGGCTTTCTCTATTTCATCGGCGATCAGGGTCTGTTCCAGCTGCAGCGCGGCTCGGGTAAGGGCTTCGTCCTGGTCACCCTGCCGAAAGGCATCACGATCCCATACAACAGCCCCGTGGCTGTCGCGAAAGACGGCACGATCTGGCTACAGGGCGAAGCCAGTCCGCTGGTCCATCTCCGCGTCAACCAGGAGCCGAGCGGCCCAGTCGCCGTCCTGATCGAGCGGGTCACCGAGCCCTCCGTCGCGTCGCCCTCTGTGTACATTCTTGCTTTCGATCATCGTGGCTGGCTGTGGGTAGGCAGTGACCGCGGTATGGATGTGTTCAACGGAACCCAGTGGGTAGGGCTTACAACAGATGATGGCCTGGTGTGGAACGACACTGACAGTGATTCGTTCCACGAATCGTCGGATGGTTCCGTGTGGATCGGGACCAGTGGCGGCCTTTCGCACATCCTGCATCCGGAGCGTGTCTTCCAGCAGCAACCGATCGCTCTCCTGGTCACGAAGATCGAGCTGGGCAACGAACCGATCAGTCTTGCCGGGACGACCAGGGTCGCCTGGAGCAGGCGTGGCGCGCTCGCCATGACTCTCGGCGTTTCCAACCCGGCGCGCGCAAGCCAGGTGCGCTATCGCTACCACCTCGAAGGCCTCGAGAATGAATGGCAGGAATCGGATGAGCCGACCGTACGCTACGCCGCTCTGCCACCCGGAAAGTATCGTCTGGCCGTCATGGCCGTGGACGCGCGCAGGCACCAGGAATCTGCGCCGGTTTATATCGATTTCCGCCTGCTTCCGCCATGGTGGCGGACAGCCTGGTTCCTCTGTGGACTGGCTATCACGATTGCAGCACTCGTCGGTCTCGCTTCGTGGTGGCGCGTTAAAGCCCTTGTCGCTCAGCAGCAGCAGCTCGAAGAGCTGGTGCGAGAGCGGACGTATCAGCTGGAGCTCGAGAAGAAAGAATTGATCGAAGCCAGAACGGCCCTGGTCGAACAGGCAAGCCGCGATGGCCTGACCGGCCTGCTGAATCGCTCGGCTATCTTCGAGATACTGGCCAATGAAATCCAGTACGCCAGCGAGAAAGATACCCCGCTGGCCATTGTGCTCGCGGACCTCGATCATTTCAAGCGCATCAACGACACCTACGGTCACCAGATCGGCGATGCTGTTCTGCGCGAGTGCGCCAGGCGCTTCCGCCAGGCCACGCGTCCGACGGACTACGTTGGTCGCTATGGCGGCGAAGAACTGTTGCTGATCATGCCCGGGCTGACGATGGACAGTTCAATCGATCGCCTCGAAAATCTCCGCGCCACTATCGCGCATGAGCTGTTCGATTGCGAAGGCATCGGCCTGCCTGTCACCTGCTCTTTTGGCGTCGCATGGCTGGATGAGCAGAGCCGTGGGATCAAGCCGCTGATCGCTCTCGCCGACCAGGCACTCTATGCAGCGAAAACACGCGGCCGCAATCGCGTTGAAACCATCTCATCCGCAACCAGTGGCCTCTTTTTCCCCGACGGCTCCGGCCCACTGTTGACGGTCTGATTTCCGACCCGCAGCCATGAACTTTGTCATCGTGAGTAAAGTCTAAGGACCTGCATTTCTCTAGATTGAAAGAAACCTAGCGCGCAGATATGCTCAGCTCCGAGCCTTGGGGCGCTTCCGGAATCAGGATACGCACAGTATGTGCGCCCGCATCAACGCGTGACTTCACATTCTTACCACCCAGCTTCGCCAGCGCTGTCGATCCATCCCACCCGTAGACGACGACCTCTACCTGCTTCCACCATGGGTCATACCTGCCCTCACGAGGACCTATGCTGACAGCTACGCTGCTCACCGTGACGGTGCAGGTAAACTGTTGCCGCAGGTATTCGTCGTGCTTGTAGCGGAAGGAATGCCCGTCGTCCGAGTAAATCGATCCTGCGCATTTCTCGCCTGCTGCCCCTGGATACACGCGCAACTCCAGCGGCCCGTTCGGCTCCTCATCGGTGTTCTGCACCAGCGGCTGCATGGGCAGAATGCTGCCCGGCCGCACATAGACCGCCAGATCGTTCAGCGTCGGCTTGACCTTCAGCGCTTCGAGTTTCCTGCGCAGCTCTGCCAGGGCAGGCGATTGCAGCGTCGAACCATCCGGTGACACAGGCCCAACGACAGCGATCTCGTCCATGGATGGCTTCTTTGGCAGCCTCTGCCCGGTCCAGAAATTGAACCAGCCTTCGCCAGGTAACAACGGCTGATACTCATCGACCATATCGGGATAAGCAGCCTGCGCGATCAGTAGGTCCGGCCCCATCAGGAACTCATTCGATGCGTCAAGATCAAGCGGGTGGCCGTCTTTGGCGTCTTCCGGAAATTCTAGGAAGAGAGGCCGCATCATCGGCAGACCCGTCTGCGAAGTTTCTTCTGCAGTGGTGTAGAGATACGGCAGCAGCCGATAGCGTGTCTCGATGTATTTACGCCGTACAGCCTCGGCTTCCGGACCGTTCACCCAGACCTCCTGAGGCAGCGAGCCTTTAGTCGTGTGATCGCGATCGATAGGATGAAACGCAGCGACCTCAAGCCACTTCGTCAGCAGGTCGGGCTGGGGCGAGCCGGCAAATCCGCCTACATCCGCGCCGGCAAAAGCGAAGCCGCTGAGCCCCAGGTTCTCGAGCATCGGCGTCGTCATGCGGAGATGGTTCCACGTACTTGAGTTATCGCCCGTCCACGTCACCGCGTATCGTTGGCCGCCCGCATACGAAGCACGCGTCATCACGAATGGCCGGTCGTCAGGGTCCAGCTTCAGTACACCCTCAAAGGTCGCGCGGCTGTTCTGCATGCCGAAGACGTTATGAATCTCGCGATGGATTGTGGTGCGCGGCGCAAAGCCGGTGCCATCCACGCGATGCACGGTGTCGAGCGGCATCGTTTTACCCGGGCCATCAAACACTGACGGCTCATTCATGTCGTTCCAGAAACCGGCGATGCCGTAGCCCACAAACTGTTTGTAATTCGTGCCCCACCATTCGCGGCTGGCCTGGTGCGTAAAGTCGGGAAAGACGCTCCTGCCCGGCCACACGATGCCGACAAAGTCCTGACCATCCGGCGCTTTCACGAACGCATCCGCAGCCTTGCCCGTGTCATAGGGAGTGTAATTCTGGCCGGGTGCGTCAGCTACATGCAGATCTGTAATCGCAACTGTATGGAAGTGCTGTGCCTTCAGATCTGCAATCAGCTTTGGCATGTCGGGAAAGCCGATGGGATCAACCGTAAACGGGCGGTTCCTGTCCTGGTAATCGATGTCCAGCCAGATGACGTCGGATGGGATTCTATCTTTGCGCAGATGGTCCGCGATCTCGCGTACTTCGCTCGCCGGCGCATAACTGTAGCGGCTCTGCTGGAAGCCGAGCGACCACAATGGCGGCAGCGGCGAAGGTCCCGTGAGCCAGGCATAGCGCTCGATTACTTTCTTCGGCTCCGGGCCGTAGAAGATGTAGTAATCGAGTGGTCCGCCATCCGAGCCGAAGGAGTAAGTCTCACGCGAGGCGCTGCCGAAATCGAAAGTTGAGCGCCAGGTGTTGTCGAGAAAAATACCATAGTAGCGACCGCCGCGCTCTCCCATGAAAAAGGGGATGGTCTTGTAAATCGGATCAGTCGATTCCTGAAAACCAAAGGCATCGGTGTTCCAGTTGTTGAAGGCTTCACCGCGCCGATCGAGCGGGCCAGTCTTGTCGCCGAGACCGAAGAAATGCTCATCATCGCGCAGCGTCTTCCACACCTTGAAGTTGCCGCCCTGCGCATTGCGCGGTCCATGAAACTGCGCGGGATAGCCGGGCGCGTCTTCGGTAATGACATGGCCCTGCAGGTCTTCGACAATCAGCCGCAGCGGTGAACCTTCAATGCACACTTTCAGTTCACTGGTCGAGAACGTTGCCCCATGACCGCTGACATTTGCGTGGACGCTGATGCGCGTCTCATGCCGCTCCGGCAGCACAGCCCAGCTTGCGTCTTCGGGCATTGCGCCATCCGGTGTCACGCGCACGCGCAGCAGGTCATCCTGCATCGCTTCGACGCGTAGAACAGCAGCACCGGCATGCGCCTCCAAACCGGAGGGAAGCGCGCTGACAGCTGTAACGTCGCCGAGTACCTGCGAGGTGGGAATGGGCGACGTGGACGCGGGCGTGTTCATCTGCGCCGAAAGGGAAGCAGCACCAACCACCATGACAGTCAGCATGAAAACAGAATGACAAATCATTCGAAACATTGTAGCGGACTCACTACTTTGCCTGGCGTTATCAACGCCGCAAACTTTAGGAGCCTACATCGTCAGGCGAAGCTTTGGCGCGTGGTCGCTTTCACGGTTGCAGCGAAGCTTCCCGGTGGATCAGTACGGGCCCGACGGACTCACACGTGAACTAGAAAATCTTGCGCGGCATCGTTCGAAGCTCGATCTTGATCGTGTGAAAACGTCCGGCAACGCTCCGATTTTCTGCTTACCCCGGCTCGCCATTCATGATTCTTTAACGTTCACAAACATCCTAGAAACAAGAGGTGTGCTGTGGCCACGTCAAGGGAATCCCGCCAAAACGACTTTTCCGAGATGGACAACGCAGGCATTTCCAAAGAGCACTGGAAAATCATGTTCATCTCCGGCATGGGCTTTTTCACAGATGCCTATGACCTCTTCATCATCGGCGTCGTCATGGCGCTGCTCAAGCCGATGTGGCACGTGGATAAGCTTGAAGAAGGCCTCGTTGAATCCACCGCTCTCCTGGCTGCCGCCATTGGCGCACTCCTCTTCGGCCGCATTGCCGATATGGTTGGTCGCAAGCGCATTTACGGGGTGGAGGTGCTTGTCCTCGCCGCCGGCGCCATTGCCTGCGCCCTTTCACCCAACATCTGGTGGCTGATCGGTTTCCGCTTTATCCTCGGCATCGGCATCGGCGGCGATTATCCCGTTTCCGCCACCATTATGAGCGAGTACGCCGGCAAGGCGCATCGCGGGCTCCTGGTCAGCCTGGTCTTCGCCATGCAGGCTGCCGGCCTTATCATCGGTCCGCTACTTGCGGCGGGCATGCTTGCCACGCACATTTCGCACGACATCATCTGGCGGATCCTGGTCGCCGCAGGAGCCATCCCCGCGCTGGCGGTTTTCTGGTCACGCCGCCATCTGAAGGAGTCGCCTCGTTTCCTCAAAGCTGTTGGCCAGGAAGAAGATGCATCGGGCAAACTGAAGAAGGCTGGCCATTACGACGCCAAGACTCACTCTGTGTCTTTCTGGGATGGCTATCATCGCCTGGTCGATAACAGGCTGGTCCTGCTCCGCCTGCTGGGCGCAAGCGCCGCATGGTTCCTGATGGATTTCGCTTATTACGGAAACACGGTATCGAGTCCGCTGGTGCTGTCTGCGCTCGGCAGCGACCACAGCCTTCTACAAAAAACGCTTACGCAGCTTGGCATTTTCGCCGTCTTCGCGGCCCCGGGCTATGCGGTCGCCGCTCTCACAATGGACAAACTCGGCCGCAAGACAATCCAGGTACTTGGCTTCGGCATGATGGCTGTGACCTTTGGTCTGCTCGCACTGATCCCCAACGTCGAAAAGCTCGTGTGGCCATTTCTGCTTATCTACGGTTTCAGCTACTTCTTCACCGAGTTCGGCCCTAACTCGACGACCTTTGTTTATCCGTCTGAGATTTTTCCGGTAAGAGTGCGCACGACTGCACACGGCATCGCTGCAGCTCTCGGAAAGATCGGCGGATTTGTAGGGGTGTTTACGTTCCCCTTCTTCATGCGCTGGCATGGCCTCCCGGCGGCTGAGGGCGCGGCAGCGATCGTAAGCTGCCTCGGCCTGATCGCGACCGTCTTCATGCTGCCGGAGACGAAGGGTAAGAGTCTCGAGGAGCTTTCAGAAGAACCGTCTTCTCCTGCGGAAAAAGCTGCTGCTTGACCGTCGCCCTTCCGTGAAGTGTGTCTGGATGCTTGGCAAATGCTGGAGCACCGGGAGGGAATTGAACCCTCGAATATTGGTTTTGCAGACCAACGCGTTAGCCACTTCGCCACCGGTGCTTCCTGTCGCGTCTGCTTCATGGGGACAAGCAGACTGCGAGTGCTGCTGCCGGCGGCGTTGCACCGCCGGCTTTCAACACAACCTCTCTTAGCTAATTCTTTGAAGGCGCGAGCGTCTTCTTCGACAAATACCACGTAGACACATCGAGGTCCTTGCCGCCGCCATTCGTACGATCATGCGCCGCGTCGAGAGTCGCTGGTGCGGGCACGATGACCGGTTCGCCGGGCTGCCAGTTGGCGGGCAGCGACACGGAATTCTGATCCGTCGTCTGCAGGGCCTGGAAGATGCGGATGAGTTCATCCACATTGCGGCCCAGCTGCATCGGGTAATAGACGAGGGCGCGGACGATGCCCTTCGGATCGATAGCAAAGACGGCGCGGACAGTCGCTGTGTCAGATACAGCTTCATGCACCAGGCCGTAAAGCTGCGAGACTTTCTGGTCCAGATCGGCGATGACGGGGAAGGTGACCTTGACCTTCGCATGCTCTTCGATATCGCGGACCCAGGCGATGTGCGAATAGATGCTGTCGATGGAGACACCGATCAACTGCACATTGAGCTTTTCGAAGTCGTCGGCGCGGCGAGCGAACTCGATGAACTCGGTGGTGCAGACAGGCGTGAAGTCAGACGGGTGCGAGAAGAGCAGGACGTACTTGCCCTTGCTGGTGTAGTCGCTCAGTTTGGTGACGCCATGCGTGCTCTTGGCGCTGAAGTCGGGTGCCGTTTCGCCGATGCGGGGAATGCGGCCGCTCGCGTGGGCAGCCGGCGTTGCAGAGGGGACGACAGGTGCTGTGCTCATAGATCCAATCCTTTCGAAGCTCTGTCTTACTTAAATACGCTGAAAACTAAAAACCCACCTCGGCAGAATCTGCGGGTGGGTTGGGATTGCGAAAGTCTCGAACTTGTTTGACTTGGTTTCGCTCTACCAGCACACCTCACCCACGTCGCGACAGCAACAGGGGCAGCATGCGTTCATGGCAGAGATCGTCACTTCCACCACCATACGGCTGCCAACGTTGTCTGTCAACCGCTGCCGCAACAGGCATTTCACATCTCTGTCCGTACAGGACTAAGGCGTTTGCGTACTCTTTGGCGGAGAGTTGGGTGGAGTGTTCGTAGCCGGCTGGCCGAGCATAGCGTCCACTGTACCGATTCGTCCGGAGGAACTTACCCGTACTACGAACCGCGCACGGACTGCCTTAGGATCGCGATCGACTTTGTAAATCAGGTTCACATCGCGATCGAGTCTCCCTGTGGGCGCGACTGTTGCGGGTGCACTTACTTTGATGGTCTTGCCATCGCGTTTCAACTCCTTGCCCTTCTTGTCGAACGTCGTTACCAGCAGGATCAAATCGGCATGGCGCGGCTCGGTCTCGGTTGCCGGGCTCCAGTTCAATCCTCTGCCGGACACGTGCACCGTGTAGGTGCTGGGATCGCTCGGCATGGGTTCGAGGGTGATGGGAACGCCGTCGTAAACCATGCCGCTATCGCCCGCGGCGACCAGGTCGCCGACCAGTCGTCGCGACGGATTCGTGGGATCGACTTTGCCGGGACCGCGCTGCGGATAATAGCCTTCGCGCGTGATGACCTTCAGTCCGGGCCGGTCGACCGTCACGACGATCCTGCGGAATTTCTGCGTGTCATTCGAAGTATTGGTGGGCCGGTAGGTGAGTGTGTAGAAGTTAGCGCCATCCTGGATGGCAGTGCCGATCTCTGCATTCACATCATTGCGGCCATAGAGGGTGCGGCCGCCTGTAGCCGCAGCCAGCCGGTTGAATTCGTAATTGCCGCCGAACGGTTCGTTGAAGGCCGCGGCGCGTCCATACTCGGCAGGGCTGACCATGACACCTGCGGGGTCAATCGTGTAGAGCGTGATGCGCGCATCGCGCAGGGTGTTGACGCAATCCTGGACTGCAGTGTTGACGCGGGTTTCTGTATCAATCGGCGCTCGGGTGAAATCGAAGGACGGAAAGCCGCGGCCGATCCAGATCATGTTCTTGTGCCCGGAATGGCCGACGACTGCCTGGGCGACACGCCGTAACGTGATGAAGGCTGTTGCATATCGTTCACCCACCCAGGCGCCTTGGCGCAGCTGCCAGGGCAGCACGGCAAAGTGGTGATCGAGTGCGGAGAGCAGCTGGTCCTTGTTCTGCGTGTAATCACGCAGGACAGTAAAGTTCTGCAGACTGACGGCGATCAGGATAGTCGGCTCAGGCAGGCGGCCTGGCTGCTTCTCGAGATACTTCTTGAGCGAGTAGCGGGCGAAGGCCATGTCTTCAAAGCGGGTATTGAATTCATCGAGCAGGATAATATTGACGGGCGCGCGAGGAGCGAGACGGTCGAGGTCCGCGGTCGATTCAATGTCAATCGAAGGATCGGGAGTGTGCGCGCCGGCTGTCTCGAAGTTGAGAATGTTCTGCGGTTCGCCGGCTTCTTCCACGTGAAAATCTTCGCGCTTCAATTCGGCGACAGGCTTGTTGGCAGCGTCGACGACGACCGTGTCGAGGATTACGAGACGCGAGGTGCGCTGGATGGTGAAAGTGGCGCCCGGGGCTGTGCCATTTGCAGGAGCCGGTGTGGCCGCCTGTGGAGCCGGCGTCTGGGGAGGCGCGGAAGGTGTAGGCTGCTGGCTAACGCCTTCAATCACAGGCAGGAGAACGATGAACGCAAGCAGAACGACGCGACGCAGCGACATAGTCATGGATCACCCGACCTTCACTCATAAAATACGCGCGACGAATCAGAATCGTCTCAGCATCTGATTTTTTATTTCGAGAAGTGACTCATACCCGGACTGAGCCTATCAGGTGCCAGTGGAGAGAGATCCAGCAAAGCAACAGACACGCCAGGCCGACGAGCGAAAACTTCACCTTGGTGATGGCTCGCAGAGGCGTGCGCCAGATGCGCAGGGCGGAGATCGCGGCGAACAGGCTGAAGAAAATGGCAAGTGCCACGACCACGTTCATCAGCATGAAATATTTGTCCCACGCGTAGGTCGGCGGCATGAGTGTGTCGCTGGTTGCCGCGAAGATCGCAGTCGTAATGACCAGAAGCGACAGCCATATCCACGCAGCAAGCTGGGCGGTAAAGCCGATCCATCGTGTGCCGGTCTGCGGCGCCGGCCGCGGGCGTCGGCGGAGGAAGATGCGTCGTCCGAAACGACTGATGGAGGCCAAAACCACCGTTGCCAGAACCAGTATGGAGAAGCCGGCGGCAAGGCCGACATACTTGCGATTCTCATACCACGCGACGCGCTCCACCTGCACGCCCGGGAAATCACCGGCTGCACGATTAATGTGCCCGTTACTGTCACGAATGGCAAAAAGACGCGACTGGCCATCAACTTCCTGCCATAGATCCTTGCCGATGGGCTTCCAGTTGATCGGATGGCCGCGCAGATCCTTGACGTCTTCGATATGGAGCACGCCGTCCTTATCGACCGTCGCGGTCCGCTGTGCCATCAGGGCGCCGAGCGCGAGCCGTGTGCTGTCTTCTCTGCGCGTGACCTGGTAGGTGCCTTCGATGGCATCCAGGTCCTGGCGCGACTCTTTCACGAACACCTGCTTCTGACTGGTGGGGAAGTAGCGATCAGAGAACATGTCGATGATCTCGGGCCGTGGCGTATCACCGCCGCCCGCCGAGTTATAGGAGATGAACAGGATGATATTGCGCGTCGGATCGAGGAAGAACAGGCTGTGGAAAGCGATCAGGTCGCCCTCGTGGCCGATCCAGTGGACCCCACTCCGCCAGGTTTCATAGAAGCCCATATCGATCGGCGGCATCTGATCGCTGGCGCGGAATTGCGGCGTCCACATCTCTTTTATCGTGTCGGGTCTCAGGATCTGTTTGCCATCGAGCGTGCCGCCATGCAGAAGGGCCTGGCCAAAGCGGCTCATGTCGGTCGCGGTGGAAGAGATACCGCCGGCGGGCGCGGGATTGAAAATTTCGAAGCCAACGGGGTCTTTCTCCGTGCTGTCGCGGTAACCCTCGGATGGCAGAGCAAGGAGAGCCTTTGGTGGCGGCTGATAAAAGGTGGAGTGCGTCATGCCGAGTGGAGCAAAAATATGTTCCTGCACATACTGCTCGAAGGGCTCGCCGCTCACCCGCTGCACGATATAGCCGGCCAGGCCGACACCATAATTCGAGTAAGCCGGAATCGTACCCGGAGCAGACATGCGCGTCGGCTGGTTCTGCATAAGAAAGTCGCGCAGAGAGATAGCCTGCTTTGGGTCAGTGAGAATGACGTCACGCGATTCTTCTTCGAAGCCGCCGGTATGCGTCATCAGGTTGCGCAGGGTGACAGGTTTGCCGAAGGCGGGCTTGATCTTGAAATCAAGATACTGGTTGACGTCGGTGTCGAGGTCGAGCCTGCCCTGCTCATGCAGCTGCATGACGGAAACCCAGGTAAACAGCTTCGAAATAGAGGCAAGGCGGAAGATGGTCGTCGCCGGGTCGACCGGCTTCTTCGTCTTTACGTCGGCATAGCCGTAGCCCTTCTGCAGCAGTACCTTGCCGTCCTTCATCACCAGAACGGAAGCACCGGCTATGTCAGAGCGCTGCAGTTGTAGTGGGAAAATGCCGTCGAAGAATGCCTGCAGGTCGGTGGCTTCAAGAGGATGAGGGGATGGACTTATTTCGGGAGCAGCAGCGGCTTGTTTTGCGCTCGGAGCCGGCGTGGGATTGGTAGGTGCGGGAGCAACCTGCGGACTTGCACTGAGGACAGCGAACGCCAGTAGGAAGAGAGTTGCAGCAACTTGTTGGATCGCGTGTCGTCGAATGAAAAACCAAGGCAGACAGTGCAAGGGCAGGCTCCAGGGTGTTGATTGGAGCGGAGTCTATCACGCCTGCTGTTCTGCACCGCCTGCCCGCTGCGACACCGACTGCGCGTTCTGACTAATCCTTCTCAGTAGAAGTGTGCGTGAGCGGCTGATAGCGGGTGCCCCATGAAATGCAGGCGACAAAGGTGAGAACAATGGCGATGATTCCAGCGAACGCAGTACCAAACATGGGCGGAACTCCTTGAAACTCGGCTGCTACTGACTATAGCTGGGAAGACTGCATGGTGGGAAGGGTTGCCGGATTCGGCACGTTCATTGTCATGCCGGGCGGATCGGATTTCTCTGTCGACAGGTGTCGCACGCCATCCGGTGACATGCAGGTCCCTCCGCTCCGGCCGGGACGACACCTTCTTGGTCAAGTATCAGCCAGGCGCTTCTAGGCGAAGTTGATAGTGTTGGACGACACTGGCCGCGGGCCAGGCTTGGCTTCGACACGGTTGCGTCCATTGGCCTTGGCCAGGTAGAGGGCGCGGTCTGCATCTTCGAGCAGAGACGCGGCTGTTGCTTCCGGCATCGGAATCGCAGCGGCGGCGCCAATCGAGATGGTCGCGACACCTCCCTGTGCAGTCGGGTGCGGCATCTTGAGCAGTTCTACTGCAAGGCGGATTTTCTCTGCCAGCACACACGCGCCGTTCAGGTCAGTCATGGGCAGCAGGACGGCGAACTCTTCGCCGCCATAGCGGGCGACCAGGTCGCCTGGCCGCCGCGCGTAGGCGCCGAGTGTCTGGGCAATCAGCCGCAGGCAATCGTCGCCTGCGGGATGACCATTGCCGTCGTTGTAGGCCTTGAATTCATCGACATCGATCAGCAACAGGGCGAGTGGTTGAAACTCTCGCTGAGCGCGTCGCCACTCCTGATCGAAGATGGCGTCGAAACGCCGCCGGTTCGCCACACTCGTCAAGGCGTCAAATGTGGCCTGGTGCTCAAGGGTGTTGCAGGCTTCCTGCAGTTCATGCTGCAGGCGTTTGTGTTCAGTGATATCGCGCAGTGTGATAATGGACCCGTTCACGTCGCCGGTGTCGTCGGTCGTGGCGCGCAGGCAGCCTTCGATCCATTTGGAGCGGCCATCCCGGGTGGTCGCGCGATAGGTCAGCACCGCCTCCCGGGTCAGGCTGAGACGGATGTCCTGCAGAGTATTTCTGCAGGCAGCAACGTCTTCTTCATGGATGCCGCTCTCAAATGGATGTCCGCGCAGATCCGCCGGGTCATAGCCAAGAACTTCCTTGCTCGCCGGCGAGACGAACTGGCAGATGCCGTCGAGATTCGTCTGGATGATGACATCGCGCGAACTCTCGGCCAGCAGGCGATACTGCCGTTCGCTGGTCTTCAGGCGCGCAGCGAAAGCGCGGCGCTCGGCCAGCAGCACTGCTGCCGAAAAGCCGATGAGCACGATGAGACCAAGAAGAAGCTGCACGAAGAGCACTGCGTGAGCGTGACTTGTTGTATGCACCTGCTGCGGAGGCCACTGACCGCGGATGCCATGCAGCGTGAGGTACACGGAGATGCAGCAGATCAGCTCGATGGCGATCATCGCGCCGGTAAAGCCGCTGTAAAAGATCAGCATGACAAGCGACGGAAAAAGGATGAAGACGAGCGAAGACTGCGGCTCGAGAAAAACACCGATGGTTGCGGCTGTAATGACGACCAGCATGAACGAAGTGCGAAGCATGGCGCCCGGTTGCTTGATACTCCACGAGGAAGGAGCACGCAGGGCCAGCACCAGAGGGACGGTCGAGCCGAAGCCGAGCGCGTCAGCCAGTGCCCACTGGTGAAAGATGTGCCAGAAGCCGATGTGCCAGGTGAGCGCGTAATAGGTCGCTGCCAGCAGTGCGCCAGGCAGCGGCGCGCCGAGAAAGGTCGCAATCGAAAACCGCGAAATAAGCTTTGGTTCCCGCAGCCACTGCTGCAGGCTGACGAAGGGCGGCAGCAGCAGCATGGCGACGACAACTTCAAGTGCATTGATCGCAGAATCGACTACAGCGGTCAGCCAATGATGCGTATAGGAGCCTTCTTTGACCGTCGTGGCAATGACCACGAAGGACAGGATCACAACCCAGTCGCGACGCTTTTTACCCAGCAGCAGGCCCGCGATGACGCCATTGAGCGGCCAGATGATCGCCCAGGCGTTGTCCGTCACGGCGAAATGCAGCAGCAGCGATTGCACAATCCACGCGGCCGCCGCAGTCGCGAGAGCGTAGCCGATGGGCAGCTCCCACACTTCAGTCTGCGTGGCGTCATCAGGAGCAGCTGGCGTCGCGCCAGGCGACTCGGCCGGCTCTGGCTGGCTCTCCGATGGTCCGTAGATGTCGAGTAATGTCACCAAGGTAGTTCTGGTTTACCTGTCTACTCACCGGGCATCAATCACCCATAGGGTTACCCAAGGTTACCAGTGTGGGATGCGGGCGGGATCGCCGCCCCCTAAATTGGGCCCTCAGCGCAAGGCTGAATCAGGATGCGGTCCCCACCCGTCGGCCGGAAGCAAACGGCCGGCCCCTGGCCGGCTTCAGACCCGGCGCGCGAACCGGGCGTCCAGCAGGTCGAGCTCCCGTTCCAGTCCGCGGAGCACCGAGTCATTGATCTTGTCATCCGCATAGAGTTGCTGCAGCGTCGCCCGCTCTACTCGCCGCAGTTCGTTATTCAGCCAGCGCGAGTGTTTCATCTCCCTGTAGAGTGAGTTGCCTTCAACCGATTTGTCCTGGCCAAGCGAACTTAACCGCTGCTGGTAGTGGCGAGCTATATCCTCTCGCACACTCAGCAACTCGGCACTCTCGACCTTTTCAAGATTCTCGAGGTAGGCAATCGCGGACGTCAGCATAAGACGCCGCGCCTCCTGTTCTTCCGCCGGCTGCAATTCTTCCTGGGCCAGGCCAAGTTTGCGGATCAGCATGGGCAGCGTCAGTCCCTGCAGTACGAGCGTGACCAGGATGACGCAGAATGTCAGGAAAATGATGACTTCTCGCTCAGGAAAGGGTTGGCCGTTATCGAGTGTCTGCGGCAGAGAGATAGCGGCCGCCAGGGCCAGCACGCCGCGCATACCGGTCCAGCCGATAATGAAGACCGCTTTCGGTGAAGGCCGGCTGATGTTCTGCTTCAGGATGTACCGGCGGATGGCATAGGAGCATGCCGCGCCCGGATACGTCCAGAGCAGACGCAGGGCGATCATCACGACGCTGACAATAGCAGCATCGCGGATCAGCTGCAGATGGCTCATGTTGCGGATATCTGCAAGGATCGACCGCAATTGCAATCCAATCACGATGAACACTGTACCGTTCAGGATGAAGTCGAGCGTGTTCCAGACGCCGATACCCTCGAGACGCGCCTGCGTCGTGTAGACCTCCGAATTCACCCGGCCCATGTACAGGCCGCAGACCACCACTGCAAGTGCACCGGAGGCATGGAGTTCTTCGGCACTGAGGTAGGCAAGATAGGGCACGACCAGGCTGATGGTGATCTCGACCGGCGCGTCACTCACATGCTTCTGTGCGAACTGCGCGATCCACGCCACCACCAGGCCGACAAGGATGCCGCCGCCAAGCAGGTAGAGGATCTGCAGAATACCGGCTGTCAGGGTTGGACGCTCGCCGGTGGTGACCAGCGCCACGGCGAATTCCAGGGCAAGCAGGCCGCTGGCGTCATTCACCAGGCTCTCGCCTTCGAGGACGTCGATAATGCGTCGCGGGAGACCGACTCGTGAAGCAATCGATGTGGCAGCGATGGCGTCTGTCGTGCAGAGGACTGAACCCAGTACCAGCCCGATGCGCCAGTCAAAGCCCGGCAGGAGCCAGTTGCTTATGGCGCCGAGACCCACGACGGTAAAACCCACCAGGCCAAAAGCCAGCATAAGGATACTGACCAGGTGAAAACGGAAATCCCTCCACGCAGTATTCACGGCAGCGGCGAATAGTAGCGGCGGGAGCAGGATGAGCAGGACAACGCTGGGATTGAGCGATACACGTGGCAGACCCGGAACAAAGCTGAGCAGCAGCCCGGCAATGACCAGCACGATCGGATAGGGAGTCTGGAAACGACGGGCAAGCGTAGTGAATGCCGCAGCCAGCAGCACTAGCAGGAGAAGAATGAACTGAGTGCGATGGATGTTTTCCGCGAAGAGCACGTTGCCAGCATAGCGGATAGCGGGTAGCGACCGAGCGGATAGCGGAGAAGCTGAGCGGATAGCGGAGAAGCGGGTCGCGCAAAAGCCGTGAGCGAAGAAGTGGTTAGCTATCCGTTCCCGAGCAGTCCGCTCTACAGCTGTTGGCTCTACAGCTGCTCGCTACTTCCTGAAAGGCTTGCCGTAGATCTTTTCGATCTGCTTTTCCATGATGCCGTAGCATTCGCAGGCTCCGGCTTCGAGACCCTTGGTGTCCAGGATATTCATCCGGCCGTAGTCGTACCGGATCAGGCCGGCCTTCTTGAGCATATTGGCCGCGATCGAGACACTGGGGCGATGGACGCCAAGCATATAAGCGAGGAACTCATGCCGTACCGGGAACACATCTCCTGAAGCGCGGTTATGGGTCATCTTGAGCCAGCGGCAGAGGCGCTGCTCCACGCGGTGAATGCGGTTGCACGCGGCTGTGATGGTCGTCAGGGTCAGGAAGGCGCTGACATAATTGGCGACTAGATCGCTGAATACAGACTCGGGATAATCGTGGAGTTCCTTCTGGAACGACTCGATGCGCATCCGCATAGCCTGGCCCGGAACCTGGACGAAGGTATGAGTGGGGGTAGTGGTCTGCCTCAGGAATGCCTGGACCCCGACCATCCCGTCGAGCCCTACAATTGCCGTCTCGACAGTGGATCCGTCGGTCATCGAATGAACAGTCGAGGCAACCAGATCGACCGGGAAATAGACGTACCGCATCGGTTCGCCTGGCTCGATCATTGGATCCCTGAGTGCGAATTGGGTCGCCTGAAGGAGTGGTTCCAGGCGTTGCCGCTCTTGTTCCGGCACGGCGGCTAAAATCAGATTCACTTACACACCTATTGATGTTTTCGTCGACCTGGGTTCGGAACAGTGATCCGCATTGGCACGAGGTGTGTCGCCAAAATTGAAGAGTTAGAACGCGGAAATCTGTACAAAACCGCACAAGCCGCATTGCAATAGAGCCGAGTGTATGGAGTGTGTGGAAGCGGCGTCTGTCGGCTATCTAACAGAGTGCACAGAGTTTGTTCGCTTCGCGTCATGGGCCGCACAGGGTGGCCGTACAATCTGCTTCTCCCCAATCAGAAGCGCATG
Organism: Acidobacteriaceae bacterium; assembly: GCA_963692885.1. Taxonomy (GTDB): domain Bacteria; phylum Acidobacteriota; class Terriglobia; order Terriglobales; family Acidobacteriaceae. Next base: position 137,509 of record OY843586.1, read on the forward strand.
CTATTCTCGCCGCAGGACGCAGCGTCTATGCAGAAGCAGCAATCAACCCGCGACCGCGAGACCCCCTGGATTGCCCGGCGACCGGGCGTGCGCTCCAATGGCGTCGCGCCCATGAGAACGCGTCCGAGCCTCTTCGCCGGAGACTAATCTGCGTCCGCCGTGGCGTGCTCAACCGCCCCGCAGGCAGATGTCAGCTGCAACGAACGTGCATCGTGCAGACTGCCCTGCGACTGCCTCTCAACACAGACGAACAGGGCTGCCTCTCCTGTCCCGCGCCGAATTCAGAACGCACCTAAAGGGAAAATCTCATGTCGAACACCATCGCTCCTGACGCCACTGTCTCCGAAACTTCCCCCGGGTCAACTATCGCTGCGGGTCAACGCAGCCCTGCATTCGTTCAGTATGGTCCGAAACTACATGGACCCCTGCCCGGCCCGAAGGCCAGAGCCATCGTCGAAGCAGACGATCAATTGATGTCGCCGAGCTACACGCGCTCGTATCCGCTGGTAGCGAAGCGCGGTCGCGGTGTGCGGATTGAAGATGTTGACGGGAACGAATTTCTTGATTTCGCCGCGGGCATTGCCGTCACGTCCACCGGCCACTGTCATCCCGAGGTCGTCAAGGCAATCCAGGACCAGGCAGCCGAACTGATCCATATGTCGGGTACGGACTTCTATTACGAAAGCATGGTGACGCTGGCCAAACGTCTTTCCGCCATTGCGCCCATGCCCGGTCCCCATCGCTTCTACTATGGCAACTCGGGCGCTGAAGCAGTCGAGTGCGCGCTGAAGATTGCCCGCTATCACACGGGACGGCCGAACATCATCGCGTTCTACGGCGCTTTCCACGGCCGCACCATGGGCGCATTGTCGCTCACTGCGTCCAAACCGCAGCAGCGTCGCCGCTTCTCGCCGCTCATGCCGGGCGTCACGCATGTCCGCTATCCCTACGCGTATCGCGGCTGCAGTGGCGGCCCGCAGGCGGAAGATGCCTTCGCTCTCGCCTGCGCCCGCTTCATCGAAGACAAGCTGTTCAAAAGTACGCTCGCTCCGGAAGAGGTTGCGGCCATCTTCGTCGAGCCGATCCAGGGTGAGGGCGGCTATGTCGTCGCTCCGAAGGTCTTCATGCAGGAGCTGAGGAAGATCTGTGACCGTCACGGTATCCTGCTGGTCGTCGACGAAGTGCAGTCGGGCGCCGGACGTACCGGCAAGTGGTGGGCGGTGCAGCATAGTGAAGTTGAGCCCGACATCGTCTGCATGGCGAAGGGCATTGCGTCCGGTATGCCGCTCGGTGTCTGCATGACACGCGCTGAGATCATGGATTGGAAGCCCGGCTCGCATGCCTCGACCTTTGGCGGTAATCCGGTCGCTATCGCCGCAGCCCTCGCGACCCTGGATGTACTGGAACGCGAAGGTATCCAGAATGCGGCGACTGTTGGCAACAGGATGCTGGAGCGCCTGCGCACCTGGCCTTCACAGCACGCTATCGTCGGGGATGTGCGCGGTCGCGGACTGATGATTGGTATCGAGATTGTGCGTGATCAGAAAACGCGCGAAATGGCCGGCCCGCTGCGCGACCGCATCGTCGATCTATGCTTCGAACGCGGCTTGCTGATCCTTGGCTGTGGCGAAACATCGATCCGTCTGGCGCCGCCTCTCATTGTCAACGAACATGAAGCGATGATCGCCCTGGACATTCTGGAAGAGTCCGTGTCCATTGCCGCGCATGAACTGGCGAATGAGGCGACGCTGGAAAGTTCGGTCGTCTAACGGCTACCGATTGTCTTGGCAATACCATCAGCCGATCAACGCCACACCCTCTGCCCGCGCCGCTTGGGCCAAGGCACCGTCAAGTGTCGCAAGAGGTAAAACTTGTCTCACCGCCAGTTCAAGGTAGGCAGCATCATAAATCGTCAGTTGATGATGCCTGGCCAGGCTCATGGTAAGGGTGTCTACAGGGTCGCGATCGATCCTGATGGCTAGTTCTTTGATAAAGCTGATTGATCGTGCGGTTTGAGCTTCCGAAACCCGCCCCTTCCTCTCTGCCATCAACAGGACACTGCGTAATTCAAACCAGAAAAAGGCCGGGACCAGTGCACCATGTTCCTGTATATCGACCAGCGCCGCGTCTGCGGCGGGCTCGACCTCATCTTTCAGGCACCAGCAAATCGCAATGGATGCGTCCAGGACAAACGACGTGTCCCGTGTGGAGATCAATACTTGTGTCCTTCGTGACGCCACGAAAGAACTTCATCTACTGAAATGGGCTGGATAGTCTTCCGCATTGCTTTGAGTCCTTCGATAGCTTTGCGAACACGCTCCCGGTCAACGTCGGGCGCGGGTACCAGGTGGGCGACAGGCCTGCCATGACGCGTGATGACGAAAATCTCGCCACGCTCAACATCATCCAGATATTCAGGAAGACGGGCTTTTGCGTCGGAAGACTGTATCGCTTTCATCAGGTTGGCTCCATTCTGACCAGTTGCTTTGACTAGTCTTCTAAGTAAAACGCGAATCGCCAGCTATTTCTTTGGCGCGGTGCCCATAGCGGAGCCGCCGAGCCTGTTCGGTGTGTTCAGGACTGATTTCAGCAGCCCCGCCGGCAGGGTTGCCGTCAGTGTCGCCTCGCTTCCAGTCTGCTGCACCTGCATGGAGTTCACCAGGTCTTTCAGGTCGGGGTTCGTAGCAAAACCGGGCAGGTTGTCAGCCGCCCCTTTTGCAAGGACCAGGAAGGTACTGACAGTTGCAGTGGATGCCTCTGCTGCCGCCTGGTTCGGCGCAAGTTCGTCCACTCGCAGCTTCGCGCTGCCGAGCCATCGCACCGACCCGATCAGTGTCGTCTCAGTAGAGATCGGGATGCGGACACCGAAGACCTTCGGACCGCCATTTTTCCAGATCCGGGGGCCTACCCGGGTCACTGCCCAGGCCAGCGAGAAGGCGGGAATGCGACTGTAGGTATCAGAAAGCAGGCTCGATCCCGAGAAGGGCAGGGCGGCTGTCCGGTAGCGATCCAGGATGGAATGGATCTGCTCTGGCGTTGGCGTATTCGAGGCCGCGACCATGTCATAGCTCAGGATGGCGACCCTTACCGACCGACCCTCCGAAGGAATGACGTAAATGGTGTGGCCCTCGTAGGTCTCCTGCTCGCTGCTGATGCTTTTGAGATAGGCAGCCAGCCGCTTGCCCTCGAAATGCCCGGAGAAGACCTCGGTGAATGCAGTCGAGCCATTCGGTCCCAGCGGGTCGGGCATATGTTGGAGCGCGAAAGCAGCTTCGTCCAGGTCACGCTCAAATTCAAAGCCGGTGGAATCAATGAATCTCTGGTAGGCGGGATCGTGGGGTGTCTGTGTCCGGTCGTAATGGGTCGCGGCGCGGATCGGCTTCAGGTCAAGGTAGATGAGCGCGTCCGACTCCGGCAGCAACCGTGCGACCTCGGGTGGCGCTTTCTGCCGCAGCAGAACCAGCAGTACAATCACCAGGACAACGACTGCCGCAATCACGAGTGTGGTCCGAGTTGATCGCCGCATGAAGGTTTGATCCCAGGCAGTCAGCAATGGAGTAGCGACCGACCCGCGATCCCTGTCGATGATAGCAGGCAGCTTTCCAGCGACGCTTCTCTGATGCGCGGGCGATGAGAGCAGGGAACAAGATAGCCAATGAGCTATTAACCGCCTGTTAACTCTCTTGTGGAAGTATGACGAATAAGAAGTGGGCTCGCGCTGGCCAGGACACCTCCCCGGCCATTTGATGAAGCTCACGCGCAGTTGTGACATTCCGGCCGGGTGGCCTGTACTTCGTTGAGGCGCCGTCAGCGCTGCTTGACGAATTTCAGGAGACCATGATGCAGGAACGTTTTACAAGAGGCCGCGCCCTCGCGCTGGCCGTCGGTTGCTTATCCATATCGCCATTCACCCTGTCTTTACACGCGCAATCGACGACCGAAGGCGCGATCGGCGGCGCAGTGGAAGACCAGAGCGGCGCGGCTGTTTCCGGCGCAACCGTGGTCGTTCATAACGACGACACCAACGCCGAGATCCACACGACTGCCAATGGCAGCGGTTCGTTCAAGGCCGATCAGCTTGCACCAGGCACTTACACCGTCACCATTACAGCATCGAACTTCGAGACCTTCGTTGCCAGAGCCGTCACTGTCGCGCTCGGGCAGCAGACTGAAATTCTCCCGCACCTGGCGGCTGGTGGCTCAACCCAGGTAGTCGAGGTCTCCGGACAGGCACCACTACTCAACTTTGAAAATCCTGACTTTTCGTCCAACCTGCAGCAGGCGCCGATCGACAATCTGCCTTTGAACGGAGTTCGCTGGTCAACCCTCGCACTCCTGACGCCGGGCGTTGTGTCAGACTCGAGCGGCTTTGGGCTGCTGAGTATCCGCGGCACGAGTCCGCTGCTTAACAACGTTGAAATCGATGGCGCCGACGACAACCAGGCCTTCTTTTCGGAAGAGCGCGGCCGTACGCGAGAGGGCTATTCGACGCCGCAGGTCGCGATCCAGGAGTTCCAGGTGAACTCCGGCGTCTACTCGACCGAGTATGGCCGTGCGCTGGGCGGCGTCATCAACTCGGTTACCAAGAGCGGCGGCAACGCGGTGCATGGCGAAGCATACTTTTTCGACCGCGATAACGACTGGGGCGCCATCAATCCCTTTACCAAGCTGTCTGTGCAGGAGCCAGGCAGTAACACCTATGTGTCCGAGCCCTTCAATCCGAAGGATGTCCGCAAACGCTGGGGGTTCGGTGCAGGCGGTCCCATCATCAAGGACAAGCTGTTCTGGTTCTATACCTATGACCAGTACGCCCGTAACTTTCCCGGTATCGCCCGCGTGTATACGCCGGGAACCTTCTTCGCTACGCCTGATGCCGCACTGCCGGCCGGCACGACGTGCACTGCCGCCGGTCTGACGGCCCTGGGAAAAGCCTCAGCCATTGACCAGGGTGCCTGCCTGCTGACCCTGCGCCTGGGACTCGCCAACTATTCTGCCGGTGCCGCGCTCTATGACACTGATCTGAACCAACTGAGTGCGCTGCTTGGTTTCGTGCCGCGCCAGGGCAACCAGATCGTCAATATGCCCAAGCTCGACTGGCAGGTAAACAGCAGGAACCACGTCAGCTTTCTTTACAACCGCCTGGGATGGGATTCACCCGCCGGCATCCAGACCAGTAGTTCTGTGGAAGACGGCGTGTCCAGTTTCGGCAATGACTTTGTGAAGCTCGATTACGGCCTGGCCAAGCTCGATACCACCTTTACCTCGAACATCGTGAATGAAGTGCGCTACCAGTATGGCCGCGAACTGGACGACGAATTCAGTCAGCAGCCGACGACCTACGAACAGCAGTTCTCGCATAACCAGTTCGGCTTTCCGCCGAACGTGAGCCTGCTGAGCAGCACCACCGGTTTTTCCTTCGGCACACCGGCTTACCTGCAGAGGGTCGCGTATCCCGATGAGCGCAAGTGGCAGGTAGCCGACACGGTTACGTGGCTGCGGGGCAACCATACCATCAAGATTGGCGAGGACATCGTCCACAACTACGATCTTGAAAACAATCTGTACGAAGAAAACGGTTCGTACAGCTACACCACCGGGTCGACCCTCGCGAACTATTTTTCCGACCTCAACAAGCCATCGGGCACCTGCTCTGCATCGAGCAGTGGCACAGTGTCGGCGACTGGCATCGGCACCAAGCCCTGCTACACGGCCTTCTACCAGGGCTTTGGTCCGGCGGCCTTCGACCTGGCGACCACCGATTACGGCGCCTTCATCCAGGACAATTGGAAACTTTCGCCGCGGCTCACCCTTGAACTCGGCGTCCGCTATGACTATGAGCAGATTCCTGGTCCATACAAAGCGCTCTACAACCCGAATGTACCGGGCACGGCCAACAAGCCGGAGGACGGTAACAACATCGGGCCGCGTGTCGGCTTTGCCTACGACGTTTATGGACATGGCCAGACGGTGTTGCGCGGTGGCTATGGTCTGTATTATGGACGCATCTTCAATGGCGATATCCTGACGACGTACCAGAACACGGCATCAACCGCCGGCCAGGTTACGTATACCTACAAAGCCGGTTATGCAGGTGCGCCGACCTTCGCGAACGTCTTTAACGGAACGCCGCAGGGGACCGCGGGTACAACGGCTGCCGGCTACTTCAGCAAGGGTTACCAGAACCCCTCCGGGCACGAGTTTGATCTTTCTCTGCAGCAGCAACTCGCAAAGAACACAGTCTTCGAACTGAGCTACCTGGGCAGTCTTTCGCGGCAGCTTCCCAGTACCATTGTGACCAACCTGGGCGGACTGACGAATGAGACGCTATCTGTCAGCCCGTCGAGCAGCGGCAACTACGGCCCGCTCGGAAACGCAACCCTGACGGTGCCGACCTACACTGGCTATCTCTCAGGCAGCGCGGCGATTTACGAACAGCTGAGCAATGGCAATGCCAGTTACAACGCAGTCGTCGCGGAGGTGAAGAATGCCTCCAACAGGTACATCACTTTCGACGCGAATTACACCTGGTCGCACGCACTCGACTACAACCAGAACGAAGCGACGACCGGCCTGTATGACACCAACTATGCCTACGATCCAAATGGCAGTCAGAGGATTGGTTATGGCAACTCCAGCTTCAATGTGCCGAACCGATTCGTCGGCTGGGCGCTCCTCGATCTGCCCGGAGTTTCGAAAGGGTGGGAGCAGACGCTGCTGAATGGCTGGGACATTTATCCGCTGGTGCAGATCCAGAATGGCCTGCCCTACTCAGCCACTGTTTCGAGTTTTGGAGCCGGCATTCTAAGTGGATTGAACGGCAGCGGCGTCAGTCCAAACTTCCTGCCGCAGATTGGCCGCAATACGCTCAAGCTGCGCGCGTCGGAGGTCTTTGACCTGCGCCTGCAGAAACAGTTCACCATCATGGATAAGTACCACCTGCAACTGGTGGGTGATGGCTTCAACATGTTCAACCATGTGAACTACACGGCCATCAACAGCACGGCCTACCAGTTCTCAGGCAATACGCTGGAGTACCAGTCAAACTACGGGACGTACAGCAACGCGAATAACAACATCACTTACACGCCTAGACAGGTACAGATCTCCGCCAGGTTCCAGTTCTAGGGGGGGAAGTGTTTGGCTGATGGATCGAGCGCCTTCGCAGGATCGGGGGCGCTCGCTGTTTGTGTAGAAGTCTGAAGTTGCTTTTGATAAGTCTGCGAAGATCAAGTTTTTGAAACTTGGTTGGGGAAGAAGCGGGTCGCTGACGATAATGCGACATCCCGGTACTTCATTGGGACGCCTTCTAAACACGGTCTCAGCTTTATTCTGTAACGTGAGCGTTTGCTCGCAAGTATGGGCGCAAATTGCTAGCTAGCATCCGGTCGAGCATGCGATCTGACAGGAGTCTGATGAGTCGGACGATGATCGCGGTACTGCGACCGATCGTATAGCGAGTCCGAGGCCGTTTGCTGGCGATCGCGTTTGCAATGACATGGCCTGCGTCTTCGGGAGACGCTCCTCCGGCAGTCGCTGCCTGCGCCTGCGCAACAACCGCATGCATTAGCGCGGCATAGCGTCCCCGCTGCTCCTCTGTCATCGCTTGAATGGTCTGTTCGCCACGACGATCGACCTGCCCGAGCATTCTGGTGTTCACAGCGCCAGGTTCAATCACGACAACCTTCACACCCAGCGGTTCCACTTCGCGGCGCAAAGAATCGCTTACCGCTTCAAGGGCGAACTTCGTACTCGCGTAGGGGCCATACGTTGCCATGGCTACCTTGCCCCCTACGGAGGAGATGTTGACGATGGTGCCGCGACTCTCCATGAGCGCGGGAAGCAGAGCTTGCATCATCGCAACATGGCCAAAGAGGTTAACGTCGAACAGGCGCCGCCAATCTGAGAGTGGATAGGTTTCGAGCGGCGCATTCACCGCTATGCCTGCGTTGTTGACCAGCGCGCGCAACCGGCGACGTTCGGGATCATCGGCTATGCGCTGCACGAGTGCTGCGATACCTGCTTGGTCGGTGATGTCGAGCAGAAGGGATTCCAGGTTTGCGGCGCTAAGGGCATCACCATCCTCGCTGCGCCGGACACCCGCGAGCACATGAAACCCGCATCGGGCAAGTTCGCGCGCAGTGGCAGCGCCGATCCCGCTAGAGGCACCGGTAACGACAACAAGTTCCTGTTTGGTGGGCAGATTCTTCATCACTTCAATCCTTTCTTTCCAGTTGAAGGGGCAAAGCGCGAAGCAAGCACCTTCGTCCGCTGTTCAAGTACGTCCATCGAAGGTCGATCCGCGAACAATCCGTCCAATGCGAGTAGAAAGACCTCAGCGCTTGTCCGGTCGCCTAAGATGGTGGCGGCGCATTGGTGAACGATCTTGCGGTAGAGTGCATCGTTCTCGGCATCGATCAGGGCACAGGTTTGAAGGAACTCGCTTCCCATGGGGGTGCCTACCATCTCCGCCCAGGGCTCAAGCGCCATCAGGCGGCAAACCTTCATCAGGCGTTCATAGGAACTACCTGGCTCTTCTGCGGCCAGCTTCGCCGCGGCTTGTCGGGAGAGCAGCCAATCGGCAAAAACCGCTTGGTAGACCTCTTCTTTGTTTTTATAGAGCCGGTAGAGCAAGGTGCGTGAAAGGCTGGCCTTTTTCGCAATGTCCTCGAAGGCCGTCTTTGCATATCCGAAGTTGAGAAAGCACCAGCGTGCGGCAAGCAGTACCTTCGCCTTTCGAGTGGCAGCTTCTTCCTGTGTTAGCCTAACAACCATTGAATACATTGTGACAAAAAATGTTAGGTATGTCAAGGTGACACGCAGCATGTTGCAGAGCCTTGGCCGAGATGAAATTACGCTAACTCTAGTCAGAGAGATGATTGGTCCTGTAAAACGCCGTTGTAGAGACTGATCCACTTGTGCGCCTGAAACGTCGCATTTTCGGAATTTTGCTCTCACTCTGGCCATCACCGGCCATCAAGAAAGTCCGGCATGTCAGCGGCACATCCTGGCCGCACCATCGGCGGAGGATCGCGAAAATTCTCTGGTTAGCGGCGGATGTCCAAGGCCGCCCTCTGTTATCTTCTGTCGGACGCTTCAACCCGAGCGCCGTCCACAGGAGCAGGCCATGCCTTGCGATCCGGAAGAATTGAAACATGTCCCACTATTTGAACTGCTCGATGACGATGAGCTTGCCGTCCTCGCTGCGCAGGTTGAAAAGAAGCAGTTTGCCGCACGCCAGCGTGTCTACAAGACCGGCGATCCGTCGGCGCAGGCGTACATAGTGCTCGCCGGGAATGTGCGGGTGACGACCATCGATGAAGACCAGCAGGAGGTGCTGCTCAATGAACTGGCGCATGGGGGCACCTTCGGCTTCGCTTCCATGCTCGACCAGACGCCGCACCAGACCAGCGCGATGGCGATGCAGCAGACTGTCTGTATAGAACTGGATCGGAACGATATTGCAACGCTGCTTACCCGCAAGCCCACGGCGGGTCTCGACATGCTGACGATGCTGGGAAGGCAGTTCCATGCGTCACAGCGACTGATTCAAAGCCGCACGAGCCGCAATCCCAACCAGTTGATCGAAGAAGAGTCCACGTTCGGGTAGCGGATTGCTGACGAAGTAGCGCGCTTCGGTGGATCGTGGACGTTCATCATCTGGTTCGGCGTGGTACTGGTCGCGTATTCAGGCCTGAATATCGCGCTCAAAGGGAAGGCGTGGGACCCCTATCCGTTTATCCTGCCGAATCTCTTCCTGTCGATGCTGGCGTCGATCCAGGCGCCAGTCATCATGATGAGCCAGAATCGCCAGGACATGAAGGACCGCCTGCGCAGTGAACTGGATTTTGATGTCAATCGCCGTGCCGAATCAGAGATCCAGACCCTTTCGCACAAACTGAACCTGGTCATGGACAAGATGTGCGATGTGGAAGACAGCCTTCGCGAGAGGACCGGGCGTCTGATTAGTTGAGCCGAGAACTCGCGTTGCTCCGCGTCTTTCCGTGTGTTACTCTCATGACTCGTGTGGATGATCTTTTCAGGTGCATTTCCAAGCCTGAGAGTCGCCCTGAGTGGCTGTTTTCGGGCTGGCGTAGCTCAGCTGGTAGAGCATCTGATTTGTAATCAGAGGGTCGGGGGTTCAAGTCCCTTCGCCAGCTCCAGAGTTCAGTCTCCTCCGGCAATATCAAGCCTGCGCGATTGCGGTGCGAAGAGGTTCCATTCCAGAAGGTCCCTTTCTTTACTGGTGACGTCCTTGCTGGCTGTTTGATGACTGCGACGGGCAATGCCCGTATCTTCAGTCTGCCGTGGGACTGGTTTGGATGGTTGCAAGTTTGAGTTGTGCACAGGTGGCCGAGTGGTTAATGGCAGCAGACTGTAAATCTGCCGCTCCGAGGAGCTACGGAGGTTCGAATCCTCCCCTGTGCACCAGTTTTGCGGGGCTGACTTGCGCTTTGAAGTCAGAGATGCAGTGAAGAAGGCAGCGATCGCCATCGGCTTGCTTGCTTTTCTGGCAGGCGCAGCCTGGAAGACGATGGAGCCGGGACGCACCCGGCTGGCGGTTATGCTGGTGCTGGGTGGATTTGCTTTACGGATTCTGCTCGCCTCCCGCAGTGCGGAGTAAGCCGTTCGCGTTAAGCGGTTTTCGGAAATGGTCTAGATTGGAGTAGCGGTATCAGCTGATCTTTATGTAAGAAAAAGGCCAACTTTGATACCGCAGGATCGATCACATGTTTCCGAAAATGCTCTAGGATGTTGGTAGGCTGATGTAGCTCAGTCGGTAGAGCACTCCCTTGGTAAGGGAGAGGTCGTCGGTTCAATCCCGATCATCAGCTCCAGATTTTGTGTAGAAGTGGTTGTTTCAAGGCGGGCGGGAGTAACTCAGTGGTAGAGTCACAGCCTTCCAAGCTGTTGGTCGCGGGTTCGATTCCCGTCTCCCGCTCCATTAGCAATACCCGCCGAGGCAGTTAACGAGGGAAAGCAAGTGGCACCGATGTTTGAACAGCCCGTCATGCCCGTCCGGAACGAAACAGTTTTTCTGGATGTGAAGCATTCGATTGAAGAAGCGTTTGCCCCGGCACATGCAGCGAAGTTTCTGAAGCAGATCGGCAGCGCCGGCTTACGCGCGCGGTCGTTTGAATCTGTCCTGGCGCGCGGCCTGCTGGGCAAAACCACCTCGGCTGCCTATCAACAGCTCGAGGCCGGGGATCAGGGCCAGATTCGCGAGTTTTACCTGCATTCAGTCGAGCAGGTAGCCCCGGAGTTAAGGGCGAAGTTTTTGAAGGTGTACGCCTACTACTGAGTTCCTTAGTCGGGCGTCGGCAATCAACAGGGAAACACGAAAAGCTTAGAAGGGGATTGAGATGGCGAAGGAAAAGTTTGACCGGTCAAAGCCGCACGTAAACGTGGGAACGATCGGGCACATTGATCATGGCAAGACGACGTTGACGGCAGCGATCACGAAGGTGCTGTCGAAGCACAACCCGAACAACAAGTTCCGTTCGTTCGACACGATCGACAACGCTCCTGAAGAGCGCGAGCGCGGTATCACGATCGCGACTTCGCACGTTGAGTACGAGACGGCGAACCGTCACTACGCGCACGTCGATTGCCCGGGCCACGCCGACTATATCAAGAACATGATCACCGGCGCTGCGCAGATGGATGGCGGGATTCTCGTCGTCGCCGCGACCGACGGCCCGATGCCGCAGACCAAGGAGCACGTGCTGCTGGCGCGCCAGGTCGGTGTGCCGTACATCGTGGTCTTCCTGAACAAGTGCGACGCAGTCGAAGATGAAGAGCTGACCGACCTGGTCGAGATGGAAGTGCGTGAACTGCTGTCGAAGTACAACTTCCCCGGCGACGATGTACCGGTCATCCGCGGCTCCGCCCTGGGTGGTCTGAATGGCGAAGCACAGTGGGAAGCGAAGATTGATGAGCTGATGGCTGCGGTCGATGCGAACGTACCGCTGCCGGCCCGTGCGATCGAGCTGCCGTTCCTGATGCCGATTGAAGATATCTTTTCGATCTCCGGCCGTGGCACGGTAGTGACCGGTCGTATCGAGCGCGGCAAGGTGAAGGTCGGCGAAGAAGCCGAGATCGTCGGTTTCCGCGACACGCGCAAGACCGTTGTGACTGGCGTTGAGATGTTCAAGAAGCAGTTGGATGAAGGTCTGGCGGGCGACAACGCAGGTCTCCTGCTGCGCGGCGTCGCGAAGGAAGATGTGGAGCGCGGCATGGTCCTGGCCAAGCCGGGATCGATTACGCCGCACACCAAGTTCAAGGGCGAGATCTACGTCCTGAGCAAGGAAGAAGGCGGTCGTCACACGCCGTTCTTCAACGGCTATCGTCCGCAGTTCTACTTCCGTACGACGGACGTGACGGGCACGGCGAAGCTGCCGGAAGGTGTGGAGATGGTGATGCCGGGCGACAACGTGGCGCTTGAGATCGAGTTGCACACGCCGGTCGCGATGGAAAAGGGACTGAGGTTTGCGATCCGCGAAGGCGGACGCACGGTTGGTGCCGGTACCATCTCGGAGATCATCACGTAGTACTGGCCGTACGGGCGTAGACGCCTTCGGCGTGAAGTGCAAAGGCTGGGGGAGTGAAGGATGCAGGTCCTTCGCTTCGCTCCAGTATGACAAGTTTTTGATTGTAAAAATGGGCGAAGCCCGGCTGGCAGGATCAGGCCGGGCTGTCGCGCGAAAAGCCGGGATTTTCGGCTGATCGGGAAATCGGATAGGATAGAAACATGCGTGAAATCGTGACATTGCAGTGCCCGGTTTGTAAGGAGCGGAATTACTCGACGACGAAGAACAAGAAGACGACGACAGGTCGCCTTGAGTTCTCGAAGTTCTGCAATCGCTGCCGCCAGCATACGGCGCACAAGGAAACCAAGTAGGCGCAAGGCAGTTCAGCCTCTCCCCTGCCAAGGGTTGCGCGTGAAGTTGCGGAAGAAGTTCCGCTTACAGGGGCGTAAGCTCAACGGTTAAACTGTCGGTCTCCAAAACCGAACTTCTCGGTTCGAATCCGAGCGCCCCTGCCAACAGTTTACAAGGTTGTTTCGAGTCATTAGCACAGTTTTCAGGGATGGGGAGTATGCCCCGTCCTCAGGATTGAAGGTAGCAATATGGCGAAGGCGATAGCAGTAGCTGGCGACAGGTCGGACCAGCAGAAAGCTCCGAACCAGTTGACAGGTTTTGTGGACCGGAGCAGCAACTTCCTGAAGGACGTGCGCAATGAAATGCGCAAGGTCGTCACCCCGTCGCGCCAGGAAGTGCAGACCACGACCATAGTGGTCATCTTTACGGTTTTTGCCTTTGCCGCTTTTTTCTGGGTGGTTGACGAAATTCTTACCAAGCTTATGCAGGTCCTGCTGCACTGGCTGGGAAGCGCACAGTAGGGGCCGGAGGAGATTCCCATGACAGACGAAGCAGGGTTCGAACTTCCGGAAGATGCGACACAGGTTGCTGTTGCCGAAAACGCACCGGAGAATGCAGTAGAAGGTGATGCAGCAGCAGCGCCGGAAATGCTGACGCCTCCCGTCAACGAGAGCTACAAGTGGTACATCATCCACGCCTATTCAGGGTTTGAGCGCAAGGTAAAAGAGTCGCTCGAGGGCCGTATACAGGCGTACGGATTGCAGAACAAGATCGGCCGCATCATGATCCCGACCGAACCAGTTACAGAGATCGTGAACGGCAAAAAGAAGACGACGGAAAAAGTCTTCCTGCCGGGTTATGTGCTGGTCGAGATGGACCTTGATAATGACCTTTGGCACATCATCAAGAACACGCCGCGGGTCACGGGCTTCCTGGGAACAGGCGACAAGCCGGTTTCATTGACTGAAGAAGAAGTGGGCTCGATTCTCTTCCGGACGGATGTCTCGAAAGAGAAGCCGCGCATGAAGATCAAGTTCGAAAAGAACGAATCGGTTCGCATCACGGAAGGGCCGTTCGCCAACTTCAATGGGATAGTCGATGAGATCAACGAAGATCGCGAAACACTGAAGGTCATGGTCACAATCTTCGGGCGTTCGACGCCGGTCGAACTTGAGTTTGGCAAGGTCGAGAAGGTCGTTTAAGAGTTTTGCATTGAATTGAATAGTTCGCGGCCATCCAAGAGATGGCGAGCGCGTAAGAGATAAAGAGAAGGGAAACACTATGGCACCGCCGAAGAAGATTCAAGCACAGGTTAAGCTGCAGATTATTGCCGGCAAGGCGACCCCAGCCCCGCCGGTTGGCCCCGCGCTCGGCCAGGCACAGGTCAATATCATGGAGTTCTGCAAGCAGTTCAACGCGCGGACCCAGACCAAGGACATGGAGGGCCTGGTGATCCCCGTGGTCATCACCGTCTATGTCGATCGCAGCTTCACGTTCGTCACCAAAACCCCTCCCGCCGCCGTTCTGTTGAAGAAGGCCGCTGGTGTTGCCAAGGGTGCCGGCGCTCCGAACAAAGATAAGGTTGGCAAGGTAACTGAGAAGCAGGTTCGCGAGATCGCTACGCAGAAAATGCCCGACCTGAATGCTGCTTCTGTCGAAGCAGCGATCAAGAGCATCAAAGGCACCGCGCGTTCGATGGGCATCGAAGTTACAGCCTGAGCTTTCATTTCGCTCCATGGTTGCTTGCCGGAGCTAAGAAATTCCGGCATACTAATGATTGCGTTTCTCGGCTGAACTACAACCAGAGGCGCTACTCACGTTGCATACACCACGGTCTGCCGGCATCGATGGCAGTACGGTGGGAGACAAGAGGAAAAGATGGCTAAAAAGTTAAGTAAGAATGTGACGCAGGCGCGCGCCCAGGTGGAAGACCGGCCATATAACCTGCAGGATGCCGTACCCCTCCTTCAAAAAGTTAAGTTCGCCAAGTTCGACGAGACAGTCGACCTGACACTGCGTCTGGGTGTCGACCCGAAGCACGCCGACCAGATGGTCCGCGGAACGGTTGTTTTGCCCCATGGATTGGGCAAGACGAAGAAGGTGGCTGTCATTGCTTCCGGTGATCGCGTGAAGGAAGCCGAAGCAGCAGGCGCGGATTTCGTTGGCGGTGAAGACATGGTCGAGAGGATCCAGAAAGAAGGCTGGACTGATTTCGATGCGCTGATCGCGACCCCGGACATGATGAAGTCGGTCGGCCGTCTCGGTAAGGTGCTCGGGCCCCGCGGCCTTATGCCGAATCCGAAGACGGGCACGGTGACCAACGATGTTGCTGCGGCGATTCGCGAGATCAAGGCCGGCAAGGTTGAGTTCCGGACCGACAAGACTGCATTGGTGCACGTGCCTGTCGGCAAGCTTTCGTTCTCCGCTGACAAGCTGGTCGACAATGCGATGACTGTGATCTCTAGCGTTATGCGCGCCAAGCCATCGGCGGCGAAGGGCAAGTATGTACGTGGTATCACCCTTAGCTCGACCATGGGCCCGGGCGTACCGCTGGATACGGCGATCGCCGACGCAGTCGCCAAGGCTTAAATGCCATAAGCATTCCCCGCGGCCACAGCAGCAGGCCCGGATACAAGAAATATGAGCGCATGCGCGCGGAAGCAGGCCGGCGGACACGGATCCCGGCAAGAGGCTGAATCATGGCAATATCGAGAGCAAAGAAGCACGAGAAAGTAGCACAGCTGACGAAGGAACTCGCGGGCTCAACCAGCGCGATCGTCGGCACCTTTGCGAAGCTGACCGTGGCGCAGGATTTCGCGCTGCGCAGTGTTGTTCGCACAGCAGGCGGGAACTACCGCGTTCTAAAGAACAAGCTGGCTGCACGTGCTTCCAAGGGCAGTAGCATCGAGGGCGCGCTGCAGGGTCTGAAGGGCGTTTCGTCGGTTGCCTACACCAGCGGCGACCCGGTTGCGCTGGCCAAAGCTTTGTCGACGTGGGTGAAGGACAATGCCGAGTTCACCTTCAAGCTCGGCATCATCGACGGCAAGGTGATCACGGTTGAAGAAGTCAACCAGCTGGCGACCATGCCGGGCAAGGAAGAACTGTACGCGAAGCTGCTCTTCCTGATCAGCTCGCCGGCACAGCGCCTTGCCACGGTTATCAATGCGACTGGCCGCGACCTGGCTGTCGTTATCAACCAGGGTGTGGAGAAGGAAAAGTTTGTAGCAGGCGCGGCGCCAGTGGTCGAAGCGTCCAAATCTGAGGCGCCCAAGTCCGAAGCTACTGCTCCCGTGGCGGAGACGGCTGCTCCGGTCGTCGAAGCGCCTGCAGCAGAGCCAACAGCGCCAGCGGTTGAAGCTGCCGTGACCCCGGTTGAGGGAGCGGTTTCAGCAGAGGAGCCGACGGTTTCTACTGACTCTGCGCAGACGGAAGCGGCTGCTTCTGAAGCGCCGGCAGAGGGTTCGACGGACGAGCGCGGCGCCGAAGCTTCCTAAGCAGGAAGAAACTCAAGTTTCGCTGTCACGCGATGGGGGGTGCTGGTCTGGGCACAACGGAAACCCCAATGCAGGCGGCAATCGGTCGAAGTATGGCCGGGCAGCACAAATCTAAGGAATCAAGTTCAGTGGAGACAAACATGGCGGATTTACAGCAGTTGGAAGAATCAATCGTAGGCCTGACCCTGCTCGAAGCAGCCGGCCTGGTAAAGAAGCTCGAAGAGCGTCTTGGCGTGTCAGCAGCAGCAGCCGCACCAGTTGCAGCGGCTGGCGGCGGTGCGGCAGCAGCAGCACCAGTCGAAGAGAAGACTGAGTTCACGGTCATCCTGAAGGATGCCGGCGCGAACAAGATCAACACCATCAAGGCAGTACGCGAAGTGACCGCTCTCGGCTTGAAGGAAGCCAAGGACCTGGTTGACGGCGCGCCGAAGCCACTGAAGGAGAACATCAGCAAGGATGAAGCTGAGACCATCCGCAAGAAGTTCGATGGAATCGCCGGCGTAGAAGTCAAGTAAGACCAGTTTCCGCAAGCAAGTTGCATGCCAAAGCGGGACGAGTTAAGATAAAGACTCGTTCCGCTTATGCAAATTGTTTTCCAAGACTGCTTCAGGCGGAAAGTACCAGTATGCGTTTTGAAACTTTTTTCAGAATGGCAACCTGGTTCGGGCCACCCCAGTTCCAATTCACTGTTTTCGGAGCCGGGAAACAGGCATTGTTCTGGGAATTCGGCGAAAGCTGACTCAACGCAGTGGAATCGCGGCTATGACTGGCTGCGGGGATATACGAAACCTGATTTTTTCAAGTGCACAATCCGGTTGTGGCGCTCGTGGGATGTTCTGTCCTCACGGGCTTTTTGCGTTCGGGCATTCTGCGGCGACAGTGTCCACTTTCTGCCAGTGCAGAGCTAACTGAACGGTGCATTCTGGCAGCTGCGGCGATCTGGCCCAGCTGTCTTGCCGCTATTTTTCGCGGCTGTAGTTCCAGATCGGCTTCCAGTCTGACGCAAGAGGGCGTAGACAGGGTTGCACGATCGAAAGCAAGCATCCACCCGGTAACCAGTCGAGCGGGGCGACGGGATACAGCAACGGGTCTTCAAAGCGCCCTTGGTTTCAAGGGAAAAGCCCTCCGGACGAACTGCTTGACTCGGGCAGTTTGACGTACCCCGGTACCACGAGAGCGCACTGCCGACAGCAGTGCGAGAGCCAGGAGTGAAGCATGCCGAACGAGAATCGCGCCATTCGCAGCCGTCTCGATTTTTCAAAGATTCCAACCGCTATCCAGATTCCTAACCTGATTGAAGTGCAGCGCCGCTCATATGAGCGTTTCCTGCAGATGGACAAACTGCCCGCAGAGCGCGAAGACAATGGACTTCAGTCCGTTTTCACGTCCGTGTTTCCCATTACGGATTTTCGCAACATCTCGCAGCTTGATTTTGTTGACTTCTCCATCGGCAACTGGGAATGCAAGTGCGGCCACCTCAAGGGTCTTCATCACCTGCGTACCGCCTGCGTCAGCTGCGGCTCGATGGTCATTACCGATCCTTTCCATCCCGGCGATGTGCTCTGCCAGCACTGCGGTACCTACAACAAAAACACTCCCGACTTCTGCAACAAGTGCGGTGATCCAGTCGGTCTGCAGCTGAAGTACGACCAGGCAGAGTGCGAAGAGCGCGGCATGACCTACTCGGCCCCGCTGAAGGTAACCGTGCGTCTTACGATTTACGACAAAGATCCGGAAACCAACGCGAAGACCGTTCGCGATATCAAGGAGCAGGAAGTTTTCTTCGGCGACATTCCGCTGATGTCCCAGAATGGCACCTTCATCGTCAACGGCACCGAGCGCGTCATTGTGTCGCAGCTGCATCGTTCGCCCGGCGTCTTTTTCGAGACGGCGAACAACCGTACCTACTTCCTGGGCAAGATCATTCCTTACCGTGGTTCGTGGGTGGAGTTCGAGTACGACCAGAAGAACACGCTGTACGTCCGTATCGACCGTAAGCGCAAGTTCCTGGGAACGATCTTCCTCCGTGCATTAGGACTTCGTTCGGACGAAGAGATTCTCAAGACCTTCTATACCGTCGATACCGTCAAGATCGCCGACGGCAAGCTGCACTGGACTATCTCCGACGAAGCCGGCAAGGTCACGCACCTGCTGGGTGCGAAGCCAGCGCACGCAGTCATGCTGAATGGCGAAGAAGTGGCGCACTCCGGCCGCAAGATCACGCCATCCATCCTGAAGACGCTCCGTGCCGGCAAAGTCGAGTCGGTTGAGGTTGAAACTGCTGAGCTCGATGGTGCGATGACTGCTTCCGATGTCGTCGATACATCGACTGGCGAAGTGATCCTCGAAGCCAATATTGAGCTGACCGCCGACAAGCTGCACAAGGTCATCGAGAGCGGCGTGACACAGGTGGAGATTTTTTTCCCTGAGCGCGACGATGTCGGCAATATCATCACCAACACTCTTCGCCGCGACTCCGTGCGCAAGCCGGAAGAAGCGCTGATTGAGATCTACCGCAAGCTGCGTCCAGGTGACCCTCCGACGCTCGATACTGCGACTGCTCTGTTCGAAGGCATGTTCTTCGATGCGCGCAAGTATGACTTCTCGCGCGTGGGCCGTCTCAAGTTCAACATCAAGCTGTACGAGGACCAGTCCTATACCGGCCTCGATCGCCGCACGCTGACGCCGGAAGATTTTTATTCGACGATCCGCTACCTGCTCAAGCTGCGCAAGAACATCGGCTTGGTCGATGACATCGATCATCTTGGCAACCGCCGCGTCCGTGCGGTCGGTGAGTTGATGGAGAACCAGTTCCGTATCGGCCTCGTCCGTATGGAGCGCGCCATCAAGGAAAAGATGAGCGTGTACCAGGAAATGTCGACAGCTATGCCGCATGACCTGATCAACGCCAAGCCGGTCATGGCTGCCATCCGCGAGTTCTTCGGTTCTTCGCAGTTGTCGCAGTTCATGGATCAGACCAACCCGCTCTCCGAGATCACGCACAAGCGGCGTCTCTCGGCGCTTGGGCCGGGCGGTTTGAGCCGCGAACGTGCTGGCTTCGAAGTCCGCGACGTGCACCCGACGCACTACGGCCGTATCTGCCCGATTGAAACGCCGGAAGGTCCGAACATCGGCCTCATCAGCTCACTGTCGTGTTTCGCGCGCATCAACGAGTACGGTTTCATCGAGTCGCCCTATCGCCGCGTGCGTGACGGTCAGCTTCTTGACTTCGTGCAGGTGGTGAATGCCGGCGAAAGCGGTCTCCGCGTGGGCGACCACATGGAGAAGCCGGAAGCGCTTGCTCTCAATGCGAAGCTCACGGCGGAAGGCAAGCGTCCCACTGAATATGGCCCGTTCTCCTTCTACCTGTCGGCCTGGGAAGAAGATCGTCACACCATTGCGCAGGCGAACGTCGAGCTGGACGAGAATGGCCGCATCATCGGCGACCTGGTCAACGCGCGTCGTCAGGGCAACTTCGTCCTGGTCAATCGTGCGGAAGTCGATTACGTCGACGTCAGCCCGAAGCAGCTCGTCTCCGTGGCCGCATCACTCGTGCCCTTCCTCGAGCACGATGACGCGAACCGCGCCCTGATGGGCGCCAACATGCAGCGCCAGTCTGTGCCTCTGCTCGTCGCAGAAGCGCCGCTGGTCGGTACTGGCATGGAAGGCGTTACGGCTCGCGATTCTGGCGCCGTGATCCTGGCCAAGCGTAATGGCATCATCGATTCGGTCGACTCCGAGCGCATCATCGTCCGCGTAGAAGGCGAGCATCACCCCACGCAGTTGTCGCGTGAGGTTGGTTCGGACATCTATCAGCTGACGAAGTTCAAGCGTTCGAACCAGAACACCTGCATCAACCAGAAGCCGATCGTCCGTCAGGGCGACCGTGTTCTGAAGGGTCAAGTCATCGCAGACGGTCCATGCACCGAGCAGGGCGAGCTCGCACTCGGCCGCAATGTGCTGGTCGGCTTTATGCCGTGGCGTGGTTACAACTTCGAGGACGCGATCCTCATCTCGGAAAAGTTGGTCCGCGAGGACTACTACACTTCCGTTCACATCGAGGAGTTCGAGATCGAAGCGCGTGATACGAAGCTGGGACCAGAAGAGATCACGCGGGATATTCCCAACGTCTCCGAGTCGGCACTGCGCGATCTGGACGAGAGCGGTGTCATCCGCATCGGCGCCAAGATCAAGCACAACGACATCCTGGTCGGCAAGGTAACGCCAAAGGGCGAGACCCAGCTGACGCCGGAAGAGAAGCTGCTCCGCGCCATCTTCGGCGAAAAGGCCGGCGATGTACGCGATGCTTCGCTGACGTGCCCTCCGGGTATCGAAGGCACGGTCGTCGACGTCCGCATCTTCTCCCGCAAGGGTCAGGAAAAGGACGAGCGCGCCAAGCTGATTGAAGGCGAGCAGGTCGAGAAGCTGGAGAAGAACCTGGCCGATGAGATTCGTATTCTCACCGACGAGCGCCTCAAGCGGCTTGAAGCGATCCTCGGCGGCAAAGAGATTCTTGCCGACCTGCATGATGAGCGCACCAACAAGCGTCTCGTCACCAAGGGCCAGCCGATCGATCGCGAGACCATCGAACTGATCTCGACGCGTAACCTGAAGCGTATTCGCTACGCTGACAAGGACCCACGCGTCAACGAGCAGATCGATGAGATCGAAGAGATGACCTCGCGCCAGATCGATGTACTGCGCAAGATCACCAATGACAAGATCGGCAAGCTGCAGAAGGGCGACGAACTGGCACCAGGCGTCATCAAGCTGGTGAAGGTCTACATCGCCATGAAGCGCAAGCTGTCGGTCGGCGACAAGATGGCAGGCCGTCACGGCAACAAGGGTGTGATCGCGCGCATTCTTCCTGAAGAAGACATGCCGTACATGCCTAATGGCACACCGGTGGAAATTGTTCTGAACCCGCTAGGCGTGCCTTCACGTATGAACGTCGGACAGATTCTCGAAACGCATCTTGGATGGGCTGCGCACAACCTTGGCGAAATGGTCAATGAAGTGGTGCAGAAGAACCGCGATGCCAACGAAGTTCGCGAGTTCGTGAAAGAACGCTTTGCCGGAACGGCGACACTGCGTCAGCTGCTGGAACTCGACGATGAGCAACTGCTCCGCGTCGGTGCTGGTATGCGCCGCGGCATCTGGTTCGGTACAGCCGTATTCGACGGTGCACGCGAGGAAGAGATCAAGGCATTGCTGGCAGCAGCAGGTCTTCCATCTTCCGGCAAAACGCCGCTGTTTGACGGTATGACAGGGGAAGAGTTCGAGCAGCCGGTCACGGTTGGTTACATTTACATGCTCAAGCTCTCGCATCTTGTCGACGACAAGATCCACGCACGCTCGATCGGGCCGTACTCGCTTATCACGCAGCAGCCGCTGGGTGGCAAGGCGCAGTTCGGTGGTCAGCGCTTCGGTGAGATGGAAGTGTGGGCGCTCGAAGCATACGGCGCTGCTTACATTCTGCAGGAGCTGCTCACTGCCAAGTCGGATGATGTCTTCGGCCGTACCAAGATTTACGAAGCCATCGTCAAGGGCGAGGCCGCTATCGAGCCGGGTGTTCCGGAGTCGTTCAACGTGCTGATCCGCGAGCTGCAGGCACTATGCCTGGATGTCGAGCTGATCAAGCAGTTCCCGGGTGGCAAGAAGGCTCTTGTTCCGACCATCGCCGCAGCTGACTGATAAGTAACAGCAGCGGCTGGCCTTCTAAGCAGCCGCTGCTTAAACGCAAAGAATTTCGGCTCCCACCATTGCAAGGCGCTTCCCGGCGCGGTGAGAGTGCAAAGCAAGTAACAGCAAAGCCCGGGAACGCACGGAAAGCGCATCGCCGAAATGGATGCGCGACACGGAGGACGTCTTGTACCGTTCCAGCCCATTCGAACTCACCAGCCCGATCACCGATTTCGATGCCATCCGCATTTCACTTGCCAGCCCGGAGAAGATCCGCTCCTGGTCGCACGGTGAAGTCACCAAGCCGGAGACCATCAACTACCGTACCTTCAAGCCGGAGCGCGACGGACTTTTCTGCGCCCGCATCTTTGGACCCGTCACCGACTGGGAATGTCTGTGCGGCAAATACAAGCGGATGAAGCATCGCGGCGTCATCTGCGACAAGTGCGGCGTAGAAGTCACGCTGTCGAAGGTCCGTCGTGAACGCCTCGGCCACATCGAGCTGGCGTCGCCCTGCTCGCACGTCTGGTTCTTCAAAGGTCTGCCGTCGCGTATCGGCCACCTGCTCGATATCTCCCTGCGTGACCTCGAAAGCGTTCTCTACTTCGAGAGCTACGTTGTCGTCGATCCAGGTGACGCGCCGGTAAAAGAGCGCGACATCATCAAGGACGAAGCACAGTTCCGCGAGATCGATCAGCAGTACCGTCCGTCCGGCTTCAAGGGCATGATGGGCGCCGAAGCGATCAAGGAGCTGCTCAAGCGGGTTGCGGTCGATGAAATTTCGATCGAACTGCGCGAGCGCATGAAGACCGAAACCTCCCTGCAGAAGCGGCTTAAATATGCCAAGCGCCTGAAGGTCGTCGAGGCTTTCCGCAAGTCCGGCAATAAGCCACAGTGGATGATTCTCGATGTCATCCCGGTCATCCCGCCGGAGCTGCGCCCGCTGGTGCCACTCGACGGCGGCCGCTTTGCCACGTCTGATCTGAACGACCTGTACCGCCGCGTCATCAACCGTAACAACCGGTTGAAGAAGCTGATGGACCTGCATGCTCCTGAAGTCATCGTGCGTAACGAAAAGCGCATGCTGCAGGAAGCAGTGGACGCCCTGTTTGACAACGGCCGTCGTGGCCGCGTGCTGCGCGGTGCCAACAACCGTCCGCTCAAGTCGCTCTCCGACACCCTCAAGGGCAAGCAGGGCCGCTTCCGCCAGAACCTGCTCGGCAAGCGCGTCGATTACTCCGGCCGTTCGGTCATCGTTGTCGGTCCGGAGCTCAAGCTGCACCAGTGCGGTCTGCCGAAGAAGATGGCGCTTGAACTGTTCAAGCCGTTCATCTATCACCGCCTCGAGCAGACGGGCCACTGCACGACCATCAAGCAGGCCAAAGAGATGGTCGAAATGCAGGACCCGATCGTGTGGGACATTCTTGAGGAAGTCATCAAGGACCACCCGGTGCTGCTCAACCGTGCCCCAACCCTTCACCGTCTCGGTATCCAGGCATTTGAGCCGGTGCTGGTCGAAGGCAAAGCCATCAAGATTCACCCGCTCGTCTGCACAGCCTTCAACGCCGACTTCGATGGTGACCAGATGGCCGTCCACATCCCGCTGTCGCCGGAAGCCCAGGTCGAGGCAAGTGTGCTGATGCTTGCATCGCACAACATCCTCTCGCCTGCCTCCGGTCAGCCGATCACGGTGCCGACACAGGACATGGTCCTTGGCCTCTACTACCTGACAAAGGTGAAGAAGGGTGGCAAAGGCGAAGGCCGCGTCTTCGCGAATACCGAAGAAGTGCTGATGGCGCTCGAGGCGAAGGAAGTTGAAACACTGACGCCGATCCGTCTGCGCTACACCGGCTCTGTGCTCGACATGACCACTGCCTACGATGACCAGGACCTGACGCACACTGAACCGATCGAGTATGACAAGCAGTACATCTCGACCACGGTCGGCCGCGCCATCCTGAACGATTCGTTGCCCGACGGCATGCCGTTCGTCAATGGCCTGCTCAAGAAGAAGGGCATTGGCCAGCTGGTCAACTACATCTACCTGAACCTCGGCCTTGAGGTCACGGTCAAGACACTCGACCGCATCAAGGAACTGGGCTTCCAGTACGCTACCCGCTCGGGTCTCTCTGTCGGTCTGGACGACATGGTCGTTCCTGATTCGAAGGTACCGACCGTGCGCGCGGCCGAGCTGGCAGCGGTCGCAGTCCAGCAGCAGTACCTGGACGGCGCCATCACCAACGGCGAGCGGAACAACAAGGTCATCCAGATCTGGTCGGCTGTGACGGAAAAGGTCGCAGACGAGATGTTCAACAACATGAAGGAAGCCGACAAGGCCGGTGTGATGAACCCTGTGTACATCATGGCCGACTCCGGCGCCCGAGGATCGAAGCAGCAGATTCGTCAGCTGTCCGGTATGCGCGGACTGATGGCGAAGCCGTCTGGTGAAATCATCGAGACCCCGATCAAGGCGAACTTCCGCGAAGGCCTCACGGTGCTCGAGTACTTCATCTCGACCCACGGCGCGCGTAAGGGCCTGGCCGATACTGCACTCAAGACCGCCGATTCCGGCTACCTGACCCGTCGGCTTGTCGACGTGGCACAGGACGTCATCGTCAGTTCGCATGATTGCGGCACCGTCGAAGGCATCTATGTCAGCGCGATCATCGAGTCCGGCGAAATCGTCGAGCCGCTGCGTGACCGGATCATCGGCCGCGTCTCGCTCGAGCGCATCAAGGACTACGAAGGCAGCGTCATCGTCGAGATTAACCAGGAGATCACGGAAGACCTGGCGTCCGCGATTCAGGCAGCCGGCATCGAGCGCGTCAAGATTCGCTCTGTGCTGACCTGCGAATCGAAGCGCGGCGTCTGCATCCTCTGCTATGGCCGTAACCTGGCTTCCGGCCGCATCGTCGAACTCGGCGAAGCCGTCGGCGTCATCGCGGCCCAGTCGATCGGCGAGCCTGGAACCCAGCTCACCATGCGTACCTTCCACATCGGTGGTACGGCATCGCGAGTTTCGGAACAGTCGCATCTCGACGCCAAGAACAATGGTTCGGTCCGCTTCATCAACCTGGTCACAGTCCGCGCCAAGTCGGGCGACCTGGTGGCCATGAACCGCTCCGGTTCGATTGCGGTCATCGATGATCGTGGTCGCGAGAAAGAGCGCTACCAGATCGTTTACGGCGCGAAGCTCAAGGTGGAAGACGGTGCACAGGTAACCATCGGGCAGTCTGTCGCCCAGTGGGATCCGTATACCTTCGCCATCCTGACGGAGATCGGCGGAACGATCCAGTTCAAGGATCTGCAGGAAGGCATCACGCTCAACGAAGAAGTCGATGAAGTCACCGGCCTCTCGCGCTGGGTGGTTGCCGATGCGTCCGACGAGAAGCGTCAGCCGGCCATCATTATCAAGGGCGCCAAGGGCAACAAGCGTTACCTGATGCCCAGCCGTGCTCACCTCATGATCCAGGACGGCGACGAAGTCTTCCCAGGCGATATCCTGGCCAAGATTCCTCGCGAAACGACTCGTACCAAGGACATCACCGGCGGTCTGCCGCGCGTCGTCGAATTGTTCGAAGCGCGTAAGCCCCGCGAGACCGCGACCATCAGCGAGATCGATGGCGTCGTCAAGTTCGGTGAAGTGTCCAAGGGTCAGCGCAAGATCTACGTCACGGCGGACAACGGCGAGGAGAAGGAATACTCACTCCCACGCGGCATCCACATCAACGTGCAGGAGGGTGAACGCCTGCGCGCCGGTGAGGCTCTGATGGATGGTCCTCTGAACCCGCACGACATCCTGGCCGTTCTCGGCGAGAAGGAACTGCAAGCCTATCTCGTCAACGAAATCCAGGAAGTCTATCGTCTGCAGGGCGTTGCCATCTCGGATAAGCACATCGAGACCATCGTTCGCCAGATGCTTCGCTGGGTGAAGATTGAAGAAGTGGGAGACACGAACTTCCTGCTGGAACAGCAGACCGACAAGTTCCGTTTCCGCGAAGAGAACGAGCGCGTGATCGCCGATGGCGGCCGTCCGGCTATCGGACGTCCCCTGCTCCTCGGCATCACCAAGGCCTCGCTCTCGACGGACTCCTTCATCTCCGCCGCATCCTTCCAGGAGACCACGCGTGTCCTCACCGAGGCGTCCATAAACGGCGCTGTCGATGGACTCCGCGGCCTTAAGGAGAATGTCATCGTCGGTCGTCTCATCCCTGCCGGTACCGGCATGGAGTACTACCGCAACATCCAGCTCTCGCCGGAGATCGAAGAAGCTGCTGCCGCTGTCCAGCAGGAAGTTACAGCAGCTTTCGAAGAAGCCGAGCGCGAACTGGAACTGATGCGTCAGGAAGGCGAAGCCGAAGAAATGGCCGCCGAGTAACTGGCCGTTACGGGCGGACGCGGCTTTGCCGCCAATGCTTCCGTTGGTCGCATGTTTTCCTGGCTCTAAGGATGTTGTGGTTGTCAGCGATAGTCGTAGTTACAAAACACCGGTGCCCCACATCTCGCGTTTGAGACGTGGGTTCTTCCCAAAGAAAACAGAAAAGGCGGAGCCAAATGGCTCCGCCTTTTCTCGTATTTAGCGTTTTGAGCGCGTGCCTGCACGCGGAGATTGTCATCTCTACCAAAGCGAGACGCAGTGGAGAAATCTGCATTCCTGCGACTCTCGCAGACACTATCGCACCGTCACTTGTGCTGCTTGCGTCCACAACAGGTGATCTGAAATGTCAGCATGACCATTCAAAGGGCAGCTCACGGACTGCACGACGGGTAGCAAGAGCTGCGACCAAGTCACTCAGCCTGCTAATATTTGCAGAAAGTTCGAACAGAAGTGTAATTGTTACTTTACCCCCCCCCCCTTTAAAAATGTAATATCTGCTCAATGGATTCACTGAAATTCAAGATTCAGGGCTATTTCCGGGTCAGGGGATTCAAATTCCTCGAAAAGTATGGGCTGCACGTTGTCCCAAACCACTTTTATCAGCCGGTTCCGGATACGCGCAAACTTCCAGAGAGCACGTGGGCGACGCCGACTTCAATGCCGGGCATCGATCTGAACGATACGGCACAGCTAAAGTTGCTCTCCGGTTTCTGTTCCGACTTCAGGCACGAATTTGAACAGATCCCGAGCGGCGGCCAGTTCGGATCTGTGGATGCCGAGATTCTCTACTGCCTGGTGCGCCGCTTTAGGGCTCAACGCGTGCTCGAAATAGGATCAGGCATGTCCACCCGGGTCTCTGCCGCCGCGCTTGTGACGAATGGCAGCGGCGAACTGGTTGCTGTCGAGCCTTATCCAAACGAAGATATTCAGAAGGGATTTCCCGGTTTGACGCGCCTGATCGCTTCTCCTGTGCAGGAAATCGCGCTGACAGAGTTCGAGAAGCTTCAGGAGAATGACATCCTCTTCATCGACAGCAGTCATATGCTGAAGATTGGTAGCGACGTTCAGTTTCTGTTTCTTGAAGTGTTGCCGCGGCTCAAGGCAGGCGTCCTGGTTCACGTCCACGACATATTCCTGCCGGCGAATTATCCTCGACGCTGGGTCGTCGACAATCTCAGATTCTGGAATGAGCAATATATCCTGCAGGCGTTTCTTGCCTTCAACAGTGCTTTCGAGGTCTTGTGGGCCGGATGCCATATGCACATGCAATATCCTGACAGCCTTGAAGCAGCGTTTACCTCGTATCAGCGCCAGCAATCATCCCCGGGAAGCTTCTGGATGAGAAAAACCTGTTAGAACAGTCTGGTGCCCGAGCCTGAACAACAACTATCCGGCGGCAACGTGGCCAAGGATGTCGTTCGTGTTGGCAACACCGTCCGCAAGCTGGCAACCCCCGCTACGCCCAGTGTCGAAGCCTTCCTGAAGCATCTGGAAGCCGTCGGCTTCACCGCCGCTCCGAAGACCCTCGGCCGCGACGAACAAAACCGCCACATCCTCGAGTACATTCCCGGTGAGACCATCGCCATGGCCCATCCATTGTCGATCGCGGAACTGCAGAGGCTTGGACGGCTTATACGCGAACTGCATACTGCTTCCGAAAGCTTTGTTCCTCCTACTGACGCGCAGTGGCAGGTTGCGATTCAACCGGATGCCGGAGACCTGATCTGCCACCACGATCTTGCGCCCTGGAACTTCGTTCGTGACAAAACTGCAGACCGCTGGGTCTTCATCGACTGGGATGGCAGTGGTCCTGGTTCACGCCTCTGGGACCTGGCTTATACTGCGCAATCTTTCTGTCCGCTCATTGCCGGCGGTCATCCGGAGACAGACGCACGACGACTCGCCGCGATCGTCAATAGTTATCAGCTGGATCGAGGGGAGAGGGAGGCGTTTCCGCGTGTGCTGGCGGCACGAACGGACGCCATGTACCAGTTGTTGCTTTATGGATCGAAAAGCGGCGAACAGCCATGGGCGCGTCTTTATGCCGAGGGGCATGGAGAACACTGGATAGGCGCGGCCAACTACATCCGGCAGCATGGAGCATTGTGGCAGCTCTGGCTGTGAGATGCAGGTCCCACCACCAGGCTGTGCTTCGGTATGGATGAAAGGCCGGAGGGTGGGAGTTGGTGGCAATTCCTTGCAGCGCCTGACGCCTGGCGAACTGCTCGTCGCAGTGTTATCTCGCTCCGCTGCAGCAGGTGCGATATTCTGTTGAGAATGTACAAACGCATCCTGCTCAAGCTTTCCGGCGAGGCGCTCGCTGCCGGCCGCGGTTTCGGTGTCGACGTCGACGTAACCCGCGCCATTTCTGAGGAAATAGCCGAAGTATTGAAGATGGGAACGGAGGTGGCGCTGGTCGTGGGCGGCGGCAACTTCTTCCGCGGCGTGGCCGAGCAGGCGAAGGATATGGACCGCGTCGCTGCCGATCACATGGGCATGCTCGGCACCGTCATAAATTCGCTTGCATTGCAGGATTCGCTTGAAAAGGCCGGCGTACACAGCCGCGTCATGTCGGCGATCGAGATGAACCAGGTAGCCGAACCGTATATCCGTCGGCGCGCTATACGGCACATGGAAAAAGGCCGCGTGGTTATTTTCGCAGCTGGCACCGGCAATCCTTACTTTTCGACGGACACGGCAGCGTCGCTCCGTGCCATGGAGATCAAGGCTGATGTGCTGATGAAGGCGACCAAGGTAGACGGCATTTATGATTCGGACCCGGTGCTCAACAAGAGTGCAATCAAGTTTGAAGAACTGACGTACATGGACATTCTGCAAAAGGGCCTGAAGGTGATGGACATGACAGCTGTGAGCCTGTGCAAGGACAATGCCATGCCGATGATCATCTTCAACATGAATACGCCGGGCAATATCGTGCGGGTGGCCAGCGGCGAAAAGATCGGCTCGCTCGTCACTGGGTAGTGCTCAACAGTGATGTGATCTGCCGGGCTTCGAACGTTCGCAATGGTCCTCCCGGCCGGAGCCCAGCGCAGTGGAGGGATCTGCATCTGACGAGTTGCCTGCCCATGCAGATCAAGCGAGCGCACTCCCGGTGAATCCATTAACGACTACGAAAGAGCACGCGCCGCTCGCTGTTCCGGAGATGGATGGCATCCGGACGCCGGCGCAGCGCAAATCCATGCTGCCGGCGCTGACGGGCATGCGGGCGATTGCGGCTCTGAACATCGTTTTCTTTCATTTTTCGAACCCGAAGATTTTCGGTCCGTTCGCCCCGGTGGTTGATAACGGCTATGTTTCGGTAAGTTTCTTCCTGCTGCTCTCCGGCTTCGTACTGGCCTATAACTACCGCGAGCGCGCCGATGCCGGCAGGATGGACGCGCGCCGCTTCTGGGTCGCGCGCTTCTCCCGCATCTACCCTGTCTACCTGTTCAGCCTGGTGGTTTCGCTCGGCATGCTCATGCAGGAGTTTCATGCGCAGAGCCGGGCTCACTTCGTCACCGGCGTCGTGCTGACTCCGCTGCTACTGCAGGGTTGGGACCCGATGCTGTCCACCTTCTGGAATACGCCGGCCTGGACGCTGACCACGGATGTACTGTTCTACGCGATCTTTCCGTTTCTGATCACCTGGAGCACACTGCGAACGAGGCTGTCGAGCCTGCGTGGCATCCTGCTCACGATGTTCGGCTTCTGGATGATCGGGCTGATCCTGCCCACGATTTACTTTGTATTGAAGCCGGATGGTGAGCCGGTGATTGGCCGCTACTCGGCTGGTTTCTGGCTGCGTGCACTCAAGTTCGGTCCTGTCCAGCATGTGCCGTCTTTCCTCTTCGGCATGGCACTGGCAAGCCTGAACAATTTCATCCCGGAGAAGAGCCGGAAGCGCCTCGTGATCGGTCTGCTGGGCTTCGCGGCAGTGTATACGATCCTTTATTTCGGCGACCGCATGCCATATGTCTACATGCATGACGGCCTGCTGATGCCGCTTTTCGCCGCAATTGTAATCGGGCTGGCAGGGAACAATGTACTGACGCGGATCTTTGGCATCTGGCCTCTGCTCATGATCGGTGAGGCCAGCTACTGCCTGTATATCCTGCACTTCAACCTGTGGATGCTGATCCACGATTACAAGATCCTCGAGCGGGCAGGACTGAGCCAATTCGATCCATGGCTCTCCTACGGCCTGCTGGTGGCGGCGGCGCTCCTGACGGTGCGGCTGGTCGAGCGGCCGGGACAGGCATGGATCAAGCGACGGCTCCAGTTCTAACGGCTTCACTCCAGACGCAACAAAGCCCGCTTGAAAGCGGGCTTTGTTGTTTGCATCCATTGAACCAATTAGTACTGTGGCAGGACTTCAGTCGGGTGGGGGCCATGGGTGATGGCAGCGATCGCTGTCGGCTGGCCTGCTGCCGGGTAGGGATCGTTCGGTAGCCCGCCGAGGACGCCAGTGTTCGGGTTCAGGGACAGTCCGTACATGGTGTTGTCAACGAAATCCGACGCGTACAGGTATTTGCCGCCATTCGGTTCGACCAGTACAAACGTCGGGCCGGTCGTGACACCATAACTGCCTGTACCGGAGAGCGTACTGGGTACACCGGTGGACTGGGCAATGGCATAGGCGCTGATGCTCGCCGCGTTGTAGTTCGCGACGTAGATATATAGGCCGCGCGGGTCGACAGTCACTGCGTCAGGATACGTGCCTGTCGCGAAGGGCCCATTGTTCAGGGCGCTTAGAGAGCCATTCGCGCCGGTTCCGAAGGCCAGCAACTGGTTGACGGTAAGGTCAGCCACGTAGACGAAGCGGTTGGTTGGATCGCTCGCGACGGCAACCGGCGTGGTGCCGGCGGCGAAGGGCGAGCCGGGTACTGTTGTGAGCGCGCCGGAGCTACCCACAGCGAATGCCGAGATCTGGCCGCTGTCTGCGGTGCAGGCGCCGCTCGCGGTGTAGGCCACGTTCGGCGTGCTGCCGGCCAGACTGTTGGCGAGTTTGGGCGGCTGTCCTGCTGGATCATCGACCACGTAGACCTGTCCGCCATTCGCAAGCACTGTCAGGTCGACCGGATTATTGCAGGTGGCATAGCTGGCGGCATTGCCGAGAGACCCATCCGAGTTGATGGGGTAGGCAACCAGAGCGCCGGGGCCCGGCTTCGCAGCACTGTACCCAGCCTGGAAGGCGTCCGTCACATACAGGTAAGTGCCCGCTGCATTGATCTTGAGCGAAGTGGGATTCGTACCGGGCGTGGTGTAGGAATTGACCTTCGTCAACACCGCATTGCTGCTGATCGAATAGGAGACGATGGTATTGTCATCGTGGTTCAGCACGTACAGGAATTCCTGGTTCGGCGACGTAGCCAGCGACACCGGGTTTCTGCCCGTAGTGTAGGGCGAGCCGCCGGCCTCGGTCAGGACACCCGACTTATTGTCCACCAGGTACACGTTGATCTGACCCGGGTTGTTCTTTGAATTCGCGACGAAAACATAGTCGATGGTGTTGTCCTGGGTGCTGCAGGAAGTGACGCCTAACATCACGCCCAGGGACACGGCTCCGGCCCATGCTGCGTGGCCGATAGATCTAAACTTCATGTGCTTCCTTCGTCCTCGCGTTTCGATGGTCCGTCCTGCGTAGGGGCTGCGCTCGCAGCAGTTCTGTAGTCGTTGGAGATCCTGGTTCATTGTAAAAGCTGCTCCGGCTTTCGACCAGAGAGGCCGCCATGCATCGCTGCCCGTCGAACCTGCTCAATTGCTCAGTGCCTTGCCGTGGATGATGGCGGCAATCGCGGTCGGTTGTCCCGCTGCCGGGAACGGAGTGTGCTCGACGGCAGTCAGCCCGCCGGTCTGCGCATTGATCAGCGTGCCATACACAGTGCTGTCGATGAAGTCCGAGGTGTACAGATACTTTTGCGCGGACGGCTCGATGAACACATACGTCGGCGCGGTGGAGACGCCATAGGACGCAGCATCCGTGGATGCAGCCGGCATGCCTGTCGACGCGTTGATGGTGAATGCGCTCACACTGTTGGCGTTGTAGTTCGCGACGTAAACATACTGGCCTGCAGCATCGACAGTAATGGCGTCGGGAAAACCGCCAGTTGCGATCGACCCATTGTCTATCTCGGTGAGTGCGTTGTTCGCGCCTACCTTGAAGGCAAGCAGGGCATTGAGCGTCAGATCAGTGACGTAGATATAGCCGTTATTCGGATGGCTCGCGATAGCCACCGGCGTACTTCCGGAAGCGAAGGGCGAACCCGCGACCTGCGTAAGGCCGCCGGACGAGCCAACATTGAATGCGGAGATCTGGCCTGTATCCGCCGTGCACGCCCCCGCCGCGGCATAGGTAACGGTGGCTGTGCCATTGGCGCCAACGAAGCTGGAGGCGACCGTATCCGCGAGTTTGGGCGGCTGGCTGGCCGGGTCGTTCACGACAAATACTCCGCTGTTGTTCGGCAGCACAGTCAGGTCGACCGGGTTGTTGCAGACAGGATAGTAGCTGGTGTTGCTGGCAGCATCGACCAGGGGCGTGCCCAGGGTCCCATCCGAGTTGATTGGATAAACCACCAGCGCGCCGGGGCCGGGAAGCGTAGCACTATAGCCCGGCTGAAAGGCATCAAGAACATAAAGGTAGGTGCCGGCAGCATTGATCTTCATTGAAGTGGGACCGCTGCCGGGCGTGTTGTAGGTATTCTGCGGGTAGAGCTTAGCGTCGGTACCGATGCCGAACTTCACGATCGTATTGTCGTCGTGGTTCAGGGCGTAGAGGAACTGCTGATTCGGTGATGTGACCAGCGAGACAGGGTTCCGTCCGCCATTGGTCTGCCCTGAGGGATATGGTGAATCGAGGATCTGCTTGAGCGAACCGGACTCGCTGTCTACCAGGTAGACATTGATCTGGCCGGGATTGTTCTTCGAGTTCGCGACGAAGAGATAGTCAATGGTGTTGTCCTGTCCACAGGCTGCAACTCCCAGGATCAGGCCCACCGATACTGCGCCGGCCCATGCTGCCTGGCCGATATGTCTCAACTTCATGTGTTTCCTTCGTCCATGCGTCCCGGTGCTCTCGGCCTGCGGGCGGGTGCTGCGCTTGCAGCAGTTCTGTATAGCGGGAAAATCCTGCCTCATTGTAAAAGCTGTCCATCGCATCCGGCTAGGGCGGCAGATTGCCATTCGCTGTTGCCATCCCGCTGCCATCAGGCGGAGTGCTGTGATTGGTGCTGTCGCCGGTTTTAGCAGAAGAAGCCGTGGAGGGTGCCAGCTTCTCTGCTTACCGATCTTGCTTCGTCAGAAGCTGGGTTAGAACGTCGTACCACTTGCCACGCACCAGGTCGGATTGCCCGGCGCCGTGAATGTGTTGCTCTTGATCAGCGGCGTCAGTGCACCAGCCTGCGTGTTGATGATCTTGCCTGTGATGGAACTACTGTTGTAGTTGGCTGTGAAGATGTACTGATTCGACGGATCTTCGAGAATGCACTGCGGGTTCGCACCGACGCCGCTGTTGATAACGCCGCCTTCTGTGCCATTGATCTGGCTCAGCGTCCCGTTCGTCGTGTTGATGAAGTAGGACGAGATGTTGCTGGCCGCGCTGGTCTGTGAAGGATTAAGTCCGGCGTTGGCGACATAGAGGAACTTGTTCTGGCTGTCGACCGTAAGCACCGTCGGGGCGATGGACGCAGTGTAGCCAATGGTGCTTTGCAACTGCGCTCCGCCGACAACCGAGGCAAGACTACCGCTGGTCCCAACCGTGTAGATGTAGATGGCGCCGTTATACAGCGGTGATGCCGGGCTGTTTGGCAGTCCCTGGTCGAGCAGGTATAGATACGAGCCGCCCGAGTTGATGTACACCAGGTTAGTCGCGCCTGTCGGAAACTCCGAATTCTGTGTCGCCAGTAGCTGGCCCGTGGTGCCCACGCTGTAGACGTTCACGTACGTAGGATTCGTCGAACCGCCTGTATTGCGATCGATCGTGAACAGGTAGGAATTGAAGACCTTGAACCAGACCGGGTACTGGCCGACCGGGAAGAATTCAAGCTGCGAGCCGTTATTGTCTTTTACCTGCTGGTTCAGGATGGTCGAGAGCCGTCCGGTATTCGGGTTGATTGAAGAAACTTCAACCGCGCCGCCAGCCTGGAGAGCCTCAGGCACATTCGCGGTTTTAGGCGCATTCTGGTCGAGCACATACAGGAAGCTGCCAGTGCTGTCGGTGGAGATAGTCACCGGGTGCGAAGCGGGGCTCAGCGTCGCATAGCTGGCCTGGAAGGTCAGCACGCCTTCGCCGCCGATCGTGAACAGCGAAACATTGCCTGCCGTAGCCGCGGTGCCCGCGGGACAGAGATATTTGGCAGTGGGATACGCTGTCGCGTCAGCACAGCCTGCGTTCAGGACGTAAAGGAACTTACCGCCCTGGGTCACGATAGCGTCAATCGGATTCACGCCGCCTGAACCGATCGCTCCACCCTGTTGGGTGAGATTGCCTGTGTTGTTATCGATCTTGTAAGCAGAGACCTGGTTGTACTGGTGACCCGTTACATAAAAATAACCGATGGTGTGGCTCTGGACGCACGATGTAAGACCAAAGCTGGAACCAATACCGACTGCGGCGGCCAGAACAACCTGGCTCAACTTCCTCAACTTCATGCGTTTCCTTCATCCTGAACCGCGATCGCCGCGATCATGGGGCTGCGTTTGCAGCAAAACTCTAAAAGGGAATAACTTCCCCAGACGATTGTAAAAGCAAGGGCCACTTTCGGCTAGGGCCGGGCATCCAAAGTGCCCGCAGATCGGAGCATTTTCGTGCGATGCTCCAGGCAGACAAAAGGCCCGGCACGAGCCGGGCCTCTGCTGACCGTCTCTACGCTACGTTACCAGACGCGGCAGGAATTCGCCGGATACATGGGCGTCCCCTGCTTGCAGCTGAAGGCTTTGCCGAACTCGTCGAAGTTCTGCACCGACCCATTGGTACGGAATTTGCCCGGCGAATGCGGATCCGTTTTTGCTGACACACGCAGCGATTGTTCTGTCTGGTTACTGCACCAGACCTGCGCAAAGGCGATAAAGAAACGCTGCTGCGGGGTAAACCCGTCCACCTTGTCGCTGGTGTATGGCGCTTTCTTGCCCTCTGCCTGCAGGGTGTTCATCAGGGCCAGGTAAGCGATGCGCAGCCCGCCATTGTCGGCAGTGTTTTCGCCCAGTGTCAGCTTGCCATTCAGATGCTGCCCCGGCGCTGATTCAAAGCCGCCGTACTCTTTTACTTCACAATCCGTGCGCTCGGTAAAGGCCTTGCGGTCTTCAGGCGTCTGCCACTCGCGCAGATTTCCTTTGCCGTCGAACTGACTGCCTTCATCATCGAAGCCATGCGTCATCTCGTGACCGATCACGACGCCGATGCCGCCAAAGTTTACCGCGGGATCTTTGCTGAAGTCATAGAACGGCGGTTGCAGAATGCCGGCAGGGAAGTTGATGTCGTTCATCGCGGGATCGTAGTACGCATTGACCGTTGGTGGCGTCATGCCCCATTCTGTCTCATCAACCGGCTGCCCGAGTTTGTCAAACTCATGCTTCTCCGAGAAGTAGGACGCGGAGTCGATGTCCGCCAGCAGCGTGTCCGGCGAAACCTTCACACTCGAATAGTCTCTCCAGTGATCGGGGTAGCCGATCTTGTTGCGGAACATCGAGAGCTTGGTCTCGGCTTCCTTCTTGGTGGCATCGGACATCCAGGGGAGCTGCCGGATATCCTCACCCAACGCCTTGTCCAGGGCGGCAACCAGCTTCTGCATGCTTTCCTTGTCCTGCGGCGGAAAATTCTTCTTCACCCAGTCCTGGCCCACGGCCTCCCCCAGGTCGCGGTCAGTCAGGCGGGTGCAGCGCTTCCAGCGCGGCGTGAGTTCTTTCTGGCCAGCCAGCTCCTCGCTGTAGAAATGGAAGTTCTCATCCACAAAGTTTGACGACAGGTAGGGCGCAGCGTCGTGGATTGCATGCCAGCGCAGGTAGCTCTTCCAGGCTGCGAGATCCTGGTCCTGAATCTGCTGGCTGGCGGCTTCAAAGAAGTCGGGTGTCGACACATTCAGCGAAGTAAAGGGACGGATGCCCACATTGCCGAAGTAGGTCGACCAGTCGAAGTTCGGCGCGAGCGTCTTGAACTGCTCAACCGTCATGATGTGGTAGACATTTTTCGGATCGCGCATATCGACGCGCGGCGTCGAAGCCTTGGCGAAGGCAGTCTCGATCGCCATCACGCTTTTGGCTTCGGCTGCGGCCTTTTCAGGCGAGTCGCCGGCGAGCACAAACATGGCAGTCATGTGCGCGACATACTGTTCGCGGATTTTCTGCTGCCGCTCATCCTGCGCCAGGTAATAGTCGCGGTCGGGAAGACCAAGGCCGCCCTGCCCTATCGCGGCAATCTGCTTTGAAGAATCGAGCTGGTCCTGTTCCACGCCGAAATTGAAGAAATCGGGCGCGGATACAGTGTGAGCTACAAACAGCTTGGCCAGGAGTGTCGCCAGGTCGCTCTTGCTGTTCAGCGCGTCAATGGCCGACAGTGTTGGCTCGAGTGGCTTGAGGCCCTGCTGGTCGGCGAGCGGCTTGTCCATGCATGCTGCGAAGAAGTCGCCGAATTTCGCTTCAAGGGGCGTCCGGCTGGCGCTGGGCTTTGAAGCCGCTTCAAGCTCCTGGTACTCGAGCCACTGATTGCGCTCAGCCAGTTCGTTGAAGGTGCCCCAGCGTGTCTGGTCGCCGGGTATGGGATTGTTCTTCACCCAGTTGCCGCAGGCGTACTGATAAAAGTCAGTGCAAGGGTCGGCCGAGCGGTCGATCGATGTGACGTCGAAGCTGGTCAGCCGTTTAGGCTCAGCCGGGGCGGAACCAGTGTCGGGCGCGGCGGCAAGCGTTTTCAGCTCAGTCAATGAGCTTTGGGCCACGGCGAGACCGGTGCCCATGAGTATGAATGCGGCAATGTGTAAGGGGCGCATGGATCTCCTGAGAAATACTCAGCGGCCGCTACAGCATTCGAACAGGGAAAGGTGCGCATCCGGCTGGTAGAAGCAAGGCAAAATCTTTGCCCTACCCTCCAAAACTTACCACGGTACCACCCGTGCGGGGTACTTGCCGTACGGGCGTAAGCGCCTGTCGGCGCAAGCGACTTGCCGGCTGGGCGACAGCGTTGCGCTCCATCTGCCTTTTACCGGCCCATGCAGGATCAAGCCAGTCCAGCTGGAGCGCAACGCCGTTTCCCCATCCCTATGTCACTCGCGCCAGGAGGCGCTTCCGCCCGCCCGGCCAGTTCCTAGAAGACCTTGACGTGGAAGGTCAGGTATTTCTTGGGGTTTTCGCGGATGGCGGTGACCAGGCCGCGGGTTTCGGTCAGCATCTGGTCGCTGTTGTTGTAGAGCGACGGATTACGCACGAGCTGGCCGAGTGTACCTTCCCCACTGTCGACGCGGTTGAGGATCGAATCGAGGCGCGTGACTGTGTCCTGAAGCTTCTGAGCGAACTGGGGATCTTTGGCCATGACGCCGAGAGCGCCCTGTCCTGCATTGATTTGCGAGATGAGCTGGTTGGCCTGGGCAACTGTGTTGTTCAGGTTGTTGTAGAGGGCCTCATCTTTCAGCAGTTTGCCTGCGGTACCCTGCCCGGCATCGAGCTGGTCGGCGATATGGCTCAGCCGGGCAACTGTATTGTTTGCATTGTTGTAGAGCGTGTCGTCTGAGACCAGCTTGCCGATGGAGCCCTTACCGTTACTGATCTGGTCGACAAGGCCACCGAGCTGATTCACTGCCGTCAGTGCCTTGTTGTAGAGGTCGGGGCTGTTGATCAGCTGGCCAATGGAACCTTTGCCAGTGTTGAGCGAGTCGACCAGGTTATCGACCTTGGCAAGGATGGTATTCAGCTGCTCGATCGTGCCCTGGCTGGACTTGATCACGTCTGAGAGGTTCGGTGTCTCGTTGGTGCCTAATTCTTCGTTATTCTTCGCTTCCGGGCCAACCGCGTGTTTGCTGTCAAGGTCGACCACGGTATCGCCGAGCACGCCAACTGTGCTGAGACTGGCCTTGGTGTCCTGGTGCAATGCGCTAATGTATTTGCGGCTGAGTTTCATGGTGACTTCAACCGGCGTCAACTTGCGGTCAGGAACTATTTTGATGGACTTGACATTGCCAATGGTCACGCCTTCGAGCGTCACCGGTGCGCCAACCTTCAGGCCGGAGGAGTTTTCAAAGTACGAGCGGATGGTGAGCTTACCGGTGAACAGGCCGCCGGTGTCGCCGGACATCAGGAAAACCAGGGCCGTCAGCGCAAGGAGCGCTGCCAGCACGAGGACACCGACTTTTAGCTGCGACCAGCGGACTTCCTGTTGACTAGGCACACATCTCCTTCAGACCCTTAGATCGACATCTTCAACTGCTTACAGCAGGCGAGCAAACGGATACCCACGTAGCCGGATACCAAAAGAGTAACAAACGGGAAGATTACTCCTTCTTCTTCCTCTGGAGCTGCCAGCCCCGGATGCTTTGCAAAGAAGCGGTAACTCATCACACTTGCGGCATCCTCCGGAAGATGACTCAGGTGGGTTTCCACTAAGATGTGCTTTATTCTTCGTTTGTTGCAGCAAATTCGGCAGGGGCACGATCAGGCCGGCCAGGTTTGAGTGCCTGTGACCCGGCACAGGCTAGTTCCCGTCCTCCATCATCACCAGGGCCATCGCCGTCTCGGCCGTATGGGTGAGGGACAGACTGATATTCCGGACGCCCAGGTAGGACGCCCACTCGGCTGCGCGTCCTGACAGCTTCAGAGTAGGCGCGCGTCCCGGTTGTCGGTGCACCTCGATCTCCTTCCACATCACACCGCGCCCGATGCCGGTCCCCAGCGCTTTGGCGGCAGCTTCCTTGGCGGCGAAGCGAGCGGCATAGCTTTCCGCAGCCCGGATCTTTCGCGCCTGGCAGTAGTCAATTTCTGCAGCCGTGTAGATGTGGTGGAGAAAGCGATCGCCGAAACGTTCGAGCGACTTGCGAATGCGCCTTACTTCCGTTATGTCAATGCCGCTCCCGACGATCATGGATTGCCCTTCCTTCGGCGGCTGTCAGTGTCTCACTGCCTTATGTGCAAGTGTAATCAGCGAACCGCGTTGACGCCGTGTCGTTGATGCGTCCGTCCCATGAGAGGTCACCAGGTATATTCCCGCTTACCACAGTCACTCTCGTTTGCCTATCCCCATCCGATGAAAGGAGCATGCACACTGACGACAATGCTTCTCGCGATGCGCATTTCACAGAGCAGCTTCCCGGGCTGCAACTGCGGGCGTTCAGTGTGGACGATCAGAAAGATCTGCTTCAATCGCTCTCGC
This sequence comes from Acidobacteriaceae bacterium, assembly GCA_963692885.1. Taxonomy (GTDB): domain Bacteria; phylum Acidobacteriota; class Terriglobia; order Terriglobales; family Acidobacteriaceae. The sequence continues at coordinate 177,286 of OY843586.1, forward strand.
TTTTGCTGGTGACGTCGGGCGGATGGCTTCTCAAACACCGGCGGCCGACGCCGGGCATTTTGCAGGTGGTCTTTGAATTCGAGCGTTCGGCCGCAGTGGATATTTACGTCATGCTGGTATCGCTCGGCCTGGAGCTTACCGCGAATTCACACCAGGCGCTTACCGGCTTCTGCCAGAGAACCGTCAACCTGCCTGCTGCCCAGGCTATGCTGGTAGCCGTCTGTGACCTCGAGATCCGCGATCTCGCTGATGAAGCATCGTCCCCGGAACAACTATTTGGTGCAGCTGCGATCGCCTGATGCGCGAATTACCGTTCAAGCAGGATCGATGTGGATGTGCAGGTCCTCGGCTGTCTCCCGCAGGCGCTTGTCCTTCGTCCATATCTTCGTCGATGAATGGATGAGGACCGACGCAATCAGTTGCGCATCTGTCCAGCCGATTCCGCGGTTGTGGAGCGAGCGAGCTTCTACCACCTGTCGGACTTCATCGATACGCGCGACACGCATGCCCGGCAGTTGATCCAGCAGCCTGAGCGTCTTCGTGCGCTCCGGCAGCGATCCCAATGCCAACTCTCCCGCTACGAATGGATGCATCACAATGCGCTGTCGGAGCAGTTGATCGCGCAAAACGTCATTGTTTGCTCTGAAGTGGTCGATCCAGATCGATGTGTCGGCAAGGATCAACTGCGTCGGCTTCTCTGCGAGGATTCGTCGATCTGCCGAACAGTCGTCGCTCTGTTGCGCGGAACATCTTTCATCTCCGGCGCTGTCCCGCCCAACGCGGCGAGCCGATGAGCGCTCTCGCGCTCGATGAGTGCCTTAAGCGCTTCGCGAACGAGCGCCGTTTTTTCAATGACGCCGGTATACTCCTGTGCGACTTCCACAAGTTCATCATCCAACGCGAGTGTAGTTCTCATAGTTGACCTTCCAGGCACGCGGATCAGCACCAGGTGATGTCAGGATTGTATGCCTCTTATGTGAGGACTAGTAGTAAATTCCACGATTCAGGTAATTTCATGCCTCGACCAGCCCGTAACGACGCTGCCAGGCATCTTTCAGGCGATTCCAGACCCTCGCCTTCTCTTCAGGCGCAGCTTCTTCATCGGCCCGGGCGACGAAGTGCGAGGATTCAGCTTTCGCTACTTCAAGCATTTCACGATCGCGCACCAGGTTGGCGACTCGAAACTCCGGTAACCCGGCCTGACGTGTGCCAAAAAACTCTCCTGGCCCACGCATGGCCAGGTCCAGTTCAGCCAGCTCGAACCCGTTCTGCGTACGTACCATGGCATCCAGGCGTTCTTCTGCCTGCTGCGATGGCCGTCCGCCCGTCATCAGGATGCAGTAGCTTTTTGCCGCTCCGCGACCGACCCGGCCACGCAATTGATGCATCTGTGCAAGGCCAAAGCGCTCGGCATGTTCAATCACCATCACTGCGGCATTAGGTACGTCGACACCCACTTCGATCACCGTAGTCGAGATGAGGACATCAATCTCGCCGCGTTGAAAGCGTCGCATGATGATCTCTTTTTCATCCGCATCCAGGCGCCCGTGCAGCAGGCCGAGCCGTAAGCCCTTGAGGGCGTCCTGCTGCAACTGTTCGTACATTGTGGTTGCGGCCTTGAGCGTCGGTTTCTCAAAAAGGCCCTCCGCTGATTTCTTCACAGCCTTTTTCGCAGGAGCCTTCTTGCCGGCGGTCTTCCTGACGGCGGCCGGCTGCTCTGCGGCTTCAATATCCTCGCGTGGAAAGTCCAGCTCAGGCTCATCTTCTTTAGGCCCTTCGATCACCGGGTAGACGACATATGCCTGCAACCCAAGCTTGATCTGCCGCCGCACGAAGGTCCAGACTTCGTCCGCACGTTCATCCGAGATGCGCCGCGTGACAATCGGTGTGCGGCCGGGCGGCAGTTCGTCGAGCACGCTCAGGTCCAGGTCGCCATAGAGCGAAAGCGCCAGCGTACGCGGGATCGGCGTCGCGGTCATCACCAGTACGTCCGGCTCGCCCTGACCCGGCTTTTTCATCAGCTTGAAGCGCTGCATCACGCCGAAGCGATGCTGTTCATCGACCACGACCAGGCCCAGTTTGTCGAACTCCACTTTCTCTTCGATCAGCGCATGCGTGCCGATGATCAGGTCAGCCTCGCCCCGGGCAATCTTGCCGCGCGTCGAACGCTTCCTGTCTTCGTCCAGCGAACCGGTGAGCAGCACGATGCGGTACCTGCGCGACGATCGCTCCAGCAGCTTACGGGCACCGATGAAGTGCTGCGAGGCGAGTATCTCGGTCGGCGCCATCAGAGCGGCCTGGTAGCCATTCTCAATGGCGACCAGCATGGCCTGCAGCGCGACAATAGTCTTGCCGGAGCCTACGTCCCCCTGCAGCAGACGGCGCATGGGCCCGGTCTTCTTCATGTCGTCGACAATCTCGCCCAATGTGCGCTTCTGGGCCGCAGTGGGATGAAAGGGCAGTACTTCGCGGATCGCGCTGCGGACCTTGCCATCTGTCATGAAGGCCACGCCAACGCGCTCTTTCATCTTGCGCCGCTTCAATTCGAGACCCAGCTCCAGGTAGAACAATTCCTCGAAAATGAGCCGCCGGTGCGCGATGGTGCCGGAGGACTGCAAGAGCGTCATCGGTGTGCCGGGGATGGGGAAGTGCGCCTGCCGGATGGCTTCCTCGCGTGCCGGCAGCCCGAGCCGGACGAGAAGCTTTTCGGGAAGTGTTTCCGGAATACGGCCTTTCAACTCTTCGAGCAATCCGTAGATGATGCGCCGCTGCCATCGCGAAGCCAGCTGACTGCCACCGAGCGATTCATACACCGGCGTGATCCGGCCGACTTCAAGCAGCTGCAAGGGATCGGCTTCGGCGCCGTCTACGAGTGCGGGCAGAAATTCAAACTGGGGCTGGATCATCTTGAATTTGCCCAGCCGCGACCGCGACTCTTCTGCCTTGCCGTAGAGCGCGAGCATCTGGCCAATCTTGAATTTGTCTTTCAGATAGGTGCCATGAAACCACATGCACTTGAGCGTCTGCGTGCCCTGTCCAATGGTCATTTCGAAGATCGGCATACTGCGCGTGCGCAACAGGGTGCAGCCGCGCACCTCGCCGATCACGCTCGCCATCTCTCCCGCCTTCAGTTCGGAGAAAGGCAGCGGGTTCATGCGGTCTTCGTAGCGGAAGGGCAGGTGGTACAACAGGTCTTCGACGGTCAGGATGCCCTTTTCGGTAAGGGATCCCGCAAAGCGCGGGCCTATCCCCTTGACGAACTGCACCGATGTTTCCAACTCCAGCACAGTGCGATCGTATCAGCCTGTACGGGAATGGCTGCCGCCGCCTGCAGAGAATGCCTGGAAGCCAGCCGGGCGCCGCCGGACGGTGGTGTGATCTCCCGTGCAGCCGGCTACAACTTTCTATGCACGGCTGCACATCTGCGTTAGTACACTGCACTGGAACCGCGGAGGTCCTTCCCGTGTCGTCTACTGCAACCGAACCTGTCGTCTACACTCCATCGAGCGCGTCGCCAGCCTCGATCGTGGAAGTGGATCGCGTCTCCAAAGCGTATGGCAAAAAGATCGCGGTCAACGAGCTCTCACTTTCAATTGAGGCAGGCAGTATGTTTGGACTGCTGGGGCCGAATGGTGCGGGCAAGACTTCGACCATCCGCATGATTGTTGGCATAACTATGCCGGATTCCGGGCAGATCCGGCTATTCGGCAAGCCATTTTCGCGCGACCAGCTGACCCGCGTCGGCTACCTGCCGGAAGAGCGCGGACTCTACAAAAAGATGAACGTGCTTGACCAGTTGATCTTCATGGGCGAGATTCGCGGCCTGGCTGCTTCTGTCGCACGAACGCGTGCGCAGAACTGGTGTGAGCGCCTGTCGATCGCCGACGTGATGGAGAAGAAGACGGAAGAGCTTTCGAAAGGCATGCAGCAGAAGATCCAGTTCATCTCGACATTGCTGCATGATCCCGACTTCCTGATCATGGATGAACCATTCTCCGGCCTCGATCCAGTGAATGCAGTCCTGCTGCAGGACACTCTGCTCGATTTGCGCAAAGAGGGAAAAGCAATCCTGTTCTCTACGCACCGCATGGACCAGGTGGAAAAACTGTGCGACTCCATCTGCCTGGTGCATGGTGGAAAGGCAGTGCTGCACGGCAGGATGCGCGATGTGAAAGGCCGCTATCCGCGCAATCGCATGCTGCTCGATTTCCACGGCGATGCGGCGTTCCTGGCTGATCCGCTGGTGACCACATCCGCTGACGAAGTAAGAAATTTCGGCAACCATGCCGAGTTGAAGCTGAATGCCGGTGCCGATCCGCAGGCACTTTTGCGGCACTTTATGCAGAGCACACAGGTGTACCGCTACGAACTGGTCGAGCCTTCGCTTGAAGAGATTTTCATCCAGACAGTCGGGGGCAAATCCGATGCATAGCGCCCTGCTGATTGCGCGCCGCGAATATCTGGAACGCGTGCGCTCCAAAGCTTTCCGCATCAGTACCGTGTTGATCCCGCTCATCTTCGCCGGCATCTTCGGGGTCGGTGCATTCTCTGCCACGCACCTGGGAGGCGATGCGCATATTGTCGTTGCGTCGAATGATGCGCAGCTCGCGGATGGTGTCCGGGATGAACTGGCACGCGGCGAGAATCCTCCGTCGCAGCTGGAAGTGGTTGCGCCCGCGACTCAGGCTGATATCGTCTCACTGGTGCAGCGTGTCGACAGTAAGGAAATTGACGCGTACCTGTGGATGCAGGTAAGTCCAGGTGAGCCGCAGCCTAGCGTCGTCTATGCGACTCGTTCGTCAACTGATTTAAATGCAGATCGCATCCGGGATGCTGTCAGCCACGCGTTGCTTCGTGGACGCCTGCAGGAGCGCGGCATGCCGGCTCCCGAGGTGAGCAAACTGCTGAAGGCCATCGATATCCAGCGGCTGCAGGTCAAGAATGGGGGCACAGTTTCTTCTAACGGCCAACAGAGTTTCTGGGCACCCTATGGCATGATGTTTCTACTGTATTTTTCTGTATCGTTCTACGGGTTGAACGTGGGCCGCTCGGTGGTTGAAGAGAAGACTTCACGGATCTTCGAAGTACTGCTTTCGAGTGTCAAGGCCGAGTCATTGATGATCGGAAAACTGCTGGGCGTGGGCGCCGCGGCACTGACGCAACTGGGTATCTGGTTTGCGCTCGTGGCATTTTACGCAGGCTCGCAGATGGCCGCGAAGGCCGGTATCCACGGCGTAGCATCGCTCGGCATTCAGCCAATCCAGGTCGTCTTCTTCCTGATTTATTTCGTACTCGGCTTCCTGTTTTACAGTTCGCTCAGCGCAGGCCTGGGCGCCACCATGTCGACTGAGCAGGAGATGAACCAGTTCCAGGTGCTCATCATGCTGCCGCTGATCCTGGCCTTCACGCTGTTCAGTTATGTGCTCGGCAATCCGAGCTCGGCGCTGTCGGTGGGGCTGTCGCTCTTCCCGCCGTGCACACCGCTCATTATGTGCCTGAGGATGGGTGTGCAGATGCCGCCGCTCTGGCAGCTGGTGTTGTCGGTCGCCCTGATGATTATCGCCATCTACGCTGTGCTGTGGATTGCTTCTCGCATCTACCGGATCGGCATCCTGATGTATGGCAAGCGCCCGAATCTTCCCGAAATGCTGCGCTGGATGCGGTACAGCTAAGCGCTCCTTGATGAAGCACGACCATGAAGCACGACCATGAAGCACCACGTGTCATCCTTCGAAAAACGCGGCCCGCTGGGTCAACTTGGGCGAAACGTAGCTACCAGACGTGTCATCCTGATCGAAACGAAGTGGAGTCGAAGGACCTGCTTTTCTATATCCGCCGCGAATGTTCCCCAGATGATTGAATAAGGGAGTGCCCGCGAAATCCAGAGCCGATCAACCCCGCAGGTACTCCTTGGGCCGTCGCATCCTGCTGGTTATCGTGCCGCCCGTTGTGGCGCTGCTCATCCGAGCGCTTGCCGCAACACTTCGCTATGAAGATGTTTGTGAGCCCGGCGCGGCGCCCGCTGTGCCCGGTGCGGTCGGCGTATGGTGCTTCTGGCACCAGTGCCTGCTGACTGCGGCCTGCTGCTTCAAAGACAAGTACAGTGCGAGCATTCTTATAAGCCAGAGCTTCGACGGCGAACTGATCGCGCGAACGATCCACCGGCTCGGCTTTCTCACGGCGAGGGGCTCGAGTTCGCGGGGCGGCATGGGCGGCTTGCGGGAGCTTGCCCGTCAGCAGGAAGGCGGCAGCCATACCGTGTTTCCAGCAGATGGTCCGCGCGGCCCGAAATACCAGCTCAAGGCCGGCACCATCAAACTGGCACAACTGACGGGCGCGCCCATCGGTCCGTTTCACACTCTGCCACAACGCGCCTGGAAGCTGAAATCCTGGGATACATTCCTGATCCCCAAACCATTTTCGCGCGTGGCGATCGGCTGGGCCAGCCCTGTTTTCATCGCACCTGATCTGACGGATGTCGCCTTTGAAGAAGCCCGTCTGCATGTGGAGGCAGCGCTCGAGCGCGCGCGGCATCTGGCCGAAAATCATTTTCGTGTGATCGTTTAGAAGAGCGAAGCCGACGCTCGATGCGCGGTCGTCAAAACAACTAAAATTAACCAGTGCTTGTCTCCGACTTCAATTTCCATCTTCCTGAAGAACTGATTGCGCAGCAGCCACCCGCGGACCGCGCGGGTGCGCGCATGCTGGCTGTCGATCGCGCCACCGGGAAATGGCAGGACACGGAATTTGTTCGTCTGCCCGACTATCTGCGTGAAGGCGACGTGCTGGTGCTGAATAACAGCCGCGTCATCCCGGCCCGCCTCTATGCACAGCGGCAGCCACGCCTGGGCGAGCAGGGCCAGGAGCCAAGCGGCCGGATTGAAGTGCTGCTGACTGAGCAGACGGACGAGTGGGAATGGAAGGCGCTGGTAAAGCCAGGCCGCAAGGTGCAGATTGGCGAGACGTTGCTTTTTCGACCACGCGAAGGTTCCGGGAATGAAGATGCATTGATCGCTACTGTCATGAGCCGCGGTGATTTTGGCGAACGCACACTGCGGTTTGCTCCCACGGTACATGCATTTTTGGCGGTGCTTGACTCCTACGGCCATGTGCCACTGCCGCCCTACATCCACCGCGAAGACACGACGAATGACCGGGATCGTTACCAGACTGTTTACGCCGAGCAGGCAGGTTCAGTGGCAGTGCCGACTGCCGGGCTGCATTTCACCCCCGAGATATTCAGTGCGCTGCGAGCGAAAGGCGTACACATCTGCTACGTAACACTTCACGTGGGCCTGGGCACATTTCAGCCGTTGCGGGTGGAGCGGCTTGAGGACATTCAACTCCACGCGGAACGCTATACGCTGCCGGAGGAAACTGCCCGCTGCATCAATGCCGCGCTGGCTGAACAACGCCGCGTGATCGCGGTCGGCACTACAACCGTTCGCACACTCGAACACTGCGCACAGGCAGCTGCAGGCATGCCGTTAGAGGCGCACAGTGGCACGACCTCAATCTTTATGAGCCCTGGCTATGACTTCAAAATTGTCGGTGCGCTGCTCACGAATTTTCACCTTCCGCAGTCGAGTCTGCTCATGCTGGTTGCCGCTTTCGCGGGCCGAGGGATTCTGGCTGCCTACCAGCATGCTGTCGCCTCGCGGTATCGATTCTTTTCTTATGGCGACTGTATGTTCATCCATAGTTCTTAAAGAGGCCGCACATGCCGACAAGTTCTGACAAGCAACCCATCTACCTGCTCGACTCCATGTCGTTCATCTTTCGCGCGTACCACGCGATGCAGCGGCAACGCCCCATGTCCACGCGCAATGGCATTCCTACGGCTGCGACCTTTGTCTTCGTGAACATGATCAACAAGCTGCGGCGCGATTTTTCGCCAGTATTTTTCGCCGCCATTTTCGACACCAGCGCTCCAGTTTTCCGTGATGAACGCGCGAAGCAGATCACCACTCTGCGCAAGTGGAGTGCGAAGACACAAAGCTTTGAAGAGACCGACTATGGCGGCTACAAGGCCAACAGGACCGAGATGCCGCCGGATCTGTCACAGCAGCTGCCGTATATCCGGCGATCGCTCGAAGCCTTTCACATCCCAATCCTGCAGTCAGAAGGATTTGAAGCTGATGACGTCATCGGCACACTAGCCAGGCAGGCTGCAGACGCGGGCCATCCGGTGTTCATCGTCTCCAGCGACAAGGACATGCTGCAACTGGTGAATAATCACGTGAAAGTGCTGAACCCGATGAAGGACAACCTGATTCTCGATCGCGAGAAGGTGCTTGAAACGCTTGGCGTGCCCCCGGAGCAGGTGGTCGACGTGATGGCTCTGCGTGGCGACACCATCGACAACATTCCCGGCGCCCCCGGTATTGGCGACAAGGGATCTGTCGAGTTGATCCAGCAGTTCGGCAGCGTCGAAGCAACGCTTGATCACGCTGATGAAGTGAAGCGTAAGACCTATCGCGAGTCACTGCAGAACAATCGCGAGACCATCCTGCTCAGCAAGGAACTGGTGACGATCCATTGCGAAGTGCCAATGGAACTCGCACTTGAAAGCATGCGCACGCTTGAACCGGACATCGCTGCTTGTCGCAAACTTTTTAACGAACTCGGCTTCACTACCATGTTGAAAGAGCTTGCGCCAGAAGCTGGACCTTCGCAGGTCGAACACCTGCTTGATCCTGATGCAGCCGCATGGAAGCGCTTCGCCAAGGCCGCCAGGAGAGGCTTTGCGCTTGCAGTCGATGCGTCCCTGCTGGCGACGCTGACCGAACAGATTTCTGCTGCAGAGACAGAGGCCATTGAGGAAGAAGCGCCGGTGCTTAAAAGCATGTCGATGATGGACATGTTTGAAGCTGGTGACACTGTCGCAGTCAGTGTCGCCGTTGATGACAGACAGACGCCGGCTGGCCTCACACTCGCAGTCGCTGCCATGACTGGTGAAAGTCTCCGCGTGAACCTTGATGGCCCCTACGCAGAAGAACTGCGCGGCCTGCTGCAGGACGCCGCTGTTCCGAAGGCCGTGCATGACATGAAGAGCAGTCTGCGTGTGCTCGCGCCGCATGGCGTTGAGCTCGCGGGCGTTCGCGATGACATCATGCTGTACTCCTATCTCGTCAATCCCACGCATACCACGCATCGCCTGGCGGACGTGGTGGCGCGCTTCACCAGCCGGCCTCTGCAGGAGACAGGCGATAAGCAGTTGACGGAGGCTGCGCACGCCATCATGCTGCTCGGTCCGCTGATGCGGGAAGAGGTTGCGACGCTCAAGACGGACAGCGTTTATGCGACCATCGATCTGCCATTGACGCCGTTGCTGTTACGTATGGAGGAGGCAGGCGTTCGTATCGACCTGAAAGTGTTGGATACAATGAACAGCCATCTGGCCGCGGAGATGCAGCGGGTTGGTGAAGAGATTTATGCCCTTGCCGGCCACCGCTTCAATATCAACTCTCCCAAGCAACTGGGCGATGTGCTTTTCAATAAGATGAATCTGCCCAAGCCAATCAAATACGGCAAGGGCAAAGTAGTTTCGACAGCGATGGATGTCCTCGAAGATCTTGCGCAGCATAATCCTGTACCGAAGATGGTGCTTGAATATCGACAGCTGGCCAAGCTCAAGTCGAACTATGTCGACTCGCTGCCGCTGCTGGCTGATGCAGAAGGCCGCGTCCACACAACCTTCAACCAGGTAGGCACTTCGACGGGTCGGCTGTCATCGACGAACCCGAACCTGCAGAATATTCCCATCAAGACTGAGCTGGGCCGCGAGATCCGCGCTGCATTCATAGCGGCTCCCGGAAACGTGATGCTGTCAGCTGACTATTCGCAGATTGAATTACGTCTGATGGCGCATTTCTCTGAGGATCCGCTGTTGGTTCACGCCTACACGCATGACGAAGATATTCATAAGCTGACCGCGTCCGAGGTGTTTGGAATTGCGCCATCGGCGATGACGAAGGAGATCCGCAACCGGGCGAAGGCCGTGAACTTCGGCATCGTGTATGGCATCTCGCCGTTTGGATTAGCTGCACAACTGGGTATCGATCAGAATGAAGCACGGCTCTACATCGAGACCTATTTTGCGCGGTACACTGGCGTCCGAACCTTCATTGATCGGGTACTCGAAGAGACGCGCTCTACGCAAAGTGTTCGTACTCTGTTTGGACGGGTGCGACCGATCCCGGATATCCAAAGCAGGAATGCCAACCTCCGCGGTTTTGCGGAACGCACTGCTGTCAATACGCCTTTGCAAGGTACCGCCGCTGACCTGATCAAGATAGCCATGTTACGCATCGATGAGCGCATGCGGGCAGCGAAGATGAAGTCGCGAATGACGCTGCAGGTTCATGACGAGCTATTATTTGACGCACCCAAGGATGAGGTTGAAGATATCCGCACGCTCGTCAAGCATGAGATGGAGAACGTCATTTCGCTGAAAGTACCGATTATTGCAGAGGTTGGTGTCGGCAATAACTGGCGGGATATGGATTAGATTGCCTGCCCCGTCCGTGGAAAGGAAGAAGCAGGTCTCTCCACTTCGCTGCGCTTCGGTCGAGTTGACAAACTGGAATGCTGCGCTTCGGTCGAGATGACAAACTGCTAGCTCGGCTTGCTGGCGGGAACAAACTACTACACGCCGAGTTCCAGTCGGATCGCATCTGCGATCGCGTCTGCATGCCGGCGCATCTGCTGCTCTGATTCCGCCTCAATCATCACGCGTGCCAGTGCTTCGGTGCCGGAATACCGAACGACGACGCGGCCGTTCCCGTGCAGGTCCTCCTCGGCCTCCTGGATCCGGATGGCTACCGATTCGATTCCTTCAAGCGGCTTCTTTTCGCGGACGCGCACATTCACAATCACCTGCGGATAGACCTTCAGATCCGCACATAGCTCATGCAGCGGTTTGCCTGAGCGCTGCACCATGTCGAGCACCAGCAGCGCTGTCAGCAGGCCATCGCCAGTTGTTGCGCGCGCGGGAAAAAGAATGTGACCGGACTGTTCGCCACCAAGCGACGCATCATTTTCCTGCATCATCTGCAGTACGTACTTGTCGCCCACTGGTGCGCGCAACATGCGAATCCCATCCTTGCGCAGCGCGGCTTCAAGCCCCATGTTAGACATGGTTGTAGCGACGACCAGGTCGTTCTTCAGCATGCCGCAGCGCTGCAGATCACGCGCAGCCAGCAACAGGACGCCATCTCCATTGACCACGCGGCCATTAGCGTCCGCGAACAGAACGCGATCGGCATCGCCATCAAACGTGATGCCCAGATCAGCTCCGAACTCTGTCACTTCCTTCGCTACAACTTCAGGATGCAGAGCGCCGCAGGCTGCGTTGATATTCCGGCCGTCCGGTGTGACATGCGTAAAGCGAAGCGTGCCGCCGAGTTCGTTGAACAGCTCAGGAGCGATCGCGGAAGCGGCACCATTCGCGCAGTCAATCACGATTGATCTGCCGTCGAGTCGCAGACCGGGGACAACAGAGCGTAGATAGGCTTCGTACTCGAGTCGTAACGACTCGTCGACCGGCGGATAGATTGCGACACCGGCATCTACCGGAACGTTTTCGGCGATCAGCGCGAAAATCTTTTCTTCCATCGTCAGTTCAAGGGCATCGGGAAGTTTGTAACCATTGCTGCCAAAGACCTTGATGCCATTATCCTGCCATGGATTGTGCGAAGCAGAGATGACGATCCCGGCCGCGAAGGCATGCTTCTTCGTCAGGTAAGCAATCGCGGGTGTGGTGACGACACCCGCATTGAAGACGCTGGCCGTACCATGTGTAAGGCCGGCGGTTATAGTCGCGACGATCCAGTTACTTGATTCGCGCGTGTCTGCGCCGATCAGTACACGCGGCTCGACGAAGGTGTCGTTCAACGAGCGTGCTATGGCGACGCCCACAGCAAAAACTGTTTTTATGTCTAACGGAGATTGACCGGCGACGCCCCTGATTCCATCGGTACCAAATAGTTTTCTCATAATTGGGTTTCAGTAACTGTGCTTGTAGCAGAACCATGTGCCAGGCGTGACTGCAGTGTGTCGCCGGGGCGAAGCTGCGCGGCATCGTGCACCAGCCTGCCATGTTCGTCAAAGACGACAGCATAACCACGCCCCAGTACAGCGAGCGGAGAGAGCGACGCCAGGCGAGCCGATGAATTACTAATCCTGGAACGGCGCTGCTCGAGCGTAATAATGGCACAGCGAAACAGACGTTGTTCCAGGCCCTGGATGCTCTCGCGATTTGCCCGTAGTTTGTGCGTTGGCTCATGGCGCATCAAGCGAGCCGACAACTCCTGCACCTTGACCATGCAGGCGCGTTCATGCTGACGTAGCGCGGCTTCCATGCGGAACTGCAGTTCATCCAGCCGCTGCTGACGCCGGCCAAGGCCATCGCGAATGCGCGCGGACGCCGCGGCGATCGAGACACGTGAAAAGCGTTCGCTGGCCATCATCAACTGGTAGCGGCATGCCCGCATGAGCCGGCTGTGCAGTTCTTCAATGCGCTCTTCGACGCGATGCTGTTGAGCCGTGATCAATTCGGCAGCCGCTGAAGGCGTGGGCGAGCGGAGATCTGCAACGAAGTCGGCGATCGTGAAGTCGGTTTCGTGGCCAACCGCCGAAACTACCGGCAACTCTGACGACGCGATGGCGCGGGCCAGCATTTCGCTGTTGAAGCAGGCCAGGTCTTCAATCGAACCGCCGCCACGCGCGATCACGATGACATCCACATTCCGCGCGCGGTTGAAATACAGGATGCCGCCAGTAACTTCTGCTGCAGCGCTTTCACCCTGTACGGCAGCGGGGTAAAGCAGCACATCGAGTGCAGCATGACGTCGCGCCGACACATTCAGGAAGTCTCGAATGACTGCGCCGCTCGGCGAAGTCACGATGCCGACGCAGCGTGGAAAGGACGGCAGCGGTTGTTTGCGTTCGGCAGAAAAAAGCCCCTCGGCGCCCAGCTTGAGCTTCAGCTTCTCAAAGGCTTCCTGCAGTGAGCCAGTGCCCAGTTCTTCCATCGCTTCAGCGACGAGCTGCATCTGTCCGCGCTGTTCATACACCGTCACCTTACCGCGCGCGCGAACGTGCAAACCATCTTTCGGCTTGAAACGCAGTAACTGCGCCTGGCGTTTGAACAGCACGACCGGCAGCTGGGCCTCGCCATCTTTCAAGGTGAAGTACATGTGGCCGGACGGGGCGGCGCGCAGGTTTGAAACCTCGCCTTCAACCCACACATCGTTGTAGGCGTCTTCAATATGCAGGCGCACATCGCGCACCAGGTCGCCAACCGTCCACTCGCGCCGGCGTTCCATCTCGGTGGCAGACGAAACTTCGATTGCTTCTTCTTCGAATGAGAAGAAGCCCTGTCCTGCCTCGGGCATATTGGTGATGCGCTCTTTCATTGCCTGCTTCGCTGCCAAACCTTGAGTTTACACCGGCTGAAAAGCAGGGCTCCGGCAGCGACGCCACCCGAACGCGGTGAACATGCCGCCTGCACATCGGTCTTTGAGAGGAGCCCGGGACGATCGCTGTGTGAATCGCGAGAAGGTGCTGATGTTCGACAGGATCGCTATCGCCTGAAGCGCGAGACCAAGTACAACAGCAAAGAAAGCACGACACTCAGGAGTAGCGAGGTGCCGAGTGGCGCGAAAAATGAAAAGTTGCGGCCACGGTAGGCGATGTCCCCCGGCAGGCGACCGATCGGCACACCACTACGTCCGAGCAGCAGCATGGCCCCGCCGACGACCGCCAGCAGGATACCGAGCATAACAAGAGTGCGCCCCACTTCGGACATGTTCAATCCGCCTCACTTTCCGGCTTCGATTAGCCTATCGAAGCGAAAGATGGCTGGAGTGTTTGCACAGCATGAAAATGCCGCCGGATGAGTCAGCGGCCATTGGGCAGCGAGCGATGGTCAATCAGCAGTCCGAGTTCGTCCGCTAGTCCATGCAGGCGATGCAGGTCCGCCGGTTCCAGCGGAGCAGGCCGCTCCAGCGTCACCTCTGCTTCGCGTGCCAGGTCAGTGCCGCGCGGCAAGCCAAAGGTCCCGAGAATGCCGGCCAGTTTGTGGGCAGTTTCCGCACCACGTTTACGGCTTTCCGCCGAGCCGCTGGTTTCAAGGTCAGCAATTGACTCCTTCAATACACGCAACCGCTCGAGCAGGATGCCTTTGCGCTGCTCCCAGAGGGTCGCCAGCAGATCATTCAGCTTTCTCTGCGACTCGGCCTGCTCCTGCGGGGTCTGGCTCCGCAGGGAGCGACGCTCGGCGCTTGTAACGGGGTCGCTGGCCGTTTTCCGGCTCGACTCCTCGTTCGCCTGGCCCGGCAGCTTCTCCATCGCTAATCCTTCCAGCCAAGTGCGTCGGAAACCTGCTTGGACAGTAGCAGCGGGTCAAACGGTTTGAACAGGATGCCGGCCACACCCAGCCCGGCGAAACGCCTCTGATCCGAACCCTGCACCTTGGCGGTCAGCAACAGTACCGGTATGTTGGCTGTCTGCGGCGTCGATTGCAGTTTCAGAAACGTGGTGGGGCCATCCATCTCAGGCATCATCACGTCAAGCAGGATCGCGTCCGGTTGTTCTTTCGCGGCAACTTCGACACCAAGTGCGCCCGAGTTGGCCAGCACCACGTCCCATCCGGCGATCGTTTCAAGGCTGAGTGCAGCCACCTGCCGGATATCGTCTTCGTCGTCAATGATAAGAATGCGTCGACCCATAAACCTAATTTACGCGCGCGGAAGCGTTTTGGATTGCCGGTGTTTCCGCAAGCACCCCTGTCGTCGTATATCTGCGCAGCATGGTGCGCACCAAAGCCTCCACTTCCTGGGGTTGCACACGAGCCTTGGTTACAAATTCAGTCGGCCCCAAAAGCAACTGCTCACGTTCTATTTCGCTCACGTCTCTGGCTGAATACACAATCAGGGGCATCCGGTGCAGATCATGCGTCTGCCGCAGCCAGTCGACCACCCCGAAACCGTCACCGTCTGGTAGGGACAGGTCCAGGATCATGATTCCCGGCTTGATGCTCTGGCACATCTCGATTGCCTTCACACGGGTCGATGCATGAAATATCTCTACCCCTGCCTGCTCAAAGGTTGCCATCACGATGCGTGCCAGGTCTTCATCATCTTCCACCAGCAGGACGCAGGCGCGTTCATCTTCCTTGCGAACCACGCGTGCCAGTTCGCGCATCAGGTTTTGTTCCAGGTGCGGTTTGGTCACCCAGCCATCCGGCCGTGCCGCAAGCGACTCCCTGTCGGGCGCATCGAACACACTCAGGACGACAACCGGGATCATGGCCGTGTTCGGATTGTCTTTCAACGAACGCAGGGTCTGCCAGCCACTCATGCCGGGCAGCGTCAGGTCGAGCAGGATTGCATCCACACCGACCGCCTCGGCATACGCAACAGCTTCGGCTCCGGATTCTGCTTCGACTACTTCATAGCCGTACTGCTCCAGGCTGGTCTTGAGCGCCAGGCGCGTCTGTTCATCGTCATCGCACAGCAGCACCACGCCTTCTTCCGGTAATGCGCGCGAAAGCTGTGGCTTGTTTTCTTCGAGAGAGGAAGGCACATCCGCAAGGCAGAAGAAGAAGCTGGATCCGCGGTCGGAATTGCGCTCAGCCCAGATCCGGCCGCCATGCTGCTCGAGAATGGTCCGGCAGATCGCCAGGCCCAGGCCGGTGCCGCCCTTCTGGCGCGAGTCCGAAGCGTCCACCTGTTGAAAGCGGTCGAAAATCAGCTCCAGCTTATCCTGCGGCACGCCCCGGCCTTCATCGACTACGGCCACCAGAGCGCCGTCAGCAGACTTCATGGTCTTGACCGTGACCTCGGAGAATGGCGGGGAGAACTTGATGGCATTGCTCAGCAGGTTCATCATCACCTGCAGCAGGCGGTCAGAATCCGCATGTACTTTGCAGGGTTCGGTCTTGAGACGCAGCGAGACATTGGCGGCCTCAGCTACCGGCAGCATGGCATCAACCGCCTGCTGCGCGATCTCTTCCATCGAACACTGCCGGAAGCTGAGCGGCGCACGGCCGGACTGCATGCGCTCCAGGTCCAGGATGTCGTTGATCAGCCGCACCAGGCGGTCGGAGTTGCTGACAGCAATTCGCAGCAGGTTCGCTGTCTTTTCATTCAGTTCGTGCAGCAGCCCGGCGGACAGCAGGCCGAGCGCGCCGCGGATGGACGTCAACGGCGTCCGCAATTCGTGGCTGACCGTTGATATGAACTCGTCCTTCATCCGGTCCAGCGCATTCCTCTGGCTGATGTCGCGGAAATTGAGGACGCTGCCGGTGGCGACGCCATTTGCGGCCATCGGTGTCATGGTGAACTCAACCGGAAAACTGCTGCTGTCCGGGCGATAGAACGTGTCCTGCCCGCTCAGCGTCTCACGTATAAGGAACGCCCGCCACGCGCGGCTGTGTTCTTCCTCCAGGGCTGCGGAATCGTGTCCACTGGCTCGTCGGGCATGCAGGATGGTGTAGGCGGACAGTCCTACCAGTTCGGCTGGATGGGCCTGCAGCATGGCGGCCGCGGCCGGATTCGCGAAGGTGATGCGGCCAGCTGTATCGGTACCGATAATTCCATCGGCCACCGATGCCAGGATAAATTCCTTCTGCTTGTCCAGCTCGGTAGCGCGTTTCTCCTGCGCACGCAGCGCCTGCTCTGCGCGCTTGGTCGCGCTCAGGTCAGTCGCAATGGCCAGTAGTCCCGTCACTTTCGAATCAGGATCGCGAATAGCCGACAGGTTCAGCATCGCGGGAAATGAGGACTCGTCCTTGCGGCGGCACTGGATCTCGAAACCCCGTACCCGGCTGGCAGTAAAGCTGGTTACGTAGCGCAAGTAGAGCTTGAGAACGTTTTCACTACTGGTCACGTCGATTACGTGATCAATCCGCTGGACCAGCAGTTTGCCCACCCGCTCGAGTTCTCCAGCGGGAAACAGGTCCTGGACCTTCAGGTTGCTCAGCATCTCGTCCGCCGTGTAGCCGAACATCCGCTCCGCAGCCGGGTTACAGGTGATCAGGTGACCTTCAAGATCCGTTGCGATCATCATCGGCCCGGCCGCATCGAGGATGCTGCGCTGCAGCTGAACAATCTGCTGCAATCGAGCTTCTGTCCGCAGCTGTTGCCGCCCGCTTCGCCAGTGAATGGCACAGAGCAACAGGAGCAGCGCCTGGCAAGAGACGAGGATATACAGCAGAAAGCGCCTGCGGTCCTCCAGCCCGAAGAAAATCTGGCCAGGATGCAGGACGGCAATGATCGCATAGGTCGCGAGCAGCAGCGACAGAGTGACCAAGGCCACAGAAACAGGTCGGATTGTTAGCCGGGGTAAGTAGGCCCGCGCGTCGTTCGTTCGATAATTGGACAACGTCATGCCAAGTTTTGCACCCGGACAACGCAGCACTGAGACCATCGCCCCTGCAACACCTGCCTGTCATCGTCACTGCGGCAGCCGGATAGCAGACTGTCCAGCAGCTATGAAGAAGGCCAGGTTGATCGAGGAGTGGACCTCAGAGTTCTGGGAAAGAAAGACGACAATCTTGCTAAGTGCCGCTCGCCGGCGGCTCTTCGATTTATAGTACTAAAGTGTGGTTACTGGTAACCGGTATAGGTCAGAATAATGAAGACAGGAGGGCTGCGCAAGTGGCAAATTGCGTTCTCTCCCGGTCATGTTCGCTGACGTCAGCCAAGCAGGATCCCTTCTCCGGATCCCTGCCCTTTTAAGCAGTCACCGGCTCCAGCAGACGAGACCACCGGCGTTCCGGTCGCTCTGCGTATGCCTTCTTGTGATAGGCATATCCGGTAATCAGGGGGAGCGCCATGGTTGCCTCGCTGTAGACCATCTGCTCGAAAGTTGTATCGACTTTTCCCCAAGAGCTGGCTTCTTTCAGGGTGCTCGATGAAAGTGCACCGTCCCGCACATCCGCCACGGTGATCTGGATGGCATATTTGTGCATCGGCGCATCGGCACCCAGTACGTCGGCTGCCACTACGATGTCCTGCGCGAAGTTCTTCGGCACGCCGCCACCGATCATCAGTAATCCCGTGGTCGGGTTGGCGATCTTCAGCTGCGTGATCTCGTAAAAGTCCTTGGCGGAATCGAGTGAGACCTTTGGCTTACTGCCGCGCTCGTGCTGGTGCGCCACCAGGCCGAAGCCTGCCGAGCAATCGCTGAAAGCAGGACAGAAGATCGGCACGTCTTTTTCATAAGCCGCCCAGACAATGCCATCGACCTTGGTCTTGGCCGGTGTCTTACCCTGCTTCTCGATATAAGCGCCCATTGCGGCGATAAACTCACGCGAACTGTACGGGCGCGGGTCGAGTGAGTCGGCGATGATCTTGGTCGTGTCGTCGCAGATGCGCAGTTCTTCTTCATCGATGAGCGTGTCGTAGATACGGTCGATCATCAGTTCGCGCAGTGTGCCGTCTTCTGTACCAGACTTCAACAGTTCGTCGGCAATGTAATGCTTGTAGCCAAGCTGCTCGAAGAAATCCTGGTCGACAATATTCGCGCCGGTCGAAACGATGGCATCGACCATGTTGTTGCGGATCAGGTCGACAAAGATCTGCTTAAGCCCTGCGCTGATCAGGGAGCCGGCCAGGCAGAGGATGACGCCGCACTCCTTATCGCGCAGCATGCGTTCATAAATGGACGCCGCCCGGTTCAGATCACGGGAACTGTAGGCCATGTGCTGCATGGCATCGACCAGCGCGATTACGTTGTGCTGCTTGATGTCGATGTGCTGAATAGGTTGATTCAGAAGTTCTTTTTTCGTTGCCATAAGTTCTCTCAGGATAACAAACCGGCTTACCTCTGAAACGTGCATTTTCAGTGAAAAACGCAGCCATTGAGGCTCCTGGCCAAGCCTGAATGGCTGCTCCGGCTTGTTGCAGCCTCGTTAAAATAATCGGTCCGCATCGAGTGGTATGTCGGCTCGGCAGCTACACTAGGCGCGTATGCAGAGTCTCTCTTTCCGCTCGCTCGCCGCTCGCTTCCTGCTGCTCTCCCTCGCTCTGCCAACGCCAGCTGTCTTCGCCTGGGGAAGTGGCGGCCACCAGATGATCAATGCCATCGCCATAGCCGCTCTTCCAGGCGACCTGCCGAAATTTCTCACTACCCCGACCGCGGTCGCAGAGATCACTTACCTGGCACCAGAGCCGGATCGCTGGCGCTCGCCGATGGAACCCGAACTTAGTGCGGCCCAGGCGCCAGAGCACTTCATCGATCTGGAATATGCCGAGATGGTAGGAAAGTTACCGCGGCGTCGTTACGATTACATTGCCGACCTGTACGCCGCAGGCCTCATGCATCCGGATCTCGCGAAAGAACTGCGGCCTGAAAAAGTCGGACTGCTGCCCTATGAAGCTATTGAGGTCTTCCAGCGACTGCAGGCCGCAATGCGCGAATATCGAAACCTGCACAGCGAAAACAAGGACACGGCGCCGACCGAGGCTGCCATCATTTTCTACGCGGGCTGGCTTGGTCACTACGCCGGCGACGCGTCGCAACCACTGCACGTTACCGTGAATTACAACGGCTGGACGCAGAAAGACAATCCTCACAACTACGCGAATGACCACAAGATACATGCACGTTTCGAAACCACGTTTGTAGACGCCAATATTCACCGCCAGGATGTCGAACCACTGATCACGCCGGTGCGCGTGCTTGCCGATCCGTTCGACGACTTCGTGGCTTACCTGAAACAAACGCAATCGAACATGGAGCGCTTGTATCAGCTTGACCAGCAGCAGGGCTTTGACGGCGCAGGTACACCGGAGAGCAGGAAGTTTACCGCAGAGAGATTGGCCGCTGGTGCCTCCATGCTGCGCGACCTGATCGACACTGCATGGGTCGATAGTGCAAAACCTGTTCCAGCCCATCACGATTGACGGTTTTAGTCCTCAGCCGCCGCTCTGCTCACCTGGCCGGTATGAATCATCGGCAGAATAGCAGCAAGCAGCCGTGAAAAGTCGTCCTTGACCCACTCACCGGTTTCAATGACTTCTTCGTGATTGAGTGGCTGGTCGAGTACGCCGGCTGCCATATTCGTGACGCAGGAAATGCCAAGAACTTCGATCCTCATGTGGCGCGCCACGATGACCTCCTGCACTGTTGACATACCGACCAGGTCTGCGCCCATGGTGCGAAAGGCGCGGATCTCTGCCGGCGTTTCGAAGTTCGGGCCGCTCACGCCAAGATAAACGCCCTCAGGAACGTCAAGCCCCACGCGCTGTGCCGCTGCATGCGCATAGCCGCGCAGGCGCTTGCTGTACGCCTCCGACATATCAAAAAAACGGAGGCCAAGCCGTTCGTCATTAGGGCCGGTCAGCGGATTGGACCCGGTAAGATTGATGTGGTCGGAGAGCACGACCAGCTGCCCCTGGCGATAGCCTTTGTTGATGCCGCCGGCTGCATTGGTCACAATAATTGTGCTTGAACCGAGTGCTCCCAGTACACGGACAGGGAACGTCACCTGTTGTGGCGAATATCCCTCGTAGCCATGCACCCGTCCCTGCATGACAGCGACCGGGATGCCGTCAATGTCACCAATGACAAGACGACCGCTGTGTCCCTCCACCGTCGCCTGCGGAAAATGCGGAATGTCCTTGAAGGGAATCATCACAGGCGAAGTAAGTCGATCCGCGAACGCGCCCAGACCTGAACCCAGTATGAGGGCAATGCGCGGACGCGTTGCATCCGCAGGAAGGCGTGTAAAGATGAAGTCGCGTGCCTCAGCCGCGGCATTAAAGATAGACATTGTCATTGATGTCACCCTGCCCGATTTTTCGACTTGCGCGACTATGCAGATTTATCATCTCGACCGGAGCGTGGTGGAGAGATCTGCGTTTGATTTAAGTCAAACCTACTTCAGCAAAATCCCGACGATTGAAGCCGACATCAGGTTCGCCATGGTGCCCGCAAACATAGCTCGCAGTCCCAGCTTCGCAAGATCATTCCGACGACCCGGAACCAGTGCACCGATGCCGCCGATCTGCATACCAATTGAGCCCACATTCGCAAACCCGCACAGTGCAAAGGTGGCGATGGTAAACGAACGCGGATCGAGCAGCCCCTTTTCTTTGCCCAGACTTGCATAGGCGACAAGTTCATTCAGCACCATGCGCGTTCCCAGCAGGTCGCCGACCATGCGCGCCGCATGCCACGGTATGCCGATGATCCATGCAACAGGCGCAAAGAAAAACCCGAGCACGGCATTGACACTTTCCGGAAAGGGGATGTGATGGGGGCCAAGCCAGTTGTGCACTCCAAGAAACGCGCCGTTGACCAGTGCGATAAGCGCGATGAAACTTACCAGCATGATGCCGACGTTGAAGGCGAGTCGGCCGCCGTCAATGGTGCCGCGTGCAATGGCGCCGATAAAATTCTCTTCGGCATGCTGTTCATCCTTCGGCACAGTCGCGTGGCCGAATGTGATTGGGACGCCCGTCTCGGGCACCAGCATTTTTGCCATCAGAATTGTTCCGGGTGCGGTCATGATTACGGCCGACAGCAGACTCTTCGCCTCAATGCCGTAGAGAATGTAAGCCGCCATGATGCCGCCGGAAACATGCGCCATGCCGCTGGTCATGATGGTCATCAGTTCGGAGCGTGTCGCGTCCTTCAGAAATGGCCGGATGGTCAACGGTGCTTCGGTCTGTCCCATGAAGATGCTGGCTGCGACATTCAGCGATTCAGCGCCGCTGATCTGCATCGTTTTCTGCATGATGCGCGCGAAGAACCGCACAAAGATCTGCATGACGCCGAGATGATATAGCGCGGCGAAAAGAGCCGAGATGAAGATGATCGTCGGCAGCACCTGGAAGGCGAGGATTGATCCAAAGGAAGAATGCTGTTTGCCGAGATCGCCGAAGACCATGGTCGATCCTGCGAAAGCGTATGCGAGAACGTGATTGATGCCGTTGCCGGCTGCCGTCAGTACTGCCTGCCCGGTAGTCGATCGCAGTACGATGAAGGCAAACAGGACCTGCAGGGCGAGGCCCCAGGCCACGGTGCGCCAGCGGATAGCCCGGCGATCGGTGGAGAAGATCCACGCCAGCAGCAACATCGTCACCAGGCCAATCAGTCCGGTCAATCTGCCCAAACCACGCTCCCGCAATTATCTTTATGTCCGCTTATACCAGACGGGTGACTGAGACTTTTGAAATTGTTACTGGTAAGTGCGGGCAGAGGGACGCCGTCTTCTATGAGCCGATCGTATCGATTACCAGTGGTTGGATGTGCGGCAGCCCGTCGCCGATGGTGGTTGCCCGTTGCAGCAGTTGCGCAGGTTCATCCAGCCGCGCTTCTTCCTCCGCGAACATGGTGTAGAGCGCGTGGCCTTTCTCTACGCGGCTGCCGAGCTTGGCATGCAGTTCAATGCCGGCCATCGCGGCTACCGGCTCGCCGGCTTTCTCCCGGCCTGCGCCAAGCCGCTGCACGGCCCAGCCGATAGTCTCGCAATCGACCGCAGTGATAAAGCCCGATTGCTCGGCAAGCACCTGGCGGCGCACCTTCGGCTGGTGAAAGTTCTCCGGCTGCGAAAGGCAGGAGATATCGCCGCCCTGCGCCGCCACCAACTGCTGAAAGCGATCCAACGCAGCGCCGGAAGCAACCAGTGATTCAGCGACCTCGCGGCCTTCCTGTGGATGGCCAGCCTTGCCGCCGAGAAAAATCATCCAGCCCGAGAGTACCAGCGAAAGTTCACGGAGATCTTCGTTCAGCTCGTGCCGTTCGCCACGAAGCAGCGAAACAGACTCCCAGATCTCGACCCAGTTCCCGGCAAACCGTCCAAGGGGCTGATCCATATTCGTGATCAGCGCCACCGTGCGTGTATCCGCAGCAGCGCCAGTCTCGACCATCAATGATGCGAGCAGCTTTGCCTGTCCTTCTGTCTTCAGAAAAGCTCCGCTTCCGGTCTTGACGTCAAGCACCAGGCCGTCGAGCCCGGCCGCAAGCTTCTTGCTCATGATGGACGCACAGATCAGCTGCGGACTTTCGACGGTTCCAGTGCGATCGCGCAGTGCATAAAGAACGCGGTCGGCCGGAACAAGGGCGCGCGTCTGTCCCACGATGCTGACGCCGGTCTTCGCCAGCACGCGGTCCATCTCTTCGAGCGAGAGCTGTGTGCGATACCCCGGAATGCTCTCAAGCTTGTCCAGTGTGCCGCCGGTGTGACCGAGCGCGCGGCCGCTGATCATCGGCACCTGCAGGCCCGCTGCTGCCGCAATCGGCGCTACCAGGAAGGAAGTTTTATCGCCCACGCCGCCGGTCGAATGCTTATCCACTGCAAAGGATGCACCAGTACTGCGCGTGCGTTTCTCACCCGAGTCGCGCATCGCAGTGGTAAGCGCCGCAAGCTCCTGCGTATTGAGACCGCGCAGAAAACAGGCCATGAGCCAGGCCGACAACTGGTCATCCGGAATGCTGCCGGTGGCAGCGCCCTGCGCCATATACCGCACCTGCTCTGTGCTAAGCGCAAGCCCATCGCGCTTGCGACGGATAATGTCGACAGGGTAGTGCGTTGCGGAATCGAGTGCGGTTGTCATGCGAGTTGAAAACCGAAGGGCAGAAGTTCGCTGAGTCGCTTGATCTCCCGCTGTCCATGCGCTCCAGGAAAGATGATCCAGGCATCGGCATCCATAAACTCGGCGAGCACCTGCCGGCATGCGCCGCACGGCGAACTCGCAGCCTTGTTCAAATTAGTGACACACACAGCTTCAATCCTCGCCTTCGGTCCATACTGCGTAATCATCGCGCAGACCGCCGACCGTTCCGCGCATATCGTAAGCCCATAGGACGCGTTTTCCACGTTGGTACCGAGCACGATCTCGCCTGTGGTCAATCGAAGCGCTGCGCCTACGCGGAACATGGAATGTGGAGCATAAGCATTCGCGGCAGCACCTTCAGCCGCTATCTGCAGAGTGTCGATCTCTGCTTCTGCCGGTTCAGGCTGCAGTCTATCCATGGTTCCCTGAGGCTAATGCCACGGCGCGTATCTACGCAAACTTCTGGCCCTACACGACGGCGGCCGCAGCCATCGCAGATAGAACCTGTGGCCTTCCGGAAGCCAGCTTTTCAGCCCGAAAGAAGCCGCGTGTCCTGCATTCTTTTAACCTGCCCGCACGCCTCACTCGCCCAATCTTTCATGTGACCACTGCAACGCAGCATGGACACGCATCCAACCGCAGGCAGAACTATCCTGAAATGTAAGCGTTCATGGCAGAGAAGAAACCATCCCGGCGAACCATCAGGACGAAAACTCCGGCACCACCGGCGGCATCTGCTGTCACGCAGGAGCCTGACGCCCTCGCACTGTTTCACCCCATCACCGCCGAATGGTTCCGTGCAGTCTTCGATCAACCAACCAGTCCGCAGCGCCTGGGCTGGCCTGCGATTGCGAATGGGGACAACACTCTCATCCTGGCACCGACAGGTACGGGCAAGACCCTCACGGCTTTCCTCTGGTGCATCGACAAGCTCATGCTGCAGCCGCAGCCGGATACCGAGGAAGCCTGTCGCGTCATTTACATCAGTCCGTTGAAAGCTCTTGCCGTCGACGTCGAGCGCAATCTTCGGGCGCCGCTTGCCGGCATTGCCAACATGGCGCGCCGCGCGGGCATCACTGTGCGCGAGCCCGAGATCAGTGTCCGTACCGGCGACACGTCGCAGCGGGAACGCGCCCGTTTCAGACGTCACCCCGCAGAGATTCTCATCACCACCCCGGAATCGCTCTACCTGCTTTTAACTTCAGAATCCGCACTCAGTCTGCGCCATGTGGAGACGGTCATCATTGACGAAATCCACGCACTTGTCCCCACCAAGCGCGGCGCCCATCTTGCGCTTTCGCTTGAGCGGCTGCAGGCACTGACGCAGAAACATCTGCAGCGCATCGGCCTTTCTGCGACGCAGCGACCGCTTGAAGAAGTCGCACATTTTCTGGCTGGGGCCGACGGTTCCACGCTGACTGTCGATGTAGTCAATGCCGGCTCGACGCCGGAGATTGAAAACGCACAGGAGGCAGCGGTACGCTTCCGCCCCGTTTCGATCATCAATGCGAGCGAGCCCAAGAAGCTGGAGCTGCGTATCGAGGTGCCGGTGGAAGATATGGCGCGCCTTGGCCAGATCGAAGAAATCCCCAGCGGCGCTGCGTCGCAGGGACCGAAACGTACATCGATCTGGAGTGCGATCCATCCGCGCCTGCTCGATATTGTGCGCAGCCGCACCTCCACCATCATCTTCGTCAACAGCCGCCGCGTAGCCGAACGCCTGGCAGGCGCGATCAATGAACTTGCCGGCGAATCCATCGCGCGTGCTCACCATGGATCGCTTGCCGCGGCGCAGCGCAGCGAGATTGAAGAGCTTCTGAAAGCCGGGCAGATCAAGGCGCTGGTCGCGACCTCTTCGCTTGAACTCGGCATAGACATGGGGGCGGTCGATCTGGTCATCCAGATTGAAGCGCCGCCTTCCGTCGCAAGTGGCATGCAGCGCATCGGCCGTGCCGGTCACCAGGTGGGCGCAGCAAGCGAAGGCATCATCTTCCCCAAATATCGTGCGGACCTGATCGCCTGTGCCGCGGTGACACGCGCTATGCATGAGGGCCTGGTCGAATCGACGCGCTACCTGCGCAATCCGCTGGATGTGCTGGCGCAGCAGATGGTCGCGACCGTGGCTCAATCGCCGACCGTCGGTCGTACACCACGCAAAAAGAAAGAGCCGGTGACTCCGTCGACGATGACCGTCGACGAACTCTATGCTCTCGTTCGCAGTGCAGCGCCGTTCGCCTCGCTGGCGCGCAGTACGTTTGAAGGGGTGCTTGATCTGCTGGCCGGGCGATACCCTTCCGATGAATTTGCCGAGCTCCGGCCCAGGCTCACATGGGACCGCATTACCAACATCCTGACGCCGCGCGACAGCGCCAAATCACTGGCGATCCTGAATGGTGGCACCATCCCCGACCGCGGCCTGTATGGAGTTTTTCTTGCAGGCGCGGAAAGCGGCAAGCCGGTTCGCGTCGGCGAACTCGATGAAGAGATGGTCTTTGAAAGCCGCACCGGCGACACGTTTATACTCGGCGCGTCGACCTGGCGCATCGATGAAATCACGCATGACCGCGTGCTGGTGACGCCGGCTCCGGGCGAGCCGGGCAAGATGCCGTTCTGGCATGGCGATGCGGCGGGACGTCCGCTCGAATTCGGCCGGCGCATCGGGGCGCTGATCCGCGAACTCCGCGAGCTACCGCGTAATGCCGCGCTCTCGCGTCTCACGCGTGAGCACGATCTTGACCCCGGCGCGGCAGAAAACCTGCTGCGTTTTCTTGCTGACCAGGAATTAGCCACAACTATTGTTCCAGATGATCGCAACATCGTTATTGAGAGAGTACGCGACGAACTCGGCGACTGGCGCGTCTGCGTACTGACGCCATTCGGCAGCCGTGTGCATGCCCCGTGGGCGATGGCGATCACCGGCCGAATCCGCGCCGCCGGTGGCCCCGACGTCGAAGCGATGTGGGCGGACGACGGCTTCGTTCTGCGCTTTCCGGATGCCGATACTGCGCCCGACTCCGATACCATCCTGCTCGATCCAGCAGAGGCGAATGACCTGGTCCTTCGCCAGCTTGGTTCGACTGCTCTCTTCGCGGCGAAATTTCGCGAAGCCGCAGCCCGCGCCCTGTTACTGCCGCGCCGCCGCGCACAGGGCCGCACACCGCTGTGGCAGCAGCGCAAACGCGCCTATGACCTGCTCTCGGTCGCTTCGCGGTATCCTTCATTTCCCATGCTGCTCGAAGCGTATCGCGAATGCCTGCGCGATGTTTTCGACATGCCGGCATTCCAGGAAGTCCTGCGGGCCATTGGTAACCGCGGTATACGCATCCATGTCGCAGATTCGCGCACCCCGTCGCCGTTCGCATCGTCGCTGCTTTTCAGCTATGTCGCGAACTACATCTATGACGGCGATGCGCCGCTTGCGGAACGGCGTGCGCAGGCGCTGTCGATCGACCAGGAGCAGCTGCGCGAACTTCTCGGCGACGCGGACCTGCGTGAATTGCTCGACGCCGATGCCATAGCAGAAGTCGAAGAGCAGTTGCAGATGCTTACCGAGACGATGCGCGCACGCAATGGCGACGGTATCCAGGATATGCTGCTCCGCTTGGGTGACCTGTCGCGCGAAGAGTTGCTGCGCCGCCTTGAATCACCTGCCGTCGCCATTCACGTGGAGAGGTTGCTGAAAGCAAAGCGCCTGCTTGAAATTAAAGTCACTGGCACCAAGCGACTCATCGCCATAGAAGACGCGGCGCGCTATCGCGATGCACTTGGTATCCCGCTGCCGCCGGGAATTGCGAAGTCACTACTGACGCCGGTCACCAAACCGGTGCTTGAAATCGTCCGCCGCTACGCCCGCACGCATGGTCCATTCACGCTGCAGGAAGCATCTGCACGCTTCGGCCTTGATCCTGCACAGACAGATGCCGCGCTGCGTGAACTGCTTCTCGATGGCCGCATTCTTGAAGGCGCATTCAGGCCCGGCGGCGTCCATCGCGAGTGGTGCGATGCAGAAGTACTGCGCATGGTCCGGCGTAAATCGCTCGCTAAGCTTCGCAAGGAAGTAGAGCCGGTCGAGCAGCAGATGCTCGCCCGTTTCTCTACCCACTGGCAGGGAGTACTGCAACGCCGGCGGGGTCTCGATGCTCTACTGGATACGATCGATAATCTGCAGGGTAGTCCGCTGCCAGCTTCCCTGATCGAGACAGCGATTCTTCCGTCGCGCCTCGGCAATTACCAGCCTGGCGACCTGGATACATTGATTGCTGCTGGTGAAGTTGTCTGGTGCGGCCTAGATGCACTCGGTGAACACGACGGCCGCATTGGCCTGTATCTCTCTGATCGACTCACAACACTATTGCCTCCCCTGCGCGCAGCCGCAACTGACAACCCGTTGACACCCCGCGAACAAAGCCTGCTCGATCAGCTCACGCGCGGCGGTGCAGCTTTCTTCACGCAACTGCATGACGCAGTAGGTGGCGGCTTTCCGGGCGAGACACTCGACGCATTGTGGTCACTGGTCTGGCGCGGCCTGGTCACCAATGACACCTTCCACGCCCTACGGGCGTATGTCGCCAAACCAGCCGTATCGAGGCCTGCAAAGCGGCAGCATAACCTGCCCAACTTCCGCTCACGTCGTACTACGCCGCCGAGCGCGCAGGGACGGTGGGCAATGCTGCCCGCACCACAGGCGACGCTGGCCGATGCCACCCTGTGGAGCGCGGCGATCGCCAACCAGTTGCTGAATCGGTACGGCATCCTGACAAGAGAATCGATCGCGCAGGAGAATCTTCCCGGAGGCTTCAGCGCCGTCTACGACGTGTTGAAGACGCTCGAAGAAAGCGGCCGCATCCGTCGCGGCTATTTTGTTGCGGGCCTGGGAGCAACACAATTCGCACTGCCTGCTGCCGTCGATCTTCTACGATCGCTCCGCAACAACGTGCGTATGGAAAAGCCTGAGATGGTCATCATCGCCGCGACTGATCCGGCGAATGTCTACGGCAGTATCCTGCGCTGGCCACAGCTGCCGCCCAGTGCGGATAAAGATGCCGAGAACAGTGACGCGCCAAGGATGCTGACGCGCAGCGTGGGAGCCGCCGTCATCCTGCGCAACGGAGAAATGGTCGCGTACATGCGCCGCAATAATCCCAACCTGCAGGTCTTTCTGCCAGCCGATGAACCCGAACGCACGCAGGCTGCGCGCGATCTGGCACAGTTTCTCGCGCAGACTGCGCAGGAAGAGATGCGACGCCGCGAGGCCGATCATCGCAGCGGTATGCTCATCACAACGATCAATGGAACGGCGGTCGGCGTCCACTGGATGGCGCGCGCTCTGCAGGATGCCGGCTTCCAGGCGGCGCCGCTCGGCTTCAACCTGCGGCGCATGCTGATGCCGGTGTCATCTCCTGCAGACATGCCGACGACGGAGGTGCAGTAATGCCCGAAGGCGATACCATCTTTCGTTCCGCCCGCGCGCTCAATCGCGCCCTCGCCGGAAAAGTCGTCACGCGCTTTGACACTGGCCTGGCGCCCCTCGCGCGCGTCAACGATGACACGCCGCTCGCCGGACGCGTCATCGAAAAAGTCGAGTCGCGCGGCAAGTGGCTCATCGTGCATTTTTCCGGCGACCTGATGCTGGTGACGCACATGTTGATGAGCGGCTCGTGGCACATCTATCGCACGGGCGAACGCTGGCGCATGCCGAAGAGCAAAATGCGCGCGGTCATCACGACGGATGCATTTGAAGCTGTCGCCTTCAATGTGCCCGTCGCGCAGTTCCACACCGAGCGCTCACTCGAACGAAGCACGATGGTTCCAAAACTAGGCCCCGACCTGCTGAACGAAAACTTCTCCGCAGACGAAGCACGCACCCGGCTGCTCGCGCATGGCGATGATGAAGTTGCAGACGCTCTGCTGAATCAGCGCGTGATGGCCGGCATCGGGAATGTCTTCAAGTCGGAAATATGCTTTGCCTGCCAGGTGAATCCGTTCCGGAAAGTGTCGACACTTACGGAGCGTGAGATCGAATGCATCCTCGACACCTCGCGTAAATTTCTGGCCGCGAATGTGTCGGATGGCGTGGGCGATGGCATCGTGACGTACACCGGCAAACGTCGCACCACGCACGCGGCCAACCCGGGCGATCGTTTATGGGTATACGGCCGGCAGGGCATGGAGTGCCGTCGATGCGGCGCGAAAGTGCTTATGCGCAAGCAGGGAATTGGCGCACGGTCTACCTACTGGTGCCCGGACTGCCAGATGATGACGCAGACGGCTCCGGCCGCAGTAGAAGCCAAGGTCGAAGGCTGGTCTATCCCGGTGCGCCGTCGTAAAATCGGCTGCTGATTCGGGATATGACTGCTACTGTGGCTGTTGTGCCGGCTGCTGCTGTTGGTCGTCTTTGTCTTTTTTTCCGCTGCCGAAAAGCTTGCTGAAGAATCCCTTCTTTTTCTTGGGCTCCTCGGCCTGCGGCGGTTCGTTCGCACTGGCCGGCTGCTGCGCCACGACTGGTGGCCGCGCCGGGCCGCCAACTACCTGCTGTGGCGGCTGACCCGGCAATGGCGGCCCGGTCGGCTTCTCACCCAGGCCGAAGACCTTCTGGAAGAAGTTGCGCTGATCATTGCTGCCCTGGGAGCAGGTCTGCGTCGGCTGCGTGCCGTCGAGGAATGCAGCATAGAAATTATTTGTGGCGCAGGTTGTATCCGCGATCAGGTTGGTCTGCTTATCAAGCCGCAGGATCGTCACGCCGGCGGGTACATCAAAGTCGCGCATGTCAGAGTACTGCGGCAACTGCTGTGCCTTCTTCATGAAAGCTGCCCAGATTGGCACGGCGGCAAATTCACCCTGGATTTTACCTTTCGCCATGTCCGAATAGTCATCGTTGCCGACCCATACGATGCAAAGCAGGTTCGACGTATAGCCGTCGAACCACGCATCATGTTCGGTACCCGTCTTGCCGGCGGCAGGCGCCATGAACCCGCGGCGTCGCGCTTCGATACCGGTGCCGGCGTTCATGACATTTTGCATCAGCGAAGTCGTAAGATACGCCGCGCGTGGATCAAGGATCGGTTTCGAAACCGGCGTGATATTCTGCAGCACTTCCCCAGTCGGTGTACGAACACTCGAGAGCATCCACGGAGCAATGTAGAGCCCGTTGTTAGCGAAGACCGTATAGGCCCCCGCAGCCTCGAGCGGCGTCGCCCCGTAGGCACCGAGTGCGAGAGCGGGTGTACCGCGAGCACTCTTGATGCCAGCCTCGCGCGCCAATGCTGCCACGTTGTTAAAGCCGACCATCTGCCCCAATTCGACGGAGGCATTATTCAGTGACATGGTTAGGGCGACCCGCGCACTTACCTGGCCCAGGAAACGCGAGTCATCGTGAAAGTTTTTTGGCGCGTAGCCTCCTTCAAAAGTCTGCGGATCATTATTGAGCGGGGTGATCGCCGTGAATACGCCGCGCCATTGCGGGGTATCTGTGACGACCGGCTGAACTGAGAGGCCGGTCGCGGCATCAGCTGCGGTATCCGCCTCTTGCGCTTGGTCTGGAGTAGGGACAGTCAACTGCGTTGCTGCTAAAGAAGAATTGAATGCAGCCGCATAGACAAACGGCTTGAATGATGAAGCCATCGGCCGATTTCTGACAGCGTGGTTCAACTGGCTCATGCCATAATTGCGGCCGCCGACTAATGCCACCACCTGTCCCGTGTGCGGATTCAGCGCCACCAGCGCGACTTGCGGGTCCTCTACGACCTCTGTCGAGCCCGCCTGGGCGAGCTTGGCCCGACGTTTGGCTACCAGTTCATCCACATTCTTCATGCCTTCGGCTACTGCTTCAGTTGCCGCACTCTGCAAATCGGGATCGAGTGACGTGTAGATATGCAGGCCTTGCGAATTGTACGCAGTGTCGCCGAGCGTGCGGGTCAGCTGGTCGCGCACCAGGTCGACGAAGTAGGGCGCTTCTCCCGCATCCACAGCCATGGGCGACAGGTGCAGCGGCTCAGCCTTGGCCTCTTCTGCCTGCGCCTTGGTGATTGAGCCCGTCTCGACCATCGCATCCAGTACGACGTTCCGGCGAGCAATCACGTGGTTGGCATGGCGATAAGGATTGAAGTAGCTAGGCCGCTGAATCATGCCGGCAAGGACCGCGCATTCCGGCAGCGTCAGCTGCTTCACGTTCTTCCCGAAGTACGTTTCAGCCGCCTGGCCAAAGCCGTTGATGGCGAACGAACCCTGCTGTCCCAGGGGAATCTGGTTTGCGTACAGCTCGAATATCTTTTCCTTGCTGTAATGGTTCTCCAGCTGGAAAGTGATGGCGATTTCGTTCAGCTTGCGCTTGTACCGTTTCTCCGGCGACAGAAAGATGCCGCGGGCCAGCTGCATGGTAAGCGTCGAACCACCCTGGCTTCGACGGCCTGAGAGCAGGTCGGCTCGCAGGGCGCCGATGAGCCGGAAATAATCCACCCCGCCGTGGCTGAAGAAGCGCCGGTCCTCGATCGATGTCACCGCATGCACCAGGTTGGGGGGCAGTTCGTCATAGGTGACGAGCTGGCGCTTGCCGCGGTTCGCGTCGGAAAGACCAGTGATCAGCTGAGGCTCAAGTTCGTACGCGCCGATGGCCTGGCCCTGGTCTCCGGCGAGCGCCGAAACCTTCCCGTTCGCGAAGGTGATGGTTCCGATGCTTTCTGACGAATGATACGACTGTGGACCGGGCCGCACCGTGATGGCTTCAGAGTTCTCAGAAAAGGTGCCGAGCTGCGACGATCCGTGGCCTTCCTCGCTGTAGCCGGCACTCCGCAACTGGGCGGCAACGGTCTGCGGCGTAAGTTTCTGGCCGACACGCACTTCAAAAGGAGCAGCGTAAATCTTGGCCGTTTCAGTGAACAGCGGCTTCGTCAGCCGGTCGTCGACCACACTCTTATTCTTGTAGTAGAAAACGCTGAAAGTGATGCCAATAATGAGCAGGATTACGGTAAACAATGCCGCGACAACCGTGAGAACGGTGTTGCGGAGGTCGTGGGTGCGAACCGGTTGCGGTGCTCTGACGTTTACTGCCAAGGGAATCTGTCCTGCTTTCGTTCAAATCGTCGCCGCGTCCGCGCGCCGGCACTATCCTGAAACGCCCGCTGCTTCACTTATACGAGCCGCCTGGGCAGTGAGTTGCACAAACCTCTCGACCAGGGAATCAAGCATTACATCTTCGCTGCCTGCGGTCGCGCGCGTCACCAGTTCTACTTTGCCTTCCGCGATCTTCTTGCCGATATTGATGCGGTATGGAACGCCAATGAGGTCTGCATCTTTGAATTTGACGCCGGCGCGCTCATCCCTGTCATCCAGCAGTACATCAAAGCCCTTGTTCTCGAGGGACGCCGCGACCGATTCTGCTGCTTCAACCAGCTTTGCATCGGTTGTATTCGTGATGGTCACAATCACGTCGAACGGCGCAATCGTGCGTGGCAGAGCAAAGCCATTTGCGTCATGCGACTGTTCAATGGCCGAGGTCAGTATGCGTTCCAGGCCGATTCCGTAGGAACCCATGATCGGCGTCACTTCCTTGCCGTTGGGATCGAGTACCCTTGCGCCCATCGATTCCGAATAGCGATAGCCGAGTTTGAAAATGTGGCCGATCTCCACGGCCTTTGCGACCCTGAGCGGCTGATAGTCCGCGCATTGCGGGCAGCCTTCGCCCTCGAGCACATTGCGGATATCGGCAGCAGCCGTCCAGCTGAAGTCGCGGCCCGGCGTCACATTGCGGTAGTGGTAATCAACTTTGTTCGCACCGCAGACAAGGTTGTGCCGGCCTTCCAACGCGTGGTCAAGGATGACGTGCAGACCGTCCGCTGCTTTTCCTGCACCGGCCATTTCTTTCGCCGGCGTCAGGCCGATCGGACCGAGGTAGCCCGCAGGGCCATGCATGAACTTCTCGAGCTCTTCCGCAACCATCGGCCGCAGTTCGGTGGTGCCGCTGAGGGTCATCAGCTTGGTCTCGTTCACGGTATGGTCGCCGCGCAGAAACGCGATTACAGGTATTTCGCTTTTCTTGCCGTCCTTCGCGGACTTGGTGCCCATGTAGGCAACGCATTTGATGTCCTGGGCCGGGGAGATATTGAAGAACTCCGCAACATCCGCGATCGATGCCTTGCCCGGTGTGTGTACCAGTTCGGGCAGGCCATCTCCGGTCGGCTCCAGTTCCGTGACAGGCGCGAGCTTTGACCTCGCCTTCTCCATATTCGACGCGTAGCCGCACACGGCGCATGAAGCAATCAGGTCTTCGCCGGCGTCGGTGTATACCATGAACTCCTGCGACTGCGAGCCGCCCATCGAGCCCGAATCTGCTTCAACAGCAACAAATTTCAGGCCACAACGCGCAAAGATCCTGCGATAGACCGCATCATGCTTGTCATAGCTCTGGTCCAGGCCCGCTTCGTTGATGTCGAACGAGTACGAGTCCTTCATGGTGAACTGGCGCACCCGCAGCAGGCCGGACTTCGGCCTCGGCTCATCGCGGAACTTGGTCTGGATCTGGTACCAGATCTGCGGCAGCTGTTTGTAGGACCGCAGCTCGCTGCGCGCAATCGTCGTCATGATCTCTTCATGCGTCATGCCCAGGCATAGATCAGCGCCCTTGCGGTCCTTCAGGCGGAACATGTTCTCGCCCATGGAAGTCCACCGGCCGCTCTGCTCCCACGGCTCGCGCGTCAGCAGGGCCGGCAGCAGGAACTCCTGGCCAATCGTGTCCATCTCCTCGCGGACGATGTTCGTGATCTTCAACAGGGAGCGCTGCGCAAGGAAGAGGTAGGAATAAAAGCCCGCGCCGAGCTGGCGTACATAGCCGGCCCGCAGCAGAAACTTGTGACTCGCGACCTCGGCATCCGTGGGTGCTTCGCGAAGAGTAGGAATAAACAGCCTGGACCAACGATGCATGGGTACTTGAGGATCTTTCTTCGCCCGGCCGACTACCGCCAGCCAATCAGAATGGCAACAATAACTACCCACGATTGTACTTGGTGCTCGGTACCGGCTGTGTGGGCGGATGAGCCCGTCGCCCCCCGGCTCCTCCGTGCCTGGACTCAGGTCAAGGCGCCGCCCGTCTCCCACCGGATTTGTCATCCTGATGCAGTGCGCTGCGACCTCGAAGGACCTGCTTTTTCTGAGCCGGGCGAGTATCTAAATTCCGCGGGATGCGAAGGGCATCCTTGCATCCCTGGCCGGCAAGAATGGGAGTTCTGACTGGTGCAGACGCTCTTAAGGCGAGTTTTAGATCAAGTCCAGGCCCCAGAGGTCATGCAGATGAATCACTCCTTCAACCAGCATGTTCTCGTCGACGACGACGAGCGAGGTAATCTTCTGCTCCTCCATCTGTCTTAAAGCCCGTGCCGCCAGTTCTTCAGCGGCAATGGTCTTGGGATGGGTATGCATCGCCTCGGCAGCGGTCATGCGCAATGCATTCGGACCTGCGGCTTCAAGCAGCCGACGCAGGTCTCCGTCACTGATGATGCCGATCAGGCGGCCATGCAGCGCCACCGTCGTCATGCCCAGTTTCTTCCGCGACATCTCATAAATGACCTCGGTCATCGGCGTCTCTGGCTCAACCATCGGCACGGCATGGCCGGTGTGCATCAGCGTCGTTACCCGGGCCAGGCGGCTACCCAGTTTGCCGCCCGGGTGCAGGTCGGCGAAATCTTCCAGGCGGAAGCCCTTGCGCAGCGAAACGGCAACTGCCAGGGCATCACCCAGCGCCAGCATCGCGGTGGTTGAAGCAGTCGGAGCGAGACCGAAGCCGCACGCTTCCTCCGGCACTGCGCAGTCGAGCGCCACGTCACTGGCGACCGCCAGGGTGGAGCGCATGGCGCAGCAGAAGCTGATCAGGCCGTCGCCGATCCGCTTGAGCGTCGGCAGCAGCCGCAAAATCTCTTCTGTTTCGCCGGAGGCCGAAAGCGCGATAACCACGTCACCGCGCGTCAGCATACCCATGTCGCCATGCAGCGCCTCGGCCGGGTGCAGGAACATGGCCGGCGTCCCGGTCGAGCTGAGCGTAGCCGCAATCTTTTGCGCGATAATGCCGCTCTTGCCCATCCCCGTCAACACCACGCGCCCGTTCAGCGTGCTGCACTGCGTTACCAGTTCAACTGCATGTTCAAAGGCGGGCAGCATCGGGCCGTCCAGCCGGTCGGCCAGTGCGAGCAAGCCTGCGGCCTCAATCCTTACCAGTTCTGCAGCGCTCTGCGTCGACATGACGAAACGTACCTTCCTGCGATCGATTCTTCCACGA
The DNA here is from genome assembly GCA_963692885.1 of Acidobacteriaceae bacterium. Taxonomy (GTDB): domain Bacteria; phylum Acidobacteriota; class Terriglobia; order Terriglobales; family Acidobacteriaceae. Next base: position 213,118 of record OY843586.1, read on the forward strand.
TTCTTCGATCCTGCTCAAAGCTATCGGCAGAATTCGGATTCACAACAGTCGAGCTTCTCGACCGACCCGTTCCAGTAAGCCACGCACGGTCGGTCATGCCCGTACAAATTACGTTCCGTCACCTATAGCGAAGCGCAGCGGCCTGTTTTCTTCATCCTGAGCAAGTCTGCCGCCCGAAGATTGTGCGCAGCAGAACTTTGGCTTCGATTTTCGTGCAGCAGACAAAGCGGCGGTCGGACGTAACGCCGTCCAGTAGAATGAAGAGTCCAGAGGGATTTGCATCTTGAAGCGAAACCAGGTTGTACTGACTGTCATTATCGTTGCACTCGGCCTGATGTTCTGGTCGGGTTATCACAATCTGCAGCGCCGCCGCGCGCAGCAACACGCTGCTGCCCAGGCCACGCTCATCCCCGGAGCCTCTCCGACTGACCCTTCAACGCAGACCGTCGGCCAGGATGTCGCCGAAGATGAAGGCCTGCCGAACCTGCGCGGCAAAAAAGCTCCCGGCTTTGTGTTGAAGAACACCGACGGCAAGCGCGTCTCGCTGGCCGATTACAAAGGCAAAGCCGTGCTGATTAATTTCTGGGCCACCTGGTGCCCGCCCTGCAAAATTGAAATGCCCTGGTTTATTGACCTGCAGAAACAGTATGAATCGCAGGGTTTCACCATCCTCGGCATCTCGGAAGATGACGTCAAAGACCATCCTGAAGTCGTGAAGTTCAAGGACAAGATCGGCGTCAACTATCCCATCCTGCTCGGCGATGACGCAGTCGGCAAAGCGTATGGCGGACTGGAATTTCTGCCGACGTCCTACTACGTTGGCCGCGATGGCAAGGTTGTCGAAGAAACAGCCGGGCTCGCTTCAAAGGATGTGATCGAAGCACATATCAAGAAAGCCCTGGCGGCAGGTGGCGAGTGAGGCAGGCAGCAGTGTTCGCGATAGGCAGCTTGTTTCTGATCACAGCAGCCGGAGCGCAGAATACTGATCAGAAGTTGCCGTGGCAGGTCGATGCGCCCACGCTCTCCAGTCATCCCGCGAACTCTGTACAGTTCCTCGCACCGGTCGAAGTCGAAGTGCCGGCGAATACATCGTCCGTAGTCGAGATGCATTTCAAAGTAGCCGATGGGCTCCATATCAATTCGCATGCTCCGCACGGCTCAACCCTGATCTCTACGCAGGTGATGGTTGCGGAAAGCAGCGGACTGGCGACGCAGAAGATCGATTTTCCCGCCGGCATCGACACCAGCTTTCCCTTCGCTCCAGCAGAGAAGATAAATGTCTATACTGGCGAGTTCGTGTTGAAGACGTATGTGACGGCGACCTCCGGCAAACATACATGGCAGGGCATCCTCCGCTACCAGGCCTGCGACAGGGAAGCCTGCATGCCGCCGCGCAAATTGCCTGTCGGCTTCGATGTAATCGCTAAATAACGGAGCATCGACGATGTGCGGACGCTATGTACGCCGCAGCCACAAGCAGAAACTGGCAGATTGGTTCCACGCTGATGGCGATCTCTCGGACCTGCCCATGCCGGACGAGGACTACAACGTCGCGCCTACCACGTACCAACCCATCATCCGCCAGAGCCGGGACACGGGCGCTCGTGAACTGGTACTCGCACGATGGGGCCTGGTTCCGTTTTTCTCAAAAAGCATGCAGGACGTGAAAGGCCTCACGACCATCAACGCTCGTGCCGAAACCATCACCACTACGAGGACATGGCGCGAGCCATTCAGACGCCGTCGTTGCCTGGTGCCGGCCGACGCCTTCTACGAGTGGCCGAAAGATGCTAAACCTCCACGACAGCCCTACGCATTCGCGCTCAACAGCGGCGAGCCTTTCGCCTTCGCCGGCGTGTGGGATGCCTGGAAGGACCAGACGAAGGAAGCAGGAGATCACTGGCTGCAGTCCTTTGCCATCGTGACCACCAAAGCCAATGAGGTGATGGCCAGAATTCATCCGCGAATGCCGGTCATGCTGCATGCGCGTGACTATGATCGATGGCTGGATCGCGAAGCGACCGAGCAATTGCCCGTGGATCTGCTGCGAACCTTCGAGTCGGAAGCCATCGAAATGCATCAAGCAAATCCTCTGGTGAATAACTTTCGTAACAACGGACCGGAGATGCTGATCAAACCTCCAGCCTCCGCGACTTTGTTCGATATGCAATGACTTTTGTGGGTACCTGCCTCCCACTTTCCTGGAATATTTTTTGCGCAACCTCATCGTGCAACCTGTGTCCGTACAGATGGGCACAGTTACAGGCCCTATGCATTGAACGAGGTGAAGGTATGAAGAAATTTGCGCTTGCTGCAATCTGTTTTGCAGGAATGACCAGCGGGCTGATGACAAATGCCGCGCAGGCCCAGGTCGTGATCCGCGTCGCTCCCCCGGCTCCGATCGTCGAGCAATATGGACCAGCCCCGCGTCCGGGCTACGTGTGGGTCGGCGGATATCACCGCTGGGACGGTGGCCGCTATGTCTGGACGCCGGGTTACTGGGCAGCCCCGCCGCGTCCCCACGCCGTCTGGGTACCAGGCCGCTATTATCGCTACCGTGGCGGTTACGCATGGAGAGAAGGCCGCTGGCGCTAGTATCGAATCGCTTTCTCCATCCTCCAGCGGACGTGTCCTTCTTATAAAAGTCGAAGGACCTGCTTCTACTCAATCAGCCACAAAACGCGGTGTCCCAGGTCTCGCGGTGAAACCTGGGGTACCGCCTCAACTTGGCGAGGCTACACTCGCGACTGCATTCTCAACTGCGAGCAGACGAGTCACAACGCGGTCTTTCCCCAACGCCACCATCACGGCAAAGAGGCTCGGTGCAACTCCCTGGCCGGTCAACGCTACGCGTGCGCCGTTGATCAACACTCCCGCTTTCACAGCTTTCTCTTCCGCGAATGCGCGCAGCACAGCCTCGGTGCCCGCCTCGGTAAAGTCTGCTTCTGCCGCGTAGCGGCCAGCCAGTTCCATCAGCAGACTGCGCGCATTTTCATCAGCCAGAAATTTCGTAACAGCTGCAGCATCGTATGAAAAGTCATCGGTGAAATAGGCGCGAAAGCTTCCCGCAAAGTCTGTCAGATTCCGTGCACGCTGCTTTACCAGGTCGATGGTCGTCAGGATCTCTTTGGGTTTGCGCGATGGTTCAAGTCCTGCCTTGTCCCACTCCACTTCGATCAGCGGCAGCAGCTTCTCCGCCGGATATTTGCGGATCCATTCCATGTTGAACCACGCCAGCTTGTCGTTATCGAACACGGCATTCGACTTTGAAATACCTTCGAGCGAGAACAGCTGGATCAACTCATCCGAGCCGAAAATCTCGCGGTCCTTCCCGGCCTCGTCTTTCACCTGGCCCGGCGTCCAACCCAGCAGCGAAAGAAAATTGCGGAAGGCCTCCGGCACAATGCCCATCTCTTTGTAAGAGATTACTGAGGTCGCACCATGGCGCTTCGAAAGCCGCGTCTTATCCGGTCCGAGGATCAACGGCACATGCGCGAATACTGGTAACTCCGCGCCAAGCGCCTGGTATTGCAGTACCTGTTTCGGCGTGTTGGAAATGTGATCGGCACCGCGGATGATGTGCGTCAGCCGCATGTCCATGTCATCGGCCACGACCGACAGGTGATAGGTCGGGATGCCATCCGAACGCAGCAGCACAAAATCTTCGAGCTCCACATTCGCAAATCCAAGCTTGCCGAAGACCGCATCCTTCCAAGAGGTAATACCTTCAAGTGGCGTCGCAAAACGGATCGCACTCGACAGACCTGCATCGCGCTTTGCCTGCACGTCATCGGCGGAAAGACCGCGGCAGCGTCTGTCATACATAGGCTGGCGGCCCTCTGCTGTCGCCTGCTGGCGCCGCTGCTCAAGTTCTTCTTTCGTACAAAAGCAGGGATACGCATGTCCGCTCGCAATCAACTTCTCCGCCGTCGCCGTGTACAGGTCAAGCCGCTTCGATTGAAAGAATGGCCCCTCATCCCAGTCAAGTCCCAGCCAGCGCATGCCTTCGACAATGCCCTCAACCATGGCCTCGGACGAGCGTTCGAAGTCAGTGTCTTCAATACGCAGGATGAACGTGCCGCCGGTGTGGCGCGCAAACAGCCAGTTGAACAGGGCAGTACGAGCGCCGCCGACATGGAGATATCCAGTCGGCGAAGGCGCAAAACGAACACGAGGCTTCAAAACTTCAGACAAAACGCTTCTCCAATTCCAACTTAATGCGTCGTACCTGACTTAGAAAATCTGTCATCCCACCGTTAAATTGGGGTGCCCCATGTCTTGCTTCTGAGACATGGGTTCTCACGATCACTCCACCGGAATGCCATCCAGCTTCGTCAGTCGTCCAACCGGATACAAACCTAACTGCGGATCAAACCAGGGCGAGCGGTCATAAAAAAACTCCAGCCGCGCCTGGGGGTTCGCCGCGAACCGTGGATCACTCTCTATCTTATGTTCAAACTCCGCCTTCAGCTTGGGATCAGCCGCCATCATCTTTCTTGCCAGCGGTTCCAGTACATACGCTTCGCCGTATTCCTTCTGCTCAAAAATAGAATCGAAGAAGCCCCACGCCATCGCCGAATCAGGGCCCTGCGGCTCCAGCCACTCGATCGCCACGGGCGAAAGTCTCTGGTTCAACTCAACCACGCTTGATCCTGCCGGGTATGTCATCGTCTCTGTGACGAGTACACAATTGCCGAACCGGCCGCCCAGAGGCCCGGCACCTTCACCGGCAAAGATAGGGTGCCGCCCCTCAAACGGGGGCTCATTCCAGGTCATACTGCTGCAGAGATAAGTCTCGACCTGTCCCGTCCATGCAGTCTTGGTTTCGTGCAGCACCACCTGGTGGGCCTTCAATACATCGATCACCTGCGTCCATTGCTTCGGCACGATGTAGGCCTTGGGCGGAACAATCGAAGCTGTCACTTTGAATCCGGATTGAATCGGCAGCGTCACATTCCAGGGTTCATGCGAATACTGGGTCCACATGGCGCCCGATACCTCGCTCAGTTGCCGCTGAAACTTGTAGCCGCGAAACAAAAATGGTGTCGTCGATTCACCATTCCACCCCACAGCCAGCGGATATGCTGCGTCGCCCAGCGGATGGCTTCCAAGCTGTTCTGCATGCGCATCGGCTTCTGCATTGAGCGCCAGCAGTTTGTCGGCATCGCGATTCATCACCACCAGCAGAGCCTTCAATACTTCGTAGTTACCGGTCACGCGCGTCTTGTAGTCCTTCAGCATATGCAGTTCAACCAGCATGCCGGGACGATTTTCAAGGATCATGTAGCCGGTCGAAAAGCGCGGGGGATCGTCGTTAAAGCCAAGGCCTTTCGCCGGATCACTATCGTCGACCAGCGTGATGTACGTTGGCGAAGCGAGGTGCCCGCTCGCATCCACCTGCTTCTCAAGGTCAGGCGTCACACGCTCATCGATCCACCGAGCCATCGGCCAGTAAACATTGGGCCCATCATCGATGGTGTAGGTCACATCGTACTGATAGTCCGCACCATCCGTTACATGGTCATCGACGAAAAAGTCAGGCAGCCACTTGTGAAACATGGCCATCAACGCGCGCGTCTCGGGCTCCTGCGCTTTCAGATAATCGCGGTTGAGATTGATGTTGCGGCCGTTCGCGCGCCAGCCCATTTCCTCCGGGCCATTCTGGTTGATGCGGTTGTATCTGCTGCGGCGCTCATGGCCATCCGCGTTGTAGATCGGAATAAAAACGAAGACCGTACGGTCGAGCAGCCTGGCCTGCGTCTTTGTGATGACCATGTCGCGAAGCAGTGAAAGGCAGGAATCCTTGCCGTCCATCTCACCCGCGTGGATGGAGTTCTGCACCAGCAGGATGGGCCGCTTCTGCGCATGGATCTTTGCCGGATCGAACACGCCGTCTTTCGACACGATGACGATGTCGAGTTCCCGACCTTCGCCTGTCTCGCCGAATTTCTCGATGCGTACTTCGTCCGGCGCAGCATCGGCTACGCGATGAAGATAATGCATGGTCGCTTCGGCGTCTGGCGTTGTCCTGTAATTGGAAGCTTCGGCCGGAGTGGCCCAGTCAGCGGCGCTTTGCGCAGACGCGATTCCGATGCTCATTGCTGCAAATGCAACCGCCAGTGCCAGTGGTCTCATCATTTCTCCAAATCGCGAAAGCTGTCTTCAGTATTGCCGGTTTAAGCAGGATGCACATGCCTGCACCAGGCTTCGCTCCGGTCGGGATGACAAACCTGCTGCGCGACGCTCGCGATGACAAACCTGCTGCGCGACGCTCGCGATGACAAAGCTGAGAGAAGGCCTCAGAATGACACGTCCGAGAGGGTCGCGATCATGCAGAAGATCTACGCTGCGCCGGCACCTTCAACAAGCCAGAATAAGTGCGACCAACGGAAGCATAAGCGCCAAAGGCGCGTTTCGCCGTACGCGCAGTACCTAGGTGATGTCATTGGTGTCGAAGGTGGGGATTTTTATGGTGCGACGCTCGACGACGCCGCTGTCGCGCGTGCCGCCATGCACCTGGCTTACCAGGCCTTCGACAACGTCTTCAATGATCTCCGGGTCTTCGATGTCGGCGGACATGGTCTGCAGGCTTCCTGGCTCTTCCACCTTCTCAAGCAAAACGATCGCGTGCGCCTGGGCGACGTGGTCCAGATTCATACCCTCAGGGGTCTTTGCTTTCACGCTGACGGCATTTAATTCGAGGTCAAGCATATCTGCGATGCGTTCGCGGATGTCGACAGCGATCGGCGATATCTTGGGCGCGGCGAGCACCAGGGTCGTGTCGAGATTAATGATCCGGTAACCGGCATTCTGTATCTCTTCGATCGCAAGGTTCAGAAAAATTGCCGAGTCTGCATCCTTCCAGCGCAAATCGCCCGGTGGAAAGAATGTGCCGATGTCTCCGGCTGCAACTGCACCCAGCAGGGCATCTGTGATCGCATGCAGCAGGACGTCGCCATCGGAGTGGCCAGCCAATCCTTCATGGTGTTCGATCGAGACGCCACCAATCTTCAGCGGCACTCCTGTTTTGAAGGCATGCGAATCCCAGCCCTGTCCAATCCTGATGCTCATTTGGTCTTCCTGTTCTACGTCTTCAGTAAGGGCACTGTCATTTTCTGGTGGAGCAGATCACTGCGGGCGGCGGGAGAACGCAGGCAGCAGCCACGTCCTCTAGCCTATCGCAGCCGCCTTGCGAGGCGAAATGCGACCGATACTGTCAGGCGTTCACGAGCGTCTTGCGGCGTGCCAGGTAGAACTCGGCCAGGTCAAGGTCGCCGGGATGCGTGATCTTCATATTTGAAGCGGACCCAGGCACCACGGCGACTGTTGCACCGGCACGTTCAACGAGACTGGCTTCGTCCGTCCCGCAAAATCCGTCAGCTTCGGCTTCAGCAAACGCTTGTTTCAGCAGGCTTACGTAGAAACCCTGCGGGGTCTGTGCCTGCACAACGTACTCGCGCGGAATGGTGGTGCGGATGATCGCGCCATCAGCAGTACGCTCCACCTGCTTGATCGTGTCGATAGCCGGCAGTCCGACAATTGCAGCGCCGTGCTTGGCGACAGCGTCGATGGTCCGGGCGATCGTTTCAGCATCAATCAGCGGACGAACAGCATCATGCACCAGCACAATATCTGTCTCGCCGGACGCTGGCAGGGCAGCGAGTGCCCGGCTCACGGATTCCTGGCGGGTATCGCCACCCTCCACTATCTCCACCCGGTTGCCCAGCCCATACTCGGTCATCTGTGCCCGCGCCCGTGCAATCTCAGACTTGCGCACGGCCACATAAATTGCTGTTACCTGCTGCACGGAAGCGAAGGCACGCAGACTGTGAATCAGAATAGGAATGCCGCCGAGCGTGAGAAATTGTTTTGCCGCGTTGGGCGTTGCATGCCCAGGGCTCATACGCGTGCCGAGGCCCGCTGCCGGAAGAATGACGAATACCTGCATAACAGTCGGAGTATATAGCTAATTTGCGCGTGTTAGTTTGCCGCGGCGAATCTATCCGTCGCGCAACGGGAAACTGGATCGACGTCTCGCGCCAGGCAGGCAACAGGCCGTATTCTTGGACTCGTGGAAAATAGTAAGGCTGGTCGGAATCAAGTATTTGATCTCCTGAGACTCTTCTTCGCGACGCTGGTACTTCTCGCGCACTCCTCCGAGTTCATCGACGGCAATCGTTCGCGCGAGCTATTTTCCCGCCTTACCCACTCCGACATGAGTGCCGGCGCCCTCGGCGTCGATGGCTTTTTTCTACTCAGCGGCTTTCTGATTGTGCAAAGCTGGCAGCGTGATCCCGAATTCTTCAATTTTCTTCGTAAGCGCGTGCTTCGTATCGTGCCGGGCTACCTGGTTGCCGTCCTTCTGAGTACGCTGGTCGTAGGACTGCTCGCTCCGGGAGTGCCAGGCTTCTTTCGTGGCCTCGGCCGCCATTTCCTCTGGGGCATCTGTTTCCTAAGCTATCCACAGACGCCGCCTGCCTTTGCCGGCACTCATTTCGCGCTCGTGAACGGCGCCCTGTGGACGATATCCTATGAATTCCGCTGCTACCTGCTCGTAGCTTTTCTCGGCGTCCTCGGCCTTCTCCAGCGAACCTGGTTGTGGCTGATGCTCACCATCATGTTTGCGGCCGCCATGGTCAATCTGCCCGCGCTCGAGAAATATTCCTGGCATGGCTTCCATAAGAACCTCATCTTTGGCGGTCTTACCGACGAATGCAGATTCGTCTTCATCTTTCTTGTTGGCGGCTGTTTCTATCTCTTCCGTGATCGCATTCGCTTTCATCCTGCCTTGCTGTGCGTCGCCGTGCTCGCCATTGTCGCCACGGCTGTCCGAGCGCCACGCCATTTCGAGATGTCGATGGTGATCTTTGGCAGCTACTTGCTCTTCTACATCGGCCACGCCTCTTCCCGCTGGGGTCCGGCCCGGCGCAAATTTCCGGATATCTCGTACGGCGTCTACCTCTACGGCTGGCCGGTCCTTGGCCTCGGCATCTGGTATCTACATCCGCCGCCATTGCTGTTGTTTGCGATCAGCGTGCCCGTGTGCTTCAGCCTCGGCTGGCTCAGCTGGCATTATGTCGAGCGCCCCATGCTCACCCTGAAACGTCGCGCAACGGCACCGCTGCCACCCTCCTGACGCCGTCGACCTGCAGGCGAGCGGAGCGCAGCGGATGATCCAGTTCCAGTGGAACTACATGATCGATCAGGCCCGTTGAGCAAGTTTGTGTCGGCGCGCCTGCCATTCTGCGGTTGAAAACAGGCCCGGGCCGATCTCGATCAGGCGCGGCAGCATGTTGAACACTGTCACCTGGCTCCACATCTGGCCGCTGCGGGTCCGGAAACCTTTTTCATTCAGGTCGCTCGCAATGCTCGAGAAAGGGAAATTCTGCACCACCAGGTCCATCATCAGGGTCAGTGCCTGGCGTTCGCGCGGGTCGAATTCCAATCGCTGGCAGTCATCGGAAATGCGTAGACCGTAGGGGATGGCTTCCTGGCCGGAAAACGGGAAGGCGCCTGCGCGCGGAGCCTCTTCCCCGGGTAATTCGCGACGCCATTCAATCGACACCATCTGCCAGCCCGCCGCCATCCTCTGCTGCACGCTCTCCACGCTGAAATTGCCGGAGACAACGTCCCTGATGCGTTCGAAATAAGCCATCATGTCCTCCAGAAGTGCATAAGAACGGCTCGTGCTGGTGCAATTCAATTTCCAGTTCCAGGGTCCGCCGGTACAGGAGTAAACCATTGTCTGCGCGTCACTTGGGCAGTATGGGCAGGCCGCCTGCACACTCGCCAGGCGTCCACTTCAGCGCAGGGCCGCTCATTTACGGACGAAATTTCCTGACTGCACTACCATCTGGAAAGCATGCCGAAGCTGATCATTCTCCCGCTGGAAGAACAGTACCTGCGCCCCGGTCTCCGCCTCGGCATTGCAGTCTCCGGCGGTGCTGACTCGGTCGCGCTTCTGCGTGCCCTGCTCTCCCGCCGCGAAGCACTCGGACTGGTCCTGTCTGTCGTTCATGTGCACCATGGCATTCGCGGATCAGAGGCCGATCGCGACCGCGATTTTGTCCAGTCGCTGGCTGCTGCATACGGGCTGCCCTGTCACTTCCGGCAGGTTGACGTCCCGGCCCGGGTCGATCAGAACAGCGAATCCCTGGAAGAAGCCGCCCGGCATCTCCGCTACGGGTTTTTCGACGAACTGTTGCGGGATGGCCTGCTCGACGCGATCGCGACTGCCCATACACTCGACGACCAGGCCGAGACAGTTCTGCAAAAACTGCTCCGCGGCGCCTGGACAGAGGGTCTCGGTGGCATTTCACCGGTCGTGCATAGGGAGCAGGGAGGCATCCTGCGTCCGCTCCTGGGGACCACGCGTGCCGAGATTGAGGCTTATCTGCATGCACTTGGCCAGCAGTGGTGCGAAGATGCCACGAACCGCGACCTGGCCCACACCCGCAACCGTGTCCGCCACGAATTGTTGCCGCTTCTGCGGGGATACAACCCACGGATTGCAGGCCAGCTCAACCGGGTTGCAGCCATCGCCCGTGACGAAGAGGCTTACTGGCAGCGCGAAATCGCCCGCATTGCCCCGGCCCTGGTACTGCCTGGCAAACCAGTACGGGGTGGCGGCCGGTCATCGAGTACGCATCCAGAAGAAGCATCGATCGCACTCGAAGTCGAGCGGCTGCGGACGTTTCACCCGGCCGTGCAGCGACGCCTGCTGCGCTGGTTCGCCGGGAAGATCGGCTGCCTGCTCGACTTTGAGCAAACCGAGAGCCTGCTCCAACTTGCAGCCAACAGCGTGGTCAGCCGGCGGATTGAAATCAGTGGCCAGGTCTATGTGCAGCGAACGGCGCGGGAGATTCAGTTTGTTCGCCAGGCCGCCACCTCTGCCGGCTCCGGCGTGATCGAAGTAGTCCTTCCGGTTCCCGGCGTAGTTGAGGTGCCAGAGCTTGGGCTCCGCTTCACTGCTGCAGCGACGCAAGAGCAGCCTGACGCCCTGATCCGCTGCGTCCGGCCCGGCGACCGGGTCACGCAGCGCTATTCCCGCGGACCGAAGAAGATCAAGGAACTCCTTGAGCGCGCGCATCTTTCGGCTGAGGATCGACAGCAGACACCAGTCGTCGTCTGGCCGGCGTCTGATCCGAAAGCCCCGATCGTCTGGCTGCGTGGCGTAGAGATCGACCCGGCCAGCCTGCCGGACCTGCCGTTTACGCTCAGTATCGATTTGACTGTCCGGAATTGATCTCTATCCGGAGCTTTCGATTACCAAAATCCTCCGATTGCTTGAGATAGTTGCAATAGAAGATAGGGAACGGGTCAACTCGGGTTAAAATCAGGGATGATCCTGTTCCGGCGGTTCATTTCCGCCCGCCAGGATTTGCCCTGACGAATAGACCTTCCCCGGCTGGCACCGTTTGCGCACGTGGAACGTCTAACATCAGCACAGGATGCGATGTTCAGGTCGGCCGCCATTGCGCCGCAGCCCTGTCCGTTCACTCCCTGGTCGTATGGGTGTCGTGGAGAAATGAGGGTTTCGTGAATTCTAAGGTCAAGACGATTATTTTCTGGGTGTTCATTATTGCCTGCCTCGTCCTGCTCTGGCAGATTGTGCAGAAGAGCACAGGCATGGGCGGAAAAGAGCAGGAAATCTCTTTCTCCACCTTCATGGCTGATGCCCAGCAAGGCCTGATCAGCGACGTGACAGTCGTCAGCAATGAAGTGCATGGGCACTACAAGAACAAGTCAGAGACGTTCCATACCAATGTCCCGGCGAACTACCCGGACATGTACAAGATTCTGCAGGATGAGAAGGTCGCGATCACGATGAAGCCGACAGACGGCAACTCGTGGCTGCCGATCCTGATCAACTTCTCTCCGCTGCTCGCTCTCTTCGCCATCTGGTTCTTCATGGTTCGCCAGATGCAGAATGGCGGCAACAAGGCGATGTCCTTCGGCAAGAGCCGCGCCCGCCTGCTCTCCATGCAGCAGAAGAAAGTCACGTTCAAGGATGTGGCCGGCGTCGATGAAGCCAAGGAAGAACTCAAGGAAATCATTGAGTTCCTGCGCGAAGCACAGAAGTTCCAGAAGCTCGGCGGCCGCATCCCCAAGGGCGTCCTGCTGGTCGGACCTCCGGGCACCGGCAAGACCCTTTTGGCCCGCGCTGTGGCTGGCGAAGCCAATGTCCCGTTCTTTTCCATCTCCGGTTCAGACTTCGTCGAGATGTTTGTTGGCGTCGGTGCAAGCCGCGTTCGTGACCTGTTCGAACAGGGTAAGAAAAATGCTCCCTGCATCATCTTCATCGATGAAATTGACGCAGTCGGTCGTCATCGTGGCGCCGGGCTGGGCGGTGGACACGATGAACGTGAGCAGACCCTGAACCAGCTCCTGGTCGAAATGGACGGCTTTGAATCGAATGACGGCGTAATCCTCGTCGCCGCCACCAACCGTCCCGATGTCCTTGATCCAGCGCTGCTTCGTCCCGGCCGTTTCGACCGCCGCGTCGTCGTAGGACGCCCAGATGTACGTGGACGCGAGGAAGTGCTCGCTGTTCACTCGAAGAAGGTCCCGGTTGCCGAAGACGTCAACCTCAAGGTCCTGGCTCGTGGAACACCGGGCTTCAGCGGCGCCGACCTGGCCAACATGGTCAATGAAGCAGCCCTGAGCGCGGCCCGTCATAATCGCAAGTCGGTCCACATGTTCGACTTCGAGACTGCTAAGGACAAGGTCCTGATGGGTGCTGAGCGCAAGTCCATGCTCCTGTCCGACGAAGAGAAGCGCGTAACGGCCTATCATGAGGCCGGCCACGCTCTCGTCGCCGCCCTGCGCGACCACGCTGACCCGCTGCACAAGGTCACCATCATTCCACGCGGGATGGCTCTCGGCGTCACCATGCAGTTGCCGACAGACGACAAGCACACCGTTACCAAGGACTATCTCGAAACGCAGCTGGCCATCCTGATGGGCGGACGCTGCGCAGAAGAGATCTTCCTGAAGCAGATGACCACCGGTGCCGGCAACGACATCGAGCGAGCTTCAGAACTCTCCCGCAAGATGGTCTGTGAGTACGGCATGAGCCGGCTTGGTCCGCTGACCTTCGGCAAGAAGGAAGAGCAGATCTTCCTGGGCCGCGAGATCGCACAGCACCGCGATTTTTCGGAAGAGACGGCACGGCAGATCGATGGAGAGGTTCGCAGCCTGGTCGATGCAGGGTACCAGTCGGCGTATAACATCCTCGACACGAATCAGAGTGTCATGCACAAGCTGGCCGCTGCCCTGCTTGAGCGTGAAACGCTGGATGCCAATGACCTCCGCCTGTTGATCGAAGGCCGCGAACTGCCGCCGCTGGACGATAATCGTGGTTCCGGTGGTAGCGATCCTGAAGTGAAGGTGCTTAAGCCTGAAACAGGCCGCGCCTCGGGCTTCCCTGAAGGCAGTCCGTCACCCGCTTAGCCTCCACCGTCTCAAGCTGAAACCCAACACCCACGTAAGCCCGGCACATGTGCCGGGCTTACGTGTTTCCAGCGTCGATTATTCGCCTTCCCATGCAACAGATTATCCTCTCGTTCCAAGCGATCGCTTGATTGTCATCGCTGCCCAATCGAGGCGCAGTGGAGAGATCTACGTCTTCGGTTTCTTAGACACTCTGTACATAAGTCATCCTGGGTGAAGCCTGGGGACCTGTGTCTTCTCCAGACTGACCTCAACTGTTCGCATCATTCGGGAAGATGCAAATCCCTCCACTACGCTGCGCTTCGGTCGGGATGACAAGAGGAAGCTGCGCTCTCTTCAGGATGACAAGGCGAATGCCGCGCCTTGCCGGAATGGCAAAGTGGAGTTGCGGTTGGCACCGCGTGACAAAGTTGGTTGGGATAGCAAAGCTTGGGGGTTCACTTCGCAACGGGATGACAAATCTTCAAGGTGACGGCAGTACTTCAGCAGCCAGCAAACCTGCGACAATAAGCCAGACATGCAGAAAATTGTATTCCTGGGCGCAACCATGGCCCTATCAATCACAGGCTGCGGCTACCACGCTGTTGGCTCCGCATCCCACCTGCCGCCTGATGTCCACACGATCGCGGTAAAGTTTGTCGAAAACAAGACGCAGCGGTATCACGCGGAAGTCGTTCTTACCCAGGCGATTGTCAACGAACTGCAGACGCGTACCCGCGACAAAATTGTCCCGGTCAGCGATGCTTCGGAGGCTGATGCGACACTGAACGGCGTCATCCTTAACGAATCCATCACGCCGTACACCTATAACTCGAACACCGGTCAGACCTCGACTTACCTCATTACGCTTACGGCCAATGTCACGCTGACGGGGCGCGACAATCGCATCCTCTACCAGCATGATGACTACCAGTTTCACCAGCAGTACGAAGCCACGGCCGATCTTGCCAGCTTCATCCAGGAAGATTCGCCCGCCGAAGCGCGGCTTGCACGCGACTTTTCGCAAGCCCTCGTCGGCGATCTGCTCGAGTCTTTTTAGGAGCCTGTCTCCGGCGCGACGCACGTGCAAAGCCATGTTCTGTCCGGAGATTCCCGGCAGAAAAAGCAGTACCTCACTCTACACTGGATAAGAAACATGCCGCCCTCCGCCAAACCGCTGCGCAGCTTCGCCTCGTCCGACCGCTTCCTGGCGGAGGTTGAAGGTGCTGCCGCCGGCGCAGGTAATGACAGGAACCAGCTGCGCGCCGGCTACGTTCTTCTGGGCGATGAAGCCTTCCTCTACGATCGCTGCCGGCGCGCCATCATCCATGCTTACATCGATCCATCCATGCGCGACTTCTCGCTCTCGGATATCGACCTGGCAGAGGTCTCCATCTTCGAAGCACTCGACCGCGCGCGCACGCCTTCGCTCATGGCGCCTTTCCAGATCATCTTCATCCGCAACATCAAGAGCCTGTATACACGAGGATCGAAGAAGGAAGAATTCGCAGCGCTCGACGCCTACGGGCGCGATCCTAATCCGCAGGCCGTGATCCTTTTCGTTGCCGACCACCTGCGTATTCCTACCGACCTGCGCAAGATGGACATGCAGGACAAGGACCGCTACGAGCGCATCCGCGAGACCCTCGGCGACTGGTGCGGCATGGTCGAACTAGCGCGTGTCGACGAAGCCGATGCCTCAGCGTGGCTCATCTCGACTGCGGAAAAAGAAGGCGTCGTCTTCGAACCCGACGCTGCACGCGAACTCGCCGACGCACTCAGCGCCGACATGATGCTGATTGCGAGCGAGCTCGAAAAGCTCCTGCTCTATACCGGTCCGTCGGGTCCGCTATCTGCAACTGTGTCCGGCACACTCAGGAAGCCCATCACCCTCGGTGACGTGGAGACGATGGTCCTAGCGGCCAAGCAGCGCAGCCTGTATGAGCTGACCGATGCCATCTCGGCGAAGGACAAACCGCGCGCTCTCGCGCTACTTGGTGGCCTGCTCAATGCGTCGGACGGCGGCGAAGATTCGGCTATCGGCCACCTGTACATGCTGGCCCGCACCTTCCGCCAGATGCTGATCATCCTCGAGAAAAACGTCCGCGACTCGCGCGCCATCTGGGCCGTGCTGTGGCAGGGCTTCCGCATGCCGCCCTTCGCTGCCGATGACCTCATCAAGCAGGCCCGACGCTACAAATCGCGCCGCGAACTTACGCGCGCCCTGCGCCTCATCGCCCGCGCTGATCTTGAACTCAGGTCGTCGCCCCCAGATAAGCGCCTGGTCCTCGAACGGCTGGTCATCGATTTAGCCAGCGAACCAAAGCCGGAAAGCTTTGAATTATCCCAGCAATACGCACTACTGTCTTCGTAAGCGGAGCTGAGTTGCTTGCAATTGCACTCAGTATGAAGCTTCGACCTTTGTCATCCTGAGCGATGTCGTAGGACCTGCAGCTTCTTCCTCTGCCCTAACATTGGTGGCCCATGTCTCGCGATTGCGACATGCGCTCTGATCCGACCCTACGCCCTACTCCAGCAACCCCTCACCCATCACCTGCGCCGGACGTGTGGTTAGCGTCACCGCTGCGGCAAGAATCAATCCGCCACCCACCCATGCAAATGGCCCGAGCCAATCGCCCAGCAACTGTACGCCTAGCAACGACCCGAGCATCGGTTCGATATTCAAGAACACGGCTGCGCGCGATGCCGGTACATGGTGAATTCCCCAGTTCCACAGCATCGTCGTACATGCTGTGCACAACACACCACTCGCGGCGAGCGCAGCCCAGGCTTTCCACGAAACGCCGTGGACGGGGGGTGGGCCGTCGACCGCGAGTACATACGCAGCCAGCATCACGGTTCCGCTTATCACGCCATACGCAGTTACAAGCGTCGGCGAGTGTGTCTCCATCAGCCGCTTGTTGAGCAGTATCCAGCCCAGCGAGATCACCAGGGCAACGACGACCAGCATGTCACCGAGCAGCGTCGGCCCGTTGGTTGATTGTGCATGCGTTCCGCCCAGGACGATCAGCGCTACGCCGATCGTTGAACCTATCAGGGCAAGCCACCCAATCCAGTCCAGCCGCTCCTTCGTAAAGACAGTTGCGCCGACGCCGAGGATCACTGGCATGGTTCCGACCATGAGCGAAGCATGCGAAACTGTCGTGAGTGAAAGCCCGTAGAACTGCACGAGGAACTGCACAGGAATACCGAGAAAGGAGCCCAACAGCAGCGTGCGCCACTCGTTTTTGTTGAGCCGTGCGCGATGCGTTAACGCAAACGGCGCCAGTACAACGCAGGCAAAAATGAATCGCCACAACACCATGTGGTCAGACGACATCTCTGCCAGTGCGATCTTGCCGAAATAGAAGCCGGTTCCCCACAACGCACCAGCCAGCGCGCACGCGCCGTAGCCAAGCGCATTGCTATGCTTTGCGACAGCGACGGATTGCGCGAGGGAGGTCACACTTCATTCTTACAGAAACAATTGTTATCGAAGAATGCGTCGCAGATTGGAAATGCAGATCCCTCCACTACGCTGCGCTTCGGTCGGGATGAGAAATCAAAGAGTGTGCATCGGTCCGCATGACAAAGTGAGAGCCACGCTTCGGCGAGGATATTCGGTCAGCACCATCAAAGCCGTGGCATGCTAGAAGTAAGTGCGACCAACGGGAGCATGCCTTAACGCTAAAGGCGTCGACGCCCGTACGGCCAGTACTTACCAGACTTCGCAGCGTTGCCTGGCGACCATGGCTTGTTTCGCGGTGCAGCCGAAGGCTTCCTGGAATTGCGGCAGATTCTGCACGACGCCGTTCACGCGAAACTCTTCCGGCGAATGCGGATCGGTCTGCACGCCGAGCCGCATGGCCTCGGGCCGCGTGCCTTCGCACCAGCCCTGCGCATAGCTCAGAAAGAATTGCTGCGCGGGTGTGAAGCCATCTTTCTTTGCCGTGAGATCGACGTGCTGCTCTTCCGCGCGCTTCATGTAGGCAAGATAAGCCAGCTTCAATCCGCCGAGATCTGCCAGGTTTTCGCCCAGCGTCAGGCGCCCGTTAACATGGAGATCATCCACTGCGACGAATCCATCGTATTCCTTCACTACGCAGTTGGAGCGCTCGGTAAACTTCTTAGCGTCTTCGGCGGTCCACCAATCCTTCAGGTTGCCATGAGCGTCGAACTGCCGTCCTTCATCGTCGAAGCCATGTGTCAGTTCGTGGCCAACTACGCCGCCCGCGTCACCATAGTTGACGGCGTCATTCTCGGTCTCATCGAAATACGGCGGCTGCAGAATTCCGGCAGGGAAGTTCACATCGTTCATCTGCGGGTTGTAGTACGCGTTGACAGTCGGCGGGCTCATCATCCATTCGCCGCGATCGACCGGCTTGCCGATCTTTGCCAGTTCACGATGCTGCTCGAACCGTCCTGCCTCGACAGCGTTATCGAATGCATCGCCGCGCACGATCTTCAGCGAAGAATAGTCGCGCCACGTGTCGGGATAGCCGATCTTGTTCGCAATGGTATGCAGCTTTTCTTTAGCCTGAACCTTGGTCGCGTCGCTCATCCAGGGCAGTTGATCGATGTCGCGTCCCATCGCTGCTTCAATGTCGACTGCAAGTAACTGTGTGCGTTGCTTATCGGCTGCGCTGAAATGCTGGGCGACGTAGACCTGTCCCAGGGCTTCGCCCATCTGCTGGTCTACTTCCTGCACGCAGCGCTTCCAGCGCACCTGCTGCTCCGGCTGTCCGGAAAGAATCTGGCCATAGAAATGGAAGGACTCGTCATCGATGGCACTCGGCATGGCCAGCACCGGCGCATGCCGCAGCATGTTCCAGCGGATGAATGTCTTCAGCGTCTGCAGGTCAGTCGAGGCCAGTAGTTTGTTCAGCTGCTCGAAATAAGCAGGCGAAACAACGTTCAGTGATTGGATTCCGGTCAGCCCGGCATCCCTCAGATAGCTGCCGACAGCAAACGCCGGCAGACTCTGCTCGAATTTCGCCAGTTCCACCTTGTGGTAAACGGCGCGTGGATCGCGGCGTTCTTCATTGCTGAGCGACGCCTTGGCCAGCTCTGTTTCAAACGCCAGCACTGCCATCGCATCGCTTTTTGCCCTGGCATCCGGCTCGCCGGCCAGCACAAACATCTTCGCTATATGCTCCGCATACTGCTCGCGCAGCTTCTTCGATTTCTCATCGGTTCTCAGGTAGTAGCCACGCTCGGGAAGACCCAGCCGCGGCTGGTCCATCTCCGCGATCTCCTGCGTCGCGTCGCCGGCATCCTGGTCAGCACTTAGATCGAAAAACGGCTGGATGCGTACAGCCAGCAGCTTCGCCAGCACCGAAGGCAGCTGCTCCTTGGAACTGATCAGGCTGATGCGATCGACCCGGGACATGAGCGGCGTCATGCCTTTCGCGTTGATCGCCGCCACGTCCATGCAGGTGGCATATTCGTCACCGATTTTCTGTTCATTCGGGGAACGCTCCGCCCCGCCGGCCGCTGCCTTTTCAAGGATTGCTTTCAACTGCAATTCATTCTGGTCTTCGAGTTCCGTGTCACGCCCGTAGCGGCTGCGGTCCTGAGGAATCGGATTGGCCTTCAGCCATCCGCCGCACGCATACTGGTAGAAATTACCGCAGGCCGTCGCCGAAGTATCGAGCAGCGTCACGTCCAGGCCGTGCACCTGTTTATGCGTCTGGTTGCTGGTTGCAGGGATGGTGGGCGTTTCCTGCGCCTTGAGACAGGGCGAGGACAGTAGCGACAGACTTACCAGGGAGAAGGCAGGGCGGCAGAGGAAGCGGTGAAGTTTCGTCATAGTTTGCTTGTTCTTAAGGCACACACATTCTCTCACTCCGGGCAGAATTCATCCGGACAAATCGCATCTCGGCAGGCCATCGCCCTTTGTAGCAAAATAAGGAAGGAAACAGAGGAGCAGTAGCACCTTGCTGAAGTGGTTCGAATAATGCCGTATGCCGATCAGCACGAGCTTTCCTCATCCGGGCGCGTTGCTGCGTCTTTCAAATCTGCACGCTCTATCTTTTTCGCATGTGTGCTCGTGAGTGCATTCGTGCAGGCCCGCGCCGCAAAGCATATCGAGGGACTGCCCAGGCCGATCGCGACCATCGCAGTCACGCCGCTCGGCTTCCGTCCGCCGGGGGAGATTTACCTGCTTGGCCGCCTGTCCTCTACAACGCTCGATTTCGTCGATGACAAGCACCTGCTTTTCACCTTCCACGAATCCCGCCTCATGCATCGCGAGGCCGACGCCTTCCACGATGACCAGAACATTCGTGCCACTGTCATCGATATCACCAGCGGCAAGACCGACGCGACCGCGGACTGGCGCATGCATGACCGCCTTCGCTACCTTCTGCCGGCCGGAGACGGCACCTTCCTGGTGCGTCAGGGAAGCGAGATCCACAAGACCGATCGCAGTCTCACGCTGCGTCCATATTTGAAATTCAACGAACGCCTGCTGAATGTTGAACTCTCGCCGGATCGTCAGATGCTGGTGGCCCAGGCAGACCTCGAGCGTCATTCCGCCGAAGCGCACAAACGCATGGTCGAGCAGGCGCTGCTCGCCGGCGAAAGCCTTCCCGATGAGGACGTCGGCATCCGCATGATCCGGCTGGAGGACAAGGCAGTGGTGGCGACCGCACGCTCAGAGAATCCAGTCAAGCTGGCCGTGACGTCGTCCGGCTACATCATGCATGAGCCGGTGAAAAGCAGCCGGCAGACGGATGGCTGGGAGATCAACTACATCCCTTTCGAAGGAGAGAAACGACGTCTTCTCGAACTGCATTCCGCCTGCATGCCCTCAGAAGAATTTCTGAACGAAGACACACTGCTCATCACCAGCTGCACCGGCAAATCGGCTGATCGCCAGGGCCGCGCCGTGAACCTTTCCGGCAAGCAGCTATGGACAGGTGTCTGGGATGCCCGTCTGGTGTGGCCCACATTCTACAGGTCCATGAATGGCAGTACTTTTGCCATGGAGTGGATACGGGTCTCGCATCCAGTCGATAGCTTTGACCCGTTGAACGATAGTGATGTTGAGGCCCAGCTGGTGCAGATCCTGAGCACTGCGACTGGTCATCTCTTACTGACGACCTTCGCGTCGCCGATCATCTCCGCCGGCCAGAACTTCGCTCTTTCGCCCGACGGCCACCGCTTCGCCGTGCTCAACAATGGCAACATCGAAGTCTACGAAGTCCCGGCAGACACACCATAGAGTCCGTTCCACGCAGAGAAGTGTCGTCAACCCGTGTCTTCAATACGTGTCATCCTGAGCGAAGCCGAAGGACCCGCGTCTTCCATCCCAATGACACCCCCGGGTGCCGCATGTCTCGCGCTTGAGACATGGGCTTCCACCAATAGAAAAAGGCCGGAATCATCCGGCCTTTCATCGAGATAAGAAAGAACTAAGCAGCTTTCTTCGTCACTACCGCCTTCACGCGAGCATTCAGACGGCTCTTGTAGCGTGAAGCAGTGTTCTTGTGCAGAATGCCCTTCTGAACACTCTTGTCGAGGAAGGAAGTGGTGCTGCGGTACTGGGTTGTGACGGCCTGGGCATCGCCCTTGGCCAGCGCCTCGCGCATGGCACGCAGACTGCCGCGTACCTTGCTCTTGTTGGCACGGTTCACGATGGTCTTGCGTTCGGTCTGACGGGCGCGCTTCAGCGAGGATACGTGGTTCGCCATAAAACTTTATGCTCTTTTCGTTGAGAAGTGGTGTGCCGGCGGGCTAATGAGTGAGACACGCACCGCATCACCTGCAAAATACTAGTGTAGGGGATGCGGCCGGAAAGGTCAATGAAATCGGACGTTCTGCCCTGTTTAGCCGGAATGGTCACCAGCTGGGAATAATCCTTTCCCCTCTTAGCCGCTCGAACAGCCGGAAGAACGACAGCGGCGTCCGCTGGTACGCGTTGAACCCGAGCATGCGGCTCCGCGTTACGTCATTGACGCATTCAAGCTCGCGCCCGAGGTCGCCGTCCGTGTGCCACCAGGAAGCCAGTTTGTTGACGTTCTTCTCGGCCAGGCCATACTTTGCCGCGATCTCGATCCACAATAGCTCTATCCCGGCCATACGCTCCTGCAGCGGAGCACGCGGGCTTGGCGGCCCTTCTGCCTTCACGCCGAACCACGCAGCAAGCTGCGGCCACAGCCAGCGCCAACGGAAGATGTCGCCATTGACCGTATTAAAGGCCTGGTTGTGCGCAGCCGGCGTCAGCGCAGCCCATTCCAGTTGCTCGGCCAGCATGCCCGCATCGGTCACATCGGTCAACGCATTCCACTGGATCGTCGAACCCGGGAACACAAACGGCTGCCCGGTCTCATGGCAGATGGTCGCATAGACGGCCAGCGTGACGCCCATGTTCATGGCATTGCCCAGCGCGTAGCCGATCATGCTGTGCGGACGGTGCACATTCCAGTCAAAGCACATCCGCCGCGCCGCAGCGAACAGTACGTCTTCCTGGGTGTAATAGAAGTTCAGGCCGGGCAGCCGGGCATTGTCCTCGCGGAACGGCGTCTCGGCAGAAACCTGCCCATACGACTCGAACGGGCCGAGATACTGCTTCGTACCGGTCACCAGAGCCGCATGTTTGAGTGGCGATTTATCCAGGGCCGTGAACAGGTTCTCGACCATCGCGCCGTTCACCTTTACGTTTTCGGCTTCCGTCTCCTGCCGCAGCCACGTCGTGATAAAGACGTTGGAGATTGGGAGCCCCTGGAGTGCGTTACGAACGGACTGCAGATCAAGCAGGTCCGCCGCCAGCGGGCGGATTCCCGGACGGATCCCGGGATTCCTTGCCACTCCATAGACCGTCCAGCCGTGGTCAGCCAGGTGCGCCGCCAGGTTCCCGCCGGCGATCCCGGTCGATCCTACAACCAGGGCTGTCTTGCCTGTGCCTTTATCCTCTGTACCCGCCGGTCCATCCACCATGAAACCCTCTTCCGAGATACCTGTATGAAAGCTAAACCTGCCGGTTTAGATGCCGGCTCGCTATCGCCGCCTCTGCGTGAACGCTACTTCGGTGCCACGCCGGTCCAGTCGGTCAATGTTGAATTAGGCTTCTTTGGTTTCGAGCGGGGCCAGTCGACTGAGATTACAACCTACGATGAGGACAGCTATCTTTACGGCAAACGAATCCGTATCCTCACGCCGGGCCCACTTTCAGCCTCAAAGCGCCGGTCAACACCAAAGGTCAGTGCTCTAGACCTTTGCAACTGGAGCCCGAAGGGGATGGAGTTTTTCCATCCCGTTTTCACGTCTGCCTCAATTCCGGACGAGCTTTCCACAAAACCCGAAGAATTCATCAAATAGCCGTTGACGCGCTGATTCCATCGCGCTAATCTTTGCCCATTCAAGAGCTATGCCAACGCGCAGGCGACGGGTGGACAGCTGCAGTCTATGGCTGCGAACCTATTCCTGAGACACTGCATCGAATCAGCGTGCCGGCCAATAGTTTCTGTCTCCGCCCTGACTCAGTCCCCGACTCCAACCCAAACCTTAAACGCATGCCGCTCCTCAACGAGATGGCAGGAGGTCAACTGTTCGCTTGATGAAGAAAGCGCTCGAAATCACGCCCAACATTGAGCCCCTATTCGGGACCCGCGACGAAAACCTGAGACTCCTCGAAGACACCCTGCGCGTGCGCATTGATCTTCGTTCCGACGCCCTGCATGTCGAGGGCTCACCCGAAGGCGTGGCGCGTGTCGAGAAAATCTTCAGTGATTACGAACAGTTGCGAAAATCCGGGGTCACCCTCCAGAATGGAGAACTTCACGGCATGCTGAAGCTGGTTACAGCCGATCCCGATGTTCACCTCAAGGGACTGGCGGAGGCAGGAAAGCAGCGCTCGGCTGGTATCAAGCGCATGGTGCAGCCGCGCTCGCTCAATCAGCGGCGTTATGTCGAGATGATCGAGCAGAACGACATGACCTTCGGCGTAGGGCCGGCCGGCACCGGCAAGACCTACCTTGCTGTCGCCATGGCTGCCAGCGCACTGCTGGCCAAAAAGGTCAGCCGCATCATCCTCGTCCGTCCCGCGGTTGAAGCCGGCGAACGGCTCGGCTTTCTCCCTGGTACGCTTCAGGAAAAGGTCGATCCGTATCTCCGTCCGCTGTACGACGCGCTGTATGACATGCTTGAACAGGACCGAGTCGACAAGATGCTGGAGCGCAATGTCATAGAAGTTGCGCCGCTCGCCTTCATGCGCGGCCGCACCCTCAATGACGCTTTCATCATCATGGACGAGGCGCAGAACACGACGAGCGAACAGATGAAGATGTTCCTGACGCGGCTCGGCCACAACTCGAAAGCCGTCATCACCGGGGATGTGACACAGATCGATCTGCCGAATGGCAAGTCGGGCCTGGTCGAAGCCATCAAAGTACTGAAAGGTGTCGACGGGATTTCGTTCTGTCACTTTGAAGATGGCGATGTCGTTCGACATCACCTGGTGCAACGCGTCATTCGTGCGTACGACAGCTTCCACAAGGGGCAGCCGGAATTACCGCTTAACCTGCCCAACTCCGACCGCAGCCGGACTACGTCAAAACCGCAGTAGGCCGCGCGAAATGCGTAAAAAGGGAGGACAAACGTCCTCCTTTTTCACGCTTCGAGCTTATTCTGGTCGATTCCGGCCTGATTCCGGCACTTCCAAGTCTCATCTGTCATGCTGAGTGAAGTCGAGGAACCCGGCTCTTCCACACCCTGCCACGAAGCCAAAACGGCTCATGCCTAATTTCCTCTGCCATCCCAAACGCCGCGACCTTTAAACTAGGAACAAGCGTGTCAAGCAGGCACAATCCGGCGTTGGAGACGAATACCGCATGATCGTTACCGACTTCGCGGAGGGCGACCATCCGCCGGCACTGCCGGCGGCCCGCACACTCGAGCGATTTCTAAGCGCCGCTGCTACTGCAATCCCATTGCGCGGCCACGTGAGCGTGCTCATCACCAGTGACAGAGCGATCCGCAAACTGAACCGGCAGTACCGCGGCAAGAACAAGGCGACCGATGTCCTGTCGTTTCCGGCGGCCGATCCACAGTCTGACCGCCGGGAGCGGGTTGCCGGGGATCTGGCGATCTCCATCGATATGGCCGCGCGCCAGGCGCTGCTACTGGATCATCCGCTGGCCACCGAGCTTAAAGTGTTAATCCTGCACGGCTTGCTGCATCTGGCAGGCTTCGATCACGAGGCGGACAAGGGCCAGATGGCGGCCCGTGAGCTGTTGCTGCGGCGCAAACTGCGGCTGCCAGGCGGCCTGATCGAACGCACGGCCACGCTTGATGAGTCGAACGCAAGATCGCGTGTCCCGTTAAAGCCCGTAAAGGCTCACGCCGCCAAAGCCAGTCGCAGGGCGTCCGCGGTCGGGACGGCTGCTGCGAAGACAGTATCTCCCCGGAAAGTGATTGCGAAAAGGGGAGGCAAAAAGAAGGCGGTCGCGAAGACGTCTTCAGCGAAAAAAGGCAGGCGGCTATGACCTGGATCGATAGTCTGCTTATCCTCATCCTGCTGCCTGTTCACACCCTCGCGTCGTATGTCGATCGGCTTTATTCCGAGATGGGTAAATTTCTGGCGCGTGAGTTCCAGGACAATATCGATTTCTGGGAGAAGAACATCGAGCCGAAGCTTGGTTTCAGCCGCGAGCGACTTTCGCTTTCGGCTGCTGTGCTTGCCGAGGTAAGTTTCGGCTGTATCGCGCTGGTTTTCGGCGCGATGCTTTTCGAAGGTGCGCGTTCAGTGCATGCAGGCTATATGTGGCCGCGGCCTGCCTTTCCAGAACTGGTGCAGGCCGTGCTGGGCGTCATCCTCGTCGCGACCATCTTCAGCCGGCTGCTGCCGTTCATCCTGTTCACACGCACCCGGGGACACTGGGCCGCAGGACTGCGCGTTCCCTTGAAAATTCTCTTCATCGTGGTGCTGCCGGTGACGGTCTTTCTTGGCTTTCTGCTTTCCATAGCCGCGTTGGCCGAGCCGACCGCGAGCGAGGAAGAAGAGAATGCTTCTGAGGCCGTCGACGCCCTGATTGAGGCCGGCGAAGAGGAGGGCATTCTCGAGGAAAGTGACCGCGCCCTTATTCGTTCCGCAGTAGAGTTCGGCGACAAGATCGTTCGTGAAGTCATGACGCCGCGGCCTTCCATTTTTGCAGTGCCCGCGGATACGACGCTTGAAGCGTTTCTGATCGAGATCAAGGAAAAGCCTTATTCGCGCGTGCCGGTTTACGAGGGTTCGCTCGATCACATCAGTGGCATCGCATTCGCGCATGATCTGCTGCAGATAGCCGATGCGGATGCAGGCCAGCGCACTGTTGAGACGATCCAGCGGCCAGCGTTATTCGTACCCGAGACCAAGCACGTGAACGAATTACTGCGGGAGATGCAGCGCGACAAGCAGCACATGGCGGTTGCCATCGACGAGTACGGCGGCGTGGCCGGCCTGGTGACGATCGAGGATCTGCTCGAAGAAATCGTCGGCGCGATCACGGATGAGCATGAGGTCGATCATCCGTCAGATGGTGCCGTGCAGGAGTCGGAGGGTGTGTGGGTGGTGCCGGGCACATACGAGATTACCGATCTCGACGACCTGTTGAAAGATAAGTTCGAGCTTGCCGATGAGGATTATGACGCGACCACGGTTGCCGGACTGGTGAGCGAAGTGGCTGGTCGCATCCCGATGGCCGGCGAAGTAGTCGAAGTGCACGAGGTGCGATTCGAAGTACTGGCTTCAACGGACCGGCGGATCGACCGTCTGCGCATCTCGGCGTCGGAAACCGAGCGCATCGCCTGATCCGGATAGTCGAAGGCGGGGCCGGATCTGCGCACACCTGGAAACCTGCATCTGCAGGAAAGTCTTTACTGGCAGCAAACAATGCGATGCAATGAGACGTGTCTTTTCTGCAGCCAAAGCAGATCGAATTTGACATCGCCGCGTTCTACAACGCGATGGATGAACAACGCCAAGCCCGTGGATTAAGCTGGCCGGCAGTTGCCCGTGAGGTATGGAACCAGTCGCCGATCCTCAATGCCTGGCGGAAGGATCACCCGATCAGTCCTTCTACCCTGACGAGCATGGCCAAGCGGGGAGACACTACCTGCCAGCACGCCCTCTTTTTTCTTCGATGGCTTGGCCGCGACCCTGAAAGTTTCGTCCCCGGCCTTACATACGACCACGGGAGCACAGCACTTCCGGATGCAGGAGCGGATGAACGGCTTCGTTGGAACCTGCGACAACTGTACGAGGCAATCGATGGGCAGCGTCATGTCCTGGGCCTCACCTGGGCTGAACTTGCGCGCGAACTACGCTGTACCCCCAGCCAGCTGAGTGGCATTGAACGTGCGCGCTTTGCCATCTCCATGAAGCTTGCCATGCGGATCGTGCAGTGGCTTCATCGCCCGGCGAAAAACTTCATTTATACAGCTCACTGGTGAGCGAAGAATGACCTGAGAACGACAGGGCTGGGCTTTGGTAAACCGCGACAGCGCCTGCAAAAGACGAGGACGACACGCGTACACTTCCGTTGGACTGGGCGTTGCCGGGACGAGACACCCGCCGAACACATTTCGCTTACCCGGCTCGCACCTGATACAACGAAGGTAGAGGCATAGTTAAGGTGCGGTCAGGTTTTGTATCGATTATCGGGCGTCCCAATGCGGGCAAGTCCACTTTGCTGAATGCCCTTACCGGCGAAAAAGTCGCCATCGTCACGAGCAAACCGCAGACGACGCGCACGCGTATCCAGGGTGTCGTAGAAGTGGCGAAGGGGAAGTTTCCCGAGGCGCAGATCGTTTTTGTCGATACACCGGGAGTTCACAAACCTTCAAGCGCACTCGACAAGCAGATGATGCATGAAGTACACGAAGCCCTCGAGCAGCGGGATGCCGTCATCCTGCTGATTGACGCCACGCGCGAACAGCGGCTGCCGGATGCTGCGGAAACTCCGACTGACAATTCAGAGGAGGATGCGGCGAAACATACCAGGCCTGGCCGCGATGCAAGTGAAGATGAGATGGTGCTGGCGCTGATCCGCAAACTGGATTGCCCGGTGATCCTCTGCATCAACAAAATCGATCTCATCAAGCGCGAAGAACTGCTGCCGCTGATCAAGCAGTTGAGTGCGATGCATACCTTCGCGGCGGTGATACCGATTTCTGCACGCAAGAAAGATGGACTTGATCGATTGCTCGACGCGATCGTCGAACACCTGCCGGAAGGCGAGCGCTATTTCCCGCCGGAGCAGTTTACCGATCAGCCCGAACGTTTTCTGGTGGCTGAGTTGATCCGTGAACGCATCCTGATGGAGACCGGCGAAGAAGTTCCGTATGCGTCTGCTGTCGTGATTGAACGCTATGAAGAGCCGGCGGCGAATGAACGGCCGCGCAAGGATGGAAAGCTGCCGGTGACAAAAATTGCTGCTGCGATTTATTGCGAGCGCGATGGGCAGAAGGCGATCCTGATCGGCAAGGGCGGCGCGAAGCTGAAGAGTATCGGCGCATCTGCGCGCAAGGAGATCGAGTCGCTGCTGGGTACGCGCGTGTTTCTGCAGCTGTACATCATCGTCGAAGAAAACTGGCGTGATTCGCGAGGTTTCGTGAACACGCTGGACTGGCGCCGGCAGTTGGATGAGATTGCACAGCATGGTGAGAAGAAGGCCAGGGATGAAGTGCAGACATTCGGCAAGATCAAGTAGTTCTGCGTACTTGTTCTTATGCGCGTACCCGGAAGGATCTGCGCTGCCGGTGCTCTCTGTTCGATAGCACGTACAAAGGCAGGTCGCTCCACTCCGGCTGGAATGACAACCAGTCACTCCCTGACAGCAATCCCCAGTGCTTTCATCTTGCGGTAGAGGTGGCTGCGCTCCAGGCCCAGCGACTCGGCGGCACGGCTCATGTTGCCGTGGCACTCATCCACCTTTTTCAGAATGTAGTCGCGTTCGTAAGCATCACGCGCCTGTTGCAGAGTGCGAAAGGAATCGCCTCTGCGACCGGTATCGCGATGAACCAGCATCGGCAGATGTTTGCGTTCGATGCGCATAGCTAACGGGTTTAGCAGCATGACGCGTTCAATGATGTTCTTAAGCTCGCGCACATTGCCGGGCCACTGGTATTGCTGGAGAAGGGTGACGGCGTCGTCGGTGATCTCGATGCGCGGACGGCCATATTCCCGGCCCAGTTCCTTCAAAAATTCGCGCGCAAGCAGCGGGATATCCTCTTTGCGGTCACGCAGCGGCGGCATGAAAAATGGAATGACGTTGAGGCGATAAAACAGGTCTTCGCGAAAATTACCGCGGGCTATTTCTTCTTCGATGTCTTTGTTCGTCGACGCGATAATGCGCACATCGACGGATACTGACTGGGTAGCGCCAACGGGCGTGAGTCGCTGTTCGTCGATGGCCAGCAGCACCTTGGCCTGTGTTTTCAGGCTCATGTCGCCGACTTCATCCAGGAACAGGGTGCCGCCGTTTGCGCGTTCAAAGGTGCCGCGTTTTTCATGAGGGCCACCGGGCACGGCGCCATGACGGTAACCGAATAATTCTGTCTCGATGTGGTCTTCCGGAATAGCGGCACAGTTCAGGTGAACGAAAATGCTGTCTTTGCGCAGGCTCTGCGCGTGGATGGCGCGCGCGATCAATTCCTTCCCCGAACCCGATTCGCCGAAGATGAGCACGCGGCCGTTGGTCGGGGCCATCAGCTTGATCTGCTGACGCAGGGCTTTCACTGGCACGCTTTCACCGGTGACGGGCGTCTCCGGCGCGAGCAGTCGTTTGAATTCGTCGTTCTGTGCACGAAGACGCCGCGCCTCCAGCGCGTTGTTGATGAGGATCAGTGTGCGATCCATCGATAGAGGCTTTTCAAGGAAGTCATAAGCGCCGAGTTTGGTGGCGCGCACCGCGGTTTCAATGGTGCCATGGCCAGAGATGATGATGATCTCGGGCTTCTCACTGCTCTCGAGGGTCTGCATCTCCTGCAGCACTTCGAGGCCGTCGCGGTCAGGCAGCCAGATATCAAGCAGCACGATGTCGTAGGAGGCGTCGCGCAGCAGCAGCATGGTCTCGGATGCCGAGCCTGTCGTCGTTACCGTGAATCCTTCTTCTTTAAGAATTTCTGCGAGCGATTCACGGATTTCGGCTTCGTCGTCAACGATGAGAATGTGGCTCAATGACGCACCTTGACGGGGACCATGGCTTCCGCTGCCTTGTAGGTAACAGTGTCGGTGCCTTGACCGCCGCTGCTCACCAGTGCAAGTCGCTCGGCCAGCGGCAGTTCGAGGATAAAGCGTGCGCCGGACGGTACATTCTGTTCTGCGCGAATAAAGCCGCCGTGCTCCTGAACAATCTTCGCGGTGATCGCGAGACCCAGGCCGCTGCCGCGCTGCTTGGTCGAGAAGTAGGGAAGGAAGAGACGTTCGCGTGCTTCGTTGGTGAGGCCGGGGCCGGTATCCGAGATGACGACCTCCGCCATCAAGCCATCGCCCAGGATGCAGGTCTCGATCCTGAGTTCACGCAGAAGACTGCTCTGCATAGCCTCTGCAGCGTTGTCGATCAGGTTGACGAGTGCGCGCGCGAGGACAATCGCGTCGGCAGCAATCATGACCGGCTCAGCGGAAAGATTCTCGATGACGCGGATGCGGTCAAAGCGGCCGGCGAAAGAGTCGATAGCCGTACGGACAACGTGGTTGAGGTCGACCGGGCGGATCTGCGGAACAGGGAACTGCGCGAGGGCGGCGAAGTGGTCAACCAGGCCGCGCATGGCCTCGACCGAGTTGAGAATCACTTCGCTGCAGCGGCGAATGACGGCGGGAGATTCGGGCGCGTTTTTTACCAGGTGGCGCTGGATCCTGCCTGCAGACAGTGCGATGGGCGTCAGGGGATTCTTGATCTCGTGCGCGACGCGCTGTGCGGCTTCTTTCCAGGCGACCTGCCGCTGGGCGCGCAAACTCTCGGTAACGTCCTCAAGCACCATAATGTAACCGCGACGGTGCTGTTCAAGTTCAAGCAGCGCAACGGTGACCGACATGTGCAATTCCTGGCCGGCATGGCGCAGTTCAAAGTCCCCCTGCGCGACGCCCATGCGCTGGCAGCGGCGGATCATGAGCCACAGGTCTTCGCGCTGCTCGGGCGGGAAGAGAGTCTCAAGCGGTGGCTTCTCATCGTCTATCGGGTGGGCCACGGTCAACAAGTGCGCAACGGCACGGTTTGTCTGTAGTACACGCAGCTCGTCATTGAGGGTAATAACGCCGGTCGGAATGGTCTGGAGGATTGTTTCGAGTTCGGTGCGTCTCTCCTGCAGTGCGCGGTTGGCCTGGGATAGCTGCGCGGTTGAGCTTTCGGCGATGGCGCGTGAGGTTTCGAGATCCGCCGCCATGGCATTGAAAGAGCGAACCAGTTCTCCCAGTTCCTGCACTGTGCCGGAGGCGATGCGATGACTGTATTCGCCGGCTGCGATAGCGCCCATGGCATCTGCCAGTGCTTCAACGGGGCGCGTGATGCGTTTTGAAAGAAAGAGTGCGAGCCAGCTGCTGATGAAGAACACCAGCGCAGTGAGCAGAAGGATGATCAGTAGATACTGGCCGCGGACGCGATTGCGGCTGCGAAAGAGTGTCCAGTAGTCGAGTGCACCGCGGCGCAGGCCGAAGACGGTCTTGCTGAAGCCTGCGGGCAGCGGCAGCCCGACGACGATGGTGTAGTCGCCGGCAACGGGTGCGGCTGCCGTGATGTACTCGCTGTCGCCCATCAACAGAATCGGTTCGTCGCTACGGCGGGATGTTTCGAGGGCAAGGTCTTCAAGTGAGTGACCTTCCGATGCGGAACTGTCCGGTTGCTCTGCTGTGCCGGTGGTAGAAGCCGATGAACGGTCGTCGCTTGACGGCTGCACGATGCGGGCCGGCTTCCTGTTTGCCCAGGGCTTGGGCGTGACTAATTCGAGCGAGGCAGCGCTCTCCTGCTCATCGCTGCTCCAGGACTGGACAACCACATTGTTGGCACTGGCCGGCGTCTGGAAACGGGCGACGGCCTGCTGACCACTGTAGACGAGGACGAATCCACCTTCGAGCGTGATGCGGTGCTCGGCCAGATGTTCATGCATGGCCGCGTAGTCGTGCCTGGCGAGTTCCTGCTGGACGGCGGGCGACGCGGCGAGGGATGCAGCTTCTGCGCGGGCGTTGCCGGCCGCGTACTGTTCGAGTTCAGTGGCGACCCGGCTCGACTCTGTTCGCAGCTGAGACACGGGCTGCGAAAACCACCGGTCGACGGTGCGGTTCATGAGCAGATAGCTGAAGAGGAACAGAAACAATGCGGGCGAGAACGACAGCAGCAGGGCGCCCAGGAGCATGCGGGTCCGGATGCGTGACCCGAGAACGCGGCTGCGCTCGTCGGCATACATCTTCAGGATGGTGCGGAAGAGTAGTACCAGCAGCGCGAGCAGCAGCAGGAAGACCAGCACTGACAGGCCGGTAAAGAAGAAGAGCTGGCTGGGCGTGCGCGGCAAAAGGAAGGGCAGGTTAAAGGCGTTCAGGGAGACGAAGATGAGCATCAGGATGCCCAGACCGCCGGCCATCCAACCCACTCCCCATCGGCGATGTCCGGAACCCAGTTCGCGTTTCATCTATGCCTCACCTGCTTCGCCGAAGACCTGCAATCCGCCTTGATCGTGCGGTGCATAGGAGCCCCTTTTGGATGCATCGTGTGATGAAACAAGCTCGACCACCCTGCTCACAAACTGCTTGCATTATAGGGCGAAGGGCCGAGTTCGGGCTTGTACGTCTACCAGCCATCGCGGTAGGTCCATCTCCCCATCCATATTGTTTGCAGAGGATGACGTACCCCGAAGCTCATGGCTGGTCGACCGAAGCGCTGGCCGTACGGATGAGGCATTCCCGGCGATCGGTTGCGTGGGCTGCAGCGGATCAAAAGAAGACCCGGATCCTTCGAATAAAATCTCGCAACGGGCCTTCAACTGGTGGCATCCAACTGGTGCTATGAAACTTACAACCTCGACAAACGCTCTTTTGCCCCTTGCATTCGCCAGTGCGTTGCTGATTAGCGGATGCCAGAGCAAGTCCACCACGCCGGAACAGCAGCAGGCCGCGAACCAGCCGGCGCAGACGGCACCTCCGAATTCAACGATGGCTCCAAACGCGACGTCGAACTCGACCATGGCGCCGGCGCAGACTGCTCCTGCGCAGTCAGCCATGGCGCCGGCACCTGCGCCACCGCCGCCAGTCGTCTATACCGTTCCCGCGGGCACGCGCATCAGCGTGAGCCTGTCACAGGAGATCAACTCAAAGACTGCTACTGAGGGGCAGCCCTTTTCGGCGACGGTCGCGACCCCGGTCGTCGTTGGTGGCCGGACCATCATCCGCAGCGGAGCCTCTGCGAGTGGCACAGTGGTCGCCACCAAGTCGCGGGGCCGCTTCAAGGGCGCCGGCTTCCTTGAGCTTCGCCTGGATTCGGTGCGCGCCGACGGCCGCACCTACCCGGTAGCGACCGAGACAGTTGAGCGAGTGGAAAAAGGTAAAGGTAAACGTACTGCAGCCTTCGCAGGTGGCGGCGGCGGCTTCGGCGCCCTCGTAGGCGGCCTGGCTGGCGGCGGCAAAGGTGCCCTCATCGGCGGCCTGGCCGGTGCCGGTGCCGGAACTGCGGGTACGGCGTTCACAGACAATAAGCCGATTACCATCCCTGCCGAAACAGTCCTGACCTTCAGGCTGACGAGCAAGATCACGGTTCGCTAGCTTCCAACCAGACGTGCAAATGGGCCGGGATGCATCTCATTCCGGCCCATTTTTCACTGATGCAGGCCCTGGCCTCAAGAAGCGAGACATGCGGCAGCCGGTCTCGGCCTTTGACTTTGCCTCGGATGACACGCCTTGGCGGATAACAAATCGTCTAACGTGATCAGGCGCAGGCGTTGCTTACGCGAGCAGCTCGCGGACAGCTCGCCACGGCTTTGACTGCGACTGCCCGACTGCTTTGTACGTGAGCCGGCCGTCGTAAGTATTGACGCCTTCACGGATGCCATCATCAGCCAGGATAGCTGTCTTCGCTCCCTCATGGGCCAGCCGCATGACGTACGGGAAGGTCGCATTTGTGAGCGCCAGTGTCGAAGTGTTTGGTACGGCTGCGGGCATGTTCGTCACGCAGTAGTGCACAACACCATTTACCTCGTACGATGGATCGCTGTGCGTGGTCGGTCGAGCTGTTTCGATACAGCCGCCCTGGTCGATCGCAACGTCAACAACGACCGCGCCCTTCTTCATGCCGGCAACCATTTCCCTGGTAACAATCTTGGGAGCTGCGGCGCCGGGGATCAGGACGCCGCCGATGACAAGGTCTGCTTCTGCCGTCGCCCGCGCGACGTTGTAGCTGTTGGAGGCGACGGTAATGAGCCGGCCATTGAAGATGTCGTCCAGCTCGCGGAGACGGTTCAGATTCAGATCGATAATCTTGACGCGCGCCCCCATGCCGAGCGCAACCTTCGCTGCATTGGTGCCGACGATGCCGCCACCAATGATGCAGACCTTCGCCGGTGGCACTCCCGGAACCCCGCCGAGCAACACGCCGCGACCGCCTTTTTCTTTCTCCAGATACGAAGCGCCTACCTGCACCGACATGCGGCCTGCGACCTCTGACATGGGCGTGAGCAGCGGCAGCGTGCCCTGCCTGTCGCGGATCGTCTCATACGCGATGCCCGTCACTTTCTTCGTCAGTAGCTTGTCCGTGAGTTCAGGCAGGGGTGCGAGGTGAAGATAGGTGAACAGGACAAGACCTTCGCGGAAGAAGCCGTATTCTTTTTCAACGGGTTCCTTCACCTTGACGACCATATCGGCCATGCCCCAGACGTTGTGGGCGGAGCCAACGATCTCGGCACCGGCAGCCTGGTAGTCGTCATCAGTGAGTGCGGACAGTTCGCCCGCATGCGTTTCGACCAGCACCTTGTGCCCGGCTTCGCTCAACGCCTTGACGCCGGCAGGCGTAATGCCGACGCGGCTTTCGTGGTCTTTTACTTCTCTGGGAACACCGATAATCATTGCTTCTCCATGCGGCTGTTTGTTGCTGACTCGTCTATTTTGTCAGATGGCGGATTGGGGATGAAATTTCTTCTTCCATGATGCCGGCGTGGCCTTCAAACCAGCTCAGGTTTGGATGTGTCATCCTGAGCGAAGCCGAGGCGCCTGCGTTTCCCTGCGGCTCGAACAATTACATTCGAACGCTCCTAATTTTGTCATCCCGACCGCAGCGAAGCGTAGCGGAGGGATTTGCGTCTTTTCCACGCCACCCCTCATTCAGGTCAGTCCAGGCAGGATTGCAACTCTCGATCAGAAGTATCTTCTTGGGTCTGCCCCAGCGCTTGATTTGCTTTTCTCGGTCGATTGCATTGCGCACGTATTGAAATCTTTCGAACCATACCAGGCGGTTGCAATTGTAGGCGGTGCCGAAACCCGCGTGATTGTTTTCACGATGCTCCTGTGTTCGGCAGCGAATAGTGTTCGTCATGCCGCAGTAGAGAGTGTGGCTGAGGCTTGCCATGATGTAGACGTAGTAATTGTGCTCTTGCTTGGCCATTGCGGTGATGCCCAGGGTGAAGCACAGGTCTCTCCACTACGCTACGCTTCGGTCGAGATGACAAGGGGAACATTGATCGCAGGGTGAAGATCCTGCTCGCAGTCTTTCCCAGGAAGACCCCGGCAGAAGCCCAGTTGCCCGCCTGCATCGGGGCAGAAGCAAATGGCTGCGGCTGAAAGTAGAGTGCGACCAGCGGGAGCATGCCTTTGCGCCGACAGGCGCTCCCGCCTCTACGGCCAGTAGTTAGTGGTCGATCTGGGCGCGTTGTAGTTTGTCGGAGTAGTCGACGTAGACGGATTTCCAGGTGGTGTAGAAGTCGAGTGCGCCGGTGCCGCCTTCGCGATGACCGTTGCCGGTCTGCTTGACGCCGCCGAACGGAAGATGGACTTCGGCGCCGATGGTCGGTGCGTTGACATAGGTGATGCCGGCTTCGAGATCGCGCATCGCGCGGAAGGCTTTATTGACGTCGCGCGAGTAGAGCGAAGTCGACAGACCATACTGGATGCCATTGGCAATCTCAAGTGAATGATCGAAATCATTCGCTTCGAGCAGGCTCACGACGGGACCGAAAACTTCTTCCTGCGCGATGCGCATCTCTGCCTTGACACCGCTGAAGACGGTCGGTGAGAAGAAGTTGCCTTCGTCATAGCCGGCGCCTGTGAGGCGAGTGCCGCCGCACGCAAGGTGTGCGCCTTCTTTCTGCGCGATGTCGACATACTTTGTAGAAGTCTCGATCTGCTGTGCATTCACCTGTGGACCCATTTCGATGCCGTCCTTCAGGCCGTCGCCGACCTTGAGCGCTTTGGCGCGGGCGACGAGCTTCTCGGTGAACTCCGCGGCAATTGTTTTGTGCAGGATGATGCGGCTGGTCGCCGTGCAGCGCTGGCCAGTGGTGCCGAATGCACCCCACAGTGCGCCTTCAAGGGCAAGGTCAAGGTTCGCATCTTCGAGAACGATCATCGCGTTTTTGCCACCCATTTCAAGGGAGCAGGGCTTGAACAATCCTGCCGCGGTCTGGCCGACAATGCGGCCAATCTCACTCGACCCGGTGAAGGAGATGGCGCGGACGTCAGGATGCTCGACCAGCGGCGCACCCGCGTCAGGCCCGTAGCCACTGACTATATTGACGACGCCACCGGGCAGGCCGGCTTCGACCAGTGCTTCGACCAGGTTGTAGGTCGAAAGGGGCGTATCTTCTGCCGGCTTGATGACACATGTATTGCCGCACACCAGCGCTGGAAACAACTTCCATGAAGGGATGGCCATGGGGAAATTCCATGGCGCGATCATGCCGACGACCCCGACCGGCATGCGGACTGACATAGCGAACTTATTCTGTAACTCTGACGGTGTCGTTTGCCCGAAGAGACGGCGGCCTTCGCCGGCCATGTAGTACGCCGTGTCGATGGCTTCCTGGACATCGCCGCGTGTTTCGGCCAGGACCTTACCCATCTCGCGGGTCATCTCCTGCGCATACTGCTCTTTTTTCTTCAGCAGAATTTCACCGGTGCGATAGAGGATCTCGGCGCGTTTGGGCGCGGGCGTGAGACGCCACGTGGTGTAGGCCTTTTTTGCTGCCGCGACGGCAGCGTTGATGTCGCTTGCGTCGGAGGCCTGGAAGGTGCCGACGATGTCGCTTTTGTTCGCGGGGTTAACGTTGTCAAAAGTCCTGCCACTGTGCGACGGAACAAACTTGCCGCCAATCAGGTTGCCATAGGTCTTGTGTGCCATGCATTCCATCCATTCTGCTGTGGCCAGGTACTGCCGGGCCAAACACATCAGGATAGCTTATCTGGTGACGACACAGGCTGCGGACCGCCGAGAGTTGAGGCTCAACCAGCTCGGTCTTCTTCGGTTGTGTCTGCAGATTTTGCGGAGACAGGGTGTCTCGACTTCATAAGCAATACGTAAGGTAGCGCCACAAGGAACATAAGAACCCCGAAGGCCCAATAACCTCCGAAGCTGCGTCCTTTGCGCTTCGCGATCATGCCCGTAATAAGCCCGAAAATGCATGCCCAGATAAGTGCGGTGATGGTTTGGCGTGGCTCAATCATGATGTTTCTCGCGCGATGCCAGAGCCTCGTTGCGCCAGGGCAAATGGATTGAATGGGGGAATGTCGGCGTTCGCAGAAGGAGATCCGTGAGGATTTGCACGATCAGGTTTCTTTTACATTACCGGAGCTTTGGCATGCAGGTAACTTACTGATGGGTCTAACTCAAATTGCCTTTCGACTGAGATAGTTATCTTCAGTGAGCCTTTGTTCTTGAGATTTACATAAACTCCTATTGAAAAGCGGCGGCGCAGAAGATAGGTTGAAGGCGCGCCATCGGGTACGCCAGGATGACCCGATGCGTGGCCTGGTTTCGCTTACGCGCTAGTTTTCGGTTTACAGAAGATTTCCTGAGGCATTTCACCCACATCTATCGCGTTCATCCATAGCCGCCTTACGCGGCCGAGTGACCGCGGCACTACCGGAGCCGGTCGACCGTCTCCGCAGGCCCAGGCAGTGCACTTTCAACAGACATTTCAGGATGGCTTTTCATGCGCTTCTCGACTCGATTTCTCGTGCCAGCACTTACTTCTGCCTTGATGCTGTTCGCATCGTCCGCCCCTTCCGCCTTCAGCCAGACCACCGAACGGGCCACCGACCAGATCACCGATCAGACCAGCTACCCGGCCGTCCCTTCGCGTGTATTGAGCCGCGTGAGCGATGCGCAGCTCACCGTGCTGAAGGGGAATACGAACCCGATGGCCAGACCGGAGTTCGACAAGGGGCCGCTGAACGGCGGCAAAATGCTCGAGCGCATGGTGATGGTGCTGCAGCGCAGCCCGGAGCAGGATGCGGCACTGGCTGCGTTTAACGAGCGCCAGTACGATCCGAAATCTCCGGACTTTCACCACTGGCTGCATGCCGAGGAATTCGGCCAGCTGTATGGTCCGTCCGATTCTGACATCGCTGCCGTCACCAGTTGGCTGCAGAATCACGGCTTCCAGATCGACCAGGTGACGAAGGGCCGCGTCAGCATCCAGTTCACCGGCACGGTGGCCCAGGTGCAGGATGCGTTCCATGTCGAGATGCGCAATTACCTGGTGAACGGGAAGATGCACATTTCGAACGACCGCGATCCTTCCATTCCGACGGCACTGGCACCAGTGGTGAACGGTATTGCTTCGCTCAATGACTTCTTCCCGAAGCACTACTCGCATCCTGGCAATTATGTGAAGCGCGATCTGAAGACCGGCAAATATTCGCCGGTGGATCCGACACCGGTTGAGAACAGATTGACGCCGCTGAACAATACGACGAAAGACACAAGCGGTGTTCAACCCGAGTTCGGCTACACGGACCCCAACACCGGCTACCTGCGCGAAGTGTTAAGCCCGTACGATGTCGCAACCATCTACAACATTCTGCCGTTGTGGAATGAAAGCACGCCGATCAATGGCAAGGGCGTGAAGGTGGCGATTGTCGCGCTGAGCGACGTCGTGACCAGCGACTTCAATACCTATCGCAAATCGTTCGGTCTGCCTGCCGGTACCTTGACGACGCTGCACAGTGGCGCAGACCCGGGCATAACGGACAGCCAGGGTGAAAATACGGAAGACACGGAGATGGTGTCAGCCACGGCGCCGGGCGCACAGGTGGTGCTGGTCTCTGACGTCAGCAACGCGACCACAAACGGACTGGTGACGGCGATTACCTACATCGTCGATAACGAAGTCGCACCGATTTTGACCATGAGCTATGGAGAGTGCGAGCTTGGACTCGGCACATCCGGTAACGCGCTCTGGAACCAAACTTTTCAGCAGGCGACGACAGCCGGCATCAGTTCTTTCGTTGCTGCCGGTGATTCAGGTTCGGCTGTCTGCACCAGTCAGGACGGCACACCGCCCTACGCGGATGGGCTCGGCCTCGCGGTGAGCGGCATGGCGTCTACGCCCTATGCCACGGCGGTCGGCGGCACTGACCTGCAATGGCCTTTCGTTGAAGCCAAGAATCCTCCTTCCACCTATTGGAATTCGACGAATGCAGCGAACGGATCGAGCGCCAAGGGGTACATGCCGGAGATGTCGTGGAATGACACCTGCACCAACCCACTCCTGCTGAATGTCTACACCTCTTACAGCAATAACGAAGAACTCTGTAACGCAGCCATCAATGGTGCGCCTGGACTGGTCGAGATGGCCGCGGGCAGCGGCGGCGTTAGCAGGTGCACGTCTTCGAATGGTTCAACTCCGTCTTCGTGCACCGGCGGCTACGCCAAGCCGAGCTGGCAGGCAGGGGTGACGGGTATCCCGGGCGACGGTAAGCGCGATGTGCCGGATGTCTCCATGTTCGCCGCATATGGTTTTCAGGAGAGCACCGGCATCCCAGGCAGTGCCCTGCTGATCTGCCAGGCTTCTGCTTCACCTACCAACTCGTGCGATTACAGCAACCCTGACTACATTATTTACCAGGAGAATGGCGGTACCTCGGCTGCATCCCCAATGACTGCAGGCATCATGGCGCTGGTGCTCCAGAGGACCGGCAAGGCGCAGGGGCTGGCAAACCCGGTCTTCTACCAGCTGGCGGCGAAGGAAAGCTATTCCTCGTGCAACTCGAACACAGTGAAGGCAGGGAACTCGTGCATCTTCTATGACACGACTTCGGGCTCGAATGCCGCGGTCTGTGATACGGGTGGTCCGAATTGCGTGACGAAGACCTCGGGCGACCAGGCCGGGATTCTGAGCGGCTACAACGCTGCGACGGGTTACGATACGACGACTGGTCTGGGCACGTTCAACGTCGCGAACCTGGTAAATGCCTGGCCGGGCGGCACGCCAGCCGGCAAGGTGACAGTTTCGCCGACGAGCCTGACGTTTGCGTCAACTGTGGTCGGAAAGACGACAGCAGCGCAGGCGGTGACGATCAAGAACACGGGTACGTCCGCGGTCGCGATCTCTTCAGAAACGGTCACCGGTACGAATGCCAGTTCGTTTGTGAAGTCGGCAACAACATGCGGCAGCAGTCTCGCGGCAGGAGCAAGCTGCACGGTATCAGTCGAGTTCAAGCCAACGGCTGCGGGCTCGCTGACTGCGTCGCTCTCTGTTGCAGACAACGCGACCGGATCGCCACAGCTGGTCACTCTGAAGGGTACGGCCACGGCTGCGGCAGGAACAGCAACCCTGTCGCCGACGAGCCTGACCTTCGCCTCAACCGCGGTCGGATCAACGACAGCTGCGCAGATCGTGACGCTCAAGAACACGAGCACGACGACTGCGCTCACCATCAGCTCGATTACTTACTCGGGGACGAATGCCACTTCGTTCGTGAAGTCGGCAACAACCTGCGGCAGCAGCCTGGCTGTTGGGAAGACATGCACCATCTCGACGGAGTTCAAGCCGACGTTCGCGGGTGCGCTGACGGCGTCGCTATCTGTAGCCGACAATGCAACCGGCTCACCCCAGCTGGTGACCCTGAAGGGCACGGGCACTGCACCCAAGGCGACGGTAGCGCCTGCCAGTCTGACCTTTGCTTCGACCAAGGAAGGCGCTACCTCAGCGACGCAAACCATCACGCTTACCAATTCCGGCACGGCGGTCATGAATATTTCATCGATTGCGGTTGCAGGAACCAACGCGACGTCGTTCAAGATCGCCTCCAAGACCTGCGGAGCGACCCTAGCGGCAGCAGCCAAGTGCACCATCTCGGTGGACTTCAAGCCGCTGGCGACGGGAACGTTGACGGGTGACATGGCGATCACGGATAACTCGGCCGGCTCGCCGCAGAAGGTGACGCTGAAAGGGACGGCAGTGGCCAACTAGTTTAGCTTCATCCTGCTGCGGAAACAGCGGCGGGGTCAAAACCTGCAGGACTTACAGAGGGCGTTGCTCGCGATCCAGGCGGGCACCGTCCTTTGTTCTTGTCTCTTCGAAGCAGGCCATGGGCGAAGATGCGGGTCCTTCAACTGCGCTGCGCTTCCTTCAGGATGACAATTCTGTGACACTTGCCGGGTGGAATCACAACGGAGAGGGAATGTGGCCCGCTCAGAGTGTGAACTTGAGCGGCTTTGCCGGGTATGGGTCAGCAAGGCGAGACTCTACGTCTGGTGACTACTCAGAGACCACCTTCGTTGTATAGGTGGCGTAACGTTACTCGCCGTACAATGATGGAGAAAGCTCACGAGAAAAGCCCACAGACACAATGTCATCGAATGGATTCTCCTCCCGTTCTTCGCGTTCGCACGGTATGCGCTCGCTGTTCAGCGTCTTCTCCTCAGACCTGGCCATCGATCTCGGTACTGCCAACACGCTTGTCTATGCCCGCGGTAAAGGCATTGTTGTCAACGAACCATCCATCGTCGCCATCAACAAGAACACGGGTGAAGTGGAAGCAGTCGGCAAGGAAGCGAAGGAGATGCTGGGCCGTACGCCGGGCAACATTGTCGCCATCAAGCCGATGAAAGATGGCGTCATCGCTGACTTCAAAGTCACTGAAAAGATGCTGAATTACTTCATCCAGAAGGCGCACAACCGCAAGATGCTGGTGCATCCGCGCATCGTGATCGGCGTGCCGTCAGAGATTACGCAGGTGGAAAAGCGCGCGGTTGAAGATTCCGCCTATCGCGCGAAAGCCAGCGAAGTCTTCCTGGTGGAGCAGGCCATGGTGGCTGCGATCGGCGCCGGACTGCCCATCACCGAGCCCTCGGGCAACATGGTTGTCGATATTGGCGGCGGTACCACCGATATAGCAGTGATCTCGCTCTCCGGCATTGTCTATTCGCGTTCCGTCCGCATGGCCGGCAACCAGATGGATGAGGCCATCATGAATTACCTCAAGCGCAAGTACAATCTGCTGATCGGCGAACGCACGGCTGAGCAGATCAAGATGGAGATCGGCTCGGCGTATCCGCTGGAC
The DNA here is from genome assembly GCA_963692885.1 of Acidobacteriaceae bacterium. GTDB lineage: Bacteria > Acidobacteriota > Terriglobia > Terriglobales > Acidobacteriaceae. The sequence goes on from OY843586.1 coordinate 255,011, forward strand.
AAGCCGCTGACGCTTGAGATCAAGGGCCGCAACTTGATTGAAGGCGTGCCCAAAACAATTACGATCGATGATGGCGAAATTCGCGAGGCGTTAACAGAATGTATCTCGACCATCATGAATGCTATCCGTGTGGCGCTGGAGCGTACACCGCCCGAGCTTTCGGCGGACATCAGTGACAGAGGTATCGTGCTGACCGGCGGCGGAGCGCTGATCAAGAATCTGGATAAGCGTATCCGTGAAGAAACGGGACTGCCGGTGTCGATTGCAGATGACCCGCTGGCGTCGGTCGTTCTGGGCACGGGCAAGATGCTGTCTGACTTCCGGTTGCTGCGCAAGATCAAGATCGACTAATTGAATTTCGAGCCGCGCATGCCAAGCCATTCTTCATCCTGCCATCCTGAGCGAAGCCGAAGGATCTGTGGTTTTGTTCAGAACCCCATGTGCGCTTCGGTGAGAACCCACATCGCAAGCGCGAGATGTGGGGCACCCAGTTTCGGAACGGTCGCAATAGTAGGTGCCCCTGGTCTTGCGTCTGAGGCCTGGGTATTTGACCGCTCACCGAAGTGCGGTTAGGCCACAGTACATGGAAACCCTCTCCCGCTATAAAGACATCCTGGTGCTGATCGTGGTGCTGTTCGCCCAGTTCATCGGACTTGCGTCGCAGATCAAGCATCCGCTGCCGAATGGCCAGGACCGCCATAATGTGCGCCTGTGGCGTTACTGGGTGGTGGCGCTGGTGGCGCCCCCGGAGAAAGCTCTGCACGGCGTCGGCTCGGGGACACGCGGGTTCTGGGACAACTATCTCGATCTACGGGATACCCGGCAGGAGAATCAGCGGCTGCTGGCAGAGAACAACCGCCTGCACCTGGAACAGGCCGGCCTGATGGAAGACGCCCGCCAGGGCCAGCGCCTGCAATCCCTGCTGTCTTTCAAAGAGCAGTACGTCTACCAGACCGAACCGGCGGAGGTGATCGGGACCGCGGGTACAGACCAGTCGCGCATTCTGTATATCAATAAGGGTTCCAAGGACGGCCTGAAGCCGGATATGCCGGTCATTACGCCTGATGGCGTCGTCGGACGACTCAAGGACACTTTCCCGCATACGTCACAGGTACTGGTCATTAATGACCAGACCAGCGGTGCAGGTGTTCTGCTTGAGTCGACGAGGTTGCGTGGCGTGCTGCGCGGGAATGTCTTCGGCCAGCCGCAGATCATCAACATCCTGCCGGATGAACGCATCAAGCCAGGGGAAAAAGTGGTCACCAGCGGCGGTGATCAGATCTTTCCGCGGGGCCTGCCCGTCGGCACGGTCGACCACGTTTCGGCTGATCCTGAGCACGAGCCTTATGTTGACGTGGTGATCAAGCCGGCAGCGAACCTCTCGCATCTCGAAGAAGTGCTGGTGGTGACTGAGGTGAGTGATCATATGCCGCCAGCCGCAGCGAAAGATATGGCGAAAAGTGAAGCTGCGGCCGCGGTTGATGCGGAAAAGCAGCGAGCGTCGGACATTCTCGCCGAGAAGCTGCCGGGCTTCACAGACCCCGATGCTCCGGGTGAGGCAAATGGCAGCCAGACTGCGCCGGGCGGCGATAATGTATCGAGTGACGCGGCAGCACTGCTGAAGCCGATCAAACCGCTGCAGACGCTTCATCCGGACAGATTTTCGCCGACTGCAACGCCGCCGGCCAGCAGTCTTGCTCCAGGCGGGCGCGTTCCCGGGGCGACGTACAGTGCCGGCAGCGTGGGCGACGGGACAGCCGTGCCGAAGTCGCGTCCAAAAACACGGCCGGCAGTCTCTGATGAGTCCGGCGAACCCGGGACGTCTGCCGGCGACGCGCCAGCGCCCAGGAAGGCGACGCCGCATCGGGCGGCTCCTTCTTCGGACGCAACGACGGGGAATGCTGTCGAGCCTCCATCGATTCAGCCGCGCACGATTCCATTGCGGCCGGCGCCAGTGCAGCCGCCTCCCTCCTCGCCACAGACGTTGCTGCGTACGCCGGATAATGACCACGCAAACCCATTTGAAGGAGGGCTCAGCTGATGGCGATGCTGGCAACGACACGTCGAGAGATGGAGGGTCCCTCCTACCCGTGGTTCGTGGTGCTTGCGCTGCCACTGCTTGCGGTAGGCGTGCAGGCCTACCTGCCGCTGCGTTTTCCGCGGCTCGATATCTTCAACCTGCCGCTGCTGGTCGTCATCTACTTTTCGGTAGCACGACGCAGTCCTATTTCAGGCACGCTTACCGGCGTGGTCGTCGGGCTGATGCAGGATGCGCTGACACAGCGTCCGCTGGGCGTGAATGGTATCTCTGAGACGATCATCGGCTTTCTGACCGCATCCATCGGCCTTAGAATTGATGTAGAGAACCACGGGACGCGGCTGCTGCTGAACTTCCTGTTCACCCTGCTCTATGGGTTTCTCTATCTGCTGATCATGCGGCACCTGGTGGGCATCGAGCTGAACTGGAGCTGGTGGCACGAGTTGCTGAAGGCCGGGACAAACACCATTCTCGGCTTCTTCCTGTTCGCTATTCTCGATCGCACGCAGCAGGCAGAGTAGGTGGGTTGATATGTCGAATCGTGAAGACAAATTGCCGGTCTACAAACTCACCATAGTCCAGTACGTGATCGCAGCGATCCTGCTCGTGCTGACAGCGGGGCTATGGCGGTTACAGATTCTTGGCGCGCAGAATTATCACGAACTGGCGCAGCAGAACCGTATCCGTAAGGTGCCGATCCTGGCGCCCCGCGGACGGCTGCTCGATCGCGAAGGCCGCCTGCTTGTCGACAGTTATCCATCAATTTCATGCTTCCTGGTCCGTGATCCCGGCCGGGACATCGAAGCAGACCTGCCAAAGATTGCCAGCGGCCTGAACATGACGGTCGACCAGTTGCATGCGATCCTGCTGCACTATCGGCTGGCGCCGAAGTACCAGCCGCTGCCGCTGAAGAGCGACATCACGCCGGATGAAGAAGAGTTCATCGAAGCGCATCGCGATGAATTGCCGGAGCTTGAGACCATCGATGAACAGCGGCGGCTTTACCCACGCGAAGGCTTTGCGGCGCACCTGATCGGCTACGTGGGTGAGGTGAGCGAAGACATGCTCAACGACCCGCGCTATGCGTACTATGAGCCGGGCGATGTCGTCGGAAAGTCGGGCATCGAGCAGTCGTACGATTCGCTGCTGCGCGGCGTCGACGGCTCACGCGACATCCTGGTCGACAGCCATGGCCGCGAAGTCGGTCGCCTGGGCAGCGAACACGCCACGCCGGGGCAGGATTTGAAGCTGTCGATCGATCTGGACATCCAGCGGGCGGCTGAGCATGCGCTGGGTGACCGTAACGGCGCGATTGTCGCGATGGATCCGCATACCGGTGAAGTGCTGGCGCTGGTCAGCCGGCCGGTCTTCGATCCGAATGCATTCTCGGTCCGCATCACGCGCGATCTGTGGAAGAAGTACATGCTCGATCCCGACCATCCGCTGCTCGACAATGCGATCCAGGCGCAGCTGGCGCCAGGGTCGACCTTCAAGATCATCATGTCCGTTGCTGGGCTTGAGGCGAATGTCGCGCAGAACCTGCGCGTGAACTGCCAGGGCGGCGCTTCCTTCTATGGACACTATTTCAAATGCGATGCTCATCATGGCCTGGTGACGATCGCGAACGCGATTCCGCTTTCCTGCGACACCTTTTACTACACGCTGGCGCAGCGTCTGGGTATCGACACCATCTCTCTGTGGGCGCACCGGATCGGCCTCGGTCAGAAGACGGGCATCGACCTGCCGAACGAGGTGAATGGCGTTGTGCCGTCGGAAGAATGGAAGATGAAGACGCAGCACGAGAAATGGTATGCGGGCGAGACCATTTCTGTCGGCATCGGGCAGGGTGCGCTGGCAGTGACGCCGATTCAGCTGGCAAGGGCGATCGGCGGCATTGCTTCGGGCGGCGTCTTCAAACGGCCGCACGTCGTGATGCAGGACCAGCTGCCAGCCGAGTTCAAGCAGGCGCTCCTCGACAATTATCCGGGCAGCGGAGACTCCACGATTCCGCTCAACCCGGCGAGCTGGGAGACGATCACGGACGGCATGGCGGCGGTGACGGCGCCGGGCGGAACGGCTTTCGCTTCGCATCTTGAAGGCATAGATTTCGCCGGCAAGACGGGCACGGCGCAGGTTGTGAGCCACAGTTACGGCGACAAGAAAGTATCGGCGGACAAGGCGACTCGCTCAAATGCGTGGTTCGTCGGTTTTGCGCCACGGCGCGATCCCGACATCGTCGTTGCCGTGCTCTGGGAGCACGGTGGCTGGGGGAATGGTTCGGCCCGGCTGGCGGCGCAGGTCATTGATGCATATGTGAACAAGCAGCGGAAGATCAACAATAATGTTCTCGAGGTGAAGGCGCCGGTCGTGCCGGCACCTGCCAGTCCGGCCGCGACGCCTGCGCAGGGTACGGCTGAGACGTCGCCCGGGTTGAAGCCAAAGCCGACTGCGCCGAAGGCTGAGCCGACGGGAACACGCCCGACCAAGCCGAAGCCCAAGCCGGACAAAACTGTCGATGTCGGAGCTTTCTGGTCTGATCCGGTGAATCCGAACCGGTATGGAGGCCGGGCGGTTTCTCCCCTTGCCGCGGGGCTGGGAGATATTCCATTGCCAACACTGCACGCCGGACATTTTTATCTCAAACCGGCCAAACAAACGGGTGCCCCAGGTCTCGCTTCTGAGACATGGGCTCCGGACAAGCAACAGGACACTCGTAATGGGTCAGTCCCTCCGCGGTCGTTGTCGGAAAAGACTATCCAGGTCTCAAAAGCGAGAGTTGGCGCACCCAGTGTGACGCCGGGTCTGGCATCGAGTGTGATGCCGTACCGCTTGCCCGGTCTGATGGCGCGTGCAGAACTGAGGAACCCCTAAATGCAGCGATTTCTGCGAGACTTCGACTGGGTACTACTCGGGCTGGTCTTCATTCTTTCTGTGATCAGCGTGCTCGAGATCTACTCGGCGACCATGCATACGAAGTTTGTCGGCTTCCAGTCCAAGCAGATCCTGTGGCTGATCGGCGGAACCGGGGCGATGCTGATCCTGACCTTCGTTGACTACCACCGTCTCATCGACATCATCCACTACGTTTATGGCTTCTGCCTGGTCTCGCTGGTCGCTGTGTTGCTGGTCGGCAAAAAGGTGCTGGGTGCGCGGCGCTGGATCGGCATTGGCGGCATTCATGTGCAGCCGTCGGAGTGGGTCAAACTGATCCTGATTATCGCGGTCGCGCGTTATTTCGCAAACCTGGGCGCTAAAGACCTAACCTGGAAAGAGATCGGCAAGGCTTTCCTGCTGGTCTGTGTACCCATGGCGCTGGTACTGAAGCAGCCAGACCTGGGTACGTCTCTGACCTACTTCCCGGTATTGCTGTGTGGGCTTTTCCTCGGCGGGATCAAGTGGAAGCAGGCGACCATCATCATCCTGGTCGGCTTGATGGCCCTAGTGCCGATCTGGCATAAAGGCCTGAAGCCGTATCAGAAGGCGCGACTTACCAGCTTCCGGAATCCCGAGAATGATCCGAAGGGCTCGGGGTACCAGATCCAGCAATCGCTCATCGCGGTTGGAGATGGCGGCATCTGGGGCCGCGGCGTGGCCAAGGGTACACAGACACAGGGCGATTTTCTTCCCATTCCCTACACCGACTTCATCTTCGCGGCTTTCTGCGAGGAACACGGCTTCGTGGGCGCGGTCTTCGTTCTGCTGCTATACTTCCTAGTATTGATGCGTTTGATACAAAACGCTCAAACAGCCGCCGACCTCTCCGGCACGCTGCTGGTGATGGGAGTCGTAGCCGTCCTCATCTTCCAGATAGCGGTCAACGTGGGAATGGTTGTCGGGTTGATGCCGGTCACAGGAATCCCTTTACCCTTAATGAGTTATGGGGGTTCTTCAGTTCTCTTCACGTTTCTTGCCTTGGGAATCGTGATGAATGTCCGCATGAACCGGTTCGTAAATTAGGCACCAGGGCATCTTCCGCAGGCGTCCTTTTTCGGCACCTTCGGACACAAATTTTGCAGTAACCGTTTTTGCAGTACGTCACAAGAAACGCTACAGACCGGCCAGGTGGATCACCGGGCCGGGCAGGATCGAGAATGAGCGCGTTGAGATTGGTAACGACCCCGCCGAGAAACCAGGCTGAAGCGGTCACAACCTCTGTTCGCCTTCATGTACTACGTAGTTTGGCCGGCCTCACTTTCCAGTACGACACTTTCCCCAAGTCATCAGTCCGGCGGTCAACGCCGGCACGAGTGTCTCCACGGATGAATGCTTTATTGGAAGAAATGGTGACCCCACCCAACTCAGCCCTCGACCTTTCCGGCACTCCGGGAACAGGGAGGTTCCTGTTCTGATCTGCCTCGCTCAATCGAAAGAGGCAGCATGTCAAAGGAACTTTGTATTTCCAGTACGCCGCATGAAACGCGGCTCGCAATTGTTGAGGACGACCAGTTAACCGAGATTTACTACGAGCGCGAGAACGAATACACGCTCGCCGGCTCCATCTACAAGGGACGCGTCACCCGCGTGCTTCCGGGCATGCAGTCGGCATTTGTCGACATCGGTCTCGAACGCGACGCCTTCCTCTACGTCACTGATTTCCTTGAAGAACAGGGTGAATCCGCTGACTTCGAGAAGCCTCAGCAGACAAATGGGCGTGAACATCAGGCGCAGGCCCCCCGCGAAGGTAGCCGCGAGCCTCGTGAGGGTGGGCGCGGGCAGCGGCCGCCGCGGGAAGCTTCGCCGGAATCTTTCTCGATCGAATCTTCTGAAAATGAAGCAGCCAGCCAGCCGGAAGCCGCACCTTCCGGTCCTGCTCCTGCCGAAGGGTTTGAGCAGGGAACGCGCCGCTTCCGTGGTCGCCGCGGTCGCCGTCGCGGATTCCGGGGCGGGCAGCGTGAAGCAGGTGTAACTACACCTGCTGCGTCCGTCGATCCTGCGACGCCGATGGTCGGGCCACCGTCGTTTGAAGATGAATTCACTGACTATTCAGTCGTCGAATCGCCGATGGACGCTGAATCGGGTTTCCCGATCTCTGCCGAAGCCGAGGCGGCCTTTGGCGCAGCAGGTAGTCTGCAGGCTCTGCCGCCCCGCGAAGGGCGCCGTGAAGGGAGAAACCGCGGACAGGGACGTCATGAAGGCAGAAGCGGCGGCCGTTCAGAGCGGACTCCACGGAGAGAAGAGTTTTCGCGTGAGGAGGGTGCCGGCCAGGAAAACGCACCGCCGCCATCTGGCAAACCGATCTTCCTGCCGGGCGAGTCGCTGGCCAAATATGGCCAGAAGGCCGCGCCGGTCATGTTCGAGATTGAGGCTATCGATCGCAGCCAAGAAAAGCCTTTGCCGGTCTATACCACGGCGGCGCCGTCAACCCTGGTGAATGAGGACGTCCTGGCGTGGGACGGCGTCTCGGCTGCGCTGCCGGGCGAGTCACTCTCCAAACATCGCAATCGTCCGGCTCCCCCTGCATCCATGCCAACGCCCGCACCCGTTTTCGCGGAGCCCATAGGAACGTTCGAGACTGAGGTTCCTCCTGCTGAGCAGCCGCCTGCTGCCGAAGTTTCGCAGCCCGCTCCAACCCTGCACCCAGCTCCACAAACCGGCTCACTTACCATCGATGAGACACAGCATGATGCCCCGGCGGAGCAGCATGTCTCTGACTTCACTCCCCACCACGACGCGTCTGCCGCTCAAGCGCAGGAGCCGCATGAAGCGAGCGCCAGCCATTCTGCGCCAATCGAGATCCTGCATGCTGTCCACACGCCCGCTGGTGGTGTTTCCTTTGAAGAGGTGCACTCTGGGATCGCTCCGCAAGTTTATGGCGAAGCCCAGCACTCCCATCAGCCACCGGCCATTGCGCCGTTGCAGGAGCAGGCGACGGAAGTTATTCCCTCGGAGCACACGACAGAAGCCGCTCCCGCAGAACCTGCGGCGGTGGCGCCTGTCCCTGAAGCACCGGCAGAACCAGCGATCGAGCCTGCTCCGCTGGCTCTTGAGGAGCAGCAGCCCGCCGAGACTACGGAGCACCCGTTTGAACCGGAACATGCTTCTGCTTCCTACCGCGTCGATCCGGTCGCGCCGAGCGAATTCCGTCTTTCTTCAGTAGTCGAAGAGCCGGCGTTTGCCGAGCCTGTCTTCGCCGAACCCGCTTTCGCCGAGCCGGTTCATCAGGTCGCACCCGAAACACCAGATGTCCACGCCCAGGCAGTGACTCATCCTGAAGAGGCTCCCGCGCCCATCTCACATCCGCAAGCGCATGAGGACCCGACCTGGGAGTGGCAGCAGCCGGCAGACTCTGCCACTGCTCAGAGCCACCCGCAGACTGGTGATCAGGCAACAGGACATGAGATTGAACTACCGGCAATCGAGTCGATTCCAGACTCCGCACAGGAACCAGCCACGGTTGCGTCTTCCGCACCAGTGATCGAGCATGCGCCGTTCCGCGAAAGCCATGCGCCCTTCAACGACAGCGAAGAAGATGGACCGGTCGAACAACTGCGCGCTTTCTCGCCCGGCACCGGTCTGCTGGAAGAAGAAGTGATTGACGAAGACGAATATGACTTCAGTCCGATCCACGCCCATGCGGATGAGCATGATCTGGAAGAGATTGAAGAAGAGACTCTCGACAGTGGACTGGCCGGGTCGGAGCTGGGCGATTTCGTTCGCGATGAGCACATCAAGCGCCGCGTGATGGGTGACGATGCGGATGAAGACGCCGACGGAGCGAACGCCGGATTCAATGACGAGTTCTCGGAAGAAGAGTCGGAATCTGCTGCAGGAGACTTCACCGAATCCGACTTCACCGGTGGCGACGAGTCCGCTGAAGAAAACTTTTCCGAGGAGAGTTACGCTGCACGCTCGACCGAAGAAGCCGGAACTGAAGGTCACGCCGGCACGCAACCGGCGCCACGTCGGGATGACACCCGCCGCGACGGGCGTCCCGGGCGGGACAATGGCCGCGGAGGACGCCGGGGCAATCATCAGCGAGGACGCAATGGTGGCGGCGGAGGACATCGCCAATCTGCCCAGACAAGCGATCTGCCCATCATCTCCGACCTGCTGAAGCAGGGCCAGGAGGTCCTGATCCAGATTGCCAAGGAGCCGATCGCTAAGAAGGGCGCGCGCATCACCAGCCACATCGCGCTGCCGGGCCGCTTCCTGGTCTTCATGCCGACGGTCAATCACGTCGGGGTCTCGCGCAAGATTTCATCCGACGAAGAGCGTCATCGTCTCAAGCGCATTTTGTCGAGCGAGAAGGGAACGGCGCCCGGCGGCTTCATCGTTCGGACGGCGGCCGATGGTGCGAGCGAAGAAGAGCTTCGCGCCGATCTGCGCTTCCTGATCAGTCTCTGGACAGAGATCAAGACGCGTTCGGATAGCGGCAAGGCGCCGGCGCTCATCTATCACGATCTGAACCTCGTCGAACGCGTTCTGCGCGACCAGGTTTCAGACAGCTTTTCGACCATCTGGGTCGACAGTGAAGTGGAATACGAGCGCATCGTCCGCTTCCTGAACCGCTTCGAACCATCGCTGGTCCGTCGCGTGAAGCTCTACACCAAGGAAACGCCGCTGTTCGAACAGTTCGGTATCCAGGAAGAGATTTCGAAGGCGCTCAAGTCGAAGGTGTGGCTGAAGTCGGGTGGATCGATCGTGATCAACCAGACCGAAGCACTCGTCGCCATCGATATCAATACCGGCAAGTATGTCGGCAAGACGGCGCGGCTTGAGGACACCATCGTCAAGACAAACCTCGATGCCATCCCGGAAATCGTCCGGCAGATCCGTCTGCGCGACCTTGGCGGCATCATCATCATCGACTTCATTGACATGGACGAACGCAAGAACCGGCACAAGGTGATGGCCGCACTTGAAGAAGAACTCAAGTCCGACCGCGCGCCATCCAAAGTACTGCAGTTCAATGACTTCGGCCTGGTCGCCATCACCCGCAAGCGCGTCAAGCAGTCGCTCGAGCGGACACTCAGCACGCAGTGCAATATCTGCGCCGGTACAGGCATGGTGAAGAGCCCGGTGACGGTCTGCAACGAGATCTACACCGAACTGCGCAAGATGATGAAGCACTTCGAGCGCGGCGATGTCCTGCTGCGCGTCAATCCGGAGATCGTCAAGACGCTCAAGGCAAATAATGGCAAGTGGCTGTCGGAGTTGGAAGAGATGATTGGCCGGACAATTATGATCAAGTCCGACCCAGCCCTCCACCCCGAACAATTCGACATCCATTGAGACTGGCCGTCTCGGGCGGACGCGGCTTTGCCGCTTATGCTCCCGATGCACTCATTGTTGGCGGGTTGATGGTTAGCGGATCGATCGTTTAGGAACGAACTGGGTGCCCCAGGTCTCGCTTTTGAGTCCTGGGGCTTTCTTCAGGAGCCGACCTTCGTTCGTCCGCAGAGCCACTTCGTTCTCAGCTAAGGTGTGTCATTCTAAGCGAAGTCGAAGGATCTGCATTTCTACTCGGATCGATATAGCGCCATGGTGAAGGAATGCAGGTCCTTTGACTCCGCTCAGGATTACATATTCTGGCTGAAGCAGGAGCCTGGAAGACGGGCCACAACTTACCCACTGAACCCAAAAAAGGCATGGTGACCTGAACTCAGATCACCATGCCCGTCAGTACCGCAGCACAGAGGAACGTCGTTAGAAGCCGCGCGGCGGCATGTAGAAGCCGACCCCGCGCTCACGATTCGCGGCAATCGTGCGCCCGATATCCAGCCGTCCAAATGGGATGACGTAGGGAACGCCGTTCATTGCCGTGTACCGGAACTGCCCGGCGCCGGGATACCAGTAATGCGTCGCGTACACGTTATAACCACCCTGCATGATCAATAGGACAGGTGGCGGCGGAGGTGCCACGTATTCCGGAGCCGGGACGTAAGTGATGGGTTGGGGTGGCGGTTCAGGCGCCTGCGGTGGCGGCTCATAGGAGGACGGCGCACGGTGAGCGAAGCCGTAGTCATCGCGCGGCGGCTCAGGTGTACCCTGCGGCACGATCAGGTCATCCATGATTTTCAGCGTGATGCGCGTCTCTGCTTTGAGCACCGGACGCGGGCCGCGACGGGGCAGGTTGATGAGGTCGATCGGCCAGAGAACGGGAATCATCCACTCGATGGTGTCGCGCACCGGGTGGCCTTTGCCATCGATACGGCCGTCGCGGCTGACTGGATAGCCCGGCACGTAGACGACTTTTGCGGAAACCGGAATGACGGTGTCCGGCTGAATGATCATGCGATCGAATTTCAGCTCCATCCAGCCTTTGCCGACGAAGTGGCCTGGATCTTTAAAGTCTTCAAAACGGCCTTCGAGATAGGCGTTGGCGGGAAACTGGGAGCGTCCATACATTTCGACATGGCCCAGCTGGCAGAGAACTGGGTCGCCGATGGCAGTGGTCTTCGAAGACAGCTTCGGCTCCGAAACAGTGCACTGCACGAGCGAGCCGGCCGGGATCAGATGATCGGCGGCGTAACTGGCCAGTGGTGCGGCGGTGATAAACAGGGATAGGGCGAGTGACTTGAGTTTCATGAGATGGCCTCTCTTGAAACGGCCCACGACGGAGCCGGTTAGAAAAGGTAACCCTGTACTCGTAACTTTGTTGCGAAGATTCTGAAACCTCGTTTTGTGCGGGTGCATCGGCGCGACCTTTGCGGCATGGCTTGCCGGGTAACGCGATAGTCGGGGATGGTCTGGCTTCGTAACGGCGCGTTGCAGTCCGCTGCTCAGAGACTTTATTTCTTCGGATTGCTTGCTGAAGACCACTCACATTTTGCGGAGAAAGAAAGTCGGTCCTTTCCGACGGCAAATGGAGCGAGATCAAGGCTTTCCAAGGACCGCTATCCGGACGCCTTGCGTAGAGTTATGCACGATTTACGTGGTGCGGCGGCAAGAAATATAGGAGAACCGAGTCTAATTCATTGGTCGAACCGCAATGCTCCCAACGGGTATGTGCAGCGACGTGGAACAGGTATAGGCTTTGCTGTAGAGAAAGCCGGGTAATTGACAGGAGGGCGGCTTGTTGCCCAAGTTAGCGATGTTTCTTCTTTGCCTGCCGGTGCTGACTGTGTCAGCGCAGGAGCCAGGACCGCCCGATTCTCATGGTCAGTCCCTGCCGTTGCTCGATAGCACCCATGACAATCGCGAGGGACAGCCATCAAACTCTGCGGTTCACGACATCCCTTTGTGCCTCAGCTCCGAACATTACGTACATAACATTCCGCTGAGCACCAATACTGATCGCAGCATAAGAAATCTCAACTCTCCTTCTCCTGCAGATACAAGGGCGAACCTGCCTCCGAGAAAGGCATTTAACACTTCGCCCTGATCTTAACGAGCTGGATCACGTGGGCGTCGACTTGTGTCGGAGGGAATGAGTGTGAGGTCGCGAATGGCCCTGGCGCGTCCGGCGTACGTGCAGGATGGCCCCAGCGGAGTGGCGCACCGCACGTAGTGGCTCAGACCCCGACGGGGAAGGGCTTGGGTGAGCTTTCGTCCAGGTTCGCGCCGCCGCGCCAGCGTTCGAAGCGGCCCTGGAAAAGACTGAGCAGCCCGGTGTACCAGTAGCCGACGACGAACAACAGCAGGAACGGGATGGTGAAGTAGTTCTCGTTTGAGATGGCGTACCAGATAGTCATCGCGAAGTAGCAGCCGATGAGCAGTTCAATCCACGGCACGATGCCGAGCCGCTTGCGGTACTTGGCGGCATTCGAGCGCTCTCCCTTTTTCTGAACACTGTATTTCGGTGTGCGCTTGAAGGAGCTCTTGATGCCGAAGATCGCTTCGAGAACAGCCTTGGTATTCGTAACTGTGAGTCCGATGCCGAGGGACATGAGGAAGGGCAGGTAGAGAAAGGTCTTGTGCCACTTCTTCGGGAAGAGTTCTCTCTGCGAAACCAGGTAAAAGGAAGAGATTGAGAAAGTCGACGCCATGAACAGCGGGAAATCGATGAGCAGCATTTGGAACCAGCCCTGGTAGAACCGGATCACCATTGCCGGCATCAGTAACAGAGACAGTACCACCATCAGCGGGTAGCTCAAGTTGGCGGTCAGATGGTAGAAGGCTTCGAGCTTGATGCGGAAGGGCTGATCGCTCTTGAAGACCAGTGGCAGCACCTTTTTGCTGGTCTGGATAAGGCCCTTGGCCCAGCGCGCCTGCTGCGTTTTGAAGGCCGTCATCTCGATTGGCACTTCGGCGGGACATTCGACGTCCTGCAGATACTTGAACTTCCAGCCTTTGAGCTGAGACCTGTAACTCAGATCCGTGTCTTCGGTTAAGGTGTCGTGCTGCCAGCCGCCGGCTTCTTCAATCGCGATGCGACGCCACATACCGGCAGTGCCGTTGAAGTTGAAGAATACGCCGGCGCGGGAGCGTCCGCCGTGTTCGAGGACGAAGTGGCCGTCGAGCAGGATGGCCTCCACCTGGGTCAGGAAGCTGTAGTCGCGATTCAGGTGCGTCCAGCGTGTCTGCACCATGCCGATGCCGGGTTCGGCAAAGTGGTGGACCACTTTCATGAGCCAGTCGGGTGGCGGGACGAAGTCGGCGTCAAAGATGGCGACATATTCTCCGATTGCCGTCTTCAGGCCTTCATCAAGCGCGCCGGCTTTGTAACCATAGCGATTTGTGCGGTGTAGGTAGACGATGGGATGGCCGGCAGCGCGATAGTGTTCGACCAGCTCGGAGGCGACAATCACGGTCTCGTCGGTCGAATCGTCGAGTACCTGGATCTGCAGCTTGTCTTTCGGGTATTCCAGTTTGCAGCAGGCTTCGAGCAGGCGATCGATGACGAACTGCTCGTTGAAGATAGGCAGCTGCACGGTGATGCGCGGCAGGTCGGCGAAGTGCTGTGGCGGACCCTCCGTACGGTTCTTCTTGTTCCTGTAGTACGTCCAGACGAGCTGGTAGCGGTGCATGCCGTAGAACGCCAGCACAATCATGACGGCAAAGTAAGGGATCAGGAGCAGCGTGTCGAAGGTATTCCAGCGGTAGAGACTTTCGAAGGTCTTGTCGGCGTAGTGGGTCCGGAAATAGTGATTCAATCCTCGCTGCGAAGCGAAGTACAGCGCCAAAAGATGTGCCTGGTTGAGCCCCACTTGTCTCCGTAATGCCTGGTGACTGCTTGCGTGCGCATACTCTGCTTGAGCGTGCTGCTAAAGATGCGCCTGCTTTCACTCTATCTTGTCATCCGTGGTTTGCGATTGTCACGCGTGCCTTGTGCGGCGTGGCCCTTAGCCGGGATAACACATCCATACCGAACCCTCGGCCTAGTAGACGAAGTGGCGCCCGTAGACTGCGTCCCTCTGGCTGGGCTGGAAGCCGGCGTCGCGGATGATCCGGCGCAGTTCTTCTTCGCCGGAGTGATGGCTCGGCACTTTGCGATCGCGCGCGGATGCGAGCACCAGGCCGGCGTCATCGGCGCCAAACCGGAGGGCAACCTGCAGAACTTTCGGCCCGAAGATACTCCAGTCGACCTGCAGGTGCGGGATGGTGTCGAGGTAAAGGCGGCAGAGGGCGACCATCTTGAGGTACTGCGCGCCGGTGACTTCGTCAAGTGCGCGCTCCATCTGCTCGATGCGCGGTTCGCAGGCGAGGAAACCCTTCGTCTCTCGTTGCAAGGCAGCGACCTGTTCGAGCAGGCTGACCCAGTCTTCGGAGGTGTCAGAGCTGCGCAGCTCCAGAACGGCGACGCTCTGCAAACCGGCCTGGTGGGCGGCGCGATGGATTGCGAGCCAGTCGATGTGCGCTGGAGGATGCCTGTCCTGCTTCGCTGAACCGAAGAGGACAAGGCCGGCGTGCTGCAAGGCCCGGCAAGCTTCGTCGGCATCGCCGAGCCGGATGATCTGTGCGGGAGAAAAGCCGGTAAGCACCAGTTCCGGGAAACGCTGGTGGATCGCCGCAATATCCGTCGCGACGGCGGAAAGGGATGCGCCGGCCGACGCTGACAGGACCAGCCCGGTAGCGCCGCGCTCAATTGCTGCCGAGATTTCATCGATCTGCGAACCGCTCCCGACGGTGGCCGCGTAGCCAACGGTGTAGGTCACGACCGGCTCTGGCCACAACGTCTGCCGGACGTCGCCGGCATCCATTCCCAGCTGCAGAAGGTCGTTGCCGTTCAGTCGCTCCAGAGCCTGCTCCTGCGTCATCATCATCATAGGGATATGGTAAACGGACGCGCACCCCGCCTGAATCTTCTCCGCTCCGCCTGGTGGTTTGTCCTTGTTTTCTTTTTTTCAGCACGGATCCACGCGCAAACGGCCGGAGCTTCTCCTGGAACAGCAAAACCCGACACCATCACGTTCAGCAATGGAGATCTACTGACCGGTAAGCTGGTCAAAGTGGTCGGCGGCGTCGTCACCTTCCACAGTGACATCGTGGGCGACGTGACGGTACCGCTCGCGAAGGTGAAAGCCCTGCATGCAGCCGAGGCGTTTGCCGTCGTCCAGAAAGACCAGCACGTGACCATCCGCACGGCGATCAGGGAGATCCCCGTCGGCGCGATCGCACTCGAAAACGGAAAGGTTCAAGTGGGCATAGAAGGCAGTGACTCGAGCGCCAGGCCGGTGCCTGCCAAAAACGCCGACTACATGGTCGATGCCGCCGGCTTTCATCGTGAACTCCACGGCGATTCTGATGTTCTCTACGGCTGGAACGGAACAGTGACCCTCGGTGCCAGCCTGGTCACGGGCACCAATTCTGCGCAGACATATACCGGCGCCGTCAGCCTGGTGCGCGCGATTCCGACGGTCCTGTGGCTGCCTTCCTACAGCAAAACCACGTTCAATCTCAGTACGACGTACGGGCTGGCGAAGGATGAAGAAGTAATCTCGCACGGCAATGTTTTTCAGGCTGCGTCGGTCAGCAAGACTGACATCAAGCATGGCGACGCGGAGTACGACAAATATCTCGGCTCGCAGCTCTATGGACGGCACCTGTTTGCCCTGGTCAATGCCAGCGCAGACCACAACTATGGCAACGGCGTGGAATTGCAGCAGGCGTATGGCGCCGGCCTTGGCTGGACGCTGGTGAAAAGTTCGACCGACATCTTCGACCTGAAGGCAAGCCTGCAATACGAAGAACAGGTGTTCTATAACGGCCTTTACAGCGGACTCGGCACGCCGTCCGAAAACCTGGTGGGCGCGGCGCTCTCGGAACACTGGACCAGCACCTTCGCTCATGCCATCAGGTTCAAGGAAAGCGTCACGCTCTCGCCTGCGTTCAACCTTGTCCAGGCCTACTCCGGTGTAGCCGGCAGCAGCCTGGTGTTTCCCGTCTACAAGAAGCTGAGCTTCTCGCTGACCGGCACTGACAACTATCTCGGCGACCCGCCGCAGGGCTACCAGCGCAATAGCTTCCAGTTCACCGGCGGCCTGACCTTCACACTGAAATAGGTCTGGCTACTGTGAGGATGTGTTTGACGCAGACGTGCTGGGATCAAGATCGAACGGCTGCTTCATCAGGTCGAGGACGCCGGTCGGCAGCGGTTTATCGGCCGAGGCGAGTAGCTGCGTTACCTGCCACATCTGGGTATCGTTCAATACATGGTCGAAGGCCGGCATACCCGAAAGGCGGATCCCGTTTTTGACCTTCCAGTAGGTGACGCCCGGTGGATCGTCGCTGACACCGACCACGCCGTTTCCATGCGGAGCCCAAAGCTGCGGAGCGCCTGGATACATGGTATTGCCGAAGCTCGAGGGGCGGCCGTAAAGACCGTGGCAGGCGGCGCACTGCTGGCGATAGATATGCGCGCCGATCGTCAGGTTGGCCTCGGATGCTTCGAGGCCGGCTTTACGCGGGTATTCGCGGTCAATGCGGGCATCCAGCGGAACATCCACAATCTGCGCCTCCATCGGGAGCGGCGGGTCGGCAACGGCAACCGGCGGATGGCCGAACTTGAAATAAATAAATACGCCGACAGGAATCACAAGCAAACCCAGTATCAAACCAACCAGAAAACCCTTCATTCAACGTTCCTCAAATATTTTCGCGGCCATTGGGCCATTACGAACTGCAACGACAGACGTCACCAGCAAAGCAGACGCCTACGCTGGATGCAAGTGATTTAGATGAATTTCATCGCAGGCGACCGCCGCTCGCGCAGCAGAGGCGGGGTAGTTTCAAAGAAAAGGGACGGCCGATGTTTGTCCGGAGCGCCAGTCGGACGGTGAAAATGCTCTAATAGAGACTACCTTATTGCAGTTTGCATATTGGAAGTTGTCACCGGTTGGCCGGTGAGAGCAGTCGAGTAGTGGAGGCATCACCTTACATGCACCGTAGCAAGTTCACCGGGCTTCTTGCGTTCCCGGTCATTTCCTTCCTGATGCTCGCCGCAGCCGCGCGCGGGCAAAACAGCCAGAGTTCCCCGGATGCATCAGCTGACCAGGCGGCCGTAGAGCTGGCCACATTGGAATCGCCGACTCTTCTGGGATATTCGTCGAGTGACCAGACGGGGCAGGCCGAAGCTGCTCCTGCGGCACAGGATGCGTCGCAGAATCCGCCGCCGGCTCCGACCGAGGAACAACGCGCGCAGCTTGCACGCCAGGCGCAGGGCCGCGTGCGGGCCCGGCGCGCGCAGCGCATCCAGGCGATTGTGCAGGACACCTACAGCCACAAGTATGAGGTGTTTGGCGGGTATACGTTCGTCCGCCTGCGCCCGGGTTCCAGCCTGCAGAATGTGGACGAGAACGGCTTTGACGCCGGCTTCACACAGTACTTTACGAACACGCTTGGCGTAACGGCTGAGGGTCGCGGCTATTTCGGCAATGCGTATGTTGGCAATCTCGGCACCGGCATCACCTTCTTCGAGCCATCGATCAGCAATTATTCAATCTCAGCCGGTCCGCAGTACCGCTTCTACATGCACCAGAAATGGGGAGTGAGCGGCGTCGGCGAAGTAGGCGTGGCGCGCAATGTCTTCTACGCCAATTCGCAGAGTCTGCCTGGTGAGTATGTGGGCCTGTATCCGAACGAGTGGCGGATCACTGCGACCGTCTCCGTACCCGTCGATTACAACCTAGGACCGGGACTATCGATCCGTATCGCACCGACATACTACCTGACGACATTCGGCGGCCAGACTCAGAATAATCGCGGGTTCACGAGTGGGATCAACTACCGGTTTGGTCGACGGTAGTTACTTGAAGTGAGAAAGGCCTGTGCCGATGGCACGGGCCTTTTTGTCTCTAACCCTGCACCACTTTGCTCAGGGTGACACTGCCATGGGCTTGGAAGGAGTGAAGCAGAAGCAGATTTCTCCACTTCGCTGCGGGTCGTTCAGAGCACGAGGGTCGCGACGCTACGATGCGGGTGCCCCACATCCCGCCTTTGAGATGTGGGCTCTCGACGAAGACCTAGGCTTTCACCTTCGTATCCCTCTGCTTGGCCGAGTCAAGTGGATACTGCGGCTCGGTCATGCGGACGGGGTCTAAAATCTCCGCAATTTCTTCTTCACTCAACAGGTTCTTTGACCGGGCAATCTTGATGATAGAGTCGCCCGTCGCGACCGACTCCTTCACAATCTCTGCTGCCTTGGCATAGCCGATGTACGGGTTGAGCGCCGTCGCCAGTGACACTGTGCTCTGCGCATAGAAGTTGCAGCGTTCGGCATTGGCCGTAATACCGGCAATGCAGTACTTGTCGAACTGCCGCAGCATGTTGGCGAGTATGGTCGCACTCTGCAGGACGCTGTAGGCCATGGTCGGCATCATGACGTTCAGTTCGAGCTGGCCGCCCTGCACGGCCATGGAAACAGCAGTGTCATTGCCGACTACCTGGAAGCTGACCATCGCGGCCAGCTCCGGCATGACGGGGTTGATCTTGCCCGGCATGATGGACGAACCCGGCTGCAGACTCGGCAGATAGATCTCGGCAAAGCCGGTATTTGGTCCGGACGACAGGAGACGGATATCGTTCGAGATACGGATCACTTCAAGCGCCAGGCCGCGCAGGGATGCACTCACGTCTGCCATGCAGGCATTCGACTGCATGGCCCAGCGCATATCGACTGCCGGTTCCAGCTTCTGGCCGGAGAGCCTGGCCAGGTTGGCGACGGCCTTTACCCGGTAATCTGGATGTGTATTGATGCCAGTACCGACTGCACTGCCGCCAAGGCCCAGTTCACGCAGCGAGTCTGACGCCAGCAGGATGAACTTCTTCGCCTTCTCGATGGTCAGGGCGTAGGCGGCGAACTCCTGGCCGAGCCGGATCGGCACCGCGTCCTGCATATGGGTGCGACCGGACTTCATGATGCCATCGAACTCGGCTGCCTTGGCGCGGAAAGTGCCGGCCAGTCCGTCAAGCACGGGATACAGCGTTTCGAGGGTCAGGAGGGTGCCGACACGCATGGCTGTCGGAAACACATCGTTGGTTGACTGGCCGTAATTGACGTGATCATTAGGATGAACCTCGGCGTACTCACCGAGCTTGCCGCCGAGAATTTCGTTCGCCCGGTTGGCGATGACTTCATTGGTGTTCATGTGCAGACTGACGCCGGCACCGGCCTGGAAAACGTCCACCACGAACTCGGCATTCCACTTGCCGTCGATCACTTCCTGCGCAGCCTGGATGATCGCGTCTGCCCGCTTGTCTTCGACCAGGCCGAGAGACTTGTTGGCCTCGGCAGCAGCCCGCTTGACCATGCCGAGTGCACGGATCAGGAGCGGGTGCGCCCGCATACCGGAGATGGGATAGTTCTCGACAGCACGCACTGTCTGCGCGCCGTAGTAGGCGCTCTCCGGCACTTCGACAAACCCCAGTGAATCCTTTTCTTTCCGCACACTACCGCCGACAGCCGCCATGCAAGAAGCTCCTTTAAAAGGTAAGAGTTGAGTAGCTGACGCAAAGAGCCCAGCCAACCGCCCAGTATAGAGCGCGTGCGTATACTCCGTCGAAAGGCGTACCTGTGGCAGTGCATCCACACTCGATAGGTCGAAGTGCCGACGGTGGCGTTGTCCTTTTACCCGGGCCCACTCACACGCCCGTACTGATCTTCTTCGGGGGCTAACACCAGCCTCCATTTTTTCGCCTGGCACCAGAAGGAATGCGCTACTCGCCGATGACGGATTCCTTCAGGCCCTCGGCGACCTCTTCGATCGACGTTTGTTGACTGAGTTCTTCAACTTCTTCTTCATCAGCCAGGCGCGCCAGGCCGAGTCTCCGGGCGATCTCGCGTTCCATACCAAGGGCGGCTGTCACTTCTTTTTCGGTCAGCATCAGGATCTGCAGAATCAGGTGGTCGCGCTCATCAGAGCGGCGTGCCAGTCGCTGCTGCCGCATGACGATGAAGCTGGCGAGAAAGATCGCTTCAAGCGCGACGCAAAGATCGAGCAGCGGAAAAGGAAATGGATCGAAATGCCGGATGCCCGCAATGTGCAGAGTATTGATGAGCAGCCATGAAGTGAAACCCGCTGCGTGCACCAGTACGAAGCTGAGACTACCGATCGAGGTTCCGATGAAATCCCCTACGCGCTCCGAGAAGGTGCGGCGTGACAGGAAGTCCTGTTCATGCCGGGCGACCAGTTCAATGTGGTCCTGAACGTGGGGAGAGGGCTGTCTGGCAGCTGGTTTCACGATGGGCCCGGCTTTCGATGGCTAACGCCACCTACCAGTATAAGGATTCCATAAGGATGCCAGGTGTTGCGCGTGAAGGTGGATCCAGCCGTGTGCCCGTTCGCCAGGGAATCGTCATGCCCGGTCCGGCCTATCGTGTTGAGAGAGGGCGTGTTGAGAGATGGCCCAAACAGAAAGATCCTGCCGGGGCAGGATCTTCGTCAGCTGAGATAAGTTGCTAGGAACGCGTGGCTGTTAAAACTCCGGTGCGCCACGGCGCATGTACACACCGGTCGAACCAGCGATCAGGACAATTGCCAGGGCGATAGCGAAATAGATGTCTATGGGCTTTGCCAGGCCTGGCGACCAGACAAGGTCACTACCAGCCCAGAGGGAGAGCAGCACCAGGATAACGGTGAACTGGCCGGCGATGGTGAGCAGCAGGGTACCCTTACGGCGCCTCAAATCCAGTGCGTCAATCTGTTGCGGTGTCAGGTTGCGCTCGTCCGCGGGAATGCTCAGGTTCGCCATTGTCTCTCCGGTTCCGTCTCTTGATTCGTCTTTGCAGGTGCATTCGTGAACAATGCTTCGTCGACAAACTACCTGCGCTTTCATCAAACCACGAGACCACCCCGGCCGTCCACATCTCCGGCTGTGACCTGACAGCTCCGGCTGTAGCCTGGAAAGAAGTCTCTCCTTCCACCATGCCGGCGGGCGCCTGCCCACCTGTCAGGCACTGAGGGAGATGGAGGGGAAGGTAGTGGGAGGAGGGGTCTGCGTGATCGCCGGTATCTGCGGCACATTGATCAGCAGATCATTGCCGACGGTAGAGATCGACAGGTCGACATCAATAGAGATCTGCGAAAGATTCTGCCCCTGCTCCTTGAGCTGGCGGATCTCTCCATTCACGCTCAGCTTGCCCAGGCTCGCGTCTGTTGCTCCAGCCTCGGTCGCAGGAGCGGCTTCCGCGTGATTCTCTGCGGCCGCAGGTTGATATGTCGTTGCAGGAGAAAGGGAAATATTCATGTCGCCTCCTTGCGCCGAAAGACTTCCACCAAGCGATAAGGATTGCATCGGCGGGAAGTCGCACTGCATGAGGGAGAATCTTCCGAAAATTAGGGTAACGTAACTTTCCTTTCCTCATTTGGGCCTCTTAACTCTGATTCTGTGTGCCGGTTTTCAGCCAGAATCGGACCCGACCAGCGGAAGGACTATCAGCCTCCCCCAGCCATCGCACGCCGAAGGCGCGCTCGCTTGTACGACCAGTGCTAGAGGAAGGCGACGGTCTGAACGCCGGCGACCTCGAACCGCTTGCGGCAGCGAATGTTCTTGCAGGCGAGCTGGTCATCGCGGCGCACCATGTAGCTCTGTGCTTTCGCAAAACGGGCGCGGTCGCGTTCATCGGCGCCACGCGGTACCTGTGTCTTCTTGCGACGGACGAGCCAGGAAATCTGGTACTCATCAGCCTTACCGCAATTCGGGCAGGTCAGGGTGTGGGTCTTCTGTTCCGGCTTCTCATCGAAAAAATCTCGTTCTTCCATACTGAACTCCTTCTTGCATTCCCCTGAAAGTATTCCATACTCAACAGGGGTGCGACAGGCGGTCGCGGGGCCCCGGATTGAATGGCAAAGAAGACATCCAAACCATTCTCGGTGACCAAGGCGGTCAAGGCCAATGCGCGTGCGCAGGTGGGTCAGCCGCCGCCGGAAAAAGTAATCGTAAGCGAACCGCGGGAGAGCCGTCGCGAGCGCAGGCATAAGCCGTCGCTCAGCGAGATGCTTACGCAGGCGAACAAAGACGCAATCAAACCGAAGGAGTAACGCAATGTCTGAGAGTCAGGTCATTGGAGTAGGCGGTATCTTCCTGCGTGCGAACGATCCAGAGACGCTGTATGCCTGGTATGAAAAACACTTTGGCCTGCAGCGTGAACATGGCTGCTTCACGTTTCCGCCGGATGCCGGGCCCGGGCTGCTTACGCTTGCGTTCTTCAAGAAAGACAGCAAACACTTTGATCCGGCGCAGCCGGCGATGCTGAACTTTCGCGTGCATGACCTCGAGGCCACGCTCGGCTCGCTCCAGGCAGCCGGCGCGTTCGTCGATGAGAAGCGCGAAGACTACGGCTTCGGCAAATTCGGCTGGTTCAACGATCCTGAGGGTAACCGCGTCGAACTGTGGCAGCCGCTGCCGCACGACTAAGGCCTCCGCACCTGAGACGCCGGTGCATCTGATGTGGCGAGAGGATGCTTTGCATGCCCGCAACTCCCGCCACGAATTTCATGTCGCGATGGCTCCAGCAGAAGAATTTTCGGGCTGGCGCGATCGCGGCTTTCAAAACCGGTCTTGCGGCTGTCCTCTGCCTGTGGCTCGGCCATCTTTTTGGACTGGCGCATAGTTACTGGGCTGCGATCTCGGCCATTGTCGTCATGGGCTCAGACCGCGAGGTAACGTTCACATCATGCCGCGATCGCATGATCGGCACGGCGATCGGCGCCTTCCTTGGCTGGGTGACGTACTACGCCTGGCATGGCCATTACCTGCTCTATGGCGTGGCCGTCGGGATCTGTATCTTCATCTGCAGCGCACTTACCTTTGACAAAGCCGGCCGCCTGGCCGCGGTCGCATTGACTATCGTGGTGCTGGTGAGGCTGGACGCCGGTCCGGGACAAGCGGCCGTTGCGCGCTTCCTCGAAGTGGGCCTCGGCATCGTGGTTGCACTGGCTGTCACTCTACTGATTTTTCCTCCCGCGCGTGAACAGGCTGGCAAGCCTGCCTCCTGATTCTTTCTAAAAAGATACTTGCGCTGCAATGGACTACTGTACTACTGTCTTAATACAGTGATCTTCCGCGTTCATCCATCCTCGGGTATTGCAATTTATCTGCAGATTGAGTCGCAGATCAAGCATGGCATCGCTGCAGGGGCACTGCGGCTGGACGACCCTCTACCCTCCGTTCGAAAACTTGCAGCCGAGCTTCGCGTGAACCCCAATACGGTCGCTCGTGCATACAGCAACCTGGAGCGCGATGGCCTGATCCGCACCGTACCTGGCGGCGGTACTTATATCGCGGAGCGCGGCGGCGGACTGTTGAAGGCAGAGAAACTGCGGAGGGTAAAACCGTTGGCCCTGCAGCTTGCGGTTGAAGGAAAACAGGTGGAACTGACGCCGCAGGATCTGTTGAAACTGCTCGAACAGGCCTGCAGGGAACTCGAAGGAGACGCATGAGCGACCTTGCCATTGAAACGCAGAAGCTCACCAAGACGTACAAACATGTCGATGTTGTGCACGATGTGTCTCTGGCGGTTCCAAGGGGTGCCATTTATTGCCTGCTGGGGCGGAATGGCTCGGGCAAAACCACGACGATCCGCATGCTTCTGGGGCTCGCGCATCCGACCGGCGGCAATGCGAGCGTGCTTGGTCTTGATTGCAAGCAGAATCGGTTACAGATACTGGCGCGTACCGGATTTGTCAGTGACAAGCCGCTGCTCAATTCGATGAACGGCAACGAACTGGTTAAGTTCAACAGAGGGTTTTACCCGCGCTGGTCAGACGACCTTGTCAAAAAATATGCAGACCTATTCGACATTCCATTGAAGACCAGGTTTCGCAATATGTCGCGCGGCAACCAGACCAAGATGTGGCTGCTGCTGGCCCTGGCGCAGCAACCGGACCTGCTGATTCTCGACGAGCCGACGGCCGGGCTCGATCCGGTGGTGACGGATGAGCTGCTGCGCGTGCTGGTCGATGATTTTCTTCGCGACGGTCGCACAGTCTTTCTGTCTTCGCACCACATAGCGGAGGTCGAACGGATTGCCGACTGGGTTGGCATCCTCGATCACGGCAAACTGATTCTCGAGGCCAGGACTGAAGATCTGCGTGCAGATATCCGCCGTGTGCAGGTGATTGGCAACGATCTGTCGCGGATGAAAAGCGCGCAGGTGCTGCGCAGCCGCGAGTCGGAAGGGACGACCGAATTCGTTCTGAGTCACGACGCCGATGCGTTCGTCGCATCGCTCGAAAGCCAGGGCGCGACCGTGTTGCAGAATGCGCCGATGAACCTGTCTGAAGTCTTTCTCGAATATGTCCGCAAGGAGGAAGCATGAACGTCTGGAGATGCTGGCGTACGACCCGCTGGGTGATCGGGATCTATCTTCTTTTGCTGGGCTATGCAGTTTGGAGAAGTATTGAAAATGGACATGTGAATATCTACAGGCCTTTCAGCAATGAAGCTTCGGTATGGTTGCAGTTGTCGTTGATCAGTCACTTTACGGCTGTGGCAGCTTGGATACTGGGTGGTCTCAGCCTGGGTCGTGAGCTGGCAGACAATAGCGGCGCTGTCCTGCTCAGCAGGCCTCGTTCGCGCTCTTACTTTGTTTGGTCTGAGACTGCACTGGTCTGGGCGGAACTTCTCGCCTTGATTGGACTGACTTCTGGTCTGTACTTAGCGGCCATTCGTTATCAGCTCTTCACTTTTGTGACTTCTCATCAACCCTTTCCTTCAGCACCCCTCATCGCAGCGACGCACACGCAGATGGAGCCGATAGCTGCGCCCCTCATCCTGTTATCCATGTTTCTCTATACGGGCCTGGTTTATAGCGTTACCTATCTGGCGGTCGTCTCACTGCGTCGTAACACAGTTGGCCTAGTCGCGGCCGTAGGTATTTTTGCCCTCTACCAGTGGCTCAGCGTGAAGACAGCCTTCTTTATCGATCTGCCAGGCTGGATGTTGAACCCGTTCACGCGCACACTTCAATATCATCTGGCACCGCATCTCATCTCGTCGATCGCGATACGCATCGGCATCATCCTACTGCTTACGTATGCATCGCAATTTGTACTGGAGCGCGTAGAAATCCAAGCGTGATGTGGCCACTAAAGAAGCTTCGCCTGTGGATCACCGGCATGCAAGTGAATCAATTTCCCATCCTAGTCGCCGTTTCCGAGCAATCCACTTATAACGTAACCACCGCTATTACCGAACTGTAGCCTTTTCATCGTTAATGGATATGAGATCATGCGTGTCGGCATAGTGGCGTTGACATGGTCCGGCGGCCCAGGGCGCGGCGTGACGGGGAGGATCCAGTTTCCGCGCTACGCGGGGTGTCAGGAAATGCAGATCCCTCCACTACGCTACGCTTCGGTCGCGATGACAAACCTACTCTTCGGTCGGGA
The DNA here is from genome assembly GCA_963692885.1 of Acidobacteriaceae bacterium. GTDB lineage: Bacteria > Acidobacteriota > Terriglobia > Terriglobales > Acidobacteriaceae. The sequence goes on from OY843586.1 coordinate 280,757, forward strand.
TGAAAAATTTGGCGATTGGATAGATATGACAAAGGTGGCGCTTCAGTCGGGATGACAGTCAATCGTAAGTTCAGCTGCCGGGCAGGGGCGACTCTTTGTCCTTCCATGGACAATGGCGGCAGCCCGAGTTGCAGCAGTAGCCGCGCTTGAGATGATAGGCCTCGGTGAAGACGAGATATGGTCCGTCCCAGTAGCAGTCTTCGTCGTCCTCGGCTGAGGGTGGGGGGTTTGTGTCGATGTCAGTCATGGCCCGTGTTCGATGCGAAGAGGTTAGTGTTGCGATGCAAAAGGAGTACCTTGTCGACAGTAAAGCTGTCGGTGGGTGCAATGTCCAGGGCAGTTTCATTCGCGCACTTGCCCCCGGTGAAGGTCACCGTTCTTCCCGGTATGGCAATCGGCCGGTCGCCCGGTACAACAATGCCGACAAGGTTCATGGGATCAGCTGCTGCGATGATGACAGCCGCATCTGAGGCCCCATGCCGACGGCTCTCACGCAGGCTGTCGACTGCTTCCGGCAGAGCGAACTGTTCGCCGCCGAAGCCTGACAGAAAACGGCCGCCGCGGAGTACACCGCGTGCTTCGAGCCGGCGGAACATGGGCAGCAGGTCGCGCCAGCGCGGCATAGTTGTTTCGCGTGTCAGCAGATCGCGGAAGACGACGCCATAGCGGGCCAGCAGCGTCCAGCAGGCCGATTCAAGCTGCTGCTCGTGCAGTTCCGCCTTCGAAACAGAAGATTCGCTGATGACCGACGACAGCAGGCACCAGCGGCCTACGGTGTTTCGCGGCCGAGTCACGGACCGTCCGCGAGCCGGTGCCGCGAAGGCTTGTTTGCGTCGCGGATCAACCAGCATGCGCAGACTGTCGTAGCCGTCTGCAGTAACCAGGCCGGCTGCGACCAGTTCCCACAGAGCGCGGCTGATGTCGGCTGCCGGAACACCAAGCAGGCGGACGAGATCGGCTGCGAAGACTGCTCCATACTGTTCGAAACAGGCGCGCACTTTCAGCGCCAGTTCGCTCAAAGCTGCGGCGAGGATCGGCTCGGAGACGGTGCGATCGGCGAGACACATGTCCATCCAGAGCGCAGTGTCGCGCAGGAAGAATGTGACCGGCGCCATCGATGTCGGAACGACACGGCGGGGTGCTCCGTTATCGGCGGAAGCGAAGGCGGGATGTGGTGAGATACGGCCCCAGCCGACGGCGCCGGAAAGGCAGAGCGCGTCGAGCATGCGCGGATCGTAGTCGAGTACACGCTGCGGCAGCAGCGACGTTTCCCACTCGACTGCAGGCGCTTCAAACCCTTCGAGCTGTCGCAATGCTTCAAGCACACCAGCTTCGCCGGAGAGCTGCGACTGTGGGGCGAGGTGCTGCCAGTGCAGCAGCCACTGCATGTACACGATCGGTGTGACGGCTTCAATCTGTTTGCGGAGACTGCTGAGGGTGCGTTTGTGAATACGCTGCAGCAGCCGGCGCTCGCACCACTCAATGTCACAATCGTCTGCTGGAGTGACCGTTCCTTCAAAGACACCGCGGAGGAGGCTGCCCTGCATTTCCATCGCGAGAAAGGCTTTGTAAACTTCGCTGGCTTCGATGCCAAGGAACGCAGCGAGGCTGTTCGCCGTTATCGGGCCGAGGATGTTCATCCAGCCACTGAGGCATTTACGCAGGATGGTTTCATCGACATTGAAGGGAGATGCAGATCCCTCTGCTTCGCTGCGCTCCGGTGGGGATGACAACTGCGGCGGATGCTCATCCGGTCGGCATGGCGCACTTCTTTGTGAAAAAACAGCAGAATGCTCAGCAGCGCAGAGATAGTTTTTCCCGTGTTCTTCAACGAAGGCAGCGCGGTTTTTGCTGACCAGTCTCGCCATGAACAGCGGCCAGTCGCGGGCTTCGCGGCGTTCGAGAATGCTTGCCGGCACCAGGGTCAGTGCGTACAGCAGGTCATGCAGCTCATGCTCGTCGCGGATGTCGGGCCAGCACTCTTCACGCACCTGCGCGATTGCATTTGGATCAAGCCGGCCGGCCTCGCCAAGAAGTTTATCCGGCACCATGCCCCGCATGTTCACGGCGCGCGCGCGGCGCTCTTCCTGCGGTGCGTCATCCAGGTACGCATAAGGATTGGCATTCAGCAGTTCGTGCGCGAAAACAGACGGCGTCGTCGTATCGACAGCAACGCAGCGTATTGCGCCTGACTCAATGCCAGCGAGTACCTGCTTCAACCCAATGAGATCCATCGCCTCCTGCAAAACGTCTTTCATCACTTCGCGGATGAGGGGATGGTTCGGTATCTCGATGTCGCCTTCGATGTTCTCCTGGCAGGCGGCGACAGAAGGGAACACAGATGCGAGCAGGTCATCACCGCGCGTGCGCTGAATCTGCGGCGGGACACGCTTGCCTTTCTGCATACGTAACAGTTGCAGACTGCGTCCGGCATCCCACCGCCAGCGCGCTTTGAAGATGGGCGATGTCAGTGATGCCTGCTGCAGCAGTTCAGTGACAGTCTCGACGGTGAGGAAGCGGAAGACATCGGCCAGCGGAAAACTATGCTGCTCCGCGAGCGAGATGTTGAGGCCGTTATCGGTTGCGGCTGCCTGTAGTTCGAAGTTGAAGCCGCGACAGAAACGCTTGCGCAGGGCCAGTCCCCAGGCCTTGTTGATGCGACCGCCGAAGGGCGCATGCAGGATGAGCTGCATGCCGCCGCCTTCATCGAAGAATCGTTCGGCGACGATGTTCGTGAGAGTCGGAACGGTGCCGAGAACACCCCGGCCGGCGACCACATAGGCGATCATCTGCATGCCACCCGATGCAGGAACGCAGCAGTCTTCCATCAACCATTCCATGCATGCGGCGACGTCAGGATGGGTGGCGCTGATGTATCCCGGCAGCACCGCATTGTGGCCTGAAACCGGGATACGCTGGTTGATTTCTTCACGTAACTGAGAAAGATACGTACTTAATTCGATTGTCCGTTGCGGTGCCTCGCCAGCCCAGAAAGGGACGTTGGGCGGCTGGCCATGGGCGTCTTCAACCAGCACGCGACCGGCGCTTTCGACGCGTTGAATACGCCAGCTGGTATTGCCGAGCAGGACGATGTCGCCGGCCCGCGAGTCGACGGCGAAATGTTCATCGAGGGTCGCGATCTGCACCCCTTCAGGCATCAGGATCACAGAATAAATTGCCGCGTCGGGAATACTGCCGCCATTCGCGATGGCGACCATGCGTGCACCACGGCGGGCCTGCAGGCGGCCGTGTATGCGGTCGCGGAGCAGATACGAACCGTAGCGGCCACGCGACGATTCGATGCCATCGGCCATCAGGCAGAGCAGTTCTTCATATTCTTCGCGCGTTAGATCACGGTAGGGATAGGCCCGGCGAACCACTTCATACAGATCGTCCTCCTGCCATGGCTCCGCTGCGCACGTGGCGATGATCTGCTGCATCAGGATATCGAGCGGGCATGGAGGAATTTCCAGCTTGTCGAGATCGCCCGCATGCATGGCGCGGATGAGCGCAGCCTGCTCCATCAGGTCATCACGCGTAGTCGCGAAGAAGCGTCCTTTCGGAATGGCACCGCGCCAGTGACCGGCGCGGCCGACCCTTTGCATCGCCGCACAGATGGCACGCGGCGTATTGATCTGGCAGACCAGATCAATGGCGCCGATATCGATGCCAAGTTCAAGCGAAGCGGTCGCAACCAGTAGTTTGATCTCGCCTGCTTTCAGGCGGCGTTCTGCTTCGTGCCGCAACTGACGTGACAGCGAACCATGATGGGCTGCAACGTTTTCGGGGCCGATACGTTCGCCAAGTGAGTAGGCCAGGCGCTCGACCATGCGGCGCGTATTGACGAAGACGAGCGTCGAGCGATGCTCGAGGGCGAGTTCAGCGAGACGGTTATAGACCGAATCCCAGATGGCATTGCTGGCGATGGAGCCGAGTTCGTCGTCGGGGAGTTCGATGGCGAGATCGAGCGTGCGTCGCGTGCCTACCTGAACGATCGCAGGCCGTACGGGCGCCGACGCTTCGCGTAAACGCAGGCTTCCGTTGGTCGTACTTTTTGAATTTTTGATGCCGGGGTAGCATCCGTCATGCGTTTTTGTGCCGACTAAAAACTCGCCAACCAGCTCGATCGGATTCTGCGTAGCCGAAAGACCGATGCGTTGCGGTGGTGTGGCGAGGCCGGTCAGCGAACCAGCCGGTGTCAGACGATTTTCTCCACAGACCAGTGCATCGAGTCGCTCAAGCGAGAGAGCCAGGTGCGCACCGCGTTTATCATCCGCGATGGCGTGAATTTCATCGACGATGACTGTGCGAACGCGCCGAAGATTGGCGCGGCTCTTGTCCGCAGTCAGCAGGATGTAAAGCGACTCGGGCGTGGTGACAAGAATGTGCGGCGGACGCTTCAACATCAGGCGCCGCTCGGATTGCAGGGTATCGCCGGTGCGCACTGCCGTGCGGACTCGACTGCATAGATATCCACGATTGAGCGCGAGCTGCTGTATCTCTGCCAGGGGCTCTTCAAGGTTCTTGCGGACGTCGTTCGAAAGCGCCTTGAGCGGCGAGATATAGACAACTTCAGTCACGTCGCCGAGGGAGCCATCGATGGCTTTTCGGATCAGTTTGTCGATGCAGATAAGAAACGCAGCGAGCGTTTTTCCGGAGCCGGTGGGCGCGGAGATAAGGGTTGCGCGGCCATTCAGAATAGGCGGCCAGCCTGCTTCCTGCGGTTCGGTCGGCGTGCCGAAGCGGCTGACAAACCACTCCTGCACGACGGGATGCGCCCAGGCGAGGCTGTGCGGAACAGCACACACAGGATTTTCGAAGATGGTGTCCGGGGACTGCATGAAAAGCTAGTGTAGCGCCGATTGCCCCTTGGTTGTCGCCCTTTGTTCGCCTCGCAAGCTTTGCAGTAGTTATAAAGGTTTTATGAACTCCATCGTCGTGCTTTATGTGGCCGCGTTTGAAATAAACCTATCGGCAACAGACCGATGAAGAGGATCTATGAGTGCTTTTCAAACATACCGGCCGCTGGTGGTAGATGCGAACCAATGCAAGACAGACCTGACGATTGCCGCGGACAACGGCTTCCGTCATGTGAAGCGCGGTGAGTGGATCATCCGCGGCGAGAATGGCGAATGCTACGTTGTCGACGACTCGTTCTTTCAGCGCACCTTTGCACCCCTGAGCAGTGGCCCGGCCTGCGGGCAGGCCGCGGAAGGCCGTCACTACGGCAGCTGACGTCTACTGCTTCGAGTCATCTGCCGGTAGCAGCGCATAGCTGACGAAGGCCACGCGCGTACTATCCGGCGACCATGAGGGCACGTTGATTGTGCCCTGGCCGCCAAAGAGCTTCGCCAGCAGCGTGATTTTTCCATCAGCCAGTGACATCAGGTGAAGGGTGACGTCATGGTTGGCAGGATGGCCGGTCACGCCGGGTTCGAAAGCGATGAAGACCATCCACTTACCGTCCGGCGAAAGGTGCGGGAACCAGTCATTCGTTTCATCGTGGGTCACCTGCTCCTGTGCAGAACCATCCGCATGCATTTTCCATATCTGCATGTGGCCGGTGCGTTCAGAGTTGAAATAGATGAACTGACCGTCGGGCGAATATTCCGGCCCATCATCCAGACCCTTTGCCGTGGTTAGACGTTTCTCGGCACCGCCTGCTGCAGGGATGGTGTAGATGTCGTAATCACCATTGCCGTGGGGGTCCGCGTGAGCACCATCGCGGCCTGCGGTAAAGGCGATGGTCTGGCCATCGGGCGACAAGTCGTGCCAGTACGAAGGCGCATCCGCTGTTAACTGCTTCGGCTTTCCGCCGCTTACCGGCACGGTGTAGATGCGCGAGCCGCCGGGCTGCGTACTATCTGAGAATGCGATGCGCATGCCATCGGGCGCGAAGCCATGGTCATTGTTGACCGCAGTTGCTCCGGTCGTCTCGAGGATGGCCGGAGCACTGCCGACGATTGGACCCGTCTGAACAATGCTGGCGCTGATCTTCTGCAGCTTGCCATCCTGGTTGATAAGGAAACCGGAGTTGTCGCGGAACCAGTTCGGCGCTTCGAAGTGGCCAGCTGCGGTATAGACAACGCGACGATCGCTCGAGGCAATCGGCACTACTTCAAGGGTGCTCTGCAGCACCGTCGGGGCGTCCATTTTCGCTGGAGGATTTTCGAGCTTCACGTTCTGGAAGATCGCTGTCTCACTGACGTCCTTGTCATGCGAGCACACCGCCAGGCCGACATAGAACGGGCCGTGCATCGGCAGCTTCATGGCCGCGCCGGAGTACTGCCACTTACCGTCGGCTGCTGCGTAGAAGACGAAGAAGGAGTCACCGCGCCTGGCGATGCGCACGTTGGGCGGAGCTGAGACGTTCATCTCAACTTCACGCGTGACGTCGCCGGTCGCATTGCGGTATTGCAGCGAAGTCAGACCATCGCCATGACGCGCGACATCCACGTACGCAGAGTCGGGTGAGAGACTTTGCCGGATCATCAGCATGGCCTTGCGATGGTTGTTGCCGGTGGCGCGCGCGAACGAGATATTTGCGCTCAGGGTAATGTCGCTGCCGTCGATCTCTTTCCAGATATAGTGCAGGTCGTCGGCCTTGAACCAGGTGTTGTCGCCGCTGCCTGTGACCGTGTACGCCTGGCTTGCGTCATCGTACTTCGCGGAGCCGGGATGCAGGATGGTACCGACATCATTCTGCCCGGTAAAGATCCCGAGCGGTCCGGAAGCTGTTTGCCCGAAAGCAGTCATCGATACGAGGAGCAGACTAGCCAGGATTGAACAGCGAATGAACACGTGGGGGCCTCGGCGGTAAGATCCAGGTCGCAACTTGCTATCGCTAACGTGCGGGCGCTGGGAAGGCGCAGCGGCCATTCATCTCCAGCGCGGCGTCATATCCCGCGCAGCGTCATTCTCCCGCGCGGCGTCATTTTCCTGCGCCGCTGGGCCGGCCTTCTTTATCTGAACGATGCAGTGGCGGCGGCGGCAGCTTGCCCCACAGCGCGTGATCGTAGACGGTTGGGGTCAGTTCATTGTGACCAGTCGAGAAGGTCATGGGTGCGGGCGTGCCTTTCCCATCGGGCGATGGATCGAAAGTGATGATGATCTGGCCGCCGGAAACCTTGAAGTGGCCAAAGCTGGTGATCTCATCATCGCCATGAGGACTCTGGGCGACGGTGGCTGTGCCATCGGCACCCAGGCTCAGATTGATGCCGTGATGTTTAAGCGAATATTCCTGCATCTCGCTTTGTGAAAGCGACTCGGTCTTGGTCCGGGTCTCCCCGCTGTATTCGCCCGCATATTTTTCCAGTTCTTTATCAGGCTTGGGACCTTTGTCTTTCGCATGCATGGCGGGCAGCGAGCAGGTGAGCAGTGAAATGACGGCAAACGTACGCAGACTGGCAAACGACTTCATGCCGACATCATAGACGTGTGGCCATGATGTCGGCTAGGTGGCTTCTCACCGCGCCCTTACGCTCGCCGGTTCTCGCGGTTACGCTGGTGTGCTTCTAGTCGTGGACCATCAACAGGACGACACCATGCCGCGGCACGCTGACCTGGTAGCCGTCATTTAGCGTCACCTCGATGCCACTCCAGACATCCTTTGCCTTTGTGCCGGCCTTGATTCCCACCGATTCCAGGTGGAGCGTGACAGGCGCTGCTGCTTCACCACGATTGAATAGAGCAATGGCCTTGCCATGGGCGAGAGTACGCTCCCAGACTTCATGGGGACCATCGGCACTCACGCGATCGCCCTGTTTGCCCAGGCTGTCCTGGTCGATGGCGACAGCGTCTTTATTCTTGAGGATCGACAGGGTTTCCGGCGACATTTTCGACAGGTCGTTACCTGCCAGCAGTGGCGCTGCGAGAATGGCCCACAGACTCATGTGCGTGCGGTATTCGTCGCCCGTCATGCCGCCATTGCCCACTTCGAGCATGTCGGGATCATTCCAGTGACCCGGCGCAGCGTATTTCGACAGGCCGGCCTGCGAGAAGCCGATCTCGGCCATGCGCGCGTAGTTGTCCTCAATGTCGCCGGTCGTTCGCCACAGGTTGCCGCCGACCGAGGGACCCCATGTCCACACGCTGTCCCATCCATACTGGCAGAGACTGAAAACAATCGGGCGGCCGGTCGCGAGCAGGGCCTGGTGCATTCTCTCATAAGCCTCGCGCATCATCTTGTAGGCTTCAGGACTGCGCTCATTGCCTGTCTGTTTTTTCATGATCTCGCCATACGAGCAGAGATCGTACTTCAGGTAGTCCATGCCCCAGCCGGCGTAGGTCTTCGCATCCTGCGCTTCATGCTGATAACTGCCTTCGTAGCGGGCGCAGGTCTGCGGGCCAGGTCCGGAGTAGATACCGATCTTGAGCCCCTTGCCGTGCACGTAGTCGGCCAGTGCCTTCATGTCGGGGAACTTGTCGTTCGCCTGTATCTCGCCGGCGGCGTTGCGCTTGCCCTGCCAGGTGTCATCGATGTTGACGTAGATGTAGCCGGCGTCGCGCAGACCGGAAGAGACGAGGTAATCGGCGGCGGCGCGCACGTCCTTGTCGGTGACATGCTCGGCAAAGTGGTTCCAGCTGTTCCAGCCCATGGGCGGCGTCGCGGCCAGGGTGGAGTCGGCGTGTGCAGACGCATTCATTGAAAATGTAAGACAAAGGGCGCCGATGCAAATCGCGACGTTACGCAGGCGTGTTGTCGTTGACTTGTTGGTCGTTAGCTGATGAGTGAACAAATTCGATAACCGCTGCTTGAAGTGCAATGAAAGATCCTCCGCGTGGCGAGTCCAATCTATGATGCCCTCGCCTGGCCGTCAACCTGGCGAACGTCGAAGCCCCCTGCCCCGGAATCCCGGCTTTGCGACTCAATCGAAAGTTTCGTTCGAAAAATGGCCGGGGCTGCTAGACTTCTGGCCATGATTGAAGCAGCGTTGTCGATGGCCAAAGTCCAGTTCGCGCACAACAACTGGGCAAACGAATCGCTCCTGAACTCTCTGCAGACAATGCCTGCCGAGCAGTATGAGAAGACGCCCTGCAGCGGCAATGGATCGATCGGAACGACGGTCGCCCACCTGGTGCTGGTGCACCAGTCTTGGCTCGAATGGCTGCGCGGCGCTGTGCCTTTGCAGGAGGCCTTTGCCATCACGACCAAGACGTCCGAAGTCGCCACCGCCGAGGCAGCGCTTGCGCGCTGGCAGCATGTGAGTGAGATCACGGAGGAGTTCGTCGATGGACTGACGCCGGAAGATTTTGTGACGCAACGTCCCTTCGCGATCCCCGGCGGTCTCTCTTCGTCGCTGCCCCTGTGGGAGATGCTGCTGCAGGTGACGAGTCACGGCGTGCATACGCGCGGCCAGATCGTCAGCGCCATCCGCAGTACCGGTGCGAAGCCGGCCGAGGTAAGTTTCCTGCAGTTCTGTCTTAAGACGAAGCAGGAAAGCGTAGCCGAGGACGAGCCGCCGGCCGAGGGCGTGGTCGAAGGATCCGAGGAGCTCTGAAGATCGTCCGCAGTCAGCGAGAATAGTCGCCGGATTTTCCGCCTGATTTGCGTTCCAGCTGCACATTGCGGATGACGATGCCCTTGTCCAGTGCCTTGCACATGTCATAGATGGTCAGCGCAGCGACAGAGGCTGCCGTCAGCGCTTCCATCTCGACGCCCGTAGATCCAGTGGTCGCGACGGTAGCGCGAATGGCTACACCGCCTGCAGCGACGTTCGCTGACACATCGACATAGCTCAGCGGCAGAGGATGGCAGAGCGGTATCAGCTCGGCTGTGCGCTTCGCCGCCTGGATGCCGGCGAAACGGGCTACCTCGAGCGGATTGCCTTTCGGATTCTGCGGAAGCGCGGCCAGTACTTCCGGGGACAGCACGACAAAGGCAGAGGCTTCGGCCTCGCGGCGGGTGGCGGATTTCGCGCTCACATCCACCATGCGCGCCTGTCCTGCTTCATCGAAATGGGAAAGCTTGCTCATGGGTTTCAGGGTAGCTGGTCCTGCCCGGTTGTGGAGGGTAAATCCGACCCTTGTGGTGCGGGAATGAGCACGCACAGTGTTGGCTGATTGAGAAGAAGCGAGCCCTTCGGCTTCGTTTCGAGTGACACATCCGGGCGATAGAAGGTGAAACGAGAACTCAAAATTGTCGTCCGACCGGAACGCAGCCCAGTCGAGGGATCTGCATCGTCCCTTACTCTCAGAGAACTCCCTACTCGGCACGACCAAAGCGCATTTAGTCCACCAGCAGTACGCTCACGTCATCACCGGCAGTCAGTTCCTGTACATCTGGTGGGATCACGATGAAGCAGTTGGCACGCGCCGTTGCAGCCAGGTCGCCGGAGCCCTGCCAGGCAATCGGCATCACGTCGGCACGGTCCCAATCGGTCGATAAAGATGCCGGCAGAAAGCGCGTCAGCCCCGGTTTATGGCGGAAAGGCGCGGCGATGTGAGCGCGTGCGAAGAGCGGCCGCGGCTCTGTCTCACCACCCAGCGCCCGGATTAGCGGCGCAGCGAACAGCGCGAAGGTCACCATGGTCGAAACAGGATTACCAGGCAGTCCAAAGAAATACTTCGACTGCTCCCGGAGGTGCCCGAACACTACCGGCCGGCCCGGCTGCATACGGACGCCGGTAAACAGGAATTGCGCCCCGCGGGAAGTAAGAACCTGCTCGACAAAATCGAACTTGCCCATGGACACGCCACCCGAGAGCAGCACCAGGTCGGACAGCGTGGCAGTTTCGAGCGATCGCTGCAGGTCTTCAAGGGTGTCTCGCGCAATCGGCAGGCGACCAGGGATGCCGCCCGCCCGCTCAACCTGCACGGCAAGTGAATAGCTGTTGGAATTACGAATCTGGAAGTCCTTCACCATCTCGCCCGGTTCGACCAGTTCATCGCCGGTAGCCAGGATGGCAATCCGTGGCTGCCTGTAGACATCGACCACGGCAGCGCCGCAGGAAACAGCCGCGCCCAGGTGCGTCGCTCGAAGGCGCGTGCCGGCCGGAACGATGATCCCGCCCGTGCGAGCTTCCGCGCCTGCCGGGACGATGTTCTCGCCTGGCTTCAGCGAGCGCCCCGCGTGCGGGCGGATACCGTCTGCCAGCACGTCCACGTGCTCGACCATCAGTACTGCGTCTGCTCCTGCCGGCATGGGCGCGCCGGTCATGATCTCGATGGCCTCACCGCGTCCCACACTGGTCGTAAGAGCCGGCTGACCCGCCCTCAGCTGGGCAACAACTTTGAGCCTTTCGCCGACCTGCAGATCAGCCGAGCGGACGGCGTAGCCATCGCGCGTCGAGCGGTCAAACGGCGGCTGGTTGCGGTCTGCTGTGATCGACGCAGCCAGCACCCGGCCAGCCGCTTTTTCAACCGAGACGGTTTCAGCCTGAGATGGTTGAGAAAGCCGGGCCGCGCGCGCGAGGACGATGGCAGCCGCTTCCGTATAATCGAGGATGATTTCTTCTTGCGGGGGCATAGGCTGCCTCCAGACTAGTCCTTCGGAGAAGCCCATGTCTCCAAGGCGAGAGGGCTTCTTCGCCCCAGGCTGCCCCATCCCAGAACTGTTGGTGAGTCGACGGGGTCGGTCGACGCGCGGAACCCGAAACAAGAACGCCGCCCGATTGGGCGGCGTTTCCTGTCTGACCGAAAACTACTTCTTGCCGGCGCTGTACTTCGTCGCCTGCTTGCTGCCGATCTCCTGCAGAACCGCCTTAGCATCGTTCGCCATGGGGCCATTTGGGTCGAGCTCCAGGTACTTCGTGTAGGCTTCTTCGGTTCCCGGGGGCGCGATGATCTTCTGCGTCTTCGGGTCGACTGTCGCCTTGTTGATGAGCGCCTGGCCCTTCAGGTAATAGGGAATCGGCTTCTTCGGATCGACAGCGATGGCCTTGTCTGCAGCTGCGACGACAGCTTCCGTCGGAGCACCGGACTGGGCCAGAACAATGGTCTCGTTCGAGTAGTACATACCCGCGTTCGCCGGCTCGATCTTCGCTGCAGCCTCGTAGGCATTGGTCGCCTCCGTGGTGTTCGGAGGAGTGGACTTGGCATACGCTTCGCCGAGTGCGTTATTGGCTCCGCCTTCAATCTCCGGCAGCGGCTTCTTCGAAGCAGCGTCCAGTTCGATCGCCTTTTTCAGGCTGGTGATCGCGTCGGGATACTTCTTTTGTCCGTCCTGGGCGATACCGAGCTCCAGCCACAGTACGGCGGAATCGGCCTTGATCTGCGTACCCTGGGTCATCAGCGCAGCCGCGTCGTCGTACTTCTTGGCCGTGATGTCTGCCCGGGCATCTGCCAGCATGCCGTTAAGCTTCTTCACGTCCTGGTTTTCCTTCACGATGCCCGCATTCTTCTGCTTGGCGTCGGCAATTGCCTTCTGCTGGTCGGGCGGCAATGCCTTGATGTATTCAGCACGGGAGAGATCAAAATCCTGCGTGACGCTCTCGCCTGCGGCGAATTTGACATCTTTGAAGAAGTCAATTGTCTTGGGTGTGCCAGTCTTCGGATCTTTCTGCGTCAGCAGCAGGACATACGTTCCGGGCGCGATGCCATCACCCTTGTAATCACCGTTCGAGTCGGTGGTGAAGGTGTACTTGGTGTCCTTGCCATCAGTACTGAAGCGGACGTCGGCGTTCGCGATCGAGACGCCCACAGGGTCCTGCACATGGCCGTGGACCGACGCCGTCTTGTCCTGCGCATGCAGGATGGCCGGATGGAGACCGGGAAGAATTGCCAGCGCGATTGCCGCCAGCCAAAGTTTGAAGTGCCGCATGAGTCGTTCTCCTCTTGATCTGTTGATCATTCTGATCTTCACGAATTGCTGCTATCTCGTCTGTGCCCTGCCGGCGAGCCGCCTGCTATGGATTGGTCGCGTAGGCAATCGGATCGTCCACACCCGCCTCGGCAAAGGCCCGCAGCCGCAGAACGCAACTCTCGCAAACGCCACAGGCTACTTTCTCACCCGAATAGCATGACCACGTTACATGGAACGGAGCGCCAAGTTCAAGGCCAAGGCGTACGATCGCATGCTTGCGAAGATGGATGAGCGGCGTGCGAATTTCGATGTCTCCATCGCGGGTCCCGGCCCGAATCAGCTGCTGGAAAGCCTCGTAATAGGCGGGACGGCAATCAGGATAGCCGGAACTGTCCTGCTCCACTGCACCGATAAAGATGGTTTTCGCGCCCAGCACCTCGGCCCAGCTGACTGCAGCCGATAGAAAATGGGCGTTGCGGAACGGTACATAGGTCACAGGAACGAGCGAGCCGGTGGCATCGGCGTTGGGACCGTCCTCACCGGCAATGGGCACGTCTATCGCGTCATCGGTAAGGGCGGAACCGCCGATGACTCTGAACAGATCGACCCGGACGGGCAGCAGCTGCTGCAGCTTAAGGGTTTGCGCAATGGCCCGCGCACTCGCCAGTTCTTTCAGCTCTGTGCGCTGCCCATAGCTGAAGTGCAGGGCATACGCCTCGAAATCCTGCGCGGCGATGGCAGCGCAAACGGCCGAATCCATTCCGCCGGAAAGGCAGACGACAGCCCTGGGCCTGGTAGACGATGCTGCGGATTGATCCTGATCGGACAAGAAGATTTTTCACCTCAATCGTACGCTTCGCTTGTGATGCCGACAGGCGAGGATTCGCTGCAGAGTAGCAGCAAATAACGATCGCCGGTGGTCTGCCGCTTACTTTCCCGCAAACCTTGCCCTCAAGCGATCCGGCGCGGGCATGCACGTAATTACCTGCGGGATCTTCTTGACATGTATTAGTTGGCTAGTACATTATGCATTCCGGTGGGAAGACCTGAAAAAAGACCTGAAAGAGGATCCAGACAATTTGCCTGTATCCTTGAGCCCCCGGGGGTATTCCGCGACCTGGCACACTGCCAAGCGAGACGATCGGACTCTGTAGAGTGATCGGTTACGGGGTGACGCGCCAGTGCAGCAGCAGGAGGCAGGAGAAAGCGCATGAGAAATGTCAGGCCGGGTTTTGTCGCCCTGTTTGCCCTGGCGATCGGTGGCTCTATCCTGTGCTCGGCGCAGACAGGCATTTTTGAAGCTGGAAAGCGCCACCTTTACCTTCACTGTGAAGGAAAGCGGAATGGTCCGGTCGTTATCCTGAGCACTGGTCTTTTTCGCGAAGCAAGCGACTGGCGGCTGATCATGCCCGGGATTGCCGGCTTCACGCAGGTGTGCGGCTATGACCGGGAAGGCCTGGGAAAAAGCACGGTGGACCACGATCCTGCTCGGCCTGAGAGCGAGAGTACGGACGAGAAGGTAGAAGATCTGAGACTTCTACTGGTTTCGGCGCGTATCGACGCTCCTTATCTCCTCGTCGGCCATTCGGCGGGAGGTATTCTGATGCGCAGGTTTGCACGATACTTTCCTGACAAAGTGGCCGGGTTCGTCTTCATCGACTCCGCGCACGAAGAACAAATCTGGCGTTTTCAAGCGATCGATCCGCGCTCGGTGCAGGGGCCGCCTGCTGATCCTGTTCTCGTGAAACGGGATGGGGGTCTCTCGCCTGGCGAATTGTTGAACTGGCATTACGACAAGCCCCTGATCGTCCTGGAACACGGTATCCCACTTACCTTCGAGGGTCCGCTGGCTGCTCACACTGCGGAATTCAATGCAGCAGTTGACAGCATGGCGAGAGACCTCGCCAGTCGCTCGTCCATGGGAGAGCTCCGCATCGCAATCAGGAGTGGCCACGAGATCATGCTGGATGAACCAACGGTCGTAGTCGAGGCGATTCATGACGCCTGGAGCCAGGCACTCAGCCTGGAGAGGAAGTAAAACCGGCGCGACGGGAATGTCTCCGAAGCGCATTACAAGATAAATCGGTCGAATCTCTCCAGCCACCGTCACTGTCAACAATCTGAGCGCAGATCTGTTCTCGTACACATACCTGGCAGGACTACGATGAAAGCCAATGCTGATCCATTACCTGCGCAGGGTTTCCGGCCGCGAACGTACCGACGCATCCAACCGGCACCTCGCACGCTATCTCGCCTTTGTCGCCGGTGCAGCGAATGCCGGCGGTTTCCTGGCAGTCAGGCAGTACACCTCGCACATGTCAGGTATTGTCTCGGCAATGGCCGATAACCTCGCCCTGGGGAGGCTGCCACTCGTACTTTCCGGACTGGCGGCAGTACTCTCATTTCTTGCCGGGTCGGCGACGACCGCAGTGATGCACCGTTGGACGCGGGCCCACGAGTCTGCAAGTGAATTTGCACTTCCTCTGTTTGTAGAGGCGGTCGTCTTGCTCGTATTCGGGTGCGTGGGGCATGTTTTTGCAGGTCGTGTACTCGTCAGTATTTTGCTGCTCTGCTATGCCATGGGTCTGCAGAATGCGATCCTGACCCGGGTTTCAGACGCAGTCATCCGCACCACCCACCTGACGGGCATGATTACCGACGTCGGCATCAAGCTGGGCAGGATTGTCTACGCTGCGTTTCATCGTGAACCTCTGACGAACAGTGTCGAGATGAGTAAGCTGCAACTGCTCTCGTCCCTGATCGTCCTGTTCTTTCTGGGAGGGGTCAGTGGCGCGATCGCCTTCAGGCATGTGGGTTTCCTGTTCACCCTGCCGCTCGCGGCCATCCTGTTCATCCTTGCCTCTGTTCCTTTGCTGGATGACCTGACGTCGAGGCTTTCAGTTCGCCGTCCATAGCCCCTTTTGAGCCGCGCTCTGTCAACGTCCTGAGACCGGCGGCAGCGCGCGCCGACCAGGGTTCTGCTGAAACAACTCACGTACAGTTTCAAGAATCGAAATCAGAGTGTTGATCAGGAGGATTCATGCAGCATCGTAAGTCCGTGAAAAAATCTTTCGTGTTCGCTGCTCTCGGTTCGGCAGCGCTTATTGGCACGTCAGCCGTCGCTCCGGCACAGGTCTCAATCAACATTGGCCCGGCACCCATGTGTCCCTACGGCTACTACGATTTCGCCCCATACGACTGCGCTCCCTACGGCTACTATGGTCCGGACTGGTTCAGCGGAGGTGTCTTTATCGGGGCGGGCCCATGGTTTCATGGCCCCCACGGGTTCTATGGCCATGTGGATAACCGCTTCGATCCGCGCCATGGCTATCATGGGCCTTTTCCCGATCGCGGCGCCCAGCCGTTCAACCATTTTCATGGAAATGAGGCACGCGATGGCCAGGGCCATATCGGCAATGCCGGCCATGACCCGGGTGGCGAGCATGCCGGCGGATTTGTCGGGGGTGGTCATCCTGGTGGCGGCCATCGCTGATTCGCCCGCACTGGTTGCCGCTGTAGAAGTCGCCGCTGTGAGACCATCGCGAAGGCCTGCCATCTTGGCGGGCCTTGCTTGTTCAGGGGCCGCAGAGCCGCCACTTATAATCAAGCCTGATGCCCATCATCGAGATTCGCTCTGCCGCGTCGGCAGATGTTCCGGTTATTCTGCAGTTAATTCGCGGCCTCGCGGAGTATGAGCGCGCACCGGGCGAGGTGACTATCGGCGAGGCTGAGTTGCTGCGAGACGGCTTTGGCGATCGCCCCATCTACGAATGCCTGATCGCCGAAATTGACAGCGAGCCCGTCGGGATGGCCCTGTTCTTCCCGATCTATTCGACCTGGAAGGGTCCAAGCATTCATCTCGAAGACCTATTCGTACTGCCGTCTGCCCGCGGCCTGGGGGCGGGCAAGGCATTGTTGAAACGCGTGGCCGCGCTTGCCCGTGAGCGCCATTGCGCCAGACTGCAGTGGGATGTACTTGACTGGAACCAGCCGGCGATCGACTTCTATCATTCGCTCGGTGCAGTCTTCATGAATGAATGGCGCATCATGCGCGTTACCGGCGAAGCACTGCAGATGCTGGCGCAGCCATGAGTGCCAGCATGACGTGCAAAGAAGGGAGGCAGTGATGGCAGGGAGAAAAATCCGCGTAATCGGGGGAGGTCTCGCTGGCCCGGAGGCTGCGCTGGTCGCGGCTGCGTGCGGCTGCGAAGTGGACCTTTACGAGATGCGACCGGTCAAGCAGACGCCCGCGCACCAGACGTCCGACTTCGGCGAACTGGTCTGCTCAAATTCGCTGAAGTCCGAGAGCGAGCATACAGCGCCCTGGCTGCTGAAGCAGGAGATGCGTCGCGCCGGCTCGCCGCTGCTGCGCTGTGCCGACGCAACGGCTGTCCCTGCCGGCCATGCACTTGCTGTCGATCGCGTGGAGTTCTCGCGGCTGATTGCAGAAGCCCTTGAAAGCGAACCCCTTGTGACGATTCATCGTGAAGAAGTGACCAGCCTCGACAACTATGACGGCATCACGATCGTGGCAAGCGGACCGTTGACATCGTCACCACTGGCCGATGAGATTGCGCGGCTGACCGGAGCCGATCACCTGGCGTTCTATGATTCGATCAGTCCGATCGTCGATGCAGACTCAATCGATCGCGACCGCGTTTACATGGCTGCGCGCTGGGATAAAGGCACAGCTGACTACATCAATTGTCCCTTTACCAGGGAAGAGTACGACGTCTTCTACGAAGCACTCGTGTCCGCGGAAAATGTCGAGTCGAAAGAATGGGAGAAGCTCGATTACTTCGAAGGGTGTCTGCCGATTGAGGAACTCGCACGCCGCGGGCGCGACACTCTGCGCTTCGGCTGCATGAAGCCGGTGGGCCTGCGCGATCCTCGCACCGGAAGGACGCCATGGGCCGTGGTGCAGCTGCGCTGCGAAAATCTCCGCGCCGATTCCTACAACCTGGTCGGCTTTCAGAACCACCTGAAGTTCGGGGAGCAACAGAAAGTGCTGCGGCTGATCCCTGGTCTTGAAAACGCGAAGTTCCTGCGCTACGGCCAGATCCATCGCAATACGTATATCCAGTCGCCGGCGGTGCTCGACGAGACGCTGTCGATGAAGACGCAGCCCGAGATTCTTTTTGCCGGCCAGCTTTCCGGGGTCGAAGGCTACACCGAATCGATTGCGACGGGCATGTTGTGTGGCATGTACGCAGCCGATCGCGCACATGGCCGGCGGCCGCAGCCTGTGCCGCGCGGCACCGGCCTGGGATCATTGGTGAACTACATCACCCGTGCCGACCTGAAGCGATTCCAGCCCGCGAATATCACATTCGATCTGCTGGAGCCGCTGGAAGAAGAACTGCGCAGGAAGGTCCGGGACAAGCGCGAACGACACAAGCTGCAGTGTGAGCGGGCGCTTGCGCATTTCGACAACTGGTGGGCCGCCCGAGCAGAGACTCAATCGCCAATAATGGTTGGCGGATTGAGTTCGGTATCCGGTTGATGTTCCCGCGTGCAGGTCAGGGGCGACCTTAACTGGCTGCAGCTTTTAGGCGACCTCGACCGGCTGCTGCGCCGGCTGGCCGCTCTTGCCGGAAAACGCGATGCGGATCCTGATCGTCAGAATCCAGGCAATGGCGATCGCCAATAGAAGACTGCTCAAAAGGTATCGGAGTTCACGAGCTGCCGTGTCCTTGAGTGACTTGACGATTGCATCCGTAGACGCTTCGCTAGCGGATGCAGCCAGGGCCTGGACCTTGCCTGCATCAGTAACCATAATGCCGCCCTGCTCCGCCCACGCCTTGACCTGATCGTCATAGACAGGCGACCCGGCACGGTGGCCATCCTGCACCGTTTTCAATACTTCCGCAAGGACGATGCCATAGGCATCCAGGTCAGCCTGCAGCCTGGCAACAGGGGTCTTGATCGTGGCCAGTTCCGGATGCAGCGTTGCTTCCTCCGTTAATTGCTGCAGGGTCGCTTCGGCATTGTGATAGCGTTGCCAGCCCTTCTCGAGGGCGCCCGGCTTCTGGATCGTGACGTAGTAGATAAAGAAAATTCGCGCGTTCAGGATCTCCCGTTCAAACGCAGTTGCTCCTCTTTTGGCAGGGACAAAAGCCTCGGCGTGGGCCGTTTGTGTATTCCGCACGGCTTCCAGCATCGTGTGCGACACGGTGAAGAAACACGTAAGGCTCACCATCGTCCAGCACAACAGCGCAGCAGTCCAGATGATGAGGTTGCGGATGGTGGAAGAATTGTTCATATCAGGCCTATCGGCGGCCATGCGACAAATCTTTAACGCAATTTGTACCCGGCACGATTGCGGTGCCGGCCAGTTCCGGCGAGGTTGGATCTTTGGCGAGTGACGTCAAGTCGCCGTCGATGTATTCCACACCGGGCTTGAAGCTGGTGTTCTGCAGGTAGTCTTCGATACTGACCAGTGAAGTAGTCGCCATTCGTCACCCTTGGACGGATTGTATTCAGGCTGCTCAAGCGGCAAGGTAGGGCAGGCCTGCTGACTTGTAGATCTGCTGCATATACTGCATGTCCCGCAGACCTTCTTCGCCGGACATCTTCGGGGTCAGGTTGCTGTCGATGCAGGTGGCAAAATAGTCGGCCTGGCGCGCAAACTGCCAGGGATCGCGCTGCTTCTCCGGTTCATCGATCTTCACATCAGGATCGCCCTTCCTCGCCCCGTCAGCTTCCGCAGTCAGGTGCAGGCCCTGGTACCCAAAAGCCGGGTACATCATCAGCCAGCCCCTGGATCCATGCACTTTGTAGTAGCCATCCATATCCCCGCCGTACGTCGTATTGCAGCTGGCGACGATGCCGGAAGGGAACTTCATGGTCCACGAAACATTCTCTTCCACTTCACTGAAGCGGCCGTCCTGGTCGATCACCGAACCATACGCAGAGATAGCGGCAGGCTCTTCACCCGTCAGGTAGCGACAGGCGTTCAGAGAGTAGATACCGACATCCATCAGTGGACCGCCACCGGCAAGCTTGCGGTTCAGCCGCCACTCACCCGGTGAAATGTTGAAGCCGTTGGCGCTCTCGATCGCCTGTACCTTGCCGATAGTTCCGTTGCGGATCAGCTCGATCGCCCGCAGGTTGGTTGGTTCCAGCTGGCAGCGATAAGCGATCATCAATTTGCGATTAGCCGCGGCACAGGCCGCGATCATCGCCTTCGCGTCTTCGACGCTGGTACACATCGGCTTCTCGCACAGTACGTGCTTGCCGGCCTTCGCGGCGCGGATCGTATACTCCGCGTGCATACTGTTGGGCAGCGCGATATAGACAGCGTCGATGTTCGGGTTGTTGCGGATCTCGTCGAAGTTCTCGTAGGTGTAGATCGAGCCAGTTGGCACGTTGTATTTAGCAGCATTCTGGCGGGCTTTTTCGGGATGGCCGCTCACCAGTGCCGTGACCTCGGTAAGCGTCGACTGGCGGGTGGCCGGCATGAAGTGGTCGAGCGAGATTCTTCCCAGGCCCACGATGCAGTAGCGAATCTTTTTGCCGCCCGGCGTCGTCGGTTGGTAGGGCGAGGCAATGGTCTGCGCAAAGGCCCTGGGCATCAGTACGGAGGCGGAAGCTATGGCGGCAAGACGGCTGAATTCACGGCGCGAAAGAGTCATCGACAACCTCGGTAGGCCATCTTAACGTATTTCACACGACCGGCAGGGACCTGCAATAGAAGCGAAGTGAACAGACGGCGGCACTCCAAAACGAGTACATTTTTTGTATGAAAGCTCTAGTTCTCTCGGCCTATAACCAGCTCGATGTTGCGGATGTGCCTACACCCGTTGCAGGTCCGCTGGAAGTCGTGATCCGCGTGGAAGCCTGCGGCATCTGCGGCAGCGATGTGCACGGCTATGACGGCTCTTCCGGCAGAAGGATTCCACCGATCACCATGGGGCATGAAGCCGCCGGCATTATTTCTGCCGTTGGACGGGATGTGCAGAAGTTCAAGTCCGGCGAGCGCGTCACGTTTGACTCCACCGTCTACTGCGGACACTGCGATTACTGCCTGCGCGGCGAGGTGAACCTGTGCGATAACCGCCAGGTGGTCGGCGTGTCGTGCGGCGATTACCGGCGCGAGGGCGCATTCGCCGAGTACGTGCGGGTGCCGGAACACATCGTCTACAAGCTTCCGGACACCCTGTCGTTTGCAGAAGCCGCGATGCTTGAAGCGGTGTCGGTCGCGCTGCATGCCGTGCGTATCTCCAGTCCCCACGGGCATGACAGTGCACTCGTGATCGGCGCCGGCATGATTGGCCTGCTGACGCTGCAGGCGACCAAGGCCATGGGCTACAGGAAGGTTATTGTGGCGGATGTTGATGCGACCCGGCTTGCTCTTGCCACAGAAGTAGGCGCGGATGAAGTTATTCACGCGTCAGGCAAAGAGCTGCTCGCCGCGATCATGCAGCATACCGATGGCCGGGGCGTGGATGTCGCGTTTGAAGCAGTCGGCCGTAATGAAACGATAGCCGTGGCGATTGATGCAGTGCGAAAAGGCGGCACCGTAACGCTGATCGGCAACATCACGCCGGAGGTGACGCTGCCGCTGCAGAAGGTGGTTACCCGCGAGATCCGTCTGCAGGGTTCGGCTGCATCGGCCGGAGAATATCCGCTGGCGATGGAACTGATGATTGCGGGCAAGATCCAGGTACGGCCGCTGATCACGGCGGTAGCGCCGCTCGAAGATGGCCCGGAGTGGTTCGCGCGTCTGCACGCACGCGAGCCCAACCTGATGAAAGTCGTGCTGTCGCCCGCACTCGTGCCCGGGGAGAGCAGGCAGTGAGCGAGAACCTGTTTGACCTGACGGGCCAGGTGGCCCTTGTGACCGGCACCAGCCGCGGCCTGGGCCAGCATTTCGCCCGTGCCCTGGCCCGCGCCGGCGCAGACTTGGTCCTCACCAGCCGCAACCGCGCAACACTCGCCGGTTTTGAAGAAGAAGTGAAGGCCCTGGGCAGAAAAGCGGCGACGGTTGAACTGGACGTGCGCGACCAGCACAGTATCCGGAATGCAGTTGAGAGTGCAGTCAGTGCCTTCGGCAAGCTCGACATACTGGTGAACAATGCCGGCTGCAATGTGCGCAAGCCGGCGCTCGATGTCACCTGGGACGACTGGAACCTGATCCTCGACACCAACCTTCGCGGAACATTTTTTGTCGCGCAGGCAGCAGCCCGGCACATGATCGCGCGCGGGTACGGCCGCATCATCAACATCGGCTCGGTTACCAGCGTCATGGGCTATGCCGGCCTGGCGCCGTATGGAGCCAGCCGCGGCGGCGTGCGGCAGCTGACCATGAGCCTTGCCGATGACTGGGGCAGGCACGGCGTGACCGTCAACTGCCTGGCGCCCGGCTGGTTTAAAACGGAGCAGAACAAAGTGCTTTACGAGAGCCAGGAATGGGTCGATTATCTGGTGGACCGTATTCCGGTGAAACGGCCGGGCGCCGCGCATGATCTTGATGGAGCGGTCGTCTTCCTTGCAGCGGAGGCGAGCCGCTACGTGACCGGGCAGACGCTGCTGGTCGATGGCGGCATCTCGACAGGCGCCATGCGGGCAACGGTCAAGAAGTAGCACAGAACGGCAGTGAAGAGCGTGATCCAGGAGAGCAGGCAGGCCTATGCGGTTCGGTAATCATGGCAGGTTGTTTCGCGGTTCTATGTTAAGTGTCTTCATGCCGGTTCTAGTCTCCGCGCCCATCGCCCGGGCTCAGTCGACGCACGTGGTTTCGCGTTCTGCAACGCAGCAGGAGGGCGGCCAGACCGGCGCCATCGCCAATCCTCTCGACCCGCAGATGCAGATCTACTTCGTCGATGTCGAAGGAGGCCAGGCGACACTCTTCATCTCTCCCGATGAACATTCATTACTGATCGATACCGGGTGGCCGGGCAACAACGGCCGCGATGCGGACCGTATCGCCGGCCTGGCGAAACAGGCAGGATTGAAAGAAATCGACACAGTGGTACTGACGCATTACCACACGGACCACGTGGGCGGCGTGCCCGACCTGGTCGGCAAAATTCCGGTCGGCACATTCATCGATCATGGCCTGAATCGCGAACTCGATAACGGCATCACGCAGCATGGCTACGACGCTTATCAGAAGGTGCTCGCATCCGGGAAATACAAGCACCTGATCGCCGCACCGGGACAAAAGCTGCCCATCCCTGGCTTTGACGCAACCGTGATCTCGGCAGACGGCAATCTGATCGACCACCCACTCCAGGATGGTGGCGCAGGTAAGCCCAACCAGTTCTGCACCAACGCACCGGCGCAGAAGCCCGACACTACCGAGAACAGCCGCTCTGTCGGTCTCTTGATCAGGTATGGCGCCTTCCGGATCCTCGACCTGGGAGACCTGACGATGGACAAAGAAATGGAACTGATGTGTCCGACCAACAAACTCGGTCGCGTGGACCTGCTGATCGTCTCGCACCATGGCTCAAACCTGAGTTCGAGTCCGGTTCTGGTGGATGCAATCATGCCGCGCGTCGCGATCATGGATAATGGTGCAAAAAAGGGTGGCTCGCCGCAGACAATCGACACCCTCCGCGGTATTCCCGGCCTGGAGGGACTGTGGCAGTTACATTACGCGGAAGAGGGCGGCGCCGCGCATAACAGCGCCGGGAGATACATCGCCAACCTGCACAGCCCGGCCAAGGATTGCTCGGATGAAGCCCATTACCTGCGCGTGAGCGTAGAAAAAGATGGCGACTTTGCGGTCTTCAATTCAAGAACGGACGACACCGTCGAGTACAAGGCAAAGAAGTAGTCAGATGCTCTCGGCGAAATCTTTTGCTGTCGCAGCGGCCTTACCCGCGCTGTAATCAGTCAGACCGATCACCGCTCCCTCAACGATCGCATTCAGACGGAACAGGTTTGCCGCTCCTGTCTTGCCGAAGCCGAATAACTGCGGCGTGATCAGTGATGCCGAGGCGAGA
The DNA here is from genome assembly GCA_963692885.1 of Acidobacteriaceae bacterium. Taxonomy (GTDB): domain Bacteria; phylum Acidobacteriota; class Terriglobia; order Terriglobales; family Acidobacteriaceae. Next base: position 304,451 of record OY843586.1, read on the forward strand.
GCGGCATCCAGTTGACCATGCGTTTCAAAGCTGATGACAGGTGTCGCGCCGAGTGGATAATCCGTGATCAGCGCCTCGCCAAGGATGAGTCCGCTGGTAGCGAAAGACGCTACGGCCGCCGCCTTGTTGCGCTTCCATAAGAAAATGCCGGCGCAGAGGAAGAACGCTGCATGAGCATAGTCGATGAGGCCATGTACATCGGGTGTGATCACCTTCGGCAGGCGCTTCTGTAATTCGTGGACGATGATTGCGGTGGCCATCTACTTGCTTCCTCCGGGCCGCTGTTGAGCTCCGCGGCTCTCTGGCGGTAAGAGGACAAAAGCGCCGGTGGAGTTATCCCGCCTGTTCGAGACGGCGGTTCGAGTTGATATAGTGAGCACTCACGCCACACCAGGCTCATGACTACGCATCCTCTTGCCCATTGAAGAAACACACGTAACGCATCTCGACGCGCCGCCCGCGCGCAATCTTGTGCGGCCCAGTACCTTTTTCTGGGTCGCGTTGCCGTATGCCATCTACATCGGCTTCGTCACGAACGGCGGACTCTCGCTGCTGCTGCGTCAGGCCGGCATGCCAGTCGACCAGGTCGCGAATGCCATCGCCTTGCTTGGCATTCCGTCGTCCATCTACTTTCTGTGGAGTCCCCTGGCAGATGTCTGGATGTCGCGCCGGGCATGGCACCTGCTCTCGACTATCGGCTCGGCTGCTGCACTTGCCATCGGCGCCTACACGCTTGATCGCGACCCGCACCTTTCCGTCTGGCTCTTCTTTGCCGGTCTGATTCTCTGCATGCTCATTTCGTCGGCCTACGGCGGGCTGATCGCCTCCATGCTGACGCCGGCCAGTCGTACGCGCGCGGCGGCCTGGGCGCAGGCGAGCAACCTGGGCGGCGGAGCGATTGGGCCGGGCATCATCCTGTGGCTGGCCATCCACTATCGCGTTGCCATCTGGGGACCACTGGCGGCGCTGCTGGTATTACTGCCGAGCATCAGTGTTTTGTTTCTCAAGGAGCCGCGACGACAGCCGAGTCCTGCTTTTCGCGATCACCTGCGGCAGGTGGGCCATGAACTGAAAGTCACCTGCCTCACGCCGGCAAACTTTGTCGGGCTGATCCTGCTACTGGCGCCCCCAGGCGGCGGGGCGCTCATCGGGCTGCTGCCTGCCATCTCGCCTGACTACCATGTCTCTGGGGGCGCCGTCGTATGGATCAATGGCATCGGCGGCGGCCTGATCATGGCCATCGGCTGCCTCTTCGGTACGCTCGTTCCAGCGGCGACAGACAAGCGCCTCGCCTATGCGCTGGCCGGTGTTTTGAATGCCGGACCATCGCTCTTCCTGGCACTCGCGCCGGCGACCTACAACGTGTACATCAGCGGAACGATCGTGTACCTGTTCACGATCGGCTTTACTTCGGCGCTGAGCATGGCGCTGGTGCTGGACGTGGTCGGCGCCGTTGGCAAGAGTGGCAGCCTGCGCTTTTCTATCCTGATGGCACTGGGCTATGTACCGACGGCCTACATGACCTGGGTCGAAGGCTTCGCGTCAAAGTCGTACGGCTTTCGCGGCGTGCCGATGGTCGAGGCGGTCAGTTCAGTGGTCGATCTGCCGCTGATTCTTGCGTGGGTCATCTGGAGAAAACGAGCGGCGCGTACCGTATCGTAGCCATAGAACCGGGTGCTCCATGTCTCGCTTTTGAGACATGGGTTTTCGGAAGTCCCCGGCTTGCGCTCCGGGAGACTACGAACGCAGACGTTCGAGCACGGCCAGATCTTCTTTCGACAGCGCTGCAGTCTCAAGCAGGTCCGGCCGGTTGCGCAGTGTTTTTTCGAGTGCCTTTTCACGCCGCCAGCGCCGGATCTGGTCATGATTGCCCCCGGCCAGTACCTCGGGAATGGCGCGCCCCTGGAACTCGGCCGGCCGTGTGTAATGCGGGTAATCAAGCAGGCCGCCGGCTCCATGAATGGCGCGGGGAAGCGGCCGGCCATGAGGCGTTGCTACTTCATCGATCTCGGACACGAGTGTTGCGTCCGACCGGCCAAAGCTCTCGTATTCAGACGAAGCCTCGTTGCCCAGGACCCCTGGCAGCAGGCGCATGGTCGCGTCCACGATGACGGCTGCGCCCAGTTCGCCGCCGGAAAGAACGTAGTCGCCAATCGAGAGCTCGCGGTCGCAGAAGAGCTCATTCACGCGCTCGTCCACACCCTCATAACGTCCGCAGATGAGCACGACGCGTTCCAGCAGCGCCAGTTCGCGTGCAACCGCCTGGGTGAACGGCGTTCCCTGCGCCGACAGCAGAACCACTGACTCCTTCGATCGTTCGCCCCTGGGGCCCAGATGCAAAGACGCCAGTGCTTCGGCGATAGGTTCAGGCTTCAGGACCATGCCTTCGCCGCCGCCGAAAGGCCGGTCGTCGACCGTCCGGTGGCGGTCATGTGTGAAGGAGCGCAGATCGTGCGCGGCAATCATCACCAGGCCATTGGCCTGGGCGCGCTTCACTACGCCATGCTGAAAAATGCTGGCGAAGAAGTCAGGAAATATGGTGAGTATGTCGAAGCGCACGCTACTACTCTTCGCCCGCGGCTTCAGCAACATTCAAGTCCGCCAGACCTTCGGGCAGACGCATGGTAAGCCGCTTTTCTGCTACGTCGACGCTGACCAGGTAGCTCTTCGCGAATGGCACAAGCAGCGGCTCGACCTTGCGCGCCTTCTCAGTTGGGGAAGGGCGGACCACGAGCAGGTCGGGCGCAGGCGCCTGGTTGCGCTCCACATCGATAATTTCGCCCACATCCACTGCTTGGGTCCCGGCTACATCAAGCAGCCGGCATCCGACCAGGTCGCCAATGTAGACCGAATCGTCCTTGAGCGGCACGCGCTCTTCGGCGGGCACAATGACGTCCAGGCCGCGCAGGGTTTCGGCATCGTTGATCGAATCGATGCCATGGAATTTCAGCACGACCCGCCCCTGGTGCATCCAGTGCTTTTCGATGAGAGCTTCGCGTGTCGGCGCGAGTGCTTTCGGCGGCGCAAGGAAGACCCTGGGTCGCTCTTTGAAGCGTTCCGGGAAATCAGTATAGATTTCGGCGATGATCTCGCCTTTGCGACCCTGCGGGCGGACCAGCCGGGCGAGCAGTACCCAGTCGGAACTGCTCATGCGGCCGCCCTATTCGGTCTTGCGTAATGCGCTGTCCGCCGCCGGCTGCTGCGGTTCATGTGCCTGGTTACCATCTTCTTCGAGGATGTCCAAAGTATAGCGATGATGGTGCTTCATGCTTACGGCACCCAGGATGGTGCGCATGGAGCGGGCCGTGCGACCCTGCTTGCCAATCACTTTACCCACGTCGCTCGGCGCCACGCGCAGCCGAAGAATTGTGTTTTCGTCTCGCTCAACTGCATCGACAATTACCGCATTCGGTTCGTCGACCAGGGCCCGGGCGATCTCTGTGACCAGTTCCTGCATATCGTCCTGTTTCTGTTCCATGCGTACGTCCGTCTCCGCTCCCATCGTCGCCTGCGCCGGACATCCTCATTGTGTCCGACGGGACGGAGGGTCGCTGCTTCGGAGGAGCGCCTCCGTTTGTCTGCGAACCCTCAGGAGTGAGACCATCGCTCGCCAGAGTATCGACAGTCAAGGCAAAAAATAAGGCAGGGCCGGTTGGTATCCGATTGACCACACTGACTTCGGACGCACGAAGGCGCACACCTTCCTGAAAGAGTTGAGTCAGGTGGCGCGGCCTATGTGTGAATGTCAGGCGAGGGTGGCCTGCGGCTCGTTTCGTGAAGCATCTAGATGCTCGTTCAACGCGGGTCCGCAGACCTCAGGCTCTAGGCAGAGACAGCAGTAGCTGCTGGCGTGTACCTGGCGGCCAGCTTCTTGACACGGTCGGAGAGTTGCGCTCCCTTGCCGGTCCAGTACGCAATGCGGTCCTGCTTCAACAGCACAGTGGCGGGATTGGTGCGGGGATTGTATGTACCGACGGTTTCGATGGAACGGCCATTGCGGGCGCGGTCCTTCTCAATAACAACAACGCGGTAGTGCGGCTGCTTACGCGCACCAAAGCGCGCCAAACGGATCATCAACACGGGCAGAACCTCTCAGTTGGGTCGGGCCTGAAACTCAGACCCAATATCGGAACATTTGAAATGTGGGAGCACGCCTGCACCGGACCAGCCGGGAACGCGTTCCAGCCTTTAAGTATCGCCGATCAACGGCCGATCCGCAAGGATCGCGTGTCACGTGAGGAAGCTTTGCTGGTCACGCCGGAGTGGGCGGAGCGCCGCCGGGTCGCGCGAATTGAGCGGGCCGGCAATTTGGTCATCTCCAACAGAGCACAGCGCCAACTTGTCATAGCCGCCGAAACACAGCAACAACTTTGTCATGCAGAACGGAGTGCAGCGAAGTGGAGGGACCTAGGTTTGCCTTGAAGACCATCGCCTTCAACTTCGCTCAGAGGACAGAGTCGAGCCTTGGAATGACAACTCCGGCGCTATCGAACAACAACAATGACCTCCTGCGTGCGGAATGCTGGTTGTCCAAAACTGGCCGTCTAATCCTTGAAATGGACAGCGGCAGTTGATGCAGACCTGGCAGCACCATCTAAACTGTTCATTCTTCAGGACCAGTGACTCATCAAAATTGGCCAGTCTCGTGCTCGTAGCTTTAAGCGAACCATTCGCTGGGCGTCAGCCCATCGCCAGGAGCATCCATGTACAACCTGTTGAACCATTTCCGCACTGCCGCCCGCCAATTGAAAAGAAGCCCCGGCTTCGCCCTGACCGCGATCCTGACGCTGGCTGTTGGTGTTGGGGCCACGACGGCGATCTTCTCCATCTTTTACGCGGTGCTCCTGCGTCCGTTGCCCTATCCCCAGCCCGACCGGCTCGTGGAGATGTCGTCGCTTGTAACCGCCGGACCCGAGCGCAGCAATACCAACGAAGTTTCCTATCCGAACCTCCGCGACTGGCGCGACCGGTCGCGCAGCTTCGACTCCATGGCTTCGTATCACCCCAATAACATGGTGCTGAATGCAGCGGCTTCCAATGCGGCCCGGAACCTGCAGATCGGCGTCGTTTCATCCGATTTCTTCCACCTTCTTGGAGATCAGCCCCGCGATCGGTCGCGATTTCCCGCGGGACGAAGAGAAAGCCGGCGCGCACGTCGTCATCCTGAGCCATGAACTCTGGGTTTCTGCTTACCATGCATCACCCGCGATTCTTGGCGCCTCGATCAAGCTTTCGGATGAGAATTACACTGTGATCGGCGTGCTGCCGGCGATGGCAAGCTTCCCCTTTTTCGCTCGTCGCTGATGGACCTTTGGACGACGCCGGCTGTCGATGCCGTGGGTAAAAACCCCTCTACAGAGCAACGCGGCTGGACGCAGCTGGCGACGATTGGCCGTCTTCGCGATGGCGTGAGCATTGCCCAGGCGAATGCCGAAATGGATACGATTGCCGCCAGACTGGCAAAGCAATACCCCGAGTCGAATGCTCGCGAGACCGCGGTCGAGATGAAGCCGGTGCTCGAAAACATGATCGGCGACGTACGCGGACCATTGCGCATCCTGCTGATTGCGGTGGCCGCATTGCTGTTGATCGCGTGCGCCAATGTTGCCGGCCTGCTGCTTGCCCGCGGCTCCAGCCGGCAGACAGAACTGGCAGTTCGCGCTGCGCTTGGCGCGAGCCGCCGCGAGATCACCCTGCAGCTACTGGCCGAATCGCTCATCCTGTCGCTGGTGGGAGGCGCAGCCGGCATCTTCATCGCGACCGCAGCGCTGAAGGGCATCCTGTACTTTGTCCCGCAAAACCTTCCGCGTGTGGACACGATCGCGATCAACGGGCCTGTGCTCGCCTTCGCGATCAGGGTTTCTGTCCTTACCGGCATCGTTTTCGGATTACTGCCGGCGCGGCGTCTCTCGCGGCTCAACCCGGCCCTTGCCCTGCAGGACAGCGGACGAACTTCTACCGCCGGACGCAAACAGAACCGTCTTCATTCGGCCCTGGTGATTGCTGAAACGGCGATTGGCTTAGTGTTGCTTATCGGCGCCGGCCTGCTTATTCACAGTTTCCTTCGCATGCTCTCAACTGATCCCGGCTTCAATCCCGGCCATACCCTGACCTTCCGCATCGGCACGACCGACAAGGCTTACCCGGAAGAGAAGCGCATCCAGTTTTACGCATACGTGATCCGGCGTATTGAAGCGCTGCCCGGCGCACAATCGGCTACGGCGGCCTTTCCCCTGCCGTTCAGCGGCGGCAACATGGGCATTGATTTCGAGATAGAAGGCCGTCCGTCCGCACCGGGCGAGCAGCCTACTGCGCGCGACAGCCTGGTCTATCCCGGCTACTTTGAAACGCTGCAGATCCCGCTGCGCCGCGGACACCTGTTCAGTGAACAGGACGACCAGCCGGATGCGCCTGCCGTCACTGTCATCAATGAATCACTCGCTCTAAAGTATTTTCCGGGTGAGGATCCGGTCGGCAAGCGGATCGCCACTGGCTTTGATCAGGATGACGCCGGCAAGACGATCCACTGGCGCGAGATCGTCGGCGTCGTCGGCAATGTGAAGCGCTTCAACGTGACGGAAAAGGCGCAGCCGGAATACTACGTTCCTTTTGCGCAGGCGCCAGTAGCCATGCCTTACGTAGCGCTGCGCGTCAGTGGCGATCCGGCAGCTTATGAGCAGTCTGTCACCCGCGCTGTTGCCGGGCTGGACAAGGAAGTCCCGGTCTATCGATTCCGAACTTTTGCGGAGGGCGTAGCCATGGCCTCGGCACAGCCACGGTTTCAGACGATGCTGCTGACCGCCTTCGCGGCCGTGGCACTGCTGCTGGCTGCGATTGGCCTGTACGCGGTGCTGTCCTACATGGTTGCGCAGCGGACGCACGAACTCGGTCTGCGCATGGCACTCGGCGCACAGCGGGAGGATGTCCTCGCACTCGTCATGCGTCGAGGATTGCACCTGGCCCGTCTTGGACTTGTGCTGGGCGGATCTGCGTCACTCCTGCTGACGCGTTTCATGTCAACCCTGCTCTACGGGACGCAGGCCTTCGATACCATCACATACCTTTCAGCCGCAGCCGTGCTACTGCTGGTCTCGGTGCTCGCCAGCCTGGTTCCGGCTGCGCGTGCGGCCAGTCTCGAACCGATGCGGACGCTTCGTAGTCAGTAAGAAGTCGCAGCCAGGAACGCGTCAGTGCGTGCGGCCAGCCTGCATGGCCGAGCGAAAGTCGCTGACACACGACATGCCCGCTTTCTTTTTCGAGTCGTCGGTCTTGTTTGTGTAGAAGGGCGTGTCGGCGTCCTTCAGATACGCCTTCATGTGGATGGACGTACCGAAGCTCATGGCGTAGCTGTAGCTTGTCTGGCCGGTGTTCGGATCGGGTTTCTGCGAGTCCTGGCCGGAGTGCTCTTTCGTCTTGTCGAAGCGTAATGTCACATCGGCAGTGTCGGGATCGTCGATCACCGTGAAATGGCCCCAGGCTTTCAGTGCATCGATTGCGCCCTCGCTGACGGCGTCGGTATGTGTGTCATTCACGACAGCCACTGTTTTCGCGGTGTAGATGGCCGGCGGAAAAGCATCGCCGTTGACAGGCTTCTGCGCGTAGCAGAGCGTCGTAAGGATGAAAAGCAAAGAAGCAATGAGCGTCTTCATGGCCGGCCTCGGCAGTGAGCAAAGGGTGAATACAGGAACGACCGCAGCATATCACCATCTGCTCACCACGGCCTGCCATCGCGATTTGCCGTCGCCATTTGCCATCGCCATTTGCCATTCAGGCGGACGCGCTTTTGCGCTTATGGTTCCGTTGGTCCCATGGATTCGCGCCACTGAAGCTCTTGTGTTCCTGCATGTATTTCCCTTCTCATACGAGCGCATCGCGGTACCCGTCGCCTTTCCCGCGGTACCTGTTGCCGCCCGGCACTCCGGGTAACCGTTGGATTGAAGGCGCAAAACATGTAGCTGGTACACCACTGCCCTCCGTGGTAGAACTGGTTTCCTTCCCCCGGACAACCAGGATTGAGCGCAGTGGACTGGCAGCCCATGCAAAAGCTGCGGGCGCTCCGCATCAGGGGCAGACACCGCCTGTTCTTGCCGGAAAGAAAAACTATGTGACGCGAAGTTTCCGGAAGCAACGTCTTCTTAAACAGGAAGCTTAGCCGGAATGGTTCGCATTGCAGGAATGAATGCGGGGGAAAGTATGAACTTGAACAACAAGCCCGGAATGAAGCGAGTGACGGCGAATCAGTCTATAGCGCATTTCCCGGTACATGCCAGCCGTGCCATAAAGTTCGCTGCGCTCCTGCTTTCTGGAATGCTTGTGCCGTCCCCCATGGCGAGGGCAGCTACCCCTGCAACCTCCACGAGTCTGGCGATCACGTCCAATGGTCTGAACGTGGCCGCTGTGAATGCCGGCGCTGTTGTTATGCTGACAGCAACAGTCGAGACAGGCGGCAAGGCCGTCGCGCCCGGGCAGGTAAACTTCTGCGATGCATCGGCGTCCAGTTGCACAGACATCCACCTGCTCGGCACTGCCCAACTGAGCAGTACGGGAAAGGCAGCATTCAAGTTTGTGCCGAGGGTGGGGACTCACGCATACAAGGCCCAGTTTGCCGGTACTGTAAACGCTGCTTGAAGCGCGTCGAGTGAACTATCGCTGGTCGTATACGGGACGACAAAGACGACGAGTGCGGCGACCGGCACAGCGGGCAACTACACGCTGAAAGCCACTGTAGCCGGCCTGGCAGCCGATGCGGCGCCAGCGGGGCCGTCGACTTCGTCGACACCAGCGATAAAAACAGCGTACTGGCGACGGCGACGCTGGGTGCGGGTAAACTCACCTCCACCTGGGTGAACACCCAGAATCCAGCGACCAGGCCGCAGCCGCTCTCAATCACCACTGGTGATTTCAACGGAGATGGCATTCCCGATATCGCTATCGGTACCACCGGTTCAGCCACGGGCTATCTAAGCATTCTGCCGGGCAATGGGGATGGGACCTTTAAATCCGCCAGCACCTTTACAGCCCTGCCCAATAACCAGGCGATGGTCGCGGCTCCGTTCGTGACCGGTGGTCCGCTCGATATCCTGACTGTGAGCAGCAACGCCACGGGCACCAACAACGTCGCGCTCTTCACCGGAAACGGAGCAGGCAGCGGGACTGTCGGTGCTCCCTTCAGTCTTGGAGGATTGAGCGCAGTGACCTCCGTCGCAGCAGGCGATTTCAACCACGACGGCAACCAGGATTTCGTCGTCACCGGCGTCATCTACGGCGTCTATTGTTTCGCCCCGGTGCTCGGCACCGGCAAGGGAACATTCGGCGGCCCAACGCTCAATGCGATCGGCAGTAATCCAGTGCAGGTCGCCGTCGGCGCCTTCGGTAAGAGCGGCTATCCCGATATCGTCGTCGCCGATATGGGCGCGGACACGGCGACTATCTTCGAGAACAATGGCCAGGGCTATTTTTCCCCCGCGGGCCAGGCGAATACCGGGAAGAACCCATCCGCCATGGTCGCTGGCGATTTTAATGGCGATGGCTACCTCGACCTTGCCGTCGTGAACGGCGGCAGTCATGATGTGAGCATCTTCTTCGGCAAGGGCAACTATACGCTTACGCCGGGGACAACAGTGGCGACCGGCGCCCGTCCCACGTCCATTGCTGTCGGAGACTTTAACGAAGACGGCATCGCCGACCTGGCGGTCGTGAACAGTGCCGGAAAGTCCGTGTCGATCCTGCTTGGCAAGGGCGACGGAACGTTTACCGTCGGCCCTGCATTGGCAACAGGCATCAACCCGGTGAATGTCGTCACAGGTGACTTCTCAGGGAGCGGACCGGCAGACCTGGTGGTGACGAACCAGGACATCGCTAATACTCCACGGAGTACGCTGACCGTACTGGCGGCAGAACTGACTGATGCAGCAACCGCGACTGCAACAGGAGTTGCTGCATTTGGCGCTGGAGCGCACCTGGTAGATGCGAGCTATGAAGGCGACAGCCTGTACGACACAAGTGTCTCCACGACCACTAGCCTGACCGGAGTGGCCAACCCTGCCGCGTCACCCGTGTTCTCGCCGGCGGGCGGCAATATCGCAGCCGGGCAGGAAGTGACCCTTACCGACGCCACCAAGGGCGCAGTCCTTTATTACACAGCCAATGGCACGAAGCCGACGACGTCATCAACCAGGTATACCGGGGCGATCACCGTGTCGGCGTCTGAGACGATCGAAGCTGTAGCCATCGCGGCAAGGTACAGTAATAGCGAGATCGTCATACAGAAGTATGTGATCGCAGCACCGCTGCCGGTCTTCAAGCCGGCAGGCGGCACCTACTCCTCAGCCGAGGATGTAACGGTGACGGATACGACCAAAGGCGCGTCATCTATTACACGACCGACGGGACGACGCCGACGACAGGATCGACGAAATACACTGGAGCTATCCCTGTGGCAAAGTCGGAAACCATCAAGGCGATCGCCGCGGCAAACGGAGTTGCGAACAGCGGGGTGAGCTCTGCGGTCTACACCATCAAATAGAGTGCTGCCCGGTTTCGCGAGCAGGGAAGAGGAAGCGCAGCATAGGCCCGACGCGCGTGGCCCATGCCGACTCGTCATGGCGTCCGCCTTCGCTCACGCAGTAGTGCAGATCGCCCTCGGCTGATTCGGTGTCATCCCGCCACCCCTCTCGCATGAGCTGGTGGTGGAGCCGGTTGCAATCGTCCAGCGTCCGCGCTCCCTCCGAGTCGCCTACATCCAGCCAGATGCGCGGCCGCACTACTCCATTTGTCAGCCGCAGGTGGTTCATGATGCTGCGATGGTTCCACCAGACCGATGGCGAATGCACGGCCAGCCGGCCAAATACATTCGGGCACTGGATGCCGAGGTACAGCGAGATCAAGCCGCCGAGCGATGATCCGCCGAGCCCGGTATGCCGCGGTCCGCTCAGTGTCCGGTAGTGCTTCGTGATGAAGGGCATCAGTTCTTCGATGATCAGCCGGCCGTAGAGCGGCCCTTCGCCGCCAATCATCTTCCAGTCGCGGGTGGGCGTATATTCAGCGATGCGCCGGTCACCGGTGTTGTAAATGCCGACGATGATAAGCGGCTCAATCGTCCCCGCTGCGATGCCTTCATCCGCCGCCTCGCGCACCTGCCAGGTGCGGCCCGGCACGAACGACGTTAATGGATCGAAAAGATTCTGGCCGTCATGTAGATAGAGCACCGGAAAATGGCGATCGGGCTCGGCTTCATACTGCGGCGGCAGGTAGACGATCAGGTTGCGCGCGTCGGGCAGGATGTCGCTACGAAAATGGCGATGCAGCTTCAGCCGCTCGTGCGGCGTGGCGTCATCTTCAATGAACGGTGCGACTGGCAGGCCCGATGGTTCAGTGACCGGCAGGTTTATAAATCGTTCGTTGTCGAGCGTCTCTGGATCCATGGGTACGTTTCGCGTACCCGTTGCTCAGCGTCAAAGCTGTGGATACTCTAGATAGTTTAACGGACGCCCGCAGCGCGTCGTGGCCATTGCCGCCTGATACATTAGCAGGATTCCCATCTGGAATGGAGCCGCATGCAGCGCGAATATCACAAATGGTTTTCCCCCAGCCTGGGCCGCGATATGGAACTGCTCCTGTTTGGTCACGCCGGAGTGCCGGTCGTTGTCTTTCCGTCATCCCAGGGCCGGTTCTACGAGTTTGAAGAGCGCGGCATGGTCGGCTGCGTTTCGGACAAGATCGAACGCGGAGAAATCCAGCTTTATTGCGTCGATTCAGTCGACAGCGAAAGCTGGTACAACCGCCATGTCCCGCCGCGCTGGCGCATCGCCCGCCAACTGCAATACCAGGACTACATCATGAACGAGGTTCTGCCGCTGGTGCAGCAGCGCAACTGGAGTCCGCACCGCATCACCCTCGGTTGCAGCTTCGGCGGCTACCACGCTGTGAATCTTGCGCTGAAATATCCCGACCGCTTTACCGGCTGCCTGTCGATGAGCGGCGCATTCGATATCTCGGGTTTCCTGCAGGGCTACCACGACCAGGATGTCTACTTCAACATGCCGCCGCAGTACATCGCCAACATCGGTGAAAGCTGGCACATGGATCACTATCGCCGCAATACCTATGTCTTCGGCAGCGGGTGGGACGACCAATGCCTGCAGCAGAATCGTCACCTGGCCGGCATCATGCATGCGAACGGCATTGGCGTGCGACTGGAGATCTGGAGTGACTGGAATAGCCACGACTGGCCAACCTGGCAGAAGATGATGCAGCAATTTTTGTAAAAATCAGCGTCAGGCTGCTGCTGCGTCACCCGATACTGCCTTCACCTTCGGAGCGAACTTCCGCTTGTAATAGCTCGTCGTAATCGCAATAGCGGGAACGCCGATGGCCGTTGGCCAGAGCCAGAACACGATCCCGCCGTGATGAAAGATTCTGGGCAGCGTCACCACGGAAAACGCAGTCCACGCCGCGATATAGCTGCCGATAAAGTTGCCCAGGTGCGTGTACCACCAGAACATCTTTTCCTTCGGCTTGTGCACGAAACTCCACATCTGGACGGCAGCGAGACGCATTCCAAGTAGTCCGAAGATCACGGCGACAATGCCGAAGTTCTGAATCCATGCCGGACGGAAGGCCCCCAAAGCTGCCAGGGCAAGGCTCGAAAGAAACGTAAGCACGCCGGCTGCCCAGTCGACAGGCTGGGCGCGGCCACCACGCGGCAGATCTTTCAGCTTCAATACGCGATAGCCGGAAAAGGCCGCATAGAAACTGAAGACGGCAACCATTGCGAGGAAGAGCACGGGCCGGTACAAGGCCATGGGGAGCGCCGTCGCGGCAACCACGCCCATCGCCCACAGGTAGACCATGCCCCAGCGTTTGTGCTGCTTGCCGCCCTTGGCTGTCACGAGCGCCACCGGCGCCAGTAGAAAGGAGGTGAAACCCGCGCAGATGTGTACCACCAGCAACGCCTTCATCCAGACCGGATCTTGGTGCATCGTTACCTCCCTGCTGTTGCGAAGCGCACGTCTTTTGTCTTTCGTTTTGGACTGGCTGTTTTGATTGACGCTGCCTTTGGCTTCTCAGGCTGGATCGCCGCGAGCGCCGCGAGCGTCTCATCGCACCACTCGACGATCATCTGCGCCTCGCGCAATCCATAGTTCAGCGCCATCAGGTAGTAGGGAAGATTCGGCTTGCCGCGATGCTGCTCGTGCAGCCGCCGGCCCGTTTTCTCATAGCGAACCAGGTCGGCTGCAAAACGTGTCCGCGTTTCGACAATGTGCCCGCGCATACTCTCTGCCGGCGCCATGCGTCCGAAAAACAACTTCAGCAGCAATTCGTTGCGGGGCACACGGGGTCGCGGAGCATCTTCAAGCCACGCGCGCAGATGCGCGCGACCAGCCGTTGTAATTGCATAGACCACTCGTCCCGCCTTACCTTCCGCGGCCGATTCGATCAGTCCCTGCTCTTCCAGTCGCTTGAGCGTCGGGTAGATCTGCCCAAAGCTCTCCCGCCAGAAGTTGCCGATGGATTGCTCAATCAGCTGCTTCAGGTCGTAGCCCGACAGCGGTTCAAGGGTCAGCATCCCCAGCAATGCTTCGGTAGTCGTGGTTCCGGGCATATCTGAAAGATATATCTAGCAGATATACGCGTCAACAGTTTTTTGCGAGGTGGTTCGCGCGCCGGGACGCCCAGCTGGCAGCCTGGGACAGGCATTTCATAACCATAGCCATGGAAGCGGGCGCCGCCTGTCTCGAGCTCGAGACGTGGGTTTCCGGAATCCCGCGAACGACTTAATTACGCGGTAAGCACAGATGCCTAGCGCTTGCCGCGATGGTCGTATTGAAAGCACTGCTCGAGCGCCACGCCCAGCACCCTGGCCACTTTGAAAGCAGTCTCGAGCGAAGGGGAATACTTGTCCTGTTCGATCGCAATGACGGTCTGCCGCGTGACACCGATTTTATCGGCCAGCTCCTGCTGCGTCATGGCCAGCCCAGCCCGCAGTTCCCGTATTTGATTACGGATCGCCGGCATTAAAGCGCTCTCCGGTAAGCCACGATCTGTGCCGCAGTCTTCGCAATATCGGAGATGACCAGCATGCCGAAGAAGACACTCAGAAAATGCAGTCCGATCCTGCTGTCGTGGATAGGAAAATCACCAGCTGTTGCGTGGACCCACAACGCTCCCAGCCCCAGCACCATCAGGGAGACGATCGTCAGATAGCCCGCGCGGTATCCACGCAACTCGATCAACCGGTCCCGCTCATCCGTGATGCGGTTGCGTGTGAAGGCAGCGATCAACGATTGCAGGATAATCTGCAGCACGATTATCCCGATAATCATGCCCGCAACCTTGTTCACGGAGTTCTGACGATGCAGAAAGAAATAAGGACCATAGATAATTAACTCCGCCAGCAGCGAAGCATAAAGAGACTTCTCCCGGTAAGACAGACTGATTGCCATAGCTATCCCGCCTTGTCAAAAATGTTTGACAATGACAAGGTAGCAATTGGCTCTGTACCTGTCAATTATTTTTGACATGTATATCTGACACATTGAAAGCATCGCGCAGCTAGTTTACTGAAAAAGTGTAGTTGTACAGCAAACAAGGCCCGCATAACGACGTCAAGCTCGCTTCGATCCTTCAGTCAGCTAATACGCTGCGGCATCACCGGTGCCAGACTCGAACGAATCTACCTCAATCTCCCGCAGCTTGCGATAGCGCACGGGGCGCCGCAAGGATTGAAGCTCGGCATTTTCACAATCTCGCTACAGCACGTCGACTGGATTTTCCAACGTCGTACGGATGATCCGTCCGCTTATTTGATCCATTGTAGATAAGTGCCTAAAGATTCTCCGCACCTGTTTGGAAATGAATTTGGCATCGGCAATCTTCTCGACCTGGACCTAGTTATTGTTTGTTATCCAAACAGGCTTGCGCATCCACGCAACCGGCAGTGGAATCTGTGGCTGTGCCGGTGGCTACATGGCGCACGCTAGAGTCACGGTATGCGCCTTCGGATCGATGGCTTTGGGAAGGAAGTCGAACCGCGATCTGCCAACTATGCCGGACCTCATTTACCGACGAAGATCCCCTTCAGGCAGATGGCGTGCACGCCAACCTTGCCATCGACCAACTGCGTGATATCCAGATCGACAGCAACACTCGTGAGTTGATACGCCTGGTCGCGCGTCAGGTGCTTCTCGTTCACCAGGAAATCGATCATGTTGCGCGTCGCCATCTCGGTAGCTTTTACCAGGTCTTCGCTGAAACCCATGCTGATGTAGCTGGTTGGTGTTTCGGCGCGCGGCCACAACAGATGCTGGTCCTTATGCACGATAAACTCGAAGGTCCCGGTCAGCATGGTTTCGAGTGCCGTGATGTCGACTTCGCCATTGCCCTGGCCGGCGTGACCATCCCCAACCTCAAACAGAGCGCCAGGCGCATGCACCGGCAGATAGAGGGTTGTGCCGGCGACAAGCTCCTTGTTATCCATGTTGCCGCCATGCATCCATGGCGGTGCGCTGTTGTAACGGCCGGCGGATTCAGGGGGCGCATCGCCCATGGACCCGAAGAACGGGTGCAACGGAATCTTGACGCCAGGGGCAAAAGCGGCCAGTCCTGCATTTGCGGAAGATGTCTCCCTGTCGAGCGGGATGATGGTCATCTTTCCATACGGGAAGTCATCCGGCAGAAAGCCGCGTCCAGCGGAGAATCCGTTGCAGGCCCATGGGACGTCGATGTCGATCTTCCGGATGCGCACTTCAAGTACATCGCCCGGCTGCGCCTCGGCAATCGCAACCGGCCCGGTAAGGATGTGGCCGCCTGGCCCTTTGTCGATATCCTTCGCCGCATAAATGTCGGTCACGGCCTGCGGAATATCGGCTGCGGCGACGCCGCCATCCTTCAATCGCTCCGGCGAGCCGCAGGTCGAAAGTGTCTGGATCTTCACCGTATCGCCACTATGGACGGTCAGAACAGGCTTTGCCTTCGACCAGTAGTAGCCCCACGCCACTGTGGACGGAGTAGCGAGCAGGGTCTGCGGTGCCTGGGCAGGCAGAGCCAACGCCGGGGTAAGAACCGCGGACAAGACGAGGGACGAGACGACTAGGCGCATGTTCAAGAATCTAACAGGAGCTGGCACCCTCTCCGCGATCATAGTGGCGCGACGAGTGGCTATGTCACGGGTAGAGAAAGTCTCTGTGGTTGAAGCCTGCTTGGATTTTCTCCTTGGACGACTTGCCCAGGTTGCCCTTTGCTGAAGAGGTGACACTCGAAGGTCCTCTCATGCCGAAGCTGACAGGTCGGTATGTTGTCGTTGGATCTCCTGCGCGGGTTCATGGTCGTTGCGGACACTGGGAGAGTGAGCTATGTTGGCATCTGGACGAGGACATGGCCTGGAGGAAAAGTGAAGACGATTGGCGTCCTGTTTGGCATGGAAAACAGTTTTCCCGGAGCGTTGGTAGAACGCATCAATAGTCTGAATAGGCCTGGAATCAACGCCGAACCGGTCAGGGTTGGCGGCGTCCAGTTGAACCAGGCTCCACCCTACGCGGTCATCGTCGATCGTATCTCGCATGACATACCTTTCTACCGGGCATACCTGAAGCATGCGGCGATTCATGGCACAGTCATCGTCAACAATCCGTTCTGGTGGTCGGCCGACGATAAATTCTTCAACTGCGATGTCGCCGAAAAAGTCGGCGTGGCAGTGCCGCGTACAGTCATTCTGCCGCACAAGTTTTTCCCGCCTTATACGACCGAACGCTCGATGCGGAACCTGGAATTTCCACTGCAATGGGAGAAGATCTTCGATTACATAGGCTTTCCGGCCTTTCTGAAACCAGTCGATGGCGGCGGCTGGAAAGACGTGCACCACGTCCACGACCCGCATGAGTTCTTCCACGCCTACGACCACAGCCGGGACCTTTGCATGATGTACCAGCGAGCGGTCAACTTCAAAGAGTACTTCCGCTGCTATGTGGTCGGGCAGGAGAAGGTGCATATCATGCCCTATAACCCGCGCCGCCCGCATCACGAGCGCTATTACACAGATGGTCGTGTCTTTGATCCGAAGCTTCTTGCCCGGGTCGAGAAGGATGCACTGGCTTTATGCAGAGCGCTTGGTTACGACCTGAACACTGTTGAATTTGCCGTTGAAGACGGCGTGCCCTATGCGATCGATTTCATGAATCCTGCGCCTGATGCGGACCGCGAATCGGTCGGCGAAGCAAATTTCGAATGGATTATCAATGCCGTCGCGGAGATGGCGATCGCCAAAGCAAAGACCTCGCCGCAGCCCGCCGACTTCCACTGGAAGACTTTTCTTGAGGGCGGCGTTTCGAAGGTCAATGCTCCGGTAAAAGCAGTTGCCGCGAAAGCAGCGGCTAAGAAGACACCTGCCAGGAAGGCGGCCGCAAAGAAAACCGTCACGAAGAAAGCTCCCCCACCTGCACCCTAGTTTGCCGGCTCGACCGCCAGTGCTCCTCCCGGTTCCAGAATCCTTTCAACTGCTGTGCGACTATCAAGCGAGGAGCATCCATGCAGCCCTCATTCACCATCGGCATAGAAGAGGAATACCAGACGGTCGATCCGGTCTCGCGTGACCTCCGTTCCCACATTCATACCGAACTGCTCGACCGCGGCAAATTGCGTCTTGAAGAGCGTGTCAAGGCCGAGATGCACCAATCGGTGATCGAAGTCGGTACGAACATCTGCAAGTCAGTCAAAGAAGCGCGGCTCGATCTATTTGAACTCAGGCGCGAGATGATACGTCTCGCCAGTGAAAACGATCTGATGCTGGTCGCTGGTGCTACTCATCCTTTTGCCGACTGGCGACGGCAGGAAATCTATCCCGACGAGCGCTACCGGCAGGTGGTTGAGGACCTGCAGCAGGTCGCGCGCGCCAACCTCATCTTTGGTCTTCATGTACACGTTGGGATCGAAGATCGCGAAGCTGCTATACGGCTGATGAACTCCATGCGCTATTTTCTGCCGCATATTCTTGCGCTGTCGACCAATTCTCCTTTCTGGCTGGGAATGAAGAGCGGCTTGAAAAGCTATCGTTCAAAGGTTTTCGACAAGTTTCCGCGAACGAACATGCCGGACTCTTTTTCGAGCTGGGGCGAATTTGATCAATATGTCAAACTACTGATCAAAACCAATTGTCTGGACAACGCTAAAAAAATCTGGTGGGACATCCGGCCGCACCCATTTTTCGCTACTGTTGAAGTCCGGATCTGCGATCTACCGATGCGCGCCGAAGAAACGCTTTCACTCGCAGCGCTCATACAGGCAACGGCGGCTAAACTGCATCGCCTGCACGCTCGAAACCAGGATTTCCGCCAATATTCCCGTGCCCTCATCATGGAGAACAAGTGGCGGGCCGTTCGTTATGGCGTCGATGGAAAATTGATCGACTTCGGCAAGGAGGCCGAGATAGACGAACGGGAACTGATTCGTGAGTACATCGAATTTGTTGACGAAGTTGTAGACGAACTAGGTTGTCGTGAAGAAATCCAGAACATCGAATGGATCCTCGAAAACGGTACAGGTGCAGATCGCCAGTTACGCAAGTTCGAAGAGACAGACGACCTGAAGGCCGTGGTTGACTACATGGCTGAGGAAACGAAACAAGGATTGTATTCCTGAGCGATCGCGCCGTTAGGAAAATTTTTGTTCTTTACTGTTGCTTGCCCCTTCTTGTATCGCGAAACCTTGGAATGGCTGATTCATCGTCACAGGCAAACTGATTTCATGCCCAGTAAGATCGGTGCTCATCCTGGTCGGCTGCATCCATGTTCTCGGGGTGCTTGTCCGACTGATCTTCCTCTGCAGCACTCTCGTCGGCAGATTGACTTCTGTGCTGTTGCCCTGAGTGCGCGCTGCCAAGGAGAAGGAGCGACTCAAAGGACTCGTCGCTTTCTACCAGAGTAGCCGGCGATGTCAGCTTTTTCCTGACTGTCGCGGCCTGTTGTGTATTCGTTGCCCGCTGCGCGGCATTGGCAGCTTCCAGGCTGCCCGCATCAGGATTGTTTGCGATTCTGTGCAAGTGCATGTTTGACCTCCTAAAAGGTTCGATTACGGTGTCGCAAAACTCCAAGCGGGTTCGAGCAGGTTGTCCTTCTGTGACTTAATTCTCAAAGGAATCTCGGTGTCCGCTAGAACATCGAGTCGTCGATCGGCGTTTTCGACGACCGACTTCCAATCGCCCAGGGCCGGCTGGCGTAGGAGCCGCATCGATGGATACCAAGGACAATCTTCGCGCTCTTCGCTCCACCGCCAGTCCGGAGCGAATGGCAGCAGCACCCATACCGGTACGCCGAGCGCTCCCGCCAGATGGGCCGTCGAATTATCAATCGTGATCACCAGATCCATGGCGGATACCTGGGCAGCAAACGTATCGATGTCGACCAGCTGATCGACAGTCCTGTCGATCAGCATGGGCGCGCCTGCCGCATCCGCTTCTCGCTCGATGGCATCGTGATCGCCATACTGCAGGCTCACCCAGCGGACATCCGTGCGCGTAAACAAGAGTGTCATCAGAGAAAGGTCGATCGATCTGCGATATCCGGATTTGAGGTTTCGGGTGTGCCACGCGAGACCGACAACATGCCGCCTGTCCCTGCATCGTTCACGGAAGCGTGCAACTTCTGCCGGTTCGGCGCAAAGATAGCGCGGAGTCGTCGACATAAAGTCCGATGGATTGCGGCGAAAAAGGCCTGGCAGGCTGCCGCTTGGAAGGTGAGCTGTAATCCTCTCCCTGTCCGCTGAGCGCGATGCCATCACCGTGACTTCAGGAAATGAGCGCGCGAACAATGGCACCAGTCTTGGATCGCACTCCAGCACGCATTGGTTTCCCGTAGCCACTGCGTCAGGCACCAATCCAGCGAAGAGTATTTCGTCCCCTATACCCTGCTCGCCCCAGAGGAGCAGCTGGCCGACTGGCAGACGCGTGCCCTTCCATATTGGTCTCTCAATGTCCCGCCAGCGAGTTGAATGCTGATCACTCTTCCAACGCCATTCATATTCCGCCCAGCCTTCCGCGTACCGAGCCTGGAGAAGATGAATCAGAGCACGGCCAAAATGCGCGTTGGCGTACTCAGGTTCCAGAACAAGCGCATCACGAAAGCGTTGCAAGGCGCTTTCGATGTGGCCTTGTGCCTGGAGAACGCAGCCCAGATTGTGGTGGGCTTCGGCAAAATCAGGCCGAATGGACAGGGCTTTTCTGTGGCACGCGCCTGCCTCCGCAAACTTTCCCTGTTGGCTTAGGACTGTCCCCAGGTTGGTCCAGGCATCTGCGAAAGTGGGATCGTGTACGAGGGCAAGTTCGTACTGCTCGAGAGCCTCTGCCGGTCGGCCTTCAGCGCTCCTGAGGTTGCCCAGATTCGAGAGGACCTCTGCGGAATCCGGCCGGATCTTCAATGCTTTCTGATAGCAGGCATCCGCACCGCTCCATTCGCCAATCGCCAGCAGAACATTGCCGAGATTGCTGTGAGCCTCGTATAAATCCGGCTGCGCGGCGATCGCCCGCCCATAGGCTTCGATGGCTGCCCGTTGACGTCCCTGTGTACGCAGCACGTTCCCCAGGTTGTAGTGGGCTTCTGCGAATAACGGTCGCAGAATCACAGCCTGCCGGTAGCGGAACGCAGCTTCGTCAAGCTTGCCGAGTGCCTGGAGAGCTCCACCCAGGTTCGAGTGGTAATGCGCCGTATGTTCGCTGAACGCGATGGCCCTGCGGAGCAACCGCGCAGCCACGTCATACTTCTTCCCGCAATACGAGAGGACGCCAAGCAAGTGAAGGCTTTCAGCATGATGCGGCCGCAGGAGCAGACTTGCTCGACAGGCACGGGCAGCGAGCTCATACTCTCCGCGCGCGAAAAGGGCTGCAGCGTCAGAAAACAGGCTCTTTGCTTCGTCCAACTTGATGCATGAGATATTGCTCACGTCAGTTGCAGGCGATTTACATACGAGAACTCCATCCCCGGTAGTCGATGACATGATCACGACTGGAGAAAAGCAACTCGATGGCCCTTCCCTCGCAAGCGACATTAAAACGCTCACAGAGTGTGCGATGACGCATCAGCGGTATGACGCAGAATTTGAAAAAGCAGCGTTCATCGCGTAGAGACCTGTGACACCATAGAAAGCAGGCAGGCCGCGTCTTGCCTGCTTAAGCTGCATCCATTCACTTTCAAGCCGAAATCTATGAGCAAGGTCACAACAACTTCGCAGACACTGCTGCACGCCAATTTCCCGCCCGAGTTCACCGAAGGTGCGCAAAGCGCTATCAAGACATGTCTCCGGGTGCAGCCTGAGGAAAAGGTCACCCTGATTTTTGATCAGGAGACGCTGCCAATCGCCGCCGCGATGGCGACAGAGCTTGAAGAAGCGGGCGCAGTCTGGAACGGCTTCTGCCTGGAAGACCTCGCGGACCGGCCATTGCCGGATATGCCGCCAGCGATCCTGGCGGATATGGAAACCAGCCAGGTGAGCATTTTTGCAGTCACCGTGCAGCAGAATGAGTTGCGCTCACGGATGCAAATGACCGAGGTGGTTAACCGGCGCAGAATGCGCCACGCCCACATGGTCAACATCACGCCGCAGATCATGTGTGACGGCATGCGGGCGGATTTTGCGCTGGTCGATCAGTTGAGCAGGAAGGTGATCGAGAAAGCCCGCGCAGCTGCCTATGTCCGCGCCACGACACCAGCCGGCACCGCCATTCGTGCAGAGATGAACCCGGAATACAAGTGGCTTAAGACCAGCGGCATCATCAGTCCGGATAAGTGGGGCAATCTGCCGGGCGGAGAGATCTTCACTACGCCCGGCGAGGTCAACGGGACATTTGTTGTGGACGGGGTGGTTGGCGACTTCCTGTGCGCACGTTATGGGCTGCTCGAGACTACTCCGCTGACGATTGAAATCAGTGGCAACCGGATCACCGGGTGCCACTCGGCAAATGCGCAGCTTGAAAAAGACTTCTGGGCATATACGCACATGGATGAAAACTCCGACCGGGTCGGCGAGTTTGCCATTGGGACGAATATCGGCGTCGCCCGGGTGATTGGCAACATTCTGCAGGATGAGAAGTTTCCCGGCATTCACATCGCGTTTGGCAATCCGTACGGCGAACATACCGGCGCCCAGTGGTTTTCGTCGACGCATATCGACGTCGTCGGATTACGCTTCAGCATCTGGCTCGGCGCCGCGGATGGCAGCGAAGAACAGATCATGCGAGACGGCACCTTTCTTATTCAGCCCTGATGCTCTCTCGACGCCGGACGGCAGTTCTGCATCCCTGTCTATAAGGAAGAATTGAGGAAAAGACTCTATGGCTACGACAGCGCATTCTGCAGCGACAAACCTTGCGACCAAACAACTTGGCAACAGCGATCTCCAGATCTCCTCCATCGGCTTCGGCGCATGGGCAATCGGCGGAGGCGACTGGCAATTTTCATGGGGACACCAGGAAGATGATGACTCAGTGGCGGCCATACATCGTGCGCTTGAACTTGGCATCAACTGGATCGACACCGCGGCTATTTACGGTCTGGGCCATTCTGAAGAGGTAGTCGCGAAAGCCCTGCATGGTTTGACCCGCAAGCCCTATATTTTCACCAAATGCTCCATGCGTTGGGACGCTGAGCGGAGGATTTACCGCAGTCTAAAAGCCGGCTCGATCCAGGAAGAGGTCGAGAATTCACTGACGCGGCTCAGGGTTGAGGCCATCGACCTGTATCAAATTCACTGGCCTGATCCGGCCGATGAGATCGAGGAAGGATGGGAGGCCATGGTGCGCCTGCAGAAGCAGGGCAAAATCCGCTGGCTCGGCGTCTCAAACTTCAATGTCGAGCAGATGAGGCGCGCGCAGACAATAGCACCCATCACGTCGCTGCAGCCGCCGTACTCGCTACTGAACCGCAAGGTTGAGGACGAGATTCTGCCATTTTGCCAGCAGAACCATATTGGCGTCATCAACTACTCGCCTATGTCGTCCGGGATGCTGACCGGGAAAATGACTGCTGAGCGTATTCAGAAGATGCCGCAGGATGACTGGCGGCGAAAGAGTCCGAACTTCAATGAGCCCAAGCTGAGCCGCAACCTGAAACTGGTTGAACTGTTACGCGAGATAGGGGACGCTCACCAGGTTGAGCCAGGCGTGGTTGCCGTGGCGTGGACGCTCAGGAATACCGCCGTCACCGCCGCCATAGTCGGGGCCCGCAATGCACGCCAGGTGGAGGGAACAGTCAAGGCAGCGGATTTCCGCCTGAGCGCGGACGAGGCCAGCAGGATTGACCAGTTTGTCGCTGAACATCTGCAATAGAAAAGCGGCATGCTGCCGGACCCGGCAGACGCAAAAAGAGGGACGCCACCGGCATCCCTCTTTTTTGCAGTTCAAGCGGCGTTTACATTGCCTGCAGGTATCGCGGAAACAGTTGAGCAGAGTGCTCCTGGAACAGCGTGGTCATGTGGAAGAGCATCTCGCTGTACATGGTTGCGGCCCGATGTGCGTTTACAGAGGCTCCCACGGTTGAGCGGGAGAAGGCGTACTTTACCAGAGCACTGATGACGCTGAGCCGGATCTGCAAAGCGTCGGCCCGTAACGAAGCAATAAGTGCTTCATTCGAGCTGTCACTGTGCTGTGCTGCGTAGTCGGCGAGCTTCAGCAGGACGGACGCATTCTTGTACATGGCCCACAGACCTTTTGCGCCCTCGATGCGAGGCCAGATGTCTTCAGGCGTGGCGTTGATGCCGCTCTTATATAGATAGCGCTCGGAGATCTCTTCGAAGCCCCACTCGTTTACGCGTAACTGGCCTACAAGATCATCCCAGGTCTTGTTTCGCCTGTGCTTGACCTGCCCGACTGCCCAGATGACCAGGATGGCAAACAGCGAAGCGGTTACTGCTATCTGTGAAAGTAACAGGATCATTTATGCCCCACACTACGCGACAAACTTACACGATCGCGTCCAGCTGCCTGGGATATTGTTACCAGAATCTTTTGCATTTGTGGAGTAAATTCGCGTCGCGGCGCATCTTTTTGCACGAAAGACCACACCCAAAAGGTCAGTGCGCAGAGGTAGGCGGTGACCTGTATACGATTTAGTAACCAGTAGTTCTGCTCGTAAAGCGCGAAATCACTCCGGGACAGGTGGGAGAGGCTAAGCTGCACCACGAGGGACACAGCACTGTATGAAGCTAACCCGGCGGCCATCCGGATTACGTGGTTTTTCCAGGTAATCCCCAGCATCTGCGAGAAGCCGGCTATCGCTGCAAATACGGCCAGGCGCAGGTAAGAAAAGAAGAAGTTGATGCGTTCCATATTTACGGAAACGCGGCGTATTTCATCACCCTGGGCGGACAACGTCAGCGACCACACCAATCCCGCCAGGAAGATGGCCAGGCAGCATATCGACAACACCAGGAGCCACCGGTTTGACATGCGAGCCTGATGAGGTCTCAGAACACTGTGCGCGATCTCGATGAGAACGCAGAACTGCAGCAGGTAGTCCAAGACCTGGGCTAACGTATAGGCCCTGTAATACACGGTGGACGAGGCATGCTGCAGGCAATAGAAGAGGATCGGATCTTCTATTGCGATCAGCAGAACCCACGCAACGAACACCGGAAAATACAGGTACTGGCGCCTGAACAGAAGGACGCATGCAAGAAGAAGTTCGCCAAGGAAGCCAGCGATCCAGAAAGCTTGATCTGTCCCGGACATCTGCATGCTGACTCAGCCTCGCGTGTAGGATACACGAGCGTCAGTCGCAAACGAACTGGAGACTTGCAGGCGTATCCATCGTTAACAGGCAGCACTTCTAGCCGCATCGTGGCCTTGAACCTCAGGCCGTCCGCGAGCTTTAACTTTTCTGAATGGGCGACAGAGCTTACTTGGTGTTCCGGATTGGCGGAAGCGGAGGAGCAGCCGGGCTCAACTTGGTGTTGCGAATTGGAGGAAGCGCAGGAGCAGCCGGGCTCATCTTGGTGCTCTTCAGTGGGGGAAGCGCAGGGGCAGCGGGGCTGGCGAAGCTGATGAAGGGGGTGGCGATAATTGAAGCAATAACAAGGGAACGAACCGTGGCCTTAAGCATTTAGATGAGTTCTCCGTTGGCTGATCTGACTAATACTGCTCACTCACAGTACCTCGGGAACTGCCGCATGGCTACAACTAATGTGCTATTTTGCACGAAATTATTGCTCGATTACGTGGGTAACTGTCAAAGGTACATACAAAGGTTGCCCAACCATGATCTTTTTACGCACTTTAGGCCCAGCTTGTGGGGCGTTTAGAGGAGCCGGCTGCGCTCTTGCGATGAAAAGCGGTATGCTGGCGCGATGATTGCGAGTTATCGGCAGGCTTTTAACGCGCAGTTCGACGAGGCGCGTTACCGCGCCATGCTTGGCCATCTCGACGCCCGCAGCGGAACGCACGTGGAGTTTCGCGTGGCGGAGACGCCTTGTTTCTTTTCAAGAAGGCTGCTGGATTCAATCGTCGCCGCAGGCATCGAGATGACACACCAGCTGTTAGCTGATCGGGAGTATATGACGGCATCGCTCGCAGCCATCCCCGCGGACTATCGGCTGCCGGCAACGTCCAGCCATCCTCACTTCATGACAGCCGACTTCGGCCTGGTTCAGCAAACCGATGGCAGCTATGCACCACGGCTGGTTGAGTTGCAGGCCTTCCCCTCAGTCTTTGCGTTCCAGAGCCTGCTGGGGGACGCTTATAAACAATTCTTCCAGATGGATCCTGCTCTCACGTTCTATCTTGGCGGCCACACGGAAGAGAGCTTCTGGAAGCTCTTTCGCCAGGTCGTGGTCGGCGATCATGATCCATCAGAGGTGGTGCTGGCAGAGATCCACCCTGGTCAGCAGAAGACGCTGCCTGATTTTCTGCTCACTTCCCGTAAGCTTGGCATCCCGGTGGTGGATGTGACGAAGTTGACTGCCGTGAGGACCGGCGGGAAGACGCAGCTCTATTACAACGACGAGACGGGCGGCGGAAGGCTTCGCCCCATACGCCGTATCTATAACCGCGTCATAGTCGATGAATTGATCCAGAAGCAGATCAGCCTGCCATTTGACTATCGCGAAGAACTGGATGTGGAGTGGGCGGGTAATCCCAACTGGTATTTCCAGATCAGCAAGTTTTCGATCCCTTACCTGCGGCATGAGAGCGTGCCGGAAGCCGTTTTCCTCGATGAGTGGCTGCGGGGCGGCGGGAGCGAACGTTTGCATGGGGATCGGGAGCAGCTGCTCCTCAAGCCGCTCTTTTCGTTTGCGGGCAAGGGAATCGTGTTTGCGCCGACGGATGAAGAACTGGCGTCGATCCCGGTCGAAAAGCAGCGGGACTACCTTTTACAAGAGCGCGTCACTTTCGCGCCCGTGATCGACACGCCCTTCGGCATGACCCAGGCGGAAATCCGGGTGCTCTATCTCTGGCCGGACGCGATTAAAGGGGCCGCTGGAAAGATGGAGCCTGTTCTGTCACTGGTGCGGTTAGGCCGGGGAAAGATGATGGGCGTCGATCACAACCGCAACCAGCAGTGGGTGGGGGCGTCGGCTGCATACTCCGTGTGATTTCCCGATAGCATGGCATGACCCCTTTTTTGATAAAAGTGATTACTAAGCGTCATTGCCGTTGGAACAGGAAGCGGTTACTCTTGCGTCATGATGCAACAGGCCCCGGAAACTGAAGTGGTGCAAAAGGGCGCTGAGCTTCGCAACGCTGTGCGTTTTCCGCTGGTCATTCCGGTCAAGGTGGAAGTGGATGATCGCGAGATGGACGCGACAACGGAAAACATATCTGCGACCGGGATATTGTTTGTAGTGGACCGGCCGCTTCCTGTGCAGAAGCATGTGCGCTTCGTAATGAAGATGCCCAAGGAAGCAATGGGCACGCCTGCGGATGTGGTAGTGAACTGCGGTGGACGTGTGGTACGCTGCACCACAAGTGGTGGTTGCACGCGGGTCGCCGCTGTGATCGATGAATATTACTTCACTCAGTGAACCCTTATGACAGCCGCCAAAACGGAGATGTTGAACGACCTCAATAACGACAAGCCTGCTTCCGATACGGAGCAAACCACCGAATCTGGCTTGATTCGCATTATCCTGGCAGACTCGCAGGCAATCTACCGCGTCGGTATGCGGAAGATCTTCGCCCTCGAGGACGACATCCGTGTTGTTGCCCAGGTTGATACCCTGAGTAACCTGGATGCTGCCATTCAGCGCTTCCCGACGGACCTGGTCATCATGGAAGGCAGCCTGATCAATGGGACGACAGACGCCATTCCGACCCTGGTCCGGCGCGCCCCCCAGGTGAAGATCATCATCCAGGCAGTGGCTTCTGACGAATCGAATACCGTCGAGCTGTATCGCCGTGGGGTCCGCGGGATTATTCCACGGTCCATCTCGCCTGACCTGCTGGTGAAATGCGTCCGTAAAATCGCCGAAGGCGAGACCTGGATCGATAATCAGTCGGTCAACTGGGTCATTGAAGCCTATCGCTCGCAGGCAACCGCGTTGACCAGTCCCCGGACCCAGCCGCGCCTGTCGCCCAAAGAACTGGCCATCATCACCTGCATCACGCAGGGCAAACGGAACAAGGAAATTGCCTACCAGCTTGGTACGACTGAACAGGTCATCAAAAACTACCTGCGCAAGGTGTATGACAAGCTCGGCGTTTCGGACCGGCTCGAACTTGCACTGTACTGCCTGCACAACCAGGTCCACAAGAATTACGGGGATGGAGCCGCCGAACACATTCCCGTAAATGCCTCCGCAGGCGCTGGCAACGCTGCTGTGCCCACTGCCAAGAACTAGCTTGCAAGCGTCATCTGCAAAAGGCCTGCGAATGATCTCGCAGGCCTTTTGCGATGGGTTTCGACTTGAAGCCACATCGGTCGCTCACCCGCTGCTGCGAAGCCTCGTGAGAAGGCCGGTATCAGCTCGCGATCTTCTCGCAAAGATCGTCTGCCTGGTGGTCGTCTGCAGGCCCTTGCTGCCGGACGTAGGGTGAGCGCGCATCTTCGAGCAGATTGATCAGCGTCTCCTGCGCAGCCCGATCCATGTGCGCGAGGCTCAGGCGAATGTGTTCGTCCAGGACAGGCACCAGCTGAGTCAGCAGTTCCAATCCCGCAGGCGCAATTTTCGTGACGACGACACGTTTATCCTTCGTCGCCCGGTGGCGATGGATGAGGCCAAGACGGGCGAGGCGCTCGAGCAGCCTGGTGATGTCAGGATCACTACTGACCAGTCGTTCGCCCAGCTCGGAACAGGTGAGACCATCCGGCTGCGCGCCGCGCAGGATCCGCAGAGCGTTGTACTGGGTTTGCGTGATGCCGTGGGGTTTTAAAGCCTTCTGCAATTCACGCCGGAAGCAGTCAGCCGTTCGCTCCAGGTTCAGGATGGCTTCTTCGGCCAGACTGCTGAACGGTTTGCCTTGCTTGAGTTCTGCTTGCAGCTTTTCGCTCACTTTGCCAGTCTCCGTAAACCTGTCCTTCACCCCGACGCCGCGACAACTCGGGCTGCTGCATTCTTCGAAGGTGTCTTGCAATAGAGATGCAGAGGGCGCGATGACGGCATGCTTTGCCGGTCGCGCCCGTTTCTTCTACACGATCTTCAGGCCGCAGAGTTCAACCTGCCGAAGTTCTCCGCGCTTGTTCATTTCCTTACTGCTTTACGATCTCGACGTCCAGCTCGACCTTCACATCATCGCCCAGCATGTTGTCGCCTGACTTCAAGGTGCCATTCCAGGTCAGGCCGAAATCCTGGCGATGGATGGTGGTTGTCGCACTGAACCCGCGATGAATCGACTTGCCGTCCATCCCCACCTGCTCTTTGCCCGGCTTTTCCATGGTCAGGTCGACAGACTTGGTGACGCCATGCAGGGTCAGGTCGCCAATCACGTGGTATTCATCGCCCGAACCGGTAATTTTCTTACTCACGAAGGTCATGGTCGGGTACTTGGCCACTTCGAAAAAATCAGGGCTCTTCAGATGAGCGTCGCGCTTCGCTACGCCAGTGTCCACGGTCGTGACATCGACGGTGGCTTCGACTGAGGACTTGGTGAAGTCCTTGTCATCGATCGTGACTGAACCGTTGACGTTGGTGAATTTGCCATGCACATTCGTCATGCCCATATGGCGAATAGAGAAATCAGCGCCCGAATGCGCCGGGTCAATTTTCCAGCTTGAGGTCTGTGCCTGGGCAATGAGGGATCCGGCGGCAAAGACGAGGGACAGTGCTGCGTACTTGCGAAGCATAGAGGTGGTCTCCTGAAAAGTAGGCCCGCTTCAGGACCGAGCCGACGTCTCCATTCTGCACTAGAATTAGTCGTTGCAACAACTAATTTCGAAGAATTGTGCAGGATGCAGCCCTTTCAGATCGGAAAAAAGGGGTCATTCCTTGCGGAACGACCCCTCGGGTACGTATCAGTTGCTGCGCGAACTACTTGTGATGCTCACCCCCGCCGCCGCCACCGTGGTGCTCACCACCACCGCCGGAAGGCCGCGATGCAGGTGCAGCCTTTGGTGCCGGTGCCGGGCGCTGTCCGCCACCGCCGGAGGGACGGGACTGCGGCTGCGGAGCTGGACGGCTAGCACCATTCGTGCCAGCGGGTCGACTGTAGCCCCCTGCTGTGCCGGTTGGCCGGCTGTAGGCGCCCGCGGTGCCCGCTGGCCGCCTGTACGAGCCAGTCGTGCCGGCAGGACGGTTATAACCATTCGCCGGCGCTCCGCCTGGTCGATTGAAGTTGCCACCAGGCGCCGTGCCTGGACGATTGAAGTTGCCGCCGGGAGCCGCCCCGGGACGGTTCATCGTTCCGGGATTGCCTCCAGGCCGGTTCATCGCGCCTGGTGCGCCACCAGGCCGATTGAACCCGCCGCCCGGTGCGCCGCCGGGCCGGTTGAAGTTACCGGCTGGGGGACGGTTGTTGGCATTCATCGGCCGCCCGTTGTAGAGCGGAGCGCTGCGATTAAAGGACGCGTTGCGGAAGTTTTGTGGACCGCCGCGGTTGAAGCCCTGGTTGTAGGCCCCGAAGTTGCCGCGGTTGTAAACCGTCGTGCTCCGCGAAATATACGTGTTGTGGTTCACGATTATCGTGTTGGATCTCCAGTTCGGCGCCCATGCATGGTATCCCCATCCGAAGTGGCCGAAGGCGAGCAATCCAATACCGACGCCGAACCCGATGCCTATACCAATGCCAAGCGCGAGGCCCGGGGGCGGGGGCGGGCGGTAGAAGCCGATGTAAGGATTGATGGGAGCGCCGTAGACAACCCATGGATTGTAATAGGGAACATAGACGACCTCAGGATTCGCAGGCTGGATGATGATCTGCGGACCATCCTGTTCAATCACCTGCTGCGAGGTGTCGCGCAGCTGCCCGGCCTCGCGAGCGCGGTAACGCATGGACTGCACGGCTCCCATCACGTCTGCCGGCTGGTTGTAGTAGGCGTTGCCAAGCGCGATGGTCCATTGCTGACCGCGTGCCAGCATCTCGAGTACCTGGGGGAACTGGGTCAGAGCCTTTACGCTGGGGTCCCACGGCATCTGGTTCACGGCAGCCGCCAGTTGTTCGGGTGGCTGATTGCCATTCTGCTGCATCCAGCCTTCAGCTTCCTGTACCTGCTGCGGATACGTAGAAGCAGCGAGGGTCTGGGCGACCAGCGAGTCGGGATAGAGCGCGATCGGCGCGACCAGCTGCTCCAGCTCCTGCGGACCCTGCGGGATGTACGCAGCCTGTCCACCGTCCTGCGGCGGAGGAGCCTGCTGGCCCGGATCACCCGGGTCCTGGTAGGGATACTGCTGCTGAGGCGGAGGACCATCCTGCGCCATCAGGCTGAGCTGCGTCAACGGCACAATCGTTGCACAGATACTGAGGGCAATACCCTGCCGCAGGGCGCCCTTCCATAAGGCCTGGGTCATTCGTCCAGAAGACAACGTAGCTTTTTCGTTTGTCATCATTCCACCTTCATAGCTGTCAGCTTTTCGCTGTCCACACTCTCTTGCCGCTTTCGCGAGGAGCTGGGCTGGTCTTGATTCCAGCCTTTATTCCCCGGTTTGATAAACCCGCTTTTAACCAACGAGTTTCGCGTGTGTACTCTTTTCGCACACCGGGCCTGCCTGTGTATAGATGCGAACGAGGCACTTTACAGTACGTGAGAGGGATGCGGGGCCCTGAAATCGCTGGACATGCAGCCTGCTCACGCGCCGCGCCTTGCATTACGCTGTTCCTCGGAAAACGGTCGTCCCGGCCGAAGTCGAAGGACGTGCGTTTCCCTTGTCGGCCAGCACACTGGAAGAAGATGCAGGCCCTCCACTACGATCCACTTTGGTCGGGATGACAAAGGGGCGGCTTCGCACGGGCTGAGGGACTGAACATTGTGGCTGCTGCAGAGAAACGCAGGTCCTCCGGCCTCGCTCAGCAGGTCCTTCAGTGTCGCTCAGGATGACGCCACAATGGTCTGTCTAACCTTCGTAGCGACGACGGAGCGGGAGTGGTCCAGAGACGCTAGCCTGAAGTTGAGCTGGCCGCGTCTACTGGATTGCAGAGGACGGCTTGCCCAGTGGAACGGTGAAGGAGAACGTACTGCCTTCGCCGACCCGGCTTTCAGCCCAGATCCGGCCTTCATGCTGCTGCACGATGGCCCGGCAGATCGCCAGTCCCAGGCCTGTGCCGCCCATGGCGCGCGAGTCCGAGGCGTCCACCTGCTGAAAGCGTTCGAAGATGATCTCGAGCTTGTCCTGCGGTATGCCGCGGCCATGATCTTCCACTTCAAACGCTACTTCGTTATCGCCCTGCAGAAGGGCACCGAGCCGGATCTCGCTCCCTGCAGGCGAAAACTTGACGGCATTGCCGATCAGGTTCGTCAGAGTCTGCAGAATGCGGTCTGCGTCAACATACACGGACAGTGGTCGCGCATCGATGCGGAACTGAATATTGTTCCGTGCCGCGGTCGATTGTTGCAGCTCTGCCGCCTTGCGCAGCAGATCGATGACGTCGCAATTCTCGCGATGCAGCGGCAGGCGGCTGGTGCCGACGCGCTCGAAGTCCAGAATGTCATTGACCAGCCGTACAAGGCGATCGCAGTTATTCACGGCAACCTGCATCATCTGCGCCTGCTTCTCCGGCCGCTTGTCGAGCACGCCGCCGGCAATCAGGTTCAATGCCGCGCTCAGTGAAGTCAGCGGGGTCCGCAGTTCATGGCTTACCGTCGAGATGAATTCATCTTTCATCCGTTCAAGGCGGCGCCGCTCCGTGATGTCTTCAAAGGCGACCACGATACCAGTGATAACCCCATCGTTCACCAATGGTCGCGACACATACTCCACCGGGAAGGATGTCCCGTTCTTACGCCAGAAAACTTCATCTGAAACGCGCACTGCTTCATCACTGCGCAGGCAGTTGTAGATGGGACATTCCGAGGCGGGATATGGCGTGCCATCCGCCTTGGTGTGATGTACCAGCGTGTGCATGTCCTTGCCCAGCATCTCGTCGATGTCGTAGCCGAACATGGATGCGCCGATGTTGTTGCAGAAGATCAGGCGGCCTTCCATATCGAGGCCCCAGATGCCGTCGCCCACTGATTCAAGAATCGATTCGCGCTGGCGCGTGAGCGTATGCAGCTTTTCTTCAGCATCCGTCTGCTCGGTGATATCGATGCCGTGGCTCAGGACAAAAGGTTCGGTACCCGGCAGCTGCAGCAGCTTGTTGCGATAGGCGACAACGGCGAGCCGTCCATTGCGCCTCTGCAGGTAGAAAAGTCCCTGGTGCTCGTGATGCTCGTTGAGCGCGCTGACGTAGTCTTCGTAGTCCTGCCTGTGGTCGGGATGAATGTAGTTGAACAGTGGCGTGCCGATGATCTCTTCCGGCGTATAGCCGAGGATCTCTGCCGCGTGCGCATTGATCGACAATAGTATGCCGTCAAGGTCATGCGTACAGATGATGCCGAGCGAACTCTCCACCAGCTGCCGGTAGCGTGCTTCGCTGGTGCGAAGATTTTCTTCGGCGGTCCGCTGCTCGGTCACATCGACGCCGGTGGTGATGATGAAGTTCACATCGCCATTGGTGTCTGTCAGTGACGTTGCGGTCCAGGAGATGCGGCGGATACCGCGCTCTCTGGTCCGCCAGTTCATTTCGTAGCCGCCATCCATCTGGCCCGCACGCGCCTGCTCGAACATGCGCACGGCGTGCTCGCGCTCTTCCGCGGGAAACAGTTCTTCCGGAAACGAACGGCCGACGAGTTCACCGAAACTGTAACCGCTGATGGATTCGCAGGCGCGATTGAAGCGGACGATTCGACCGGCCGTGTCGAGCACCAGCACCAGTGCGCTGATGGTATCGAGCACGGCAGTGACGAAGTTGCGTTCGACCGTCAGCGCGCGCTCGATCCGCTGGCGTGAGCGTACGACCCGCTCCTGCTGGTTCTGTTTTGAATAAAGCTCAAGCCTGGTGACAATCTGCCGCGCCAGTGCTTCAAGTACCCGCGCGTGGTCCCGTGTAAACATGCCCGGCTCGGGCGAACAGACCGTGAGCGTGCCAAGAACAGCTCCTGAAGGCGACATCAAGGGCGCGCCGATATAGGAGCGGCAATGCGTCGTTGCGGCCAGCGGAATACCCGACGGCGCGAAACGATAATCTTCTGCGGCGTCATCAATCATGAGGGCGCCGTTTTCAAGGATGGCGTACTGGCACGCCGAGATGGCGCGCGGTTGTTGCCTGCTCAAAAACCCTATGCGCGACTTGAACCAGACACGGTTGGCATCGATGAACGAGATGTAGGCATATGGCGCGCGGGTGTACGCGGCTGCGAGCCGTGTGATCTCATCGAGGGCCGGGTCCGGCAGGGTGTCAAGGATCTCGTACTGCGCGAGAGACTTGAGCCTTTCGGCTTCGTCTTTTTGCATCATCGTAGGGATGGCTGCTTGCATGGGGAAGAGAAAATCGCCTGATCAACATTGTGGCAAACCCGATGGGTTAGACAACTGCAACCTTCAGGGGATGGGACACCGATAGGTGCCAAAAATAGTTACCACTGAGATTCACGAATGGCTGCCGGCACCCTGCCTGAGTACTGTTGATTGCACAGCTATTCGCAATTAATTGCCAGTTCTCCACACCGGTACCTGTTATGCACAGCTAAGGTAGTTTGCAGCAATCGAGTGCCGGCCCTTCATTGGACGCATCCAGTACGACTTTCCACTGCCCGTCTGCCTGTTTTTCCCAGAGCGTGATGTAGCGGCCGGTCGTTACGATGGGGTTGCCTGCTGCATCCTTCGCGTGGCCTGAGTAGTGACCCCAGGTGTATCCCATAGTGCCGCCTGGTCCCATCAGTCCACCGTCCGGCGTCCACTCCAGTTGGTAGTCTTTTGGCGACCAGGTCGCCTGCCGTGCGATGGCATCATGTCCCTGCACGGGCGGCTTGCCATTCGAGAGTGAAGTTGCATGGTCGGCGAACCAGGAAGAGAAAGCCGGTCCGCCACCTGCGGCCGTGGCCTTCGCGAATTGACTCTCCAGATCAAACAGGAAGTGGACGCCGGGCGAATCCGCAGGATCGCTGAGCAGGGTCGCTGCGTTCGTGGGCGGAGCAGCTGCCGGCAGACCGAGCGACTGGGCGTAAAGAGAAAGAGAAGCAACGAACAGACAACCGATAGCAATCAAGCTGCGCATACCAACCTCAACAAAACTGTAGCGCGTCAGTCGCGCATCAGGTGCACCATCCCCCATAACGGCCGGGAGGGCGTGAGCGTGCAGCCTCAATCCCGGCTGCAGGAACTCCATCCCGTGAAATGAGTGGACGGTGCCTGCCCGCATCCGGGGGTGCGCCATACGATATACTTCAGGGAGTCGCAACGCGCTACAATCAGGCCCGAACCGGGTCTCTTTTCGTTTAGAGCGTTTTTAAGCGCAGTTGCGGCCGACGACATCTGCGTACCGGTCGCCACCAGGCAAGAGGAGTCCGCATCCCGAGGAAAGCGGTGTCACCCATGGGTTCCATTCTCGACACGATTCACAGCCCCGCAGACATCAAGCAGCTGACCATTCCGCAGCTTGAAACGCTCGCCGGGGAGATCCGCGTACGCCTGGTGCAGACGCTTTCCAAGACCGGTGGCCACCTTGGCCCGAACCTTGGAGTGGTGGAGCTCACGCTCGCCATGCATTATGTGTTCGACACGCCGGAAGACAAGTTCGTTTTTGACGTCAGCCATCAGAGCTATATCCACAAACTGCTGACTGGTCGTCGCGGCCGTTTTGACACCATCCGCCAGCCAGGCGGGCTGAATGGTTTCATGCTGCGTACTGAGAGCGAGCATGACATCTACGGTGCGGGCCATGCAGGAACTTCGCTGTCTGCCGCGCTGGGCATGGCCGTCGCCCGCGACCTGGCCGGGACCAACGAGAATGTCATTGCCTTTGCAGGCGATGCGGCGTTTACCAACGGCATTATTTTTGAAGCTCTGAACAATATCTCTGAGCAGACCAAGCGCCTTATCGTCGTGCTGAACGATAACGAATGGTCGATCGACCGCAATGTCGGAGCCATCTCGAAGTACCTGCACAAGATCGTCACCAACGATCACTACACGCACCTGCATGACTCGGCGTCGCGTTTGATCGAGCGCTTCGGCGGCAAGACTGCCAAGCACATGGCGAAGAAAGCAGAAGAAGCAGCCAAGGGACTCATCTGGCCGTCACTGCTGTTTGAAGAATTCGGTTTGACCTATTACGGCCCGGTCGACGGCCACAACATCGGCCTGCTCATCGACAGCTTCAAATTCATGAAGAAGCAGGATACGCCGGTCATTCTGCATGCCATTACGCAGAAGGGTCGCGGCTTCCAGCCGGCGCTCGATAAACAGAAAAAGTTTCATGGCCTGGGGCCGTACGATCCAGAAACGGGTGACACCAAGCCGAGCGGCCGTACCTACTCCGAAGTCTTCGCCGAGAGCCTGACGAAGCTTGCCGATGAGAACGAGAAGGTCGTGGCCATCACCGCCGCGATGCCCAACGGCACGGCGCTCGATCTCTTCCGCCCGCACCATCCGAAGCGCTACTTCGACGTCGGCATAGCGGAGGAACACGCTGTCATTTTCGCAGCAGGTATGGCGACTAAGGGCTTCAAGCCTTTCTGCGCGATCTATTCGACTTTTCTGCAGCGCGCGTTCGATCCCATCGTCCACGATGTCTGTCTGCAGAACCTGCCGGTAGTCTTCTGCATGGACCGCGGCGGCCTCTCGGGCGACGATGGCGCCACGCATCACGGCCTCTTCGACATCAGCTATCTGCGCGGTATTCCGAACATCATTCACATGGTGCCGAAGGATGAAGACGAGCTGTCGGACATGCTCTACACGGCAATGCTGCATCGCGGCCCGAGCGCCATCCGGTATCCGCGCGGCGTCGGACCCGGCACGGTGGTCAAGGAGAAGCCCCGGGCACTCGCTATCGGCAAAGCAGAACTGATCCAGGAAGGCCGGGACGTGGTCATTCTCGGTCTGGGCGCGCTGCTGCCGATGGCGCAGGAACTTGCCAGCGAACTGAAGCAGCAGGGGCTTTCATCCGCAGTGATCAATCCACGCTTTGTGAAGCCGATCGACCGTGAGCTGCTGGCAGATTACGCCCGCCGCGCCGGGGTCGTCGTCACCTTTGAGGACCATGTGTTGATGGGCGGCTTTGGAACCGCGGTGATGGAAGCACTGAGTGAGATGGAGATAGAGATCCCGGTCGTCCGCATCGGCTGGCCCGACAAGTTCATCGAGCATGGCAAGGTAGAAGCGCTGCGCGCGAAATACGGCATCAGCGTCGAGTCGGCACTCGAAAAGCTGGCTCCGTACTTGAAAAAGATGCCGCGCAAGCGTCTGGTCGCTCGTTAGAGTTTGTGATCTAAGCGCAGGCTCTGCATTGTCATGCTGAAAGGTAGCCGCTACTCCGTGGTGATCCTGCCTTGGGGGGTTCCCTCTACCTCGCTGCGCTTTCGTTGGGATGACAGCTAAGCGCAGCCCCTCTGGCGGCGCCGCTAGATGTAGTGCTTGATCTCTGCCCATCCTTCGAGCAGCGAAGGCTTTCGTCCGCGGCAGAGATAGATATTCCGGCGCTCATACGGCATTGCGTAAGGATGGTCCATGCGCCCGGCGATCTCGACAGAGCTGTAGCTTTTCCGCAGATCATCCGCGGTCCCGCTGGTCACGACGATCATCACTTCGCCGGTCTCGCCATGCGGTCCCCATAAGTAATAGTTATTGTGGCCACTGATGGCAAATGGGAGCCCGCGGCCCGCTCCGAGGAAGTTGACTGCACTGGCCTCACCATAGTTCGAACAGATGATGCCGGCGACTTTGCGTTCGGCGGCTGGCAGTGAGCGGTAGATGCGCGTCACTTCGTCAACCTCTTCCTGCCAGCCGAAGCGGTCGGCATAGAACTGCGGCAATGGCCCCTCGTCTGTGTTCTCGGAGTGGGCTGCTTTATTGCGCAGATGAAGCGCAGCAGTATACGCAATCCATTGCTGTGGTTTGAGAATGGGCAGGGACATCGGCAGACTGAGCATGCCGCTGATGACCAGCAGCGCGCCATACGCGGGCACGAGCCAGCGCGTGCGGCTCGCGGTCATCAGCGATTCCCATGCGCAGCCGCCGGCGGCGAAGAGCAACGGGTAGATGGGCGCGAGATAGTAGTCCTTCGCATCGCGTGTAGCCATCATCGATGCAAGAAAGATGAAATAGGTGAATCCAAAGAAGCGGAAGCGGCTGCCGCGCGGCCGTATCAGCAGCCAGACCAGTCCGGTAAGCCAGAGCGGCAGGCTCATGGGGTTCAGCATCAACTCCTGCGCGTGCAGGAAGGCGAGTGGCGATAACGAGACATTTTTGTGGTCAACCTTGCCGTTGTGCAGGAACTCGAGCGTGGCCCAGTGATGATGCAACTGCCACAACACATTGGGAAGTTCGAGAGCAACAGTAAGTGCAATGGCGACGACTACCATGCGGGAGACCAGCAGACGCCGCTGTGGCGTGAGCAGGAGGCCGATCAGCAAGGCGATCAGGAAGACAAGCATCGATGGCTTGTTCTCGAGGCCGAAACCCGCGGCTAATCCGAAGAGTATCCACCAGCGATCGCTGCCGCCATTCACCAGGCGCAGGACGGCGAATGCCGCGGCCATCCAGAAGACGGCTTCGCATGAGTTCATCGAGAGAAAACTATCGAGCGCAAGGTACTCAGGGGCGAGCAGAACACCAATCATGGCGAGCGCCTGCCCTGCGCGTTGTGAACCCATCTGCCAGGCCAGCAGCCCAGTGAGGAAGACGGTCGTGGCGCCGGCGATGGCGGAAAGCATGCGGATGCCGGTCAGGGATTTACCGAAGAGCAGAATACCTGCCCGCGCCTGCAGTGCCACGATCGGCCCGTGATCGACGTAGCCCCAGTCGAGATGCTGGCCGCAGAGAATGTAATACATCTCATCACGAAAATAACCCCAGCCCAGGTGCGTCTCCCATACATTAGCCGCAATATGCACCACGAGCTTGATGAGCGCAAAGGTCAGCGCGAGACGCAGTGCCTCGCGTGCATGCGCCTTGAGCTCGATCTGGTCACAGGTGTTGTCCATCGTGTGCAGAAGCATACGACAGGTTGCGGGCTGTGGTTCCTTTTTAGTTGCCTGCAGAAGAAAGAAGCTGGAGCAGACGGCGCTGTCTGAAGGCGAAGGTCGCTTTCATCTGAAAGCGGATAGCAGCGGCGTTGGCCAGGTCGCCTAGCGGTCCAAAGGGAAGCGCGTAAGTGACCCTGTCTGTCACCAGGCTGCCTGCGGTGCTGTCACGCGTCTCGGGAGAGATGTGGTGGCAGTGTTTCCAGTACGCCAGTGGTCCGTGTGTCTGTTCATCGCAGAAGTGATCATTCCAGGCGAACTCGCTGATGCTGGCGAGCCAGGTGAGGCGGACCGGGAGGAACGGGACGGCGCGAAATGTGATCGTCAGTCGAGACCCTTTACCCGCTGCCCCCGGGTTGCTGCCTGGCGGCACGGGCGAAACGATCTGCGACTGGTCAATCCGCGCACGCTGCCAGTCAGGCATCAGGCGAGGAAGGTTTGCCGGATCGCAGAAGAAAGCGAAGACGCGCTCAATCGGAAAGGGAACCCACTGCGAAGTCTCGTACGTGTGGCGCATAGCTGCAGTCTCTACGTCTGCACTGCCGCATGGCAAATGGTGGTTTCAGAGCATCATCGCCGCTCAAGCAAATTATTGAAACACTGTTTCTTTTTGATCAGAGGGCGATAAGTTTGGCATTGAACCATGCCTGACGGAGTGTCCAGTAATTGAATCCGGGAATGGTGACGTTTGCTTTTGCGGAGAGACTGGGCAAAGAAGAAATCCCTTGTCTTCAACGACAATTTATTGAACTCCCCCTGAGTCGTCACTTAATATCGCCCATAAGCGCCATCCCCCTCGCTTAGTTTCTCTATGGAACGAGAGGTCACACAGTGGAAGCGAAGAAGCGGTTTTCCGTCTTGTGCAGGGATCATCGGGCCAGTCAAACTGCAATTTCTGTAAGGGCTCGCAGCATCGGTGCACAGGCTTTCGCTTCTGCGCTGGTACTGACGTGTCTATGCGCGCAGTCCGCGTCTGCGCAGACTTTCAAAAAGCTGTATACGTTCTGCCAGGAGAGCGGATGCAAGGATGGCAAGCTCCCCAAAGGAGGCGTCGCCATCGATGCGTTATGGGCGGGATGGCGGCCTGGTCATGGATGCCGCAGGCGACATCTATGGAACGACCCTGGCCGGTGGCATCAAGAACAGCGCCTGCAGTGGCGGCGCCAGCTGCGGCACTGTTTTCAAAATCACCAGCGCCTGATGGAGCCGAGCCAGTCGGTGATGTAGCCGTTGATAGTTTCGAGAATGTCTTCGGTACCACGCTCGCAGGCGGAGCCATTGTGGAATATGGCACCGTCTACTCATACAACAAGAGCAGTGGCGAGAAATTGCTCCATAGTTTCGATGGCGCGGATGGATCACAACCATACGGAACGATTCTCGATGCGAAAGGTGTGCTTTATGGAACGACTTCTGCTGCGATAGGAACAGTCTTCGAACTTACACCATGATCGGGCGATTGCCGTATTCCAGTTGAGCTCCCAGGCGGTGGCTGATGACTGCGCGCAGTCCAGGCAGAGACGTTCCATCGGTTCACTTCCACAATGTTGGCAGCAAAAAAAAGGGGAAATACGTGAGTATCTCCCCAGGCTGGGATCTGCGGTTTTGTTGTCTTGTTACGGGGAGAGACTAGTTGGGCATCAGAACGGTGTCTACCACGTGGATAACGCCATTCGACTGATACACATTCGCGATGGTTACAGTAGACATGCCGCCCTTCTCATCGGTCAGCACGATCTTGCCGTCTTTCTTCA
This sequence comes from Acidobacteriaceae bacterium, assembly GCA_963692885.1. Classification (GTDB taxonomy): domain Bacteria; phylum Acidobacteriota; class Terriglobia; order Terriglobales; family Acidobacteriaceae. The sequence goes on from OY843586.1 coordinate 344,832, forward strand.
TTGCGGTCAGTGTGCCGCCTTCAACGGTCGTGAGCGTAGCCTTGCCCCCGCCTTCCTTGATTGCTTTTTCAATGTCCTTCGCAGACATCTTGCCGGATACGACGTGGTAGGTCAGGATCTTCTTGAGCTGATCCTTGTTCTCGGGCTTCAGCAGTGTGTCGACAGTGCCGGCAGGCAGCTTGTCAAAGGCTTCGTTGGTGGGTGCGAAAACTGTGAACGGGCCAGCGCTCTCGAGCGTGTCCACCAGGCCGGCAGCCTTAACGGCGGCGACCAGGGTGGTGTGGTCCTTCGAGTTGACGGCGTTCTCAACAATGTTCTTGGTGGGATACATGGCGGCGCCACCAACCATCGGATCCTTCTGCGCAATAGCAGACAGGCTGGAAAAGCCAAGAGCAAGGGCAAGTGAAGCGGTGATAAATGATTTCTTCATAGTGTTTGTCTTTCCTTTTGAACCCAGTTGGGTTTCGTTACATGATCAGTACGCCCGGTGGAAGCTGTTGGATTTGCTCAACGCAAAAACAGCCGAAGATCAATAGCTTTTAACAATGCCCGCAACTCGCCGGACGGCATTGAAGGCTAATGGCACATCTCTCATTACAGAGCAAACGAGGCATCCCATGTGAAAGACCTGTCGGCCCAGCGGGTACGATGGTAAGGAGACACAACGATCGCTCCCGCAGCTTTGAGTATGTGCGGCAACGGCGCGCGTAATACCCGGGAGCTCTTAGTCGGAATGACCCTGCAACAAAAACATCCCGGAACATCCGTGAGCCAAAACCGATGGCTCGAATTAATAGGTTTTTTCAAGATTGCGAAGGGTGTCTTTTTTGTTCTGGTCGGAGTTGGCGTCCTGCGCCTGGTCCATCGTGATCTCGCGGAGATGCTGTTTCGGCTGGCGCTTGCCCTGCGTATTGATCCGGAAAATCATCTTGTATCGCTGCTGCTCGAAAAAGCCGATTCGCTGACGCCGCATCGCCTGCGCTGGATAGGCGCCGCGGTTTTTTTTGACGCGGCCCTCGATTTCATCGAAGGCACCGGACTGATCCTGCGCAAGACATGGGCCGAGTACTTCACCCTGATCCTGACTGCGTCGTTCCTGCCATGGGAACTTTTCGAGATCTTCCGCCACATAACTGTCGCGAAGATATGCCTGACTATCCTTAACTTCCTGGTAGTGATCTACCTTGCCTACGTGCTGAAACAGCGCCAGCTGCGGGCAAAAGACGAGGCAGCCGAGACCCCGGTCGTCCAATAGGTAGTTGCGGTACCCGCGATTATTCAGCACAGAAATAGTCAGCCGGGCTGCGGCCCCCTCATAAGCTGGCGAACGCTGTGGTTCCAAAAGGCGAAGAAAAGGCGTATGCACTATTCGGTGCAGAGTTGCAAGCGGCTGCCAGCCCTATGAACCTCAGGTCTTAACACCAGTAATGGTAGTTTTGCGGATCTTGATCGCAAGCTGTATTTTTTTCCACAGCTCTTAGCAGACTATTCACTTTAGTCACCACAATTTCCTTTGACTCCCTAGATGGGTGGGGTAGTCTGTGGTCGGAAGTGGTCAAAAGTGGTTCGAAAGCACTGAGATCACAGAATACGCGTAAGTCCTTTAGAGCGTGGCGATAGACAGTGAAGTTGCCACGGATCTGGTGCAGAGTTTAACAGCTTACCCCCGAATTTGCGGTAAATGAACAAACGGAAGCGAACTTTGCATGGGGAAACGGCAGACAGATGTTCCGGGGCAATCACCAAACCCGCGTAGATGAAAAGGGCAGGCTGAAGCTACCGGCTGAGTTCAAGCGGCTTATTGACGAAAAGTACGGACCGTTTACGGAAGAATCCCCAGCAAAGTTTTTCATTACCAGCAAGGACGGAGTTGAAGCTGAGGTCTATCCCATGAAGGAATGGGAAAAGATTGAAGAGTCACTGGCGAAGATCCCGAACATGAACCAGGCCAAGATCAAGTTCATGAAGATCGTGAACTACTACGGCGGGATGGCAGAGATGGACGGGCAGGGACGGGTGCTGATTCCACAGACCCTGCGCGAAGCAGCAAAGACGATCGGCGACGTGGTGGTGTACGGCATGCAGACCTATTTGCAGGTTGCCAACCACGACGACTTCAAGGCCCGGCTGGATGCCGAGCCGCTGTCGCAGGCCGATGGAGAAGCACTGGCAGCACTTGGATTGTAGAAAGCAGTTCGTAAGAGCAGGACAAGTTTTGAGCCCCCAAGGGGGAGCACATGGTTAGGCAAGGCAAGGCAGACGCTGAGCAGCATGTGCCGGTTCTTTTAGAAGTTGCGATCCGTACTTTAAATGTGCGCCCGGGCGGCACCTATATTGACGCCACGCTGGGCATGGCCGGGCATTCGCTCGAGATAGCGAAGCTGCTTGGTCCGTTGGGAACGCTGATCGCGTTTGATCGCGACCCGGAAGCGATGGAGATCGCCAAGCGGCGGCTTGAAGCATTGGCCGGCGATCTGGGCGAAGCGATGCCGAAGCTGGTGCTGCAGGAAGAAGAGTTTTCCGCAGCGACTCAACGAGTGGAAGCGGGTTCAATTGATGGGATACTCGCTGATTTCGGTGTCAGCAGTCTGCAACTCGGTGAAGCGCACAGAGGATTTAGTTTTCAGGCGGACGGACCCTTGGATATGCGGATGAATCCGCGCATCGGGCTGACCGCCGAACAAGTGGTAAATCAATTCGACGAAAACGATCTCGCCGACTTGATTTACGAATTCGGAGAGGAAAGGAGGTCGCGGAGAATCGCCAGAGCCATTGTCAGGGCGCGGCCGCTGACGACGACGGCACAACTAGCCAGAGTCGTAGCAGCCAGCGCCCCGTCAATGAAAGGCGAAAAGATTCATCCGGCGACCCGCACTTTCCAGGCACTCCGAATTCGCGTGAACGGGGAAATGGACGAGATCCAGGCGCTGCTCGACCAGGCGCCGGCCATGCTGAAAACAGGCGGACGACTCGCCGTCATTAGCTTCCACTCACTCGAAGACAGGCTTGTGAAAGACGCTTTCCGCGAGGGAGGGCGCCAGGGCATATGGAATGTGCTGACGAAGAAGCCGGAGACGGCAGATGCGGCAGAGACGGATCGCAATCCAAGGTCACGCAGCGCGAAACTGCGCGCGGCCGAAAGAACAGCATTGAGTTTGGAGCAGGCAAAGTTAGAAGAAGTAAAGCGGCGGCAGGCAGATGAGTACCAGTTGGGTCTGCGACAGCCGCGGCGCTAGGAATCAGAAAAGATCGGGCCAGAATCGTCCTACCGTTTTCCAAGGCGAAAGTAGTGCGATTCAAAATCTGCGTAATACCCTCCTCCCCTAACGGTTCTGGCCCGGTCGTTCAGGAGAGGGGAACAGGAAGACACTTATGGCGACGCAAGCAATTACGGCAGCACTCGGCGGACGAAGCGGATGGTTCGAAGAATCCGCATCCTTCAGCAACGCACAGGCAGAACAAAATGCGCTGGAGCGCAACACTGTCTTGTTCCACGCACAGCAGCGTGCACGCCGCGGCCCGACACCTGAAGTCTTCTTCGTAAAGCATCTGGACAATACCCGCATCGTGAAAGCAGAAGACCTGGTGCGCAAGCGGGAGATGCGGACCTTTGCCATGGCGATGGCAATCCTGTTTGCGATGGTGATGGTGTATGGATGGCAGCACTTCAGCGCCATCGAATACGGGTACAAGGTTGAGGCCAAGAAGCAGCAGCTTGAGCAGCTTCGCGAAGTGAACCGCGAACTGAGTGTGCGGCAGGCGCAGTTGAGCGATCTGAGCCGGCTGGACCGTGAAGCCCGCAAGCTGGGCATGGCGGCTCCGATGCCCGGCCAGGTGATCCGGCCTGATGCGACGCTCGACGCGAACAATGGCGCCGTCATGGCGGAAGCGAAGATGCCGCGGGTGCGCTGAGAGGATCGCAAGAGACTCGAAAGCACGGCCCGTCGATAAGGTTCCGTATGCAATAAGAAGAATGGTCTGGCCGTGAACGAGTTTCGATTTACCCCAACAGCGCAATCGACGCGGAGCGTAATAGGTGCTCCCCGGCGGTTGCGCTTTGTCATTCTTGCCGGCATCTTTGTTCTGTGGGGGGTCGTCATCATTGTGCGGCTGGCGTGGCTGCAGCTGGTCGATCACAACAAATTTGTCACGATGGCAGCCAAGGAGCAGTTGCACGGCTTCGACATTTCGCCGCGACGCGGGGTGTTGTACGACCGCAATCTGCATGAGCTGGCGATGACCGTCTCTGTCGACTCGGTATTCGCAGTGCCGACGGAAATTGCTGACAAGGATGCGACAGCCGCCGCACTCGCGAAGGTCGTCCATCTTGATCCGACTGAAAGCTTCACAACCGGCAAACAGATCGCCGCGCGTATGCAGGCATCGCGGAGCTTCGCATGGGTGGCGCGCAAGCTTGATCCGGCTGTCATCTCGAAGGTAAAAGCGCTGAACCTGAAAGGCGTTTACTTCCAGAAAGAGTTCAAGCGCGTTTATCCCAATGATGCCCTGGCAGCACAGGTGCTGGGTTACGTCGGCACAGATGATACAGGCCTGGGCGGCCTGGAGCGGGAGTACGACGACGATCTGCATGGCACACCCGGGCACATGCTGACGTCGCTCGATGCCAGGCGTCATGCCATCGGCAGCATTCTGCAGGAACCGCTGCCGGGTGAGAACCTGCAGCTGACGGTTGATGAAAATATCCAGTTCATGGCCGAAAAAGCACTCGACCATGCAATGGAAAAGTACAAGGCGTTGAATGGTACTGTCGTTGTGCAGGATTCGCACACAGGCCAGATCCTTGCGCTGGCGATCCGCCCCACCTTTAATCCCAATGATTTTCGTCACGCCACGAACGGCCTGCTGCGCAATCACGCAGTCAGTGACGTGTATGAGCCGGGATCGACTTTCAAGCTGGTGACCTACTCGGCTGCTCTGGACGCCGGCACAATCACGCCTGATACCACGATTGATTGCCAGGGCAGCATCATGTCGCTGTATGGCCGTACGATTCATGATGATCATGGCGATCACTTTGGCCGCTTGACTGCTTCCGAAGCACTGTGGCATTCGAGCAACGTGGGCGCCGTAAAGGTGGCGCTCGGCATGGGACGCGAGAAGTTCTACAGCTACATGCGCGCTTATGGATTCGGTGCGCGGAGTGGCATCGAACTCCCGGCCGAAACACGCGGCATTCTTCGTCCGATACGCCGGTGGGGAGCGACCAGCATTGCCTCGCTTGCGATTGGCCAGGAAGTCGGCGTGACCCCGGTCCAGCTCGTCAGCATGGTCTCCACTATCGCTAATGGCGGTACGTATCTGCCGCCGCACATGCTGCTGAATACTGCCGATTCCACGAATGACAAGTTGCAGCCGGAGCCATTTCATCCAGGCAGTGACATACCTGAAAAACTGCCTGAGGGTGCGCATCGTGTGATCTCCCCGGTGGTGTCCGCCGAGATGCGCAAGATGATGGAAGGCATCGTTTTGTATGGCACCGGCAGAACGGCAGCGCTGAATGGCTACTCTGCTGCCGGTAAAACAGGGACAGCGCAGAAGATCGATGTTGCGACGCATGCGTACTCAAAAACGGCAGTGGTTGCATCCTTCGCTGGTTTTGCGCCGGTGAATAATCCGGCGATCAGTGTCGCCGTCATTATCGATTCGCCGCAGGGTGAGCATCATGGCGCGTTTGTTTCGGCGCCAGTGTTTGCTGAGGTTGCGCAGCAGGTCCTCGAGTACATGGGTGTGCCTCACGATGAACCGATGAAGCCGCAAAAAGAACCGGACGATGCAGGCAAACAAGCCGGTGCTTCTGAAGATGACGCAAATGACGGCGGCGACCTGACGGCCCTGTTCGACGAAGCGAATAACCTGCCTGCCGATGATCCGCTCCATGCCCAGCAGAATGCGATGACGCCAGTACCTGCCGCTGCGGACGGCAGCGATCATGCAGTCTCTTCAACACCTACGACGCTCGCGGAAGTAGGCGTAAGCAAAGATGCAGTCGGCAAGTCTGCGCATCCATCGCGTGTGGCGCCCGCTGCGGTTGAAAAGGTCAAGACTGCTGAAACGCCCATTGCGAACCGGGCAGTCGCCAGGGCGGAGGCACTTCCCGCAAATCCGCCGCCAGCGAATCCGCCGCCAGGCGCGCCGATCATCACAGATGCGAAGCGTCGCATCTCTGTGCCATCGTTCGTAGGAGAGCCCTTGCGGCAGGTGGTTGAGAATGCGGGCGGGGCCGGTCTCGAGGTGCAGTTGCTGGGTGACGGCATCGCTCGCGAACAGGCACCTGCAGCCGGAACGCTCGTTCCGCTGGGCACAGAAATTATCGTCCGTTTTAAACGCTGACATGATGATGCTTGCAAATCTGCTGGCCAATGTCGAGGTCGTGCGGCGTTCAGAGGCGGAGGGCGGTGTTACCGGCATCGAGTACGACTCGCGCCGTGTGAAACCAGGAACGCTTTTCGTTGCCATGAAGGGTGGCGCGACCGACGGCAACCGGTTTATCGAGCAGGCTGTTGCGAGCGGTGCGGCGGCTATCGTAACAGACACTGCATCGATATTTGAGTTGGTGCGCACTGCATATCCACACCTTGCCGTTGTGCAGGTGGAGCACGGTCGCCGCGCCCTGTCAGAGCTTGCACGGAGCTTCTACAAATTTCCTGATGAGCAGCTTGGCCTGACCGGTGTCACCGGCACGAATGGCAAAACGACAACGGCCTATCTGCTTGAGCAGATACTCAGGCAGCAGGATCGTAAGACGATCCTGGTCGGCACCATCGAGTACAGAATCGGTGACCGTGTACTGCCATCGCCTCACACCACTCCCGAATCCCGAGATCTGCTCGCATTGTTTGCGGAAGGTTTAGATGAAGGAGTGTCTGAGGCGGTGATGGAGGTTTCATCGCATGCGCTGGACCAGGGACGCGTGTGGCAGCTCGCGTTCGATGTAGCAATCTTCACCAATCTCACGCGCGATCATCTGGATTATCACGGGACGTTCGAGCAGTACCTGCGGGCCAAACAACGGTTGTTTGACGGGACATGCTCAAAGGCCCCGAAGTTCGCTATCGTGAATACTGATGATGCAGCCGGGCAGCAGATCGCCGATGCTGCAAAGCATGCTGGCGCCCGGGTATTTTCTTATGGCATGGTTAGCGGCGATTTCCGTGCAGGCGTGGTTCGCATGTTCGCCACGGGACTTTGGTTCAGTATGCAGACACCCGCCGGCACAGTTGAGATCGAGAGCCGGCTGGTTGGACGGATCAATATTTATAACCTGCTGGCTGCAGCCGCGGCCGCATACGCGCGCGGTATACCTGTCGATCGCATCGCGCAGGCCGCGACCACCCTGCAGGCGCCTCCAGGCCGTTTTCAGACGATTGAAGTCAGTCAGAACTTTGTGGTGGTCGTTGATTACGCGCACACCGATGATGCACTAAGAAGTGTTACGAAACTGGCTCGCGAAATTACGGAACAGAGCGCGGGCCGTGTCCTTACTGTTTTTGGCTGCGGTGGGGATCGCGACACGTCCAAGCGACCGCTCATGGGCAAAGCAGCAGGTGAGGGAAGCGATGTGGTGGTCGTCACATCGGATAATCCACGAAGCGAAAATCCCGGTGCCATCATCGAGCAGATACTGCCCGGACTGCGCGGGACATCTGCGCAGGTCATCGTGGAGCCGGACAGGGCGAAAGCGATTCACGCGGCGCTCGAGCAGGCATGCGCGGGCGACCTGGTTTTGATTGCGGGCAAGGGACATGAAAAAACGCAAACCATCGGCACACAGGTGTTACCGTTTGACGACGCCGCCATCGCGACGCGCATCCTGACAGAAATGGCGCAGAGGCGCACGTCATGAAACTTGAGCTGGAACAGATTGCGCAATGGTGTGGTGCCGGCATTACGGTCGGCCACGCAGAGCAGGGCCACGGTCCGGCCACGGGATACTCCATCGATACACGGACGATTGCGCCAGGCGATCTTTTCTTTGCCATCCGTGGCGACGTTTACGATGCGCATGACTTTGTTCCGGCAGCATTAAAGAAGGGAGCGCGCGCAGCAGTCGTCGCGAAGACGCACCTGACGCGCATGCTCATCGAAGCCCATCAGCATACTTTGCTGGTGGTGGATGACCCCTTGATTGCCATGCAGACGCTCGCGACCGCCGTACGCCGGCACTGGGGCAAGCGTGTCATTGGTGTGACCGGCAGCGCCGGGAAGACGACAACAAAAGAGGCCATCGCGACCGTGTTGAGCGCAAAATTCCGGGTGCTGCGCTCGCAGGGAAATCTTAACAACCACTTTGGGGTGCCGCTCCAACTGCTCCGGCTGCAACCAGAAGATGAGATAGCCGTGATCGAGACGGGCATGTCGCATGCTGGTGAAATCGCACTACTGGCCCGCATTGCCGCGCCGGAATGGGGTGTCGTCACCAACGTCGGCAACGCGCATGCCGAAAATTTCGCGGATGGCATCACTGGCATTGCCCGCGCCAAGTATGAATTGATTGCCGGCCTCCACGGTCAGCATCGGGTCGCATTCTTGAATGCTGATGACCGGTATGTCGGACAGTTCGGACGTGATTTTGTGGGACGCGTTGTTTGCTTCGGCACGGACGTGAGGGCGATTGTCCGCGCGGAAAACATTGAAGATCTCGGAGCAGACGGCACCCGTTTCGAAGTAAGTGTCGATGGGCAGAAGGTAGATGTGCACCTGGCGCTGCTCGGCCGTCACAATATTACAAATGCACTGGCGGCGATCTCTGTGGGGCTTGAAGCGGGTATGGCGCTGGAAGCCTGTGCGGCGGCACTGGGTGAGTTGCGACCGGATAGCCGGCGCGGCGAAATGCAGTCGTATATGGGCGCAAGCATCATCAATGATTGCTATAACTCGAACCCCGAAGCGCTGCGCTCGATGATTACGACGCTGGCGTCCATTCCAGCAACGCGGCGCATCCTGGTCGCCGGAGAGATGCTCGAGCTTGGGCCCGAAGCAGTGGCGCTGCATCGTGCGTGCGGAGAAGCTGCTGCGAAAGCCGGCATCGACATCATCGCCGGCGTACGAGGCAATGGTCAGGCGATTGTGGATGGCGCGAAAGCCGAGGGTGCCGAGGCGGTTTTTCTAAGCGATGCACTGGAAGCAGGCGCGTGGCTGAAAAGAACGCTGCGCGAAGGAGACGTGGTGCTGCTGAAAGCTTCACGCGGAGTCAAACTTGAGCGCGCGCTCGAGAGTCTCAAAGATCTGCCGTCGGCAGAACAATCACCGGACCATTCCGAAAAAGGGCCTGCACCTAAGTAGTTCATAGAGAGCATTGCAGTTCGCACGATCAGTGATTTTACGGCTGTAAGATAAGGGTCAGTCGACCCGATACGTCTAGCGGAGGAAGTTTGCTTTACTGGCTCCTGTATCAGAAGCTTTTTCCTTATTTCCGCCCATTCCGCATCTTCCGCTTCCTCACGTTCAGGACGGCTTTTGCGACCCTTACGGCCATGCTGATCGGGCTGGTGGTCGGTCCCTATGTAATCGAAAAACTGCGCGAGTTCCAGATCAGCCAGTACATCCGCGAAGAAGGTCCGAAGGATCACCAGAAGAAGGCCGGCACACCGACGATGGGCGGCGTGCTTATCTGCGTTTCCATCCTGTTGCCGACCCTGCTGTGGAGTGATCTGTCGAACCCGTTCGTCTGGATGGTGATGTTGTCGACGCTCGCGTTCGGCGGGATCGGCTTCGCTGACGATTACATCAAGGTGGTCAACCGGCGCAATCTCGGATTGACGTCACGCGCCAAGATGAGCCTGCAGATCCTGGTGAGTGTTGCGATTGCGATCACACTGGTGATGCTCGACCAGCAGGGCAGCTACTCCACGCGCCTGGTCGTTCCCTTTATCAAACGCTTCCGGCCTGATCTTGCCATCGGCGCATTTCAGCATATTCCGCACCTGGCGCTGCTCGCGTTTCTTCCATTCATTGTTTTCGTGGTGCTGATCCTGGTGGCCTCGAGCAATGCGGTCAACCTGACGGACGGTCTCGACGGGCTTGCGATCGGCTGCACCATCATTGCCGCGGCTGCGCTTACAGTGCTGACGTATGTGAGCGGTCACGCGGTCTTCTCTGATTATCTCGAGATGCAGCGTATGCCGATGGTCGGCGAGGTGACGGTTTTCTGCGGATCCATGGTGGGCGCGAGCATCGGCTTCCTCTGGTACAACGCGCACCCGGCGGAAGTCTTCATGGGTGACGTTGGTTCTCTGGCGCTCGGCGGAGCGATCGGTACTGTGGCGGTCGTCATCAAGCAGGAGTTACTGCTGCCATTTATCGGCGGTATCTTTGTGCTTGAGACGCTGTCAGTCATTCTGCAGGTGGGCAGCTACAAACTGCGTAAAGGCAAACGCATTTTCAAGATGGCGCCATTGCATCATCACTTTGAACTGAGTGGGTGGTCGGAATCAAAAGTGATCACTCGTTTCTGGATTGGCGCACTGGTGTTTGCACTCTTAGCACTTACTACTCTAAAACTGCGTTAGAACTTCACGCATACCAATAGCGCGTGGGACAATCGCCTGTTGGTGATCACAGTTTCCGGTCAGTGGGCAAACGCTTCTCGTCAGATGGTCGTATGGAATTCAAAGGCAAAAAAGTATTGGTGGTGGGTCTCGGCAAATCCGGGCACTCGGCCGCATTGTTTCTGCGCAGGCTCGGCGCGAATGTTACCGTGTCTGACATTCGTAGCGCCGAAGCGCTTGGAAAGGAACTGCCCGCGCTGCTGGATGAAGGGATCGCTGTTGAAACCGGCGGTCACGGTCTGCTCACCTTCCGTCGGCAGGACCTGATTGTGGTCAGCCCGGGCGTGCCACTGACGACGCCCGAATTGCAGCAGGTACGCACTCTTGGCCTGCCAGTTACTGGCGAGGTTGAACTGGCATCGCGCTTTCTTAAGACGAAGATCCTGGCCATTACCGGCTCGAATGGGAAAACGACGACGACGACACTTTGCGGCGAGATATTGAAGGCTGGCGGGCTCGAGACGCAGGTCGGCGGCAACATTGGTATCCCGGTGATTGAACTCGTGGAGATGCCGGAAAACCAGGCTGCGAACGCCGCAGATGCGTGGTCAGTGCTCGAGGTTTCAAGCTTCCAGTTGGAGACCACCGAGACCTTCCGGCCGAAGATTGCGGTCATCCTGAATATCACGCCGGACCACCTGGATCGTCACGGCACATTTGAGAATTACGCGAAAGCGAAAGAAAAGATTTTTGGCGCGCAGACTGCCGATGACTTTCTCGTTCTGAATGGCGATGACCCGCGTGTGCAGCAGGCGGCGAGCCGTGCGAAGGCGCAGGTGTACTGGTTCAGCCGCACGAAAATGGTGCGCCAGGGTGCGTCCGTGGTCAATGGCATCGTCTCCTTCCGCGCGAGTGAACAGGGCTCCTTCGAACCGATCCTTCAGGTCAGTGACATCCCGCTCAAGGGTGTCCATAACGTTGAGAATGTACTGGCCGCGGTATGCGCTGCCCGGCTGGCCGGCGTACGTGCAGACGTCATCGCGACAGCGGTACGTGGGTTCCGTGCAGTCGAGCATCGGCTTGAATTCGTGGCTGAAATCAAGGGCGTTCACTACTTCAACGATTCGAAAGCGACCAACGTGGACGCGACCATGAAGGCGATTGCGGCATTCAGTGGCGGCATTCATTTGATCCTTGGCGGCAAGGACAAAAATTCCGACTACACGTTGCTCCGACCGCTACTAAAGGAGCGCGTCACTGCGGTCTATACCATCGGCGCCGCGGCAGAGAAAATCGAGCGCGAGATTTCCGGCGCGACCCGCATCGTCGCTTCAAAGACACTCGCGAAAGCGGTTGAAGCGGCGAGCCGTGACGCGAAGGCCGGCGAGGTGGTGCTGCTGGCGCCAGCGTGTGCCAGCTTTGACCAGTTCGATAGCTACGAGCATCGCGGCCGCGTTTTCAAGGAGTTGGTTGCCGGGCAACAGAACGCAGCTGCACCAGTGGGAGAGAAATAAATGGCCAAGCGCGTCGGGGTCGACAAATGGCTCTACGGTGTCATCCTTCTGCTTGTCCTGTTTGGATTGGCGATGGTCTTCTCGGCGTCGGCGATCATGGCCAGCGAGAAATACCACTCGCCCTACTACTTCCTGAACCGCGAAGCAGGCTGGGCTGTGCTCGGGCTCATCACGATGACCATCCTGATGCGGGTGGATTACCGCAAATTCAACCGGCCTAACGTCGTCTTCCCGGCAGTCGCGATCACCATGGTGATGCTGCTCGCGTCCTTTGCCATGCACGATTCGCATAATACCCATCGCTGGATCAAGCTGGGCTCGTTCTCATTGCAGCCATCGGAAATCGCCAAGCCGACGATTGTGCTTTTCCTCGCATGGTTTCTGCAGAATCGCCTGCAGCACATAGAAGATATACGCAACACCCTGCTCCCGGCAGCCCTCCCGAGCCTGCTGTTCATTGCGCTCATTCTCAAGGAGCCTGACCTGGGCACTGCATTAGTGTGCGCTGCGGTTACGTTTATGATGCTCTACCTGGCGGGCGCGCAGATGAAATGGTTCGGAGTCGCCGCCGTTGCCGCTGCGCCTGTTCTTTACTGGATGCTTTTCCGCGTGGCGTGGCGGCGTGAGCGCATGATGGCTTTTCTCGATCCGTGGAAAGACCCGAAGAAGACCGGCTTTCATACGATCCAATCGCTGATTGCAGTTGGTACTGGAGGGTTCCATGGCCTGGGCTTCATGGAAGGGCGGCAGAAGCTTTTCTACCTGCCCGAAGCGCATACAGACTTCATCTTCGCTAACGTTGCCGAAGAGCTCGGACTTATCGGCGCGATCATTATCATCGCGCTCTTCGTCGCATTGGGATACCGAGGTCTCCGCGCGGCGAGTCTGTCGCAGGACCCATTCGCGCGCTTCCTGGCATTCGGCATTACGGCGACAGTCCTGATCCAGGCTTTCTTCAACATCAGTGTAGTGCTGGCGCTGGTGCCGACGAAAGGCATCACGCTCCCGCTCATCTCTTATGGCGGTACATCGGTCTTTTTCACGCTGGCGAGCCTTGGCGTCTTACTTAACTTGACACGCGAGATCGATTGATCGATGGCTGCGCTGAAAGTTCTGATCGCGGGTGGCGGTACGGGTGGACACATCATCCCGGCGCTGGCCATCGCGGACGAACTGAAGAAGAGCTATGACGCCGAGATCCGTTTTATCGGGACGCCGCGCGGCCTGGAGTCGAAACTGGTCCCACAGGCCGGGTACCCGCTTGAACTGATCAACGTCGGTCAGTTGAAAAACGTGAGCCTGCTGACGCGCCTCAAGACCATGACCGATCTGCCGCGCTCGATCCTGCACTGTCGCCTGCTGTTGCGTGAGTGGCGCCCTGCTGTCGTGATCGGTGTTGGCGGCTATGCTTCAGGCCCTGCGATGATGGCCGCAGTACTGGGCGGCGTGCCGACACTCGCCTTTGAACCGAATGCAGCGCCCGGCTTGGCGAATCGCCTCGTTGGGAAGAGAGTGAGCGCGGCGGCTGTAAATTTTCCTCCAGCGGCGGCATTCTTTCGCAACGCGCAGGTGACCGGTATTCCCGTGCGAACAGAATTTTTTGCGATATCGCCGCGTGTCGTCGGAAGCCAACTGCACCTGCTGGTGTTTGGCGGCAGCCAGGGCGCGCGCGCCCTGAATGAGCGCATGCCGCAGATCGTCGTCCGCCTGCTCGATGCAGTTCCGGGCCTGACCATTTTGCACCAGGCCGGGGCCCGTCATGCCGAGGCAGTCCAGGCGGCCTACATGGCTAGCGGTGCACCAGTCGACCGCTGGAAAGTGAGCGCGTTCCTTGATGACATGGGTCGGCGCTTTGCCGATGCGGATCTGATCCTCGCACGAAGCGGAGCCAGTACCGTTGCAGAACTCGCGGCAGCCGGCAAGCCCTCACTGCTGGTGCCGTTTCCCGCGGCTGCGGATGATCACCAGACGCGCAATGCCGAAGTCCTGGCTGCGGCGGATGCAGCCATCCTGCTCCCTGAAAGCCAGATGACTGAAGAGAAGCTGCTCGGTGACATCATCGCCGCGATGAATGATCCGCAACGTCTGGCTTCAATGGGTGCACGGGCGAGGACGCTGGCACATCCGGATGCGGCGCAGAGAATCGCAGGTATGGTCGTTGCGCTTGCAACGCCAAAGAAAAACGGCTGACAGTTCCTGTCAGCCGTTTGTTTGTAAGCCCCTGTGCTTGCGGGTCCGCTGTTTAGCGATGCCCGCCGCCACCACCGTGGAAGCCTCCGCCACCGCCGCCGTGGAAGCCACCTCCGCCACCGCCATGGAACCCGCCTCCACCACCGCCATGGAAGCCGCCGCCGCCGATGCTGTTACCGTGGAAGCCGCCGCCAACAGCACCACCGCGATAGCCGCCCACTGCTCCGCCGCGGTATCCACCGCCGTAGCCGCCACGATATCCCGCACCGTAGCCTACGCCACCGCGATATCCGTAGCCGCCTCGTCCGTAGCCGTAACCGCCGACGCCACGATAGCCGTAGCCGCGTCCGTAGCCCCAGCCACGACCCCAGTAGCCGTTATACCAGGGGCCGGCGCCGATAAAGAGTCCACCGGCGAACCAGTTTGGCCCGTAGTAGCCGTAGGGTGCGCACGCATAAGGATAGTAAGAGTAGTAACCGTAGTCGCAGACTGGCGCCGCCGCCGGGTAATCATACCCATAGCCGCCGTAGCCGCCGCCTACACCAATGCCAACTGCAACCTGGGCATCAGCGCGCTGCATGAGCGCGGGGCTGGCGAGCAGGGCAAGAAGCAGAACATAACGTAAGTATTTCATCGCAGATCCCCCATCCACTCCGCCTAAACCATTGCTAACCGCGGATCCTGGAACGAGCTGAGAGTTTTTCTGGTTAGTTCTAAACCCTCACTCATTTGAACAGCAATGCCCCCTAAAAGTTGCGCGAATAACCTTCAAGGCCAGGAAAGCGGGTACAACTGCCTTTGAGAAAGGCTGGGCAGCCTTTCTAACGCGACCCTGAAGGCGGTCTGCAAGTTGATAGAGTAGGCAAAGCAGGGAGCAGCCGGGAATGTTTGCAAAGACGCAGCGGGTCCACTTTATTGGTATTGGTGGCATTGGAATGAGCGGGATAGCAGAGATACTGCTGACCCTCGGCTACCCGGTCTCCGGCTCGGATCTGCGCCGTTCCGCTCTTACCGACCGCCTGGCAACCATGGGCGCAACCATTTTCGAAGGGCACGCGGCTGCTAATTCAGTCGGCTCGGCGGTAGTCGTTACCAGTTCCGCGGTAAATGAGACGAATCCGGAAGTCATTGAAGCGCGATCTCGGAAGATCCCGGTGATCCAGCGCGCGGAAATGCTGGCAGAACTGATGCGTCTGAAATATGGCATCGCAGTCGCCGGGATGCACGGAAAGACGACAACGACCTCAATGATCGCGACCGTACTCGCAGAGGCCGGTCTTGATCCGACGATTGTTGTAGGGGGCCGCGTGGATGCGCTCGGCTCAAACGCACGGCTCGGCACCTCGCGCTACCTGGTGGCCGAAGCGGATGAAAGCGACCGGTCGTTCCTGAAGCTGTCACCGATCCTTGGTGTCGTGACCAACCTGGATCGCGAGCACATGGACTGCTATCGCGACATGCAGGATGTTGAGGATGCTTTCGTGCAGTTCATGGACAAGGTACCGTTTTATGGCGCGACAACGGTCTGCATCGACAATGAACAGCTGAAGGCGATCCTGCCGCGTGTGCGCCGGCGGGTCATCACGTATGGTCGTTCATCAGAAGCAGATTTTGTGGTGCGTCTGCTGCCGCTGGATGGAGAGACCGCCCGCTTGCAGGTCCGTTCACGTTTCGAAGTAGTGAATGGGAATACGGTACTCGGTCCGTTCACCCTCCAGGTGCCCGGGCTGCATAACGTTCTGAATGCAACGGCAGCGATTGCGATTGCCGATCAGCTGGAGATTGATCCGGCACAGATTGTCAGCGGGCTTGAAAAGTTTCGCGGAGTCGATCGACGCTTCCAGGTAAAAGGTGTGGTCAATGGCGTGACCGTCGTCGACGACTACGGCCATCATCCAACCGAGATCGTCGCCACCCTCAACGCTGCGAGATCATGCGGCTACAAGCATATCCATCTCCTTTTTCAGCCGCATCGCTACACGCGCACGCGCGACCTGTTGCCAGAATTTGTCGCGGCCTTCAAGGATGTTGATTCAGCACAGATTTTGGATATCTATGCAGCCAGCGAAGAGCCGATCCCCGGAGTGAATACGCCCGCGCTGGTCAAGGCGATACATCAGCCCGGCGTCCAGTACGCTGCGTCTTTTGCGGATGCAGTGAAATCGCTTGCTGAAGTCGCTGCAGACGGAGACGTGATCATCACTCTGGGAGCAGGCAGCGTCTCTCAGGCTGCACCAATGATGCTTGAGGAGTTGCGCCATCGAACAAATGGGCACGATAAAGTCAGCTAGCTGCGCCGTTTGCGGAGCACCCACGTTGTCATGCATCGATAATCCTGCACGACCGTAGTTTTCAATGGATCTACCAGGACCGCATTCAATTCACTGGTGAGCGAGAGCAGCATGGCTTCGTCGACGAGGAACCATTCCTGCCCGTCGCCAATCGTAAAGATTCCCTGGCGCACCTGCTCGAAGGCCATGCCGATGCGCGACCCGATCCGGCAGAACAACATGCCACCGGGTCTGAGGACGCGCCACAGCTCTCCCAGCATCGCGCGGAAATGTCGATCATCGCGCGCGAAATGGAGGACTGAGTTACACAAAACGACATCCGCGAAAGCGTCTCGGAATGGCATCTTCTCGATGACGCCTACCTGGAAGTTTGCCGCTGGCAAACCTGTGTCGAGCATAGCGGATAGCTGCCCCACATGCTCGACGCCTTCGGGGTCGGCATCAAGCGCGAAGACTTCGCAGCCTTCGCGGAAAAGATGGACAAGGTTGCGGCCGTATCCGCAGCCGGCATCAAGCACCCGCATGCCAGGCGCTATGTTGCCGCGCAGAATCTGGTCGAAGACGTAGATGTCAATCTGCCCGAACTGGTCCTGCACACCGGGATTCAAGTGCGCACACGGTCGCGATGCGCCCACAGACCAAGACCGGGGTTGGAGATGAAGAAGACCTGTTCACCGTCGACAGTGTTCCAGCCATCTTTCAACGTGGAAGGATCGTAGTGCGAGGTCATCGCCTCCAGGCTGCCGTAGCCAAAGCCGACTGACTCGATCTCTTCACGCGTGAGCGAACCGGGACAATAAGTGATGCGGAAACGTCCCTCCGAAGAGCCGTGGATGAGGTGCGCCGCAGCGCTGAGATTACCGGCGAGGTCTGCATTCTTTTCAACGGCGGCAAGCGTAGCCGGTGTGCCGCAGTAGCCGTACTTGCGGATGAGGCGATCAATGGCCGGATCTTCGCCAAACTCGCGGACTCCGGGCGCCAGCACGATCAACTCAGCATTGTCGGCGAGGGCCATGCGCGTGCGATAGATCGCTTTGTTGCCGAGCCACGTCGAATGAAATTCGTGCGGGTCAAGATAGACGACAGCTTTGGTGATCTCGCGATCAAGCAGGATGAAGTTGACCTTCAGCGCCAGTTCGGAAGCGAGGTTGAAGCACTCCACATCGTCGCCGATAAACAGGCCGCGGACCGCGAGTTTGCCTGAGTTGTCCCGGCCTACCACTGTCAGTACATAGACGATGGTCAGGCCCTGCAGGAAGTGATCCGAAGCATAGTTAAGCACGCGGCGGACAGGCGTATCCGCTCGGCCCATGATGCGCTCCATGCCGTAGACTGCGCCCAGGTAATGGCTGCGGTCAATACTCTCGACACCGCCCGTGCCTACCAGGATGTTCTTGTTGTAATTTGCCATGCCGATCACTTCATGCGGCACCACCTGGCCAATGGATAGAATCAGGTCGAACTTTTTGCCGTCGCCGGGACCATCCACCAGCAACCGATTCACCTGCGCCGGCCATGCATAGTTCAGCTTCCCCTCCGACTGCTCGTGTATGTAAGAGGAAGGCACTTCGCCAAGAGTCACAACATCTTCCCGCCAGCGATGCACGCGGAAAAGATCACGCGGCATCTCGCCAAACATGCGTGCCAGTGCGGCTTCATTCATCGCCGTATGTGTCCCCAATGCCGGCAGGACTGCCTTCACTGCATCGCCATAGATGCTGTAAGCCATCTGCGTGAGTTCGCCGGCGCGTGAATAGAAACGCGAGGCGTCGGGCGGCACAATCAATACGCGCTTCCGCTCGCCGAGGCGGGCTAATGCGCTCGAAAGCCCTTCACGCATCTGCTCTGCTGTAAGGTCCGTCGTTTCTGATCCAGTGCCGAAGTAAAGTGCCATCGTTCCTTTCCTACACCGCCCGGCCGTAAATGGCTGTGTGTCTATTATCTTCTTCGCCAGTGGAAAGTTGAGAGCGTCCGATGTCCTGACCAGGCACCGTGGAAGTATGAGGATGAAGAAGACGCTATTTGCCTGTTCCGCCTAATTGCAGATGAGTGAAGCTCGCGGAGGGCTCGCCCGAGAAAGCCCTGCCAAACATGATTGAATACCGTACACGAGGGTGCGGACGAACACGGCTAACGCGATCGCCATATGGGGCGGGAAGCAGTTCGATTGTTCAAGCATGCCATTTCCCGGGTTAGAGTCTTCCATCTCTACGGTGTAGGTCATAATCTGCGAGTTGAAGTTCAAGACGAATCGAAGCGAGACCGAGTCGACCATTCCTTGCGCGGCGTGGTTGTCAACGCCAGCATAGTGAAGGTCCGCTTGTTTGCGTACTTCCTAGTTCCCACACGTATACCTTTTTCTCACGGCAACATTCGGCTTGTAGGGTAGCCTGCAAAGCACGATATAGTGAGCTTGGCGATTCTCACGACCTTGCTCGGGCGTGGCGAAAACCGGACCCACTGATTACCGGACGACGGTACTCGCGGATGATGAGGAATTCGAGGACTTCTACCGTCCCGAAAAACCCCTCAAACCGCGGGCTGGCTCCCGTGCGTCCAGCCGGGCGTCACGAACCGGCCTCTCGAGAGATGATTTATCCCGGCAGGATTTTGCCGACGCTGGTCCGCGCGGCCGCAAAACGCGGGACCGCGAGCAGCTCTACGAACAGCAGCTGCATGACGAAGACGATGACTTCCTGCCTGACGAGGAAGATCGTTCGTTCCTGCGTTCGCGGCGCCGCGTACCCGTCCGCCGCAATGCACTGCTCTCAACAAAGTGGGGTCGCGTTGCAATTGCTCTCGGCATACTGGTCGTGCTGGGGATCCTGACGGCTGGCTTCATGCTGGTTCGCAACTTCTTTATGGAGGATCCACGCTTTCGCATCGAGACTGCGTCGTCCATTCAGATCGTCGGCAACAGCGAGATCTCGCGGACTGAACTGCTGACCGTTTTCGGGTCAGATGTTGGTCATGACATCTTCACCGTGCCGCTGGCAGCGCGCCGCTCATCGTTGCAAAAGCTGCCCTGGGTGCAGCATGCAACGGTCATGCGCCTGTTGCCGAACCAGTTGCGCATCTCCATCGTGGAGCGTATTCCGGCGGCGTTTGTGCGTGTGGGAAGCAAGATTCAATTGGTGGATGCGACGGGCGTCCTGCTCGATATGCCGCCGGCAATGCTTGCGACCAAGCACTACTCGTTCCCGGTGGTGATCGGCATCAATGCGAGTGATCCTGCAGAGACGCGGGCGGATCGGATGCAGCAGTATGAAAGCTTCGTCACCGCGATCGACAGCGCGGGACCGGCTGCTGGTCCCGCAAGCGGACCCAGACCTTCGCAGCAACTGAGCGAAGTGGATGTTTCCGATCCTGAAGATGTGCGTGCAATGATGCCGTCGGCCGGTGCGGATATCCTGGTGCATTTCGGGGATGAAGACTTCGCAAATCGTTACCGGACGTATCAGCAGCATCTGAAAGAATGGCGGCAGCAGTATCCACATCTGGCCGCTATTGATCTGCGTTACGATCGCCAGACCGTACTCGAAATGGACAAGAGCGCGAACAATAATCCGGCGAACGCAATCGATGTCGCACCAGTGCTCACAGCGACGCCGACTACCAGGCCGGCCGCAGCCAGACATGTTGTCTCGAAGCCGGCAGCAAAGAAAAAAGTAGTCGCGAAGAAAGCGTCGCGACCAGTCAAGGCAGCTTCCAAGTCTCCTTCAAGAGCAGTGAAGGGTCGGGATTACTAGATGGCGCAAAACGAAGACGGCCTGATTACAGTACTCGACATCGGCAGCTCAAAGACACGCGTGCTGGTGGCAGAGCTGCACGAAGGCGCACTGCGCTACCGCGGCCATTCGCAGGTACTGTCGAAAGGAATCCGCAAAGGACTGGTAGCCGATTTGAGTCCCGCGATTCGTGCCGTGACCCACGCTGCAAATGAAGCAGAGCAGGTGGCCCATGCAGTGATCGATCATTGTGTCGTCGGGGTCGGCGGGCCGCATGTCCGCGGTCTGAACAGTCGCGGCGGCATCAGCCTGGGGACACGGCTGCGCGAAATTACGCGGGAAGATGTCCGAGCGGCTGTCGACCGTGCACGATCGA
The DNA here is from genome assembly GCA_963692885.1 of Acidobacteriaceae bacterium. Taxonomy (GTDB): domain Bacteria; phylum Acidobacteriota; class Terriglobia; order Terriglobales; family Acidobacteriaceae. The sequence continues at coordinate 365,439 of OY843586.1, forward strand.
TATCCCTGCCGGCGGACCGTGAGGTCCTGCACCTGCTGCCACAACAATTCATACTGGACGAGCAGCCCGGGATCCATGATCCGGTTGGCATGATAGGGAATCGGCTCGAAGTGAATCTGCACATCTCTGTCTGCTCGGCGAGTGCTTCGCAGAATCTTGTCACCTGCGCGAACAAGGCTGGCCTTGAAGTGACGGACACGATATTTGAAGGCATCGCGGCGGCCGAAGCGACAGTATCGCCCGATGAACGCGAACTGGGTATATGCCTGATCGAAATTGGCGCCGGCTCCACAGAGGTCGTCGTCTTCTTCGAAGGATCGGTCGCGCATACGGCGGTGATCCCGATCGGTGGCGACCACTTCACGAATGACCTAGCCGTTGGCCTGCACACCTCGCTCGAAGAAGCAGAATTTCTGAAAGTGCATTACGGTAATTGCGTTGTGACGTCTGTGCCTTCGGGCAGTGAAGTAGAAGTGAGCGGTCCGGCAGGCAAGCCGCCGCGAGCAGTTTCGCAGCGCTACCTCAGCGAAATTCTCGAACCACGCGGCCGCGAACTCTTCAATATGCTGCGCGATAATCTGCGGCAGGGCGGCGTACTTGAAGCATTGGGCGCGGGCTGCATTCTGACTGGCGGTGGTGCGCGCCTGGCCGGGCTCCTGGACATTGCGGAGAGCCTGCTGCGCGTGCCTGCCCGCATCGGTTACCCCGTGCCTCTGTCGCGCATGCCCGAAGATCTGGTGCAGCCGGAGTTTTCAACAGCCGTCGGCATGCTCTTATATACGCATCGCACTGGAGTTTTGAAAGCTGCGGAAGACCAGGGTCTCCGCGCCAAGCTGCGCTCCATTTTTGCAGGCAGCCTGTAACGAAATTGGAACTAAACTTTGTAGAACACGGAGTCACAGCACATGGATAACTCGCCCAACCCGGAAGAAATCCGCATTCAATACAACGACGAAACTCCAAAAGGCGCCAAAATCAAGGTCATCGGCGTGGGCGGCGGCGGCGGCAATGCCGTGAACCGCATGATCCAGGCGAAGGTTGAAGGCGTCGAATTCATTGCCGCCAATACTGACGTCCAGGCGCTGCAGTTGTCGCAGGCGCCGGTCAAGCTGCAGCTTGGCGTAAAGCTGACCAGCGGACTTGGCGCTGGTGCCAACCCAGACGTGGGCCGTCGCGCCGCGCTTGAGGATTCAGAAAAAATCATCGAAGCTCTCGAAGGCGCGGACATGGTCTTTGTGACCACTGGCCTGGGTGGCGGCACGGGCACGGGCGCTGCACCGGTGATCGCTTCGCTTGCGAGCGAGATGGGTGCTCTGACCGTAGCCGTGGTAACGCGGCCATTCTCATTTGAAGGCAAGCGGCGTATGCAGCAGGCCGAGCGCGGTATGCAGGAGCTGCTGGATTCGGTCGACACCATGATCGTCATCCCGAATGAAAAGCTGCTCGCAGTGGCCAAGGATGCCGGCTTCTTCGAGTCTTTCCGGATCGCGGATGACGTCCTGCGCCAGGGCGTGCAGGGGATTTCGGACATCATCACGATTCCGGGCATCATCAACCGCGATTTTGCCGACGTGAAGACCACCATGGCCGGCATGGGCTATGCAGTGATGGGCACCGCTGTCCGCGCGGGCAATAACCGGGCGATCGAAGCAGCACAGGCTGCCATGGCTTCACCGCTGCTTGAGGCAGGGGCGATCGATGGCGCCAAGGGCATCCTGATCAACATCAGCGGCTCCAGTTCGCTCAAGTTGAGCGAAGTGAACGAAGCTTCGACACTGATCCAGAACGCGGCGCATGAAGATGCGAACATCATTTTCGGCGCAGTGCTCGACGAGCGGATGGGCGACGAAGTGAAGATCACCGTGATTGCTACCGGCTTCAAGCAGGGCACAGTCGAAAAGCGCAGCAAATCGTTCAGCGGCGCCATCTACTCCGATGCGGTGGCTCCCGTGCCTGTCGAACCACGACCCAGCAAGCCCCGTTTCGCAAGCGAAGTGACGAATGAGCCAGCCGCTACGCGTTCAGCGCCGGCTGGGCAGAGTCTCCGTTCTGAATCGCGATCTGACTGGCAGCATCAAAAGGAGACAGTCTTTGGCGCGGGTGCTCCCAAGGTTGAAGAGGCTCAAGCGTCTGGTTTTCTGGACGCCTTTTCAATAGCTGAGACCGACCGGTCCGTCGCGTCCTCGGTTTCATCAGGGGTCCCTGTCGGCCCCGAGCTGTTCTCGGCTAACTTCTTTGAAGAGAGCCACGCCGCTGATTCGAGAGCAGTTGCAGGCAGAGAGGCGGCAGCCGAGCCAGATATGGAGCATCTGGATATCCCGGCCTTCATGAGACAAGGCGGCGGTCTGTAGAAAAAGGCAGGGCAGGATCCCACAAAGGTTCCGCCCGCTGCCTTCTTTGTGTGACTGTGGCCAGGTCAATTCTGCGTTTGAATGCAGTAACAGTACCGAAATGAGTCCAGGACGGATCCATACTCCCAAAACAGAACTTTGGGTATGGGTCTGGTCTCATTCTTTAGAGTTTCAACCTGGCAACCATTAAACTCTTAAGTAGCAGCAGCACCAGCGAGTCTTCCCGCCGCATGACGGGTTAGTACTGGGGCGACACCAAGGCGGTTTATGAAGCGTTTTCTCCATTTCGTCACGATTGTCGGGCTTCTCTGTCTACCCTTCAGTCTCGTGCAGGCCCAGACGCACAAACGGCATGCGGCGCATCGGGTGGTCCGCGCGTCGGCTCATCACGTCGTCAGTCGGGGTGCCGTTCACAGTCGTCGCCGCGCGTCGACCGTGACACGTGTGACGTATGTGCGCAGTCGGAATGGCAGGCTTCGTCGTGCGGTCCTGGTACGGCACCGTTACTATGAACACTTTTCCGGTGACTCTTTCGCCGAGACCGACCTCACAGCCAGCGATTCGACTGCTGGCGAAGATCCGGTAGTCCGTCAGGCTGCTCTTGAGGCACTGGGCAATATGAACGGAACGGTGGTCGCGATTGACCCCAGTAACGGCCGCATACTCGCCATGGTCAACCAGAAACTGGCTTTGTCGAGCGGCGCGGAACCCTGCTCAACTATTAAGGTGTCTGTGGCACTGGCAGCCCTTGAAGAAGGCCTGATTACCAAGGACACGCCGGTCAATCTAGGTGGTGGGTATCGCGTCAACCTCACGGATGCCCTGGCCCACTCCAACAACCTGTATTTTGAGACGGTTGGGCGCATGCTCGGGTTCGATCGCGTGCGGCATTATGCAAACGAGTTTGGCCTGGGTGAACTTGCCGGTTGGAACATACCCGGTGAACAGCTCGGGGTTTACCCGAATACCGTGCTTCCCGAGAGTGCCGGCGGCGTTGGCCGCATGTGCTCCTTCGGTGAAGGTGTTTCCATGACTCCGCTGCAACTCGGCGCACTGGTTTCGGCTATCGCTAACGGCGGCACACTCTACTACCTTCAGCATCCAACGACACCAGCCGAGGCAGTGAACTTTCAGCCACGGATCAAGCGGAAGCTGGATATTTCCCGTGTCATTCCGGAGATTGCGCCGGGCATGGGCGCAGTCGTTCAGTATGGAACCGCCCGTTCATTGCGGACGAATTTCGACCAGCTTCCGATCCTCGGAAAGACCGGAACCTGTTCCAATGACGGCATCCGCTATGGATGGTTCGTCTCCTTCGCGGACACCTCCTATGGTAAGATCGCCACGGTCATCTTCCTCGAAGGCGGCCGACCCACCTTCGGACCCAAAGCGGCCGAACTCACGGGCGTCTTCTATCGCAGTCTCTGGGACCATAGCTACTTCGCCAAGGCTGGAGTACCGCCAATGGATACAACCCGCACGCTTTCGCAGGGCGTCTCCCAGTAACTGGAAGTCTTGAAACAGCTACGAGAAAAGATCCAACCTGAAAAGGGCTCCTGACCGGAGCCCTTTTTCCTTTGCGGATTCACTCACCCACGGCTCAAGCCGCCGGCCTCTTAAAAGGGGTATTCACTATCAATCGCGTCTATCCACCGCGGGAGTGTTTGAGCGAGACACCCGCCAGCCACATACAATCATCCAGACAGTATGAAGATTCTTTCCTCGCAAGAGATGCAGAACGCCGACTCCCGTACGGCGGAGCAATTCGGGATATCGTTCGCACAGCTGATGGAAAACGCCGGCGGATCAGTTGCGCGATTCGTGATGCAGGAGATGCCGGCCGCCAGCCGTGTCGTAATCTTCTGCGGGAAAGGCAACAATGGCGGGGATGGCCTGGTAGCCGCCCGTTTTCTGGCAGAAGCTGGTCGCCAGGTGACTGTGTTTCTGCTAGGCGCAGCAGGCGATGTGAAAGGCGCTGCGCGAGAGAATCTTGAGAAGCTGAAGCTCGCTACTTCAGGGCGTATGCCGGCAGAAATCACAGACGAACTCGCTTTGAAAGCACCGGGAATTGCGACAACTATCGCTTCCGCCGATCTCTTTGTCGATGCAGTCTTTGGAACCGGGTTCAAGCCACCGATGCGCGGTCTGGCAGTCGTCATCGGTGAGCTGCTCAGCCGGCATCCAATGATCCCCGTCGTGTCTATCGACCTTCCCTCGGGTTGGGACGCGGACTCCCGCGAATTCTCTCAACCAGGCGCGTTCCGGTCCGACGCAGTCGTCACCTTCACGGCTCCCAAATTCGCCCATATCTCCGGCCACTTCATGCAGGGAGGTGGTCTCACTCGTCCAGGGAACCTTCAGCAAGGGCCGCTAGTCGTGGCGAACATTGGCTCGCCGGATCGGGCCATCGAGAGCAGCACCCGTCTGACCTGGGCTGGAGCCTCGAAGCCGATAACCGACAAGCCGCGATCTCCCGATGGCAACAAGGGCAAGTTTGGCCATGTACTTGTGATTGGCGGCGCGGACGGCAAAGCGGGCGCACCCGCGATGGCGTCCCTGGCTGCCTTGCGTGCCGGTGCCGGGCTGGTGACTGCCGGTATCGTTGGCTCCATTCTGTCGAATGTAGCCTCGATCGCGCCAGAGTTGATGACCATGCCGCTGCTTGCAGGCAGCAGCGGAGCACTCTCTTCCGCGAACCTGGAAGACGCAAACCTGAAGCATATGGTCGAAAAGAAGTCTGTCCTCGCGATTGGGCCTGGACTCGGTGAAGACCCGGATGCGCAGGATTTTGTGCTGGGTCTGATCGAAAAAAGCGACCTGCCCCTGGTGATCGATGCCGATGCGCTTAACGCCATCGCTCAGAGGAATTATCAACTGAATGGCCGCCGGGCCGAAGGAACGCTGCGGACCATCGTGCTCACGCCGCATCCGGGTGAAATGGCGCGGCTGGTGAACAAAAGTATCAAGGAAGTCGAAGCCGATCGCGAGGGCATAGCCCGCGCCTACGCGACAACGCACCAGGTCATCCTGGTGTTGAAGGGATGGCGCACCATTATTGCCCATCCGGATGGCCGACTCGCCATCAATACAACGGGGAATCCCGGCCTCGCAAAAGGGGGAAGTGGCGACATTCTGACCGGCATTGTCGCCGCGCTCGTCTCCCAGTACGGTGTGCACGATGGCGAAGATCCAGGTGTCGCCGTCGAGGCGGCAGTCTACCTGCACGGTCTGGCAGCAGATTTTGCGGTCGCGGAGCAGAACGAGCACACCCTTCTCGCCACGGATGTCGTCAGCCACCTGTGGAAGGCCTTCCGTTTTCGGGCTGGCACAAAGGACGGATTTACCTGGCTGCAGGGTCTGCCGAGAACGCTTGGCGCGGTTAGGCCAAGATGGTGAGCACAGCCGGAACAATCATCGAGCGCACCTTCGTCACCGGTTCCGCCGAAGAGACAATGGATGCCGGCCGTGAACTGGCCTCCTTGCTCAGGCCGCCGCTCCTGTTGATATTGCGAGGCGATCTTGGCGCCGGTAAGACGACGCTCGTCAAGGGTCTAGCTGAGGCTCTTGGCGCAGCAGATGCGGAAGAGGTGACTAGTCCCACGTTCACGCTGGTGCATGAATATGTCGGCGTAGCGCCCTCCACGCAGAAGCCTGTTCAGCTTTATCATCTTGACCTTTACCGGTTGGAAGAGGACCGTCAACTGGCTGCGCTAGGTATCGAGGAGATGACTGCAGAGAACAGCCTGGTACTCATCGAATGGGGAGAAAAGTTCCCCTCGTTGACTGCGCACGCCGATGGTGAGATCTCGATCATGCACGGAGAGGGCAATGTCCGCTCGATTGTCCTTCGTGTAAGAAACTCCAGGTAGGCGCTGCTCTCGATCTAACTGAACGCGCGATGCATCGTCATCATGCGTGCGATCTATTTCGCCTCCATCTCAATCATTGGGGCAGGTGAAGAGTACATGGCGGCATCGTTCGAGAGGTCGAAGATTCAGTGGCAAAGGTAAATCATGAGATCGCCGTCGGTCCGTTCCAACACGCAGTGTAGATTCTATTCGTAACCGTGGTGGTTCTAGCCGATCTAGGCTACTTGGACGAGGACCGTCAGCTGACGCTGGCTCGTGATGGCTGCCGCGCGGCCGTGGACCGAAAGATCTCTCAGCAGCAAAACACGCAATCCTGGAACGCAATGGAGCGATCAGTGTGATCAAGGTCGAGGAAGAGAGCAAGATGAGAACGAGACAGACTAAGGGTTCTCGACACGCATTTTGATATCCGCATAGGCTGCCTGGATAAGTGCGGCCAGGGCCGAGCTGTCGATTGCCACTCCCGGCTCCAATCTCACATGACGCATAAATTTACCCGAGCCTTTCAGCAGGCGAGTTGGGTCAGGCAGCGCTGCGCCATGGAAGAACCCCACATTCGTATGCGACGTAAATATGTTGACGTAGCCGAAGGGCGCATCTCCCAGGCATGCAACGGGACATCCGTCGTGCAGCAGCTCTCTTACTTCATCCCCGCAATTTCGCATAGTTTCGAACCAATGTTGTGCCAGTGAACCGACTTCGCCGGCATGATTTTTCAGCCACGCATCAATGGCCGGATCCCGCTCAACAGCGCCGTTGAATCGCAGTAAGTCCGATCGCATTGTGGGTCCGCCCCTGCGTGTCCGGGAGGGTAGCATCGCACGCAGGCAGAATGGAAGAGCTAAACCGCGTCATCAGTGGTCATTTCGCACCAGCATCATGTAAGCGCTCATTGGATTTGGTGTCACGGCGTTTGATGCCTGCTTTGCAGGTATCCTGTCGATGCGCGCGAGGGCGAGAATGACCTGGGCTCAAACCTACCTGCTGTTTGGACACGGACTGTTTTTTTCTGCGGCGATAGCAGCGCTGCCAATTGTGACACTCCTGTTCCTGCTTGGAGTGCTGCGCAAACCAGCGTGGATGACGGGGCTTTGTGGTCTTGGCGTCACCTTGTTAGTCGCGCTCGCGGCTTACCGGATGCCGCTCATCCCGGCGCTGAGCGCTGCGGCGGAAGGAATTGCCTTCGGTCTTTTTCCGATTACATGGATCATCTTCTGGGCCCTCGCGCTCTTCCACGTCTCGGTCGAATCAGGACAGTTCGAAGGGATCAAACAATCGATAGGCCGTCTGACAGGCGAGCCTCGCATGCAGGCGCTGTTGATCGCGTTTGCTTTCGGCGCCTTCCTCGAAGGCGCGGCTGGCTTTGGTGCGCCGGTAGCCATTGCGTCGACCATGCTGATCGGCCTCGGCTTCTCGCCCTTTGCAGCCGCTTCATTGTGTTTGCTTGGAAATACAGCGCCAGTTACATTTGGATCGATCGGTATACCGATCATCACACTTGCGGGAACGACGGGCCTGTCCGTGACGAGACTGAGCGCGGCGGCGGGGCGTTTGTGCACGCCCGTCGTGTTCATCCTTCCGGCCTACATGATCGTCGCCATGTGGGGATTTAGAGGCTTGTCCGGCGTGCTGCTGCCGACGCTGGTCGCAGGTGCGGTGTATGCGGGAGTGCAGTATTTCATCTCGGTCCATGTGGGTGCGCAGCTGACGAATATCCTTTCGTCACTTGCTGCGATGGCGGCATTGGTAGTGCTGCTGCGCTTCTGGAGCCCATCGGAAAAGGGCGCCGTGGATGCGCGCGCAGCAGGGGATGTCGTCGCCGATGCAGGCGCATCGAGGCAGAGTGCGGGGATGCTGCTGTATGCGTGGCTGCCATACATGCTGCTGGTGACGTGCGTCCTGCTATGGGGATGGACGCCGGTTCGCTTGCTGCTCGACCGAACGACGTTCGTAGTTCATTGGCCGATGCTGCATAACGTAGTAGTGCGAATGCCGCCGATCGTCAAAGCGCCGTCGCCCTACCCGGCAGTATATGCAGTGAACTGGCTGTCGGCTGCGGGGACAGCCTGCATGGTCGCAACGCTGGTTTCTGCGCTGACAGTCAAGCTTAGTCTGCGGCAATTCGCTCGCGTGCTGCTGAAAGTAACGTATCAGCTACGGTTGCCAACGCTTACGGTGACGTCAGTACTGGCGATGGCCTTCCTGATGAACTACTGCGGCGCGACGGCAACACTCGGACTGGCCTTCGCAGCGACCGGGGCGGCGTTCCCGTTTTTCAGTGCTGCGCTGGGCTGGCTGGGCGTGTTCATCACGGGGTCGGACACGTCATCCAATGCGTTGTTCGGGAACCTGCAGGTCGTCACGGCGGGCCGGCTGGGGTTTGACCCGGTGCTGATGGCAGCAACGAATTCTGTTGGCGGCGTGATGGGGAAGATGATCAGTCTGCAGACGATCGCGATAGCCGCAGCAGCAACGGGGATTTCAGTGGCAGAGCAGTCGAAGCTGCTGCGATCCATGTTGAAGCATGCGTTGCTACTGGTGGGATTGGTCGGGTGTCTGGCGCTGCTGATGGCTTATGGGCACTGGTAATAGCTATCCAGGCAGATTAGAGGATAAAGACCGAGTCAGTTAAGCTTCGCGACTTGAGCATTTTGAGAGACAAAGGCGTTGACTCCGAACTCGATCTGATTGATTTCAGAGTCTACAAGCTTCTTCAATAATTCGCTTTCGCGCCTCGCGTAAACGTTCTTGTGAGCGAAACGAGCAGTTATGACATTGATGTTTCTGACTTGATCAGCGTTAAATGTTTGTACCCAATCGGTACCCGCTGGGCTTGCGATAAAAATCTTTGTCGGGCTCAATGGAAAGAAGATTGCGGTCGCTTTATCGTTGAAACCTTGGCCTAGAGCGACGATTTGATTGCCAACTAACCTAGCAGTCGAGACCGGGCAATCCGAGGTTACAAACTCGTCTCCAGAGCTTGCCTCTGATATACACCACCGTTTGAACATCAGGCTTGCGGCTAGATTACGGGTTGACTGTTCGATTCTGAAAAGATGCCCAAAAGCAGGACACGATCTCATCTGGATGAGCTGCCTCCTGATCGCGTCCTTTATGTCTGAAAGCTGTATTAGACGGCCCGTTTTGAAGAGCTCGTATTGAATTTCCCTTGCATAGGCGGGATCAAAGGTCTGCTCCATCTCTCTAAGTAGCTTACCTCCAAGTTGATGCCGTACCTTGCGACTCCTGAGGAAGATTTGGGCTATAAAAATAGCCCAAACCTCTCTCTCTACTTGCGTCGAGGGTTCTTGCCCACATACGTTCGGGTAGATTGCTCCTACGGCTGTTTCTGTCCGAGCAAACCAATTCTCGTATAGGTTATTTGTGTGTTGTCCGTTGATCTTGTATTCGAAGTAGTCACGCTCGACGCATTCATTCTTGGGGATGCTTGGCCTTACGGGCCGATCCTTTTCGTAAACGAAAAGCTTCCCAGCATCATTTGCGAATTTGCTTAGGTGCAGGTTGGAGATGATATGCGGTTTTCTAACTTGCTGCTTCTTCGGAGTGTCCGCGAGAATAATTGAGTTCATGCTGCTTCCAAGTTTAGGCAAAACAGCCCGATCGGACAGGGCTCTTTTGCGCGCTGCAGGTTAGTTCGCCTACCCCTAGCTGCAGCCGCTCGTGCTGCCGCAGGACATGCAGCGGTAGCAGCTGCCGTTTCTTACCATGATTGCGCCGCAGGTCAGGCATGACGGGGCGTCGCCCATGTCGTACATACTGCGCATCGCGTCTGCTGCGTGGCCGCTGGTTGGAACGACTGATCCGGCGTGGCCGGGAATGACCGTTTGGCCGGCGCCGGTGACCGGGTGGCCTGAAGCCATCAGGTCGATGTCGCCAACAGTCGGGCTTGAACCCAGGTCGCCAAATGCGTGACTCGGAGCACCTGTACTGTTAGCGCCGCCGATGGTTCCGACGACGGGAACAGACGGTGGCTGGGGTGCGCCCAGTCCGGCGAACAGATCGAGCTGCTGCCCGGAGAGGAAGCGCAGCTGCAGCCAGCGGAAGATGTAATCCATGATGGATTTGGCATAGCCGATATGCTCGTTGCCCGTCCAGCCTGAGGGCTCAAAGCGGGTATGGGCGAACTTCTCGCACAGGACCTTCAGCGGGACTCCGTGTTGCAGTGAGAGCGAGATAGCAGTCGCGAACGAGTCCATCAGTCCGGAGACAGTGGAGCCTTCCTTGGCCATCTTGATGAAAATCTCGCCCGGCTCACCCGAGGGATAAAGGCCGACAGTGATGTAGCCTTCGTGTCCCGCGATTGAGAACTTGTGGGTGAGCGACGCGCGCTCTTCCTGCAGACGGTGACGGACGGCGCGCGGGGGTGCGTTGGGGTCCTGCGCATTGTCTGAAGCTGTAATGCGCGTGGGCACGGGCGCAGGAGCAGCTACCGGGATGGCCGCGGTTGAAACGGCGTTCTGGATGGCAATCTCAAACGTGTGAGCAGCGTCGGCGATGGCCTTGGCGCTCACTTCAAGCTTGCTTGAAATCTTGTTCTCGAGTGCGCGCTCGAGAGACTGCACATCTTTGGTCGAGGCCGCGTTGCCTTGTGCGATTGAAGCAAGGATGCGCTCGGCTGAAGCAGCGAGTGCAGCAGCTGCCGGGTCGCCTTTCTTCGTGTCCTCGGATGAAGTGTTGAGGACCTGCACACCCTTCGATCCATCGCGATAAATGGCGACGGCCTTGATGCCCATCTTCCAGGCTTCGACGTAGACTTCAGCGATGTCATCTGCTGTTGCCTCGGTCGGCAGGTTGACCGTCTTCGAGATCGCGCCGGAGAGGAATGGCTGGGTTGCGGCCATCATCTTGATGTGGCCGTTGTAGTGAATGGTGCGCGTGCCTTTGGCTGGTTTGAAGGAGCAGTCGAATACGCTCAGGTGCTCGGGCTTGATGGCTGGCGCGCCTTCGATGGTGCCGGTCGAATCGATGTAGCTGACGATCGACTGGACCTGGTCATCCGAGTAGCCAAGCTTGAAGAGAGCAGCGGGAACAGTCTGGTTGACGATCTTGATCATGCCGCCGCCGACCAGCTTCTTGTACTTCACGAGCGCCAGTTCGGGCTCGATGCCAGTGGTGTCGCAATCCATCATGAAGCCAATGGTGCCGGTGGGCGCGAGCACGGTGACCTGGGAATTACGATAGCCGTACTTTTCGCCATGGGCGAGTGCCTGGTCCCAGCATTCCTTACTTGCAGCGATGAGGCTGTCGAGTTGCGGCACGCTGAATGGTTCCGCGGACGACTTGCTCTTGCCGATATTGTTGACCTCTGCGCGATGCATACGGATGACATCGAGAAACGGCTCGCGGTTGACGTAGAAGCCAGGGCACGCGCCACCACTGCGGCTGACCGAGTTGGTGAGTGTTGTCGCTGATCCGAGCTCCGGGCAGCTCTCAGCGAGCTTGGCGGATTGCAGATACGCTTCGCCGCACATGATGGCAGTAAGGGTCGCGGCAAAGTCGCGGCCGGCGTCGGAGTCGTACGGCAGACCCATCGCCATCAGCAATGCGCCGAGGTTGGCATAGCCAAGACCGAGTGGACGATAGTCGTGCGAGTTGCGCGAGATGAGTTCGGTCGGGTAGCCGGCGGAATCGACCAGAATATCCATGGCAATGATGAGCGTGTCGACGGCTGCGCGATAAGCGGCAATGTCGAACGTGCCTGACGGTGTGACGAACTTCATCAGGTTGAAGCTGGCCAGGTTGCAGGCCGAGTTGTCGAGGAACATGTACTCGGAGCAGGGATTGGACGCGTTGATGCGCCCGCTGTTCTTCGAGGTGTGCCAGCGATTGATGGTGGTGTCGTACTGCATGCCCGGATCGCCGCATGCCCAGGTGGCCTGTGCGATTTTGCGCATCAGGTCACGCGCCTTGTAGGTATTGACGGGCGCGCCATCCTTCACGGTCTTGGTCGAGAAGTCGCCATCGGCCTCCCAGGCCTGCATGAACTCGTCGTTGACGCGGACAGAGTTGTTGGCATTCTGGAAGAAGATCGACGAGTAGGCTTCAGAGTCGGGACCACTGCCGTCATAACCGGCGGCGACGAGCGAGTGCGCCTTGGCTTCTTCCTTGGCCTTGCACTCGACGAAGTCAACGATGTCCGGATGGTCGACGTTCAGGATGACCATCTTGGCAGCGCGGCGGGTCTTGCCGCCAGACTTGATGACACCAGCGAAAGCGTCGAAGCCGCGCATGAAGCTGAGTGGTCCGGAGGCTGTGCCGCCGCCCGAGAGCAGTTCCTGCGAGCCACGGATCGGCGACAGGTTGGTGCCAGTGCCAGAGCCCCACTTGAAGAGCATGCCTTCGGTCTTCGCGAGGGTCAGGATGGAGTCGAGCGAGTCATCGACAGAGTTGATGAAGCAGGCCGAGCACTGCGGATTCCGGTAGCCAGTCACGGAGTAGCGGACTTCGCGTGTCTTCGGGTCCCAGTGCCAGTTGCGAGCATCAGAGTCGGGTTCGAGGCGATCGCAGCCTACGTTGAACCATACGGGCGAATTGAACGCGACCTTCTGGTTTACGAGCAGGTGGACGAGATCGTCGTGGAAATTGGTCGCGTCTTCCTTGGTGGCGAAGTAGCCGTTGTCCATACCCCAGTCGCGGATGCTCTCGGACACGCGGGCGATCAATTCGCGGACACCCGTCTCACGCTTGTAGGCGCTGGTAAGTTCGGCCGCGCCGCCGGGCGCTGCATCCATGGGGCCGTGCAGATATTTCGAGGCGACGATGTTGGTCGCGGTCATTGACCAGTCGACCGGTACTTCGACTTCCTTCTGCTCGAAGATCGTCTTGCCCTTGGAGTCGGTGATGGCCGCGGTACGGCGCTCCCACTGGACTTCGCTGTAGGGCGATACGCCGGGCCTGGTGAAGCGGCGGTTGTATTGGAGTCCTGGACGGGCGCCATTGGTTTTTAAGCTTCCGGCGCTGTTTGAAGTGGCGCGGGTGGATTCAGGTGCGGAAGTGGCGGCGGATTGCTTGGTGGCCTCGGCCATGGTGACTCCTAATAAATTCGAATTATGGACTACAAAAACAGTTGGATCGGGGACAAGGACAGCAGTGAAACAAAAATCAAAAGATGGAGCCCCGTGCCTCGTTTCCTGGTGGAAATGAAGCGCCGGTGTGGTACGACTGCGGTGCTGCTTTGTCGGTGACGGCCGGTGAGCGGCGATGCTCATTCTCGGGCTGCAAGTGTGAAGTTAGCCCTGTGTATAGACCGTGTCAAGATCAAAACCCCTACATCTTGTGATTAGATGCCCGAACAAGCAGGCGGTCGCGAAAAGCCTTATTTCTGCCTGTGGAGAACGGAAATGGGCGCGTCTGGAGCGGATTCGGAGCCGCCGGCGGAGGACATCCTGCCCGGCTCCTCCATTACCATCGTCCGGTGTCTATGAAGGTACGCGCCCGCAGGGTGGGTGCCAAGGCGCGGGAATGGTGCAGCGATTTGTGGAGCGCTGTGGGAATTGTATGGTCCGCCGTCAGATTGCAAGCTAAATCTTTGTGGCGAGTGGTTAGGGTCTGCGCAAATGTATCCGGCCTGTTTGTGGAGCTTCCGCTCCTGGCCATAATGGAGTCCGCGCGTCGCTGGTCTACAAAGTGGGTCGAACTCCTAAGGGTTCTCATTCCCACACAGGCTTAGGCAACGCCGGTTGAGACCGTTCACTCACACATCGATTTGTCTCGCAAACTTGAGAGGAAAACTTGGTCGTCGTCGTCGGAGGGGTGGAAAAGTGTGGAATCGCGAAGCGATTACCAAGCCCGTACTTTGGGCGTCTTTTCCATGCCTCGGGTCAGGCTGCTATGAGAGCAGGTGCGCAGTAATGCGTTCCCTTGCTCAGGATTGCCCATGCGATGCGCGCCATCTTGTTAGCCAACGCAACCACGGTGACGTTGCGGTGGCTTCGTGCGGACAGGTTGGTCAGCCACTCGCCCAGTGCAGAAGGCTTTCGTTCCATCTGCATCACCACGGATCGAGCGCCGTGAAGCATCATGCGCCGTAGGTACTCGTTCCCGAGCTTGCTGATGCCGAGGAGTCGGGTTTTGCCTCCAGTCGAATGTTGTCGCGGAACGAGCCCCAGCCAGGCTGCCAGATCCCGTCCTTTTCTGAAGCTGATCCCGTTGCCGATCGCCGCCACCAGTGCTGTCGAAACGATCGGTCCGAAGCCAGGCACCTCCATTAACCGATGACAGCCATCGTCCTCCTTGGCGATGCGGGCGAGCTCAGCACTCGCTTCTTCAATCTTCCTTTCGAGCTCATCCCACTCTTGCTTTAGCTCGCGCATCAGGTGGAGCAGTCTTCCGGAAAATGAGTAGTTACCATCCGTGAAGATAATCTCCAGTTGGGCGGTCAGATAAGAAGGTCCTTTTCGGATCGCTATTCCACGATCCAGTAGAAATCCGCGTATCTGGTTCATCACGGCGGTTCTTCGCGCAACCCAGCGATCTCGCACGCGGTGCAAGGCCTGCAGGTCCAGTTGGGCATCGTTCTTAACAGGCACGAAACGCATCGTTGGTCGCTGGACGGCCTCGGCAATCGCTTCCGCGTCCAGATAGTCGTTCTTGTTCGTCTTGACGTAGGGCTTTACATACTGCGCCGGCATGAGCTTGGCATCATGGCCTTGCTCCCGCAAAGCACGGGCAAGGTAATGAGCGCCTGCACAAGCCTCCATGCCGATCAGCATCGGCGTCCGGGTTGCGGTGAAGATCAGCAGCTGCTTGCGAGAGAGCTTTTTCCGAAGCACAATCTCCCCACGTGCGCTCAGGCCAATCAGGTGAAAGGTGGTCTTGCTCAGGTCGATGCCAATCGTCGAAATCTCCATGGTGAAGCCTCCTGCCAGCTAAGATAATCCGTTTCCGGGTGGGTAATGGCGGCGGACCATTCCAATAGTGGGCAACCGGTACGCCCGAGATGGAGGCGACGTTCATCCCCGTCCGTTTCCGGGCAGGCATTCGGATGATGGACGGGCCGACGATCCGGCTTCGAGGCAAAGGCTAATGGAACGTGACACTTACGCTTCGAGGCAGATGGCATGATACGTGCCGGCTCTCTGAACAGGAGAATTGCATGCAGGACATCCGGGTCGCTCTTCGCCAGTTGCGCAATGCGCCAGCTTTCACCATGACGGTCATTCTGACCATCGCTCTCGGCATCGGCGCCAACACTGCCATTTTCACGCTGGTACACGCCATCCTGATGAAGTCTTTGCCAGTGGGCGACCCGAAGTCGCTCTACCGGATCGGCGACAAGGCGGACTGCTGTGTCTATGGATCGTTTCCGAACGAGACCGGCGATTTCGACCTCTTCTCGTTTGAGTTGTACAAACAGTTTCGCGAAGCCGCGCCGGAGTTTGAGCAACTGGCTGCGATGCAGGCAGGGCTCGGGAAGATCTCTGTGCGCAGTGGTACCGGCCTGGCCAGGACCGAGACAAGCGAGTACGTTTCCGGGAACTACTTCGCTACCCTGGGCATCGGCAGTTTTGCGGGGCGCGTACTGTCGCCCGCGGACGATGCGCCTAATGCTGCGCCAGCTGCAGTGATGAGCTACCAGGCCTGGCAGTCCGATTATGCTTCGGACCCAGCCATCGTCGGGGCAACGTTCTACATGCAAAGCCAGCCGGTGACCATCGTCGGCATTGCGCCTCCGGGCTTTTTTGGAGATCGGATCGTTGCCAGTCCTCCTGCCCTGTGGCTGCCGCTCGCAGCGGAGCCCCTGCTGCAGCAGACCAACTCCATCCTGAACCACGCCGACCAGAACTGGCTGTACGTGATTGGCAGGCTGAAGCCGGGCGTGGCGGCGGGGGTTCTGCAGCAGAAGTTGTCCGGCCGGCTGCGCGACTGGCTCAGGACGCAGGACAACTACACACGCAATGGCGGCGCGAGCCAGATAGCGAAGCAGCATATCGTGCTGGCCCCGGGTGGCGCCGGGATTCAGAGCCTGCAGCAGCAGGCGGGCAAGGGACTTTACCTGCTGCTGGCAATTTCGGGACTGGTCCTGCTGGTGACATGCGCCAACGTGGCGAACCTGTTGCTTGCGCGCGGGAGCAAGCGAAAGACTGAGACCTCCATCCGCATGGCACTGGGAGCGGCGCGTCACCGGCTGGTACGCCAGATGCTCACGGAGAGCATCCTGCTGGCGTGCCTGGGCGGTCTGGCCGGGCTGGTTGTAGCCTATGCGGGGACAAAGGCTCTGCTGGCGCTGGCTTTTCCTGATTCTCCGCACAACATGATCGACAGCAGCCCTTCGCTGGCGGTGCTTGGCTTTGCTTTTCTGCTTTCGCTGGTCACGGGCGTCACCTTCGGCATCGTGCCCGCATGGATCACCTCAAACGGTGATCCGGCCGAGGCATTGCGCGGAGTGAACCGGTCGACCGGCGAGCGCGGCTCACTCCCCCAGAAATCACTGATTGTTTTTCAGGCTGCCCTGTCACTGGTGCTGCTGGTGGGCGCGAGCCTGCTGACGAAGAGCCTTGAAAACATGGAGCACCAGAATTTCGGGATCAAAACCAGTAACAGGTACGTATTGCATATCGACCCTGCCGGCGCGGGATACACGCCTGAGAAGCTGGCCGTCCTCTATCGAAAACTGAAGGACCAGTTTTCCGAGCTGCCAGGAATGGAGAGGGCGGGGCTGGCGCTGTACAGTCCGATGGAAGGAGCCAACTGGGGCCTGAATGTTTTTGTGCAGGGAAGGTCTGCGCCGGACACGAGCGATGAAAAGGGTTCTTCCCTGGATCGCGTCAGTCCCGGGTTCTTTGAAGCAGTTGGCCAGCCTGTTCTGCGCGGCCGCGACTTCACGGAGAATGATTCCGGAACGTCGCCACTGGTCGCGGTAGTAAACGAAACGTTTGTGAAGAAGTTCTTCCCGAAAGAAGATCCCATCGGGCGGCACTTCGGCGTCTTTAGTCAGGAATACGCGGGCGCCTACGAAATTGTCGGCGTGGTCGCCGACGCGAAGTATGCCGGAGCGCGGGACGAAGTTTTTCCGATGTACTTCAGGCCACTGTCGCAGTGGCAGAAAGGTATCACAAATCCAACCTCGGCCACCATCGAGACCGAGACGATGTACATGGATTCGATCACCATGCACTTCCATACAGTGCCGCAGAACCTGGACGCGCTTGTCCGCCGCACACTCGCGAACATCGATCCGAATCTCACAGTGATCGACCTGCGCTCGCTCGATTACCAGGTCAATGGCAACTTCAACCAGGAGCGGCTGGTTGCTCGTCTGGCAACGCTGTTCGGCCTGCTCACACTGGTGATTGCTTCAGTGGGACTGTATGGCATTACTTCGTACCAGGTGAGTCGCCGGACGAGCGAGATTGGTCTGCGCATGGCGCTGGGCGCAAATCGGAATCGCGTGGTCACACTGGTGATGAGGGCGGCCCTCGTGCAGGTCGGTATTGGTCTGCTCATCGGCATACCGATCGCACTGATCGGAGCGCGGGCCATGGTTGACCAGCTCTACGCCGTGACACCGTACGATCCGGTGAGCCTGGGGATTGCGATCGTCGTGCTATCGGCAGCGGCGGCGCTGGCAGGCTTTCTACCAGCCCGCCGCGCTGCCACGATCGATCCGATGCAGGCTTTGCGTATCCGGTAGAGCAGAGGTTATTTCTGGAAGAGCAGCGGTGCAAAGCCTGCGAGATTTTCGCGCCACACCATCCACACGTGGCCCATGCCGGGTGAGTGAATGGCGGTCGGCTGCACGCCCTTACTCTGCAGCCACGCGATAAATTTCTGATTGGGTTCGTTCAGTCCGTCTTCCGTACCGCAGGCGACCCAGAAGACTTTCAGCTTCGACTGTACCTGGGCGCCTGACTGTGCAGTGATGGCAGGGAAGAGGGTGTCGAAGTTGTCGCTGCCGATGCCGCCTGCACTGAAGGCGCCGATCGAGGCGAAGTAGTCCGTGTGATTCAGGCCGACCAGCAGTGTCTCGGCTCCGCCCATGGAGAGGCCGGCGATGGCGTGGTCTTCACGCTTATCCGAGATGGGATATTGCGCATTGATGAGCGGCATGACTTCCTGCTGCAGGGCCTCGCCAAAATGCGTGAAGTTGCTCATGATCAATGCAGGATCGCGCCACGAAGCCCAGCCATTGGTGATGATCTTCATATCGCCGTAACCCCAGGGCATAACAACGATCATTGGCTTCGCTTTGCCCTGCGCGATCAGGTTGTCGAGGATAAGGTTCGCCTTGCCCATCGCTGTCCACGCACTGGGATCGTCGGAGTAGCCGTGCAGCAGGTAGAGCACGGGATATTTCTGCTTGCTGTGTGGATCAAAGCCCGGCGGCGTGTACACGTAATACTGACTGGTGCTGTTCTCGAGGCTGCCGACAATCTTCGAGTGATAGTAGTGATGATCGATGGTGCCGTGCGGAACGTCGGCCATCTCCCATGGCATGGCCGGATGACCCGGGACAAGGAAGATGCTGTCGACGTTGAAGAAGCTGGTCTTTACCTGGGTATTATGCGGGTCGGTGATGTGCGTGCCATCCACGTTGAAGGAGTAGCTGTAGATTTCAGGAGCAAGGGCGGGCACGGTGAGTGTCCATTTGCCGTCGGAGCCTTTGGTCATCAGCATCGGCTCTTTGTGGTTCTCAAGGTTGAGACCGACGGCCTGGGCGTTGGGCATCGCGAGCGTAAAGACAGCACTGCCGTCCGGCTGGATCTGCGGGTCAGCCTGCGGAGCTGCAACCAGTGGTACAGGAGCGGTCGAGGCGGCTGGCCGTTGCGCGACTGCGACCAGGCTGGCCGAAAGGATGAGAGTCCCAAGGAGAGTTGTGGTGAAACGGGGCATGGAAGTTTCCTTGAACCGGAAAGTGTCTGCGCACATCAGTCTATAGCGACGAGATGAACTTTGGATTGGAGCATCCTGGAAATGCGAGGGCTGCATCATGGAGCGCGGGCCGCAGGAGTCATCGTTCCCGGTGGGATTGGCAGGCGTGGCCGTGTTCGTCGTCCTGACGTACGCCGCGAGCCGGTTCTTTCACTGGTCCGCGGGCTGCAGGTGTTGATCCTGACCGGAGCGGATGTACTCGCGTTCGTGATGTTCCTGATGGTCAGCCTGCGGGAGAAGTGAGCGCGCCGGTTCCTGCCGGTAGTGCCTTTACTCCGTACGCAGCGCCTGCATGGGTTCAATCCTGGATGCGCGGATAGCCGGAACAGTGCAGGCAATCACGGCGGTCATCAGCAGGCTGCAGACCATGCTTACGAACACCAGAGGGTCATACGGGCTGGTGCCATAGAGTTGCGAGCGGATGAGCGCGCCGGCAGCGATGCCGCCACTGATGCCAAGCAGCAGGCCGATAAACACCGGCTTCAGTCCATCGAACAGGACAAGTTGCAGGACCTGCCTGCGTTGCGCGCCGAGTGCGATGCGGATGCCGATCTCTGTGATGCGCTGCGTGACCAGGTAGGACAGGACGCCATAAAGGCCGATCGCGGCAAGTAGAAGCGAGAGCGTCGCGAAGGACAGCAGGAGGGTCGCGCTGAGACTTTCGCTGGCGGTCGATTTGCCGAGGATCTGCTGCATCGTCAATACGTCCGAGACCGGCAGAGATGGATCAATGGCGGCAAACTGCTGCTGAACTGGTACAGCGAAGTTCAGTGGGTCAGTACTTGTACGGACGACCAGGGCCGCATCATCCGTAGCGATGGGAAGCCCGGCGAAGATGGGAAAGTAGACGGTCGCCATCACTGGCCGGGTGACGTCAAAGAGTGTGTCGCCGACGACACCTATGATCTCAAAGCTCTCGGGTAGCGGGTTGGCCCAGATCATTGAAATATGCCGGCCGATGGCACTATCTTCGGGAAAATACTGGTCCGCGAACTTCTTACTGACGACGATGTAGTGGTAGCGATCAAGCCGCTCCTGTTCCGTGAAGAAGCGGCCGCGAATAAGCGGGATCTGCATGGTGCTGAAGTAGGACGGATCGATGGAGTAGTACATCGCGTCATTCTGCAGCAGGTTGCCGGCAGCTGCCGGATGGCCGGGAATTGTGAAGATCGCGTCATTCTCGCGGCCTCCTCCCGGCGGCGTGGAAACAAGAGCAGCAGCGCGGACGCCAGGCACGCGCCGGACACGTTCCAGCAGATTTTCGTGGAAGGCCAGGATCTTGGCCGGCGTGTCGTATTGTTTGCGCGGCAGGGTGTACTTCATCGTCAGTGCATGGTCGGTGGCGCAGCCCAGGTCCGTCGTGCGCAGGTGCAGAAAGCTTTTGAAGAGCAGGCCGGCGGAAACGAGCAGGATGACGGTCAACGCGATCTCCGCGACCAGCAACGTCTTGCGAAGGGTGGCACGGGCGACACTGCCGCCGATCGATCGGGACGACTCCTGCAATGCCGCGAGCACACCGGTACCGGTAGAGGAGATGGCCGGCAGGAGGCCCGCGAACAAGGCACAGAAAACGATGATGCCGGCGGAGAAGAGGAAGACCGTGCCATCTATGTGGACTGTCTCCGCGCGTGGAAGGTCACTCCAGTGAGTCGCAAACCAGCGGGTGACGACGATCGACAGCAGCAGGCCGAGTGTGCCGCCGGCGATGCAGATGAGCAGGCTCTCAGTCATCTGCTCGCGGATGAGCGCCAGGCGGCTGCCGCCAAGAGCGCCGCGCACCGCGACTTCTTTGCGACGGGCCGCGCTTCGGGCCACCAGCAGGTTTGACACATTCAGGCAGGCGATAAGCAGCATGCAGCCCACTGCTGACAGCAGCACGAGCAGGGGCTTCCTGACGTCCTGCACGACGTCATCAATCATAGGACGCCAGCGGATTTCTTCTGCTACCGGTTCGGAGGCATGCTGCAAATGTAACCGATACTGCAGCGCGCCGATTTCGTTGGCAGCAGCGGCCGCGCTCACGCCGGGACGCAGGCGCGCTACCACGTAGGACTGGTGCATGTCGTGATGGGAAAACTGTTCAGGCGTGTACGTCTGTCCCCAGGGCACGATGAGCTGCGATCGCGCATCAGGATAAACGAACCAGCTGGGCAGTACGCCGATGATCGTCCACGGTTCGGAGTTCACGTGGATCTGCGTGCCGAGGATTGAAGGCTTGCCTCCAAACCGTCGCTGGAACAGGCTCCACGTCAGAATGACAACGTGACTCGCATCGGGTTCGTCTTCCTGTGCCGTAAAGTTGCGGCCGAGTACGGGCTGAACGCAGAGCACCGGCAGAAGACTGGACGAGAAGCCGGCGCCTTCAATGACTTCAGGCAGTTCTGAGTGTTCCCCGGAGAGATTGAAGTCAGTCGGCCGCCATGCACCCATGTCTTCGAAACCATGCGTCTGCGCACGCCAGTCCCGAAAATCTGCGGGAGAGACAACATTGAAACCACTGGCATTCGTGTTTTCGCGGAAATGTTCGTAGACATTCACCAGTTTGTCGGGATCGCGAAACGGCAGCGGCTTGAGCAGCACGGAACGCACCATGGTGAAGAGGGAAGTGGCGGCGCCGATGCCGAGCGCCATCACGAGAATAGCGATGCATGCAAAGCCCGGCGAGCGGACGAGGCGACGCGCGCCATAACGAAGATCGCGGGCGCCGACTTCGAGCCATTGCCAGCTCCACGTGGCACGCGCCTGTTCTCGTAACAGTGTCGGATTCCCAAATGCGCGCAGAGCTGCCTTGCGCGCTTCTTCAGGCGTAGCGCCGGCTGTCATGTTCTCCTTCATCTGCTGGTCGAGATGAAACTGTATCTCTTCGTTCAACTGCGTCGTCTCGCTCTGACGGCGGAACAACGAAAGCATGGCCATATGGATTTTTGAGAAAAATCGTCCGGTATATTTCATGCCTGTTCGCCCTCCGTGTGTTCCCTTAAGCGCTCTCGACGATCAGATTGATCGCTCCCGAGAGGCGGCTCCAGTTCTCTTTCTCGATGGCCAGCTGCGCACGTCCAGCGGCGGTCAGCGAATAGAACTTGGCTTGCCGGCCACTGTCCGCCTCTGCCCATTTCGCGCGAATCCAACCCTGCTGTTCGAGGCGATGGAGCGCTGGATAGAGCGAGCCCTGCTGCACCTGCAGTACTTCGTTCGAGATCTGTTGAATACGTTTCGCGATCGCCCAGCCATGCTTCGGCTCAAGCGAGATCGTCTTCAGAATAAGCAGGTCAAGTGTTCCCTGCACCAGGTCGCTCGGTTTTCCCATACTATGACTATCTACACACGTTGATTGTAGATAGTCAACACTACGCATGCGCAGCAGCTTTTGTTCCCCTGTCCTGCAGAACCTCGAAAGGGTTGCAGGCACATGACCCGATCCGGGCTGGTGATGCTCATCTCCCGGGCCTAGCGTTACAGCAGGTCAGCAAGCGCAAGCGCATTTTTCTGATCACGCCCGTCGGAAGTGCGCAGACATTTTGGAATCGAAAGGAATCAACACATGTATTTACACCCGGCGTTTACGTCGATCGTGAGCACGGCGGTGCTCGTTGCTGCCACATTCCCGGTAAGTGCACCTGCACAGACTTTATCTGCGGTCGCGGTCAAGAATGTCGTGCTCGTTCACGGAGCATGGGCAGAGGGCTCGAGCTGGGCGAAGGTGATTCCGTTGCTCGAAGCAAAGGGCCTGCATGTGGTTGCCGTCCAGAATCCCCTCACCTCGCTTGCGGACGATGTGGCGGCTACGAAACGGATCATCGATGCACAGGATGGGCCGGTGCTTCTGGTCGGCCATTCGTACGGCGGCGCTGTCATTACAGAGGCAGGCAACAATCCTAAGGTCGCAGGACTGGTGTATGTCGCGGCCTTTGCGCCGGATGCGGGTGAGTCTGCGCTGAGCCAGGGCAAGCAGTTCGATGCGACACCCGGTGGTGGGGAGATACGGCCGATTGAAGATGGAAGGCTACGGCCGCAACGCAGCAGCCATGATGGTACCAATGCGAAACAGGCGCGTGCCTGGCTTGAAGGAATCCGCGACCATATCGATCCTGGCAATCCTTATCTTCACTGGGCCATCGCCGTTCTTGCCGGGTTAGCGGGCGATATGGAAGCCAATCAGGCTTCGATCAAGAAGCTTGAGGCTTTTGGACCGGCATTTACTGGAAAGCTTCAAGGAACGTCCTTCGATCCGACCGTGCCCGGCTCGCAGGCGGGCACCATGGGCGAAGCCCTGCTGGGGCTCGGTCTTTCACTCGGCTACCTGGACGCGGCGAAGTGGCGCAAAACTCTAAAGAGCCAAACGCGTAGCTGCACGGATGCGCTGCTGTATCGCGCTGTGAGAGCAGCTTCCCGAGAAGGCCGTTGTCAAACTGAGAAGACGAACTAAAGCGATAAAATCGTAGGATGCATGGGACTCCATCGAGCGGCGGCCCCGGGCCGGGAGGGCCGCAGGGACCTCCACCAGATGAGGCCGCGGCGCTCCAGCTCATCCTCTCGATCGGCAGAGCCTTCAAGTTTGTTGACGATTATGTGCGCCCGCGGATGCAGAAGCACGGTCTGACCATGACCGAATTCTCAGTATTGATGGTGCTTTGGCACGGCGGACCTACCCCCCTCGGTGAGTTGAGCGAACGGATTCTACTCACCGGCGCAAGCACGACCTACACCGTTAAAAAGCTGGAGAAGCGCGGCCTGCTCGCGCGCGAGTCACGCAGCGAGGACAAGCGCGTGGTGATGGGAGTCATCACCGAAAAAGGCCGAACGCTGGCGAAGAAGGTTGCCGCGCTGCATGCGACCGAGCTTGCCGAAGCGATGCATCGCCTTTCCACCGAAGAAAAGAAGACCGCGGCTCACCTACTGCGCAAGCTTCGTGGTCTTGGGCCTAATGAGCGCTAAGCAGCTGATGCAGGAGCTGCACCGTTGCAGCCAGCCGCACAGTGTCCGCGGCCTTCCTGATCCAGTCAGTGCGGAGCAGCCTCTGCATCAGTTCAGGCGAGTAGCCGCTCCGGTTGAAGGCTGCGTGGATCGGAAGCTGAAGCAGCACCGTCGAGACCGCTCCAGCAGCGGAAGCTACGACCATGATCCAGGGGACAAGAGGGTCGACGCCCCCAGGTACCCTGAAAGCCAACCATAGCTGGAGCACGAACCCAACTGCCATCGGCGCGACCACAAAAGCCTGGATCAGCGGCTGTTGCGCTCTGTGATATGCCTTGAAAGCATCGGCGGGGATGAGATGCCAGGTGTGATAGTTGACGAACCGCTCCACGCAGTTAGCGCCGAAGCAGTAACCATTGAGCAGAACGACAGTGATCACAAGGGCGTGCTGATAAGGCATTTGCATCACGGGTCTTGCGACGCTTAGAAGTTATAGGTAAGCTGCGGGGAGATGAAGTTCAAGCTGCGTCCCGGCGGACTGTGCTTCAGGAATTCCCCGGTGAAGAAATGCTCGTACGCCAGCGAGCCACTGAGATGCCGGCTAAAAGCGTAATCGATTTCCTGCTGAATCTGCGTGCCGATGAACCGTGCGGTTGAATGTCCTGGGGCGTGCGTGAGGATGCCGACGATGTTATAGACACCATCCTCTGTGGCCTGTCGCCAGAGGAGCTCGACATTCGTGTTCGTGCCGGCCTTTCGAGTGAGTGCTGTCTTCAATGTCGGACGCACGATGATGAGATTGAAGGGACCGAGCAGAATGCTTTGACTCAGGAAGTTGCCGTTTGGAAACAAGGGATTGAAGGTGCCGAGCGTGTTGTCGTGGGCGTTGTGGTCTCCGCTGAGGACGCCTCCGTCGAGTTCCGGGTGGGGTGCAAAGCGGGCATGATTGAAGGTAGAGCCGAGATGATAGCCCGTGCCCCAGGCGCTGATGTTGCCGGTGTCGAAGCGTCCGAATTGAGCAGTGTATTCGAAGTCATAGTCCCACGTCTGAGTGTGCGACCATACGCGCGCTCCAATGGTCTCGCGCTGCTCGCGGCCCGTGCTCTGCACGTAGCGAACTGACTTGTGATCATAGCCAAGGTAGTAGAGATCGACATTGGTGGGGGAGGACGGAAGAGCCCGGCTCAGGTAGATCCCCCAGAGTTCTTCAGCGGGATTTGGTTCGTTATCGAAGATACCGGTCTTGACCTCCGTCGGGCGGACAGCGAGGCCGTCCGCGGTCCAATGTCCTGCGTGGACCATGAGGCGAAACCCATCGAATGGCTGCTCGACATTGAGTCCGGCCCCGGTGGCGATAAGGCGCGTAGAACCCAGCGAGATGAGCTGTCGGCCGGCACGGACAGTGAGCGCATGATCCGAGGACTTGCCGGGGGTGAGATCAACGAAGCCCTGATTAAAGTCCAGCTTATCCTCGTCGATGCCGGGACGCGGTCCACCGTCGCGACCGGTGATCAGGCCGCTGTCGAATTGGATGAAGGTGCGAAAGTGCGTGGCAAGGTGCAGGTCGGAGCTGAACAGGTAGCGCTCGAGGAAGTAGCCGCTATACGGAGGCTGTGCGCCAAAGGCGGGGTGGTCCTGATATTCGCCGCGCTCGCGAACCTGCCCGTTGATCGAGAGGAACTTGTCTTTTCCCAGCGGAATGTAGTGGAAGCGGTCAGTCCAGTCCCGCTCGGATGAGTGAGAGGTCGCGGGTTGTGCGAGATAAGACCAGTCGATGTCCCAGGCCTGTGGTGTGTACGCTGGCGGGTTCACAGTCTGAGCGGCAAGCCGCAGGATGGCGCCAGATGCAGCCAGAGCGAACGTCATCACGATGGAAAACCGGACCTGAATGTTCAATGGTGGACCTTCCTGAAAGGACCTCGCCCGGAGCATTGACTCCGGGCGAAGCAAGATGAAGACGCTACTTGAGCTTGGAGATGACTTCGTCGGAGAGGATCTGCTGGGCTTTGAGGCCGTCAGGACTGCCGAAGTCGTTCTCGAGTTCGGTGACGATCTGGTTGACCACGCTCACCGTCACACCGAGTCCGCGAAGCCGATCGAACGTCGTATTGTCGCCGATCGTAGACATGGTGCCGCAGGCATCAGCGATGACATTCACGTTGTAGCCAAGGCGAACGGCATCCCGGGCTGCCCAGAACAGGCAGATGTCGGTGGTCAGGCCCGCGAGAATCAGGTTTGTACGCCCCGTGGCCTTCAGTGCGGCGGTGAGTTCGGGTTGATCGAAGCAGCTTAAGATGCCACCGCGCTTGAAGCGTGCGGCGAAGGCATCGGGCGCAACCTCCTGAATCTCAGGCAGGGTGGGCCCCACATACTCCTCCATGGTGGTGGTGAAAAAGAGCGGCATGGAGAAGGTGACGCCCATGCGGGCCAGAACACGGCAACTGGCAATAACCGTGCTCTTGGGCAGACTCTTCACCCAGTCGATGGTCATGGTCTGGTGGTCGACGAGCAGAATGATGCTGTCGGCGGGTGAGAAGCGAGGTGCGACGTTAGCCATGGAAGTCTCCTTGATGAATACTTTGCAACTATTTAGAATTCTAAATGATATCTAAGGAGTTGGAACAAGAACTCATGAATAGCGTCCTGGAACGCCTACGCAGAACCAGTCGCATCCGCCGCAAATCACCGTGGCAGACTCTCTCAGTCAAAGAAGTTCGAATGTGGGCGGGACTTCGCCCTGGAGACGGAGAATAGCTTGAAGTTCAATGGGCGAGAGAGGTGCATGCACTCATCGAGCAGGTCGAAGCGACCCTTCAATTTGAACCCTTTAAAACGCGCTCCTACTGATCACTTAAGGTTCGCGCATGGCAAGTCACCATTTCCGTAGCTTGCTCCAAAAACAGCAGAGGTCCCACGCATGAACGTGGGGCCTCTGCTGTCGGGGAATCAGGAACGGCGCCGGCGGCGCATCTGCCTGCATGGCAGATGCTACTGGTTTTCTAAGGTCCAGCCTTCTTTTTCCAGGACCAGCGTGGCTTCGTCGACCGGCTGGTCGGACATGGAGCGGGCTACGGAGGGGAAGGCAGTCTTGACGGCGGGTGTATTGGCCCAGGTCGCCGTGTCCTTGATAGTGTAGTGGTAGCCGACATGGGTCATCTGTACGCCGCGGAATTCAGACGGGGCGGAGAAGTTGTCGACGCTGGTGACTTCGCGCTTGCCGTAGCAGAAGCGGCCATCACCCGGGACCTGGCGACCGGTTTCGGTCAGGGTGAACTGCAGGAGCGTTTCCTTGCCGTCGTGGGTGGAGGTGCGGGTCAGCAGTCCCTGGTCGACCATAGCGTTGAGCTGGTTACGGGTGTCGGTAAGCAATTTGTCATCGGCGCCGACACGATAGGGGAATTTCAGCGAACGGGAGAAGAGGCAGTCGCCGTTCGTGGCGTAGTCCTGGGTAATGACCTGAGCAAAGTTCTCTTTGCTGACAGAGGTCCGATCGGTGCATCCCGCAGAGGTGATAGCGACAACGCCTGTAGCCAAGAGTGCAAAGCTGTTCTTGAAGTTCATAAGTGTGATCTCTCCCAAACTTGTTCCAAGGCTACCGTGTAAAAAAAGCGCTGCACAGCTTACCAAGTAGGTAGAAACGCCTACACCTGCTGATACTTTTGCGTGATTGCTTGGTTGATAGGGTT
This sequence comes from Acidobacteriaceae bacterium, assembly GCA_963692885.1. Lineage (GTDB taxonomy): Bacteria > Acidobacteriota > Terriglobia > Terriglobales > Acidobacteriaceae. The sequence goes on from OY843586.1 coordinate 393,150, forward strand.
AAGCCGGTTGTTTGGTCGATGGGGTTAAGTGGTCTCGAAGATAGTTCCGGAAGAAACGCCGTTCTCTTAGAAGGGCGCGGGTATTCCAGGTTCGTCTCTACTTCGAGCTCGTCTCTACTTTGAGCTGGTCTCTACTTTGAGCTCGTCTCTACTTCGAACTCGTCGCTACTTTGAGCCACTGGCTACTTAAAGAGGCCTGTCGGCAGTCCTTGTTTTCCGGCATCCAACTAAGACATTGCGGCTGCTGCTGAGCGCACGTTGAGGGCGGAGAGACACGGATGGCGTATCACCTGATCACGCAGAGCGCTCAAGAGGTCATGCGGCCCGAGAACAGTCCTGCGCGCAATATGAGCGAGTATTTGGAGCAGACCTCGCAGAATGGGCTGGTCAGTACGATCAGCGTCTATTCGCAAAGAGGCGATACTGCGGAGCGATTACGACTGTATTACATGAACGATGTGGCACTGGAACTGTGGCGGAAGATGGGTCATTCGCCCGAGGTGCGCGAGACGACAGTGCGTCCCGCGCGCAAAGCTGAACTGTGTTTCGGGGTGCCTTTCAGCGAGTAGCCTTCCCTAGCGTGTCTCTACTTTTCAGATTCCGGATGTGCCAGCGGGTGTTCAGGTGAGCCAACCTCGGTCCCCCTGGCGGCGTCGGCGACGTCATTGTCATCACGCTGAACGTTCAAAGCCGTTTCGTAACTGTGCTGGACAGTTTTGGCGTGGATCTGTGCAGCCTTGGCATTGGGCTCAATCTTTTTCTGAAACTCGGCAGCGTGGGTATGCTCGGGTACGGGCTGCTCTTCAGTTCGGATTTTCGACATCACTGCTCCTTCATACTATCCTGGTTTCTTGGAAAGAGAAAAGGGCCGCGTGTGCGACCCTTCTTCCTGCATACGCAACCGCTGACGAATGCTTACTGCTTTTTGCCGCCGGTGGAAGTCTGGTGAGCCTGTTCGCTATGTTTGTGCGCGTTGGTGGAGTGCTCATGCGCCTGCTGCGAGTGCTTGACGGCTTCATCGCTGCTGCCTTGCTGGTGTAGCTCGGCAGCCTTGCGATGCGACTTTGCTGCGTTTTCGTGATGCTCGGCTGCTGTGTTGTGATGATCGTTCGCCATAAAACCTCTTCCGGGGTACTTATCCCCTGCCTAGTAGGAGGCAATACCTTGGAGAGCGGGTTGTCCTGTGGAAGACAATTCCGGGTTGCGCTTGTGTGAAAGTCTCAAGAAGGCGCAGCTGGCGAGTGTCAGATCACGCAGCGTTGTGCCGGGGAGAATCCCTGGACCGATTGCTTCAGGGCAACTTGCGAGGTCTGCCAGGGGCTGGTATTGGACGCTGCAGAGAAACTGTCACCTTGAAACTGCTCATGTTTTTCCGGATCCAGCGCAGACCGCGCAGGCCAAGCGGGCGTTCGGCCGGGTCATCGCTTTCAAGATCGTCCAGCTCATCCCGAAAGTCATCCTGGAAGTCGTCCCCCAAGTCATCTGCGCCGAACAGTTTTTCGTCGCCGCGGAGCCATGCGGGTAGCGGCTCAGCGGGTGCGTGGCGTGGCTGGGGCGGCAATGGCGGCGAGAGTGGCGGGGCAGGGGGAGGTTCTCTGTCGTCTGCGGCAAGGTGTTCGCCCAGCCTTGGAAGGTCCATGGCTGCTTCAAGATAACTGTCCAGATAGCGGTCGAGGCGGGCGTCTGCTTCGAGCGTCGCCTCGCTGCTTACCGGATCATCCCCGGATAGGCTGCCGGACACATACTGGACGCCCTCTTCGGGCGAGAGGAGATCCTCTTCCTTTCAGTGGCCGAAAAACTTCCCGAAGGTGCCGTAGCTGGCGCGCTGCGGAGTGGGCGCGGTCTTCTGTGCCGTGTTCTGTGCGGTATTCTGCGCGGGGACTGACCGTGGCATAGGTGGAGTCGAAGGCGTGCGGGCAGCGATCGTCTCGTCGTAGCGCGGCTGTGGTGCGGAGGGCGCTGCGTCGACAACGCGGCGCTCGCGTCGTTCATAGGGCGGAATGACGGGGGCCGGCGCCTGCGAGGCGTCAATGATCTCTGGCTGAGCCGGAAAGCTGGCCTGACTCTGCGATGACTGGGTTTTTACCTGGTTGGCATTCTGGCCGAGTGGCTGTTCAGCCACCTGCGAGGCTGCTGCAGCGCGGCGCTGACGGTTCTTCTCGACCCAGATCGCAATGGACGCGACGACGCGGGCGGCGGCCAGGCGGCGGGAGTTTGGTTCAGCCTTGATGCCGCCGACTATCTCGGCGACACTCGATACGTTTTTGCCGTCTTCGACAACCAGCAGGTCCCACAGGATATCGTCTTTCGGCGCGAGCACGAAGATAGCGCGGGCGGCGCGCACAACGAACTCAATCACGGCTACGTCTTCATGGACGTCCATGCGGGGGTCAAGTTCAAGCTTTTCGCGGCTGGTGAAATCGAATGCTTCTTCTGCACGGACAACCAGTTCAGCCAGTTTGGCCTGGCCTTCAATCTCGCGGCGACGGCGTTCTGTCTCCGCCACGCGGCGGTCCGCTTCGGCGACAAGCTGCCGGGCCTGATCAAATACCTCTGACAAACTGTTATCCATGGTGCCAATCCTCTTGACAACCATCATCGCGCTGGTTGCCCCGAGTCTCGATACCACTTAGGTGGGGTTACCGCCGTCATTTAGGGTAGGTGGAATTGCCGACGGCGGCCTCAAGACACAGTGTCAGTGGCGTTTAGGGTTCCTGACCCAGATCATGCCGGCAATGAAGAACATGGTGGCAACGCAAAGGGCAAGGATGGCGTGGCCGCGGGCGTTATAGTGCAGGTTAAGGGCTGCATCGAGGTACCAGACAGCAGCACCTACAAACCAGATCCAGATCTTCAGCGCGGGCATTATGTCTGCTCCTTTGCCGTTGTCCATTGCTGCCACGTGTAGCGCTTATAAGAGGATTCGCGGTAAGTGGCATTACTACTACATCAGTCTAAAGGCTTGTCTGGAACTTTTGTATGAGTCGCAGCATACCAGTGGGTGTCTTGTGGATTCAGCAAATAAGTAGCTCTGCCAGTGTCGCTGGTAACGTATTTTTCCCGCGGTCAGGATCGATCTCGAGTTCGATCGTCGTCACGCCCTGCAGGTCGACAGTGTAGTCCTCAACTTCTTCAGTCGAACCACCCGGGCTGAAACTCCATTGCTGGCGGACTATGTCGCGCACAGGACCGGCAGCGGCAGCATACCGCAAAACAAATTCCTGGCTGCGCTCGTGGTCGCGGTCAACAAAGCGGAGCCGTATGCGATGGACGTTCTGGGGTTTGTCGAAGCGCAGGCGTACGGTCTGCCTGCCGGGATGCTCGGCGCGCCAGCCTTTATCGCCGCCCTCTTCAAACACCGGGTCGAAGGGATGTCTCGGGTCTTCAGAGGTGAGTTCGACAGATACCAGGTCCGCGAGCGGAAGCCAATTAAGGTCGGTGTGGGCGTCTTCTATCGGGGTCGGCTGTCCAATGATCTGTTTGCGCAGCATGGGTATTTGGATGCAGATGGTGGCGGGAAGAACCCCATGCTCAGAAAGCGGGACATGGGGTATCCGGTTAGGCTGACATGCCAATAGCCCTCGCTTAGTAGCGGAAAAGGTCGAGGACGCTGGCAATCAGGTAGGTCGTGGGATCGTAGACCACGGTGTAGCCGTCGTAGTAGCCGATGGCGTAGCCCGGCGGCACCGGCGGCAGGTAGCCCAGTACATCGGGTGGAATGGGCTGCAGATAGGTCACGTACTGGCGGGGGAAGTAGCCGCCTGCCAGGAAGTGGGGACGCCGGGCGCGGTTGATGCGTGCCATGTCCGAATTGAAATAGCGGCGCAGCCGGAAGCCATTGCCGCCGTCGCCAAAGCTGTAATGCGGGCGATTGACGGGGCGGGGTGGCGGACGGTGATTACCACCTGGCCGCCCCGGGCCGGGACGGCCAGGATTTGGCTTGTTCGGCTGCGGCCTGCCAGGATTCGGACGGCTGGGCGCAGGCCTGTTTCCGCCTTGAGGAGGCCGGTTGGGTTGGCCCCCGGGATTCGGTCTGTCTGGCCTGGCGCCGCCCGGCTGCCCACCAGGGCGTGCTCCAGGGGCCGGCCGATTGTTACCGGCCTGGCCGCCCTGTGGTCTGCTATTGCTGTCTTGCTGTGGGTTGCGGGTAGCGGCAAAGGTGATGCTGTGGATATCGGCTGCGAACAGGGCTGCTCCCAGGACAAACGAGCCGAACAACAGAAATCTGCGAACGTGCATGCGTGCTCTCCGTGACGCGATTTTTCCGCTTCAGACTGCGCCCTCACGGTAGGAGAAAGCAGGCTAAACTGCAACCCGGAGTTATAGACCGGTGTGCCTCTTTTCCGCAGCACTTCAAGGTAGAGGTCGCGGCTGCCATACCTGGAGCGGCTGCTCTAAAATCATGGAAGAGGGACGGATGGCGGATTTTCTGGTGAGGGTTGCGCTACTGGGCGTGACCGACAATGACGATGCATACGGCGAACTGGATACGCTGATGCTGCACTATGACTTTACGCGGTCCATCCTGAGCGCGGAGGGATACGAGTTTTCGCTTCCTGTCGGCACTTATGACGGTGAATCGACCATGGAAGCAGACGAGGTTCGACTGGTGCTCGAAGAAGCAATCGAAGACTCGCTCGAGGCCGCGTTCTCTATCCTGGTGGTCGAGCGCAAGGCTACCTCCTGGGCTGGGCTGGCTCCGTTTGCCGGGACAGCCGATGAGGACGAATAAAGCTTGCGGTTGTGTCCGGCTAGTTGAGATTCGCCACACAATCCACCTGTGCTTTCAACCATGCAAATTTTACTTCCTTGCACCGGCGGCGGGTGTAGTAGGATGAGCCGAACCGATCGAAATTGCGGGTAGTTCGTAGAACCTGCGCCTTGTACGATGACCTGCACTGCTTTGGAACCGCCCGCCTCAAGCGATCCTCCCTCGACACATCACACATTCGAATTCGCGGTAGCTTCAGTTGCTGCCGACCGTCATTGATCCACTAAGCGTTTTCGCGGTAGATGCTGTGCGCAGAGATATTCTGCTGGCCTTCCTTCCTGGAAAAGCTGGTCACCTCTCTCCCGCACCACTCTGTCTGTGAAAAAGCTTGGAGCCGCAGGAAGGTCTATGTTCATGTTCAAGGCAGCGCGCCGTTATCCAGGATTCATCAAGCACCATTGCATCATGCTGGCCATGCTGGCCGCTCTCCCATCCGCGGCAATAGCAGGGATCCAGGTTTCAACGCAGACCAAGGTCGTTAGCAGCGTGCCCGGCGTCGTAGCGCGTGCCACCAACCAAGGCCGGGTGCAGGCTGCACAACCCGTCAAGGTGACGCTGTGGATGAACCTGCGCAACAAGGCCGCTTTTGACCAGCGAGTCGCCGCACTGTACACGCCCGGATCGGCGACATATCACAAGTGGCTGACCACGAGTGACCTGCTGACCTATGCGCCCACCGCGGCAGATCTTCAGACGGTCAGGGAACAACTGGAGAAAGACGGCCTTGCGGTCAAGGTGGATGAGAGCGATCCTTTTGCCATCCGCGCGCAGGGTACGGCAGCGCAGATGGAAGCCGCGTTCGGTACTGAGTTGAACAACTTCGAGACCGATGGCACGGCCTTCCGGGCGAATGCAACCGAAGCGATAGTAAAAGGTGCGGCAGCTTCGCTGGTACTGAGCGTGAGCGGGCTGGACAATGTCCCCATGAAGCCGCTGCTGACGCAGGCTGTGAACGCTAGAACCGGGAAGCCGCTCGCGCCCGTCCCGCTGGCAGTGGTGAAAGCCGCGAGCAGCGGGCTCGGCGGCTACTTTACTGACAAGTGTTTCCACCCGGCGACAACTTACACACTGGGTGAGACTGGTCAGCTGCCGATTGGCGTTTATTTCGGCAATGTGTACAGCACAGGATCACTGCAGTGTGCCTACAATGCTGCACAGATGCAGGCGGTTTATGGACTGCAGGCAGTCTACAAGGCAGGCTTCCGAGGGGAAGGGCAGACCATCGTGGTGGTGGATGCATTCGGTTCGCCGACCCTCATAAGCGATGCGAATGAGTTCAACAAATTGAATGGTCTCCCGTTGTTCACGTCGTCGACACTGAAGATCGTCGATTCGGATGGACAGCCCCTTTCGGGGCCATTGTCGGGAAACTGGGTGGGCGAGACCTCGATCGACGTGGAGTGGGCACATGCCATAGCTCCGGCCGCCAACATTGTTGTTGTGGCGACGCCTTCTGAAGATGACCAGGACTTTCAGTATGCAATCAGTTATGCCACCATGCACCATCTTGGCGGTGTCATCTCGAACAGCTACGGCACCCCGGAAACAGAGCACGGGGCAGTGACACTGGAAGCCTATAACCAGGTCATCGAGCAGGCGGCAGCGACCGGTATTGCTGTGAATTATGCGAGTGGCGACCATAGCGACCTGATGCTCGGAACGCCTGCAGGCGCGACCCTGGTGCCTGCCGACACGCCCTACTCGACAGCAGTGGGCGGCACCAGCATCGGCGTACCCGGCGGAACCGGGACAGCGATGCAGACCGGATGGGGAACAAACGAAACCCTGATCGCCTTCGACAAAGCCGACATTTCCGATCCGCCCTACAACTATGGCAACGACCTGGGCTCGGGTGGCGGGTCGAGTCTGTATTTTGCCAAGCCCGCGTGGCAGAAAAATCTTTCAGGCAGCTACCGGCTAGTGCCGGATGTGTCGCTGGAAGCCGATCCTCTCACTGGTGCAGTGCTTGTGTATACCGATCCACTCTACGGCACGACCGTCGAGGCGATTGGTGGAACCAGTCTTTCCACTCCGATGTTCTCGGCTTTCTGGGCACTCGCGAACCAGAAAGCCGGACACCTGCTGGGCCAGGCTGCGCCGATCGTGAGCACCTTGCCCTCCGATGCCGTGACGGACATTGTTCCGGTAAGCTCGCCGACCAACACCGTGGGTACGGTGGTCGATAGTGATGGCGCCACGTACTACTCGGCTGCCTATCTTGCCGAGCCGCTGGTGCACACGAAGGACTTCGTCAGCGCGATCTGGCCGGTAAGTGGGGAGTACCTGAACCTGACCTTTGGCACCGACAGTTCCTTGACTGTAGCTCCGGGCTGGGATGATGTGACGGGATATGGAACGCCCAATGGCCTGAATTTCGTCACTGCTGCGGCTACCGAATAGGAACGCAGTCACAAGCGAACAGGCCAAACCTGCTGATGGTCCAGCAGCCTCTCGATTCGCCTGGCTCCGGACGTCAGCGCGCAGCGACTGTCGGCGCGTGCGCGGGGTCGGCATCCGGCGGCGCTGGTTCGTCTTTCTTCACATAGAGCGCGGAACACTCGTGGTCAAGCACGCCGGCTGTGACTTCAATATCACTTCGAAAAGCCTCGCGGAGATAGTCTGTTGTGTCGGAGTGGCGCTCCGCGAAGTAGATGGAGTTGACATCGTTGCGCGTAGCTCCATAAACAATCCGGCTGATGCCTGCCCAGATGCAGGCGACGGTGCACATGCCGCAGGGTTGCAGGGTGCAGTAAAGCGTGCAACCACGCAGACTGGTCACCTGCCAGTCTTTGCAGAGACGACGGATCGTGACGATCTCGGAGTGGGCGGTCGGATCATACAGCCCCTCCACCTCGTTGAAGCCGCTGGCGACCAGTGCGCCGTCGCGGGTGATCACGCAGCCGACGTGAGCACCGCCAGGTGTGATCATGCCCAGCCTGGCCTGGTCAATGGCAAGTTGCATAAAATGCCGGTCGTCAGGATTGCTGACCTTGGTGTCGGTGTTCTGGGTGGAGTTCATGCACGTAGGATGAACATCTTTGGGCGATAGCCAGGTCGGAATTCGAGCAGTCGTGGTGAGATCAACAAGGCAAGTCAGGCTGCCTTGGAGATGATCTCGCCCGGTAAAAAGACAGACATAGCTGTGCCCTGGCGTCGACCACTCACTGCGCTGCGAACCCGCAGCGTACCGCCATGCCGATGGACGATCTCTTTCGATATCCAAAGACCAAGGCCGGTGCCATTGCTTTCTTTTGTGCTGACAAAGGGTTCGAAGATCCTCTGCAGCATTTCGCGGGGGATACCACTGCCCGTATCGCAGATGGTGACCCGTACCCCAGCAACGTCGGGGTCTTCCCAGCTGCGCGACGGCCGGACATCAATCCGCAGCAGGCCGGTGTCGCCCATTGCATCGAGGGCATTGCTGATCAGGTTGACGAATACCTGCCGAATTTCTCCACTATTGGCGCGCAGCTGATTGGCGACAGGCAGATAGCGCTTGATGACTTTGACATTGCGCCGACGCAGACGGCCCTCGAAAAGTGCCAGTACGCTATCGACGATGTCTGCCATCTGGACGGGACCGGGCGCTACCTCATGGCGGTAGAAGCGCAGAGTCTGTGTGGCGATCTGGGTTACGCGACCCAGTTCCTGCTCAGCCAGGCGGGCGTAGCGGCGAACTTCGTCGATTTCTGAAGAATGGCCGATCAGGAAGAGGAGATTGGTCACGGCCTCCAACGGATTGTTGAGCTCGTGCGCAATGGAAGCAGAGAGGCGACCGACTGCAGCCAGCTTTTCATTCTTGATGAGGGCGTGCTCAGCCAGCCGGAAGAGAGTCAGGTCTTCCGAGATAGTGACCAGCTGGGGCGGACGATCACCAGTGGCGCGGATGAGCGAGACCGAGTTCCTGACCCAGACAATCGCGCCGTCCGGCCGTACATAGCGTTTCTCAATCACAAAAGCGGATGACTCACCCTTGACCAGCCGTTCCATGTCTTTCGCGCTGCGTCCGAGATCGTCGGGATGAACGAGGGCAGAGCAATTCATGGTCTGCAGTTCTTCACGCGGACGACCCACCAGTCTGGCGAACGACGGGTTGCAGTCAATGATGTTTCCATCCAGGTCGAACACTGCGAATCCAGGGACGGCCTGGTCGAATACTTCATGGGATGGCAGTGGCAGGGACCAGGGCTCGTTCTGCAGGGCTGTCCGGCTGCTACGGCTATCGATACTTTCAACCTTGGGAGATCGCATACTTGCCAAAGTGACGGGCTGCCTTGCCTTCTGCGAGGCCTCCTCCAGGGTGAGTACCTGCAAGAGGGACTTTCCATCTGCGTCGTAAACGGGAGAGATGGTCAAGGTCCATGGGTCGCGGTCGGGATTGAATCGCAGCACGGGGCTGAAGTCCTGGGGGGCAACAGACTGGCCGACGGAGGCCGGGCTGGACAGATCATCGAGTGCTGAACGGATAACGGTCTTGTCGGTCGGCAGCAAGTCGCAGAACGGGGAAGTTTCGAGGAGTCTTTTACCCGCGAGGTGCTCCCTGGTTGTGTCGGCAAGATGCAGGTAGGAGCCACTGGCCGCAACGATCGTGAAATCGGGAGCGTTTGCAAGAACTGCAATGGAGGCGCGTGGATTCGACTCGAATAGAGCGCGAAACGTGAGAGGGTCTGGCAAGAATCCTGACATTTGACAGCCTCTCTCGAAAACGAGCGTGTATGGGGTCAACTGGCGGCCCAAAGTTTAAAAGGAATCGTTCTGCCGAACGCAAACTGCCTCAGAGGTGCACAGCCTGCCTCTATAGTGATTGCGGAATCGGTCTAGATGGTTGCGTTTGCCCGACCGAATTGTGTTCTAGATGACCAATCTCGCACATTCCTAAACAGGTATTGGATGGAAGGTCTCAATTGCTCATCTTAATTTGCCTGCTGCCGATAACCTGACTGGCGCCGTGCATTGAGTGCGTACCTCGGCATGCGATTGCACAGGTAGCGGGTGGAGCGTGCGGAGCAGTCATGGCCTCTGCTTTGGCGCGATCAACGAAGCCGCACTTTAAGGGAGCACCTGGCTTGGGCTCTGTCTCATGCAGGGGCAGGGCCACTTTTTTGCGAGTGCCGAGGCAGTAGCTTTATCGTCGCAGCACAATACACTGCTAACCTCATAGACGATGAGAATGAAAGCCGTCGCTGCGTCTTCATGCCTCTGCCTCTCAGGGCTTACCGTCATTGCTCAAACGCCTGCTCCCATGCCGCCGGGTACGTTCACGCTGCCAGATGAGACGCTGGTGTTGCGGGCGCGCGGCGAGGGAGTCCAGATCTATACCTGCGCACAGGATGGCGATTGGAAGTGGAAGTTGAAGGCGCCCGAGGCGACGCTTTATGACGCGGCTCACCACGCGATCGGAAAACACTTCGCCGGACCAAAGTGGCGGCTGAACGATGGCAGCGAAGTGCAGGGCAAGCTGCTGTCAAGCAAGTCTCAGCCTGGCACGATTCCCTGGCTGATTCTGTCAGCGGCTTCGACCGGGAGCAGTGGCAAACTGAGCCAGGTCACCACTGTCGAGCGCTCGGAGACACGTGGAGGCGTCGCGCCGGCTTCCGGATGCGATGCCGACCACGCGAATGCAGAAGTACGAATCCCCTACACGGCGACCTATAGCTTCTTCAAAGAAAAGCAGTAGCCTTCTTCGTGTTGTGCCCGGCCTGTCAGGACGAGCCGGCAGTCCAGGCGCAATCTCCGATAGCATGGTGTGTTGCCATTTTTATCCAGGATGACTGTCCACCGATGACTCATGAGTTGCTGCCTGTCCATGCCATAGCGGAGAAGCTCGGGCTTCCGGAAAAGTATTACGAACAGGTGAGTGCGCACGGCGCAAAGATCAAGCTTGAACTGCTGGAGGATCCCGCCTTTAAACAACGCGGCAAACTGATCCTGGTGACAGCCACGACGCCGACGGTCTCCGGCGAAGGCAAGACAGTCACGGCGATCGGCCTGACACAGGGCCTGGAGCGGATCGGCAAGCGTGCCGTCATCACCTCACGCGAGCCGTCCCTGGGGCCTGTATTTGGCATGAAGGGTGGCGCGTCGGGTGGCGGCCGCGCGCAGGTGGAACCGGCAGCGAAGATCAACCTGCATTTTCATGGCGACTTTCACGCGATTACGTCGGCGCATAATCTTCTCTCCGCGCTGATCGATACGCACCTGTTTTTCGGCAACGAACTGCATCTTGATCCTGAACGCATCACGTGGCCGCGTGCGATGGATATGAATGATCGCGCCCTGAGGCGCATCGTCGTAAGTGCCGGCGGGAAGCGCGAAGGTGCGGATCGTCAATCGGGGTTTGTGATCACCGCCGCATCCGAAATCATGGCGATCATGGCGCTTGCCGCGGATCGCGCAGACCTGCGTAAACGCCTGGAGGCGATTATTGTCGGCTCGACAAAGGATGGACAGCCGGTTACAGCGAAGGATCTGCATGCCGTCGGCGGCATGATGGCGCTGCTGTCCGAAGCACTGATGCCCAACCTGGTTCAGACCAGCGAGGGAACGCCGGCGCTGGTGCATATGGGCCCATTCGCGAACATCGCGCATGGCACCAGCAGCGTGATCTCGCAGCAGATGGGACTGCGGCTCGCTGATTACGTCGTCAATGAATGCGGCTTCGCTTCCGATCTCGGGCTCGAGAAGTACATGGACATCGTGATGCCTTCGACCTTTGAAGGACGGACGGGTATCAGGCCTGCAGCCGCCGTGCTGGTGACGACGGTACAGAGTATGCGTACGCAGGGCGAGGGCGATCTAGGAGCGGGTCTGAAAAATCTCGGAGCCCATATCCGGATACTGCGAGCATTCAAACTTCCGATTGTGGTGGCGATCAACCGCTTTCCGAAAGACAGCGAAGAAGACCTTGAGACCCTGCGTAATTTTTGTGCGGCAGCGGGATTGCCATGCGCATTTTCGGAGGCTTTCAACAAAGGTGCCGAGGGTGCGACGGACTTGGCGGAAGCAGTGGTGAAGTTGATTGACAGCCATCCGGATGCGCCGGTGCAATCCGTCTATTCTTCCGAAGACTCATTGAAGGCCAAGATCGAGAAAGTTGCGACCCAGGTATATGGCGCTGACGGTGTTACGTTTTCAGCCGAAGCCGAGGAGCAGCTGCAGCGCTTCCATGACTGGGGCTTTGCCGGGCTGCCGATCTGTATTGCGAAGACACAATATTCGTTGTCGGATAATCCCAAACTGCCGGGCGCGCCGACTGGCTGGACGCTGAACATCACGAACGTTTCGCTGTCCGCAGGGGCAGGCTTCCTGGTCGCGATTGCAGGGAACATGATGCTGATGCCCGGGCTTCCGAAGGTGTCGCGCGCGGAGCAGATTGATGTGGATGAGGCAGGTGAGATTACAGGGTTATCTTAGCTGCCCTGAACATCTTCGTCTGCCTTTCAAGTTGCTACTTACCCTCGGTCGCTGCATGACGATTGTCGTCTCGCACTACACTCGTCATCTCGAAGTATTTTGTCGTCCCGACGAAGCGAAGTGGAGGGACCTGTATTCAACTTTCGCGCACACACGAAAGTTGATGGGGCTGGCGAGATGCAGATCCCTCCACTACGGTCGACACAACAGATTTCCGGCTTCGGTCGGGATGACAAATACAGGGATGGACTTGAGTACCCCTCACAAAGACTTACCGTCCGCTGTTGCCAAAGTAGCATCCTTGATTTTGCGGCTGCCGAAGACACGGAAATCCTTCACCTGGTCCAGTGCGAACGCCGGCGCGTTCACAGGGGTCTGGACGCGGAAGAAGTCAGCGCCATCGACGTCGCGGAGCCAGAAAGCAGGGCGCTGATCGGCTGTCTCTGTCGCTATTTCGATGTTCGACATTTCAATATTGCGCACGTGGCGTATAAAGAACCCGGTAGCCGGTAGTTTGCCGAACATGCCGGGATCGGGATAGCTTTCAGCCTTCTCGGGCGGTTGCAGGGCGGCCATCTCTTTTGTGCCGCCGCCGAGTTGATGGATGTAGATGTCGCTGATCTTTATGTCTTCAATCAGGTGATCCGGCACACCGCTGATGATCGACGCGTACTCACTTGACGAGCCATGACAGGTCACATTGCTGATGGTGACGCGCTTCAATGTGCCGACAGGAACGCCCTTTGGCCCGCGCATGCGCTGGCCGAGCCGCAGGAAAAACGGCGCAGTGCGGATGTCGCGCATGGTGAGATTGGTAACGGTGATGTCTTCGCAGATGGCGCCATCTTCGGTCTCAAGTGCGAGTCCCTGGCAGCCGTCGAAGATGCAGTTGGCGATGGTGATGTTCTTGAAGCCGCCATTTGATTCGGTCCCGCATTTGATCCTGCCCGTCGCATCTTTCATCCCCTGCGGAAAGGTCTTCCAGGAGCCGTCGAGCATGGAGCCAAGCTGGTACTTTCCCGTCACGTAACAGTTACTGATAGTGACGAATTCCGTGGGACGGGCATAGCCGAGAGCAAACGAACTCTTGGGGCAGATGGCGTCGTCCCATGGTGAATTGACGCTACAGTTGGAGATACGCACGTTGCGGCAGCAGTCGATGTCCATCCCGTCGCGGTTGGTGTCGATTTTTAAATTGTCGATGGTCAGGTTGTCGACGCCAGTGGCAAGAATGCCAAACCAACCTCCGGCGAGGATAGAGAAATCGCTCAGCAGGACATTGTGGCAATTCTTGAGTGCAATGGACTTATTGCCGACGCCCGGCCGGTAGTTGTCCGGCAGTTCCTTATCTTCCTTGTGCTCGCGGCTCAATCCCTTGCCCCAGATCAGGCCTGGGCCGAGGATGGCGAAGTCATGAATGTCTTCACCCCAGATGAGGCTATTGTGCCAGTGATTGTGTCCGTAATCCTGGTAAGATTCCCACGCGCCCTGGGGCTCGGCAGCATCGTAGCCACCGGTCGTCATGCCATCGAGTGGCGTGGGTGCGGCAAGGATAGTCGCTCCCTGATCCAGGTAAAGGGCGACGTAGCTCTTGAGGTGGATGGAGTAGCTGGCGTAGGTGCCGGCAGGGAAGAAAACTGTGCCGCCGCCGTGCCTGGCGGCTTCTTCAATCGCGCTGTTGATGGCAGGTGTATCAATGGTCGTGCCATCGCCTTTGGCGCCGAAGGTGCGGATGTTGAAAAAGGTTGGTGCGGATGAATTGACTGTTTGCGCCTGGGCGGGCCGCGCCCCGATCGTCGTTAGAGCTGAGGCAGCCATACTGCCGGCTGTCATCTTCAGGAAATCTCTGCGAAATGCAGTAGTCATGCTTTCCTTTTGAAGGGGAGTCTGTCGCGGCTCCCCTTCCAATCAAGGAAACATCATAGCGAAGTCAGCGCAGGATGAGCAGCATCATGCCACCCGCGAGTTTTGCTGTTTCTGATCATCGGGTAGAGCGATCTCCACAAACCTGGCGGCCAGGCGATCCAGTTGCTCGGGAACATCAGCACCGGAGACAGGCTGACCATGACCGGGTGCCAGGGTTTTTGGCTGCAATGAGGCGAGCGTGTCTACGGATGCGCGGGCGGCGATCCAGTCGGGCGTGTAGTACGACGGTGGCCCATGAAGCTCGGGCCGTTGCTGCGCGATGGCCATCATCGATTCAGACTGAACCGTGCAGAAGGCATCGCCCACGATCAACGTTGCGTCGCTCTCGCGGAAGAACGAAACATGGCCAATGGTGTGGCCGGGGGTGTGAATCATCCGCCATCCTGGTAGGACACTGGCGGTCCCGTCTCCAGGGAGCGGCCGCAACCGGTTGCCCAGGTCAATGGGGCCACTCGGGTAGAGCGGCGAAAGCAGCGCCATCACGCCGCCACCGGCTTTGGGATCAGGCGGTGGATAGCTGCTGGTGCCGTTGAGAAACTGCAGTTCGAGTGGGTGCGCATAGACTGGCACGTTCCATTCATCGGCCAATACCTTGGCTGAGCCGGCATGGTCAAAATGCCCATGCGTAAGCACGATCGCACGCGGTGGCACGCCGAAACTTTCATCAGCCCACTTACGGATGCGGTTGGCGGAGTGGGGAATGCCGGCATCGATTAGTGTCCAGGAACCATCGGGAAAGCTGACACCGAACACGTTCACGAACAGGATGCGCAGCCCGGCCAGGTCGGGGGCAATACTGTTCAGCGGAGCAATCTCTTCTTCAGCAATGGGAAGTTTTTCTTCGTTCATGGCGACCTCGCTTTCTGGTTGAGATGCGGGTCGCCATGTCGGGTTTGATGCCTGTCGCTGCGTGCGTTTTGGTTAGATCACGGCCAGGTCAGTTTGAGGCAGGCAACAGGCCGAAAACAGCCACGCCGGTGGGAGTGCCGATGTAGACACTGCCATTCACCTCCATGGGCGTGATGAATTTGCTCCCGGTGCCGAAGCTGTCACGGCTGTTGGCCGCCTGGCTGGTGTTGTAGAGTTCGTTCGACAGGTTGGTTGCGTCATAGGCGTGCAGGATGCCCTGGTTGGCATCAACTGCCCAGACGATGCCGTTGGTCGTCCCGTTCGCGGAGATCGTGGGTGTTGTACCGGGATACGAAAACGCAGTTGGAGACACGCTGGATGGCGAGGTTGCCAGCATCGCGTTGTTGATAGGAAAGGCACGCAGTATGTCATTCACTCCCGCGTAGTAAACCGTGTTGTTGAAATAAGCAGGACCCGACCAGGCGCCGCTGGGAAGAGCGCCAGGCAGTTCCTGGTAGAGGCTGGCATTGTTCGTACTGTTGTACCGGCCCAGATTGTCACGGTTCGCTACGTAGATGTTGCTGTCTTTCCCGGCGCCAACGAGCAGGTGATGAACATTGCCTGCCGAATCCGTCAGATCAGGCAGCAGCATACCGCCGCCCGAACCGAGATCAATGTCTTGGTTCGATTCATCGATGGTGTTATAGGGCTGGAAGAAGTCAGCGACGGCGAGCGTGCCGCCGGTTGTACTGAGCTTCAGGATGGCGTTGCCGTAATCGAGATCCAGGGGAAAGCCGGTGGAGGTGACACTTCCGGAGAAGCTGCCATTGGCGTCGAGGAAGTAAATGTTGCCGGTGGTGTCGGCTGCGAGGCCGTAGCCGGACATCCAGATCGATCCTTGACCACCATTCGGTGTGAGGTTGATTACGGACGTCTGCTGCAGCGAGGATTCGCTATAGCCCATGACCCAGCCCTGGTATGGCTGCTGATCGCAGTGCGATGTCCATGACATGTAGATGGTTCCATTCAGCAGCAGGAGACCGGCGCGCTCGGCATACTGGCTGGGCGTAAAGGAGACCAGGCCATTGACTGCGCTTTCGCCAGTCCCTGGATAGCTGCCGCCGATTTCAGTGGGGCTGCCGGCGAGTTCAGCACCTGTCCCGAGGTCGAGTGCATGCAATCGCTGGTGGTAGACGCCGCTTCCATCGACCGACATGCCCACCACGAAGATGGCGCCATGCGGTCCCTGCTTGCGGTCAATGACTGGTGTCGCGGTAATGCCCACTTCCGGAGATATCTGGTAGCAGCCGTTATCGCTGGGCGATTCGCCGGCACCGAGGATAGAAGTCGACCATGCAGGCTGCCCGATGGCGGGTGAGAAGGCGTAGACCGTGTCATGCTCGGTGGCGACATACACCAGGTTCTTGGTCGTGCCTGCATTCACTGGAACATTGGCGGCGAACAACGGCTGTGCATCGACTGCACCGTCTGTCGTGTAGAAGCCGGTTTTGCCAAAGGTGGTGGCGTTGACGTTCGCCGGGTTGAGGATGGTTTCCTGCGTGTTCTGGCCCTGCCGGGTGTTGTCGTAATGGTAGGTGGTGACGTCCGGAACGGGAGCAGCGGCAACAGTGAGGGCGAGGCTAGCTGTATGGACCGACGTGCCTGAGGTACCGGTGAAGGTCACCGTACTACTTGAAGCGGTTGCAGTAGAGGCGGCGACGAGGTTGACCGTCTGGGGCGTGCCCGGGGTGAGCGTGAGTGTGGCCGGGCTGGCAGACAGACCTGCGGGCAGTCCAGTTAGTGCGACGGAGACTTTGCCCGTGAAGCCATTCAGCGCCGTCGCGCTGACGACGACAGGCTCGGCTATGAACCCCGCAGTGATGTTGACATGGGTGGGTGTGACCGTCATTGAAAAATCGGGTGCCGGCGCGGGCGCTGTCAGGGTGAGGGGCGTAGCGACGGTGTGGACCAGCGTACCGGCGGTGCCGGTAAGCGTGATGGTGGCAGAACCGGGCCCAGCGTTGGCTGCTGCTTTCAAAGTAAGGGTCTGGGCGGCGCCGGGCGTCAGCGTGAGTGTAGACGGGCTGCTGGTCACGCCCGTCGGCAGGCCGGAGAGAGCTACACCAACCGTGCTGGTGAATGACCCGGTCGCAGTGGCGAGGACTGACATGGTCGCCGAGCCGCCGGGCGCCAGCGACACGGAAGCAGGGGTGGCGCTGAGCGTGTAGTCGGACATCGCGTTGCCGGCATGGCTACTGGATCCGCAGCCGGTAAGCGCCAGCAGCACCACGAACGGCAGCGTGACAAGTAGCAGGAGGGCAGTGGCTGCTGGTTTTTGCGGCAGGTTTTCAGGCAGACGGTTCACACAGGACCCCCGGCAGAGGGGTGGATATCGTCCAGGCGCTGCCCCCTCGCGGCAAACTTCGCCGGGAATTCTACGCAGCCCGGCCTCCATCCAAAGTAGCAGCGCCCGAATGATGCAGGGGAGCGAGCCCTGTCACGGAAGTGTTATTGCGTTGATGAGATTGCAAGACAGGACAAAGGACGAATCTTCGGCGTCGGCGTCCGGGGAGTCAGCGCGGCAACGTCGCACTCGAGGCGCAGCCGTGCTCCCATGCCTCTACTCTGCGGGGATGCGTCCACAGACAGTCAGGGTGAGAGTTGGCCAGGAACGGAAAAAGGCATCCCGGTCGGGATGCCTTTTTCGATGCTTGGAGACCGCCCGCTATGACGGGTCGACCTGAACAAGAGAACGGCATAGAGAGTACAGTTCATCAACCTGCCAGTAAACCAACAGGCAGGAGCCGGCACGCCCAAGCCCTGCGTCTGCGCGCAGATCCTTGTGAGGAAGCATCGAAAACACCTGCCGCCCAACTTCGGGCGATGGGGTGAGTCCTTTATTCATCTATGCATGTTTGCTGGAGTAACTGTTACATATGCCATACCGGTTAGCAAGAAAAATGTCTAATCCTGCTCAAAAAGGCAATCCCAGTTTGGGAAAGACTTAAGCAATCCTCGACGAGCACTTGCAGTTGCGCGTTTCGCCCATACACTCAACCCCCAAATACTTACCAGATCGTTACTGGTTGAACGACCGCCCCTGGCAGTGTCGTCGCTGCTCAGGGGCGCGCGATCAACTTTATTCCGGAAGTGCCGAACCTCCCGGCAACCGATGGATGAAGATTTGACACTAAACGAGAGAGTCGTTAGGTTAATCGCAGATGCAGGTTCTCCTTCACCATCGTCATGACCACCATCATCATGCGAACAGCGTGTCGGCGAACTCTTCCGGAAAAAGCGACTAACACTCCGGAGTTCAAGAGTAGAAACAAGGCCCGCCGACGCGAAACCAGCGCAGCGGGCCTTTTGTTTTGCAACCCGGAATGTCGAAGATGAAAGGGAGCTGAAAAAATGGCAGTAAGCATGACAAAGCAGGACGAAGTGACCATCGACTTCGCCAAGATGGACGGTCTGGCGCCGGCCGTGGTGCAGGACGCAGAGACCGGCCAGGTGCTGATGGTCGGTTTCATCAATGAGGTGAGCTATGCAAAAACGCTCGAGACCGGCTACGTAACCTTCTGGAGCCGCACGCGCAGCAAACTGTGGATGAAGGGCGAGTCCAGCGGCAACCGTCTCCGTGTGATCGATGCTGCCACTGACTGCGACAACGACACATTGCTTTTCCGCGTACAGGTGGAAGGCGATGGCCTGGTGTGCCACGAAGGGACAAAGGGCTGTTTTACGAAGCCGATCTCGCTGCAGGTGAATGCAGGCGGAGGTAAACAGTGATGGCGGCACAGAAGCTGCGCCTTGGAATCCCGAAGGGTAGTCTGCAGGACGCGACGATTGCACTGTTCGAGCGCGCGGGCTGGAGAATTTTCGCTAATGGCCGCTCATACTTTCCGTCAATCGATGATGCCGAGATCGAGTGCATGCTGATCCGCGCGCAGGAGATGGCGCGATATGTGGATAAGGGAGTGCTCGATGCAGGATTGACGGGGATCGACTGGGTGGTTGAAAGTGGCCGCGACGTGAAGAGCGTGACCAGCCTGACCTATGCGAAGCAGAGCCGGACGAAGGTGCGTTGGGTGCTGGCGGTTCCCGAAGACTCGCATTACCAGCGGGCGGAAGACCTTGCCAACACTACCATTGCTACCGAGTTGGTCGAAGTGACGAAACGTTATTTCGCTGAAAAGAATGTACCGGTGAAAGTGGAGTTCAGCTGGGGGGCGACGGAAGTAAAGCCGCCGACACTGGCCGACGCCATTGTCGAAGTCACGGAGACTGGCTCGTCGTTGAAGGCGAACCGTCTGCGCATCATCGATACCGTCATGGAAAGCGAGACGCACCTTATCGCGAATCCTGCGGCGTACGCCGATGCGTGGAAGCAGCAGAAGATCGAAAACATTGCGTTGATGCTGCGCGGCGCCATTGATGCGCAGGGGCAGGTCGGCTTGATGCTGAACGTAGAAAAGAAGAATCTACAGCGGGTGCTGACTGTGCTGCCCGCATTAAATTCACCGACCATCTCTGAGCTCAGCAAGTCTGAATGGGTCGCGGTGAACACGATCCTAGATGAGAGTGTGGTGCGCGATGTGCTGCCGAAGCTGAAGGCTGCCGGCGGCGCGGGGATTGTCGAGTATCCACTGAATAAAGTCGTGTTGTAGTCGTGCCGTCCGGAAACGCCCATCCTTCAGCAGAACCCGCGAGGGATGGGGGCCTCGGCCCGAGGAGAGTTTAGTTCATGAACATTTACGAGACGAAAGAGCGTCGTACGAAGAGACTGCTGGCGAAGCTGGATAGGCGCGGCAGCGATGCTTCCAAGCAAGTGATGACACGAGTGACGCGGATCGTGCGCGATGTGCGGCGACGAGGCGATCGCTCTTTGCGCGGTCACGCTGCGAAGCTTGACGGCCTGCAGCCATCGCAGCCATTGCTGATCTCTCGCGAAGTCATGGAGCAGGCATTAAAAGAAATACCAGGCATGGTCCGCGCAGCGCTGGAGCTGGCGGCGCGCAACATCAGCGACTTTGCACGGCGGCAGATGCCGCAAGAGTGGGATACGGAAATTGCATCGGGTGTGACAGCGGGCCAGAGGGTGCGGCCGCTTGATGGAGTTGGCTGCTACGTGCCTAGCGGGCGTCATCCTCTGCCTTCGACACTACTGATGACTGTAATTCCGGCGCAGGTCGCTGGTGTAAGGCGGATCGTCGTCGTGTCGCCAAGGCCGTCGCGCGAGACGCTTGCCGCCGCAGCGCTGCTGGGCGTGCACGAGTTCTATGCCATCGGCGGCGCACATGCCATCGCTGCGTTGGCCTATGGAACGACAGAGATCGCGCGTGTGGACAAGATTGTCGGACCGGGAAATCTTTATGTCACGGCCGCGAAGAAACTTGTGGCCCACGACTGCGCCATCGACATGCTGGCAGGACCGACAGAGATTGGTGTGACCAGCGAGACTGGTGACGCGACATTAATTGCCAGCGACCTGGTCGCCCAGGCTGAGCACGATGCCGAGACGTTTTCTGTCTTCATCACAACAAGCAAAAAACTGGCGAAGGCTGTTGTGAAAGAAGCGAGGCGCCAGTCGCGCGACAATAAAACAGCGAGGCTGGCGCTTGAAAAACACGGCTATGTTTTTGTGACTGAGACAAACGAAGAAGCACACCTGCTCACCAACCAGTTCGCTTTCGAGCACCTGACCGTCGACGCAGTCGAAGACCTGCGATGGGTCACGAGTGCCGGATCAGTCTTTGTGGGTAAATGGTCTGCGCAGGCGCTTGGGGACTATGTGACGGGTCCGAACCATACACTGCCTACGGGCGGGATCGCGCGGGTACGCGGTGGTTTGAGCGTGCTTGACTATCTGAAGCTGGTAACTGTGCAGCACTACACGCGCGACGGCGTGGAATCACTCGGACCAGCGGCGGTGACGCTGGCGGAGTGCGAAGGATTGGCCGGCCACGCTGAGGCTGTGCGCGTGAGGCTAGCGCATGAGTAACCTGCGAATGACGACGCCGGCGCCGCGTCGGGCGGTCGAGCGCATGAAGGAATATCATCCTCCACTCGGCAATCGAAATGCCCTGCGGCTCGATTTCAATGAAAATACGCTGGCATGTTCGCCACGTGTGCTTGAGGCATTGCAACGCGTGACTGCGGGCGACCTGACGCGCTATCCGGAACGCGCAGAGCTGGAAGAACTCGTTGCGACTCACCTGGGACTGAATGCCGAACAGGTGCTGCTGACGAACGGCGTTGACGAAGCGATTCATGTACTCTGCCAGGCGTTCATTGATCGCGACGACGTGATGCTTCTGCCGGTGCCGACGTACAGTATGTACGAGATTTATGCCTCGGCTACAGACGGGCAGGTTGAGACCATCCTTGCGGCGGACGAGTTTGCGTTTCCCCACGCTGCGCTGATGGCAGCGATCAAGCCGCGGACAAAGTTGATCTGCATCGCGAACCCGAATAGTCCAACCGGCGCAACTGTCACGCGCGAGCAGATTCTTTCGATCGCAGATAAAGCGCCGCACGCAATCGTGCTTGTCGATGAAGCGTATTTTCATTTTCTGGGGGAGACGGTTGTTGATCTGATCGGCAAAGTGCCGAACCTGGTTGTCGCGCGAACATTTTCGAAAGCCTACGGGCTCGCTGGATTGCGGCTGGGCATGCTGGCTGCGGCGGAAGAGACGATGCACTGGCTGCGTCGTGTCATCTCGCCGTACAGCGTGAATGCGCTGGCCCTTGCATGCCTGAAGCCGGCGATCGCGGATCAGTCGTACGTCGACTGGTATGTCAACGAAGTGAAGCAGGCGCGTCAGGATTTCTTGGCGTCGCTCGATGCCTTGCAGGTGCACTATTGGCCGACGAAAGCAAACTTTGTGCTGGTACAGATCGGCGAAAAGCACAAGGCATTTGTGATGGCCATGCGCGCGCGCGGTGTGTTGACGCGCGATCGTTCGGCTGATCCCGGATGCGATGGCTGCGTGCGCATTACCATCGGCATACGGGAGCAGATGGTCGAAGGGGTCAAAGCTTTGCGCGCGTCTCTTGATGAAATCGGATGGAGGAAGAGCTGATGCTGGAGATTGAAAATGCTGCGCGAAAGCGGAGTGCAAAGATTCATCGCTTTACCACCGAGACGAAGATCGACCTTGAGATCACCATCGAAGGTGGCGGCCACTACGAAGTGCACACGGGCATCCGTTTTTTCGATCACATGCTGGAGTTGTTCACGCGTCACGGGGCCTTCGACCTCAGGTTGCGCTGCGACGGCGATCTTGATGTCGATCAGCACCATACGGTTGAAGATGTTGGCATTGCGCTGGGTGAAGCCATCGATAAAGCGCTGGGTGACAAGAAGGGAATCCTGCGCGCCGGCTACTTCCTGATGCCGATGGATGAGACGCTCGCTATTGCCGCAATCGATCTCAGCGGCCGTGTCGCGAGCGTGATTGATACGCAGGTAAATGTGGTGACAGTCGGTGACCTGCAGACGGAACTTGTCGAGGACTTCTTCGAGGGCTTTGCACGCGGCGCCCGCGCGAATGTGCATTTGAAAACGATGTATGGCCGTTCCAATCATCACAAGATCGAGGCACTGTTCAAGGCCTTCGCACGGGCGCTGCGCGTCGCCTGTTCGCGTGACCAGCAGCTGGCAGAGATGCTGCCGAGCACCAAGGGGCTCCTGTAGTGATCGCGGTCATTGATTACAAGGCCGGCAACCTGACGTCCGTACTGAAAGCGCTCGAGGCACTGGGCGCAGAGCAGGTGCAGGTGACAGCCGATCCTGCAGTCGTGTCGTCCGCGGAGAAGATTATTCTGCCCGGAGTCGGGCACTTTAACGCGACACAGGCACTCGAAGGCTCCGGACTGACTGCAGCCGTCCGAAAAAAAGTTGCGGAAGGAACGCCGTTTCTCGGGATCTGTGTCGGCCTCCAATGGTTGTTCGCGGGTAGCACAGAAGCGCCCGGTGTGTCTGGACTTGGAGCCTTCCATGAGAACTGCGAGCGATTCGTCACCCACGAAAAAGTGCCGCACGTCGGGTGGAATTCCGTGTCTGTTACAGATGGCTCGCGGCTGATGCACGGGGTTGCAGATGGAGCATATGTCTACTACACCCACTCCTACCGCGCTCCTGTAGTGGGCGCGACAGTCGCGAAAACCTCCTATGGCGATTGCGAGTTTTCAGGGGCAGTCGAGAGGGGCAACCTGATGGGCGTGCAGTTCCACCCGGAGAAGTCCGGTCCGGCCGGGTTGCGGGTGTTGCGTAATTTTCTTGATTGGGCAGCGTCATGCTGACGAAGCGGATTATTGCCTGTCTAGATGTAAAGGATGGCCGCGTGGTGAAGGGCGTCCAATTCGTCGCAATCCGTGATGCCGGCGATCCTGCCGAACTCGCTGCGCGTCATGCGGAACTGGGTGCAGATGAGATCGTACTGCTGGACATCACGGCGACGCACGAGGGTCGCGGTACGTTGATCGAGACGGTCAGGCGTACGGCGCGCGCATTGTTTATTCCCTTCACGGTTGGTGGCGGCATTCGCAGTGCAGGTGACGCAGCGACCGTGTTCGACGCGGGTGCGGACAAGGTCAGCATCAATTCTGCGGCGCTGTCCGATCCCAGGCTGATCGATGACATCGGCCGCAGCTTCGGCGCACAGGCGGTCGTGGTGGCGATCGATGCGCGACGCATGCGAGGGGGCGCTATCGAAGATGCCGAGGTGCTGGTGAACGGCGGGCGTAAGCCGACGGGCCGTAAAGTAATCGAATGGGCCCGCGAGGCAGAGCAGCGCGGCGCAGGAGAGATTTTGCTGACATCAATGGATGCAGATGGGACGCGTGCCGGCTTCGATTGCGAGTTGACGGCTGCGGTGAGTGGGGCGGTGCAGATCCCGGTCATTGCATCAGGCGGCGCAGGTACGTCTGCGCACTTTGCGGATGTGTTCAACCGCGGCCGAGCCGATGCAGCGCTCGCAGCAAGCATCTTTCATTTCGGCGTATCCGATGCGCGTTCGCTCAAAGAGCAGCTGCAGAATGAGGGAATTCCGGTGCGACTGCCATGCTGATTCCTTCGATCGACCTGATGGGCGGACGCATTGTGCAGCTTGTACAGGGCGAGCATCTGAAGCTGGCATTCGACGATTTCGAATACTGGATCCAGCGCTTTGCCAAATACCCGATGGTGCAGCTCATCGATCTGGACGCAGCTATGCGGCAGGGTGAGAATCGCGTTCTGATCCAGAAGCTTGCCAGGCGCCTTCCCTGCCAGGTGGGAGGCGGTATTCACTCGATAGTGGCGGCGAAAGAGATGCTGGAAGCGGGTGCGCAGCGCGTCATTCTGGGCTCGGCTTTATTTGGAGCCGGCGACACGGAAGAGGCAGACGGAGCAGCCGGTGAACTGCAGCTGGTGCGCACTTCGTTCGCCCGTGAACTTGCGCAGACACTGGGCGAAGACCGGCTGGTGTTCAGTGTCGATACAAAAAACGGGAAGGTCGCGGTGAAAGGCTGGAAAGACCAGGCAGACCTGACACCTGATGCGGCGATTCGCGCACTCGAACCGTACTGTGCTGCGTTTCTGTATACGCATGTCGATAAAGAAGGAACGATGCAGGGATTCCCGCTGGCCATTGCCGAAGGTTTGAGGAAGCTCACGGCGCGCCAGTTAATAGTGGCAGGGGGCATTCGCGAACAGGCAGAGATCGATGCACTACAGGCTATGGGCGTCGACGCCGTGGCTGGGATGGCGGTCTACCTGGGCCGGCTTGCTGTTTAAGCCAGGACCTTCAGCTACGGCGGCGGCGGTCGCGTTCGGCTGCGTCTCGTTTGCCGATCCAGAAGCCGACAGCGGCAAAGGCGAGTGCGCAAATCGCCGCAGGGAGAGCCTGCCGTGCATGGTGCAGCATGAGCCCGGCGAGTGCCGCGAGCAGCCAGCACGCGGCAATCCCGTACCAGAGTAAGTGGCGACGCATTTCGACACGATAGCATCGTTCATTAAACTGAAGTAGCAGACAGCAGAAACGGCGGGCAAACATGAGCGCAGGCACTCTTCTTCCAGACAACGGAACATCCAACACCGCGAAAACCTCTGCACGCCTGGCGAAGAGGCTCGAGCATGTGGGTTTTTCCGACATTGTGAAGGTGCGCAACCGTGTAATGGAACTCCGCGCGAGCGGCCACGCAGTACACGCCTTTCATGGGGGCGAGCCGTTCTTTCCGACAGCGGAGCCCATCAAGCAGGCACTGATACAGGCCGCAGTAGAGGACAAGACGAAGTATGCGCCCTCCTCCGGCATCCCGGCTCTGCGCAAAGCAATTACGGAGAAACTGCGGACGCGTAACCAGATGCAGGACGTCTCTGTCGATGACGTGATCGTCACCGTAGGCGGAGCGCACGCGCTGTGGGTCAGCTTCCAGGCGGTGCTCGATGCAGGTGAAGAAGTGCTGATTTTTTCGCCCTACTGGACGCCGATTGCAGACATGGTGCGCGCTGCGGAAGCCTTGCCGGTTTTTGTGCCGACTGAAGAAGCCCGGCGCGAAGGGTTGGCGAAAACACTGGCGAAATATACAACCCCGGCGACCCGGGCTATCTACTACAACACGCCCCAGAATCCGAGCGGTGTAGTGTTCTCGCGGACAGAAGCACAGGAAACGGCTGATTTCGCGCAAGCGCACGACCTGGTGGTGATCGCTGATGAGGCCTATGAGGACCTGGTTTATGAAGGCGAGCATGTGTCGATCGCATCTTTGCCCGGCATGGCTGAGCGGACCATCACAACTTACACCTTCTCGAAAAGCTATGCGATGACTGGCTGGCGGATCGGCTATGCGGTGGCGAAGGAGCCTTTCATGACCGGGCTGAAAAAGCTGGTCCTGTATTCGACGAACGGGGTGACGACGATGGTGCAGTACGCGGCACTATCGGCTATGGAGACACCACTCGCCGATCTGTACAGCCGCAGAGATGAATACCGGCGAAGGCGGGATCTGCTGGTGAATGGGCTGCTCGAACTGGGGTTCGAGTGCACGATGCCGCAGGGCGCTTTTTACGCATTTCCGCGCAGTAATCGTATCCATGCAGACAGTCGAGAAGCAGCGGCGCTGCTGCTCGACAAGGCGCATGCCGCTACGATTCCCGGCGTGGTCTTTGGCGCGGAAGGTGAAGGACACCTGCGATTTGGATACGCAACCGGGTTGGAGGAGATTTCGGCCGGACTCAAGGCGATCCAGTCAGCATTTTAGGCCGCTTCGTTCAGGGGGTAAGTGTCCCTCCGAAAATAGCTTGCAGCCGATGGGGTCTGTTTTGAATCCCATACGTCAGAATGATCATGAAAACAGGAAACTGGATGCGTCTCAATCTTTTACCGGGCGCGATCGCTTGCAGCCTGCTGTCACTTCCGTGCACGCCGGCAGGCGCGCAGCAAATGAATCAGGTAGCCTACAGCACTTCAGCGCCCGCCAGAGACGGCAGCAGCCTGCCGGATGCGCCGACGCCGAGCGCCTCGAGCAGCATGCCGGACGAACCGCAGACCGCAGGCAGCGGATCGAGCACGGACGTTTCAAGTCAGGGTAAGCAGACCAAGCGCATCCTGGGGATTGTGCCTAACTTCCGTTCCGTCAGCGCGGACCAGAAACTGCCGCCGCAGACGCTCAAAGACAAGTTCAAGACAACGATGCTGGACAACTTCGATTACTCTTCGTTCATTTTCGTGGGGGGTCTCGCCGGAGTTGCAATGGCTGAAAATTCCTATCCGCAGTTTCACCAGGGAGCGGCGGGCTACGGACGCTACTACTGGCACACGCTCGCGGACCAGACGAGCGAAAACACTTTTGTCGAATTTCTGCTTCCGGCGGCACTCCACCAGGATTCCCGGTATTACACCCTGGGCCACGGCGGCGTCCTGAAGCGCGGGGTTTACTCTTTCAGCCGCACTTTAATCACCCGCGGCGACGATGGCCATGCAGAACCGAATTATTCTGAGGTCATTGGCGCGGGCGCGGCTTCAGGCGTCTCCGACCTGTATTATCCGGGCGTCGACCGGACCTGGACCAAGACGGGCCAGCGCTGGCTGACCAACGTGATTCTTGATGGCGCAACCTTCACCGTGAAGGAATTCTGGCCTGATATCAACGATCATCTTTTCCACCAGAAGGACTAACTGACGATGCTGCGAGTAGGCGTTCCGGCGCATTTTGATTCGACGTACCGTCACCTATTGCCTCCGGACATCGAAATCGTGCAGGTTCCTGACGATCCTTCAGAACCCATCGAGGTAGAGTTCTGGATTGTTCCGTACATGTCAAAGACAGTGGCCCGTGTGCTGCCCTTCATCCGCGGCGTGAAGGTCCTTCAAGCACTCTCCGCGGGCATCGACGCGTTGATCGATCACATACCGCAGGGCGCCTTACTATGCGATGGCCAGGGTATTCACGACATACCGGTCGCCGAGTGGGTGGTCAGTGCGATCTTTGCATCCATCAAGTTCCTTCCGCTCTACGAAGATATCCGGCGCAGTGAGGAATGGGGTCGCCGCACCGAAGCAGATGAAACGTATCAGCAGCTGCATCCTGAAGAGAAGAAGCCAGTGGTCCCGATTTTCGGCGAGGACCTTGCCGGGAAGAGCGTCCTTATTGTCGGCTACGGGGCGATCGGGAAAGCAATCGAGGAGCGGCTGGAGCCGTTTGGAGTAACCTTCACGCGGGTGAGTCGGCGTAAACGCTACGGCATTCATGCGATAGAAGAACTGGACAACCTGCTGCCGGCTGCGGATATCGTAATCGTGATTGTGCCATTGACGAAGGCGACGGAGCAGATGTTTGATGGGCCTCGCCTGGCAAAGATGAAACAGGCAGCGCTGCTGGTGAATGCGGCGCGCGGGCCGGTTCTCCAGACAGATGCACTTGTCGCCGCGCTGCAGTCCGGCCGCATCCGGGCAGCACTTGATGTCACAGATCCCGAACCGCTGCCGAAGGGTCATCCGCTGTGGTCAGCGCCGAATTTATTCCTTACGCCTCATGTTGCGGGAGGTAGCCCGCGCTTTCTTGAACGCGCCTTCACGCTTGCGGGCGAGCAGGTGACCCGTTACCTGAAGGGCGAAACACTCAAGAACATCGTGACCGAGGGTTATTAGTCTCGGCTTAGTGGAGCAGGCTGTTCGAGTTGCCGTTCCACTCGTCGATGACCACGCCAAGATCATTCAGGATCTGCATCGTGGATTCTTCAGTCCGCCTCAGTTGCGCGCGGTCCTGCCTGGCTGCCGCAGCCGATTCCTGAACAGCAATGACCCGGCCGTAAGGCCACGCATAGGACGGGATGGCGGCCAGCGCTTCGGGCAGATCGGCCAGGCGGACGTCAACCGTCTGCTTGCGGGCGGAAGCCGGATGCAGCAGGCTGCTGCCTCCGTCAATAGGGCCGCCCGTCGTCTGCGGGAAAATGATGCGCAACTCAACTGTGTCGCGGTGGATAGTGAGGAAGGGATTCACCCAGCCGTCAGACGAGTGCACGGACAGGTAGCGTTCTTTCGATGGCGGCGGAATCTGATCGACCTCGTCACGTGCATCGTTTTCTTTCTTGGCGAAAACCTGCGCCTGCTGCTTCTGCTCAGCCCTGGCCTCAACCGCTGCTTCCCGTGCAGGGTCCGGCTGACGATGGCAGCCTGCGAAGACGGCCAGGGTGCTGAGGGCGAGCAGCGACGGCAGAAGAGCGCGATTCCGGGATAGCTTCATGAAGTCGGTCAGAATTGTCCTTGTCTTCAGCATAGCAAGTGCCGGCGCGTGATCTGGTCGCCGGAGTGGCGCCGGGCCGCATCCGATGGCTTGTGCCTCTTTCAGATCATCGACCGGACCACGATGGCGGACGCTTCTCCAGAAAAGCGGCTGTGCCCTCCGCCTTGTCTTGTGTCCCGCATGCCAGGCCGAAGCGGGCGGCCTCGAGCTCCAGGGCAGCAGCTAACGGCAGGTCATAGCCGGCGTTCACTGTCTTGATGCAAGTGCGGACGGCGATTGGAGCATTTGCAGCGATCGCGACCGCTAATGCACGGGCGCGGGGCAGCAACTCCTCCGCGGCAACGACTTCATCGACCAGGCCGATGCGCAGGGCTTCTACTGCAGAGACCATCTCGCCGGTAAGCAGCATTTTGAGAGCGGCACCCTTTCCGATCAGGCGGGGCAGACGCTGGCTGCCGCCATAGCCGGGAATCAGGCCGATCTTTACTTCCGGCTGGCCGAGGCGGGCGCGATCGCTGGCAATGCGGATAGTGCAGGCCATGGCCAGTTCGCAGCCACCACCAAGCGCGAACCCGTTGATAGCCGCGAGCACTGGTTTGCCGCAATTCTCGATCAGGTCAAAGACCGCCTGGCCGCGAGCCGAGAGGGCCTGGCCCTGGTTCGAGTTGATGGTGCTTAGCTCGTTGATGTCCGCGCCGGCAGCAAAGGCTTTTTCGCCGGCGCCGGTCAACAGGATGGCACGAATCTCGTCCTTCCCGCTAAGTTCGAGGAAGACGGCCTCAAGGTCATTGAAGAGACCGCGATTGAGCGCGTTCATCATCTTCGGCCGGTCAAGTGTTACGGTGGCGATGTTCTGGCTGACGTCGAGACGAAGATGCTCGTAGGCCATGATTGCTGCTCCTGGGCTGCGTGGAGTGAGAGGGACTCGCAAGTCTATCAAAAACAGCTTTTTGGCAGGGCATTGGGGCGTTCAGATACGGGGCTGCGGTGGCCTGCGGATGGTAGTCTTGAGAGGCATGATCAAGGGAATAACATTTGTGCGGGCTGCCAGTACGCCTGCTGTCTACGACGCGCTCGTCAGCTTTTTTGACACGCTTGGTTTTGAGCCGGGACGCGGCTGGGAGATAGAGGCCAGCCGAGGCCGGCCATTCCTCGCTCCACTGGCAAATCTCGAATTTCTGGACGGCATGTCCAACTTCGCAGCCGACATCCTGATCGAAGTGACGCAACTGGACGAAGTGCGCAATGCGGCGGCGGCATGGATCGAGAAGCGCTACACCGATGCAGAAGATGCTAAGCGCATCACGCGGGTTATTGATACTGACTGGAAGTCGCGCGCGTTCACCGTAGAGCCAGTGCCCGGCATCATTTTCGCGTTCTGGGAGTGGCAGGATCCGCTGAAGGGCAAGCCCGTCGCGATTGAAGGCGATCTCTCCGCAGCCGGTATGCGCTTCGCGATCGTGGTTGCCCGATGGAACGCCGTCATCACCGATCGGTTGCTGCAGGGTTCGCTCGATGGCATTCTGCGCAGTGGCGGCAAAATCGCTGATGTGCAGATTGTCCGTGTGCCCGGTGCGTGGGAGATCCCCGACGCGGCGCGCAAACTGGCTGAGACCAAACGCTATGACGCAGTGATTACGCTGGGCTGCCTGTTGCGCGGTGAGACGGCGCACTACGAAGCAATCTACAACGAAGTATCGCGCGGCATTGGACAGAGTCAGCAGGAGACGGGCGTGCCCCATGCCTTCGGCGTGCTGACCTGCGAGACGCTCGAGCAGGCACTGAATCGCGCCGGCGTGAAAGCAGGAAACAAGGGTTTTGAAGCGGCAGTGGCGGCGATTGAGATGGTGTCGATTCATCGCAAGATTGAAGCCGTGAGTCATGCATTGCATGGGCGTGCAGAATGAGCCCGGGCTGGCAGATCAACAAGTCTCCCGAGCCGGAGATGGTAGAGCGGAAGAACGTCGAGGCGGAGCTGGAGCCTGAAGTTCCCGATGCTGCGGTAGCAGAAATCGCTCCGCAAGAGCCTGCGCGCGAGATTGCGTCACACGTAATTGGTGGAACCGCGACTGCCCTCGATACGCAACGAAGATTGATACGTGTCAACGCGGAGACAGCAAAGAAAGGTCGTGCGAAGTCCGCGCGAGCCAGCGCGGCAGCGAAGAAATCTGCTGTAGCGAAGCCAGCGCCGGCTGTGCCCGCACCTGCAGTCGCGAAGAAAGCCGGCACGCGCCGCAAGGGTCGTGAGATGGCGATGCAGATGCTCTTTCAGGCGGACATCGGCAAGCAGACGGCGGAGCAGGTGCGCAACAGTTTCTGGAATGCAGCCGAAAAGGTCGATCCTGATACGCGGGGATTCGCCGAGGATCTGTTCCGTATCGCGACGACGCGTGAAGAAGAGATCGACACGCTTATCGAAGCGCATTCGGCCAACTGGCGCCTGCCGCGAATGGCTGCGGTTGACCGCAACCTGCTGCGTGCAGCGACGGCTGAATTTCTTGGGTTTCCCGGAACACCGGTGCCGATTGTGATCAACGAATCGCTCGAGATTGCGCGCAGATATTCGGCGCCGGAGTCGGTGAATTTTCTGAATGGCGTACTCGACGCCATTTCGCGCAGCCGGCACTAGACCTGCCGTTCGGCCGAACGCTTCGCGTGTAATAGTTTGGCCGGGGAAGTGGCAGGGCTGTCGAGAAGCAGGTCCTTCGGCTTCGCTCAGGATGACACATCCTATTGGTTGGCGCGGGATGACACATCCTGCGTGCCCAGGATGACACGTCTTTTTGTTGAAGGCCCAGGTCTCAGAAGCGATACCTGTGGCACCCGTTGTTGCGACGTTGGAGAGACATGATGATGAAGCTGGATGAAATGCAGAGGGCGATCCGGGAGCAGGGCTTCGATGGCTGGCTGTTTTATGATCACCACCATCGCGATCCCATTGCGTATCGCATCCTTGGCCTGCCGGCGAATGCGCATGTGACGCGGCGCTGGTATTACCTTGTTCCTGCGAACGGCGAGCCGCGCAAACTGGTGCATCGCATCGAGTCGCATCGCCTGGATGCACTGCCAGGCACGCAGCAGGTCTATTCATCGTGGCAGGAGCTGGAAGCGCGGTTAAGCGAGCTGCTGGCTTCAACGCCGAAAGCACCGATGCAGCGCATTGCGATGCAGTATTCGCCACGCAATGCCATCATGTATGTTTCGCTGGTAGACGCGGGAACGCTGGACGTGCTGCGCGAGATGGGCAAGACCATTGTGAGCTCAGCTGACCTGGTGAGCCTGTTCGAAGCAGTTCTCACCGATACGCAGATTCTCAGCCACTACGAAGCACAGAAGCATATCGATGCGATTCTCGCAGAAGGCTTCAAGACCATCGGCAACCGGGTGCGCGCGGATGGGCAGACGAGTGAGTTCGCGATGGTTGAATGGCTTTCCGCCGCGATGACGCGTGCGGGAATGACATGGGAGAACGGCCCGAATGTGTCGGTGAATGCGAACAGTTCCGATTCGCACTATGAACCGACTGCCGAAAGTTCGCAGCCGATCCGTGAAGGTGATTTCGTCCTCATTGATATCTGGGGGCGGATAGATCGTCCCGGGAGCTGCTACTACGACATCACGTGGACGGGTGTGGTTGGGCGCAGCCCGTCAGCAAAAGAGCTGGGCGTGTTCGAAGTGGTGCGTAGCGCGCGCGACGCGGCCATCCATGCAGTCGAGCGCGCATATGCGGCGGATCAGCCAATCGAAGGATGGCAGGCGGATGATGCCGCGCGCGCAGTGATCCGGGACGCCGGGTATGCGGACTTTTTCACGCATCGCACCGGCCACAATATCGCGGCGGAAATTCATGGGACCGGCGCGCATCTTGACAACTTCGAAACGCACGACGAACGCCTGATTCTGCCGAATACCTGTTTTTCAGTCGAACCCGGGATTTATCTGCCGGAGTTCGGCATTCGCAGTGAAGTGAATATGGTGACGAGTGCGCATAAAGCTGTTGTGACGGGACGGATACAGACGGAGCTGGTTCGGATTTAGTGGCAACAGCCCCAGATCTCAGAAGCAAGAGTTGGACATCCGGATCTGTGGCTGGTGTGCAAGATGCAGGTCCCTCCACTGCGCTTCGCTTCGGCCGGGATGACAATACATCGACTGGTGCATGACCATCGAATAGCAAGGCATCTGCTTCTGCCACAGCACTGCTGTATAGTCGAAAAGGAACAATGGCCACACGCGTAGATACTTCCGTCAGCACTGTCAAAGCCAGACCAGCGCTCTTTTCGATTGCCCTCGTTGCGGGCTGGCTGGTCCCTGGACTTGGCCATGTGCTTGCCAAACGGCCCATTCGCGGCGCGATACTTTTCGTCACCATCACGCTGATGTTCGCGCTTGGACTGATGATGCAGGGCAAGCTTTACGTTGCCGATACGAGCGACCTGCTCGAGATGCTAGGATTCATAGGTGACTTGGGGACGGGACTGCTTTTCATCATCGGCCGCCTTGCTGATCTTGGCCACGGAGCAGTACAGATTGCGACCGCCGACTATGGCACCAAGTTCATCGTGGTGGCCGGCCTGCTGAATTACATCTCTGCGATCGATGCGCACAATCTCCAGATCGGGAGAAAACTGTAGTGTTCGCACCTTCCCACTTCACTGCTGTGCTGTTGTTCGCGACCTTCGCGTCCATCGTATTTGGCATTACACAGCGGTCGGTGCCGCGCGCCATGGTCCGCTACGGCGTGTACTGCTGGGTGGTGTTTGTCGGCTGCGTGATCGCCGGCAGCTGGATCATGTTCTTCATCAAGCGCTGAGTGCCTGGACAGAACTAGCGTTCGCGTACCGGGCGTTTCCACACCATGGCGTCGAAGCTGTGACGGGTGCGGAAGCCGAGGCTTCGATAGAGGTCGACAGCCGGATCGTTGTTTTCCGTGACGGTCAGGGTAAGTGCAACCCAACCCATGGAAGCAAGAGTGGACGTGCAGGCTTCGAGCAGAACCGTACCCAGGCGCCGCCGCCGGTAGGCTGGCGCGACGCAGATCTGCGTGACATGTCCGGTGCCCTCACCGACGCGGGAGCACAGCACCATGCCAGCCAGTTCGTCGCGGTCGCGGTAGGCCAGGACTCGCGAGGCCTCGGCATTGAAGATCCCGCAGCCCGGAAAACGCACGATGTTATGCAGAAAGCGCAGAGAACCTGACACAGTTTGATACTGGTCATTGATGCGTGAATCCAGATGGCCCTGGTAGGCCGCGGTAATGAGGCGGCCGGCAGCAGGGAAGTCGGTATCTTTCCAGGAGCGAAGAACGAGTTCCGGAGGGAGGGCAGCAGAGAGTCCTTTGCTGAACGGTGCATCGGAGGCAAAGTCGAGCTCCATGAAGAGCCGCGGATACACTTCAAAGCCCGCACTGGAAAAGGCGTGAGCGTGGGCGCCGTGGGGATGCAGTAGTAGTTGTGTCTCGATGCGGTCGATGCCCGGCGAAAACTGCAGCAGCTCAATCAGGTGCTCGATGAGCCGCGCCTCGACATGATGGGCGTCTTCGCACAGAGTGGGTGCGCAGTAGACGTCGCCGATCACTGCCTTGGCGCCTTCGTACACACAAAAGATATAGCCGCAGAGCTTCTCGCGTTCGACGGCAACGTAGCCGGGCAAGACGTGCGAATCGAGGTAATCGAGCAGCAGGTTGGCAGAGGAACGGTAGTCCCAGCGCAGGCGCTCACTCCAGACACGACTTTCCTCGGCCAGCAGCGGCCTTAGAGTGGCGGCGGAAAAGTGCCGGAGATCCAGAATCTCCGGCTGTGCAGCGGTTGCCATGGGGCGTTCACGGGGCGCGGGAATACAACGTGCAGCTTCGCTTAAGTTCCGAGTGTATGCGAGGTTGCGCTACTTGGGCAAAGGTACTGCAGTGATGGGAGTCTCGGCAGATACCTCGTAAATCGAGAGACGCTGTGCCGGGTAGGAGAAGAGGGGGCGGTAGGTTCGCCCGGCAAGCCGTGTGGCCAGATCGTTGTTGGCAGCGTCGCGGACGGAATCACGCACGACCAGGATGTGGGCAAACGACGGCACGCCATTGATCTCGTAATCGAGCACGCGATGATTACGGTAGAAGGAGAGCCCATATTCCACGTCCCGGCGGACCCGGTAAACGGCGACTGGTTCGCCAGGCCTGGCCAGCTGATCGATGATGCGGGCAAGCGGGCGCGCGGAGAAGGCATAGTCGATCAGCTCAATGTTGGACTTCGAGCGGGCCAGGGCCTTCACCCGGAAGATCGGTCCAATGCCGAAGATGAAGAAAATCAGGACCACCATGGGCAGAATGGTGGCGATGCGCAGACGCACAACGCCGAACCTGCTAACGACCAGGACAATCAGCGCGATGGCAGCGATGCCGCTGGAGCAGGCCGCGAAGATGACGCGGGCCGGCGGAAGGTCGTCCGGATGGACGATGTGCCAGGGAATTACCAGCACCAGCGCCACGGTAAGGCCGGTAAGCAGTGCGTGGGTGGCGAGCAGCCAGTGCTGCAGACCCTTGTATCGGATGCGGTTCAGGTAGTCGCCCGTAAGGATAGTGATGGGCGGAATGGAAGGCAAGATGTAGCCGGGAAGCTTGGAACGGGAAAACGAGAAAAAGACGATGGGAAAGAGCGCCCACAGGACCAGGAATTCGGGGAACGCATCGCCGAAACGTTCATGGCCAACGTAGTGATACTTGGCGCGGCGGGCGGTCCATTCATTGCTTGCCAGCCGGACAGCATCGGTCAGCGCGCGAAGAGCAATCACGGTCCATGGCATGAGAGCAACCAGGGCGACAACCAGGTAATACCAGACAGGCTGCTCATGCTCGTAGCGGTTGGTTGCGAAGCGTTCGAGATTGTGCTGCAGAAAAAAAACGCGCAGGAAGCCGGGATTGCGCCTGGTAACGGCGATATACCAGGGGAGCACGATGGCAAGATAGAGGGCGATGCCGGGCCACCAGATGGTGCGGCGGAGCAGGGACCACTCACGGCGCAGGGCAGCAAAGGCGAGGATGATGCAGAGAGCAAGGAATGGCGCTACGGGACCCTTGGCCAGGGTAGCGGCGGCGTTGAAGAAATAGAGATCGAACAGCCAGAATTTGCGGTCCGTCTCGTACCAGGCATACCAGCCAAGCATGCCGATACAGAACGGCGCGGCCAGCTGCATGTCGGTTGAAGCGCCGCGAGCAAAGGCAAAGATGCCGATGCAGGTGGCAGTGATGAGCGCTGAATCGAGCTGACCGCCCTTACGGAAGCGACGGATGTGCAGGTAGATGAGGACGACGAGAGCTAGGGCGAAGCTGGCTGAGGGAAACCGTGCCGCCCAGTCGTGGACGCCAAATTCACGGAACGAGAACATGGCGCGCCAGTAGAAGAGGGCTGGCTTCTCAAGCCAGGGCTTTCCGTAGAGGATGGGCGTGATGTAGTCGTGGCGGATGAGCATCTCGCGCGCCACCTGGGCATAGCGGGGTTCATCCGCGCCGACCAGTCCCAGGCCATCGCCGCCAAAGATGGGAATCAGCCCATAGAAGAGAAAGAAAATGGCCAGCCCGAGAAGGACGAGGACTTCGACCGTCGGCTGAATAAAGGGTAACGGAGATGGTCTCGGGATCAGCTCAATCTGTGGTTCGCGAGCTTCGATCTTGCGTGGTGTATCCAAGGCGATGTGTCAGTTCCGGACAGGATGTTGCAGGCAGTTGCAAGCAGTTGCTAACAGAGACGCAAGCGATCGCGCCAGTCGACTTCAAGGCTAACAGAAAGTGGCTGCCACGCCGTCCCGGATGGTAAGGGGGCTATCGGCCACGCGAGTACCGCAGCAAATTACCTGCGCCATGGTATGACTCACTGAAAGTTTCGCTGCCTCGGGCGAAAGGGTCGGCGATCATCGTTTCTTTCTCTGCACCTACAGGGAACCGCCGGACCTTCGGGAGAACCGCTTATCGCAAACTCCGCAGTGTTTCCACGATGCTGTGGGTAGCCTCCGCCAGCGGACCGGGCAGTGTACAGCCGCTTGCATTCGCGTGGCCACCGCCGCCAATGCTTTCAGCCACCTGGGCAACGTTCACCCTGCCCTTGCTGCGCATACTGAGGCGGACGCGGTGGTCCGGCAGCTCCCGCAGGAGAACTGCAACTTCGACACCGGCGATCGCAATGGCGTAGTTCACGATCCCTTCACAATCTTCCTCGGCTGCTTCACTGCGTTGCATGTCTTCGTGGGTCACCCAAAGCCAGGCGATGCGCCCTTCCCGGTGCAGTGTCGACAGGGCAGCCCCCAGCAGGACCATCTTCGAAAGCGGGTTGGTGAAGTAGACCTCCTGGGCGATCTGCGAAGGCCTTGCACCGAGATTAACGAGTTCCGTGGCCAGCTTGAGGGTGTGCGCGTCCGTACCTTCGTAGCAGAAAGAGCCAGTGTCGGTGAGGACCGCTGTGTACAGGCACGTAGCCATATCCGTCGAGATGTTGACGCCGGCCGCGACTGCGAGATCGAAGACAAGCTCAGCAACGGCGCTGGCCTGGGGATCAATCCAGTTGATGGCTGCAAAGGGCCGGCCACTGGCGTGATGGTCGATGTTGATGATGGTGCGGCCTTCAAGTCCCTTGAGGCGTGACCGTTCCAGTTCGTCGCATTCGAGCAGAATAGTCAGGTCGTAGTGCCCGCTGACCTGCTCGGTGTGCTCGATATGTTCGGCACAGGGCAGCCAGCGATAAAGCAGGGGCACGCGGTCGCTAAGGACCATCTTGACGTGCTTACCCAGTTGCTCGAGCAGCATGCCGCAGGCGAGCATACTGCCGATCGCGTCGCCATCCGGCCGCGCATGCGAAGAGACCAGGATCGTATCTGCTGCATAGATAGCGTCAAGAATACTGCTGACGATATCTTTGCTTTGGGCAGCAATGGCCGCGGGTGCCGTCCGGATGGAACCCGCGGAAGGCAGCATGCCCGCAGCCGCTATCTGCAGTTCGTGCACATCCCGGTTGGTGATGGTCGTTTCGGACATGATCGTCTCAGGCAAGGTGGATTATGGCTGCTTGGTCTCCCCTGTTGGGTCTGGCGCCGGTGTTCCCGCCGGTGAAGACTCTGCCGGTGGCTTCGCGCGCTTCTTCATGCGTCCGAGCAGTTCATCGATACGCATCTTCAGGTTTGCTGATTTGTCGATGTGGAAGCTGAGTTCGGGAACATAGCGGATGCCCATCCGCTCCTTGAGCGTGTGGCGGATATAACCGCGGGCCGCGACAAGTGCTTCGAGGGTGCTCTTCTCGTCTTCTTCGTTGCCGTCCACAGTGATATAAATCCGGGCAGACTTCGAGCCAGGCGCCAGGACGACTTCGCTGACATAAGCGAAGCTGATGCGCGGGTCTGACAACTCGCCCTCGATCATGGTGCTGATTTCATCGCGCAAGGTTTCGGCGACGCGGTCCTGGTGGTATTTACGTGCTCGCTGTACTGGCATGGTCAATCCTTCGGCTAAACCGTAAAGGATAGCAGAATGCCAATAAAACTTTGCGATGAAAGATCGCGCAGAGGAGGGCCGCCGGGCTTATGCCGGCAATGGTACGAACGATATCCAGGACGTACGTATCGCTTAGTCAAGTCCTCGACATTTTCGCGAACCGATAACGATCTCGCCTCCCGAATATTGAATCCCTCGTGCTACGAGGCGGCATCCCATGTTCATGCAGTGGTTTGCGATAGAATTCGTGAGAGAGGGCGAGTGTTGAGACGTATTCACCTCACGACCGGACATTACCTGCGCGCACTTGCTGACGCTTTCACCGACACGACCCGCGCATCCACAGTGATCGGCCGCCTGCTTCTTGGCCTGGTCGCTTTTCTAATGGTTGCGATGATGTGGACGGAGCGCTTCCTGAACTGGGACCGGTTTCTCCAGGGTGGTCAGGACCTGGAACTCAGCCTGGTAGCGCTGGTGGTCTTCCTCTGCCTGATTATTCTGCTGGCCCAACGATCCCAGCAGGCGGTGGTCCTACAGCTGGCAATCTTTCAAGCTGTCGCCGACGTAGCCAGGGAGACAATGGCCAGGTGCGCGCGGTCACTGCGCTCCAACCTTGCCCAGCTCCGGAAGAATGATATCTCTGCGGAAACGGCGGTCAATCTGTTCTCCGGGATCTGCCTTCCGCCTCTTCGCATCTGAAACAAATCTTCAACCGTCTGGATTTCAGATAGCGGGCAGCACTTGCTGCCTCTGACCCTTTCGCATCGAACCGGGCCGACTCGCGGCCTGTTTTGGAGAAGGAATGAAGACTTCAGAAGTTTTTTCGGCATGGTCCAATATCCTGTCTGGCCATGCGCCATCGCTTTCCATCGAAATTACAAAAGAGTGTCCGCTTCGCTGCCCCGGCTGCTATGCATTTGACGCAGCGCACCTGGGAAGCGACGTTCAACTTCGCCAGTTGTCGGACTTCAAGGGCGACGAACTGGTGACACGGGTACTGTCGCTGGTCGACAGCTACAAGCCACTGCATGTCTCGCTCGTGGGCGGCGATCCACTGGTACGGTATCGGGAACTGGAGAAGATTATTCCTGAACTCGAAAAACGCGGCATTCATACGCAGGTTGTAACAAGCGCCTTCCGTGTGATCCCGGCGCACTGGCAGGAGTTCAAGAAGCTCAATACTGTTGTCTCGATCGACGGCCTGCAGCCGGAACATGATGAGCGGCGTAAGCCGGCGACGTATGAACGGATTCTCAAGAGCATCAAGGATGCTCGCGTCACCATTCACTGCACCATCACCGCGCAGATTGCCGACCGCCCAGGCTACCTCGAAGAATTCCTTCGGTTCTGGAGCAGCCAGCCGCAGATTGCCAAGGTCTGGTTCAGTCTGTTTA
Source organism: Acidobacteriaceae bacterium (assembly GCA_963692885.1). Taxonomy (GTDB): domain Bacteria; phylum Acidobacteriota; class Terriglobia; order Terriglobales; family Acidobacteriaceae. The sequence continues at coordinate 432,697 of OY843586.1, forward strand.
CGCCTCAACGCGGCGCAACCGACCCGGAGATCCTGTCACCGGCACAAAGACAGGCGGTCATGGCCGATCTGAAGAGGCTGCGGCTGATCTACCCTATCCTCGACATGCCGGATAGTCTGATTGGCGAGATTGCTACTCCCCCCAAAAGCCCGGCTGAGTGTATCTTTGCCCGAACGACGGAGACTGTGTCAGCTGACCTGACAACGCGGATAACGCCCTGCCAGTTCGGCGGAGATCCCGATTGCGAGCAATGCGGGTGCATAGCCTCGATGGGACTGGCGGCAGTCGGGCACTATAAAGTGGTGGGGCCGCTTACCGCTGGACATCTGTTCCTGGCCTCTGACCGGATAGGGAAGGGATGGGGAAAGTTGAAAAAAATGTATCTCCCTGTTCAGAAAAGTCCAGTACCAGAAGCGCCTTTCAAGATACTGTGAAATCAGGCATGTCTCGTGTGTATTGTGAAAGCAGGCTATCGATGGAACCGGGAAGCGTAATGATGGACGACCGTCACCAGGAAGTGGAGAGCGGCCTGAGGCGGGAACTTGCGCGCTTCAGCAAGTGGATCTACCGCCTCGGCTTTGCACCCGGCACCTCCGGCAATCTGTCGGTGCGCCTGGACAAGGATCGTTTGCTGGTCACACCAACAGGCGCCAGCAAATGCCTGCTTCGGCCAGCTGACATGGTCATCACTGACCTGGAGGGACGCCTGCTCGAGGGAACCCGTAAAGCTACGAGCGAACTCGGCATGCACCTTGCCGTTTACCACATGCGGGACGATGTGCAGGCGGTCATTCACGCGCATCCGCCGACAGCAACGGCGTTTGCGTGCTCCGGCTGGTCGCTTGACGAGGTTTTATGCCAGGAGGCTGCGATGACTCTCGGTGCAGTGCCGCTGGCTCGCTACGCGACAACCGGAACGGAAGAAGTTGCGGCCAGCATCGTACCGCTGATCCGCGAACATAACGCGATCCTGATGGCAAACCACGGCGCGGTGAGCTACGGCGACACCCTGCTCGATGCGTTTCTGAAGATGGAAACAGTCGAGCATGTCGCCAACATCCGGCTGGTCGCGCACCAGTTGGGCTCACCCAGCACGCTGACCAAGGAACAACTACAACAGCTGGTCGGAGCCAAGTCGAGGTATCTGCAGAACGCACTCTAGCTCGACAACGCACTGTAGCTTGCCGATTGCCAGCCCTCTTCCCTGCAGGAAGGCCACCCGGTTCTTTCTGCGACCACCCGCGTTCGGTCGAGTTGTTCTGGCTGCCCATCAGCCGCCCCGGGGACAGCTGGTTCGCTACCGGCATCCTGAAGTTGACAAACACGGCCTGCCCTCGAACTCGTGGCGAAACCGGAGTGTACCCCGGGGCTATGAATCCTGCCGAAGCCTGGGTCCGACTTGGTATCCTCACTTGCAGTCAGCTGGTGAACAAAACTTGCGAGCGAGAAGCTCTCCCAGGACATAGCAGCCGTTGATTATTGTTCAATCTATCTGCACGAGGTTGCATGTCAGGGCGTAGAGAGCGTTTTGCGAACAGGTGGGCAGCAACGTTCCGGCTGATCATCCCGCTGGCGGAAACCCGGCCGGGCTCCTCCACGCAACGTTCCAGGCATGCGCAAATTGCTCCAATCACGCTGATCTGTGCCGCATTGCTGATGAGCTGGACCGTATGCGGGCCTGGTTGTGCGCGCGCGCAGACAATAGCCATGCCCGCTATCGATGCCGGCCGATTTTCAAGCACTATTGTCGAACGCGAGATTGAGTTTCCGACAGACGGATTGATGGCGCCGGGAACTTTGGCACTGCCGCCGCACGCGAATCGCCGAGTGCCCATCATTGTGATGGTGCAAGGCTCCGGCGTGCAGGACCGTGATTCGACCATCGGCCCGAACAAGATCTTTCAGCAGATGGCCATTGCCTTTGCCGAAAAGGGGATTGCCACGCTTCGCTATGATCGCCGGCCCAAGTTCGCCACCAGCAGCTTTCTGGCACACCCTGATCTGGATCATGAAGTCGTGATCGACGCAGCTTCGGCGCTGGCCTATTGCGACACCTTGCCGGAGGTCGACCCACGGCAGGTCTACCTGCTTGGCCATTCCCTGGGTGCTGAACTGGCGCCGGATATCGTGCGCAGGCGGCTCAACCAGCAGCCTAACTCGGTACGCGGCATGATCCTGATGTCAGGGATTGCGCGGCCAATCGACGTGGTGATGCTCGAGCAGATCCGCGCGCTGGGCAAGGCGCAGGGCGGCACGCCGGAATTGATTGACCCGATCGTTGCCGCATGGACCGATGTGTTTGCGACGGCAAAAGATCCCCGGACGCCGGATAGTGAACTGCTGGGCGTGGGTACCAAGACGCCCGCGAGCTACTGGCGTGACTGGATGAACCGCAAGCCGACGGTGACCATGGCGACACTGAATATGCCGACCCTCGTGCTGCGGGGCGAAAACGATAACAACGTGACCCATAGTGATTTTGAAGCGCTGCTGGCAGCGGCGCGGACGCCGGGCAGCGCCGGCCGCGAATTTCCAGGATTGAATCATGAGTACCAGGTCGGCACGGGCAATGGCATTGAAGTGCTCAAGCCGGCGCAGGTTGCGGAGGCGCCGATTGACACGATTGTGCAGTGGGTGGAGACGGGAAAAATCAACTAAGCTGTCTTCTTCGCAGTGAACTGCGCCTGTGCGAACATCATGAGCAATGGAAGGAATCGCAGCATCCACTCAAGCTGACCATCACCTGCGACGTCGGCTTCGTCTGCGTGACCTGGTGCTGACGCAGATCCTGTGTGTCGTCGGCAGTTCATGGGTGGGCGTGGCTGCCGGCCTGGGCCGTGCGCAGACGGTTACGTGGATTGCAGCAATGCTGCTGTTCTACCTGCCGATGGCCGGATCCGTCATCGGTCTGAACCGCTGGATGCCCCTTGAAGGCGGCCTGTATGTCTGGGCGCACAAGGCTTTCGGTGACCTCGGCGGCTTTCTGACGGCATGGAACATGTGGGTGTATGGCATTGCGGTTACCGCTACGATTCTGTATGCCATCCCCACAGAACTCTCCTACCTGATCGGGCCATCTGCTGCGTGGCTGCCGGAAAACCATCCTGTCTCGATTGCAATTGTAACAACAATTGTCTTGTTCATAGCGACTTCTGCGCTGCGTGGCCTGGATCTGGGCAAATGGATCCATAACACAGGCGGTCTTGCGATGCTGATCGTCTTCGTCGCGCTGATTGTTCTTCCGCTATGGGCTGTCATGAAGCACCAGCCCGTGCATTGGAGCGGGTTCGTTCTGCAGCTGCCGCCGCGCACTCTGCGCTCACTCGCGCTGTTCGGGCAGATGCTCTTCGGGGCGCTGTGCGGACTTGAATACATTGCCATCCTGGCCGGCGAGAGCACCCGGCCGGAGCATAGTATCGGCCAGTCCGTGTGGGTCTCTTCGCCAATCATCTGCGCCATGTTCATCCTGGGAACGAGTTCGGTCCTGGCCTTTCACAGTCACGGCAACATCGACTTCATCGCACCGATCCCGCAGACACTGCGGCTTGCGCTTGGTGAGACGGGCATTGGCAATTTGCTCGCCGTTGCTGCGATTTTTCTGTTGCAGCTGAGACTAATCGGCGCCGCCAGTTACATCTTTACCGGCGTGACGCGACTGCCGATGGCCGTTGGCTGGGACCAGCTCATTCCAGAGTGGTTTTCGCGGCTGGATGCACGCACGCGGATGCCGAGGAACTCGATACTCTGCACGGCTGCGCTGGTTCTGCTGCTGGTGATGGCGGCAGGACTCGGCGTGCATGCGCAGGAGGCGTTCCAGGTGCTGTCGAACGCGAGCCTGACCCATTACGAACTCGCTTACCTGGCGATGTTCGCGATTCCGCTGGCAGGCGCAGTGACGGCGAGACGCGCGTTACCACGTTGGCTGAAATGGCTGTCGGTAATCGGCTTCTGCTCGACTCTCTTCAGCCTGCTCATCTCGGCATATCCCTTTGTCGACGTGGTGAATCCGCGTATCTATGCTGCGAAGATCATGGGGACGACGCTCTGCAGCAATCTACTTGCGTTTACGTTTTACAAGTTGCGTGAGCGTCGATTGAACGACTAGGTTTCGAGGAACTCCCACCATGCATCAGTAATCTCGGCACCGAGATCATTACAGATGCGCGTGACTGCATTTTCGACCTGTTTCATCTGGCCGGAAAGGTAATCGCGTGAGGCCGAAATAGCGACTACGCCGATGCTCGCGCTCTGCCAGGTCACAGCTTCATCCATTTCCGCAATGGAGATGTTGAAGCCGTGAGCAAGTTTTTCTTTCAGGCTGCGCACCACCTGCCGGCGGTCCTTGAGAGACTGCGCATGAGGGATGCGCAGCTCGATCGTCATACTGGCAATGGGCATGGTGTGCGCGGTTAACCGACGATGGCGATCTTTGCCCGCTTGCCAACTCGCAGTGTGAGCCGTGCGGGGAGCGCATCAAGGTTCAACTTGGGCGCAGATTGCATCGCATCGTTGACGTGGACAGCATTCTCTTTCAGCTTGCGCGTGGCTTCGCTGCCGGATGCTGCGAGGCCTGCAGCGACGAGCACTTTATCCAGCCGCACAGATTTCGTTTCTTCATTCCATCCTGCATCCGCGGCAGAGATGCTGACCTCGTCAAGATCTTCAGCGGTTGTCTTTTTCTGAAACATGAGTGCCCAGTTTTCATCAGCCTTGAGCGCTGCTTCTTCGCTGTGAAAGCCGGCGACGATGGTGCGGGCAAGCCGCTTCTTCAGGTCCATCGGATGCGTTGTGCCGGCTGCGACCTCTGCCTTCAACGCGTCGATCTCGCTCACGCGCAGATCGGTGAGATACGTCCAGTAAGTCCACATCAGCGTATCGGAAATGGACATGAGCTTGCCGTACATTTCGCCTGCTGGTTCGTGAATACCGATGGCGTTGCCGAGAGACTTCGACATCTTCTGCACGCCATCGAGGCCTTCGATGATCGGCGTCATCAGCACGATCTGCGAAGGCTGGTTGTAGTGGCGCTGCAGTTCGCGGCCGATGAGAAGATTGAATTTCTGGTCTGTTCCGCCGAGTTCGACATCCGAGTGAAGGGCAACAGAGTCGTAGCCCTGCGAAAGCGGGTAGAGCATCTCGTGCATGGAGATGGGTTGTTCTTCCTGAAACCGCTTATGAAAGTCGGCGCGTTCCAGCATCTGCGAAACAGTGAAGTGGGCGGCGAGGCGGACGATGCCTTCAAAGCCGAGCGTGCTGAGCCATTCCGAATTATAGCGGACCTCGGTCCTGTCGCGATCAAGGATGCGAAAAACCTGGTCGGTGTAAGTCTTCGCGTTCTCCATGATCTGTTCCGAGGTGAGCGGTTTGCGCGTAGCAGACCGGCCGGTCGGGTCGCCGATAAGCGAGGTAAAGTCCCCGATGAGGAAGATGACCTGGTGACCGAGATCCTGGAAATGTTTGAGCTTGCGCATCAGCACTGTGTGGCCGAGGTGGAGGTCTGGCGCCGTCGGATCAAAGCCGGCTTTGACGCGCAGCGGTACACCAGTCGCGCGCGATTTCTCCAGGCGCTCGCGCAGGTCGGAGACGCGGATGATCTCGGCTGCGCCTTTTTCGAGCAGGTCCATCTGTTGATCGACAGGAGCGAACTTAAAAGGGGCGGCAGTTTCGGTCAGATTCGGCATGGGTCTCACTTAGCAGTATAAAGAGGGTGATGGCCAATCCATTTTCTTCTTCGGAAATCGATAGACTTCGAGCCGACACAGCCGGCTGCGCTGATCACAGAATCTTCTTCAATAACGCCGGCGCGAGCCTGCCGCCGCGGCCCGTGGTCGAGCGCGTCATCGAGCACCTGCGGCTTGAAGAACAGATTGGCCCCTACGAGGCAGCAGACCGGACGCTGGCTGAACGCGAAGGCGTGTACGCAGCGATTGCGCGGATGATAGGAGCCAGCGCGGACGAAATTGCTCTCACCGAAAGTGCGACGAGGTCCTGGGACATGGCGTTTTACTCCATCGGCTTCAAGCCGGGTGATCGCATTGTGACCGCGCAGAACGAGTATTCGAGCAATTACATTGCCTTTCTGCAGATAGCGAGGAGGACGGGAGCCGTCATCACGGTGATCCCGCCGGTCGCCACGGGCGAGCTTGACTTGCATGCGATTGAAGAGACGCTGAAGGCCGGCGGTGTGAAACTGGTCGCGATCACGCATATCGCGACGAATAATGGCATGGTGCAGCCGGCGGCCGCGATCGGCAGACTCACGAAGCAGTATGGTGTGCCGTTCCTGCTGGATGCGTGTCAAAGCGTTGGCCAGATGGATCTCAAAGTCGAAGCCATCGGCTGCGACATGCTTTCGGCGGCAGGACGGAAGGCCTTGCGGGCTCCGCGGGGAACCGGCTTTCTGTATGTGCGAAGGGGTCTGCTCGAGACCATGGAACCGCCGTTCCTCGATATGCGCGCAGCAGACTGGTCGGCGACGGACGCCTACACCGTGCGGCCGGACGCGAAACGGTTCGAGGGCTGGGAGTCGTCCGAGGCGCTGGTGCTTGGTCTGGGCGCTGCCGTGAACTACGCGATGAACGTCGGGCTCGATCGCATCCAGGCACGCGTACAGATGCTGGCGGCGCGGCTGCGAGCCAGGCTTGCGGAGATCGAAGGCATTCAAGTAACAGACACAGGCACAGTGCAGTCTGGCCTGGTGTTGTTCGTGCATGACATGGTTCCTGCGGCTCGCCTGGTCCATCAGTTGGCTGCGCACAACGTGGTCGCGCGCATGAGTCCTCGCTTCGGGACACGCCTCGATGAGAAGCTGAGTGCTCTCGACGACCTGGTGCGGGCGAGTGTGCATTACTACAATACGGAAGATGAAGTGGATCGATTCTGCGATGTGCTGGCTGAGTTGGTGAATGCTTCGTGAGTCCTGATCGGAAAGTGAAGCCTTGTGTGACCGTGAGTGCAGAACATCCGGCGAAGACGTGCGTGACGTGTGGCCGTTCGATTACGTGGCGCAAGAAGTGGGAGCGCGACTGGGACGATGTAAAGTACTGCAGCGATGCCTGCCGCAGCCACAAGCCTGGTGCTGTCGATGGACAATTGGAAGCCGCGATCCTTCGATTGCTCGATGAGCGCAGCGCTGGTAAGACAATCTGCCCATCAGAAGCAGCACGCGTTGTGTCACCTGATGGTTGGGAGTCGCAGATGGAAGCTGCGCGGGCAGCAGCGCGCCGGCTGGTGTCGGCCGGCAAGATCGTGATTACACAGGGTGGGGTGATTGTCGATCCTTCGCGGGCAAAAGGCCCGATCCGTTTGCGCAAGGCTTAGCCGAGTTCGATGACCATACAGATGCAGATCCCTCTGCTTCTGTCGGGATGACAACTTCATGTTGGTATGAACGCAGGTGACTGGACGAGGCCCACATCTCAGAAGCGAGATATGGGACGCCTGGATCTGCGGGCGACCGACCGGTAGGAAAAGCTAGAGGTCGAGGCCTTTGAAGATGCGTTCGGGGATGAGCTTGATGATCGTCATGATGGGCCACCAGAAGAATGGGACATAGACGACGTCGCTGCGGCGTTCTACTGCTTTCAGGATTCCCCGGGCTACCTGGGCCGGCGTGGCGAAGAGTTTGTTCTTCGGAATGTGCGCGGTCATTGGAGTGGCGACGAAGCCGGGCTTAATGGTCAGGACATGCACGCCGAAGCGGTCGACGCGGTTGCGAACGCCATCCAGGAACACATTCAGCGCAGCCTTGGACGCGCCGTAGACGTAGTTGCTTTTGCGGCCGCGATCGCCGGCGACCGATGAGATGACAGCAAGGACGCCGCCACCCTTTGCTTCAAAATAATTCGCAAGCCACGTGATAAGCGAGATGGGTGAGAGCAGGTTGGTCTGCATCACGCGTTCGGCATTGGTGTAGTAGGCCTGCGCCTGCTCCTGGTCGCCGAGAACGCCATGTGCGAGTAGCGCCAGGTCGATCGAGCCGAGCCGTTCTGCAGCGGAAGCGAGCATCTGGGCGTGCGCCTTGGTGTCGTCGAGATCGAGGACGCAGATGTCGACCTGGCCGGCGCCGCGTGTGGCAAGGTCCTGTGCGGTCGCGACCAGCTTGCTCTTGTTACGGCCGACCAGGAACAGGTGTGCTGAGGGAACGGCGAGTTCGCGCATCACGGCTACGGCAATGCTGGAGGTGGCGCCGAGGATGAGGATCTTGCGTGGGGGATTCTCTCTCCGTCTAGCCACGAGCCGTCCCTTGGAACGAACCCTGGGTCACGCGATTCCAGAAGGACGATGCGAAGTTGGGATCGATGTAGCGGGCAAAGTCCTGCCACTGCGGATAGAACTGCTGAAAGTGAGCAGCGGACATGCGCGCATCCTTCGCCGGGTACATGCGGCCGCCGTGTTCTGCGGTGATGATTGCAAGACGTTCGCAGAGATCGAAGCTGACCTCTTCGCGAATCGGGAAATCGAGTGCAAGGGTGATGCCAGGGGCGGGGAAGCTCATGAGTCCGGGAGACGTGACATCGCCGAAGACCTTGATGACGGCGAGGAACGACGCCAAGCCGGATTGAGTGATGGCCTTCATGATCTCGATAATGCCGTGCTGATGTGCCGGCTCCCAGGGCATGACGCATTGGAACTGCAGCAGCCCTTCCTTGCCGTAGCCGCGGTTCCAGTGGAGAACTTTGTCCAGCGGATAAAAGAACGGCTCGTAGTCGACCAGCGCGACCTTCTGCTTGGTCAGCTGCTTGTTGTAGTAGGCCGTGTTGAACGCGCCGACGGTGAAGTGGTTGAGCATGAAGTTTGGCAGGTCTACCGGGAGCGCTAGTTTTGGTTCAGGTGTCGGCCGCAGCTGGTCCGGAACTTCGGAGTGGTCGCCCTGCATGAAGATGCCGCGGCAGAAATTCTTGCCGGTGGAGACACAGTCGATCCAGGCAACAGTGTACTCGCGGTGCTGGCCTGCCTGGGAGAGAGCTACAAACTCATCAATGCCGACAAACTTGATGCCCTCGTAGTTGATTTTGCGGGAAACAATAGGGCGGAGTTGAAGTTCAGCCCAGGTAATAAGGCCGGTGAGGCCGAGCCCGCCGATGGTCGCCTTAAACCAGCTTGGATTGTCGCGCGGACTGCACTCGAACCGTTCGCCGGTGGAGCGCACCAGCTCGAAACGCGGCACATGGCGGCCAATGGTGCCGGCAACGTGATGATTCTTGCCATGGATATCATTGGCGATGGCGCCGCCGAGCGTGACGTATTTGGTACCCGGGGTGACGGGCAGAAACCAGCCGCGAGGTACGGCAAAGTCGAGAATTTCCGCCAGGGTAGTGCCGGCTTCGCAGCGCAGCAGGCCGGTCTCGGGATTGAAACTGAGCAGGCGGTCAAGACCGCGGGTAGCGACGAGCGTGCCGTCTTCGAGCAGGCAGGAATCGCCATAACTGCGGCCCATGCCGACGGGCAGCATTTTGCTGGCGGGCGGCTTGGCCAGCGGGAAATCTGTCGTCCAGTAGATCGGCGATACGTCGGCGGACAGCTTGGGATAGCGGCCCCAGGATTCAAAAGCCGGTGGTGGCGTTTTCTTGCCATTGGCAGGCCTGGTGTCGTACTGCAGACTGGGCTGCAGCTCGGACTGGACGATGGGACTGTGCGTGGCTGTAGTCGTCGGGGTGTTTGTAGGGCTGCTCGACATGCGGACTGTTTCCTCTTGATTGTCGCGAGCGTTGGTTGTCGCGAGCGACTGGCTTGTACCGAGCTGTTGGCTAATAGATGCAAAGCGGGATCAGCGAGCAAAGTCTGAACCACAGAGCGGAATGCTCGAGTGACGATCCATAGAAAGGGATGTCTTACAAAGAAAGCATAGCAATGGCGACTGCCGCAATACCCATAAGGATGCTTAGGCGGTCAGTGAGCGCGAACACTACCGGGTCTTCGTCGAGTTCTCCGCGCGAGGCGAGCAGCCACACACGACTGAGCCACAGGATCATGAGCGGTGTCATGAGCCACATGCGGCCGCCATGATGGTAAAGGCTGACCGTCTCCGGACTACTGATATAGAGCGCGAAAACGACCACCGAGGCGTAGGCGCTGGACGTACCGAAGGATCGGACCTGCTCGATGTCATTGAGCAGGTAGCCGCGACCGTTGGTGATGGCCGAACCGGCCGCTTTGAGGTTCTGCAATTCACTGAAACGCTTGACCATGGCCAGCGACAGGAAGATGAAGATGGAGAAGGCAGAAAGCCACGGTGAGATTGCAGTGTGGGTTGCAGCGGCGCCGGCCAGCAGGCGCAGCGTGTAAAGCGCGGAGAGGATGACGACATCGAGGATGACGATGCGTTTGAGGGCGAGCGAATAGGCGAGCGTAGTGACCAGGTAGATGCCGAGCCAGCCCATAAAGGCGAGTGGAACCATCGAGGCCAGGGCAAACGCGAGCGCCAGGAAAGTGAATGAGATGATGAGGCCGCTGAAGGCGGATAGATTTCCGGAAGCGAAGGCGCGCTGCCGCTTTTTGGGATGCTGGCGATCGGCTTCGATATCCAGAAGATCATTGATGATGTAGGTGGCCGACGCGCAGAGGCAGAAAGCCACAAAAGCGATCACGCCCGCGAGGAATGACGCTGCCCTGAATTTGTGCTCGAGCAGCATGGGCACGAGGATAAGAGCGTTTTTGGCCCACTGGTGAACGCGGATGGCCTTGGTGAACACTTTCAAGGAACTGGCGCGATCAGTAAATACGCGGGCGATGGGCAGCTTCTGCTTTCGGAGCAGCATCCGCAGGCCGAAGTCCGGGTTCGCCAGCATCGGTTCAGTGGCGGCCAGCAGGAGCGGAACATCGGGGCGCGCATTGCCGACATAGTCGAACCCCTCTTTGAAACGTGCCTGGAAGCTGGCCAGCTTGTTTTTCCCGGTCAGGTTGACTTTGCCGTCGCTGCAAAGCACATCTTCAAAGATTCCCAGGTGTTTGGCGACGCGATTGGCTATGCCGCCATCGGCGCCGGTGGCCAGATAGAGTTTGCGGCCGGCCCCATGTTCGACCATCAGGTATTCAAGCAGCTGACGATTGTAGGGCAGGTGTTCAACATTCAGGCTGACGAGTGAAGTGACCTGCTCTTTCAGGTGCGCCTTGCCCTTGAGTACCCATCCAGGCGCCTGCAACAGGGCGGCAGGCTTGCGGCGGGCAAGCAGCAGCAGGGAGTCGACCAGCGTGTCGGACTTGACCAGGGTGCCGTCGAGGTCCACACACAAGGGCCTGGCTAGTTCAAGAAGCGCTGCACTTTCCATGGTTTTTAAGTTGCCTGGGTGCGGAGGGGTCATAGAACCAGCAGGTCGCCGCCGACTGCTTCTACTGAGGATACCAAAACGGTTGTGGATCAAAAGAGTACGGATGTGCGTCCAATGATAGGTGGGATACAGAATTCCGCAGTACCTGCCTTGAACTTACCGGCTTTCATTCAGCATCCAATCGTGTCCCGCGTGTAGTTTTGGTGGTGCATGGCACGGCTTGTCAGTTCTGTTACGTGGCGAGTTCGCGACCTGGAAGATTTAGAGGAAAAATTATGAGTAATTTCATTGAACTTCGGCGATCGGCATTGACTGCTTCCGCCCTGCTGCTTGGCAGTCTTTTCGCATTCTCGGCTTCGGCGCAGGAGGCTGTAACGCCTGAAGCAGACGCGCATACGATTATCACGGTCCTTTCGAAGAACAAGGAAGCCGCGCCGGCAGTTCTTCCGGCGAACGTTGCAGTCAAGGTCGATGGCAAAGAAGCCTCGGTCGCTGCGATGCGGCACTACGGGAGTGACAAGGCAAACCTGCAGCTGGTGCTGCTGATTGATGACTCGGCCAGGACAAGCCTGGGTCTCTATCTGAAGGAGATGAGCGAATTCATCAACAGCCTGCCGCCCAATGTCGAGATCGGCGTCGCCTACATTGACAACGGCGGAGCACGGTTCGTACAGCCATTTACACTCGACCACGCCATTGCGGCCAAGCAGTTGCGGTTGCCGTCCGGGTTTCCAGGCGCGAATGCGAGCCCCTACTTCGCGCTAACAGCGCTCATGAAGGCGTGGCCAAGTGCGGGAAGGGGCATGCGCCATGAAGTGGTGATGGTGAGCAATGGTGTTGACGGCTTCTATGGTCTGCGCTACGACCCTGAAGACCCTTATGTCAACGCAACCATCAAGCAGGCACAGCAGGCCGGCGTGGTGATCTATTCGATTTACTACAAGGACCGCGGGATCGCGAGCCGCCTGGGCGTCGGCATCAACAGCGGGCAGAATTATTTGATCCAGATGTCCGAGGCGACTGGTGGCGAGCTGTACTACCAGGGTTTCGACAACCCGGTCTCGATGGGACCTTTCTTCGAGCAGATTTCCCGCAACCTGCAGAACCAGTATGAGGTTGGATTGAGCGTGCCGGTGAAGGTGAGGGATGGTCTGCAGAGCCTGAAGGTAAAGGTGAATGTACCGAATACCAAGGTAAACAGCCCATCGAGTGTGTTCATCGGAGAACCGATCGTAAAGCAGTAGTCCTCCCGGTGACCGGCCCGCGTCTTCGTACCCGGATACTCCGTCTGAGTATCCGGGTTTGTTTTGCCCGCTAAACAGTAGGCAGCCGTCCAGGTCTGCGTGTAAGGTAGGGGCGCAGGCAGTGATCCGCCTTGTTTCAAGCGTCGGCCAGGAGTGTTCAATGAAACATCGATTCATCTATACCGCCGTTGTCTGTGTAAGTACTGCTGCACTGGCGAACCCTTACCTGCTTTCCGGACAGGCGGCGTCTGCGCCTGCTTTACGTCTTGCGGGATCGCTGGTTAAGGTGGATGGCAAGCAGATCACAGTAAAAGACGCGCAGGGCGCCGAGAGCACGATCGTCGTTACAGACACGACCAAGCTGTTGCAGATCGCACCGGGGCAGACCAGCCTGGCTGGCGCGAAGCTGATCCAGTTGACGGACATGGCGCCTGGCGATCGCCTGCTCGTGCTCCGCATCACGCCCATTGCCGATGGCAGCGGCAATACTGCCGCTGCGGTCGTCGCGATGAAGCAGGCAGACATTGCACAGCAGCGTGCAACCGAGGCAGAGGCCTGGCAGCATGGCGTGGGCGGACTGGTGAAATCAGTCGATGTGGATGGCAAGTCCATCCAGATCGCCAGCGGTTCCGCGGGCAAGAACGTGACTGTAAAACTTGGGCCGACAGCTGTGGTGAAGCGGTATGCGGCTGAATCCGTGCAGTACGACCAGGCCAGGCCATCTTCGCTCGACAAGATCATGGCGGGCGACCAGCTGCGGGCGCGCGGGACTGCGGGCGCAGATGGTACGACCTTCCAGGCGGATGAAGTGGTGGCAGGATCGTTCCGCAATTTTTCCGGAAAAATCACTGCGGTCGATGCCACAGGCGGGATGATTACGCTGAGCGATCTCGCGACCAAGCAGCCGGTGCAACTCAAGGTTACGAGTGATTCCCAGCTGCGCAAACTGGACGATGCGACAGCCGACAAACTGGCGGCCGCAATGAAGCCGGCAGGCGATTCTGGCGGCAGTGGTGGCCGCGCTGGTGGTGGTCCTCCCGCAGGCGGTCCGCCGGCTGGGGGCGGCGAAGGCGGTGGCGGCCGGCACGCTGGTGGCGCAGGTGGAACAGGTGGCACGGGCGGTGCCGACATGCAGCAGGCGCTGGCGCATGCTCCGGCTATCCAGCTGGCGCAGTTGAAGCGAGGGGACCTGGTGATGGTCGTCGCTTCCAGCGGTGCTGATAACCAGATGGGCGCGGTGACGCTGGTGACGGGGGTCGAGCCGTTGCTGCGTGCATCGCCGAGCGCGAGCGCATCTGTGCTGGCAAACTGGAGCCTGAGCGGCGGTGCCCCGGCGCAGCAGTAGCGGCTGTCTTGACGTGCGGCGTCAATCCTGGCGTGTAGAGATTGGGAGGCCAGGAAAGATATCGCCTTCGATTAGTGTTCTACTGTCGCCAGCCTGTGCCAGCTTCTGGAGTGCATCTCCCTGGCGCGCCATTCCGATAACTGAGCACAGAGCATCGAAGGCGTCTTCCGATGCCGACGCCTGGTTGAAGACTTCGGCTGACAGCTGCTGATCCAGGTGCTTTCGCAGGTAAGCAGTGCGCTCGGCCGCGCTGCTCTTACGGACAGCGCCAGTAAACGATCGAGGGTAGATCTCGACTACACACGGGAAGCTCGAAGGATGAAACGGCCAGACTGAGAAGCCTGTCCGGCGAAGGGCCAGTAGAGTAGAGAAGCCGCGCAGACTGCCGGTCCCCACCGTCCCCGCGCCGCCAATCTGAAAAGTTGAACTGGGCCGCCAGCCGATGACCGCTGGTCGCTCGCACATGCGGTAGCCAAGCCAGTCAGGAGCTCGATGTTGTACGGGACAGCGGCGACCGGCGCGTCCCCAGAACGGGTCCGCGCAGGCCCGCAGCCATTCCTCGGCGTCGTCCGTGGCCAGCTGCCAGAAGTGGTCAATCGTTGTAGCCCCGGTCTGCTCGACGAACCAGTGCGGGAGTGAGAAGGAGAAGTCCAGGCCGACCGCCATGCGCGGGGTGTGGGCGGATTGCTCGATGAGCCATGCCGTCGTCTCGTCGCGCGTTCGTCCAGAAGAAAGAGTGACGCTGCCTGCCTGCCAGTCAGCTGTGACAATGCGGCGACGTTGCTCGGCCTTGGCTTTCGCGCCGGACCAGTCAATGGCAACGAACCGCAGGGATGAAGCGTGCATCTTCTCGTTATAAGCTAGCCAAGGCTTGTTCAGAAACGCGTGAGCGGGTAGATCGACACAGGAGTGGACGTGCGCAAGTGTGGCGGCGCAACTGGTTCGGAACGATGGCGCTCTCCACGGCCAGAAATTTTTTCTGTAAGCGCGTTCCTGCTCACATGCATATTTGCGTGCGGCTCGATGAAAGCCCAGACAGCTGCTGTGCCGGCTCCTCCGACAACTCTTCCTCTGTCGGGAAACTTCGTTCAGAAGCTTGTGCGGTTTTATCACGAAGACTGGAAAGGTACTCTGCCCTCATCGCCTGCGCCTGCGCGGCGAGGCCCCGATTCGCCGCTTGATTCACCTCCATTTCCAAGTGGTGACTGGAGCTACGGTGGTTCGGTTGACATGGGCGCACCGGACGGGAACGTGTATCCGGTAATGACAGCGATCGGAGCCGGCAGTCGTCGCGCAAAGCTCTATGGCTGGATTGCTCCTGGCCTTGACTTCAGCACTTCAGGCAAGACCAACTCGCCTGAAGTGTATGACTCGACGCCGAACCGGCTGGAGATGAACCAGTCCGTTTTCATTTATGAGCGGCTGCCGGATACGGTGCAGACACAGAAGATCGACTGGGGTTTCCACTTCACGGGCTTATTCGGGACCGATTATCGCTACACGACGGCGAAAGGCTACTTAAGTAAACAGCTGCTGAAATACAACCGCCAGTACGGTGCCGATGTGCCGATCGAGTATGGAGATCTCTATTTTCCCGGAGTGGCGAAAGGGATGAACATCCGCGTTGGCCGTTTCATTTCTGTTCCGGGAATTGAAGCGCAGCTGGCGCCGAATAACTATACCTTCAGTCATTCCATTCTTTACTTCATTGATCCATTTACAGATACCGGCCTGATCACCACGGTCAAGCTAAATGATCGGTGGCTGTTACAGGGTGGCATCACTGCAGGGCATGATGTAGCTCCATGGACTTCGGACGCGAAAGCTTCGGGTACCGCTTGTGTGGACTACACGACGAAGCAGGTGAACGACAACTTTTATGTCTGCGCGAACGGGATCAACAGCGCGAAGTTTTCGTACGATAACGTGCAACAGTATGACGCAACCTGGTATCACCGCTTTTCGAAAACATGGCATGTCGCGAGCGAAGGATGGTTCATGTACGAGCGCGATGTCCCCAACCTGAATCCGCTTGTGACGCATCCTGCATACATACAGAGCGGGGTGAATGGCGCATATTGTTTTGGCCTGGTGGAACGCTGTACCGCTCCCGAGTATGCGGTTGAGAACTACGTTGAGCATGAAGTCAACAGTAAGCTCATCCTGTCGTTTCGATCTGAAGTGGTGGATGATAAAAAAGGCCAGCGGACAGGCTATGCGACGAAATTCTCTGAGAACACTTTGTCCGCCACTCGGTATGTAGGCAGCACGATCATGATCCGGCCAGAGGTGCGCTTTGAACATTCCTACGATGCGAAAGCTTATGACTATGGTCGCGATCGCAGTCAATTCACCGTGGCAAGCGACCTGATCTATCGCTTTTAGCGCATATTGGCGTCAATACGAATTCCTTACGGCGTATTTAGCTGTGCCTTACGCATCAGCCATTAGCTTCCTTAGTGATGGGCCCACCTTTCGGTGGCTCTGAAAGGTGCTGATAGCAATGCCATTTTGTTTCGTTCGCAAGGTTATTACCTGCGGTGTTCTTTCATCTTTGCCAGTCGCTCTTCATGCTCTGCCATTGACACCGGATCCTGCTTCGACATCTGCGCACAGAGCAGCATCAAGGCAGAGCAGCATCCATGGGACTGTGAACCAGGCGGACGGTAAGCCCGCAGCAGGCCGGGTGGTCATGCTGGCATCGAGCCTCGGTGCTACGCAAATTACATACAGTGATTTCGACGGCGGCTATGCCTTCAACCGGGTCACGCCGGGTGTCTACCAGCTCAGGGCACAATCTTTGAATGCAGATGATGTGGCAGCGCTTTCGATCGAGGTTACGGTCGATGCGAATGAAAGCGCGGATCTGACTTTGCAGCAGACGGGAGGAGTCAATAGTGCCGCGTCGCCGGCTTCCTCGTCGACCGCGAAGCCGTCAGAGACGCAGGCATCGAAGCGAGGATTTTTCACGCGGTGGGGCCACGCCTATATCGACGACTGGACTGCCAGTTCCAGTGGTGCACCGGAACCTCCCGCACCCGCGCGTCGCGGCACTCCTCCGCCCTTGAATTCGCCACCTTTTCCCAGCGCTGACTGGCCGATCGGCGGAACAGTAGTGATCGGCGCGCCTGACTATCAAACGTATCCGCTGATGCAGGCAATTAACGAAAATAAAACCAGGTTCAAGATGTATGGCTGGATAGATATTGGAGCAAATGCCAGTACATCCAACAAAGGTCAGTACGCGAATAATCAAACCGCCTACGATAATGTTCCCAACTCTATTCAACTCGACCAGGCGGTTCTTTATCTCGAGCGTCTGCCGGACACGGTGCAGAAGGAGCATTTCGACTGGGGTTTTCGCCTAAGTGGCTTGTACGGCCTGGATTACCGGTATACAACGGCGAAGGGTGTTTTCAGCCAGCAATTACTATCAGGACCGTCCGGGCAGCAGTATGGCGCTGATCCAGTGATGTACTACGCCGACCTGTATTTTCCTCACATTGGACTGGGTACAGATCTGCGGGTTGGACGGTATATTTCTCTGCCGGACATTGAAGCTCAACTTGCGCCGAATAACTACACCTATAGTCATTCGATTCTTTACACATACGACTGTTACACGCAGCATGGCATCAATGCGACCACCAAAGTATCGGAGCATTGGACCGTGCAGGCCGGCGTGTCTGGCGGATGCGAAATAGCACCATGGGTGACGGGCGCGAAAGTGACGGGAAATTTCTGCGCCGCGTACACCTGGAGCAATGGCGGAGACAATGTTTATCTATGTGCAAATTCTGTAAATTCTGGAAAGTATGGATATAACAATCTTTCTGCTTACTATCTGACGTGGTATCACAAGATCAACGCCACCTGGCATACGGATACGGAGGGTTGGTACCAGTATGAAAGAGACGTTCCCAACGAGAACTATGCGGGACCAGGCGGCTATTCGGCGATTGTGGGTCCTGCACCGATCAAGGGTGCGAATGGAGCGTACTGCTCATCGACGCTTGTAACGCATTGCTTTGCGCCAGACTTCGCAGTGGTGAACTATGTCGAGCACGAATTCAATAACCATCACGCGTCGGTCAATATCAGGAATGAGTTTGTGAATGACATCAAGGGACAGCGGACGGGTACGCCGACGTGGTACAGCGAGCACCTGGTCGGATTGGATCTATGGGTTGGCAGCACGATTACGGTGCGACCCGAAGTGAGGTTCGAACACTCTTATAACCAGCCCGCATATGACAGTCCGTATCTTGGATCACCGACCAAGTCCAGTCAGTTCACGGCGGCGACAGATGTGATCTATCACTTCTGAACAAGCGAGCTGCCGCTGCGCTCCGGATGACGACCTAAGTTGTGAGATGAAAAAGAAGACCCTACTCTGCGTCTTCAAGGCCTGAAAGCAGTTCATCCGGCACCTTCCATTGCTTCAGTATCTTGAAGATGACAGTCGGGGAAAAGCCGGCGCGGATAAGTTGGCCCATGATGCGCCGGGATTCCTTGTCCGTTGTGGGCTGCTTCAGCCGCTTGCGGGCGAGGTGCTGACGGGCGAGTGCTTCTTCGCTGATGTCTTCATAAGCAGTGTTCAGTGTCTCGGTCGCAAGCTCGGGATGGATGCCCTTCTGCAGCAGGTCCTGTTGTACACGGCGACGACCGTAGTGCTGATTGTCCTGACGGAGACGGGTAAAGGTAGTGGCAAACGCTGCGTCATCCAGAAAGTTATATTCCTTCAGTCTCGCGATAACTGCATTGATCTTCGCTTCGCCGGTTTCTTCTTTTTCTACCTTTGCGCGCATCAGGCGTGTAAGTTGCATCACGGTGCGCATACGGCGTCCAAGCGAGCCCACGGCATAGTCGAAAAGCTGCTTCTCATCGAGCGGCTCGGCTATCCTCTTCGACTTCTTTTTCGCCCATGCCATTGGCTTATTGCGCCTGCGCGGCTGGCAGGGTCTGTTGATTGGTGTGCGTCCACTTATCGCACCATGCGTTGACCGTCGCATACCAGAGCTGGCTGTTCTGCGGCTTCAATACCCAGTGGCCTTCGTCGGGGAAATAGAGCATCTCTGATGGAACCTTAAGCCGCTGCAAAGTGGTGTAGAGTTGCAGGCCCTGCGAGAGTTCGAGCCTGTAGTCGAGCTGGCCGTGAATGACCAGTGTCGGCGTTTTCATGCGTGGAGCGAAAAGCATCGGAGACCATCGCCGATAGGTAAGCCGGTTGGTCCATGGAGTGCCCTTAAATTCCCACTCGGGGAACCAGAGCTCATCCGTCTCGCCATACGCGGATTCAGTGTTGAACATGCCGTCGTGTGAGACGATGCAGGCAAAGCGATCGGTGTGGCCAAGCATCCAGTCGGCCATATAGCCGCCGTAACTCGCGCCGAGCGCGCACTCGCGGGCCTTGTCGATAAAAGGGTAGTGCTGCTCGGCGTAGTCGAGGCCGCGCATCAGGTCGACGTACGGTTTGCCGCCCCAGTCGCCATCAATCTGATCAATGAACTGCTGGCCGTAGCCGGTTGAGCCGCGCGGATTCACCATGACGACGACATAGCCATCGGCGGCGAAAAGCTCGGGGTTCCAGCGATAACTCCAGCTATCTCCCCAGGCGCCTTCAGGACCACCGTGGATAAGGAATTTGACGGGATATTTCTTCGTGGCGTCGAAGCCCGGCGGCCGGATGAGGAAGCCCTGCACGCGCGTGTTGAGAGCGCCGCGGAACCAGAATTTCTCCATCTTCGGCAGGTCGAGATCGGCGAGGGTTTCGTCGTTGAGGTGGGTCAGGCGGACTTCGGGCACTACAGCAGAGTCGGCGATGTTGTCGAAACGTGCATGGCGGTTCGTAGTCTCATGAACTGGGATCGCGACATCGAGCGCAACCAGTTTCGCAGGACTGCTGACCGTCGTTTTGGACGCAACCAGGTACTGTCCGGAGGGCGTGGGCAGCAACTCGCTGTATTCACCGTCACGGGTCAACTGCAGGACATGCGTGGGTTCAGTTTTCTGCTCAAAAGGGGCGCGTAGGGCGAACACTGGTGCCTCACCGCGGTCAGCCGCAACAAAGTAGATGGTCTTCGAGTCAGCCGACCACGCAAACTCGTCAATCCATCGATCAAAGTTGGGCAGAGGCTCTCGAAGCTGTTTCGATCTGCGGTCATAAAGCACCAGGCGAAAGCGATCGCTCTCGTAGCCCGCGCGGGCCTGCGAACGCCACGCGATGTACTGACCGTCAGGCGAGTAAGCAGGACTGAAGTCACCGCCGGGACTGGTGCTGATCTTCACCGGTTTTGCCTGCGGGTCGTCAAGGCGCAGTGTAAAGATGTCCGCGTTGGTACTGATCGCGGGTTCGGGATCGAGGTTCTCTTCGAAGGCGATTTCTTTGCCGTCGGGCGAGAAAGCAAAGCCATCGGCGCCACCGGTGGAAAAGGGTGGGACGTCATGCGTGTCCCCGGGATTTAGATCGCGCGGCGTGCCTCCCGCGGCTGGGATGAGAAAGAGATGGGACCGTTTGTCCCCGGTGAAAACATTCCAGTGACGGGCGAGCAGGTGGGTAAAGAGTTGCGCCTGTACCTTGGAGTCTGACCGCGCGTCATCCCGCTGCTTGTTGCACGTTGCGGGGTCGGCAGTGGAGGAGCATGCAGGATAGACACTCGAGAGAAACAGGACGTTCTGGCCGTCCGGGGACCAGAGAGCGCTATCCACGCCTGTGCTGATGCTGGTGAGGGCCTTGGCTTCCCCGGCGTTTCCCGTGGCGTCGTCGAAGGACGCGAGATAAATCTGCGGCGAACCCTCGCGGCTGCTGATGAAGAGGATCTGTTTGCCGTCGGGTGAAAAGCGGCCGCGACTTTCGCCGGCGCTTGAGGCAGTGACAGGCTTCTCTACGCCGCCGGCAGCCGGAATCACCCACAAATGTGAGGTACGGGTATTGCGGTCGAGGTCAGCATCAGTGACGGAGAAGAGCACCCACCTGCCATTCGGCGACAGGGTTGAGTCGCCAAGTCGGCGCATCTTCATCAAATCGGTAAACTGCATGGGCCGATCGGCGGGGCGATCCGCGCCGTGAGCCCAGAAGGGCCATGCAAAGGCTGCCAACAGGAGGCCGAAGGCAGCCCGCCGCAACGGAATCACAATCGACCTGGTACGCCCAAGGACGCCGCGCGTCAGGAAACTGGATGCGACGGACGGGCTACCGGGGGCGGGTTGGCACGGCATTTCCACAATTCTCCTGTGCTACGTAACGCCCCAGTGTACTGGGTGGAGACCATGGCGAGTCGCGCAAAATGGAAGCGGCATGGTGTACAGGGGTGTCTTTTCGGGGCGGGAAAGCGTCTACTTGGGGTAGGTCACGCCTCCGGAGAGGGAGCGGTGATCAAGCGTTGTGCGTGAAGGAGAGGGTGTGTCCGGTATCCGCAAATTTCGTTTGAAGTGTGAAGCGCGGCAAGTGTTGGCATGGGCTGGTCTGGCTGTAGTGGGCGCGATGCCGATGGTCCTGCCAGCCCAGGTGAACTATTCCGTGACCCAGACCGCGGATCAGGGATTCGGGCCGGTCGACACGACAGCGCCGGCTATGCCGCCGGACGAAATTATTAAGAAGTTCGCCGCCAAAGAGAGCGAGTTTCGCAAGGCACTTGACCAATACACGTACACTCGCGACGTCCGCGTGGAGACGATCAATGAAGACGGCAAACCGGACGGCCGCTATGAAGAGGTTGCCGATATCTCCTATGCGCCGGATGGACACAAACTCGAGCACGTGACATACGCGCCTGCGAATACGCTGGAACGCATCATCATGTCGCCGTCAGACTTCTCGGATATTGAGCACCGTCTGCCTTTTGTACTGACTGCTGAAGACATCGTTGCCTACAACGTGACGTACGTGGGGAGGCAGAAGGTGGACGAGCTGAATACGTATGTATTCGATGTCGCGCCCAAGAGAATTGAAAAGGGACGGCGTTATCTGCAGGGCCGTATCTGGGTCGACCAGCAGGACCTGCAGGTGGTGCTGGTGAATGGCAAGAATGTGCCTGACGACCTGCGCAAAGGCCACGAGGATCTGTCGCCGCCATTCACGACCTACCGCGAACAGATCGATGGGCAGTACTGGTTCCCGGTCTATACAAAGTCGGATGCGACGCTGCATTTCTCAGGCGGCCGCGGCTACATGGCGCAGGATGTGCGTATCCGGTACGTGGTGAAATACAGCGATTACAAGCGTTTCCGTTCGACCGTGAAGATCACGTTTGAGGGCCAGGACATCGGGGACGGCAAGGGCACCCCGCCTGCGCAGTCCACTCCGTCTTCACCGTCCACGACTCCGCCGCCTGCCAACCAGCCTGCGAAGCCTCCGCAGTAGTCGTAGCTTACCCATGTCTCAAAGTGAGACATGGGGCACACCCGGGATAGTGAAAGGGGGGAAGTATGCTGATCCCTTCACTGCGCTTCGCCCGGATGACAAACCACGGGTAAGGAAAGTCAGCCGGCGCGAGCTAGCCGACAACAACACGATGAATGGCGGTTTCGAGGATTGTCCGGTCGATGGTCAATGCGGGAGCCTTGTTCGTGCGTTTGCGGTAGAGCGCGGTCGTTTCACACAGCACGACAACATCTTCAATCTCTGCCGGGTTGGCTACGCGGTCAAGCACGCGTTCGCAGAACTGGTCCGCGGACATGCCCTGCAGGGCGAAGCCGCGACGAAAAGCATCGTTGAGATAGAAGCGTGCTACTTCGGCAAGAACGCGCTGTACATCGCCCGAGACTTCGAGGCGGTCGGATTGCACTACATTCGCGCCGGGCAGTGAGATTTTGATCCCGAAGGTGTTGTCGAGATCGCTGTCCGGCTCGAAATAGACGGCAGTTGCGACGACCAGGACGTTTTGCAGCTCCGAAGTGCTTTCGATAAGGGCGTCGAGTTCCGTCAGCAGTTCCGGATCGCTGTGCTTGTAGGCAAGATCGATGCGCGGCAGCAGCAGCATGACTTTCTGGCGCCGGTAGCCGCGGACGATACTCTTCGCCTTGGCCAGCGCATCAGAATCCCGCGTGTTGTAGACAGTGATGATGTGTTCCATGCCTGCGAGCTTGGCAATGGATTGCGCGAGGCTCTTTTTGCCGCTCTGGTTGGGGCCGATGATCAGCACTTCGTTGCCGATCTTCAGGTCCTGGTAGGCAGCGGGATGGCGGGCACGATCGACCAGGTCAGCAATCGATTCGAGCAGGCTATCCATGCCGGCAAGGCGCGGGTGAAATGCGCTGACCGGCTCTTCTTCCAGGCTTAGATTGATGCGCTCCTTGCGTTTGCGGAACTCGGAGACAAATTCAATAAATGCGGGCAGCGCCGCGACAGAACCGACGACCGTTGCGAAAACCAGTAGCTCCTCGGTGTGAAGAAGTGCATTTTCGCCGCCGAGCAGGCCGTTCCACATATCCGCAGGATAGCAGTGCGGCCCGCGATCCTCATCCATCACACACCTGCAGGGTCGGCGGCGCCCTTACGGCAGCCGGCTGCTACTGGTGAGGCGTTGAGGGCTCGGCGTAGTAGCCGGTGCGGGTGCGGGCGACCAGGCCAGGCTGCGCGATCTTGACATCGAGCTGGTGATACTCGTCCCGGCTTTCCGCAGGCAGCGGCTGAATGGTTATTTCGTAGAAAGCTTTGCAGTCGTCAAGGGACTTCTGCATGATCTGGGATAGGCCGGTTGAATTGAATGCCTGGCCGCCACTCTGGACAGCGAGCACTTGTAGAGCGAGGTCGCCGAAGGCTGTCTCGTTTGGCTTTTTTACACCTTTTACAAAGTCCTGGTAGTAGTTGACGCGCGCAAGATTCTCACTGACGCCCAGAGAGTCCAGACTGTAGAGCGTGATGCGCGCCTTTCGCATTGCCGTTGAGATCTGAACCACGTTGTTGAACAACTGGTCCTGCTGCTTCTTGTCGAGCTGAATTTCCGGGCCGCTCAGGATGGGCCAGCCGGGCGAGATCCAGAGGATGATTTTGCGTCCTGGACGGGCAGCCTCATAGGCAGTGAGCTGGCCGATGGCAGTCAGCGAAAGCTGCAGACGCTCGGTCGCTCCATAGAAGCCGGAGGATCGGCGCAGGTCGCGCAGGCCAATAGTGGAATCGCTCAGCGACTTATCAATGGCATTACCGTCGGTCGAAAAATTGTTCTGCATCTTGCTGCCGGTATCAGTGATGAGCGCGAGTGTCGTGGGATAGGCCAGGTGACCGCCGTTGCTACGCAGGAACTTCGAAATCTCTCCGCGCTCGTAGGCGATGTTCTGATAACTCGTATTGACGGCATCGATAACGATGACGACTTCAATACCGCTGCTGCTGCCGCTGACTGCCTTGAACGAAGTGATGGGATTTGTCGTGTTGTTATCGAGGATCGTGAAGTCCTGTTGATGCAGATCAGCTGCCGGCGATCCCGACTTTGGCGCGACAACCACATCGAGATGGATGGCGTGATCAGTCTCAGCAGACGATGGCGCAGGCTGCTGCGCGAAAAGTGTTGTGGCCATGAAGATGGATGGCAGAAAGATTGTACGAATGCGTAACAATATGGGCCCCTCTTTTCGGATTTCGTCGGGAGCGATCTCTCGGGTTCGTGCTCTTCGCGCCCATTGGTGGAAGTGCTGTATGGTAGACGCGTCCGGTCTGGAGCAAGTCTCGGCGCGCTCCACGCAACTCCATGCATACTGTCCGCATAAGCTCGCAGGATGCATTTTGAATTTCGACAAACTGCTGTGTTGGTTTCAAATATCAAGTTGATCAGATGCGCATTCACGAACATCAAGGACCATGGATGAAGAAAATTGAAGAAGCAGGAGAAACACTCTCGCGGCGAGCCTTTGTCTCTGCGGGAGCAGCGGCGCTGGGCGGTGTCTCACTCGGCGGCGCCATAAAGCTGGAGGCGCAGGCAAATGCGAGGGACGGTGCGATGAACCATGTCAGCAACACTGCGCGTGCCTCGTCGTTCCTTGAGCTTCCAAGAACACCCGACCACGTGGTGGCTTATGCATCCTTCACAAAGACTCTGCCCAGTCGTCCGATTCCGCTCGAGCGCAGGGGCGATACATGGGTAAGCACGCAGGCGCAGGTGGAATGCAGTCTGCAGAATGACGCGCTCGCGGTGTCACTGGCTGCACCTGGCACCGAGGTCGCAGTGGTCCACCTGCGATGGCAGGTCCGTGTGGCTCCAACGCTCCTGGTGCTGGGTGATGCATGGGAGCGCAGCTATGGCGAACTCGGCTGGCGCAACCTGGTACCTGAACGCGTGCTGCCATGGTACTTCGCAACCAGTGACGGTAGCGAATGCCATGGTTATGGCGTCAGGACGGATGCCCGCGCATTGTGCTTCTGGCAGGTGGATGCGCACGGTGTATCGCTATGGCTGAATGTGTGCAACGGAGGAAACGGCGTCGTGCTCGGACAGCGCAGGCTGGTGATGGCGAGCATTGTTGCGCGGCGGGGCCGGTCCCCTGAAGAGTCGATGGATGCTGTCACAGAATTATGCAGGAAAATGTGCGCGCGTACTTCTCGACCACTGCAGCCGATCTATGGCGCCAATGACTGGAACTACAGCTATGGAAGCAGTACAGCGGAAAGCATCCTGCGCGATACAGACTTCATCGTGAAGCTCTCACCTGCGGGTGGAGTACGCCCGTTTTCCGTGATCGATGGCGGTTGGGAAAACGGTACTACGGCGTGGCCGGACATGGGCATGCTGGCTAGTGGCATTCGCAATCGATCGGCTCGTCCCGGTATCTGGATACGGCCGCTCGAGGCGCCTAGATCTGCCTCGCCTGCCTTACTGATCCCCGACCTGCGATTTGGACAGAAGAAGGAGCGTGCCACAGAGTTCGCATACGATCCCACGGTTCCCGAAGCGCAGGCAAAGATTCTCGAAAAGGTTCGGCAGGCAGCCGGATGGGGCTACGAGATGGTGAAGCATGACTTCAGCACCTATGACCTTCTGGGCCAGTGGGGCTTTGAGATGGGTCCGCAGCCGACTATACCGGGATGGTCACTGCATGACCGCAGCCGTACCAATGCAGAAGTCATCGCTGCGCTGTACGCACTCATCCGCGAGACCGCCGGGGATCACATGGTGATTGATGGATGTAATACCGTTGGGCATCTCGGGCAGGGGATCTTCGACATGCAGCGGACCGGTGACGATACCAGTGGACGGAACTGGGAGCGGACCCGGCGGATGGGCGTCAACACTGCTGCGTTCCGACTGCCGCAGCACGGTACGTTCTTCTGTCTCGATGCAGATCTTGTCGGCATAACAGACGCCATTCCGTGGGAGCTCAATCGACAATGGCTTGCTATGCTGGCGCGCAGCGGAACCTCGACCATTGTTGCCCCCGGGCCACCTGCGCATGGGCAGGAGCAGCAGGCAGCCATCCGCGAGGCGTTTCAGATCGCTGCCGCCGGCGGGTTAGGAGCGAGGCCGGTGGACTGGATGGAAACCAGCGCGCCGATGCACTGGCGCGCGAAATCGACCGGGAAGGAACAGGCCTATGACTGGAATGGTGCGGAAGGCGCATCGCCTTTCATTGGTGGTTAAGACCTTCGAGCCGCAGGTTTGACACTCACACTCGCGCTGGTTGCACTTGTAAATGTGGGCACCGAGTCATTGCGAATGCCAGGAAGAGAAGTTGCTGTATGAATAGATTCGACCGAAGTATGAGGGCTGCCTGGAGGCGTTCTTTTCTGTTCTGGCCTTGTCTTGCTTTGTTGCTTATGTGTACCGCGGCTGACAGTAGTCTCCATGCGCAGAGTGAGCTTTCCCGATTGAACGCATCCTTTGCGAAGCCACCGGATGACAGCAGGATCATGATGCGCTGGTGGTGGTTCGGGCCCGCTGTCGCCAAGCCTGAATTAAAGCGCGAACTTGAGCAGATGAAGGCGGCCGGCATTGGCGGCGTAGAGATTGCGACCCTGTATCCCCAGGCGCTCGATGATCCCTCGAGTGGATTTCATAACGTGCCCTATCTGTCCAATGAGTACATCGCTGATCTTCGCTACGCAGCGACCGAGGCGCGCGCGCTCGGACTGCGCGTTGATCTGACACTCGGCAGTGGCTGGCCGTTTGGCGGTCCCCATATTCCGATTACCGAGGCTGGGGGAGAGCTTCGCGTTGAATTAGTTCCTGTAGCTGCGGGTATCAAGTCCGTGAGAGCGCCATCGCTCGAAGCGGGCGAGACGTTGATTGAAGCATTTTGGACTCCAGGACCAATCGCGGGCGACCTGACTGCGACGCAGGTGCTTCACCGTGAAGCAGAGGGTCGCTTCTCATTGCAGACTGCAAGCGCCCACCCGCAGACTGCGATCTTTTTCATCAGCAGCCGTACCGGCATGATGGTGAAGAGGCCGGCCGTTGGAGCTGCCGGCTTTGTGCTCGATCACTATGACAACCGAGCTACGCAGAGCCAGCTCCTAAACGTGGATACGCGCATGCTCGAAGCGTTTTCAGACAGGCCTCCCTATGCGGTCTTCAGCGACAGCCTTGAAGTCTATGGCTCTGACTGGACGCCGAAGCTGCTTGATGAATTTCGCCGCCGGCGCGGCTATGATCTGACACCGTATCTGCCGGCACTGATTGGTGACATCGGTCCCGCGACCGCGGCAGTTCGTCATGACTGGGGCCTGACCCTGACGGAGCTTGCGAACGAAAATTTTCTGGAACCCATTCACACCTGGGCCGCACAGCACCATACCCTCTTTCGATCGCAGGCGTATGGATTCCCGCCGGTCACATTATCGAGCAATCGCTATGCTGATCTGCCGGAAGGCGAAGGCAAAGCCACCATCGAAATGTGGCGGCAGTTTTCTGATACACGATGGGCGGCTTCATCGGGACATCTGTTTGGGCATAACGTGATTTCTTCGGAGACGTGGACGTGGCTTCATTCACCGGCGTTCGCGGCAACTCCGCTCGATATGAAAGCAGAGGCCAACCTCCATTTTCTGCAGGGGATCAACCAGCTGGTTGGGCATGGCTGGCCCTATTCGCCGCCGGACGCTCTTGAACCAGGATGGCGTATGTATGCCGCGGCTGCATTGAGCGATCACAATCCGTGGTTCCCTGTGATGCCTGATCTGACGAAGTATCTTCAGCGTGTGAGCTTCGCACTCCGGCAGGGTAAGCCTGCGAATGATGTTGCTCTGCTGCTGCCAAATGACGACATCTGGGCTTCGTTCACAGCGCGCGTTAAGCAGAAGAAGAGCGCGACGAGTGTTGGCGGTTTTGATGAGACTGGCTCGAATGTGTCGATCGACGAATCCATGGATCGATTTCTAGACAAACGCATTATCCCGCAGATACTCGATGCCGGCTTCAACGTCGACTTCATCGATGCGGATGTGATCGACACGGTCGGCATCCCGTACAAGGTGCTGGTCATTCCGGGTGTCGATCGCCTTCCTCTTGCAACGTATAGATGCATCTTTGAATTTGCCAAACATGGCGGCATCGTTGTCGCTACGCGCACGCTCCCCTCGACGGCCCCGGGGATGCTGCATGCTGAGCAGGAGTCGAAAAGTATCCAGGAGCTTTCGCATGCCATGTTCGACGGGCACATGGGCACGGTTCATTTTGTGAAAAGCGAAGACGACCTGGGAAGCACACTCGCTCATTCTCTGGAACCGGATTTTCAGTTGACCCCTGCGCAGCCGGCCATAGGTTTCATCCATCGCAAGCTGGAGCATGGGGACCTGTATTTTGTTGCGAACACCAGCAATCAACGGCTGAAGACGGATGCCCATTTCAGGGCCAGCGGGAGATATCTTGAAGAGCTCGATCCGTTTTCAGGCAACGCAGCCGGTCTGCCGGATCCGCATACGATCGCGCTTGACCTGGAGCCATATGCTTCGCGCCTCTTCGTTTTCTCGGATGAGGCCGGTCCTAAAATGGCTGAGTCGTCCGAACTGCCGGCGACAACGACCGACATCTCCCATGATTGGACCGTGATCTTTCCGGCTGGTAAAAAATTGCAGATGCCGACCTTGAAATCGTGGACGGATCTGCCGGAACTAAGAAATTATTCCGGCACGGGCACTTATGAGAAATCAATTCAAATCAAAGACTCCGGCACTGCTCGTCGAACGCTGATCGACTTTGGGGAAGGCATGCCTGTTCCACAGCCGGAGCCACTGGGAAGATTTAACATGCGGGCCTATCTTGAGAGCCCGGTGCGTGAAGCAGCCCAGGTCTTTGTAAATGGTCAGCTCGCCGGCTCTGTATGGCAACCGCCGTATCGTCTTGATATTTCGAAGTACCTGCACACCGGTGCGAACCAGTTGCGCATCGTGGTCGCAAACACAGCTGTCAATGAACTCTCAGGGCAGGCGCAGCCCGATTACCGGCTTCTGTATGCGCGGTACGGTGTACTTTTTATTCCGCAGGATATGGACAATCTGCAGCCGGAACCTTCCGGCATCCTGGGAAAAGTTATGCTCGACCAATCCAAGTGAATGCAGGCCCGACACGACTGGAGGCAAACGTATGAAGCGAGTAGCTTTTCTGTTGCGACTGAAAGAAGGTACCGGCGCTGCCTATGACAAGGCTCACGGAGCAGTGTGGCCCGAGATGCTTGCATTGTTGAAGAGTGCCGGTGTCGCGGAGTACTCCATCTTTCGGCGCGATGAGTTGCTGTTTCTTTACATGCATGTCGAGGATTTCGAAGGTACATGGAAAAAGATCGAGAGCGATCCAGTCAATACACGCTGGCAGAAAGCGATGGGCGAGTACTTCATCGAGAAGCAGCCGACGCAGGCAGGCGAGCGCTTTCCGTTTATGCAGGAAGTGTTCTACATGCCGTGAACTGAACACCCTTTGATTGCGACGTATTATTCAGATGCACCGTCTGCGTTGTCCTTACCGCGGCCAGTTAATTGTCGTATCAGGTCGACTTCATGTTGCCGATAGGGAGTGTCATCCTGTTTGAAGACTTCATGAAACCAGATCGTAGGCTGCAATTCAACGTAGGGTCGCTTCCACGAATCCCATGGCAGATAAGTCTGCGTCTTACCTGCAACTAACCCCCAGTTGATAGCGCCGACACGATATTGTTTTGCGATCGGCAGGGAACCGTCAAAGGTCGATCCTGCGCCGCGTGCCATGTACTCCGTGCAGATGATCGGTCGACCGAGAGGCTGCAGGCTCTTGATGCGCGCTTCGAAATCTTCCGGCCAGCCATAGTTATGAAAGCTGATGACATCGGACTCGCGCAGCTGGATGCGTGTTGTCTCGCTTTCCTTTCCGGGATCGCTCCAATCTCCTGCCCATACGCCACTGGTCAACGGCTGCGTCGGATGAACAGAGCGAGCCCAGGTAAATACCTGCGGCAACAGTTCATCGACGCGTTTCACCTTCGCCGGAAGGTCAGCCTCAACATCCCCGCCCTTGTTATCGGGTTCGTTCCATACATCCCAACCAAGGATGCGATCGTCATTCGCGAAGGCGCCGACCACGCCTTCCACATATGCTTTTAACTGCGGCTGCACAGCGCGATCCTGCAATCGCTGCTTGCCTGGACTTTGCACCCATCCGGAATTATGAATGCCCGGGATCGGAGGATGCTGTGGACCAAGGTGTGGATTTGTCTCCCAGCATGAATCGAAAAGAACGAGCAATGGTCTGATGTGATGCTTCGACGCAATCGCAAGAAAGGTATCGAGCCGCTGGGTGAATGCTTTCGGGTCCTGCTGCCACAGCTGGTCCTGCAGAAAGACGCGCACAGTGTTCATGCCGATGCTCTCTGCCATGCCGAGTTCTTTGTCGTTCACGGTGGGGTCAAAGGTTTCTGCCTGGAACATCTCCAGTTCGTTGATAGCGTTTGAAGGGATGAAGTTCGCTCCCACGAGCCACGGCTGCTTTGCGTACCAGTCGTTCGCCTTCTGCGCTGACCAGCGTTCCGGCCGGCCCGCTTCGTGTGCTCCGGCCGCCTTGGCCAAAGGGGTTGTTGCAAGCGCAACGATCAGCGCGGACTGGAGCAGATAGTGCCTTAACATCATGGGTATCCTTAACTAGGCCTGTTGTGCAATTGTATCGATGCGGGAGCGGCCACGGGCGATGAAACACTAAGCGCGGTCATGGCACTCCCTTCTTCAAGCAGGACTATACCATTCTTTCAGCGGCTCGGAGGAAAGGTCACGACCAGGTGGAAGTAATTTGCCTCGTGCCACACGTCGCGCAGAATTTGAAAGCAAGAACCGGAGTGTGGATCCTGCGCGGTTCCGTTAGTTTGGGATAGTCGAGCCGGAAAGGAAATCGCCATGCGCAACCTGATCGCTAACCAGAAACGTGTAACTGCCACAACCAGCGATCCGCGCTGGCAGTCAATTGTCGAGCGCGACAAAAAGGCCGATGGAACTTTTTATTATTCAGTCAGCACCACTGGCATTTACTGCCGCCCATCGTGCGGGGCGCGCAATGCCCGACCAGAGAATATCCAATTCCACCAGACGATCCAGGACGCAGAGAAGGCCGGCTTTAGAGCCTGTAAACGCTGCAAGCCTGGAGGCTTGTCAATCACCGAAGAGAACGCGGCAACGATTGCGAAGGTCTGCAGACTGATCGAAACGTCGGAGGCCACATTGTCACTGGAAAAGCTGGCGAGATTCGCGGGCATGAGCGTCTTTCATCTTCACCGGACATTCAAAGTCGCCACCGGTCTGACGCCGAACGTTTATGCCGCTGCTCATCGGTCTCATCGATTACGGACAACGCTGAATGAGACCGAGACAGTCACTGATGCAATATACGCCGCAGGCTTCAATTCTAACGGCCGCTTTTATGAAGCTTCGGATAAGGTGCTGGGCATGACGCCGACAAGCTTTCGCGATGGTGGCGCGGAGACCTCTATCCACTTTGCTGTGGGCGAATGTTCGCTTGGTTCAATTCTGGTGGCAACGAGCGATCGTGGTGTGTGCGCGGTATTCATAGGTGATGATCCACAGCAACTGGCACGTGATCTTCAAGACCAGTTTCCTAAAGCCGACATCATCGGCGACGAGAGCGGTTATGAAGAGCTGGTTGCGAGCGTGATTGGCTCGATTGAGAAGCCGCAGACCGGTCTCGATCTTCCGCTGGATATTCGCGGCACGGTTTTTCAGCAGCGGGTGTGGAAAGCACTTCAGCAAATACCGGTCGGCTCGACGGCAAGCTATACAGAGATTGCGGAGCGCATCGGCATGCCGAAGTCGGTGCGTGCCGTGGCTGGAGCATGCGCCGCGAACAGGCACGCCGTCGCCATTCCGTGCCATCGCGTGATCCGTAGCGATGGTGGCCTCTCAGGCTATCGCTGGGGTGTGGAGCGTAAACGCGCGCTGCTGGAACGTGAAGGGCAGGCATGAGTGCACTGCAATCATGCATCACGTTTCAAAGCTAATTCTGTGGCTCGCGGAGTGGTACTTGTTGCTCGATGGAAAATTCGACCTTCAGCGAAGCGCGAGCGCTGCCGAGGCAGATGAAAAGCTTTTTGCCTGGTCCGCTGAAGCCGTACTGAACATGCGCTACGCCCTCTGGATCAATTTCCGTTACCGCCGGCGGATTCGGATTTACGTTATGCAGGTCAGACGTATCAATCAGCGAAGCCGTCGCCGCTACCACGCGTTCGTGCATCGCGGTATTCAGCGCTACGGGAACCTGCAGATCAGGGTTGCCAGTGCTTTGATCACAGCTCGCTCCCAGTCCTTTGATGACATTTTCACGCGTGACCATTCGCGGCTCGAGGATAGGATTCGCACGATACACGCGATAGAAAAAATCGTAGGCGCTCGATGACCGATCGGCCGGCCGGACCATGTGCAGATGGTCTGCCTGGATCTCCTGCGGCGGTGTTGTTACATCGCATCCATAAGTCGCGCTGAAGTAACTAACGACGCGGGCATGCGCCTTCAGATAGCGTCCAAAACTATTTTCAGGCGTCGTATCCACTGATTCATATGCGCAGAACCGATGAATGCTGTTGACTGATTCACGGCTGCGCCAGTTGTTCTCAAGCTGTGTGAGGAGAGTATTGTCGCTGGCGTCGCTCAGATCATTCAACAGCGGATCACTGTCGTAGATGGAAGCCATGCGGGCCATGGACGATCCTTCGTGCGGCGTGCCATAGGACACGATGAACCTGACGTGCGCTGTCTCCGCCGGATGCCGCAACAGCATCTCTTCGACCAGTATGCCGCCGAGGCTGTGCGCGATAAATACGACTTCGCGATGATCCCAGACGTGGTCCTGCCTGAGTCGTGTGCACAGGACGTCAGAGAGCTGGGCACTGGACATTTTTCCGTGCGAGGCTGGCGTGGGATACTCGGCGACGTCAACATCGGAGTAGGCAAAGCGTGGATCTGTGCGCACCATGTCCGGCCAGTAGGCACCGTTGGCTGCCCGCCATGATTCACGGCTGCCATGGAGACCTTGGACAAAAACAATCACGCGTGCCCGCGGCGCGACTGCCGGCAAAGGAGAAGCTTGCGCGAGAGCAGTTGACGCGTAGAACAGTGTGGCCAGGAGGAGCGGGAGCAGCTTGATCTTCAAATCCAACCGATGATTTCCAGGCATGTGGAACCTAGAATTTAACATACAGCCGGCGAAGTCCCAGGCGTGCAGCAACTGCGTTCCGGGTGACTACAAACACGAAAGGCGTCCATCGCGGACGCCTTTCGTACCTGCGATTGTGGCGGCCGGGCGCGGTTGTTTAGAACTCAACTCGCAATGAGACCTGCAGTACACGCGCAGCCTGATCGCTGCCTGTAGGTATGACGGTACCCGGGATAACGCCGAAGTTATTTGGCGAGTTGACCAGGCTCATGTTACCCGTGAAGCTTGGAGCCTGGAAGTTCGGATGGTTGAGAGCATTGAAGGCGTCGGCCCGGAACTTCGCATTCACCTTCTCCTTATAGATCGGGAAGGTCTTGCCAAGTCCGAGATCAAGGTCGAAGAATTTGGGTCCGCGCAGGTTGTTGCGTGAACCAATTTCAAAGCCCGTCGGCCCCCTGTACTGATCGAATGCCTCCTGATAGTTCTTGAATGCATACACCTGGCCACCCTGCTTGGTTACATGGCTCTGCAGCGGTCCCAGGCTGCCCGTAAGGATCGCGGGGTCTTCGTTCGAGTAGCTCATGAGAAAGGCAACCGAGTTGGCCATAAAGGGACTGCCGCTATGCCAGGCCGGCAGGCCACTCACTTCCCATCCGCCAATAGCCTCGTCTGCCCACCGCGGAATGTTTGCGGCAAACTCGCGGCCACGGCCGAAAGGCAGCTGGTAGAGCACGTTGCCATTCAGGTACTGGGCTACGTCAAAGTCCGAGTTGCCGCGGCACAGCCGGGGCCGCAGCACATCGCAGACAAATCCATAGCCGCCGTAAGCCTGGGAGTTGGCGATAAACGAAGTATTGTCGATTGAGTGCGACCAGGTGTAGTTGACGTCGAACTGCAGGCCTGCGCCGGCGTTCTTGTGCAGCGTCGTCAGCAGTCCGTTGTAATCAGAGAAGCCCTTGTCCGTGAAGAAAGTATTCTCGGAGAACTGCGCGCCCATCCCAACATTGGCAGGAAGTAACCCGTAGTACGACATCTGCTCAACCGTGTCAGCCACATCGCCTCGAGCGGGGTAGGGCGCGAGGTTTGACGCGATATATCCGGTGTTAGTTCCTCCACCCGGGGCCCGGTTCAGAACGTGTTCAAACCACGGCTGCGCCGGAGCAGTGGAGGGATCGGCATTAGGATTGGCGCGCAGCCAGGTGGTCAGTGCGGCCATCGCCTGGCTCATCTGTTGTCCCGATGCTTTGTCGGGAAAGTCGACAAGCTGTTCGGCATCGGCCTGGGCAAGCAGGCGGCGTCCCAGGCGGCCTGCGTAACTCATCTTCAGGATGAATCCTCCCTTGATCTCTTGCTCTATGCCGAAGTTATAGACGATGTTGTACGGCGTAGGCAGGCTTCGATCGACGGTGACGTTGAATGCTCCGCCATTGGCTAGGCCGCAAGGTCCGCTGGCGCCATCGCAGTTGGGATCATTCGGGCCGATGAAGGGTGCATAGGGCTTGGTGATCGCCGGAGCAGAAGGCAAGGGTGGCGGTGCACTGAGGGACGCGAACCGCTGATTTTCGAGGAGTGAATAGTAGGCCGGCGAATGCGTACCCTGCGAACTGGTGATGCCGAAGTTTCTTGTACCCGAACTTTGAAAGAGATAGGAGTACGAAGACTGCTGGCTCAGAATAGCGTTGATGACAGTCTGATCGTAAACAATGCCGCCGCCTCCATTGATGACGAAATGGCTGTTGTCTTTGTAGGGTGTCCATGCAAATGCCACGCGCGGAGCAAAATTCAGGTTGCTCGGTGCATAGTAGGAGGGACCATGGTTGGCCTTGCCGCCCAGGCCGTACGTGATATAGGGCACAGCAGCAGCGCCGCCGGGCAGCGCACCGTTTCCGCCAACACCTGCCGCGCTCTGATTGACTCGCGCGCCAAAGTAGCCGTTGAAGCTTTCGTTCTGCACTGACTCGATACCGTTGACTTCGTACGGTACGGTGTAGTTCTGATAGCGCACTCCATAGGTGAGAGTCAGGTTCGGCCTGGCGCGGAAACTGTCACCGAAGTAAAGCTCTGTCTCGTAGTATTTGAAATGTGTCTGCAGACCTGTGGCCTGTGGCAACACACTGGCTGCGGCGTTGTAGTTAAAGGTAGCGCCTGAGGAACCGAAGCGGCCCAGGCCGGTAACCAGCGCAGAGTCGTAGATGGTCAGACTCGTCTGGTTGCGGTCGAGATCATTCGGACGGAATTTGAATGTATCGCTATCGGTCAGGCCGAGAATACCGCCACCCAAGCCGACACCGGCGCTGTTGTAATCGTTGTAAACGCTGTAGTGGGGACTGGGGTACTTGAAGGTACCTCCGAAAGCGAAGACATGGCGGCCTTTGGTCCACTGGAAGTCGTCGCGCACGACCGGGATTGGAAAGTAGCGTGCCTGGGCACCGGCAGCGCCGGGGTAAGGTCCGTCGAGAAACGAACCGCCCGTCGGATCACCGTCAAATGAGTATTGGTTGATCCCCTGGGGATTGAAGGTGACGGGGAAGCTGAGATTGGCGA
The DNA here is from genome assembly GCA_963692885.1 of Acidobacteriaceae bacterium. Classification (GTDB taxonomy): domain Bacteria; phylum Acidobacteriota; class Terriglobia; order Terriglobales; family Acidobacteriaceae. Next base: position 468,650 of record OY843586.1, read on the forward strand.
TCGTGTCGCCCCATACAAAGCTGTTTGTCTTGTTGGCGCCGATTGTCCAGTCCCAACCCACGACCCAGGCATGGCTGTGGTCGATGTATGGAAATGTATCGACAGGGTCAGTGGGATATTGTGCTGGACTATTGACTGCAGTGGTCTTGTTGTATGTCACGCGGCCAAAGAAGTGGTGATTCTGGAAGGGGCTGAGGTCAAGCCTGCCAACGAAATTGTTTTCCGTGAACGGCGTCGGAGCATTGAAACGATAGCCGGCCGTATTGAGCAGGTCGCCCTTGTCTCCGGTGAAATCATTAGGCGAGGGGTATCGACCGTTGAGCAGATTCCGCATAGGCTGGTCGAAGCCTTTCCCCTGCGGATCAAAGGCCGCCACCTGCGCCGCGTTGATGCTGTTGGTGGTGTTTGCCGTGATGTTGGTGTAATACGTGACACTCTGATCTCTCAGGAAACTATCCGTCGGCACGGTGCGCACGGCCTGGGCAGCGAGCGTATCGCGCCGGCCGTTGTAATCGAAGAAGAAGAAGACCTTGTCCTTCCAGATGGGACCACCCACATTGCCGCCAAACTGGTTCCGGATTAACTGGGAACGCGGTACGCCTTCAAAGTTGTTGAACCACTCATTGGCTTCGAGACTTGTATCACGGTGGTATTCATTGATGTTGCCGTGAAAGTGATTGCTGCCGGACTTGGTCACCATGTCGAACTGGCCGCCGCCGCCATTGCCTCCACTGGCGAGGTCGCCCGCGGTGGTACCGCGAAATTCCTGCAAGGAGTCGACTGGCGCATTGCCGACGATAGTGTTGAGCCGGCCTGCACCATTGCTCGCAGAATTCAGGATTGCCCCGGTACCCATGTCGCTTACGTCCAGACCATCCAGCGTCAGCCGATTCTGATCGGTACGCGCGCCTGTGGCTGAACCATCCGCCGTCATTCCCGGCTGATTGGTCAGGAGCGCCACGGGAGAATCGCGAATGGCTACCGGCAGTTCCTGCAGAAACTGCACTTCGAAATTGTTGCCGATCGTGGCATCGGTCGTGTCAAGGGTCTGGTCCTGCGACGACGCCGAAACGGCCACGGTAGTTGAGATCGAACCAACCGAAAGCTTCACGTCCTGTGTGCGGGTGACGCCGACGTTCAGGTACAGGCCGCTCAGTACCGTGGTCTGGAATCCATCTCTCGAGACGGTTTCCTTATAGCCAGGCCCGGCTCCCACGTTGGTGAAGGTATAGCCACCATTCTGGCCGGTCGTCGTCTTTGCGGATTTGCCCGTCGCTGGGTTGGTTAATTCAACCGTGGCACCCGGCACCGCAGCACCGCTGTTGTCCGTAACCGTTCCGACCATCGATGCGGAGTCCTGCGCCAAAACGACGGGCGTGCAGGATGCAAGCGCGATCAACAGCAACACGTACCTCTTCATCTGATGCATTCAAAACTCCTGTTTCGAAGTGCCGGCTGGCGCAGGCCTGGTTAGAAGAAAAGCGAAGTATGCAGATCATTTGGCTGAACGGAGTCTTTCCTGCGGACTACCGATCACCGTGGACGCAATGGATAAAGACTGTGCCCGGGAGCAATAGCGACTGTGCGCCTGAACGGGGCTCCCTGTGTAAACGATTCCAAATGACACTGATGAAGCATCTACTTTTATTTGCGCGGACGAATGCAAAGGAGGCGAGATGGGCAGCAGCAGGGGTGCTTGTTCGCTCGCGGACGGTAAAGCAATTGAATGACCGTTTTTGGACAGGTGTCCGAAAATAGATAGCATGTTTACTAAAGAGTACAGAGCTCAGCTTTATGAAAACGGCGGACGGATGTCTTTACACGCAACATTCACGCCGCAAGCTTTGCCGATAACGGTGCTGCAAGTGCGCTATGAGTGAAGAAGCAATCGCTTACATCCGGAACAATCTTCGCAATTTCATAGCTGGCATTAACTGAAAATGCGGATTTTCACATTCCGGTGGTCGCAGAGGCACGCTTACGCACTTGCTGCTAGGAGCCCGACGACGGGTCATGTTCATTTCGAATGTGGCAGGTCTGGAATGACTCGAACATTTGGAGGCGCGGGTCGGGATCGAACCGACGCATAAAGGTTTTGCAGACCTCTCCCTTACCACTTGGGTACCGCGCCCCTGACGCTGCATGCAGTGGAGGACTGCATGGAACCTGTGACACTGCAGGGCACTTTTGCTTGACGCAGGGAAGTGGGACCGGGCAGCTATCTGGAGCGGGAGACGGGAGTCGAACCCGCGACCCTCGCCTTGGCAAGGCGATGCTCTACCACTGAGCTACTCCCGCTTGGTACTCACTGAGTATAGCGACTGCACCCGCCAGGGTCAACGAATCCATCGGAATCATCGATCCATTCGCCACTAAACCCTGGCATCGACCTGGACCGCACGATTCGTGAGGCGCTCCTCACCAGTGATCTGACCATCACGCATCGTCAGGATGCGATCGCCAAGCTGCGCTGCTTCAGGATTGTGCGTAATCATCAACACCGTCTGTTGGAAGTCCAGGTTCGATTTGCGCAGCATCTCCAGCACGGCAATCGAATTAGCAGTATCCAGGTTGCCGGTCGGTTCGTCCGCCAGCACAATGGCGGGACGAGTAATCAGCGCGCGGGCGATGGCGACTCTCTGCTGTTCACCACCCGAGAGCTCGGATGGCCGGTGATCGAGGCGGCCGCCGATCCCGAGCAGTTCTGCCAGGTCATTCAGGCGCTTGTGATCGACTGGCTGCTTGTCTGTCTTGTCCCGCCCGCTGATTTCGTAAGCAATCTCGATATTGCCGCGGGCTGAAAGAGTTGGCAGCAGGTTGAACTTCTGAAAGATGAAGCCGATCTTCGACTTGCGCATCTTCGTGCGGTCGCTGTCGTTCAGCGAGGCGAAATCGACGTTATCGATGAGGATGTTGCCGGTCGTTGCACGGGTAAGGCCGCCGAGAATGTAGAACAGGGTCGACTTGCCGCTGCCGGAGGGTCCGACGATCGATACAAATTCGCCCGGCTCCACATTGAACGTCGCATCCCTGAGCGCCGGGACCAGGACCTTGCCGGTTTTGTAGGTCTTGCCTAGATGGATTGCTTGAATGATGGGTGGCACTTGCTGATTGTACCCGCAGGCTGACTGGATCCGTCTTCGAGCCACGCCTGCGGATTTCCCGGCACAGAGTTACGAAGCGAAAGCAGCGAATCCATTGTCATGCGACTCCTGTTGCGCGTCACCGGCATGCCCGGCCTTCTTGGGACCGCGTTTGCGCGCGACCATGACCCGTATCCGCTCCAGCACTTCCACCGGTGAGCAGGCGCCTTTGGGCAGGAAGGCATCGGCGTGGCTGGCGCGTTCATAGGCCTTGACGCTGCCGCTCATGAGGATCATCGGCACATCGGGCTGCATGGACTTCATGCGGTGCACCAGTTCGTTGCCGTCCATCAGCGGCATGATGATGTCGCTCAGCACCAGGTCTATGCCGCCCTTTTCAAACAGTTCGAGTGCCTGCTGGCCGGTCAGGGCGGTCAGGACGCGATAGCCGCGTGTTTCCAGCATGAACTTGCGCACAGAGAGAGATTGTTCGTTGTCATCGACGCACAGGATGGTCTTCTTGGGGCGCATGCGGTATCCAGTTTCTGCCCGGCAATTTCCGGGCTGCATGGTTCCAGGCACACGTCGGGGCGTGCGCATCCGGAGACCGGTTGCGGTGGCCGCGATCCCGGGCCCTAAAAGAGACAAAGCGGCTGCGTCCGCGTACGGAGCGGGTTTGCGAGGAACTGCAAATCCGTCCGCTATTCGCGGTGCCGCTGTCCCCGGGCTAGGGCCAGGATTGCGGTAGAGCAGGGCGCAACAAACACCGGCATGGTTGCCAGCACGCGAGGGAGCGAATGCCTGCACGTACCCGGTCAACGAACAGCCGGGATGCAGCAGACCAAAGCCCGCAGGACGCGCATTCATACCGCAAATGCGTCCTGCTCTAAGTCAAGTTTTCAGTAGTCGGCGAAAGTTGCGATCCCGAACATCCGTGATCGCTTGCCAAGAGTACGGAGCACTCCCCGCTCCTGCAACAGGGAACAACAGGCGAAGACGCACTGAAGATTTGAGTTGATCTAATCAGCAAGTTGTATTCACCCCATGACTGTTGATGAAACGTTCGCATAGCGTTGTGGAAGCTATGTGAATCCTTCAAGGAAAAGGCGTCTGTTTGCATGAGAAGTGAGTCAGCCATCTTTTTCCCGAATCGGGAAGCACTCGAAAGAGTTACAAAAGCCAGGCCAGACAGGGGTTTGCACGCTTGCGGCACGGCAAAATCGTACCGGCTTATCCACTGCAAAGTTAGGAAAACTCGACCTACAACTTTTGGGTTACGAGTTTAACTGCGAGTTTATCGCACAAGCATCCGGTCAGGCCCGCGATCGGTTCATGCCGTTGGCAACGCTGGTTAAAGTAGCGCGAACACGGCGGCCGGCGGACACGATTGCCGGCAGAACGATCGTTGGCAGCAGCAGAGAAGCAAAGAAGGCGACAGCAATCAACAGGTGGCGCAAGGTGACAGTCTCCGTACGGTGGTTTGAAGAGAATCAATCGTAACCGCCGCGATCAACATTCCCCTTGCGCACTATCGGTGGTGCCACCTTCGGGTTAGTCGCTGTCTATCGGCCGAGGAGAGTCGACGGGAAGTTCTGCCGCCGGCAATGGTTTTCGCGCAAAGTAATAGAGCGAAAACGCCAGCAGCAGGAACATGACGACAGAGATCCAGTCATGGTTCAGTGGGTTTGAAGCAGGGAAGGTGATCAGATCGCTCCTGCGGCCGGGCAGGGATTCGTAGAGCTTGAGCGCGACGCCCAGCAGACCAACTATGCCGCCGGCGGCTATAAGTCCCGAGGCGTACAGCGATCCCGGGCTGATCTCGCTTTCGCTTTCGTCGCTCTTGCCGGCTTTCTCCATGGCACGGTCGATCAGCCACCGGACAACTCCCCCGGTAAAGATGGCAAGCGTGGTTGCAATTGAAAGATAAGCGCCGACAGCGAAGGAGAGCGAGCGGATACCGAGCAGTTCAACTGCAATCACCAGAAAGACGCCAAGCAGTACCAGGCCCCATGGCAGCTTCCGTGTGAGGATGCCATTGATGACGGTTGCCATGAGGCGTGCCTGCGGTGCTGCGGCCTTTTCGCTGCCAATGCCCTGGATCCACTGCACCTCGATGCGGCCGGTCGAGGGATTGTAGAGATATTTACCATCCGCAAGATCGGGTGAGCCGAGCGCATTCAGCAGCATAAAGCGGCTGCCGTCATCGGTGGAAATGCTTTTGTCGGTGTGGGTGACGGGAAAGCTCATCCGCGAAAAATGTTGCTGCTGCACCTGCACGCCATCATGTGGCACGCTGATGTCCCATGCGCGATCGGTAGAACGAAATTCTTCAAGACCCTTGTTCATGGCGTTCAGCGTAAAGCCGATCACGACGGTCGACACACACACGCCGATCATCACGGCAAGCTGCTGCTTCCACGGTGTGGCGCCGATCAGGAAGCCGGTCTTCAGATCCTGCGAGGTGTCTCCAGCATTCGCTGCAGAGATGCAGACTACGCCGCCAATCGTAATCGCCAGTGCGCCGAATGCAGGAGCAGTCCAGCCATTGACCAGAAAGATCGCCGAAGTGGCCATGAGAGTTGCGATAGTGATGCCCGAGATGGGGTTTGCCGAGCTGCCGATCAGTCCGACGATGCGCGACGATACCGTGACAAACAGGAACCCAAAGACCAGGATGAGCAGGGATGCGGCGAGATTCGCGAGCGCGGAGGTCTGCGCGCCCGGCACTGGTTTGAAGGTAAGGAAGATGAACATCAGCAGGACCAGTGCAATCGAGCCGCCGACTACAAACCACATCGGCAGGTCGCGCTGAGTGCGCAGGTCTTCGCGGACTTCGGATTTGTTACGGATGTTTTTGAGGCCCGTGCCGAGTGCGCTGAAGATGGTCGGCATGGTCTTCAGCAGCGTGATGAGGCCGGCAGCCGCGACTGCTCCGGCGCCCATAGGCCGGATGTACGAAGCCCACAAGTCGCTGGGCGACATCTGCGCGACCGGCTTGGTGCCAGGATAGATCGCGCCGGGAAAGTGCGAGCCGAAGAAGTAGATAAGTGGCATCAGCACCAGCCATGAGAAGACGCCACCGGCGAAAATGACGCCCGCGACGCGTGGCCCGATAATGTAACCGACGCCCAGATATTCGGGCGTGCAGTCCGCGCGGATGGCCGCACCCTTCAACCACTTCGGCTGGTAATCAGGTGTCGCCGGCCAGGCGGCGAACAGGTTGTCATTTTGAAAGAGGGTGTAGACGCCGCCCAGTCCCAGGCCCAGGAACACACGACTGGCGAAAGATCCGCCTCGTTCGCCGGCAAGCAATACATCAGCGCACGCAGCGCCTTCCGGATACGTCAGGTTGCCGTGTTCTTCGACGATCAACTGCCGGCGCAGCGGGATCATGAACAGTACGCCGATCCATCCGCCAAGCAGGGCGAGCGCAAAAATGCGCGCGTATTCGAGATCGAAGCCGAGGAAGATCAGGGCCGGCAGAGTAAAGATGACTCCAGCGGCAATCGACTGGCCGGCATTGCCCGTGGTCTGGACTATGTTGTTTTCGAGAATCGAAGCCTTGCCAAGTGCGCGCAGTACCGAGATCGACAGCACCGAGATGGGAATCGAAGCCGCGACCGTCAGGCCGGCCCTCAATCCGACGTACACCGTGACGGCGCCGAAGATGATGCCGAAAAGGCATCCCAGCAGAATGGCACGCAGAGTGAACTCGGGAAGTTCCTGCCCGGCAGAAACGTAAGGCTTAAAGGTCGCAATCGTGCGGCTGACGGGCTGCGGCGTGGGCAAGGCTGCCTCCAAACTGGTGCAATGGATGAAAGCCGAGTGTACCAGCGCTTTTCGTATCTGTGCGCCAGCCAGATTTACTACGCGCGGATCACTGCGATCTTCAGCTTCTCGTACGGAAGAGTCAGCGCGCGATCCGTGGCCTGCTCCGTGATGATGCCGCTCACGTCGCTCAAGGGCACCACTGCGTAAGGCGATGCTGCGTTCAGCTTTTCCGATGATGCGAGCACGAATGTCTCGGCGGCAGCGTGACTGAGCGCGCGCTTGATCGCGGCTTCTTCGTAGTCACCCGTCGTGAGGCCAGTCTTCGGATGCAACCCAGTCACACCCATGAAGTAAGTATCGGCATGGATCGTCTCGATCGTTTCCATGGCCGCTGCGCCAACGGCGACGAGAGAATGCTTGTACAGGCGGCCGCCAATCAGGATGACATCGATCTCCGGATGATTTACAAATTCGAGCGAGATCGTGGGACTGTGCGTCACGATCGTTGCCTTCAGGCCGAGAGGTATGTGCCGCGCGACCTGCCTCGCTGTCGTACCGCCGTCGAGAATTACGACCTGGCCCGGCTTGATCATCTGCGCTGCCATGCGCCCGATCGCGACCTTGCCCCCTGTCGTGATCTGCTCCCGGCTTGCAAAATCAGCGATCGCAGGAGATGACGGCAGCGCGCCGCCATGGACCCGCTGCAGCAGGCCTTCCTGCGCCAGTTCACGCAGGTCGCGCCGTATCGTGTCCTCCGACACACCCATCTCGCGGCTGACATCCTTTGCGACCACCTGGCCCTTCTGCTTCAGCAAGGCCAGGATTTCCTGCTTTCGGTGGGTCGTGAGCATATACCTTCCTGCACGATATTAATTGACATTGCACGAAAATGCACGATAGTCTCTGCAGCATGAACACTGCTGATGAACTGCCAGCCGTCCAGTCTTCGCTGATGATCCTGATTGCGGGGCCGTATCGCTCAGGTACGAACGACGATCCTGAAAAGATGTCTGCCAACCTGCGCGCGCTCGAGAGCGTCGCACTGCCACTTTACCGCGCGGGACACATTCCGCTCATTGGCGAGTGGCTCGCTCTGCCGCTGCTGCGCGAAGCAGGATCGAAGAAGCCTGGTGATGCCATCTATGACGAGATCCTTTATCCCATCGCGAACCGGCTGATCCGGCGCTGCGACGCAATCCTTCGCCTGCCCGGCGCCTCGAAGGGCGCGGATGATGACGTGCGGCTTGCCAGAGAGTACGGTCTGTCCGTATTCACGAGTCTCGCTGACGTGCCTGGCTGTGCCTGACGCTTCGGGAACCGTCGAGTGTTGTGAGAAGGTTTCAGCGTTTCACGTCTGCCTGGCTGCGTTCCGGCTGCGTTTCCGGCCGCGTTGAACCGCGAAGGGAAGCACGCGCTCGGGTCCGCGGCGCATTCGTTCCGCCTCCGCATCCTAATCAGAAGCATCTACTTTTTGCATAGAGGTAGTTCATGATTCTGACATCGAGTCGCTGGAAGCACTTCACTGCGATGGTTCTGATAGGCGACGGCGTAATGGCCCTTGTGAAACCAAAGCATGACGCGCGGGCATGGTCGCAAGGCCCGCGCGCGTGGCGCAAATTGATGCGCGAACTGCACCGTCGCCCCAACCTGACCAGGTTTATCGGCGCCGTACAAATTGCAGGAGCAGTGTACTGGGCTCTGCAGCAGGAAGATTGACCAGCTCAGCGGACGCCGTTGCACCTGCCAACACACTGTAGCGGGTGGATATAGTGGGTCATGCCCATCCGCCGGATCCTGTGCTATGCCGCCGTTTACATTCTGTGGGGCGGCACTTATCTTGCGGTGCGGACGGTGGTGCTGGTAACGCCGCCATTCTCTGCGGCGGCACTGCGTTTCCTGATCAGCGGCCTGTTGTTGCTGGCGATCAGCCGGATTCAAACCGGAGACAAGCAGCCCTGGCCGACACGTCAGGAATGGCTCAACTCTGCCAAACTCGGGCTCGCCATGTTTGCCGTCAATTACGGCTGCTTCTTCTGGGCGGAGCAGCGTCTTTATTCAGGCATCGCCGCCGTTGTCGTTGCGACTATGGCTGTATGGATCTTTCTTGCCGAGTGGCTGGTCCTTCGCACGCAGCGGCTTTCGCCGGGCATCGTTACCGGCAGCGCATTGGGAATCGGCGGGGTAGTGCTACTCACGCGTACCGGCACGGCTGCTCCGGAGAGTCATGGCCAGACCCATCTGGCCATCCTGGTGCTGATGGCGGGTACCATGTGCTGGGCCTTCGGCAGTGTCTGGAGCCGCGCACTCGCGCTGCCTGCTCAGCAATCCGCGCGCTCCGCTCTGCAGATGGCTACCGGCGGATTTTTTCTGATTTTTCCTGCCATCGGCGCCGGCGAACTTCCGCAGCTTGCGGCCTCTTTGCATGCCTGGACACTGGTCACCTGGCTCTGCTTCGCTTACCTGATCGCTGCATCGATTATCGCCTTCACTGCATACGTCTGGCTGCTGCACCATGAACCGGCCGGACGTGTAGCGAGTTATGCGTATGTGAATCCGCTGGTCGCGATCGCACTGGGCGTCGGTATCGGCCACGAACATATTGTCAACTGGCAATACGTCGGCGCCGCACTGGTATTGCTCGGCGTCTTCGCGACTCTGACGACGAAACAGAAACAGATCGTGAAGGCAGTATAGGCAGATGGCCGCAGTGTAAGCATTCGGGCTAGAAGGTTTGGCGACTGCTAACCTGGTTGGGTAACCAGACCCTGCACATGGCCTCCTTCTACCGGAATACTGTTGACGGTTTCCTTCATCAAACACAAGAGCAGATCCGCGATCGTCTACAGATGAGCTATGCGAACCGCGGTTACGTAACTCAATTCACCGATCAGACCTTGTCATGGGAACGGGACCTGCACGCTCTGCGGCAGACGCTTCTGGAGTGCGTGAACATATTTGGACCTGCGCGATCATGGGAACTTCTTCTAGAATTCACAATTCCGCGCAAAGAAAAGCGGATCGATGTAGTCATTCTGGTAGGCGACGCGATCGTCATTGTAGAAGCAAAACGGAGCGAGGCCGGTGCGGAGGCAAGGCGACAGATCGAAGAGTATGCCCTGCTGCTGCATTACTTTCACAAAGCATCCGACCATCGGCGGATCATCCCGGTTCTGGTCTCGCCGCATGCAGTATCCACGAACCACAATGCACTGCTGCAAGGGGAGTTCTTTCCACAACTGGCGACTTACTGGATCAATGCGGTTGCACATAGTTCGTGGTTAGTCTTCTCACAGTTGCTTGTTCAGGTTGGCAGGCAGGTGCAGAGCCAGATCCATGCGGACGAATGGGACGAAAGCCCTTATTTTCCAGTTCCTACGATCATTGAAGCAGCGATAGCTTTGCGAAGCGGTCTTTCCATACGCGAGATAGCTCACTCGGAAGCTTCAGAGCATGAAGTAGCTGAAGTTCGGCAGACGATCCAAGGCTTCGTCGAACACGCTCGCGAAGAGCATCATCACGCCATCTGTTTTTTGACGGGAGTGCCAGGCTCCGGGAAAACGCTGGTTGGGCTGAGTCTAGCGCACTCTCATGAAAACAAAGCTGATGCAATTCATTTTATGAGCGGCAACGGTCCACTCGTAAAAGTGTTACAGCACCTGTTTACGCAGGAAGGAAGGCGCGAAGGAGCGAGTGCTCCTCAGGCTAGGGTTCAGGCAAAAACGCTGATTGAGAACGTTCATGTGTTCGCTAGCTATTACACAGATACGAACTCGAGCGCGCCGTCGAATCACGCGATTATCTTTGACGAAGCGCAGCGTGCATGGAATCGAAAACAGAACCTGAGAAAGTTCAAGAGGGATTATTCCGAACCTGAAATGCTGCTACGCATCATGGAACGTCATACGGACTGGGCTGTTGTTGTAGCTCTCGTTGGTGGTGGTCAGGAGATTAACGACGGAGAAGCGGGTCTCGAGGAATGGGGCCGTGCGCTGCTCGGCACGAAGAAGCATCGGTCGGTCCACGCCTCTCCAGAAGTATTGGAAGGCGGCGCATCTACGGCAGGTCATCGCTTGTTTGGTGAAGGGACGACTGGCTTGAAGATCTTCGAGAACTCTGCATTGCACCTGCGAACTTCTAATCGCAGCCTGCGTGCCGAGAACCTGGCTACCTGGGTCGATTGCGTTCTTAGTGGCGATCATGAAGGAGCGGCCGCGCTCAAGATTGCGGACAAATTTCCGATTTTTCTCTCGCGCGAACTGAAGATTGTGCGCAGAAAGCTCCGCGAGCAGAGTATCGGTGAAAACCGTTGCGGGCTTGTTGGGTCTTCCGGCGCTGTTCGATTGCGGGCTGACGGGCTCGAGCCGGATTCAAGCTTTCACGCAGAATACCCGTGGGAGCATTGGTATCTGGCAGAGGCAAACGATGTCCGTTCAAGCTATCGATGCGAGGTATTTGCGACAGAGTTCGAAATTCAGGGTTTGGAGTTGGATTGGATTGGAGTCTGCTGGGGCGGAGACTTCATCCGGAGCGAGGGAGGCTGGAGATTACGTGCGTTTCGTCATGGCCGCCATAGCAAGTGGAGCGATATACAAAGTGACGACAAGCGAATCTACCGCAAGAACGCCTACAGGGTGCTGTTAACCCGCGCGCGTCAAGGCATGGTGATTTACATCCCACGCGGACAGCCCGATGATCCGACCTGTTTGCCCCTAGAGTTCGATGCGACCGCGCAGTATCTATTTAAGTGCGGTGTGACTGCCCTAAGGCCTTAGCAGAGGCTAGATGGCACATTCAAGTGGATATCGAACAAGTCTTGCCACCCTGCTTGCTCGCTCGTATACTCGCCTCAGGAAGTGCCCGGACTCCTTTGTGAAAGAGGTGCGCCTTCAGTTTTTCGCCGTCACTGGTGATCGACATACCCCGAGATCAGGCTTCGTCCTGGCGCGCCCCGTTGCGAACCGAGCAGCAAAAAAGGCCGCGAACCTGGCCGAGCTTCCTGCGAAGCCCTCTCGATGCCTTGAGTTGCGCGCTCCTCCCTGCATCCTGCTTGTTATGCAAGACTCCTCTGCTCCGGCTCACTGCTGCCCCTGTATGCGCTGATTGCTGGGATCGCCTGCAGCCCCAAAATGCACATTTGTGTTCACGCTGTGGCGAAGATCTTGGGATCGCCGAGTTCACCCCAAGCAAGACTAATCCCGCAAAGCCGGAAGAATGTCGGCCATGTTCGCTCGTGCCCCCGGCGTTCGATCGCGCAGTGGCTTTCGGCGTATATGAAGGCACGCTGCGGAGCCTGATTCACCTGCTGAAATACGAGCGCATTGAGCCGGTCGCGCGCAAGCTTGCAGCCACCTTGACCAGCCTAGCCGCTGAACTATGCAGCGCTGCGACGCGTGATGTGCTGGTGATCCCTGTATCTCTCCATGGCAGTAAGCAGCGCGAACGTGGTTTCAACCAGTCGGAACTACTGGCCCGCGCGCTGGTGTCTTCCATGCGCGTCTACCCGATGCAAAGCCATGCGCCGGCTATGCGCCTGAAAGTGGCCGCGGGTATGCTCCAGCGAAAACGAGCGACGGAGAGTCAAGCGACTCTCACCAATGTGCAAAGGCGCCGCAATCTACGCGGCGCCTTTTTTGTCTCTGCAAAGGATGCGGCAAAACTTGCGGGACGCGAAGTTCTGCTGATCGACGATATTTACACCACCGGCGCCACCGCGCGAGCCTGTAGCGAGACGCTGAAGAAGGCAGGAGCTTCCCGGGTGTGGGTGGCGACGGTTGCGCGGGCCCAGCGGGACGGTGTAGCGCAGTGGGATGCGCGAGCCGTGACGGTAACACCAGCAGTGAGATTTGTAACTGATGAAGTTCAGGATGCGTACCACTCATAAGTGAAACAGCAACGCGGGGGGAATACGATGTCGTCAGCCAAGGCCATGGTCCACACACGCAAGACGAAGTACACGCCGCCGTCCGGCCCGGTTGAAGTGCGCATGACGCAGCCGAAGACCATGCAGAAGCCGGTGCTGGTACTGAATGCATCCTATGAACCGATCAACATCTGCGGCGCTCGCCGTGCGCTCGTGCTCGTTCTGAAAGGTGTCGCGCGCACCGAAGAAGAGCAGGGCGCCACTTTGCACGCCGCACGCATTTCCGTGAATATGCCGTCTGTCATCCGGCTGCTGGAGTATCGCCGCATCCCGCACCAAACCCGCGCTCTCTCGCGCAAGAACATCCTGCTGCGTGATCGCAATTCCTGCCAGTACTGCAACGTTGTACTGCCGGCTGGTGAACTTACTCTCGACCACGTGCATCCACGCTCCCGCGGCGGTCTGTCTACGTGGGAGAACCTGGTGGCCTGCTGCCACTCCTGCAATCGCCGCAAAGGGAACCAGTTGCTGAGCGAACTAGGCGACATGAAACTGATGCGCGAGCCGCGACCCTTCTCATTGCATACCAGCCGCCACATCATGCGCATGATCGGCCATAGTGATCAGAAATGGCGCAAGTACCTTTACTACTAGGGGCGACTATGATGGACGCTGCCGATCCCATTGTTTGCCTGCTCGTACTTGCCCGAACGACCATCCTCATAGCATGCTTGAAGCATGCCTGAAACGTCACTCGCGCCCTTCCTGCTGGAACCATGGTTCAGCCCTCGTCCCTGGGGAACACTCGATCTGTCGCCCTGGTACGCGCTTAAACCATCGGAGCCTATCGGTGAAGCGTGGCTTACAGGCGACGCCTGCACTATCGCGACCGGGCCGCCAGCCGGTAAGACATTCGGCGCTTTTGTTTCGGAGCATAAGCAGGAAGTTCTCGGCAGACTTTCCTCGTCATTCAGTGACTATCCATTACTGCTCAAGATCCTTTTCCCACACGAGAAGCTGAGCGTGCAGGTGCATCCGGATGATGCACTGGCGCAGAAATCAGGTCAGCTGCGCGGTAAAACTGAGTGCTGGTATGTACTGACGGCAGATCCCGGGGCCGCAGTGGCGCTTGGCCTGCAGCCGGGCACGGATGCCGAGCGCATTCGCAACGCAGTAGCGGATCACACCATGGAATCCCTCATGGTGCAGGTACCGGTCAGCGTCGGTGACATGGTCTTCGTCGATGCGGGGACGGTCCACGCCATTGGACCTGGTGTGATCCTGCTGGAGACGCAGCAGACAAGTGACATCACCTATCGCCTCTACGATTACGGGCGCCCGCGCGAACTGCATGTCGAGAAGGCCATCGAAGCAACGCGTTATCACACGTCAGCCGGCAAGATCGCCCCACAGCAGCAGGCAGACAGCACCTTGCTGATCGATCAGAAGTATTTTGCCGTTGATCGTTTTGCGCAGAAGGCGCAGTCCTCTGTCGCCTTAACGGGCACGGCGACGCCGCATACGCTTGTGCTGGTTGCCGGCGATGCCGAAATCGTCACCGGCGAGGACGTTCTGTCTCTTAAGCGCGGTCAGGCAGCTGTCGTTCCGGCAAGCGTGCCTTCCTATAGGCTGCGCAGCGCGGGTGGCGGCACCGTCGTCCGCTCCATACCTCCCGCCCTGTAATCGATCCCGCAAAAGAGCCATTGTCATCCCGAGCGAAGCAGAGTGGAGAGTGCTGCCTTTGGGGCTGGCTGGCCAGGAAGCAGATCCTTCCGCTTCGCAAACGGTGACAATTCCTCTGGTCCAAAGCCGCAATGACCCGATGGGTGATACCGCGACGGTTGAGGTAACGGGATCTTCGTAGGATCTCTTTTAGCCCACATGTACGTAATGACTCAGACTCCGCTCCCCCGAAAGTGGCATGCTTCGCACCTTGGGGACTATCTCGTTATTACGGTTTCATAGGCATACTTACCAACAAGGAAACGTGCCATAACTTCTTGACAATCTGTTGTTCGGAAGTTGCAACCCTGTGCTTGAATGAGACTGCAGACTCCCCTGGTTCTTCTGAAATCCCTTAAAGAAGAACTCTGCCTTCCATTCCTTGCGCTGGCGAGCAAGGCACTTCTGGTGCGTCTGCAGGGGACATACATCATGTGTCCTGCCAAAGGATTGCCTGTCGGCTGCACGGCCTCTGGTCAATGCAGTCAACAGGCATCGGCCAATCGTGAGTGGAGCTGGAAGATGAAGAGCAAGTATCTCGTAGGGAAGAATTTCGCGGTCTGGGTCTGCATGACATTGGTGGCCTGCATCTCGGCCAGGCCGCTTGCAGCACAGCTCCCTGCAGTTCTCCAGGTTCCCGCGGCCACGCGCGTCGCCGGCAATACGTCCTCCGGTTACAACGGCGATTATGGTTCTGCTATCAACCTCGATCTCAACGGGCCGATCGCTACTGTTTTCGACGCAGCCGGCAATCAGTACATTTCCGATACTAAAAATAACTGCATCCGCAAGGTGACGCCCGGAACGCCTGCCATTATGAGCGTCCTGGTTGGTTACGAGTCAGCGCCGACATCATCAGACACATGCAACGCCAGCAGCCTGACACCGACGCCTACGCAGGGGCTGCTTGTTCCGGAGGGCCTGGCGATCGATGCAGCCGGCAACCTCTTCATCGCGGACAGTGGTCATAACTGCATCCGCGAGCTACCCGCGAACGCGACGGGCGCCCGGTCCCTGGTGACTGTCGTCGACACCTGCCTGAATTACGGTTCACCGGCTGCGACTGCGCTGTCTGTTTCACCCAATCCTCAGGGATTGATCCTCGATGCTTTTGATAACGAATTCTGGACCAGCTATGAACCGGGCGAGGGTATTTCTCAGGTCATGTATCACCGTCAGCAGGCTCCAGCCGAGCTGCCGACGAACGTCTGCGATGCCCTGGGTGCGCCTGTTGCCGGACACAATACTGTCTGCACCTTCTATCCAAATGGTGTGAACACTGTTTTGAATGACCCGACCGGGCTGGCAATCGATGCTGCCGGTGACTACTATGTGGCCGATACCGGCAATGGATGCGTGCGTGAAGTGACCCTGGCCCAGGTCCAGAGTACGCCGATAGGCCAGTGCGCCAGCGACGGCTCAGGCAGCAGCAATCCTCCGGTCCCTGACTTCTCGCCGGTGGGCCTGGCTGCCGGCAGCCAGGGCTATCTCTACATCACGAACCTTGCGCAGGGAACTGTACTGCAGTACCAGGGACCTGACGCGACTACAGCGCCGGTGCTGATTGCCGGGATTCCGAACTCGACCACCCCTTACACAGGCTCGCAGGATGGCAAGGCGGCCGTGGTTGTATCGCTCAATCAGCCGGCCGGTCTGTCCGTCGATCCTTCCGGCAATCTTTATGTCGCGGACAGTGGCAACGGTATTATCCGCGAGCTGGCTTACAACAATCAGTTTCCATCTGAGAATCTCAACACACCCAGCGGCGGGCAGAATCTGCAGTTTGAGATCAATGCCAACGTCAACCTGGCCGCGACGTTCACCGCGGAATACGGCGTGTCCCTCGGCAACAATACCTGCACCGGCGCACTGACTGCATCGACGGGTACGACACCCACGACGTGCGTGGTCTCTGTGCAGTTCGATCCACTGTATCCTGGCCCACGCCGTGCGCCACTTACATTGACTGACAGTTCTGCGACACCTGCGATGAGCTATCAGTTCGGATTGTCCGGCACAGGCATTGGTTCGAATGCCCTGTTTATCCCGGGCACCATCCGTACGCAACTGGCATCGCTGAGCAATCCAACGGCGGTCGTCGTCGGTACTGCTCTCGCGCTTCCGCAGGCAGGCGGGAACGTGACTTATGCCGGAAACGTGTACTTCGCCGAAAGCGGCGCGAGCTCCGGTTCCGGCGACATCCAGGAAATTGCTGCGGGAAGTACAACGGCGACCATGCTTGTACCCCCGGGCAAGATTCAGTCTCCCGTAGCACTCGCGCTTGATGCCGCGCAGAATCTTTACGTAGCGGACAGTGCTACAAACAGCATCTTCAAGGTGGATGCGAATGCGAATGTGACGACTTTCGCCACCGGTTTGAGTAGTCCAGTCGCCCTGGCGGTCGATAACTATGGCAATGTCTATGTCGCGCAGAATGGCTCAGGCGCGGCGGAAGTCGTAAAGATTTTCACTGGTGGGCAACAGTTGGTCGTTGCCGGCGGCGGCACGAACCCCGCGGCCAATAACATCCCTGCCATCCAGGCACAGTTCATCAAGCCGAGCGGCCTTTACGTGGATGCAACCGGCGTCATGTACATCAGTGATGAATCAGCTTTCCGCGTCTACAGCGTTGACACCACCGGCGTCATTCACTACTTCGCCGGCAATGGTACGCAGTCAAACAGCCAGACGCCTCCGGCGCTGCCAACGCAGGCCGGCCTGGTTGGTCCGACCAGCGTGGTGGGCGACGCTGCCGGCGACATCTATATCACGGACGGCGCGGCGAACCTGATTTACGTCGTCTTTGGCGGCTCAAACCAGAACCCTGGCATTGAAGCGCTGATCGGCACAGGCACTCCCTGCACTGCGGCTCCCTGTGGCGATGGCGGTGCGGCAAATCTCTCCGAACTCAACAATCCTGTCAGCGTGTCCCTTGATGGTGCAGATGACCTGTACCTGGTCGAAGCAGGCACCAACAGTATCCGTAAAGTGAATTATCAGAATCCCACGCTCGACTTCGGCTACGTCAAGCCGGGCAACAGTTCAGGGCCACTCGTCACCCAGCTCTGGAATGCGGGCAATCTGCAGCCTGGCCTGAATCCACTCACCAATTTTCCGCCGGTTGAGAATGAGCCCGCTGGTATTACGAATGCATTTACACAGGTATCGGATGGCTGCGGTCAGACCCTGCCAACGGGCTCGACCTGCGCATTGAGCTACAGCTTTACTGCTCCCTACAATCCGCCGGCTGTCCCGGTGTACGGCCAGTATGCAGCGCAGGCTGCGTCGAACGCCTCTGCTGTTGATATTCCGCAGGTCATCAACCTGATAGCGGACGTCCCGCTAATCACCTTTGTCACGCCGCCGGTCACTGCCGTGTATGGCACCAGCTACGCGCTGACTGCTTCGATCACCGATGCAGGTGGCCCGGCACCGACCGGCACGGTCACTTTTGCCATCACTGGCCCGAGCGCGCAGACGCTGTGCAACGGACCCATCACCCTGTCGCCAAGTGGGACGGTAAGCTGCCCCTCGACATCGACTCCGTTGAATGTCGGGACCTATCCGATCCTTGTCAGCTACTCGGGCGATGGGACATACCTGGCCGCGTCGCAGACTACTACCCTGACCATCACGCCGGCCCCTGTCGTGATCACGGCAGCGAACTTTACCCGGCCCTATAACACGCCCAACCCGACCTTCACCTACACCATCAGCCCGGCTACGCTCCCTGCGGGACAGTCGATCACCGACACTTTGTCGACGACCGCAACCCAGACCAGTGCGCCTGGCCAATATCCGATTACGCTCGCACAGCCCGCTATCGCCGGTCCGGGCACGTCGCTGAGCAACTATGCCATTACCTACAACAATGGCACGCTCACGATCCAGCAGAACTCGGGCGGCGTCAGCATCTCGTCGCCCGCAGTCAGCACAGTCTACGGCACGCCGTACACGATCGCGTCGTCGATCACCAGCGCGAACGCTCCGGCACCGACTGGTACAGCAACTTTCAGCATCGGGTCGCAGGTACTATGCGCTGCGGCGCCTGTGGCAGCAAACGGCACAGTCGCCTGTTCGCCCTCACCGACGCTCGAGAACGTCGGCAGCTATCCGGTAAACGTGGCTTATTCCGGCGACACCTTCTATCCCGCATCGTCTGCGACGATCGCGCTCACCATCACGCCTGCGCCGGTGACCATCACGGCAGGGAATGCATCGCGCCCCTTCGGTACGCCGAACCCGACTCTTACTGGAACGGTGAGCGGCGTTGTCGCCGGGCAATCGATCACGGATACGTATACGACGACGGCGGTCCAGACCAGTGCTCCCGGACCCTATCCCATTACTCCGGTCGCGCCCGCTACTGCTGGTGCCGGCACGCTCATCACGAATTACGCCATCACCTACGTACCGGGAACCCTCACGGTGACGCAGACCGGCGGCCCCAACTTCTCGACCCCTTCCGTCACGACCGTGTATGGAAGCGCGTATACACTGGCCGCTACCATTACCAGCGGCCTGACGCCGGCGCCGACCGGTACGGTCACCTTCACGCTTGGCGGCCAGGCTCTCTGCCCTACTGCCGCCCTGGGAGGGAATGGAACCGTCGCCTGCGCACCTGCGCCGACGCTTGAGAATGCCGGCTCGTATGAAGTTTCGGTGACCTATTCAGGCGATCACAATTATCCAACGTCATCTTCCACGCTGGCCCTGACCGTCACGCCCGCGCCGGTGACGGTCACTGCGAACAATGCATCACGCACAACCGGCGTTCCCAATCCTGCCTTTACCGGTGTCATCACCGGGGTGGTGACGGGGCAGTCCATTACTGCGACGTACACGTCTCCCGCTACAATCTCGAGTCCGGCCGGGAACTATCCGATTTTCCCGACCCCTGTCGTTGGCTCAGGCACGCTGGCAGCCAATTACACCATCGCAGTCTTCAATGGCATCCTGACGATTACGCAGGCCAACGTTCCGCCACCCACCGGGCCGACCGGCAGCTTCACCCTGAAAGCGACGCCGCCCGAGCAGGAAATCGACAACAGCGGCAGCGTCAACTTTCCTGTCACGCTTACATCCGTCGACGGCTTTACCGACACTGTCGCCTTTTCCTGCAGCGGCCTGCCGGAGGGCGTGGGCTGCACGTTTGCGCCGGGGGCACTCATTCCAACAGCTGGCGGCACCGCGACCACGGTCATGACGATTACGGGCACGGCGGATGGCACGAATGTGCCGAGCAACAGTTTCGGCTCACTGCGGCCCGGGTCATCGCTCTTTGGCGGTTCGCCTGCCAGTCCGTCCACGCCGCTGTCTTCGCTTGTCCTGGCATGGACCATGCTGCCTATAGGCTTTACCGGCAGCGCGGCCTCGCTCCTGATGGGCTTGAAGCGACGCAGGAATGGCAGGAAAACCTCCGCCCGCTCCGTACTCTGGATGGTGCCACTGCTGCTGTTCATGGCCGGGCTGGCCGGATGCGGCTCACCGAACAAGTACAAGATCTACACAGTAACCATTACAGCTACTGATTCAACTTATGCCACCCCGGTCTCGCAATCCACTACTGTACAGCTGGTACTTGCCAAGTGATTGATGACCCGGTCTACCCGAAACTCTCCATCGCCGAGCAGTCCCGGCCTTGGTTTTTGCTATTACGATCAGGCTTGCAGCAGGAATTGAAGGACATGTTCATGCATCTTCGGGGGACAGATTCGGGAGCGACCGTGTTAGCTCAGGGCAGCCTTCGCCGGGCTGTGGCCGTGGCACTGCTGGGTACCGGTTGTCTTCTGGGCGCGCTGACGCCATCAGCGCGCGCGCAGGTGGCCCCGGCCCCGGCACCAGCTCCGCCCGATGCTCCGGCAGCTCAGACGACTCCGGCGCCGTCCTCTTCGACCTCTGCGCAACCCGATATACCAGGCCAGTATATCCAGACCAACACGCCTGAACCGAAGCCTGCTTCCCGGGTTGATCTGTATGGCGGCTATTCATTCCTGAAACCAAGTGGCAGTGTCGGCATCTTCAATTTTCCGCAGATCACCAACGGCTACCAGTTCAGTCTTACCGATTACTTCACCAAGCACTTTGGCGTGCAGCTGGAGTTCGCCCATAACTACAAAGAGATTGGCACGACCGGCCCGGCGCCTGCGCTTCCGGGCATACAGCTTGGTAATACGACCGGCTGCTTCTACAACGCGGAAGCAGGTCCGGCCTATCGCTTTTTCGTTGGCCAGCACCTCGTGCCTTTCGCGCACGTAGTAGCGGGCGGTTCGAAGGTTGGCGGACCGAAGTTCCAGACCTGTGAGTGGGGTTATGGATTTACCGCGGGTGGCGGACTCGATTACATTCTTCCCGGCCATCATCGCCATATCGCTTTGCGCGTCGTGCAGGCGGACTATGAATACATGCATGTTGACCAGGGTCCGATCACGCAGTACGACCTGAGCGGCGGCACGGAGGATGTGTCCGCACTGCGGCTGTCAGCCGGACTGGTCATCCGGCTCGGTGAACAGGAGCCGCGTCTCGAAAAGAGCCTGCAATGCTCCGCGACACCGGCGGATGTCTATGCCGGCGAGCGCGTTGTGGTCTCAGCCAACGCCAACAACTACAACATGCACGACAAGTATTTCTTCCACTGGCAGCTGAGCGGCGGCAAGACCGAAGGCTACGGTCCAGCCATTTTCGTGGATACGACCGGCCTCGCTGCCGGTACGTACACGGCGACTGCGCATATCAGTACCAGGGAGAAGAGCCAGAAGCAGATCGCCCAGTGCTCGGCCAGCTTCAACGTCAAGATTTCGCCGCCGCCCATGATCCGTTGCTCGGCTGATCCGACAACCGTCAACCCGGGTGATCCTTCAACCATCACCTCGTACGTCACCAGCATTGCGCAACGCAAGCTTACTTTCAGCTACGCTGCATCTGCCGGTCAGATCAACGGCACCAAGGAAAGGACTGTCCTGCAGACGGGTGGCGCACCTCCGGGCGTGATCACTGTCACCTGCCAGGTGAGGGACGACCTCGGCCACACCGCCCAGGCAACGACGGAAGTGACGGTGTCGGCTCCGCCGCTGCCGCCCGCTCCCAAGGCGCAGAAACTGTGTACTCTCTACTTCGTGCGCGACCAGCGTCGCCCGGCCCGCGTGGATAACGAAGCCCGCGCCTGTCTCGATGACATTGGCCTGACCCTGCACAACCAACCGGATTCGCGCCTGGTGGTACTGGGTGAGCATGATGTGAATGAGCCCGATGGCCAGATGCTGGCAGCCGAGCGCGTCGTAAACACCCGCGCCTATCTCTCGAAAGAGAAGGGTATCGACCCGTCACGCATCGACATCCGCACCTCGGCCACGCCGGGACGCGATGTCGAAACCTACCTGCTCGCGCCGGGCGCCACGTGGGATCAGCCGATCGACGAACAGGTCGACGAGACCAAGGTGCCGATCCACGGTCAGCAATACGCCAGGCCGATGACCCGGCCGTTCCATGGCGAGGGTGTGTCGAGGCCGAAGACGCCACGCAACTAGCGAGGGCCGGGATCATCCCGGCCCTTCAATCCGCCAGCCTTTTGCGGGCCTGGTCGTGCAGGCCAGGGGTGCTCCCACTCCGAATGGAGTTGCCCCGGGCGTGCCGCCTGGTGGATAATTGTGCCGACCTCTGCTACTTAAGTCACATTGAACGTTCATAACCACCGTCAATAGACTAGAGTCTCTCCAGAGTAGTTCTGAACGGCTGCGGCATATTCCTGAATCGGTTGTGTAAAAGCCCATGCAAAACGAGTTGTTGGATATCCTCATTATTGGCTGTCTCGTTCTGCTGTTCGGCTCAACCTATCGAAAACGGACTACCTTCCTTGTTCGCTGCTGGTCTATCGGCTGGCTGCTCATCCTCGTTCATTTCTCAGTGCAGCTTTTTCATCCGAAGCTGGCTGCTGTGCAGAACGTGCTCAGTGTTGTCAGTATCGGCGGGCTGATTGCCTGCGCAGTCATGTTCCTGCTGCCGACGGGCAGCAAATCAGAAGAGCGCAGTCTGCGCAACCTGGCGATTCCTCTGGTCGCGACCATTACTTCGCTCCTGATCACCATTCTCAACGTCTATGACGTGCACACGACGGTTCCCTATTACCTGCTGATCGCCATGGGTCAGTTTGCCGCCCTGGTGTATGCAGTGCGTTTTCATCGTGAACGTAAGACCATCCTTGTGCTGCTGATCCTTTCGGTCATTCCGTCCACCATCTGGATGGTGTGGAGCATCGCCCATGGCCGCCCGGATGTCTGTGTTTCGGCCATCCTGTCCCAGTTCTATCTGAGTGTCGCAATCGTCTATCTCAATGAGTTTCACCGGGTCTCCGGCGGCATGCTGACTGTCTCGGTCGGCCTGTTCGCCTGGGCAGCGGTCTTCCCGGCTGCGGAGTTCTGCGATCATCTCGGCATCATCGCCCGCATCAGTCCGGAACTCTGGAATGTACCCAAATATTTCGTTGCCTTCGGCATGGTCCTGTCGCTGCTGGAGGAGGAGATCATCGCAGCAAGCGCGGCCAGCAAGCAGTACCGGCTGCTTTTTGAGGCAAATCCGCACCCCATGTGGATTTACGATCGCGAAACGCTCGCCTTTGAAAGCGTCAATGACGCAGCTCTTGAGCATTATGGATACACGCGCGAACAGTTTCTCGATATGACGCTGATGGACATCCGTCCCACGGAGGAGTTTGACGCAGTAGTGAAGGAGCTGAAGCAGGCCGAGCCTGCGCAGCAACTCACCGGCCCCTGGCGTCACCAGCGGCAGGACGGATCATTCATCCAGGTGGACATCGCTACGCAGCACATGCACAGTGATGGCCGCGAGCTTGCGTTCTCGCTGGTGCAGGATGTCACCGATCGCCAGAAACTGCACGAACAGCTGGTACACCAGGCAAACCATGACATCCTGACCTGCCTGCCCAACCGCGGATTGCTGGAAGAGCGCATGCACCATACTCTGTCGCATGCGCGCCGGCATGACCGGCAGGCTGCACTGCTCTGTCTTGACCTGGACCGCTTTAAACAGGTCAACGATACCTATGGGCACAATGCCGGGGACATCTGTCTCAAAGAGATTGCCCAGCGCCTCTCCGGACGTGTACGCGGTATTGACACGGTGGCACGCGTTGGCGGTGAAGAGTTCAGTGTCCTGTTGCACGAAGTTGATTCACGGGCGGACGCGCAACGCGTGGCGACTGATCTGCTTGCAGTCATCGCAGAGCCGATCGAAGCCGAAGGACACATCCTCGAACTCACGTCGAGCATTGGCATTGCGATGTATCCCATCGATGGACAGGACGCTGACACACTGTGGCGCAATGCCGACTGGGCGATGTACCGGGCCAAGCATGCTGGAGGCAACCAGTACCTTTGCATGTCACAGGAGATCAGCATGCTTGCGACTGAAGCGACTGACCTAGAGCGTCATATCCGACAAGCATTGAAAGAGGGTGGACTCGAACTCTTCTACCAGCCAATCTACGACATCCACGGCCACCTCCAGAGTCTCGAAGCGCTCGCCCGACTGCGCCATCCGCAGCATGGCTACGTACTGCCCGACCGTTTTATTCCGATCGCGGAAGAGAGCGGTCTGATTGTTCCGATGGGCAACTGGGTACTGGATGAAGTCTGCCGGCAGGCAGCTGAGTGGCTGGGCGAGGGTCTACCGCCGGTCCAGGTCGCGCTGAATGTGTCGCCGCTCCAGCTCACGAGGTTTGATTTCGCCAGTCATGTGATCGACACGCTGAACCGCCATCAGCTGAGCCCTCACCTGCTTGGGATGGAAGTGACAGAGACGATGGTGATGCGTAACATCGCCGATGCGACCCGGCAGATCACGACGCTTGCAGGTCTCGGTATCGAGTTCTCCGTGGATGATTTCGGGACTGGCTACTCTTCTCTCGCCCATCTGCATAAACTGCCTGTGCAGACGCTGAAGATCGATCGTTCGTTCATCGAGAAGATCTGTGATCCGCAAGGCACATATTCGATTGTCCAGGCAATCATCTTCCTCGCACACAGCCTCAGGATGAAAGTCGTGGCGGAAGGAGTCGAACGCGAAGACCAGCTCGACATTCTGCGCCGCCTCGATTGCGATCTGATCCAGGGCTTTTTCTTTTCGCGTCCGCTTACCGCGGCCGATGCCGCCATCCTGCTCAGAAAAGGGGAGGTAAAATCTCCCACAAAAGTCGATCCCCGTCATCACGTCCGCCGCATGCGCCTCGCCTGAGAATAGCCTTCGCCGGCAGGGTCTCTCGATGAACACAGGTATGCCCGCGAGCTGTCCTGCTCGCGAGCATAGGTTCGTTCTTATTTCCTGTACTAGTAACGATAGTGATCGGCTTTGTAGGGGCCATCGACAGCTACGCCGAGGTAACTGGCCTGCTTCGGCGAGAGAGTTGTCAGCTTTACGCCGATCTTCTCCAGGTGCAGACGGGCTACCTCCTCGTCCAGCTTCTTTGGCAGAACATAGACACCAACTTTGTAGGTGTCTTTGTTCGCCCAGAGGTCGAGCTGCGCCAGTGTCTGGTTGGCGAAGCTGTTGCTCATTACGAAGCTCGGATGACCTGTAGCGCAGCCCAGGTTCACCAGGCGTCCCTCAGCCAGGACGAAAATTTCGTGACCGTCCGGGAACTTATATTGATCGACCTGCGGCTTGATGTTGATCTTCTCCACATCTCTGGCCGAGTTGAGTTGTTCCATCTGGATCTCGTTATCGAAGTGACCGATGTTGCAGACGATCGCCTGGTCCTTCATCAGCTTCATGTGCTCGAAGGTGATGATGTCGAGGTTGCCGGTGCAGGTGACATAAATGTCGCCGCGGCCGAGCGTCTCTTCGATCGTCGTGACTTCAAAGCCTTCCATGGCAGCCTGCAGGGCGTTGATCGGATCGATCTCGGTCACGATGACTCGTGCGCCGAGGCCGCGCAGAGACTGCGCCGAACCCTTACCCACATCGCCGTAGCCGCAGATGACCGCGACCTTGCCCGCTACCATCACATCGGTCGCGCGCTTGATGCCGTCAGCCAGTGACTCCTTGCAGCCATACAGGTTGTCGAATTTCGACTTGGTTACCGAATCGTTGACATTGATGGCCGGGACCAGCAGTTTGCCCTGCTCGAGCATCTTGTAGAGGCGGTGAACGCCTGTCGTCGTTTCTTCGGAAATGCCGCGCCATTCCTTGGCGACCTTGTGCCAGTGCTGCGGATCTTCTGCATGCACTTTTTTGAGCAGGTCCTTGATGATCTGCTCTTCCTGGCTCTCGCCCGGCGTGTTCACCCAGCCGTCGCCATTCTCCAGCTCGTAGCCCTTGTGGATCAGCAGGGTCACATCGCCACCATCATCAATGACCATCTGGGGACCAAGTCCGCCCTTGTGATTCAATGCCTGGTAGGTGCACCACCAGTACTCTTCGAGCGACTCGCCTTTCCAGGCGAAGACGGGAACGCCGGCAGCGGCGATCGCGGCAGCAGCATGGTCTTGGGTCGAGAAGATGTTGCAGCTTGCCCAGCGAACGTCGGCCCCGAGAGACACCATGGTTTCGATCAGCACGGCGGTCTGGATGGTCATGTGCAGAGAGCCGGTAATGCGAACGCCGGCCAGCGGCTTCTTCGCGGCATGCTTGTTGCGGATCGACATCAGCCCCGGCATCTCGTGCTCGGCAACGGAAATTTCTTTGCGGCCCCAATCAGCCAGCTTCATGTCTGCGACTTTATAGTCGGTTCCCGTGGCATTCACCAGGGGCATTTCGAGTGTCGACGTAGCCATTGATTTCTCCTCATATCGTGTTATCGCGATATCTTGATTTATAGTAGCAGGAACCAGCATGGCATCCATCGTAAAAATCCTTCGTGTTGTAGCTGACCCAAACAGGCTGCGCCTTTTGTTGCTGCTGGAGCGCGAGGAATTATCGGTTGCCGAACTGCAGGAGATCCTCACCATGGGTCAGAGCACCATCTCCACGCACCTGGCGCAACTGAAACAGGCCGGACTGGTGGAAGACCGGCGCACCGGGAAAAGCAGCCTGTATCGCCTGAAAAGCGACAATGGCCAGGTCATCGCGGGGCTGCTTGACCAGGCGGCGCAGGAGATTCCGGAAGCTGCCCAGGACTTCGCAGCCGTCGCCGGCGTTCTTAAAAAACGCCAGGACAAGATGCGCACATTCTTTGATAGCGTCGCCGGGCGATTTGGGCGGGACTACGTCCCCGGTAAATCCTGGAAAGGCGTGGCTGAAGCGCTGCTCCGGCTGATGCCGCCCATGGTGATTGCAGATCTGGGAGCCGGCGAAGGCGCGTTTTCGCTCCTGCTGGCGCAGCGTGCGAAGAAGGTCATCGCTGTCGATACATCTTCAAAGATGATCGAGGTAGGGCGCGAGCAGGCGGCGCGGGAGGGCGTGACCAACCTGGATTATCGACTTGGCGATATGGAAGCTGTGCCGATCGAAGACGCTGAAGTGGACCTGGTTTTCTTTTCGCAATCGCTCCATCATTCGTTGCATCCGGAGCGCGCCGTACGGGAGGCAGCGAGGATCCTCAAGCCTGCTGGTCGCGTGGTCATCCTCGACCTGGTGAAGCATCGTTTTGAAGAAGCCCGCGATCTGTATGCCGACGAGTGGCTCGGCTTCACCGAGACGGAACTGGAATCGACACTCGTGCGCACCGGCTTTGAGGATATCCAGATTACCGTCGTGCATAAGGAGCAGGCAGCGCCACAGTTTCAGACGCTGCTAGTGGTCGGTACAAAGTCCTCTGCCTGAGCCGCTTATCGGTTTGGATTTGAGCCAGGGGATTGCAGATCTTCCGCCCGCTGTACCTTCCACTCGCAACCAGATTGCTCCTGACTGATGGTCGGGTCATCGTTGGTCGTACAAATAAAGCTGTGGCGGGTATTTGCCTTGCGCCCGCAGGTGCCATCGATTCCGCGACCCTGCTGATCGTAGAAAGTGCAGGCGAGGTCAGCAGGCCTGCTTTCTTTCGTCGAGATTACAGAAGTTTGATCAGAGGCTTGCGCCTCGATCGACTTTGCCACGGAGGCTCCACCTGCCGCTGCGGAGAAAAGCAGGAGCGCGCTGGGAACGATGTGGCCCAGTGCAGGCAGCAGACTGAGCGATGGCTTTCTGGTCTTCATGATCATGATCCTCTTCTCCAATATGTTGGCATCGAATATCCCGATGGCGCTGGACGGGGAGACCGGCGAAGCCGAAGCGAGCCTGGTTACGAGCCGGAGGAGGGAGCCAGTATACGTATTTGTATCTATTACGTTACGCGTAGCCATGCCGTCGCAGATCATCTCGCGCGTCTGCGCGATCTGGGACTTCATCATCCAGACGGCCGGATGAAAAGCAACTGGCAGGCTGGCAAATTCATAGAAAAGGTTCTTCAGAAAATCGTGCCGATGCATGTGGGCGTACTCATGTGCAAGGGCCGCCAGAAGATCAGACTCACCGCAGGTGCCGACGAAACCCTTCGGCACAAGCAGCACGGGGCGCAATATGCCGAGTGTGACGGGCCCGGCTGTCTCGGAGGATTGACGGATCAACGCGTTGTCGACTGAAAACTCTCTTACGCATCGCTTCCAGACATCATTGGCTTCGGTGGAAAGTAAGAGTGGCTGAGACCTTGCAAGGATTGCGACAGTGCGGCCGAGCAGCCACACCAGCCGACATCCGAAGAAAAGGAAAACGAGGATGTACGTCGTTGAGAGAATCTCGAGAATCAGCGGCGACAGGATCATGGTGCCACCTGAAAGGGCGGGAATTGCCGAAGCGGTGACAGCCTTCGCGGATGGCAGAACGGCAACTCCGGATCCCACTGAGATGACGCCCGCCACTAGACCGATGAACGGCAGCGCCGGCGTCAGGACAGCCAACGCCAGAGTCGTGACCCACGCGAGATGCTGGGCGCGGGGGCCGACGCGTTTTGATAAACCATGGACGAACCAACCCGTCCCGCCAATCAGCGACACCTCCCAAACGGCGTTCAGCACGTAAGTGTTCAGGGAACAGAGCAGGCTATTCGTCATCTCTGATCTCCTTTGCAGGCTCGCCTGCCTCAAACTCTGCCAGCTTTTTGCTGAGCGCCGCAATACGCTCCGGATCGATCTGCCTGGTCTTGATGAGGCTCATCACCAACTCTTCAGAAGAACCGCCGAACATGCGTACGACCAGGTCTCGCACTGCCTGGCCAAGCACCTTCTCCTTCGCAGCAATCGGACAATACTCATAGGCGCGGCCGACCTTCGTTCGCTTGACGCGACCTTTGCGCTCAAGAACGTTGAGCATTGTCTGCACCGTCGTGTACGCAAGATCACTGTCGGCAGCGAGATGCTTCTGCACATGCAGAACATTGCTAGGCCCTTCGCGCCACAGCACCTGCAGGATCAGTAGTTCGAGAGGGGTAAGGGAGTTGGAACCTTTCCTGCGACCAGCCATGCGATCTCCTAAACAAATAGTAATTTAGGAGGCGATGATAAGTCTGTCAACTAAATATTTAGGATTTTTTCCAACCCGCAAGTGACTCTGCAGGTTGCTCTCATGAGTCAGGGGAGCTTAGGAGTTGCCGAGCGCCTGTTCGATCGCCGCGACGATCTGAGGGTCGTCTGGTTCGAGATTCGGGGCGAAGCGTGCGATCACTTTGCCATCCCGGCCAACCAGGAATTTTTCGAAGTTCCACAGGACCTCGGGTGGCGTTGATGGCTTCACGCCGAACTCGACCAGGTGCTGCCGGAAACCCGTGGTGTCGCCTGTAGTCTTTGGTTCGGCCTCAATCAGTGCGCTGTAGAGAGGATGGCGCTCGGCGCCGGTTGCGGTGATCTTTTCATACATTGGAAAGTCCACGCCGAAGCTTGATGTGCAGAAGGTCTGAATCTCTTCGTTGGATCCAGGCTCCTGGCCGGCGAAGTCGTTAGCCGGAAAACCGCAGATGACAAAGCCATGCTCACGGTAAGTACGGTAGAGCTTTTCGAGACCGTCATACTGCGGGGTGAGGCCGCATTTCGAGGCAACATTGACGACGAGCACGACCTTTCCCTGGTGCTCTGCAAGGGTGGCTGGGGAGCCATTGATCCGGCGTACGGGGATATCGAGAATGGCAGTGTCGCTCATGCACATAGATTCTCATACTTCGTCGTTGGTCGAAATTCGTTGAAGCCTGTTGCCCGGATCAGCAGGTGAGCTATTGATTCGAATTATTCCGATGCGATTGCATGCTGCATGTTCTCAAGGGAAACGCGCGCAGTCTCCGGGTAGTAGAAGATCACCAGGATGAAGTCGACGACCATCATTGCGGCGAAGAAAAAGAAGGGTAATGAACTGGATTGTTTGGCCAGCAGCGGGAAGATCAATGAAATGATCGCATTCGAAATCCAATGAGCAGAACTTCCCAGGCTCTGGCCTTTGGAGCGCATGCGGTTCGGGAAGACCTCACTGATATACACCCACACGACTGCGCCATGCGAGATCGCGAACGATGCTATGAAGCCTATCAGCAGCCAGATAAGCAGGTTGAGATGCTGGCGTGTATAGAAGATGTATCCGATGCCCGACAGGGTCGCGAACAGCCCTACCGTCCCGGTGAGCAGTAACTTCTTGCGGCCGAACTTATCGATGATGGACATGGCCAGGAGTGTGGCGACCAGGTTGGTCGCTCCTACTGCTACAGCCTGGAGATTGCCGGAGACCTTCGACGCTCCGGCGAGAGAAAAGATGTCATTCAGGTAGTAAAGCACTGCATTGATGCCGGTAAGCTGGCAGAACATGCCGACTGTTATGGCGAGGATGACGGGGAGACGATACTTCTTCGCCATCAGGGAATCACTGGCGCCCGTGCCCTCTTCCTGCAGCGAGCGAACAATCTCATCGCGTTCTTTCTGGGCGTCGGGCACGCCGGTAAGCGCGAGGATGCGCAGTGCCTCCCCATCGCGGGACTGCGTCAGAAGCCAACGTGGGCTGCGTGGAATGAAGAACAGAGTAATCAGAAAAAGGACCGCGGGAATTGCTGAGACGCCGAGCTGGTAGCGCCATTCGTGCGCGCCGAGCTGCAGTGTTCCAAGATAGGCATTCGAGATATATGCAAGCAGGATGCCGACAACAATATTGACCTGGAAGAAGCCGACCAGGCGGCCGCGCCAGTTTGTCGGGGCGATCTCTGCGATATACATCGGGCCAAGGACGGATGAGCCGCCAATGCCGACTCCGCCAATGAAGCGGAAGAAGATGAGCGAGGGCAGGCTCCACGCAAAAGCGCATCCGACTGCCGAGATGATGTAGAACGCGGCCATGGCGCGCAGGCTGTCGCGCCGCCCGTACTTCTGGCCCGGTATCCCGGCGAACAGAGCGCCCAGTACCGTGCCCCAGAGAGCACTGGCCACGGTGAAACCGAGGGCAGCTTCAGATAGGTGAAATTGTTGTGTAAGCTGAGCCGTTGCGCCGGAGATGACTGCGGTATCGAAGCCGAAGAGCAGACCGCCGAGCGCGCCAACAATCGTACTCTTGACTACATGAATAGAAAGCTTCATATGTTTTTCGACCGACTCAATCTGGATTAACTGCGTCGTGCATGTCAGGAAAACAGTTGCCGACCGGCCGACTTTCCATGCAATTGGTCCCGGTCACTCTTCGACGCTGGGCGAACTGGGGAAAGATCCTGAATTGTCCAGTTAAACCTTTAAAAGATTCAGAGTCGAATGGAACATCGCTCCACCATACTTGTCAAATACTTTTCCCCACAGCCTTTACTGGAACCGGTGCTGGTGCCGGGAGAGAAGTGGACTCGCGCAGGACGAGCTTCGGAGTCACGCGCACGACTGACCAGTCATCGCCGAGGCGACCTTCAATCCTGTCCATCAGTATCGTGGCGGCGCGGGAGCCCATTTCGTAGCTCGGTTGAACAACGGCTGTTACGTGTGAGTGGAATCCATGATCAACCGAGATATCGTCGAAGGTAGCCAGAGCGATGTCTTCCGGACAACGAAAGTTGGCATCTTCAAGAGCATGAAGAACGCCCAGGGCCATGACACCATTGCAGACAAAAATAGCAGAAGGCCTGGGCGTCTGGTGCAGCAGCTTCTCTCCAAGCCGTTTGCCCGACTCGAGCCGGAAGTCGCCTTCCATGACAAGCTTCTGGCTGAAGGGAATGCCTGCGTCTTCGAGCGCCAGCTTGTATCCCTGGAGCCGTTCATACCCGGTCTGCAGGTGCATGCCGCCTGTGATGATCGCGATGCGGCGATGCCCCTGTTTGATCAGGTGGCGGACACACTCCCTTGCGCCTCCGATGTTGTCAAGAAGCACTGCATCCGTGGATACATTGGGTACGGCCCGGTCTAGACAGACAACCGAAACACCTGCATCTACCATGGCTGCTATGTGAGACGTGTCCTGATCCTGGGAGCCCTGCGATGTTGCAAGAAGAATGCCGTCGACGCGATACGAACGCAGGGCAGCAACGATTCGCCGTTCACGGCCAGGCTGCTCATCCGTGTTAGCGGTAAGGAGGAAGTAGCCGCGGGCGAATGCCGAGTCCTCGGCTCCCCTGATGATCTCGGGGAAGAATGGATTGGTGATATCCGGCAGCACCATGGCGAGCATTCGCGTCTGGCGAACCTTGAGACTGCGGGCTATCTCGTTGGGAAAATAGTTAAGTTCACGAATCGCTGCATGCACGCGGGCAGCGCGATCTTCGCTGACCTTGCGGGTGCCGCGGATAACGTTTGAGACAGTTGCCGTGGAAACCTTCGCGCGCTTCGCGACTTCAACGATGGTTGGCATGCAGACAAAGTATAGGGCTTCCCATGAACACTCGATGGATCACAGCGGATGGCCAAAGCCCGACACTCAACCTCCTGAACTGCTTCATCTGAAACTTGAAAGCTTCTGAAATGCTTGCCACCGGCACTTGAATCCCGTCAGTCTCTTACTTTTCGACTCTCAATATTCCAGCGACGCGTATAACGAACCTTAATCGGGCGAGCCTCGCCAATTCGGTTTCGGCGCCAGCCCGGAAGCCGCGGACAATCCATAGATCGTAGTGCCGTTGGTGCCGCCTGCGAACAAGTGACTGCTTGATACTGCAAGACAAAGCGCAATAGTACACCACCCCTGAAACGTTTAAAACAGCAAATGCAAACAACAGTGTATGGATGGCTGCCGCGTTTATACCTGCGGGCGGAAACGATTGATGCTCATTGAGCCGAGGGCTTAGTCTGTCTTCAATGAAGACTGCGCCGGCACTCACCGCACTATGGACCGCAGGCATCTGCGTGCTGGCTATCCTGCATTTCGTTCATCTCAGCGCCGACTTCCCCAATTACTCGCCCTGGATGGACTGGGCGAAATATACAGACGAGGGCTGGTATGCGAACGCCGCGATCCAGCACTACCTGGTTGGTCACTGGCATGTGCCAGGAGACCTGAATACTGCTGTCGCGGTGCCTGTCTGGCCAATGATCGTGTGGATGCTTTTCCATTTCACCGGCGTGCACATCCAGGCGGTGCGGGCCATCGTTGCATTGCTCTTCTGCTGTAATCTCGGCCTGTCCTACCTCTTCATTCGCAAGAGTCAGCCGCGATGGGTCGCGCTTTTCGCTTGTTCGCTGATGGCAACCAGTTCTTTTGTCTGGTGTTTCAGTCGACTGGCCATCCTGGAACCACTCTTGGTCTTTCTCACTCTGAGTTCCTTGATCCTCGGTCGCCAGATTGGCGAAACCAGGTCGACTGCCCAACGATATGCTGCTGCAATGCTGTTGGGCCTGCTGCTCTGCCTGATGGTCCTTACGAAGACGACCGCCGTCTTTCTTTTTCCTGCTATTGGTTATTCAACCTGGCACCCCCTGCGACGCCAATTGAAGAGCATGCTTTCAGTCGGCGTTGTTGCAGGCAGCATTGCAGCAACCCTCTGGTGCATCTACTTTTTTGCCTTTGTTCATCCTCATTACCTGGTCGACTATAAGTACTTTTTTCAGATGAACGTGTACGCCAAACCCGAACACTGGCAGGGCTGGCTTCGCGTCGTATCAAACGCAGCTCACGCTGTCTTCTGGATCGGCAGGTTGATTGTCTGGCCTGCGCTGGCCCTAGCGGCAACCAGTGTTCTGATTACGCGTCAGACATGGGAAAATCCGGCGTTTGTCTCGTCGCTGCTGGCAATCCTCGGATACCTACTCTTCGTCACTGATATCAACAACATCCAACCGCGCTACTACGCGGTCATCGCCGTTTTCCTCTTCTTTGTCGTATCCATCGCGCTGGTGGATCTGCTCAGGGCCAATCGAAAACTGGGGCTGGCTGTAATGATCGTATGTGTCGCAGCCATGGCGAAGGGTATGTGGATCATTGGCGGCTATGTTCTTTATCCCGAGTACACGTTCGTGAATGCTGCGAAGGGAATCACGGCTTATGTCGACAAGCACCCGAACGGCAACAGACTACTGGTGTCAGTGAGTGGAAATGACATCAGCCTGATTACAGGTCTGCCGAGCCTGTGCGACGATTTTGGAACGATGCCACTCCGGCAGAAGCTCGCACTTTACCGGCCCAGCTGGTATGCCGCCTGGGATGACCTGGATCCGGTACTGCTGGCCGATCTGCGAGCGCAGTACAGCGTTGAAGCAGTCGCGGCTTTCAATGCTTTCGATGATGACGATCGCGACACCCTGGTGCTTTATAAGCTGATTCCAGCATCGCCGGGGACTTCCTACTTCAAGAACGATATCTATCATCAGATGCCCTAGCCATCGGAATGGCGTTCACGGTATGCGAGCAAGATTCTTTTAGATTGAAACGTTTGAAAATTTCAGCGTACACTCTCGGTGCGGATCAGACTCGAACGAATCCCGCCAACCTAAACGGAGCGAGTGAATGCTGAGCAGGGTGATGAAGCTATTGTTCAGCAGCGTCTCGGCACTGCACTTCGTATCCGGTTGCGTGGTATGTGGCTTACTCGTTCCATTTACGAGTGGACATGGACAGGCGCGCGAACAGCAGAAGCTCGAACTTACCCGCGCCGCACGTCCCTGGGAATTTGTCTCTGCTCTTGGAACCCAGGCTGCGCTGCTTGGAAATGAAGGCGGCAACTTCGAGGCCTGGGTATACCCGCTTAAAATTCTTCGTAATTTTCAGCTGCAGTTCAAGGTTGAAGATGAGTTGATCCCGGCAAAAGCGATCGTACGCTCAGTAACAGTGAGGCCGGAAGCTACAACGATTACCTATGCATGGGACACGTTCAGTATCCGTGAAACCTTGTTCGTTCCGGTGCATGAAGCCGGTGCGATCATCCAGTTCGAGATTGATGCAGCGCAACCTTTACAGATACAGGCGGAGTTTGAACGGGACTTTCAACTGGAGTGGCCGGGTGCGATGGGAGGTTCTGACATCGAGTGGAACCCGGTGCTTCATGCCTTCTCGATGACAGAGAATCAGCAGAAGTTCACTGCATTGGTCGGGTCGCCCTCGGCTGTCGACTTTCATCTGGAATACGTGACTAATTACACATCCGGCAAGCAGAACAGCTTCGGCTTTGGGGTAATACCCGCGGGCAGGAGCACGAAGACGATCGTGATTGCCGGCTCTTTCGAAAAGCTGCCGCCAGCTGAAGTGACTTATAAGAAGCTTTCCGCGAACTATGCCGAATTGCTGAGTGGATCTGCAGCTTACTACCAGGACTACCTCGACCAACATGTCGCCCTGCACTTGCCGGATGCGGCTCTTCAACAAGCCTACGAGTGGGCACAGGTCAGTATGCTGCAGGGTCTCGTCACTAATCCATACCTGGGAAGCGGCCTGGTCGCCGGTTACCGCGCATCGGGTGAGGACCAGCGTCCTGGCTACGCATGGTTTTTTGGACGGGATGCATTGTGGACGTCGCTCGGACTGGACGCGGAGGGTGACTTTGCGACGACAAAGACGGCACTGGAATTTCTGGGAAAGTATCAGCGGGCTGATGGCAAGGTGACGCATGAAATAGCCCAGGGAGCAAGCTTCGTCCCCTGGTTTAAAGGCATGCCGTACGCTTATGCGTCGGCCGATGCAACGCCTCTCTTCATTATTGCTACGCACGACTACGTGTTACGTAGCGGCGACGTTAGCTTTGCGAAGCAGCACTGGTCCAATCTCTGGAACGCCTACCAGTTCATAGTATCGACCTACGATGCCGAGAATGGCCTTCCACACAACGAGGGTGTAGGACATGGTTGGATTGAAGGCGGTCCGTTATATCCGGCAAAAACAGAGCTATATCAGACGGCTGTTGTTGTAGAAGCTTTAAATGCATTGAGCTCTCTTGCAAGACTAATCGGCGAAGATGATTCCTCCGTCAAACTACACGAAGAATATGAACATAAAAAACTCCTCTTGAATCAGGACTTCTGGTTGCCGGAGATGTCTCGTTTCGCTTTAGCCCTCGATCCGGGTGGCCAAAAAGTGGACACCCTGAGTGTGCTGGCAGCAGTCCCGATGTGGTTTGGCTTGATGGATCAGGACAAAGTCAATCCAATGATCTCCCAACTAAGCCAACCAGACATCCAGACGGCCTGGGGCATGCGAATTATTCCGGCGCACACTCCGAAATACGACAGCGCGGGCTATCATTCCGGAACGGTCTGGCCGCTGTTTACAGGCTGGGCCTCTGTCGGTGAATACAGATACCATGCTGCTTATCCAGCATATGCCAACCTGCGTGCAAACTCACTTCTAACCTTCGATGGCTCCCTCGGGCATGTAACAGAGGTATTGTCGGGCAATTACTACCAGACACTTGCCACAGGCTCGCCTCACCAGATCTGGTCCTCCGCTATGGTTGTCAGCTCCATGCTCACCGGTTTATTGGGCATTGAAGCAGATGCGCTGAACGCCACTATCTCGCTCGCCCCCCATATTCCTGAAGATTGGAAGTACTTCGATGTGAGCCACATACAGGCTGGTTCGTGTCTGCTCGATGTCAAATACAAGAAGGTTCTTGATAAGAGGACGTTCGACTTTACGAATAGAGGGAGTAAGGAATGCGTAGTTGATCTTTCACCGGCGCTCTCTGCCCGGGCTCAGGTTACCGGGGTTGAATTAAATGGTCGAACCATTGCATATCACCTAACGAGAACGGCTAACGATCAGCACGTAGAGATACATATGCAAACCGGACATCAGCCGCAATCGCTTGCCATCCACCTGAAGGACGACTTTGGGCTGACGCAGAATTCCTCCATGCCGGAGCTGGGGAGCGCGAATCAAGGTCTGCGCATTATCTCGGAGACATGCACGCCAGATCGGGATCAGGTCACCCTCCGGACTTCTTCTGCAAGCGGCGGCACCTATGATTTGAATGTCTGGAATGCCTCCCAGATCACCTCCGTCGATGGCGCCACGCTGGTGCAATCGGATCCTGGAGAGGACCTGCTGCGTATTGTTGTTCCAGCTCCGGTAACAAGCTTCAATGCCGAGCATATTGTTGTTCTTCATTTTGGAGCCTACGGTCGTGGAAGAGACTGAGCAGTTCGGCTGCAGGCAGCGCCCATAGACAAGCCCGGGCAGAAAGAACGCACAAACAATAACTCTAAGAAGAACATTTCTATCGCGAAGGGGTCTTAAGAAGATGCGCAGCAGGCGAGTAACATGGAACCACCATCGGTTTACATCTGCGAAGAGTATGTCGATTAGCAGGAACAACGAATTAGGTAACAGCCTGACGGTCAAAATCGATCCGGGAACGCTTGTACTTTGGCTTTTTTTGGGCGTAGTTTTCGGGTTCATGCCCAATGGGATTTCGTCTGCGGCGGCTCAGGATGGGGTCATGCATAGTCTCGTCTCGCCACACGATTACGTGCAGAAAAGAATATCGAGCTATGACAGAACAGGCGGGAATGCGGATGCTGTAAGTGTCCCAGCCGGGTCAACCTATACGGTGCTTGACCAGGCAGGTCCGGGAATCATCACGCACGTATGGTTTACGATTGCTTCTCCCGAAGAAACGCACCTAAAGAAAATAGTTCTACGCATGTACTGGGACGACGAGGCGACGCCGAGCGTTGAAGCTCCGATCGGAGATTTGTTCGGGTTAGGTCTTGGACAGTACTTTCTCTTCCAGTCCACGCCGCTGGCTGTTGGTTCCGAGAAAGGCCTGAATAGCTTTTTCGAGATGCCATTTAGAAAGAAGGCGCGCATTACGGTCACGAATGAGGGAAGTGAAGCTATCGATTCTTTGTACTTCAACGTCGATTATCAATCCTATAGCCATCCCCTTCCAATGGACGCTATGTATTTCCACGCCCAGTATCGCCAGGCTGCTCCAGCGCATGGATGGACGAATGAATGGCGGTCGAATGGTGAACCTAAAGTCAGCGACAAGAAAAATCTTGATGGCGAGGGTAATTATGTCTGGATGGAGGCGAAAGGACGAGGCCACTTCGTTGGCGTTACCATGTCTGTTCTTCAGAATCAGAATGGATGGTGGGGCGAAGGAGACGACATGTTCTTCATTGACGGAGAATCAAAGCCTTCGATCAATGGTACCGGAACGGAAGACTACTTTTTAGGAGCGTGGGATTTTGGGAATCAGCCTTTCTCTTACGCCACGTTCGGTGCGCCGGTAAAAGGTGAAGAATTGGCAGGGAGCCGGTCTTCCGTCTATCGATTTCATCTTGACTCTCCCATCCCATTTACCCGGTCGATGAAAGCCACCATAGAGCATGGTCATGCAAACCATAGGTCGGACAACTTGTTTTCGGTGGCTTACTGGTATCAGACAGAACCGCATGCACCATTTCCGCCGCTACCGCCGGTCGAAGAAAGAATTCCACGTATCTTTCCGGTAGGAGGACCAGGAAACGCCGGCAGATAATCTATTTTGCTTCCGCTGCATCCTGCGCACAGCGAAAGCCAATCGTGGCGGATCGATCTTTGCTGGGGGCCATCAATAGAAGCTTGCCATGCTGATGGTTTCGGTAAGCTTGTGGGAAGTACCACTTAGAGCCTTGCGGCTGGTAATAGCTGCCCCCACGCACAATAGCGGCGCGAGTATGTTCGTCAGAATATTCATCGGTCCATTGCCAGACATTGCCAACCATATCCATCGCACCGAATGGACTACTGCCGTTCGGATGTGCATCAACACTGTCGGGTCCACGGAGCGTCCGTCTTTGTTCAGGCTGTGGCACCATCTCTGCGTGCCACATGTTGCCCCATGGATAGAGGCGTTCGTCATTGCCCTGGGCGGCGTACTGCCACTCCCACTCATGCGGCAAGCGCTTGCCTGCCCATGCCGCGTATGCGCGCGCATCCTCAATCGATATCCATGTCACAGGTTTATTCTCCCATCCAGGCGGGTAAGTGCCGTTGCGCCAATCTTTGAGGAAGTTCAACTTATCACCCGGAATGTAGTTGCTGGCCTTAAGGAATCGATGGAATTCCGCGTTCGTCACGGGATACTTATCCAAATAGAAGGGCTTGATAGCAAGGCGGTGGTCGTGGAATCGACGCGGCGAATCTTCCCACGGGTACTGCACATCGACTCCATTATCGTCGCCCCCTTCTACCTCGATGCCCTCAATCCGAAAGACATAATCAGCCCCAGGTATAAGCACCATGTCCTTGCCGGCTATGGTTGACGGTAAAGTTGGCGCGATCGCAGTCATTGTCTGCGGCAGCACTTTCCAGGTGTTCGCGTAAGTTGAGAGTGGCCTGGATGTGAGTTTGTTCATGTGGGCCATAAGTGCAGAAGTTGGTGCATCTGCCTCACCCGGCACAGCTTCCACGGCCGCAATGCTATGGGCGTCGATGGGGAAACTAAGTATGTCGACATTGTCTTTGTGCTCAGGTTTCAGCTCAACACCGTGATATAGATCGAGATAGTGTGTGCCGGCTTGACCGTGAACGAGAAGCTGGCGTCCGTCAATGTCATAGTCATTTCGATTGATGATTGTCCAGACGGTACGATCGTCCAGTGGCCAACGACTAGCGAACACACCGTAGCGAATGGTTGGATAGAACGGCTCCCATTCCTTACTAACGAGGAAGGGGGCAACTCCGCGTTCAAGGGTAGCCACCTGCCTTGTTAATTCCGCATCGCGCGGTGTTATGCCATTCCAGATACCCCAGATATTCTCCCAACTCTCCCAGCCAACACCATTGAAGAAGGCGAATTGCAAATCGTCCGTCTTTTCGTGGTTCCATCTATCCGAAATGTTCACCATGTGGCGCGTCTCGAGCCATTTAAATTTATCGATCTTTGGCTCAAAGGGAAACTGATACTGTCCCCACGTAAGCACATTCCAGGCAAGGGCTTCGTCGTGAGGGGTTATTTCCGGCTCAAAAGCTAAAGGATGTTTGATGTCGATCGCCGCTCTGGAAAATGCAAGCGGTACACCATCCTGCGTGTCGCCATTAACACCGTCGGCATCGATCTCTTTCATGAGTTCAGCAAGTGCCGCCGGCCACGGTTTTTGCGGGTCACGCGTGCCCTGGTCCCACATCATCATGGGAAAAAGCACACGGACATTTCGTCGATGAAAGTCCGCAACCATCTGGCGCACGCCTTCTATGCCTCCTGGCATGGAGCGCACCATATCTAACTGGTTGCGATCGTCTACGCCGAGGTTAGGATAGGTCGGCCAGACCAGCACAGCATCAATACCGCCGTATCGTGTCTCCAGATCATCGAGATAGCAATCAACGGTATATGTCCTGGTAGCCGGATTGTAGAGGTAGCGATCTTCCACCATCAACTGCGGCTGGATGAAGCTTGTCTGCGTCCAGCGCAATGCCGGCATGGTATAGAACTCGTCCGAAAGTCCTATGCGAATAAGCCGCTCATCACGCCAATGCGTAATGTCGCGAAGCCATGCGGAATGTTCATCAGCACAGTAGGAACGCGGTTCACCTTCCCCGCCGAGAACCAGGCAGGACGGCCCGGGGATCTGCTGGTCGATTGCGGGGAAGTGGGTGTCCTGCGCTGCGCAGCACGTAGCGAGTACGGCGAGATAACCCGCGGCGAGCAATCGGGGTCGAACCATGGCGATGCACTCTCTCTCGATGGTTGTGGTTCAACTACTTATCATTGCGACGACCTGCAAGATTACGGTCCAAAGGCAAATACTGGCGAGACGAGACCTGGCACATCAGGGTCAGGGGAGCCGCTGGAATGGGAGCGCAGGTCATCGTAAACAATTCTTCTAAACGTTTCAATTTTAATGTACTATCTGCGTCACTGGCAGCCATCACCCTCAACAACGCTCCAGATGCGGATGCCTCATTCATACTAATTCCCGCAGGAGATTTCACATCGTGCGCATAGAACGTCTCTTCTCTCTGGCTGCCGTCGTCTCCATCTGTTCGATAGCCCCGCTGGCGCAAGCGCAAATTACTGCAGGTGTAACCGGAACCATCCACGATGCATCCGGCGCAGTGATTCCCAGCGCGAAGATCGTCGTCTTTAACAAAGATCGGGGTATCAACCGAGAGTCGGTGAGCAATTCGTCAGGCGATTATCTGGTCCAGGGGCTGGGGGAGGGGACCTACTCAGTTAAGATTACGGCGAAGGGCTTCGAAAGCTTTCTCGCCGAGAACCAGGTCATGCGGGTAGGCCAGAATATTCGGGTGGACGCGACGTTAAGCGTAGGAAGTTCGACCACACAGGTCACTGTGCAAGGATCGAGCGCAGGCACAGTCGAGACGCAAAGCTCGGAACTATCTACAACCATTACCTCAAAGCAGATCAGTCAGCTTGAATTGAATGGACGCTCGTTTGTGCAGCTCATTGAGCTATCCCCCGGAGTGAGCAATCAGACAAACACTACCGATCCTGTCGGTGGACCGGGACAAACGGTAAGCTACTCGGTTAACGGCGGTCGCACCGAGTATAACAATTGGGAAATAGACGGCGGGGATGTGCTTGACAGCGGCAGCATGAGCAACCTGAACGTTCTGCCTAATGTGGATGCCCTGGACCAGGTTCAGGTATTTACTTCAAGCTATGACGCACAGTACGGTCGAAGCGGGTCGGGCGCAATTGAAGCCGTGACCAAGTCCGGTACGAACGAATTTCACGGCGAGTTGTTCGAGTTTTTGCGCAACCAGCTCTTCAATGCGAAAAACTACTTTAATACTCCAGGGGAACGGATCGGCGCTTATAAGAAGCACGATTTTGGCGGGACCTTGGGCGGTCCGATCATCAAGGACAAATTGTTTTTCTTTTACTCAGAAGAACTCAGACGGCAAAACGTACCTGGCTTCTACAGCACTCCGGTGCCTACTGCAGCGGAGCGCGCAGGCGATTATACCTCGCTCTGTCCGACTGCCGGAACTGTCTTTTACAGGAGCCCAACTACTTATCCCGACTGCCCTGCCTACATGGACGATACAACTCAGGACGGGGGTGTTATCGGATTTCCGAATAACAACCTTTCTGCCTACATTGATCACGTTAACGCCGGCGCCTTACTTAATTACATTCCGCTTCCGAACAGTACCCTGAATGGCCTTGCCTACTATCGAGAACCTGCCGGGGCTCCTTATACTTCGAGGGAAGAACTCTTCAAGATTGACTACAACATCAGTGATAAGTGGCATGCCTCGTTCCGCTATATTCACGACGCTGAGAAACTCGTGCTGCAGACTTCGTCACCCTTCTCATCGAGCAATCTTCCCGGGATTCCCGGCCAGCAGATTCAGCCGGGCATCTCGCTCGTTGCGAATGTTTTGTGGACCGCTTCGAACACCCTCACAAATGAGTTCATGATGGGCTATGGTGCCAATCACCTTAACTTAACGAACACGACGAGCGCAGCGAACAAGCCTTCCGGCCTGACCATGACCAGCCTGTTTCCCAATAACTTTGGCGGGAAAGTACCATCCTTCAATATCACTCCGGGGGCAAGCTTTGGTGATCTTGACCAGGATGCAGGGCCGCTCCCATTCCGTAACGCCAATCCCACCTACACCTATCGCGACACAGTTACAAAGCTTCTTCATGCCCATAATCTGAAAGCAGGCTTTTACTTCACGGCAAATCAGAAAAATGAAGATGCCGAGGTGAACACGCAGGGTAATTTGGCGTTTAACGCGAATGGACCGTCTTCGTATATGTCAAGCTTTGACACTGACGGCAACAGGCCAAGCACCGGCAACTCATTCACTGATTTTCTGGTTGGGGATATCACCAATTACTCGCAATCGAATGCTGAGCCAAAGTACCACTTCAAATTTAAGATTTTCGAGCCATTTGTCCAGGACGATTGGCATGTAAACAAGAAACTTACTTTGAATCTGGGGCTACGGTTGA
Source organism: Acidobacteriaceae bacterium (assembly GCA_963692885.1). Taxonomy (GTDB): domain Bacteria; phylum Acidobacteriota; class Terriglobia; order Terriglobales; family Acidobacteriaceae. The sequence goes on from OY843586.1 coordinate 511,362, forward strand.
GCATGTTCGGTCTCTACACTGAGAAGAATAATCTTGCCTACAACTTCGACCCTGCTGCCTATGTCCAGGCAAATATGCCTACGGTAGATCCGGTGAATGGGAATCTTATCTTTGGTCCGGGTCAGAATATCAATAATCTAAGTGGCATCGTCCGATGTGGTGTGACGTCCGCGGTGCCGAAAGGCTGTATGAAGGGGCACATCTTCAATCCGGCACCCCGCATCGGATTTGCCTATGACCCATTCGGCGATGGCAAAACTGCAATCCGAGCGGCTTACGGAATTTTCTTCGAGCATACCAACGGCAACGAAGCGAATGCAGAGTCCCTGGAAGGTCAACCACCCCTGGTTCTCACCTCGCAGCAGAATACGATTCAGGGCTACACCAATATAGGCGGTGGAGGAGGGCTGTATTATCCGATTACCCCGAACTCAATTCCGGATAAAGTTCAGTGGCCTTACATCCAGCAATACCATTTTGACATCCAGCGGGAAGTCACACGCAATACGATCGCGACGGTCTCCTATGTCGGCAGCAAAGGTACACACCTGACACTGCAATACGATGCAAACCAACTGCACGATCTTCCCGCGTCTGAGAACCCTTTCCCAGCCGGCCAGCCGATCACCTACGATATCTGCAATAATGCTGCGCTGCCGGACGGTACGCCCATCACTGGCGACGCTCTAAATCACCTCAACATAGCATGCGGGAACGTAAGTACCGTCGACTCGTATCGGCAGAACTTTCCCGGGTGGAGCACTATCGACCGCATCACCTTTGGGGCTGACTCAAACTACAATGCCCTGCAGGTATCGAGTCGGCGGACAGCCAACAACCTGGAGCTAACGCTGGCGTATACCTACAGTCACGCGATCGACGATTCCTCTGATCGGTACGATGGCAGTTTTGTGGATAGCTACAATCTGAAAGCAAGCAGAGCTAGTTCAAACATGGATCAGCGTCATATTTTCAATTTCAGCTACATCTATACATTGCCTACTCTGTCCCAATTCAATCGGGCTACGCGCGTGGCACTGGGAGGATGGCAATGGTCTGGAATCACCGAAATACAAACCGGAGATCCTTTCAGTATCACTAGCGGAGAGTTTTACGACAACGCAGGTGTTGCCAACGGCGAGGGCGTGGGTTCTTACGTGGACGTCGCGCCGGGTGTGAGCAAGACGCACATCGTTGGACCAAAGACGCAAAGTGCGATCTACGGCCCGCTGCTTTTCAATCCAGCTGCATATAACGCGCCGACGGGGTTAACATTTGGAAACTCTGGCCGGAATTCTCTGCATGGTCCACGCACAACTAACTTCGATATGGGTGTCTTCAAGCATTTCCCAATTCACGAGAAGATAACAGCGGAGTTCCGCGCAGAAGCGTTCAACGTTTTCAACCACACGCAGTTTACGAGTTTCAACAACAGCATTCAGACGAATATCAATAACTCTGCTGGTTGCTTTGGCCCAAATGGTGGCTTTGCGAACAATGCTGGCAACACCACCTGTGTTCAGGGCGACCCGAGCCAGGGTATCCTGCCCAGCGGCTTCCTTCATCCCAATAACGCACGAGAACCGCGCATTGTTCAGTTTGGGCTGAAGGTCCTCTTCTAGAACGCGTTCGATCTCGTAGCATGGAAGATGCTCCGGCAACACGTGAGCGAAGCAATCCCCGCTCACGCGCTGTAGTCGTCTGCAAGTAAAATGTGCCTGAGCAGCATCAATCAAGAAAGAAGATCAAGAATGAAGCGAGCTTTATCGCTGTGCTCTGCCGGATCCATCGTCCTGCTATATGCCTCTATGCTGACAGTCAAAGTGCAGGGACAGGCAACTCTGCCGATAATGCCGCTGCCGGCGCACGCTGTTCCCGGAACAGGAGAGTTGAGGATTGATAGCGGTTTTGACGTAGTGTTCGAGGGCTACAAAGAGGCTCGGCTTGAACACGCACGCGATCGCTTCATGAATAACCTGTCTCGCGAGACGGGTATCCTTCACTTCCCCGTGTCATCGTCGAGCACCCCGCAATTTGTCATCAAGACGGCCGGCCCAAGCGCCTCGGTACAACAGTTAGGCGAAGACGAATCTTATCATCTCGCGGTAGATGCTCATCATGTGACATTGAGCGCGGCAAACCCTCTGGGCATTCTGCATGGACTACAAACATTCCTGCAGTTAGTCCAAAGCACGCCACAGGGTTTTGTCGTAACGGCGGTGACAATCGATGACAGTCCTCGTTTTCCGTGGCGTGGCCTGATGCTCGATACAGGCCGCCATTTTATGCCGCTCGATACAGTTCGACAGACACTGGACGGCATGGAAGCGGTGAAGTTGAATGTTTTCCATTGGCACCTATCGGAAGACCAGGGATTTCGCGTGGAGACAAAGACCTTTCCCCTACTGCAGGAGAAAGGTTCGGATGGGATGTATTACACACAGGATGAGATTCGTGGCGTGATCGGGTATGCACGCGAGAGGGGCATCCGCGTTATTCCGGAGTTTGATATGCCGGGTCATGCATCGGCCTGGTTTGTCGGCTATCCCGAGTTGGCAAGTGGCAGTGGTCCGTATCACATTGAGCGCAAGTGGGGCATTTTCGATCCTGCCATGGATCCGACGCGTGAAAGCACCTATAGCTTTCTCGGTAAGTTCATCGGCGAGATGACCGCACTCTTTCCTGATGATTACTTCCACATTGGCGGGGACGAGTGTAATGGCAAGGAATGGGACGCCAATCCCCGCATTCAGCAATACATGCACGCTCACAATCTTAAAGATAATGCTGCGTTGCAGGCTTATTTCACCAGTCGCGTGCAGAAGCTGGTAACAAAGCGCCATAAGATCACAGTTGGCTGGGATGAAGTACTGCAGCCTGACACCCCGAAGGATGTCGTTATCCAATCCTGGCGTGGTCAGGAGTCGCTCGCGCAGGCTGCCAGGCTGGGCTATCGCGGACTTCTTTCAAATGGCTATTACATTGATCTGAACGAGCCGGCATCGAGACACTATGCGGTAGATCCGCTCGAGAAAGCTACAGCCGATCTGACGCCTGAACAACAAAAGCGCATCCTTGGCGGTGAGGCCACGATGTGGTCGGAGTTCACGACACCTGAGATCGTCGGCAGCCGGATATGGCCGCGAACTGCCGCAATCGCAGAGCGCTTCTGGTCTCCCCAATCTACGAAAGATGTCGCTTCCATGTATGCGCGGATGGCAATCGTGTCGCAGCGGCTGAATGACTACGGTCAGACCTATCACGCGACCAGCCAGCAGATGCTGCAGCGACTGGCCGGTAATCATGATGCCTCGTCGCTCAAAGTACTTGCCGGTGTGGTGCAGCCTCCGGAGGGATATGAACGTGAGGGCCTGCGCGAGTATGACTACTACGTACCGCTCAATCGAATGGTCGATGCAGTGCCACCGGAGAGCGACCAGGGTCGTGAGTTCGACGAACTTGCGGTGAAACTCGCCGCCGGCACGGCAACTCCTGATGAAGGGAAACAAGCGCGCGCGTGGCTTACATTGTGGCGCGACAACGATGCACACCTGCAGCCGCTTCTTCTGCAATCAGATCTGACGGCCGAACTTGTCCCTGTCTCGCGTGGACTTTCGCAGGCTGCAACGATTGGCCTGGCCGCGCTGGACGCTCTCGAAAATCATCAAGCGCTTGCCGACGCGGACAGGCAACAGAAGCTAGCAACGTTGAAGGGTCTGGAGGCTCCGCAGGCGGTGCTGCTCGACCGGATCGTTCCTGGAGTTGAAACACTCGTAAACACGAAGAAGTAATATCATCGTTGAAAGGTTCGCCCGAGAGTGGGCAGAATCGCCGGGAGACTTCGACGTGCGTGTTTTCGATCATGAGATGTTGCAGGAGATTTATGAGCAGCCTGATGCAATTCGCAGAACGCTTGCTCTTTATACGGAAGGCACAAAACTGAAGCCGGCATTTGCGACTGCGCTTGCCGAGTGGAACAGCGCACATGGGGAAGTCCTGATCGCGGCCAGCGGCTCAAGCCGGCACAGTGGTCTTGCGGCAGAAATTCTTCTCGAAGATCTTTGCGGTCTCTCTGTCGATGTGGAGTACGCAAGTGAGTACAGCTGCCGGGCGGGAGAAAATCCGCGCCATCCCAGCGTCATTGTTTTATCCCAATCGGGCGAGACATCCGACACGCTGGCTTCACTGCGCGAAGCGCGTCACCGCGGGCAGAAGACGCTGGCGATCACAAACGTTGAAGAGTCAACCATGGCGCGTGAAGCAGACCTTTCGATGCCACTGGGTGCGGGCAAGGAAAAGGCAATTCCAGCAACTAAGAGCTTCACCTGTCAGCTGACGGTGCTCACTCTATTGGCGTTTTACGAAGCTCTTAGTAGAGGACGTCTTAATGAGGCTGAGATTGCTGAAGAAATTGTAGAGTTGCAGGCGCTCCCAGGCACCATTGAGCAGCAACTGCCCGGCTGGGAAACAAGTATGGCCTTGCTCGCGAAAAAATACAGCTCTGCCGCTACATTCCTCTTTCTGGGGCGCGGCATCCACTATGCCATCGCGCGCGAGGGAGCACTGAAGCTGAAGGAAGCATCGTATGTGCACGCAGAAGGCTATCCAACCGGAGAATTGAAACATGGGCCGAATGCCCTCGTAAGCGATAGTGTGCCGCTCGTGGTCCTGGCCACTGTTGACCGCGATCTTGAAGGCTCGGTGCTTAGACATCAGAAAACGCTGCAGCTTCTTCGCGACATGAAGGCACAGGGCGCAACCGTAATAGCGATTGCAAATGCCGGCGACGAAGATATACCTGACTTAGTCACGGATTGCGTCTATGTGGAACCCGTCTGGGAATATCTAATGCCGATTCAGGAGGCTATTCCACTCCAGCTATTCGCTTACTTCATGGCCCTGGAACATGGCGTGGATGTGGATCGCCCTCGAAATCTCGCAAAGGCGGTTGTTGAAAGTACTAATTGATCTCTATCGCATCACTCGAGGCAGATAGAAGTCAAAGAAGCTTTTCTCGGAAGAGGATAGGCATACGTTAGCGTTGGCACGTCCTGCCATTTGTCGAGTGATTCCTTTGTCGTCTACTTCGATCCGCATCAAGGTCATGGGGCAAAGAGAAGGTTCGACCGCGTAGGATGCAGCAACAGCGTCGAACAAGATTGGCTCATGCGCGTGCTTACCCTCGGCCCACTCTGTCGTCAATTCTCGGAGAGAATTGGTCAGGGGCGTGTTCTTTGCAAACAGCTTTTCCTGCCGGTCGGGTTCGAGTTTAATCTGGGTTGAGTCAAGAGGCATTACATAGAGGGGCACTCCTGATCTGAAGAGCGCCTGCGCAGCCGGGATGTCGCAAAGAATGTTCCATTCGGGATCAGGACGAGCGTTGGCATCGCCGTAGCCCCGGTCAACGGAGCCACCCATCATCACGACCCTTTTCAGCTTGAGAAACGTCGCTGGATCAGCAGTGAGCAGGGCACCGATGTTAGTAAGCGGAGCGATCGAAACGAGAGTAATCTCCCCAGGGTTCTTCCGGATTGTGTCCAGTATGAACTGGATAGCATCCGGGTAGATTCTAGCTGGAGACTTAAGCGCATAGGTCTTCTGGGTCAGATCGCTCTTGGCCTGGGTTTTCGGCCCGGCGTACACCGGAATTGCCTGGTGGCCCGTCGCCTTGAGCATCTCGGAAACAAGTCTCGCTCGCAGTTGCGTGTCGCCGAACGCCGTGGTCACGCCCATGATCTTCACCTCCGGACTATTCAGGAGAAGTGCGAGAGCATAAGCATCGTCAATGTCATCGCCGATATCAGTGTCCAGAATTACTTTAGCGGGCATGTTATCTCGGTCAGACGCTTGTGCATGTAAGAGTAGCGTAAGACCGAGCAGCATGAGAATGAAAGAAACTCGCAGCTTCATCATTTAGTCTTCGAGTGTACGCTCGGTGCTGACCACTTTCAGCATGGAATTTGCCTCTGGTATTCGTGCAGGTCAGACATTCATCCGTCAGCAAAGTCAAGGAGTGTCACCCATTCATGAAGCTTCATTCCGCGTTCGCTGCCTTGGTGCTTCTGGCTGCCACTTCTTTCGCGCAAACAAGCAGCGACGTCATGAAGCAGGAGTTTGCGAATCCTCCGAATAGTGCGCGCCCTCGCGTCTGGTGGCACTGGATGAATGGGAATATTACCAGGCAGGGAATCAGGCTCGATCTCGAGTGGATGCACCGCATCGGCATAGGTGGATTTCAAAATTTCGATGCCGCCATGAACACGCCAAAAGTTGTCGATCATCGGCTGGTCTACATGAGTCCAGAGTGGAAGCAGACGTTCTTGTACGCGACCAGATTGGCGGATCAATTCGGCATGGAAGAGGCGATTGCAAGCTCGCCGGGCTGGAGCGAGACAGGTGGCCCCTGGGTGCGTCCATCCGAGGGAATGAAAAAGTATGTGTGGAGCGAAACGAGGGTGCCAGGTGGTCAGCCGTTCGTCGGCAGGTTGGCTCTGCCCCCATCGACGACGGGGCCGTTCCAGAATATTCCGTTTGTGCCGGACGCTGTGATGCCCGGCGACAAGGCGCCCGATATTCCCGCTACTTTCTATCGCGACAGCCAGGTGTTTGCGTATCGATTATCGCCAGCCGATGCGTCAATCTCACAGCTTCAACCAAAGATCACCACGAGTAGTGGGACCATTGATACAGCATTACTGACGGATGGTGATTACGCGCGGCCAGTCGAGTTGCCTTCCGCCCCTATCGGCGAAAAGGCCTGGATCCGTTATGACTTTGCAAAGCCAACTACCATCCAGTCTGTCACGTTCGTGCTGGCCCCACCGTCTTTGCCGGCAACTGCTTCCAATAACCATGGCGAGAGTGAGGTCTTTTTCGAAGCGAGTGATGACGGCCGGAGCTTTCGTCGAGTAACCCAGTTAGAAGCGGGTGATGTGGGCACAACGATTGATATCAGGCCGGTGACAGCGAGGTTTTTTCGAGTTGCTTTTCTGGCGACAGTTCCTCATCCCGCACCTCCCCTTGAAGAAGATCCTGATGGATGGATGGGCGTCCATGTGCCTCGCACGAATGCGCCTCATTTTGAACGCATCACCGAGCTCGTGTTATCGGGCGCGCCGAGGGTAAACCACTTTGAAGACAAAGCTGCCTTCGGCACCGCCGATGATCTGTACAGATTTGCAACTCCCGCGACTCGATCGGACGAGTCTATCAATCAGGCCGATGTCATTGATCTAACGGGAAAGATGCAGCCCGACGGAGCCTTGCAGTGGACGCCGCCATTTGCAGGAAACTGGGTAATCGTCAGGATGGGCTACTCTCTGCTGGGGATCACGAACCATCCCGCGACTGCTGAAGCTACCGGTCTCGAGGTAGATAAGTTGAACCGCACCTATGTCAAAAGCTATATGGATCATTATCTGGATAACTACAAGTCGGCAGTTGGTACTAAGTGGATGGGGAAACGTGGTGTGCGCTATGTAGTCACAGATAGCTGGGAAGCCGGCGCCCAGAACTGGACCGACAATATTCTTGTTGAGTTCAGCAGGCGACGCGGTTACGATCCGCATCCATGGCTGCCGGTACTTACTGGACAAATTGTTACCAGCTCCGCGGCAAGCGATGCATTCCTGTGGGACTTTCGTAAGACAATTGCGGATCTGACAGCAGATGAACACTATGCGCAGGTAGAAGCTTCGCTGAAGGCGCGAGGCATCGGCCATTATGGGGAGTCGCATGAGAGTGGTCGCGCTCTCATCGCGGACGGGATGGAAGTCAAGAAGCTCGACGATGTACCGATGAGTGCAATGTGGACGCAGCGTCCTGGCGTCAACGAAGAATTATATGGCTACAATGCGGACGATCGTGAATCGGCGTCGGTCGCGCATATCTGCGGGCAGAATCTTGCGGCTGCAGAATCTCTGACTGCAGTGCATGCACCGTGGGCTTGGTCGCCAGCCACGCTTAAGCCGACTGCCGATAAGGAGATGGCGGAAGGGATTAATCGCTTTGTCATCCATTGCTCAGTGCATCAACCATTAGCCGGCAAAGCTCCAGGGCTTGGGTTGGGGCCATATGGCCAATGGTTCAATCGGAACGAGACCTGGGCAGAAGAAGCGAAGCCCTGGGTTGACTATCTATCGCGCAGTTCCTACTTATTGCAGCAGGGGCATTACAGCGCAGACATTCTTTACTTCTACGGTGAGGATTCGAATGTCACCGCAATTTTTGGCAATAAGTCACCTGATGTGCCAGAAGGCTACGGCTTTGATTTCGTAAATGCCGATGCGCTGCTGCACATGTTCTCGGTCAGGGATGGAAAACTCGTAACGGCGAGTGGCATGAGCTACCAGGTACTCGCACTCGATCCTTACAGCGAATATATGTCGCTGCCAGTATTAAGAAGCATACGAATGTTAGTCGAAAGTGGTGCGACAGTAGTTGGCGCGAAGCCGGTGGGAACGCCAAGCCTGGCTGATAACCAACGCGAGTTCGCGGCTATTACGGATGAGCTTTGGGGTAGCGGGGCCGGTGTTCAGGACGTAGGCAAAGGCCGGGTCTATGCCGGAATGACAATCGCCGAAGCTATGAGCGCAATGAAGGTTGAAGCCGACTTTAGTTACTTGAAGCCGCGCCCTGATACGAAGCTGCTCTTCGTGCATCGAAAACTCCCCGATGGCGATTTGTATTACGTCGATAATCGTAGCGATCACGATCAGTCGGTCGATGCGACATTTCGCGTGGCCGGCAAAGCTCCGGAACTGTGGCACGCCGAAACAGGCAAGAGCGAAAGCGCTTCTTTTACCATGGCCGGCGATCACACTACCGTCCCTCTGCACCTGGAACCATGGGGTACGGTCTTTGTCGTCTTCCGCCATCGTTCTCGAAGCACTTCACTGGCATTGCCAGCCATGGAAGATAGACCGGTCACAACTTTGCAGGGTCCGTGGCAGGTAAAGTTTCAACCCGACAGAGGCGCGCCCGCCTCGGTCGAGTTGCCGCAATTGGCGTCATGGAGCCTGCAGTCAGACGCGGCGATCAGGTACTTCTCCGGCAGCGGCACCTATATGAAAAGGTTCATCGCGCCGCCGGAGTGGTTCGCCTCAAAGGGACAGATCTGGCTGGACCTGGGCGACGTCAGGAACCTGGCAACAGTGACATTGAACGGACGCCCGATGGGCACGCTCTGGCATGCGCCCTACCGGGTCGAGGTCAGCGGCGCGCTCCGGCCGGGATCGAACCAACTGGCTATAAAAGTCACAAATTCATGGGTGAACCGGATCATCGGCGATCTCCAGCCGGATCAGTCGAAGAAATACGCGTTTCTTGTCATTCGGCCCTACGCGGCCGATTCACCTCTCCTGCCATCCGGTCTCCTGGGACCGGTCACGCTCCTGAAAAGAACCCCAGATGGCGTCCAATAGTGTCGTTTTCGTGTCTGTTCCCGTCTAAGAGCCATGGCCTTTTGACAGACCCACACTCCCACCTATAGGGGAGTGGGAAGGTCTGCACCTGCGTTATCATGAGAAAGGCGCGACGCGGCTTAAAACAGCGCGATCGATCAGGAAATCATGTCGAAAACGTTCAAGCGGTCTGTATTCGGGATCTCCGTTCTGCTGGTGGTCTTCGCATTCCTCGGCACCATGCGGCCCAGCGCCGTGCGTGCAGGTACGCAGACGGATGGCGCGTATCCGGAGATGGAGGTCTACAGCGAAGTCCTGAACAAGATTCAAAATGACTACGTAGTCGACCCGAATATGAATAATGTAACGGTCGGCGCGTTACATGGTTTGCTTGAATCGCTGGATGCTGATTCGAGCTTCCTGACACCGGACGAGTACAAGCTTTACAAGCAGCACCAGAACGAGGGTTCAGCGCAGGTTGGCTTGAACGTCTCCAAGCGCTATGGCTATGCGACAGTGATTTCAGTTGAGCCCGACAGCCCCGCGTCGAAAGAACACATCAGCGACGGCGATATCATCGAGGCAATCGACTCCCAGTCTACGCGCGAGATGTCGCTCGCGATGATTCGTCTGATGCTGGAAGGACCAGCCGGCAGCAACGTGACGGTCTCTGTGGTCCGGCCGCGTAAGTCGGAGCCGGACAAGGTAGTGCTGAAGCGCGGCAACACGCCCGCACCGGCCCTGGCCGAGCAGCAGTATGAAAACGCAAGCATTTATTCTCTGCGGCCTATCGTGCTAACCAAAGATCGCGTGAATGAAATTGAGTCAAAGCTGAAGAGCATTGAAAAAGGCGGCCATCACAAGGTGATACTGGACCTGCGCGACGTAGCCGAGGGCGACGAAGCCCAGGGCATCCGTCTCGCAAATTTCTTCCTGCAATCAGGGACGATAGCGACACTCTCCGGGCAGAAATTTCCAGCGCAGACATTTACTGCTGACCCCAAGCTATTTGTCACGAACGCGCCGCTCGTCGTACTGGTAAATCATGGAACCTCGGGTCCCGGTGAGCTTGTAGCGGGTGCAATACTCGGCAACAAGCGTGGAGACGTGGTTGGCGACCGCACCTTTGGTGAAGGAGCAGTACAGAAGACGATCGATCTTCCCGATGGTTCAGCGCTGATTCTGTCGGTTGCAAAGTACGCGACACCGGCGGGCAAGAAGATCCAGGATGAAGCCATTAGTCCGAATGTGGTGGTGGCTTCCAACCAGGACATTGACGACACGGGCGATGATACCGGGATCGACCAGGGACCGACGATTGAAGGTAAGCCGAAGACTGTCCCCGGTCCAGCGAACCCCACACCAGTACCTGCGAAGACACAGCAGGACGATCAGTTGAACAAAGCACTTGAAATTCTCAAGGCCAAAAACGTATAGCAGAGTGATGGTGTTGAAAGCTCTCTCGATGGATCGGACAGCCAGCAGTGCAGATTGCAGCTGTGACCGTCCAATCGACGTTGCCTCTTGAGTTCTCGTTCCGACGACGCAGCGCGCCCGCCGCAGAGATCGCGACCCGGTGGCTTTCGGCCACCGGGCGTCACGCCTCCTCCGCGCCAGCCCAAGTCTCTCCCGCCGACGAGCCGGCCAGTACGCCACCAGCCATCCCTGCCAGTTGCGCGACGTCGGCTCATCAATAGGATCACGCTTGGGGTGCTCGTTTTCCTGGCGATGACGACTGGCTGCCTGACAGGGTTAATGCTGGTCTACTCCGTTGACCTGCCACAGATCGCCGACCTCCAGCGCTACCATCCAGACACAACGACGGAAGTTTATGACGCGCACGGACGGTCCTTCGGATCTTTCGCTCTTGAGCGTCGTGTGGTCGTCCCATATTCTTCTTTTTCGCCCCTGTTGCGAGAGGCCGTAATCTCGATCGAAGACAAGAACTTCGAAAGCCACTGGGGTGTAAACATCTTTCGTGTAGCGGGGTCTGTTTATCATGATCTCGCCTCGAAGGGCCGGGCACAGGGCGCTTCGACCCTTACCATGCAGCTTGCCCGCAACCTCTTCCTTTCGTCTGAGCGTACCTTCGGACGCAAGCTGCAGGAAGTCTTTCTATCCATCCAGATCGAGAGGAAATTTACCAAGCAACAGATTTTTTCCCTCTATGCCAACCAGATTTACCTCGGGCATGGCGTGTATGGTTTTGAAGCCGGTTCGGAATATTTCTTTTCCAAGCATGTCAGCGAGCTGACCCTTCCCGAGGCCGCGATGCTGGCCGGGCTGCCGAAGGGCCCGGTCGGTTATTCGCCGTTGTTGTATCCGGACCGTTGTCTACGCCGGCGAAATCTGGTGCTTACCAATATGGAAAGCGATGGTCTGATTACCAGGGCTGAGGCCGATGAAGCGAAAGCTCTGCCACTGGGTCTGCATCTGCCCGCGCCGACCAATGGTGTCGCTCCGTGGTTCATCGAAGAAGTGCGCCGTGAGCTTGAGCGCAAATTTGGCTCTGACCAGGTGCATCAGTCAGGCATGCGCATCTACACCACACTTGACCTTGAACTGCAGCAGACCGCGAATAAAGCAGTGCAGGATGGGCTTGCGGTCTACGAGCGGCGCAAAGGATGGCATGGCCATCTTCTGAACGCCTTAGCACTGGGTAACACAGTTGAGCAGTTCAGGCATCCGGACTGGGCCGTACCCGTGGTGCCGGGTGGCTATGTGCATGCGCTGGTGGTGGGCGTGCTTCCTGGTCGCATCACAGCGAGGGCGGGTACGCAGCGGCTTGAGATTCAGCCCGCGAGCTGGGCGTGGACGGGTGAGAAGAATGCGGAGCAGCTGGTGAAGGTCGGCGACATTATTTACGTGCACGTGGCTGAAGACAGCGCAAACCAGCCGATCATGGAAGCAGGGCTTGAACAGGATTTCGGCGCCGAGGGATCGCTGATGGCAGTCGATAACAGTTCCGGCGACGTATTGGCGATGGTCGGCGGCCGCGACTTTTATCTGTCGCAATATAACCGCGCGACACAGGGCCAGCGGCAGACCGGGTCGTCGTTCAAACCGTATGTATACACGGCAGCGATTGAGGCAGGCGCGACTCCGCAGCAGATGATTCTAGACACGCCGGCAACTTTTTATACGGCGAGCGGAGCGTACACGCCGCACGACTTCGAGGGAAATTATCTCGGAAGCATCTCGCTGTTGAAGGCATTCGCCGACTCGCGAAACATTCCCGCGCTGCGACTGGCGGAACAGGTCGGTATGCGCAAGGTGATTGATACAGCGCATCGCTTCGGCGTGACCAGCAATATTCCAAACTACCTGCCGGTAGCCCTGGGCGCGGTCGAGATTACGCTTGAGCAGCAAGTTGGCGCGTACAGTGTATTTCCGAATGATGGCATCCTGGTTGAACCGCACCTGATCCGCAAAGTTGCTAACTCCGATGGTATGACGCTTTCGCAGGACTCCGCGAAGGTAACGGAGGTGACGACTACGCGGACGGCTCGCACCATGATGACGCTTTTCAAAGAGGCAGTGCAGAATGGCACAGCGGTCGAGGCTGCATCGCTGCATCATGCGCTCGGCGGCAAAACGGGGACGACCAGCAACTATACCGACGCATGGTTTGTGGGATTCTCGCCGTCGGTCACGTGTGGCGTGTGGGTCGGGTATGACAGTCGCCAATCCCTTGGCGATAAGGAAACAGGCGCCAAGGCAGCGCTGCCAATCTGGGCCGATTTTATGAGAGTCGCGATTGCCGGCAAACCCGGCGAACGGTTCCCTGGTGACTGAATTCCTTCCACGGGGCTCGGCGACTGCTGCTCATCATCGAACACGAAGCTGGAGCCGTCTGGACGGCGTAGACTGCCTGCGGGCGCTGGCGATCTTTTACGTGTTGATGAACCACGTCAACATGCAACTGCTATTCGGGCACGTTCCGTATACGAAGGGTCTGCCGTGGCCGCTCGTCAGCTCCCTGGTGTGGCAGGGGCAGAATGGTGTACAGATTTTCTTCGCCGTCTCGGGCTTTCTGATCACTTCCACTTCAATACGGCGATGGGGCAGTCTTGCGCAGATTCGTTTACGAGACTTCTACCTGATTCGGTTCGCGCGCATCGCACCACTTTTCCTCGTCCTGCTGGCTGTGCTTAGCACTTTGCATGTACTGGGGGTTCGACACTTCGTCATTTCGGACAAGGCTGGCGGCCTGCCCAGCGCGCTGTTCGCAGCGCTGACGTTTCACACGGGCTGGCTCGAGGCGACCCGCGATTATTTACCCGGTAACTGGGACATCATGTGGTCGCTCGGAGTCGAAGAGGTTTTCTATCTTGCGTTTCCGCTGGCCTGCCGCTTTCTTGCACGCGGGCGAATGCTTCTGCTGTTATTAGTTACGTTGGTTGTGCTCGGGCCTTTTGCGCGGACGATCTTTACGCAGCACAACCCGGTATGGCGCGAGTATTCCTATCTCGGCGGGATGGATGCGATCGCGATGGGATGCCTGACCGCAATCATTGTTTCGCAGAGGAATATATCGAAGAAGCTCATACGAGTCCTGGTGATTGCTGGTCTCGCATTGATGGCTTTCTGTCTGACGTGCGAGCCGCAACTTGTAAAGCTTGGCCTGCAGAAGGCCGGGCTGGTGATGAGTATCCTCGCTTTCGCGGCATGCCTGGTGATCGCCGCCGCAGCTGAATCAGAATGGCAGGCTGCGCGCGTCTTGACGCCGCTACTGGCGTATGGCCGGCGTAGCTACGAGGTGTATCTAACGCACATGTTTGTTGTCTTTGCATGCTTTGATTTTTTCGTCAGACTGGGAAAGCCGGTACGCCTGGTGCCGATGCTGTTTGCTGGTGTGATTGTCTGCGCAGGACTGCTGGGCGAGATGGTTGCCAGATTCTTCTCGGAGCCAGCCAACCGGTGGTTACGAAACAGCTTTGGAGATGGACCGGACGCGCTTGGATCGGTGTTGCAGGAGAACTAACTGGCGTGCATCATGAGGCGAAAATAGCGCTGCGCGAAAGCCGCATCTTTCACGATCTGTACTCTCAGCGCCTCAGGTGTCGGCCACTTGCGTTCCTCGCGGATGCGCGCAAGGAAGTGCAGCCGCAACTCTGTTTCTTCACCTGGCTCCCAGGGCTCGGCTGCCGCATCGTAGTTGAGCAGATGACTCTCGACGGCGAATGAATCTTCACCGAACGTCGGCCGGTTGCCGACATTCGTGACTGCGTTGAAGCATCGACCGTTCACCTCAAGCTGTGTCACGTAAACGCCAAACGCGGGCAGCAGCTCGGGATAAGTTGCGAGGTTGATCGTGGGTACGAGCAGCTTTGTGCCAATGCCCCGGCCGCGTGCTGGTGGCGCTTCGACATAGAAGCTGCGGCCGAGCATCCAGCGTACGCGCCGGAGATCACCTTCGATAATTTTCGCCCGAACGGCGCTGCTGCTGACGATGCTGCCATGAGCATGCTGCGCAGAATAAACAATGACGCTGAAGCCGAGTTCGCGACCAAACGCTGCAAGCTCAGCGGTGCCCGCGCTCGCATCCTTGCCGAAGCGGAAATTGTCACCTTCATGTACTTCAATGGCGCGGATGCCGCGCGCCAGAACCTCATCGGCGAATGTGTACGCAGGTGTTTCAGAGAACACGCGCGTAAAGGGGAGTACAACGGCTGCATCGATGCCAGTGGTTGCCAGCAGGGCAAGTTTCGATGCGAGTGGAGTGATCAGTTTGAAGGGAAGGTCGGGACGCAGGACGCGGATCGGGTGCGGGTCGAATGTCAGGGCGACGGCCTTCGCATTGCGTCCGCGCGCGCGATCGAGCACCTGTGCCAGCACGTAGCGATGACCCACGTGTACGCCGTCAAAGTTGCCGATGGCGGCGACGGTCGGTCCATACTCCTGCGGGATCTCGGCGAGGCTGTTGAAGATCTGCATATCAGAGCTCGATCGGAATGCGCAGGCCGTCATACGCGAGACGGATCGGCGACGGTAGTTCGGCGTCTGTCTCTGCGTGCAGGATGTCATGCGACATATGGGTAAAATACGCAGCCCGTGGATGAAGTTTATTGACCCACGCCGAAGCTTCGTCGATATTTGCGTGCGATGGATGCGGTGTCTTGCGCAGGGCATCGAGAATCACGACTTCAACGCCTTCAAGCAGTGCGAGACTGCTGTCCGGAATGTGATTCATGTCGGTGAGATAGGCGGCATTGCCGAAGCGGAAACCGGCGACCTCTAAATCACCGTGCATTAATGGAATGCGCAGAAAACGCACGCCCGCTATCGCAACGAATGCTTCCAGGCGATGCAGATCGACGCGGGCCTTGTTTGGGTATGGAGAATGGGGGGAAAAGGTGTAGTCGAAAATACGTTCGAGGATGAGAGCTGTACTGTCATCGGCGTAGAGCGGGACGTTCGTCTTATTGCCATCTTCATCCTTCGCAAGGAAGGTAAGTGGCCGCAGGTCATCGAGGCCCAGGATGTGGTCAGCATGAGAATGCGTGTAGAAGATGGCGTCGATATGGCGGATGTGCTCGCGGAGCGCCTGCTCGCGAAAATCAGGACCCGTATCAATAATGACGCGATGCTGTTTGCCGGCATGCTCCCATTCGACGGCTATCGAAGGACGCAGGCGACGGTCGCGCGAATCGGCAGAGGTGCAGACGCGGCACGTACAGCCGAGCGTGGGGACTCCCATCGAGGTGCCGCTGCCCAGGATCACGATCGTTGCTTCCATGTGGTCGGTCAGGCCGCGGCGCGGTCAGGCGCGAAAGCCCGGCTTTCCGCCCATCCCCTGTGCAGCAGGACTTTGCGCCGAGGTGGCGATGGCATTCGTGATTTCGAGGAAACTCATGCGCAGTTCGAAAAGTGCGTTCTGTAACAGTCGCTGTTCTTCTTCCGTGGTGTTGCCCTTGGTTTTGTCCGCGAGGACGGAGAGCATGTCGATGCTTTGGCGTGCGCCGAGGATGTCAACGCGCGGCTGTTCGCCCGGCTGAGCGCCAGCGCCAAGCTGAATGGCTGCGGTCATGTAGAGGGACTGCACAAGGCGGTCGAAGGTCATGGGACCAGCCGCACGGGCTTTGGGGTTCTGCTTCGCGACCATCTCGTCCAGGGTGCGGGTCGTCTCCTGGTACGCGGCATGCTGTTCAGCAGCTTCAGAGTCGGTTGGCTCAGGAATCAGTCCATTCTCGTCGCCATCTTCTTCGTGGCCGGCGCCAGCATGTTCATGGCGTGACGGCGCAGGGCTTGCGGGCGCGCTGCTCGCCGGAACGGGTGTGGCAGTCTGCTGAGGATGCGCAGCCTCGTGAGCTGCTTCCTGTGCGGGCGAGAGCGCCGGTGGCGGCTCGACTGGTGGATTGACCGGGATTTCGGCAGCAGTGACGCCGGGCCGAAGCTCTCCATCGGTCGTGAACTTGCGGCGATCTGTGACGGTGAACAACGGCGCTTTTTCTGAGTCTGCCATGGAAAATTCCAGTCTTAAAAAGTTAGAGTGCGTGATGCTGCAGATCGAACGAAGAAGCCGCTGCTAAAGAGCAATGGCCGGCGGTCGATCCAGGGGTGTCGCTCCTCCACCATTGTAGGTCAGCGCCGCTGCCTTGCTCATGCTGTCGCTGCGGACAATGCCAATTGCGTACCGGCGCATGCCGGACGGGGAGTCGATGGACACTGCACTGGTAAGGCGTCCGATGCTCACGCCGTCGGCCAGCAGATCTGCGGGGAGGGCAGGCATTTCCCCTTCGAGCGAGAACTGCCGAAGCCCTTTATGGACTGCGCCGCGAGAACGGATCCGCTCGACAATTTCCTGGCCCAGGTAGCACCCCTTGTTGAAGTTGAGCGCGCGTGTCTGGCTGGTCTCCTGCGGCAGATCGCGGTCGTTCAGGTCAAGGCCGTAGAGGGGCAGTCCTTCGATCACGCGCAGCGCTTCGACAGCCTCAATGCCGCAGGGTGTCGCACCATTTTGGGCGAGCTGTTTCCAGATAGCCGCGGCGTCGGCAGGACTGCAGAATATCTCGTAGCGCGGCGTGACAACTCCCTGCATGGATACGATCGTGACAGCGACGCCATTGAAGCTCGCTTCGCCGAAGTGGATCGTACTTTCGGCTGTTGTCGTCGGGATCGCGACTCCGGCTTTTATAAGAATTTGCGCGGCCTGCGGACCGGCCAGGCCGATGCTGGTAGAGCGTTCCCGCAGATCTTCGAGGACAACGTCATCCATGATAATGAAGCGGTCAAGATGAGCCAGGATGGCCGCAGACTGATCACCTGACGTGTCGAGCAGCAGCCTGTCCTGCTCGCGATACACATACGCGTCGCCCTGGATGCGGCCCTGCGCATTTAGAAAAAAGCTGTAATTGCCTGTACGCTCCGGAAGCTGCTGAACGGCATTCGTGACCATGCCGCTGAGCCATCGCAGACGGTCTTCTCCAGTCACCTGGATACGTGTGCGCCAGCCCAGGTCAAAGATGCCGGCGGTGTGCACAAGAGCGCGTACTTCCTCGCTGGTAGAAGAGAAGCGGAAGATCGTTTCAGTTCCACAGAAGGTCGTCACCGGCAGATCGGAATGCGCCGGTCGCAGCGCCGCAGTCAGCACTGTGGGTGCAATCAAATGGGAAGCAGGCTCTTCTGGAGACGTTGCGGTCGCGGAAACGTCAAAGTTGGAAGCATCGCTCATAGCAGAAACACTGCTTAGATTATAGCCTTGCAGTAAGGCCCGGTTCGCATGAGCCACATGGCAACGGTGTAGATGAAGGGTGGCTTTTAAATGATGAAGAGGTTCGGCTACTGCGCGACTGGACTTTCGATCGTATTACTGGCTGGCTCGTACACGATAGCGACCGCCCAGCCAGTGAATACGCCGCCGGCTGGAAAGCCGCAGCCCCCCGCCAGTGCTCCCAGGAAAGAGACGCATATCTCCGCCGACCAGGCAAAAGAACTGTTTCGATCAGTGGACCAGATCACGCAGTTCGCGAGCCAGGACTCGGGCTATGCCTCAAAAGGCAGCGTGAAGCGCAGGCTGGTGACCCGCGATGAAGTGGAACGGTATATTACCCAGAAATTTCACGAAGACAAAGACACGCAGAAGGTCGAGCGATCGGAAATTGTGCTGAAGAAGTTTGGTCTGCTTGACCGCGACTTCCAACTGGAGCCTTTTCTTGTGAGCCTGTTGAAGGAGCAGGTGGCCGGCTACTACGACAGCAAGTCGAAAACCGTGAACCTGCTGGACTGGATTACTCCGGATGAACAGAAGCCGGTACTGGCCCACGAATTGACGCACGCGCTGCAGGATGAGCATGTCGACCTGGAAAAATGGGGAGATAAGAGTATTGAAGGACTGTCGCGCAATGCAGAGAGCGACAATCAGCACGTGCAGACGGATGAAGACGACACTGCGCGCGACGCAGTGGTCGAAGGCCAGGCGATGGCGGTGTTTGTTGACTGGGGATTGAAAGACCGCAAGATGACTGTGCGCAACCTGCCAAATATCGAGGCCGCCGATGCCTCGGATGATGCAGCCTCTGCCGCGGATTCGCCGGTGCTGGCGCGCGCTCCGCTGGTACTGCAGCAGCAACTGCTCTTTCCGTATAAAGAAGGGCTCAACTTCGAACAGGTGCTGCTGCAGGACAAGGGTACCCAGGCAGCATTCGCGGGTACACTCGATCGGCCGCCATCAAGCACGTACGAGGTGATGAACCCCAAGGCATACGAGGCCGGCAGGACTCCGACGGTGCTGCGCATGCCAGACATCCATCCCCTGGTTGACGCGCGGTATGAGCCGTATGATGTGGGCGCCATGGGCGAACTCGATGTACGCATGGTAGCGGAGTTATTTGGTGGTAAACCAATGGGCGCAGCGATCGCGGAGCAGTGGGACGGTGGTCTGTACTACGCGGCGCAGAGTAAAGATGCAAAGACGCCGGAGCAGAAGGCGAAGACCGGCTCTGTCGCTCTGTTTTACCTGTCGCAGTGGAAGACAGAAGCTGCAGCGGAGAAGTTCGCGTCTCTTTACGCATCCTCGCTGAGCCGCAAGTATTCGTCGGTCAGCCGGGACGACGCAGAGTCTTCGGGAACGCGCGAGAGGGTCTACAAAACCGAAGAAGGTCCGGTCCTGATCACAGTCGAGGGCAAGGATGTTTTTGTCAGTGAGAGCTTCGACCTGGCGCTTGCCCGCAAGCTCCAGATTGTGATGGTAGGCGCGCAAAGCAATGGTGAACAGGAAAACGCCCGGACACACTCGCCGCTGGTGGGAATGCCCGAACTGACGGCCTCGCTCAGCCGCTCCCTGTGCGGATACGGCATGCTGCGTGCTGCGCTGCGGCATTGATATGCAGTGCCCGTTTATACTGATCCTTCGCGACAGAAGGAGCTTGATTCCTTGCAGCAGGCAGAGATAGGCATCATTGGCGGCAGCGGACTGTATTCCATGCCAGGACTCACAGAGGTTGAAGAGCAGGTTGTCGAAACGCCATTCGGCGAGCCATCGGATGCATTCATCCTTGGCCTGCTCGAAGGGCGGCGCGTGGCATTCCTCGCCAGGCATGGCCGCGGTCACCGCATCCTTCCATCTGAACTGAACTTTCGAGCCAACATCTACGCGATGAAGAAACTGGGTGTCCAGCGGATCGTCTCTGTTTCCGCTGTCGGCTCGCTTAAAGAAGAGCACAAGCCGACAGACTTCATTATCCCAGACCAGTTCATTGACCGGACGTTCGCTCGCACTGCTACTTTCTTCGGTGAAGGCATTGTTGGCCACGTGGCATTCGGTGATCCGGTGTGTGCAACTGTGGCTGGTGCGATTGAGTCGGCATGCAAGAGCGTCGGTGTGATCGGTAAGAAGAACGGAACGTATGTCTGCATGGAAGGACCGCAGTTTTCCACGCGCGCCGAGTCGAACCTGTACCGCAGCTGGGGTGCGGATGTGATCGGGATGACAAACCTGCAGGAAGCGAAGCTCGCACGGGAAGCCGAAATCTGCTATGCGACCATGGCGATGGTAACGGATTACGATTGCTGGCGCGCCGGGCACGATGACGTAACGGTTGAGCAGGTTGTCGCAGTGATCCATCAAAATGCAGAGAACGCGGCAAAGGTCGTACGCTCAGCCATTGCAGCGATGCCCGGGGAGCGAAGCTGCGCATGCGCGTCGGCCTTGCAGTACGCCGTGATGACCAGTCATGACGCCATACCGGCAGCCACGAAGAAAAAGCTCGCCCTCGTCATCGGCAAATATATCTCGTAACCCGCTGGCTCATTCACTCGTAAAGAAATCTGCATCAAGAAAGCACTCGGAAGATTAAATGGCAATCCTGGTCGTTGGCAGTGTGGCATTTGACAGTCTCGAAACACCGCATGGCAAGCGGGAACGCTGCCTCGGCGGCGCAGCTACGCACTTTGCATTGGCGGCAAGCTTCTTTACCGATGTACGCGTGATCGCGGTTGTAGGCGAAGACTTTACTGCAGCCGAAGAAGCAGTGTTGACCCGCCGCAAGATCGATACGCGCGGCATCGAACATCTGCCCGGCAAGAGTTTCCACTGGAGCGGGTCGTATGTCAAGAGTTTGAACGAAGCCGAAACACTCAATACAGAATTGAATGTTTTCGAGACGTTCTCGCCAAAGATTCCGGATGCGTACAAGGACAGCGAATACCTTTTCCTGGCTAACATTGATCCGGTACTGCAGGCCAGTGTTCGTCAGCAGATGCCCCACGTGAAGCTTGCCTTTGGCGACACCATGAACTACTGGATCACCGGTCATGGTGAGAAGCTGGCAAAGGTATTGATGGGGCTGGACGGGCTGCTGATTAACGATGGTGAAGCTAAACTGCTTGCACATGAGAGCAACCTGGTGCTGGCTGCGCGGAAGATCCAGGCAATGGGACCGAAGACGCTGGTCATAAAGCATGGCGAGTATGGCGCGACTGCCTTCTTCGCCAACAAGTCTCTCGGGACGGGCCACGAGACCCAGCCCTTCCGTGCCCCTGCTCTGCCTCTTGATGCAGTGATCGATCCGACGGGCGCGGGCGATTCCTTTGCTGGCGGCTTCTATGGCTATATCGCCTCGCAGGGCGAATTGACGCCGGCGGTGTTGAAGCGTGCGATGTTTTATGGCGGCGTGATGGGCTCTTTCGCCGTTGAGAAATTTGGGACAGAACGAGTGCAGACCCTCACCCGTGAAGAGATCGATGCGCGCTTCAAGGACTTCGAGGAGCTGTCGCACCTTGAATAAAGCGACCGGCACGCCGACGACCGCTGTCGCGAAAACGACAGTGGTCGTCGACGAGCGCACCAGGCTCGCACACGAACGAAGCATAGTACGGCTGCTGGCGATGTTGCTTACCATGGCGGCGCTGGTGTATTACGCCGGGCACGGCTACCTGCTGCTGTATGGCGACGCAGTGGCGCACCTGCACATTGCGCGGCGCATCTTTGACTCGCTCAACCCAGGCTTTCGCCAACTCGGTTCGGTCTGGCTGCCGCTGCCGCACCTGCTGCTTATCCCGTTTGTGCAGAAGATGGCATGGTGGCAGAACGGGATGGCAGGTGCGATCCCGTCAATGGTGAGTTACGTGGCCGGTTGCATCGGCATCTATCGGCTGGCGCGTCACTGGATGACCGCTGCTTTTGCAGTGGTTGCAGTCGCGTTCTATGCGCTCAACCCGGGGCTGCTCTATTTCTCGACCACCGCAATGACGGAACCACTGTTCCTGGCGGAGATGATATGGGCCGCGGTACTGCTGGTTGAATTCGGCAATGCCTTGCGCGATGCTTTAAACGAACGCGCTTCGCAACTGCTGCTGTACCTGGGTGGGATACTGGTCGCGGCCGTGTACACGCGCTACGACGGATGGATCTACGCATTTGTGGCGTGGGTGATCGCGACCCTGCTGCTGTTTCGTCACTGGGAGTTGAAAGACAGGAAGACCGGCGTGTGGCTGCTGTTTACCGCCATGGTCGCAGTCGCGCCGCTGCTGTGGATGGCCTACAACGCGACGCAGTTTCACGATCCCTTCGATTTTCTGCGCGGACCATATTCGGCGAAGGCGATTGATTTACGTACGTCAAAGCCGGGGTCCAGCCACTATCCGGGTTATCACAACATGAAGAATGCGGCCTTCTATTTTTTCAAGGCCGCGAAGCTGGGAGCAGTGTGGCCGCTCGCTGACAAACTGCTGGTGATTCTGATCGTTTTGGGCTCGTACGTTGCTGCGCGATCCCCCCGCGGCGCATGGATTACGCTGCTGCTCTGGCTGCCGCTGCCGTTTTACGCGTACTCGATCGCCTATGGTTCAGTGCCGATTTTCATCCCGGTATGGACCCCGTTTTCCTACTACAACACGCGCTATGGTATGGAATTGCTGCCGGCATTTGCGCTGTTTACGGCATTCGCGTTTGCGGCTATCGGCCGCCATCGGCCGACACTTCTGCGCTGGACGCCGCTGGCCGCATTGGTCCTGATCGCCGCCAACTCTGCCGCCTTACTGCATGCCAGGCCACTGGTCTTTCGTGAGGCAATGGCCAATGGCCGGACCCGCATTGCCTTCGAGCGCGCGCTCGCGGCGAAACTTCAGGACTTGCCCCCAGGAGAGCGCATATTGATGTACACATCTGCCCATGTTGGGGCATTGCAGCAGGCTGGTGTTCCGCTGAAGAATACGGTGAATGAAGGCGATTGGCTGCTCTGGCAGAAAGCTCTTGCGGCACCGGCAACAGCAGCGCCATGGATTGTGGCCATCGATGGAGATGCAGTGACGGACGCCGTCAAACAGCATCCTGAGAACCTTGACCTGCTCAGCGTGACATGCGGGCTGGACCAGGGTTGCGCGCGGATCTACCGATCGACTGTAGCCCGCACCGGGAGTATGCATTGATCGCCTTCGCCAAAGCGCACGCGTGCGGAAATGATTTTCTGGTTGTGGAGCAGGCGCAGCTTCCCGACGCTTTGTGGGCAGAGGCTGCGCGACAGCTTTGTGCTCGCACTACGAGTGTCGGGGCGGATGGCGTTGAATATTTTCGCTGGTCAGGGGAACTTGCGGGAAGCATCCGCCTGTTCAATGCGGATGGCTCGGTTGCCGAGATTTCAGGAAATGGCACACGCTGCGTGGCTGCATGGATGGCGCACGAACGAGGCGCCGGCGCGGGTGCCGTCATTCGCATTGAGACGGATGCGGGAATGCGCGAATGCCGGATCGTACGGGTAAATGGATCGTTCTACGAGATTGTCAGTGCGATGGGTATTCCGCGTGTGCAGGATGGTTCGGTGACACTCGAAGATGGTACGAAGATCGCCGGGACAGTGGTGAATACTGGCAATCCGCACTTTGTGATCCTGGTCGATAACGATGACTTCACAGTTGCCGGACGAAGCTGGCAAAGCATCGGTAAAGAGATCTGCTTCCATGCCGATTTTCCAGGGCAGACGAATGTCGAGTTCATCCGGTTGCGTGACAAAGGCGCCATCGAAATCCGCATCTTCGAGCGTGGTGTCGGACCTACGTCTTCATCGGGTACTGGGACGTGCGCGACTGCTTCCGCCGCCATTGCACTCCATGGCTGCGAAAGCCCGTTGCGCGTGACAGCACCAGGTGGTGCACAGTTGGTCGAGTGGCCGGGAGCCGGAAGTGAGATCCTGCTTACAGGGCCCGCGAGCCTTGTTGCTGTGGGGCAGGCTTACCTTGATGGAGTTTCTTCGTGAGCGTGACATTGCTTAAACCGAAGACGCTCAAGCCAGGTGCAAAGATCGCTGTGCTCTCGCTTGCCAGCAGCTTCAAGCCAGCCCTGCTGCCCATCGGCCTCGAGGCGCTTACTGGTCTCGGCTTCACGCCGGTTTTGTCCGAGCATGTCTCAGCTAAAGCGAGGCCCTATTTCGCCGGCACGCCCGAGGAGCGGCTGAAGGATTTCAATTCCGCACTGGCTGATCCAGAGATTGGCGCGATAATAAGCACTCGCGGCGGTTACGGATCAAATTACCTTTTGCCGGGACTCGATCTTGACCTGGTTGCGAAGCACCCCAAGCCAATTTTCGCGTACAGCGATATGACGAATATGCAGAACTGGCTGCTTGACCAGGCAGGACTGGTTTCTTTCCATGGCCCGATGGTCACGGCAGATTTTGCGGTGACAGATGGTGTCGATACGCCGAGTTTTCTGGCTGCTTTGAGTGGGCTGGCGTACGAAGTTGGCCCGGCTGAAGGACTGCGTGTACTAAAGAGCGGGCGCGCAGAGGGCACTCTTTATGGGGGCTGCCTGAGCCTGCTGACCGCTGCGCTGGGTACGCCGTATGCTCCGCAGACCGAGGGCAAAATACTTTTTATCGAAGATGTCGGCGCACGTCCTTACCAGGTCGATCGCATGCTGCGGCAGATGCTGCTTGCGGGCAAATTTGAAGGTGTCAGCGCCATTGTTTTTGGCGAAATGCTGGACTGTGTTTCGCCCGGCGCTGATCCGGGCCTGCTCGAAGAAGTCATCATGAGCGTCTTGAAAAACTTCTCGGGGCCGATCGGTATCGGGCTTCGCTCAGGCCATGTTTCACGTGCAAACGTCACGCTGGCTTTTGGCCTCAGGGTGTCGCTCGATTTCGGCGCCGAACCCACGTTACGCTTTGTCGAAGCTGCTACAGAAAATTAGAACATCGGATGAAGAGACCTTGACTCAACAGAGAGAAACGCCCGCGAGTACTGCGAAACATATCCATCTGATCGGCATTTGCGGAACAGCCATGGCGTCGCTCGCCGGCATGTTGCAACTGCAGGGGCACAAGGTGACGGGGTCGGATGCAGCTGCGTACCCGCCGATGTCTGACCTGCTGCAGGAACTCGGCATCCCGGTGCTCGAGCCGTATGCAGAGGCGAACCTGACACCACGCCCTGACCTCGTGATCGTCGGCAATGCACTCTCGCGCGGCAATGCAGAGCTTGAGTATGTGCTCGATCAAAAGATCCCGTTTTCATCGCTCGCGGCCACGATCCGCGAAGAGTTTCTGACGGGCAGGGAGTCGCTGGTGGTTGCCGGTACGCATGGCAAGACCACGACCACCAGCATGCTCGCGTGGATCTATGAAGTTGCGTCGAAGCATGACGCGACATTTTCTCCATCGTTCATCATCGGCGGTGTCGCAGAGAATTTTGGTACGAGTTTTCAGTTGAAAGATACCGGCACGTTCATCGTCGAGGGCGACGAGTATGACACGGCTTTTTTCGACAAGGGTCCGAAATTCATGCACTACTTTCCGGATGCCGCCATCCTGACGCACGTGGAGTTCGACCACGCGGACATCTATCGCGACCTCGATGCCGTGAAGACAGCATTCAAGCGGATGGTCAACCTGATTCCTCGACGCGGACGCCTGGTTGCCTACGACGGAAGCGAAAACGTCACAGAGTGTGCGGCGAAAGCATTCTGCAAAGTAGAACGCTACGGTTTTGCGGCGGCTTCAGACTGGCACATCGTTGATCTGCGTCACGAAGACAAAGGAACACGCTGGCGGCTTGAGCATGCCGACCATGCTGCCATGGAACTGCTGCTGCCAATGGCTGGCGAACACAATGCATTGAATGCGACGGCGGCCGCTGCGCTCGCCGCAGGTCAGGGTGTGCCCGCTGCTGCCATTGTCGAGGCACTCGCGACTTTCCAGAGTGTGAAGCGGCGGCTCGAAGTGCGCGTCGTGATCGATGGCATCACAGTGATCGACGACTTCGCGCATCATCCGACGGCGATTCGCGAGACGCTGAAAGCCCTGCGATCGGCGTATCCAACGGGACGACTCTGGGCAGTTCTTGAACCGCGTTCGAATACACTGCGACGCAATGTGTTCGAAAAAGAATTGATTGAAGCTTTGTCGCTTGCCGACCAGGTTGTCATAGCGGGTGTGTTCAAGCAGGAGAGCATTCCGCTACCTGAGCGGCTTCATCCCGAAGCGATTGTTGAAGGCCTGCACAAGGCTGGGCATCCGGCGATATTCGGCGCAGATGCCGATGCGATTGTCGATGCCATCGCGCCCCAGTTGAAGCCCGGCGATGTAGTTGGAATTCTTTCGAATGGCGGCTTCGGCGGCATCTATGAAAAGCTGCCGGAACGTTTACGCCAACGTTGAAAAAGGGTGCGAGCGATCGCAGATCTTTTTGCGTCGGTCGACAGGGCGGACTGGCTTAGACGTTTGCGCCCGGAGTCATCGCGGCTTATTTCAAGACAGCGTTATAGCCGTTTGCGATGAGTCTCTGCCGCGCTGCGAGAGCAACGTTCCGCTGATAAGGGCCGACCTGCACATGGTAGAGAGAGTCCTGTGCGTCGTTATGAATGGATGTGGCAAAGCCGCGTTTGCGAAGCGAGGATGCCAGTACCTCCGCATCATCCTGACGGGACATGGCGGCGATTTGCACTACGAGCACTTCATGAGGAGTGGCTAGCGTGTCATGTACCGTTGCGTGTACAGCGTCCTGGGTTGCGACATCGTGCGTCGCAGTAAAGACCGGATGGTGCGAACTCCCATGCGTGTGCACGTAGAACGGCGGAGTGTAGATGTAAGGGGTGGAGGGACTGCGCAGAGCATTCGGCGACATTCCGACGCGATGCGCATAGGGAACGCCCACCGTTGGCTCTTCCATCACTGGATGAATCGCACTGGGCTTGGAGAGCACCTGCCTGAGTATGCTGCTCGGAGCCACAGGCGCGGGGGTGAGGCTGGCGACGGTCGCTGGTGCAGGCTGAACCGTTTTCAGCGCCGGCTTGCCTGGATGGGCAATCGTTACGGAAACTTCCGGCAGAACCATTGGTGCGGGTGCTGACGCAATCGGCTTCGTGCTGGTCTGGGCGTTCACAGTCTGAGCAGGCGCGACGCCTGAAGGCTTGGGGACGATGGCCAGGGATTGCCCGAAGCTGCGGCGACCATAGCTATAGCCAAAGCCGAAAAAGATGCCGCAGATCATCACAAGTCCGAAGAAAATGCTAAGCAAAGAGGCTGTGCCCAGCGTCAGCTGACTGTCGACCGTTTCTTCAAATTCTGAATCAGCAAACGCGCTACTCATGCCTAGCCCTCACTCACCGGTTTCTTTTCTGCTGTTGTTTCGGCCACCGGTCCGCCTACTTTTGCTGCAATTTTGTTGAAGAGCGACATCATTTCCATCGGGATTGGGAAGACGATGGTGCTGTTCTTTTCGGTCGCAATGTCGGTCAGTGTCTGGAGGTAGCGAAGTTGTAGCGCCATAGGTTCGGTCGCCAGCAGGGCGGCAGAATCAGCCAGTTTCTGCGCGGAGGCAAATTCGCCTTCGGAGTTGATGATCTTCGAACGCTTTTCCCGTTCAGCTTCGGCCTGCTTGGCCATGGCGCGCAGCATGGATTCGGGGAGGTCGACCTGTTTCACTTCCACACTGACGACTTTCACGCCCCAGGGTTCGGTGCGCGCGTCAATGATGGTCTGAATACGGTGGTTGAGGGCTTCGCGATGAGACAGGAGTCCATCAAGCTCCACCTCGCCTAGTACTGAACGCAGCGTGGTCTGCGCGAACTGTGATGTCTGGTAGACGTAGTTGGTTACTTCAATCACGGCCCGCAAGGGATCGATGACGCGCAGCGTGATGACGGCGTTGACCTTGAGCGTGACGTTGTCGCGGGAGATAACATCCTGCGGGGGCACTTCAAGGACCTCCTGCCGCAGGGAGACGCGCACCATCTGGTCGAATGGGCGGAAGACCAGGAAGAGGCCGGGACCCTTGGGCGCAGGCAGCGCACGACCCAGTCGGAAGATGACGCCGCGCTCGTACTCGCGCAGAATCTTGATCGAACTCACCAGGTAGAGGAGAACGATCAAAACGATAATGAGGACTGGGAATCCCATGGGGATGGCTCCTGACGTGGATTGTAGCGTAGCTACGCTGGGTCTTCTCTTATTCCTAAGTGGTAGGAATTCTTACGAAATCGGCTCAACAAATAAGAGTAGACCCTTCCGCGCGGTCACGCGGACAGAATCGCCCTGCTTGATGGGTATGGGGCTTTCAGCCTGCCATAATTCGCCGTGAATGAAAATCTGGCCATGCGGATTGATGGCGTCACTAGCAACAGCGGTCTGGCCGATCATGGTGTCGACCCCGAGAACGGTTTTATTGCGGCGCGCGATCAGGGCGATGCGCACCAGGAAGATGGTGACCAGGCCGAAGCCGATGCCCGTGGCCAGGGCAGTCGCCAGGTGCACGCGCATCTCCGGAATAGGCCCGTCAACCAGCGTAAGCGCGCCGAAAACCAGGCAGACGATGCCGGCAAAGGCGAGCACGCCGTGGCTCGCGAACTTGACCTCCAGCAGCATGAGCGCGAAGGCGATGATGAGCAGCAGGCCGGAGGCGTAGTGGAGGGGCAGAAGGTTCAGCGCGAAAAGCGAAATGAGCACCAGAACCGTGCCGAGAGCGCCGGGAATGATAGTGCCGGGTGCGTTGAATTCGATGTAGATGAGCAGGCCGCCGAGTACCAGTATGAGGACGGCAAGGTTGGGATCCATGAGCCAGTCGAGGACGCGTTCGCGAACCGTCGGTTCCATCTGGCCGAGCCGGGCGTCACGGGTATGCAGGACGACCTTGCTGCCGTCAAAGCGGGTAACGGTTCGTCCATCGACTGCATTCAGGAGAGACGGGATGTTAGAGGCGATGACGTCGATCAGGCCAAGGTCCTTCGCCTCCTTCTCAGTGTAGGACTTCGACTGGCGCACGGCGTCCTCGGCAGCCGAAGGATTGCGGCCACGCCGAGACGTATAGGAGCGCAGGAACGCAGCCGTATCGTTCTCGAGCTTCATCTTCATGGTGTCGTCGAGCTTGGCGCCTTCAACGACAGGATGGGCAGCGCCTGCATTGGTTCCGGGCGCCATGGCGGCGATGTCAGCTGCTTCAAGCAGGAAGAATCCTGCTGAACCGGCGCGGGCGCCCGTAGGACCGACGAAGACGATGACTGGTACGGGCGACGCGAGGATCTTGCTGGCAATGGCGCGCATGGAGGTGAGCAGGCCGCCGGGCGTGTCCAGTTCTATCACGATGGCTGAAGCATGCGCAGCAGCAGCGGCATCAAGGCCACGGGCCACGTACCCCTCGCTCACGGGTTGGATGGTGTCGTGAAGATGCAGGACGAAGACGTCAGGTGGATTCGCCGGCGCAGGCCAGGCACGCAGGCTCAGCATGAGGGCAAAGAGCGCGAGCAGCGGCATCGACCAGCGCGGGAACCCGTAACGAGTCTTCATGGCGTTTTCTGTTGTCGCGACTGGATAGTCTGTTGCAGGGTGCGTGCAGACGCATTGGCCGGATCAAGAGCGAGAGCCTGCTGGACGTCAGCAGCGGCGACGGACGGCTGGTTAGCGGCGAGGTCGACGCGGGCGAGTACAACATAGGCCGGGGAACTTGGCCTGAGCTTGATGGAGGCCTGGGCTTCGCTGCGCGCGGCATTGTCATCGCCATCGCGCTCCCGCACTTCGGCCAGCCCGGCATGGGCGGCTGCGTTGCTGCTGTCGAGGGTCAGGGCTGCCTGGAATTCGCGCTCGGCTTCGAGGATCAATCCTTCGCCCAGGTAGCGCTGGCCTTCCTTGGTCAACTCTGCTGCATGGGCTGCGGGCGGCATCGCGTTCAGACGCATCGACTGCATTTCTTCGATCGCGAAGGCTGCCTGGCGGAAAGAGGCATCGTTGAAGTTGCGCTTGATGCGTTCGAGTGGTCCGGACGACGCAGCGGCCGGGTCAACGGCTGCGACGGCAGTCGTTGACGGATTGGCGGTAAAGGTCGTGTTTTCCGGCTGCGCCTGGTTCCGGATTTTCGTCGCGAAGGACTGTATCTCGGAATCCTGCGGCCGCAGTCTGAGCGCCTGGTTGATGGCCGCAGTCGCACCGGCTTTATCGCCTTTGCGATTCAGTGCGACGGCGAGGTTAAAAGCATAGTCGGCATCTGCCGTGTCGTTCGCCGCGGCCTGGCGGAAAAGGGAGGAGCCGTCCTGGCCGCGCCGGCTCTGCGCGACACCCTCGTTGTTCAGTACTTCGGATAACGGGAGCTGGCCGGCGATAAAACCGAAAGCGTCTTCTGCTTTCGCATAATTGCCGGTATAGAAGAAGGCCAGACCGCGATAAAACTCGGCGAGCAGGGCATTGGGATCAGTCTTCGGCAGGTGGCCGAGTGCGACGGCGGCCAGGTCATACTGCTGGTTGGCAAAATAGGCCTGCCCGAGCGCCAGCCATGCTGCGCTGTACTTAGGGTTGATCTGCGTCGCATCTTTCAGATGACGGATGCGGTCGGCAGAATTGGGGTCGACCAGTCCGCGGATGTAGTTCTCGAAGCCATCGATGCGGAGGCTGCCGCCTGCGGCGACGAAGGTGCTTTCTGAAACGTTGTATTGCGGATCAAGTGCACGGGCGACGCGCCACGCCGTACTGTTGAGTACTTCGAGCAGGCGCGAGATGTCGGCTTCCTGATCGAGCGGCTGGTCAAGGCGCAACTGGTTGATGTCGAGGAGCTGCGTATGCGTTGTGAACCGCTGGCCCTGGAGCGAGTAGCTGCCGATCACCACGTAATCCGCATCCAGGGTCTGCGCGACGCGGATGGCGGTGGCCCGTGTCGGCTGGAAATTTGGCGGCAGGCCTAGATGCGTAAGCGCGTACTGGCGATCAATGCGGCCTATCGGCATGAAACCTGCTGCACCCAGGCGCTGGTTCAGAATCTCGGGGACGGCTTCGCCAATCCAGTCAAGGTTCGCCTGCCCTGTGCGATTTTCATAAGGCAGGACAAGCAGCAGACGATGCTCGTTCGCGGATGTGGCGGTTGGTGACTGCCCGCGCGCAGGACATGCCGCCAATGCCAGGAGCAGGGTGAGGACAAGAGACAGGCATCCGCTGAGCGGTTGGCGGAATGGGCGGAGATATCGGCAGCTTCGCACGTCAGGCTGATTATAGCTTTGTCATAGCGCCTGGAGCGGAGGGTTCTGTCTGGCTGTTTGCGGTGGCCAGTAGAGAAAACGCAGGTCGTTTGGCTACGTTTCACTTCGCTCGGGCTAAGCCCCTGTGGGCGCGCTCAGGGTGAGACATTGCAAGCAAGGGTTTTGGAGACAGGCTGCGGGCTGAGTCAGTGCTGTAGTGAAGCAAGCTGGGGCCGGTCGAAATGCAGGATCGCAGCCCATTCGCCATTGCGTGAACCCTGCCAGACCACTTTGCCGTCGAGCATGTGGGCGATGGTTTCGGGTGGAAGGTCCTGGTGGCCGTTGAAGAAGCGTGCATCGAGAGCCTGGTTGGTGGCGCCGAGACTGAAGGGTAAGTGTGGCGGATCATATTTGGTGCTGAAGACCAAGGCGACGGTGAAGTCGGCGTTTGATTCGCCGGCACGCTGGATACTGTTCAGGGAGAAATCATTGATGGCCACGACCAGGTGGGAATGTTTGACGTAGCCCAGTTCGGGTTTGGAGAGGTCGTCCGTCGCCGGCCACGCGCTCAGCACCGTTGCCGTTGGATAATTCTTGGCAATCACGCTCAGTGCCTGTTGCTGCAGGACGATCATGTCGCGATAGCTCAGGTTGTCTTCCGGGGAAAAGCGATAAGGCGGGTTGATGAAGATGCCCAGCACAAAGGCGATCGCACTCAGCGCCAGCAGCAGGCTCCAGCCCCGCACACGGCGATTCCATGCGCATACGCAGAGAAGGAGGACCAGGGGATACAGCGGCAGAAGATAGCGGGTCAGCAATGCGCCGCCCAGTACGGAGAAGAAGATCGCGTTCGCGACCAGTACAGTCCAGATACGCAGCAGGCTGGTGCAATAGACGGGACTGGAGTTGTCCTGTGGTGGCAGCATCCACGCAGCGGCTGCGCACAGTACCGGCACGAACAGGTTCATGTGAGCAGTGAGATGGAAGATCCGATGGCCGAGCGCGACGGCTATACGAAGGGCGCTCAGTGTTGAGGTCGCGTTGTAGCGCAGGTATTCAGGATTGCCGAAAACGTAGCCGGTCCTGTAACGGTGATAGGCGTACCAGGCAGCCAGCGGCAGCACTGGCGAGAGCAGGATGGAAGCACGCAGTAAGCGCCGCCCTGGCTTGAATGCCACGGGATGCGGATAAAACAATTCGCCCACCGCCAGGGCCAGTGGCGTGATGATGGCAGTCTCCTTCGACAGGACCGCAAGCGAGAAGAAGAAGGCGGCGAGCCAGAGGTTCTTTACCGGCGATTGGTCATTTGATCCTGGGAAGCGCAGGTAAAAGCAGAGTGCCCAGAGAGTTGCAGCAGCGGCAAACATGTCGGCGTGTGCAAGCGTGCTTTGAGCAAACCAGATGGGATACAGCAGCGTCAGCAGCGTGACCGAAGCGGCGACGGCGATCCTCCGTGTCACCTGCAGGGCAAGCTGGTAGACGGCGAGCAACGCCAGTGATGTAACGATGCACATGGCAACGCGCGTGACGAAAGGGATGAAGCCCGAAGCCTTCCACCAGAGCGCGAGATAGATGCTCGGCAGTGGCGGGTGAGCATTCGTCAGCGTGGAATAGGGGATGAGCGAGCCCGTGCGGAGAAAATCGTACGCAGCCGGGATATAGTAGCCGGCTTCATCCCAGTAGTAAGGTAACCGTAAAAGTGTCATATGCGTCAGGTAGACGCATATGAAAACAAGAGGGAAGATCTGCCATAAACGAAGGGGCCGCAGCTGACCCTCATTCTCAGCGCCGCGATTATGATTGCTGCGGCTTGCATGAGGAGAAAGGTTCAACGGCGGCCCTGCGTCAATCTTCTGATTTTTTAGTTGAAGCTGCGGACGTTGCTGGTCTGCGGCTGCGGTTCGAGCGCCACGTTGCCGAAGGTCTGCTCGTACTGCGCGAGGTTCTGGCCGAGGACGTTCCATAGGGCCTTTGCCTGCTGCGGGCTCAGGTAGATGCCCTGGAAATTCTTGATGGTCAGTTCGTCGGCAGTGTCCTGCGAAGCGGTGCCGAAGTAGAGGAAGAAGTCCCACACACTGATGCGAACCTGGACACTGTTGGCATAGCTGTCGCGATATTCGGGGCTGCGGGTGACGTTGATGCGGGGC
Organism: Acidobacteriaceae bacterium; assembly: GCA_963692885.1. Taxonomy (GTDB): domain Bacteria; phylum Acidobacteriota; class Terriglobia; order Terriglobales; family Acidobacteriaceae. The sequence continues at coordinate 544,778 of OY843586.1, forward strand.
TGCTGTGGCTGATTCTCTGCGCTCATTCTGGTCAATGCCTTTTCTAAACCGTGTTGGGAGGTGCTACCGGTAGTGATGCCGGTTTGAAACAGAAATAGATGGTGCGGGAGGGGGGACTTGAACCCCCACGGATTGCTCCGCCAGATCCTAAGTCTGGTGCGTCTGCCATTTCGCCACCCCCGCACAGCCTTCAACGCAGCACCTGCACGCTGTCCGGGTCTGTCTGTTTTCAACAGAAAGAAGACGGCGAATACAGTGTGAACGGCAGCTACGCGGCCGGGTAGATCCTCCCAAATGGAAAGACGACTCGGCACCTCAAGCGTACTTGCAAAGACGGTGCTGCGCAATGCCGGACAGCAACGACAGGCAGCGGTTTGGATGAAAATAGTGGCATGCCAGGATTCAACCCGCGGACGTCCTTCACTGCACCCCGCATGAAAGCTCAGAGGTACAGGTTTTTCTCACACGATGGCACACTGTCCATGCTGTGCATCGCATCGCTGATGCTCCCTGCTGAAGCAGCAATTGCGCAGCATGCAGCCGACACTAAAGACCTGCATGTGGGTGAACTCAGTTCACAGACTAACAATGGTGTACGCAATGCGACGCGCTTTGCCGGGGCCGATATCGGCGCGCAGATCAACGCGGCTTTTGCGTCGTGCCCGCAGCAGCGATGCACAGTGTTTGTGCCGGCAGGGAACTACACTTACGGTACCGGGATTGTCCTGCCGCCTGTACCCTCGCCAACACTCGAGATGGACCAGCAGGCTTACCTGCACTACACCGGCAACAGCCGTGCTCTCTCCACTTCAAAGCAGACAGGCCGGGTCTTCATTCGCGGAGGCCACATCATCGGCAATCCTCTGGCGAAGGTGGGCATCCTGATGATGCAGGAGACGCAGGGCATTTACATCGACGGCACCGACGTGACGCAATTTTCGAATGGAGATGGCGTGCTCGATCTTGGCGCGAATGTCGTTAAATTGACGAACATGCAGCTGCGTTCAAACCTATTTGGACTGCACCTGATGGGTGCGCCGGGATACGCAAGCAATAATGTGACGGTGAGCGGATGCGCCATCCACGACAACAAACGCTGGGGCATTGTTGATGGCGACGTCACGCAGTATCCCGCTGACTGGATGGGCACAGGCGGCGGTGCAGGAGTGGCATCACCATTGCTGGGCAATACATTCATCAACAATGATCTTGAAGCCAACGGCAGCGATTCCTCCGGCCAGTATGGGGCTGTGCTTGAAGCTCTGACCTACAAGAGCGTCTATACAGGGAATTATTTCGAAGGTAGTCCGCATCAGGTACAGCTTGGCTCTACGCCGCAAAATGACCCGGTCTACGTATCGCTGTACGGGTTGAAGGGTCCGGAGGGCGGGACACCTGTTTCGACAACAGTGCGGGACAACTACTTTACTGCCGGCGCAGCCATCGAGGTGGAATTACTGACAGCTGTCAGCACCATCATCGAAGGCAACGCAGAGATGGGAGCGCGAACCAGCTGCTTCGCCAGTATCACGGGCGCAGCGCTCGAAACATACCTGGCCCACAACCACATTGATGGCTGGCCGCAGGCCAATCATAATCATGGCGAGTGGATGCAATGCCATGGAACGGCTGGTCACCTGACCCCGGGCTGGGAGAATATGGACGCAGTGCCGACAGAATTCAGTGTCGGTGGCGATAGTGTCTACTTCAATGGCATGAATACCGGCGTCAGCAAGCAGATGATCCGTTACACCGCAGATGGACCGCCTCGCGGGTTCTGCACGCCTGCATGGTCGCCCGGCGCCATCTGGATGAACACGACCAACGGGCAGATGTGGGTCTGCCAGGCTGATTCAATTGCGCCGAACGGCGGTGCCGGCGCCAATCCCGGGGACGGCCATGGAAGCTGGGTCGCCAAGTAGTGCGCGGTAGTGTGCGGCCTAGAATTGCGTGTCGAGTTTCTGTTCTTCTCCTGCTATTTCGACACGTTCGCGCTTGATGTCAAGTCGAAGCCGGCCGAATGCACTCATGTAGGCATTCGCAATGGCTACCAGTGCAAAACCGCTGATGAGGTAGCCGCGCCAGTCCGTAAAGAGAAGATGAAAGCGCGTGATAAACAAGAAGACAATCGTGACGTAGTGGCTGAAGCAATATTCACAGGTAAACAGGTAGAAAAACTTGCGGGCAACAAGTTTTTTGCATGCCTGGCTGTTGCGCGCGCACCATTCGCGGGGTTCGCGGAAGACTTCTTCGTGGGTGACAGTCCATGCGACGCAGCTGATAGGGATGGCCAGGAGCAGAAGGGTAAGAAACTGCACTGCTAGCGAGTTGATGTCGTTGTGCAATTTTGTCTCAACTTTCCTGCTTCCGCGGCTAGGCTGAAGCAATCAAATAAAAGTTTGGCGTTGCACCTTGGATGCCCGTTTATTCTGTGCGCAAACTGCAGAAATGTGTAGTTCCTGAATCATTTGTCGACACAGTGAATCTTTGTATAGACCTCCAGAAGGCCGGGCGTACGCGTGCCTGATTGCCTGGACACCATCATGGCGCAAGCCTGAGCATCTCGCCCTCTATAAGGGTTTGGAGAACACTGCATGAGAGAGCACCAGAAGCACGAGGACGTGAAAACGCTTCTTGACCGAACCAAAAAGGCGGGACCATCCGCGACTCTGTTGACCGGCCTCCTGCTGGCAGGTGGAGTGGCGATCTCCGGTTGTGCGAAACCACCAGCCGCGCCTCCCGCACCCGGGCCCATGCCCGTGACCACCGTCGAAGTGCAGCCGACGGATGTCCCGATTGCCGGCGAGTGGGTAGGTGTACTCGATGGCTACACGAATGCGCAGATCCAGCCGCAGGCAGCGGGTTATCTGGTGAGCCAGCTGTACAAAGAGGGCTCGCAGGTAGCGAAGGGGCAGATACTTTTTCAGATCGATCCGCGACCCTTCCAGGCGACGCTCGATTCTGCAACCGCGCAGCTAGGGCAGGCACAGGGCACACTGGCGCAGGCCAAAGCTGCACAGGGACTTGCTGAAATCAATGTGAACCGCGACACACCGCTGGCTGCTGCCCGTGCCATCGCCAAGAGTCAGCTCGATAATGACACACAGCAGAAGCTTGAAGCGGACGCGAATGTCGCGACAGCGCAGGCAGCGGTGAAATCGGCCGAGGCTGCAATTGAAACAGCCAAGTTAAATCTCGGTTTTACGCATGTGCGTTCCCTGATAAGCGGCGTTGCCGGCCAGGCGACCATCCAGGTCGGCAGTCTGGTCAATACTTCATCGGTGCTCACTTCGGTGTCCACGATTAACCCGATCAAGTGCTTCTTCGCGCTCAGTGATGCGGAATATCTTGCGCTCGTCGAACGTGCGAAAAGCAAGGGCGACCTGCTGCACGGGGAAGCCAAGGTGCCGCTGACGCTGACCCTTGCGAATGGAAAAGACTACCCATCCAAGGGCCACATCGAGTACGTGGACAGGTCCTTGAATGCGCAGACCGGTGCGATCCGGGTGGCTGCAGTCTTCCCGAACCCGGGCGACGTTCTGCGCCCGGGCCAGTTCGGCCGCGTCAAGGCGGACACCGAGATGCGCCACGGCGCGCTGCTGGTACCCCAGGTCGCGCTGATGGAACTGCAGGGTCTGCACCAGATTTACATTGCTGGTCCAGACGGAAAAGCTCATCTGGAGACGCTGAGCCTCGGTCCCCAGGTTGGCCAGAACTGGCTCGTTGAAAGCGGGGTAAAGGCCGGCGACCAGGTGATCACGGACAACCTGCAGAAGCTCCGTGAGGGCGCGCCGGTGAGTCCGCATGCTGGTCCGGTTGTGGCACCCACCGCTCAGGCCGCACCGTCGGCAGGGAGATAGCAGATGTCGAAATTCTTTATCCGGCGACCTATCGTCGCGATCGTGATCGCCATCCTTACGGTCGTGCTCGGCATCATCTCCATGCTGTCTCTGCCGACCTCGCAATTCCCGAACATTGTTCCGCCGGAAATTCTGGTGACCGCGACCTATCCCGGCGGCGACGCCAAGAGCGTAACGCAGTCTGTCGCCACGCCGATCGAGCAGCAGATGAACGGCGTCGACAACATGCTCTACATGAGCTCGACCAGCGCCAACAACGGCGTCATGCAGCTCACAGTCGACTTCGATGTGAAGACTGATCCGAACATCGACCAGGTACTTGGTCAGCTGCGCGTTGACCAGGCGCAATCGCAGCTTCCATCACAGGTAACGACTGCCGGCCTTACGGTCCAGAAGGCGCTTACTTCGCCACTGATGCTGGTTGCCGTTAACTCGGAAGGCGGCAAGCTGAGCCAGGACTTCCTGACCAACTATGCCATCATCAATATTCAGGATCAGTTGACGCGCGTCGTCGGTGTCTCCCGCGTGCAGACCTTCGGCGGCCAGTACGCTCTGCGCGTATGGGTGCAGCCGGACAAGCTGGCCAAGCTAGGCATCACTGCGCCTGAAGTGATTCAAGCCATCCAGACCCAGAACAATGTAAATCCGGCAGGACAGATCGGCGCAGAGCCGATCCCCACGGGGCAGCAGTTTACCTACACGGTCCGCACACAGGGCCGTCTCGTAACTCCGGAAGAGTTCGGCAAGATCATCCTGCGCGCCAATGCGGATGGCTCGATCGTGCATTTGAGTGATGTAGCGCGGCTGGAGCTGGGCGATCAGCAGTATGGTCTTACGGGCCGCTACAACCAGGCGCCTTCCGGCGTCATGGCGATCTATCAGCTTCCCGGCTCGAATGCAGTCGCGACTGCGAAGCTGGTGAGGGCCCGTATGAAGGAGCTGGCGGCGACCTTCCCGCCGGGCATTACCTACGATGTGCCGCTGGACACGACACTTGCTGTGACCGCCGGTATCCATGAGATTGTGCTGACACTCGTGGAAGCGCTGGCGCTGGTCGTCATCGTCGTCTTCGTCTTCCTGCAGGGATGGCGCGCCACGCTGATCCCCTTGCTCGCCGTACCGGTTTCACTGATCGGTACATTCGTCATCTTCCCGGCGCTTGGCTTCTCCATCAATACGCTGTCGCTCTTCGGGCTTGTGCTGGCCATTGGCCTGGTCGTCGATGACGCCATCATCGTGGTCGAGGCAGTGGAACACCATATTGAAGAGGGCATGGATCCTAAGGCAGCGACCATCAAAGCCATGGAGGAAGTGGGTGGCCCGGTCGTCGCCATCGCACTCATTCTCGCGGCCGTATTCATTCCAACTGCTTTCATCCCCGGCATTACAGGCCGCATGTATCAGCAGTTCGCAGTCACCATCGCAATCTCTGTTCTCATCTCGGCCTTCAATGCGCTGACTCTGTCACCTGCTCTCGCTTCACTGCTGCTTAAGCCGCGCGAGGCCAAAAAGAAGAAGGGGCTGCTCGGCGGTTTCTTTGCCTGGTTCAACAAGATCTTCGGCGGCGCCACCAACAGCTTTGTCAGCACTTCGAGCGTGATGGTGCATAAGTCGGCATTAGCGATGGTCGGCATCGTCATCATCCTGCTCATCGCCGCGCTGCTGGGAGGAAGCCTGCCCGGCGGGTTCATCCCGACCGAAGACCAGGGCTACATGTTCCTTGCACTGCAGCTGCCGGATGGCGCTTCAGCGCAGCGCACCGATGCAGCTCAACAGAAAATCACAGCTGCGCTGCTGAAGACTCCCGGCATCCAGGGCGTCATTGCCGTCACCAACTTCTCCCTGCTGACCCAGGTGCAGAGTACCAACGCAGGATTCTTCTTCGTAGCGCTGAAACCATGGGAGACGCGTAAGAGCAAGGATCAGCAGCTTAGCTACATCCAGGACAACCTGCAGAAACAGCTGTTCGCTGATCCGGACGGCATCGCTTTCGCATTCCCGCCGCCGTCCATTCCGGGTATCGGTACGTCCGGCGGCGTCACCATGGTGGTCGAGGACCGGACCGGTTCAGACGATCCGATGACCCTTACGAAAAATGTTCTCACTTACCTCGGCGCGATCAGCAAGCTGCCGGAAGTCGCCAGTGCCATCCCATCGTTTGAGCCCGCGGTGCCGCAGCTGTATGCAGACGTGGATCAGGCGAAGACACTCCAGCAGCAGGTTTCGCTGTCGGACGTATATGCCACTATGTCGACCTTCATGGGCGGCTACCTGGTGAATTACTTCAATCGTTTCGGAAGACAGTGGCAGACCTATGTTGAAGCCGAGGGCACCTCGCGCCAGGACATCAACAACATCAACCAGTTCTACGTACGCAGCGCCAACGGCGGCCAGGTGCCGTTGAGCAGTCTGGTACACGTCAAACAGACGACCGGTCCGGAGTTCATCTTCCGGTTCAACGAGTTCAATGCCGCGCAGATCAACATCACGGCCAAGCCTGGTTACAGTTCAGGCCAGGTGCGCGCGGCGCTTGAAAAAACCTTCGCACAGACGATGCCCTCAGGCGCCGGGTTCGATTATTCGGGCATGTCTTACCAGGAACAGCAGGCAGAAAAGGGCATACCCTCCTGGGCCGTCTTCGCACTGTCGCTGCTGTTTGTTTTTCTGATTCTTGCGGCCCTGTATGAAAGCTGGTCGCTGCCCTTCAGCGTACTGCTGAGTACACCGGTCGCCATTCTCGGGGGCTACCTGGCGCTGCATGCCAGGCTGCTTGAGAATGACATTTTCGCGACCATCGGTATGGTTATGCTGATCGGTCTTTCGGCGAAAAATGCCATCCTGATCGTTGAGTTCGCCAAGTCAAATTACGAGAGCGGGCAGAGCATTGCGGAGGCTGCACTCGGGGCCGCCCGCCTGCGCTTCCGACCAATCGTAATGACTGCTCTCGCGTTCATTTTCGGCTGCCTGCCTCTATGGACAGCAAGCGGTGCGGGCGCCGCCTCGCGGCAGATTCTCGGTACGGTCGTGATTGGCGGTATGGTGTTGTCCACCGCGGTCGGGCTCATCTTCATCCCCGCGTCCTTCTCGACCGTGGAGTGGATCTCGCACCGCTTCAGCAAGGGTGGAAAAGGAACAACGATGGATTCCAAACATGATCCGGAGATTCCGGAATCCGAGGGGGATGCTGAGCGCGCCGAAGCGTCCCGGCACGAACATGCGCAGGCAGGAGGTCAGAAGTGAGAAACCAGACCGAATGGCTTAAACGGGCAAGTACCTTGCTGCTGGGCTGCATCTCGGCTGCGACTATTGCCGGTTGCAACGTCGGGCCGAACTACAAACGCCCGAATGTTCCCGCGCCGCCTGCCTATCGCGGCCCCGATGAATCGCAGATCAAGAGCGAACAACAGAACTCGCTGGGCGATCAGAAGTGGGCCGAGGTATACCAGGAGCCGGAACTGCAGGACCTCATCCGTAGGGCGCTGGCCAATAACTTCGATGTACAGATTGCGGCTGATCGCATCCTTGAACAGGAGGCGCAGGTAAGGATTGCCCGCTCCGCCCAGTTCCCGACGCTGAGTGTTGGGGGTAGCGGCATCGGCGCGACCTTCCCCACGGCGACGATAGGTAACAGCAGCGGTCTCACTAGTCCAATCGCGGAGGGAAGCTTCAACCTGTCGGCGGCATGGACACCGGATTTCTGGGGCCTCTATCGCCGGCAGACGCAGGCAGCCCGAGCGACCCTGCTGGCACAGACCTGGGCGCAGCGCGCGGTGCGTCTGACACTCGTCCAGAATGTTGCCACTGCTTACCTCCAGCTGCGTGCATTTGACCAGCAGCTGGCAGTAACGAAACAGACCATCCAGGCCCGCGAAGACTCGTTGAAACTGACGCAGACACTGGAGCAGGGTGGTTCGTCGCCGCTCTCTGACGTGCGCCAGGCGGAACAGCTGCTGTACACGGCGACCTCCGAGATTCCGCAGATCGAACAGAATATTCAGCAGGAAGAGAATGCCATCAAACTGCTGCTGGGCGAGAACCCCGGCCCTGTCGCGCGCATGGCGGCGAAAACCCTGACCCCTCCGCCCCAGGAGCTGCCGGTTGGATTGCCGTCGCAGTTATTGGAGCGCCGTCCTGACATCCAGCAGGCGGAAGCAAGCCTGATTGCAGCGAACGCACAGATCGGCGTGGCGCGCGCTCAGTTCTTCCCGTCGCTCAGCATCAGTGCTTCCGGCGGCGTCGGCGGCGATGACTGGAACAATATCTTCCTGCCGGGCAGCAAGACCATTTACGGCATCGGCTCCCTCGCTCAGCCCCTTTTCGAGGGCGGCAAGCTGACAGGCCAGCTCCGGTATGCACAGGCCTATGACAAGGAGCTCGTCGTTACGTATCAGAAGACGATTTCCACTGCTTTTCAGGATGTTTCCAATGCGCTGATCGCGCTGAAGAAGCAGCATGATTACCGTGTGGAGCAGGAAAAACTCGTCGCGGCTGCGCAGGATTCGACCCGGCTCGCGCGTATCCGGTACCAGGGCGGATCGACGGCGTACCTTGAAGTGCTGACGACCGATACAGCGCTGTATTCGGCGCAGTTGACACTGATCAGTGCGCAGCAGGCCGAGGCTCTGACCCTGGTGCAGCTTTATGGAGCACTGGGCGGCGGCTGGCAGCAGTAAGGATTCCGCGAGACAGGCGAATGTCTGTCTCGCGTTGTCTGCTCAGCATGCCAGGCCTGTAGACGGCAGTACCTCTTACAGACCAATCGTTGATAATGTCTGCATGTCAGCTGACTGCTCTTCATTGACCCGGATTGCCGGCTCTATCGCCCTCGGCAGGAATCTCTCATGAACGCCACACCGCAGGACCTCGCAAAACTGGCTGCGGCTCGCCATGCGCTTACGTTTATCCAGCCAGAGATGATTGTCGGTCTCGGCTCGGGTTCCACGGCGACGCTGTTCATTGAGCAGCTGGGTGAACGCGTGAAGCAGGGCCTCAGTATCCGCGGCATCGCAACGTCCATCAGCAGTGAAAAGCTGGCACGACAATTGAGCATCCCGATCATTGATTTTACGCAGACGCCGAGCATTGACGTCGCCGTCGATGGTGCAGACGAAGTTGCACCCGGACTGGCGCTGATCAAGGGTGGCGGCGGAAACCTGCTGCGCGAAAAGATCGTTGCCAGTGCAGCAAAGCGTTTCATCATCGTCGTCGATGCGAGCAAGATCGTGCACCAGCTGGGAGCATTTCCCCTGCCGATCGAGGTGATCCAGATGGCTGCGCCATTGGTCGCTCCCAGGCTGCGCGCGCTTGGGCTGGAGCCGAAAATCCGCCAGGCCAGGGATGGTTCCGGGCCTTACATCACGGATGAAGGCAACTACATTCTTGACTGTCATTCATCCGGTTTGAAGGATCCGCTGACGCTCGCCTCTGAGCTCGACAGGATCGTCGGGCTGGTCGAACACGGCCTCTTCCTGGGGATGGCCGAGCGCGTCATCATCGCGGATGGCGAGCAGGTAAAAGAGCGGACAGCGGCAGACTTCCCGGTCTAGTTCGCGATCGAGCCGAGACTAGAAGCTTCTTTCACTCTTCGGATACCAGGTGATCTGGACGGTGCCGATGTTGTTCGACTGGCCGTTCGGACTAAGCACCGGCGCCTTCCAGTCTTCGTGCTGGTACCACGCGTCGACTTCGATATCCTTCGTGATCCGCTTCAACACTTCTGCGTTGTAGACGTTCTGCGTGGTGCCGCCCGGGATGAAGTCTTTCGCGGCCTTGGCGTTGCGGTACTGCAGGCGAATCCATTCGTTGCCGCTCAGGTGATAGGTGAGCCACGCCTGGCCGCCTTTGCCTTCCCGGCCAATCCAGTCGCCAAAAAGCTGCCCCTGGTTGGTGTATGCCTGCTTCTGCACGGCCTCCCAGTACATGAAGGAGCCGTTGATGCTGCGGCCGGTCGGCGGATCTGTGCTGGCGGCTTCGACGCGGAAATCCAGACGCGGCACGCCGGGGACTTTCGAGAGAAACAGGCCTGGACGAATGGCGGCGCGGCGCGGCGCGCTGATCGGCGTTACATCGTCGTGGTCTTCCGAATCCGTGTAGAAGGTCAGGTACTTGCGCACAAACGGCAGGCGATAGGAAAAGTTGAAAGCAGTGAAACGCGCACCGGGATCGTCGCGGCTGAGTTTTTCGCCGAAGGTGGTGTCGTTGACGTCGAAGAAGCTCTTGAGGAAAGTGTGAAGAGTGACCGGCTCGTGACCCTTGCCGCCCCAGACAACGGTGCGCTCGAAGCCAAATTCGAAATTGTCCGTGGGCCGGAAGGTAAAGCCCTCGCTGTGCGTGTAGTCGGTATTGGGCGCGGTGTGGCCTTTAAGACTGCCGATCAAAAAGTCATAACGCACGGGGCCGAGGACCTTCGAAACAAACGGAATGTAGAGAGGCTCGACGCGGTTGATACGAAAACCGTAAATGTTCTCGGCATTGTTGCTGTAACCCATGCCGGCGCCAAGACCGGGACCCCACCAGTCGTCGCTCTTGCCGAAGGAGACCTCATGGCCTGCGAGCAGGATAGCGAAGTTCGCCTCCTGCATACGAAAGTTGTTTGCGGTGGAGATAGGACCATAGGGAATGGTCGGATTGTAGGGTGTAAAGGGGACCTGGTCATTCACCAGCAGCGTCTCGGTTTGCGCCAGGGTATAGCCACTGGCCGAAGGACTGTTCTGATATTCCCCGCGGAATTCAAACGAGAACCGCCCGTAGTGGCTGAGGGTGCTGAAGCCGGTGATGTTATTAAAGCCGGGCTCGTAGGGGCGACCATAGTCATTCACGATCGACTCTCCGACATGGTAACTGTCGCGCAGGGTGTTGCCGCCAATGCCCATCAGCCGTGTGTACGCAGTATTGACCTGCAGCAGGTCCGGGTTTTTCGTGAGCGCATAGCCGGGCTCAAGATACTGCCGGATGGCACGATAGGTTTCAATTGCCTGGTCGTCTTCGCTGTTGTAGATGTCATCCGCCGATAGCTCGAGCATGTGGACGACGCTCTGCCGGGTATACGGGCGCTGGCTCAGGAACATACTGCTGACGTAGCCGAGTGAGTAGAGGCGCATGAGCTGCGGATACACCCAGCTGTCGAGCGGGATATAGGTCGATCCCTGGGCGGCTTCAAACCCGAGGGGCGAGACGGGCGCGCCCGGCCGGACAGACGCTGCCTGCGGATCCACGGCTGCTGTCGGCTCAGGACCGGCAGCAGGCTGTAGTACAGCTGCCTCGCTTCCCGGAATAGCCAGGGCATTCAGCGTTGATGCTGGGTCAGGAGATAGGGGAGCGGCTGCGTGGGCTGCCGTAACAAAACCCAATGCGGCGGCGAGAGCAGAAACACGGAGGGTGTAAGTCACGGTACGCCGTGAGACGAGCCTCTTCCCGGAGGAACGGCCCATTCGTGAATCTTGTTTCACATGGCACTTAGGGTGCTTCTGCTCTGGCACACAGGAAAGAAAACTTGAAACCACTCTCACCTCAGGCTGCGATGATGCAAAAATCCGGGCTCTAACCGCAATGGCGCCCTGGCCGGCACCAGCGGTCTGCCCGCCCTTAAGCATACAGGGATGGAGCAGAGAGTTGGGCGGGTGCACGTTGGCGCTTAAGAGGCCCCTGGTTGTTTCTTTCGAGAGATCAAGCGGATATTCGAGAGATCAAGCGGATTCGCGCGTCGAATATGCAGGCAGCGGGTTTTCTATACTGGGGGCACGGCAGGGTGCAGATGGGACGATTACGGCATATTGGCGGCCGGCTGAAATACGGATTGAAGATGGTGTGGCGGTCAGCATGGGCGCCAATGGCCGGCAAACACGAAAAGCCGGTGCTGGCAGTTCCGGGTGAGATTGGCGTCACGTTCATAGGGCACTCGTCTTTTCTGCTGCAGATGGGCGGGAAGAATATCCTGGTCGATCCGGTGTACGCCCGCTGGCTGATCCTGCTGCGGCGGCTGCGACGCCCCGGCGTGCGCATCAAGGACCTGCCGCAGATTGACCTGGTGGTGCTGACCCATGCGCACATGGATCACCTGAACCGCCCGTCTCTCAAGAAAATTGCCCGGCGTATGCGGCGGGTCCATGGGCGGGCACCTGAAGTGGTCGTACCGTGGGGCAACGAAGACCTGGTGTCGACCATCGGATTTGCGGCGGTGCATGCGCTGCACTGGTGGGAGTCAGTTGAAGTGCAGGGACTGACACTGACGCTCACGCCATGCAAGCACTGGGGGACGCGCTGGTTCAAGGACAACCACCGGGGCTACGGCGGCTATGTAATCGCCAGTGGTGAGCAGCGTCTCTATGACTCGGGCGACACAGCCTACTTTGACGGCTTCCGTGAGATCGGCCGCCGGCTAAAGCCGCAACTCGCCCTGCTGCCTATCGGCGCTTATCATCCCGACAGCTTTCGGAGCGTTCACACCAGCCCGGAGGACGCGCTGCAGGCCTTCGTCGACCTGGGAGCGACGACCATGGTGCCGATGCACTACGGGACCTTCCGGCTATCGCACGAACCGATGGAAGAGCCAGTGCCGCGTCTGCTGGCGTCGGCGGCGACAATGGGCCTGGCGGACAAAGTAAAAGTCGTGCGTGAAGGCGAGACCGTTGTATTTGCCGCGAATGCGTTCGAGACAGCCGACCAGGAACAACTGGCCGGCAGGCGCTGACGGGTTCCGGGGCCGAGAACTGGCCCCCATGTCTCAAAAGTGAGACATGGGGTACGGGTAGATTGGCTCGAGGTGTTACTGGTTGGAGTGGAGGCTGGCGCTGGCGCGCTGGACGTCAGTCTGCTTGGCCTTGTCTTCAAGAGCCTGTGCCTGGGGCAGGTAGCCGATGGCCGAGTTGATCATCGGGTCCCACAGCGCGCGGACCTTCAGGCCTTCTGTCTGACCGAATTGCGAAGTAAAAAGTTCAGCCTTGATGTTCGCCTTGAGCCAGTCGAGTACCGGCGGGAAGTCCGAGTCAGCGAAGGGGATCTGTTCACTCGTCAGGAACTGCTTGAAGGTCGTCAGGGTTGCGTCATCCACCTGGAAGTCCTTCGTCACAGTGTGGTTCGACATGTAGTGCGTAGCGAAGTTGAAGAAGGCCTGGTGCTCAAGCAGGACATCCTGGAAGTGGTCGGAATGCGGCGTGTCGATCTTGTCGTCCGGAGTGATGCCGCCGCCGCCGTAAACAGTGCGACCGGAGTCCGTCATCTTGACTTCGCGGTTCGGCGCTGACTCCTGCGCCTTCTGAATGGCTTCGTGATTGTAGTAGTAGTCATACAGCGAAACACCATCGTAGTTGCGTTGGATGAGGCGGCCGCTGGGCGTGTAATAGTGATAGGTCGTCAGCGCGAGACCGGTGTTTTCGGAGAGCGGGAAGACAGTCTGGACCAGGCCTTTGCCGAAGGTCGTTTCACCAGCGACGATGGCGCGATCGTGGTCCTGGAGAGCGCCGGAGACGATCTCGGCAGCCGAAGCCGTTCCACGGTTTACCAGGTCCACGATGGGGAAGAAGCGATCGCCGTTACCATGCTGGGCCTTGTAGACCTGCTCCGGATACGCGCGGCCACGCTGTGAAACGATGACCTGGCCCTTCTGCAAGAACTTGTCACAGACAGCGACAGCTTCACTCAGCAATCCGCCGGGATTGCTGCGCAGGTCGAGGATGAGCCCTTTCATGTCGCCAAAACTATCCACGGCGTCGGAAAGCTCGCGACCGGTAGTTTCCTGGAACTGCGTGATGTGGATATAGCCAATGCCGGGACGGATGAGGAAGGCGAGATCGACGCTGCCGTGTGAGACTTCATCGCGGATGAGGTCGAAATTCATCGGCTTCGGTGTACCGTAGCGGGCAATCGAGACCTGCACATGCGTGCCCTTGGGGCCCTTGAGAAGATTGGCGACGTCTTCCGATGTCATGTTGTCGGTCGACTTGCCATCGATGGCGACGATCACGTCACCGGGCTTGATGCCGGCCTTGAACGATGGAGTGCCCTCAAAGGGATTTACAACGACGATCTTATTGTTCTGCGGAGAGATCAGCATGCCTACGCCGTAATACTTGCCGTGCTGGTCTTCCTTCATCTTCGCGAAAGACTTTGGATCGTAGAAGTTGGAGTGCGGATCGAGGACCCGGAGCATACCGGGGATGGCGCCGTCGTAGATCGCGCGCTCGGCCTTGTCGCCGTTCAGGGGTTCTGCATAGTTCGATTCAACAATCTGATAGACGTTGGTGAAGGATTTCAGGTCGTTCCGCAGCACTGACTCGTCTGCGTTCGACTGAGCACCGACCTGACGCGCGACAAACGTGCCGGCCAGCCCACATGAAGTCAGGAAGATGGCGGCAGAGAAGAGAGTGCGACGTGTGCGGGACACCATAGTCCGGGGTTTTCCCCTAGGGTGATATGCGAGAACAGCAGAGCCTTCCAACCCCGAACAGGAGTGAGCCGAAGGATGAGAATCGTAGTTGAAGTATAGCAAAGCCGCGCCCTGACAGACGCCCGGCTCAACCGCCGTTTGTTGACCTTTAGAGGGATAGACGGACGAGATGGCAGAAGGTTACCGCCCAGGAAAAAGCCCGGTGTGCGCTGTCGATTTTGAGTCCGGCAGGCGCAAAATCGCCTCCAATCAGGAACACGGGAGATGGAAAGCATATGGCACAGCAGCACAAAGGCAAAACTGCGTTGATCACGGGAGCGAACAAGGGCATCGGCTTTGAAGTAGCGCGGGAACTGGGCAGCCACGGCGTCACGGTGCTGTTGGGCGCGCGCAACGCACAACTGGGCCAGGCCGCCGAGGCCAAGCTTAAAGCCGAGGGCATCGACGCACAATACGTGGAACTCGACGTGACCAAGCCTGCAACGATCAAGGCAGCAGAGCAGGCCATCGAGTCGAAGTATGGGAAGCTCGACATCCTTGTCAACAATGCAGGAGTAGTGGCCAAGGGCGACGGTCCGCCCAGTGTTGCCGATCCTGAAGCAGTCCGGCAGGTGCTCGACGTGAACTTCTTCGGTGTACTGGCAGTGACCCAGGCCATGCTGCCACTGGTGCGGAAAGCTTCGGCTGGCCGCATTGTGATGGTGTCGAGCGGGCTCGGCTCATTGACCTGGAACGCCGACCCGGCATGGCCGTTTGCCGCTGTGAAGCCGCTGGGCTACAACGGTTCCAAGGCGATCCTGAATATGCTGACCGTGCAGCTGGCGTGGGAGCTGCGGGACACCCCTATTAAGGTCAATACGGTCAATCCCGGGTACACAGCCACTGACCTGAACGGCAACAGCGGCCACCAGAGCATCGAAGAGGGCGCGGCTGAGACTGTTCGCCAGGCGCTGGTTCCGGATGATGCACCCACGGGCGGCTTTTTTGAGACCGGCGGCGTTGTTCCCTGGTAGCACGGATGCAGAAAACCATTCTTCCGACAGCTAAAAAGCCAATCGGCCTCCTGCGCTGGAAGATGTAGGGATGCAGTGTTTACAATGGGCTCAACACGGACGGTGTTCGATGTCATCGTGCGTCACCGGCAAAGCTCACCTTGGTCTGCTGCCGGCGTCCGATAAAGAACAGGTTCCGGCGCTTCTGTTTCGTGCGTGTTGCTGAATCCATGTTGCTGACTCTTTAGAGAAGTTGAGACGTAATGACCCTTTCTGCTCCGACGTTCCGTAGTTTGCTGGCTGTATCCGCGCTTTCTGTATCGGCAATCTCGCTGTCAGCCCAGGCTACGGGCGGTACTTCGGCTCCTCAGGGGTCAAAGCTGGTGAACCAGGGGCCGTACCAGCCGCAGGCTCAGGCTTCGCCCTTCAACGGAGCAGTTGTCGAAGATGTAGTCGCACGCGTCAACGACCAGATCATTACCCGCTCCGACTACCAGCGTGCGCTGCAGCAGATGGATGCCGACGGCAAGCAGCAGGGATGGAGCGAGCAGGAACTGGCCGACCGCAAGAAAGATCTGCTGCGCGACCTGATCGACAAAGAGCTGCTGCTATCAAAAGGCAAGGAACTGGGCATCACCGGCGAGACGGAACTGGTGAAGCGGCTGGACGAAATCCGTAAACAGAACCACCTTGATTCCATGGAAGACCTGGAGAAGGCAGCACAACAGCAGGGTGTCTCGTACGAGGATTTCAAGCAGAACATCCGCAATGAAATTATCAGCCAGTCGGTCATCCGCGACCAGGTTTCGCGGCGTGTGCAGCTGACCAAGACGGATGTAGCGAACTACTACCGCACACACCAGGCGGAGTTTGCCCAGGCCGAGTCGGTGCATCTCGCTTCGATCCTGATTCCGGTAGACGGCGACAGTGCGGAGAACCTCGCGAAAGCGCAGGCCAAGGCCGCGGAAGTCGAAAGCCAGTTGAAGTCAGGCGCCAGTTTCGAAGATCTGGCCAAGAAGGATTCGAATGGTCCAACAGCCGCAACCGGTGGCGACCTGGGCGACTACAAGCGTGGCATGCTCCCTAAGGCGCTGGAGGATGCGACCTTCGACCTCAAGGAGGGTGAAGTGACGCAGCCTATTCGCACCAAGCAGGGCATGCTCATCATGAAGGTGACGCAACACGTGGGCGGCGCGAATCAGGATTACGCATCGATCGAACCGCAGGTAGAAGAAGCTGCGTTCATGTCGCGGATGCAGCCCGAACTGCGCAAATATCTGACGACCCTGCGTGAACAATCGTACGTCGATGTACGGCCAGGCTTCCAGGATGCCGGCGCAGCGTCGAATGGCGTGAAGCCGCACATTGTCTACAGTGCGTATGTGCAGCCGGGCAAGAAGAAGGAAAAAAAGAAGGGCACGCGCACGCGCTTCAACGAAACGCGGCATACCTTCCGCAACAAGTCAGGCTCGACCCAGACTGCTTCTACGGCGGCCCCTGGCACGACGGCGACCCCGGCAAAAGGCTCGGCCGCAGCCGTTTCGACTCCCGCGGCTACGGCCGGCACCCCAGCAGGAACGCCGGCGGCGTCTTCGAATTCGAACGTAGCAACGAACAACGTACCCTCCACCAAGCCGGTAAAGAAGCAGAAAGTGCGCTTTGGACAGGCGCCTGTGGGCACACTCGACAATGCGCCGGGGAACACGACCGTGGCGGCACCGCCGGCGGATGCGCAGGTTGCCAGCAACCAGAGCAATGTGAATTCGAACATCACGGGCGCCGGCATCAGCGAGACCAGCGAGCCTGCTGTGAAGAAACAGAAGACTCGCTTCTCTGACCGCAAGGGTAAGCCGGTGAAGGGTGAAACGCAGGACCAGCTGGAGAACCAGGCACAGGGTACGGTGACGCCGGAACAGACGGCTGCGGAACAGACGCAGGCGGCGCCCCTCGGACTGGGCGGCGACACCGCGACCAGGAAGAAGCCGGTTAAGGTGAAGAGCGACCAGAAGACGCGCTACGCTGAGAAGCCAAAGACAGCGTCTACTGATCAGAATGGTGGTTCGACCACGGGTGACGCTACCAGTGGCGACACCAGTGCGGGGGCCGCAGCAACAGCTGGCACGACTCCTGAAGCAGGGGCCCCGGCGACCAGTTCAGCGCCGCCCGCGTCTACGCCGGATGAAAAGGCACCGCTCGACACCACGCCAACTCAGCCTGGCACCACGCCGCCGGCAGCGCCGAACACGCCCACGACGTCACCGCAGTAGCGGCTGCGACGCGCCTCGATGAAAGACTTTTATGTAGCCGATGCGTCGCGCAAAGAGAACCAGCAGATTGTTGGCTACTTTGCCGTGACTGCCAAACAGGTACGCGTCAAAAAAGAGGGTGGCGAGTACCTTGCTCTCACGCTCGGCGACAAGACCGGACAATTCGACGCGCGCATGTGGGAAAACTTCAATGATTGCGTCCCGACATTCAAAGCCGGTGACGTCGTCAAGGTGCAGGCGCTGGTATGCCGGTTTGCTGAGAAGCTTCAGCTCAAGATCGATAAGCTGCGCGTCGCCGCCCCCGCTGAATTCACTCTCGGCGATTTCGTCCCGGCGACCGAGAAGAATGTAGACGAACTGTGGGCGCAGCTCAATAACACCATTTCGACGTTTACCGACAAACATCTGCTGCTGCTGGCTCGTAGCTTCGTGGACGACCCTGCCCTTGGCGCGGCGCTTCGCGAGGCGCCCGCTGCGAAGAGTATGCACCACGCGTTCATCGGCGGCATGCTGGAGCACGTGGTGTCCATGCTAGGGCTGTGCGATGCAGTGGCAAAGCATTATCCGCAGGTACATCGCGATTTGTTGCTGACCGGCGCGCTTCTGCACGATATTGGTAAGTTGACGGAATTGAGCTGGGGTACGAGCTTCGACTACACGCTCGAAGGCCAGATGCTCGGGCATATCACCATCGGCATCGGGCAGATCGACCGGAAGATTGCGGAGATCGAGGGTTTCCCGCCGCAACTGCGCATACTGGTCGAGCACCTGGTACTCAGTCACCATGGCAAGTATGAGTTTGGCTCGCCCAAGCTGCCAATGATTCCAGAAGCAGTGCTGCTGCACTACATCGACGACATGGACGCGAAGATGCAGACCATGGATAGCGAATTCAGGAAATCCGCCATCGCCGGCCGGGATGCCGCGGGCATGACCGAGTGGGTGCGCTCGATGGAGCGGCCACTGCTGAATACGCAGGCCTACCTGGCGACTGTGAGTGAGCCGGAAAAGATCGAGGAATAGCATGCCTTTTTTGTTGAAGACAGAGCCAAGCGTGTATTCGTTTGCTGATCTGGAGCGCGACGGTGAGACTGTGTGGGACGGCATCAAGAATGCCCAGGCGATCAACTCGCTGGCCGCGATGAAGAAGGGCGAGAAGCTCGTGCTGTACCACTCGGTGACCGAGAAGGCTGCGGTTGGCACAGCAAAGGTCGTGTCGGTCGATGCGAAGGATCCGCGCAATCCAATCGTGACAATCGCACCGGTAAAAAAGCTAAAACGTCCCAAGTCGCTTGCGGATATTAAAGACGAAAAGCTGTTCGATGGGTCGATCCTGTTCCGCCAGTTCCGCTTATCTGTTGTCCCTTTGACGGATGAGCAGTATGCATGGCTGATCCGCTGACTGCCGGCTGCTTTAGAATGATGGTTTAAGCTCAGGAAGAAAATGCTAAGACTATCCACCGCAGGAGAATCACACGGCGAAAGCCTGATCGCGCTATTGCAGGGACTGCCAGCCGGACTCGCAGTGGATCAGGCGTTCATCGACCGCGAACTATGGCGGCGCCAGCAGGGCTTTGGCCGCGGCGGCCGCATGCGCATCGAGCAGGACACGGCCCATATTCTGTCTGGCATCCGGCATGGCAAAACGATTGGCGCGCCGGTAGCAATTGAGATCAAGAACCGCGACTGGAAGAATTGGGAAGACATTCTGCCGGTGGGCGCAGGTGATCCGGCGAAGCATAAGGCAGTAGCCTCGCCGCGGCCTGGCCATGCGGATCTTGCTGGCTCGCTTAAGTACGACTTCAAGGATGCACGCTATGTTCTCGAACGTGCGTCGGCGCGTGAATCCACTGCGCGAGTTGCCGCGGGTGCACTCGCGAAAGCATTGCTGCTGATGCTCGGCATTGACGTGGCGAGCCACGTGGTGCGGGTCGGCGGCGTGGAGCTGGAACGCGAAGTGACGTGGGAGGAAATCTCCTCTCTGCGTGACAAGGAAGAAGTGATGCTGGGCTGCGCTGATGCTGAAACCGAAGAGCGCATGAAGGCCGAAGTGGACAAAGCGCTGCGTACCGGCGACTCCATCGGCGGCATTTTTGAGGTCGTGGTGCACGGGGTTCCGCCTGGCCTCGGCACATATGCCAACTGGGACGAACGGCTAGATGGCCTGCTGGCCTGGGCGGTCATGTCTCTGCAGGCCGTGAAGGCCGTTGAGCTTGGACGTGGTGTGACGGCCGCGCAATCGTTTGGCTCGGAAGTGCATGACGCAATCGGCTATGCGGCTAACGGTAACGGTGCGGACGGCGGCAGGCACACGAAGTTTACGCGTGAGCGGAACAACGCCGGGGGGATTGAAGGTGGGATTTCAAATGGCGAGGACATCGTTGTCCGCGGCTATCTGAAGCCGATTTCAACCTTACGGCGTCCGCTCGAATCAGTGACGTACGAATCCCGCGAAGCAACCAAGGCAGCCTACGAACGCTCTGATGTGTGCGTAGTACCGGCCGCCGGTGTAGCTGCGGAAGCAATGGTAGCGTTTGTGATCGCAAAGCTGGCGCTGGAGAAGTTTGGCGGTGATTCTGCCCTGGAAATTAAACGTAACTATGACGGATACCTTGAGCAGATCCGCAAATTCTAGATTGCCTGTTCCACTCTGTTTTTGCACAAATTGAGAAGAGAGAAGCAACGCAAGAAATGATTCGCCCGATCATCAAGTACCCGGACCCCATTCTGCAGCAGGTGGCTGAACCGGTCAGCACATTCGACAAGGAGCTGGAGCAGCTGGTCGAAGACATGTTCGAGTCCATGTACGATGCGCACGGCATCGGCCTGGCCGCGCCGCAGATTGGCGTGAAGAAGCGCATCACGGTAATCGACCTGAGCAACAAGGCGAACGCCGAAGACAAGCTCGTGCTCATCAATCCTGAGATTATCTATCGCGAAGGCAAGCAATTTTCTGAAGAGGGCTGCCTGAGCCTGCCGGAGATTCGCGAGAAAGTGACGCGTGCGCAAAAGGTGAAAGTGCGTGCACAAAATGTCAAAGGCGAGTGGTATGAACTCGAGGGCGAGGAGTTACTTTCCCGCTGTTTTCAACATGAGATTGACCACCTTGACGGCGTGCTCTTTCTGTTTCGGGTGAGCGCGCTGAAACGCGACCTGCTGCTGCGCAAAATACGCAAGCTGCAGAAAGCCGGCGAGTGGTAGAGCCAGGTGGGAGCTGCGCGTGAAACTGGTTTTCTGCGGAACTCCTGACTTTGCCGTGCCTGCCTTGCGCGCTGTGATCGCCGCTGGACACGACGTGGCGCTGGTTGTATCACAGCCCGATCGTCCCGTCGGTCGCGCTGCGGTGCTGACTGCTCCCGCGGTCAAACAGGCTGCGCTTGCAAACAATCTGCGCGTGGTGCAGCCCGACAAAATCAAGAACAACCTCGACCTTCGCGCCGAGCTTGAAGCGATTGCGCCGCATGCAATTCTGATCGTCGCTTACGGGCGCATTATTCCAAAGTGGATGCTCGACCTTCCGAGGCTTGGCAACATCAACCTGCATGGTTCGCTGCTGCCAAGGTACCGGGGAGCGGCACCGATCCAGTGGGCGATTGCGCGCGGCGAGACTGTGACCGGCGTGACGACTATGCGCATCGATGAGGGCCTGGATACCGGCGAGATGCTGTTGCAGCGCGAAGTGCCGATCGGCCCGGACGATACCTCTGTTGACCTGTTTCCACGGCTTGCAGAGACCGGCGCCGGATTGATGGTCGAGACGCTTGCGGGCCTCGAATCCGGGACTCTGGTGGCTCGCCCGCAGAATCATGAACTGGCTACGCTTGCGCCGATCCTCACTCGCGAAGATGCGCTGGTCGATTTCACTCAGCCGGCGCATGTGATCTATGACCGATGGCGTGGATTTCAGCCATGGCCGGGAGCCTATTCTTTTCTGCATGGCAAGAAGCTGACGCTGCACAGGATCGCGCCTGCCGGGAGATCGACCAGGGCGCCCGGCGACCTATCGATCGATGATCAGAGATGCTTCGTGGCATGTGGTGAGCAGAGCCAGGTTGAGTTGTTCGAACTGCAGATCGAGGGCAGGAAGCGCATGCCTGTAAAGGATTTTTTCCGCGGAGCCGGCTTGAAAAGCGGCAATCGGCTCGGCTGAAATGCCAAAGCCTCCTCGGAAAAAATCAGCGTCCAAGAAAACTGCAGCTGCAAAGACGGTTGTCAGGATCAGTCCATCGCGCATTGCGGCATTTCACATCCTGCTGGAACTTTCGCGCTCTCTGTCCACGCACAGCGATGATCTTCTGCAAGGGGCGCGTGTCGACAAACTCTCCCTGCAGGACCGCAATCTCTGCATGACGCTGACCATGGGCGTGCTGCGGTGGCAGCTGGTTCTCGATCAACAGATAACAGAAGCGCTGACTCATAAGACAAAACTGGATGAGCCGGTCCGTGTCGCTCTAAGGATGGGCGCATTTCAGCTTTTGTTTCTGGATCGTATTCCAGCGCATGCGGCGATCTCGGACAGCGTGGAACTGACCAAGCGTGCGGGTCACACGTTTGCTTCAGGGCTGGTGAATGCAGTGCTCCGCAAATTTGTTGCGAGGGCAGATGCTATCAAGCCATTGATTGAACCGACCGATGCTTATCCGCAATGGATGGTCGAACGCTGGACGGCTTTCTTTGGTAAAGAGGAGACTGCCAACGTATGCCGGTACGGTCAGTATCCACCCCCCGCCAGCGTACGTGTGACCAGTAGCACCGCCGAAGCTGCCCTGATCGAAGAAGGTGTCGAGTCGGCTGAAGGCGCGCTTCTGCGCGATGCGCGCACTGTTCTTTCGGGCGACGTTCCGAACTCCGAGGCGCTGCGGGATGGCGTCGTTCGCCTGCAGGACGAAGGCTCGCAGCTGGTGGCCGAACTGAATGGAGGTACTCCGCTTGTGCCGCGGTCGATTCTGGATGCGTGCGCCGCACCCGGCGGTAAAACGGCAATCCTGGCAGAACGTTATCCGCAAAGCAGAATCATAGCGGCCGACGTGAGCGCTGCCCGCGTTGCAAAGATGAGAGACGTTTTTGAAAAGACACCATCACTGGCACGAATCAAAACGCGAGTCCTGGATGCTTCGACACTTGATCAGGATACTGAGCAGTTCGACCTGCTACTGTGTGATGTTCCATGCAGTGGTACCGGGACGCTGGCGCGCAACCCGGAGATAAAACTGCGACTCACGCTCGATGATCTTCACCGGCAGCAGGTGCGCCAGATCTCAATCCTTGCTGCGGGGCTACGAGTGCTCGCACCAGGTGGCCGGCTGGTTTATTCCACATGCTCGCTTGAGCCGGAAGAGAATGAACAGGTGGTGCAGGCTGCGCTCGCGGATGCACGAGGAATTGTTCTGCTTCCCATGCGGCAGAGGCTCGAAGAATTGCGCGTGTCCGGGATACTGCGGGATGGAAGCGCAGATCGGTTGATGAGCAGAGGGCTCAGCGGCGACTTCCTGCGGCTGCTTCCCGGCGACTTTGGGACGGACGGTTTCTTTGCGGCTATCCTGACCAGGGTCTGAGGGCCATCGCGACTTCGCTACTGTGAAACGGTTATGCCGATCACGGTACTAGCGTCAATGTGCATGCCTGCATCGGGCGACTGCGCCAGGATGATCCCCGCCGGCAATGGCGGTTTAGGCGGCTGCGGAATCCCGGCTGTGTCGACCGCAGCGACCGCAGGGATGCTCACGCTTTTATATTCCACGGGACCAAGTTTCAAGCCGAAGCGCGTGATGGCGGCAGAAGCCTCTGCGTAATTGCTGTTGATGAGATCTGGCATAACAAAGGCCGGTAGGGCAGTCTGCGGAGGCGTCGCAAGGAGCAGGCTGACGTTTGGCCGGTCGACGTTCGCTGCTCCCGGCTGTGGCGTCTGCGCTATCACCATTCCCGGCGGTTGAGCCCCATAGGGCATGCGGGCGATAGTTCCGAGATCGAGACCAAGTTTGCGGACATCCAGTGTCGCCACTCGCTCGGCGATCCCCGTAACTTTCGGTATCGCGACACGCTGCGGTCCAAGGCTGTCTGTGACGCGCACACTCCACTCACTGCGCACGCTGGTGCCGGGCGCCGGTGATTGCGTCAGCACATGGCCCACGGCAGTAGTGGCACTATAGAAATGCTCATCGACGGAGAGGCTGAGGTTCGCCTGCGCGGCCCTGCGCATGGCTGTCGCGACGTCCATACCGCGAAAATCCGGTACTTTCACTTCCGCCCCGTGGATCGCGAAATGCATGGTCGTAATGGCAGATACGAGCGCAACAATGCAGAGCGAGAGCGCAACCAGGACGAACTGGAAGAAGCGAAGGATCAAGCGCCGTAATCCCGGGTGGCGGCGACGTCATCGGCATACTCGATGACGAACTCGATGCGTGCCGCCTTTTCAAGCATCGCCGAGACGGAACAGTATTTCGTCTTCGAAAGATGGACCGCATCTTCAACACTTTTCCGGTTCACATTGCCGCTCACTTTATAAACCAGGCGAATATGCGTGAAGACGCTGGGCGATTCGGGCGCCTTCTCCGCGGTCGCATGGACATGGAGGCTGGTGTGTCCTTCGCGCTTCTTGTTCAGGATGCTGAGGACATCGATTGCCGTGCAGCCGCAAAGCGCCATCAGGACAGCTTCCATGGGCGTGGGACCGGCTTCTTTCGCGACATCGAAAGTTATCGTATGGCCCGATTCGGATTTCGCTTCGAACTGCTGTTCGTGGGTCCAGGTGGCATTGGCGATCATAGGGTTTGGGGCTCCATCATACGTCGTTCATGACTGTTATCGGTGGCTGGTTCCGGGTGAATGAGAACGCGGTACACCTCCGGGCAAGCCAGCTTGAAACGATCTTCGAGTGCGGTGATGACGGCATGCACTTCATGCATCGGCAGGTCATCCGGCAGAGTGCAATGACAGGAGATCTGCAGATGATCGGTGACGCGGCTGACATTCACATCGTGGATGTCGATGATCGATGGCAGTTCAGAGGCTGCGCTGCGCAGCTGCTGCTCCATACGTCGATCGCGCTGCAGACCGGATGGTTTCTCGATCGTTGCCGGTTCGCTTTCAATGTGGGTCAGCACGGAAAAGATCTCCGGAACGTCCTTGCGGATCTGGCCTTCGATCGTGCAGACAAAGCTGTGTGCCTCCTTGAGTGAAAGCGTCTCCGGCACCTCAATATGCTGCTCGACGTGCAGCCCTTCATCGAAAGACTGCACGCTCACGTCATGCAGCAGCACATTGTTGCGCGAGGCGACGGCGCGGATGCGGTCAAAGATGCTTTCAGAGAATCCTTCACGGGCTACAGTGCGGACCACGACGTCGCTGCCCGGCACAATCGCCTTAACAACCTGGGATACCTCTTCGACCAGCGCCTCTGTCCGCTGGAAGGTGAGGCTGCGGGAGAGCGCGATGGTGAGATCGGCAAAGTAAGCACTGCCACTGCGGCGCACACGCACCTGCTCCACTTCGAGGACACCTGGCGTGGCCCTCACTGCGTCCACGATATGGCGCCGCAGACCCATGGGCGCGGCATCCAGCAGCACTTCCGCGGTCTGGGAAGCGAGTTTCCAGCTGACCTTGAAGATGATGACCGACACGAAAATAGCGACTGCGGGATCGGTATAACGCAGCCAGCTGATGTGAAAATAGACGCCGCTGTATGTAGCGACGAGGCCGATCATGACTGCCAGGCTCGACCATATGTCGGAACGGAAATGAAGCGCGTCTGCTTCGAGCGCCTGGCTGGCGGATTCATGCGCAATGCGGGCAAGCTTGCGGGAGCGGGTGTAATCGACTGCAATCGATAACAACAGAACTGCAAATGGCCAGGGAGAAAATGCCAGGGCGACCGGATGTGCAATTCTGGTAACTGCTTCTGTGACGATCCAGATACAGGATGCCGCCATCAGAAAGGTTTCGGCAAATGCGGAAAGATTTTCGATCTTTCCGTGTCCGTAGGTGTGGCCTTCGTCGGCTGGTTTGTCAGAGATGCGGACAGAGATATACGTGAGCGCCGAGCCGAGCAGGTCAAGACCGGAATGGGCCGACTCCGAGAGCATGCCGAGACTGCCCGTGAGCAACCCTGCTAGCAGTTTGAGCGCAGTCATGATGCAGGCAGCAAAGACCGACAGCAGTGCGGCGGAGCGCTTGTCGCTCTGGATCTCGTGCTGTAGCCGAGGCTGGCTGTCGTGCTCCATACGCTCTAGAGTACCTTTGCCCGTGGCAGATGCCTAGAGCATCGACCCGTACGAACTACGTTCTGCTGCCCTGGAAGAGACCGGCGACGCCAAAGGTGTAGGGCGTCCATGAAACACTGGTGAAGCCGGCACGTCGCATCATTTCGAGCATCATTGGTGGCGGCGGAAAGCGTTCGACCGATGATGGCAGGTAGGCATACGGGCCGGATGAACCAGAAAGAAGCTTGCCGATCCTCGGTAATATGCGGCGGAAGTAAAAGGCATAGAGTTTGCCGAGCAGACCGCCCGGCTCGCTGAAATCTAGGATTGCGACGCGGCCACCGGGAGCGAGCACACGATGAAACTCGTTGAGGCCGCTCTCATAATTCGACAGATTGCGAAAACCGAATGCAGTCGTGACCAGGTCAAGGGAGCCGTCGGCGACCGGCAGGTGCAGGGCATCGGCCTCGATAGCGATGGCGCCCCGTCGTGCGAATTTGCGTGCGCCGCGGACGAGCATCTGGTGAGCAAAATCAGCCGCGATAATGGGTACGGCCGGTGTTGGTCGGCGACGGAGCAGGGCCATCGTCATGTCGCCGGTGCCGCAGCAGATATCGAGCACACGAGCCTCGGGACGCGCAAGAATTTCGCGGAAAATGCGAGCCGTGCGCCACCACCAGAGCCGATCGATGTTGAGCGACAGCACGTGATTGAGCAGGTCGTAGCGCGGAGCAATTTCATCGAACATCGACTGCACGGCGAGCGCAGCACTCTGTTCGTTGTTTGCGCCTGTCGGCGTAGCACCCCTTGCAGCACCAAGTTTAATTTCTTTCATAGACGAGCCGGCTTCAGGATGGCGTTTACCCCGGCCAGTAATTCCGCATCTGTCACATCGTCGACGACATAGGCAGCACCAATCGTCCTGAGCAGAACGAAGCGTCGAGTACCGGCAGAGTTCTTCTTGTCTTTTGCTGTGGAGGCAATCAGCTTCTTCGCAGAAAGTTCCGGCAAGCCTGGTAATCCGTAAGCGCGAATAGCGGTGACGGCGCGGACATATTCTTTTTCGAGAAGGCCGCGCATGCGGCTGATCTCGAGCGCGGCGAGCATGCCCCAGCCCACAGCATCGCCGTGCAACAGTGTGCCGAAACCGGCGACGGCTTCGATAGCATGGCCGATGGTGTGACCGAAGTTGAGAATCATGCGCAGCCCGGATTCGCGTTCGTCTTTGCCGACGACTTCGGCTTTCATGCGCACGGATGCAGTGATGACGCGGTCGAGCAGAGCAGGGTCGCGGGCAAGGATAGCCTCCTGCTCGCGCTCCATCAGACTGAACAGTGCGCGGTCGCGGATAAGGCCTGCCTTGATGCTTTCAAACAAGCCCGCGCGAAGTTCGCTTGCCGGAAGGGTGGCCAGCGTCTCGATGTCGATGAAGACGACACGCGGATGATGGAAGGCGCCGATGAGATTTTTGCCGGTTTTGATATTCACGCCGGTCTTGCCGCCGACGGACGAATCAACCTGTGAGAGGAAGGTCGTGGGGATCTGCACATATGGAATGCCGCGCATGTAAATGGCGGCGAGAAAGCCGGTGACGTCGCCAATGACTCCGCCGCCAAGGGCGAGCAGCACGGTCCCTCGATCAGCGCCGGCGGCAGAGAGTTGCGCAGCCAGTTTTTCTATCTCAGCCAGGCGTTTGTGTTTCTCGCCGGAGGGAAGAAAGAGCACACTCGGCGGGTAATTGCCGAAGGACTTGAGGATTCGGTCTGACCACAGAGACCAGATCTCGGGTGAAGTGACAAAGAAGAATTTTGTCCGGCGGTCGGGGAAAAATTTTGGTAATTGTTTGCCCAGCCCGGCGAAGAGGCCATGGCCAAGCAGGACATCGTATTTCGCTGAAGCTGTCTGGACGGGAATCGTGCGCACGCTTTTATCGTAGCGTAGTTACAGACACTCGAATGCAGTCCCGCGATGGCAGGTTGAGTTGCTCCTGATAAGAGGCCAGCGGCGGTGGTAGCCTCAACTTATGAGCACTAAGTGGGAAGCCGACTACGTCGTCGTGGGTGCGGGCATCGCCGGGTTGCGGGCAGCAGTAGAGCTGGCCGAAAGTGGCCGCGTGCTGGTGATGACCAAGGAACAGCTGGGCGAATCGAATACGCAGTACGCGCAGGGCGGCATTGCCGTGGCCGTCAGCGGCGAAGAAGATATCGCGCTGCATCTTGAAGACACAAAAATGGCCGGCGATGGACTGGTGGATGCAGCGGCTGCGGCCGTGCTGGTGCGGGAAGGGCCGGAGCGCGTTGCCGAACTCCTGGCATGGGGTACAAATTTTGATCGTCATCTGAGTGGAGACAGGATCGGCGAACTGATGCTGACACGCGAAGGTGCGCACAGTCGCAACCGCATTCTGCATGCGAATGGCGATGCGACGGGCCGGGAGATCAGCCGTTCGCTGCTGGCGCATGCGCGCACGACGAAGAATGTCGAGCTGGCTGAGTGGACGATGATCACTGGCCTCGTGGTTGAAAACGGCCGCTGCGTCGGTGTCGAACTGCTCGCTCAAGACAATGTGCAGCACACGGTCTACGCAAAGGCGGTATTGCTGGCGAGCGGCGGCGCTGGCCAGGTCTACAGTGATACGACGAACCCCGCAGTCGCAACCGGTGATGGTATCTCTGTTGCGATGGAGACTGGTGTCGAGCTGTCGGACATGGAGTTCTACCAGTTTCATCCGACTGCGTTGAGCCTGCCGGGCGTGCCGCGCTTCCTGATGTCCGAAGCACTGCGCGGCGAGGGTGCTTACCTGGTGAACGACAGGGGCGAACGGTTCATGGAGCGGTATCACCCGCTGCTGGAACTGGCTCCGCGCGACGTGGTGGCAAGGGCCATTACGCGCGAGGGATTCCCCAAGGATCCGGATAGAGATTCGGCGGCTCGACCGGTGTACCTGGATATGCGGCATGTCGAGCGTGAGCATGCGGGAATGAACCTGGCGCAGAGATTTCCGGGCATCTCGGCCTTCCTCGCGCAGCATGGTCTTGCGTTGAGTCGTGACCTGATCCCGGTCCGGCCAGCCGCGCATTACCTGATGGGGGGTGTGCGGACGGACGTGGATACGCGGACGTCCATGCCGGGGCTCTATGCGGCGGGCGAGGTCGCCTGCACGGGTGTGCATGGCGCGAACCGGCTGGCCAGTAATTCACTCCTTGAAGGCTTGGTTTTCGGTGCACGGGCCGCAAAGGCGATGCGTGAAGAGAAAGCCATTTCCGCTCGTCAGACGGAGACTCGGCTGTTACAGCCTAAGGACAATGACGCGGTCGAGGTATTTATCCGCGACCTGCAGGTAGCGATGTGGACGCACGCAGGATTGTTGCGCGATAAGGCGCTGCTGGCCTCCATGCCAAGGCTGACGCTTGATGCCCAGGACAAGCAGAGCTGGAGTCGCCGCACGCATGAAGCGAAAGCCCTCGAGCGGATAGCGGGTGCGATCGTGCGGAGCGCTCTGGGCAGAGAAGAGAGCCGCGGCGCTCACTATCGCAGCGACTTTCCTGAACGCAATGATGCGCGCTATGGCGGCAAACATTCACTACTGGCAGGCGACTCCTTGAGCTTCGCGACACAGGATGAACATGTCCTGGCTAGCCGTTAGATCCGGCTTCTCGCCTGGAGAGTATTAAGGATGCCGCAGTGAAGATCGCGAGGATGCAGATGATGACCGCGAGCGAGATAGTGATGGGTATCTCGACCCAGCGACTCGTCAGCATCTTGATGCCGACAAAAGCGAGGATAAGCCCGAGACCGTAGTGGAGCAGACGAAGTTTGTGCAGCATGTCTGCCAGTACAAAATACAGCGACCGCAGACCGAGTATCGCGCAGATATTCGACGTGTAGATGATGAAGGTCTCGTGGCTGACAGCGATCACGGCCGGTACTGAATCGAGCGCGAAGATCAGGTCCGTCACTTCGATTGAGACGACCGCCAGCAGGAACAATGACGGGCCGCGCCTGTTCCTGCGCACCAGCCAGCGTGTCCATGCCGGCTGTGTGTGACTCTCTTTCTGCAATAGGAGGCGCACCGCTGCGTAGAGCAGGATGGCGCCGAACAGGTACTCGACTGCGATGAAGCGCTGCAGGAGGGCGACGCCGGCAGCGATAAAAAGTCCGCGCATAAGGATCGCCCCGGCAACGCCCCAGCCAAGGGCCTGGCGGTGCGCCGCGGGCGGAAGGCCGAAGCTCTTGAAGAGCAGCAGAAAGACGAACAGGTTATCAACACTGAGCGACAGCTCAATGGTGTAGCCGGAGATGAATTCAAGCGCAGCCTGGTGGCCGCGGTCCCAGTAGAGGAAGCCGGCGAATGCGAGTGAAAGCAGGACGAGAAGCAGCGTCCAGAGCACCGATGTGCGCGTCGATGGCTGACCTTCGCCTCGCTGCAGCCAGAACGAATCTATCAACAGGATGATCAATACAGTGGCGTGAAAGGAAATCCAGAAAGCGATGGACGCGCCTGCGATCATCCTTCGTTCCTGGGGCGCGGTGCGAGCATGCCCTATTGCAACATGTTTGCCAATTGATGGGGACCTGGATTTGTCATCGTGAGCATACGCTCCACTTTGTCATCCGGAGCTGCCTATCCAGGCTTGTCATCGTAAGCGAAGCCGAAGCATCTGTATTCCCGCGCTTGCCACGTGCCTCGACGTTGCTTGGGTATGTGGCTGGTTTAGAAGATGCAGATTCCTCCACTCCGCTGCGCTTGAGATGACAAGGCGGGCCAGGTGAGAAGCCTTTGCGAGTGGCCAAGAAGCTCTAATGAGCTTTGGACGCCCGCGGTACAACCTTGATCTCAAACACCTTCGGCCATTGCTTGCCGGTGACGAAGATGCGATCTTTTTGAGCGTCATAGGCGATGCCGTTCAGGACGGATTCGGCATTGACCATTTCGTCCGGTGTGATGAGGCCGCGCATGTCAATCCAGCTGATAACGTGGCCGTCTTTGGGCGAGATGCGGGCGATCAGATCCTTGTGCCAGATGTTGGCATAGATTTCGCCCTTGATGTACTCGAGTTCGTTCAGGTTATCGATAGGATGCCCGCCATCTTTCACGACGATTTCGCGGATGGGCTTGAACGTGTCGGGATCACGGAAGCGGAGAACGGCGCTGCCGTCGCTGGTGATGATCTCTTTTGCAGTCCGCGTCATGCCCCAGCCTTCGCCCTGGTAGCTGAACTGCTTGATGGGACGCAGACTGAAACGGTCGAGCACAAAACATACGTGCGATTTCCACGTCCACTCGTAGATATTTGGACCCCAGTCGATAATCCCTTCGCCGAAATACTGCGGGGCGAGCTGACGCTGCTGAATTACCTTGCCGGTCTGTGGCTCTTCGACCAGCAGGGCTGAACGGCCTTCCATGCCTGTGCCCTCGTAGAAGTGGCCATCCAGATAGAAAAAGCCTTCGGTGTAGTTGTCCTGCGAGTGCGGATAGGTGGCGACGATCTTGTAGCCCGCTACGGGCGCCACCTGGGAAAACAAGAGGCCAGGGACAGCAAAGGTGAGCAGCAGTGCTGCCCGTTGCAACAGGTTCATTTCGCGGCTTCCTTGGCCTCATTCAGACGATTGCGCCGGGCCGGATGCACCAGGAAGGCCGCGCCAATGCCGACCAGGTACAGCACCAGCATAGGGGTGGCGAAGACGCACATGGTCATGATGTCCGGGGTCGGCGTGATGATCGCCGAGATGATGAAAATGATCAGCACCGCGTAGCGGAAATTCTTCCACAGAAATTTGGCGCTGACGATGCCGAACAGCGCAAGGAACATGATCAGGATCGGCAGCTCGAAGGTGACGCCGAGGCCGAGGATGACCGTCATGAACAGGTCGGTGTATTCGCCGATCGTGACCATGGGGCGGAACTGTTTGCTGTAGCCGAGCAGGAAATCAAGTGCGCCCGTAAACACATAGTGATAACCGAACCACGCGCCGCCGAGAAATAATCCGACAGTTGCCGTCATGAACGGTACGACATAGCGCTTTTCCTTCTGATACAGGCCGGGCGAGATGAACATCCAGACCTGGTAGAGGATGAAGGGCGATGCAATCACCACGCCGCCAATCAGCGACAGCTTGATGTACATGTTAAAGGCGTCGACAGGGTTCAGGTAGACGAGGTGCGGATCGAGGCCATGCTTTTTGAGCGCGGCTGTCATCGGCGCTTCCATCAGGCCGTAAATCCTCTCGTGGAAGTAGTAGGCGATGAAGAATCCGCACACCAGGTAGATGGCCGAA
Source organism: Acidobacteriaceae bacterium (assembly GCA_963692885.1). Classification (GTDB taxonomy): domain Bacteria; phylum Acidobacteriota; class Terriglobia; order Terriglobales; family Acidobacteriaceae. The sequence goes on from OY843586.1 coordinate 576,761, forward strand.
CGGACGATGCGACGGCGCAGCTCCTCCAGGTGTTCGAGGAGGCTCATGCCGGGGAGTTCAACGCGTTCAGTAACGGCTACACGGGCGCGGTCGAGGATTTCTTCTGCGCTATCCATTGTGGGCCGTCGTATCGGATGGGGTTGGGGACACTTCGACGGCTGCTTCTGGAGCAGCGCTTGCCGGAGGAATTGCTGTCATCACATTCTTGGCCGCATGGTTGGGTGGCAGCGCGCTGACCAGGGTGCCGGTCGATGGCGGCTGGATGGTCAAAGGCGCCTGCGGTTCAGGCGTCACCATACCAGTTTCGGCTTCAGGAGCAGTGCTCACAATTTCAGGAGAGGCCGTTGGCGGCACGGGGTTCAGGTTTGAGCCATTCAACGCGCCGGTGCGATCAGGCGGCTGGGGCGCCGTACCCTGCATAGCTTCAAATCCAGATGCGGGTGAGGCCTCGGAAGCGGTCGCGCTGGTAGACGATACTGCACTGGTAGACGACTCTGCCGAGAGGGCGACCGGCGTGGCCGGCTTGTTGGCGGCGGCCTGCATGTCAAGCACCTTCTGGCGATCCTGCTGCTCAGACACCCGGAGTTCTTCTTCAATCTGGAGCTTGAAGTCGTTCGAAGCCCGACGGAATTCAAAGACCAGTTTACCGATCTGCTTGCCGATCTCGGGCAGGCGCTTGGGACCGAAAACCACCAGCGCGACAACAAAAATCGCGAGCGTATCGGGAATGCCCAGCGAGGCACGCGCCACGACGGGATTGCCGAGTGACCATTGATGCGCGGCCGGGAGTGCGTTCAGAAGCATGACTTGCAGTTGCATTGCTCACCCATGATACCTATACGAGAGCCCTTGCGACACTCGCGAGAGACACCGTTCCTGCTTCGATGCAAAAGCAGGGTAACGATTACGAGCGGCATCTCTCTTAGCGTGAACGTCCCGCCGATCATTACAGATGTATTAAGCTTGAACAGGTTGTTCTTGTGAAAGCGTTTGTGAGTCCGAGCGCGTTTCTCGAGCATCTGTTTTAACAGCATTGCAACATCCCCGCGGATTGGGTGTTCTGGATCAACAGCGACCAGGCACAGTGAACCCGCTGCAATGCCTTTTGAGCTTTCAACATCCCCGTTCGGCAACAGGCCGGACTGAAGGCGGAACACTGTTATGGGTACTTTTGTCGAAGATTTTGCGGGACTGCGCGTCGGCGAGATAGAGGCCGAACCAGCCTTTGAAACGGGAGCAGAAGCGTGCTCTCTTGAAAATTATCTAACCCTTCCCGACCACACCATGGACGACCGGATTGCCCGGTCCCGTGAGCGCCTGGGCGCGAGCACTGTCCTGCTGGGACATCACTATCAGCGCGACGAAGTGATCCGTTTCGCAGACTATACCGGCGACTCCTACAAACTTTCGAAGATCGCAGCCGAAACCGAGGCGAAGTACATTCTCTTTTGCGGCGTGCATTTCATGGCGGAAAGTGCCGATGTACTGGGCCGCACCGACCGCGCCGGCAAGAGTCTGCAGCAGGTGATCCTGCCTGACCTGAACGCCGGCTGCTCGATGGCGGACATGGCAGAGATCGGCCAAGTGGAAGCCTGCTGGGAAGGTCTGCAGCGCGCGGGGCTGAAAGCCGAAGAAATTCTGCCGCTGACCTACATGAATTCGACTGCCGCGATCAAGGCATTCTGCGGTGAACTGGGTGGATTGGTCTGCACCTCCTCGAATGCACGCGCGGCCTTTGAATGGGCATTTGCGCGGCGCGAGAAGATCCTGTTCCTGCCCGATCAGCACCTTGGCCGCAACACCGCCTTTGCCATGGGTATTCCGCTGAACGAGATGGTCGTCTGGGATCCGTACCAGATCGGCGGCGGCATTGCGCCGGACCGGTTGAAGGCCGCCAAGGTGATCCTGTGGAAAGGGCATTGCTCGGTGCACCAGCGTTTCCTGCCGAGCCATGTCGATCAGGTTCGGGCGAAGTACCCGGGCATCAATGTGATCGTCCATCCGGAATGCCGCTGGGAGGTCTGCCAGAAGGCGGACGCGCTGGGTTCGACCGAGCGGCTGATCAAGCTGGTTGAGGACGCGCCTGAAGGCTCCATGTTCGCGATCGGCACAGAGATCCACCTGGTGAACCGGCTGGCTCGCAAGTACGCCGCGATGGGCAAGAAAATCATCACGCTCGATGACACCGGGTGCCTGTGCACGACCATGTACCGCATCTCGCCACAACACCTTGCCTGGGCGCTCGAGAACCTGGAACAGGGGCGCGTGGTGAACCAGATCAAGGTGAAGGACGACGTGAAGCACTGGGCCCGCGTAGCGCTGGACCGGATGCTGGAAGTGAAGGCCTAAGCGATGAAGAAATTCTCTCTGGCAGAAGCGCAGGCAATGTTGCCGGTGGTGGAAGCCCTGCTTGACCGGGCAACAGCCTCAGCGCTGCTCGCTGCCCGCCTGGAAGAGAAAGCTGCCCTGCTGCGCGTCAGGATCTTTCATGCCGGCGGCCTCTCGGTGAATGTCGGGGCAGCTTTTCGCGACGCGGAAGAGCGCAGAAAACAGAAAGACGACGCAGCCGAAACACTGGCGGAACTGGAACAGATTGGCGTGCAGGTGAAAGACCTGGCTGCCGGCATCCTCGACTTTCCCAGTGACCTGAATGGCGAAACGGTCCTGTTGTGCTGGCAGAGGGGCGAAGCCCGCATCGGTCACTGGCATGCGCTGGATCAGGATTTTTCCGACCGGCAGAGTCTCGATACAGTCTCCGGCAGAGGTGTTGATCCGCGCATCGACCCGTCGGGGAGCGGCGGCGGTTCGGGGCGTCTGAACTAGGTGCGTTCTCCGCTGCTTCGGCCTCGATCTGGTCATTGACAATAGATGATAATTCTTCTCAAATAACAATTGATGACGCAGGCTGACACCAGGGGATTCCGTGATTTATGTGGACGGACCGGCATAGCCGTGACGCACCAGCGGCAGGTGCTGTACGAGGTCATGCAGGGGATGGAAGGTCATCCCAGTCCCGAAGAAGTATATGCGCGGGTTAGGAAACGCATCCCTTCCATTTCGCTTGCCACGGTCTACAAGAATCTCCATCTCTTCATCGAATGCGGTATTTTTCGCGAAGTGAGCTTTCACCACGGGTCACTTCGCGTGGAGATGAACGATCGGCCTCATCACCACCTGGTCTGCACAACATGCAGGGCGATCGCAGATGTGGAAGAAGAAGAACTTGGCGCGGTCATCCATCGATCCGGGCAAACTCCCGAAAAGCTCCCCGGCGGCTTCCTCGCAGAACGTTTCGCAATCGACATTCTCGGCCGATGCGTCGCCTGCCAGGCCAGAAACCAGTAGCGATCGCTCAAAGCTGCAGACGACCTCCGCCGACTCTGCGCGGGAGGAACTCGCAATTCATTTGCGGCCGGCACCGAAAAGCCTGTCCCGGGGGTCAGCTGTTTTTCACGCAGTGGTAAATTGCTGGCCCGGTGGTTAGTAGTATTCTTCGAGTAACAGTTTCGGCTGTGCCTGCTTACGGGACAGCGGTCGCCCTTGGAGTACTGGAAATGAAGCGTTTGTGGTGCATGGCCGGTATCGGTCTGCTGGCTCTCTGCGGCTGCGGAAACTTCTTTACGAGTCAAAACAGCACCGGAACAGGAAGCGGCACAGGGAGTGGCGCCGGTAACACTGCCGCGGGCAATGTGCTCTATGTCGCCGACCTGACTGCTGCCAATATCCTCGCGTACACCGTGTCTTCCACCGGCAAACTGACGGCAGTGAGCGGCTCCCCCTATGCGCCCGGTGAGCCCCCGACGGCGATGGCTATTACGCCGGGCAATACCTTCCTCTACGTAGCCTCCGCCACCGGCATACTGGGCTACTCCATCGGATCTGGAGGTGTCTTGACGGCACTGAACAGCGGCACCGCCCTGGTCTCCGATATTCTTGCGTCGACAGCGATGGTCACCGATACAACTGGCAATTACCTGTTTGCCGCGGGGATTGACCTTGCAAGCGGAACAAATAGCCCCCAGGTCGGTGTCTACCAGATCAACACTACTTCGGGGGCGCTCACAGAGATATCCGGCTCCCCACTGGCGGTACCGAACGGCAACGGATCGACCAGCAGTGCACCGACGCAGCTCTACATGGCACCGAACAACCAGTACATGTATCTGACGCTGGCCAGCGGTGGCACCGATATTCTCAACTTTACTGAGAGCACACCTTCCCTGGGTGTTCCCAACACCAACAATCTTGTGAACCTGACGAGCGCTGCCAACAGCCAGAACAATGTAGTCGCCAATGCGGCGAGTACGCTGCTGTTCATGTCGGAAACTGGCGCTGGTGTCCGGGTATTCACGATCGGTGCAGGAGGATCCCTGGCTGAGATCAAGGGTTCTCCCTTCGCTGCCGGCACTGGTCCCACCGGGATCGCGCTGAACGCCGCGGGGACGAACCTGTACGTCACGAACAAGGGTACTGCCCAGATCAGCGGCTTCTCTGTTGCTTCGACCGGCACAGTGGGCACCCTGGCAGCGCTTGCCGGCTCTCCGTATGGGGCCGGGAATCTGCCATTATCGTTATCGCTTGATCAATCCGGAAGTCTTCTCGCTGTGGCGAATTCGGGGGGAACCCCCGATTTTGGCGTCTACTCCATGAACCCGACAACCGGCGCCCTGACGTCAACGGGCAGCGTAACCCAGAGCACAACAGCCGCGGCAGGTTCCTTTCTGGTCATCAGAACGCAACCTTCGAGTTAGTTGAAGACGGCTGTTCCAGGCTGGTGCAATGCTATGCTTGGCTTGTCGTCCTGAACGTTGGCTTGCGTTGCATTGGACTCTGGATCAAGTCAAGGCTAACGAGTCCTTCCTACCCCGGGCATCAGCCGAATTTGCAGGTATCGTGACCTCTCGCCATTCCCGCCAGACCTTTCTCCTGCTAGCGCCTCCGGTCAGCCTTGAGCAGAAGCACAATTGTTGCCATGCGGCGCGGGCCCCGAGGGCAGGCTTTTTCCTGGAAAAAAAAGCGTTCTGGCTAGGCAGTCTACGCGGCTTTCTCTGTGCTTCGGCTCTCGTCCTCACCGGGTGCCGGCATTTCAGTCCGGCGTCGTCAGGCGAATACGTCTATGTGATGGCCAAGCAGACGTTCCTGCGCGACCGGGTGGCTGCGGTGTCGAACAAGGTGGCGACGGTCAATAACGGGGAAAAGCTGGAGGTGGTGGACCATGGCCGCCGCTTTCTGAAGGTGAAGACGTCATCAGGCGCGGTCGGGTGGCTGGAAGAGCACATGATCATCGATCAGCCGACCTACGACAAGTTCAAAGCACTCCACGATGCACATCTGCATGACAAGCCAGTGGTGACAGCCGTGTTGCGTGATGATCTGTATGCGCACCTGTTACCTGGGCGCGACACGCCCCGCTTTCTACTGCTCCCGGAGAACGACAAACTGGAACTCATACAACGGGCGAGCATTCCGAAAGAAGATACGCAGAATGCGTGGATGCGGCCCGCAGCAAAGGGGGCCAAGCTTGGAACGGCAGCGAATCCCGCAGTCAAGGTCATCCAAAAGCCGGCTGCACCTGTGCCGGCCCATCCTGCCAAAGGCAAAAAAGGCAAGCACGGCAAGGTGGACGAGTTCCTGGCCCAGTTCATGGATCCGAATGCGCCCCCGATGGAAGACTGGTGGCTTGTGCGGGATGCGCAGGGACGCGTTGGCTGGGTACTGGCACGGCGGCTCGACGTCGATGTGCCGGATGAAGTAGTGCAGTACTCAGAAGGGCAGCGCATCATCGGCGCCTTCCTGCTGAACAAGGTCAGCGATCCGGACTCGAAGTTTCCCAACGGCGAGGCGCCGAATTATCTTGCCGTCCTGAGTCCCTACAAAGATGGACTGCCCTTCGACTTCAACCAGATCCGTGTCTATGCATGGAACGTGAAGAAGCATCGCTACGAAGGTGCTTACCGCAAGCGGGACATCGCCGGCTACCTGCCGGTAACAGTCAAGCACCAGGTGGAGGAATTAAGCGGCCCGTATGCAGCGCAGCCTGTGCCGGTATTCACGGTCAAGGTTGCGGTCGATGGTGCGATGCCTTCGCTCGATCCGGCGACCGGCCTGGTGAAACAGGTTGAGACAGAAGACCAGACGTTCAGCCTTGAAGGTGAGACAGTCAAGCGCCTGCAATCAGATGCACCGGTAGTGGCCGGGCAGCCGCCTGCTCCGAAGCCCGCACCTGTGATCACACCTGGTTCTAATCCGCCCGCTCAGAAGGCTAAGAGCAGGCGGCATCACCGGGTGGTTGAGCGAAAGAAAAAGAAACATCACCTTGGCTGATGTGGCCGATGGGAGGAACGCGGGTCCTTCGACTTCGCTCAGGAAGGCATGGTTGTGGATAGGTTCAGGACGCAGATCTCTCCACCACGCTGCGCTTTGGTCGAGATGACAAACGGCGAGCTGCGCTTCGGTCGAGATGACCAGTTTGCGGCCTTAAAACCGCTTAAGACAGAAAGTGCGTAATCGCGGCGACGACAATCTCCTGTTCCTCCAGCCGGAGCTGCGGAAAGATGGGGAGGGCGAGGACTTCGGCGGCAGCGCGCTCGCTCTCGGGGTAGTCTCCGAGCTTCCAGCCAAAGCCCTTCAAGGCTTCCTGCAGATGCAGCGGGACAGGATAGTAGATCTCCGAGCCGATCTTCTGCTCGTTCAGAAACGCGCGTAGTTCGTTCCGCCGATGGACGCGGATGACGTACTGGTGGATCACCGGAATAGCCTCCGGACGCGTGTATGGCAGAACGACACCCTTGTCCGGATAAGGACCTGCCTCAACCAGGCCGTTCCTCGTGAAGAGGTCCGCATATACCCCGGCTAATTCGCGGCGGCGAGCGTTCCATGCGTCGATGAAGCGCAGCTTCACCAGCAGTACGGCAGCCTGGATCGTATCGAGCCGGCTGTTCCAGCCGATTTCGTCGTGATAGTAGCGCTTGCGCATGCCGTGCGCACGCAGCATCCTGGCCCGTTCGCCAATGGCCGGATCATTCGTTGTGACCATGCCGGCTTCCCCGGCTGCGCTCAGGTTCTTGGTTGGATAAAAGCTGAAGGCGGCGGCATCGCCAAGCGAGCCGACAGGACGGCCCTTCCACTGCGCGCCAAAAGCCTGTGCGGCGTCCTCGATCAGCAGGCAGCCAAGGCTGGAACGGAGGGCTTCCATGGCATCCCAGTCAGCGGGTTGTCCGTAGAGATGAACAGGCAGAACAGCCTTCAGGGGAACTTGCAGGGAGGCGACTGCAGGGGCGTTCAGGTTGAAGGTGGCGGGATCGATGTCCGCCAGGACCGGCGTGGCTCCTGTGCGCAGAATGGCGCTGACGGTCGCAAAAAAGCTGAAGGGAGTTGTCGCCACATTGTCACCTGGGGCGATCCCGGCAGCGGCCATGGCAAGCCACAGGGCATCGGTGCCTGAGCCGCAGCCGATCGCCTCAGTCACACCGCAGAGACCCGCGGCTGCGCATTCAAACTCTCCTACCTGGGGACCGAGGACGTAGCGCTGACTGGCGAAGACGTCACCGACTGCCGCCAGCAGTTCGGGGCCGATCTCTGCGTACTCCCGCGAGAAGTCGAGCAAGGGTACTGGATGAAAGGCGGTCGCAACATTTCTGCGAGCTGGCTGCGTCTCCAAAGGATTGCCATTTGTCTCTGTTCTAGCCACATTGTGTAGTCTACCGCTGCTATAACTGAGCAATCACGCTCACCTTTAAAACCAACGGACCCCGGCCTGCATCTCTTCTGATGAATCAACTTAGACGGACCCTGCATTTCGATGCCGCTGCCGTATTCCCATCACCTCCGGAAAATGCGCAAACTGGTCGAAAGCTGTAAGCTGTTCTAGATCGTCGGACTGACTAAAGAGTAACTGCTGCAATCTGGTGTACTTCACCAAAGCTTTTCTAATCCCGCTGCGTTGTAGAGGAGATCGGCACATGGATAACAAGCCGGCGCAAAATATCCAGGACACATTTCTGAATACTGTCCGCAAGGACAAGACGCCGATTACGATCTATCTGGTAAGTGGAGTCAAGCTCACAGGCAAGATCCGGTCGTTCGATAAATACTCTGTCCTGCTCGAGAATAATAGCCAGGAACAATTGATCTTCAAGCACGCCATTTCGACCGTGGTCAGTACTCGCTCTGTATTGCATGGTGAGCACGCTGTCCGCCCGCTGGGCAGTCCTGCGCAGGCAGGAACGCCGGTTGCCGTAGGAGCCGGTGCTGCAGTCGGATCCGGGCGAGGGGTTTCCGAATCGTAAGACGGCTGCGCTCCTCCGTGCAGCCCCGGCTGCACTGTTCCGAAATGAGGAGCAAACTTGGCTGCTGATTCATCGAGTGAGCGGGTGCTGCTGGTTTCTCTGGTCTCTGATGTCACCGAGTCGGATCCCCCACTCAAAAACGCTTATAAACTGACGCCTTCAGCCCGACTGGCACGCTCTGCCGCCTCCATCGTGGACGAAGGCGTCGCCGTGTCCGCAGAAGAAGTTGATCTTTCAACTGAACACGGAAGCGAGACGCCACGGCGTGCACCGCGCATGCATTCGCCGACCCTGGAAGAAGCAGAACTAGCGATGGTCGAGTTCCGCGAACTCACCACCAGTGCCGGCGGCATCATCGTCGGCGAAGTCGTGCAACGGCGGCCCCGGCCGGATCCGGCAACCCTGATCGGCAAAGGGAAGGTGCAGGAAGTGGCGGGGGCGATTGCATCGACCGAGGCAAAGGTCGTGCTGTTTGACCATGACCTGACGCCAACGCAGTTGCGCAACCTTGAGAACGAGCTGCCGTGCAGGGTGCTTGACCGGACGCAGCTGATCCTAGATATATTCGCCCGCCATGCGCGAACCCGGGAAGGGCAGCTCCAGGTTGAACTGGCGCAGCTGGAATACATGCTGCCCCGCCTGACGGGACGCGGCAGCAGTATGTCGCAGACAGGTGGCGGCATTGGTACCAGGGGGCCGGGTGAAACCAAGCTTGAGACAGACCGCCGGCGTATCCAGAAACGCCTGGTGCAGTTGCGCAGGGAACTGGAAGGCGTCAGGCAGGTGCGAGGGCAGCAGCGGCAAAGGCGTGAATCCGTGCCAGTGCCTACAGTCGCGCTTGTTGGTTACACAAACGCAGGGAAGAGCACGCTGTTCAACACGGTGACGAAGGCGGAGGTGCTCGAATCGGCGCGCATGTTCGCTACGCTCGATCCCAAGCTGCGTGCGATCCAGCTACCCTCGCGGCGCAAGGTTCTGCTGTCCGACACAGTGGGGTTCATTCGCAACCTGCCCCATACTCTGGTGACTTCCTTCCGCGCTACGCTCGAAGAAGTGCAGAAAGCAGAGGTTCTGGTGCATGTACAGGATGCATCGAGCCCCATGCGCGACACACAGAAGGCCGAGGTGGAGAAGGTTCTATCGGAGCTCGAAGTCATGGAAAAGACTCGGCTGGAAGTATTGAACAAGATGGACCTGGTGACCCCGACCGAGCGGGCGGTCCTCGATCTGCTGCCAAAGGTGATCTGCATTTCCGCGAAGACAGGCGAAGGCGTGGATGCGCTCCTGGCGAAGATCGACGAAGCGCTGACCCTGGATCCGATGATCGAGCAGTGGATGATTGTGCCGCAGAGTGAAGGCCGGGTCCTGGCGGCTCTGGGCGCCGGTGCACTCATTCAGAACAAGACATTCGTGGAAGGGCCGGATGGCGACCTGGTTTCGATGGAAGTGACCGGACCTGCGTCCCTGCTTGGCCGTTACCGGCATTTCTGGCAGGAAACCGGCGTGGCTCCGCAGCACAAGCGGCCGGAATAGACACAGGCCGCAAACGGGGGAAGCGGTGTGACGTCCCCCAAATTGCGGCCTGTATGACCCTGAACCGGGTCAGGATGGTATTCTTAGTTTACGCCCGGCTGACCCTGCGTCAACCGAATTCGGCGGTCATTCTCGGCCAGGCCTAACCCGCATTGACACTGTAATTTCGGGTCTGGTACAAACGAGTGTTCCTTATCAATCTCGCTTCTCACCATCCTTACGGATGGCCTACCCGGTGACTGCATGGACTTAATACTGCACCAACTCGGTGACCTGTTGCTCGGCTCTGTGCCGACCGTCATCCTGTTTCTGCTGGTCCTTATCTTCTACAAAATATTGGTATATACACCGCTTTCGAAGGTGCTGGCGGAGCGTCGCGCGCGCACGCTCGGTACGGTGGAAAACGCCGCTGCCGCGATTCAATCAGCCGATGCCAAGTCACAGGAGTACGAAGCGCGCCTGCGGACAGCCCGGCTGGAGATTGGCCGGCAGCGTGAGCAGCGACTGCAGCACTGGAATCGTGAGCGGGAGAACATACTGGCGGACGCGCGGCACGCATCGGATGAAACATTGAAAACAGCAAAAGCCAACATGGAGCGCGAAGTTGAAACGGCACGTGCCGGGATCGAGGCCAATGCCGACTCGCTGGCGAATGACGTTCTGAACGTGATCCTGCCACCTGCAAAGCTGGGTACTGCCGTGGAGAGTGCGCGTTGAAGTCTCTACCCACTTCAAGGTTGATTTCATCTGTGCGCCTTCTGCTTGCCGGTCTGATTTTGGCCGGTGCCGTCAGTGTTCCGCACGTTATGCTGGCGCAGCAGGCAGCCGCCCAGCCGGCTCAGCAACTGCCTCCCGGCGACTTCATGACGCCGCAGACGCAGAAGAGCCAGAACATGGCAGCCGCCGAGCAGGAAGATGACGAGGCGGTCTACAAGAAGTCGTCCTCGGTACGCGCGATCGGCCGTCTCCTCCATCTTTCGCCGGAGGCGTCGTCAGTTGCGTTTGAAGACTTCAATTTCGTGCTGCTCGCCGGCATCATCCTGTTCTATGCAGCGAAAATGCTGCCGGGTTTTTTCCGCGGACGCCAGCAGGAACTGGACAAACATCTGACTGAAGCGCGGGTCGCGACAGAAGAAGCGAATGAGCGACTGCTTGCCGTCGAAAAGCGGCTTGGCCGTCTTGACCAGGAGATCGAGCAGCTGCGCGTGAAAGCCGAGCATGACGGTGCCGCGGACGAACAGCGCATCAAGGATTCAATCGAAGAAGAGCGCAAGAAGATCGTGGCTTCGGCAGAACAGGAAATTGCCGCCATGGCTTCAACTGCAGAGCGCAACCTGAGAAAATTCGGAGCCGAGATCGCCATTGCGAGAGCGTCCGGGAAGCTCCAGTTGAGTGAAGCAGATGATCGCACGTTGATCCAGGATTTCGGCACGAGCCTGGGTCCTGACCTTGCAAGGAGGCGCAACTGATGGCCGCCTATGCCGCAGCGTATGCACGTGCGCTTGCCGATGTCGTGATTGACTCAAAGCTGGATGCAGCAGTAACGGACGCTCAGCTCCAGGACTTTGCTGCAACCCTCAATGACAGCAGTGAACTGCGCGAGGTACTGGCCAGTCCTTCGTTCAACCTCGAGAAGAGGATCGCGATTCTCGATTCGTTGAACGCAAGGATGAACATGGGCCGCGAGGTCCGCAACTTCATTGCAGTATTGATGCGTAACGGCCGGCTGCACGCGTTCAATGAGGTGCTGGCTGAGTACCGGCGTGAGATTAATCTCCGGTCGGGGATTGCCGATGCCACGGTGACGAGCGCCCGGAAGCTGGACGAAGGCGAACGGCGCGAGATCGAGCAGCAGGCTGCGACTCTTGCCGGGAGGCAGGTGCGCGCGACCTTCCAGGAAGACAGCACCCTGGTCGGCGGCATGATCCTTCGTATCGGGTCGACAGTCTACGATGGCTCCGTGCGTGGGCGCCTGGCACGACTGAAAGATCAATTGATCGCGGGCTGAAAACCTCAAGGCCCGCACACATTCCAGGATGTACCCAGAGATTCAGGATTCCGCAGAAAGAATTTAGACGAAGATGGCCAAAATCAAAGCAAATGAAATCACGCAGCTCCTGCGTGAACAGATCGAAAACTACGACGCGGCAGTCGCGGTCGATGAAGTCGGGACCATTATTTCGCTCGGCGATGGTATTGCCCGTATCCATGGTCTGGAGAAAGCCATGGCCGGAGAACTGCTCGAGTTTCCGCATGGCGTCGCAGGTCTGACCATGAACCTCGAAGAAGACCAGGTGGGCGCCGTACTGCTTGGCGACTACACCGAGCTGCGCGAAGGCGAGCAGGTCAAGCGGACCGGCAAGATCATGAGCATTCCGGTCGGCGACAAGATGATTGGCCGCGTAGTGAATGCGCTCGGCGAGCCGATTGATGATCGCGGTCCGATCGAAGGCACAACGCTCATGCCGATCGAGCGTCTCGCTCCCGGCGTCATCGATCGCCAGCCTGTGCGTGAGCCGATGAGCACCGGCATCAAGGCCATCGACAGCATGATCCCGATTGGCCGCGGTCAGCGTGAGCTGATCATCGGCGATCGCCAGACGGGCAAGACTGCCGTGGTGCTCGACACCATCATCAACAACGCGAAGAACAACCTGATCTGCATTTACTGCGCGATCGGGCAGAAGCGCTCTTCGGTAGCGCAGGTGGTGCAAACGCTAACGGAATATGGCGCGATGGACTACACGATCGTGCTCGCGGCCACTGCATCAGAGCCCGCGCCTATGCAGTACATTGCGCCCTACTCTGCAACTGCACTCGCAGAGTATTTCCGTGACAACGGCAAGCATGCGCTGATCATCTATGACGATCTGTCGAAGCATGCGACAGCGTATCGCGAGATCTCGCTGCTGCTGCGTCGTCCGCCAGGCCGTGAAGCATATCCGGGCGATGTGTTCTATCTCCACTCGCGTCTGCTGGAGCGTTCGGCAAAGCTGAGTGACGAGCGCGGCGGGGGTTCGCTGACAGCGCTTCCGATCATTGAAACGCAGGCTGGCGACGTCTCGGCTTACATTCCGACCAACGTGATTTCAATCACTGACGGGCAGATTTATCTCGAAACCGATCTGTTCAACTCCGGTGTGCGGCCTGCCGTGAACGTCGGACTATCCGTCAGCCGCGTCGGCGGTTCGGCGCAGATCAAGGCGATGCGCCAGGTTGCCGGCACGCTGAAGCTCGATCTTGCGCAGTATCGTGAACTGGCAGCCTTCGCGCAGTTCGGATCGGATCTCGACAAGATCACGCAGAACCAGTTGAACCGGGGTCAACGTTTGACTGAACTTCTTAAGCAGCCGCAGTTCTCGCCGCTGCCGACAGAGAAGGAAATCGCCATCATCTTCGCCGGCACCAATGGCTTCCTCGATGATTTGAAGATTGAACAGATCCGCGCCTTCGAAGATGGCCTCTACAAGTATCTGGATGCGTCACAGTCTGCGCTGATGCAGGACATCGTGAGCAAGAAGACGCTCGACGACGACCTGAAAAATCGCTTGAAAGATGCACTGAAGGAGTACAAAGACGGCTTCGTTGCCGAACACCAGGACGCGAAGCTGAAAGAAGCCGCAGTCAAGCCTCTGAATGAAGACGAGAAGAAGCAGGCTGCACAGAAGACAGCAGATAACGATCAGAAGAAGGTAGCGGCAAACGCCTAGCATCGTGCCCGGTCGGGCATGCTGCAGGAATGAATAACAATGGCAAACGTTCTTGATTTACGGCGGCGCATTCGCAGTGTTCGCAACACGCGCCAGATTACCAAGGCCATGAAGATGATCTCGGCCGCGAAACTGCGTAAGGCGCAGGAGCGCGCCCTGGCGTCGCGGCCTTACTCGCAGATGATGGCCTCAGTAATCCAGTCGCTGATGCGGCGCATGGATGCGTACGATCCATCGACCGGAGAAGTGCGTCATCCCATCCTTGTGCCGCGCGAAGAAAAGAACATCGTGATCGTCGTTGTCTCCGGCGACAAGGGCTTTGCCGGTGGCTTTAATACCAACATCACCAAGGCTGCTTACAAGTTTCTGGATACACGAGGCGACAAAAATATCGATTTAGAGCCAATCGGCCGTAAAGCGCGCGAACTCTTCCGCAAGCGTTACCCGGCGGCGCGCGTCGAAGATGAACCGGCGAACGAGCGTTTCGATCGCATGGCGGCAAACAATCCGGAGATGACGAACGCGATGGCTGCTCCGGAGGAAGGCGACACTGTCCGTAAGCGCGTCGAGCGTTCAGCGCCAATCGAAGTCACTGGCGACCATCCCGGGCTGCTTGAGAACCTGCATTTTCCGGCAGTAAGCGAGATCGGCGATGACATTGTGCAGCGCTACATTGATGGCGAGATCGATGCAGCTTACGTCGTCTACAACGAATTCAAGTCTGTCATTTCGCAGCGTGTGGTGATGCAACGCATTTTGCCGGTACTCGATCCGGGCAAGGAAGAGCCGGAAGGCCTGATGGAAATTCCTGCCGAAGAGCGGACGCGGGCCGGCGAAGCAGCGATGAGCGCGGGTGTCTCGACCCAGGAGCCGGATACATCCGAAGCCGATGAAGAAGCGAAAAAGTTTGGCACGGCCGATGTCGACTACATCTACGAACAGCCACCGGCGGAGATGCTCGCCAGCCTGCTGCCGCGCTATGTGACGACCGAGCTTTATCACGCGATGATCGAATCAGTTGCAGCCGAGCATGCCGCGCGTATGACGGCGATGGATTCAGCAACGAATAATGCTTCCGACATGATCGATACGCTCACTCTGAATATGAACCGCGTGCGCCAGGCAGCAATCACGAACGAAATTATTGAAATTGTCAGCGGTGCAGCCGCTCTTTAAGGACCAGTTATGGCAGAAATGGCAGAGACAGAACAGGAAGTAGCAGCACAGAAGTCGGGCGCGAAGCAGAACATTGGTCGCGTGATCCAGATTTCCGGGCCGGCCGTCGACGTTCAGTTTGAAGAAGCGACGATGCCGCCGATTTACGAATCGCTGCAGGTGACAAGCGAAGGCTTCACGGTCCCAAATGAGATCAACGTGATCCTCGAAGTGCAGCAGCACATCGGCGAAGGCCGTGTACGCTGCATCGCAATGGAATCGACCGAGGGCATGGTCCGCGGCATGAAGGTGATCGACCTCGGTGGTCCGATTACTGTGCCGGTGGGCGAGGCGACACTCGGCCGCATTCTGAATGTGATCGGCGAGCCGGTCGATGAGCAGGGTCCGATCAATGCGAAGGAGCGTCGGCCGATTCATCGGCAGGCTCCGCGCTTCGATGAGCAATCGACGTCGGAAGAGATGTTCGAAACGGGCATCAAGGTCATCGACCTGGTGCAGCCATTCATGAAGGGTGGCAAGATCGGCCTGTTTGGCGGCGCGGGTGTGGGCAAGACCGTAGTCATCCAGGAGCTGATCAACAACGTAGCTTCGAAGCACGGCGGCGTGTCTGTATTTGCCGGCGTTGGTGAACGTACGCGTGAAGGTACTGACCTGTTCCTCGAGTTCCAGGAATCAGGCGTTATCGATCTGAAAGACCGCTCGAAGTCAAAAGCCGCTCTTGTCTATGGCCAGATGACTGAGCCGCCAGGTGCGCGCCTCCGCGTCGCGCTGACCGGGCTTACCATCGCTGAATACTTCCGCGACGAACAGGGCTCCGACACACTGCTCTTCATCGATAATATTTTCCGTTTCACGCAGGCCGGTTCCGAAGTTTCGACGCTGCTTGGCCGTATGCCATCGGCCGTCGGCTACCAGCCGAACCTGGCGACGGAAATGGGCGAACTGCAGGAGCGCATCACTTCGACCAAGCGTGGTTCTGTCACTTCGGTGCAGGCTGTGTACGTGCCAGCTGACGATCTTACCGATCCTGCGCCGGCAACAACCTTCGCGCACCTCGATGCGACGACCTCACTTTCGCGCCCATTATCGGAGCTTGGTATTTATCCAGCAGTCGATCCGCTGGCTTCAACCTCGCGTATCCTTTCGCCCCGCATCGTTGGCGAAGAGCACTACAACGTAGCGCAGGGTGTGAAGCGCATTCTGCAGCGCTACAAGGACCTGCAGGACATCATCGCGATTCTCGGTATTGACGAGTTGTCCGAAGAAGACAAGCTTACCGTGCAGCGTGCGCGTAAAGTGCAGCGCTTCCTCTCGCAGCCTTTTCACGTTGCCGAAGTCTTCACCGGCGCACCGGGCAAGTATGTGAAGGTTGCCGATACTGTTCGCTCCTTCAAAGAAATTATCGAAGGCAAGCACGACAATATTCCCGAGCAGGCCTTCTACATGAAGGGCGCTATCGAAGACGTGCTCGAAGCAGCCGAGAAGCTGAAGGACACCAACAAGTAACCATGGCTGATACTGGAAGCAAACTGCAGCTACGGCTGGTCACACCGGAACGCATGCTCGTCGACACCACGGTCGATGCAGTGGAACTGCCCGCGAAGAACGGCTACATCGAAGTCCTTTACGGGCATGCTCCCCTGCTTGCCGAACTCGGCGCCGGTGACGTCACGCTGCACGGTGCCGGCGATGGTGCGGGCGAGCGTTATAACGTCGCATGGGGATTCGTCGAAGTACTACCCGAACGCGTGACCATTCTTGCGGAGAGTGCGCAGCGGCCCGAGGATATCGACCGCGCCGCAGCCGAGAAGCAGTTGCAGGATGGCCAGAAGCTCTGGGACGAGGCTGGCGATAAGGCCGGTCAGTATGCCAAGGCTAATCAAGAAATGCGCGAAGCCCAGGCCAAGCTCGACAGCGCCAGTGGCTCCACGCAGCAGAACTCCTAACGCATCACTCCGGCCCTAAGCATTCATTACCGTCTGGAAAGCTGCGCGGAACTGCGCCATCTCGTCCGGTGTGCCGACGGTGACCCGGACCCAGCTTGGCCACGCCGGCCATGGCCGGCCAATATAAACATTCCGCGCCGCCATCGCCGTAATCACATCATGGCTGGATTTTTTCGTGTCGACCATAAAACAATTGCTGGTGGATTGCGTGACCGCGTAGCCCTTGCTGGTCAGCCAGTCGAGTGTCTCCCGCCGGACATCGCCGGTATATTTCTTTCGCTCTGCGATGACATTCGGATCATCCAGGCTGGCCTTTGCAGCGGCGACGGCGAAGATCGGCATGGGATTTCTGCCGAATGGCTGCAGCTTTGCCAGAAGATCCGGACGACCGGCGGCGAAGCCGCAGCGTACGCCCGCCATGCCGTAGATCTTCGAGAAGGTGCGCAGGACGATCACGTCCTTGTCATCACGAACCATGTCGAGGGCCGAAGGCTGATTGGAGAAGTGGATGTATGCTTCGTCAACCAGCAGGATCGAACCGGCAGGCTTGTTGGCGAGCGCATATTCAATGTCTTCGCGTGAAGTGATGGTACCGGTAGGATTGTTCGGATTACAGATATAGAGCAGGCCGGCCCGGGGATCTGCGGTGACCATCGCTTTGACATCGTGGGCGTGAGTCTGTGTCAGAGGCACCTTGATGACGCGAGCGCTGATCGCTTCAGCAGCCCGGGCGCCGGCTTCATAGCCGGGATCGGCCGTCACGTAAGGGCGGTCTTTTGAAGTGAACGCCAGAACGGAGAACTGCAGCGGCTCGCTCGATCCGGCATAAACGGCAATGTACTCGGGCTTCAGGTTTTCCTTCGCGGCGATTGTCTTTGTCAGTTCATCCGTAAGTTCATCTTCGTAGCGGCCGCCATTCGGAACTAGCGCCGTTATCGCAGCACGTGCGCGATCGCAGGGACCGAGTGGATTTTCATTGGCATTGATGAGCACAGCGCCATTGCCGGGAAGTGGATGGTGAAGTTTTTTGGGCGGAACGGCCATCTGCGCCATCGCGAGCTGATACTCGTTCAGGATCGGCAGGGAAGCGCCGGCGACAGCGGCAAAACGGAGGAAGGCTCGGCGGTTGAGTGCGGGCGTGGACATGGCGATCTCCGTGAGGGGTGGAATGGCTCGCTGACGCAGCGGGCGCGCTCTCGACGGTGAGGGCTGGTATCAATTTAGTCCGACGCCGTGTGATTTGCCAGACATTCGCGCAACAGAATGAACATTACCTTCGTTGCCGCCAGCACCTGCGTTCGATTGACGGGTCTTCCGCGCAGCGCCCCACTGCAGTCTGCATGGGCTCCATATACCAGTCTGAATTTCATGGTTCCGGCAGAGGGGTTCGCGATACTCTGATCTGACTTTGAAGTAGGCGGGGAGAGCATTCATGTCGCACGACCAGACTCGAAGAGGCTTTCTGATTTCGCTTGCAGCCGGTGCTGCCGGACTAACCGCAAACCCGGTTGCCGGACTGGCGCAGTCTTCGCGTGAGGCCATCCAGAAACCAGACACGCCGGCGGAAGCGCTGGAACTGCTGGTGAAGGGAAACGAACGCTTCCTCGCACAGGAGCTTGAATCGTTCAAAGAAGATCTCGACATCCTGAAGACACACACGGAAGAAAAACAGGAGCCATTTGCCGCAGTGCTTTCCTGCGCGGATGCGCGCGTACCGGTCGAGCTTGTTTTCGACCAGAGCATCGGTCACCTGTTTGTGGTTCGCGTTGCCGGGAATATTGCCACGTCAGACACGATTGCGAGCCTGGAGTATGGGACGGCTGTGCTTGGCACCAGGGCGATCCTCGTGCTCGGCCACACCAATTGCGGCGCGGTGAAGGCGACGATCGCGGGCAAAGCTGTGCCTGGCTAGATCAGTACGCTCTACCAGTACATTCATCCGGCAATCGCCGGTGCTGATGGCGATTTGACGGCGGTCAGTGAAAGAAACGCGAGCCTGCAGGCGTCCCTGCTGCGCGATGCGTCGCCGGTTCTGTCGGAGTTAGTAAAGGATACGAAGCTGTTGATTGCAGCCGCGCTTTACGACGTCGCGACGGGCAAAGTCCGCATGCTTAAAGATTAATGGCGGCCGTCTCTCGGACGGATACCATACGGTCACGAACAGGCCTGGGTAGAACGCACAGATGGACGGAGAGGACGATCATGCTGATCCACAGCAGGTCCGCGCCCAGCAGATGTAGTACCTGCAGCCAGACAGGCGCGAGCAGGGTCACGTCGGCGAGGCCGAGGACGATCTGGAACCCCAGCAGCAGAATGACACCGAGTGCCAGCGGCCGCTGCGCCCGCACGTCTGTAACAGTCACAGATCGGTATACCAGCCACGCAATAAAGCCTGCGGCGGCCATGGCGCTGAGTGGGTGCAGGATGCGGACGCGGATCAGCCAGTTGGTATGCGGGGCCAGGTCCTGTATGAGCGCGGCTGTGAGAGTCTGCGCAGGGAAGAGCGTGTCACCCAGCGCAGCGAGCGAACCGGTGACGCCGACGACCAGCGTTGCGCCTAATCCTGTGAGCGCGGTCGGCAGGTGCTGCAGGCGCGTGTCATAGCGCGAGGTGAGTGTGTGCGCGGAAAGAAGCGTTGCGGTCATGGCGACGGCAGCCAGCATGAGCAGCGTATTAGAAAGATGCAGCGAGAAAAAGATGCTGCGACCGATGGAGGCATTCTTGTCGACATAGCCGAGCTTGACCAGCATGGCTCCGAGAAAAGCTTCGTTGATCGTCAGCGCCGTTGCGATGGATGCAGTCACGCGCGCCCATGCGCCGCGAAGAGTGCTGCGGAAGGTCCACACAACCAGGACCAGGATGCCGATGAGCACCAGGCCGCTCGACATGCGATGGAGAAACTCGATGATGGTCGCGGCGCGGGGATGGTGCTGGACGATGGTGCCATTGCAGAGCGGCCAGTGATCGCCGCAGCCTGCGCCGGAACTGGTAGCCCGTACGACCGCACCCCACAGGATGACGAGCACGTTATACGCGAGGAGTGTCCACGCGAAACGGCGCAGGCCCTTTGTGGGCTGCCTGGTTATCGTTGCCGTGGTCGCGATCGTCGCGTGCATGGGTTTAGTTTACGCGGGTTGGATTTACGGGGTTTTGCCGGGTGGAATGTTTTGGTCAACGTTTGTATCCCGGCCGGGAGAGTGGACGCAGATCCTTCGAATTCGCTGTGCTCCGCTCAGGATGACACGTCTGTATTGTGCAAATGGAAAGGGAAGACCCAGGTCTCAGAAGCGAGACCTGGGTCTTCCGGATTGTTAGCTGATCGGCATCAGCCGAATGGAAGAGTGCGACCAACAGGCCGGTGAAAAGTGCGACCAACGGGAGCATGCCTTTGCGCCAACAGGCGCCGACGCCCGTACGGCCAGTACCTAGTTCGTGTTGGCTAGTTCTTTGGCGCGCTGGGTGGCGCGCATGACAGCTTTGATGAGAGTGACGCGCAGACCCCCTTCTTCGAGTTCGAGGATGCCATCGATGGTGCAGCCTGCCGGGGTCGTGACGGCGTCTTTAAGCAGCGCGGGATGGTAGCCGGTTTCAAGCACCATCTTGGCTGAGCCGAAGGTGGTCTGGGCGGCGAGCAGCGTCGCAATGTCGCGCGGCAGGCCCACCTTGACTCCTGCTTCCGCGAGCGATTCGAGGATGATGTAGATAAAGGCGGGACCACTGGCGGAAAGACCAGTGACGGCGTCCATATGCTTCTCGTCTACCGTGACGGTGCGGCCGATGGTGTCGAAAAGCGTTGTCGCCAGCTGCAGTTGTTCAGCGGAAGCATAGCGTCCGCGACACAACGCGGCGATGCCTGCGCCGAGAGCAGATGGCGTGTTGGGCATGGCGCGCACAACGGCAATCTGTTTGCCGCTGCTCTCTTCCAGCGCTGCTTCAATCGCGCCCGTCCTTACTGAAGCAGCGAAGGATACGATCAGCGCGCCGGGCTTGAGCGTTGGAGCGATGAGCCTGCAGAGATCGGGAATCTGCAATGGTTTGACGCCTAAAAGGACGAGGTCGGCGCCCTTGACCGCAGCCGCGTTATGCGTGGTGACATCGACGCCCCACTGTGCCGAAAGCGCGAGAGCTTTTTCTTCGTGCTGCACGGTGGCGGCAAGCTGGTCGGCTTCAAGGATCTTCGACTTCAAAAATGCCTGCAGCAGGATGCCGCCCATTTTGCCGGCGCCGAGAATGGCGACGCGGAGACTGCTGAAGCGGGGATCGCGGGCGGGACCCTGGGAGGGAGTGGGGAGTGGCGGCGTGCTCAATATGTCTCCTGAATCACTGGGGGATTTACCTGGCAGATTGCTGCTGTGCGATCCATGCATCGATGCGCTGCGTGAGTACGTCGAGTGGCAATGCGCCGGCGTCAATGCACTGGTCGTGGAAGCCCTTGATGTCGAACCTGGGACCGAGTGCTTTTTCAACTTTTGCCCGCAGTTCGAGGAACTTCAATTGACCGATTTTATAGCCCAGAGCCTGCGACGGCCATGCGATGTAGCGATCTGTCTCGGCCTGCACATCGGTTTCGCCAATCGCGGAGTGGGCGTGGAAATAATCGACGACCTGCTGACGGTTCCAGTGCTCGGCATGCACACCCGTATCGACCACCAGGCGAATGGCTCGCCATATATCGCCCTGCAGACGCCCATAGTCGCTGTAGGGGTCCTGGTAGAAGCCGACGTCCTTACCAAGGTGCTCTGCGTAAAGCCCCCAGCCTTCGGTAAAGGCCGTGTAGAACTCGTGCTTGCGGAATTCTGGAACATCGGTGAGTTCCTGTGCGATCGAAATCTGCAGGTGATGGCCGGGTAGTCCTTCGTGATACGCGATCGCTTCAACATCCGTCAGTGAGCGGTCGGCGAAGTTGTAGGTATCGACGTAGATAGCGCCCGGCCGTTTGCCGTCCGGGGTGCCGGGTTCGTAGTACGCGGTTGAAGCATCTTTTTCCATATAGGCCGGGACCGCGCGTACTTCGAAGGGAGCTTTCGGCAGGCGGCCGAAGAGTTGGGGCAGCTTCGGCTTCATCTGGTCGATGTAGCCGCGGTACGCGTTCAGCAGAGCATCGGCGGAGGTTGGAGCCAGCTTCGGATTTGTTTTGACCGCTGCCTGCATAGCCTTCAGATCCGCGAAGCCGAGCTTGTGGGCGATGGCGAGCATCTGGGCTTCGTCCTCTGCAACCTGCTGCTCGCCGATTGTATGTATCTGTTCCGGTGTCAAATCAGTGGTCGTGCTCTGCCGGACGAGGAAGGCGTAGTAGGCCTTGCCGTCGGAGAGCGACCAGATGCCTGGTTCGGCGCGACCTTTCGGTTCATACTGCGCCTTTAGAAATTTGCCGAAGCGGGTATAAGCGGGCAGCACCTGGCGGCTAATTGCGTCGAGGACCGCCTGCTTGTCCGCAGCCTGGTCGGCTGCCGATATGCCCGTGGGGAATTTCTTGAGCGGCAGCACAAAAGGGGTGTCCTCGGGCTTCGATGTGGCGATGGCATTGGTCTGCACGATCGCTTTGTCAATCAGGTATTTCGGGATGACGCGATTGTCATCCATCCCGGCCATCAGGTCAGTCGTCACCTGTTCGAAAGCAGTCGGCACTTTCTTCAGACGGGCGATGTAGTTGTCGTAATCCTTCTGCGAGTCGAAGCCAAGCTGTGGCACCAGCTGCGGCAGGTCGAGATGGAGGCCGTTCATCTGGTTGATGGGCATCTCCCAGGGCTTGAACTGGGCTTCTTCCTGTCTCTCGACGAGGTCGCGGACGAGGATATCCTTGCTCAGTTTTTCCTGGTCGCTCAGACCGGCAGTATCGATGGCACCGAGGCGATCAAGAAAGGCGCGGCCACGATCGAGTGCTGCGTTGTAGGCGTCGGCGGAGTAGTCGCTGAGCTGGTCGTCATAACGCTTGTCGCCGAGTGTCGAGGCTTCTTCGGGATTGTGCTTCAACTGGTCTTCCCAGTAGTCGGCGAAAACCTTGTTCAGATCCGCTGCTCGCTGTGCGGCTGGCTGTGGTGTGTCAGCGGCATATGCAAGGCTGCAGGCGAGGACTGGGGCTGCCAGGAAGAGGGCTGTAAGGCGCATGCGTGTGGCTTTCTTTCTAGAGGTGGCTTCGATCAGTGTAGATGGTTTCGGCTCGGGCCACGTGTGGCGACTCTGCGCAGGTCGATCCGTGCATGTCCTTTGTCATCCTGAGCGAAGTCGACGAAGCTGCGCTTTCGCCTGGCACATTCCGGGGAGCAGGCCAATGCCGGAAGATGCAGATCCCTTCGGCTTCGGTCGGAATGACGATCTGTTTGCCGCGCAGGCTCGGAACGACATCTTCTAGCAATGCCCAGTCAGGACGATCCGTCTTCAGGCCTGGCCGTTGTTGAAGCGCGAGGATTTGTGGTCCGACGCGATGACCCCATCCCGGATGGTGACGACGCGGTGGGCGTATTCGGCGATGTCCGGTTCGTGGGTGACCAGGATGATGGTATTGCCGCGGCTGTGCAGTTCGTCGAAGAGCGCCATGATCTCGTCGCCGGTTTTCGAATCGAGGTTGCCGGTGGGTTCATCGGCCAGGATGATCGAAGGCCGGTTGATGAGGGCGCGGGCGATGGCGACACGCTGTCGCTGACCGCCAGACAGTTCATTCGGCTTATGGTTCATGCGGGCTTCGAGATTGACCGCGGCGAGAGCAGCGCGGGCCCTTTCGAGACGCTCGGCGGAAGGCGTGCCGTTGTAGATCAGCGGCAGTTCGACATTATGCAATGCGGAGGCGCGGGCGAGCAGGTTGAAGGTCTGAAAGACGAAGCCGATCTCGCGGTTGCGGATGCGTGCGAGTTCGTCGTCGTTCAACTCGCTGACGACGTGGCCGTTGAGCCAGTATTTGCCCTGGCTGGGCGTGTCAAGGCAGCCGATCAGGTTCATCAGCGTCGACTTGCCGGAACCGGACGGGCCCATGATCGCGACATATTCGTTGTGCTTGATCTTCAGACTTACGCCGCGCAGCGCCTGCACCTGCTGTTCGGAACCCATGTCGTAGGTCTTCCACAGGTTCTCTACGACAATGACATCTCCCTGCGGCACTGCGGGTGCCGTGAGCGTGTGCGTGGGGATTGCTGTCTCAAGAGCCATAATGCTTCACTCCGTACCGGATCAACCGGGGCACTGCTGCTTCAAACGGCTGGCTTCCCGGCCTCAGGAAGCGGGTGTATCGCCGGCGCCGCCCGTGGTATCGAGCTTGACCAGGCTGTTGTTTTCAAGAGTGCGCAGGATCTTGTAGGGCCCTGTCACGATGGTATCGCCGTCTTTCAGGCCGCTGGTGACTTCGATGTCCGTTGCGCCGGTCACGCCGGTTTTTACCGGCACAAAGGTCACACGGAGCTTGCCATTATGTTTCTCGTCATGAACCACGAACACGCCCTGCGTCGGAGCGTCATTCGCAGGATTCGGGGCAGCATTCGCGGTGGTTACGGCCTTTGCCTTGTCGTCCTTCTTGACCAGGTCACTTGGTTTGCGCATGGTAAGCGCCTGGATCGGCAGCGAGACGGCATTGGGCTGCTCGGCTGTCGTGATCTTCGCAGTGGCGGAAAGGCCCGGACGGAGTTCGCCCGAGGGATCGTCCAGGGTGACAACGACCTTGAAATCCTTGGCTTCTTCTGTGCCGGTAGTACTCTGGCTGGTCGCGATGCCGGTCGAACGAAGGATTGCCTGGTCGCCGATCTGGGTCACGTGGCCCTTGAAAATTTTGCCGGGCAGCGCATCGACGGTCACATCCGCAGTCTGGCCCAGCTTCAGGTCAACTATGTCGGTCTCATCCACCTTCACTTCGGCGGTGATGACGGACATGTCCGCCAGAGTCATCAGGGTGCTGCCTTCGGCGTTCTGGATGCCGACGACGACTGTTTCCCCCTGGCGTACGGGCAGATTGGTCACAATGCCGTCAAACGGAGCGACGCTGGTCGTCTTGTTCAGAGTGTCGAAGGTAGTGCGCAGGTTGGCATTCGCCTCCTGCACCTTGCCCTGTGCCGAGGCGGTCTGCGCCTTGGCCTGCGCGAGGGCTGCCTGGTCCTGGGCCAGGGTCGCGACATCGGTGTCGTAGGCGGCCTTTTTCGAGTCGTAATCCTGCTTGGAGAGCAGCTGCGCATTAAAAAGCTGCTGCGCCCGGTCGTAGTCGAGACGCTTTTGCTCGAGGTCGGCTTTGGCGTGCTCGATGACGGCTTCGGCAGTGTTTTCGGCGGCAAGGTAGGAACTGACGTCAGTCTTGGCCGAGGAGATGGTGGCCTGCTGGGCATCGACGCCGGCCTTGGCCTGCACATTTTCAATGGTGGCCAGGAGTTGACCACGCTTTACCCTGTCGCCTTCATGCACATAAAGGTTGGTGATGCGGCCGAAGGCAGTCGCGCCCACGTTGACGTAGGTTTTGGGCTTGATCTCGCCCGTCCCGCTGACCGTGGCAACGATGGTGCCCCGCTGCACCTTCCCGGTAACCACCTTCACGTACCCGGACTGGGCGCGGAGCACGGAGAAAGTAACGACTCCAGCGGCTACAATGACGATCAGGGCAATAATTACGATCCGTTTAGCTTTCATCGAGGTTGGCGTCGCGCTCCCGTGCATTACCGGCCTATTAAGCCGGGCATTACCCCATCGTCAGAGGCTGATACGTAGAGTTCTTCTCATTGGTTCCGGTAAGGGCACCTAAGGAATAAGCCACTGGATCGCCGCTGAAAGCCGGAGAGTAACAGTGTCGAGAATGATATCAGGTGGATGGTGAAAGTCTTTGTAGGCCGCTGAGATGCTGCGTCCTTGTATAACGTTGACCTGAACCCTTAGAATGACGTTTGTTCTCCCAGGAGTCCCAGCAGTATATGTCTAGCTCTCGTTTGCCGTTACCCCGATCTTTCAGTAGAAGTCTTGCCAGCCGGTGTCTGGCTGTGTCTCTTACAGGTGGTGCACTGCTCCTGGGTGTTCCGTCGCTGCACGCACAGGATGCGACAGCGGCCCAACAGCCCGATGCGAGCCAGCAGACCCCGGACCCTCTGAACCGGCAACTGAGTGACAAAGAGAAGTTCCAGCAGCAGAAGGAACTGAAGCACGAGCTGCATGGCGCCTACAAGCGTTGGGTCGACGAAGATGTTCGATGGATCATTACCGACCAGGAGTTGAAGGCCTTCAAGAGTCTTAGCAACGACGAAGAGCGTGACAACTTCATCGAAAATTTCTGGCAGCGGCGCAATCCGAGCCCTGATTCCCCGGAAAACGAGTTCAAGGAAGAGCACTACCGGCGCATTGCCTATGCCAATGACCATTTCGCGGCAGGCAAGCCGGGCTGGAAGACAGACCGCGGTCACATCTACATTGCCTTCGGCAAGCCCGACAGCGAGGACAGCCATCCCAGCGGCGGCAGCTATGAGCGCCCCATGGAGGAAGGCGGCGGCGAGACCTCGACCTTCCCGTTCACTGTCTGGCACTACCGCTATCTTGAAGGGATAGGCGAGAACATCGACATTGAGTTTGTGGATACCTGCCAGTGCGGCGATTACCACATGACCATCGATCGTTCAGAGAAGGACGCTTTGCTGCATACGCCGGGCGCCGGCTCCACCATGTATGAACAGATGGGCATGGCGAAGAAGGCGGACCGCTTCAAAGGCGGCCTGGAAGACCTGGGCAATGGTCCGCTTGCTTCCGGCCAGCAGAGCAAGGAGTTTGACCGCATCGAGCAGTACGCCAAACTGCAGGCTGCTCCGCAGGTCAAGTTCAAGGACCTGGAGTCCTTCCTGGTCGACCACAAGGTGCTGACCGGCCCGGTCTTCCCATTCGACGTGCGGGTGGATTATGTGAAGGTCACGGAAGACACTGACCTGGTGCCAATCACGCTTCAGATCCGCAATAAGGACATCACTTTCAACACAAAAGACGGTGTTTCGAAGGGTGTTGTGAACGTGTTATGCCGCGTCGCGACCATTACGGATCACGTCGTGCAGACCTTTGAAGAAACGCTGGAAGTGGAACAGCCAAGCGAACTGCTGCCGAAGACACTTGAGACTTCGCAGGTGTACTGGAAAGCACTGCCGCTGCGGCCTGGCCGTTACCGCGTCGACATTGCCATCAAGGATGTCAACAACCCGGATCACGTGGGTAAGTGGGCGGAAGGCATCGTTGTTCCCAAGTATGACGATGAGCGGCTTGCTGCGTCTTCGCTGATCCTGGCGGACAAGATGGAGCGGGTGCCGTCGAAACAGATCGGCACCGGTGAGTTCATCATCAGCAACACCTTTATCCGGCCGCGTGTCAGTGCGAACGTGATGACGCCGGTGGTCTTCAAGCAGAACCAGAGGCTGAACTTCTGGATGCAGGTTTACAACCTCGGCATCGACGAGAAGACGAAGCAGAACTCTGCATCGGTGTCCTACCAGATCACAGACATGGCGACGAACAAGCTGGTTCTGGATACATCGGAAGACAGCAAGACGCTGGGCTCGAGCTCTGACCAGCTCACGGTAGAGAAGTCGGTACCGCTGGCTTCATTACAGCCGGGCAAGTACCAGGTGAAGATCAAGATCAACGACAGTGTTTCGAAGCAGGAAATTGCGCAGACAGCCCCGTTTACGGTGGAATAGTAGTATCTTCTCGTATACAGGGTAACCATCGGCGCGGCCGTCTGTGGGACCAGTTTCCGGACCCGGGCCCTGCGGGATATGAGGCACACACGAAGTATCCGGTGAAGTTACGGAATGTCCAATCCGCCTTGCTCGCTGCGTCAGGTTTACTGATTGCCGTGGCGCCATTCTCCGCAGGTGCAGCGGAGACGACGGTGTCTGGTGTAGTGCGAGATTCCAGCGGCGTCCCGCAGATGGACGTACTGGTGCAGTTGATGCGAGCGGACTCAACTATCGTCCAGACCGTGCGGACTGATGCGCACGGCACCTACCTGATCGCCGGAATTCTACCGGGCATCTACCAGTTGAAAGCAATGGAGACTTCGTTCCTGCCGACTCTGCGCGAAAACCTTCGCGTGTCCGGCAGGAGCCGTACCGAGGCAAACCTGACGCTGAGTACGTTGATGGAGGCGCTGAGCTGGCTTCCGGCGCATAAACGCGAGGTCACCGAACCACAGGATGACTGGACCTGGACCCTGCGGTCTGCCGCCTACCGTCCCCTGTTGCGTTATGTGGATGAAGACGGCCTGGAGACGATCGAATCCGGCGAGACGGCCGTCATGCGCAAAAAAGGTCGCGTGTTGATCGAAAGCGGCGTGCATGCTTTTGCGCAGGGCGGTGTTCAGCAGGTGGTCGAACTGCAGCACCAGGAAAAGCGTGGTTCGCAGACAATGCTGCGGGGCCGTGTCAGTGACACGCCTGGCGGCGCGACCGTGCTGACGGCAGGATACTCGCAGCAGAACATGGTGGGCAGTGGCATGACCTCGGTGATCGCCTTTCAGACCAATCCAGGGATTGTGGGTCAGGACGGCGCGGGCATGCAGACCATTGCGCTGCGCAGCGCCGACACGATGCGCCTGCTGCCAGAGTTGATGCTGGAGGCTGGTAGCCAGATCGAGTTGTTTGGCGCTGCCGGTCAGTCTGCTACTGCTGTCCGGCCGTTTGCGAGTGTGACCTGGAATAAGGGCAATGCGACGGTGAGCTACGCACTTGAGACAGCCCCGCGGATGGGCAGTTCTGCTGAACTGGCTGCTGATGATGCCGCGGCTAGCTCCATGGGCGAGCAGAACGGTGTCGCGCGCACCGAACATGGCCTGCATCAAGAGATCAAGGTCGCGTATGCGGGATCAGCTTTCGATGCGTCCGCGGCTGTATACCAGGATCGTATCGCCGATCCCACGCTGGATGCAGCAGGGCGGATAGGGGCTGACGAACTGGCGAGCGGCAATTACCTGTTTGATCCAGTGACGGATATGTCGCGGGTCGTCGGCAGCGATTATTCTTCCCGCGGCGTGGTGATGCAGGTGACGCATCATGGTTCGTCTTCGGTTTATGAAACGGTCGAGTTTGCGAGCGGCAGTGCGCTTTCAGCGCCGGAAAGCGTGGCAGGCACCGGGACGCCAGCCTTCCGGGCAGTCAATGCGGAATCAGTCGCTCTACTGCTGGGCGGCAGAATGCCGCGTACCGGAACCACGTGGCGGACATCGTATCGCCTGCAGCCGGGCGACTCGGTAAACGCGGTCGATCTGTTTGAGTCCGGTATGGCGGATGCCTATCTGAGTGTCTTTCTGCGCCAGCCGCTTCACCATGGCCGGATCTTCCCGGGTGGTGTGGATGCAGTTATCGATGTGAAGAACCTGCTGGCGCAGGGATATCACCCGTTCCTGACCAGCGACGGCAATACACTGTTCTTCGCGCAGGTGAACCGTTCGATCTCGGGCGGCCTGGCGTTCTACTTCTAGGCTGCTATCCGCTGGCTGGTAGGTGAAACGCAGATCTCCGCCTTAGGATCGAGATGGCGATGCGCGCGATTCAAGCGATCCGTTTCTGCGTCTCCGGGTTCAGGTCTATCGACTTCGCTGACGATGACACGCTTTACTTCTATTTTGTGACTGGCGATGGTTGCAAGATGTGGATCTCTCTACTCCGCTGCGCTTTGGTCGAGATGACGAAGCAGGAATTGTCAGTGTTCTCAGCTCTCGAAGTCGCGGTCGCGAACGCCGATCAGGTACAACAGGCTGTCTAATCCCAGGTGCGAGAGGGAATGCCTCGCGCTGGCGCGTACCAATGGTTTGGCATGAAAGGCGATGCCCATGCCGGCGAGCTTCAGCATCGGCAGGTCATTCGCGCCGTCGCCCACAGCCACGACCTGCTCGAGCGAAATGCGTTCGCGGGTGGCAATCTCCTGGAGCAGCTCAGCCTTTCGGGCGCCGTCGACGATAGTACCGTTCACTTCGCCGGTCACGACACCATTTGCAATATCGAGGTGACTGCAGTGAACGTAATCGATGCCCAGACGTTTTTGCAGGTCGTCGCCGAAGAGGTGAAAGCCACCGGAGAGGATCGCGGTTTTGTATCCCAGAAGTTTCAGCGTACTGACCAGCCGTTCAGCGCCTTCGACCAGCGGGATCGTGTCGAGCAGGGCGTAAACCTTTTCTGCCGGCAGACCCTTGAGCAAAGCAACGCGGCGACGGAAGCTTTCCTTGAACTCGAGTTCGCCGCGCATAGCGGCAGCTGTGATGCTGACTACCTTGTCAGCGACGCCGGCAATCCTGGCAAGTTCGTCGATCACCTCGCACTGGATGAGCGTCGAATCCATGTCAAAGGCAAAGAGGCGCCGGTTGCGTCGGAAGATGCTCTCGCGCTGGAAAGCGATGTCGATGGCTTCGTCCTGCGCAACTTGTAACAACGACGCGCGCATTTCGTTTTCCGATCTCTCGCTGGTATTGGCATTGCTCAATCGCAGTTCTACACAGGCGTTGGTGTTGGCCGCATGGGAGGCCAGTGACAGGGGCGTCGAAAGGCGCTCAATGCGGTCGACGTTCAGGCCGTTGTCGGCGATAACAGAGCTTACGCGGAACAGCTGGCGGGCGGTGATCGAGCGGCCGAGGAGTGTGACCAGGTAGCGGCTGCGCCCCTGGGTTGCGATCCAATGTTGGAGTGCTTCGGGGGTGATGGTGGTAAAGCGAACCTGCAGGTCCAGTTGGCGCGATTTCTCGTCTAACTCGGCCTTCAATGGCAAAAAGTCATGGCCTTCCGGCACCTCGATCAGCATGCCGAGCGCGAGTACTTCATGCACGACAGCCTGGCCAATATCGAGGACACAGGCATTATGTTCTGCGAGCAGAGCCGTCAGCGAGGCAGTCAGGCCAGGTTTGTCATGACCGGAGAAGTGGATGAGGATGGTCTCGCGCATTGTCTCCGTGAGGCGTGCTGGTTCTTTCAGAAGAGTATCGTTCTTACGAGTTTACTGGTCAGGCTGATCGGGAATTGTAAACGGGGTAGTCGTGGTCGATCACCGGATATGTAGATCCCCGATTTCACTTCGCCCCGGCGGGGATATGAATTCCTGAACTCATGAGTCGAACCGACGCGTGGGATTAATTTGTAAGCGGATGAACGATGTTGCCTGCCTTCATGACCCAGGCGACGTGCTCCATCACCGTAATGTCGTCGAGAGGATTGCTCGGGACGGCGACCAGGTCAGCAAATTTTCCGGGCTCGATCGCTCCAAGATCCTGATCAAGCGAGAGCAGCTGGGCGCCGTTGATGGTCGCGGCCTGCAGGGCCTGCAGCGGCGTCATGCCGCCGCGAACAAGCGCTCCAAATTCCTTAGAAACGGATTCGTCGACATCGTCGTCGTCGACGCCATACGCGATCTTGAGGTGGTATTTCAAGGCTCGTTGAAATGCGGGTCCCTGCTCCTTGACGATGGCGATGCCTTTTGCCATGCTGCTCGGCTCGCGGCCCTTCGAGAGGCCGGTCTGGAGGTCGTGCTGGAAGCAGTACAGCGTAGGTACGAGCCATGTGCCGCGCTCCGCCATCATCTTCGCGCCCTCTTCGTCAAGCATGGTGCCGTGTTCGATGGAGTCAACCCCGGCGCGGACCGCGGCCTGATCCCGATGGTGCCTTCAGCGTGCGCCATGACTTTGTGGCCGGCGCGATGCGCATCTTCAACAGCGCGGGCCATCTGTGCGTCACTGAGTTCCTGAACACGGTAGTCACTGATGGGATCCATGACGCCGCCGGTGGCCATGAGCTTGATCCAGTCGGCGCCGTACTTGATGTCGCGGCGGACGATGCGGCTGACGTCATCGACGGTATCAACCTGGTTGGGTTCGTTAAGGCTTGGTTTGTCGGGCGAGAGCCGGTCGGCATCGCCGTGGCCGCCGGTCAGCGAGACGCAGCTGCCCGCAGCGACGATCCGTGGACCGGTAATCAGGCCCCTGGCCACTCCTTCACGCAGGGCAAACTGAGGATAGGAGGAGTAGGACTCACAGGCATCGCGAACAACCGTAAAGCCGTGACTGAGCCAGAGCTGCAGGTTGGAGACGCCACGGACAGTCGCCTCAGGCGCCGAGGTGAGCAGGAAGGCAGCAGAAGACTGTGTAGTGGGATCGGAAAGAATGTGGCCGTGCGCATCGATCAATCCCGGAACGATGGTGTATCGGCTCATGTCTATCATGGGGTCGGCAGCCGAACCAGCGTCAGGCGGCCTCTGGGTCGAGATCGACTCAATACGCTGACCCTTGATGACGATGTAGGCGTCCTGCGTAACGCGGCCAGTACGCACATCGATGAGCTTGCCGGCGTGCACAACCTGT
This sequence comes from Acidobacteriaceae bacterium, assembly GCA_963692885.1. Taxonomy (GTDB): domain Bacteria; phylum Acidobacteriota; class Terriglobia; order Terriglobales; family Acidobacteriaceae. Next base: position 608,691 of record OY843586.1, read on the forward strand.
GTTTTGACGGGGCTCGCAGAAGGCGGCGTTTCGGGGGAAGGCGCCGGGACGGCTTTCGCCCGCAAAGCTAAGACGACGAGACAGATGGCTAAGACCTGGTGGCGCACGGATTCCACTTCCTGGGTGAGCAAGTTTGCGGGAATGCAGGATTGATACTGAGCGCCATGGTATCAGGACCAGTGCGGCGGCTTTCCGGGATAACGGGCTGCTTAGTATCAAGTGGCTTCAGGAAAAGCGACGCACCTTGAATGGCAGAATCCGAGGTGCGCCGGCGATCCCCAACTTGCGCAGCATGCTTTTTTCCGCGATCAATGCCGAGGTGCACGCGGTGAGGGGTATCAGTTCACCAAAGACGCGTGGTTCGATAAGGAGCCCAAAAATAAACATGAACACGAGCCACGCAGGCAGTAGCCAGATCCACAGGCGGAGCGTGGGGTCATCTATCCGGTTTTTGTAGACGAAGACGATCGGGCAGAGAAATCCGCAGGCACTCGCGACCTGTGGCCATGAAAGCGGGCAAAGCAGAAGAGCCAGATTGAGTAACAGCCTGGGTCCGGCCGCGGACGGATTGCGGGCGAAATGGTGGACCAGCCACAGGTGCCAGCCAATCCAGAATGCAGCGAGAGGCAGGATGACCGCTACGCTGCGGGGTGCATACATGCGTGTCCAGTCAAAGGACGCGTTTCCACGCATACTGAGGGTCCGCTGGGCGGGTTTACGTTGCGGACCCGACAGTACGCACTGTGTCACTGCGTAGAGCGGCAGCAGGAGAAGACTGGTTTCGCGGTTCAGCGTAGCGACTAAGAAGAGAAGTACGAACCAGGCAGAATGGCGGCGAAAGTAGATGAGATACAGGCCGACAGAGAAGAAGGCGAGGGACGGGAAGTCATATACGAAGCGAATAGCGTGAGTGGTTAAAAATGTGTAGCTGAACAGGACGAGTATCAGCGTCAACGGATAAACAAAGGGACCGAGGATTCTAGTTCGTGAAGCAGCGAGGTAGATAACCCGGACCACGAAACCGGTAGACGCGAGGCAGAGCAGGTCGACGAGAAACTGTACGACGGCTTCAGTGCTGACGTGCGAGGGGAGCCATCCATGCATACGTTGCAGCGCTGCAGCGCAGACGGCCATGAAGTGCGAAGAGTGAGCCCAGCGCAACGGGAAAAGCATGAGTAGCCGGTACTGAAATGGGGTTCGCTCAGTGCCATTTTCGAAGGCGGCAATGTTTAAGGCTGATGGAACATGCAGCAGGTAGACCCACACAATCTGGACAGTGGCCAGGCCATTCAGAAACAGCGAAAGCAGCGAGACCTGCGGCCATTTGCCTTCCGGATTTGCGTCTCTGCCTGTGGAGACCAGATGCGTCACCTGGAGGCGCCGTTCTCTAACGTTGCCTGGAAGAGATTGGCTGAGTGTTCGAGAAGAACTGTACTTCCATCATCGTAGAGCGGCCGCCAGTCATGGGTGTTTTGCAGAAGGTAGACGATAGGCGAGTCGCGTTCGAAAAGAACGTAGCGGATCCTGTGCTTTTCTAGGAGGAGTAGTGAGTTATTCAGATCGACTATGTCGAGATAGTCCTTGAGGGTGCCATTGCGCTCGTAGATATCGAAACGTGAGTCGATGAACACCGGGAGTTGTGGAGTATTGAAGGCAAGGTAACCGCCCCACAGGCAGTCGTTGAAGATTGCACCATGAGGTTGAAAGCCGCGAAGAAAAGGCAGGGCTGCCACCGGGAATCGCTGAGCCTCCGCCGGGACGCGACGTACGTTTCTGGTAATTTCGGCCCGGCACATCAGCAGCATGGCGACCAGGAGGGCGGCATTCAGCAGGAGACGCATTCCCGGCCTGGAACGGGTGTTGCTGCCTGAGGTATTGAGGACAGATGCGCCCAATGGCATAAGCCCGGCAAGCTGGCCTCCCATGATCGGCATGACCAGGATAGCGGCGAGAAAAAGAAATCGACAATGCCGGAAGGCCGCATAGGAGCCGATGGCAACGAACGCCAGCTCGCTCATGGTCCACGCGCGGCGCTGGTAGGGTAGCGAAGCAATCTGTATCAGGAAAAGTATCATCAGCGACGCGAGGAAGATCACACCCCGGGAAGACTGCAGATCAAGCGGCCGCCACTCTTCGACATGAGAGATGTTCAGTGTCTGGTGAAAAGCCAGGTCGAAAGGGTAGGCAACCAGATGCCATCCATAAGGATTGAACAGCAGAGCGCAAAGACTGAGAAAGAAGGCCGCTGCAAGGTACCGGCACTGGATCGAGGTGAACCTGGGCGACCTGATAAGGCCGTGATTCATCCCGAACAGACCAGACGTGAAGAAGACTGCGAGCAGGATGATGCCGATCAGCCACGAGCCATGCAGGTTGATCCAGACCAGAAAGAGCACTGGCAATCCGAGGGCAAGATAAGGCATCTCTTCAAACAGGTCAAAGATGATCAGTTCCGCGACCAGGCATACCCATCCAAAAAGTAAAGTACGGGGTCCGAAGGAGACTGTTGAAAGCAGCGACGCGACGAGCGTGACGAGCGTGGCACAAGGCCAGCTCCCGGACCTGCGACAGGCCAGCCAGTAGACGCCCATGAAGATGACTTCGATCGTGACGCCGGTGACGAAGAGTAGTCCGCGCACACCAGCCAGCCGCCATCCAAGCCAGTAAGGCAGCTCAGCCAGCCATTCGTGGTTGATCCAGGAAGCGTGCAGGGCGCTGAAGGAATAGGTATCCCGGCTGAGAAAGGCATGGGTGCGAAACTGCTCGGCGACATCGCGCAGGTGCCACCAGATATCCGGGTCCTGAATAGAGTGGGGAAGTAAAAACTGAATCCAGAGCGCAATCAGGCCGTACGCGATCAGCGTTTGACCGGATCCTACGCGCTGCATTCCTTGGAGACAGGGTTCTGGCTTAAACAGTGCAGACCCAGATTCAGAGTAGGTCGGCCGGGGGTTTTCCCTGCCGACGACGGAAGCCGTACGGATTTGCATGTGTGGCGGTGGCAAGTAGCTTCTCCGTCTATCCTTCATCGGCGGCGCCCATGCAAACGTGAATGATCCGTCGTCGATTCTCATTGAAGCAATTCCAGTCCATCGACAGGCCGGAGAGTGCGGCGCTCATGTTTTTGCGACCGTGTCCGATGAACGAGTCAAGTGTTATGCCACGCCATGATCATTTGGAATCGAGGCAAGCACAATCGAGCGAGATACAGGAGAGACACAGATGCGTAAAGCGGGTAAAGCTATGAAATCATTTATGCGGGATGAATCCGGCCAGAGTTTGATTGAGTACGCACTGGTAGCGGGCATCATTGGCCTGGGCGCGGTACTGGCGATGACCTCGCTGGGGACGAAAATATCTTCCGCCTTCTCTACTATCGGCAGTCAACTCACCAGCGCGATGAGGTGATGACTGACCAGTCTCGCCTCTCGAAGGCGCACAAGCACGAACTGCAGCGGTAAAGGCGGCATGCGAGTCCACGACTGCAGTCCTTACCGCTGCCTGCGCACAGGCTTGGCAGATATACCGGGCTGCACGCGTTTGCCCGGCAGGTGCTGTGCTGGCCGGTACAAAACACAGCAGATCGGGGCCTCTGAATGACGGATCCCATGAAAGAGCTTTGCTATCTTGCGGCGGCCAATGCTGCTGCACTACTCGGTGCGTCTGAAGACCTGAGGAGCCGAAGGATCCCGAACGCCTTGACTGGAACTGCTTTAGGTTGTGGCCTTTTGCTGCACTTCGTGCTGGGCGGACCCATCGAGCTGGGTCTTAGTGTACTTGCCGGCTTCGGCGCCGCAGCACTGCTGATGGTGATGTACCTGGCCGGAGGCATGGGCGCGGGTGACGTTAAATTGATGGCGGCGGTCGGTTGTCTCGCTGGATGTTCGTCACTGCGCCTGATTCTTACAGGAACCTTTCTAAGTGGCGCGATCATTGGCATTGCACTTGCTCTGTACCACCGCAGACTGAGGTACACGGTGGGAAATGCTCTGCTCCTGGCTTGCCGTTCACGGCAGACACTGGATTCATCGGATGCTTCTTGCGGTCCTGCCGCGGGAGAAGTTGACCCGCTTCTGAGTTTGAGTATTCCTTACGCTGTGCCGATAGCCGCAGGCTGCCTGATGTCTCTGGGCACGCTGATTTGGAAAGGGTGAACGTTGAATCGACGCATTGCCATTGCGCTGTTAGCTGCCTGTCTTATTTCCGCGACCTGTACTTTTCTGCTAGGCAGGAAGTTGAAGCTCGCGTCCTCCTCCAGGAGTAATCAGATGTTCCAGTACGTTGCTCCATCGCGGGCGATTGAAGCAGGCGAAATTCTGAGCGCGGAAGATCTTGGCTGGACAAGCTGGCCCCGGGAGAGTCCGATCAGCGGAGCGCAGATTAGTATCGATCACGTATTAGGCAGGGTGTTGCTGTATCCGGTGGGAAAGGGCGAACCCATCCTTGATCACGATCTTGCCGATCCCGGCACGGGTGGAGGCCTTGCAAGCCGCATTCCGAAAGGTATGCGCGCACTGGCGCTCAGATCGGACGATGTAGTAGGCGTAGCCGGATTTCTTTCACCCGGCTCACGACTCGACGTACTTGTCACCTATCGCGCCAGCAACGCAGACGAACCTATCACGGCTACTGTGCTTGAGAATGCTGAAGTTCTGGCGGCCGGCCAGCGGCTGCAACCTGATCCTTCCGGCAAGCCGGCAAGCGCGACTGTCGTTACCCTGTTGCTGACACCTTTGGAAGCAGAACGAGCAGTGCTTGCCAGTACCCAGGGTACAGTGCACTTTGTTCTTCGTAATGGACTCGACAAGGATGAGACAGTGCGGGAGCCGGTTTCCATGGCCAGCCTGGCTCGGACGGATAGTGCTGCGATCCCGCCAGTGATGCTCAGTGCTTCCCCGGCTCCAACAGGACCTTTTTCCGGTCGTGGGCATTCTGTTGATCCACTCCCGCAGCCTGTCGCGCTTCCGCGAGAGCCAAGCGGAGTCGAAACCATTCTGGGCGGCGACCGCGCAGATGATGGTAAACAGCCATGACTTCAGCGCCTGGAGTTTTCCTGAAGTATCTGTCGGTGCTGCTTGTCAGTATCTCTACGGGCGCCATGTTGTGCGCGCAGGCATCTCTTCAGCCTTCACCTTACATAGAGCCCGTGCCCGTGCATAGCGGATACATTGCGCCCGTTCCTGCACTAGCTCGTAAGGAGCAGATGGCTGATACGTTGAATGGCGTCAATGTCAAGGCATCGAATAGCGCCGATGTCATACACCTTGTTCTAGGCCACTCGACGGTACTTTCAACCGGCTCCCGGCTGCAAAGGATCTACGTAGGGGATCCGAAGGTGTTGCAATCCTTCTCCTCCGGCGCAAAAGAAGAAGTCATTACCGCGAAAAGCTGCGGGGTGAGTACGCTGATCCTGTGGGACACCTCCGGGCGACGACGTGTGTTCACCGTTTTCGCTGATCTCGACACGGATGGCATTTTGCAAATGCTGCAGGATGCGGTACCCGGTTCGAAGCTCACTGTCTCAACCAGCGGAAACCGCGTGTATCTGGCGGGCACCGTCCCGACTGATGCAGCAGCGGACGTCTTGGCGAAGATGGTTCAGGCCTATACGAAGGACGTTGTAGACGGAGTGAAAGTCTTACCGGTCCATGCCAAACAGATACAGTTAAAACTGCGAATCGTTGAAGTCGATCGTAGCCGCCTGGAGCAGTTCGGAGTCAACTTCTTTGCCTTGGGCGGCAGTACGCTGGCCGGAACGACAACCGGCCAGTTTGCCAGCACCGCGATCCCGGCGAGTGCCGCCTCTGGAACCTCGGTCTCAGTCAGCGACCCGCTTAACATGTTGCTCTACAGTGCCAAGCTCAACGCAGGCGTTACCGTAAAAGATCTCGAGCAGAAGCAGGTCCTGCAGATCCTGGCTGAGCCAACTCTGACAACACTCAGCGGGGTGCCGGCGCGTTTCCTCTCCGGCGGCGAGTTTCCGCTGCCGGTCGTTCAGGGTGGTACAGGAAATTCCACAGCAATCACCATCATCTTCAAACCCTACGGCGTGAAGGTCGACTTCACGCCGACGGCTAATCCGGATGGCTCCATCAGGCTCAAGGTTGCGCCGGAGGTGAGCGCCCTTGACTATACAAATTCTGTTACAGTTTCCGGTTTTGTGATTCCTGCACTCTCTACACGCCGAGCGGAGACTGAGGTCGAATTGGCAGATGGACAAAGCTTCGTCATCACTGGGCTGCTCGATAATCGCACGTCGGATAACCTGTCGAAGATGCCGGGTATAGCCGATATTCCTATTCTTGGTCAACTTTTTCGCTCCAAGGGAATCACTCGCTCGGTAGTTGAATTGGTGGTGCTGGTCACAGCCTCGATTGTTGATCCACTAGCTCCTGCCGATCCTCCTACGGCGCCTTCCATGGTCATTCCCAACATGGACCGGCAGAAATTCGATCAGAATGTTGCGGGAAAAAAACCAGCAAGGATAGCTGCCGCAGATTCAAACTCAGCCGGGCCCTTGACTGGGCAGAAGGTGGGACAGCCATGAGTTCATTGGCTGCTCGAGCGAACGAAGTGACCTACGCCATCTTCTGCGTCTGTCCCACGCAGGAGCTTCTTCATGCCACCATTGCTGCTTCTGATCTGGCTCCACAAACATTTTTTGCCGGAGAGTTCCGCGACTATATCACCCTCGAAAAGAGACCCCAGTTTTCACAGGCGATCAAGGAGGCACGGGCTTGTCTTGCCTTTGTCGATTTTGATCGCGACATTGAACTCGGACTTAAAACTGTGGAACGTCTGAGCCAGATATTCCTGAGCCGCATAAGTGTCATCGGGACGGGTGCTCAATTAACCTCAGATGTTCTGCTGCGTGCAGTTCGCGCCGGTTGCACCGACTACTTGTCGACTCCGGTCGGTGCGCCTGAGATCTCTTCGGCAATCCAACGGTTTCAACAGTCCAGCATTACCCAGCCTCAGAGTCAGGTGAATATAGGGCGGGTCCTGGCGTTTTTTGGCGCCAAGGGTGGTGTGGGAACGACGACACTTGCCGTACACCTGGCCAATTACCTGGTCGTATGCAAGGGCAAGAAAACGCTGCTGATCGATCACAAACATCAGTTGGGACACGTGGCACTTTATCTAGGATTGAAAGATACACAGTACTACTTTGATGAATTGCTCAAGAACGTCGATCGGCTCGACACCGAGCTGCTGAACGGTTTCGCTATTCGTCACGGCAGCGGTCTGGACGTGATGGCTTCACCCGAGATTGCAACAGCCTACCACGAGGGAAAGCTCGACGAACTCGAACGCGCCATGGATTTTCTGCGTAGCGAATACGACTACATCCTTATCGATTCGTCGGTGGAGTACCAGGACACGAAGATGTCGATCATCGCCGAGGCCGATGAGGTGTTCCTGGTTTCGACGCCTGATGTTGCCTCGCTGCGTGACCTTGCGCGCCTGGTCGAGCACATCAGCCTGAGTCCTGATGCAAACGTAAAACTTCGTTTGATCGTTAATCGCTCAACTGCTGACGATTCCCTCACGTCGGCCCAGATTCAGAAGGCCGTGCGCTTTCCGGTTACACACACTGTTCCGAACAACTACGCCGAATTGTTGCGCTCGATTAACGAGGGTGAACCCATCTCTCCGCTTCGTCCGTCCAACTTCAACCAGGCCCTCAGCGATATAGCGCGGGAGATCGTGCATGACGGTGAGACTGAGGATAGCTCCGCAGCACCGAAGGAGAAAGGCCTGCGCAGCAGGTTTCCATTCTGGCGTTGAGAATGGAGCGACGAAAGCGTCGCTACATGGGCACGACACTTACGAATTGCTTCGATGGGCTGGGGCAGCTTTGTCAAACGGCGGCCAATTCCAGCCATCGATTGTAGTCAGAAACAAAAAGGAGTTTTCGGTTAATGTCTGAAGTACGCATGTACCTGACACCACGCGAGCGGCCGGCTGAACAGGGGGAAGCCAGGGTGAGTTCTTCGCTCAGCGAACAGGCGCGGCATCTTCTTAAAACCGAAGTACACCAGGAGCTCCTGGAGAGAATGGATTTAGAAAAGCTCTCTATGATCCAGGCCGACCTTAACGGGGGACGGCAGCGGCTCCAGAACATAATCCTGCAACTGGTTGGCGAGCAGCAGATCCCGCTTAGCGCGGCTGATCGCGACCAGGTGGCCGGCGAGGTGCTTGACGAAGTCGTCGGGCTAGGTCCTCTGGAACCATTTCTCAAAGATCCGACGGTAAACGACATCCTTGTGAACACCTTTAATACTGTCTATGTCGAGCGCCGGGGCGTGCTTGAAAAGACGAACGTGTCCTTCCGTGACAACGCTCACCTGATGCACATCATAGATAAGATTGTCTCAGCGGTCGGCCGCAGGATCGACGAATCTTCTCCTATGGTCGATGCACGACTGCTGGATGGTTCGCGCGTGAATATCGTCATCCCGCCGCTCGCTGTCGATGGTCCCATTGTTTCCATTCGCCGCTTCAGTGCAACGCCGCTCGTTGCCGACGACCTGCTGCGGCACCGGACGCTGATTCCGCAGATGTTGGAGATTTTGAAGGGCGCGGTCCGCGCGCGGTTGAACATCGTTGTTTCCGGAGGAACGGGCGCTGGCAAGACTACGCTGTTGAACGTACTGTCCGGCTATATCTCACCCGCCGAGCGAATCATCACGATCGAGGACTCCGCCGAACTGCAGATCAAACAGGCTCATGTGGTGAGACTGGAGTGCAGACCGCCCAACCTCGAGCGGCGAGGCGCCATCCGGCAGCGAGAGCTGGTGATCAACGCTTTGCGCATGCGCCCTGACCGCATCATCCTTGGCGAAGTTCGTGGGGACGAGACCCTCGACATGCTGCAGTCGATGAATACAGGGCATGATGGTTCGCTCACCACGGTGCACGCAAACACACCTCGCGATGCAATCGCCCGGCTGGAAACGATGGTGCTGATGGGTGCCGTGACCCTGCCTGAGCGGGCCATCCGCGCTCAGATCGCATCAGCGATAGATCTTATTGTGCAGGTTTCACGTATGAGCGATGGCAGCCGGAGGGTGACTCACATTACAGAAATCACTGGTATGAGTGGCGACATCGTAAGTCTTCAGGACATCTTCGTCTTCGAGAGGCAGGGACTCGGTCTCAACGGTAAAGTGAACGGACGGTTTTCGGCTACGGGCATTGTGCCCAAATTCGCTGACAAACTGGCGGCGGCTGGTTTTCCGCTTTCTCTCAACCTGATGGATCAGTCGGTTGAGGTCTGAGGGCAAAATATGAGTCTGCTCACGACGTTTTTCCTGCTCGCTTTTGGTTTGAGCCTGATCATCCTGATCTTTGCCGGTCTGCCCTCACCACAGGAGCGGGTGGTCGAGGCTCGTATTACAAACATACGCAATCCTCGGCGTGTACTGCGCTACGAAGGCGGCGAAGCAGACCTGGCTGAGGGTGAAAGCGGAACACTGAGTGAACGGCTGGGACGTTATCTGAAGGAGTACTCGTTCTCAGCAAAAATCGAGACGCTGCTGATGCAGGCGAACAGCGAGGGCACTGTCGGACAGCTTGTGCTGGTCAGTATTCGATTCCTGCTGCTCGGCTTGCTGCTGGGCGGCGTAATTTCCCGATCAATTATGGGAGCGGTTGTTATCGGAGTTATCGCGTCGGCGATGCCGCTGGCGCGGCTGAAGTGGAAGCGTTCGAAACGACTGAACGCAGTGACGGCAGCGCTGCCGGATGCAGCCGACCTTATGGCCAGAGCAATGCGCGCTGGACACTCAGTTACCCAGGCAATCGAAGCACTAGGCGAACAGGCGCCTCCGCCACTATCGGTCGAGTTCGCCAAGGTATTCCAGCAGCAGAAGCTTGGTATTCCTCTGAGGGAGGTGCTGATTGACCTCAGCTTGAGGATCCCGTCGCGAGATCTGCACTTTCTGATTACAGCTATCCTAGTGCAGCGAGAGACGGGAGGGGATCTGGCAGAGATCCTCGACCGTACGACTGAGACACTGAGAGAACGCATCCGGGTGGAGGGAGAGGTGCGAGTACATACTGCGCAGGGCAGGCTCACTGGCTGGATACTCTCCATGTTGCCTCCGGCGATTCTGGGATTCATCAGCCTTTTCTGTCCCAGCTACACGCATGTGCTCTTTACCGATCCGCTTGGTCAGAAGCTGCTTTATGCTTCTTCAGCGTGCATGGTCACTGGTGCACTGGTGATTCGAAGAATCGTGAAAGTGACATTCTGAATGACTCTCAGCCTTTATCTGTTTGCCGGTTTAACCGTATTTTCCGCACTGTTGCTGGTCGGCTGCCTAGCACTCCCCAAAGATACGTCGAAGGTGCTGCAGAGGCTGGAAGAGGTGACAAGAACCGATTCCGGGCGAAGCACAAGGATCACGGGATCAGAGAAGCTTGAAGAACTCTCGGCCAAGGCCGCGGCATGGTTCCGCGCTCATCTATGGCTGACAGACGACCCTGGACTACGCTTTCGTTTTGCCAGTGCTGGTCTGAAGGGGGCAAAACCCGGCGACCTGTACCACTCAGCCCGCATCCTGGGTCCACTGCTTGCACTCGTAGTGGGCTCCGTGATTCCTTATGCGCGATTTTTCTGGATGGCAGCTTTGCCGGCAATCGCTTACCTGATGCCCGATCTTGTTCTAGCCCGAATGATTCGGATTCGGAGCGAGCATATCCGGAAGAGCATTCCGGATGTGATTGATCTGCTGGTTATTTGTGTCGATGCGGGGTTGGGGCTTGACCAGGCAATGCTGCGCGTGGCCGAGGAGTTGTCGATCAGTCATCCTGAGACCAGTGACGAGTTGATGCATATCAATCGCGAACAAAGGGCGGGACGCCCGCGAAATGAGGCATGGCAGGCAATGGCCGAGAGGGTAAAGATCGAAGAATTGGATGCACTCGTTAATATGCTGCTGCAGACTGAACGATTTGGAACGCCGATCGCGAAAGCGCTCACGACATTTGCTGCGGGAGTGCGGACAGGCCGACGCCAGAAAGCAGAGGAAATGGCGGCGAAGTCGACAGTCAAGATCATTTTTCCGCTCGTCATTTTCATCTTTCCGGCTATTTTTGTGGTTCTGCTGGGTCCGGCGGTGTTGAACATCATGCATGCCCTGGCGGACAGTCCCAAATGAACAACTCCTTTTGCGATGAAGGCCGCGTTACGCTGAAGTTCTACTGACCTTCGCCGATATACCCATCATCTGACCAGGAAGTGCGGATGATGATGAGCGACGCAGTGATCGTAGTTGTTCTGACCCTTACGCTGAGCATCTTCTCCTGGTCCCTCCGTTGGGACTCTGGAAGCTGATGCCAGGCAGTCTCTTCCGATCAAGTCTCTTCACCGCCCGAAAACCTTGCTCCCGGGCCGCACGGAGTTTACGGTCGTCCGCGAAGTAGCGCGATCTTGAGAAGTAGCCAGCCTTGGCATCACGCAAAGAAGGGCCTGACGATTCAGCCGATCCAAGCGATCCAGCCCTTACCAGGCATGTAACCCGTGTGCGTCGATGCCGAGGCATCATGCTGATTGAGAACGAGACAAACGGCAGAACGGTCTGCGATCGCGCAAAGCTTGCTGTGAGCCTGCGAGAGCGTCTGCTCGGCTTGCTCGGCACGTACAATTTCGAGCCGGGCGAGGGTCTACTCCTGCACTTGACTTCCGCCGTGCATACGGTTGGTATGTCGATCAGTATCGACGTGATCGGCTTGGATCGTTCGGGCCGGGTGACGGGGATTTATGCCCACATGAAGCCGGGACGCTTCGCTTTTCCTGGATGGAAGACGCGAAGTATTCTTGAGCTGCCGGCAGGGCAGAGCAAGCGGGCATTAGTAAGCGTAGGAGACAGGCTGACGTTTTCTTGTGGCCAAAGTGGCAACAGCTTCACGCATTGAAAGTCTTGAGCGTCAACAAGGTCGAGATGGCCCTGCTGACGGGCGACATCTTTTCTGCCGCCGATGTCCATTTGAGAGCTCGACAAGAGCGGGATCAAAGTCGCGAGACTGCTTTGAAAGACCGGATGCGACCGCAGGTGTCTGAAGCTTCCAAGGTCCAGCACGATCGCACAGCCGAGCATGGCCTGTCCTTCAGATTTGGCTGAGGCACCCAGCGAATCAACAGACATTCCGCGCCTAGCGCCGTGGCCATGAGGGGATGGCGAGGATGGAGCGCACCGGTTCCTACCTTTTCTGTGCGTTCCTTTGCGGCACACCATCGGGAGCGTAGACCCGGTGGAGCCATGAAATGCCGAGGGTCAAATGACTATCGCGGAACATGTGGCTGGATGGAAGACCGTTGTCTCTCTTCGCACCTCGGCTATGCGTGCACACTTGGCCGATCAAGGAGTGTTGTTCGCGCAATGTACTGGCAGCCGGATTCCATGCTCGCTTACTGATAAAATCGCAGCTTCATCAACGGCAACGGCATCTTTGTGCCCGTTCCGCTGATTCGGGCCTGGGAGATGTGTCCTCGGTCGGGCTGATGACGGAAGATCGTTCGATACAAGTTCTTGTGCGCGGACGCGATGCCCCAGAGGCTTACATCGCAAGATTAATCTTCAGACTTGGCAGCCTGGTCAGCCGACGATTCTTTATCGTCGAAGACGAACTCCGTCCGCTCCAGGTCTGACGCTATCTTCAGTTAAGGACGCGATGAGATCCGGCCGTCCGCGGTGACTAGTGGATGCCCGCCGCAGGGATCGTCCAGAGATGTGGAAGAGGCCAGATGCTCAGAAAACGACGACCTGGTACGCACTTGAATCAATCCGCGAAAAGCGTCTCCCCGGGGCAGCGATCTGGTTCTAGAGTTTTTGCCACTCCGCGTCACTCAGGAGTGCAGGCGGAGATCGTCGGAAATATGCCTGCGTTCGGCCTGCAGCGGCAGGAGTGAATCCTTCAACCACCATAGACGGAGAGTCCCGTTGTAAAAGCAGCGGCCAGCGACCTGGATACCGCGTGGAAGGCTTTGTAGACAGAATCGATGCAGGCTCTCAAGAAAAATCTGCGATTCATGCTTGTAGCGAGGGAGATACGAATCCGCAAATGTTCGGGGAAGCGACCTGCCAGGCAGCGGCCTGGCTGGTGCTTCATGGGGTCGCGCGTCGCTTCTACGGGCTGGCTACGAGAGGGTTCTGGTTCTCGTCACCAGCCCATTGATGCGCGGCCGGTACATTCTGAAGTCGTTAGATCTTGATGAAGATTTTGCGGCGATATAGGAAGTAGACCGGTATCCAGCAGAGCAGGACATAGCAGAGAGAATAGATAAGCGAGGAAAGTGCCGGATCGTGGGGCACGATTTGTACGATGAAATGGTAGAAGTAGCCGAAGGGGTCCGGTTTGCCGGGAGCGTGCAAGTGGGGTACGCCGGCGGCGAGAAGCTCCGAGATGACGTAGGCGGTAATGGCATTGGTGCCGAAGACCAGCAGTGGCCAGAAATAGGTCGAGCGGTGAGCACGTTCGGGCTTGGGTTCCTTGGCGCTAGGAATGTCGATGACCCATATAGAAAGCGCAAGCAGCAGCATGCTCAGGCCGCCGGCGAACAGAACGAATGAACTGGTCCACAACTTCTTATTCAGAGGAAATGTTAAGTTCCAGAGGTAGCCGAGCAGGACGCAACTGGCGCCGGCGATAGCGATGCCGGTAGCCTTTTCCTTGAGTGTGCGCGAAGTGCGGAGCCAGATGCCGGTGAGCATGCCGAGCAAAGCCGTGCCGAGTGCGGGAATGGTACTCAGAAGGCCTTCCGGATCGCGAGTCTGTTCATACAGGTGTGAAGCCGAAAAGAGCTGACGATCGATCCAGGCAGTCAGGTTGCCGTCCTTGTCGAGCAGGGGGACGTCGTGCGTCGGGATACCGTAACCGGGCACGGGAACGAAGCGCATCAGCAGCCAGTAACCAACCAGAGCACTGACGGCGATGACTGCTTTGCTGCGCCACCCTGGGCTGATGAGATATAGCGTGCCCACGATCAGGTAGCAGATAGCGATGCGCGGCAGCACTCCGTAGAAGCGCATGGTGTGGAGATGGAAAAGCGGGAAGCTATTGACGATGAGTCCGAGAATGTAGAGGATGACGGCTCGACGCACCACATGAAACAGCAGGTTCGCTTTCGACGCGCCCTGCTCGATACGTGAGGACAGCGAGAGGACGGTCGAGATGCCGACCAGGAACAGGAACGTCGGAAAGACGAGGTCGGTAGGCGTAAAGCCATTCCAGTCGGCGTGCTTCAACGGCCAGTAGGCTCGTTCGTCAGCATTGTCATTGACGAGGATCATGAAACCTATGTCGAGGCCGCGCAACAGATCGAGTGATAACAGGCGGCTAGGACGGTTCTGAGCTCCAGATGAGCGAAGGCTGGCAGCAGGCTGGGCTGACTGAATAGGTACGGTCGTCGGATTCAATGGTGTGCTTTCCCCAATCCTTTCGCCATTGAGCGGCGAACAAGGGCTAACGTACTGAATTCACCTGATACTACGTTGTTTGACTGTAAACGAGCTGGTCTTTTTCCTGGAGACCGGACCAGCGGCGATCTGTTCTTCGCCGTACACCATCAGTGAATTGCTCCAGGAGAGATAGTAAGGCCTTCTGCGACCGGCGCTGCGGATAAATCTGCAAATCGTCATCACGAAGATCTACCTGCCATCTTTCATTGCAACCGGACCGGGTGCCGGGCAGAAAAAACCGGCCGTCAGCGTGATGTGGCTGACGGCCGGGGTTGATGAAGGGAGGGTCGAGACTGCGTAATGCGCGCGGTCTAGTGGATGTACCAGGTCTGGTTGACGGACTGGGTGATGTCCTTCTGCGGATAGACAAGAACAGTCGTGCCGGGTGTTGCGCCGAAGGCATTGTCATCGAGCACGCCAGGGGTGGCACCAGTGTCAGGTGTGTTGCCGTTGACGATCTCGTATCCACCCTCCACCAGGTCGAATGCCCAGAGCTGAGCTGACGTTCCTGTGGCTGGCTGGAGTGCAGCGTTGACGATCGCAGGATTACCGACGCTTCCGGGATCACTTGCTTCCGTGAGATAGAGAGCCGGATTGGCTGCACTGGTGATCGTGTAATAGCCATTCGCCTGGTAGGTAAAGATCCATTGCTGGTCACTCTTGCTATCGGCTGCTTCCTGTTCGACGGGTGTGGCTCCGCCCACGTTGTCGACCAGCAACTGGCTGTTGATACTGGTCAGTGTATAGGTGCCGTTCGGGATGGTCGGTGTGGACGACACAACAATATTGACAGGGGTGTTGTGCGCGAGGGTGGTGTTGCTCGTGCTGGACGTTCCGGTAATGACCACCTGGTATTTTCCCGGGGCTACCAGGTTCGACGCTACACCGCCGCCGGTAGCAGCGTTCGCTGTTGCATTGGGCAAACTGCCGTTGCCCGACAGTGTTGACGTGCCGCTTTTGGCGAGGCTTTGTGAGAGCGATGTACCGCCGCAGCCAGTGATGGACGAGGTGATGAAGGCAGCGCACACCAGAACCGTCAGCATACCCTGCCAGCCTTTACGACGTGCCGGGATGCCGAAGATGAGGAGGCAGGCCAGTGTCGAGCCGCCACCGAGGAACCACCATTTTTCATGAAGCTGCGGCTGGACCGAGGAGGCATTCACGACGGTCGGGAAGCCGCTTACCTCGACCGGGGTCAGAAGGACGCCGCCTGCGCCCATTTTGACCGTGATGGTGGTCTGGTCTGCGTTGGTGCTGTCAGGGAAGATGCAGGTCAGGTTGCTTGAGCCCGGCACGGTGCAGGTAAGTGTGATGGGGAAGTTGAGGGTAGAGAAGTTGGCAATGGAGGTGACCTGTGCCTGGAAGTAGCTGTTGCTCGAAGTGGGCGACAGGGTCTCCGTGGTGAAGTCTGTGCTGATGGAGAAGTCGGAGTTGGTGCGGTCATCGGTGATGGTGATGGTGAGAGCGGCAGAGGTGGAAGGCGAGACATTGCCGGTGGGATTGAAGACGGCCGTGAGTTTGACGCTCCCGGAGACGATGGGCAGATAGTTGTTGACCAGCGGAACAGTATAGGAACCCGTGCCGCCAGTGACTGCAAATGGTGTCGCGTTGAGCAGTATGCCGTTCGCGTAAAAATTAACCGTGCCTGCTCCTGCATTGCCGCCTGTTTTCACAGTCGCGGTGATGACCAGGCTGCCGTCTGCTGCCACCGTGGTTGCATTGGCTGCGATGGTGATTGTGCTGACCGCGCCGTAGTTGGTTGTGGTGGCCGTGAGCGGAAGCGTGTTGCTGGTCGAGCCGGCATAATTGCCATCGCCGGCGTAAGTGGCTACCAGGGCCGCGCCATTTCTGGGTACCTGGGTGCTGAGGACTGTTGTCGTCGCAGTACCGACTGCCTGGTTGTTGGTACCGAAACCGGAGACCAGGGTGACGGTCTGGACGGGGAAAGTATTGAACGTGACCCTGCCCGTAGGCGCGACCCCTGTAGAGCCGGAGCCCGCATTCGATACAGTGGCCGAGATGGTCACCGTACCGTTGCCCTTGCCGGCTGCGGAGGCCGTCGCTGAGCTCTCCGACAGCGTGGTCACAGAGTTGCCGATACCGACTGTTACCGGGAATGCCGTCGTGTATTCGCTGGGACTGTAGCTGGGGTCCCCCGAATACTTGAAGGTGAAGCCATAAGTACCCTGCGCGAGAATACTAGTGTAGTAAGTCGCCGAACCTTCGGAGTTCAGCGGCAGGATTTGAATGGGATAAGTGCCGCCGTTGAACACCGAGATCGTACCTGTTGGCGTCGATACATTGTTCTTCGTAAGACTGTACGGCTCGACGGTGATGCTCAACGGTGAGCCGTAGGCAACAGTGGTGCCCTGGGCAGGAATACTGGAGATAAGTTCCAGCTGCGATGGTTCAGGCGTGACAGTGATCGGCACGGCCGGGCTGGTGGAGGCCTCGTAGGTCGTGTCTCCCGGATAGGAAGCAGTCACGGTATAGGAACCGCCGGGCAGGAAATAGTTTGAAAACGAAACGGCTTGTCCATTGGTCAGCGAGTAGGCACCGATTGTGCCATAACTTGCCAGCGGACTGCTGGTATTAAGAGCGACAGTGCCTGTAGGGATTCCTGTTCCGCTGGTAGGTGCAACCCGCATGCTGAAGGTAAGGGGAGTGCCATGGACCGTCTTGCTGACGGTCGGCCCACCCTGGTAGGCATTGATGCTTAGAGCTGTTGTCGTGGTTTTGGTCGCGAGGTTTGCCCAGGCGGCAATCAGGTTTTCAGCATCAACGCTGCCGAGGCCGGTCGCGGGATCCCAGCTTGTCGTGGTCTGGTAGGCGTTCGCGGCAGGCGTTCCGACCACCAGGTTAGTACCATTACAGCCTGTGCCCGTGGTGCACTTCATACTGTTCGAGCCGACGACTGTGTCGTGATAGATGTTGGCGGTGGAGTGAAGTGCATAAAGGATGGGATTGATATTGCCCTGGCGCGCACCCATCTTCTGGACCACGTCGGCGACGATGCCGGCGAAGACGCCGGCAGCAGCAGCAGTGCCACCGGACGCCGTGACAGATGACACGATGCCATTATTCAGAACGCAATCGCCGGGCTGTGTGCAAAGAGCATATGTGGCTGAGTTGTAGTTGTTGCCGGCAAAGAACGATACATCCGGAATGCCGCGGCCAAGAGCGCCCGTAACGTGGGCGGCAGTTTCCCAGTTGGTGACAAAGGTGCTTTGCCAACTCTGGATCGGGTACGGTGAACCGACTGTGCCGTAGAGAGTGTAGCTTCCGGTGGTACTGAAGCCGCCTCCTCCACCATAGACACTTGAAGCCAGGTCGGTAGGATTCGGGTCATTGGCGTTGATGATGCTGTCGTTCCATGCCTGTTCCGGAATGTAACTCAACGCTGACTCGTAGAAGTTGTTGTTCTGGGTGGTGGAGCCCCAGTATGTCGGACCGCCGGTCTTGGAACCGTAGTAGAAGTCAGTACCGCCGACCGCCGTGTTGTATGGAGTTGAGGCATAGCCATTTACGGCAAGGCCACCGGTAGAGGCTGTGGCGCCCGGCGTATCGCAGGCCGCGGAGCCCGAGTCGCCGGTTGCGGCAACGACAGTGATCCCTTGTGCGGCTGCCTGCAGCCAGGCTGATCCAATAAGGTTGTTGCCGGTGGCGCCGATGTTCGCTTCGCACGTCTGCGCGCCGATAGCAAGAACCGAAACAGCATTGTCTTCGACTGCGCGAATGATCGCAAAGTCCATACCGGTGTCATAGTCTGTGTCGGCTGAGGCGTAGTAGTAGAGCTGCGCCCCGGGTGCTGCTGCGCTGATGAGTTCGAGCTGCGCGTACGCCGTGCCAGCATCGGCACTTAGCGTTGCATCGATCGGATCGTTGCCATCGATGATCTCAATCGGCGCATTCACAGTAAGACCCGCAAGCGTCTGATACTGCGTGACAAGGTTGACGTTGACCTGCGCGTCATTGATGACGCCCACAGATACTCCTGTACCGCTGACAGTGGTGGTCGCTTTGCCGCCTGCGATGACGTAGGGCGGAATGTCGTAGATCTTCTGCAGGTCCGCCGGCGCCACCAGGTAATAGGTCCCGCTCGCATTTGTGCCGGTAAATTGTGGTTTGAAGCGATGGGTCTGTGGTTCAACCATGGCGGACACAGAGGCCGGCGCGGCGTTGCTGGCAGGAGTGTTGCGGATGTTGTTGAGCGAAGCAAAGCCTGCGACAACGGATGCGAGCGCAGATGGAATCTGAGGATCACTGGCATTGGCAAAGTAACGCCGGCCATGTATCGAGTAGCTGTGGATCTGCGTGTGGAATGTGTCGCGCAGCTGGCCGGCTGTGCCGGTCACTTCGATGGCCATCCTGCTGTTGTAGACACGACCCACCGCAAAGCCGTGAGACTGCAGATAATCGCTGACCGTGGCTATGTCGGCGTCGGCCACGCCGAAGCGCTTTCCGAATTCTTCCGGTGTAAGCCACTTATGAAAGTTAGCCGAACCTGCGTCATGCTGGCTCTCGACAAAGTCTCGCAAGGCCTGTTCCTGCGCGGGGCTTCGCTTCAGAACGAGGAGCATCCTGCCTGACGTCGAATCCTCGACAGGACCGCGATCGAACCTGGCGTTGGCCATGGGATGTGTGTTGCCGGGCAGGGTGACCATCGCTTTGTCGTCGATGGGACTGGTGATCCTGGGCATGACCTGCGCATTCGAAAATACCGGCGAAAAGAGAGCAGCCATGGCTGCCGTCCAGGTGGAAGCATGCCGGGCTGCCTTAGAAAATCCTGCAAAAGTTCGCAACATATATGTCCTGTCTGCCTTCATTCGGGCGGCCTGCCGAGAGTACACCTTGCGTGATCGGGAAATTCCCGGATTTTGCAAGCGGCTGGCGGAACGGGTTCAAGGGGTCGTGCGGATCTGGACGTTTCCAGGGTGATCGCACGATCCCAATTATGAGGGGGGCAGGAAGTTTGTCGAATGCCACTAAAGACGCAACTCCACTTCCTGCGCGGTACGAGTACGAAAATTACAGTAATTGGAACGATAGCTCTTCTTATGAGTTATCCGGCGACCAGTCAAAATGGGCTGAAGCGCAGTATTGCGCCCGGGTCGAACAATTCACGAAAAGTATCAGTCACGGTAATTCTATGAAAAACGCATAACACTTACGGGTAGTTGCGTACGCCGACTGGTGAACGTCGGGGTGATCCGAACCTCCCTGAGAGGGGCATTCCTAACGTAATGAGCGCATGGCATAGTCGCACTGGTCGAGGCAAGGACCTGGAATAAGCGGCGGCACTTAGACGCGAACTAATAAATCCTGTCGGCCAAGGCGCGAATTAACTAATTCGGTGTAGGCAATTATCTAAAGTGCCATGGCGATGAAGGAACGCAAGAAGCATAAATGACAAGAGAGATTCAGGTATGAGCGCGTGGCCGATCTGGTTACGCCTCATCAATCTGGACCGTGCCTGATGTCGATGACTTGAGCAGGACGATCTTCAGGCAGATAACGCCTACATGTTGAATTTGCGGCGGCTGCCGCGTCAGGAAATCTGGAGGATAGATGAACACCCAAGTGAACAAGAATGCAAATGTTGAAGCGGCCCCAGTTGAAGTCAAGAAGGCCTGGAAGAAGCCCGTGCTCGACATTCTGGAGTTGCAGAGTGCTCAGCACGGTGTTTTCACCATACCTGACGGCCTGACCAAGCATCATTCTTGAGACGTGCGATGCGATTGCACCGGGATCGCCAACACTACTTCATGCATTACCCGCACTGGCTGATCTTGATCTGCGCTGATCCCGGTGAACAGCAGTAAGATTCAAACAGAATGACTTTGATCGCAGGTGTAGTGAGCCGGGCCGGCGATGCGCTTGCGCTTTGCTCCGGCATGCTTGGGCGTTACAGCCGGCCAAGTGCTGCAAGCCGATGGGCGTCGCCTTCGCCGGAAGTTGCGGTGGGGCTGTCGATGACCCACGATCTTCCTGAAGACATATTCGATCGACGACCTTTGTCGAATGATCGCTTCCTGCTGGCAGGCGATATTCGTATTGATAATCGTGCGGAACTTGCCGCCAAGCTTGGTCTTGCATCTGCCCACTCCCTTCAAATGCCCGACAGCGAACTCTTCTTTAACGCCTGGAACAGGTGGCAGAGAAAGTGCGTCGACCACATCGTTGGTGGGTTTGCCGTCGCAGTGTGGGACAAGCAGGAGCAGGAACTTTGCCTGTTGAGGGACCACTGCGGTGACAGGCCGCTGTACTATGCCCGCTACGCGAATACCTTTGTCTTCGCATCGCTGCCGCGTGCCATGCGTGGGATAGAGGGTCTGGATACGGGGCTCGACGAAGTCCACATGATGCACTTCCTGGTGACAGGGCCGGGCGGCGGTGCGCGAACTTTTTTCAGGAATATTCAACAGTTGCAGGCTGGACATTTCCTGATCTTCAGGGACGATGTAAAGGTGCAGCGATACTGGCACCCGATGGACGCCGCACCTGTCCGGCTAGGTTCAAACGAGCAGTATGTTGAGGGGCTGCTGGAGCAGTTCGATGCAGCGGTACAGGCTCGTCTGCGCAGTACGGGCAATGTGGGCAGTCATCTTAGCGGCGGGATGGACAGTTCGTCTGTAACGGCGACAGCGGCTCGACTGTTAGGGAGTAGAAGGCTGGCATCGTTTACTGCTGTGCCGCAGGCTGAGTTCACGAACCTGAATCCTGTTGGGCGCTTTGGCGACGAAGGTCCGCAGGCGGCGAAGGTCGCGGCGATGTACGCGAATATCGATCATGTGCTGGTCGAGCCGTCGGGTGAGGACATCATCCGCGTGATGGAGCGAAGCGGCTCCTACACGGGCTGCCCTGTATTTAACCCGACGAACCAGATGTGGGTGAACGCGATACTGGATGAGGCGCGCAGACGTGGCGTGAAAGTACTGCTGTCCGGAAGCTGCGGAAACGCGACGGTGAGCTTTGGCGGCCTGATTGGATTGTCTGACCTGTTTCGTACCGGGCGCTGGATCGAACTGGGGCAGCAGGTGAAGCGACTACGCGATCGTGGTCATCTTTCCTGGCGCGGGGCAATGTACTGGGCGGCGGGCTACACCCAGCCGCTGGCGGTCCGCAGATTACTCAGGCCTGAACTGCGTACCTTCAGCTTCGACTACAGTCCTGTCCATCCTGAACGCGCCCGCGAACATGGTCTTGTGGAGATGGCGTACGAAGAGTTTTGCGCGTCGGATAAAAGTCCTGCTGACTTCCGCAGAAAGATGTTCGATTTTTACGACGGCGGTTTCTGGACTGGGGGCGTCGATCTCGGGTGGGAGATAAGTCTGCGGGATCCCATGCAGGACAAGCGGGTTTTTGAATACTGCTACGCGATCCCGATTGAACAATACCTGGTGGACGGGCAAAGCCGTTCGCTGGTCCGGCGGGCCATGCGCGACCGTCTGCCTGCAGAGGTCCTGGACTGCACCACCCGCGGCCTGCAGGCTGCTGACTGGTATCTGACGGTGGGTCAGCGAAGAAAGCAGATGGGCGACGAGTTGAAGCTGATAGCGCAGTCTCCTGTCGCATGCAGGCTGCTGGATATCGATCGCCTGCGGATGCTTCTCGACACCTGGCCGTCGTCAGGATATGAGGAGCCTGAGGTGTATAGCTCGTATCATCTTGCCTTGATGCGTGGTCTTGCAGCGGGCAATTTCATCCGCAATGCCGAGAGCACTCCCTGAGGTTCCGGCGCTTGGCTTGAGGCAGTCCGGATGAGATATGCTTGGGAATTCTGTTTCGCGAGGCAGCTGGACCCTGATATGCAGGTAGCTCCAAAGCAGGGAAGTGTCGCAGTCATGGCGGATGATCCGAAGGCATCCATTTTCCCCAAAGGCTTCATGGCGCCATTCCTTCTGACGACCCTGATCTTCTTCGTCTGGGGTATGTCAAACAACCTTACTGACATCCTGGTCCAGCAGTTTCGGAAGACTTTTTCGCTGAGTCTCCTGCAG
Organism: Acidobacteriaceae bacterium; assembly: GCA_963692885.1. Taxonomy (GTDB): domain Bacteria; phylum Acidobacteriota; class Terriglobia; order Terriglobales; family Acidobacteriaceae. The sequence goes on from OY843586.1 coordinate 631,156, forward strand.
GCCCAGCTAGTGCAGACTTCAGTATTTCTCGCCTACGGAACAATGGCGATTCCTTCTGCCCTGCTGATGAAACGCTTCGGCTACAAGGCTGGTCTTCTGATTGGACTGGTGGTCTTTGGCACAGGCACACTGCTGTTCTGGCCTGCTGCAGTGGCGGGGCGGTACCTGCCTTTCCTGATCGCATTGTTCGTGGTTGGCGGTGGTTCGTCCATTCTGGAAACAGCTGCTAATCCCTTTATTGCGCAGTTCGGCAGTCCGGGTACCTCGGAGCGGCGACTGAACTTCGCCCAGGCATTCAATCCCCCGGGCGCCATCACAGGTGTCCTGCTGGGCACGTGGTTTATTTTCTCGGGGATAGAGAAGAATCCCGCTGAAGTTGCTTCGATGAAACTGCAGGGAACCTATGAAGCCTACCTGCACAGCGAGATACTGCGGGTAGTGCCAACGTATGTGGGACTGGGAATCGCGGTACTCATTCTCGCGATGATCATCGGCTTCACCAGGTTTCCTAATACGGCGGTTCGTTCAGGCGTAGTAGAAGGCGTAGACCCCGACGCACTTGATGAGGCAATCAGTGCGCCGGGAGCGAGCGTGATCAGCAGATTGCTGAATGCGCCGCACCTGCTGTTTGCAGTGGTGGCTCAGTTTTTCTACGTGGGAACGCAGATCAGTTCATGGAGCACGCTCATCCCGTATATACGGACCTATACGGCGGCTTCGGAGAGGACTGCGGGCTACCTTTTGACAGGGACGCTGGTCGCGTTCGCCGTGGGGCGTATTTTGTCGACTTCGCTGATGCGGTACATTACGCCGTCGACGATGGTGTGCATCTATGCCGTTGTCAATACAGTGCTGGTGGGTGTCGGCATCCTTCGACCGGGGATGACGGGCGCGTATGCCATTCTGCTGACCAGCTTTTTCATGTCGGTGATGTATCCGACAATTTTCGCGCTGGGCGTGAAGGACCTGGGGAACGATACGAATCTGGGTGCGAGCCTGCTGGTGATGGCGATCGTCGGGGGCGGCGTCTTTCCACCGATGATGGGCTGGATTACGCGTATGACAGGGAGCGTGGCGATGGGCTATGTGCTGCCGGAAGCCGGCTACATTGTGATCGCTTTGTATGCCTTCCTGGTGCCGCGCATTGGTCGAGCGCGAGAAGCGCGGATTCAAATAGCGAAGTAGAGGCGACAAGATACTTTGCGATCCGGCTTTTGCTGTTTAGTCTTTTCGCATGTCGAGACAACTTCGCTGCTTTGTTCTCCTGATCTTCTCTCCGGCTCTCATTGTCCAGGTACGCGGACAAGTAGCAGCGCCTGCGGCAAGCTTTCCCACGAACGAGCAGTTACGTCATTTCAAGGCGATCGGTGACCCTCGGCTGTCGCCTGATGGTAAGCGCATCCTGGCACGCATTACGGAAGCTACAGCGGATGGAGCCAAAAGCCACCTGTGGCTGCTGGGCACGCGTGGAGAAGAGCCTCGACAGCTCACTTACTCCCCTGATGCAGATAAGGCCGGGGAGCGCGATGGTACATGGATGCCTGATGGACAGAGCATCCTGTTTCTCGCCAAGCGAGGCGAACACACGTCGCTGTATCGCCTGCCAATGGATGGTGGCGAAGCAGTAGTTTTCGATCTGAAGATCAAGCCGCTGGTGGACGAGTCGAAGCTGCGCGACGCGCTGCCCGCCAAGGATGAAGCGGCGGAGACGAAGGATGGAAAGACTGAAGACAAGAAGCCGGCGCAAGATGGCGACGAGGTAGCGATCGATGTTGCTGCTTATCGCGCCTCGCCTGATGGCGCCTGGATCGCGGTGATTGCAGAAGATCCGCAGACACCTGGTGAGAAAGCGCAGAAGGACGCGAAGGCGGATGCGGAATGGGTCGATCATGATCCGCATGGATTGCGCTTATACCTGCTGAACGTATCCACAAAGAAGCTGACGCTGCTTGCTGTCGAACCTGATGTCCATGCCGTGGCGTGGAGCGCAGATGGCACCAGGCTGGTCGCACTGAGCGAAGGCATTCATAATGCCGGTGATCTAGGTCCGGCGACAGCCGCGTGGCTGGTCAGTGTTGGCGATCTGGATCACGTGACCCGGGTGAAAGGATTGCCGCCCACGGTTGAATCTGCAGAATGGTCCCTGGATGGCAGATCAATCGTATATCTTGCGCAAGCCAGGCGGGACGCGCCGCCAGGTTATGCAGACCTGTATCGCTACGACCTGGATACGGCCGCGTCGACTGATTTGAGCGACGGATTCAAAGGGTCGATGGGCCGCGGAGAGCCGGTGCCACTGGCGAATGGCGGCATCGTGCAACTGATCGACCAGGGATTCAACGGGAAAGTCGGCGTGTATGCGCCAGGAGCTAAAGAGCCTGAAGCACTTAGTCTTGAGCCCCACAACATTGTCGCGGTGAATACGAATGCTGCCCGCAGTGGCTGGCTGTTTCTGGGTAGCAGCGGCGGGAAGCCGGAAGCTCTCTACTTCGCTGCGGACCTGCACGAGGATCCTTTACCCGTGAAGGTGCCGGCTCTTGCGCCTGAGCGCATGCTCAGTGTTGCACCGAAGCACCTGACCTGGAGGAGCGACGGACTGTCGATTGATGGCCGCCTGTATCTGCCGCCGGTTGCAGCGACGAAACATGTGCCGTTGATTGTGGAGGTGCATGGCGGCCCGCTGGGTGCTTACGCCGATGCCTATGAGCCATGGATTGATTTTCTGCTTGGCCAGGGATGGGCGGTGCTGCGGACTAATCCCCGGGGCAGTTCAGGGTATGGCGCGGCATTCGCTGCGGCGAACAAGAATGATCTGGGGGGAGGCGACTATCGCGACATCATGGCTGGCGTGGACCTGGTCCTTAAGACGGAGCCGATTGATGGTGATCGGATGGCATTGATGGGCTATAGCTATGGCGGCGAAATGGCGGGCTTTGTGGAAGGCAGGACGCAGCGCTTCAAAGCCATTGTGAGTGGCGCGCCGGTGATTGATCAGCATAGTGAGTATGGAACGGAAAGCTCATCCTGGTACGACCGCTGGTATTTCGGCAAGCCGTGGGAGCACCCGGAAGATGCATGGCGGCAAAGCCCTCTGTCGGCGGCCGCGAAGGCGAGGACGCCGTTCCTGTTGCTGCAGGGCCAGAGTGATACCACGGACCCGATGGGCCAGTCGCAGGAAATGTATCGTGCGCTGCGACAGATGGGTGTCCCGGTTGACCTGGTTACGTATCCTCGCGACGATCACGGACCGCTTGCGCGAGCGCTGTACGGGTATCCAGTGGCAGAACCGTGGCACGGTTTCGACGCGCGCCGCAGGGTGGTCGAGTTTATCAAGAAAGCCTTCGACACAGATGTGAAGTAGATGACGGCAGGCCGCCTGTCAGAAGCTGATCTTGAGGATCTGTCCATTGTTGCCGACGAACCAGCCCGCTTCCGGATTCGCAAAGCCGACAGCCCAGTACCCACTGACCTGCGGAAGTTTGAACCAGGTCTGTCCTTCATCGGGAGTCCATGCCGCGGCTCCGGCTGTAAAGTCCGGCAGCTTTTCCGTGGTAATGACCACGGTCCGGTCATGATGATGGTCAAAGCTGTCCTCGTCATACCAATGATCGTGGCGTTCACGGCCGGCAGCGTAGGCCAGGCCAAAGATCGCGCCGGCGACGGGCGGTTTGCTGGTAAGGGTCCATGACTGTCCGCCGTTATTGGAAGTGGCAGCCTGGGTCGAACTATCGTTGGTCAGATCGCCTCCGCCGACTATGCCATGGTAGGGGTCGCGAAAGGCTACAGAGAAACCACCCGCGTTGGCGTTGCTCACCAGCGGCGTGTCATACGCGTTCCAGGTATCGCCACCGTCCCTTGTCGCCAGGATCCTCGAGATGCTCGAGCCACCAGTCGTGATCCAGGCATTTTGCGCACCTTGCGTCGCTATACAAGTTCCGCTGGACGAGAACGATGCTTCGCCTGGCAGAGCAGGCGGCATGTTTCTGGCGATGGAGTGCCAGGTGGTTCCATCGGTCGTCCGAATATCGGGGAATAGGCCGTTGACCGAATCGCTATGAGTGATACCACGCTCCGGAGTCCAGAAAGCGAAGCAGTCATAAAAGGCGTTCGCAGTCTTGTTCCTGAACTGAATGTTCCAATGCGCTCCAGCGTCTTCTGTCTTGTAGATACGAAAATCGCCAGTGTCGTTTCCAATCGACATCAGGTATGCGACGTGGTCGCTGACACCTTGTACGTCGCGGAACTGTAAAGATTCTGCACCCGGAACGACTCCGGATCTCCAGGTTGATCCACCGTCGGTCGTCACTACGTACGTTCCGCCACTTCCAGCGGCCCACACAGTCTTCGCGTCCACGGGACTAACGGCAATCAACAGTTGCGTGGTGCCGCTTTTTTGTGGGGTGAGAGTAGGCCGGTGATCCTTCCATGCTTCTTGCGCATGTACAGTATTGAGGACACTGGCAACTAAGAGAAAGAACGGCAGCAGACGCTTCGACATAGACCCCACCCCACCATCGACGATTCAGGTTCGGATAACTATAAGAAGGCCGGCTGAGCCCGTCAATCGAAGACTTGGGAACAAGTAGTGGTGAGTGCAATAGTTTTTGAGGATGAGCAAAGCTTTGCGCCGGGCGACCAGTGGCCTGGACGGAACATCAGGCAGTTCTACTCGCATGTATGCCATGTGTCCCGTCCGCTTCGCAGCGGAAGGTGCCTAATTGACTCGATGGCAGGTTAGACAGAGCAATTGGTGGACGCGGGTGGAATCGAACCACCAACCTGTCGATTAAGAGTCGAATGCTCTGCCAGTTGAGCTACGCGTCCAGTTGCCTTGAAGGGCGCCGCTGACTTGGGGATATGTCAGGGATGGCGTCAGATGTACGACCCACTCAAGAAATATACCATGATCTGACCGTGCGGGCAGGTTCGCCATTTCGCGCTATGTAGTGCACGCCTGGCTATGTGGACTCAGGAGAAGATCGACAGCAGCCCAGCTCGCCAGGAAACAGTTCACGGCAGCATGCAACTCTTTCCAATGGTGCGATTGCGCGATTGTTGTTGCTGCATCTGCTGGATCTGCAGGAGCGGGGATGCGGGTTGAGGAGGCTCCTGCGCTCGCTCCACCAGTATCGACCAGTCCTCGGGCACGGGCATGTCCTGATCAAGTGCCGGCGGCTCATCATAGGCTGTGACCTGCACGGCAACGTAGAGTTCGCTATCAGTCTGACCGCGGTAGACGCCAGTGGTCGGCGGCACGTCTGCATAGTCGCGTCCAAGGGCAGTGCGGATATGACGTTCGTGGGCAAGCAGATCATTGGTAGGGTCAAAGCCTACCCAGCCAAGATGGGGAAGAAACGCTTCGACCCAGGCGTGCGTGGCGTCGGAGACGGAGCGATCGGTGTCCTGCTCGCCGTGATAGAGGTAGCCGCTGACGTAGCGGCAGGGAATGCCGATGGAGCGAACCAGGGCGATCATGGTGTGTGCGAAATCCTGGCAGACCCCGTTTCTGGATTCAATTGCTTCATCAATAGGAGAGTCGACCCGGGTGCTGCGAGGCACGTAATTGAAATAGCTGTAGAGGCGCGTATTGATTTCGCGTAGAAGCATCAATGGATCGTCCCTGCGCCTGATGTCGAATTCTTTTGCCAGCTTTAACAGGGCCGGTGTTGGTTTAGCGAAGTCGCTTTCCAGCAGCATCTCCCAGTAATCGCCTTCGGCCACCAGGGCGTCGAGTTCTCCCCAGGCGTCGGGGCTGAGGAAATGCGGTACCTCGCCTAGGTCCTGCTGTTCAACCAGGGATTCTGCAACGATTACAAGCTGCGAATGTTCACCGGGAATATCGAAATGATGCACATGGTTGCCGAGATGGTCGCGATAAGAAAAGACTCTGCACCTTGGACTAACAGAAAGCGAGAATGACAGGCAGCGCTGGTTGCTGTCGCTGCGCGGATGCATGCGCGTTTCCATGACGCTCTCGCTCACGTTTTTGGAGTATTTAAATTTTGTTAAATGCCTGACAGAAAAGAAATTCATGCCTGTCCTTCTCAGATATTAAGTAGCTAAAGCAGCTTGGACGGAATACTGGATGTAATAGCGATAGATCTGTCCGTGGATCTGCTTGCATTGGTAAAGAACATCATGCAGATATTTAGCTGGATTCTGTTCAAGTATCTCGTTGATCTCGACAAAGCTCAGAGTGGCCTGCAGTCTTCCCGCCAGACGCATCAATCCTTCGGCCTGGGCGCGGCCATTGGCCTGCTGCATAGCATTGAGCGCTTCGCTGAGGGATTCGATCGAGTAACGAACAGAATGCGGAAATTCCGGATTGAGCAGCAGGAACTCCAGGATGCGATCATGGCTCAGGTCCGCGGTGTAGACACGGCAGTACGCCTCAAATGCAGTGCAGCAGCGCAGAAGGCCGATCCACTCCAGATAGTTATAACCATCATTCTCTTCATCATTCGTCTCGAGCAGATCGCCGGAGTAGATGTCGAGCAGCTTCACGGTAGCGAAAGCACGTTCCAGGGCGCGGCCTGTCTGGATAAACTGCCAGCCTTCGCCATGGCTCATGGTTGTGTCGGTGATGCCCTGAAAGAGATGGAGGCCATCGAGAACGGCAGGTAGGAACTCTTCAAGATGAACTTCGCCGCCGTACCCAGCGGGCTCGGTGACCTGGTGATAGAGCCGGTTCAGCTGGGTCCATTGTTCGGTGCTGAGTTCGTCGCGCACCTGGCGTGCGTTATCTCTCGCCATGACGATGGAGGCACGGATCGAGGCTTCGTTTTCTCCATCAAATGTCAGCGCCTGCACCAGCTGAAAATGATCGCCCGTCCAGGCCGCTTCCGGAGTATGCCCGAGGGCGGTAAGGACGCGGTTCCAGCGCTTCTCGACAGTAGTGCCGGAGTGATCAAGCATGAGTGACATATTCACGTCGAGCAGCCGCACCGTATGCTCGGCGCGCTCGAGATAGCGACTCATCCAGTAAAGGCTGTCAGCAACACGAGAGAGCATATAACTCCGAAACGGTTACGTTATTCATTCAGCACCCAGGTGTCTTTGCTGCCGCCGCCCTGTGATGAGTTGACGACCAGCGAGCCTTTACGGAGAGCGACGCGCGTGAGTCCGCCAGGGACGATCTGTACTTTGTCTCCAAACAGGATGTAGGGCCGGAGGTCGACGTGACGCGGCTCGATGCTCGCGCTCGCCGGACCGCCCATAAGGCAGGGAGCACGCGAGAAGTCCAAGGTCGGCTGAGCGATATAGTTGCGCGGGTTATCTTCGATTTTCCGCTTGAACTCTTCCTGCTGTTCTTTTGAACTATGCGGGCCGATCAACATGCCGTAGCCGCCGGATTCACCCACGGCCTTGATGACGAGCTTGTCGATGTTGGCAAGTACATGCTGGCGCTGTACTGGATCGGTGAGCAGGAATGTTTCGACATTGTTCAGGATGGGATCTTCGTTGAGGTAATAGCGGATAATGGCGGGGACATACGCGTAGAGCGCCTTATCGTCTGCGAGTCCGGTGCCGAACGCATTCGCAAGAGTGACATTGCCGGCGCGGTAGGCGTTGAACAGGCCGGCGGCGCCAAGAATCGAATCCGAACGGAAGGCGAGCGGGTCGATGAAGTCATCGTCGACACGGCGGTAGATAACATCGATACGCTTGAGGCCTGCAGTGGTGCGCATGTATACGAAGTTGTCATGTGTGACGAGGTCGCGACCTTCGACTAACTCGATGCCCATCTGCCGAGCCAGGTAGGTGTGTTCGAAATAAGCCGAGTTATAGACGCCCGGGGTCAGCAGGACGATGGTTGGTTCGGGGCGTCCCTCGGGCGCAAGCGAACGAAGAGTACTCAGCAGCATCTGCGTGTAATGGTCGATCGGACGCACGCCATAGGCACCGTATAGCTGGGGGAAGATGCGCTTCATGACGCGGCGGCTGGTGAGCATGTAACTGACGCCGCTGGGCACACGGAGGTTGTCTTCGAGGACGACGTAGCTGCCGTCGTTGAGGCGAAGCAGGTCAGTGCCGGTGACGGCGATGTAGACGTTGCGCGGGACCTGCAGCCCCCGCATCTCACGCCGGAAGTGCCGGCAGCTATAAACAATCTCGCGGGGAACGAAGCCATCGGCGAGGATCTTGCCTTCGTTGTAGACGTCGCGGAGAAAGTGGTTGAGCGCTATGATGCGCTGGGTAAGCCCTTTCTCGATGTGGGCCCACTCAGCGGCTGTGACAATGCGCGGCAGTAAGTCGTAGGGAAAGATGCGTTCGGTGCCTTCACCTCGGCCGTAAACAGTGAAGGTAATGCCCTGGGTCAGAAAGGACAGGTCTGCAGATTGTTTGCGGCGGCGGAGCTCCTGCTCCGGCATATTCTGAAAGGCTTCGAGCAGAGCCTGGTAATGCGGGCGAACGACGCCTTCCGCGTCAAACATTTCGTCGTACGCATGGTCGAGAAAATAATCACGAAGCGCGGGATTACTGTTCTGCAGGCTGATACTGCCCACTAATCGGTACCTCCCGTGTTGCCGCCCGGAGTGGTTTCGTCTGTGACTATCTCGTCTGAAACGACGAAGAAGTTTCGCAGGTTCGCGGTGCCGAACGATGTTGTCAGTGCGACGTCGGCAGCATCGCGTCCGGTGGCCATGAGTACGCGGCCGATGCGCGGTTGATTGTGGCGGCCATCGAAGGTCCACCATTTGTGATTGAGATATACCTCGAACCAGGCGCTGAAATCCATTGGACCACTGACCGGCCAGCGGATGTCTCCAAGGTAGCCGGTCGCGTAACGGGCAGGAATATTCAAGGCACGGCAGAACGTGATGGCGAGGTGCTGGAAGTCGCGGCACACACCAACACGTTCGGTGTAAACGTCGAGAGCGGTACGTGTAGCGCGCGCATAGTGGTAGCCGAAACGCACGCGCGACCACACCCAGTCACACACCGCCCGCACGCGACCCCAGCCCGGAGCGATGTGGCCAAAAAGTTCGTATGCAACGACAGAGAGCAGATCGACTTCACAGTAGCGGCTACTGAGCAGGAATTGTAAGACCTCATCCGGCAGGTCTTCGATTGGGTGTTCCATGGCGGAGAGTTGCTGCGGGTCATAGTCGCCGGAATCGTAGATGGTGGCGTCGCCCAGGAAGCGAATATTCCCGGCTGGTGCCACGACGCGGGTACAGATGTTTCCAAAGCTGTCTGTGTATTCGTGGATCGGTACTGCGGGCTCAACGCGAAGCGAATCCGGGGTCTGCAGAAACTGCGTTCGGGAAGGATGGACGTGCAGCATCGCGACGATGGAGACGGGGTGGGGAAGGTCAAACGAAATATCGTAGCCGAGTCGAATCAACATAGGTCAATAAGGCCTTTCGTGGCCTGGGATGTGCTATGGGATGCATGAATCTCGACGTGGAGAAGATTCCCAGACTTTATCAGGTTTTCCACATTCTGGGTTCGGCGGTTACTCTTGAGAGAGTTTAGACACACCGAGGATCAGCATGACGTATTGCGTAGCTATCATGACCCACGAAGGTTTGGTGATGGCGTCCGACTCTCGTACCAACGCCGGATATGACCAGGTGAACGTCTGCCGCAAGATGCATACGTTCGTTATTCCCGGAGAGCGTGCATTTTTTATTCTGAACAGCGGCAGTTTGTCGCTGACGCAGTCTGTGATTACATTGCTACGGGACGATTTCAATGCCGGCGAAGGTCTGGCGAGCGCAGGAACAATGTACGCGGCTGCGCGCGCGGTGGGCGATGTGGTGCGGAGGGTCTCGGACATTGATCGTGCGGCACTGGAGCGGGACGACTACAGCTTCAATATTCACCTGCTGCTGGGCGGGCAGGTGATCGGCGAGAGGCCGGACCTGTACCTGATCTATCCCCAGGGAAACCCGCTGAATGCCACGCGGGATTCTCCTTATTTGCAGGTGGGCGAGGTGAAGTACGGGCGGCCGATCCTGGACCGCGGCATCGAACATGGGTCAACTTCACTTGAGGCAGCCGCGAAGTACGCGTTGTTGTCCTTCGACGCCGCCATGCGTTCGAATGTGACGGTGGGTCCGCCGATTGAGCTACTCATTTATCGCAATGACGAACTGAATGGCGGTGTGTACAAGAGCTTCAAGGCGGAAGATCCTGAGTTGATTGAGATTCACAAGCGATGGGAGCAATCGCTGCGGCGCGCGGTTGAGGAGCTGCCGGATATACAGTTTTCAGAGAACCTGGTGCTGCCATTTGGCGCAAGCGGGCGCTCGACGTAGTCGCATCAGTTTCGGGGATTGCGTAGCTTCCAGAGTGTTTGACGCATCATGCCGAGTGCTACTTCTGCATCTTTGGCATTTGGCCTGGACCGGTGCACGATCCTGCGTACTTCTGCCTGCATATTGCCGCGGGGATGGCGTTGCAGAAAGCCGCTTTCAGAGAGTACTTCCATGGCGACGGCGGTCAGTAGTTCTGCCTGCCCGGCGCTTGCGGGTTCAGTCTGGAATGGCTGCACGGGCAGGGGTGCAGCAGTGTCGCGAATCAACTCATACAGACAGACGGCAACGGCCTGACCCAGGTTCATGGATGGATGTTCGTCGCGGGCGGGAATGTGGAGCAGCCAGTCGCAATGGCTGAGATCGTCATTCGACAGGCCGAATTTTTCTGACCCAAAAAGCATCGCTACGCGCTTGTCATTCAATGTTCGCTGAATGACCGGCGCGCCTGCTTCCAGACGATGTATGTCGTGCAGTGCATCGCGTTTGCGGCCGCCGGCGGAGGTGCCGACCACGAGCGAACAATCCGCGATAGCTTCCGCGACGGTCTCATATTCCCGGGCGTTGGCCAGCAGGTCCAAAGCGCCGACGGCTGAACGTGCCTCGCGAAACGCTGCTTCGTAAGGGCGCACGACGCGCATGTCGGCAAAGCCGAAGTTGCTCATCGCACGTGCGGCTGCGCCCATGTTCAAGGGGTTCCTGGTAGCGACGAGGACGACAGAAAGACGGGCTAGTTCTGCAGATTTCAGCACAGCTGTATTGTAAGTTTTTCCAGGCCGTGGATTGCGGCACGCTGGCTATGACAAGAACAATGGATGCTCGAGCACTTTCATGCTGACGAGTTGCTTGCGCAAGATGCGACCCGCCGCCCCGGGCCCCTGCAACAAGGTCAATTGTCACGGTCCTAAGCTTCATGGACTATGAAATTCCCCACGGCAGCCGAGAAGGCAAGGATCATGGGATCGGACCCCTGGGCAGACGCGATTTGTACGCCGGTGCCAAATGCACTGCCGATCATCTCTCCGGGAAGACTGAGCGCGGGTAGTCCCGAAAGACTGAAAGGAGTGGTGTAGCGGAGGATGATCTGGCGCGCGTTCGATAAATCGGTATGCGCCGGGAGACGATTGACAGGTGCAGCCGGCAGCATAAGTAGATCGAACTGCTGGAAAAGACCATTCATCTTGGTCTGAAATTCTTCGCGGTGAAGCTTGTAAGCATCCAGCTCTGATGCAGTTATTGAGGCGCCCCACGCAAGCCTGGCTTGAATCGCCTTCTCGAATTGATGGAAATGTCCCTGATGGATGGCGGCGGCTTCATGTGCCTGGATACCCGCGAAGTATTCAAAGGTGTCCGACCACCACGAGGCGTTAAATTCATGGATGGATACGCCCATCCGGGCAAGGGTCTGTTGCCAGGCCCGGTAAGTGGCCAGCACTTCTGGTTCGCAGTCATAGAGGAAGTCTTCGGAAACGCAGCCAACCTTCAAGGGCGAAACCAGTGAGCCCTGCGGAATGCCGAAGAGTGCTTCTGCGATGGGTGCGGTGTCTCTCGGGTCGCGTAGGAGAAGTCCGAGTGTATCGAAGGATGGTGCAAGATGGGCCGCTCCTGCCCAGGCCTGCGGGAACCAGCCATGGGGCGATGCAAGGTTGTGCGATGCGCGGAAGCCGGTCAGGCCGCAGAGCGCGGCAGGCACGCGGATAGAGCCGCCGGTGTCTGTGCCGATGGCGGCAAGAGCCGAACCCTCCTGCACGCTTGCGGCGGCGCCGCTGGATGAACCGCCGGTGAGCAGGGCGGCAGCGCGCGGTTGCAGGCAGTCGCCGTATTCAGGATTTTGTCCAGTGATCCCGTAAGCGAGCGGATGCAGGTGAGTCTTGCCTGTAAGGAGTGCGCCAGCCTTGCGAATGCTTGCGGCGACAGCAGAATCCTGCACAGCCGGGGGATTGAAGTCAGCATAAAACCGGGAGCCGCAGGTGGTGCGAGCGCCCTCCATGTCGAAGCAGTCTTTCAAGGAAATCGGAACGCCGAAGAGGGGAGCCGTCTGGTCCAGAATGGCAGCCTGGTTCATCAGCGCATCGGCACTGAAATAGACGTAGGTGTTTTTCGAGGCGTTGCCATTGGCGTGCACGATGGTATTGCTGGCTATGGTCCGCGGTTCCAGAGCTCTAGAGGCCAGTTCAATTTTGAGGCGTGCAAGCGGGGATTGTTTTTCGAGCATGCTGGACAAATCATAAGCTGAGTGTCCTTGCAGATCGAGGAAAGCTGGTTGACGAGGAAGACAGTGACGTGCAGACTCAAATTTCCAGAAACAAATCCCAGATGACCGTGACGTCTTACTGGCACAGCTGTTTTTGCAGCGGCATGCAGTAGTGAAGAGATGGGGCGCGGATGGAAACTGGTCTGGATGAGGACGATGTCAGCGAGGCCACGGTAAAGCTGGCGCAGCCTGCAGCGTACCAACTGAAGCAGCACATTCTGTCCCCGCTTGAGACGCTCGCGCAGTCAGTGTCCGCCATCGCGCCCAGCGCCTCACCCACATTGACAGTTCCCCTGGTCTTTGCACTTGCGGGAGAAGGAACGTGGCTGGCCTATGTACTGGCGCTGGTCTGTGTCGGACTGGTAGCGCTCTGCGTTGCGGCGTTCGCCCGTGACTCGGCGTCGCCCGGTTCGTTGTATGTATATGCGCGATCAAGCCTGCCGCCAGTTTTCGCTTCACTCGCTGCATGGGCCCTTTTCTTCGCATACGTAACGACGGCAGCTTCGGTGACTGCCGGATTTATCAATTACGCCTATGAACTTCTGGGCGAATACGGCAAGCATATTTCACCGGTGGTCCTGGACGCGGTTGCGACGGGTGGCGCGGTCTGGCTGGCGCAGCGCGATGTGAAAATGTCTACGCGGGTGATGCTCTGGACTGAGGCTGTTTCGGTTTGCCTGATCAGCTTCGTGATTGGACTGGTGCTGTGGAGACACGGGTTGCATTTCGATATGCCGCAGCTGCGCTTGCAAGGCGTCTCTTTCTCTGGTGTCAGCCTGGGCGTAACGCTTGCTCTGTTCAGTTTTGTCGGTTTTGAGAGTGCGACAGCCCTCGGCTCCGAAGCCCGCGAGCCATTGAAGACGATTCCGCAGGCAGTGATTCGCAGCGCATTCCTCGCCGGCATCTTCTTCCTGGTATGCGCCTATGGAGAGGTTCTGGGCTTTCGCGGGTCGAGTCACAGTCTTGGCGAAAGCACGGCTCCGCTGGGCTATCTAGCAGTGAAGAATGGTGTGCCACTGTTCTCGATCCTCATCGACATAGGCGTGCTGGTAAGTATGTTTGCCTCAACCCTGGCCTGTACGATCGCGGCTGCGCGCGTACTTATGCTGATGGCGCATCATGGACTGGCGCATAGCTTCCTGGCCAGGACACACGCAAGAAAGCAGACGCCCGGTGTAGCAGGAATGGTGGCCGGCCTCGGCGCATTTCTGCCGGTGGCCTTATTGTGCCGGGCGGGAGTGAGTGCTGCGGACGTTTATGGATGGATGGGCACATTATCGGTGTATGGGTTTTTAACGATCTACGGGCTGGTGGCGGTGTCGCTTCCCATTCACCTCAAGCGTCGCGGCAAGCTGAAGCCTGCAGGTGTGGCCCTGTCGGCAGCGACTGCAGCTGCGATGTTGCTCGCGACGTTCGGCAATTTCTATCCTTTACCACCCGCGCCTCTCCGCTATTTCCCTTACATCTACGTGGCATATCTCACGACGGGAACGATCTGGTATTTCTGCTCACCACGACGGCGTGCAATGGCGGCCAGTTTTTAGGCGATCTCGCCGATGTCTTCGCTCCAAAGATCGAGGTGGTCGCGGATAAATTTCTCGAGCATTTCGATGCATGGTGCAGATGCGAGGTCTACAACCTGGACACCGGAGGAGCGGAGCCAGTCAAGTCCGCCTGAAAAGTTTTGGCTTTCACCTGCGACAACTGTGCCGAAGCCGAACTGACGCACGAGGCCGCTGCAGTACCAGCAGGGTGCGAGGGTGGTGACCATTACCAGGTCCCTGTATGTTCTTTGACGTCCGGCGCGACGGAAGGCGTCTGTTTCCGCATGCATAGAGGGGTCACTCTGCTGCACGCGGCGATTGCGTCCTGAACTCAGGCAGTCACCTCTTGCATTAAAGATCGCAGCGCCGATCGGTATGCCTCCTTCTGCGAGTCCTGTGCAGGCTTCATCAAAAGCGACCTTGAGCATTGCGGAGTAGTCGAGCGCTTTTATATCAGTAGACATACTGAAGGTCCTCCCTCGACCTGTTGAATTATTGTTCCATTGCTTCGATTGATGGTTCGGGCAGTGAAAGGTAGACGAGGCTGACGGCGACAACCATGAACATCCGGACAGCCGCGTCCTGGCCGTTCCAGGTTTTTGACTGCCACATCAGGAACCACTCCCCGCCGACACATAGAAAGGCAACGAGCCATAGGAGGCAGCCGAGTGTGAGCGCTGTAATAGCAACGGACTTCGCACGACGGAATTCGCCTGCCGGCTTACGTAAATTGAAGAGCAGCGTGACCAGACCCCACCAGCACAGCACGCATACAATGATTTCCCAGCAGATGATCGCAGCATAAAAGACCTTGTGCAGCGCCGGCCTTGTCATTGCCCGCCACATTCCATGATTCTTCGGGAAGGTCGAATCCATCGTGAGCACATGGCGAACGAACTGGTAATTCGAGTCGTAGTCTGTCGTGTTATTAAAAACAACGAGAGAAAAGAAGAGTGCGACGCCAAAGAGAAGTGCGCACTTCGAAAGTCGAATGATCATCATGCGCATTACTCTCCGCTCGCTATGAACGGCTATTTATGGCTGGCGCCGGAAGCCGGGTCAGCGAAGGTCCTGAAATAAGCTGTAAGAGCAGCAAGCGCTGCCCTGGTGGACTGAGGATTGCCCGGCATTTTGGCATTTGGATCGAAGCTTGCCGGATCGCGTACGTAATCGAAAAAGTAGGTTGGCTGCTCAATTGCGCGCCTGCTGAGCGCTGTCCAATCACGGCTGGATTTTCTACCACCATGCTGCCCTTCATTATGACAGCGCGGGCAATTCTGTTTGGCCATGGCGAAGCCCTGTTGGTCAGGAGTGTTCGGTCCAAAGCTCTCTGGCGGCCTGATCGATCGGACGAATCCACTTCGCCCAACTCCTCTACGGTGGTCTGCGGAAGCGTGAACAAATCGGCAGAGTGCACGTACCCGGTTTCACCTGCGGGAAGATCGGCAATCAAACCACTTACTTCGAGATCTGATTGCGACTCACGTGACTTATAAAGCTGTAAGCGTCTGGCGCCCGTGGCGGACGAGATGGGATGATCACCGAAGAACCTACTTGCCGAGCAGAAGCTTGCGATCATCGCTGTCATCGCTACCGCGATCACCAGCTTACTCATTGGTGCAGGCATAACGCATGGTAGCGGCATTCTGCATAGATACCGCCAAATTATTCTTGTTTCACGTAAATTACGCCCCATGATCCCAATACGCCGGGGCCGTGGCGTCATCGGGAAGAAGCGCGCTCGGGACGAAGCTTCGACCATGTTCCCGCGTTAATGTTTTGCCGCTGCTCGAGAGCACATCGCCAACGATGACAGCCGGGGCACCGCGCGGTTGTCTGCGGGAGAAGTAATGACGGGTCGTACGCGAGTGCCTCGCTTGCGTGTCTCTGGTGGAGGCTTAGCACACAATGGGTGCATACGTCACCGCGCTACTGCCTGGCGGTTTTCGCCTGCCTTTTTTATTTGGATTCGCCTTCCTTTTGGTCTATCCTCGCGCTAACCGTTAACATTCATCCGGCCGAGTCCGGCTCTCGAAACCTGCGTTCTGAGAGCCCCTGTTTCTTTTCACCACCACGTTGTGGCTGAAGCGATTTCCAATGTCAGAAATGGAACTCTCAACTTCCAGCAAGAGGTATCGCCCGCGTGTACGTAAACCTGAAATATGCCAGTCTTTTGTCGCTGCTCTTCGTTCTCTTCTTAATGCCTGATGCACGTGCCCAGCAGACTCTCGGCGGCATTGCGGGTACAGTGACGGACGTCTCCGGCGGTGTGTTAGATGGTGTCGATGTGAAGGTAGTGCAGGACGGTACGCAACTTACGAGAAGCGCCCGCACATCCGCCACGGGTGGTTATGCATTTTCTGATTTACCGATTGGAAGCTATACCGTCACTTTTACGCGAGACGGATTTTCCGTGGCCAGGTTTCCTGGCATTACGGTGCAGTCTGATCGTACGGTCGGCCTGCCGGCTCAGATGACGGTAGGAACCGCTTCTGAATCTGTGACGGTGAACGCGACACCCCTTATGAACGTCGAAGATACGACGAATGGTTATGTGGTCGGTAAAGCACAGATCGAAGAAACTCCATTGCCAACGGGCAGTTTCACTGGACTTGCTATTCTTTCGCCGGGCGTCAACGCCGAGCTTCCTGGTGGAACCGGCGTCAACTCAGGTCTGGGCAACGCCCCTATCTGGGCGAATGGCAGCGCGACACGAGCAATAGTTTTCTACTCAACGGCGTGGATGCGAGCAACCTCTTCAATGGCAAGAGTACCAGCCAGGTAGCTTCGGCGCGCGTCGTGAACAGCACCGGCGCGGGAAACAGCGGCGCGGGTGGCGTAATTCAAAGCAGTGCGTCAGTGTACCTGTCGATTGGCAATGCAATACCGACGCCCGCTCCCGAGACGATTCAGGAGATCCGCGTCAATACTTCAATGTATGAAGCGGAACAAGGATCGACTTCGGGCGCGCATGTCGATCTGAATACTTCTTCGGGCACGAATGATCTCCATGGAAACTTTTACGTCCATCGGGGCACCAACTGGTTGAATGCTGCACCGTTCTTTTTCAAACAGGACGCTGATATTCCAGAGAATGCCAAGAACCCGCAACTGCATCGCTACATCGCTGGCGGGACCGTGGGTGGACCGATCCTTAAAGATAAGCTCTTCGGATTCCTTGGCTATCAGCACCTTCACGTGAGCGACCAGGAAATAGGCGACTCGTTCCTGGATGTCCCTGTCGGGTTGAATGACAACAATCGAACATCCAGCGGTTTGGCGGCCGTCGTAAATAATAGTTTTTCGGGAGCTTTTCCGCAGGGGACCGGTGTGACAGATCCGGTCATGAAGGCGCTGTTCAACTCGCCGGCATTGCCGGGAGAGCCAGGAAAGTGGCTCATTCCAAATGATTCAGGAGTGACCCCTACGCCGCAGCATACCGATAATGCTTTCATTCCCGGGACAGCGCGGTTCACAGCAGACCAGGCAGTCGCAAACCTGGATTACAATGCCACAGCAAAGGATACGGCGGCGTTGAAGTATTACTACCAGCATGACCCAACGCTGGCGCCTTATGCGTATTCAAGTGTTCCAGGCTTTGATCAAAAACTCGATGCAGGATCGCAGGTGTTTGCTGTCAACAACACCTACCTGGTGAGATCGAATTTAAGCACCCAGGAGACCTTCGCATTCCTGCGGGAGAAGATTTACAGCACGAATAACCAGGCATTTGGACCTTCTGATATTCCTGGTGGAGCAGCAGGAGACGCCAGTATCAATATGTTTGGCTCGAATTACTTTCCGGGCGTGTCGATCATCGACGTGCTCGGCAGTAACAATAATACTGGTGCCACGCAGCATCTGTTCATAGGGCCTAACGCCACTTCACAAGGATCGAACACCGGGGTGTTTCAGAATCGACTTCAGCCATCCGGCAATGCGGTTTGGGCGCTTGGCAGGCATAGTATCGGGTTCGGTGGCAGCTATAGCTACACGCAGTTAAATACAATTGACCAGCGTACCGGCAAGGGTAGCGTTACGTCGGCCGATCTAAGCCAGGTTGCTCAGGGACTGGTAACTCCGAACGATCAATATAACGTAACTACGTTTCTACAAGGAAATGCGAATCGTTACTACCGCGCAAACCAGGTGGGTCTCTACGCGCAGGACAAATTCCAGATCAGGCCAAACCTTACCCTGACTGCAGGCGTCCGTTATGACTGGGACGGCGGACTGACGGAGAAGTATGGCCGGATTTTTAACTTCGATCCTTCGCTTTACAGCTATAACGAAGGCTCGGGGACCATCAACAATCCGGGCTTCATCATAGCTGGAAACAATGCCAACGGGAGCTCAGGAGTCAGCAAGACGACACTTACGGGGCGCCAGTGGGGATTGGCTCCGCGTATTGGAGCAGCCTGGCAACCCGGCTTATTCCATGACAAGGTTGTGGTGCGAGCTGGCGGCGGCATGTATTACGATCGTGGCGAACTGTTCAGCTATTTCTCTCCCGGCTATGCCATTGGCGACGTGACGGGCGGTCCATTCGGGGTGAACCAATCGCTTCCTTTTGTAACAGCGCAGACCTGTCTGAGCACACCCGACGGGGCTGCCAATGCTTTTCTTTACAACGGGTATATTCCGACCTGCGGAGGTTCGGCTACTTCCGGCAACCTGGAAAATCCGTTTACCAGTCTTCAGACGCCGGCCCCGACAAATCCGAAAGCGTCGGATCTTACGAAATATCTGCCAGGTGCGGCACAGATAGTTAATGGTGCTACTCCCGTTTCTCTCGGTATCTATGACCAGGCAAACAAACTGCCGTACACATTCAATTACACCTTGGATCTACAATGGCAGCCGCGTAATGATGTAGCGATTGAACTGGGTTATGTTGGAAACCTGGGCCGTCACCAGGTAATACCCGTCCCATTGAACCAGCCGGGCATCGCGACGCCGGGATCACCGATCCACGGCCAGAAATATACCTATGGGTATACAGTGCACGACACTTCCGGCAACTCGTTGATGTTGCCGGATGGGACCACCTACCAGTCCAACTATGAGGGCGGCAATGTCGATCTTCGTGTTCCATATGTTGGCTACGCGGCAGAGTCAATCGACTACAAAGCAGCTGGTGTGGACGCTTACAACGCCCTGATCGCGCACATTGATAAGCGGATGAGCCACGGAGTGTCAGTATCTGCTTCGTATACTTATTCGCATGCTCTTGACGAGCAGAGTGGCTTAGGTCTCTTCTACAACGGTAACAACCCTCTCAATCTCCGGGATGGTTACGCTTCATCTGACTTCGATCGCACCCATGTCATTAACTTCAATTATGTTTTCCAGTTGCCGGATTACTACGGCGAGAACAGCCTGGTGGGCAAGGTTACAAGCGGGTGGTCGCTGGTCGGCCTTACAGTGTTACAAAGCGGCCAGCCTTACAGTATTGTCGACTACAGTGGTGCGGTCGGCAGTGTGTATTACAGTGTTTACGACGGTATTACGAATCCGATTGTGCCACTTGCTCCCGGTTGCACGGCGAAGTCAGCACTGACTGGACACTCGGGTGCCTTCTACAATCAGAATGATCCCAACACTGCGGCTCTAAAGGCTTCATGCTTCACGGTTCCAGTTCTTCCAGCAGGCTCGATGAATGGGGGTATCCCTTCAACTGATCCTTACGAGACGGGCTTCACGACGGGTCAGCGCAATATCTTCCGGCAGGCTTTTCAGAAGCGCGCTGATATCTCGCTCATCAAGGTGTTGAATATCAAGGAGAGATACAATCTGAAGTACACGTTCGATGTCTATAATCTGACAAATACTACGAGCTTCGATATCCCGACAGATAATGTTTCGCAGAATCAGAACTACGATCAGTATCCTGTCACGGGCACGCCGGTGTTGCCTAACGCTTGTGGCACATCCAATGCTGGCAGCAATGGTGCCTTCTATAACTGCGCCAGCAATCTGGGAGTAACTCAACATACTATCGGTAGTCCGCGCCAGATCCAGATGTCCCTGCGGTTGCAGTTCTGATTACGCTACTTCGGTGCCCAGGCTGTAGCTCTGTCTCACCCTTGGTCAGCTAAGTCCCTGAGACGCTTATTCGATTCGGCCAGCAGGGCGCAGCATATTGATTGGTATAGGCTCCACCTCGAAATGAGGCCTAGAGTTCTGGAGTGCCGAAACGTCGAGGGATGTGGCCAGGAGCAGGCTATCCTCTATCCAGCTTTTACCGAGAGATACCCTATCGATGCGTCAAGCGTTTGAGCGTTATTTTCACTTTGCCGACCATCAGGCTACTTGGCGCACCGAGATTCTTGCTGGCATCACGACATTCATCACGATGGCTTACATCATTTTTGTCAATCCAGCCATCCTGCATGAAACCGGAATGCCGATTGCGGCCGTGACCATTGCGACATGCCTGTGCGCAGCCTTCGGCTCTATCCTGATGGGAGCTATCGCCAACCTGCCGCTCGCCCTGGCGCCGGGGATGGGGCTTAACGCTTACTTTACGTACACAGTTGTCAAAGGAATGGGTATACCCTGGCAAACTGCTCTTGGCGCAGTCTTTCTATCGGGCTTGTTGTTTCTTGTATTGACGATCAGTGGCCTGCGGCAGAGGCTGGTGGGAGCGATTCCCAAGGAACTGCACGCCGCAGTGGCCGCAGGGATCGGCCTGTTTATAGCCTTCATCGGACTACGTAATTCCGGCATTATCGTTCCGTCGTCAAATACTGTTGTGACGCTTGGCGACCTACATCGCCCGGCAACAGCACTCGCCTGCTTTGGGATTGTGCTAGGTGCCATTCTGCAGACGTTGAAAGTGCGAGCCTCCATGCTGCTCGGAGTGCTTGGAACAATGGGACTTGGCATTCTATTCCACCAGATCCCCTGGCATCCCTCGGTCTTCCACTTAAGTGATCTACAGGCAACAGCTTTCCACCTGGATATAAAAGGGGCGTTACGCCTTCATGCCCTTGAGATCATTTTTGTTTTCCTGTTTGTTGATTTGTTCGACAACATAGGAACGCTGGTGGCGGTGACCGAGCGAGCAGGTCTTATCGGCCCGGACGGTTCTATTCCACGGCTGAACCGAATCTTCTTTGCCGATGCCACGGCGACGATTGCTGGTTCACTCGCAGGCACCTCCAGCGTCACCAGCTATATAGAGTCGGCGGCTGGTGTCGCGGCAGGTGGTCGAACCGGAATATCTGCGATCACGACAGGCATACTTTTCTTTCTGGCGCTCTTCGTGGCTCCGCTTATCGGCGCCATTCCAACCTTTGCAACAGCGCCGGCGTTGATCCTTGTGGGCGCCCTCATGATCAGCTGTGCAGCGCGCATTTCCTGGAATGAGCCCAGCATCGCCATCCCGGCTTTTCTGACGATTATTACCATACCGCTGACCTATTCGATAGCAACTGGACTGTCGTTGGGCATTGTCAGTTTCGCGATACTCGAATTCTTCTCTGGCCGCGCAGCCTGGAAACACTGGATGCTTTATCTTCTCGCGTTGCTATTCCTTCTTCGTCTTCTTTACCTAAAGCCGTCATAACTATTTACCGGCACCTTCTGTCCGGTCTAAGTGCTGGAAGTTCATGATGGCATTAAAGACCAGTGGATAGCTTCCTATAGTCTCTCCGCGATAGACAGGATTGTTCGCAAAGAGTAAAACATTCCCTCTTCCGAGGTGCGCATCTACGACGATCGCGTGCTCGGCAATTGATCCTGCTTTGTCGAGCAGCCCGGAAAGAAGTAAATCCTTCGCTGCTGCAAATCTCAATATGACATCCGGTCGTCTATTTTCCGGGATTACATAGGGATTGTTGCGCAGTTGTTCTTCATTCAAAGCCTTCGGTTCCCAGGGCTGTTGCTTCGGAAGAGGATCGGGTTGCGTAATTTTGCGTCCCTGTGGAACATCGGCGTCTTCTACGCTTCCTCGCCCAGTAGGGCGCTCCGCGTAAGGATCCATCAGCACCCTTCCTCCGGATCGACCCAGCGTGTTGCTTACATTAAAAGAAGTGCCATCTGCACTCATGACCGGAACTGAGCCGTCAAAGCCCCAGGCAACAGGGTGGCTGGTAGATACGAAAACTGTATTCAAGACGGAACCCACAACCCTTGCGTCACCATGGTTCTGCATGCTGACACCTGGCGCCAGCCCTGTGTCAACTGCAAATTGCGCAGTATCTTCGCACGTGATGAGGAGGCCACCCCTTTCGACGAACTGGCGAAGATGCTGCAGACCATCGTAGCCAAGACCGAGACGCATGTCCGGGGTGGAGTCAAGTCTTCCAAGATTAGGAGTCAAGTCGGTTTTTTGCCAAGGCAATGCATTGCCATACTTTGGCATTCCATCGATGATGCTCTGGGTTGTTGCATGGCCGATAGGAGCAAAGATAACTACGTCATACTTACTAAGTAGCTCAGGACGGCTCGCCACTGCCTGTGTACTAAAGTAATCAAATGGGATCTGGGCGTGGTCAAAAGCGTAGCGCCACCAGCCCTCGGTCTGCGTACCTTGCCATGAGTGAATGAAGGCGATCTTCGGTGGCGTAGCAGCATGGCTGGCGATCGAGGGCTGGGCACTCAGGCGGGTTCCATCCAGAGCCAGTTCTGTCAGCGAAGAGGAGAGAAGCGCATCAGGCACATCACTTATGAGCAGCGATCCTGGTCCGAAGTGCTTGCCATCCGCGTCGAATGCTTTCTCCGCGATGTTGATATGTGCACTCTTCAATTTGTAAAGCAGGGAGAGAATTGAACTCTGCCCCGTGTTTGAAATTGCGACTACGTTGCCTGTCCCGCTGATGCGGGCTGGTTTCGGCTGCTCAGGATCAAAGGCCGTCATTTTCGCCGATAGCACTGCCGGGTCGTTCGCCCGCACTACCCTGATGTTGAACAGCTGCGTGAAGGACCAACCAGTATCGTCATAAGGAGTTTTCTGCGGATCGTCCGGGGCCCAGTACTGCTTGTCGAGCAGAGCATCAGCAACGCGCGAATATGGCTGATCCATGCGAATTACGTAGCTTCCCGCTGCAAAAGTCTCCTGCGCAGGTTTGTCGCCGCGCTTCGCTGCGGAGATCGTCGTCGTAACAGCAGTGCTCAATTGATTGACTTCTACATGCTGCAATTTCAATACGCGTAGCAATTGAAGCTGCCGGTTGTATTCTGCTTCGTTTGCCGGTAGTACGTAGGCGGAAGGACCTTCCAGGCCAGGCTTCTGGATGGCGCGCTTGCTCTTACGGTAGTAGTTCTCAAGAAAATGATTGGTGTTTTTTGAGAAATAGGAAAGAGTCGTGAGTAAGGCACTTTGCTCATAGTTATTATTGTCGCGCTGTGACCACGTAACCTGCGGAAGGGGAGGGTTCTGGCGATACCAGGTCCGGGAATATTCTTCCGGCTCGAGAATACGCTTCTCCGTGTCGGCTCCTCCATTGCCAAACGTTTCGTACAACCGACTTATGCCGTTGTGCATGCCGGCAAGGAACATTAGATAGCCAGGACTCCAGGTATCGAAGTCTCCATGTGTAAAGACACCGGGCATGCCGAAGCTTTGCATCTGAGCTACATTATTCCAACCAAGCTCCGCCCACTCATCAGCCAGAATTGGATCAATCCAGGCGTTGTAAGGTCCATCTCCCACAGTGTTGTCATAGAGGAACGGGACCGACTCATGCAGATCATGCAACACAAGTGCGTGCCAGTCCAGGTATGTGTTCAGGATATTCTTCGTCAAATCAAGTGTCAGACCCATTGCGTCGCGGTTATTGTCATGGGCGACATAATGACCCCAGTAAGCAAGCCGAGGCCATTGCTGATCAGGATGTGCCTTATGCCACTTGTAGACATCGACCATGCGATCCCGACCGTCCACCTCAACTACTGGCGTAATCAGGACTAT
The DNA here is from genome assembly GCA_963692885.1 of Acidobacteriaceae bacterium. GTDB lineage: Bacteria > Acidobacteriota > Terriglobia > Terriglobales > Acidobacteriaceae. The sequence goes on from OY843586.1 coordinate 655,132, forward strand.
CATGTGCGATCGAATGTACTTGATGTAAGGTGAGTCATCGACAGCCAGTCTGTACGCCAGTTCCATAAGGGCAGTAGGCGCTCCGGTCTCAGTCGAATGGATGGTGCCAGTAATGTAATAAACAGGATACGAGCTGTTAATCAATTCTCTGGCTTTTGCATCGTCCATGCCGATGGTGCGAGGATCGCTTAGTTGCGCGAGTCGTTCGTTGTTCGCTTTCTGACCTGCAAGAAGGTCCTCATCGGCTACGGCTAGAGCTATCATCTCGCGTCCTTCTTCCGTGTGGCCGATACTGACGACCTTTACGCGAGGTGTGGTCGATGCAAGAAGACGAAAATACTTGTATACATCTTCGGAATACGGCAACATATCCGGTGCTCCTGCTATATCTCCGAGCACCTTCGCTGGCGTAGGTACGCTTTTAGAGGCAGGCAGGTAGTCGACTAGTGGCGAGGTAAAGCTGGGATCTGTCGTATAGCGCTGGATCTTCTTTGTGTATTCCTCGTCGATCTGCTGTTTTGGATCGCGGTCGAACGGCGAAATCGGCGTTTGCGAAATGGCGGCGCTGTTCAGCCCGAGCAGCAAAGCACTTAACAGCCAGGAAATGCTTCTGATGTACATAGACAACTTTATATATGTTGTTGCGCCATCTTCCAGGAAGTTCCTGCGCATTCTGTCGATTTTGTTGTGAAAGTCCGACAGATATGGGTCGGCATATTAGAACCTTGCGAAACCGTCGAACAGGTTACCTCCAGGGGGAGTTTCTTATCTGCCTGACCTGCCTGGATTGTTTTCTGTTGATGATGGTAGCCTCACGTCACCACACGTAGCTCGCTACCGCGCCCGCCGCCAGAGTAGCATCGGCGATGGCGCCACCCGAGCGAATCGTGAAAGATTGAATTGCATCCGTGGTGTTCGATACCAGGAGCACTGTACTGCCATCTCTATTCAGAAACGCGACGTGCGCCGGCACATCTCCAGATTCAGATGTAGCAATCCTGACCGCTCCAGGCCGCACAAAACGTGAGATTTGTCCTACGGTGTAGTACGCAACATTGCGCGTGACTGTATTGCCGTCAAGCGTGATTGCGCCTTCACAGATCGGGCAGCCTCCATTGCTCGTATGTGGACCAAAGCTCGGATCAGCTGCCAAATTCCATAGCAAAACATTCCGGCTCCAGTTTGTTGTCGCTCCGATGACAATGCGTGTAACTGGCTCGGCCACTTGTAGTTCCACGCTACGTTTGGGATGATCGATGACCATCTGCTCAGTAAAGGTTCTTGTCGGGATAGCGATCGTGGACCTTTGTCATCGCGTCGATCGTGCCTTCATAGAGATGGAAGCCACTGCCGTCAAGCTATTTAGCGGCATCCTTGTCGGCCAGAATGGTCATTGGATAATCCGGTCGATCACAGTTGTGATCGTAGATGATTATCTTTGTCAGTACGTGCTTCCTGCGAAATACAGGACCCAGCGCCTGTTTGATGAATGCATCTTCTTTCTCAGCCGTCACTACCATGCTGGGTGTGTTCTTGGGATTGAGAGGTTCGTTCTGTGGTGTGATCGCATCGATGCGAATCCCATGTCTCTGCATCTCTCTGATGTAGCGAGCGAGATAAGTCGCATACACCTGATAGAACTCGGGCTTGAGGCTTCCACCCTTCGGATCTTGATTCGTTTTCATCCACGATGGTGCAGACCACGGCGTCGCCATGATCTTGAGATGGGGATTGATCTTGAGGATCTGCTGCATCACCGGGATGACATCGTTCAGGTCTGGGCCCAGGGTGAACTGCTTGAGCTTTAAATCAGTCTGTCCTGCTGGAAGGTCGTCATAGGTGAAAACATGATCGTTCATGTCTGATGCACCTATGGTCAAACGTAGGTAGCTCACGCCGATTGACGCACCTGTGGTTCCGAAGAGTTCCTGGAGAAGGGCCTGGCGCTTTTGAGTCGTGGCCTGGCTGTGGGCGATCTGTTTAACACTGGCGCGGGTAATGTTGTGATTGAAAATCTGCTTGGCGAGCCGATGATTCTGGCAGCCCATCCTGCTCCTGCGAACCACTGGGTAAGCTTCACGCTGGAGGGCAAAGCGTCGAACCCTCTCGCCCTCAACACCCGGGTGCGGTTAACAACGGGATCTCGGGTGCAACTGGGAGAACTAAGGAGTGGCGGCAGCCACCTGTCTCAGAGTGATCTCCGCTTGCATTTCGGTCTGGCCGAAGCAGCCCAGGTCGACAAGGTTGAATTCCTGTGGCCAGATGGTACCGTTGATAAGTTTGACCACGTTGCCGCGGATAGCTTTTACCGTGTGCGGCAGGGAGTCGGCCTGAACCGCATCGATTTTGCGAGAACGCTCAAGGCCAAATCGCTGGCGTTAGAGTCGGCTACACATTACGCATGCAAATTGTCATGACCGCGGGGCCAGGTCCAGGATAGTCTGCGCCTGTGCCATACTATCGAAGTCTGATAAGCCGTGGTGGCTCGTCCCATTGAAAGAGAGATCGTTTAAAACGAAGCTCGCTCCAGAGCCCGCCTTCATGCGGCGTGCGATTGCTCTTGCTACAGAAAACGTTCTGTCGGGCAAAGGTGGCCCGTTCGCGGCACTGATAGTGAGGGCTGGGGTGGTGATAGCTGAGGCCGCGAATTCTGTAACCAATACAAATGATCCAACCGCTCATGGCGAAGTCAACGCTATTCGCAAGGCTTGTGGTGCGCTCGGCACTTTCCTTCTGGAAGGCTGCGAGATTTACACCAGCTGCGAACCATGTCCGATGTGCCTGGGGGCGATCTATTGGGCGCGCATAGATGCAATCTTTTACGGGAATGATTGTTTAAGCGCCGAGCGCGCTGGATTTTCGGATTCTTTTCTTTATCAGCAATTCAAGCTGGACCGTGCAGAACGTTCAATTCCAACTCAACAGTTGATGGCTGCCGAAGCTTGGGATAGTTTCGGAGCTTGGCTGCAATCAGAACACCAAATCGATTATTAAGCGGCTGAAGCACCGTATTCCGAAAGCTCAATCATCATCATGCGGGGATGACACCTTCGACATGCTTAGTGAAAGCGATGATGTTCTTCTGTGGTAAGTCATTTTTCCTTATTACATCGTCAGTCAAGATAGGGAGACCGAATGAACCTGGATGAGTCGATTGTGAACGGCCGGTCGCCAAAGAGTGAAGAGAGCAAGTTTCACCGAAACTTGAATCTGTATGATTCGACGATGGTGGTAGCTGGCAGCATGATCGGTTCTGCGATCTTCATCGTGTCATCCGATATGTCAAGACAGCTGGGGAGTTCTGGTTGGCTGCTGCTGTCCTGGGTGATCGCTGGATTACTGACGATCATGGGAGCCCTATCCTATGGTGAGCTTGCATCGATGATGCCCAGTGCCGGTGGCCAGTACGTTTACCTGCGCGAAGCATTTTCGCCTATGTTCGGATTCCTTTATGGTTGGACCCTATTCCTGATCATTCAGACAGGAACAATTGCGGCGGTTGCAGTCGCCTTCGCAAGATTCCTGGGTGTTCTTGCCCCTCGTATTTCAGAGAGTAGCTATCTCGTGCGACCGCTGCATTTAGTTGGACGCTATTGGGTTTCGCTATCAACAGCCCAACTGGTAGCAATCCTCGTTATCATCCTGCTTACGTGGACAAACTCCCGCGGTGTGAACTATGGCAAGATTGTCCAGAATGTTTTTACCGTTACCAAAATAGCCTCACTTGCCGCAATCATTATCATTGGTCTATTCATTGGTAGTAAGGCTGGAGTCATACATGGGAACTTTGCAACGCCGTGGACTCCTCATAACTACACGCCAATATTGCCCGGAATTAGCGCGGCCACCGGCTATGGCTTGTTTATAGCTATCTGCGTATCTCAAGTAGGATCACTATTTGCTGCAGACGCCTGGAACAATATCACTTTCACTGCCGGCGAGGTCCAGAACCCGAAACGGAATATTCCTTTGTCTCTGGCCCTGGGAGCAATCGGAGTAATTTCTCTGTATCTTCTGGTGAACATGGCGTACCTGTTCACATTGCCTTTAGAAGCAATTCAGCACGCAGCTTCCGACAGGGTGGCGACTGCCGCTCTTGAAGCAGCCCTGCCAGGAGTCGGAGCTGGTGTGATGGCGGTCGCCATTATGATTTCGACCTTCGGGTGCATCAACGGCATGGTTTTATCCGGATCGCGGGCATACTTCGCGATGGCGGAAGATGGGTTGTTCTTTAAAGCCACGGGCAGATTGAACCGTGCTGGAGTGCCCGAAGCAGCCCTGTTAGTCCAGGGCGTATGGGCGGCGATTCTTGTAGTGCCGCGCACCTACGACAGCGCTGCTGGCAAGTATGGCAACCTTTACAGCAATCTGCTGGACTACGTAGTGTCTGCGGTCCTTATTTTTTACATTTTGACCATTGCCGGAATTTTTCGTTTGAGGAAGACTCGACCTGATGCCGACCGGCCGTACAAAGCTTTCGGGTATCCACTTATCCCGATGCTCTACATCGCCGGCGCACTTACCATTCTGGTCGTCCTTCTTTGCTATCGGGCATCGACGACAATCCCCGGGATATTCATCATAATGAGCGGGATTCCTATTTTCTTTCTCTTAAGGAAGCGTCTAGCTATCCATGAAGCGTGACCGGCAATGAAAGCACCTGAAGATGCCAATGAAATCGGTTGAACCGGGGATGCTTCTATTTGGATTGAGTTCTTTCTTCGTTGCTCAGGACGATCCATTGCAGACTTGGGTGACTTATTGTTCAGAATAAAGGATGAATATGTCTAATACTTGGAGTCGCCGGTCGATCCTTCAGGGTTCCGGCAGCATCATTGTTGGCGCTGTTGCTCAAGCTGTCCTGCCTGGTCTTGCTCATTCGTCGGATCGTGTAGCTGATGGAGCATCCAGGCGGCCTGCCGTATCCGATCGCCACTTCAGCAGTCCGATCGTTGAAGCGTATATCGCCGACGTCGTTAAGAAGATCGGTGACGTTGAGCTGGCAAACCTGTTTACGAACTGCTTTCCGAACACGCTTGACACCACGGTTGAGCCTGGAACATTCGAAGGTAAACCGGACACTGCTGTAATAACTGGTGATATCGCGGCGATGTGGCTTCGTGATTCTTCTGCGCAGGTGTGGCCGTACCTGCCACTCGCCAAGGAAGACGCGGCCTTACGCCGGCTCCTTGAGGGACTGATCCGTCGCCAGGCGCGGTGCATCCTCATTGATCCTTACGCGAATGCGTTCATGGCGAATCTGAACGCCGCGCCGCTTGAAGGCAGCCGCGCGGATGATACAGAGATGAAGCAGGGTGTTGGCGAACGCAAATATGAGCTGGACTCCCTGTGTTATCCAATCCGTCTCGCGCATGGTTACTGGACATTTACCGGCGATACTTCGCCTTTTGACGCAAATTGGAAGCAGGCTATGAAACTTGTCATCGCAACGATGCGGCAACAACAGCGAAAGCATGGGGATGGACCATACCATTTCCAGAGAGCTTCCAAGATTTCGACTGAAACTCTTCCTAATAACGGGTTCGGCAATCCGGTAAAACCAGTAGGTCTTATCGCTTCAGGTTTTCGCCCTTCTGATGATGCCTGCATTTTCCCTTTCCTTGTGCCATCAAACTTATTTGCTGTGACCTCTCTCCACCAAATTGCAAAGATGTCTCACGCGATACTTGCCGACGATGCCCTGGCGAATGACGCTACAACTCTCGCGGCCAAAGTGGAAGCAGCCTTGCGGCAATATGGCGTGGTCAGTACGCCGAAGGGAACTATCTGGGCTTATGAGGTTGATGGATTTGGCAGCAGTTTACTGATGGATGATGCAAATGTACCGAGTTTGCTGGGACTGCCTTATATCGAAAGTTCTCCAGACGCGGGGCTCTATGCGCGTACGCGCAGTTTCGTCTGGAGTGAGCAGAATCCATGGTTCTTCCGCGGCACCGCTGGCGAAGGTATTGGCGGGCCACATGAAGGAATGGGTATGATCTGGCCAATGTCCCAGATGGTCTATGCTTTGACCAGCGATTCTGACGCCGAAATCCGCCGTGCTCTTACCATGTTGAAGGCCTCTTCCGCTGGCACTGGCTTTATGCACGAAAGCTACTTCAAGAATGATGTTTCCAGGTTTACTCGATCCTGGTTTGCCTGGGCAAATACGCTCTTCGGGGAGCTTGTTGCAAAAATTGCGACCCAGCGACCGGCACTTATCAGCAGTTGAATGATTGGACATATGAAGTCCTCGCCGGCTTTTCACTGCAGAAGCAAAATCCTTATTCATAGGTCGGCCGCTGAGCCTTTCGTCCTTTGAAGTAAGAGTCAATAACGGCACGTGACTGGGCAATCCGTTAAGATGTCTGCGAGGACTCATCTTGCCTAACCGTAAGAAGCAGCCGACCATCGCCGACGTCGCACACGAAGCGGGGATGGGCATTATGACCGTCTCCCGTGTCTTGAATGGTCATCAGTCCGTAAGTGACGCTACACGCAAGAGTGTACTTGCCGCCATTGCACGCCTGGACTACCGTCCGAATGAGGCCGCCCGGCTTCTTGCCGGACAAAAAGCAAAGACAATTGGATTGATTGTTCCTGATATCTCAGATAGCTTTTTTGCGAGTTGCTGTCACAAGGTACAGGAGGTCGCTCGCTCTCACGGCTATCTCACGTTGATCGTGGCTTCAGAAAGGAGTCAGGTGCTGGAACTTCAGGAAGCCGATCACATGGCGAGTCGAAAGGTTGCCGGATTGCTGATTGCGCCTTCTGGCGAGGATGATCGAAAATTGCGCAGTCTCTATCCCCCGGAAACACCGATCGTTGCTCTTGATCGCCCCTTGGCACGGGTAGAGGGCGACGCCGTGTTGGCAGAGAATAGAGGCGGTACCGAACAAGCAGTAAAGCACCTGATAGAACATGGTCATCAAAACATAATATGCGTGGGCTATGACGAATCTGTCTTCAGTATTCATGAACGAGTCGAAGCTTACTTAAGCACGATGCATGCTTCAAACCTGAAGCCAAGATACTTTGGAAATATCAGGACAATAGAAGATTTCGAAGCATTGATGCAAAAGCTGCTCAAGAGCAAACGGGCCCCGACTGCGCTGTTTTGCCTGAACCATCGAACGACGGTTCAAGCTCTGCAGGTGATGAAGATACTTCGCATTCGTATACCTGAAGATATTGCGCTTATAGGTTTCGACGACGTCGACCTGGGAAATGTACTGACCCCGACACTTACAACTGTCTCGCAGTCTCCGCTCGATCTGGGCTACAGGGGAGCTACGCTGCTCTTCGAACGAATTCGTAACCCGAGAATGGCTGGAGGCTTTGCGAAGATTGTTCTTCCAACCAGACTTATGGTCCGGGAATCCTGCGGCTGCACAGACGCTTCGCTAACCGCGCAGCAAAGGGCTCGATAACTCCAGAAGCCGCAGACCATGTGGCTGCCGCTTCTGGAGAAGTAACGACTTATCGGTTCATCGCCTCCTGCGCATGAGGCCCCGGTGAGTAATCGATTCTCACTGTTTGGATCTCATAGGGGGTGACGGGAACGGTAATAACATCACCTGACGCGCCGTGTGCAGTTGGAAGCGCAGAGCCTTGAGCGTTTTCCTGCATGTCTGCGATCGTTGCGCCAGTCGCGCCCTTGGGCACAGTCAGCATCACGTCATTGGTCTTACCTGCCCACTCATAAAAGCGAACAATCAGGCTGTTACCGTCTTCAGCTTTCTTGACCGCAGTTAGAACGACGTTATCTCCCTTTATGCTGGCAAACGAATGTTCGAGTGGAGCAACTCCAGGATGCGCTAACACTTGGACAGCTTTCAAGGGATAGTTGTATTCGTAACCATGACGAACACTCATTGCCTGCTTCCAATCGCCGGCATGCGGGTAGAGAGCGTATGTAAAGTGTTGATGGCCACGGTCTGCGACTGGATCGGGCCAGGTAGGTGAACGCAGCAATGTAAGGCGTAAGACGTTATCTTTCGCGTCGTAGCCGTACTTTGAGTTATTAATCAGCGAGAACCCGTGTTTACCATCGCCGAGGTCAGCCCAGCGCATTGCCGGAACCTCAAACATTGCCTTTTCGAAACTGTTGTCGCGTGTCGTGGCCCGCTCAATCGTACCGTATGGAATTTCGTAGGTAGCCATTTTGCTTGACGCCGCAAGCGGGAACGCCGCCTTCAGCAGTATGTGATTTTCATGCCATTCGATGTCGTTGCTGACTTCGACCTGGTCCGAGCCTGCATAGAGAGTTACATCCTGCACGAATTTTGAGCTCTGCCACGTGCGCGTGACTCGAATCGTAGCTTTCATCTCGCCGTTGGTTGAGGTTTTATCGAGCAGCCGTACGGAATCTGCCTTATTCAGCAAAGTCGGGGCAACATCATATGTCCCGGGATCAATATTCCATGCGTCATAGTCTTTAGGGAGGTCTTTGAACGCCTGCAGTTCGTTGCCACAAGCCCCGGAAGCCAGCGTTTCAAAGCTCGCCTTCTTGTCGTAGAGGCTGGTGATGCAACCGGTCGTTGGGTCGACTTTCACGCGCAGGAATGCATTTTCGATCGTTGTTCCTTCGACTTTCAGATCGCTTGTAAAGGGACGATTTCCCGGAACGATGTGCACCACTTCATAGCCAAGCGAAGGAATATTCTTCGCATCAACCATTAAATGGTAAGTGTTAGTGCTCTTATCGACAGAGATCACTTGCGAAGGCAGGACATGATTATGAGCATCGACAACACTGACGTCGTTTGTTGCCTTCGAAGAAAGCTCGACATCTACAGGTACTACTCCGGAACGCTCCCACGCAAGCGGGTTAAAGATGAGTACCGGGTTTTCACCTGCCGACTTAGTGTCGATCTGTCCCTGCAGCGTGTTTAGAGCCTTGGACGATGCTTCGCTTGTTGCCCAGCGAACGTCCTGATAATCCTTCTGCGCGTCCTTGTAGATAATGCCGATGCCCGACCCGGCACCCAGGTCGTGGAACTGGTTAAACAGCACCTTTTTCCACGCATCGTTCAGCTCAGTCTGCGGATACTTGTCACCATCAAGCCATGCGAGCGAAGAGTATTTTTCTGCGTCGAGTACCCACTCCTCACTATCTCGCATGCTTTGTTTATGCAAGGCCTGCGTGGTGAAAACGCCGCGGTGATACTCAAGATACAGCTCGTCCTTCCATGTTGGAATGGTGATCTGTCCTGCAGGAGGCTGATCCAGCTTTGGACCATTCGCGGCGAGTGTCTGGTAATTCCAGGTAGGCGAGTCACTGCTTACTTCGGATCTTACTTTCTCGAAGTAGGGCATAGTCACGCCGAACTCTGACTTTGGAACAACTTTGTCCGGCTGCATCCAGTGGAGACCTTCATCAAGCATTGAACGCGTCGGACCACCACCGTGGTCACCGACACCGTAGAGGTCCATGATAGACGTCATGCCGGGAGAGTATTTCCGCGCTGTCGCCAGATCTGCGGAGAGACGGACCGGATTTAAAGACGTGTTGGCATAGTCGTGCGGAAAATAGGAAAGCACCTTGCTGCCGTCTGGAGATTCCCACCAGAAGAGCTTCAGGGGTAGCTGGTTCGTATCATTCCACTGCATTTTCTGAGTTACGAAATAGTCCACTCCGGACTTCTTGTAGATCTGGGGCAGTTGCCAGGTATAGCCAAACGAATCGGGATTCCAGCCTATTTTCGCATCAACGCCATATAACTGTTTATAGGTCCGTTTGCCGATCAAAAGCTGTCGGACTAGCGACTCACCGTCCGGCATGTTCAGATCTGGTTCCACCCACATGCCGCCCACAATCTCCCAGCGACCTTCTTTAATTCTTTTCTTGATCTGGTTGTTGATGTCGGGGTATTTGTCAGCTATCCACTCGTTGTATTGCGCGGCAGATTGTGTGTATGTGTAAGTCGGATATTCATTCATCAACTGCACGGCAGTGCCGAATGTTCTGCGTACTGCATCGACAGTTTCTGTCCAGGGCCATAGCCAGGCGGCGTCGATGTGAGAATTGCCGCTCAGGTGAAAATTGCCCGTCTGGAGCATCGGTTTGAGAGCAGACAGCGTCTCGGTCGATTGCTTCAGGGAAGTATCGAACTTCTCCTGATCCTTCTTATCGCTCTTCACGTCGAGTGACTTGATGTCGACCTCGCTGACTGCCTTCTCCAACGTCGCGGTATCAGCCGTTGGATCTTTCGACAGTGATGGAATCAGGGCGGCTGATGACAGAAATTCCTGACGCAAGTCATCTGGGCTTGGGCGATTGTCAGCGAAATCGATCCGCATGTCCGCACCGGCAAAATGCTTGTTCTCAGCCGTGTGCAGCAGCTTTACAGCAACTAGAACCTTGTCGCCCGGTTTTGCATTATCGAATAGAACAATAGGCTCAAGGTCGTCGCCCAACGCCACCCGACGGCCATTGAAATAGATGATCTGTGGCATCGGTCCATTGGCCCAGGCGCGAAATCTGAACCAGATGCGCGTCCCGGTAAGGTCATAGCCGTGCAGGGTTTTTGGAACCTCGATTTCGCGCCGGTACCAGACAGCTTCAGCGGGCGACTCAGTATCCGCCTGCACCGTTTGCCAACTACTGTCATCCAATCCGGTTGTCTCTCCATGCGCGACGTCGCCAGCATGCATGCGCCATTCACCGCCTGGAAGAGTATTCAACTCGCCGAGTCGCTCGATCGTCGTTTGCGCTGCAGGGCTCAGGCTTTTCTTCAGGTCAGGCGGGATGTCCTGGCTAAATTGAGCAAACGTTGGAACCGCGAGAAAACAGCAGGCGGCGAGGGTCGACAAGCAGGCCACTTTACGTTTTGTTCCTGGTGCAGCAGATACTGGTGCCATTCGGGATGTTTCTCCATTTACCTTCTGAACGTCTTCGTCAGCACAGGGCGCACACCGCGACCGTGGACCAGTCCGGACGTCTTGGTAGCGCTATCATGGTACCGCTTTTTGCTGCGGATGCTGAAGAAGATGACCCGCTTTATGAGAATCGCCGCTCATAAGCGGAAATGGCATGGCTCGCCTGAGACCGTCTCCCAAGTTCAAGTCAAGAGTATTCGGCACTACCCGGTTGAGTCTGGAAGACAAGTCAGTCGCAAGGTTCAGGCATTACCGTCATTGCCGCTGACAAGCCGCTGTTGCGGCACGTTTTAGCATAGTACGGCACGGTCTAAGCGGGGGCTCTGGTTTCCCAAATAAGGTTGCTATGCTGCGCTCTGCGCCAGACGCCTCTCCAAAAGCCGCATGACCGCAAGTTCTTCCTTGCGCAGGATTGCGGCGTGCTCGTTCTCCTCATCCCTCACCCGCTGCTTTACTGTCTCCAGCATGGAACCGCTCAGGTAACAGTCCAGAATCGCAGGATGCACGTAGCATTTACGACAGACCGAGGGCGTATTGCCGAGCCGCGAAGCCACCTTTTCGATGGCGTGCGTCACGTTTTTCTTCGCCTGCCTGTCATTCTCAAAATGCTCAAACTCCCGGAGCATCATGCAGGCCAGCACGGTTCCAGCCCAGGTCCGAAAGTCCTTTGCAGTAAAAGGCTGGTTGCTTATTTCCTGCAGATATCCATTCACATCGGATGAATCGACAGAATGCGTATTACCTTCGCTGTCAAGATACTGGAACAATTCGTAGCCTGGCAGGTCCTGGCAACGCTTCACGATCGTCGCCAGCCGCCGATCATTCAGATCAATGGTATGGTGGACCCCGCTTTTTCCTTTGAAGTCGAAGGTCACTGTTGAACCTTTGACGCGCACATGCCGGCCCCGCATTGTGGTCAACCCGTAGGATTTGTTTTCCTTTGCATATTCCTCGTTGCCGACCCGGATGAAGGTCACCTCGAGCAGGCGGACAATCGTGGCGAGAACCTTGCGCCGGGACAGACCCGGCAATGACAGGTCTTCCTCCACGCGGTCCCGGATGATCGGGAGAGCCTTTGCAAAAAGCATCATCCGTTCGTACTTGTTCTCGTCGCGCACTTCTCGCCATCGAGGATGGTACCGGCTTTGCTTTCTACCTCTCGCATCACGGCCAGTGGCCTGCAGGTGTCCGTTCGCGTAAGGGCAGATCCATACATTCTTCCATGCGGGTGGAATGACGAGTGAGCGAATACGCGTCACAACGCTCTTGTCGCGAATAGTCGTGCCATCCACGCCTATGTAACTGAAGCCCTTGCCTGAGCGTCTGCGCCCGATTCCGGGCTTGCTGTCCGACGCGTATCTGAGCCCTGCCATCCTCGCAGCTTCGACTGATTCCGTCGACAACTCCGGTGCCTGTGCCTGTTTCGACTTATTATTTTTGATCTTCACTCATGCATCCCGAATTGTTTTTTGGATGCTTCTGGAGGCAACCAGAAGGAAGCCGATTTTTCGAAGTATGAGTCAGATGAACAAGGACCGTTCAGCCTGCCACGCTGCGCATCTTCTGGTTTACCGGGCGCATCAAGAAAATGATTGCGCCGGAAAGGATGAGCGCTGCGGACATGAGCAGGAAACCTGCGCGTGCATTGTGGGTGAGTGCCTGCAGAACTCCGACGATCCACGAACCAGCAAAGGCTCCGAGTGCTCCGCAGCAGTTGACCAGGGCGAGCACCTCACCGGCGACATTGCTCGGCAGCATCTCCGGGATAATGGCCCAGAAGGGGCCATAGGGCGCGTACATGCAGCCGCCGGCAAGAATGAGGCAGCCGTAGGACCACCAGAAGCTGTGCGCCTCCGTCAGGTAAGAGCCGAATAGCGCAACACCTGACAGGATCAGGAATGGCCACACAAACCGCTTGCGGCTCAGCGTGCGGTCAGACGCATAAGCGACCAGCATCATCAGGATGGTCGCGAGTACGTAAGGCAGAGCGCTCAACAGTCCGACGATTTCAATCCCCTGCGCCGAACCCGCATGGATGATCGTCGGCAGCCAGAGTACAAAGCCGTAAAGCCCCACACTCCAGCAGAAGAACTGCAGGCACAGCAGCAGGACGTGTGGCTGTCGTAATGCTCTTGAGATATGAGCCGTCCGTGGAAGTATTGATTGCTCAAGCGCGAGTTCCTGCTCCAGGTGCGCGCAGGCTTCAGGACTGAGCCATCCAGCCTGGCCAGGTCGATCTCGCGCCACGAGCAGCCACACGACTGCCCAGGCGACTGATGGCAGACCTTCGAGGATGAATGCTGCCTGCCAGCCCACAGCCTTGATCAGGTAACCAGTGACGGCCGACATCCACAACATTGTCACCGGATTGCCCAGGATGAGAATTGCGTTGGCGCGTGAGCGCTCAGCGCGCGTAAACCAGCGGGTAAGAAGGATCAGCATGCCCGGGAAGATGAGGCTCTCGGCTACGCCCAGCAGAAGCCGGTCCAGTGCCAGCAACCAGAACACGCGGACCACTCCCGTCAATGCAGCCAGGATCCCCCAGCAGATCAGCGAGTAAAAAACCAGGCGGCTCACGCTCTTCCGTTGCGCGTAGGCCGCGCCCGGTACCTGGAAGAAAAAGTAGCCGAGGAAGAACAATGAACCCAGTAATGCTGATTGGGAACTACTTATGTTGAGGGTTTGCGCAAGACCGGCCGCCGCCCCAAATCCGTAGTTCGCCCGATCGAGGTACGCAAGGCTGTACGTAATGAATACGACGGGCAGAAGGTAGAGCCAGCGCCGCCTGAGCATCTTCCTGAAAGGTCCCGCCATGTTTGGCTTGAGAATCAATCGGCTGGCCGGAAGGACCCTTCCAGGGCGCTACTCGATCAGTGCCGAGAGCGCCCTCACGTTAGGCAGGTTGACACGCAATGCTTCCTTCAGCGACGCAATCACGCCCGTGAACAATACCATCTCTGTAAAGCTATAATAAAGAGAGGAAGCCCGTTCCTGGATGGCATACGCCATGGCAGGGCCTGGCTGGTGCATTCCGGCTGATTTCCCACTTCCCGTTACGAATATTGCGACTTAGCTACAGGCAGACCATCAGAAAAACATGACAATGCCCCGTCAGCATCCACTCGAAAAGATCCTTGAAAGTCGCATTGCCATCATTGACGGAGCGATGGGCACAACCATCCGCACCTACGGCATGGCGGAAGCGGACATCCGCGGGGAACGCTTCAAGAACTCGACTAAAGACCTGCTGAATAATGGCGACCTCTTTTCGCTGACGCAGCCGAAGATGATCGGTGATATTCATCGGCGCTTTCTTGAAGCCGGTGCCGACATCATCGAGACCAACACGTTCGGCGCAACCAGCATCACCCAGAGCGAGTTTTTTGTAGAGGATCCGCGTGAGCATGGCGGTCGTAAAGACCCGGCTTTTTATCAGAAGATCATCGAAGATAAGTTTCTCGGCGACCTGGCATGGGAGATCAACGAGCAATCCGCACGGCAGTGCCGCGAATGGGCTGACCGTGTCGGCACCGAGACATCTCGCCAGCGTTTTGTCGCCGGCGCTATCGGACCTTTGACAGTTTCGCTTTCCAACTCGCCCGATGCCGATGACTCCGGTTTTCGCGTCGTCACCTTCGACCAGGTCAAGACCGCCTACAAGCAGCAGGTGCGTGCGCTCATTGCAGGTGGATCTGACTTGCTGCTGGTCGAGACTATCTTTGACTCACTCAATGCGAAGGCTGCGCTGGTCGCCATTCGCGAAGTCTTTGATGAAGATGGAAAAGAGCTGCCGGTCATGATCTCTGCCGCGGTCGGACGTGGTGGCGAGACACTTATCTCTGCTCAGACCACGGAAGCCTTTTGGAATGCGGTTTCACACGTTAAGCCTTTGTCCGTGGGATTGAATTGTTCGCTCGGTCCCGATCTGATGTACCCATTCCTGAGCGATCTGTCGGAGAAGGCGGATGTCGCGATCTCCTGTTATCCAAATGCAGGCCTCCCGAATCCTTTGTCTGAGACCGGCTTTGATCTCGGACCCAAAGACATGGCCCGCTATCTCGGTGAGTTTGCGCAAAGTGGCTTGATCAACATAGCAGGCGGCTGCTGTGGCAACACGCCTGAGCACATCGCCGCTATTGCCAAAGCACTTGAGGGCAAGCCCCCGCGGCAGTGGGGAGCGCTTGCCGGGAGCGTCCACAACAGCCACGCCGAGGTAAGCGCGTGAGCATTGCCGCGGAGCCGAAGCCGCTCCGTCTTTCCGGATCGCAGCCTTTTACCCAGCAGCTTGGCGTGTACATCATGATCGGCGAGCGGACCAATGTGGCTGGTTCGCCAAAGTTCGCCAGGCTGATCAAAGATGGCAAATACGAAGAGGCGGTGAGCATTGCCCGGCAGCAGGTGGAGAATGGCGCCAACGTCATCGACATCTGCATGGATGAGGGCATGATCGATGGCGTTGTCGCCATGACGCGCTACCTGCAATTGCTGGCAAGCGAGCCGGAAGTAGCTAAGGTCCCCTTCATGGTCGACTCCTCGAAATGGGAGGTGATCGAAGCAGGCCTGAAATGCCTGCAGGGTAAGGGAATCGTGAATTCAATCTCGCTCAAAGAGGGCGAGGATAAATTCCGGCAGAACGCCTCGACTGTTCTGAAGTACGGCGCAGCAGTAGTCGTCATGGCCTTCGATGAGCAGGGCCAGGCTGCGACCTACGATGAAAAGATCCGCATCTGCGAACGTGCCTACCGGATACTTGTTAACGAGGTTGGATTCCCGCCGCAGGACATCATCTTCGATCCGAACATCCTCACGGTCGCGACCGGCATGGAGGAGCACAACAATTATGCCGTCGACTTCATCAACGCCACCCGCTGGATCAAGGAAAACCTGCCGCATGCGAAGGTGAGTGGCGGCGTCTCCAACATTTCTTTCAGCTTTCGCGGCAACAACAAGGTGCGCGAGGCCATGCATGCGGCGTTTCTGTACCATGCGATAGCCGCGGGCATGGACATGGGAATTGTTAACGCCGGCATGCTTGAGGTGTATGAAGAAATCAATCCGGTGCTTAGGGTACTGGTCGAAGACGTCCTGCTCAACCGGCGTCCAGACGCGACCGAACGCCTCGTCGATCACGGCGAGTCGCTAAAAGGCACCACGTCGGTTGCGAATGAGAAAAAGGCGGAAGAGTGGCGCAACGGCACGGTTGAAGAGCGCCTGTCGCATGCTCTGGTCAAGGGGATCGACGCCTACATCGAGCTTGACGCAGAGGAAGCCCGCGTCAAGCTGGGTCGTCCGCTGTTGGTGATTGAAGGTCCGCTGATGGCAGGCATGAGTGTGGTCGGCGATCTGTTCGGTGCAGGCAAGATGTTCCTGCCGCAGGTCGTGAAGTCGGCTCGCGTGATGAAGAAAGCAGTCGCACACCTGACGCCTTTCATGGAAGCCGAAAAGGCGGCGATGCTTGCGTCGGGACAGGAGGTAAAGGCGCAGGGGAAGATCGTGCTCGCGACGGTCAAAGGCGACGTACATGACATCGGCAAGAACATCGTCGGCGTGGTGCTCGCCTGTAATAACTATGAAGTCATCGATATGGGCGTCATGGTGCCGGCGGAGAAAATTCTCGCGCGCGCGAAGGAAGAAAAAGCGGACCTGATTGGCCTCAGCGGCTTGATCACGCCCTCCCTCGACGAGATGGTTCACGTTGCCAAAGAGATGGAGCGCCAGGGATTCAAGCAGCCGCTGCTGATTGGCGGAGCGACAACCAGTCGGGCTCATACTGCTATCAAGATCGCGCCGCACTACAGTGAGCCGGTAGTTCACATTCTGGATGCGAGCCGCGCTGTACCTGTCACGACAAGTCTGCTGAGTGAGGATGGCCGGGAGGAATTTGTCGCACAGCATCGAGCCGAATACGAGTCGCTCCGCAGAGCACATGCCGCTCCCCGACAAAGCGTTGTTCCGATCGAGACAGCACGGGCGCGCCGGACACCAATCGAGTGGCGTGCTGAAGACATTCCTGCGCCGGCATTTACCGGCGTTCGAGTGCTCGATAGTTTTCCTCTCGCGACATTGTGCGACTTCATCGACTGGTCGCCGTTCTTTCATACGTGGGGCTTGAAGGGGATCTATCCGCGTATCCTTGAGCATCCCGACCACGGAGAGCAGGCGCGGCAGATCTTCACCGATGCCAAAGCTCTGCTGCAGACAATCATCGACAAGAAACTCCTGACGGCACGCGGCGTTTACGGATTTTTTCCCGCGAATGCAGTCGGTGATGATGTTGAACTTTACACCGATGAAGCACGCAGCAATGTCCTCGAACGCTTTCATTTCCTGCGCCAGCAGGCGAACAGGGAGGGCAGCGAACCGTGCCGATCGCTCGCAGATTTCGTTGCTCCGAAGGAGAATGAGTTAGCCGACTACATCGGTGCATTCGCCGTCACCACTGGCATCGGCCTCAAAGAAGTCTGCGATCGCTTCCGCGCAGACAACGACGACTACAACGCGATCATGACTGAGGCGATTGCGGATCGCCTGGCGGAAGCATTTGCGGAGTGTCTGCATAAGCGGGTGCGCGATGAATGGGGTTATGGGCGCGAAGAGCAGTTGAGCAATGCCGAGATGATCCAGGAAAAATATCGCGGTATCCGGCCCGCGCCTGGCTATCCGGCGTGCCCCGATCACACGGAGAAAGCAGCACTCTGGCGATTGTTGGATGTGCAGGCGAACACCGGAATGCTGATCACGGAATCGTTCGCGATGTGGCCTGGCTCCAGCGTCAGCGGTATCTATTTCGCACACCCCAAGGCCCGCTATTTCAGCATTGGCAAAATCGGCCATGACCAGGTGGTCGACTACCACGAGCGCAAAGGAATGAGCGTGGAAGAGGTCGAACGCTGGCTCGGACAGAATCTGAACTACGAGCCCGTCAGGTAGAGATCCACGTGATCCTCGCGCGGTCGGGTTGTGTCAGGAGAGTTCCATTTCGGCGAGCTTGAGCGCACCCCAGAGCACGCTCTTTCCTTCAAGAGCAGCTGGCACTACATCGATGCGTGCCTTTGACCAGCCCGGCATCTGCCGCCGCAGTTCTTCGCGCAGCGGTAGAAATAAACGGTCGCCCGCACGGGAGATGCCGCCACCGATGACGATGCGTGCGGGGTTGATGAACATGATGGTGTTCTTCAGACCACGGGCAAGATTGACGACGTAACTTTCAACGAAATGTTCATCCTGCAGAAGAGTTTTGGCATCGATGCCATGATCGCGCTCCAGCCACAAGCCTGAACACATGCGTTCCAGGCAGCCATTGGAACCGCAGAGGCAGACAGGGCCGTTGGGCAGAACACAGTGGTGGCCGAGTTCGCACGCAAACGAATCAGCGCCACGGTATAAACCTTCCTGTAGCAACAGGCCTCCACCGATGCCGGTGGAGATGGTGACATAGAACAGCGGACGATAGTCGCGGCCTGCGCCGTAGAAGCCTTCACCGAGGGCACCGACCATCGTGTCGCGATCAACGATTGCGGGTGCGTCGAAGCGTCGAGATACTTCACCAATGAGGTCAAACCCGTCCCATCCCTCGACGTGTGTGGAGTAGATTACGCGCTGCGACGGAAAATGGACAGGGCCACCAAAGCCAATGCCAATCCGGTCGATAGCGCCAATGACCTGCCATGATTGAACGATCGAAGCCATGTCTGAGAGCATCTGCAGCGGACCGCCGTCGCGTGCAGTAGGACGCGTTTCCGAGTGGGTAATCTGCGCGTCCGCAAACAAGCCAAGACTGAAGTTCGTTCCGCCGATATCGATAGCAAGCGTCCTGATCACTCTTGAAAACCTTCCCCTTGCTGAACCGTATAGTCACAAGTTCGTGTAGATGCTGTTTGCTCGTCTGCAGGCATTTTCCATTCGATCGTTGGCGCGATGTGATGAATGGAAAGTGCAACGAATGGTTGAGCTTTCGCGAAAACTTCCGTGCCATTAGACTCCTCTTGTTCCTGATCATCTCCATCGGAAGGTCTGAAACAGTATGTCTGTATCGTCTCGCTTATGTAAGGGCTCCGTCCGCCAGATCAGAATTGCATCAGCTGTGATCATTGCTATCGGCTGCTCAACGCTCATGCTTGATGCCCAGGTTGTGCCGCCTGCGCTTGTGTCTCCTGCTGCTCAGGCTCCGCAGACTGGTTCACGCGGAGAGATGCTGCCGGGCATGCCGAAGTTTCATGAGCCGGCGCCCTACGATATTGATGACCATACAGGGTACAAGCAGATCTTCGACGGCAGCAGTTTTACAGGGTGGGATGCTGATCCCAGTATCTGGCGTGTAGAGAATGGCGTAATGATCGGCGAGACGTTTGAAGGCAAACCGAAGGGCAACAATTACATTGTGTATCGGGGCGATAAGACGAGGGACTTCGACTTGAAGCTGCAGATGAAGATTGAGAAGGGCGGGGGAGGTGGCATTCAATATCGTAGTGTCACCGGCGCGCCTTGGACACGGCCGCAGCCAGCAGGCCAGCCGCCGTATGATCTCAAATTCATGATGACCGGACCACAGGCGGACTTCTGGTTTCCGGTGAATTCAAGTGCAGCTTCTTACTCGGGTCAGTGGTATTCAGAGAACACGATGCAGGGTATTCTCGCGTATCGCGGGCAGGTGACCCAGGCACTGCCTGGTGAGACGAATCGCCTGGTCGCGACTATCGGCGACAAGCAGGCGCTGGGCGGATATGTCAAGGTGAATGAGTGGAATGACTACGAAATTATTGCACGCGGCGGAGTGATGATGCACATCATGAATGATCAGCTGATGGCGATTTTCGTGGATGATAATAAGGGTTCGGTCAACAATCAGCCAGGTCTCATAGGCTTTGAAATCGAGAGCCAACCGTGCAAGATTTCAGTGCGCGATATCTGGCTGCGCAAGTTTGATTGACAGATCATTCTTGTCGACAGGAGCGACTCCGTTTACAACCGGTCGTTCCTGTCGACGGATACTGCAGGCTAGTCTTCTTCGAAAAACTGAATATCGAGCGTACGCAGATAGGTATGAAGTCCTGCGTCCTGGATGGGCATGACATAGGCATCAGCCTCCGACGCATTCACATGCTCATGCCAGTAACCAGGCGGCGTGACGAACGCTGATCCCTTGATCCAGTCGACGCGAACAGGGTCTTTGATCGTGCCATCCGCTTCAAGGTGAGTACCCAGCAAGGTGTACGCCCCGGGCTGCGCATCAACAACAAAATCCAGTGCAACCGATTGATGCCTGTGAGGCAGTTGCCTGGTTCCAGGGGCTACGACACCGAACATGGTCCATAGCGTATGGGTGATGGTCATGGTCTGTTCGAAGCTTCTATTCGCAAGCAGGACGCTGACACGGCTGCGCGTGTGTGCCAGCGGATCGTTCTTCGCGGCGGTCAGTTCCGCGAGAATCCTCTCACGCGTATAAACGGTGGGTTTGAAACGAGGAGCAGCCTGTTTCGCTCCCAGATATGCGAACAGGGGAGAGTCATTTACGAGATATAAGGCGGTGTCCGCTTCCGCGTAGTGGGTGACCTCGAGACCTGGCAGAGCGACAATGTCGCCGGCCTTCCAGTCGATGCTTCCGAAGATGTTATCCGTGTGGCCACTGCCAGTTATGACATAGAAAAATTCACTGCTTGCGGTCGGCGCACTTGCGACCTGTTCACCTTTGCGAATGCGCACAAAGCTGGCCAGAAGGCTGGGGCTCGTTGCAGGGTAAGGGGTACGCAGGTCGTCGCTCAGATCGAGTGGGATAAAGCGACTTAAGCCCTGCTGATAAAGGTCCGCAGGGAATTTCTTGATCGGGATGCTTGGAGTGGCTCCGGAGTCGATCGGATTGGCAGCCTTGCTGTACTCAAAAAACTGCGCATCCTGCGTGAGTTCGGAGATGGGGATGGAAGATTGAGCTGTTTGCGTAGCCATGAAAATGACTCCTATACGAACAGTCTATCGATTTCGCAAATCCTTTGGCGAGCCGTTGGATGTGTATCTTTATCGGACCAACTCACAACACAGGTGCGAGGTTCATCAAGGGCTCGCCACGACGATGCGCAACCGACAAATGATCGAACCACGGGGTGCAGTGAAAGGCTAAAGAGTTGCTTGTTTTAAATCCAGCTGCGATCGTCGGGGGTGCCTGGTGCGCTGGTCCCGATGGGTAGAAGGAGTGATTTGAGAAGTTGCAGAGTCTTGTCCTCTTCTGCATTTTTCGGGTAGAACTCGAGGCCATAAACGTATTTTCTGCGGTTACGAACGATGGCGCGGACGCGCAGCGGGCCGTTCCCGAAAGGTGGCGTGAACTCGATCTGGATCTCGCTGTCGATGGCAAGTTCGGCCCCCGCAAACACAGCCGTGCCATGGTCGCTCAGGTCAACGAAACGCGCATTGACAAAGATTATCTTGTCTGGCTTGGTGACCACTACACAAACTGGTGTGCTCAAGCGCAATCTCTGACGTCCGCGCACTGCTTCTTCGGCCCCAACCAACTTTAACTTGTTCGCCATACTGGAAGGATAGTCCAAGGCTAAGGCGAGTCGACAGTACAAAAGTAGCTTTCGCGATCACTTTGGTTGTAGATAGCGCATGTCCGACTTAGGAATGAGTAGAAAAGTGACCATCATGGATTGCTAAACTTCGGCCCACTGTCGAAGCAGGTTGTGGTAAATGCCAGTAAGTTGCACGGCGGCCGGGTTTGACGGCAGGTCGCGATTGACGCGTTGTGTCGCATTGTCCAGATCGAAGAGCAGGGTGCGCTGCGCATCACCGCGGATCATGCTCTGGATCCAGAAGAACGAGCTGATCCGGCGTCCGCGCGTGATCGGCTCCACACGATGAAGGCTCGACGAAGGATACAACACCATGTGGCCCAGAGGAAGCTTGACTGAGTGCGTGCCGAAGGTGTCTTCGATCATCAACTCACCACCTTCATAGTCTTCCGGCGGCGTAAGAAAAAGTGTTGCCGATAAGTCACTGCGGACACGGTGAGAGCTGCCTTTTACGTGGCGGATGGCGTTATCGACATGCGTGCCGAACTTCTGCCCACCTGCGTAGCTGTTGAAGAGAGGCGGGAAGACTTTCATCGGCAAGGCAGCGGAGATAAACAGCGTATTTTGCCCCAGCGCCTGCAGGATCATGTCGCCGAGCTGCTGCGCAAGCGGTGATCCCTCTGCAAGCTGCAGATTGTTCTTGGCCTGGGCCGACTGGTGACCGGCGGTGACGCGACCGTCCACCCATTCTGCCGCGGCAAGTAATTGTCTTGCCTGCGTAACCTGTGAAGAAGTCAGTACATCAGGAATGGTAATGAGCATAAAGATTCATTGCTTTCTAGAATTTGAAATTGAGGCCGAAAAGGCCCGATGTACCCGCACCCGGAACTATATGGCCAGGATGAATTTCATCAATGTAATTACGGTTGGCGAGATTGAAGACATTCGCCTGCAGCGACATATGTTCGCCGATGGAGTAGCTGCCCATGGCATTAGCTACCCAGTAGCCGGGTACCTGCTTGATGAGACCGGTCGTTGGATCGAGAGGGACAGTCGAGCTGGCAGTACGGCTATCGACGAAATTGCCGCCCGCGCCGACAATCCAGCGTTTGACGGGCTGATAGGTAGTCCATAGATTGAACAGGTTATCTGGAACATTAGCTAGTTTGTAGCCGATAGACATCGGGTAATACTGCGAGTGAACGACCTCGCTGTGCATATAGGTATAGCTCGAGAGTATCTGCCATTGGCTTGAAATGCGGCCGGTCACAGCAACTTCCGCTCCATCGACGCGCTGTGTGCCGGCGAGAACATAAACCAGAGAATTGGCAGGTGATGCTTCGCGCGCATTGTCTTTGGTTGTCCTGAAGATGTCTGCGCGAGCCGACAACCGGGATTGATGAAAGTCCCATTTCGTACCCGCCTCATAGGAGCGGTTGAATTCGGGTGCAAGGTTTGCGGTACCGCTTCCGGCTGGTCCAACGGTGAGTGACAAGGTCTCGGCCGAGGGGTTCCATGAGGTCCCGTAATCGAAATAGAGGCTGCCATTCGCCGCGGGTTTGTAAACCAGTGCGCCCCGCCAACTGGGTTTGCGATCAAGCCGTGTCGGATAGGTAATTGTCGCGGCTCCCGGTTGAATGACGCCGCTCGCAGACTGCTTCGGAGTGGCGTAGACAATGCTTTTTTCGTCTGTGTTGAAGCGATCGAAACGCGCTCCTCCGGTAAACTCCCAGTGCCGCCCGAACTGCATCGTGTCGAGCAGATAAATGCCGTAGCTGGTGGAGGTCACATGGACATCGCTCGACGGTGAGGCAATTCCGGAAAAAGCCTGATCTTCATCTGGACGAAGGAGGTTCGCGGTCGGTACCGAGTTAATGGTCGTCTCCGCCAGGCTGGTGTAATTGAAGGTTGGACGCTTCGGATCGGACGTTTCACGGCCGCCCTCCGCGCCGATAACAGCGACATGTTTAATGCCGAAGGTTGTGGCGCGAACTGTTGCGTCAAGCTGATCCCACAGAAAGCTTTCATTGCTGTAGACAGTTATCTGGTTGCGGTTAACGGATATCTGGTCGAGTGGAGTTGCGGGCGTGATTGTGCCTGCCGTTGCGTTGTTCAGCTGGGGTTCGGTGACTTGCGCATGGCGTTCATTGTTGGAGTAGCGGATACGATTACGGAGGGTCGCCCAGCCGTCAATGTCATGCTCGGCTTTAAGAGTGAACATGTCCACATCGGTGCGCAGGTAATTGCTTTGTTGAAATCCGTAGTAGTTATGCCGGGCTACATCGGCAGGCTTGTTGAAATACCAGGGAATGCCGTAGTCAGGTATGTCATTCTCATTGAAATGGAAGTAGCTGGCCTTAAGACGATTAGGCGTGCCAAGGCCAAAGGCAAGCTCCGGCGCGACACCGAACCGGCGATTCACAGTGACATCGCGCTCGGCGACATTTGCATCATGCGCAACGATGTTGAGGCGGAATGCAGCGCCCGGGCCCAGGTGAGTGAGCGGTTCATTGATGTCCTCGCTGAAGCGTCGGGTGAGGTCAGTCCCAAGGTCGCCTTCCAGCACAACAAATTTGTGTAGCTCAGGCGACTTGCTTTCCTGATTGATGACGCCGCCGGTGGAACCGCGGCCGAAAGTCACGCCTGATGGTCCTTCCAGTACCTCCACTGCTTCGTAGTTAAATGGATCGCGGTAGTAAGATCCAAAATCGCGCATGCCATCGAGGAAGATGTCGTTGCGTGCAGTGAAGCCGCGAAGGGTAAGGTTATCTCCCTGCGAACCGCCCTCCCCGGCGGCCAGGCTGATGCCGGGCGCATTGCGCAGAGTGTCGCGTAGAGTTGTGGCCCCTTGCTCATGGATGATCTGCCGGGAGACAACCGAGATCGACTGTGGCGTATCAATCAGCGGAACCGGATAGCGGTCCAGGGATAACTGCTGGGGCGCGTCCTGAGCAGAAACCGTTACTGACTCATGCGCGCGAACGGCGATCGTGATCTGACCAGCCGGGCCAATGGCGAATGACAGGCCGGTGCCTGCGAGCATCTGGGTTAAGGCCTGGCTATCGCTATAAATCCCCGACACGCCGGGTGAGATGAAGCCGGCAAGTGTCTCGGCAGGGACTTCGATCGTGACTGCCAGGCCTGTTGTTCGTTGATACGCGGCGACGGTAACGTCAAGCGGACCCTGACCGATATTGAAGCGCCGGACAGTTAGATTCTGATTGACCTGTGCAGGTAGTTGCGCGGGAGAGCCGCCCGGAGAAGTCCCATTTGCATCCTGTGCGGATCGTGCGAAAGCGACTGCGGAATAGGCGGTGATGGTACCGAGTGTGAGCCATCGGCTCCTGAAGCGGCGTCGTTGCTGCGGATCTTTGAAGGCAATACGCCTGAGGCAGGTGCTATCCATCGTGCAGGTCTCCGCTCAACGTGAGGCCGGGTTGACCCGGTCGCCATCGGCAGTTGTAAGCAGGCGTGCGGAAACCTATAGTAGAGGCATCTGCAGCCCGCCAGGGTTGTGGGTATCCGCCAGGTCCTCGCGACTCCGCCAAGAGCAAACGCGGGGATCTGGTAAAAAAAAACGTCAGTGAAGGCCAGCAGGTCAAGCACTGCGACGGCGCTCCTTCAATATACGATTACTTTGGTCCTAATTCCAAGGGCAGTTGTCTTTCTCGACAAAGTTTTTACAATCTCCAAGCCTAGTCGGTCGCATTCGCCGGGCCGGTTGGCGGAACAAAAACGAAACGGTGGAGGCTCTTTGCCTCCACCGTTGATGACTACAAAGGCCGTCTGCCTGGCCGGATTACTTTGAAGAGAAAGCGCTACTAACGTCACCGCAGAGATGCACATGGATGCCAAGTTCATGGAACATGGCGGCTTTCACTGCGAGGGCCTCGGCAGAGGGCGCATACGCGATGCTGATGTGATTGGCACGATGCCGGGCCATGAATGAGTCGCGTGAGATTCCGGACAGTACAAAGTTCACCATTGGCCATTGTGGTGTGGTGTTCTGCCAGCGCCGCTTCGTTTCTTCTTCGGGAAGTTCAACGACAGTGCCAAGACCGAGATCGACATGGAGTGCGCTCGATTCGACAAAGACACGGCTCCAGACGACACTGCCGGCGCGACCAACACCCTTGAGGGATCCTCCGCCAAGAGGAAAGTACATGGGTGGCTGCCGCTCGCTGGATGAGCCGGCATAACCGTTTACAAAATGGTTTGCCGGCGCCGCGCCGGAAATCTGTAGTACCCAGACATATTGCCCTGCAAAGATCTCGCCCCATCGAACGTCATGCAGAGTAGTAGATGGATCGAGGCCGAGCGCGTTCCATACGCGGTTCGTGACGACTGCATCGATTCCGGCGCATTCATCGACTTCATTGAAGTGGGGAAGCGGCTGCGCTGCATACAATTCGGCAGAATCTTTCTTCCGATGGACTGGCGGACGGTCGGCATTGTTCAGCAGGCCTTCCACCAGGTCAGACGCGGGTACCATGTCCTTCAAACCCTGCTGGTACTGGATACCGATGGCATCGCAGGAGAAGTCGTCCGCTATACGGACTGCTGCGATATACATCCTGCACTGCTCGTGTATCTGGGCGTCGGTAAGTTCCTCCGCGGGGTTTTTGCCGGTGTTGAATTTGAGACCCCTGCTATCGAGCCATGTGCGAACGTCACCGGCTTCCTGGTCGTCCACATTGCGCATGGCCGCGACCAGCGCCGACTGGCTGAGCCGTTCCTTAAAGAAGCCTGCGGGATTCAGCAGTTCATCGTCGATGATGGCGTTGTACATGCCCATGCAGCCTTCATCGAAGATCCCGAGGATGATCTTGCGACGTTGCAGTTCATGAGCGAGCTTCCGGCCGAGTGCGACATTTTGAGTCGGCAGCTCCTCGAGTTTCAGCGGCTTCACATGCGATAAGTCATGCGTAACTTTGCCGCTGGCAATCCACTCCTGCAACCGGGTGAGGAAGTATTCGTCATCAAAGTGCTCGCTCCAGAGACTGTTAAAGGGAACGCCGGCTTTCACCAGGGAGCCATTCAGATTGAGCAGGCCTACCAGCCCGGGCCATTGGCCTGACCAGTTGGCGACAGTGAGCATGGGACCGCGATGGCTGCGCATACCAGGCAGCACATGATGGGTATATTGCCAGGCAGCAGTCGCAAAAACCAGGTTAGCGTCAGGATCGATGGTGCTGAAAATATCCATACCCATACGCTGACTGGAATTGAAGCCGTGGCCCTTGACAGGATCCACAGGAAAGGCGCGACGGAGGGTGACGCCGTGAGCCGCGAAACAGGCAGTCAGCTTTTCTTCGAGGTCTCTCTGCGCCGGCCAGCAGACGGTATTGGCCGGCTCGCGAAGATCTCCGCTTGTAACGAGAATGGCTTCCTTCATAGGTGTGGCTGACGGCATTGCTTGCTTCTCCTTGGCTGTAGACATGTCTGTTTTTATGTTGATTCTTTTTAGAGATGCGGTGCCGGGCTGCTGTTGTTAAGAGCCTGTGGGCCGGGAGTGTCTTCAGGCAGTGGTGACGTATCGGCACCATGAAGGACAGGCGTGACGAGTGCGCGTGCCTTTACATCTTCCGAGGTGCGCTTGAAGTTGTCCATTGCTTTCGCCATCGCGGCCTGGTTGCCCACCGAGCGGTAAGCACGGGCCAGCTCGTAATAGGCGGTCGGCGACCCTGGATCAATAGAAAGATAGTGCTGGAAGAGCGGAATGGATTCCTGTGCCTGGCCTTGCTGCTGAAGCACACGGGCCAGCAAAAGATAGGCCTGGCCGGGTGCCTGAGAATCCTTGAGGGCGCTGCGCAGCGAAGCAACGGCAGCAGCACGATCCCCGAGAGACATTTGTACCTGGCCGATGCGTGTAAGCAGCCGCGCGGACGCGACCGGCGAAAGCTGCTGCTCCGCACGCAGCGCCGCAAGAGCCTCTGCGAAGCGGCCAGTGGTCATGAGGCATTGACTAAGGGCCTCACGCACGCAGGGCAGTGTTGGATTGGCACGGATGACGCTTTCATACTGGGGGATGGCACGGTCCTGCTGCTGCATGGCAACGAAGGAGTCGGCCATGATCTGGTGAGCGCGGTAGGAATCCGGCGCAACGCGCAGGATGGATTGGAAGGCCTCCTGCGCCCTTGCTTCGTCGGCCTTGGCTTCTTCATAAAGTGCTTCTGTTTTTACTGTGTCTGTTGTGGCGCGTTCGCTGCGCTTTCTACTTTCTGCAAGAGCAGCATCAGCCCGGGTGGTGTCCCCCTGCATTCGGTACTGGTCGGAAGCAAGCATCAGGATCTTCGAGCTCGATGGAGCCATTGCTTCAAGTTCACCTGCTTTCTGTCTCCCTAACTCAAGCGCGGATTGGCCCAGCGCATAGAGGGCATCAATATTTGCCGGCTGCGATTGAAGAACAAGTTTGAACTGCTGTTCGGCTGCTTCGTACTGTGCCTGGGCCACGAGTGTGTAACCAAGCCACAGGTGTGCTGTCGGATCCTGCGGAGATTGTTCAAGAAACAGTGCCAGTTGCTTATTGGCGACAGTGAGATCAGCCAGAGGGTAAGAGGCCAATCCAAGGAAGAGGTGAGGCGCTGCAAGTGTTGGCGACAGGCGCAGGGCGGTGCGAAGAGCCTGTGCTGCCGCCTGGTATTGCTGGTCGCAGTAGAGGGCGATTCCGAGATTTGCACGAAGCTCGCCGCTCGGTGGCATCAGGTGTACAGCAGCTTCGTATTCCTCTGCGGCAACGTGACAGTTGGTATGTGCCTGCGCATCCTGAGCAGCAGCCAGGTGCCGTTTAAGCGCACTGGGCTGCTGTTGCGCCACCACGATCGGCGTGGCGCAACAGAGTGTCGGAACGATGCAGAGCAAACGCATACTCGAAAATTCCAGCTTGAGTGCGAACTGAACCATCCTCGGTCCATTCTGCTGATCGGTCAACAGGCCGAAAACAGAAGTAGTGTTCTCGAGCGCGCTGCCGAGATTGGCGGGCGCGTTATTGAAGATAAATGTATTGGGATTATTGCCGTTGGAAAAGACGACGCGATTAAAGACGTTGAAAAAGTTTGCCTGGAATTGCAGGTTCGCTCGTTCGTACAAATGAAAGTCCTTCGACAATGAAAGGTTTTCATTCAGGAACCAAGGCAGCCTCAGGCCCGAGAGGAAGTGCGCCGCGTTGCCGAATTTGCCTGCCGGCGGAGCGACAAAAGCATTCGAATTGATGTAAAACGAGCAGGCGCTTGCACCTAGTGCATTCGGCTGCACCGGGCTGGAGCAGCTCTTGCGATAGCCCGGGTTCTTCAAGGGCCGGCCAGGAACAATATTGGGACGATAGCTGAAGCCGTCTGTCGCATAGAACGGATCGGCGTCACCGAACGCGTCATATTCAATGTGCACCGGCCGGCCGCTCTGATACTGGTAAATGCCGGCCACCTTCCAGCCACCAAGTGTCTCGTTGACCACGCCGCCGCGGTTGAGAAATGCCTTGCCCCGGCCAACCGGCAATTCATAGGTATAGCTAAGCGCGACTACCTGTTCTGCTTTAAAGGCGCGCGTGGCTAGCCCAGTGCATTGCTCACATAATCATTCGCATCCAGCTTGTCATTCTGAAGAAACTCGAACGCACTGCCATGGTAAGCATTGCCGCCTGATTTGAATGCGAAAGAGACTGCGCTACTGGCAAGGCCGAACTGCGCACTCTGATTGTTGTTGACGATCTTGAACTCACTGATCGCATCAATCGGCGGATGATTGAGCGAGGCATCTCCCTGGAGATTAGTGTTCACGATGGGGACACCGTCGATGTAAACCTCGTTTGAATCCGAAGGCGAGCCGCTGATATGCAGCCGGTAATCGGGTGATGGACCAGGCTCGGAACCAGCAACGCCAGGAGTCAGCGTGACAAAACTCAGTGGGTTGCGCATATCGTTCGACATGGGGACGGGAAGATCCTGGATCTCTCGCGGCGTTATGACAGTGCCGATCTCAGAGGTCTGGGTATCGACAGAATCATCGGCGGAGGAGACGGTGATCACCTGGTCGACGCTGGCCGTGCGGAGGGTCAGATCGAGTGGCGTTGTGCTACCCACGGCGACAACCAGATGCTGCTGCACAGTCTTGCCAAAGCCCTGCGCTTCGATGGTCAACGTGTAGACGCCGGGATTCAGATTGCTGAAAGAATAATCGCCGCCAGCAAGTGAGACGGAGTGCAGCTGTGTGCCAGTGGATTCATTCTGCAGGGTGAGCTGCGCATTGGGAATGGAGGCATTTTGTTGATCGTGCACGACGCCTTTGATGGAACCTCGATCAGCCTGCGCGGAAGCGGCGAGAGGAGAGAGCAGAGCGCCGAAGATGGTGAGTCCGCAGGCGGTGCGACAGGTCGTGTGCATTGGAGGCTCCTGATTTAAACCTTTAAATATGACGAATGAAAACAGAACATAGTCATTTGAGGAGTGGTCAATAGCAAATCCGGGAGCCTCGCGATGCCATGAAGCATGTCACCGTCGAAATGTGGGCGGGCGGCTACCCTGGTCGACCGGTAGGTGGCTGAGCCACGTCTCCGGCCACTCGCCGCAAATGATTTCTTTCCAATGGATATGAGCGATCGAGCACATCACCAAAAGGTGCGCCCTGTCCGGCCAAAACGAACACTGGTGAGAGTCCGGGAATGATCAGTTCACTTCAATCCGTGATCCTGACACGGATGTACATCAAGGGACGACTTGCTTTTACTTGTCGCCATGCCGCGAGGTCTCTACTATCGCTGCCGCGCGGATAAGGTGTATAAACTTCGCCAAGGGTCATTCAGCAGAAAGAATGGGTCGGGAAGTGCATCTCCAGCCTCGTTTATTAAACGATTAACAAGTCACATGCCAGCCGGGTTGGGTCATATGAAACTTTGTCAGATGCTTCGGAGACACACGATTCTTTTACGCTGTGTTCTGCTCGGATGCAGCTTGCTTCTGGTGTCGACGACAGAACTGCATGCAGATCGGTCGCAATGGGTTCGTCCCACCAGGCCTGGTGATCCACTCACGTGGGGGCGTCGCGACGGAGTGGTCTTTGGACTTATATCTCCCGGGGGCATGCGCGGGCCGCGAGGTCTGATTAGGGTGGGCATTTTTGCCGATAATCAGCCTGAACCGCAATTACTGAACTTCATCGCCGTGGAACCGGTTGCTGCCGGAAACGGTCCGCGACCCGATCGGATGGCATTCAGTGAACTTGAGCAGAGTACACTCGACCCCGGTCAGCGTGGTAAACGGATGTGGGTACATCCCGATCCCTCATCGCAGTCAGATTTAGCAGGCAAGCTGGAGACAATACATCTCGGCGCGGAAACCATTGAGCGCTTGTCGGTGCGGATCGATATCGAGCGCTTCACTGCGAATGGCGCGCACGTTTATGTGGTCGCATCCATCGATAGCAACCATCCCGAGGAAGTTCGCCTGCAGCCATACGCCGAGCCTGACAGTTCTCCATTGCAGGAGTTGACGACGACCGCGACCATGGGCAACTTCGAGCGGCTTCGACTGCTGTGGTTGAAGAGCGGCGTGGTCGATAGTCGCAAGTTATTCGCAGATTACGGCGGAGTAGATTTTGTTGAAAAGGAAAACTACCCATTGAACGACATACTGCGACGGATCAACGGGGACGCCATTGTTTTTTGCACCCCGAGTGAAACATCGCCACGAGATACGCCGGGCAATGCATCAGCGCATTGGGTGTATCCTCTTCCTCGCTACACGCAGTACTGGCGCGTGCCGGCAGCTGATGTGCAGCCTGACCTGCGTGTGCGGGTAAATGCGCGCAGGGTCT
The DNA here is from genome assembly GCA_963692885.1 of Acidobacteriaceae bacterium. Taxonomy (GTDB): domain Bacteria; phylum Acidobacteriota; class Terriglobia; order Terriglobales; family Acidobacteriaceae. Next base: position 686,325 of record OY843586.1, read on the forward strand.
ACTGGCAATCGCATGCGCCTGTATTTGGCGGTATCGCCTACGAGAATTTTGAAGTTCGTCAGCGTTACGTTCCGGGCCAGACTTTTATCTTCGGCTTGACGAAATTACAACCGTGGCAGTTCTACCAGGGTCCGTCGAAATTGCATCCGCTGACGATGGAACCATAGTTCTTCAGGCTTGCGGCATCGCGATCGCAGAGCAGCTTCCTCGCACGATGAAAGGTTTTATGAAGATCTTTGTTCGGGTGTCCAGCAGCGTTCCTCGTGTCACTACTTTTCTGACGGTTCTTATGGCGCTGTTGACGACAACGGCTATGCGTGCGCAGGATTTGTCGAGCTTGCCGCAGAAGAAGGATTACACGCAGCAGCGGATCAGTTCGACCGATGTATCCGGCGGCAACGACGACGGCGACCGCGCCCGTCCCATCAAGCCCGGCGAGACACGTGTGATTGGCCAGGTAGCCGGCCCAGGCGTGATCACGCATATGTGGTTCACCATTGATTCGCCTGAGCAATATCATCTGAAGAAACTTGTCCTGCGTGTCTACTGGGATGATGATCCGCTGCCCGCTATCGAAACTCCGATTGGCGATTTCTTCGGCCTGGGACTCGGCGAATATTTCCTGTACGAGTCGGGTCCCCTTTCGGTGGGATCGCAGAAAGCGCTCAACTCTTATTTCCCGATGCCTTTCCGCAGGTCTGCGAAGATCACGATTTCGAATGAAGGCAGCATGCCGACTGCAGCGTTTTACTACAACATCGATTGGCAGAAACATACCAGCCTTCCCGATGACCTGCTGTACTTCTATGCGGAGTACCGGCAGGCCCAACCGACGCAAGGCCTCACAAATGACTGGAAGTTAAATAGCGATCCATCCGTCTACAACGTCAAGAATAAGGATGGCAGGTCGAACTATGTCGTCATGGACGCGAAAGGGTCGGGCCATTATGTGGGCATGACATTGAGTGTGCTGCAGAACCAGGGCGACTGGTGGGGCGAGGGTGATGACATGATGTTCGTCGACGACCCCGCAAAGCCCACAATCATAGGTACCGGTGCAGAGGACTATTTCCTAGGCGCATGGTGCTATGGCAACTGTGCGATCAATCCTTTCGGCTCGACACACCCCACCTTCTCCTATCAGCGCTATGGCAATCCAGTCAATGGCGGTGATGATCGTGGAGCAAAGTGGATGGTCTATCGCTTCCACACCGATTCGCCCGTGCCATTCACGAAGTCATTCAAGATGACGCTTGAGCACGGTCACGCCAATCATCGTTCAGACAACTTCTATTCTGTCGCGTACTGGTATCAGGATGGTCGACACACCACAAGGATGCCTCTCCCACCGGTAGCGGAGCGAATCCCGCGAATGATCAATACGGAAGGCCCGACCATGGGCAAGCACTAAGCGCCAAGAGTCCGCCAGTTGATCGGTAGACCAGATGATCGGGAGATACTAGCTAACAAATTGTGGGAGCTTAATGGCGGCACGCCATTGTGCATTGCCGCCACCCACCATTTTTTGCAACGGCGCACAACCCTCAGGCATCCGACCGACTTAAGAGCAGCGGTAGATATCCTCCTGAGGCTGTGACATGACAAAATCTGTGAGAACTTTGCTGATCGTGGCGGGCGCGATCGTCGTACTCATTGTCGTCGTACTCGTTTCGATCCCGCTCTTCCTGAACGCCGACAGCTTCCGTACGAAGATCGAGTCAACGTTAACAACTTCACTTGGTCGTAAGGTGTCGATCGGCAAACTTGATCTATCGTTGCTCTCGGGTGGAATGGTTGCTCAGAACACCGTTGTGGCCGACGACCCACGCTTCAGCAATCAGCCTTTCATCCAGGCCGACAGTGTCAAGATAGGCGTTGAACTTTTGCCATTGCTGCTGAAGCGTGAAGCGCATGTGCGCAGCTTTACCTTGAATTCGCCCAGGATCCAACTGTTGCGTGCTGCCAATGGCACCTGGAACTATTCGACTATTGGCAATGGCGCTGGCAAAACAGAGGCGCAGAATGCCGACGCGAAGCAGACTTTTCCTAACCTTACTGTTGGTGAAGTGAATGTTGACAACGGTCGCATTACGGTGGGCGCTGGTCCTGACGCCGCTGGTGCGAATGGTCTTCCGACGAGGACCTATGAGCAGGTGAACCTGAACGTCAAGAACTTCAGTTTCTCGAATGCATTCTCATTTACTGCCTCTGCTCATTTGCCGGCGGATGGAAGGGTGAGTGTGCAGGGAAGCGCGGGACCCATCAACCAGCAGGATGCTTCAGCTACGCCCTTCTCCGGTCATCTGGAAATGAAGCACATCGATCCACTTGCCGCAGGGTTTGTCGATGCGTCCGATGGTATCTCCGGTCTAATCGATGGGCTTGTGCTTGATGCTTCGTGGAGCGGTCAACAGATGCATGTGACGAAGCTCGCAGTGAACTCACCCCACCTGAGTATTGCCCGCAGCAATGCTCCAAAGGCGCCAAAGCCGGCCGCAGCAAATACCGAAGGTTCGTCCATGCTGGATAGCCTTTCCGTGGACGACGCGGAGATACAGAACGGTACTGTCACTCTGACGACTGCTGGTCAAACCGGGGCACCGGCCGTATATCAACAGGTCAACGCGAAGATCACAAATCTAAGTCCGAACTCAGTCTCGCCTTTCAATGTAAGTGCGCAATTGCCTGGTGGAGGAAGTCTTAGTGCGGATGGGCAGGCAGGCCCATTCAATCAGCAGAACAACGCAGCGACACCACTTACTGCGAACCTATCCCTCAAACATGTCGACCTGGCAACTGCGGGCGTACTCCCTGCTGATGCGGGTATCAGCGGGATTACTGATCTGCAGGCGCAGATAAAATCAGATGGCCAGACCCTGGCTGCGAATGGCAATGCGCAGATAGCCAACATCAAACTGGCCAAAGATGGGCAGCCATCCGCTGAGACGGTGCTGGCACAGCTCAACATTACGCAGAATGAGCAGGCGTTAACCGGCCAGGTCCAGCAGGGAACAATCACCATCGGTAAAGCCGTCATCAATCTTGCGGGGACTTATCAGACCAGCGGTCCTACGACTGCGTTGAATATGAAGGTCAATGGGAATAATGTGCCGATCAATGAAATCGTCGCATTTCTACCAGCCGTCGGCATTCACCTTCCGCAGGGGTCGCAGTTAAACGGCGGCACGTTGACAACTAACCTGACTGTCTCAGGATCAACTGCAAATCCTACGATCAGTGGTCCCGTCCAGTTACAGAATACGCAGCTTGCCGGTTTCGATCTTGGTTCGAAACTAAAGATGCTCTCGCAGGTTACAGGCGGACGGATTGGAAGCGCGACTGGATCTGGAACAACCATACGTTCACTAAGTATGAATATCGTGCAATCCGGTGGTGCGATCCGGACGGATAAGGTAGCTCTCGACGTAGCAGGTGTCGGGACTGCAACCGGTGCCGGCACCGTGAGTGCAGGCGGTGCGCTGAACTACAACATGGTGTTGAAACTGACCGGCCTGGTATCCGGTACGCCCGCGCCCGCGGCACAGAACGGCACCCCGGGCCTGGCGAGCCTTGCGGGCATGATCGGTGGCGGAGGAGCGCTCACCGGCATTTCAAGCGGCGCGTTGAAGAGCGGTATTCCAGTCGCCATCGGCGGGACGACCAGCAATCCCACATTTACGCCGAATATGAGCGGTGTGATCAAGAACGTAGCCCAGGGATTTATCAAGGGCAAAACGGGCAATAACAAATCAACGAACTCCTTGCAGAACACGCTTGGCGGTCTGCTGAGACAGCACTAGATTGCAATGAGCCAACCCTCCCTCGCTCTTAGTCGAAACTTGCCGTAGGAAGGATTGGCTCACCTGGGACACGTAATACTTGGGATACGGAACATTCGCCTCGAGCATTCCGTGCAGCCTTCTATGCCTAATAGGACCTTCGGCATGAAAGCTGGCCACTGAATCCCGAGCGTCAGCATGGATTAAGGTCCAACATAACTGGTAAGTTCATTGTTAGTCCCCATGGCCAGGCAAAGTGCCTTGCCGGTGGCGAGTGGCGCGCAGGATGGCGACCCGATGTATTTTCCGCCAATTGCGGTCCAGCCCGACCATTCGGTTCCGTTGTAGACGTTTGAGAAAAGTTCATTGTCTACAGCGGGCCCGACGACGGTGCAGACCAGTTCGCCTGTCGCCTGCGAGGTGCAACTGGCATTGTCATTCTCATCGCCACTTAGACCTTCATAGGCAGACCAGTTACCTGCTGTCCACGTTCCACCCGTGAAGGTGCTGACGTAGATTCCATCGTTGGTTGCTTTGGCGAAGCATGCAACGCTGCCGGTTGGCTTGAAGAAGGTGCAGTCCGGCGTTCCACCGCCAAGTCCGCCGATGTTGATAAAGCCTTTCCATGATCCGCTCGCGAAACGATTGACGAGGGTCTCGCCGTTCACGGTGAAGAAGGAACAGATGACGCCGCTGTTGTGATCGCTTGTACAGCTAGGTGCGGAGACGGCAGTAGTGGACAGATTAGCGAAAGCACTCCACTTGCCGCCGCTGTAGAGCGACCATGCCATGCCGCCGGATGCACTCCGGCCCATGCAGAGGACCTCGCCGGCGAGGTATTCCGCGCAGCTCGGAGCTGAGTAGAGTGCAGCGGTTACGTCTGTCGGCGCGCTCCAGGTGGTGCCCGTCAGTACCGCGACTTCCATACTGCCGGTCGCAGCGGTTGCTGCACAATAGACTTTTCCATCGCCGTCGCTGGTGCAGCTTGGGCCGGATACGACCACCCCGGCAAGAGCCTTCCAGGTGCCCCAGGACGAACCATTGAATTCGTTGACCATCATCGCTGAAGTGTCCGTCAGAGCAGCGCATGCGACGACATTGCTGGATTGAGCCGCGCAGGACGGGTTGCCGATGCCGGTTGCCGAGCCAGTTGATTTTGCAGCCCAGTTGGCCCGCGCAGCCGGCGTTGTTAGCAAAGCAAGAGCTACAAGCAGAAAGCTTAGGGGCAACAGCCTCAGCGGTTTCAGGCAATTGCGGCACAGCATTGTAGAAACGGTGGTCATAAATCCTTTCTTCTCGTTCAAAGATGTCGTTCAAAGATGGTCCTGCGAGACGCACGCGGTAGCAGGCGATCGAGGCTTCCTGACTACTAATGCGAAAGAGGCGAGTAAATTCGGTTCACCGGAGGGAGACTTATTTCGACGGTGACGATGGAATCAGGAGAAGGAATGCTGGCCTGAGATTAATGCCTGTTTCCTGGAAGACTATAACTAAGCGGGCCGGGGGGATGGACCGAACTAACTGCTCGTCGTTATATCATGAGCCGGTTGTGAGATCGATACCTTTGTTGCTGCGAGCACATGCCGTCATTGGAAATCAAAGACCTTAATGATGTACGGACTTTCGTCTACGTGGCGCAGGCAGGCACCTTGACTGCTGCTGCAAGGGAACTGGGTCTGCCAGCTTCAACGATAAGCCGATCGCTGACTCGACTTGAGCGTAGTCTCGATGTTCTGCTGGTGCAGAGAAGTCCTCGCGGGCTTATTCTTACTGACTTCGGCAAGGAATATCTGCAGAGCTGCAGGCGGGCATTGCGGACGCTTCGCGATGGAGCAGAATCCCTCGAAAGCCATCGGGCCGGCCCTCGCGCACTTATCAAGATAGCTTGTCCGGTGACCATGGCACGCATGATCTTTGCCCCGTTGTTAAAGACGTTTCTGGAAACGTACCCCGGCCTGCGTGTAGAGATCGAGCCATATGCATCGAACTGGGATCAGGAGCCGCGCGAAGATGTGGATGTCTTCTTCAAGCTGCGAACCCCGCGTGATTCAACGCGCAGTGTTCGTCCGTACCCGGGAACGAAGCGCGGACTTTTCGCAAGCCCGCACTACCTTGCTTCATCGGGTAACCCCGCGACTCCAGAAGAACTTGTCTCCCACACCTGCATAGGGTCCGGGGTCTGGAAATTGAGCCGGGGAGCAAAGCTAGCCACCCCGAATATCGTCTTCAAAGTAGTTGCGAGTGATCCTGTTGTGCATCTGAAGCTTGCACTGGCAGGACTGGGTATCGCTGTGCTGCCTCTCTACATGGCGAAGCGTCCCGACACGCTGAATCATCTCGTGCCAGTCCTGCCGATGTGGGTTCCTGAGCCTATTACACTCTGCGCGCTGTTCTCAGGCCCAGCGCGCCTGACTCCGAAAGTGCGGGCGCTACTGGATTTCCTAAGTGACTATATAGGCACAGATCGCGATCCTCGCCTGGCGAACCTGCCTGCCAAAGGATTTTTCAGTGATCCCAAGCTTGCGCCGACTTCTGGCCCTTGATGACGTGGTGCAAGCAGCCTGACTGTGACTCTTCAGGAGCCGGCCGCACACCTTCAACGCGCGGCTACCGCCACAAAGAAGAGGTTCAATAGGAGTACAGAGCCTGGCGAGAAGGTTCTCGCAAAATATAAGTGGCGAACTATTGCAATCAGGCGGCAACAGTATCCAGTGTGGTAACAGAAAAGAAATCTGAAACAGTAAGAGAGTTAAATAGCTCTCCGCAATCATGGCAAATGTAACCGTGTCGCGGATATGACCTGTTATTGACCGCTGCTCTAAGGCTGGCGGGCATGTATGGAATCGCATCGATCCGCAGAGAAGGCGGGTAGACATGGCATCGTTCACATCGGACGGAATTGTCAGCCATTGGTAGCTAAGCCTCAAGTGCAATTAGACAGGTGCGTATAATTTGCGAACACCCTTTCACTTGATGTTAATGGTGCCGGCCGTTTCCATGAAGCAGTGATTTGCCGCGCTGACTCCTGCGTGGTGCACTGTCATCTCAAATTAACAATTCGTTCCCCACCTGTTCGCCTGAGCTAAAGCTCGTCAGCTCACGGCCTTTCAAGTTAGGTGGGTGAGCTTTTTGAGCACCTGTCTCTCCGGGCGATCGTTGCTACTGAGCAGAAGCAGACTTGCCATAGCCCATACCCGCCAGGACGCCGCGCATGTAGGCGAAGCTGCTAATGACGCCAGGCATCGGATCGTCGGCATGAACTTCATACTCAAGATCGACGAAGTTCTGGTAGCGCATTGCAATCAGGGCTTTGAATATCTGCTGAACAGGCATGATCCCTTCACCGACCGCAACCTGACTTTCTTTCGCATGGAAGTCTGTCAGATCCTTCATGTGTATGTTGAAGAGCCGGGGGCCAGCAGCCTGAATCGCATCGACTACATTTGTTCCGGCCCGGACGGTGTGACCAACATCGATGCAGCAGCCGATGCGTGGGTCCATGGTTTTGACGACTTTCAAGACGTCGAGTGGAGAGTGCCAGATTTTGTCCTCTGGTCCGTGATTGTGGATGGCAATGCGGATGTCGTACTGCTTGACGAACTTCTCGATGCGGGGCAGCGTTTCAGGCGTGGGGTCGCCTGCCACGATCGTCCGGATACCAGCACGTTTGCAGTACTCGAACTTGCTGCGAATGTCATCGTCTTCGTCTTTCGGGAAGTAAATTGCGCCGGCAGCGTGCAGGTTGATGCCGGCAGCTGTGTAGTCAGCAAGCGCTGCTGTTTCCCCGGCAGGATCCATCGGCAGATGGTCCTTGACGTCTTTCGCATTCAGGTCCTTGACGTCAAGTTGCTTCATAAAGCTGATAAGTTGGGCCCGGGTAAAGTTGCGGAAGGTGTAACTCGCAAGCCCGAGTTTGATGGGGAGGCTTGCTGGCAACGCCACCTGTTCTTCAGCCAGGGCCGGCATTGCAACAGGAGCTGACAAGGCGGCAGCGATGATTGCGGAGGTCCGAATAAAAGTGCGGCGGGTGGTCAGGGTCTTCATGAGATTCGTTTTCTCTTCCGGTTGTGATGACATCTTCGACGGCGACTGTGATTCTGTTAACGAAGATGAGATTAGCCCTCAAACCGGTAGTCCTCAACCTTGCCTGCAAGGCCTGATTTTGAAAGCTTTCCGGGATGGTCCCGGCCGCAGGTGCAGCAGGGTAAATCCAACTGATTTCGAATTTTCACAGTTCCAGACTTGACAATCTCTCAGTTGAGACAGAGTCTGAAGTGGTGACGGAGACGGAAACGATCAGGCAACTTCTCGATGCGGGCGGAGTGAAGTTCACGACCCAGCGTCATTGCGTCATGGCGTTCCTGATGGAGAATCCAGGCCATCCCACGGCTGCGGAACTCTTTGATGGAGTCAATCGGCTGGATCCGCGTTCTTCGCGGGCTACTGTTTATCGCAACCTGCGGGACCTGGTTGAAGCCGGCCTGGTGCGCGAGGTGGCAGTTGAGGGCCGGGCCGCGCGCTTCGATCTGAAAGGCATCAGGCATCATCACTTTATCTGCGACAGATGTGGAGAGGTGGAGGATACGGAGTGGTTCGACGTGCCTCAACCGCCCAGCCACTTCGCGGGTCAACGCATCATTCGCGAGTATGAAGTGATTCTTCGCGGATTGTGCACGAACTGCGCGTCTTCCGCACAACACAGTCCCGTGAATATCACTGGCGCCGTCGATACCGCCGTAGATACCGAAGACAGCGGATGATCAGGCGCAGCCCCTCCGGATCGTCAGCAGCCCGTCCGGATCTCCAACGATTCACTCTTTCTTCAGAAAGCTAGATTCGTCCAGCGATCCACCAGGTCAAGCAGTCCTACCTTTTTTATTCAGCAAGTCACAAGGAGCACATATGTCGTTAGAACTGCCAGGAGCAATGTCAGAAGCAATGAAGTGCCCGGTGCCGCACGGCCAGCATCCTGAAACCAGAACAGAAACTGAATCGCCCAAGCACGGCGCAGTGACGCACAACTCGCGAAAAATTCTGAACAACTCCGAGTGGTGGCCGGACCGCCTTGATCTGGCTGTGCTTCACCAGAATACGAAGCTGGCCGATCCCATGGATCCGGAGTTCGACTATGCGAAAGAGTTCAACAGCCTGGATCTGCATGCTGTCGTCAAGGACCTGCATGCACTGATGACGGACTCGCAGAGCTGGTGGCCGGCTGACTATGGCCATTACGGGCCCTTCTTCATCCGCATGGCGTGGCACAGTGCCGGTACCTATCGTATTGCCGACGGACGCGGTGGCGCGGGCATGGGCACGCAGCGTTTCGCCCCGCTGAACAGCTGGCCTGACAATGTGAGCCTCGATAAGGCGCGTCGGCTGCTGTGGCCCATCAAGCAGAAGTATGGCAAGAAGATTTCATGGGCTGACCTGATGATCCTTACTGGCAACGTCGCCCTCGATTCAATGGGACTGAAGACTTTTGGTTACGCCGGTGGACGTGCTGATGTCTGGGTGCCGCAGGAAGACATCTTCTGGGGACCCGAGAAAACATGGCTTGGCAGCGACCGCTACCAGGGCGATCGCGACCTGGATCACCCGCTGGCTGCCGTGCAGATGGGCCTGATCTATGTGAATCCGGAAGGCCCAGACGGCAAACCGGATCCACTCGGATCTGCTCGCGATATCCGGGAGACATTCGGCCGCATGGCAATGAATGACGAAGAGACATTCGCCCTGATCGCCGGTGGTCATACATTTGGCAAGGGACATGGTGCGCATGATCCCAGCAAATTTGTGGGTCCGGAGCCGGAAGGTGCGCCCATTGAGCAGCAGGGATTTGGCTGGAAGAACTCTGCCGGCAAGGGTAATGCCGAAGACACCATCTCGAGCGGGCTCGAAGGCGCGTGGACTTCGAAGCCGACGACCTGGGACAACGAATATCTCGAGAACCTGTACAAGTACGACTGGGAAGTGGGCAAGGGCAGCGGCGGCGCCTGGCAGTGGTACGCCAAGGACGGCGCTGGCGCAGGTACCTTCCCCGATGCACACCTCAAGGACAAGAAGCATGGACCGATGATGTTTACCTCGGACATGGCGCTGCGCTTTGACCCGGTGTATGCAGAGATCGGTAAGCGCTTCCTTGACCAGCCCGATCTGTTCGCCGATGCTTTCGCGCGCGCATGGTTCAAGCTCACGCATCGAGACATGGGCCCGATAGAGCGGTACCTGGGTCCGCTCGTCCCGAAGGAGCGTTTGCTCTGGCAGGATCCGGTGCCTGCAGTCGATCACGCACTGATTGGCGATGAAGAGATCGCGACACTAAAGGCGAAGATCCTTGCATCCGGCCTGTCGATTGCTGAGCTGGTCTCGACAGCATGGGCTTCCGCGGCTTCTTTCCGTGGCTCCGACAAGCGCGGTGGCGCGAATGGCGCTCGCATCCGACTGGAGCCGCAGAAGAACTGGGAGGTCAATCAGCCTCTTCTGCTCACCAAGGTGCTCGGCACACTTGAGGGGATACAGAAGGACTTCAACGGCACCGGCAAGAAAGTCTCGATTGCCGATCTGATTATCCTGGGCGGCTGCGCTGCAGTAGAAGAAGCGGCAAAGAAGGCTGGCCACAACGTGAAGGTTCCCTTCACACCGGGCCGGACGGATGCCACGCAGGAACAAACGGATGTGTCGTCCTTCGCTCCTCTGGAGCCCACAGCAGACGGTTTCCGCAATTATCTCCGCCTCGGACACTCGGAGCGGGCAGAGGCGCTGCTCGTCGATCGCGCACAGTTGCTGACGCTTACTGCTCCGGAGATGACGGTGCTGGTGGGTGGTCTACGCGTGCTGGGCGCTCACTTCCGCGGCTCGAAGAACGGTGTTTTCACAGACCAGCCGGGAACGCTGACGAACGACTTCTTCGTAAACCTGCTCGACATGGCTACGGAGTGGAAAGCATCGTCAACGACGGAAGGCGCATTCGAAGGACTTGACCGTGCGACTGGTCAACAAAAGTGGGCAGCCACCCGGGTCGATCTGGTCTTCGGTTCGAATTCTCAATTGCGCGCAGTTTCCGAGGTCTATGCTGCAGGCGACTCGAAGGAGAAGTTCGTAAAGGACTTTGTCAGTGCGTGGAATAAGGTGATGAACCTCGATCGCTTCGACATCGTTAAACACTAGGAGCTTTCCAGCCAAAGCAGAACTGTTCCACTTCTAAGCGTTGCGTAACTTCTGGCCCGGGCGAACCTCGATGAGGCTCACCGGGCCAGATATTTTTGAACGAGCCGACGATAGCACGGGATATTCCATAAAGCTTTCTGAAAAGTCGACCAGCCTGATCGGCATGAGAAGTTACCAACGAGCAATCGCCGGGATTTAATACCAGCAAATGGACGTCCTAAGTCTATTGACCCGGCGCAATTCACCTGAAGTGTCACCAGGATCGATGCAACTACGGGCTTCGCATCTACTACTAATCTGAGGTCAATGCTTACTGTGCACGCACGCCACGCATGGCAGTTGCGACTGAAGTGAATACCTGGAGGTAGTCGAACGTGCCTAAAAAACTTTTTACATCCGTGCTTTGCCCATCCATGAAGGTGACGGAAGAGCAACTCGAGTCTGACATCAACATCCTTGCCATGGAGAAGCAGATCAATGCGATCAACCGCCGGCGCTTTTTGGGCGGCCTCGCTGCTGCTGGAGCAACCGCGGCAACGATCGGCTCCTTCGGCTTTGCTACACAGGCGCACGCACAGACTGAGCCCTCTATCGTCGACGTCCTGAATTTTGCGCTCAACCTCGAGTACCTTGAGGCTAATCTGTACATTGCCGTGTCCGGTCAGTCTGCTCTGTCTACGACCGACACCGGTGGTGGGCCAACCCCGATCAATGCGCCTTCGCAACTTACACTGGACACGCAGACGCAGATGACTGCTGTTGGGCTCGCGATGGACGAATTGCACCACATCGAATTGCTGCGCGGCGCGATCACCTCTGCCGGCGGAACGCCGATTGAACAGCCACAGATCGATTACAGCGCCGGCGGAACAATGTCCATCACGACGCAGGCGCAGTTCCTTGCGGTAGCGCGGCAATTTACTGCAGTGGGTAATAGCGCGTACGCCGGTTCAGCCCAGTTCCTCACCAGCAGCATCCCGACGTTAACCACTGCAGCTCAGATTCTTGGCGCTGAAGCTCAGCACCTTGGAGCCGTTGGTTATCTCTGCGCTTTGCAGGGAGTGATGTCGCCCCAGGCCGATACGCTTGACTATCCTCCAACCGGCCCCTCCGATATCTTCACCATCACGCCTCCGACCACTGCGACTGGTCCCGCACTCGGGCCTTACAGGTCAGCAGCCCAGGTACTTGGAATCGTATACGGCGTCACCAAGGCCTCAACCACAACGCCGCCGACAGGGGTCACCAAAGGCGGATTCTTCCCGAACGGCGTAAATGGCGCGATCACTTCGACTTAGAAAAATGTGCTCCTGAAACCAGGGCAATGATGAACGAAACTGCCGCTGATGCAATAAGCGAAGACAAGACACATCCACAGGAGAATTACATGTCGAAGTACACGAATGATTCCTTGCTCCAGGCGGGCGAGAAAGTGACAGATGAGCAGCTGGCGACAGAGATGAAGCTGCTTGTAAATCAGAGAGCCGTTAATAGACTAAGCCGCCGCAATTTCCTTGCAGGCGCCAGCATGAGCGTAGGGGCAGCTGGCGCACTGGTGATCGCTGGTTGTGGAAGCAATTCGTCTAGCCCGATCACGACAACTACACCTGTCACAACAGCACCGGCAGCAGGTGCGCCGACAGAGCTTGACGTACTGAACTTCGCCCTCAACCTTGAATACCTCGAAGCTACGTTCTACCTCTACATCACTACCGGCAATGGCCTGTCTACCGCGGACATGGGTACAAGCCCAGGCGCAGTAACGGGTGGTGCGAAAGTCACCTTCACTGATCCAAACGTGACTGCGTTGGCGCAGCAACTGGCCGCTGATGAACAGGCACATGTGGAGTTCATCCGCACTCTCATCACTAACGCCGGTGGAACGCCGGTCGGTATGCCGGCCCTGAACCTGGCTGCGTTGGGAACAGTAAACAATGATGCAACTTTCCTCGCGATGGCTCGGCAACTCGAAACAGTAGGTACCAGCGCGTACGAAGGTGGTGTCCAGTACTTCATCTCAGACCTGGCGGGACTGGCATACGCTGCGACAATCCACGACACAGAGGGTCAGCACGAAGGAGCGCTTCGCCAGTTCTGCATTGCAAAGAACATCACTTCGGGTGCCGTGGATCCCTTCGACATGGCAGTCTCGGGCAGCTCAGGCCCTGTGTTCAACACTGACAAAAATGGCTTGAATGCAGTACGTACCCCATCGCAGGTTCTGCAGATTGTGTACGGAGCTGCTGGTCAGACAGGTGTCAGCAAGGGTGGCTTCTATCCCAATGGCATGAACGGCAATATAGCAACGAGCTAAGCACCGCTTATTCTGCGGCGCTCTGTGAAGAAGCCTCCAGAGCGCCGCAGAGGTTTAATTTGAGCTATGCGTTTGCCGCCGAGTGAGCACCACTGTCAACTACTCTTCACTTACTTCACCTTTGATCACTCATACGCGTCTGCAATTTTTTGCCGCGGCGCCAGCGTCAGCCTTAGCTAGACACCGACGTTAGTGGCCTGTTTACCCGGAGACATCAATATGGTTCAGAAGAAGGCTGCTGCCTCGAGCAACACGTCGCACAAGACTTCCGCAAAGAAGGCTACCGCGAAGAAGACTTCCACAAAGAAGAAATCAGCCAAGAAGTCTTCCTCCGCGAACGCCTGCTGGCCCGGGTTTGAGCCGACGCCGGGAAAGAAGCAGGGCGAGAAGGGCAGCTGCAAACCCAAAGCAAAGAAGACAGCGTCCGAAAAGAAGGGCGACCAAAAAGCTGCTGCTGCGTCAAAGTTGAGCAAACACTAGACGTTTGCAGTCTACCAGTCCGCTTCTTTTGCCTTGCAGATGGCACTGCTAATTGCCTGCGATAACTCTACCGCTGGTTATACCGCTTGCCTTCAACAATGGATTCGCGAGACCAGCTACAACCTGCTTCGACCGGGCTCAGTTACATCTTGACCGTACTCACTGAGCCCGTAAGTCGACGAAGCTCTAAGGTAGCGGCGCACCGGGTTTCTCTACTGCATCACTCATCATGGTCATGCTCAACTTGTCCGAAAGAGGCTGAGCCGGAGTCACTGCAGGTTCCTCCTTCGCAGCCGAGATCGCCATGATGCGGATCGCCGGATTGTCCGGCAGCGTGATGGTTTTTGCACCGTTTGGAAGATCCAGCGAGTACATGAAGAGGTAGCTGTATTGATATGGCTCGTTGAGGCCGTCCGCTGTGTGATGGTGAGAGGCATACCACGCGAGTGTGGCTGGCTTGATAAATCCGGGTCGCAGTCCGAGATAATCATCCGGATAATTTGGAGACCAGTCGGGTGATCCAGGATTCTTCAGATCCCAGGTGGCATGATTGGCCGAGAAAGACCAGTCTTTACGCAGCTTCACTTGGTGCTCCGGAGTACGACTGCGCCCTCCGCCTTCGGTGACTTCTTCAGGCCGCGGCTTCCATAGTCGCGTGTCCCACTGGCCGACAAAGCCACCCCAGTTCTCGATTGTCAAAGTCTTTGCTGTGTCGCCTACTTTGAAGGCTGCCTGCTGGTCGCCATTATCCGAGGCAGCGATCAGGTAAACCTTGTTGAAGTCTCCAGCCGGCAGATCAATCTTCTGACCCTTTGCGATCACTGCATCCGGCTTCGAGGCACCACCAGGCGCGAGCTTGAAATCCACACCATTGAGCATCAAGGTCGAAGGCAGCATTTCTGCTGGCAGCGCGTCACCTTTGCTGTCAAAGCCTCCGGTAGATTTCGTATCGTCCGCACTGGCTGCGGCCAGATCGTACTTCAACTCCACAGGCTGCGAGTGTACGCCAGGGGCACTGGCTGGCGACTTGCCCAGCCGTATCGCGAAGGTACGTGGCTGATAAGGCTTAAACGATGTCTGCAATGCACCGTCCACAATACTTGCTGTTCCCACCGGCAGTTCCTGCCCATTCACTTCGCGTGCTGCGTCCAGGGCAGTGGCGAATTTCACATGGACATCCGGTGTTTCCTTTCCATCAAGTTCCACCATGCGTACGATCACTTCGTCACTTAGTTCGGCCTTCTTTAAGGCGAGGATGCGTACGTTGGGATGGTCCAAGGTAACGAGCGAGAATGCGTGGCCCAGAGTGCCCGCATGCTTCTCTGTGGCGAAGGCGATGAGCGGCGTACTAAGACGGTATGCCTGCCAGTCAGTCTGGCCCTGACGCCAGTCGCCGGCATGACCGGCAATGCCGAACAGTATGTCGTGGTGACCCCAGTCCTGATTGAGCTCATCCAGGTAGGCGCCTTTCATATTGGTAGCTTCGCCCGGCGACCGAAGCAGCGTGAGTCGTAGAGTCTTCTCGTCGCGCTTATCGGATCCGTTCTTGACGTCAGTAAGAATCGTTGCCCCATACGAACCACTCTCGTCCGTCTGGTCGATCCAGTGATGGGAAGCTACCTCGAACTGTCTATCGAACGCGACTGGCCGCTGAATGGTTCCTACTTCCCAGTTGTAAGTCGAGAGCTTATTCGTAGCCGCCAGCGGGAAAACTGCCTTGAGATTTCCCGACAGTGTTCGCCAATCAATGGCCTCGCTGAATTCAACCCGGTTGCCGGCGTCCCCTGCGGCAAGTCTTACTGTCTGCTTGAACTTGGAACCTTCGCCCTCGCGACTTACTTCGACGGCTACGCGCGCCGGGCCATTCTCGACGACCCGTATCTTCGCCGCGCCGCTTACATAAGAGCGCGGAGGAGCCTGTTCCTGGTCGAAATCCATATTCCACGCCGGCCAGTTCTTCGGCGCATCATTCGAAATAGCTAAGCGGACAGGACCGCTCAACAACTCTTTATTGATGGCTTTGTCGAAGATACTGGTAACGTCTCCATCGGTGTTGATCGCGACACGATAGCGCGCGTTCTCGAGCATCGACGTACTCACCTTCAGCTCTTTCGATTCCATCGGTTTGGAGGCCTTCTTGATGTTGTAAACCGCGTAGCCTACCGACGGAGTACTCGCAAGAAACAGCACCTTGCCATCTTCCACCTGGGCCGGAACTTCTTTTCCATCCGCTTCGGAGACAGTGACGGCTTTCACTGATGAGTCGCCATCCGGCAGCTCGGCCTCAACCATGTCCTCGCGTGCAATATTGAGCGGGTTGTAGACCACGATAGGCGTACCGCTTACCCTCGTGTCCAGCTCCGAGGCCATGGCCTGCGTAGCGCTTGTCAGTACATCCGAGAACTGGTTGGAGGCAATAACATCATCGTTCTGCGCGAACTCATAGGCGCGCGGAGTCGCCGTGCCGGCGCCGGTATCGTGAAACTGGCCGCCCATCAACAGGGTCCATGCACTGTTGAGCCGTTGCTGGGGATAGGGTCTGCCACCCATCCACGCAGCCGCAACAGATGCTTTTTCGGCTGCATCCGCCAGCAGCTCATTCTTACGATTCCAACGTTTGTGGTAAGCCTGCGAAGTAAGTGAGCCTGCAGAATGATTTATTAACTCCAGGTCGCCCTTATAACTCGGCATCTTCGCCTGCATATCCGGCTTGATGTCAAGAAACATCTGGTCCGCCGCGGCAGAGATGACGTGCACAGGACCGTCGCCCATCTTGACCGGCGTGCCGGACGTGACGATGTCGCCGGTAGCGCCGCCTCTTCCGAAATCCACTCCTGATCCGGGAGACGGAAGTACTGCTTCACCATGCGTCACCGTTGCTTCCAGCAGTTTCACGGATTCTTCGTTGGTGGCGCCGCCGATGTCACCGGTGCCGACGTAGTGGTAATCTGCGAAGACGCCGGTCGCCTTGCCATCGATGTCGATCCGCGCAGGCCAGTCAGTCTCCGCCTGCCGCCGACGCTGGCCTGGCTGCTGCGGTGGCGCCGGTGGGGGAGCCTTGCTCAGGTCAGTGTAGATCTGGCTTCCGTAGCCGCCGGGGTTGAGTGCCGCAAGAACTTGCTCACCGTCAGGCCCTTCCCATACACCCACGTTGAAAGGAATGCCTTCCGGAGTTTTTTCCGGGGAGTCGGGTCCGCCAATCAGCGGCGCAGGCTGCCAGGCTGCACTGAGTTTCTGCGTTGAAAACCCCTTGACGCCAGCATGCGCAAGGATCGTCGGCAGCGAAGCAGGGAAGCCAAAACAGTCGGGCAGCATGTATTCCGCACTGGCCTTCCCGAACTCCTGCCTGAAGTAAGTGTTTCCATAAAGCACCTGGCGGAAGATCGATTCCGCGCTGGGCAGGTTGACATCGCCTTCCTCCACGGACGAGCCGGCAGGAAACCACTGGCCCTTCGCAACGTAGCCTTTCAGACGGGCGTAGTCGGACGGATAGTATTCCTTCATCAGGCGGTACCGGTTGGAACCGGACCAGTTGAAGACATAGTGCGGGTACTTATCCATGTAGTCAAAGTTGACGCGCATCGTCTTCAACAGATATTCACTGATGACTTGAGGAAATTCCCAGCGCCACTGCGTGTCGAGGTGCGCATAGGGCACAACGTAGAGTGTCGGTTGCCGCGTGATGTCGGGCGCGGTCATGGTCTGCGCAGGAGACTGGAAGGCACAGGCGGCGAGGGCTGTGATGAGAAAGCCTTTTGGCAACCGGGACATAAAACCTCTGGTCGATGGAGTCAGATGCTCACCCTGGAAGGCGCTGGAAGCGAGTATGCCAGAAGCTGGACCAGGTGCAGAGCGAGGAAACAATTGGTATCGTTTCCACGGCCCGATACTAGGAATTGAGCGGACCTTTGTCAAGGAGCCCGGCATCCGACTCCAGCCCCGCCGCTAGACGATGAGATCGCGCTCGCAAAGATGTATCGATGAAATTCACCTCATCGCTTCTCCGAAAAACAGCTCTTTTTTGCAGATCTTCTGGACGAGAAAGCAACGCCGCCACAGACCGCTGCTCTAAGCTTCTTCGCTGCCGCTGTCTTCTCAGTGCGGCGGATAGTCGGCACGCCACAGTTGCAGTGGCAAACAGTTCAGATGTACCGCCCGAACCACCCGAAGCCTGGGTGCCTCATCGCTTTGGTGCGATGTTCATTGCCACTCAGACGTCAGGGAAGTTGCTTCTTGAACTGGTTCGATCCATTGCCGGCGCTTGCTCTGGCGAGGCTTCAATCCCGACATCAGCCGCGGCTGGAAGGTAAAGATGAAAGACCGTCCCCTTTTCCAGCTTGCTTTTCACCCGAATCCTGGCTCCACATTTGCGGATGATCTCGCGACTAAGCCATAAGCCAAGGCCGGTTCCGGAGGCCCCCTTGGTAGTGTAGAACGGTTCAAAGATGCGCTTGAGTACCTCTGGGCTCATGCCTTGTCCGGTATCCGCAATCGTTAGTCGAACCGCTGGTCGCTGTGCAGCATGATCATAGGTACGATGTACGCGAAAGATCAGCCGCCCATTCTGCCGGCACGCATCAAGTGCGTTGGTTGTCAGGTTCACGAGGACCTGCCTCAGCGCGCCCTGCGGGCCGGATACAAAGGTTTCCGATGGCACATCTGCCTCAACGCTCACCTGCAACACTGCGATCCGACCATGCAAGAGCTGCAGCATGGATCGAATAATGTGGCTCAGATCAAAGTCGGCGCTTCCGACAGGATCCTGGTAGAAGCGAAGCGTGCTGTTCGCAATCTCTGAAATGCAAGAGAGTTCCTGACGGGCAAGTTGAAGGTACTTCGACCTTCGTTCCGTAGCCTGTTCTCCATCAATCAGGTAGAGCAGGTTAACCACGCTCTCGATCGGGTTACGTATCTCGTGTGCAATGGACGCAGTCAAGCGTCCTACGATCGCGAGGCGTTCTGCTTCAATCAACGCATCCTGGGCCAGCTTTTGCTCGGTTCGATCAAGCACCGTCCCGACGAACCGTACAGCCACGGTCTGACCATCGCGTTCCTCAAAAAAAGTCTTTCCCTTGGCCAGTATCCAGCGAACTTCTCCTTGACCGCGAACAATTCTGTACTCGTAATCGTAGGTGCGGGTACCCGCCGGATCGAGGGCCCGCTTGATGACTGCGTCTACGATCGCGCGATCTTCTGGATGAAGGCTTCGCAGAAAATCGTCGTATTGAAACTTTGCGTCCGCAGCATAGCCGAAGATCTCGCGGCAGCGCGGCGAGCTGTGCAGTTGATTGTCGATGACAGCAAGAGCCCACGTGCCGACACCAGCTGTTTCGGCTGCCAGCATAATTGATTCTGTGCTGTTGATAATTGCCCCCGCGGGTGTTGGTGCACGATCTGGTTGCTGCAAGCTGGCGCGCTAGAAAAGCGTATACGCTGGCGTCCTATCAGGATAGGTGTTTGCAGGCAATGCAAACTGCCTGCGGTCCAACGCAGGTGTAATGAGCTTTCAAAGCATCTACATTTATCGCTGTCCATCCTGCCTTACAAGGGTCCATCTCATTTCCCATCGTCTGGTAGCTCAAGTCGTCTGTTCAGGTGTTAGCGACATGACGAATCTAAACCTCCAGAGTGCCATTCAGCCTCTTCCATACGTTAACTCGAAACGCACATGCCCATCGGCCATTGATCAATTGCCCAATCTAAGCGTAACTACTGTTGCAAACGAAAGAGATGAACAGGTAACTTGTCCGTCGGCCACGGGACGTGGAACAGAAAGCGAAAAATCGGGAGCAGCCGACTGGTTCCTGCAGCTGGTTTAGAGGAGACGCGACAAAGCGCCGTATCGAAGAGACACGGCGCTTTGTCGTTTCCGCAGCAGCCCCTCTTAGCTGTTGATTTGGTAACGCTTTGCCGCTTCCTTGCTGGAGAGGAAGGGGTAAAGCGCAAGACGCGACTGCTCGTAGCGATTCCAAAATTCCGGATCAGGAAGTGCCGGAATCGTCAGCAGTTCCTTCTCGTCGAAGGCGACGAGTGCCGCATCTACGCAATCCTCTGCGCTCGTCACGTTGTTCTCGAGGAGCAAGATCCTCAAGGAGAGGAGACTGGCGTGCAGGTGCAGGCCGTTCTTCCTGGTGCTACCCGGACCGATCTCTGGAATCGCGCCGGCTTGCCGATGAGCAATGACGGACGTCGCACTTACTTTAACGGGACGTTAAAGGCGTTGCTGAAGAACAACTCAAATGGTTTGTCACTCTGCTCTGCCTTTGCTCAGACCTGGGCGCCTTCCCAGTTGTTCACCAGCAATGCTGTAAGAGTGCCGGCCTTCGTAGTTTTCGGAAGCTCCTGCTTCTCCACGGCTTCACGAATGGTCTTCGCGATCGCTGCCTTCCAGGCATCGAACGCCTCACGTATCAGGCTCCGAATTTCCGCGTGCGGGCTGCCTATTTCAAGGCTCACATTGCCAAGAAGGCATCCCGCGATAGGTCCGCCGCTGAGTCCATAGGTAGAAATCAGATCTTTGAAATAACTGCGCAGTTTCTTCAAAGGTGAAAGGTCGGAATCGCGAAGTAATCTTTCCCAACGCTCCTGCCCATTGCCTGCGTATCTCCGGACAACCGCGAGAACAAATTCGTCCCTGGTCGAAAAGTGGTGGTAGAACGAGCCCTTGGGGACCTTCGCCGCCTCGAGGACCTGATTGATCCCGGTAGCCGTGTAACCGGCTGTAAGAATTAACGTGAGGCTACGTAGAGACCAACCGCACAACCTTTGACCTGCCCGAAGCCGAGACCGAGCTGACCAACTTCAATCAAATTCTCTTTTCGTCGTCAGCTTGCTCATAACAGTTTGAATAGGACTAGCTATGCCACCCTCCGTCACAAAAAGTTCTGAAGGGCAGCGCCTCAGCTGCTGTCTTGCTGGGTCCTGTGCGCAGTAAAAAGTGTAGTGGAATGCGGCTGGCTAAGACAGGATTCTGTAGCAGAACCCAAAGTTTAACGGGGCGACCGATCATCATTCTCAATGATCGGCCGCCCTCTGATTGCGCTCCCGAACGAGACGAACATAGCGGTACGCCGATATTGGCAACAGGCAACTCGAAACGAGCTTCAGCAAGACGATTACAGAAAGCCTGTCAAGACCGGAAGGCTTCGGTCTCCAATTTTCCATCATGTGGGTCTTATATTTGGTGCCGGGAGGGGGGGTCGAACCCCCACGAGGTTGCCCTCGGCGGATTTTGAGTCCCATTTTAGTGACTTTGCAGGGTGTTGCAGGGCATCGCACCATCCAGCATAACTCTATTCATTGCAACATATAAAGGCGATATTACTATCGCAGGCTATTGCATCCAAAAGCAGAAAAGTTGGAAACCAACAGCCACCAAAACAGCCACCAAAAATTGGCAATTCCCAATAGTCCTTCGCCTCTCGGCCCTGAATTTGAGGGTCTATCAGCACCGCTTTCTCGTGCGGTGGCTAGGCAAAATCCGTTCCCACTATCGCAGAAACGGACTACCTTCCGGGACGCCACAATACTAACAGCGTCCTTCAGGACAGGCGGAACTATCTCTTGACGGGTTCAACGGTTAGAAAATTTCAGCCTTAGCGCCTCGGTCAGATCTTCATGCTCGAAGGCGGATGCTGCGATATTCATCTCAGCCGCTGCAATTCCGAGAGTTGTGGCTTCTTCTCTCCAACGCGCGACGGCCCTGCCGACTTCATATGCCGTCTGCCGCGCTTGAGTTGGACTGAGGCGGAAGTATTCCGCGACACTCAGAGCGAGCTCAAGCGAAGCATCTCCATTTTGCTCATCAATGAGCGTGGACAGAATGCGCGGGCGGAACTGAACTGGAACTGGATTGAGGTCGTAAGCCGGAGACAGTCTCCAACCTCGATTCCCTTCATAGAGAAATCCGTGATTACGAAGATGATCGTCCGTGTTCGAGATCAGAATGGAGAACACGATGCGCCGCCAAAGCTCATGCAGGTCTTCTGAGGGTGCGGCACCGTACCGCTGAATCGCATCGGCGATCTCCAGGTAGCTTCTCGTCTCGTGGTCTACGGCTCCCAACATACTCATCGCCGATAGGAATGGCCGTCTAGCAGGACCTTCTCGGTCAAAGCGCCGCAGAAGGAAGACTGGTCTGCCAGCAACTCTCTCTATCCGACCGGTGGCGGTATTGATTCCTGCCGCTGAAGCAAGCCGTAGCGCCACAGCTTCCCAAAGAACAGTGCTGATGAGGTCTCTATGGTGCGGGAACTTCGCAATGGCAAGTCCCCCATCACGGTCCCTCACAGAGGCTTTCGGTCTGGCTCCTCCGAGAGATGAGCCTGGTGCAAGCAGGAGCCGCAAATCCTCGGCTGTCTCTACTTCGTCGTAGACGTGCTCACTGGCCGCCAGAAGCGCAGGAAGTTCAATCAGCGGTGGTGTTCTGTGATCGACGACTTGATGCAAGAACGGACCACCCTCCTTCTCGGCAAATCGAAGAGCGCCTTGGCGCGTCTCATCGTCCACCAAAAGCAGGTAGTCACTCTCCCAGAGAGTGCGCTGAGGCTCACCGGCTTTTCTCTCACGTCTTGCTTCGGCGCGCATCATCAAGGCACGACCCCAGCGGTCGGGAGCCGAATCCCCCATCGCGCCAAAGAGACGCTTCCCAGCAGCGGTGTGATAGGGGGCGGCATCCATTTGAAGCGCTGGCTCCAGAGCAAATCGCTCCGGGTTCTGAAGCCATGCAGGGTCATATTGAAAAGTGGCGCTCTCTGTCCTGTTGCGAACACGAAGCCACAAACGCCCCACCAGGTGGGGCGTATTGCCGAGATCGACATAGACGAAGATCTGTTGGTCCGTCACTATTGCTTCCTCGCATCTGACTTCGATGTGCGCCTCGGCCGGATTTCAATACGCTTGGGCAAACGTTCCTCTTCAAGTGCAAGCCCTACCTCGTCCGATCTAGCTTCTGCAAGATCGCGGAGTTTGTCGATCATGCCAAGTGCAAACAGGACGGCGGCATACGTTCCAATGGCTACACCGGGAGAGCCCTTTTCCAGCTTCACCAGTGTTGTGCGAGAGATGAACGCGCGTTGGGCCATGACTGCCACTGGAATGCGGCGACGCAGTCTCGCGTCTCGGATGTCGCTTCCGAGCTTCCGAAGGGCATTTTTCACCGGAATGGGTAGAGTTTCCATCATCTCCACTACGTTCTCAATTATGAACGCAATAGACTAATGTGTCCATAATTATGAACACAAGATTCCCTCTCAGGACGCTCAACCTGCAATCCGCTCTGGATGGTCAAAGCGTGCATACTGACGCAGGTCTGAAACCGGGATCAGGACTCTGCCGCCAATTCTCCTGGCAGGCAATCTTTTGGTTGCTACGAGATAGTCAAGCGCACGCTGACTAATGGAAAGCATCTGAGACGCTTCTTCGCGGCTCACCAGCAGCTTATTTTGTGGTGCGACACTGACTCGTTGTGGGGGCCTCCGGCGATCAGCGTTGAACGCTGCCCCTGTATGCTCTCGCTTTGACGACTCTATGACACTTTTGTCGAAATCAGTAAACCGTTCTGCCGACATATTCCCATCCCCTATTGCGATTTTTCGTACTCGCTCCTAAACATTTCTGCCCTCAAGTGGCGTCCTCGCTGCCACACTGAACTCTCCGCGTATGCGGTCCTCTGCCTACCGTCAAAGACTCAATCCGAACCCCATACTCAGATCCTTGTCGTGCACTGGCAGAGGCACGGTCTTTTGAGGTAGGCCGATAGCCTGCTCCGGCTTATAGGCGCTCTGGTGCGAAACGTCATGCCCTAACGCTTTCGGCAACTTCTCCAGATTGTCGGTAAATATCTGCGCGTCCCATTGACCGCGCGAGATCGAGACATAGGCCATGCGGCTGTTGAGCAGGTCCTTTGCCGCAAGCTCCGTGTCTACGTTGACCAGCACACGCTCCGCCGTCTGGCCTTGGCTTGAATAGCTGGTGACGGCATACCCATGATCGACATGCGGATGGTGTTGCGGATTGAATTCGACTTTGCGCTCATCATCCAGCCTTAGCCGCATCGTTCCATCCCGTCCAATACTCTCCACGGTTCCCAAGTCACGATTCGCAATCTTCATCTCATGGCTGGGTGCAGTGAACTGTACTCGATCACCCACCGAGAACTTCCTTTCCTGCTCTCGGTAGACGGAGACTCCAACCTGACGACGCGGGTCATAGTTGGTCTGCTCCCCATTCGCCCTTGCCACGGTCAGAGTGTTCTCCTGGGCATTCACAGCGAGGACGCGGGCATATTCGCCCTTCTCGATACCGGTCTCCTTCGATGAGCGCGAGTACCGCAAGATGTCATCGACCTTGTATTGCTGGGCCCAACTACGGTCCGCGCCGGTCATCTCCTGACGCGGCACGAGCGTCCGCACGGAATGCTCTTGCTTGTTCACAAGTCCACGCGATTGGAGTTCATCATGTATCCGCTGATTGATCTCGCTGCGGGAACGGTTGTCGGGCGAAACGACGAGTGTACCGCTAGGTGACTTGGCATACTCCCGCGCAATCGCCGCGATGCGTTCTTCGTGTCCCTTTACCTGATGCACACGGCCCTGCTGGTCAAGGCTTTCGACTGCGGCTCTAACCTGACCGCTCGCCAACTGCTCGACAACCTGTTTCAACTCTGGATCGCGCTGGCGAACGATGTCATTTAGCGTCGCCGTCCGCATACCGGCTTCCTGTAGTTGCGCGAAGGGACGGCCTGCTTCGACGGCCTCATGTTGGCGGCTGTCTCCTACCAATAACACCCGATCATTCCGATGGAGACGTTCGATGAACTCGTGCATCTGGCGCGTGGAGGCAAGCGAGGACTCGTCGAGCACATACAAGCGCCTTTCTCCCGTGTCGGGCTGCGCTCCTTTCGCAAGATGACGTTGAAGAGTCGAGGTCTCCATGCCGGCCTCAGCGAGCTTGTGTGCCGCGCGAGATGTCGGCGCGAATCCTTCCACGATGTAGCCCTGCGCTTCAGCACCCTCACGGACAAC
The DNA here is from genome assembly GCA_963692885.1 of Acidobacteriaceae bacterium. Classification (GTDB taxonomy): domain Bacteria; phylum Acidobacteriota; class Terriglobia; order Terriglobales; family Acidobacteriaceae. Next base: position 711,089 of record OY843586.1, read on the forward strand.
GGAGAGCGTCGTTGTCTTGCCTGCATCAGCAACACCATCGAGTCCAATAATCTTCTCGCGACTGATAAAGATCTCATCCACCGCTTTGCGTTGCGAACGATTCAACTCAGGGCGACGATCTTCTGTCCAGATTCGTAACTGTGGCGACACCAACATCGGATCGCTATAGCTCCACTGATTGCCACGCTGCATATGGCCAACGATCTCTCGCTCCATCCGCATCATCTCGGCAGTCGTATACAGTGGCGCTGCTCGGCCATCTGTTCTCGCAATCACCCGGAATTCACCACGCTCCACCCGCTGTTCAAACTCCTGTCGCACTTGGTTGTAAGAGGCTTGTCCCATGCTGCGGTCTATCGCCGCTTGCAGGATTGCGCGTTCGTCCTGAACTGCGGAGCGTTCGAAGACGTGATTGCGGGAATAAGTCACCGACTGCTGCGCCGTCTTCTCCGGCTGCACTTCATGGTGCTGTCCCTGTGCCTTTGCGACGACACGATCTGCTTGATGTCCGAATCGAGCAGCCAAGTCGCGGTGCTGCTGCAACACCTCTTCAGGCGAATGGATCTCCTTGCTGTCGCGTGTGCGATGAGCAGCTACTTGTGCTGCGCCCGCGCCCTCTCTTCCAATCTCATGTAGATGTTCTTTGATCTGCACACGACGCGGGCTCGATGCTTCCAAATACTCCTGTGAATATCCTTTGATCTCAGGCTGCCCATGCTTGCCGCGTTCGATCTCATAGCCGAGGCCCTGTAGCCGCATCGCAAGCTCGGATCGGTAAACAGTAGTCGCATATTGTTGCGACTGGAATAGGCTGCGCTCTTGCAAAGCGCGTGTCTGCCCATTGTCTCGCTCAGTCACATTGAAGACGACTGCGTGAGTATGAAGCTGCGGCGCAGCATAGCCGTCTACAGGACGAGCGGTGTCATGCTCAAAGGTAGCGGCAACGAACTTACCGGTTGTCTCCGGCGCATGGACGTTACCAATGCGAGCCTGCGTGTATCGCTCCAACTCCTGCAACGCCACGCGAACACTGTCGCGATGCGCTTCGCGTACGCGATCATCACCACCCACAAGGGCTGTCAGAGAGACAGACTTTGGTGCAGAAAACGTCGCGTCCCACCCTGCTCGATGTTCTGAACTGGTGATCTGCTTGCCGTACTGATTCTCGTAGGTCCTTGCGGGCTGATGCTTGACGAGCTGCGCGTCGTTCGCTGGATGCCGTCCTTCGCTCAATCGAGCAAACTCTTCAGCCCCTACGTTGCCATGCAGGCCCCACTCCTTGGCGAGGGTTCCCTGCCACTCGCTATGCCCCTGCTGATCCCTGCTCCAGTAGTTCTGTCGTTCAGAGGCGAACTCACGCGCATGGTACGTTCGCGCTTGTCCAGTAGATAGAGATTTAGAGATAGTCAACATACTTGGCCCGTGAGACAGCAGATAGTTACTGTCTTGATTCCCATCGTAGCCGAGATTTGTGGATAAGTGGGTCGTTATTGCAAACTATTTTTCTGCTGATGATCGCTACAACCCCTATGGCTATTGGTTATTTCTATCTTCTCCAAAGCTATTAGCGGAGTAATAGCCCAGTGATTTGAGTGGCAATTACTCGACCAACGGAAGAGTTATAGCTAACTCAATAGAGGCTTGAGAACATTCTCAGAGAACACCATTCGTAGTGAGTTCAAACTGCTGCATTCCATGCCCAATGCGGGACGTTCAGCCTCTCAAATAGCTTCTCGTCAAGCAGCCCTTTGAAGCGAGTTAGAGGGAGACTAGCGGGGAGGCTATCTATGCTGTTTCAAGCTGAGTAAAGAGAAGCTAAGTTGGTCGGCGATATGACCGCGATGACTCCGAGACACCAGAGGTCTCACTGCTACTCAATCCATTTCGATTCGTCCCACGGTTCTGACGGCGACTGTCCCGTATCCAATGCTGACAATCCAGGGAAGATAGTCCGTCGCTGGGACGGTGGTTTTGCAGGGTTCGAAGTGAGTGGAGTTGCCGGTTGCCGTGTAGTGGGAACCTGGTCTTGAACTTCCTTCGATACTGGTCGCGAACTCTCGCGAAGACTCTGTGCATTGGAGGACTTCTTGAGACTGGATCGACGGCTGATTGCAGCCCTGAAGTTCGCCCATATGAGCTGGATCTTTCTCTCATTGATCCAATGGGCAAATCGCGACCGCATTCGAGCGCCAATCCCGTCTCGATTGTCGGACCAATCGTCTCCATATTCCGATGACCACTTTGGCTCCGAAACCTCTCGCCGAAGTTGTCTACATTCTTCTCCAATCTCGTCCCTCATCATGAACGCCAGATACGCAACGACTACCCAGGTCGCAACACCATAGACTAACGGTTCATTCATCAGTTGACGAAACGTTTTGCCATCATAGAAATCTTCACGCAGAAGCTTTTCAAGCTCGGTGGAGTCCATGGTCTCTGCGGGAGTCCTCTCTATACCCGTCCATCCTCGTTCAGCAGCCGCAGACGAGAGTGCCAATGGGAGATCATTCTGGCTTCCCTCGGTGACATCGAAGGCGAACAGCCAATGTCTCTTACGGCCGGGAGCCGTCTCCATGAGCCATTGGATTTGAGTCAGAGCATGAGGTTGATTTGAAGTCTCGGAACTGTGCCAATATGCCGCCAGATAATACCGTTGGAGTGGAGGGAGTTCCCACTGAAACCATGCCCAGAAGCCAAGCAAAGGTAAGCATGGAAGAAGAGTCAAGATCAACGCGATCCGCCAAGGAAATGCAAACCGAATGCGTGAGAGTTTCATTACGGCTTTTCCGTGGGTGTGGGACAGTTCCGGCGACGCCTTTCGGCCATGTAATCTTGCGCTCTCTGCTCCTTAATAGAGTCCGAATAGGCTGACATCTTGCGTATGTCTTCAGTGGTCAGTGGCCCTTCCGAAGCCCTGGCAAACAGATTCAACATGAGGGAGCGCATCCCCATCATTTCAGCAAGCAGTATCTGGTCGGTCTGTTCGTCGTGATGGGTGCCACGGGCCTGCGTCAAAGCTGCCTCGCGCAGCCACTCCCCAACCTTCTTACCGGCGATTCCAGCCGCCGCTTCCACCTCGCCGAATTCGGCGTCGGTCAGACGAGTAGCAATCGACCTTCCTCTGGCAGTGTCGTTGCTAGACGAACCGGCGGCAGGTTGGGAGATGGTTTGCGTCTTGTCGATAGAAGAGGCCATTGGTATACCGCGCCACAATTTGCGTACTTGAACTTTGGATGCGGTCGCATGTTCTGGCGGTATCCACTCGATCCGCGACGCTTTCCCTCGTGCTAACCCCAGCAATCTGGGCCGTTTACAAATGGAAACGCCAGAAAGCGGCTTTGTTGAAAACAAAGGAGTTCCCACATGTAAACGAATAGGTGCTTCGCAGTTCCCTATTGGGGATGACGTCTCAGCATTACACCCGCTGCGAAGCAGCGTAGAAGTCTTGCTCTGCGACGGAAACACACCAATCGCTCTGTATGGACGCTTAAACCATGCAAATCGAAAGGGAAGTTTTCATTTTGCATGGATAATCGAGCCCGCTACAGCCGTTATCGGCCAAGAATCAAATCTCCAAATCAACGACCTGCGGCTCATACACCAGCATGTAGTGTTCATTCAGCACAGAACCATTCACGAATTCGCATCCATTGCTACCACGCACACGCCCGTGTCCTCCATGGATATGCCCAAAGAGATGCAATCTGGGTGCGACCTTCTCCACGACTTCTGCCAACTCCTCGCAGCCCAAATGGTCGGTCATCGGGCGAGATTGATCGAGAATTCCGAAGGGCGGTCCATGAGTAACTAGGATATCTGTCCCCATCGGAATCTTGTCCCAATGTCGGCGTATCGGCGCGCCACGCTGCACGTTGAAAGCCCAGTTGTTGAAGGGCGGCTGCACCGGCGATCCCCAGAAATTCAGGCCTTCCACTTCGACCCCAGAGTCCTCCAGATAGACGCCATTTGTGATGAGGGCGCGAGCTGGCATCGAATGTGACTCGAACAAGCGATCATGATTTCCAGCGATGACAATTTTGTGCGTATGAGACTGACGGCCGAGCCATGCGTTGAAGTCGATGATCTCGCGCGGCGCGTTGCCATAGGTCATGAAATCACCCGCATGAATCAGAATGTCGCCATCGGGCAGGCGGAGACCGGCGTGTTGTCCGTGGGTATCGCTGATACAGATGATTCGCACTTTCGCCATAGTCGGTAACCTCCTACGATTCGTCCTTTCTCGCCATCGACTGCCTCATCTCGATATGCTTCGCTTTCGCTTCTGCCTTGACCTTCATGACCGCTTGAATCTCATCGAAGTGCCAAGGGCGAAAGTCGTGGCTATCCACTCCAACGTCCATCGAAAGCGACAGCGGATCATCCGGAAGGTTGCCATGTGAATGTCCATAGAGCTGCCACGTCCCACGCGAGTGTTGCGCCCACACCTTCATGGCATAGTGGCAGAGAACGATTCCTTGCTTACCCACCTTGATCTCGGCCAGAGAACTCCAAGACGTGAAGATTTGCTGTACCTTCCGCGCCGCCCTGTCGTGGTTTCCGTCAATGAAGTGGATTGTCTTGCAGGCGATCTGATCCCGGTAGAAGGCGACGGCCTTCGGGCCGCCCATGCAGAAGTCCCCGAGGAAATAGAGCACATCATCGGGCTTGACCAAGGTATTCAGACGCTCCAAGATGGCCGCGTTCATCTCCCGCGTGTCTGCGAACGGACGGTTGCAGTAGCGAATGATATTGAAGTGCCCCAGATGAAAGTCGGACGTAAACCAAGTGTCAGCCATAATGCCGTATTTTCAGAAACCTTGCTCTCCCTGATTGAAGTCGTGTCCATCTTGCGGATGGCTCATGATCCATCTTGATGCTTGATTGCGAGCTCTAGCCTCGCAAAAGTCGCTGGGCATGATCGCACCGTCCGACTATAAGACGCGCTATCGCCTCAGTGGTGTTATCCACATGCTCCAATGCCGGAAGCGCAGAGAGTATCTTTTCCACGACCTCCAACACCCGACGCCTAACCATCGGTTTTGCAAGCCCCGCTTCTTCTGCAAACTGGTCGAAGTTGGGTGGCATCACCTTCTCGGATGAGTATTGACCGCCGAGTTTCATCGCCATGGTCCGGCTGACCTCGGGATAGTAAACGGTACTGAGGCTGTCATACAGAGGCGACAAACTGACCTGCATATCGTCGGTTCCAATGCCCCGGTAAAGCAGGGAGAAGTTCTTGCCGTGGGCATCGTTGTTTCCCACGAGATAGTTAAAGATCACCGCGTCAAGCAACCGAGAGAGGTCTATGACAGGGGTGCTCGATACCTCGCGCAGCAAAGCAAAGCATTGCTTAAGCGACGGCCCACCCTCCTTCTGATACTTCATCTCCGAGACGATCCCCAGCGCCTGACAGAAGTCCTCCTGATGCAGTCGCTCAAGAACCGGCTCTTGTCCAAGTTCCGCACGGAAGATGCGGTCGTACCGCTCCACCAGCAGGTACTCCATGCCTTCAACAGTGCGCGCCTCTACCTTCGCTGTCGGAATCCCGATAGCGGCAGCGAGCTTCATACAGAGCGCTTCGTTGGCAACCACTCCCTCGAATCGATCTCCCCCTGGTTTCAAAATATGGGTGCTTGGCGCTCCGCCCAGGGGAAGCGAGATCTCGTTGCCATCGACGCGCACTGCGACCTTGTCTTGCGCCCCAGCAAGCGAGAGGCGGATTCCCTCTTCGCCGGCGAGCAGCGGGCGCTTGGGAAGCTCTCTGAGGACGGCGGCGAGTTCTTCGCTGGAGAGCGTTCGGTAGCGATAGTCGCTCTCCGGCAACGGTTCGCCTGTGGGAACGAACGTGACAGCTCCGGCGCACTCACCGCCGATCTGCTCCAGCATGGCGTAGTCATTGCGGGCGCTGATGCCAAGATTGCGGGCGATGATCTCGCGCTTGCTCTCTTCCGGCAGGATGCCGCCGAAGTATCCTCGACACTCGTTTCGAGAGAAACGTTCTTTACGCAGCGGCAACGACTGGGATAGAGGGGCCGCCCCCGGTCTTTCCAACCAGCTCTCCGCATACTGGAAGATCATCTGGCCGCCATTGTCCTGAGTGAGGTGGCCAACGAACTCGCTGTGCAGGTAAACATCCAGAGTCTTGGCCATGCGCTATTCTCCTTTTCCCGCCGCTGAAGGCGGAACGAGCGTCAGCTTGATTCCCAGCGTTTGGAGGATGGTCAGAGCCTTCCCGATCTCGCACGTTTCCTTACCTCGTTCGAGGTCCACGACGAAACGTAACCCCGTACCCGAGGTCAGCGCCAACTCCCTCTGAGTAACCCCGAGCCCCTTCCGAGTCGCTCGAATCAGTGCCCCAATTTGCTCGACCGTCGTTCTCATGGCACCTCTAAGATTCCCGTACGGGAATCTTAGCATGGACAGAATGCGTTTACGGGCAAGAATACCCCGAACGGGAATTTTCAACCGAAACTGTCTGTAATCTGAAGCTTCATTCCCGTTCGGTAACTCTTACAGATATGTAGTGCATTCAGAACGTCGGGTGGGCAGAAAAAGACCTCTCTTACTTGGTGAGAGCAGCTTTCATGGTGGGAAGACGGGCCTCTTTAGGAAGCGCCGAGCCCGCCAAAGGCGGGCTCGGCGGCCCATGAATCAACTGGCCTCCGCCAATGAAGACTCAGACGAGGGGGCTGACGCGACGGATTCCAAGGCAGACAGGATGACCGCTGATGTCCTCTGGATGACCTCAAGGCTCTCGGTGAGAAGAGCTGCGTTGCCATGGTACAGGTGGATGTAATCGGCTGACGCCCGGCCCGTGCTGAGTCCGATGGTCTTGCCCACGACAAACGCGATGGCCTCCGCCTCTGTCTCCCTCACCGTCTTGGTGGTTGCGGTGCGCCGCTCGGCCTTATGCAGCATCTCGTGTGCGAGTTCATGAATAAGAGTGCTGAACTCCTCGGCTTCGCCCTGACCGGGGAGGATGGCGATTCTGCCCCCGTAACTCATCCCCAAAGCTGGTGCGATGCTCTCCTTGAACTCAAGCCGGATGCCCTGAGCGGCGATGAAGTCGAGCAACCGCTCCCGGTACTCCCCGACACTGCCAGTGACGCGCTCCGACAATTCGGGAAGGTCTTTACCTTCGGTCTGGCAGACATCGAAGACGTAGGCAGAACGGAACCCGATGAGTACGGCCTGATTCTGGGCACCGATGTCCTTCTGGGCCTCTGCATCCTTCTTCCGACGAACTCCGATTACAGGAGCAAGGATGCGAATGCCGCGCTCTCCTTTCCTGACCTTCCGGCCAAGCTGATTCCATGCGTACAGCCCAGCTACGCGGGTTGCGTTTGGCCGCTGGCGGGCGATTTCAAGGATGTTGCCGAATGAGTAGTTATGGAATCGGCCCATTGCGGTGAGGTAGGCGGTCAATCCCTCCGAGTGGCCCTGCTCTAGCTGCTCGATCAGGGCTTGGACATTGGCTGCGATTGCCTCTTTCGCTGTCTGTTGCTTTGGCTGCTGCATTTTGAGGTTTTGGGCGAACGGTGTGACGGTGGACGGGGTGGCGACTGTGGCGGTATTCATGGGTGCTCTCCTTTGGGTTTTGGCTCTTGCACGTCCGCGTTGAAACGCGGCATGTACATGCCGAACGCCTCCTGGCGAAGGGTGGGGCGGCAAGGCGCAAGGGAGGGGTATCGCCCACCCCGGAGGGGCAAGCGAAGCGAGTGATTTTTCCGCAGGAAAAACTATGGGGATACCCTTGCGCCGCGCCAGGGCAAAGCCCTCAGCGAGGTTTGGTTTCCGTGCAAGGCGCGGAGCGCAAGAGTTGCTTTTCAGGGAGGGCGTTGCGGGAAGGAAAGTCCCGCATGGATGGGAAGCGGAAAACGCCCGGTACTATCGGCGGTTGCAGCGTGGGAAGGGCGGAGCACCCTTCCCTCAAAGATTCATTCGGCATCCTTCAAACAGATGAGGCCGCGATACAAACGAACACGACAACGGCGAGATAACCGATACAGAATAGAGCAACGCCGGCCAACGTCAGATGCGGTTGAACACGTGCCATGATGGCCCCGCGACGCGTCCGCTTTTTCGCCTTCATCGTCAGCGGTAGGCCAGCAATCGCTCGCTTCTGGTCTTCTTCGGAAAGCCCTTTTCGTTTCCAGCTAACGCCCGCGATTGCTAGAAGCGATTCCTCCATCTGCGATTCGCTGTTATGTTGCAGCAGGGCAATTTCGAAGTAGTTATGCAGGGTGCAAGAAACGAGGGATAACCAGAGGCAGCTAGCCGCAACAATTACGTAGATCGCAAAATGTGCTGGGAGCCGATGTTGGAGGGCGGTACTATTTACCACTGCCAAGGCCCCGGATGCCAGCACCGCTATCGACCCGGAACACAACACGGCCATTTTGCTCTGGAAATCGGATCGGGCTGAATCCCTCTTTTCCATGCCCTCTTTCCAAGTTTTCAGGCTTGGCAAGAGCTGGAGTTTTTCATCGTCGCTTATCTCTAGCTGCAAGAAGCTCTGCGGATCGTCCATCGGTGATTCCTCCTGCCTCTTGATCTTGTATTCAACGCAACAAAGCCCAACGAAGGCTCTTAGGCCAATGGCGGGACTCTGACTACGGAGATCGCTTGGCTTGGTAGAGTTTTGTCGGAGCCAAGCGCCTGGGTGATTTGTGAACAGAATGACTTGTCGGCACTAAGGAACTGCCCATCGGACCGCCCATCCAAGGCGGGGCACGATGCGCGCCAACGTGTGCGCCGCATTCGCAAAGAAACTTGCCATGTAGCTCAGACAAGGTGCCATCCAGTTCCGCCTTTTCGGCACGCGCCAAGCTCTGAGAGGTTAGCGGTTGTGAGCATTGATCTCTCCACACACTCCCCGGCAAAATGGATTGAGGAAACTCTCCTAGCCATCGCAGGACCCCCTGCTTTACATTGTATGAGTTATGCTAGCTTGAAAGCGAAGATAAGACGTAAATCGCGGTATACTCTTTTCGACGTTGAATGCGATGCCACGAACCCGCCGTCCGACCTTGCCGAGGTGCACCGCAGACCCGAAGGATTCACCGTTCGTAGTTCCCTCGCACCACATGCCGGGCACTCAGGCTGGGTGCTTTACACTATGAAGAAAACGGACTATATCCGGACGATTTGCAGCGGGAGTTGCAGCAGCTTGCCGCGGCGGCGGGTATGATTCCAGAAGATTCGACGCAAACAGTGTCAGGCAGTCGATCAGGATAAGGTCCGTGTCCTTGCCGGCCTGGTGGATCGTTTGCGCGAGGTTTACCGGTTCTTCGATGGTGGCCCAGCCTTGAGGGCGCTCGGCGCGATGCCGCTCGATCTTGGCATGCATCTCCGCATCGTCGCGGCGTTCCGCGGTGGCAAGAAAGGTGACTCGCTTCGCGGGTTCCGCGATCCTTTGGGCGTAACTGCTCTTGCCGCTGCGAAGGCCGCCCAGAACGAGGGTCACGATTGCGGGTTGAGACGGCGGCACCGTGCAGGGCCGACGCAAATCAGATGGCGGAGTAGGCTTGCGCGGCATTTCCAGCTCGTTTTCCGCTGCGATCTTCGCGGAAGGCCAAATCGAGGGTCCAGTGCAGCGTGTTTTCGGTACCCCCCCGTGCTGCCGGACGACGGCGTGGAGACGCGCCGGCGTCCGGTCGCAAGTTGGCGATGTTGTGAGGAAGGGCGGTGAACAACTGCCCCCGAGCATCATCAGGTTGATCTTCCGTGTCAAGACACTCAACTTGCCCATGATACTCCGGGGTGCTCCAGGTCGACGTGGGACACACAGCGGAGTCGGCCGCATACGCTCAGACTACCTAAAGCCGCGGCCATGACTGGACGCCTGCGTTTCTCCAATGGCATCAGAAGGAAAGCCGTATCGCCCCTTGGCAGATGCGGGCCGGACTTGCGCTCACAACCTGTCCGAAGTTCGATGATCCCAAGACGCCGCTCACGGATGTTGGCCCAAAGAACTGTGCGTGATTGAAGACGTTGAACGACTCGAAGCGAAACTCAAGGGCCTTCTCATCCTTGAGCGGGACAGACTTCTGTAGTGCCATATCGAAGTTTGCCTGACCGGGTCCGTAAAAATACCGGCGTTTGGTGTTGCCAGGAGTTCCAAGCGGTTGCAACGTCAAGGCATTGGGGTTGAAGTAGACGCCGCCCTTCGTGCGCGGGTTATGGCTCAGCGCCAGTGGCTGGCCGGTAGTCTGAGGCGTGTCGACGAAGAAGTTGTTGATGCCATTGTTGAGGGTGCCGAGCAGAGAGTTGTCGCTGTTGTTCACCAATGTCACCGGAAAACCGGTTGAGATGTGGGTAATGCCAGACACTCGCCATCCCCTGGTCAGCCCCGGATGATCGCGAAGTAGCAGCTCGAACGGCAGTTCGTAGTTGTAGCTCACGACAAAGTTGTGCCGAATGTCGTAGGCGGAGATCGCATAGCCCAGCGCGGGATCGACCGGGTTGACCTCTTCGCCCACGTTAGAGGACTCGTCCAGCGATTTGGCGTAGGTGTACGCACCGATCACCTCCAACCGGTTGGAGATGTAATGCACGTTGATCTCACCTCCGTTGTAGCTCGAAGGGCCGTTGGTGAGTTGGTTGGCGTCGCTGCCGAAGTTTGGGCCCAAGGGTCCGCGCGTTCCGTTGACGATGGTGCCATTCGCTTCGGTGAAGACGGAACTCTCAAACGTGGGGCCGCAGGGCTGAACGCCGGGTGCGAGTTCGCTGGCCTGGCTCAGGCTGAGACAAAGCGCTGGGTTCCCTGGGTTGGCCTCTTCAATGACCAGCAGCCGATGACCGGTGTTGCCGGTGTAGGTGAGGCTGACCGTAAGGGCCTTCGATAGTTGGCGTTCAATGGATGCGGTGTATTCCTCAACGTAGGGGACGCGGTTGGTGGTGGAGAAGCCTGGGATGCCGCTGATGGGTATGAATTGCGCCCAGTTGATGTTTGCGTTGGGGTTGCTGCGCGATACACCAGTCGGAGAAAGCTGCACGGGAAACTGCTGTCCCAGATTCTGGCCCGTCGACGCCGTGATAAAGGGGTTCTGGAAGAGCGATGGGACCGGGCTCGTGTATGTGGTTCCGTAGGGCGCATTGGCCGCCAGAACGCCGAGCGTCGTGGCTTCAAACGCGGTGTAGTACATGCCGAAGCCGGCGCGGAATGTTGTCTTGCCGCCTTCTCCGAAGAGACGCTCGGCCCCACTGTTGCTTGAAGGATGCGGTGTATAGCTGATACCGAAGCGGGGCGAGAACTCGTTTCCAGCAGGCGCCAGGGACCGTGAGACGCCGGGATCGCCGGGATAGAGGATACCGGCGGGTGCGCCGGGAAAGACCACCGACTGAGCGCCAGCACTGAAGGTGGAAATCTCGTTGTGCTCCTCGCTCCACGGAGCGATGTGGTCGTAACGCACACCATAGTTGACGACGGTCGAGTTATTCACGCGCCAACTATCCTGTGCGTAGGCGCCGTAGTAATTATCGCGACCGTAGAAGGGGTCGAGCTGGCTCTGGTTGTAGGCCGTCGGAACACCGAGCAGAAAGTCGGCAAAGTCGGAGCCCGTCTCCGTGCCGGCAAACTGGAAGTTGCCGTTGAAGCCCGCAATGGGGTAGCCATCCACTTCGTCATGATGGAAGCCGAAGCCAACACGAACGGTATGGCTGCCCAGCAGGTGGGTGAAGTCATCGGTCGCCTGGGCGATATTGTTGACCTGGCGCAGCTCGTTCGCGGCGGTGCCGATGGAGTAATTGTTGAAGATGATGTTCTCAACCCCGACGTGGCTCGGCGCAAGCGCGTAGATGGTCGAATCGCCGGATGAATCAACGAACCCCTGCGATTGGAGGCTGACGCCGAGTCCGCCTACAGGCTGGCCAAGGTCGTTTACATCGCGCATATAACTGACGTGTGCTTCGTTGACGGCTTTTTCGCTGAGCGTTGTCACCAGCGAGAGCGTCCCAAGTTGCGCCCGTCCTGTATTCAAGGCGTTGAATCCGGGGACGCTGGCTCCGCTCTGCGCGACGGGATAGGGGTTGTCGAGGTTGTAGTTGTCGATGAAGTAATACGCGGAGAACTGCCCGGCGCGCGCGTTGTAGTCGGTGCGCAAGCCACCTTTGTTATCGTCGAGAATCTGGCGCTGCGATGAGGTGGAGAAGTTCATGCCGTCGCTGGTGTTCGGCGCAGGGATGTATTGCAACAGGTGTTGCGCGGGAAGCGAAAAGGCGCTTTGTGGAATCACCGCATTGGGCAGCACGCATTGAGCGGAGGTGGTGCAGCCCGGGACATAATAGCTCTCACCCGCCACCACGGTATGTCCCAGTTCCTGAGAAAGGAGAGAGGCGAAGTAAATTCCATTGACCGAGTACGGACCGTTTGGGCCATTTTCAAACTCCGACGCCAGGTCCAATAGATTGCCGCTACGGTCGGCTACCGTGGGAACGGGGATGCGGCCGCTATCGACGCCTACGGCCTGTTTCGTGCCCTGGTAGTCGGCGAAGAAGAACAGCTTGTCTTTGCGGATGGGGCCGCCGATGGTCCCGCCATATTGATTCTGGTGAAAGTCGCCGCGTTGCTGGGTGATGTAGTTCGCGGCGTCCACCTCGGGATTGCGCAGGAAGTCAAAGGCGCTGCCGTGGAAGCGATTGGTTCCCGCCTTCGTAATCACCTTGATTTGTCCGCCGCTGTAGCCGCCATACTGTGCGTCGAAGTTCGAGATCAGGATGCGAAACTCGTCGATCGAGTCGAGGTTCGGGACAATCGCGGTGCCGGAGTTCACGTCTTCTTCCACATCCGCCCCGTTGACGATGAACGCGTTGGCGAACTCGCGCTGACCGTTGATCGAGACCGTTCCTGGGTTCAACGTGCCGGAGGGCGAGAGCTGCGTCGCTCCGACATCCTGCACCGTCTGGCTGGTGATGGAAGTCTGCGGTGCGACTCCTGCCTGCAAGGAGAGAAGGTCTGTATAACTGCGACCGTTCAGCGGGACCGCTGTCATCTGACGTCCTGAGATGACTTCACCGAGTTGTGTATTGTCGGGGTCAAGATGAGCCGGCGTCTCCGTGACCGTGACGCTTGCCGATTGACCCGCGACGGAGAGCGGCGCGTCGAGCGTAAGGGCGTCGTCCGTGTTCAGGACAATATCGGTGCGGGTATACGCTGCAAAGCCGGGAGCTGAAACCGTGAGCGTGTACTTGCCCACCGCGAGCACCGGGAGCCTGTAATAGCCGTGCGCGTCGGTATGCGTCGAGTAGACCTGGTTGGTATTAACCTCTCGCAGTTGAATCTCGGCATTCACGATATAACTGCCGGAAGAGTCCTTGACCCGGCCGGAGATGCTGCCGCCGCCGCTTGCGTGCGCCAGCGAGGCCACGCAGCAGAGCAGAATGAAGAGAGCTTTTTTGCCGAACATGGAAATAGCTTTGTACATTTCTTTCACTTTCCCGGGAGTTCACGAATGACTAGGAGTAAAGACCCTTCAGCATCACTGCACGGTGATGGGAACGGTCATGCTGGTGGTGTAGGGTGTCGTTCCAGATAAGCCTGTGGCTGTCACGGTCACGTTGTAGGTTCCGGCGAGCGTGCCGGGGTCTGTCTTGCCTGCTCCGCGGGAGCACCCGGAAATTGCCATGAGTCCGGCGCAACTTATGACCGCCATCATGGAGGCCAGCTTGAATCGGCGTTTGCGCCGCATCCATGGAAGCAGCAGGGCTGAGAGCACACCCACGGACGCAGGGAAGACGATGCCCGGATGGCTGCTGTCGCGCAGAGACGCATGCACCGGGGTCGTATTGACCGTCAGCATCGCTGGGCCACCACCGACGACCGATGACGGATTGATGAAGCAGGCGGCCTCGGCAAGATTCGATGGAAGTGCGCAGGCGAGCTGCACCGCATTGGTGTAACCGCTTGCGATGATGAGATTCAGCGGGGCGTTCGCGGCAGAACCGACAGCCGCCGACGTGCCGCTGCCGGACAGGGAGAACGGCGCATCGGTCACGGTACTCACATTCGAGAGCGACTCTGCATAGGACGCATCACCCATATAGAAGGCCTGGACGCTGTTGGCACCACTCTGTAGCGTCGAGCCCGCAATCGATAGCGTCGCGACACTATTCGTCAACGTTGCCGGGTTGCCGATGTCGAGGCCGTTGCTCTGGAACTGCACCTGGCCTGTGGGCGTCGAACCGCCAGGAACGCTCGATGCAACGGTCGCGGTGAGTGTGGTTGTTGCGCCCGGAGTCGTGCTTGCGGTGGAACTGGCGAGAACGGTCGTAGAGGCTGCACCTGGCGGCAGGACCTCGATGGCCCCCATCATGCCCGCGTCTTCATGCTGCAGGATGTGGCAATGATAGACAAAGGTGCCAACGATGTTCGGATCGCGGAAGTCCATTGCCACCGTGATGCTTGGGTAGGCTCCCTGCCCGGTCCAATAAGGAAGGTCGTAGGTATCGCGGATGGCGGGGTCGTCGACGGCAACGCCGTTGACTGCCAGAACCTGGAAGTGAATCTGGTGGATATGGAAGATGTGGTCTTCCAGCGCACGATTTTGAATGACCCATGTCTCCACGGTGCCGGAATGCACGACGATGTTCGGCGCCTGACCCATCGTGTACGCCTGCGGCGTCATGCCATCCTGCGTAATGAAGAAGGTCGTTGGGCTGTTGGGGTCGGTTGGCACGAGAAGCTGTTCCGAGAAATAGAGCGTGCGTTGCGGGATCGTGGATGCCGCCGCAGCCTCCGGTAAGGCAGAAAAACGCTTCGCCTTAATCCTGGCCATGGCACCCGTTCCCGGTTTCGCAAGCGGCAGAATCGGCAACGTGGGAGCGGTTGTGCTGGAGACGATATTGGCGATCGGTCGCGTGGGATCGTAGTCGCCGTCGGGCCCCGTGTTGACGTACTGCGTCACGAGTTGGGCCGTTTGCCCGAGCGCCGGTGTCGTGACGACAAACTCAACACGGCTGCCAGGCGGCAAGAGCATCGAACTCTCTTGAATCGGACCACCGGTAATGGGCACGCCGTCGATGGCAACCACCGTCACCGTTTGTGCCGTACCGCCAACAACATACTGGAGATTCAGGATCGTGTCCGCGGCGGAGTTCAGAACGCGCCAAAGTTGCTGCTGGCTTGGAGCGACCGGCACCACAGCCGGCGTATAGGAAGGAAAGCTGACCGGCACATTGTCGAGCGAAATATCCCACGCGGGCACATTGCTGTCGTTCTGCTCCGACACCGGGACCAACAGGTCGCGGATGACGAGTGTTTGCTCCGGCAGTCCCAGAAGCGAAGGGTTCGCTTGCTCGATACCCTGAACGATGATGGCGCCGGTGGCTCCGCCCTGCACCTGCCCTTCACTGAATCCGTGCGGATGGGGATGGTACCAGTAGAGACCCGGCGGCTCATTCGCAGGGATTTGGACCGAGTAGTCGAACTCCTGCCCCGGCTGCACCAGCGTGTTGACGACCTCGTCGGAGTGGCATACGGGACTGACGTTCAAACCGTGAAAATGCAGGTTGCTGACAGACGCCGTCATGGCACCGCCGTTGCAGGGTGATGGAGTCGAGCCAGCGGCTTGCGGAGTGGCATGGAGCGTGACCTGCATCCCAGCCGCCATGCCCTTTGTCGAGCTTTGAGTCGCATCGTGAGCCATGGATTCCATGCCGGGCATCGACGGCATGACCTGGGGCACCACCGGAACCAGGCCAGCGGGAATCTGGTTGTAGAAGTGGATAAGAAGCGTGTCGCCCGGATTGACCCGGAGGTTTGGCGATACAAGCCCGGTATTCGTCACATAGCAATAGCGTTGCCGGCCGGCGGCATCGACATCCGTTTGCAGGTTGAGGGTGACTTCGAGAACGCCGTTCTGACTGTATAAATCGGATGGTGCCGAGACGGTCGAACCGTCCGCAAGATCCGGGCACACACCAATGCTCGCCGAGGAAGCGAGCGGTACGGCGGCCATCTTCCGCATGTCCTGCGCCGACATCGCCCCATGCCCGCTGGGACGTTGACCGCAAGCGCAAGTCGTTATGAGGGATGCCAATGCGAGAATTCCAAAGGAGAAATGCCGGAGTGATCTCGTCCTCCACGAAACTCCCTGTGTACTATCGTTGCGAACCAGCTGAAACACCGACGCTCTCCCGAGGCATCGAAACGGCACGCCGCTTCGAATCGAAATAGGACTAAATGAGTCCGAGTATGAAACTAAGACTAAATCAGTCGCCATTCCAGTGCAAGGAACTAGGTGTGAATTTTCGTCGATGCCGGAGCTCCTCCATCTTGCAGGCGCAGCCTTACGAATCGGCTTCATGCTCGCCACCATCCGAAGCGGGAAGGGCGAAGAAGGTCCATGATTGCAGGAGTCTTCAACGGAAGGATGGTTCTTCCAAACAGAAAGAGCGGAGCAGGGAACCAACCCCACTCCGCCTTCTCCACTCTATTCGCGACAACCCCGCCCTAATGGTGCCGGTGCATCTTCCATCCGAGGTACTTGCTCGCAGCCTCATGCACGCTGCCAGCCACTTCGGCGAAGTTCGCGGCTACGTGGTGTTCGAAGCCGTTCTCGCAGATGTAGCGCAGCAGCTCCTGCATCTTCGGAATCTCGACCACACCCGCGAGATGGGGCTCGGCTCTCCGATCAGCGTGCTGTATAGCTGTGAGCGCGGTACGCGACCTTTGCGCTGTCGTCCGCAAGGAGGGGGCGTCACGCGGGATTCTCGTAACAACCAGCACCTACGGAGCTGATGCATATTCCTTCGCGAACAATGAACCAATTACGCTTTTGGATGGCGCTCAACTCCTGGGGCTCTTGCAAAAGCACGGCTACCAGTTTCGTGTCGATCTCGCCGAAGCCCGACGCATGAGAGCTGAATAGACTAGGAAGTCACAGCCGCAATGCGTCACCTGACGACTTCACCTAAGCGGGACATTCGTACGCAAGCGCCATACAACACTGGCCCGGTTCCGGGCAGAAGGGGGCCGGTTCCGGCCCAAAAACATGCCAGGATGGTTCCATCCTGGCCTCACTGAGGGAAGTGTGGTGCGGGCGGGGGGACTTGAACCCCCGCGACCGGTTAGGGTCTGCGGATTTTCGTACCATTTCGGCTTTCGCCGCCTCGCCAGTAACGAGTTCGTGGTCTGGACTATCTCTTCACCATCGCTCCTGACGGAGCATAACGATGCACTTGCACTGCTGTTCGCAGTCATGGGGCTCGCAACCTCGAATGCGGGAATCGCACTGCGTATGTCCTCCGTGGACGAAGCAAGGCTTCGGTGTTTGCTCGAACATATCGTCCGTGAAGAGTGGGACTGGGCCCTACCACATCGCTGCCGCTCGCGTCCTTTGCTTCGGCAACCCTAGATATGATCGGAGCGCGCAATATAGCGCAAGCCCTTCTGATTGGGCTTCATAATAGTGGCCGTAAATCGGATATTACGTTATTCTATATCCGACGAAACGGCCATCAGGAGGTCTTAATGCGTGGAGTGTATGAGAAGCCGCTAAAGAGCGGCATTTGGTGGATTCACTATTACGCTGGAGGCAAACGACACCGTGAGAAGGTCGGGCGCAAATCGGACGCCATTGATCTGTATCGGTCACGCAAGGCCGATGCCTCGGCAGGCCGTAAGCTGCCTGAACTCCGCAACAGCAAGGTCGTCACTCTTGCAGAGTTGATCGACGATGCGCTGGAGTTCGTAGCCAACCATAAGGACAAACGCAACTATGAAAGCAAGGCCATGATCGTTCGGGCTGCCCTTGGTTCGCGTCCCGCTGCCGAGATGACACCACAAGAGCTGGAGCGGTGGCTTCGCGGGCACTGCAAGACATCAGCCACGTCGAACCGCTATAAGGCATTCATCTCGCTCTGCTACCGCGAGGGAATACGCAATAACAAGGTCACGGTCAATCCGGCCCGGCAAGTCCGACACCGCAGGGAAGAAGCTGGACGTGTGCGCTTCCTCAGTCGGGAAGAGTATGACCGTTTGCTTGAAGTCGTCACCCGGCGCTTTCCTGAGCATCAAGCGGAGCTCATCGTCAGCGTCCACACCGGCATGAGGCTCACTGAGCAATACTCCTGCACCTGGTCGCAGGTCCATCTTGACCGTCGCACCATCGAGTTGTCGAAGACGAAAAACGGATCGGCTAGAACGATCCATCTGAACTCCGACGCCGTCGCTGCCATCAAGTCGCTCAAACACACCATGTCTCGGCAATCCGATCCGGTGTTCCCACGCGAGGGGACAAAGGGAAGGTTCGATACGCGCTCATGGTTTGTCCCCTGTCTTGCCGAAGCTGAGATCACTGGATACGTTTGGCACTCGAACCGTCACACATTCTGCTCCTGGCTTGCAATGGCCGGAGCCTCCATCAAAGAAATTCAGGAAGCTGCCGGACACAAGACAATCACAATGTCCGCGCGTTACAGCCATCTGTCTCCAACCCACAAACTTTCCGTGGTGGAGCGAATCGCGGGAACGGCCACCAAACAGCCACTTGCGGGCTGATGTTGTTGGAGCAAAAAAACCAACAGCCACCAGAACAGCCACAAAGCAAAAGGGCCTCTCGATATCGAGAGGCCATTTGCTTGTAAGTCATTTAGAATCTTGGTGCCGGGAGGGGGGGTCGAACCCCCACGAGGTTGCCCTCGGCGGATTTTGAGTCCGCTGCGTCTGCCAGTTTCGCCATCCCGGCTGCCCTGTCTGAAGCGTTGCGCTCAGCCCAGCATTACGCGCAGGTTATGTCTTACCTGCAACCTTTCCAGTCTCGCATGGTCGCGGCCGGGCTGCAAGAACCGGGCTGCGAAAACGTCCAGTGCAGCAACCATTCCGAATGGTCAGAAGACGCATTACTCTCCCACACATGATGGTCCCCAGTCGAGCGATGAACCAGGGATGGAGGGATGGCCAATCCAATGGCGCATGGCGGCGCGCCCGCGCATTGGAGCATAACGGGTGCGAGCGTTTATGCTGATCGGCAGATGCCAAGTCCTGACAGCCGCACCGGCCTGCTTTCCGAACTCAAGCTGCTGACCAGCCGTCAGCGCAATGCAGTCATCACCAGCTTCCTGGGCTGGACCCTCGATGCCTTCGATTTCTTCATCATGGTCTTCGTAGTGTCGGACATAGCAGGCGACTTCCACACTACCGTCAAGCATGTCGCCTATGGCATAACACTCACGCTGGCCATGCGGCCTGTAGGCGCGCTGATCTTCGGCTACCTGGCCGACCGCTATGGCCGCAAGCCGACCCTCATGACGGTCATCGTGCTCTATTCCGGCTTTGAACTGGCATGTGCGTTCGCACCCAGCCTGACGGTCTTCCTTATCCTGCGGGCAGGGTTTGGTATAGCCATGGGCGGCGAGTGGGGCGTTGGTTCTTCGCTGGCCATGGAGTCGATCCCGCCTTCGACGCGCGGCGTCATTTCCGGCTTTCTGCAGGAAGGCTACATGGTCGGCTACCTGCTCGCGGCAGTGCTCTACTGGGTCGCTTTTCCGCACATTGGATGGAAAGGCATGTTCATCGTCGGCGCGGTACCGGCGCTGCTCGTCTTCTTCATGGCTCGGCATGTGGAAGAGTCACCGGCATGGCAGTCGCAGCGACACTCCGCGACAGATATGCTGCGCTCCGTTGCGGCGAACTGGAAGCTGTTCATCTACATCATTGTGCTGATGGCCTGTTTCAATGCATTCAGTCATGGGACACAGGACCTTTATCCAACCTTTCTGAAATCGCGCGGCTTTGCAGCAGGGCGTGTCAGCCAGCTTGCCATTATCGGCAGCATCGGGGCGATCCTTGGCGGCATCTCGTTCGGTGCCTGGTCCGAAAGAATAGGCAGGCGAAAGGCGATGATCATTGCGGCACTATGTGCCCTGCCGGTGATTCCGCTATGGGCCTACTCGCACAGTTTTGTATTGCTGGCGATCGGCGTTTTCCTGATGCAGGTCATGGTGCAGGGAGCATGGGGAATTGTGCCAGTACACCTGAACGAAAT
This sequence comes from Acidobacteriaceae bacterium, assembly GCA_963692885.1. Classification (GTDB taxonomy): domain Bacteria; phylum Acidobacteriota; class Terriglobia; order Terriglobales; family Acidobacteriaceae. The sequence continues at coordinate 731,074 of OY843586.1, forward strand.
GTCGCCGGACGAGGTGCGCGGCACCTTCCCCGGGCTGACGTATCAGCTAGGCAACTTCGTGATTTCACTTGCGGCCCCGCTGCAGGTCAGCCTGGCGATGAGTCATGGCGGCAGCTACAGCTATGCGCTCGCCGTCTCGGCCGCGGCTGTCGCACTACTCATCGTGCTGGTGCTCGCGTTGGGCAAGGAACGGAAAGGCGTCGCGTTCGTCAGACGGTGACCGTACGGCAGGCGACTGTCGATATCTCGTTCTGTGATCGATGGAGCCCGAAGCACGTGGGTTCAACTTTGGTGACTTGCGCTGCTCATCCGGCCAAGTATGCTAAGCAGCATGCGGCTGACATTCTCAAAACTCGTCCGCTGGATGATGGTCGCCGCGGTTCTGCTGCTTGCATGCGCGGTTTTCATAACCTGGTACAAGCGGCACGAGGAGATAGACACAACACCTGACGAGCAGAAGATCGCGCGCTCTCTCGAGATCGTTCGCACCAGTAGTCCTTCAGACCGCAAGGTACTGAAAGTACTCTTTTATGGCCAGTCGATTACCGGCAGCGGCTGGGAAAGCGGCGTCATTGATCATTGGAGGCAGCGCTATCCAGGCACGGTTTTTGTGGTGCAGAACCGGGCGCTGGGAGGCTTCAGTGCAGTTGAGCTGTTGCGGGCGGCCCGGCAGGATATCGACGCCTTTTATCCGGACCTGATCGTCTTCCATGTCTACGGCGATCATCATGCCTACGAGAAGATCATCCGGCTTTTCCGGTCGCGTACTGCGGCAGATGTGATTCTCCAGACCGACCATGGCGAGGTCATGCCTGATCCGCCCTGCAGCGAGGGATTGCATCTCGCGTCTGGAAGTCAGCCCGGTTGCAGAGGGTTTCTGTGGCTGCGTCAGAAGCAATGGAAAGACGAAATGTCGTACCACAAGATACCCGTCTTCGGCCGCAGGTATGGAGCCGCTGTCGAACCGCAGCGGGCGTGGTGGCGGCGTTATCTACTGCGCAACCATATTGCGCCCAGTTCGCTCCTGGTCGACGAGATCCATCCGAATGCACAGGGCAAGGCGCTCCTGGCTGCGTTTTTTAATCAGTACTTCGACAACCTTGTAGACCATTGGCACGGCGAAATGGAACACAATGTCATGTCTCTGCCACTGCAGTCCGCGCAGCTGAGTGAGCCGTCGGGGACGTTCAGCTTTGACGGCAGCCGCATCGAAATTTTGTCGAGCAGGCCCCTCGCAACTCTGCCTTCAATCACTATGGATGGCGTCGCGCCGAAGGACATCGACGGCTGTTACCAGGTGACGCGCGCCAGCTCCATCGGAACTGTCCCGGACTGGCCGGCCGTGCGTCGCATCTCGCTGCACAAAGATCACGTGGCAGAAGACTGGCAGGCCACAATCAGCCAGGTTACGCCGGATCAGAAGTACTTCACTTTCTCAGTCAATGGTTCCGTTAGTGGAGATGAAGGCAACGGCGACGCGTATCACGACTTCCATGCGAAGACGGGCAATCTCTCGATTGCGTCGCAGGACTGGATGGTGGGGCAGGCCTTCGTCGATAGTCACATCCCTTTACCCGTTCCGCTTGTCGTGCACTGGTCCGTTCAGTATGTCTGCGGCAATGCGCCGGAGGTGATCGATATGGGCGACGGATCGAAACAGTATCGCTATGTGCTGGCGACCGGCCTGTCGAATGAAAAACACGTCCTGCGCTTAGCAGCTACAGGAAACGCGGGACAGGGGAGTACGACAGTGGCCGCCGCCTTTGCAGGCGCTGCGGAAGTGAGAATCTACAGGCCACCACTGCACGCCGATTAAAAGGCGTGCAGTCATCACGAAGCAGGTTCGACCAGGTACTGCTCAATCTTGCCATCGGGCATTGTGTAGGTCGTGATGGTCAGCCGCTTCGATGGTGCTCCGGCGAACTGCACTCTAAAGCTCCGGAAGGTCATGCCTCCACGCAGTTCATCCGCTGCCTGGGTCAGACTCGCTGGTTGTCCGAGTGGCGCAAGGCTACTCTTGAAGTCGTCGATTGCCTGCGGCGTGAAGTAGGCGTTGCAGGAGTCGGTGAAGAGGCTGCGATCAATCGTGCCCGCCTGCAGATGGGTGAAAATCTCTCCCGCCTGCTTTGCTGCGTCCGACTGCGAAGCGTCTGTGGTCCCGGACAGCAACGGAGTAATTTCTCTTGCCAGCATGCTGGCAGCCGGCGATGCCATCTCGTTGGTCAGGACAGTGATGGCCATCCCGTCCCGCGCATTGACAACATTTTCGGACACGAATCCGGAGACCTCGCCACTGTGTTCGTAGACTGTTCCGTGTTCCGTCTGACGGATGAAGAAACCCAGGCCATAGCCGCTGCTCTTGCCATCCTTCAGCATGAATGGCTTGAACATTTCTGCGTAGGACGATGGCTTAAGGAGCGACTGGTGGATGATGCTGATATTCCACTTCGCCAGGTCGCTCGGGGACATGGCCAACTCGCCCGCTGCGAACATCCAGCCTGCTCCCTCGTTCGGCGCCGGCCGCGATGGGCCGAGTGCGTAACGCTGGTAGCCGATCGGGTCGGTTGCAGGCAGACGCGCTGCATCACTGTTGAGCACGCCGTCCATACCGAGCGGCGCAAAGATGTGCACGGTCAGAAAGTGGATCAGGTTGTCGCCGCTCAACTGCTCAACAATGCTACCCGCGATGACGTAGTTGGTATTCGAGTATTGCCACCTGCTGCCGGGCTCGAAGTCGAGGGGCTTGTGCCCCCAGATATCGAGGATGTGCTGCTCGTTCGTCGGCACCATCATCGACGTCATCACATAATCTTCGGGCCAGTAATCCTGGTAGCCGGATGTATGCGACAGCACCATACGGACGGTCACTTCATTCGCCCGTGTGAGGCCCGGCAGGAACTTAGAGATCGGATCATCGAGGGTGAGCTTGCCCTGCTCGACCAGCAGCATGATGGCGGCGGCAGTAAACTGCTTGCTGATGGAGCCGACCGAATACTGCATGGCCGGTGTAGCTTCAAGCGTGGCGCTGCCATCTTCAGGCAGGTGAGCCTTGCCGTAAGCTTTCACGTAAGCCAGTTTGCCGTTTTCGACGATCGCAATGGAAGCGCTCGGCACGCCGGTCACTTCGAGTACCTGCGCGGCCGCCTGGTCTACCTGCGCGGCGACTGCAGGCGAGAGCTGCGCCTGAGAGGTTGTGGCAATTAAGAAGCTGCTGAATACCAGGACCGTAAAGCTATTTCGTGGGAACATGTCAGCAGCAGGGTAGCAGAATCTATCTGCCTTTTTGCGTTGAGGTGTGGATGACAACACGACGGGAGTTCCTTTCGCGGACCGCGGTGAGCGCGGCTGCAGCCGGGCTCGGTGGTCTACGCGCAAATGCTGAAGCTGCTGAAGCAGTCAAGCAGATGGTGCCACCGAAACAGCCGGTGATCGTGACACGCGAAACCGGCGACCACACCCTGGCCGAGGCTTACCAGATGCTGCTGGATGGTGAAGATACACTGACCGCCGCGCATCATGTCTGCCTGGGCCGGGAGAACGATCCAACAGACCATTCGGTTGGTTATGGCGGCCTGCCGAATGAAGAAGGTGTCGTCGAACTGGATGCGTGCTGCATGCATGGGCCGACGCGACAGGCCGGTTCGGTTGGCGGGGTGCGCAACCTTCGAAATGTCTGCCTCGTGTCACGGCGCGTGATGGAGCAGACCGGTCACGTGATGCTCGTCGGCGAAGGTGCTGAACGCTTCGCAGTCGCACAGGGTTTTAAGCGCGAAGACATGCTGACAGAGGACGCGCGCAAGATCTGGCTGCTGTGGAAAGAGAACCACTCCAATCAGGACTTCTGGGGACCTGGTATGGCGAGCCCCAGCTGGAAGGATCCCAAAGCGGCAGGTCCTCAATCCATGCTGCGGCATCCTGCATCTGAAGATGTCCCTGCGCATGTGGCGACCTTGAAGGCGCAGGCGGCGCGACTTACTGCGATGGCCGCAGACCTCGGTATAGCAAAGAGCCAGCGGTGGCAGGCAGTCGAACAGGTTCTGTGGCCGACGACGGGGACCATCCACGTGTCGGCGTTGAATACAAAAGGCGAGCTCTCAGGTGCGACCACTACTTCGGGCCAGGCCTTCAAGCTGCCCGGCAGACTCGGCGACTCGCCGATTATTGGCGCAGGCTGTTACACCGACCAGGATGTAGGATCGGCGGGCGCGACTGGATCAGGCGAAGAGAACATCAAGGTCGCCGGTGCGCACACGATCGTCGAGATGATGAGGGCCGGTGCGAGTCCCATGGACGCGGGGCTCGAGGCACTGCGCCGCATTGTTCGTAACTACAATGGTGACATGAGCAAGGTGCGCTATCTCGACATGATCTATTACATCGTGCGCAGGGATGGCGCCTATGCTGGCGTGTCTTTATGGAGCACGACAGCGACCGGCAAGCCGAAGGTGTTTGCCGTGCATGACGGCAGGGGTGGACGCACGGAGAACTGTGCCGCGCTGCTCGAAGGAACGAGTCTCAACTGGCCGCCTGTGTAGCGTGACAGGTGCCTCAGTTGTTGCCGGGCCATTTCGCGATAGCGTCTTGATTGGCGTCGCCGACGGTTATGCTTTTCTCGACGGCCCTCTTGATCTTCCATGCGAGAAGTTCATCCTTGAGTGTGTGCACGTGGTCATGGGTCGACATGATCTCTTCGCCGGCATCAGCAACAGCAGACATGGTTCGAACAGAATCGACCGGGCCACCAGGATGATTCGTTTGTAACCTCAGCGCTTCCAGTTTGTGATTGACGAGGGCTATGTGCAGCTTCATATCGTCACTGTAGCTCCACTCGAACAGTAAAAAACACGCGACAATCACGATAAAAATTGCAACTACAACCTGTTTAACCTTAAACATGGAACTCACTGGGCACAAATCCTCGCGAAGTTAATCGGACATTGACGAAAGTGCATTGCAGAGATCGGAAGAACCTGCAGGAACAAGCGGCTTTGCCGTAAGTCCCGGAGTTCAAACCTGGACGTACCATAAGTCGACAGCGCACATTCTCTCACACAGCATTGCTGGATAAACAGACGGCTGTTATCCACCTGAGTCGCCATACCGCGGCGGGTCTTCGCGGGATCTGGATGGGGTAGAGTTACGGTAGAACGACGGCATTCACCGGTCTTTCTGACCGTCCCATTCTCGATTACTATGGCGAGTGTTTTGACAAATCAAAGAACGTCCACCGCGGATGTCATCGAACTGCCGCACGGACCTGCCACGCCAGTCATGACGCGACTGCTGCGTATGTTGCCGTTTCTCATCCTCTTTTACGTGCAGCTGGTACACCACGAACTGTGGCGCGATGAGTTCAACGCGTGGGGGCTGGTGGTGGCGAGTCCGACCTTGCGCGCGCTGCTGAACAACGTGCACTACGAGGCGCACCCGGCCTTCTGGTACGTACTGCTGTATCCCGCAAGCAAGCTGACGCACGCGCCGTGGATGATGAAGCTGGTAGAAGGTTTCATCGGTACAGGCATATACCTGGTGCTGGCTTTGGCGTCACCGCTGCGGCGTGCAGAACAGATACTCGTCTACTGCAGCTATTTTGTGCTGTTCGAGTACACCGTCATGTCGCGCATGTACAGCCTGATGCTGCTGTTCGCACTGGTCTACCTGTGGTCGCGCCTCAGGTATCCCGACCGGCTGCTGCAGAACGCGTTTCTGCTTGGAGTGGTTGCCAGTACTGATCTGACCGGCATGATCCTTTCCGGAGCATTGTTAGTGGAGTACTGGGCAGATTCGCTGCAGCGCCGCCGCGAGTTCGCTCTCCCCACACTGGTGCAATTGCTGCAGTCGGGCGCGGTGTATGCCGCGATGGTCGCACTTTCAGCCGCTACCCTCTGGCCGTCCAAACAGATCAGCTGGCGCACGACCGGCCACGTCGGCATGTACCTGCACAGCAAGGTGCACCTGGTGTATTCCATCCTGAACTACCTGTCACTGCCATGGTTTCCGGTGAACCGTTTTTTCCCGAGGCAGTTCTGGGATGCACGGTCCATGGCTGCCCCTGTGCTCTACTTTCTACTGTTGCCCGTGGTGGTCGGCAGCCTGATTTGGATCTTCCGCAGATGGCCGCGGCTACTACTGATGATGGGAGCACTGGCTTTCGTCGGCATCGTTTTTACGCACGTCGTCTACGACGGTTCCATGCGTCATTTCGGCATCATCTTTGTCGGCTTCGTAGCCGGCATATGGATCCTGCGCTACCGCAATCAACCTGTGTCCAGGCTCGCTTATCTACTATTGGCCCTGAACGCAGTCGGGGGCGCAACGGCTGCCGTCGGGCAGTGGGTGCGGCCATTTACGGATGACGCGGCCGTCGTGCAGTGGCTCCAGGCGAACCATCTTGACCAGGCAGAACTGATCGGTACACCGGATACCCACGTGGTGGGAGTCGCGGAGCGCTTGCAGCGACCGATGTACTTTCTTGACTGCGGTTGCGTCGATACATATATGAAGTTCTCGAACCGGCGGGATGCTTATGACTCTCTGAAAGATCTGCCAGCGGCCCTCGCGACCGCGCTGCAAAGACTACATGGGCCGAAGAAGGTGCTGATGCTGAACCGTGAGCTTACCGAGAGCGAGGCCGCCGGGTTGAAGACTGAAGGCGTCCGCGCAGAGCCCATCGCCAGCTTCACCAGGGGTGACGTTGTTGATGAACATTACTTCTTGTATAAGGTAAGTTTGGGCCCGGCGCCTGTTACGTTGCCGCACTGACGCGGCCAGGAGATGGGATGCAGGGAAAGGAAAGCAGGATAAACGGATGTTGAATGGCCGTCGCATTGCCGTAGTGCTGCCCGCATATAACGCAGCCAAGACATTGAAGATGACGATTGATGAGGTCCCGCACGATCTGGTGGACGACATCATTCTGACGGATGATGCAAGCAAGGACAACACGGCGGAGCTGGCACGGGAACTGGGCCTGGTCACCATGCGGCACGATAAGAACCGCGGCTATGGCGGCAATCAGAAGACCTGCTACACCACAGCGCTGGCACGCGGCGCTGACATCGTTGTCATGCTTCATCCGGATTATCAGTACACGCCGAAGCTGGTCACGGCGATGGCTTCGATGATCGCGTATGACCAGTTCGATTACGTACTGGCATCGCGCATCCTGGGCAAAGGCGCGCTGAGCGGTGGCATGCCGATGTACAAATACATCTCCAATCGCGCCCTCACATTTGCCGAGAATGTGCTTCTCGGCCAGAAGGTGTCGGAGTATCACACCGGCTACCGTGCGTGGAGCCGCCAGGTACTGGAGCGTCTGCCGTTGATGTCATGCTCGGATGACTTTGTCTTCGATAACCAGATGATCGCGCAGGCCCATTATTTCGGCTTCCGCGTGGGCGAGATCTCCTGCCCGACCAAGTATTTTGAAGAGGCGTCATCGATCAACTTCAGCCGCAGTGTCACGTACGGGCTCGGCGTGTTGAAGACGGCGGCGCAGTATCGGCTGAAGAAGTGGGGGCTGGCCAAGCCGGTGATCTTTGACGACCTGCCGCAGAGCCGCCTGCCCTACAACAGCACGACAGTAGCGCCGGTCTGATTGCTTAAGGCACGACGTCTGTCGCGGTGACGTAGCTGACCTGGTGGATAGCCATCCAGGTAGTGGCATACGCGTTGAGCGCATTGGACGAAGTCGAACGATAGTCGCGCAGGGCGTCGAGGTAGTCCACCAGGGCCAGGCCGCCGTGTTCATAGCTGAACTGGGCGATGTCAAGCACATCCTTCGCTTCGGCCAGGTAGTGGCCGTTGTATCGATCGGAGAGTGCCTTGCTGGTCGTGTAGCCGATCCATGCCTGGTCCACGTCGGAGTAAACCTGATTATGCGAGGCGGTGACGGACAGACGGCTCTGCGCCGCCGTGAACTCGCTGCTTTTCTTGTTGCCCTGGTTGCGGTCAAAGATGCGCAGGGGAATGTTGATGTTGAAGCCAGCCGAGTTGTCGCCGCCACTGTAGTCATATTCCCCCTCAAGCGTGGGGTCAGTGGTGCCATTCGCGTAGGCAAGTTTAAGGTTGGCGTCGGCCAGGTTTACGCCGAATTTGGCGGCCTGCAGATCAGGCCTGGCGTCGAGCGCTTTCTGCTCGAGTTCCATCATCTTGCCCGGGATAGCCGGTGGAACGATGTCGCCGATCACATCGAAACCCTCGCGCGGTCTCTCATAACCGATCAGGGTCTGCAACTGGTCGGCTGCCTGCCCGAAATTCTGTAGAGCATTCTGAAGGTCTGATTCGAACTGGGCCAACTGCAGGTCAAGACGTTCATAATCGAGCCTGGCTATGTCGCCGGCCTTGTAGCGGTCGTTCGAGATGTCGAGTTCGTGCCGGTAGTCTTTCAGGTTGTCGTCGGCGAGTTTCTTCGCCGCCTTGGCCAGGACGAAATTTGTGAAGGCCTGGCGAACATTGAGGACGATGCTGCGTTCCTGGTCGTGATACTGGGCATCGGTCTGGGCTGTCTGCGCCCTTGCCGAATCGATGCGCCAACGTCGCTTCTGACCTCGCTCAAACGTTCGCGAAAGCTGAAAAGCGTAGGCATAAGGATTGTTGGACGTCGTCGGAAGTGTCACGTTGCTGGCAGCGACGCTGAAATCAGGATTCAGGCGGGTAGCAGCCTGAATTTCGAGCGCCTTGACCGAGTAAAGATTCTGTCGTGCCGTCAGCAGCGTCGGGTTCTGCTGCTTGGCCAGGGAGACGGCCTCGTCCATGGTCAGCGCCGGACCGGCGGAAATCGGCGCCTCGGCAGAGAGGTTTAGGGAGGCTGCGAGATTCGCGGACAGAAGGGCAATCGCCAGAAGTGCTTTGCGTGCGTTACTGATCAGACGAGCGGTGCCTTCCGGCGGAAGCGTGTGCAGGATCATTTTCTCCAAGGATTACAGGACCATCATAAATATTCGGTAAGTAGCGGGCCCGGCCGCTGCCAGCGGTCTCTGTCTCCATTGACGATCAGGGGGAACGGTTGGACGCCTTCACAGCCCTCAGGCGGGAGAACTCAGGTCATAGAAGCGGCGTCGGGGCCGCCTGGATGCTGTGCTTAGTGGGCGCCGGTGGGCTTCATTTGCGGAAAGTCCAGACCAGGAGCACGCAGAAGAAGCCGGGCAGCGCCGTCCACCGAAAGACATCGACGAGCGCCCGTAAGAGGGTGTGGCTGCCCAGTTGCTGGTAGATCAAAAGCGCATCGACCAGGCTGCGCCGGAAAACTTTGGATGTTCATCTGACCGTTGACAACTACGCCACCCACGAGCATGCCAAGGTGCGACTCTGGTTGGCAGAACGCGCCCTTCCAGATCCACTACACTCCCTCCTACTGCTCCTGGCTCGACCAAGTCGAACGTTGGTTGGGACTCATCACCCCTGCAGGTCATTTGCAGAAGTAATTTCAGGAGCGTCAAACACCTAATCGCAAAATCAACCACTTCATCCAGCACCACAACAGTACCTGCCGGCCCTTCGCGTGGACCGCCACAGCAGACTCAATCCTGCAGAAGCTTGCACGTCTTTGTTCACGTATCTCCGGGACAGCACATCAGGTGGAGCTGTCCAAGACCAGCCGCGCCTCCGTGAGATCGCCCGCGATTTGCTTAAAGATGTCGCTCAGCGCTGACTCCGCCTGTGCCGCGACGCAGGAGCTATCTGATCCCGACTGTTGATTGTCCGAGAAAAAATCCCAGGAGTAAGTAGCCATCAGCGCCATCGCATCACAGGGCTGTATGTTTGGGTAAGCGGACAAGTTGGCATGCGGTGAGAAGGCTGCATCCTGGTCGGTGATGCATCCACCCGAGGAAGCGGCACCGTACGCAACCGAGTAGACGATGGTGTTCGTAAATGAACGTGCTGCGGTCACTGCCTGGCCGCACTCGCCCAGCCAGGAAGGATAAGTCGCGCTGGCCGTCGCCGGATTGGGCATGATAACGGTCGACCCGCTTTTCTGGGGCGTATTCGCGTCTCCGTCTCCGAGGATGATCATCACGTTCTCCGCCCCTGGATTCAACGTATGTTGCTGGATCAGCGCAGCCTCCGCAGCGTACATCGGCGATGGATAGTAGGTGTTGTTGTAGTAGACGTTGTTTGGGATACCGATCCCGTTGCAGCCGGGATTTCCGAGCGCGGCAATCGTGGCCCACGAATAGATGTTCAGCGAAGTGGCCGTATCCGAAAGCCGGTAGTCGCTGTGAAAATCGAGCACGCGGAAGGTCGTACTACTGGGGGAGGTGCCGGGCTCGTAACTGGTCGCCCCTGCCGCTGGAAACGAGAAGACCGTAGAGGTCGGCACCGTACCGTCGCAGCTGTAGTCATTGCTCGCCGTGGGATATGTTACCTGAGGGAACACAAAAATACTTACCTGCGCCACTGAGTTCGGCGCGTTACCCCCAATAATCCCGCAGGTTGCCTGGCTTGTCCAGCAAGGATCAAGATCATGCAACAACACCTGGATGCCGGTGAGCGCACAAGCTATTCTCGTTGAGCCGCCGCAATTCGAATCGTTCTCGCCCATGGAACCTGTCGTGTCTAAGATGATGGCGATGTTGTAAGGTCGCGAGGGTCCGCCGCCTTTCACTGCGGTCGCCATCGCCTGGATCGTCATCGTCTTAAAGCCAAACAGACTGGCAAAGTACAGGGGCACCGTTTCCTGCAGCTTTACCTGGACTGCGTTGTAAGAGACGAATCCGACACAAGAGATCCCCTGCGCCTGGAAGGTAGCTAGACACTTCAGAAGCGGATAACCGCTCACCATGGTCACGTTGGGCAGCCTTTGGTCTGCATTTCGCATTCCGGGAAGCGAACTGTAATTCGTCGCGACCGCCAGCACCCCGCCACCCGTCGTCGCCAGCGGATGCGAACTCGCGCCGGCCATGGCCGGCGCCCCGGCCAGCGCCGCCGCATCGGCCGAAAACTGCAGCTCCCGGTGACATATGTAGGCATGGCCCACATCCAGCACCAGTCCGGTGAATCCCAGCAGCACGATCATCATGACTGCGATCACGGGCAGCATCTGTCCGCTCTCGTCGCGGTACAGCCCCAGGAAGAACGCCTTGCCGCGAGATCTCACTGCATCAACTCCGTCGTCTGTGCCGTCAGCAGCGATCCCGTCGGAGCGAGCTTGATGCCGTACAGATCCAGGCTTAACGGATAAGTTACCGTCACTATGGCATTCGTCCCCAAAATCATGTTCGCGGGCGCGCCACTTGACGTGCTCCCGCTGCTGCAGCTCCTCCCGCTATAGGCGGTCCCGTTCAGCGAGATCTTAAATACCATATTGGCCTGGTTCAGCAGCGGCGCCGCTGCTGTCACGGCCGAGGAAAACGTCTGGCACGGATCGAGCGTCTGCCCGCGGCTCACCGTCAGCTGCCGCGCTCCCACTGATGCCGCCTCAGTCAGGCAGATGTAGTTGTTGAACGCGATGCCGAACGCCATGATCGCGGTCACCACCAGCAGCAGTACGGGCAGCGTCAAGGCAAACTCCACCAGGGATTGTCCGTCGTCGCAGCGCAGCAGTTCCGGTAACCTCCATCGTCTTTCGACTCGCCCCATCGTCAACAGATCACCTTCTCCTGCAACGTCTTTCGCAAGTTGGACGGTCGCAGGGCTCACGTTTTTTCCACCTTGCACCTTCCGCCAGACCGCGCTCTGACCTGCCGCTGGCTCTTCTATCGGCAGAAACTTCCAGCTCATTAGCGGATGCCTGAGACCTCGTCTGGCTTGCTGGATTTCCCAGGAGGCATGCAACGCGGCATCCCGTGGCTTAATCCTGCATCAGATATGTTGACAATAAGTCACTCAAGTGCAATGCTTGAGATATCGCAGGCGACTAGCGGGAGCGCATTAGACATGGCAAAGATTATCGGTATCGATTTAGGGACCACCAACTCGGTGGTAGCAGTGATGGAAGGTGGGGAGCCAAAGGTCATCCCCAACGAAGAAGGCGGCCGGACAACCCCTTCGATTGTTGCATTTACGAAGAGTGGCGAGCGCCTGGTCGGCCAGGTGGCAAAGCGCCAGGCGATTACCAACCCGGAGAATACCGTTTACTCGATCAAGCGTTTCATGGGCCGTCGTTCCAACGAAGTCAACGACGAAATGAAGATGGTGCCTTATAAGGTCAAGCCGCAGGGCGACCACATCGTCGTCGAAGCGCAGGGCAAGGACTACACAGCGCCGGAAATCTCGGCGATGATTCTGCAGAAGCTGAAGAAAGCGGCAGAAGATTATCTTGGCACGACTGTCACCGAGGCGGTCATCACCGTCCCGGCGTACTTTAACGACGCCCAGCGCCAGGCGACCAAGGATGCGGGCAAGATCGCCGGTCTTGACGTCAAGCGCATTGTGAACGAGCCGACGGCTGCAGCACTGGCCTACGGTCTCGACAAGAAGAAGGATGAGACGATTGCTGTTTACGACTTCGGCGGCGGTACGTTCGACGTATCGATCCTCGAAGTGGGCGAAGGCGTGATCGAGGTGAAGTCGACCAACGGTGATACCCACCTGGGCGGCGACAATATCGACCAGCGCATCGTCGAGTGGCTGATCGACGAGTTCAAGAAGGACGAAGGGCTGGATCTTCGCGCGAAGGGCAATGAAATGGCCCTGCAGCGTCTGAAGGATGCAGCGGAGAAGGCCAAGATCGAGCTTTCGACAACCGTCGAGACCGAGATCAACCTGCCCTTCGTGACGGCAGATGCAACTGGTCCGAAGCACCTGGTCAAGAAGCTGACACGCGCCAAGCTGGAGCAGCTGGTCGACGATCTTCTGCAGCGCTCGATTGAGCCCTGCAAAAAGGCACTCGCTGATGCTGGCATTGATGCCAGTAAGATCGACGAAGTCGTCCTAGTCGGCGGGCAGACACGCATGCCCAAGATCCAGGAACTGGTGAAGGAGCTGTTCAAGCGCGAGCCGCATCGTGGTGTGAACCCTGATGAAGTTGTCGCGATCGGTGCAGCCATCCAGGCCGGTGTGCTTGCCGGCGAAGTGAAGGACCTGCTGCTGCTCGACGTGACGCCGCTGACCCTGGCGATCGAAACGCTGGGCGGTGTGGCAACTTCGATGATTCCGCGCAATACGACCATTCCGACCAAGAAGACGGAAACCTTCTCGACGGCTGCGGATTCGCAGACCGAAGTCGAGGTCCACGTCCTTCAGGGCGAGCGGCCGATGGCAGCGCAGAACCGTACCCTCGGCAAGTTCAAGCTGAGCGGTATCCCGATGGCGCCGCGCGGTGTTCCGCAGATTGAAGTCACCTTTGACATCGATGCAAACGGCATTCTGAACGTGACGGCGAAGGATACGGCGACCAGCAAGGACCAGAAGATTACGATCACATCGTCATCAGGTCTAAGCAAGGAAGAAGTGGACCGGATGGCCAAGGAAGCAGATGCGCATGCGTCGGAAGACAAGGCCAAGCGTGATGAAATCGAAGCGCGGAATGGCCTCGACAACATGGTTTACAACGTCGAGAAGATGCTGAAGGAGAGTGGCGACAAGGTTTCCGGAAGCGATCGGACAGATGTTGAAACAGCTCTTGCCGAGTCGAAGAAGACGCTCGAAGGCTCGCCTTCTCCTGCGGAACTGAATGCGTCGCGCGAGAAGCTGACGGCAGCCTCACATAAGCTGGCGGAAGCGATGTACAAGGCAGGGTCTTCGGCCGGTGCGCCAACGGACGGCGCCGCTGCTGCCTCAGGCACAGCGTCTGAGCCGGAAGCGAAGAAGGACGAAGGAGTCATCGATGCTGAATATGTCGATGTCGACGAGAAGAAGTAAGCAAGCCGGGTGAGCGGTATCGAAGGGCGCCCGCAATGTGGGCGCCCTTCGTGTATCCGGCTGGAATGACAATTGCGGGCCCAGCATCGAAATTGCCTGAACCGGGTCTAAGTAAGCAGGTAAGTCGGGGGAGGATGATATGCAGAAGGAAACGGTTTGGATGGCAGAGCAGTTTCGTGCAGGACAAACGCTGAATAAAATTACATTCGACACGAAAGAAGAGGCGGAACAGTTCACGCGCAAAATGGGTCATCTCGAACCCGACCTGTTCTGGAAGATCGAAGCAATTCCGGTCAAACTCGTCTGGAACTGAACTGGCCGTTCGGGCGGACGCGGCTTTGCCGCTTACGCCTGCGGCGCTTGATTGTGGGCTGCACTTGGGCGGAGGCGCTTTGCGCTGGTCAAAAGCTGTTGGATCGATGGTCTATCTACGATGTGGGTGCCCCGTCTCGCTTTTGAGACCTGGGCTTCTTAAGGATTGAGGAGCAGGATTTGCCTGAGGGGAATGAGGTTCACCGTTATGCAGAACGGCACGCCAAAGCGTTCGCCGGGAAGATGGTTCGCGTCGATTCACCCAACGGGCGTTTCACCGATGCATCCATGATCGATGGCCGCAGGTTGAAGCGGGTGGACGTCATTGGCAAACATCTCGGTTACGTGTTCGGCAAGGACCTGACCCTGCACGTGCACCTCGGACGGTTTGGTGACTTCACCGAAGGCAAACTACCGTTGCCGGATGTCAAAGGCGTGTTGCGGTTTCGCATGTGGACGACGAAGGACTTTCTTGAGCTGCGCGGGGCGACCGACGTATCGATCTTCTCGGATGAGCAGTGGCAGGCACTGCTGGATCGTCTCGGACCGGATCCATTGCGCAAAGGGGATGACCCGGCACCGGCATTCGCGGTCATCCGGGAGCGCAAAACGCCCATTGGCGCACTGCTGATGGATCAGTCGGTGATGGCGGGCATCGGTAACATCTACCGAGCGGAATTGTTGTTCCGGGCGAAGATCAATCCACATCGGCCGGGCAATGAAGTGGATGAGAGGGCATTGAAGGCGATCTGGAAAGATGCTGTGGCGCTGATGCCGGACGGTATGGTGGATCGCAGGATTGTGACGACGCGGGCAAAGGATCGTCCCCATGCCAAGGGCACGGCTGAGAACAGCGAAGTGCACTACGTATACCACCGCACCGGCAAGCCGTGCTGGGTTTGTGGCACCAAGATCGAACGTGGTGAGATGGCGGGACGAACCGTGTACTGGTGTCCGGTATGTCAGAAGCAGTAAACGTTGGAATGAAACCTGCTGCGATTACGCCTGATGTGCATGGTAGGCTTGCCGAAATGCAACCTAGGGCGCATGAAATTCGAGCAGGAGTGGAAACCGATCCGGGGCTCGCAGGTACGGGATGTTTCAGATGGATGGGACGCTAAGCATATATGGCATCGACACAGACGAAAGACTATTACGGGTTACTGGGCGTTAAGAAGACGGCGACTTCCGATGAGATTCGGAAGGCATTCCGCAAGATGGCGCGCAAATACCACCCCGATGTAAATCCGAATGACAAGAAAGCCGAGGAGAAGTTCAAGGAAATCTCCGAAGCGAATGATGTCCTGAGTGACGAGAAGAAGCGAAAGATCTTCGACCAGTTCGGCTTCTATTCAGATCAGATCGATCCTGCGCAGGCGGAAGCAGCAGCGCGCGGCGGCTACGGTCCGCGGCCGGGCGGAACTGGCGCTCCAGGCCAGGGTGTGCCGTTTGATTTCGGGGGCTTCGATTTCTCGGACTTCGCAGAACAGCAGCGTCGCGGCGGCCCGGCGACTTCGGCAGGGCAGGGTCCCGGATCGGCTGGATGGGGCGGCTTCAAGGATATTTTTTCCGGAATGTTCTCAGGAGGCGCCACTGGCAGGGGGCAGCAGCAGGGCCCGGTACCAGGCACTGACCTCGAATACCAGATCAACATCGATTTCTGGGCTGGTATCGAAGGCGGCGTAACGAAACTGCAGATCACCCGTCAGGAGACCTGCCCGACCTGCAAGGGACGCGCTGCCAGCGGTGGCGTCATGACGTGTCCTGAGTGCCATGGCTCAGGCCAGGTAACGCAGATGGGCGGGCGGATGAAGTTCAATATCCAGTGCCCGCGCTGTGGCGGTTCCGGCAAAGTGGAGGATACTTGCCACACCTGCCATGGGCAGGGAACGGTATCCAAACAGGAGACGGTCGAAGTACGGATCAAGGCCGGGACGCGGGATGGTCAGCGGATCCGACTGGCAGGGAAGGGCAATGCCGGTACCGGCGGCGGCCCTGCAGGCGATCTCTACCTGATCGTGAAGATCGGTACGCACCCTGTATTTACGCGCGTCGGTGATGACATTCATCTCAGTGTGCCGGTCGGCGTCACAGAAGCCGCCCTGGGCGGGAAGATTGATGTACCGACAATCGACGGCCGGGCGCAGTTGCGTATCCCGCCGGGGACGCAGGGTGGTCAGAAACTGCGAATGCGTGAAAAAGGCGTCATGTCTGCGAGCAAAGAGGGTTCACGCGGCGATGAGATTGTGACGGTCGAGATTGCGGTACCGCAGTTGAAAGACGAGCGGTCGAAAGAGATCCTGCGGGAACTGGCAAAGTTGAACCCTGAGGATCCGCGCGAGGCGATGTGGGCAAAAATCTGACCGAAGCAGATGCCGACGTAAAGCTGCTGCTCGAGGAAGTGATGCCGATTACCCAGGCAGGCCTGGAGCAGAAAGAAGCTTTCAAGCCGATCGGAGCACTGGTTGAATGCAACGGTAAAGTCCGCCGGATTGAGTTCGCAGTTGACGATGCTGTTCCGGTGAAAGAAACCATCGACCGGCTGCGAACGATGCTGCGGCAGGAAGTCAGGACGGGCGGAATACGGACGGCGGCAGTCGCGGCGGATGTAAAGATCTGGCGACGCGCTGATGGCGACGAGGCTTCGAACGCTGTCTCGATTCACGTGGAGCACCAAAGTGGGTATTGCGTAGACCTGCTGATTCCGTACAAAGTACGCAAAGGAATGATCAGCAGGATCACCTCGAAGAAGCAGGTGATGTTCCGCAAGATGGTCGCGCAGGAAAGTGAACCGGTGTTCTGGACCGCGTAGTCTTCGCGAACGAAGACGCAGAGCAGGGGCTTATATGGCAACGAAACGTAAATCGAAGGGTGCCTACATGATCTCGGCGGTGGCCGAGATGTATGAGATTCATCCGCAGACATTGCGTCTCTACGAGCGCGAGGGACTGTTGAAGCCGTCCCGGACCGAGGGCAATACGCGGCTCTACACAGATGAAGATCTGGAGCGGCTGGAGTTCATCCTGAACCTGGCGCGCGACCTGGGCGTCAATATAGCCGGGATCGCGATTATTCTGCAGATGCGGGAGCGGATGGAAGAGATGAACGTGCAGATGCAGAGTTTCGTCGATTATGTACGGACCGAGATGCTTTCACGGATGCAGACCGGGTACCGCGGCGGCATGGCTGGCAGCGACTCCGCCATGGTGCCTCTCCGCAAGGCCATGTTGGTGACGGGAAAGATGATGCGACCGGAGCGAAAACACTGAATTGAGCCTGTGATCAAAACAGGCCAGCTCACAGTGAAAGCTTTGGAGTAGTCTGATCAAGGATTGTCTCTACAATTTTGCATATATCTTTATTCAAAGATGCGCTTCTTGGCCTGGGACTTTTCGGCCTCCTAACCTCAACCATCTATGGCGGACTGGTGGCGTGGGCGTCCCTGCGGTTTGTACAGCAGACTGGCGGTCAATGCAGCGCGGGCGGATGCTCACTCCGGCCCGGGGTCAGTATCCTGAAGCCCCTGCACGGTGCCGAACCGAACCTGGATGCGCACCTGGAAAGCTTTTTTAGTCAGCAGTATCCCAACTTTGAACTATTGTTCTGCGCACGTACGGCAGACGACGCCGGGCTCAAGGCCGCGCGTGCCGTAGCGCAGCGCCATCCTGAAGTGCCGGCCCGTTTCTTCACCAGCGGCGAACCGCCATTTGCGAATGCCAAGGTGGCGTCGCTGGAAGTCATGTATGGTGCTGCCTGCCACGATCTGCTCATCGTCAGCGACAGCGATGTGCAGGTAACGCCCGAATACCTGCGCGAAGTGATCGCGCCCTTTGCCGATCCGACCGTGGGTGCAGTCACATGCCTCTACCGGGGGGTCATCTCGGAGCAGGATGCGCAGCACCCGGGTGCCCCGGATGTGGAGAAGCCATCGATCTGGGCCCGGCTCGAAGGCGTGGGCATGTCCATTGAAATGCCTTCCGGCGTACTGGTCGCGCGCATGCTCGAAGGCATGCAGTTTCTGCTCGGCCCAACCATGGCCGTGCGACGCAGTTGTGTGCAAGAGATAGGCGGCTTCAAGGCCCTGGGCGAGTATTGTTCAGACGACTTTCTACTGGGGAACTGGATTGCTGCGCGGGGCCATAGGGTGGAACTTTCGCATCATGTAGTCGACCACGTCATTCTGAATACAGGCTTCCTGGCTTCTGTGAAGCACCAGGTGCGCTGGATGAAATCGACGCGCTGCTCCCGGCCAAAAGGCCATTTCGGCACCGTGTTGACGTTCAGTATGCCATTTGCGCTGCTGGCCGCAGCCGCATGGCTCTGGATGGGAAATGTGCATGCTGCTGTGTGGGCGCTTGCCTGGGGCATTGGCAGCCGCATACTGCTCGCCGGCCTGGTGGGCGGCGTGGTCGTCAACGAGCGCGAACTCCTGCGGACAATGCTTCTGCATCCCCTGCGCGACCTGATGGGTTTCGGGTACTGGGTCGCCAGTTATACAAACAACCGCATCCTGTGGCGTGGCGAAGAGTATGAGTTACTGGACGGCGGAGCGATGCAACCCGTGCATGCGGCTGCGGCCCAAACCTCCGAGCCTAAACATGAGGCAGCCCTCACACACTGACCTGATCCATTCGCTGACATAAGCCTGACCGTTTACGTGACAAGTCGGCCACGCGACCGATAGCTTACGGTTGCTTCAACTGCTGCCTCGATCAACAGACTACGGGATTCAGTGACCGGCCTGTGCAGACCTGGTCCGCGTAGTACCACGTCGACACTGTGCGTCCCGGCAAGGATGCCAGTAAGTGGAAGCGCTGCCGACGCCAGCAGACCCGCCTGCGAATCAGCACTGAAGTGAACCTCCTCTTGTGTCTGAACACCGCTATCCGAATGGATAGGGAGCACTGTCGAGGTCCTGTTGCATCTGCCCGGCGAGTGTGGCGATGGAGTTCGAGAAGCCACCGAGCGTGTCGCTCGCCACCTGTTGCATCTGCGCGGCATAGGCGGCGAATTGCTGCAGCGCTCGGCTCTGTGCGTCGCTGATCATCATGTTGCCGGATGGACTGGTGGCATGCATCGATGCCGGTGTAGCGGCAGAACCTCCAGGGATCACCACCTCGGGACCGCCAACATTCGCGATGTAAATCTGTGCGCCGATGCGAGAAGCCATAGGCATCAGATCCACTGGACCATTGTTGGAAAGCAGGGATTCGTTGGCTGCGGTGTAGGTCGGCTCAGCGAGCGGATTCATGGCAAGAATGAGCCGAGGGCCGGGCTGTCGCTGCATCTCGCTGACGGCAGCGTTAACCTTGTCCAGCCAGGCTCCCTGCCACGTTTGGCCGGGAGCTGCAAAGCTAAAGCCGGTGAACTGGATCGTTTCGTTGGCAGTGCTTACTGCATTCAGGTTCGAGATCAGCTCGGATCGTTTATCGGTGAATGCCGTGAAGGTCCCGTTCGCGTCGAAGATACCGACTCTCCAGCCGATGTTCTCGTCTGGCCGCGAACGGAAATAGCGCAGGCATTGCTGCACGGCCAGGTAGTGGACTTCCGGCTGGTTCGGGGGAAATACCAGCAGTACACACGGTGGTGTCGTTAACCCCGCGGCAGCGCTGCGATCGAGCAGTCGCGCCTGGCGAAGGGTCCCATTGACACTCACCTTGAAGTCGCCAGCGGTGAGATTAAGGATGCGGTTGCAATGACAGTCTGTGACTCGTAGCGAGACTGTTGCCTGCGCAGCTCTTTCGAAGTCATGACGACGCAACAGGTCAAGTTCGGTGAAGACGACCCGGTGCTGTGCGTCTTCCTGTACCTGTTCAATGGCTGAAGTGGGGGCAGCGATGTGGGAATGGAAGGCGTCGGCGCCGGGTATTGACACCATGCCGGAGACGCAAACTGAAATCAAACCACCAGGGCCACGCGTGTCGGCAGGTGACTCATACAGCGCACCTATGATTGCCCATCATTCCATGCGCCGCCAGAGGTTGGGAACTGTACGTCTTCTGGACAGAGAAGCCTCGACTATCTAAGCCTGGAAGAGTCCGAGTCTTTCCAGAGCTTGAAGCCGCCACGGAAGGCGTTATCGTTCGAACCAAGCTGGATATGCCGCGGCAGTTTCTTCAGCAATTTCGCCTGGCCTCCGCCAAGCACCACAGAGTCAGTGCGCAGTGCAGCATGGAGCAGTTCGATGACCTCATAGGTCGTCCTCTGCCACTTCTTTTTGCCCAGACGCTGCAGGCCGCGCAGGCCGACGTAGTCTTCATAGGTGCGGCCCTTTTTATACGGAAGGTGGGCCACTTCCAGGGGCTGCACGATACCCTCGATCACCATGGCGGAGCCGAGACCGGTGCCCAGTCCCAGGAAGAGCAGGCGGCCGCCGTGGTAGGAGCCCAGTGCCTGCATGGCTGCGTCGTTGAGCATGCGCACCGGTTTGCCGAAGGAGGTTTCGTAGGAAAAATCGACCCAGCCCGTACCGAGATTGTGTGGATCGAGCACCGGTGTGTCATTGGCTACCGGGCCGGGATAGCCGATAGCAATACGATCGTACTTCCAGCGTTCGGCGGCCTTCAGCACGGAGGCAGTCATGATCTCGGGCGTCATAAAGGAGCCGGAGTCAATCTTGATGGGAGTCTTCTCGCCCTCTGCCAAAATCTTGACGTGGGTACCACCGATGTCGATTGCGAGAGTGCGCATGCATGCTCCTGTGTCTGTCGGTAAACCAGAAACCTCATTAGGCTAAGAGGCATCTGTGTCCGTGCGGTTGCCTGCTTCACTGCGCGACAGGCTGATCCGTGTAGAGAGTCTTGTCGGCCAGCTGCTGTATGGCAAAAAGAGGGCGCCCCTGTAGCAGTGTGACGACATGATTCTGGTCATCGCCGCTGACGACCAGATAGTGGCGCACACCTGTATTCCATAGGCGGAGCAGGTCAGAGTCGTTCAGGAAAAGGTGGGGTGCATCGGGATAGAAGGAACCCCAGATCATGGACGAAGATCGCCCGTTGATGAGCAGCGCCTGCCGCTGCGTATAGAAGATGACCGATGACGCGTTTGCCTGGTCGCCATACACGATCAATTGTGCGTTGGCCTTGAGGCCTGCATCGCGCGTAGCGTCGCCGGAGATGCGGTTGATGGTCTCGGCAAACGGGCGCGAGCCAAGCATCCCCCCGAAACGTACGAGGGCGATGTGCGCGGCGATAAGAAAGATGGCCGATGTAAGCGCAACAGTTAGTGATGCCTTGAGGTGGTGTCCGCGCCGGCGGTAGCGCAGGGCCAGTACGGGCCCGATGAGCAGGGTGAGGGTTGCGAGGGCGGCGGGCAGTCGCAGACCGGCGAAGGAAGGGCCGGTCAGGTCGAAGATGTGCGACATGGAGAGCGAATAGCCGCCGACTCCGCGGTGCGCGAGGGCTGCGCCGACATCCGGCGTGAAAGGCAGGTTGCGCGATGACCACAGGCCATAGCTGAGCGCAACCGCGACGACCACGCCGACGACCGCGAGCAGGGTATGAACACCAAGCAGGGAATCGCCTGTCTTCCTGCGCAGGTCCGGGTCAAACTCTTCGGCATTGTGCTCATAGCCGGCAACAACGGCGGCGGTAAGCATCAGAAGCGCAAACCAGCCGGGAAATGTGTAGTACTCCTGGTTGGTCGAGATGGAAAAAAAGACGAGGATGAAGCCGGCATAGAGGGACAGAAGCCAGATCGTCTTTTTCCGGAACTCTTCGCGCGCGATTGCCGGCAGCACCGAGTGACTGCGGAGGCCGCTGAACCAGGTGGCACGTGAGCGCCAGACGTGGTTGAAGACCAGCGGCACGTAGATACTCCACGGAAACAGCCAGACCAGATGGCCGAGCCAGAATACCCATGCTGCCTGCTTGTTGTAGTCGTGTGGATAGCGATGGCCGAGAAAGCGGAGGACATGCTCGTTGATGAAGTAGAAGTAGAAAAATCCGTGCACGCCCGTGGCAGACGGAACATTGCCGACCGGGTGGCCGTGGTCCGGATTACGCAGACCCGCAAGGATATGCCACGGAGCAGCGATCAGCAGAAAAAGCACGATGCCTGTGAACGGTTGCAGACGCCGCCACTGGCGCCAGTCACCCGTGAGCAGCAGGTAGGGGAAGACGGCGGCGCAGAAGAAGACCGGCGCGATAAGGCCCTTCGTCAGCATAGCGAGTGCCAGCGCAGCCCACATGGTGTAGATCTTGGCTGGACTGTTGTCTTCAAGCCCGGTGAGAAAACAGTAGAGTGCCAGGGCCAGCAGGAAGCTGAGGATAGCCTCAGGTATTAAAAAACGAGTGTAGAGGAAGATACCAAGCGTCGAAACGATGGCGAGTGCGGCATAGAACGCTGCGCGATCATCGAAGGCCCTTCGTGCCCAGCGCCAGACCAGGATGGCGAGCGCGAGAACGGCAAGGGTGAGGGGCAGGTGTGTCGCGAAGACGTTGAAGCCAAGGAGCCGGTAGTCGATAGAGATGAGCCAGTAGGGCAGCGGCGGCTTTTCGAGGTACCGGATCCCATTGACGTACATGGTGACGTAGTCGCCGGTAAGCACCATGTGCTGGGCGGCCTGCGCGTGCGTCGCGTCGACATCGTCTTCCAGTGGCGGCGAAAAAAGCGACGCAAAGTGCACCGCGAAATAGACGATGAGAATCAACAGCCATGCGCGCCGCGGCGTCATGGCAGCAGTGGCGCGGATGGCAGGGGGTGCAATGGTGTCAGTCTGCATGGTCTAAGCCGAACGTCCAGAATACCAGTGTGACGTCGATGCAGGCGTTGTCCTTCATCGCACAGTGACCGCGGTGGTGTATCTTCTCCCAAGATGATGCGCTTGTGTTCGGGATGTTTTCGACTGATGCGAAGATTGGCGTTGATGGTGAGTTCTTTTTCCAGCAGTGGCTTCTTACAGCAGACTGTTGCTCCCACCCCGAGGGTCCAGGCGTGATGGGTCCGGTTTTTGCGGCCATCGATCTTGGCTCTAACAGTTGCCGCTTGAAAATTGCGCGCGTACAGCAGCATTCGCTGAAAGTGCTGCACGAAGACCGCGAGGTGACGCGGCTGGGCAAGAGTGTTTTTGAGAGCGGACTAGTGTCGCCGGAAGCAATGGCGCATACACTTGCGACGCTGAAGCGCTTCCGTAAGGCCACGCAGCAGTACAGTGTCGACCAGGTACGTGCGGTGGCGACAGCGGCGCTGCGCGATGCTCGTAATGCGTCTGCCTTCATCGCCTGGGTGAAGGCGGAAACGGGCTGGGAACTTGATGTGATCTCGGGTCTCGAAGAGGCGCGGTTGATCCATCGTGGAGTGATGCAGGATCCGGCAGCCCAGGGGAAGTGCCTCCTCATCGATGTAGGCGGTGGCAGTTGCGAGATTACCGTCTCCGACCGTAAACGCATTAAGGAGACGATCAGTCTGCCACTGGGCGCAGTGCGGCTGACGCAGGAATTTCTGCAGAGTGATCCGCCGACCCCGGAGGATGTGGCACGCATGCAGCGGTTTATTGCACGCGAACTGCAGCGGGCGGAGAAGAAGCTGGGGCCGGTGCGTGTGACGACCGTGATCGGAACCTCGGGCACAGCGGCCGCCCTGGCGCAGGCAAGCGCAAATGTCGACTCGATTCGCGTCTCGGCCAAGCCCGGCACGGGCAGGACTGTGTTGACCACCGCGTCCCTGGAATCTTCGAAAGTAGCGGCAGCAGTGGACGTGCGCAAGCTCGCGAAGAAGCTGACGAAGATGCCGGTTGCCGCACGCAATTTTGTACCCGGGGTGGGGCCGCGGCGATCCGAGATCATCGTCGCCGGGGCTCATGTGTATTCGGCAATTCTCGATCACTTCGGGCTACCGGGTTTTCGCTATTCGGAGATGGGACTGCGGGATGGCGTGTTGTCGCAGATGCTGGCCGAGAGAGATGTGCGGGCTGCTACGCATCTCGAGTTCGAACGCGAGCGGTGGGAGAGCGTGGTGGCTACGTGTCATCGCTACAACGTCGACCTGAAGCAGGCAGAACCGGTGAAGCAGCACGTACTCCAGTTGTTTCGCGACATGGCCGCCGTCCACCAGCTGCCGCCGGAGTATGCGCACTGGCTGGCCGCCGCGGCTATGATGCGCGACGTCGGCAAGTTCCTGAACTACCAGGGTCACCATCGGCACACGCAGTACATCATTGCCAGTTCTGAGCTGTATGGATTTACACCGCCCCAGAGGGTTCTGATATCAGCGATCGCCCGCTACCTGGGCAAGTCGCGGCTGCAGCCGGATGACCGCGCAATGAGGCCGATCCCGCCGCAGGAGCATGCGAATGTGCAGCGAGCGGTGGTGGTGCTGCGCCTGGCCGTAGCGTTGAACCAGGACCGGGCGAGTGACCTGCTGAAGGTGATGGTGAGGGTCTACCCGAAACGAGTGCTTTTCGAACTCTACCCCGGCCGTACCGGGGCGGAGCTTGAATTGTGGTCGCTGCGCAAAGAGGCAGACTACTTCCGCGAAGTCTTCCGGCGGGATTTCTTTGCCACGCTCATATAGATCTGCCGAAGAATGCGCGGTTCAATGAGCGAGACCAGCTGGCCTGGTTTACGTGTGCAATCAACACGCGCGATTGATCCCTTCCGCAGGCGCAGATTAGGCCTGCCTGTGTTCACCACCAGTGAGCCCAGGAATTGCGCGAGATTAGGATTGTGTCCGACGACAAGGACATTCTCGTAAACCTGAAGATCAGCTACGAGTCTTTGAAACAAGTCCGTAGTCGCGCTCGGAGCGAGTGAGTCGGAGAGCTGGATAGGGGATTCGTAGCCCAGCTCGGTACCCACGAGCGAGGCAGTCTGCAAAGCTCGCTTGAGCGGACTGGATACGATCACATCCACCGAGATGCGAAGAGCATTCAGGTAGCTGCCGATCAGAATGCACTGCTGCTTGCCTTCTTTGTCGAGTGGACGTTTCTTGTCGAGCAGGGGATTCGGCCGCTTTTCGCCTGCCGAAGCGTGACGCAATACGTATAAATTCATGCAACTTCTATTTTCATCGAAAATTCATCTGCCGTATAGTGCCCTCACCAAATGCTAACCCGTGCCTAGGTGACAGGCAGCGGTGTCGGGAAGGGGCTCAGCGGACTGGGGTCAGGGTCGGGATCGGGGGAAGGTGCCGGATCAGGCTCGGGTGCCGGGTCTGTCGAAGGATCCGGATCAGGAAATGGATCGGGATTGAAGCCAGGTTCCGGACCGGTGCCGGGAAGAACGTCGGGGCCGATGCCCATCGTCAGGTTTTCGGTAGCAAGCATAGTCATTGGGAACCAAGGGAGGCGCTGTCTGTTGCCTGAGCATCCTGTATCTCAGCGTACGAACTCCGGCACCAGCGTTCACTGCGCAGGATCCCTCCGAGGAACACATCCGAGTGCTCACAGATGAACCCGGCCTGCCTAAGGATGGATGCGTAGTCGGGCAGTCGCTGGACTTCGAGGCCGGTGAGCAGCCGGAAGCCAAGATACAGGACACGGATGAGTAGGCGGCCGATCGGGCGGCCAGGACCTGTCGAGGGAATGGCAAACTCGGAGACGATCCAGGTGGTATGTGAGGACAGGCTCAGGTTCAGCCTGCCGATCAACTGCATGATGTCCTCTGCTGTAAGGCAATCAAGAAAGAAGTGCGTAACCACAAGGTCATAGCTTCGGCCGGGCGGTGGCTGGAACGTACGGATGTCGGCTTGGCGGAAGTTCACCCGGGCTCGATCCGGGATGCGAGCACTGGCTAACGTGAGCATGCCCTCACTTATGTCGACAACATCGGCCTGTAATGATGGATTGGTCCGGATCAGTTCCGCGAGGAATCGGCCATCACCATCGCCCAGGATCAGTGCGGATTTCGCGACCCGCAGCCGGGCGAGCTGGGCGAACCGGCAGCGTTCAAGCAGGCGGCCGAAGGTGCAATATTCGAGCCAGCGATAAAAGCCGGCAATGGCATCGAAGTCGGGTTGCGAAGTGCTCGCGTGGGACTGCCGGAGGGTCATTTCAGGTGCAGATGTCGGGCCAGGAAGAGCGAGGCAGGAACGAGCATAGCCGGCGTCAACAGGACAGCGTCAGCTGCGGCGCGCAGACGCAACGGCTCGAGCCTGTGACAGCGATGGTGCAGCCACGTGAGCGCGCTGCTGCTGATCGTGACTGACAGGAAGAGCGCTGCCAGCGCGATGTCAGTCCGGCTTCGCCCACATACCACGAGCGCTGCTGCGGCGAGCGCTGCCAGCATGCCGGCCACGGTGTTGAAGTTGCGGCCCAGCCAGAGGGTGCTGTGATGAAGATTGACAGAAGTTTCGAGAGTCGATTGCCAGTATTCGATGGCTACGCAGTTGATCCAGCACAGTGTCGCGAGCAGGCAGAGCAGCAGAAGCAGGACTGGCCGCGCCGCATGGTCTCTTGACCAGGTGGGAATCCCGCAGGCAGCCGCGAAGACGATGCCGACGATGAGTTCTTTCGGCAGCCTGATACGCGTGCGGGCAGCCAGACCAAGCGGAAAGTGAACGCAGAGCAGGTAGACGAGCGAGCAGCCAGCGAGCGCCAGGTCTTCGCGCAATGGTGCGGGATCCAGCCGGGTCATGACCAGCCACGCCAGCAGGGGCAACACGACAGCGGCGACGGAGAGAAATATCCTGCGATGGCGCTGATGGAAATGATGGCGTTCCTGTAGAGAGGCAGCATGCGCCGGGCGCGCTGCATCGAGCAGCCGGTCCGCGACATATACCAGCCAGGTCGCCAGTGCCAGCATAGCCGGCCCAAGGGGCGGCAGCTGCAGATGGAGCGCGGTCGCGAAGCCCAGGGTCCACACGACAGCCACCGTGGGGGCATCAAGCGAGAGCAGGTGCCAGTGGTCGAGGGCGCTTCCGGCAATGCGAAGGGCTATGTGCCGTTGGCCTTCCCGCCGGGTTGCGAGCGTTACAGGCGAGATGGTCGAAGCGGCCACTCTCCAAGTGTACGACCCGCAGTCGCGTCCCTGTTGCGCTGATGAAAGACGCGATGCGGCTGCTGCGCTACGCTCCGAACACCAGACATATCTGAGCCTACCCGGTCTAGGCGCGCCCGGTCAGGCGTTGCCGAAACCGGGCGTTATACGAAGCCATTCAGGGGGCGGACGGGCCTGAGTCTTCCTGCTCGGTCGGTATGGCAGTTTCAACAGCCGGTGCCTGCGCGGAGGAGCGCGCTCCATTACCGGCGGATTTCGTTATAGGCTTCGCAGTGACAGCGGGGCCGGCCGGGTTCGTGGACGCCGTCTCCTGCCGCGGGGCCATCCCTTTGCCTTCTGCAAGCTGCAGGAAGTAGGCCTGGGCACTGAAGCCTTTAACGCCGGCGGCCGGCCGGACGTAGGCGTAATCGCCATCGGGACCAAGGACGCGGGCTTTGCAGGTGTCGGCCAGGTAGCTGTTCAATATCTCGTTGCGGATGCGATGGCAGAGTTCTGGATTACGGACAGGGAAGATGGTTTCGCAGCGCTCGTACAGGTTGCGTGGCATCCAGTCGGCGCTGCCACAGTAGATCTCCTGCTCACCACCATTTGCGAAACAGAAGATGCGGCTGTGTTCGAGGAAGCGGCCGACGATCGAGATGACTCGAATATTCTCGCTAAGGTTCTTTACCCCTGGCCGCAGGGCGCAGATGCCGCGCACGATCAGATCGATCTTCACTCCGGCTTTCGACGCAGCGTAGAGCCCCTCGATCAGTGTCTGGTCAAGCAGCGAATTCATCTTGGCGATGATGTGAGCCGGCTTGCCTTCGCGAGCGTGTTTCGTCTCGCGCTGGATCATCTTCAGAAGGTCTTCGGCGAGGTCCACCGGGGCAACGTGAAGCGGCAGATAGTTGTCGCATTCAGCGTGCGCAGTCAGGTAGTTGAAGACATGCTGTACCGCTTCGGTGATGGACGGATCGGAGGTCAAAAAGCTGAGATCGGTATAGAAGCGGGCCGTGGTGGGATTGTAGTTTCCGGTGCCGAGATGAGCGTAACGGCGGGTCACACCATCTTCATCACGGCGAACAATCAATGCCAGTTTGCAGTGGGTCTTCAGGCCAACAATGCC
Source organism: Acidobacteriaceae bacterium (assembly GCA_963692885.1). Taxonomy (GTDB): domain Bacteria; phylum Acidobacteriota; class Terriglobia; order Terriglobales; family Acidobacteriaceae. Next base: position 759,232 of record OY843586.1, read on the forward strand.
GTGGAAGACCTGCACGCCGGCGTCTTCGAGGTTGCGCGCCCAGCGGATATTCGAGGCTTCATCGAACCGCGCCATCAGCTCGACCACGACAGTCACTTCCTTGCTCTGCGCGGCTTCAATAAGTGCTTCGAACATGGGTGAATCTGCACTGGTGCGGTACAGGGTCTGGCGCATCGAGAGGACGCTGGGGTCCTCCGCTCCCGAGATGATGAACGAGGCCACGCCGTCGTAGGAGTCAAAAGGATGATGCAGCAGGATGTCGCGGGCGCGGATCTCCTCGAACAAGTTGGCTGACTCGCGCGACAGGCGAAGTTCACGCGGCGTGAAGGGAGCGAATTTCAGCTCAGGCCGCGCAGTTGCACCGTAGAGATTCATCAGGCGCGAGAGATTGACAGGGCCATCCGTCCGAAAGACCTGTTGCTCATCAAGTTCGAAGTTGATACGCAGGCGCTCGATAATCTCGGGATCGGTATTGTGCTCGATCTCCAGGCGCACTGCGTCCCCCTTGCGACGGTTATGCAACTCGGTACGGACGCTCTCCAGCAGCGAACGGGATTCTTCTTCCTGCAGGTAGAGATTGCTATTACGGGTGACGCGGAAGGCGCCTTTGCTCAGAACCTCGTAGCCGCGATACATACTGTCCGCGTGATGCGAGATAAGGTCATGAAGAAAGATGTAGTCAATTGTTCCCGAAGAGGAAGGCACGGAGACCAGGCGCGGCAGGGCACGGGGAACAGTGACGACGCCAAGCACCGTACCGGCAGTGGCGCCCTTCCGCTTTACGCGCAGCAGCATGGCCAGGCAGAGTGCCTTGTTCAGGACGCGAGGAAAGGGATGGGCCGGGTCTATGGTGATCGGGGTCAGCAGAGGATCGACCTCCCGCTGGTAGAACTCGCTGGCGTGCTCCCGTGCCTGTGCGTCCAGTTCGTCCCAGTCGAGCACGCGTATCCCGGCCTGGTGCAGCAGCGGGCGAAGCTGCTTGTTCCAGCAGCGATACTGCGATTCGACGAAGCGGTGGATTTCGGCGGCGTCATCTTCGAGAGTCTGCTCCGGCGTGCGGCCATCAGGGCCGGCTTCCTTGTAGCCGTCTTCGATACGCTGCAGCAGGCCGGCGACACGGATTTCCACAAACTCATCGAGATTGCTTGCAGTGATGGACAGGAACTTGACGCGCTCAAGGAGGGGATTGGTGGTGTCTTCGGCCTCCTGCAGTACGCGGCCGTTGAAGCGCATCCAGGACTGATCACGATTGAAAAAAAGCTGCGAGCGGGGGATCGCGGCGGGTGTCTTGGCCGCGGCTGCTGTCGGTGCAGAAGCGCTCTTGGTGGCTGCCTTACGCGTTGATTTTGATTTCGTCGTCATATATTTTCACTGCCACTGCGTTTTCTTGCGCCTCTCCATTGGTACACCGCCCGGATCATTGATTAGATGAAAAGAGGACGAAAACAGAAGCCGCGCCAGGCCAGTGAACATCCATTCAAGAAAGCATATGCCGGCAATTGGATCCGGGTCTGCATGATCCTGGATCGGGAGCGCTGGTGGAGGCTGTTCCGGTACTCGGCTTCAACGCGGGTTTAAGTCAAGAATATCGTCCCGTCCGAGGTATCATCCCGGCCATACTGCATCGGGCTACACTAATAACAGTCAGGAGATCGCCATGGCAAAGACATTGGATAGTGACAAGAGTCCGATTGCTGGAGAAGTTTCCAGTGGAGACGCTGTTCTGGAGTTGTTCCAAACGGCGGCACTGCTTCTGGGTGATCAGCAGGAAGCTATTACGACAGTAGAAAAGGCCGTTGCGAGTGCGCAGCTTGACCCATGCGCCGAACCCGACCAGGCATTGATCGAGAGCCGTGAACTGGCGGTGAAGCTGGCGGTTGCACGCGCAATCGAACTGAACCCCAAAGCCTTTGATCCGGAGATGGTGTCGTCGGGGCCGAATGTCTGTTTCGACACGGACGACCTGGAATCGACCGGTGTCAGCTCCCAGCAACTCGCACAGCTGGTTTCCAGCTCGGCGCGCAGCCAGTTACGCGACTGGCTGGAGCACCTGCAGCCAGAGGCCCGGGTCATCTTTGTTTTGCGCGCCATGCTCGGTAAGGACAGTGAGTCCGTCGCTGAATCTTTGCAGAGGTCAGGCGCTGGTCCAGGCTGGTCTTCCGCACAGGTGGGTCAGGTCTTTCGGGGAGCCCTGTGCTCGCTCGCCGGATCGCTGGTGCATGCACCGGCTCGTTCCTGACAGGAACCGCTACTGGACGCACCTTCCCCCAAGCCGTGGGTCCGTGCCGATTTCTGGGCGAGCGCCAGTCAGCAGAAGCGCGATAGGCAACCGGTCGTAAGATGTGTGGAGAAGGTGCCGCGTCGTGGCTATTTTTTTGAAGTCTTTTCGATCATTTAAGCATCCAAAAGCACGTATCAAAGCCAGATAACAGCAATCATTGAAGGACAGGTAACGGAGTGAAGCAAGTGTTTCCGGCGAGAGTGCGCGAAGTACGGTGGACAACGTCAGCCCTGCTGGCGGTCGCGATCGCGCTCCCTGCAATACCGACGCTGGCCCAGAGCAATTCAGCGAACTCCGGTGGGTCGTCCGCCAGTAGTTCTTCAGGGAGTTCGTCTTCGACTTCATCGGGGTCGTCTTCGGGATCATCCTCGAGCTCTGGCGGATATGGGCCGATGGCGCCGACACCGCCCGACAGCAGCGTCTACCAGGGCAGTGTCGTGACGGACAAGGCGACGAACGAAGTGATCCCGCTCTCGCTTGAGAACGCAATCAACCTTGGTCTGAAGCACAATCTAGGCCTGATCATTTCAGACACGAACCAGACCACTGCCAGTGGCGAACGGCTGCAGCAGTTGCAGAACCTGTTACCGACCATCACTGGAGACATAAAAGCCGCAGTGCAGGAGACCAACCTCAAAGCGGAGGGGCTGAACATACCTGGGATCCCGACCATTATCGGCCCCTACGGCTACCAGGATGCGCGCGCATCGATGACCTGGTCACTACTCAATATTTCGTCTTTACAGAAGTACTTGGCGGCTAAGCACAACTTCACAGGTACGCAGCTGAACTACGCAGACGCAAGGGACCTCGTGGTCCTGACCGTAGGGAACGCTTTCCTGGTATGCGTGGCCGACGAATCGACGATACGGAACGACCAGGCGCAGGTCGACAGTTCCAGAGTTTCGCTCGATCAGGCCGTGCAGAACCACCGGGAGGGAACAGCGCCACTGCTCGACGAACTGCGAGCCCGGGTCGATTATCAAACGCAGCAGCAGGGTCTGATCTCTGCCCAGAACACCTTTGAAAAAGACAAGATCAGCCTGGCGCGCGCTATCGGGCTGCCTCTCGATCAAAAATTCGAACTGACTGACCTCCCGACGTATGTGCCACTGCCGGACGTCGATCCCAAGGTCGCGGAAGCTCAGGCATTACAGACGCGCCAGGATCTTGCGGCCGCCGGCGAGACCGCAAAAGGCGCTAAGGATAACCGTCAATCCGCGACCGCCGAGCGTTACCCGACGATCGCATTTTCCGGAGACTTCGGGGACACTGGTCAAAATTTTGCCAAGTCGCACAGTACGTTTACGGCTGTCGGCACCGCCAGCGTGCCTATCTTCCAGGAGGGAAAGCTGCGCGGCGATGCACGATTGGCGCAATCCCAGCTTGACCAGGAGATTGCGCAGCTGAACAATATGCGCGGCCAGGTGCAGGCGGATGTCGCGAACAGCATCTACGACATCGAAACAGCGGCCAAGCAGGTGGAAGTCTCGCATAGCAATGTGCAACTGGCAAAGCAGGAATTAACCGACGCGCAGGAACGCTACGCGGCGGGGGTGGCTGACAATCTCCCAGTCACGCAGGCGCTGGCGTCCGTGGCGCAAGCCAATAGTCAATATGTCACCAGTCTCTACCAGCACAGTGTCGCCAAGCTGGAATTGGCCCGGGCAATGGGCGTTGTAGGTACAAAGTATCAGCAATATCTTGGAGGAAAGTAACAGTGGCCGAGCAGAATCCAGAGTCAGGCAGACCCGGCGCAGCCGTCGCAGACAGGCACGATGATTCTGATCAGAACCAGAATCAGGAGCCGCCCCAGAAGAAAACCAGGCGCAGGTTCATCATCATCGGCGTAGTGGCCCTGCTGATCGTGATCGCAGTCCTGTTCTGGTGGCATTCCACTTTCTCCGAGGATACGGACGATGCGCAGGTCGCCGGCCACCTGATCCAACTGAGCGCGCGTGTCGCCGGTCAGGTTGTGAAGATCAACTTCACCGAGAACCAGATGGTGAAGAAGGGCGATGTACTGGTCGAGATCGATCCGCGCGACTTCCAGGCGACCGTGCAAAACGATGAAGCAAATCTCGAAGCCGCCGAAGCAAATTACGAAGCCAGCAAAGTAAATGTGCCTGTGACGACCATCCAGACGAATAGTTCGATCTCGCAGTTCGGGGCGACTGTTACTGCCTCGGATAACGGCATCAAGCGGGCCCAGCGGCAGTTTGAACAGGCGCAGGCACAGGTTGCGCAGGCGGACGCGACTAACATCAAGGCACAGCAGGATCTGCAGCGATACACGCCGCTGGTTGAAAAGGATGTCATCTCAAAGAGTCAATACGACCAGTACGTAGCAACTGCGCGGGCTGACGAAGCAGCCCTGCTGCAGGCCAAGGCGAATGCCATTGCAGCCGAGGATCAGATCGCTATTGCCAAGGACCAGAAGGCGCAATCGCAGGCCCAATTGCGCAATGCGCAGAACGGTCCGAACCAGGTGAAAATCCAGAAGTCGAAGGCAGACCAGGCGGCAGCGCAGGTGGAGCAGGCGCGGGCCCAGCTGACACAGGCCCAGCTGAACCTGAGCTATACGAAAATTGTCGCTCCGGCTGATGGCATCATTACGACCAAGAGCGTCGAGATCATGGATAACGTAGCTGTCGGCCAGAACATGGCGACGCTCGTGTCCCTCGAAGACATATGGATCACGGCAAACTTCAAGGAGACGCAGCTGCGCCACATGCAGACAGGGCAGCCCGTCAAGATTCATGTCGATGCGTACTCCCGCGACTACAACGGCCACGTCACGCAGATTGGCGGCGCTACCGGTTCGAATCTGAGCCTCTTTCCGCCGGAGAATGCGACTGGCAACTATGTGAAGGTCGTCCAGCGTATTCCGGTGCGTATCGATCTCGACCAAGGAGAAAACCAGGACCGGGCCCTGCGGCCGGGTTTGTCTGTCGAACCCGTTGTAAGGGTCAAGTAGAGGTTTGCGCTGTTCGTTCATATAGGACTAACACCTCCATGTCGTCTGGCCCGGTGTTGTCGTGTCCTTAGTGGCTGATCCTGCATCTCAACGAAGTGAAGCAAGAGGAGAAATTGAATGGCTACTGCATTGAAGACGCGCGATTCGAACGGATTACAGGCGAAAACAAAGTCACAGGGAACAGACCTGATGACGCCTAACTGGCGCCAGAACGCAAAGATCACCCAGAAGTATGGAACCATCGTTAAGAACCTCCCGATCGGTATTCCGGAAGATGCCCGGGTAGAAGTTGTGGGACGGTTGAATTTGCTTCTGGCCGACACCATCACGTTGCGCGACCTGTACAAGAAGTCACACTGGCAGGTAGCTGGACCAACCTTCTATCAACTTCACCTGCTGTTCGACAAGCATGCGGAAGAACAGGGAGAACTGGTGGACACGATCGCCGAACGCATTCAATTGCTTGGTGGCGTGAGCATCGCCATGGCGCATGACGTCGCAGCCAACACCCGCCTTGAGCGGCCGCCGATCGATCGCGAAGAAGTGCCGGTACAGATTTCGCGTCTGCTCGAAGCGCACAACTTCATCATGAAGGAAGTACGTGAGTTCGCCGACAAAGCAAACGATCTGAAGGATCCCGGGACGAACGATATGCTCGTAAGCAATGTGCTTCGTACGAACGAACTGCAGACCTGGTTCGTCAGTGAGCATCTGGTCGAGATGCCGCTGGTTTTTGCGGAGTAACCTGATACCAGTTGCTGCACAGGAAGGCCGGTCTATTCCGGCCTTTTTCTTTTGTGGTCACAACCCAGGCTGCCGGGCAACGGAATTGTTGAAAACCGAATCGTTGGCGCACAGGATTCATCTATACTGCAGGCCAACGAAGGGCTGTACGTCCGATGCCGATAGCGGTTGATTTCTTTCTACATTACGTCTATCTGATCCTCTTCCTCTGGGTAATGGCAGAGCAGCTCGGCGCGCCCATTCCAAGCATTCCGCTGCTGCTGACTGCGGGTACATTAACAGCGACCCACAAGGTGAGCCTGCCGGCGACCCTGCTTGTAGTGATGGCGGCGTGCGCAGTCAGTGACTCGATCTGGTACTACCTGGGTCAGAAGTATGGCGGGTCGGTGGTGAAGCTGCTTTGCCGGCTCTCGATGGAATCTTCGACTTGTGTCCGCCGGACCAATACGTACTTTTCCACGCATGGATCGAAGGCCCTGCTGGTGGCGAAGTTTGTTCCCGGGTTGAGTACGGTTGCGGCCCCGGTTGCCGGACAGACGGGCATGCCCTACAAGACATTCCTTGCGTACGACATGGCGGGGGCACTTTTCTGGAGCCTTTCAGTGACACTCGCGGGCCGCTTCTTCGGCGATGAACTCAAGAAAAATCCTCATGCCTTCAGTATGCTTGGACACTTTGCCGTGCTGGTGTTTGTCCTGCTGCTGGCGGGCATTCTGCTCTACCGGTTGATCAAGCAGCAGTCCTTCCTGAAGAGTGTGCGCGGCGCCAAGATTGAACCGGAGGAACTGAAAGATATGCTGGACGCCGGCGAGAAGGTGTTCATCGTCGACCTGCGTCATCCGCTCGATTATCTGCCCGATCCCAGGGTGGTGCCGGGTTCGGTGCGCATCAGCCCGGAGACACTTTCGCTGCACAACGAACAGATTCCCCGGGACCGCGATGTAGTGCTGTATTGCACCTGTCCCAGCGAAGCAACCAGCGGGAAAGTAGCCCTTACCATGCGCAAGCAGGGCATCTACCGGGTGCGACCGCTGCGGGGTGGCTTCGATGAATGGAAGCGCCTTGGCTTTCCGCTGGAGACGCTCAAGGAAGACGTCAAGAGCGCAGTCGCTTGATTCCTTCTGTGTTTTGCCGACGCCCGGTCTTCTCAGCGGGTATCCCTCAAAAGTAGCCGTTACGTTGATCCAAATGTGCTTCCACACGGACCTAAGCCGGCGTATGCCTGTGCTACCTTCAGAAAAAGTATGATCTGATCGCCCCTGCAACCTGAGGGTTTCCTCAGGTTGTAAGGTCTACCGTTTCGGGCAGCAACCGATTCAGACGAGCCCGGTTTGGCGGGACAGTCTATTGCAGGTCAGGGCTTTCGCCGTGCGTGATCGGTTCCTGCGCCGTCGGGAAGAGGAACTACGGCTGGCTTACCATGAGGGCAGGAGATTCACTTGGCATTCGACGACCTGAGGGATTGGATTAAGCGGCTGGATAAGGCTGGCGAACTGGTACGTATTCGTGAAGAGGTCGACCCTGTCCTCGAGATTGCGGAGATCACTGACCGCGCTTCCAAGATCGGAAAGGCGGGAGCAGGTCGAAGATCCGGCGTCAAAGGCTACGATGCAGGTGGTCCGGCGCTGCTGTTCGAAAGGGTCAAAGGTTATCCTGGCGCGCGCGTGCTGATGAACCAGTTTGGCAGCGAGAAGCGCATGCGTATGGCGCTCGAAGTCGATTCGCTTGACGAAGTAGCCGCGCGCATTGAGGAGTTGATGCAGCAGAAGTCACCCGACAGCCTGCTCGACAAACTGAAGCTGCTGCCCAGGCTGGCCGAAGTAGGCAGGTTTTTTCCGAAAACCGTGCTGGCGCGGCATGCACCTTGCAAAGAAGTGATCCTGCGGGAGAACTTCAACGTCCTCGACTTTCCTGTTTTGCAATGCTGGCCGCTTGATGGTGGCCGCTACATCACCCTGCCGCTGGTGATTACGCGTGATCCAAAACACCGCAAGCGCAACATGGGCATGTACCGCATGCAGGTCTACGACGGGCAGACCACGGGCATGCACTGGCAGCGGCAGAAGGTGGCGGCGGAACATGTCCGCGATCGTCTGCGCAGAGATGCCGCGCAGGGTGCGACCGGCGATCCGCTGGCAGCACGCGTACAGGCCATGGCAGAAACCGCCGGCGGGACACAGCTCCCGGCGACTCCGGGAATGCGCCTGCCGCAGGTCGTCCGAGCAAAGGAGCGTGTCGTCGATGGAGCTAACCGCATGGAAGTCGCCGTTGCGATCGGCACCGATCCTGCGACGACGTTCTCGGCAATTGTTCCCGCACCCCCGGAGGTAGAGGAGTTCATCATCGCCGGCTTCCTGCGGCAGGCGCCGCTGGAGCTCGTGAAGTGCGAGACGGTCGATCTGGAGGTTCCCGCGCACGCGGAGATCATCCTCGAAGGCTACGTGCTGCTCGATGAGCTGCGCAGCGAGGGACCTTTTGGCGACCATACCGGCTTCTACACACTGCCCGACGACTATCCGGTCTTCCACATCACCTGTATTACGCACCGCAAGGATCCGATCTACGCAGCAACCATTGTCGGCAAGCCGCCGATGGAAGATGCGTGGATGGGCAAGGCAGTCGAGCGAATTTTCCTGCCGCTGATGCGTCTTACCATTCCCGAGATCGTCGACATCAACCTGCCCGCGGATGGTGTATTTCATAACCTGATGATCGTGTCGATCCGCAAGAGTTATGCAGGCCAGGCGCGCAAGGTGATGAACGGTATCTGGGCACTGGGCCAGGCGATGTTCACGAAGGTGATCGTGGTAGTCGATGAAGACTGCGATGTCCAGGACCTGGGCGAAGTGACTTTGCGGACCGCGAACAATATCGATCCGGAGCGGGATATTCAGTTCACGCTGGGCCCGGTGGATTCGCTTGATCATGCCTCGCGGCTGCCGAACTACGGCAGCAAGATGGGCATCGACGCGACGCGGAAGTGGGCGGCAGAGGGCTTCACCCGGCCATGGCCTCCGATGATCGAGATGGACCGCGAGACAAAACAGCGGGTAGACGGTATCTGGAAAAAACTGGGGCTGGAGTAAGGCGGGCTATGGTGCGTAAGTGGCTGTTCGGGTTGGGTCTCTCTTTTCTCGCGTCCACCTTTGCTGCACAGAGCCAGGTGCTCGACGGATTTAATTGGGTAAACCAGAAGACGGACACGGCCACGATGACCTCGGTCGCACATATCCTGCGTGACGTCGACTATACCTCGATCGTCGAGGTGGCATACGTGGAGCCGGGCACGTCAACTGCTGCCGCCAATGGCGCTGAGACGACTTCGACCGCGATCGCTCCAGTGGCCTCTGCTGCCCTGCAGAACGACTCACACATGCTGGCCATTGTCGCGAAACGGCCGAGCGCCACTGCTCTCCCGGGCGACGTGACGCTGAGTGCGTATGATCTGAGCCTGAAATACGAAACAGCAAAGCTGCTGTTGACGGGCGCCAATCTGCATTTTGCGGGATGGCTGAAATTTACCCGCGAAGACCAGCCGGAACTGGTCGCGACCTACCAGGATTGCGCAGGAGCCTGCCAGAAGACCACATTCTTCACTACGTTCTATCTCGACCAGAAGACCCGCGAGTGGCGCTCGCGATGGCCGCGGTCAGTCGCCGGCGCGCCGATCTACTCGGAGGGTCAGGAGGCAAGCGGCGGCCAGCAGGTGTATGCACTTATGGTGGATGACACCGGCCGTGCTGTGCTCGGGACCTGGCAGCACTACTCCGGCCGCACTCGCCGCGACAGCGATTACGTCTACAGCTACCACCTGACGCAGTGGAGCTTTGAGGATGTTACGGAAGCGCTCGACGGGGCTTCGGCCCGCACAATGCAGACACGTTTGTGCGCCGCGCGCGACGAGGCCCTGGGCATCGCCGGTGGCCAGGAATCGCCCATGTGTAAGCCGGGAGCGCCGAAAGAAGAAGTCTACAAGCACGCCCATCGCGCTCACTGAAGGGTGTCATCGGAACTACCGATGAACCGCGGGGACACCTAAAAAGCCAGCATCCGAATCTTCCAGAAGGCCAGCCTTTTTGCAGGATTGCAGCCTCTTTGCGCGTCTTTTTGCGCTGAAATGTGTTCAATCCTTCAGGCGCACCTGGCGCCCCGTACGAAAGCCCGAAGATGATGCCTGTACGAAAAATCCTTATGTGTCTTTGTGTTTTCCTGACCGCCTGCTCGGCGGCGCGCGCGAGCGTGGGCCTCATGATGGAAGAACCGTTTGGCACATTCGGCTACGTCAATCCCACGGGACATGCGGCAATTTATCTCTCGAATGTGTGCGCGGCGTCGCCGACAGAACTGCGCAAATGCGGACCAAACGAAGCCGGCGTCGTCATCAGCCGCTATCACCATGTCGGCGGGTATGACTGGCTGGCGATGCCGCTGATCCCTTACCTTTTCGCAGTCGATACGATCGATCAGATCCCTGATTCCGTGACTCCGGAACAGGAGGCCGCGCTGCGGGACGCCTACCGCCGTAAGCATCTTGAAGCACTGGTCCCGGACGGCCCGGATGGCAGAACACCTGGCGGTGAATGGATCCAGCTGGTCGGCGCTTCCTATGACCGCAAAATTTATGTCTTCCAACTCGACGCATCCGCAAGCAAGGATGAGGCGCTGATCGCGGAGTTCAATGACCGCCGCAACGTCAGCCACTTCAATCTCTTCTTCAACAACTGCGCGGACCTGTCCCGGCAAATTCTCAATTTCTATTATCCGCACTCTGTGCACCGGAACATGATTGCCGATGTTGGCCTGACCACACCCAAACAGGTAGCACGCAGTATGGCGCAATATGCAAAAAAGCATGAGCGCCTTGAATATCACTCCTACGTGTTGCCGCAGGTTGCGGGTACCGTGCCCCGCAGTAAACCAATCGATGGCGTGATCGAATCATTCCTCAAAAAGAAGTATGTTGTACCCGTCGTGATTTTTCAGCCCATTGTGGCCGGCGGTCTGGCTGCTGCCTACGTCTTCCGCGGGCGGTACAAGCCTGGCGCTGACGCCGACATCCTGACGGCCGGAACCGATCTGCGGAAGCTCTACATGAATGCGACTCCGACCGAGCCGCGGATCATGCTGAACACGCCCGACCCAGCAGCTGCATCCTTTACGGGTCCAGCCCTTTCAACCTTCGGCGAGAGTACCGCGATGTTGAGAACGGTCGCCACAAGTCCATTGGCGGAAGCAGGCGAGGCGCAGTAGGCATCGCCTTCTACGATTGGAGCGTAGCCGTGATCATTTAGAATCGCGGAGTGCCCAACCCAAACGCGCTTACTTTTCAGCAACTCCTTTTCAACCTGCAGACCTTCTGGGGAGCGCGCGGCTGCGTGCTGCAGCAACCGTATGATGTTGAGGTTGGCGCCGGCACCATGTCGCCCGAAACATTCCTCCGCGTCCTTGGGCCCAAGCCATTCTCCGTCGCTTATGCGCAGCCTTCGCGGCGGCCTGCAGACGGCCGTTACGGCGAGAACCCGAACCGGTTGTTCAAGCACACACAGTTTCAGGTGATCCTTAAGCCGCCACCAGCCCATGTGCAGGAGGTGTATCTTGAGTCGCTTGCGGCGATGGGCATCGATCTTCGTCAGCACGATCTGAAGTTCGAGGAAGACAACTGGGAGTCGCCTACACTCGGCGCGTGGGGCATAGGCTGGCAGATGATGCTGGATGGTCTCGAGATCACGCAGTTCACTTATTTTCAGCAGTGCGGCGGGATTGATCTCGATCCCATTTCAGCCGAGATCACCTATGGGCTCGAGCGGATCGCAGCCTTCCTGCAGGACGTGGATTCGATCTACGACATTGTATGGGCGCGTGATCCGGTAACAGGAAAAGCGATCACGTACGGAGAGGTGCGGCATCTCGAGGAAGTTCAGTTTTCGGTGTACAACTTCGAAGACGCTGATGTTGAAAAGCTCTGGCAGCACTTAAAGCTGTACGAAGAAGAGTGCCAGGCACTCCTGCGGCGTCTGCCGGATGAAAGGGCTTCAGAGGCCGAACGGCGCAGGTTTCCCGTACTCGCGGCCTATGACCTTTGCCTGAAGTGTTCGCACCTTTTCAACCTGCTTGATGCGCGCGGAGCTATTTCAGTGACCGAGCGCGTGGGCGTGATTGCGCGTATACGGAACCTCGCGGTTGGGATTGCGAAGGCATACGCGGGCCAGCATGCAGCGAAGGAAGTTGCAGCCTGGTAGCCGGTCGAGAAATGCAGGTCCTTCGACTGCGCTGCGCTCAGGATGACCGCGAAAGAGATTGTAGAGAAGGAATCGATGGCTAAGTTTTTGTTTGAAGTTGGATTGGAAGAGATTCCGGCACGGATGATCGCCGGCGCCGAGGCTGAGCTGTCGCGGCGCGTCGTCGACCTGCTGACACGTGAGAAACTGCTCGATGCTGGTTACGCCGCCGTCAGTTATTCGACGCCGAGGCGACTGGCTGTGCTGGTGGATGGCGTAGTGGCGAAGCAGGAAGACAGCAAAGAGCCGGTGATGGGACCGGCAGCGAAAATTGCCTTTAAGGACGGCCAGCCGACGCCGGCTGCGCAGGCATTTGCGAAGAAGTCGGGTGTTGATGTCGCGGCGTTGAAAATCCTCTTGACTGCCAAGGGCGAATACGTAGCTGCCGTTGTTTCCAGAAAAGGGAAGACCGCTGCAGAAGTCCTGGTCGAGCAGCTGCCGCGGGAACTGGCGCAGATCTACTGGGCAAAAAGCATGTACTGGCGCGCTGGCAAGCCCGAGCGATTTGTGCGGCCACTGCAATGGATGGTGGCTCTGCTCGGCTCCGAGATCGTGCCAGTAGAGTTCGGAGGAGTGATTGCCGGCCGCGCGACACGCGGACATCGCATCCTGCATGGCGATACTTCTATTGATCTAGGAACTCCCGATGCTTACCTGGGGGTGCTTGAAGGTGCTTTCGTCCTGCCCGATGTTGCGGCGCGACGCCACAGGATCCGCAAGGCCCTTGATGCGGCGGTTAGGACTGTTCCCGGCGCACGCTGGCGCGAGGATGAAGCGCTGGTCGATACAGTGACTCACCTTACTGAGTGGCCGTCCGTGGTATTGGGGAGTTTCGCATCCGAGTACCTCACGCTGCCCGAAGAAGTACTGGTCACCGTGATGCGCGATCACCAGAAGTACTTCGCGGTCGAGGATGCGGCACATAAACTGGCGCCTTATTTCCTGACTGTACTCAACACGGAAGTGGATGAACAGGGCGCGGAGATCATCCGGCATGGCAATGCGCGGGTGCTGCGGGCGCGGTTCAACGATGCTCGCTTCTTCTGGAATTACGACCAGAAAATCCCGCTGACGAAACGCGTCGACAAGTTGAAGAGCGTGACATTCCAGAAGGACCTCGGAAGTTATTTTGAGAAAACAAGCGCTAATGAGCGCGTCGCGGCTGCGCTTGCTCATCATGTACCTGGTGTAGATACGAGTGCCCTGGCGACTGCCGTTAAACTGGCGAAGACTGACCTGACCGCTGAACTTGTGAAGGAGTTTACCGAGCTACAGGGCATCATCGGCGGCTTGTACGCGCGCGCGCAGGAACATGGCGAGACAGTCGCCGAGGCGATCTACTCGCAATACCAGCCGGCCTCCATGGAGGATGCGATTCCGGCAACGGTCGAAGGACGGCTGCTGGGACTGGCAGACCGAATGCAGACCATCGTGGCGATGTTCGCCATTGGCCTGGAGCCGACAGGGTCAAAGGACCCGTTCGCACTGCGGCGTGCAGCCAATGGTGTGGTCAAGATTCTAGCCGAGAGCGGCCTGCCGTTGAAGCTAAGCCAGCTTGAAGAGGCTGCCCAGTCAAAGCAGCCGGCAGTGACGGCATTCCTGAGGGAGCGGCTTGAATTCTACCTGCGCGATGTGCGCGGCTTCCGCTATGACGTAGTCAATGCTGTGCTGGCGAAGGGTGCTGATGATGTGACGGACACCATCGCGCGTGCAGAAGCGCTGACCGCGGTGCGCGGGTCAGAGGATTTCCTGGCTGTTTCGGCAGCATTCAAGCGGATCAAGAATATCCTGCGCCAGGCTGCGGAAAAGGGCATTGCGCCCAACGGCAACCTGGTGATCGAAGACGACCTGAGTGAGGCAGAAGAGCAGGCGCTGCATGCGAAGGCAAAAGAGTTGATGCCGACTGTCGACCGCCTGCAACGTGAGCAGCAGTATCGCGAGGCACTGGAAATGACAGCACAGCTGCGGCCTGCGGTCGATGCATTCTTCGACAAGGTGATGGTGATGGCGCCGGATGAGAAGCTACGGCGCAACCGGCTCGCCCTGATCGGCGAGGTGCTTGAAAGTTTCTCCGGCATCGGCGACGTTTCCGAGATGGTTGCGGGATAGCTCCGCACATCTCAAGAAACTGGTGCAGTCTATTTTCGCCGCGAGAATTTATCGAGCACGCGGCTAGCCAGTTCGTCAGAAAAGCCAAAGCGGGCTTTCGCTCTGGAGTAAAGGTTCACTGCCTGCTTGTCCAGCCAGATCATGGTGGATTTCGCCCATCCGTCGCCGGGCCGGGCGCGATAGTTGGTTGAACGCGTCGCACCCTTGCCCGGTGACCCTGCTGCTTCCTCAAGCGTGTAGTAATAGAACGCGAGGCTCTTCCGTGAAGTCTCGGCAGGACATTGCAGAGCGTCAGGAAAGCCGTGGTAAGAGTGCTCGTCCGTGTTGAAAATGACTGCGCAATTCAGCAGGGGCGGGTACTTGACGACACAGGCCCGCATGCCCGTGTCCCACAACTCGAGTTCTCCACCCCATGCAGACTCCCAACCCTCGTTCAAATAGATGATCAGGTTGACGCGTCGTCTCCAGTTGGGCTGATAGTGGTGGTGCGAGAAGTCTGTATGCACATTCAGGAAGCCACCGCGTCTTGACTGGTGCATGCCGCCGCCATGCAGGCTGGGATCAGCTATCAGGTTCGCTATGCCCGTGAGCGCCGAGAGCCATCGCAGAAACTCTGGCGCGTTGAGAGCATCGCTCACTGCGCCAATAGTGGAGGGGAAAAGCTGACGCCGGGTCATGCCGTGCTTGTTTTCGTTCTGGTGCTGGTAGTGCGTCCACTCCGTCGTATTCGGCTCGGGGAACTGGGCGGCCGCGAGTGCAGCAGTTGGACCGTCGAGGAAATTCTCAAGGAAAATATGCGGGACCGGAGTTGCATCCTGGTATTGCCGCATCAGGCTGCCAAGCGGCAGGGTCCAGCGCCGCAGCGGAAAGACTTCCGCTGCTTCCTGTGCGAGTGAAATGCCTTTGAGAGTATCGCGCGCGCTTGATTGAGCTGTTTCGACCTTCAGCTTGTCCTCCGAGAGTAAATCGAACTACGTTTACCGTCCTGGCTGCCTGCGAGAAAACACATCGCCAGAACTGCTCTCCCCGCTGAATTTGTCGCCTGCGCTGAAGACAAGTATACATCCTGATCAGGGCACCCGGCACACGCGGACGGCATGGTTTTGATACGGACAATCGAGGCTGGCAATGCCTGGCTGCTGCAGGACGACCCAATCCACACCATAGACGCGATTGAGCCGCTGGAAGTCCGGAATGTCGAAAGTTTTCCACCCGGCGAGGGCGTTCGTCTGCGCCAGCCACTCGCCGGCAAGTTGCGGAAACATGGTCGCGACACCGCGGTCTTTCGCGTAGTTCGCCATGCGGCTGCGTTCAGCAATAGCACGAAAGCCGTTTTCATCTTCGCCTGGCAGCTCGGCAAAGTTTGGGTCCAACGCAAAGACTGCATTGTTCGGCGTGTTGTCGCGTATCCACAGGAAAGCCTGCACCCATTGGTTTTTTGGCTGCTCACCGGGCCATTCGATATGGCGGCTCGCGGGAAAGAGTGCGACCTGTGAATAGGCCAGCGCCGCGGAGATGGGCACAAAAAAGAGCAGCCATCGCCACACACTTTTCTTCAGGAAATACTCTGCGATAAAGCCGCCGCTGAACAGGATAAACAGGATGTACGTGACAAAAAGCATGCGCATCGGTTGCAGACGCGCGAGCGTTTCAAAGGCGCGCGGCAGGTCGAGTACCAGTGCGGCGCAGAATGAAGCGATTCCGTAAAACACCAGCGTCCGGCACATGATGGAGAGATTGCGCATGCGGGACGCCTCCCCGGATGACCCGGCAGCCATCTGCCGCCGCTGCGCGATTTCACTGAACCACCAGAGGAACGCAAAGGGCGCTATGCCGCCGAGTAGCTCATACCAGTGCCAGCGCTGAACGTAGTGAAAATAGTGCTTCGATGTGACTTGCTCGTAGGCCGCTGAAGGTGGTTTATAGAGGAAGTTCAGCGGCGACAGTGCGAGAGAAGCTGGTACCGACGGGGTCACCCGATCCATCCATGTAAGCAGGACGCAGTAGGCCGCTGCGAAGCATGCCATGAATGGATGCATCGCCGCCGTGAACAGCAGGAAGAGAATTGCCTGCAGATACTTGCGGTCGAGCACGCGGACGATGGCGAAGACACTCGAGAAAGCCGACAGATTCCTCGGGTTCAGATACTCGTCCATCACGTACAGGCCGGTGCCACCGATCGACAGGGTCAGGGTGGCCGCAAGCAGGGCCACCCCCGCCCATCGGCATTTCTCGTCGTCAAAGACTTTTCCCGTCAGGTCCCACGAAGCCCAGAAAAGCAAAAATAGGGAAAGCAGATGCCAGGCGAAGAGCAGCATGGATAGCGGCAGGTGTGTAACCCGAACTGAGCCTGCAATGAGCTGTGCATACAGGCTCAGGTGCGCGTGCGAGGCGAAAAATTCGGTGCGGAGGGGAAACAGTTCCGGGTGAAGTGCTTTCTCAATGCCGCTCAGGTAAATTTCAGAATCTTCAATCGCCGGATGGTAACCGTGGATGAACAATGCCGCCAGAGTCAGGAGGAGCAGTAGAACAAATTGCTTCAGATTTAACATCTACTTCCTTAAGGACGGGCAGTGCTTCAGTAAGGTTGCGGCGAGAGCCGAAGCCCGGTCTCTTCTGATGGAGGCCGATCCGGAAGGTGTACTCCGGTCGGCCTCCTCAACTTACTGTCTCGCGGGGTCGCGACGTTCCGTGTCCACTTCCAGTTCGGCGAAAGCCGCGGTCGCACGCTTTACCTCAAATTTGCCGTCACGCGCCAGTTTCGACAGTGTTGCCGCGGCAATCGATTCAGCGTTTACTTCGAAATGAGCGCGAAGGTGGGCACGGTCGTCGCTGCGTCCAAAGCCATCGGTCCCAAGCGAAACCAGGCGGCCGGCGAACCAGGGTGCGAGCGAGTCCGGCTGGACTTTCATGTAATCGCTCGCAGCAATGATAGGACCCTTGGCACCGTTCAGCGCCTTAACGACATAGGGCTGCTGCTCGGCTGCTTCAGGGTGCAGACGGTTCTGGCGTTCCGCGGCCAATGCATCGCGGCGGAGTTCGTTGTAGCTGGTGACACTCCAGACATCCGTCTGCACGCCATACTTTTCAGCAAGGATGGACTGCGCGCGGACCACCTCGTTCAGGATCGGACCACTGCCAAAGAGCTGCGCGACAGCCTTGCCCTTCGCCGCTGTCTTGAACTTGTAGATGCCGCGGACGATGCCTTCCCGGATGGCGTCGCGGCTGGCTTCCGGCAGCTCTGGCATCGCATAGTCTTCGTTGTACATGGTGATGTAGTAGAAGCAGTCTTCACCTTCCTGGTACATGCGGCGGAGTCCGTCCTGCAGGATGACGGCGAGTTCGTATACGTAAGCCGGGTCGTAGCTGATGCAGGTCGGAACGGTGCTCGAGAGGACGTGGCTGTGGCCGTCCTGATGCTGCAGCCCTTCGCCGAGCATGGTGGTGCGGCCAGCGGTGCCGCCCATCAGGAAGCCCTTGCCGCGCGAATCAGCGAAGGCCCAGATCATGTCGCCGACACGCTGGAAACCGAACATCGAGTAGTACATGTAGAAGGGGATGGTCGGAATTTTGTAGTTCGAATAACCAGTTCCAGCGGCGGTGAAGGACGCCATGGCGCCAGCTTCCGTGATGCCTTCTTCGAGGATCTGGCCGTCGAGTTCTTCACGGTAGTAGAGCAGCATATCGACATCGTGCGGCTGATACTTCTGTCCCTCGCTCGCGTATATACCGACCTGCCGGATGGCTGATTCGAGACCGAAGGTACGGCCTTCGTCGGGAACGATGGGGACAATCAGCTTGCCGATCTCAGCGTCCTTCAACAGGTGACGCAGGATGCTGATAAAGCCCATGGTGGTCGAAACAGCGCGGCCTTTTGAGCCGGCAGTCCACTCGCCGAAGTAGGCGAGATCAGGCGCCTTGAACGTTGGCATCGGCACGCTGCGTTGTGGAATATAGCCGCCGAGGGTGGCGCGGCGTTCCTGGAGGTAGGCGATCTCCGGGCTGTCCTGCGCCGGCCGCCAGAAGGTCGCGTTCTTGGCTGCTTCTTCCGGCAGCGGAATGTTGAAGCGCTTCACGAAGGCAGCGAGCCCTTCGTCGGTCAGCTTCTTTTCAGAGTGCGTCGCGTTGCGGGCCTGTGCACTGCCGAGGCCGAACCCTTTGACCGTTTTTGCAAGGATGACCGTCGGTCCGCCGGTGTGCTCGATCGCACGTTTGTACGCGTTGAAGATTTTCTTCGGGTCGTGACCTCCGCGATGCAGTTCGCCGAGTTCATCGTCAGACATGTCCTTGACGAGTTCGAGTAGCTCCGGATATTTGCCGAAGAACTCTTTGCGCAGGTACGCGCCGCCCTTGGCTTTGTAGGCCTGGAAGTCGCCGTCGACGCACTCTTCCATGCGCTTGAGCAGCAGGCCGGTGTGGTCGCGCTCGAAGAGCTTATCCCAGTCGCCACCCCAGATGACCTTGATGACATTCCAGTTGGCGCCGCGGAAGATGCCTTCCAGTTCGTCGATGATGCGCTTGTTGCCGCGCACCGGTCCGTCGAGCCGCTGCAGATTGCAGTTGATGACGAAGATCAGGTTGTCGAGCTTCTCACGCGAAGCGACGCCGATGGCGCCCAGGGTGTCGACCTCGTCCGTCTCCCCATCCCCGACAAAGGCCCAGACCTTACGCGGTGTTTTCTCGATCAGTTTGCGGTTTTCGAGGTAGCGCATGAAGCGCGCCTGGTAGACGGCGTTCAGCGGACCAATGCCCATGGATACCGTCGGGAAGCGCCAGAAATCAGGCATGAGCCAAGGGTGCGGATAGGACGACAGGCCGGGTGCTCCGCGTAGTTCATGGCGGAAGTTCAGCAGACGGGCGTCGTCGAAGCGGCCTTCAAGATAGGCGCGCGCGTAGACGCCGGGCGAGGCGTGACCCTGGAAATAAATGAAGTCGCCGGGCTGATCTTTCCCTTCGGCACCCGGATACGTCGCGTGAAAGAAGTGGTTGAAGCCGACCTCGAGCAGCGTCGCGAGCGAAGAGTACGTGGAAATGTGGCCGCCGATGCCGGCGTCCTTCTTGTTCTGACCATGCACCATGGCCATCGCATTCCAGCGGATGAGGGCCTCGACGCGGTCCTCAAGATTGCGGTCGCCAGGATATGAGACTTCCTCATGTTTTGGGATGGTGTTGAGGTAAGGGGTTACCGTCTCGCCGGGCGTACTGACGCCAGCTTCGCGCGCTCTCTGGCGGAGAGCCTGCAGCAATTGCGCGCCCTGTTCTGGGCCTTCAGAAACGATCACTTCGTCGAAGGCTTCAATCCACTCGGCGACTTCCTGGGTCAGGTCATTCACTGCCGGCACTGCTGTTTTTGTACTCATCGGTCTCGCTCGCGGAACGGGCTATCTCCCCCGACCAGGGTCGGCAAAGATGCATGCGGTACCGATCAGTATATCGCTCCTAACGGCAGGCGGAGGGCTGAGATTTGGAGCGGCTCATCCGACTGTCGCTAGTTGTTGACTATGGTGACGACCTTGCGCAAGTGGTCGTCGGACTTGAGTTGAGCGACGAGGAAATTTGCCAGGTCTGCCCGCGTAATAGCGTGGCCGGTGACACCGAGGCCGAGCACCTTGACGCTGCCTGTCGCGGGGCCATCTTTGAGGATCGGCGGTCGCGCGATGATGTAGTCGAGTCCACTGTTCTTCACAACCGCCTCTTTGTTGCTCTTATCCCTCGTCGATCCGCGCAGGAATGTTTTCATCAGCAGGTACTTGTACCACCACGGGGCCTGTGTGCTGCTCTGGCCCAGACCCATCATCGAAACGATGACAAGCCGCTTGACACCCTTGCTCTTCATCGCATCGACGATGTTCGTGATGGATGTCGTTTCGAGCGTTGTGGTTTTGTATGGAGTCGTTCCGCCGATCGATTCAATGACAGCATCCTGGCCCAGTACTGCGTTGGCTACATCGGCCGGCTGCGTGGCGTCGCCGGTGAGAACGCGGACCTTGTTGTTCTGAACCTTGCCGGCATCGCGGACGAGCACTGTGACATCATGGCCTTCTGCCAGTGCACGTTCGACCACCAGTTTTCCGGTCTTTCCGCTGGCCCCGAATACGACGACCTTCATGGGAAGAATCCTTTGTATAGGAATTGGATACAATCGAGCGGCTTGCTTGCGGCTTCTACCTTCTGATGCGGTAAAGGCGATACGTTGTCGCACTCGGCAGCGACTTGAAGTTGGAACGCCGCGCTGTCATGCTGATGCATTGTTGCCAAGCTCTCCAGAGGAGTATGCCTGTCGGATGCAGTGCTTACGTTATTTATTTTTGCTTCTCACGGTGTACAGTGCAGCTTCGGCTCAGACCATGACCGCGCCTGCGCCGCCCCCTGCCGCTAAGGTGTGGCCAGCAGTCAATGGTACTGACACGCTCAGGGACTTCAGGTTCGGCGATGGCCAGACGCTACCGCAGTTGAAACTGCATTACCTGACGCTGGGGAGTCCGCACCGCAATGCAGCCGGGCATGTCGACAATGCGGTTTTGCTGCTGCATGGGACAGGCGGCGACGCACATTCGCTGATGAACCCGGTCTTCGCCGATGTTCTCTTCGGGCCGGGTGCGGTGCTCGATATCCAGAAATACTTTCTGATTCTGCCGGATGACATCGGTCATGGCGAAAGCTCGAAGCCGTCCGATGGCATGCATGCGCGATTCCCGGCATATGACTACGACGACATGGTGCGCAGCCAGAAGCTGATGCTGGCTGACATGAAGATCGATCATCTGCGGCTTATTCTTGGCACCTCGATGGGCTGCATGCAAACCTTTGTGTGGGGCGAAACATACCCCGGATTCGCCGATGCACTCGCGCCTTTTGCCTGCCTGCCGGTTCCAATTGCCGGCCGCAACCGCATGATGCGTTACATGGCCATCCAGGCAGTCAAAGACGACCCGGCGTGGATGGGTGGCGAGTACAAGACGGAGCCGGTCGTGGGCCTGCGCACAGCGGCCGAGATGCTGCTGATCATGGGATCCGCTCCCTTGCAGATGCAGAAGAAGTATCCGACCCGCGTGGCGGCGGAGACATATGTCGACCAGTACCTGAAGCGCGCCGTGCCGGAGATGGATGCCAACGACCTGATCTACTACTTTGACGCCAGCCGCAATTACGATCCAAGTGCGCATCTTGACCGCATTACAGTGCCGGTGCTGTACATGAATTCCGCCGACGACTTTATCAACCCGCCCGAACTGGGGATCGCGGAGACGATGGCAAAGCATATGCCGGAAGCGCAGTTTGTTCTGCTGCCGATTACCGATGCGACACGCGGGCATGGGACGCACACGCAGGCTGCAATCTGGCAGGACAAATTGCGGGCGCTGATGGAGAGGTCTGAGCCGGCTAAATAGACCTCCTGCTACCAGAGCACGCCATTTGCAGGGATGACAGGCGCTGGAATGTGCGTTTCGCCGAGCAGTTGGCGCAGATTGATTTCGATCGTCGTGGTGATAGATGTGAGGGGCACGTCATATATGCTGTTGTCGAACGGGTCTTCGAGATCGCGGCCGATCTTGTCGAGCGCCAGGAACATGAAGCCGACGAGCGTCGAACCAAGCGGCGTAAACCAGCCCAGCGATTCGACCATCCCCAGCGGCAGCATCAAGCAATAGATCCGAACGAACAGCATGGGGAAGTAGTCATATTGCTTGGGAAGCGGCGTGTTCTTGATGCGTTCAGTGCCGCCCTGCGCGTTCAGCAGGTCATCAAGATTGCTATCCATGGCCTGCCATTGCAGTCCGTCGATCCAGCCGCGTTGACGCATCTGCGTGAGCATCGTGCCCATCTCGCGCTGAATACCGATGGCAACATTGCTGTGCCCGACGACTCTGTCGAGCTGTTCGGGAGGCAGTGTGGACTTGATTGTTTCAAGTGGATCGAGCCCGCGCAGCTGCTGTCGCAATGCATGCACGTACGCGATCTCGTGGTGAATGATGCGTGTCTGCATTGCAGCAAGTTCCGCAGAATCTCCGCTTGCAGGGTTGGCATGCGGGGCGGTGCAGACCTGCCGCGCCAGGCTGCGGCTGTCATTCACGATAGCGCCCCAGAGAATGCGCGCCTCCCACCAGCGCGCGTAGGCAGAGTTGTTGCGGAAGCCGACGATGATCCCGATGGCCGAACCATAAAGCGCGAGCGGGATCGCGCTGCTGCCAATCCACCACCAGTGCAGTACCTTGTAGGCGACGACAACGAGCACGTCCCAGGCGATCAACAACAGGAGCGGCAGACCGACATAATGCAGCATGCGCCAGAGCTGGCGCTTCTGCGGGATAATCATGCGCGTTTGCCCGCTGGCTGTGATTCTGCGGAAGGATGTTTGCCGACAGGCACGAAGTCACGCGAGCCGCTTTCGGCAATGAAGACCTCGCCGCTGCCGATGTCGTACAGCCATCCGGAGATCGTCAGCTCCTCACGAGCCAGTGCGCCGGCCACGCTCGGATGCGTCTGCAGATGCACCATCTGCAACAGCACATTCTCTTCGGTCAGTGTGCGCAACTGCTGGTACTTGTCTTCGGATGCCTTGCTGGTTGCCACACTCAAAGCCGCGTGACCATTGGTGAGCCAGCTGCGGACCGTAGGCATTTGCTCGGTCGATTCAGGACTCAGCAGGGCCTTCATGGCGCCGCAATCCGAGTGGCCGCAGACGACAATGTGGCGCACCTTGAGCGCGCTCACGGCGTACTCAATCACCGCGCTGACGCCGCCGAGCATCTGTCCATAGGCCGGCACCATGTTGCCGATATTGCGTGTAATGAAGACATCGCCCGGACCGGAACTGGTGATGGTCTCGACATCGACCCGTGAATCCGCACAGGCGATCACCAGTGTATGCGGCTGCTGCTGAGTGGTCGCGGCCTTCTGGTATTCCTCTGCCTTGTCCGCATGCACTTCAGCCTGAAACTGCCGCACACCCGCCTTCAGTTTTTCGAGTACATCCTGCGTCGTCATGGTTTGATTGCTCCCGTGGAGAAGGGTAGTTGCTTACTGGGTAGATGGTCGGAATGAAGATAGAGTCGGCAAATCTCAGCAGAGTGTTTGTCGCAGAAAAGCCCGATGGCGTCTGTCCATCGGGCTCTTCATTCTTGAAACTTTGACGGTACTGTCAATGCCAGAAAACGCAGGTCCTTCGCTCCGCCCAGAATGACACCTTTACGCGAAGCACTTTAAGAAACCGCACACTTAACTAGAAGGGTATATCGTCATCCGTGATGCCGGTGTCGGCGTAGTCGGGTTGCTGATTCGAGCGCTGATCGAAGGATGCCGTGCCACCACCGCTATTGCCACCACCACTGCTGCTGCGGGAATAGCCGCCGCCCCCACCATAACCGCCGCCGCCAGCTTCTTCGCCACGGCCCGAGAGCAGCGACAGATCATTCACGATGATCTCTGTCCGATATTTCTTTTCGCCGCTTGTCTTGTCATCCCATGAGCGCGTCTGGATCTTGCCCTCAACGTAAAGCTTGTTGCCCTTCTTCACGTAGTCACGCACAATCTCCGCCGTTCGCTGAAAAGCGACCAGGTTGTGCCACTCGGTGCGGTCCTGGAAGGTGCCGTCCTTGTCCTTGACGCGATCACTGGTCGCGATTGAAAAGTTGGCGACGATCAACCCGCCGGCAGTCGACTTGATCTCGGGGTCCTTGCCGACATTCCCCAGCAAAATAACCTTATTGACGCTCTTAGCCATTGAAACACTCCGTAGGTTCCGAGGATATCAGGACTTGCAGCATGGGCACAGCGTTTGCCTCCGGCGGCGCCTGCGCGGCGGACGGTGTTCACCACACGGGCCTACTTCAAAAACGAGGGAAGTAGCACCTCCCTCGTTTTTGAAGTCCACGCCCATACGGCGAGTATCGCTGCCCGCGCAGGGCCTGCCGGAGGCTACCCCCGGCCCAGCCTGCGATTTCTCAGCCACTTCAGGCCGCCGAGGACGAAGATCATGGTGCCGAAAGGAAGGCACATCATGGCGAGAATCAGGAAGAGCCAGCCGGCGTTGGTGTGCGGGCCGTGGTCGCCGATGCCGCCGAAAACGAACTTGGTGGCGGCGGCGGAGACGATGCCGACGGCAAGCGTCCAGACGCCGCCTTTGAGCAGCGGCAGTGTGCCATCGGAAGGTTGGGGCATCCGGGACGCCATGGGGGCGGTTATTTCCACTGCATCATCAGCATCGCGCCGACGATGACGCCCGTGACGGAGACATAGAGCCAGATGGGGAAGGTCCAGCGGGCAATCTTTCGGTGCAAGGAGATGCGGCCGCTGAGCGAGAAGAAGAAGGTCACCAGCACCAGAGGCAGAGCGAACACGGAGAGCGAGATGTGCGTGACCAGGATCCAGAGATACGTGGTGCGAATGGCGCCGTGGCCGGGGAAGAGCTGATCGCCGTGCAGTGCGTGGTTGGTGATGTAGGAGACCAGGAAGAGCGACGAGAAGACGAATGCTGTCATCATCGCATTGCGATGGGCAAGGACTCTTCGTTGCCTGATATACAGGAAGCCGGTAGTGAGCGCGATGGCGCTGAGTCCGTTGAAAGTGGCGTTAAGGGCGGGCAGAAAGCTGAGGCGGTGCGCGAAGGCGGCCGGCGCCTGGTGAACATAAACCAGCCAGAACAGGAAGGCGGATGCCGCCACACTGATCGCGATGATGGCGATGATGGCGGCGCGCGTATTGCCGGCAGGAAGGAGGGGCGTGTTGCTGATCTTGATTCTTCCTGCGTCGTCGATGTTGGTGCTGCTATTCATGGTTTTCTTCGGGTTTCTTCTGAAGTTAAGCAGCCGGTCGATTGGTCCGGCGGTTCACGATGGCCCAGGATGCGATGAAGGTCAGCAGACAGAACCCGAGGGTGACGGCCATATTGGTCGCGAGCGAGAAGGTAGTCGGGCTGGCCGGGAAGAGCGCATGGCGCAGGATGTCGACGCCATAGGTGAGCGGGTTAAGCAGCATGATCAGCCGCATCCAGCCGGCAGCCTTTTCCACCGGGAAGAGCGAACCGGAGAGCAGCCAGAGCGGGATGAGGATCAGGTTGACGATGGCGTGAAAGGCCTGTGGCGAATCCATGGGCCACGCAATGGCGAAGCCGAGAGCCGTCAGTTCAAAGCTGATGAGCACGATGATGGCAACAGCAAGTGCAATCGCCGCCAGGCCGGGATGCACGCCAACCAGTGGGCAGAAGACCAGGAAAATGATGCCTTGAATGGCGGCCAGGGTCGCGCCACCGAGGACTTTCCCGAGCACGATCGACGAGCGGCTGACTGGCGCTGCGAGCACGGAAAGGAGGAAGCCTTCGTTGCGGTCCTGGATCAGCGACATCATGCTGAAGATGGCGGTAAACAGGACAATCATGACAATGGCGCCAGGGAAGAAAAAGCTGGAGTAATCGGCTGATCCTGAACCAGTTGAGAAGCTGTGCGCAAAGCCCGAGCCGAGGACGAGCCAGAAGAGCAGGGGCGAAGCAATAACGCCGACGACGCGCGACTTCTGGCGGTAGAAACGGACAATCTCGCGCTCCCAGAGCGACAATGCCGGTGTCCAGATACCGGGCGACGCAGTGTGGGTGCGTGTACGCGGAGGGCGAACTGTTGAGGGTGCTGCAAGCGTAGCCATGGGCTAGTGTCCTTTCCGCGATTTCTTTGCGATACCGGGCGCGTTTTCATCATTCAGCTTCTCCGTCCAGAAGCGATGGCCGGTGCGCTGGATAAAAACGTCTTCGAGGCTCGGCTTGCTGACCGAGACCCCGTTGATCTCGCCCGGGAACGCTTCGATCGCTGTCGTGATGAAGTGGTGGCCTGCTTCGCGCTCCAGGCGGACGGTGGATCCGAGGACACTGGGTTCGCTGCCGAGAGACGAGCCGAATTTCTGGCTCATGCGTGCCGCCAGTGACTTCGCCGCAGCTTCACTCACGGTCTCGAACAGCACAACATCGCCGCCGATCGCAGACTTCAATTCAAACGGCGTACCGAGCGCAACCAGCTTGCCTTCGTTCAGAATCGCCAGCCGGTCGCAATGCTCGGCCTCTTCCATCAGATGAGTCGTCACAAAGACGGTCACCCCTTCGTCGTCCCGCAGGTTGCGGAGATAGAGCCAGAGGTCGCGGCGTGCGCCCGGATCGAGGCCGGTCGAGGGTTCATCCAGTAGGAGCACTGACGGGGAGTGAATGAGGCCCTTAGCCAATTCGACACGGCGCTGCATGCCGCCGGAAAGCGTCTCGACGAACTCCTTTGCGCGGTCAGTCAGGCCGACGCGTGCGAGCACTTCGTCAATCCGCCCGGTCAGGGTTTTGCCACTTAATCCGTAAAGATGGCCCTGGTGCTTCAGGTTTTCGGCAACAGTGAGTTTCAGGTCGAGACTGCGTGCCTGGAAGACGATGCCGATCTGCTGACGCACTTTGTTTGGCTCGCTGGCGGCATCGAAACCCTGTACGCGGGCGTGGCCGCCACTGGGCACCATCAGCGTGGAGAGAATACGAAAAAGCGTCGTCTTGCCGCTGCCATTTGGACCAAGAAGACCGAAAATCTCTGCTTCGTGGACAGAGAAGGTCAGGTGATCGAGCGCAACACGCGTGCCATAATCGTGCGTCAGATCCACGAGCTCGATCGGCTGGATGCCTGTTTCCGGAGCCACGCCAAGAGGCGAAGGAGCGGGAGAGGGATGTTCGCTGAGCGTTGCCATAAGCTACTTTCCTCCTGCCGCCGCGTCGAGCATCATCACAATGAGCAGCAACGGCAAGTAGATAACACTTGCTTTCAAAAGATTGCGCGCCAGGGTACGAGAAGCGACCTTGGTCGTGCGCGGAATACGTGCAAATAGAATGGTGTAGTACAAGTAACCCAGCCCCAAAATGCCGGCGAGCACAGCGTATACCGGGCCAGTCATGTGCAGGTAAAACGGCACGATGCTGACTGGAATCATAACGACGGCGTAGAACATTGCCTGGATCACGGTCGACCAGCCATCCGGTTCGACGACGGGAAGCATCTTGATGCCGGCGCGGGCATAATCGTCCCGGTAGAGCCAGGCGATGGCCATGAAATGTGGGAACTGCCAGACGAAGAGGATCGCGAACAGGGCGACTGCGGGCCACTCGATGACGCCTCGAGCAGCGGTCCAGCCGAGCAGTGGGCCCATAGCGCCGGGAAAGGCCCCGATGAATGTCGCCATCGTGGTGACGCGTTTCAGCGGCGTGTAGATGGTGACGTAAGCGACGGCAGTGAAGAGTGTCAGTGCTCCGGTCAGCCAGTTCGCATAGACGGTAAGTACAAAGGTGCCGCCGACAATGGCAAGCATGCCGGCGATGACGCCGTGGGGCAGGCTGATGCGCCCGGTCGCCAGAGGACGATCGGCAGTCCGTAGCATCTTGCGGTCAGACTTTCGTTCCATCACTTCATTCAGCGCACTGGCGCCAGCCGAAACCAGTGCCACGCCGATCAGTGTCTCCAGCAGGCCAATCTGCAGAGTCGGAATGCCGGACCGCAGCGAACCCAGGTAGAAGCCGGCCCAGGCGGTGAGCACCACCATTGCCAGGACACGGACTTTGAACAGCTCTTTGTAATCGCTGAACAGGGTATGTCGACGGCGTGTGGAGGTGCGGAGCTGCTCGGTGAGCGAGGCCTCCGCGGCAGAATCGAGGGTTACCGGGTCAAGGGCATGGTCGCTGAAATCTGGCGAAGCAGCGTTGGAGGAAGCCGGAACGGCAGTCGTCATGCGCACCTGCCCATTGAAACCGAGGATGAGGGGCCCGCTGCGGGAAGGTCAGACACGAACTGCGAGCGGGGTGTAGGCATCATGAAGGAGCAGAGGCCGGCGCGGTCATTCGAGGATGGCCGCGCGGCTCGTCTGTTCCTCAATGATAGCAACAGAGTTGTTGGGCTGAAACCTGACCCGTTGGCAGGATGCAAAGCCCTGCTATCAGGCTTCACCGGACTGGTAGGGTCTCAGTCGGGCAGCAGGTTTCAGGCCTGCTGCATCTCTGCGTCGTGTTTCTGGCCGTATTCCTGTAGCAGCACGGCGACGAGCACGGCAGTCGGCACGGCGACCATCGCGCCGAGAACGCCTTCAAACTCCGACCCAAGTAGAAGTGCGACCATGACAGCGAGACCGGCGAGGTCGACACTGCTTTTCATGATCTTCGGCGTCAGGTAGGAGTTTTCTACGTTCACGTAGATGGCATAAAAGATACAGACACCTGCGACTTTACCCCACGACTCGCTGGCGGCGGCCAGGATGACCATGGCCATCGAAATGAGTGCGCCGATGACCGGGATAATGTTGAAAATACCCATCAGTACACCGAGCGCGTACGCGTAACGGATGTGCATGGCGGCGAAGACTATGGTGCTGCAGACGCCCAGAATCAGCATCAGCGAGGCCTGGCCGACGAGCCACTTGCCCATACGGGCATCCGCGCGTAGCAGCGTACGGTTGAGGCGCTCACGCTGCGGCTGTGGAAAGAAGGACAGCATCCACTGGTAAGCCTTGTCGCCTTCAATCATGAAATAGATGGTCAGTACGAGGCCGGTGATGATGCGGACCAGTCCGCTGGCCCAGTCGCTCACATACCCGAAGATGCCGCCGGCAACAGCCGAGGCTTCACCCTGCAGCTTGGCGTTCAGCGCGCCAACATCGATGCGCGAGGCGATCGGCAGCTTCTTCATTCTGGTCAGTAGCTCCGGCGCCCGCTTCGGCAGATCTGAAACAAATGCGGAGAGATCATGCAGCGCCGGGGGCAGCGCAAAACCGACAAATAGTCCCAACGCCAAAACCACGCCGAGAAAAAGGATCAGCATGGAGACACCGTGTCCCGGCGACCATTTACCGATGCGCAGCCTGGAGATGCCGCGGACAACTGGCGTCAGAACAACGGCAAACAGGGCACTGACATACAGCAGGATGAGAACGTCCCGCACCCGGAAAGCAAGATACAGGCTGATGGCCACTGCAAAGGTGAAGACGATATCGCCGCGGTGAGAGCGTGCGGGTAGCGGCGCAGTATTTGCGGCGGGCTCGTTCGTGTAGATCAGGGTCGGCTGCTGGACGTGCAGGGGCTCGTCTGAAGAGATCTCAGGGTTAATGGATGATTGGCGAGTGATCGGCATCTTACAGGGCGGCCACTCGCTCGACGATCGCGGCCGCTACATTCTCCGGTGAAAGGGTTTCAGTTTCAACCGTGAGATGCGCGTTCCTGTAATAAGTCAGCCTTAAATCGTAACGGGTTTGTAATTGTTCCCGCTGCTGCAGAACAGGCCGGGCCTCGCCGCCATCCTGGGCCAGGCAGCGCTTGATCAGAAGAGGGAGCGGGGCTTGCAGATAGATGGCTATACCGCCTGCATCATTTTCGAGCAGGTCACGGACCTGTGCGGTTTCAACTGCGCCGCCACCCAGCGAGATGACTGCCTGTTCAGCCTGGTGCAGACGAAAGATGGCCTCGTGTTCAAGTCGCCGGAAAGAGGCCTCACCGTGTGTCGCGAATAGGGCGGGGACAGAGATTTTCTGCTCGGCTTCGATGACCCGGTCGATGTCGTGGAAGTGCCAGCCGAGCCTGCTGGCAAGTATGCGGCCGACCGTCGATTTGCCCGCACCCATGAAGCCCACGAGATAGATCCGGCGGACCGTCGCTCTGGCCGGTAACATCGATTGCGCGATCGGCGATTCCATGTCCACTATTGTAGGTAAACACAGAAAAGCCGCGAAATGGAGCTGGGTCCACACCGCGGCTTGTTTTGTATCGACGGGCTATTTGCCGTTGTTGCCGGCGATCTTGTGCTGAATGTTCTCCCAAACTACCGGGCTGGGATCGCGTAACGGGAGAAGCAGTTTCGCCTGCTGCGCGATGTACTCCAGGTCACGCACCAGGGCTGCGCAGTTCTCGCATGTCTGCAGGTGATCAAGGCCATGAAATTCTTCACCCGACTCGAACATCTCAGGCAATTGCGCTTGGAACTCTTCACAGGTCTGCACAGGTTTTGCGATTCTTGTTTCCGCAGTCATTTCTGGGTTACCTCTTTGCGCTGGCCCGACCGGAGGAGATCGCGAAGCTTCATGCGCGCTTTGTGGAGTTGCGATTTGCTGTTGCCGATAGAGCATTCCAGCATGTCAGCAATTTCATTATGTTCGTAACCCTCAACATCGTGAAGTACGAAAACCAGGCGATAGCCGGGAGGAAGATCTTCTACGGCGCGCTCGAGGGTCACTCGATCAATCGAGCCGGAAAGCATAAGATCGCGCGCGCCGATGTCCTTGCGTGGTCCATCTTCCTGGGAGGGTTCGAGGGTCTCTTCAAGTGAGACCTGGGGCAGACCCTTCTTCCGTAGATGCATCAGCACTACGTTCACAGCCAGGCGATGGAGCCAGGTGGAGAAAGCCGAGTCACCACGGAAGGTCCCGATCTTGCGATATAACTGCAGGAACGCCTCCTGCGTAAGATCTTCTGCTTCGGCCACGTTGCCCAGCATGCGCAGGCACAGAGAGTAGACGCGGCGTTTGTGCAGCGAGTAAAGCATCTCGAAAGAGGGTGCATCCCCTGCCTGTGCCTTGGCGATTGCTTCGGCTTCACCCGCAATGGGGGGATTCCTGCGCAGGTGCTGATTCGCGGCCTTGGGCCGGTCCGGCGCGGCCGGCAGATTGTCGCTGCCCGGCGAGAAAATTCCATTCGTCACAGTTTTTGTGTTATTTGACGTGTTTTCTGTCAACATGTTCTCTGTAGACTTGGAAGCTCTGCTGCTTTTTGCTTCGGTTGCGCTTGTCATAGGGTAGAGTTTAAACCGGCGCTGGGCCGAGTCTAAGCACAATCGGACGCAGGATCAGCACCAATGGTTGCTTATATGCGACGGCAGCGACTGAAGCCCTCTCAGGAGCCGATGTAGCGAGCGTAGAGCGTGCGGGCGACGGTAACATCCGTGGTGCCCTGAATGAGTGCGCGGCCATCAGTAAACAATGTGATCGAGTGATCGCCGTGTCGGAACTGCAGCAGCAGTTGGTTGAAGCGGACTTCGCCATGTGGCCGGAGGCGCTCAGCCATGGCAGCCAGGTCAACGGGCCGATGGTGCTCATGGATCTGGATTGAGTTTCGACCGCAAAGCGTGATGTGGGGTCGGCCTTCGCCGCGAAGATGACTGAAGTCCCGCTCTCCGCAGACCGTGCAATCGGCGCGTGGATGGGCAGCAGAGATCTCGGACCGCTCGTTCGTCCACAGATCGTACGAAAGCAGGGTGCGGCGCATCTCGGAGGATTTGCCGATCAGGAGCTTGATCGCTTCTGTCACTTCGATCGAAGCAGCGAAATTGACGGCCGTATTCAGGATGCCGGCAGTGTCGCAGGTCTCTACAGCTCCTGCCGGTGGAGCGGGGAAGAGACAGGCGAGGCAGGCAGTTTCTCCTGGCAGCACGTTCATGGTGACGGCATAGCTGCCGATAGCAGCGGCATAGATCCAGGGAAGGTTTCCCGAGACGGCATAATCGTTTACCAGGTAGCGGGTTTCGAAATTGTCGGTTGCATCAAGAATGATCTGGGCATCCTGCAGCAGGGCATGAACATTTGCCGGCACCAGGTCCGCAACTTGCGCATGGACTTCAGTGTCACTACTGAAAAGGCGGATCTTCTCTCTGGCGGCAACTGCTTTGGGCAGGGCTTCACGCGCGTCCTGTTCATCAAACAAAATCTGGCGCTGCAGGTTACTGGTCTCTACGAAGTCACGATCGATAATAGTTAGTTTGCCGACACCGGCGCGCGCGAGCAGGCTGGCAGCAGCGGCTCCGGTAGCTCCGCAGCCAACCACAGCGACGTGTGCGCGTGCCAGCTGATGCTGCCCTTCAGCCCCGATGGCGGGAAAAAGAATTTGACGGGAGTAACGATCCGTCTGCAGGAGTTCACTTTGACTGGTCGGCATGATGGCTCTCTGGTAAGTATAGGAGGGTCATCCCGTAAACTTGAATTCCACTCGCGCGTTGCCGTGAAAACGAGGTCGCGGGTGATAAGGCATTTTTGCCGGGAAGCGCATCCTAACAGCTTCAGAATCGAGCAGTTGCTACTGTGGTCGCCGTGTTGGAGTCCGGGAGAGGTCGGTTGAGGTTGGTTCACATTAACGGCATGGTCCCGGTAGGTAATCGTCCATTCCTGAAAAAAATCAATGGCGCGGCATCGGGGCTCTGTCTGACAGCATCGCTCATTTTGACCGGCACGTTGCATGCACAGATCGCCGCTCCGGAATCGACCGGAGCTTCAGCAACGCCTACTGCCGCAAAAGCGATTCCGCCTGAGAGCGACAGCGGCGGAACTACGCCGAACCTGAGCAAGTATGCCGGCCGGACTGTGACCAGCGTCAGCTTCATGGGCGTTGACCCCTCCATGCTCGAACCTCTACCCAGCAGGCTGCCGCTGCAGAAGGGTGAAAAGCTGGATACGCAGAAGGTGCGCGAAAGCCTTCGAACGCTCTACGCGACCGGCCTCTACCAGTCCATCGAGGTGCTCGCGGTACCGGGGCCGGATGGAATCGGGGTGCTGTTCTCAGGCGCCAAGAAGTACTTTGTCGGCCGCGTCACCATCGATGGCGTCAATAACGATAACCTGCTGGCGCAGTTAAATGGTTCGACCAAGTTGAACCCGGGCACGGTATACACGGAGTCGAAGCTGCTAGCTACTGATGACCTGCTGAAGCAGGCGCTGGAAGACAACGGCTACTACGAGGGCAGGATTACCCGCAGCCTCGATGCGGACCAGCGCAATGGACTGGTGAACGTTCACTACACCGTCCAGCCGGGAACACTCGCGCGCGTCGGTGATATCAAGATCGATGGCGATCCAGGGCTGACGCTCAAGCAGTTCCGGCGCAAGGGCGGCCTGCGGCACAACTCGCGTGTGAATCGCAACACAGTTTCTTCGGCCCTGAGCAGTCTGCAGAAGATCTACCAGAAGAAGCAGAGACTTTCGGCAAGCGTCACGCTGGCTTCGAAGACCTATGATGCGCAGGGGCAATACGTAAATTACGAGTTCCACGTGACCCGCGGACCGGTCGTAAAAGTGACCGTTTCAGGCGCGAAGATCAGTAAGAACGATATTCAGAAGTTTGTTCCGATTTACGAAGAAGGCGCAGTCGATCTCGACCTGATCAATGAAGGCGCGCACAACATCCGGAATTATCTTCAGAGCAAGGGCTACTTCGATGCGACAGTGGTCCCCCGGCCGGTGCAGCGTTCCGAAGGAGAAATCACGCTGCAATATATCGCTGAGACCGGTGTGCACCACCGCGTCGATTCGGTCACGGTCACCGGCAACAAGTATTTCAATACCGAGACGATCAAAGAGCACATCAGCGTTTATGCTGCCAACATTGCGGATCGTAATGGCGGCTACAGCCAGGCCCTGGTGAATGCAGACGTGTCAAACATCACTTCGCTGTATGAGGGCAACGGCTTCAGCCATGTAAAGGTGACGCCGGAGATCAAGAATGTCGAGGATAAGAAGAATCCTAAACGTGACGGCCTGCTCTCCATCAATTACGCGATCCAGGAGGGCGATCAGCAAAAGATCGGCAAGTACCAGATCAATGGTACGGATACGGTCCCACTGGAAACACTGTCGCCGCTTCTGAATACGCAGGTCGGCCAGCCGTATTCATCGTTGAACATCATCGGGGATCGCGACGTAATCCTGAACTACTACCTGGCCCACGGCTATGACAAGGCGCAGGTTAACGTCTTCCAGGAGACCGACACAAAAAATGCCGCGCTGGTCGATGTGACCATCAATATCAAGGAAGGCCAGCAGTTTTTCGTACGCGACACGCTGTTGAGCGGGATTGAGCACACGCGCGTTTCGACAGTGCAGCAGCAGGTGAGTATCCAGCCGGATCAGCCGCTGGACGAGTCGGCCCTGCTTACCACGCAGCGCAAACTGTATAACCTCGCGTTGTTCAACCAGGTGAATGCGGCGATTCAGAATCCTGCCGGCGAAGAGATCAAGAAGAATGTGCTGCTGCAGTTAACCGAAGCCAAGCGCTGGGATATAACCTACGGGTTTGGTTTCCAGGCGCAGACCGGCACGCCATCCACTAACTGTCTGAACCCGGTCACACTCATTTCGATCGGCATCAATCCGTCGACGTATAACTGCAACGCCAATGGAAAAGTGGGAGCGAGTCCTGAAGTCCTGTTCAGTATTTCGCGCATCAACCTTCGCGGTACGCAGCAGTCGGTCACGCTGAATACGTCGTATGGCAGCCTGGAACAGATCGCGCTGCTGACGTACAACAATCCTGACCTGCTGCGTAATCCGAACTTCAACTTCAGTCTCTCCGGCGGTTATACCAACAGCCAGAATGTGACGACCTACGCTGCCTCGGTGCTCGGCGGTTCAGTCCGGGTGAGCGAACATGTCAGCCGGGCGACGA
Source organism: Acidobacteriaceae bacterium (assembly GCA_963692885.1). Taxonomy (GTDB): domain Bacteria; phylum Acidobacteriota; class Terriglobia; order Terriglobales; family Acidobacteriaceae. The sequence continues at coordinate 794,034 of OY843586.1, forward strand.
CCCTGTTGTACAGTCTGTCGTTTCGCGACGTTAAGGTGAATCCAAACAGTATCCAGGTGTCGCCTGACCTGATCCCGCTGCTCTCCCAACCGGCGCGCGTAGCCGGTCCGGGGTTTACATGGATACGGGACACGCGTGACTCTCCACTCGATGCACACCGCGGTACGTTCAACACGGCGGCAACCTTCTTCTCGACGTCCAAGCTGGGGTCGCAGGCAAACTTTGGCCGTCTGGATTTCTCCAACGCGACCTATCATCCCTTCGGCGCAGGATGGGTATTTGCGCGGCAGACGCGTATCGCGGACGAACGATCATTCGGCACACCGACACAGGAATTGATCCCTCTGCCCGAGCGCATCTATGCCGGGGGCGCACAGTCTCTGCGCGGATTCTCCTTCAATTCGGCCGGTCCGCGTGATGCCACTACCGGCTATCCCATCGGCGGAGCCGCGGCCTTTGTCAATACTATTGAGCTGCGCACGCCTTCGCCGCACTTGCCGTACGTTGGCAACGCGCTCGGCTTCGTCCTCTTCCATGACATGGGCAATGTGTTCGACAAAGCATCGAACATCTGGCCAAGTTTCGCGCGCGTGAATCAGCCGACGCCGACTGCATGCCGCGACCTGTCGAAAGAGAACACGATGGCTGGCAGCAACTCTGCCATTGGCCAGCAGGGCGGCTGCTCCTTCAATTACTTCACCCATGACGTAGGTGTTGGCCTGCGGTACCACACACCGATCGGGCCGGTGCGCTTCGACTTCAGCTACCTGCTGAATCCACCTGTCTATCCTGTGCTGCTGGATTACTCGGCGAGTACGGCAGTGTCGCAGCCGGCGCACGTCGGCATCGCTTCCAACTTCAACTTCTTCTTCAGCATAGGGCAGATGTTTTGATGAAGACGCCGCAGACGCACTACTCGTTCGCGCAATTGATTGCGCTAGCGGCTCTATGTGCGTCCGCGCTTTATCTTTCTCCGATGGGCCACGCACAGAACACGCAATCAGACCAGACGATCGTGGACAGCAGCGGCAAGACCCAGACAATGGGGACAGACACAAAGTCCGGATACAGCTCTAGTATCGACAGTGCGCCACCAGCCGCGCCGCCGGATGCAATACTGCTCGATCGCGTCGTCGCCGTCATTAATGGAGACGTGGTGCTCGGCAGTGATGTGCTCGAAGAAGAGCGCTTTGAAAGGCTGCAGCCGTTCCAAGCCAAGGGTAAGGGCAGCCCCGATCAGCAGGCGATGGACCGTGTCATCAATCGCACGTTGATCCTGCAGCAGCTGAAGGAACTGAAAGAACCGCCGCAGATCAAAGAGGCTGATCTGAAGACCCAGATAGGTGATCTGCGCAAGCATCTGCCCGCCTGCGGTGGTGACAAATGCGAGACCGAGGCCGGCTGGAATGCAGTGCTCGCAAGCCAGGGCTTTACGCAGGAACAGTTCGAGCATCGCTGGCGCGTACGCATGCTGGTGCTCAACTTTATCGAGCAGCGTTTTCGTGCCGGGGTGCGGGTGGCCAAGCCCGAGATCCAGGCTTATTACGACAACTCATTCGTCCCGCAGTTCAAGAAGCGCAACCTGACGCCGCCACCACTCGCGAGAGTATCAGCGCGTATCGATGAGATTCTTTTGCAGCAACATGTGAACGGACTGCTCGCTGAATGGCTGAACAGCCTGAAGGACCAGGGAAATGTCGCCATCCTAGACCCGCAGTTTCAGCAGGCGGCAGGGCAGGCAGATGACGATGCAGGAGACAATGAGTGAGTACTCCGGCACAGAATCCCGCGGGTAATCAGAAACGGCGCTGGCGTGGAGTCGTTCGCGCACTCCTGATCTTTGTCGCGGTCGTAGTGGTGGTCGTTGGCGGCGCTCTCTGGTATGCGTCGACAGCACAGTTCGCCAACCGCGTCCGCAATGAAGTAATCGAGGTGCTTGAACGATCGACAGGCGGTCGGGTAGAACTGGCACGCTTCTCCTGGCACCTGTTCGAGCTTGAAGCCGAGGTAGATGGGCTCACCATTCATGGCCTCGAAGCACCTACGGATGTACCCTACGCACATCTCGACAAACTACTGGTCCGCGCAAAAATTATCTCGCTGTTCCGCGCGCAGATCGGCCTGCGCCTGCTGCAGGCCGAACATCCGGTCCTGCACCTGATCGTTTATCCGGACGGTACAACGAACCAGCCGACGCCGAAGACTGAGATGAAGAGTTCAGGCAAGCCGGTCATCGACGAGATCTTCGATCTCGCGATTGATGACACCCAGCTCGACGACGGCCTGTTGATCCTGAATCAGAAGCAGATCCCGTTTAACGTTTCAGCGAAGGACCTGTCAGCGAAGTTCAACTACTTATACGCAGACGATCATTACAACGGTTCTCTGCAGGTGTCTGACCTCTCGGCGCAGCATGGCGGCGCGCCGCTGGTACATTCCAAGCTCGATCTGAATGTAGACCTGGGCCGCAACATCGCGAGTCTTACAGGACTGCATTTTGCGTCAGGCGACTCCACGCTTGAGGCATCAGCAAGTGTAAAGAATTTTGCCGATCCACACTGGCAGATGGCGGCGAAAGGGTCGGTTGATCTGCGCGAAGTGGCCGCACTTGCGCAGGTGGATGGACTGGGTGGCGGCACAGTCGGGCTCGATATTTCCGGCCAGGGTGAGAGCGCAAAAGTGTTCGACGTCAACGGTCATGCTTCACTCAAAGACGCCGATTACAAAACGAGTGCGGTGCTGGTCTTCGGTCTCAATGCGAGTACCACCATTCGCGTTACGCAGGATCTGATCTCTGTGCCGGAACTGACCGTGCGACTGCGCCAGGGCGGCGGCATCGATGGCACGGCGCAACTGCTCCACTGGATGGCTGCGACTCCGCCGACGACGATAGAGGCTGCGCAGAAAACCGCGCGCCCGATCACGACCAGGGGACCACAGCCGCAGCAGCAGGAAGCGAAAATTTCACTGCGTCTGCATGGCATCCGCGCACAGACACTGCTTGAAATGGCGGCTGCCCGCAAGTACCAGAATCTTGGCTTCGACACGAGCCTGGGCGGCACCGCGAATGTGAACTGGACGGGCACGCCGGCTGCTCTCACTGCAAACGTGAAGCTGGCGCTCGCACCGCCCACGCCGCCTGCGCCGAGCGAGGTACCAATCACCGGCGTTCTCGATGCAAGTTACGCGAACCACGGCGGACGTCTGACAGTGCGGCAGCTGAATGTCAGGACGCGTGGTTCGTCGCTGGATGTGACCGGCGATGCAGGACTCTATCCGGCGACCGGCCCGGCTTCGTTGAAGATCGACCTGTCGCTTACTGATCTCGCTGAATTTAACCGCGCCTTGATTGTTGCCGGTGTTTCTGCGAATGGAAAACAGGGCGTCGCCGCACTCCCGGTCTCATTGCAGGGCCAAGCCGGTTTCCATGGAATGCTCACCGGGTCATTGCTGAATCCGGACATTAAGGGGCATGTCAGCGCAAAGCAATTCAGCACCACGCTGCCGGCGGCATCAACGCCCCAGGTTGAGACCGTCCGCACTACCAGGCATGGGCGAATGGTTAAAGTAACCAGGCCGGTGCCAGTACCGCAGCCCGCTGCTCCAGCAGCCAAACCGACGACCATTCAGTGGGACGATCTCGAAGCCGATGCGGAGTATTCGTCGGCGCTCATCTCGCTGCAACAGGCGACGCTGACGCGAGGCAACACGAGCATTCACGCCAGCGGCCAGTTGCATGCGCATCATCTTTCGCGCGGCCGTCTGGCCTTTGACAATGACGCTTCATTGAACGCGACAGCGGGTATTCAAAATGCTGCGGTACCCGATCTGTTGAGTATTGCCGGGCAGAATCTGCCAGTCACGGGCACGCTCAACCTGCAGGCCCACGCCGGCGGTACACTCGGCAACCTGACAGGCGGCGGCCACCTGTCGATCGACGGAGGAAATGTTTACGGAGAGCCCTACAAGAGTCTGAATGCTGATCTGCAGTTTGCCGGCAAGCAGGTGGGCGTTTCGCAATTTACATTCCTCGTGGCAGGCGGACAGATCAGCGGCAATGGTTCTTACGACACCGGCAACGACACCTTCAAGGCGAATGTGAAGGGAACCAGCTTCAGCCTCGCGAATGTGCAACACCTGCAGACGCAAAAGCTGCAGCCTGGCGGAAACCTGGTGTTTGATCTCGAGGCATCGGGTAAGGCAGATAATCCAATCGTCAGCGGCAATGTTCATCTGGATAACATGGTGCTTGGCGGGCAGAAGATCGGCTCACTGCAGCTGCAGGCGCATACCACCGATGGCATCGTCTACTTTGACGCTCATTCAAACATCGTCGATGCGCAACTGACGCTTGCCGGACAGGTCGTGCCGCGCGGTGACTTCCAGGCGAAAGCGCAGGTGAGTCTGTCCCACCTGGACATCAACCCGGTGCTGACCATGTTGAACGTGCAGGGGGTGAAAGGCCATTCGATTATCGATGGAACGTTCAACGTCGCCGGCCCGCTCAAGACGCCGAAAATGCTCGAGGGTGATGCCCGCATAAGCCAGTTCTCAGTGGGCGTGCAGAATGTCACGCTGGCGAGCCAGGGGCCACTCCATGCTTCGCTGCGGCAGGGTATTCTCACGATTGATCCGCTGCATATTGCAGGTCAGGACACCGATCTGACGGCGCAGGGAACCGCCGACCTGTTCGGCGAAGATGGCGATCTCGACATGAAGGCTGCCGGCTCGATCGACGTGAAAATCGCTCAGCTGTTTAACGCAGAGATCCTGTCCACGGGGAAGATCGATTTCAATGTAAATGCCGGTGGAACGATCAAGCAGCCTGACCTGACGGGACAGGTGAAGTTCACGGATGTCGCGGCTTCCTACCAGGAATTTCCCAGCGGCATCAGCCAGTTGAATGGCACGCTGGTGTTTGACGAGAACCGTCTCGAAGTAAGAGATCTCACGGGTGTATCGGGGGGCGGCCAGGTGAAGGTGACGGGAGCCATCACCTACCAGCAGGGAATTTACGCGGATATCAAGCTGGCTGCGTCAAATGTGCGTGTACGCTACTCGGGTTTGAGTACGACCGCGGATGCGAGTCTGCGTTTGCAGGGGACCACCAAAAACCTGTTATTCGGCGGCAACGTACTGATCACGCGCTTCCTGGTGAGCCCCAATATTGACCTTGCCGGTCTTACAGGTTCGGCCGCGTCTCCTCCACCCAACCCGGAAGACTTTGGCAATAATCTGCGCCTCGATGTGCACGTGACGTCATCGCCGCAGCTTGATTTCCAGAATTCATTCGCGCAGCTGGCCGGTTCGGTGGACCTGCATATCCGCGGCACAGCCTCGCAGCCGTCGATTCTCGGCAGCATCAACATTACCGAGGGTACGGCTACGTTCAGCGGTACCACTTACCAGTTGGAGCATGGCGACATCTACTTCACCAACCCGGTGCGTATCGAGCCAACCATCGACCTCGATGCAGTCACACGCATCGAGCAGTACGACGTAACAATCGGTCTCCATGGAAGCGTCTCGAATCTGCAGCCGACGTTCAGTTCTGAGCCGCCGCTGCCGCAGGCGGACGTCGTCTCGCTGCTGGCACTGGGCCGCACGCAGAACGAGCAGTCGATCTACTCGCAGGAGCAGTCAGATGCCGGCGTGAATGGCACGACAGACGCGCTGCTCGGCAGTGCACTGAATGCCACGGTAAGCAGCCGTATTCAGAAACTGTTCGGCGTCGGCAGTATCAAGATCGACCCCACCTACCAGGGAACACTGGGTGAGACGAGTGCGCGTATCACGGTGTCGCAGAACATTGGCAAGAGCGTGACTGCGATGTTTGCGACGAATGTAAATACCAGCTCCGAACAATTGATCCAGGCACAATGGAATATCAATCAGCATCTGTCGGTCACGGCCGTCCGGGACGAATCAGACGTGTTCAGCCTGGTCTTCAAAGTTCACAACAGGTACCGCTAAGCCATTGTCGCCTGTTTGTACGGTCGCTGCTGCGAGTTGATGATTTTGAAGCAACTTGGCGATTACCTGTGGTATCTATATTCCCGGCAGATGCACATATTACTGATCCACGCCTGTTTAAAAGGAGAGATGCGTATGCGTACGATGCAGCGTTTTGCGACCGTGGTGCTGGCGACTTCACTGGGATTTGCCGTGGCGGTGACACCGAACCTGGCGCTGGCACAATCTGGCGATGATGCCAAGGTGCAGCAGGATGTTCAGAAAGCCCTCAAAGGCTCGCGGTTCAAAGATGTGCAGGTTGCTGTGCAGAATGGCACCGTGAAGCTCACCGGCACTGTCCCGGTCTTCCAGGACAAAGAGGACGCTGACAAGAAAGCGCACCGTGTCAAGAAGACAGAGGCTATCGAGAACGAGATAGAAGTCGCCACCACCAATATCAGCGATGCGGAGTTGCAGGCCAAACTGCAGAAGGCGCTGGCCTACGATCGCGTCGGGTACGGCAATACATTCAATGCAATTACTCTCAGGGTGCAGGATGGAGTTGTGACACTTGGCGGCAATGCTCTGGGCCCGGTCGCGCAGTCCTCGGCAATCTCCCTTGTAAGCAACACCCCGGGCGTGCGCGATGTTGTGGATGAAATCCAGGTCGATCCGCTTTCGCCGATGGATAATCAGACCCGCCTTGCCGTGGCGCGTGCGGTCTACGGTTTTCCGTCATTGAACAAGTACGCGATTGATCCCGCCGCGCCGATTCGCATCACGGTCGTGAATGGCAAGGTGACCCTGTCCGGCGTTGTCCTCAACCAGGCGGACAAGGATGCGGCAGGCCTTCGCGCAAATACCGTACCAGGTGTCTTCAGTGTGACGAACAATTTGCAGGTCGCAAACAGCAGCGACGAGAAGCAGCGCTAGTTTTCTGCTGCAGGCTTCAGTCGTGTTGTGGGCAGCGTTCTAAAATAGGGGTGGGGCTTAACCAGGCTCCCACCCCTTTCTTCGTCAGGACTCGCCGATGCCACTCTTGCGTAATCTTGGACTCACGCTTGAAATGATCAAGTGGGAGCACTCGATCTTCGCCCTGCCCTTTGCCTTGACCGGTGCCATGCTGGCGGCTAACGGATGGCCTGCGCTGCCAAAATTGATCCTGATCGTACTGTGTGTCGTGCTCGCCCGCACTGCGGCGATGGCCTTCAACCGCTGGGCAGATGCTGAGATCGATGGCCGCAATCCCCGCACAGCCACGCGGGCAATCCCGGCAGGTTTACTGTCCTCACGTTTCGTCCTGGTGATTGCAGTCGCCTGCTCGCTGCTGTTCCTCCTCGCGGCCTCGCAGCTGAACCGTCTCACGCTCCTCTGCTCGCCGATTGCGCTGGCAGTAGTGCTGCTTTACTCCTATACCAAGCGCTTCACGCGCTTCTCGCATTTGTTTCTTGGGTTGGCACTGGGGATCGCTCCTTCTGCTGCATGGATTGCTGTACGTGGCTCGCTCGACCCGCGCATCCTGGTGCTCACACTGGCCGTTCTGTTCTGGACCGGCGGCTTTGACGTTCTCTATGCATGCCAGGATTTTGAATTCGATCGCGCATCCGGATTGAACAGTATTCCGCAGGCTGTCGGACTTGAAGGGGCCTTCTGGTTCGCGCGCGGTATGCATCTACTAATGCTCTTGTGCCTGGTCTGGCTCGGTCTGCTGTTTTTTTTCGGAACGATCGCCTGGTGCGGCGTGGCTATTGTGGCAGGGCTGCTGCTGTATGAGCACCTGCTGGTGTCGCCGAAGGATCTGCGCCGGATGAACGCGGCTTTCTTCACCCTCAACGGCATCATTTCCATGTTGTTCTTTGTCTTCGTAGCCGCCTCTATCCTGCTTCGGCGCTGAGTTGTGAGCAACAAAAAAGCCCCGCAGATGCGGGGCTTTTTGTTGCTCGATGTAACGATGCTTCAGCCGTGCTTCTGCTTGAACTCGTCGATGCGGTCATTGATGGCTGTCTTGGCATTCTCGACTGACCTGCTGACTGAATTGCGGGTGTCGGCAGTAGTGTCATGCGCCTCCTCCCGGGTCGTAACAGCCGGACGGTCAGTGGTGGTGTTGGTCGCATCCTTGACGTTGCCCCAGGTCTCGCGCGTCGCGCCTTTGACCTGGTCGCCCAGACCCTCGTTAGCGGTCTCGTGGTCACCGGCAGCCTCTCCAACGGATTGCTTTACCTTGCCAACTACCTGTTCGAACTTGCCTTTAATCTGGTCAGAATTCATAACGTCTCCTTACAACAGCCATTTCGATGTCGCGCCAGTCTCTGCTGCTGATTCGACAGTTGAGGACAGCCTTTAGCTCCCAGACTGCCGCGTGATTAGAAAGTCGTTCACCTGATCAGAACTTCTATCCCGTCCGATAATCGGACTAGATGACAGTCCGCCGGCCGCCGCCGAACAGCTGCAGCAATAGCACAACTAGAGCAATGATCAGCAGGATGTGGATATACCAGGCCACGACGTGAAAACCGATAAAGCCCACCAGCCAAAGTACTAACAGAATAAGAAATATCGTCCAAAGCATGTTCTCTAATTCTCCTTACGAATCAGGTAGAAACTCTACGCTGTGTTATGGTGCGCACAGCAGCCGTCGGGTTGCCGACACTCTGGTAATCGAAGGGAAAATGCACGCAATGCAGATTGCTATTCAGGGAGAACTGGGCTCGTTCAGTCATGAGGCAGCGCTGGTGTTTGATCCCGCCGCCACCATCCAACCCTGCGTGCTTTCGGCCGAGATGTTCCGCCTCCTCGAGGTCGGAGAAGTGGATGCGGCGGTCGCGCCGATTGAGAACAGTCTTGCCGGTTCAGTCGTCGAACACTACGACCTTTTATGGCAGCATGACGTACGCATTGAGCAGGAGTTGCGGTTACGTATCAAGCACTGCCTCATCACCATGCCGGAGAGCCGGATCGACACCGTGCACCGCGTCTATTCGCACCCCGTTGCACTCGCGCAGTGCCGGCGTTTTTTCGCAGAGCATCCTGGTATGGAAGCCATTCCGTTTTACGATACCGCCGGCAGCGTCAAGCAGTTGATGGAGCTGCGCGACCGCCACGTTGGCGCTGTCGCCAGTGCACACGCCGCAGTCCAGTACGGTGCCCGCGTGATGCAGGAGGGTATCGAGGATGATCCTGAAAACTACACCAGGTTTTTCCTTCTGAAGCGGAAAAATGCTATCGCGCCTGATCGGGTAATTACAAAGACCAGCCTCGCCTTCACGGTCGCTCACCGGCCCGGCACCCTGGTCGAAGCCTTGCAGATACTGGCAGCACAGAACGCCAACCTGACCAAGATCCAGTCGCGGCCAGTCCATGGACAGCCGTGGCACTACGTCTTCTATGTCGATTGCCAGGTCGACAGCACACAGATGGCAGACCAGGTGTTAACCGGGCTTAAAAGTCACTGCTCGATCGTACGGGAGCTCGGCCGTTACCAGGCTGCGGAAGAATAGACTTCTCCTGTAACCGGGCCAGACTGATTGTTGTTTTGCATCCCGTCTGCCGATAGATAGGCTGAGACATCTTTATTTGCTCCGCAACGGACGACTGCCTGGTGAAAGATCGCACCTAGGGCAGACTACGGTGCTTCGCTGCGAAGCGGCTGCTGCATGATTGCGACGTTTCGCAACCTGCAGCATCTCATGTATGGTTATCTGATAGAAGGACACTCATGTCTAACGATTTTCTAAGCATCATCCATCCAAAGCCGCGAGAAGAGCGAGAAGCAACTCGCGAAGCCGCAACTGAAAAACGTGTGTATCCGGTTCTGCCTGTTCGGGATACGGTGTTATTCCCCCATGCGGTTCTGCCTTTGACGGTGGGCCGGGAGAGTTCGATCCAGCTGATCAACTCCCTGGGGGAAGAGAAGACAATTATTGTGGTTGCGCAGCGCGACGCCCGGCTCGATCAGCCGCAGCCCAGCGACCTGCACGCGTATGGCACCCTGGCGACCGTTCATAAGGTTGTCAAGATGCCGAACCAGAGCCTTTTTGTCTTCACAGAAGGTACGGAACGCGTGAAACTGGGCGAATTCGTGCAGCGCGAACCATTTATGACGGCCGAGATCGAAATCGTCGCCGAGCCGGCGCTTACCAGGAACTCCGAGCTTGAAGCACTTCAGCGGAACGTCACTTCGCAGTTCCAGCAGATTGTGACGTCTTCGCCGACCCTGTCGGACGAGTTGCAGACGATCGCGCTCAATATCGAAGATCCAAGCCGCCTGGTTGATTTCGTAGCGTCGTCCCTGCCATTTCTGCCGACCAATGACAAGCAGGAACTGCTCGAAACGCCGGATGTCGTGGCGCGCCTCGAGCGTATCCACAAGCATCTCGCGAAAGAGTTGGAAGTACAGCAGCTGCGCAACAAGATCCAGTCGGAAGTGCAGGACCAGGTGCAGCAGTCGCAGCGCGACTACTATCTCCGCGAACAGCTGAAGGCTATCCAGAAGGAGCTCGGCGAAATCGACGAGGGTCAGAAGGATATTGAAGACCTGCGCGAGAAGATCGAACACGCGGGCATGCCTGAGGACACTAAAAAGGAAGCGCTGAAGGAGCTCAACCGGCTTTCCCGCATGTCCCCGATGGCAGCCGATTTTTCGCTGACGCGCAACTACATCGAGTGGCTGGCAGTACTGCCGTGGGCCAAGTCTTCGGGCGAAGAAGTGGACATCATCAAGGCGAAGGAGATCCTCGACCAGGACCACTACGACCTGAAGAAGGTGAAGGACCGCATTCTCGACTACCTGAGCGTGCGTCGTCTGAAGCCCGATATGAAGGGACCGATCCTCTGCTTTGTCGGACCCCCGGGTGTCGGCAAGACGTCTCTGGGCCGATCCATCGCGCGAGCACTCGGCCGCAAGTTCCAGAGGATTTCGCTCGGCGGCATGCATGATGAAGCAGAGATCCGTGGGCACCGTCGTACGTACATCGGCGCAATGCCCGGGCAGATCATCCAGGCGATGCGGCGTGCCGATACGAACGATCCCGTCTTCATGCTCGACGAGATCGACAAACTGGGCCGCGACTTCCGTGGTGATCCAGCCTCGGCTCTACTCGAAACACTTGACCCGGAACAGAACAATACGTTCCGCGACAACTATCTTGATCAGCCATTCGACCTGTCGAAGGTGCTGTTCATCTGCACGGCGAATATGCTCGATCCGATCCCGGCCCCGCTGCTCGATCGTATGGAGATCATTGATCTTTCCGGCTACACGGAAGAAGAGAAGGTGCATATCGCCTTCCGCTACCTGGTGCCGCGGCAGATCAAGGAGAATGGCATCCAGCCGGATCTGCCGGTCGTCGAAACGCCTGGACCCGTCGAGAGCGGAGCAACACCTGCCGTTCCCGAAAGCCAGCTGCCGGAGACGCCGGCAGGAAAGCCGAAGATCGAGTTTCCTGAAGAGAGTGTCCGCTACATCGTGCGCCACTACACACGGGAAGCGGGTGTTCGTAAGCTTGAGCAGCTGATCGGCACTATCTGCCGCAAACAGGCGCGCCGGATTGCAGAAGGCAATACGGACGCACTGGTTGTGACGAAAGATGTTATCCAGGAATTTCTGGGCGGCATCAAGGTGCGCGTCGATACAGAGATCGCCGAGCGGACCAAGCGGTCTGGCGTGGCAGTCGGCCTGGCCTGGACACCAGTTGGTGGCGACATCCTGTTCATTGAAGCCAACCGCATGAAGGGTAAAGGCGGCTTCAAGATTACTGGCCAGATCGGCGACGTGATGCAGGAGTCCATGCAGGCGGCGTTTACCTGGGTGCGCTCGAATGCCCAGTCGGTCGGTCTGTCGGAAGACTTCCTCGAGAACGTGGACATTCATATCCACGTGCCCGCAGGCGGCATCCCGAAGGACGGTCCATCAGCAGGTGTAGCCATGGCTACAGCCCTGGTTTCGCTCCTGACCGACAAGCCGATACATCCGCTGACCGCGATGACCGGCGAGATCACACTGAGCGGCAATGTTCTGCCAGTGGGCGGCATCAAGGAGAAGTTCCTGGCTGCCAAACGTGCCGGCGTCCGTACCGTGATTCTGCCGCGTGACAACCGGCAGAGCGTGGAAGAAGACCTGATGCCGGAACAGATCGCGGACGTGGATATCCACTATGCCAGCCGGATCGAAGACGTCCTCGCGATCGCACTGCCGGCATCAGCGAGCGAGCTCAGCCGCGACGAAGCTGTCCGTGAAGAAGTGATCGAACACGCAGCCGTCTAAGCACCCGGTGTTCCTGACCCCGCCTGCCTTTCGAAGCTGGAAAGAGCAGGCGGGGCTTTTCTTTGCGGTCAACATGATGGCTCCTGGCGTATATACCGGACCATACCAGCCGGCATCTAGTTGGCCATGGCTGAGAAACGGACTGCAAAGAAAGCTGCCACAAAATCGTCACCAGCGAAAACATCCGCCAGGCAGAGTCCTGCAAAGAAAGCTTCTGCCGATAAAGCTACGAAGAAGAAGGCTACGGCAAAATCTTCAACGAAGAAGGCTTCAACGAAGAAGGCTGGTTCAGAAGCGAAGCTAACAAGAGACAGCAAGACCAAGGATCCCCGTGGCGGCCTCACGCAGGCAGGAAGGGAATACTTCAACAAGAAGGAAGGATCGCACCTCAAGCCAGGTGTGAAAGGACCTGCCGATACGCCTGAAAAACAGAAGCGCAAAGGCAGCTTCCTTCGCAGGCATTTCGCCAATCCGCGTGGACCGATGGAGAAGGATGGCCAACCGACACGGCTTGCGCTCTCCGCGCAGGCGTGGGGTGAACCACTGCCCAGGAATGCTGCCGACGCAAAGAAGCTTGCGGCAAAGGGCGCCAAACTGCTTGAGGGCTACGCGAGGGCCAAAGACGCGTAGCAGCGATCAGTCGGTCCGGGCCATGGAGAAGCCACAGTCAATCCATGAACAGCGGGGTTGGTAAACCTGCTGAACCTCGCAGTTCAGAATGATTGATTGCTGATCTTTCTTCTGTCTGTCTTCAGACCCTCCTCGCCATGCAAGGGGAGATGCCGGAAAGCTTCGCAGACGCGCGCAGCGCTCCCGCTGTCTGCGCAGTACCCTGCTATTCTGAGCGGAACGCATGGCACGCATTCTTACTGCACTGGTCCTGGTTCCCGTCGTCCTTCTGCTTCTGCTGAAAGGTCCATTCTGGCTGATCACTGCGGCTGCATGTGCTGTTGCCATGCTGGCTGCCTGGGAATTTCTGGGTCTGGCGGATGCAAGCGGCGCGAAGACTCCGCGCCTGCTCGTCATCGTATCGATCGCCGTACTCTTCCTGTTCACTTTTCTGCGCTCTGACGTGCTTGCGCCGGTCTTAAGTGCGCTCGCTCTTATTATTTTTTCTGCCGTAAGCTTTCGCAGTCCGCTCAAACGCGTACTGCTCGACACTTCGGCTTCCGTCTTCAGCCTGCTCTACATCGGCCTGTCACTGACGACGATCCCGCTCATCTCGCAACAGGAGGACGGCCCGGCGCTGCTCATCTTCCTCTTCTTCGCGGTATGGTCAGGCGATGTCGCAGCACTGTATGTGGGACGCAGTCTGGGAAAGCACAAACTCGCTCCGGCTGTCAGTCCAAACAAGACGTGGGAAGGCAGTATCGCCTCAGTGCTTGGCAGCATGGCCATTACGGGACTCCTGCTTTACCTTGCAGGGATGCTGCAGCAGCACGGCATTGAGACGCTGCACTACCCCGGTTCGATTGCCCACTGGCTGGGACTCTCGGTTGTCCTGAATATTGCCGCTCAGATCGGCGACCTGGTCGAGTCAGCCGTCAAGCGCGGCGCCGGTGTGAAGGATTCAGGCACCCTGCTGCCTGGCCATGGCGGCGTTCTCGACCGCATCGACGCCCTGCTGCTCGCGGCGCCAGTGCTCTGGTACGCCCAGCTCATCCAGCAATCCTTCTAACGATTTGCCATCGATGCGACTGCGGCTTTGCCGCTTATGCTTCCGTTGGTCGCACGCTTCTCTGCATCCCCATCGATAGTGAGTTAGCGCTGGACCGTTCAGAACATTAAGATAAACAGCGTGAGTACCATCCTTTGAAACAGCTTGCCATCCTGGGGTCAACGGGTTCTATCGGGACCAGCACTCTCTCGATAGTCGAAAGTTTCCCCGACCGATTCGGCGTTGCTTCGCTCGTCGCGGGGCGTAATGTAGCGCTCGCTTTCGAACAGGCCAGTCGCTGGCGACCGGCCGTCGTCTCCATGGCGACAGAAGAAATTGCCTCGCAGCTTTCGCTGCGGCTGAAGGCTGCTGGAATCGAGGGCGTTCAGGTACTGCACGGTACGCCGGGCAGTGTCCACGCAGCGACCTTCCCTGGAGTTGATTTTGTTGTCTCGGCAATCGTCGGCGTGGCTGGTATTGAAGCCACGTACGCCGCTATCCTGGCCGGGAAGCCGGTCGGTCTCGCCAACAAGGAAGCAATGGTCGCAGCGGGTGAGATCCTGAGCCGTGCTGCGCGGGAAAGAAACGTCCCGATCCTGCCGATCGATTCGGAGCACAACGCCATCCACCAGTGCATGCGCGGCGGCACGCGTGAAGAAGTCAGACGCATCTGGTTGACAGCATCAGGCGGACCTTTCCGGTCGCTGCCACTGGAAGACTTCGCGCACATCACTCCGGCACAGGCGCTCAAGCACCCGACCTGGGTTATGGGGCAGCGCATCACCATCGACTCCGCCACCATGCTCAACAAGGGACTCGAGATTATCGAAGCCTGCCGGCTCTTCGACCTGCCGCCGTCCGCGGTAAGAGTCACGGTTCATCCTCAATCGACGGTTCATTCACTGGTCGAGTATGTCGATGGCAGCATCCTTGCCCAGATCTCTGTCACAGACATGCGTCTGCCCATCCTGTATGCCTTGAGCTATCCCGAGCGGGTCGCCTCGGATCTGACCTTCGACATGGCCGCTCTCAGCGGGTTGACCTTTGAGCAGCCGGACTTCGAGCGCTTCCCCTGCCTGCGCCTGGCCTATGAAGCGGCAGAAGCGGGCGGCGCTCACACTATCGCGCTGAATGCGTCAGATGAAGTAGCGGTCGCATCATTCCTCGAAGGACGTATCAGCTTCCCGTCCATCCCGCGTACAATTGAGCAAGTCCTTGAAGTAACTCCGGCGGTGCATCCGCAGACAATTGCAGAGGTTCTGCAGTTGGATCAAGAAGCCCGTATGACAGCCCGACGCGTGATCGGCAATCAAACTAGAATGCGATCCGCCTGACCTTCGTCAAACGGCGCCTTATTCAGGTACAACCTTCTCTATGTCTTTCGTCGCAACCAGTATTGTCTCAACACTCATTGTGCTCGGCATCATGGTCCTGGTGCATGAGTTCGGGCATTTCGCCGTGGCCAAACTGTGCGGCGTCCGCGTGGAAGTATTCTCGATCGGCTTCGGTAAGCGCCTGTTTGGCGTGACCTACGGCGACACGGATTATCGCCTGAGCCTGCTCCCGCTCGGCGGCTACGTGAAGATGGCCGGCGAACTGGGCGGCGATGGCATGATGCTGGATTCTACTGGCAACACAGATTCGCCAGGCGCCTCGGTACAGGATCCCGGCGACCTGAATTCCAAGCCCCGCTGGCAGCGGATCCTGATTGCCGTGGCCGGTCCCGTCTCAAACTTCCTCCTCGCGTTGTTCCTCATGACCGGCTTTTACATGATGCACAATGAGGTCGAGACCTTTCGATCGCAGCCGGGCGATGTGGATTATGTAACGGCAAACTCAGCGGCCATGCAGGCAGGCTTTCGTGCCGATGATCGCATTACCCGTTTCGAAGCCGTGCCGAATCCCACCTGGGAACAGATTTCCATTCGTTCCGCGTTGAACCTCGGCCAGTCTGTGCCGGTGACTGTCGAGCGCAATGGCCAGAGCGTCCCGCTGACGCTGAACATCCGCAATCCGCGCAACTCCGATGATTTTGATCTCGAGACCCTCGGCTTCATCCCGAAGATGCAGACGACGCCGGTCACAGTGGAGTACGTGAAGAGCGGTATGCCTGCCGAAAAGGCCGGCCTGAAAGCGGGCGACCAGATTCTCAGCATCGATGGCCTGCAGCTGCATTCAGTCGTGGCTTTCGCCCGGTATCTACAGGACCAGGACGGCAAGCCCGCCCACCTTGATATCCGCCGCGGCAGCCAGACCTTGCAACTGACGATTCAGCCCATGATCGCGGACGAGGGTGATGGCTCGAAGGGCTACCAGATCGGCTTCAAACCGCAGGAGCCTCCCTTCCAGGTGCAGCAGATGCCCCTGCCCGCAGCACTGCACCAGTCGATCAAGTTCAATGCGAAGAATTCCAGTCTGATCCTTGAGGTCCTGCGCCGCATGCTCACCCGGCACATGGCCGTCCAGAACCTCAGTGGCCCCATCGGCATCGCGCGGGAGACCGGTATCGCGGCCTCGCAGCCCGGCTGGCAGCCGATCATTGGACTGATGGCGATCATCAGTCTGAACCTGGGGATCTTCAACCTTCTGCCCGTCCCAATCCTGGATGGCGGAGTCATCCTGCTGCTGCTGATTGAAGAGGTTATCCGTCGCGACCTCAACCAGCGCTTTAAGGAGCGGATCTACCAGGCTGCCTTTGTAGGACTGCTGATCTTCTTCGCTTTTGTCATGTTCAACGACATCTCTAAGCTAAGTCTCTTCTCTAAACTCAAGCCCTAGCATCTGCCATGCAGGCGGACACGCCCCTGGCGTATAGGCTCCCGTTGGTCGCACCCCTCCCTGGCTTGCTGGCTTTGTCATCCGAGCGCGAGCCTTGTCGGCCATGTGATCCACCACCGCCGCCCTATACTCCACGTGCGAGCCATCACAGCATCCTTCGTCATCTCGACCGGAGCGCAGCGCAGTGGGGAGATCCGTTCGCTCCATTTCCCTGCGACGAATCCGTCATCCTGAGCGAAGTTGAAGGACCCGTGTTTCGCTCACAAACCTCAATAAAGGGTGCCCCATGTCTCGCCTTTGAGGCACGGGCCAACCAAAATCCCTCGACCAGCCGAAAACACAGTGCCATTCCGGTACAGTGAAAAGCGTGCCCTCGTTCTCACCCGACCATCCGCTTCATCCCCGCCTGAAGCAGTTCCTCATCTGGGCGATCGCCTTGATGACGTTGGGCTACACATTCCTCGATTACTGGGCTTACAGCCGGGTCGAGCATGATTCTCCGAAGGATTGGCCGATGCTCGCGACCGGCCACGGACTGGCTCCGGCACAATACCGGATAGGTGTGTATTTCACAGCGAGCTTTCTGCGGCACTTTACCCATCTGCACTTCCACCAGATATTTGCGGCCTCGGATCTCTTCTGTACCGGCCTGAGCCTGGCTTGCATTTTTTTCCTGTTGACGAAGCTGATAACATTTCGCCAGGCAAGTCTTGATCGCCAGTGGGCCCAGGTTCTGCTCGGCCTGCTGCTCGCACAGATCTACCTGGTGTGGACGCTGTGGTTCCAGGAGCCGGAGACGATGCCCTCCCTTGCCGTTCTGAGCGCGTGTGCGCTGCTTGGTTCGGGACTGGTGAGGGTGCCGCGCCCGATGCTCTTCGTTACGCTGGTCCTGGTCGCTGTGCTCGGCGCGACCATCCGTGCCGATGCCGTCGCGGCCATGATGGGCGGCATGTTCCTGGTTCATTTCGGAGCCCGCAGAATGGACAGGGAGCGCTGGGTCATTCCCGCGGCGCTGGTCGGGGCCATTGCGGCCGTGGGGATCGAGTGGTTCATCAGCCGCCGCATGTTCCCCCATGCGGAGCGCAGTGCGGCAGCCTTTCAACTACTGAATAATCTGCATGCCGTGAACGGGGCCGCTGCCCTTTTCTGCGTCCTTGGACCATGGGTGATGACGATCTGGCTGGCTATGCGCTCCTGGCAAGGTATTCCCATATGGATGAGGGGTGTTGCCCTCGGCTCAGTCTTTCACTTCCTCCTGTTTCTTACCTTCGGCATGTCCGAGGAGGTGCGCATCTTTCTGCCCTTTACCCTGACCCTGATTCCACTCAGCGCCACGCTGTTGTATGCCTGGTTACGCGGCGACCATCCAGCGACCGGACCGGTTTAGTGTGGCCATTGATAGTCTGAGAGAGAGAGAATGCATACTTCCCGATCGCAGGTTTTTGCTACCACCGTTCGCGTCCGCTACGCGGAGACAGACCAGATGGGTGTCGTCTACTACGCCAACTTTTTTGTCTGGTTTGAGATCGGCCGCGTCGAACTGCTGCGGCAGATCGGTTTCGACTATGCCGCCATGGAAGCCGAGGAGGGCTGCCTGCTGCCGGTGGTCGAGGCGACATGCCGTTATCGCTCACCTGCGCGCTATGACGATCAGTTGCTGATCGAAACCCATGTGCAGAATCAGCGGACCTCCATGATCAAGTTCGGCTACAGGGTCTTGCGCAGTACGCCGGATGGGAGCGAACCAAAGCTGCTGGCCGAAGGGGAGACGGTTCACGTATTTGTCGACAAGCACCTGCAAAAGACACTGCTGCCGGAGAAGTATTCGGCTGCCCTGAAAGCTGTAGCCATGAAAGCTTCTTCATAATCGATTGGCACCTTTAATTACATGAATGCCGTCTACAATCAAGTCATGAAAAAGATTGCCCTCCTCCTCGTCGTGATTTTCGGTGTGTCTGCAGCTGCATTCGCTCAGCCACCCCACCACCGTCATCATCGCCATCACCGTCATCACCCCCACCGCTAGAACGTCGTCACAGCGGGTGGAAGTGCTGAGTTGGCTTTCTGTAAGGAAACAGTCAACGTTCAGGCCTCCTGCCACCCAGCAACTGTGACAATACGTTCGTCCGCGCCTGACTCCTTGAACGAACAAGCGCCAGCTTCGATGCCGTCAGGCAGGAAGATGGCGCTTGTTTGCATTGGAAGTCAAGTTTGGATCGGATGTTCAGCGACTGCTGTCCGATCAGTATGTGAGAAGCGTACGCGGCTTTACATGTTCGCGGATGAAGGTCACGGTCGAGTCGAGCGTGGTGCCTGGACCAAACACCGCGGCGACCCCGGCTGCCTTCAGTGGCTCGATATCCTGCTCCGGGATGGTGCCGCCGAGCACGACGAGGATATCCGAGGCGTCACGCTCTTTGAGCAGCGCCAGGATGCGCGGCACGATGACATTATGAGCGCCTGACAGGATACTTAGCCCGATGCAGTCGACGTCCTCCTGTATGGCAGCATTGACCACCATCTCCGGTGTTTGACGCAGGCCAGTGTAAATGACCTCCATGCCGGCATCGCGCAGTGCGCGGGCAATCACCTTCGCGCCGCGGTCATGGCCGTCTAGGCCGGGTTTGGCCACGAGGACACGAATCGGTGGTTTACTGCGCATTGGGGTTGGTTCCGGCATCGTCTAACGAACAGCCGAGAATATCACGCAGCTACTTCTCGCGGGCGACCACAAAGTCGGGCATCCACAGCAAA
This sequence comes from Acidobacteriaceae bacterium, assembly GCA_963692885.1. Lineage (GTDB taxonomy): Bacteria > Acidobacteriota > Terriglobia > Terriglobales > Acidobacteriaceae. The sequence continues at coordinate 813,437 of OY843586.1, forward strand.
GCGCGTTTTGCGTCTGTTTCCGGCAGGCCTACCAAGGCGTTTCGCGCGATGGCCGCATACTCGTAAGCCGTGTTCATGGCGAACTCGACCGATCCGTACCGGTTGAGGATGCGCAGTATTTCTTCGTGCGAGGTGCGCCGCAGAGACTCATCTTCAAGAACGTAGTCAATTGCCATTCGTTCGGCGGGGGTAGCCCGCTCATAGGCGTGAACAATGGCGAGGGTAGCCTTGCCTTCGCGCAGGTCGCTTGCAACTGGTTTGCCCAGCACCTCTTCGCTGGCCGTAAGGTCGAGCACGTCGTCGACGATCTGGAAAGCGATGCCCAGACTGCGACCGAACTCACCCAGTTGTTCTTCCACTTCCTCGGAAGCGCCGGCCAGGGTTGCGCCCAGTCGCATGGAGACATTGAAAAGACACGCCGTCTTGCGGTAGATCAGGTCGTAATACTCAGACTCGTTGACCATCCGGCCCTGCTTCTCAATCTGCAGCAGCTCGCCTTCGACCATCTGCTGGGTCAGGCCAATGAGCAGGTCGAGTACCCGTAAATTACGTTCTTCGAGGGCGATACGAAAGGCCTGCATGTAGAGCCAGTCGCCGGCGAGAACGCATTTCGAGTTTCCCCAGGTGGTGTTGGCCGAAGGGCGTCCGCGGCGGGTATCGGCTTCATCGATGATGTCGTCATGGACCAGGGTCGCGGTGTGGACCATCTCGACCACGGCGCCCAGGCGGGTTGCCCCCCGGCCGTGATAATCAAGCGAGCGGGCTGCGAGCAGCAACAGGGATGGCCGGATACGCTTGCCCCCGGCTTCACGCAAATACTCGCTGATTTCGGTGATCGCGCTGACATTCGAAACAGAATCGCGAACCAGCTCCTTCTCGATAGCGAGCAGGTCATCGCGCAGCAGGTCGAACACCTCTTTCGCCGTCGCTATGGCCTGTGTGCTCACCTGTTCTCCTGATACATCGATCTTAATGGCTGAAACCCATCGCGTGTCTGCACCAAAGTTTCCGTTTTGTAGCAAGCTTCATTGTTGATACGGCGATTCCAGTAGCACTCAAGTCGTCCGCTTTACCCGATGCGGGCCGTGAATGCTGTAAATCGCTCAATTCGACCGGAAATTAGTGAATTGCATGTCGATCCCGAGGTCCTTGCCTTTGAGCAGTGCGATGATCTCCTGCAGAGTGTCGCGATCCTTGCTTGTAATGCGCACAGTCTCACCCTGGATAGAGGCATTCGCCTTTTTCTTGGAATCCTTCACGATTTTGACGATCTCTTTCGCCTTTTCGCTCGCAATACCCTGGGTCAGCTTGATCTTTTGACGCACACTGCCGCCCGAGGCCTGTTCCAGCTTCTCGTAAACCAGCGATTTAAGGGACACGTTGCGCTTGACGAGCTTGTGGGACAGGATTTCGATGACCGCCTGCAATTGGTGTTCAGCGCCCGAGGCCAGCTGGATAGTGTCCGCGCCCTCGAGTTTGATCTCCGACTTGGAGTCTTTCAGGTCAAAGCGGGCATTCACTTCCTTGGTCGCCTGCTCGATCGCATTGCGGACTTCCTGGATGTCTACCTTGCTGACAACGTCAAATGAATTCTCTGTAGCGGCCATCTGTTTCCTCGTTCCAACCCTGCGGGATCGTTCCCTCAGCTATCCGATGTTAAAAAAGCGGTTAAAGTTCCAGCTAGTCTTTTCGGCGACGTCCGATGGTTGGATGCCGCGAAGTGTCCCGATCTGTTCTGCCACCTGCGCCACCCAGGCGGGCTCGTTACGTTTGCCGCGGTTCGGCACCGGCGCCAGGAAGGGCGCGTCGGTTTCGATGAGCATCCGGTCGAGAGGCACCTGCAGCGCTGCGTCGCGGATCGTCTGCGCTTTGGGAAAGGTGATGTTGCCGGCGAACGAGATCATGAAGCCGGCGTCCATGGCGCGTCGCGCGTGCTCCCATTCACCCGTAAAGCAGTGGAGGATTCCGCCCAGACCTGTCGCGGCCCACTGCTCCTCAAGCAGGGTCAGCGTGTCATCCCAGGCGTTGGTGGTGTTGTCGGACGGCCGGCAGTGAATGATGATCGGCTTTTTCTGCGCGCCAGCGATATTCATCTGCTGGCGAAACACCGTCTTCTGTGTCTCGCGTGGCGAATTGTCGTAGTAGTAATCGAGGCCGATCTCGCCGCAGGCGATCACTTCAGGCTCGGTGAGCAGGGAACTAAGTTTCGCGAGCGCGGCGTCATCGGCCAGCGACGCTTCGTGGGGATGGATCCCGGCGCTCGCGAAAATCTTCGGCGTATCCGGCTGGCCGGCAAGCTCCCGGCTGATGTCGAGTGCTCGGTGCATCGTGTCCGGTCCGTCGCCGATACCGATCGACAGGATCGTGCGCACGCCCGTATTCCACGCATTTTTGAGGATCGCGGCACGGTCCTCGCTGTAGCGGGCATGGTCGAGATGCGCGTGAGAGTCGGTCAGCAAGCTTTTACTTGAGCCTCGCGCCGATTTCGATATCTTCGAGGAAGCCGGCCAGCACTGCCTTGCCGCCTTCAACAGAGGCAGCGACGATCATTCCATTCGATTCAAGACCACGCAGTTTACGCGGCGCAAGATTTGCGACAATGACGACCTTGCGGCCGATGAGCGACTCCGGCGTATAGGCTTCGGCGATGCCCGCGAGAATCTGCCGCTGCTCGTAGCCGAGGTCAACTTCGAGTCGCAGCAGTTTGTCGGCCTTCGGCACGCGTTCTGCGACCAGCACTTTCGCTACGCGCAGTTCGACTTTCGCGAAGTCGTCGATGGTGATCTTTGGCGCATCGGTGCTCTCGACAGGCGTCGCCTCCGGCGCTTTCGTGAGCGGCGTATGTTCGCCGGTGGCCTGGGGCACCGGCGGCTGCCCCGGCGCAAAGGCGTGGTGCTCGGCTGCTGCTTCCGATGAATGCGACGGGATCTGTGCCGTGTTCACAGCGGGCGAGGCGCCGGGCAGGTTGCTGGTCTTCGGGCCCGCGGCCGGCGATGTCGATGGAGCATCCTCTGCGTGCGGCGCGGCGTTCTTGTTTTCGATGTCCTGCATACGTTGGATCGCGTCCTTTTCTGCGCGGGGAAAGATGGGAGCGAGTTCGCCCAGCTTGGTGCCGGGTTTCAGGCCGCCCCATTGGATGTCCTGCAAATCTGCTGCTGTGATGTCGCCGAGACCCAGCTGCGTCCAGATCTTTGCAGTAGCGATCGGGAGCACCGGATGTGCGAGCGCAGTAATGATGCGGATGGCTTCGGCGCAGGTGTACAGAATGGTTGCGAGCCTGGCGCGGTCGGCTGTTTCAGACGAAGCTGCGACCTTCCACGGCGCGTTCTCGCTGATATAACCATCGACGCGGGCGACCAGTGTCCACAGGCTTTCAAGCGCGCGAGAGAAGTCATACGCGTCGAAGCGGCTGTTGAAGTCGCGGACTGCCTGCTCAGCGAAGCTGCGCACGGCTGTATCAGCTGCAGCTTCCGGAATAACGCCATCAAAGTAGCGCGCGATCATGTTCAACGTGCGGCTGACAAGATTGCCGTAGCCGTTGGCCAGGTCGGCGTTGTAGCGCTGCACGAGGGCGTCGAATGAGAAGCTGCCATCCTGCCCGAAGACCACTTCGCGCAATAGAAAATAGCGCAGTGCATCGTTCCCGACCTCGGGACCGAAGACATCGAGGATCGTTTCTGCGCGGACGACATTCCCGCGCGACTTCGACATCTTTGATTGCTCGAAGAGCAGCCATCCATGACCGAAGATGCTCTTTGGCAGCGGCAGTCCGGCGGCCATCAGAAAGGCCGGCCAGTACACGCAGTGGAAGCGCGTGATCTCTTTGCCGATCACGTGCAGATCCGCCGGCCAGTATTTGTTGAAGCGTGCAATGTCGGCGGGATCGTCGCTGCCCCAGCCGAGCGCTGTGATGTAGTTGGCAAGCGCGTCCATCCAGACATAGACGACGTGCTTTTCGTCGCCGACGACAGGTATGCCCCAGTCAAAGCTGGTGCGGCTGATCGACAGATCCTTCAAGCCGCTGCGCACAAAAGCCATCACTTCGTTACGGCGTGTCTCCGGCCGAATGAAATTAGGTTCGCGCTCGTACAGCTCGAGCAGCGGTCGCTCGAAAGCAGAAAGTTTAAAGTAATAATTCTCTTCGCTGACCGTCTCAGTCAGGTTGCCGCAGTCGGGACAAAAAGTACCCGGAGGCCCGTCGACATAGGCTTCATCGGACACGCAGTATTGTCCGGTATAGGTCCCCTTGTAGATGAAGCCGCGTTCCTGCAGGAGCGCGAACAGCTTCTGCACGCCCCGTTTATGGCGAGGTTCCGTGGTACGGATAAAGTCGTCATTGCTGAGGTCGAGCCGCTGCCAGAGAGCACGAAATTCTGCTGAGACATCATCGGTAAACTGCTGCGGCGTCTTGTTCAGTGCCTTCGCGGAACGCTGGATCTTCTGCCCATGCTCATCCGTGCCGGTGAGGAAATAAACATCGGCGCCGGTAGCGCGTTTGCGGCGCGCGATCACGTCCGTCACCATCGTCGAGTAGGCAGTGCCGAGGTGCGGCCGCGCATTGACGTAGTAGATCGGCGTGGTGATATAGAACTTTGACTTTTCCGGCATGATGGGCAGGCAGACTACGGCTTCCGCGAACCGGGGAAGCACTCTTTCAATCTTAGGGTGTTGAGCACAGAGCGTCAACGCGGAAGAGGCTTGTGTCTGCTAAAATCGCTAGTAAAATCAAGCATTTCCGGCATGCTCTTGCAGTCCCGCACAATGCCGGCACGGTGAGACCCCAGTGTATTTAGAACAGCAGAAGCTTTTGCGCGCACGTCTGACGGCAGTGCTGCTTGAGGAGTACCAGATTGAAGCGCCAACGCTTGCGATCGAGCAGCCGCCCGATACCAAGTTGGGCGAATTTGCTTTGCCGGTCGCTTTTGAACTTGCGCGCAGACTGAAGAAGGCTCCCCGCAAAATAGCCGAAGAGATCGTTGCAGAGTTGCTGCCTCTTCCAGGCTTCGCGAGCTTCGAAATCGCCGGCGCCGGCTACATCAATGCGCGGCTCGATCGCGAATCGGCGCTACTGCATATTGCGCGCGATGTTCGCGTAGGACCGGCTGTGCGTCTGCACTCGCTGGTCGAACACACGAGCATCAATCCCAACAAGGCCGCTCACGTCGGCCACCTGCGCAATGCCATCCTGGGCGATACGTTCGTGCGCCTGCTGCGCGAGGCCGGGCAGAAGGTCGACGTGCAGAATTACATCGACAACACCGGTGTACAAGTGGCGGATGTCGTGGTCGGCCTGACTGAACTCGAGAAGCTGAATGTCGAAGATGTGCGCAGCCTGATGGTGTCGCTGAAGCAGCAGGACAAAAGGGTCGATTACTACTGCTGGGATCTATATGCGCGCGTTTCACAGTGGTACACGGCGGATCCGGCGCAGCTTGAAGCACGCAAGAAAATCCGGCTTGCAGTGCTGCACGAACTCGAAGAAGGCAATAATGAAACCGCCGAAATTGCCGAGCTGATTTCGACAGCAGTGCTGCGACGGCATCTCGAGACCATGCAGCGGCTCGACATCGAGTACGATTTTCTACCGCGAGAAAGCGAGATCCTGCACCTGCATTTCTGGGACCTTGCCTTTGAACAGTTGAAGGCGAAAAATGTCCTGTACTTCGAGACCGTCGGCAAGAATAAAGGCTGCTGGGTGATGCGGCGTCCCGGTGCTGCGGAGCTTGCCGAAGGCGTCACCGATGAAGATGCGAAGGTCATCGTGCGTTCCAACGGCACCGTCACTTATGTCGGCAAAGATATTGCGTACCACCTGTGGAAGTTCGGGCTGCTGGGACGCGACTTCGGCTACCTGCCGTTCTACAAATATCCCGATCACGAGTGCTGGATCAGTGCTGAGCGCGGTGAAGACGAGCATCCGCAGTTTGGCGGAGCGCAGGCGATCTATAACGTCATCGACAGCCGGCAGTCCGATCCGCAGAGTAATGTGATCGAGGCACTGCGCGGCATGGGTTATGTCGAAGAAGCAGCACGCTACACGCACTTCTCGTACGAAATGGTGGCGTTGACGCCGCGCTGCGCGCTCGACCTCGGCTACGAAGTTGCGGAAGAAGACAAAGGCCGCGCGTACATCGAAGTGTCAGGCCGGAAGGGCTTTGGCGTGAAGGCAGATGACCTGATCGACAAGCTGATTGAGGCTGCGTTGAGTGAAGTCAACACACGTCATCCGGAGCGGGCCGAGACCGATCGTCAGCACATCGCCAATACCATCGCAGTCGGCGCGCTGCGCTACTTCATGCTCAAGTTTACGCGCAACTCGGTTATTGCTTTTGACTTCAAGGAAGCACTCAGCTTTGAAGGCGAGACCGGGCCATACGTACAGTATGCGATTGTGCGGGCGCGCAGTATCTTCCGCAAAGCAGAGACCACGCCGGCTGCTGTACTGACTGCTTTCGACGCCAATGCGGCGACGGCTATCGGCAGTGAAGAAGAGGGCAGCGGCATCTGGGAGCTATGGGTTGCGGCAGGGAAGACCAGCCTGCTGGTGCAGCAATCAATCGCAACGGCTGAGCCGGCGTTTATCGCGAAGCACGCGTTTCAACTGGCACAGCAATTCAACAACTTCTACCATCGCCACCACATCATGACAGAGAAAGACGCGGCAAAGAGACAGTTGCTGCTGGCGACCGCGGCGGTAGCGGAACGGGAGCTGGTGCGATTACTCGCGATGATGGGAATCGAAGCACCGGAAGCTATGTGAACTGAACCTTCACTGGTTTAAGGAAGCCGGATCTTCCTAGCGAATTGAGCCCAGGCTTTCGAGTGACAGTACGGATGGAAGCGGAGTGAGCAGACTCGTCTGCGTCCCGAGTTTATACGGTTCAAATTGCGGCAAACCCTCGACTTGAGGCTTTGCGAAAAGGTATCCCTGCATCAGGTGGATGCCGCACCTGCGCAGGATGCGATATTCTTCCTGCGTTTCTATCCCTTCGGCAATAAGCAGTATGTTCATCGCTTTCGCGAGGCTGACCATCATGTTGACGATATGGACGGCCGCCGGTCGCCGGTCAAGATCGCGCGTCAGATCCATGTCCAGCTTGATGATGTCCGTAGGCGTATCGGCTAATAGATTGAGACCGCAGTAGCCTGCCCCGAAGTCATCCAGGGCGACCTTGAACCCTCGCTTCTGGTACTCCTCAACGATCTTTCGCAGATGCGCGCGGTCTTTGACTTCTTCCGCTTCCGTGATCTCGAAGATGAGCTGGTTGAGCGGGAACTTACAAGATAAGGCGGTCTGAAGGGTCAACTGAATGCAGGCAGCCGGGCTGTAGACTGCGCCTGGCATAAAGTTGATCGACAGCATTGCCCCGGTAGCAACCAGGCCAAGTTTCGCGGCGAGCGTAATGGCTTTCACCCGACACTGCTGGTCAAAAGCATAACGGTTCGTCTCGTTCACCTGGCTCAGCACGGTCCCGGCTGACTCGCCGTGAAGTCCCCGCACCAGCGCCTCGTAGGCGAACACCCTGCCAGCCTCCACATCAACTATGGGTTGAAATGCCATGGTGAAAGGGAAGGGCGGCTCAACGCCGTCTTTACACGCGCTGCAAGGTTTCACCATGCAACTATTATCGGCAGGTGAGAGATCGACTCCAATACTTTTTAAGTTGTATCGTCGACCCTACTTCTTTCACTCGTTTTCGAGCGAATGCCAGCGATGTCCTTCGTTCGCCAGCAGGTCGTCGGCTGCTTTCGGGCCGGTTGAGCCTGCAGCGTAATTCGGAAAATCTTCCTTCGGGGGCTTCGACCAGGCGTCGAGCAGAGGCTGCACCATCTTCCATCCCTGCTCAACAAACTCGGCACGCTGGAAGAGGATCGGGTTGCCGATCATGACGTCGTGCAGCAGGCGTTCATAGCCCTTGCCGTGATTGCCGAAGGGTCCGGCGGGGAACGAGAATTTCATACTGTTCTGGTCGACAGCCGTGTTCAGGCCAGGAGCCTTTGTGCCGAAATCCAGCTGAATACCCTGAGCGGGCTGCAGGTTGAAGATCAGCTGGTTAGGTGACTTGTCACTCTGGCCATTACTCGGAAACAGGCGGGCCGGCGGCTGGCGGAAGGTCACGACAATCTCAGTCAAAGCGCAGGACAAACGCTTGCCCGTGCGGATGTAAAAAGGCACGCCCGACCAGCGCCAGTTGTCGATCTCGACCTGCATGGCGACATACGTATCCGTGATGGATGCTTTATCGACATTGGGTTCGTCGCGGTATGCGGGAACTGGTTTGCCGTTGATACTGCCTGTTCCGTACTGGCCGCGAACAGCGAACTTGTCGACATCTTCCGGCTTGTACTTGCGGACTGATTCCATCAACTCGACCTGCTTGTCGCGCATGTGTCCTGCGCTGAAGGAAACAGGCGGCTCCATGGCAACGAGCGACAAGAGTTCCGCCATGTGGTTCGGCACCATGTCGCGAAGAGCGCCGGCCGTCTCGTAGTAGCCTGCCCGGCCTTCAACACCAACAATCTCGGCTGCGGTGATCTGCACATTGTCGATGAGTGAGCGGTTCCACAATGGCTCGAAGATGGCATTCGAAAAGCGGAAGACTGCCAGGTCCTGCACCGTGTCCTTGCCGGCGAAGTGATCAATGCGGTAGATCTGATCTTCGCGCAGGCTCTGCTGAAGATCGCTGTTGAGCTTGATAGCTGATTCCACGTCGTGACCGAATGGCTTTTCGATGACCAGCCGACGCCAGCCATCACCGTCCTCCTTTAACAGGCCAACACGAGAGAGCTGAGCGGCCATGGTCGCGATAAAACTGGGTGCGACAGCAAGATAAAACAGCCGGTTGCCACCGGTCTGATTCTCTTTTTCGAGCTTGTCGATGGCAATCTTGAGTTTGTCGAACGATGCCGATTCATCGAAGTCGGCCTGCTGATAGGCGGCGCGTTGCGTGAGGAAGTCGATGACTTTCTGGTCGGCATCGCTTCCCCAGAATTCCTTCAGTGTCGTCCCAATGTGATCCTTGAACCTGTTATCGTCCCAGTCTTCTCTGGCGACGCCGAGCAAACGGAAATCCTCCGGCAGAACCTGGGCAGCTACCAGGTTGTAGATAGAAGGTAGGAGCAGACGCTTGGTCAGATCACCGCTTGCGCCAAAAATCGTCATCAGGCAGGCGGGGACCTGCTGGGCCGGCTCGTTTGCCATACGTCTATCTTCTCCGTTTCATTGGTCCGTTTCGTGGGAAGGTTACTTACCTTAAAAACAGGGTACTTGCCTAGCGGGGCAAAATGCAGATCATCCAATGACGCTGCGCTTCGCGCACGATGACATGCTGGTGCGGCTTCGCTTGAAACGCGGGGCCGCTTCACTTGCAGCGACTCCCCTAACTGCCGCTCTTCTCCTTGTGTCCACCGAACTGGAAGCGCATGGCGGAGAGAAGCTTGTTCGCGTAGACGGCATTGTTCTGCGAGGTGAAGCGCGAGAATAGTGCCGCGCTTAGCACATCGGCAGGTACGCCTTCGTCGATGGCAGCGCTGATCGTCCAGCGGCCTTCGCCGGAGTCGGATACACGGCCGCTGTAGTCGGCCAGGTCCGGCGACTCAACCAGTGATGCAGCGGTGAGATCAAGCAGCCACGAGGCGACCACGCTCCCGCGACGCCATACTTCGGCGATTTCCGGGATCGGCAGATCGTACTGGTACAACTCGGGTTCACGCATCGGCGCAGTCTCGGCGTCAGATTCGAGCACGGTTTTGCCGGCATTGGCATGCTTGAGAATGTTCAGGCCCTCGGCGTAGGCGGCCATCATGCCGTACTCAATGCCGTTGTGAACCATCTTGGTGAAGTGACCGGCGCCCGGAGGTCCGCAGTGAAGGTAGCCTTCTTCCGCGGTGGTGGCAGGAGCCTTGTCGCGGCCCGGCGTGCGGTCGACACTGCCGCGGCCTGGCGCGAGTGTTTTGAAGATCGGGTCGAGATAATTCACTGCTTCATCAGAGCCGCCGATCATCAGGCAGTAACCGCGCTCGAGGCCGAACACGCCCCCGCTGGTACCTGCGTCGACCCACTTGATGCCTTGTTCCGCGACAGCTTTCGAGTGACGGATATCGTCGACATAGTGCGAATTGCCGCCGTCGATGATGATGTCGTGCGCCTTGAGCAGCGGCTTAAGCGATCCCACCGTCTTGTCGACGACGCCGGCCGGCACCATCAGCCACACTGCCTTCGGCGCCTTGAGCTTCGAGACCATGTCTTCGAGGGAGCTCGAACCGGTTGCACCTTCTTTGACCAGGGTTGCTACTGCAGCCTGGCTGTTGTCAAAGACCACGCACTCGTGGCCACCTTTGATCAATCGGCGCACCATGTTGGCGCCCATTCTTCCGAGACCTACCATCGCAATCTGCATGAATCACAAACCTCGTCTTGTCTTGTGTCGTTGACCAAAAGTTAGATGCATGTTGAAGGAGCGATGATGCAGCCTGCTACGGGCGTATTCCCAACCAGGAGGAAGCACATTGCTCCAGAATCAAGATGCGAATCTGAAATGGCTACTACTGTAATCAAAGCACGAGAAGCCGGGAGATGCGAGGACGCAGCCAGCCTTGAAGCAGTTCCTCAACGGGCACTTCTCTGGTGAATCGTAAAGATGCAAGGTTAAGGAATGATTCAGACAGCCGGGTTCCGTTACTCTTTTGCCGAAGGCGGGGACAGGACAGCATGGGCGGCAACGCGCCGCTCCGAACCTGTGCACATCCCCTAACCAGGCGTGACTGTCACAAATAGACCGGATCGGGCAGAGTTGCAAGGAATGCCGCCGGACTTTTCCATACTGAAACAGCGCACGCCGTGAACCAGCTTCTGACAGGCGCAGGGTGCTAACCTTTGACTATCCGGCGAACAAGGGGCTGCCGTTTCCAAGATGGACCATATTCTTTCGCAGCACTCCGGGGCTGATGTCGAGAACGACCAGGCCCCTGGGCGGGTTGCCGGCATCAGTGACGATCTTCGCGCGCGCTCCGGACTGCCGATCACCAATCCGCAGCTTCACCTGACCGGCGCCCAGCGTTTTCTGCGCGCCTGCCTGCGCCAGCCCGTCGACGTAACGCCAGTCTGGTTTCTGCGCCAGGCCGGCCGCTACATGGCTGAGTACCAGGCCGTGCGCCGGCACCATTCCCTCATCGATATCTGTAAAAAGCCCGAGCTGGCGGCTGACGTGACTATCACCGCCGCAGAAAAGCTCGATGTGGATGCAGCCATCATCTTTGCCGACCTGCTGCTGCCCTTCGAATGCATGGGTCTGCCATTCGAGTTCAAGGCTGGCGAGGGGCCGGTTGTGGAGAACCCGGTACGGTCCGGAGCCGACATAGAGCGGCTGCGGACAGATCGCGCAGCCGAACTTGGCTATGTGGCAGAGGCCATCAAAAAAGTTTCCAGCCATTTCAAAGACAGGCTCGGCATCATCGGTTTCTGCGGAGCCCCGTTCACGCTCGCCAGTTACATGATCGAGGGCGGCGGCTCGCGCAACTGGATTGAAACCAAGACCCTGATGTATCGCGATCCGGCCGCCTGGCAGACGCTGCTGCAGAAGCTTTCGCTGGTACTGGTCGATTACTGCCGGCAGCAGGTGGAAGCAGGCGCTGATGTGATCCAGATCTTCGACAGCTGGGTCGGCTCGCTGGGCATGAGCGACTACCGCGAGTTTGTGCTGCCAGTGACGACGTCACTGGTCCGGCAGGTGCAGGCGATGGGCGTTCCGGTCATTTATTTCGGCGTGGACACCGCCAGTCTGCTGCCGGCCATGCGGACCACGGGAGCCGACGTGATCGGGCTCGACTGGCGGACACCTCTGGATAAAGGCTGGAGTGAGCTCGGCCATAGCTGCGCGGTTCAGGGCAACCTGGATCCGATCACCCTCTTCGCTCCAGCGGACATCCTTCGCAGGCGGGTGCGGGAAGTACTGGACCAGGCGGGCAGCCGGCCGGGGCACATCTTCAATCTTGGCCACGGCATTGTTCCGGGAACGCCGGTCGAAAATGTGCAGCGGGTGGTCGAATATGTCCGGGAATACGGAGCTGAACATCATGACTGAACGCATAGATGGGAACAGGGTCGCCGTTTTACTACTGGCGCATGGCACGCCTGATGCATTAGAGGAGATCCCCGAGTATCTGAGTAATGTGACGGGCGGACGGCCGATGCCGCAGCACGTCATCGACGAAATCAGCCACCGGTATGGATTGATCGGGACCAGTCCTCTGACCGGACTCACGCTCGAGCAGGGACGCCTGTTGTCCGCGGAGATCGGCCTGCCGGTCTACGTGGGCATGCGCAACTGGAAGCCTTACATTCCCGATGTTGTCGCCCGGATGCGCGCCGATGGCGTGGAGCAGATCATCGCTGTCTGCCTGGCTCCGCAGAACTCGCGGACCAGCGTAGGCCTGTACCGCCGCTACCTGCTGTCGGCTGCCCAGGGCTTGACAGTTGATTTCGTTGAAGGCTGGGCTGACCATCCATTGCTGGCCGAGGCGTTCGCAGACCGTCTGCGGGCCGTGTGGCGGCCGGAGCTACCCGTATTATTCACGGCGCATAGTGTCCCGTGCCGGACGATCCAGGGTGCACAGCCGCCGGCGCCGGATGCCGAGCAGATCATCCCGGCATCGCCGACGAACGAGCCTGATCCTTATCCCATCGATGCCAAGAGGACTGCGGCAGCCGTCGCGGCAAAGTTCGAGCCTCTCGGACTGACAGAGGACCGGTGGTTCTTTGCATTTCAAAGCCAGGGAATGTCTGGCGGCCCTTGGATTGGCCCAGCCGTCGAAGACACGATGAAAGCACTGCGCGCAGCCGGCCACACTGAGCTCATGATCCAGCCGATTGGTTTCCTCTGCGATCATGTCGAAATTCTCTACGACATCGACATCGGTTTCCGGGAGTACGGCGAATCAATTGGCATGAAAGTGTCACGGCCGGAGTCGCTCAATAGTGCCCCTCTGCTGATCCACGCACTGGCTGACGTGGTGCGCGGACGGCTTGCAGCGACAGGCTGGGCCGAGATCGGCCACGCGAGCATGGCTGCATCCTGATGGGAGAAAACCGGCGCGTGGCGATTATCGGCGGCGGAATCAGTGGGCTCGCTGCTGCTTACCAGATCGCCGTGCACCACCAGGAAGCATCGTTCACGTTGTACGAAGCGTCGGACCGGCTCGGCGGCACTGTCGAAACAGTCCACGATCAGGGCTTCACCATTGAATGCGGGCCGGATTCATGGGTTACCGAGAAGCCGTGGGCCCGTGAACTGGCGATCGAGCTTGGGCTCGCCGACGAAATCATCACGTCCAACGACTACCAGCGGATAACCTATCTTGCACAGGGACGCCAGCTTATGCCGATGCCTGCCGGCATGCGGATGATGGTGCCCTCTGCATGGGAGCCGCTGTTGCATTCGCCCTTGCTGAGCTGGCAGGCCAAGCAGGCCTACCTGCGGGAGCCGAAGCGTGCCGAAGAACTGAAAGCCTCAGCACTGGCAAAGCGTGGCGACGATGCAGACGAATCGGTCGCAGAGTTCACGATCCGGCATTTTGGTGAAGAAGCGACCCGCATGCTCGCCGGCCCGCTGCTCGCCGGGGTTTTTGGCGGGGACATAGCCAAGCTCAGCGTCCGGGCAGTGATGGCGCCCTTCGTCAGGATGGAAGCCGAGAGCGGCAGCCTGATCGATGCGGTAAGGTCGCGGGCCGCAGCTTCTGTCCATGCTGCGCCTGTTTTCACGTCACTCCGGTCTGGCCTCGGGACGCTCATCCGGAAAATGGTCGAAGCGCTGCCGGCATCTTCCATCAGTCTTCGGCAGACCGTGACTGCTATTGTTACGAACGGGAGTCGTTGGAGCATCGTGACGCGTTCGGGCCACATAGCTGAATACGATGCATTGCTGATCGCGCTGCCCCTGGATGGCACGCGTGCACTCCTCGCATCTCTCGAACAACCGGTAGCGAAGAGCATCAGTGCACTGCTGCCCACGGAGTCATCTTCGGCTGTTTGCGTAGCCATGGGCTATCTTCCGGAAAAGGCTGCGAGGCTGAGAATCCCGCGCGGGTTTGGCTTTCTCGTTCCAGCGTCGAGTGACCCCTCCGCAGTTTCCCTGCTTGCCGCGACGTTTGTCGACCAGAAGTTTTCTGACCGGGTGCCCGGCGGAGGGGTCCTGCTCCGTGGCTTTTTTGGCGGCACAGCCGCTCAGGCACTGCACAGTGCTACGGATGCATCCGTACTGGAAGAAACACGACGCCAGCTTTCCGTGCTGCTTGGTCCATTACCTGCTCCGGATGTTGCCGTGGTGCGCCACTGGCAGCAATCCCTGCCGCAGTACTTGGTTGGCCACCAATCGCGCATCCGTCGACTGGAGACCCTGCTGGAACACCTGCCCAATCTTCTACTACTGGGTAACTCATACCGCGGAGTAGGTCTGCCTGACCTTGTGCGAGATGCCCGGCAGGCTGCAAACGCGATTGTTTCAGTCAGAACGTTAGAAGCTATACCCTGATGTTTCTGCAATGAAAACGAGCTTGACAGCTCTTGTCCCGCTGCTGGATTCGCGAATCTCACTGTGAAAGAGTTGAGAGATGTTCCAAGCTACATAAATCGGATGCCAGGTCAGCCTGGCGCAGGGTGCAGATGAAGCAGAAGCGGAACGTTGTCATCGTAGGTGCGGGCCCGGGCGGGCTTGCTGCGGCTATCTTGCTGGGCCAGTCGGGCCTGAATGTGACGGTGGTAGAAAGCCGGGGCACGGTCGGCGGCCGTACATCGACCATCGAAAAACAGGGTTTCAAATTCGACACAGGGCCGACTTTCTTTTTATATCCCCGCGTCCTGCAGGAGATCTTCGCCGTCGCCGGCCGCAGTCTCGATCGGGAAGTGCCGATGGTGCGGCTTGATCCCCAGTACCGGCTGGTCTTTGGTTCAGGCGGCGAACTTCTCGCAACGCCCGACATCGCCAGGATGGAGCAGGCGATCGCTAAAGTGAGCCCTGGCGACGCGACACGATTCCGTTCCTTCCTCAACGCAAATCGTAACAAGCTGGAACGCTTTATTCCTTTTCTTGAATCGCCCTTCGAAAGCTGGCGCGACCTGGCGAAGCTGCGGATGCTTAAGATGCTGCCACTGTTGAAGCCATGGCGTTCGCTGGACGCCGATCTTCAGACGTACTTCAAGGACGAGCGCATCCGGCTGGGCTTCAGTTTCCAGTCGAAGTATCTTGGCATGTCGCCGTTTACGTGTCCGAGTCTTTTCAGTATTCTTTCGTTCCTCGAGTATGAGCACGGTGTCTTCCATCCGATCGGTGGCTGCGGAGCAGTGACGCGCGCCATGGCTCGCGTTGCACGAGACCTTGGTGTGCGCATACTGCTCGATGAGCCCGTGGAGAAGGTATTCTTCGAGGGAAGGCGGGCAACGGGAGTGCGTACGCAACAGCGAACTCTTGAAGCCGATGCAGTCGTGATCAACGCCGACTTTGCGCAGGCTATGCAACGCATGCTTCCGGCCAGCGTACGACGTAAGTGGACTGACAAGAAAATCGAAAGCAAGAAATACTCCTGTTCCACCTTCATGCTCTATCTCGGTATCGATGGCAGGTACGACGACGTTTCGCACCACACCATTTACCTCGCCAAAAACTATCAGCAGAACCTGCGGGACATTGAGCAGACCCATCAGCTTTCAGCTGATCCATCATTCTATGTGCAGAATGCCTGCGTCACCGACGAGACCCTCGCCCCGAAAGATATGAGTACGCTGTACGTGCTCGTCCCTGTTACGCATGAAACAGAAAACGTGGACTGGGCAAAGGAAGAGGGCCGCTTCCGTTCTCTTGCCCTGGCCCAGCTGGAAAAGGTTGGCATTAAGGACGTTGAAAGCAGAATCCGCTTTGAAAAGGTGCTGACACCAAAAAGCTGGAATAGTGAATTCGCACTTCATCGCGGAGCTACTTTCAGCATGTCGCACAACCTCGCGCAGATGCTGCACAATCGGCCCCATAACCGCTTCGAAGATGTTGACGGGGTCTACCTGGTTGGCGGCGGCACACATCCAGGCAGCGGACTGCCGGTGATTTTTGAGTCGGCGCGGATTACTTCGCGGCTGCTGCTGGAAGACATGGCTATCGAGCCGGAGTGGAGTATGGAAAGCCCGCTTGCCGATGCGGTCTGCGAAGCTGCATCCTGATGGTGGAGACTCCTACGGCTTTGCCCGCACTCGAGAACATACCGGATGCTGCGTTCGCCAATCTGCCAGTAAGCAGTGACAACGACACCATTTCGCAGGCGCGTGCGGCTCATCTCGCATGGGCGCGTGTTCGTTTGAAGGACAGACTGCTGATTCTTCGCAACGCGCGACATGCGATTGCGAACGGCTGCGTCGAACTCGCGTCGAGCATCACAGAGGCTGCCACCGTCTCCAACAGGAACGTAGCTGACAGCCTGGTCGCCGAAGTACTGCCACTCGCAGAGGCCTGCAGGTTTCTCGAGCGTGAAGCGAAGAGCATCCTTCAGCCCAGAAAGCTTGGGCGCAAAGGACGCCCGGTCTGGCTGCATGGCGTGCAGTCCGAAGTTCATCGTGTGCCGCTTGGCGTCGTACTGTTGATTGCTCCCTCAAACTATCCGCTGTTCCTGCCCGGTGTACAGGCATTGCAGGCCCTGGCCGCTGGGAACGCTGTTCTATGGAAGCCGGCGCCCGGTGGCGAGCGGGCGGCACGCATGTTCGCCCGCATGCTCGTAGACGCCGGCCTGCCCGAACGTGTCCTGCAGATCATGCCCGCCGAGATCGATAGCGGCACCAAGGCAATTAGCGCAGGCGTAGACAAAATTTTTCTCACTGGTCATGCGGACACGGGCCGCGCCGTGATGCACCAGGCAGCAGACGTTCTGACTCCTTCTGTGATGGAGCTCTCAGGGTGTGACGCAGTCTTTATTCTGCCGGGGGCCGATCTTACGCGGGTCGTCGAAGCCCTTGCCTTCGGTCTTCGCCTGAATGGATCGGCAACCTGCATGGCTCCGCGCCGCGTCATTGCCTCAAAGACGATCATCGACGATGTAGTACAGAAGCTGTTACCGGTAGCCGACACAGTGCCACCAGCTGCAGTCAGTACGAAAGCAGTACGGCTGCTGGCGGAGGTAGTCGGCGATGCTTGCCGCAAAGGGGCTGTGATGGTCAGGGATGGCCAGCGAGGCCTTAACGCGACACCGACTCTCGTCAAGGACGTCAAACCGGACGACTTGATCATGCGGACGGATGTATTCGCACCGCTGCTCGCTTTCTGTGCGGTCCCCGATGAACGTGCTGCCTTGCGGGCGCACGCGGCCTGCCCCTATGCGCTCACTGCCGCTGTCTTCGGACCGGAAAAGCAGGCTACAGAACTGGCTGCCAAAATTGGCGCCGGCACTGTTCTTATCAATGACCTTATTGTTTCAACCGCCGACCCGCGCGTTTCGTTTGGCGGTCGCGGAGAGAGCGGCTTCGGAGTAACGCGCGGCTGCGAAGGACTGCTTGAAATGACGGCGGTCAAGACGATCATCCGGCAGACCAGCCGCAGTTTACGGCCTTACGCACAGACCGGCGAGAAGCACATTGCGTTCTTTACGGATTTTATTCAAGCTATTCACTCACGATCATTAGCGGGCCGGATCGCCAGTGCTCGAAGACTTATGTCTTCAGCTCGCAAACTCGAAGACAGCTCGCACAAGTAAAGGAAGAGACGTATGCGTGTAGCAGTGATTGGATCAGGACTTGGTGGTTTGTCTGCAGCATGTACCCTCGCAGCCCGCGGGTATGACGTCGAGGTATTCGAAAAAAATCCCTGGCTCGGCGGCAAGGCAGCTGTTCTGAACGAAGGCGGATTCCGCTTTGATATGGGACCAACCATTCTCATCATGCCGTCTGTTTTGCAGCGCGTTTTCTGCGAGGCCAAGCGCGACATGAATGATTACCTTGACCTTGTACGGCTTGACCCGCAATGGCGCTGCTTCTTTGAAGACGGCAGTGTTGTCGATCTCAAACACGACAAGCAGCAGATGGCTGATTCTCTCAACCTGAATGAGCCGGGTATGGGCGAACGCTATCTTGAATTCATGAAGTTGTCCGAACAACTGCATGGGATTTCGGACCGCTTCTTCTTCTGGCGATCTATCGGCGGCATCGGCGATACCTTCAACTTCAGCGGAAGCTTTAACGCGGCCGTACTGAAGGACGTGATGCGTATGCGCATGGGCAGTACAGTCGGCAGCACGATCCGCAGCTATGTCAACGATCCGCGGCTGGCGCAGATGCTCGACCACATGGTGCAGTACGTCGGCTCATCACCGGACGCGTCGCCGGCGATCCTTTGCTCCATCGGCAACATGCAGGCGCAGGAAGGTATCTGGTATCCGATGGGCGGTACGCGCGCCGTGCCCGAGGCCCTGGTCAAGCTTGGCACGGAACTCGGAGTTCGCTACAACACCTCGGTTGATGTGGGCCAGATCCTGATGGAACAGGGAAAGGTAACAGGCATAGTGGCAAATAGCGAGCCGATGCCATTTGATGCCATCGTGTCGAACGAGGATGCAGTGCGCACCCATCGCGAACTGCTGGGCGGGGCCATTGCAGAAGACTTCGACAGCAAGCGTGATTATGAGCCGGCGTGCTCCGGGGTCGTTCTTTACCTGGGTCTGAACAAGCGCTATGACCACCTGGCGCATCATGATTTTGTGTTCTCGCGCGACCCGCATGAAGAGTTTCACCACATCTATGATCTAGGCGAACCAGCGCCCGATCCGACGTGCTACCTTGCGTCGACGACGCGCACCGATCCAGCAACTGCGCCTGAAGGCGGGGATGCGCTCTACGTGCTGGTGCACACACCATACCTGCGGCGCAAGCATGACTGGTCGAAGATGTTCCCGGCGTATCGCCAGGTGATCCTCGACAAACTGAAGCGCACTGCTGGCCTGACTGATATTGAGGACCGCATCGTCTTTGAGCGCGCGCTCACACCGGTCGATATTCACGAACGCTACAAGGTCCTGAATGGCGCAATCTATGGCATCTCCAGTCATGGCCGATTCACTGGCGCCTTCAAGCCCGCCAATGCGAGCAGGGAAGTGGATGGTCTCTTCCTGGCAGGCGGTGCTGCGCACCCCGGACCGGGTATGCCGATGGTGATGATGAGCGGCTGGATTGCGGCCGACGCCCTCGATCAGCGCTACCGCGGCACAGAGCAGGCGGACGTTTCGCGCAGGCAGGCTGAAGAACTACTGGCCACGGCGAGCTAAAAGCGATGGCTCCCAGGCGCAAAGAAGATGAAGCAGGGAAGAACTTCTCGCCTCGTCTTCTTTCACTTTTCATGGCTTACCTGCACTGGTACATGCCGCGACATTTTCATGCACTGCGCGTCGCACATGCAGAACGTTTTCCCGCAAGCGCGCAGCCCCTCATCGTCTGCATCAACCATCCATCCTGGTGGGATCCACTCACCATCCTGATGGTCTCCCGGTTCCTGGCGCCGCGCTGCTATGCCTTCGCGCCCATGGAGGCCGATGCACTCCGCCACTACGGTTTTTTCGAAAGGATCGGCGCCTTCCCTGTCGATAACCATTCCAGTCGCGCGGGCGCACAGTTTCTTCGCCAGGCCGGCGCAGTGCTGGCACGACCGAATGCCATCCTTTGGATGACCCCGGAAGGGCACTTCACCGATGTACGTGTGCGTCCAGTCGCGTGGAAGACAGGAGCGGCTGCGCTTACGCGGCATCTCCCACGGTGCACCGTGGTGCCGCTTGCACTGGAATACACGTACTGGGATGAACGTCTGCCGGAGATACTCTGTTCGGTCGGCTCACCCATCCAGTTCGAAAACAGTGATGCTGTAACCACTCAATCCAGGAATGACGAACTGGAATCTGCAATGTTGGTGGCGCAGGAAGAACTGTCGACCCGCGCGATAAAGCGGGATGCTGCCTTGTTCACATCGGTCTTCGCGGGCCGGGCAGGTGTAAGCACGTTCTACGACCTGTGGCAGCGGATGCAATCGGCTGTGCGCGGCAAGCCATACATCGCTGAGCATGGAGCCATTGCTCCGAAATGATCGAGACGCTGCTGATCCGTGCTGCTTTCTGGTCTTCGGTCGTGCCCGCCGCACTTTTCTGCTGGAACCTCTACTACTTCCGCGTGCCGAAACGCATGTTCGACGCCGACCAACGCGGAGCGCCAAAAATCTCTGTGCTGATCCCGGCGCGCAACGAGGAAGCAAATATTGGTGCGGCGATCGAATGCGTGTTGGCGTCGCAGAGAATTGATTTCGAGTTGATCGTACTCGATGACGCCTCCACCGATGCAACCGCTGCCATCATCGATACCTATGCACAGCAGGATGCTCGCATACGCCGCGTGGCAGCGCCGCCGATTGCCGCAGGATGGGCAGGGAAAGCGCACGCAGCGCATACCCTCTCTACGCTCGCGCGCCACGATGTCTTTTGTTTCATCGATGCCGATGTGCGTATCGAGCCGGAAGCTCTCGACCGCATCCACGGTTTCCTGCTGCAGACAAATTCCGCGATTGTCTCCGGTTTCCCGCAAGAGATCACAGTCACCTCCCTCGAGTGGCTGCTGCTGCCGCTGATTCAATTCCTTCTGCTCAGCTATCTGCCTCTTGCCGGTTTGCGCCACACCAGTCTGCCGGCATTTGGCGCAGGCTGCGGCCAATTGCAGATGATGACGCGCACTGGCTATGAGCGCACCGGCGGTTATGCCGGTGTGCGTGCGACGATGCACGACGGCATCACCCTCGCGAAACTTTTCCGGAAGCATGGCTATCACTCGGACCTGGCCGATCTGACGGGACTGGCGAGATGCCGCATGTATAACGATAGCAGTGACGTTTGGCAGGGCCTGATGAAGAATGCGACCGAGGGCATTGCGGCTCCAGGTCGCATCGTGCCGTTTACATTGCTGCTGTTCTGCGGTCAGATCCTGCCATGGCTACTTCTGCTCCACGCGCTGCTGACTGGCGAGGCGCATGGTATCAGGTGGATCGCGACAGCCTGCATCGCATCCCTGCTGCCGCGCTTCATCTCCGTTCCGCGCTTTCGGCAGAAGAGCGCGGGAGCAGTACTGCATCCAGTCGGTGTGGCTATCCTGCTCGTGCTGCAGTGGTCAGCACTGCTGCAGAAGATGCGCGGTCGGCAGGCCATCTGGAAAGGCCGCGCCTTCGACGTCGGTTAGGTTCTGTCAGACTACTCTTCAGCGACGATGCGCATACTCAGATCGACAGCAATCGCAGAATGGGTCAGCGCACCCGAGGAGATGAAGTCGGGGCCGGCGAGTGCGTAATCACGGATGGTGTCGAGTGTGATGCCGCCGGAAGCTTCAATCGGGATCGCCAGGCCGCGTACCCGTACCTGCGCGATCGATGAACGTATCTGTTCCGGCGTCATATTATCCAGCAGTAGTGCTTCTGCGCCGCCATCGAGTGCTTCGAGCAGTTCCTTCTCAGAGCGCACCTCGACCTGGATGCGCTGACCCGGTTTCCGCAGACGAAATGCGCGCTCGAGTACTTTCGGAACCCCGCCGCCGAGCGAGATGTGATTGTTCTTGATCAGGATGCCATCGGATAGATCGAGTCGATGATTATGGCCGCCGCCGCAGAGGACTGCGTATTTATCGAACAGCCGCAGGCCGGGCACAGTCTTGCGCGTGTCCAGTACTTTCGCACCCGTGCCGTGCACCCGGTCAACATATTCGCGGGTGATGGTCGCGATACCGCTCATGCGCTGCATCAGGTTTAAGATGACGCGTTCGCAGGCGAGAATGACGCGTGCATTGTGCCGGATGACAGCGATGGACTGGCCTTTCTTCACGCGGACTCCATCGAAGATCTCGGGATGATGAATCACCTCGAAACGTCCTGAATCCCGCTGATCGAGCCGCGCAAAGATTTCCAGAAAGCGCGGGATCGAACCCAGGCCGGAGATGGTGCAGTCCTGCTTCGCCAGTATAGTTGCCGACGCGCGCAGAGATGGGTCAATCGTAACTGCCGTGGTGACATCCGTGGTTGCGTGATCTTCGACGATGGCCTGTTCCAGTACTGATTCGACTCGCTTGCTCTTCCAGTCCATATTCACTCCGGCTTCACGTTCATGCGGCTAGCGCAGCCCTTCGATGGCTGCCCGGGTTTTTGGTACCAGCTGCTGCAACTCTGCTGCCCGTTTACGAAGTCCATCAACCACGGCGACTGGGGCCTTCCCGAGAAATGCTTCGTTGCCCAGTTGGCGCTCGGCGCTGGCTTGCTCTTTTTCCAGTCGTGCGAGTTCTTTGGTTAGACGTTCACGCTCGGCCACCGGATCGATCTGTTTTTCGAAGATGATGGCAGCATCAAATTCCGGCGTCGTGCGTAAAACAGCGCCATCCGCAAAGCTTTCTACGAATGTCAGGTGCGAGATGCGGGCAAGGCGCTCGAGGATGTCACTGTTGGCGCGAAGCAATGCCGCAGTCGCTTCCGACGACCTGACCTGCGCCGGCACTGCCTCTTTTTCCGGCACACCGGCAGCGCGTCGGAGGTCGCGCAGGGCAACGATCAGGCCCTGCAGCTGCGTCATCGCAGACTCTGCTGCTTCATCAACAGGTGAGACTGCGGAGGGATAGCGCGTGAGCGCAATTGATTTCAGCGCAGGCTTCCCATCGTAAAACGCATGCCAGAGCTCTTCCGTAAGGAAGGGCATGAAGGGTGACAGCAGGCGAAGCGCCGCCTCAAACACACCGAGCAGCGTTGTGAGTGCGGATCGTCTTGCTTCCAGGTCACCGTCGCTTGTGAAGTCGAGGCGGATCTTGACGATCTCCAGGTACCAGTCGCAGAAATCGCCCCAGAAGAACTGGTAGATAAAGCTGGCGGCTTCATCGAAACGGTAATCTTCAAGCGCATGATGAACATTTGCCGCAGTCGAATTCAACCGGGACACGATCCATCGTGCGTCGAGCGTGTCTTGTTCCGTAACGACAGGCGCCGGTGGCAGCGTTGCCGGTGCGACGACAATGCCCGCCTCGGCTGCGCGATCCACCTGCATGAACAGGAAGCGTGCTGCGTTCCAGATCTTGTTGGCGAAGGCGCGATAACCCTCGGTGCGCTCTTCGTTAAACGCAATGTCTGTGCCGGGCGAGGCCATCGCAGCAAGTGTGAAGCGCGTCGCATCTGTTCCGAATTTCCGGATGGTGTCGATCGGATCGATGACGTTGCCCTTGGTTTTTGACATCTTCTGCCGATCGGCATCGCGCACCAGGGCGTGAATATAGACCTCGCGAAAGGGGACCGCGTCGGCCAGCCTGCGCGGCGTGCCATCGGCCATTGGCTCATCCAGCATAAAGTGACAGCCGAACATGATCATGCGCGCCACCCAGAAGAACAGGATGTCGAAGCCGGTCACCAGCAACTGTGTCGGATAAAACCTGTCGAGATCGGGCGTGTGCTGCGGCCAGCCGAAGACAGACATCGGCAGCAGCCCGGAGGAGAACCACGTGTCAAGCACGTCTGTTTCCTGTTTCAGCTCAGTGGTTCCACAGTGGCTGCATTGGGCCGGTGTCTCACGCGCTACGGTAACTCCATGGCATACGTCGCAATGCCACGCCGGAATACGATGACCCCACCACAGCTGCCGCGAGATGCACCAGTCATGGATATTCCGCATCCACTCGAAGTAAGTCTTCTTGTACTGATCCGGCGTAAACCGGATGTGGCCTTCTTCAACAGCAGCGATCGCTTTCTCCGCCAGTGGCTGAATCTTGATGAACCACTGTGTCGAGAGGCGCGGCTCGATAATGTCGCGCGAACGTTCGCAGCGGCCGACCGAGTTGGTGTGTTCCTTGATCTCGACCAGCAGACCGCGCGCTTCGAGTTCCGCAATAATCTGTTTACGCGCGACAAACCGATCGAGGCCCGTATAGGCGCCTGCAGCGGCATTCATGTGCGCCGTCTCGTCCATGACGTTGATTTGTGGCAGAAGGTGGCGCTTGCCGAGTTCGAAGTCATTGGGATCATGCGCAGGCGTAATCTTCACGGCGCCGGTGCCAAAGTCACGGCTCACCCAGGTGTCGGTGACGATGGGAATAACGCGTCCAGTCACCGGTTCGACAACGCTCATCAGGTGGAACCTGGTATAGCGTTCGTCGTCTGGATGCACGGCTACGGCAACGTCACCCGGCATCGTCTCGGGCCTGGTAGTGGCAATGGTGATGGTCTCACCAGTCAACCTGTCACCCGGGCCAACCACGTTGTAGCGGATCACGTACAGCTTACCCTGCTGCTCTTCGTGGACGACCTCTACATCGGACACGGCAGTCTGGCAGCTTGGACACCAGTTCACGATGTAGGCGCCGCGATAGATGAGGCCTTGCTCATGCAGGCGGACAAAGGCCTCTTTCACGGCAATGGACAGGCCCTCATCCATTGTGAAATATTCACGCGACCAGTCGACCGAGGCGCCCAGGCGCTTCATCTGGTCCAGGATGGCTCCGCCGTAATGTGCCCTCCACTGCCAGACACGGTCGACAAACGCCTCGCGTCCAAGTGCGTGGCGTGACGTCTTCTCGCTGGCCAGCTGACGCTCGACCATCATCTGCGTTGCGATGCCGGCATGGTCCGTGCCAGGAACCCAGTTCGCCAGTTCGCCGCGCATGCGATGCCAGCGCGTCAGGATATCCATCTCCGTCTGGTTGAGCATGTGCCCCATGTGCAGGCGGCCGGTCACATTCGGCGGCGGCAGCAGCATGGTGAAAACCTTTTGCGGGGGCACGGCGGCCTGCGTGGCTGCGCCTGCTGCTTTTGACCCGCTGGCGGAACCAGGGACGTCGAATAGATGTTCGTCGACCCAGTACTGAGCCCAACGATCTTCAATCTGGGACGGGTCGTAGGCTTTGGCTAACTCATGCGACATGGATGTGCCTCTATCGTAGCAATTCGATTCTGCTTTGGACGGATCAGACGGATCCCAGTAAAAAGCCCCCGGTTTCAGGAACCAGGGGCCAGGAGTAACCGGAAGCTGCTGCAGCCTCTCTAGAAGGGATTGAGCTTGTCCAGGCCCTTCTTCTTATTTGGGTCCTTGGTCGACGATTCCTGTTTCTTGTTGACCTTGACCTTGGCATTTTTCTTCGTCTTGACAGTGGACTGCGGCGGTGCCGGGCCGCCCTGCACATCGTTATGCTGCATCTCGGCCTGGGCCGGTTTCTCGACCGCCGGCAGAGCACCGGTGTTCGCAGGTCCGACGCTCGGCAGGTTGCCGCCGACAGCTGCCGCAGGAGCAGAACCTGCAGCGGCAGGAGCAGATGTTGTGCCGCTGGTCGGCGCTGCACCTTCGCTGCTGTTGCCGTCATTGTTGTTCAGGATGGTTACGCCCATTCCGGTGGATGTATTGCCACCGCTGTTATCGGGGACGTTCTCCATCTTGGTAGCCGGGCTGTCTGTGCGCGGAGGAGCAGAGCCGTCGGACGAAGCAGGAGACGGTGAAGTCGCCGCAACTTCCGATGGCGGAACCGGCTTGTTATTGAGCGCGGCATTGATGGTCGCGACCGTCTCGTTCGAAACGGCTGGCGCTGTAATGGCTTTCGGATCAGTCATCGTCGGTTCGCCGATG
Organism: Acidobacteriaceae bacterium; assembly: GCA_963692885.1. Lineage (GTDB taxonomy): Bacteria > Acidobacteriota > Terriglobia > Terriglobales > Acidobacteriaceae. The sequence goes on from OY843586.1 coordinate 839,066, forward strand.
CGAGCTGCGCTCACCGTGGACGGACCATGTTTCACCAGCAGGAGAGCGCGGTCTTTCAGCTTCACGTTCACCCGGCTCTGTTCTTCTGCTTCACTCTCCGCGAGCGCAGCCTGCGAGGGTTCAGGAACCGGGCGGGCGAGGCCGATCAGCCGTTCGCGCGCATCCTCCACATGGGGGGCCATGGGATACCGCGTGACAACGAGTTCATAGCACTTGGCCGCGCGATCGTCGTAGATGGACGCCAGGCGCTCTTTCGCTGCAGCGCTCACGTTCAGCTTCTGTGTCAGGTTCGCTTCTGCCGCATAAGCATCGCCCAATTGCAGCAGCGCAAGGTCACTATGGCTGTAAAGGGGATAGGCGTCGGTCAGGCTTTGCAGGCGGGCAATGGTGGCAGCCCAGTTTTCATGCGTCGCATAAAAGCTGCCAATCTCGTATTCGCGGTCCGCTTTTACTTCCTGCACTTCGCGCAGGCGCTGCTTGGCACGCGGCACAAGCGTTGAGTCCGGGAACTGCTGAATCATCAGACGGTATTCCTGCTCGGCGCGTGCGACGTTGGTGTCATCGCGGTCCGGCTTTTCCATCTGGGCGAAATAGATGTCGGCGACCTTCATCTGCGCTTCCGCAGCTTCCGGCTGGTTGGGAAAGAAGGTGATGAAATCCTTATACTCGGCCTCGGCCTGCTCAAGAGCAGCCGTGCCACCTTCCTTGTACCAGGTGTCACCGATGGCGAGCTTGGCGCGCATCTGGTATTCCGATTCAGGGTAGGTGTTCAACATGGTCTGCAGATCAAGCCGCGCCACGTCGTACTTGCCCTTTTTCATGGCAGCGAGGGCCTTGTCAAACAACTCTCGATCAGGCTGTTTGGAGGTCAGGCCGGCAGTCGGGTCGTCCGCACTGGCCTTGTTCGACTTTTTCTTGGTAAAGACACCTGCGTGACTCGCCGGAACCGCGACCATGCATGCAAGCAGGCACAGGGCGGAGATGCTCGGAATAAAACGCTTCATTCACACCTCTAAACTACACTTCTCAACTGCGTGAAGCAGGCTGTCGAGCCGCGATGCGACGCGCCAAACGCCGGATCGGCACCCGGTCTGCGGCAAGTTGCCAGCACAAACGCGAAGCTACCGGGCTTCCGTTTAGTGTATACGTCCTACGCAGTTCTAGCCCAGTCTGCGGGTCAAAGTTCCTGCGCAATTTCGACAGAGCCTCGCCTTCTACATAGCACCGCTCACTCCGCCATGCCCGGCTGCGAGTCGCTATGCTCTGGCTGAAGAAAGATCAGCAGCCTTTGCTGCTTCCAGCAGTCCGCGGCCATTCTCCACCGGATCGCCGCCGGAAAAGACAGCACTGCCGGCAACAAGTAATTCCGCACCTGCTTGGACGACAGTCGCGATCGTTTCGTGAGCCACACCGCCATCAACTTCGATCAGGAAATCGAGCCCGCGCTCGTTGCGAATACGACGCAGGTGACTGAGCTTCTCAAGCGAGAACGGGATGAACTTCTGTCCGCCAAAGCCTGGATTCACACTCATCACCAGTACATGGTGCAGCAGCGGCAGAATATCAAGCAGCACATCCACCCGGGTGGCCGGGTTAATGACCACGCCGGGCTCCATCCCGTGCTCCCGGATCAGTTCTATGGTGCGGTGCAGGTGGGGGCAGGCCTCATAGTGGACGCCGATCCAGTTGGCGCCCGCATCCGCAAACATCGGGATGAACTGATCGGCATTTTCGATCATCAGGTGGCAGTCGAGCGGCAGCTTCGTGACCTTGCGAATCGACTTCACAACCGGGGGACCTAGCGTGATGTTTGGCACAAAATGGCCGTCCATCACGTCGACATGGATGGCAGTACCGCCAGCCTGCTCAGCCATCGCGATGGCATCGGCAAGACGGGCAAAATCGGCGGAGAGGATGGAAGGGAGAAGTTGGACCATAAGGAGAATCGTTCCAGCCAATCAGCCTGCATTGCTGGAAGCACAAGTTTACCAGCGCGTGTTCATCAGTACGGTTAAAGGACTGCTACGCATGCCACTGCGCCGCCTTCTGCCCCGGCGCGCCCGCACCGAACTGCACCGCAGCCGCAACGCGCGAAATGGCGCGGAGCAACGCCCGCTTAGGCAACTGGTTGTCCGCATCGACAAACAACACCTCGCCGACGCGGCGTGTCTGCGGACGGTAGAACCAGCGCGCGAACAACGACAGGTGGGCCTGCAATCTTTTCGCCGTAGCCGTCTGCGGAGACGCAAGCTTCTCGAGCGCTTCGTCCAGCCGTGATTCCAGTATGTCGCGCGGCAGCACTTCCGAGACAACCGGCATGAGGCCCTCTTCAGTGAGTGGAACCGCCTGCAGAGCCATCGGCTGGGTATAGAGGGAACTCGATCCGGAAAGCTCGTTGTGCAGACGCATGCCAATCGTCGAATAAGGCACGGGTCCCGACAAAGCTCCCTGGTTCAGGCCAAACAGGTCCACCCTGTCAGGATGGCTGCCGGGCTGCAGGATGATACCCGTCAAAGAATCCAGGGAGCGGGCTGCCTCCGGCATCTGCGCGGCCACTGCCTCGATCTTCTGGTAGCGCTGATGCAGTGCGGCCGCCTGCTCAAATTCCAGCTGCTCCGACGCTTCCTGCCGTTCGCGATCCACCTGGTCAAGAAGGCTTCTGCCGCGCGTCACCAGGAACTGTTCCACAGCATCTGCTTCCTGCTGGTACCGCTCCTGAGTGCAACCCTCGTAACAGGGAGCCAGACACTTCTTCATCTCTGAGTACGCGCAGCCGGGATGGCTGGGGTGCGGATTTAGATTCTCAATACAGCGGCGCAGGAGAAACAGGTTCAGCACTTCCTCCAGGTAGCGTTCCGCTGCAGCCTTCGACGGAAAAGGTCCGACCGGCCGGGCTTTCACGACTGAGGCACGACTGACCCTGGTGCTGATGACCGCCCGGGGAAACGGGTTCTCCATACCCAGCTTCAGGAAGGCCGCCGGGCGAAGCCGCAGACGCTTCTCAGCGCTTCGATCGCCACTGCCGCCTGCGTGAATGCCTTCAAGCGCGGTCGCAGCTTCGTAAAAGCTGAGATCGGACGCAAAATCCGAGCCTGTCTCCGTGTATTCAATGCGTCGGATGCGCCCGGCGAGCTGCAATCTGCGGGTCTGGGTTGGCGCAGGCCGCAAGAACCGCTGTAAACGGTGTTTAAGGTTGCTGGTTTTTGCCAGGTACGGCTCAGCTTTAGGATCTTCCGCGAATAATGCGAAGATGCCACAATTTTCCGGCAGAGCAGACAACGAATCAGCTGGCTCGGCAGGATCAAACGCGATGGCACATTGCAGCAGCGCAGCGGTTATCGCCGGTACGGAATCGTTGACCTGCGCAGAGCGAAGCGTCCGAGGCAGATCATCTCCAGGCAGGTCGTTTCCAGGCAGGTCGTTGCTGCGCAGGTCGTTTCCAGGCAGGTCGTTTCCGGGCAGGTCGTTCCCATGCAGCTCAGTTGCCACCGTGCCATCCGGCACACCGGATGGGGCCACCGGCCTGACCGCTGCCTGTTCCTCGATCTTCACCAACGGTTTGGCCCTGTCATGCTCACTGCCAGTATCGTACCGCCGTCGCGGCACGGAATGCATCCTCGCAGGACCAGTCGCGGAACCTGGCGTCCGAAACGGAACGGATCGGCTGAAGCGTTCCATATCGATCGTAGCGCACAATCATTTCCCCCCGGTGCCTGCGTTCTTCGACAGCAGCGTGTTCACATTGTCCATGTCGATCAGTGTCACGCCCGTATCCACAAACGAGGGAACAGGCGCGAAGGGGTCGAGGCTGTTGTTGGCTTGCAGCGTTTTTGGAGGATAGTGATGAATGTGGTCGAGGGCCTGCAGGCCCAGCAGCGCCATGGTGTACGGCTTCTGCGAAAGGGTCGAATCAATCGTGCCGTCTTTGACCATTTTCAGGGTGTCGTCGTCCACATCCATCGCCACCAGCAGGCGTCCGGCAGCGTGCGCTCTCTGGAAAGCCAGTCCCACATCCTTGCCCGCCGACGCTTCAAGGCAGACGAAGGCATCGATCTTGCCGGCTCCCGAGCGGCCAAGGTATTCCGCCGCCTTGTCCATCGCACTTCCCGAATCGCCTTTCATGTCGAAGACATCGACAATCTTGATGCCGGGAAAGCCCGCAAAAGCGTCTTTATAGCCCTTCAGCCGTTCTCCAAGATTCGGCTGTCCGGGCATGGTGAAAAAAACAACATTCCCCTTTTCACTCAACTGCGCGGCAACTCTTTGTCCGCCCAGCCGGCCGGCCTCGAGGTTGTTGGTACCGATAAAGTAGAGACGCTTGCTGTCCGGGGAATCAGAATCGATCGTGATGACCGGCACTCCGGCGGACATGGCTGCGTCAATCTCCGGCGTCATCAGTTGTGCATTGGCGACCGAGACCAGGATTCCGGCTGGCTTCTTCGCTACTGCGTCACGGAAGTCCTTGACTTCTGCCTGCGGGTCGAAGGTCGTCGGCCCCTCCATATCTGCTGAGACGCCGTATTCCTTTGCGGCGCGCTCAAATCCTGCCTTCGCATTCTGCCAGTAGGGAAGGTTCACATTTGTCGCAATCAGGATGTACTGTTCGCTCTTGTCGTGCGCAGAACAGCCAGCCAGCAAAAACGAAAACGCAACGAGCAGCGATGCCACAGGTCGCGTGTGGACAGGTGATGTACGAGGGCGCTGATGTATGGATTTCGGCTGTGCGCCGGAGAGTGTATCGGTTCTTGTGACGTTGATTCTGTCGTCGAAGCTGGTGCCCATTCTGGCCTCCCGAGGGAGTACGCCGGGCCGAGACCGATAGGCCCCAGGCCCAGTCCGAACTCCTCTGCGGTCGCCCATACTACTCCCGCAATAGGACGAATGAACAACAATTTGTAATGGCCGGGAACACTGGTTGACGTGCCATTGGCGGCCTGGATCAACTCACTCTCCGGCAACCACCATTCCGTCGATGCGGATAGTCGGCGAGACCACTGATCCTCGGAACACAAGGTCATCTGCAATGGCAGAGATGTTCTTGAACATTTCCTTCAGATTGCCGGCAATTGTGATCTCTTCAACCGGGTAGGTCAGTTCACCATTCTCGATCCATAGACCGGAGGCGCCACGGGAGTAGTCGCCGGTGACCATGTTCACGCCCTGCCCAATCAACTCGGTTACATAAAGGCCTTTCGAGACGCCGGACAGCAGCGTTTCCGGTGTGACCGATCCCTTGCTGAGGAAGAGATTGTGCGCCCCGATGCCGGGTGTTCCAGCGAGCCCGCGCGAAGCGTTCCCGGTGGAGGCCATACCGAGTTTGCGACCCATGTAGGTGTTAAGCAGATAGTTTTTGAGGATGCCATTTTCGACAATAACGGTGCGACGTGTAGGCAGTCCCTCGCCGTCGAATGGAGAAGTCCCAAAGCCCCCGACGATTGTTCCGTCATCGATGACGGTGATGTTCTCGGCCGCAACCTGCTTGCCCAGCATGCCGACGAAGAAAGACGAGTGGTGATAGATGGCCGAGCCACTGGCAGCTTCGAAGATGTGCCCGATCATAGAGCGCGCAATCTCCGGTGAAAAAATGATGGGCACCTGCTGTGTCGTCACCGGCTTCGCGCCCAGGCGGCGCAGGGCCCGCCGCGCTGATTCACGACCCACGTATTCCGGCGACTCGAGCTTACCGGCACTGCGTGCGCTTGAATACCAGTAATCTCGCTGCATCTTTCCATCGGCCGATTGTGCAATCGGTGCTGCGTCAATCGAGCAATACGACCGGCGATACTCACCGACAAAGCCGCGCGAATTCGCGAGGACTTTGTGTCCGGTGGCTGCTTCGAAGCCCGCGCCTTTGCTGTTGGTGATTGATCCCGCAGACGTTGGCTCATGCGCCAGCGCCGCTGCTTCGGCACGCTTGGCCCACTGGATACGCTCAGCCGGCGGCAGGGCGTAGACGTCTTCATGGTAGAGGCCGAGTTCGCCTGACAGGCTGCCGAAGGCCGCAGTTTCGGGAAGTCCGGCGAACGGATCAGGCGTGGTGATCTTCGCCAGTTCGACTGCGCCGGAGACCAGGTGACGGACACCGTCGTCGGTGAAATCCGTCGACGAGGTCGTGGCCGTGCGCATGCCGTCTTCCGACTTGAAATAGACGCGGATACCGATGGCGCGCGAGCCGGATTCCTTCAGTCGCTCGACCTCGCCCATGCGGATCAGCGCCTCAAACTCGTCGCCGCCGCCAATCACCACTTCAGCATCCGTCGCACCGGCGGACAGAGCGCGGTCTACGGTGTCAGCGGCCAGTTGTCGAAGGTTGAGGGCGATTTCTGGGGCAGAGGTGTTTGCGGGGGTGAGACTGGTGGCCATGCTTTTACTTTACCGTGCGCCGCATTTGTCAGCCTGGGACGGGCGCTGCAAACCATAGTGCAGGCAACATAAACCCAGCGCTTCTGCCAGACGACAGCATCCAAGTGTCCTGAACGCTCAAGTTGCCGCGTGAGACTGTCCTACCGACCTGACTGAGCGTGGGACCTTTGTCGTCGAAGTTCCCTCGGCCCCTTTCAAAACTAACCCTATGGAGATCGATATGAGCACTTTTGAAAGCACACCCGGCCAATCGCCCCTAATCAGCCCGCGCTCCACAAGCCTCTCCACGACCGCCGGATGGTCCATCTGGGTCGCTGTCCTGGTGATCCTGGCTGGGCTTGCGGCCATCATCCTGCCCGTTGTTGGCGGCATCGCCGTTACGCTCCTGGTCGGGTGGGCGCTGCTCATGGTCGGCGTCCTGCATCTCTTTTATGCCTTTGGCGGACGGAGCGCGCGCAGCCGTGTGTGGGAGCTTCTGCTTGGCGCCGTGTATGTCCTGGCCGGCGGCTATCTCATTGTTCATCCGCTGCTGGGCCTTACGACGCTCACCCTGCTGCTGGCCGTTTACCTGCTAGTGAAAGGTGTGCTCGAAATCGTGCAGTACTTTCAGACGCATCCACACCGCGGCCTCACCTGGCTCATTCTCGATGGCATCATCAACATCGTGCTTGCCGTGATTATCTGGAGCCAGTGGCCCTTCAGTTCACTCTGGGTGGTCGGCACGCTGATCGGTATCAGCATCCTGTTCAGCGGCATGTCGCGGCTGATGCTGTCGATGGAAGCACGTCGATCGTTGGCCACGGCGGCAGCGCTTCAGTAATCATCAGCGCTGTCACTGGCTTAAGACCGGTTGTTCCTAGGCCGTGTCCAGCGCTGCGTCTCCTGCTATGTGGGTAGTGAGTTTCGCTGGCCGGAGAGCGAGCAGACAAATACCAATCAGGGCGAGGACACCAGACCCGATCAATTCTCCCTGCATGACGATATGCATAAGACCCTGCGCACCCATCCAGAGGCTGTGAGCGAGGCTTGACCACGCAGTGAAGACGATAAGACTACGATTGTCCGACGGATTGCGTATGGCCATCACAGGAATATGCCAAGCGTCACGTAGACGCTGAACATCATCGACATAGCCGGTTCCTGGCGAAAGAAGATGACCATCGGCAAGGCTGTGAAGAGGAAGAGTGCGGCGGTGATACCCAGCGTGATTCTGAGCAGGCGTTCTCGGTTCATCGGTATGCCTCCTGATGAAAGGCTGGTGTGCAAGATGAGGCATGGCCGCGATCCCGCCGCACCTCGTCAATCACGTACGCTGATCCGGCGCGGATAGTTCCGATCTCAGGTAGTCAACCGAGATCGCTCGGACTTTTGTCATGGATCCTTATGCTGCTTCTTCGGATCGACTGAGACTCATCAGCGGCTGAAGTCCCAACCTGCCGGGGGGCTGAGCGATGGAAGAGAAATTGCTGTCCTGTCTCTGGTATTTCTGGCGGAGGAAGTTGTGCTGCACGGGCAGGATCAGTAAAGGTGCTGGAAAGGAGATCGGCAGAGGCGTTAAGAAAATCTTCTAAGCCTTAGCCGAGCAGGAATTACGCCATCAGCGATTTCGCCGATAGTCTCCTACTGCTCGGGACGGCCACCTGCAGCAAACTGAAAGCGCCGTCAGCGGCCGGTACCGCCGACGACCATCCGGTCGAGCTTGATGGTCGGCATGCCGACGCCTACCGGCACGCTCTGCCCATCCTTACCGCAGGTCCCGACGCCTTCATCCAACTTCAGATCGTGGCCAACCATCGAAACGTACTTCAACGCCTCGGGACCGTTGCCGATCAGCGTCGCGTCGCGAACGGGTGATGTCACCTTGCCGTCTTCGATCAGGTAGGCTTCGGAGGCAGAGAAGACGAATTTGCCGCTCGTAATGTCGACCGAACCGCCACCGAAATTGACGGCATACAGGCCCTTTTTCACGCTGCGGATGATGTCTTCAGGCGCATCCACGCCGGCCAGCATATAGGTATTCGTCATGCGCGGCATGGGGATCTGCTGGTAGCTTTCGCGGCGGCCATTGCCGGTATCCTTGCCGCCCATCAGCCGGGCCGAAAGCTTGTCGCTCATGTAGCCCTTCAGGATGCCGTTTTCGATCAGCACCGTTTCCTGCGTGGGCGAGCCTTCGTCATCGATGTTCAGCGAACCGCGACGATTCGGCATCGTCCCATTGTCGACGACCGTTACCTTGGAACTCGCGACCTGCCGGCCGATCATCCCGGCAAAGGCCGAGGTTTTCTTGCGGTTAAAGTCTGCTTCAAGTCCGTGACCTACGGCTTCATGCAACAGGACCCCGGGCCAGCCGGGACCGAGCACTACTTCCATCTCGCCCGCAGGCGCCGGCACTGCATTCAACTGCAGGATGGCCTGGCGTGCTGCTTCGCCGGCGAAGAACTCCGGCGTCTTTTCTTCTTCGAAAAAGTCGAGTTCGACGCGACCGCCGCCACCCGACGTTCCGCGTGCGGTTTTCGCTTCCAGACCGGTGTCATCTTTCGCGATGACGAAGACATTCAGGCGTGCGAGCGGCTGGGTGTCGGATGCATAGGTGCCATCGGAGGCAGCGATCAGGATGCGCCGCACTTCGTCTGAAAAGCCAGCACGCACCTGGATGATGCGCGGGTCATACGCGCGGGCGGCAACATCGGCGCGACGAACCAGCGCGAGCTTGGCCGCGATGCCTGGATCGGCATCTGCTGCAGGCACGGGATAGAGGGCTGCCGCAGACTTCTCTTCAAAGGCCGCGACGGATGACGTAGCCGGGCCGCTGGCGATGAGGGCTGCCGTCCGTGCTGCGCGCAACAGCTTCTCCGATGAAAGGTCGTCAGTGTACGCATAGCCAGTGCGCTCACCGGAGAGCACCCGGATACCGCAACCGGCACTCATGCCCTGGCTGGCCGACTTGACCATCGATTCATCGAGGCCAATCGACGTGGACGAGACTGCTTCGAAATAAAGATCGGCGAAGTCGCCGCCGGCAGAAAGTGCCTCGCCCAGGCAGCGTTCGAGCAGACGGTCAGTGATGCCGAACTTGTCGAAGAAATAACGCTTGTGCCCTGTCGTGTTGTTCGGTGCAATGGTGCCTGCTGCGGTCTGCGTGGCCACTGTTCGCCTTTCAAGTGCCTGTTGTGAAATGGACGAGCTGTCTCTATTGTAGTCGCGATACGGGTGTGTCGCGATGTGCGTGCAGCCGCGCCGCCCGGGCTGTCGTCCGTGGTGTCAGGCCTCGGCTATGATGGGGGCGTATGGATGAACAGGATCAACAGCAATTTCCCCTGGGAAGGTTCGTCGCGCCTGCGAGCATGGGCGCCGTTGAACGGGATGCCGCGATCGCGTTACTGGCCGGCTTCCCGCAGGAATTTGCTGACGCCGTGGACAGACTGAGCGATCGCCAGCTCGACACGCCCTACCGGCACGGCGGATGGACGATCCGGCAGCTGGTGCACCACGTCGCCGACAGCCACCTGAACGCTTACGTGCGTACGCGCCTGGCGCTTACCGAGGATTGGCCGAGGATATGTGCCTACGACCAGGCGGCGTGGGCAGAACTGGCGGACGCGAAGCTGCCGCCGCCTGTATCGCTCAGACTGCTGGAAAGCGTGCATGCGCGCTGGGTGGCGACGTTGCGCGCACTGCCGGAAGCAGCATGGGCCCGCGGCTACCATCATCCGGAGAATGGACCGCAGAAGCTGGACACGGTGGTCGCCACTTATGCCTGGCATGGGCAGCATCACCTGGCGCATATTGTTAATTGCCGCAGACGCGAAGGCTGGTAGCGCATTCGCGCTGCCGGTGCTCGACGAGTCTTTCGTAACTTGTGTTGTGGCAAAATCGCGTGCATGCTGAAGGCAAATGTCAGCAACAGCACTGGTTGGTATATCCGGTCCTACGGCCGAGGCCCTCGCGCGCCTGCTCGAACGCTACCTGGCCGATTTTCCGAAGGCAGTCGTGCTTGAAGAAGGTCGGGTGGCGTTCGAGATGTCACGTTCGAGCTTCTCGCTTTCGACTGAGCATGGCCGCTGCATTCTGCAGCTGTGGTCAGAGAACCAGAATTGCCTGCGTACCGTTATCGCCGTCCAGACGCGCAAGGATTCGCTCAATGTAAAAGTGCGCCGCTTCGGCCGTCCTGAGCCGCAGACCCTGCAGTTCGTAGCTGATCGGGACACGCGCACGCCGACGACCCGGCAGGCTGCGCGCACCCGGTTCAAGTTCATCGTCGAGCGCCTTCTCACTCGTGAGTGGAGCGAATGGAAGCTGCTGGGGATGCGGTCCGCGATGGACCTGGAACACAGCTTCGGGCCGGCCTATGTGCGCGGCCTGCTGACCCGCGGCCAGAGTGCCTGGGCGCTGATCGCAGTGAGCGCCGGTGAGTCGCCTGCCACGATTGACGGCATCCTGACGCTTGGCATTCTCTGGCTGCACCAATGCCGCGAGCAATACGGCGCCCGGCGAGTGGTCGAAGGCCTGCGTATCCTGGTGCCGGCGGGAACAGCGGATGTGACGGCCTCGCGCATCGCCTGGCTGAACCCTACGCTCGCCAAGTGGCAGGTTTGGGAGATGGATCCGCTGGGCGACGGGCTGGCGCAGGTAGAGACCAGCCGGCAGGGCAATCTACGCACCCGGCTGGTCCGCGCCTTCAATCCCGAAAACATCCTGGAACGTTTTGCGGAAGACACTGCGAAAGTTCTCACCTTGGTGCCAGAGCTCGATCGGGGGGTCGTAGAAGTCCGCGCCAGGAGCACTTCTGAAGTGACGCTCTCGCTGCATGGTCTTGAATTTGCGCGCGTCCGGTTCGGCCTGGCGCCCGGCAGCTTTACGCGGCAGAACTCCGTCACCTTCGGTGCGGGACCGAACGAGACGGAGTTGAACGAAGAGACCGAGCCAATGCTGCGTGAACTTGTCGGCCGCCTCTTCGCCAGCCGGCGTCCGGATTGTGTCGAGCATGATTCGCTGTACCGGTTGCAATCCGAGCGATGGCTTGAAGCTGCGCTCCGGCAGGATCTTGCGCAGATCGAACCCACTCTGGATCTGAAGTATGTCTACAGCCAGGTGCCCGCCTTTGCAGCAGGGGACCGCGGGATGCTAGACCTGCTGACTGTCAACCGCAATGGTCGGCTTGCCGTCCTCGAACTGAAAGCAGATGATGACCTGCACCTGCCGCTCCAGGGGCTGGACTACTGGCTGCGCGTGCACCAACTGCATGCCAGCGGCGACACCTTGAAGTCCGAGCTGCAGAGCAGCGGATATTTTCCGGGGATTGAGCTTTTACCCGCTTCGCCGCTCCTGTTTTTTGTGGCACCGGCATTGCGGATCCATCCCGCGAATGAGATTGTGCTGAAGTATTTTGCGGACGAGATCGAATGGACGCTCATTGCCCTGAATGAAGACTGGCGCACTGAGCGCAAAGTCATCTTCCGGAAGCATTCAAGGAGGCAGGAGATTTGCGCACCTTACCAGTGACCCTTCAGGCGGGTTATTGCAAGCGAGTTCTGCAACGGACGTCTCATCCTGCGCGAAGTCGAAGGCCCCGCGTTCTCTACGCCTCGGCGAGAGGACAGCTCTCTTCAATCTCAATATTAAGTGCGACAGGCTCATCAGCGACGTTTTCCGAGGCACGCACACGCGGCTCGAAAAAAGCATCGACTGCCTCCAGGATCGCTGAACCTGTCTTTGACTCGAAGATATTCTTCCGCAGGCCTGCGCCGCCGGGTACACCATGCGTAAACCAGGCCGCGAACTGTTTCATCTTGCCCGCAGCTTCGCGGTGTACCTGCGCTTTTGCCGCGCCCGTGTTCAGGCCGGCTTTCGCCGCGGCACTTGCTTCTTCAAGCGCTATCTCGTTGAGCAGCATCTCGAAGTAGGCACGAATCATGCGGTAGCGATCGAACTCGGTCGGGCGATCATAGCGGCCGGTTGCCGTGTGCTGCGCGATCTGGCGGAAGATCCATGGATTGGCCGGCGCCGCGCGTCCGATCATGACGGCGTCGCAGGCCGTCTGCTCGACCATGGCAGCAGCATCTTCGGGTGTGCGGATGTCACCGTTGCCGATCACCGGGATACGCACCGCATCCTTGACCGCCGCTATGTATTCCCAGCGCGCATGGCCGGAGTAGCCGTCTTCCCGCGTGCGGGCATGCAGGGCAATAGCGGCCAGCCCACTCTCCTGCGCAAGCCTGGCAAGTGGCACGCAGACGATGTTCTGGTCATTCCAGCCCATGCGGATCTTAACGGTGAAGGGGATCGTCACTGCCGCGCGCACCTGTTCGAAGATACGGGCAATCAGCGGCAGATCTTTCAGCAGGCCGCTTCCGCCATTGCACGCAACAACACGCTTGGCCGGGCAGCCGAGGTTCAGGTCGACGATGTCGAAGCCGGCATCCTCAACAATCCGCGCTGCATCGGCGAGGGTATTCGGATCAGAGCCGAACAACTGCGCCGAGATAGGGTGCTCGTCGTCGTAGTACGTCAGGTAGCGCTTGCGCTTCGATTCGCGCATCCTCGAAAGGCCATCGGCCGAGGTGAACTCCGTCATGATCAGACCGCAGCCGGACTGGCGATTGCTGACGGTCGCGTCGACCGCAGCAGGCTCGGGTGGAGTGGAAGCGGAGACCCCATATCCCGCACCTGTGTGGTCGGTCCCAGGCGTGGTGAACATACTGGCATTGCGGATGAACCGGCGGAAGACCGTATCGGTGACACCGACCATCGGCGCAAGCACGGTAGCAGGTGCCACATCGATATGGTCGATGCGAAAACCGGCAGGTACCCGTGCTTCGCCCGGCATCGGGTGTTCAAGCGGATTGTCCCAGTGCTTCTGCATTTCCTGTCGAGGGTTCAGTTTCACGTTAAGGCACTTCCAGAAACGCATCCGAATCAAGGCCGGGCACGAAACACGAAAGGCCTCCACCATGGAGGCCTTCGTTGTTTTGCAAGCCAGTCCGGCTTAAGAAAGAACTGTTATTTGCCTGCCGCGGCGGCTGCTGCAACGCCGGCGTCAGATTTCGCATACTTGCGGCGGAAACGCTCGACGCGACCGGCCGTATCGATCAACTTCTGCTTACCAGTGAAGTACGGGTGGCAGGCCGAGCATATCTCGACGTGGATGTCGCCCTTGTGTGTCGAGTGTGTCTGAAAAACCGACCCACAGGCGCAATGGACGCTGATCTCGTCGTACTTGGGATGAATGTCTGCTTTAGGCATGGAGCACGTATTACCTTTCCTACAATCCTTTTATTTTAGGCGGACTTGCCGGATTGGGCAACCCGTATCGGCTGCGACCGCCGCAATCGCACCCCTATTTGATTCATGAAAGACTTTTAGGGTGCAAAAGCGCCTGGCATCAATCGCCTGGCATCAATAACGATCGGCAAGAGCGACGAAGATCAGTTTGTCGCGAATCTCTTCCCCGTCGGCATCCTTTGATCGGCCGGGCAGGGTTACACCCACGGCTGAGTTTGGCAGCATCGGATTGCGTACGGCTCCCGGCAGGTCATTTGGGTCAGAGAAGACAAAGCGCAGATCGTCGAACAGCGGCAGGAGTGTCAGGTTGCAGCGATCGTCCTTCGCGCTGAACTCAACACTCTGGCCCGATGCAGCAGTGACCTTTCCTGTCATGTTGAACGACAGCCCCAGCAGCGTTCCCACGCAGGCAACAGTCGTGTCCTCCGTCAGCCACTTGCGAAAGTGCAGGACGGCTTCCGCTGGTTCCATTCTCGCCATCGGCATGCGATGTGTCCTGCTTTCGAAGGTCTTGCAACTAGAGTAGCCCCAATCAGCCATTCCTGTCAGATGGTGTTACAGATGAACGAAGTGATCAGCGCCGAAGATCAGCCCCAGGGTCAAAAAGGCAATCACAACTTCGCCAATGGTCCCGACCAGCAGCGGTTTCCAGCCCTGGCGCGTGAGTTCCTTCAGATTAGTGCGCAGGCCGACTCCCGCGAATGTCAGCATGAACGCCCATCTCGAGACATTTGCCACATCAGTCAACTGCCCCTTGTTCAGCAGGCCGAAGCTGCCAATAAGCGAGACCAGCAGAAATCCGAGCACAAATTTTGGAAACTTCTTCCAGAGAAAGACTGCCTTATTGCCAATGACCTGGCCTTCACCCTTCGACGTCCAGTAGAGCGCATAGGCCAGTACGACGAAGCCGATCATGGCATTGCGTGTCGTTTTCGCAAGAACAGCCATCTTGCCGGCTTCAGGCGAGAAGAGGGCGCCCGCTGCCGTCGCTTCGGCTGTATTGTCGACCGCAAGGCCGGCCCACAATCCATAGGCATGCTCGCTCAGGTGCAGCCAGTGGCCAATCAGCGGGAAGGTGAACAGCGAAATTGCGCCCAGCGCAAGAATAGCGGCTATAGCGTACGAAGAATCTTCTTCATCCGCATCGATCGCGCCCTGCGTGGCGATGATGGCCGAGACGCCGCAGATGGACGAGCCTACGGCCAGCAGCGTCGTTAATTTCGGCCCTAGTTTGAAGATGCGCCCAAGCAGGTGCATCAGCGAAAGCGCCAGGACAATCTCGATCGCCACCAGGGTGAGCGAAAGACTGCCAAGTCGCAGGATGTCTTTGAGCAGGAATTTCGAGCCGAGCAGAACGATCCCGACTTTCAGCCAGAAGTCATAGGTCGCCACACCGGGCTTGAAAACAGCCGGGACGCCTACTGTGTTGGCAATCAGGAGTCCGAGCAGGATCGACCACAGCACGTACTCGATATTCGGCAGCGTAAGGTGGTGCGCTTTGCCATAGTGCGCAATGGCCTGCTCAATCCACCGGCCGGCATAACCTACTGCGAGCAGCAGCAGGATGCCCGGCAGAACAACAAAAAGCCGCTGATACCAGTTTGTTGATGGCTGTGGCGCTGGCGTGAGAGCAGGCGGATCAGAATGGTGGGGAAGAGAAGCAGTGCTCATCATGGTCTCCGGGATGCGAGTTCGTGATTCAGGAGCCGCGCTGGACCGGAGCATGAAAAAGCCCACGGAGCAGAGAGGCTGCGGCGTGGGCTTGATGTTCGTTTGTCTTGACCTTCAGGGGGTCACAACACACACCATCGCCGGCGCAGCGGACAGACGCGACACGCGCAACAGGCGAACTGGCAGAGGAGTGACATGGCTCAACCATATTGGTGAGCAGGAGCAGCGTCAATCTTTTTACAGCGGGGCACCGCTCAGCGGGCTGCCTGGACTACGCAAGGAAGCGCAGTTTGAAGCAGGAAGAATCGTTCTTTTTACAGGATCAACCCGGAGTTTGAAACTTTCGCGAGGCACTGTCGAATGGCTCGCATCCGAACAGGAGCCAAGGAATGCGGGCTGCTCAATCATTGAAAGCATTCTACAGATTCATCCCATCAGAACTTTTGAAAGGTATTGACCATCATCATGAAACAGAACATTCTTTGCACACTCGGCCTCGCTGCGCTATTCATCCTGCCTGTTGGCTGCGACAAGACAGACAATTCCAACGCCAACTACAAGGCCGCGATCAATGACCACTACAAGAACAGCCCAGTGTGCATCTGGTCGCAGTCGAAGAAGCTGCCCGCGCAGGCTGCTACGTCTGACGATGCCAAGACCGAAGGCTACGACGCGTTGACGCAGGCCGGTCTGCTGACCCGTACTACAGCCGAGAAGAAGGTCCTGATCATCGCCTCCAAGCAGGTCAATAACTACGATCTTTCGGACAGCGGCCGCTCCACCTGGACTCCTGACACGACCCAGCCAGGCTACGGCAACTTCTGCTATGGCCATCGCGAAGTCACCTCGATTGACGGAGCGCAGCCGGGAACTAATGGCTCCGGCGTGAAGACTGCCACGGTCAACTACCACTACAAGATTTCTGACGTCGCCAGCTGGGCCAAGTCCCAGGAAATGCAGACTGCCTTTCCGTCGATCGCGACTGCTCTAAGTGCATCGCCCTCGGACACGGCGTCGCTCGTCATGAACGGCGACCAGTGGGTTTATTCGGGTAAGTAGCTTCAGGCTCGTTCAGCCGGATGCGGTGGCATCCGGCCGAAGCATTTCCACATGGATGGCCGGTGCGATAATCGACTGGTGGCATCCTCTGTTTCCAGCTGCACCATCTGTTCGGGTACCGGTTTCCGCATCCTTTTGCGGAATGGCGATCGGTTCGCCGAGGACTGTGAATGCCGTCTTGCCGATCGTGCGCAGCAGCGTCTACGTGCGGCCAGGATCCCGCAGCGTTACGAGCACTGCTCACTTGAAAGCTTCGAGTTTGGCTTGCGGGCCGGCGGTGAAGACACCGTCCTGTTGAATGCTCAATACATGGCTGCCAAGTTCGTCCAGAACTACCCTGTTGAAACAGCAGGTCGCGGCATGCTGTTTACCGGCACCATCGGTATCGGCAAAACTCATCTCGCAATCGGAATTCTTCGATCGCTCATCATGGAGCGCGGCGCGCGCGGCATCTTCTGCGATTATCGCGACCTGCTGAAGCAGATTCAGAATTCCTACAACCCGCAGGTCGCGACTACTGAGATGGAAGTACTGCGGCCTGTTTTCGATGCTGAAGTACTGGTGCTCGATGAACTGGGAGCGACCAAGCCAACTGAATGGGTGTGGGATACGGTTGCCCATATCCTGAATGCGCGCTACCTGGACAAGCGAACGACTATTGTTACGACTAACTATCCGGACCGTCCGCCGTCGACGGGGAGTGCCGGCAGGGAAGAAACGCTAGGCGACCGGATCGGCGAACGGATGCGTTCCCGGCTCAGCGAGATGTGTCAGACCGTCGAAATGAGCGGCGAAGACTTCCGCAAAACTGCCGGACGCGCATCTTTCATGCCATGGGTCGGCGAATTTACCAGAGAACCGCAGCACTGACGATCAGCAGGACTGCTGCTGCAATGGTTACCAGCTGGTAGGACAAACTTGAAGACTGCTCGGTCGGCATGGAGCGCTGGTCTGTGGGAGCTTCAGCGGGCAACCGGGTCCCGGTGTCACGTCCAGAGTAGGTACTGCGTCCAGCGTAGGTAAGCAGACGTTTCATGCGGCGCTCCTTCTGGGTAGAGGGCGGATCAGCCAGGGAACAGAATCTTCTTGCACCGTAAGACGCCGTTCGCATGCAAGAAGCCTGGAACATTCTGACGAAATCTGAAAATTAAAACTCCCGCGGGCACCTTCCTGGTAACACGCATCGTTTCCTTGCCTATAGCGATACAATCCGCCCATGGACAAGAACACCAATAGCGCAGATGGCGGCTTTCTTTCAGGCGAAACAAAACGGGAAGAGGCACGCTCATGGACGCCGTGGATCATTGCCGGATCGGTCGTGGTCATCGTTGCTCTCCTGCTGGTCGTCGTTGGCAGTCGCTCGCATAAGACCGTCAGTACAACACCTGATCCCTATGCAAGCCAGCTCGCTCTGACCGGCATCACGCTGAGCCAGAGTTCCAACATGGCTGGAAGTCAGTTGACCTACGTCGACGGCAATATCACGAATCATGGTGATCGTACGGTCGATGGCGTTACAGTCCGCACGACGTTTCAAGGAGCAGGTGATGCTTCAGGAGCTTCGCAGCCACAGGGCGAGACTTCGACGTTGAACCTGATTACTTCGCGCGAGCCGTATATCGACACAGCGCCGGTCAGTAATAATCCAATAAGGCCTGGAGAACAGCGGCCGTTCCGCCTGATATTCGACCACGTGAGCGCAGATTGGAACCAGCAGAATCCCGACATCCAGATCGTGCAGGTCCACTTCAAATAGCTCCTCCGGAGGAGCTGAGTCATGCACTTTTTGCACGCATGCCCTGTAGTATCTGCAGGATACGGGCTCTCATCCGCAACTTCCTGTGGAAAACCAACAAGCACAAGCAACAGTCAGTGAAGCCTCGCATCATAAGTTTCAGCGACTTAGAGTTCCCCCGCAAACTCCTGCCACTTTGGTACGACGATTGCACTGCAGTTGAAGTCGCAGCGACCGATAGTGGCCAACAGAATAGATACCAAGAGGACACCTATCACATGACAACCTTTAAAAAGTGCGGCACCGCCAGCGCAGCAACACTGGCTTTCGCCGCTCTTCTCGCCACACCGGTTTTCGCCCAGAGTCCTGATAATTCGACCTCTACTCCCGCGGCACAGACGTCGCAGGCCAATAGTTCGACGGATGCCAATGCATCCGCAACCGGCAAGCCGCTCGCAACGCAATCGAACGAGGGTTTCTGGGGTCACCTGAATCCTCTGGCCCGCAAGAAGTGGGTCAATCGCCAAGTCAATCCTGTGAAGGATCGCTTGAACGAACTTGATCAGCTCTCTGCGAAGAACGCCGCAGACATCAAGGATTTCGATAGCCGCTCACAGGCGGGAATTAAACAGGCGCAGACTACTGCCGACTCGGCGAACGCTCAGGCACTGAGCGCTTCCACGCAGGCTAACCAGGCGCAGGAACTTGCCAGCAAAGTCAACATGCAGACCGGTCAGCTGAACACTACTGTTTCAAACCTGGACCAGTACACGCCGCTTACCGAGACTGAGATTCATTTCCGGCCGGGCCAGGTCACCCTGAATGCAAAGGCTAAAGATGCGCTTGATCAGGTTGCCGGACAGCTTCAAGGGCAGAAGGGCTATATAGTCGAAGTGCAGGGTTACTCGAAGTCGCGCGGGAGCGTCGGCATCGCTAACTCGCAGAAAATTTCTGATGCAGTCGTCCGTTACCTGGTAGTTGATCACCAGATCCCGGTTTACCGTATTCACCTCATTGCGCTTGGCAACGCACCGTTGACGACGGGCGACACCAAGACGACACCTGGCAGCCTCGTCCACGTGACGTTGATGCAAAACAGTTTAGCGACCCTAGGTGCACCGGCAAATGCCAGTGCCTCACCGATTGGTGCGACGCAGAAGTAAGCCTCCCCCGGCTCCTGCGTCGCAACCAGATTGACCCGCCGTAAGGGTCGCAACCAAGCTCTCACACAACGAGAGAACCAAGGCAGATTGGCCCCTCCCCCGAGGGGCCCTTTTTTTTTGATATTGGCCGTACGGGCGTCTGCGCCCTGCGCTTTATGCGTCAGTTGGTCGCACGCTTCTCCAGCGGAACCATCGACCTCTTCTCCAGCGAGGGTGCGCCTGCCAGGAACTGCGTATCTCGTGCTAGTTCATTAAACCGGGTGCCACAGGGTCGCGTTTGAGACTCGGGTGTGATTATCCCTTCGCCGCCTCATGAATCGCCAGCAGTGTCTCGAGCAGCGGCTTCAACTTGTCAAGATGCAGGGCATTCGCACCATCTGACTTCGCGTTAGCCGGGTCATCATGCACCTCAAGGAATAGGCCGTCGACCCCAGCGGCAACGGCAGCCCTTGTCAGTACAGGAATGAACTGCGGCTGACCACCGGAGACACCGCCCGCAGCAGATGGCATCTGCACCGAGTGAGTTCCATCGAACACTACCGGCGCGAGTGCCCGCATGATCGGCAGTGAGCGCATATCGACCACCAGGTTGTGGTACCCGAAGCTCGCGCCACGCTCGGTTAAAAACACACGTGTGTTGCCGGTCGACTCGACCTTACCAACTGCATGCTGCATATCGCCCGGCGCAACGAACTGGCCCTTCTTCACATTGACCGCCCTGCCCGTCTTACCCGCCGCGACCAGCAGATCTGTCTGCCGGCAGAGGAATGCAGGTATTTGCAGGACATCTACCCCCTCGGCCGCGATCTCGCAGTGGCCCGGCTCATGCACGTCGGTCAGTACAGGCAGGTGGGTCTCTTCGGCGATGCGCTTCAGGATCGCGACACCCTCTTTCAATCCGGGACCGCGAAAGCTCTTCACCGACGTACGGTTCGCTTTGTCATAGGACGCCTTGAAGATGTAAGGCAGCCTGAGGTCGCTCGTGATGCGCTGAATCGCGTCGGCCATTTTGCGCGCGTGGGTTTCACTCTCGATGACACAAGGCCCGGCGATGAGGAAGAGCGCGCCGGAGCCAACAGGGACGTTGCCAACTTCAAATTCGTGATTCACAAACCAATGAGAACACGAAGACGGCATCAGCCACTAGTCACTCCGAGCCGAAGCCCCATGCGACCAACGGAAGCATACACGCCAAAAGGCGTGTGTACCCGGATGGTCAATCCACTGTGATTTGTTGGAAGCCCATGCCTTGCAGCATGGTCGTTATGGTGGCCTTGGCATTGTCGCGTGCCTTGTTCAGGATGCCGCCATCGAGGGCAGCCTGCCTGATCTGTTCAGTGGCTTTGGCGCGCGTCTCCGTCTCGAGGTTGGCGTCTTCCGGTACAAGCAGGCCGGTGGTCCGTGAGTAGACATGCGTGCCGGCATTGTCGAGGTTGACTACGAAAATCTCTGGATCAGGAAGATGCACATGCACCGAATGGTCTGTCGTCGAGACATTCGAAGTCTGCAGTTTGCCCAGGTCGACGCCGGCAAGCACCTGTCCATGCACAACGAGCAGCAGCCGGTCGCCTGCAAGAAAGTCAGGCAGATAGTCACTCTCTTTTGCGCTTTCGACGATCTTGTCCATCGAGTAGCTGACGGTTTCCAGGCGCTGCAGGCGCTGGATACTCGAAATAACCGCCGGGCCCTGGTTACTGATAATGAGCTTTCGGCCTGTCGCGTATTGCGCGATCTGGTTCCAGACGCCATGGGTGGCCCGGTGAGCGAACCAGGAAAGCCCAAGGCACCCGAGAATGATGCCTGCCACGAGTGAGGGGAATGTACTCCGTGGCTTTGCGGCTGGTTTGAGGGTGTCTTGTGCCATTCGTTCTAACGTGTGACCGTTTGGATAGTTGCTACATTGGACGCAGCGTACGCCGGAATAGCTTGTTTCGCCGTGACACGATTCTTGTACGATGCGACCACAAAGTCATGGAAGAGCGGATGTGGCTCGAGCGGCTTTGACTTGAACTCGGGATGAAACTGGCAGCCAAGGAAGAAGGGATGGCCGGGGATCTCGACAATCTCGACGTACGTCGCATCGGGCGTCGTACCAGTGATGCGCAGACCGGCACCCGTCAGCAGCGCCTCATACTCTCGATTGAATTCGTAACGATGGCGGTGTCGTTCACTGATCTCCGTCGCATGATAGGCATTGTGCGCGACCGAGTTGGCTTCCAGGATGCAGGTCCATGCACCCAGGCGCATGGTGCCGCCCATCTCTTCAACGCCCGTCAGTTCGCGGAGTTTGTAGATGATGCGGTGTGGCGTCGCCGGATCGAACTCGCTCGAATTGGCGCCGATCAGGCCGCAGACATTGCGCGCGTACTCGATGCACGCCGTCTGCATACCGAGACAGATACCGAAATAGGGAACACTTTTTTCGCGCGCATAACGAATGGCATTCAACATGCCCTCGATGCCGCGCTTGCCAAAGCCTCCGGGCACCAGGATGCCGTCAAAGCCTGCCAACTGCGTCTCGTAATTGCGATCGCCAGGATGCTGGCCTTCGAGGCCTTCTGCTTCAATCCAGGTCACGCGCAGCTTAAGATTTTCTGCCAGCGCGCCGTGCACCAGTGCTTCCTTGAGTGATTTGTAGCTGTCCTCATACTCGACATACTTGCCGACGATGGCGATCGACACTTCATCCTTCGGGTTGTAGCAGCGATCGACCAGCGCCTTCCACTTACTCAGGTCAGCATGCGGTGCGTCAATGTGCAGGTACTTCAACGCGAGAGCGTCGACGCCTTCCTGCGCAAAGTTGAGCGGCACCTCGTAGATCGATTCGACATCCTTTGCAGCGATCACGGCCTGCTCTTCCAGGTTGCAGAAGAGTGCGATCTTGCCCTTGATGTCATGCGAGAGGAAGCGGTCGCAGCGGCAGAGCAGGATGTCCGGCTGGATGCCGATCGAGAGCATCTCTTTCACCGAATGCTGCGTCGGCTTGGTCTTCAGCTCCTGTGCCGCGGCAATCCAGGGGACCAGCGTCACGTGCACGAAAACAGTATTTTCGCGACCGAGTTCCTGGCGCATCTGGCGGATGGCTTCAAGGAATGGCAGCGACTCAATATCGCCAACCGTGCCGCCGATCTCGACGATCGTCACCTGCGCATCTGTCGACGCCGCGACCTTGCGCATGGCGTTCTTGATCTCATTGGTGACGTGAGGAATCACCTGCACCGTCTTACCCAGGTAGTCGCCGCGCCGCTCCTTGGTGATGATCTGTTCGTAGATCCGGCCAGTCGTCAGGTTGTTATCGCGGCTCAGGCGCGCATGCGTGTAGCGCTCGTAGTGGCCCAGGTCAAGATCAGTTTCAGCGCCGTCGTCGGTCACAAATACTTCGCCGTGTTGGAAAGGCGACATGGTTCCGGGATCGACGTTCAGGTAAGGGTCAAACTTCATCAGGTTGACCTTCAGGCCACGGCTTTCGAGCAGGCAGCCGATAGAAGCCGCCGCGAGCCCCTTGCCGAGGCTGGACACAACACCGCCCGTTACAAAGATGTACTTTGCAGTCATGTCTGCGATACCTGCTTTGAGTTGTTTTGGTTGGCGTACCAGGTGGGCACAATCAAGTATCGCAGGTACTTCCCGCCCCCGCAAGGATTTGCCATCCGGGCGGGCGCGGCTTGGCTCCCGTTGGTCGCACTCGATCGTGGCAACCGCAGTCCGGGGTGCCCCATGTCCCGGTTCTGAGACATGGGTTCATGTACAGGATAATCTCGTGGGGTTAAAGCGGCATCTGCATGAACACGTCCGCCCGCGTATACGGCATGGGCGGCAGCGCGGCTGGCGGCACATGGCAGAAGCCGACTGCTTCATACAGATGCACGGCATTGGCCAGCTTTGTGCTGCTGCCAAGAAACAGCGACTTCGCGCCGATGCTCTTCGCCTGGTCGATGGCGTACTGCAGCAGGCGTCTGCCTATTCCCTGGCCGCGCAGTCTCGGCGAAACGGCCATCTTCGACAGCTCGTAGACCCTGTCGCCCATCGGGATCAGTGCCACGCAGCCGACTGCTTCTCCCTCGGCGTCGACCATGAAGATGTGGCCACCTTGCTGCAGGATGGCATGCTCCGGATCGCCGAGGGTCTCAATGTCTTTCGCTTCGAGCGCGAAGTGGCGCGTGATCCATTCCTCATTCAGCGCCCGGAAAGCGGCTGCATCTTCCTGCCTGGCATACGGGCGAATGGTGATGGACGGTCTGGACCCAACTGGCAGAGTGCATTCGACTGAAGAGTTCGGCATAAACCACCTCATACCTCCAGTGTGCCGCGCCGCAACCATGACGTCCAATATCTTGTTTGAAGCGATTATGATTTCTGGCATATGGATCACAATCACGGTCAAGAGATCGAACTGCGCCACCTGCGATACTTTGTCGCAGTTGCAGAAGAGCTGCACTTCGGCCGCGCAGCAGAGCGGCTGCATCTCTCGCAGCCGCCATTGTCGCAGCAGATACGCAGACTTGAAGAACTGCTTGGCTATGCATTGTTTGTGCGGACTTCACGCTCAGTGAAGCTGACAAATGCCGGCGAAGTCTACCTGGAGCGGGCGCGCCGGACGCTGCGAAATGTGCAGCGAGACATCGACGAGACACGGAGCATAGGCCAGGGCGAGGTCGGTTCGCTGAATATCGGCTTTGTCGGCTCAGCCATGCTGACCACTTTGCCCGGAATCTTCCGCGCCTACCGCAAGGCGTATCCGCGCGTGCATCTGCAACTGCATGAGTCGTTCACAGCGCGGGTAGCTGATGGACTGGAAAACGGCACGCTCGATGCCGGCATCCTCCGCGATGGCGATGCACCGCCTATGCTCGAAGTGACCACGCTCTTCTCCGAACCCTATGTCGCCGTGTTGCCGGCAACGCATGCGTGCGCGAAGCAGAAAAGCATCTCGCCAGGCGCACTGCGGGACCAACCCTTCGTCTACTACCCGCGCACAGCAGGCGTGCGCGCCTTTGAGAAGCCGCTCACCCTATTCGAGGAATATGGTTTCCGGCCGCAGATCGTGCAGGAGGCGTCGCACTGGCTGACCATCCTGCGACTGGTGGGTGCAGGCCTGGGCGTGTCTGTGGCGCCGGCCTGTGTGCGGAGGATCGAGTCGCCGGAGGTCGTGTGCATTCCGCTGCGCGGCGCCAAGGTCGTCAGCACGATTGAACTGGCGCGGGTAGCAGGAGATACCCGTCTCATCGTCGAACATTTTGCTGCCATCGCAATGCGCGCCCGTATGCGTTAGGGCTGCGCTTTGCTCTAGGCAGTCTGCCCCATACCAGCGGACTGCATCACCGGCGAGAGCAGGCGGTCAATACCCTCCGCCATGTGCTCGGCTGAGCATCGTCCCGGTGTCGAGGCCCAGGTGTATGCCGCACCATAAATGGCCCACGCCACGGTCGATGCGACCACTTCAATCGAGACGGCCCCTGCGGCCCCCGCGCGACGCCGCAGGCCGTCCAGCAGCATACGTTTGACTACCGCCACGATGGCACTCTGAATATTGCCTTCCACCTGCCCATTCCCCCGGCGGTTTGCTCCAGGCATCTCTACCAGGAAGTCGCAGACACCGAGCGAGAGCAATTTCAAGGCCTCGCCACATTCCATACGCACATTGCGGCGCGCCATCAATTCATGAAACCGGCTGCCGACCATGCACTGGAGCAGCGCAAACTTGTCCGGGTAGTGAGAGTAAAAAGTAGCGCGGTTGAGAGTCGAAAGGTCCGCTATCTCCTGGATCGAAATCCGGTCGAACTCCTTTTCCTCGAGTAGCTTGCTCAGAGCGTCGTGCAGCATCTGCCGGGAGCGGCGGATGCGCGGATCCATCTCTGCTTTGCAAATGTCCTCGCTGGTTTCCGGCGCTGCATGCTCGCTCACTGTTTCAGTTTACGTCCGGGCCCTTGCATAAACAACAAATGATGTGTTTTCATAGTCAACAGATGTCGATTAAACATCAACTGTCGAGGGGAGAATATGGCAACTTTACTGCGCGTCGATTCCAGTCCACTGGGTGCTTTCTCGGTCACCCGCAGTCTGTCGCAGCATTTTACCGATCAATGGGTGAAGAAGAATCCAGGCGGCACTGTAATCAAGCGCGACGTGACGACCACCCCGATTACGCCGCCCGATGCTGCGTGGGTGACAGCCATCCGCACGCCGGTGGATGCCCGCACTGCTGAGCAGAAGCAGTTGCTGAAGCTATCCGACCAACTGATCGGCGAACTCAAGCAGGCGGATGAGTACGTGATCGGCGTACCCATGCACAACTTCAGCATTCCTTCGTCCCTCAAACTCTGGATCGATCAGATCTGCCGCGCGGGCGAGACCTTTGCGTATGTGGACGGCAAGCCGCTGGGACTGTTGAAGGGCAAGAAGGCGATCATTCTCATGGCCTCAGGCGGTGTGTATGACAAGGGAACGGCGATGGCTTCGCTCAACCATGTTCAGCCTTATCTGCAGTCAGTCCTGGGTTTTCTTGGCGTGACTGACACGACGTTCGTCTCTGCCGGCGGAAGCATGGCCATTGCGATGGGTCGGATCGATGCCGATACCTTCCTGCGGCCGCATTTCGACGCGATCCAGAACCAGCTGTGCCTGATCGCCTAGGGTTCAAACGAAGGGGAGCTGTTCGCTCAGTTCGCTAAGGAGTGACAACGATGCACCTTGTCGCGACGATTGCCCGCTACCTGCTGGGAGTGCTGTTCACCGTCTTCGGGCTGAATGGCTTCTTCCATTTCATTCCGGATCCGCCGCCGGTGACTCCACTCGGCATC
Source organism: Acidobacteriaceae bacterium (assembly GCA_963692885.1). Classification (GTDB taxonomy): domain Bacteria; phylum Acidobacteriota; class Terriglobia; order Terriglobales; family Acidobacteriaceae. Next base: position 865,138 of record OY843586.1, read on the forward strand.
CAGTATTTTCAGGCTATCTCTGCGTCGCACTATATCGCGCCGGTCTTCCTGCTGCAGGTGGTCGCCGGACTGCTGCTGCTGGCAGGCAGGTTTGTGCCGCTTGCCCTGACTGTGCTTTCGGCAATCATCTTCAACATCCTGGTCTACCACCTCACCATGGACCTGAAGGGCATTGGACCAGGGCTCCTGGTCATGGTTCTCTGGGTGCTGGTTTTCCTTGCATATCGGTCGAGCTTCCGCGGCCTGTTCAGCGCCACGCCATCACGACGGGTTTAGCTGGTTTGATCGATCAGACGAAAAAGGCTGGGTGGCCGGAATATTCGAAGCTTAAGCAATGCCACCCAGTTCGGAGAGACCTACTCCTTGAGCGCTGCCAGGATGAGCTTCTGATGGAAGCCGATGCGCGACCTGGCGCCTACCCGGGCGACAGCGGCGCTATAGTGAATGCATGAAGGTGGGGATAGCATTGGTTCTGGCCCTGGCGATACATTGCAGCGTGGCCAGAGCGCAGAGTACCGGGTCTTCGGCAAGGGGCGGTGCCCTGGGCGCTTCTGTCCCCAGGACTGCTGATCCCGGCATCCATCGGCTCATCCTGAAAGATGGCTCCTACCAGGTCGTGAACAAGTGGGAGATCGTGCATGGCGGCGACCGTATACGGTTCATCAGCGCGGAGCGCGGCGGCGACTGGGAAGAACTGCCGATTGACCTGGTGGACTGGGCGGCAACGCGTGCCTACCTGAAAGATCACTCCGGGGCGAGCGCAAATGCGGGGCAGTCGGAAGCTGCCGCCATCGATGAAGAAGAGACGGCAGAGCGCAATCGCAACCTCACTGTCGCACCCAATCTGCAGCTGCCGGACGATACCGGTGTCTGGGTACTGGATGCGTTTCATGACACGCCGGAACTGGTGGAACTCGAGCAGGGCAATATCAACCAGAAGACCGGGCACAATATTCAACGGGCAGTGCTTTTGCCAAATGGCTCAACCAGGCAGACCATCTCGATGAACGAACGGCATGCCAAGGCAGCCATGCACGAGCCGCTGCCAGTGTTCTACGTGAGCATTGATACTGACAAGGAACGCGAACCCTCGGCTGATGCGGTAACAGTGGACACACACGGAGCGGGTTCAGCCAAAGGTCCGGAATCCGGCAGTTCGTCAACCAGCCGTTACGTGATCCTGCATGCCGATGTGCGCAAGGATTTCCGTTTCGTCGGCCAGGTCAAATTGGAGCCTTCGATGAATGTCACCGAGACAGTATCTGAACTGCTGCCCGGCAAGACATGGATGAAGGTGACGCCGAAACAGCCGCTGTCCACCGGCGACTATGTACTGATGGAGGTACTGTCACCCCATGAAGTGAATATGGATGTCTGGGATTTCCGCGTGGATCCGGGTGCCGGGGACAATGAGAATGCAATCGTTCCACTCGACCGGGTCAAGATGGAACGCTGACGGAAGCCCAGTCTTATCAGGCCGGGAGACCAGGCTCTTTCTGCCGATTGCACCAAAATCGTCCGCCGGACACTCAACAAATCTGTCATCCTGAGCGAAGTGGAGCATAGTCGAATAGACCTGCTTCTTTCTCGGCAGCCGGGATGCTGGAGATGCGCAGGATCAAGGCGGACGCACAAGGCGCAGGTCCTTCGCCTTCGCTCCGGATGACACGTAGTCTTAAGACGGAAGAGAGCCTTGCTCGGAAGCCAGTCTCGTCACAGGCCGTGAGCCTAGGCGGAGGCGACGCCATCGCGGGTTGAGTGTTTCACCTTGTACATCTGGCCATCCGCCGCCTGCAGGATGGCCTCTGCAGTGTCGCCGTCCTGGGGATAAGTGGCGACGCCGAAACTCGCGACCATCGTGAGCTGGAGTGCATGTGCGGCGAGAAAGCGCGCCTCTTTCAAGGCATGGCGCAGTCGCTGGGCAGCATCGACCGCGGCAGCCTTCCCGGTCTGTGGCAGCAGGACTACGAACTCATCGCCGCCGTAGCGGAAGACCATGTCGACTGCGCGCGTGTTGAACTGGATCAGCTGTGCGACCTCAACCAGCAACTCGGTGCCGACCAGGTGTCCGTAGCTGTCATTGACATCTTTGAAGTGGTCGAGGTCGACAAAGATGATGCTGAACTCGGTGTGGAATCGGCGGGCGCGTTCGAACTCTGATTGCAGAATTGTCTGCAGATGGCGCGTGTTGAAAAGCCGCGTTACGTCATCAGTGATCGTCAGCTCCTGGATGCGCTCCATGGCGCGTGCATTCTCGATAGCGATTGCTGCATAGTCTGTGAGGATGTGCAGAAAGGTGATGGCGTATGCGTCCAGGCTTTCGAGCCGGTAATTGAATAACTGGATGACGCCGATGGTGCGCCCGCGCGATTGCAGTGGGAGACTGATAGCGGATTGTACGGGCACCGATATCGCGAGCCGTTCCGCCTCGGAGAAACGGACCCCGTCCAGATCAGCCGCGTTCAAGCCCTGCACGTCCGGAACAATCAGGGGTTCGCCATGCACGGCAACCCAGCCAGCCATGCCTTCGCCCATCGCGATGCGCAGGCTCGACTGACCCCTGGCGGGGATGGCGCAGCGTACTGCATCCAGATCGGTCTCGCGGCCTTCAAGGTCCGGATCGAAACGGATCGCATCGAAGTGGCCTTCCAGAACCGCAAAATACAGGTCCTGCCTGGCCTCATCCACCAGCAGCATGGACCAGCTTTCGGGAGAAAAAAACTGCGCCATCTGGTTCATGATGGCGCACAGAACAGTGTCCCGATCCAGAGTAGAGGTCAGGGCGCGCGCCACGTCGTGAAAGACTTTGAGGTCTTTGAGGAGTCTGCCGTCGGCGCTTTCGCTTTTGTCCTGCTGCAGGGGCATGTATAAGCATTCTCGTTGTCTTGGCGTCAGAGCCGCAACGTTTTAGAACGTGCGCGGCACTGTCAAAAACCGCACGTTTTCAGGCCGGTCTTTACAGGGAGACTGGGCCGTCCGGCTTCAACTGTCAACCGCCTATTTGTACCATTGAACGCGCGGGATTGATGAACTCTGCCTCACCGATGTGGTGCCGCGCCTCTTTCAGGCGGATGGCCTCGACGATGAACGCCGACAGGTCATCGTCGCTGGCGCCTTCCTTGAGCAGGCCATGCAGATCATGCTCGAAGGTAGAAAACAGGCAGGTACGGATTTTCCCATCGGACGTCAGGCGCACCCGGCTGCACTGGCCGCAGAACGACTGGGTCACAGGTGCAATGATGCCGATCTCGCCCCGGCTGTCTTCAAACGTGTAGCGACGCGCAGTCTCGCCATTCTGCGTAGGCGGCAGGTTGCGCAGCGGCATCACTTCCGCAAGCTTCGCCGTTATTTCCTTCAGGCTTACCACCTGGTCAAGCGACCAGGCACGGTCCTCATCGAGCGGCATCACCTCGATAAAGCGGACAATGACGCCTTCTTTGCGGGCAAAATGAGCAAAGGGGATGATCTGATCGTCGTTCAACCCGCGCATAAGCACGCAGTTGACCTTGACCGGGTCGAGGCCAACCAGTTGGGCTTTCCGTATACCCGCCAGCACGCGATCAAAACTGCCGGGCACGCGGGTGATCGCGGCAAAGCGATCCGGATCAACTGCATCCATGCTCACGGTTACGCGGGAAAGGCCGGCATCCTTGAGCGGCAGAGCCAGGCCCTCCAGCAGATGACCATTGGTCGTCAGTGCAATGTCCAGCCGTCTGCCAGTCTCATCCGCGTTGAGCAGGTTGCCGTGTTCATCAAACGGAATGCGCTGCTGCGAAAGCTCCTGCACCATCTCGACCAGGCCGCGACGCAGCAAGGGTTCGCCGCCGGTAAGACGTACCTTTTCAATGCCGAGCGAAACAAAGACGCGGATCAGGCGCAGGTAATCGGCAACGGGCAGTTCAGGGTCGACTACGCCATTGCCTGTCCGGCAGTACACGCAGCGATAATTGCAGCGGCCGGTTATCGACACGCGAAGGTCGGTAATAGCGCGACCATACGAATCCCGCAGCAGGCGGCCTGGCGGCGGACTGGGGATGAGGCTGGTCTCCGGAATGGTGAGTAAACTGGCCAATGTTGTCTTATCCAGTCTAGTTGGATGCAGCCCTCTTCACCAGATGCCCGCGTTGGCACTGACGCAGTCAAACGAAAATATCACGATACCGCCACAATCAGGCGCGTGGACTTGCCGATTATGAGTCCGGAGCGCAGCTGGCATGCTCTAAGCTATTGATATGGCTACCATGCAGCAGTCTCCTTCCGGCATCTTCGTCAGCACCACTGAAGACATTTTCGACGTCCTGGTGGTCGGCTCCGGGCCGACGGGCCTGGCCTGCGCGATCGAGACGACGCGTCGCGGATTGCGCACAGTTGTCGTTGACAAAGGCTGCCTCTGCAACTCGCTGTTCCACTATCCGTCCAACATGACCTTCTTCACGACGCCGGAACTGCTGGAAATCGGCGACATGCCATTCTCAAGCCCCAACCAGAAGCCGAACCGCAATGAGGCCCTCGAGTATTACCGGAAAGTTGCAGAGCATTATGCGCTCGATATCCGGCAATATCACCGGGTACGTACAGTTGATGGCGCAGACGGCAGTTTCGCCGTCAGAATGCAGGATCGCTTTGATCGTCATACCACCCTTACGGCGCGCAAATTGATCCTGGCGACCGGCTACTACGATCTACCCAACCATTTGCGCATCCCGGGTGAAGAGCTGTCCAAGGTGGAGCACTACTATCACGATCCCCATCCCTATTACGGCATGGATGTCCTGGTGATCGGCGGCAAAAATTCGGCAGCCATTGCTGCGCTCGACCTGTGGCGGCATGGGTCGCGCGTCACCCTGGTGCATCGCGGACCAGAGATGCACGCGCACGTGAAGTACTGGATTCTGCCGGACATCAATAATCGCATCAGGAATGGCGAAATCCATGCGTACTTTGATAGTAATGTGACGTCCATTCGTGAGGACGCTGTCGACCTTGAAACACCATCAGGACAAGTAACGCTGAAAAATGATTTTGTCTTTGCTCTGACCGGTTATCATCCCGACTTCAGTTTCCTTGAGAGTATGGGCGTGCGCATGGAAGGTGTCGACCGCTGCCCGGCATGCGATCCCGAAAGCCTGGAAAGTAATATCAGCGGGATTTACCTGGCGGGTGTCATCGTCGCAGGATCGCGTACGAATGAGATATTTATCGAGAACGGCCGGTTTCATGGTAGACAGATCGCTGACAGCATTCACGAGAAGATCACCGTGCAATCTCAGGGTTAGAGCTCACTCTGTCAGGTACAGGATGAAAGAATCAGTTCAGTCTGGCAGGGAAGCGAACCCTTTTCCACCGGGTAGCTCACCGTACGCCGTCTGCGCTTCTGCTCTCGTAACAAAATGGCGAAGGGTGCTACCGTGATTGGACGATTTATCACAGGACTTCACGTGCCGCCTTCAGACGCGATTCAACCCGGGCTGGACTGCGCCGGAACGGGCCTCCTTTGAGCGTCCTGCAACCGCGCACAATCCGTGGTCAGCTGACGGCCGGCCTGGTCCTGCTTGAATCCATCTTTCTTGTCCTGTTCGCCGTCCTGCTCATTCACAAACAACAGACAGACGTTCGCGACCGCGCACAGCGCAGACTGCAGACCCAGGCGAAGACCCTTTCCGTTGAAGCGATAGAAGCACTTGAATCCAACCATCCAGAGTGGCTGGACAAGGAATTGGGCGCAAGCATAGCCTCGCGCGCCATCCAGGCACTGCGTGTGACAGATGCCAATGGCAAAGTCATTGCCCAGGCAAGCAAATCGGATCAGCCGATTCTCTGGCACCTGGACCGCGTCCAGCTGGCGCAGGTAGGTGACCAGGTGATGGTGCTTCCTTTCCAGGTGACAGGGGATGTGGGCGAGGGCATCGTGCGCCTGAGCGACAATGGCCACCTGCTTGGCTATGCATGGATCATGGAAGATCCCACGAGCGATCGTCTGGAGATGGAAGCGCTGCTGCGTGGAGCGCTGTTCATCGGCGTACTGAACCTGCTCGGCTGCATACTGCTGTCTGCTCTGCTGGCGCGATCAATCACGCGACCCATGGCAGTCCTGGCCCGGGCAACACGAAGGCTTATCCGCGATCCGGAATCCCAGGAAGGCTTTCCTCTCCGCATTACGGAGCGCAATGAAGCGGCCGACCTGGCCCGCGCCTTTAACCTGCTGGTGTCCTCCATTGCCGAGCAGCGCGCCGGGCTCAAGGACACGCTCTCGCTGCTCGACGCCATGCTGGCGAATGCCCCGGTAGGTTTTGCCTTCTTTGACCGTGATCATCGCTGCGTCCGCGTCAATCGGTACCTGGCCGACGTCAGTGCAATTCCCATCCACGACTACCTGGGCAAACGCGTTGACGAGTTGATGTCCGAGCATGCCGCGGCCAACCTCGCCCGCTACATCGATGCCGTCTTTGCTACCGGCAATGCGTCGCATGACCAGGATTTTCGCGAACGCGAGGTGCGCACCGGACTGGACCATGCGCCGGATGATTCGCGCTCCTGGTTCCTGAATGTGTATCCGGTACGATCTGGTTCCGACGCTGTCCGCTGGGCTGGTGCCGTGTTCGTGGATGTGAGCGAACGCAAACGCGCGGAAGATGCCCTGCGCAAAGCAGAGAAGCTGGCCGCGGCCGGTCGTCTGGCGGCTTCCATCGCCCACGAAATCAACAATCCGCTGGAGTCCGTAACCAACCTGCTTTACCTGCTGGAGAAGCATCCGTCGCTCGATAGCGAGGCGCGTAACTATGCCTATGTCGCGCAGCAGGAGGTGGCGCGCGTCTCTGAAATGGCACAGCGGACGCTCCGGTTCTACCGGCAGAGCACGCTGCCGGTCCAGGCAAACATCGCCGACATACTTGATTCGGTGCTGGCGGTCTACAAGGGACGATTCACAGCGCTTGGCACGCATGTCGACACTCGCTTCCATCGCGATGCGGAACTGTTCTGCTTCGCCGGCGAGCTGCGCCAGGTCTTTGCCAACCTCATCGGCAATGCACTCGATGCCAGCTCCGAAGGTGGCCGCCTGGTTCTCTGCGCCCGCCGCTCGCACTGCCGCCTTTCCGGCAGACCGGGCGTACGCATCACGGTCGCCGATACCGGCAGCGGTATGCCCGACGCTGTCCGCCGCCGCATCTTCGAGCCATTTTTCACGACAAAAGATGCGACCGGTACTGGCCTTGGACTGTGGATCACAACCGAGATCCTGGAAAAACACGGCGCGACCATCTTCGTACGCAGTCGCCAGGCCGAGGAAGCAGCGCCTCGATCCGGCGGGCAATCCGGCACAGTCTTCATGCTGTTCTTCCCGGAGCAGGGCGTAGCCCGCGTGCCCGCGAAGCCGGCCGTGGATGCAGTGACGGTCTAGCGGATCGAGTCAGCGCTGTGCTGGACCCGCCTGTCGCTCCTATCCAGGCAACATCTGGTCGTCCCGATCGTCGGGGAGGGCCTTGCATTGAAGCAAGCAGCCAACACATCTCGCCATGGATGCTGAGACCAGCTACGAGATGACACGTTTCATAAAGCCGCTCAACCCGAGCTTGCCCAGGATAGCGAACGAAACCACCAGCGCCAGCAGGATATAGCCGTAGGGCATGTGGGCCACGCCCGGCGTGAGTGCCGCGCGCAGGCCTTCGCTCATGTACACAATCGGATTGAAGAGAACGGCGATCTGCAGCCAGTGAATGTGATTCAAATAGGCCCACGGATAGTACACGCAGCCGAGAAACGTAATGGGGATGACGACGATCGAAAAGATGAGGCCGATCTGCTGCGGTTTCACATTGGCGCCGATCGCCAGTCCCAGCGCGCCCGCAACCAGGCTGGCCAGGATCAACACTGCCGCAAACAGCCACCAGCTCGCCACGTGTGCCTGCACCGGGACGGACGGGATGTAGTAGGCCAGGGGCAGCACCAGCAGGGCGCCGAGAATACTCTGCATGGCGGAGAAACAGACCTTCTCAAGCGCCACGAAGGCAACAGGCAGCGGGCACATGACGCGGTCATCAATTTCGCGGGTGATGCCGAATTCCTGCGAGAGCGGCAGGGCGACGGCAGCAATGCCGGTGAACATGATAGCGACGGCCATCAGTCCGGGCAGCAGGACCGTGCCCAGATTGATGCCGCCGGCGCTGGCCATCGGGTTTGCGCCCTGGTTCATGTGCGGAAAGACATAGGTAAAGACGAAGAGAAACAGCAGCGGCTGCATGATGATGCGGACGACGAACGGCCCGATCTCGCGACGCAGGACGCGGAAATCTCTCTGCAGCAGTCCAACGAAAGCAGTAAGAGTGTGCCGCGAAGGAGAAGGCGGCGCAGTCGGCAGATTATTCACGGAGATCCCTTCCCGTAAGACGGATGAAGACGGTTTCGAGACTGGTCTCGCTGACGGAGATATCGCGCAGTCCAAACGGGCCGGCGGCTTCGAGTAGCCGCGGCAGCAGGCCCTCCATCGCCTTGGCGAAGATGCGGACGCCGTCAGCAGTCTGCTCGGCGCTCGTCACCAGGGGATCGTTTGCCAGCTGCGCCACCAGGACGGCAGAGCCGGCAGTATCTTTCAGTTTCAGCCCAATGACTGTCGCAGCACCCAGGTTGGTTTTCAGGTTCGCCGGCGAATCGAGCGCCAGCACCTTGCCATGGTCGACAATCGCGACCCGCTCGCAGAGTTCGTCGGCCTCTTCCATGTAATGCGTGGTCAATACCACCGTGATGCCTTCCTGGCGCAGGGCTTTCACAGCGTCCCACATGGCGATGCGGCTTTGAGGATCAAGACCGGCGCTTGGCTCATCCAGGAACAGGACAGCCGGACGATGCGCGATGGCGCGGGCAATCTGTACCCGCTGCTGCAGGCCTCCGGAAAGCTGCTGGGGATAACTCTGGCCGCGTTCCCCGAGATGGAACTGGTCGAGCAGCTGTTGCGATCTAACCTTAGCCTCTGCAGCGTGATAGCCAAAATACTTGCAGTGGTAGTAGAGATTTTCGAAGATGGTGAGCGAGCGGTCGAGGGTGTTGTACTGCGGCACGACACCGATGTTCAGCCTGGCCCGCGAAGGCTCCCTGGCGACATCGACGCCGGCGATTCGCACGGTGCCGCTGGTCGCGCGTGCGCGCGTAGTGCAGATACTGATGGTGGTGGTTTTGCCGGCGCCGTTCGGACCGAGGAGCCCAAAAAGCTCGCCCTTATCGACGGCCAGGTCGATGCCGTCGACGGCGACTACGCGCTGCTTGCCTTCATAGATTTTGGTGAGGCCGGTGACGTCAACGATCAATCAGAACTCCGTGCTGGTCGACAGGATCACGGGCCAGCCAGACCATGGTACTTGACGGAACCGCGAAACAGGCGCGTTTGCACAAGGCGCTTTGCTTTGATGGAGAGCAGACGCCCAAAATAAAAGCCCGGCGCAGGCCGGGCTTTAGAAAATCAGAAGTGTTTCAGAACTGCCAGATGCGTTAGGCGGCTGCAATACCTTTACGGCTGCGCTCAGGAACCAACGTCAGTTCTCCAGCCGTGGCTGGCACAACGTGTATGAAGGGCGCCTTCGCCTGCTGCGCGGCTTTCATACGGCGGACTTCACGCGCAGTGAGGGGGGTCATGCGCTCGGATGAGTAGAAAATCTGGCGACCGCAGTCGAGACAGACCTTGTAGGTCTCGGCTTCGAGGGTGAATGGCCGGGTCTGCCGGTTGTGGCGGCAGCCAAAGATCAACTCATAGAAGAAACCAATAACAGAAGAAATTGCGTCAGCGATAAAGTTCATAATTGTCATGACTCCCAAAACAACATTGTTCGAAAGTACCAGGGCCCGGTAACACTTAGGGTGCAGATAAGATGCAGGATAACCGAAAAGGTCGCCTTATCTCAATTGATTCCTCATCCGTCCCTGCGGACTTCCGTTCTTTCCGCACTGTCATATTGACGCCGGAAGAAGAGAAAGCGATGTGTCAGTTTTCCGCAAGGACGGTACCAGAACTACCACTTATGGGTTACTTTCCGTAAGAGAATCCTAGTGGTCGGATCCAACCCGGATAACAATTTTCCCAAAATGGGAAGCCTCTTCCATTGTTCTGAATGCCTTACGGGCATCTGCAAAGGGGAAGACCTTGTCGACCACGGGCTTGATGGACAGCTGGGTGATTGCCTTGTTCATCTCGAGGAAGTGCTCACGCGACCCGACATAGATCCCCTGCAGGCGGATCTGCTTGTGCAGGATCGGCCCGATGCCCAGCGGCTGCTCGACGCCTGTCAGTACGCCAATCTGGGCGACGGTACCGCCGGTTTTCACTGCCTGCAGTGATTTGCCCAGTGTTCCCGAGCCACCTACTTCGACAACCAGGTCCACCCCGCCTTCCGATGCTTCGGCCGCCCACTTGTCCCAGTCCGGCGCCTTCCTGTAGTTGGTTGAGGCATCCAGGCCCAGAGCTTTGGCCCGCTCAAGCTTTTCATCGCTGCCGGATGTACCAAGAACACGGGCGCCAAGTGCCTTGCCGAACTGGAGAGCGAAGATGGAAACGCCGCCGGTGCCCTGGATCAGGATCGTCTGGCCGGCGCGGACTCCCCCGGCATTCACCACGGCATTCCAGGCAGTTACGCCGGCGCAGGGCAGCGTCGCTGCCTCCTCGTGTGACAGGTGAGCGGGCACTGGTACAACACCGGCCTCGGACAGCAGGACGTACTCAGTGAGCATGCCGTCGATATCGCCGCCGAGAGCGCCTTTTTGTTTTGAGGGTGCCGGTGCTCCATCCAGCCAGTTCTGCATGAATATGCCTGCCACTTTGTCGCCCGGCTTGACCGTAGTCACTCCTTCACCGATCGATTCCACGACCCCGGCACCATCCGAACAGGGAATGCGCGGCATTTTCAGTTTCGGGTTATAGGTGCCTTTGACCATGGAAAGATCGCGGTAGTTCAAAGAAACGGCGTGGACGGCCACCAGGACCTGGCCGGGACCAGGCTGCGGTGTGGGGAGTTCATCAAGGGACAGGTTATCGATACCGAAACTTGTAATGCGCCAGGCTTTCATTGGTTCTCCTGCCCGCTTAGAGGTCGAAAAGACCGCATCGGATTTCTAAAATTCGGAAATTGGGCGGATGCACGGGGGCGGCGACCTGTACGATAGAGGTATGGCGCGAGGATGGGAAAGCAAATCAGTCGAAGATCAGATCGCAGATGGGCATGAGAAACAGGCCACCGACACCAAGAACCTGACAGATGCACGGCAGAAGGCCGTAGTCAGCCGGGAGCTGCAGTCCCTTGAATTGCAGAAGGAGCGCATCCTGTCAGAGCGGACGTCCAGTCCTCACCGGCGTTCAGCGCTCGAAGCAGCCCTGACGGATATCGAAAAACGGATCGCTTCCCTGGGGTAAGCCGAGTCTCAACTTCTCTTTTGGTCGCCCCTAGTCTTCCTGTGGTTGACCTGCTTCGTCTTGCGATTGCCCTAAGTTGTCTTGCGGTTGAAGAGCAGGGAATTGGCCTGGTCGACCGGCGTGAGCGAGATGCGTGCAATATTGACGTGTGCCGGCCGTGTCACGGCCCAGACGATTGCGTCGGCCACATCTTCCGGAGTCAGCGGCGTCACCCCCTGGTAAACCTTTGCAGCCCGTTCCTTGTCCCCGTGGAAGCGCACTTCGCTGAAAGCAGTCTCGACCATTCCCGGATCAACGCTGGTCACTCGGACTGGTGTGCCAAGCAGGTCCTGCCGCAGACCATCATTGATGGAGCGTTCTGCTGCTTTACTTGCACAATAAACAGCGCCGCCAGGATACGTAAGTTCGCCAGCGGTTGAACCCAGATTGACGATGTGGCCCTGGCCACGCTCGACCATGCCGGGAACCACCGCGCGCGTGACATAGAGCAGGCCCATCACGTTGGTTTCAATCATCTGCTCCCAGTCATCCGGCTTGCCTTCGTAAACCTTATCCAGGCCGCGGCTCAGGCCGGCATTATTCACCAGCACGTCGATCTGCTTCCAGCCTTCGGGCAGCGCAGCGACGAACGCTTCGACAGACTGCCGCTTTGTCACGTCGAGCGTGAGGGTATGGACGTCGGCAGCGCCGGCCGATTGCAGCGCTGCAGTTTCTTCTTTGAGAACATCTTCGCGCCGGGCAGCAAGCAGGAGCTTCGCGCCCTCCGCGGCAAATGCGTGCGCCGTGGCTTTGCCGATACCGGAGCTGGCGCCAGTGATGAAGACTATCTTGTTCTTAAGATTCAGGGACGCCATATCTTTAATTTCTCCAGGTGTAATCTTCGTCGGAACGCGTGTATCTGTTCTTCGATCAGCTACATCATTTTGTCATCCCGGCCTAAGCCTGGCGCAGCCAAGGGATGTGCATTCTGGCCGGGTGACTGGTGATGCTGGACTTTCGACACGCCTGATCAGCGATTCCGGAAATTAGCTTTTCACGCCGCCTTCGCGCTTGGCTACTTTATACTGCCCGACGGCCCAGTCTTCATCCTGCCATCCGGCCTCTTTTGCAAGGTTCAGGCGGTCTGCCAGGTAATCGCCAAGGGGAAGATGAGCACGCTTCGCCACCGCCGCTTCGAGGAAGAGACGCGTGTCCTTGATGCCAAGGCTGACGGTCGCGCCCGGCTTTTCCGGCGGATTCAGGATGGTCCTGCCGTAGTTGCCGACAAACTGTGACTGAAACAGTGCCGAGTTAACGGTTTCGAGGAAGACAGCCGGGTCAATCCCCTGCGACTCTGCATAGACGAATGCTTCTGACAGCATCTGGATCGTGGCGGTGATCATAAAGTTTCCGCCGAGCTTGAGCGCGTGTGCCTGCCATGGTTCTTCGCCGACCACGCTGATGCCCCGGCTGAATGTCTCGAGCGCCGGCCTGATCTTCTCGACCAGCGAAGGTCTGCCCGAGACCGCGAGCCAGAGCTTGCCGTCGGCTGCGACATTCGGTCGGCCGAATACGGGCGAGCCGATATGCTCCTGGCCTTTCGCACGATGGGCCTCGGTCAGCTCGCGCGCCAGGTCGACACTGATGGTGCCGAGCGTCACGTGTATGGCGCCCGGCTTCATGCCGGCCAGAAATCCGTCCTGCCCGAGCACGACAGAACGGGTGGCTTCATCATCGGTGAACATGGTGAAAACCACGTCAGCTTTCTCGACTGCTTCGACTGACGAAGAGACTGTGTGCGCGCCCTTCTGTACGAGCGACTCGGTCGCCTGCTTAGAACGGTTCCAAACGGTGAGGGATGAATCGATGGCGAGCAGATGACCGGCTACAGCCGAGCCCATCTGCCCTAGTCCTAGAAATGCAATCTTCACGTTACCTGCTCTTTTCGTGGGGAGGCGGGTTTCAGGGCGGCGAGTTTTGGGTTAGCGGGTTTTAGGTTTGCGAGCGGTAATGAGGTTCAGTGCTGTTGGATGCGCCGGGCATCCGCAAAGTGGCAGGTCCAGAAAAGCAGAGGGGCCTTCGCTGTGCGCGAACGCCCCTCTGCCTCTAAATTGTTCAGGATTAAAACTACTGCGGTACGTTGCTGGTGCCAGTCGGATTGGCCGGCGGTGCGACGGCTGCCGGCTGATTGTTCTGGGTGGGAGCAGCCTGCTGCACGCCGATGGCAGCGCCGGAAACGACCAGCTGCACGCGACGGTTCTGCGCGCGGCCAGACGCAGTGGAGTTATCCGCGACCGGATCGGCCAGGCCATAACCCGTCGCCGTCACGTTCGGCGCCTGGACGCCATTGCTGGTCAGATACGTCTGCACAGCTTCGGCACGTTGCTGCGAGAGCTTCATGTTGTACTCTTCGCCGCCGACATTGTCGGTGTATCCTTCGACCTGCAGTTTCAGGTCAGGATAAGCAAGCAGGATGCCTGACACGCGGGCAAGCTTCTCCTTCGCATCCGTCTTGAGGGTGTATTTGCCGGTGTCGAAGAGGACATCCGACATGTTAACGATCAGGCCGCGGGCCGTTTCCTGCGTCTGCAGAACCGAGTTCAGCTGCGCTTTCAGCTTCTCGCGCATCTGCTCCGTCTGGTCAGTTGCCTGGGCGGCCTGGCGCTGCGCAGCCTGTCGCTGCGCTTCTGCTTCTGCTGCACGTGCTTTTGCATCGGCAGCCTGTGCTTCAGCCTGCGCCTGCTGTGTTGCCGCCTGCTGAGCAGCCAGCTGCGACTGCATCGCCTGCTGTTTGGCTGCGTCTTCTGCTGCCCTGGCCGCAGCCTGTCGGGCCGCGTCGTCATCCGCCTTCATTTTGCGGATGGAGACCAGGCGGGCATCCTCAGCGTCCTGCACAGCAGCGCGGGCATAGGTGATTTCCTGCTTGCGGTTGCTCTTCTTTGAATCAAGATCCTGTGCGTTCGTCAGGCCTTCCTGTGCGCGTCGGAAGATGTCCGGGGCATACTTTTCGGCCTGGTTGGCCTGCGCGATCTGCACAGCGTTGATGGCCTCGTAGAGCTCGAGCGGGGACTTCTCGTTACGGGTGATGGGCCGCAGAACAGCATGCTGGCCGGCTACCTGGGCATAGGCTCCGCGGGGCAGCAGCTGGAAGTGTGTGTTGATAATGTCAGTGATGCCGCTTGTCTTATCCTTCTCGATGAAGTTCTGCAGCACGACGAGATCGCTCGGCATAGTGACGGCGAAGTAGGGCTCGGCGGTGACAATCAGGCCAAAACTCTGCAGGTTGGTCGTCACGTTGATGGAATTCTTGTCGCCCTGCGGCAGCACTTCGCCCAGGTTGACCGGGCGCCCCTGGGGGGTGATCGCCCACAGGACGTAGGTCAGATATTCAGGACCGAAACTATTCGCCGGGACCAGTTTGTCGAACTTGGCGTCGATAGCGATACGGCCGCGCTCACTACTGACCTTGGCCGAGCCTTTGCCCTGGGGCAGCAGGCTGGTGCCCTGGAAGCCAATATTGGTCGAGCCACTGCGATGGAAATAATTGATGGCCGGGATATCGCGGCCGACCACGGTGATCTTGTAAAGGGGCTCCCCGTTCTGCATTTCGGGTGATGGCTGGGGCGGCTCCTGCTGCGCCATCGGACTCATTTCCTGGGCGGAGGCGGCGAGAGGGAAAGCAGAAAAGGCTGCAGTGCTCAGACTGGTGGCACATGCAAGTAGCAGGTACGGCAGTTGTTTCTTCATCATCAGTAGAACTCCTCATGGTGCTCCCGGGTTTGGTGGAATCAAACCTGGTGCCCTCAAGAGGGATGCGCGGGCGCGACAAAGGGGTAGCCGGGGCTACCCTCTTTGATGCGAAGCAGTAATCACAAGGCTAAAAGATAAAGGCGTCAGAGCATTTCCGGGAAGATGTGGTTGCCTTGATCGGACCAGTTGGCCTTCTCCTTGAGAAAAGACAACCGGTGATTTTACCGTCGATCCGGTCCAGTCCCGGAAACGCCTTATGGCTGTGGAACCACCAGCTGGTGAGCAATGGCAAACAAAGCCAGTTCCAGGCGGGTGGAGACGCCGGTCTTGTCGAAAATATTCGACAGGTGGCGTTTGACCGTCTCCTCCGAGATAGCAAACTGCTTGGCGACGTCGCGATTGCTGCAGCCTTCGACGATACAGCCAACTACTTCCAGTTCACGCGGCGTCAGGCCATAGGTCTTGCGTTCCGGAACAGCCGCCTGCTGCATCAGCTCGTGGAGGGCGCCGACCAGGTTCACGACGCGTTTGCCGCCAATCCAGTAATCACCGCCAACGACTGAGCGGATCGCCGTAGTCAGATGATCGATCAGGGCGTCCTTGAGGACGATCCCGCGCGCACCGATCTGTAATGCCTCGATGATCTGCTGGGTGGTGATGGTGCTGGTCAGCAGAAGGATCTTCACCCGCGGCGAACCACTCATGATCGCGCGCATGGCTTCAAGGCCAGGCAGGCGTGGCATGTAAAGGTCAAGCAGCAGGATGTCCGGCAGCAGTTCGAGCGTCTGCGTAATCGCCTCGTCACCGTCGGAGGCTTCACCGACGACGTCAAAGGAACCCTCGGCCTTCAACATGTTACGAACGCCGATACGAACAACTGGATGATCATCAGCCAGCAGGATGCGGATCATTCCGGTGCGATTGTCTGTGTCAGTAAGTTTGGTGGTCATGCGCCTCTGTGCGACGTGCGTCTCGGGCGAGTGTACCTTCGATTGCATCACAAGCGCAATGCAACTCGCGGAACAGTACCCTTTGCTGGTCAAGTGGTAGGTTACCGGTTTCGAGTATCGCCGCAATCCGGCTCATCCCCGTCGCCCCGGTCATGGCTGCTGAACCCTTCATCATATGAGCGCTGCGGCGGACAGCAGACTGGTCGCCGGCGATGGCAAACTGCTCCATCTCCGCCAGCCGGGTGCGCGTGTCGTTCAGGTAGCTCGTAAACAGTTCGTCTAGAGCGCCTGCCGGCATCAGTTTACGCAGCTTCTCAAGGATGGCAGTGTCGAGTGCCGCTGCCGGAAGGTCGCCTGCTTCCTCATTCGTGGTGAGGATTGCGGCAGGGGCTGCTGCCCGGATGGCCTTTTGTGCGAGCAGCTCCTGCAGTTCCTGCGGATCGAAGGGCTTCATGACAAATCCATCAAATGCCTGCAATTGTTCCTCCGGCGGGCGGGTCGCACTCATGCCGATGAGTAGTGGTGGCTGGATGCGCTGGCTGGCGAAATGCTCGCGTATGCGGCGGCCAAGTTCCTGGCCGTTCATGTCGGGCATCTGCAGGTCAGTAAGGATGATGTCAGGGACGCTGTCCAGATCGCCTGACCTAAGGGTCTGCAGGGCCTCGGCGCCCGTCGTCACGCTTCTCACCTGCTGGCCCTCGGCTGAGAGCACAAGGGTGATGAGTTCCAGGCTTAATTCGTCATCGTCAACCAGCAGAATCAGTGAGGGAGACAAGCGGATTTCCTGTTCGCCGTAGAAGTTGGGACGTTAAAAGGTGCACCGTTACAGATGACCGGGACTCAATAATGCAGCAGGACGGCTCGCTTGCGCTCTTCTACAACCTTTCACACCAGCTACTTCCGGTTCAACTCATTCCTGTCCAGCGCAGTCTCGATGAATCAAGATGTATACCAACTTGCCATCGGATATGCAACCAGAACGCCTTCAGATTGCGGCAATTATCGTGTTGAATCCATTTCCGCGAGCCAGCTTTGCGGTTTGAGCAGTTCGCGCGGCTTGGAACCTTCAGCCGGCCCCACCAGTCCGTCGCGCTCCATCATGTCGATCAGGTGAGCAGCGCGGCCATACCCGATGCGCAGCCGACGCTGCAGCAGGGAAGTGGAAGCCTTGCCGAACTCAAAGACCAGCCGGACACCATCATCGAACAGTTCGTCGTTATCGTCCGCGCCGTCGGCATTGGCGTCGAGCTCGCGACCCTTGTCGTCCTTGGGTGATTCGAGGAAGGCTTCGACATATTCCGCCTGACCCTGGCTCTTCCAGAAATCGACCACTGCGGAAATCTCTGCCTCGGTGACAAATGGAGCATGCACGCGCTGCAGACGGGAAGTGCCTGGCGGCAGGAAGAGCATGTCGCCGCGACCGAGGAGGGACTCGGCGCCGTTAGCATCAAGGATGGTCCGCGAATCGACCTTCGTCGCGAGACGGAAGCTCATGCGTGTCGGCACATTGGCCTTGATGAGGCCGGTGATGACGTCGACCGACGGACGCTGGGTCGCGAGCACCAGGTGAATGCCCACGGCGCGGGCCATCTGGGCGAGGCGCGTGATGGCTTCTTCGACGTTCGACTTGTCGAGCATCATCAGGTCAGCGAGTTCGTCGATGATGATGACGATGTGCGGTAAGGGCGCCTGTTCTTCATCATCGTCGAACAGGCTGGCCATGCCGTTTTCGAAGAGCTTGTTGTATTGATCAAGGTTACGCACACTGCGCGAAGCCAGCAGCTTCAGACGCCGTTCCATCTCGCGGACTGCATTGCGCAGCGCATTCGCGGCGAGTTTTGGTTCCGTGATGATCGGCGTAAACAGGTGCGGAATCCCTTCATACATGCCGAGCTCGACCCGCTTGGGATCGACCAGGATCATGCGCACCTGCTCCGGCGTGTTCTTGTACAGGATCGACATGATCATCGCGTTGATGGCGACAGACTTACCGCTTCCGGTAGAGCCGGCGATCAGGACGTGCGGCATGGTCGCGAGGTCGGCAGTCACGATGCGGCCGTTGATGTCCTTACCCATCGCAAGCGTGAGTTTGGATTTGGCATTGACGAAGGTATCGGCTTCGATTACATCGCGCAGCCAGATGGTTTCGCGGGTATGGTTGGGCACCTGGATGCCAACGGTGCTCTTGCCGGCCATGCGTTCGATCAGGATGCTTTCAGCAGCCATGGCCAGGCAGAGGTCTTCGGCCAGGCCGGTAACGCGGCTGTACTTGACGCCTGCTTCCGGACGGAACTCGAACGTGGTCACGACCGGCCCCGGGTTGATGTGCGTGACTGTGCCACCCACGTCGAACTCTTCGCACTTTTCGACCAGGATGCGCGCTTCTTCACGCAGTTCTTCTTCGCGGACCTCGGGCGCGTCATCGCTCCGGTGGAGCAGGGAAGACGGCGGCAGGCGGAAGCCGCTGATGGCCTTGGGCGTAAGGGTCACAGAGCGGGTTTCGATATCGGCGCGTTCGCTGAACGTTATCTTGTGGGCCGGTTCAGGCAGTGCTTCTTCAAAGAATGGCTCGGCTACGGGCGGAATCGACAGCGGCGGCTCGGGCTCGGGATCGGGCACCTTGGCGCGCGGCATCGACTCCCAGACAGTCGGCGGGGGCGCGGGCGTTTCAAGATAGGCATCGTGTTCGTGATGCGCGGGCGCCGCGTAAGGAGCTTCGGTTTCGGCAAAGCCGGCCTGCCGGGAGAGAGGGAAGACTTCGTGGTCGTCCTGTTCATCCTGCGAGACCGCGCGTTTCCGGCTGAAGGTGAGGGCGCGGAACATGGTGACGAAAAGGTTTGAATGCGCCTCCTGCGCGTGAGACTCGCCGGAAAAATCCTCTTCATGCGCATCCCCGTTCCGAGCCTGCCGCTTTGCCATGGCGGCCTGCTGCTGCTTCTGTTCCTTCAGCGCCTGCTTCAGGTTTCTGCGACGGGCGCGGGCCATCTTCCAGTTCATCCAGCGGTCGCGCCACGCGTACCAGTAGGACAGCTTGATGGCGAACCAGGAGCGCAGATCGGTCAGGCTGAAGGCAGTCGTCAGGTAGGCTGCGACCACCAGGACACTGACGATAACGACGCATGCACCGGGAAAGTTAAGGTATCCGGCGAGTAGATCGACGACCAGCCGTCCAGTGAGGCCTTCAAGCGGCACTGCTCCCATCCAGTAGATTTTTCCCGGGAGCAGGCCGAACAGAGCGGGCGCAAACACCAGGTACAGTGCAACGCCGCTGAGCTTGGCCCAGGGCGAGCCGGCGGCGCGGGAGCGCAGCCAAGTCCATCCCAGGGAGCCGAGCAGGACAGGGAAGAGCAGGGCGGCGACGCCTTCAATCTGCAGCAGGATGTCGCTGGCATTTGCGCCCACGACGCCCGCCCAGTTCTTTACCAGCGCATGCTTCGCTCCGCTCGCTGGTGCGTCGGTGACGGTGTTCCAGGAGGGATCAGTGGGGTGGTAGGAAAGGAGGGCCAGCAGCAACAGGACCGCCGAAACCAGCAGGACCACGCCCACCAGTTCGTTCAGGCGGCGGTTCTTGGTGGGCGTAAAGGCCAGGTGCAGCGGCACAGGCTTGAAACCGGGGACAGCTTTGAATGGGGATGGAATGTTGGCTCGTGTGCTCATTGGGCGTACCGCGGCGCTGATCTCCTGACGGGAAATTTTGAGCGATCCAGACACCAGAGCAACGCTATTATCCCAAGAAATCGTGTGAAACGGGCAGCAAAGAGCAGCCGAACCGATCTTGCCACCCGGCGCAGATGATTTAACCTGCTGGTCGGGGTCGCGAACGTGGCGGTCAATCGGCCTGCTGTGGACGCAGGGCTGGCGATTCTCAAGGCTGGAGGTGATTTCGCCGACGGCCTCATCGCCTATGAAGGAAACTGGCTCGGAGCGGAAACCTTCTTCTCTTTCGACAAGAAGGCCGTTGCCTTGCTCTCGCAGCAGGGCGTGAGCGCGAACCTGCTCAGCTGAAAGGCAATCGAAACAGGAATACGATAGCCGCTTCGCCTACATGCCTATGTGCGAAAGATCCTGCTTCCGAAGACCAACAGGATCGCGGCAAGCACGATGCGATACACGGCGAAGACTACAAAGCCATGCCGCCGTACCCACTGCAGGAACCACTCGACGACGGCGAGTGCTACGCCAAATGACACGATCATCCCGATGGCGAGCACGATCCAGTTGTGCGTTGTCATCACGAGCGGCGTCAGTATCTCTGCCGGATCTGCGTGTTTACCGGGGTGAAAGACCTTGAGCAGCGAGTAGCCGGTTGCGGCGATCATGGTAGGAATCGAAAGCAGAAAGCTGAACTCGAGCGCCGTCGTGCGTGACATGCCAGCCACCTGGCCGGCAGCGATCGTCGACATAGAGCGCGAGACGCCGGGAAAAACGGCGGAAAACATCTGGCAGAAGCCAATCCACACTGCCTGCGGAAAAGTCATCTCCTCCACGTGCTGGGTCGTGGGCGTGCGCCGGACGCTGAGTGCATCGACTACCCACATGATGATTCCGCCGATCAGTAGTGCGAGCGCCATGACATGCAGGCTTTCAAGGTTCTTCCCGATGAGCTTGATGAGCGGAAGTGACAGCGCGGACGTCACGACAAAGGCGACGAATGTAAGCGTGATGGGGTGATTGAAGAGTGTGCGCTCGCCCTTCTCTCCATTGGGAAAGGTTCGGATGAATTCGAGGATGCGCCCGGTGAAGAGCAGTAGCAGAGCCAGGATCGCGCCCAGCTGGATGACGATGGTGTACATCTTCCAGAACGGGTCAGCGAGCGGGATGTGCAGGAGGGCTTCCGCTATGCGGAGATGTGCGGTCGAACTGACCGGCAGAAACTCGGTTAGTCCTTCGACGACACCGAGGACGACAGAAACGATATAGTCCGTCAAAAAATATCTCTCCAGGTACTGGCCGCGCGGGCGTCGACGCCTTGCGCGTTAACGTGCCACTGATGCCTGCTTGGCTGAATCGACCTAGTCGGTGGAAGCGTTGCTGCTGCCGTAGATCGGTATCGATTGCTCCATTTTGTATATCAGACCAGCGACACGATCGGCATATTCGGACTGGGGGTATTTAGTCTCTAACTTGTTCGCGATGTTCTCTGCTTTGCCGCGATCCGCGTCGGCTTTCTTCAAATCGTCGCTGCCGGCGTAGATATCGCCGGCCGCGGCCATGCGGTAAGCGGCTTCATACAACGCCTGCGGCGCCTTCGAAGAATCCGGCCGTTGATCGGCATACTTCTCATAGATCTCAGACTCTTTCTCAGGGCATTTTGTGGACCCCTGCCAGTCGCCGCAGACTTTATTGTCGAGCATGTCCCATGCTGCCAGGTCTGACCAGCGCGAGTTGGGATAGCGCTTCTCGAGCTTGTGCATCTCGTCTTCGTTGATGGTAGGACGGAGGTAGTTTTCTTTCTCGTGGGCAGAAGGAAGCGTTGAAATGTCTGTCTTGTCGAGCTGCCACTTGATATCTGCCGCGCGCCATGCCGCTTCCGGCGCGAGTGGTGACTGCGGGAACATCAGCGCCACCCGCTGGTAGAGCAGACGTGCATCCTGAGCCGCGCGCTGCGGCCCGTGCAGTTCGCTGGCGTCGTGCTCGGCAGTGACAGCCACGCCGTAGAGAATTTCGGCGCCCTTTGGCGTCTTGACCGAGACGAGACCCTTGTCCTGCATCCAGCCGGAGACGGGCGGCGTGCGTGTCTCCGCGTCGAGTGTTGGCGCATCTGAATCGTGATTCGCCAGCGAGTCGGTATTGGCAAAGACGCGGACCCACTTGCCATTGTGCTCGACGACGAGCAGCTCCCGGCCGGGCGTCATCTGGTCCAGACGGTTCGAAGAAGTGTCGGCGCCAACGTATATGTTGGTCACGACAATGACTGTAGCCATGTCGCCCGAGGGTGGCTGGTCGGCTGCGTGCAGTGGCAGCGTAGAAGCGAAAGCGACAAGAACACAACTGATGAAGGCGCGCATAGCAGGGAACTGCTGGTTGATCACCTCCACAGAATACAGCCGTTCCGCCGTGTCCATGGAGTGGCTACAGGAGGCTTTTCAGTAGCGACGGCTCCATATTTCCGCCGCTGATGACGACGACAGCTTTTTTGAATGGTGGTAGTTCCGGGCGCTTGAACAGCGCGGCTGCCGTGGTGACCGCACCACTGGGTTCGACCACCAGCCGCCACTCGAGGAGAAGCCGCTTCATTGCAGCGACAATCTCGTCTTCATTGATCCGGATGACGCCGTCGACAAACTCCTGGATGTGCATGAAGTTCAATGCGCCGACAGATTGGGTGCGCAAGCCATCTGCCATCGTCCGGCTCACCTGCTCGGCGGTGTAGCGGATGATATGGCCGGCCTTGAAGCTTTCCGCGGCATCGCCTGCGAGTTCAGGTTCCACGCCATAAACCTTGATGGAGGGCTTGAGCAGTTTAGCCGCAGCCGCAACGCCACTGATCAGGCCGCCGCCGCCGATCGGCGCCAGGATCAGGTCGGCATCCGGCAGGTCTTCGATTATTTCGGCGCCGCAGGTCGCCTGCCCCGCGATGATCTCCAGGTCGTCATACGGCGGAATGATGGAGTAGCCGAATTCTGCGGCAAGCTGTTCCGCCCGCTGCTGGCGCTCTGCGCTTGAAACCCCGACAGTAATGATCTCCGCGCCCAGCGACGCGGCGCCTTTCCGCTTGATCTCAGGGGCGTTCGACGGCATAACCACGATTGCTTTAATCCCTAACGACCGCGCCGCAAAGGCGACGCCCTGCGCGTGATTGCCGCTCGAGTAGGCGACCACACCCACTGCTTTTTGCTGCTGGGTAAGCTGGCTGATTTTGTTGTAAGCACCGCGCAGCTTGAAGCTGCCGATCGGCTGGACGCTTTCTGCCTTGGCGAAGATTTCGAACGAGCCATCGTCAGCGCCCTCCAGCTTGATGAGCGGTGTGCGCGCGCACACCTCGGCGACTCTACCCTGAGCCGACCGTACGTCGTTTAACGTCACCAGGCGCTTACTCTCACTCAATACACGCGGCAAAGCACTCATCTGATCCTTCTTTTCTGTTCCTGCGTCTCCGAATACGAAAGGCTTCCATGCAGGAAGCCTTTGTAGTGATGGACAATGATCAAGACTAGACTTCCAAGATCACAGGCATGATCATAGGACGCCGCGCTGACTTCTTCTGGATGTATCGCTTCAGATCAGTCCGCACTTTCTCGCGGATAACGCCCGGATCAGCTTTCTCTTCCGCACTGGATTCGTCGAGCGTGCGCACGACGATCTCCTGCGCCTGCTTGGCCAGCGCCATATCGCCTTCAACGAAACCGCGGGTGATCAGCTCAGGCGCTTTTTCGACCTTGCCGGTCAGCTTGTTGATGGTGACGATCGCCATCACCAGGCCGCCTTCTCCCAGGTGCTGGCGGTCGCGGATGACGACGTCATCCGCCACATCGACGGTAGCGCCTGCATCAATGCAGACACGGCCGGCGGTGACTTTGCCATTCTTCTTTGCTGTCTTCTGGTCGAGTTCAAGGATGTCGCCATCTTCAAGCATGATGGCTGCCTCAGACGCGCCGACTTCCATCGCCAGCTTGGCATGGCGCTGGAGATGACGGTAGTCGCCGTGGACAGGAATGAAGAACTTCGGCCGGATGAGGTTGATCATCAGGCGCAGTTCTTCCTGGCTGCCGTGACCGCTGACATGGATCAGGCCGGCGGTGCCGTCGTCATAGATGACATTGGCTTCGCGGCGGCACAGGTGATCGATGACGCGGTAGATGCTCTTCTCATTACCCGGAATGACGCGCGAACTGAGAACAACAGTGTCGCCCTTCTCGATCTTCGCGTGCTTGTGGTTATCGACGGCTGCACGCGAAAGCGCGGACATGGGCTCACCCTGCGTACCGCTGATGAGAATACAGACTTTTTCCGGAGCGAAGTCGCGGATCTGGCCGGGATGGATCAGGAGGCCCTGGCCAATTTTGAGGTAGCCGAAGTCCTGCGCGATCTCGGAAGATTCGAGCATCGAGCGGCCGACAATTGAAACCTTGCGGCCGTGGGTCGCAGCTAGTTCAAGCGCCATGCGGATACGGTAGATGGACGACGAGAAGCAGCTGAAAAACAGCCGGCGCTGGGTACGGGCAAATATTTCATCGAGCCGCGGGCGCACTGCCCATTCGCTCGGCGTATAGCCAGGGCGATCGACGTTGGTCGAGTCTTGTAAAAGAGCGAGTACGCCCTTCTTGCCATACTCGGCAAACTTGTGCAGGTCGAAAGCCTTACCGTCCGGCGGCGAGAGATCGATCTTGAAGTCCCCGGTGTGGATGATGACGCCGACTGGCGTTTCGACGGCGAGGGCAACGCAATCGACCAGCGAATGCGTGACGCGGATCGGTTCGATCGAGAAGATGCCGAGCTGGAACTTCTGCCCGGGCGTTATCTCGATCAGTTCGATATCGTCGAGCAGGCGATGCTCTTCGAGTTTGCCTTCGACGTAAGCGAGGGTGAACTCGGTGCCATAGACGGGCACTTTGATCTCGCTGAGTATCCACGGCAGACCGCCGATGTGATCTTCGTGGCCGTGGGTGAGCACGATACCGCGAATCTTGTCCTTGTTCTCGACCAGGTAACTGATGTCGGGAACCACGATGTCGACGCCAAGCAATTCGCTTTCCGGGAACATGAGCCCCGCGTCGATCACGAAGATATCGTCCTGCCAGCGAATGGCCATGCAATTCATGCCAAATTCGCCCAGCCCGCCAAGCGGGATTAGTTGCAATTTACTCTGATTCATTCACTACCGATGCTAGCAGATAGATGACGAACCAACGGCAGCAGGCAAAAAGCGGTTAGCTATTCGTACGCGCAGAGCGGTCGGGACTTCTCAGCTGGCAAGCCTGGATCAGTTGGCAGGCTGCCGCCTGGTTGTCTGATCAAGGAGGAAATCCATGACCGACCTGGCCCGGTAGCAAACCTCTGCGTTGAGGGCAACCTTAAGCGTCGCCTGCGGCCAGTCTTCAACAGGAGTTTGGTTCAGATAGGGAGATTTGCTCGCGATCATCTTGCCGGGATAGCTGCGTGTCATGAAGCAGCCCGCATGATATGAACCGAAGAACACGATCCCGCTGCATGTGTCACGGCGGTCGAACCCAATTTCTTTGGCCTTCAGAGCAGCAGGAAAGTTGGTCAGCAACGTTATCATCAATCCCTGATCGGCGGGAATAGGTTCTCCGTTGAATCGCGCGACAAATTCGAGGAACAGATCATCCACGGAATACTCGCTGTGCTTGAGCGAGCACGTCACTTCCAACTCGCCGTGCCCCTGCGGATTTCCCCACGCCGCAACATGCGCGGTTGCATAAGCGTCCAGCGCGGACCGGGCGTAACAAGCAAACTCCGGCGGAGCGGTGTGGCCGGGGTCATGTTGCGTTGCGGACTCGTGTGCCACGAAGGTAGACCAGTCAAGCCCCAGGAACGATGGCGGGATCTCCGGCCGATGATTGCCTTCTTCCCAGTCCCTGATGAAGCTCAGGGTCATCTGGCTCTGATCTGGCCGGACACTTCTGAAAGAGATGAGAAAGTCTGACATAAGTTTGGTCACTGTTTCGAAGACAAGGCTGAAGGCGCGGGGCCTCCCGTTTCCAGAGTACGACGGCCTAAACTGTCGGGTGGTCAGATCAGCTATTTGGTAATCAGTCACAGCTACGGTGTGCGCAGACGCCTCACCGCTTCCGTTCCGCATTGCGCGTAGTGCCTGGTGTCCCCTGTGTAGATCGCCTTGGCGCCGGACTTAGAAGCGCACTGAGCCGGCATCAAGTCGTAAACTTTTCCGCAAATGATGCCGAGAGCCGCTGATTTCTGCAGGGCTTCGAAAGACTCTTCGCTGGTCAGGGCGCTGCTCAACAGACGTTCGCGGATGCTGCTGACGAAAAGCATTGCCTCGTCCGCGGGGATGCGCTGCTTAGGCGGCATGCGGGTGAGTGCTGAATATACCTCTACGAGACTGTATGCGCCGGAACCGCCATTCGGGCAGTGTTCGCACTAACGCTTGCTACCCATCAGGGATCCGAGCACTCCGCGGATCAACTGCCGGCCTACCTGCGTCCCCATCGATCGGGCGGCGCTCGTCATCATGGCCTGCGCGACAGATGGCGTACGGCCGCCGCGTGGCCCGACAGTTCCACCGAATACCGTCCCCAGCACTCCGCCTATTTCCTGCAGCATGCCGCCGGATTGGGCTGGAGCCGTCTGCACTGTGCTGCCGGCAGGAAGCGGCTGCGCGGCCGGCGCCGGCGTTGCTGCGACGCGGCCTTTCAGCACTTCATAGGCAGATTCGCGGTCGACTGCCTGCTCATAGACGCCGGCGACCAGCGAAGTCTTCATTAACTCCTGCCGCTGCTCCGGGGTGATGGAGCCAATCTGGCTGTGAGGCGGGCAGACCAGCGCCCGTTCGACGATGCCGGGCGTGCCTTTCTCGTCCAGAAACGAAACCAGCGCTTCGCCCACTTCAAGCTGCGTGATGACGGTCGCCACGTTGAGCTTCGGATTTCCCCGGAACGTGTCGGCCGCGGCTTTCACGGCTTTCTGATCGCGCGGCGTAAACGCACGCAATGCGTGCTGCACCCGGTTGCCGAGCTGGCCGAGAACGACGTCGGGCACGTCAATCGGGTTCTGCGTGACGAAGTAAACACCCACTGCCTTCGAGCGAATGAGGCGGATGACCTGCTCAATCTTGGTCTGCAGCGTCGATGGCAGGTCATTGAAGAGCAGGTGCGCTTCGTCGAAGAAAAAGACCAGCTTCGGCTTGTCGAGATCGCCCGCTTCCGGAAGCTTTTCATACAGCTCTGACAGCAGCCAGAGAAGCAAAGTTGCGTACAGATTCGGCGACTGCATCAGCTTGTCTGCGGCCAGCAGGTTGATGACGCCGTGACCCTTCGCATTGGTCTGCAGCAGGTCGTCGAGGTTCAGCGCGGGCTCGCCCAGGAAGATGTCGCCACCCTGTTCGCCGAGCGCGACCAGTCCGCGCTGGATGGCGCCGATGCTCGCGGCAGAGATATTGCCGTATTCCACCTGGTACTGCTTCGCCTCGGAGCCGACATGCTGCAGCATGGCCTGCAGGTCTTTCAGATCGAGCAGCAGCAGTCCGTGATCATCGGCTATTTTGAAGACCAGTGAAAGCACGCTGGTCTGTGTGTCATTCAGGTTCAGAATGCGGCTTAGCAGCAGCGGCCCCAGTTCGGACACCGTGGCGCGGACCGGGTGGCCCTGCCTGCCGAAGACATCCCAGAAGGTGACAGGACAGCCTGCAAATCCGAAGTCCGTCAGGCCAAGCTGCGTGATGCGCGCCTGCAGTTTAGAACTGTCTTTGCCGGGCATGCTGATGCCGGAAAGATCGCCCTTCACGTCGGCAGCAAAGACCGGCACGCCAATACGGCTGAAGGCTTCCGCCATCACCTGGAGCGTGACAGTTTTGCCGGTACCGGTAGCGCCGGCCACCAGGCCGTGGCGATTGGCCATGGCGGGCAGGAGCAGCAGTTCTTCTGCACTTTTGGCAATCAGTAATGGCTCAATCATCTGCGGCGTGCTCCCTGATTCCTCTTTGGTTCAGAACATAGTAACGGAGGGTAGTTGCATGACGCATGTGTCGCGATTACAGGGAAGTTCAAATCTGTCGGATTCTATTCAGCGCAGGCACTGTCAAGATGTGTAGCCAAAGGGCGAACGAATCGTATTTCGCCCGTATGCACTTTTGCGATGGGCGTTTTTTTGCACTTTTCTGCCTGTCAACTCTGTCTGCATCTGCCCAGAAATACTCCCTCAGGGCGGTCATGTTTTCCGGTTACTACACCTCGTCGTAAGCGGACCTGCTCGCAGCTAACGGGTTCGCTTCGGCTGATCAAGCTGCGTCTGCCGATCTGCAGTCGGCTGCGCCGGTTAAATATATGTGTCTATGATTGCAACGATTAGTGAGGGATCGACCAGATCGGCAAGCTTACATTGAAGGTTCGCTGCACGCGTTTGATGGCTATCCGGCTGGCTGCAAACAATACGAACACGAAGACACTCATGTCGTCGACCTGGTCGTGACTTTCCGCAGAGACGCAGCGCTCCAGTAGTTCCGAGTCCTGGTTTATAGATACTTACCGGCCCGGTGTGAAGTCGCGCAACTGTTCAACTGACTTTGCATCGAGCCCGCTCAGTAGAGCGACGAGCAGGTCGACCATCTGGTCGAAGTCCTTCCGGTTCACAATGCCATTGTGCGCATGCGTATAGCGCACAGGCACCACGAGATTCACGGTCGGAACGCCGCCATTGGTTTCCTGCATACTGGCGGAGTCATCGCCGTAGCCCTGCACCAGGTCAAGCTGCAGCGGAATGTTTTTATCCGCAGCTGTCTTTTTCACTAGCGCCACAAGCTTGCGGTTCGGCAGGGTGCTGGAGTCATACAGGAACAGTCCCGGACCGGCGCCGAGTCTGGCCTGCGTCTCATCAGGGTGGCCGCCGAAGACATCGCCAGTAATGCCGCCTTCCAGTGCGATCCCGATGTCCGGTTCGACGACGTCGGCCGCTGTCTTCGAACCGCGCAGACCGATTTCCTCCTGTGTCGTCGCGACATAGAAAAGCTGGCTCGCATGCGGCAGCTTCGCCGTCCGCTTCATTGCTTCCACCACGACTGCGCAGCCGATGCGGTCGTCCCAGGCTTTGCCGAGATAGTTGTCTGAGCCATTCATCACGACGAAAGGCGAATCCGGCACGACGGGATCGCCTGGTTCAATGCCCATCGCTGCTGCCGCTGCGGCATCCTTCGCGCCGATGTCGAGGAACAGGGAATCGCGCGGATAAATCTTGCTGCGCTCATCGACGGGAACGACGTGGATGTCGCGGATACCGGTGACGGCCTGCACCGGACCTTTGGAGCCGAGGATGATCCAGCGCTGGTCGACGAGGGCCTGGTCAAGCCAGCCGCCAAGCATCTGCATGGTGAGGAGACCATTCGGGGCAATGCGGCGCACCATGCCGCCCAGCTCGTCCATGTGAGCGTCGATCATGATGCGCGGACCGGCCTTCCCCTGCTGCGCGATCACTGACCCCATGCCGTCATACCGGATGGGCGCAGAGTAAGGCTTCATTTCCTCGACCATGATGGCGCGGACCGGCTCTTCGGCACCGGGAGGTCCAGGAGCATTCGCCAGCTTTTCGAGCAACTGGATTGTCGGATCAGCGGCAGTGGAGGCGGTATGCGCCTGCTGGTTGGTGGCGAGCGGAAGTACTGATGCAAGCAGGGCGATGGTAAGCAGGGCAGCGGCGCGCATACCGAAACATAACACTGGTCGCGAAAGCTTCAAAAAGAGGTCGCCGTCGAGCGGATCGCTGGTTTTATCGTGCCCGCGGGAGCCTCGGTTTACACTTGCCTGCATGCGCGATTCATCGGTAATCGTTTCTACCATGCGGGGCCGGCAGGTCTTGAAAATCATCAGCGATCCGCGGGGTCGAGTGTAGTCATGGAACCGAATATCGAAGGCCGCGGAATAGCAGAACGCGTCGTCCACTCAGGCCAGGATCTCGGCATTGGCGACATGCTCTCTGAGCAGAAAAGGCAGCGGCTGCTCAACCGCAATGGCACGTTCAACGTCCTGAGTAATCGTAAGAGTTATCGCGACGAATTCTCATACGCTACCTTTCTGACCATGTCATGGACGCATTTCCTGGTGAGTGTCGTCGTCTCCTTTTTCCTGATCAACTTCATTTTTGCGTGCGGGTATGTCTTGTGCGGGACCAATTCGCTGCAGTTGAACGGACCGGATCCGGAGGTCGGCCACTTCTGGCGCGCTTACTTCTTCAGTGTGCATACCTTCGCGACCATCGGCTACGGCAACATTGTGCCGGTCGGCCTGCGGTCAAATCTGCTGGTGACTGTTGAATCCTTCTTTGGACTTTTCGGGTATTCACTGGTCACGGGATTACTGTTCGCGCGCTTTGCGCGGCCGATCGCGCGCATCCGGTTCAGCAGGAAGGCGGCCATGCGGACGAACGAACAGCCGGCGCTGCTGATCCGCCTGACCAACGTTGGTCGCAGTGAACTGATTGAACTTGAAGCAACCATGGTCGCCACTTTCTTTGACGCCCAATCTGAAGGAATCCGCAAATACTTCTCGCTGCCGCTGGAACGCTCCCACGTCACCTTCCTGCCGCTGGCGTGGACGCTGGTTCACTTCATCGACAAAGACAGCCCGTTCTATGGCCGCACGGAAGCCGACTTCCGCCAGATGAACGGCGAGATTATCGTGCAGGTGAGTGGGACCGACCAGGCATCTTCGCAGGTGGTTTACTCGCGTATCTCGTACAACTCCGACGATATAGAGTGGCATGCCAAGTACACGGATATGTACAGGGTGGACAAGGGTTCAGGATTGCTGGGCATTGACCTGGACCGATTCGATTGCACCAAGCCGCTGCCCTGATGCGTGAGCGGCTGGTGGATTGAAAGCAAACCTGAGGACGCTCTCAGGTTCGCTCTCTTGATCCTGCGGCGTCGATGCATGTCTTCATGAGCGAAGTGTTGGCTGTGTCATCCTGGGCGAAGCCGAAGGACCTGTCGCTATCTGCATTGGCCGCGCCCGTCGCATTCCATGCATGCGGACACCGTCAGGAATCGTCATCTCAACTGCAGTGACGGTTGCGTACTGTATCCCTTATATGTGGAAAGCACAGACCTGGGCACGCGTGGCCCGGCAATTGGAGAGTAGATGCAGATCCCTCCACGTCGGTGCGCTTCGGTCGGGATGACGACTGTGTTCCCGGAACGCCCAGCTCAGGATGACGAGTCACGAGCCGGGGTTTCTGCTTCTTTTGTCCTGACGGCCAGGCTAAGGACAGCGCCTGCCAGTGCAAGCGCGCAGGCAGCATAAAGCCCTGCGGTGTAGGTGTGGGTCATATCCTTCAGCTTGCCAGTGGCGAACGGGCCGAGGAAGCCGCCGGTATTCCCGACCGTCGTAATAATAGCGATGCCACTGGCTGCGGCTGTTCCGCGCAGCAGAGTGGTGGGTAAGGCCCAGAATGGTCCCATGATGCTCCACAGACCGGCGGCGGCGAGCGAGAAGGCACAGATCGCAACCGGAATACTCGACGTATTGGCGGCCCATGCCAGGCCGGCGGCGGCCATGGCCATGGTGCCTGCCATATGAAAACGGCGTTCCTTGGTCTTGTCCGAGGTGAAGCCGATCAGGACCATCGCAATTGTGGCGGCGACGTAAGGCATGGTCGCGTAGCGGGCGATAATGGAAGATTTTGCGTCGGCATGTTCGAGATTGCTCAGAATGAGCGGCATCCACAGGTTCACGATGTAAATACAAATCTGGTTCGCAAAGAAGATGACGGCCAACAGCCAAACGGCAGGCGTCTTGAGGGCATCGCTGAGGTGGGATTTTCCACTGCTTCCGCTTGCCTCGCGGTCGCGTTCCAATTCTGATTCCAGCCACTTCTTCTCGTCATCATTCAGCCATTTCGCCTGCTCCGGCTTGTCCTTCAACAGGAACAGCACAGAGATTCCCAGCAGGATGGTTGGCGTTCCTTCGGCAATAAACAGCCACTGCCAGCCGTTCAGTCCGCCATGGCCATTCAGCTTAAGGAGTGCGCTTGACAGCGGGCCTCCAACAACGCCGGCGATGGCGGTCGCGGTCATGAAGCGTGCAACAGCGCGGGCGCGTTGCTGCGAAGGGAACCAGTAGGTGAGGTAAAGCACCATGCCGGGGAAATAGCCGGCTTCTGCCACGCCCAGCAGAAACCGCATGCCGCCGAACGACCACGGCCCTTTCACAAACACCATGCAGGTGGAAACGATGCCCCAGCTGATCATGATGCGGGCGATCCATTTGCGCGCGCCGAATTTCGTCATGAGCAGGTTGCTGGGCAGGTCAAAGCAGGAGGAGCCGATGAAGAAGATGCCGGCTCCCAGCCCATAGGCGCTGTCTGTCAGGGCGAGCTGCCGTTTCATGTCGATGGCCGCGAAGCCGACGTTGACGCGGTCAAGATAAGCGACGATGTACAGCAGGAACATGTACGGGATCAGCCGCCAGGAGATCCTGCGATAGAGAGCATTGCCGTCGACGGCATTCTGTTGGGCGAGCATCTGCTCTGAGAGTACCGTTTAGCCTTCGCAGTAGCCCGGCAAGCGGCGCAATGTGTGGTTAAAAAGTACGCTTATCGACAAATGGCCGCGATTTTTTGCGTCCTGAAGCACGCAAAAAGCGTGCAGAATAAGGGAAGGCAGACTGCCGCACTCCGGGTGACCACGCCTGGCGGCATCATCAGCAGCAGAGGGCAGAGGGCATGGACCGTTTGCAGAGCAGGAAGACGAAATGCTGAGAGACGACGACCGTGGCTGGCTGGTTCCGGGTTCGATCGCCATTCACGTGGCAGTACTGCTGTTCCTGGTACATCATCGGTCGGCATTTATTGCGCCCGTCCGTTTACCGGGGACCGCGCAGGGATCGCACCTGGTGCTGACCTATGCGCCCGGCCGTTCTCCGGCGCAACAGAATGCCACGATCAGGAAGCCGCTCGTCGCTAAATCCAGGCCGCTCGTGGTGAAACAGAAGACCGTGGTGCCGGTGGAGCAGGCAGCTTCCATGCCGACACCTGCGCCTGTAGCCAGCCAGCCGAACGCAACTCCAGGCAATGACGCGTTGGGGACGGGTGACGTGAATATCGCATTGCTCTCTGTCTTTCCCACACCCAGGCCGGATCTGACGCAGTTGCCGCATGGGACGAAGGGCGATGTGGTGCTCGATATTACGATCGACGAGACCGGCAAAATCGTCCAGCTGACAATGGCTCGGGGTGTCGGGCATGGCATCGACGAAAGCGTGATCGCCACTGTGCAGCAGTGGGTATTTCATCCGGCGACGCGGAACGGCAAACCGGTCGCGAGCGAACAGGAACTGCTGTTTCACTACGAACGAAGTTAGCGCAATCAATTGCTGACATTGATTTGACCGCCGGCGTATCATGCCTTCGAAAAGCGTCATGCCTTCGTTCAGCGCAGGCATCGGACACTGGGGCGGGTATGCATAGCCTTCGTCAATCGACTCGATCTGCAGTCATCGCCAGTCTGATCGTGCTTGCCGCACATGGTGCATGGGCCGAGCAGGATCCCGTGAAAGTTCCCACTCCTGTTCAGACTTCGCTCAACCTCAACCCCGGAGCCGGCACCCTCTCCATGGAAATGCAGGGAGATCTGCTGATGAACCACGGCAGCTATGCCGCGGCCATCGATGCGTACCAGAAAGCGTGGCCGCGATCGGCTGTACTCTGGAACAAAACCGGTCTCGCCTACCATCATCTGTTCGCTCTTGATGAGGCAATGAAGGACTATCAGCTGGCCATCATGCTCGACCCACACTATGCCGAGGCCTACAACAACCTGGGCGCTATCTACCATGGCAAGCGGGAGTTTGGCCTGGCTGAGCGCATGTATAAGCGGTCGCTCAAGTACCAGCCGCGTGCAGCTGTCACGTACTGCAATCTTGGAACGACTTATTTCGCAGAATCCAAGTACAAGCAGGGCGTCAAAGCCTACCGCAAGGCCATGGAGGTGGATCCGCAGGTCTTTCACGTAGGCCAGAGAGATCAGGTGCAGGCCGCCAGTTCGCGCGAGGAGCGCATGGCCATGGCCTATAATCTGGCCAAGCTCTATGCCAGTGAAGGCCGGAATGACGATGCCATCGAAGCACTGCAAAAGGCACTCTCCAACGGCTTCAACGATCGCAAACGATTATTCACCGATCCCGAATTCGCTCTGCTGCGCGCCACGCCGGCATTTCAGAAACTGCTGGTTGAGGAGCATCTGAACTAGGGCGTCTTCGCGTGCTTCGGCGGGCATCTCATATTGGGGATGACGGTTCTGCGAGTAATGACCGGCACCGCAGGTAAGAACCAGCACCGCGGGTGACAATGAAGATGAATAGAAGGGATTTCAACGGACTGCTTGGGGCTTTCACCCTTTCGACCTCTGCCTTCGGGGATACGGCGTCAGGCGACGGTAAGGTGGAAGTACTGCGCCTCGGCAGAAATGGCTGGATGCCCAACAACGAACGGCTGCCAGTGCTGCTGTACCGCGGTGTGCTTACGAGCAGCGGCAATCCTGCTTCCTCATGCGAACAGTTGTTCACTAGCAATGGCTGGCCGCCGCAGTGGCGCAATGGTGTCTATACTTTTCACCACTACCACTCGACCGCGCATGAAGTACTCGGTTTTGTGGCCGGTTCTGCGCGGCTGGTACTGGGAGGCGAGGGCGGTCATGAGGTGACGGTGAGGGCCGGAGACGTGGCATTGCTGCCCACTGGCACAGGCCATTGCGAACTGGAGAAGTCATCGGACTTCCTGGTAATCGGCGCCTATCCGCCGGACCAGAACTGGGACATCTGTCGCGAGACACCAGATGCAAGCGCGGTCGCAAGGATGGCCAAGCTGCCCTTTCCACATTCAGACCCGGTGTATGGCGCAACCGGTCCATTGCAGAAGCAGTGGCTCGCCTGACCAATTCGCACTCATGCTTTATTTACCGCAGAAGGTCCTCCAGCGTAGCGCTCAGGCTGGTCTTTTCATCACGATACTTCACGATGACGGGCGTATAGAGGCTTAGCCCCCACTCCTGCCCCTTGCCGTGCGCAATGTGGCGCGCGCCGGGCACAACGACAGCGCCTTCAGGGATGATCAGCGGCTGGTCGGCCGCGGCTTTGATCACCTCGCCGCGCACCGTGTCATACACCGGCGTGCCGCGGGTGAGAATGGTGCCGGCGCCGAGCACTGCGCCTTTGCGGACGATCGTGCCTTCGTAGACACCGCAGTTGCCGCCGATAAGCGCGTCATCTTCAATGATGACCGGGTTGGCGCTGACTGGCTCAAGGACGCCGCCGATCTGGGCTGCGGCACTGAGATGGACGCGCTTGCCAATCTGCGCGCAGCTGCCGACGAGGGCATGCG
The DNA here is from genome assembly GCA_963692885.1 of Acidobacteriaceae bacterium. GTDB lineage: Bacteria > Acidobacteriota > Terriglobia > Terriglobales > Acidobacteriaceae. The sequence goes on from OY843586.1 coordinate 900,214, forward strand.
AATCGACCATCGTGCCTTCATCCACATACGCGCCGGCATTGATATACATCGGCGGCATGCAGACCACCCCTCGTGCAACATAGGCGCCTGTTCTGACCGAGGATCCGCCGGGCACAATACGGACACCGTCTTCCTTGCTGAAGCCGCGCGCCGGGTAGGTGCCTTTGTCGACAAACGATAACTCGCGGCCGCCCATCTCTTTCAACTCGCCGAGACGGAAGCCCAGCAGGATGCCGCGCTTGACCCAGGCATTCACACGCCAGCCATTGGGTGCGTTCACGTCCGGTTCAGCGGCGCGCAGGGTGCCCACGCAGAGCGCCTCGCGCAGCGTCAGGAATGCTTCCATGGCCAACTTGTCGCCAATGGCATCAGTGCCACGAGCGAACTGCTCGTCAATAATCTCCGCCAGGCGGTCAGTGGATGACGCCGGGGACTGGTTATGAGAGATCGTCATGGTTTCGATTGTAAGGGTGCGGCCGGGGATCACTGCTGAACGAAGCCGCGGTCAAAATGGATCCCAGCCCTGGCCCGGTCTCTAGACCGTCAACTGCAGATGCGCGGCAAGCTTGCGCAAACGCTCGCGGGTCGCGGTGGCGACGGGAACAATGGGCAGCCTGTAATGCTCCTGCACGCGGCCCATCATGGCCATGACGCACTTCACCGGAGCGGGACTCGTCTCCCAGAAATTCGCCAGCAGCAGTTCGTAGTATTTCGCATTCAGCGTGCGGGCCGTATCCCAGTCATCGGTCAGGGCACAATGAATCATCTTGACCAGTTCGCGCGGGATCTCGTTCGATGCGACCGAGATCAGGCCAGCCGCGCCCACCCCGATTGCGGCCAGTGCAATGTTGTCGTCGCCGGCAAAGATCGGCAGTGTGCGCGGCACCAGGTGAATGAGTTCGGTAATCTGCTGCAGGTTGCCGCTCGATTCCTTTACTCCGGCAATCGTGTCGGTATGTTCGAGCAGGCGAGCGATGGTCTTCGGTTCGAGGTTGGTGCCAGTGCGTCCGGGAATGTTGTAGAGGACGACCGGCAGCTTCGTCGCTTTCGCGATTGCCTGGAAGTGCTGGAACTGCCCTTCCTGCGATGGCTTGTTGTAGTAAGGATTGGCTGTAAGCAGGCCGCTGACGCCTTTCAGTTCAGCGACCTTCTGTGCCTTGTTTACCGCCTCGCGCGTGGAGTTGTGCGTGCAGCCTGCAAGTACGGGCACGCGGCCTTTCGCTGCCTCCGCCACGATGCGAATGACCTCCAGCCACTCTGCTTCGTCAAGGGTCGGCGTTTCGCCGGTGGTGCCGCAAGCGACGAGAAAATTGATGCCGCAGCTGATCTGCCACTCAACCAGCGCAGTGAGCGCGCGCGTGTCCAGGCCGCCGTCATGATGAAACGGAGTGACGAGCGCTGTTCCACATCCCCTTAGCTGCATACGGGTTGCAGTCTACCACTCTGAAGGCGTTGCCGCATGCCGTTGCTCACCGGGCCGCGATCTGCGGAAAGACGCTTGAAAACTCGTAACAACCCGTGCGTCCTGCGAGCCATTCGGCGGCCTTCACTGCTCCCTCGGCGAATCCGCGACGGGAGAAGGCTTCATGCCGCAGCTCGATCAGGTCATTGGCTGAACGGGCTTCAACTACGTGCAGGCCGGCTGCGTCGCCTTCGCGAAAAGACGTTATCTCTGCATGGATCGATGGATCAGCGGCCGCAAGCGCCTGTTGAATTGAAAGTGCCGTGCCTGACGGCTTGTCGAGCTTGGTGAGATGATGCGTTTCCCGGATGCTGTACTCGTAACCCTTCGCGGTAAGAGCGAGCTCGCGCGTGATGCGTAGAAAAGCCTGCACGCCGATCGAAAAATTGGTTCCGTAAAGCAGGCCCGCACTGCGCTTCTCCGCAAGCGTCCGCATCTCTTCAAGCTTGCTGTACCAGCCGGTCGTCCCAACCACGATGCGCGTGCCCGCGGCCAGGCAGGCGCGCAGGTTGGGAATGACTGCTTCGGGTGTCGTGAAATCGATCACTGCATCGAACTGGTTCAGCATCGGCGGCGTGAGCGCCGACGCGCTGCGGTTCTCTTCTTCTCCGATGACCCGCACACTGTGACCATGTTCATGTGCAACATCAGCGACGACACTTCCAGTTTTTCCTCTGCCGAGGACAAGAAAAATCACGTCAACTCCTGGCTGCGCCGACCGGAGTCGAAGCTGTTCTGTCCTGCGAAAGTGTACGCGCTTCGACGTCGAAGATCTCAGGGTCAGGATCGGCGAAGAACACCTTGTGCAGCGAACGGATCGCTTCGTCGGTATCGTCTTCGTCGATCATGAAGCTCATGTTGATCTCGGAGGCGCCCTGCGAGATCATCCGGACATTGATGTGACGGATCGCCTGGAATACCTGTGCGGCGATCCCGTTCTGGCCGCGGATATTTTCACCGACCATGCAGATCAATGTCTTGCGGCCTTCGTATTTCACATCCGCAAGCTGGCTCAGGTCGGCGGCAATCTCGGGCAGCTTCTCATTCGAATCGACGGTGAGCGAAACACTTACCTCTGACGTCGAAACCATGTCTACCGGACATTTGTGCTTGTCGAAAACATCGAAGATCGCTTTGAGATAGCCATGTGACATGAGCATGCGACTGGCGACGACGTCAATGATCGTAAGCTTGCGCTTGGCCGCGATTGATTTGAATGGACTATTGCAGTGCGGCGCAAGCGAGATGATCCGGGTACCGGCATTGCCGGGATTGCGCGAGTTCAGGACGAAGACAGGAATGTTCTTTTTGACAGCCGGCAGAATGGTTGCCGGGTGCAGGACCTTTGCTCCGAAGTAAGCAAGCTCGGCAGCTTCTTCGAAACTGATGGTTTTGACGCGCAGGGCATCTGGGCAGATGCGCGGGTCCGTCGTCATGATGCCATTGACATCAGTCCAGATTTCAATGGCCACGGCATCGAGGCCGCCGCCGACCAGCGCCGCCGTGAAGTCCGAGCCGCCGCGGCCAAGCGTGGTCGTCACGCCTTCTGCAGTCGATCCGATGAAGCCGCCCATGACAACGGTGTTTCCCATAGCGGCAAGCGGCCGGACATGCATGCCAAGTCTTTCGGCGATCAGGTCATCCTGCGGGATGGCGCGCCCATACTGGTTGTCGGTCGCAATGCAGGTGCGCGCATCAATGTGGATACCGTTCAGGCCGCGCTCGGCGAAGGTCTCGGCGACCATACGGCTCGAGAGGCGCTCGCCGAAACTGGCCACCAGGTCAGTCGTGCGGGGTGTCAGTTCGCCGACCGCGGAGAGTCCGCGCAGCACTTCATCGAGCGAGTCAAACTCGGCGTCGATGACTTTCGCGATGGGCGCATACCGTTCCGGTGCGAGCAGTTTGCAGGCAACTTCAAGATGACGATTGCGCAGGCGCGCACTGATGGCGAGCGCACCATTGCGATCCCCTCGTCCCGCCGCCATACCTGCTGCAAGCAGGTGGTCCGTCACCTTCGCCATGGCACTCACGACGACGATCGGCTGCACACCCTGCCGGCGGCGCGTGTCCACGATCTTTGCCGTGCGTTCGATCGCGACAGCATCTTCAACGGACGTGCCGCCGAACTTCATCACGACGAACTTAGGGCGCTCTGCCGTTTGGACTGCTTCGTTGCCTGCCTCCCGGTCTGCTGCAGGGCTCATACGAGGGCAGCCGAAGGTGTTAGTTTGCCCAGCGCGACCAGCAGCTCCGCATTCAGCAGCGCAGCGCCGGCTGCTCCGCGGATCGTGTTGTGCGAAAGCACCGTGAACTTCCAATCGAGCAGCTTGCAGGGTCGCAGCCGTCCGACTGTCGCGGTCATGCCGGCGCCGCGCATGCGGTCGAGGCGCGGCTGCGGACGATCATCGGCGGTCACAAATACGACAGGGTTCTCCGGGGCGGTCGGCAGCTGCTGGCCTTCGAGTGGCGCAAAGTCGTGCCAGGCTTCGAGGATCTGTTCGCGCATGGCCGGCTTGCGCAGCTTCACCGAGACAGACTCCGTATGGCCGTCTTCCACGGCGACCCGGTTGCAGCTCGCGCTGATCTTCGCATCCAGGTGCGTGATCGTTGATCCATGCAGCTTGCCGAGGAGCTTGCCGGTCTCTTCTTCGAGCTTTTCTTCCTCGTTCTTGATGAAAGGCACCACATTGCCGAGGATATCGAGCGAAGGCACGCCGGGATAGCCGGCGCCGCTTACGGCCTGCATCGTGGTGACGAATATGCTCTCGATCCCAAAGCGATCCTCAAGGGGCTTGAGGGCCATGACAAGCCCTATAGCCGAGCAGTTCGGGTTGGTAACAATATAGCCACCTGACTCTTTGCGCCAGCTCTGCTCTTCGATCAGGCGAAGATGATCACTGTTGACCTCCGGGATGACCAGCGGCACATCGGCCTGCATACGAAAGGCGCTTGAATTTGAAATGACAGCGCAACCGGCAGCAGCGAAGCGCGGCTCCATCTCGCGGGCAATGTCCGCATCGAGAGCTGCAAAAATGACGCGCGGCGCGCCGTCCGGAGTCGCGGGCGAGACGGGCAGGTCAGCAATGTCGTCCGGCAGCGGCGTATCCAGCTTCCAACGCACGGCATCACCATAGCGTTTGCCGCTTGAACGATCGGACGCGGCGAGCCAGGCGACCTGGAACCACGGGTGATGCTCGAGCAACTGGATGAAGCGCTGGCCGACCATGCCTGTGGCACCGAGGATACCGATGGGCTGTCTGGAATGTCTCGACTTGGAGGAATCTGGTTGCATGAGGTCTGTGCCAGATTTTACAGCACACACTTTTGCAACTTCGCTCGAAACCGCGGCGGCAGTACTGCCGGTACCGGAATGGGCACCGGTCATCGGCGGCTGCTCGTTTTGGGAAGTCACAAGGGGTATTGGCCCCGTGCCTTCTCGCAAACCATCCTCCGCGCCGATAGGGTGAAGATGGGCGGACGGGAATGTTGAACGCAGAGGCCGCAACCTTTCGCATCATGACGGAGCGCTACCACGCTGGCTGTTTCAGTGAGGCGGCGCTGCTGGGATGGGAGCTGGTCAAGCAGGATCCCCGCAAACCGGCGTGGCTCAAGCTGCTTGCCCTCGCGGAGCACCGCCAGGGCAACCAGGCGGCTGCGATCGTACTGCTCAAGCGCGCGATCAGGGCAGAGCCGGACGGCGTAGCGCAGTGGAACGATCTGGGCAACGTGTACAGTGCAGTCGGAGAGAACCAGCTGGCAGAAGACGCCTACCGTACAGCGCTCTCCTTTGCGCCGGATTGTGCCGAGGCGTACAACAACCTGGGCGTGCTGGCCGGGGAGCGCGAGGAATATCTGGAGGCGCGCCGGCTGTATGAGAAGGCGCTGACACTTCGGCCACATTATGCTGAAGCGGTCTACAACCTGGGTATTGCTCTCGCGGCCATGGGCAAACATCAGAAGGCAGCGCACCGGTACGAACAGACACTCGCCCTGAACCCGAGTCATCCGCGCGCCCGCTTCAACCTGTCCCTGACACGCCTGCTGCTGGGTGACCTGCCAGGTGGCTGGAAGGAGTGGGAGTCACGCTGGCTGACGCCCCAGTTGGCGCCAGCGCTGCGATCGTTTCCGCAGCCGGCCTGGAAGGGCGAATCGCTCGCTGGCAGGCGGATTCTGCTATACGCGGAGCAAGGCCTTGGCGATACGCTCCAGTTCGTCCGGTATGTTCCCATGGTTGCTGCGAAGGGTGCGGCTATCGTTCTTGAGGTGCAGGCGTCCCTGGTGACGCTGTTAAAGCCCGTGCTTGACACCTGGACGAACGGCTATGCCGAGGCCGGCGTTGGAGGGGTGATCCTGGCAGCCGGCGATGAACTTCCCGTCTTCGACGCGCATTGCTCGTTGATGAGTCTGCCGGCAATCTTCAACACTGCGCTGAACACGATTCCTTCTGCTGCAGGCTATCTGCAGCGCGCACTAAAGCCGATGACTCTGAAACCGCGAAGCCTGAAGGTGGGAATCGTGTGGGCAGGCAGTCCTACCCACAAGCGCGACCATGCCCGGTCGCTGCCACTGGCCGCGCTGCGTCCTTTGCTTGATGTGGCCGGCATGCACTGGGTTTCGCTGCAGAAGGGACCGCCATCCGTGCAGCTCTCGGAATTATCCCTCGACGACCCGGCATTCCGACGTATAGAAGACCAGACGGCTGCCTTTGCAAGCTACGCTGATACTGCTGCTGCAGTCGACGTTCTGGATCTCGTGATCTCTGTCGACACTTCGGTTGCACACCTGGCGGGTGCTATGGGAAAGCCGGTGTGGGTGCTTTTGCAGCAGCACCTGCCGGACTGGCGCTGGCTGCTCGAACGGAAAGATTCGCCGTGGTACCGGTCAGCCCGGATCTTCCGCCAGCAGACGGCAGGAGACTGGGCTGGCGTCGTCGGCAAAGTGCGAGAGGAGTTGGTAAAGCTTCAGCGCGAAACAGCAACGACTGGTCTCGTTGACTACGCCGAATGACAATTGCACCGCCAGAACATCCTGCTCTCAGCTGCCGCCTTTCCTGTCCGCCGGACTGAAATGGAAGTCACTTTGCGCTGCGTTGTGGCTCGTCACCGTGATGGTTGCCTGTCTGCTGCCCAACTGTTCCTGGACCGCGGTCAGCGTGTAGGTTCCGGGCGGCAGGCCGGCAATATTGAAGTGACCGCCACTATCCGTCACGGCAAAGAAGGGATTGGGGGCAACGTTGATGTATGCCTGCATCCATGGATGGTTATTACAGCGGACCGGGATAAGATTTTCGGCCTTTGTAAAAACGTGGCGCGTTGTCCCGCCATTTGGCGGCTGCGAGATATCGAAAGCCTGGTTCCCGGCTTCGCCCGCGCCAACACTCGGCTCCATGTGGACGTTGTGCATGGTCGGATCACTGTTACGAAACTCGACCTGCTGGCCGACCTGCGCAGCGATGACGTGCGGCACGTAGCGGCAGCCCTTTTGATCAAGTACAACGGGCGTGGTCGAAGGAGCATAGTTCCTGTCGCCCAGACCGTTGCTGATGTAGACGAAGACATTCGCCATCCGGCCGTTGTCAACGACGTACTGTTCTGTAAGATTGGCCTTGCCTGCCATGGCGCACGCCGGGTCCTGCGCCATGTCGATCTCGATGCGCTTCGGCGCGGCACCATCAAAATGGACGACGCCTTCGACAGATCCGGCGGTTGCCGGATCGACCTGCGCGAAGGTCATGGCTGGGTGCAGCGATGAGTGGCCGCCTCTGCATCCGGAAACAAGTGTGAGCAGGAAGCATGCAGTCGCGGTGGCAAAAACCTGGTTGCGACGCATCTCAGGCTGCTTCCAGCGCGGCAATGACTGCGTCGGCAAAGGCGCGGGTACCACTGGTGCCGCCCACGTCCCGGGTCAGGGTCTTCTTTTCCGCATACACGGCTTCGAGCGCGGACTGGATCCTGTCTGCCGCCGCCCGTTCGTCAATGTGGTGCAGCATCAGGATGGCAGACTGCAGCAGCGCAGTCGGGTTGGCTTTATCCTGGCCGGCAATGTCAGGTGCGGAGCCATGAACGGCTTCGAAGATGGCGCATTCGGCGCCGAGGTTCGCTCCCGGGACCAGGCCGAGGCCGCCGACGAAGGCTGCGCATAGATCGCTGACGATGTCGCCGTACAGGTTCGGCAGGACGAGAATGTCGTACTGATAGGGATTGGTCACCAGCTGCATGCAGGTGTTGTCAATGATGTGTTCCCCGTAGACAATCTCGGGGTATTGCTCGGAGATCTTCTTGGTGCAGCGGATGAACAAGCCATCCGACAGCTTCATGATATTGGCCTTGTGTATCGCGTGCACACTTTTGCGATGGTGCTTCCGCGCGTAGGCAAAGGCGTATTCCGCAATGCGGGTCGAACCTTTTTTAGTAATGATCTTGATGGCTTCGACCACACCCGGCACGACTTCATGCTCGAGGCCGACGTACAGATCCTCCGTGTTTTCGCGCACAATGACCAGGTCAATGCCCGGGTAGTGGGTCTTGATGCCGGGCAGGTTCTTGATCGGCCGCACGTTCGCATACAGGTCGAACTTCTTGCGCAGCGTAACGTTGATCGATTTGAAGCCGCCGCCGATCGGTGTCGTCACCGGGCCTTTGAGCGCAAGCTTATTCCGTTCAATCGATTCATAAAGAGCAGCCGGAATGTACTCGCCTGTCTTCGCAAAAGAATCCGCGCCTGCATCGAATGGCTCCCAGTCGAACTTGACGCCCGACGCTTTCAGGATACGTACGACGGCGTCGGTGACTTCGGGCCCGATCCCGTCGCCGGGAATGAGGGTCGCTTTATGCGTCTTTGAGAGAGCGGGCGGGGAGGTCGGGCTGGCTGCACTTTGTGGCATGAGGTAGGTAGGCTCCAATGAGTGGGTTGGTTTTTATGTGTGAGCCGGCGGCACGATTGCCGGTTTTATCAGGATTTACGCAGTGGACGCTGGGCTGCTGCTTCGCTTGGCCGGCGGCGCCCGTTATGGTCTTTCTGGTTCAGTAACTGCTCGAGTTCTTCTTTGAATTCGCGGACATCTGTGAAGTCGCGGTAGACGCTGGCGAAACGGATGTAGGCGACGGTATCGATCGCTTTCAGCCGCGTCATGATCAGTTCGCCGATCTCGCTGGTCGTGCGCTCGCGCTCGGGCGAATCGACCAGGAAAGCCTCTGTTTCGTCGACGATTTTCTCGAGGTTAATCGCAGGCACGGGGCGCTTTTCACACGCGCGAAGCAGGCCGCTGAGCACCTTCTGGCGATCGAACTTTTCGCGCCGGCCGCCTTTTTTTACAACCATGTAGGGGATCTCGTCGATGCGTTCATAGGTGGTGAAGCGCTTCTCGCAGCGCTCGCATTCGCGGCGGCGGCGGATTGAATCGGCTTCTTTACTCTCGCGCGAATCGACAACACGATCCTGCGCAAACCCACAATATGGACATTTCATCTTGACTGCTTTGATTTTAAAGCACTGGAGCGCGGAGGAGGATTCAGGGCATCTGCTTACCCGGGCCTCAGAAGCGAGTCCTGGGGCGCTGCGCTGTTGCGGGTTGTGGTCAGGCTTCGCTGCGAACAGTCAATTCTTCGTCTTCGAGCTGCTCGGACGCCCTGGCGACGTTCTTGAGCGAAACATGTTCAAAGCGCGACCAGATCAATCCCACAGGAATAATGCCCATCGAGATGATCAGCAGGATCATGGCTGAGCAGCCCAGCGCTGGTTCTGCTGCCACATGAAACAGGCTCTGCATGGCAGCGGCGACAACGCCGATGGTCGTAAACCAGCCGATGACCGGCAGCTGCACAATGGAAGCAGCGAGGCTGGTGGCCTGCAGCACCACGACCCGCGCGGCGGTCATGCTGGACAGTTCCGGCGAGGCGACAAAGGAGTGCATTACTTCCAGGTAGGACAGCGTGACCAGGCCCCACATGAAGATCGAGAGAGCAGCAGCGATCAGGAGATCGGGCACGCTGCGCAGGGAATTGAGCCCTTCGCGGAATTCGCGAATCTTGGTGGCAATAGCCGCGCCCAGTTTGGGGGAAAGTGCACTGAGAGATTTTTCGGCGAAGTCGGCGACCCAGAGGCCCGACCAGTGCACCACGATTGCGAAGACAGCCAGGAATACAGTGAGGCCGACGAAGCCGATCGCCGAGTGTTGCAGCGCATCGTGATGAGGCAGGGTGGCGCGGTCCGGTGCGAGCAGGAGTACGAGACCGAAGATGAGTGCCATCGAACCAAGATCGAACATGCGCTCAACGGTGTAGATGGCGATCTGGCTGCTCACGGTCAGTTCAGCGCGCTTGGCGATCAGATAAGGGCGAACCAGGTCGGCCAGGCGTCCGAAGATAGCGACGGCAGTGAAGCCGATGACCTGGCTGCCGACCAGCTTGAACATATGCACTTTGCGGGTCGAGCGCAGGAAACAGGCCCAGCGCATGCCACGCACTACGTAATTCAGGTAGATGGCGACCAGGGCGAGCACAATGTGCTGCCAGCTGACCTGTTTGATCTGGTCCGCGAAGACGCTCCATTCGAAGTGGACATGCTTTCTTGCGAAGAGCACGAGTGCGACCAGTGCTCCCACCACGACGACATACAAAAGCAGTTGTCTCGCCTTCAAAGCCTGTTACCTTTCGTGCGCATGCAGGTTGGTTTGGAATTATTCGGATGCACGGTTCTGGCCGGACAGTGAGTCAGGCACCCTTGACGCTGCGCGGTCCTCCCGTCGGGACCTGGCTTCTTCGGCGAGCTTGCGCTGGTTGAACTCGTGGATGATCCTTGCCACGTAGGCGCGGGTCTCGGGGTAGGGCGGCACACCGTGGTAGCGGTCAACTGCCTTTGGTCCGGCATTGTAGGCAGCGAGGGCGAGCGCGAGATCGTCATGGTAGCGGACCAGCAATGCGTTCAGATAGGCTGTGCCGCCGTTGATGTTCTGGTCCGGCTGGAAGCTGTCAGTAACGCCGAGTTCTGCCGCGGTGTGCGGCATCAGCTGCATCAGCCCCTGCGCCCCCGTGCGGCTGACTGCGCGGGTATGGCCGCCGCTTTCTGCATGCACGACACAGGCAAGCAGATCGACATCCAGGTTGCGGGCGGTGCCGGCAGCCGTCAAAAGTTCGTGAAGGTCGGCAGCCGTCAGCTTCTCGCTCGTCAGGGTGGTCGCAACTGGCGTTGCAGCAGTGACCGGTGCGGGACCCGCTGGCGCAGCTGGCATTTTGACGGCTTCGACTGAGACGATGTCTGCCGTCGCGACTTCGACAAAGCTGCTGTCGGCGGCGCTGGTCAGGTAGAGGCGGGTCTTTTCGCCGTCGGCGGTGCGGTGATCGCATACCAGGTCAAAGCCGTTGCTCAACGAAACATGCTGCGCGACGTGCTCGGGGAGTGGCTCGGCGGCGCGCGTGCCAGCCGAGCCGCATAGCAGGCCGGTGCATACAAGCAATCCTGATGCGATGCGATGCCGAGGAGTCATCCGCCCTACCTTACCATCCCGCCGGGGTGGTCGCGGCCAGGGCAGGCTCTGCCGGCTCAACCTCCAGCGCAGACTCGATCGCAAGGGCGACTCCGTGGTCGTCGTTGCTGGCATCAGTGAGCACCCAGCCACGAGCCTCCGCCATGTCCAGCATCTCGGGGCTGGCATTCGTCATCAGCCGCGGATGTCCGGCGTAGTCCAGCATGTCGAGATCGTTCAGGTTGTCGCCAATGGCCATCACTTCCCCGGGAAGGATGCCATGCGCTTTTGCGATGCGCGAGAGCGCTGTTCCCTTGGAACAGCCCGGTGGCAGCAGGTCGAGAATGCCGAGATCGCGCAGCGGGTATTCGGTGCGATGGAAGGCCACCGCATCACGCAGACTGCTTTGTTCGAGGGCGGTCTCAGCCTGGCGCACCAGTTCTACTGTGCCGCAGATCATGCCCTGGATGGGCTCGTCCCCGGCGTCGAAGGCCCGCTCGAGGGGGTTCACTTCGAGCAGATAGGGGCGGTTCGACTCGACCCACTTGGCGATCTGCTGATGAAGGGCGTCCAGGTTTTCGACGACCAGGCCGTCCGGCCCTTCGCGGTCAAAGGTAAAGACCATGGTCTGGCCGAAGGGACGCAGTGCTCCACAGAGGCGTCGGGCGGTCTCGGCTGCTAACAGGGTGCGCTCGATCAGCCGGCCGGAAAAATCCCGCACCACCGTCCCGTTCGAGGTGAGCATAATGTTCTTTGGTCCCAGCCCGACCGGATCGATCACTGGCTGGGCGTATGTCTGGCGGCGGCCCGTCGCAATGACGACGAGCAGCCCGGCTGCCTCGGCGGCGCGCAGCGCAGCACGATTCCGCTCGCTGATGATGGCGCTGGTGGTGGGGAGAAGAGTGCCATCGATGTCGATGGCGATCATGCGTATGCGCGGTCTCATCTCCTTCAGTCTACCGGATGGGCTTTGCCGGCAGGTGAAAGCCAGGCGCTACTATTGTTGTATGAAACCAGATCGGGAGACTTCAAAGTCAGAGATCGAGGGATCAGCCAGTGCCACGAATCCGGCTGCTGCGCCCGAACAGGCGAGTGCCGGGCGGGAATTCGCAGCCGGCATTGGCTATGATCGCCGCGGCGTCAGGTTGCCGGCCAAATCCCTGGTTGGCGGGATCATCACTCCGCAATAAGGGCAGGGTCGACCGCAAACGGCGCCTGCCGGACGCTCTCGCGAGCCGGTGGCCCGTCGTTCCAGGTAACGACCTGTTCGACAGCACCTCGAAGCGTCGAGACGAGCGCGCTGGGCCGGGCGGCGCCGAAGCGGATCTTCTGCTGATCAAGATCCTGCGTCGTGCGCCACAGCCCGACCAGGATGCGGTTATGCGGCATCTGTTCACGCACGCGCGCACAGGCAGTCTTGGCGACCGAGAAGGCAAAGGGCGGCAGGGCCGAGATGCAGACCACTGTGTTCCTGTCCCGCGAGAGCCGTGCGAGGATTTCCGGTGTCACTGCGGCCATCGGCAGCAGGATCGTGTTGAATCCTGCCTGCTCGAGCAACTGCGCGAGCATGGTTGCCGAAATCTCGTCCGAGTTGTCATTCGCTGCGATACAGACGACAGGGAAGCGGCGCGCCGGCAGATCCATGTGCGTGGCGACCGGCGGAAGCGTCGGTGCTCCGGGAGCGACGGGATTGCGGTACTCCGAGTATTCCACCAGCAGTTCGGAGACGCTGAGATGCAAAATGGTGTCCCGGTTCTCATCCAGGCCGCCCTTCTGACGGTCGTGCTTGGCCATACTGAGCGACGGCAGCAACACGCCGTCATAGAGGTCCACCAGGCTTTTTCCTTCAACAAAGCGATCGGCGATCGCGCGGACTTCGTTCTGGTCCATGGCCAGCAGGCGCTCGTAGAAGCGGGCCTCCGGCGTAAGTTCGGCGTCATCGCCCAGCAGTACGTGCAGGAAGCTCATCTGCGGAACGTAGCGGCCCATCACGATCAGGCAGACCGTGAGCGGCGTGGCAAGTACCAGGCCCGGCCAGCCCCAGAGGGTGCTCCAGAAGATGGCCGAGGCCAGCAGCGCGAGCGAGCCGACCCCGGTCTTCGAGCCGTAAAGCCAGGGTTCGACCACATAGGCGGTAATGACTTCGATCAGCAGGAAAACGCCGAAGACCAGCAGCGGCTGTTTCCACGAAGGGGAGATGGCGAACGAGAAAATGAGAGGCAGAGCACCACTGACGATGACGCCGGCATACGGCACAATGCGGAGCAGCGCCGCAATTGCGCCCCACAGCGTCGCATCCGGCACGCCCATGGCAAACAGGCCGAGACCGAACAGCAGGCCAAAGCAGCCGTTCACCAGGAACTGCATGACCAGGTAGCGGCTGATGCGCTGGGCAGCATCATTGAGCGCCTGCGTCATCAGGTTCAGGTGGCCGATGCCGGCCAGCAGCAGCAGGCGGTTCCGCAGGTCCTCGCGATGGATCAGGATGTAGATCGTGAAGACGAGGATGATGGCTGCCATGCCGAAGGGTCGAAGAATCGGCAGCATCATGTCTTTCAGATAGGCGCCTGCAGTCACCGGTGGTTGGACGACTTCCACCTGGGTCGGCTTGGCGGGGACGGCCGGTTCTTCAGGCGCAGGCGCGCGTTTGACGGCGTGCCGGCGGCTGGACAGCGTACGTTGTGCCAGGTTTTCCTGCGCCGCCGCTGTTACCGGGTTCGAGCCGCTGGAGAACTCCACACCCATCTCTTCAAGGCTCGTAAAGGCCCTGCCCGCTGCGCCGCCGGCGGGCGCACTTAATCGATTAAGTTTGTCCTCGATATTCCCTCGGTAATCAGGCAGCGTCTCGAGGACATGGACAACCTGCCGCGCCACGATCCAGCCGACCGTCGCAACACTCGAAAAGAAAACCAAGATGACCAGCAGGATGGCAAATCCTCGCTTGAGGCGCCAGCTTTCGAGCAGGCCAACCGCGGGAGCGAGCAGAAAATTGAAGACGATCGCAAAAGCCAGTGGAATGAGCAGGGTGCGGGCGAAGTAAAGCGCCAGAATGATGACGCCGATCAGCAGCAGCGGCTCGCTGGCCAGCCATCCACCACGCGTTCGGGCTACCGGCGCTGCTTTCACTTTTTCTCGTCCATTGTTCATTGGCGGATCAGCAGGCCAGTTAAAACGCTCTTATGTGTTGAGTACAGCGCGACAGGACGATAGCTGGCGAGGCTGCGCAAGTTGTGATTTCTCCGGCTTTACATTGGGCTCAATCTGCGGGCGGGCGTGCAGCAACAGGTAGAAGATTCCCATCAAGCAGAGTGCGATCAATGCGACGTACATCAGGTATTGGAGGACGTTCTTCGTGCAAAATCGCTGTCCCTCTTCCATGGCGCTGGCCCTCGACGTGCTTGGATGCCGGCTCTAGCAGAAGGAACGCTCACTGTGCATTGTTACCGTGACCAGTACCCGCGGCGCAATGCACTTTTCTGGTGAGTTCTGAACCCTGATGCGTATCTGTGCTTCTGCCCTAGTAGCCGTGCTGGAGAAGATAACCCACGGTGAGGGTAGAAGTTTCCGCCTCTGTGGATTTGCCGGATTGTTGCGCGGCGAACTTCATCATCACGTCTGCTTCGAGATTGACCGGATCTCCCGCACGAAGAGTATGCAGGTTCGTCCGCGCATAGGTGTGCGGGATGATGGCGATCGTGACCAGGTCACCCTCGCGCTTTGCCACGGTGAGGCTCATGCCTTCAATGGCAATCGAGCCTTTTTCAACAACGTAGCGGCCGACAGTCTCCGGCACTCTCACCTGGAGCAGCCAGTCTGTCTCTGCTACAGGCGCGGTGGCGGACACGGCGGTCAGCGAGATAATCTCCCCGGTCGCATCGACGTGACCCTGGACGACATGGCCGCCGAGCGGCGTCCCCGCCGGGGTCGGCAGCTCCAGATTGACGAGCGAGCCGGGTCGCAGACGGATGAGCGAGGTGCGGTCGACTGTCTCCTGCGCCAGGTCGGCATGGAAGGCATCCGGCGTGATGTCGAGCGCGGTCAGGCAGACACCGCTGACGGCAATACTGTCGCCCTCGCGTAACCTTGCCGCCAGGCCAGGTGCGGAGACAGTAATGCGGCGCGCGCCCGGGCCACTTTCAAGGGCCACGATACTGCCCGTCTGCTCGATCAATCCAGTAAACATGCTCCTAGGATAACCCTCCACCAGTTCTGCGTCCTGATCCAGGAACGTTCCATCCCGGGCGACGTCCAGGGACCTGTGTTCTGATCCCAAGCCTGTACATCAGTCGTCCCAGTAGGTGCGCAGACTGCTGGTGAGGCACAAGTCATCGCCGAAACGGCTCACATCGGGTGAGGCCAGACGACTCATGCCGCGGGAGGAGTGGATCAGCGGCAGACCTTCTGCACCCAGCAGGACCGGCGCATAGAAAAGGACCAGCCGGTCGACCAGGCCACGCGCCAGCATCGCAGTGTTCAGTCGCGTGCCGGCCTCGATCATGACACTGGTGACACCCATTTCGCCCAGACTGACGAGCACCTTTTCCAGCGGCAGGCCACTGGGCGTGGTCGCGATCTGTTCGACCAGGATGCCGCCTCTCGACAATTCAGCAGCCTTGCCGGGGTCGGCCACGCTGCTGAAGATCAGCAGGTCGCCATCCCGCGAAGCGTCGACCAGCTTCGACGCGATGGGAATGCGGAGGTGCGTATCGAGCACTACGCGGAGCAGCGGAAGACGGCGAGGCAGGCCGCTGCGATCGGTAAGCATGGGATCATCGGCCAGTACCGTGCCGACGCCGGTCAGCAGGGCATCGTGCGCGTGCCGCATTTTGTGCACGGCTATCCGTGCCGGCTCACCCGTAAGCCAGACAGGTGCGCGTCCCTCGCGCTCATGGGCCGACGGCGCGATGCGGCCATCGAGCGAGAGCGCGGCCTTGAGTGTTACAAATGGCTCCCGGGTCCGGATGTACTTTGCAAATGCATCGTTCAATCGCCGGGCAGGCTGCTCTTCCACGCCGATCACGACCGGGATACCCGCTGCCTGGAGACGCGCGATACCATTGCCGCGAACGACCGGATTTGCGTCCAGCGTCGCAACAACCACCCGCGAGATACCGGCGGCAATGAGCGCATCCGCGCACGGACCGCTTCGCCCGTGATGGCTGCAGGGTTCGAGCGTGACGTACGCGGTCGAGTGGCGGGCGCGCTCGCCTGCTGCCCGCAATGCAACGATCTCCGCATGGTCGCGCTCTGCGTACTGGTGAAAGCCCTGCCCCACGATGAGGTTTTCTTCGTTGACCAGCACGCAGCCGACCGTGGGATTAGGAGACGCAAGCCCTGTCCCGGCTTCCGCCTGGGCCAGCGCAAGCTGCATCCAGTGGAGATCGTTATCGGTTGCGGCGACGGGGATCATGCTGACTTTACCTGGGTGAGAAGTGGCCGGCAATGAATTTTGCGTCCGAATGTTTGCCCGGAGGATCGGGACACTCTGTCTGGTTGAAAGTCTGGGTTCCTGTAAACCAAAGCGCAGAGCCATCTCCGTGTCAACTCGTCCAAAGAGCAGGCCGCTGACTCTGGATGTTCGAGTGAGGCGCAGGGCCGTCCCGTTGTCTTCTCGACCGAGGCGCAGCGGAGTGGAGAGACCGGCATTTTTTCCTTAACTGTCAGGCGCCGAGCAGCGAATCCACAAACGCCGAGCTGTCAAAGGGTAACAGGTCGTCGAGCTTTTCGCCGACTCCAACAAATCTCACTGGCAGTTTCAATTCGCGCGCGATGGCGACTGCAATGCCGCCCTTCGCCGTTCCGTCGAGTTTAGTGAGCACAATGCCGGTTACACCTGCCGATTCCGTGAAGAGCCGCGCCTGCTGCAGGCCGTTCTGGCCTGTCGTCGCATCCATTACCAGCAGCACCTGGTGCGGCGCGAAGGGCGAGAAGCGCTGCGCGATGCGCCGCATCTTGTCGAGTTCGACCATCAGGTTGTTCTTGGTGTGCAGGCGTCCGGCGGTATCGACCAGCAGGATGTCCGTGTTGCGGGCACGCGCAGCCTGCATGGCATCGAACAACACGGCGGAGGGGTCGCCACCCTGTTTGGTTTTGATCATGTCGACGCCGGTGCGCTGCGACCAGACTTCGAGCTGCTCGATCGCAGCAGCGCGAAACGTGTCGGCGGCGCAGAGCAGGACCGTCCTGTTGTGCTTGCGATGCCAGGCTGCAAGTTTACCGCTGGTGGTGGTTTTGCCTGTGCCGTTCACCCCGACCATGAAGATGATCTCCGGCATCCACCTCTTGCCGTCTTCGACTGGCTGATGTTCGTCGAGGATGTGCTTCAACTCGGCCTTGAGCAGGGTCTTGAGTTCTGCGCCATTGTGGATGGGCTGTCGCTTGGCAACTTCGCGCAATGATTCGACGATCTCGCTTGAAGCCGTCACCCCGATGTCAGACGAGATGAGGCTCATCTCGAGCTCTTCAAGGGAAGTTTCGTCGACCTCGCGGGTGAGCGCAACGATGGTCTGGAGATTGTCGTTCAGCGTCTCGCGCGTACGCGAAACCGCATCCTTCATCCGGTCGAATATGCCCTTGCGTTCGGGCTCATTAAGACTGCCGAAAAGTGTCTGAATCATGATTGTGTGCTGGGTCTAGTGTAGCGGAGTGGGTTCGTCTTCGGCGGCGCCTGCGCGGCGGGCGGTGCTGACCACACGGGCCTACTTCGAAAGAGCGGGAGCTGAGCCTTCCCACTCTTTCGAAATGCGGGCCGGATCGGCAGGTCCTTCATAAATCTGTCTTCGACGAGGCGCAACAAAATGATTACCGAACAAGCTGCGATCACTTCATTCATCCCTGCCGGGCCGGGACATCAGGTCCCGCATGGCGTCGCGGGGAGATTTGGCCTGGCGTAGGATCAACTCCATCTGTTCGGTAATGGGCATTTCGATGCCATGTTTTCGAGCCAGTCCCAATGCGGCTGGAGTGGTACGGACGCCCTCGGCTACCTTGCCGCCCAAGCCGTGCAGGATGTCTTCGAGCCTGCGTCCCTGGCCCAGTGCAATGCCGACTGTGCGGTTGCGCGAGAGTGAGCCGGTGCAGGTCAGCACCAGGTCACCGATGCCGGAAAGACCGGCCAGTGTTTCTCCGCGGCCACCGCAGGCGACGGCAAGCCGCGTGACCTCTGCGATGCCGCGGGTGATGAGCGCGGCCATGGCATTGTGTCCCAGCTCAAGGCCGGCAGCGATGCCAGTCGCGATGGCGATGACGTTCTTGAGTGCGCCACCCAGTTCGACACCGACGATGTCCTCATTGGTGTAGACACGCATGCGCGTCGAACTGAATGCCTGCTGAACGCGGACGGCGGAGGCTGCATCAGCCGAGGCAGCAGTGAGCGCAGTCGGAAGGCCGGCGGCAACTTCAAAGGCAAAGGTAGGTCCGCTGAGCACGGCGATGGGGAGGCCTGACCGGTGTCTGGAAACAACCTCTGTGATTACTTCGCTGATGCGGAGATGCGTTCCATCTTCAATGCCCTTGGTGGCGCTGACCAGCATCTGCCCCGGGGCGAGCAGCGGCGCCAGCTTTGTGTAAACTGCCCGCACGTGTTCAGACGGCATCGAGGTGACGACCATCTCTGTGCCATCGACTGCGGCCTGCAGGTTTGCAGTACTTGTGATCGTCGAAGGCAGCACGAAGCCTGGCAGGTAAACAGTATTCTCACCATTTTCGCGGATCAGGGCCGAGACGTGTTCACCGTGCGACCAGAGCGCCACGCTATGGCCATTGCGGGCAAGGCTCACGGCCAGAGCAGTACCCCACGCGCCGCTGCCCAGTACCGCGATCCTGCCCTGGTTGCGCTGAGCGTCAGGTGTGTCGGAAGAGCTCACGAAACAGCAGCCTTCGGTTTGCCGAAGCGGTATTCCGTACCCTGCACCAGCCGCGCAATATTTTTGTGGTGCTTAAGGATGACGATCAGTGGCAGCGCATAGATGACGGCCTGTGCGAGCAGCGTCCGGTGATAGCCAAAGACAAAGATGGCAAAGAAGGGAAATACGATGACAGCGAGAATCGAGGCAAGCGAAACGTATTTGCTGAGCAAAAGGATCACGATGAAGACCGCGAGTGCGACGAGCGCAGCCAGCGGCGATAGTGCAAGTGTCACACCCAGCGCCGTCGCGACGCCTTTACCGCCTTTGAAGCCCAGCCAGACCGGAAAAACGTGGCCGAGGACTGCGCAGATAGCAGCCAGCGCTGCTGCGTTCTGCAGGGCGGGAATGCCATGAGCCGACCCATGCATAATGGTGTCGGCCAGCAGCACGGCCACGTAGCCCTTAAGCGCGTCGAGTACGAAGGTGGCGGCGCCGACTCCTTTTGCGCCGGAGCGAATAACGTTCGTCGCGCCAATATTGCCACTGCCAATGTTACGAATATCTTCTTTGCGAAAGATGCGGAAAAGAATGAGCCCGAAGGGAATGGAGCCGAGGAAGTACGCGAGGATCGAAATGAGGATGTACAGGGTCATGCGCGCTGGCCGTTCGGGTCTGAGTTTACAGGAAGTCGCCGCGGTTTTGTTGACCGGCGCCTGGGTTGCGCTGGTGATGCTTACCGCCGCGGGAGCGCGAACAACAGCGCACCCGCGCAACGTGAATGGCGGATGAAGAAAACGCGGGTCCTTCGGCTTCGCCCAGGATGACACAATCGTCTTAGAAATAAGCGGAGGGGCGAATGCAGATAATCCACTCCGCTACGCTTCGGTCGGGAGGACAAGTCTTACTGGGTCGTGAAAAGCATTGATACCACGATCGAGTGCGACCAACGGGAGCATGGGCGACGAAGGAGCGTCTGCCTGCATGGCAAATGCCCTGCATGGCAAATGCCCTGCATGGCAGATGCTATACGTGGCAGAGGCTTACATGAGTATGCGGCGGACCAGGTCCAGGGCCTGCTGACTCGCCCAGTGGCGGATGCGGTCGCGGTCACCGGGCAGAGTTTTCTCGACGACTTCTGTTTCTTTTTCATCCGCGACGGCGACGTAGACCAGGCCGACCGGTTTTTCTTCAGTTCCGCCGCCCGGACCCGCGATGCCAGTTACGCTTACGCCGTAGGTGGAACCGACGCGGCGGCGAATGCCTTCGGCCATTGACTTCGCTACCTCGGGACTGACGGCACCATGCTGGATGATGAGATTAGTCGGTACGCCGGCGAGCGAAGTCTTCAAGTCATTCGAATAGGTGACGACGCCGCCGAGGAACGAGCGTGAGCTTCCCGGGACGCTGGTCAGCCGTTCAGCGACCATGCCGCCGGTGCAGCTCTCGGCGGTTGCGAGTGTATGGCCGCGCATGCCGAGATAGTAGAGAACAATCTGCTCCAGTGTTTCGCCCTGCGATGAATAGATAAATTCATCCAGTTCTTCTTCGATCCTGCTGGCCAGTTCGTCTACGCGCTGCTGCGCCTGGCCGGGCACGCGTTTCTCGCAGATCAGGTTCAACTGGATGTCGCCGCTGTGCGCGAGGATGGTGGTTTCGACATCGTTGTAGCGTTTGTAGATGGGCGAGATGCGGGCGTCGCATGCCGATTCACCGATCATCGCTGCCTTGAGCGTGCGCTTGGCGATGAAGCGTTCCGGGAGTGCTTCCTTGAGCAGCGGCCCGATCTCGGCTTCGTACATGGCTTTCATTTCATGCGGCGGACCAGGCATGAGCGCGACCAGTTTGCGGTGCTCGCCGTAGACCGTGTCGAGCCACTGACCGGGCGCCGTGCCCTTGTCGTTCGGAATGATCACCGCGCCTTCGAGGACATCGGCCTGCTGGCTGTTATTGGTCGACATGGTGACGCGGCGCGCCGCGAATCGCTTATAGAGCGCAGCGACCAGGTCGGCATCGCGCTTGAGCGTGATGTTGAGTGCTTCAGCCACGGCGGGACGGGTCAGGTCGTCTTCAGTCGGCCCCAGGCCGCCCATCAGTAGAACAATGTCGGCGCGGCGGAGCGCAGTTTTGATGGCATTGACCAGGTGGTCCTTGCGGTCGCCCACGATCGTTTTGAACGAGACATTCACGCCGATTTCATTCAGGCGTTCTGTCAGGTAAAGGGAGTTGGTGTCCTGCCGGAAAGGGGTGAGCAGTTCCGAGCCGATGGCAATAATTTCGCTGATCATGATTTCTGGTGGACCAATCTATGTGGCTTTCGTTCAGGACAGAAGATGCAGATCCCTCCACTACGCTGCGCTTCGGTCGGGAGGACAAATCTATCGGTAGTGCGATCGAAAGGCTGCTAGTACAACCGCAGACCTTCAACGCCCAACGCTACATCATAAACGGCATTCTGGGTGGCAACAGCGACGCTGCCATTCGGGGTAAACGCCAGACCCACCATCCCACTGCCCGAGATGACCAGTTCTGCTTCCCGGTCGGGCGTGATACGCACAATGCCGCGCTGCCCTCGGAAGGATGCCGCGACGTAGAGATTACCCGCAATGTCGAGTGCCAGACCCTGTGGCCGACCCAGGCCACGATAATACGTCTCGATGGTGCCCTTGGTGTCGATGGCGTGTACGACGTCATAGCTCGAAGTCGTTGGTCCGGTGACGAAAAGTGTGCCGTCCGGTCCGAAGGCCAGGTGATAGGCAGCCACGCTGGGTTCAAGAGTGGCGTAAACGAAAATCTGTCGGTCGCGCGCAATGCGGAAGATGGTGCCGCTGCGATCACCGCAGTACAGGTTGCCCTCACCATCGAAGGCCAGGCCGGTCGCAACTCCCATGCCCTCGGCATAAATGGATGCAGCGCCATGCCGGGTAACGCGATGGATGGTGCCTTCATGACGCGATGAGACGTAGAGAACTCCTTCTGCGTCCACTGCAAGACCGGTGGCATTTACCAGGCCGGTCATGAACGAATCGACGTCACCTTCGGGCGAAATGCGGTAGACGGAAACGGGTACAGGTTCGCCGCGCGCACCTGACACGGTAGCGTAGATGTTGCCCTCCGGATCAACGGCGGGACTCGAGACCGGGTGCACATTGTCAGACAGCAGGCGGCCGACTTTGATCTGTACGGAATTACTGGTTGTCCCATTGCGACGGATCTCGAGGCTGCCTTCGCCCGATGCTTCCGGAATGCGGACACGGAGGCGGGTGGGGCGGGTGAGCGAAAGCGGAGCCAGTTTGCCGTCGAGCAGGGCAACGGGGGCCTTCAGAACTTCGTCGTCAATCTGCCCGGCCAGCTCTGATCCACGGATTTCGACTTCCGCTCCCGGCAGCACTGCATCCGGTACGACGGACTCGATACGTGGTGTGTGCGGGAGGGATGGGTCGGGCCTGGTGAGTCGGATCATGCTGGTTCCCCTCCGATTAGTTTAGACGCTTGCAACACGGAGTGCCTGCTGGCGTCTTCATCGTTGAGATGCATTGAAGAGTAGTTACCACCAGTGGCGGAGCACAAGCAGGATCGCTGCTCCATAGACGCCGGCGGCGAGATCGTCCAGTATGATCCCCCAGCCTTCCGGCAGGTGCTCGAGCTGGCGAGCCGGCCAGGGTTTGGTGATGTCGAACAGGCGGAAGAGAGCGAGACCGGCGAGGGCGTGCTTCCAGTCCGGTGCCGCGGCGGCAAGTGTCAGCCACTGGCCTGCGGCTTCATCGATGACGACGTTCTGCGGGTCTTTGCGGCCGGATTCGCGCGCGATTATGGTCGCGGCGGGAATACCGACGGCGGTTGCCAGCAAGGCCAGGATGAGGCTGGGCCATACGGGAGCAACCGGAACCACATAGTCGACGGCGTACCTCCCCAAATGGAGAAAATGGGGGGTGGCGAAAAGTATCCAGATCAGCGTCGCGGCAATTGAACCCCAGGTGCCGGGCCCGGGCTTGAGATTGCCAGCGCCGAAGAAAGTGCCGGCAATCCATGCCCATGTTGTGCGCCTGGTAAGGCCTCCACCTGCGGGAGCGGCCACCTAGTAGTCGTTCTCGGCATCGATGCCGCGGCGGAGCAGTTCCTGCTTCACAGCCTCGGTGTCGATGTCGCCGAGCACATCCGGATCGAGTACCGGCGACGAGATGACATACGCGCCGCTGGCCCATTTGCCCAGGTCGATCACGCGGCAGCGGTCGCTGCAGAACGGCATGTCCGGATCACCCAGGGTGACCAGCTTGTTGCAGGTGGGGCAGCGGAGGATTTTTTTGGCTGGTGGTTGTGTGCTCATAGTGCTGTCCTTGATTGTCCACAAGGGCATGCAGATTGTCATCCCGACATTTTGACCTGTCATCCCACCGGGCCGCAGCGTAGTGAAGGGATCCGCATCTTTACGATGCTGGACGGAGCACTTGAATCAGCTTCGGTCCAAGGTCGCGGCGTGTGGAGAAGATGCAGATCCGTTCGACTGCGCTGCGCTTCGGCCAGGACGACAAGGATGCGAGCAGCTTGTTACTCGATCACCCGCGCGACCAGGTCATAGTCATGCGACTCGGTTATCTCGCAGCGATAGAACGTACCCGGAATCAGAGTCTCATGTGGACCGAAGTCGTTGATGTAGAGCTTGCCGTCGATCTCCGGCGCCTGGTACTGCGTACGGCCTTCCCAGAGCAGCGGCGTTTCTTCTGACTCACCTTCGACGAGAACATCGACCGTCCGGCCAACCCAGGATTTCTTCGCCTTACGGCTGATTCCCTGCTGCAGCTTCATGAGGGACCGGCGGCGTGCTTCGATCGTCCGTTGCGGAACTTTTTCGCCCAGCGCAAAAGCCTTCGAGCCTTCTTCGTCGGAATAGCCGAAGACGCCAAACCAGTCCAGCTTCGCGTCGCGTACGAATTGCGAGAGTACCTGAAAATCTTCGTCCGTCTCGCCGGGAAAGCCGACAATAAATGTTGAGCGGATGACCACGCCTGGCACAGTGGCGCGGACTTTTTCGATCATCTTGAGGAAGATGTCAGCCCCGCCGCCGCGCTTCATCTGCTTCAAAGTATTTGGCGCAGCGTGCTGCAGCGGTACGTCCATGTATTTGCAGATGTTGTCATGCTTCGCGATCACTTCGAGCAGCCGGCCTGTCACCTTGTTCGGATAGGCGTAGAGGAAGCGCAGCCACTTCAGGCCCTCGATCTGTGCCAGCCGATCGAGCAGTTCTGCTAACCCATCGCGCATTCCGAAATCTTCGCCGTAGCAGGTCGTGTCCTGCCCGATGAGCGTGATCTCGCGGACCCCATTCGCGACGAGCTGCGTGGCCTCGACGACGACCGATTCGAAGCGCCGCGAGCGGAACTTGCCGCGCAGGTTCGGAATTACGCAGAAGCTGCAGGGATGGTCACAGCCTTCCGCAATCTTGATATAGGCCGAAGCTTTCGGCGTCGCGAGGATGCGCGGCGTTAGTTCGTCATAAAGATATTGCGGGAGCGCCGACGTGGCGCCGTCCCAGGCTTCGCGCGTAAAGCGGCCCTGCTGCTCGCGGAGATCGCCTTCAGCACGCGAACTGATGGTCGACTCAGCCGCAGGCCGAACGACCGCAGGTGCAGCTTGAATATTCACCAGTTGCTGCGCCGCGCGCGGTAAAACGCTGCTCAAACCAGCAGCAGCCAGTACTTTCTCTAACTCGCCAGTACCGACGACGGCGTCGACTTCCGGGATATTTTTCTGGATCTCGTCGCGATAACGCTCGACCAGGCAGCCGGCAACAATCAGTGTCCGCGCTTTGCCGGTCTTCTTGAACTCAGCCATTTCGAGAATGGTGTCGACCGACTCCTGCTTGGCCGATTCGATGAACGAACAGGTATTGACGACGAGCACGTCAGCCGTCTCTGGATCGTTAGTCAGTTGTGCGCCCGCATGGTCCAGCATGCCCATCATCACTTCGCTA
Organism: Acidobacteriaceae bacterium; assembly: GCA_963692885.1. GTDB lineage: Bacteria > Acidobacteriota > Terriglobia > Terriglobales > Acidobacteriaceae. The sequence goes on from OY843586.1 coordinate 924,954, forward strand.
TCGACCAGGTTCTTCGGGCAGCCCAGCGAGATGAAACCAATCCTCGGCCTATTCTTCTCCAGAGCGGCCTGCAGGCCGAGCGTCACCGGCACTTCCGGTTCCATCACGGAGGCGGCCACAGACGCAACAGCCTCGACCGCGGAGGCCACTATGGATTGGGTTTTAGGCGGAGTCACAACGTCCAGTGTATCGCGTTTGCCGTGAGTGAACACGGCCCAAAAGCTGTTGTATGCTTAGTGAGTGCCGGGCCCTACGCGACGTAATCCCGCCAACCCCGCCAGGTCCGGAAGGAAGCAACGGTAACGGGCTAGTACGTGCGCAGTAGGCCCCCCGGTACTTGCCGTACGGGCGTCGGCGCCTTTGGCGCTAGAGCATGCTCCTGTTGGTCGCACTCAGCCTGCCACTACGCTCCCTATGATTTCCTCCCATCATCTCCCCAATTTGTCATTTCGAGCGAAGCGCAGCACAATCGAAAACTAGCTTCTTTCAATGGAGCCCCCTGCGGGCACAAAGCCAGTCCAACCACGAACCGGTGCGACCAACGGGAGCATGCTCTAGCGCCAGGGGCGCCAACGCCCGTACGGCAAGTACTACAATGGTGGGGATGTCCTTGATGGAGAAGCATATTGAACTCAGCAACATCCGCTCAGCCTGTTTCCTCCGGCTCGGCTGACATTTCCAAGCCTGATGCAAGTAATCAAGCCAAGCCTGCTCGCCGCACCCTGCGCGGGGCAAAAATCAGTGCACTCGGGACGTATGTACCGCCGCGCGTGCTGACCAATGCCGACCTCGAGAAGATGGTCGATACCAACGACAAGTGGATCACCGACCGCACCGGCATCCGTGAGCGTCACCTGGTCGACCCGGGGGTGGCGACCAGCGACCTGGCGGTCGAAGCAGCAAACCGATGCCTGGCCGAGCGCGGTATTACCGGCGCAGAGGTTGAGGTTGTCATAGTCGCGACGGTGACGCCTGACATGCTTTTCCCGGCGACCGCCTGCCTGGTGCAGAACCGGATCGGCGCTCGCGGCGCCTGGGGCTTTGATCTGTCGGCTGCCTGCTCCGGCTTTGTGTACGCGATGCAGGTGGGAGCGAAGCTGGTCGAGAGTGGCGCGCACTCGAAGGTTCTCGTGATTGGCGCTGACACCATGTCGTCTATCCTCGATTACACCGATCGCTCGACCTGCATCCTTTTCGGCGACGGCGCGGGTGCTGTTTTGATTGAGCCAGCGGAAGAAGGCGAAGTCGGTTTCATTGACTACGTGCATGAGATCGATGGCTCGGGCGGAAATGCGCTTTATATGCCGGGCGGTGGGAGCCTGCATCCTCCAACGGTCGAGACCGTAGAGAAAAAGATGCATTACGTCCACCAGGATGGCGGGTCTGTCTTCAAGTACGCTGTGCGCAAAATGGCAGAACTGTCGGAGCGGGTGTTGGCGCAGAACGGGTTGAAAGGCGAAGACCTCGGCTGCCTGCTGCCGCACCAGGCGAACAAGCGGATCATCCTGGCAACAGCCGAGCGCCTCGGACTTCCCGAAGATAAGGTAATCGTCAACATCGATCGCTACGGCAACACGACAGCCGGCACTATTCCGCTCGCCATGGAAACAGCGCGCCAGGAAAAACGGCTCAAGAAGGGCGACACGGTCCTGATCGCCTCGGTGGGCGCAGGCTTCACCGCCGGCGCTGCCTTACTCCGCTGGGAAATCTGAACCAGCCCTGCCGGCACACGGGAACTCAGCCGTTCGCGCACACCGAACCAGCCGCTCGGGTACACGGGAACTGGCCGTTCGGGCACACGGGAACTGGCCGTTCGGGCACACGGCTCCGCCCCGTAAAGACTGGACTGGTACCGCGGATAGTCCGCAGCTGATCTGCGACTGTCTCGCTGAGCGAAGGACCCGCGTCTTCTTCATCAGCCACAACCCTGGGTTTACCGAAGCCCAGGCTACGGATCAGGCCGCCGCTGCGCTTGGCTTGGGCGCAGATCTCACTTCGCTCATCATCCTGCGGTATTTGAAGATACTCCACGTGAGACCGGCAACGGTGATGGCGACCAGCGACCACGCAATCGGCGCTTCGTAGGCGGCCAGGTAATGTCGCCACCAGTGCAGGATCTGCCGACCGTAGCGGACACCGAGCCATGTTATGACACCGTAGCGGATTGTGCGACCGAGCGCATAGGCGGCCAGGTACGGCTTCCATTTGACACCCAGCGCACCGGCGGCCAGGGCAAACGGAGTCAACGGCACCGGCGGCGGCAGCATGGTCGCAATCAGGACGGACACGAACGCCCGCTCCTGGACATATTTGCAGACCCGATCCAGGATCCGTTTCGGGACGAACGTGTGAAGCAGCTTGTCGCCGCCGGTTTTGCCAAAGCGCCAGGTCAACATCCCGCCCACAATTGAACCCGCCACGGCAAGCGACGAGAAGACCCACGGGTTGCCGTGCCGGACGATGAACATGAGCAGCAGCAGGTCGGTACTGCCGGGGATAGGCAGCGGGATGATCCAGCCATCAAAAAACGAAACAGCGAAGATGCCGATTGGCCCCAGGTGGAGGATCCAGCGCATAAACGCTGACTGGTGATGGGCTGTGTGCGCGCCGCCATGGGCCGCGACATGCTGGACTGCGTGCTGAGCGGCTTCCTGAAGCAGGGCAAGAATCACAGTAGCTTTGACGCGTATAGACGCCCGGAGGTCGCTGGCAGACAGTTTTTTATGTTTACAGCAGGCTCAAAGCCGGAGCTTGCGGCAGGACCCCGCATTCGGCGGCCAGCCGATAAAACTCCTCGATCGCGGCAAGACACTCTTCATCGAGCACGTAGTGAATGTTCTCGGTGAGATAGGTGCGGATGACGTGCCGGGGGACGGCGATCTTCGGCGCCCACTCCGTTACGAGCTCTTCCACGTGGCCCAGGCCGTGGTTGCGGGAGGCGAGGAAATCCGCCCGCACCTGCCGGCGTACCTCCATCGTTGAAACTGCCGCAGTACGGACCGCCCAGAAGGCCGAGATCCAGGGCAGGCCGGTGGCTTCACGCCAGGCATGAGCCAGGTCGACGTAGCACAGGCGCTCGCCGGTCCGCTGTTCACGGGCTTCGCGATCTTCAAGGGCAATCAGCGCCGGATCGCCGATCAGGATAGCTGCATCACAGGACGCGAGCATCGCATCGAGGTTCGGCGGATGGGGCGCGAAACTTACGGGAATCTTCCAGAACTTCTTGAACAGGATCTGCACGTAAGCGAAGGTCGCGCGCGAGGAAGTGTCGGCGGCAACGGTGCGGATCAGGTCCAGCCCGGCGCGATCATCCTGAAAAGCGCGGTCTCCTGCGACCTCTCGGTAGATCAGGAGAAGCGAACGAATCGTCCCCTTCGACGCAATGGTGCAGCCAGGAATGATGGCGAGATCAGGGATGGTGGCATAGGCGGCGATGGGCACCAGGCCGATGTCTGCTTCGCCGGTCGCGAGTTGCTCGGCACACAGCGCGGGCGGCATTTCGCGGATCGCATAGCGGGTCGCGAGTTCATCGCGGAGGGGTGGATGCTCGAAATCCCACATGAGCGGCGCCGGGTTGAGGAAGCTGATGGCGGCGATACGCAGGCGCTCGTCGTGGGCTGATGCGGTTGCGGGATTTGGCGTCGTAGCGATGGCCTGGCTCCAGCTGAGTGTATCAACCGGGCTAAGAATTCGTAGATCCCTCGCTCGAGTTGCAGTGAAGCCACGCCCGGCTCATCTACAAATGCGAGTCAGGCCCAGTCTTTTTGCGGCGTGAAAATGCGCGGAGCTTCGACGGCGTCTGAACCCGCCCGTGGACCGCTATGCAGGCAATCGAGCCCCGTATGAGCCGGCGCCGGGTTCAGAAAGCAGATGGCGGCAGTGCATAGCAGTCGTCGTTGAACAGTCAGTTTCGCTGCGGTTCTCAGCATCTCCGGCTCGACAAACCATGACAATCTCGCCCCCGAAATTTTATTTGGAACCTTTGCAGAGCTCGTTTCCGCAATAGAGAGTAAGGAAGCATGTCGCCTTCCTGAATTCCAGTTGTATCAGGAGATGTACCATGTCCCAGTCCACCTTGTACGAAGTAATGGCCAAACACCTGGAGCTTGTTCCAACCAACCATGAGGCTGCCAAAGCGATCGCAGTACCTCCGCCGGACTTCGATCCACGTCACGCAGATGTAAGCACGCTATTGCGCTACGGCATCAATCCCCGTCCCGACTCTCGCAGGCATCCTGAGGCTGCAAAGCTGTGGGATACGCTTACGTCTCAACGCTACAAGTACATTGTTCCAACGCTCACGCCACGGAAAGAACATCGCATGCGAAGCAGGATGCCGACCAGGCCGAGTGACACCGGAACCGCGTACAGCCCGAACTGGAGCGGCGGCCTCATCTTCAACCCCGACACAACGGGCAACGATCCCTTTCAGCAGGTCCAGGGGCAGTGGGTGGTTCCGAGCGTGACGCCCCCGACTACCGGCGACGGGTTCTGGGCTTCTGTCACCTGGGTCGGTGTTGATGGATATGGCTCGAGCGACGTCATGCAGCTCGGCACGGCCCAGTTCGTCTCCACTGTTAACGGAGCCGTCAGTACTGAGACCTTCGCCTGGATCGAGTGGTTCACTTACTCCTGGCAGCAGATCAGCTTCTCTGTCAATCCAGGTGACACTATCTTCGCCAGCATCGCGAACGGAGGTGTTCAGAACGGTGTGCTGCAGGCCACTGGACGAATCACCAACGTTACCCAAGGAACCACTACTGCGCCGGTGGTCTCTGCACCGCCGGGAACCATCTTTCAGGGCAATGTCGCGGAGTGCATCATGGAACGTCCCGGCTTCAACAACGTTCTCTCCACTATTCCCCGCTTCGGCGAGGTCGTGATCAGCGGAACCAACGTATGCAGCAAAGGAGGGAACTACTATTACATCAACGAGCCGGTTGACATGACCTCCGACGGAACCTCAACCGGGGTCACCTATGTCACAGGCTCTGTCGGACCGACCACGGCGATGGCCACCTGGGTCGCTTCCTCCTAAGCAATTCCTGACATCCTGATCACCAGATGGTGGGGGCATACTGGCCCTGCTCCCCACCACCGCGTCCCACTCTTTATAAAGAAGCCGACCTGGTGGCAAGCTCACCACACCGGCTTAGGTGCCGACCATTTTTGAAGCTGTTGCTTCCGCAGAGTGGGAGATTGTTACTTGATCGCCAACGTTTCGACCTATCCCGGAGCAAGTTACCGAAAACCCGACTTTGGAGGAGTGTCGAGACTGTCTCAATACCTATGACGTGAGGACTTCGTCTGCATGGCTAGACTGTGGCTATTGGCCGTCGCAATCACTGCCGCCTTACTGCTGATCGCCCACTTTGGAGGCAAGGTCTTCAAGAGCAGGTGGTTCGCAGGCGGATCAGGATTGGAACGGCAGTTGCGTGCCTTATTGGAGCTGTTGTTTTTTTGGGCTCATAGCCTTCAGCATGAGTGGCTGCCTCAACTGCTGAGGCAGCCACTCATGATTTAGGCCGAACGATAGATGATCCTAGCTTGTGAAAAATGAGGATTTGAGAAACTTGCTCATTTTCCCGAGGCCCAGTCGAGACAAGTTTCCGAAAACCAGGCTTTCCGGGAGCGTCCGTCGTCGTTGACGACAAATGCCTTTATGAGGAGTGATCGGTCGCCGCAAACCCGTTACGTGAGCGGATGAATCAAGCGTCAACCGGACCGAGTTCGCAGAGAAGATCTTCTGGGCCAGCCTAGCAATGATTCCCGCAATTCGATGGGCCGAGTCTTATGACTTTGGAGCGATCAGAGCGGGCGGATCGACGCTACCTCTGGCAAACCAAACGGCACGTCGGTTCCAGGGCAGGAGTACACTTCCAACGAACTGAGAAGTCCGTCAGTCTCGAAGAGCATAATGCCAACTTCCATGCCCTCGACGCTTGCGAGATGATCACTTACGAGCCGCTCACCCGTCCTAGGTACAGCTGCGCCATCGAGCGAGAAATACACGGTAGGGCAACCACAGGTGCATCGCTCTCGCACACTCAACCGGGGTATCTGAGCATTGAGTTGTAGCCGATCCTGGTTGGTTCCGTGCTCAATGAGCCAAGTCACCAACTGGCGCTCATGCTCTGTTAACGGACGTCGATGAGGCTCAAGACCGCGATCGTTCATGGGAACCATGATCATACCTCCGTCAACCTGAGCGCTCCTCAACTGGCTCAACATCGCAATACGGATTAGTACCGATATGTCGGCTTATCGTCAGTAATCAGTCTCTCCCCCGTGAAGCGGGGGATTGAGTGACTACACTTTCAACTTGTTCTTTCGCATCGACATGAGTTCAAAACGGGAATGTGAATCCGAAGATTGAGACACAATTCCTTTACATCCTTCCATCGGCTGTCTACTCTCGGTTTACGTATCCACTTCGATTACTGAAAGGCTTCGCGCCGGAGGCTGCTTCCGCTGTCCGCGGCGGATGCTGTGTGGCCCGATGCCGACTCCCTCATTACCGGCCACATTGCCGGCAGTACTCCTGACCACGACTGCCGCCACAGCCAACGCGGAACAGCTTGCGTGGCTGGCGTTGACACTGACTCCAGGACTGGGGCCGCAGCGGATCAAGCGTGCCTTCCAGGTCAAGAAGCAACTCGATCGCGTCTTCAGCATGGCCCTTACGGAACTCGAAGGCCTTGGCTTTCCGGCGGAGGCAGCGCAGTTCGTTTTCGATGGAAGTGCCCTGCGTGCGGCCAAAAAGGAATGGACGGCAGTTGCCGAAGCCGGCGCCGAGGTCCTGGTGTACACCGACCTTGATTATCCCGAGCAGCTCCGTCACATCTTCGACCCTCCACCCGTGCTCTGGGTGCGGGGAGACCGGAAGCTGCTGGCGCGGCCGGGCATTGCGGTAGTCGGCACGCGCAAACCTTCCCCTTATGGCATGGGCATGTCGGAGATGCTGTCGCGTGACCTGGCTGCGCGCAGGATCGTGATCCTGAGCGGCATGGCACGCGGAATCGATACGGCCGCGCACAAAGGAGCGCTCGCAGCCGGCGGCAAAACCGTCGCGGTCTGGGGTACAGGCATCGACGTCATCTATCCCAAGGAAAACAAAGGACTGGCCGAAGATATCCTGCGCGCTGGCGGAGCGATCGTCTCAGAGCTGCCGATGGGCACCTTTCCGGCGCCGCAGAATTTCCCCAATCGCAATCGCATCCTGAGCGGCATGAGTATCGGCGTACTGGTGATCGAAGCCGCCGAGAACAGCGGCACCCGGATCACGGCGCGCTGTGCGATGGAACAGAACCGCGATGTGTACGCCGTACCCGGGAACGTCACCAATAAGAATTCCTGGGGCCCTAACACGTTGATAAAGCAGGGGGCCTGTCTTACGGCGACCTGGGAAGATGTGTGGGCGGAGCTGCCCAGCCAGGTGAGGGTGCTGCTGGAGGACGAGGCTGCCGTTGAATCGAAAGAGGGAGCTGGTGCATCGATAGAACCGGCTACATTATTTTCCATGAAGCCGTTTGCGATGCCCCCGATGCGCGAACAGGAGTCCGTGGTGTACCTGGAACTGCGTCACGATGAGCCAACGCAGGTAGACGGCCTGATGGAATTGCTCGAAGGCCGGCTGAGTTCAGCGGAGATTTTCACGGCGCTTTTCGAGCTGGAGATCGCCGGTCATATCCGCCAGATGCCCGGCAAAAACTATGTCCGTCGCATGTAAATGGCTCACTGTAAAGTGACCCTCGGTCGCGTGGTACGGCCAAGGGCGTGGAAGGCTGCCGCTGGCGCTAAGCCGGAGAGCGTGGTAGCTTCCAGAAATTAGAGCAGTTTCATTTTGAGTGGCATCTCTGGTGATAAGCAGGTTGTCCTTTTCACTGCGATAAGGACAGCCGGTAGCGTCACTTCTGTATGCAGCTGAAGTGCAACAGCTCCAGCGGTGCTCGATCGGAAACGGTTGGCGGCACTGCTTGAAGGGTCAACAATGAGTAAATCGCTAGTGATTGTCGAATCGCCCTCGAAGGCCAAGACGATCAACAAATATCTCGGTAAGGACTACATCGTCGAAGCCTCGCTGGGCCACGTAAAGGACCTGCCAAAGAACAAAATCGGTGTCGAACTGGAAGACGGCAGCTTTACGCCGGACCTGATCGTGATGCCGGACAAAGTAAAGGTGATGGACCGGCTCAAGAAGCTGGCGAAGGGCGCGAAAGCTGTCTACCTGGCGCCCGATCCTGATCGCGAAGGCGAGGCCATCGCTGCCCATCTTGAAGATGAATTGCGCGACTACGCGACCGCCGGCACGATCCATCGCGTCACCTTTAATGAGATCACACCGAAGGCAGTCAAGGCTGCGTTTCTGAATGCCCGCGCCGTCGACCGCAACCTGGTAGACGCGCAGCAGACCCGCCGTGTGCTCGACCGCATTGTGGGCTACCAGATCTCCCCGCTGCTGTGGGACAAGGTCCGTCGCGGCCTGTCCGCCGGCCGGGTGCAGACAGTGGCGCTGCGCCTGATTGTCGAGCGCGAACGCGAGATCAAGGCATTCAACCCGGTTGAATACTGGACCATTGACGCTCACCTGAACCCGCTGCCCAAGGGCGCGGAGTTTACGGCCCGTTTTGTCGGGATCGATGGCAAACGTTCGTCCATTCCGACGGTGAGCGCTGCATCGGTTCCGACCGAAGCAGTGACCAAGGAAATTCTTGCGGCCATCAAAAAGGCTGAGTGGTCGGTGCGGGAAGTGGATCGCAGCGAGCGCAAGAAGTCGCCGACTCCGCCGTTCACGACCAGCAAACTGCAGCAGGACGCGTCGCGGCAGCTTGGCTTTAACGTTAAGCGCACGATGGGCGTGGCGCAGCGATTATATGAAGGTGTCGACCTGGGCGGCGAAGAGGGAACTGTCGGCCTGATCACCTATATGCGTACCGATTCGACGCGCGTATCGCCGGATGCGATTACCGAGGCGCGGGAGTACATCGGCAAGGCGCTGGGTAAGCAGTATCTGCCGGAACAGCCGAATACGTTCAAGAGCAAGAAGGACGCACAGGATGCGCATGAAGCCATCCGGCCAACGCGTGTCAGCCTTTCGCCGGAGGACATCAAGCAGTATCTAACTGAAGAGCAGTTGAAGCTATACCGGCTGATCTGGCAGCGCTTTGTCGCGTCGCAGATGCTGCCCGCGCTGTTCGACCAGACGACGGTCGAAGTGCAGGCGAAAGCCAGTGGTAAAGATGCAAAACGCTATGACTTCCGCGTGACCGGTTCGATCCTCAAGTTCGATGGCTTCCTGAAAGTCTACGAAGAAGCCAAGGATGCGAAGGACGAAGACGATGATGCGCTCAAGAACAAGCTGCCGGATCTGAATGCGGGACAGAAGCTGAACCTGCGGGAGATTGAGCCGGAGCAGCATTTTACTGAGCCGCCACCCCGGTTCAATGAAGCCTCGCTGGTCAAGATCCTCGAAGAGCGTGGCATTGGCCGGCCATCGACCTACGCTGCGATCATCAATACGATCCAGGAGCGCGAATACGTCCGCAAGGTGGGCATTGGGCGTGCCGGCAAATTTGTGCCGACAGAGATTGGCCTGGTCGTGACCGACCTGCTGGTTGCGAATTTCCCGTACATCTTCGATCCCGCGTATACGGCGAGGCTCGAGACCGAGCTCGATGACATCGAGGATGGCAAAGAGATCTGGACGACGCTCTTGAAGGGCTTCTACGGTCACTTTGAGAAGGAACTGCTCCACGCCGAAAAGCACATGGAAAATGTGAAGCGGATGGAGAAGGCGACCGATGAAATCTGCGAACGCTGCGGTTCACCGCTGGTGCTGAAGTGGGGCAAATTCGGGACGTTCTTTGCCTGCAGTGCCTATGACAAGAAGGACCCGGCAAGCTGCACCTTCACCAAGGAGAACATCATCGACCTGCCCGACCTTGAAAAGGCCGATACGCAGGATACGGACAGCGCAGAAGAGTACTGCGAGAACTGCGGCAAGACCATGGTGCTGAAGCGTGGCCGATTCGGGACATTCATGGCCTGTACTGGTTATCCGGAGTGCAAGACCACTCGGCGGCTCGATTCGAAAGAACAGCAGAAACCGCCGCAGCCGCTCGAAGAGATGTGCCCGCAGTGCGGCGAACACCACCTTGTGCTGCGGCATGGCCGATTCGGCGAATTTGTATCATGCGGCGGCTATCCGAAGTGCAAGTACATCAAGCAGAACACTATCGGCGTCACCTGTCCCAAGTGTGGGAAGGGCGACATTGCCGAGAAGAAGGCGCGGCGTGGGAACGTGTTTTATGGCTGCACCAATTATCCGAAGTGCGACTTCACCTCGAATTACAAGCCGGTCGCCCAGGAATGTCCCGAGTGCCACAGTCCGTACCTGCTGGAAAAGACACTGAAGTCGGGCATCTACCTGACCTGCCCGAACAACAGGAAGCCGTCCGGCGAAGAAGAGGCGGCGCCGAAGAAGCGGAAGAAGAAGGGCGAGGCCGAAGAACCTGCTACGGTGAATTGTACCTTTAACAAGCGTCTGGGGGATGCGCCCGTGGTCGAGCGCACCGAGAAGGCCGGAGAAGAAGAACTCAGTCCCGTCGAAACCAGCGCCTAGCACCACACAGACAACTACGATCAAATGAAATAGGTTATTGATGGAATCAACAGCATTATCTTCTTCAGGCGATGCCGAACTGATCCTGAAGCTTTACGAACTGCGACGCGAAGCGACCATGCGAACTGCTCGTCACTGGGTAACTGCGGAGTTCAAGCCGGACAGTGCGGAGGACGTGGTCGCCGTCCTTCGCGACTTTGGTTCGCAGCACAACCAGTACCTGCGCCAGGTGGTCAGTTACTGGGAAATGGCGGCTGCATTCGTCCTGCGGGGAGCCCTGGACGGTGAACTTCTGGTCGACTGCTGCACTGAAAACGTCTTCCTGCTGGCAAAGTTCCAGCCATTCCTGGAACAGATCCGCCAGCACTCGCCGCAATTTCTTCTACGGACAGAGCAATTCGTCATGAAACATGCAGTGGCGCGGGGGAACGTCGAGAGACTTGTTAAGGCGAACGAAGGCCGCCGTGCAGTTCTGGTCTCCTGAACGTCGCTAGGGTCCTTGAGGATTCCGCACTTGCCAGTATTGCTGCGCAGTAGCATACTCGGGGAGTATTGGAGGCCAACTGTTATGAAGATGACGATCGCGGCTCTTACCCTCTGTAGCCTTTCGGCTTTTGCTGCAGACACCAGCAAACCGATGAAAGTAAACGGCTATATTTCAGAATCACAATGTGGTGCTACGCATAACTCTGCTACTCCGGACGCTGCGTGCGTCAAGAAGTGCATCGGCAAGGGTTCAAAGCCTGTCTTTGTCGATGACGATAAGAAGAAAGTGTGGGCGATAGATAACCCCGACTCCATTGCCGATGATGCCGGCAAGCCGGTGACCATCATGGCTACGCTGGACACTACAGCCATGTCGCTCCACGTCGACAAAGTGACAAAGGTAGGCAAGGTGGTTGCGCCGGTACAGGGTATGAAGATGGAGTAGCCAAGGCCGCCCGTCGTTCAACGACGGCGCCCGGCACTTTCGGCAAGACCTGCCAGCCGCGCACTCTTTCACCCGAGCGCAGGCGGCAGGACTGGCCGGCTGTTATTTAGAAAGGATTGCAAATGCAGGCACAAGCAGAAGTGAAAGCAGACAAAAAAGTTATGGCAAAAGCGACATGGAACGGACAAGTGATCGCCGAAGGCGACACGTACGAAACCGTTGAAGGCAACATTTACTTCCCCGAAAGTGCAGTCAAGCGCGAGTACATCCGCACCAGTACCACTACCTCCACCTGCCCATGGAAGGGTCAGGCGCGCTACTACAGCCTGCTGGTAGATGGTCAGGAAAATCCCGATGCCGCCTGGTACTATCCCGACCCCAAGCCGGCGGCCAAAAACATCAAGAACCACATCGCTTTCTGGCGCGGCGTCGAAATCACCAAAGAGTAACCAGCGGGTACTTGCCGAAGGGGCGGCCACGCCCCTGGCACCATGCTTCCGTGGGTGCATATTGCCGCGGCTGGTTTGGAATGCGTCAAGTGCTTTGCATTTCGGTGTTGATGGTAAGTTGATTTTACGTCGAGAGTTCTGACCCGCTCGTCCCATGCCCATCCACACCGTCGAACTGTCGGTCTTCATCTTCTTCTTCCTGCTCGTAACGGTTGTCGGCTTCTTCGCCTCGCGCTGGCGAAGAGCCGACCTGAACCACCTGGACGAATGGGGTGTGGGCGGTCGCAGTTTCGGCACGCTCATCACCTGGTTCCTGATCGGCGGCGATCTCTACACCGCATACACTGTCATAGCCGTCCCCGCACTGGTATTTGGCGCAGGCGCGATGGGGTTCTTTGCACTCGCTTACACCATCCTCATCTATCCACTCGGATTTCTGATCCTGCCGCGTCTCTGGGCAGTTTCCCGGAAACATGGCTATGTCACGGCGGCCGACTTTGTGCGCGGGCGCTATGGCAGCCACTGGCTGGCGCTGGCGGTCGCTATGACCGGTATCCTGGCGACCATGCCCTACATCGCGCTGCAGTTGATTGGGATGAATGTCGTACTGGCACAGATGGGACTAAAGGGCGACTGGCCGTTACTGGTCGCATTCCTGATCCTGGCGCTCTATACCTATTCAAGCGGACTGCGTGCCCCAGCGCTGATTGCGCTCGTAAAAGACGCCATGATCTACGTGATGGTGATCGTGGTCGTTGTTTATATCCCGTACAGGCTGGGCGGCTACAGTCACATCTTTGCGGCTGCCGGTCCGTTACTGGCAGCCAAGCATCCTCCTGGCACGCTGGTCCTGCCCAAGGCCGCGTACAGTGCCTACTCCAGCCTGGCGCTGGGTTCGGCGCTGGCGTTGTTCATGTATCCCCACTCGGTGACCGCGGTCCTGGCAGCGAAGAGTGGAGACGCGATCCGGCGCAACCAGGTGCTGCTGCCAGCCTACTCCCTGCTGCTGGGCCTGATTGCCCTGATGGGACTGATGGCGCTGGTCGCCGGACTGCATCCTGCAACCGCGAACATGGCCATTCCCCTGCTGATTGAATGGGCGCTGCCGCCCTGGTTCGCAGGCTTCTGTTTTGCCGCGATCGCTATCGGTGCCCTGGTGCCGGCGGCCATCATGTCAATTGCGGCAGCAAACCTGTTTACTCGCAGCTTCTACCGTGAGTATTTCCGTAAAGATGCCACTCCGCAGCAGGAGTCGCGGGTGGCCAAACTGGTCTCCCTCGTCGTAAAGCTGGGCGCCCTGGCTTTCATCATTTTCCTGCCGCAGCAGTATGCCATCAATCTGCAATTGTTTGGCGGCGCGTGGATCCTGCAGACGTTTCCTGCCATTGTTTTCGGGCTTTGGAGACGCCGCTTCCACCACATTGCGCTACTGGCAGGGTGGGCAGCAGGCATGATCGCGAGCACGGGTATGGAGCTGTCATTGCACCTGAAAGGCTCGACCTATCCACTGCATTTCTTCGGTCAGGTCTACCCGGCCTACTCAGCATGCTATGCACTGGCGCTGAACCTGTTCGTGACGATTGTGTTGACGCTCATCCTCGATGCTGCCGGGGTACAGCGGCATCTGGATGCGACCAGCGATGACGATTACGAAGACCGCATCGAGAGTTCCATCTCGGGCAACCCTGAACCAATCACGGCGGAGTTTTAAGATGGCGAATTCAAATCGTCCAAGGGGCCTGCACCCGCGCGAACTGCTGCTGCTGATTCCGGTGATTGCACTCGTTTTTCCGAGCTTCTATGCGCGCAGGGACCCGATGCTGCTCGGCTTTCCCTTCTTCTACTGGTACCAGTTCGCCTGGGTGCTGGGCGGCGCAGTGCTGACCGGAGTGGTTTTCCTGTTGAGGCGACGGGAACATCGGTAGAGTCACTATCCTGCTTCAAAGCTGCCCAGTGAGTTGAAGCGTTGTGCTTCGCCAGCGGCATTTTAATCAGGGCGGCGAATACAGGTCTCTTCGCTGCGATGCGCTCCGGTTGGGATGACAAAGATCAGACGGGCAGGGAGGAGGCCAGCCTTAATAAGCCTGGGCTTTATCGATGGGCAGGCGCACCTGGAAGCAGGTGGCTCCCGGTACCGAGTCAACGGTCAGAAAGCCGCGGTGTGTACGGATGATCCGCATGGCCGCATCAAGCCCCAACCCCAGACCCTGGCCGGGGGCCTTAGTCGTGAAGAATGGCTCGAAGATGCGGGCCTGCAACTCTTTTGGAATGCCTGGACCGTCGTCCCACACCTCGACCAACAGGTACCCGCCGCTCACGTGAGCCTTGATGACGATGTGGCCCTTGTACTGGGTCGCTTCCAGGGCATTCTCAAGTAACACTGTCCACACCTGGTTTAACTGGCTGCCAAAAGCTGAGATGAGCGGCAGGTCCGGACCATAACGGCGCTCGATCGTGGCGTTTTCAGCCTGGGACTGCAACATGATGAGCGTGCTTTCAATCCCCTGGGTTACGTCCACGTCCTGGATGGGCGCCTGGTCCATGAAGGAATAGTCCTTGATGGCGCGAATCAGCGTGAAAATACGGGAGGTTGAATCGAGCACGGCTTCCGCCATTTTTTCGGCGCGCAGGCCGGAGCTGATCTGCAGCAGAACTGGATGAACCGTCGACGAAGGTACAGACGATGGCAGCCGGTCGAGGTGCGAAGTCGTTACTCCCAGTTCGGCGAGTTCAGGCGTTATCTGCCAGCCGTCACCGATGTGCCGTTCGTTCAGCCAGCGCTGGATGGCGTCTTCACGCTCGGCAACGGCAGAGGCATCCACATGGCCGTTCTGTTCCAGTTCGCCAAGCGTGTCCTGGTACCAGCTGCGGACATCCGAGGTCTGGGTTTCCGTCAGGCAGAGATGACCGAGCTTGAGCGAATTCTCAATGAAGAATTTCAGTTCCTGCAGCATGCCGTCAGCCGAACGCTGGGCCGCTGACGCAGGATTGTTGAGCTCATGGGCAAGGTTCGCCGCCAGCCGGCCAAGTGCAGTCAATTTCTCGGCCTGCTGTTCCATGCGCGTTACCTCGCGGACGCGATCGAGCAGTACGCCGACCACGCGATCGCCGAGTGTAGGGATCGCCCGCAGCATCTCGGGGAACATGTCCTTGTGAAATTCGAGGCCCCACGTCGGCGCGGCGGTATACCCCTGGCCGCCGTATTCCTTCATCCGCGAGAAGGGCAGCAATCCCGTGATCTGGCCGGCCCTGCCGATGAAAAGTGCTGCCGATGTGCGCATGCGCTTTACGTGGATCTCACCCTTCAGCAGGATGGTCATGGCGGTAGCTGGCTCACCCTCTTCAAAGAGCGTGACACCCGCGTCATCGAAGCGCTCCTTGCCATGGGTGGCGAGCCAGCAATAATCTTCGTCGCGGAGATCGTGCAGTGGCGCAACCTCGCGTAAGGCCGCTACCAGTTGTTCGACCCTCGCGGTGTCCTTCGCAACGAATTGGGTCTGCGTTTCCATGCCCTTGCTCTCCGCTGCTATTGTCCTACATGCTGGGCAGCAGCCCCCTGTGAGTTTTTTCGAATGGTGCAAAAAAGGCTCTGAGCGGTTGATGGCGTTAGGCGAGCTTTAACCTGCCGTTCATCTATTGTTTTTCTTCTGCCTTGCGCATGGGCATGGCATCGATTGTTCGATTCAATGTATCGACTGTGACAATCTTCTGTTTACGAAGCTTTTCGCCACCGTCTTTTCCGATAAGCATCACAACGAAGCTGTCGCCAGAGACATTGAAACGATCGCGTAGTTTATTGTTTTCAGTCGGGCCCAGTTGCGTCGCAGGCAGTTTCCGTATGTTAGCCGCGGTCACTGGCTGGTGATCTTCTGCATTGATGATGACCAGTATATTGCGGTCCCGCAGGTCTGCTGGATGCTCTTCCAATTCCGCCAGCTGTTGAGTGAACCGGGTATCGCTGACTGCAGGCGTGAAGATGACGAGCGGCCTGTAACAGTCGCGCATGGCTTCGAGCGTCGCTGGATGTTCAGGGCAGGGATTGGTCTGTGCGTGCATAAAAAGAGGCAAGGTGAGAGCGATAAGTGTGAGGAGCCGCATAGCCTGATAGAGGCACTACGCAGTCAAAGAGATGTTTGTTCCGGGGCAGGAAGGTGGCGAACCACCTTCCTGGTTCAAGCTTTCACAATGGAGCGACCATTTCAAAAGCAGAGACTCATGCGACCAGCGGAAGCATAAACGCCCAGGCGTGTCCGCCTGCATGGCAAATGCCTAGGCGGTGACGGGTTCGGCTGCGTGCGGGTTGCCCTGCTTTTCTGCAGTGACGGGGTTGAGAAACGGCATGCCCGCGCGGAGTTCAGTGCCGACCTTTTCGATGGGATGCGCTGCTTCTGCGTCGCGCATTGCCTGGAACTTCTTGCGGCCACTCTTGTTTTCCGCCATGAAATTATTCGCGAAGGTGCCGTCCTGAATTTCTTTCAGGAGCTGCTTCATGGCCTTGCGCGTTTCATCGGTAACGATGCGAGGACCTGCGGTGTAGTCGCCGTATTCGGCAGTGTCGGAGATGGAGTAGCGCATGTAGGCGAGACCGCCGCGGTACATCAGGTCGACAATCAGCTTAAGCTCGTGGAGACACTCGAAGTACGCCATCTCTGGTGCATAGCCAGCTTCAACGAGCGTATCGAACGCGGCTTTGACGAGGGCCGAAGTACCGCCGCAGAGTACTGCCTGTTCGCCGAACAGATCAGTCTCGGTCTCTTCGCTGAATGTGGTTTCGTACACGCCGGCGCGCGTACAGCCAATGCCCTTCGAATAAGACAGCGCAAGTGCGTGAGCATTGCCGGAAGCATCCTGGTGCACGGCGATCAAGCCGGGTACACCGCCGCCTTCGGTGAAGACTTCGCGCACGCGGTGACCGGGAGATTTTGGCGCGGCCAGCGAGACGTCGACGCCGGCAGGTGGTGCGATGAAGCCGAAACGGATATTGAAGCCGTGCGCGAACATGAGCGTCTTGCCGGCCGTCATGTGCTGCTTGATGTGCTTGTCATAGACGTCTGCCTGCGACTGGTCGGGCACGAGCATCATGATGACATCCGCCCACTTGGCAGCATCGCTGATCGTGTGAACTTTCAGCCCGGCCTTCTTCGCCTTCTCGACAGACTTGCTGCTCTCAGGCAGTCCTACTGCGACATCGACGCCTGAGTCTTTCAGGTTGAGCGCATGGGCATGACCCTGCGAACCGTAACCGATGATAGCTACTTTCTTGTTCTGGATAAGCGATAGATCGGCATCCTGATCGTGATAGGTCTTCGGCATATATCTTCCTTGTCTTAAATTTTCTATGTAGAGATTTTTGGACTCGCCATCAAAATTGTCATCCAGAGCGAAGGGGAACGGGGTGCAGCGATCTGCTTTTCTAATCTGCTCCGGCTGCTTCTTCTTCCGGCAGGTCCTCCGGCAGAATATCCAGCAGGTCCGGCTCCACGCCGTTCGGGCCCTGGCTCTTGCTTGAGCCGCTCGTGTCCCGCAGTGCGGCCAGGACGCGACTAGTGTGATGGCCGCGACGCATCACCATGCGGCCGGTGCGCGAAACCTCAAGAACATTGTCGCCACTTTCCACCAGCACCTGCAGCAGTCCTTCGATCTTGCTCGCGCTGCCGGTCATTTCGACCATGAGCGACTCGGGCGCAAGATCAACGATGCGCGCACGAAAAACATTCGCGAGTTCGAAAAGATGCGAGCGCGTCTGTGCATTGGCAGCTACTTTAATCAGCGCCAGTTCGCGGCTGATGGACGAGAAGCGATCGATGTCATCCACTTCGATCACATCTTCCAGCTTGTAGAGCGACGCCATGATGCGATGCGTGGCCGTGGGCGGTGCGTCGGCGACGATCGTCATACGCGAGACCCCTGCGCGCTCCGATGCACCAACCGTCAGCGATGTTATGTTGATGTTGAGACGGCGGAAGAGGGACGCGACACGCGTCAGTACACCTGGTTTGTCTCCTACGAGTGCGACAAAGGTATGCAGCATGTATGTCCTAGTCCTCTGCCGATTCAAGCATCGGGTTGTTCTTGTCAGGATGGGGACGCCGGATCATCTCATGCAGCGCAGCGCCACCGGGAATCATCGGGTACACAGACTCCTCTTTTTCGACCATGAAGTTGATCAGGAACGGGCCCCTGGTCTCACGCGCAGACCGTATCGCCGGCAGTACTTCGCCGCGACTGTGCACGGTTGCACTGGCGATACCGTGTGCTGCGGCCAGCATTGCGAAATCAGGTGACAGTATCGGTGACGATTGGTAGTTCTTCTCATAGAAAAACTCCTGCCACTGCCGCACCATGCCAAGATAGCCGTTGTTGATAATGGCGATATTGATGTCGAGGCCTTCCTGCGCGATGGTGGACAGTTCGCAGGCCGTCATCTGGAAGCCGCCGTCGCCGGCGATCACCCAGACCTCTTTATCGGGAGACGCGACCTTCGCGCCGATGCCGGCAGGAAGTGCAAAGCCCATGGTGCCGAGGCCGCCGCTGGTAACGAGCGACCGCGCATGTTCATGTTTGAAATACTGTGCTTCCCACATCTGGTGCTGGCCGACATCGGTCGCGACAACAGCATTGCCGTGTGTCTCACGCCACAGGTCGTGAATGACATGCGCGGCATACAGGTGTCCGGTGTCCGGCAGATTCGTGATGTCACGAACCGCTGCCGTGCCCTTGTTTGCCGCGATCGTCTTCAGCCATGCTGCGCCGCTGCGCTTTGGGATCAACGGAAGAAGCGCATCGAGAACTTCCTTCAGGTCGCCGGTGAGTGCGACATCGACGTGGACATTCTTGTTGATCTCGGATGGGTCTATATCGATGTGGATCTTCTTGGCCTTCGGCGCGTAGGTCGCGAGTGAACCGGTCACGCGGTCATCAAAGCGCATGCCGCACGCTATCAGCAGGTCGGCATTCTGAATGGCTTCGTTCACCCAGCTCTCGCCATGCATACCCATCATGCCGAGGTTGAGTGTGTGCGAAGCAGGAAAACCGCCGAGGCCAAGCAGTGTGCAGGCAACTGGCAGTTCGGCACGTTCAGCCAGCGTGCGCACCTGCTCGCCTGCGCCCGATTTCATGATGCCGTAGCCCGCCAGGATCACTGGCCGCTTCGATTGCAGGATAAGCTTCGCGGCATCTGCGATGGCAGTCTTCTCTGCGCGCAGCATCGGGTGCGGCAGCGAAGCGATCGGCGCCGCGGCATCGAAGTCGAAGTCTGCAGTGGCCTGCTGCGCATCCTTGGTGATATCGATCAGCACCGGGCCGGGCCGGCCTGACGCGGCAACGCGAAAGGCATCGCGCACTACGCCGGCGATATCCTCGGCACGCGTTACGAGATAGTTGTGCTTGGTCACCGGCATGGTGATACCAGTGATATCAACCTCCTGAAACGCATCCGAACCAAGCACTTTGCTTGAAACATTTCCAGTGATACAGATGATCGGGCTTGAATCCAGCATCGCCGTTGCGATACCAGTGACCATGTTCGTGGCCCCCGGACCGGAGGTTGCCATGGCCACACCCACGCGGCCGGATGCGCGCGAATAACCATCAGCCATGTGCACTGCGCCCTGCTCATGACGGACAAGGATGTGCTTGATGGGAAACTTGCGCAGTGCGTCATAGATAGGCAGAATGGCGCCGCCCGGGTAACCGAAGACTTCGCGGACGCCTTCGCCTTCGAGCGTGGCCCAGAGAATCTCTGCACCTGTCAGCTTGGCCGGTCGTGACAATTCAGAATGTGTAATTGTTTCTGCGTCTTGAGCGATGTTCTTGATGTCGTCTGCCATAACCCACCTCTTTGATACCGGGCGAATGTGCGTTTACTGCTCGTGAGAAGACATGTCTAGTTCGTCACTGCACCAAGCGATGCCGAACTCACACTGTCTGCATATTTCCTGAAAACGCCGCGCTTGAACTGCGGTTCCGGCGCTTTCCAGGTACTGAGCCTTGCCTGCAGGATTGCTTCGGGAATTTCGAGTGTCAGCTTGCGATTCGGAATGTCGAAGAAGACCATGTCGCCGTCTTCGATGGCCGCGATCGGGCCGCCCAGGGCAGCTTCCGGCGAGACGTGGCCTGCCATCAGGCCGCGTGTTGCTCCGGAAAAACGTCCGTCGGTCAACAGCGCGACTGTATTCGACAGCTCCGCTATACCGGCGATGGCTGCTGTGATCGACAGCATCTCGCGCATACCGGGGCCGCCGCGTGGGCCTTCGTAGCGGATGACGACAACGTCATTCGGTTTCAGACTGCCGGAGTGGAGTGCGGCGAAAGCAAGTTCTTCGGAATCGAAAACGCGCGCTGGTCCGCGATGCTCCAGCCGCTCGTGACCGGCGACCTTGATGACGCAACCTTCGGGCGCGATGTTGCCCTTGAGAATGACCAGGCCGCCGGTCGCTTTTAGTGGTTCAGCGAGCGTGTGAATGACTGTCTGGCCCGGTGTCTCGCTGGCCTTTTTTGCGGCGTCGGCGAGAGTGGACCCGTTTACGTTGATGGCATCGCCCTGGATGAGGCCAGCCTCGAGCAGGCGCGCCAGTAGCAACAGGCTGCCGCCAGCTTCGTAATAGTCGGTAGCGAAATACTTCCCGCCCGGCTTCAGGTCGCAGAGCAGTGGCGTGCGTTTGCTGATCGCGTCGAAGTCGTCGACGGTGAGCGTCAGTCCCGCTTCATGCGCGATCGCTATGAAGTGGAGCACGGCGTTCGTCGAGCCACCGGACGCGGCGACACTGGTGATCGCATTTTCAAGCGATGCTCGCGTGATGATCTGCGAAGGCTTGATCCCTTTTCTGACCAGGTCCATCACCATGCGGCCGGCCTCGCGGCAGGAAGCAAGCTTCTCTTCTGCGAGAGCCGGCACGCCGGACACGCCGATGGGCGAGATGCCGAGAAATTCGCAGGCCATCGCCATGGTGTTGGCAGTGAACTGGCCGCCGCAGGCGCCTGCCGCGGGACAGGCTTTCTCTTCTACCGCTAGAAGGCCTGCGTCAGATAACGTCCCGCGCGAATGCGACCCGATGGCTTCGAAGACATCTTGCACGGTGAGGCTTTTGCCGTCCAGGTGGCCGGGTGCGATGGAGCCTCCATAGAGCATCAGCGAGGGGATGTCGAGGCGGGTGAGAGCCATGACCGTGCCGGGCAGATTCTTATCGCAGCCCGCGATTGCAACCAGTCCGTCGAAGAGATTCCCGCGGGCGACAAGTTCGATCGAATCAGCAATGACTTCGCGACTGACCAGCGAAGCTTTCATGCCCTGCGTGCCCATGGTGATGCCGTCAGAAATCGTAATGGTGTTGAACTCCATGGGAGTACCGCCAGCCTGGCGGATACCCTCTTTTACTGCATCAGCGAGGGTGCGCAGGTGAAAGTTGCAGGGTCCAATCTCTGTCCAGGTATTCGCGATGCCGATGATCGGCTTGCGCAGATCGTCGCGCGTGTAGCCGATGGCATGCAGCATGGCGCGCGCGGCGGCGCGACTCGGACCCTCGGTGAGAGCGATGGAATGCAGCTTGCCCTGCGAACTGGCACTGCCGTTGTTGCTGTTACCGTTGTTGCTCATGCTCTCCCTTAACGTGCCTCTACTGGTGCAACAGGTCGCGGCGCGACCCAGAAGTCCTTATCATGTTTCTGCTCAAAGGCGTCGAGTTCGCTCTCATGTCGCATGGTCAGGCCGATGTCATCAAGCCCATTGATGAGACAGTATTTGCGGAAAGGATCAATCTCGAAGCCTGCGGAAAATCCATGGTCATCGCTGACGGTCTGGTCTTCGAGCGAGACGTGGAGTTTGTACGTCGGATCCGCGATTGAACGCTCGAGCAGCGCATGCACCTGCTCTTCCGGCAGGCGCACCAGAACAATGCAATTCTTGCCGGCGTTCGAAAAGAAGATGTCCGCGAAGGATGGTGCGATCACGCATCTGAAGCCGAAATCGGACAGCGCCCATGCTGCGTGTTCACGGGAGGAGCCGCAGCCGAAATTCTTGCCCGCCACAAGAATCTCTGCGCCCGTGTACTTCGGATCGTTCAGCACGAAGGTTGGATCGGGTGCGCCCGCCTTGATTCCATCCTGCTGACGACGCCAGTCAAAGAAAAGGTATTCTCCATAACCGGTGCGTTCGATTCGCTTGAGAAATTGCTTGGGGATGATCTGATCCGTATCGATATTCGAGCGATCGAGCGGCGCCAGCGTCGAGGTGAGTGCGCGAAAGGGAATCATTTTATTTCGCCTCCGCAAGTACTTTGACGTCGTCACGCTGCGGATTGAATTTCCATTCGCGCACGTCGGTGAAGTGGCCCGTCACTGCTGCTGCCGCAGCCATCATCGGGCTGACCAGATGCGTGCGACCGCCACGTCCCTGACGCCCTTCGAAGTTGCGATTCGATGTCGAGGCGCAGCGCTCGCCGGGCTGCAGAATGTCAGGATTCATGCCCAGGCACATCGAACAGCCGGGCTCGCGCCATTCGAAGCCGGCATCAAGGAAAATGCGGTCGAGCCCTTCGCGTTCCGCCTGCGCTTTTACCTGCTGCGATCCGGGCACGACCATCGCGCGAACGTGCGTACTGACGTTGTAACCGTTCACAACCTTGGCGGCTGCGCGCAGATCTTCAATGCGGGAATTTGTGCAGGAGCCAATGAAGACACGGTCAATGTCGATGTCTTCAATCACTGCGCCGGCCTTCAAATCCATGTATTCGAGCGCGCGTTCGAGGGAGCGTCGATCCGTCTCGTTTTCAACCTTCGCCGGATCGGGAACAGTGGCTGTTACCGGTGCAACCATGCCGGGACTCGTTCCCCAGGTCACGAACGGCGCCAGTTCGCTGGCAGGGATCATCAGCTCGCGATCGAAGGTCGCGCCTTCATCGGTCACCAGGTTGCGCCATGCGGCGACTGCTTCGTCCCACGCTGCACCCTGCGGTGCCTGTGGACGGCCTTTCAGATAGGCGAAGGTTTTTTCGTCAGGAGCAATCATGCCCGCGCGCGCGCCGGCCTCGATGCTCATATTGCAGACGGTCATGCGACCTTCCATCGATAGGGCCCGGATCGCAGACCCCGCGTATTCGATGACATAGCCGGTGGCGCCATCTGTGCCGATGCGGCCGATGATACCGAGGGCCACATCCTTTGCGCCGACGGCTGGCGGCAGATCGCCTTCAACCGAGATGCGGAAAGTTTTCGCGCGATCCTGCTGCAGACATTGCGTGGCCATCACGTGTTCGACCTCTGACGTACCGATGCCGAAGGCAAGCGCGCCAAATGCGCCGTGCGTGGAGGTGTGGCTGTCGCCGCAGACGATCGTCATACCAGGCTTGGTGAATCCCTGCTCCGGGCCGATCACATGCACGATGCCTTGCTCGGGCGCGTTGACGTCATAGAGTTCGATCCCGAATTCCTTGCAATTCCGGCGCAGCGCTTCGATCTGCTTTGACGCGATCTGGTCTTCGATGATGATGCGGTTTTTCGTCGTTGGTACATTGTGATCGACTGTGGCGACGGCACGGTCTGGACGGCGGAATTTACGGCCGGTCATGCGAAGACCATCGAAGGCCTGGGGCGAAGTAACCTCGTGAATCAGGTGCAGGTCGATATAGAGCAGGGCCGGCTCGCCATCCGGCGATGCGACGACGTGACTATCCCAGACTTTTTCAAAGAGCGTTCTAGGTTGTTGTGACATGGATTTCCGATTCCTTGCTGCTAGACTGCGTGCATTGCCTGACGGCGATCGATGATCGTATTGAGTGCTTCGTGAACCAGTGCACCCATTTCAGTGGTGGACGTGGCTTTCAACGAAGTGTCTCCGCCGCGTAGAAGATCGGCCGTGCGGTGACCATCGTCGAGAACTTTGCGGACAGAAGCCTCAATCGCCAGCGCATCCTGTTCAAGGCCTGCGGAATGGCGGAGCAACATCGCTGCCGTGAGGATAGCGCCAAGCGGATTCGCAATGCCTTTTCCCGCGATGTCCGGTGCCGAGCCATGCACGGGCTCATAGAGATTGACCGTGCCGCCGATAGTGGCAGAGGGGAGCATGCCCAGCGACCCGGTAATGACACCGGATTCGTCGGAAAGAATATCGCCGAAAAGATTCTCGGTCAGCACCACATCAAAATTGCGCGGAGTATTCATCAGGTGCATCGCGCAGGAGTCGACATACTGATGGTCAAGCGCGACGTCGGGATACTGAGGCGCGAGCTCTGTCACCGTGGCCCGCCATAGTTGAGACACTTCGAGGACATTCGCTTTGTCGACCGAGGTCAGTTTCTTGCGCCGCTTTGACGCAAGCTCAAAGGCGATCCGGGCGACGCGGACCACTTCTGCTTTCGTGTAGCGCATCGTGTTCCAGGCCTCGCCGGTTTCGCGATTCCATTCACGCGGCGTACCGAAGTAAAGACCACCGAGCAACTCGCGGACGAACAGGATGTCCGCCCCATCGATTACCTCTGGTCGCAGTGGGGAATTCACGGCAAGTGCAGGATGTGCGAACGCGGGCCGCAGATTGGCAAAGCCTCCGAGGGTCTGCCGGATCTTGAGCAGACCAGCCTCGGGACGTTTGTCGGGCGACATGGAATTGAATTCATTACTGCCGACTGCTCCCAGTAGAACTGCGTCACTTTCGAATGCGGCATCAATTGTTGCCTGGGGTAGCGGCGTGCCGTCTGCCTTGATGGCAACTCCCCCAATTCGTTTCTCGTCGAAATAAAAGTCGTGGCCGCCCAGGTCGGCTACCGTCTTCAGTACGCGGACGGCTTCCCGCGTCACTTCTGGACCTATGCCGTCGCCTGCCAGAATAAGTATCTTCAGCTTCATGCAACCCTCTTGAACGTGTGCCGCCTGCTATGCGTATCTATGCCTGTTGCAGATGCCGCGCGGGTTCCGACTGCCCGTGCCCGTTTACCAGCGCGATCAGGTCCTGGTCGTAGATGGCTTTCTTACGATCGGCAAGTTCGGTGAACTGTGTGTAGGTGGTATCAAGCTCAGGCTTGGTAAGCGTAAAGCCGAGTTCCTGCAGACGGCTCGCCAGTGCGTGACGGCCGGAGTGCTTGCCGAGCACCAGGCTCGTCTTCGGCACGCCGACTGAAGCCGGCGTCATGATCTCGTAAGTCAGCGGGTTCGACAGCATGCCGTGCTGGTGGATGCCGGCTTCATGCGCGAAGGCATTGCTGCCGACTACGGCCTTGTTGGGTGATGGACCGAAGCTGATCAACTGCGACAACAGCTGGCTGGTGGGATAAAGTCTGTCGAGCTTCAAGGAGTGGCCGTAAGGATAGTGGTCTCTGCGGACCTGCAGGGCTGCGGCGATCTCTTCAAGAGCAGCATTGCCGGCGCGTTCTCCGATGCCATTGATGGTGCACTCCACCTGCCGGACTCCGGCCTCGATTGCAGCGAGAGTATTGGCGACCGCCATGCCGAGATCATTGTGGCAATGCGATGAGAGCGTAATGTTTTTTACAGCTGGTAGAGCCTCTCGCAACCTGCGGAACATGCCGCCATATTCATCCGGCATGGCGTAGCCCACTGTATCGGGAAGATTGATGACGGTCGCGCCGGCTTCGATGGCAATCGATACCATCTTTGCGAGGAATTCGGGTTCAGCGCGCGAGGCATCCTCGGGCGAGAATTCAACGTCATCGACATACGTTTTTGCCAGGCGGACCGATGCGCCTGTCTGGTCGAGTGCCTGTTCACGGGTGAGCTTCAACTTGTACTGCAGGTGCAGATCCGAGCTGCCCAGGAAGACATGAATACGTGCCTTTGCTGCTCCATCGATGGAACGGGCCGCAGCAACTATATCGTCCGTGCGCGATCGCGCGAGCGAGGCGATGCGAGGACGTCGAACCTCTTTCACTACGGACGTGATGGCCTCGAAATCACCATCGGAAGCAATGGCAAAGCCGGCCTCAATCACGTCAACGCCCAGTTCATCCAGGGCATGTGCCATGCGCAGCTTTTCGGCCACGGTCATACTGCAGCCCGGCGATTGCTCCCCGTCGCGCAATGTGGTGTCGAAGAACTCAACCTGCTGATTTGCTTGACTCATCATTCCATCCTGCTGATCACTGCTCCATTTTCGGTGAGAATGGCCCCATAATGCAAATTTATATTTCTTCTCAACTTCATAAATAATGGTTATGATCCTTCAGGTTCCAAGCAGCCTTATGTCTATCGAACTCAGCCAGCTCGAGACTTTCGTGGCCGTCGCAGAGCTCAAGAGCTTTTCGCGTGCAGCAGAACGCCTGCATCGGACGCAGCCGGCGATCAGCCAGGTCATCCGCAAGCTCGAAGATGACGTCGGTGAAACACTCTTTGACCGGGCTTTGCGGGATGGAAGCCTGACGGCCTCTGGCGAGCTGCTGCACGGTTACGCATTGCGCCTGTTGCAACTGCGCGGTGAAGCTGGCCTGGCGCTGGACGAACTGCGATCCCTGGATCGCGGGAGACTGATGCTGGCCGCGAACGAATATACCTGTCTCTACCTGTTGCCGGTGCTGGATCGTTTTCGACGACTTTATCCGCAGATCGGCATCACCGTGCAGAGGGCATTTGCGAGCAGGATCCCGAACGAACTTGCTGCACGGTCCGCGGAGTTCGGCGTGCTTTCCTTTGCGCCCGATCCGGCAGCCTTCCGCTCGATCTCTGTCTTCCGTGACAGGATGGCGGTTGTCGTCAAGCCAGGCCATCCCTTGAGCAGGAAAAAGCGCGTTCGTATCCGCGATCTCGGTCGCGAAAGCTTTGTGGCGCACAATGCGGATTCGCCGCTGCGTCAGCGGGTCTTTGAAACATTCAGGAACCACCAGACGCCACTGAACATCGGCATTGAACTGCCAAGTATGGAAGCCGTAAAGCGTTTTGTGGCGCATGGAAACGGGGTGGCAATTGTTCCCGGCCTTACTGCAGCGCGCGAGATTGAGAGTGGGGAGCTGATCAGCGTACAGGTGCCGGAGCTGTACATTGAGCGCGAACTGCGGCTGATTGTTCGCCGGAAGGGCGTACTTTCCTATGTTGGCGCGGCCTTTCTCCAAGTGATCGAGGCGTATGCGAAAGAGAACGGCTCTCCCTACCTGTATGTTCCTGAAGACGAGCAGACGCAGCAGGAGGCGGCGGCTGCTATACCGGAGCCACCTGCCGCTGCAGGCACAGGGTCACCGCGTGGGGCGCAAAGGGGCACGACGGCGAAGAACAGGAAAGGCTCTACCCTCGGGAAATAGGCATGGTCCGCTGCGATTGCGCCCAGCGAAGCATGCCTTATGGTCGAAGGCGCGGCGCTGGCAGGCCCGTCCCTCGCGGGGACGCCTGTGCGCAGGTACAATTGCGAAAGCACTACACCGGGGCAACCCAGCAGAATTTGACGAGCCCGAGAAGCGGGTCTACCTACCGGTTGCGGCGGGTAAAGAGGTTCAGGAGCGAATGAAGAAAAGCAAGCTGTTGTTTTTGTTGCTGCCGTTTATGGCTGCAGCGAGCTATGCGCAGGAAAGCCGTCAGGATGTGAGTGCGAGCCTCTCAGGTCTGATTGCCCCTTACACATTTGGGCAAGGCGTTAACCAGACAGCGACATTGGGATTAGGTGGCCTCGTCAGCTATCGGTATCTGCTGACACCACGAAGCGGCCTGGAGGGCAATTTTCAGTATGCTCAGGAGACGCAGAAATACCGGATCAATTACCTCCCGAACAACCGGGTGCATGCTCGCTTCTACGAGTATTCGGCTGCGTATGTCTACAACCTGACCTTCAAAAAGTTCAATCCGTTCGCCGAGGTTGGAGTGGGCGCTTTCATGTATAGCCCGATCGACGATCAGGGAACCCAGGGAGCAGTCGTGGGTACTACCAAGAAAGTGACGAACATCGGCTTTCTGTATGGGGCCGGCATCGCCTATGAACTGAGCCCCAGCTTTGATCTTCGCGTGCAGTACCGCGGCCTGGTACAGAAAACGCCCACGATGCTGACTACGACGAACCAGAGCTTCAACACCGGCCAGTACTACAACGTCAGCGATCCCGTCATCGGCATTGCCTATCATTTCTAAGGCAGGCCGTTCACTGCACAGCCAGTGAAAACGCTCCGTTGATGCGCTCTTCGAACTGGAAGATAGTTCTGCGTTCTGGCTTCGCACGCGGATTAAACCAGCGAACAGGTTTCTTTGCTGGAGCCTGCTCGCTTTTTCAGGCCGGAGCGTAAGGGCGTCGCGAAAGTAAGAATGTGGATCACGTACATAACAAAGCCCTGGAAAGGTTCCAGGGCTTTGCTGTTGCAGATGTTTGGATGAGCAGATGAGACTGAGCGATGCGGGGTAGAGCAGGGCAGGTCAGAAAATGCGATAGACGATGCCGAAACTGACACCAGTCGGGGTTAGACCATTCGCACGCGGACCCTCACCCACGAAACCGGGCCAGATCTGGTATTCGTAGTCACCCCGCGCCGACCAGCGGCCGTGGAAGCGGTAATCCGCACCGCCACCCAGAGCTACGACACCATAGCCACCGTGCGCAGCGTTATCCGGAAAGTTGAATTCACCTATTCCGAAAAGGCCCTTGCCATACGCCGTGATCTTGTGAGCTTTGTAGAAATTGTATTTCGGTCCGATCAGATAGTTGTCTTCATGGATATCTGAGAGCTGATGGAAGCGCAAGAAGCGTACTTCTGCTTCAGCGCCCAGCTTCGGGGTCAGATTGTAGTCAGCAAAGGCACCTACGCCGTACAGGTTGTAGTACCCATAATCGGGCGCGAAGTAAGATCCGAAGCCACCGACGTAAAGTGACTGGTTCCCGCCTATGCCTGCTTCGCGAACCTGTGCTTTTCCCAGTGCCGGAAGAAGCAGCAGGCTGGCAAGCATTAGATATTTTTTGATCACTGGTAGCTCTCTCGCTGAACTCGATTTGCACAATTATGAACAGGGTTGCACATTTTGGCCAACCCTGCGTCACCTGTTTCGACGACACTTTGGTCGTTTTTGTTGTGTATCCATTCAGTAACTATGCGATCACTACTGTTGCGGCGGCGTGGACTGCGTGCTTGCAGCCTGACTCGGCTGTGTCGCATTCGGATCAGGCGCTGGAGCAGCAGCAGGGGTAGCCTGCGCCGCCTGGGCCTGATCATACCGCTGCAGTTTGAAGTATACCGGGGTCACTTCAAACGGCATCTTGTCGCGTGCATTCAGAAGGGGAACAGGCTTTGCATTCAGGCTGTACACCTTGTCATCCCATGAATCTACACGCAAACGGCTGCCAAGTGGTAGTGCGGCAATCTGGTCCAGCTTATCCATGTCGAGCTTGGGTGCCTTCTTTTGCAATGCCTCGAGCCAGGCCGTGCCATCCGGCTTGATCATCGCATCGCCGAGACGCGGAGAGTTGAGAGCCTTCAGCTCCCCTTCGCGCACCTGGAGCTGTGCGAAGTAGAGGCCGGCATTGCCTTCCTTGTCTTTGTAGATCGAGCCGTCGAGCAGGGCGACTGCCTTCTTGGCCGCGTCTGCATCATCGCCATCTGTATGCTGCATGTGGATGCGTTCAAAGGTCGATTCGTCAGGGAAGAGCAGACGATCGTTAAACGCGTACTTGGTGTCGATGTGATGTCCCAGGACGATATGAGCCAGCTGGAACGAAAGGACAGCCGCAAGCGACTCTTCTGATGGCAGAGTATCGACCAGGCCCTTGCTGAGCACGATTGTATTGCCGATTGCGATCGACTCCAGCGGTGTGGTCAGCATGACCCGGCAATGCACCGGGGCCGCCAGTTCAATATTGTTACCGATGATGATGTTATTCGTTACGGTCTCAAGGATCTTGTCGAAATCGCTTGGAGCGGCCATCAGGCCGGCCTGCGTAAGGCGGTCGATGACATTCTCTTCGGCCTGCGATACCCACTCGCGCTGCGCCTGCAGAGGGCTCACGTCCTCGGAGCTCGCGCTCTGATCGGTCACGTCGTCAATCTTGATCGATTCGTTGTCCGTCTGGTGAGTGGGAATCTTGAGCGAGTAGCCCCAGATCTGTGTCTGTGCCTTGAAGGCGACCGGATGCTCGGCATCCTTCTTCGAGGTCTCTTCGACGTACACGCCTACCGGCAGCCATACACCCTGCTGCAGGTTCTGACGCCAGCTGTCGAAGTGGAAGTAATCCTTGTTCGTAGCATCATCGTCGCCGCCGCCCGTATAGGTTCCGTTGAAGCGAACGATGTTGCCGGAGTCGTCATCAATCCAGACGCGGCCGGTAAATCGACCATGACCGGTGTTGGGTTTGGGTCGAACATCGAAGACGTCCGTACGAATGGTTCCGAGGAAGGTCCTGCGCACATAGACGAAGTCATAGTGCTGCTGATCGAAGCCGCTCGGATCGATGAACATCATGTCCAGGAAGCCGTCCGGCACAAACTGCACGCCAAACGCCTTGGTCAGGCCGAGCAGCGCCTCTGCTGAACCCTTGAACATACCGTGCTTCTGACCGCCCTCAGCCGAATAGGACTTGCCATAGAAACCCTTGGCGAAGTCGACCCGCTGCAGCATGTACTGGTCAGACACAGGAACGGCGTACAGCTTGGTATCGCCCTTCATGTTCTGGATATAGGTTTGTACAAGGGGTGAATGCTGCTGGATCGACTTGATGGTGATCTTCTCAGCTGCAATCGCTTTCTGCACCAGAGAGCTTTGTTCTGGCGTCAGGGCGATAGCCGGTGCATATTTCTCTTTCGCCTGAGCTGCCGTAACGCCAAGCGCCATGAGCAGGGTAGTAGTCCAAACGTTCCGCAGGTTCATTTCCTGGCTCCTCTAAATCTGTTAAACACGTGAACTGCCGCCCCGCCCGTTGGTCTTGATGCCGGTACAAACAGTTGCTGATACAAGTTGAAGACTTGGCCTGGTGGCCGGTTAAGCTAACTGGAAGGTAATGTGGATCAAAGTGACGTGATCCACCGGCTGACCATTCTTCTTGGCTGGGGTAAAGCGGATGTTCTCCGCGACGTGCTTTGCCTGTTCATCCAGTCCGTGACCAAGACCAGTGACGACGCGCAATACTTCGACCTGGCCACTTGCCAGGAAACGGACCTGGAGAGTGACTTCACCCTGTACATGCTGGGCCTGAGCTTCAGAGGTGTACTGTGCCCGCGGTTCCGAGATGACGACCGGAGGAGTGAAGGCTGCTTCTGCCGGTGCTGCTGCCACCTGCACGCCCTTACCGCCGACTGCCGGGCCGCCGAAGCCGCCGCCGCTCACCGTGCCGTGACCAGTGCCGCCAGGCGTGCCGCCAACTACGCCATTGCTGAAACCGGCTGAAGCGACAGTGCCGTGGCTGGTGCCGCCGGCGACGCCATTAACAACGCCTGACCCGAAGCCCACACCCTGGACTGTTCCCTTGCGAGCAGCACCCGCGCCCGTATTTTCGCCTGTCGCCTGGCTGAAGGAACCAGCCGCGGCAACCATGTTTTTCGTAGAGTTCGGGTTCGGCTTGGCGCCTACCGGATCACCGAAGCCACCCGTGGTCGGCGTCGGTTTGGTCATATTGTTGGCCACTTCCGTCGGCTTGGCACTCGCGAACAGCCCGACCTTCGGTGCTGGTGGCGGCGCGACGGCCTTCGGCGGCGCCGGCGGAAGAACCGGGGCCGGTTTGGGGATGTCCATCTTTACCGGCGCAGGCGGAAGCAGTTCCGGCTTGGGTGGGACAATGATCTTCGGGGGATCAAGCTTCGCCATCACCTGGACCGGCGGTGCTACGATCTTCACCTTGGGAACCGGCGGCTTGATCGGCTTGGGGAGATCGACCGGGACGATCAACTGCGTCATGTCGCGCTTGACCTGGGCCTGGTGGATCTTGGCCGCGGCGAACAGCGTGACCAGTACCAGGATCGATGCATTGATGCCGGCGCTCACGCCAAAGGAGCGCCAACGGCCTCCGGGCTCTTCAAGCAATCCGAAATTCGCGCGGTTCAGAACGTCATTAGTCGGCATATTCAATTCCTACTCTCTGCTGGGAAGAGATGTGATTTCTTCATAATCTTGTCGTCCCGCTGGACGACGCTCGAACGATTCGGACTTGCGGCGTGAAGCCCAACCATGGCGCCGTGCCCGTACCAAAGTTTTTGTCTCTCACGGTCCCGAATGCCTCTACACCCTGCTTCGGTTGTCGTAATCCGCGGGTACGAAAGTACCGGGGAGTTCTCAAACGATAGCGTAGAACCAAAGCGAAGACAGTACCTCGAAAGTGGTGGCAGGGCACACCGACGTGTACGTTTCCTGTCCCCTGTCTGAGCCCTCTCTAGAATACCAACCTCGCCCAGGGAAGAGCCCCTGGAATCTGCCGGATAGACACTGCGGAGACAACATAAAACGGGCTATTCCGTTGACTAAACGGCTATTTGGCAGTTTGGATGCGAAAATTCCTCGTTTCTTAGAACTAACGGCTGCTTTAAGCGAAAATAAAGGGGAACAGAAAACAGGTTGGAAAACCGGAGCGAGGGACCATTGAAACTGCTTGTCACAGGCGGTGCGGGATATATCGGCGGCACTGTCGCGGAACTTCTTCTTGATCGTGGCCACACCGTCTTCATTCTCGATGACCTTAGTCACGGCCACCGCGCCCTGCTGCCCCGTCGCGCCACCCTGGTAGAAGCAGGCCTGGCTGACCGGGAACGCGTGCATACACTGCTACAGACGGAGGCGTTCGATGGCGTGTTGCACTTTGCCGCCCTGATCGAAGCCGGCGAGAGTATGCAGAAGCCGGAGATGTACTTCCGTAATAACACTGCGTCGACGCTCTCGCTGCTCGAAGCAGTCCTGGCAAGCAGAACACGCCGCTTTGTTTTTTCGTCAACCGCCGCCGTATACGGCGAACCGGAAGCGACTCCCATTACCGAGAATGCTCCTTTAAAGCCTACAAACCCGTATGGTGAATCAAAGTTGCTGGTTGAGCATATGTTGACATGGTTCAACCGCCTGCATGCGCTGCACTATGCCAGTTTGCGTTATTTTAATGTCGCCGGTGCCATTCCGGGACGGGGCGAGGCCCATGAGCCCGAGTCGCACCTGATCCCCCTCATCCTCGATGTCGCACTGGGCCGGCGGGAGAGCATTCGCATCTACGGCCAGGATTACGACACACCGGATGGAACCTGTATTCGAGACTACATCCACGTATCCGACCTGGCTGAAGCTCATCTGCTGGCGCTTGAGGCGCTTGAAACCAGGGACCGGCTGATCTACAACCTGGGCAACGGAAAAGGCTTTTCCGTGCGCGAAGTCATTGATTCTGTTCGGCGCGTGACCGGGCGGCCGATCAAGGTGGATGAATTTCCGCGCCGTGCCGGCGATCCCGCGGTATTGATCGCGAGTTCCGAGGCAATTGGGCGTGACCTCGGTTGGAAGCCGGCGCATAGTGAACTCGACACCATCATCCAGAGCGCCTGGGAATGGCATCAGAGGCGCTACGCCTAGTTCCGCCAGCGTTGCCGCTGCCTGGAGCTACCTCGGGCCCGCAGGCGCACTCGTGGCTGGTGTCGTCGTGAACAGCTTCGCGGCGTTGAGGCTGGTGTTGTAGATTCCCCATACCAGGGGGATAGACACCACCGCCCACGCGATCGCGACCAGTACTGGTGATGATTTACTACCGGATTCAGTCATAACTCTCGTCCTCTCATGCTCATAGATGCGCCGCTGCTAGTGCGCGCCCGCGGCGACAGGCCGGTCTGCTGTCTCGGTCATCCAGTATTTTTCCTGGATGGGTCGCACCAGCAGGTTCGCTACCAGGCCCGCTATCAGTAGTCCGGTCATGATGTGCAGGATTGTCGGATAGGCATTGAGCTTCGCCTGCCCCTGAGCCACGTAGTGGTCCAGAATGCCATTGACAATCAGTGGTCCGACAATCCCGGCGAACGACCACGCCGTCAGCAGCCGTCCGTAGATAGCGCTGACGTCATAGGGTCCATAGAGATCGCGGAGGTAGGCTGGAATCGTAGAAAATCCGCCACCGTAGATACTGATCAGTACGCCTGCGCTGAGCACGAAGAGGGCAACGCTGTCCATGTGGGCCGAGCCGGTAAGTGGAAGAAACCAGTAAAGTACCGGGCCGATCAGGAAGAAGACGAAGAATGTCGTCTTGCGCCCCATGTAGTCAGAGAGCGAGGCCCAGATGAAGCGTCCTGCCATGTTGAACAGGCTCAGAACGCCAACAAATCCCCCGGCCGCGACTGCCAAAACTTTGCCATGAAACAAGTCCTGGATCATCGGAGAAGCCTGCTCGAGGATGCCGATGCCAGCGGTTGTATTCAGCGCCAGCACCAGCCACAGCAGCCAGAACTGCGGCGTCTTCATGGCCTGCTGCACCTTGACGTTATGCGAACTGATCATGCCAGCCGACTTGGCGGGTGGTGTCCATCCCTCCGGCTTCCAACCCGTTGCCGGGACACGGACGGTGAAGACTCCGAACATCATCAGCACGAAATAAAACAGGCCCATGGTCAGCCAGGTGGAAGGAATGGCCGCGTGCCCGCCGGCTTTATAGAAGGCCATCAGCTTGGTCGCAAGAGGTGAGCCGATCATGGCGCCGCCGCCGAAGCCCATGATCGCCATACCTCCGGCGAGACCTGGTCTGTCAGGGAACCACTTGATCAAGGTCGCGACGGGTGAGATGTAACCCATGCCCAGTCCTACACCGCCGACCACACCGTAGCCCAGGTAGACCAGCCAGAGCTGGTGAAGGGCTGCGCCCTGCGAAGCGATAACGAATCCTGCGCCGAAGCAGACTGCGGCCAGGAACATGGCTTTGCGTGGTCCCGCTGTCTCAAGCCACTTGCCGAAGAGGGCAGCAGAGAGGCCGAGCACGGCAATGGCAATTGAAAAGATGTAGCCGATCGCCTTCAGGTCCCAGTGCGATCCGTCAGCGCCCGTCAGCGCAAGCAGCGGGTTTTTAAAGACGCTGAATGCATAGACCTGGCCGATGGAAAGATGAATTGCAAGCGCGGCCGGCGGTACCAGCCATCGGTTGAAACCGGGGGGAGCAATGGACCGATCCCGATCCAGAAATGAAAATGCTGCCATTTTTAAAAGACTCCAAAGCTACTCTGCACCCGTTTCACGCAGCGGTGCCGCGTCCGAGTGTAAGCCACTTTTGCGAAACTCGCATTCATCCTTAAACACAGTTGCATTTCGGCGAACGCTTGTTGATGGGATGCATGGATTGCCATTCGACTGCGTATTTGCAACACTTCTCGCATCGATCCCGCCGCAACCAAGCCGCCTGTCGTCTCAATTGCTGAAGTCACGGCGCGAACCGCCTGGTCGACCGCGTGGCTACCGCGGTTGCTCTGTGCGGTTACGGCCGCCTGCTTGGTCTTTTTTATCGCAGACACGCTGCACTGGCCTCTTGTGGGCGATGCCGTGTCTGTCCATTACCTCATTCTCCTCATGCAACACGGTATGGCGCCTTACCGTCAGATCGTCGATGCACAGATGCCCGGCACCTACCTGATCGACTGGGCAGTGATGCACACCTTTGGCGGCGGCGCGCTGGGTTTGAGACTCTTTGATTTCACCCTGCTGGCCGGGGCCATGGTAGCCATGATTGCAATTGCCTGGCCCAACCAACACAGCTCGATTAAGAGCGTTCTAAGAGATGATCGGTGGGCAGCTTTCCTGGCTGGCGGACTATTCGCACTGGTGCATGGCCGTGATGGCATCCCGCAGGCAGGACAGCGCGACCTGATCATGGCTGTGCTGCTGCTGGCCGCCTATGCGTGCACGTTCCACGCAGTGCGCCGCGAAAAACCATGGTTAATGCTCACTGCGGGTTTTTGCGCTTCGACTGCCGTGACCATCAAACCGACAGTCCTGCCCGCTGCTGAAGTCGTATTTGCCCTGGCGCTATGGCAGCTAGTTCGCGAACGTCGGCCCACGGGTGCTGCTTTTCTGGCTGCAGTCACTGGCAATCTTGTCCCGATCGCCATTGTTGTGACTTTCTTGCTTAAGGAGAGGTCGCTTCTCGCATTTGTACACGTAGCACGAGGCCTACTGCCTTATCACGCGTCTTTACAGCGTCGTTCTCTTTCCTATCTACTCGCTCACTGCCTGTCTCCGGTCGGCGCGCTCTTCTGGATACTATTACTTTCCACTCTGCTGAGACTCGCTTTGAATCACATCGACACTCACAGAGGCAAAGTCTCTGTCACCGAGAGTGGTTCGCGGCCAGCGTGGGAACGGGTCGCACTTTATACAGGAATGCTGCTGGCGCTCGTCTCTTTCATTGCGCAGGGGAAGGGCTTTCCATATCATCGCTACCCGTTTCTTGTCCTTTTCGTGTTGATCGCTGCGCTTGAATTCAGGTCTGCGGTGCAAGGCAGGTTCGTCGTCACCGGCCTGCCAAACGGTCTGCGCAGAATGGCGTGGGGCTTGCGCGCGGTCGGTGTCCTGGGTCTGTGCACCGCAGCGTTGTTCCTGGCGCCGGTTTCAACTTACAAGATCAGCAAATATGAGTGGGGCGATGACGAAGACTTCAGGATGATGAGCTCTGACCTCGTCGCAGTGGGTGGCTCCAACCTGTCTGGGCATGTGCAGTGTATCGATGCGTTTGCTGGGTGTATTAACACGCTCTACCGCATGGGTTTAGTTCAGACCACCGGGTTCATCGTCGACTTCTACCTGTTTACCCCCAATTCCGGACCCGTCGTGCAGGACCTCAGAACTCAGTTCTTGGAGGAAATACAGAGAAATCCGCCGCGGGTGTTTGTTGTTACCAGGATGATTTTTCCGATCAGCCCGGCCACTCCCGACAGCTATGACAAGCTGAAGCTGTGGCCGCTCTTCAACGATTATCTGAACACCCATTACGAAGTCGTGGCGGAGCGCACGCCGCAACAGTACGTCCTGCTGGGCAGCCGGCCAGAGCGCCCTGCAGGGTACCGCATTTATGTTCGCAGAGACGACGTTCGTGAGCATGAATAACAAGCGATTTGAAGAGACACTCAGAAGACTGCTTCCGCCCGTTCTCTGTCTGGCCGCGGCTGGATGCCTAGTGCTCTTCATGATCGAGACATGGCGCTGGCCGCTGGTGGGAGATGCCGTGTCGGTGCACTATCTCATCCGTCTTCTAGCTCACGGCATGGCCCCCTACCGGCAGATTGTAGATGCGCAGATGCCCGGCACCTACCTGGTCGACTGGATGGTGATGCATACCTTTGGTGGCGGCCGCGCTGCGCTGAGGGTCTTCGATTTTGCACTCATCGTATCGGCTATAACGGTGATGATCGCTATTGCGTGGCCGGTCGCCTCAGGATCCAGAAACGGCTTATTCCAAGACAGGCGCTATGCTGCTTTCCTTGCAGGATGCCTCTTCGGGATTGTTCATGGCCGGGATGGGGTCGAACAGAGTGGCCAGCGGGACCTGATCATGGCCGTCCTTCTGCTAGCCGCCTATGCTCTTGCATTTCATGCCCTGCGCCGGCACAGACCCATGCTGCTGGGGCTTTCCGGCTTCTGTTCGACGCTTGGCCTCACCATCAAGCCCACGGTGCTCCCTGCGGCCTACCTTATCCTCGTGCTTGCATTCGTTCGATTGAAACGCCTCAAGCTGCCGATGTTCGTCTACCTATTTGCAGTGTGCGCTGGAGCGGGCATTCCGCTCGCAGTGGTCGTCATCTTTCTGGCTGCGAACCACTCCACTCCCGCATTTCTTGATGCGATACGTGGCATGTGGCCCTACTATGCCAACCTGCAAAGGCGGCCTGTCGGATACCTGTTGCAGCATAGCTTTTCGCCCTTGGCTCCGTTGCTGGTGGTATGGGCAGCGATCTGCTTACTGGACGGAGTAAGGATGCTTGTGCTGCGCCAAGCTTCGCGGCAGTCTCGTGAAGTGGCGGCGCTGCGGACCTCTTCTGCAATCCTTGACGTTCGCTGGGAAGAGGGAGCGCTCTATGGTGGCCTGGTTCTCTGCCTGGCGTCATTCATTTTGCAGGGGAAGGGGTTTGTTTATCATCGGTACCCGTTCCTGGCATTTCTGGTGCTGATCCTGATGCTGCGTTTTCAGGGCGCATGCGGAATTTCAACAGCAATTGTCGGGAACATTGGAGCTAAACTTTCCGTTTGTCTGCGCTACCTCGGCGCCTTGGGTATGATCGTCGCGGCGCTGTTTATTGCACCGCTTTCTGCGTACAAGATCAGCCGCTTCGACTGGCGCAATGATGATTACTACACCCAGCTCAGTGCAGACCTCGAGAGGCTCGGCGGGCATGCACTCTCCGGCCATGTGCAGTGCATGGACGCCTTCTCCGGCTGCATCAGTACGCTGTACCGCATGGACCTGGTGCAGAGTACCGGCTTTCTGGTCGACTTCTACTTTTTCGCGCCGCAGCCGAATGCTGTCGTTAATGACATGCGACAGCATTTCTGGCAGGACCTGCAGCAGAATCCGCCTCGTGTTTTTGTCGTGAGCAAGCAGGTGTTTCCCGTCATCTTTTCAAAAGACGGGGAGCCGCTCGATACCTATGGCAAACTCCAGCGCTGGCCGGCGTTCAACGACTACCTGCACAAACAATATACGCTGGTCGAAGAGCATGAATGGTCACGGCCGGTGTTGTGGGCCAGTCACGCTGACCATCCGGCAGGCTACCGGATCTACGTGCGACGGCCCTGACGCCGATGACTCGCCGATTCCGCTCATCCACGGCCAGCCTGGCGGAAAGAACTGGCGCGTCCCGGCCGTGACGGTGCAAACGAGCAGGCGCTCTACTTGCTCTCATCCGCTGGCGACGGTAGTGTAAGGCGGAGCGACTGTTTCAAGGGCGCTCCCTGTTTTGATCATTCGCTTTGAAACTGAGAGGTAGACCACGTATGTCCATCGACGCCACAGGTTCTCAGAAGGGTGCACCGCAGGACGCCCACTTCAGCTCCATGCTGCGCGAGAACCGCGTCTTTCCGCCGCCGGCAGAGTTCGCTGCCTCGGCTCGCATCGGCAGCATGGAAGAGTATGAAGCGATGTACAAGCGGTCGATCGCTGACCCTGAAGCCTTCTGGGGCGAGGCTGCGAAAGAACTGCACTGGTTCAAGCCATTCACCCGCGTGCTCGACTGGGAGCTGCCGCATGCGAAATGGTTTCCTGATGGCCAGTTGAATCTTTCCTACAATTGCGTAGACCGCTACGCGCTTGGCAGCAAGCGCGACCACACTGCCATCCTGTGGGAGGGCGAGCCTGATGGTGAGATTCGCAGGCTGACCTTTGGTGATCTGCATATTGAAGTGCAGAAGTTCGCGAATGTGCTTAAGCAGCAGGGAGTGCGTAAAGGCGACCGGGTCGCAATTTACATGGGTATGACGCCGGAACTCGCGATCGCGCTGCTGGCGTGTGCGCGTATCGGTGCAATCCATTCGGTGATCTTCGGCGGCTTCGCGGCGCATGCGCTGGTCGACCGCATCAACGATGCGCAGTGCAACGCTGTCGTCACGCAGGACGCAGGCTGGCGGCGCGGCGCACAGGTCCCACTGAAGTCGGTTGTGGACGAAGCCCTGCAGCAGTGCCCGTCGGTCAGACAAGTCATCGTGTATCAGCGGACAAAATGCGCGGTCACCATGCAGGCCGGTCGTGATTCCTGGTGGCACGAGTTGACGGCGAACGCTTCGGATGTGTGTCCAGCGGAAGCGCTCAATGCAGAAGATCCTCTGTACATTCTTTACACGTCAGGTACCACGGGGAAGCCGAAAGGCATTCTGCATACGACCGGTGGCTACTCGGTACAGACATACCTGACCAGCAAATTCATTTTTGATCTGCGTGAGGACGACGTGTACTGGTGCACGGCGGACATCGGCTGGGTCACTGGCCATTCGTATGTCGTGTATGGCGCGCTGCAAAACGGCGTGACCACGCTGATGTACGAGGGTGCGTTGAATTGTCCGCGCCAGGATCGCGCCTGGCAGATCATTGCCGACCATAAAGTCACAATCTTTTACACTGCGCCGACAGCCATTCGTGCTTTTATCAAGTGGGGTCAGGACCTGCCGGAGAAGCACGATCTCTCTTCGCTGCGGCTGCTCGGGACCGTGGGTGAACCGATCAATCCGCAGGCATGGATGTGGTATCACGAGGTGATCGGGAAAGAGCGCTGTCCCATAGTCGATACATGGTGGCAGACCGAGACGGGCGCAATCATGATGGCGCCCGTTCCCGGTGCCATCCCGACCAAGCCGGGGTCAGCCACGCGGCCGTTTTTTGGAATCGTGCCGGAGATCGTTACGAAAGAAGGCAGTCCTGTTCCGAAAGGCCATGGCGGCCTGCTGGTGATCCGTAAACCGTGGCCGGGCATGGCGCGGACCATCTACAACGACGGCGAGCGCTATGAGAAAGCGTACTGGTCAGAGATTCCGGGCAGCTACTTTACCGGGGACGGCGCGCGCTGCGACGAAGACGGCTACTACTGGATCATGGGACGTGTGGATGACGTCATCAACGTGAGCGGACACCGGCTTGGCACCATGGAGATCGAGTCGGCGCTGGTTGCCCATCCAAAAGTCGCTGAAGCCGCGGTTGTCGGCCGTCCCGATGAGATGAAAGGGCAGGCGATCGCAGCCTTCGTGACACTCGAAACCGGCATGCAGCCCAGTCCTGAACTGAAGGAAGAACTGCGCAGGTGGGTAGCGAAAGAGATTGGCGCCCTGGCCCGGCCAGACGACCTGAAGTTTACCGAAGTACTGCCGAAAACCCGCAGCGGGAAAATCATGCGGAGATTGCTGCGCGAACTCGCAACCTCCGGTGAAATTAAAGGCGACACAACAACGCTCGAAGACATGCAGTCGCTGATTGAACTGCGCGGGTCTGAGGACTGAGGCTGGCTGCGAATATCTTCGGCAGGCCCTGCGCAGGCAGCGATACCCGCCGTATGGGCAAGGATTTCAAAAAAAGAGGGAAACAGGGCCTCCCCTCTTGTTGAAATGAGCTTGCGTGGCAAACACTGCCCGCCGCGCAGGCGCCGCCGGAGGCATCTCACCTGGACAGCGAACTTGTCCCGAAATGTAGGAGGGTGCGATGGAAGTGACTGAAGCGAACGAACTCCGCGAGCATCACGAGCATGCTGCGCATGATGCTTCGATGCGTCCTGTGGCGCTGATGATGGCGATTCTTGCGGTGCTGGTGGCGGTGACGACGCTGCTTGGGCATCGTGCCTCAACGGAGGCTGTTCTGGCCCAGGCTCGTGCCAGCGACAACTGGAATGAGTATCAGGCGAAGCGTATTCGTCAGAACGATACATCGCTCACCGTCGACCTCTTATCGACATTGCCGGTAACAGATAAGGCCGCAGCCGACCAGTTGAAGGCAAAGTATCTGCAGCATTCTTCGCAGTG
The DNA here is from genome assembly GCA_963692885.1 of Acidobacteriaceae bacterium. Taxonomy (GTDB): domain Bacteria; phylum Acidobacteriota; class Terriglobia; order Terriglobales; family Acidobacteriaceae. The sequence goes on from OY843586.1 coordinate 966,286, forward strand.
GGACAGCGATCTGAAGGAAGGCTCGGAGAAGGCCAGGGAGCAGGAGGCGGAGGGTCGACTAGCCGAGAAGCGTGCCGACCGTTTTGACCTGGGCGAGGCGATGCTGGAGATCGGGCTGGTCATCACATCCATTACGCTGCTGACGAGCAAACGCGCCTATGCCATGCTCGGCGGCGTGTTCGGGTTACTCGGCGTGCTGTCTGCTGTCTCGGCATTTCTGCTGCGCGCGTAGGAGCATGTGAGCAGGACAGTTGCTCGTTGAAGCGATAGCATGGTCAGGACACCATGCTCGATTCTGACAATCCCTATTTCAGTCTGCGGACCCTTGCGGCCTCCCTGTTGCTGGCGTTTTCGATCGCGGGTTGCGGCTTCGGGGTCGACTTCCTCTTCCATAATGCCAACCGGCTCTATGCTTCCGACTTTTACACCTGCATCGTAGCGTTTGCGCTTTGCTACATGCTGCTGGTTTATGAGAAGCGTCGGCGACGACTGCTGGCGCGCAGGATGGAGATTGCCGCGGAAGTGAACCATCACATCCGCAACGCACTGACCGCGGTGGTGTTTTCTGCTTCGGTGCAGAATGACCCTGGGCTTCAGGCCGTGATCGAGGACGCGACGGCACGCATCGACTGGGTGCTGACGACAGTGCTGCCGGATGGTGCGACCGACCTTCGCTGGCCGGTGCAGGCCAAGGCGTGGCGCCCCGTGTCGTGGACGGAACATACAGAGAATCTACGGCAGAAGTAGACGCTACTCTGTGAGCGAAGCTGCTTCGCCCGGAACTCTGCGTGCTCCGAGTTGTTGTGTAACGCGGGCACGCAAGCCCTGTGCATCGACTGGCGCGCGAACCTTTGCATCGTTGTCAAAATAAACATAGACGTCGCGGCGCTTCTTCTTCGCATGCGCGGGAAAGGCCAGGCGCGCGGGGTTCTTTGAGTCTTCATCGCTGACAGGCGGCTGCGTGCCATTTGCCCATGCGGTCACGCGTTCCGCCCACAGGTCGAGAGACCTGCCATCATAGCCGCTGCTGTAGATCTGCTCCGAACCGTGCAGCCGGCAATAGACGAAGTCGCTGGTGACATCGAGCAGGAGTGGCCACTCCACTGTATCGGCGACGACGAGGCCGATGTTCTGCCGGCGCAGCAGCGCGATGAAGGCCGGATCGACAAAGCTCTCGTGGCGTACTTCCACGCAGTGACGCATAGGCCGGTTCGTATCTGTGCTGGTCCAAGCGCGGCCGCGGAGGCGGGGACCATGGGCTTGCGCTATTTCAGCAGCAGCGCTGGTCGTTTGTGGTAACTGCTCGAAGAAGGCGTTGAATCGATCGTGGTCATAAGCCAGGTTTGGCGGGAACTGCCACAGGATCGGGCCGAGCTTTGTGCCTAATCGCAACAATCCCTGCGCGAAATAGTTCGCGAGTGCCTCTTCGATGCCGCGCAGCTTCTTCATGTGCGTAATGAAGCGCGAGCCTTTGACCGCGAAGACGAAATTTTCAGGTGTCTCTTCGTACCACTGGGCGAAGCTGTCGGGCCGCTGCAGTGAGTAAAAGGTGCCATTGATCTCGATGGTGCAGAAGGCGTGGCTGGCGAATGCGAGTTCGCGGCGCTGCGCGAGTTTTGGCGGATAAAACTTGCCGCGCCATCCGGCATAGCGCCAGCCGGAGATACCGATACGGACCCGTCCCGTGCTCCTGGCTTGCGGCATGTTGATTGTCGGATGCTTTGTAGTGAACGGCAGGCTGCTCGTCGCGAGATATCAGCAGTCCCTCGCGTTGAAGGACAGGGGCTGCTTCTGTGCGTGGGGAAGAAGATGCAGGTTCTCAGCCACGCTTTGCTTCGGTCGGGGTGACAAAGGGGGGAGCTGGATAACTATCTCGTGATCGAACCAGCGTTATTGGGGAGCGTGCACATGGCGTAGCACGGGCGAGGCGAGCGAAAGCGCGAGGCACAGGCAGGTGACGACCATGAAGATGCTGCCGACGCCGGTGGCGCGTCCAAGTACGCCAAGCAGTGGCGGTCCGATCAGCAAGCCGGCATAGCCAATGCCGACAGCGGTGGCGATGGCGGCGCCCGGAGCGACACCGGGCACCTGGCCGGCGGAGCGATAGAGGATGGGCGATACGTTCGACAGGCCGAATCCCATCAGGGCAAAGCCTGGCAGCGAAGCAACAAGGCCGTGTGTTAGAAGCACCATCACGGTGCCACAAGCAGCGAGCAGTCCGCCGTAGCGGAGGGCTCGGAGTTCAGAGACGCGGGCAACGAAGCGATCGCCGGTGAGACGTCCTATGACCATGGCGGCGGCGAAGGCAGAGTAGCCAAAGCCGACCACGCCTTCTCCGAGATGGCGAACGACACGGAGGTACAGACCACTCCAGTCAGCGACCGCTCCTTCCGAGAGCATCGCGGAAAAAGCCAGCATGCCGAGAAAGAGCAGTCGTCCATGCGGGCGCGTCATATGCTGCCGCCCATGCGTCTGCTCGGCTGCATGTTCGATCAGCCCATGTTGCATGCTCAGGATGATGGCTACGAGCAGGCCCGCCAGGACGCCGACGACCAGCCCCGGTTTGAGGCCGCGGGAAAGCGCGGCGGCGGTCGCCGCTGAGCCGAGCATGCCGCCCATGCTCCAGACACCGTGGAAAAGGGAGATGGTGCGGCGGCCGAGCTGCTTCTCGACAACGACGCCTTGCGAGTTCATGGCGACGTCCATCGAAGCGCCGGAGAGGCCGAGCAGCAGCAGTCCAACCGCCATGATCCAGGGTGCGGGCGCGACGACTGCCAGTGCCAGTGCCAGCGGCATCATGCAGCCACCGATCAGCACGACATGCTTGCTGCCGATTTTCGACGTAAACCAGCCGGCCAGCGGCATGGCCAGCGTCGCACCGCAACCGCCGGCCAGTAGAATCGCACCCAGCTGCGCAGGGTTCAGCCCGAGTTCACGCGCCTTGTCGGGTACATGTGGGACCCATCCGCCGATCACGCTGCCATTGACAAAGAAGCAGGCTGCAACCGCAACGCGAGCGCGCGTCGCGCTGGTGAAGGATGCGGCCAATCAGCGGCTCGCCCGGATGTTGTAGAGCAGGAAAAAGACCAGCGCGAAACCGCCAAGCAGGGAAAGGAGAATCAAACCGCCAAGCGCCAGCGATACCTGCCGCTCCTTCTCGGGTGCCGGCCGCGTGATGCCGAAGGTGCCGATGAACACTTCGGACAGATAGTTGAGCAGACGTATCATGCTGTCTCTAGGGTACTCGACGATCTGCCATCGAGGCGGACGCGGCTTTGCCGCTTATGCTTCCGCCGGTCGCATGGACTTTCGGTTTGACTTAATGCTGAGTTGAAACTTCGCCGTTTCCGTATGTGTCCATGCGGACCTCGCGGCTGCACTTTGATCGAGATGAGACGCATCTTCCGCGCTCATGGTGGGAGCGATGCGCGGAGGCCAGGCCATGGTCATGAGGGAATTGAAGAGAAAATGCAGGTCCCTCTACTCCGCTGCGCTCCGGTCGAGAGCACAAGATGAGAGGCTGCACTACGGTCGGCAGCTACTTCAAGCGAGAGGAAAGCGGGCAGACAACGCCAGGTCTCAGGAGCACCACCTGGCGTACCAGGTGGTGCGGCCCATGGTCAGTGCAACCAGCGGGAGTCTACACGCGCAGCGAGTCCGCCCGTGACGGCCAGTCACAGGTTGCCGCGTTGGGCTTGTTCGCGCTCGATGGCTTCGAAGAGTGCTTTGAAATTGCCTTTGCCAAAGGAGCGGCTGCCTTTGCGCTGGATGATCTCGTAGAAGAGTGTCGGGCGGTCTTCTACAGGGCGGGTAAAGATCTGCAGCATGTAACCTTCATCGTCACGATCGACCAGTATCCCGAGGTTTTCAAGCCCTTCGATCGGCTCATCGATCTTGCCCATACGGGTTTGCAGATCCGTGTAGTAGGCATGCGGCACCTTCAGGAATTCGATGCCCTGCCGCTGCAATTGCGACACAGTCGCGATGATGTCATCGGTCGCGAGGGCGAGGTGCTGGATGCCGGGACCGTGGTAGTACTCCAGGTATTCTTCGATCTGCGACTTGCGGCGACCCTCGGCGGGCTCGTTGATGGGGAACTTGACACGCCCGTTGCCATTGGCCATGACCTTGGACATGAGCGCCGAGTATTCAGTAGAGATGTCGGCATCGTCGAAGTGCTGGTAGAGCGAGAAGCCCATGATGTCGCTGTAGTAGTCGACCCACCGGTTCATCTCGTTCCAGCCCACGTTGCCGACCATGTGATCGATATGCAGCAGGCCAGTGGGGCGCGCGAGGGTGTCAGCTTCGACTGCGCGGTAGCCCGGCAGGAAGGCTCCGTTGTAGTTGCTCCGTTCGACGAACGTGTGGACTGTGTCGCCGTAGGCAGCGATGGTTGCCATCTGCACGGTGCCATGCTCGTCCTTCAACTCAAACGGTTCGCGAACGCTCCGCGCTCCGCGCTTGATGGTCTCGCGCCAGGATTGCCGCGCGTCGTCTACCCAGAGTGCCACGTCGCGCACGCCGTCCCCGTGGCGATGAATGTGGTCGGCAATCTCGCCGGATGGCTGGAGCGGGGTGGTCAGGACGAAACGGATCTTACCCTGCTGCAGTACGTACGAGGCACGGTCGCGTTGACCCGTCTCTGGTCCGGCGTAGGCGACCAGGCTCATGCCGAGCGCGACCCGATAGAAGTACGCAGCCTGGCGGGCGTTGCCCACGTAAAACTCGACGTGATCCGTGCCATTCAGGGGAAGAAAGTCTTTCACCGTCTCCACTTCGGGATGTTGACGGCGATCAATCGTAGTAGCCATGACGTGTACTCCTGCCCAGATTCGGGCTTTTGCAGTGACTCGCGGGAGCTGCAGACTGCAATCTCCGCGAGCCAACACCATATAACATCCGACCCTTAGTAAGCCACGTGACGCAATTGCATACGCCCGGACCAGAGTGTCGAGCTCTTGAAAGGAAATGTTCAGATCTGCAATACTTATCTATAATTCTCGCCTCCAATCCTGGAAACGTACACAGTCATGAATGTTACGAAACTCCCTCGTTGGCTAGCGGACTGACAGTGCCATGGCGAAGGTGTGACTGTAGACCATGACTGAGCCGAAGGTGATAGATGTCGACCGCTTGGATGGAGACATCGTTGTAAGCTTCGAAGACGGTGTGATCGCCCTCTATTCTGCCACCCTGCTGCGCGAACTACTGCCGCAGGCACAGATCTTCCCCGCGCCCGACGAAGAAGCTGAGGACTAGAAATTCCAGTAGTGGACCCTGCATGACGATCGAGCTGCGGAGAGCTGCTTCACAAGATAGGGGCATACGCGAACGGCCGCTCGTCATGGCTCGTCCAGAAGTAGCGCAGGATGATGATGCTGGCGATCGCAGCATACGCGCACCAGAGCGAGGTGAATGCGAAGCGTCGTACCGCAATGACGACCAGCAGGATCGCCAGGTTCACAGCGCCGAACAGGACCATTGCGCGCACCTTCGAAAAGAAGAGTGATCCGCAGGTCGCGATGACGTAGAGGATCGCGAGTGTCGTGTTGTTGGTGGCTGTGTTGATGTAAACGATACTGTTCTGCTCCACGGAAATTTGCAGCGGGTACGCCGCAAGTCCCCACAGCATGTAGAGTGTCGTGCCGCCGCCGAGGATCACGAACGGCAGCATGCGTCGACGGCTGGTACGGTCCGGTTCAAACCAGAAGACACTCAGCGGTAAAAGGAGCGGTAGCAGTCCCTGCGCGTAAAGTACAAAAGCCGCGCCCATATCATGAGTGACCCGCGGCGACAGGATCCCGTCGAGCCCGAGCCAGACAAACCCCTCGATGAACTGGTGAATAGCGAACAGCGTGGGCAGAGCGCCGAAGAGAATTTCGCGCCGATGTTTGACGCGTGTGAGCGTGACGATCCCAAGTATGCCCAGGACACCGCTGCCGACGAAATTCGCTGTCGCTGAAAAACACATGCCTGGACGACTCCTTTTCCTGCTCTCAACACTATCGCTTAAGAACGGGTTGAAGAGCATTCGGAAGCGAGCCCTTAGAATCAGGATGAGGATAAAACGCGACCGATGCAGATTGGGATTGATAGTTTTGCGGCTCGTATCGCAGACCCGGTGACCGGGATACTGCTGTCGCCAGTCGAGCGTATGCAGAACCTGCTTGAAGAGATGGAACTGGCCGACCAGGTGGGACTCGATGTCTTCGGTATCGGCGAACATCACCGCGCGGAATTTCTCGATTCCGCGCCGGCCGTCATCCTGGCGGCCGCTGCCACGCGCACGAAGACAATCCGTCTGGCCGCTGCGGTGAAGGTGCTGAGCGCAGATGATCCGGTGAGGGTCTTCCAGGAATTCGCAACCCTGGACCTGATCTCACGCGGCCGGGCGGAGATCGTGGTTGGACGCGGATCGTTTATCGAATCGTTCCCACTGTTCGGTCTGCCGTTCGAGGATTACGAATCGCTCTTCACCGAAAAACTTGATCTGCTGCTGAATATTCGCGAGAACACGCATGTGCACTGGTCGGGCAGGCATCGCCCGGCGCTGACAGGCCAGGCTGTCTTCCCGCGGCCCCTGCAGGATCCCATGCCGATCTGGCTCGGCGTAGGCGGGACTCCGCAATCCTTCGCCCGCGCGGGTGCGCTCGGATTGCCGCTTATGGTCGCGATCATCGGTGGTGAGCCACATCGCTTCCGGCCGCTCATCGATCTCTATCGAGAAGCAGGGAAGCGCGCCGGGCATGCGCCGGAAAAGTTGATCGTCGGCGTTCATTCGATCGGCTTTACGGCCGATACAACACAGCAGGCCGCGGACGATTTCTACCCCGGGTATGCGCAGACCTTTACGCAGATCGGCAAGGAACGCGGCTGGCCGCCAACAACGCGCGGGCAGTTCGATGCACTGCGCGGGCCGACGGGCGCGTTGATTGTAGGAGACGCCGAAACAGTAGCGGCGAAGATCCTTTATGAGCACCAGGCACTGGGTGGCGTCGTACGAATGACTTTCCAGATGGGCGTTTCGATGATGTCCCACGCCAAGATGATGCGGGCCATCGAGATCCTGGGAACGAAGGTGGCGCCGATCGTCCGGAAGGAACTGGGCCTGTGACTGCGCTTGTCATCTCAACCGGAGCGAACCTTCGCCGGTCTTGTCCTGACGACCCGGAGCAAAGCGAGGTGGAGGGACCTGCATTTCATCCATGCCGGTACGAGAAGATACGTATCTTCCGGCTACGCTCAGCACGACTGCTGGGAGTTGACTTTGCTTTCCAGAGTCTGCCAAGCTTGAGAGTTTTGTAGAGAGTTGTTCCGGAAGGAAAGCAATGGCGACGGATATTGGCAGTGTGACAGGCGTGGCATCCATCGAACAGACCGGTGACGAACGGCTGGCAGCAGCGCGTCCCTACCTGGTGACCCAGGACTGGTCCGCCTACACGCCGGCGCAACATGCGGTCTGGACGGAGCTGGTCAGCCGGCGCATGCCGGAGCTGGAACTACATGCCTGCGCCGAATATCTGGATGGTTTCAAGCGGATCGGACTGCAGGAGGATGCGATCCCTAAACTGGCAGAGGTGAACCGCCGTCTGGGTCCGCGCACCGGCTGGAACGCGCGGCCGGTGAGCGGTTATCTGCCGGCGCCTGCTTTTTTCGAGATGCTGGCGATGCGGCAGTTCCCGACGACCATCAGTATCCGCGGCATGGATTCGCTTGAGTACATTCCCGAGCCGGATATCTTCCACGATGTCTTCGGCCATGTGCCGATGCACGCACACCCGGTCTTCGCAGATTTTCTGCAGCACTACGGCCAGGTCTGTACGCAACTGACGGCGGAGGAAGACCTGCTGAAGATGGGCCGCCTGTTCTGGTTTACGGTCGAGTTTGGCGTGATCCGGCAGCAGGGCGAGATCAAACTGTATGGAAGCGGACTAATTTCATCGCATGGTGAAGCACGGTATGTGATTGAAGGCGGTCCTGAGATCCGGCCGTTCAATCTTGACGCAGTGATGGCGCAGGATTTTTCTATCTCAGAGATGCAGAAAGTGCTGTACGCCGTTGAATCCTTTGAAGAGATTTACGAAGCGACCAAGGAAGCAGAGCGAAGACTTGGCTAGTGTGTAGCCGTGAATGTTCTTTGGCGCTTCTGATGTTTCGCGTCCTCTCGTTGCGGCCGCATGCGCGGAGCCACCCCCGCAGCATGCGCCGGCTGCAACTTTAGATCCATAGACCTATTTTGTTCGACGGAAATCAGCATCTATGCGAGAGAATGCAGCAGGAGTTTCCACTTTGCCCCGTATCCACTTTCACCAGCAGCTCGAAGATCTGAAGAGCAAACTGCTCGCTATGGCCGCGCTCGCGCAGCAGGCTGCCGAGTCGTCGGTTGAAGCCTACATACAACGCGATCGTGGATTGTGTGACTACGTCTGGGAAAACGAAGCAGCGATCAACCTGGCGCATCGTGAAGTGGACGAACAGGCTTACGAGTTACTGGCGAAAGAGCAGCCGATGGCTGTCGACCTTCGCTTTCTGCTGGCAGTGATCAAGATCAACGGCGACCTGGAGCGCATTGGCGACCAGGCGATGAGTATTGCCCAGCGGACGGTAGATCTTCTGGATACCGAAAATATCAATCTGCCGTTTGATATTGCCGGCATGGGTACCTATGCGGGCAAGATGATCCGCAAAGCGATCCAGGCGCTGCTTGACGCGGATGCAGCGACGGCTGAAGCCGTGATTGCGATGGACGACGAAATTGATCGTATGAACCGGATGGCGCATGAGGATCTGACGGAAGTAATGTTGAAGCGTCCAGATGCGAGTTTGCAGATCCTCAACGCGATCGTGATCGCGCGCAACCTGGAACGAATCGCCGACCATGCCACCAACATTGCGATGGATGTCATCTTCTGGGTAAGAGGCGCAGACGTCCGGCACCAGATCAGCCTGGCCGCCGACTAACGAACTCGCCCGCCCGCTGCGGCTCACCCTCACAAGCAGATCTTGTACGGGGCTGCCCTTCGTATGACAGTCTCCCGGCGGGTTGACGTGGAAGGACCTGGCGACAGCGCCCTATGACAGGGCGAGGTCCATCAAGCGATCAGGCGTCCCGAGATTACCCCTGCGTACACGGCGAAATAGCCGATGACGACACTCAATCCAACGTTCAGCATGGCGACGCCAACATGGCCCTGCGTGGCTTTCGCAAAGGTCTCATATTCAAACGTGGAGAAGGTGGTATAGGCGCCCACGAAGCCGATCGGCAGCATCAGGCGCCAGAGCGGGTTCAGATTCGTTCGCGCGTCCAGGATGGTAATCAACACGCCGATCAGGAAGCATCCGCTGATGTTGATGGCGAATGTTCCATATGGAAACCTCGTACCAAATCGGGCGTAAACCAGGTTGCCAAGCCAATAGCGCGCGATAGCACCAGCGGCACCCCCGAGGGCTATCCAGAAATATTTCATCAGGTTGCTCGATCTCCACGGTCAAGAACATTGAAACTGTATCTGCACGACGGGTCAAGGCGGTGCCGGCACGTATTCAGGTGTGAGAAGGCTTGCAACACAAACGAAGGCGTCAGACTCCAAGTGGCTTTGTGGTGGTCAGGCGGCTTCGCGGAGAAAACAGAATAACCCCAGGAGAGATGATGCAGTTGAATCGAAGCGTTTGGGTCACGGGTACACCAGATAGATGGGCGCGGCGGGTTGTGAGGGGGATGGCTTTGGCTGCCGTCATAATCATGGTTTCTATGTCACCAGTCATCGCAGGCGCTCAGACGAATGGCACTCCGGCCTCCGAACCAAAGTCGGCGAAGACCATCACCATCCATCTTGATCCTGATGCGACGACGGTTCGTTTTACGCTCAAGTCGCTTCTGCATAACGCGCGCGGTACCTTCAAGCTGAAAGGCGGCGACATTGTCACCAATCCAGCAACCGGCCTGGCGCAGGGCGAGGTGTTGATCGACGCCGGCAGTGCTTCTACGGGGGACTCCGGCCGTGACGCGAGATGGCAGAAGGAGATCCTCGACAGCACGACCTATCCGGCCATCATCTTTCACCCGGTGAAGGTGGAGGGCCTGAAAACCGGCGACGGTACGCAACAGGTGAAAGCGAACGGAACGCTGACGCTGAAAGGCCAGGACCACCCGATCGAAATGACGTTGAGCGTCACGACCGCCGGCAAAGACGTCACACTGTCGACACACTTCAATATCCCCTACGTGCAGTGGGGTTTGAAGGAAGCGAGCGCGGGCATGATGCGCTATGACAAGCAAGTGGAGATGAACATCGAAGGAAAGGGCGTGCTGAAGAATGAGACGGCCAGATCCTCCGGGCCGCCGGCTGCGGATGCGCAGTAAGAGCTGATTCAGAAAACAGCGGTACCCGTAGTCCGCGAGAAGTCCCACCCTGGCGTCGCCGGGATGGGCTTCCACGATAGTGGGTGGATTGCTGTCTAAAGGTAGAACTGGCGGATGGCGTCGTAGACGTACATGCCGAGAATAGCGGCCGACATCGCGCACGCACCGACGGCAAACGCCCTGACCGCTGGTTGGATTTTGCGCATCCTCATGAGGATCATGTCCTGTTCGTCATGCTGATGTTTTGAGGAATCATCCAGGAACAGGCAATCCTCTTCATAGCGGGTGAGAGTTCCACGGTAGATGAGGAGGGCCAGCAAAGCGAATGTGATTCCGGCCCACACTATCCAAAGAAGCGACATCATGGTCATAAAGCACCTCGGATTGAGCGTTCAAGCCGGTCCGGGTGCCAGGCGGCGGAAGATGCCGTCGGGCAGAAGGGCCGTTCGGTCTCGGACTATAGTCCCTAAAAATGACATTTGGGAAGTGATAAAAATGCAAATCACGCAGTCGTGTGATAAGCATCACAAGGCAGGCAAAACCTGCTCCCTGGCTGCTAACAAGCGAAGTGGTTCATAGGAGAGGCTGATGGCGAAGAGAAGCATTGGTAACTCGCGCGAAAGAAAAGACATGGCAGCTATTTTGCTGTCCGCGGCCATGGTCCTGGGAACTGCAGGATGTAACGGCAATCCTGCTACGCACCAGGAAGTGCAGCAGCAGGCGGCACAGACCACCGTGGCGGTGAAGCAGGACGCGCAGCAGGCGGTCGATGCCACTCGTAAAGCGGCGGCGAATGCAGAATCGGATGTGAACGATGTAGCAAAGGGTGTCAAGCAGGGTCTGCATGAAGACACAGCCACGCCGGGCGAGAAGGTGAACCTGAACTCTGGGACGCTCGTACAGCTGGCGATGCTGCCGGGAATCTCGTTCACCAAGGCTGGCGACATCGTCAAGAAGCGCCCATATTCAAGTGAACACGAACTTGTGAGCAGAGGCGTCCTGACTGAAGCGGAGTACGCCAAGGTGGAGCCGCAGATTACGCTCGAATGATCTGCGAACGGGGAGCTCATTCCCGAAACGGTCGCTGAATTTGAGTCGATGGCCGCCGGCGAGCATCAAAGAGGATGTGGTTTGTTGGCGGCGTGCCTTGGAGTCCTTGTGTTGGCAGCCGCAGCAGACTAAACTTAAGTGAATAAGTTTTATCCAGGAGGATACGCATGGCAACAGCTGCAGAAGCAATCGTTTCAGGAAGCCAGACCGGTCACCAGCACCAGGGTCCGGAAATCGCAGAACTGAAGACTGCGGCAGCCCCGCTCGTGCTGACCCCTTCGGCTACTGCAAAGGTACGTGAAATCATGGCGACGCAGGATCCTTTGCCTGCAGGACTCCGTATTGGCGTAGTCGGCGGCGGATGCTCGGGTTTTCAGTACTCCATGTCGTTTGAGAACCAGCAGGGCATGATGGACAAGGTCTACGGTTTTGAAGACATCAAGGTCTTTGTCGATGCGACTTCGCTGATGTACCTCAAGGGTTGCGTGGTCGATTACGTCGAGACGCTCGAAGCGGCCGGATTCAAGTTCGAAAATCCCAACACCAAGAGCACCTGCGGGTGCGGATCTTCGTTCAGCGCTTAATCTACTCACACTTTTCGAAAGCCCCACTGAATTGTGGGGCTTTTCTGCGTCTAAGCCTACCTCTTGTGCTGAGTGGCTAGCTATCCTGCGTGGTGAGCAGCACTTTGCCTGCGTGCTGGCCCTGATCGAAGTAGCGGTGTGCTTCAGCGACCTTTTCGATGGGAAAGGCACGATCGATCACCGGTTTGATGGTTCCATCAGTCACGAATGGCCCCAGGCGGGCTTCAAGGGCGTCCCGCAGCTCCCCTTTTTCTTCGAGTGATCGCGAGCGAAGGGTCGATCCGGTAATTACCAGCCGCTTCTGCATCACTTTCAGCAGGTTCAGGCGCACTTCTACGCCGCGCGCATAGGCTATGTGCGTCAGGCGGCCGCGCTGCGCGAGCAGATCGATGTGCACGGGAAAGTAGTCGCCGCCGATCATGTCGAGGATCACGTTGACCCCATCTGGCTCTGTCCAGTCGCGCACTGCGGACGACCAGTCGTCATTGTAGGAAAAGGCGGCATCCGCGCCGAGGGAACGACAGAGCTGCAGCTTGTCAGGTGTGCTCGCTGTCGCAGCCACACGCACGCCAAGTGCATGCGCGGCCTGGATGGCGAACCTGCCGATGCCGCTGGTGCCTCCCTGGATCAGCAGGGTTTCTCCGGGCAGCACCAGGGGTTGATGGAACAGGTTGGCCCAGACGGTGAAGGCAGCCTCCGGCAGACCGGCGCAATCAACCAGTGAAAGATTCTCGGGAACGGGCAGGCACTGGGTGCCGGGCACTGCGCAGTACTCGGCATACCCGCCGCCCCCGAGCAGCGCGCATACGCGATCACCGACATGCCAGCGTGTCACGTCCGCGCCGGTTTCGGCGATGTGGCCGGAAACCTCCATGCCAAGGGTATTGGACGTGCCCCGCGGCGGCGGGTAATTGCCCTGCCGCTGGTGGATATCAGCCCGGTTGATACCAGCGGCGACAACGTGGATCAGAACTTCATGGCTGCGGATCATTGGCAGAGGGATAGTGCCCAGGCTGAGCTGTTCCGGGCCGCCTGGCTGCTTCGCGATAACTGCGCGCGTGATCACAGGTATAGCCTACTCCGCTATGTCGACCGTGGTCGCGCGGAGTGCAAAGGGATTGAAGTTTGCCTTGTCATCGAAAGCATCGGCGCCCTCCTTCTTCTTCAGAAAAGCAACGACCGCGTAGGTGAGCGGTGTGGCCAGCACTTCGTAGACAACCTTGGTGAGATAGGAAGAGAGGATGATGGAGCGGATGAGAGCAGGCGGCGATCCCCAGAAGGCGATGATGATGACAATGATGGTATCGACTGCCTGGCCCGTGATGGTCGAACCAATGGTGCGCGTCCAGAGCCAGCGGCCGCGGGTCAGGATCTTCAACTTGGCGAGGGTGTACGAATTGGTGAACTCGCCGACACAGTAGGCGATGAGGCTCGCGATGGCAAAGCGCGGCACCAGGCCGAAGACGACCTCGAAGGCATGCTGGTTCTGCCATGAGGGCGCGGAAGGCATGGCGACCACCAGTTCACCCATTCCATCAAGCAGCAGGGTCGCGAAAAAGCCGAGCCAGATCGCACGCCGTGAAGCAGCATAGCCGTAGATTTCTGTGCAGACATCGCCAAAAATGTAGGTGATGGGGAAAAGAAGCTGTGCGCCGCTGACGTTCAGCGTCGCGAAGCCGAGATGAATCTGGCAGATCTTCGGACCAACCAGGTTCGAGATGAGAAGGACGACGACGAAGCCGAGTGTGAGGGTATCGAGGTATTTGTAACGTCGCATGCGTTTGTAGGTTGATTGTCGTCGCTATCCGATGTTTTGCAAAACGGAATCGACTCAGCCTTTTACTCTGGCATCTCTCTCAGCAGCTGCAGGTAGTCATTCGCTTCGTCAACTCCGGGTTGTACGCCGAGCGATGCGTAGAGTGCCTGCGCTTCGTGCCAGAGATGCAGGCAGGCCGCGCGATCACCGCGCACATACTGCAGGCGGGCGTAACCGGCGATCGTGTTCGCAAGGTCAAGCCTGGGCGTAGCGCTGTGCTGTCGATAAATACTGAGCGCCTCTTCATAATGCGGCGCAGCAGCTTCGTGGTCGCCCTCGCCGCGGCGAATGTCGCCAACATGGCGGATTGTGTGGGCGAGGCGCAAAGGTTCATCGAGGGTCCGAAAGACTTCGACGGCGCGCAGGTAATGCTCGCGTGCCGAGTCAGTGTCGCCAAGGTCGCGATCGATTTCACCGATGCCCACCAGCGACTCTGCCTGCGCAGAACCGTGGCTTTCATCCTGCGCTGCTCGCAGGGCCTCGGCAAAGTGATGCCTGGCATCATTCAACTCGCGATCGCTGTAGGCTGCCCGCGCTCTTTCGATCAACTCTTCAGCGGTCGAATCCATGGGCAACAGTCTACTCCCGCCTGCGGCATGCCCTGGTACCCGAAGGCGGCTTAGCTGGTCGCCTCAGCGACCTGGGGAGACCTCGTCTTAGCTGGCGACCATACATCGCAGAGCCGCTAGTCAGGCATTAAGCTCGGACTGGTAGGCGCGTCTTCCGAGGTGAAGGTACTGGCAGGCAGTCCGTCTTTATTGAACAACGTGGCCTGCGGAGCGTTCTCCCACGCGTAACGCACAAAGCGTGGATGCGGCATGTTCGCAGATGTAACGACTACGGTGTCATTCTCGATCTTTGCAAAAGCGGGAACGAAATGGTGGTCTTCGCCGGCGACTTCAAAGCCCGGCAGTGAGTTGTCTTTGGACACCAGTTTGCCGGCGGTGTGATCAAACATCACGCGCAAGCCATCCTTCTCCGGAACAGCCTGCCTGAACAGGGGGCCGGAGTATTCGAGCTTCTCGCCATAGGCGAGAGCGCGGCCGGCCAGGGCGAGCCGGGCTGCGACGCTCTGTTTGTCGGCAGGATGGACGTTGTCAGGGTCGCCCACGTCCAGCGTTACTGCCATAGCCGTGTTGCCGAGTGCGAGTGTCCGGCGCTGCTGGTCGCGCAGCATACCCCAGTCTTCCCGCGGAGAAGATTTGTAACTGGAAATCTGTACGAAGAGAAAAGGAAAGTTGCCCTGCTGCCATTGCTGGCGCCAATCGGTAATCATGGTCGAGAAGACCCTGCTGTAGAGATAGGCACTGGCGCGCGGGCTATTGCTTTCGCCCTGGTACCAGATCACGCCCTTGATGCCGTATGGGGTCGCGGGTGCGATCATGCCATTGAAGAGTCCAGCAGGCGCCCACGAATCCAGGTTGGGATGCCAGGAGTGCTGCGGCGCGGGTTTGCCGCCCTGCCTGGCTGCTTCGTCTTCACGCTTCTCTGCGGCTATGGAAGCAGCAGTATCTTTCTGCGTGTCCGCCATTTTGGACCAGGTATGAAACACCGGCATCAGCGATGCATCGGACGACAGACTTTCAAGGCTGGCCCAGCTTTCGACTGGTGTGCCACCCCAGGTGGAGTCAATGATGCCGACCGGCACATGCTCCTTCTCCGAGATTTCGCGCGCGAAGAAGTAGCCGACGGCCGAGAATGTTGCCGCCGTCTCAGGCGTGCATGTGGTCCAGGTCGCAGGCTGGTCGTCAACGGGATACATCGAGGCGTGGTTCGGGATATGGAGCAGGCGGAGATTGGGATGGTTCGCCGCAGCGATCTCCTGGGGACCGTTCTTCAGCACTGCGGAATTGGGAAATCCATTCAGAGGCAGTTCCATATTGGATTGGCCGGATGCGAACCACACGTCGCCAATCAGCAGGTCGCTGACAGTGACCGTGTTGCTCCCTTTCACCGTCAGGTCGAAGGGGCCGCCGGCATTTTCCGGCTGCAGGTAGACGCTGAATTTACCGAGGTTGTCGGCCGTGGCGTCGACGTGCTGCTGGTGCAGCATCACGGTGACGGTTTCACCCGGGTCTGCCCAGCCCCAGATGTGGATCGGCGCTTCGCGCTGCAGCACGGCATGATCGCTGATGATCTTCGGCAGACGAACTTCGGCGAGAAGCGTCGGGCAGAGCAACGCTATGGGGGCGAAGCGGCAGATGTATTTTGCGTAAGCCATTCCTCGGAAATCCTCCGGTGATCAGTCCAGTTGGAGCAGGCAGTCGCGCGCGCCAACTTCGCTGCAGTCTACGAATGGTCACGTTAACAGGACTGTGCCCGCTTTGTCTTGCACCGATGGATTCGGGCTGGAAGGTGCCGGATCCGACGCGAGATGCCGGTCCCTTCACTTTGGTCAATCACAAAGTGGGGATGGAGTCATGACGTGATAAGGCCGTGACAATAGGCTGTACTGATGGGTGACGGCGAGCCGTGACGCGTGAAGCCTATCGGCTTGAAGAGACACCTCTGCCATCGTGACCGAAGCGCGGCGCAGAGGAGGGAGCTGCATCTGCAACTTGCGCTGCTACTGCAGGCTGAGTTCGATCTGCTTCGTCTCCGCATTGATACTGAGCAGTCTGAAGCTG
The DNA here is from genome assembly GCA_963692885.1 of Acidobacteriaceae bacterium. Classification (GTDB taxonomy): domain Bacteria; phylum Acidobacteriota; class Terriglobia; order Terriglobales; family Acidobacteriaceae. The sequence continues at coordinate 982,726 of OY843586.1, forward strand.
CGCACCTGTCCCGCAGCCACTGCCTGGGTGCTGTTTGCCGCTGGTGCATTGCCTTTCCAGCGCGCTTTGAGCATGGAACTCAGCGCGGAAAGATCGGGCTTGTTCGAGGCTTCGCTGGAGGCGCTGCTGCTATCTCCCTGCGGGAGTTTGCAGGTACCGTAAATGCCCTCGCCAAGTTCAACACGAGCCACATCATTCTTGATGTCGGTGACGCGGGCAGTCACCATGTCGCCGACTTTCCGCTCCGCCATGTATTCGTCAAGACTGGTCGGAATGAGCCGCTTCATACTCAGACGGAACTGGCGTTTATCGCGGTCGATCTCGATGACCTGTGTCTGCACCACCTGGCCGACGCGCAGTACATCCTGCGGATGCTCGATGCGTTTTTCAGCGCTGATCTCACTGACATGGATCATGCCTTCCACGCCATCTGCGATCTGCACGAACGCGCCAAACTTGGTAAAGCTGGTGACCGGCCCTTCAACGACTGAGCCCACCTGGTACTTGCCGATGACATCGACCCACGGATCGCCCGCAGTCTGCTTGATGCCAAGCGACATACGGCGTTCGGGTACCTGGATACCGAGGATGACGGCTTCGACACGTTCGCCGGGCGTCAGCATGTCAGAGGCTTTGCGGACTTTCTTCGCCCAGGACATTTCCGATAGATGGACCATGCCTTCGATGCCGGGTTCGAGTTCGACGAAAGCGCCGAAATCTGCGACGCGGGTGATGGTGCCATGCACACGTTCGCCGACCTTGTAGCGGTCAGCAGCGCTGTCCCACGGCTGTGGCAGCAGCTGCTTCATGCCGACCGCGAGGCGACGTTTTTCTGTATCGATCTTGAGGATGCGGACCTCGACCTGCTGCCCCACTTCGACTGCGTCGGATGGCTTGCTGATACGCGCCCACGCCATGTCTCCGATGTGGAGCAGGGCATCAATGCCGCCGATATCGACGAAGGCGCCGTAGTCGGTTAGACTGCGAACGGTCGCGGTAACCGTGTCGCCTTCCTTGATTTCGGAGTATCGCTGCTGGCGTGAGGCCTGCTGCTCGAGTTCGAGCACGACGCGGCGATCGACGACAACATCTTCATCAGCCACGTCCAGCTTCAGGATACGGCAGCGGATCTCCTGGCCGACCAGCTTTTCCAGTTCCGCGGCATCGCGTGTGCCACTGCGCGAAGCAGGCATGAATGCGCGAACGCCTACATCGACCGAGGCGCCACCCTTGATAATGGCCGTCACTGTGCCCATGATGATCGATTGATCAGCGAAAGCCGCCTCGAGGGCAGTCCAGTCTTTCGGCGTCTCTATCTTTTGCAGAACGACATCGTAGTAGCCTTCTGCATTGCGCCCCTTGACGGACACGAGCATCTTGTCGCCGGCCTTGATGGCAGCGGCATTCGTGCCGAGGGCGGCGAGGGGCAGGATGCCCTCAGTCTTGAAACCAATATCGAGCAGGACCGAATCGGCCGTTACTGCGACGACCGTGGCGCTGATCTGCGAACCCTGACCCGTCCCTTTTGCACTCCCCTCGCCACCCCGGCCATCGCCGCCCCGCTTGGGGTGGCTCTGCTCAAATTCTTTGAGGATCTGGCTGAAGTCCTCTGATCCTTCGTCCTCCAGCACCGGCGCTGTTCCGGGCGAGGGAGCAGCAGGGACTGTCCCTTCGATTGGAGCGTGGTTCGCTGCGATCTCGGCGCTCTCGGCGCTGGTGGTGGAAATGGATTCGGCGGGGCTGGCAACTTCGGAAATGAAATTTTCTATGGACATGGGAGGCTCAAAACCATTCTGGCACACTCCAGCGCTTCCGTCTGACACAGGGAATCGAGCCTGACCCCGGTTCGCGTCTGGCGAAAATCGTTTGTGCGCCGCTCAGGAATCGTAGACGGTCAGGCCATGAGCGTTCCATAAGGGTGCTGCGACGGTTCCGAATCGCCTCTGATCGATCGTGCACAGGCAATCCAGACCATTTCGGAACAGACGCCATTTTATTTTCCGGTTTGCTCGGTTTGTTGCTGGCGTTTCGTTGCCTGTTGGCTGAGGATCGTTCTACTTTTCAAAAGTCCTGATGGCCGCTGGTTCGAGAGACATGGTTCGCCGTTTCCTCATTCCCGTGCGCCTTATCGGGCAGAGAGCCAGGCAATGATTTATCACGTACTACCTGAGGTCGAGCCGTTTTCGGAACGAAATGGAGGCTCATTATCGCGCTGGGCCGGCAATATTCTGCGGTACGACGATGCCCATATCCTCTGTCCCTCGAATGACGGCAGCTGGGCTTTCTCTCCTGAACGCATTCACGTCAGCGGCGGCATGCGCCTTTACGGCAAGGTGCTGAAGAAACGGGATTACCGTCTGCGACTCTCGCTGCGTATTCCTGTTATGCAATGGCTGCTGCGCGGCTTCGTCAATCGCCTGGCGACGGAGGATGTTCTGTATATCCACAATCGCCCCGAGTATGTACTGGCAGTCCGCAGGCACTTCTCCCGGCGGACACCGTTCAAGATGGTCCTGCACATGCACAATGATCACCTGAGAAATCTCACCCCGCAGGAGGGGGTGGACCTGCAGCCGGATCTGACAGTGTTCAACAGCCGGTTCCTCGAAGGCCTTGGTCGCTCCCTGCTGCCACGGCTCGGGCACACTGCGGTGATGTACAACGGCGCAGACGAAGACAGTTTCTACCCTGCTGTCAGCACTGTTCTTTCCATGACGCCGGTGGTGCTTTTCGTCGGGCGGCTGATTCCGGAAAAGGGTGTGCATGTACTGCTTGAAGCGATGCGTATTCTCGCCAGGGAGGGTGTGCGGCTAAAGGCGAAAATCATCGGCAGCGTGAACTTCGGCACGGACACCTTGTCTCCCTATGCTGAAGCCCTGCATCGGGACTGTCCACACAATACGGAGTTTCTGCCGTACATGGTCGGAGAACGGCTTGCAGAGCAGTTTAGGAATGCATCAATTTTCTGTTGTCCTTCGACCTGGGAAGAACCATTCGGCATGGTGAATGTGGAAGCGATGGCCTCTGGTCTGCCAGTGGTGGCGTCGGCTGTGGGAGGCATTCCGGAGATCTTCACGCAGGGCGGCGGCTTGCTGGTGCCAAAGAATTCTGCTCCTGAACTGGCTGCCGCGCTAAGGTCGCTGGCGGAAAACGAGTTGGAGAGAGCAAGGCTGGGCGCGCAGGCCTACGCTATTTTCCAGCAGCGCTTTCGCTGGAGCGTCCTCTACCAGGAGTATCTTGGCCTGATGCACACGCTACAGACCGGCAATTCGTACCAGGCTTCTGCTATCGCGAGCTGATTATTTTTCGCGCCGGAGCTTGCTCATCGGCACTACGTGGACGGTCACATCGCGCACTTCGGAGAGGAAACGATTGATGACCGACCCGCGTAGCAGGATGTCCCAGCGGGAGCGCGCAGACTGGCCGAAGACGACATGCGAAAGGTTCTCCTGCTTGGCGAATTCGATTAGTGCATTCGAGACATTCTTGCTCTTGAGGACGACCACCTTCGCCCCGAGCTCGCGCCCATTCCGTTGATACTCTTCCATGCGATGGGCGGCTTCCTGATCGCTGTGCCGCGCGTCAAAATCAGGCGGCTCGACGCGGACAACATACCAGTCGCTCGAGAGTCTTCCCGCCAGCCGCGCGCCGAGTCGCAACAGGCGGTCGGCGCCCGGGCGCGGCGTCAGGCACACCATCACCTTCTCCGGCATGGGAGCCTGCTCCAGTCCCTGGTTGCGGCGGTATTCCGCTGCACGCGTACCGACTTCTTCCGCCGTCGTGCGCAGGGCCAGTTCGCGCAGCATGTTCAGGTTGCCTTTGCGGAAGAAATTCGACAGCGCCTGTTCGACCTTCTCCGGCGCGTAGATCTTTCCCTGGCGCAGACGCAGTCGCAGTTCTTCCACTGTTATGTCGACATTCACCACTTCATCGGCGCGTTTGAGAATGCTGTCCGGAACAGTCTCGCGGATCTGTGTATTCGCCGATCGCGCAACCGCGTCGTTCAGTGTCTCAATATGCTGAATATTCAGCGCCGTCATCACGTTGATGCCGGCATCCAACAGTTCCAGTACATCTTCGTAACGTTTACGGTTACGTGAACCGGGAACGTTGGTGTGGGCGAGTTCGTCGACGATGCAGGTGTGAGGTTTCCGCGCAAGGATCGCATCGAGATCCATCTCGTGCAGTTTGACCGAGCGGTAGGCGATCTCCTTCTGGGGAATGATCTCGATGTCATGGATCATCGCCTGGGTGTCTGCGCGGCCATGCGCTTCGATGAGCCCGATGACGACATCGATACCCTGCTTGATGAGCAGGTGGGCGTCCTCGAGCATCTGGTAGGTCTTGCCGACGCCGGGGGCTGCGCCAATGTAGACGCGCAGTTTCGCCGGTTCGCGCGTGAGGACAGGGGCCACTTCCTGCAGGTTGCGCGGTTCTGAACCCGGCAGCCTCAGCTCGGTCGGACGAAGGTCGCTCATCAGCCTGCCTCCGCCTGGCGTCGCATCTGGCGCGATCGTGAGATGCGCGACATCATCCGACCTCGACGATATGGCGGCTCATGGTCGGTACGCCGAAGGGCAGGATGAATGATACGGTCGTGCCCTGGCCAACTTTACTTTCAATCAGCACCTGGCCGCTCTGGAGCTCGATCAGGCGTCGCACCAGGGCCAGGCCGAGGCCAGTACCGCCGATGCCTCCTTCGCTGCTCGCCTGGCCTGAGCCTTCGACAAATCGTCCGAAGATGCGTGGCAGGCGGCTGGCTTCGATCCCGCGACCGGTGTCGCGTACGAAAAATTGCACGCGCTCAGCACTTTCTTCAGCTTCAAGCATGATGGTGCCACCAGCCGGTGTATAGCGCAGCGCGTTCACAATCAGGTTATCCATTACACTGCGCATGGCGCGTCGATCAGCCAGCACCGGTGAGAGATCAGCGAAGGCTTTGATCTGTATCTCCACCTGCTGTTTGCGGGCTTCGTCGCGATGACGAACGCTGGCGTCCTGCAGGACATCGACAGGTCGCAGTTTCTCAAGGCGGAGGTCGCGGCGGCCACTGTCGATCTCGGCTACGTCGATCAGGTCGGCCATCAGGTCATTCAGGTTCTCGACCGACTGCTGAACACCTTCCAGCAGGTCAGTCTGCAGTGGCCGCAGGTCGCCGGCAAACCCGCGCAGCAGCGCATACAGGCCGAGCCGTGCTGATTCAAGCGGATTGCGCAGCTTCTCCGCTGCGACTGAAATGAAGCGGCTCTTGAAGCGATCGAGGTCCTGTAGTTCCGTCATGTCTTCAAGCACACTCACCGCGCCAAGGAGTTTGCCGTCAGCATCGCGCATCGGTGTCGTGCGCAGGCGGTAGGACTTGTCCGCATTGCCGATGCGCATGGGGAGAACAGCATTCTCGCTCTCGGTCATGCCCGCACTTGTACCTGCAGACGCGCTTGTAGCCGCAGAAAAGACCGGCCGCTGCATGGAGACGGCATTGCGGACTGCTTCGAGAATGCGCTCGCCGCCCGGCGTATTGGTCAGAGCCATACGGTCGCCGGCTGCTTCACCCAGGATGCTGTCGGCGGCATGGTTCAGCTTCAGCACGTGTCCGCGCGCATCGGTGACGATAATCGGTTCGAAGATGGATTGAACAATGGCATCGGAGAGCTGGAGTTCCATCTGCCGGCGGCCCTGCTCGGTTTCGCGCAGGTCGCGCAGGCGCACTGCCATGCGATTGACCTCGGTCGCAATGGTACCGAGTTCGTCGCGATGGCTCCACTCGATGCGCTGCTCAAGATTTCCCTGGCCGATGGACCGCGCCGCGGCCGCAGCCGCGCGCAGTGGCTGCAGCACGAGATAGGCTGTCGCCAGGGCAACGAAGAACGCGGCGAACACGATGATTGAGGCAGCCACGCGGACATGATGTGCCAGTACATCCCGGGTCGCCATGGCCGCTTGGCGAGTCAGGTGGCTGTGGTCGAGTGCCGCGGAGTGGCTGAGCGCTGCGCCCGCAAAAATGCCTGCTCCTGCAGTAAGGGCGAGGAGGAGAGTGAGGCCGAAGATCAGGCGACGGGGCAGGCTCAGCATAAGACCGTGTCTATCCAGTCTAAGGGATGGCGCGCCTCGACAGGAAAGAAGCGCGCGCGCCTTCGGTTGCTTTCCGACTTCTTGTAACGGTTCATCATGAAGCCACTCTGGGAGAGGGTCGCGGAACCATCCCGGCATAAGGAACATGGGCTGGCAGGGAAGTCGGCGAGGAAGTCGGCAAACCGTGTCGGCCCGGAGCGGGCACGATCCGCAAGGTGGACGGATTTGGGCGACTTGCCGCAGATACAGCGACGGTAAAGGTGCAGTGATGTTTGAAGAGCCTTCTTTCAGCCGAGGTCATTTCGCAGCAGCAGCCGCATGCTGTTTAGCTTCGGCGAGCAGGGCATCGAAGCGCGGATCGCCATTCAGGGATTTCAGGTCGGCAGTCGTCGTCAGGTCGATGTCGTCGGTGTAGGGCCGGTCATGCTCGACAGCATCTTTCAATTGGGTGAATGCCTCGTCCTTTTTCCCCTTCAAGGGCGTAGCATTCGCCCAAGGCGAGACCGGATTCCGCGGTGTCCGGATCGTCGTGCCCAAGCACACGCAGTCGTGTGGCATAGGCTTCAAGCAGGATCTTCTCTGCTTCCGGATAATGTTTTTCAGCAGTCAGAACTTCACCCAGGGCGCCCATCGCCGCCTGGGTGTCTGAATGATCGTTGCCGAGCGTCCGTCGTTCTGCTTCGAGGGTTTGCCGGGCCAGGTCTTCTGCTTCCGGCAGTTTGCCCTCGAAGCGCAGTACCTCGGACAGGTTGTCGGCAGTCACGAGCGTCGAGCGGTGTTCAGGTCCGAGTTTGTTGCGCTTGGCCTGGAGCGTCTGGCGGAACATGCTCTCTGCTTCGGGGTAGTGCTGCTCCTGCGTTAAAGTGAGCGCAAGATTGCCATCGCTCAGCAGCGTCGTCGGATGCTCTGGCCCAAGCACCCTGCGCTCGCCTTCGACGACATCCCGGAAAGTCTTCTCTGCTTCGGCATACTTCTTTTCCTGCAACAAAGTTGCGCCGAGATTGCCCTCGCTCCGGAGTGTGGCCACGTGATCGGCGCCAAGGCTGTCGCGATTCATCTCGAAGGTCTCCAGAAATGCTTTTTCCGCGTCGGCAAATTTGCCCTGGTAGGCGAGTTCGATCGCGAGATTACCTGAGAGCGACTTGGTCAATTCATCCGCCGGACCAAATTTCCGCTTTGCAATTTCAAGGGCCTGCCGGTTCTGCTGCTCGGCATCCGGGTAGCGGCCGAGGTCGGCGAGGGCGACGCCCCGCGTCATCATGGAAGCGACAGTACTGCGTGCTTCCGGCCCGTCCAGGCGACGATTGGCTTCGATCTCTTCGCGTGCCAGTCTTTCCGATTCTGCATAATGGCTCTCTTCGTTGAGCTCAGTCGCGAGTGCATCCATGGAGCGCAAAGTGTCGCGATTGTTTTTGCCCAGCACCTGCGTCCGGATGGCGAGTGCCTGGCGGGTGAGCGATTCGGACTGGGGAAACAGGCCAAGCTCTTTGTAGACGGTCCCCATCACCTGCATCAGCTGCGACTGCACGATCGGATCCTGCGCCAGACCTGTCCTGATCTGCGTCGACGCTTTGTCCAGCACCTCGCGCACGCGAATGTCGTTGCCGCGCGCCTGGCTGGGATCCGACACCTTGAACATGTCGGTCATGAAGTTAGAGATGCGGTCGGCCCGGTCTCGTTCGCGCCGGATGCGGCGCAGCTGAAAGGCTTCTGTCACGGCAAAAGCCAGCAGCAACAGGACAGCTGTCGCGGCAAGCGCAACGCCCACGCGATGCCGGCGGATGTACTTGCGCGCACGATAGGCAGTGCTCGGACTATGCGCGGACACCGGCTCGTCGCGCAGGTAGCGGCGCAGATCGTCGGCAAATTCATGGGGAGATGCATAGCGACGTTTGCGGTCCTTCTCAAGTGCCTTGAGGACGATCGCATCCGGATCGCCATGCAGTTGTCGCGCGAGCGTGGGGAGATCGGTAGAGCGATTTTTTGCTGTCGCATCCGACTGCGGCCCGGAAGCCCGAAGCTTGGTGCTTAGCTTTGGTGCGTCATCTTCACGCAGACTGCGCAGACCTTCGTCATAGGCAAGCTTGTTAAGATTCAGTGGCTGCGCGCCGACGAGTAACTCGTAGAGAACAACGCCAAGCGAGTAGACGTCGCTGCGTGTATCGATGTCCTGGCCTGCCGAATCCGCCTGCTCCGGACTCATGTAGCCAAGGGTGCCGATCACTGCACCGAGCTGCGTATAGATGGTATCGGCACCCAGCCGCTGCGATGTCGCCTTCGCTACACCGAAGTCAATGATTCGCGGTACCGGCACACCATCGACCTCGGTCACCAGGATGTTCGAGGGTTTCAGGTCGCGATGGATGACTGCTTTCTGGTGGGCATGCTGTACACCTTCGCAGACCAGTACGAATAACTCCATCCGCTGCCGAAGGTTCAACTGGTTTCGATCCGGCAACATACTCCATTACGAAGTAGGGTCTGCCTTCGATTGTCGATCCTGCGTCGTAGACCTTGGCGATAGCGGGATGGTCCATCATGGCCAGTGCCTGTCGCTCTGATTCGAAGCGGGCGACGACCTCGCGAGTGTCCATGCCGACCTTGATCAGTTTGAGGGCGACACGACGTCGCACCGGCTCCTTCTGCTCGGCCAGCCAGACCTCGCCCATGCCGCCCTGCCCGATCAACTGGAGCAGATGATAAGGGCCGATTACCAGGGTGGCCGGCAATGACATGGGGTCTACGATCGAGGAAGACAACAGCGTTTCCGCTTCGTGGCTGGATTCACCAGGCGACATTACAACTCTCCTGCGCTTTGACCGCCGCCAGAGCAGTGAACGGCAGTCACGGATGGTGTCTGAGGACGCATGTGAGCTCCACTATACGCAGGGCGGCAACGTCGAACCATCTTTTATCGATATTGCGTTATCAACTCAGCGCTACGTGTACGCGCCCGGCTTGCCCTAAAGATGCTGGTAGCGGGCAAGGATTTCCGCGAGTGTGACCGTGCCTTCGAGTGTGCCGCGCGCAGCCCGATTCTGGATCGGCAGGATCGACCAGCGTGCAAGGTGTGGGATCGCGCTGTCGATCGGCATATCAGGGAAAAGGTTTGGAGCGCGGTCTGTCGTGATGGCTTTTACCACCGGCGTCGCGGCATCGTTCGACGCCAGGGCTCCACGCAGTTCTTCCCGTGTCATCACGTACCAGCTGCCATCCTGCATGCGGAGAAAGAAGGCGGGAGCTTTGGCGTCCTGCGACTGCAGATCGACTGCAGCCAGCGTGTCCGAGCCCGCATAGATCGGCAGATGATTCGGCCGCAGGGCATCTTCGAGATGCAGGCCGACTTCTTCGCGCTGCTCCTCCATCGAGGGCAGGTTGAGACCGTCCTGGTGCGTGAAGACCTCAAAGATCGGTGTCGGCTGCAGTGAGCGTGAAAGCAGGTAGGCGATGGTATTCGCGAGAATGACGGGAAGAATAATCGAGTAGTTCCCGCTCACCTCGAGCACCATGAAGACGGATGTCAGGGGTGCTCGCAGGAAGCCGGCGAACAGAACGCCCATGCCGACCAGTGCATAGGAGCCGATGGAGATAGGCAGATGGGGAAAATAGAATTTTTCAAATGTCCCGGTTGCTGCACCGAGCATCGCGCCGGTAAACAAGGTAGGTGCGAACATGCCGCCAGGTGTGCCGCTGGAAAACGAAACCGTCGTTGCCAGGATCTTGAAGGCTGCCAGCGCCAGCAGGAAGTGCCAGGTGAACTGGCCGTGGATGGCCTGATCCATTACCTCGTAGCCGGGGCCCATGACCTGCGGAAAACCGAAGAAGCCGATGAGTCCCACGATGAGGCCGGCGATGGCTGGTTGCAGGTAGAAGGTCCACGATGGAAGGTTGCGCAGTTTCGGCCGCAGGTACTTCAATGCGCGCGAGAAAACGGAAGAAGACAGGCCTCCGACGATCCCGAGCAGGGCATAGGCAAGCAGTTCGCGGCTGTCGCTGATTGTGACAGAGGGGATGCGGAACATCGGCTCTGAGCCCCAGAAGGTGCGTGCCACGACGACTGCCGAAATAGCCGAAAGGACAACCGAGCCCAGGACCGCCGCGCTCCATTGGCCGATGACTTCTTCTATGACAAACAGGATTGCTGAAACTGGTGCGTTGAAGGCAGCAGCCAGTCCGGCAGCCGCCCCGATTGGCGCGAATACGCGCAGGCGCTGGCGCGAGAGCCTCAGCTTGCGGCTGACGATGGAGGCGACGCCTGCGCCAATCTGCAGCGATGGATCTTCAGGGCCGAGCGAGAAGCCGCCGCCGATCGCCAGTGCCGCCGTGATGAATTTGCCGATGACTGTCTTGAACGAGATGAAGCCGTTGTAGATGTAGAGTGCTGCTTTCGTCTGGTTGACACCGGAACCGCGCGCTGCCGGGAAGAACTGCTGCACCAGGAAGGCGACCAGCAGGCCCATCCCGGTCGGCACGAAGATCAATCGCCACTGGCCGGGATGCGGCGATGAGCCAAGAGAAAGAATCTGTACCCACGAGATCGCGATGCGGAATGAGACAACCAGCAGTCCTGAAATAACGCCAATAAAGATCGACAGGACGAGGAACAATCGCTCGTCGCGGGTTGGCGCGAGCTTCTGGATGTCCATCTGGTCCGGCAGAGGCTGAACCGGCTCCCGCAATTCCGACTCGGGTACCTGCGGCGTTGAAATGGGCTCGCCGCCGGCAGGGTTGGGCAGTGGCTCTTCTGCCGGGGTGACACTTTCCGTGTCAGCGGCATTGCCTTCAACCACGGCGGTTTCTTCTAATTCGGTCGTGAGGCCATTCTTCGGCGCGCGGTCACTCATGAATCTGCGCCGCCTGCGTGTCAGCGAAACTGGGTACCTCCGCCAGGCGGAGCAGTGCAGCGTCATCGCCTGTCGGAGTGCCGCAGGCCTTCGCTGTCGTGAGTTCAGTGTCATTAATCAATTTACGTTCTCTCTCCTGGGCCGCCTGGTCATTCGCCAGATCGGCTTCTGTCAGGTGGTCCGGCTCTGCATCCCACCGCGCCCGCACGGCCTGGAGCGCGGCTGCAGGTCCTGCGTCTGTATTGCCTGGCTGACCGGCAGCCTGCACCCCGTTCATCGAAACTGAGCAGTTATCCAGACGCCGGCGGGCAATCTCGCGATCATTGATCAACCGTGTTGCGAGCATGCTGGTTGATGTAGCCGTGGAAGGGTCGAGCACGATAATGCGGCCCACCCGGTGCAACTGGTCCTGATCCATCAAGCGCAGGGCCGCGCTGCGATGGACATAGGCAGGCACAGCCAGTGACTTCTGCAGATAGCGGTAGGAGTTTGCATAGTCACCAATCCCGAAACTGGTTTCAGCGGCACCCTGGAGGGCGGTAAAGTCCTCTGGATGCTGTGCCAGCAGCTGCCGGTAAAGTTCGAGCGCATCGACTGCGAAGTGGGCTTCGACCAGCAGCCCGGCGATCTTCAACTGCACCTCCAGGTCGCTCGAGGGGGCATTGCCTGAGGCGACCAGCAGTTCAGAGCGGGCCTGGTCAAACGAACCACGGGAGATGAGGTAGCGCACCAGTTCCAGCCGGGTCTCACGGCGCTTGATATAGCCGTCCCCTTCCCAATTGCCATAAATCGCTGCGTGATAATCCTCTTTCGCCAAGGCTTCATTGCCAGCGCGTGCTGCCAGGCGGGCCAGTTGCAGATTGATCTCTCCATTCCCCGGCTCGGCTTCGCGCAGAGTGTTGAAGTATGCGGTCGCCTCCTGGATGCGACCAGCCGAAGCCAGGGCCGATGCCAGGGCAATTTCCATCTGCCGTTCACTGGCTGGCGGCGCGTAGAGCAGGGCGGAGTGGAAGTCATTGATGGCCAGGTCCGGCTGTTGTGCCTCTAGCGCTGTCGTGCCGCGTTTAAACCAACGCTCGGCCAGTTCTTCCCGATGATCCGAGTAGGATTTAAAAAGAAAATGGGTGGCGACAGCCAGCAGAATAGTGATGAACAGGATCGAAAGCAGTGCTACCGCATCCTTAAGGACAAGCGTACGTACCTGGTGTCGTTCAAGCGGCGTTAGGTGAGATTTTGCGTCTGATATTTGCATAGAGCAGGTTTTGAGCTTTCAGGACAATCGCGGCCCTTGCACTTTTATACGTTACAGGACTGTAACGGGATAAACATCAGCCGATGCGTGGGCCCTTCGATGCGCATTTTCGGCGTAAATTAGCAGGAAACAACATCTTTACGGAATTAGCATCTCTCTCTACAGGCCTGTCGACGCCAAGATAAGTAGATGCAAAAGGAGCGGCAAATGGAACGGCGCAGCTTTATCAAACAGGCAGCAGCGACTGCAGCACTGGCCACGGTCGAGAAGGCGATCGGGCAGCAGACAGCAAAAGCAGGATCGCTGCAGGGAGCGGCCGCGCGTACACCCGCCCCGATCGTAGCTACGGTCAATGGCATCGGCAGGCGCAAGCTTGGCCGCGCTGATGCAGAAGTGTCGATTATCGGCATCGGCGGCTATCATCTCGGTCTATCGAGCGTGACGGAACCGGATGCTATCCATATCGTCCGCACGGCGCTCGATAGCGGTATCAACTTTCTCGACAACTGCTGGGACTATAACGACGGCGTCAGCGAAGAGCGAATGGGCAAGGCACTTGCCGATGGCTACCGCCAGAAAGCCTTCCTGATGACCAAGATCGATGGCCGCACAGGAGCAGCGGCACGGCAACAGCTGGAGCAGTCCCTGACTCGGCTGAAAACCGACCACATCGACCTGGTGCAGATTCATGAAGTCATCCGCATGACCGATCCGGAGCAGGCATTCCAACCCGGCAATGTGGTTGATGTGTTAAAGCAGGCACGGAAGGATGGCAAGATACGCTTCATCGGTTTCACCGGGCACAAGAGTCCCGAGATGCATCTGCACATGATTGAAACCGCTGACAAGCACGGCTTTGTTTTCGACACGGCCCAGTTCCCGGTCAATGCGCTCGATGAGCACTATGACAGCTTTGGCCAGAAGGTAATTCCCGTCGCTCACGAGCATGGCATGGCTGTACTCGGCATGAAGCCATTGAGCAATGGGGCGATCTTAAAAACAAATGCCGTGTCGGCAGTTGAAGCACTGCATTATGCGATGAGTGTGCCTGTGACTATTACCATTACTGGCTGCGAATCATTAGCGAACCTGGAACAGGCATTGAGCGTGGCAAGAAACTTCAAGCCGATGGACGAACAGCAGAAGATCGCACTGCTGCAGAAAGTAGCGCCCTCAGCGATGGCAGGAGAGTTCGAGCGCTACAAGGTGTCGCACATCTACGACGGAACGATTAACAATCCCCAGTGGCTGGGGTGATGGATAGTCCAATGAAAATCGCAGTCGAGAATGCGCCCGTGACCAGGCACGCTGCCCTGCGGGATGTTCTGCGGACTTATGGCAGTGTGATGGTTGCGTATTCCGGCGGAGTCGATTCAGCCTACCTGGCATTTGCCGCCTGCGAAGCACTGGGCCGCGACAACGTGCTCGCGGTACTGGCGGATTCGCCCAGCCTTGCGCGGAGCCAGATGCGCGACGCTGTCGCATTCGCAGAGGAGCAGAAGATTCCGCTGCTCATTGTGAAGACTCACGAGATGGAGCAGGAAGCGTACACGCGAAATGACGCCCAGCGATGTTTCCACTGCAAGGATGAACTCTTCGAGGTACTCGAACGCGAACGCGTAAAGACCGGGCACACAACAGTCGTATATGGATTGAACGCTGACGACACCAGAGACTATCGTCCAGGCCATGGCGCCGCGAACAAGCACAGCGTCAAAGCACCACTCGCCGAAGCCGGGCTTACTAAAGAGGACGTCCGCATGCTTTCGGCTGATGCGGGATTGCGGGTGTGGGATAAGCCAGCGTCAGCCTGCCTCTCTTCACGAATAGAGTACGGTCGCAAGGTGACGCCCGAAGCACTGCAGCAGGTCGAAACTGCAGAAGAAGCGTTGCGCGTCCTCGGGATGGTACGTTTTCGTGTGCGCCATCATGGATCGGTGGCGCGGATAGAGATTGCTTCCGAAGAGATGGCGCAGTGGCTTTCGCCGCACAATTTCAAGTTGATCAGCGACCGCGTACGCGCAAGCGGTTTCCAGTTCGTTTCGATTGATTGCGACGGCTATCGATCGGGCGCTATGAATGAAGTACTTCCATTTGAAGTTTTACTCGCCGCGGCGGGAAAGAAAAAGGCAGTATGAAAGTCGCTTATCTTGAATGTTTTGCCGGGATAGCAGGGGATATGTTTCTCGGTGCCCTGGTGGATGCCGGGGTTAATCCTGCGCTGTTGCAGGAAGCGGCAGACTCGCTCAAGCTTGGCGTTCAACTTGAATTCACGAAGGTCGACCGCAGTGGTATACAAGCGACCAAGGCTCGCGTCCTTCTGGATGGTGTTGATGCAGACGCGGGTGGATCGGGCGGCGTTCACGTGCATGCAAGCCCCGCGAGCCTCCAGCACAGCCATGAGCACGAGCACAGTCATGAGCCTGTTGAAACGCACGTACACACGCACACGCATACTGATGAACACGGCCATACGCATACCCATACGCACTCTCATACTCACGCAGAGCCGCATGTTCACGGCAGAAGCTTGTCCGAGATACGACACCTGATCGGCCACGCTTCGATAACACCGCGCGCCCGGGAGATCGCACTGCTCGCCTTCAACAGGCTCGGTGCCGTGGAGGCGAAGATTCACGGTATGCCGATCGAGAAGGTGCACTTCCACGAGGTTGGCGCGGTCGACGCAATTATTGACATCGTCTGTGGCGCAGTCGGAGCGGACGCCCTTGGCGTTGACGAATTTTACTGCTCGGCGGTCAACACAGGATCGGGATTCGTCGATTGTGCACACGGCCGCTTTCCCGTACCTGCGCCGGCGACGCTTGAACTTCTGCAGGGATTTCCCCTGTATGCAGAGGGACCTGCGAAAGAGATGACGACCCCTACTGGCGCAGCATTGATCGGCGCCCTGTCCTGCCGGTTTGATGCAGTTAGGTCTCTCAGGACCGAGAGCACCGGCTATGGCGCCGGCACCCGGAATCCAGAGCGTTTCCCGAACGTCTTACGACTTCGTGTCGGGTCGATGCAGTCTGCGCGCCAGGCTGAGCAGGTGGATTCTCATGCAAGCGATACAGTCACTGTACTCGAGTGCGCAATTGATGACACCACGCCGGAAGTTCTGGCCTCGGCTGCACAGTCCCTGCTCGAGCATGGAGCGCTTGACGTCATGCAGCAGCCTGCGGCGATGAAGAAGGGCCGGCTCGGAACTTCCTTGACTGTCATCTGCAAACCAGAAGACGCTCGGCACATGCAGTACCTTCTCTTCCGCGAGACTTCGACGTTGGGCGTTCGTTTTCGCGAAGAGCAACGGTCCATTCTCGAGCGCAGTGCAGTTGAAGTCTCAACCGGCTTCGGCATGGTGCGTGTGAAAGTAGGCAGCATCGGCGGCGAGGTTTTGAATGTAGCGCCAGAGTTCGAGGACTGCCGCAAAGCTGCTCTGCTTCACGATGCGCCCGTCAAGCAGGTGATGCAGGCAGCTGTCGCCGCTTACCGTGAAGTTACGACACTCGCGAATCATACTAAGGAAATTGCTACGAGTTCCCGATGAGAGCAAACGCGCTTCTTTCACTTCTCGAGCAGGTCAGGGCGGGAGCTACGTCGCCGCAGTCTGCGGCCGACCAACTCGCGCAGATCACCGTCGAAGACGCTGGCTTCGCCAAGATCGACCATCATCGCTCACTCCGCCTCGGTATGCCCGAAGTTATCTATGCCGCGGGAAAAACGCCGGAGCAGGTGGCAGAGATTTTCTTCCGCATGGCGCGTTCTGGTGAGAGCGTGCTGGCTACCCGCGCCTCTGCCGAAGCCTGGCATGCGGTTCAACGTGTGACACCCGAAGCTGAATATTATCCGATGGCAAGGCTCATCGGGCTGAAGGGCAACGTACTACTGCCGCCCGCTCATGAGATTGCGGTTGTGAGTGCCGGCACGAGTGATATGCCGGTCGCAGAGGAAGCGGCCCTGACGGCTGAATACATGGGGATCGTGGTCCATCGCGTGTACGACGTCGGTGTTGCGGGCCTGCATCGGATCCTTGCCCAGCAGTCGCTGCTGCGTAAGGCGAGTGCCGTGATTGTCTGCGCCGGTATGGAGGGCGCGCTGCCAAGCGTCGTCGGCGGCCTGGTAGGAGTGCCGGTGATTGCTGTACCGACGAGTGTCGGCTACGGCGCTGCGTTTGGCGGTGTCGCTGCATTGCTTGGTATGTTGAATTCGTGTTCGCCGAATGTGACCGTTGTAAATATTGATAATGGTTTTGGTGCAGCCTATGTCGCGACCATGATCGCCCGTACCGGCACAGCATCCAAGCAGACTGGTTCAGAAGATTCTCAGGAGATGATGCAGTCCATTGATTCTTGAGCGACTCAAACAGGAGACACGCGACCTTCATCTGGCCACTGAAGCCGCCATGCCGTTCGGCGATCCTGCGTTCGATAAAAATGCCTACATAGCTCTGCTCCAGCGTACATATGGCTTCTTCAAAACATGGGAGGCGGCTGCCCTGCTGTATGCGGAAGGAACTATTGCCGGACTGGTGCGTGAGAGGTCGCGGTTGAACACCCTCAACATGGACCTAGCCTTCTTTCATCAGACCAAGTACATGGACGGTATGCCGCCAGGGTACCTCCCGCGGATGCGCGATCAGGCGAGCCTTCTTGGGTCGATGTATGTCGTCGAAGGTTCAACGCTCGGCGGACAACTGATCGCCCGCATGCTCGAGGTGAGGCTCTCCCTCACGAACGGTTCCGGATATTCTTTTTTTGTCGGTGCGGGACCTCAAACAGGCAAGCGGTGGAAAGCGTTTGGCGAAGTACTGACTGCATGGTCGAGTGTGCATGCATCCGAAACCGACCTGATCATCGCCGCAGCACGGAAGACCTTCGAAGCCTATCGATCCTGGGTCGGAAATACGGCCCTGAGAGAGAAGGTTTTGCAATGACCGTGACGCGGGAGCAGTTGACATCCTGCGATCGTGAGCCGATCCATCTCTCCGGCAGTATTCAGCCGAATGGATTTTTGCTCGTCCTTGACGGGCAGCGCTTTTCTGTTCTCGCGGCAAGTGAAACAACGGCGGTTTACCTGGAAAGGCCATTGCATCAAATATTCGGTAAGACCCTTACCGAGCTATTCAATGCCGAGTTCGTGCAGAGTATTGAAGAGCGCCTGCCAGTAGTCGATCAACCTTTTCAGGCACGGTGGCTGTTGACCGCCCTCCTCCCCGGGGTGAGCGCTACAGAAGAATTTGAAGTAGTCGCGCATCGCACAGGCGCACACCTGATCATTGAATTTGAGCGCGCCGTGGGAGCGTTCAACACGGAACTGCTCAACGCCGCTCTGTATCAGGTCGTCGCGAATACGCAGTCGCTCGGATCGGCGGAACAAATCTCCGAATTGGCCGTGCGTGAGATCCGTCGGATCACCGGCTTTGACCGCACTTTGATGTACCGTTTCGATGCGGATGGACACGGCACGACGATCGCTGAAGTCACTAATGATCGGCTGCCTTCTTATCTCGATCTGCGTTTCCCTGCCTCCGATATTCCAGTCCAGGCGCGACGACTCTATGCGATGAACCGCATCCGCATTATTCCTGATGTCGATTACCAGCCATCGCCCATAGTATTCGCAGGAGCGTTGAACGAGACTGCGCAGATCGATCTCTCTGGTTCGATTCTTCGTAGCGTCTCGCCGGTGCACCGGGAGTACATGCGAAACATGGGCACGCTCAGTTCAATGTCCATTTCGGTGGTGATCAATGGGCAGCTTTGGGGGCTCATCTCCTGTCACCACGCCGAGCCGCGGTTCCTTCCGTTCCGTCTACGATCCGCATGCGAATTTCTTGTGCAGATACTCTCAACCCAGCTCGCTGCCCAGTTGCGAGCAAGCGAACTTTCAAAAGCTATCCAGCTCAAGAGCGTGCAGCAGCGCCTGCTTACGCACATGGCCGCTGAGGATTCATATATCGAGGGTCTTACGAGATATCCGCAAGACTTGCTTGAGCTCACAGATGCGGGTGGCGCTGCTGTCATTGTTGGTGATGAGATTCGCCGTGTTGGAAACACGCCGTCAGTGGAGGAGATACGCCGGATCACCGGGCTTCTCGAAAGACGAGGGCATGAGGAAAGCTTCGCAACGGAGCAGCTTGCCGCGTTCATCCCGGAAGCTGCGGAGTGGAGTGCAAGCGCAAGTGGATTGCTCGCAATCTCGATCTCGAGACTTCACCGCACCGTTGTGATGTGGTTCCGACCGGAGTTGGTGAAGACCGTAAAATGGGCCGGTAATCCAGCTAAGCCTGTCGAAGAAAGCAACGATAACAGGATTCAGCCCAGGCACTCCTTCGCAGAGTGGTCCGAGATTGTTCGCGGTAGATCGGCCTCCTGGCTACAGGAAGAGATTGCCGCCGCCGCCGAGCTGCGGATGGCAGTACTCGAAGTGGTGTTGAAGCAGGCGGAAGAGATGGCTGATCTGGCCAACGACCTTCGTTCAGCGAACGAAGAACTGGAGGCATTTTCCTACTCGGTCTCTCATGATCTACGCGCACCATTCCGACATATTGCAGGCTTTTCTCAATTGCTGCTGGAGCAGGAAGCCACGACTCTTTCGCCCAAGGGAATCCGCTATATCAATACCATTGTTGATGCGGCAACTTTCGCGGGCCAGTTAGTCGACAGTCTGCTGAATTTCTCACGCATCGCACGCAGCAGTATGTCTGTGATGACTGTTGATCTGCATTCTGTATTTCAGGAGCAGTGGGAGGACCTGATGAGCAGCGAAGGCTCAGGACGAACGATCGAATTCGGCCTGAGCGAAATGCCTACAATCCGCGGCGATCTCACACTGCTCCGGCAGGTTGCGCGTAACCTGCTTTCCAATGCCGTGAAGTACACGAAAAATAAAGCTGTCGCCCATGTAACCGTTTCCTCAAGACTGCAGGGACAGGAATATGTCATCAGCGTCAAAGACGATGGAGCCGGCTTTGACCAGGCCTACGAAGGAAAATTGTTCGGCGTCTTTCAGCGTTTACATCGTAGCGAAGAATTCGAGGGAACTGGAATCGGACTCGCGAATGTACGTAGAATCATTTCGAGACATGGCGGACGTACCTGGGCCGAAGGCAGAGTAGGTGAAGGGGCGACATTCTATTTCAGTGTGCCGGCGACGGTTTTCAGGGCTCTTGATGTCCCGGACAAACCGACGGACAAGCCATGAACGTGACAGGGGATACTGAGTGCTGAAGCCGATATTGTTAGTTGAAGATAATCCGCGCGACCTGGAGCTAAGCCTGGCGGCGCTCGAGAAAAGCAAGCTTGCGAATGAAGTGATCGTAGCCCGTGACGGTGAAGAAGCAAGGGATTATCTATTCCGCAAGGGCGAGCATCATGATCGTTCGACGGGGCTGCCTGCAGTTGTCTTACTTGACCTGAAGTTGCCGAAGATCGATGGTCTTGAACTGCTGGCTATGATCCGGAAGGATGAGGTCCTTTCAAATCTGCCTGTCGTCATGTTGACATCTTCGCGCGAAGAGCGTGACGTGATCAATAGCTACAAACTCAAGGTAAACGCGTTCGTCGTAAAACCAGTCGAGTTCAGTGAGTTCATACGAGCTATTCAGGATCTAGGCGTGTTCTGGGCAGTTCTGAACGAGCCGCCACCGGGAAGTTTGAGGGTTTTCCGCGATGGAAGTTTCTAGCAATCTGCGGTCTACCCCGGGTCGTGTCGTGCGCCTCCTGATCCTTGAAGACAATGCGCTTGATGTAGAACTAGCGCTGGCCCATCTTGAGAGGGCAGGCTTCGAGGTCCAGGCCTCGGTAGCCGCCACCAAGCAGGAGTACTTCGACTTTCTAAAGACGGGCGAGTTCGACGTAATCCTGTCCGATTACGCGTTACCAGACTTTGACGGTGCTACTGCGCTGAAGATGGCCAAAGCCACGCATCCGCGTGTTCCCTTCATTGTCGTTTCCGGGCGGCTGGGTGAAGAGATCGCGATTGATACCCTGCACCTTGGGGCTACTGACTATGTCCTCAAACAGCGCATAGAGCGACTGGTGCCGGCAGTGAAAAGGGCACTCGCCGAAGCTGAAGAACATGCGATACGGCTGCGTGCTGAAGCGCGTGCGCGGGAGAGTGAAGACCGCTTCAAACAACTTACGAACAACCTGCCGCAGATGGTGTGGACAACCGATAACTACGGCAACATCACGTATGCCAATGATGCATGGAAACGCGCTATGCCAGAGAATGTCAAGCACTGGCGCGACCCGTCGATTCTCCACCCCGATGACCTGAATCGCTGCGTCGATGCGGCCGTGGCAGCAGGCCGCACGCGTGAGCCGTTTTCGATGGAGTGCCGCTATCTGAATCGAACAGACGGCGTGTACCACTGGAGTCTCCTTCGTGCCGTCCCATTCGAGAGTTCAGAGGGCGCCCCGGCATGGCTGGGCACAGCCACTGATTTACATGAGCAGAAGCTGCGTGAAGAATCTCTTCGAACGGCGGAGAAACTTGCCGTCACCGGCCGCATGGCTGCTGCCATTGCGCACGAAATCAATAACCCGCTCGAATCGCTCATGAACCTGGTGTTTCTGCTGCAGACAGATCAGCATATGGATCCGGGCTCGCGCAAGTATCTCGACATGGCGGAGCAGGAACTGGAGCGCGTCTCGGCGATCGTGAGGAAGACGCTGCAGTATTATCGAGAGCCGGAGACAGTTTCGCAGGTGGACGCGCTGGAATTGTTTGTAGGCGTCATTCATATGTTCCAGGGACGTTTGCGTGGTAAACAGATTGAGATAAATGCAAACGTACCCGAGCCGGTTGCATTTACCGCTATTTCAGGAGAGATCCGCCAGGTGGTCGTCAACCTTGTGGCCAACGCCATCGATGCGGTCGAGACTGAAGGGAAGATCAATCTGAACGCCCGGACAATCATGCAACAAGGCGCCGCGGGTCAGGGTTCGCGAGCCATGGCAGAACTAACCATTACCGATGACGGTGTAGGGATCACCCGCGAGCAGGCTGAACAGCTCTTCCAACCTTTCTTTTCGACCAAAGGGGCTCATGGCACTGGCCTTGGACTGTGGGTGTCCAAAGGAATCATGGAGAAGAGCGGCGGTACGTTGAAGCTGGAGACGCGCGAACAGGACGGTAAATCGCTCACTGTCGCGACTGTTCTGCTGCCATCCGAAGTCACGAACACCGCCGAGGAGCGTCAGCAAAGCGTTGCTTAGCGCGCATTCCCTGGCTGCTGAGACATATCACCATTCGTGTTGTGGCATGATGTATCGACCACACGACTTGAGTTCAATGCCGTCTGGGCGCTCTAAGCCATCACAACTTTGAACCTTGAAGAGGATACATCCATGCGGTTGATGAGGCAGAGAGCTACTCTCTGCGCAGCACTTACTTTTGGGATCGCGATGACTTGTGTGGCAGTGGCTCAGGATGCAGCCCAACCGCCTGCTGAAGACTACGTGAAGGCTCACTACACGAAGTATGAATACCGCATTCCGATGCGCGATGGAGTCCGGCTCTTCACATCGGTTTACGTACCGAAGGATATGTCGATCACTTATCCCATCATGATGGATCGCACACCTTACTCGGTAGCTCCTTATGGCGAAGACCAATATAAGAAGACGCTTGGCCCGTCGGATGAGTTCGAGAAGGCCGGCTATATCTTTGTCTACCAGGATGTGCGGGGACGGTATGAATCCGAGGGAGAGTTTATCGAAATGCGTCCGCATATTGATAACAAGACTTCTTCGAAGGATGTCGATGACGCGTCCGACATGTATGACTCAGTGGAGTACCTGCTGAAACATGTTCCCGACAACAATGGCAAAGTGGGCATCTGGGGCATTTCCTACCCCGGCTTTTATACCTCAGCGAGCATTATCGATTCGCATCCTGCAATCAAGGCGGCAAGCCCGCAGGCACCGATGACGAACCTCTTCATGGGCGACGATTCTTATCATGGCGGTGCGTTCATGCTGGCAGCTAACTTCGGGTTCTACGCAAACTTCCTGCCCCAGAAAAATCCAATCAGCGCGGTCGACGCCGGAAAAGTGATCCCATTCGATACAGGCACGCCCGACGATTACGAGTTTTATCTGAAGGTTGGCGCGACGGAAAACCTGGCGGTGAAGTATCTCAAGAATGCGAGCTGGCTCTTCAACGATCAACTGAATCACACAACTTACGACGACTACTGGAAGGCACGCAACCTGGCACCGCACATGAAGAATGTTCATTGTGCCGTGATGGTTGTTGGCGGCTGGTATGACGCAGAAGATCTTTCGGGTCCGTGGCGCACCTGGGATGCCATCGGCAAAATGAATCCCGGGACAGTGAATACGATCGTTGAAGGCCCCTGGGTACATGGAGGATGGGCGCGTTCAGACGGCGACCACCTTGGTGACGTAACGTTCAACGCGAAAACAGGAGAGTACTTCCGCAAGAATATTCAGTTTCCCTTTTTCGAGTATTACCTGAAAGGCAAAGGCGACACGCTGCCCAAGGCTTATACGTTCGAGACAGGCACGAACGTCTGGCGCAAATACGATGCGTGGCCGCCGAAGAATGCCGAAGCGAAGACGCTCTACTTCCATGCAGGTGGCCGACTTTCGTTTGATCCGCCGACTGTTGCGGAGGCTTCTGCCGGTAAGTTCGACGAATATGTGAGTGATCCCGCCCACCCTGTCCCCTTTGTTGATTACACGACCGACACTGTGCCGCAGCGCTACATGGTGGACGATCAACGCTTCGCCTCGCGGCGACCCGACGTGCTGGTTTATGAGACCGAGCCGCTGAAAGAAGACGTTACGATTGCCGGACCCATTGCTCCCAGACTGAAGATAGCGTCCAGCACAACGGATGCGGACTTCGTCGTCAAGCTGATTGACGTCTATCCGAACGACTATCCCGATGCACCGGAGACATCGACTGGCAACAAGCGAATACTGGGTGCTCCTCCACTGCACATGGGCGGCTACCAGCAGCTGCTCCGGGGTGAACCGATGCGTGCAAAGTTCCGCGAAAGCTGGGAGAAGCCATCTCCGTTGAAGCCTGGCGAAACCACTCAGGTCGATTTCACCATGCCTGACCTTGACCATACTTTCCGCCAGGGACATCGCATCATGGTGCAGGTGCAAAGCTCCTGGTTTCCACTGGTTGACCGCAATCCGCAGACGTTTGTCGATATTCCGCATGCAGATGCCGGGGACTTTGTGAAAGCCACGGAGCACGTATTTCATGCGCCGGATGCTGCTTCCGGCGTCGGCGTTATGGTTGTTCCGCAACCCTGACGAAGCTCGACTGGATGAGCCTCTGCCACAAAGTGAGCATGGTGCCGTACTATAAACGGTTGCGATCATAATTGCCGGCAGAGAAGATGAAGACGTTGAACGAAGGAAGCAGCGGTTTGCAGCAGAGATCAAAACGCGCGTGCAGTGCATTTGGCCTGACCCACAAAGGACGCGTCCGCAGTGGGAACGAAGATTCATATCTATGCAATGAGCAGGATGGCATCTTCGTCGTTTGCGATGGCATGGGTGGAGCGGCTGCGGGGGAGATCGCCAGCCGCCTGGCATCGGAAAACGCATATGCGTCTCTGCTCGAATCCGGTCCCGATGCTGGGCCGCCGCGCCGGATGGAAGCGAACCATGCTGAGCCCGGGTACTCTGAACCCGGGTACTCTGAACCCGGGTACTCTGAACCCGGGTACTCTGAAGACGACATGCGTACAGCGGTCGCTGCCGCCAACTCCGCCGTCTTTGAGCGTGCCAGCAGCGATCGACGGCTGGAGGGCATGGGTACGACGCTGGTGATGCTCACCTTCACTGCTGATCGCGCCCTGATCGCGCATGTAGGAGACAGTCGTTGTTACCGATTGCGAAGCGGCGCTCTGCAGCGGCTGACCGCAGACCATTCTCTGGTTGAGGAGCAGGTGCGGCTCGGCCAGATCACGCGCAAACAGGCAGAGCGTTCAGCCCTGCAGCATGTCATTACGCGAGCCATTGGTACTGCAGCTGAAGTTGCGCCGGATGTGCTGACAACCGATGCGCTTTCTGGCGACATCTTTCTGCTGGCCTCTGACGGGCTGACCAAAGAGCTGAAGGAAGATGAAGTTGCCGCCCTGCTCAGCCTGAAAGCAACAGAGCAGGCACTGGCCGAGGGACTGATCCAGGCCGCGAACCTGGCCGGTGGCCGCGACAATATTACCTGCATCCTTGTCCGGGTACTCTAGATGGCGATACAGAGCATTGGCGTAGTAGGTGCGGGAACCATGGGCAATGGCATCGCGCATGTTTTCGCTAAAAGCGGCTTCGCGGTGACGCTTTGTGACCTCGACGAGCGAGCCATCGAGCGCGGCCTCGAGACTATCCGAAAAAATATGGATCGCGAAGTTGCGAAGGGTAAACTTGCAGCGTCTGCGCAGACGGCTGCTCTCGCACGCATCCGCGGTGTAGTCGAACGTAGTGAGCTTGCCCGCTGTGAACTGATTGTTGAAGCAGCCACCGAGCGTTTCCAGATCAAGCGCGATATCTTCCGCGAGCTTGATGCGCTTACGCCGCCTGAGACAATCCTTGCATCGAATACGTCTTCTATCTCCATCACGCGACTGGCTGCGCAGACTGGCCGTGCCGACCGCGTCATCGGCATGCATTTCTTCAACCCGGTACCGGTGATGCAGCTGGTTGAAGTCATCCGCGGCCTGCAGACCTCGCAGGAGACCTTTGACCATGTCAGCACGCTGGCGGAAAGCCTGGACAAGGTTCCCGTCGAGGTGAATGACGCTGCCGGTTTTGTGTCGAACCGCGTCCTGATGCCGATGCTGAACGAGGCCATGTTCGCAGTCATGGAAGGTGTAGCAACGGCCGAGGCGGTCGACAAGGTTTTCAAGCTGGGAATGGCTCACCCCATGGGCCCGCTTACGCTGGCTGATTTCATCGGCCTCGATGTCTGCTTGGACATCATGCGCGTTCTCGAAGAGGGAATCGGCGACCCCAAGTACCGGCCCTGTCCGCTGTTGATACGCATGGTCGATGCGGGCTGGCTGGGGCGGAAATCCGGTCGCGGGTTTTATACCTACCAATCATGATTTTTGCGGAATGAACCGCGCCCTGCCCCGTACGATGTGTGCATGGAAGGTCTGGCTGATCGCGCGGTTGCTGCTGCGGTCGAAGTTGCAGGTCGGCATGGTCTCCGCGGCCTGGCACCGCTGCTTCTGAAAGATGGCAGCAATGCGATGATTCACCTGGCGCCGGCGCCTGTCGTCGCGCGTGTGCCGTCCACCAGTGCGTGGCTGCGCCAGCCGTCGGAGAGGTGGCTGTGCCGCGATCTCGACCTGGCCACCTGGCTCGGAACGCAGGGAGTTGGCGTTGTTCCACCTTCGCGGGAGCTGCCGCCGGGGCCGCATACCTCTTCCGAACAGACAGGATCACTGGCGATGACCTTCTGGACCTTCGTCGACCACGACCGCGCCCAGCCTGCGACGGATGAAGAAGCCGCGACCGCGCTCGGCCAACTGCATCTCGCCTTACGGAACTACCCGGGGGAGCTGCCGTTTCTGGGGCCTGTGCTCGAAGAATTGCCGCACTGGCTGCATTGGCTTGAGCAGAACCACGCATTGTCGGGTGCAGACCTGATCGCTCTGCGCCAGGCGCACTGGGCCCTGGCCCCGGCTCTCCGTTGCGGCCATCCCAGTATTCAGCCGTTGCATGGAGATGCGCACAGCGGCAACCTGCTGCGCACAGCCGCGGGGCTTTTGTGGACAGATTTCGAAGACGCCTGTACCGGGCCAATCGCCTGGGATGTGGCGATACTGCTTTCGCGCAGGCCCTCTGATCCGGATCAGGTCCTGAGCAGGTATCCGGACGCGCCGTCCTGGAACGAACTGATGCCCTTCATCCGGGCGCGCGCATTGGAGGCAGTGGTATATCAGCAGGTACTGGGCAGGCGATTTCCGCACCGCGCACCGGAGATGGCGGATGCTCTCGCCAGGTGGCACCGTACGTGGGGACGTGCCGCCTGAAGATCTGGATCAGGCGACATTTGGGTCAGGCGAAATTTCAATCGAGTCCCATCCAGCATGGGTGTGCGGCTTTCCCGAATCCGGCGGGGGAACCATCGCT
This sequence comes from Acidobacteriaceae bacterium, assembly GCA_963692885.1. Lineage (GTDB taxonomy): Bacteria > Acidobacteriota > Terriglobia > Terriglobales > Acidobacteriaceae. The sequence continues at coordinate 1,009,020 of OY843586.1, forward strand.
GGTTCCAACCTGGAATCGTACCCGATTTTGCACTGCATGGGGTGCAGCAATCCACAAGCATCAGCGGTATGCTGTGAAGATGATGCGCATGACAGTTCTGGCTTCCGGCTCCAAGGGCAACAGCACCCTGGTCTCGAGCAGCCGAACCAGGATACTGGTCGATGCCGGCCTCTCCTGTCGCGAACTGCTTAAGCGCATGCAGGTTGCCGGTGAAGATCCGGCCTGTATCGACGCCATTCTGGTCACCCATGAACACCAGGACCATATCCAGGGAGTCGCCGTTCTCGCCAGAAAGCTTGGCATCCCGGTGTACTTTACCGAGGCGACCCACCGTGCCTGGACTCGCTGGATGACTCCTCAGAAGCGGGTGACGTACGCTGACTGGCTGGAGCAGCGCCGGCGCGAGACGGCTGATCGGCAGGCAGAAGAAGCAGGCGCGTTGCCGGATGATCCTGCACTGGCGGCAGGCGATGGATTGTGCGACGAAGAGGATTCTGCCGGGATTGATCCAGAAGCTGCCGCCGGAGGCAGGCCGCCGCGGAATCCGGCAGCGCTGCCTTCCATTCAGTTTTTTGCCGCAGGCAAGGAGTTTTCGATCGGGGACATCGCGGTGACGCCCTTTACTATCCCGCATGATGCGGCTGATCCGGTCGGCTTCGTCTTCATGGCGGAAGGCGTCAGGATCGGCATCGCGACCGACCTGGGATACATGCCGCCCAATGCCAAACTGGCGCTGCGCGGCTGTGATGTACTGATGCTCGAGTCAAACCACGATCTCGAGATGCTGCGCGATGGTCCATATCCATGGTCTGTAAAACAGCGGGTAATGTCGAGGGTCGGGCATCTATCAAACGACGCAGCAGCAGAGTTTCTGGAGAAGAATTACGACGGCACAGCCGCATACGTCGTACTGGCACATCTGTCACAGAGCAATAATCTGCCGGAATTAGCCAAGTTGGCAGCAGAACGAGCTTTGTGTGACCGGATGAGCCTGCTGGCCAACAAATTGCTTTTGGCGGAACAGCATCGGCCACTGGAGCCTATCCTGCTTTAAAATAAAGAGTTGGTTAGCCTTCTGCATCAGATCTGTTGCAGTTTTCGCATTGAATTAGGAGAATCCGGCTGGCGGCTGGAGCATCCTATTGTTACGATAGAGTTACGCGGGTGATGCGAGTGCAAATGACAACTAAAACAACACATTGCACAGACCAGGTTGTGGGCGATATCTTGTCCAGCTGGCGTTATGACATTTCCGGGATTTCGCGCAACATGCGGGGCGATTACGAAAAGCACCTGTCCAACTGTGCCCATTGCTCGTCGCGCCAGCGGCTTCATCGGACCATCGATGTCGCTCTGATTGGTCTCAGCACAGTGTCGACAGCAGCGTTCCTGCTCGCGCTGGCGATCATTCACCGTGTAGAGTTCCTTCAGAACTGGGCACTGATGAACTTCCATCTCTGGCAGATGGACATTGTGCTGACGATGCAGGCAGCCGCGGTGGCTGGCCTCCTGGTGTCGCTGATGACCTGGATCCTGGTCGCCATTGCCACGCCGGCTCCGGTTTACCTGACCGACATTGCACTGTCCTCAGCGCGTGGTTACCAGGGTGGACACGCCAAGCGCTCGCGCAAAGCCGCCTGATCCAGGCCAGTGCGCTTGACCATGCCGTCTTCCTACCGAAGCCTGTTGCGGGAATATGTCGCCCGCAATGCCAATCCTCCTCATAAATTTGGTCATCAGCCCAGGCTGTACATTCTTGCCACGCAACTAGGCGCCGGCATGAACTACGACGACGATGTCGTATATGCCGCCGCGTGGCTGCATGATCTGGGCGTCTTCGTGGGTCACCGGCCAGAGGATCCGCTGCTTCTGCGCGCATGGGACCACGTCGCGTACACCACGGCGAAAGCTCCTGAGCTGCTTGCATCGACAGGCTTTCCCGTAGAGAAGATCCCCGCGGTGCTCGATGTCATCCGGACGCATCAGCCGCATGACGACCCGCAGTCCGCCGAAGGAGTCCTGGTGCGCGATGCGGATATCCTGGAACAGCTTGGCGCCATCGGGATTCTTAGAACCGCGTCCAAGCTGGGCAGCGACGATCGTTTCCGCATCTTCGCCGATGCGGAAAAATCGCTCAGGCGTGCGCTGGCAGAACTCCCCGGCAAAATCCGGCTTGAAACGACGCGTCGACTTGCCGCGCCGCGTATTGCTCTTCTTGAGGAGTTTCTCGCCGCCCTTGAAGAGGAAGCCCAGGGTGAACTGGGTTGACCCAGTGAACCGTCATGTCTAGACCTGCGTAGTCTGCATAGCGCCTGTCAGCTTGTTCACAGCGCTCACGTGGTTGTGCGCACACCACGATTCCAGCCCCTTCGCGATCCTCTCGGTCGCCCGTGGATCAGCGTAGCTAGCGGTGCCGATCTGGACCGCCGTAGCACCGGCCAGCATGAATTCGACTGCATCCTCGGCCCGCATGATGCCGCCCAGGCCAAGAATCGGGATTTTCACGGAGCGCCATGCCTCGTAGACCATCCGCACGGCGATCGGCCGGATAGCCGGACCGGAGAGGCCGCCGGTGATGTTCGCAATGTGGGGCCGGCGCGTCTTGATGTCGATAGAAAGCGACACGAATGTATTGACCAGCGAAACCGCGCTGGCGCCTGCGTCTTCCGCGATCCGCGCCATACTGCTGATCGATGTTACGTTCGGCGAAAGCTTTACGATGAGCGGCCGCTTCGCGATCGCAGCTGCTTCTGAGACCAGTTGACGCAGCAGGTAGCCGTCTGTTCCAAAGACCTGGCCGCCATGATGCGTATTCGGACAGGAAGCATTCAGTTCATACGCCATGATGCCGGGAGCGGTATTGAGTGCGTCAATCACGGCGACGTAGTCTTCGATGGTGAAGCCGAAGACATTGACGATGCAGGCAGTTCCCGGATAAACGGCAAGCCGCGGCAGCTTGTCTCTAAGGAAAGCATTGACGCCGATGTTCTGCAGGCCAATGGCATTCATCATGCCGGCAGATGTTTCGATGAGGCGCGGCGCAGCATTGCCGGCCATTGGTTCGCGGGACAAACCCTTGGTGACAAAGCCGCCGATCTTTCCGAGGTCCACAATGTCGTCAAACTCGATGCCGTAGCCGAAGGTCCCACTTGCGGCAATAATCGGATTTCTGAGCTCGAAGCCGCAGAACGGCACCCGCATGTCAGTTTTCAAGGCTTGGGCTCTGGTGCATCGGCAGGTGGAGTATCGGTGGCCGGGGCGTCGTCGGCAGCCTTCACTGCGCGAGGATGGCGGCCCGCGCGCGGCAGGGGAGCAACCGGGACCGTGCGAAGGCTCTGCGTCAGGACGTGCCCAACGGATGCCGAAGGCTGATTGACGCCGAGTAGAGAAGCCAGCGTCGCAGCAATGTCAACCGGCTCAACGCGGCCGCGGTAGGTGCCTGGATTGAAGGGCGCTCCAAAGAACGCGAGCGGTACATGGCGATCATAGGAGTAGGGCGTGTAGTGGTTGGTGCCTCCCCCATTGCCGTAGTGCTCCATCTGGTAGGCTTCCGGGATCACCATGACATACCAGCCGCCATTCGGACTGTAGCTGTGCGCCATAAGCGTGCCGAATTCGCTCGGTGGCAGCTGGCCGGCGGCCAGTTCAAGCCGAGTGTAGACATGCATGGCAAACGGCTTGGGTGAGTAGCGGGTGGGCGTTGGCGGGGGTGGGGGCGGCTCAGGCAGTTCGACGGCAGCCGGAGCCGGTTTTGCGCCTGTTTTTGCAGCCGTAGAACGGATCGTTTTTGTTTTTGATCGAACTGTTTGCGCGGGCGTTTCTGCAACAGGCGAGGCAGTCGTTTCCTTGTAGGGCATCGGCGTAAGGGTAGCTGTCGGCGCCGGGCTGACAGCTTCAAATGCCGGCTCCATGGCGGCCTGGACGGCCTGTTCGGCCTCCTGTTCGTTGATGCCGGCGGTCTGGAAAGACGGGATATTCAGTGAGAGATAGGGCAGTCCCTGCTTTGGCAGGATGTAAATCACTTTCTCTCCCGGCGAAAACTTCGCATTCATTGCTTCGTTCAGGTTGGCCGTAAGCTTGCCCATGTCGATCTCAGCAGCAGGCATGCCGAGCGTTGCTGCCTGAGCCGGAACCGGCGCGACACCATGATCTGCGGAAAGTGCAATCCATACATTGCCCAGGCCGCCGTCCACGTTCTTCTCGAGCCAGGTGAAGAAGCTGTCGAGTTGCGTGTCAAGGGTATCGACCATGACGCGCTGTTCGGGCGAATCAGGACCGAAGCTGTGACCCGAAATATCCGGACCGGAAATACTGAGGGTCAGCATGTCCGTAGTCGCGTGCTTGCCCAATTCTTCGTTCGTGATGAGCGCCTTGGCAAAATCGAGTTCGTAGGCATTGGCTGCAGGCGTCTTGCCGACTGACTCATAAAACTCGCCCTGCTTCGTAACGCCCGCTTCCTGCATGGCCTCTTCGGCGCGGTCGGAGCCGTTGAAGGCCACGGCCCACCTGGGCAGTTCATTCATGTAGAAGGACGAAGTGATGAAGCTTCCCGTCTTGGCGTCGATCCAGAATGCGCCATTCGCAGCGGCGCCGGCCGGGAGGATGGATGCACGGTCTTTGAGCGAAACGCCATAGACCCGTGCCTTGCCGTTGGTAGCCATGCGTAATTCATCGCCAATAGTTGAAGCGCGAAGATTGCGCGGGGAGGCACCGACGGTCGTGCCGCTGGCGTTCACCAGGCCGACCAGGTGGTAACGCTCGTCCTCAACCGAGCTCACAGCGTGATCCTTGTTCCGCGACAGGTCCCACCAGTCGTTCGAGCTGATGCCGTGGCCATCTGTGTACGCGCCGGTCCCGATGGTCGAGTGGCCTGGAGCTGTCTTTGTATTGGCGTAGTTGTAATAGCAGTCCGGAAAATACGCGCCGTGGTCAAGGAATAGTTTGAAGCCGCGCCCTTTCAGGTCCTCGCGATATCGCTCGAGATAGTCTTCGCGAAACTGGTCGATCACCAGCAGGATGACCAGCTTTGGCTTGCCATCGTAGGCGCTGGCCGAAGCCGCTGGAACGACCGGCAGACTGACCAGGAAGACCTGGGTGACGACCAGGGCGAGGGAGAAGAAGCGCTTCAGTTTCAACATGCCAGCATCAGTATCGCAAATCGTTCGGAGGGGTGGGAATATTTTGCCGCGCGGTAACAGGCTCATGCACGGTGCGTGGCTTCAGCAATTCTGCGGAAGGTGCAAGGCGAAGAGAGGGGCACGGCCGTCCTTTTCGCCAGGCAAAGGGCAACTCGTAGGCCCACAGAAACGCCATGGCATCAGGAGAATTGCTTTAGAGTAGTAGGGATGCTCGACCTTGCGTTCGTACGGGGCAACCTCCCCCTGGTGGAAGACAAACTGCGTGCCCGTGGCATGGATCCGGCCGTGGTGCTGGGTGATTTTCAGGCACTGGATACCTTGCGCCGCGAACGTATCACCGAGGCCGAACAGTTGAAGGCGCAGCGCAATGCACTCAGCGTTGAAGTCGGCCGTCTCAAAAAGTCCGGTCAGGACGCTTCTTCAGTCATGGACGAGACCCGCGCGCTGAAAGAAAAGACCGATGAGCTGGAGGAAGCGGCAGCTGCATCAGAAGAGACCTTGCGGACATTGCTCGCAAGTATCCCGAACCTTCCTGCAGATGACGTCCCGTTCGGTAAATCTGAGCACGACAATGTGGTCGTCTCCAGCTGGGGCGAGCAGCCCCTCTTCGACTTTGCGCCGAAGCCGCACTGGGAACTTGGAGAGGCACTCGGCATTCTCGATATGCAGCGGGGCGCGAAGATCAGCGGCGCCCGCTTCCCGGTTTACTGGGCGCAGGGTGCGCAGCTGGAACGGGCGCTCGCCAACTTCATGATCGATGTGCACACCACGGAACATGGCTATGGCGAAGTGATGCCGCCGGTCGTGGTGAACAGCCGGTCCCTGTACGGAACAGGGCAGCTGCCGAAATTTGCCGACGATCTTTTCCGCTGCGTGGACGAAGAGGGCTATACCCCGGGCGTTCTGCGCGACAACGATCACTGGTTGATCCCGACGGCCGAAGTGCCGGTGACGAATCTCTATCGCGATGAGATTCTCGATGACGCGATGCTGCCCGTCTCGCTCACGGCATACACACCATGCTTCCGCTCAGAAGCCGGCTCCTATGGCAAAGACGTTCGCGGCATCATCCGCGTCCACCAGTTTCAAAAAGTGGAACTGGTAAAGTTTGTGCGACCGGAAGAATCGGACGCCGAGCACGAGAAACTCACCAGCCATGCGGAGAGCATCCTGCAGCGGCTCAAACTGCCGTATCGCAAGATGCTGCTTTGCACCGGCGACATGGGCTTCAGTTCGCAGAAGACCTATGACCTCGAAGTCTGGCTGCCGGGCCAGGGACTGTATCGCGAAATCTCTTCGTGTTCGAATTTCGGTGCGTTCCAGGCTAGGCGCGCGAATATTCGCTATCGTCCGGAAGGCAGGAACAAGGGTGAGTTTGTCCATACCTTGAATGGCAGCGCACTGGCGGTCGGTCGGACGTGGCTGGCGATTCTTGAGAATTATCAGCAGTCCGATGGCAACATTCGGGTGCCCGACGTGCTTGTACCGTATATGCGCGGCGAAACTGTCATCAGAACGGTGATGGAGAGTAGAAAGAAGTGAGGCAGCATTGAGCTTGTTGAAGCGGTACCTGTTCTGGACATACGAACGCGGCAGCTTTCACTATGACGTGATGGTGACGCTGATCCTGCTGTTCATCTTTATCTCGCCGCACTTCATCGACTTTGGCGACCGTCCGGTCATGGAAGAACATGTGCACGGGCACAACGTAATGGTGCAGGCGAGCGCCGGTGGCGTCTTCGTGTACCAGGTGAGCGCGCAAGCTGCCAGGCAGGTGGGTGTAGCCTCGGTCGATGGTATGACGCTCGAGCAGGAACTTGCCGGCACGATCGAACCGATTACCGGTTCGGTGGTGGTTGATCGTTACGAGAAACTACATGACGCGAATGGTAAAGTCGAAGCCTACAAAGTGTTCGCGCACCGCGCGGCGGCCACGACAACCGCGTCGCCAACACAAATTCCCCATGATGGAGCAGCCGCGGCCTCGGCTGTGTCCGTCCAATAACAAGGATGAACATCTTGACGTTTGTGAATGCCCGCATGAGAAATGTATTTGCCTCGGTCGCGCTGATCGCTTTCGCTGGCGTGGGACACGCGCAAAGCTGTGACCTGAATAAGACTCTCAGCCAGATGGATACCGCTGCCGCGCAGTTCAAAAGCCTGCAGGCCGATTTTGTCTGGGACCAGTACCAGGCAGTGGTGCAGGAGGATGACAAGCAGTCCGGCACGACTTACTTTGTGAAGCAGAAGAGCGCAACGATCATGGCTGCGGATATCCAGCAGCCAGCCCCGAAGAAATTGACATTCGATGGCACCACCTTCACCATCTACACGCCCGGCACCAACGAAGAGCTTATTTATTCCGTTGCCAAAAACAAAGACATGGTCGAAGGATTTCTCACCCTCGGCTTCGGCGGAAGCGGTACTGATCTGAAAAAGAACTGGGACGTGACCTGTTCAGGCACTGAAAGCATCGACGGCGTTGCCACGGTCAAACTTGATCTCGTCGCGAAACAGGACAACGTCCGCAATATGTTCAACAAGGTGACCATCTGGATTGATCCGACCCGCGCCATCAGTCTGAAGCAAGTCTTCAACCAGTCCTCCGGCGACAAACGGACCAACACCTTCACCAACATCAAGCTCAACGCCAATATCAACAACAGCGAATTCAAAATCAAAACCGCCCCAAACCCATCCATCACTCGCAAATAAGTGCTGAGTACTGGCCGTACGGGCGTCGGCGCCTTGGCGCTAAAGGCATGCTTCCGTTGGTCGCACCGGCTTGTGGCTGCTTCACTTCAGCCATCACTGAAGTGTCATCCTGAGCGAAGCGCAGTGGAGTCGCAGGACCTGCGTTTTTCTCCACCCTCCCCAGATTGCTCCGTGTAAGTTCTAGTTCAGCGGAGCCGGGATGCCACGGAAGGATTTGCGTTGAGGGCAGGAGCAACATTCATCGCGCCCTCCCGGCATCGTGCAAACGCAGCCGCTGCCCACGCAATGACAAACGGAAAACCCTCGATCGTATAGCGGGCTTCCGGGGCTTCTATGGTTGCCAGTAGCAGATCGCGCAGCAACAGGTAGCCGAGCATCGCGGCGATCAGGCGCACCTCACCTCGATGGCGCCAGCGCAGCAATCCAATACCAGCCGCGACCATGTAGAACAGATTCAATGCAGCGTAGGCCATTGCGAAGATCGTCTCGGCATTGTGCTTGTCATACTGCCACCAGCGCAGTTCGATGTTCAGTGTCTCAACGCGGGGCCGCAGCCACATATCCGTGACGCGCATCACGGGCAGCCAGACATAATACCGCAGCGGATGCGCCTTGATCCGCTCTGCCGCCAGCCTTCCGAATGCGTCATCCATCTGCGGCGACAGCGTAGTGGTCTGGTTGTAAGCCTCGAAGAGCTCCGCGGTCTGCTGCTTTTGTGCCGGCGAGTCAAAGGCCCGGCTGGGCAGGGCATTCAGCGACATCTCGTCCGCGCTCACGTTCCAGTAGATCTCGTAGGTCGACGTAAACTCAGCCGCCCATGTCTTGATCCAGCGATTGAAGCCGGGATCAGTCGGTTCGCCGGGATCAGTTGCGTACCGCGGCGCCAGTGGTTCGAAGAGATGGAAGGTATGCCAGTTACGGTACGTCCACGCGATGAAGGGCAGTACGGACATAAGTCCGCAGATGGTCGCAAGCTTAAGTGCCCGCCGCACGCCGAGCGCGGGAAAACCCAGAACAGATGTGCGTCCGTAAAACACGATTGCAGGGAAGAATGCGATCGGCAGGAGTGCGCCATCGGGCCGCAACAATGTCAGGTAGCTCCATGAGAGAGCACACATCGCGACTGCGATCACGCCTGGTCTCGTGAGCAGCCGCACCAGGCCGAGCATGGCGACAGCAATGCAGAAAAGCGAGAGCGTTTCAGTGAGTGGCGCGACCGTATAGTTCGCCGTAAAAGGGCACAGGGCACCGAGAAAGAGCGCGATCCATGCAGCGCGACGCGAACAAAGCTGGTCGACAAAGCGCGCGATCAGGATGCACGTCAGCAGGTCAATCGCAATCTGCAAAAAAAGCACGGCGTGGTAATGCTCGACGCCGAAGATCACGAAACAGGCAGCCAGAAACAGGGGATAGCCTGGCAGACGGATCAGCGTTGTCTGCAGTTCGATGCCGCCAGGTGTGCCGACGCTACGCCCGTAGACTCCATGCTGCAGCCAGTTCTTTGCGATGTCGCCGTAGATCAGTCCGTCGCCATTGACCTGCGCCCACTCGGCATAAAAATAGAAGCGCAGGGCAGCGCCCAGCACCAGGGCCAGTAGGAGCAGGAGCCAGGAGCGGACGCGCAGTCCTTGCATATCCCTGCATCATACAGAGCGAGCCTGCCACGGTCAGGCGCGCGTACCGGCATGATTCCTGTAAGCTTTGGTGAGAATGAGCCGCCAGATTTTCTCGGATCCCAACCGCAAACGCTGGAAGAGAATCCGTCGCATTTTCGACGTGACGGCGATCGTGTCCACGATCGTCCTGGTTGCCTTTTTTCTGAATGTCCTGCGTCGCGAGAAACTGCCGGAGCTTTTATTTCCGCAGCAGAAGCGGAACTACAAAGCCCTGCATGAACGCCAGCCTGAATTGAAGGCGAAGAACGCTCGACCGGCCCGTCGCAAGACCAACCGCAAGCCCTCAGACATTCCGCTCAACTCGGGTGAAGGGCTGCGTGCGGCGTACTACGTGGACGATGACCCGGCAAGCTACTCCTCGTTCAAGGCGCATATCCACCAGATCGATATCCTGTTTCCAGTCTGGCTGCATGCGTTCGATCCCGATGGCAACCTGATGGCCTCCACTGCTCTCTACCCCGCGTCGAATTATCGCGTGGTGGATGCGAATGGTACGGTGCATGGCGTCGATCCGCAGAACAAGGTGCGCGATGCCATCGCGGCGGCCAAGGAAGACACGGAAATTTTTCCGCTCATCAGCAACTATGACGCCGTGCGCGGAGACTGGCAGCCGGTCATTGGACAGATGCTGCTGAATCCACAGGCACGTCTGAACCTGCGCAACCAGCTCGACAAATTTCTTGCAGCCAATCCCTCCTATCGCGGAATCTCGCTTGATTTCGAGGAGGTCCCGGACGAGGCAAAAGAAAGCTATCAACAGTTCATCGGTGAACTCTACACCGACTTTCACAGTTCGGGCCGCAATCTGCGCCTGTATGTGAACACGCCGACGAGCGTGTCTGACAAGGAACTGAAGTTCGTCGCGCAGAACAGCGACGGCATTCTGCTGATGAATTACGACCAGCATGAGAACACTTCAGAACCTGGGCCGATTGCCGCGCAGGACTGGTTTGAAAACAATCTGCAGCGCGCCCTTAAAGTTGTTCCGAAAGAAAAAATCATCTGCGCAATCGGCAACTATGCCTATGACTGGCAGGTGCCGCTGCCAGTGAAGGGCAAGCGTGAAAAGGGTGCGCCGAAAGTTCTCGACGTAAGCTCTCTGCATGTGCAGGAGGCATGGCAGGAGGCATCGGACGCGGGCGCCGATGTGCATCTTGAAGGCGATGAACTCAACGCACACTTTGCCTTCGATGACGAAGACGCCAAGGTTCGGCACCAGGTATGGATGCTTGATGCCGTCACCGCTCTGAATGAAATGCGGGCAGCGCGTGCCATGGGCATCCAGACGTTTTCGCTATGGGTGCTCGGTGAAGAAGATCCATCGATATGGTCGGTCTGGGACCATCCCAATGGCGCGAACGCTCCGCAATTATTGAAGACTGTGCCGCCAGGCCAATCCGTAAATCAGGATGGGCAGGGCGACATCCTGCAGATTACGCAGACGCCAAGCCCGGGCGCTCGCACCGTGAATATGGATGAAGAAAACGTCACCATCACGGATGAGCATATGGTCACTTATCCGCAGGCCTACGGTATCCAGTATTTCGGCTACAACCCGAAAGAGCTGGCGCTCACCTTTGACGATGGACCTGATCCGACGTGGACGCCGCGCATTCTGAAAATCCTGAAGGACAAGGGCGTCACCGGGACCTTCTTCGTGATTGGCGAAGAAGCACAGGACCATGTCGGCCTGCTGAAGCAGTACATCAAGCAGGGCCACATCGTCGGCAATCACACGCTGACCCATCCCGACATCAGCGAAATTTCACCACGACAGTTGGAGCTGGAGATCAACTGGACGGAGCGGTTGTTCGCGAGCAAGCTGGGACTGAGACCGCTCTTCTTCCGGCCGCCTTACTCCATTGACCAGGAGCCTGACACCAATGATCAGGCCGCACCCGCGTACCAGATCCAGCAGATGGGCTACACCATCATCGGCGACAAGATCGATACGGACGACTGGGACGAACATCCACGCAAGAGCCCGCAGCAAATCACCGAGCGGGTGTTTCAGCAACTGGATTCATTCAAGTCGCGACCTGACTTCGCCGGCAGCATCATCCTGATGCATGATGGCGGCGGCGACCGCTCGGCTACCGTCGCTGCACTGCCTGTCTTGATTGATGCACTCCGGGCGAAGGGCTATAAGATCGTCAGCGTACCAGACCTGATGGGCAAGACAGTCGCCGACGTAATGCCGCCGATTGCATCCAACGAACGCTGGCAGGCGCGCGTTGATTCGATCGCTTTTTTCTTCATTGCTTTCTTCCGAAACTTCGCCGTGTATATCTTCTTCGTCGGCGACGTCCTGATGAGCGCACGACTACTGCTGATCGGGGTTCTCGCCCTCATCGACCGTCTGCGTACACGCAAGGTTCCGGTCATTGCTGGCTTTCTGCCGCGCGTCGCCGTGCTGGTGCCGGCCTATAACGAAGAGACAGTCATTGTGCGGACTATTCGATCAGTGCTCAATTCCGACTACTCGAACCTGCATGTCATCGTCATCGACGATGGATCAAAAGATCGCACAGCGGAGGTTGCCGCCGAGGCCTACGCTCCTGAGATCGCTGCCGGCAAACTGCAGATACTTACCAAGCCGAACGCAGGCAAGGCAGAGGCATTGAACTACGCAGTTGCACGGCTCAGCGAAGACTTCTACGTTGGCATTGACGCCGACACGGTAATTGCATCCGACGCTGTTTCAAAATTGATCTGCCACTTCACTGATCCTGAAGTCGGTGCCGTGGCCGGCAATGCGCGCGTCGGCAACAAGGTGAATCTGTGGACACGCTGGCAGGCGCTCGAATACATCACCAGCCAGAATTTTGAACGGCGCGCCCTCGACCTCTTCAACATCGTCACCGTGGTTCCCGGTGCGATCGGTGCATGGCGGACTGAGGCTGTCCGGCAGGGCGGCTTCTACCCGGTAAACACCGTCGCCGAAGATGCCGACCTGACCATGAGCCTGATCGAGCAGGGATACAAGGTCATCTACGAAGACCAGTCGCTCGCTTTCACCGAGGCGCCAATCAATGCCAACGGCCTGATGCGGCAGCGCTTCCGCTGGTCCTTCGGCACATTGCAGGCAGTCTTCAAACACAAAGCGGCCTTCACCAAGAATCGTGCGATGGGCTTCTTCGCACTCCCCAATATTCTTGTCTTCCAGATATTGCTGCCGCTCGTTTCACCTTTCATCGACCTGTTCTTCGTTGCTGGCGTCGTTCAATACCTGGTTGATCGCCACTTCCATCCCGAGGCAGCGAGCGCTGCGAGTTTCGACAAGCTTCTGCTCTACTTCCTCAGCTTCCTGGTCATCGACTTCATCACCTCGGCGCTGGCTTTCTCGCTCGAACGTGCCCATCCGGCCAAGAAGGGTGACAACTGGCTGCTCTTCCATATCTGGCTGCAGCGATTTGCGTACCGGCAGGTGTTCTCGGTCGTGCTGTTCAAGACGGTCAAGCGTGCAATCGACGGCCGTCCGTTCAACTGGGACAAGCTTGAGCGCACTGCGAAAATGTCTGAAGCTACTGAAAAGATCGCCTCCGGTCAGTGAACTGTGTCGCCCCGGTCGCTGACCCTGTGCACCATGACGGGCCATGTCTTCCGGGGGCATCTGTTCTAATAGACCTGACTGTTTATGCCTGCCGCCCCTATCCCAGCTAACGATGCTGACCGTCTCGAGACGCTCCGTCAGTATTCCATCCTTGATACCCTGCCGGAGCAGAGTTACGAGGATCTGACAGCGCTCGCGACCTTCGTTTGCGGGACGCCGACAGCATTGATCAGCCTCGTCGATCAGAATAGGCAGTGGTTCAAGTCTAGGGTGGGTCTTGACGTTGCGGAGACTGACCGATCTGCTAGTTTCTGTGCGCATACCATCGTCAATCCTGAAGTCCTGGTCGTGAAAGACACGTTACTTGACCCTCGGTTCGCAGAGAATCCTCTGGTTCAGGCGGTCCCGCAGATACGCTTTTATGCCGGTGCGCCGCTGATTGCACCCAACGGGCACGTGCTCGGTACCATCTGCGTCATAGATTCCAGACCGCGCGAGCTGTCCGCGGCGCAAATTGCGGCGCTCGAATCTTTGTCACGCCAGGTGATGGCGCTGCTCGAAGCGAGACTGCAGCTGATTGATAATCAGAAAACATCTGCCGCACTGATGCAGAGCGAAAAGCTTGCTGCCGTCGGCCGGCTCGCTTCGAGCATGGCGCATGAGATCAATAACCCGCTCGAGGCGGTGACCAACCTCCTTTATCTGTCCCGCAAGAAGACACAGGATGAAGAGGTGCAGGCATGGCTTGATCAGGCGGACATAGAGTTGCGCCGCGTCTCCAACACCGCCAACCAGGCCCTCCGTTTTCACAAGCAGTCTTCAAGCCCGCAGGCCACCAGTTGCGCGAGTCTCTTCTCGACCACGCTGAATGTGTACGAAGGACGGCTGGTCAACTCCGGCATCGTCGTCGAGAAACGCAAGCGCGCAAATGAACCAGTGGAGTGCTTTGAGGGCGACATTCGCCATGTGCTGAGCTGCCTGGTGACCAATGCGATCGATGCGATGCCCGCCGGCGGCCGTCTGCTGGTACGAAGCCGTGCAGGTACAGACTGGAGTACAGGGCGCCGCGGCCTGGTGCTGACCGTGGCGGACACTGGCGTCGGCATGGACAAGGCAACGCAACGCCGGATGTACGAAGCATTCTTCACGACCAAGGGCATTGGCGGTTCAGGCTTGGGCCTGTGGGTCAGCTCAGAGATCATGCAGCGCCATGGCGGCCGTATCCTGATCCGTAGTTCGGAGCAGGAAGGCCATCGCGGCACTGTCGTCGCACTGTTTCTCCCATTTGAGACATTGAAAGAAGGCAATCCAGCCGCAACGTATCAGGAACCCGTTCACGTCCCTTGAGAGATGCGACCGGGCGAAGATCTTTGAGGCAATGACCTTCGACTAGATGCCGTTACCAGCATGGACTAGACGTCGTTGCCGAGATGGAAGATCGGCTCTACGCCATTCGCCCGGCCAAGCAGCGCCACCTCTTCATGCCGTTCCAGCGGTTTGTAGTTCTGCGCGACATCCATCGCCAGGCGGAAATATTTTTCGTCGCCCGGCGGCAATGCCGCGGTGACGGGATGACCGAGTGTCCAGCGCAGGCCTAGCGATGCTTCTTCCGGAAACGAGGCAGGCTGGTACCAGCACTTCTCCTGCGGATGGTTATTCTTCTGATCAGCCGCCCAGACGGTTTTCGCCATGCCCTTAAGCGCGAGGATCCCCATATTCTTTTCCTGCGCCCGCTTGAGAATCTGCGGCCCGAAATTTGCCTGCGAAAACAGGACGAAGTTCACGGGAAACAGGACCGTGTCGAAGTTGTATCGATCCATGGCTGCAAGCGCTGTCTCAGCTGAGTGCACCGAAAAGCCGATATAGCGGATCTTGCCCTCTTTTTTTGCTGCCTCCATGGTCTCAATCGCGCCCCCCGGTCCCAGTACCTTGTCGAGATCTGTCATCTTGGTGAGCGCATGAAACTGATAAAGATCCACATGATCGGTCTTGAGCAGACGCAGTGATTCTTCCAGCTGTTTACGCGAATCATCCTTGGTGCGGCCTTCAGTTTTGCATGCCAGGAAGCAGTTCTTACGGTACGGAGCCAGCGCCGGTCCGAGGCGCTCCTGGGCATTCCCATAGCTCGGCGCTACATCAAAGTAGTTGACGCCGCGGTCAACTGCTTCCGCCACGATGTTGCTTGCCTGGCCGGTGTCTTCGTTCATCACCACGATGCCGCCGAAGCCAATGATGGACAGCCGCTCACCAGTCTTGCCGAGCGTCCGTTTCTGAATGGTAGAGGTTGGTGTCGCAGTTGTCGCAGGCGAAGCCATTGAAGATGCGGAAGCCAGGTTTGTGCTGGCGGCGGCGGCTGCAGTCAATGCACCCTGCTTCAGGAAATTGCGGCGTTCCATATCGTGACCTCGTCGGGGGGTGAGGGTCTGGCTGGATCTGGCCCCATTGTTCCAGACGTTGGCGCGGGCGCGCAAATACTGCCGTCCAATCCATGTTCGGCAGACTACACCGTGCCAGGTCACGGCTGGGCGTCCTAGATGCAGGGCAATGGTCGTCTGCTCTACACTTGAAGGGCCATGACGACTGCACATCTGAGCACCGTAATCCTGCCGATGGCGCCCCAAGGCGTCTTCGCGAACGAACCCTTCACCGACTTCAAGAGCTCGCAGAATGCACATGCCATGCACCAGGCGCTCGAACGGGTCAGCGCGATGCTTGGCCATGAATACGAACTGATCATTGGCGGTGAGCGCCTCAAGACGGAGATCAAGACAAAGTCCATCAATCCCGCCAATCCGTCGCAGGTCGTGGGTGTGCATCAGACCGCTGGCGTTGACCTGGTCGAGCGTGCCATGGGCGCGGCGCTGAAGGCCTTCGAGACATGGAAATACGTGTCTGTCGAGGAACGCACCTCGCTGCTGCTGCGCGTCTCCTCGATCATTCGAGAACGCAAGTTTGAGTTCTGTGCGTGGTTAACCTACGAGGTCGGGAAGAACTGGGCTGAAGCCGATGCCGATGTAGCCGAAACGATTGACTTTCTCGAGTTTTATGCGCGCGAGGCGCTTCGCCTGTCCAAGGCGACGACACCGATCCAGTATCCCGGCGAGCACAACGAACTGCACTACATTCCACTCGGTGTGGGTGCCGTCATTCCGCCTTGGAATTTCCCGTTCGCCATCATGGCTGGAATGACAGCCGCCGCCATCGTCACCGGCAACACGGTCATCCTGAAGCCGTCGAGTGATGCGCCAACCATCGCTGCCCGGTTCATGGCTGTTCTTGAAGAAGCAGGCTTACCGCCCGGGGTAGTCAACCTTTGTCATGGCCTGGGTGACACCTTTGGCAATGCCATCGTGGAGCATCCGAAAACCAGGTTCATTGCCTTTACCGGCTCCAAGCGCGTGGGCCTGCAGATTCACGAGCGCGCTGCCAAGACACAGCCTGGCCAGAAATGGATCAAGCGCACCATCCTTGAAATGGGTGGTAAGGACTCGATCATTGTCGGCGCCGACTGCAACTTCGACGCAGCAGTAGAGGCGGTCGCTGCATCAGCGTTTGGATTCAGCGGTCAGAAATGCTCGGCGTGTTCCCGTGCTATTGTCGATGCTTCCCTATACGAAACATTTATTGAGGCAGTTCGCGAGCGGGCAGCGAACATCCAGGTCGGCGATCCAGTCAACAACATCGCAATGGGCCCGGTGATCAACGAAGTCGCACTGAAGCGCATTCTCGGTTACATCGAACAGGGCAAGGCAGAAGGCCGATTGATCGCCGGAGGTAAACATATCAAGACGGCGGAGGGCGGCTACTACGTCGAACCAACTGTATTCGCAGACGTTGCTCCCGAGGCGCACCTGGCGCTTGAAGAGATTTTTGGCCCCGTTCTCGCTATCCACAAGGCAGATAACTCTGAACACGCACTCTCGATCGCAAACAACACCGAATATGGACTGACCGGGGCGATCTTCACTGGCGATCGCCAGCGGCTGGACGTGGCAAAAAGTCGCTTCCACGTGGGAAATCTCTATCTGAATCGCAAGTGCACCGGCGCGATGGTCGGCGCCCATCCTTTTGGGGGGTTCAATATGTCTGGTACAGATTCAAAGGCCGGAGGGGCAGACTACCTCTACCTGTTCACGCAGGCCAAGTCAATCGCCGAGCGTATGCCTTAGGATAGCGTATCCCGTAGAAAGTGTTTCAACCGCCAAACGCAACTTTGATTGTATCATATATTGTTTTGAGCGCTGCCTTAAGTTGAAAACAAGGGTTCCCCTATCTGTTACTGTGTGACTTACACAAAACAGATGCTTGCACCCAGTGATGCTATGACCGAGGGAACGAACGTGGCGCATATTCTTTGCGTGGACGACGATGCGACGGCCAACGAACTGAAGCAAATGATCCTCGGCCGCGCCGGGCACCAGGTGGAACTCTGCCTGTCGGCAGATTCGGCCGTGCGCCGGCTTGGTGAAGAGCGTTATGACGCACTGATCACTGACTGGCGGCTGGGGGAAGTGAGCGCTCGGCGTGTCATCCAGGCCGCCCGGGGACTCGCTTCGAAAACATTGGTCGTGGTGGTCTCGGGATTTATCGCCGAAGCTTTTCAGTCCCAGGGGCCGGTCGCCGATCTCTACCTCGACAAACCGGTTGATCCGTCAGAACTGGTGATGATCCTCGACGCGTTGCTACAGGAACGGGGGGAGTGGGAAGAACAACCGTCGGTACAAAAACGAGGGCCGGCCTGAACTCCCTGGCCGGCCGCTTTTTCTTTCAAAGAGTGTTTCAGGCGCTGCGTACGTGGAGATTGTTTACAGCTTCGGCTGCAGCTGCCGCCAGTATCCGATGATGGATCGTAAACAGTGCCAGCTCCAGTCGATCAGAAACACCAGTCTTGTCGTAGACGCTGCGCAGGTAGTTCTTGATCACCTGCTCGGTGGTTCCCAGGCGCGTCGCGATTTCCTTGTTCTTGCAGCCCTGCACAATGAGGGCGACAATCTTCATTTCCTTCGGTGTCAGGCGATCGCGTACTCGCGCTCCAACAAAATCTTCTTCTTCGTTCTGCGCAGCCTCGAGGGGACGCTGAATCGCAGTAAGGCCCTGGATCACCTTGTGCACACAGTCGACCAACGCTGCGCCGGTAGTGTTGCGGTAAACCACTCCGCGCACTCCAAGGTTGGTGTAGGTGCTTGAAGGCTCGTTATTCTCTGCAATCACAATGGCCCGGCTGCTCGCTGCTTTGACCCGTGTCATCAAGTCAGCGACTTCCGGCTTCAGTGCTGAAGCAAAGACGACGATCGACGATCGATATGTTTCCACTGCCAGGATCAGCCGTGGGAGATCACCACATTGTGCTGCTACGCGAAAGTCCTCTTCGCTCGCCAGCACCTTGGCAATGCCTGCCCGGAATATTGCCTGGTTGTCGCCTAAGATGATTTTATTCATTCGATTCGCCTATGCTCCAAGATCGCCCTGTTACTCAAAGTCGAGTGCCGTGCCCGTTCCTCGTGCCGGTTCTGGGATCCGTGTCCGGAAACGCAGATCCTTCGACCAGTCCGCAGGAAACGACTGCCCCTTCTGATATCGGCTCGTTCTGAAATAACTTCTGTTGCAGCTTTAGCCTGCATCCCGCTGCGATCGGTCATTCGTTACAAACCATACTTCCGGGTGCTGAACTGCCTCTCTGTTATGTCCCAACTTTAGCGGTTCTGCGGGGAAGCACAACACCACGAAAGTGTCAGCGGGTATGCCTCGAACAGCGCCCCATCCGCAATGGAATGAACAACTTGCAGCGACCACTCGACGATTTCTGCATCTCTACTACACTGGAGTTGCATGAGTAAGCCAGTGATTCTCGCCGTCGATGACGACATCAGCGTTCTTGAAGCTGTGGTGCAGGACCTCCGCCGCCAGTATGGAAGCCGCTACCGCGTGCTGCGTGCCGGCTCCGGGCAGGCGGCGCTTGACCTTTGTACCCAGCTCCAGGCGCGCGGAGATGCAGTCGCTCTCTTCCTTTCCGACCAGCGGATGCCAGGCATGTCCGGCGTGGACTTCCTGGCGAAGACCATGGACCATTTTCCGGATGCGATGAGGGCGTTGCTCACAGCTTACGCTGATACAGAGGCAGCCATCCGGGCCATCAATACCGCCAAGATTCACTACTATCTGACCAAGCCCTGGGATCCGCCAGAAGAGAAGCTGTACCCCGTGCTCGAAGAACTTCTCGAATTCTGGGGTTGCCGCAACAAGCCGGCGTTTGAAGGTCTGCGCGTCATCGGCACCCGCTTTGGTGCCAGGGACCACGACCTGCGCGATTTTCTTACGCGTAACAATGTTCCTTACCAGTGGCTGGATCCCAGTATGAACGCCGAGGCAGAAGAACTGCTGAAAGCGCGCGGCCTGACAACGACCAGCCTGCCCGTGGTTCTTTTCAGTGATGGCACATCCCTGGTGCAGCCCGACCGCACACAGATCGCCGGCCGCGTCGGCCTGCGCGTCGAGGCACGGAACAAGTTCTATGATCTGATCGTCATCGGCGGCGGTCCGAGCGGCCTGGCTGCGGCGGTGTACGGCGGATCGGAAGGACTGTCCACCCTGGTCATTGAAGCCAATGCACCTGGCGGCCAGGCGGGCAGTAGTTCGAAGATTGAGAACTATCTCGGCTTCGCGACCGGTATCAGCGGCGCCAACCTCGCTGAGCGCGCCTTCATGCAGGCACAGCGCTTTGACGTCGAGTTTCTTACCCAGCTGGCCACCGGCATCCGCAGCGAAGGGAACTACCACTTCGTCAAACTGGCCGACGGCAGCGAAGTTTCATCGCTCGTCCTGCTGATCAGTATGGGCGTGGACTACCGGCGGCTGGGAGTGCCCGGGGTTGATCGCCTGACCGGTTCCGGCGTCTACTACGGTGCTGCTCTCGCCGAGGCAAAGTCCTGTGTCGACGAGCATGTCTTTATCATCGGTGGCGCGAATTCGGCAGGGCAGGGCGCGATGTACTTCTCGAAATACGCCGGGAAGGTGACAATGCTGGTGCGTGGCAAGTCCCTCGAAAGCAGCATGTCGAAATACTTGATCGATCAGATCGCTGCTACATCAAATATTGAGGTTCTGGTGCAGTCCGAGGTGATTGAAGCCTGTGGCGGAGATCATCTTGAATCGCTCAAGATCAGGACCCCTGAAGGTGAACTGGTGGAAAAGGCCAGTGGAATGTTTACGTTCATTGGAGCGGCCCCGAACACGAACTGGTTACCATCCAGCATCCTGCGGGATGACAAAGGTTTTCTGTTGACTGGTCAGGACCTCCGCGTGAATGGTGAGTTACCGTCATCATGGACAGAGAAGCGCGACCCATTTCTTCTCGAAACCAGTGTGGCGGGTATTTTTGCCGCAGGCGATGTGCGGCATGGTTCCGTCAAACGTGTAGCCTCTGCCGTGGGTGAGGGTTCAATTGCTGTGCAGTTGATGCACCAGTATCTGGCAAGGTATTGAGTTAACGAGGGATAAAGATCGTGCGCGAACTGGAAGCTGGAATCGAGACAATGCGTCAGAATTCCTCCTCATTGGAAGCAGTAGCCGAGCCTGGTCCCGGGACAGAGCCGCTCTCGGAAACCGTAGGCATTTCCACCCTGCTCGAGCGCCTGCGTGAGGTATTCGTGTTCGCCGGCGCTGAAGACGGCGGCCTGCTGTGTCTTGGCGAAGTAGAACTACTGCACATGCAGCCGGGCCAGGTCGTCTCCCAGGAGGGGGAAGTACGCAGCTTCATCGTCGTCCTTGAGGGCAAGATCAAGCTGCAGGCACCCGGCTCGCGCATGATCCCACTGGTATTTACGCGGAATGAAAGCTTTGGTGAGACGCCGATCCTCGCCAACAAGAAGGGCCGCTATACCCTGACAGCGATCGATCCGGTCGATCTGCTCCACTTCCCTGAACAGAAATTCTGGAAACTGATGTTCGCCTGCCCTACCTTCCGCAAGGAAGTGCTGGGCAACATGGCTCTTCGACTCGAGGCCTACCAGGCACAGGAAGTACGCCGCGAGAAGTTAAGTTCGCTCGGTGCGCTGGCGGCCGGCCTGATGCACGAGTTGAAGAATCCAGGCGCTGCAGCCATCCGGGCTGCCTCGCAGATGCGTGAGAACCTCGTCCGCCTGCAGCAGCTGACCCTCAAGCTGAGTTCGGTTGAGCACTCCGCCACGCAGCAGGAATGCCTGACAGAGTTGCAACAGATGGCGCTTGGAGCAGTGTGCTGCAAGGCAATGAGTTCGCTGGAGCAGTCGGATGCCGAGGAAAAGATGGAGCAGCAGCTTGAACTTGCCGGCGTAGAGAATTCCTGGCGGGTCGCCTCGACACTGATCTCCATGGGCATGACGTCAGAAGACCTGGGCTGTGTCAGTTCGGCGTTCAACGGCGAAGCCCTGTCTGACTCGCTGAACTGGCTTGAGTCTTTGGTTTCCAGTGTCCAGCTGGTCGGCACGATTGAAGAAAGCCTGGGCCGTGTCCGCGACCTGATCATGGCAGTCAAACACTATTCCTACGAAGACGAATCGTCCGAGCAGGTAGTCGATGTCCATGATTCCATTCAGAGCACACTGCTCATCCTTGGACATAAACTGCGCTTGAAGAATGTGACCATGGAACGCGACTTTGGCAAGAACCTGCCGCCCGTGCACCTTCGTGGCGGCGGTCTGAACCAGGTCTGGACGAACCTGCTCGACAACGCGATTGATGCCTCTCCGGAAGGTGGGGTCGTCAGTGTAAAGACATGGCAGGAAGAAGATTCTGTGCATGTCGCGATTGAAGATCATGGCTCCGGGATCTCGCCATCGGATGCGCAGCATGTCTTTGAGCCGTTCTTCACGACCAAGCCGGTGGGTGAGGGAACCGGACTGGGCCTGGATATTGTGCACCGTATCCTGGGCCTCAAACTCGGCGGATCCATTAAGTTCGAGTCTGTTCCAGGCAAAACTGTGTTCACTGTGACACTCCCGATTGAATGGAAGAAAGAAGCTTCGCCGGCCCTTTGACAGCAGTCCAACGATTCCCTGGTCTCGTCTGTGATAGATGCCCGGGAATCCGTGACTGAACTCTGACGCGGGCTGTTTGTCGCCTGGTCCTCCTGCTGGCGCGCACCTCATCAATCACCCCACATTGCCGATACACCATTCACGCGCCTCTTGGTCCCGGGGCGCCGGGGGGTCGTTCTGCATGTTTGCCATTATCGGGATTGTCATTGTGTTTGGCGCCGTCGTCGGTGGGTACCTGATGGAAAAAGGGAACCTGGCCGTGCTGGTGCAGCCTGCTGAACTGGTCATTATCGGCGGTGCGGCAGCCGGCACTCTGCTGATCGGCAATCCCATGCATATCCTCAAAGGGATCGGCGCCGGCATGGGGGCCGTCTTCGGCACCTCCAAGTTCGACAAGCCTCGATACATCGAAGCCCTGCGTATGCTTTTCCAGATACTGAGCAAGGCGCGGCGTGAGGGCGATCTATCGATTGAATCGGATATCGAAAAGCCTGAAGAAAGCAAGATCTTCGCCGAATTCCCGAACTTTCTGCATCACCATCACATCCGTGATTTTGTCTGCGACACATTACGCATGATGATCGCCGGGGGCGTCGAGCCGTTCGATATCGACCAGATGATGGAACTCGATATGGAGGTTCACCACCATGGTGTGAGCCTGCCTATCAATGCATTGAACACCATGGCTGATGCTCTCCCGGGCCTGGGCATCGTGGCTGCTGTACTGGGTGTGGTCATCACCATGGGCTCGCTGGGCGGCCCGCCGGAAGAGATTGGCAAGCACGTGGCAGCGGCTCTCGTGGGGACATTCCTCGGGATACTGCTGTGCTACGGACTGGTGGGGCCGATGAGCGCCAAGATGATGAAGGCAGCAGATGAAGAAGGCTGCTACCTGCATGTCCTGCGAGTATTGATGATTGCGTATATGAAGGGCAATCCTCCCATTCTTTCTGTCGAAGTGGGACGCCGGGCGATCCCGTCGCACGTGCGGCCGACCTTCGCAGAAGTAGAAGAAGCATGCCGTGGAAACGGGGCTGCGAAGGGCGCTGAAGCCGCGGCAGCCGCCTAAGCCGATGACCGACAAGAGCAAGCGCCCGATCATCGTCATCAAGAAGAAGGTAGCGCACGCCGGGCATCATGGCGGGGCGTGGAAAGTTGCCTACGCCGATTTCGTCACCGCCATGATGGCACTCTTCATCGTGCTGTGGCTGACCAGTTCAGGCGAGAAGGTACGCAAGTCCATTGCCGGCTACTTCAATGATCCAAGCGGGAAGGCCAGCAGCCCGGGTTCAGATCGGTCGGGCGGCGACAGTGTTCCGCTCAATAAGGAAAACATCTCTGACCTGAAAGAACGACTGCAGTCGCAGATCGCGAAGCGCCCTGACCTCAAGGCTCTCGCCGATGAAATCGAAATCGCCATTACGCCGGAGGGCATGCGGATCGAGTTGATCGAGAAAAAGGATGGCACCTTTTTCGAAAGCGGGAGCGCGGTTGTGAATGCGACTGGCAAGGAACTGCTTTCCCTGTTGGCGAAAGAACTGGGCGGGGTCCCTAACCGAATCTCGACGGAAGGCCATACCGACTCACAGCCTTATAACGATCAGACCAAATACGACAACTGGGAGCTTTCCACGGACCGGGCCAACTCGGCCAGGCGCGTGATGCAGGCGACCGGGCTGCACCTTGGACAGGTTTCACAGGTGCGAGGCTTCGCTGATCAGCAGTTGCGTGTGCCTAGCAACCCTCTTGACCCATCCAATCGGAGGATCAGTGTCATCGTCCACTATCTCGACATCGTTCCGCCAGCGGAACTGGATGTCAAGAGCGGCGGCGGGGAGAAGACAGGCGCGGACAAGGCAGTGGCCAAGGCCAAGGCAGAAACCCCGGCAGGCGCACCGAAGGTGGGAGACGCCGAGACTTTACCTCAACCCACTACCGGCACGGGCAAGACCCTCAGTTCAGCCCCGGGAAGTATCCAGGCTGGCGCTGCCGCTCCTGGCCCTGGTACAGCTCCCGCCGGCGCCGGTGGGACCGTGCCGGGAGCGAAGCCGACTGCGATCCATGCTCTCCTCAACAAACTGCCCGCGATGCCAGCCATGCCCAGCATGGCGAAGCCGCAGGCCATGTTCGGCAGGCTGACGGGGATCTTCGCGAAAAAAGCACCGTCGACCGCTGATAAACCGGCGTCGCCGCCAGCGGAGGCACCTAAAAAGCCGTCGTGAGCGTCAGCGTCTGTCAAACGTTATGCTGCGTAGGAGCGCCGGCGCGTCAGAAGTGTTCAGGAGCGTGAAGTCGAGTTGTCCATCGATCGCGCGCACGCACATCGCGCAGCCATCGACAGACGCCGTCGCTGCAGCCGGTTTCAACTGCACAGCTGCTGATGCTGGTCCCTGGATACTCGCGGCCCACACCCCCGATGCTGCAGGAACACTCTGATACGCTGCCTGTCCGTGCGGTGGAATCACCAGGGTGGCCTGCCCATCTGCCAGCCGGATCGAGTTCGCCAGATCCGTTTTCTCGAGGTATGCCGGCACGATCACCTTGCCGTCCTGCTCCTGGATGCCGATTCTGCCGTCGATTCGGCGGAGATACATGAGCGATCGGATCGAGTTCGGCTGCGGCGTGTCAAATCGCACTTCCTGGTAGAACTTCGCAAAGCGCGGATCATCAACGATCTGCTGGT
This sequence comes from Acidobacteriaceae bacterium, assembly GCA_963692885.1. Lineage (GTDB taxonomy): Bacteria > Acidobacteriota > Terriglobia > Terriglobales > Acidobacteriaceae. The sequence continues at coordinate 1,033,799 of OY843586.1, forward strand.
CGGCAGGAAAGAGCGGGCCATCGCCCTCAAAGCTGCTGAACAGCAGCAGGTCGGGTTTCTGGTCGAGAATGTATTTGCCGTCACCCAGTTCGTGGCCAACCCAGCCATGGCCGCGATCGCGCGAAGCTTCGTGGGCTATGTGGTAGTCGTTCAGTCCCAGGGGATCCAGTACTGGCAGTTCTGCATAAAATGGCACTACGCCTGCTGCATCTGACGACAAGAGCGGCTGCCTGCTTCCAAAAGCCTGGTGCAAAAAGAGTCCGAGAGATTCGCCCTCGAGCTCCCAGTGTTCCTGGTCTGACATGGCATCGGACGTCGCTACCAGTGCCGTCAGCCCGAGCAAGCCAATGATGGTGCCGCGCTTCCAGCGTCCCTCAACATCCACAGCAAGCAATCCACAGCCGGCAACCAGGAAGCCGAACAGCGCTACGAGCGGCTCAAAATGACGAACTGCCGGGAAGATATCGCCGCCGATCACGACCAGGTAGAAGGTCCAGATCACTGCGATAGTCGCGAGGAACACCACAGTCTTTTTCCTCCCCGCCCGCCACAAGGCATACGCCCCGATGATGGCAAGAGCCAGGAAGACAATGTTGATCTTCAACCCGAAGTAGAGATAGCGGAGTCCCGTGTGCAAGCGATGGCTGGTGAACGCTACCTTGACGTATGCCGTATTCGGCACCCATTCGTGATAATAGGATTTGCGGAAGATCAACTGGCCGAGGAAGAAGAGGATCGGGATGGGCAGAATCCTTGCACGCGAGAGCAGGCTGCGGATGCTGATGCCATCGGCAATGACGGCGGCAGCGTAAAAGGCTGCCGTGAAGATTGCCGCGTCAGCACGTGAGATGACTGCCAGGCCAAGCAGCAGTCCGATTGCGGAAGCCCTTCCGGTAGAAGGCCGAGGCGCGTCCAGCCAGCTGAGCATGAGGTACGCAGCCCACACCAGCATGCAGGCGAGCAGCGGCTGCTCCAGGCCGCCCAGCGACCACATCGAGAAGGGGCTGCTCAAGACCATGGCGCAACAGGCAATCAGCGCGGATACAAACTGCACCTGCTGCGGATAGTTGCGATAGATGTAAAGCACGACCGCGACCAGGATCAGTAGTGTCGTCGTAATTCCCAGCAGGTGAGCGGCAACAGGCAAGGGAAGGCCCAGTTCGCCCAGTCCGGCGCAGACCAGCACCCAGAGGAAATTGGTGTAGCCTTCCACGGGCCGCATATCATTCCAGGTTAGGCCGTGGCCTTGCATAAGGCGCTGGCTGTAGCGCAGCGAGATATAGGCGTCGTCCGTCATGAACGGCGAGAAATGTCGCAGCTGGAGCACGAAGAAAATCGCGGTCACGACCACGAGAATCGCGATGGCGACTGGAACACTCATCCGCCGTGCGGGAGCCGCGCGCTCAGGGGAGATCGGCGGAACGGCTGGCCTGGAAACACTGGACATGGAAATCAGGACTCCTGCCGGGGACTTGGAGCGACCCGGTATCAAAGGTCAGTGTAACAAGCAGCATTGCCCGTGGCATGGGCGTACGGACCTTCGCGTGCGGGGAGACTCGTTCAACGCAACAGTACGCCGGCTGACACATATTCATGGCCGCCGGAGCTGGTCCTTACCTGTGGAAGATGAGGCGTCGGCGTCAGCAGTTCGATCGAGCCATCTTTGAGCAGCACGGTGTCTTCTATCTTTCCGCCGCGTATCGAGGGGTTCCATGCGAATGCCTGGGCATCGACGACGACCTGGTGGCCGAAGGGCGCTGCTACCCAGTCTCTCTCCACGTAGCCGGCGGCACCACCCTGGTGATGATGTTCTTCTTCATCGACGAAGCCGGCTTTGGCATAGGCCTGGTGCGCTATCCGGTAGAGCTCGCCCGCAGTCGCACCTGCACGCGTCCCCGCCTGCAGTGCTGCATTCACGTCGGCTGCGATTCCAAATGCGTCGACGAGCCTTTGCGGCATCTCCCCGAAGTGGACGAAGCGTGTGATCGAAATGCACAGGCCGTGCCGGCGGGCGCACAGGTTCACCATGCCAAAGTCGAGCAGCGTCTGCCCGCGACCAACACCGTGCTTGTACTTCAGAATGCGCTCGTCAACTGCCATTAACAGAACACTGGGCTCAATGCCGGCCGACCACAACCCCGATGCGACCATCGCATTCATCTGAGATTCTGACATGCCCGGCTGCAGTTTATGCACAATGTCGCTCGTGATGGATGCGACATCCTCACCGAGCGCCCGGTAGCGGATGATCTCGTCATCGAGCAAGGGCGTGCGCAGCGGCGTCAGGTCGCGCACCTCCGGGCAGCGCGCGATTGTGTTGCCATAGTAAATATCGGTCAGAATAGCGCCGGTACCGACAATGCGGCTAATCTCTTCATCGAAGCCGTTGCCGTGCCATGAAATGACGATGGGCTCGAAGCCGAGACCCGCAAAATCCTCATCCTCAAGGCGCGGAGCTTCATTGTTCGTCGTCAGGAAAAATCGTTTCCCGTCTGCCGTCACCAGGATGGCCGCGACGTTCGTCTCAGACGCCAGCAGAACACGCGTCTGCAGACTGCCGGCCGTAATCCACGCCAGGTTGTCATTGCGCCGCATCAGGAGTGCCTGGTGCTTTTCTGCTTTCAGAAACGAGGTGATGCGATCAATCTTGGTCTGGATTTCCTGCTGCTTGTCTGACATGCCACTCCATGATGTACCGGCTGCGTGGGATCACTCCTTTGCAGGATAACTCTAGAGCGAGCGTCCCAGGACTTCAGCTGAGACAGCGCGCAGGTCGGGCAATACGTCGCCAAGACTCATGGCCGGGGCATTGCGCTTGCCCAGCGCGAAATAAAGATTCCGGTAAAGCTTGAAGAGCTTTTCATAGACTGCCACTGCTGTTGGTTCCGGTTCATACGTAATGTGCTTGAGGCACAACTTTTCCTGTGCTTCTTCAATCGTCTTGAAGACGCCCGCAGCCAGGAGCGCAAAGATGCCGGAGCCAAGACTCGTCGGCGTCCCATCCGGCACCAGCACTGGCTTGCCCAGTACATTCGCATACACCTGGTTAAGGACCTTGTTGTTCTGCGGGATGCCGCCGCCATTAATCACGCGCTCAACCGGCACACCATTCTCTGCCATCCGTTCAAGAATGATGCGGGTATGGAATGCTGTGCCTTCGATGGCCGCGAAGAGTTCATCCTGCGCCGTGTGCAGCAGGTTCCAGCCAAGGGTCACGCCGCCGAGTTCAGGGTTGACCAGCACGGTCCGATCACCGTTATCCCAGCTTAGACGCAGCAATCCAGTCTGACCGGCTTTGTAGTTCTCGAGACCCTTGCTTAACTCGGAGACCTTGGTCCCGGCGCGGCGTGCGATCGCTTCAAAGATGTCACCGGTCGCTGACAATCCGGCTTCGACGCCGGTGTAGCCGGGATGCACACTGCCCGGCACGACTCCGCAAACCCCGGGCACCAGCCGATTCGATTTCTCAATCGCAATCACACACGTCGATGTACCGACAACGTTGACAACGTCACCTTCCCGGCAGCCAACACCGATCGCATCCCAGTGCGCATCGAATGCGCCAACTGGAATCGGAATGCCTGCTTTCAGGCCGAGCTTCTCTGCCCATTCCGGCGCAAGATGGCCGGCCAGTGCATCAGACGTTTTGAAATCGCCGCCAAGCTTTTCTCGGATGTCGTCAAACAGTGGATCGACCTTCGAAAGGAATGCCTGCGGCGGAAATCCGCCCCACTTTGCATTCCACAACCACTTATGGCCCATCGCACAGATACTGCGCTGCACTTTTGCCGGATCAGTGATGCCGCAGAGTGTCGCCGCAACCATGTCGCAATGTTCGAACGCGCTGGCAAACTTCTCGCGCTTGTCTGGATTGTGCCGCAGGAAATGCAGCAGCTTCGCGAAGCCCCACTCGTGCGAATACACGCCGCCGCACCAGTCGATCGCCTCCAGTTTTTCTTTGTGCGCGAGCTCCGTAATCTCTCGTGCTTCCTCTTTCGCACGATGATCACACCACAGGTAATACTCACTCAGCGGCTGCATGTGCGCATCGACCGGCACAACGCTCGAGCCTGTCGTGTCGAGTGCAATGGAAACAACGCTCTGCCCATCGACCTTCGTATCCGCCAGCACCTGTCGCGTCGCTTTGACCAGCGCGTCCATCTGGTCCTGGTGCGCCTGCGTTGCAAAATCAGGATCCTCCCGCTGGCGAAGCAACGGGTACTCCGCTGACGCCGTCCCCAATCGCCCACGCTCACTATCGAGCAGCGTCACCCGCACACTCAACGTCCCGAAATCCACCCCTGCGACCACCGCCATGAACATTCTCCTGATGTGTAAATCGTCTGCCTCCGGCGGCGCCTGCGCGGCGGGCGGTGTTCACCACACGGGTCTATTTCAAAAAAGAGGGAGGTACTACTTCCCTCTTTTTCGAAATCCACGCCCATACGGCGAGTATCGCTGCCCGCGCAGGGCCCGCCGGAGGCAGTGCGGATGCTACAAGTCCGCGGGATTTTCGTGGTAGTGCATCTGCCAGCCCAGGTAGCGGGTAGCGGCTTCATAGACGGGGCTGGCGGTGGTGGAGAAGTTGGCGGCGACGTGGTGTTCAAAGCCTTTTTCGCAGATCATGCGCAGCAGCTTCTGCAGCTTCGGGATGCGGACGACGCCGGCGCCGCCGAAAGTCTCGAGGGAGTCATTGGTAAATTCACCTTCGCCGACATAGCCGCGAATGGTCCCTGTGTAGTCGTCGGTTGAGAAGCGCAGGTAGCTCATGGCGCCGGCTTTCACACGGCCGACGCAGGTGCCAAAGGTATTTTCTTTGCCGACGGTGCCGGCGATGATCGCCTGAAAATCCATGACAACATCGTTGAAGAAATGTTTCGGCAGGTTCGAGCAGTGGAAGCAGACGCACTTATCGGGATCTTCGCCGTAGTTATTATTCCAGTCGAGCAGTGCGCTCGGTGTTTCGGAGGCGAGTGCGAGTGCGTGCATGCTAAGGGTGCCGGCTACGTCGACTTCGCAGGCGCTGGGCAGCAGGTTTTCGCTCATCATGCTCATCACGGTGCAGGGCACGACACCGAAATATTCTTCCATCGCGGTCCAGCATTGCACAGCGGAAACAGTGCAGTAGGTCTGGGCCATCCATGTTTCGATGACGGCGCCGAGCTTCGACATTTTGATCAGCGCGGCTTCGGGAATGCCGCTGGTCGCCACGTATTTTTTGATAGCGGCGAGCTTGGCCTGGACGGCGTCGTCAGTGTCTTTGAGGCGATCGATGCGGCCAAGAATTTCTGACAGGTCGATCGGTTCGACAGAGATGCCTGCACGTTCCAGCAATTTCTCACTGTAGCGAACGGTGTTGAAGGCAGCGGGCCGTGCGCCAATGGAGCCGATGCGCAGGTTGGTAAACCCGCGTACAACACGGCAGACTGCGGAGAACCACGCGAGATCTTTTGCGAAGGCTTCCGAGCTTGGCGAAACTGTGTGGGCGGCGGTGATGGAGTAGGGAATGCCGTACTGCATCAGGTTGTTACAGGCTGACATTTTGCCGCAGAAGCTGTCGCGGCGGTCGGAAATTTTCATGTCATCGCGGCGATCGGGAGTCGCCTGCACCAGTACAGGAACTTTCAGTGTCGAGTAGCGGATGGCATCGACGATACCGCGCTCTTCGCCGAAGTTCGGCAGGGTGACGATGATGCCATCGATATCATCGCGATGTTTGCGAAAAAGGTCTGCGCAGCGGCGTGCCTCATCCGGTGTTTCGACTGCGCCGAACTTCGATTCTTCCGGCGTAAGAATAATGGGCTTGATCCCCGCTGCGTTCAGGACGCGCAGAATTTCTTCGCGGCCGGTCTTGGCCAGGTGATCCGGAAAGAAGCCGCGATTGCCGACGATGACGCCGAATGTAAGTTGCCTAGCCATGGTTCCAATTGTCCTTTGTCTGAAACTTGTTGTTGTCGGTGTGGCCGGATGATCGCCGCTGCTTTAGAGCCTGGATCGTTTGCGCGGAAAAAATTTAATGACGTAGGCCACGCCTGCGATTGCCAGTAGGCCGCCCCACCAGATCGGTGCATTCAGGTTCGCGAGGGCTGGAGGATTTAACAGCGGATGGGACGTCTCCCATAATCCGGTCACGCAGATGATGAGGCCATAGGCCAGCAGCATCACACCGCAGAAGAACCAGATCGACATCGTTTCACGTGCACCTGCGCTCATGCGTGCTCCTTACCAGAACCCTTCTACCAAAAAATGATATTCAATGCGACGAAGACAATGCCGACCGCGCTCGCCCAGATGATCGGCTTCTGCCACCAGTGATCGTCGTGCTCCTTCGGAAGGGGTGAAATACCGTAGACCAGGCCTTCGAGTTCTGCGACGGGCCGGGGCTTCGTCGCGTAGCTGACAATTACAGTTACGAGTACGCACACGAGCCACGCCCACATAGCGCGGTAGATGTTTTCTGCCATGTCTTTGGCATCGGGTGAGAAGGCGACATAGCGCAGCGCACTGTGATCGTGCCGCACCCAGAGCCAAAGGCTGATCGACGTCGCAGTACCGGCGAGAAGTCCCCAGAAGCCGCCCTGCCTCGTTGCACGCTTCCACAGCATGCCAAGGATCACTGTGCCGAAGAGTGGCGCGATGAAGAAAGAGAAAAGCTGCTGCACATAATCCATGATGCTGGCCGCATGCTGCACCAGGTACGCTGTGCCGACCGAGACCAGTACGCCGGCCAGGGTGCACCACCGACCCATCGCGACGTAGTGTTTGTCGGTGGCTTTCTTGTTCAGGAAGGCCCCGTAGAGGTCGTACGTCCAGACCGTCGAAAAGGCGCTGACATTGCCGGCCATACCGGACATGAAGCCCGCGATGAGTGCTGTCACGCCCATGCCGAGAAGGCCGGGGCCGCAGTAGCGGACCAGCATCAGCGGCAGCACTTCGTTATAGCTGTGCAAATGCTGCGCTACTGCCTGCGTCTCGCCGACCAGGTGAAAAGGAAGTACTGAAAGGGCGAGCAGGCCGGGCAGAATGACGATGAACGGCGTCATCATTTTAAAGGCCGCGCCGATGATCGGAGCCATGCGGGCGGAGCGGATCGTATCGGCTGCGAGTACGCGCTGGACGACCAGAAAATCGGTCGTCCAGTAGCCGAAGCTGATGACGAAGCCAAGGCCGAAGACGATGCCGCTCCAGTGCACGCCCATGGGATTGGTATTGAAGTGGCCGAGCGTCGACCACAGGTGAACGTAGTCCGTGCGACCAAGATTGTGCGAGATCTGCTGCGTCAGATTCTTGTAGCCGCCGACTTCGATCAATCCAAGAATCGGCACCAGCGCCGCGCCCACCCAGATCAAAACGAACTGCAGCACTTCGTTGTAAATGGCCGACTTTAAACCGCCGAGCGCGACGTAGGCGGCAACGGTAATCGATGAGACCCAGATGCTGAAGTTCAGATTCCAGCCCAGTACGACCTTCATCACCAGCGCCATCGAATACATGTTGATGCCGCTCATCAGGATAGTCATGAAGGCGAAACTGATGGCCGACACTGCGCGTGCGCCATCGCCATAGCGGAGATGCAGGTAGCCGGGTACTGAATGCGTCTTCGAGATGTAATAGAACGGCATCATGACGATGCCGAGGAAGAGCATGGCTGGGATCGCGCCGATCCAGTACCAGTGGGTCGCGAGAATGCCGTACTGATACGCGGACCCGGCCCAGCCCATCAACTCGAGCGAGCCCAGGTTAGCGGAGACGAAGCTGAGTCCTGCAATCCAGGCCGTCATCTCGCGACCCGCCAGGAAGAAGTCTTCGCTGGTGTTGCTCGAACCCTTGAGATAGAAGCCGATGAAAATGACGATGGCAAAGTAAATCCCGATGACCAGGATGTCGACGCCGTCGAGATGAGCAAGGGAACGCGGCTGGACATCTGCCATCACCAGCGAAGGCGCAAGCGCGGCAGTGTTTCGGAGAGCGGCTAATAGCATTCAAACCTCAGCCTTGGCATGTTAAAAGCTTTTACTCTGGTGCTTCAACCACAGTCCAGCACTATTCCCGCAGCCACGAACCGTTTTGTTGAGACGAGCCATCTTCGCAGAGTCAGAGTTTCTGACCATAAGTAGCAGCGGCGCCATGCTTCCGGAAGTAATGCCGATCGAGCAGCGCCTGCGACACGCCCTTCTGCTGCGGATTCAAAGTGACCGTTGTGTGCGCCATGCGGGCTACTGCTTCGAGGATCACTGCGGTATGCGCTGCCTCCTGCGGCGTTCGCCCCCAGCAGAACGGCGCATGGCCGGCGACCAGCACAGCCGGCACTGCCAGTGGGTTAATGCCTTTGAACCGCTCCGTAATGGCGATGCCGGTGTTCAGGACATAGGCCCCGCCTATGGCTTCGTCGGTCAACTCAGCTGTCACCGGGACCGGGCCGTAGAAATAATCTGCGTGCGTGGTGCCGAGCGGCGGAATCGACAGGCCGGCCTGCGCCCACGCCGTGGCATATTCCGAGTGTGTATGCACCACGGCGCCTATGTCTTTGAAGCTTTTGTAGAGGTGCAGGTGGGTGTCGAGGTCAGACGACGGACGAAGCTTCGAATCGACGATCTTCCCGTCCAGGTCGACAATCACCATGTGCTCGGGCCGCAGCTCGTCATAAGGGACGCCACTGGGCTTGATGGCTACCAGTCCCGCCGCACGGTCAATGCCGCTGGCATTGCCAAAGGTATAAAGCACCAGTCCACGGTGAACCAGTTCCAGGTTGGCTTGCAGCACCTGTGTGCGGAGTTCTTCGAGCAGCACGATCGACCCTTCATAAACCTTACACTTGAACGCAAGAGCCATGTAAGCAGCACGGAAACGTTTTCTCCATGCAGGAGTGACGATAACTGCTTTATATTAACGGGGTCAAGGCAACGATTGCTTCGCTGAGCCCATGCACACTATAGGCTTAGGGCAGCGCATGCGCTGCAGAAGGAGCCGCAGGTTTCGGCGCCTTCATCTGCAGTCGTCTGCCTTCATCTGGCGCCATCTGTTAAGGAGAAACATTCGATGACCGCCAGGAAGAGTGCAGGGAAGCGCAAGGCGGACGGTCCCGGACTGCGCCGTTTTGATATTCGCGACGTCGCGCTCCGGGCGAAGGTTTCGATCGCCACTGTCTCCCGCACCATCAACGGCGTCGCAACCGTCGATAGAGAACTGGCTGCCCGTGTGTGGAAGGCCGTCAAGCACCTCAACTATTATCCCGACACGCAGGCTCGCGGCCTGGTTTCAGGCAGAAGCAGGCTGTTTGGTTTGCTTATCTCCGAGATCACCAACCCCTTTTTCCCTGAACTGATCCAGGGTTTTGAAGAGATTGCCGTCCGCCATGGCTACGATGTGCTCATCAGTTCCACCAGCCATGATCCCGCGCGTATGGAGGTCTGCATCCGCCGCCTGCTGGAACGCAAAGTTGAGGGCGTGGCTGTGATGACCTTTGGCATCGAGGCGCCTCTGCTGGATGAACTGGCGCAGCGTTCGATCCCCATGGTGTTTGTCGATACAACCACCGACAACCCGCTCAGCTCCACGCTGGTCGTCGACTACAGATCCGGCATTACCCAGGCGGTGAAACATCTACTTGCCCTCGGTCACCGCGCCATTGGGTTTGTCAGCGGTCCGCTGCGCCAACGGTCAGCCTTTCTGCGCAAGGAAGCCTTTGTAGAGGCGAGTCGCCAGTTTGGCCTGGAGACCAGCCTGGCCTGGATGGTTGAGGGCGACCATACTCTTGAAGGAGGGATGCGCGCAGCAGAGCACCTGCTGACCCTCGGGGCCTGCCCGTCTGCCATCCTTTGCTCCAATGACATGACAGCCATCGGCGCCCTGCGGACTATGGCGAAGCATAACGTTCGCGTGCCGGAAGAGTTTTCCATCGTCGGCTTTGACAATATCCACTTGGCCGAGTTCGTTCATCCCGCACTGACGACCATCCAGATGTCGCGAAAGGACCTGGCGCGCGCGGCATTTGAAGCACTGCAGTCAACCGTCGAACCGCAGCAGCATGCGAAGCCAGGTGAACGCCAGCGTGAAACCTCGATCCCGACAAGCCTGGTTGTCCGCCAGTCCACCGGGCCCGCTCCACACAGGGAAAATGCCAAACCAGCAAAAAGGCCTTACACCGACACCACTGACACTCCGGCTCGTAGGCCGCGCGGCGTCCGTAACCGGGTCGGTGCGCGTGGTTAGTCCACAGCGATTGCTCATGATCGAGAGCGGCGGCTCTCCAGGCGTGCAGCCACTGGCTGTCCTTCGAAGCTCGAGCGAGCAATGGTGAAGCCTGTGCCGCAGAAGGCCCGCGATACCGAGCCGAGATGGCCCGCGGTCGCGGCGCTTCTCGCCATTGGAGGAATGCACCTGGCGCTCCCGGAGTCGATGACCTATGGACCAGACTGGCTTCTGCTGGTGGTGGTCGCAGTGATGCTGGTGCCTGTGATCCTGGCACGGCGCTACGGACGGCACAGCGTCAACCAGCGGCTTGGCTACATCGCGATCGGCCTGGTGACACTGGATATGGTCTGGTCGGTCTACCGGCTGATCTCTGCGTTGCCCAGCCACAAAGAGGCACCCGTGCAGTTGCTGCGATCAGCAGTGATCCTGTGGGTGAGTAATATACTGACCTTCGCTTCGTGGTACTGGCGGCTGGACGCTGGCGGACCCAATGCACGGGATTCGCGCGACCACCACACAGACGGCGCCTTCCTTTTCCCCCAGATGACCCTGCAGCCGTCACAGATCACGGAAGCGCAGAAGCACTGGCGGCCCGGCTTTGTCGATTACCTGTTCCTGGCCTTCAATACCAGTACGGCTTTTTCGCCAACGGATGTGCCCGTGCTCTCAAGATGGGCCAAGTTGCTGATGATGGTGCAGGCGACCATTGCACTTGCCGTGGTCATCGTCCTGGCCGCGCGGGCCATCAATATGCTCTAAGCAGAACCATTTGTTGAGCAGCGGGATTCGCTGCTACAAGGAACCAGGTTGTGTTTCCCAAATCGAAAGATAAGGCCCGGGCAACACGGATGCTCCGCCAGATGAAAAGAGATGCGTCTAGCTGATCGTCTGCAGATCGATGCTTTCGTATTCCTTATGCAGGATGCCCTCACGAATCTGCTTGACCGTCTTGCCCTGCTTCGTCATCAGGTAGGCATAGTAGCCTTCCTTGGCGCAGGTGCTGCAGACGGCGCCGTGCGTTCCTTCAAAGCAGCTGTGCAGACTGGTGTGGCCCATCGCTTTGTCGCAGCGGCAGAAGCAGGGCAGCTGGTAGAGCACCTTCTGTACCTTCGCTGCATCGGCGTAAATCTTCGGCTGCCAGGCCAACGTGAAGTTCTGAGCCCGGATCTGTTCAGGCGTCAGCACAGGCGGCATAGGGCTGCTCGCCGCGGGCGGCGCAGCGTGGTACGCGGGAATATCATCGCTGGGGTTCGACCACTGGGCTGAAGCAGCCAGGGCGACAAGGCCAATCGCGAAAGTCAGAATGAAGCGTCTCATCAGAAGTACAGTGTAACGGGAGATTGCCTTATCTGAGCCCGGCAGATTTAGAAGGTTTTGCCCGGAACAAAGCTGGCTATGCACGAACCTGGAGCCTGCAGAAAAAAAAAAGACGGCATGCACGGTGTTATGTACATGCCGGGAGGCCAGTGACGCAACTTGTGTTAAAACTTGTCCTGCTAAATCGTAGGGAGCGCTTCGCTCAACCACTGAATCCTATGGTAACTCATAGGATCGTATCTGCACAATCTCTATATTGTAATAGACGCGAACAAAGCAGATTTGTTGCCCTGCCGCCTGATTTTCTTCAGTAAGAGATGCTAGAAGGGAAAGACGTGAAAGTTCATGCCCTGCCGAAAGAACTACTCCGCCTCTGGAATGAACGAGTTACGCCCATTGCTCGTAGCAGCGGGTTTTCGACCGGGCTGCTGATCGTCTCGTCCGCAGCATTGGGAGGGATCGCGGTCGCTCTCTGGAACCGGAAAACCCTTGCTGCTTTCCACGAACATGGCGAGCAGGTGTCCCCGGTTCCCGCTCCGCCACTCGAGGACATTGAGGATCTATTCGGTCCAGCCCCGGCTGCCGCCCCGGATCCTGCCGGCGCGCACACGAAGCGTAGTTGAACCACCAGATCAGCCCGTGGCTCAGTACGTGTTCATCGCAGCCACCTGACGGTCGCGCTAGACCATCAAATCGATCGAATGGGCCAGCTTGATATCACGCGACGTAATCCCGCCACTGTCATGCGTCATGAGCGACAGGCGGATGCGGTCGTAGCGGATATCGATATCAGGATGATGCTTCTGCGTTTCAGCGGCAACAGAAACCGACTGAACGAACTGAACGGCTTCGGCAAAATTTCCGAACTGCACATCCCGTACAATTTTGCCGTCCTGCAGCTTCCAGAGCGGCAGAGCCTTCAACTGTTCGAGCAGATCGCGCTCCTGCAGTCTTCCATTGCCGATACTGCCCTTGCGCTTGAACATATCCAGCGAGAACAGGGAAGGCAGAAAGCGCTGCGTCTCTCCTACGATTTCGCCGCGCAGGTCTGCCCATAATCGATCGGGCATGGACATCAGAATGTCGACCACCCTGGGATCAAACTGCGTTCCGCTGCACCGCTTGATCTCGGCCCGTGCCTTCGAGAATGGCTGCGCCTTGCGATAGGGGCGATCAGAGGTGATGGCATCGAGTGCGTCGGCGACGGCGAAGATGCGCGCTCCGAGCGGGATGTCGTTGCCCCGCAAGCCGCGTGGATACCCGGAGCCATCGAAATGCTCCTGATGGCTGTGAACGATCTCGGAAGCATCTGCCAGGAACGGGATTTTGCGGAGCATGTCATAGCCGCGCGCGCAGTGCTGACGCATGATGGTCTGCTCCTCCTCGTTCAGTTTGCCGGGCTTCAACAGGATGGCGTCGGGGATCGCCATCTTGCCAATGTCATGCAGGAAAGCGCCGCGGGCTATCGTACGAATGGTCGCCGGTGACAGCTCCATGGCGCGCGCCAGGGCAATCGTGTAGGCGGTCACGCGCTTGGAATGGCCTTCTGTTTCAGTGTCCTTCAGATCGAGGGCGTCGCCCAGTGCTTCCAGCGTTATGTCGTACGAACGTTCCAGGTCCGCGATCGCCTGGTTCAACATCTGCGTTCTCGCCGTTACCAGTTCTTCGAGCTTGTGCTTGTACATGGCATTCTGGAGCAGCAGCTTGCGATACTCAAGCGCGCGGTTGACTGTGGCAAGTAACTGGTCCTGCTGGAAGGGCTTCAACAGGTAGTCGTAGGCGCCGTTGCGCATGGCCAGCAGGGCCACATCGACATCTGTCACCGCCGTCACCATGACGACCGGCGTGTTCGGAATCAGGGTGCGCGTACGTTCGAGCAGCGTCATTCCATCCATGCCGACCATCATGATGTCGGACAGGACCAGGTCGATTTCAGGATTGGTCTGGATCGCCTCGAGAGCTTCGTTGCCGTCCGCGGCTGTCACAGTTTCAAGGTCTGCGTCGGCCAGCATGGCAGAGACAATGGTGCGGATGTACGACTCGTCGTCCACTACCAGGATGCGCGATGAAGGCATCAGGCCTCACCACCAGAACACTTGCTGACAACGTTCGTCATACGAACCCTGATCATAGCTGCTGCACCCGAATTGCGAAACCCTCCGAAGGTGCCATGGACACACCTCCACTACTCGTCGAACCTCGCTTACGATTGCTATACGTCACGCAAGCCGAGGCGGTTCTAACATTGCCGTGTCTATCTGAAATTAGCTACATCTGTCCCGAATAATTTGTAAGCTGCATAACATTTTGCCCAATGATTGTTGTCCGAATAAACCGACTTCAAGCACCGTTAAAACGCCGCATCGCAGCAGTATGCCAGGCGCTCGCGCACCACGTATGGACGGCCACACTATACGTCCATTGTGCTGCACGCTCCCGTTCGGGCGAGTTATACTTAAGTTGTAGATGTCCTCTTTTCATAAGCGCCTTCTTTTCTGTCACTCTTCGATCCGGTTGTCACACCACCCAGCCATGAGGCCAATTTGTTCGATTTAGAGAGAGAACTTTCGCCGGGAAGATCAGCGCGCATTGTCGAACAGCAATCCCAGCAACGCTCCCTTGAGCAACGCCAGCGGGATGTCTATGAAACCCACCGGCACAGAACGTTCGCCGTGGCGTTCTATATGACTGGCAATGAGATCGAAGCCGAAGAGGTTCTGACGGATACCTTTGTACGCGCTTTTGAGAAGCACGAAGAACCGGATGCCATGGGCGTCGACACTGCCATGGTGGATGAACTGCGGCAGCGCCTCCCTATCGACGAGATAGTCGCCCCGGTGGAGTCTGTTTCCTCGCCTGGCCTCGGCGGCCGCAACGTCAAGCGCACGGAGCTTGAAGAAGCACTGAAACAGTTGCCGCCGAATGAGCGCATCGTTTTCCTGCTGCGTGATGTTGAAGGATATCCTGCAGAGAAGGTAGCGGAACTCCTTGAGGTCCCGGGGCAGCAGGTGGAGCGAACACTCCTGTGTGCGCGTATCCGTATGCGCAACGTCCTCACCGGCCATGCTGCTTCACAGGCGGAAGCAGCCTAGCACTGCCGGACTAACCGCGCGTTGAACGCTTCTTCCTGGCCCAGCCGTCCTTGTTGGTCTGCCGCGCGCGTGCCAACGCGAGAGAATCTTCCGGTACATCTTCTGTGAGCGTTGAACCGGCTGCGACATACGCGCCATTGCCGATCGCAATCGGTGCAACCATGGCCGAGTTGCTGCCGATGAACACGTTCTCGCCAATCACCGTCCGATGTTTACTCACGCCATCATAGTTGCACGTTATGGTGCCGGCGCCGATGTTGGTGCCGGCACCGATTTCCGCATCGCCAAGATAGGTCAGATGATTCGCCTTCGCGCCTGCTCCGAGGTGTGCTTTCTTCGTCTCGACAAAGTTACCGACATGCGCGCCCTCGCCGATCTCGGACTCGGGCCGTATGTGCGCATACGGACCAATAAGCGCGCCATGGGCGATGGTCGAGCCGGTAATGATCGATCCGTTACGAATCGTGACATGGTCGCCGACTTCGGTATCTTCAATCACCGAGTAGGACCGGATGCGACTCTCCGAACCGATTTTCGTACGGCCCAGTAACTGCACATAAGGCTCGAGGATGGTGTCCGGGCCGACTGTCACATCTTCGTCAATCACTGCCGTGTCCGGACGGAAGATGGTGACGCCATTTGCCATCAGTTCCTTTGCCTTGCGGAAGTGCTGCGCAGCGTCCAGTTCCATCATCTCTTCGATCGTGTTGGCGCCGAGCACCTCTGTCCAATGCTTGACCGTCAGGGCCACGACGCGTTCTCCTGCTTCGACCAGCAGGCCCGCCATATCGGTCAGGTAGTATTCCGCGTGGGCATTCGCCGTCTGCAGTTCGCCGATATGCGCGAAAAGCGGCCTGGTCGCGAAGGCGTAGATGCCGGAATTGATCTCGCTCAACTGCATCTGCTGTGGCGAGAGTGCCTTCTGTTCAATGATTGCTTCGACCTCCGGCTGGCGTGGATCGCCGCGCAGCACGCGGCCATAACCGGTAGGGTCGGCAGGCTCCGCAGTCAGGATCGTCATTGCCGCGCGCTGCTCCAGGTGGAAGTCGCGAAGCTCGCGGATGGTAGCGTCACGGATGAGAGGCACATCGCCCGAGAGCACAAGGATGTTCTCGTAACCGCGCACCGCACTCTGCGTGGTCTGTATGGCATGGCCGGTGCCGCGCTGTTCTTCCTGGGTGACAAAGTTGACGCCCGTCGACGCGACCGCGGCCTGTACCCGCTCCGCCTGGTGACCGACGATCACGAAAATATCCGATGGCGACACGACCTGCGACGCAGCGCGAATGACATGAGCAAGCAGTGGCTTTCCACCGATCTCATGCAGCACCTTGGGACGATTCGATTTGAGCCGCGTACCCTTGCCTGCGGCCATGATCACGATTGCCAGCTGCATTATTTTTGGACCTCCGTTGCTGCCGGCGCGCTTGATTCTGCCGGCGGTGGTCCCTGGGGACCTGGGCCGCGCATACCCGGCGGCATGGGGATGCTGATGTCGACGGACTGCACGGGACCAAGCTTGCTGAGAGGTTCACCGAAGGTCGGCGTATTGCCCACGACCAGGATTGCGAGCCTGGAAGGATCGATGTATTTTTTCGCGACACGTTCCAGGTCGGCGGGCGTTACTTTCTCGATGGCGTCATGATATTTATCGATGAAGTCAGCCGGATAGCCGTAAAACTCGAGCTTCGCCTGTTCGCTGAGCAGTTTGTCTTTCGAATCGTAGTGGAAGACAAAGGAGTTCAAGAGATTATCCTTGGCCCGGCGCAGTTCAACATCCGTGAACGGCTGCGATTTCAGGTCATTGATTTGTTGTAACAGTGCCTGTGCCGTTTCTATCGTCGATGTGCTTTTCGTCGAAGCGGCCGTGTAGAAGACGCCCGGATGATCGTACGAAGCCCCGTACGCGCCGCCGACGGAGTAGGCAAGACCCATCTTCGTGCGCACGATCTGCACCAGGCGCGAACCGAACCCGCCGCTGAAAACTTCGTTCATCACCTGCAGCGCATAGTAGTCAGGATTGCTTCGCTCGGTGCCGAGCCCGACCACCCATACATTGCTCTGGTCCACATCGGTTTTGGTGACAGAGTATACGCCCGCCTTCGGTCCTGGAAAGCTTTCCTTCGGTGTTTCAAGCGGCGTGCCCTTCGGTAAAGATTCGAACGCAGTCCGCAGTTTTTTCTCCATCGCGGCAGAGTCGAAATCGCCCGAAACGCCGATGATCATTCCATTGGGGATGACGGTCTTCTTATGGAAGTCTTCAAGATCGGCAAGCGTCACACCCATCACCGTCGACAGCTCCGGAATGCGGCCGTAGGGGCTCTGGGCGCCATAGATCAGCCTGGCTGCTTCGCGCCCGGCGATCTCTTCTGCATCGTCGTTACGCCGCACAATGCCGGCTGCCATCTGCTGCTTGGCAAGCGTGAGCTTCTGCTTGTCGAACTTCGGATGCTCGAGCACATCGACGGCAATGCCAAAGACCTGGTCAAAGTCATCGCTCAGGCTCGACCAAGACACTGATGTCGAATCCACATCTGCATCCGTCTCGACTTTGGCAGCCTTGGCTTCAAGGATGTCGTCGAGCTGGTCGCCGGTCTTGGTCGTTGTCCCGCTGGTGCGCCAGGACTGGCTGTAGAGATCGATCATGCCGGCCTTGGAGGCGGGCAGGTTCCGGCCGCCTCCGTGCATCTCGACAAAGCCATTGACGAAGGGCAGTTCATGATCTTCCTGGAGGAAAATCACGATGCCATTTTTCAGTTCAATCCGTTTCGGCTGCTGAGGATGGAATGTCGGCAGCGGCGGAATCGGAATAGATTTCCACGGCTGCGCCTGCGTCGCTGTCTGCGTGTTGACTGTCTGCGCGTTGGCTGCCGCGGTGGAGCCAAGCGTGCAGAGGAGAAGGGAAGCAGCGGCCAGGTTCTTAAAGAAGGGATAATTCACTGCGCACCTCCATGCGGAGCGGCTGCGGCAGGCGGTGCGGCATCCGTCTTCCCGTTTTCTGGTGCAGCGTTGTCGGGCGTTACAGTCTCAATCTCGGCGTACGTACGATTGCTTTCGACAAATGTTTTCGCAGCGACCCGGCGGATGTCCGCCTTGGTCACCTTGTCAATCTTGTTCAATTCGAGGAATAGTTCGCGCCAGTCGCCAAAGCGGGTCTGGTAGGAAGCAAGACTGCCTGCCAGTCCTTCGTTGTCGCCAAGACCGCGCAGCAGGTCGGCCCGGGCGCGCGTCTTGAACATGGCCATTTCTTCATCTGAAACGTCCTGCGTCTTCAAGCGATCAATTTCCTTATGGATGGCCGTGCGCATCTGTTCGGGTGTGTGTTCCGGCAGCGGGACGGCGTAGAGAACAAAAAGTCCGGGATACTTGTCGCCCGGAAAGCCACCGAAGCCTGCTGCCTCCGCGGCGATCTGTTGATCGCGCACCAGCGAACGGTACATCCGCGAGGTGCGGCCATTTGAGAGAATGTCACTGATGGCGTCATAGACTGCGTCATCCGGGTCAAGGTAATCGCCGCGATGATAGCCCTCAACATAAAACGGCTGCGTCGATTCGCGAATCACTACCGATTTTTCCGCCGTCTGTGGCGGCTCGACGGTCGCCGACGGTTCGGGCTTCGGCCCGGCGGGAATGGAGCCAAAATACTTCTCCAGCAGCGGCATCACCTCGGCCGCCTTGACGTCGCCGACCACCGCGATCACGATATTTGCGGGCACATAATACTTCACGTGGAAAGCAGCAGCCTCGGTCGCGGATACCTGGCTGATCTCCGACTCCCATCCGACGTTCGGCCGGTGATAGGGCGAGGCGACGAAAGCAGCCGCAGCAAATTGCTCGAGCATGCGGCCGACAGGTGAAGAATCGACGCGCATACGCCGCTCTTCCATCACGACGTCACGCTCTTTATAAAACTCACGCGGGACGGGGTGCGCGATGCGATCGCTTTCCATGTACGCCCACAACTGGAAGGCATTCACCGGCATGCTCCAGAAGTACTGCGTTGAATCGAGCGAGGTCTCTGCATTGATCCCGGTCGCGCCTGCCTGTTCGGCAATCTGCGAGAACTGGTTCGGGATCACGAATTTCTGTGCGGCCGCGACAGCATCTTGAAAATCCTGGTGCAACTGCTTCAGCTTTGCCGGATCCTGATCCACGCGCTTACGGTACTCAACGTCATACGCCTGGTAGGCTGTCTCTACTTTCGCGAGAGCGACTTTCTCCTCGGGCCAGTTGGTGGTGCCGATGTCTTCCGTCCCTTTGAACGCCAGGTGCTCGAACATATGCGCAAGCCCTGATTGTCCGCCCGGATCATTGCCGTCGCCGGCATTCACCATCGTGTAATACGAGAAGACCGGCGCTTCCGGGCGTTCGCAGACCAGCAGCGTCAGGCCGTTCGGCAATACTTTCGTTGTCACACGTTTTTCAAAACTGCTAAGCTGCTGCGCAGCCAGATCGTGTGCTGCCGCTCGCAGAATGGCAGGCGTGGCAACAAAGCAGCTGGCAGTGAGTACAAGAGAGGCGAGACAGGCAACGCTCCTGGTGCGAGTGGGCAAGACGTACTCCTTAATACATAAACGGCAATACCGAAACGAAGACACACATCAATACGACACAGACGACCGGGGCAGGAGCAGAGGAAGCCACGGCGAAGCGCCTTCCGTACCGGCTAGAGAACTCCGGACGCCACTGGTTAGACTTGTTCCGAAACTAAAGGTGCCTTGCAGTAGTGTCAAACAGCACCTACAACTTTTGGGTTGATTTTCCACCAAGGTCGCAACTTTGTAGCAGCAGGTCGTGTCACTGTCAGACAACGAGTTCCGCACAGACGGGATCGCAGGCAGTTATCACTACGAACAATATGAATAAAACTTCAAACTCCTTCTACTCAGGCGAATGCGGGCGGAAGGTACACTCTCTTCACCAATTGAGGGTGCTGCGCTCGAACAAGATGCGGCGCGGGTATTGAGCAGTACAAAGAAGTACTTGAGGATGGCCATGTTACATGATGTAGTTCGAGCGACGCGCTCGCTCTCTCTGTCTCTTCTGAGTGTTGGTGCCGGCGTTCTGGCAACGGCCCTCGGTGCATCAACCCAGGCACCGGCCCAGGCCCTGGTAGCCGCTGCCGTGCCGCAGATCCAGCAGGAGGTGGAGAACAGTCTCCGCACCACGTTGCCCGGCAATGTGCACCCGCTGGCCAAGGCCGCCTTTGACCGGGGAGCGGTCGAAGATTCCCTGCAGACGCCGCGTATGCAGCTGCTCATCAAGCGGCCGGCCGATCGTGAAGCGGCCCTCAAGGCTTACATCGCCGACATCCACCAGAAGGGCTCCGCCAATTACCATAAGTGGCTCACACCCGATCAGCTCGCCCAGCAGTACGGTCCGGCTGATTCCGACATTCAGACGGTCACCGCGTGGCTCCAGTCGCAGGGATTTACCGTCAGCAAACTCTCCCGTGCCAAGTCGACGATCGAGTTCTCCGGTACCGCCGGACAGGTGAAATCCGCGTTCAATACGCAGATTCATAAGTATCTCGTTGACGGCCAGATGCATTACGCCAACGCGACCAATCCGCAGATCCCGACGGCCCTGGTCCCAGTGGTCAGCGGCGTTGTACGCATGAATGATTTCCGGGCAAAATCGCAGCTCAAGGTACAGGGTTCGGCCACCTACAATCCCGTCACGCATAAGGCCAAGCCGCTCTGGAATTATCCCTACGGCACCACCGGCGAAGCGTTTTTCGTAGCGCCGGGTGATTTTGCTGTGCAGTACGACACCGCGCCGCTCACTGCGGCCGGCATCACCGGCACGGGCCAGACCATCGGCATCATCAACGATTCAAATATCGACCTGAGCCTGGTCGCGAACTACCGCAAGTTATTTTTTCCCAACCTGCCCGCTACCCTGCCGAACGTCATTATCGATGGCACGGATCCGGGCGTGAACGGGGATGCTGACGAGGCTTATCTTGACGTTGAAATATCCGGCTCCGTAGCGACCTCTGCCACCATTGATCTATACATCGCGGCCGACACTACGCTCAATAACGGGCTCGACCTGGCCGCACAGCGGGCCGTCGATGATGACGCAGCGTCCGTGCTCAGCATCAGTTTCGGCGCCTGCGAGCAGGAGCTCGGCGCCACTGAAAGTGCTTTCTACAACTCTCTCTGGGAGCAGGCTGCCGCCCAGGGTCAGACAGTGATGGTCTCAGCGGGCGACGCAGGCTCGCAGGGCTGCTTCAACGAAAGCGCCAGCACCTATGTGTATGGACTTGCCGTCAATGGCTTCGCGTCCACACCCTATAACGTCGCCGTCGGCGGTACTGACTTCTACTACAGCGACTACGCGTCTACTGCCTCGGGCAGCGCTCCTCCCAGCTTCAACACCTACTGGGCAGGCGGCAGCAGCCAGACTCCATCCACCTCGATCCTCAAGCCCATTCCGGAACAGCCCTGGAATGACACCCAGTATGGTTTCAACATTGCGGCAGTTGCTTCCGGCGACACCAACTACTATGCAGACCAGGGCCTGGATCAGCCGATCGGCGGGAGCGGCGGCGCCAGCGCCTGCGCGACCTTCGATGCCAGTGGAAACTGCCTGGCCGGGTACCCGAAACCAGCCTTCCAGTCGGCGCTGACTCCTGCCGATGGTGTGCGCGACCTTCCCGACGTCTCGCTCTTTGCAGCGAACGGGTTCAACTACAGCTCCTATGTCATCTGCGCGACCCCGGGGGACTGCAACAGCTACGGTGAAATGGCCACGCCGCAGACCGTGACAGGCATCGGTGGCACATCAGCGTCCAGCCCGGCTTTTGCGGGCATCATGGCGCTGGTAAATCAGAAGTATGGTCCCCAGGGGCAGGCGGATTACGTTCTCTATCCGCTGGCCAAGCAGTTTCCGGGCGCGTTCCATGACGTAACCGCCGGCAGCAATAACGGACCATGCTACCCCACGGGACAGTCTGCGAATGGGCAAACCATTGAGGATCTCGCGCCCTGCGCCGCAGACGGCAGTGTAGACGAATATCAGGCGATTGCCGGTTATGACCTGGCCAGCGGGCTCGGCTCCATCGATGCAAATGTCCTGGTCACCAACTGGAATAACGTCACCTTCACGCCTTCCGGCACAACGCTTGCCCTGTCGCCCGCGACCATCATGCATGGTGCGACGGAGACACTCACGGCGACTGTCACCGGCGCCACTTCCGGCGACGTTGCCTTTGTCTCAAGCGCGCCGCTTCCCAGCAACAAGGGTCTGAACTTCGCGACCGTCGGCAGTAACGGGGTCGCTACCCTCACCACCAATGCGCTGCCCGGCGGCACGTACACCATCACCGCGGACTACGGCGGGAACGGGACGGTCGCGGCCAGTGCGTCTACGCCACAATCAGTCACGGTCACGCCTGAAGCCAGCAATATCAACCTGGCTGGTTTCCAGACAGGAATTGGCTCCAATGGGAGTGCCGTTGAGAACTACATCGCGAACGGCACGAGCTATCCCTACGGCACGCCCATCTACGCGGACATACAGCCGGTCGGCACCAGCGTGACACAACCTTCCGGAGCACTTCCAGGCACGGGGCTGGTCACCGACGGCATTGCGACCGGTTCAGCGACCTTCACTGATGCGGGCGGAGCCGGGACGGCCACGGTGGCGCTGAATACGCAGGGCATTGCCGAGTGGTCGATCGGCAGCTTCGGCGTCGGTTCACACAGCATCACTGCTTCCTACTCGGGTGATGCGAGCTTCAAGGCATCCACGAGTCCGACGCCCGTCACCTTCACCATCGTCAAGGGCACGCCGTCACTGTCTGTTCAGCCTTATTTCAACGGACAGCAGGTGGGATCGAACCAGACGGTCCAGGTCACGGCTCAATACCTGGGCGTCGGTACCGCTCCTACGGGGACTGTCACAGTCACGATGGGTAGCCAGACCCAGACCGCCACACTCGCACCCTACACGACCGGTTCAAATAACGCGGGCGGTACGAATGGCGGTATGAGTGCAGCGACAGTTACCTTCGCGAGCGTTCCAGCCAACGTGAGCATCATCACCGCAACATATCCGGGTGATGCCAACTGGAATGCGGCGACCGCCGACACGGGCACCAACTATCAGACGTCCACCGGTAGCGGCGTGGCGACCACCACCACCCTTACCGTTACGCCGACGACCGGCACCCTCAACAATGCGACCAGCTTCACACTGTCTGCCACGGTGACTGGAAGCGGGTCAGGCGCCGCTCCCACGGGCACGGTGTATTTCGTAGCCAACGGGTACGAACTCGCGCAGACCGCGCTCACCGCGGGGGCGTCAGGTAGTTCTGCTTCCACTTCGACCACTACGCTTGGAGCAAATGCACTGGGAGGGGCCAACCAGGTCGTCGCCTTCTATGCTCCGGCGAGTGGCAGTACATATCTGCCCTCCTATTCCGCGGCAACCTCCGTGCCTGTTGACCAGAGTGACTTCACGCTGGCTTCGCAGAACCAGGTGGTCTCCATCGCTGCCGGAGCCTCCGGTACGGCGACTGTAAACCTGGCGTCTGAAAGCGGCTTCGATGCCAATGTCAACCTGACCTGCGCCAGTCCGACGCAGGGTATTACCTGCTCCGTTGCGCCGGGCTCGGTGACGGTCAATGGTCTGGCGACAGCACAGGTGACGATCAATGTCGCAGCCGCGTCCGCGAGCAACGATCACAAACGCCTGTGGTACACCGGAAGCTCGGCGGCCCTGGCCTGCATCCTGCTCTTCGGGATACCGGCCCGGCGTCGCGCCTGGAGCAGTATGCTCGGCCTGCTGCTGTTCGCTTTCCTGACGGCAAACATCGGTTGCGGCGGCGGTGGTACCTCGCCGACACCAGTGCTGGGGACGGCAGCGACGCCGACCTTCTCGCCGGGTGCAGGCGCAGTGACCAGCGGAACAGCCGTGAGCATCACGGACTCGACCAATGGCGCGACCATCTACTACACCACGGATGGCAGTGCACCGACGACGGCGTCGTCAAAATATACGACGGCGATCCCTGTGACGGCAGCCGCGACTATCAACGCCATCGCGACAGCCAGCGGCTACACGCAGAGCGCAGTTGGCTCCGCGGCCTACACCATCACCACCGTTGCGCCGCCCAAGCCGGTCAGCGGTACCAACCCGACCGTCCACAATGTCAGCATCCAGGTGGTGACGCCATCGGGAACAGGCGTGGTGGTCGTCACGGGCACGGTGGGCGCGGCTTCCTAGTCTGCCTGCTTTCATTCAACAACAAGGGCCGCTTTTGCGGCCCTTGTTGTTTGTGCTCGCATTCAGGGTTCAGCTCACGCCTTGCTCTCATGTGCGGGCAAACAATCTCTGATCACCCGCTCAACGATTTGCCACCCAGAGCCCAATAAGCGTCATCCTGAGCGAAGTCGAAGGATCTGCTTTTTGTCAGACCTCCTCCGGATTCCTCGGTGATTCCAAACGCCGTCGCCTAGCGGGCAATACTTGCAGGTCCCACCACTACGCTGGGCTCCGATCGGGATGACACGTCACAATTAGCGGGTGATCAAGGGAAGGCTAGCGATCCCGGAGCAGATCCCGCCACGGGCCTGCTAGGTCATCTCCCGGCGCGCCCACAGGCCCGGATCGATGTCCGGGAAGATGTTGTCGCGGTCTTCGATGGCGCGCAGGCGGCCATGGGCATCGGGCCCAAGTCCGCCTGTCGTTTCAAACTCGTTCCACACGGTTTCGAGCGTCTGCAGCTGGTCGAGATGCGTCATGAACCGCGACTCCGCGTAATCACGCGCGGCTTCTGTCGTGATCAGGAACTGCCAGTCGGACGATTCGAGCAGCAACAGCTCACGGCAGAGCTGCCGCAGGATCCTTTCGCCCAGCCCGCCATCGCGCCACGTATCCCGCGAAGCGATGGTGCGCACGCGTTCCTCCGCGGCATAGATCTGGGCCCATGTCCAAGACGTCTCCGGGTTCAACCAGACTTCGTGGCTGCCGTTCTTGCCCCACGATCCTTCGGGCAGATCCAGGTAGCCATCCGGCGCATGGCGATCGAGGTATTCACCTGCGGTGATCAGCGCGACCGGCAGTTCGGACTTGGCGAAGGCGCGGGCAACAGCTTCCAGCCAGACCGGACCTTCAAACCACCAGTGGCCGAAGAGTTCGGCATCGAAGGGTGCAGACAGGATCGGTGGCTGCTCTTCGTTCAACTGGCCTTTCAACGCCTCGTATACCAGGCCCGCGAAATGTTCGGCATGCACCCGGGTGCGCGCCATTGCCCGTTCCGGTGCGTAGGGTTCTTTCAGCCCCAGGTCGACACGTGCATCTGTCACCCGCCAGTAGCGATGACCGCCCGGCCAGCGCTTTTTATGGAAGTCAAGATACTCTCCATCGCCGGGATAGCCCTGCTCGCCGCTCCAGACCTGCAGGCCGGTGCGTGGATCGCGTGGGAAGGCCGCAACAGGATTGCGGTAGGCGAGCGGCCCATCCACGTAATACGGGTGATATACATCGCCGATGGCCTTGTCCGCCAGGTCACCGAGCACAGCACGGGGCTGCCGGTCGTAGGGGGTAAATCGCATGGAACGCTCGACGAGGTGCGTGTCGACAAAGAAGTACCGCAGGCCGCCCAGCGCGACGACTTCTTCCGTGCCAACGCGATCAACGGCAGGCGGCGCCGACTGGCTTCCCTCGGAGACGACAGGCTGCTGCCAGCTGCCGGCAGGCCGATAGCCGCACTCCGGAATCCATATGCCCCGCGGATGCTTGCCCAGGTGCCGCTGATGCGTAGCGACACCCGTCTTGATCTGCGCCAGGCAGCTCTCGTCATTGCCCAGCAGCGGCAGGTAGCCGTGTGTCGCAGCAGAAGTGATCAGCTCGATCTGGCCCGTTTCGTCAAAGTAGCGGAAGCTCCCGACAATATCCTGGCCGAGTGCCTCGTATTCTTCGAGCGCCTGGCGGTAGAAGGCCTGCCAGAACCGTGCTGTCTCGGCAATGTGGGTTTCGCCGGTCTGCCGGAACAGGGTCTCGTCCTCCACTGCTGCATCGATCTTGCGCTGCAGATACTTCGGAAACTCTGCTTTGAACGACGGGTGAGCCAGCTGCTCGAGCAGGATAGGCGAGAGGTTGATGTTGGCTGCAAGCGTGATGCCATCCCGTTCGAGATTGCGGAAAACTCGTAGCAGAGGCAGATACGATTCTGCCGCTGCCTCGAGGAGCCACTCCATGCCGTGCGGCCAGCTTCCATGGTGGATGACATACGGCAGATGCGCATGAAGAGTGATCGAGATATAGCCCTGCGGGGTGGCTGCCTTGGGGTCCGTCATGCGCTGTCTTTGATCCGGGTTTTACTAGTGGTCTGGGCTCATCTTACGGATAGCGGAGCCAAACGCAAAACATCCCGTCCAATGCGACCTTAACCGGTGCCTGCGCCCGTTTGATGCAACCGTCTCCGTAGCCGACTCGTTGATGGATCGGGCACGCACCCGTTTGATTGCGAACGTTATTTTGGTGACTGCGGCTCCATGCGCAACCATTCGCAGGCCTGCGCCTGTGCCGCTGGCAGCGAATTGCCATGATTGGGCATCTCCTTACATGACACACAACCGGTTTGCCCGGCGGTCGCCTGTTTGTTACTATGCAGGCGCGAGCCGGGAACCGAAACGGATGCAAGGAGATAGCCTTATGTCAAAAGAAAAATCGGGTGGCTTTGGATGGTTTTTGGCCGGTCTTGGAATCGGTGCAGTTGTTGGCGTTCTTTATGCTCCTAAGTCCGGGGACGAAACACGGGATGAGATTGCGGCACAGGCGCGCGAAAAGGCCGAGCAGGTCAAGCAGCGGTCACGCCAGGCAGCCGACCAGGTGAATCAGTACGTCGACAAGAGCAAGGAGCAGGTGAGTCAGGTTGTCGACAAGAGCAAGGACCTGGTAGACAAGGGCCGCGCCCAGTGGGACCAGTATGTCGACCGTGGCCGCCAGGTAGCGACTGAGCAGGTCAACAAGTTCTCCGCAGCGGTCGATGCAGGCAAGGGTGCTTACAAGGGAACAGCCGGCTCAAGTCCGCTCGAGCATGGCCGACAGGCAGTCCAGGAACAGTCTGATAAGGTAAACGCTGCAGTCGAGGCCGGTGTAAAGACCTACCGCGAAACACCCGGCGACAACCTCATCTAGCTTCATCGTTCCACCAGCAACCAAACGCAGTAAAGCGCCGATCGAGAGAACAGACACGGATGCACACGGACACCCAAATCGTAGAGCTCGTATTCACCATCGTGACTGGCATTGGCGTTTTACTGCAGGCTGCTGTGCTGCTTGGCATGTTCCTGGGTTTGCGTGAGACGCAGAAGAAGATCCACGCGCTCACCGACCAGATACAGGAGCATGTGCTGCCATTGCTTCACAACTCACGCGGGTTGATGGAAGACCTGACGCCCCAGGTGAAAAAAATAGCTTCGAACCTGGTTGATGTTTCGAACTCGGTAAAGACGCAGACAGAGCACGTCAAGACTGTTGTCGAAGATGTCACCGATCGCACGCGCAAACAGACGGCCCGTGCTGACGGTATGGTCACCGGTGCACTCAATTCACTGGCGCAGGCGGGAGCAGCGGTGGAACGCGGTATTGCTGCTCCTCTCCGCCAGGTAAGCGGTGTTTTGAATGGTCTCCGGGCGGGCATCGACACGCTCCGCGTGAAAGAGCCGAGTGTCATCAAGTCGCCGGCTGGCCGGGTGCCTTCAACACCCCGCGTGCCGCTTGCAACACCCTCTGCTTCCAATTCAACGGAAGCGGGTACGCCAGTGTCGCCCCTGCGGTCCGTGGTTCCTGCTGCCGATACGCCACGACCAGGTGTCAGCGCCTCGGACAGCACACTCCAGAGCGCAGTCAACAGGATCGTCAACACTGAGAATCGTTCTGCCTCCATGACTGACACCACGCAAGAAGAGGCAAGTGCGGCAGCAGCGCGTTTCGTGCGCGACCGCGCCGCCGCCACCTCTAACGATCGGCGCTAGGAGTGCGCGCAGGCCATGGAGCCCGTCGCCACGCTTCTATGATCTAAGTCTTTATCCGGCTCGCTTGAGAGCGATCAGCGGCATCCTCGTCCGCACTGCAAAACCAAGCCGCTCATAGACGCGCACGGCTGAGGCGTTGTCAGCCCTGACGTGCAGGATAGCCGTCTCGCCGCGATGCGCGATCCCTGCAACTACTTCTGCAACAAGCTTGTTCCCATATCCCTGCCCGCGAAAATCCGGATGCGTGCACACTGCGCTGACCTCGGTAAATCCGGTCATCTGCAGGCGTTCGCCGGCCATGGCGACCAGCTTCTCATGGCCATCCACCATGGCGTGCATTCCGAGATACGTTCCCATTTTGATTGTGCGCTCACGGAATGGTCCGGGCTCAGTCAGCTTCGTCAGTGCCAGCATCTCCGGAACGTCGCTCTCTGTCAGGAGTCGAATACCTTTCGGGCCGTTCACGGAAGAACGCGCAGGCGGCATGTCGCAGATCATCTGCAGGCAGTCGATCTCAAGAACCATTTCCCAGGGACGCGGCAGGGTTGTTCGCTCATGGAAGCACAATGCGATTGTGTCGTCACCAGCCAGCTCCTCCAACTCTTTAAAGGCCGCTGCAGAGTTTTCGCGCAGCGCGGCGAATGGCGAAACATCGGATGGAAAGCGCCGCGCCAATTCATTACCCAACGCGAAATGCCTTTGAACAGTGGTGAGCGCAGACCAGATAGGATTATCCAGAAGACTGTTCGCCGTGATTGTCTGCATTCCATTTACACCTGTCACTTGCTAGTCGTCAGATGAAGGAATGGCTCAGAGGATTCTCTATGTCGCGCCGATCACAGATGTTCAGACCTGGGTGATCCAGCCGCCGCCCAGTACTTCATCTCCCTGGTAAAAGACAGCGGACTGCCCTGGAGTAATGGCGCGCGCGGGTTCGTCGAAGGTGGCCGTAACCTCATCGTCGCCCGTCATTGCCAGCGTGACCCAGGCCGGTTCATGGCGATGGCGGATTTTGATGCGCGCCCTCACCGGCTCGCGCAGTGTATCGACACTGATCCAGTTCAATTGCCTGGCGACGAGCGTCTTTGAAAGCAGTTCCTGCTCGGAGCCGACGGTGACGCGGTTCGTGACCGGATCAATCTGTAGTACGTAGAGAGGGTCGGGCGATGCCAGGCCAAGCCCCTTGCGCTGACCGACCGTGAAGTTGTGAATGCCAGTGTGACCGCCCTTGACCGTGCCGCCGGCTGTGACTAACTCGCCTGCCGTGTCGGGCAGTGCTTCACCCTGTTCATCGAGGTAGGCATCGATGAATTGCTTGTAGTCACCGCCCGGGATGAAGCAGATCTCCTGCGAGTCCGGCTTGCCGGCGAGGGCCAGTTTGTGTTCGCGCGCAATTTCACGCACGCGTGGCTTCTGGTACTCACCGAGCGGGAAGAGCGTATGCGCAAGCTGTTCCTGCGTGAGGCCAAACAGGAAGTAGGTCTGGTCTTTGCTGGTATCGGCCGGGCGCTTGAGGATCCATCGGCCGCGCTCAGGATCATAATGGTTTCGCGCATAGTGGCCAGTCGCGATCATGTCTGCGCCGATCTGCCGGGCGGTCAATAGAAGCTGGTCGAACTTCAGATGGTTATTGCACAGCGAGCAGGGGATCGGTGTGCGGCCGGCCAGATACTCACTGACAAAGGGCTTCACCACGTCGCGCTCGAAGCGCTCCTGCTGGTTGACCAGGTAGTACGGGATGCCAATCTCTTCAGCGACACGCCGTGCGTCGTAGACGTCGTCGATCGAGCAGCAGCGGCCCTGCACCTGCTCGGGCATGCCCTCGCGGCCAGCCAGGCGTCTCTGGTTCCAGAGCTGCAGTGTAAGGCCGATCAGGTTGTAACCCTCGGCCTGCAGCATCGCGGCAACAGCAGACGAATCCACGCCCCCTGACATCGCTACAGCAATCGTCTTGTCCTTGTCACTCATCAAGTCACCCAAAGCATGCCTGCCCCGACATCCAGTCAGGGTGCCCCATGTCTCGCGTCTGAGACACGGGACTAGATTCCCATCTGTATTGAGCCAGTAACCGGCACGGTCGCAGACTTCCTGTACACCGGCGACAACTCGCGCAGCCGCTGCACGGCCTGGGGAACGACTTCAAGCGCGAAGTCGATCTCCGAGGCAGTCGTTGACTTGTCGATACTGAAGCGAAGACTTGCCCTGGCTCGCGCAGCCGGGATCGCCATGGCCGACAAAACATGCGAAGGCTCCGCTGCACCTGAAGCACACGCTGAACCGCCGGAGACTGCCAGACCCTTCAGGTCGAGCGAGATCACGAGAGCCTCGCCCTCCAGGTGGTCGAACCAGATATTTGTGGTGTTCGGCACGCGCTCGACGGCGCCGCCATTCACACCGCATTCGTCGACCAGTGCCAGGATGCCCTGCTCCAGCCGATCGCGCAGCGCGCACATCTTCTCTGCAGCGCCGTTCGACAGGCCGGCAACTGCCATCTCCGCTGCCTTGCCCAGGGCGACGATGCCTGGCAGATTCTCTGTTCCGGCGCGCCTCTGGCGCTCGTGCGTGCCGCCGAAGAACAGCGGCTCCAGCTGAGTGCCGCGACGCACATACAGGGCACCTACGCCCTGCGGTGCATGCATCTTGTGGCCGGAGATGGTCAGCAAATCGCAGCCGATAGCGGCGACGTCAATTGGGACCTTGCCGGCAGTCTGGACTGCATCGGTGTGAAACCAGATGTCGGCCTCCTGCGCGATCCTGCCAATCTCGGCGACCGGCTGCAGCGCGCCCGTTTCGTTGTTGGCCATCATGACGCTGATCATGCTGGTCTCAGTTCGCAGCGCTGCCCGCACGTCGTCAGGCGAAACCACACCCTGGTCGTTTACCCGCAGAAATGTGACAGCGACGCCGCGATCGCGCAGGCGCTCGGCTGCGTGCAGTACTGCGTGGTGCTCGATGGACGTCGTGATGAGGTGGTCGCCCGGCTTTACCAGCCCGAACAGGGCGAGGTTGTCGCCCTCCGTGCCGCCGCTGGTAAACACGATCTCCGATGATCGGCAATGGAAAAGTGCGGCGACCTGTTCACGCGCGTTTTCGACTGCGCCACGCGCCCGCTGCCCGAAGTAATGGATGGACGAGGCGTTGCCGAACTGCTCCGTGAAATACGGCTGCATGGCCGCAAAGACTTCCGGTGCCAGTGGCGTAGTCGCATTCGAATCCATGTAGACGCGGCGCATGTACTTTCTCCTGCTCTTATTCTACTTCGCGCCTCGCTTCTGATACGCTCAATCCCGCGACGGGCTTTCCCGTTTTGGAGATACCACGATGAAAAAGCAGATTCTGTGTAGCTTGCTCCTTTCCGGAGCGCTTTTAACCTTGAACAATATGCATGCGCAGGAGCCGGGCGGTATGCCGGAGACGTCAGCCGGTAGCATGAACCAGGCCAAAGTCGAGCCAGCCAAGGTTTATGGCGACCTGTTCAAGCAGGTGCAGGAAGAGATCATCAGCGCAGCGGAGGCGATGCCCGCTGAGAAGTACGACTTCGCGCCCCCGGCCAGCGCCGGCACCTTCACCGGCGTCCGTACCTTCGGCGGCCAGGTGCAACACCTCGTCAGCGCGAACTATGGATTCTTTGCCGGCTTCGGCATGCCCGTCCCTATGACGCGCGACCAGATCAAGGCCCTCAAGACCAAAGATCAGCTGGTGCAGGCACTCAAGGATTCCTTCGCTTTCGCCGACAAGGCCGTCGCGACTATTACCCCTGAGAACGCCTTCGTCGTGTTGGGCAAGGGTGGAGAAGCAAGCACCCGCGCCGGCGTCGCGACTTTTTGCCTCGCCCATGCCAATGATCACTACGGCCAGATGGTCGAATACCTGCGCATGAACGGCATTATTCCGCCGGCCAGCGCGAAGAAGTAGAACGCGCCACCCTCCGACTCACGCCGGTGCAGTGCGCCGGCGTGTAGCCTCAGCTATGGATGAGGGCAGAAACTCTATGAGCACACACCCGGGAAAAACAGAGCCTGCAAACGAGACGCCACTGGAAGGTTTTGCGTCGATCTGCAGTATCCTCGCGATCGGCCTCTTCGCGCTCACCTTCACCTTTCAGAACTTTATGATTCCTTCGTCTTCCATGGCGAGTACGCTGCTGGTCGGCGACCACGTCATGGTCGAGCGCGTGACTCTCATGTCACCGGCCGCGCTGCCGTTCATGCCGCATCGAGACGTCAAACGCGGTGATGTCATCGTCTTTTTCAAACCGGCCGCGGAGGCGAATGGCGAGCATCCCTACCTGGTGAAGCGAGTCATCGGTATACCCGGCGACAGGATTCATCTTCGGAACGGGACCGTTTACCTCAACGGGGTCGCGCAGACAGAATCCTATGCCGCGAAAACGACCTATGCGACTTACGATCCGTACGTCGACGATTTTCCTCTCATCAGCCCCAGAAACCAATTCGGTGTGACTCCGGAGTGGGCAGAGCAGATGCCTAATCATCTGCAGGGCGGTGACCTGGTGGTGCCGCCAGGCAGGTATTTTGCGATGGGCGACAATCGCGACAACAGTCTCGACAGCCGTTACTGGGGATTCGTTCCCCGCGAGAATATTGTCGGCCGGCCGCTGCTGGTGTACTGGTCGATCGCCATGCCTGTGTCCAGCGACGAGCACCCTCCGCTCGCCGACCAGGCATCGTCCACGATGCACGAAGCACTTCATTTCTTCGACGAGACGCGCTGGAGCAGGACCTTTCATAGAATCGAATAGCCGGCACAACAAACAAGCCGGCGATGTCTCACTGGACACAGTGTTAATGCCATAGCAGGAGGACGCCATGGGTCGACGATTCGCAGAGGTTGCGTTTACGCCGCTGGTGAAGGAGCAGCAGCAGCGGCATGGCAGTCGCGCAGCCTATGCACGGGTGGAGCAGTCAGCCGACGCTGGTGATCGCCTCACTGTCTCCGAACGGACGTTTATCGAGCAGCGGGACGGCTTCTACATGGCATCTGTCACTGAGACCGGATGGCCGTATGTGCAATATCGCGGCGGTCCCAAAGGTTTTCTGCACGTCATCGACGAACAGACCATTGGCTTTGCCGACCTGCGCGGCAACAAGCAATACATCAGCCTCGGTAACCTGCTCAACGACGACCGTGTCGCCATGTTTCTTATGGATTACACCACCCAGAGCCGCCTCAAAATCCTCGGCCACGCGACCATCCATGAAGACACGCCGCAGGCCACGGAGTGGATCACACGATTGCGCGTCCCGCAGGAAAAGACACTGGCGGAGCGCGCCGTTCTCATTCGCATTGAAGCATTCGACTGGAACTGCCAGCAGCACATTACGCCCCGCTACTCAGAAGAAGAACTGGCTGCAATTCTCGCCCCGATACGCCGGCGGCTGGAAGCTCTCGAAGCTGAAAATGCAACCCTGCGCAACTCTGCCCACCCTTGAAACCGTCCTACCTTACGCAGCCTGTTTGCACCCTCCACTCCGCCAAGGTGACGAAACCCTGCGCCATGTCGCATGATGGATGCGCGGAATAAATCGTTTCGGAGCAACAGGGAACTGCTTAGGGGAAATGAATGGGCTACACACGACGCGAACTTCTGGCCGGCATGGGAATGGCCGGTATCGGCACTCTGCTGCCGGACACTCTTCTTGGTCAGTACGGCATGACGGGCTCATGTCCTTTCAAGCTTGCCGTCATTAATGACGAGATCGACCAGGATTTCGAGAAAGCCTGCAGGATTGCGTCGCAGGATTTCGGCCTCCAGTGGATCGAGTTGCGCGGTATGTGGAACAAGAACATCACCGAGCTAACGCCGCAGCAAATTACAGATGCGAAGAACATTCTTACGGAACACAAACTGCGCGTGACCGATATCGCGAGCCCACTCTTCAAGACAGACTGGCCCGGCGCGCCGATCTCGACGCAGAGTGAAAAGCGCGATCAGTTCCACGCAGACTTCGACGCCCATGCCCAGGACAAACTGCTCGAGCACTGCATCGAGCTGGCGCATGCCTTCGAGACGGATCGCATTCGCTGCTTCGACTTCTGGCGGCTGACCGATCAGAAGCCCTATCGCGATGCCATCAATGCCAAGCTGCGCGAAGCCGCTGACCGCTGCGCGAAAGACAAACTGATCCTGCTGCTGGAAAACGAAATGTCCTGCAACACGGCGACAGGTGAAGAGGCCGCAGCTACGCTGGCTGCCGTGCCCAACATCAACTTCATGCTCAACTGGGATCCTGGGAACGCCGCCGCATTGTTCAGCAAGCCCTATCCGGAAGGCTATGACCTGCTGCCGAAAAAGCGCATTGGCCACTGCCATTGCAAGGACGTCACTTACCCATCTGAACATAAGTACGAGTGGGCGCCGGTTGGTGCCGGAGTTGTCGACTGGGTCGGGCAATTGAAGGCACTCAAGCGCGATGGCTTCCATTACGCGCTGAGCCTTGAGACGCACTGGCGCGGCGCCGGCACGCCTGAAGCTTCGACCCGCATCAGCATGGATGGACTGAAAAAGACACTGGTAAAAGCCGGCATCAACTGCTGACGTTTTATCCACTTAAGGAATCAGGAAAAGATCATGACAATCACACGACGTGAATTTATCGACACCCTGGCCGTCAGCACTGCGGGGCTTGCTATTGCCTCAACGGCAAAAAGCTATGCGCAGATCATGGGCTCGAATGACCGGCTCAACTTCGCTGTCATGGGCCTGAACAGCCGCGCCTATGCGCATCTTTCTTCACTGCAGGCGAACAGGAAGTCGGCGCGCATCACGCATGTCTGCGATGTCGACAGCACTATTCTGAAGAAGTTTGCCGATGCGACGCAGAAGGCCATGGGGGAAGCGCCCGAGACCAGTACGGACTTCCGCAAAGTTCTGCAGCAGAAGGATGTCGATGCCATTACCATCGCGACGCCCGACCACTGGCATACGCCCATGGCGATTCTCGGCTTACAGGCCGGCAAGCATGTTTACGTCGAGAAACCATGCAGCCACAACCCGGCAGAAGGCGCGTTGCTGGTGGAGGCACAGAAAAAGTATCAGAAACTGGTACAGATGGGAACGCAGCAGCGGTCGTCTCCGCATACTATCGAGATTGTCGACAAGATTCACAATGGCCTGATCGGTCGGCCTTACTACGCGAAGGCCTGGTATGTGAATACGCGCAAGTCGATCGGCTTCGGAAAGGACGCGCCTGTTCCGCCACAGCTTGACTGGGACCTTTGGCAGGGTCCAGCTCCCCGCCAGCCCTACAAAGACAATGTGCAGCCCTATAACTGGCATTGGTTCAAAATCTGGGGCACGGGCGAAGCATTGAACAATGGGACGCATGAAGTGGATGTTTGCCGCTGGGCAATGGAGGTTGAGTTTCCCGAACGTGTGACTGCGTCGGGCGGCCGGTATGCCTTCAAGGACGACTGGCAGTTCTATGACACGCTGGTCACAAGCTTCGAGTACCCCGACAAACTGATCGACTGGGAAGGCAAATGCTGCCAGGGAATGCGCTTCTATAATCGCGAGCGTGGCTCAGCCATCATGGGCACAACCGGGACCGTGATTGTCGATCGTGACGGCTACGAGATTTACGACCTGAAGGGGAAGAAGACCAGTGAATTCGCTACCGGCAAAGACACTTCATCCTCTGACCTGGTCGGCGCTGATTCAATGACCGATGCTCACTTCGCCAATTTCATCAACGGCATTCGCAAAGGCGAAAAGTTGAATGCTCCTGTCAGCATCGGCAATGTTTCAGTGACGACGCTGCAGCTTTCGAATATTGCTTACGCAGTAAAGCGTGAACTACGCACGGATCCGACGGATGGCAAGATCCAGAATGACAGCGAAGCGATGAAGATGTGGGGACGTGAATACGAGAAGGGCTGGGCGCCGAAGATCTAAGCAAGTGACCCGGGGCGATACCGAAGTAATCGGCTGGTTCGCCCGGTCTGCAAATCGGGAACGTGTTCCCTGCAATGGCGATGAGGATTGCATCCTAGCAGTCGAATCAGCGAGAGGTCGCAGGGCGAAATGATGAAGTTTCCAGTGAGTGCAGGGGCAACTGTTCTGATACTGCTCTCAGGATGCAGAAGCCATAAAGCAGCGCCGCCACCCGTCCGGACGGTGGCGAGAGAAATCAAACAGGCTCCACCCACGCCGATTGACGTCAAACGCGTTGAACTGGGGGGCACTACGTGGGATCCTGCATGGGACCGCATCGTCGAAGAAGCCCTCCCGCCCCAACTGCTGTCAGCGAGCGTTGAACGTGATGTACGCCCGTACTGCCCGCGTTTCAACGCGATGAGCAACGGCGACAAGCGCGCTTACTGGGCTTATTTTTTTCAGGCGCTCGCGGGCGCAGAAGCCGGGCTCGAACCGACAACGAATGTTCGTCACACTGAACCTGAAGTCGCCGTGAAGGACGATGTCACCAAGGGTATGGTGCATAGCGAAGGATTGCTGCAGCTCACGTACATGGACGCCAAGCGCTATGGATGTGAGTTCGACTGGGAAAAAGACAGGAGGCTTCCGGCGAAGGATCCTGCCAAGACCATTTTGCAGCCGCGCAACAACCTGGAGTGTGGCGTCAGGATCATGGAGAACCAGCTGATCGACCAGCAAAAGCCACTGCTCAGCCGGTCAAGCTACTGGTCGACATTGCGGCCGGGCACGCCCAGCTATCGCGTCTTCGCCAAGCAGATGACGAATGTGCCGTCTGCCTGCCGCGTTGCGCCTGCTGCGAATAAGGAAGAAGCGAGCAACGTGCAACCCAAAACAGCGGCCAGCGCAACAGCGGTACCACAAGTCAAGTAGGCACAAATAGCAACGCCTGAAGAGCAGATACTCTTCAGGCGTTTGTGTTTTTGGAGCAGCTACTTGGGATCGCAGCTACTTGGGAGCGCAGCTACTTGGGACCGCAGCTACTTGCGATCTTCGATGGCGATATAGGGCGCGGGATATTCCGGCCCTATGTAATCGGCACGCGGCCGGATCAAACGGTTGTCATCATGCTGTTCAATCACGTGAGCAGCCCATCCCGCGATCCGACTGACAGCAAAGATCGGTGTGAAGAGATCGATGTCGATGCCAAGCGTCGTGTAGGTTGATGCAGAGTAGAAGTCGACATTCGCGTTGAGCTTCTTTTCCTGCTTGATGTAAAGTTCGATGGCTCGCGACATATCGAACCACTTTGAATTGCCTGATGACTTACCTAACTCTTCGCTCATGCGGCGAAGGTGAGTAGCACGCGGGTCTTCGGTCTTGTACACGCGATGGCCGAAACCAGAGACCTTTTCCTTGTTCGCCAGCATTTTCTTCACATGCTCGACTGCATCTTCGCCGGACTTGTCGACGCTCTGCAGCATCCGCATCACGGCTTCATTGGCTCCGCCATGCAGCGGCCCCTTCAGCGCACCGATGGCGCCGGTGATAGCCGAGTGCATGTCCGCCAGAGTTGCCGCGATCACGCGTGCTGCAAACGTTGACGCATTCAGTTCGTGGTCGGCGTGCAGGATGAGTGCGATATCAAGCGTCTTGGTCGCTGTCTCCGACGGCTTCTCGCCGGTTAACATCCACAGAAAATTGCCTGCGTGCGACAGCGACTTATCGGCCTCAACCACCGGCTTGCCTTTGCGGATGCGATCGTAGTTTGCGACGATCATGGCGATCTGCGAGGTCAGCCGGAACGACTTGCGCACGTTCGCCTCGTGCGCATTGCTGGCTTCGTCTTCATCGTAGACAGAGAGACGGGAAACCGCGGTGCGCAGTACCTCCATGGGCGTCGCGTCTTTAGGGAAGCCGCCTAGAAGTTCGTTCATCTGCGGATGCATGACGCGCGCGTCGGCCAGGTTTTTGCGGAACTCGGCGAGTTCGGCAGCAGTCGGGAGTTTGCCATGCCAGAGAAGATAAGTGGTCTGCTCGAAGTCGGACTTGCCGGCTAGTTCATGGATATCTATGCCGCGATACGAAAGTACTCCCGCTTCGCCGTCAATCCAGCAGATGCCGGAGCTTGCGGCCACAATTCCTTCGAGTCCCTTGGCTGGTGCTGCTGTCGCCATAGTCTTACTTCTCCTTCTACCCTTTTTCTACGTATCGCCACAAGCGTGACGGTTGCTTAGTCGATCAGTTCCAAGCTCCTGTTATAGCGCAGCGCTGGTTTGCTTGTCATGGCAACAGCGATTGGATGCGTCCGGTTCGGACGAAGTCATCATCCTGTGAGGACTAAATACTGTCACGTCGATATCTACGTCTTCGCCAATCAGCAATTGTCCCATGATGCGCGCTGTTCCCGGCGCCAGCAGGATGCCGTTGCGATAATGGCCGGTCGCGAAAAGCACGTTCGGCCGCGACTCATGGCACGGCACAGATCCTAGGATTGGCAGCGCATCGGGCGTGGCGGGACGAGTACCGGTCCACACTTCTTCGATCTGCTCGCGCGTCACACCTACCATCGGCCACCATAGGCGCGCTGCTTCCTGCAACAGCCATTCAGTCGCGTCTTCGTGGATGGTGCGATCGAAACCGGCATCCTCAACCGTGGCTCCGACAATCAGGCTCCGGTTCGCACGCGGCACAATGTAGATGCTCGGCGATCGCAGCACGGTCGTCAGTGCAGTCCCTTCAGGTTGGCGCAGCCGGAGCATCTGGCCTTTTCGCGGCTTGATCCAGCCGGCGGGTAGACAGTGCAGACTGGCGGAATCGCGCGCAGACGCCCCCCACGCGCCGGTGGTCACAATCAGCGCGTCTGCCTGGTAGCGGCCTTTGGGCGTCACAAGCGTGACTTCACCATCGGAATTGCGAGACGACGACTCGACGGCTGTGTCCTCGATCAACTCGATCCCCGCGGCTTGTACTGCTCCCGCAAGGGCGCGGCAAAGATCGCGCGGGTCGAGAGATTGTTCCTCAAGCCATAATGCCGCCTGGCTGGCCGCGATCTGCAGACCAGGAATGCGGCGCTTTGCTTCGTCATTCGAAATCAGACTCGCAGCCGCTGGCGTGCCGTCCGCGACCTGGAGCGTGTGGCTTGTGCGCGGGGGCACATGGATGCCCGACAGTTCTTCCAGCCTCGCCAGAAAGGCAGGGTACAGCGCCCGGCTGAACAAGGCGAGTTCAGCCAGCGCGGGTGGGTTCTCAGGGTCCTCCGCAGCCAGCATGCCTGCGGCTGCCCACGATGCTTCGCGCAGTGCCTTGCCGCGCTCAAGGACCGTGACCTGGTAGCCGCGCGAGGTTAGTTCGAGCGCCGTCGCGAGTCCAATGATTCCAGCTCCGGCAATGACGACTCGCTGCATGTATCCAGTCTAAGGCGTTGCTGTCGCGGGAGCCTCTTCAGGCGCGAAATCGATTTGCCGTGATCGCTCTGCAACTCCAGGATTGCTCCAGCAGCTGCACTGTTTCAGCGCGGATCGACCAGATAAACGTGTCTAGACGTGCGAGCCGTCGAGATGGATGATCATGCCATTGTCGAAGGTCACGTTCACTTCGAACTTCTTCCGCTGCTCCCACTGTGCCTTGTTCATCGAGTAGTTGAAGACCAGCATGCCTTCTGATGTCTGTCCCGGCGGGATAACGGTGTTGCGCAGCAGTGGGTCCATGCGCAGGGGCGCCAGCTGCGGATAAGCCCCGAAGAGGCGATTTGTATCATTCTGACTTGCCGCCAGGCTGGTCGACTCCGTTGCATCCTGCATGGTCACGTTCCCCTGCAGTTCAAGGATGGTGAGCGGCACCTTGCTGAGGTTGTGCACGTGGATCTGCGTAAAGACGATCAACTGGTCATAGCTCTCTGCCTGACCGGCCATGCCCTGGTCGTCTGATCCGCCAGTCATCGCGTTATGGATCGGATAGAGAGTGATGCGGGCGACGTCCCCGTTCGCGATTGGCTTGCGCTGACCAAAGTAGAACCACGCGGCGACCAGCGCGCCGGCAACGATCGCGGCAGCGATAACGCGCACAGCAATGCGTCCGAAGCTGGCCGGCGGGTCAACCTGTGCCAGGTCGGGTGCGTAACCGTGGTTCTCTGCGGGAGATGGATGACTGCTCAGTGAATCGGGCATCGTAGAGGCATTTTAACCGGCCTGAGCCTGATCGGCGCATGATGCAGGGCACACACAATGCATTCAAACGGTTGAATATGCTCAGGAATGCTTCAGTACTGAGGAAATCCGGAATGAAGGCTCCAGAATACGCATGGCCACGGCCAGCGGCTCGGAAGGCTGGATCGACAGAATACAGCGCTTTTTCTGCTCAACACAGGTCAACAGGCCGCAGGGCGAACAATCCGTGCGGTGATACAGGGTATGGTGCTGCGGCGAGCCCTGGTAGCTCTGCGGAAACCATATTCCGGCCGGATTCCTGGCCGAGAAGATCGCAATACAGGGGGTCCCTGTGGCTGCTGCGATATGCATCGGTCCGCTGTCTGGACCAACATACATGGCGGCATGGACCAGGATGGCCGCTGCTTCTCTGGGCCCGGTCGTACCGGCAACATTCAAGACCCGGCCCTTCCAGGCGCGGGCGAGTTGAGCGTTCCGCTCAAAATCGGATGCCGCACCGGTTAGGAGCAGTCCGAGGTTGGGCAGCTTGTTAGAGAGCTGGGACAGGAAAGCCGACCAGTTCTGGTCCTCCCAGTCATTCGCCTGCGCCTTGCAGCCGGGCGAGCAGACGATGTAGGGATTGCCCGCGAAGGATGCAGCCGTCTCTTCGCCAAAGGCCAGTTCTTCGCGTGTCAGACGCAGATCCCAGCTTGCCGGATCATGCAGGCGCGCGTCGCCGAGTGGCTCCAGTGTCCGCGCCAGGCGGTGCGCCTCAGATTCCGACAGGCCGGTCCTGACATCGGGAAGGTTCAGCGCAAGTTCGCCGGTGGGCAGGCCATAGATGCTGCGGATGCCGCATAGCCGGAAGAAGCGGACATCCCGGTCAAGAGCCGCTTCGCCGCGGGGCGCCGCGAGATAAATCAGGACGTCCGGCTTGTAACGGCGCAATGTCAACGCCAGCCGTCCAAGCAGAAAAATGTTGCGAGTACTCACCGGGTATTTGAAATAGCGATGGATAAGTTTCGAGCTGCCGAGCACTGCTGCCGCTGCCGGTGCCGTCGCATTAATCGGAACATTGGTCAGCATCGATCTTTCTGCGTCAGGGAATGCGCGGGCGATCAGGTGCAGGCAGGGCAGAGAGATGATGGTGTCACCCAGGCTTCCCAGCCTGTAGATCAAGACCCGCTTTGCTGCAGGCAGCGGCGCCCGGCGTCTTTCGCCATACGGTTCAGCGGGATTGGAAGAGGCAGCGATGGGATTCGGAACCAAAGAGAACCTGATCTGAAGTACTTTAGCGTGTTTGAAAAAACATGAGGCGTTGCTCCCAGTATCGCAGTTGGCTCATGGCTACATATCTGCATGCCGGAGATCGTAGCCCGGTAGAAGGCCGGCAGGGCTGGCCGCCCGGGTCAACATCATCTTGGGAATGCTCTCACTTGGGAATGCTCTCACTTGGAAATACTCTCATCTCGAAATGCTTTAGGAAGGATGCCACAACGTGAAACGTGATCGCCAGTCTCCCTGCCGGGCAGTGCTAACATCATACCTGCGCGCGCATGACTTTCTTTCCTTCAGCGTCACCATCTCCGTCTGCTCTTTCGTACCAGCTGCCAGTACACTTGATTCATTCCAGTGAGATGGAAGTGCTTTCATTCGCGGGTCCGATGGAATGAGCGGTTCTTCGATGGCGCGGCCTCTCAGGCTGGCATATTTCGTAAGTCATCCCATCCAGTACCAGGCGCCACTTCTGCGACGAATCGCGCAGGAGCCTGATATCGACCTGGAGGTCTTTTTCTCGAGTGACCACTCTGTCCGCGAGTTTGTGGATGAAGGCTTCAAGGTCAAGGTGGAATGGGACGTGCCGCTGCTCGAGGGTTACAAACACGAATTTCTGCCGCACCTGCCGGGCAAGGGTGGGCTGGGTTTTGCGCGACCCTTCAGCTACGGTATCTTCGATCGCCTGCGCACCGGCTCTTTTGACGCAGTGTGGGTGCACGGCTATCACACGATCAATGCATTGCGCGTCATCTTCTCGGCGAGCATGCTGGACCTGCCACTACTCCTCCGGGCCGAATCGACTCTGCACGATCGCGAACGCTCCGGCCTTAAAATGCTGGCGAAGGACACATTCTTCAGCGTCCTGCGTCGCCATGTCAGCGGGGTGCTCGCCATCGGGACTGAAAACGCCGCGTACTGGCGACGCTACCTGGGGGAAGACGTGCCGATCTACGCCATGCCCTACGCCGTCGACAATGGGTTCTTTCAACGGAAGGCAGTCGACGCCGGACCGCGCCGGGCGGCTCTGCGGGCGGAACTGCGGCTTGGAGCCGGCCGGCCCGTCATCCTCTTCGCCTCAAAGCTGCAGACCCGCAAACGCTGTAACGACCTGATTGAAGGATGGCTGAAGCTGCGAGCCGCTGGATCGGATGCCTGCCTGGTCATCATCGGCGATGGCGAAGAGCGTGGCCGGCTGGAAGCGCAGGCTGCCGAATCAGCTTTTGCCCAGGATGTCCGTTTCCTCGGCTTTAAGAACCAGACGGAGTTACCGGCCTATTTCGCCCTGTGCGATGTCTTCGTCCTGCCTTCTGTTCACGAGCCCTGGGGACTGGTGGTCAACGAGGTCATGGATGCGGCGCGGGCCGTCGTCGTCTCTGACGACGTCGGCTGCCAGGCCGACCTGGTGCACGACGGCCTGAACGGGCGCGTGTACCCGGCAGGGGATACAGCGGCGCTGGCTGCTGCGTTGCACGATGTACTGGGAACACCGGGCCGGGCACAGTCCATGGGCGCTGCCGGCCTGGCCATCATCGAACAGCACGGCTTTGAGCAGGACGTCGCCGGTCTGCGCCAGGCGCTGGGTGACCTAAT
The DNA here is from genome assembly GCA_963692885.1 of Acidobacteriaceae bacterium. Taxonomy (GTDB): domain Bacteria; phylum Acidobacteriota; class Terriglobia; order Terriglobales; family Acidobacteriaceae. Next base: position 1,076,304 of record OY843586.1, read on the forward strand.
CCCGGGTTTTGCGGCCGGATCGTCCCGAAAATCTTTTAGCAGGGAGCCGCGATGATCTCGATCCTCATCCTGACGAAGGATGAAGAAGAAGACCTGCCCGGCTGCCTTGCGTCCGTGGCCTGGTCGGATGATGTACATGTCTTCGATTCGTTCAGCAGCGACCAGACCGTTGCCATCGCTGAAGGCTGCGGCGCGAACGTGCGGCAGCGGATATTCGACGACTACGCCACCCACCGCAACGCAGCACTGGCAAGCTGCAGGTTCAAATATCCCTGGGTCTTTCTGCTTGATGCGGATGAGCGAGTGACGCCGGGCCTGGCGACGGAGATGCAGAGCGTTGTTGTCGAAGCTCCTGAGCAGGTCGCCGGCTACAAAGTGCGGCGCAGGGATTTTCTCTGGGACCGCTGGCTGAAACACGCGCAGATCTCGCCGTTTTACATCCGGCTGGTCCGTCCCGAACGGACCCGTTACACGCGGGCAATCAATGAGGTACTGGAGGTCGCGGGTGAAGTGCGCGACCTTTCACAACCGCTCGATCACTATCCATTCTCGAAAGGGATGGCGCGCTGGCTGCAGAAGCACAACACCTACTCGACCATGGAAGCCGAGCTGATTGCCCGCAACCAGGGCCTGCAGCATCCTTCGTGGAAGACCGCCCTGCGCTCGAAAGACTTTCATGAACGACGGCTGCATCAGAAGGCATTGTTCTACCGGCTGCCGGGACGGCCGCTGATCAAGTGGTTCTACATGATGCTGGCCCGGCGGGCATTCCTCGATGGTGGCCCGGGAGTTGTATACGCAACATTGCAGGCTTTTTACGAGTATATGATTGTGTTGAAGACCCACGAACTCCGCCTGCGCGCACATCGTCGATAGGACGTGCGACGGGCAGCGTTTTCGAGACATGAGGAGGCACCAGCCGATGCAAAATTCGATGGACTGCAACCCGGTAGGGACCAGCCGACGTGGACTCGACGTCTTCAGTGCCTCAATGCTGGCCGTATGGATGTTCTCGTGTGCGCAGCACTATGCTGCTGCTCAACGAATCAGTGCAAGCGTCAGCAGCAGGGTTACGGACGCAGCTCCCAGTGCCACTATCGGCACCATTGCTCGCGGACCGGGCGGCGAGCATGCAGGCGTCGGCTCCTATTCCATCGATCAGTCGACCTCGAGAATTGCTTCCGGGAAGATGCAGGGCTATGGCGCAAAGTTAAACCAGGCGGCCATGGGCGAATCAGCTGCGCCTGGTGGAGCCGCGAGTTTTTCCACCAATCGGGACTTCCCTGAGAATGACTTTGTGGCGACCATGCCGCGTCCCAACTATTCGGCATCGTCGCCCGCGGCGAGCGGCCTGGGACTGCACCTGTCCGGGGGAGCTGTCTCCGGCAGCCATGCATTTTCCTCCTCCGGCACGCATGCGGCTTCTACCAGTGTGCCGACGAGTCACCTTAAAACCGCCGAATCGATCCTGAACCCGTTCACTCCATCTATCGGCGGCAGTCTCGGCGGCCTCCCGTCCACCACGGTCGGTCGACTTCCTTAAGGCGTCCTGTTCCGGTTGAACCAAGGCATAACAAAAAAGGCAGACCCGCCGGGCCTGCCTTTTTTGCTGCGCGCTTCCAGGAACCGGCCTACTGTACGTCGCTGACCTTGCCCTTCACGAAAATGATCTTCATGTCGGAGTAGATATAGACCAGCTTGGTGGGCGACTGGAATTTGTTCACCGGCTGGCCCTTGGCGGCGATCACCTGTTCCGGTGTCTGGCCGAGAGCGATAGCGATTGGTCCCTTAGGGGGTGCTGGCGCAGCAGCGGCCGGTGTCGTACCACCGATCGGCGATGCGGGCGCAACGCCGTCGTCCTGCTGAGCCTCCGCCACCACCTGGTTTTCTACTTCCGCACCCTGCTTGGCGGTCTCGTCCAGCTGCGCCGCCCCATTTGGATCAGGAGCAGGTGCAGCGGCTGCATACGGTGCCTGCTTGGTACCTGCAATCGCTTCTGCGGGAGGCGCCGGCAATCCACCCTTGCCCGGATTATCCTTCATCTCCTTCATGCCCTTGTCGATGTTGGCCAGCAGGTTGTTGTGCATGTCCTGCAGATCAGTCATTGCGACAGTGATGGTGTTGCCCTTCGCGCAATCGTTCTGTTTGCTCGCAAGTACACGCAAATCAGCCGTTGTTGCACCGGCAGCGGGCGGCGCACTGAGAGCAATGACATCGCCCTGTGTCAGGCCGCAGTCCGTACCAGCGGAAGTGACCGTCAGTGCGGCCGAATCAACAAATACATGAGGCTTGTTGTCAGCCAGAAGGGTCTGCAGACTGGCAGCATTCGACGTATCCGACTCACCCTGAGTTTTCTGCGCAGCAAGCTCCAGTTTGATTTCATCGGTGACCGCGTCCTTAACTTCCTTGGTCATGGTCGGCGATGTGGTGCCACTGTCAGGATCGTAGGAAGCATAGACCAGGTGGGCAGGATTGATGTGCTCGAGGCTCGCGGTTGCCGCGGCTACGGCATAGGCATCAGCCAGGCTGGCTGCGACCATGTAGTCGGCGATCCAGAAAGCAGCGCTTGGGTAAACCGGGTAGGGGCGGAAGTACGCGCCATAGTAGCCGTACCAGGGATTGCCCGCCCATCCCCAGGTATAGGCGACGGGCGCCGGCCAAGGATTGTAGGCCCACCCGTAGTAGACCGGCGGGTAGTAGTAGGCCGGCATGTACGCATTCAGATACACGCCATTGTAATAGTAACCGCGGTAGTATGCCGGATAGTAACCACCATGGTAGTAGTAGGTGCGGCTGTAGTAGGCATGACCGCCGTAGGTATACGGATGCTGGATATATCCGCGGCCATGCCCTTCGGCTACCAGCCGCGAGTGGTCAGGGCGCTCGACCTCGGTGCGCCGCACGCCATTGGGGCCATGGGTAACAACCGTGTCCTTGGTGCGGACTTCCTTGACCTTGCCATTCGAAGCGAACTTCGCTTCCTTGCCATCCGCGGTCCTGACGCTTGTCACCTTACCGGTCGGACTCTTGGTGACTTCAGCACCCTTGCTCGACACAGTCGTCTTGCTGCCGTCCGGATGGCTCGTTGTCGTTCCGGGAGATTTGGCCGCAGTGCTGCCGGTCCTGGTACCGGTCGTGGTGTGGCTGCCGGCAGCTGACCCGGTAGTGTGGGCGGCGCCGCCGGCCGGAGTTCTGGCCGGCGCAGATGTCTTTGCCGGAGTGGCTGGCTTAGTAGGCTTGGTAGGAGCTGCGTGTGTCGCCGTCACCGAGCCCGCCAGCATGGTCAGAGCGGCCAGGGACAGCGGAACGGCAGAAAGAGTTTTGAGAGGCCGGTGCGTCATGATCTTCTCCAGAAAAACCTGTTTCGGCGAACTTGGCAGAGGACAAGGCAGCTACTGAACGTCGCTGACCTTGTCGTTGATGAAGATAATTTTCATGCTCGGGTAGACATAGGTTTTCTTCTTTCCAAGGTCGATCATCTGCTGTGGCATGCCCATTGCCTGCAGAACCTCGGTGGATGTTTCGCCAACACTGATCGTCGGCGCAGGTTTCGCCGGTGCGGGTGGCGGAGGTGGTGGTGCTGGAGCGGCAGCTACCGGCTTCGGCGCAGGCTGGCTGGCGGCAGTGTCTTTTGCAGCAGCCCTGTCATCTTTCTTGTCATCGCCTGTATCCGGCGCGAGCACTGATTCAATTACCTGCTCCACCTGCTCCGGCGGCGTCTCATCCAGGTAGCCCTTCTTGAAACTGAAGGACACATTCGCCAGGAATTTTTTCTTGGAATCAGCGCCGCTCACATCGATGGAGTCCGCGCTCAATACGGTCAACCGTAAGGTGTCACCGCCTTCACTCTTGCTGTCCATCTTGGTGATGTAGACCTTGTCGCCGGTCTGCAGGACATGCGCGCCCATCTTTTCCCATGTGGCCTTGATGAAAAAAGACGGCGACTTGATCTTGCCATCGACCACATGGTTCTCCGGCTTCATGTAGGTACTGCTGGGAAAGCTGTAGATGCCGGCAGTCTTCATCACCATGGTGGTGCCGTCCTTGGTAATCTGCTCGGAATCAGTAGATGTTTCGGTGATCTGATACTTCTGCTGCAGCGCGCTGACGACGCCGCTGGCTGTTTTGGCCGTGGCGGCGTGGCTTTTCGCAGGCAGAAGCCAGACGCCTATTACGATGAAGGCAGAAAGAAGCAGTCGAAGCTTGGGCATGACGGAGTGGTCCCTTGAGCGAAGATGGGGCGATTCGAAGCGTGGCTTTAACAAAGGCGTAACCCCCGGGGCGGATCGTACGTGCAACTGCTACAGATTGCTGAAAACGGTCCCGAAGGATCTGGCGGGATGCGCAAATTGAAAAGCACCCTGGCGCCGAGAGAATTCTAAGACCAGTTGATACTTTGTAAAAGCATTTTTTGGAGCAGCGATTGATGAGCCGTAAATTCCTGCAGGCGAACAGCCTGGCAAACATCAAAGCGCGAGGCGAAGCTTGGCATTGACCATACACCGACTCCCTGGCCTGGTTTCCTGATATATCCTCTGCCTTACCATCTTGATCAAGTAACGCAAATGGGGCATTGCCTGGGCGGCCCCGCCTGCTGTCTGCTGGAGCGGACGACTACACTGTGGACCTGGGAATGGACCAGCCGCGGCCCGGGGGGCAGGTGGGTGCCAGTCCCGATACGTTTCGGTGGCGGGAGCATTCCAGACGAGCAGGACGGTACCAAACCTGATACAACTGCTTGAGATAACCCACGCATGAGGTCTGTAGGAACATCCCGGTATGCCCGCCTTGGTTGACGGCACGCAATACGCACCACCGCTCAGTTTCGAGAACGAGACGCCCCTTGCGGGCCCGCGCTCTTCAGGCGAAGGTCTGTCTCTCAATGACATCTGGCGCATTGTTCTCAAGCGCAAGTGGGTCATTCTTGCGCTGACGATCATCGGCGCGGTGCTCGGCAGTATCTATTCCTCGACCCGCATCCGCATGTACGAGGCTGCTGCGACGGTCGACGTCAACCCCACGGCTACCAATCTTGGTCTGAGCGACCTGGTGGAAGAGAGCCTCTCGTCGGCTGACGAACGTATGCCGACCGAGATCGCCCACATGCAGAGCAATGAGGTCATCTTTCGCACGATCAAGGAACTGGCTCGCGATCATAAAGGGCCTTTCCCGCACGCCTTCGACAAGATGCCGGAGACGGCGACCATCGATTCGTTCCCACCTGCCGACGTGCAGGGCATGATCGGCGCAGTCAAGGGCGGCCTGAGGATTACGACGCTGCCCAGTACCAATATTGTCTCGGTCAGCTTCGACAGTACTGATCCACTGGTCGCACGTGACGTCGTCAACACGCTGATCACTGTTTATTTCGATCAGAACCTTAAAGATCACATGAACGGCACCGGCCGGGTGAGTGCGCTGGTTGCCGGGCAGATGGAACAAATGCGGCGCGAAGCGTCAGACGCCCAAGGCAAGCTTGCCCAGTTTCAGAAGGACCACGGCCTGGTGGGCGGCGACCAGAACGACAGCCTGGTGATTGACAGACTGCGTGCTGAGAATGCGCAGCTGACCCAGCTCGAAGCCGACCGCATCATCAAGGAAGCCAAGCTGCAGATCCTGAAGTCGGACGATCCTGAGCTTGTCGCCTCCATCGGACCCAGCGCGACCCTGGCTGCCCTGCGCGGTCAGGAATTGAGCCTGCAAAGCCTGTTAAGCCAGTACCAGACCAAGTTTGGCCCGAAGTGGCCGCGTGTTGTCGAGCTGCAGAAGCAGCTGGACGAGGTGCAGAAGCAGGTCGACGCCGAGATGGTGAACGTGAAGCGCCGCGTCCAGGACGATTACCAGACAACGCTGAATACCCAGGCGCTGATCCGGACCAAGATTGACGCCGAGATGCAGAACGTCTACGCCCTGAACAGCAGTGCCGCCCAGTATGCCGTACTACGGCAGGAAGCTGAATCCAGCAGGGAATTGTACGAAGCGCTGCAGTTGAAGCTGAAGGAGTCGAGCATCGCGGCGGGCCTGAACACTGCCTCGGCTAGTGTGATCGACCAGGCGATGACGCCCCTTGGACCCATCAACGCCGGCACTTCCACCAATACGATCATCTCCGGCGCGATGGGCTGCGTACTGGGCCTGCTGCTGGCCTTTGTCCTCGATTCGCTGGATGACACACTGCGCACTACGGACGATGTTGAGTCGACCTCCGGCCTGCTTTCACTCGGCGCGATCCCACATTTTCAATCCACCCAGAAACAGGCGGCCGCGATGGCAGATGGCGTTAGGACCGAGATGCCCGACAAGGTCAGGCTGATTTCTCTCGCGGCGCCCAGTTCGCAGGCTGCTGAAGCCTATCGCGCACTGCGCAGTTCGATCCTGCTGAGCGCCATCGACAACCCGCTCCGGCTCCTGGTGGTGACCAGCGCCTTCATGTCGGAAGGCAAATCGACGCTTTCGGCGAATCTTGGTGTCATGCTGGCACAACGCGGTGAGCGCGTCCTGATTGTGGATGCCGATCTCCGCCGCAGCACCCTGCACCTGCTCTTCGGCCTGCAGCGTCCGGAGCAGGGGCTGACCAACCTGCTCAGCCGGCAGACCGGCGATTCAGCTTTCCTGCATCCTGTCCCGGAAATGCCGAACCTGACCTACCTTCCGGCCGGTGTTGTGCCGCCGAATCCTTCTGAACTGCTGGCTTCTCACCGCATGGCAGAGATGATGCGGCAATGGCAACAAGAGTACGACCGCGTCATCATCGACACGGCACCGATCCTGGCCGTATCTGACTCGCTCGCGCCAGCCGCGCGTGCCGATGCTGTGCTGCTTGTCGTTCGCGCGGGAGTCACGCGCAAGAAAGCACTGGTACGTGCCCGCGAGCTCCTCCGGCGCGCGAATGCAAGTGTCCTTGGCGCCGTTGTGAATGATATTGACCTCCGCACCGACGGCTACTACGGCTATTCGAGTGGCTATACCTACGGGTACGGCTACACTGCCGAAACGACAAAGGATGATAGCCGTGTTTAGGCACCTGCCTTCAATGTCTGCAGCCGGCCGCTCCATCGTATGCGCTGTCCTGTTTCTCGCCGCGGGCTTCTCTGCCTCGGCACAGGCTGGGGAGAGCGTTGGCTCGCCGGTGCCGGCCCAGTCCGGCGGCATGAGCGGGCAGACCGACCAGGGGACAAGTCCTGCCGGGGCACCGCTGCCCCCGGGCGTCCTGAATAGTTCGTCTGCCTTGGGTCAGGCGGGCAGCCAGGTCTCTCCACAGGACACGAACGCAGCCTTTGGCGCCTCCCAGCAGGGTACTGCCGGAGCCGGGCTCCAGAGCAGGCCTTTGACTGCGCAGCCCGCGGCTCCTGCGACCTTGCAGATTTCGATCGGCGACCTGCTCGATATCTCTGTCTTCGACACGCCGGAAATGTCCAGTCGTCTGCGCGTCAACAATCACGGCGACGTGCTGTTGCCCCTGGCTGGCCCGGTTCACGTACTGGGAATGACGGCGCCTGAGGCCGCGCAGGCTATCGGGCGGAAATTTGTGGATGCACAGCTGCTGCTGGCTCCGCAGGTAACAGTTTTCATCTCGGAGTATGCCTCGCAGGGCGTCACCATGGCGGGCGAGATCCGCTCCCCGGGCGTCTACCCGCTGCTGGGACCGCGGACCCTGCTCGACATGATCACCATGGCCGGCGGCCTGGGCGAAAGTTCCAGCAAGACTATCAGCATCATTCATCGCAGCGATCCGAAAAAAGTTGTGACCGTGCGCATGAACGTATCGATCCAGACGCCGGAGACCTTCGCCGCGGAAAGCTATCCTGTCCAGCCTGGCGATACCATCTTTGTGGCGCGCTCCGGTGTCATGTACGTCGTAGGCGACCTTAAGTCTCCTGGTGGCTTCCAGGTCGAACATAACGACCGGCTCACACTGCTCGAAGCAGTTGCGCTGGCCGGTGGTCCTACGCAGACGTCCAAGCTGTGGGACGCGCGGCTGATCCGGAAGGGTGAAAATGGCCGCGAAGAGATCACCGTCGATCTGAAGAAGATACTCTACGGCACTGGGCCTGACATGTTGCTGCAGGATGGCGACATCCTGTTCGTGCCAATCAGTCAGCGCAAGGTCTACACCAGTCTCGCCATCAATGCAGCCATTGGCGCTGCTACACAGTACGCTCTCTACAAGGAATCACAGTTCTAGCAGTCGTTGTTTATGACCCAGACCGAGACATACAGCAGTATTCTTCTTTTCGGAAAGACTGGCCAGGTGGGAGGACAGTTCGCCCGGCTGGGCGCGACGCTTGGCAATATTCTGGCCATCGATCGGGCGACGTGCGATCTCACGAGCGAGACGGCTGTGCGCGATTTCATTCTCAGGGCAGCCCCCGGCTGTATCGTCAATGCTGCTGCCTACACTGCAGTCGACAAGGCGGAGAGCGACGAAGCAGCCTGCTTTGCGGTCAATGCGCATGCGCCGGGAGCAATGGCGGCCGCGGCACGCGAACTCGGCATTCCCATGGTTCATTACTCAACGGATTACGTCTTCAATGGCGAAAAGAGGACTCCCTATGTCGAGACTGATCCAACCGGGCCGCTCGGCGTATACGGGCGCTCCAAGCTGGAGGGTGAGCAGCGAATCACAGCGGTCGGTGGTGAAGCAGTTATCCTGCGTACCAGCTGGGTCTACGGCGCAGAGGGCCAGAATTTTCTGCGAACGATGCTTCGTCTTGGCGCGGAACGGCCGGAGCTCCGCATCGTAGCGGACCAGGTGGGTAGCCCGACGTCTTCGCAAGCCATTGCCGCGGCCACAGTCCGTATCCTCGAAGCAGGACCGCTGTCGCCGGGCGTCTATCACATGACTGCTGCCGGCTCGACTTCTTGGTTCGGCTTTGCGGAGAAGATTTTCGCCCTGGCCGAGATGCCTTCAATGCCGAAGCTGGTGCCGATCGCAACCGAAGACTATCCGACTCCGGCAAAGCGTCCCCGGAATTCTGTTCTTTCCAATGAGAAGTTTGCCGGCACCTTCGGTTTCCGCCTGGCGGCCTGGGACGAGTCCCTTACCAAAGAGATGGAAAAGGTCAACCTGGCCTCCCCCACTCTGACAAAGCCGTAGACCTTCAAAGATTCGGAGTCGTCCCATTCAGAAAATAGCTACTACTCTTCCTGATGTATTTGTGATCGAGCCCCGGGTATTTCCGGACAGCCGTGGATTCTTCTTCGAGAGCTTCAACGAAAAGACCATGTCGGAGATGGGGATTACGGACCGATTTGTCCAGGACAACCACTCAAAGTCTGAAAGAGGGGTGCTGCGCGGACTGCACTACCAGCTGATCCAGCCCCAGGGCAAACTGGTCCGCGTCGGCCGCGGTGAGATCTTCGATGTCGCTGTTGACCTGCGACGGAGTTCGCCCCATTTCGGGCAGTGGGCCGGTGTCCACCTGAGCGCGGAGAACAAGCGCATGTTGTGGGTGCCGAAAGGCTTCGCGCATGGTTTCCTGGTCCTGTCGGACGAAGCCGAACTGCTGTACAAGGCAAGCGACTTCTATGCTCCCAAGGGTGAACGTACGCTGCTCTGGAATGATCCCGCAATTGGCATCGACTGGCCAGGTATCCATGAGCCAGGCTTCGCAGCGAAGCTTTCGCCGAAGGACGAAGCGGGCAAGCTCCTGGCCGATGCTGACACCTTCGAGTAAGTTCCAGATGGACTGATAGCCTTGCAGAAGCCGGAATGCAGCAGAGGTGCGCTAGCTTCTGCTCTTAGAATGCGGAGGATGAAGTTATGGTTTGGGCAAGCAGGGCGGCACGCGAAGACCGCGAACGAGCAGCGCAGCAGTCACTCCTGGTCACCGGAGGAGCAGGTTTCATTGGATCGAACTTTGTACTGGCGCGCATCGCCGCGGGCGACCAGATCATCAATCTGGACAAGCTTACTTATGCCGGCAATCCTGCAAACCTGAAATCCGTAGAGAACAACGCAAAGTACACGTTCGTACACGGCGGGATCGAAGACACAGAGCTCGTGTCAGGGCTCCTCGATCGCTATAAACCCGATGCTATTGTTCATTTTGCAGCAGAGAGTCACGTTGATCGTTCGATTCTTGGCCCGGAAGCTTTTATTTTGACCAATGTCGTCGGCACTTTCCGGCTGCTTGAGGCTGCTCGCCATTACTGGCAGGCCTTGACTGGTCATGACAAGGAAGCTTTCCGCTTCCTGCATGTCTCGACCGATGAGGTCTATGGGTCGCTCAGTAAAGATGATCCGGCATTTCTCGAGACGACCGCCTACCAGCCGAACAGTCCCTACTCGGCCTCCAAGGCCAGCAGCGACCACCTGGTGCGTGCCTACCACCACACTTACGGAATGCCGACGCTCACGACCAACTGCTCGAATAACTATGGACCGTTCCAGTTTCCGGAAAAGCTGATCCCGCTGATGATCCTTAACCTGCTGCATGTAAAACCTCTGCCGGTGTATGGCGACGGGTTGAACGTACGCGACTGGCTCTATGTGGGCGACCACTGCTCCGCGATTGCGACAGTGCTGGCAGGCGGACGGGTAGGGGAGGTCTACAACGTTGGCGGTCTGAGCGAAAAGAAGAATATCGAAGTGGTGAATGTGCTTTGTTCCATCATGGACGAGCTTCACCGGCAGGGAGCGCCGCACAATAAGCTCATCACCTACGTGAAGGACCGTCCCGGCCATGATCGCCGCTATGCCGTCGATTGCGGCAAGCTGCAGTCCGAACTTGGCTGGAAGCCGGCCGAGAGTTTTGAAGGCGGCATCCGCAAGACGGTTGAGTGGTACCTGGCAAACCTGCCGTGGGCAGAGGAGATTACCAGCGGCAACTATCGCAAGTGGATCGAGCAGAATTATGCTGCTCGACGCTAGTCGTATGTTCGTTTTGTTGAGCTATCTTAATGCCCTACTTTAAGGATTTTTGGACGTCTCCAAAATGGGAGACGCAGGAGAAAGACTGCAATGCGAGGCATAATCCTGGCGGGTGGTTCCGGAACCCGGCTCTACCCGGTGACGCTGGCTGTCAGTAAGCAGCTGGTCCCGATCTACGACAAGCCGATGATTTACTTTCCGCTGACCACGCTCATGCTGGCCGGCATCCGTGAAGTGCTGGTGATTTCGACCCCGGCCGATCTGCCACGTTTTCGAGACCTTCTTGGCGACGGCGAGCGCTGGGGTTTGCGCATCGAGTATGCTGAACAGCCCAAACCTGAGGGGCTTGCCCAGGCATTCCTGATCGGCGCAGATTTTGCCAAGAATGAGCCGTGCGCGCTGGTACTTGGCGACAATATTTTCTACGGCCACGATATGGCGCAGATGATGCAGGATGCCGCGAAGGTGCAGGATGGTGCGGTCGTTTTCGCGTATCCCGTGCAGGATCCCACGGCGTACGGCGTTGTCGAGTTCAATGCGCAGGGACAGGCCATCTCACTTGAAGAAAAGCCGCAGAAGCCCAAATCGCGCTATGCGGTGACCGGCCTCTATTTCTATGATGGCCATGTGGTCGAGTACGCCAGGGGACTCAAGCCGTCGAAACGCGGGGAGCTGGAAATCACGGACCTGAACCGGATCTACCTTGAAAAAGGCAATCTGCAGGTCGTTTCCTTTGGCCGCGGCATGGCCTGGCTTGATACTGGTACGCACGACTCAATGCTTGAAGCATCGATGTTCATCCATACGCTCGAAAAGCGGCAGGGGCTCAAAATCTCCTGTCCCGAGGAAATTGCGTTCCGGATGGGCTACATCGATGGCCACCAGCTCGAGAAGCTGGCGGAACCATTGATCAAGAGTGGCTATGGCGCCTACCTGTTGAGGATTCTCGAAGAATCAAAGACCGGCCGTCCCTTGGGCGAAGGATGAGACGGCTGAACGGGCTCGAGGACGTTCATCCAAATGCAGCCTGGACGAACGAAGCCAGAGAGTCAGAGCAGTAATCAGCCAGCGAGCGCGCCGTGTTGGCTCCGGGCGACTGGGTCGACGCGTCGCCGTCAATGAAGACGGTAGCCATGCCTGTCGCGCGCCCGGCCTTGATGTCGGAGAGGGAATCGCCGATCATCAGGCTATTGCCCGGCCCAGCGCCGGGAAAATCTGCAAAGGCCTGCAGCAGCATGCCCGGCTTCGGCTTCCGGCAGTCGCACGCGTCTCGGTCATGCGGACAATAGTAGATGGCGTCCAGGTGGGCATGCTCCGCGACCAGCAGGGCGCGCATGTGCTCATGGACGACGCTGAGCCCGGCTTCCGAATAGAGCCCGGCAGCGATCCCGCGCTGATTGGTGACCACGATGATGCGAATGCCGAGCCGATTCAGAGCAGCAATTGCCGCGGCAGCGCCATCCAGCATCTCAAAGCAGGCGGGTGAAGTGACCCAACTACCTTCCGGCATCTTGCGATTCAGGACTCCATCGCGATCCAGAAAGACGAATCGGATACTTTGCCGGAGATATTGGAGAGGTTTGGCCACATTTAGAGGATCGCAAAGCGCCGGGCGCGCGGCAAGGCTGCTGACGCGTCTGCGACGGCCGGGGGAGTGCCGCTTCAGAGTCATAGCGCTTCGAACGCCGGCCATTGAGGATTAGGATGAATCTGGAGAATAATCGTTTGACTGGGTTACCGACGAGCGCAGGCACGACAAGCGTGGAAGACGAGTTGCAGCCCGTGGAACGGCCCAGGGTCGACCTGGGCAGCTACCAGAAGAATCACGAGTGGTCGGTTCTGATCCGGCGGGGACTTTGGCAGTGTGTGCAGCCGGTCTTCTGGCCCCGGCGGCCCCGGTTTCTGAGCGGCTTACGAGTGGCCTTTCTGCGTCTGTTTGGCGCGAACATCGGTAGCAATGTCCTGATCTGCGGAGGGGTTCACATCACCATACCCTGGCTGCTGTCGATGGAAGATTATTCCGTGCTTGGCGACAATGTGGATGTCTACAACCTGGCCCGTGTCACCATCGGCGAGCATGCTGTCGTCTCGCAGAAGGTTTATCTCTGCACGGCTTCGCATGATTACACGTTGACTGATTTTCCCCTGTACTCCAAACCCATCACTATCGGACCGCAAAGCTGGGTCGCCTCCGGCGTCTTCATCGGGCCTGGGCTCACGCTTCACGAGGGATGCGTGGTCGGCGCCAACTCGGTGGTAACAAAAGACGTGGGGCCATGGCTGGTCGCTGCCGGGAATCCATGCCGGCCAATTAAAACGAGGGAATTAAGGCAGAAGTAAGCCGTGGATGGGCTATTGCCAGCCAGCCTGGATCAGGTATCGAACCTGTCGCTCCGACGTGTCAGGGGCTTACTGTCGTAACGGCGAAACAACGAGCTTGCGTTGACCGTGGACAGTCCGGTGCCGGCAATTGACTATAATCAGGACTCATCCACACTAATTTCACGCGCGGAGAAGACAATTGAGCGAACCTGTATCCATCGCCGTCGTTGGTTCTGGCTATGTTGGCCTGGTAGCGGCCGTATGTTTTGCGGAGATCGGGCACAACGTTGTTTGTGTTGACAACGATGAACGCAAGATCCAGACACTGCGGAGCGGCGGCATACCGATTCATGAGGATTTCCTGCCCGAGTTGCTCGAGCGTCATCGTAATCTCCGCCTGAAGTTCTCAACCGATCTGAAGGCCGCCACCCAGGATGCGCAGGCGATTTTTGTGGCAGTCGGAACGCCGCAGAGTGAATCAGGGAATGCCGATCTGTCCTATGTAGACGCAGTGGCAAGCGAAATCGCGCGTTCCATCAACGGCTACAAGGTCATTGTTGAGAAGAGTACGGTGCCGGTCTACACCAACGAGTGGGTGCGCCGGACTATCGAACGCAGTGGCGTTCCCCGGACAGATTTCGACGTCGCCTCCAACCCGGAGTTCCTGCGCGAAGGTACGGCGGTAATTGACTTCCTGCATCCCGATCGCATCGTCGTCGGCGCTGACAATCCACGTGCAGCCGATCTGCTCCGCGCGATTTACTATCCCCTTACCTCGGGTGAGTACTACACCAAAGAGACCAGCTTTCCTGGCAGCAAATCGCAGAATGATCCTCCGCCGATCCTGCTGACCTCGACCAAAGCAGCAGAGTTGATCAAGCATGCTTCGAATGCCTTCCTTGCCATGAAGATTTCCTTCATCAATGCGGTCGCCAATGTCTGCGAAGCTGCGGACGCGAGCGTTCAGGAAGTGGCGCTGGGCATGGGCCTTGACAAGCGTATTGGCGGTCAGTTCCTCCGCGCCGGCATCGGCTACGGCGGTTCCTGTTTCCCCAAGGATGTCGCGGCTTTTCGCTATGTTGCTGAGCAGCTGGGAGTTGATTTCAACCTGCTACGCGAAGTTGAAAAGATTAACGCCGAGCAGAAGGTTCGTTACTTTCAGAAGGTGCGTTCTGCTCTCTGGACGTTCCGCGGCAAGAAACTCGCTGTTCTTGGCCTCGCCTTCAAAGGTGGCACTGATGATGTGCGTGAGTCGCCTGCCTTCGACATCATCAAGATGCTGCTGCGTGAAGGTACGTCGATCCGCGCGTACGATCCAGCCGCCGCGGAGCGTTCAAAGGAACTCCTGCCCCCCAGTGAGCGTCTCGAATACGTTGACGATCCGTATGCCGCCGCAGAAGATGCGGATGCCCTGCTGATCCTGAGCGACTGGAGTGACTTCGGGCAGCTCGACCTGGAGAAGCTTCACTACACGCTTCGTTATCCCATCGTGATCGATGGAAGGAACCTCTATGATCCTGAAGAGATGGCGAACAAGGGCTTTACCTACATCAGCATCGGCCGGCCGGCTGTTCATTCCACCCGTGAAGGCGTGTTGCAGCAGGGTGCGGATCGTAAGCGCATCGTTTAGCCGCGACGACTGCAGCGGACGGGAGGAACAAGAGCCCGCTCGCTGGTTATTTTTTCACCGACCAGCAAAGTCTGATCAGCAAAGAAAGAGACATCGTGAAGGCACAACGCATACTGGTTACCGGTGCAGCGGGATTCCTGGGTTCCCACTTGACGGACGCACTCCTCGCAGCCGGCCATGAAGTTGTCGGCGCCGATAATCTGTGTACCGGCCGTCTGCAGAACATCGCCCATCTGGCCAAAGAACCGCGCTTCAGCCTGATCGATCAGGACATCTGCGAAGCCTTTGATCCGGGCGAAGTGGGATATGTATTCAATTTCGCATCACCGGCCAGTCCGGCTGATTACGATCGCCTCGGCCCTGAAACACTCAGAGTGGGCTCTGTCGGTACGGTGAATACGCTCGACATCGCCAGGAGGTATAACGCAGGATTCCTGCATGCTTCGACCTCCGAGTGCTACGGCGATCCGCTCGAGCATCCGCAGACAGAAAGCTACTGGGGACACGTAAACCCCATCGGCCCGCGATCGGTTTACGACGAAGCGAAACGCTTCTCCGAGGCGACTGTGATGGCCTATCACCGCTATTACGGTATCGACACGCACATGGTGCGCATCTTCAATACGTATGGCCCCCGTCTGCAGCCGACCGATGGTCGCGTCATTTCGAACCTGATGATGCAGGCGCTTGCCGGCGAACAGCTCACCATTTATGGCGATGGCTCGCAAACGCGCAGCTTCTGTTACGTATCGGATCTGATCGCGGGTATTGTCAAGCTTGCCGCCTCGGATGAACACCTGCCAACCAACATTGGCAACCCGGTGGAGTGGACGATTGCTGAATGTGCGAATGAAGTGCTTGCCGTGACGGGTTCGAAGAGCAGTATCCGCCATCTTCCTTTGCCGAAAGATGACCCTGCCCGCCGCCGCCCGGACATCACCAAGGCACAGTCGTTGCTGGGCTGGCAGCCAAAAGTCAGTCTCCGCGAAGGTCTTGAGCTATCTCTGAGCTACTTTAAAGATCAACTCCAGGCTGCCGGCAACTAGGTCGGGACTCGCCCTGTTTCTGCTCTAGAAGAAATAATGGAGAATACTCCGCTGCTCAAAGCCTTTGCCGCCCACGCGGTAGAAGGCTGAAGCATGCGGCGGCAGCTTTACTGTAATGCCGTCATCTTTCTTGCCGATCTTGACGCTCTGCAGCGCCCATAAATCGCGGAGACGGTCTTTCGTCTGGAGAGTGATGCCCAGGTCACTCCACGTGTAATGCAACGTGCGGGGAGTATCAGCAATGTTGAATAGGGCGACAAACGTACCGCCGCCTGTACCAGGTTTCGCAATCCAGACAACAGTATCGGCTGTCTGGACAATTGGATGGTTTCCCGTACTCTGCTGATCGACGCTGATGACCTCTGGATCGGTCAGCAGGTTCAGCAGCCGGGCATCCAGGTGATGAAGGTCCCCACCCAGCACCAGTGGTGAGCGCGAGACGGACCATAGAGTGATCAGTGTCTGTTGCTCATCGTTGGACAACCCGCTTAGTCGCGCCTGTTTGAATCCCGGCCGGGGACCGATGTAGCCGATGGGCAGCATGTCCGGATCAGGCCGATGGCCCGGCGTGTTGTACGGCTGCCATTGGGCTATATTGGCGAACTGGTCTTTCAGGCCCTGCGACCAGGTTGCATCAGGCCAGGGCGCCCAGTGGTCCCACAGATCGTTTGAAATGCGCCACATCTGCGCATTGCGAGCTACATCGGCTGCCTGCTCAATCGGCGTCGGCCCGGGCGAGAGACTGAGGACGATCGGCCTCCCGGATTTTTCAATCGCATTGTGGATCATGCGGATTTCGGCAGCCTTGTAGGGGGCTGCAATGCAGTCGACTTTCAGGAAATCAACGCCCCAGCCGGCATAAAGCCTGATCAGCGAATCGTAGTAGGCCTGGCCGGCAGCATTATCGCGGACACCATAGTTGTCGGGATTCCAGCGGCAGGTATCCGCAGTATCGGCTGCATCCGTGGCATGGAAACTCGAGTCGGCGATAGGCAGATTTTTGGCCGTGGCCTCTTTTGGAATTCCACGGATGATGTGAATACCAAACTGCAGTTTGCGCGAGTGCAGCTGGTCGGCAATCTTTTTGAAGCCGACACCGTCCGCCGCGGAAGGGAAGCGGGTCAGATCAGGTATGTAGCGGCCCTGCCCATCGACTGTGTACTGCCATTCGGGCTTGCCGTCGCTTTCCGGATTCGCCAGGTACCATCCCTCATCGATGACCGCGTACGTCCACCCATATTGCTGCAGCTGCAGGTGAAGAATGTCGGTTGTCGAGACGAATTCGTCTTCATCGATGCTCAGGCCATAGGAGTCCCAGCTGTTCCATCCCATCACCGGAGCATTCGGCATCGTTGCGACTTGGGTCACAACGGAAGTGGCTGCCGGCGGTTTTTGAGCGATGCTGGAGAGAGGGACAGTGAGCGCCGCATAGAAGATTGCAGCGCAGGTAAAAAGTTGGCCTCGCATTGTTGGCATCACCGTTGGACTGGATTAGAAGAAATGCCATCATAACGTACTTGAATGGCAGTATTCTTCGCTGGCTGTTCGCCATATCATTGATACAGTGGAGGTCGGTCCCGGGAGATGATGACGGTCCAGGAAAAGCTCGAAATACTGGCCGATGCTGCCAAGTATGATGCGAGCTGCGCCAGCTCCGGCGCCAAGCGCGCAGGCACCGGGAAGGGCATCGGCCACTCCGATGGCATGGGCATCTGCCACAGCTACACGCCCGACGGTCGATGCGTCTCACTACTCAAAATCCTGCTGACCAATTACTGTAACTATGATTGTGCGTTTTGCGTAAATCGCGTCTCGAGCGACATCCGGCGGGCGCGCTTTACGCCGGAGGAAGTTGCATCGCTCACCATGAACTTCTACAAGCGCAATTATATTGAAGGACTGTTCCTGAGTTCAGGGGTCATCCAGTCGCCGGACTACACCATGGAGCAGCTGGTGCGCGTGGCGCGCCTGCTGCGGGAGACTCACGAGTTTGGCGGCTACATCCACCTGAAGGCGATTCCAGGGGCGTCGCAGACGCTGATGGATGAGGCCGGCAAATGGGCGGATCGTCTCAGCGCGAATATCGAACTGCCCACGCAGCAGGACCTCGTTCAGCTTGCTCCTGATAAGAAGTCTGAAGTGATCGAGTCAGCGATGGGGCAGATCTTCGAGCGCAAGAATGAAGCCGAAGAGAACCGGAAGAAGGATCGTCGCGCGCCGAAGTTCGCACCTGCCGGCCAGAGTACGCAGATGGTGGTTGGCGCAACGGCGAGCACTGATCAGCAGATTCTCACTACAGCTTCGCATCTCTACGGAGATTACAAGTTGCGCCGCATTTACTATTCCGGCTTCAGTCCGTATCCGCGGGCTGATGCGCGTCTGCCGCTGCAGCCGGTGCCACTGGTGCGTGAGCATCGCCTGTACCAGGCGGATTGGCTGATGCGCTACTACGGTTTTCAGGCTGCCGAACTGACCACGCCGGATGAACCAAACCTTGATCTGCAGCGTGATCCCAAACTGACCTGGGCGCTGCGGAATCGCGAGTTTTTCCCGGTCGACGTGAATGCTGCTACACGTGAAGCACTGCTGCGCGTGCCCGGCCTCGGCTACCGTAACGTCGAGAAGGTCCTGAACATTCGGAAGTATCATCGCCTGACCCTGGAAGACCTGCGCAAGTTGAACGTGCGTGTAGGGCAGGCCCGCAATTTTGTAGTAACAGCGGATTCGCTGCCACTGACCGGCATCGTTGATGCGCCACGGTTGAGAGAGATCAGCACGCCTGCGCCGCAGCTGGAGTTGTTCGCATCCGCCGCGAGCGCTGTGACTGGCGAAGTCTAGATGCGGCAGGTCGTTATAGAGCCGGACTTTGAAGCATGGCGGAGTACTGCGCGCGGCCTGCTCGTGAATGGTGTCGATCCCGACGCAGTTCAGATTCTCGATCGCGAAACGCCGCAAAACCTCGGACTGATCTTCGGTCAGGACGATGCGCCTCTGCGCAAGGTTGAGCCCGGAAACATTGTTGTGCCGAAAGCATTTCTCGAAGCCGCACAGGTGGCCGCTCGACACGCTTCACCAGAGCGGTGGCAGCTCATGTACCGGCTCCTCTGGCGATTGCAGAAAGAACGCATGTTGATGCACGTCGATATTGACCCGGACGTTGCCGAACTCAAACGCATGGAACAGCAGGTGCGACGGGACCTGCACAAGATGCATGCATTTGTGCGCTTCCGGCAGGTAACCGACGAGATGCCTTCCGGTGAAAGCAGAGAGCATTTCATCGCCTGGTACAAGCCCGATCACAACATCCTTGAACTTGCCGCGCCTTTTTTTGAGGAGCGGTTTCCGACTATGCGCTGGTCAATCCTCACGGCGAAACAGTCTGTGCACTGGGATCCGGAAAGCCGGCATCTTACGTGGGCAGCCGGGTGTCCGCGCGAGGCCGCGCCGCAGGACGACGAACTGGAAGAGATGTGGCGCAGTTATTACAAATCCATCTTCAACCCGGCACGCCTGAACCCGCGTGCCATGCGGTCGGAGATGCCGGTGCGGTACTGGCAGAATATGCCGGAGGTTCAACTTCTGCCGCAATTGATGATGCAGGCAGGAAGCAGGACGGATGCGATGATCAAAGCACAAAACGCCGAAACAGCCGAGGCCTATCTTCCCCCGCAGCACACGCTGCCCGCGCTCGCACAGGCTCTTCCTCAATGCAAAGGCTGCGAGTTGTACTGTCACGCTACGCAGGCAGTTTTTGGCGAGGGGCATGTTCATGCAGAGTTGATGCTGGTAGGCGAGCAACCGGGCGACGAAGAAGATCGCAAGGGAAAGCCATTCGTGGGACCTGCGGGGAAAGTGCTTAACCGCGTTGTTGAAGAACTAGGCCTAGACCGCAAAACAATGTATGTTACGAATGCAGTCAAGCACTTCAAGTTTGTCGACCGGGGCAAGCGCCGCCTGCATCAATCACCGCGTCTGAGCGAAATGACTGCATGCCGGCCATGGCTGCTGGCGGAGTTGCAGGCAGTCAGACCGAAGGTGGTGGTGTGCCTCGGCGCGACTGCGGCGAAATCCCTGCTCGGTGCAAAATTTGCATTGATGAAGGATCGTGGCAAGCTCGTCAGTTCGCCGTATGCCGAGCAGGTGGTCGCAACAATACATCCATCAGCCGTCCTCAGAGCAATGGATCCACAGGGGTCAGAACAGCTTTACGACTTCCTGCGGCAGGATCTGTTATTCGCGCACAAGGCCGCCATGCGGCAAGCTGGTTAGGAAGTCAGAAGGTGTCGTGTATGACGCGCGATCTGCCCATCTTCATCTGCTGCAATGATCTTCACGCTGATCTTCGAACCGGACGCAGAGATTGATTCCGCATGAGAGAGGTTCTTCGTTTCGTCGATGGCGACGCCGAGAAACTCCAGCTCTGAGCAAACCACCTTTCGCACCGGCACGGAGTTTTCACCGATGCCGCCGGTAAAGACCAGCAGATCCAGGCCACCGAGGCTTACTGCGTACGAGGCAACGGTCTTCGCGATGCTGCGCGTGAAGACATCGAGAGCCAGCTTTGCCGGGGCGTCTCCAGCATCCGATGATTTTGTGAGCGCGCGAAGATCGCTTTCACCATTCGAGAGAGCTTTCAAGCCTGCATCGTGATTCAGCAATGACTCGACCTGGTCGATGTTTAATCCACTGCGCAGCAGCCAAAGGATGATGCCAGGGTCAAGATCGCCCGTCCTTGTGCCCATGGGAATACCGCCAGTCGGCGTCAGGCCCATGCTGGTGTCGACAGACTTACCGCTGAGTATGGCAGCCAGGCTCGCGCCATTGCCAAGGTGTGCTACGACTGCGCGTGCCGGCAGCCTATCCCCGAGCGCACGCACAATCGATTCGTAGGAGAGCCCATGAAAGCCATAGCGAAGTACCCCCTGTTCCCAGTACTTCTGTGGCAGCGGGTAGTGTGCCGCGATCTCGGGTAGTGCCTTATGAAAGGCAGTGTCGAAGCAGACGAATTGCGGAACATGGCTGAAGTGTTTCTGAGCGGCTTCAATAATGGCGATAGCGGGTGGATCGTGCAGAGGCGCAAAATGCACAGCCTGCTTGAGTGTGGCGAGTACGTCGGGCGTCAGTCTCTGATGCTCGCGCAGATGTGGTCCACCATGCACGATGCGGTGGCCGATGGCGACCGGTGTACCGGCACCTGCCTGGCTCAGGGCATCGATTGCAGACTTGAATGCGTCTTCGAGGGTCTTCGCATTTGAATCTTTTTCGGCGAGCGGTTTACCATTTTCATCTTTCAATTTCAACTTGCCGCCGCTGCCGCCGATGCTGTCAACCGCTCCATTGAACAGCAGCGACTCCTCAACTCCCTCCAGTGCGTAGACACCGAACTTGAGTGAAGAAGAGCCGCTGTTGACTACGAGTATCTGGCTCGCCGGCTCAGGCATGAGCGCCTTCCATCACAGCCCGGCTCTCGAATGCGAGAGCCGCGTCAGCCGGCATCAGGCAGGGAACGGAGGTGATCACTGTGGACTCCACTTCCAGTTTTCCACCTCGGGCAGATCTTCACCGTGCTCGGTGACGTAGAGCTTGTGCTTCTCCATGATCTCGGTAAACTTCTGTTGCGTTTCTTTGAAGATCGGCTGCAGTCGCGGCACGTGTTTGACTGCATCGAGCGCCAGGCTGAAACGGTCCAGCTGGTTGAGCACGACCATATCGAATGGCGTTGTCGTGGTGCCTTCTTCCTGGAAGCCGTGTACGTGAAAGCCTTTATGGTTCGTGCGATTGTAGGTCAATGTGTGAACCAGTGAAGGGTAGCCGTGGAAGGCGAAGATGACTGGCTTGTCTTTCGTGAAGAGGCGATCGAACTCTGCCTCACCCAGACCATGCGGGTGCTCTGCCTCCGGTTCCAGTGTGAACAGGTCCACCACGTTGACGACGCGGACTTTAAGATCCGGCGCCCATGTGCGCAGCACAGTGACGGCTGCCATTGTTTCGAGGGTCGGTACATCTCCAGCGCATGCCATCACCACATCGGGATCATCATCGGCGCCGCAGTTCGTGCAGGCCCATTCCCATACGCCGAGACCCGCGATGCAATGCCTGGTTGCCGCACCAATGGCGAGCCAGTTCGGCGCGGGCTGCTTGCCCGCAATAATCAGGTTTACATAGTTGCGGCTGCGCAGGCAGTGCTCCGTGATAGACAGGAGGCAATTGGCGTCGGGCGCAAGGTAGATACGAACGATGTCTGCTTTCTTGGTCGCGACCACGTCCATGAAACCCGGGTCCTGGTGTGAGAATCCGTTGTGGTCCTGGCGCCAGACATGAGAACTCAGCAGGTAATTGAGCGACGCGATCGGTTTGCGCCAGGGAAGTGTCTTGCATTCCTTCAGCCACTTTGCATGCTGGTTGAACATCGAGTCGATGATGTGGATGAAGGCTTCGTAGCAGGAGAAGAAGCCGTGGCGGCCGGTGAGCAGGTAGCCCTCAAGCCAGCCTTCGCACATGTTTTCGCTAAGCACTTCCATCACGCGTCCG
The DNA here is from genome assembly GCA_963692885.1 of Acidobacteriaceae bacterium. Taxonomy (GTDB): domain Bacteria; phylum Acidobacteriota; class Terriglobia; order Terriglobales; family Acidobacteriaceae. Next base: position 1,098,706 of record OY843586.1, read on the forward strand.
TCGACGGATAGATTTTCGTCCGCGTTCGGATTGGTATATTCCGCGTCCCACCGCTTGCCGCTTGCTTTGTAGATCGCCTGTAAACGGTTCGAGGCATTTTCATCCGGCGCGAAAACGCGGAAGTTTTTCGTCTCCATGTTGGATCTCATCACGTCACAGAGATAGTTTCCTAAAATGGAAGTAGCACTGGATTCCTCTGCGCCGTGCTCGTCTACCTTGACTGCATAGTTCTGGAAATCCGGCAGGGCCAGCGGCGTCAACAGGGTTCCGCCGTTGGCATGCGGGCTCATGCCGATGCGCAGCCCGCCTTTAGGCGCCATGGCAAATATCTCATCGCGCAGCGTGCCGTTCTCATCGAACATCTCATGCACGCGGTAGCTTTGCAGCCATTCTTCCAACTGCTTCGTGTGTTCAGGATTCTTGAGCACATCGTCGAGTGGGACCTGGTGTGCGCGCCATGTACCCTCAACCTGCTTGCCGTCAACAAACTTGGGACCGGTCCAACCCTTGGGCGTGCGCAGTACAAGCATCGGCCACATGGGCCGCGTCGCGTCATTATTGTCGCGTGCATGCTTCTGGATAGCGAGAATCTCGGCGTAGATCGTCTCGAGCATTGCAGCCATCTCGCGATGCATCGTGACCGGATCCTCGCCTTCGAGGAAATATGGTTTATAGCCGTAGCCGCCAAAGAGCGCTTCGAGTTCTTCCTGCGAAATGCGGGCAAGGATCGTGGGGTTCGCAATCTTGTAACCGTTAAGGTGGAGGATCGGGAGGACCGCGCCATCAGTGATCGGGTTCAGGAACTTGTTCGAGTGCCAGCTGGTCGCGGCCGAGCCGGTCTCAGCTTCCCCGTCGCCCACGACGCAGGTCACCAGCAGCTCTGGATTATCAAACGCGGCACCATATGCGTGCAGCAGCGAGTAGCCCAGTTCGCCGCCTTCGTGGATTGATCCTGGTACCTGCGGCGCATCGTGGCTCGGTACTCCGTATGGCCAGGAGAACTGGCGGAACAGCCGCTTGACGCCATCCTTGTTACGTTCAATGTTCGGGTAAGTTTCGGTGTACGTGCCTTCAAGGTAGGTATTCGCAATGATGCCAGGCGCGCCGTGCCCAGGGCCGATGACACAGAGGATCTTCGCCTGGTAGTTGCGAATAATGCGGTTCAGATGCAGATAGATGAAGTTCAATCCAGGTGTCGTGCCGAAATGGCCGAGCAGGCGCGGCTTGATGTCGCTTACCTGCAGTGGGCGATCGAGAAACGGATTTTCTTTCAGATAGATCTGGCCGACTGAGAGGTAGTTGGCGGCGCGCCAGTAGGCGTCCATCTTGTTAAGTTCTTCATCACCCAGCGGGAATGTGGCGGTTGGTTCTGACTGAACTTGCGATGCCATGTGTATGCCTCCAGCGCGGTACGGTGCGGAATATCTCCGCAACACTCCACTGTACTGTCAGGTAGATGCCCAATGTTGTGGTCGTGCGCACAATTTAACGCAAAGTAAACGTGCAAAGCGGGAAGCAGTGAGGATCAGTGCTGGGAAAGTGTGTACGGGAAGGTAAAGCGGCCAATCTGGATCACTGACTTGTCGCCTGGCGCCCAGATGCGGAAGGATTCGACACGGGCAGTCGTCGGGTCGCGAAGAGCGTCGACCTGGCCAACAGGTTTTCCACTGGAAGCCTGGTAGAAGTTGACTTTGAGTGCATCGCCCTGCGTATTGGTGACCCGCGTCCAGCCAAACAGATAGTCGCCGGGTGTAAGCGTCATGCCGCCGATCTGCATCGGCACCTGCGTCAGGAAGTAGTGCGAATACTTACCTTCGGCAGAATAGCCGGCAGTGATCATGACGACGCCGGCGACAAAGCGGCCCTGGCCGTCGGTGATGCCGGAGGCGGTGCGGAACTCTGTTTCAATTCGCTCCGAGATAGCCGGTGCGCGTGCCGGGACGATGGCGCGCAGTTCAGCTTCTGTCGCGGGACGCCATTTATTCTGCGCGCTCGCAGCCAGTGTGAGCAGCAGGCATATGAGAACCGTGATTGTTCGATATGTGCGAGATGCGGGTCCCGCCACTGCGCTGCGCTTCGCTCGGGATGACAAGACGGCGCTGCGCTTCGGCTGCGTTGACAAGATAGGGCTTCGCTCCGGTGAGGATGCCAGGTTTCCGGCATGGAGAATCCATGTCTGCGATGTAAGACATGGGGCACCCGCTTCTTGAGCCGACTCGCTGTTCATCTTCGCAGCTAATCCAGGTGCACTATGCCGCGCTGCAGGGCGGTGGTAGCCGCCTGGGTGCGATCGCTTACGCCAAGCTTGCCAAGCAGATTATTGATGTGCGTCTTGACCGTTGCCTCTGATATGAAAAGCGCGCTGGCAATCTCCTTATTACTGTTGCCGCCGACAATCAGCTTGAGCACATCGGTCTCCCGTTCGGTCAGTGCAGGATTACCCATCCGTTCCGCAAGCCGCTCCGCCACTGGTGCCGGTATACGCGACTTACCGCTATGCACTGCCGTGATGGCAGACACCAGTTCGTCGATATCAGATCCCTTCAAAAGGTAGCCGCGTGCCCCGGCCTGCAGCGCGCGAAAAATATCTTCGTCACCATCGAAGGTCGTCAGAACGATGATGCGCGCCAGCGGGAATTCGCCGCGGATGCTCCTGATCGCTTCGACGCCATTGCCGTGCTGCATGCGCAGGTCCATCAGGGTGACGTCGGGCTGATGTTTGCGGTAGAGTTCGATCGCCTGTTCACCACTTGAGGCTTCTGCAATTACCTGCAGTCCCGGCATGGTCCCGAGCAGCGCGGCCATTCCCTGCCGCACAATGTGATGATCATCCACGATCATCAGGCTTACTGTTTCGCTCATAGAAAGAAAGACACCTTTGTGCTCTCGTGAGCCTAGAAAGGGTTGAGAGCAGTGTCAATCCATCGTTCGATGGAGTCTGGCTGTTTCTTAGCCGCTAAAGGATGTCGGCCTGCGCCAGTACAGTGGTGCCGGAGCCCGGGCTGCTGTCGATGGTAAGCCTGGCATGCGCCCGCTCAGCCCGCTCATGCATGCCCCTGATGCCATAGTGTCCTGCCGGACCTGTTTTCTCGCCGGATGGCGTAAAGCCGCGCCCGTCATCGTGTACGCGCAGATCCACTCCTCTCGCCTGGTAGGTCAGCGATATGTCAATCGTCTGTGGTCCCGCATGGCGCACGGCGTTGGTCACTGCTTCCTGCGCGATACGGAGCAATTCGTCTTCCAGCTCACGGGGCGCTGCTCGATAGGTGCCCGTGATGATGAGGTTCAGCTTGAGCGGAGCGTCACCTACTACCTGCCGCGTTGTCTCGCGCAGGCGTGTCGGCAGATCAGTTCGGGCGCTGCCATTCGCTGACTCTGAACGCAGGTCCCAGATGGAGGAACGCGCCTCTGCGAGGCTCTTGCGCACCAGGCTGCGCGTCGCCACCAGCTGTTCACGCGCTTTATCGGTGGAGAGCGTCATCAATCGCGAAACCAGGTCGAGCTGCACGGAGATCGCGACGATATCCTGCGCCAGAGTGTCGTGGATTTCGCGCGCAATGCGGCCCCGTTCGCCGAGCACCGCGTTGAACCGCAGCTCCACCTGGCGCAGACGATACAGGTAGAGTTGCCAGGCGATGAGCGCCAGCAGCAGAACGATCAGCGTGTAGAACCACCATGTCTGGTAGTAGTGTGGCGCGATGACCAGGCTGATGTCCGCTGCGCGCTCACTCCAGATGCCGCCGTTGATCGATGCCTCAACGCGGAAGCGGTAGCGGCCTGGCGGAATATTGGTGTAGTACGCAGTCCGGCGGGTGCCTGCGTTGATCCACTGGCGGTCAAAATGCTCCAGCTGGTAGCGATAGTGCACCTTGGATGGCGCTGCAAAATTCAGACCGGCGTAGTGAAAAGCTACCCGCTCATGGCCGGCTGCAACATGCAGACTCCTTTCCGCTTCCTGGTCCGGCGGTGCATCTGGCGCGGCATCTTCTGTCGCATTCGCATCATCGACGGTGATCGATTCGAGTACCACCGGAGGGGCTGCCTGGCGCAGCGCGGGCTCTGCTGCATTCACAACAGACACGCCTTTACTTGTTGCAAAAAGGAGATGGCCGTCGGCTGTCCGGATGGCTTCAGGATGACCGCCGCTGCCGCAGTCGTTGATGCGCAGGCCATCGGCCACATCATAGTGGGTGATGGCCGACTGCATTGCGCCCGCGCTGTGCTCTGCAAGCTGATGCAGTGCACTGGCGGCGACCCGGTAGATGCCGTCCGGGCTGCTGAGCCAGATCTCTCCACGTCCGTCGTCCAGCACGCTGTAGATCGTGTCGGGAAGCAGGCTTGCACCTGACATGCCGTACAGACCGCCTCCCGCAGTGCCCACCCAAAGCGTACCGCCGGCATCCTTGCCCAGCGCCGTGATGATCGCTGTCCCGGCCCGGCCCGGACCGGAGATGGTTCCGCCACGCACATGGCTCAGACCTGCCCGTGTGCCTACCCATATGCTGCCATCTGTATCTTCCAGCAGTGCGCCGATAACATCGCTGCCCAGGCCACCGGCTGTCGTATAGGTATGAATGTTGGCGGAGGTGATGGCTGTCTTGCCGGGCGGCTTTTGAAGATGCGCCAGGCCGTGCGTTGTTCCGATCCACAGGCTGCCGTCGCGAGCTTCGAGCAGCGACCGGATATTGTCATCAGGCAATCCATCCGATGCCGTCAGTGTCGTGATCTTCGCGCCCTGGATGTGACTGAGGCCATCCGGCGTGCCCACCCACAGGTCATCGGCATTCGTACCTGCGAGTGCAATTATTTCATCGCTCGCCAGACTTTGCGTGCCGGGCACGCCGGCGTCCGGCCGCTTAACTGCGGACGTGAACACGCCGTCATGCAGACGGGTCAGACCGCCGCTGGTTCCGAACCACAGGTCGCCGCGTGCGTCCTGCCATAGCGAGCGCACCTGGTCGGCGGCCAGGCCATCCTTTTTGCCGATGGTCGTGAATGGAGGAGTGCGCACGACTGCTGCACCGGCATTCTCACTGCCGACCCACACATTGCCTTCGCGGTCGGCGTACAACGCAAGTATGTCACCGCCGTTGAAACCTTCTGGCAGGGTGACGTTTGCGATCTGCCCATCCCTGCTCGCCCGCAGGCTGCCTCCAGTCACCGACCACTGGGTATGGTCAGCAGTCGACACCTGCAGGTCTGTTTTAAGAGGCTGGGCTGGAGCCGTTTGCACCCCTGTCGTCGTGGCTATAAACCTTGGCGGAGACGCCGATCCATCCATACAGGCCGGGCCGGCAGCTGTCTCTGCGCAGATACCGCCATGCAGATTGCTCAGCGACGTGATCGAGTCAGAGGGCAGTCCCTCGGCTCTCGTATAGCGGGTAAATCGATTCGCTGCCATCCTGACCAAGCCGTTCGAAGTCGCGATCCAGAGCGAGCCGGCGGTGTCTTCAAGCAGGGCGTTGACCAGGTCACTTTGCATCTCCCGCGTATTGCGCCGGTCGAAGGTGACGAAATCGAATCCGTCGAAACGCACCAGGCCGCCATCCGTCGCCATCCACAGATAGCCATCACGCGTCTGCAGAAACTGCCGCACCGTATCCTGGGGAAGACCTGTACTGGTATTCCAGACCTGGTAGGTATGCCGTTCAAAAAGCGACGCAGCCGGCAGCGAAGTCGCGGCCCGGCAATAGAACGGCAGTATGCATGCGTAGACAAGCAGTAGTGCGCATCGAGTGAAGGAGCACACTGTCCGGAAGCGAAGCGTTGTCATGAACGCAGGCCTGATAGCCACGATCCGATCATTGCCCGGGCAACATAGTCGGACAATTTGCTTTTTGTCCAAAAGAAAGATGTGACCGCGGTCACGGCTGACATGGTCATACTCATATTAGAACTGGTTGTACAGCTATGAGTGATCGCTTTTACCGAAGGCGCGCCGTTGGCCGCAAATCAAGTGCAACATACTTAGTCGAGAGGCCTGCAGGTATGTAAGCAGTTTCAGTGTGAAGCAGCGGAAATGCCTTGCCGAAGACTCTGTCACCATCTATTCATCAGGAGCATCTATCCAGCGTTCAGCGATCTACGTTTATCAACGATTGGCGAACTATACGATAGAGCTATATCTGCGATGGCATTGAAACTCAAAGGCTTTCCGCAGAATGACTGCTGTGCTGACAGAGTTTTTCCCTTAATATAGACGCATGGGCGATGAAGGCGGGCCCGGTGACTACCTACCGGCCTTGAATGAAAAAGCAGCACCCAACCTGCGGTACGCGAGCGACCGAGGAAGTGACTCAGCATTGTCTTTTCCGTCAAAAAAGTTGATTCGGAGTTTGCGCGCAGCCGCTGCTGGCCTTTCCGTTCTCCTGCTGACTTCATCAGCATATGCGATCAACAGCGCGACCAGCGTCTTCTCTCGCGATGCTACGCCGGCAAGCGGAAGCTACAGTCTGCAGTTGTTCGTGTACGCAATTACCATTGGTATTTTCCTCGTGGTTGGTGGTCTCGGTACATACGCAGTCATCAAGTTCCGCGCCAAGCCGGGCGACGATAAGTCTGAGCCCGTGCAGATTTTCGGCAGCAACCAGATTGAGTTGTCGTGGACGATTATCCCCATCCTGATCGTCGTCGTTCTCTTCCTTACATCGGCGCGCATGATCTTCGCAGTGCAGGATGCAAAGCAGCCGGTCAACTCCGTGAAGGTGACGGCGATTGGTCACCAGTTCTGGTGGGAATTTCAATATCCGGATTATGGCTTCACGACTGCGAATGAACTGCACGTACCAGTGAGCGATCCGAAGACGCCGACACCTACATTTCTCAAGTTGAGCTCGGCAGACGTGATTCACAGCTTCTGGGTTCCGCGTCTCGCGGGCAAGACGGACATGATCCCGGCACGCGTGAACGAGATGTGGATCGATCCCTATAAGCCCGGCATGTACCTGGGTCAGTGCAACCAGTATTGCGGTACCGAGCATGCCAAGATGCTGCTGCGCGTGTATGTCCAGCCGCGCGCGGAGTTCGATGCATGGGCACGCAACCAGCAGAAAGCCGCGGCAGATGTGGCCGAGGCGAGGGCAGGCCGCGATGTTTTCGAATCGCAGTCCTGTATCAACTGCCACGCGGTGAAAGGCACGATCGCAAATGGACGCTTTGGTCCGGACCTGACCCATTTGATGAGTCGTGACACGATTGCCGCTGGCGCAGCACAGAACACACCGGACAACCTGAGGCGCTGGATCGAAAATCCTGAGGTCTTCAAGTCCGGCTCAAACATGCCAGCCATGAACCTGAGCCCCGAGCAACTGACGCAGGTGACTGCGTATCTGTCCACGCTCAAGTAGCCGTCGCCCAGGCAGTACGAAGAGATTAGGAGCACAACGATGTCGGATTCAGCACTGCCATTACTGGGAGGCGTCAGGGACGTCACCATTGACCACGCGCCGCCCAGGGTGACCTCAAAGGGAACATTCCTCGAGACGGCGCACTCGTGGGTGGTGACAGTCGATCACAAGAAACTTGGCATCATGTACATCGTCTACTCGCTGCTCTTCCTGGTCGTCGCAGGAATTGAGGCGATGGTCATCCGTGTCCAGCTCGCTATTCCGCACAACACGTTTGTGTCCCCACAGGTGTACAACCGCGTCTTTACCATGCACGGTACGACGATGGTTTTTTTCGTCGGTATGCCTATCCTCATCGGCTTCGCGAATTACCTGATCCCGCTGATGATCGGTGCACGCGACATGGCATTTCCGCGGCTGAATGCCTTCAGCTTCTGGATGTCGGCACTCGGCGGCGTCGTTCTTTACTACAGCTTCATCGGCGGCGTCGGACTTTCAAATGCCGGCAGCGCTCCGGACATGGGCTGGTTCGCCTACGCTCCGCTCACGTCAAAGGCCTTCTCGCGCGGCCACAGCACAGATTATTGGACCATCTCGCTCCTGATCAGCGGCGTCGGCTCGATCGGCGCTGCGATTAATATCATCGCGACCACCATCTGCATGCGCTGTAAAGGAATGACCATGTTCCGGCTGCCGCTGCTTGCCTGGATCTACCTGGTGCAGGCTGTGTTGATCCTGGTCGCCGTCAGTCCGTTAACCGCAGCGCAGATCATGCTCATGGTCGATCGCTACCTGGGCGGCCACTTCTTTGATACCCAGGCGGGTGGCTCGGCATACATCTGGATCCATTTTTTCTGGATCTTCGGCCACCCCGAAGTGTACGTACTGGTCTTGCCGGCCTTTGCCTTTGCCAACGAAATCATCCCCACGTTTTCACGCAAAGCGATCTTCGGCTATCCAGCGATGGTGGCGGCTACGGTCGCGATCGGCTTCGTCAGCCTCGGCGTATGGGCGCACCACATGTTCACGGTTGGGATGACGTCTGTATCGAATGCATTCTTTACCCTGTCGACCATGCTGGTCGCGGTACCAACGGGCATCAAGATATTTAACTGGGTCGCGACCATGTGGGGCGGCAAGATACGCTTCGCCACGCCCATGATCTTTTCTGTCGGCTTTGTCTTTCAATTCCTGTTAGCCGGATTGACCGGCATCATTCTTTCTGTCTCACCAGTTGACTGGCAATTGCACAACAGCTATTTCGTTGTCGCTCACTTCCACTATGTGCTGGTCGGCGGCATCCTCTTCATGATCTTCGCGGCTATCTATTACTGGTTCCCGAAAATGACCGGAAGGATGCTCGATGAGAAGCTCGGAAAAATTCATTTCTGGGTTTTTCTCATCGGCTTCCATCTCACCTTCGACTTCATGCACATACCCGGCTTTCTCGGGATGCCGCGCCACATCTACACCTACGAACCCGATCGTGGATGGGGTCCGTTGAACATGATCGTAACCATCGGCGCCTTCATCCAGTCGATCGGCACCCTGATCTTCGTCTATAACCTGGTGCACTCCTACTTCAAGGGAAAAGAGGCTGGTCCTGATCCGTGGGACGCCTGGACACTGGAATGGGCGACTACTTCGCCGCCGCCATCCTATAACTTCGCCGTTGAACCGGTCGTTGGCAGCCGCCGTCCGCTGTGGGATGTGAAACATCCCGACGATCTCGATTCGCAGTGGGAGTAACGATGCTCCACAGACCAACGCAAGCCGACAAGGGACGAAGAGCATGAGCGCAGCGACACCAACCATTCCGCACGCACATAGTGCAGCCAGTGCAGAACCATGGGTGATGCCCTACAAAGGGCGCGTGGGCATGTACTCTCTCATCCTCGCAGAATCGGCGATCTTCATCATCTTCGTCATTGCCTATATCTATTACATCGGGCGCAGTACGTATGGGCCGCAGCCGAAGGATGTACTGGAAGTTCCGATTCTTGCGTCCATCTGCCTGCTGTCGAGCAGCTTCACCATCTGGCTGGCCGAGCGTGCCCTGCACAAGCGGGCGATGGGTATGTTTTCGGCATGGTGGGGCGGGACGATCCTGCTCGGTTTGATCTTCATGATCTACACCGCGCTTGAGTGGAAGAAGCTGATCTATCAGGACGGGCTTACAGTCAGCACCAATCTGTTCGGCACGACTTACTTCTGCCTGGTCGGGCTGCATGCTTTCCACGTGATCGTCGGCCTCACCATGCTCAGCCTGGTCTTCCTGTTTGGGCTGATGGGCAAACTTACGCCCAACCATACTGAGCGGGTTGAAGTCCTCTCGCTCTACTGGCATTTCGTCGACGCAGTATGGGTTGTGGTCTTCACGGTTGTTTATATTGTTGGACGCTAAGGTCAGGCCTTCAGCTTGACCAGAAAAAGAGATAGCTTTCGTGCATCAAGAGACAGAGACAGTCCATCCCGAGATCATGCATAAAGACGAGATCGTCGTTCTGCCCGAGCCGACGGCGTGGCCAGTCGTTCTCGCTGTAGGCCTGACGCTGCTGTTTGCTGCGATGGTGACCAACACTATCATCGCGTATCTCGGCGGCGTGCTGGTCATCTTCGGCGCTGTCGGCTGGTTCCGCGATGTCCTGCCGCATGAGAAGCATGAGGAGATTCCTGTCACGGTGCAGGAACTGGTCTTCACTTCCACCAGGACCTCTGTCGAACGCCTGCACTTCACGAATGCGAGCAGTCCCAGCGCAACCACTGGACACGAGCGCACTGCAGTGCAGACCAATCCGGTCCTGTCCGGCTTAAAGGGCGGCATCGCAGGCGGTATCGCGATGATCTTTCCCGCGCTGCTCTATGGCCTTATTGCGTATCACAGCATCTGGTACACAGTGAACCTGCTCGGCGGCGCTGGTGTTGCGGCCCTGCAGAATGCTACGCCGGAGCAGATCGCCCAGTTCCACTGGGGCGGACTGCTGGTTGCCTCGCTCATCCAGGCAGTCACCTGTGTCCTGGTTGGACTACTCTACGGAGCCTTGCTGCCCGTCCTGCCACGTCACCCTATCATTCTCGGCGGCCTGGTCGCGCCTGCGCTCTGGACGGGCCTGCTGCATTCCTCACTCGGTCTTATCAATCCATTCCTCGACGCGCGCATCGACTGGTGGTGGTTTGCTGCGTCGCAGGTCACCTTCGGCCTGGTTGCCGGTTATGTTGTGTCCCGCCAGGGCGGCCTGCGTGAACTCCGATCTCAGCCCTTTGCCGTTCGTATGGGCATTGAAACGCCAGGCCTGGGGCATGGTGGCGATGATTCCGGTACCGGTCACAACGACCAGGGAGGAACCAAGTGACCCTTCGTCGTTGGCTCGGCCACTCGCTAGGTCTGGGTGCCCTGGCTGCTGCATCCCTCCTTTCCGGTTGTGACAATATGCCGGGCAAACCTGCGCCGGGGCCGGAAGTTCCAGTGCCGTCCTCCGTCGTCGACTTTGACAAGCTCTACGCGCAAAGCTGTTCCGGCTGCCATGGTGACAATGGCCAGCACGGCGCAGCCATAGCTCTCAACAGCCCTGAGTACCTTGCGCTGGTCGATGATGCCACCCTGAAGTCTGTCACTGCGAAGGGCTACAAGGGCGGCCTGATGCCTGGCTTTGCCGCCAGCGCCGGCGGTCTGTTGACTGACCAGCAGATCGACGCGATCGTTTATGGCATGCGTGCCAAATGGGGTAAGGGCGATGTACTTGCCGGCTTGAACGCACCACCCTACGCTGCAACAAAGACCGGCGACGTGACGCGCGGTGGCCAGGTCTACGCTGCCTCCTGTGCCAGTTGTCATGGCGCAGCAGGAACCGGCGCGAAGAAGGGCTCGATCCTCAATGGGTCATACCTCGCGCTGATGAACCCGCAAAGCCTGCGCACCATCACCATCGTAGGCCGGCCGGAACTCGGCATGCCTGACTGGCGCGGCGATTCCGGCGGGCATCCGCTGAGCGACGAAGACGTGACTGATGTGGTGGCATGGTTACAGGCGCAGGTACCTACGTATGCCGGCCAACCCTACGCAAATGTAACGCCGGACGGCCATGCACCGCCGCCGACGAATGGTAAAGGAGACAAATTTTAATGAGCACGAGCACTGAACATCCGCGCGAAGCTTCAGCTGAACATCTAGGCTCAGGCGAATACACGGGGATCGACAACGTCCCCGCGATGCCGCCGCTCACGCCGCAGGACCTGTCGCGACGGTCGCTCCTGATGAAGCTCGGCCTGGTGCTCAACGGTCTTGTCGTCGTCGCGATCGCGACTCCCATCGTGCGTTACCTCTTCTTCCCGCTTAAGGGTAAGGACGGGTACCTCACGTGGATTTCGCTCGGCGGCGTCAATGACTTCGAAGAAGGCGAGACCAAGCTCGTCACCTACCGCAATCCCTTTACCCATAGCTGGGACGGCGACACGGGTAACGTTGCCGCATATGTGCGTCGCAACAAAGGAACTGACTTTACTGTTTTTGCCATCAACTGCGCACATCTTGGCTGCCCCGTTCGCTGGTTTGCTCAGTCAGAATTGTTTATGTGCCCCTGCCATGGCGGCGTCTACTACTCGAATGGCGATCGCGCAGCAGGGCCGCCGGAACGCGGTCTTTTCAAATATCCGGTCCGCGTCACAGATGGCAACCTGATGATCGACGCCGGCCAGATCCCGACGTTGGCTAACCAGCAAGCGAAGCTTGTCAAAGGAATTACTCCATGCCCTGGTACAAACAAACCTACGATTGGCTAGAGCGGCGCATCCAGCTCGAAGGCCCGGTCAGGGAAGCGATCGAGCACCCCGTACCGCGCAACACCGCCAGCTGGTGGTATGTCTTCGGCAGCGCCAGTTTTGTACTTCTTCTGTTACAAATAGTGACCGGCATCCTGCTGGCGATTGTCTACGTTCCCGGTGCCGGCGAAGCGTGGAACAGTCTGCAGGTGCTGAATCACCAGCTGCCGCTCGGCTGGTTCCTGCGCGCCATGCACGGCTGGGGATCGAACTTCATGGTCGCCGTGGTCGTCATCCACATGTGCCAGGTTTTCCTCTTTGGCGCTTATAAGTTTCCTCGCGAACTGACGTGGATCCTCGGTGTTTTCCTGCTGCTGATGACCCTTGGCATGGCCTTTACCGGCCAGGTGCTGCGCTTTGACCAGGACGCCTACTGGGGGCTCGGGATCGGCGCATCTATTTCGTCGCGCATCCCGATCATCGGCGGGTCGCTCGTGCACATGCTGCTCGGCGGACCCATCATCGCCGGCTCGACGCTTACACGTTTCTTCGCCATCCACGTATTCGTACTGCCCTCAGCCATGCTGGGATTTGCGGGTCTGCATACCTGGCTGGTCATCAAGCTAGGCATCAATGAATGGCCGACACCCGGTCGCATAGTCCGTCGCGACACCTATATCCAGGAGTACCACGAGCTGACGCACAAAGAAGGCCTGGCCTTCTTCCCATACGCTATCTGGAAGGACTTCGTTTTCTCTGCTGGCATTCTTCTTGCGGTTGCAGTGTGCGCTGCCATATTCGGACCTTACGGCCCGACTGGCCAGCCTGACCCGACCATCATCCAGACTGTTCCTAAGCCGGATTACTTCTTCCTGTGGATTTATTCCATCCTCTCATTCCTTCCAAACTGGATGGAGACGCCGTTCCTCCTGATCGCCCCGGTAATCGGCATCGGCTTTATGCTTGGCCTGCCATTTATTGCCGGCATCGGCGAAAAAAGCTGGTACCGCCGGCCGGTCGCTGTCATGTCGGTCGCGATACTTGCGGTCGGCTGGGCTACGCTTACGCATCTCGCCACCTATGAACCGTGGAGCCCGAAGATGGAAGCATGGAGCGGTTCCGCTGTTCCTGTGAAATATATTCACGGGCGCACGCCGCTCGAAATGCAGGGCGCAAATGTGCTGCAGGAAAAGCAGTGCCGCAACTGCCACATGCTCGGTGGACTGGGCGGTGAGCGTGGCCCGGCGCTCGACGGCGTGGCTGATCGCCTGACGGAAGATGAACTGATCCGCCAAGTATTGCAGGGCGGTGGCAATATGCCGGCCTATGGCAAGAACCTGACACCGCCACAGGTAACAGCGTTGGTTGCTTTTCTAGAAACGCTGAGCCGCAATCCTCACGTGAGTGTGGATCAATCCCGGCCGCTGGTCGAGACCACCTCCACGGGCGCATCCGTGCCGACCGGGCAGTAAATAAATTGAGTGCCCGGCGAGCAGCATCCCTGCGCGGACGGTTCCGCCCGTGTTAGATGTTGGCGATGCAGTCGTCCGCTCCTGGGCGCTGCTTCCGTGGGTCACCTGTTCTCTGATCCTTGCAGGCCTGGTCTATCTGCGCGGCTTCCGGCTGTTGCAGGCAACCAGGCCTGACAAATTTCCGCCGTGGCGCGCACTCGCATTTGGCGCCGGCCTGCTGTCACTATGGCTGGCGCTGGCATCACCGCTCGATGCCATGGGTGGCTTCCTGCTGACTGCGCACATGGTGCAGCATTTCATCCTGATGTCAGTCGCGCCGCCGTTGCTGCTGCTTGGCTATCCCACCGTGCCGCTGCTGCGGGGATTGCCCCGCCCCCTCGTTCGCGATGGTCTCGGACCCTACTTCAGTATGGGCTGGGTCCACGGAGTGCAGGGCGTGCTCACGAAGCCGATCTTCGGCTGGCTCGCGATGAACGTTGCCTACATTGGCTGGCATGTTCCCGCCGCCTACGAGCTGACCCTGCGCTCGCAGAGCTGGCATGAGGTCGAACATGCGTGCTTCTTCTTCACGTCGCTCGCCTTCTGGTGGAATGTCGTGCAGCCCTGGCCCAGCAAGCCACGCTTCTCGCGCTGGACCGTGCTGCTCTACCTCATCTCGGCAGACCTCGTGAACACGGCACTCTCGGCGTCGCTTTCATTTTCGGGCAAGCTCTTTTATCCGACGTATGCCGCCGTCCCGCGCATCTCCGCATTGTCGCCGCTGAATGACCAGGTGGCCGCCGGCGCTTTCATGTGGGTCATCGGCTCGGTCGTCTTTCTCGTTCCGGCGATCGGCATCACGGTACAACTGCTCGCGCCGCGCAAGTTTGCAGCAGCACCACGTAAAGCTGTCTTCAACATTCTGCAGGCTACGCCGAAGCCGCGCTTCGATCTACTGCATACACCCGTCATCGGGAGATTTCTGCGATCGCGTCATGGCCGCATGGCCTTGCAATGGGTCAGCCTCGTGCTCTCGGCTATCGTCATCACCCATGGACTGACCGGCCACCAGATGGGCTCGATGAATGTTGCCGGAGTGGTTCCCTGGAATTACATTCGCGCTGGTGGCGTGGTCGCGCTGATCCTGTTTGGCAACCTGTTCTGCATGGCCTGCCCATTTATGCTGCCGCGAGAACTCGGCCATCGCCTCGGCCTCGCCACGCATGCCTGGCCCACCTGGCTGCGCAACAAGTGGATGGCCGTTTTCCTGATGGTTCTCTTCTTCTGGGCCTATGAATATTTCGCCCTCTGGGATGCACCGATGCGCACGGCGTGGCTGCTCATCTTCTATTTCTCATCTGCATTTGTTATCGATACGTTCTTTCGCGGCGCCAGCTTCTGCAAATATGTCTGCCCTATCGGCCAGTTCAATTTCGTCAGCTCACTCTTCTCGCCGACTGAGCTTACCATTCGAAGCCAGGGCATCTGCGCTTCCTGCGAAACGAAAGACTGCATTCGCGGCAACGAAAAACAGCGTGGCTGCGAACTCGATCTCTTTCTCCCGCAGAAAATCGGCAACCTCGATTGCACGCTCTGCATGGATTGCGTCAAGGCTTGTCCGCATGACAATGTGGCGATTTACGCCATGTCGCCCATGCGCGAAATTCAACGTCAGTTGACAGCAGATCCGCTTCGCTCCGGCATTCGTCGCCTCTCTCTACGCATGGATATAGCGGTCGTGATGCTGGTTGTCGTCTTTTCTGCTTTTCTCAATGCCGCCGCCATGATCGGTCCCGGTGCTGCACTCTTCATGAAGCTTGGCACAATGGTTCCGCCCGCGTTGCACGGTATTCTGAGCGCGGCGGGAGCTATCGCAACTGCGTTTCTACTGGCAGGCTTAGCATGGCTCGCTGCTGCAGCGATGCATCGCTTTGCCATTTCGGATCACGTAGCTGGCTCTTCAACCAAGCAGGTCTTCGCGAACTTCTCTCTTTCTCTTCTGCCGCTCGGCATCGGCATGTGGGCGGCACACCTCCTCTTTCATTTTGCTACCACCTGGCAGAGTGCTCTGCCGCTCGTGCAGCAGTTTGGACATGATGTTGGACTTCATCTCCTCAGCTCGCCGCGCTGGGGAACGATGGGGAGCAGCATGGGTTCGCCTTCGGGGAATTCGTTGCTCGCGATGCAGCTGTTCCTGCTTGATGCCGGCATGCTTCTGACGCTTTATGCAGGCTGGCGTATGGCCAGGGCGATAGCTCAAACGGCCGCTTCTTCGTTGCGCCTGTTATTGCCATGGGCCGCTGGATCAATCGCGCTCTACGCCTTCGGCTTCTGGGTTCTGCTGCAGCCTATGCAGATGCGCGGCATGATGATGCAGGGCTGACGCCGATGAAAAAGCATATTCTGCTTCTCCTGATGCTTCCTGCTATCTCGGCGGCGGCACATGCAGACGGTGGCAGACTTCGCTTCAGTAAGCCGGCTGGACCATTTCTCGTTACGCTGTTCACCACGCCGGAGCCACTCACACCCGGGCCCACCGATTTCAGCGTGATGATCCAGGATGTAAAAAGCGGTGACATCCTTTCCGATGCTGCAGTTGTGATGAAACTTACGTCGGACCAGGGCGCGACCATCGACGCAAGCGCAAGCCATGGCATCGCAACCAACCGTCTGCTGCAGGCCGCGGAGTTCAACATTCCCTCCAGCGGCAAGTGGCACCTTCATCTGGATGTCAGGCAGGGAACACAGACCTCATCGGTCGATGCAGACATTCCAGTGCAGACTGGCTCGCGCAAAGCCGCGCTTGCATGGATTTTTGCGCTGTTGCCGCTGCTTGCCGTGCTGCTCTTCATCCTGCATCAGCGGCAGAAAGCATTCCTCGCGCGACGCTCATACAAGCCGCTTCGTGACCTGCCCGAGTAAGATACAGATCGTATGCAAAAGATCACTTCCGTGCTTCTCTCCGGAAAGCCGCTCAGCCTTGAAGACATCACCGCGGTAGCGCAGCATGGCACGCGAGTCGCGCTTGATCCGACCGCCCGCCATCGCATGGAAGCCTCGCGCAGTATCGTCGAATCCATCCTTGCAGATGACACGGCTGCCTACGGCATCAACACGGGCTTCGGTAAACTGTCCGACATCCGCATCGCTCCCGGCCAGCTCGCAGAGCTGCAGACTAACCTGGTACGCAGCCATTGCGCTGGTGTAGGCGAACCACTCTCTGAAGCGGAGACGCGCGCCATGCTCCTGCTGCGCGCCAACGTTCTTGCGAAGGGTCACAGCGGCGTTCGGCCATTACTGGTTGAGACCATTGCGCAGTTCCTGAATGACGGCATCCATCCCATCATCCCTTCTCGAGGATCTGTTGGAGCAAGCGGCGACCTCGCGCCACTTGCTCATCTCGCGCTTGGCCTGATTGGTGAAGGCGACGTGATCTTCCGTGGTCAACGCCTCGGTACTTCCATAGCGCTTGCACAGGCCGGCCTTCAACCGCTTCAGTTGCAGGCAAAAGAGGGTCTCGCGCTACTGAACGGCACGCAGGCCATGTGTGCCGTCGGTGCGTTGGCGTTAGTCGCCGCCAACCGTCTTACCGCGCTTGCAGACCTCGCTGGTGCGATGTCGCTTGAAGCCCTGCGCGGCACACCGGCAGCCTTCGACCCGCGCATCCACGCGGCAAGGCCGCATCCTGGTCAACGCGCATCGGCTGCGCACCTGGTGAAGCTTCTGTCCGGCAGTGAGATCCGCGAATCGCATCGTGAGAACGATCCGCGTGTGCAGGATGCCTACTGCCTGCGCTGCATGCCGCAGGTGCATGGTGCTGTCCGCGGTGTGTTGAGCCATGTCGCTGATGTCATTGCGATCGAGACCGGGTCGGCAACGGACAACCCCCTTATCTTCGTACATGAAGATGAAAAAGGCGGCGACATAGTTTCCGGAGGAAACTTTCACGGCGCCCCGATCGCCCTCGCGCTTGACTACGCGGCGATTGCACTCACCGACCTGATGAGCATCAGTGAACGGCGCATCGACCGGCTCATCAATCCCGACATCAACGAAGGCCTGCCGCCATTTCTTTCAGACACGCCCGGCCTCTCATCGGGCTTCATGATCGCACACGTAACAGCGGCTGCGCTTTTGAACGAGGCCAAGGTCCTTGCGCATCCCGCAAGTGCGGACAGCGTGCCGACCTCGGGCGGTAAGGAAGACCACGTCTCCATGGGCATGACCGCCGCGCTGAAGCTGAAACAGGTCGTCGCGAATGCCGAGTATCTTCTCGGCATCGAGATGATGACCGCAGCCCAGGGGCTCGATTACCGTCTACCGCTGAAGGCTTCAACCATTGTTGAAGCAGCGAAGCAGGTCGTGCGGTCGGCCGTATCGCGCCTGCAACAGGATCGCGTCCTCAGCGGCGATATCGAGCAGGTCGCCAAACTGATCCGTGAAGGAAACTTTGACGCCTGGATTGAGTAGTCAGCTACTTCTTGCGCACTGCGATGACTTCTATCTCGACCAGAGCGCCCGGCGCGACCAGGGCAGCCACCTGCATCGCACTGCGCGCCGGCTTGTTGGGCTGTGCCGGCGTTCCAAAGAATTGCGTGTAGCCTGCCATGAAGCCTGCGAAGTCATTCTTGTTGTCCTTCGCGGGATCGCCGGCCAGGTAGACATGCATCATCACCACGTCGCCCAGCGTCAGGTTCTGGGCCACAAGCGCCTTCTCGATCGTCTTGATGGCCGCAACTGTCTGCGCCTGTGTGTCGCCGGGAGGCGTTCCTTTTTCCAGGCCCATCATGCCGCTCAGGTAGAGCGTGTCGCCCACCCATACTCCTTGTGAAATGGGGAAGGTTGACTTGTCGGGAAGCGGCAGCCGCGTCACCTGGGCAGACGAAACGAGAACACCACCGAGCAAGCCAGCGGTAATCATCATCGCGCGAAATTGCAAAGATTTGTTAGGCCGCATCACTGCTCCTCTGGCTAACGCGTGAGCCGATCATGTTAGTCGCACGGATCGCCGAAAGAGCAGCGCCCTCCTGCCATCCCACGAGGTGGGACGTATGGTCACCTGCGAAATACACGCGGCCATCCGGCTTCAACAGTGTCTCGTATTCAGTGTGTTCCTTGCGCCCGAAGCCTGAAATCCAGGAGCCCAGATTGTAGGGAATATGTCCCCAGCTGACGTAGACAGGATTGCCCAGTTTCGCGCCACAACCGGGATGCAGAAGTTCGACAGCCCTGCGCGACGCATCGAGTTTCGCCTGCATGGATGGCAGTGATCCGAACGGCGTGCCGTTCTCAACGCCGTAGCCGGACACCAGTACACCGCGCGGCGAAAACATTCCCCAGCTTGGATACCACACGATCCCGACATCCTGCTTCAGATAGGAAAGGCCGCCATACACGTTAAACTCCTGCTCCCAGAACCGCGGACCCTCCCATGCAACTTTGTAGGCCGAATCATAACTGCTTGCTGCGATGGCGGTCTTCACATCATTCGAGAAGTTGTTCTTTGTTTTCGCCAGTACGGTGAGTGGCATCGCGCAGATGGAATAATCCGCGTTGATCGTTTCTGTCTTGCCGGTGCGCGTATTCCTGTAGGTCACGCGCACGCCTTTTTCGCCCTGCTCGATCTCCTGCACATCCGCATCGTGACGGATGATCGCGCCCAGGCTGGCTGCAAATGCTTTCGGGATCTGGTCCATGCCGCCCACCGGCTGGAACATGGTTGCCTGCCAGTCGATGATGTCTTCAGCAAGCATGCCCTCCCAAAGGTCCGCGCTCAGCAGTTCGTCCATGGAAAGCGGTTCGCGCTCAATAGAAGTTACATTGCCCGCGCCCGGGAATACTTTGTAGCCGGACCGCTCGGTTCCTTTGAACTTATACTCGGGCGTAAGGTCGCCATACTTGCGCAGAAATGCCAGCATCTGTTCGCGATCTCCGGCGGTAATGTCTTCATCCAGCTGGCCTTTGCTTACGCACTTCGCGAGCAGTTCAGAGACATGTCCCCGCGTGTCATTCACTACTTCCCGCTGCTCGACTGCTATGCCGCCGTTCAGTTTGTCCGCCTGCATGCGTGCGCTTCTTGAAGTATTGACTTCGACCTCAAGCGGCACATGCAGTTCGCGGCAGTAGCCGAGCATGTTTTTGTGGATCGACGGCAGACGTGCCGGGCCGGCGTTGAAGTAATGGCCATCATCAAACTGGCACGACTGTTTAGTGCCATCTGTAAACTCGACCTCAGTGCCTTTACGGATTGTCCAGTTGCGTCCGCCCACTCGGCTGCGCGCTTCAAGCACCGTGCAGTCGTAACCGAGTTTGCGCAATTCATATGCCGAGACAAGCCCGGCGATGCCGCCGCCCAGGATCACCACTTTCGTGCCTTGGCCATCCACCTTTACCGGTGTCTGCGCGACAGAATCGGCAATGGGCATCAGGCCCAGCGATTGCATCATGGTGAAGGCAGCAGAGTAGCCACCGGCTGCACCTACCCGCGTAATAAACTGACGACGACTTAATCCCATTGTCAACCTTTCATCTGTTTACCAGAACAAAACTGCGAACCATCAAACGAGGCCGTTGCGTCCAACACGAGAGCGTGTAGTGCACAGGAAAACTGGATTATCAGCCATGGTTCTTC
Organism: Acidobacteriaceae bacterium; assembly: GCA_963692885.1. Taxonomy (GTDB): domain Bacteria; phylum Acidobacteriota; class Terriglobia; order Terriglobales; family Acidobacteriaceae. Next base: position 1,118,892 of record OY843586.1, read on the forward strand.
GACAGGGAAGAGGAGGGAACCGGTGAGCACGCTCTACGAAGAGCGTGCAGTCACCCTGAAATACTTTCGCGCTCTCAGGCTAAGTCAGAGCCGTCGTGAACGCAATCGAAATCATGGACGCGGACGTAGTGCAGCCAGGAAATCAGCGGCAGGGCGCGTATTCAAAACATCTTCGCGTGTCAGCCAGGCCCGACGCAATTGCCGGATGCCGTAGCGCATCTTTTGAAAGCTGGTAATGTGGTGCGCATCGGTGTTGACCACCAGTTTGCAGCCAAGTTCTTTCGCCAGGCGAAGGTCGCGATCGCACAGGTCGAGCCGCGCTGGATCAGCGTTATGTTCCATCGCCACGCCAAGTTCGGCCGCCCGCTTGAAAACGGCATCCAGGTCGATGGCGAAGGGTTCGCGGCGCAGCAGCATCCGGCCGGTCGGATGACCGAGGATGCGCAGGTAGGGATTTTCAATCGCCCGCAGAACCCGCTCTGTCATCTGCTCGCGCGGCTGATTGAAAAGAGAATGCACGCTGCCGATCACAACATCCATCTGTGCAAGGACATCATTTGATAAATCCAGTTCGCCATCCGCCAGTATGTCGACTTCGATGCCCGGGAAAATCCGGATGCGTCCTTCCATCGCGACATCTACTTCGCGTATCTGCCGGACATGCTCAAGGGCGCGCTTGTCGTCGAGGCCATTGGTCATGGCCAGGTTCTTCGAGTGGTCGGTGATCGCGATGTACTCATAGCCATGCGCGGCTGCGGCTTCGGCCATCTCGCGGATGGTGTTTTTACCATCCGTCGCCACGGTATGCATATGCACATCGCCGCGAATGTCTTTCAACTCGATCAACTCAGGCAGACGGTCGCCCGCTGCTGCTTCAATCTCGCCGCCGTTTTCACGCAGCTCTGCAGGGATCCAGGTCAGATCGAGAGCACGGTAAATCTCTTCCTCAGTCGCCGCGGCTACCGTCGTGCCGTCATCGATGCGCGCCAGAGAGTATTCGCTGAGTGTGTAGCCGCGCTTGATGGCGCGCTGGCGGATGCTGACGTTGTGCATCTTCGAGCCGGTGAAGTATTGCAGCGCGGCACCGTATGATTTTTTCGGCAGCAACCGCACATCCACCTGCAGGCCGGTGCGCAGGTTGAAGCTGACCTTGTTCTGACCCTTGGCAATCAGGTTGGCGATAGCCGGGTATGCCGCCGTGTATGTAATGGCTTCGGATACGACATCTTCTTCGCACGCCGGGCCTGTGACCAAGACGTCGAGATCGCCGACAGTGTCGCGGCCCCGCCGTAAAGATCCCGCCGGCGTCACTGTATCGATCCCGGGAAAGTCCTTGAGATAAAGTGTGATCCGTTCAGCAGCGAGATCGGCATCGTCGAGGTGAAAGCGTCCGCTGTTCCTGCGGTAATCCTCGATGCCTTTCTTCAGCTTCTGAATCTGTTTCTCGCCGTAGCGCGGCAGCGTTGCCAGTTTCCCGGCATCAATCGCGGCATCCAGTTCGTCGATGCTGCTGACGCCGAGCGCCTCCCACATGAGGGCGACGCTCTTTGGGCCCATGCCTGGCAGTTGCAGCATTTCGAGCATCGTTGGCTTGTAGCGGGTCAGCAGTTCGTCGCGCAGCTTCATACTGCCGTGCGCGACCATCTCCTGGATATTGGCAGCCATTCCTTTGCCAATCCCGGGAATGGCCAGGAGCTTCTTCGGGTCATCGACCAGCGAGGCCAGTTGCTGGGTGGATTGCTCGACAGCTTCGGCAGCCCGGCGATATGAGCGGATGCGAAATGCGTCGCCATTACTGATTTCGAGCAGGTCTGCGGTTTCACCCAGCAACTGGGCGATTGATCGATTCTCCACAATTCCTCACGCGTACTGCAAAAGCAAGTTTCGCATATGCGTGGCATCCGCTGCGGGCTGTTCACAAAGCAGAAAGGCCCTTCGCCGGGGTGGGCGCGGGCCTTAGCGTTGCAGAGAAGCTTATGCTGCCGTTTCGTAGAGGGCGGCGTCTGGCTGGCCGTGTACAGAGGCCGCTGAGTGAGCCTCTACTGGTTTGGTGCATTTAAGAGACGATGCACCCCGCTGCAGGCATACAGTCTGATCTTTCGCTGAAAGGGCGACGCCTTGCGCGGTCTATGCGAGTTCCAGGTGCTTTAAGCCGCTTCCTGTGTTCTCACGACGCCTTCCGCCTGGGGTCCTTTTTGTCCCTGGACGATGTCGAACTCCACATCGTCACCTTCTTTCAGGCTCTTGTATCCATCCAGTTGGATGGAACTGTAGTGAACAAACACATCAGTGCCATCTTCTCTGCCGATAAACCCGTATCCCTTGGCGTTATTGAACCACTTTACTTTCCCGATATATTGAGCCACTTTGCCGAACCTTTCTCAGGTGAATCGTGGCTGGACACGTACGTGACCGTGTCAGCAAAAACACCCTGTCTATAGAACGCGGCGCCGGTAGAAGTGGTTTTTGTGGTCGATGCTTTTTCAGAGAGGCTGTTTATGCGGGACGAATATCCGCAGGAATTACCAGGATTTTGTGCAAATTTTCCACGATCAGCCGTTAAGCTGGCGACGGGCCAGATCTCCCCCGAAAAACTGACTGGAGAAGGTTCCTCATGACGCACATCTCTCGCATTTCCGCGATCACCGGCATTGCTTTCATGCTGACTGGTGCTGCAATGGCGCAACAATCCACAAAGCCCGACCAGGTGCCGGGCTTTTACAATCCGAAGACTCATACGTTTCAGGTCAAGATCCAACCCCAGGTCGATCCGGAGGCAGCTGCGCCTAAAGTCTATACAGGCACATTGAGCTACGACGTCACCGTCAAGCTGGTGACGCCGGTTGCCTCAGGGCAGGAACTTGTCTGCTCCGCCACCGCACTGGTCGAGGATGTAAGTGGCACCGGCTACTACGAGGAGACGGCTTCGGCTGCGGCCAAGGTTTCAGGCTCTACGGCAACCTGCACCGTTCTGATTCCTTACTCGTGGTCGCTCGCCGACGGCGCCACCGATACCGTGGATATCAGCTACAGTCTCGAAATCCTGCCAACGACCAGCAGTGCCGCACTGGCTTTCACCAGTCGTGACCACACCAGTGAACTGGCGCCAATCAAGGTCCCGGCTACCGGGACCACAACTGCTATTCCCATCAGTGCCACCATTTAAGCCGGCGCGTGCCTGCCGAGGGTAAGTAGCCGTGGCGGCTACTTACCCTTCAGCACGCGCGCATAGGTCATGACCGAGACCAGCGTCTTGCCGTCAAGCACCTTGCCCTTCGCGATCATTTTCAGGATTTTCGACAGGGGAATAGCCGCTACATCAATGCTTTCGTCCTCCTCCGGCGTCGCTTCGCCGACGGTGAGATCTTCGGCAAGATATACCTGCATCCACTCGCCCAGGAAGCCGGGGCTGGCGAAGTAACGCACCAGCTTGGTCCACTTCTTCGCTTCGTAGCCGGTCTCTTCTTTCAATTCGCGCTTGGCGCCTTCCAGTGAGTCCTCTCCCGGCTCAAGCTTGCCTGCCGGCAGTTCGACCAGGTATTGACCAGCGGCATGGCGATATTGCTGCTCCATGATGATGCGGGGATCCTTTTTGTCTTTCGACGAATCTACAGCAAGGATCACGATAGAACCGTTGTGGCGAATGACATCGCGACGCGATTCCTTTCCCCCTGGTTCACGCACCTGCTCGGTGAAGACTTTGAACAATGGACCCTGGTAGCTCAGCTTTGAAGACAGCACGGTCGCCTTTTGACCGGTGCGGTCGGGCAGCTCCTTCGCGACGGCAAGCTTCTTTTTCTTGTCTTTTTCTCCTGCCGGTAGCATCACTTTCGAGCTCGCATCCGGAGCATCTTTCCTACTGTTCGGGTCACTTTTCGTCGTTTTGGAGCTCTTTTTGGTGACCTTTGCCTGCGTTTCTTTGTTCTTCGGGCTGGCTTTCGATTTTGCTTGCGGCATAAAACTCATTTCTCTGATTGGGTAGTGACGGCGGATACCATTCTCTCAGATGCCAGTCTCGCGAAAGCTCAACCATCCTCGGCTGCCGGAGATCTTCAACGGCGGCATTTCGATCATCGGCCCGGGCCGATGGGGAAGTTCACTCTATGCTGCGCTTGCTCGCAGTGGTACTACGCCGCTAGAAGTGATCGGCACTTCGCCAAAGAAAGCCGGACGCGGCCGGACGACCCCTGTTGTTGGCTTCGATGAGGCCCGCTTTGATGCTGAACTGCTGTGGCTCTGTGTGCCGGACAGTGAGATCGCGGGCGTTGCAGGGGCGATCGTCGCCAGGCGTCCATCGCTCCGCGGTCAGACTGTAGTTCATTCGAGCGGTGTGTATTCGAGTGCCCTGCTGGCGGAGGCGGTACGGGCTGGCGCCAGGGTCGCCTCGGTACATCCGCTGATGACGTTTCCGACGCGCAGACCCACCGTGCTTGCCGGCGTGCCGTTTGCGATCGAAGCGAACGGTGCGTTGGCTGTAAGGCTCGAAAAACTGGTAACGCGGATCGGCGGCAGGCCGTTCCGGCTGCCTGCAACGGGAAAGGCGCTGTACCATGCCGCAGCGGTGATGGCGTCTCCACTCCTGGTGAGCCTGGCGGCTGCAGCGCGGCAGACGATGATGCAGGCTGGTCTCTCAGGCAAGGAGGCAAACGCGCTGCTCGAGCCGATCATGACGGCGACCTTAAGAAACTTCTTTCGCGATGGAGGGGCGCGCAGCTTCAGTGGGCCCTTCGCGCGGGGCGACGTGGACACGGTTTCGCTGCATCTTGAAGCGTTGAAGGCGCATCCTTTCCTGCAGGCCCTCTACAAGGCGCTGGCGGAACATGCGATCGAGGTATTGCCCGTGATGAAAAAGCAGGCATTGCAAAAAAAGCTCGCCGCTGCGAACACAAATATACTCAGTTGAGAAGAGATGGACGGATGAACCAGAGTTGGCTGCTCTCCAGGTGGCCATTCCTGTCGAGACAACAATAGTGAGGCAGCCTTGAAGACCGAGTGTTACCCCGTTTCCATCCTGCCGCACCAGTCCCGTTTGTTCCTCGATTACGTGGAGGGCCGCGAGCCGCTTGCGCCCTTTTTCCCGGTTGCTCCGTTCAGCGGCATTGCGAACTTTCCCGCCTCACCGCTTACCCTTGAAGCCCGTGCTGCCAGTGCAAGGCTGCTCGGTGCTCAGACTTCTGGTGACAACAAGGCTGCCCTCGCCAACATCGAGCTGCTCAGACAGGGCGCATCGGCCATTGTGACTGGCCAGCAGGTCGGGTTATTCGGCGGTCCACTGTTGACCCTGTTGAAGGCCGCGACGGCCATCCGCCTGGCAAAAGACCTGACCGCTGCAGGGAAGCCGCATGTGCCCATCTTCTGGATGGCGACGGAAGATCACGACTTCGCCGAGGTTGATCACACAACCCTGCCTTCACGCCATGCGCTGCATGCCGTGGCGTACAGGCGTTCCTCGAGGGAGGCGCAGCCGGTTGGCGACGTGGTGCTCAATGCATCGATCAGGAAGACGCTTGATCAGGCGGCTGAGTACATTGGCGGGACGCCGTTCTTCGAACTCCTTGAAGACTGGTACGCACCGGGCAAGACCATGGCGTCCGCCTTTGGAGCGATGATCGCTCACATCTTCGCTCCGTGGGGCCTTATCGTGATGGATGCGGCTGGACGCGAAGCCCATGCACTGGGAGCATCCGTGCTGCGGCAGGCCATCCTGCAGGCAGATGAACTGCGCGACGCATTGGTCGCACGCGACAAGGCCCTGGCCGCGCGAGGCTACCACTCGCAGGTACTGGTGACGCCCGAGTCGACCCTGCTTTTCCTGGTGGAAGAAACGACCCTGGTGCGCCAGCCGTTGCGCCGTATGGATGGCCAGTGGAAGGCTGGTTCACGGACATATACGCAACAGGAACTACTGGACATCCTCGCCGCAAGCCCTGAACGCATCAGCCCGAATGCACTCCTGCGGCCTGTCTTCCAGGATGCCATGCTGCCGACGACGGCGTACATTGGCGGGCCGGCCGAGATTGCTTACTTCGCCCAGTCAGAGGTGCTTTACGAACGGCTCCTAGGACATGTGACGCCGATTTTGCCCCGGCTCTCCGCTACCCTGATTGAGCCCTCAATCGCAACGCTTATGACGCGGCATGAAGTGTCTTTGCCCCAGGTGATTGAGGATGCGGACGACCTGGCGCAGAAACTCGGCGCTCGTTCTATGCCCATTCAGGGTAAGCAGAAGCTGGCGGCGGCAGGAAACGCACTCGATCGCGAACTGATCGAGCTGACCGGCTGGATGTCTGCGATGGACGAGAGCCTGGGGAAGGCAGCGAACGTATCTGCTTCAAAAATGCGGTACCAGATGAACCGTCTGCGGCGACTGGCAGCAAACTACCAGTTGCAGAAGGACGAGAGCCTGCGTAAACATGCGGACGCTCTGAAACTGTCGCTTTTCCCCGATCGGCATCTGCAGGAACGGCGTATCGGCGGTGCGTACTACCTGGCCCGCTATGGCGAAGAGATTGTGTCGAACTTTATCGACGCAGCAGACTCAACCTGTCCGGGACACAAGGCTATCTGGCTTAGCTGAGCATTACTCTTCAACGGTTACAGCAAAATTTCTGATGAGCCGTTCAGGATGTGCTTTTGCAGCAGGTTGGTTCACCATGGACCGAGCGAATAGCCATCACAATGAGCGGCGGGCAGGCAGATTGGGTTTTGTAGCCGGTACATGCGCCTTTGCACGGCGCGGGCGCCTGGAGGGTGCCCGGGCCGGGCTGACTCGAACTGCCGCGGAATACTGATTTCATCGGTTCTCGCATGGAAGGTCTCCAGCGTTCATTGTCCTCAGTCGGCAGGGGATCAGTTGTGATGTGGGTCACAGAAGATGCCGGCTGTGATGACCGCCGTGCAAACTTGTTCTGCCAGACCTGATCCGTCGGCGCCGGTCCGGGAGCGGGCGTGGACAGGTTGGCATTGGCGAGGGCGAACCCCTACAATAGGCGCGTGAGTTCCCGCCCTTCAAGTCGCGATACCTTTGACGTTGTCTGCCCCGATTGCGGCGGCGTTCTGAAGATCGATCCAACTTTGCGTGCGATCGTGTCGCATACGCCTGCGCCCCGCAAACGTACCTTTGAAGATTTTGAAACGGCTGCGAAGGCGATGCGCGAACAGGACGAGCGGAAAGAGAGCATCTTCCGCCAGTCCGTCGCTGCAGAGCGCAACAAGAACGATCTGTTCGACAAGAAATTCGCAGAAGCCCTGCGGAAGGCCAAGGAAACGCCTGGAAGTGGTAAACCTCTGCGTGATATCGATCTTGACTGAAGGTATGCGCGCCTGTTTGAGTACATCGAGATCTGTTGCCGTTGGCATCACATCGGCATCACCTTCATTCCATGGACGGAAAGGAAACATTCAATGCCGATAGCACAATTGCCTGCGTTCTCAGAGGTTCAGAAGAAGATCAAGCGCACCAACTGGGCCGAAGAGATCACCTGGCAGCGCGGAGTTGCGGCTGGTTCGCTGATTACCGGAGCCATCCTGCTGGCGACGGGCAAAAGGAAAGCAGGGATTACCCTGACCGCGGTCGGCGCTGCCGCAGCGCTGCTTGAGGATGTCGAGGGTACTAGAGACCTGTGGAACAGTATTCCGCAGTACATCGAGTCCGGCCAGCAGGTGCTGGGCAAGGTTGAAAAATTTGTGGAAGAGCTGGCGGAGCAGGGCGAGCGCGTCAGCAAGATGATCAGCAAACAGATGCGCTAGAGCGGCCATGCAAGGTGCAGCCCCATGTCTCGGAAGCGAGACATGGGGCTGCCTGTTCTTCAACTGGCCGAGAATGTATTCGTGACTAGTGCGTGCGTTCGACCAGGTAGGACGCCAGCCCTTTGAGCGCGCCGGCTTTTTCGCCGTAGGGAGCCACCTCGTCGAACGCTGATGCGATCAACGCCGCAGCCTGCTTCTGCGAGGCTTCCAATCCATAGACAGCGGGCCAGGTGGCTTTGACGCTGGCCACGTCCTTGCCGGCTGTCTTGCCCAGATGCGCGGATTCCTGTGTCACATCCAGGACGTCATCGATGATCTGGAAGGCAAGCCCGGCATCGCGGCCGAAACTTGTCAGGCGTTCTGCGTCCTCAATGGTTGCACCTGCATACAGGCCACCCACGACGACACTGATGCGGATGAGTGCTCCGGTTTTCGCCCGATGGATGGCATGGACCATTTCAGCCGTTGGCGCCAGGGATTCGCTTTCAATATCCATCACCTGGCCGCCGATCATGCCTTCGACGGTACCTGTCGCCTGCGCAATGCCATGAATGATGGAGACCCGGGCAGCTGGTTCACAGGCAAGGGAAGCGAGTGTTTCATAGGCCTGGGTCTGCAGGGCATCGCCGGCCAGGATGGCGATCGCTTCACCGAACATGACGTGGCAGGTCGGATTGCCACGTCGCAGGTCGTCGTTGTCGAGGGCCGGCAGATCATCATGGATCAGCGAATAGGTGTGCAGCATTTCGAGCGCGGCACCGAGCTGCTCGATGCCTGCCGGATACTGATTGTCTTTGGCGATCATGCGCGCCGCTTCCATGCAGAGGATGGGACGCAGCCGCTTACCACCGGCAAAGACGCTGTGCCGCATGGCTTTATGGATGGAAACCGGTGACTGTTCGGGTGGAGGCAGCAGGGTGGAAAGCGCAGCATCCACGCGTGCCGCGCCACTTGCCATTAGTTCTCGCACATCAATCGACATCGCCTTCGATCATACCTGAGCAAACGTCGAGGGCATCACGGCCTACTCTTAGGAAGGACGTGAGCGGATCGTCATGTATACCGGCGGAACTTCAGATATTCTGAAGATTGGCGTGTCTCCTGAAAGGTCAGGTGCTCCCCGGATGGAAAGGAACTGGAAGTTTGCGCATCCTGCTGCATGGCATCAACTACACGCCAGAACTCACTGGCATTGGGAAATATACCGGTGAGATGGCGGAGTGGCTGGCCGGCCGCGGGCACCAGGTACGCGTAGTTACAGCGCCCCCCTACTATCCTGCGTGGCGAGTGCGTTCGGATTATTCTCCCTGGAAATACCAGGTCGAGGACGGTCCAATCAAGGTCTTCCGCTGTCCCCTGTTCGTTCCTGAAGCGCCCTCGGCATTGTCGCGGCTCATTCACCTGCTGTCGTTCATGCTGACAAGCCTGCCCGTGATGCTGGGCCAGATCGTGTGGCAGCCGGATGTCGCCGTGACCGTGGAGCCGGCATTTTTCTGTACCCTTTCGACGCTTCTGACTGCCAACCTGGCCGGTGCTGCGAGCTGGCTGCATGTGCAGGATTTCGAGATTGATGCCGGCTTCGAAATGGGCTTTTTGCCGGAGGGTGGCGGCATCTCCCGCATGGCTTACGGCCTTGAGCGATGGATCATGCGGAAGTTTGGATCGGTGTCAACGATCTCGCCGCGCATGGTGACGCAGCTGGAACAAAAGGGTGTCGATCGCGGCAAAGCCCTGCTGTTTCCAAACTGGGTGGATATTTCGGTGATTCATCCACTTGAACGCGTGAGTGCGCTGCGCGCCAAGCTGGGCCTGGGTGCAAATAAAGTGATCCTGCTGTACTCCGGCAATATGGGCATGAAGCAGGGACTGGAGCTGCTGCCGGTGCTGGCGCAGTGGTTCGCGCCCGACCCGCGCGTGCACTTCGTCTTCTGCGGCGATGGCGCTTTGCGACCAATGCTGGAGCAGGCTGTAGCCGGGCTGAGTAACGTGACCATGCTGCCACTGCAACCCGTGTCTGCGCTGAATGATCTGCTGAATGCGGCCGACGTACACCTGCTGCCGCAGCGTGCCGATGCTGCTGACCTGGTGATGCCATCGAAGCTCACCGGCATGCTGGCATCAGGACGGCCGGTGATCGCGACCGCCGCCAAGGGCACGCAGGTGGCGACTGCCATCCAGGGCTGCGGGATCGCCGTCGAACCGGGAGATGTAGCCGGCGTGATCGATGCAGTCTCCCGACTGACTGACTCCGCGGTCCTGCGTCGAGAGATGGGCGTCAATGCGCGGATCCACGCAGTCGAGCACCTGGGGAAAGACCGGGTCCTGCAGCGATTCGAACAGCAACTGCGCGACCTGACCGGCCGCCGCTGAGACAACACCCCGCGGGCCGCACCAGGCGACAACTTCAGCAGCATGCCGAACCCTCGTGGACAATGGGACGAAGACAGGAAACAGCCGCTGAACATGCTACCGTTAGTTGACTCCGCATGATGGCATGCTGACCATTGCGTCTGTGCGGGCATGGAGGCAGACAGCCTTGAAAAAGGCACTCATTACTGGCATTACAGGGCAGGACGGGTCATATCTGGCCGAGTACCTGCTGAAGATGGGCTACGAGGTCCACGGCATCAAGCGCCGCGCATCGTCTTTCAATACTTCGCGTATCGATCACCTTTACCAGGACCCGCATGTGGAAAGCCGGCACCTGGTGCTGCATTACGGCGATCTGACAGATTCCTCGACCCTGATTCACATCGTGCAGAAGGTACAGCCGGAAGAGATTTACAACCTGGCCGCACAAAGCCACGTGAAGGTGTCGTTTGAGGAACCGGAGTATACGGCGAACAGTGACGCGCTGGGATCCCTACGACTGCTCGAAGCGATCCGCATTCTGAAGCTGGAAAATTTTACGCGCTACTACCAGGCATCGACCTCCGAGATGTACGGCCTGGTGCAGGAAACGCCGCAGAAAGAGACGACGCCGTTTTATCCGCGGTCGCCTTACGCAGTGGCCAAGCTGTATGCCTACTGGATCACGGTGAACTACCGCGAAGCTTATGGCATCTATGGTTGCAACGGGATCCTGTTCAACCATGAATCTCCTCGGCGCGGCGAAACGTTTGTGACCCGCAAGATTACGCGGGCGATTGCGCGCATTCATCTTGGATTGCAGGACCGTCTGTATCTCGGCAACCTGAGCGCCAAGCGCGACTGGGGCCATGCGAGAGATTACGTGACCATGCAGCACCTGATGCTGCAGCAGAAAGAAGCACGCGATTACGTAATAGCGACGGGCCACCAGTACAGTGTGCGCGACTTCGTCGACCACTCAGCAAGGTGCCTGGGCATGCGCCTTCACTGGGAGGGCGAAGGTGAGGATGAGCGTGCCATTGACGACAAAGGCCGGGTCGTGGTGTCGGTCGATCCTCGTTACTTCCGTCCGACCGAAGTCGAGACACTGCTTGGCGATCCATCGAAGGCGCATCGCGAACTTGGCTGGAAACCGCTGACGACGTTTGAAGAAATGGTCGCGGAGATGGTGGAATTCGATCTGCAGGAAGCCAAACGAGACACGCTGGTCGAGAAGCACGGCTTCAATTCGTATCAGTATCACGAGTCCTGATTTTGGAGTGACAGTGAAGCCCGGAGCGAAAAAAGACAGCAGGATTTATATAGCAGGTCATCGCGGCCTGGTCGGTTCTGCGATCTACCGGGCGCTGCAGCGTGCCGGCTATACGCAGTTGCTGACCCGTACGCATGCCGAGCTTGACCTGACGGACACAGTCGCGGTCGCCCGCTTCTTTGCAGAAGAGAAGCCTGAGCACGTGGTGCTGGCGGCAGCGCGGGTTGGCGGCATTCTCGCGAACAATACGTACCCGGCTGACTTCATCCGCGAGAATTTATTCATCCAGAACAATGTCATTGAGCAAAGCCGACAGGCTGGTGTCGAGCGTTTATTGTTCCTTGGATCGAGCTGCATTTATCCAAAGCTGTGTCCTCAACCAATCCGAGAAGACTACCTGCTGACCGGCGAACTCGAGCCGACGAACCGGCCGTACGCGCTCGCAAAAATAGCCGGCATCGAGATGTGCTGGTCGTACAACCGGCAGTATGGGACGAAGTACCTGGCGGCGATGCCCACAAACCTCTATGGGCCGGAAGATAATTTTGACCTCAAGACATCGCACGTCCTGCCGGCGCTGTTGCGCAAGGTGGCAGAGGCAGTCGCGACTGGCCGGGATGCGATCGAGGTGTGGGGTACCGGGACGCCTCGGCGTGAGCTGCTCTACAGTGACGACCTGGCGCAGGCCTGCCTGCACTTGTTGGAGCTGCCGGAAGCGCAGCTTGACGAGTTCGTGCAGGGCGACCATCCGCCGCTGATCAATATTGGAACGGGTGAGGATGTCACGATCCGCGAACTGGCAGAGCTGGTGAGCCGTGAGCTCGGGTTCAAAGGCAAATTGATTTTCGACGCGAGCAAGCCGGATGGTACGCCGCGCAAATTGCTGGACGTAACACGGATCAATGCGCTGGGGTGGAAAGCGACGACGAAGTTGCCTGAAGGGATCCGGAAGACGTACGCGGCGGTGCGGGAGCAGATTGTGCCGGTTGTTGCGGGGTAGCGGCCTTCGAGGATGCGTTCGGGGGAAGCTGAACCCAGGTCTCAGAAGTGAGACCCGGGGCACCCGGTTCCGCGGCTGACCCGTGGCAGATGCAGATCCTCTGCTTCGCTGCGCTTCGGTCGGGATGATAATCCTTCGCGATCTAATCGGGATGACTTAAATCCTGTTTTACGCTGGTTGGAAAGACGCGTCTCGGGTGAGTTCAGGCCAGAGGATAGTATTGGCGTCTCTGCCACAACCACACCGGTAACAGCAGCAGGGCGGCCACCGCGCTCAGCAATCGTCCCCAGAGGATGTCGGGAGTGTTTTGCCATAGTACGTCGATGGTTGACTTGCCAGCCGGTACTGCCAGCACCATCAGGCCGTCTTCGCGATGGATGTCTATCGACTGCGGCCGACCGTTCATGCTGACGTGCCATGCGGGGTAATCCATCAGAGTCAGGACCGCGTAGGCCGGCTGTCTTGCGTCAAGCTCGATGCGACGATGCTGAGGCGACCAGTCCCTGATGGTCGAAGTTGCTTTGGCGGTCGTCGGGAAGGCCCAGTCAGAGATCCATTCCGGATTATCCCCGGCGTTCTCTGCGGGAAGCTCGGCATTGGGATCGGTAAGCACGCGGACGGGCGGAATGTCCTGCAGCACCTGGCTGTTGTCGGCGTCGGCGGCGGTATACTCGTCGGTCCCCTGCACGCCGCTGCCGTCATGAAACATGGCGAGCTGGCCGGCGACGGCATCGTCGACATCGCAGGCTGCGTAGAAGGTATGTGCGCAGGCCCAGATGGAGCCAGCGATCACCAGTGAGGCAGCGAGTCGGAGTAAGAGCCTGCTGCTGAGATGGTCGATGGCTAACGCCAGTAGCGCCACGCTGAGGATGCTGATGACCTGCAGCCATCTCCAGGGAAACTGCAGGAACTGCAGACGTGGTGCGGCATGCCAGATCACATCGCTGATCCGGAATTGAAGGAAGAAAAGGGCGATGAGCGGGAGTGTCAAAAGGGCCAGCAGCCTGGTTCGCGATGTGTCCTGCCGCCGCCACGCAGCGAGTGCTGCGACAAAGCCGGTGACAACCAGGATGAGCGTGATGAGCGATGCGGTGTGCAGTACCTGGTCGTGGTAGAGCTGGCCGGTGTGCTCGAAGAAGAAGCTGTCTTCAATGCGCATACCTTCGCCGATGGCCTGCTTGATCTGTACCCAGCGCTGCTCGTAGGCTGCAGGGACGAGGTAGAAGCCGGCAAGCGCGGTGCCGAGGGCGCAGCCAACAGCAGCCTGCCAGGCGAGGTGCCATCTGCGTTCGAGCACAATCCGTAAAAAGGTGATGCCGGCCAGGAGGTAGCAGCCCATGACTGCTGACGGCGCATTGGTGAGCCACAGGGCGCCGATGACGATGGCTGCCGGCATGACAGCGAAGGCCGGTCTCATGGCCAGCAGGAGCAGCAGTGCGATCAGCGCGGTGGCGAGCAGTTCAGCGAAGGCTGTTCGTTCATACGCGACGAATAGCAGATAAGGGTTCGCGATGAAGAGGCAGGCACAGAGGGTCGCCGCGCTGCCGGATGCGAAGGTTCGCAGGAAAGCATAGACGGCACTGCCGGCAGCGAAGAAGCTGATGCCAGTGAACAGGATGGGTGCAGCTGTCCACGCAGTGTGCGGTGAGGCGACAAGGCTTGCTGCACTGCCGAGCGCGGCGCCAATGAACCACGAGAGAGGCGGATAAAAAATGAAGCGCGGTTCGCCGGCTCCGTAGTTCGCGAGCACCAGCCAGTGCGGATAGACGAGGCCGGTATGCCAATCCCTCGAGGCTTCGAGCCACGAAAGGAAGTGGAAGTCGAAGTCATGTCCACAGGAAGGGCCGCGCAGGATCAGCGGCACGACGGCTGCGAAGCTGACGAGGAAGATCAACAGCAGGGGCAGTCCATGATGGCGCACGACATGCGCTGCCGGCGAGACACGAGGAATCAACGCGAACAGCCCGCAGGGGAAGAGATTGCGATGCCGGGGCCAGACAGAAGCAGACCCCTCCACTGCGCTCCTGCCCCGGCGCACAAAGACTGTGCGCTAGGGACCCCGGCTTCGCTTCGCACGGGCAGACGATTCCATTTGCAGGCTGCAGTGAGGATCATGAAGGACGCACGGCGATGGGCGGCGGCAGTGGGGCAGAAAGACTGCGAGTTGCGAAAGAAAATCATGCGCTGCACCAGCATAAAGCAGCCTACGTACTTCGTGTGCTTGACATCGTCGCTACTCCCGGCAATCCTAGTCAATCGTGCCGCGTTGTCCGAGTCGGCTTGCGAACCAGGGGAGCTTCTGCTTGAACGTCCGCGTTTTTTATCATGACAAGTGTTTCGATGGAGCGTGCTCGGCTTCACTTTTCTCACGCTTCCATCGCGAATGCATCACGCGCGGCGCGGTGTATTCGTATCACGGCCTGGTACATCGCGCGGGTTCGCTGTTCAACGAAGCAGACTTTATCGGCGACGAAAATGCAATCGTCGACTTCAAGTATTCCGCATCGCCGAAGATTACCTGGTGGTTCGATCATCACCTGAGTGCGTTCCTGACGCCTGAGGATCATCAGCAGTACCTGCGCGGCCTGGAAGACGGCAGCTTCAGTATGCGGCGCTTCTATGATCCGGCGTACACCTCGTGCACCAGTTTTCTCGCGCACATTGCGAGCACCAAGTTCGGCTTTGATGCGGCGCCCGTAGCGGAGTTGATCAAGTGGGCCGACATCGTCGATGGAGCGCTATATGAGAGCGCAGACTCGGCGGTCGAGATGCCGTCGGCTGCGATGAAGCTCACGCTGATCATCGAATCCACACAGGATCCGGAATTCATTCCGAGACTCATTCCGCTGCTCACAGAAGAATCGCTCGACGACGTATTGCGCGAGCCGTTTGTCGCCAGCCTGCTGCCGCCCCTGCTTGAGAAACATCAACAGGCGATCAAGTTGATCGGTGAGCGGAGTGAGTGCGTGGATGGCACCATCTACTTCGACATCACCGACCATCCGCTCGAAGGCTATAACAAGTTCATCCCGTATTATCTGCATCCCGAGGCGGTGTATTCGATCGGGCTGAGCAAGTCGAGTTTCAGGACGAAGGTCGCGGTGGGTTCGAATCCGTGGACCAAGGTGCGCGGGCAGGACATGATGAATCTCGCAACCATCTGCGAGCGCTATGGCGGCGGCGGCCACGCGCGTGTGGGGGCAATTTCGTTTTCGCCGGAGCGTTCAGATGAGGCGCGCGCCGCCGCGCTGACGATTGTGGCTGAGCTGCGGGCACACAATCCTTCACTCGTTCGTTAGGCGTCCGTCCAGGACGGCCTGCGCTTTTCGAGGAATGCAGCGAGGCCTTCCGCGAACTCCGGCGTTTTGCGCATGCCGGCGTTTGCTTCTGATGCGAACGCGAGATCGCGGTCAAGCTCATCCTCATACTGCGCATGCAGCAATCGCTTGGTTGCGGCAAGCGAGGCCGGGCTGTTCTTCAGCAAAGTTGCTGCTAACGCCGCGGCTGCATGCAGTACAGACTGGTCCTCGACAATGCTGGTCACCAGGCCGAGGCGATGGGCCTCATCTGCGTCGATCAGCCGGCCAGTCAGCAATAGATCGCGCAGCTGCTTGTCACCGACCTGTCGCTTCAGGAAAGCGGACACGATAGCCGGGATGAACCCAATCCTTACTTCCGGGTAGCCGAAGCGGGCATCGGGGGCTGCCAGCGTGAAGTCGCAGATGGTGGCCAGGCCCATACCGCCCGCCACCGCGGCGCCCTGGACAGCGGCAATCGTTGGCTTGGGGCACTCGTAGAGCAACCGGAAAAGATTAGCCAGGAACCAGGAATCGGCACGTTGCTCATCCTCGCTCTGCGAAGAGATCTTCTGCAACTCCGAGAGGTCAAGGCCGGAGCAGAATCCATCGCCCGCGCCTGTGAGGATAAGGACGCGAACAGTATGGGACTCGGCGGTGTGCACCACGGCCTTCGTCAACTCACGAATCATCTCCTGCGTGAGTGCATTGCGCCGTTCAGGGCGATGGAGCGTGATGGTTCGGACGCTGCCTTCATCGTCAACGCGGATGGTTTCGTAATGGCTGCTGGTTGAATGACTCATGCAAAAGTGACTCTACAGCAAGGGGGCCTTCAGTGAGCAGTAGCGCCATAGTTTTGTCCGATGGCTAGGCTCGCAGCTACCAGCTCATCGAGAGGGGCTAGCTCCGGCAGGGTCGCGCCCAACGTTCCAAGGGTCTGCAGAAGCGTCTCGGTCGGTATATTGCCGACGAGAGCATCCTGGGCGAAGGGACAGCCGCCGAGGCCGCCAAGGGCTCCATCGAAACGACGGCAGCCGGCGCGATACGCTGCTTCGATCTTCGCGGCTGCTTCGCCGGGCCGCGCGTGTAGATGAACACCAATCTCGGCTTCGCTCGTTGCCGCGATCGCTGCGCGCATGACGCGTTCGATTTGTTCAGGTGTGGCCAGACCGACGGTGTCGGCGAGCGAGATGACCTCCGCTCCTGAGTCAACCAGCAGGTCGCAGGCGGCGACGACTTCGTCCTCGTCCCAAGGATCGTTATATGGATTGCCAAAGGCCATCGACACATACGCGACGATGCGGAAGCCGGCTGCGTAGGAGATCTGGCCGATGCTGTCGAGGGCGTCAAGCGATTCTTCCGGCGTCTGGTTCTGGTTGCGCTTGAGGAATTCCGGCGAGATGGAGTAGGGGAAACCGAGCGCCTTGATGCCCCCCGCATTCACTGCGCGCTCTGCGCCTTTCGCGTTGACGACGATGCCGAGCAGTTCCACATCCGGCATGCGCAGGGGTTCAGCCTCCTGCAGGAAGGCGAGCACCTTTTCGGAATCGGCCATCTGCGGAATGGCTTTGGGCGAGACGAAGGAGACGGCGTCGATGTGGCGAAAGCCGGCGCCGATGAGCAGGCGCAGATAGTCCGCCTTGACCTCGGGCGGGATCTGTTTCGGGAGAGCCTGCCAGGCATCCCTAGGGCATTCGACGATGGTGACTTGTTTTACTTGGGCGTTTGAGGCGGCCATGGCGGTCTACAGCGAGGGTAGCAGCCAGACAGCCATCGCGGCCAGCAGGTGCAGTGCGACAACCGCGATCAGTGCAGTGCGGAATGATTTCCAGTGATGGATAAGAATAAGCAGCAGGCCATAAAGCGGGAACTGCAGATACATCAGCGTCTGCGAGGCAGTTTCGCCCGCAGCTTCCGGCAGGCCAAGGTGCTGCTGCACGAGCAATGCCGTGGGGTAGAGCAGTCGCAGACGGATGATGCCGCTGGGGCCCATCAGCGGCAGGATTTCCGCGGCTTTGATTGCAAATGGTGTCGCCGCAATAGCGAGCAGGAGTGGCCACCAAGCATGCCAGCGGAGACCTGTTTGTTTTCTGCGCTTGGTGCGCCGGCGCGGGAGTGCCTGGGTTGCCATGTGTTCAGGATACTGTCCGGCCGCGGGGAAAAGGAGTGGGGGAGTGGGCGTGCACCTGGTTTGCTACGTGGCGTTCATCCTCGCAAGTGTGGTGTATAAGACCCATGACGCACATGCGAGACATGGGGCACCCGGGTTGTGGCAGATTGATTTACTTCGCGTCGTCTTTCAGCAGTTTGAGCCGGACCAGGCTTTCCGCGCTGGCGAGGATAGCTTCTTCGTTTGAGCGCGGTGTCCAGTCGAGCATTCGGCGTGCCTTTGCGCTTGTAGTGCTTCTTTTCCTGCCTAGCTCCGGAAGGACCAGTTTGACTGCCGGGTCGAACAGCGAGAAGACGCGCAAGGCCCAGTCAGGCAGTTGCCGCGTGGGGACCCGGCGAGCCGATGCTCCCATCTTTTCCCGCAGAATGCCCGCGACCTCGCGAATGGATAACGAGTCGCCCGCGACTGCGATGAAGCGCTCGCCCTTTGCAGAGGGATGGGTCATGGCGCGCAGGTGCAGGTCGGCCACATCACGCACATCGACGATACCGAAGTAGATGCGCGGGCACCCAGGGATTGCGCCATCCATAAGGCGCTGCACCAGCAGGATCGATGTTGAGTAATCCGGGCCCAGCACAGGGCCAAAGACGCCTACGGGTTGACGACTGAAAACTCCAGGTCGCGACCTTCCCCGGCTACAAAGTCCCATGCCGCGCGTTCAGCGAGAGTCTTGGACCTGGCGTACGCCGAAACGCCTGCACCGTTGACATCGGTCCAGCTGGTCTCGTCAAACGGCGCGTTCTGCTCGACGTGACCGTAAGCGATGGCAGCGACGGATGACGTCATAACGACGCGTCTCACCCCGGCATCGCGAGCAGCGCGAAGCACCCGCAGTGCACCGTCCCGCGCGGGAATGATCAGGTCATCCTCGTTTTTCGGCACCCCGGGTGGGAAGGGCGAAGCGACATGATGAACGTAGGTGCAGCCGACTACCGCTTCTGCCCAACCGGCGTGCGCTTTCAGGTCGGCCGCGACGAAGGTAAGGGGTGCAGACGGGTCAACGCCGCCAGCTTTGAGCATGGCGCGGACCTCTGACTCACGTGACAACGAACGCACGGTTGTCCGAACACGATAGCCCGCCTGCAACAGTTGAAGGATGCAATGTACGCCGATGAAACCGGAACCGCCGGTGACTAGAACCTGTTCGCTGCTCATGTGAGGATCTTACATCATAGATCGAACGTTCGTTCTATTTTTGCGACTCTGCCTCAGGGTGCGGCAGAGACCGCCTGCCACATTCGTTCGGCGATTTCGTGTAGAACAGCCGGAGCGAGTTTATGCGGCCGCTTTGCCAGCCGCTCGATCATGCCGAAGGTGATTTCCTCCAAGACCTCGCGCGGCCAGTTCATGAGGATGCCGCCGTTCCCCTGCGTTGCGAACCGGCGTTCGAATGCAGTGACTTCTTCGTCGAGCGGATCAGGCTCACAGAGGAAGCCGGCCATCTTGTATTGATCGAGGAAGTGCATCTCGCGCTGGTATTTGCGATGAAAACGATAGGCATTCATCCAGATATGAATGAATGCTTCTTTGTCTGCCATGTCCGGCGAGTAGCCGGCAAAAAGGTGTTCGCGTTTGAGGGCGCGAATGCGGGTGTAGAGGGCGTGGATGATCTCCTGCTTGCTCGCGAAATAGTGATAGATCACCCCGGCACTCGCGCCTGAGCGCTCGGCGATCAGAGACATAGGCGCTTCGTGGAAGCCGCGCTCGACAACGACATCGAGCATCGTGTTCAGGATCGCGTCGCGCTTCGTGAGTTTGGTTTTTGCAGGCACAGTCGCTATTGTTCCATGCTCGCCGGCTAGTTGCGTGCCTCTATGTCTGCAGGATGCCAGGGTGGAACTTTGCTACCTCCGGGTTAAGGGCGGCGCATTCGAGAGCAGTGATCAGTACGTCCCGCGTCTTTGCGGGATCGATGATCGCGTCGACCCACAGGCGGGCGGCGGCATAGCGGATGTCGGTCTGGGCGTCGTATGAAGCCTTGATGCCTTCGACGACCTGCTGCTTTTCTTCGTCGGTCAGATGCTTGCCGCCGCGCTCGAGCTGGCGGATCTTGATCTCGACCAGTGTCGAGGCAGCAGATGCGCCGCTCATGACTGCGTAGCGCGCAGTCGGCCACGCGAAGATAAAACGCGGGTCGTATGCCTTGCCGCACATAGCGTAATGGCCTGCGCCGAACGAGCCGCCGACCAGCACGGTGATCTTCGGTACAACGGAATTCGAGACGGCCGTGACCATCTTTGCGCCCGAGCGGATGATGCCGGTCCACTCGGCATCGCGGCCGACCATGAAGCCGTTGACGTCATGGAGGAAGATCAACGGGACCAGGTTCTGGTTGCAATCCATGATGAAGCGGGCGGCCTTGTCAGCGCTTTCTGCGTAGATGACGCCGCCGAACTCTGTGCGCTTTTCGCCATTCGGAGCAGTCGCGGCCTGGTGCTGTTTCTGGTTGGCGACAATGCCGACGGCAAATCCGCCGACACGCGCGTAGCCGCAGATCACGGTGCGGCCGAAGCCCGGTTTGTACTCGTCGAACTCAGAGCGATCGACGATGCGTGCAATCACTTCATGCATGTCGTAGCTGTTGCTCGATGCCTTCGCAGGATCGGGATCGATGAGGGTGTAGAGATCTTCGGCTGAGTATTTTGGCGCATCATCTTTTGCGTGAAATGACAGCTGGCTGAAGGGTGCTTTCGGGAAGCTGCCGATCTTGCCGACGAGCGAACGCAGGCGAGCGATGCAGAGATGGTCGTTCGGTTCCTTGTAATCGACTGTGCCCGAGATCTCGGCGTGCATGGTCGCGCCGCCAAGTTCTTCCGCCGTGTATTTCTGCCCGATCGCGGCCTGTACGAGCGCGGGACCGGCGAGGAATAATCCGCTCCCTTCCGTCATCAGGATGTGGTCGGTCATGACCGGCAGATACGCGCCGCCGGCAACGCACATGCCCATGATGGCGGTCATCTGCGGAATGCCCTGCGCGGACATGACGGCGTTGTTGCGGAAGATGCGGCCGAAGTCGTCCTGGTCCGGGAAGACGTCTTCCTGCAGCGGCAGAAAAACGCCAGCGGAATCGACCAGGTAAAGCGTGGGGATACGGTTCTCCATCGCAATGGTCTGCGCGCGGATCACCTTTTTCGCCGTCATGGGAAAGAAGGCCCCGGCCTTCACCGTCGCGTCGTTGGCGATGATCATGACCAGCCTGCCGGCGACGTGGCCGATGCCGGTGACGACTCCTGCCGATGGCGCACCGCCCCATTCTTCGTACATGCCGAAGGCGGCGAAGAGTGCCAGTTCGAAAAGTTCAGTGCCGGGATCGAGCAGCAGCGCGATGCGTTCGCGCGCGGTCAGACGCTTCTTCGTGTGCTGGCTCTCGATGGCCTTTGTGCCACCGCCTTCGGCGATGGTCTTCTCCTCTGCGTGAATGGTTTCGAGCAGGAGCTTCGCGCCGGCGGCATTGTTGCGGGCGCGCGGCGTGCTTGCGTTGAGCGCGGATGGAAGAGTCGTGTTAAGTGTGTTTTGTTGGTCAGCCATAGCAAACTCGCAAGGATAGCAGGTTTAAAACACCAGGCACTAATTCACCGCGCCTGTCTGAAAGACAATGCAGTGATCTGCATCGTCTTTCAGATAAAATTCGTTTGTGAAAGCTTGGGATTTTCAGGATGCCGTTCCCGTCTTCGCTGTTGCTGCGCTGTACGTAGGCGGATTGATTTTCGAATGGAAGCGCGAGAAAGCCTTAAAAGATTTGGCGCTCCGGCACAGCTTTACTTTCATCGGCAACGCCCTTCCACGCTCGCTCACACTCATCGGCACCGCGCTGGATAAAGCGAACTCCGTATCGAATGTGATAGACGGAGATTGTAATCGCTTCAGAATAGTTGCCTTTGACTGTCGGATTGGTAGTGGGAAAGGCAGTTATCGGCGGACCATGATCGCTACACAAGGAATAAGCGACCATTCGGCGATATTGAGATTTAATCCTGATCTTGCAGTTGATCGTTCCGGAGCTTGGACGATATTGTACGAGCCGAAGAACTATGCCATAAGGCGGATGACTGTAACGCTGTTGGAGAAGCATGTTGAACGACTTAACTGCTAATGCGTCAGAGAGCCCCATTGCGTGGTTTAGCCGGGACAAGCGCTCGATGTTTGACTGTTGCCTTGCGGATCGGGACTGATCTCGAAATGCAGATCTCTTTACTTCGCGGCGCTTCATTCGATACGACAAATCAAGGGTGGTGACTGGAGGCAGGAAGATTTGTGGCGCGCTGGACAAAACGCAGGTCCTTCGACTACGCTGCGCTTCGCTCAGAATGACACAGCCATAGTGGGCGCTGCGGCCAAAGATGACAGACGTGAATACTGCTGGGCCGGGCTTGGTGGAACGAGTCAGATACCGGCAAGGCCTAATGCCTCGGCGTTTCGCTGCATGGCGGTCAAGCAGAAGGCGATGTGCTCGTCTAGGTCGACGCCCAGGCCGGCGGCTCCGTTGATGACGTCATCGCGATTGACGCCGCGGGCGAAGGCTTTGTCTTTCAGCTTCTTTTTGACGCCGGCAACTTCGACATCGTGGATCGACTTAGTGGGTTTAACTAATGCGCAGGCGGTGAGAAAGCCGGCGAGTTCGTCGCAGGCGAAGAGGGCTTTGTCGAGATGCGATTCGCGCGGCGTGCCAGTGTAATCGGCGTGGGCCATGATGGCGTGACGGATGTCTTCGGGCCAGCCCTGCTCGGTCAGAATCTTGTTGCCGACGTAAGGATGCTCTTCGAGCGATGGGTGCTGATCGTAGTCGAAGTCATGCAGCAGCCCGGTGATGGCGTAGGTCTCGACGAAGCGCTCCTCCTGCAGGCCATCAAGGCCCTGCATGGTTGCTTCGAGCTGGCCATAGGCGCGCAGGCAGGTTTCCACTGCGAGCGCATGCTTGATCAGACTGGCAGATCCGGTGTACTCCTCGAGCAGTTGCAGGGCGCGGCTGCGCGTGTATTCATGTTCGTCATTCGAGTTACGCTCGTTATCCAATGCTCGTCCTCGTCTACAACTTTGTCGTCTACAACTTTCAGGTTAAATGAGGTTAGAAAAGACCTTACTAAGTCGGGTTGCTTATGGGTTTCTTCGGGAACTGTCCACTTACTTTAGTTTTTCCCTTGACACGTTATTGTTATTGCGGCAAGGTTAGATGGAATCAAGGCAGGTGACTGCCAAAGGACGCCCGCTCTGGCCTCCGTACAACTTATGGCAACTACCTTAGCAACCGTAGAGGCACGCGAGGTATTACGCTGCGACCACTGCAGTCTGGTTCAGTTCAGGACCATCAACTCGCTCTGCAGGCGCTGTCACAAAACACTTGAAATTGATGAACCGGAGCTGTTGCAGCCGCAACCAGTGGAAGCCGTTTCGCAGCCGGCCAACCAGCAGTCTGGCCTGCAGGTGGCGAAGACTGTCCGCGACATCCGCCGCTCCAAGGCGCTGAGCCAGCGTCAACTCGCGAACCGCATGCAGGTGCCGCGCACCTACATCTCGAAGATCGAGAATGGGAAGGCGATGCCGACACTGTCTTCGCTGAGCCGTCTTGCGACCGCGCTTGAGGTCGATATCTGCGCGCTGCTGCAGGATACGCGGAGCAGGAAGCTGGAAGAGACGGCAAGTGTACTGGCTGATCCGTTCCTGGCTGAAGTGGCGCTTTATGTCTCACAGCTGGACGGCTACCAGCGCTCGCTGTTTTTGAACCAGACGCGCGATATGGCCATGGGACGGCGACGCATCGCATAAGGCCGGCTCAGGGGTAGACACAAGGTTGCCCGCTGGGCTGGCTGGACGCGATGTGCATGCATTTAAAGGTGCATCACTGTGTGCATTGCGAGCAGCCAAAGGCTTATGCTACGGTCGTTCTTGAGTCGAGCCTGAAGGCGAAGGCTGAGAGGCAGTAGTTTTGCAACTGACGCAACCGAGCCGCGCCCATGAGCTTTCTTCCGACGAACTGGCTCTTTACCGACAGCTGGATCTAAGCCGGATGCCGCAGCATGTGGCCATCATTATGGATGGCAACGGTCGCTGGGCCGGACGGCGTAGTCTCAAGCGGTTCCTTGGCCACAAGCAGGGGTCGGAAGCAGTGCAGTACGTGGTCGAGACGGCTTCGCGCATCAACCTGCCGTGGCTGACGCTGTACGCTTTCTCGCTCGAAAACAACCTCCGTCGCCCGAAGTCGGAAGTGACCTTCCTGATGGGACTGCTGCGGACGTATCTCAGCAGCAACGTGAAGCGCATGAACGACAACAATGTGCGCATGAACTATATCGGGCGAACACAGGAACTGCCTGCCGAAGTACGCGAGACCATGGAGTGGGCGGCCGACGCGACCAAGCATAATAATGGCACCGTGCTGACGCTGGCGCTTAATTACGGGGCGCGCTGCGAGATCATCGATGCCTTCCGCCAACTGGCTGCCGAGATGCAGGCGACGGGGCAGCCACTCGACAGCATTACGGAAGAAGACCTGCACCGGCATCTGTACACAGCCGAGATGCCTGATCCGGACCTCGTGGTGAGGACGAGCGGCGAGATGCGGATCTCGAACTTCCTGCTCTGGCAGATTGCATATTCGGAAATTTATGTGACTGACCGGCTCTGGCCGGATTTCCGTGGCGCACACCTGCTCGAAGCGATTGCGGCCTATCAGCAACGGGAGCGGCGATATGGCGGATTGAACCAGCCGCAGCCGTCGGATGAGATCGTGCCGGTAGCCGGGGTTCTGGTCCCGCGCTAGCTTCGCCGGCAGCGGCACGCGTTCCGTTGACCACAGCAACAGCCGCATCAACTTAATGGAACACGCGGTCGTCTATGCTTGCAGTATGCAGGTTCGCGTATTGTTCTTCGGGCAGCTGAAGGACATCTTTCACCAGGACAGCCAGAATCTTGACCTCGACCCCGGCGCCACCGTGGCGGACCTGGTCAGTAAGTGCCGGCAGATCGCCTCTCTCCATCAGCACACACAGTCGGGTGATCTTTGGAGGGCGCTCGCCGTGGCCGTCAATCATGAATATGCTGGTCTCAGGGAAGCGTTAAAAGAGGGTGATGAAGTTGCATTGTTGCCGCCGGTTTCGGGTGGAGTCGATGCTGAAATCAACGAGCGTGTTTTTCTTACGCGCGAGGTAATTGCAGCCGACGCCATCGTTGCAGAACTGAAGCAGGGTGAAGATGGCGCGCTCGTGGTGTTCGACGGGATAGTGCGCAATAACACGCGCGGACGGCGTACACTCTACCTCGATTACGAGGCGTATGAAACGATGGCGCTTACCGGTATGCAGCGGCTCGCAGCCGAGGCGAAGCAGCAGTTCGCGGTGCGCGAGGTAGTGCTGGTGCACCGGCTGGGCAAACTCGCGATTGGTGAGACGTCGGTGCTGATCGTGGTAGCGTCAGCCCACCGTGGCGCGGCTTTCGAAGCATGCCGATGGATCATCGATACACTCAAGAAAACTGTACCGATCTGGAAGAAAGAGTATTTCGAAGATGGCGCAGTCTGGGCCGATGGCGAGCCTTTCCCCGAGGCGCTGCGTGCCGGTGAAGTCAGTTGAAAATGCCGCGGCTGGCGATATGCGCTGCGCTGCTTTATGGATCCTCGCTGATGCTGGCCGCGCAACAGCCTGCTGCGACTTCGGTCCCAAGCGATGACGTTCCCACCTTCCATGTGAATGTGCACCTGGTAAATGTATTCGTCAATGTGACGAATGAGCATAATGCGCCAGTGCCCGACCTGACCAAAGACAATTTCGTTCTTAAAGAAGATGGCCAGCCGCAGAAAATTGCGCTGTTCGAACGCGAAACAGCTCTGCCGCTGAATGTTGTGCTGGCTATCGATACGAGCGGAAGTGTGCATATTGACCGGGACCTGGTCCGCTATGCGGCGCGCGGCTTCCTCGAAGGACTGGTGCGCCCGATCGATCGGGTCGACCTGATGGAGTTCAGCGATTCCGTGCGCGAACTGGTGCCGTTTACCAACAACCTGCGGCAGCTGGAAGGCGGACTGAGCGCGCTGCACAATGGCGACGCCACGGCCTTTTACAGCGGGATATATCTGGCTGCGCAGGCGCTTATCGGCCACTCAGGCCGCAAGGTGATCGTGGTCATCTCGGATGGCGGGAACACGGTCAAGGGAGTGAATTACCAGCAGGCGCTGGAGCAGGCGGTGCGCGGCGAGGCGCTGGTATACAGCATCATCGTGGTGCCGGTCGAAGCGAGTGCGGGACGCGACCTGGGCGGCGAGCACGCGATGATCACACTGGCCGAGCAGACTGGTGGCCGATCGTATTATGCCGATTCAGGATCTTTGCAGAAGGTGTTCGCGCAGGTCTCGGAAGACCTGCGTACGCAATACCTGCTGGGCTATTATCCGCCGAAGGGAAAAGACAACGATGACTTCCGCAACATCGCGGTGAGCCTGCGCAACCGTCCCGCGGGGACGCAGGAAACAGTGCACAACCGGCCCGGCTACTATCCTGCGAACTGAACCGAAGTGGAACTGCCGCTAACTGCTTCTTCTTCCGAAAAGGATGAGATTGTGGGCCCATTCTGCGCGGTAGACAGGACGAAGATGCGTGGCTTTGAAGGCTTCTTCGAGCATGTCGAGAGAAAAAACGTGGTGATGCATACAGCGATTCTGCAGGTTGAGCAGGCAGCGGGCGCGGAACTCATCCGGGTTGCCTGCGGGCAGATCCATGGTGAGGTCATGGAGGGCCAGAATTTCTTCTAAATGAGTCAGATCGCCTTCATCCTGTTGAGCGGCGTAATCCTGCTGCAGGTGGGCGAAGGTCGTCAGCGGCCTGCGATGGTCGAAGGTATGCGCGCGATTGGGAACCAGCACCAGCAGCGAACCATCTGGTTTGAGTATGCGACGAAACTCTTCGAGCGCTCGAAGTGGATTGGCAACGTGTTCGAGAATATGCGAGGCAAGCAGGAAGTCATAGGTACTGTCGCTGATCGAGGCGAGATCGGTGGCATCGTGGATGTACTGCATACCGGGTTCGCCATCCGGACGGTATTGGAAAGTCCGTCCAGCCTCACCATGGGACCATGCAGTGTTGGTCGCGAAGTTGCAGTTGTCAATCGAAGCAGCCAACCGGTAAATAGCAGGGATGTAGGTGTTTGGCTCCGAAAACGCACTGCTGGGACCGCCAATTTCCAAACCGCGCTTGCCGCGGACAGCGTGCTCGATCTGCCGGTAATACCAGAGTCTGCGCAGGCGGCGTATTACTCGGCTGATAAGATCCGGCACCGGCACAGTCTACCATCCGGCGATGATGCGGGAATGCGGGTCGGCCTATACGTTGCTTGCAGGCGCGCCGTGAGAGCAGATGCTGCGCGTCACGGAAGAATTGTCAGCTTTGATACGCGGATCGAAGACGTCGCGGCCTCCTGAAAAATTCACCGAATTGATTGCAAAGATCTCTGCAGGATGGACTTATAATTCGGTTCCGCTCACTTTGGAACAGTTCTTTGAAACGGGCGACTGAGGAAACACGCCATGCTGCATATCCTGTGGGAAGCGATCATCGGGCTCGTCGTCGGCGCTCTCGCCAAGCTCGTGATGCCAGGGAAGGACCCTGGCGGAATAATCATCACCATGTTGATTGGTGTCGCGGGATCGATCCTGGCAACGTTCATCGGCAGCCATATCGGGCTCTATCGCGATGGTCAGTCTGCGGGCTTCATCATGTCATTCGTTGGCGCGCTGGTGCTGCTTGCTATTTACAGGCTGTTCAAAGGCAGGTCGGCGACGACGGCTTGATCATTTGCTTTGCGTGTAACGGCCCGGCTGCGCGTCAGGTGACGATCGGCTTATCCGTTCTTTGCCCTGACCGTTCGACCAGCAAGGAACTGACAAGCATCATGAGCGGAGCAATGGCCGCGACTGAGAGGACAGACAGCCGACGCAAGACAGGGCCTCCATCTGACCACCCCGCGGCTGCGTAGAAGTCAAAGAGCGCGAAGGAGGTCAGGACTACCATGACCAGCCTCTTTGCGGGCGAAGCTGGAAAGAGCCAGTGCAGCGTCGACGGCATGATGCGGAGGAAGTAGTAAACGAGCACCGCAGCCGTTGGATTGCCGAAGGCGATGAGCAGGGTCCACGGTGACCAGCCGAAGCCTTTCTTCACGGCGAACATGTTCTGGTATAGATCGGTGCCATCGGTGGAGGTGCGGATGGGCACGTAGTCGATGAGGTTGCCGATACTTGCAACACACAGCCAGTAGACCAGCATGGCGAAGCCGCTTGCACCACTCTGCTGCCGCAATCGTCCTGAGCCTGTCTTCCAATGGCGGCAGCCCGGTTCGATTCGCCTGCTGCCGCGCTACAATGCGAGCATGTCTCCTGCATCCCCTCCCCGCAAGGGGAAGAAGTCTCCGCCACCTGGCGATACCGGCCAGGAGTCGCTCTATCTGCGCTTTTTGAGTGAAAAGCAGGTGCCGATTACGGTTAAGCTGCGTGATGGCGAAAGTGTGCAGGGATGGATTGAGTACTTCGATGACAAGATGATCCGGTTGACGCGCGATGGCAAAGCAAACCTGTTCATTTACAAGCACCAGATCAGGACGATCACCGAGAATGCGAAGCGGCGCCGCGCGCCACGCAAGTCTGCTGCGGCTGAAACGAAAAGTGTTCCTGTAGTCATACCAGTGGATGGAGCAGCGAAGTGAGCGAGACGCTGGAAGCGCGTATTCCGAAGACACTCCTGGAAGGCTTTGCGGCTAAGGTCGCCCCGATTGCCTTTGAGGCAGGGGCATTGATCCGGGGCTATTTCGAGCGCGGCGTCACCGCTGAATACAAAGGGGATGTCGACCTGGTGACGGAGGCGGACCGGGCGAGCGAAAAGCTGATCGGCGAGCGGCTCGGCAGGGCTTTGCCGGAGCATGGCGTGTTTGGCGAAGAGGGAACGCGGAGCGGCCTCGATGCTGAGTATCGCTGGTACGTTGATCCACTGGATGGCACGACGAATTTCGCGCATGGTTTTCCATATTTCTGCGTATCGATGGGACTGGAGCATCGTCCGAGAGGACTTGCTGCGGATGCAGATGGAGAACTGGTAGCCGGGGTGATTTATCAGCCGATCCACGACGAACTTTTCATGGCCGAGAAAGGAAAAGGTGCGTGGCTGAACGGCCGGCAGATCCATGTGTCGAAGACAAAGCTGCTGCAGGAAGCCCTGCTGGCGACGGGTTTCCCCAGCCATAAGCGCCATGCCAATCCGAACATTCATTTTTATCAGCAGCTTACGCTGCGCTCGCATGGTGTGCGCCGCGCTGGTGCTGCTGCGATGGATCTTTGCTACACAGCGGCCGGCCGCGTGGATGCTTACTGGGAGTTCAACCTGAACCCCTGGGACACGGCGGCGGGCGTGCTGATGGTGAACGAGGCGGGCGGCACAGTGACGTCCTTCGACGGCTCGCCGTTCAAGCTCGACAGCAGGGAAATATTGGCCAGCAATGGATTGATCGGCGAAGAGGTTCAACGGTTTTTTGTCGACATGTTCGCAGGGCGCGGGATTGAACCGGTGCCGACGCCAGCAGAGTTCGCGGCGCTTCGGTCAGCCGGCATCCAGGTAAAGTAGCGGTCGGGTTTAAGCCCTCTACCTGTGTGTGCCTGGCATCCACAAAGTGGCAGGTTGCAGACGCAAATAGCGTGGGATGTGCTGCTACAATCTTTCTTGACCCAATCGCGCACTGGAGAAAAGTTTCATGGCTTATGTGATCGCAGAACCCTGTATTGGCACGAAGGATTCCGCCTGCGTCGACGCATGTCCCGTCGACTGCATTCACCCCAAAAAGGACGAAGCGGGCTTCAGCGATGCCCAGCAACTGTTTATTGACCCGGTTGAGTGCATCGACTGCGGCGCATGCGTACCGGTATGCCCGGTTTCCGCGATCTACGCCGGTGATGATCTGCCGGAAAAATGGTCTGAGTACACGGAAAAGAATTCTTCGCACTTTGGACGATAGTTCTAACGGAGCTTCTGCAAACGCGCAGCCTGATGGCTGCGCGTTTTGCTTGTTGCGGGAAACTGGATCTGAACGATGAGTATCCAGCAGGCGGAGGCTGTCGTGCTGCGGACGTGGCTGCTGCATGAAGCGGACCAGATCGTTTCTCTGTTCACCAGGGAACAGGGAAAGATCAAAGGGATCGCGCGGTCGGCGGCAAAATCGCGCAAACGTTTCGGCGGCGCTCTCGAGCCGATGACCCACGTACGGGCTACGTTTGTGGAAAAGCCCAAGCAAGACCTGGTGCGGCTGGATTTTTGCGAGATCCTGCGTTCGCCGTTGATCGAGGCGGTCGATTATGCGCGGCTCGCAGCACTGGATTTCTACGCCGAGGTCCTGGACGAAGCCCTCGCTGATCACGACCCCAATGATCCCGTGTTCCGCCTGCTGCTCGCTGTTCTGGGTGCTACGCGCACTGGCGTGGTGTGGCTGCCGGTGGCCTATTTCTCGTTGTGGATGACGCGGTTGATGGGATGGCTGCCAGACCTGCTCCACTGCCTGCGCTGCGGTGAGCCCTTTGCCGGAAGACCGGCTTATTTTCACGCAGAGCGGGATGGCCTGTTCTGCGTGGAACATAAGCAGATGGCAAGCGGCATGCTTTCCCCTGCATCGCAGCGACTGGCTGCGGCATTTCTACGTGCGCCCATCTCGGCGTTCAGCGGAGAAGAATGGGACAGGACACAGGCCGCCGATCTGCGGCGGTTCGCGGTGCAATCGCTCGAACGGCATATCGATCGCCGGCTGCGGTCGGCTGCAGCGATTGCGAAACTGCATGGATAGTTGAGGTGTCGGGGAGCCGAGGTCTTAAAGGCGAGATCTGGGCCCCCCGGGTTTGTGGCGGCTTGAGAAAACCTGGTTCTACCGCCTGCGCTCGGGATGGCACGTTGACTCTTCCGGAGCATGGATGGGAAGTGGCTTCTTCGTGATGCCAGGGTCTTGCTGCGCCTAGATGTGGTGGCGCGCAAAGAAGATGAAGGCGAAGTCTGCAACGAAGAATGCAGCGAGCGGCCAGGAGAATAGATTGCCGAAGTTGAGCGTATAACCGGGGCCGCTGCGGCGCTGTACGAAGAGGGCTGGATCCTGCCGGTTGCAGTAAAAGAGACCGCCGCGCCAGTAATGATCGCCATTCTGCTCAGCCGAGGTGGGGACAAACTGGTTGTTCCTGCTCCACATGTAAACAATGCTGATCGCAGCCATCGCAACGATGACGAGCATCACCATGTGCGCGACGTCCCCGCTGATAATTTCGTGCATACGGGCCGCGACCATGATGACACCTATGAGCGCGACCGCGACCCACGACAGGAGTGCCATGACGCGCGTGATGGAGGAGGCCATTGTCGTGCGCGGACGGGCGGAGAAGCGCAACATCAACCGCATGGCAGTACCAGCGAGCAGCATGCCGGATGCCATGCCCAGCAATACAGCACCACCTTGCTGACCTGCAGTATTCGTGAAGCTGGACATGGAGTAATTGCTGGTGGCCACGCCGCCGAGCCACAGGCCGACGGCCGCCAGCACTGGTGCGAGCATGGCGCGTACGGTCGCCTGTGGTGGGCTGGACAGTAACCGGACACTGATGGCGCGGTCTGGCGCTCTTTCGGTGGCTGATCCGGCTCCGGCAGTCTGTGCGAAAGCTGCGAACGCTGTGCCGGCCAGCCGGTGTGCGATAGCGAAAGAAAGAGTGACGCCGACGAATACGGCCAGCAATGCGCTGACGAGCGAAACAGAAAACGGGCGCGACAACGTCACGTAGAGATAGGTGAGCAGGAGCATCGACAGGCCGGCGCTGATACAGATCATTCCCAGGTAGCGCAGGGTGATCGCTCTTGCGGCAGACGTCTCTCTGAAGGCAGCCGGAAGTGTACGGGCAAAAAAGAAAAATTGATTGATGCGCGAGGTCCACGCATTCAGAGCAGCGATAGCCGCGAGAGCGCAGATTCCAGCAAAGAGGACAGTTGGAGAGAAGTGCGAGTTCATACGGTGAGCTCCTGGTTGAGTCGTTCCAGTTCTTTCTTGATGAGCCTGATGGACAGACCATCGGCGCGGACCTGCGCAATCAGCTGCCGCAGACTGCGGCTGAAATCTTCCTGCGCCTGTGGCTGCTGGCGCGGCACTGCGCGTTCGGTGACGATGGCGCCGCGACGGCGACGCAGGTCAAGCCAGCCCTCGGCCGCGAGCAGGCGATAGGCTTCGGCAACGGTGTTGAAATGAACTCCAAGGTCAAGGCCGAGTTCGCGGACAGTCGGCAGTGCATCGCCGGGTTGAAGTGTGCCCTCGACGAGCAGGGAGCGAAGTCCGTCAACGACCTGGCGGTAGACGGGAGTAGAGGATTCGGGATCGATACGAAGTGTGGCGTCGCGCGTCATTGTTGTTTGTACATATACAATGTACAAATGCACGGGGTCAAGATTTATTTCGTATTCCCGTTACTTCGGCGTAGTCGAGTGGACGGTCGGATCCGGCATCAGGTGTTTCTTGAAGAAGTCGGCTTCGTAGGCGTACGCGGCGAGCCAGGTGCGGTGGAGCAGGAAGTCGTGGATCTCATCCGGGAAGATGTGTTCTTCGAAGGGAGTACCCTGGGCGCGCAGCATCTCGGCGAGCTGGACCGTCTGCGAAAAGACCACGTTCCGGTCGTCATCTCCCTGCATAAGGAGCACAGGAGAACGCCAGCCTTGGATGGTGGACATGGGCGAGGATTGCCAGGCGAGCTGAGGACCCTGCTGGTCAAGATCAGTGCGATAGACGGGTTCCGCATAACTGTTCTCGAGGTTCCAGTCGTGGACGCCGTGCATGTCGACGCCAGCGGCGAAAAGGTCGGATGCACGCGAGAGTGCGAGAGCGGTGAGATAGCCGCCGTAACTGCCGCCCCAGACACCGATGTGGTTGCCGTCGACGTCAGGCCGATTGCGGAGATAGAGACCGGCGCCAAGGACATCATTGAATTCACTCGCGCCGGTTGCGCCATAGTTCAAAGCTTCGCGAAAGTTGAGGCCGTAGCCGATGCCGCTGCGGTAGTTGACCGAGAGGACGATGAAGCCGAGACTGGCGAGATATTGATTCTCTGCATAGGCATTGGAGTAGTACTGCATGTAATGCCAGCCGAGCAGCATCTGTCGCCGTGAGCCACCGTGAAAGAAGACGATGGCAGGATGACGTTTGCCGTTGTTCGCCGTGGCGGGAAGAAAGATCTGCCCGTGGATCTGGAGGCCATCGGCTGCACTGAAGATGACCTGCTGCGGGGTCACCAGGCGGTCGCCAGGAAATGTTCCCGGGATAAGCGGCGGAGCGACGTCGCGCAGGCTGCCGTTGGCTTCAACGATGGCAGGACGAATGGGCATGTGAGCATCCGAGTGCAGGGTGCCGATAAGGCCACCGGCGGTGACGGCGGGTGCGACTTCGATGCCTTCGCCATGCGTGAGCTGCTTCGGCTCGCCTTCTGTAACAGAGACAGACCAAAGGTGGCGGCGGTCGGTATCTTTTTCGTCGGAAGCGTGCTGGTTCGAGGAATAAAGGATTGTGCGGCGATCGGGACTGAGAGTAAAGTGCTCGACTTCAAAGGGTCCCGGAGTCAGCAGCTTCGGTTGAGCGCCGTCGGTGTCGGCGATCGCGTAGAGGTGGGCCCAGCCATCTGACTCCCACGGGAAGACAATGTAATTGTCAGCAGCGAATGCCAGCTGGTTGGTGGCCTGGAGTTCGTGAAACACGCTGCCGGGCCCCCGGCTGGAGTGCCAGACTTCATGGCCGTCGCCAGTGGCTGCACTGGCCTCGATGATCGACCATGGAATCCCGGTGCGCTGAGGTCCAAATTCGTGGGCAGAGGGATCGATGCTCTGGCGGACGAAGGCGATGTGCGAGCTGTCGGGCGACCACGCGGGCTCGCCATCGAGACAGGTGGCTGGATCGAGATATGTGACCGTGTTGGTGGCATAAGTGTAGACGCCGATGAAGCTGTGGTCGCCGCGATGGCTGACGAAGGCGAGGGCCTTGCCATCGGGCGCCCAGCGAAGGGAATCCTGCTTGCCACGGGCGTGGAAAAGCTGCTGCGGTTTTGCGTCGGCGGCGTGGAGAGCGATCGTCCATACCTGGTCATCGAGCAGGTAGGCAAGGGTGTTGCCATCGGGTGAAAAGGAGGGTGCGCGGCCGTCTGCAATTTTGCGCGGCGTGGCAGACTTTTCCTTCACGGAGATGAAGTAGATTTCCTGCTTCACGCCGGCAGGTAGAAGGGCAGGGTTGGGCGCGGGTTTGTCGGGGAACTCGAAGTCGCCGCCGTGGACGAATGCGATGGAGAGACCATCGGGCGACCAGGCGGCGTCACCGATTTCCTGGCCATCGTCGGCGTCATAATGCGTGAGCGGGCGGGCATTAGTGGGCGCGCCGTTCTTTTCTGTTTCAGCCAGCCAGAGATTGCGCCTGCCTTGTTCGTTGGTGATCCAGAGGAAACGATTGCCCTGCGGCGCCGCCTGCAGGCCAGAGTTGAACGGGGCGCTCATGACCTGCTGCAGGGTAAAGCTCTGCGCGTGAGCAGTGATGACGATGGCAAGTGGTAGGAACAGCGTGAGTGCGCGGGCTCTGCTGCGGATCATGGTCACTCCGTAGATAAGGCTTCGTGCTTCGCGATTTAGATTCAGGAGTTCAGCTGTGCCGAATGAGCAGATACAGATCCCTTAGCTTCAGTCGGGATGACAAAAGACGGTGGAGCTTTGAGCATTTCTTTATGGTGCGAGTGCTTTCTCTTTCACTATGACGACGTCCCATGGTCCGATATTGACCTTCTGCTCTCGCATGAACGAGTTGCCGGTGAGAAGGTCGTTCCCGGCGGGATAGGTGTAGGTGATGGTTGCCGGGCTGCCGGAGTAGTTGAGGTAGTAATGGATCGGATGGCCGTCGTTGCTGATGCCGTGTTTGATCTTTACGCTTGATGGCAGTTGCTGGTCGGACCCGGTGAGCGCGATTTCCTTCAGTTCGCTGAGGACAATCGCGTCCTGCAACTTGTCTGAAACAGCCGTACCCTCATAGGTGAGTGTGCCAGTGCCGTAATGGTTTTCGGTGATGGCGGGCCAGCGGCCGAAGAAGGGATGGTCGTAGGAAGCGATGGGCCTGGCGGTTTCCGGCTGCAGAAATTCCGCCCAGGTACTGACCTGGTCGTCCTCGCCGACATGAAAGGGATCTCCTTTCAACGCGAGAGGCTTTTCGAGCGTGGA
Organism: Acidobacteriaceae bacterium; assembly: GCA_963692885.1. GTDB lineage: Bacteria > Acidobacteriota > Terriglobia > Terriglobales > Acidobacteriaceae. The sequence continues at coordinate 1,153,954 of OY843586.1, forward strand.
GAATTCCTGATAGCTGAAGCCGGCAGCCTGGCGCAGCGGGCCGGGCGCACGCTCCCAGCGGACGGCAGAATTCTCGTTGGCGAAGCCGCTCTTAAAGGTCATGAGGATGTGGCCGGCGTTGTGTACGTAGTCCGAGAACCGCTTGAGCAGGGCATCGTCGGAAATGTAGAGGGCGGGGACGATGATGAGTTTGTATTTTGATAAATCAGCGGCGGTTGCAGTTGGAAAAATGAAATCTGCGCCGATGTTGTTGTCGTAGAGCGCGCGATGCAGCTGAGTGACGATGCCGTTGTAACTGCCGGAAGCTTTGCCGGGCACCCAGGCGCCGCCGCTCTGATGTTCGAAGGGCATGAAGCTGATGGCGTTGGCCGAATCGACGCTGTAGAGGATGGCGACGTCATTGTGGATCTGCATATTGACGAGTTGCGGGCCGACCTTCTGCAACTCATGCGCGATGCGGGTGACCTCGGCATAGGCCCGGTTGGGCTCGAGGTCATGCGAGAGGACGCCTTTCCAGTACGTCTCCTGGCCGGCATGGATGGAATGCCAGTGCCAGTATTCGACCATGTTGGCGCCGCTTGAAATATCGCTGTAGACGTCGAGACGCATCTGGCCGTCGTAGGGCGGGTACTGGGCGGCAGAATCCCAGCCGAGGGTCTGCGCGTTGGTTTCAGTGATGAGGAAGTTGGTGTGCCTGAGCGATCGCGCGTAATCGCCCTGCATGGCCTGGAAGGCGCCGTCGAGATGCTCCTGTGTACCGTGATAGACATTGTTGGCAATGACATCGAGTGACGACGCGACGTCGAGTTCGTTCACGTCTGCTTTCATCATGCTGCCGTAGTCCTGGGTGACGAACTGATCGGGCCGGCGGTATTTACGGACGAGAGCGGCCTGGAATGCGAGGTAATTGGTGACGCGCATCTGCTGCCAGCGGGTCCACTCGAGTTTGTAACTGGTGCTGGTGGCTTCGTCGCGGGTGGGCATGTCGGCCCAGTCGTTTACGTCTTGTCCCCAGTAGTTGAGGAACCAGGCCTTGTTGAGGGCGTCAGTGGTTTTGTACTTGTCTTTGAGGTGCTGGACGAAGCCTTTGAAAACATCATGATTCGAAGCGCCGTACGAGCCGGTTTCGTTGTCGATCTGCCAGCCGATGACCGCCGGATTGTTTTTGTAATGGGTGACGAGGTTAGTGATGAGGCGTTCGGCGTAGCGACGGAAGTCAGGATTGTCGTAATCCATATTCTGGCGCATGCCGTAGGTAGTGCCGACCGCAGGACCACCGGTGCCGATGGTGAGATCACCGAGCTGGCGGGCGAAGATTTCAGGATGCTCCTTCGCCATCCAGGTGGGAATGGAGTAGGTGGGCGTGCCCATGATGACTTTTATGCCGGCTTTGCCCACGGCATCGACGACGCGGTCCATCCAGGCGTAATCGAATGTTCCGTCGGACGGCTCCCAAAGGCTCCACGTGGATTCGCCCATACGGACGACAGTTATACCGGCGTCGTGCATCAGCGCGACGTCTTTATCGAGGCGGCCGGGCTGCAGGTCGGCTGGCATGTACTCGTTGTAGTAGGCGGCGCCGTAAAGGATGGTGGGCTGGGTGATGCCCGGAGCAGCCTGGCACAGTGTGTGAGGCGTGGTAGCCAGGAGCGCGGCTGTAAAGAGGGTAACGGCGCGGCAACACATCGGGGGGTCATAGTTGCGACCCTTATACCATGCGACGGGGATCGCGGGCTGAAGGGCGGGCACTGAAGTCGGCATCAGGAGATGATAGGCGGGGTACCCGAAATTTCATCTGGTGCAGAAGGCCGTGGATACGCGGAGGGTATCAGGGGGTCAGACAGTAGACTCAAGGCTATGGATCCTTTTGCACAGCACGACACAGTCGACCCGATTGCCTGCTTTCACGCGTGGATGGCTGAAGCGAAGGCAAGCGAGATCAATGACGCGAACGCGATGTCGCTCGCGACCACGACGCCCGACGGAACGCCATCTGTGCGGATCGTGTTACTGAAGAGGCTCGACGACCAGGGATTCTGTTTCTACACGAATCGTGAGAGCCGCAAGGGTGGGGAATTGCTGGAGAATCCAAAGGCAGCCCTGTGCTTTCACTGGAAGTCTCTGCAGCGGCAGGTGCGGGTAGAGGGAGCTATTTCCGAATTGTCGCGTGAGGATGTGGAACAGTATTTTCACAGCCGGCAGAGGATGAGCCAGATCGGGGCCTGGGCGTCACAGCAATCACGACTTCTGGACAGCCGGGCAACGCTTGAAGAACGTACAGAGAGGTTTGAAGCCCAGTATCCGGGCGAGGTGCCGCTGCCGCCGTACTGGACGGGGTTCGTAGTGCCGCCGAAGTCGATCGAGTTCTGGCAGGAGCGTCCCGCGCGTTTACATGACCGCGTAGTGTTTCTGCGGATCGGGAACAACTGGACACGGGAACGGCTGTATCCGTAGAACGAACTGAAGTGGCCGCTTTTGCGCACTGCTGCTATCGCGCAGTGACCCTTCGTTCCAGGCGCCGCCTGATGTTCTTCCAGAAACCGCCGATGACCTGAATGCAGGCAGTTCGGCGGCAATTGAAAAATACAAATCATCTGTTGGTTCGTCTTCTTGCTGAACTGGGCTGTTCGCCAGCATGGTGCGCAGCCGTGTCTGCAGGTATGTCCGGTTTGTGTGCCGCGACGCTTTCTTTACCGTTTGGCAGCGAAGGAGTCTTTGCAATGAGTGAAAAGAAGATCATGATCGTCGATGATGACCAGCACCTGGTGCTTGGTCTGCTGCCCCGTTTGCGAACGAACGGGTACAAGGTCATCTCCGCACCCGACGCGATCTCGGCCATATGGGTAGCGCGGAAAGAGAATCCGGACCTGATCATCCTGGACCTGGGACTGCCCGGAGGCGATGGCTTTACAGTGCTCGAACGGATGAAAGAACTGCCGGAACTGGCCCATATTCCTGTGATTGTGCTGAGCGCGCGCGAACCGGGCGGCAATAAGCAGAGGGCGCTGAATGCGCATGCCGCAGCCTACTTCCAAAAGCCTCCGGACAATCATCTATTCCTGGGAGCGATCCGGCAGGCGCTGGGCGAGACCACGGGCCTGGCTACTTTCATGGCCACGTAGTCGGTGGACGATGCGATTCTAACGGCACCTGAGCGCAGGGCGGCGCGAGCGTTGAGCTTCCAACCGGCCGCAGCAAACCAGCCGGGACTTTGACAGGGTGCGGTCCTGGTCCGTTTCTCCCGCGAGGGCCGATGGATCGCCTAGCAGGCGTCGTATACTAGTGCCATGTCTATCGTGAAGAATATCGCCGGCGTTGCGAAGGGGATGAGTATCACCTTCGGCGAGATGTTCAAGCCGACCGAGGTGGAAAATTATCCGGATGGTCCGGGACCCAACCGGGGCGCGCATTTCCAGGATCGCTTTCGCGGAGCTCACGTGTTGCAGCGCGACGAGAATGGCCTGGAGAAGTGCGTGGCCTGCTTTCTGTGCGCCGCAGCCTGCCCATCGAACTGCATCTATATCGAAGCGGCCGATAACACGGAAGAGCAGCGCATCTCGAGTGCGGAACGGTACGCGAAGGTCTACAACATCGACTACAACCGGTGCATCTTTTGCGGCTATTGTGTTGAAGCCTGTCCGACAGATGCGATCACCCACGGTCACGGTTTCGAACTGGCGAGCCTGAATGCGACAACGCTGATCTATCGCAAAGAAGACATGCTGGCGCCAACCGTCGGATTGCCGAAGAGCACAGCTGCTCAATCTGATTCAGTGAAGTAGTTTTGCGGGGCATGTGACTGAGCAGGAGAATGATGGCGAAGGTTGAACTGATTGTGCTGGCGAAGGCAGTCTCGGGACAGACATCTGCTCTGAAGCAGGAGATGGTCGCGATGATCAAGCCGACCCATACAGAGACGGGTTGCGAGTTTTATCGTGTCTACGAGTCATCGACCGAGGGGCATCTATTCTTCCATGAACTATGGACGAACAAGGAAGACCTGGATCGGCATATGAAGTCACCGCACTTCGTTAAGTTCGAGAAAGCAATCCAGCCCCTGCTTGCAGAACCGCTCGGCATTAACTTTGTGACCGAGTTAAAAGGCTGAGCGCACTGTTCCCGCGAAGTGCCGAGTGATTCCTATAATTTGAAACAATAAGAATAGAAGAAGATTCTTAACGGCGGCCGTGTCCACTGGACTGGCCGCCGTTCTGCGTTTGCGCGAGATTGTTTTTGAAAGACGGGATGAGCAATGACAATGCAGGAAACGTTTTTGACACGTGCGCGCGCCGCGGCCCTGGCGGCAGGACATGTATTTCCGGAGTTTGCTGCCTGCGAAGCAGCACTTGAGTCGGCATGGGGTCAGTCGAAACTTGCGACCCAGGCAAATAATCTGTTCGGGCAGAAGCAGAGCCATCCGCCTGTAGGAGATGGGCTGCAGCTGCCGACGAAAGAATATGCTCACGGAGCATGGATGACTGTGCCCGCACTATGGGCGAAGTTCGGGAACTGGCAGGACTGCTTTGCCGCCCGGATGGCGCTGCTAGAGCGACTGGCCAAGGCATATCCCGCGTACGCAGCAGCCCTGGCGGCGGGAAGCGGCAGTGACTTTGTGACCCTGGTCTCCAAGCGATGGTCGACCGATCCAGACCGTGGCCAGAAAGTGCTGGAGGTGTGGCAGGTGCATCGTGGGGTGTTCAATGCACCAGGTCTGCTTCGTGCTTAGTGACTGAATGCACTGGTACGAAACGTACGTGCTTTGTGTTCAGTTGCTGGTGATGCAGATCCCTCCGCTGCGCTGCGCTTCAGTCGGGCGACAAGGTGGAAGGCCGCGATGCCAGGACATGCTCACGCTGCTGTTTTGCGGGAGACCTGGCCGGCAGTAGCTTCCTTGTGTTCAGCGAGGAGAGTGGCGACGCGGATTGGTTTCTCATGCAGCAGCAGTTCGGTGGCCTTGAGATCGGGGTTGGCATGAAACCATTCCTGCACGATGTTGTTATGCAGCAGGTTGAGAATGGCCAGAAGAGACATGCCCTGGTGGTGGGCCATCCATTCACGAACCAGGATCGGTTCCTTGCGCAGTTTAGGGTTTGGTGCGTTGGGTTCGTAAGAATAATCTGCGCCTTCGTAGAAGCCGAATGCGCCAATCCACCCCATTTTCGCCATGCGAGTCAGGTTCTTCATAGCGGCGGCAGGATTAATGCCAAGCGCGAGGAAGGTGGAATAGGGTGAGACGATGGGACCGGCGGTCGCATCCCATTTGAGCGCGATAGCCGGGATGCCGAAGGCCTGGTAGTGATAGTGGCCGGCGTCATCCATCTGCGAGTAGCCGCATTCAGAGATGCCCCATGGAATGTTGTTGTGCTCGCGGGCATAGGCCATCTGGATGGCAACGACGGCGTCGAGTGTCCGAGTCACGAGTGTGTCGGGATAGGAACGCATCCAGAGTGCGGGCATCAGGTATTCGAACATGGTGCCAGTCCACGAGATGAGCGACGGACGGCCGTACGCAACAGTGTGTGTTCTTCCGAGTTTGAACCAGCTGGCCTGTGGTGCTTCGCCTTTCGCGACGGCGACGAACGCGCCGATGCGCGCTTCCGAGCAGAGTAGATCGTAACAGGCTTTGTGCAGTTCATCCTGCTCGACCATGTACCCGATGGAAAGCATCTGGCGGTTGGGCTCGATGAGATAGGCGAAATCCATTTCGGCGACGTAGCGATAGGCGTCATCGATGATGCGCTGGATGTTTTCGAGCAGAGTATTCAGTCGGGGCAGAGAGCGCGACAACAGGTCCCGAAGCTGCTCAGCGAGCAGGACCTGCGCATTGTCACTGGCAGAGGCGGTGGTTGCGCGGGCGAGGCGAAGATCAATATCCGTCGCCACCTCAATCGCATTTTCGAGCAGGATGTCTTCTGCACGATAGATCGCATTCTGCATGCTGGGCAGTGAGTGGAGCATGGCGAACTGGGGACTGAGCCACGGAAGGTAGTCGCAGATGAGGGTCGTGATCGCGCCCGTGCGGACCTTCAATTCTGCGAGCCACCACTGGGGTTCAGGCGCATCGGATGCGGGATGAGGATGCGGGGCGGTCTTCTCTGCGTGGAATGCCCAGGTGATCCAGTCAGTCAGATCTTCGTTCGTGGGCGTGGGCGGAAGATGCGCATCTACTTTAAGCTCCCCGAGTATGGCGAGATGGTCCCGCAGGCCCTGTATGAGACTTTTGGAAACCAGCGGTTCGCGCAGCATCATGTTTGCGCCGGCATGCAGGGTGTAGAAGGACGCGGCGAGGTTGCCGCTATCAACAGAGGAAACAGTGATGGGGCGAATGGGTTCGAGAGTGCGGGTGTCGTACCAGTTGTAGATGTGGCCGTTAAGTTTGGGCAGCTTCTGGTAGGTAGCGAGGCTGGCCAGGGTGAGGCTGGTAAATTCAGGCAGCGTGAGATAGCCAAAAGTGACGGCAGCCTGGCGCGCATTCAGGAGCAGTCCATAATTCGTGGGCGAGACGCGCGCAGCTTCAAAGAGCTTGTCTTCTTCGACATTGTCGGGGATCAGGTAGTTATGGCTCTCGCCGCCATACTGATAGAAGAAGCGCCAAGTGCGCAGTGCCAGCAGGTGCATGAAGCGATCCTGCCCAGCTTCAAAATGAAGGCTGAGTTCGCGTGGCGGTGAATTCAGCCACGAGGTGACTGGTTTCTCCAGTATCCAGAGGATGAGGATCGGCAGCGCCACAAAAATCGCATGCGTGTTGAAGAGGGCGACCAGCACTCCTACGAGCAGGGCGACGAGCGGTGTGGCGGCGAGGTAGCGATCAACCGGGGTGACCTTGCTCTTGTTGCTTTCTGCTTCAGCGGCCGTCTCCCATTCGAGGAGACGCTGCCCGGTAATGAAGCGGCGAACAAGGGAACGGGTGACGGCGTCGATGCCGAGCAGCATCTGGTGGGGCAGGAAGATCAGGTTGAGGAAAGTGATAAAGATGGCCTGTGAGAAGCCGATCCAGGCCTCACGCGCTGCACCCTGCACGGGTTCAGCGATGGCGCGGCCGAGGCTGAAGGCCAGTTGGACGAGCGATGGAGCGAACAGCAGGAAGAGGGTGACGAGCGTCCAGTAAAGGGCGCCGCCGGCGAGACCAAGCCAGCCGGAGACGAGCAGAAAAAATGTTACAGGTTCAACGAGCGAACGGCGCAGATTGTCAAAGATCTTCCAGCGGGAGATGGCTGAAATTGGATTCTTGACATAGCGGCCGCTCTCATCGGGTACCTTGCCGAAAAGCCATTGCGTGATCTGCCAGTCGCCGCGCACCCAGCGATGTTTGCGACGGTTATAGGCGCTGTAGTGCGACGGGTAATCGTCGATGACTTCGATGTCGGTGACCAGACCGGCGCGTGCGTAGGCGCCTTCAATGAGGTCATGACTGAGCAGGGAATTGCGCGGAAAGCGGCGATCAAGAACGGCATGCAGGGTCGAGACTTCGTAAATGCCCTTGCCGGTGAAGATACCTTCGCCGAAGAGATCCTGATACGTATCCGACACTGCGCGCGTGTAGATATCGAAGCCGGTCTGGCCGGAATAGATGGCGGCGAGGCGGGAGCGTGAAGCGGAGCTGACGCTGACGCCGACGCGCGGCTGCAGGATACCGTAGCCTTCTGTGACGATGCGTTTTTCGGGATCGATGACGGCCCGGTTGAGCGGGTGTGCCATGGCGCCGATCAGGTTATGCGCGCTGCCGCGGGGTAGCTGCGTATCAGAATCAAGCGTGATGACGTAGCGAACCTTGAGCAGCTTCTCCATGTCACCGGCTTTGACGGGGAAGCTGTCATAGGCGCCTTCAAGCAGCTTGTTCAGGTCGAGCAGTTTGCCGCGCTTGCGTTCCCAGCCCATCCACACACCCTGGCGAGCGTTGAAGATGCGATGACGATGCAGCAGCATGAAACCGCCTGCATCGCGTGACGCGTATTTTGTGTTGAGGGCGTTGATGAGGCTGGTGGCCAGGTCGACGATTGGATCACTGTCATTGGTCTGCGGACGCGTGATGGAGTCAGGCAGATCGGTGAGCAACGCGAAGTGGATGTGCGGGTCCTGGTTGGCAAGATAGCGAACCTCGAGTTCATCGATCAGTTCACGTGTCTGCTTCTCATTCATCAGCAGGGTGGGAATAGCGACCAGGGTGGTGAAGGCGTCCGGTATGCCTTTCGCCAGGTCCATTTTCGGCAGAGCATTTGCTTTGAAAAGTGCAGTGACAGTGTTATTCGCCAGATCGACTGCGCCCTGCGCCACCGGCAGAACCAGCAGCAGAAAGGCAATCATCATGGTGAAGAGGCCGGGGTAAGTGGGGATGAGCGGCAGAAGAAACAGGCCTATCAGGATGATGGCCGTGACTTCAATGCCGCCGATGTAGAAGTCCTCCGCATTGGCGAGTACCGTCAACCGCACGCGGTCGATGAAAGAGGGCCGGTAGTGAACGCGACTGCTAAGCAGTGGAAAGCCCTTGTCGACGAGATAGTAGCCGACATGGGCCTTCCGGACGGCCATGCGCGGGTCCTGTTCACGGCGGCTGACGGAGCCCTCGGTGGCAAGAAGGATGGCGGCTTCTGCGATCTGCAGTTCGGTGAACTCGGACGCAGCAGAGATTTCGGAGACGCGGGTGCGGTAGGCTTCGCGGGTCTCGAAATCCATGGATGCGTACACCCCGGCCGGGTCCTGACGGAGAACCTTGTCGAAGACGGTAAGCTCTTCGACATTGGTGAGCCAGTTGGCATAGATGGTGTCTCGCAGACTGTTGAAGCGGCGCTTGAGCATCGCGGCGCCTTCGCCAGTATGCGAAGCGGGATTGTCGATGACGGCCTGGGCCTGCGTGAGGATTTCTTCGAGCAGCAGGAATTTTACGGCGCTGGGGAAGGTCCACAGTTCTTTGAGAGTGAATGCATCGACGGTCTGCGCTGCGTCCAGGAACGAGTGGACGAGTTCGGTGCTCCAGTACGACTCCGCTGCGGCAAGATAGGCGTCTGCTGCAGTGATGACGCGTGGTTCGTCATCCATTCGTGGACGGATGGTGCGTGGCAGCTTTGCGAGACGCTTGCGCAGCGAGTTGATCTCTTTGAGGACAGCACGCAGCAGCCGGGGATTCTCGCGGAGTTCGAGAAGCGGGTCGAGCGGCTCACCGGGTTTGTAGGTGGGCATGGGGCGGCTGTCGAGCTCGGCGAAGACCTTGTCCAGCGTGGCTTTGACGGAGCCGATGCGGCGGCCGAAAACATCCTGGCTCTCGGGCGAATGCGCGATGTCCCAGGTCTTTGCTGCGTCACGGGCCTGCTGCCTCAGTTGTTCTTCAATGATTTCGGGCTTTCGGGGCTCGCTGTCGGCGGCGGGTTCGGAGGCCGGTTCAGAAGCAGTCTCGGCTGAGGCGAGCTGGGCGCTTCGTTCGTCCTGCAGCTGAACAGGGTCGTTGCCCATGGAGACTGAAGTCGCAGACGTATCGGTACTGGCTGCGGACATGGAGCCGGACACTTGACTCTGCGATTCGGAGCCCTGAAATGCCAGGCCCGGCGTTGCTTTGAAATCGTGGTTCTGATCTTCCATTCGCGCCTCAATCAACGGTAGCTAGCAGCCTGCATTTCGAACATGGCGGCGTACTGGCCATTTAAAGCCATAAGTTGGGTGTGATCGCCTTCTTCCACAAGCTTGCCGCCAGCGAGAACGACGATGCGGTCGGCCATGCGGACAGTCGAGAAGCGATGCGAGATGAGCAGAGCCATCTTTCCCTTGGTAAGTTCGGCGAACCGCTCGAAGACTTCCAGTTCGCTCTTCGCGTCGAGCGCAGCCGTGGGCTCGTCCAGGATCAGTAATTGCGCGTCGCGAAGATAGGCGCGCGCAAGAGCGACCCGCTGCCATTCGCCTCCAGATAGTTCTACGCCGGTCTCAAAACGCCGGCCGAGCATCTGGTCGTAGCCGCCAGCCAGCTTCTTGATGACACTTTCGGCCAGGCTCTTATGCGCTGCTTCTTCAAGTTCACCCTGCGAGTGTTCACGTTCGACGCGGCCGACGGCGATGTTCTCTCTGGCCGTCATCTCGTAGCGCATGAAGTCCTGGAAGATGACGCCGATTTCGTGGTGCAGGTCTTCGAGTTTGTAGTCGCGGAGATCTTTGCCATCAAGCAGGATCTGGCCTTCGGTCGGATCGTAGAGACGGGTGATCAGTTTGACGACGGTCGTCTTACCCTGGCCGTTTTCACCGATGAGTGCGATGCGCTCGCCGGGCGATAACGTGAAATTAAAGTTACTCAGAATGCGGCGGTTAGTTCCGGGATAGGTAAAGGAAACGTTGATGAATTCGAAGCCCTTACGGATGGGCCGGGGAAGGGTCGCGCCATTGGGGTTGTCGACGACGGTCGGCTTCATATCGAAGAAGGCGATGAGATCGGTAAGGAACAGCGCCTGGTCGGCAATACCTGAGGCGGTCGAGAAGACCTGCTGCAGACTTGACTGGGCCTGAATGATGGAAGTGGTCAAGAAGTAGAGAGTGCCAAGGTCGATTTGATGATTGACGGCGCGCCAGATGACGAACGCATAGGAACCGTAATACCCGAGCGTGCCGATCATGGTGAGAATGCCGCCGCCGACAAGCTTGCGGCGGGAGAGCTCGACATTTTCTTCGTAGATCTGCTGCGAAAGAACGGAGAAGCGCTTAGTGAAGTATTCAGCCAGGTTGAAGAGCTTGAGCTCTTTGGCGCCTTCGCGGCTGCCGGCTACCTGGCGGAGATAATCCATCTGCCGCTTGGCGGGTGTCTGGCTGAAATTTTTGGCGTATCCGAGAAAGGCATAGTGTGTTTCGCCGATGAAGGACGGAATCACACCCAGGGTGAGCAGCAGTACCAGCCAGGGCGAATGCCACATGAGAATGCCGGTGAAGATAGCAGTACTGACGACCTGAAGGATGAGGCGGCCGAGGCCCTGGATCATCGCCAGTCGATCGGTGGCCTGCACGCGGGCGCGTTCGAGGCGATCATAGAAGACTGGATCTTCGTAGGTGGTGAGGTCGAGGGTAGCGGCCTGGCGCATGACGCGGACGCTGACGTAGTTGGTGTAGCGATCGGCCAGCAGGCTGTCGAGGTAATCGATGACGCGGTTCAATGCGTTGGCAAAAACGGCCAGCAGGACTTCGGCGAGGACCAGGTACCAGAACCAGCTGGGAATGGGCTGGTGCTGGATCGCCATCTCGGCATACTTGATGATGCGCGAGGCAACGTAGCCGATGAGTGCGGGGACGACTGCGACGACGACGCGCAAAACGATGCCCCAGGTGACGACGGATGGGCCGGAGTCCCACAGGATGCCGAGAACGGGAGGAACATTTTTGAGGGCGCTGATGCGTTCGCGCCACGGACTGACTTTGGGCGCGGCGCCTTCCTCGATCGCTGGCGGAACGGGAACGGGGGCAGAAGCCGGTGCAGGCGTAGGAGGAACCGCGACATTTGGTTGGTCTACTGGTGTCATTTAGCCAAGTTCGAGGTGTATGCGATGAAGTATCAGGATTCCGCAGCCAAAATGCCGCAACTCAGTTTGCAGGCTTTGATGCTTGATCCCGCGTGTTCGTTGGCCCGGAAGGAGTTAGATTTAAAGGGGTTGAGATCGCCCCGGACCGTCGAGCAAAGCGCTGCCAGCCGCCATGGCTAAAGGATATATGCTGCTAAGCAGGGTCATTGACGACCATGGCAAAAAAGCTTGATTCGACGACGCGTCTGGAAGCATTTTCTGATGGCGTCATGGCGGTAATCATTACCATCATGGTGCTGGAGTTGAAGGTGCCGCATGAAAACGGCCTGGCGAGTCTGTACGCGGTGATGCCAACGCTGCTGGTGTATCTGCTGTCGTTTACCTTTGTCGGGATCTACTGGGTCAATCACGACCACCTGTTGAAGCGGATTGAAGGCACAGACAAGCTGACCCTGTACGCGAACCTGTTCTTCCTGTTCTGCCTGTCGCTGCTGCCATTTTTCACTTCGTATGTACTGGAGAAAAGACAGGACGGCCTGTCTGTCGCGATCTATGCGTTGTCCATGGTGCTTACGGGATTTTCCTTTTTCCTGCTGCGCATGGCGATCCTGCGGAATGTAAAGTACTTCGGAGAATTGAAGGCAGAGGATCTACAGGCGCAGCGCAAGCACCTGGCGAGCCTGGCGTTGTACCTGGCTGCGGCACTTCTGGCTGACTGGCATCCGCAGGTCGCAATGGGCGTGATCGCGATCGTCACCCTCATCTGGATTGTGCCGAACCTGGCGTCACCGGTGCACGAGCAATCGTCTGCATTGGGGCGTCTCGAATGATCGTCTTTCCATTCAGATTGAGCAGGTGCCCGATCTGCTTGATGTGATAGTTTCCATCTGCCCGGCGGTCGGCTGCATCGCCGGATTGTTCCGCCTGAAAGGACTTCAATGAAGTTTTGTATGACGTCAGTGCTGCTGTCCCTGCTGTTCTGCAGTGCATCTTCCCTCTGCCTGGTACAGCCGGCGGTCATGCAAAGTCAGCAGGCAGCCACGCTTGCAGGGAAAGCCACGGCTGCGCCGCATTCGGAAGATCCATGGTGGAAGCATGCAGTAATCTACGAGATTTATCCGCGCAGCTTTCAGGATTCGAACGGCGATGGTGTCGGCGACATTAAGGGTATCGAGTCGCGGCTTGGGTATCTTGAAGACCTGGGCGTAAATGCCATCTGGATCACGCCGATGTATCCGTCGCCCGGCATCGATTATGGCTATGACATTTCGAACTACACCGCGATTGACCCGGAGTACGGGACGATGGCGGATTTCGAACACCTCGTAGCCGAGGCCAGGAAGCACAACATCCGCGTGATTATGGATTACGTCATCAATCACACCTCCGACCAGAGTGCGTGGTTCAAGGAGTCACGATCGTCGCGCACAAACCCGAAACGCGACTGGTATATCTGGCGTGATGGTAAAGGGCCCGGCCAGCCACCGAATAACTGGGAATCGTGGTTCGGCCATTCGGCGTGGACATACGACGCGAAGACTGGCCAATGGTACTACCACTATTTCTATCCGCAGCAGCCTGACCTGAACTGGCGCAATCCTGAAGTGCACAAAGCAATGGAAGACGTGCTGCGCTTCTGGATGGATAAGGGCGTTGCGGGCTTCCGTATCGATGCAGTGTCGCGCCTGTTTGAAGACCCCGCACTGCATGATGATCCTCTGCTGCCGGGCTACAACGTGTATGGCGACCGGAATATCGAGCACAAGTACACCGATAACTATCCTGAAGTGCATGATGTATTGAAAGAACTGAACAAAGTCGTGAGTAAGTATCCAGGCGATCCGGTCCTGATTACTGAGGCGGACGAGCCCAACGTGACGGAGTTGACGAAGCTCTATGGGAATGGCGATGAAGTACAGTTGCCCATGGATTTCCAGATTGCCGACCTGAATAAGCTATCGGCACCGGGCTTCCGTAAGCTGTTCAATGACATTGAAGAAAATACTGCTCACGGCCAGCCGGAATATTTTTTCAGTAATCACGATCAGCCCCGACAGTGGGACAGGTACGGGGACGGCGTCCACAATGACCAGATTGCAAAGCTGATGGCGGCACTGCTGCTGATGACGCGCGGCACACCGCAGATGTATTACGGCGAAGAGATTGGCATGCGCACGACGGACCCGGCGCGAATCGAGGATGTGCATGATCCCATTGGCAAACTGGGCTGGCCCAAAGAGAAAGGTCGCGACGGTGAGCGTACGCCGATGCAGTGGACCCCTGGCCCGGAGGCTGGATTTACAACGTCAGACAAGCCATGGATCAAAGTGCCGCCGAGTGCAAAGAAAGATAACGTCGAGACAGAAGAGCAGGATCCTGATTCAATCTTCAATGCATACAAAAAGCTGCTGGCTCTGAGGAAAAGCGAGCCGGCACTCCGCGATGGCAGCTACCAGTCTGTCGATGACGAGAACCCTTACGTATTTTCCTTTCTGCGCAAGCACGGAACGGACACGGTCCTGGTGTCTCTCAACATGAGCGATCAGCCGCGGACTGTGTCCCTTAAAGGGGCGGAGAAAACACTGGAAGCTACCGAGGCCAAGCCACTGTACAGCTCGCCGGATGTGACAGAAGCCAGCGTGCCTTTGGACAGGATACAGCTGGCGCCGTTTGGCGTGCTGGTCGCTACTGTGCGTTAGTTTTTGTGGCCGAGTGCTCCGGCACGGCTGGTTCTACTGTGGCTTTTCCATCCGGCGAACCGGCGAGACGCAGCGGTTGGGCCCGGAAGAAACTCTCGACGGCGGCGTCGTGCTTCCACGGCTCGAGAAAACGTAACAGAGCATCGTTGACCATCTTCGGCTGCTCTTCGTGCGGCAAGTGTCCGCACTGCGGGATCGACAGGAACTCAGGATGGTTGGCGTGATGATGCCAGACCTCGCGAAAGTTCCACATCTTGCCGCCGCCGGCAAAGTCTTCGCCCCATAGCACCAGTGTCGGGCAATCAATTTTCTTGCCGCGGTCATGCTTGTCCTGTTCGACGTCAGTTTCGGCAGCGCGGTAGTCGTTAAACGCACCAGTCAGGGCACCCGGCTGGCTATAGGCTTCAACGTAAGTTGCGATGTCTTCCCTGGTGAGCAGCTCCGGGTTATAGCACCAGCTGGAAAAGATAAAGCGAAGCCAGACTTCTTCGCGACCGGTGATGAGCGCTTCCGGCAGGTCATGCACGTTATTGAAAAGGAAAAACCAGTGGCTGCGCGCGACCGTGGCATTCATCTTTTCAAAAATGGTCAGAGTCGGGATATTGTCCATCACGACAAGACGTTCGAGCGCGTGAGGATAATCCTTTGCGAAACGCGTGGCTACCCGCGCGCCGCGATCGTGGCCGATGAGCGGCGCACGCTTGATGCCCAGGTGGCGCAGGAGTTCCAGGATGTCGCGCGCCATGCTTTTCTTGTCATAGCCGGTGGACGGCTTCTCGGAAGCGCCGTAGCCGCGAAGATCCGGAACGATGACTCGGAAATGTTCGGCAAGCACGGGAATCTGGTGGCGCCATGCGTACCAGGTCTCGGGAAAGCCATGGAGCAGAATGACGGGCGCACCCTCGCCGGCTTCGACGTAGTGTATTTCAATGCCATTGACAGTGGCGGTGTGATGGGTCAGGGCAGCGTTCATCTTTCTCTCCGTCGGGCTCACTTAGGAGACTGTAGCGACCGCTAATTCGTTGCCTGCGCACGAGGACTATTGTTTGACGGTGTGCCGGGTAGTTTCCAGGTCACAGTCGGCGCCGGGGCAATTGCGCTGCTTTCCTTCTACAGTGAGTGCCTGTGCCCGTGATACAAATTGATAACATTTTCTGCTACCGGCCCCGTTTTTCCAAGCAATTAAGGACATTCCCCTTGCACGTACCGAGGATATTTTCATCCGGCTGCCGCCATTTTCTGCCACTGGGCATCGCTTTTTCCATCGCCGCTGTCGTTCCGCAGCTCCAGAGCCAGAATACGCCTGGCGCGCCGGCCAGAGACTTCGTCATCAAGAATGCGACGGTGATGACGGCGTCGCATGGCACCATCCAGCATGGCGCAGTATGGGTGCATGAAGGAAAGATTGCGGCTGTGGGCGCAACGGTGAACGCTCCAGCCGGCGCGATGGTGATCGACGCAACGGGAAAATATCTGACGCCGGGCATCATCGATCCGCATTCGCATTCGGCGCTCGGAGATGACATCAATGAAGCGACAAGTCCGGTCACGCCGTCGATGATGATGATCGATGCATTTGATAACAGCGATAGTGCTCTTTATCAGGCGCTTGCCGGCGGTGTGACGACGGAGCTGCTGCTGCATGGCTCGGCTAACATGATCGGCGGTCAGGCCGTGGTGATCAAGAACAAGTTTGGTCTGTCGCGCGAGCAGATGCTCTTTCCGGATGCTCCTCGTTCCATCAAGTTCGCGAGCGGCGAAAATCCGAAGCGGGTGTATGGAAGCCGCGATCAGCTGCCTTCGACGCGCATGGGCAACTTCGAGGTGATGCGGCAATCGTTTGAAGATGCCAAGGCCTACATGGCGACGTGGGATGCGTATAACGCCAAGGTGGCGAAGAATGACAAGGATGCGGTGGCGCCCAAGCGTGATTTGAAGCTCGAAGCTTTGGCGGATGTCTCGCGCGGCAGGTTATATGTACAGATCCATTGCTACCGAGCGGATGAGTTTCTGACGGAAGAGGCGATTGCGAAAGAATACGGCTACAAGATTCGAGCGTTTCACCATGCGCTCGAGATGTACAAGGTAGGCGACAAGATCGCGCCGACAGGCACGGCTATCGCGACGTTCGCGGACTGGTGGGGCTACAAGGATGAAGCCTGGGACGCGATCCCATGGAATGCGACGATGAGTATGCGTGAGGGCATTCGCGTAGCGCTCAAGAGCGATTCAAATGATTATGTGCGGCGGTTGAACCAGGAAGCCGGCAAGATGGTGCACTACGGCGACGCGACCGAGGATGAGGCGATCCAGATGATTACGCTTAACCCGGCGTGGATTATCGGCGTTGACGGCAAGACCGGGTCGATTGATCCAGGCAAAGATGCGGACCTGGTGATCTGGAACATGGACCCGCTTTCGACGTATGCGCGGGCGGAGAAGGTGTATATCGACGGCGACCTGTTTTTTGACAGCAGTCTGCCAGGATTTGGTACGACGCACTTTCATGGCGTGATGCATGCGGCCGGCTTCTCGGGTAACGATGATGAAGATGGAGGTGGCGAGTGAAGGCTGCCTCGTGGTGCATTCCTGGAATAGTAGTAGGCGCGTGTCTTACTGCGGGTGTTGTGCATGCGCAAAATGCGACGTCAAAAACGCCGCCGGTGTACGGGCCGAACCGGACGGCGATTGATCCTCCAAGGATTGTCGCTATCACTGGTGGCAGATTACTTACGGTGACGCATGGGACCATCGAGGATGGCGTCATCATTCTTCAGGACGGAAAGATTACCGCAGTCGGCACGGCCGCAGCGACCAAGGTCCCCAGGGGCGCGGAGGTTTTCGACGCAATGGGAATGACTGTTTACCCAGGCCTGTTCGATGCGGAGACACACCTTGGATTGACGGAGGTGGAGGCTGACGAAAACAGTAACGACCTGGTGGAATTGAGCGATGAAATCCAGCCGCAGATGCGTGTAGTGGACGCGTTTCGTGCAGAAACGGTGCGGATTCCGGTGAACCGGATCAATGGCGTGACGAACGCAATTGTTGCGCCGGCGTCGGGTGATTCGATCGCCGGTCAGGATGCCTTGATCCAGTTATATGGGCGCGATCGCGACACGATGATTGTGACACCTGACATTGCACTGGCCATGAATTTCGAAGGCGACGTGCGGCGCAAGGGACGTGGACCGGGAGGGAGTAAATTCCCGTCTACCCGCATGGGGGTCGCTTCGCAGCTGAGACAGACCTTCATCGACGCGCAGGCTTATATGAAAGAGCAGTCGGCGCCGCTGAAGGCAGATAGTAAAAGGGACGCCTCCAAAAAAAGATTTGAAGTACGAGGCGCTGATCCCTTACCTGAAAGGCGAGAAGCCGGTGGTGTTTGGCGCCTACGAAAGCTATGAAGTGGAAGTGGCGATGGGGATTGCAAAGGAGTTCAATCTGAAGGTAATCCTGAACCATGTGACACATGCGCAGGATCTCCTGGATACCATCGCGTCCTATCACGTGCCTGTCATCGTTGGCTCAATCTATGACGCGCCGACCGCCAACGAACGCTACGATGCAGTGTATTCGCTGCCGGCAGAGTTGCAGAAGCGGGGTGTGAAGATTGCCTTCTCATCCCTCAACAATGGGCCGGTGTCAGATAGCCGCAATCTGCCCTATGCTGCGGGGTATGCGGTGGCTTACGGGCTGCCGTATGATGAAGCGCTGAAGGCGATCACACTGAATCCGGCAGAGATGTTTGGCGTGGGCGACAAGCTTGGATCGCTCGATGTGGGCAAGGTTGGAAACGTGGTGGTTGCCAATGGCGATCCGCTGGATGTGCGTACTGCGGTCAAGCAGGTGTTCATTGGCGGTGTACCGATTCCGATGAGCAGCAGGCAGACAGAACTGCGTGATCAATATCTGCCGCTCACGCAGAAATCTAAACCGTAGGCCGAGCCAAGCGGCAGCAGCGTTGCCGGCCAGGTGTCTGCCGCGGCGTAGAGGTTGCGAACTAGCTGAAGGTCAAGTTACCGCCTTGCAGCAGGTCAGCGTGCGCAATGGTCGTCGCTGTGATGCGTTGATGATTGAACGTTACCGATGCTTTTTGTTTCTGGGCCGTCCTGTCGTCGATGACCAGGCTCTTGCCATTTTCTAAATGAACCGTCGCTTGCGGGAAGAGTGGCGCGCTAAGAATGTATTCGGGTTTAGCGGGACAGAGTACGAATAGACCAAGCGCGTTGATGACGTACCATGCGGCCATCGAGCCCGTGTCTTCATCGCCTGCAAAGCTGGATGACGAGTAAAGATCGTCCATGACGCGACGTGTCCAGTAGCGTGTGCGGTCCGGCCTGCCGGCAACTGCGAAGACGCCGAGCACGTGGTGAACGGGCTGGTTGCTGTGCGCATATTGTCCAAATGGGACAGCGGCCATCTCTGACATTTCATGAATCTCATAGCCATAGCTTCCGATGTGGAAGTCAGTTGACATGGTGATCATCTGTTCCAGTGTCGCGACTGCTTTTTCATTGCCGCCTAGTGCTGCAATCAGGCCGGGCATGTCATGGGGTGCATCCCAGCGATGCTGCCAGGGGCCACCCTCAACATAGGGACTGCCCCATTTGAATGGATCGAAGGGCTCGAGCCACTTGCCATCGGACTGCTTGCCGCGCGGGAAGCCGATTTCTTTATCGAAGACGTGACGCCAGTTGGTCGAGCGCTTCATAAACATCTCGTAGTCCGCTGTATTGCCAAGGGCCTTCGCGACCTGAGCGATGCAGTAGTCGCCGTAGGCAGCATCGGTCGTTTCCGCGACGGACTGCTCGACGCGATCCTCTGGAACATAGCCGAGTTTCAGATATTCCTCGATGCCGCGGCGACCGTATCCCGCGGCCGGATCACCGGGCTGCGTCGCATGCTTTTTGAGGCCGGCATACGCGCTCTCCATGTCAAAACCCTTGATGCCCTTGGCTGCTGCTTCCCCGAAAACAGAGTCGATAAGACTCCCGGTCATGCAGGCGCGATAGCCGGGGCAGGGAAACTGAGGAAGCCAGCCACCTTCTTTGTAAGCATTCACCCACGATTGCAATATCTCGCCCAAACGCTCCTGGAAGAGAAGCGACATGAGAGGATACCAAGCGCGATAGACATCCCAGTAGCCATGATCTGCGTACATCACACCTGGCTCAATGGTTCCTTTGTACGGACTGCGATGATGGACGCCACCGTTTGAATCCGGCTCATGCCACATGCGCGGAAACAGTAGTGTGCGATAGAGGCAGGAGTAAAACGTTTTCTGCTGCTCGGGTGTGCCGCCGGAGATCTCGATGCGACCCAGGTGCTCGTTCCACGTATCCGCACCCCTCTTCCGGAGGCCTTCGATGGAGGTACTTCCGATCTCCTGATCGAGGTTGAGCGTTGCCTGTTCGTAAGAGATGAAGGAGGTCGCAATGTGCACTTCAAGCGACTGCGTGTTCAGCGAGAAATGAACGAGCGAGATACAGCTGTTTTTCGAAGGAGTATGTTCCAGTTTTTCCCATGGCGTGGAAAACTTCATGACGTAGTAGCATGCAAAGCCTTGCGGCACGCCGCCTGCATTTGCAGATGAAGTGAAGCGAATTGTGCGGCCAGCGGCGTCCTGATGCACGTCGTCCGGCTTTCCTCCGGGAACGTCGAAGAGGAAGCCGCGGTTCTCCTGATCGGAGTAGCTGATGGCCATGAGGGCGCAGCGCTCAGTCGGGATTAATTCTGCATCGATGCTGTAGCGCAGAAGGCGCATGCGCATTGAGTGTGGATGCAACTCGGCATCTTCCGGGCGATAGGAAGTTGAGCGTGCATTGGGACGCGGATCAACTTTTCCGCTGAAGGGGAGGAAGACAGCGTGCCCATAATCACCCAGCCAGGGACTGAGTTGATGCGTGGAGCGGAAGCCCTGGATGCGGCGCACGCCGGGATGGAACATCCACTCGGTGTCTGCAAAAGATTGCAGAGTCCAATGAGCCATACCGAAGGGCATGGCCGCTATGGGAAGAGTGTTGCCTCGCGAAAAGTCACCGGTGGAGGCGGTGCCCTGAAGCAGATTCACCAGTGAAACCGCATCGCTTACTGCGCCGCCAGTATTTGGCTGCGCGTCTCGAGCAGGACCAGGCATGGCAGCCGATGCGATGGCAGAGGGAGCCGGCATGGTCGCGCCAAGCACGGCAAGGGTCGAACCCTTAAGAAAGTTGCGGCGGTCCGGGGATGGTGGCTGCTGCTTGCTGCTATCACTCACGCTTTTTTCCTGTAGTGCCTGGATAATCAACCATTGCTGCCGGCCGACTTGAAGACCGATGCTGAGGTCGCCATTACTGATGCTATATGGTATCGTTTCCACGTTTGCGCGAGCGCAGAAAATGTACTGCAAACCGGCAGGCAAGCGTTACGGTCATGCTAACCGGTTGTCGTCGTGGGAGGGTCACGATGCGTTTGAAGTTATCGATATTGGCCGTGCTTGCAGGATGCGCCGCCGTCTGCGCTGCTCAGGAGTTTTCATTGCATAACGGCGATCGCGTCCTTTTCTATGGCGACAGCATCACGGATCAGCGGCTGTATACGCGAGATGTGGAGATGTACACGCGGACGCGTTTTCCTGATCTGGATGTTTCATTTACCAACTCAGGCGTCGGTGGTGATACGGTCGTCGGCGGCGCGCGCGGCACCATTACGCCGAGGCTTGAGCGTGATGTGTACCCATTCAAGCCGACAGTAATCACGATCATGCTGGGGATGAACGACGGCCACTATCACGAGTTTGACCCGTCCGTTGAACTTGCTTATGAGACCGGCTATCGCTACATCCTTGATGCCTTGCAGAAGCAACTGCCGACAGCTAAGGTAATCCTCATTCAGCCCTCTCCTTACGACGACATTACGCGGCCTCCTATGTTCGAGGGAGGCTATAACGGCGTGCTGTTGAAGATGAGCGCGGCAGATGCGAAGTTCGCCGAGGAACGCAGGCTGGGGCTCTCCGACTTCAACACAGCAGTGGACGCGACACTCACAAGAGCGAACCAGGCGAATGCCGGACTGGCGCAGGCGCTGATTGTGGACCGCGTTCATCCCGGACCGCAGGTGCACTGGATCATGGCAAATGCATTGCTGAAAACGATGCAGGCCTCGCCGGTTGTTTCAAAGGTGGCACTGCAGTTCGGTCAGAAGACAGCAACAGCACAGACCAGTGCAACTGTGAGTGCACTCACGCATGGTGCCGGAAGTATGAGCTGGACCGAGACTGAAAATGCTCTTCCTCTACCGCTCCCGATGGCGGATGACCCGGCAATGGCGCTGGTCGTACAGAGTTCGAGCCTTGTGGAAGATCTTGACCAGGAAACGCTGACTGTGGCTGACCTGCCCGCCGCACAGTATGCGCTGGAGATTGATGGTCAGCATGTCGGCGATTACAGTGCGTCGACTCTTGCAAAGGGAATCAACCTAGCAACCGAGCGGACGCCGATGATAGAGCAGGCGAAGGTTCTGGAACGGGATGTCGATCTGCATCAGCAGCTTGAAGTACTGCGCTATACGCAGATCGTTCGAGACCCGGCGGGTTCAGCGGCTACAGTGCAGACGCTCAGCGACGCCATCGCTAAAGTTCAGGAGCAGGCGAGAAAAGATGCACAGCCGCGACCACATCACTACCGGCTAATTAGGATGTAGGCTGCCAGCGCCTACTTTTTTGGAACCAGGACATTGATGCAGATGCCGTCGGACGCGGTGCGACCGGCGTTTGCTGGCGGGTGGTTGTTCAGTGCAACGAAGCCGACGTTGCGTGGATCAAGCTGGAACCGCTTTTGCAGGAACTGGCTGACGAGGATTGCGCGCTGCCGCGATGCCGCAATCTGTTCAGCGAGTTTGGGCGCGTTCGAGTATCCCTCGACGACAACAGGATTTTCGATAGCCGGGCCGCCGTCCTGGGCGATAGCAGAATCGAGCGCAGCCTTTCCGCGTGTCGAAAGAACTTCAGAACCATCCGGTCTTGCATCGAAAAGCTCAGACGCAGAAAGCCAGATGCGACGGTTTGTCGCGCTGTTGAACACCTTGTCTTCGCGGTAATTCGCTGGCTTCAGATCTGTGAGCTGGTAATAGCCGCGCTTCTTGAAGAAGCCCTTGAAGAAAAATTCGTGCTTGAGTGATTCGGTGTCGTCAGCGAGATTGGCAGTCGCAGCATTCGCATTGGAGAGTGAGTCGCGCAGGTTCGCGCCGGCTGTTGCGCCGCTGCTGTCGGGACCGGTGGCCTCGGTGATGGTCTGGTTGAGCTGCTTTGCGGTGGAGTCGAGTTGCGCGGCGGCGCTCTTCGCACTGTCCATCGTGTCATCAATCTTCTGCGGCAGATTGCGTCCCTGCAGGTTGCTGATCATCTGGTCCGCCTGTCCTGACGCATGCGCGAGAGAACCAGTCGCCTGGTTCGCTTGATCAAGGGTCTGCCGCACCTCTCCCGCGAACTGCTGATCCCGCAGGAGCATGCCAACGGCACCGCGGCCCTGCTTGATGCCGGTCACCACATCATTCACGTTGGCGATCGTTTTATCTGTCGTGCCGAGGGTGTTGTGAATGTCGCCGCCGAGTTGCTGGATAGTCTTATCGGCGTCTTTGATGGTCTTCGTCGCATCGGTCATCAGACCGTTGCCTTTGTCGAGCAGTGCAGAAAGGTCGAGCGGTTCTTTACTCGGAAGTGTGCTCAGGTTTCCCGCTGAGGGTGCTTGCGGCGTGCCGGATTTGATGAGCAGATACGTGTCGCCGACGAGGCCCTCGGTCTCGATAGAAACCAGGGAGTCTGAACGGACGAGGCCGCGCAGTTTTGCATCAACCTGCATCTTGACGCGAAAGCGCGATGTGGGAGAACGGGGGATTTGAATCTGGGTGATCTGGCCTGCTTCCATTCCGGACACCCGCACCTTGGCGCCTTTCGCTAATCCGCTGAGGTTGGCAAACTCTGTATAGAACTCCACGTGCCGGTCAAAGGCATTATGGCGGGAGCCAATGAGGAAGAGACCTACCGTGAACAAGACGACACCGGCGAGGACAAATATGCCGACAATTAAATTTTTCTTCGCCATGTTTATCGCTCCGATACGAGTTTGCGGGCTGTTTCATTTTCGCTTTGTTCAACTTCTTCAGCCGAGCCGTAGCCGATAAGGTGTCCGTCATCCAGCACTGCGAACCGGTCGCCGACGCGACGCGCCCCATGAACGTCATGCGTGACGATGACGAGTGTTGTCTGGCGTTCCTCTTTCTGCTTCAGCAGAAGTTCATCGATTTCAGATGCGGTGATGCGATCAAGGCCGCTGCTTGGTTCATCGACCAGCAGGACCATTGGTTCGAGCACCAGAGCGCGAGCCAGGCCTGCGCGTTTGCGCATCCCCCCTGACAGCGCTGCCGGCATCTTCGCCTTGTCCTTCTCAAGGCCCACCTGCTTCAAAACCTTCGTGACAGAATCTTCCACTTCTTCCCATGACCTTTTGGTCAGGCGGTGAAGGGGGAGTGCAAGGTTGTCATAGAGGGAGAGCGAATCGAAGAGAGCAGCATCTTGAAAAAGAAAACCCATTTTCCTGCGCACCTCTGACAGGGGTTTGCCCTCGAGTTGCGTGATGTCATCACTGCAGATCCATATTCTGCCTTCGTCGGGTCGCATCAGAGCGATGCTCAATTTGAGTGTTACGCTCTTCCCCATGCCGCTTCTTCCAAGTATGCAAAGGGCCTGTGCATAGGGGACTTCGAAGGACACATCGGCAAGGACCTGTTTGGGGCCGAACGATTTCGAAACGTGTTCGAACCGCACGGCATTCTTTTCGCTGCTGGTCTTTGTCTCGTTCATATCGCTGAATCCGGGAAGAGAAAGAAGATGCAGCGGATCAGGATGACGTCCGCCACGATGATGAGCAGGGATGACAGCACTACGCTATTAGTCGCGGCGCGGCCGACACCATCTGCACCCTCATTGGTGTTGTAGCCAAAGTAGGATGAGACCGTACCAATGATGAATCCGAAGACTGCCGTTTTCAGAACCGGCGGAATAAAGTTGGCCCAGCCGAGATCAGAAAATGCTCTCGTTATATAAAGGTAGAACGAGATATGCGAACTGAAGTACTCGCTCATGAAGCCGCCGATGACTCCGCAGAAATCCATAAACAGCGTTAGGATCGGCAGCGCGAGAATGCAGGCAAGAACACGAGGCACGACGAGGAATTTAAACGAGTCGATTGAAAGCGATTCGATTCCATCAATTTGTTCCGTCGCTCGCATGTTGGCGAGCACTGCGCCAATGCCTGAGCCGACACGACCGGCAACCAGCAACCCTGCGACCAGTGGACCGATCTCGATGAAGAACGCATCCGCCTGGACGGATGGGATCATGGAAGTAGCACCAAAGGTGACCAGGCTGCTTCGCGTGTGGAAGGCCATGACTGTACCCAGCGCGATGCCGGCCGCGGTAATCAGCAGCAACGACTTCGCCCCGATGTCGACGAGTTGCCGGCCGAACATCTCGAGTTCAAATGGAGGGAAGAAGGCGTCCTTCAGCACGCGCCAGCCGAACAGGCTGAGGGAACCCAGAAATTCGAGAATGCTACCCACAGAATGTCTCCGGCTGGAACTTGCGCTAGTCCAGGACTTTCAGTAACCCGTTCTGCAACTCACCCGACTTTGATGTGATGAAGACGTGGACTGTCTCCACTTCAACGGGTTTCTCTTTTGATGCGTGAGAACGAAAGGCGTTGCGGAATGATTCCTGATCGAACATGTAGCAGCAGGAATTGCCTCGTCGAACGCTCCGCATAGCAGATACCCGCAGGAAGCACTGGTCCGTGGCTTTGCGACCTGCTGAAGGTGTGGTATTGCGAGGCCGACGCATGTGCTGGTAAAACGCCATTCTAGGCTGTGGTCGGCTGGCTCGCATGGCTGAGCAGCACCGCAACTTCGTCCGTGGTGCGATATGCCCATGATGTATTTGAAATCCAGCCAAGCAGCAGCACGCTGAGGCCGCAGCCGGTCATGATCCACCAGATGGGATGCGTCGCCTGCGTGAAATCTGATCCACTCGCGCGGCTGGCGCTGATGACAGTGCCGGCTACTGCGACACCGAGGGCCGCGCCCACCTGGCGCCCGGTCGATGCGATCGCCGCAGCAACGCCGGCTTGTGAGAGAGGCATACCGGCAACTGCGTTATTGGTAATTGCTGGATTGACCATGCCAAGGCCGAGGCCGAACAAAGAGTAGGCGACCACCAACAACAGAATGGGCATATGAGCGTTGAGGCGCGTCAGCATAAGCGTGCTTAGAAGAAAGCCTCCGCCTGCGACCAGCAGCGAAGGACGCGTGCCATAGCTGCCGACCAGCCGTCCGGAGAGAGGGGCGGAGACCATCATCATGAGCGCCAGTGGAAGCGTGCAGAGGCCGGTGTGGAAGGCGGTAAAACCGCGCACCTGCTGCAGGTAAAGCGCATTCAGAAAAAGGAAGCCGGCGAAGGATGCGAAGGAAACGAGCGCAAGAATGGTCGCGCTGCTGAAAGGTATGCTGCGGAAGAAACGGAGATTGATCAATGGATCGACGCGGCGTGGTTCATAGATAAAAAAAATCACGAGTGTGGCTGTTGCGGTGGTGAGCAGGAACAGGATCAGTGGCGATGTCCAGCCATGATGCGGGCCTTCGATGACCGCATAGGTTAAAGACGCCAGGCAGAGAAACACCATACTCTGGCCGACCGGATCGAATGCCCGCGCTCGCGCTGCCTTCGATTCCGGAACGAACTTCGCGGCAAGCGCCAACGCGGCGATCCCGATCGGCAGGTTGATCCAGAAGATAGAGCGCCAGCCTACGGTTTGCGTGAGTGCGCCGCCGATGAGGGGGCCGAGTGCCAGCGAGACGCCGCCAACTGCGCCCCAAACTCCGACTGCGCGGGCGCGATCCTTTGGGGCGGTGAATGCGTTGGCGATGATTGAAAGCGCAACCGGGTTGAGCATCGAGGCGCCAAGGCCCTGCATCGCACGGAACATGATAAGAGCACCGATGCTAGGAGCCATACTGCACAGCAGCGAGCCAGCAGTAAAGAGAACCAGGCCGATCTGGAAGACGCGCCGGCGGCCAAACCGGTCTGACATCGATCCCGAGAGCATGAGCAGGCTGGCGACAACCAGGGTATACGCGTCGACGATCCATTGCAGCTCAGAAAGGGTCGCGTGAAGGTCATGCTGGATTGCCGGTAGAGCGACGTTGACGATCGTCACGTCCATACCGACGAGCAGCAGACTAAGGCAGCAGATGCCGAGAATCAGATTCTGCCGAACTGGAGGGCTGGGTTGCTCAGACATGTTCGGCTCCAGGAGTCGAGGGTTTCCTCAAGTTAGCTACTGCTTTAATATACGAGGATGTCCTCAACTTTCGCAAACGACCGGCGAAGAGAGCCACAGCAGGCCAGGGCTACGCGACGGCGTGGAACCTTCCTCGCTGCAGCCGGACACCTGATCGCTGAGCATGGATATGAAGCTGTGACCATGACAGCGATCGCTGAACAGGCAGGCGCGTCGATCGGCACGCTGTATGACTATTTTCCTGACAAGCAATCCCTCGCTCTGGCGCTCAAGGCACAATATATTCAGGAGATCGATGAGCACTGGAAGGTAATTCTGAAGAATCCTTCCGCATTGACCAGACCCGCGCTGGCCAACCTGATCGTCGAGGGTGCGATGGGCCTGATAAAGGAGTGGCCAGCATACCTGCCGCTGCTCGACGCGCCCGTCGCCTACTCCCGTTCAGCGGCGGCCCGGCGGCCATTACGTAAAACGATAGCCAGTGCTCTGCAGGCCGTTCATCCAAAAATCTCCGATGATAAGGCATTCATTCATGCACAGGTCATCGTAGAGTTAATTAAGTCGCTTCTATCGACTTACAAACATTCCGCTCCGAAGGAACGTGAAGCAGTCGCTGAAGAGTTCAAGAAGTTGTTGAGGTTCTATGTTGTCGACGCGCTACGCTAGACTTCCTGGTCATGAACAAGCAGGCAGCCGTCGGCGAATTTGCAGGAGGAGTTGTAGCCAGGAGAGTTGGAGCGTTTTCGCTCTTTGTCGTACTTGGCAGCGACCTGGACGTAATTACGCAGGGAAGGCGCTCAGCGCAGCGACAAAATACTCAACGGGTCAAGCAGTCGAGAGCTTCTTACCTGGCGGCAGAGTTCGGCCGGAACGGAAGCATTGCGATACGCAACTTTCAACTCCACGAAATGGATGATCCAGCGTGCGGCATGGCACCTGGGCAAGTATCTGACATGCTTCACCATCCGCTACTTCGCTGGCACAGCCATGCCTGTCTTCGTATCATGCTTAGCATATGAAGATCGTCGCCAGTGACAGCAAGACGGCAAAGGAACTTGGCATTCCTGACGTGCCGATGAGCGGCGGTGGTATGACAGCTATCGGCTACCTCTACGATGCGGAGGGCCGTCGGGTGGCGAAAGGTATTATTCCTGCTAGTTCGACGACGCCTTTGCCTTCATCTATGTGCTCTGCGGCAGCAAATAATAACTTCATGCTCACAGAGAGTTATATTATGGGGCAATCTAACGAAGAGCTGACAACTCTAACCTGGAGTGGATCTACTAGTACATGGACTCGCACGAATGTGTATGGGTGTGATGACGACCTGAGCTTCCATCAGGACTTTCAGGCCGCCACAGATCCAACAAATGGCAGCTTGATTCAGACAGATACCGTCAGCGGACAGTGCAACTCTGTGTCTATCCCAACCAATGCTGGCAATGGCGGCCAAAGCTTCGTTCAGCCGCAACAGCAAAAACCTACAGCCCCAAATAATGTATTCAAGTGCGCTGCGAACGTCGCCACTAACCACAGCATCGCAGGAGGCCTTCATGCATTGGGAATTGGGAACAACGGCGGTGTGGGTGGCTTTCTAACCAACACATTTGGTGGAAACACCTTCAGCGGGATCACGAACCTAGTGAGTACACTAGGCTCCTCAAGTTCCACCGATCAGCAGGTTCTCGGGCAAATGGGGAAAGCTCTGCTTAGAGGCCCGCTACAAGGGATCCCCGGTTCCTTTGTAGGGGCATCGGGGGCATTCGCTGCGCCCGGCATTACCTCTCTGGTGCGAGGCGGTGTTATTGGAGCGGCCTTCAACGCTGCGAACAGTTCTGGTTCTTTGACAACGCTCGCAGGTGAAGCATCCATCGTTGCCAATACTGGTGCTGAGTTCGCTTCGGGAGTGGGAGAGGCCAAGTTCGTTCTCGATGCGGTAACTTATGGAGCAAGTCTGGCGGCCTGCTACGCGGGAGTTGCACATTGATGGTCATGAGACCTGGGGCTGCACCCCTATACAAGCAGATTGTGATGGATGTTCTTGCCCCGCCGATACTCGCAGCACTCACATGGCTGTTCAGTAGAGGTTGGGCAGGGTCAGTACAAGGAGGGGCCGTAACCGACGAGACGCGCGGCCGCCAAGCTCATACTTTCTGGATTGTGTTGGCTGTTCTTTACGTCGTCATGATCTCAATTACCGCTTACGGCTACTTCTCGTAAGCCTCGCCCCAATTAAGAGCACCGCTGGCTGCGCGGCTAGATTTGCGAGCGCACACAGCATTGCGGGAGGCTTGCAAGCGCTTGGGATAGGCAGCCACGGAGGAGTCGGTGGATTCCTAACTAATACCTTCGGTGGGAACACCTTCGCGGGACTTTACAATCTCGGATCTACGCTGACTTCAGCAAGTTCGACCGATCAGCAAGTATTAACTCAGATGGGAAAGGCTTACCTACGAGGGCCCCTACATGGAATTCCTTCTCGCTTTGTCGGAACTCGCGGGACTCCATTTGCGACGAGTCTAACGGGTATCGCGAGAGGAGGGGCGGTAGGCGCTGCCTTCAATGCCGTAACCGGAGCTAATGAGAGCTTGATTACTCTCTCAGGCGAGTTGGGACTCTCTACAGTAGAAACGACTGCAGCAGGATTCGCTACCGGTGTCGGAGAGGCAAAATTTGCGCTTGATTTCCTCACGTTTGCTTATGGAGTGGGAACATGCATTCGCTAAGCAGGGAGGGCTTGCTATTCCTGCTGGCTTTCCCGCCAGTCGGCGCTATTTTATGGTGGCTAATGAGTAGAGGATGGGCGAGCACCGTTCAGGGCGGAACGATAAATCCTTCAACACGGAAGAGACAGCAGATACTCTTCTGGGTTCTCATGGATGCCGCATACATAGTTGAGTTCGCGGGGTTTATGGCGCATCGCCCGAAGTAGCGTGGTCAGCAATTTGAGGGTCGATTTGGACCGGGAACGATCTTACCTTGCGAACGGCTGCCAATAAAGAAATGCATTGATCCAGGGACAGTTGACCTGCGTTTATCGCTACTAATAAGCTCAACCGCCTTAAGGCGACTCTTTTTTTGTCGCAATGTACGATCCTCGTATATGTATCCATATGACACTTGAAATCCATCGAGGAGAAGGGAGATCCGCTTCAGCACCTCTTCTGCGGAAATGCAGTCGAGACCCGGGAGCATGCCACGAGCGCTCAAGACACCCACGTCGTAGAGCGGTGCTTCGATTGCTGACAGCATCCTGTGAACTGTGATCTCGACGCGGTCCATGGTGGTACTCCCTATCAAGTGCTTTTAGTTAAGAAGGATTGAGAGCTGATGCCTGGCGAGACACTGTTTGTGCGTTGGGTACCATGGTCCTTGGTACCCCAACGCATGAGTGCTAACTCACTTTCTCTGCTTCCTGTTCCTGTGAAGGTGGATCCATAAGCGCATCGGAAATACCCTGCGACGAATTCCCTTCTGCGACACGATCGATTTGAGTGGCGAAGACTTCATAGCTCATGAGCTTGAGCGTTTCGCCTGCGACGGTCTTCTCATACTTGTTCGTTCGCAGTTCGCCTTCGACGTATACGCGATCGCCCTTCTTCAGTCTCGCTGCATACTTGCCGAGATTGTTGAAGACGACGAGTGTGTGCCACTCTGTTCGGCTCTGGCGTTCGCCTGCGTTATCCGTCCAGCGGGAAGTGGTTGCCAGGTTAAAGGTGACAGGCGCGGTCGAACTTTTCTGCGTTGCGTCGGCGCCAAGGTGGCCCAGCAGAACAATACGATTGAGGTCGCTGATCATGATTTCATTTCTCCTGAAGTGGTTTGTAGAGCGTGGAGTTGAAGGACGCCTGAAGTCCTCCTCTTATCTCAGGCGCCTTGAAGAGACTGTTTCGTGACAGGGCGTAGAGAAATCTTTCAGCTGGCTTGAGCCTTTTCAACGTTTTCTTCGCTTTGCTCGTCTGGTCGAGGCGTCTCGATCGCAGCGAGGATCAAGGCAGATGTTCGCTGAATGACTTCAAGGCTTTCGCTCAACAGGGCAGCGTTGCCATGGTAGAGATGGATATAGTCGGCTGAAGCCTGACCAGCATCAAGGCCGATCGTTTGCGAAACTACGAAGGCGACAGCTTCGGCTTCTGTCTCGCGCACTGTTTTAGTCGTCGCGATCCTGCGCTCTGCTTTGTGGAGCATTTCGTGGGCGAGCTCGTGAACCAGCGTGCTGAACTCTTCGGCTGCTGCCAATCCGGGAAGAATGGAGATGCGGCCGCCGTAAGTCATGCCCAGTGCGGGAGCGATGCTCGGATCGAACGCAAGCCTTATGCCTTGTGCCATCACGAAATCAATCAAGCGATTGCGATAATCCCCAACATCGCCTTGCACGCGTCCCGAGAAATCGGGAAGCGGCTCGCCTTCGGTCTGGCTGACGTCGAAAACAAACGCTGTGCGGAAACCAACAAGGACGGGCTTCTTCTCGGCAGTATTGTCCTTGCTTGCTACACTGTCTTTCGTCTTCCGTGTGCCGATCATCGGCGCGAGAATGCGAATGGCTTTCTGTCCCTTGATGACTTTGCGGCCAAGCTGATTCCACACATACATCCCCGCAACGCTTGTTGTTTCCGGCTTCTGTCGCGCGATCTCGAGAATGTTCCCGAAGCTGTAGTTGTGAAAGCGGCCCATGGCTGTGAGGTAGGCCGTGAGTCCTTCGCTGTGACCTGCTTCCAGTTGCTCATGAGCAGCTTTACATTGCCTGCGATCACTTCTTTCGCTGTTTGGGCTTCGGGGCAGAAGGTAAGGTCTGAATGGTGTTGTCGCTGATGTGGTCAGTGAGCTTGCTGGTCTGGTTGATAGTCACTGGGTAGTTCCTCGCTTTGAAATTGCTGTGCTGTGTTTGCTCTCAAACACGCCTTGGCCCTGGCCCACACCAGCAGGGGCGGCAAGTGCAAGAGGAGGGGTTCCCCACCCTAGAAGAGGAAGCGCCAGCTGAAACGGCAAGGGCGGAGCGCAGCGGAGGTCTGCACAAGCGAAGCGGGACCTCAGCGGGTGCTGTTTGCCCGCTGGGGTGGTGAAGCGCGGAAGATTGGGGTGCCTCTTGCACGCGCCAGGGACGGAGTCCATCAGGGAGCTCGTCCTCCTTGTTTCGCGCCGAGCGCGCGGGAGATTGCATTAGGGGTCGGCGTTGCGGGCAGGAACGGGCCCGTCAGAGGTGGGGGCCGGAAGACGGCGGCAACATGCCAGCTGCAGCAGGGAGGACGACTTCCTCCCTTCATTTAGGTGCTTATGTCTGTTGCGATTTAGAGGCTATCGAAGAGAGTGGCTTCTTGTGCGGTCACAGCTGTTCCAGGATCCACGCAATCGGCAGACATGGCGTCTGCGTCGTAGGGCCGGAGAAGTTCGAGAGGAATGCGGTTCCCGCCTAACCATGCTTCATACTCAGACGGTTTCAGGATGACCGGCATGCGATTGTGATACTGCTCGAGGAGTTCATTCGGATCGGTCGTGATGATGGTAAAGCTGTGCAGTTCAGTATGGTCGACCGGATTGGTCCAGCCACTCCAAAGTCCCGCTAAGGCAAAAGGCTTGCCACCATGCACGAGGAACTCGTACTTGGGATTGCCCTTTTTCGCAAGATGCTTCCACTCGAAGAAGGAATCTGCCGGCACCAGGCAGCGTTTCGCCATCAGCGAGTGACGCCACATGGGAGCTTTCTCGATGCCTTCAGCTCGGGCGTTGAAGGTCGTCGGCGGGAACTTGTCGCCCTTTTGCCAGAAGGGAACAAAGCCCCAGCGGGCGAGTTCGATGGCTGGCTTACCGTCTTCGTCTGCCCGGATGATTGGCTGGAAGGTTGTCGGACGGATGTCGTCGTTCGGCGCAAGCAGGAGCGAGTCGAGGCTCGGACCATCAAGATGGAAGGCTTCCGCTATCTTTTGCTTGTCAGACTTCCTGCGATAGCGTCCGCACATGCCTGCCTCTCCGAGCTTCAGAATCTACGCGCAGGGTGAAGCCTATGCAATCTGAACTATCCGGCCTTCTGATCTTTGGTACGTGCGGACCGAATGCTTTGCACTTTCTTTTTCGTGCCGACAGCGACCTCTTCTGTCTTTGCGCTCTTGGCGGCGAGACTCTTCTTCAATGCATCCATCAGATCGACGACAGGCGCCATCGAGCGCATGGCGGTCGGCGCAACGACCGCCATGCCTTCCCGCTTCTTCTCGATCAATTGCATGACCTGGTCCCGATAGGTGTCGGTGTACTGTTCGGGCTGGAAGGGCAGTGTCAGTTGCGAGATGAACTGCTCGGCCAATGCCGTCTCCTGCGGCAGCATCTTTACATCCGTGTCATGGCCATACTCGGGAATCTCACGGACCTCAGACGCATAGTAAAGAGTGTGGAGGACAAGCCCCTTGTCATAGGGCCGGATAATGACGACCTGCTCTCGGCTGTGCATACTGACCCGCGCAATCGCAGCAAGGTCCAATCGCTTCATGCTCTGGAAGAGCAGGGTATAGGCTTTTCGACCAGGCTCTTCCGCGACGGAGTAGTACGAAGTCTGGAAGTACAGCGGGTCGATGTCTTTGAGCGAAACGAACTGCTCGATGTTCATCGTGTCGGAGGCGGCAGAGTCGAGCGACTTCAATTCTTCCGGCGTCACCGTCACATAGACGTCTTTGTCGACTTCGTAGCCCTTCGAGAGGTCGCTACGCTCGACCTTCTCATCGCAGGTTGGGCAGACAATCTGTTGCTTGATCCGCGAGCCACATGGGGTATGCAGCTGGTTAAAACTGACATGAGACTCGCGCGCCGCGGCAAACAGCCGTACCGGTACAGACACCAGACCAAACGAGATGTACCCCTTCCAGACCGACGATGCCATGGGAGTCCCTCCGGCATGATCTGATGCGCGAGGAATCTGAACAGTAACCCGAATCAGCCAGGCCGAATGCCCGAAACTTCGGGTATTCGCCTTTTATTCGCCAATCCACAAAGATTCACCGTAGCCTCCAGCTATGCACTTCCACGAAGGAACTGTGCACCTGAGCCGTACGACTGTGGTTCGGTGCAAACGCTGCCAACAGACCATCCCGACCAAGACGTCAGGGATTCCGCCGCCTGCCATTGTGGTGTCCTGTACGTTTTGCCTCGAGAAGCGACGCTACCTGCCGTCCGAAGTCTTCACCGGCAAGCCGTCTTACCGACTCACCAAGATCAAAAGCTAGGTAAGTTCTTGGGATTGATGAAGCGTGCCGTAGCGAGGGAACAGAAGCAGGCGATGGAAGCAGAACAGAAGAAGCTGGATCGGTTTGCGAGCACGATCGTCATCGGGGCATGCATCATCGCGGCCATTCGATTGGCGTTGGAAGAGAACATCGGTCGCTCGTCGCCCAAGCTCTACAGTGCGATCGGAGACAGCATCGCGCTCGCTCGGGCGATCCTCGATCGCGTGGTGCCCTGAGCGAAGCTCTTAACGCCGGACAGGAGGTAAGCCGAAGACGCCGGCGCCAGGCCAAGAGGTTTTCGTCGCGTCCTGAGAGCCCAGGCTGGAATCGGCGTCCGTCCATCCTGCCCTCCAGCCAGCGGTAGCGCTCAGCGATTCGGGTTGGCCGGCCAGTCGAGCATAATACCCAGCTTCAAACTCTTCCGAGTTGAATGAGACGTGCGCTTCTTCCGTCAGGGGAAAACGAAGGGTTTTCATGGCAAGCCTCTATTCCTTTGTGCTCTACGATTGATCTTCGAAAGGATCGTGATCGGGAAGTGCGGCACTCCCAATCTAGCTTAATTATACCATAACTCATGTCATAATCAATAGATCAGAACACCCTTTGTGGTATCTTTTTTTTATGCTGATTGGCTATGGCCGCGTCGCGACGGATGAGCAGATCAATACTCTGCAGTTCGCGGAATTGCGGCGGGCCGGCTGCAAGAAGATATACAAAGAGACTGCAACAGGCCGGGACGCCGGTCGGCCAGAACTTGACCAATGTCTTGGTCGCCTGAAAGATGGCGACACCCTGATGGTCTGGCGCCTCGATCGGCTGGGAGCTTCGTTGCGTGACCTGATCGAGATAGTGAACAGGCTCGCTAGTCAGAAGGCTGGTTTTGTCTCGCTCACCGAGCGCTTCGACACACGGACTGCCGCAGGTCGGCTCGTCTTTCCTCTCTTCGCTTCGCTCACCCAGTTTGAACGTGAGCTGCTCCGCGACCGCACGGGTTATGGACTGGCGGCCGCTCGGGCACGGGGCCGCTTAGGTGGGCGCAAGCCAACATTGAGCGATGGGCAAGCGAAAGAAATTCGCTCGCTTTGGGCAGCGAATCAGCTGACCAAGGCAGAGATTGCTGCAATGTTCGGCGTATCGGTGTCGACCATTGATCGCATCGTTCGACCGGCACTAGTCAGCAAGAGCCTTCAAGCGGCTATGACGCCAGCATTTCCGCCAGCCAAGAGCGGCTCAAAGGCAATAGGGTGAGTAGCCTAGTAAACGATGCGCTCGTTACTAACCCTATGGGCCCTGATCGATGACTACTAGAATGACAAACCAGTCAAAATAAGCAGCTTAGGCAACACTGCGCGAAAATAATAGCGCCCGATAATCATAGTTATCAGGGTTGATATGCGGTATCTTCAATTAAGGCGCTCATTCCGAGTCTCCCACCATGCTTCTTCTCCCCTCTGCCGACCAAAAGCCTGCCGCCCGCAGGGCGCAGGGAGCGCTGTGGTGTCGCATCTGCGGCGAGCAGAGCAAATTGATTGCCGGCTACTGCGCCCGCTGCTACTCGCGCCGGCACTGGGACAAACGCTACTTCGCCGGTCTTCGGGTCCAGGTCCTGGCCCGCGACAATCACAGCTGCCAGCTTTGCTCGAAAGCCGCTCGGGGCAAACGATCGATCGCCGTCCATCATCGCCGGCCGGGCACATCCACACTCGCCTCGCTGATCAGTTTATGTCCCGGCTGCCATGCCCGGCTGCACAAGACTTTGGTCTGGCGCCAAGACTTGTTTCGCACTATTCCGTATGCCGTCGCCCTGTGGCGCGAACTTCATCCCGGAGCCCTGGAACAATTGGCGCTTGGTTTCGATGGTTCAAACCTCCAGCCGGATCAGCCAGCCGGACGACCTCGCACGCTCGAGCTGGCCCTTGGCTGACCTGGCGCTCTTCCGTCTCACAGTCCAGGCCGAAAGTACGCTAACCGAGGCTGCGTTGCTCTCGCTTGTGCTCGATGGCATGACCTCGAAACATTCCAAGCGCGCATACGGAAAAGCACTGACCGACTTCTTCGCCTGGATCCGCTCTACTTATAGAGCGGAGACGCCTGGTTTCACGAAAGCCCTGGTCCAGGAATATCGGGCGGCATTGTTTGACCGCGGGCTCTCCGCCTCGACCATCAATCTCCGCCTTTCGGCCGTCCGCAAGCTGGCTCGCGAACTCTCCGATAACGGCCGACTCGATCCGGGCGTTGCCGCCGCGATCGAACGCGCGAAGGGTGTGGAGCGCCGTGGGATCCGGGCAGGGAACTGGCTTCTCAAAGATCAGGTCAATGAACTGCTGCAGGCGCCCTCCGCGACTACCCGGAAAGGCAAACGCGATCGCGCCATCCTGGCGCTGCTCGTTGCCTGTGGTCTGCGGCGGGGGGAAGTGATTGCGCTCACCGTCGATCAGCTGCAGCAGCGCGAAGGTCGCTGGGTCATCCCCGACCTAGAAGGCAAGGGCGGCCGCATCCGAACCATCCCGATCCCGGCGCTCGTCAAAGTTCGTATCGATGAGTGGATGGCATCTGCCGCCATTACAGAAGGCCGGATCTTTCGCTCGGTCAATAAGGGCGACAAGGTCATTGGGGAAGGGGTCGCGGATGAGAAAGCGATTTGGAGGCTTGTTGTCGACTATGCTGCGCAGACTTCGCTCGGGAATCTGGCGCCCCATGATCTCCGCAGGACGTGTGCGAAGTTGTGCCGCAAAGCCAGTGGCAATCTGGAGCAGATTCAGTTGCTGCTTGGTCATGCCTCTGTCGCGACAACGGAACGCTACCTTGGGACAGAGCTTGATTTAGCTATAGCCATTAACGATCGTTTAGGCATAGAGCTTTAATCAGTTCGTGGTTCTTAAATGCGCTTCGGAACCCCACACGAGGCTCTTTTTCATTCTATGTAGGCCAAAACGTTTCTACGACGCTATTTATCGCAGCTATCATTACCGAATGGTTACATAATTACGCTTGGCTACTTCCTGTGTGACTTTTGTCTTTACCCTCTGTAATGCACATGCTACTTTCTTCAGCATTGCCTATTCGATTTGATGTGTGCTTTGTTTTTTTCTGCCTTGGAAAGATGAGACTTCATCAATGTAGCTTCTCTACCTGCTTTGATAGCACCGCTCCATGGTCCACCGTTGTCAGAGATGATGCTTGACGACACGTTCCAGTCGCCATCTGTCCATCAACGCAGTTTAGTATCCGGAATGCTCGCTGCATGAACTGCGTTTTGCAACGGTAGTCACTCTACTTCTTCTGTGCTCTTTTGAGACATTCGTGGTCTCCTTTGTGGCATAGGTTTTTGCCATTATCGTCGCACCATATTGGTCGGAGGCTCGCTTCTCGAATGAAGTCTGGGTTTTTACATAGGTCAGTTGTTATCCTTTCATCTCTCCTTTGCGGATTTATTGTAGGACAAGGTAGCTCGCTCCAAGCCCAGACCGATCCTATGGCTCCGGATGCTCGCCCATTTGCCCCGCTAGAGGGTTCAGCGATCGATTCTGTCAGCACTACAAACGGGAGTCTGCGGGTAGGCATTCCGCTGTGGTCAGTCAAGCAGCGCGGCAACCTGTCTCTTGACTTCACTATCCGCTACGCGAGCGGAGGCTTTACCAAGTATACGAACTGTGGAGTCCCACAAAAGCCGTGTTCCTATAGCTACTCGTTGGATGCAAATCCTGCTAACGGTGATGGGACGTATATTTCCGCAAGCACAGATGTTACCGTCACTGCCATCGCTGCAACATACGAAGACGCGGGAACGAATCCCCCAACCTACGCCAATAATGGTTATTACTGGCAGGTCAAGACACCCGACGGGGGGACACACAAACTCGCTAGCACTGGGAATCACACGTTTAGGGCGGAGGACGGGTCAGGCTGGTTCTTTAATGAAATAAGCTACATTCTCATTAGTGAAGATGGGGTCCGTTACGTATTTGCTGGGACTCCCGATCCTAATCAGGGCACACTTACCTATCCAATCATAGGGCGGCTGCTTTACGTAGAAGATTCAAACGGGAATCAGATCAATCTTAACTACAGCAGCTATGTCTCAAGCGGTGTCACATATTATGAACTAACAGGATGGACAGATTCGCTTGGGAGAACAATCCCAGCTTTGTCATCCATCCCTTACATCTCTGCATCTACTTCAGATTACAGCGGCTGCTCCGGGGCTCAAACAATCACATCGGCAACAACCTGGATGCCGCCTGGCGGAACAACACCCATCAAATTCTGCTTTGCACGGATTGCCCTCGATACCTATTTTTTTGCTGGAGCTGCAGCTTCGCAGCCAGGTGCAAACCAGACTGAATTTGAAGACACCAACTCTTACGTAATGCTGCAAAGTATTTTGCTTCCAGACGACAGCACGTGGACCTTTCAGTACACGCCACTCAGTGGAAGTCAGTATAACTATGGTGAACTGACGCAAGTCACTCTTCCTACCGGCGGAACCATTGGATACACCTGGGGTGAGAATTATCAGCTTTGTCCAAATTCCTTCACGCAAAACCAGAAGAACAGCGCACTGAGTGAACGCATACTCAATGCGAACGATGGAAGCGGGGCACAGATCTGGCATTATGCTCAGGGCTTCACCTCAGCGACGAACCCGCCTGCCTATCCTAGCTCGCTTACGACAACAGATCCGATCGGCGGTACGATCGTCCATACGCTTACACCTCTAAGCGGAACCTGTTCAATCTTTGAGACACAGACAGACTATTACGACAATCAGAACAACAAGTTGAAGACAGAGACGACCTCGTATCTCTCGCAGGTAGACATGAACAGGATCAATACTGATTATGTTCATGAATCGACTACTGCGATGGCTGTTTTTCCGCATGTGAAGACCACAATCTGGCCAAATGGAGCGACCAAGTCGACAACGCTGACTTATGACTCGGGATTTACAGCTACAAGTCTCGATGGATCAACAACAGCAACAATTCCGTATGGGAAGGTGACCGGACAAGTAGACACCGACTACGGTATATCTGCCGCTGGCCCCACACTGCGGACCATAACCACCGACTACCAGGTATTTCATAATGCCGCGTTTCTCTCCAACAATCTGCTTGATCGTAAACTCAGTGTCACTGTTACAGACGGTCCCACCGGCAGGCAGCAGATCACAACCTATGGTTACGATGAGAATGCATTGATCAGTGGAAATGCCTCGAGCGCTGCTGGACAAGGCTGGAATTCGGCACCCCTGGCTGGATCCACAAGAGGAAACCTGACCAGCGTCAATAGGTATTGGGATACAGCTAGCTCATATCTGAAGACATCGAAAAGCTATACAGACACAGGGCTCGTCGCATCGATCACCGAGCCTACGAATTCTGCAATTACTCCTGCCGCCTCTACCTCCTATCAACACAGTGGGACGTACGATGGAGCATTCTTGACATCAACTACCGACGCCCTAGGCCACTCCACTTCCTACGGCTATGACGAGCCGACTGGCCTTATGACGAGTTCAACGGATCAGAACGGAGTGGTCACGACACTTGGGTATGACGCAATGCATCAGCTTCAGTCAAGTAGCCGCAAAGCTGGCAGCCATAATCTCGCAAGCAGTATCGGCTATACCTATCCGAACCCAAATACGGTAGCACGGACTGAAGTGCTCAATTCTTCGATCGCTTCGGAGACTGAAACAACAATCTATGACGGCCTGGGAAGAGTTAGCCAGACGCAGCATGGCGACCCAGCGGGAACAACCTTTGTTGATACGACCTATGATCTATTGGGCAGGCGGTCGACAGTGTCGACACCCTACCGAAGCAAGACGGATACCACGGCCTACGGTTTGACGACTTACTCCTACGATGAGCTTGGCCGTATCAGTCAAGTTCAGAATCCAGACAATTCACTCTCTTCATCGATCTATACCGGAACAACGACGCAAACGACCAGTGAAAGTAATGGCACGATAACGCCCAAAAAACTGACGCGGGTGGATGGTCTTGGAAGATTAGTAAAAGTTTGTGAGATCACTAGCGCAACTCCGCCTGTTGGTACGGATACCCCCGCGAGTTGTGGCCTGGAAATTGCGGGCACTGGTTTTCTAACCTCGTACACACAGACGATCTTCGGCATGACTGCCGTGACGCAAGGCTCACAAACACGAAGCTTCTCCTACGATTCGCTCGGTCAGTTGACCGACTCGACGAATCCAGAAACAGGACACCTTCACTATGTCTACGATACCGACGGCAATGTGAGTTCGAAGAGCTCGAACGCCCCTGGGAGTTCTCCGTCTGCCCCAGCCTCTTTGACCACTTTTTACGTACATGATGCATTGCATCGTATGACGGCGAAGACCTATTCCAGTTCATCTGGCGTGGCGGCGGCAACGCCTTCCGCTACTTTTACATATGACCAGGCAACAGTCGATGGAAAAACTCTCGAGAACCCTATCGGCCATCTCACGTCCGCCTACACTTTGCTCAGCGGCGCGACGCAAACGAAAACCATTTATTCCTATGACAATGCGGGCAGCGTTGAAAGCCACTATCAGTGCGTTTTGAGCACGTGCACAAGCGCATACCAGGACGTCGAGTACGACTTTGATGGCACAGAAAACATCACTTCAAAGACGACTGCCCAAAATGGCTTCGCCTATGCATACGATCCTGCAGACCACCTTACTTCCGTCACGCCGGCTTGGACAACCGACACAAATCATCCTTCGACACTATTAACTTCTGCGACCTACGCTCCAAACGGGGAATGGAGCGTTGCTCACTTCGGCAATTTAAGCAACGAGTCCTACACCTACACACCACGATGGCTCCAGAGCCTGCAAGTCAATGGCTATAACCCGAGCCTGCTCCCACACGGACAGGCGGCGATTAGGGTCGATGGAACCGAGCAGTCGACTGTGGTCGTGACGGGAAGCGCCACTGCCGGGCATGCGACCATTTCAATCTCCGGCGTTGAACACTCGAAGTCCTGTTCGAATGTGTCCTCTGGAGCCTCTCCTGATCTCGGACCTCCTCCTTGCAATTTGTACGACGGAGGTACGCTCACGATCACAGTAAATGGGCGCGCAGACTCTACAAGTTGGGGTCAGGGATCCACTACAGCCACTCTCGCCACAGCTCTGGCAAGCGCCATCAATGGGGATAGCAACGCACCCGCTTCTGCTGCTGCCTCCGCTGGCACGATAACCCTCACCTCCAAAGTGACTGGTTCCGTTAGCAACTACAGTCTGAGTGTTTCAGCAGTGGATGGCTCAAATGGCGCTTTTGCTGCCTCGTTCTCCATCACCGGCAGTGGCTTTTCAGGCGGCGCAAATGCTCCGACTACAACGATCTATGACACTGGATCTCTGACCCTCACGGTCGGCGGGGAATCACAGAGTGTCTCCTTCGGGCAAGGCAGTAGCTGGCAGTCCGTCAGTCAGGCCCTCATTACCGCGGCTAACGCGAACACAAATTTCACCGCCAACCTTGCTTATATCGATGGACAGACCATGAGCGTGACGGCGCGGATGGGAGGTTCAGTCGGCAACTATCCAATGTCCTTTACTGCGACTCACGCTTCACAGTTTTCGACTGGCTCCTTTACGCCAGTTCGATCTGCGAATGCTCTGAGCGGTGGAGCAGATCAGAGCGGCACCGAGACGGCAATTTACAACTATTCGCTGGGGCACGCACCCAATGGGCAGATTCAATCCTCCACCGATTCAGTCAATAACAGTTGGAGCTATGCCTACGACGACTTCAATCGTCTACAAACGGCAAGCCAGACAAACTCTAGCGGCACAGTCCTAGAGGCATTAGCCTGGGACTATGATCGCTATGGCAATCGGTGGCATCAGCGTGTCACGGCTGGTAGCGGCACAACCCAACAAATCAGCTACAACACCGCCACCAACCAGGCAACTTCTGGACTGAGCTACGACTCTGCCGGCGATGTGCTCAGTGACAGCTACCACACGTATTCCTATGATGCTGAGGGTCGGATCGCTCAGGTCGATGGAGGTACAAGCTACATCTACGACGCAGAAGGTCGCCGCGTAGGCAAATCAGACGGCACTCGGTACGTCGTGGGACTGGACGGCGATGTCATCGATGAGTTAAACGGCTCAACCTGGAAACGGACTGAAGTGTATGCCGCTCGCAGGCATCTGGCGACAGTCAGCCCAACTGGCGTCACGTTCAACCATGTCGACTGGATCGGAACGGAGCGGGCGCGAACCAATCCACTCGGTGAGCTTTGTCTCACGACAACTTCGCAACCGTATGGAGATGCAGCAGTAAGCAGCACTCCATCCGGAACCACCAGTTGTTCTCCTACCCCGAATTTCCTGACTGGCAAGCCGCGGGACACCGAATCTAACCTGGACGATTTCGGAGCTCGCTACTTCGGCTCGCGTTACGGACAGTGGATGTCTCCTGACTGGTCCTCGTCACCGACTGACGTGCCCTATGCCTCCATGGGCAATCCTCAGTCGATGAACCTTTACGCCTATGTTGGCGATGACCCCATCGATGGTCAGGATGCCGACGGTCACATCTCATTTCTTTCGGGCGATGGCTCCTGGGACGGTCTCTACGGTTTCGAGAAGCATGAGATGGATAAAGCGATGTCAAACCCGGCATCTGGCTACGACAAAAAATGCGATTGCTACCGCGTGACTGCCTTCCCATCTCTATGGAAGGAAATGGGAGGTTGGTTTGGTAAGCAGTCCCCGATTGCAATCGGTGGTGCGGGTGCTTTTGCATTAAAAGATGGCGGTGCCGCGCTTCTCGAAGAAGAAGGTTTACTCAGTCTTGGAGCGCCCGAGATCGGCATCCCGGCCCTTGCCGTTACCGCGCTCTACTTGGCTGACGTCTATCTGAGTGAGGATGCTGGTGACGGGGGGCCAGCACAGGGCGGCGGCCGAAACGGTCAAAAAGTTAACCCTGATCGAGTCCAGAGCGCCAAAGATAAGATCGCAGACCTTAAGGATCAAAGGGACAAACTTGCCTCAAAGGCGAATAAAACGCCTAAGGATAAGGCCGACTTAAAGAAGCTAGATAACCAGCTTAAACAGCAGACCGACCGCATGAGGCCGTCTGAAAATCACTCCCAAAAGGGCAAAGGTCCGCAGTCATGATAGGAAAACAACTTTACAGCATCTTTCTCGAATATCGGGGCGGCACTTACATATCGCAGATTAATAGCTTAACGCCGCTCGAGGCGCTTACTGAATGGGCCTCGTCTGTACCGTCGGAAGATTTGATCACTTGGAATCTGAGACGCCCTGAACTTCTATCGGTCATTGAATATGGCTCCTTAGTACCACTAGCAGATCGAGTGAACATCTGGTGCCTAACAGGGGTAGATGGCAACCATGAGCAATTGCTTTTAACTCTTGTTGTCACTGCGCAAGGCTAGAGGTACGGAGACCTACTTTCTTCAATTGCGCCCATTATTTCAAAAGCTGAAGAGAGCCACATGGACCAAAGCATCGGCGTCACGTTCAACCATGTCGACTGGATCGGAACGGAGCGGGCGCGAACCAATCCACTCGGTGAGCTTTGTCTCACGACAACTTCGCAACCGTATGGAGATGCAGCAGTAAGCAGCACTCCATCCGGAACCACCAGTTGTTCTCCTACCCCGGATTTCCTGACTGGCAAGCCGCGCGACACCGAATCTAACCTGGGCGATTTCGGAGCTCGCTACTTTGGCTCGCGTTACGGACAATGGATGTCTCCTGACTGGTCCTCTTCACCGACTGACGTGCCCTATGCCTCCATGGGCAATCCTCAGTTGATGAACCTTTATGTCTACATCGGGGATGATCTGTCCTTGAACAACTCTACCAATCCGAATATTTCGTTCCGTCGAGGGCGATGCCCAGTGATTTCGAATGCACTTCAAAGACATTCTGTCCGCCCCACGAATCAGAGGTGACTTCATCCTGATTGGAGCGTAAACCCCACTCGGCGCGACCAGTCATGGGATCAACGGGAATTCTTCTCAGAAACTTGTACTTTTTACCCTGCATATCGACACCGTTGACCAAAGTCTCAAGATCGGGCGGGTAGTTCATGCTGTCGACCTTGGTCACGAACGATCCTTTATCGGCGGCGTCTTTGTAGTGATCGATTGCATCGCGCATCATCCAGAGGTCTCTACGCAGCTCTCGTTCCTTATAGCGCTTGACCTGAAAGTGCACGATGGGAACGGAAGCTGATGCAAGAATTGCAAGAATGGCGACCGCAACAATCAGTTCTACTAAGGTAAGCCCAGCCGCCCTATGAAGTTTACCCCGACAGAGAGGATCGTCCGTTGTTGAACGCTTACCGCACCACATCACAGCCATTCACCATTTCCTAGCGTAACTAAGACGCCTTTTAAACTGCTGGTCTTGAGAATTGTTTATAGAAGATAGACGGCGCAATTCTCGTTGGAAAGGCTTC
This sequence comes from Acidobacteriaceae bacterium, assembly GCA_963692885.1. Taxonomy (GTDB): domain Bacteria; phylum Acidobacteriota; class Terriglobia; order Terriglobales; family Acidobacteriaceae. The sequence continues at coordinate 1,198,142 of OY843586.1, forward strand.
AATGTCGAAAAAAGCGTTCAGATCTGATGGTTCGCAAGACACGCTTTATCTTTGCGAGCAATCTGGACTGAGAATGGATTTAGGAAAGTTTTCCCCTAACAGCAGCCACCCTCTCTGACCGGTCTGGGACCTCATCTGCGACGAGGAATCCTGAAAATCAGGCACAAAGCCGATGCCGATTACAACGGAGCAAATCGCCCCATGCGCTTTTTCGATTTCCGGCATGCTGATCACAATGATGCCAATCTCACTCTCATCGACGATCGAGCGCAACTGCTATAGGCTGTTCGTCCCGAGGCGATTTGCTTCGTCGATAATAATGAGTTTCGTTGAATCGGTGATAGCCTTTTATGTCTTCGTATTCTTGAGATACCTGGAGGAATACGTGGTTAAGAGGTATATATCATCCCTACTGTCAGTTCCTGGTCCAAATGCGTTGAACTAGGATCGCGTAAGGTTCTATTCTGTCACTCTTGGCGAATGTTAAAGAACCTAAATCAACGCAGACGAAGAAAATCTCTCGTAGGGTTCGAGATCTCAAATCAACAAAGCAGCAGAAGTCTGCCCTCACCGGTCACCGGATCGGCTATGTGAGAATGAGCACGGTTGATCAGAATGCGGCTCGACAGCTTGAGGGGGTGGATGTCGAGCGTACATTCACCGACAAAGCTTCCGGCAAGGATGTCAAGCGACCCCAGCTCGAGGCCATGCTTGCTTTCGTGCGTGAAGGCGATACTGTCTTTTGTCACAGTATGGATCGCATGGCCAGAAACCTAGACGACCTGCGCCGCATTGTTTTGGGACTGACACAGCGGGGCGTCCACGTGCAGTTCATTAAGGAAAGCCTGACCTTCACCGGCGAAGACTCGCCCATGGCGAACCTGCTGTTGAGCGTCATGGGTGCGTTCGCTCAATTTGAGCGGGAGCTCATCAAGGAGCGGCAGCGAGAGGGAATCGCGATTGCCAAAAAGGCTGGGGCATACAAAGGTCGCAAGCGTTCTCCAACCCTGGCTAAAGCAGATGAATTACGGCGTCGTGTTGCGCTAGGGGAAAAGCGAACGCCATCGCGCGCGAGCTCGGCATCAGCCGCTTCACGACCTACGAGTATGCGCCGGCTGTCCCTACTGTGGCATCCTTTAAATCTGAGCGCAGGAAAAAGACAGTTCTATGTATTGATCCTGATGACCAGAGGCTTTCTGTGAAGAAATTCATGCTGGAAACTCGTGGCTACGTTGTGCTGACGGCAAAAACCGATGAACAGACAGCTAATTTGCTTAAGCACAATCACGTTGATCTAATACTGACCTGCGTTCCCAACGTTATTCGCGAGGCAAAGTCGATGGAACTGACCATGCCTATCGTCTTTCTTTCTGGATACGCTGAGCTCGGAACAGCGGGCGCCGATGCCGTCTTAACGCCAGAGAGTCAATCACCTGTAGAGATGCTTGCAGCTGTAAAAGTACTGTTGCACCACTTCAAGGATAGACCTAGCCATTAGGCCTCACAACCGCATTTGCACCTTGCTATTCCTTGGCCTGTCATGACATACGGCAGAGGATTCAAGCGACCCACACAGTCTGCAAGTCATACTGGCCGCTCAAAGAGGCAGCCGTTTTAGCTCTGCAGGTAAACTGCGGTCTCGCCAGTTGAGACCGTGTCCGATTCCCGTCGACACCTCTGCGGGTATGAAATGCCACGACTCTGGCTGGATCCCAAAAATGGTTCCATCGCTCACTTCGAGGAAGCCGTGCCGGTCAGACACTGCGCGCGTCGGTACGCGATCGCGTGGCTTGTGGCACCAGTTACCATTTGTCAGCTCTCATACCGAACGAAAGGAGGAACCCCGCTGCAACTCCAAGGAGTTTGGCTTTTTCCTTTATGTCGAACGAGAGTGCCACAGGTGTAAGCGTAGGAATTTCGGATGACAAGGCGCTTCAGGTGTTAACCCTACAGTTTCACTGCGCATACCTCGCATAGCAACTCGGCACCCATGATCTTCGCTCAACCCCAGCGAAGCAGTGCTGCACGGCTAGCTATCCGCGTAGGTCACCCACACTACTTACTATGCTATTTACTACTTGATCATCGCTAAATATTACTTTTATTATTACGATTTTACATACCGCATCTGCATATGACGTGCTACCTTGCTCTGGGTACCTAATAATACCTCTTTGTCTCTTACATTGAACCTTTTGCATTTCTACTCACATCCGCACGGAATGCATGCTATTTTGCTTTCTTGCGCACATCAGGCTTTTATCCTTTTGACATGTCAGTCGGCATTTACATTAGCCCGATTTCACACACAGTTAAATCACCGTTGCAGATTAACCCACCGGAGATTCACGCCATGCCTATGGTTACGTTTTGCCTACCTAGAACAATTAGAGTGCTCGCTGCTTTGGCACTATCATCCATAACCCTCGTCATGTCACACGGACAGACAGTTGTTACCGCAGGATCGTTGAATGGTGTACTTAATCCAACCCAGTACGCCGGCAGCGATATTGGAGCCAAGATAAATACCGCCTGGAAATCAGGCGCAACTGTTAGGGTGCCGGCCGGATCTTATAGCTTCAGCACTACAATTGTTCATCCCGGAGATGGATATAAGCTTGAGTGCGACACTGGAGCGGTTCTTAGCTACACAGGCTCTGGCGATGCAATTACCCTAGCGAATGGCAACTTGGGAGCCAACCAAAACGCCGGAATAGATGGAGATGGAGGTTGTATTCTAAGTGGGACAAGTAGTGCGCAAAGCGGTATACATATATATCCATCTAATCACACCTACGTCCGCAACATAAGGATCACTGGTTTCACAAATAGCAATTATGGCTACGCCATATATAACACTGGTGGCAACTCTGTCGAGATCAATAATGTCTCCCTATACAAGAACCGCACGGGAGTTTACCTTACTGGCTCCTCCGCTGGCTATGCTTCTAATGCTGTACACATCTCCGACAGCGACATCTCGAACAATTCGGGTTTAGGGGTGGATTCTGAGAACAGCGGCTGTGGCTGCACTGCAAATCTCGGAACTACGATCACCAACAACGTCTTCGAGGGGAACGCAGGCGGCGGCGATGTAAAGCTCGATTGGGATCAAGGAGCTTCTGTCACAGGTAATTATTTCGAAAGCAACGGTGTGGGAGTTAACATAGGGCAAACTCAAAAAGTACGTGCTATAGCTACTAACCTCGCTTCTAAAGCGACCGCAGAAACACAACTTAGCCTGGACCAAATCCGCAAGATTCTGGAACATGCCTTCAACGGTGAACTGTCGATCATCGAGCAGCAATTTGAAAAGGTGAAGACGGGTTATGCCCTGCCACTCGAGACTGGCTCCGGAACCGCACTCGTGTTCACTCCTCCAGAACTTATGCGGTTCGGATTCAGTCATGACGATTTGGAGGCAACCGAGCGCATGCTCGACAGGTAAGCAGACACTTCTCTGCTAGCCCTAGTCCCTTTCCGCTCACGCATGATAAAGGACATTATCATGCGTGGAAACAGACGTGTTCCGCAGGTGATTTCAGAGGCGGAAAGTTTCAAAATAGCGACTTCGCAGGCAGTAGCTTTCGCAGAATGAGAATGTTTGGAGCTAGACTGGGTGGGCTTTTCCGCATGCAGTTCAAAGTTAAGTGAACTTGTCTAATTCAGTGGCTTGGTCATATCGGTATAGCCGTTCGGCAAACGAAACAGAGCCGCATTGGGTTCTATGCGCTGAAGCCTTACAACGCGATCAGATTCTTCCCGTCCATTGTCGTAGCGTGTAACGGAAGAGATATTGATCTGCAGATCCGAAGATTTCCAGACCTCTGTCACGTAAGAAAAACCGCCCTTAACGTTGCTAACCGTAATACGACACCCATCCGCAGGTACACCCTGCATCATAGTCCGCCCCAGCTCTTCATAACGAAGGTGGGTGACACTCCCATTACTACTCGAAAAGGAGAGAGGCCCTGAACAGAAGCTGACCCGCGATCGATAACTTTTTACCTCTTGCGGAATCGGTGTTAATAGATAGGTCTTGTGTAAAACATCTATGTCTATCTGCTGCATTGATACGGGATCAAGCACTTGCACCCAGGGCAGATGGTAACTCTTTTTAGGATCGGGTTGAGAACCTTGAGTCTCCTCGCGCAATCGACCAGCGCTATCGCGCATTATCGTTAGTTGAGTCTTTTCAGAACTGATGGAGTCATCTGGATTCGGTGACTTGAAGTCACGAACTCGTTCAGCTATGTAAGGCTCGTTTAGAACCACTGGGACGATGGCGCGGAAACCCATAGATTGGGCAAGCAACGGACCGCTCAGTGGTAGGAACAGTGGTACTACTACGAGGGAGCAAAAACGCTTCATGTCTGTACTCCGTGTAGCCTTTTAAGCAGGATCGCTTATCGCTTGTAGACACCAAGCGATAGGGAATTGTTCCTTCTGTCATTTCTGGAATAGAAATCAGATCGCTCATATCTCATCACCCACGACAACACCGGTTGGCGGGGCTTAAGGTTCGGAGAGTACAAGCTCATCATTAGCGACTTATGCAGTTCCTGCCTTGCTCACTCATAACGTAAGGCACTCCCTGGATCCACCCGCGCTGCCCGATACGCTGGAACCACACAAGCCACAACTGTAAACACCAGTAACAGCGCTGGCACCGTAGTCAGGGTCACAGGATCATGCGCACTGACGCCATATAACGATGCAGCGAGCACCCTTCCCATCGCCAGACACACTGCGATCCCGATGCACAATCCTTGCACCGCCATCCTTAATCCTTCGATCAGCACCGCGGCCACCACATCCATCCGCGACGCTCCGAGCGCCATCCTTAGTCCGATTTCCGCCGTTCGCTGTCTTACTGAATAAGCAAGCAGGCCATAAATACCTACTATCCCCAGCAACATGGCCATAGCTGCAAACACAGTGAGCAGCGTGGTCTGGAAGCGCCTCTCCGCCGTGGCCTGCGTCACCAGCGCTCCCATCGTCTGCACATTGCCAAATGCCAGATCTGGATCAACCGCCCTCAATGCGGCACGTGCAAAAGCAATCACCTGGTCGCTCGAAAGGACGGATCGCACCACTAGCGAAACTTCTCCATCTGTATCGTTTGCCGTTTGCAGCAACGGCTCATAAACCTCCGGCGTCGGAGCTGCTTCCAAGCTCTTCTCCTGCACGCTGTGCACAATGCCCACTACCGTTCTCCAGGGATTATCCGGCCCCGAAGTCTTCATTCGTAGACCAACAGGATTTCGCCCACCAAAATATCTCTTTGCAAATGCTTCGTTGATCATCACGACCAATGGTCGTTTCTCAGCATCGCCGTCATCAAACGCGCGGCCTGCCACCACCGGAATATCCATCGCCTCAAAATACCGCGGCGTCACATACCGATCAGAAACGAGCTGCTCTTTCTGGTTCGCGTACCCTTCCACAAAGAATCCACTCACGTTTTCGCTGTGACTCAGCGGCAGCGCGTTAGTCAAGCCCGCTGCAGAACCACCGGGAATCTGTTGCACCTTTTCAAGCAATTCGCGATAAAACGCCGTGATCTGTTCACGCGTTCGGTACTTTGCATCCACTTGCACATCCATCGAAACCGTCGCGGCAGAGAAGCCCGTTTGTACGCCCTCCACCTTCACGTAGCTGCGCAGCAATAAGCCGGCGCCTCCCAGCAGGATCACCACTAGAGCCACTTGGCCGACGATCAACCCGCTGCGCAAATGATTACCCACCGCCCCGCGGCTCCCCGCACCCTTCAAATACACCAGCAGATTCACACGACTCGCTAGGAGTGCCGGAAGAATCCCAGCCGCTACACTCGTTACTACCGCGGTCGCAAATGCAAAGCACAACACGCGTCCATCGATCGTTGCTTCTTCCAATCGAGGAATATTTCCTGGCGACAATAGCAGCAGACCACGTAGGCACACATACGCCAGCGCTATACCAATACATCCTCCACCTAACCCCAGCAACAAAGACTCAGTCAGCATCTGCCGGACAATGCGTCCCCGCGCCGCACCCAGTGTCGCCCGCACACCTAACTCATGCGTCCTCGCCGCCGCCCTCGCTAGCAACAGGTTCGCCGCATTCCCGCACGCAATCAACAACACCAGCGACACCGAACCCAGCAGCAGCCACATCAATCTCCGCACCGGCCCAACCGCACTGTCTCGGAAGACTTTTACATATGCGCCGAACCCGCGCATACTCCCCACATGCAGCAAGTCGAGCGACAACATTAGCGCACTCATCTCCGACTGCGCCTCGCGAACTGTCACACCCGGCCTTAGCCGCGCAATCACATTCGCCGTAAAATTGTCGCGATCCGCCTTCTGCTGCGGCGACAACGCCAGCGGTATCCACAAATCCGTCTGGCCAATCTTCCCCAACACCCCCGGCGGAAAATCCGTCTCATGCGGATAAGCAAACGCCGTCGGCATTACTCCGATCACCTCATACGAGACTCCATTCAGCCGCAGCGATTTCCCCAGGACATCTCGGCGTCCGCCAAACATCGATTGCCATAACCCATGACTGATCACCATCACATGGCGCCCAGGCGCATCATCCGCAACATCAATCACCCGGCCCAGTTCCGGCGAAGACTGCAGTGTTGAAAAGAACCATCCATCCACGCGCGCCGCACCCAACCGCACCGCTTTCCGCTCTGTCACCGAACTATAAGAAGCTGGCTCAAACGCCGCCATGGTCGCAAACGAATGCATTTGCCGTTGCAAATCGAAGAAGTCCGCATAGCTCGGCCCCCACGCCTCAGCCGGCACATCGCCCATATGCGGATTCGGCGTAAACACATTCACCAGTCGTTCCGCATTGCCATAGGGCAAGGAACGGATCAGCACCGCATTCACCACGCTGAAGATCGCCGTGCACGCCCCCACGCCCAGCGCTAGTGTAAGGGCTGTAACAATTGCGAATGCAGGATTCTTTGCGAGGACGCGCAACCCATAGCGCAGGTCCTGCAGCACATCTTCCATCCACTGCAACCCGCGTGCTTCCCGTGTCTGCTGTCGCACCTGATCTATCCCACCAAGTGTCATCTTTGCCCGCCGCATCGCTTCATCAGCAGCCATCCCAGCAGCTCCGTGCTTCTGTGCTTCGCGTTCCACATGGTCTTGGAGCTCTTCCTGTAGGTCAGTCTCCATGCGATCTCGGTGCAACAAGGCGTGAATGCGATAAAGCAGATCACTCAGCACAAAATCTCCTCAAGCCATGCGCAGGATATGATCGACCGCATCCGTAAGCCTTCGCCAAGTGGCCGTCTCGGCCGCCAGTTGCTTACGCCCGGAAGCGGTCAATTCGTAGTATTTAGCGCGGCGGTTATTTTCACTCATCGCCCATTTTGCTTTGACCCACCCGCGTCTCTCCAGCCGATGCAGCGCCGGATACAACGAACCCTGCTGCACCTGTACTGCATCCCGCGATATTTGCTGCAGCCGCTCTGAAATCGCCCACCCATGCATTGGTTCCAGCGCCACCGCCTTCAGAATTAGAAGGTCAAGCGTCCCCTGCGGCAGCTCCAATCGAGCCTCATCCATTTTATTCCCCTATTACTTCGACAAAAGGACCATACAGTTACTCATGTAGAAGTGCAAGGGTTTGGCATTGCGAAGTTCGTCTGATGACACTAGGACGGAACAAATCAACCTGACTGGGCATTCCCTGTTGGTTTGTAACTCCTACCTGTCCCGGAATAGTCAGCCGCTTTGGGCCTTAGCAGTCTGTCTGTCGAGGCTGTCGAACACCGCGTGAGCGGCGGCGGCATCGCGTCCGCCAACGAAAAGCAGCTCGAAGGAAGGGAAGTGAGCAAACACTTTCTGCCACGCGCGCTTTGTTGTCCGTGCGGCCGTTAGAAGGTGACAGCGTGGGTCTTTGCTCGAAGTGCTACACCCTGAGGCGACAACACAAGGCACACTACGCCGGCAATCGAGAGAAGGTATTGGCGAGCGACGGCTATCGATGCCGTATTCCGGGCTGTCAGATACCGGCAATCAGAAACGGACTCGCGGTTCATCACAGAGTGTCAGGCAATAGTCACCCATCGCTCATGATTAAACTTCGTCGCCCGCTGCGCTATGGTGACGCGGACCCAGGTTCTTCGTAGAGACTGACCAAACGTTTGGATTAGTGTCATAAATGCCGTTCGAGGAAGTCGGGGCGGGTTGCTGCCCAAAAGCCGACTAATGAGATGGTCCGCCGCTTGATCCTCCTGCATGAGCAGGAGGATCGTACAAGCAGCTTGTGACGAGGAGGATCATCGCTATGCAGATACATTCGGTTGGCATCGACCTGGGTAAGACGACGTTTCACCTTGTGGCGCTCGGCGCAGCCGGCAAGGTGGTAGTGAAGAAGAAGTTCACGCAGCGCCAGTTGCTAGCGTTCACCGCGAACCTGCAGACATCCTTGATCGGCCTTGAAGCGTGTGCTGGTGCACATTTTCTCGGTCGCGCGTTGCAGAAGCAGGGTCACGATGTAAGGCTGATACCTGCACAGTTTGTGAAGCCATTCGTGAAGTCCAACAAGAACGACTTTGTCGATGCGGAGGCCATTGCCGAAGCTGTCGAACGCAAGAACATGCGCTTTGTTCCGATTAAGACGGACGACCAGTTGGACCTTCAAGCGATCCACCGCGTGCGTGACCGTCTCATCTCGCGGCGTACGGCAGTCATCAACCAGTTGAGGGCCTTCCTACTCGAACGCGGTCTGGTCTTTGCGCAGACTCCAGCGAAGCTGAAGGCAGCTATGGCCGACGTTCTCGAGAACGCCGATGCCAACCTGACACCGCAGATGCGCAACCTCATCGACATCCTGTGGGGTGAGTGGAAGACAGTCGAACAGCAGATCAAGGAGCTTACCGAACAGTTGGAACGCATCTCCGATGCAGATGCAGGCTGCACTCGTATCCGTCAGATTCCGGGCATCGGACCCATCGTCGCGACCGCCATCGTTGCCGCGATCGGCAACGGCGCGGCATTCCGGAAGGGACGAGACTTCGCAGCATGGCTGGGGGTCGTGCCACGCCAGTACTCCACAGGAGGCAAGGCGAAGTTGCTCGGTATCAGCAAGCGCGGGAACATCTATCTGCGCAAGGTGCTGATCCATGGCGCACGAGCTGCCGTGTTGCGCATCAAGCGAGATCGAGCAGCCATCGGAGCGTGGTTGGATCGGCTCGATGCCAGAGCACCCAAGAACGTGGTCGTGGTCGCCATGGCGAACAAGCTGGCACGCATCGCATGGGCCGTGCTGTCGAGCGGACAAGACTACAGACCCTCACCGATTGTCTCAGCAGCGTGAAGCAGAAGCGCTAGGATAGCCACCACATTCTCGGAGTTGAATTTACCCACCGAAGTCTGCACAGGAACAGCAACGACGAAAGAACAGTCACAACGGCGCGCCTTCAACCTGATACCGATATTGGTCTTCAACGACCGACCGACTTATAAGGACAGGCACGCAGCGGAACTCATCGTGGCCCAGGAGAGACGTTCTCCACTCAAAGGCCGAATACATTGCCGCAGACTTGTCTTTTCGCCCGCAGCTTTTCCTTGCAGTCCTGCGGCGGACCATACAATCAGTACTGATCCGGGCTCAATGAGCGCAGTGGATTCATGGCAGACTTTGCACGAACGAGGAAACAGCTTGCCAAGATGCATCGCAGCTTAAAGTTGCTGCTAAAGGAAATAACACCTGTAAATTCCTACCTTGCAGAATTCGCGGGACTGATCATTAACGAACCCCATGGCTTGGAAGCGAAGTACATCCCACAATGCTTGACGGAGTCATAGTCGGAAGCTAACTCCAAGAGCGAGGTTCCGTTCTGGGTCGGCAATAGAGCGGATGAATAGTTCGGGCAAAAGTTATCGTAGGAGTTTGGCACTTCAACCGGCGCGATAATTTTTATCCAGGGTCCGGAGCCGTCCAGCAGCGGATTCACGAACAACACGCGACCATTTTCAGATGCTATCGACTTGTCTGCATTATGCAGCACCTGCCCCACAACGACGATGACTCCGTTTGGCGAGAGCGGCGAAGGGCTCCAGATATTTGCCGGCGCATGCTCAAAGAACTGGCCGTCTGCTGTCTCGATCCGCTTGCCGAGCTCATTGGCTCGTCCATAGTTCCAGCCATCCCTGGAGGTGCGATAGTATGCGGCACATTTCGGTCCCATCTCAGGATCGCCACATATTTCGTAAGACATGAAATATCCGCCAGTGGGCAGACGACGGACGATGATCATCCCGGGCCGATCCGCTTCGTTTGTACTCGCCACGACGTCGGAGCTGTCCTTCCAGGTCTTACCATCTACGGTTCGAATTTTTGATAGCTTTTGGCTACAGCAGCTATAGGTTTCATCTGACCAGAACATGACAAGCGCTCCGTCGTTGGTAACGGAGAATTCTGGCTCCCAAAGGCCGCCCTTCCCTTTTTCTCCCGACCCGGCTACAGGGGTTGAATGGTAAGTCCAATGAGCTCCTTCATCCGTGCTGGTGTATATCTCTATTGCTGGCGCATCTCCTACTTTTACAGAAGGAGAGTAAATGAGCGTTCCTGCGACCAGACTACCAACTGCTTGCGGTACTTCATACAAAGCCTCACAACATAACAATTTACTTCCAGGGCGGAGAGGTGCATCGGCCAGGAACGTAAACGTCCTGCCATCATCTTTGCTCTCGAAGAATTTTCCATTCGTTTGCGCAAGAATGTACCCCTGCGCCGCGGGAGATCCGTGCTCGATTCGGATAAGCCGCGGATAGTGAGTGCCGTTTGGCAACAGGGTTCCAGTCGCCGCTTTCATGTGCGTTGAGAATGCCACGAGCAGCACCATGGCAGCCAGTAAAAGCCACCCACCTGCATTGAGCATGCAGCGAAACGCCGAGTATTTCATGCTAGGGATTACTCCTGTTGACTTAGAGAGCTCAAGCCTCGATAGCAGCGTCGAGAACAAGCGTGAAGAAGCAGGAGAGCGGGCAAGTGTATGCTCTCCTTACCTCATTAGAACGTCGCCTGGAAGCCAACATTGATGTTCCGTGGTGGAGCATCTGCTGTCGGTGTTTGTCCCGGGTAAACCGTACCAAAGTTTGCTCCATCGTTCGGGTTGGTATCAAATCGAGCAGTCAGCAAGTTGAAATGGTTCAGTGCATTTGTTGCCTGGCCACGCAGTGTAAAGGTAAATCTTTCAATCTTGAAAGCCTTCTCCAGTGCGATATCCGAAAGCATCATGGTCTTCATGCGTACCGCGTCCGTATTACTAGGGGAGGCCTGCTCATTCTCAAGAAGTGGAACCTCGACCCAGTCATACTTGCTGGTATCTGTTCCGCAGCGCTGAGCTGTTGCTCCAGTAAGTCCCCCTGGTATCGAGATGACGCCGTTCAATTTGCTCAACACACAATCACCCCATGCCTGTACCTGGTTCTGGTGCCAGTTGAGGTTGCTTCGAAAATAATTATGAGCGAGGGGATACGCGTTCGCCGGAAGTGCTGCAGGTTCACCGCTCTGCAAAGTAAAGTCTGGAGAAATAATCCAGCCGCCAAGGATACTGTCTGCGATCCTATTCTGATTGAAGCTGATTAGTCTGCCACGTCCAATAGGCAATTCGTACGTGCCGCGCACTTTAAACACTTGCGGTAGCCCGAGGTAATACGGACTACGTTGCCGAAGGTTCAAAGCCTGGTTCATCCAGCCCCACTGCTCAATCTGTTTCGACCAGACATAGCTCGTATTGAACGTCAGACCGTGTGTCAGACGCTGGTTGTAATCAACCTGAACACCGTTGTACCAATTATGGCCTTCGTTCAGACCGCTGGTATTGACCGCAAGGAACTGCGGGTGTGGCCGGTGAAGATCGTAGGCATCATAAGTCGCGGAGGTGCCATAGGCGGTACCGGAAAAAGCCGGAAGTCCCAGAAATGGATTCTTGATCTGATTCGTACAATTACTATTCTTGCCATCGGCATAGATCTCATCACAGCTTTGCTGAAAGCTCCAGGCCGGCAGGTTGGCGTCATAAGTCATGTCATAGCCCACAACACGATTTCCTACATAGCTGGCATCAACAACACTGCTAGGCGTCACCCGATATTGGAAGCCGAACGAAAACTCATTAGCATCCGGTATTTTATAGTGCTGATTGTACGTCGTGAGCGTCTGGCCGACGCCGGTCAACGTGCCCTGGGCGGAGCCGGTAGGCTGAATCAAGCCTGTGGGATAGGGATTGCTGAGTACGTTTGGAATGGGTGTCTGATTGCCATTGTTTGATGTGACAAGATTCGAGTTTGTAGAAAATCCCAACTGCTGAAACATTCCATTGCTTTGAAAATTTGTGTAGAAGAGGCCATACCCTCCGCGGATAACAAGCCGTTCAGAAGGGGCATAGGCAAAACCAAAGCGGGGTTGAAAATTGTGATACACCGTCGCCACCGGTGAGGTCGGCGAGCCGTTGACTCCAGCAAACTGAAGTCCGCCGGTAAGAGATGCGCCGGACGGAAGTGCTGCTGTATTGGTGATCTGCGAACTAACCGCATTCGGCAGCGTAGGATTGAACCCAACATTCAAATCGTTATTGCGGTCAGTAGGACCAGTCAGCACATCCCAGCGGAATCCCAGGTTCAGATTAAGCTTGTTGCTTAATCTCCAATCGTCCTGCACCCATGGGGCTATGTAATAAGTTGAGATAAACTCCGAGGCATTGATACTGGTATTACCGCTCGATGGTGTACCGAGAAGGAAGGTTGCGAAACTGTCGCCGCTGGTAGCTTCAGAACTAGTGTTGCTCCAATCAGACCGGGTGAAGTCCTCAGCCGAGGTAAAGGTATAGGCACCGGGATTGATATAGGTATAGTGGGTCAACCTGGTATCCCAACCAATGCGAAGATTGTGTTTCCCAAGACTCTTTGTGACGCTTCCTTCGATGGAATAGGTGCCTGTGTCCTCGAGGTTGGCAAACCAGCCAATCGGATTGTAAGTGGTTGCACCAGAGGCGTTCAGAAAATCATAGTTGCCAAACAGGGCGGGCTGCTGAAGCTCCGAAATGAAACTGGCGGGCAGGCCGAGTGAGGCTAGATCAAATCCCTGGTTGGCCGGGCTGCTCCATTTCACACGGAAGAGCGAGTAGCCATAGCGAACGTTCAGAACGGTAGATGCATTGAGTGTATCCACGAAATCAATGAGAAAACCCTTGCTTGCGCGAGAGAAGTCTCCACCGTTCTCGCCCGCACCGACGATGCCACCCGCATTGCTCACTTCGGTGAAGGTGTTGTAGTAGGGTCTGACAAAAAACTTGTACTTATCCCCGACATTTACATCCATGCGCCCGAGCCAATTATGAAAATGCCAGTTGTAGTAGTTATTCGGAATCGCCAGGTTGTTGACGCCGTCTCTCACGCCGGCGGGACTCTGGCCCACCGCGGGAAGCACCTTGGCCACTGCGGCGGCAACTTGATTGATCCGGTTCGCAGGAATCTTGTTCCCCGGAAACGCGTCGCGGACATAATCGCCGGTGGTCGGATCTACGTGAGTTGTCAACGGATCATTGATCGTGACTGATTGATACCCCGTTGGATCATTCAGTAATTCGGAAAAGTCTCCAGTTCGCATCTTGGCCGTGGGGTAGGAGAGAAGCAGGCCGCGGGGTAGTAATTCCGTGTAGTGATCGAACGAAACGAAGTAGAAAGGCTTGATGCTGCTCGACCGACCGATGAAGTGCGGAATGACAAATGGTCCACCCACTTGTCCACCTAGCTGTGTCTGCTTATTAAACGGCCGTGTGTTGGTATTCGTGTTATTGATGGCATTCTCATATTTGTTCTGACTCAGGTTGGCATTCCAACCCGTGCGCCTAAGAGACATCCAGCCCATTCCATGAATCTTGTCGGTTCCTGAAAGAGTGGTAAGGTTAATCACACCGCCGCTGGTATGTCCATACTGGGCGTCATAGTTATTGGCGCTGACGGTGAATTCCTTTACTGCATAGGATGGCGGTGTATATCCGTAGGTGTTCGCGCCAAGTTCGGCATCGTTCGGGCTGCCGTCGATCTGGAATTCATTCAGGTACATCAAGCCGCCATTGATAAGAAACTGCGAGGTCACAGTCCAGGGATCGGTATAAATGCCGAGTGGACGCATGTACACCCCCGGCAAGTCGCTTCCAAGCATGACCGGATTGCCGTTCGGAACGGGCAGGGTGGTGATGTCCTCGTGCCCGATGTTCCAGGCTCGGCTCGCGGTCTCGGTTTGCAGTACGGCACCATTTGCAGTCACATTTACTTGTGTCTCAGCCGTTGCCGCCTTCATGTTCATTAACACGCTCGTCGCGCCATAGGACTGCAAAACGATGCTTGTGATCTCAGTTGCGCCGAACGATGGGGCAGAGGCCTTGACGCTATAAGTATCAGGCTCGAGGAATTGGAAAGTGTAAATGCCTGAAGAGTCAGTCGTCGCGATGGTCGTAGTATGCGTGCTGCCGCGTTCAAGGGATAGCGAAGCATTTGGCACGACGGCTCCCGACGCATCAACCACGGTGACGGTCAGCTTCGCCCGGTAATCCTGCGCTTCGCTTCTTCGAACGACAACTCCACTAAACACAGTCGTCAGAATTAATACTAGAAGAATGGCTTTTCTTCGAATTGCGTCCCTCATCAAGATCTCCAGATCAATCGTTACTGCGACATTTTCCGTAAAGTGGTAGCGTTTACATCACTCCGGTTTCGCACGCGTTGTCCCGGCGGCAAACGGAAAGTTTCTTTAAAGTCCGGCTGATACTAGGGAGCCGCGATAAGGTTGGTCAATGGTTCGAGAGGTCTGTATTGGACTAGTGCGGATGCACTATAGAGCCCGAGATCGCAAAGCTTTATTGTTTGGCGCAGGAGACACCATGTGTAAACAACCACCTATCAAGGTTTTCGTCGTGGATGACCATCCTGTTGTGCGTTCGGGCTTACGAACCATGCTCGAAAGTACTGCCGACTTCTCGGTGGCAGGCATGGCCGCATCGGGCGAGGAAGCGCTCGCAACGATCGAGTCCACCGACGCCGATGTGCTCCTCCTCGACCTTCGTATGCCTGGCATGACAGGGCTTGAGCTGATGGAACAACTACGAAGGGAAACTTTTGCGCTGCCAGCAGTCGTGCTGACCAACTATCACTCTGATGAAGATATCTTTCGCGCCTTCCAGGCTGGCGCGAGAGCATACCTGCTCAAGAGTGCCTCTGGTGAAGAATTGCTGGACGCTATCAGGACCGTGCACGCAGGTGGGAGATGTGTACCTGCTTCCATCGCGCAACAACTTGCCGAACGGCTCGGCCGCACGCAGTTGACCACACGCGAACAAGAGGTGCTCACTCACGTTGCGAAGGGTCTCACCAACATCGAAATCGGTGGATTATTATTCATTAGTGATAAGACTGTGCGCAATCATGTCATCAGCTGCCTGGACAAGCTTGGTGCCAAAGACCGGACGGAGGCGACTACGATCGCCCTTCGCCGGGGTTTGATCTTCCTTGATGAAAGCGACTAAAAGTGGTTTTCCGCCTTGTGCCAAGATAACCAAGGCCGTCGCGCGATGGGAGCCGAAACCTTGATGCTGGTTCCCTTGCCAGGTGTCGTCTCTATCCATACGACTGCATATATAGCCGCTGCGCGATGTTCGATACCTTTAAGACCCAGCCGCTGGCAGCCGGGATCTCTCACAAAACCAATGCCGTTGTCTGTAACTTCGAGCGAAAGCCTGGATTTCTCGAATGTGATGGTGATATCGATCTTCTCGGCGGAAGCATGGCGTGCGGCATTGACCAGGGCCTCCCGCGCAATGTGGAACAGTGCATCCTTGATGCGCAGTGGCATGTCATAGCTGCTACTGTTGCCGATAACGCGGACGGTTGCCACGCCCGGAGCTGTCAACTCACTTGCGCTTTGCTCCAGCGCTGCCGCGAGGTTGCCAACTGCTGGGGAGTGAGACTTGAGCATCACGATGCTTAGACTGGCCTCCTGGTGCGTGCGCCGAACGAAGTCTGAGGCAGCATCCAACTGCTGTTCAAGCGTTTCGAAGGGTGCGCGTTCTCTGAGCCGCAAGCGATTCCGTATCCCGTGTAATTGAAATGCAAGCCCAGCAAACGTCTGAGCCAGGGTGTCATGGAGCTCGTGGGCAAGTCGCTCTCGTTCGCCCGTGATCGCGGCTCGCTTTTGCCGTTGCATGTGACTGTTGTATGCCTGCACTACAAGAAGCAGCGCAAGACCTATGATGAGTTCCTCAAGCAAGCGTCTTGCCGACCACCATGGTGCTCCTGCGATTTCATCGATGTCGTCCGTTGAACGAAGAAGAAGAACAAAGGGTGTTCGTCGCTGGGTATACCGCTCGTCGGGAACGCAGACGCCGCGCACTCTCACCAGGCTGTGAGGAGCAAGAACGGGCACACGCAGACCTCCAGTGGGTTTGTCGACGATTGCGCTGAAAGCCTGCGTTCCGCTCGCGAGATCAAGAATGATCCTGCCAGCCTTTTCCTTTTCTGCAACAACCTGACCGTCCATTTCTACGAGTGTCCCTGCGTTATCGGCAGCCGCGCCCTCAAGCGCATCAAGGGCTACAGGAGAAGCAGGCGAACGATCCCATAAGAGATGTGCAGTCGCGCCATTCAACACCCCCGTCTCAATGGAATGATTTGATGATGGAGAGGTCCACCCCTGTACTTCGACTTCGTCTCCTAGGTTGAGAGTTGGCTGTGACTTTGACTCCAACTGCACCGCGATGCCACCCGTTGCATCCTGTATGAATAGTTGAGGATGCAATAAGGTGACGACACCACGGATACTGACCAGCTTCGACTCATTGTCGGCCGTGGATCGGAGACTTTCAATTGCAACCGCTCGATCATTATTCTGAAGGGCGATACGCTCTGGCGCCGGCACAAACGAGATCAGTTTGTTGTATTCAGCTTCTGTACGAGGGTAGAGGGGCGACTCAATGCTGTGGATCTTCTGAAGTAGCGCGGCGCTGTCATCCGGCGTGGCGGCTCGCACGGATACATTGCGCCACTCACCACCAGTAGCCAGAGATCGTAGCCCGATACGCCCGGAGGAAACGCACGCAGGTTCGCTGATGGCGATATAACTTGTCTTGCTCGATCCCGGATCTTGAGCCGAGGCTGCGATCGTACAACCATAAGCGACAACATGGAGATGGAACCAGGCAAGCGGCCGAATAGCTGCAGGCGCAGGTACAGGCGCAGCCTCGCTCCAACCAAAATCAGCCCGGCCAGCCACTAGGGCATCATCCATGCTTCGCAACCCGACATAGTATCCTTCGTATGCGTCGACCCCGCTCTCCTCACTTCCCGACCGCACAATCACACCAACGTCGCCGCCCGTGCCGAGAAATCGAACGTCGACGTCGACGACATAGTCACGCCATCCAGTCGAACCAGTTACGAGTTTTGCCCCGCGTTGATCCGATGCATTTCGCATCGCGCCATCCTGTACGCCCCACGCACCACCAAAGGGAATCCATTCGGATGCGCCCTGCTTGTCAAAGGCACTTCGATACGGGAGGCCGTATTTGGGAGATACTCGCCATGACCACCATGCTGCGGCGGCGACTAAAAGCAATATCAAACCGGCACCAAGGGTGAAGCTCCTGACTCGTCGATGGCTGGTCCCGCTCATCAATGCACCCTCCAATCCATGGAGAGCACTTGTTGCGTCTCGGGATGATCGATATTGTCAGGTGTAATCAGCAGAGGCGCTACCCGTACGGCGGGCGGCATCGTGCGGCCTCTCTGAACATCTTCGATCATCTGCATCGCACGGCGGCCCATCTGAAACGTATCCTGCGCGATGACAGCTTTGATCTCGCCATGACGCAGGGCGTACATCAGGTCAAGGTCCTGATCAAAAGCAAGCAGTGCAACGCCGCCCTGCGGCCGTAGGCTGTGCAGTGCGAACATGCATCCACGTGTCTGCGTTATGCCGATAGTAACGATGGCGACTACCTCAGGATGGGCACGAATGACCTCCTCTGCCTGCTGTTCGGCTTCTCCTAAACGAAATGAACCGCGAGGCTGCGCGATCAGACGCATGCCGGGATAGTCTGCTTTCAGCGTTCGACTGAATGCCTCCGCTCTGGCCGCTGCACTCTGAACAGCAGCATTATTGCCCAGCAAGGCGACTGTGCCGCGGCCATGAAAAGACTCGCCGAGATAACGAGCGGCGATCTCGCCTGCTGCTTCGTCGTCATTCAGGACGAATCCAAGGTTTGGCTGAGGCGCGAGCGGTATCGCAGATGCAACAATTACCGTAGGAATGCCGCGGCTAAGAGCATGACGAACTACCGTCGTCAGTGCGAGTGGATGGTCTGGGGCAAGGATTAAACCTGCAGCATGAATTGCTTCTGTATGCTGCACCAGCGCGATCTGCTGGGCCACTTCATCTTCGCTCGACGGTCCGTTCCAGTACACGTGCCATCGGGTGCCACGGGCGCAGAACGCAACGCCTGCGTGTTCACTCTCCCATAACTCCTGCGCGGTAGTCTCTGGTATAACTGCAACGACAAACGCTCTTTGCAGATGCCAGCGCCATACACTTAGCGACGCCCCGATCAGGATTACGCCAACTAACAAAGCCAATCCAACGACAGTACCGCGCTTGGTTTCCTGCTTCAGCCTCATACCCTCGGGCCAAAGCATAGCAGAGAGCGGTTTGCCCTTGGCTGCTTCTCGTATGTGGTGTACCGCTCGTGGCGTGTGCTGCTCACCTTCTAATGAACGACCCAGTGTTGAGGTGCCAATCCATTATCCATCCATATTTGTAATTGCGTTCCCGGCGTCGATGAGCCACCCGTGTCATCCAGATTTAATCCGCCCGCTTTGTTCTGTAGTTTGTACTGACCATTGCCAAGATCCATGAACAGCCAACTCTGATTCGTGTTCCCCACACAGCCCCACAGACTCACGAGATTGCCAGGGGATGTGCCACCACCCGTGTCGTCTACACACAATCCTGTGTATTGATTCTGGATACTGAAGTAACCGCTGCCTTGTGCATGCACAACCCAATTCTGGATAGTCGAGCCAGTGCATGTCCATAGGTCGGCTTCAGTGTTGTTCGTCGTTCCCCAGCCGTAGTCATCGAGGCATAGACCCGCCTGCTGATTCACGAATGTATGAGTAGAGCCATCGGCAGGCTGCTGGTTCCAGGCTTCACTACCGAAGTAACTGACACACTGGTTGCTGCTGTTGTAGGCGCTTGCCAGCTCAAGAATGCTCGATCCATCTGTAGCTGGCAAAAGCGCCGACGAATAGTTTGGGCAATAGTTGTCGTACGCGTTGGGAACCTGCACGGGTGCGGCTATGGTGTACCACGATCCAGAACCATCGCTGCTCAGATTTGCGAAAAGCACCTGGCCATTCTGGGAAGACTGGCTGCCATTTGACTCAAACATGACCTGCCCTACGAGGAGAAGCGCACCGTTGCTCGAGACGGCAGATGGGCTCCATGCATTCGTGGGTGCATGTTCAAAATATTGCCCGGATGCCGTCTGCACCTTAGTTCCAACATTTGAAGCCGTACCAAAATTCCAGCCATCTGTCGAAGTTCGATAAAAGACTGTGCATGCTGCGGGTCCGCATAACTCGTAACTCATAAAATAAGTGCCACTCGGCAGCTTGGTGACAACTGCCATTCCCGGCCTGTCAGATTCAACCGTGCTTGCAACCGTGTTGGATTGATTCTGCCAGGAAGTGCCATCATATGTGCGGATCTGTGCCAGTTTCTGACTGCAGCAGCTGTCTGTTTCGTCCGACCAGAACATCACCAAACCGCCGTCATTCGCTATTTCGAACTGCGGCTCCCATAACCCATGTGCGCTGTCGCCGCCCTCTACGGGCATCGACGAATAATTCCAGCTGCTTCCCTGATCAGTGCTCGTGTAAATTTCGATCGCTGGTGTCGATCCCGCGAAGTAGGACGCTGCATATAACAATGTTCCTGCCTGCAGACTCCCGACCGTCTGTGGTATCTCGTACAACGTTCCGCAGCAACGCTCAGTGCTCCCGCTCTGCGTTGGCACTGTTCCGAGGAAGTTGAAGCTGGCCCCACCGTTCGTGCTAAGAAAGATGTTGCCATTGGTACTTGCAACAATCTCGCCGTTCACCGACGCTGGTCCGTGCTCCAATCGCACTAAACGCGGATAGAGCGTACTGTTTGAGAGGAAAGTTCCTGTCGCAGCCTGAGCCTGGATAACCTTCAGCGAAAGTAAGTTGCACAGGACAATAACGATCGAACTGACCTTCAACAAAGAAGTGAGATTTCTGGCTTTCCTCATCGGCGTCGCTTCTCCTTGATTCGGGATTGGAAGCGCCGGTATCCCACAGCTGGGAGAGCAGAATCTGAGGGCGCTTGAATGCCCTGGAGTTGATACTTCGAACCGCATGGCTGGCAATAGTGCATCTGCACCAATTGATCCATTCATCTTCGGATTGCACGAAGCAAAGTCGGAAAAACGCAAGAGCAATTATGAAACAGATACCAAATGGCATTGCGCCTGCACCTCGCGCAACCTGTCGAAACTCGACACAAGGGTAGCGGATCACCCTCGGAGGGACGCTGCGCCACCGCGAGGTCAAAGCCGGCGATGCCCGGACACTCCCAGCTTGCTGCGTTGCAGAGACCGCACACTGTCAAGAAGCAAATAGCCATTGCCTGACGTCGCAATCCCACTCTGCTCATCCACTTTCCCCTCATCTTCCGACACTAACGCTTGCGCGTGATGCATTCGCGGCTGGTGTCTTGAACGGCTTGGAAGAAGCGGAGATCATACGGCCCGGTTCAACCTAAACATGGCAAAGCATACATCAATTGGAAAAGCTAAAGATCACTCGACTCCTGAGGCGCAAGAGCGATAGCCTGACTAGACAGGCTGCACTTTTGTACGGGCGGCGGATACAATGTTGGCTGTGTATAGGGCCAAGCCGATGACTGCGATGCGGGATAGAATCGCGCCCACTAGACGTAAAGCAACATTGCGCTTGCTGATAAGAATGTCGAACGGGTTCAGTTGCCAATTTGGCAAGGCTGGATGAAAAGAGCCTGGAAGATATTGCACTCCATGCTGGAAGACAATATAGAGGGCAAAGATCAAAGCTGCGAGCAAGATGCCGACCCCCGTTCCGCGAGCCAACACTACAGCTAAATATGATGTGCTGAAAAGCATTCCGGCAAAGAGCGTCATGCTGCAACCCGCTAAGAACGCAGTGAGAAGAATCGGAATAAATTTAGGATGCTCACCCGTAGTCGTCATTGGAAGGCCGAAAAATATCAGTCCGGAGCGGTACATACTTACAAAAGTTGCCATTGTGATCACGGTGAGCAAGATGATTTCGCTGAGAACAAAGGCGCTCTCGATCCAGACATTGGACGAATCTCGCTGTTTGAGAGTCTGGCCGATATTCGCCCCAGCGATCGCATCTGCGCGCAATGCGATACTGCCTAGCAGCCAGGAACCAAAGCCGAGACCAGCCCATAGAAGCGAAAAGTCGCGCCATCCATCAATACCAATCCTCAGGGTGCCCAGCGGCATAGGAGCATGTCTGAACACATCCCAACACACAATGATCAGACCCAATAGGTACGCGAACACAATCGGTCGCGTATCGCGCCAGCATGTCCATAAAGATGCGCCTTCAAGTCTCATCATTGATTTTTTAAATCATCGATAAACGACACAACTGAGCGATCTGACCAGTCTGCAGCGCCGACGTGTTTGGAGAGTAAACTGCCATCTTTCGCAAAGATGAAGGTAGATGGGTATTGGTTGAGCTGCATCGAGGATGGTATGTCTTCGTCATCCGTGACGTAGAAGGGCCAGGCTAAATGATTACGGCGCGCATAAAAGCGCACGGCGGCAGGAGAAGCCATGCGGGAGACAATAAGAAACTTTACCTGCGGATCATGTTTATAGTGGTCGTTTTGGCTCATCGCTCTAATCAATACGGCTGTGCTCATTCTTGACAAACCCATGACTTCGGGCCATTCTACCCCTAGGTAAACTAGGAGACGCGCATGGCGAAGGAGCTTGAGGTTCTTCAAGGGACATTGGATCTTCTCATCTTGAAGGCGGTCTCACTCGATCCACTGCATGGGTACGGGATCCTGGTCCGCATACAACAACTCTCAGGCGAACAGCTCCTCATTCAGCAGGGTTCGCTCTACCCTGCGCTGTATAAACTGGAGGCCTCTGGATCTCTTGCCACGGCGTGGGGCGAAAGCGACAACAAACGTCGAGCGAAGTACTACACCCTTACCGAACTAGGAAAGACGCGCCTCCTTGCTGAAACCGAACGATGGGGAAGGTTATCGAAGGTCATGAGGGGTATTTTGGGGGCAACCCGTGCCGCGGCCCTGTCACCCGCTCAGGGATTTGCAGAATGAAAATGCCTCAATGGAGCTTCATTCATCGCATAAGGTCCGTGGCACAGGGCGCAAGAGTCGAGGCGGAAATTGGCGAGGAGATTGACTTCCATCTTCGGGCACGAGCAGACGACCTAGTGTTACGCGGAATGGGAATGGCTGAGGCCCTACGGCAAGCAAAGGTGGAGTTTGGGGGCATGGCAACTCATAAGGCTGACATGCGAGCTTCCTTCGGCCTCCGAGGTTTAGACAATCTAAACGTAGATTCCAGGTACGCAGTCCGTGGTTTGATCCGAATGAGGTTCGTAGCGGTCGTCGTGGTACTCACTCTGGCGATAGGCATAGCAGCAAACCTCGTGGTGTTCACTCTAGTTAACGTAGCTATCCTGAAGCCTTTGCCTTTCGTTCAGCCAGAGAAAATCGTGGTGCTTGACGATCAAATTAACGGAAGATCGGCGGGGATATCCTGGGGGGAGATTCAGGACCTTAGCCGTCAGCCTGGCCTCTTTGACGCCGCAGCGGTATACGCCAAGCGAACCTGGGGGCTGACTGACCATTCAGGAGACTCGCTCACGGTAGTAATGTCCGGGATGGTATCTCCCGGCTTCTTCCATGTCTTAAGAACCGCGCCAATAATCGGAAGAACCTTCGATCCAGGAGAGAACAATGGCGCCGATGAACACGTAGCTGTTCTTTCGAATACGTTTTGGCAGAAGCGTTATCGTCAAAGTTCCGCCATCGTAGGAGAGACCATTAGGCTTAATGAAGTGCCCTATCGCGTGGTCGGGGTTCTTGCTGCCGGTTACGAGCTGCCGCTAGATGGAAGCTCGCCGGACCTTTACATCCCTCTGGCCAGTAAAGATTACTGCTGTCACAAGGACGCGAGGGGCCTGACAGGTATTGCTCGGACTTCCTCCGGCACATCCCTAATCCTCGCAAGAGAACGACTGCGAATTCTGACTAAGAACGTAGCAACTGCGGAGCACTTGCAATCCTTCAGCGTCTCAGCATCGTCTCTTCAATCCTTCCTGGTGAAGGATGAGCGGAGAACACTTCTGTTTCTCTGGGCAGCGGTGGGGATACTGGGCGTGATCGCGGCTCTCAACGCAGGTGTTGTTCTGCTTGCTCGATCGATAAGCAATTTGCGCCAGTATGCCTTAAAGATCAGCTTAGGTGCGACGATCAGACACATTCTGATGGAGCAGATCACCCTAGCTGTGGTGCTATCAGTTTTGGCATCTTTGGTCTCCGTCGGCCTGACCTATCTTGCCTTCATTGGATTGCGAGCGCACCCTCTGTTCGAACCGATTCTCGGAGGTGTATTTAGATCTGGTTCGATATGGGACTGGCGAATTCTCACTTTCGGTGTAGTGCTTTCATTAGCAGCATCCTTGTGCGCCTGCCTAATGCCGCTCCTGGTCTTACGGCACATATCGGTGGACCAAGTACTTCGCAGTCACGCCGGGCTCTCATCGTCGCGGATGGGACGAAACCTGAGAAGTACCCTCATCGTGGTTCAGCTTGCCCTGAGCGTCATGTTGGTGGCCTCGTCTACATCGTTTGGTCACACTCTCTACGCGCTGCTAACGAGAAACCCAGGCTTTCGGACTCAGGGAGTGGTGCTGGGTGGAGTGGGTGTTCCAGAAGCGCGTTACGACACTGATGAAAAGATGCTGCGTTTCCATGAGGATGTTATCGAGCAGCTTCATCGCATCCCTGGCGTACGAGCAGCTGGATTTGGAACTGGAGCACCTATCAATCCGCTTCGAACAAAGTTTTTGATCGATGGATCGTCTCTGCCCATCGAAGAGCGCCCTCGGGCGGATGTTGCCTTTCTTAGTCCCGAGATGTTTCACGTTCTTGGGCTTACGGTTCTACGTGGGCATGCTTTCGATCAAACTGACCGCCTGGGCCATCCCTATGTAGCTGTCGTCAATCAATCCTTTGCAAACACCTACCTCGAACAGAGTGACCCATTCAAAAAGGGTATGCTCATAAGCTTTTACAACGGCGTGTCCATGAAGCCGTGGTCTCATTTCGATATATTAGGAATCGTCGCTGATAGTCGGAATCGAGCACTCGACCGAGAAGCGGAGCCGGAGATCTATTTATCGACTCTCCAGGTCCCCCTTGAAGGCGGCGACTATTTTCTTGAGACAAAACTGGACGCCGCATCCCTGATGACAGAACTCCCCGCCGCTGTTTGGCGAGTGGATCCTCTGATCCAGAAGGTAGAGCCAAACAGCTTGCAGAGCTATGTTGAAGAGGGCTTTACAGACAAACGGGTGACGCTGTTCATCTTCCTTGGTTTCGCTTTTGTAGCATTGTCTTTGGCTTCCACCGGCCTTGCAGCCAGCATCTCGGCTTCGGTGTCCGAATCTCAAAAAGAGATCGGCATTCGTTCCGCGCTTGGCGAGAGCCGAAGTAGCGTGAGCTTTAGAATTTTGGGTTCCTCGCTGCAGAAGGTTATGGCTGGCACTGGTCTAGGAATCATAGGATCATTGGGGCTCTCACGGATCGCGGCCCTCAAGCTTACGTCTCAGCTCTCGGTCGACATCGAAGCGCTGCTTGCAACTGTAATCGTGATGTTGCTGATCGCGGCAGTCGTGACTATATTGCCAGTCCGCCGCGCGCTAGGTATCGCTCCCATTGAAGCCCTTAGGGTTGACTAAACAAGCAGGGCAATCACGACTTTGCACTGATTCATTTGAAGGAGCGTCACGGATATAGCCGAACCAGGAAAGTGATCGAAGGAACGGCGGGACGGCAATAGAACTCCAAAACGTGTGAGCCTTTAACGAAGCAATCACTCGGGTATAAACCGCCAAGGTGTGCAATGCTGGACGAGATGCCACAGAGTGCCAGGATCAAGACTGCGGAGCACTAGATGGTTCAGATGCTATTTGACGGATTTGGTCATGGCTTCGTCTCCTACCTGCAAATCACTTTACCTCAAACTGACTGAGCAGTGAGTTGCGGAAGCAAAATGCAGAGGATTGCCGTCTAGGCGGCAACTCGTCGAGCCGGTCTCGAGTTGTGCAAACTTCTTTGTTATGAATTTGTTCGGCCGCTTCCCTCGTGTCAAGTAGGGAAGCGCGCTCGATGATAAGACTTAGCGAAACGATCGAACGGGAGCCAAGAAGCGACGTAAAACTACCGAAAAACTGCTTAAGGACGAATCTTGCTCACTCTAATTACTGCGCAGCGACAACATGGGGTCTGTGGCCGCAGCGCGACGGGCTGGGATCCAAGCCGCTGCAAAAGCTGCGGCGGCGAGAGTGACGACGACGACGGCCAGGATCGAGGGTTCCCATGAGCGAACTCCGAAGAGAAGACTACGGAGGAGGCGTCCGGTGAAAAAAGAGGCTGGGATGCCGATCACGAGGCCGAGGAGAATGAGCGAAGCGGCTTCGCTCAGGATGAGCCGGGCGATTGCAGAACGCTGCGCTCCAAGTGCCATTCGAATACCGATTTCACTCGTGCGCTGGCTGACGGAGTAAGCAATCACACCGTAAAGTCCAATAACGCCAAGCAGGAGAGCACAGACGGCGAAGCCGCCTACCAGCCAAGCCGCGGAGCTGTGCATATAGGAAGCGGCGCCGTCATGGATGTGTTCGGTCATGGTGAATTCATTGCGGACGCCGATGCCGGGGTCGAGCCGGTGGACGGCGGCAGCAAGTGCAGAAAGGGTTGCGGCAGGGTCTTGTGCAGTTCGAACGACGAGGAAAAAGTAGTTATTCGGATTCTGGCTGATAGGGAAGTAAGCAGCGGGACGCAGTGGGGCATTGAGTTCACCCTCCCGGACATCATCCACTACCCCGATGATTTGATGAAGGGATCCCGGGGAGAGGGTCTGATCGCCGATGCTTTGACCAATAGGGTTTTCACCGGGAAAGAACTGCTGCGCCATCATCTTGTTGATGATCACGACTGAAGGATGCGACGGGTCGTCCGTTTCGGTAAAGTAGCGACCGCTGAGCAGGCGCGCCTGCAGCGTGGCGAAGTAGCCGGCGCTTACAGTTCCGGACAAAGCAACCTCTTGTGTGCCACTCCAGGAGCGGCCCTGTACACGATAGGGGGTTGCGTTGCAGTTGCAACCGACTGGCAGGTGCGAGCCAACAATTGCCACAGATCGCACGCCAGGCACGGCGGACACCGTTTGAATGAGATTCCGAGCAAGGGCGAGCTGCCGTTCCGCTGTGTCGTAGTCAGTGTTGGCGTCAATCTCAAGCGTGGCTAAGTGAGCAGGATTGAAGTTGATATTGACATGGAGAATGCGGTAGAAGCTTTTGCCGAGGAGTCCGGCGGCCGCGAGCAGGACGATGGCGAGGGTCAACTCGACAACAACAAGAGTGGAACCGAAACGTTTCCATGCGCCAGTCGTACTGTGCGCTCCAATGGCAAGGCCATCGCGCAGATCGGCGATCGAAAGCCGCGACAGTGGCGCGGCCGTGCAGACGACCCATGAGGCTAGCGAGACAGCAACAACAAAGAGAATTACACGATGATCGAAACCGATTGTCTGAAAGAACGGCATACCCCGCAGTACCCGCTCAGGGATGAGAGCGGCGAGAAGATGGACTACTCCCCAGGCAGCCGCCTGACCTAACGTGACAGACATCGCAACGAGAAGAGCCGCTTCGATGATCAACTGGCGACTAAGACGCGCAAGAGATGCTCCCAGTGCGCCGCGAACAGCCATCTCCCGGCGGCGACCCTCAGCGCGGACCAGGAGCAAACTGGCGATGTTCACGCAGGCGATGAGCAAGAGAACAACTGAGCCCGCAAACAGGACGAGAAGCATGGAGCGAAGGTCACCAGTGATGGACTCGCTCAGGGGCATGACCAGCGCACCCTGACCCTGATTGGACTGGGGGTATTGCTGTGCAAGCTGGGCGGCCATAGCTTTCGTGTTTGCCAGCGCAGAGGAAACACTAGCGTCATCTTCGAGGCGGGCGAGCGCGTTAAAGGAGCGGCAAGAGCGGTCTCTTTCGCAGGAATCGAGATCGTGGATTGTGACCCAGAGTTCGGCAGCACGCGGGGCAAACTGGAAGTTGCGAGGAAGCACGCCGATGACCGTGTAGGCATCGCTATCGAGAGTAATGGGTTGACCGATAATATCGGGCCGGCCGCCGAAGAGGCGTTGCCAGGTTGCGTAGGGTAATACGACAGCGCGTTGCGCCTCAGGCATGTCGTCGGCTGGATTGAAGAGGGCGCCCGAGTGCTGGCGTGACACCTAGGGTTTGAAAGAATCCGCCAGAGACCCGCCCCCCGCGCAGAGCCACAGCTCCAGCGGGACTTCGCCAGAGGTAGGCATTGTCTTCCCAGATTTCGAGTGAGCGAAAGACCTGCTTGCTGCTCTTCCAGTCCTGATAGTCGGGATAAGAAATACCGCACTGGGGACAGGAGGGGGTGTCCTCAAAGACTGCTGCGAGACGCGAAGGATCCTGGAACGGTAATGGTCTGAGCAGAGCAGCGTTGACAAAGGCGAAGATACTAACGCTCGCGGCCATCCCGAGCGCTAGGACGAGGATAGCGGTGAAGGTAAACCCTGGAGCCTTGCAGTACTGGCGAAAAGCGTACCGAAGATCACGACCAATCGTTTCGATGAACACCACGATATTCGCCTCGTGCGCCCGCTCCTTCGCGAGCGTGGCATTGCCGAATCGTATTCTGGTGTCCTGCTGGGCCGCTTGCGCGTTCATGCCGGCGCTGAGGTTATCGCGCATCCGCGCGTCTAGGTGAAACTGCAACTCTTCTTGCAGTTCATTGTCGATCCGGTCGCGGCGAAGTAGGTTTGAGATTCGTTCAAGCAAGCTCACGGCATCCTCCTGTTAGGCCAAACTCAGCACACGCGCCACTGCTTGAGTCAATTGCGACCATTCCTGCGCTTCTTCGGCCAACTGCTTGCGGCCAGCCGCAGTGATGGAGTAGTAGCGGGCCCGTCGATTGCTTTCTGAGGCGCCCCACTCAGCCTTCAGCCAGCCAGCGTGTGCCATGCGGTGAAGAGCGGGATAGAGCGAACCTTCTTCAAGACGCAAAACGTTCTCGGAGATCTGCTCGATCCGGTAAGTGATTCCATAGCCATGCATCCGGCCGTGTGAAGCCAAGACTTTGAGCACAAGAAGATCGAGTGTTCCTTTGAGACGATCATTGGAGTGTGTTCGCATTCGTCTTCCCATAGCCAGCTATAGAAGAGAAGGTTACATCTTGTCAAGGACGTTTTCTAAACGTGAGCGTGGTTCCTGAGCGGCCCTCGCCGAGTTGCAAGATGAGGGACGAAGCTGCGCTGATTTGCGAGTGAGCACGGGGATCGATCAAGGCATCGTTAGGACAATTTCTGATGTAACAAGAAGGGGGCCCCGCCCCGTTCTTGAGGAGACGAGCGACTATTCGTTGCCGACTTGGTCTGTTGGATCGTCAGGCGCCTCGATCTTCGAGAGCCGCTTGAGAATGGAGGCGTGAATCTCTGCGCTCCGGTACTTGAACGTAGCCCCTTCGACATCTTCCACTACCTCGCGATACCTGACAACTCCCTCCAGGGTGATGAGCTGCCTCTTCTGGAGAGTCTTTCGAACTTTGAGAGATTGCTCCAGGCATAGACGCGACGCCATTCGGTGCGGATTTCGTAATCGCCTTTGTCGTCCTTCCAGCTTTCCTGGGTGGCGATGTTGAGGACAACGAACTCGCGGTTGTTCTGAGCGGTTTTAGCTTCTGCGTTCTGTCCGAGGCGGCCGATGAGGGTGATTTTGTTGAACATGGTGTTTAGCTTCGTTTCTTCTGGTTTGTCCGCTGTCTGCGGTACATGCTTGCCCAACGGGTGTGCCGTCGCGACCCCACTCCCTCGGCGACTGGAAAGGTTCTGTGGAAGGGGACGCAGACTTCCTATGGGGACAGGAGTCCGAACCCCGGACGGCGCGTAGCGGAATCTTGGAAGGAGAGCGTGCGTCCGAAGGGCGTGGTTGTTTTGAGCGCGGCACGCTGAACGCAGATAGAAAGGCAAACCTGAGGGGAGCCAGTCTGTTCAACTATCCTGCTTCATGGCGCGAGTAGCAGGAGCCTGCTCAGAACTAGAACAGTCGAATCCACCTGCCGCAGGAGGAAGAACACCAGGGGACGCGTAGTACCAATGGCTACCGCTCGCCCAGTCTCTCGCCTTCGTCATGGTTCTCCGGATGTAGGACGCTCGTTTGGAAGGGCTGGGGTCGCGAGAGAGATAGCCGTCTACGAGGGCAAGTTCGATCGAAGCGCCGATGGCCTGAAGCGACAGACGCGACGGTGTTCTCAAAGCCGATCCCAAACAACCTGACATCCTGAGTATTGCAGGCAAAGCCAAGTCGGAACGCAGGTACTCTGCAGCGGAGGGCTGGGTCAAGCTACGACATATACTTATCAAAACCACACCGATACCGGCGCTCGAGGCAAGCGGAAAGATGTGCGCTTCATACTTCATGACACAAGATACCGTCCACAAGTCGCAGCTTTTATCTTGATAGGCCTTACTAACTACTACTTGTCTGGTCAGCCTGCGCGGAGGCCGACTGCATCAGTTCTAGGTAGAGTAACCCTATGCAGAGTAACAATCCTGCCAACCGGAAGCCAAATGCGAGACAGTTGTTCGGTTCGGCCAAGCAATCATTGACGAGTCCTCAAAGCCGCCAAGCGACTCACTACAACATTGAGGCTCGGATCAAAACTCCTAAGACAAGCAGCTCGACCGATCCATGGGACCCTTATAGATGGACATGATTGGCCTGTTTGCGCTATTGAGGTGCGCTTGGACTAACACAGCAAAAGCTTTATGGGTATGTGAGATCAAGGGTGTAGAGGTTCCCGGTGCCTACTCGGGGTTGTACCAAGGGTTGGCCTTGTGGCGTTATCCCTCCAAAGAAGTAATTGGCAGCTCCTCCGTTTTGGAAGTTTCCAAGATCTGCAACGACCCCTGTTGTTCCACTCGGAACTTCGACCCTCAGGATAGGTTCGCGGTCAGCGAGAAAGGCGTGTAGGTAAATTGCTTTACTGTCCCTGCTCCAGACTGGATCAGCCGCGCTTGTAAATGCCAGGCGCCTCCATAGCCGGCGAGCAACATCGTAGAGCATCACAGATTGTTGATCTAGCGGGAGCGCCACGATCCACTGACCATCTGGCGACCAACGCGGGCTAAAAAGCCCCTCTGAGTTAGGGATCTGTTCTATCCGGTGGGTAGAAAGATCGATGAGTTGGAGGGTGTGAGAGCCGCTTTCTTTACCCATCAGATCTGGCTCTCGACCGAAGATCACGCTGTTACCATCAAGAGACCATGCGGGATCAGCCGCATTTCGAGAATCGCCAACTAACATTTCAGTGTTGCCGCCACCTGCGTCTACAAGGTAAATCTGCCAAACGCCTCTCGGCTTCCTCGCCATCATAGCCAGACGTTTCCCATCCGGCGACCAGTGCGCAAGGAAAACTTCCAAGGCATCCGACGTAAGCCGAACCTTGTCGGACCCATCTGTATGTGCTCGCCATAGCTTCTCGTAAATATCGGTCCACGCGACCCACTTGCCATCCAGAGAATAGTCGATGCGGTTTGCGTCCGCGAGGAACGCCGGCGCAGAGCGAAACACTTTCCGCCCGGGATCGAGTTGCTGCAAACCAGAAGGAGCTTCCAATCCCAAGAAGAAGATGCGATTGCCATTTCGAGCTGATACGGGAGAAAGGGATCGTAGAGGTCCGTTCGTCAGTTGGATGAGCCTCGCCTGACGTCCAAATCCTTTGAGTTGCCAGAGGTTATCATTTGCTTGAAAAACATACGATTGTCCGTCCGGTAACCACACTCCGCAGCACGCGGAAAGATGTTGATAGTTTGGGAGGCGGAGCGGTCTTGGTCTATGGCTCCCGCTCTCCATTTCCCAAAGAGTTGTAGTATGCGTTACCGGATCGAACAGTGTAAATCTCAGAAATCTTCCATCGGGGGACCAGCGTAACCAAAAAGCGCGACCAGGAAGCTTCGCGTATGCAGCGGAAGCATCTTCGTCCGGGCCAATTTCGAACAAGTCATCGCCTGTGGCGTAGAGAATGCTTGTGCCATCCGGCATCCAGGCTGCGTCATGAGCGAGAACGTTTGGGATCCGCCGTCCGCTGCCGCCCTCTGAAGGAACAACCCAAAGCGGCTGCTCGGATTTGGTGGACTGCTGGCTTCGCAGCAAAAGTTTGGAGCCATCCTTCGAAATGTCTGTTAGCGAGTTCGATGCAATCTCATCAGGTACCGCTATTCCCTGTACTTCTCGGGTATCAAGATCGATGGCAGATAATCGAGGACGGCCGTCCACCATGACCGAAGTCAGCACACGATCACCGTCAACTGCCATCGTGAGGAAGCTTTCAGGATTTGGTGGACCGAGGGAGATGGGGACGTAGTGAGTCACCTGGTCAACTCGAAAAGGGGCTGTTTTCGAGGCTGGTGTAAGAAACATCCTGCCAACGAAGGCGCCTGCCACGATTGCTGAAAGGAAAAGAAGCAGGTACGACAACTTCGCCTTTTTAAGCCAGGGAATCTCTGATCCTCCGGCTGCTCTTTGATCTACTCCAGCATAAACAGTAGCGGCATTCCCGAGAACGTGGGACTTAAGTAGCGGTTCCGTGCTCTGCAGATGTAAAGAGGCCGGGATGTGCGCGTTCTCGGGGAGCGGGTCTCGCTCTCCTTCGTTCATCCCTTTCACTTCTTGGTTGGTGGATGTTTGTAGAGTCAGGACTTGAACAGGCGCGGCAGGTGGCCGAATAGTCGGATCAGGCACCCTGGTGACAGGGGCTATAAATCTATAGCCACGTCTTGTGAGTGTTTGGATGTATCGCGGACTTTCAGCTGAGTCTCCTAACGCTTCTCTGATCTTGTTAATGGCCGCAGCTATCGCCTGATCAAAATCGACATTCGTATTTCCGTCCCAAATCTCACGCTGGAGATCTTCTCGAGAGACGATATCGCCTGGTCGCGCTAGAAGCGCGATCAGAACTCGGAAGGGCTGCCTGGGAAGCTTGATCCTGTGTCCGGCCTTCCAAAGCTCTCCGGCACGGGGATCTGCCTCAAAAAGGCCGAACGCGAATCGTTCTAGCTTCTCTCCAGTCGGCAAGATCATCCTCCTGAACAAGTCAATCGTACACGACGTAACGCTCCGGTAATAAAGGAAACCTTGTAAGGGGTTGAAAGTAAAACAACAACTTGTGAATCGATAATGCAAATAAATAGAAGCGCTTAACTATTGCGTGAATTCTTGAAATGAGAAGAGGGTGACGATCGAGCCGTTTCAGTGCAAGTAAGGGCGCAGCAACGTCGTTCGAAACCTCGGAGAATAATCAATGAGAACAAAAATAGGTTCCATTTCACACCTGCATAGACAGCGAGCCGCAAGTTTGATCCTCGGCTTCGGCCTTGTTTATGCAGTAGCCCTTCCGCCCGCCTTTGGACAATCGGATTCAGGGCGGGTAGTCGGAACGGTGACGGATGCGAGCGGTGCCGCTATCCCGCAGGCCAGCATCACGCTTCTGAATCAGACAACGGGATTCAAGCTTACCGGCACTTCCAGCGGGAGTGGTGAAGTAAATGTTTCAGCCGTGCCGGCCGGCAACTACATTGCCACAGTAATGGCAAAAGGATTCGAAGCGCAGACCCAGGCGATCACCGTAGTGGTAACGACCAGTTTGACACTGAACTTCACGCTCAAGCCGGGTGTAGATACGACGACTGTCGAGGTTACTGGCGCTGCCTCCCTGATAAACACCTCTGATCCCACTCTGGGGGAAACGATCGAGGGTAAACAGATTACCCAACTGCCATTGAACGGACGCAACACCCTGAATCTAGCGCTGTTGACACCAGGCGTAACGCAGGGAACTTATAACAATAACAGTGAAGATACGGCCGGCCGGAATGGAGACAGTGGTGGCCAGGCTCTTGCAGTCAATGGGACACGGCCACAGGCCAACAACTTTATCCTAGATGGCGTTGACAATAATGACGGCCTGCAAAACGTCATCATCTTCTTTCCGCCAGTGGATGCGACGCAGGAATTCAAGGTCGATACGAGCGTGGCACCGGCACAGTACGGCCGTGCAGGCGGAGCCTTGGTGGTCAGCTCACTCAAATCCGGTACCAATCAACTCCACGGTTCTGCCTTCGAGTTCTACCGGAGTGGCAAATGGGCAGCGAACTCAAACTACCGATTCCAGGATGCGCCGGCACAGCCACTTTCGGAGTTTAATCGCAGCCAATTTGGTGGGTCCGCGGGCCTGCCCATTTTCAAGGACAAGCTGTTCCTTTTCGGGGACTACCAAGGCACACGCATCACGCAGCCGGCCGGAAATGGATATGACACCGTTCCAACGGCCAAGATGCGCATTGGCGACATGTCCGAGCTCCTTGATCCGCAACTCGCAAGTGCCGGCACTTCGAGTGCGGGGTCCTTTACGACCTATTTTCCACGCTGCTACCCGAACGGCAGTACCTTGGACGCTAACGGTGTCCCAGCGTCCAGTAAAGGGCAGATCTACGATCCCCAGACCTGCACACCTTTTTCAGGCAACATCATTCCCAGGGCGCGTCTTAACCCTTCGGCGGTGAACTACTTCAACGCCTTTCCTCTGCCGACACGGACCGATCGTCTCCTTAACAACTACCTCTACCAACAAACCCAAAACCAAAAGTACAACACCTTCGATGCGCGTACAGATTGGAACGCCTCCGCCGGCGACCTGTTCTTTTTTCGCTTCTCATATGATAACTCTGTAAATGCCGTTAACTCTCAACTCGCTCAGAACGGCGACAATCCTCCTCTGAATGCCTCCGGCTCACAAAATTATCTTCATGCCCGCGGATATGATCTGGGATACACGCACACCTTCTCTCCCCGTATCGTCAACCAGGCCCGTATCGCCTACAATCGGGACAATTACGGCTTTCTGCCTCCGAACTACGGCATTTCTGTGGGGGCAGAGCTTGGAATTAACCACACTACGTTAGGCAGTGCAGCGAACACCGGCGGACCGCTCACCGGGGGTTCCGGGGATATTACGTATACAGGCGACTTCGGTCCATTCGAAGTCCCACAAAATACCTATGAGGTCACCGATACTGTCAGCATCACCCGCGGTAATCACCAACTTAATGTCGGTGGAACGTTTCTGCTTCGTCATGTGAGCT
This sequence comes from Acidobacteriaceae bacterium, assembly GCA_963692885.1. GTDB lineage: Bacteria > Acidobacteriota > Terriglobia > Terriglobales > Acidobacteriaceae. The sequence goes on from OY843586.1 coordinate 1,232,745, forward strand.
ACTATCGGCCGATTGAAGGTAAAGGTGGCTTTTTTGACTCTCCTTCTGACTTTACCGGTTATGACGAAAGCGAATACCTGGTAGGAGCCTTCGATCAATACCAGATCGGCACGCAAATCGGCTTCTTCGAAAACGTCAACCAGGAGGACGGAATCTTCGCCCAGGATGACTGGCGCGTCAACAAACGTCTCACTCTAAATCTCGGCATCCGTTATGACCTGCTGACCTGGCCGTATGAGGCTCACAACCAGCAGACCTCGTTCGACCCGGTTACCGGTAAGGTGCTGGAGGCTGGTTTGAATGGGGTTTCCAGGACCATCGTTAACCAGGATTACCTGAACTTTGCACCACGCGTTGGTTTTGCTTATGACCTGAGTGGAAACGGTTCGTTGGCGCTCCACGGTGGTTATGGAATCTTTTACTTCCCCGACTACGGCGGCATCAGCAACCAGCTGGGTCAGAACGGGCCCTACAGCGGTAACAACTATTTCACTGCATCAAGTGGGTATTGCATCACCTTCACCGGCCAGCTACCTACACAACCGGGGCCTTACTCGTGCGCCGGCTATAGTAGTCCCGCGGCCGTAACGACAAGTCTTCCCCTGCCTACTCCTCCTAGTGCCTTTAACCCTTCGGACCCCCCGACCTCCATCGCCGGCACTGCCATCAACGTGAACAACAAGCACAGCCGCATGCAGGAGTACAACTTGCAGCTGCAGAAGCAACTCGGCACGAAGGATGTATTCAGCATTGCGTATGTGGGCACGTTTGCGGACCGCCTCTCGACCCTTTACACCAACGGTTTCGGTCTGACCCAGTATCATATCGGCGCCACGACGCGGCCATATCCTGGCTACACCGGCGCAATCAATTACTTTAACTTTGACGGAAGCTCCAACTACAACGGACTGCAATTGCACTATGAACACCGCGCAAAGGACCTGCTGGCAACTGCCTCCTATGCCTGGTCGCACGCACTTGATAACACGGACAGCCCATTTACCGGGGGTACCGGTACCCCTGTAACGCAGCTGCTGTATTACGATCAGGCGGCCAACTATGGCAACTCCAGCCAGGACGAAAGACAGATCGCCAGTGCGTCGTTCGTCTACAGTCTGCCGTTTGGACAAGGCGAGAGGTTCGGTGGAGGGGTCAACCACGCCTTTGACCTGCTGATCGGGGGATGGCAGTTGAACGACATTGTTCTGCTCTCGACTGGGCAGCCGGTTGACCTGCAGGCAAGCGGCAGCGCAGCTCCGACAAATCGGCCCGACCTTGTTGGACCGATCAGCTACCCGAAGAGCATTAGCGGCACATGGTTCAACATCAATTCCTTTTCCAGTAACATACCATTCCGACTTGCTACAGATGACACGAACACTCCGGTCTACACGCGCGTTGGAACTTTGGAGCGGGATGCTATCTATGGACCGGGGTTCCGATCCATGAATGTTGGCGTCCAGAAGAACCTCCATATTGCCGAAGGAAAGCAGATTGAGTTGCATGGTGATGCATTCAACGTGACAAACACTGCCAACTTCTCGAACCCGAACAACTACGACGGCGTAGGTGCGAACTTTGGCGAAATCACGAGCCTTCACGGAGCACCCCGCCAGATCCAGATAGCCGCTCGCCTGGTGTTTTAACCCGCCTTGGGGCCCGCACCAACAGTCTGGCGTGGTGTCCCTTGCGCGCCGCCGATCCAACCGTCAATCGCATAGGAGCTTCCATGCTTTCGGCTTTCTGCCCGTACAAGCGGAGACGAAGAGCAAAGTCCGCACATAGCATTACTGTGGCCTTTGCTGTGATGCTGGGTGTTACTTTGCTGGCCTCTCCAGTCCGCGCCGCCGCTTTGTTTGGGGATGATACCTCAGGACATGCGCAAAACGTACCGTCATGGATCGACCAAGCCATCTTCTACGAGATCTTCCCGCGCGCGTTTTCTTCTGCAGGAACCTTGAATGGCGTGACCGCCGGACTGGACAACTTGCAGAAGCTCGGAGTGAACGTGTTGTGGCTTATGCCAATCCATCCCATCGGCAAAACACATCGGATGGGTACCTTTGGCAGCATCTATGCCGTGAGCGACTACTATGCGGTCAATCCAGACCTCGGGACCAAAGCCGACCTTCTGCACCTGGTACAAGCCGCGCATGAACGGCACATGCGAGTCATCCTTGATGAGGTACCGAATCACACGGCGTGGGACAGCGTGATGATGTCGCATTCCTCCTACTACAAACAGGACCCTGCCGGAAAGATTCTATACCCTCATAACTGGACGGATGTCGCAGCCCTCAATTATGACGATCCGGCGCTCCGCAAATACATGGTCGACATGTTTGCTTACTGGCTGAAGACCTTTGACCTGGATGGGTTTCGCTTTGATGATGCGGGCGATGTCCCCACCATGTTCTGGAATCAGGCAAGTGCCGCATTGCGAGCCATCCGGCCGGATGTGCTTCTGCTTGCGGAAGCGTCCAAACCCGATCTCCTGCGCCAGGATTTCAACATCGATTACGCGTGGCCTCTTCTGGATGCGATGAACCAGGTCATTATGCATTCCAGTCCGGCGTCTTCGATCCAGGACGAGATCAACGTGCAAACGTCCCGCTTTGCTCCTGGAAGCTGGCACATGCTGATCAGTGACGATCACGACACGCGGCGCGCCATCGTTCGCTATGGTGCTCAGGCGGCGCTTGCAGCTTCGGCCCTGGTGTTTACACTTCCGGGCGCTCCGATGCTTTACAACGGCATGGAGGTCGCCGACACCACACCGTCTGCGGGTCCGGCGCTGTTTGAGAAAGAGCCTGTTTTCTGGCAAGCGGGGCAGATCGAACCGGAATTTTCGGAGTTCTACAAGGTGATGATTCCTCTTCGGGAGAACTCACCCGCCTTAAGGCACGGTGAACTCGTCTGGCTTCATAACTCCAACGAAGACCATGTCGTGACCTACCTGCGACGCTCGCACGAAGAGACAGTTCTTATCGCAGTTAATCTTTCGAATGACCCTTTTGCCGGCAGTATTGAAGCAGCAGGTTCGGGCTCCTGGGAAGAAGTCGTCCTGAACAATTTTGCGCCTCGAGGGGAGCCAGGAATGCCCACTGCGCAGGCACCGGTTCCGCGGCCTCCATTGGAACTGCCGGCACTCTCGCTGCCTCCCTTCGGAGTTCGTATCTTCCGCAACCTTCAAGACACCAAGGAGCCATAGGCGAAACAATCGTGAGTGACCATCGGTTAAGAGTTCTTATTTCCGGCTATCTTCACGTTCGTCTAGTTATCGAGCGTCGTCGGTGTCAGCGCGGTAGGTTTCAGTTCGATTGCTTTAAAGAATGCGGCACAGACGCATACTGCCGAATCGCGCCGAATCCATCCGTGTTGAAAACGCGGCTCAGCTGATAAAGGTGACGGCACTCCGTGATGACATCTTAAGAGTGCGTGTCTGGCCGAAGGGGCCGGAAGCCAGAAAATGCGTCGTGGGCAGTGTTGCCGAACGCGCTGCGAAGCACAGCAGCCGTTAAGTCGGAGACTTGTGGTTTTGCCACGAGTAAGCTGCGCGTTGTGGTTGGGCCTAGCCTGAGCCTCACTGTTTCCGATCTGAGCGGCCATGTACTGCAGGAGGACGCGGAACCAATCCTGCGCCACGGCAAAGACTTCCGCATCTAAACCAGCGGAGAGGTACCAAGCGCCAACTTCGACGAACTTGTACCAAACTACTATCACCGACTGGACGCGAATGGTGCGATCGAGACCGGCTCCTGCTGCGCTGATACTGCTAGTGAACATCAGATGATGGAAAAGCTGATGATCGATTCCGTTGTACTAAGCACGAAGCAGTACAAGATCGATGGCTTTCGATTCGATTCCATGGGACTGCATTTCGTCTACAACATGGTAGACATTCGCAAATGCCTTGAATTCACTTACGACTGAGAAAGACGGCGTCGATGGCAGCAAGATCTATATTTACGGTGAGGGCTTCCAGATTGCTGAGGCCGCAAACAATGCCATCCGCCCCAATGCCAGCCAACTCAATCTTTATGGCACAGGTGTAGGAAGCTTCAACGAACGGATGCGGGATTCGGTTCGTGGTGACTACGCTTTTGGCACCGAGTTCCAAGACCAGGGATTTGCTACCGGGTTGTTCACTGATCCGAATGCCTACACCGGTCAGGGTACGGCTCCATCGAGCCATACAACTCCTCCTCATAAGAAAGTGCGCGGAGCCGGTGGTTTGGCCCCGCTGTACCGTTAGGCTGCAATCTGCTTCTTGGCGGTGGATTGCTTCGTGGCGGCTTTAATAGGTGTCGGCGTCTTTGTTGTTCTGCGGGCCTTAGTCCGCGGTTTGGCTGGAAGGAAAGCGGCTGCGGCATCGGCATCGGTCAAGGAATCGGCTTCGCCATCGCGCGGGATGGTTGCGCTCCCGGTGAGCACAAGGCGAAGTGCGAATGCAGTGAGTTTGTCGTCGGTGAGACCATCGACCACTTCAAGCAGAATCTCCTCGGCGCTCTTGTTGTGGTTCTCATCCGCTGCGGCGAAGTGTTCGGCTACGTCGTCCGTCAAGGTGTACGGGTCAAGGTTGATAAGGGCGCGAAGGAACATCCGTAACTGCGCTGCGGAGAAGATGGCTGGGGCGTTGTCTAGGATGCGTTCAAAACTAGCGGTTCGAGCTTTCATCACCTTCTCCCTGTTTGCGCGTTCTGCCTCTCGCTCCTGCTCTTCACGTTCGTCCTCTTGCCGATCCTCCTCGGCTCTGCGTTCCTGCTGCTCCTCGTGTTCCTTTTGCTCTTGTTCGAACTTCTGGTGACGTGCTGCAGCTTCCTCTTCCGTTTCAGCTGCAGGCGCAGGTGCCATCTTCGGCGCTGCGTTAGCGGCCTGTGCTGCGGCAGCGCGGGGATCGTGAATTGGGCAGTGGTTGTCTGTGCAAACGGTTATGTTCGTGGCTACCCGCTTGCCATAAACGATGATGGCTGGTTTGGCTGCTTCGCAGGCGCGTACTGGTTCTGCATCGGGGTTTTCGACTGCAGCCTCGATCTCGCGGAAGACGCCACGCTGGACGGCTCCGGGCGCTGCTCCTTTGCGTTTCTCCAGCCGTTCTCGATCTGAATTAGCTCAGGCCGTGCGGCTACTTCGCGGTCGATATGTGCAGTCAGTTAGGTTTGATAGCATTCGCCGTCGAGGCATTGGTCGCCCTGCACGTCGCAGAAGAGAGACCTATTGTGTCCGCTACGGCGCGGGCATGTGGTGCAAGCGCCAGCTGCCGGGTTGAGGGCGGAGTCTTCGAGGTCGAACGGAGCGTCCGCAAGAGCAAGATAAAGATTGTTCTGTATCCACGCGGCTACGTGCTTGGCGGGTAGAAGGTGCGGATCTGAGTCCTGCCAGTCTTTGCGCCAGCATTGCTCGAAGGCATCGGCCTGTGACTCTTGCGGGAGACGGGCGATAAGGATGGCGTGGCTGGCGGTGATGCGTTCGTGCGTGAACGCCTCGGCCACCGTGGGAATGAGTTGCAGCAGGGAAAGACGAGCATAGATGTGGCTCGCGCTCTTGCCGGACTTCTCGACTAGTGCTGTTACGTCGTAGCCGGGAAGGTCGAGCAACTGTGGGAAGCCCTGCGCTTCTTCATAGGGGTGCACGTCGACGCGCTGCGAATTTTCAACCAAAGCCCATTCGAGAGATTGGGCATCGGTGAGTTCAACGATGCGGGACGAAATGGAGAATTGCTCATCCAGCAACGAAGCCCGATAGCGTCTGGCTCCGGCTACGATCTGAAAGCCTTCATTGTGCGGTCTGACGGTGATCGGCTAAATGAGACCGTGCTGCCTGATGTTCTCGGCAAGCTCCTGAAGCTTGATTTCGTCGAAGGTGCGGCGGGGGTTGGAGGCAGACTCGTGGACGGTATCGATGGCAAGGTACTGGAATGCGCTGCTGTTTTGCATGATGGCTCTCCTTGAGCTTGGGTTAGGTCTGAAGGTGTAGAGCGGACGCGGGCAACATCCGCTCCGTGGCTCGGGGTGTTGGTCTAACTGGCCGATGCTCTTGCCTTATTTCGATGGTTCAGTGCCGGCGGGCTTTCCCAGCCGGCAGAGGACTACCTGGAAATGCCGCTTGATTTTCATGACTTTTTGATTGAAAACAAAGCGGCTACGTTCCTTGTGCGAGTCGACGGAGACTCTATGAAGGATGTCGGAATTTTGCATGGGGACCTTCTCGTTGTCGACCGAGCGGCAAGTCCTGAGAACGGGTGCGTTGTTGTAGTCGCTGTGAATGGTGAGTACACAGTGAAACGTTTGCGGCGCGGCCCTGATTGCGTATGGTTAGAGCCCGCGAATTCGCACTTCCAAGCTATTCGCGTTTCGGTGGGCGAGGACCTTCACGTCTTCGGAGTTGTAAAACACGCAATCCATACACTGCGATGAATCATAGAAAACACCTTCGGGCTGATCGACTGCAACAACTTCTACGTTTCCTGTGAACGTGTGTTTCGTCCCGACTTAGAAGGAGTGCCGGTAATCGTGCTTTCCAACAACGACGGGTGCGCCGTCGCACGTTCAGCGGATTATGTGGAATCTGATTGTTCGTCAAATTTCGTCGACTCTTCAAGTCAGCGATGCTGGGCTGAACTTGCCGTTACCTTTGCAGAACCATTCCTCGATGAGTGACTTGGCCTGCTATCAGCACCTGAGAACGCCCCACGCGGATTGCTTCCGAGAAGCCGGTTTGTCAGGTCGAGCTGCGCTTGCGCTGCTAATATCCCCATATGAAAAAGCGCTCGAAGGCCCTAGGGGGACTGTTCGTTTCATTACTGACATTGGCAGCAGGGTTTATACATGGCCAAGCCGCAGCACAGCCCGAGCCCGCGACGCGAACAAAGTTGGATGAGGTCATCAGACGCTGCCTGCGGGAAGACGGAACCCCCTCTGCCTCCGTTGCTATCGTGGAGGGCGGTCGAATCACGTATCTAGCTGCCTTTGGGGATGCCGCCATGCGCCCAAAATCTGCAGCGACGGAGACGACCCGTTACCAACTCGCCTCAATCTCCAAAACGTTCGTCGCTCAGGCGGTCCTTCTTCTTGAGGCAGATGGCAAGTTGTCGTTGGAAGACAGAGTCAGCAAGTGGTATCCAAGCCTCACCGGTGCGGCGGACGTTACGCTGCGGGAGCTTTTGAATCATACCTCCGGTTATCCAGACCACTATCCACAGAGCTACCCAGCCGGGGCAAAAGCCAAGGCTGCCGAACCAGATCAAATCATCGAGGAGTGGGGGCACCATCCACTTCTGTTTACCCCGGGCACACAGTTCCATTACTCGAATCTGGAGTATGAGATCGCAGGCCGGATTGTGGAAAAGGTCTCCGGCCGACCGCTATTTCAGTTCATGCAGGAGCGGATTTTTTGGCCTTTGCATATGGACGCGACGATCGACTTGGACACGATTCCGAGTGGCAGTCCGGCGCTTGCGACAGGCTACGTGCAGACTGCCCTCTCGGCTCTGGAACCCGCTCCCTATGAAGGGCCCGGATGGTTGTTTGGCTCCGGCCAGGTCGTGACCACCGCTAAGGATGTCGCGCTTTGGGATGTGGCGTTTCTGGACCGGCATATTTTGCCACGAGAGCAAGCCGCAGAAGAGGTTACGCCTGCACACCTCGCCAACGGATCGACCTATCCATACTCTCTCGGTCTGTTTATCTCGGATGAACAAGGCGTTCTCCGTTACTACCATTCCGGGCAGGGCCTTGGCTTCGAAGCAATCAACATGATCTATCCCGATTCATCGCGGGCCATTGTCGTGCTGACGAACACTAGTGCTAAACCCACGTTTATGAAAATTGCGGATGAACTGATCTACCTGCTCTTTCCGCCATCAGCCGACGATCAATTTGCCCGAACACTGTTTGCAGAGCTACAGAGCGGAAGCCTGGACGATTCCATCTTGAGCGAAGATCTGAAGCAGTATCTAATTCCAAGCAAACTGCACGAGTACAGCTCCAGCCTCACGCCACTCGGACCAGTAGAAGCATTCTCGTTGTCCCATACTCAAACTACAGATGGGCTAAGAACCAGAGACTATGACGTGATCGCTGGCGGGAAAAGGCTCCGCCTGCATGTGCTGCTGCTTCTAATCAACAAGGTGGAGGATGTTACCGTCTCTGACGTTCAATGAAGACTATCTGGATGATTCGTTCCGCAAAACATACATTTCTCGCCGATCCTAGCTCTGAGAGTGACAAATCGCCGATGCACTCGCAGAAGGCGGACGCGCTGCCGACGCGCCTACGCCTGTTCTCGCCTGTTAAGAAACAAGCGGCCACCAGTGAGTCTAACGGCTCCCGCGAATCTCGCGATAGTTCATACTCAAGAGCGGATCGCTTGGCTATGCGGCGTCGCACGTTTGCGCATTTAGTTCCTGAGCGCCATCGGAGATGATTGATGAAAGCGAAAAGTGACGGAGAGACAGTTCAACGGCCGCCCCGACAGTCCGGCTTTACGAATGAGGAGCGTCGCGCGATGAACGAGCGAGCAAACGAACTGAAAGATGAGCAGCGCCAGAGCCCAAACGCGATCAAAGCCGAAGCAGAGGTGCTCGCGAAGATCGCCGAGATGCTTGACGCCGATCGCATGATCGCTGAACGCCTTCATGCGCTGATCAAACAAGTTGCACCTGTGCTCGCGCCTCGGACCTGGTACGGGATGCCTGCCTACGCCAAAGGCGCCAACATCGTCTGTTTCTTCCAAGGCTCACATAAATTCAAGACGAGATATGCGACGCTCGGCTTCAGTGACAAGGCAATACTGGATGATGGTGACATGTGGCCGACGGCCTTTGCGCTGACGAAGCTCAACGCAAAGGAGGAAAAGGTGATCGCCGAACTGGTAAAGAAGGCTGCCGGCTAGCGATGACCCGCAGCGTCCGACCAGCATCCAGACCGAACTTCCGGTCCGTTCCAGTCGACTACGCCCGCTGCGCGCTTCTTTTCCTCAATTTGTGCATTCTCGCCCACGTGCTCATCGAGAGTGGTCGACGTGTGCGTTGGCCTGATACCGAGAGACGAGCTTCGCCCTTCTGCAGCGACCGCCCCAGACCGAGGAACGGGTCGGCCTGCAAGGGCGAACTTGCACTCAGCCTGGCCGCGCGGCTTTGGCGGAGCACCTTCGTTAGACCTCTGGCGTCACTGCTACGTTATGAAATTCCGTGATCCACCAGGTCCCGTTTTCCTTGATGAGGACGAGCAAGAGTTTGTTTCGCAGGGTTCCATCCTTGCCCACGGGCAGTCTGGGATACACCTTTTGAAATCCGCTCAGCTCTCCGGAGACATCGACCACAGCAACATCTGGCCGGACAAAACGCAGCTTTGTGATGGAACTCTTCGAAGTTGTTCCCTTGAAGAAAGTTTGGCCAATTTCTTTATGGCGCTGGATGAACTCTTCGCGCCCGAACCGCACAGTGCCAAATATGTTCGTGAAGCTTACATCTTCCGTGACGCGATCGGATGGATTCGAGTGCACCAACGCCTCTATAGCTGTGATGTCCTCTGAAGAACCCGAGAAAGTTGCGGTCGAAGCGGGAGCTGGCGCTGTGAGTTCCGCAGGATCAATGGTGGGATCCGGATGCCCGTAGACCGCGCCTCCATCGATCCCCACATAAGTTGCTTGGCGGGCAATCATCAGCCACGCGGCACTAGTCTTCTGCCAGACATCGGTATAGCGGCGCTTGAGCGGTTGGCCCGCCATAGGGCCGTTCGCCATGACGATTTCTTCGTGGCCCATCGTGATGGCGAGGTCGTTGACGACGAAGAAGGTCTCAGGGAACACCTTGCCGCTGGTGTACTTGAGCTTGTCCTCGCGCATCGCCGTGAAAACGCCCTCACGGGTGAGGATGCGGTTGCCGGGGCTGTTGACTACCAAGCTAGGCGACCAGTATTTTTCGAGAGTGGCAAAGTCGTTGGTGGCGATGGCATGACCACAAGCGCGGCCGTTGGCCTCAATCTGCGCCTGAATCGCGGCAGTCTCGTGTTCGGGTGCCGGCGGAGTGTAGTTTGCTGCGGCGGGGCCGGTCGGGGTAGCGTCGAAGCCGACAAACGTGGCTTGGCGGGCGATGAGAGGCCAGTCGTCTCCGGAGCGCTGGTAAATATCGGTCGTGCGGCGAACGAGATGCTTCCCTGCCCTGGGGCCGTCGGCCTCAACGAGGTCTTCGCGACCCATCAGGATGGCGGTGCCGTTGGTGACGGTGAAGAACTCCGTGTTTCCCTTCAGGCTGGTGTAGTTAAGGCCGCCGTGGGTCGAAGCCCCGATGATCTGCGAGCGGGAGACGATCGTGTTCGTCGGCCCATTGACGATCAGTGTTGGCGACCAATACCTGCTCAGGACAGCCGCGTCGTGCGTAGCGATCCCCTTGCCAATGGCGACGCGCTGCGCTGTGATCTGGGCCTGGATGGCGGCGATCTCCGGCGATGTGCTCTGCCCGTGAGCCGTCACCGTTCCTTGAGCGGCCGCAATTGCGGCCAGGACGAGGGCCATGATGGCGGTTTTTTCCACGAATGCTGTCTTCTCGAGCCGGGAGGACTTCAAAAGGGATGGGTTACGATTCATCTTGATAACCTCCTGCGTGTTGATCATGAGGGCATCCTTCCTGATGTCGCTGGAAATAGTCGCCTTTTTCCCATGAACTTCTTCCTAGGTTTTTCCTAGGGCCGCCAGATTCGTCGCAGGGTTGGGGTCTCGTTTTGATCTATCTCTTTGAGAATTTTGAACTTGACGATCTAAATTTCTACCTGTCCCGGGAGGGCCAACGAGTCCCGCTCGAGCCGAGGGCGCTGAGAGTCCTGCTGCTCTTCGTTCAAAACCCGGGCAAGCTCCTGCAAAAGAATCTCATTCTGGAGACTGTCTGGACGACCACTTTTGTCGAGGAGAGCACGCTCACCCGCGCGATCACAATCCTTCGCAAGCAGTTGGGGGATGACCCCCGTGCCCCGACCTATATAGAGACGGTTCCCACCCTGGGCTATCGGTTCATTGCGAAAGTCCAGGTCTTGTCGCCTACCGAACAAACGGAGATCCAGGCCGATCCGGGGTATCTCCCGGACAAGCAGGTGGTTCCGGACTTGCAACCGCTCAGCCAAGAGGCGGAGCCGGATGAGGTCAGGTCTTCTGAACCCTCCAGAGCAATCGAAGACGGCGAACATCTCGCAAGCGAATCCTTGTCGCCGGGACGACAGCGCCAGTCGGCTCAATCACGCTATTGGATCTTCCTATTCGTTCTGATCCTGGCAGCCGCAGGAAGCCTCATCTGGTGGAAGCGTCATTCCAAACCAGTTCGCGAAGAAAAAAGAACGATCGTGATCAGCGATTTTGACAACTCAACGGGCGACGCCGTTTTCGACGGAACGCTCCGCGAAGGCTTGACCGTCCAGTTGGAACAGTCTCCGGTCCTCAGCCTCCTCTCCGAGCCGAGGATTCGGTCTACGCTTCTCCTGATGAACCAGCCTGTGGACTCGCGCCTGACGCCGGTCCTCGCTCGTGAGGTCTGCCAGCGGACCAACAGCGCCGCCATGCTGGATGGCTCCATCGCGGCACTTGGAAGCCAATATGTCATTACGCTTCATGCAACCGACTGCGCCACTGGAGACAGTTTGGACACGGAACAGGTCCAAGTTGACCGGAAAGAAGATGTCCTGCGGGCACTCAGCGATGTTGCCGCCAGCCTGAGGAGCCGTCTTGGTGAGTCAATCGCCTCCATCAAGAGCCTTGATACTCCGCTTGACGAAGCCACAACTTCCTCTCTGGACGCTCTCAAGGCTTTCAGTGAATCTAGTCGCGCGGGGAATCAAAGCGGGAGCGCCGCCGCTATCCCGCTCGCTCAACGCGCCGTCGAACTCGACCCCAAATTCGCCCTGGCCTGGGCCATGCTGGGTCGCATGTACGGAGACATCGGACAAGAGCAGGCCTCTGCGGAAAGCACGGCCAAAGCGTATGAGTTTCACGACCACGCCAGCGATCATGAAAAGTTCTTTATCGTAGTTTCATACGAGATACAGGTCACAGGAGATCTGGAGAAGGCAGAGCAGACCTGCGAGACATGGAGCCAGATCTATCCCCATGACACGGGGGGCTACGGCTTTCGGGCTGGCGCCATTTTGAGGGTGTTCGGTTCTTATGAAAGAGCCGTGGAAGTTGCAGCGCACCTTGTCGCCATTCATCCCGACTTTGCCCTGGGCTATCATTTCGCAGCCTTCAACGACATTGCGCTCGGCCACTATGCCGGCGCCCGGCGGGTCATTGACGATGCCACGGCGCGGCACTTCAGCAATCCCTTTCTTGCTCTTGACCAGTATCGCCTTGCGTTCCTGGCCGGGGATGAAGCAGCCATGAGGCGGGTCGTTGCGGCCGAAGAGAAGTTGCCGGAAAGCGAGGACATCTTTGCCAATCAGCTGGCATCTACATTGGCCTACGACGGTCAGCTAGACTCGGCGCGCAAGGTGTCCAAAGACGCCGTCGAGCTGATGAAACAATCGGGCAAACGAGAAGCGGCGGCGAGGCTGGAAGCGGGCTCTGCTTTGCGGGAAGCGTTCTTTGGAGATCAAGCGCGGGCAAAGCGTCTTGCACAATCGACAGTCGGCCTTTCAAACAGTCGAGACGCAGAGTACGGCGCTGCTTTCGCGTTCGCTCTATCTGGGGACTCAACCCGGGCCTACGATTTGATAGAGGACCTGGAGAAGCGTCTTCCGGAAGACACCTCTGTGCATGTTCACTATTCTCCAGCGGTTCGTGCGCTTATCGCATTGAACGCGCATGATCCTGTGAAGGCAATCGAGTTGCTGCAGGCCAATGTTCCCTATGAACTCGGCTCACCCCAGAGCAGCTTCGACGGCTTCTATGGTGGGCTCTATCCGATCTATGTGCGGGGGTTAGCCTACCTGATGCTACATCGCGGCGGTGACGCAACCAATGAGTTCCGCAAGATCCTCGATCATCCTGGCATAGTTGCCAATGACCCCATAGGGGCGTTGGCCGAGTTGCAGCTTGGACGAGCCTATGTACAGTCAGGAGATTTGGTTCAGGCGCAAGCCGCTTATAAAGACTTCCTTACTGTGTGGAGTGCCGCCGACCAGGATCTTCCAATATTGAAACAATCGCAGCTTGAACTCGCTCGCATTGGAGACCATAACCACTAAAGATGTCGTCTTTTTACTAACTGGATGAAACACGCCTGAGTACGATTTACTTAACGAGGAGCGGCAAGCGAACGAGTAGCGATGACCTTCCGTTCACCGATCTCGAAGGAGCCTGATGCTTACCGTTCAAAGCGCCTCTCCTGACCCGGCCCTGTTGCCTTACATTCGGACGTATGTCCAACGGGAGGCACACCTCGGCACACGGGAGCTTGTTGAGCCGGTGGTCGCGCGACTTGGCGTGATGCTTGAATTTGAATTCGCTGGATCGTACGAGGTTCGGAACTATGGGTCAGAGACAATCGAAGAACCGAACGTGATTTCAGTCATTGGCCCTCAGGGCTGGCGTCGCTCACGGCTGATTATCAGAGGGGATATTGAATCGCTCGTCGTCATGTTTCAACCCTTCGGCTTCCACGCGCTCTTTGGAATTCCGACGGCTTTGCTGTCCAATGCGGGAACGGAGGGGCATGCACTTCTAGGCAGGGGCGTATCGCGACTTCACCAGCAGCTAGGAAATCTCATATCCCTCTCGCAGAGAGCAAGAGCGTTGGACTCTTATTTCCTGCGGCAACTATCGGACCTTCCGTCTATCGATTCAGTACAGAAAGCGCTTCATCTGCTGACCATGCCTGAAGCGAGTCTCAAGGTCGCTGCTGTCGCCAGACAGATGGGCGTTGGCCTTCGCCAGCTTGAGCCAAGATCCCTCGACTACGCCGGTATGTCCCCGAAGACCCTGGCCCGCATCGCTCGCTTCAGTCATGCGCTTCGTCTGAGGACAGAGCGCTCCTTAAGCTGGACTCAGATCGCCCATGCGGCCCGGTACCACGATCACATGCATATGATTCGGGACTTCCGTGAATTCGCAGGGGAGGCCCCGACCTCCGCGCTGCAGGAGATAGAACCGGAGCATCTCATCCACTTCGCGATGGAGCCATCTTCAAAGGGTCGATGAAAGCCGGTTCTAGCTCATAGCAACCACTTGTCCACTACAAAGCGCCAGGCACCTACATGAGAGGCGATCACTGCGAATGGCGGCATAGTGAGGACGAGGATCGGGACGCCCCATCGGTACGCCCGGTGAATGGAACCTCTACTCAATAAGTCATAGACTGGGCCGGCAAAATAAAAACATAAGGCTATTCCAAGAGTCAGCGGATTAATCCCATGCAGGAGCCTGCCGAACGCAGGAAAGGAGAACAGTTGCGTAGACATAAGGATCAGGCGCTTGTGCGTCTCTGTATCACGCCGAAGTCGCAAGCCGAAGTAGATGAAGATCGCGAAGAGCGCCATCTGGCCGAAAGAAACTGCCAATAGACTGTACTCATCCGGGAAGGGGAAAAACCGCCCTTGACGCGCCTGACGGAGCGCAATTGCGGATCCAAACACCACGACACCTGAGGCGAGCAGCCCGCCAAGGATGCCCAGGCTGCGATGCAGCCTCATCTGTCCATACATCGCAAGCAGGTTCTGAAGCAGGTAGTACAGAATCCATCCGGTGAACACTGCTCCATGAACATGGACCCAGAACGGAATTGTAGGACTGTGGAAGTAAGTCTTTGCATAGTAGGTCTTCATAAAACCGGCAAATACGCCAGCTGCCATCGCAAAGGCCATTGCGGTATAGAAGCGATGATCCAGTTGCCGCCTGCGTGCCGTCAGCACGATGCTCTGATTTCCCAGCATTACAGTTCCGCCTGCCATTGCTCACTCCTCTTTTTCGCCGTTCTGGAGGAAGAGTAGAAGCGACACTCTAGCTCCCGATAGTAAGAACGCGACAATCTCCTGCTTCATGTCGGGTTTGTACTAGGCTCGGATTAATCCGGCTCGATACGCTTCGAGCATGAAAACTTCTACGACTTCCCGCCGCAGTTTCCTCTTCACTGGGACCGCTCTCGCCGCAGCATCTTTGCTCCAGGCAGAACCCTCAATCAGCTCTCCAGCCAACCGCGCAGTGGCGAAAGAGTTCCTGAGCAAATGGATCCGGGCCTGGAACCAACACGACGCCCATCAACTCGGCCTCCTACAAACGCTCGACGCAAACACCGTCAACCGTTTCGGCACGCTGGTCCAGGGTCGCGCCGCGGTCGAGAAGGCCCTCGGCTTTCTGCACAACCCCGGCGGACCGTACCATGACGTCACCGCGCCGCCCTTGCAACTGATCGACGTTCGACAGATTGCTCCGAACGTGATCATTCTGCAGGCAAGCTGGAAAAGCCCGGTGATGAATCCGGATGGCAAGCTCGATCTGGCGAAGGAGGACGATATGCTTGTGTCGTACACGCTGCTGAAAGTGGACGGTAACTGGAAAGCGACCCAGATGGACCTGCACAACGTCGAGAAGATGGATCTTCCTTACTCTAGCCCCGGGCAGAGACCTTAGCCTTGTCATGGAGACACGATGCTGACAACGCAAAGCGCGATGCCGGACGCGTTCCTGCAGCCATTCGTCCACTGCTATGTGCAGCGCGTCTCGAAGGCTGGTGAGGTCATTGAGCCGGTGTTTCCTCGCACGGCCACAATGCTTATCTTTCAGTTCGCGACCGTATATGAGGTGAAGGAGTACGAGACGGAACGGCGCCGCCGTTCCTGGGCAGCAACCGTTGTCGGGCCTATTGCAGCACGCAGAACGCGTCTGATTCTGCGCGACCATGTGGATTCGCTCGATGTTCTGTTTCGCCCGCTGGGGATGTACCGTCTGTTTGGCGTGCCGATTTCGCCGCTTGTTGGCGGGGGCGCGGAAGGGCATGCTGTATTCGGCCCGCAGATCTCCTCTCTCTATCAGCGTCTCGGCAATGCGAAGAGCTTCGCCGATCGCGTGCGTCTGCTGGACCAATTCTTCCTCCATCGGCTGCGGCAAGCCCGTCCGCTCGATCCGACCTCTCGCGCCATGCACCGGTTGGCCTCAGGCAGATGCAACGTAGGGGACGCCGCAAGAATGATCGGAAGCAGTGAGCGTCAATTTGAGCGAAGGTCGCAACAGTGGGCCGGCGTGTCTCCAAAGGCACTGGCTCGGGTCTCTCGCTTTCAGCGTGCCATTGCAGAGTCCCGGTTAGGGCACAGCAGTTGGCTCGACATCGCTCATAAAGTCGGCTATTACGACCAGATGCACATGGTAAGAGACTTTCATGATCTGGGAGGCGGTGCTCCAACCCAGGTCGTGAACGAGATCCTGGATGAGCATCTGATCTCATTTTGTTGTGGATGACGAACCATCCGAAATGTCGCACCGGTACTATTTCCGAATGGTCAGGGGTGTTTATCCTGCCCTCATGACCGCTTCCGTCTCTAATCGCCGCTCGTTCTTCCTCTCCGCAGCCTCGTTGGCAGGCGCTGTGGCCGTTTCCTCAACCTTGATCGCTCAGCCCACGCCAACCAATCTGAATGCATTCCTCGGAGTTTACGATGTCGCCTGGGCGAGTCACGATCCGCAGGCGATCGCTATGCTGCACGCCGAAGACGTGTTGGTCGTCAATCGCTTCGGTTCCATGCTGGAAGGTAGGGCCGAGCTTGAGAAGGCGATGCAATTTCTCCATGGGCCAGGAGGTCCATTCCATACCGTCACTTTCCCCCGTCAGAAACTGCTCGTAAGTCGTCTGCTGAATACCGACATGGCCACTCTTCACGCCAGCTGGAAAAATCCAACGATGGGTCCCGGCGATCATCTTTCGCACGGCAGCCAGACGCCGTGGATCGACCTTCTCTCGACTTACCTGCTGACGCGCCGTGGCGAAACCTGGCAGATCGCCCAGCACGATCTCCACAGTGTCGATCCCATCAAGTTTCCCTTCAAGACCAAATGGAACGCGTAGACGTTGATCTCTCAACGAGCGCGCCGCATCCGGCACTGCGCCGCTTCGTGCGTTATTATTCGCAGCGGCGCATCGTTCCCGGACATGATCTTCAGGAGCCAGTCACCGCACGTCTCGGCGGCCTTCTCGAGTTCCACTTCGCCAGCCTCTATCGCATCCCAATCGTTGGCACAGACCGTCTAGAATCCTGCGCCCCAATGCTAGTCGTCGGCCCGATTACCTACCGTCGGCTGCAGCTTACTGCTGAAGGTACTGTCGAGTCTCTTACTGTCATGTTTCGACCCTTCGGCCTCTATGAGCTCTTCGGCGTTCCCACCAATCTCCGCACCGAGCACGCTGTCGAAGCCCAATCACTCCTCGGTAGATCCATCTCGCAGCTCTACGCCACACTCGGGGAGGCCCGAATGTTTTCCACTCGCGCCCGCCTGCTCGACCAATTCCTGCTTCAGCGGATCCACTCCAACAGCCGGACGCAAGACTCACACTGGGCACGCTCTCTTACCTTGGTCGCTCAGGATCGTGGCGCACACACTGTCCGGGAGCTGGCTGCATCGCTCAACACCAGCCCCCGCCAGCTCGAACGCAGAGCCCTCGAATTCTCTGGCATGACCCCACAAACGATGGCCCGCGTCGCTCGATTTGTCCACGCTCTGCGCCTCAAACGAGCCTCGAACCATGGACGGTCCGTCAGCTGGACCGAGATCGCTCACGCCTCAGGCTATTACGACCAGATGCACCTGATCCGCGAGTTCCGTCTTATGGGAGGAGCCACGCCTACGGTCCTCATTCATCAGCTCCAGTCGCACCATGGCGCATCGCTGCTGCTTCAGCCGAGCGTAGAGAGCTCGGAACCTCTTGACCATCAACGCTTATCTTGTCAGTAAGACTTCGGTCTTCTCTGTTATTGAGAATTGCTGAGTCACTCGTTGAGGCAGACGGGTCTGGAAACGTGCATTGGCCTGATATCAACACTTGAGAACGCCCAGGCGGGATGCCACCGGCGAGCAGACTTTGCGGGAAACTTTTTGTTGCATGTCTGGTTTGTACTAGGCTCAGTTCTCGCGGCGAGACTACGGTCTCCCTATGACAACCTCTTCAATCACACGACGCAATTTCCTCGTGACAGGAACCGCACTCGTGGCCTGCCCCGTCCTCGAAAGTGAACAACCGACAAGTTCCTCCGCGGCCCGTGCAACGGCGAACGAGTTCTTGAAGAAATGGATTGAGGCCTGGAACCATCACGACGCCGAACGACTCGGGCTCCTCCAAACCACAGACGCCAACACAGTCAACCGGTTCGGCACGTTGGTCGAGGGTCGCGCCGCGGTCGAGAAGGCCCTTGGGTTCCTGCACAACCCCGGCGGCCCTTATCATGACGTCACCGCGCCGCCTTTGGAGTTGATCGACGTTCGACAGATCGCACCGACCGTCATTATTCTGCAGGCAAACTGGAAGAGCCCGGTCATGAACCCGGACGGCAGGCTCAATCTGGCCAAGGAGGACGATATGCTTGTGTCGTACACCCTGCTGAAAGTGGACGGCGACTGGAAAGCAACTCAGATGGACCTGCACAATGTCGAGAAGATGGATTTGCCATTCTCGAACGCCGGACAGAAGTCTTAGCAAAGTCTGGAGGCAGTTATGCTGACAGCGCAAAGCGCGGCCCCTAGCAATGTATTGCAGCCATTTATAAAGTCGTATGTGCAGCGCAGAACGGCTGCCAATGATGCTGAGTTCATCGAACCAGTTCTGCCCCGTACTGGAACGATGCTGGAGTTTCAGTTTGACTCAATCTACGATGTCAAAGCGCTTGGAACAGACACGCTACGGCCTTCTTGGGCAGCAACAGTGATCGGTCCGATCGATGCGCACAGGGTGCGTCTCATCCTGCGGGATCACGTACATTCGCTGGTTGTTCTGTTTCGACCGCTCGGCTTGTACCGCCTCTCCGGTGTGCCGATCTCACCGCTGACGGGAGCCGGGACAGAGGGGCATGCTGTGTTAGGATCGCGGGTCTCGTCTCTCTATCAACGTCTCGGCAACGCGGAGAGCTTCGCTGATCAAGTCAAATTGCTGGATCGTTTCTTCCTTGATCGGCTGCAACGATCCCGTCCACTCGATCCGACTGCGCGCGCCATGTACCGCTTGGCCTCAGGTGGAAGCAACGTAGGTGACGCCGCAAGAATGACTGGAATCAGCACCAGACAGTTTGGGCGTAGATCGCTGGAGTGGGCTGGAGTATCCCCCATGGTCCTGGCTCGGGTTTCGCGCTTTCAGCGTGCGATCAGGAAGCGCCGATCAGGCCGCAGCAGTTGGATCGATATCGCTCATAAAGTTGGCTACTACGACCAAATGCACCTGGTGAGAGACTTTCATGATCTTGGAGGCGGCGCTCCGACTCAAGTGATGAAAGAAATCTCAGATGAGCACCTGATCTCGTTCTGTTGCGGATGACAGAGGAACGATACCCGAATGCCGGACCTGTACTATTTTCCGGATCGGCAGCGTACCAAACCATTGGCTTCATATCCGCTGCTGTCCGGCTCGTGTCAGGCTGCGATCAAGCTTTGATACTGCTGCGGGCTAAGTTGAGTCGCAGAGAGTCATACATGGGAGCGACGTCTGCCCAGGCGAGATAGGGTTCAGCATCCCGGGTGGCAGTCATCAGCCAATCCGTCGCGGAATCGTCTTGCCCGAGTGCAAGCTCAAGCCAGCAGAGTGTAATGGCTGGAACATATCGATTTTCGCGACTCTGCTTCAGAAATGCCAAAGCCGAAACGGCCTCATCTGGAGCACCGGCCTTAGCCGCAATGTAGGAATTGAACGCCAACTCGACCGCTTGCAGCGGTCCGGAACGCCTGGTCTGCAGGTTAAGCTGCAACGCTTCCCCGGGCCTGTCGAGTTCCAAGAGAGCCAGCGAAGTGTAGATGGCGATATATGGATCCGGGCATACTTCCAGTCCCTCCCCGCCTGCGCGAGTGCATGCTTCCCACTTCCGGGCGTAATAGAAGCACATCGTCAGATGCATATGTGCGCGCGTATGCACCGGATCGAGGTTTAGTGCAGCCGACGCTTCCTGAATCGCCTCATCGTGCCGTCCGAGACAGCTCATCAGCTGCGCGCGGATCATGCGTACATGCGGATTATAGGGCTCCAGCGCCACGGCTTCCCGGCTTGCCTCCTCGGCTTCGTCCCAGCGTCGCTCAAATGTGCGCAGCATGGCGAGGGTGTTGAACACCATGGCCTCCCGCTGTGGGCAACGCAAGCCCTGCTGAAGATAATCGTCTGCTGCTGGCAGCGCTTCTCGGGGGCGTAGATCATCCAGCAGGCAACGCAGGATGCAAGTCAGAGCGGCTCCATGGTAGGCCAGCGGATAGAGTGGATCGAGGGTCATAGCTTCTTTGAAGAAGGCAAGCGACTTCTGCATGGAGTCCGGACTGTGTGGAGAAATGACGTGGTGTCCTTTGAGGTACGCCGCGACAGCCGCAGGGCGCGGCAGCGAGCCGATAAAACGATATCCCCGCTTCGGAACGGTTTCAATCCATACTGGATTCGTCGAGTCGTCCTCCAACACCTCTCGTAAGCGACTGATTGCCGTGTTCAATCCGTTGTCAAAATCCACATAGGTGCTGTTACCCCAGAGTTGTTGGCGGAGCGTATCGCGCGACACCACCTCGCCTGGACTGCGCAGAAGCGCAAACAGAACCTGGAGCGGCTGCTCGCGTAGCCTCACCTCGACGCCGTCCTTCCACAGTCGCTCAGCCTGGGCGTCAGCGACGAATTTTCCAAAGGCGACCCGCATCGCGTCCCTCCTTCCGCAGTTTACTTGTCAAGGTTTTGTTATGGCATAAACGATGCTGATTTATGGCAAAGTTCATTCATGAGACATCGACACCGTTTGCTGGCTATGCCTATCGATGCGCTCTACCAAGTAGTTCAGGATTAGGCGATGGCTCAATGGACTCGACGTCAAATGATGAGTACGACAGCAGGAGTCGCGGTGGCTTTGCTCGCTGCTTATGTCTGGAATCTACACCAGCATCTTCCTGCCCGCGACCCGGCTGCCGAAGCGAGATTTCTACGAGCCCAGGATTTGCTCCTTGCTGGAAACGGCAACCGCGTACACTCCAGAGTTGTGCAGATCGCAGAGCCCAGATTGCGCGTGCAGGTGCTGGAGGGAGGACAAGGGGAACCCGTCTTGTTGCTTCATGGAGGCAACGGCGTGGCCGCGCAGTGGGAGCCTGTTCTGAGCCGCCTCAGTTCCGGGTTCCACATCTATGCGCCGGACCGGCCGGGGTGTGGGCTCACGGACATGTTCAATTATCATGACGTTCCCTTACGAGAGCACGCGGTCGACTTTGTTTTGTGCACGATGGATGCGCTCGGACTCAAAAGCGCGAATCTTATTGGCAATTCGATGGGCGGCTATTTCTCCCTTGTGTTCGCGCTGGCGCACCCGGAGCGGGTGAAGCGTTTGGTCACGGTAGGCGAACCGGCGGGCAGTTCTGCCACGATCCCATTAGGCAATCGCTTGCTCGCGATGCGTGGTCTGAACGGCATGATGTATGCCACCGCGATGAAGCCTAGCGCTTCCGCCACCTATGAAAGCTTCAAGAGGATTCTGGTCGCACACCCGGACCGCCTCTCTCCTGCGTATCTTGATTGCTGCAAGGCCGCTTCGGAGATCCCGGGTGCCACAGAAAGCTGGCTCACTCTGCTTGAGGACTGTCACATCACGAGCGGCCGATCCACTTTGACGTACAGCCTGCGGCCGGAGCTACCGAAGCTTTCCATGCCGACGCTGCTGATCTGGGGTGACAAGGACAGCTTCGGACCTCCATCGCTTGCGAAGGAGATGGCGCAATCCATGCGCCACGGTCATGCGGAGGTTGTGCCGAACGCCGGACATCTGGCATGGCTTGATCAGCCAGATCTAGTTGCAGATTTGATCGCAAATTTCTTGCGAAGCGCTCTGACCTGAGCGTAGCGCCTGGAGCTTGATCGCTTCACGCCTCATGATCTTCGGCGCACCTACGGGAAGCTCTGCCATGTCAATGGAGGTGAACTGGAGCAAATACAATTCCTTCTCGGGCACGCCTCCGTCCTGACGACCGAGCGTTACCTTGGTTGCAAGCAGAACTTGGAAGAGCCAGTGAATGACCGCTTCAGCTGCCTGTTCACCGCGGATCTCGTTTCGCGGTAAGGCCTGTTGTCGCCAGTTGAGATGGGCACTGGTAAACACAAGCTGACTTCTCCGGACGAAGCCGCTTGTCGGTGAACAGCATCGACAAACACCCAGCCATTTTCTGGATCTGACACAATGGTCGAGTGCGACGTTATCGCCTTCGTCTGATCTCCTTGTGAAAGGATTCGGTCCATGCCGGTAAGTCAGTTTGCCAGGCCTGCCGCTTGTCTGGAACCGTTTGTCCGCTTTTACGTCCAGCGTGGTGTCCGAATCCTCGGGGCGACGGTCATACATCCTGTCCCCGCTCGCCCGGCCCCAATGGTCGTCTTCGACTTCAATGATCCAACGGATGTCTTGTACTACGCAAAGCGCTCCGTAACCAGGTCGCCTTCAGCCGTTCTAGTAGGACCACAAACCTATCGCCGCCTGGAGATGCAACTGCGGGGGGCACTCGATACCTTCGTTATCGGCTTCCAGCCAAACGGAATCTTCCGCCTCTTTGCCGTTCCCACCAGCGAACTGACGGACTTCGACTTCGAGGCACACTCTGTTCTGGGGAGCGTGATCACGAAGCTTGGCGAACGCCTTGGAAACTGCGCGTCTTTCGAGGAGCGTGTGCGAATCGTCGAAGACGCACTGATACCGCGTGCTCTCCAATCCAGCCGCCCAGACGGTATTTCCGCCGCTGTGCAGGGGATTATTCTTGCGGGTGGGCGTGCTCGCATTCCCGACCTCGCGGCCAACGTTGGAATCGGCATCCGGCAGTTCGAGCGGAAGTTCCTGCAGCAGGTAGGCATGCGTCCCAAGCTCTTTGCACGAATCACCAGGTTCGAGGCTGCTCTTGAGTACAAAGCTCGTTCCAGCGAAAGATTATGGGCAGAAGTCGCTCATCGGTTCGCTTACTACGACCAGATGCATATGGTGCACGACTTTGCTGAATTCACCGGCGCTACCCCCTCGGAGACACTGAATCAGCTGGAGACGGTCTATGTCGAGCAGATCAAGTCAATGCGATCGGATAAAGTCGTCCCTCCGGCAGATAGCCATCTACGACTTGTCTTCTGAGGTCACTTACTCGAACCGGATTGGACAGACCAAGCCACTGTCACAGGTCGAGCCATCCTTCTATCAGTCGAATGTCGCAATTTTACTATCTCTAAGTCTGTGCCCCGGTTAGCCTCAGGTCCAGAACATCTTAGATCGAGGGGCACATGAAACCTATAAACAGAAGGAAACTATTGACCGCAGGCGCAGCCGCTATGGCGGCTGTGGCACTACCGCCAGCAGAAGCACAAAGCGAGCCAACCCGGGTTGCTGGACAGTTCACCGTTCGCGACGACGAAGGCCGTCCTGGTGGCCTCTGGTTTGTTCACGGAGAAAAGACCTTCTTTACGAAGGTGTCAGGAGCCGATGTCAATAAGAGGTATGCGATCATCGAGGCCCATACTCCACCAGGTCTGGGACCCGAACTGCACATCCACCCCATGCAGAATGAGTTGTTTTTTGTGCTGAGGGGCAGCATTGGAGTCCAATGCGGCTCAGTTCGGACAATCCTTAAAGCCGGCGATGCTTACATGGCTCCCGCTAATGTCCCGCATGCCTTTGTAGCTCTAGGAACGGAACCCGCTCACACACTATTTCTTTTTGACCCAGCCGGGGAGATGGAAGCGTTCTTCGCTGAATATGCGCCCATCGTCAGCGTAGAGGGCGAGCCCGATCGAAAAAAGCTAGTAGAAGTGAATGCCAAACATGGAATCGAAGTTGTGGGGCCGCCGCTTAAGACTTCAGATTTTGCGTCCTGATGGATTTCTGATCACTCGACAGCGAACCACGTCGCGCATCAATCGAACTTGCGCTTATGCGTACAAATTCCGAAACGCCACTTCTCGTTAGTGATCTGCTTGGTGCTCTCAGTTATTGCGAAATCGCCAATGCGCGCTTCGAGCAAGGCCGGATCTGGAAACGTGCATTGGCCTGATATCGTCCGTTGACAGTCACGCCCGGTTTAGCGACCGCTTCGACTGGTTCGTCATCTTTCCGAAATTGTCCGCGCTAATTGCTCGCGTCCACTGCGCACGATCCACTCCTTTGATCAGGAGCCAGAGCCCCATAGAGAGCATCGCGAGCATCATGGGTACAATCACATATGGCAGGTCAAACCGTGGGGCGAGGACAATTAGAAAGTTCTTAACCACAAAGCTGGCTCCGCCAAGGATACCAATGGCACCAAGCGCACGCGGCAAGTAGCCGGAACGCCAGATCAGGTACCCTCGCACTGCAGCTGCAATTCCATAGAACATCGCGAAGATACCGAAACCGTATCCATAGATGGTGATGCAGAGATACGTAAGCGTTGCCTTAGCCTCCGGCGAGATTACGCGGGCGACATCGACATCGATGGCCGGTAGCGCGGCGGCAAAGTAAAGCAATTCTCCAGTGGCAAAAATCGCGGTTCCCATGAGCCCAAAACACATTGCGAGCAATGAAAGAGTGCGACTTACTGGGCGAAGCAGCGCATAAAGCAACACATTCAGCGTAATGTCACAGGCTACTTCGATGAGATAAGCGGCAAAGCTGGACCGAAAGAGTCCCACCGAATGAGCCATCTGGTGGGCCGTACCAGCCAAGTCGTTGACAACGATCAACTTGTCAGGCACGTAGGACTCGCCCCACCCACCTGCGATGATCGAAACGAGGAACAGAGCCCCAATCCACCGCGCGTACTGTTGTGCCGTGCCTGCCATCATCGCGATCACCTCGGAGTAATATCGGGGTACGCTCGTCCATAGCAAGCGGTTCCTCAGAAAACATGCGAACTCCGCAGAAAGCAGTCTGGATGCGCGTGAAACCGTAAAGCTCAGAAATTCCTCCAAGAACGAGATGGCCTCACGCTCTACCCTATCTTCAGTCGATGGGAAATGCGCGCATGGAGCCGTCAACTGTGGAAACGTGCATTGGCCTGTTCTCAACAACCAAGTCCACACCGACGGCATGAGGCTGCATCCAGTCACTTGCCATCTAAGCCGGCCTGACTTCGGCAATCATGTTTCAGTTGGGCGAACGGGCTGCTGTTTTCGCGATTGATTGGGAGATAGCGAATAGATGATCAAGCTGGGACGGGTGATGGCGGGCTTTTTATTGATGTCGGTATCTGCTGTTGCGCAGAAAGCGCCAATTCAGATCCATGCGGACCTGACGGATGGGCCACGCAAGTTTTATCACGCGGAGATCGATCTGCCGGTAAAGGCTGGGCCGCTTGACTTGGTTACACCGGAGTGGATTCCGGGGCACCACGAACCGGGCGGCTCTGTGAACAACATCACCGGCGTGACATTCACAGCGAATGGAAAGACGCTGCCGTGGCGACGGGACGCTATTGACTTGTATGAGTACCATGTCGTCATTCCAACCGGCATGACCACGCTGCATGTACACCTTGACTGCATCGTGGGAGCGGCAAGTCGCTGGCACGCGACAAACAGCCTGGCAGTACTGGAGTGGGAAACCTGATGATGTACCCGGCGCACACGCCGGTACGTCAGATTGGGATACAAGCGACAGTCACCGTGCCGGATGGCTGGGGTATTGGCACTTCGCTAAAGCCAACTTCAGCTTACGATCCGCAGCATCCGGCTGGCGGCACGGTTCGTTATGCAGAGACCACAGTTGAGATGTTGCAGGATCCACCTGTGCTTACCGGCAGATACTTCCACGAGTACGCGCTGGCTCCGGACACTCCGGCAAAGCAGTTTATCGATGTAGCGGGTGATGATGTAGGGGATGAGACGCTGCGGCCCGTGGTAATCGAGCACCTATCGAAACTGGTGCCTGAAGCCGGTGCCATGTACAGCTCACGACACTATGACAGCTACCACTTTCTGCTGACGCTCAGCAAATCAACAGGCTATGGCGGACTTGAACATCATGAATCGTCAGATAATTCGCTGCCATTGAAGGAACTGGCGGACGACACTGCGATGGCATATGGTGGGCCGGTGCTCGCGCATGAGTATACGCACTCCTGGAATGGCAAATACAGGCGGCCTGCAGGGTTGGCGACTGCAGATTTTGCGACACCGATGAAGGGTGATTTGTTGTGGGTGTACGAGGGTCTGACGGACTACCTGGGAGAGGTGCTCGGGACACGATCCGGATTTTTGTCCCCTCAAGGATTTCTAGAATCGCTGGCGCTTACGGCGGCGAACCTTGACTACAAGACAGGCCGGCGATGGAGAAGCACGGGAGATACGGCCACTTCTGTGGCGGGATTCACGGGGGGATCGGAGTGGGCGAACTGGCGCCGAAGTACCGACTATTACAGCGAGGGTGACTTGTTGTGGCTGGACGTCGATACAACGATCCGGAAGTTGACGAACAACCAAAAGAACCTGCATGACTTTCTCGTAATTTTTGTAGGTAAAGGCGGAGTGACGCCGCTGATGGTATTGCCGTACGACTTCGATGAATTGATTACAGACCTAAACCAAGTAGTCAGGAACGATTGGGCGGCTTTTCTGCATGAGCGCGTGGACGCTATTCAACCGCGCGCCAACCTTGAAGGAATCACGCAGGGTGGCTACGAGCTCGTTTATACGGATAAGCAGACAGATTACGAGAAGAACTTGAGCCTGAGCCCCGGCTCACCGCGCATCAATGTCTGGTTCTCAATTGGATTGTCCGTGGGGAGCGAGGGGGAAATTCGCGACGTCCGACTAGGAGGTCCTGCAGATAAGGCGGGAGCTATTCCTGGCGAGAAGATTATCGCGGTCGACGGCCATGTGTATTCAAATCAAGCGCTGGCGGCGGCGATCAAGAGTGCTAAGGGCTCTCCGGAGCCAATCCGCTTGATCCTGCAAAACGAAAACCTTGTGACGAACACGGAAGTCGATTACCACGATGGTGAACGATATCCTACTCTAAGGAGAGTAGAAGGCGGCCCAGCATATCTCGATGACATCCTCAAACCAGCGACACAGTGACGTCTCGGGTTGGGGCGACTTGGTCTCTCAGTACGCTTTCTCAATGAGCCTTGGCGGCCGCTACCGACTTACCTTGCTTGTTATTGGGTTCTGAGAACGACGCTATGCAGATTCTCAAAAGGCACGGTGTGGCACCATCCAGGTGCGCGAAGTTGGTTGCAACATTCGGTGCGGATGTTATCTGCGACACGGTGGAGTCTCTTGAGTCGCAGATGAAATCGGGAAAGCGCAACGCGAGCGAAAACCCTGCCGGATTCATTATCTATTCTCTCGAAAATGAACTTCCAGTGCCTGCCGAATTCCTCACTACCCGCCGTCGTGAGCAAATGAAACAAGCTTTGGAACGGGAGCGAGCAGAACAAGAAGCAGCGCGGGCGTTGCACTTGTCATACATGCGATGGGCTGATGCACAGCATGAACAACTCGTAAAGGATCGATACGCAGGCGACGCCCTAGATAAAGATCTCAGAGGTTATTCGTGAAAATTGAAAGTCGGATGATAACTTTATACGTATCCCTTCTTCTCAGCACAGATCGCTGGCTATGCAGCTCATTTTGAAAGAAGTTAGAGAGGCTGTTGCGCTGCCTTCGTTTGATGAATGGAAAGCGATGAATTGCCAGATCGATCTGTTTCAAACTCCATAGGTTGGTTCTCACCGCGTTGCGATACAACCTTCATCCAGGCTTAGCTTTAACGGTGATTAGCATAAGCCAAACCTACAATCGCAACAGCCTTTGCGGAATTCAGAAATGCTGGATTTCACCGGCAACGCGACCTGTGACCTTCCCGGTCGATTCTTTATCGGATCGTAGCTGTTTCGATTGAAAAGTATGACAGTGTAACACTCACACGCTCATATTGATTGCAGCTTCGAAAAGCCTTGCAGATGTGAAACGCGTTTATGCGGATCGCGATCCATCTCGATTCACTTTGCAGTCGAAGACGCTTTCCTCAAAGTGAGTGATTCCCTCTGCGAAACCTTGAACGCTCCTGGCGTTCACGCAACGAGCGTAGTTGTCCCGCAGGCACAGGTTTACTGCGTTATTCCTACTCCGGGAAACACTGCTTTCATCATGAAATGTCGCCAACGGCAAGACTTTAAAGAAGCCTCAATGTTCGCATGATGGCGATACGTGATGACTAACCTCAAAACGGGCAAACGCATTGCACCCGTCGATGTTCACCAGCTTGGCGGATGGCAAAGCGTGAAAAACGGGGAAGGGTGGTTTGAGCTGGCGAGAGCATCCAGCATCCCGCCGGGAAACTACGTTTTAAGTTACGAAATACTTGCAAGAAGGAAAAGTTGCTGCCGTTGGAAACCGATTTGCGATATCTGTAGGAGACACGTCCGACGGGAGAGTGAGTCTGGCTGAATCGTCCAATTAAATCATCTCGTTCAGTAATTTAAGGTCAGTGTGTAGAACAGCTGATGTGAAAAGACCCATTCACTTGTCGAAGAGCTTGCAAAGTCTTGCCAGCGTTCTCCCACGACAACACCGATTGCTGGAACCTATAGCAACTGAGCGAACTGCTCGTCAATTCCGTTTCTGTGCGGTTGATGAGCGCACTAACCTTTATCACTCATTTACATGAACCCGTGGGGAAGAACATCATCGTTAACGACATCCAGCCAGCGTGCTTCGCCGTTGCTGAAGGGATCAAGTGGCAGACCCAAAGTATTGGTCAAACCAAGATACATCTCATAACGCCCGGTAGGGCGGGAAGAAACATTCTGCGTTTTTGTCCAAAGCGGCTTGCTACCCTGCTCTGCTTGAAGATGGAAAAGTGATCAGCGCATTTGACTTTCCGCCCGGCTGGGCCACGCCTCTATAGCGAATCAATGGCGGAAATAAGGTAAGCGTCCAGTATGGACCGTGTTGACGGAGCTGAGTAGTTTGAGAGTGAGATCTCAGATGAGGTTCAGGTGTCCACGTATTTTCTTGATGGGCACTTAACTTTTAGCAAGGTGGGATGGCAGAGAGGCGGCGAGATTTCATGGCAGCAGTTCCCGCAGACGATTGACTGGATGATCGGCGATGCGCTCGAGGACGTGGCGCAGATAGAATTCCGGATCGAGTCGATGGAACTTCGTGGTGCCGAGCAGGCTATAGATCGCAGCAGCGCGTTCGCCGCCAGCGTCGGATCCAGCAAAGAGATAGTTTTTCCTACCCAAAGCAACGGTGCGTAAGGCGCGTCCAGCGGCCGAATGATCCATCTCGATCTGACCATCATCGATGTAGCGCGACAGGGCACGCCAGCGGGAGAGCGCATAGCGGATGGCGAGCGCGGTATCAGACTTACGCGACAGTCCTGTAAGTGTTTGGTTCAACCAACGATGAAGTTCATCGAGCAGCGGGCGAGCGCGTGACTGCCTGATCTCGGATCGCATCGCCGCTGGCCTGCTGCGCACTTCACGTTCGATCTCATAGAGTGTGCCGATACGCCTGACCGCTTTGGCAGCGATGGCCGACCCGTTGGCTCCCTGGATGTCGTAGAACTTGCGCCGGACGTGCGCCCGACGTGCGCCCAGCAGGCAGCTTCCACGATGCGACCGCCTTCGTAGAGGTGATGGAAACCCGCATAGCCATCCGCCTGCAGGATACCGGCGAAGCTGGCGAGATGCTGCCTGGGATGCTCGCCCTTGCGATCTTCCGAATACGCGAACCACAGTGCCGGTGGTGTTTCGTCAGCCGCAGCGCGGTCATCGCGCACATACGTCCAGAGTCTCGCTGTCTTCGTCCTGCCGAAGCCAGGTGCTGACACGGGCACAGGCGTATCATCCGCATGCAGCTTCGAGGCCGCGAGTACATGAAGTCTTAGCTGATCTACCAGTGGTGCCAGTAAGTGGCTGGAGGATCCAACCCAGTCGGCCAGTGTAGAGCGTTCGATCTCCACGCCTTCACGCGCATAGATCTCTGACTGCCGATAAAGAGGTAAGTGGTCAGCATACTTCGCGACCAGCACATGAGCGAGCAGACCAGGTCCCGCAAGACCTCTATCAATAGGCCGTGATGGTGCGGCAGCTTCAAGGATCACATCGCACTTCGTGCAGCACAGCTTCGGTCCCACATGCCGAATGACCTTGAAGCTTGCAGGCACATACTCCAGTATCGCTGAGACATCTTCGCCCAGCTTGCGCAGCTCACCACCGCATGCCGTGCATGCATCTGCTGCCGGCATGTGCACATGGACTTCGCGCGGGAGGTGCTCTGGCAAGGGCTGTCGTGATGATCGCTTCGGCGGCGGCTCGCTTAACGGTGTGGCCGAGTCGCGTTCTGCCTTGCGCACTTCCAACTCTTCGAGTTGCAGTTCTAACTGATCGATCTCACGTGTGGTCTTCTCGCTGCTGGCGCCGAACATCATCCGTCGCAGCTTGGCAATAACCAGCTTCAAATGTTCGATCTCACTGTCACGGCTGAGCAGCTTCTGCTGCTGCGCAATGACGAGGGCTGTGAGTGCCTCTCGATCGAGTGAGCTTAGACCCGCAGCAACAGAAGGCATCTCTTGCATCGCAAAAGTATGCCATAGCTGAGAAAGAATCAGGGCTAGAAATTTACTCCGATCATCCTGCTGCTTGTGGTTCCCAGGTACGCTGCGGCTGTCGCCAGTCAATACCTTCGAGCAGCATCGATAACTGCGCTCGCGTGAGTACAACTGTACCGGTCGTTGCCTGCGGCCAGATGAAGCGACCACGTTCCAATCGCTTCTGAAACAGACATAGGCCGTCGCCATCCCACCACAACAGCTTGATCAGACCGCCGCTGTCGCGAAAGACGAACACGTGTCCAGAGTAGGGCGCCTGTTCCAGAACCGTCTCGATCAGCGTCGTCAGCCCCTGGAAACCACGACGCAGATCTGTATATCCAGCCGCGATCCAGATGCGTGTCCCGGTGCGTAGCTCGATCATCGCAGCAGACTCTCGAGCACTGCGCGGATCTGGGAGGTCCCAACACCGCTCTCAATGCTGATGACCGCACGGCCTAGCAGTTCAATATGGATCGATCCCGATGGTGGTGCTGCACGCGGAGCCACTTCAACTTCGCTTAGTGTGTGCGCCTCTGCCGCCAATGTGACCGGAAGCAGTTCAGCCCTCGCATGTTCAGGTGACCCCGATGAACGCTTACGATGCTCATAGCGCCACTGAAACACCTGGTTCGCGTTTACTCCGTGTTCGCGTGCTACCCGTGCAATCGAAGCTCCCGGCACCATCGTCGCTTCGACAATCCGCCGCTTCTCTTCAGCAGATCGCCGTTGTCGCTTTACTACTCCCACATCCATCGTCTCGCTCACAACCACAGCATCGGGCCGGTGCGGTCCCTCCGTCTAGACGGTGAAAAGCGGACGCTTACGAAATAACTGTAGGAGCGATGGTAGCAAACGGTATAGCCGTGGAAGGATGCGGTTGGCTACCGAGGCAGACAGAACCTGGTAAAGCCGCCGAGTACGTTTTCGATTTACATAGTGATTCCTTTGGTTGTGGGGCCACAAGAAAGAGGAGCCGGAACAGCAGCGTAGTGCTCCGGCTTCTGGTGAATGGGTCAATGGCTTAGTGGCTCGAGGGAACCGATGCGATCGGCGAGAGAATATGTCGAGATCCCAGCTGCGATTTGCCAGAGAGCTTTGCCTCTTTCTGGAGTTGCCGGAAGTGGTTCGCTTTGGCAGTTTCTGTCTTAAAGCGATCGGTTACATCTGTCAGCCGCTGCTCCTCATAGCCGCGCCGCTTGGCCACGATGCGGTAGTCAAAGCCCAGCGATGTCGTACCGCCACCAGACTCGCGCACTTCAAAGCCAGTAGCGGTTACATTCGCCACGTACAGGCCCTTCGAATCTCCGCGCGGCGTCAGGAAGACATGATAACCGGCGGCGGTGTTCGCAGTCTCCGCAAATGCCGGATCGATAGCGACCGTGGTGGAGCCGTTGCTGAGTTTGCCGGAGCCGAAATCTTCCATCCAGTTCTCTGCTGACTGCATTGCGTAAGTCTCGACCATGCGCGCATTCCCGGTGGTCGAAAGTGTCTTTACCTGGCCGGTGCAGGAAAGGTCGCTGTGGCTGCCGATGCCGCAGGTGCCTTGCGAACCGGTGGCCTGCATGACGCTGCTGATGGTTGAGACGCCTCTGGCATCGCCCGTGCCACCGTCTCCATAGTTCACCAACGACAGGGTAATGTAGTCGTTACTGTTATTGTTCAGGAATGCTGCGTTATTATCATCTGTGGTCGCAACGAGTGCTGCGAGTGTATGTACGCTATCGTTGTTCAAACCGGATGTATCCGCCCACACTCCGCTGATGTTGCCGTAACTAAGCAGCGTCGAACCGGTGTTGCTCTCGTTGACGCTGTAGCCAAAAACGCCGATACCCTCCCCGCCGACTGCCTGAACGCCGTAACCCTGCTGTCCCGTAGAGACCCCGTAAAGCGCCGACGAATTGGTCCCGCTAACGACTCCGTAGAACGAGGTACCGGCTTGCGAGGCGGTGTTGGTTGCATAGGTGGTTGCGCCCGGCAGACTGCTGTTGAACTCTCCAGCAAAATTGTTGGTGCTCGTGCCCAGTACGCCAGGCCCATTCGTGCCCGCGCCCTGGACGCCCGGGCCTTCGTTGCTGATGCCCTGCACGCCCGCATACTGGTCGCTGGTGCCAAGCACACCCACATGTGCGGAAGCATTGCCCCATACTCCAGCGATACCACTGAATCCTGACGTGTTTGCTTTTCCTGCCACGCCCATAACTCCAGACGTGCCCACCTTAGTCCCGGCAGTGTCGCCTAACACGCCATTGCCGGAGCTGCTGGTGCCCTCCACTCCGGTGCCAGAGGTGCTGGTGCCGTCGAGGCCAACGCCAGTGCTGGAAGAGGACGGAATGGTTTGTCCGGCAGCGAACTTGATGATGCCCTTGCTGCTGATGGACAGGCCAGTCTCAGCAGGCGTTGCGCCATTGCCATAGAGGAGGTTCAGCGTGGCGCCCGGCGCAGTGGTGTCATTGGTCGCTGCTTCCGACTGCAGGGCAAAGACCGGGGTGACTGCTTTCTTGGTGGAGGAGTTATAGGCGCTCGCCAGGAAGTCGATGGGCTGCGAGTTTTTACCGGTAGTCGAAGTAGCCGTGCCAGTGTTCTCTATGGTCAACGCACCACGCGCCGTGATGGCGCCATTCACGTCGAGGGTCGAGGACGGCGTCTTAGTGTCGATGCCGATCTTGGTGCCCGATTCGAAAAGGATGGAATCATCAATCGTTGTCGCGCCGGAGTAGATGGGAAGATAGCCGGCGGTGCCGCCCGGCGTCGTGACCGTCGTAGACGCGTCCGGTGAAGCTGATGCCTGTGACTGGACGGCGGCAGTGTTCGAGCCGGCGAGTGCAAAGGCCGAGGCGGGTAGACCGCCAAGCGTCGCCGCATCCACCGCTTTCATGGCGTAGGGCACGCTCGCCAGAAGGACCCGCGGCTGCTGTTTCTCACCGGCAACCTGGACCTCGAGCCAGCGCGCTTCGCCATTGCCAAAGAGATCAAGCGGCAGACCGGAAATGCTAGTCGATCCAAGAAAAATTTCGTATTGCCCTCGAGCGTCGAATGAGACGTTCTGCGTTTCTGTCCAGAGCGGCTCGCCTCCCTGCTCATCTTTGAAGATGTAAAAGGTGACCAGAGCGTTTGACTTTCCAGCCGGCTGGGCCGCGCCGCTATAGCGGATCAGTGCCGGAATAACTGTAGCTGCCGTAATGGCAGGAGGTGTGTTTTTGGCGGTAAGCGACTGGGCGACCGAAGCAGACGTGGCAGACAACGCCAGGATAAAGCCGACGAGAACGTTCCGATTCTGCATAGAGATTCCTTTTGGTTGAACAAATCTTCTTTTGCTTTGCTGAACAATTGATGTAAACACCTGGCTCGGCCCGCTCTCGTGCTTTTGGTGTGAGTACGTCAGCTAGGGTGCTGACGCCAACGTCGAACCATCAGCAGCGTCGGCGATAGTGGTGCGGTGGTCATCGTCTGGAGTTGCAGCCGCCGTGCTTGTTGCTGTGAGGGCAAAGCTAACTGTTTTATCCCCTGAGGTTGCTGTGGCTTTGAGACTGCCCA
This sequence comes from Acidobacteriaceae bacterium, assembly GCA_963692885.1. Classification (GTDB taxonomy): domain Bacteria; phylum Acidobacteriota; class Terriglobia; order Terriglobales; family Acidobacteriaceae. The sequence continues at coordinate 1,266,947 of OY843586.1, forward strand.
ACTTCGTGGGAGTTGCGGTCACAGATGCTTCACCGGTGGACTTGGTGGTGGCGCTGGTACTCGAGAATTTGAGCCCAGTGCCGCTGTAGGTGACAACAAGCTCCGGAATCACATCACCTTTCGCATCCTTTGCGATGACAACGAGCGGAAGCTTGTAAGCAGTATTGACTTTGCTAGTCTGCCCCGATCCGGATACAACCTTGAGTGTGGAAATAGCGCCGTAGATAGTCTCTGTAAGTTTGGCGCTGGAGCTGGCGAGGTGTGTGGCATCGCCCAAGTAGCTGGCTACAACAAAGTGAGTGCCTTCAGTAAGGGTCGTGGTTGAGTATTCAGCGTGGCCGGTGTCGTCAAGGATTTCGGCGACCGCTTTGCCGCCATCTATGCTGAAATCCACCGTACCTGTGGAGGCACCTGCGCCGGTCGCGGGAAGGACATCAGCTGTAAAGGTGACCTTAACCCCAAGCTTCTGGGTAGCAGCATCTGCCTTAAGCGAGGTGGTAGTTGCGGACGCAAAGTCGAACTTTGAAATGAAAGCATTGCTGTTCCCGGCAGGAGACGCTTTGAGTAATTTCTGGTAAGCGCTTGAGGTCACAGGAAAGTTGGTCGACTCCGTGCTGCCGGCGAGGTAAAGATTGCCTTTGACAAAAGTGAGTGCGTTCCCGCCGTCGCCAAAAGCATTGGCAGTGTTGCTGCTGCCACCGAAATAGGTGGAATACTCGAGCGCGCTGCCGGTAGCATTCAACCGGGTGAGGAAGGCATTACGCGACTTATGGCTATAAGCCTTGTTACTGGTCTGATACGCACCGCTAGTCACAGGGAAGTTAGAGGAGCAGGTCGAGCCGGTGAGATAGGCGTTGTCGTCGCTATCAAGATCAAGAGCCAGGATGCCATCGCCGCCACAACCAGTCTGGCCGGAGCCGCTGAGATAGGTCGAATAGACGAGATCTAAACCAGTACTGTTGAGCTTCGTGATGAAGCCATTGTAAAACTTGTTCTTGGCCGTTTTCTGATAAGCGTCGCTGCTGGTGGGAAAGTTGGTTGAGGCCGCGGTGCCCGCTATGTAGACATCACCTGTCGCATCGATGGCAATTGCATTCGCAGAATCTTCGAGCGCACTCGATTGCGTGCTGCCGCCGAGGTAAGTCGAAAAGACCAGCGCAGTGCCGGCGGTGTTGAGTTCGGTGACGAAGGCGTTCGAGCCACCAAAGGTGAAGGCCTTATTGCTGCTCTGATAAGGATTCTTTACAGGGAAGTCTTTGGAATAGGTGTAGCCGGCAACATAAATGTTGCCGCTTGCGTTGACTGTGATGGCCTGGACACTGTCTCCTGGCGTAGCGCTGCTGAAGTCACCGCCTGTGCCACCCAGATAGGTGGAGTAGACCAAAGCGGTACCTTCGGCGTTCATCTTTGTAACGAAAGCAGCATCCTTTCCATAAATATTTGGATTGGTCGTTTCAAATGCGCCCTTCGTCGTGGGATAGTCGGGCGAAGAAGTTTGGCCGGCGACGTATACGTCACCATTGCCCGACGGGTCGAGCACAATGCCATTGGCCCAATCGCCAGAATACCCTGCGCCGATGCCGCCGACATAAGTGGAATACGTGAGCTCGCTGCCGGCCGGATTTAACTTGGTGATAAATACATTATTCGCGTGATGTTCTGAAGGATACGTCGTCTGAAATGCGCCCTTCGTCGTGGGGAAGTCGTTGGCGCACGTGCCGCCGGTGACATACGCATTGCCGGATGAGTCGACAGCGATGCCGCTGCCATAGTCTCCAGTCAGAGTCAGAGCGTTATTGTTGGGGCCTTCAAAGCAGTGATATTCGGTGCCGGTCAGGTAGGTTGAATAGTCGAGGGCAGTGCCAGCCGCATTCAACTTGCTAACGAAAATGGCACTCACGCCGGTGTTGGTCGTATAGACACTGCTTTTTTGATAGGCGTCCGAGGTGGTCGGAAACTTGACTGAGTAGGTATAGCCCGTGATGTAGGAGTTTCCAGATGCATCGATGGCGATAGCTTGAGCGGAATCAGATCCAGCGGCTCCGAGATAGGTGGAATATTCAAGCGTCGGATCAATGATCAGTGTCTGGGAGTGATCGTACCTGCCGAGCTTAAAGGTGATTGTGTTATTGGCCAGCAGCTGGAAGCGGCCTTCGACAGACTTCTGCTGCTTTTCGATGATCTGATAAACAATGGGTTTGTGAAAGGCGATCGTACCGTTCTTCCCCACGACTGACAGATCACCAGTCGGGTTGAGCCGGAGTGTTTCCGCACCGGCGAAGCGCAGCTGGATAGCCTTTGGGTCAGCTCCCGGAGCGACAACCAGATCGTACTCGAGTTGGCGCTGGTTGCCATAGTAGACGAGGTCTATACCGGGATACACAGAGTGGTATTCCACTTTGGCATAGGTCGGTACGTCTGTGTGCCATTTGGAAGCATCGTTCCCATTGAAGTAATTCGCTCTGCCGGAAAGTTGATCGATTCCGGTGACCTGGCCGGCGGCTCTCGCGCCGGTAAGTTCCATACGAATAATGTCGGCATGCCTCTTGTCATCGGCAAGAGAGAGGACTGCGCCGGATCCGGTAAGGAAGATGCCATAGCCCACACCGCGTGATTGAAACTTTACCTGCGGGTCGCTTTGTCCATGATTGGCCTCAAAACTGAGCGGCAGTCTGCCGTACTCCGTTGAGGGTTGTGCTGCCAACGCAGTGAAGGTAGAAGCGGCGAGAATAGCAGCGAAGCAGGTGAATGGCCTGCCGAACGACGAGCTCTTAGTGGTCATGGACAACTCCATAAAGTAAACAGCAGACTATGGTGTGCTTGGAAGTTTGTGTGCGCTCAGTCGAGGAGGCTCGAAGCGCCTGCGGAGTGCGTCACGATCCAGCCAAGTCTCCTATATCTGTAAATGCGGAAATTACCTCTTAGAAGGCTCACGTGTTCTCCTTATTTTCTCTTGGCCGGGTTCACGTACGAACAAGCGTAGGTCTCCACTGCAATTGGCAATAGTAATTCGCACTACGTTCGCATCGGGATGGTCGAAGCACTACTGGCGGTGGGTAAGGCGCCTCCATTGAAAGCGAAGATCTCCATTGCCGCTGGCAATCTGTCAGTAGTCCGTTTCATCGCTCTGTATTTAAATTAGGCGGTCAGGCAGAAACGCCGCCGTCAGACTTAGGAGGCGAACGTTTGATCCATTTACCTGCTGGCCTCAAACCTTCGCAAATAACCTGCCCAAGTAGCGCAAGAAAGTTTTGTCGACACGTTCAAAGGTGCTTGTTTTATCTCGTCGGAGCGACAGGTGTCGACGCACTAGCCGTGTTCTGTGCAAAGACGATCGACCACTTTCGGTTTCGCCGCTCAGCAACGTATGTCATTCGTGTCTTAAGTGTGCCGGGAGTTGTGGCGACAATTCCAGGAGGCAGCGAATGAAAATCGCTTGTTGCATGGTCCGTCTCAACCATTACCAGATCGGGCCCGACCGCCTAGATGGTCCGAATACTGATCGAGTTCTGGCTTCCCTTCAAGGGGCCGGGAGAGAATGGCCGCTTGTCACGCCACAATCATTGTCCGTCCATGAAAGAGGTCACCTCGAACGTTGATGAAGTCGCTGTCTTCAGTGAAGGCTGCGGCGAACGCCGCCCCGTCACCGGGATTCCATGCCGCTTCCTGATCCTGGAAGAGCGATCTTAGACCCGCCTCATCGGGCACCCTCTGTGCGATGATTGCGGCAGGCGCTAGAACCATCAGGAAGAAAAAAGCGCTTCTAAAGAAGCATCGAGACGAACTGCATATACGCGACATATTGAACCTCCATCTCATTGAATTCAGGCAGACGATGTAGTCGGCGTCTCCGCATCTCCAAAGACGCGGGCGAGAGCGGAGCCCGGCGGCGACATCATGCAAGCCTCTAGTCCTTTGTGCTCTGCGATCGATCTTCGAAGGGACCGCGATCGGAAGTGCGGTAAGCCCGATCTATCCTAATTGTACCATAACTCATGTCATAATCAATAGATCAAAGTACCCTTTGTGGTATCTTTTTTTATGCTGATTGGCTATGGCCGCGTCGCGACGGATGAGCAGATCAATACTTTGCAGTTCGTGGAATTGCGGCGGGCCGGCTGCAAGAAGATCTACAAAGAAACTGCAACAGGGCGGGACGCTGGTCGGCCAGAACTTGACCAGTGTCTTGGTCGCCTGAAAGATGGCGACACCCTGGTGGTCTGGCGCCTCGATCGGCTGGGAGCTTCGTTGCGTGACTTAATCGAGATAGTGAACAGGCTCGCTCGTCAGAAGGCCAGTTTTGTCTCGCTCACCGAGCGGCTGGACACACGGACTTCTGCAAGTCGGCTCGTCTTTCCTCTCTTCGCTTCGCTCACACAATTTGAACGCGAGCTTCTCCGCGAGCGCACGGGCTATGGACTGGCGGCTGCTCGAGCGCGGGGCCGATTAGGCGGGCGCAAACCGACATTGAGCGATGCGCAGGCAGTAGAAATTCGTTCGCTTTGGGCAGAGAACAGGCTGACCAAGGCAGAGATTGCTGCAACGTTCGGAGTGTCGGCGTCGACCATCGATCGCATCGTTCGACCGGCACCGATCAGCAAGAGCCTTCAAGCGGGTCTGACGCCAGCATTTCCGCGAGCTAAGAGCGGCTCAAAGGCAGCAAGGTGAGTAGCCTAGCTTGCGAGGCGCTCGTTGTTAACCTCTGGGCCCGACCGCCGACGAGAAAGACAAACCATTCAAAATAATTGGCTTAAGCGAGACTGGGCTGAACAATAGCGCCCGGTAATATTTATTATCAGGGTTGATATGCGGTATCTTCAATTAAGGCGCTCATTCCGAGTCTCCCACCATGCTTCTTCTCCCCTCTGCCGACCAAAAGCCTGCCGCCCGCAGGGCGCAGGGAGCGCTGTGGTGTCGCATCTGCGGCGAGCAGAGCAAATTGATTGCCGGCTACTGCGCCCGCTGCTACTCGCGCCGGCACTGGGACAAACGCTACTTCGCCGGTCTTCGGGTCCAGGTCCTGGCCCGCGACAATCACAGCTGCCAGCTTTGCTCGAAAGCCGCTCGGGGCAAACGATCGATCGCCGTCCATCATCGCCGGCCGGGCACATCCACACTCGCCTCGCTGATCAGTTTATGTCCCGGCTGCCATGCCCGGCTGCACAAGACTTTGGTCTGGCGCCAAGACTTGTTTCGCACTATTCCGTATGCCGTCGCCCTGTGGCGCGAACTGCATCCCGGAGCCCTGGAACAATTGGCGCTTGGTTTCGATGGTTCAAACCTCCAGCCGGATCAGCCAGCCGGACGACCTCGCACGCTCGAGCTGGCCCTTGGCTGACCTGGCGCTCTTCCGTCTCACAGTCCAGGCCGAAAGTACGCTAACCGAGGCTGCGTTGCTCTCGCTTGTGCTCGATGGCATGACCTCGAAACATTCCAAGCGCGCATACGGAAAAGCACTGACCGACTTCTTCGCCTGGATCCGCTCTACTTATAGAGCGGAGACGCCTGGTTTCACGAAAGCCCTGGTCCAGGAATATCGGGCGGCATTGTTTGACCGCGGGCTCTCCGCCTCGACCATCAATCTCCGCCTTTCGGCCGTCCGCAAGCTGGCTCGCGAACTCTCCGATAACGGCCGACTCGATCCGGGCGTTGCCGCCGCGATCGAACGCGCGAAGGGTGTGGAGCGCCGTGGGATCCGGGCAGGGAACTGGCTTCTCAAAGACCAGGTCAACGAACTGCTGCAGGCGCCGTCCGCCACGACCCGAAAAGGCAAGCGCGATCGCGCCATCCTGGCACTGCTCGTCGCCTGCGGTCTGCGGCGAGGGGAAGTGACTGCGCTCACCGTCGACCAGCTGCAACAGCGTGAAGGCCGCTGGGTTATCCCCGATCTCGAAGGCAAGGGCGGCCGCATCCGGACCATCCCGATCCCGGCGCTCGTGAAAGTTCGTATCGATGACTGGATAGAATCTGCCGCCATTACAGAAGGCCGGATCTTCCGCTCGGTCAATAAGGGCGGCACCGTCATCGGGGAAGGCATTACTGATGAGAAGGCCATCTGGCGGCTCGTTGTCGATTATGCTGCGCAGACTTCGCTCGGGAATCTGGCGCCGCATGATCTCCGCAGGACGTGTGCGAAGTTGTGCCGAAAAGCCGGCGGGAATCTAGAGCAGATTCAGCTGCTGCTCGGGCATGCTTCGGTAGCTACGACGGAACGCTATTTAGGAACCCAACTCGACTTAGCTATAGCTGTGAATGATGGAATGGGATTGAAGTTTTAGTAGGACGTAGGAACTATCCAATCATCGTGCAGGTCTGGTGATCTGCAAACATGGCGAGACAAAGCGGCAAGAATCTGGTCAATAGCCTACAACGCTTTAGGCTAGTCTAGGACTATCCAGGTCGCAGGTACGATCACTCTGCGGAGTATTACAAAGCTGTGGGATCGTTAGCGCTCATAGTTGTAACGAGCGGTTGACCGTTCCGACAGAAGAGTGAACTTTAGACGGGTTGGATCGACTGATGGCCTCCATCAACACGGCCATATGATGAGCGGCGGGTGCGCAACCATGGACAAGACAACTCTTCGCATCTGAAGTTCCGCCCCATCGCCCTAGTCAACGGAACCCTTCTCATCCTCGGGTGCGGCCGCACCGCGGCCGTCGATGATTATCATGCCTGAAATGGCGATTCGTCAGTGAAATCAGAGTTGGCAAAGAGCTGACTTTCTTGAAAACTGCGCCAATGCCGAGAGTACCAGGCAGGCCAACGCCAGCTGAAAAAGGCCGCAAGGTGACTGTTCAATAGAGCACATTACAGATGCAGGATTCTTTATCAGCGTAAAGTCATTATGCAAAGCTCTACTATTTAAGTTCGGAGAGTTTTGCGAAGGGGCAGTGTTTAACCCTCGGTCCCTTGCTCTTCCGTATGAGGGACTTTATGCCAGGTGCCCTGAGTAGACTTACCGATATCCCAGAACAAATGCATGCAGACTACCAGCGACTGCTCAATGAGACTGCTCAACTACTGATTCTCGATATCAGCCCAGAGATACTCTCTCAAAGTGTCTTTGACATACTGTGCGATCCCTTGCAACTCGACTTCTACTTCTACTTCCTCGTTTCGGAAGATAAAACGCATCTTGAACTGGCTTCGTCTGGAGGTGACCCCGCAATCCGGGACGGCCTTGGCTCTCATCTGGAATTTGGTGAAGCAATCTCGGGCACCGTCGCCGAGATCAAGGAGGAAGTGTATCTCCAATACATGCAGCAACATAACGATGAGATGAGCCACGTGGTCCGAGGGCTTGGAGTTCGTAGCTACCTATGTGAGCCCATCCTTGCCAAAGGGCGCCTAATTGGCACTCTCTCGTTCGGGAGCGAGCGCCGAGACTTTTTTCTCCCCGAGGAGCTTCAATTCCTGAGGGTGGTTGCTCATCAGGTCACGCTTGCAGCAGATCGCCGTCTACAGGCAACGCAGTTGCTTGAACTCGAGCGACTCGCAGTCGCTGGGCGAATGTCAGCTGTGCTGGCGCACGAGATTAACAATCCACTCGAGTCCCTCACCAATCTGCTGTTTCTTTTGCGCGATCAGGTCCGGAGCGAGGAGGGTAAGGCATTAATAAGCACTGCAGAATCTGCCGTCGCCCTTCTCGGACAAACTGCTCAACGCACACTTGATCTATGCCGAGGTAAGCCGCAGCAGGCGCAGACCGTGGACCTGGGAGATCTAGTCAAAGAGATTTTGGTGAGCATAAGCCTTCCGCAACACGTACCCTTAAGGTCTTCTATCAATGAAGATCTATGTGTCCGTGCGATTCCGGGTGAGCTTCGTCAGGTGATATTCAATCTCCTTATCAACGCAGCTCAATTCTCGCCTGTTGGGAAAGATGTCCTTCTCTCCGTACAACGCAAGGGCGACCTGGCCGAGATACGTGTTAGGGATGAAGGGGCTGGCATTTCGGAAGACATCAGGGCCCGTATTTTCCAGCCGTTCTATACCACTCGGACAATAGGCGGCACTGGGCTTGGTTTGTGGGTCTCCAGAGAAATGATAGAACGAGCCGGCGGGACACTAACCTTTGAATCTGAGCCCTTATTGCGCGCGGGAACAGAGTTCATCGTTTGCCTTCCGGTCGTTGATTGGGGATTGGGTCAGAAAGCGGATCCTAGATTAAGTTAGGGACCCGCGCCTGCGTGAACTGCTCCAACTCACCTCAAGGCAACTTCGGCCTTCTGAATCGGGCTTCTTGACGTAGTGAGCACAACGGAACAGTGGAGTAAGTCATGCATGAGTCACACTGGTCTAAGTCGCCACTACGCCGATGACAAGGATGGTGGCGATCCCAGAACTGGAAGCGACGCCCGCTGTCGCGCAGGCCACTGAATGCCGAAACCAAGAATATTGCTTGTTGATGATGATCGAGACCTTCGTGAATTATTAGTGGCCACGTTGGAGCAGGACGGCTTTGAGGTGACTGAAGCTGGTGATGTGAATGAAGCATTGCGACATATCGCGTCGAACAGCTTCGATGCACTCGTGAGTGACCTTCATATGCCTGGCGCAGCAGACGGTCTGACAGTCATAAGCGCCATGAGTCATGCCAATCCTAAGACGGTGACAATTCTGTTTAGTGCCTTCCCACAGATGGATATCGCAGTGAAAACCATTTTGGCGCAAACGGATCAGATCCTGGTCAAGCCTTCTGGCATCAGGACGCTCGCCACAACAATCAGGGCAAGATTAGCAAACGACTTTTTCCAGGCGAAGCCGATGGAAAGCGTTGCCACTATTCTCGAGCGCTCCATCGAGAAGACAATGGAAGCCTGGTATGCACGTGTGGAGCAAGACAAGGAGCTTATGACTTTGCCCCTAAGCCGAGAAGAACGAACGGGATATATTCCGCACATTCTCACAGATGTGGTCCATCGGCTTCGCTCCGATCGGCCCCTGGGCGACAAGGACACTGTTTCGAAGGCAGCCCATCACCACGGACTGCTGAGACGCGAACAAGGGTACTCTGCGGCCATGATGGTGAATGAATCCCGTGCTCTTCAGGTGAGCATTTTTTGGGACACTCAACAAGAATGCAGAATACATAGATTTCAGCTTGCTTCTGAAGAACGTCATGGCGATTGCGGACGAAGTTGACTCACAACTTTCACAAGCAGTGATGAGCTATAGGAACGATCTGTTCTCGATTCTCTGCCTGCATGACTCTGTTTTCATTAGTAACCGCATAAGTGGCATCTGTCCGCATGGCTGCCCGGTGATACTCCTCGATGCAACGAGTTATCGTTTATCAACAAGTCCAGCTTATACCTGCGCGGTGCGGCTTTTGCCTGCCGCGGATGGACAGAGCGGTGATTGGAGAGGTACTCATAAAAAATCTGGCACCCTACCATCATGATGAGGCAAGATGCCAGTCCAGGTGTGCATTTTCTCTCTGAAGGAATAAAGCGCGGCTAAATGATATATGTACATGTGTCTGTTTTGTTAGTTACAATTGCGACGAAGTGATACCGGGCATGCCGGCATTTATGAAGAGATCACACTAAAACTTGGATCAATCTTAAATGCGCATTAAGTTTTAGTCTTCTTGGCACGAAAGGAAACGACAAAATGCTCTTAGGCATCGCAGCTGACCATGGCGGATTCGCATTGAAAGAAGAATTAATTACGATGCTGCAAGGAATCGAAGTTGATGTAATGGACTTTGGCGCTTACCATTTGGATCCCGAGGATGATTATCCCGACTTTATCATCCCATTAGCGCGGTCGGTGGCCAGCGGGGAAGTGGACCGCGGTGTGGCTCTGTGTGGCACTGGGGTCGGAGCTTCGGTCGCCGCGAATAAAGTTGCAGGTGCTCGTGCTGCCTTGATCCATGATGTGGTGTCCACCCATCAAGGAGTAGAAAGCGACGATATGAATATCTTGTGCCTGGGGGCAGACGTGATCAAGGCATTACCGGCTTGGGAATTAACGCAGGTCTTCCTGGCTGCTCATTTCTGCGACGCCCTAGAACACTGCCGCCGCTTGGCAAAGATCCATGCACTGGAACCTGTGAGTTTGACTCTGAGCGTGTCGTTGGAAACTTTTCACTCCGTGAATCGCGAGGCAGCGCTCTTGATCAACAGGAACAATGAACTGTCCGCGCCTGTTCGATACCGCCAGTTAGCATGAAAATCGATACATCATCGAATGGTCAACAAAGACATCGGTTGGTTTTTAGCATGAGCATCGCGACAGTGTCCGCCTCATATGCTAAAGAATGCAGCCAGCGTCTGTTCCCACTGCCGTGGTCTTTTTGAAAAGATCGGATTAACGGAGTTCTGCACCCATTCACGATCGATCGGCTTGCATGAACACGGAAAGCCCATCCTAGACTGGTTTCGAGATGTTCAGACTATGCTGACGCTTCAGGTGGGTTCAAATTGCCTCAGAGTAGTTCATAGCGAACAGTTATAGTTTTGAGACGTATGTGGCATTAGGCCGGTTATCACGCTGCGTTTGAATCGCGAATGTTCCATGGCGGTCGTGCGTTTGTCCGGGCAGACCGTCCTTCAGCACTACGTTCAACAAAGAGCCGTAGACGCGCATCCGGCCGTGGTATTCATAATCCACAAAGCCAAGCTTCCTGAACCGATTCATAAAGAAGCTCACCCTCGAGCGAGTTGTACCAATCATCTCCGCCATCGCCTCTTGTGAAACGCGCGGAATGAGCGGTTCGGGTCTGCCAAATTCTCCGAATTCACTCATGAGCAACAGAATGCGGGCCAACCGTTTTTTACTTGAGTTGAAGAGATGGTCGACAAGATCAGCCTGTGTGCGTAAGCCTCTTGTAATGAGAACCTGCAGAAACATGTCCGAGAATAAGTACTCTTCATGAAGAACGCGCAGCATCTCGGCTCGCTCGATCCTCAGCGCCGTACAGCTGCTGAGCGCGATCGCGGTTGCCGATCGATTGCCCAACACACTTGCAATGGATTCTTCTCCAAAAAAATTCTGCGGAGCGACGAGCGTGATGGTTGCTTCTTTACCCTCGGCTGAGACTACCGTGATTTTGGCTCGGCCATTTTGTAGAAAGTAGACACAGTCGGCGTTCGATCCTTGCGTGAAGAATGCTTCATGGGCTTCAAGGTGGAGCATCGTTCGTCCAGATCCAGCTTTCGCGAGATATGCGACTGGATTGAATGGCACGCTTGCTGACGGCTCCATAGCCACCTCTGAGACAAGTGTGTCATGTATCGAACGAACCGGATAGCTCAGTCTCAAGGGCGAAATTAATTAGTTTGGCGGCCATTGCGTGTTGTCTGAGAATATTTTGTCGTAGATATTTTGGGCGATATTCATTCTCGGTAGAACCTCCTACGCGGTTATGCCTGGCCGATGACGAGGCTTTCTCCGGCAGCTTCGACAATGTCGAGTGAGACGTTCTGAGCCTGATTGATTCGAACGACACGCTCGATCTGAGTGAGCAAGCGATGTGCAGGTTGCAGGCTCAAGGCTGACCGCAACTCTGTACTTCTATTCCTCTGAGAACACAGCGATTTTAGCGTCAATCCGAGACGGTGTGCCCATAATCTTTTGATCTGTACTCGTCCTCGCTTTGAAGCGCGTCAACTCGGACCTCCAGGATGATTGCGATCTGTTTACTTCACGCTTCGGTGCACTGCGATCGGATTTTATCTGTGCGAGATCGGATTCATCCGTGCTCGTGAGGCTGCTGACTAGAGTCATCAACTGTGAGGACTGATCGGCAAGGGTCTGAGCTGTTGCAGCTAGTTCCTCGGTCTTTGAGGAACTGCTCTGCGTCACTTGATCTATCTGGCCCATGGCCACATCGATCTGTTCAATGCCAGAGCTTTGCTCTTCAGACGCTCTCACGATTTGGCTGAAGATGTCCCCGAGCGATATGACAGAAGTTACGACACCGGCAAGCGTCTGGCCCGAGCGATCTACAAGTTCTCGGCCCTTGTCAACCTTGCTTTGCGAATCCTGGATTAAACTCTTGATCTCCTTCGCAGCAGTGCTGGTTCTAAGGGCAAGACTACGTACTTCAGCTGCAACCACCGCAAAGCCTCTACCCTCTTCGCCTGCGCGCGCAGCTTCTACCGCGGCGTTTTCGGCAAGCAGGTTTGTCTGGAATGCTATCGGCGATCACTGCCCTAATTCCTTTCGTGCGGTCAGGCCCTGCATGGTCAGGGTGCACACGGAGAACGATCCGCCCTCCTCGTGGAGTCGCATCAATCGCATTCAGCAAAAGGACGCCGAGAAATTCCCCTTCATGTTCAAGGGCGATCGTAGCCAGTGTTGTTCTGTCCGCCACCGAATGTGAAATGACACAGCCCGTATCCCTCGCCGGGCCTGAATCGACAACGAACTGGAGGGTCTTAACCTCCGTTGCCCCGGTATCGCCAAATTGACACACGACATTCAAGGTGCCTTCATCGTTCAGGAGGATAAATGCTCCGTCAGCGACAAGGTTGATGACTGCCGCCTTGGTCAAACGATTGAGACACTCCCAATCCAGAAGACCAGGAAGTACGAAGCTCAGTGGGACCTGTTGCGCGCTTCCTCGGATAGTGTCCCGCAACAGAGAAAGTGCAATGGACCCTCGGTCACCACGGCCTTCTCCGCAGACGGGTTGGCGTCCGGGATTGAGTAGCTGGGTAGCGCTTCGAAGGCAGGTTGAGCGAACAGTTAGCCTTGCATGAACCGGATAGCGCAGCTTCGGAGAGCGTAGTACTCCTCTTTCGTCTCGATCCCTTCGGCGATTAGAAGAACGCCTAGGTTCTTGCAGAGATCAACGAGCGAGCTCACCGCCGCAAGGGCAACGGACCGCTTATGGATGTCTCGGGCCAGAGCCATGTCGAGCTTCAGTATGTCTGGAGTGAGATCAGCGAAGAGATTAAAGCCACAGAAGCCAGCACCGAAATCGTCCAAACGCCATCTGGAAACCATGACGCCTATACTCATCGAAGATGCTCCTTTAGGTGAGCCCGGTCTTTCACCTCTTCTCCTTCCGTAATCTCGAAGATCAGGCGATCTAACGGGAAAGAGACTTGCCGAGCGGTAGCAAGTGTCAGCTGAATGCAGGCAGCGGGATTGTAGACAGCCCCTGGCATGAAGTTGATGCTTAGCTTTGCAGAGGTTTTCTCTAGTCCAAGTCTCTTGGCGAGCTTAATTGCCGTGACTCGGCATGCCTGATCAAAGGCGTAGCGATTCTCGTTCGTCACCTTGGACAAGACAGAAAAGGCAGATTCTCCCCCCACTCCACGTACCAAGGCCTCATAGGCAAAGATCCTGCCAGCGTCGATATCAACGATGGGTTGGAATGCCATACTGAACGGGAAAGGTGCCGCGGCGCCATTCTTGCAAGCCTCGCACTTCTTTGGTGCCTGAAGGACTGTCATCGGTGAAAGCCACCTGTGGCTTAGAAACTCTGTTGAGGAAGAACTCGAAATCTCTAGACGTAAGCGTCTTCCTGTACAACCAACGATCGAAGTAATGCGCCGATTTGCTCAGCAGCCTCCGTCTTTGCAGTGTTGGTCTCTGACCCTTCGAACTCAGCGAAGTGCGCCTCTGTCGCGCCAGCGAAGGCCATCGACCATTCTGGAAAGTCACGAGCCTCAACAAAACCGTTCTCAAGGACCGTTACATCTGTATGGCGCAAATCTGGCTGAATTCGTTCGAAGGTCGCCTGCACCTGTTCCAGTGGGCCTTCTAGGACCTGCGCGAACATCTCGCGGTTGAAGAGAAGGGCTCCCGTGATACCTACGGCTACGTTGTTCTTGCGAGAGCTCGCGAGGATGTTGCGGACCTCATTCAGTTGATGCTCAGGAGAACCCTCCATGCAGTTGCGGCTGCAATACAGTACGCGATAGATCTTTTCCACGTCGACTCCTCCTAAGATTGAGCTTCTTGCTCGGGCTGCTTATCGATCAGCGTCTCTACGGCAGACCGCAGATCGGCTGCTGAGACCGCCTTGCTTGTGAGATACCCCTGGACAGAGCTACAGCCATCAAGTCGGATCCGTGACAGGTGCTCCGGGGTGCTCACTCCGGCGGCTAGTGTCGTTATTCCTAAACCCTCCCCCAACGCGGCGATCGCTCGAACGATCGCTCGCTCGCTGACGCCGGCGTGACTCTCCTCGACAAGTGTGCGATCGATCTTGATCTTGTCCAGAGGGAAGCCGACCATTTGGCTGAGGGAAGCGATACCGCTGCCGAAACCATCAATCGCCACTTTCACGCCCATGGCGCGCAGCTTTGCCAGCACCTGCCGCACCGAAGCACCGTCTCGTAGGAGGATGTCTTCAGTCACCTCAAGTTCCAGTTGCTCCCCAGAGATATGGTTCCTTTCGAGAGCTTGTTCAATCACCCCAACCAAACGAGGCGAGTTGAAATGGGTGGCTGACAAAGAGACCGCAACCGTGACATGTCGAGGCCATTGAGCGACTTCCCTGCAAGCTTGGCTAAGGATCCATTCTCCTATGGAGGCAACAATGCCGATCGTTTCCGCAGTCGGCATGAAAACGTCCGCATGAAGGAGACCGCGACGCGGATGACGCCAGTGGATTCCAGCTTCCAGAACCCGAAGTTGCCTTGTCTGTACATCGACCTGAGGTCTGAATTGGAGCTCGAACTGCTTCAGTAACAGCGCCTTGCGAAGTTCCGTCTCCAGCGTTCTCAGTTCTTTTGCTTGAACTTCCATGTCGGCTGAAAAGCAGACAAAGCGATTCCGACCCTGGGCTTTCGCTTCATAGAGGGCAAGGTCCGCCCTCTTCATCAACTCTGACCTTGTGTTTCCGTCTGATGGGCTGGCCGCCAAACCGATGCTCAGCCCGATGTTCACGGCTGAGCCTTCGACCAGGTAGGGTCGTTGCACGACTTCAATCAAGCGCCCCGCTAATTGCTTGGCGCTATCGTAAGAACCACAGATGATCCCAAATTCATCGCCCCCCAGACGGGCCAGGGTGTGTCCAGGCCCGAGCAGGTTGCTCATCCTGGCCGTAACCAAACACAGCAAAGCGTCACCGGCCGCGTGTCCCAGGCTATCGTTTACTGCCTTGAAGCGATCGAGATCGAGGAGAAGAACGGTCGTTTCGAACCCCGAAGACGAGTTCACTGTCATGCTCTCTTCGAACTTCAGTTCAAAGTATTTGCGGTTGCCGATGCCGGTCAGGTGGTCTTTCAACAGTTCGGTGAGATCACCGCTCTTGTATGGAACGAGGGGATCGCTTGTAGAAACCATGTGAAGCCTTTCACCAGACTAGCAAGTTGGAGCTTGCCGGTTGAGAGTCGCGCTACCTGCGCTGGCTAACCCTTTGTGAACAAACGCAGCTTCCCGACACCATCTGAATCGCTCGCCACCCAGGACGCAAAGGTTCACCTGCGATGCCGAGAAGCTTCTCATCGGGCGATCGGAAGGGCTGATGGAATGATGTGAGAGCACCGCCAACGAGCACGGTAGCTACAAACCAAATTCCGAGAAGGCCCATTGTCTTTGTCAAGCGCCTGCCCTCGCCTGAGTTATCGGCAGAATCGGCTCTAAGTTCAATCCCTTGAACTACTTCTGTAAGGAACATGACATAAGATAATTGTTAAGCGCGGCTACATCGTCAGCGTGCATGAAGCCTATCTTGCGATGACGCGGTGTATTTGCGTGCGAATGCAAGTCTGCCAATGGAATTGTCGCGGTGAGGATCCGGCCACGAAGGCTTAGATACTGTGCGCACGACGAAAGCCAGAGGCGCATGTTTGTAAAATCCCTACTCAGAGACGAGCCGCTCTGGCGACGAACCTGCCACTTTCGACAACGCGCATATGCCGGACCTCGAGCGACGCTTCCGATGTCGAAAATGTCGTGATGACCTTCTCGAAACGGGTGCCCCGCCAAGTGTTTTGTCGGTTGCAACGCCCCTGCCGAGTAGGTCGAAGCCTTAGCGGACGATGTGAGTCCTGACATTGACGGCAGGATCCGACGTTCGTTTGGGGTATACCTCGTCCCTACTGTCAGTTCCTGGTCGAAATGCATTGAACTAGGATCGCGGAAGGTTTTATTCTGTCACTCAGTGCGAAGGTTAAAGAACCTAAATCACGCAGAAGAAGAAAATCTCTCGTAGGGTTATAGATCCCAAATCAACAAAGAAGCTGAGATCTGCCCCTACCGGTCACCGGATCGGCTATGTGAGAGTGAGCACGGTCGATCAGAAGACGGCGCGACAGCTCGAAGGAGTCGACGTCGAGCAAACATTTACTGACAAAGCCTCCGGCAAGGATGTAAAGCGACCCCAGCTCGAGGCCATGCTGGCCTTTGTACGTGAAGGCGACACCATCGTCTGTCACAGCATGGATCGCATGGCCCGGAATCTTGACGATCTACGCCGCATCGTTCTCGGCCTAACGCAGCGTGGTATCCACGTGCAGTTCATCAAAGAAAGCCTGACATTCACCGGCGAAGACTCGCCCATGGCGAACCTGCTGTTGAGCGTCATGGGAGCGTTCGCCCAATTTGAGCGGGAGCTCATCAAGGAGCGGCAGCGAGAGGGAATCGCAATTGCAAAAAAGGCTGGAGCCTACAAAGGTCGCAAGCGTTCCTTGACGTTGGCAAAAGCAGATGAATTACGGCGTCGTGTCGCGCTAGGAGAAAAGCGAACGGCCATCGCTCGGGAACTCGGCATCAGTCGCTTCAGGACCTATGAATATGCGCCAGCCATTCCTGAAGAGCCAGTGTCGACGGCGAAGCGCAAGAAGACCATTCTTTGTGTTGATGCTGATGACCAGGTCCTGTCTGTTCGGAAGTTTATGCTGGAGATGCGCGGCTATGCAGTTAAGACTGCTCAAAGCGATGAACAGGGAATTGAACTGCTTAACCGCGGCAATATCGATCTGATACTCAGTCGTTTGCCTGGAGTCATTAAAGAAGCCAATGCGACGAGCACCCTCGTGCCCGCCGTGTTTCTTGCCGGCTACGCTGAGCTTGGTAAAGCGAAAGCAGATGCCGTATTGATGCAGGGTACTCAGTCGCCGGTCGAGGTTCTTGCCGCAGTCAAAACGCTCCTTAGCAGATTCAAGCCCAAGCGCCAGCAATGAGGCTGTTGGCAGCAGGCTTGCACTCATGTAGAACGCCACGATGGCGGCGTCTGATAGACCCAGATGAGTGGCAGAGTATGCAACCGACGTTTCAGAGGCGGCAACAAGAACAGTCCGGAAGGTCGCGGGTGTATCCTCTATCGAACTTGAAAGAAGCCTAGTATGTCGATGCCGTGGCCTATAGTGTTGACCGCTTTGTTGATAATCGAATCGCCTGGTCTACCCGGCGCGTGTGAAAGATACCATTTACGTTCTGCACTGCTTTACAAAGAACACCTCCAAGACGGGGAAGCGGGATCTGGCGACAGCCGAACAGCGGTGGAAACAGGTGCAGCAAAGGCTCAGGGAGGAGCAAAGTAATGAAAACCAAAAGCAACAGCGAGGAAAGAACCCCCCACCTGACGCGAGGAAGCGTGCTCGATGATCTGGGCTTTA
The DNA here is from genome assembly GCA_963692885.1 of Acidobacteriaceae bacterium. Classification (GTDB taxonomy): domain Bacteria; phylum Acidobacteriota; class Terriglobia; order Terriglobales; family Acidobacteriaceae. Next base: position 1,284,475 of record OY843586.1, read on the forward strand.
GCTCTTCTGAAGCACTCGAGATCAAGGTGAAGGCAGAGATTTACCGCGACCTGCTCCAGTACATTAGGGAGCGTGGGTTTGCACAGCAGCAGCTCGGTACGCTCTTGGGCATTCACCAACCGGACGTGAGCAATCTCCTGAACGGTCGCGTATCGAAGTTCAGCGTCGGCAAGCTCATTAAGTTCGCCGGGAAACTGAACCTCGGAGCAGAGATCAAGCTCACAAAGCCGAAGCCAGAAAAGCCGTCAGCTGTCGTAGCATCTGGCAAAAAACACAAAGGAGTTCCTGCTTTAGCTTAGTGCCTTGCTCTTAGTCTCTATTAATTCTGCGTCCCGGTGACAAGCACCGTACGCAACGCCAGTCCCACACCAGCATTCATGATGTGAGCGAATTGTCCTGAGGTGCGTTGCTGCGTTGAACGCGTGGGAAGTTGGACCAGGCCAATAATCCGCCCAGTAGTTGAGAACCGGTTTTTCGAATCCAACTGCAGGCTTTACTAGAAAAGGCTTGTCGTTAAAGAGTATTTTACCGGGTCTTAGCACTCGCAGTAGGTTTCCCATAGGAGGAAATCCCCTAAAGAGCTGGCGCGTCCTGAGCCAGATCAGATGACGCGCTACAAACAAAGTAATCTGTTCCAAGAACTGGCTTATGCGCTCTCTCGTCTGATCGTATTGAAACTCAGGTGCTGGGTAGATACAGAGTCCGGGCACTTTCTTATGATTCCAAACGATCATTTGATCAAAACGAGGGTGAGGATGCACCACCGAATAGTGTTCCGGAAAGACCGGGTTCAATAGATAAGCACGCGGATGTGCGGGCGCCGGTTGAATCAAGATCAGCAGTTTACAACGAACATCCATCCCGACCAGGAGCAGGTCTGCCCAATGTAGTTTTCCTAGACTTTCTTTTCGAATGCGCCCACTTGAGATCCATATCGGCTCGCTGAGCTCAATATGGTGGAGAAAGGCTTTTGCTACATTGTCGGATGCAAAGGGCTGAATGTCTCCCAACCAAGCACTGGTCGCGTTTGATCCCTCTGGCACAATCACCTGCGTGAACTGAAGATAATCTGCTGAAAGAGACGCCGCAATCTGCGACGCCTCCACGTAAAAGATTGAGGCGGCCATTAGAGCCGCGTCCAATCATCACGTACACAGTGAGAACGTGCAGGCGGAACCGGCCGGTAGGGAGGAGGTACGACGATGGGCTTTGAAGAACATTCCGGCAACCTTTACGATGGCGGCATCAAACGCGAAGGATTATTCAATCGAACGGCTCCGGCCGCTGATCGACTATTTCAGCCAGTCCAAAATCGAGCTGCTCAACCGGGAACGTCTCTGCCTTGTCGCCGAACAAGCCGGCCATATTGTCGGCACCGCTGCAATTGAGGGCCAACAAGTCTGTACGTTCTTTGTTCATCCCGATCGCCAGCATGAGGGGATTGGGACTGCGCTGCTTGCACTGGAAGATGCCGCGCGCGCCCTAGGCCTGCATAGGCGAATGATGTTGGCAATGCAGTAGAGGCTGTCGAAGCTGCATTGCGCAGGGGAGAGTTGCGTAGGGCGCAGATGCTGATCGAAACCCTGGAAAACGCGCTTAGTCTCGCGCTAGCCGCGATAGCTACACTCGATGGGGCATAGAGAGCATCGATGGGTATGGACATCGCAGACAGAGTAGCAGTTAAGAACGAACCGTCAGCGTACATGTCAAGAGGCACTCCTGTCGCGGCGACTACGGGCAAACAGCTACGATGTTGAGTGCGCGGGTGATGGGATATCTGCGATCGCGAGTGCAAGGCACGACACGACCGATTTTATCCTCCTGGACATCGGTAGGCCTGGGCCGGACGGCTTCAAAGTACTTGAGCGGCTTAAGGCGGATGCAGTTTTGACAGAAATTCCGGTCATCCTCCTTCCGCGTGATCCGCGCCCAAAAAAGGAGCGCGCTCTAAGCGGAGAGGCAATGGATTATCTGCAAAAACCGGTGGAAAATATGCGGTTCTGGCTGCGGTGCACCAAGCCCTGGAAAATTAACGTATGTATTGCTGACGCCGACCGTGGATTCCCGCGATAATTGAGTGCTTTCTATTCATGCCTGACCGCGTTCTCGAACCAGGCATTTTACGTGTACTCAGGCGAAAGAAGTCGGCAGGCGTGTATCGCGCTCGCCGGCTTCTGCGGTCTGCAAAGCAAAGAGCTTTTCTGTGTTTACCACCAGCACTGTCTTTCCATCGCCCATGATCGACGCGCCTACGTATTCGGGCATGTGCGCCAGTACACCACGCAGCGGTTTCACAACGACTTCGACTTCCCCGATAAAGCTGTCCACGATGAGCGCGTAAGGACCTCCTGCGGCTTCGATAATGCCGACTGCGAGCTGTTCTGAGGTTGATTCATTGTCCGTTACCTGGTCGCCCTGCCGGTGGTCAACTTCGAAAGCGAGGGCGCTGGCAAGCGAGAGGACGGGAAAGACGTCGCCGCGTACCGGCACAATCAGTTGTCCATTGATCGAACGGAGCAGGTGCCGCGGAATTTTCGTCATATTGCGAATCGTGTCCATGGGAAGCACTACCTGCTGACCGGAGGCCCTAACAAGAACCCCTTTTGACACGAGCAAGCTGGCGGGCAGTTCAATCCGGAAACAGGTCCCTCTGTCTTTTTGACTCTCAATATGAATCGTGCCGCGCAAGGCCTCGACGCTGCTCCTTACAACATCCATCCCGACCCCGCGCCCTGAGAGGTCTGTGACCTGGTCGACGGTAGAAAATCCGGCTTCGAGAATGATCTTGAAAGCTGCCTGTTCACCCCTCGCTGCGATGGCGCTTTTTGTGAACAACCCTTTCTCGACCGCGCGACGTTTGAGCTTCTCTGCATCCAGTCCCTTGCCATCGTCTCTGATCTCGATGTTAACATTCGAGCCGCGCGTATAGGCTGAAAGGTGAATGCGTCCGATGGCCGGCTTGCCCTTGCGCAGACGTTCCGGCTTCGACTCTATTCCATGGTCGGCCGCATTGCGAATGATATGGGTAAGCGGATCTCCGATGCTTTCAATTACCGTCTTGTCCAGCTCTGTTTCTTCACCGCTTACTTCGAGTTCGATTTCCTTGTCGAGGGCGCGGGCTATATCGCGGATAAGCCTCGGAAAGCGTTGAAAAACCTGTCGCACCGGCATCATCCGCATCGAGAGCACCGTTGCCTGCAGATCGTCTGCAAGTCGGGAGACTTTTGCCCCGGCGTCGCGCATCTCCTTGACCATGCTTTTCGGTGTGTCATTGTTTTCGAAGCGCTCGGCGAAGGATGGCAACACGCCGCGCGTGACCAGTAACTCCCCGGCCAGCCGCATCAGCGCGTCGAGTTTGACAGAATCCACCCGGATGCTCTGGCCGCCGGACACATTCTCGGGAGTCGGCGCGTCGCCTGCTCTTAGCCGAACGGCATCCGCGGTGCATGCTGGCGCAGTCGTCTGTGCAAGGGTTACCGCAGGTTGCGGACCCGCCCCGCGCTTCGCAATGGCGATCAGTGTGCGGATACGGGCGGCCCAACCGCTTGCCCGGGGCTTCGGCATCTTACGAATGGACGTCAGGGCGTCCAGAAGCCCTTGCGATAACTCCATCGCCCGTGAGCTTCTTCCCTTGCACACGGAGACCAGTGTCCGGGCCGAACGGCATGCGGTTGTAAGGCCCTGCTCTTCCTCTCCAGGCTCGCATTGTTCCAACGAAAAGGCGAGCGCAGAAAAGCACTGGTCGGTCGCCGCGAGAAAGCGTGCCTCCTGGCTTCCCCCGTTTGGGGCAATGGCCTGTTGCTCCTGCTCGATCGAGATCTCGCAATCATCCTCGACGAACTGAAAGACGCCGTGTACCGTGCTCTCCGGTTTATCCGTCTCGAGGAGAATTTCCCAGCTCAGGTAGCACTGTTCCGGATCAAAGTCCTCGGAATCGAGGAGGGTTGATGCGTCGCACACCACTTCCAGTCTGCCAAGGTCGGTCAGCTCCAGCAGCAGGGATGCTGGATCGGTGCCGGAGAAAAAAATCTCCCTATTGGGACGAAACTTGACTTTGTAGCGCACGAGTGTGGCAGCCACGCCTCCACCCTGCGCCGCGACCGCCGGAATGGTCGATCTGGCGCTCACTGGCGGCAGAAAGGGCTGCATCGCGGCCAGCACTTCCGCTTCGAGCGGCACCGGCGTCTCAACATCCATACTGTCGAGCTTAAGCAGGATGGCACAGCAATCGCAGGCTGTCAGCGTGGCGTCTATCAGTTCGGGTGTTGTCTCCAGCTGGCGGTTGCGGATCCGGTTGAAAACGTCTTCTACATGATGAACGAAGTTCGCCAGGCGATTGAAACCCGCACTGGCGCCTGATCCTTTCAGCGTGTGCATCGCCCGAAATACGCGATTCACCAGCTCGATGTTTGCGTGGTCCTGCTCCAGCAGCAGCAGGGCATCGCTCAGATCGGAGAGCAAATCAGCCGCCTCGTTGCGGAATCCGGCCTGTAGTTCCTGCATATCTCCAACATCCATCACTGCTCCGCTTTCCGAGTTTCAAATTGATCGAGTGCATCTTTCGCCGCCACCCGGCGCGGTAGATAATGAGGGCAGAAAATCAGCGCAGCGTGGCCCCTCGACGAACACTAAGACCAAGGTTTCGTTAACCTTGTAAGGGCCGGGAGAGCGATTTACCGATCAGACCGAAGACTGCAAATTGGCTAGCGTAGTACCTTCGCCACCGTCGCAAGCAACTGCTCGGGATCGAAGGGTTTTACGAGCCAGCCTGTCGCCCCGGCGGCTTTTCCCTCCTGCTTCTTTGCGACTAGAGACTCGGTAGTCAGTAAAAGGATCGGCGTGAAGCGGTACTGGGCAAGCTTCCTGAGATTGCGTACCAGGTCCAGGCCATTCATGATCGGCATATTTATGTCGCTAAGGACCAGATCGAAAGTGGCCATCGACGCCGTCTGCAGCGCTTTCGCGCCATCTTCCGCCTCAACTACTTCATAACCGGATTGGGTCAGCGTCATTCTTACGAGGTGCCGCATGGTCGCTGAATCGTCAACAGCGAGGATCTTCTTAGGCACGTCGCGACCTTCCGCTCGAAGAGGTTTTCGACATCCCTTGCGAGCGACGCTTGACGGGTCGCCCACCATCAGGTTCGTCTGCTGTTGGACTTGTCTGCCTGGGAACTTCCGCAGTGCTTCGAGAATGAAGAAAATATTTCTCCATTCCCCGGCGTTCAAGCGAGAGAAGAAATCCGTCCGACGCGCCGCTGATATGAAGTCGTATTCCCTGCTGCATGGCCCGACAAAGAATCTGGACGATGCTGGTATCAATCTCTTCGATCGCCCCTGCCTGCATCATCAGTACCGGCGACAGGGCAGTCGCCGACTGCAAAGCGTCCCAGAGTGGTCGCGCCTGCTGGACTCCCAACCTGCCTGAAAGCGTCAGGGTCGATCCGCCTGCGCCGGTCTGAATTTCAAATGGCATTGGGAATTCCTTGGAGATGCTCGTTTAAGCCTGATCTTATTGAGTTATCGGCAGATTCCGGCTGATGCTTAGGGTTTCATCCGATCTCGGAGGAACAAATTCCCAGGATCAGGCAGATATTTTCGATCAGCGGCACCGGGTCCGACGGTTTCACAATGTAGAAATCTGCGCCCGCAGCAAAGCCCCGCTTCTTGTCTTCCGCTTCCGACTCGGTCGAGATGATGATGATAGGTAAAGCGTCGAAATCACCGCTGGCTCTGACCCGACGGATGAATTCGTAACCGTCCATGTTTGCCATATTGATGTCTGTCAGCACCAGATCGAAGCGCTGGGCGTAGAGCTTTTCGAGGGCATCCGCGCCATCTACTGCGATGGCGGTCTCAAAATGCGCCCCTCGCAAGATGTAGGAGTGATAGTTGCGCGTGAACTCCGAATCGTCGACGATCAACACGTTGCTTTTCATGGTCAACCCTTCGGTTCAGTCTTTGGTGTAGAGCAGGTGGCCGCCGGCCCGCTTCAGGCGGAAGGCTGACGTGATGCGCCCGACGGATTCGGCGTGGCCCAGAAAGATATATCCACCTGGATTGAGAGAGTCATAAAAGTGATTTACTACTCTTCGCCGCGAGTCGTCATCAAAATAGATGAGGACATTCCGGCAGAAGATGAAATCGTAGCTTCGCATCGAGTTCATCTCGATGCGATCGTTCAGATTGAGCTTTGCGACCCGCACCAGCCGCGAAGTTTCGGGATGAATACGAAAAGCGGTTCCTGATGCCAGCAGATGGCGGTTGTACTCCGGGGGAACGCCTTTTACCGAGCGGTCGCCGTATGTTGCAGAGCGGGCAAGCCTAATCATGTTGTCATCAATGTCCGTCGCCGTGATCTCGATGTCCCATTTCCGGGAATCCGGGAAAACTTCACGCACGATGATCGCCAGAGTGTAGGCCTCTTCGCCCGACGAACAGCCTGCGCACCATATTCTGAGCCGCTTCTTCCCCAGCCTTTCCTTTGAGGCGATCACTTCAGGCATACAGAAATCCGCGAAGGCGGCAAGCTGCTCGAACTCGCGGAACATATACGTCTCATTGGTCGTGACAAGATTGGCCAGCGCCTGCATCTCGTCGCCTGTCGGATCGCAGTACCCGAGATGAAAGAGATAGTCATCTGTACTGTTCAGACCTAGATGGTCGATTCGCTTTTCTACTCGCTTGTTTAGAAAATAGGTTTTTTTCTCTTCAAAGAGGATTCCCAGTTTGCTGTAAAGAAGCCTGCTTAACCGGGAGAACTGTTCGGATGTGAGTTCCAATCTAGTCTCCTTCCGAGCAGATCTTTAAGCTCTTCGCGTGTCTCCGGGTCGGCTTCGTTCGCCGGCATGGACCGCAGCGCGACATCCACGCCAGGGTCTGCCGCTCTCGCTAGTGATTGGACCGTAAGCAACCGGAGGAGAGCATCAGGTGAGTGGAGTCCGGGCAGCAGAGCAAGAGCCACTCGCTCCGACTGGGAGAAATGTCCCAGCAGGCGAACGAGGTGGAAGTGTGACTGGCCATCGAGATCCGCAGACAGGAGACCGCAGAGCGTTTCCTCTGAGCTGGAACTCAGCCGGTCAAGACGGTGGCGCGTCGTAAGCCTGGTCAACGCGTCCACGGCAGGTTGAAAGAAAACTACTCCCCGGGCAGAGATCGCTCGACAGATCTCGTCCATCCCCTCCGGACCGGCGGTCAGGCCCAGAAGCTTTAGAAACGCCGGAAGAAACAGATTCGGAACTTCGATCGCCTCGGTAAATCTTTCTCTCAGCCGGGCCAGGGTGTCCACTGTTCCAATCAAAGCAAGTGCGTCAAGGCAGCTGCAAAGAAGCATTGGGTGAGCATGCGGGTGCCCCTCGCCAAGCGCAAGAGCCAGTACGGCTCCGGCAAGCGAGGTCCGCCTCGCGGAACCAATTCGTTCAATGACACAGATGACGACATTAGTGTCCTCGTCTTTCAGTGCTTCCGCATAGAACGGGTCGGGCAGGGTAATCGTCGCCTGACCCAGTATCTCGATCGCGAATTTACGCAGGCCTTGGTCACTACTCCGCAGGAGAGAGACGAGGGAATCCCACGATTCAACCTCTGCCCCGACGCGGTGCTGCAGGATGGCGGAGGCTTCAGCGCGCACAAAGGGATCATCGTCGCGTAGAAGTGCAACGATCGCGGCATTTGCGCCCGCTGGCTTCAAGCCGGAAATTCCGCGCAGGATAGCTTCCTTAACGGCCCGCGATCGCTCTTTGCCCAGTTGTGCGAGCAGGATTGTCAGCGCTGCAGGATCATCGCACTCGGCTATCTCTGCGGCCGAGGCGCGCCGCTCCGCCTCCTCCGGGGCGTGCAGACCGGCGATAAGTTTGAGGTCGATCATGCAGACGCCACTCGCTGCGCTGGCCTGTTCGACAGCCTGGCTGGCAGGACGCTGATCAGTTTTTCGGCGATCTGCCAGCTGGGTAGAACAAATTCCGCCCCACCCCGCTTGATTGCCTGGCATGGCATGCCGAAGACCACGCAGCTTTCCTTCGATTCTGCAATGGTCACGCCACCGGCCTTGCGGATATTGACCATCTGGTCAGCACCGTCATCCCCGATGCCAGTCATCAACACACCGATGGTCCTATCGCGGTAGACAGAGAGCACCGACTCCATCATCACGTCGACCCCTGGAACGAACAATGTCCGTGGCTGGCTTGGCGTGCGGAGTACCACCTCGCCGGTCCCTTTTCGGTAGACAGCCAGATGGCGGTCGTTTCCGGCAACGTAGCAACATCCTGGACGCACCGAAGCACCGGCCTCAGCCTGGGCCACCTCGATTGCACACTCTTTTTGGAGGCGGGAGACAAACGCACCGATGAAAGCAGCTGGCATGTGCTGCACCAGGAAAATGGCAGCCGGAAAATCCGCCGGCAGCGCCGGAAGTACATGGCTGATGGTCGCCGGACCACCTGTCGATATGCCGATCGCAACCGCGCGCATATCCGCGCGCATTTCGGGCCTTGGCGCCGACACTGGTCGAGATGCTTTGCGAATCAATGGAGCGGCCGGTCGAAAGCGGGGTCGTCCCGCTGTCTTTGAAGCCGCTGCGGCCCGTATCTTGATGATCAGCTCCCGGGCTATGCCGTCTAGGTTCGCCGAGACAGTTCCGTCGGGCTTCGCCACGTAGTCGAACGCACCCAACTCCAGGCACTCCAGCGTCTCAATCGCGCCCTGCTGAGTCAACGAGCTGAACATGATTACTGGGCAGATCTTCTCACCCAGGATCATCTGCATGGCGCTGATACCGTCCAGCCTCGGCATGTTGATGTCCATCGTGACTACATCCGGCTTCAATTCGATCGCTTTACGGATCGCGTCTTCGCCGTCGCGTGCGGTGGCCACGACTTCGATGTCGGGAGCACTGGACAAGAGCCTGGTGATCAGGTTTCGCATGAGCGCGGAATCGTCCGCGATCAGGACTCTAATAATGGCTCCCGGTTTCATCGGTCGTGCCTCACGCCTTCTCCCTCAACGACCTGGCCCTTCTTGATGAAACGTGTGCGCTGAAACTGTGTGACTTCGGTGGTCATGCTTTGCGGCCAAGCTGCGCGACTTCGTCCTGTGCTGTGCGATTCAGCACCCGCTCCACATCGAGCAGCACAATCATGCGTTTCCCATCGTCTACCTTGCCAATTCCGGATATAAATTGCCCTTCCCCGTCATGCGTAATGCTGGCCGGCGGGGGAGCGATGTTACGGGACGGGATACTCATGACCTCTTTGACCGCATCGACCACCAGGCCCGTCTTTGCACCCCCGAAGTCGACAATGATGACGCGGGTCCGATCGTCGGCGCTTTTTGGCTCCAGACCGAAGAGCGTCCTCGTGCTCAGTACGGGAATCACTTCCCCGCGCAGATTCGTTACTCCATCGACGAATTTTGGCGCCCGCGGCGTCTGCGTGATCTTCGATAGCCGGTCGATTTCCTGAATACTGGCGATCGGAATGCCGTATTCTTCCTGACCCAACAGGAAGGTGACCAGTTGTAACTCATAGTCAATCGTGCTTCCCTCAGATCCAATCGCATTGCTAATCGCGTGTCCCGTCTCTGGGCCTGCCCTATTCGCCTCGACACCGCGCACGATCCCTGCCAGATTTTTCCTGTCCAGCAGCTCGCCCGTCGCCAGCAGGAGAATCAACCGGTTTCCATCATCGAGTTTGGCAATGCCCGACAGGCCCACCCCCCGTGGCCGCCCAACTTCGGTGGTGGCTCAATGGCCTCTTCGTGTATCCTGAGCACTTCGTTGACGTGATCGACGACCAATCCGAGTTTAAAGCCGTTCGAGTCTACGACGATGATTCTCTGATCTTCACGGATGTGGCTTTCAACCTGACGTTGAAAGTTATTCAGCGCTGCAACGACTGCTTTTACCAGTATCCCTGTCTCTGCGTGCCAGTAAGCAGGGTCTGGGTGCGTATCACCCGCTGCGGAGTGCTTTGCAGCCTGCTCATTGATTCCCCTGATCCGGCTGATAGCTTCCATCAATGCCTGGCTCGAGCTGTTGAAACCCACAAGCCAGCTGCGCAGCCGTTCGCTGGCCGACCGGACCTCATGGCTTTCCTTGAGACGGGCGCCCGCATTGAGCGCGACCGCCAGAACTTCTCCTTCACCCTCCGCCAGAAACATATATGGCGCGCAAGCCGCACGACTGACGGCGATTTGCTCAGCGGCGAACGAATCCAGTTTCAATAATCGGCGGAGGTCGACAATCGGAAGTATCTGTCCTCGCACGGTCAGTACACCAAGCAGATGCCCGGGCGCGCCAGGGACTTCCTTGGGCGTCTGCACCCGCAGAATCTCCCGAACATCTTCCATCGGAAAAGCGAACTCTTCCCGGCCCACCTGAAAACTTACCAGCTGACGCATCTCTCTCCCCTTGCGTTGCTCCTCGAGGTCTGAATCACCCGCTTCGAGAGACCTTCCGACATGAAGGCCGACAGCCTGAGGGCCCGGGTCTCCTGGTGTCATGCCGTTCCCCGTCTGCTTCGCCCCGCTGCTATCGCCGGAATCACAAACCCGCCGCGCATCGAGCGCGATTATGATCCGTCCCCCGTTCTCGAGCTTCACCACGCCGTTCACGTAATCCGTCGTACGATTGCGAATCGCGTCCGGTGGCTCCTCGAAATCCTGGGCCTCGACTCGAGTCACCTGGCGTACTCCGTCGACCAGCAGGCCGGTGCGCTGACCGTCGACGTCGAGCACAAGTACCCTGCTACGCTCAGTCCGCTCTTCACTCTCCATGCCGAAACGGGCCCGGATGTCGATGATCGGCAGGATTGCGCCGCGCAGATTGGAGACTCCCTCGACATACCCGGGGGTATGTGGCAGCTTAGCTATCTTCGGCAGCCGGATGATCTCCTGCACCGACATAATGTCGAAGCCGAATTCTTCATCTTTTAGCAGGAAGGTGACCAGCTGCCTCCCTCTTTCGTCTGCTCGATCGCCTCGGTTATGCATATCCAGTTTCTCTGGCTTCGCTGCAGCCACACCGGTTTTTGGTTCCTCTGGCGCAAGCGCCCGCAAAGGTTTCGGCGAGGCAGCGTTCCCTCGTTCGCGTACTGCTTGTTTTGTCATGTTCCTTATCCGTGCTGCAGTTCGTCGGCTTGCGATGCGATCTCTTCCACAGCCTGCAATATTTCCTCGGCTGCTTTGAGCCCCTGTTCCGCAGCGGTTGCCGACTCTTCGGCAGACCGGGTCATCTCTTCGGCGGCCGTGGCGATCTGCTCGCTGGCTTTCGAGGCCTGCTGCAGCGCCACGACTGACTCTTCGGAGCCCTTGACCATGCTGGCTGCGCCAACACGGACATCCTTGATGTCGTTCGCCATTCGCTCTAGGTTGGCCGTCGATGCCTTGGCCCTTTCAGCTTCGCCCTTTGCCTTGACGCCTGACCCTTCTATATCACCGACGACCTTAGCGATCTGTCCCTGGATACTCTTCACCAGGTCCTTGATCCGGTCGGCGTTCTCGCTGCTCTCATTGGCCAGCGAACGGATATCGCCCGCGACAACCGAGAAGCCTCTGCCGAACTCTCCAGCGCGTGCAGCTTCCACATTCCCGTTGACTGCCAGCATCCGCGTCTGCACAGTCACCATTACGATTGCATCGACGATCTTGTCGATCCGTCGTGTCCGCTCTTCAAGTTCGAGCACATTCCTGACCGAGGCCGTTGCGCCTTCCGCGACTTTGGCGATGTTGGTGATCATGGCGTCGATAGCGTCTTTGTTGCTGACCAGCAGGCCGGAGACATTCCCGCACTTGGTCTCGTTCGCTCCCGCCTTGTCGCTGATGTCCCTGGCCGCATGCTCAAGCTGACTGCCCAGCGCAACGGAAGTCTCGCAGGCCTTGGCGGAAAGCTGCGCCGAACGGCTGATCTCTTCGATCGCTGCTGAGATCTGCCCGGACGCTCCCTTCACCTGCTCCGCGTTCGCCGAGAGTTCTTCTGCCGCCGCCGCCAGTTCCTCGGCCGACTTCTGCGCGTTGGTAGAGGTCTTCAGTGTGTCGGCTAGTTGCGCCAAGCTGTTCGACGCTTCGTTCATCTCGTTGTAGGCGCGGCTTTGTTCCTCAACTGCCTTCTGCGATTCCAGAACCGCCGCACTGGATTCCTCTGAAGACCTGGCAATATCGAGCGCGCCTTTGAGGTAGTCCTTGGCGCCGCTCAGCGATTCGGCCGCGTTCGTCGAAATCGTTTTGCAAGCCTCGCGCATCTCGTTCAGTTCTACATCGATCTTTGCCAGGACGGCAGTAATTGCCTTGGCCTTCTCCACTTCCTCAAGGCCCTTCTGGCCGGCCGCCTGGGTGTCACCCGCGACTACCTTGACCTGGCTCTGGATCTCATTGACGACCTCTTGAATGCCGCGAGCGCTTTTCTCGCTCATCTCGGCAAGATTACGGACCTCGTCAGCCACGACTGCAAAACCTTTGCCATGCTCGCCGGCACGCGCAGCTTCGATTGCAGCGTTCAGTGCCAGCAGGTTCGTCTGGTCGGCGATCCGCGCTACCGCGTGGACGATCTTCCCGATCTCCTCTGACTGCCGCTCAAGTTCGGCGATCATCTTAGCGGAGTCGAAGTTCGCCTGCGCCGCGTCGCTGACACCCTTGATCAGCGCCTCGATCTCAGACGACGTGGTGCGGCTCAGTGAGTAGACCGCATCCACCAGTTTGAGTGACTCGGCCGCCTTGGCGTTCGCGATATCAGATGACTTCTCTATCTGGTTAATCGCAGCGCGGGATTCCTCCGCCGCCGCCGCAGATTCTTCGGCCCCGGCCGCGATCGTCTGCATGGTCTTGCCGAGTTCTTCAACAGTACTGGTCGCCTCGTTGATCGTACTGGCGACCTGTTCCGTCGCAGTGGAGAGCTTTTCAGCTACTGCCTGGGCGCGGGCGAGAGTGCGGGCCCGGGTCTTATCCTCTGCTATCCGCTTGCCCTGCAGCCGGCTCATGCCGGATTCGATGATTGTGCCGGAAATTGCAGGTAACGGCACCAGCCTGCCATTTCCCTGGGAAGCCAGGCGTTTCATACCGGCTGCCGCTGAGGCGCCGCCATAACCGTTACTCTTGATCAAATGCTCCGCAATTTCGCTCATCGTGGTGCTTTCTCCTCGGACCATGTTCAATTCATCGGCGAGTTGTCAACAAACGATAGGTCATGCGGTCGGCTGGATCTTAGCCAGAAAGTTCTCCCAGCGATTGCTGCCATGTGGCAGGTAACGCCGCTGGACCACGCAGCACAGGTTTGCCATACCGCCCTCAACCGGCTGGATCCGCCATAGCCGCCGGGATAAGGCATCAGTTCAGAGCCGTCTGACAACTCAGCGGCCTGCGCGGGCGAAAGGCGGTAATACATCTTGAAGGCCACCCTTTGCTCGGGTCCTTTGGCGATTGTTCAATCAATAATGAAAGAGGGGTCGCGTACATTTTTCGGCGATACGCCGATTACGGGGCCGACTTCGCTTGATGACCTCACGCGGAAAGCACAGGAGTATGAGCGTCCCCGGCTGGCGCACAGCTATATCGTAGTGTCTCGCCTGACTGACGGAACACAGAAAGCGACCTGGTACCAAGATCACGCTAAGGACCTCAGCACATCGATCTTAGCCTCTCCCGATTAGAAACGAGAAAGTTACCTTCCAGTGAAACCGCTCTGCGTTCACCCACGACAACATCGGATGGCGAAGCCGAACCGGCGATTTAGAGAATACACAAACGCTCCAACGCACCTAGGACTGAGCTACATGGCACAGATTCTGCTCTGCATGTAACGTCAACTGTCTTCTAGTCGAAAAGCATATCCGGTGTTTGTTTGATGCCAACCTCCTTCTGCATTCTTCAAATGAGGCAAAGGACTTGGAGCACAGTGAGCCATTGTCCTGAGACCCATCTTTTGCGCGCCGTGGCATCGATCCCGCGCAAGGCTCAATCAACATCCACCTGCAGGCGCAACCACGCTCATCGCACCGCTCGGCATCATCTACCCGCCAAAAGATCTTGTAGTGCTCGAGGTCGCACTAGTCTTGCTAACAGCGCAGGCCTTCGTCATCAATGAGACTGCCGGGATTTCTTACCTGGCGTGAAGTGCGAGCAACTCCGCCAAATGATGCAGCGGACTGGCCGTCTCAGCAACTATCGACTTGGGGCTTACTGCTCAGAAAGACCTATGCCTAAACCGGTCACGGAGAACAAATGAACTATCAGGGCACAACGGCTCTCATCACAGGCGCATCGGGCGGTTTGGGCGAAGCATTCGCAAGGCAACTGGCTCAACGGGGTGCCAATCTTGTCCTGGTAGCTCGTTCAGAAGACAAATTGAGACATTTGGCGGAAACGCTGCGCAGAGAGGCCAGAGTACAGGTCACCGTCCTGCCCACAGACCTTTCGTCAGCCGAAGCGATCAACATTCTGATTGCCGAGGTAAAGAGCCGTAATCTTCAGATTGACATCCTCGTCAACAATGCTGGACTCGGCGTCTTTGAAAACTTTTTTGACACATCGATTGAGAGACAACTGCAGCAAGTGGATGTAAATGTACGTGCTCTCGTTTCGCTGACGTATGCCTTCGGCCCTGGCATGCTCGCCGCTCGCCGCGGCGGAGTCATCAATCTAGCGTCGACTGCTGCTTTTCAACCGCTCGCCGGGGCAAACGTGTATGCGGCGTCCAAAGCGTTCGTGCTGTTCTTCAGTGAAGCGCTCTCTTTGGAGCTGAAGAAAACCGGCGTTAGGGTCATTGCCGCCTGTCCCGGACCGGTCGCTACGCAGTTTTTCGAAGGAATGAATCCCAAGCTGCAGCCAACACAGATGGACCAGCCCGGACCGGTAGTCAGTGACATACTGCGGGGCTTTGAACAAGGCAAGAGGGTGATCTATCCCGGCAAATTGGCAAATCGACTCAATACCCTGGGAGCCAGATTCTTGCCCCGCAACATGATCCTCAGGTTGGCGGCGGATGTGACGAAGAAACTCAACCAGAAGTAAACAGAAGAGGGAATATGACGCAGGCGAAGACTGCGATCGACAAGGTTAAAGTGGGCAGCACGGCGGTGGGCGCACTTGCGGTGAGTGCGGTGGCGCAAAAGCTGAGAAGAAAGTGCGCAATATAAATAAACGCGTATTGAGATGGATGTAAGGAGTACCGCGGGTGGCGAAGCGAAGTTCCTTGGTGCCTGATGCTCACATCTACAAAGCATTCAAACTGAATCGGTCTTGCGAGGATTCTTCGCTGCAGCCCGAGATGTCGATAATCGCTTTTTCGCGAAGACGGCTTTCTGAAAATGTTCAGCTAAGGGTGCGAATGCCGGTGCGGGCTCTTGCCAAAGTAGATTGTCTACGGATGCAAAGAGCGGGAGATTGGTTCGCAGTGTGGCAAGTTCCCGAAAGAGGTAGACCAGATCTCGGTTGCTGTTGAGAGTTTGTGCTAGGTTCTGCTCATTCGGGACGTTTACGTGCCAAATCCTGCGGGTTCGGCAGGATCGCTTCGAGGGACCCGAAACGCGCCAGTACAGCAGACGCAGACTTGGCGCTCCATCCAGGTAGACCTGGATAGCCGTCGGCAGCATCACCCACCAGGGCGAGATAATCGGGGATTGATTTGGGTTCAACTCCGAATTCCTGGACGACGCCGTCGTGATCGCGCCCGATGCATCTACGTCGGTCGAACTGCACCTTTCGAGCGCCTTGAACACATTGCGCCAGGTCCTTGTCGGGCGTACTGATGATCACGCGCTGGACACGGGGATCCTGCCCCGCAAGAAACGCGGCAGAGGCAAGCGCGTCATCCGCCTCGTACTCCTCCATCGCCCATACCAGTACACCAAGCGCGCAGAGCGCCTCTTCTAACAGGGGAAACTGTGAAAGAAGCAATGGTTCCACACCCTCACCTGTCTTGTAGCCCGGCCACAGCTGGTTGCGAAAGGACTCGACCACATGATCAGTAGCGACTCCAATGTAAGTCGTGCCGGCCTCCATCATCCCCAGGAGGGAGGTGAGTACACCGCGCACTGCAGCGACCTCACGACCTTCGCTGTCCTTTGCTGAGGGCAAAGCATAGAAGTGCCTGAATAGCTCATAGGTCCCGTCGATGAGATTTATCTCCACAGCACTAACCTCATAACCTAAGAACCCGCTTCACTCTTTATGTGCTTTCTGCAAGAACTTCTTGGTCGCCTCCGAGGGCGAGAGGATTTCTCCATCAATCAACATGCGCCCAGAACAACCGCCTTCCTTCGCAAACTCCTAGGCGACCGCATGCCCTTCAAGAGCGAGTTTGCCCATTTCGATCTCTTCGCTGAGTTCTGTTCCAGCCAGAAATGACCTTGGACGTCCGTGAAGGATCGAAGGCCTGCGCGCCCGGTTTTCTCGGTCCAGCTTGACATGTCCTTCAGTTTGGCCGGCATCGTTCAATGATAGGCAGAGGACGAGGAGCGCCGCAATCCTGGAGCGGGCAAACGCAGTCGCCATCTCATTTCGCGAATATGTGATTGACGATCAACAGAGCCGTCTCACTGCGCATCGCATACCTCACTCGCGCATTATCAGAAATAAATTGAAGTCAGCCGTCCTGGCGAATGAGGAGGCAGCCCATGAAGTTGGTAAGCTGCATGACGACAATGGCAGCTCACCGGCGAGGAGATCAACCAAGAGAAGAACCGATGACCGCTCCTTGCGACTGTGATCCAATCACGAAACGTCTCCTGAAGAGTCCTTACACGGACATGTTCACCGAATGGAAGAGCTGACCCTCTGCCTCAGGACCCGTTTTGATCACGCAAATAGGGTAAAGCCCCGACGAATTCTGTAGATGGTAAGTCAGATCATCTTAAGACCTGTAATCGGCAAGGAACAGTTCGACTGTTGTCAATACCCGGTTGGATTGGTCTAGCACTTTACTTGGGCGTGTTGCATCGCGTCGGCGACGGCGCATTCGAACGTCTTAACTATTCTTAGTACAACGTTTCGAAAGAGGATCAGCATGAAAGCAGCACACTCTATCGGTCTATTCGCACTCGGACTATGTTGTACGTCCACATCTCTCGTAGCTCAGAGCAGCGGAAGCAGCATGAATTCAGACAAGAAGTTTGTGATGATGGCAGATGAAGGCAATTCAGCCGAGATCGCCGCGAGTCAGATGGCGCTGAAAAAAGCAAAAAGCCCAGATGTTAAGTCCTATGCACAACAAATGATTACGGATCACGAAAAGCTGCGAAGTGACATGGCGCCTTTGGCACAGCAGATGAACGTGAAAACGCCGCAGCCGCTCAACTCGACACACAAAGTTGAGGCGCAGCGGCTCGCCAGCATGTCCGGCAGCTCTTTTGACAAGGAATACCTCAAGGCAATGGATGCTGATCACCACAAAACACTCGCGATGTTCAAGAACGAAGAGACAACGACCACTAACCCGGATGTGAAAACTGCTGTCTCGCAAGGCCTAACTGTAATCCAGCAGCACACGGACATGGCAGATCAGCTATCCCAGAAGATGGGTGTGCCAACCGCTCCATCGATGTAGAAGAACGAGCTTTGGTCTATACCGCGATGGATGAACAGAGAAAAGGCCCGCTTTTGGCGGGCTTCTCTTGTAAGTACGAATGTGAACTGCATTATTTCTAGAGGGTCTCGTACCAGGCCGCATAAGGAGCGTTCTTCGCGGGATGCCTGTTGTAGTCGGGGCTACTATCCGCCCATCAAGCATCGCCTCGCTCGCCGAGTTGCCGTTGTAATTGATCGACCGCCTGTCGAGCACGCTCTTGAACATGAGCGTAGTTCGCTCGTATCGCAACTCCTTTCATTCTGCGTCCTTGCAGTAACGACTTCACGAGAACATAATCTTCTTCCTTTGAAGGTGCGGCTTTGTCGCGCGCTAAGGTCTGCCGCGCAGGATGAGGTAGCGGCCATCCGGTGTCAATCGTGCCACCGACGCATGACTATCATTGATGGGGATACTGTCTCTTGTCCTCTGCATGCGGCTCTCTATCCGTGCGCCGAACTGTTTCTGAGCCCTACATCTCGACCTGAGACATTTGTGCAGCCGTTTGCAAAGGCAGGTAGATGCGAGAACACTTCTACTCTTCCCCGTAGTTCCGCATGTAGGGTGATGGACCATCCACGATAATTCCGAATGATCTAACCCGAGATCCAGAGCCCTAGTCCGGATGCCTTTGCTTTGCAGGTCCCATGCGTTTGGAAGAGGCGGCCTCTCAAGTGATCGGGATGCCAGGTCCATAATCAGCAAGAAGCAGGTGCACGCAATCTGAGCGACCACCGACTTGAATTAATCTATTTCCGGGTACTTCAATTGGCGTCCTCTCTTTGAGAAGGATGACGCGTGATTCTCAAGTCTCACATCGTTCTTGGTCTTATACGTAGATAACTCGCCTGTCACCCTTCGCATGCAGTCAACATGAAGGGGTGTGTGTAAGCTCTCTCACGCATCTATCTACATATGCCATCCTGCTCTCAATCATGTCGCTGCTGTCTTGCCTTGCTTTTGATGTCGCTTGTAAGTCTGAGTTCGAAGGCCGAAGACTCTCCGGCAGATCAGGTTGATCGCTTGACGCCTATTGAGAAAGTTGAAGCGTCTAAGGTAGCGAGTGACGTAGCCAAACGAATTGCGACGACGGAATCGCAGTCGAACGGCCATCAATTCGTAAAAACAGGAGCAACGAAACGCGACTATTTACTCGCATGTTCTGCAGCCCATGCACACGCACTTGAAACCGCGAATCGGGCAAAGGAGAAGGTGCTAAAGGTCACTACGCAGAATGCTCAGGACGATCCTGCTATCGCCGAGTTGGCTGCGCAAGTACGAAATCAAACCGCCTTTAGCGCCTACACAGTTGCGGCGTGGCCTCTGCGAGGCGCGGCTACAGTAAGAGGGACCTACGTCATTCTTCTCCGGTTGCACAATGAGAATGAAACCGTAGCTACGTCTTTAGACACAAGCCCCAACTGTCAATAGCTTGCTACTTACGGACCCAGTAGGACCTTATCGAATCGAGTCGTACGTGATCATCTGAACAACTTCGCAGATACAGATGAAGGATTGGCTTGTAGATCGATCGGACGGAGCGGGTAAACTGTGCTGCTTTGTTAGCAATTAAAGCACCAGATGGTCGGCCTGGACAGAAGGACCAGCTCGCTTCCCTTAGAGTCTGCAGGTTAAGGATTGGCAGAACGCGCTTTCTTCCTGATGATTGAGTGGGCGAAGCTGGGGCCTGCGATCACAAAGCCAAGCAGAATGTGAGGAAGCGCTTTCATATCGTGCTGAAACGTCGTCTCGGCGGAGCCACCCAACATTGCCCCATGTCGCATAGCGTACCAACTAAATGCCGCAGACAGTGAGGCGAGGCAAAATGAAAGGGCCAAGCCGCCGCTCAAGTGAGGTGTGTGAGCGAGATGGTGAACTTCAGACTGGGCCAGAAGCATCATGCCGGGGCAACATATACAGACCACAATGGCGGTAGCCCACAGTGGTTCAGCCCTGCGAAGCTGCTGCGAAATAGCCCCGATTACGCCCCCGGATATCAAGGCAAAGAACGCCTCCACGACTAGTGCCTTCATTGCTTCTGATCGCCCGGCCCGCAGGTTCGTGATGAAGAAAGCACCGCCACGTACCGCGGCAGCAAAGGCAGCTGCTTTCCAACTCCACGGAGGTACCAATGTTCGGATCGGATGAACCGCAATCTCTCGCAAGGTATGTCGGAGATCAGTGAATGTGTCAGGTGGCTGTTCCATCATTAAGGCTTTCAGATGCGCCATAGAAAACCAGGCTGGAATTTTGACGACTTCACCGCCCTTCGTGATGGGAAGCGGTTCACTGACCGGCGGAAGTTCGTCTGACTGTGACACTCTCTCTCTGCAAGGTGACGACACGAGTATCGCGCTTCTCTGTATCGCGCCTGGTCACACGGACTTCTTCTCGCAAAACAAGTTCTTTCGTCAGTACAAGTCGTTCCTCGACGACCGGGTAGATGGTGGTGTCGCCCTCGTGGCGAACCGGCGGTGGATCACCCACAACCTGATTGAAAGAGATGTGCTCGACGTCGTAGGTCGTGACGGCCAACGTCTCATCCAGAGCTTGCTGGTACTCGTGAATGTGCTTCTCGAGGATGACCTTGCTCGTCTCAACAGTTCTCCTTCCAACCTCCAGGCGCTCTTCCAGGACAGGAATGACGAGCGATGGCTCGGTTCCGACAGACACTGACTGATTCTGAGCGAGCTGCACATTTGCTCTGAGAAGATCAGCGGTCGAGATGCGAATCACTCGGCCGTCGGGGAAGCAGAACTCTGTCTGCTCCTTCGATTCATCAAGTTGTCCATAGGCAGTCAGAATATTGCTCGTGGAAGGTCCTGCCTCTACAAGGGTTGAGCTCTCCCCGGATGGCTCGAGTTTTTCTATTGCATCGTTCAATTTGGTCCCCGTTCTTGGTAAAAGTTGCACGGCGGCTCTTCAACCGCCGTGCAGGTAGGAGTAGGTCAGCGATTAACGCTTTGTAGTGGTAAACTCGCCGGGCACCTGCTCGACATCAACTTCTGTCTTGCGTACCGTGTCGTGGATGCCTTCAGCGTGCTCTGTCGCCTGCTTGCCCACGGTGACTTCTTCGACGACACGGCTGGTCTTGCCGACAACTGCTTCTTCGCCGCTCGCACGTACTTCGAAGGAGCCGTTCCCGCTTCGGAAGTCAGCAGCGGTCGCAGGACGATCGACTGGGCGCCGGGCTACGTTGATGCGTTCATCGCGCAACGTGACATCTGCTTCGACGGGACGCTCGACCACGTGCGAGTAGATGCGAACACCACCACGATCGACTTCTCTCTTGCCGACAACGAGATTCTCTTCAACAACCGGGATGGCTGTCATTCCTGCGACATCCGTTACGGTGCCCCTTACCATTGACTGCTGCGAGCTGTCTTGAATCTGACGCGCTCCGTAGTCTTCGAGCAAGTCCGCGACCTCTTCTGCCTCGTCGTCTTCGGTACGCACGGTTAGCAGTGCGCCACCCTCATTGACCCCTGTTGCGTAATGATTGTGGGCATGTTCATCTCCGCCGCTCAGTGAATGAAAGAAGTTGCTGATCTTTTCACCAATGCCTGTGGCAGTAGTGCTGCTCGTCGATGGAGTCGAGCTATCGGCATTGAAAAAGTCTTCGTGAGCGTTATTCGCTACGACGCTGATTTGGCTGGCTTCATAGCCATCGGCAACCAAGCTTGCTTTTACCTTGGTCGCTTCTGCTGTGTTGTCAAAAAGTCCTACGATCGTCTTCGACATGTGTTGTTCCTTCTGCAGCCTGAAGGCTGCGGTTATTGTTGCGCACTAAAGAGTTCGACACGGCGGTTGTCTGCCTTGCCCTGGGTGGTTGCGTTTGTGTCAACTTGTTTGGCCGCTGCAAATCCTTGACCTGTCAATCGGCTGCGGTCAATGCCCTGATCTTGCAGATAATCGACCACAGTCTTGGCTCTTTGATCGGACAGCGTATGGTTGTGGGTTGCGGGTCCGGTGTTGTCGGTAAAACCTTCAATACGCAAGTGCACATTTGGATTTGCCTTCATAGCTGCTGCTGCCTGCTGCAGAGTAGTCTGGCTTTCCGGTGTGAGTGTGGCTTTGTTGGTGTCGAAGTGTACTGTGCCAAGATCTGGGAACGATGCGACGGCTGCAGTCTGCGTAGCCGGCGCAGGTGCAACAGCGGCAGTACCTGGGTGGCCATGGTGGCGGGTCAGCACATAGGCAAATACGGCCACCAGCAGCAGAAGTGGCAACAGCCACATCCATACGGCCATTGCCTTTTTCTCTTCATAGACTTTTACGCGTTCTGTCACGATGGATCTCCTGAATAGAGTTCTGCTTGGGCTAAACAGAGTGCGTCGAGTTATGAAGAACATCGCTGGCTGCTTGGAGCTCTTCGACATCGACTTCGGTTCTGCGAACGGTGTCCGAGATGTGCTCTGTATGCTGGCCTACTTCTTTCCCAATCAAGACTTCTTCAACGACATGTGTGCTCTTTGTAATAACGGGTTCTTCTGCAGTCTCCGCGAGTTCGATCACGCGATTGTCGGCGGTCTGAAGGTCGGCTTCAGTCGCGGGTCGATCGACAACGTTTCTTTCAACAACAACATGCTCTTCGCGTAGGTCGACCGATTCTTCCGCAGGAATCTCGATCACACGCCGATAGACACGCACTCCCCGCTGGTCGACCGTGCGCTTCCCGACCTGCAACTCTTCTTCAACGATCGGGATGGCTATATCGCCGGTGATGGCAGCGCTGGTATTTGCGATGGGCGCGAGTGCTTCGTCAATCTTGCTGGCTTTGTGTTTGCCGAAGATGCGCTCGACTTCATTTACATAGGGCCCAGCGGCCGCCACCGCGATGATTGTACCGCCGTCGCGTACACCGGCTTCGAGATGATGAAGATCGCGATCGGGAACACCCAGCGAGGTGAGAGTAGATGCCCCTGAATTTCGGGCTTGGTTGGCGCTGATGACGGAAACAGCGGACTCGGGAACTTTCGCATTCTGGATATCGGAAAGGGCAGCGCGGGCCTCATCATAATGGTGGAACAGGCACACGAGGATTGTGCTTTCACTAGTTGCTGGCATGTCTACTCCATGGCTTTACATCTGATCTCGGTTGAAGCAATTCGAAGCCGGTACCTGCCACCACCTCTAGGCGCAGCATTCCGCCCTCTCCGTGCAAAGAATGTTTCTAAGTTGGTGCCGGTGGTCGGTGCTCTTTGAGGCAGGAGGGTGTGGCCTTCGGTTCGATACCTGCAGCTCACGCAAAATCAACTACGCCCTGGGTTTTTAGTTGCCCGCCCTGACACCTGCGTTGCTGCGGGTCAAAGATGTTTTATGACGGTATGACACATCGATCCAGTAAGGTGGAATGAACGAGTTCGAACAGCCTCAGAGTTACTCTTCGGCTGGCGCCCTTTAATAAAGCCGCGTCGATGAAAACTTTCCTCTGCGGTCAGGGTCTATGTGAATCGGCTTTGACAAGTAAGCACCGAGATAGAGGAGCATCCCGACAGTGATCGAGACATGGTTGACCTGGCTGCTCCGCAGCTTGAAAATAGATCCTCATTCCCCAACCGCGTCTTCTACTCCGAGAAACATCCTGAGAGAGTTGCTGAGCGTTACAATCGTGAGTTTTTTGTTTCCAGTGGGCTTGCTTCATGCTGCACCGATTCCTGTCCGCTATCCTCAAGGATCACAGCATGGATTCCTTGCTCTACGCACAAAGGACGGTAAGCGCATTGCGACTGGTGATGTGACGCAGACTGTACACGGCAATATCGTGACCTCGCAGTTGACCTTCCGTTTCCGCGATGGTTCAGTCGATGATGATGTCACGGTGTTCTCGCAACGAGGTGTCTTTCGGCTGATCAGCGATCACCACATACAACGGGGTCCATCGTTTCCAAAGCCATCGGATGTTTTGATCGACGCAGTGCGTGGGAACCTGACGTCACGCGACGAGACTGGCAAGGTGCATCTGGACCACGTAGATCTTCCGGCCGATCTTGCGAATGGGCTGCCGCCAAATCTGCTCTTGAATATTCTTCCCTCTGACTGGGAGACCGACGTTTCTTATCTCCTCCCTACGACCAAGCCCCGCCTCGTGCGGGTCACCATCAAGCCGAACGGTATGGTTCCATTTACCATTGGCGGGACGCGGCGAAAGGCCGTCGACTACGTGCTGCATGTCGAACTCGGCGGGTTGACCGGTGTTGTTGCTCCGCTCGTTGGGAAGCAGCCGGCTGATTGTCACATCTGGATCCTGGGCGGAGCGCATCCCGCTTTCATTCGAGAAGAGGGGCCGCTCTATGAGGGTGGTCCCATCTGGCGGATTGAGCAGGTTAGTCCGAGTTTTGCTCCCTAGAGGATAACTACTGAAACGCAATCTTAAGTACAGCTTTAAAGTCGACGCTTTATTTCTTTAAATCAGTAAAGTCGACGCTTTATTTCTTTAAATCAGTCGCTACAACACTGGGCGAGCGGGCTGCAACCGGCATCTCCGGAGCATGCATCAAATCCGTCGAAATGATTGAATGTTGTTTCAACGCGGCGTGCGGGAGAGAGTTGCATTATCTTCGTGATGAACGAGTTGTCCGTCAGGCTGCCGGAACCTCTTCAAGCGAGCAGATAGAGCATTTCTGGCTCTGTGGTGAATGTTCAGCGGTGTACAGGTTTTGCCGGCGCGGAGACGATCGCCCAACTTTGGCTGAAAAGACGCTCAAGGAACGTCCAGACAAACGTAGGCTGGAGATTTTTAGCCCATCTAACTGAATCTTGACGCCACTGAGTCCCTTCAAAGGTCAGTCGGTCGACGGCGTTCCATCCCGGTCTCCCCTCGTGCTGGGATAGGAGAGGGTTCCTATCAGCAGGGAACTGTAAGTTATTGGTACTTACCGACTCCCGTTTCGTGATAATTCAACGAACCCGGTTGGTTGCGCCATAGATTTGACGCTATGAATTAAGGCCGAAATCCCCTAAGCACTCGCGTTCCTGGATTAACATGTTAGCCATGAGAGGCCTGGTCTTCACCGCCGCCTTGTGATCCGTTTGCCTTTCGGTCGCTGCTTCTGATCCTGCCTGGCAGCAAGGAGAATTGACTTAGATCGGTACAGAAACAGGACAGAGATATGGACAGGTAGAAAAGAATGGCCCAATTGTGTCGACCATTCATGTCGATGCTGGGGATCGAGTCTATGTCGCGCTGTGTTCCGCGTGGTTCGGCTGGTCCTCGGTTCCGAAAGTTTCGTAAAAACTTACAGTGTCATTTCGGTTTCAAAGATTGGAACGACCGGAACAAGCCGGAAGAGGTGCGAGAGAAGTGGGTCGAGATGATGAATGCGGCGATACAGAAGGCGGGCATCGATCAGCGCTTGGATCCGCGTTCCTGGGCCGAACAGGGCCGCGAGGATCTTGCTGCTCTCCAAGAATCGAAGACTCTTCAGGGAATGGTCCGGAGGCTATCCCCCGGGCACCAGGAGATCGACGAGCAGCGACGGCATCGGGCCAAGCTCCGCGCGCGTCATCTTGACCAAGCGGCTGCTATCCAGAGCCTTGAGTAAGAGAGCCAGAAGGCGGTCGCCGAGATCGAGAAGCGGCGCGACCAGGAGATCGGCATCCTGGATCGGCTGATCGACCGGGCGAAGGAGTTTGCCAACGAGCGGCGGGAGAAGACGGTCGCCGCCGCGAAGTGGGTCGGATCGTTCTTCCGGGGCGAGAAGCAACAGGAAGAACGATCCGAGGTCGTGGCTTCCAAAGTGCAAGAACAATCCTACCCGCCAGGTTTGTCGATCGAGGAGCGCTTGAGTTGAAAGATGGCCGAGATGGAGGGCAAGCTTGATGTGAGGGAATCAATCGTGGCCAAGCTCTCAAAGCTGGATCAGCGCATGGACGTGGCGGAAGCCAAAGAACAGCAGGAAAAGAGTCTGGAGAAAGAGATCTCGAAATCCATCGAGCGTGGTTTTGGGATCGGGCGATACAGGGCCAGGGTAGAGGATGAACGAAGAAGAGTTCTTGGCGCTCTATGCGCTCGTTAGGAAAGAAGCCGAGGGTATGGCTACTCGGGAGAAGGCTCTTGAGGCGAGGACGACTGCCTTGAATCTGTCGATCCAGCAGCTCCAGCAGCTTCCTCTGACGCTCGGCAAGCAGACGAGCGAGTATATCGCCATGGGCAATCAGGCAGTCGATCAAAGATGACTTCAGCGGGCCGATCGAGACGGCCGTGAAGGGGCCGTTAGAGCTCCTGAATCGGGAGATTTATCACGCTCGAGATGTCATGGCCCAGGTTGGCAATGAGGTCGCTTTCCAGACGTGGCGCTGGGTGGGATTCCTGGTCTTGATAGGGAAGCCCTGGGCGCGGGTGGATGCTATTTCTTCTTTGTTCGGGATCTCGACCAGGTCAATGAGCGGCTCCACAGCATTCAGCAGCAGGTGATGGTGGCAGTTCTGGCGCCCGAAGCAAAGCCCGCTGTTAGCGTCTCGAAAAGGCATCGCGGAAGCCATGCCGCGGGTGCGCCCACAACACCGTAGCCTCTTGAGGAAAGTAAGCTATGGATTTGCCGCTCTTCGAGCTTGGAACGAGCAAACAGCGCTCGTCCCACAAAGCCACAGCCTCGACGGCGTTTCTAGAATATAACCACAGATCGTAAAGAAATGCCCCAGTTGTTGCATCCATCCGATGCACTTGATTGAGAGGACCAATTTCCAACCGAACTGCGGAGGAGTTCATGCGACGAATCCTGACCGAGGCGAGACAGCTTGAAAGATGCGATACCCTTCTGCTCTTCGATGAGGATGCCGCACTTTGCCGCTGTCCCCTTCAGCATTAGGAGAAACTTTCCGACAGCGGCGAAGTCGTTGAATTTGGAGGAGTATTGCAGAGCCATAAAGGCTTCTTCCTTGAGCTGGGTGGAGCGCTGAGGAATAGCAGGTTCTGTCAGCAGGCGATGGATCTGTCTTTCCTCAAGGTAACGGCAGATATCGTGCGCAACATGTGCATGGCCATCTTCAATGCGCCTGGTCGAGCGGGTCCGGTACATGGAGAGAACTCTCCCAATCGCATCATCTTCCTTTGCCCAGGCTGTGAAGATCTCTTGGATACTGGGATCGTCCGCATTGTCTTTTGCGAACATCTGCAAGCCACTGAAGCCTGCGCTTTGGACCTCGGGGGGAAGAATGCCGTGGAGATGCGTTCTCAGTTGGTCCTTCGTGGCCTGCCGACGGCCGGCCCGGCAAGTCTCGCGCGATGTTCTGATCGCGAAAACATTTAGAAGAGCCTCCCCCGGTTTCCAGTCGGGAACGAGCATGTCCATGTTCCGCTTTTCCCAACGCGTAGGGCCGAAATCGATGCGAAAGGGCGCTCGTTCTTTTGGTTCTTTCGGAGATTCCTGCAGGTCGATGGTCAGATCGCAAACGGTATTCGTGACACTCTCGTGCATGGTTCCGAAGCGGATACCGTGTTCCATGGGAGTCCATTCCAGGCGTAACTCGGTACTTGCGGGGGCCTGAATCGGAGGGGGCAAAGGACGCTGTACTTCGACCACGAGGCACAGCCACAAAAGGCCATCCTTGTGAATGGGCTTCCATTCCTTTAGGTGCGAGTCAAGTGGCAGCGGACGGTGCTGGAGCACGCGAAAGCTAAACTTCCACCTTTCACCACCCTTGTTTGGATGGAGATCTCCGCATCACGCAGGGAACGGCGGCCCGCAACTCCCGTCATCTGGCGATGGCCGGTAGCGGCCGGCGACAGTGCGGGCCCGAAGGACAGACCTGAAATCCCTTTTCCGCTCACAAGAGCAGAAGAATCAACGCCCGCCTGGCCCAAATAGTAGTGAAGCCCCCAATCTTCCGATTCTGGTCCACCTCAGGGAAGCCTCTCTGAAGACAACCCAATCGTCATCTCTTTAGCGAAGGAGTGACCATCAGCTTTCAGCTGATCAGTGCCGGTGCCCTGAAGCGACAAACGCGCGCCGGTGTATTGCATTGTGCCATCGATAAGAGAGGTAAGAGAGAGATGATCGATCATATTCGGCACCCTTCAGATAGCCCGGAGGAAGGACGGCGAGAAGCTAGAAAGGCTACAACGCCGCCCTTGAAAAGTGAAGTCTACTCTCGGAGCGAGAATGGGCTGCGTCAAATTTGACGATCGCTCGGCCAGAGCTTAAAACACAAGCCTCTCTTTGTTTACCATCGCCTTGAGATCGAAGGTGACACCGGCATTCAACCCCTGCTGGTTCAAGGTCAGGACTCGGGTGCCGCCGACCTCATGGGTGTAAAAGCCAAAGGCAGTGACACCCGGAGCGATCTTGTAGGAGGCATGTGCGAAAGCCCGATTGCCCAAACCGTAGGTATCTCCATTCAAAGAGAATCCGACAACTTCAAGAAAGCGTCCGCCGGTGTATACACCATAGTCGCTATCGATAGAGGCATAACCGATGTCCCCGCTCAGTTTGCCGAGCGTCTTTTGCAAAGCTACCGCAAAGCCGGAAGCACCCGGGACGGACAGCGGAGCGATGGGACCAATAGGTGAACGTACAAGCCCGGGAAAGGTAGTTGTATTGAGACGCTCGTAAGCTTCGAGCCTAAGGCTATCGACAACCTTAGCCTCCTGCGTCCTAACCACGACCGCCTCGCGCAAGGTGTCGGTCCCGGCCTGCCAGGTGTATTCGCCCGAAAACGCGATCCGCTTGTTTAGCAGCGTTTTCGCGGACACCTGCCGGTAATTGAACTTCGTCAGGCTTGATCCTCGATCAAACAGGTTAGGCGTTGCGATGTCTCCGAAGTAAGCGTTTGTAAAGCTGACCTCATCGAAGAACAGGTGTTTGGAATCGTGCAGACGGATGCGTTCACCGGAAAGATAGCCGTCGTCGTCAAAGGTCGTGATCTCGGTCGAGAGCCCACGCTCGATGCCGAACGAGCCAAACTCGACTGTTACCGGCTTCACGGGCGTGGCGCTGAAGTACAACTCGCGCATGTAGAACTGCCATCCGTTCGAGGCGAGTTTTTGAGCGATGCCGTAGCCGGTTGGATCGGCCAGAATGGCCTGGTAAGACGCGAGGCTCTGAGCCGGTGTGTTTTGGCTTTGTGTATAAGACGGATTTGTAACGCGGCGGAGAAAAGACTCGCCGGTATAGCCGCCGAACGCCCAATTGAAATAGCGCCCCGATGAGGCGCGGAAGCCGATATCGTACTTTCCTTCAGCATCGAGCTTGATGCTGCCCTCGATCAAGGAACGCTGCTGCGCATTATCGAAGTCACGGATGCCGCCGACCGAATAGGCATTACGATAGCGCTCATTGTGCGAGAGCGTCCGCAGTTCCAGCCAGCGTCCGGTTAGCGGCTTTTCATTCGCCGGGCTGATCGCGGTCACTGCTGCAACCATGCTCTCGGAGCCAGAGGTTGCCATGGCGTTGTCGACGGTGTTCGCAACAGAGTTTAATGCCAGATGCTGCGCTAAGCAGAATTGGGGCGCAATCGCCAGAGCTACGGTGTAGAGAAGCTTTAGGTGTCTCATGGAGTTTCCTTCCGGCGGCCGCGCCTAAAAAAGGAAAAGATTCCTCTTCATGAGGGTTCTATCGGCCATGGCAGGAGTTTGTTCATTCGCCATGTGGAGATTTGTGACCGCCATAACCCTTGGAACTGCCAGCCTGGCGCGGCGGCAGTTGCTGAAAAAACGCGCGATGCTATTGTAAAACTTGGAATTTCTCACGATGCTCAGAAGGAGAGTGGAGCCCTAGTCACTCTGAGCATTGGAGCCGCTACGGCCCTCTCCCGGTCTGAGGGCACGGTGAGCATGCCCAAAGGCTTGCTTCTGGCCTCTGATACAGCTCTAGATAAAGCCAAAAGAGCAGGACGAACCGGGTGGCTTCTACATTCCTTATGGCTCCAGCGCTGTTAATCCACTCCAAAGCGCGTCTTGAGAAAACAAACAGACCCGGCGCAACCTCTTTATGACGTTCCCCCTGCGGTTGTGGCTGATGCCGGATCACGCCGGTAAATCCTTTTCTCGAAGTCTGATAAGGTGCTCACACTGCGCGGCAGCTTGGGTCGGAGAGCGCAGATGTTCCCGTTGTGGTTCAGGCGCAGCCGACGAAAATGAGATCTGACCCTTTGGGTCGAGCCTCCATATGGCAGCGGCTGCCAACGAGCCTCAGCGGTAGTCCAGCGAGAGGTCTCCTACTCCAGGGCTGACGATGGCACAAAACTTTTTTGCATAAACCTTCAACTCTGCCGATAAAGCCATCAGGATGTTCCTGTGACGACTGATACTCGTGAAGATGCGGAGGTGAAACGCTCAGGGTTTCTGACGCTATGGTGCTGGGGTCGGTGGCATACTGTCGTGATCGCGGCCGTCTGGACACTATTTGCGTTAAGAACTGTAGGGGCGCAAAGCCCATCCGCAGTTCTACCTACGCTGACGACTGCTCTGGCCGCCCACCAGCTGACTGCTCAGGAAGCGCAGCGGCATTACCCGGTCCGTTTGCGGGCCGTTGTCACCTACTACGATCCATTTCTTGACCAGCGGCAGACGGCAATGTTTGTCCAGGACTCGTCGCGCGGTATCTTCGTCGCTCTCATGCACATTTCTGCGCAGACGGTGGCAGCGGGCGACCTGGTCGAAGTGACCGGATTGAGCAGCCCGGGAGATTATTCATCCATGGTGGATCATGCGCATGTGCGTGTCATCGGTAAAGCACATCTGCCTTTCATTGCTCCACGTTTGAACATGAACGCCATCATGGACAGTCAAGCTGACGCTGAGTGGGCAGAGATCGAGGGAGTTGTGCATGAAGTGCACACCAGCGGGAAAAACGTGTACATCAATCTCGCGTTGAAGGATGGTGACATCACCGCTATCTCAGTAAAGGAGGATGGGGTGGACTACAACGGGCTGGTCGACAGCAGGATCCTCCTGCGCGGCGTTGCAGCCCCCATGTTCAACCACAAGCGGCAGATGACCGGCGCTCGCATCTTTTTTCCAAGCGTCAACAATCTGAAAGTAGTTGAATCTGCACCAGCGCGCCCCTTCGGGATTCGCACCCAGAGGGTGGCAGATCTGCTGCTCTCCACGCTCAAATCCGGGATGCATCACCGTGATCATATCCGTGGGATGGTGACGCTATTCTGGCCGGGACGGATGCTATGTGTGCAGGACGGATCCGGGAGTCTATGCGCTCAGATCGACCGGGAGACTGTTCCAAATCCTCAGGATCGTAGTCAAGGCAATGTTCAGCTAGGGGCAATCGTGGATGTGATCGGATTTTCTGAAGTAGGAGAATTCACCCCTACGCTCATACATTCAGCCTATCAACTGGCGAGCCCGCGGGTGACTGATAACCGGCATCTTCCAGTCGTCATTTCCGCTTCCCAGGCAATGCACGGCGATCATGATGCGGGATTGATCACCATCGAGGGAAAGCTGATCGGGTACGATCGGGCAGCCGATGATCCGACGCTGATGTTGTCCTCCGGCAATTTCGTTTTCCCAGTGGTCTTACCGAAACAATCCCTCTCAGGAAGGCTTAGCAGGATTGAGGAAGGAAGCCTGCTTCGCGTGACCGGCATCTGCTCCGTGCTTGCAGACACGACGGTCAGCGAAGGCGATGGATTTCCCGTCGGCAAATCCTTTCGCATCCTCTTGCAGTCTGCAGAAGGAATCACCGTCGCGCGACGTCCCTCCTGGTGGAATGCAGCTCATGCGCTCAGTCTCTTTGCAGTCGCCCTGTTGGCGGCACTGGCAGCCATTCTAGGTGTTGTGGTCCTCCGCCATCGCGTGCAGGCGCAGACGCGCACGATACGCGAGAGCGAGGCGCGTTTTCGCCACCTGGCAACCCACGATAGCCTCACGAAACTCCCGAACCGGGCCTCAATCCTTTCCTCACTCGAGGGCTCCATCAATGAAGGGCATAAGCACGGCACTCCAGTGTGCGTCGCCCTCATCGACCTCGATCATTTCAAATACATCAACGACACGCTTGGTCATTTGGCAGGCGACGAGGTCCTCCGCGAATCGGCAAGAAGGCTTGCGAGCGCCATCCGCTCGGACGATGTCGTCGGCCGCTATGGAGGAGAGGAATTTCTCGTTGTTTTCAACAACATGGAATTGGAAACAGGAGCTGCGCGTTGTGAACTCGTGCGGCAGGTGTTATGCGCACAGCCGATTTGCTGGGAGGAACAACTCTTAACGATCACCTGTAGTATCGGCGTTGTATCCTCTCACAACACCGGGTCGATAGTACCGACGCTCATAGCAAGAGCGGACGAGGCGATGTACACCGCCAAAACGCTGGGACGGAACCGGGTGGAAACGGTCGAACAACTCTCTCCGCGTGTGACGGAACGATTGACCGACCGGCGATCAAGGAGCCTGACGTCGAAATTGTAGACATCACATATCGCTCACATAGCGAACAGCCTTCACGCTGCTGTTCGCACTCCTGCGATGGCTTCCATCACAATGCTCTGCTCGAATGCCCCTTTCGCCGTCTGGCTGCGAGTGATCAGAATCTCAATGGAACGCTATTATCATCCTGCGCAGGTCACTCGAAGGAAAGCACATAGTACTCCCGTCTTACTCCTGGTTTGCGCCAAGGTAATGCTTGCTGGTGCTTGCTGCAGACAAGGTGGCATAACAACTCAGCAAGAGCGCTCATCTAGAGTAGGCTGTCTCTACAAGACCAATGATGATCAAAAAGCAAGTTAGAGGTGCCCCTACTCTCGTGAATGTTGCCCCAGAAGCAGGCGTGTCCTTGAAGACGGCTTCACGTGTGCTGAACGTGCTCCTTCGGTAAAAGGGGAAAAACTGAAGAAGGTCCGTGACATGACGAGGCGTCGCGGCTATCGCCTTAATGAGTTAGCGCGCGGATTGTAAGCGCGCAAGTCCGCCGCCATCGGGATGATCGTCGCTAAACTCGTCCGACCCATTTACTGGCAGCGCTGTCAAAGCTGTTCAGGAGGTTGCTCGTGCCAACGGGTACGTAGTTATTCTGGCAAGCTCAGGCGGCTATCCTGACGTTGAGCGTGCCGAGATCGAAAGCCTTATCGGCCGCCAGATAGATGGTCTGGTGATAGCACCCGCGGACGGAAGGATTGACAATCTTAGTGGCGTGGTTTTGTCCGGATTGAAAGTTGTGACCTTCGACCAGCCTGTCGAGGCCTCTCAAACGCGGCGAACTGGCCGCGTCGCATCATGGCATAAACAGATGACATGGATTGTCAGCGCCTTATTTTTTTTAGCTCTCTGCAGAGGGTCCGCTGTCGGCCTCTTTACTCGTAATAAAGTACATGCTTTTTCGGAAGCACATAGTTCGTCGCTGCAGTCGACGATGCAGAAGATTGAGGAACTCTTCCGCTCCGAAGAGCATCTCCGCACTACACTGACCGCCATCGGAGATGGCGTTATCACCTGCGATCCGCAGGGAAAAGTGCAGATCCTTAACAAAGTTGCCGAAGAACTCACCGGCTGGAGAGCAGCTGAGGCTATGGGAGAGACCTTAGCGAAGTATTCCACCTCGTGAATGAAGAAACGAGGATGCTGGTAGAAGATCCGGTAAGCCAGGTTCGTCGCCTCGATGGTGTTATCGGGCTTGCCAATCACACTGTATTGATCCGAAAGAACAAGTCCGAAGTGCATATATGAGCGCCGGAGTAAAAATAGGCCACAGAGCGCCGCGCAAGCGGTGCTTTGCGGCGGAGTAAAAGTAGGCACCGCCGGATTCTGGTTTCGCTTGCATTTGCCTTGACGGCGAGGCTTGTGGAACACCGGAGGGATGTTCCAGGTGGAGATATACGGGCGTGTACGTCGGGCTGTTCGTGTCGAGGGCCGGAGTCAGCGTGCGGTGGCCAGGGAGTTTGGTCTTTCGCGAGAGACGGTTCGGAAGATGTTGCAGTACGCTGTTCCACCAGGCTACCAGCGACAGCAGCCGGTCCGGCGGCCGAAGCTTGGGCCGTGGATAGGCGTCATTGACGCCATCCTGGACGACGACAAGCAGAGGCCGGCCAAGCAACGGCATACGGCCAAGCGGATCTTCGACCGGCTTAGAGAAGAGCACGGTTTCAGCGGCGGCTACACCATCGTGAAGGATTACGTACGTGGCGAACAGCTGCGCAGCCGGGAGATGTTCGTTCCGCTGACGCATGGTCCGGGCGAGGCGCAGGCGGATTTCGGCGAAGCTCTGGTGGTGATCGCCGGCGTGGAACAGAAGGCGCACTACCTGGCGATGGACCTGCCCCACTCGGACGACTGCTTCGTGGCGGCGTTTCCAGCTGAGACGACCGAAGCGTTCCTGGAAGGTGATGTGCGGGCCTTCGCTTACTTCTGCAACGTGCCCACGCGGATTCTGTACGACAACACGAAGATCGCGGTGGCGCGGATCCTGGGCGGTGAAGAGCGCCAACGGACGCGAGCGTTCTCCGAGTTGCAGAGTTACTATCTGTTCGCCGATAAGTTCGGCCGCCCGGCCAAGGGCAACGACAAGGGCAACGACAAGGGCAAGGTGGAAGGCCTGGTGGGTGACGCGCGGCGCAACTTCATGGTCCCGATTCCACGTGCGAGCAGTTGGCAGGAGCTGAACGCTCAACTGGAAGCCGGTTGCCAGAAGCGGCGCCAACGGCGGCTGCGCGGCCACAAGGAGACCATCGGCGAACGCTTCGAACGCGACCGCGCAGCGATGCTGCCGCTGCCCCACGACACCCTATCAAGCCTGCGAGAAGATCTCAGCCCGAGTCAGCTCGCTCTCTCTGGTTCGCTATCGCTCGAACGACTACTCTGTGCCGACGCAGTACGGACACCGCCAGGTATGGGTGAAGGGCTACGTGCACGACGTGGTGATCGCTTGTGGCAGCGAGGTCATCGCCCGGCACAAGCGAAGCTATGAACGCGAGACGGTGATCTTCGATCCGTTGCACTTTCTGGCGCTGCTCGAACAGAAGACGCATGCCTTGGACCAGGCGGCTCCTCTCGCCGGCTGGCAGTTGCCAGAGTGCTACGCACACCTTCGGCGTCTGCTCGAAGCCAGGCTGAAGAAGCATGGCAGCCGCGAGTATGTGCAGGTGATTCGCCTGCTGGAGACCTTCGCTCTTGGGGAAGTCACTCAAGCCATCGACGAAGCGTTGCTGCTGGGCACGATCAGCTTCGACGCCGTGCGTCATCTGCTGCTGTGCCGCATCGAACACCGTCCGCCGCGGCTGGATATGCAGAACTATCCGCACCTGCCGCTGACCCAGGTGCATACCACCCGGGCCGCCGACTACATGACCTTGCTGGCCGGAGTGTGCGCATGAGCAACGATCCTTCGAACACCGCCGTTCATACCTCCGACACGCCGCAGCTGCTGCAAGGGGATGATAGGAAGCAGGCCATATGATTGGGGTTTCTCGCTGCAACTAATTGCATTCTTCAGTACATGCGAGACACCCTTAAAACAGATGAGAAAGTAGACTTTATTTTTGATAGTCGAACCGAGTTGAAGGCTTGCTTCGACACCTTTGGCGAAGCACGGAAGGTTTATGATATGCGGATGAAACACCCATTTATTGCTATCTGTTCCTTAGTCCTCGGACTCGCAGGCGGTATTGCCATAGATCGGATAGCGAGACCTACACACGTAAAGGCCTCATCCGCTTCACGCATAGTGCGCGTACAGGTTTCCGATTCGGCGGCGATCCCTGGCTGGGGCAACGGTACGGTAACAGGCATTTCTTGTCTACCAGGAGCCAGTGGCGGCGACTGTTACGTAACATTGCAGGGTAATTAGGGCAAGTAAAACCCCGCTGGCAGGCGGGGCCGTTGTAACACTCACAAGGAATCTTCACATGGAGTGTGTCCTAGTGCCAAATCAAAAATCTACTGAGGTTTTCTATTATCTGCTTTGCTGCAAGCGCAACTGCAACATCGAAGTCGCCCCAGTGCTTTAACGTTTGTTCGCATACTTGCTTCAATAGATCGACGGCGGCAGGCAAATCCTTTTGAATCTTCAGGTGCGCGGCCACCTTACGTTGAATCGCTACGTCTGATAGACCCTGCTATGCAGAATTTTTCTTAAAGCATAGTTCTCACTTGTCAAAGTCTCCAATTGTTCGAAAACGGCCATCGCAAGGCGAATCGAATTACCGGACATCTATTCCTCCTGAGAGCGGCTATGATGGCCACATGAAGCAGCCACCGGACACGCCAGAATTCGCTCGTTTTACTTCCGCCATGCGGGAGATACTGACTGTTTCTAAAGCAGAACTACAGCGGCGCATGGAAGCGGAGAGGGCTTCTAAGCCTTCCGCGTCCCGCGCATCTGTCGCGGCTTACAAAAACCGTTAAACGCCGTTTCTCCCACCTTGCCGGTCAGTTCCTTGCATGTCAGACGCTTGCCTGCGACCTGAGAAACAGCCAGCATGAAGCGATCCGCGTCGTCGATTGGATTCTCGCGGGTGCTCCGGTTGTTAAAGCGGAATGCCTGTTCATCGACATAGCGCGAAAGGTGGAACGGTTCGACAGCAACATAGGTGCCATTCAGGCCGCGTTTCAGCAGAGACCAAAAGTTCTCGATGCCTTGGGTGTGAACTTGACCGCGAACGTATTCCTCGATGTGGGTCACAGTTTCGTGGATGAATGAGTTGTAGCGAAGCTCGTCATATCCACTCCAGCCATCGGTATAGACCTTTGCTTTCCGCTGAACAAGGTCAAGGATTTCGGCTTGCAATGTTTCCCGCTTGACGTTTGGAATTACTTTGGCTCGTACCTTGCGGGTCTCGCGATCTAGCAGTCCCATCACGATAGTTTTACGCTCCCACTTTTCGCCCAACTTCATACTGTTGCGCTTCGCGCGGTGCATGTTCTTAGGCTTGCCACCGATGAATGTCTCATCAACCTCTACCGGCTCACCACCGCCGCCCATTTTCTCGAGTGTGCCATTGCTGAGAGCCAACCGGATACGGTGGAGCATGAACCATGCAGACTTCTGTGTGACTTTCAGATCGCGGGCAAGCTCATAGCTGCTGATTCCATTCTTGCAGTTCACTGCCAGCCATATCGCAGAAAGCCGTTTGTCTAAGGTAATCGGTGAATCCTCAAAGATGCTGCGAGTCTTCACACTGAACTGCTTACGGCAATCCTTCGCCATGCACTTCCAGATACGGCGTGTCTTCAGGAATGAAATTTTGCTGCCAGCACAGTGAGGGCAGAGCACACCAAGCGGCCAGCGCATCGAGGCAATAGACTCGACACATGCATCCGCATCGCCGAAGTAGCGAATGGCTTGCATAAGGCTGACCTGGAATTTCTCTGCTTTGCTCATGAAGTCTTACTAGGCAAAGAGTTATGGTGTGTCAAGTATATTTATGCCGTTGAAGGCTAATCATGCCTTCAATCCCGTCATTACTGCGCTTTGCTTTGCTGCTGAGTCTGGCACGCTTAATGGCTTCTGGGACGTTGGCAACGCCGCTCCGGAAGCCGGGCCTTTACGGATACGGAGTGTCGATGCGGCTTGCTTGGCTTGTGGCGTCTTCAGGAAGTCCTGGAAGTCACGGTCTTTCGAGAAGACATAGGCGAGCGCTTGCTCGACAACATCATCGGCAGAAGCTCGGATGAAAGCCGCATACTGATCGACCTGTGTCGCGGTCGAATCTGTGAGGCGGATGGAGGCGCTTACCTGGCGCGTTTGTACGACTTCGAGTAGGGGCATTTGGGTTCTCCTTTTGTGTTGAACAAGCAATCCTTTTGCGAGAGATCATGCGCTGCGCCGTGACCGCTATTTCCCGGGCACGCGCCAGGCAAATAGCAGGAGGGATCTCGAAGCGTCTACGTGTCACAAGCATCACGATGACCTTGTCGTTGGCTATGCCTTCGAGCAGCGAGAGACGAGCGGATGCCATGTCAACGGTGCGTTGCGCATAGTAAAGGGGATTGGGCTTATCGGATCGGCGCTCCGTCAACTCGCTCGTCAACTGCGCTGCTTCGCTGCCTTGTGCAAGGCGCTGGGAGACCCACGCCCCGTCGTGCTCAGAAGTGGTCGAGATTGCAGCCTGCTCTTTGTGCGGGAAAGGCACGGCATTCACCCCTTGCGCGTTTCCGTCCATGAGTCGGAAATCCGTGACCGCATACACTAAATCAGAGGTGTAATGAACACCGACGGGCCAAGCCGGTTCGTACTTGCAATTCAGGAAGCCAGGGATGCGAAGAACGCGGTTGCAGTCGGTGCAGGCAGGGTCGCCATGGAACGAGGTTGCAAGAAGCTTCAGGGTCATCTCCTGCATGGAAAAGTCGAAGCCCTCGACCTTCCAAATCACCTGATACTTGTCGGCGGATGTGCGAATGATTGCGGTCGGCTGCGGTATCAGCTCTGAAGCTCGAAGGGCAGCGAGGCTGGTCGCGCCGTCAATATCGGGATCGATGTAAAGATGGCGCACCGAGGCGACGCTGTCTTTCGCGCGTTTGCGGCTGCCGGCGAGAAGCGGATTCGCGGAAACATAGATGTTGGCACCTTGGCGATTCTCATGCGTTAGCCAGCTCATGTAATTGGGCGAGAGAGCGGTCTCGATCGTCACGATGCGCTGTTGCGTCTTCACCGTTTTTCCGTTGCGAAGGAGCACGGCAATCGTCTCGCCGGGATTGAAGCAACGGGTTAGGAACTCTGTCGCGATGCGGTCCATACAGGACCTCAAGCTCAGGCGATTTAAAGAACGGTTCAAGGGTCGTTAGCAGAGTAGGAAGCCCGGTCGTTGCCTGGCTCCTTACAGTCATCTGGAGAGGCCTATGCGGCCTGTTCCTCGGTGACATCTTCTTCGTCTTCGGCCGTTGCCTTGGCAGCACGGTCGAGTTTGAGGATCGAGTTGAGACGATTCTCCAAGATGGTCTGCTCCGAGTTCGTCTTCTTGCTGTCATACTTCCGGCTGCGCAGCTCGCCCTCGACCTGGATATAAGCGCCCTTCTTGAGCGTGGCTGCAAACTCTCCGAGCTTGCCTAAGACCACGCAACGGTGCCATTCGGTGTGCTCGATGTACTTGCCGTCCTTCTTGTAGGAGGACTTGGTTGCCAGCGAGAGAGTGGTAAGGCTGCGGCCGTTATTGGTGCGAACTTCTGCATCGTTGCCGAGGAAGCCGATGAGGGTGACTTTGTTCTGGTACATGGTGTTGATCTCCGTGTCGTTGAATTTCTCGTATCCTGCTCGGGTCACACCAGGCGAAGCCAAGCTAGTGGGCCCGGCTCCCAAGTGCCAAGGAGTGCTTTCTTGGCGGGGCCCGAAAGAAGTTTGTGCGGTGTTCTTTACCGCGGCTTTCAAACTTCTTTTGGGAGGAACCGAGACCCCGTAGGGGCGACGCAGTCGAAGCAGAACGACGCCGAGCCGCAGGGCGCCGGTTTGGCCCCGAAGCGTGACCCCGAGTAGAGGACGGGATACGAGGCGGAAGGCTCCCCGATGCACCGAAGTCGAACTCTCGATCTCGGCGGTGAATGTTCGCCCAAACCGCAGCTTTATTCCGAGCGAAAAGGCTCCGTAGAAGGCCGGCTCAGAGCACCCTCCGTTGCGTTCTGGGCGATGCCGGAATGCCACGCTGGGCGCTTTTAGAGACGAGTTGGGCTGTGCAGCCAATTTGGCAGCATGACGGTACATCGAAGTGACCTCGATTCGGGTTCGGTTCTCTAGCTGTATGCCTGATGCTCAGGCGGCGGAAGCACGATAGATGTCCTCCGTCTGGAAGCTCTGGTCTGCGTGGGTGTATCCGGTGACGGTAATCAGCTCGCGCACCCGGCGGCGGCCCGTGGCATCGCGCTCGCAGTACAGAACGAAGTCGATAGCCTCCGCCGTCTCCGAGCGTATGAATGCGTGGTTGAGATTGGCCCTGGCACTCAGGGCCAAATCCGACAGGCGATTCAGCGCGTCTTATGCGGACTTTGCATGGATGGTGGAGAGCGTTCCGCCATGCCCGGTGTTCATTGCCTGGAGCAAGTCGTAGCCGCATTCGTCACGTATTTCTCCCATCACGATGCGATCGGGACGGTGGCGAAGCGCAGCGGCAAGAAGCTGACTCGGAGTGATGCCGACCTGACCGGGGATGGCTTCCACGGCCTCCCAGCGGACGGCATTCGCATGGGATACTTTCAGCTCTGCAGGTTGCACGATCAGGCGCTCTTCCTGCGGAATGTGGTCGAGCAACGCTTTCATCAGCGTCGTCTTCCCACTCCCGGTACCGCCACTGATGATGCCATTCTTCTTTTCGTTCATGAGCTCGACTGTGGTCTCTAAAACCGCTTGCGGCAGGCTCCCAGAAGCGATCAGTTCGTCCGAGGTGTACCAGCGATTGAATTTGCGGATCGTCATCGTGATGCCGTTCATCGACGCCGGTGGCCCGACCACGGCAACTCGCGAGCCATCCGGGAGGCGCGTATTAAGAATCGGGTTTTGATCCGAGAGGTTCTGGCCGAGCTTTCTCGCGATCTGTTATGTCGCAGCGAGCAGTCTCTCGGTCGTGAGAACGCTCGCGAGTTCGATGTGTTCGATCACGCCATTCCGATCCACAAACACACCCGTCGTACCGTTGATCATCAGGTCAGAGATGGTGTCGTCAAGAATCAGACGCTGCATCTCTTCCGGAAAGAAGCCAAGCACCAGATCCCAGCTCATCGGCTTACCCCCGAAGCGTGTTCGGTCGCGGAGGAATCGATTGCTTCTACCGACAGCCGATTCTCATGAAACTCGGTGATGGTGAGGCCAAGCGGATTGATCGTCTCAAACTGCGGAAAGGTCTGTGCCGCAAGACTCACTTGTGCGGGATTCAGGTAGTAGGTTACAGACACCACCCAATGCTCTTTGCGCGGCTGTCGGGAGTTGCGCGGCGCGTAGATTCGCGTCAGATTAATGAGCGCCGTCCCGCGAGCGACGGCGCGTCTTTCACCATCTCTTGCGACATGGCCGTGATGGTGACACCATCGACCTCTACATCGCTTTGCTCGACTTGATTAGCCAGTACTTGCGAGACAAGATGTGCTGCGTTGTCTTCTCCCATGTACTGGTTCGCGAGCTGAGTCGACAGGAAGTAGTAATTCATCGGGTACTTCTTCGAAATCGTTTCCCGATTGATCGTGTAGCGGTAATTTGCCCAGTCGGTGAGATAGGTTCGAACCTCGCCTTCGCGGGGTGTGTAGGCAAGGGCGGAGTATTGGATCGCGGTCGCTTTACCCATCTCATCGATGAGGATATATCCACTCTGCACGGGCCGGTGAGCGAGCGAAGCGATCACTCCGAATGCACCTAAGAGCAGGACGCTTCCAGCGGCCATAACGATACGGCCCAACTTGCGTTCAGCATAAAATCCGACGTACTTTTCGTTTGAAATCTCGTCCGTGAGGAGTACCAGATCAGGCGTCAGGTCTTTAGTCGTCACAGTGCACCTCCTAAAGCCGACCGAACCAGAAGTGTCTCGGCAACCTGAGTGACCTTACCTGCGACCCTGGCGCCGCCACCGAAGATCGTTTGGGTGATCGTCGGCACCATCACCATGTTGAAGATGAAGGCGATGAACACGGCGATGACACCATAGAGATTTGCAATCCACATTGACAGTCAATAGTCACCGTTAAACGTCTGCTGAAGGAAAGTGATCAAGAAGCCCGACCAGACGAAGATGAAGGCGGCGGCAACCGCCCGAATCATCGCGAAACTCAAGAGAACGTCGACAAAGTGGAAGAACTTCCCACGGTAAGTCCGCGTCATCAGCAGCGGCACAAAGATCGGCCCAAAAAGCGCGGCGACACCGTAGAA
The DNA here is from genome assembly GCA_963692885.1 of Acidobacteriaceae bacterium. GTDB lineage: Bacteria > Acidobacteriota > Terriglobia > Terriglobales > Acidobacteriaceae. The sequence continues at coordinate 1,325,754 of OY843586.1, forward strand.
GATGAAGGACGAACAATTGATCAGAAAAAGGACGCCACCAGCAAGACCCACGAAGATGTAGACCAGCAGATAGGTGAGGATCTCAAAGGGAGCGAGGTAGCTCGGCTGGGGCGTGCTGTTCAATGCCGTGCTGAGAGCATTCTGGAGCTGAGTCAGCGAGTTCTGGTCCAGCGCCGCAACGATGACCTGGGCGAAGTAGGAAAGGAGATGATTGAACCCGAAACCCGCACCCGGGAATGGTGTGACCCAATAGTTGATAATCAGCAGGCAGATGATTAGCTGCAGCAGAAACTCTACAAGGTCGCCGATGCGCACCGGTTGCGAGCTCAGGCTGATCGTCATGGTGGCGAGGTTCCATTGCGCCACGAGGCGCACGAGCTTGATGATGCTGACGAAGGCCAGCAACGTCATGCCGACAGACGAGAGAGCGTCGCCATTCTGAGTCGTGAGGTTGGTCAGGTTGTTCGTGAACTGGTAAAGCCAGTCGACGCCGGAAGCCGTACCGATCCATAACAAGAGAGGGGAGGCCATAGGATGTAAGATCTTTTGCGGGTTCTCCCCTGAAGTGAAGTCGTCAAGCGTTGCTATTTCTTGCAATCGTTACAGGGCGCTTTTACGGGAGGTAGTTCTCCCAGGTACTGGAACTGTTTGCCGGCGCTGAAGAATACGTTGCTCGTTGTTGTTGAATCAGCGCCGCATTGTTGATCTCATCTGCCGCTGCGGTCCGTTGCGCCATGTTCTGAACTGCAGCCTGAGCTGCCTGACACGCGTGCAAAGCCCCCTGGGCTTAGGCTTCGTTCAAGTAATGCGCGTTGCCCATGTTGATGAGGTTGAGTTGCTCCAGTTCCGTGGTCGTAAAGGAGCTGGTATCGAATTGCGATTGCGTCAGCGCGGTTTGTGGCTGCAGATTTCCGATCCGGGCGGCGTTGTAGCTACCCACAGAATTCAGGCATTGACTTGAAACGCCGTCCATCGCCTCCATACGTGTCAACGTCGCAAGCGCGTGACTGGTGCCAAGCACCTGCCCACTCAGGTACGAAGACGAAGTCGCATTCAACCCGAGGTTCATCAGCTTCCAGACCATCCCTGCCGTTCCGGGTGCCTGACCGTTCATAGCTGCCTGCAGCCCAGTTGTCTCACCGTGCTGATTGGCGAAGCTCGCTTGCGGGAGCTGTGACTGAATCGTTTGCCAGAGGGACTTGCTGCTGAAGTTCTTCAGGTTGCCGTGTATCACGTTGTACGTCGTGATCGCCTGCTGGTAGTCCTTGTCCAACGTCGCAGCCATCTGGATCTGGTTCGCCAACTGCTGCTGCCATGTCACGCTGTTCTGGATGTTTCGCTGAATTTGTTCAATAGCATGCGCCGATTGTGTCGGGTCAAACACAACGCCGCCGAATTGCGCGTGCCCCGGTTGGGCGGCGAGTGCCAGAGTTACGGAGAGTACGGCTCCGCTGCGATAGGTGGTGAGACTCAGCTTCATAAGAGCTCCTGACGTTACATCGATGGTTCGACGCGGTGTTCTGCGTAGGAGGGGATGAGGATGTCGCGGCCAACGTAGACCCGTGCGCGAGAACCTTCCTTGAGCGTGATGATGGGAAGGCGGTTGAGAAAGTGGTTCAGGATCTGCTCCGCTTCTTCGCTGGTCTGGGACGAGATGCCATTCCGTATCTGTGCTGACGGGTTGAGAATGTTGTCATTGCCGACCTGCGCAAGACCACCTAACCCGCCGATTGCTGCCGCTACAGCGAAGGTCTGGAAGTACCGGTTGTCTACTTTGGTCGCAACACCGGTCGTGCCCAATGGGTCGAGGCCGGCGAACTTATCAAGGTCAATCGAGAATCCGTCAGGACAGATCGCGCGAGGGAAAGCGACCACCATCCTGCGGGCGTGGCTTGAGTTAACGGATTGCACATTTCCAATCAATCGCGTGCCCTGCGGCAACAACAATTGCTGATGATCGTGTGAGTAGTAATCCGTCGTGAGTATGATCAGGATCGGGCCGGCCAGTCCTCCATCGATATGGTTCGTGACCACGCCTTCGAAGACACTGCCCTCGAGGACACGGAACAGCTTTCCGTCAAAGCTGTCAAAGTCGTACTTATTGATCGCCGCATTTTTCGAATCGGGCTTGCGAGGCTCCGGTTCTGCGTCAGACTTCACTCCTTCGCGATCTCCGCTCTCCCCCGGTTCCTTGGCGGAGCATTCTGAGACTCGGGGCCAGGCATATTCGGATCCTGTAGGGCCGTGAGCAAAGCTGCTGTAGCCGCTCGTTGCTGCTGCTCCTCCTGGTCTTTCTTCGCAACCTGCTCCTGCTGCGCTTCGAAGGAATTCACCTGTTGCGGATTCGCCATTGCCGGCCTCGCCGTCAGTTGGCTCTTAAGTGGGCCAGCCTTCTTCGTAGCCGTCACGACGCTTGAGCCGACGAAGACCAACAGGATGATGAAAAGCAGGATCAGCAGAGGCTGCTTCTTTCGCAGTGGCATCGACGACTCGGGCTGTTCCGGAACCGTGGCGTGGACGGGTGTCGGCGTCTCGGACATGGCTAGCTCCCCGCCTTGGTCCGCTTTAAGTCCACACGCTGCTTACCGATCGACAGATAACCTTGCGTGACTAGCTTCGGAATGGTGTACATACCATTCGCAAAGTCGTAGTTGATCAGCGAACCTTTGCCATCCTTCAATCCGTAGAGCGCAGACGTTTCCTGGAACTTCCCGCGGAGAGAGGTGAACTTATCATCGCGCCAGATCTGCTGGATCCCGAGCGCAGCTCCCTTCTTCTGGTCCCAGATGTGATCAAAATGCAGCGAGGCAGGATAGCTTGCTTTGAAACTCTCAGCCGCTGCAGCAATCGCCTTATGGTCCACGTCCTCCGCCTTCTTCGCGTCGTCGGCTTCTTTTCTCAGCTGTTCCTCTTTCGCCGCGACCTCGGCAGCAGGAATAAACACGGGCGCCTTCGCGATATTGTCCGCAGCCTTGGTACTGCTCAACGAGAGGTAGACCTTCGAATCAAAGTGAGGATTGGCCTCGTCGCTTGAGATATCGCGCAGCCCTACGGTGTACTCATTGCCGTGGTCGGAGATGATGTGGAGATCGGTCGAAGTGTCGGCAACCTTGGGCTTGATCGAGATGTACCGGCTCGCAACATGACCCGCGTCGAAGACCCAGCTCACAGTGTCCCCGCCGAAGACCGTCGCTACCTTCTCCTCCGCCGGCAACTCAATCAGTGTCGATTGCAGCATCCGGTGCGAACGACTGGAGGAGCCTCGTCGTCTGCGATTACGACGGTTCTAGGCGCATTAGGCCGAAGACGCGAGGTCTGAGCGGGACTGGCTGTACTGATCGCCAGGCTTGCGGCTGCGAGAAAGAAAGTGCGGGGCGTCATGGGTGCATCTCCTTAAGAATTGAATTGAGTTTTTCTGCTATGCCGTTTCGCCCTGAGCGAAGCGCTCGATACCTTCGTGCAGTCCGTACGTTTCAACCAGCCTCGAGCGTCGGATCCTGTCTTTCGGTCTGGTCGAGAACTTCGCGTAGCTACGGTCATCCAGATTGAAAATTACCACCTTCGTGATCCCGTCCCGCCGTACATACAAGGCCTCACGCGGACGAAGACTCTCGAATAGGTCAAGTTGCTCTTTGCTCAACTTGAACAATTCGCCGTACACCTTGCGATTGAAGGTTGCGTCTGGCAGAAACAGGAACGACGTGCACGAGTTCACGATCAGATCGGCGTTCTCGCCGAGATCGTTTGCAGACTGGCCGATCATGGTCACGCCGCCCAGGTTCTTCCGCACTGTCTTGATCGAAGCCAGTGCTCCTTCGAGCAACTGCTTGTTCTTCATGTCGGAGAAGATCTCTTCGATCAGCAGGTGTTTGGGGACCCCTAGGTTCTTCGGGTCGTAGACGATCTCGTCGATGCGGTGCAAGAGCCAGACCATAAGAGGTTCGATCAGGTCGGCATATTGCTTGTTGTTCACTCCCTGGAAGTCGAAGCACTGTAGTCGCGACATCGTGAGGCTGTCGTGAGGCTGTCGAAGACCGCGTGGTAGACCCCCTGGTCTTTCCATTTCGCCATGTAGCGATCAAGCTGTTCCGGCAGCGTGAGGTTCGAAAGTCGTCGCATGGTCGGCGGCAGGGTATAGATCCCCTTCATAGACCGGAACACATCGTCATCGTCCTCTGGTCCCGGAAAGGCGCCTGCATTCGTCAGCAAAAGCTTGATGAAGGAATGTAGGAAAGCGATGTTGGCTTCCGTTGGCTCAAGGGCGAATGGATTGATCCGCGGGCCGTCCTTGCCAAATCGGTCAATGCGACCGCCGTAGAGCTCGACCACGCTCTCGTAGCTTCCGCCGATATCAAAGATGAAGGTGAATCCGCCATACTTTTGTTCGAGACTCAGCATCTGGTTGGCATGCACGCTCTTGCCGCTGCCAGTCGGCCCGATGATGAGTTGCACGCGCACACCATTCACGTATGCGTCTTGAAAATACGGTGTCCGTGTGCGTGTCTCGAAGATGTTCAGGTACTCAGCGTCTAGGTCTTCGGAATGTATGTGTCCCAGATTTGGCGCGAAGATGCTCGATAGCCTGGCATGATGATCTTCGCGCAGCCACAGCGGATACACATTGAATTGCCGATTACCCGGGAACATCGCGTAGAAGGCCGAGAGATTGCCATATGTCTCTTCGAGAATCGGTGCTCGCGCATCCACAAAGAGCCGATGAACGGCTGGCGTCGCCGCGCGCAATTCTTCACCGCTTCTGGCGGATAGCAGTAAGCGCAGCGCAAAATCTCCCTGACCCAACTTGTCGAGTGACGAGACCACCTCTGTAAGGCTCTCGACGTTGCCGGTGACGGCTTTCGCTGTGGCCGTCGATTCAAGGGGCGCCGTGTTCCGTCCACTCATCAGGCGTTGGAAGGGCGAGAGCTTGAAGAATTCTAAAAACTTTTCCTGGTTCGTCATCTCTTTGCGAGTCGCGCTGTCCGGCCTTGGTCTCCACACGCTGCAAAGCACGCTGTCGCAATCGAGTTCCATTAGGTTCGTGAAGAGGCATGGGCGTGACATCTCAGGCGTCTGGGTCAGTGGAAACATCTGGACGAACCGGCGTCCGATGCGGAGGTGGTCTCGGTGCCACTCGACTGGCGACGTGACTAGTTGCCGATCCACCCCGACGTCAGAGCGGAGATGCATCTGCGATGCCCATTCTTCGAGGTTGAAAAGGTAGCTGAAGAATTGGAACACCTGCTCTTTGACAAGTAATTTCAGGCCTATCGACTCATTCAGGTGGGCCTCAAGGATGATCGCGGCCTTCTGCAGCTCGAACAATTGCCGGTCGAGGACGTGCCGCTGGTCCTTTGGCTTGTTGCCAAAAGTGAGACCGGCATAAGGCTCGATCGTGAGGCACCAATGCAGGTCAATTCTCCGAAACTGAGCATTGCGATGCAGGAACTCAAGACGGTTGCTTGCGAAAGACTCCGTGACCGGATTGGTGTACTGTTGAGGCCTGGGTAAATCAAGCCGGCCATCACCCGTGTGTACTGGTATAGACAGGCGTCTGCAGGCAAGCCGCGGAGAGCGGCTTCTACACCGCGCACCCGGACGTCGAGATCCTCGTCTGTCCGGCTCTCGGGATCGATGCCATCGAGCGAGAGTAGGCATCCGTAGCCACCGCCCTTGAGGGCAAAGATGTTCGGCCCCACAAAATGCGAGATGGGCATGATGCTTGTTGCGGCTCCGGCTTTGGTAAACCACGGTGCACTATTTGCGCGGGTCATAATAGCTCTTCTGTCTCAGGCTCAGGGCCCACAGTTGAAACATCTTTGGGTGTTTGCGAACGACAAGCCACGCGCCGAGTAACAGCGCAGGGAATGCAAAGATGGCAAGCCATTTGAATCCGGCAAGAAACACCGTTACCGTCACGAACACGATCGACATCCACGCTGACAGTTCAAGCCCAAGCTTGGTTCTTGATCTGTTGAGTGCGCCATTGATCGGTATTGGGTTTCCTCGCCGGATCGTCTGCATGATCGCTACATCCCTTGTCCGGTCAGCGATCCGATCCAACCTGCGCCCCAGCCCAGCACTCCGGCGCCAAACAGTGCGCCGAACAGACCTGGAATGGCATCTTGAAAGCGCCCGCTCATCATGCGGATGCCGGCGAAGATGAGGCCACCGAAACAGAGGACAGCACCCGCGTTTACCGCGAATGTTTTGAAGGTCCCGAGAAGAGTTTGTGCCCCGGAAAAGTCCATCGTGCCTTGAGCGTGGGCGACGCTCGCAAAGGCGAGAGCGAGCAGGCTTGGTGAGAGCACTTTGACGACTCGCGCAAGCGGCGGTCCGTAGTGTCCCTCTGGTGAACGAGTTGAGCGGCTGAATTACCTTGGTTGTCTCGGGCGGGGGATTGAGATGGTATTGCGGATCATCGGCACCTCCAACGACTGGAAACTCAGTCGTGATATACCGTGACACTAGGAGAATCGAGGAAGTGAATCCAATACTTAGTGGTGATCGGCCGACAACTTAATCGGTATCGAAGGCGAGTACATAAGCACCCAGTAGGGAAACTAGTCTTTATCCGGACTTTGTGGCTTTGCTCCCGACCTTCGATTCGTGAACACTTGCCACGGACTTCTTCATAGATACTAGCGATGATCCTTCCGAGAATTCCCGTCTGAGACTTCGAGCGATGATCGGGAGATAATTCAGCCCCGTGTCCTCCTTGAAGATCATCGCTGTATCGACTGTCCAATCGACGCCGAAGATGGGCCGTGTCGTCAAACCAGGACCGAGCGAGGTACCCTCGCGCATGAGGGCGACTCCAAATCCTCTCTCCACTAGTTTCATGGGCTCCTGTGGATGGGATGTACGAGCATGATCTTTTATCTCGATGTCAATTTCTCTCAATAATTCCGCCAGTCGTGCGTGAGCAGATGGGTGTTGCGAAGGTTGTCGAAAACCCTCAGGTCTGCTTCAAGATCAAATGCAGAGAGCGCCACCTTCGAAGCCAGCGGATGATCCTGAGGAAGACAAGCAACAAGTCTATCTTGTACCTGGAGAACATCCCGTGCGATCGGGATAAACGCACTACCAACCGGAGTGAGACGCATCCTTCCAGACTTGGGTCTTTCTAAAAAGACGGACGTTCAAATATTCCTGAAATCCCTTTGCCTGCTTACTTAAAGCGGGTTGAGAGACGCGCAATTTTTGGGCGGCAGCTCGAAATCCTGCGTTTTCAGCGATGGCTAGTAGGTACTTGAAGTGACGAAACTCAGCAAGATCGTACATCCGGGGTCCCAAAGCAAACGTCGCGAGTCAGTGCCCGACGGAGATTAACGTTGCGACATGTACTTGCCATCATTACGGTTAACCGTTACTTACCGGTTGATGTAACTGTTGACTAGAAAGTAATAGTCACCCATCCATCCAGGGTATCGGCTGATAACTAGTAAATATTGGCCGTCCGCTTTCCTAAAGACAAAGATCGGGGCAAGTGAGATCGATAGGTCGGGAGGGCAAACTTGCAAGAACACAAACAGTTTCCGAAGAGGCCACCTCTGCCTGCTGGTGATACCAAGGACTGGACGAAAACATCAGTCAGGTTTCTACCCGAACCGCTTTTGGATACGGCGGAGGCGGCGGCCATCATGAAGATCAGCCCGAAAACCCTGCAAAAGCTCGCTCGAAGGCGCCGAATTCGCGGCATCCATGTGGGGAAACTCTGGAGATTTCGTGCGTCCGAAATAGACGCATGGATCGAGCGCGAGGTTGTGTACGGGGGAGTGTACAGCGCCGAACTACTTCACTCCATCATCTTGAAGGCTGAACCACTGTCTACGGTCGATGACGAACCGGAATAGTGGTTTGTTTTAGCACAACCAGCGTTAGTGCTGGCCTGTGCTTGATGTAGCGTTCAGAACAAACGTGGCTCTGCTCATCATCAGATAGTAGCGACTCGTCAAACCTTGTACCTATAGTGCGGTAGCAGGTTATGCATATTGAATCAAACGTACCATCCGGGTTGTGCCGGTGTGGGTGTGCCGTGATCCTATTTTGAATGGCCAAATTTGGCCTGCTTTAAAGCACCTGAACAACCATTGATGCTGAGGCGACCATACGCTCTATAAATGCAGCGTACCAATGTCTTCGGTGCGATCTTTGGGTTTGTCAGTGCGTTCAACGGGTCACGGTAGCGACCTCACCGTCCCAATATCGTCTTCAGTATCCGTTCTGCCAGACTGATGGAGTCAGACACCTCGCACAGCAGCCGGGGAGATGGCGTATTTATGTTTTCGTCCCGCGCCAGCCTTACAGCAGCGATGATGCAGGCACCGATGGCCAGCGTACTCAAGTAGCGGTCTCGCAGTAGCCCCTGCTCTTCACTCGCAACCGCTCGCTTCATCACGGCCATACAACGAGACTATGACAGTTAGATGTGGAATGGCGCACAAAAAGCGAAGTAGTAGTTAGTCTCTCGCGGACATTAATATAAAGTGTTCGAGGATCGACTCGTAGTCCGCATCACTGAGAACTCCATGTTTCTCTTGTATGTCTTGTTTTCGTACAGGCTGAATGAGGGCGAGTTGAGCAAGACTGTCGTATTCCAGCCCATTTTCTGTAGCCTTCACGATAAGGATGTCGGTGTCAGATTTGATGTCAACCTTGTGGGTCATCGGCGCGATCACGATGATGGGTGTTGAGCTATCTCTGCAGATTTTGGCATTTGACATCACTACCGCAAAGCGTCGGGCATGGATTGTCCGATTGAGGATGTTGTGCGGGAAGCTGAGGTTCTTATCTCTAACTGTTACGACTGCGCCAGCTTGGAGGTCTGTTACTCCATGACTTTGAAGCGCATCTCTTAACGAGTGACCTGTTCGTTTGCTTTGTTCCGGAGGTCGGCCCAATTTTCGAAGCCCTTCATAGCCACGGCTGCGCGTTCCTCTTCTGAACCACGAACTTCTGGCTTGAGGGTACTGGCAGACTGACGAAGCTCTTTTAACTTTTCACGAACGGAATTGTGCGCAAGCGATGTAGAACGCATAAATACACCTCACCCTCGTGTCACCCCAATATTAAGAGCAACTCGCTCCTTATGCCTATGGCGAAAAGGTTTTTTTTCGCGCCAAGGGTAAACACTAGGTCACTTGTTTATATCCGATGCCGACCCGCTAGCGGTGGATTCATTGAAGAAACCTGCGATATTCACTGCACGGTAGTACCGAAATGGAACTTTGTCATGAATACAGCATTGCCATAAAATTGCCATGTACAGCGGCAACCTCAATAGCTAAACCGTAGTAACTCGTTTGTTTTGTTGGCGTCCCCGACGGGATTCGAACCCGTGTTATCGCCGTGAAAGTGTCCCCAACTGAGGTAAGTAATTGAATCTATGGGGAACGGGTGGCTCCCTCAGTCCCTTTAAAGTAGTGATGGTTACCGCTATCGGACGCCTATTGGACGTTGATATTCGTGCTGCTTGATATTTCCTTTTGGCACCTGTGCATTTATTAGTGTGACCTGTAAGCGTCTTCGTTGTGCGTGTAACGGGCTTTTAGAGAACGCATATTGGTACTTCTGTTAAGGTTGTGCATCTTCATTCGCTGAAATCGGCCGGTCGCCCAAGAACTCATTCAACGCACGTATTTGTCCAAATAAACTCCTTTTGATGTGCTTCATTTTAAGATCTCTATATTCACGACAATGTGAATTGTCGTGGGTTATCCTCGTTTATGACCAATGCGCTCGTTTTGGCTCCATTTTCGGCCGCAGGGCAGGGAAGTGACCCTTTCGCGCTCACCGACGCCCAGATCCGGCTGCGCCAGGTCGTGCTGGACTCGGTGAAGTCCCAGAACTCGAAGCGGAACTACGGCAAAGCACTCGACTCGCTCTTCCGCTTCTATGCCAGCCAACCTCTCTATCGGGAGACCCTGCTCGCCTGGAAAGCTTCGATGGATGGCCTCTCGCCATCGACCATCAATGTGCGCCTGTCCGCTGCCCGGAAACTGATCTCGGAAGCCCGAAAGATGGGACTGCTGACCCACGAAGATGCTGCGAACCTGACCGACGTCCCGAATATCGTCCAGAAGGGAACGCGGATGGGGAACTGGCTGACCCGGGAGCAGGCGAAAGAGATCCTGCGCGTCCCAAATCGGAAAACCAATAAGGGCAAACGGGATTACGTCGTGCTGGGACTGCTGGTCGGCTGTGCCCTCCGCCGGCAGGAGCTCGCGTCCTTGAAAATTGAAGACATTCAGGAGCGGGAGAACCGCTGGGTGATCGTCGATATGGTCGGCAAGGGAAAACGGCTGCGAACGGTTGCCGTCCCGGTCTGGATCAAGAAGGGAATTGAAGAGTGGAAGCTGGCAGCCGGGATCAACGAGGGTCCACTACTCCGGAAGGTCAACAAGGCGGACATGATCCACGGCGAATCCCTGACCGGCTGGGCGGTCTGGTCAATTGTGGAGCAGTCTGCCAAAGAAATCGGCATTGAGCACTTCGGGGCGCATGACCTTCGGCGGACGTGTGCGAAGCTTTGCCGGAAGGCAGGCGGCGATCTCGAGCAGATCAAGTTCCTGCTTGGTCACTCGTCGATTCAGACGACCGAGCGGTATTTGGGATCAGAGCAAGAGATCATGGTTGCTGTGAATGACAATCTGGGTCTGTGAGGTTGATCAGACAAGGGCCAAAGACGCGCACCATATGATTGGAATTTTGCAGCTATCGAACCTGCGCATTGAACACCGCAAGATTTAGCTATGCGAACCGCGGTTCAATACAAGTGACTAGGTGATACTGAGTCCAAGGAAGTGACAAGCCGCTTGTAGATCCCGATCCTGCAAGTTCACCTCTGCCGGCGGCTTCTGCGACCCGATGCCGAATGGTTCAAAGAGTGCCCAATTCTCGAGATCATGGCCATAGCGGGATCGATAAAAAACGCCATCAAATTCGGCTTCATTCACTACTAGAGAGGCAAGCTGAGTCAGTCTTCGTGAGTCTCCCTGCTGCAGTACGGAGTCATCAAGGTCTGCAATGCCAAGTGCCATGCAGTCTTTTGCCAGAAGTGTGCGCAGGTGGCTCAACCAACTAGCGGAATAGATGTCTGCATACTTCCCTTTCACCAGCCTCACCCATCACGCGAGCGTCACACCAACCTATGGGTACAGTGCCAAGAGGAGTAAAGTCGTCTTCACCGTCAATCGTCTGCAGTTCGGCCACAAGAGACAGATCTGGTCGGAAGCGAGCAAGCGTTTCGACGAAGCAGGAGACCCGCTGCGAAGCAGCATAGAGAACGCGGTAATTTCCGAGAGGATCGTCAAAGCGATTTCCAAATGTCCCGTCTGGCTGAGCTCGTGACCAATCCGGAGGGGTCCATGGATCCGGCTTGCGTCCGAGACGAAAAAGCGCAGCATCAGGCGATTTCGAAGTCAACATGTTGCTAGGCGCCTGCAACAAAAGCTCTGGCAGCTCCTAAAACCTGAGGAGCGATTTCATCCAGATCTCCATCCTTCAGCAGGCGCAGTGGAACTCTATCCCCCAGTTCAGGATTGACACCGGTCAACCATGCCTGGACGACTTGCGGGGAATCGTGTTCGTTCAACGTACGTGCGACCTGGTAAGCGAAACGGAGACGAGCAACAACGTCGCCATATGGTTCAGCTCCATCTATCCATCGATCAAGCGCCCGTACGTCTTTGACTCCCGCGATATAAGCAGTGAGCTTACGTCCAATGACTTGAGTGAGCCGCTGAACTAAGTTGCTCCAACTTAAGGTCAAGGCCTCTCGGTGGGCGGCAAGATCCGGTCTGGGGAGGGCGACTGCGACGGCCATATTGATCCCTATGACTAAAGTGTATGTCAATAACCGCTAAATCACAATGAAGAAACGGAACTTTCCCGACCAAATTGGAATGCGAGCGCAGTGGTTACTAATGCCTTTGCGTTCATGGTAGCGCTCCGGCCGAATCTCGTCCTCATAGAGGATCCGAATGTGTTCGACGATCCAAGCATTCTTTTGCGCCTTCGTCATAGGACGTTCTCCTAACCGAGTCATTAGCACATCTGTATGACATTTTGCTTCAAGGCAGCCACCGCGCGCATCCGCTCAGATGTTTCTGAAAGGCAGAAGTAGTAGGGTCGGAAACGGGATCCCGCTAGGCCTGCGACGCGCGGACGAGGTTGAGGCGGCTATGCGGGAGCCAGCCACTGGCTCCCGCACGGTCTCAGGCTGCGCTCTTTTTCCGTTGTTGTTGGTCTGGGTAGGGCAAGACTATCCGCGGACATGCCGGTCTAGATTGAAGGCCTCCGCGAAGCCTTGCAGCCGCAGGTTGTTGTCCCAGGTCATCGCAAATCGTTCATGCTGTTTGTGCAACGACTCGAGACACACGTAGTGATCGCGAACGATATTTCGGCTCCATTGCTCGACGCCAACGAAGTCGTTCCGATAGTACTGTGTGAAGCGCCGGATTATGTGAAGTGAGATGGAGGAATGCAGTCAGGACGCGGGCTACCAGCGTTCTGACTGCACATAGTTAGAGAGAAGCGAGGAAGGCCAGGAGCCTGTCATCAGGCTTGAAGCGTTTGAATGCAGAGCCCGATGGTGTGACCTTGGCGAGGGCCTTTTCCTTCAGCGCAATGCTTGTGTGCAGATAGCCGTTGGTGGTCTCGATGCTCTCGTGTCCGAGCCAGAGCGCGATGACGGAGATGTCTACTCCTGCATCGAGCAACGCCATAGCGGTTCCATGTCTGATCGTGTGAGGAGAGATGCGCTTCTTCCGCAGTCTGGGACAGCTGGATGACGCGGTGGCAACGGCCTTCTGCAACAGAAGACGAACTGCGAAGCGGCTGAGCGGTTCGCCGCGAACTCCCGGAAAGGCCATGCTGCCGGTGTTCTCTCGAAGCCAATCTCGTAAGATACGTGCGGTGGAAGGCCACAATGGGATAGCACGTTCCTTGCGGCCCTTGCCGTGCAGATGGACGTAGCTGTTCTTGCCGCTGCCGATCTGATCTATGCGTAGAGCACACAGTTCAGAGACGCGTGCGCCGGAGTTGTACATGGTCAGCAGCAAGGCATAGTCGCGCCGTCCGCACCAATGCTTGCGATCGATGCTGTTGAGGATGGCGTCCATCTCTGTGCGGGAGACATACTCCAGAAGCCGCGTATCTGTTCGCTTCATCGGAATGGCGAGCACGCGGGTGGCTGTTCCAACGCACTCTGGGTGATGCAGAGCCACCATGCGAAAGAACGAGCGTATGGCTGTGAGTCGCAGGTTGCGGGACACAACGGAGTTCTTGCGCTGTAGCTCCAGGTTATCCAGAAAGCGCAGAATGATCTCGGCATCAAGCTGTTCGATGGCGAGTTGCGCAGGCTCGATCTTCCGTTCCGACTGTACGAACTGCAACAGCAGACGGAATGTATCGCGATAGCTTGCGAGCGTCTGCGGGCTGAGCCGTCGCTGAGCGATGAGGTAGTTGGTGAAATACTGCTGGAGAAGAGGGCCAGCGAGCATCATCGGCGACCTCCTTCAGGCATCTGTTCTGGATCAAACAATGCACCGGCATCCCGAAGAAGATCCGGCGTAGCGCTCAGATACCAATAGGTGCTCTCCGGTCCTTGGTGGCCGAGGTAGACGGAGAGCCATGGAAGCTGCGTCCGGATGTCCGTACCCTCGTGCTGCCAGAGTGTCAATCGCTTCACCGCGAAGGTATGTCTGAAGCAGTGCAGTGTGGGCCTACGTTGGTTCGCGGGCGGAGCAATGCCAACCTGCTTCAGCAACTGACGAAAGGTGTACCGGAGCGGGTTATAGATCAGTGCTCGGCAAATCGTGTTGGTGAAGAATGGTTCAGCGCTGCGGCCCCGCAACGCTGTTGCTCGCTCGTGGATATAGTGCCGCAGGTGCTCCACGGTCGAGGTGTGGAGCACGACGTTGCGCGACTTGCCAAACTTCGTCTCATGGATATACAGATGTGAAGGCTTCGCATCGAGCCTCACATCGGCCATCGTCAGGCGCAGAGCCTCCCCGATGCGAATACCTGTGCTGGCTAGCAGGCCAATGAGTGTGCTGACCGTCGCCGCACGGAACCTGAGCCGGTTCCGCGCGGCTGCTTCCATAAGCTGCTGAATCTCCCGGTCAGAGAAGATGTAGGACGCACGCCGCTTGTACCGCCTCCGGAACTGGCTCTGGGGAATGCCCGTCTGCTCTTCGAAAGTACGGACCTGTAGCAGGAACGCACGTATGGCAAGCAGACGATGTTCATCGCGATAGGGTCGGTTCAGCATGGAGCCGTCCATCACCCAATCCATCGCAAACTCTGCGCGAATCGGCCAGGGGCATCCGTGCTGTCGCCATAGTTCAAGAAAGCTGCGGAGCAGCGCCTCTTCATATCGGAGGCGTCTACGCTGGTCGCCTTCAAAATAAGGGCTACGCTTGGCGTGAGCCCGCTTCAGCGCGAGGAATGCTTCGAGGTGCTGGGACAGGGCTTCGAAGGTCATCGCTCACCTCCCGGCCACGGTAGGGCAACCTGAGCGAGTGCCTTCATGTCGAGCTTGGCATAGATCAACGTCGTCGAAAGGCGGCGGTGGCCGAGCAGGTCTGATACATCCTTAAAGGACGCACCATGGTTCACCATGGTGGTGGCGATGGTATGGCGGAGTGAGTGCGCAGATCCTCCAACGACACCCGCTCGCTTGAAGAGGTACTTCGAGATCGCCTTGATATGCAGGCGTCTCATCTCATCAGGGAAGGTTGAACGACTGGAATCAAAAATCCAGAGCGGGACACTGGAGAAGGTTCGAAGGTAGGCGACAAGCGCCTTGCCCACATCTTCCGGCAGCGGAAGTATCCGCTCGCGTCGGCTCTTCTGGCTGCATATCCTTATAGAGCCTGCTTGCCAGTCGATATCCTGCCACTTGAGATGAGCAACTTCTTCGCAGCGCAGGCCGAGCCGCAGTAACAGCAACAGCAACGCACGATCTCGGCGCGCTATCCACCTGTTGCCCTGTGATGCCTTGAAAAGAGCACGTATCTGCTCTCTCGAAAGCTGTCGCGGAAGATGCGCGTGACGCTTCGTCGCAGTCCTGGGAAGAGCTTCGTCCCATCCCTTCGGCACCATGTTGTTCTCTGCGAGATACCGCAGAATCGTGCGCATGCTCGTCAGCGAAGCGCGTTGCGTGCCCCGGTTGGGATAACGCTCGAACTCGGCTGTAAGAAATCGAATGATGTCGGTGAAGCAAATGGCATCCCATGCAATCGGTCCATCGCCGAAGCAAAAGCTGCAAAGTCGCCGCAGGATGCGGCGTTGAATCTCACGTGTCGATGCTGCGAGACAGCGTACCTCCCGCGCGTACAGGTCATAGCTGGCCACGCACTCTGAAAGCGATAGCCCCTTCTTCGATAACTGGTCCATAGTCTCCTCGTGCCGACCGGATGTCGGTACGAGAAGAGTCCCGAACTATGTTGAGCAATGCAAATACAAGAGCCGCGTGAACACTGCGCCTAAGCCATGTGGTGAGACTCCGCTTCACATAATCCGGGGCTTCACACAGTATTGGTTATGTTGAGCTCAACATAAAAAATAGAAGGGAATCAGCTCCGGGCCGTTTTTGACGGCCAGCTCGAAACACATCTCCGGGTCACGCATGAGGTCGCCATTCTGCTCACCATAGTGGGCGACAGAGATCACGGGAAGCCCGGTGGGACCAGGTTCACTTCTGCTCAACACTCCTTTGTGCCTCAAAGTGAGTACTGAAGACTCATCCTTCATTTGCCGTTCAGAGCTGTTGCGCTGGATCCTGAGAAGAATACGTCTGGCAGCGAGCCGGAGACGTTGGATGACCTCTTGCTCTTGCGTTGCGAAAAGCACCGATCAACTGAACTGGCTTTGATGGAACGCTTACTGGCTGCTTAACTGTAAAGGAGGCTGCTTTGCTGAGGAAAGATTTACACCTAAGATCTTCGCGACGGTCGGCGCAATTTGCCGCATATCGATGGTGCCCAGGTCGTGGCTGCCGAGGATATTTGGTCCGATAGCTAGAAATGATGCATGCATCTCCCGGAAGGACGGGAGATAACCATGTGTTCCCTTGACTGCGGTTTGGTCGTTTACCAGAGGACCAGACAAAGCAAGACCGATCGTGAAGCCGGGCTTCATAGCAACGACAAAGGCAGCGTCAGGAAATCCTCCTGCCTGCTTTATCTCGTCCGCATTGAGAATTTTGGAAATTCCATTTTGAGGGTCAGCTGCCAACTTGGTGAGGAGATCGAGCACTTGTGCGCGAGTCTGCGCATCGGCGGGGTCATGAAGCATGACAGCGGCAAGGCCGCTCGCTGACCATAGTTGAGCTTTCCATGAATTCACAGTTGTTTCGCCGGCTGGGGTTTTGCCCAGCTGAAGGAGGCCAGCCTGGATGAAGGGGATCGTAAGATTGATAGCATGATCGACTTTTGCAAACCCGTGATCGGAAACGATGACGATGGTCGTTTTCGGATCGTTCTTGAGGGCAGCTTCCATAAGCTGTTCGACCAAGCCGTCGATTGTTTCCAGAGTCTGATTTGCTTCTGCGCTGAATGGTCCTGAGAGGTGTTCTGCCTCGTCAAGCGAACTGAGATGAATCGTCATGAAGCCAGGCTTCTGATGCTCGAGGATATCGAGCGAGAAACGGGCACGCGTCTCATCTCCCTGGATGGTGGTTTCATTCCCCTGCATGTACGGTCCGAGTCGCTGCTGCATTTCCGCGAGCATCCCGTCGGGTCGGGAGATGGCTTCAAGCAGCGAACGATCTTGCGGATTTGCTCCTTCGGGAGGAGAAAGTGTGCGCCAGTATTCCGGGATGAGTGTGTCGACACTGGTAGCATTCACGCTCACTGGCCAGCTTACACTCGCAGTGCGGATGCCACCCAGATGAGCTGCGTCCCAGAGCGTGGGAACCTTGATGCTGCTGGCATACCAGTACCATGCGCCGGCAAGCTTGTGATCAGGATCGAAGAGGGCGTTGTTGTAGATGCCGTGCTCAGCCGGCCACACGCCGGTGATCAGGGTGGTGTGGTCAGGGTACGTGACAGTGGGAAGGACCGCGAGTACAGCATCTGCATAGGCGCCCTCTTTGAGAAAGCGCTGCAAGGTAGGGATCCGCAGATTGTGTTCTGCCGCGTGGGTTACGTATTCCGGCTTCAAGCCATCAATTGAGATCATCAGCACTGGGGCCGCATGCAGAATCGAAGAAGTTAGCAGCGATACCGCGAAAAATAGAAATGCTTTCTTCTTTAAATAACACTTACACACTGTCATGATCCGATCTGAACGACGACTTTATTTGTGTTGAGAGGTAACGAGGGCTGGCTGAAAGGTATACCAGTCTTTTGCGCCTCTTGACACGCGTGTCTAATATAAGACCTTCAATCCGAACTGAATAATGCGTGGTTCGAAGGTGCTGGTGATGGTGCCGCCACTGGTTGGGGCATTCCCCAGAGTGCCCCCAAGGCCACTCGACGGCAAATAGAAGTTCGTGTGGTTGAACACGTTGTACATCTCGGTGCGGAACTGAACCTTCAAGCGATCGATCGGCGTACCGAAGGTTTTGTTGAGAGCAAAATCAGTCGTGTAGTAGGCAGGCGTGCGCGCGGAATTGCGGCCTAGACCACCAAACGGACTTAGAAGTGCACCCGCAGCTGTTTTGGTTGCAGGCAAGGTGAGAGCGTCGTAGTTTACATATTGCACGTAGCCACTCGACAGCTTCGTCGGCTTGATGAGTGGCTGACCAGGAGCCAGGTTGGGCCGATATTCATTGGCGCCGCGGTAAGTGGCTGAGATCTGCGGCGAGACTGCGTTCGACGAACTAGGTGTGTAGGTCAAATTGAAAGGTGTGCCTGCCTGCATGGTGTTGATGACGCTTAGTTGCCATCCGCCCAAGACTGCGTCGACGGGCGAACTGCTACCAGCTAGATATTTTCTGCCTCTGCCGACCGGCAGATCGTAGACGATGCTCGTCACGTTATCGATAGGCAGGTTGTAGTCTGACTGGGCGTAGTCCGCAGCTATGTCGTAGCCATTTTGGGGGGAAGGCGTGTTGCCTTCAAGCGATGCGCTGGCATTGTCTAGAGAGTTCGACCACGTAAACGAGTTCAGCAGCGTCAACCCTCCCACCGCGCGTTGCTCATAACGGACCTGCAGCGCGTCGTAGTGGGACCAGAATTCATTGAGAGCTTCGGTGATATCGCTCGGCCACTTGGTAAAAGGCCGCGTGAATCCATCAGCGGGGTTGATCTGATTCGCATTCAGGAAACCCTGCAGCTTGACGCCATGGTTTCCCACGTAAGCGATATCTAGAATGATGTTCTTCGCAAGTTCACGCTGGAAGCTCAAGAAATAGTCTTCGACATAACTATCACGGGTGTTCTTGGGAACGTACGTGATGTTATCGGTCGCAGGATTAAAGGTCGTCGCTTGACCTGGCTCAAAACCCTCGTCAACCGTCCGATAGCCTGGAGTACCCGGCTTGGGCTGGGTTACCGAAACAAACAGTGCGTTGGGCGCATTGATGGCTAGAATGTCGCCAGAGCCTGCGCGCGTGTAGTGAACATAGCTGGTACCGAAGCCCCCTCGAATGACTGTCTTTGGATCGAGCGAATAGGCAAAGCCGAGCCGAGGGGCGAAGTCATTTAGATCAGGATTGACCAGCGTTTTCCCATAGATTCCGCCCGCAGAGACTGGCGTGACGCTGTTGGTGGCGGCAGCGCCCGGAGTAATGGTCAAGAGCGTTTGCGTAACCGGATCGAAGTTCGATAAGTAGTTGTGTTGCTCAGAATAAGGTGAGCCATACTCCCAGCGAACGCCAAGGTTCAAGGTCAGATTTGGCAGGACTTTCCAATCGTCCTGCGCGTAAGCGCTATCCAATGTTTGCCGCAAATGAGCGACGAAGAAAGTAGCCAAAGCATAGTTGTTCGTTGTGCCGAATAGGAAGTCGGACCAGTACGTATCCGGAGCCGCCTTTGTTGTGCTGCAGGCTGCCACTGCAGTTGTCGGACACAGGCTGTAGGCACCAGCGTAGCTGAACGAGCCATAGAGCGGGTTCGAGTCCTGAACAGCCATCCAGGTGTGCTCATATTCATAGCCGAATTTCAATGAATGCCTGCCCTTGATCCAGGAGAAGTTCACCTTGGGATCAAGTAAGGAAGGATCCTGCCACTGCGGATTTGTACTCTGACGCCCGAACGCCGTAAATCCCCCCGAAATGCTGGTCGATGGAAGACCGCCCGCAACAATAGGATTGGTGGGCAGACCTGGGATGGTAAATGCATTATCCCCGATGGAGAGTGTGTACTTGCCTGCCTTGGTGCGTGAGAGGCCAAGACGTGCTTCAAGCACCTTGTCTGATCCGAGCAGGTGCGTATAGCCAAGGGCAGCCTGTTGATCGAGAATTTCCTGCCTGCCGTTTGTCTGGCCGTCCAGCGGCAGCGGCAGCGTCGGATAATTAATGCCCGTCTCTTTCCGATCACTTATGCGCAAGAACCAGGAACTACTTTGTGATTGCTGGTAATCGAGCCTGAGGTCACCCTTGTCGGAGTTGTCGGTGAAGGGAACAGACGTTGTGGAATAGTCGTCGGTAGACAAACCGGAGCCGGTCAGACCTTTTGCAGGAAGATTCGGGAGCTGACTGAACTCGCTGATGATCTGCCGTGAAATCGGATTGATGCGCGAGGATGGAATGGGCGTGCCTGCTTTGTAGTAAGTGCCCGGGCTGAGAGGGTCCTGTACATCGACAGCAAGAATGCCGTGAAGCTCTGCTTGTGTAGGAACGGTCAGTACATAAAGAGGCTTGAGTGTCTGCCGAAAACCCTCATAGTCGAGAAAGTAAAACAGCTTATCTTTAAGAATTGGACCGCCGAAGTTGGCGCCGAACTGGTTTCTGTCGAAGCCTGGCTTCTGGAAGGGCACATTGCCTTGGGTTGGTTTGAAATAACCTGCTGCATTCAAGTCAGTGTTGCGGATGAATTCATAGACAGTCGAGTGGAAGGCGTTGGAACCACTAGCGGACGAAACATTCACGGTAGCGCCTGAAGCACGTCCGTACTCGGCGCTTTCATTGTTGGTGACGACCTGCCACTGGGCTACGGAATCTGGCGGGACTGCAATGATCTGGTTATCAAAGCCTTGATTGCTTTCTCCGTAGGCATTGTTATCCAGCCCGTCCAATAAAAAGTTATTGAACATACTGCGCTGCCCGTTGGTGTTATACGAACCCTGACGGACCAGGCTCGTGACTGCCGTCGTCGTGGCTTCCGTGGGCGCTTGACGTGATCCGGTCACCAGCGCGAGGAGGTCGGAGTAGTTTCTCGTAACCAGAGGGAAGGCTTCAGTCTGCGCCTGCGTAATGGTCTGGCCGCGCTGACTTGAGTCTGTTTCGAGCTGCAGTGTTACTCCTGTGACCTCGACCGTTTGTTGAGAGCCGCCGACCTTCAGCTGGAGGTCAATGTGTTGTCGTGTGCCGACTGAGATCTGTACACCCTGCGCCACTGCATCTGAATAATTTGTGGCATGAGCAGTGACCGTGTAAGAGCCGACGCGAAGGGCGGGGATCTCGAAATCTCCATTTCCGCTTGATCTTCCAACGGCCGAAATCCCGGTTGCCGTGTTGACGGCCGTCACGGTCACGTCCGGCACGACTGCGCCGCTCTGGTCGCGGATGGTACCGACCAAACTGCCATTGTCGAACTGTGCTTGAGCTAGAGGAGAGGAGAAAGTGATCCCGAAGATGGCTGCAAACACCATGAACATGAAGCGGTTGAATATAACCCTGCGCATGGATGGAGGCTAAGGACTCAGTGCGAACGTTCTTTTAAAGGAGTGTGAATGGCAGATGAAAGTGCTGAAACTTCAAGTTGATTGACAGAAAGCAGGTCTGACGTTTCGGAGCATCAAATTTGATCAAGCGAGGCAGTGAAGCTGAGGGGCGCACAACGATGGATCGAAGAGATTTCCTCTTGCAGAGTGGAGGCGCCGTGGCTTTGCTCGGCACAACAGGAGCGATTTTTAAGGTGAAACATCTACAAAACCAGGCAGCACAAAGTGCTGTGGAGAGCATACCAATGACGGCACAAAACACATTTATACCCTATTCCGACGCGATAGAGACGATCCAACCAAAGGAGACGGAGACCTCGAACCAGATCGCCGCAACCCTGCTCGACATCTCGCGAAAGGTAGGGCAGCGGCAACGTCATACCGTCCGCAGTGTTCATGCCAAAAGTCATGGTCTGTTGAAAGCGGAGCTCAGCATATTGCCGGATCTAGATCAATACCTGCGACAGGGATTGTTCGCTGAAGAGAAAAGCTATGGCGCGGTCATGCGGTTTTCAACGAATCCTGGCGACATTCTCTCCGACCACATCTCCACACCGCGAGGACTGGCGATCAAAGTGATTGGTGTTGAGGGCGAGATGCTTCCGAATCACGCAGGGCATGTCACCCAGGATTTCGTGTTCAATAATGCGAGCACCTTTCACGCACCGAATACGAAGGAGTTTCTCAAAGGCCTCACCTTATTGGACAAGCATGCGGATGACTCCGAAGCTTTAAAGCAGGCGGTGAGTTCAGCTGCGCAAACGGCAGAGGAAGGTTTGGAGTTGATCAAGCAAAAGTCTTCATTCCTGAAAGGCTTCGGTCATCCACCGACTCACCCACTCGGCGAGACGTATCACACAGCAGTGCCTCTTCGCTTTGGAAACTACTTTGGGAAGCTTCACCTTGTGCCGATATCAGACAATCTCATTGCGCTTAAGGGCAAGCATATCGATCACCCTACCTCCTGGAATGCAGTGAAGGACAGCATCATTGCATTCTTCGAGCGGGAGACCGCGGTATGGGAGTTGCGCGTTCAACTCTGCACCGATCTCGAGAAAATGCCCGTAGAAGACGCTTCCGTCGAATGGACCGAACAGCTTAGCCCGTCACTGCCGCTTGCGAGAATTACAGCACAGACACAGAACGCCTACTCCGATGCGAGAAGAGTCTGGGTTGACGAACAATTGAGCTTCAACCCGTGGCATAGCCTGGCTGCGCATCGTCCGCTCGGCAACATCATGCGTGCCCGTTTTCAATCCTATAAAGCATCCAGCGAGTACCGGCATAGCGCAGAAGGGCGTCCGATGGTGGAGCCTCGCTCGATCGACGAATTGCCAGCCTAATAGTCTGCCGTGGTACCGCCTGGAAAGGCAAAGCCAGGCTGCTGATGAATTCATCGCAAAGCTGGCAGGCGAACGCTTCGGCCTTGCTTCAACCTTCCATCACTCCCATGCAATCATTCGGTTCAAGAAACTAAGCGAAGCATACTAGCTTTTGCAGCAACAGCATTGAGATCAAAGCACCATTCACCATCTATCGTCTGATCATTCCTTCGAGAGTACTTTGTGCGCTGAGTGATGAGGCTATTTGGCGGCTGTCTACAGAAATTTACGTCGTGAAAAATAGTCGAGTCACTTGTCCAGAGATCGCCTGTCGCTTAGCTGCGCAGTGGTGAAAGACTGCCTCCTGAGGGATTTCCATGTCTTGCTCAACGCACGGTTCCAATACATCAGCACACCGGTGACTGAAAGCAGCGGCAATGCACAACCGAGAGTAGCCCATAGAATCTTGATCGCGAGGCCCCAGTCATAGCCGAAATGCAATGGGCTGAGCCAGAAGATGAAAGCACCGCCCGCCGTGTTATTCACTCCGCGATGCCAGAGCGCCAGTTGTCTACCCGTCGCCGGGTCAAAGTACACGTAGTCCATCCGGGTAAAATTGCGCGGAGCGCCTCTGGCCATTAATAGTGTCAATGCCGACTGGTTGTTTGCCGGATAGAATGCGCCGGCGAAGGTTGCGTCAGGCGAAGATTGTTGCGCCTGCTCCATCATCCGGTGCATGTCGACCCAAGGTTGATCTGTCCGTAGAGGAAGTGCAAAGGTCGGCGGATTTGCAGATGCGACCGATGAGAAATGGCTCACAAAAGATTCAACAGGCTTCGGCCAGATAAGGTAAACGCCCGTGAAGGCCCACATGGAAAGTATGAGGAGCGTCCAGAATCCGACGGCACTATGAAGGTCGAAATTGATGCGGCGCCAGCTTCCGTGATAATTGACCTTGAGTCCGCGTGTCCAATGCTTTAATCCAGCCCACCAGACAATAGCGCCGGTTACGCATAGGACCAACAGGCAGACGGCGCCAATTCCGTTTAAAATTTCGCTGAGCCGCCCACCCAGCAGTCGAAAATGTAAGTCGATGATCCACACCAGCCATGACCGATCAGGGTTGATGGCACCTGCGATAAATCCCGTGTTCGCATCTATAAAGACATAGCGAATCATCTTCTGCTGGTGAACAAATACCTCGAAGTTATCGCCAGGTAGATCCGGCACATAAGCCGCGCTGATTTTGTATCCCGGGTAGGCTTTTGTCACGGTTGCGATCGCCGCGGGCAGGTCGACAGCAGGGTGGGCAGCAGGCAACTTTCCTGCACGCCACAGATGTGGATAGGCGAGGTGCTCCAGCTCATTCTCAAACACTAGAATCGAACCGGTGATCCCGATGACCAGCATATAGAGGCACAGGACGATGCCGGTCCAAAGGTGAACCTGGAAGGTCGCCATGCGCCACCGGACGCGCTGCGGTCGTTCGAGAAATCCCAATTTGATCTCCGATCCGTTGATTGCCTAGAAGTGCAGCTTCAAGGCGACCTGCATGGAGCGGGCTCCTCCAACCTGGTAGATCGAACTCAGGCCGCCAAGCTGGCTGTCGAGGGTGGTATAGGCCTGACCAAAGAGTGGTCCGTTGGCAAGCGAGTTATAAATGGAGCCAAAACTTGGATGATTGAAGAGGTTATAGGCCTCCGCGCGGAACTGTAGCCCGATGCCATCGTGAATGGGGAAGTCGCGGCGCAGGGTGACATCTGCCTGCACTGCGTCATAAGCGCGCGCCGAGTTGCGACCCGCATCACCTTCAATCACATTGCCACTGGCGTCTGTCTTTTCGACAAAGGCTGCGGGATTGATCTGACGTCCAGTCGCAAGTTGAGGATTGTGGATGTAGAGCGGCTGGCTCGCCACCCGGTCTGGATGGAAAGTGAGGCCGGTGCCGGATGCACTGTCGATCGTCGTATTGGAAATGATATCGAGGGGCAGAGCGGAGCGGGTCGAAATCCTGGAATCAAGCGCCCAGTGATTCAGTGCGTAGGAAACCCAGTCATTTTGATAGTGCCCTGGAATTTCGTAGGATAGCGCTGCCTGAAAGTTGTTCCGGATGTCAAAGTCGGATGGGCCGCGTTCCAGCTCGTAGATCGTGAAGTTGCTGCTCGCGTCGTCAAGGGAATGCGCCCAGGTATAGGAAAGCAGGCCTTGCAATCCTCGCGAGAGTGACCGTTGGATTCGTACCTGAAGCGAATCGTAATCGCCGCTGGCACGATTGGTCGTCAAATATAGACCGTTGCTGGCTGTAAAGTCAGGATTGCCAAGCAGGCTTGGGTTATAGAAATTCTGTGTCAACAGGCGCCTCGAAGCAGAGGCCACATAGTTGATATTCAGCGTTTGCCGTTCGCCAAGCTTTTGTTCCAGCGCAGCATTCCATTGGACTGTGTACGGTGCCTTTAAGTGCGGATCAAAGCCCCATACTGCTGCGTTGTAAGGTGCCGCTGCCCCTGCCGCCGGAACGGTCGCGATCTGTGCAGTTGTCAGAGGGAATGCGTTGCCGTTGAAGGATGCGAAACCTGTGGTCCCAACGCCATAGTAGCCATCCGCGGAGAGCTCCGTGCCCATGTCGTAGTAAAGACCGGCCCCGGCGCGCAGCACCGTACCCGGGTGAGCCTGGTAGGCTGCGCCAAAACGTGGCGCAAAGTTAGTGTAGACAGTCTGCCAGAGCGGCGAATTTCTGGGGGCAAGTGCAACGGTGGACAGGTTGGTAATCTGATCGACGGTATAGGGTGTGTTTCCATTGGCATCGTGGGGTGCCGGGTTCAGTTCCCAGCGCACGCCATAGGAAAGACTCAAGCGATCATTCACCTTCCACTCGTCCTGGACAAAAAGCGATGTATTCGGATAAACGGCCTTCATATTGATTGACTGGTTGTAGAAGTTGATCCCGCCCGTCTGGTTGGCAAGTACTTCTGCTTCGTCGTAATAAAAGCCGACTTCCCATTGCTTCGGCAGAGCTTCAGATGCGACCAGGCGGCGATAGTCCACGCCAAGCCTTAGGTTATGCCGGCCCAAAGTTTTCGCGAAAGTATCGACAACATTTATCTGCCGTTCGCGGTTCGATTGCGGCTCAAGCAGGTAATACGGATAAAGATCATAGAAGAGAAAGAATGTAAGCCAGCTTCCGGACTGCAGCCCAGGTATGCCTCCCAGATTCAACGGTGTTGCTCCTCCAAAATCATCGAGGGTCCGCGCCGACTTATAGTCGTTGCCAGTCACGTTGAAGCGAAACTCGTTGTTCATGGTGGGCCCAAAGGCATTAGTAGCACCCAGTGTAAGCGTCTTTACGTTGCGGACTGTCGCATTTACCTGCGCCAGATCCGTCGACTGCCGAGAGGTGCTGTCGGAGGGAGAATCGCTGTAGCGCCCGAAGATCTTGAAACTGTCACCGAAGCTGTGATCGATCCGAATGCTGCGTGTGTCCAGCGAACTCGGGGCGCTGTAGCCCGCGGTGTAATAAGACAGGCCATTGCCGTTGTCAGGCTGGGTTGACACTGGAAACGCATCGAGAAAAGGCTTGAGCACGTTTGGCGCAGCTTGCCTCAATGCATTGCTAGGTACTTCATAGAGTTGCGATGGCGTTGGATTTACGAGGCGCAAACCCTCGTAGGAAAAAAAGAAGAATGTCTTGTCTTTGCCTTCGTAAAAGTGGGGAATGTCGAGATAGCCACCAAGAGCGCCGCCGAAGTCATTCTGGCGAAGGGCCTGTTTCGTAACGGCAGGGGTATTTGTATATCCGTTGAACCAGCTGTTAGCGTCGAGCGCATCGTTGCGCAGATAGTCGAACACAGTGCCGTGATAGTGGTTTGTCCCCGAACGCGTAATCAAGTCGAACTGGCCGCCCGTTGTGCGCCCGTATTCCGCCGAGTAGGTCGAGGTGATCGCGCGGAACTCCTGCAGTGCGTCGATAGACACCATGCTTTGTGTCGTGCCCAGTGCAGATTCTCCTGGAGTGGCACCTGTGAATCCCGCCCCCGTAAATCCAGATGGAGACACGCTCGCGCCAGTGTTCGCGCTCACGCCGTCAACTGTAAAGTAGTTTGCCTCAGTCCGCTGCCCGTTCACGCTGAATTCACCACTCTGCCCGACACCTTGGGACGGAACCACGGAGACTCCAGGGGCAATGGCAATTAATGACTGAAAGCTTCTCCCATTTAGGGGGAGATTCTCAACAAACTGGCGATCGACTACCGTGCTGACATTTGCATCCGTCGTATTGATGGTCATCCCACTACCGTCCACCGTCACGGACTGACTCACCGCTCCAGGATGAAGCACGAAGTTCAGCGAGACCTTGCCGGCAACGTTCAACCGAACATTTTCGAGCACCTGCGTCTCAAAGTCGGGGGCCTGCACCGTGATGCGATAGGATCCGGCCGGTAGCGGTGGAGCAAGGTAGCGGCCCTCCCCATTCGACCGGGTGTTCCACTTGAGTTGAGTAGCTGTCTCAAGGATGTCGATGGAAGCATTCGGAATGCTGGCTTTGGATGGATCCGCGATCGTGCCGGTAATCTGCGCATCCTGCGCCCCAGAGCGCCAAGGGCTAAGAAACGTTACAAGGCACAACAGAATCAATGCAGGAACATGGAATGAATGGGCCGCACGGTCAGGCATAAAACCTTTCTGGATAGAAAGCTGGCCGGCCGCTATTCTGTAGACAGTCGTCAGCCCTCAGGTTGTCGATCTCTGGACCCTCGTGGTGCTTCGCCAAAAGACTGCCGCGGGGGTCCACTTGTTTTTGCAGGAAACTACAATCGGACTTTCTTAAAGTACGACAAATTCAGTCGCATATCAATGCGGGCAGGAAGCGTTGGGCTCGGGAAGGCTTGCAAGTCCCGAAGATTCAGGGACAGTCCTGCTAATGACGTGCTCCGATTGATTAATTTGGCCTTTGGTGCTCAAGGTTTCGGGATAGCGGCACGCTGGCGTGTTCTGCTCTGCGAGGAGTTACACAAAACTCGACTTCTCAGGCGCTCGTCACGATCGATATCGGTAAGTGCATGGGAAGCTTTTGCCATTGCAGTCCCGCGTTAACAGAAATTCGCGTCAACAACTTTGAAACCGCTTAGTTGCATGACAAAGAGAGGTTCTGAAGGTCTGCCACGAAGATTGATCCACCTATTCCAAGTCCGGAATTTAGACCCACTGGGCCGCAGACTCCTGGTGATCCACAAGTCGGCTCGTTTTAAGCTGGTCGAGTTGGCCAGGCGATGCAGGCTGAAATACATATCGCATATATTCTTCTCACCACGCACATTGCCTGCAACCTACGACTGCTGAGCAATGCGTTCAATGGCTCTGTTGATCTGGAAGCCGGCTTTAATGGAGGATGGTGTCGCTTCTATGCGATTCGATAATTAACCGGAGACTGGCATGGTGGTTTGGCGGGCTGTGCATGTAGGGCCGGAGGGTGACGGCCTGGTGATCGGTGGAGTTGCGGTCTGGGAGCATATCTGGCGTTGGACGAGCGAGCCGCCGCTGGAACTAGCTCATCCTTCGTATCCAGAGCAGATGCATCGATACCGGGTATGCGAGATCAGGGATCTTGGAGTTGTCATTCGTTTCGCGGCGGGGGAATTGTCTAACGGCGTGTGGGGGTTCTATGTGCCGCTGGCTGAAGATGAGGCGGGTCGCTAGTCTCCTAAAATGACGGGATTCCAAAAACGCGTTTTGGGCAGCAGGTCCATGCGAGAGGCCAGCCTGCAAGACGGTATTATGGGGAACTTAGCTGGATGGCGGTAGCCCTCGCTATTCGACATTAGCGCAGGCGGCCATCGAGCGGAACCGGGTAGTCAAGATGGAAGCGTCTCCATCAATTTCGATCCCCGAACTCCACAAGCAGTAGCAAATATGGAAACTCCAGGCACGACAAGCCGAGATGCTCGGTCTGGATCAACTCTTCGACCCGAGCCCCAGGATCATGACATCGAAGTTTTGCTTACTGCTGGTAAGGGCCGGCCGTTGTCAGGCCGCCTTCGACCAGTACAGGTGGACGTCAAAGCCTGGTCGCTTGCTCGAAGCTATAGGCCCAACCCAGCAGGTCCCCATCCCGCCAGGGACGGGCGCTGATCTCGAGTCCGAACGGTAATCCGTTTGGATAATACCCGGCGGGTAATGCAATCGCCGGTACACCTATCTTGTTTACCCACCCCGTCTCTGAATGTGGACCGCCGGAGAGCTTGCCGTCCTGCGGCATGGTTTCATCAGGCGGCGGCATCTGGGCCGTAGGGTAGAGCAGCCCATCCAGGTGAAAACGTTCCAGTGCAGCAAGGTACTGATGCAGCATCGCCTCCCGGGGCCCGAAGTAATTCTTCAGAGCATTTGGGTCGTTCTTCAATACAACCTGCGGCGACTGCTTTTGATCATGTTCGGGCTCGCTGTGGGCGCCATACGGGGAAGCGGGCGGCGTGCTCGGCGACGTTCCGCTTGAGGCGTCGACCAGGTCATCGAGTGAGCCACTCACTCCGGTGAACACCGGCGGCAAACTACGGCCGGTGGCAGCCTTATACTGCACATCGTCTTTATATTCCGGAGGCCCGTAGCTGCTGAGCCACTGCATAGCGCCATCTCGACGATAGGGTCCAGTGTCCACCTTCTTCTCGGCGTCGAGAAAAGACAGCGGTAGCAGGTCGTCGTCGATGATAACTTCGGCACCGGCCTTTCGTAGCATGTCGATCGTGAGGAGCAACATCGCTTTCGTTTCGGTTTGCAAGGGCGTTTCCTTACTTTGAAAAATAAAGGCAGGCACGCCAAAGCGCTTGCCCTTGAGCGCGTCTGCCTTGAGGTAGTTGATATATGGCCCTGGCTGCGCTTTTTGAGCGGAGCCTGCCGTCTTGAAGTCCTGCGGATCTTCACCAGCCATCACGCCGAGCGCGATTGCCACGTCGGTCACATCGCGAGCGATCGGACCGGTGTTGTCCAGCAGCCAATCCAAAGGAGCAATGCCTGCGATAGAGACCAGTCCCCGTGTTGGAAACAGACCAACGACCGAGCTGGTGCCGGCGACCATGCGTATGCTGTTTCCTGTGTCCGTTCCGGTGCCGAGCACTGCCTCATTCGAGGTGACGGCTGTGACCGTACCACCCGAGGAGCCACCGGGGGAGAATCGCACGTCGTATGCATTGCCGGTGCGCCCAAACGCCGTCGAACGGTTGGTATCACTCGCGGCGAAGTCCGGCATATTGGTTATTCCAACTATCACAGCTCCGGCGGCTCGGAGCCGGCTCACGACTGTCGCATCTTTAGGCGCGATGAACGCATGGCCAGGGATGGCGAAGCCCGCCCAGCCGTCTGTGTCAGGCATTCCCTCAACAGCGGTATTCGCCTTAATGACGATGGGTACTCCCCACAGCACTCCATGAGCTACTTGCTTGTTGGCATCGAGTTGGCGAGCCGTTGCAAGGGCGCCTTCGACATCGACGGTTTGCACGGATCGATACACGCCGTTGTACCGTGCAATGCGATCAAGGTTCCAACGCACGACCTGTTCTACGGTGTAGCGGTGTTTCGTGTAGAGCGTCTGCAACTCTGGGACCGTGACTTCGAGCAGATCCCGATCCATCCTCGTCCGCTGTCTGGTCGGCAGGCGCGGGACGTTCGTTTGCAGCGGGACAGGAAAGGCAGCCGGTGCGGGAGCGATCGGCCCTTCTCCAAGAAAAGCCGTTGGTAAAGACATACCGAAAGCTAAGCTGATCGCCGCGCAAGATGCCTGCCTGAGACTTTTCAACATATTGCTCTTGTAACACGGCGGCCGGAGCCACAACGGACTTTCAACCTTGACTTCTATTCCGCCGGTCAGTGTAAGCCCACGCTTAAGATGTCTAAAATGGTGCTCATGGCCGTCAGCATTCCAAGCATGCGTGCTGACTTTGCATCCTCAACCTTCGGATAAAAAAGCAGGAGGGTGCACGAGTCTGTGCGCGTAGCGGTACGCAAAGCTTTTTAAAGCAAACCTCAAAATGCATGCTCGTCCATGGCGCAACAAATGAACTGATTCAGGAACAGGAGAAAATATCCAGATGATTTCCCTTATGCCCCTACCCATCCGCTCATGTTGCTTTCCCCAGCTGATCGGTCACAAAGTGAAAGAGACGTCGAGGATAGGACTGGCGGGCTTCCTAGTTCTGGCGGCTTTGGCTAGCGGTGCCATTTCTGCACACGCCCAGACAAAGACGAAGCTGCCGGGCGAGGATTGGATCAATCTGTTCGACGGGACTGACCTGAATGGCTGGACCAGGATCGGTGCGGAGAGCTGGACAGTCGAAGGCGGCCTGCTGCATGGCAAGGGACTTACAAAGGAATATGGCTACCTGGAAACCGATAAGAATTACAAGGATTTCCAGATGTCCCTCCGCTTCAAGTGCGTGGGGGATGGCAATAGTGGTGTCTTCTTTCACACTGGGTTCAAGCCGAACTCAGTGGATGCGACGACAGGAATGCAGTTTGAAATTGATTGCAACATGATGCGTCACACGGGCGGCGTCTATGCGGAGGATGGTCGCGGCTGGGTGGTATGGCCTTCACCGGAAAATGAAGGTGTGGTTCGCATGGGTGAGTGGAACGACTACCTGGTTGAGGTTGTCGGCAACCACTACATGTCGCGCCTGAATGGCGTGCAGATGGTGGACTTCACCGATCCCAGTCCGGGTGCGCCTGACGGACACATTGCTTTGCAGTTGCACTCAGGCGGCCAGGGAAATATGCAGTTCAAAGATATCTGGGTCAGAGATTTATCTGCCCGTTGAGCCAGGTGTGCATCAATTCTCGGAACTAACTCGACAACTATTCCTGAGTTAAGTTGGATAGGCAATTGTGAAGATAGGCATCATCGGCTTCGGGTTCATGGGTGGCGTCCATCTTTCTGCGATACAGAGTGTAGAAGGAGCGAGTCTCGCCGCTGTCTCTTCGCGCACCAGGCCAAGGGCGGATGCCGGGCCGCGTGGCAATCTTCCTCACGTGAAAAGCGCGGAACTGCCTGCGGACGGAAATTGGCACGACAACTGGCACGAGCTTCTTGACGACCAAACCGTCGATGCAGTAGACATCTGCCTGCCCACTCAATTGCACAAGGAGGTCACGCTAGCGGCGCTGGCGAGGGGCAAGCATGTACTGTGCGAGAAGCCGATGGCATTGCACTATGCTGATTGCGCAGCGATGCTCAGGGCCGCGAGCAAGAGTGGCCGTATTTTGATGGTGGGTCAGATCCTTCGCTTTATGTTTCCTTATAAGTATGCCGCTTCCTTTATTCGTTCAAACGGCCGCGACAATCTTAAGTCCGTCACGATGGTACGAAAAACTGGCTATCCGCAATGGAGCGAATGGCTTTCGAATGAGGCCTGCAGCGGTGGTGCGATCCTTGATCTGCTCAGTCATGACATTGACCAGGCGCTCAGACTGTTTGGCATGCCATCGTTTGTCAGCGCGGTCAGCGACGGAGCGATGGATACGATGCGTGGCGAGTTGCGGTATAACGATGGACTCGACGTGCGGATCGAGGGCGGCTGGTACGAGCCGGGGCTGCCATTTGCCGCAGGTTTTGAAATCGCGAGCGGCGCTGCGCGTCTTACTCTGCAAGGTGGGACGCTGGAATTGCAGCGCAATGGCAGCACGGAGGTTGTGGCGCTGCCTGAACCTACTGAATATGCTGAGCAGATGGCCTATTTCGTTGATTGCTGCAGAAAGAACGTGCAGCCTGATCTGTGTCTTCCGGGGGAGTCAGCCGAAGCAGTCAAAATAGCCAACCTGTTGCGCAGCTCTAGGGAGCAGGAGGGAAAGGAATTAGCGTGCGAGAAATAGAGCCTATGGAAATCGGATTGATGTTCTGGGCATACCAGGATGCTCAATCCGATCTGCAAGGGGTGCATGATCTTGGCTTGCGGCTGGGACAACTCGGTGTACCTCCCGAGTTAGATTGCGATGCCGTGCTGGACCAATGGAAGAGTGGGCTGAAGAAGTTTGACCCGGCATTGATCAGTGCTGTCTGCTCCTACGCGGGTGAAGATTATGGAAGCCTCGAGATAGTGCACAAGACGGTCGGGTTCACTGCTCCCGAGTTCAGTGCCGAACGTGTTTTGCGAACGCAGAAGGTTTCTGATTTTGCGCGTGCATTGGATATTGGTGCTGTCTCCTGCCACATCGGATGTATTCCCCGTGAGCCGAGTAAATTGGCGTATCAAGACCTGCTGGATCTGACTCGAGTGCTGTGCGAATACTGTGGGAAGAATCAACAGAATTTCGTATTGGAGACGGGACAGGAGTCAGCGGAAGTCCTGATTGCTTTCATCGAGCGGGTGAATCGGCCGAATCTAAAGGTGAACTTCGACCCGGCAAATATGATCATGTATCACTCCGGAGATCCGCTGGCCGCTCTGAAGCTTCTCGCGGCACATGTGATCTCCGTTCACTGTAAGGATGCGTATTCCCCAGAGACGGACGGTCAGCTCGGCTCCGAGTGTCTTCTTGGTGACGGGGAAGTGAACCTTCCTGCTTTTCTCCAAGCGCTCAAAGGGATCGGCTATCGCGGGGCCCTCTGTGTCGAGCGCGAAGAAGTAGACCCGGGCAAGCGACTCGCAGATATCAAGACAGGAATTATGCGGTTGAAGCAGTGGAAAGCAGAGATCGGGCTGTAAGGTTTAAAAGACTGCAAATGCATTGGATAGGGTGTGCGCATTCGCCAGCGTTTCCCCAGGACACGTCAGTGTGAGTAGCTGGATGTAATTGAACTGTATAAAGAACCTGAATCCTGCAGCCGTAGTTCAAAACAGTCCACTGCAGCCAATCTCAACCTGTTCGCCTTGGAGCCTATACATGCACAGAAGGTCTGTAGTCAAAAGCATATCCGCAGCAACTATCCTTGCATCGTTTTCTAATCATGGTTTTGCTGCGTTTTCTGGTGGCAAGCAACCGCGGATTGCTTTTGGCGGCATGGGCATCGAGTGCAGTACGTATGGGCGTATTCGTGCGCGGATGGAGGACTTCACCATTGTTAGAGGTCAGGAGCTAAATGCTTCTAAGCGGTATAGCTTCCTGAAGAAGTATCCGGTCACTTTTATGCCGACGCTTGAAGCACTGGCTGTTCCGGGCGGTCCAGTCGATAGGACGACCTACGAGACAATCAAAGCGGATTTCCTTGCCCGCGTGCAGGCATTACTCCCCCTTGATGGACTCTACCTGCCGATGCACGGGGCGATGTTTGTGGATGGTATGGAGGACGCCGAAGGCGACTGGATGGAGGCAGCGCGCAAACTCGTTGGCCCGACATGCCTGATGTCCGCCTCCTATGATCTGCATGGGAATGTGAGTCAACGCGTGATCGACAATCTCGATATGTTTTCTGCTTATCGGACGGCTCCGCATATTGATGTGGAGGAGACGATGGCGCGGGCGTGCACCATGCTGGTGAACTGTCTGCAGCAGAATATCCGTCCGACACTGGTGTGGGCGCCTATCCCGGTGTTGATGCCGGGCGAACGCAGCAGCACGGAATGGCAGCCTGGAAAAAGACTTTGGGCGCAATTACCGAAGCTGAATGAAGAACCCCGCATACTGGATGTCTCGATGCTGGTGGGCTATGTGTGGGCCGATGAGCCGCGGTCAAGTGCTGCTGCCGTCGTGACGGGCACAGCCCCGGCTAAGGAAATGAAGATCGCAAAGGATTTGGCACAGCAGTACTGGGATGCGAGAAAAGAATTTCAATTCGGCACAGAGGTCGGAACTATCGACGATTGCATTCAGAAAGCGATGGCTGCAAAAACGCAACCGGCCATCCTGGCAGATTCGGGAGATAATCCGACAGCCGGCGGTGCGGGCGACAGAGCAGAGGTGCTTGAGAGACTGCTTCATTACAAGGCACAAAATGTTGCCCTTGTCGCTATCGCTGATAGGCCGGCGACGGATTTATGCTACAGGGCGGGACTTGGCGCCAGCCTGCCACTTTCAGTTGGCGCAACGCTTGATCCACTCGGCAGCAAACCATTGAAGGCGACTGCGAAAGTGATTTTCCTTGTGCCGGCATCAAACCCGCGCGATCGCGAAGCAGTGGTGCAGATCAAAGGTGTCACCGTGGTCCTGTCTGCCCAGCGGCGACCATACCACAACCTTGCTGATTTCAAGAGACTGGGGCTTGAACCGACATCCTTCAAGATTGTCGTCGTTAAGTCGGGATATCTATCACCCGAACTATCCCCGCTTGCAAATCCAAGCCTGATGGCGCTTTCACAAGGTGCAGTGGATCAGGATATTGTGCATCTGCCAAAGAACAGATTACGCAAACCTTCTTATCCGTTTGTCGATGACCTTACATTCACGCCGCAAGCATTCGTTTCTGCTCATAGCCCTGCCTGAGATTTCTGATGGCAGATACGTGTAGCTTTGAGAATTATTTGTCGTAGTGTTTCAGAATTATTTGTCTTGTAGAGCGGCTAGCCAGGGCCGATGACGAGACTGTCTCGCGCAGCTTCGACGACTGCGGTCGAGACGAAATGAAGGTCATTGACGCTGAGCACGCGCTCGATTTGAGTAAGGAGCCGAGTCAATAGTCTGAAATTCCCGCCGGTCATGCGAATGAGGCTGGCCATGACTTCCGGGTGGAGTGGCTCATCAGGGAGGACGACGCCGTCGGATGTCCACCGCTTTTCGAGCAGGTCCTGTACTTGAGTCGAGTCGAGTTGACGAAACTCATGCACGAAGCCGATGCGCGAATAGAACTGTGGGAAACGAGCGACGCGTTTCTCAATTCCAGGCATACCTATGAGCACCATACCGGCCGTGCCCTCGTCAAAGATGGACCTCATCTGCTCAAGGCTGTTCATCTGGAGGCGGTCTGCTTCATCGATCAGGATCAGAGTGGTCGGATCAGCCACTGCCCGCTCTTTCAAGTGATACGCTTTAAAAGTATCAACGTAGATCGGGTCGACTGATGGCCAATCTTGTGATTTGAAGTTGGGATTATCTAGGATTTCTTTTCGACGTTTCTCATCTTTAATCCTGAGCTCTTCCAGAACAGCAGTGCCCTCGCGCCGGATAGGATCGAGCACGATAATCATCAGTCGTTCTCTCGCCATGTGGAGGTCTTGTGAAACCCGGGAGGGAGTGTTCACCACGGAAGTGGTGTAGAACAATGTGTCGATAGGGAGGTCATCTGTCGTTTCACTGGTCCAGCGATCGTGTGCGACGATTTTTTCCGCTGGGCTGTATCGAAGCGCCGACAGTGTCTTGCCTATACCGGGCGGTCCATAGCAGAGCCCGATGTAACGGAAGTGGCGGCACGCATCGCAAAACTCAATAAACCGACGGTATTCGATTGTTTCTACAAACGCCGGATTACTCGTTGCGGTATCTTTTGACGCGGGTTGCGGATACCGATGGGGCAGAGGCGTTTTCATGAATCTCCTTGGAAGCGGAGCCCTTTTCAGCTGGAGCAGGGAATCGACGATCAGCTGCCGATCATGAAGGATCGAGCTGAGCTCGCGGCGCCGTTGATTGCGCACGCGAACAATGTCTCGCAACGGGATCGTCTCGCCTGCCAGTTCGGCTGACACTGCGGGGCAAAGAAACCGATCCTTGTAGAAAACCCTCACTTCGCCCATGTCTCTCGGATCGAAGCGGATGGTGACATCCTCTCCTACATACGCGGCCAGGGTAAGTGACAGATACCTGAGTCCATGAAAGTGGATGCCATCGCGACGCACTTTGCGGGCGCGTACCTCCTGCATCAAGAGGAGATCAAGCTGCTCGAGTGATTCTGGCATGCGTGGCAGAAATCCGCCTTCCTCCCACCGCTCGGAAGGTACAAGACTACCCTTTACGCTCACGCGGCGATGGTACGTTTCCAAAAGGAATGTTTGGAAGAGTTCTTCAAAGCGTTGCAGTGACAGGCTTGGTTTATGTCGTCTCCGCCTAATGTAGCCGTCCAGCTCGCAAAGAAACATGGCATTCACTGTTCGAAAGAAGCGTTCGATACGACCACGCCCCTGTGGCTTGCCTGGCGTTGAGAACACGAGGCGAATCTTCAAATCAACGGCAACCTGTTCGAGGTGCTTTGATGTGAAATCTGATCCGTTATCTGTGTAGAGCACCTCCGGGATGCCACAGATGTGCCAATGAGGATGCCCTTTGCGCCAGATTCCTCGCCGGAGCGCGAGCGCTGTTCGCATCGAAGAGGGCGGATCGAAGCCAAGATAATAGCCGGCAATCGCGCGACTGTAATCGTCGATCACAATCGTCAGCCATGGTCGAGCGGTTTGCCCATCCTCACGAAGCAGAAGAATTGGAAGCTGGGCATGGTCTGCCTGCCAGATGGCATTTGCTCGTGGTGCCTCGCGTCTGTGAACAAGATCGAAGCTTTCGCCATAGGCTTTGCTCCCTCTGTGGGCCAGAGTCAAAAGGCTGCCGGGCACCTCACAACCCAGATCATAGACAGTACTGTAGCGGGGAAGTCGCTCACCCGTAGCCTCAGCTAACTGTCGCACCTGCCGGCAAATCGAGCGGATTGGCAGCGGGGGTCTCTCAAGAGCCAGCCCTTCAATCGCTGCCTTGATCTTCGGCGACACTACCCGCCGGGCGCCCTGATCGTCTCTAGGTTTGCGGGCAAGAGCTGTCAGTCCGAGCTTTAGGTACTGCGTTACGCATCTTTGAGCCGTCCGAAAACTTATGTCCGCGTCGCCGGCGACCAGCGCCAGAGATCGCTTTCGTTCCAGGTGCAGCTGGATCATCCGGTACCGAGCCATAGCGGCGCTTCGAGCTGCTTCGGACATTCCGCTCAGCTCTCGCATGCAAGAACCCTACGACAAATAATTTTGAGACACTACGACACATAATTCTGAAAGCGACAGAGCCGGGTTGCGATGAAATTATCCAAATCACCGTTTTTAAGCAGCTAGGACCAGCTGATCGCGCGACACTGGAATCATGCTGAAGACGATCAGTCTGTTGAGAGAGCGAGTCGAGGATTGGCAGACCTATCCGTTCCGTGTGCCGACGATCACGAATCTGTCAGAGTTAAAAATACGATCGCGGGTCTGTTTTTTTACTGGAGAGAACGGGTCGGGGAAATCGACCTTACTTGAAGCCATGGCTGCGCACTACGGCTTTGGTAGAGAAGGTGGTACGAGAAACTTCTACAACGACAGCACCGCTAGCAATCACTCGGTCGATCCTCTCACTCGTGCTCTTAGACTATCCTTCGATCGCCGGACTGGAGCAGGCTTTTTCCTCCGGGCGGAAAGCTTCTTTAATGTTGCTTCCCTTATCGACGACCTCGGCTTGAGT
The DNA here is from genome assembly GCA_963692885.1 of Acidobacteriaceae bacterium. GTDB lineage: Bacteria > Acidobacteriota > Terriglobia > Terriglobales > Acidobacteriaceae. Next base: position 1,363,232 of record OY843586.1, read on the forward strand.
GATGCTTACGGTGGCAAGAGCTTGCATGAACGGTCGCACGGCGAGACATTCTTTACATTACTCGACGTTAGATTTAGGCAGAATGGGCTATTTTTGCTTGATGAGCCTGAGGCCGCCCTTTCACCACAGCGCCAGTTGTCTTTTCTCGTACTGATTCACGACACTCTCGCGACTCAGAAGGATGCACAGTTCATCATCTCCACGCATTCGCCTTTGCTCCTAGGCTTTCCTGGCGCGCAGATCTTGTCTTTTGATGACGGTCGAATCCACGAGCTTTCATATGAGGAGACTGCGCCCTTGCAGGTCGTTAAAAGGTTTGTGAATGACCGCGAGAACTTTCTCCATGAGCTTTTCCGGAACGATGACTAGACCTCAACGTCACCTTCTGCGTCTGCAGGCGATCTGAGAGACTGAGATGAGATATGACCGTCCGAACACACAACCTAGCTGCTGTTCTTCCCTGCAATGACATGGCGAAAAGCCTCGTGTTCTACGGTCGCCTGGGTTTCCGGCTTAGAACTGGGGACTTGGAGTACGCAATGCTTGCGGATGCCAGAGGAGCGGAAATTCATCTGCAGCCAGCCGTCGAGGGCTGGCTACTCCCTGGTCGCAACCCCTTTGGTCTTTACCTTTATACCGAGCAGGTCGACGACTTGGCACAGGAGTTTGCTAGTGACCTCCTCAACGGCACGAGACCGGAAGACAAGCCTTGGGGTATGTACGAGTTCGCCATATCCGATCCGGACGAAACACTGGTGCGAATTGGCTGGCCGACGCGATTGAGATCAGCTAGCCGTGCATAGTAGCGGACAAACAGTTCCCGATGTCGCATAGTCGTCAGAGATCCGGAGGAGCTTCCAAGAAAGCGGCTGAGGCCGTCAACTTCCTTCAAAGGCATTTACGAGGACCTACGTCGAAAACGGCGCGGACGCGTATCGCAGTAGCTATTTTCTTGGTGACGAAAGTCCCCACTCTTTTTGAACATGCTCTTGTTCGTCAAGCATTTGAATCGATGGCTCGCCGTTCGGTGCAACCTTCAACACAAGTCTGCTTCGGCCTTCAACGTCTTTTAGCTGTAGAACGGACGACTTGTCTTCGACGCGACCCAACACTACCCTTGTCTTCATTGGAGTGTGTTTCGAATTGAAGTCCGTCCAAGCGGCTTCCTGCTCGGATTTCGGCAAACGAGCAATGCGTTCGGATGCATCCATTCTTTCAATGAGTGGAGCATCTTCGACATCATTCATTCTGATCATCGAAAACTTGCCGTTACTCTCCTGGCCCGCGTCCACGGCGAAAACTTGATCTTGGTTGTATTGATCGAAGCTGAGGTGAACATTCGCTTCGGCTATTTTGCCATTCTTATCGACAAGCGAACCGTAAATGAGTCCGCCCGCTTCGGTACCTTCGTTGTTGTAGAAGTAGACACCTGCCCCCTTGCGGTCAGGCCGAGGATGTTCCTTACCTTTGAAGAATGACCCGGGCCGTGCATCTTCGCTCGATAAGGTCATCCGCGGTGTGCCGTCTGGCTCCACGACATTGATGCGGTGGACTGTGATTTCATCGAATTGATCTTTTTTTCGAGCACTGGCAAATCCACAAAGAATTAGTGCGCAGCAGATCAACGTGAGTACTCCCGAATAGTAAACAAGGAAACGTTCTGAGAAATTGGCGACCAAGGCGTCCTCCGAACAAGTGGCTTTCCTCACATACGCAGTTCGATGGGCCGTGGTTCCGGATTGTCACAATCGGAATTGGTAATGATAAGTCGGATTCTCGGAAGCGACCCGCTCGGCATTCTCCGTTAGCGAGAACAGCCCGAGTCACGTTTACAGACGAATTGCCCTCGAAACGTGCATTGGGGATTGGTCACCAATCACGAACGACTCTGACGTGAAGCAGGTTTTTAAACACCTGCATTCCGCTGGGACTTGTCCTTTGGGCCGTCCAACGCCGAGGTCGAGTCAGCGGCCTCTCTGGTAAAAGATGGTTCCACCACGGATCGTGTACTGGACATCGGCAAACGCAGTGGCATTCTGTGCGGGATCGGAGCGAAGAACGACAAGGTCTGCGTCATAGCCTCTGGCGATCCTCCCACTGTGCTGAGCGAATCCGAAACGTCTAGCGGGGATCGTTGTCAGCGACGCAAGCATCTGCTGATAGCTCATGCCTCCCTGAGACATCCACTTGAACTCTTCGCTAGTATCAAAAACATCTGTGTATCCGACATCCGTTCCAAATAAAACATCACCACCGGCACGCTGAAATGCGTTCAACTGTTGAGCAGCGCGTTCCATGCCTTGCTCTAGATCTGCCGCCGATATAGAACCTTTGCGAGACTCAAACTCCCAAAGGGTGAGAGTTGGAGTGAGCGCCATGTGTGCGGCGACGAGTCGTTCTGCAAAAGCCGGGGTCCACGGCGAATCGATAGGTGTCGTGTAAGCCAGGATATCGACCCCGCTTTGCAGTGCGATTTCGATTCCGGCGTTGTTCGAGACGTGAGCAAACACGGGTTTGCTGTCTGCATGCGCTTGTTCGACGATGCTCTTCGCCAAATCTTCTGGCGTCGTAAGAATTTGGCCTTGTTCGATGGAGTTGGCGAAGATCTTGATGCCGTCTGAGCCGTCGCGAACCTGCTGTTGTACTCGGGTCTTCCCTTCCGTCGGCGAATGGACGCTTGGAATATCTACATGGTAAGCCTCGAAGAAGTCTTTCACGTAGATCGGCGTAGCTATCCAGAAGGGCTCACCAACCGTTAGTATCCGAGGACCCTTGGTCGCGCCGGTTGCGATGCGATTGCGGATCAGGTTTGTATTCTTGAGGACAGATGCGATGTCGAAGACAGTTGTAAAACCCCATTGCGTAAGCATCGCCTGCAGTTGTGTCGTCGTTTGATCAGGTGACAGCTTGTCCGCGTGAATCAGGCCGGGCGTAAGAATGTGAACGTGGCTGTTCCAGAAGCCTGCAGTAATCACCAGTCCTTTACAGTCGAGAACTGTCGCATTACGCGGAGCTTTTATAGAGGTAGCAGGTCCAACCTGGGCAATGCGACCATCGTGAATCAGGATTGAACCTTGCTCTACCGGTAAGGCACTGGGGGATGAATAGATTTTTGCCCCAACGATCACAACATCCGATCCATGGCTCGCGCGAACGCTGAAGAACACCAGGAGGACGGTGAGACCGAGCGTCTTTACGAAAGGCTTCATGCAGAAACAATACGCGCGCCGAGCGTTGTGGTTCCAAAGCAGAATATAGGTCTAAGAAGCGCCGCTCAAGGCGGTTTGTTTTCATTGCAAGTTGCTGATATTCATGTCGGCACGCTACCTGCTAAGTTCCATCTTCCGCACGCAATTCAAATCGGGAATAACGGCACCCATCGTAACCACCGGTAACGGACTGCTCTTCTTCCAAAAGGGAATTGCGTTGAGCCCTGGTCTATGCGCCGGACAAAACGCTGCTCTCAACCGCCGCTGATGTTGGAGCTAATTGGCCGAGGGCGATGCGTTTCCAACTCGCGAATCTAGGAGCATCTTCACCAGGTGATTGGCTTGATCATCGAAGATTGCATGCTTGTCTTGTGCCGCAAGAAGAACACTTCTGCTGTCGTGAGCGGCGGGCTCGTTTTCGTATTGATTGACAATGACGAGACCACGGCTAGGAATATCAACGATGTAGTGTCCACCGGCACCTTGGGCTGAAAACATGCCGGGCACCGTCGCCTCGCCAAGATGCACCCCGCCGTACTCCACCCACCAGAGGTTCTCATAACCCCCCACGGGCATCTTTCCGATACGCACCATCTCAGAAGCGTGTGAACTCTTCTCGACCCATTGCTGAGGCACGACCTGCCGCTTCTTCCAGCAACCCTGGTTTAGGTATAGGAGGCCGAAGCGGGCCATATCCCGGGTCGTCATTTTGAACATATAAGCAGGGTGTTCCGACACGCTCTCGTCTCCAACGTAGTACACGTCTTCAGGCCGAAAATCTTGCATCCCGACCGGCTTAGCAATGCGTTGATAGAAGGCTTCGCCGATCTTCAGGCCAGTCTTCTTCTCAAACAGGGTACCGAGCGCATTGAAGTCCCAATTGTTATAGAACCAAAAACTTCCTGGAGAGTGGCTCCCCCTGACTGGACGGATCTTTCGCTGAAAATCGGTTTCGAAGCTGGCCGCATGGTAGACGCCGGAACGGGCGCGAAGCAGGTCGATGACACGTGCTTGCCGTTCCTCTTTCGTAAGCGGCGATGGCGCATCGTCAATGCCCGCTTGTTCCAGCGTTTGATTGAGATCGATCTTGCCATCAGCGGCGTAGATGCCAAACAGCGCACTAATCAAGCTTTTGCGGACCGAAAAGGTTGTTACTTTTTTACTGGTATCGCCCCATGCGTCTATGAGTCGCCCGCATTCAACCGTCATCATGGATTGATCGTGGAGCGAATCGGCATAATTCTGAGCTGCCGACAGCTCCGTTTGCGACCACCCATCTCTTCCCAGTTTCTTCTCCTGCCTCCACGACCGACCGGGAAAGACAGCCTTTGCACAGGGAGGAGCTGCTACCGAAACACCGTCGCTTTTTGCAGGCTGGGCGTGGACTCGCAGCGCAAATGAGGCGGCGAGGGAGAGCATAACGACTGAGGTTCTCATGTTTAGCTCCAAGCGAGGGCGGTGCTCTTGCAAAGGGTACCCGAAACCTGTTTCTTCGCGCCAAGCCTTTGTAACAGAGAATGCGAAGGGGAGGTTGAATCTGCCGGGCGCGGTAGGCAGTTCGCCTGGCCTGATTCTTGTGATGAGATCCTCAAGAACGCCTTCTCATCGGGATACCGCTGGGTTCACGCCAAATCGCCGATGCACGCGCAGAAGAACGGGGCTCGCTACACCAAATGTCAAACATCGTACCTTAGCGATCTGACGCAGAGCGTGCCAACTAGTGAGAACAGCGTCTCACAGGACTCGAGCAGGCTTACTCCGAAATGGCCGGCCGCGCAAATTTCTGGATCAAAGTCGGTGGATCGTGCGTACAGGTCTTGATGAGAGCTTTGCAGCGTTTAGGAACCGGCATAGCGATTACCGGAGGACTGACTTTCATCGCCGTTTTGTATTTCTCCGCTTATTGGGAACCTGACATCCGCTGGCTTCACTTTCTCCAAAGCTGGATGTACATCGTTTCTTTGGTGCTCCTCTTGCGAGGGAGTAAATGGGGCTGCTTTATCGGGGCTGCTGCCGCTCTGTTTTGGGATTACGTCAACGTCTTCGTCACTACCTTCTTCCGTAACGGTCTAGAACAAGTACACACCTTATTCCAGACCGGCTACGTAGCTAGGCCCGATCAACTCATTTCAGTACCGGCCTGGTTTGGCAATCTTGCCCTCATTCTCGGCGCGCTCCTTGTGTACTTTGCCGCGCCCCGCAAGCAGTGGTCTGATGTGGGACGTCTGCTTCTTGCACTTGTAGGGACGATGGTATTCTTTGCGGGAGCAATGGCTCTAGCTCAGCCGCGCTACCTACCCTTGTTCAAGGGTGCGCTCCATCCGCAGTGGCGACTTTAGACCGATCAGAGTAGAGGTCACCGATCTGGGCGTTGTCGCATGTAAGGGCAACAATGAAACGAACTTCAATGATTTCTGTCGGAGCGATGATCTACGTTGTCTATGAAGGTGGATGTCTTCCTTCTCGCGCGCAGAGCGTGCGGACATTGCTTTTTGCCGCCGGAACTGGAGACAAACAACGTCAGCAGGTATCGGAGAATGTATCAATCACTCGTTTGTAATACTGGAGGAGTGCATGCTCCGATATCAAAACTTTAGATCGACCCGGCAAATCGCTCCGACAAGCCGACAGCAGAGGACTAATCTGGTGCTTGTGGAAAAGGCTACAGCCGTTGGAATTATTCCGATGCAGGCAAAATGCTGGCCGCGCCTCCTTTCGCTTCCTTATCAATCCGCGGTTTGTCTTTTCAAGGAACATTACATCTGTTGATTCTACGGACGCTTGCCCTTACGCCGGTAGTCGCGGCCCGTGACCGTCCGATAGCAGTTCAAACAGATGGATCATCCATGCCGCGAGGGAAGAAGTCGATAAATAGGCTCAATGGAGAACCTCGTGTCTGAGCGTTCATGACACAGGAGCGACGTTAGGCCGCAACGCACGAAAGGTCTGTAGGCCACCTGACGCCCACAGTCCATATTAAGCCGCTTGGCCTGATCTCACCTTATATCCGCTACCGCCACAATAATAGTGGCGTAAAACATAATTTCTAAAGCTGCGATATTAATTGATACATCAGTTGTAATACTTGCGTTCTCTTGGTCCACGGAATTGCTTAGCCTTCTGCTCATATCGGCGCCGATAATGAGTGGTACAAGAAGCCCAATGAACAAAGAATAGGAAGACCACACAACCAAGCAATGTATGTTGAGTAACCTATGCTTCCCTAGGCATACACAATTAGCTACGATTAGGGTTAGCACTGCGATAACCCAGAGAAGTATAGCCACAGGGCGAGCCCGTCTTTTGTTGCGTGAGACCATTCTATCTCCTCAGCGATTCGCGAAACTAACTGGAACAATAACCATTGTCAGACAACCAGGTCAATAAAACAGCTCCATTTGTCATCAACGTTCCTCCCGCTGCCATCGCACTACCAACAGGTATTAATCCGCCTCCGATCAGCCAAGAAAGTAGAGCAACTCCAAAGCGTTGGCTCATCGGCGCTCGATTTCAATGTAAGGAAGTGGTTCAGGTTTGAGGCATTTAGCTTCGTGGAGCGAGTGTCGCGCCTTCTTTGCGAATAACGTTCGTATACTGCTGAGCCACTCGTTTGTTGTGGAGCTGTTCGGCTGCTTTCCTGGCTCCAATAAGGGAATCGAAGCGATTGGGTGCGAGAACAAGAGCCGACTTGTAAGACTCAAGAGCTTCGTTGGGCTTGCCCATCTCGAGAAGCATGTCGCCAAGCATCTCTGCCGACGGTCTCGGCAATATGTCGGCGTAGTACATGGGATGGTCCCGCTCAAACTGCGCAATATTCCGGAGGCCGGTCACAGCTTCGTCACGTTTACCTTCTGCGAAGAGAGTCCACGCCTCCGCCTCGGTGAGAGCGACTCCCAGGATGTCTCCCCAACCATGTTGCTTGTCCCAGGCTTGTGAAGATTTGCGGTAGTTCTCAAGCGCAAGCCGCGCCTTCTGGGCATCACCGGATCGCGCCGCGCCAATCGCTTCACTCCAGTAGGCGTCGAAGTTTTCTTCAAAGCTTGAGCTGGAGGGTGGCTCGATCGTTGCGGCATCATTCCAGTTGTGCGTTTCGAGGTCAAAGTAGATGCGGGCATCGACCGGTAGCCAGGGATCAGTGCCTGATTTCGCGAGAGCATCGATCTGTTTCACTGTTTCCTCCGCCTTGCTGTCGGCGCCCAATTGCAGATAGCCATACTCGATATTGTTCAAAGCATGGAATGCATCGAAGCGTGCGTCGCGGCCGGTTTTCATCCAATCGGCTGCGACCCGGGCGGACGCTTCGTTCGTCTTGATCGAGTCATTCCAATAACCAAGGCGATTGAAGATATGAGATGGCATGTGCAATGCATGAGGCGAGTCTGGGGCTATGGCTGCGTACTTACGAGCGGCGGGTAGTGCAAGGGAAGCGAGCTCTGCTGTGTCTGCCGCATGAATGATGTAATGCGCAGCGCCTGGATTGTTGGGATAGCGATCGAAGATAGGAAGGAAGACCGCAAGAGCCTTGCGCCGCTGTTCGAGCCCTTGCTTACCCGGACCCGCCGTCCATGTCAGACCCAGACCGTAGAACAGGCTCGCGTTGATGTCATTTGGATATTGCTGGCGAAGCTGTTCCATCAGAGCGAGATATTTGTTCCATCGCTCGCTGCCAGGGGCCGTGGCATAGCCCTCATACATCGCCCGGACAGCATCGAAGTACATCTGCTCGCGTTTTGTGCCTGCCTGAATCGACAGCCATGGTTGTAGTTCTGTCCATCCTTTGGCGAGATCCTTCGGCGGCGCGTTCGCTCCACTTCGCTCCGTCGTTGATAGCGCGATGCCCCATCCCGCGATCACGCACTCGGGGTCATCGTGTTCGACGTTTCTGAACGCTGCCTCAGCCTCCCGAAACTCGAAGGAGTGAAGTAACGCGACTCCCGCGTCGAAAGGTGCCTGAACTTCCGGCTTGCAGGAAATAGGGAAGTGAACATACCCAAGGGCGGCTTTCTGCGAGATCACTGCAGCCGGCATAAAGAATAAACAAGTTAAAGACAAGACGAGCGTTCGGTAATGATGCTTCCTTTGCAAAAGATCCCTCGTGCAGCAAGAATATCCTTCCTTAGCCTCCTACGCGTATCGGCTTTCGTCTCGAACAAAACCTGGCGTCGGACTTTAGTGCAGACGCGTTCTGCTCTCAATGGAAAGACGCGCGAGCGAGCAAACCGCTCGACAATATTCGCTGGAGTAGGACAGCTAAAGTGCGGATAGCTTCGCCTGAATCTGGAATGGAATTCTCGTTAAAGCGACAGACGAGCTAGACGATGCTGCAAAGCCTCGAACGTCATCGGCCTGTCCAATTCGAAGCCTTCTCGATGGTCCTCCTGATGTAGGCAGCGCGCTTCGAAGGACTGGGATCTCGAGAGAGATAATCGCTTTCGAGAGCACGTTCCACCTGATCCTGAGGCATGCCATTGCCGAGGGCAGCGACACAGAAGGCAAGGTCCGCGGCTGCAGGCCGGTCCTGGTACTTGCTGGAAGTGCGGAACCGTTCGAGAGAAAGATCCGATAATCTGCGCCTGCTGTAAGGTGAAACAGCGGCTTGCGGGCGTCTCTGCTCACGCTCTGCTTCTCGCTCTTCATACAGCCTGGTGATTTCGCGCGCAAAGTCATCCGCCATTGGGTATTGCTGACCGGTGTTGCTCTTCATGCGAACGAAAGGGAAGAGGCCGTCGAGTCTTTGATACTTGGTCTTACGGTTTGTAAAGCCCGGCAGCCTGCCGAACCGTCTCCAGTCGGCTGCACTGGGATCCGCATCGTAGCGCGACGCCAGTGTCTGCGCTGCGAAAGTTCCGAGGAGCCTCGAGAATACAGACGAGTGCTTGAGCCACGCCTGAAAGTTGCCGGCGCTGGTCTCGACGACGGCGCACGGCGTGAAGCCGTCTGTTGGGAGCCGTGAGATGGTGGTCTCGTTGAGATCATCGAGAACGGTGTAACGATGTTCGCCGGAAGGCCGGATGTAGATATGTGAACCCCGAGCATTGCGGTACTTGAGAAATGAGATCCGCTTCAGCACCTCTTCTGCGGAAATGCCGTCGAGACCAGGCAGCATTCCACGATCGCTCAAGACCCCTACGTCGTAGAACGGCGCTTCGATTGCTGACAGCATCCTGTGAACTGTGATCTCGACGCGATCCATGGTGGTACTCCCTATAAAGTGCTTTTAGTTAAGAAGGATTGAGAGCTGATGCCTGGCGAGACACTGTTTGTGCGTTGGGGCAGCATGGTCCTTGCCACCCCAACGCATGAGTGCTAACTCACTTTCTCTGCTTCCTGTTCCTGTGAAGGCGGATCCATAAGCTCATCGGGAATATCCTGCGACGAATTCCCCTCTGCGACACGGTCGATTTGAGTGGCGAAGACTTCATAGCTCGTGAGCTTGAGCGTTTCGCCTGCGACGGTCTTCTCATACTTGTTAGTTCGCAGTTCGCCTTCGACATAGACGCGATCGCCCTTCTTCAGTCTCGCTGCATACTTGCCAAGATTGTTGAAGACGACGATAGTGTGCCATTCTGTCCGGCTCTGGCGTTCGCCTGCGTTATCTGTCCAGCGGGAAGTGGTTGCCAGGTTAAAGGTGACAGGCGCGGTCGAACTTTTCTGCGTTGCATCGGCGCCAAGATGGCCCAGCAGAACAATACGGTTGAGGTCGCTGATCATTTTTTCATTTCTCCTGAAGTGGTTTGTAGAGCGTGGAATTGAAGGACGCCTGAAGTCCTCCCCTTATCTCAGGCGCCTTGAAGAGACTGTTTCTTGACAGGGCGCAGAAAAATCGTTTAGCTGGCTTGTGCCTTTTCAACGTTTTCTTCGCTTTGCTTGTCCGCTCGAGGCGTCTCGATCGCAGCGAGGATCAAGGCAGATGTTCGCTGAATCACTTCAAGGCTTTCGGTCAACAGAGCTGCGTTGCCGTGGTAAAGATGGATATAGTCGGCTGAAGCGTGGCCAGCATCAAGGCCGATGGTTGTTGAGACTACGAACGCGACAGCTTCGGCTTCTGTCTCGCGTACTGTTTTAGTGGTCGCAATCCTGCGCTCTGCTTTGTGGAGCAGTTCGTGTGCGAGCTCGTGAACCAGTGTGCTGAACTCTTCGGCTGCTGCCATCCCGGGAAGAATGGAAATGCGGCCGCCGTAGCTCATGCCTAACGCCGGGGCGATGCTCGGATCGAAGGCAAGCCCGATGCCTTGCGCCATCACAAACTCAATCAAACGGTTGCGATAGTCGCCGACTTCGCCTTGTACGCGTGCGGAGAAATCTGGAAGCGGATCGCCTTCGGTCTGGCTGACGTCGAACACAAAAGCTGTGCGGAAACCAACAAGGACGGGCTTCTTGTCTCCTTTATTGTCCTTGGTCGCTTCAGTGTCTCTCTTCTTCCGTGTGCCGATCATCGGCGCCAGAATGCGGATGGCTTTCTGGCCCTTGATAACTTTGCGGCCTAGCTGGTTCCACGCGTACATCCCCGCTACGCGTGTCGCGTCCGGCTTTTGCCGTGCGATCTCGAGAATGTTCCCGAAGCTGTAATTGTAAAAGCGTCCCATGGCTGTGAGGTAGGCGGTGAGTCCTTCGCTGTGGCCTGCTTCCAGTTGCTCGATGAGCAGCTTTACATTGGCTGCGATCACTTCTTTCGCTGTTTGGGCCTTCGGGGCAGAAGGTATGGTCTGGACGGTGTTGTCGCTGATGTTGTTGGTGGAATGGCTGGTCTCGTTGGTAGTCATGGGGTGTTTCCTCCGCTTTTGAGTGGCTGTGCTGTGTTTGCTTTCAAACACGCCTTGGCCCTGGCCCACGCCAGCAGGGGCGGCAAGTGCAAGAGGAGGGGTTCCCCATCCTTGAAGAGGAAGCGCGAGCTGGAACGGAAAGGGCGGAGCGGAGCGGAGGTCTGCACAAGCGAAACTGAAGCCTCAGCGGGTGTTGTTGCCCGCTGGGGTGGTGAAGCGCGGAAGATTGGGGTGCCTCTTGTCACGCGCCAGGGACGGAGTCCCTCAGGGAGCTTTGTCTTCGTTGCTTATTTCCAAGCGCACGTTGTGACCTGCTTGTCTTTGCACTTAAAGCACTGGAGCGCAGCTTTTATGGCCGAATGTTCTGTCATTGCTATCCTGTTTTGGTGTTTCGACTCGGGAATCGCCGCACGCACGTTGGACCTAACGGAACATGTTCTTTTCGCCATACTGTTGTTGTGGGGGGCCTGACGGCCGCAGGATGACTGCCGTCAGCTTACTGCTTCAAACGCTATGAAGCGGCAACCCGACAGATGAACGGAGGAATCGTGCCAGAGAAGAAGGCAGCCACCAAGGCTGTCGCGAAGAAGAAGAGTGTAAAAGAGAAACCGTCCGCGAAAACAACTGTGTCAGCGCCTACACACGAAGAGATTGCACTACGCGCGTACGCAATATGGGAAAAACATGGCCGCCATCATGGATTTGATGAAAGGCATTGCTCGATGCCGAGAGCGAAATTCTCAACCAGGCCGGGTGAGTGAAATATCTGAAGTTATTTGATTCGAAGGGAGAGGTAACGATCTGGCTTCGACATAAGAAACGGCTATTCTGACCTTATCACTGAGGAACATTTCGGCCGCCATTTGCGGCGTATTTGGCAGATGTATGCGGAACGACGGACTGCTCTGCAGGAGAGTGCAGCGAAACACCTTGCCGGGCGGCTTGAGATGAGCTGGCGCGCAAACCGCAGCTTGGTTATGTGGAGGATTAACTCGAGAAGCAGCAGCCGCGGCGGCAGCAAAGAGAAAGGGGAGGTGACTCCCTCAGCCGATACTGCCAGGGATCGAGTCTGCGCGAGAGATTGCAAGTAGAGGTTGCCGTCGGGAGCGTGAAAGAGATCTGCAGCGGAGTGCAAGATGACGAAAACGCGCTCGCACACTGATCTACGTGGGTTGGCCCGAAGATTCCGGCTGTTGCTGAACGCCTACGAGTTCAGCGAAGAGGCGTTCCAGGCGGACGCGATGGCAACGTGACAAAACTTTACTTTGAAGGTAGGTCGTAGGTAAACACGTAAGAGTGCTTGCCCGTTGAGTCAACGATGATGGTGAGCTCACCAGACAATCCGACCAGTCCTTGGGTTCCAGAACCCTTTACTACGACAATGTGCATCTCGCCTGAAGCCGCGTCTCCCTTTGTCATTGTTGCCCTGTGTGCGAAGTAAAAGCTCCCGTGTCTTCCTCCAAGCGTGCCTGTCACCTGCTCCATCGCGACGTAGGCCATCGCGCCACTACTTTCAGTGAAACTGCTCAGCATCTCACCTTGTGACGTTCCGACAAGATCTCCTTTCCATTCTTTAGAGAGCTCGTAGCGAGATGTGCCCATGGCCTTCTCAAATACGGTGGTCTGTGCTGGCTTGACTGTCACCTCAAACGATCCTTTTGCTTCCATATGATCAGCTCCTCTATTGGCCATCCCAGCCGTTGTGAGAATAATGAGAGTTGATGCTAGCGCTCTTATGATTATGTGCATGGTATGCCTCTCAACAGTCACGATAAAGCGACGAAGCCGAGCCGTATTGTAAAAGAGCGACACGAGCCTGCGCAATTCGCATCCGGCGTGACTCCTCCACACAATGTGCTGCATGCTCCGGAGGACGCAAGCACCTCGGCGGAAGGCAAGGGCAACGCCCTGTACGCTACTGAGCGAGCGTATCCAAACAGATCAACGGAATCGTCCCTAATACGAAGTCTCCGACCTTGGAGAGTAACAGCGGCAGACTCAGGCGGTTACTTTCACAGCGGAGAAACGAGCCACGATCGCTATTAGGCAGCGCAGTGAATTGGAGCAATCCCAAAACTTCCAAATAGATGCCAGTAGATACTGTTAAAGAACAGCCTGACGCAGTCGCTCATTCTTTATCAGGACGTTATGATACATAAGATCTTGCGAGATGCCTATGCTGGTTGCTAGTCCGGAACAAGCGGTAGAACTGCTCGACCAGGCCTTCAATACCGGCGACCTCGAGGCGGTGCTGACGTTTTACGAGAATGCTGCCGTGGTTGTCACCGAACCTGGCAAGGTGGCGCGCGGCGCGGATGAATTGCGGGAATTCTTTTCGGCCGCCATGCGGTCGGGGGCTTCTGCAAAGCAGCTCAAAACCAGCGTCCTGGAGGCAGATGGGGTTGCTCTCTTCCTTTCACGCTGGACTCTTAGCATGCAGGGCCAAGGCACGGCACGGTCCTTTGTCGCTACGACAGTGTTCCGAAAACAAGCAGATGGCGACTGGAAGGTCCTCATCGACAATTCTCTGGAACCATTGGTCCTTGGCAGGGAAGAGGACGGCCGGAGAGCGGAATGATCAACGAGATCGTGCTTCCCACATCCTTGCAGGTCACTGCTCCCTCGAACCGTCTGCCGGCGCTTTTCCTCGCTGTGCCCGACGGCGGTCGCCGGTTTTGAGAGTTCTTCACTGTCAATATTCGCAACCCGCATTCACGGCGCGCCTACTTCAAAGCCGTCGAAACTTTCGCCGCGTGCTGTGCAGACAAAGGACTAAATGATCTGGCGGCCGTAACACCGATGCACGTCGCCGGTTATATCGAGCAGCTCGGCCGCGTCCGCTCGAAACCGACTGTCAAGCAGCACCTGGCCGCCATCCGCATACTCTTCGATTGGCTGGTCACCGGCCAGGTCGTCGCTTCCAACCCGGCACATCCTGTCCGTGGACCAAAGCATAGCGTCAAGAAAGGGAAGACCTCAGTCCTCGATGCCGACGAAATGCATGACCTGCTGGCCCTCGATCGATACCGGCTCGCTGCTCGGGCTGCGCGATCGTGCTCTGATCGCCCTGATGGGCTACACCTTCGCCCGCGTCAGTGCGGCAACAGGGATGAAGGTCGAAGATTTCTACGTGCAGAATCGACGGGGTGTATACGGCTGCATGAGAAGGGCGGCAAGGTTACAGAGTTGCCCTGTCATCACAACTTGGATTAGTACCTCGAAGAATGGATCACGGCTGCCGGACTAACCGGCAAATCGGAAACCCCACTCTTTCCTGCTCTGCGGCACGGCAAGCTATAGGAGACGCGCCAGGCTCTCCCGCAACCCAACGTGCATGCCATGATTCAGCGAAGCAGCAAGGCCGCCGGGCTCCGAACAAAGATCAGCGTCCATAGATAGCTTTCGGGCGACAGGTATCACCACGTACCTCAAGAATGGTGGCAAGCTCGAGATCGCGCAGGCCATGGCCGGCCACGAAAATGCGCGGACAACAGGTCTCTATGACCGGCGCAGCGAGGCGGTCGCGCTCGATGAAGTGGAGAGGATTGCTTTCTAGTCGCGGCTATTTAGCTCAGCGCTCAGCGACTTTCGACTACGACGATGCAGAAAACGACCCCTTCTGAGACAAGGGATTATCTACAGAAGCTGGCTTTCCGAACTAAACTTCCATGAGTCGTTTGACGCGGATCACAATTTCGTCTACTGGATCTCATCGAACGATCTCCTGAGGAGAATAAGACCATGAAGTGGCTGATCATAGCTTTGTTGTGCACCACATCTGTATGCTTTGCTGCCGATTCAAGGTCGGTATTATCCGGAAAGATTGTGGACTCTGACGGCAAACCCCTCTCCCATGCGACGGTTGCGGTGTACCACGCAGGTGTGAAGGTGGGCTACAGCATCTTTTGTCCCAGCTGCTACCGTGACTGCGGCAAGCGGGTGACCACAAACCAGAACGGAGGGTTTTCAGTTCAGGGTCTCGCACCCGATCTCTGGTTCACCCTACTGGCAGTACACGAGGGTTATGTTCCAACCCTCTCCGAGAAGCTTGATCCCGCCAAGAGTTCGGCCGTGAGCATCGTGCTTACACCTCATGGTGCGCCATCGACGAACTCCAGCATCGTACGCGGGCATGTCACAGACTCCGCGGGTGATCCCATTCACGATGCCATCATTGAACCTCTCGGGCTGATTCTCGGGCAATCCAGTACGTATGGAACAGTAGATGGCCTAGATCCATTAGCTGTCACAAACGCGAAGGGAAACTTCGAACTTTCATATAAGGGTAAAAGCCCGGCAATACTTGTGGAGGTAGAGGGTCGAGGTTACGCTCCCAAATTTGCAAAACTCACTACAGGAGCCGACCGGGTTCACTTGGTTGTCTCTGAAGGGGCTACGATCCATGGCACCCTCCTCGCTAACGGCAAACCCATCGGCAATGCAGAGGTCGGCCTTATTGCCAAGGTGCGGGGTGGATTCGGAGGTGGGCTCACAATCGTAGGGGCCCCTTACTCAGAGCAGCGAGTTGGAACAGCACCGGACGGCTCTTTCTTAATCAACAACGTGCCTGAACCGGTCACCTGGCTTCTCTACGGAAAAATGAGCTCAATGCCTAAAGGTGAAGGGACACCACCTCTTGAAGTGCATACGACTCGAGAAGGAGAGTATCTGGACAAGGTCCGCCTGTTGAGCGAATCCACACACGTGATTACAGGCAGAGTGGCCTTGAGTGATGGCCATCCAATGCCGGATGGAATGCGGCTCATATTGGTGTCTGAACATGTTTGGGACTCACAAACGGTAACCCTGAATGGGGACGGATCGTTCGAGATTAACAATGTCCCAAATGGTGACTTCTGCATCTCGCCAGCGGTAAAAGGCTACGAAACTAAACGCGTGCCAAACAGCGATTGCAGTGTGGCTCTTAAGATGGCGGGCGCGGATGAGCGAAACGTCAGTGTCATCCTCTACCCTAAAAAACCGCGGTCTTAATCTTCGCCAAGGCAGCTCGATTAGTGTGTCTGAGCATTCGTCTCTGAACGCATGGTAAACACCATTATCATGGGTGGAAAAGGCACACAGAAATCTTGATGGAGCCTTCACGCTAGCGTGAACAAACAAAGATGGACGCACCTATCGCGAGCGGCACGAGGAGAGCGGAAACAGCGGCCTTGCCTCCCGAGACCCATTGGTCGCGTACTGTTAGAAGCAGGAGGATGCTCATAACGGGGAGATTGATCAACACTGCTGTAACCACTCCTGGAGTGTACGATCTGAAAATCAGTGTTGCCGGAATGTGGGGAACAAAAACATTGATTAACATCGCGGCTATATAGCCAAAGAGCAAAAGGCCCAAATGCTCCGCCTGCCGCGTCTTGCGCTCAACGTCGTGATCGCAAACGCACCCAAAGTGAGGAGAACCAATCCGCCTCTTATAGCCTCTGCCGACGGGTGCAGTGGAATTTGGCCCGCGTGATGAGAAACCCGTGAAGGCATGAACAAGCTTCTTCGCTGTTATGGATAGCGACTGCGAAAGGGAACAGCCACTGCATCCTGCGAAAAGACATGTATCTCATTCGACAACAAAGATCCTTAATTCACTCTTTGGTTCATAACCCAAATAGCGAGGAGCAGCGTAAACTTCCAAAGTGACCGTTTCAGCGAATACAAGTTCCCTCCTGTCGGACCTAGAGTGTCCATTTCCCGAGGCTTCTGAAAGCTTGTGGCCCTATGTTTAGATCTTACGGGGCGGCTCCATTATCAACTTCGCCTTTCCTCACTTTGTGCGTCCTCCGCTCCCCCGAGGGGCGAGAATGGTCACGGATTATGGTAGATCTCTAGACTATGCAATTTGGTGAAACGATAAGCTGCATATGCCTATTCCTGTACTGTGCTACTACATTTGGCGTCGGCGTTATTCATGCTGCGGATGAACATAAGGCACCAGTGATCATTCCTATTGCGGCATACCTCGGAGTGCTTCCCTCGTTGCAGGTATCGATCGGCGGCCAACAATCAACCTTTCTTCTGGATACGGGCGGTGGTCTGACCACGCTCACCCCAGAGATTGCCAAGGCGCTCGGTTGCAAATCATGGGGCCAGTTGACTGGCTTTCGCATGCGTGGAGACAGGCCGGACACACCGCGTTGCAATGACGTGCATCTGTCGTTGGATGGTACGGCTGTGAATGTACCTCTAGCAGGAATCTGGGATTTCTCGAAATTGCTGCCGAAGGATGCGCCGCCATTGGGCGGGTCGATTGCGCTGGACGCTTTTGTCGGTCGCGTGGTGACGCTCGACCTAACCAAGGACGCGTTCATCATCGAGACGCAAGCCAGCCTGAAAGAGCGGACTCGTCATGTCGTGCCACGCTGCATGCCATGCTCTCTCGCACGTCGATTGATCCGCACTCCGAATTCATTTTCATGCCTTCAGTAGCCACATCAATAAAGGTCGGCTATCCAGATATGACTATATACGGGCCGGCGTTGGTCAAGTGACACTGCAAGCATGAGAGCCAATCATTCCTGTGCAAGCTGCAGACACTGCATGCAGCAGATTAAGTTAATCACTGAGGTGCTTGCAGTGGGTGAGCATAGCCACGAACTCATAACCAAGTGGGTTCACGTCACTGGGCCGGCGTGGAGCGCGGAACCCTGTGACCCAAATGACGGCAGAAACACGGCGGAACCTATTCAATAAGGCTTGCTTAGCCTTGGGCGACCAAGACGCGTTCACGAAATTGATCTTTGCTTCAATCAGCCTGAGCTAAGCTTTGGAATCAAATCCGCCAAATACGTGTTGCATGAGACCGCGCGGATTGGGCGGACAGGCCGCCTCAAAGCGCATGCTTCGCTGGACACTATGCTTTGCTACGCGCAGGTTGGATCACTGAACCCGCTGAGTGGCCGAGTCGGGCAGTGCGATATCGAGTGTCCGCCCTAGATTTTCTATGATTTGCTCCGAAATTGCCTGGATCACGCAGCCGATAGCATCGCTTTCAGGGTCCACCCATTTGTCCGACACCGCCGCTATCTTATTTGAAGAGCCAAATCTCTTTGCTGTAAAGCCAGGATGACCGATCTGGCCGGCGGTCAGAAGCTGGAGACAAAGTTGCCGAAATTCGGTTGCATTCGGACCCTCGGACCAGGGAGAACCGTTGCTTGATTCTATCTTGGTCAATTTATCTGCAATAACGGACAAGAATCTTTCGCGGTCGGCTTGCGTCACAGAGTGAAGGGCTTTCATACGCGTGGAGTTTACGTCACGTCCAGCGACTTTGCCTGCTCAATCCGAAGCTCAAAAAAATAACTTTTTGATTCTGCCCAGTGATCGGTGCACGTTAAGGTTTCTCGCGAAAAACAATATTCCACGCGAGTCCAGTGGCAAACCCCAGCCGTTATACCTTAAACATCACCCAACAATATCCTGAGTAGGAAGACGTCGTATATGGATGGCCTGCTTGACTATCGTGGTTTCAAAGGTTCTGCCTGTTTCGATCGCAGAAGCATCCGCCACTTCGGCATGGTGATGGATGTGCCGCATGCAATTCTTTACGAAGCTTTATCCAGTGAAGGACTGATAGCAAACTTCGAGGCCGCTATCGATGAATACATCGATCTGCTAGACAGCATCGAAAACGATCTGAGTGAGTCGATTTTTGATCGTCCGGCTGTCACGATCATCGTGAGCCACGTGGCAGAAGCGGCATAGTCTTGAGCGACCGGCAAAGCGCTGCTCAATCTCTTGGAAGAGATCGACTATCGATAGTTTGCTTCACGTCAAGATCGTTGACTCGGCGAAAGTCGGCGTGAAAAGACCGAATTATGCTTACAAGCCTCGAGATGCTGAAAGCTATGATGACAAGAGTCAAAGTCGCTGCGAGTGAAAGGTAATCGCTCATGATCAAAACTCCAAGTTGAGACTTTGCCTGGCTCTTTTGCAAGGCAAGTAGAAGTTGACTTCATTGTTAGCAGGATAGCTTTTAAGTTATTGACCGCCGTTCACTCGGCAACAGAGCAAATAAGTTCAAGCCCAACTCTAAACAGCTAGCGGAGCGTGCAGATGTGGCGACCTATTGAAGGCAACACTCAGCCAATTAAGATCATCGGCGTCGTACAAGATGGGGATGATGGCATCCTGGTTTCGTTCTCTGACGGGACTACCGCGGGATACGTCATCGAAGAGCTGCTCGATCTGAGACCGAAACGCGAGCCCTTTCGCAATATGTAGCGCTCGCAAGCACATCTTCCCGACTGCTGACGCTTCTCAGAAGGTCATTCTCACGAACGAGAAGGTCTGCGATAGTAGGAATCTTTTCTTGAACGCCAATACTACCCGCGCATGTGTTGAATCGCGAGAGCTTGTAGTTCCGGGTCTTCGATTTCGGCGATCGTACTCCACTCTGCAGAATGCATGCAGCGAGAGCCGTCGGGAAGAATGGCCGCACAACACCAGTAGAGCTTTGGCTGGGCGCCATCGTCCGCCATGAACTTGATAAACTTCTTTCCGTGGATAGGACAATGCATCTCGCCTTGATCGTAGTAGAGGGTTTGAACGGGCCGCATGCCTGCCTCCCTTCAGCAAAGCAAACTTAATAATGACAGTCTTCCATCCTGGATGCTTCAGGAAGGTAGTTGGTGGCTCAATGGCCGTTACACAATCAATATACAAGGAAAGACGGCCTTACAGCTGACCCTACAGCCGTTTCAGCGCCAAGAGTTATGGACCACGAGGGCGTGGACCTTCAGGTACACCAAAGCGCTTAAAGGTTTGCGCAAAGGATTATCTTCCCTCAGAATGGCATCACGGTTCCGCCATTGTCCTCGTCATTGTGACGATTGCTAATCCATCTGGCCAATCCCCGTTGGGGAAGGTCACGCGGGACGGATGAGGATCTGGGTAGCTCAGAGTCCTTTTCATAACGAACCGAGGCAGAGTGTGTGAAGATGGCTGACACTATGAAGCGAGCAGACCGATTCCTTGAGTTCGCCGGCGCTGCTCCAAGATTGCTTCTTCTGGGCTGCGAAACACAGTCTAAGCCGGCAGCAACCGCGACGCTGACGAACAATCAGACAAGCGGGGTCAGCGTGGGTGATCGTCAGCGCGGGCAAGTTTCCCGTGATGCCGTTTTCATGGCTGATCCGTTCGGATGCTTCAAGCATGAACGCCCAATCCTTCCAGATTTACTACGTCAGTCCGCTCGAAGGTGCCGATCCAGCGAATGACAACATCGACATTCACCTTCGCATGCTGGTCGCAACGCCAAACAACATTTACTCGTGCATGGACAACAGCCAGGAAGAATACTTCTTTGGCGTGATGCCGATCTTTGTCAGAGTGCTAGACACAAAGCATGTTGAAGAAGCTATCAGCGTACTTTTGTCTCACGATGACGGCGGGTGGCTCTCCATCTATGGCACCCCTCAAATGGCAACGGGCTAAGCAAGGGGTGCCTTTCATCAGTCGCCAACGAAATGAGACTGATTATTGACGATATAACGACTTACAGTCGCTATCCGCCGGATCACACAGGGGAGGCTCGCTGTTCACTTGAAATCGGCAGGGCCGCCCCCTTCAACGCCAGCCAAAGCGCAGCCGAGAGTTCAGCAAGAGCATCCGGTACGATGAACGCCGGGTCAAGCACATCTTTAGTGCCAGGGAAGAGGATAAAGAAAAAGCAGCAGAGAAGCATATCCATGCAGGCAAAGAGATAAAGTGCCGAGATGATTCTTGGGATGTACCTTGACTTGAACAATAACGAGCTGTGGATGCCTGCCCCGAAGCAGAAAAACATCAGCCCCATCAGTGAGAGGCGATTATGAAGATCGAAAAAGAGCAATGCCAGCGCGTGTGACTTGTGGGCGACATTCCTCCTGGTAGTAGGCACCGGTCGGTACGATCGTTTTGGAAAGCTTCGGATTGGCGATTCAAATCTTGTGGGGTCCCGGTACTTGCCCGCGCAACGACACTGTAAATTCGTAAGATTCACGTGAGCTTCAAGCTCTTCGCCCTTTGGTGTTCCGTGATGTTCTTCTACATCTACTGCGACTACTTTGAACTGTACCAGCCTGGAAAGCTGCAAGGCATGGTCGCCGGAACCGGGCCGCTCGGTCGAGTGTCACAAGCAGCATCTTTCGCCTTAGTTTTCTCGAATATCGCTACAAGGATCTAATCCGCGCCAGACTTTCCCGAGCGCGCTTACCCGTAAACGCCAGCAATCTTTATTCAGGAGATAAAGATCATCAGCGGAGAAGTTGACGCCATCACGGGTGCAAGCAGCGGTATAGGACGAGCCACCGCTCTCAACTTGGCCAGACAAGGCGCAAAAGTTGTGCTCGGCGCAAGGCGCGAGGAAGGCCTTGCTAGGCTGACAGAAGAGATCTGCGCGGCCGGAGGCCAAGCCGTCTACCAAGTGACGGATGTAAGCAGGCAGGAGGACCTTCAGAGCCTCGTTTCTCTGGCTCAACAGAGTTTCGGTCGGCTTGATGTTCTCTTCAGCAATGCTGGCGCCATGCCAATTGGGCCGTTCGACGATCTCGCAGTGGATGATTGGGAAACGATGGTCGACGTCAACATCAAGGGAGTTTTATTCGGCATCGCCGCTGCCCTGCCTGTCTTCCGTCAACAAAACTCGGGTCACTTCATCCATACAGCGTCTACTGCCGCCCGCAAGACGGTACCCAATCAAGTGGTCTACTCTGCGACCAAGGCGGCTGTGCTGGCCATCTCGGACGGACTGAGACAAGAACTTGCCGGTCACATTCGTGTGAGTACGATCTTGCCGGGCTTCACGGACACTGCGTTTAGCGAGCATGTGAAGAACCCTGAACTGAAAGCGCAATTGCAGAAGGCTGGAGACACGTTCGCCATGTCTCCCGAGGCCGTGGCGCGCGCAGTCGCGTATGTTCTTGATCAGCCAGAAGGTGCTCATGAACAACCGAAGCGAAGTTCCCTTATTCCGCAACTTCGGTACCTTCGGAGCAGCCGTCACTTACGACATCTCTGCTGGGGGAGCGCGTGAGACCAACCTATGCGATACCTCAACGCCTGTAATTGAGCGGCAGAGTCCATCTGTAAATTTCCGTCACAAGAGATATGTAGACCAGGATCTCTCTATGCGGGAGTTCAAGGCTGCCACCGACGCTACATGTCGACCCGTTCCGTGACTTTATCACCTAGGGCCGTAATGCATTCCGAGCGTTCCTTAAAGAGGCGTTCTCGACCTTGATAGCATCGCTATATGTATCCATACTTTCCACGCTCTCGCCTGAGACTAGACTGCAATATACCTCTCGCCCTGGAAAGCCTAGCCTTGGTCGCCGCCTTTGAAATACCGGCTGCCTGCGATATCTCTTCTATGGAACTGTCGAACGTTCCTCTCATCTTCATTACTCCACGGTAGGATTCCGGTAACCGGCTTATAGCGCTTCGAAGTTGCAAGGCAGTCTGCTTATTGGCGTACTGCTCTTCCGGATTCTTCTCGTGAGTCGGAAAATCCCATGCCGTCCAATGCAGGCCGCTGCTCTCGTCAGGATGTAAGGACACTTCAGGCCGTGTACGTTTCCTTCTAAGGATCATCAGAGCACAGTTAACTCCGATGCTGTGAAACCAAGTCGAAAAGCTGGATCGGCCATCGAAGGCCTTCAGATGCATGAATGCGCTGAGCGTAGAATTCTGAAGGGCGTCTTCTGCATCCTCGCGGTTTTGAGTGATTTGATAAAGCCTTCTGAACAGGCGCGGCGAATTGCGGGCACACAATTCTGCAAACGCCCGTTCATCGCCCGCTTGCGCGGCCTGAACAAGCTCATGATCCGGGATAGTTGCAGTCTCACTACTCATTGCTTCTAACATCGAGTTGCTCCTCTATTCGTTATTACATGGTGTGGATCTTTTTAATGGAGATGTTGAATGCCAATCATGCTAGACGGAAGAGCACACTTCACCTCTTTCGCTCACCGGCGTCGGAGCATGCGGCCACTCTCGAAAGCGGTTCCCGTTTTCAGCCAAAAAGTAAGCAGAGGATCAAGTACTATTCTTTTGGGATAATCTTTTCTGCGGCAAGTCCAAGTGCTGTTTTTATCTTTTCGCTTTCAAATGGCGGAGTAATGATATCCGTGCCGCCGGAATCAAGTACACCCGACCATCGAGCGAAATCAACTTTTCTCCCATACACAAGAAATGCAGGACGCTGTGTGTATTGGCTTAAGACACCATTTATGATCCATGCCTCGCCATCCGGACATTCACCTGGAAGCAAGATGATGTCTCTTATCCCTTCCGCGGGAGGTACTCGAGGTAAGTCAGTCAGCTTCTCCACCAGGTGCACCTGCACCTCTAATGAACGAAGAACTGCAACCAGATCTCCCTGGATAACTAATTCTGCCAGTGTTATGACCCGGATCGTCTTTAGATCTATCATCGTGATATTCCTTTGAAGCGGTCGAACACAGAACCGCATAAGCAATACAGCTCTTCTTCCCCTTCGATCAGCGAGCCCTGGTGAGTAGCCTTCATAACGGAGCCCTACCTTCCAGGACGATGACCCGAGACAGGGCGAACGAATTCCGATCATCAGTTCGATGACTTGCTCGTGCGTGCATGAAGCATCTCGCTCACACACCTAACGTGCGATTTCGCCTAGAAGTTGTCTTACTTCACTGCGGGCCAGCGAAAGGTTCAACGCTGACTCGCGCTCGGACGCCTTCGCGTCTGCAAGCTGAGCGTGTGTCGTCTCCTGCTCAGAGGCAAGAATTTCGCCGTGTGTATAGCGTGAGTCGGCCACTCTCGCCGCTTCACCGCGCGCTACAACAACCTGCTGCTTGGCTCTAAGTTCGAGCTCAGCGCTTTCAACATTGTCATAGGCAGCTGCAACGGAAATCGTGGTCGACGCGCGAAGGTTGGTCAGATTCAACTCCGCTTCGCCAAGGAGTGATTTCTTGCTGCGCACTTGCGCTCGTCTGGCTCCGCCTTCAAAGAGATCATAACTAAGTTCACCCTGGAATATCCCATAGTTGCGCACCAGGAGCGCGATCCCTACCTGATAACTGTGGTGGGCACTTAGAGTTACTTCGGGTATGAAGGCGTCCTCGGCTTCTCGCAAGTCGGACTTGGCTTTTTCGACCTTACGCTCTGCAATAAGCAACTGCGGCTGTCGTGCAAGCGCTAGGCGTATAGCTTCATCACGAGTCGGTAGCGCACTGGAGTCGGAGCTGGCCATATCGGCATCAACCAGTCGAAAACGAGCGTCAAGCGGAACCCCGATGGCGTTGTTCAATTCCAGTCGCTTGTCCCTTGCAGTTATGCGAGCTTTGAACGCTTGGCTTTCAGCTTGGAGCAGGTTGGCGCGTGCTTCCAACTCCTTGACCGACAATGCGGCTCCGTCGCGAACCTCATCGGCCGCTTCCTTGTCGCCTTTCTGAAATGTGGCGACTTCCTCCTCGGCCGCTTGAAGCTGGGACTCTTCTTCTAAAACCTCATAGTAAAGTTGGCGGACCTGGATGGCTATGTTTTCGCTTTTGCCGTCGACGCCCAGCCGTGCTATGTCGACATCCATCTTGGCAGCGTGATTGCCGGCGTGAATTGCGAAGAGCTGCAGGGTCGGCTGATCGAGATAGGTGCGACTGGCATAAGTGAGGTTTCCGCCCTGATCGATGCGCAATGTCTGCGGCGGAATGGGCCCAGTCGCAGGGAGAACTCCAAGGGACCCGGGTGGCAGCACCACACCTTCGCGTTCGGTGAGGTACGTTGCCTCAGATTTATTGGTCAGCTTGGGCATGTACTGTGCGCGAGCCTTCGCCTTCATTGCTTCGAAGTATTGCACGTCGAGCTTGGCTATGCCGAGTTCGCGATTGTGCTGCAATGCGAGATCGATTGCTTGATCTAACGTAAGCTGGCGCTCTGCCGTCGTCTGGGCTGCAGAAACCTGTCGTTGATCAGCGAATGGAGATTGTGCAGTAGCGGAGGGAGACAGCAGTGGAAGCCACGATATGCCAACACAATAGAGCGCTAGGTAGAGAGAACGCAGAGACCTCCAGGCCGAATTCCTCGGTCGGAATATCACGTGATATATCGAGACTTCAAGCATTTCTAATCCTTCACCTTCAACAAGTCCTTGAATTGAAGCGGCTGGCGGCTGATTGAAGCGATCACCAGCAGGGCAAAAGCGATAACCAAAGCCTCAGTAATGTAGGCGTCGGCAATCGTAAGAGTCGCGGATTGAGTCACGAGGCGCTCCGCCATCAGCGCCCCGGAGCGCGCCAGCGATGTTCCTGCGTTCGGGCTTTGAGGACCAACAGCTGCACTCAGGCCCAACAACTGTGTTGTGGCTACCGGCCGACCCGCATTGATGAAGTCGGCCAGCATGCTGAAGTGGAAGTGAAAACGGACGAAGAGGAAATATCCTAATAACGTCGAGACGATCTCACCGCCGAAGAGCCGAACAGTATGGAACCACGCCACGAAGGTCAGCGTATCAATGGGTCTCTTGATCGCACCTGTATCCACAATTTCCAACATGATGCAGCCCACCAGGCTGACGACCGAAATGGCCGCACCCACTCCGATGAGAAGCTCTGTTGGTAAGAAGTCCTGCCGTGACCATAGCGAAGTGAGGTTGTTATCCCAAAGGCACGCTGAACCGGTAAGCAGAAAGCCGAAAGCCAGCAAGAGGCGTGGGTCCACATACCTCATGGCCGCGGCTGCCAGCATCCCAAAGAGGAGCGACGGCAAGGCTACCCAAGCCAACACCGAGCCGGTCTGCAAAGGGATAAGATGTTGCACGGTAGAAAGAAATGTGGGTACCAGCTGTGCCGAAGACAACAGGCTGAACCTGAGGATGCACAGGCAGATGCTGAGCAACAGGATGTTGCGCCGGAATATAAAACGCAGATCCACCAACGGGTTCGGTTCGAAGAGGTGACCGACGAGAGACACCAGGAGCAAGAAGGCGCCGGCGGCCCCCAACGCAACAATGCCGCCCGAGTTCCCCCAATCCAACCGTACTCCTTGAGTCAGGAGGAGGAACAAACAGACAAGTCCAAGGCTCGCATAAACAAAGCTCTGCCATGAAGGGCGAAGCCTTTTGGTATCGACGCTGGATGTGGGATCTGAAGAGATCCCGAAGTGCACCAGAGGCCACATCGCTGACGCCATGAGAGTCGGCTGCCAGTAGATCCAGTGCCAGGAAAAATACTGCATGTAGAGGCCCTCGAGCAGGGTGGCGACATGGAGAGAACTCACCACGTCGAAGCCATAGGCGGCGATGCCGAAGAGCAGGAACGGCCTCGGCAGACCTCTTGCAACAAAGCTGAGAGTGAGTGGATAAAAACTTCCACAGCCCAGGCCCGCCACTGCCAAGAGCGTCAGCATGATCGGATAGGACGTTGTCAGCCCGAGCAAGAAGGTGGAGACCGCAACCGTTGGCGCTGCCACCAGCAGCACTTTGCGAGGACCGAGAAGTCCACCCATGTAGACTGTCATGGGTCCAATGAACATCTGTCCGGCGTTATAGACCGCTGTGAGCCAAGCGCCCTGATCCTTGCTCAAATGCTGCGCACCTTCAATATCCGACAAGCCAATGCCTATCAACTGTCCCAGAAACACGGACGTGCTGAGTCCAATCATCACAGCGGCGATGCCGGCCCATGGTGTTCGTTCTTTCTCCTGGGACTGGTTCTCGCCTTCGCTGGACTGCTCCTGTTGTGGCTGCGGTCCTTCCGCTTGGCCGTGGCCATCTGCCACACGGCGATTCGGATCATTGGCCGTGGGCTTGCGCGTCGACGGAGTGGTCCCTGCTTGCCCGGAGCTCAACGTCTCGCACCGGAGGCGTGAACGTACACCTCTGCCGATAATCCGGGCTGCAGTTCGCTTACCGAGATGCTGCCGGAATCGATCGACACTTTAACCGGAAGCCGCTGCACCACCTTCGTGAAATTCCCTGACGCGTTGTCCGGAGGGAGTAATGAACCGGCCGCCCCGCTGGTGGGGGAGATCTGCAGCACATGGCCGCGAAAGGAGGAGGAGGGCATCGCATCGATGTGAATGTCTGCCGCATCGCCAACCCGCATGCCCGCCAATTGTGTCTCCTGGTAATTTGCTTCTATCCAGGTATCGCCTTCCACAAGAGAGATGACTTCAACTCCCGGAGAGACCAGCTGTCCGGGGAATACCTTGCGCTGGCCAACGCGCCCGTCCGCAGGGGCGTAGATCCTCGTATAGTTCAACTGCACCTGCGCGGTTGCGACTGCAGCCTCCCTTTCTCGCACTTCTGCTCTGTAGTCTTCGTCCTTGCTGTTCAGCAGCTCCAGGGAACGTTCACCCTCCAAGACCGTCGCACGAGCTTGCTGAATGGCGGCGGCCGCTTTCATCCGGTCACTTTCCGCGCCATCCAACTTTGCGTGGGCCTCGCGGCTACCCGCAACTGCTTTCTCCAGCTTCTGGCGAGTCGTTGCATTCTCCGTATAGAGAGCTTCCTGACGATGACGTTCTTCGTCTGCTTGGTCCGTCTCGGCCTGAGCCGTTGCTACATTGGCCGCAGCCGAGGCCTCTGCCTTTACAGCCTCCTCAACTTGCTGCTGCGCCGACACAATCGAAGCCTTCTGCACTTGCTTTTGCACCTGATTGTCGTTGAGAGCGGCCCGTGCCGCATCTAGACTCGACTCAGCCTGCTGAAGTTCGGACTGGTAATCCGTATCGTCGAGTTGCGCGAGCAACTGGCCGGCACGAACAGTCTGATAATCATTCACGTTCAATTCGCGCAATGTGTCAGAGATGCGTGTGCTTAAAGGCACGATGTTGGCGTGCACATACGCATCGTTGGTTTTTTTTGTTGCCCTGTTCGACTGCCAGAATATCCAGCGTTGACCAATGACCAATAGCAGGGCAGCCGCCGCAAGGATGATCAACGCCGGGATGATGAAGCTGCGCGGCCTGACGCTCACAGATTGTGATCCCCCCATGAATGCATAAGGGATCATGTCATTGCGAGGTGAGTGAAAAGGAGTGAGGCAGAGCTAGCTAACTGTTAGCGCAAACAAAGCGTGATCATGCCAGCTACGCAGTGGCCGCCAAAGATAAGTCTCCACGAAGGTTTTTATACTTGGGATCTATCTTAATCCAGCAAAGTTGCGGCTCGTTCTCAGCAACAGCGACTTTGAGGAGGCTCCCGCAGGCTTCCTGGTCCTGAAAGGCCATGCAGAGTCGAGCTTGGTATGTCCTGCTCACCAAAGCATCTTGGTCTAGGAGCTGGAAGCGATCAGTCAGTTCCCGAGCCCTGTCTATCGACCCTGCCGTGGCCAAAATAGCAGCTATTTCTGAAAGGATCGCCGTGCCTTGATCCGGGTTCCGCAGGATAGTGTCAATCAAACCGACCGCATCGGCTGCTCTTTCGATTCGAAGAAACAGTTCTGCCTCAAATAGAAGTACCTGCGTAGGAATAGGGCCGTACTGAATCTCTTCTCGAAGAGTACCGGGCTGGTCGTTCGGATGCCAGGTCAGATAGCGCAACCGTGCTGTCGAAACTCGCTGACGACAGGAGAACGGATCCACGCGATGGGAGTCATGAAGCTGAATCCCAGCTTCTTCAAATCGGCCAAGCGTCATCAGCAGGTCGGCATACGCCTGCCGGATGTTCGGACTTGCTCGTAAGGTCAATGCATAGCGAAATGCTTCTTCCGCTGTCTCGCAATTGTGCTCCAACAGGTAAGCGCAACCAATGGCCGCATGTGCTTCGCCCATTTCTGGATCGAGCTGTAGAGCCTTCGCGGCGGCCATCTTTGCTTCCTGTATCTCGTCTCGTGTTAACCGCTCCCCGAGCAGCGCCAACGAGTAGTAGCACTGCGTCATCCCGCAGTAAATACGCGCAGATTTTGGCTGCCGTAGAATTAAATTTTTAAATTTTGTAAGTGCATTCCGCAGCGACATAGATGTACCTTGATCGACCGCTGCTTCGGCGCGCAGCATCTCCGGGAATGTAGAGAGACAAACTGAAGGTACTCTCATCTTCATATGGCGCAAGACAGAATCCTGAGGACCGATGCGGGCCATAATTGCCATCGCGATCTGCTCTTCCAAAAACATAAGGTCGTTATTTTCCGTGGTGAAGTCGAACCTATCTGACCAGGTTTCAAGCCCAGAAGGATGAACACCCGTTACAGAAACTCGAATATGCGAGGCATCTTTGCGAACGCTTCCAGTGATGACCTGATCAACGTCAAGAACGTCGCTTAAGAGAGAAACGTCGGCAACGTGCAACTGTGCCAGAGCAACGGATTGCGAGGCTACTACGCGACAGCCATCAGTCGAGGTGATGCGAAAGATCAGATCATCCGTGATACCGGCAGCGATCGCCGCCGTTTCAGGCTCGCCCTCTTGATGCTTAAAGGGCAGAACGGCAATGGTGATACCTGGGATTTCTTCCTTAGGGATGCTCGCTGTATTCACGGCAGGCAGATTGGTGGTCACTGAATGCCGTTCGCTCCATCGGAAGACCGGCTGGTACTTTCCGCTACGATAATAGACCAGCACCTCATCCTCTGCTCCCTCAGTCTCGTAATACTCTTTCAGTTTGTTTCGGAGACGCGTCGCTTCAGTACGTACGATCGAATCTTGGCTAGGATGATAGGGAGGTCGTCGATCGTAGACATCGGTCCCGATCACGTATTCCTTGAGCGTCTCGCCCTCCCCTGACAAGGTAAGCTCAATCGTATAGCGCAAGAATCGGCGCAGGCGTGAGGAGTTCCTGAAAGTTAAGCTTCCGCAGAGGCGCTCTAACTGAGCGGCTACGGCCTGACTGGATACTTCTACTGGGGAATGGTTCACACTAGCGTTCCTAACCTAATCTGGACGAGCAGTGTTTAAGATGCTAATTGTTAGAATTCTATGAGAACTAGTGAAACGGTGCAGTGCAAGGTCAAAAACGAGTCTAAAGAAGAACAGACAGCTCGCTCGTCGAAGGGTGCACAAGCCGACGTAGACCTCTGATGTCAAGTCAATGTAACTGCTCAGCGAATGAGTGAGTTTCTGACTAAAGGAGCAAGCGTGAGAAGAAGCATTCGAACCTGAGCAAGTATTCCCGTTATCTACAGCCGATTATTACTTGGACCAGCGCTAGAGTCTTCGAGAAACAAGTGACCCGGCAGCTTCGCTTCTTCAGTCAAGTTTGGCGAGAACCACGATACAAGCGCCTCCCCAATCAGTCTTGCCAGCGGCCGCAGGCGGAGTAAATTGCAAGGCGATATATCCAACATTTTTACGAACTAAGATGGAAGCGTCTTTTTGATATAGTACCTCACCTCATCGCAATCGCTCTTTCACGCGATTCGATAAGTTGATCCGACGAGGTCGGTGCCTTCGAAAGCCTTCAACCACAATTAGGGGACTTTAGGATTATAAGCCTATCACTCCCGACAGACTTGTCGATTTGTTGCTGCCCCGATGCAGTCAGCAATTGACGTCCACCGGGCTTTCGTTCCTAAATGCCATCCCGGCCATCGGCAATAAGTTTGGCGGACCGCAAACCATGGGTCACACGGGGCAGTCCGCCGTCGCAAGGGGTGAATACAAAGGCCACATCAGCCTGTATTTCGGACAGTTGCCGAAACGGTAGGGTTTACCTGCTCGAATGAGCACAGTACCGGGTGTTCTGCATTAGACGCTTGAGTGCAGATGCCCAAAAAGGAGTTTTTGACCGATGAATCCTGCTGCACCTCGTCGCGATGCTTTGGCGCGGCCTTTCCGTTCGCTGCCCGCACGTCTCTGTCTCCTCCTGGCAGCGGCATGCGCCTGTTCGTCTGCGCAGGTGGATGTACTTACACAGCACAACGATGCTGCAAAAACGGGGGCGAATCTTCGTGAAACGGCACTGACGCCGCGCAGTGTGAGCCCGGCCGGCTTCGGCATGCTGTTCAAGCGCGCCGTGGACGACCAGCTATACACCCAGCCGCTGGTGGCGACCGGCATCCAGGCAGGTGGCGGCACCCGAGACATCGTCTACGTCACGACGGTCAACAACAGCGTGTACGCCTTTGACGCAAACGACCCAGAAGCCGCCCTGCCGCTGTGGCACGTGAACTTCGGCGCACCGGCAGACGTTCACAGCGCCGACTTCGGATGTCTGGACATCAACGGCAACATGGGCATTATCGGTACGCCCGTGATTGATAAGGCGCGAGGAGTCCTCTACGTGGTCGCGCTCACGCGTGCAGGTGCGGCGGCCGGAGTAGGAACAGGGTACATACAGAGGCTGCACGCACTGGACTTGGCCACCGGCGCGGATGTGCCGGGAAGCCCGGTCGTTATCAACGCCCCTGCCTTTGATCCCCTCATGCAGAATCAGCGTCCTGGTCTGATGCTAGCCAACGGCATGGTGTACGTGGGCTACGCATCACATTGCGACAAAGAGCCGTACCACGGTTTCCTGATGGCATATGACGCAAAGACTCTGGCGCAGTTGGCTGTGTTTAACACGTCGCCTACCGGATCGGAAGCCAGCATCTGGCAATCGGGGCAGCCACCGGCCGTCGATCCCGAAGGAAACATCTTCGTCGTGACCGGCAATGGAAGCTGGGACGGCGTATCGAACTTCAGCGAGAGCTTTCTGAAACTGTCACCGCAGTTGAAGCTTCTGGACTGGTTTACACCCACCAATCACTTCACGCTCGACAAAGAGGATGCCGATCTCGATTCCTCCGGAGCCACGCTGATTCCGGGTACACATCTCGTCCTGGGCGGCGGTAAAGAAGGTGTGCTCTACACCCTGGATACTCGCAACCTTGGGCACCTGGGCGATGAGCATGCGTTGCAGCACTTCCGCGCCACCGCCTCGCACCTGCACTCGCTCGTGTACTGGAACAGCGCGAAGAATGGCAACCTGCTCTACGTGTGGGGCCAGCGGGACAAGGCGAAGGTGTACAAGCTGGAAGGCAACACCGTCGCCGAAACGCCGTTGACCAAGAGGGACATCCCCAACGAAGGGCATCCCGGTGCCATGCTGTCGCTCTCGGCGAACGGAGACAAGGACGGTATCCTGTGGGCCGCGATCCATGCCACGGGAGACTCATGGCATGAGTCCAGGCCGGGCGTTCTCTATGCCTATGACGCCGACGACATTCGCCATGAACTGTGGAACTCACTGCAGGTGCCGGGCCGAGACGACTGTGGCCGGTACTCCAAGATGGCTCCGCCAACGATCGCGAATGGGCGCGTGTACCTGGCAAGCTTCGGCTCAGAGAACATAGGCACCGGACAGTTCTGTGTCTACGGTCTGCTGCCCTCCGCGGGTGCTGCACCGCTTGCTGCGCCTGCTGAGGTTACAGCAACAGTTGCTGCAAAGCAGCTGACGCTTGCCTGGACGGCGGTGTCAGGCGCGCGTGTGTACCGCGTCCTTAGAAAGAGCACGCTCGACCCCAAGGCCAGGACGGTGGCGATGGGACTTACCACGCCCTCCTATACAGAACCGGCGCCTGAGCGCGGAGAGCTCATGTCGTATTCGGTCGTGGCTGTGGCAGCCGATGGACGAGTCAGTCCCGTTTCCGGCTCCGCGACAATACCTTCGCCCAAACGCAAGAAGATGGAGGATTAATCGATGCTGTCAGGATTTCACCCTGCAGGCAAGGGCGAAGTCAGTGACGCGGTGATGCTCTCCAACGGCAATGTCCTCTTCGCCCACCAGTTCGGCGTCACCGAGATCACCCCGGAAAAGAAGGTCGTCTGGAACTATGACACTCCTACAGGCCATGAGGTCCATACGGCCATGCCAATCGGAAAGGACCGCGTCCTCTATATCCAGAATGGCAATCCGGCCGTGTTGCGGGTCGTCAACATCGTCACGAATGCGACCGAGCACGAGATCACGTTGCAGGCGAGACATCCCGACAGCGCGCACGGGCAGTTTCGTCATGCCCGCCTCACGGACCAAGGCACGCTGATGGTGGCGCACATGGATTCGAACAAGGTCGTGGAATACGATTTCGACGGGAAGGAGCTCTGGTCGTTTCCGGCAGCCGTGCCATGGGGCGTAACACCGCTGTCAAACGGCAACGTTCTCATCACCGACCGGGAAGGCGTGCGCGAGGTGACGCGCCGCGGAGAGGTACCCTGGAGTTTCCGTCCGTCCGACACACCCGCCTACCCGTTCACCAGCCTGCAGCAGGCGTGGCGCCTGCCAAACGGCAACACCGTGATTAACAACTGGATCAACGAGTGGACCAAAACGCCGGCAAACGAACCGGGTTCCGTGCAGGCCGTTGAACTCACACCCACAAAGCAAGTGGTGTGGGTACTCCAGTCATGGAACCCGCCGGCGAACCTGGGACCGGCTACGACTATCCAGTTCCTTGGCGCCGGTCCGGCCGAGGAAGACGTTTACTTTGGGCCGATCCACTAGATAGCTTGCTGAAGCCCAAAGATAGTCAGTCTTCTGTCTGGAAAAGCTTCTCACCCGGTTGCGCCGGAATAAGCTTCAACGATCCGACAGCGCGTGCACCCAAACTGCAGCGAGACCCTTGATTTACCTGGCCGACCTTCAGGTTGCACCCCGCAGGACTAATCGCCCGCAGTGGCCGGTTTGTAGCGTTTACGAACGGGAACGAGCCACTCAGGATGCCAGACGACACTAGAATCGACAATTACGGACAGCCTCGGGAGAACACATCACTGATGCGTTACAAGAACATTTCCATCTCAGCCTTCCTCGTGTTATATGCGTTGACACTCACACTGCGGGCGCAGACCCCGTCAATCCCGGCCGAGGTTGAGAACGAGGCCATTCTTGGCATCCACAAGGAGCTGTCGCTGAGCGAAGGCGGAAGCGCGCCTGCGGAGATGCTTCCGGCGCGCACAGGCTTCCGCAAGATCGAGATCAAGAACGCTATCTTCATGATCAATGGCGTGCCGGTGAAGCTGAAAGGCGCGAACCATCATGAGAACTGGCCTGATACGGGGCACACCGTCTCAGAGGATCGCATGATCCGCGACCTGAAGTTGTTGAAGCAGGTGAATGCGAACCACGTGCGCACGTCGCATTACACGGACGACCCACGTTGGTATGAGCTTGCAGATGAGTACGGCATCTACCTTGTGGCGGAGGCAAATGCCGAGCGTCACGGCTACATGAACGTGCTGGACCGGTAGCCGCGCTACGAGCCGAGCATCGTTGACCGCAATGTGGCGAATGTGGAGAACCTGAAGAACCATCCCTCGGTAATCATCTGGTCGCTGGGCAATGAATGTGGCGGGGGCAGCAGCTTCCGGACGGCGCTGGCGGCAGTGCGGGCCATTGATAACACCCGACCCACGCACTATGAGCCTTTTGGTGGTGGGGCAAACCTGCCCACCGACATTGAAAGCCATATGTACACCAGCCCACAGGAGCTGCAGGCAGCGGGCGAGGATGCTAAGCGGACCAAGCCGCTCTACCTCTGCGAGTACGCGCATGCCATGAATAACTCCATGGGATCTGTGGGCGATTACAATGACCTATTCGACAAGTATCCAACGTTGATGGGCGGAGCCATCTGGGAGTGGGAAGACCAGGGGCTGTGGAACGGCCGCGATCCCAATCACCAGTACATGGCCTACGGCGGCGGATTTGGTGATTTTCCTAACGACAAATACTTCATCCACAAGGGTGTTGTTTTCTCCGACCGCACACCGAAACCTCATTACCCTGAGCTGAAGCGTGCCTATCAATGGGTAAGCTTCACTCCGATTGCTCTGGATCGCGGAACGATTGGCATCCGGGACAGGTATGCATTTACGAATCTTAAGGCGTTCGTGCCGCACTGGACCCTGAGCGAAGACGGCGTGACGATCGACGAGGGCACACTTCCGCCCATCGACGTGGCGCCGGGTGCGAGTTCTGAGGTGACACTGCCCATCCGCACCGTGTCCCGGAAGCCGGGGCGTGAGTACTTCCTCCAGCTCTCCTTCGAGTTAGCGAAGCCGGAGCTCTGGGCAGAGGCGGGATATGCGGTCGCGACAGAGCAGTTTTTGATGCCCGCCGCACCTGCCGTAACGAGGGAGATTGCACAGTCGGAAGCACCTGCATCCCTGAAGCTTGCCCAGGACGACAGGTCCAGCACCGTGACGGGTAACTCGTTTCGCGTTGCGCTTGACAAGAGCAAAGGGACGATCTCCCAGATCGAGCGGGGCGGCACATCGTTATTGGTGGAGGGTGGCGGCCCGAAGCTCTACCTGTGGCGTGCGCCTCACCGCAATGACGATGAGTGGGCTTCTAAGGCGTGGGACAAGTACGGCGTCAATGAGCTGCAGACATCTGTGAAGAGCCTCAAGGCAACCCAATTGGGAGACTCGCGCGTGCTTGTGGAGACCACGCTGCTGGAACAGGGGCGCCAGGGTTGGTCGGCGACCTACTCGACGGCGTACACCGTGTCAGGCGACGGCTCCATTGCGGTGAAGAACAACTTTGTGCCTACGGGCGACAGGATTCCACTGGCAAGAATTGGTGTGCGTCTGATGCTGAACAGGGCTTACGACCGCTTCACCTACCTGGGCCGGGGACCCATGGAAAACTACTCCGACCGCGATCGCGGATCTGACGTGGGGCTGTATTCCAGCACCGTGCAGGAGCAGTTGACCCCCTACCCGAAGCCGATGGAAGCGGGCAACCATGAAGACGTACGTTGGGCAGCGCTGGGTGGCAGTGGTCTGCCCTCGCTGGTAGCCGTGAGTGAGGGCAAGCTGTTGCAGGTGTCGGCTCTGCCCCTTCGGGATGAAGATCTCGACCAGCCGGCACATGCGGAAGACCTGCCGCCGAGTACGTCCACGGTGTTCACGCTGGATACACGCACGCTCGGCGTGGGCTCCAACAGTTGCGGACCGAAGCCCCTGCCGCAGTACGTGGTTTGGTCCGATCCAACGGAGTTTTCCTATGTCCTGCGACTGCTGCCCGCCGGCGATCATGAGTACCGTGATGCGGCGAGACTGCCGACGCTGGGGCAGTCACGGTCGTCTGTAATGAATGCGAGATAGCTTGCGATGAGGTCTGGTGTGCACGGTGTCAGTTCACCCACGGCGTTGACACCGCGCAGGTGCCAGGGATGCTGACAGGGTGTCAGCCCTAAGCTAAACGACGACTCTGCACGGCTGCACAACGCCGGTTAAACTGGCAATTCTTCATCGAAAGGCACACGCATGCGCTCTCACACCTCTTCGGCACAGAACTCATCCTGGACCCGGCGGCAGTTCGTTCAAATTGGAGGGTCAGCCGTAACCGCGGCTGTGGCCACATCGTCGCCGGCACTTTCGTTTGCATCGTCGCTGCCATCGCGTCCTGCCGGGACCTATAGCAACCCGGTGATCGCCGGTGACCATCCCGATGCGGGTGCCATCCGTGTCGGCAATGACTACTACCTGGTCCATACCACTGACCACTTTTCGCCCGGCCTGCTCATCTGGCACTCACGCGATCTGGTGCACTGGAAGGCTGCGGGAGCGGCGCTCGATGCCTACTATGGAGCCGTCTGGGCACCCTTCCTTTGCGAATACAAAGGGCTGTTCTACATCTACTATCCTTGCGACGGCAAAATCTTCGTCGTACATGCGCCGCATCCGTTGGGACCATGGAGAAAGCCAGTATCCCTCGGCATCGGCGGGATCGATCCCACACACGGTGCCACTCCGGAAGGCCGCCGCGTCCTCTATCTGGCGGGCGGAGAGATGGCGGAGCTTTCAGACGACGGCCTTTCGTGAAGGCACCGCCGCGCAAGGTACTGTCCGCGTGGACCATCCCGGACAACTGGCAGGTCGAATGCGAGTGCCTTGAGGCGCCCAAGCTGCTGTTCCACAATGGCTACTATCACCTGTCGGTCGCAGAGGGCGGAACCTCCGGCCCGCCCACAAGCCACATGGTGCTCTCGGCCCGCAGCCGCAACATCGACGGCCCGTGGGAGTGGTCGCCGCACAACCCCATCGTTCACACTCGCAGCAGGGCAGAGACATGGTGGTCGCAGGGGCATGGACGCCTGGTGGACGACGCGGACGGCTCCTGGTGGATGACGTACCACTCCTACCGCAATGGCGCTCAGAACCTCGGCCGCCAGGTTCTGCTGCTACCTATCCAGTGGACTGAAGACGGCTGGTACAAGGTGCGTGACGACGTCTCGGCTGGAAACCCCATTCCCAAGGCTCACCTGGAACCCGAACGGTCAGCGAACATGGCTGCCGCCTTTCCCGGCACAGCACTTGATTTGGAATGGCAGTTCTGGAAGGGCTATGACTTGAACCGGGTGGGCCTGGCGGACGGCTCGCTCACACTCGCCGCCCACGGCGACAGCATCCAGACCACATCGCCGCTCACGCGCGCGGCCACGCACCCGAACTACACGGTCGAGGTTGACATCGAGATCACGCAGGGGTGCGAGGCAGGATTGATCCTCTTCTACGACAGTAATCACGTCTGCGGCCTGCGCCTCACCTCGGATCCAAACACCCGGTCTCCCGGCAAGACCTTCCTCGTGCAAGGCGGACGAGCAACCCTGCGGATCGTCAACGTGGACCAGGTCGCAGACTTCTACTATCACCTTCAGGACGGACCCACCGCAGGCAAGTGGACGCACATCCGCGATTCACTGGACGTCACGACTTACCAGCAGAACGCGATTGGAGGCTTTCTTGATTTAAGGCCCGCTTTGTATGCCTGCGGCACTGGATCAGCGACCTTCCGGAACTGGAAATACGAGCCGAGGTAGCGACTCCATGGAGGTCGTACATCGGTGAGGTGAGCTAATGACAAGAGGACGTCGCGAATCAACTCCGCTCGCGAATCTTCGTGACGGCAAGTCCTGTGCGGCGAGAGCCGATCTCTCATCGCACCGTCGAGCAGCAACAAGCCCATTCCGAAAGCAACCAAGGAACTGGCGAAGGCAGCGTGGCAGCTCGTGATCGGAGGTATGGAAGGATTTCAGCCTCAAGGTAGATTCGATTCAGTCGGTGCTCAAACTGTTCTTCGCCTCCGGTCGAATTACGGGGTACCGCACAGACAGCTAGCGGATTGGACGAGATACTATGATGACTCGTTCTACCTGGAATACAGCCGCTGAAGATCTAGTCGGTTCGCAGCCCCCGAAAAGAGCGCTGGCGGCGTCAAGGTACGAGCTCCGTGAGTGTTTTCTCCTGGATATGTTTCAGCTCGGCTTCGACGAGCGCGGTGAAAGAGACCAGTGCCGGGGCGGCTCCCGCCGGCTTCCATAAGAGCACCAACTCTACCTGGACGTTCTCCGGCTCCAGTCGGACATATTGGATACCATTTGTCGTGACTGACCGTGCCCAGGCCGGAAGGATGGAGACGCCTTCCTCCGCCTTTACCAGCAGAAAGATCGCCTCGACTAGGTTACCGCGGCTATCGATCTGTGGAGTGAAGCCTGCCCCGCGGCAGAGCGAAACGATGCTATCGAAAAGCGCAGGCGCCTCCGATCGATCCAGAAGAATGAAGTGGTCGGATGCCAGGTCCTTAATGTGGATTTTGCCGTCCGTCACAAGCCGCGAAATAGGAAGGACGACCAATAGAGGGACGTGGAAGAGGAGGCGTGAGGTGAATTCAGCATCAATCCCAACGCTTTGGCGAGTGAACCCCACGTCAAGCTCACCTCTGGAGAATGCCTCCAACTGCTTCGCGGGTGTAAGTTCCATCAAAGAGATTTCGATCCCTGGGTTCTGCTGTTTGTACTCGTGGATCAACTCAGACATGAAGTGGTGGGTCGCGAATGGGATGAAACCGATCTTGAGCGAACCGGTCTGGCCCTTTTCTGCTCTCTTGGCGGCGACCACCGCCTCGTCGGCTTGTTCAAGCGTCCGTTTGGCTTCCTTGTAGAAAGCCACGCCCGCGGAAGTCGGCTGGACCTGAGCCCCTTGCCGCTCCAGCAATTTGAGACCGAGTTCGTCCTCAAGATCCGACACTGTTTTGCTCAGCGCAGGCTGCGCGATGTGCAGGCGACGTGAAGCCTTGCGAAATCCTTTCTCTTCCACAATGGCTGTGTAGTACCGCATGTGTCTTAGTTCCATCTGATCGCCTTTGGTGATCGTGCTGATCGATAGAAACGAGTCCAAGCCTTCTCTTATTGAGCATCTATGTATATGGGAAAGCTAGCCGGTGGAGCCGTAACCGTCAAGCGCGTTTCACTCAGGCTTGCCAACGATCCTGATTGCAGCTCGTCTGTTCAGGGGTCAAAGCTCGTTTCAGACTGGCGTGCTTGCGGCCACCGTTTCACCATCAACTACGACTAGGAACAAGGAGGAATACAGATGTCAGCAGACTCCGATTTTGGCAGCTTCGGCCGCTATGAAGAAACACCCATTGGTGAGATGTCACCCGAAATGAAGGACGCTTACGACTTCACAGTGTCGTTGCGCGGGCAAGTACCGGGACCCCACAAGATTTGGATCGCGAATCCGAAGCTTTCCAAAACGATCGTACCGACCGGTGCCTACTACCAAAAGGAATCGTCGCTCACAAAGGCGGAGATCGAGATCGCCACTAACATCATCAACGGTCGCTGGCTTGCTGCATACGCCAACTACGAGCACGAGATGATTGGCGAAAAGCAGGGGCATCTTTCGGCCAAAAGCACGCAGACCCTCATCGCAGGCCTACCGACATCGTTCGATGATGCTCGTCAGCAAGTTGTGTATGAACTAGCATCGGCGCTGGCTGCCCCCCGGGTCGTGCCGACAGGCCTGTATAAGCGCGCGAAGGAGCTGCTGGGAGACGCAGGCATTGTGGACGTTACCTGCCTGATGGGCTGGTTCACGTCGGTGTGCTTGACCCTGATGGCGTTCGATGTGCCATCCAATGCTGTGGGCCTTAAACAATAAGGAGACGAGCATGAACGAAGTGAAGCAATCTCTTGGCGGACGTTTGCCCCTGTTCAAGCCCAATGAGTTGACACCGCCTCAGAAATCAGTCTACGACAACATCAATCGCACGATGGTGCCCTGGGCAGAAGCGGCCGGATTCAAAGCGAAGCTTCAATCCGGTGAACTGGTCGGACCGTTCAACACTATTCTGGCGAGCCCTGAAGTAGGTGGGGCGTTTCTAACCCTGCAAGGTGCGGAGCAGAAGCATACGTCATTAAACGAGCGGCTGAGACAGGTTGTCATCCTGACGGTTGGAGCGGTCTGGGAATCTGATTATGAGCGTTACGCCCACGATGCGGTAGCAAGGAAAGCCGGATTATCCGAGAAGGCAATCAGCGCTCTTGGCAGAGGGGAATCGGAAGAGAGTCTTACAGAAACCGAGCGGATCGTTCAGCAATTTACCAAGCAGCTGACTGCGAAACACGGGATCGATGACGACCTCTACGGGCAGACACTCTCTGTTCTTGGGGAGCGCGGCATCGTCGACCTGATCGTACTCGCCGGCTGCTATGACATCGTTTCATCGTTGCTCAATGCTTTCAAGGTTCCTGCACCGGAATAGCTCTGGAAAACCTCTTCGTTACTTCACGGGCCTTTAAGGCAGGCCGATGCATCAAGTTGATCTCATTCAACCACGGAAAGGAAGAGAGTAATGCCCTATAACCAGGCTCCGCAGGCGCGACTTTCAACAGTTGCTCGCTTTCCCGAGAAGTCGTTCCTCGAAAATCTTGTCGTTCGCGAGGACGGTTCCCTCCTTGTGACAGTAGTGACAACCAAAGATCTGTGGTTTGTTCCAACACCTCGCAACGACGACGAAGTGACACCGCTACGCGTTCACACCTTTGACACGATACCCACGGGTATCGCCGAGGTCGAACCGGATGTGTTCATCATCTTTTCCGGCAACTTGTATACGACCCACGAGTCTTTCGCCCATCGGCTTGACCTCAGAGAGTGGAAGCCCGGCACCCCCGCGCAACCTAGGCTGCTGTGTCAGTTCCCAAAAGAGGCGCGTGGCCTAAACGGGTGCTGCATGATCTCACCCGGAGTGATACTCGTTGCGGACTGTTTCGCCAGTCTCATCTGGCGCTTCGAGATCACAGGGCACGAGGACGCTCCTTCGATTCGAGTTTGGTTGGAGCACGAAAGTATGAGCTATTACCCGGGAAAAATGAAGCCCGAGCAACCGGGAGTGAACGGTGTACGCTATGCGGCGAAGACAGGTTACCTCTACTACACCTCCACGGCGAAGAAGCTCTTTATGCGTATCAAAGTGGATCCGAAAACCTTCGAACCGGTCGGTGAACCTGAGCTGATCGTCGCCGGCCGCATGGGTGACGACTTCTGCATCGATGAAGAAGGCGAGGCGATTTACCTTACGACTCACCGTCAAAACACGATCGATGTTGTTTCGATGGACCCGGGCTTGAACAGTGGATTTACTCAAAGTGTCGCCGGCGATCCCTACACGAACGACCTGATAGGTCCATCCAGTGGAGTCTGGAGCCGAGATCCAAGCGCTTACGGCCGAATTGGCTATTTCCTCATGGACGGCGGCACTGCCTCTCCGCCGCCTGACGGTCCCCGAGAAGCGCAACTGCTCAGGGTGGAGTTCCAGCCCCTGCCGAAGACGTTTCCCGGATCCGGATCTTAATACAGAAATCCAGCGGTAGTGGCTTTGGCAGATTGGATGTGCTGGTCAATAACGCGGGGAAAACGCTGAACAAGCCGCTGCTGGAGGCCTGCGTTGCGGATTGGGACACCATCATGGCGATCAACGCGCGCGGCTACTTCCTCCACTCCCGCGAGGCCGTGCGGGCAATGCTTGCAATCGGCGGTGGCTCGAGTGTGAACGTGGCCTCGATCGTAACCGCGGTAGGGATGAAGGAGACTGCTGCTTATGCAGCCTCCAAAGGCGCAATCGCGCAGCTCACCAAGGTCATCGCGCTGGAGTATGGCGAGCAAGGCATCCGTGCAAACGCGATCGGTGTCGGCGTGGTCGAGACTGACATCCTGGCCGGTATCGTGGAGGATAGCCCGTGCGACACTCGCCAGTTACGGCCACATGCATGCGCTCGGTCGCGTCGGCCAGCCCGAGGAGATCGCGCAGACGATTGCTTGGCTTGCCTCCCCTCGCTCCAGCTTTGTTACCGGCGCGCTCGTCATGGCGGACGGTGGGTATACAGCCATGTAAGTAGGAAGGCGGAACTACCTACGAGCTACGGCCTCATCAAAAAGGCGCAATGCGATTAGTCAGTGTCACATAGCTGTAGAGCCGCTCGCTAGCTCATATAGTCCAGGAAAAGAACCAGAACTCCGCAAGCCGCGATCATGGCTGCGGAAAGCGAGGCTAATCTTCCACTTTTCCCCGCTTTCGCTGATACCTCCATCGCCGCGCGCCAGTAAAGAATCGCGCCCGTAACCACTAGAAATAGCTCAACGCATGCCGATACTCGCGGATCGTTCCATAGTCCGATTCCGAAGTAGGGGAGGTTGCCAAGGTTTCTAGGCAGCACAGGCATGTCGGCGCGATGAACCAACAGATCAAGCACCCAGTGAGACGCGCTCACCAGAGCGACAACAAGCGCGACTCGTCTGCCCAGCTTGGGCAGGAACAGCGCCCCCAAGGCTGCGGACAGCGCCAACATACCAATGATGGAGTGAGTGTAGTTCGCATGGATGATCAAGCCAGCGTACCCCGCATGAACTGTCTGTACCGTTTCTAGATGACCAACGAACATCGGTATGAAAATGATGTCGAGCCACGCTGTCGCCGGCATGAGTGCCCACGACGGTGCAGTTCGCTCACGGGACTTGACGATTGCGGCACAACCAAAATGGCCGGCAATCATTTCGAGACCTCCCGCTGCCTTGCTGAAGGCCAAGGAACACGGCGGTCCACCAGCCCGACCACAACAACGAACAAAACAACTCCGACCAAAAATTGCATTTCACTCCTCTTCGTTTGCAACGCTGGAAACACCCAGCATGATTTACAGCGTAAGCCTTCGTCTCGAGCGCGTCAAGACTTACAATGTAAGGTATGGCTTATCCAAAACTCCTGTCGTCAGCCGAAATTCTAAAAACTGCCCTAAAGTTGGTGGAACAAGGTAACGCCGAAGGCCTTTCGTTGCGAGCCGTTGCATCGGCACTTGGCGTCAAAGCCCCTAGTTTGTATCGTTATTTCCCAAACAAGGAGGCGTTGGAAATCGCGGTCGCCGAGGAAGTACTAAGCACCATGCAGGCCGTGTTGCAAGCGGCCTCCGAGTGGTCGGAGCCGGAGGCCAGGTTCCGAGGGATCGTGGATGCCTATTTGCGTTTCGCTCGCGAACGCTTTGAGCTCTACTCGTTGATCGTGCAAAACCGCATCCCAGGAGCGTATGGATCTAAGGCCGGCAAGGCAGTCTGGAATCTCTTGCTGGGTGCCGCAAGCGGGATCTCCGGACACCGCGACGACACCGCCGCCACGGTCGCGACCTGGTCCTTTCTGCATGGCTACGCCACTCTCGAGCATTCCGGGGCATTCGGAGCATCCGGCCCTCGGGGTGGATTGGAGCGTGGCGTGGAATCCTTCCTGAGCAACTTCCGCAAAGGTGTTCCACCAATCCAAGAACAGGTTTCGTCGCCGGCGAAAGGCGTTCGGCGATCGAGGGGGTCTCAAACCGGAATTAGATCATCCTGAGTCGCATCATGACGAGTTGGCCGAGCCAGCGCCGTTTGGAGCTGATGCTACGGTATAGCTTCCTTGCCGAGGAAAGCGATATACCTATTCCATGTCCGACACGATGCGCGTTGGGGAACTGGCACGGCGGGCGGGCGTCACTCCGAGGACGATCCGCCACTATGAGCGCCTCGGCTTACTGCCGAAAGGGGAGCGCGAAGGAAACGGACAGCATTACTACACCGAGTCGACGATCGCGCGGCTGAAAAAGATCGACCAGCTGAAACTCCTTGGTCTCACTTTGGAAGAGGTCGCAGGCGTCATCGACCTCTACTTCACAGACCCTTCCGGAAGACGCGCCAAGCAAAAGGTTCTTGCTATTCTCAGGAAACACTTATTAGAAACCAGCGACAAGATCACGGCCCTGGGTGCATTTAGGGCCGACTTGCAAGCTCACATCAAACGATTCGAGCAATGGCTCCAAGATGCTTGACAGACTGAGCGCCTTACACTAAGCATGACGTTAACGTAATGTTTAGATAGGAGGACGGGCGGGATGAGTGAGCGAATCGGCTTTATCGGACTTGGTGACCTTGGATCACCTATGGCGGTCAACCTGTTGGACCGCGGGTACACTCTGACCGTCTACAACCGAACTTCGAGCAAAACAGCCTTAGTGGAGCAATGTGGCGCTGCCGTCGTCAACGCTCCAATCGACGTTGTCGAGCCGGGCGGAATCATTGTCACGGTGTTATGGGATGCGGATGCGGTGTAGAGTATCGTGACTGCTCCTAACTTTCTGGAACGACTTGGATCTGGAGGCATTCATATCTCGATGTGCACCTGTTTGCCTGCGGCTGCAAAGCGTTTAGCCGACCTGCACGCTCATTACGGATGCACTTATGTGGAGGCGCCCGTGTTTGGCAGACACGAGGCTGCGGTCGCAAGAAAGTTATGGATGCCCATTGCCGGACCACAAGCTGCGAAGGACCGCATACGTCCTATCCTGGTAGATATGGGCGCTCAGGAAGTCTTCGACTTCGGAGAAGAAATCGGAGCGGCCACCATGGTCAAGATCGTCGGCAACTTCTTGCTGATCTCGGCGACCCGTTCCCTCACCGAAGCTCTCCGCCTGGTTGATGTGACGGGTGGGGACATGCGGGCAGTGGTCAATATGCTGACTCAAACACTCTTTCCATCCTCGATTTACCAAAGCTACGGCAACCGCATCGCAGAAAGGCAGCCGACCTTCTCGCAATCCAGAATTCCGCAAAAAGATCTTGCA
This sequence comes from Acidobacteriaceae bacterium, assembly GCA_963692885.1. Lineage (GTDB taxonomy): Bacteria > Acidobacteriota > Terriglobia > Terriglobales > Acidobacteriaceae. The sequence continues at coordinate 1,408,022 of OY843586.1, forward strand.
CTGTTCGCAGCGATTGCACAACAACATCACTTAGCTGCACCTATGGCAGAAGTCATCATGTCGCTGTTACAAAGTGGCCCGGTTGCATAATCATCACCACATCCGTGTGAGGAGGGGAGCCGATGTGGTCCTCGGAGGGGCTGGTGAGACCGTTCCGTCGGCGGACACCTTCGCTCGGAAGGCAGTCAAGCGGTAACCTTAGCGCCGCCAAAGATGCTTGTGTTGATAGGCCCCTGAAATAGGTCGTAAAATCCCGATTCGAAGGAGCTCACTTGCTGCAAGCGCGCGAGTTGAGTGGAAGTAAATTCAACTTCGTGTGAGGCGACATTGCTACGCAGCTGCTCCACGGTTGAAGCACCAAAGAGCGGCGATGTGATATCGGAGCGCGATGCGACCCAAGCGAGTGCAACCTGCTCCACCGGCTTTTCTAACTCAGTGCTGACCGCTCGCAGTTCAGTAAGTATCTTCCAGTTACGTTCTTTGAACATGCGAAAGGGCTGATTATCAGAATCTAGTCGTCCTCCTGCCGCCGAGACTGTACCGTCAGCGTTCAAGTTGTACTTGCCCGTAAGAAAGCCAGCTCCCAAAGGACTCCAGGCAACAACTCCCATGCCGAGCTCTCGTGCGCAGGGTATGTGTTCGTGTTCCATCCCGCGTTCTACGAGAGAGTAAGGCAGTTGAAGTGCAATCGGACCCGGAACGTTGTTAACGTGTGCAAGTGTTCCCATCCGAGCGGCAAACCATGCGGGCACATCGGACAGACCGAAGTACCGGATTTTTCCTTCCCGAATGAGATCACCCATGGATTGCAGGAGCTCTTCGGCAGGCGTGAGCGCGTCCCATACATGCACCCAATACAAGTCGAGGTAGTCCGTACCCAACCGCCGCAAGGATGCCTCGATACAGCGGCGTAGATTCTTGCGCCCATTGCCCCCGCTGAAGCTGTACTTGCTTGCCAGAACGATGTCATCGCGCAGCTTGCGGGACGCGATGAAGCGTCCGAGCAACTCCTCGCTCCGCCCTCTGCTGTACACATCGGCTGTATCGACAAAGTTGCCGCCGGCGTCAACGTAGGCATTGAAGATAGCTTCTGAGACATCATCCGGAGATCCCCAGCCAGCGTTGCCGAAGGTCATGGTGCCGAGCGCAAGAGTGCTTACCGGGAGACCAGAGTGGCCAAGGGCGCGACGATCTGAAAGTTGCATGGAAGCCTCAAATGTGACAGTTTGAGTGGGTTATTCTCACGCCCAGAAGCTAAAAGGTGCCACTGACTAAACAGCGCTGATGCCGCCATCAACAAACAACTCGACGCCGGCCACATAGCTGGAATCAGCAGACGCTAGGAAACCGCTGCTTTCCCGATTTCGATGCCTTTGCCGATGCGCGTGATCGGCACCATGTTGGTGACATACTCGCGGACTTGTTGATTGCTTCCCATTGTGGACGCATTGCCTGCCGTATCGATCGGCCCAGGGCTGACGACATTGACACGAGGACCCACACCCTTCAACTCGGCCGTGAAGGTTCGAGCGAAGCTACGTACAGCGGCTTTGGTCGCTCCATAAACGGACATGCCGGGAAACCCGGCACTGCCGATGAAGGAGCCGTTCAGAATAATCGAGCCGTTCTTATCCATCAATGGAATCGCCTTCTGAATCGTGAAGAAAACTCCCTTGGCATTGATATCGACGCACTTGTCATAGAAGTCTTCGGTCACCTTGTCGTAGGGCATCTGTTCGTAGATACCTGCGTTTGCAAAGACAACGTCGAGCTTGCCCTTCTTCTGCTTGATCTCGTCATACATCCGGTCCAGATCGTCCAGTTTCCCAGCATCGGCTTGAATCGCCAGAGCGTTCTCGCCAAGCTGTCCTACTGCCTTATCGAGCTCGGGCTTCCTCCGTCCCGTGATGAAAACGAAGGCTCCCTCCCGCAGGAACTCCTTTGCCGTATCGAAGCCCATACCTTCGCTTCCGCCTGTGATCAATGCGATTTTGCCGTCCAGCTTTCCCATCGAAGTCTCCTATCAGTTGGAATCTTGTAATGGGATGAACTAGAGGTATGAATGGAATTGATCGATCCGACAGAAGTCTTGCCTATTTCTATAAAGTTTTAGATCGTGTGCAGCTGCTTAGTGTCTAATCGATGAGGATTGCATGCCTACAAAGACCCGATTAGCTGAGATCATTGATGCGTTGTGCCCAAGGGATGGTTCCCACGGGACCGCAATCGAAGGTTTGTACCTTACCCGATGCTCCACAACTGAGATGCCGCGAAATTCTCTTCAAACAGCGGTCTTTTGTGTCGTCGCGCAAGGAGCCAAGTCCACTCTGCTGAACGAACAACGCTTTCGCTATGATCCCAACAAGTATCTTCTGGTATCGCTCGACCTCCCACTCGTAGGCCAGATCGAGGAAGCGAGCCCTGCGAAACCATTCCTTGGGATGAGCCTGGTGCTCGACTTCGAGGAGATCGGTTCGCTTATGCGCGAAACTGCGCTCCCGCAAGAGAGTGCTCCGCCGCTGCGGCCCTCCCTGATGATCGGCTCCATGGATGATGACTTGCTTGACGCGGTCATTCGGCTCACCGCGCTTCTAAAGAAGCCGAATCAGATCGCCGTGCTTGCGCCACTCGTTCGGCGAGAGATCTTCTATAAGCTTCTGCTGAGCGAGCAGGGCGGCTTATTACGAAGAATGACTGCAGACGGCGGTAAGATCCAGCGCGTCGCGGCCGGACTTGCATGGCTGAGGCGCAACGTTGCCAGGCCTATTCGAATGGAAGAGCTTGCTCGCGAGATGCGGATGAGCCCTTCCGGCATGCATAGCTGGTTTCGTGCCGTCACCTCTCTTAGCCCGCTCCAGTTTCAAAAGCAGCTCCGCCTTCAGGAAGCACGGCGGATTCTGTTCTCAGACGCGCTCGATGCAGCCACAGTGAGTAGGCAGGTCGGCTACGAGAGCCCATCACAGTTCAACCGGGAGTATCGACGCTTCTTTGGCTCGCCACCCATGCGAGATATTGAACGACTTCGCGCCGCTTCAGTTCCATCTCAACCGAACAGAGATGTCCTAACTCAGAAGTAAGACGCTTAGAGGGACAGAAATGAAAGGAACCTCAGAATGGCCCAGGGCGGAACCCGCGGGAGTGACCTGATGTAAGCCGAACGAGCGTCGATGTGTTGACCAAGGCACTCAGGAGTCAACCACGCCAAGACATGCAAGATCTAGGGTGCGTGCGTTTCGTCAAAAGTAACCCGAGCCCGCTCCACATCATCGAGATGCTGCTCCGCCCACATCCAAACGCCGCAAAAGGCGGCTCCCAGACTTAGACCCAGTTCCGTGAGCTTGTACTCGACCTTCGGAGGCACGATGGCATGCACTGTGCGTGCAATCAAGCCCTCGCGTTCCATCGCGCGAAGTGTCTGCGTGAGCATTTTGTAGCTGATACCTGGAACCATTTCGCTAAGCCGTGTGAATCGCACCTCTCCCCGTTCAATCAGAACTTCAAGGATCAACATCGTCCACTTGCTTGCGACGCGACCAATGAGTTCCGTGACTAGGGCTTCTACGCGAGGGTCCACAGACCCCTCCGACAGACAGCCGTCGTATGCGCGAAGAGAAACGCTTTGCTCATTCGCAAGCGCTGATTTCCTAGTCATTTGATTACTCTCCTTTTGGTGCATATTGAACCTCAAAGTGCCTACTTCCCAAAAGAGAGTGGCATTCCTATAGTGACAGATGGGTCTATTGGAGGCTTTATGAAACTGGAAGGAAGAACAGTTCTCATCACCGGCGGTACCAGCGGCATAGGGTTTGAGTTAGCCAGGCAGCTCATCGCGCGTCGCAACACCGTCATCATTACGGGCCGTGACCCGCGCAAACTGGAAGAGGCGAAAGCTGCTTTGTCCGGCGTTCATACCTTTCAGAGCGATGCAAGTCGGCCGGAAGATATCGAATCCCTGCGACAACGGGTCACAGCAGAGTTCCCAGCGTGTGACACTCTGTTCAACAACGCCGGCATCATGCGGAATCTGAACATGAACGAGGCGCGGCCACTCACCGACGTTACGCGAGAACTCGACGTAAATCTAAATGGACCGGTACAGATGGTGCAAGCATTTGTACCCCACTTGAAGAACAGACCAAACGCTCTGATCGTGAACGTTTCGTCAGGACTGGCCTTCGTTCCTTTTCCCCTCTCGCCGATCTACAGTGCAGCCAAAGCCGGTCTGCACGCGTTCACGAGGTGTCTTCGTGTGCAACTCAAAGGTTCCAGCGTTACGGTTGTGGAACTGGCTCCCCCGGGAGTAGAGACAAAGTTGTTCCGGGGTGAATTCGAAAAGGAAATGAAGGGTCAGAAGGGAATGCCGGTCGAGATCCTGGTTACAAAGGCGATCACAGGAATCGAAGCTGGTAAAGAAGAAGTTCGTCCCGGCCTTAGCAACATTCTTTACCTCTTGAGCCGTTTGGCTCCGGCGCTACCGTTTAGGCAGATGGCAAAGATGGTGCGCCATTCGAATTGATGGAGGGCGGATCGGTCCGGAACGCTCCGGCTGTACGTGGGACTTCACCACTACGCGTTTCCCAGTCCCCATCGAACCGATATGAACGCTTCTTGCCCGGATATTGGTGGTTTGCGGAAGCTCTCGCCCATTAGCTGCTTACCTCCACTTTCCTTCAAGGTCGCTACGAACACTTCAGGGTTGCATCTTTGAGCGAAGGGTCACCTCGCCGATGTTGACACCTTCCGGCTGATCAAGAACATACGCGACTGCGCGCGCCACGGCCTCGGGAGACATGGCGAACGTGTCTCCAGCCTTCTGCAATTGCGCTTTCAGTTCAGGGTTCTTCACATGCTCGCTAAACGCAGTGTCCGTGAAGCCCGGCAAGATCGTACTCACACGAATGTGACCGGCAAGTTCTTGTCTCAGTCCGTCCGAGATGGCCAGCACAGCCGCCTTGGTCGCAGAGTAGACCACTTGATTGGGTACCGTCTTGCGGGCGGCAGTAGACGCTGTATGGATGAAGTGACCCGAGTTTTGTTGACGGAAGACAGGCAGGGCAGCGGCGATGCCGAATAAAACTCCCTTGATGTTGACGTCGACCATCGTTTCCCAATCATCCACTGCGAGATCGTCGAACGGCCCAATTGGCATGGCGCCAGCATTGCTGAAGAGAACATCAAGCCGACCGAAACTCTGTTGAGCCAGAGAAACGAGGCTCTGAAGGTCCTCCTGCCTGCTTACATCCGTCACTTGGTAGACGGCTTGGCCTCCGGCCGCGCAGATCTCTTCTGTCAGCCTAGCAAGGCCTTCCTCGCGCCTTGCGCCGAGCACAACTTTTGCGCCTTGTCTGGCCAAGTTGAGAGCGGTGGCTCGTCCTATACCGCTGCTTGCACCTGTGATGGCAACAACTTGTCCGCTGATCATTTTATCTCCTGAATAATGATTGCTGGCGTTTACGGTAAGCGCGCTCGGGAAAGTCTGGCGCGGATTAGATCCTTGTAGCGATATTCGAGAAAACTAAGGCGAAAGTTCTTCCTGCGACTGGAATATCCGTTCATCTCGTCGTCAGGACCGACGGAAAGTGCTGTGTGACTTGTTTTGTTCTTCGACCAGACTCGCGATCTGTTGCGCGATGTCTGTAGTGGCTGGAAGGAAGACCATCATCGTGAGGTCCTGTCTTCCGTCTACTCCGAAGATGGAAACTTCGAAGCTGATTGTTCCAAGCGATGGATGGCGTAGCTCCTTCATGGCGTGAGCACTGTCCGACACATCGTTTTCTTGCCACATTGCTTTGAACGCCGGGCTGGAGCGCGAAAGTTCATCCACCATTGCGGCGACCTCTGCCATTGCACCTGCCCGCGCTACGTCTGCACGGAAACCCGCAACAGCCATTCGTGCCGCAGCCTCCCAGTCGTGATAGAGCGTCTGAGCATTCGGATCGAGGAAAACCATTCGCAGTGTGTTGCGCCCGTAGCCCGTCTCCTGTCCCATGTTTGGCCAGATGACTGCTGCTGCCTGGTTCCACGCGACGACATCCCAGGTCGCGGTCTTTATCAATGCCGGAGCGGGGCTGAGCTTATCCAATACACGCTGGAGTCGTGGTTCGATGCCGTCGGGCTGTTTGTAATGGCTTTCCGGCGCTCTGCCCAGCCCGATCAGAAACAGATGCTCGCGCTCCGCATCAGTCAACAGCAGCGCCTTCGCCAGGTTGTCGAGCACTTCAGCCGACGGTGCTCCACCTCGGCCTTGCTCCAGACACATGTACCACGCCGAGCTGATGTTGGCTCGTTGAGCAACCTCTTCACGTCGCAAGCCGGGCGTTCTGCGTCGTGAAGACTTGAATCCAAGGGACGCAGGATCGAGCTTAGCCCGTCGGTCTCGGAGGTATCGTCCGAGAGGGAGGCTGACCCTGTCAGTGGCATCTAAAGTAGTAGTTTCAATCATAGGATACGTCCTCGTCTTTACTACGATAAAAGATTTCGCGATCATAGAGCAAGGGTCGTGGAGGACCATCATCATGCGGATATTTGTCACGGGAGCAACAGGATTCATCGGAACAGAATTAGTAAAGGAACTCATCGAAGCAGGCCATGCGGTGCGCGGTCTGACGCGCAGCGACGGGGGCGCTGAGCAATTGCAAGCAGCCGGTGCCGAGGTTCATCGCGGCGATATAGAGGATCTGGAGAGTCTTCGCGACGGAGCGAAAGGCATGGATGCCGTAATCAACCTGGCGTTCGATCACGATATGTCCAACTTCGCGCAAAATTCGGAGAACGAAATGAAGGCCATTGAGGCGCTAGGTTCGTCTTTGGAACCCGGGAAAGTTCTACTGGTGACATCCGGTGTCGCTATTACAAACGGCGGCCCGGGCCATGTACGCGTGGAGGCGGACCCCGCTATCGATTCGCCGGAGATCCCGCGCAAGGGGGAACAAACGGCGGGGACGGTCGCAGAGCGCGGTGTACGCGTCGGAGTGCTACGCATGTCTCAGGTGCATGACACGCTAAAGCAAGGGCTAGTTTCCTTCCTGATTCAGATCGCCCGCGAGAAGGGCGTTTCTGCGTATGTGGGAGATGGCGCATTCCGATGGGCGGCGGTTCCTGTGAAGGACGCGGCGCATCTCTACCGTCTGGCGGTCGAGAAAACCGGGCCAGGCCTGTCCACCTACCACGCGGTGCAGGAAGAAGGCGTCTCGTTGCGGGAGATCGCGGAGGCAATCGGCAAAGGACTCAAGGTACCGGTTGTATCGATCTCTCCGGAGAAGGCTCAGGAGCACTTCGGAACATTCGCGCATTTCGTGACTTTGGACATGCCGGCTTCAAGCGAGTGGACGCGCAAGACCCTAGGATGGAATCCTACTGGGCCGGGCATGATTGAAGACCTAAAGAATATGAAACATTTCTGAGGCGCGCCCATAGGATCGTAGCTTCGCGCACTTTGGGACAGCATAAGCGTTGCAAAAAGACCGTCGAAGCGGCGCCTAACACCAAGGACCCCAAATCCAACTGGAGTCTTTTGCTCGGAGAGCGTATTGGGATAGCCTTTTAACCACGCTACGTCTTTTCCTGAGTTTTATGGAGAGAATCAGAAACTCTTTTGTCGCCTACAGTCGCTGTGCTCAAGCGAAGCCGAATGAAGCTCTTCTTAGCCGTCTGTCGATTCATCGAGAACAATAGCGCCCCACTTCGCGAGTTGATCGAGCAGAATACATACCCCCTCTTTCATGCTGCCATCCAACTCATATTCGATATGAAGCACCAGATCGCTCATGTTTTTTCGAACAACGATTCCTTCAGCCTCTAGTTGACGGAGATTTTGAGTCAGCATCTTCTTCGAGGCTCCAGGAATAATCCTCCCGAGCTCACCCAGGCGTACCGGCGCGAATCGCATGGCGCAGAGTATCTGCACTCGCCATTTGCTTTGGAAGAGGGCGCCAACCGCAAATGCCGCATTGCGCATGTATCTTGGAATGGGGCCCGTACAGGCTTGCAGCTTCTAACTGAAGCCGGAAATTAAAGTAGGCTGACACCGCACGTGAAGAAGAACGCAGGCGAACGGATCACCGGCATTACGGTCAATGGGAAGAAGCTGGATGGCTACTTCGTCGAGCACCGCGATCTTGAGGCCGGCAACGAACTCGTCATCGCAACGCAGTAGCAACACAGTGAACTGGACAAGGTAGAACAGCAATGGGAGATGGCATGATGATGAATCGAGTCCGCAGTTGGATGGGTGTTGGCGCGCTGCTGGGATGCACGCTCCTTGTGCAGGCGCAGAGACTGCACCGGAGCACACCGGAGGCGGAGGGCATTCCATCAAGCGCCATCCTGGAGTTTGTGCAGGCCGCGGACAAGAACGTGGATACGTTCGACAGCTTCATGGTCCTGCGACACGGCAAGGTCATTGCTGAGGGCTGGTGGAAGCCGAACTCTGCCGAAGCTCCTCACATCCTGAATTCCGTCAGCAAGAGCTTCACGTCCACCGCGGTGGGACTCGCCATTCATGATCACAAGCTGAAGCTGGACGATCATGTACTGAAGTTCTTCCCGGCGGATGCTCCCCCGGACCCATCGGCCAATCTGCAGGCCATGACGGTGCGTGATCTGCTCACCATGTCCGGCGGCCATGAGGTGGAGCCGAAGCGCGACGGCGGCCCCTCCGTAAAGCAATTCCTTGCACAGCCCGTGGTGTTTCAACCCGGTACCCACTTTCTGTACAACACCATGGGCACCTATGTGCTCTCGTCCATCGTCACCAAGGTCACGGGACAGACGGCGCTTGAATATCTCAAGCCGCGTCTCTTCGGTCCGCTGGGCATCGAATCTCCCCGCTGGGATGCCAGCCCGGAGGGTAACTCCCTGGGCGGCTATGGCCTGTACCTTCGCACGGAGGACATCGCCAAGCTGGGTCAGCTCTACCTGCAGAAGGGCAAGTGGAACGGCAAGCAGTTAGTCCCGCGTAAATGGGTGGAGCAGGCCACGTCCAAGCAGATCGACAACGCGAAGGAAGATCACTCGAAGATTGGCCCCGACTGGGTAGAGGGATATGGCTTTCAATTCTGGCGCTGCCGTCACAACGCCTACCGGGCAGACGGAGCCGGTGGGCAGTTCATCGTCGTCATGCCGGACCAGGATGCGGTCATCGCCATTACCGCGGACACCGGCAACATGCAGGGCGAGCTGAACGCGATCTGGGATCACCTGCTGCCCGCCTTCCAGTCGGCTCCTCTTGCTGCAGATGCGGCCAGACAAGCGCAGCTGAAGGATAGGATCGCAAACCTCATCGCTCATCCGAAAAAGAAGGAGTAACTGCGCAGAAGCGCTGAACTGTGCTGATGATGTTTCGGCACCTGCTGGTCTGTTCTAGATACTTGTCGCTAGTAGGAGATCTCATGCGTTCGCTCGACAGCTTTGCTTTTATGTTGATCGTCTGCGTGGCCTCGATAGCACACGCCGCCGAAACTGAAGTTCAGTACCTGTCCGGCCTCGGCAAGGATGATGCGGTGAAATGGCAGTTCCTGTGCGACCACGGGCCGAATGCAAACCAGTGGTCCACCATCGGTGTGCCGTCCAATTGGGAGCTGCAGGGCTTCGGGATCTATACCTACGGCCGGGTCACGCCGGCAGGCGGCTGGACCAAGGTTCACGGCGTCTACAAGCGCACCTTTACGACACCCGCTACCTGGCGGGACAAGGCCGTCATCCTGAACTTTGAAGGCGTGATGACCGATACCCGGGTCACGGTTAACGGCCAATCTGCGGGTCCGCTTCACCAGGGCGGCTATTACGCCTTTCACTACGACATCACCAGCCTGCTCAAGCCCGCAGGCCAGCCGAACGAAATCCAGGTTGACGTGGATGACGAATCCTCAGACGCCTCTGTCAATCGCGCCGAACGCCGCGGCGACTTCTGGAACTACGCCGGCATCTTCCGTCCGGTGTACCTGGAAGCCGTGCCGAAGACGTTCCTTGAGCACCTGGCGGTCAACGCCACTGCGGCAGGTGTCTTCGAAGTGGATGCCAGGCTCGCCGACAGGCGCGCTGCGGATGCGTCCGGCGCAACGGCCACTGTAGAGGCACAGGTGTTCGATCTAGGCGGCAAGCCCGTCGGAGAGCCGGTCACCCTTTCGAACGCAGCCTTTGGCAGCGTGGCACATCTTGCCGGAACGGTTTCCAATCCGCGACTGTGGACCGCTGAAACGCCCAACCTATACCGGCTCGACGTGCGGCTTAAGGTAAACGGCGCCGTGGTGCACACGGTGCACCAGAAAGTCGGCTTCCGCACCATCGAGGTTCGTCCCGGTAAGGGCCTGTTCGTCAACGGCAAGCGCATCTTCCTGAAAGGTGTGGACCGGCATTCGTTCTGGCCCGATTCCGGCCGCACCCTTTCTGAGAGCATTTCTAGGGACGACATCAACCTGATCAAGGAAATGAATGGCAACGCGGTCCGTTCCAGCCACTATCCGCCGGACCGTCACTTTCTGGATGCCTGTGACGAGGTTGGCCTCTATGTGCTAGACGAGCTTACTGGGTGCAGGCGCATTACGACACCGATGTCGGCAGGAAGCTGGTCAAGGAGCTTGTCGAGCATGACGTGAACCATCCCTCCGTTCTCTTTTGGGATAACGGGAATGAAGGTGGATTCAACTTCGATCTGGACGGAGACTACGCAAAATACGATCCACAAGCGCGCGTCGTCCTGCATCCATGGGCCGAATTTCCTGTAGGTATTGCGAATACCAAGCACTATCCCACCTATGCAGGACTGCAGCAGAAACTCGCCGCAGATCCTGTCCTATTTCCGACCGAAATGTTACATGGCCTCTACGACGGCGGCGCGGGAGCAGGGATGCAGGACTATTGGGACGCCATTCTCAAAAGCAAAGCGGGCGCCGGCGGATTTGTCTGGGCGCTTTTGGACGAAGATGTGAAACGGATGGACAAAGGCGGCATCCTCGACTCCCAGGGTAACTACGCGCCCGATGGCATTGTTGGGCCGTATCGCGAGCATGAAGCCAGCTTCAATACCATCAAGCAGCTCTGGTCACCCATCATCGTCACACCTCCTGCAAGCGGGTCGCAAGCCTTCACGGTGACCAACCGCTACAGCTTCCTAGACGCGGGCGGATGCACGTACGAGTGGCAGGCCATCGCGTTCCGCCGCGCCAATGACGCACAGTCCGGGCCCGTTGTGCTGAGCTCCCGGATCGACCATGGCCGCTCGCTTGCAGCCGGTGCCTCAGCAGTGTGGGATGGATGGGGTCTCCCCGCATCCGGACGCGGCAAAGCCAGGGCAGACGCCACCCGGCTCATCATCCGCGATGCGACCGGACGGGTGATCCAGACCTATGTCTGGCCTTTGGATGGCGCAATCACTGCACCGGAAGCCACGGCAAAGACGAGGGGCGGACCGAAGTCTGCGCTGTCAGAAACCGCGGACGCATTCACCGCGACGGCCGGCAATGTGTCCATCCAGATCGACAAGAGCACCGGGCTGCTGGTCTCCGTCTCGCGGCAGGGCCACACGTACTCGCTGAAGAACGGGCCCCGCGTCGTTGCCATGGAACCGCGGCCGGTTCTAGTGCGCGGACAAACTGCGCCCCCGCCGCAGCCGGCCACCGTGGCACCATCGAAGCTGGTGTCTCTCACACATGCCATGGAGGGCGACGATCTGGTTATTTCAGCGGCGTTCGACGGCCCCATGAAGACGCTGCGGTATCGTCTGAAGACCAACGGTTGGCTCTCGCTTGACTACGTGTACGACATAAGCGGCCCACACGAGTACTTCGGCATCGGCTTCGACTATCCTGAGGCCGAAGTGCAGGGCATGCGGTTCTTCGGACAGGGTCCGGATCCCGTCTACCAGAATCGCCTGGCGGGTGGAACTCTCGATGTATGGCAAAGGTCCTACAACAACACCATGGTGGGCGATCCGGATGACCTGAAGCCGGGAGAACACTTTGACTACCCGGTGTTCAAGGGCTTCTACTCCAGCGTGCGTTGGGTGCAGTTCCACACCACTGAGGGCGAGATGACCGCCGCGGTCGAACAGCAGCCTGACTCGCCGGTGTACCTGCAGGTCTTCGCGCCCAAGACGGCATCGGCCAAACTGCTTGGGCAGGTCGCCGTGCCGTTTCCGTCCGCCGGGCTTTCGTTTCTAAATGCCATCCCGGCCATCGGCAATAAGTTTGGCGGACCGCAAACCATGGGACCTATGGGGCAGTCCGCCATCGCAAAGGGTGAATACAAGGGCCATATCAGCTTTTACTTCGGACAGTTGCCGAAACGGTAGCGTTTACCTGCTCGACCGAGCACAGTAGCGGGTGTTCTGTATTCAGACGCTTGAGTGCAGACGCCCAAAAAGGAGTTCCTGCCCGATGATTCCTAGTGCACTTCATCGATGCTTTGGCACGGCCTTTGGGTTGGTTGACCGTAGGCCTCTGCCTTCTGCTAGCAAGGCATGCAACTGTTCCTCTGCCCAGGTGGATGTGCTCACACAGCACAACGATGTTGCAAAACGGGCGCAAACCTCCGCGAGACCCCGCTGACGCCGCGGAGTGTGAACCAGACTAGGTTCGGCATGCTGTTCAAGCGCGCCATGGACGACCAGTTGTACACCCAACCACTAGATGCGTCCGGCATAGACGTCGGCGGCGGCACAAGGGACGTTGTCTATGTCAAAACCGTCAACAACAGCGTGTATGCCTTTGACGCAAACGATTGCGAAGTCGCCTCGCTGCTATGAAAGGCAAATGCATGCGTTCTCACTCCTCTGAGACACGAAAATTATCTTTGACCCGGCGCCAGTTCGTTCAGATTGGAGGCGCAGCCATCGCCGCAGCCACCTCTTGGCCGGCACTCTCGTTCGCATCGTCTGAAACCTCTGGTCGGCTGGGACCTACGTCAACCCGGTGATTGCTGGCGATCATCCGGATGCAGGAGCTCTCCGCGTGGGCAATGACTACTACCTGGTTCATACAACCGACCACTATTCGCCTGGTCTCCTCATCTGGCATTCACGCGATCTGGTGCATTGGAAGGCCAGGGGAGCAGCTTTTGGTGCCTACTATGGGGCGGTCTGGGCGCCATTCCTGTGCGAATATAAAGGGTTCTTCTACATCTACTATTCCCGTGACGGAAAGATTTTCGTTGTACACGCAACGCATCCGCTGGGGCCATGGAGCAAGCCGGTGTCTCTCGATCTCAGGGGGATTGATCCCACGCACGGAGCGACCGCCGAAGGCCGCCGTGTTTTCTATATGGCAGGCGGAGATATGGCAGAGCTTTCAGACGATGGTCTCTCCGTGAAAGAGCAACCTCGCAAGGTCCTCATGCCTTGGACCATTCCCGACACTTGGCAGGTGGAATGCGAGTGCCTGGAAGCACCCAAGCTGCTATTTCGCACTGGCTACTATTACCTATCCCGCGCCGAGGGCGGAACGTCTGGGCCGCCGACAAGCCACATGGTGCTCTCTGCCCGCAGCCGCAACATCGATGGACCCTGGGAGTGGTCGCCACACAACCCCATCATTCACACCCAGATTAGGGCCGAGACGTGGTGGTCGCAGCGCCACTGACGCCTTGTAGACGACGACGGCTCATGGTGGATGACCCTTCACTCCTACCGCAACGGCGTTCAGACCCTCGGCCGCCAGGTTCTGCTGCTGCTACCCATCGAGTGGACTGCGGAGGGCTGGTACAAAGTGCGCGATTGTGTATCGGCAGGGAATCTGATTGCTAAGTCTCACCTGGAACTCGAATCGGCAGTGCAAATAGCCTCCGCATTCTCTGGCATAAATCTTGATCCGCAATGGCAGTTCTGGAAGGGTTACGACTTGAACCGGCTCCGCCTGGCGGATGACTCACTCACCCTGGCGGCCGACGGCGATAGCATCCAGACCACCTCTCCGCTGACACGTGCAGCCATGCACGCGGACTACACGGTCGAGGTTGACATCGAGATGGCACATGAATGCGAGGCTGGATTGATCCTGTTCTATGACAGCACCCACAACTGCGGACTGCGTCTCACCTCGGACCCGAACGCGAAGTCGCGCTCGAAGACCTTTCTCGTGCGCGGTGGACGAGCAACCCTGCGGATCGTCAATTCCAGCCAGGTTGCGGATTTTTTATCGCTTGCAGGACGGACCGACCGCAGACAATTGGACGCACATACGCGAGTCACTGGATGTCACAAATTACCAGCAAAACGCCATCGGAGGCTTTCTGGATCTTCGGCCCGCTTTGTATGCCTGTGGCTCAGGATCCGCGACCTTCCGCAATTGGAAGTACGAGCCGAAGTAGCCGCGTCACGACGGTCCGGATCCTCTGTTTGGTGGCGAAAGGCTTCGGCCGTATCAGGTAGGTGCGAAGATCCGAGTTCATGCCAAGCAAGGTACCGAGTTCTGATTCTTAGAACAACGGCACCGAGGTGCATCTTCTGCAGTCAAGCCGCCGGAGATGAAGGCGTCGATCGGAGAGTTTAGTAGATAGAACGACAACATGCGAGGATCATTGACTGCCGTATACTTGGCACCTTCGTCGTCTGTATAGCTCCACTCAGCCGTGACTTGCTCAGCAAGAATGCGTTCTTGCTCCGTCCCCTGCAAATGCGGAAAACTGCGCTCGCGCCGGTCTAGCTTCCTTAAGACACATGGCTTGGCTGGTTCTTCTATAGCAATCGGTGCAGGCGCTCTCACGCCTCGGCAGGGCTCGAATGCAAAACATCGGCACAGGAACCGCACTACACGACAGCCGCCATGCTGCGTCTCGAGCACAAGACTATCACCCATATGCAGGGGATAACCCTCGCGGTCAGAGTTATCGGATGCTTGCCCTGCCAGATATCCGGATCGCGACCGAGGACCGCCACCCAGAGCTGAACGCTGGGCGAAAACAGCCCGTCGATCAGGTCTTTTATCACTAGAAAAGATCATCGGCTTGGATGCCGGAGAGACCACGACGCTGGCTCTCGTGTCCGACGGTGCGGAGGCTTCCGCCTACACGTTCGACTCAGCCTTACCCTATCTGCGAAGTTGCAAATGCAGAGTACGAGGAACTCTGGTCGATCAGTTTGGATCTAGAGCCCGCTCCCATTCGTAACGACATGGGTGTAGGTCAGGGAGAGCGCCGCCGAAGCATCCTACCTTGTGGTCCAAGCAACCGCGTAACGCCGGGTGACGGGTCGTGTGAAACAACAAGCACAGAATCGTCACTCTTGAGGGTTGAGTTCTGCCTGCGCTGCGCTCTGCCGAAATGATGCCCGAACGGCTACATTCTCTCGTGCGTTATGAAAGGTGCACTCAGCAGCGCGAAGCTCAGGATCTTGTCCACAGCTGCCCATCAGTCTAGCCACCCCAATCAGAATCACGATCTCCCAGATATGGGCTTGAGGATCCACTCTAGGCTTATCCTATGCATCTCGGGAGGAAGTCTTCGCAATTGTTCTGGATAAGAGCCGTCGACAAACATCAATCCGGCTACATCTTCTGGGTAGGAGGCTTGGTACAGTCGTATGTCATAGGCATAGCGCAGGTCATGACTCGCAGCTGGTTGAGCACTTTACCCCGGAATGCGCCATCGAATGACCTACAAGGATGTATGGCTCAGGAACTCCTGCAATGTGAATGAAGATATGCAGGTCGAAAGCAAAAGCTCTGGTGTCCCTAGGACCTGGAATCGGATCGCTGTACCCCATTCCCGCTCGATCATAGGAGCAGACACGGCCAAACTTGCTCAGCCTAGTTTGGATTTGCTTCCACTTAGAGTAGGAGTCGCCAAATCCTGAAATGGCATAACTACAAAGAGCGATCAATGTCTGTTTCTATATGCCAATCTGGATGGCCTGAATGAAGTGGCAAGATCGAAAACACTGTGCTGCGACGGTTCCTGACAGAGGTTGAATTTGTAGGCACATCTGGCCTTATGGGTTTCTTATAGGTTTGTGCGCAATATAGAAGAGGCATAGGACTGCTCGCTGTACAGTTAAGACATCGTTTGTCGGTGAGCCGGTAATATGTGCGTCAGTCAGCAGGCAGAACATGACAGAGCTGAACCAACTCGTCAAACACTTTTGTTTCGAGCAGCGCACTCCTGAAAACCCCGAGTCTTCGGTGACATTTGACACCGTCGCATACAGGCAGTCGATCTCGCTTCCCCGAGAAGAAATCCTCCGGCAGGTGACCCGGATGCTAAGTCCCCAAGTGACGTCTGCGTTGCTAGATCTTCATGATCGAAGATCCCTGAGCCGATGGCAGCGTGGAATCTCCATGCCTCCTCATCTCGAAAGCCGTCTACGCTTTGTTTTCCATCTTGGCAGCGCACTTGAAGGGCACGCGCCGTGGTTAATTTTTAGCGCTTGGCTAGTCGCGCCAAATCCTGCTCTGAATGATCTTGCTCCGCTCATAGTATTACGCGACACTGACTTCTACTCTGCAGGGACAAGGCTGTTAAGCCTGATGCGGAGCCTCCTTGATGGGCAAATCCCTGGCCAAAGATAACGGGCCTGCTACGTTATATTGCGCTAGGCAAGAGGCTCGGCAGTAGCCTTGAGAGAGTCTTCAGTGAATGCTTAGAAACACTGCGTTCGAGTTCTCGTCTTCGCTGGGATAGCCGTCGCAGATGTTGTGGGCCGGCGCGCGACGCTAGGATTCATAGCTTCTTCCTTTGCGAAAAGTTTCGAACTTAAATAGGCACCGCCTAGTCGGCGTTTATTCTTCGCGTTCTGCGTTTGGACCACGACTCGGCTGCAGCGTAGAAGAAATCGCCGGCAGTGATAAAAGCTTGCATGACACGGATAATCCCCCTCTGGTCTCCTTACTAATACATCCGGTCACACAAGCCTCTCCGACTATCGCAAATGCATTTCCTCATCTTAAGGCGAACGGACTTACGTAAAGGACGTGGCTAGCGCTGTTTAAATGCCAACCACGCCAAATCTAGAACTTTAGGAGAAAGGCAGCCGTTATTCGATTTTCGCTGTCACGAAGATCGGGGGTCCATCCCGGCACTTGAGAGCCTGGCGAGCCCGTATTACCACCCGGCGGTGTCACACCCCCTGGACCAGCAAAGTAAGGAACATTCGCCGCGCGGTGGTTGTACTCCAGCCGATAGGTAAAGTATTGGCTGGGCATGTAGTCTGCGGTCACCGAAGCGTCCCATGCTTTGAAGGGATTACCGGGGTTCTCAGTGAAGTATGGGGTTCCCGACGCTGCTGTAGCTCCATTGATTGGCGGTAGAAGAACCAGATAACGTCCTGGGTTGTTTATACGACCGCCGCCTAACGTGAGACCGTACTTGTCGCGATCGAACCAGAGTCGGTTATACAGCATAAAACCAAGGAAGCTCTGTTTTGGTCCTTGCTTCGTGTTGCCGTGGCAGCTGACGCCGCCACCGCTCTCGCACCCGGCATCTCCAGTCAGGGTCATGGCTGCTTTGCTGATTAACCCATCAGGGCGGTCGTAGTACTTATATTCGATGCTGTCATCAGAGTGTAAGCGAGTGCGGTTGGGGATGCCGAGAGCATCTTCGCCAAAGCCGTACTGGTTACCAAGAATTTGAAGTTTTCCGTTCGGTCGATAGAGTATCTGTCCGCCAAGTCCAGGTCGACCGTTGAAGCGGCCATAGGACTGCCAGCCATTGATGAACCACGGCTCGATCTTAAGTTTGGCAGTCGGGTACCACTGCACGCGCACACCATTGAAAAACCATGGAGTGTTGGAGGAGACGTATGACGGCTGATAGGCCCAGTTGTCGAATTGGTAGAACGAGAACAGGCCAACATAAGAAAGGAAAATGCCGGCATCGACATTGAGACCGTGCTGAACGTTGAAATGATAGCCGGCGTTGGCCTCTGACACATAGCGGTAGGCGTCTGCAAGATCCCATTGACCGCGTGTAGGGCTGGCATCATTGCGCGGAGTAGCTGTGGAATAGAGACCGATCTGACTCAGGACACGGGCACGTACGTTGTTTAAATGGAAGTCTCCGCCGATTGCCAAGTCGGTCAGCGTAACTTCACTTGCGCGAAACACTTCGCTTGATCCTACGATGGTATCGTCCTGCGGGTGGCGAAAGTCGTAGGTGTAGCTCACATCCGCGCGTATTTCAGGACTAAAGAATTTCGTAGCGTATGGAGTGTCTTTGGTGCGTGCGTTTCCGTTGAGCCAAGTGAAGTCGGCAAATGCAAACGGCTCGGAGTGAGGACTGGCGGGGGCAGCCACCTCCGGATCAGCTTTGGCGAAACTTGGCGCCGCAACAGAGGCTTTGGCAGTTGTGGTGTGATCAGTGTCAGGCTGAGCTAAATTCGCCTGTTTGAGCTCCATCAGCTGCTTTTGCAGCTCGTTTAGTTTGTCCTGTAACTCTTGGATTTTCTGATCTTTGAGGTTTTTTACCTCTTCGGTACTTGTCGAAACGCCTGGCTCTTGAGCCTCTAAATGGACGGCTACCGAACAAAGACTTGTAGTCCCCAAAAGCAACAGTAGGTTTAAAAATGATTTATTTGGTTGGGCCCTATTTATTTTTTTCACCTTACTTCTCACCTTCTCCGTCAGCTGCCTCAAACAGTAGGCTGCTTAGGTCAACGAGAATGGTAGCAAGTGGTGGATCAAGAAGTTGTAAGGCTGCATAAACAACACGTAATGATTCCCGCTATATGCGCAACCAGGCAAATGCCTGGACTGCGGAAGCACAGTTCAGGCCTCTCCACACATATAGGTAATTTAGGTGGCATCGTGTTGATTAAACATTTAAAGACGTCTGCTAAAACCTTAGATGACTATTAGGGTGACAGATGGAGGCTCTGGATATGTGGAGAAGAACTCTTACTCCCTCTCTTCGGGTATGGGGAAACAGTGGTGTGTCTACAGGGCTGTCTAACTGGCAGTTCAGTCATCACCAGAGAAGTGGACCCGCAAAGACTTCAACTCCGTCTTAATACCCTGTACCACTTCGTACCAACTACCCGGTTCAGACTGGCGAAAGAGGCGCATAGTTGGATACCACAGGCAATTAGTTATATCTACCATCCATCTCCAATCGGCCACATGCTTAAGCATGAGCCAAACATGCTTCCCAAGAGCGCCTGCCAAGTGAGCTGCGAGAGTATCGATGGTAATAATCAGATCTAAGTTGGCTATGGTAGCGGCAAGAGAGAGGATGCCATCTTCGGATGTGTCCGCGTAGGTTCGCATAGGAACCCGGCAGGCGTCGCTCGCATGAGGTCCGCCTTGGATGTTCCAAAACTCAACATTACTAATCTCCAGTAACGCTTCAAGTTCCCGTAGGGGAATCCAACGATCTCGATCCCAGTCTCCGCCAGCCCACACGAGACCAACCCTCAAGCGAGAGCATGCTTCCATTTGGATTGCTCGCCGCTGCACAAGGCGCGGAGGGAGTTGGAGGTAGTTCAAACGGACTGGTAACTCCTTTTGCTGCGTGCGACATATGTAAGGCAGCTCCATGCTCTCCGCCTGCAGGTCCCAGAAAGACGGACTGACCGCCGCCTCATCACCCCACGATACCGATGAGTCGACTTCTGCGAAATAGTAACTTAGCTTGAGGAGACTCGGAGGAACCTCGTACAAGACGCTTGCACAAAGACTCTTTAAAAGCGGTGCATATCGAAGCATTTGCACGGCATCGCCGAGACCATGCAAGGAACGGACAACAAGCTTTTTACCTTGTAATTCCTCGCCATTCCACAGTCGATGGTAAGCAGGTCTACCCCGGGTAAGCTGAAGATCATCCTCTCGCCAGGCTGCGTCGAAATCTCCTGTAAGCAGTCCAAGCTGACGACGCACGGCACTACAGCGATCAAGGTCGGCACCGAGAAGCGACGCTTGCTGGATGGATTCTCTGCACCTACTGATTGCATGAATCGCTAGCAGACTTTCTGCCTCTATCAGGTAGTGCTCTGCTTCAGCTTTGTCGGTTGCATGATCAGGTGAAGAAAAAGCGATCACTGATGAGCCCTTTCTGTCTCAAAACCAACCACGGCCCTACTCCATTTCCGTTCAGTGATCGACCTCTGCTGCAGGGTCAATAGACCCTCGACCAGACGGGAAGCACAAGAACTGATGCAGGACACTCTTCATCTCGGCGACAATAGGCTCCTCACTGAATCGCTCGGACGAGTCTTCTAGGCAGACAACTGATTTCCGGAAACACCGATCATGCGTGAGCATCGTTGTTGTGGTTGATCTCTGCAAGAGCGTTGCGAATGCCGAATTCTCTCAATGTCTACTTTGCCACAGCCGACATAATGACGGCATAAGCAAGCAGCAGAACGACAGGCTGATCAAGGTGTCACTTATGTCATCTTGATGGCCTTTATGGTTCTCTATTGAAGACACTTCGCATCAACAAGAGTGCGACTTTAAGGATCTTGCGGGAGAAGCAGATGTTTACCGATCGTGTTAAGGCCCCAAGGCATGGCGTCAATCTTTGGATAGTGCCGCTTAAGATGTCGCTCGCGGCCGTGCTGCTCTTCGGCCTAACGCTCACACCCGATGTTTTGGCTGCGCATCACTACATCCATTTGCCCAATTGGTTCACAATGGGTGGCATTGATGATGCGAGAGCTATTCTCGGTGCCATGCTGGCCTGTGTCAGCACCGTTCTAGCCCTTATCTTCTCTGTAGCGTTGCTTGTTCTATCAATGGTCGCTAACCTTTTTGGCCCGCGCTTGCTTTACCGCTTTGTACAAGATTGGGTAACCCAAGTCTGCATAGGGCTATTTATGGGTGCGTTCATATATGTGTTCTTGGTGTTTCTAGTTACGCATCAGGATGAGCATTCAACATTCATTCCGCAGGTATCGCTGATTACGAGCTGGTGTGTTGTTCTATCGGCCTTCAGCTTCCTCGTCTTCTACAGTCATCGTGTTGCAGCGCTTATCCAGAATCCAGATGCCATCGGGCGAATAGTTGATGATATCCGCAGGGCAGTGCAGGACGCGCGAAGGGACACGCCATTGATCCGTTCGGTTCCGAGCGGAGTAGATCGGAAGACGATTCAACAAACACCTGTCCTAAGCTTGACCAGTGGTTACCTGCAGGAGGTCGACGATCGAAGACTAGTCACGGTTGCAGCCAAACGCGATGCAACTATCCGTATGCTCTTCAGGCCAGGCCAATTTATCCTGAAAGGCGAGACGCTGGCTATCGTTTCGATGCATGAGCAACAAAACGATGTGAAGTCGCTCGTTCAGGCAGCGGTCGTTATAGGTCGTCATCGAGTCTTGTTTCAAGACATCGAGTTTGGGATTGCTCAGATTGTTGAAATTGCAATTCGAGCACTGAGCCCTGCCATCAACGACACGTTTACAGGGATTGCTTGTGTCGACCTACTAGGTGAAACGCTTACGCTTCTGATAGAAGCACCGCAACAACACGGTAAGTTCTACGATGCGGATGGCCTGCTTCGCTTGCAGGTCCGACCATTATTGATACCTCGTCTGATCAGACAGGGCTTTGATCAGATTCGTCAGGCCGCTTCAGACAATCCGGCTGTTCTCATCCGCATCCTGTCAACTATTCGGAGGATCGCTCCCTTCTTTCATCGAGCAGAAGATCAGGTTGCCTTGTTCGCAGAAGCAGAGGCTGTTTGGCAGACCGCAGGGACAAAGCACCTAGTTGACATCGATCGTAGGGATGTGGAGAGCGCCTGGCGAGACGTTCAGGGCACTGTGTTGTCTTCAGCTATCAGAGGAACGATCGGCTGAGCGTCTCATGATGTTCTAAAAGACAAGATGCGTCTAGCACAGAGTTGATTCGGCCGACCTAGGTCGAACAGAACCCTTTATCATCATGAGAACGTTCAAAGACCCATTTAGGTTAGTCACATCGGCGTACATAGAGGAACGGGAACAGCATGCCGGCTCTGCCAGCACATCACAAGCTTGTGTGTGGAGATCAATGCTCGCATCCGTTCTGAGATGCAGGCGCAACGCACGGTTGGCCGACAAAGGTTACGGCTGCGGGTACTCCTCACGGTAAGACCATTGTCGCCGACCGCGCTCGGCCGAAGCGGGATGTCGGCAGCAGGGCCAGAGACGCAGCTATTCGAATACTGGCTCGGCATCACAGCTGAGATTCGATGTGCTCGCGGTCTTCTGACCGGGGATTTAACTTCGCTTCGGAAGCGTTTCGATGGACCATTCGGTTATCTAAGGCTTGTCTTTCGCGTTATCTACATTTGCAGAGCGCGAGACAGTCCCAGAATGGGATGGTAGTTGGTGGAGAAGATCTCGCATGATTAAAGAAACCTTCCTTGTAGCGGCTTGAGCTTGCACTTTGAGTACAACCCGCTTGCCGGCCGGTCCGTGGAGCATAAAGCCAACTTCGTCAAGCGACATGTCTCTCGTGCTCACATCATCAATGGCAAGGATGCGGTCCCCAATCCGTAAGCCGGCATCTTCCGCAGGGCTCGGTGTCCAGACTGCCACAATCAAAATACTCTCTGAAGCGTCACGAATAAATTGAATACCGATCGTGCTATAGCGAAAAGGTCTCGGACGATAGTTCGGATCTGGGCGCAGCCTAATTTGGGCATGAAGAAGGTCTAAAGTAATGATGAATTGTTCGAGAAAGTCGTTGCCGAGTAAGCCGTCGAAAAAAGGATTGCTGAGAAGTCCTTTCTCATCCATTGAGCCCACCCGCATCGGCACATCTTTGTATTGACGGGAAGCTATGGTCAAACTGTTTAGGGCGGTAACGAAGAATGGAGAAGCGGAATTTGCGGAGCGAATCCCACTAACGCAGACGCGTATCTTCTTTCGATGCTGAGCTTTTGACCATCCCGCACGCGACATGAGCGATGCATTGGTCCCGGTGTCGAGGAGAAAGTCATAATCCCCAGCTCCAATCCTTAGGGGAAGGAAATAGCTTCCTTGAAAGACGTGGAGTTTGAAGCAGAACTTGCCGACGAGCCGCCGCTCTAGAGGATTGAGTCCTACCAAGTCTCTACCGTAATCAATCGTAACAAGGAAATTTCGTAGGAGATCCGCCCCCAAGATGCCGTCGAGGTGCGAGCCAATTGCTGCAGACATAGGATCAAGATCCATAACGGCAACTTTGAGGTTCCGCAAGTGTGTCTTGTTGATCTGCATGTCTGTAACCATGGCCAACGAAACGCTTGGATTATTAGTAACCATCTGCAGATTGGTGGCTCCGATGGTGGGCAGAGTCAGCCGTGCGGCGGAGGCGCTGTCGATGACTGACACTTGCGCACCCGTGTCCACCGAAAGATTGAAGTCACTGCCATTCACTACAGCTTTCGTCAGGAGAGATCCGTCGTGGCTCTCAGCTGGCGAGGAAGGCGTCGAGAGCGCAACAGCGGCGAGCGATAGCATAAGACACGCTCGAATGAGCAGCAGAGCTAAGTCGTTTCTGCCAAGCACCCTTTGGCAGATGTTGATATTTGGATAACTAGGTCTAGCTCTGCGAATCAAGGCTGGCATTTCATCTTCTCTGTGCATTGACGTCAGCATTCTAAGCCACCTCCTTTAGATACATGGGGTGAGTCCGGCCACAAAATACGATCTAAAATGGCCACTCTATGTGCTCATGGAATGCTCGTGGCATAATGTAAACAGGGAACTGGAGTGAGCAAGAAGCGTGTAATGGTTGAGACGCGTTAGTTCGAGGCGCTGCGGGATCTCAGCCACATCATGACTCGGCAACATCTTCAAATACTGCACTTACTTCTTTCGTTGGTCTTGCCTCTCCTTGCTCTTCTTTGCTCAAATCTATAGTTTGTTGAACGGTATCGACTTCCAGGTAGATATGCCTAATTTGCGGGTATCGCTGCTGCAACCGCTCTTCGATCTGATCGACCGCCCGCTCGATCTGACTACTTGAAAAACCTTGACGGAACTGTACTGTCATCGTGAGAAGAGCATTGTATGGACCAAAATACGTCGTGAATGGATAGCCAATGCGTTCCACCCCTGAAACAGCTTCAGAGATCAGGCATATGTCGCGGAGAGTTTCTGTATCTACACCCTCCCCTATTAGCAGAGCCTTCGCCTTCGCACCGAGGAGACACGCGACTGACATGAGCAGAATGCCGATGAGAATGGACGCGAGACCGTCAAGCCATGGAAGGCCGAACCTCTGATTTGCGACGGTCGCGGTGAAGGCAGCGAAGATGCCAAGTACAGCTGCAGAATCTTCGAAAAGCACGGTAAAGGCGGCAGGATCCTTGCTGCATCGCAATCCTCTAAAGAACGACGTCGATCCCAGGTTCCTACGAAATTCGCGTATCGCAACCAGGAGCGAATAGCCTTCAAACAGCAGTGAACACGCCAGAACAGCGTACGTTGTGACGACGTGCTCCAACGGATGCGGTCGCGCAATGCGGGAGATGCCTTCAAACAGGGATGCGCATCCACCCAAAGCGAAGACGGCAAGAGCCACGACCATCGTCCAGAGATACAACTCCTTGCCGTAGCCAAATGGATGCGATTCGTCGGGGATCCGCGCGCTTAGCTTCTGACCGAGCAACAGCAGGCCTCCATTCCCTGTATCGACGAGCGAGTGTATCGCCTCAGATAACATGGCGGCGCTGCCAGTAAATGCCGCTGCTAGCAGCTTGGCAATGAAGATGGCGACATTTGCAATAATGGCGGAATGCAGTACCCGCGTATTCGAGTTTTTAAGGTCTTCATGCATGCACGTCAGTCAAACCTCTTCATCTCTCAGCGAGAGTGATCGATGTGCGAAGCTGAATTACATGAGGATCATCTTCCAGATTCTTTACGATGGAGATCGTGAGGTTTTCCGGATGATTACCGTTGATCTTCCACAGTTGTCGGAGCTCTGCTTCCTGTTGATCGGGCGATCGAGTCGACGAAGCGCTGAGCCATAATTCGGACGCGGAAAGACGACGTACAACTTCCATCAAGCATGGGATTGCCTTGGGCTCATTCAGTGCTAAGAGTTTGACTGGCCTGCCCTGCTTTTCAGCTGAAAAGACAACTTCGCTAAATACATCGGTCTCGCCATTACTCAGAACATTGTCACTCCCACTACCATCCGTCGCTTGACCGGAATCTACGGAAACCACAAGTACATTCTCCTGATTGGTCGATTCTACGGACAAGACTTTCTCTAGCGCGCGAAGGTCGTTTGCTCGCTTGACCGCGACCACTCTACATCCCTGGTAGAGATTGAGTGAGGCAGGCCCGAGAGCCATACCTTTTTCCAGCCGAAAGCGCTCGCGTGAGGTCTCGCGGAAAGGGTCAGCTCCATCCGGATTGCTCCTGATTCTGCTTGCAGACTGTTCTTTCGCGTACTTTCGCTCAGACAAGGTAAAGAGAGTAAAGAAGATGACGGTGAAGATTCCGCCAGCAATTGTGGCTGTCGACTTCGTGAAGAGATTCATGATTGCCATTAAGAAAAGCATGGCAGTCGCAGTCATCAGGCCGATGGGGATCTCCCGGCCACCGATGTGAAGATTGATGGGGAATTTCCACCGCTCGGCTTCAGGATGTTGAAAGCGAAGCATGACCACCGCGAGCCCCTTCATGGAGAAGCTCCATACCACCCCAAATGCATATGCTTCGCCAAGCATGTCGACGTTGCCTCGACTTAGAAGGATGGTGATGAGCTGCAGTCCAACGATGAGGTTGACGATGCGGTGTGTCGTTCCATGTTTGGTATGCGGCTCCCGAAACCATGGTGGCAGTACTCCGTCTTCTGCGACCCGGCTAAGTACACCGTTCGAGCCGATGATCGAGGTATTAACGGCGCCAGACAAGATCAAAACACCGACTAGGACAACGAAGACATGGAAGGCAAGCCGGGCCGCAAATGGCCCGGCAAGAAACATGGAAAGTCCGCCGATCAGGTTGTCGAGGTACTGTGGTCGCTGAGCATCGGGAATCAACATCACAGCGAAGAAAGAGACCAGCGACGTAAAGAGCAGACTGTAAAGAAAAACGATAAAGCCTGTTTTCAGCAGGTTCTTTCTTTTAGGGGCAGCGATCTCGCGGTAAACCTGTGCTAGCGTTTCTTCGCCACTCAGTGCCAACACGGAATGTCCAAGTCCAATGAGAATCGCGAAGACCGTGATCCGTGGCAAATTACTCCCTTTGAGCCATCCCAGTGCAGAGTCACTGAAGTGAAAGTTCTGGCTGACTGGTAGAGGTACGGGATGAAATCCTTTAGTCACGATTGTGTAGAGGCTCCAAGCAATGAGCATGACGACCATCACCGTTGTCACCTGCATGATGCGCAAGGCTCTTGTACTCGAAAAAGGAACACCTACCCGGTTCGTGTACCAGAAATAAACAGTAACAAGCAGCGCAAAGGCAGCAGCAAACAAAGGAGCTGGGACGTGCAGCCAGGACACCCGGAAGTGTTCACCAAATTCGTTGATGAGTGCTGCCAAATAGAGTCCTGCACTCACGCCGCTGATTGGACCCGTCAAGACGTAATCAAACATCAAGGCAGAAACAGAGAACTTCGCCGCGATGCCGCCCATTGCTTCATGCACAACTCGATACACTCCGCCGCGCACAAACATACTGCAGCTTTCAATGTAGATTGCCCTCACTGCGTAGGAGAACAGCATGATTGCCAAGATGAACCACGGGGCTGCTTTGCCGATGGCTTTCTCTGCGATTCCACCAACGTAATAGGTTGAAGAGGCCATATCGCAAAGCACGATGGACGATGCTCTCCAGAATGATACAAAGGAGAGCATCACAGTGACTGGAATGACATACGAAGGGAAGGCACGTCTACGCGGTTCGGTCACAAGAACTCATGCCTAGAAGTCATTAGGCGGTTGGCGAAAGAAAAGACTTCGGCTGGGGAGCGAGATCGAACGCGGCTCGTCAGTTGTATGGAAGATCTGGTTGCCTGTGGCAAATACCAGTGATCTCACGACGGTTTTCAGCTGTGACCTTTGATTTGGACAGCGAAGAACACCGCAAGCAAAATGAGTAAACCCACTACAGTCCACGCGGCAGCAACGACATAGAGCTGGAATTTCGCACCCTCATCCGGTGAGATGGCATTGCTTTTAGCATGACGTTTGAGGAGGAGCAAAAACCTTCTACTTTGCTCTGGTGCTATCAAGGGGATTTGCATGTTCTTCTTTTCCAACATTCTTGTTCAACGCTTCTTGCTGCTGGTTTCTAAAGGGGTAGGCGGTCAATCCTTTGCAACTGCTTACCCCAAGATAGGAGGAGTAGAGTGACGTGAAGCTAGAAGTCCAGCCGCAGGGCCAACTGCCCAGTGCGGTTACCGGCATTCTCCGCGGTCTGGGGGGCGCTCAGCACTCCAAAACTCTGCGTGTTGTCGACCTGTGTGGCAGGTGGAGCGAAGTTGGTGTGATTGAGGACGTTGGTGAATGTTGATTCGAACCGTAAATGTACGTCTTCTCCAAGTCTGAAGACCTTCGCCAATCCGAGACTAGCAGCCGCCGTTCCTGGGCCCTCGAGGCTCCCTACTGCCGCATTCCCAAAGCGGCCAGCGCCAGCCGGTGTGGGCGCGAAAGCCGCGAGGTTGAAGTAGTGGCTTCGCGACTGCCCGGCATAGACCTTGTTCGAAACCTGGTCAGGCCGTAGGAAAGCACCTCGGTTCTCAACATTCGTGTTCGACTGATCATAGGAGTCACTGATGCTCGGCGTGAGCCATGGTCCTGTCTCAAGGAGTGTCACATTCGTGATCTCCCAACCTCCCAAAAGCTTATCGGTAACGCCGTTATTGTTCAGAAAGGCCCGGCCCTGACCAAACGGCAATTGATAAAGACCGCTCAGGAGCAAACGATTGCGACGTGTTCCTTCGAGGTTGCCATAGTCGCTGTGCACATCAAAGCGGTTCGCGATTGGGATTCCGTAGTTTACCTCGCCCGCAAAAGCAGTTGGCGTGTCGCCTTGGTTGTCAGAGAGGTTCTTGGCCCAGGTGTAGTTCGCGTCAAAGTAGAGACCATGAGCCATCTTGTGGCTCTCCTCCACCTCAAGTGCGTTGTAATTCGCCTCACCTGCATTGAATGTACTGTAGAGCTCATTCCAGTTATGGTAAGGGGCCCTCGGGTCAACAAAGGGACTGGCTGACGTCGTTTGATACGCGGTTGTGCTGGCAGGAATCTGGTTCAGGTCCTCTGTGATATTCAAACGATAAGTGTGCATGCCGACGTAGCTGACACGTAAGCTGTCATTGTTGCTCAGTTGTCGTTCAACCGTGACATTCCACTGGTTTGATTGCGGATCGCGATAATTTGGATCCACCCCTTGGTCAAGATCACCCCCGCCATACTGTACGCCAACCGTTGGTGGAGCTGTGTTCGGAAATTGGATCAGAGGTGCTCCGGTCGCAGTCAGGCTATTCGTGTAAGTGTGAAGCGCAGACGTCGGATTACCGCTGTTGTTGAACGAAAGCGGACCTAGATTGGTCATAGTAAAGATGCCGAAGCCAGCGCGTATCACCGTCTTCGTGTCATTCAACGGGCGATAAGCAATCGACACGCGAGGTTGGAAGTCACCTTTATAGGTGTTGCGCAGAGATCCCGGCAGATGGTCTTGGCTTGCCGTACGATAGTTGGTGCACGGCAGTGAAGCATTATTGAGGGTGCAGGCATTGAACGACTGTTGGAAGGCGAGATTTGAGGCTTGGATTTTCTGATTGGCCAGGTAAGCGGCAAGAGTGTTCGGGACTACGATTGAGTTTGTCTTTTGGTCGAAGTTCGCTAGGTTCCCGCCATCTTCGGTAAAGCCAGGCAACACCTGCCAGCGTAGTCCATAGCTCAGAGTGATCCTACTGCTGAGTTGGAATTCATCCTGGCCGAAGAAGCTGTACTGCCAGGCTGTTCCTGCTACGTCAGGACTCGACACGGCAAAAAAGAGCGTCGTCGGTAGTCCTTCTAGGAAGTCCCCGAAGCTGTTCCCGGTAAATGTCGGTTGGAACGTAAATTGGCCAAAGTCGTCAGAAGGCTGGAAGGTCTCGATGTCGGCGTAGCGCACGCGACGGATGTCGGTGCCGGCTTTGAACGTGTGCTTTCCGAGCGTCCAAGTGACATTATCCGTAAACTGAATTGTTTTCGACTGAGTGACGCCAGTCTTGTCACGGCCAATCGGAGTGAAATTAGTCCCGTTGCTAAAGTTGAAAGTAGGAAAGGCATGCGTTGTTGGATGCTGACTAATATTGACGCCTGTTAGATCGAGTTGGGAGAGCGCAGAAGCGCCTTCGATTGGGAATCCGACACTGGTCAGCACATTCGTGAAGCCAAAGCGAAACTCATTAAGAAGATTCGGCCGCAGCGCCCAGGTGTGAGAAACCAGAAGGCTACGATTGTGGACGCTGTCTACATCGTCAGGTAGAAAGTCATTTGCATAGTCTTCAGTGATGTTCTTCCGGCTGAAGCGCGCATAGATGGATTGTTGCGTGTTGATAGTGTGATCGACTCGCAGGTCAGCGCCATCGGTCCGCGACGGCGTCGATTGAAAGTTCTCATAGTTGTAGTTGGCTTGGCCAAGCACATTGGGCAACGGATAGTAACTAAGCAGCGCGGCTGCTGTTGGATTGATGTGGGTGATCGGACCGTTCACGCCGGCAAGATCGGTGCCATTGCGTTGGGCTTGGGTCGGAACAAACAATTGTTGTGCAACCGCTGTTGACCGCCGATTTCCTTCGTAGTCTGCAAAGAAAAAGGTTTTACGCTGACCCTTATAGATGTGAGCGATAGAAACGGGGCCGCCTAGCGATCCACCAAAGGTGTTGAAATGTTTCGGAGCTTTGCCGTTGAAACCATACGGATCCGCGTCGAGCGCGTCGTTTTGAAAATACTCAAACAAGCTGCCGTGAAACTTGTCCGTACCGCTCTTGGTTGTGAAGGTGACATCCCCCACTTGTGAGAATTCCGCACTGTTATTAAACGAAGTCACTTTGACGGCGGAGATGCCTTCTTGAGAGGGGTACGCATCTTGAAGGGCGCCATTTTGCCGAACATTGGCAGTCGAAATCCCGTCCACCGAATAGTTGATCATCGACGAGCTGGCACCGCCTAGGGCGATGTTCCCTGAACTGTCCTGTTGGACATTCGGAGAGAGTTGGAGCGCTCCCAAAGGGCTGGTCGTCGTGGCGCGATTGTTCAGCGGCAATTGTGTGATCTGCGAATTATCTTTTGAGTCGCCAAGTGTCGCGTTTTCTGTATTGATCTGATCCGCAGCAGCATCTACCTGGATTACGGTAGATTGATTTGCGATCGTAAGTATGATCGGGATTCGCAGATCCTGCCTGGCGTTCAGCAACACGGAAGGGACCACGGCATCCGCAAATCCATCATGATGTACGGTCACTTTGTAGTGACCAGCCTTTAGATTCTCGAGTGCAAATTCTCCCGAGTCGGAATCTGTCACCTGTCGATCAGAATTCTCATCAAGTGAGTGCACAGTGATCACAGTTCCGGGAATGATCGCTCCAGAGACATCCTGAACCGTTCCTCTAATACTGCCAATGTAGACTGCGCACTGAGCGACATTCCGAATGTGAGGAACAATGCGCCAGATCCAGCGATGCCGTAATAAATCTTCTTCTTGTTATAAGTGGAATGGATGTTGCAGTGGCCTCGACGAGTCACCATAATCTTCTCCAGTTTTCCGACAGGCGTTACGGCCAATCTGTCAGTCTTAAGCTGAAGACAAAACCCATAACGATCGTATATCGATCGGTCGAGCCCTTACGGTTTCTTAACATCTTTCGGCTCGTCCTGAGCTTAAAAGCAGCTTTCATATGAACCTCTTATATTTTCGTTACGGTCGAACAGTTAGGCTGTAAGAGGTTAAAGCATGCCTTCTCGCTGGACTCTCCGGTCAGTACGTGTACTGGTATTAGCAACAGTAATAGCTGGGATTACTGTTGTAGCCTATGAGAGTCACGCCAAGTCTTTCGTAGCTGGCTTCTTATACTTGCTCCCCGTCCTCTGGATCGCCTTCCACTGGGGATGGTTTGAGGCCACCGTCGCATCTGTTCTTGCTGTAGGCTGCCTCGACTACTTCTTCACTGAGCCTTTGTTGCAGCTTTACATGGCAGATTCTCAGGACTGGGTTGCGCTTGCCGGTTTCGAATCAGTGGTCCTGGTTGTAAGCAGGCTTTCTCATCGGCTACGCGAGCATGCCGCTACGAACACTCTTCAGCGCGACCGTCTCGGGAGGCTTTATGAGCTAAGTAAAGGGATATTGGCTCTGAATAGACGTGAAGAAGTTGGTCATCAGGTTGTTGCTCTCATTGTTGATATCTTTCATGTGAAGGGGGTGGCCCTGTGGGAGGCAAGAGAAGCGCGTTTTAGCGCATTCGGAGCCCTTCAACCAGAAGTGGATGAAGTCAGGTCCATTTACTTTGAAGATGCCTTCGAAGATGACTTTCTTCATGGATCATTTAAAAGGACTCTTCATCTAGCAAGTCGTCCAATCGGGGCACTCTCTATCGTAGGCATGCCCAGCGACTCCATGGACTCTCGCTCTGTCGATGCTTTGGCCTTGCTTTGTGCCCTGGCTCTCGAGAGAGCACAAGCGTTCCTTAGTGAAAGTGAGGCAGAAGCTGAGAAGCGAAGTGAGCAACTTCGCTCGAGCGTCCTCGACGGACTCGCGCATGCCTTCAAGACGCCACTAGCGACAATTCAAACAGCTAGCTCTGGAATTCTTGCCATGGATCGTCTCAGCCGCCCCCAGATAGAGCTAGCGAACATCATGAACCAGGAAGCAATTCAACTCGCTGCCCTAACGAACAAAGTGCTGCGGACTGCTAGATTGGACGGAAGCGAGATGAAAGTCGCTTATCGCGAATTGATGCCGATATCCTTCATCGAAGGATGTAAGAGAAAGTGTGAAAGAGACTTCGCGGGACATCCCCTCACGATAGCCATTGAGGAGCTGGGCGACCGTCAACTGTGGGCTGATGAGGAACTGCTCGGCATGGCTTTGGCCGAACTGCTCGATAATGCTTCGAAGTATGCTGAGCCTGAAACTCCTATTTATCTTAAGATAGCGGCAACTGACACTGAGTTAGTAATCAGCGTACGAAATGAAGGCTCATACATTGCTCCTAGCGAAAGAGAGCGCGTGTTCGATCGCTTCTATCGGTCACCTTCTTCGAAATATAAAGTGCCGGGAACCGGAATTGGCCTGTCCGTCGCGAAGCGGATCGTCGAAGCTCACCATGGGCGGATATGGATTGAGGGTGAACTGGATACAGGAACCACGGTCTTCCTAACGGTTCCTCACCTAACCAGAGGAGCATGATGCAGGAACAAATGAAAGCACGAGTCCTTATCGTAGAAGACGACACAGCCTTTCGGCGTGTCCTTCGCACAACGCTGGACGCCCTTGATTTCGATATAGGAGAAGCGAGTAATGGAGAAGAGGCTTTGACGCGCCTCCGTATGGTCGACTATGAAGCTGTCCTGCTTGACCTCAACATGCCGGGCATGGGCGGTATTGAGACCTGCCGTCGCATTCGAAGAGCTTTTACCCGGCTTCCGATCGTGATACTTACCGTCCGCGACTCGGAAGACGATAAAGTCGAGGCACTCGACGCAGGTGCTGATGATTACGTGACAAAGCCCTTTCAGATACGAGAACTCACGGCGAGGCTTCGCTCAGCCGTTCGCCGGGTTCGCGCGCCTGCGACGCCTTCTGAAGCACCTCTTGTTATCGGTGAAATTACGCTGGATCCTATTCGACATAGGGTGGAGAAAGCTGACGGGGAGATTCATCTGACTCCGCGAGAGTTTGATCTGCTTCAAGTTCTGATGGAAAACGCAGGCCGTCCTGTGACGCATGCGCGTCTGAATGTGATCCTACGTGGCCCCGGTTTTGGAGACGATCGAGAGTATGTCAGAGTTCTGGTCAGCCAACTTCGCAAGAAGCTCGAGACTGACTCCTCAGATCCCGCCTATATCCTCACTGAGAGCTACATTGGCTATCGCTTCCGCGACTGAACGACATGCCTGTTTTTATTTTACAGGCATACTTCTTGTAGCGGGCGAGGCTTCCAGGAAAGAGGCGGCATAGGACAGGGGCGTCGATGGCCGATTCCGCGAAGACCAGGCGGTTATGAATACCTTACTTCTACGCTGAGGGAATGATCCGATCAAGAGGTTTTAGAGGTACCAGGGAATATTGATGACGATAATACGCTGATTCCCGCGTACAAGGAGAAGCAGTTTGAGAAGTTGCGCTCGCTGGTTATGTAAAGGTGCCTGCCACCAGTGTCTAACTACAAGTTCAGGGATAAGAACTGCGATCTGGCGGTCTGGATGATCTTGCTCAATTTGGAGAATGTGGGCGATAAGGGGCATCAGAACAAAACGATATGGCGAGCTCACAAATACAAGCCGCGGAACAATGTGGCCCGACTGAGCGAGAGGAGCTACGACATTGCGCTGCCACATCACTTCGACTTCGGAACGACAGTCTTCGGCATCCACGTGCACAGCTTCCACATGATCACTAAGTTTGATCGCAAACCGAAGGCCCTTCTCGGTAATGCGTGACCAGCGATCGAGCGGGACAACGATAAGAGGCTCTTCAAGATTGTCGATCCGGATAGGAGCGTCGATGTCGGTTGCACTCTCGACAGTCTTGTAATGACGCTTGACCGCGACCATGAGCAAAATAAGCGTAGGGATGAGAAGCGCGACCATCCACGCACCTGCTGCGAACTTGGCTACCAAGACCACCAGCAGGGTCGCACCGGTTGCGACAGCACCTATTCCGTTGATCATCATGCGCCGGCGAGAACCATGACCCCCTCGTCTTTTCCAATGCACCACCATTCCCGCCTGCGATAGGGTGAAGGCTAGAAACGCACCGATGGCGAAAAGTGGAATCAAGCGATCCGTGATGCCCCCGAAGGCAATGAGCAGAGCCGCCGTGAACCCGACAAGCGCGATAATTCCATGCGAGTAGAGCAAACGTCTCCCGCGGATCTTGAAAACGTGCGGAAGATAATCGTGCATTGCGATCGCACGGGTGAGCCTCGGAAAGTCCGCGTAAGAGGTATTAGCTGATAAAGCAAGTACTAGAAGGATGGAGGCACTGCCCGCATAGTAGAAGGCACCGCGGCCCATCACGGCCGATATGAGCTGCGAAAGAATGCTCTGGTAGCCGGCCTTTGTAGGATCGGTCGCTCCGATGCTGTAGGCGCTACAAAGAAACGCGATTCCTCCCAGGAAAATCATCAACAACGCAATTATGATGGAGAGTGTATGCTTCGCATTACATTGCGTGGGTTCTCTAAAAGCATTAACACCATTGGACACGGCTTCGACTCCTGTCATCGCAGTGCAACCGCTAGAAAACACTTTCGCGAGAAGCCACAGAGAAAGCATAGAAGTCGCTACCACCGAATGTGGAGGCGCAAGCACCGGCACGGGGTGCCCTGACGCGCTGATTGTGCGGAATGCGCCGAACCCAATAACGAAAAGCAACGTCCCGATAAACATGTATGTTGGGATCAGGAATGCGAGGCCCGTATCCTTGGTGCCTCGCATATTGATCAAAGTTAGAATCGCAAGAATAAGTAGGCAAAGGGCTAGAGTATGAGGCAGTAGAGAGGGGAAAGCTGAGACTAGCGCTTCAACACCCGCAGATATCCCTACAGCAGCGTTGAGAACGTAGTCGATCATTAGCGCGGCGGCAGCAAGTAGACCGGCAGTCTTTCCTAAATTTTCGCTGGCAACGGTATAGCTACCGCCCCCATTTGGATAGGCATCGATCGTCTGGCGATAAGAAAAGTAGACGATTGCAAGCAGCCCAATGACGGCGATGCTTATTGGGACGATGTATGCAATTCCAGCCGCTCCGAGCGGTATAAGAAGGGTGAGCGCAGCTTCGGGACCATACGCAGCCGAACTGAGAGCGTCAAGACCAAACACCGGGATGCCGGAAACCGGGCCTATATGTTCTGCTCGTTCTTCGGATGTCGCCAGTGGCTTGCCAGCAACAAGTTGGAAGAGGGACATGTATGCTCCAGAAGCAATTGGGCCTAACTTCGTCCTTTGTTGAGTCTATACATCACGTCGTAAGAAAGGCGTTAAGCTTCCGATCAACTTCAGCGAAGCTTTGTTGACGTGGCAGTCGCAATCAAGCTCAAGCCTCGCCGTCTCGCGAGCTGGTCAACGGCAGAACATCTCGTTAACGTTTCATGTCTTGGCGCGGAAGAGGTATCGACCTCAACATATATGCTTATCTACAGGTCAAGAGACGCAGAGCTGCGCACGACTGGCATCCGAATCTGCTTGCCCATTGCCGCATCTTGAAGCCGATTTTCTTTGAGGAGACTCACATGACGTTGCTTTTACTGCAAATGATGACTGTCTTGCTGGTGGCCCTGCTCTGTGGCTGGCTGGCGCGCAAGCTCGGCCAGTCCCGTGTCATCGGGGAGATATTCGGCGGCATACTGATCGGTCCATCAGTCTTTGGGCGTTTTGCACCTGGTGCCGCGCATAGCCTGTTTCCGGCAAGCTCTCTCGGATCATTTGAAATCCTCAGCAATATCGGGCTGATCCTTTTCCTTTTTTTGATTGGCAGTGAACTGGATTACGCACACCTGCGCAAGCAAAGAAACACAGCAGTATTTGCCAGCGGGATGAGCATTTTCTTCCCCTTCGGAATGGCGGCTATGGTGGCACATTCGCTGCGAATCCGCTTCGCGCCCGATGGAATCGGACGAATCCCTTTTGTGCTATTTCTCGGCATCTCCATGAGCATCACCGCCTTCCCGGTGCTGGCGCGCATTCTCGAAGAGCGGAAACTGCAATCGACGTCTTTGGGTGCGACCGCACTGATGTGCGCAGCGGTCGACGATGTAACAGCATGGACGCTGCTGGCCTTTACGCTAACGCTACTAGGTGGAGGGGAGCACACCATGACTATGCCGGTGCGGTTGCTCTGGCTCGGTCTCTACCTTTTAGTGATGCTGGGTGTGATACGGCCAGTGGGTGCGTGGCTTGTGCGCAGACAGAATGCTATAGGGCTTTCGTACGAATTGCTCGGTATTATCATTGCGGTGGTCTTGGCGTCAGCTGCGGCAACGGAGGCGATCGGGGTGCATCCGCTCTTTGGCGCGTTCATGGCCGGATTATGTTTTCCGCGCATCGAGCATTGGCAGGCAGCGGTCCGCACACGGCTGGACATGCTGGTGTCCGTTCTACTGTTGCCGCTATTCTTCGCGCTCACCGGTATGCGCACGCGGCTTGACCTACTAAGTGGTTCTCGCATCTGGCTCTGGACTGGTGTTGTGCTCTTGGTCGCTATTGCAGGCAAGATGGGCGGTGCGGTGCTAGCCGCTCGCTGGACCGGTCAATCCTGGAAGAACGCTGCGGCCCTTGGCGCTCTTTTGAATACTCGAGGTCTAGTCGAGCTGATCGTGTTGAATATTGCCTACAACGCTCATGTTTTCTCACCCACCCTGTTCACCATGCTGGTAGTCATGGCACTAGCGACTACGATGATCACGACGCCGCTCTTGAACCTGATCGGCATCGAGAACAATCGAACAGAGGGCGAGGATATGGCAGTCTTCAAGGCTGCCTAGAGATGTTCTGGAGGCCTGACTTCAAAATTGATTGGCCACTTAGCTGCTGAGGGAAAGGCCTTTTGATCAAAGAGAGAACGCGGTGCTCGAAGTACGTCAGTCTTTTGCGGTTCTTGCCTCGTGCCGCACGACACGAGCCGCCTGCTTTGCTGTCGTGTAGCGTTGCTTTGTGTCCTATCAGTTCTTGCTCGAGTAGAGGAACCTTTTCGGTCTCCGTGCATCCTACCAAGTGGTCGATGGGACAGAGATAGCCGTCCAGTCAACAGTGCTTGACTCTAATGTAGAGGACAGCGATGTAAGGGACCAAGTATCGGCGATAGATCACTCGCAGCGACAAGCCTTAATAAGCTCCTATTAGGAAACTGCCGCTCGGTAATTTGCTCAACGGAAGCTCGGATATCGTCCCGATCAAGTAGCGTATAAGTGCGAATCTTACCGCAACTGCTGTTTGGCCGCCGGCATCTATGCATCATGGCTTCTGATCCTTAGGTCTTCCGAAAGCCTACTGCTTCCATTGCCCTGCTCGTGTGCACATTCTTCTGGAAAGTAGTTCGCACGGAACCTGTTTGTTGGTTCTCCGCCATCAGCATGATGAGCGCGAGATCACCTGAGATCGCGTACGGATCAAACCATTCCGGCTGTCTCATGCCGGGTCTGAATGCGTTTGTGAACCCGTATCTTGTAAAGCTTTGTGGGTAATGCTCTCGGATTGTCTTGAGGGCCACAATCGACTCTTCCGGTAAGAGCCCAAGAGAGCCACCTGCTGCATGAGGAGCGATGGTTCCATCCCACACACCGACTACAGGTGGCGCAGCCCATGCTTGATATGCGCCGCCCGCGCTATCGCTCGCAGAGAAGCCCCAAAGCCTCTCGTCTACCCAAGGAAAGCGGCCATGCTGCAACATGCACCATGTCTTATGTGCATGAATAGCAGAAATCGAGTTTTCAAAGTAGTTGGAATAGTTGTCTTGCACGCTGCGCACATCTGCCCAGATGTGTAAGTATTGGTGAATAAACAGGGCGCCATAACTGGAGATGAAACGCATACCGCCATAATCGAACGTACTTCGTCGGACAGCATCCCAACTTCTTGCGGGGATAGAATGCGTTGGAGAACCTACTGCAAGCAAATACATCAAGAGGCATTCTGAGTAGGCATCCCATCGCTCCTGAAGAAAGCCGGTCTGTGGATGCCAACCCATATGAAGAGCGGGCGTGCCAGTCGACACCTTATCAACGTCGCCGCCTAACATCCACGACCAATCCACTCTGCTGTAAAGCTCCTCAGCGTAAGTCTCAGCTTTCCTTGAGTTTAAGAACAGTGCAGCGTGGATTGCACCTGCGAGAAGAATGGCTGTATCCATGGATGAGTATTCAGAGGCAAGGGCAGCAGTACCTGAACTTACGTCTAGGTAGTGTGGGAAGAAGCCACGCTCGTGCTCAGCACGCGTCAGCAGAAAGTTAAGAGTGGTTAGAAGGCGCTCCTCGCATTGTGAAGGATTGATGTAGCTATGCTGAGCGGCAACGCAGAGTGCGCTTAAAGAAAATCCTGTCGCTGCTATAGAGCTTATAGAGGTCGTCCTTCCAGCCGGCTCAAGAATCCGCACCCGGTCGAGCATAAGCCCGCTTTCGGGGTGACTAAAACTTAAAAAGAATTGCGCCCCTCGGTAACGAACTTCTTCAAGTAACGTCAATGCGGAATGATCGAAGTTGCTCGGTTGATCTGGTACAGCTTTTATGGGCACGTAGCCACGCAGCGCTGTTCCTCGGCTGCCTGATTCAGCATCGACTGCGGTCAAGGTGAGTGCACCGCCCGACATTACGGAAGCCGGAACGGCTGCAAGCCCTTTCAAGAGTTTCCTTCGGTTCATTCTCCTATCCGATGCCTTATTGACTGCGAGCGAGTGACCCTTTTAGATGAACTTGTACACTCGGACTAATGGACCATTGAAAGTAATTGACTTAATAACAAAAGCACGAAGTAGACGTTGATTGTAATCGATACACGACCAAGCTGATGAAGAGCTGTTCTAATAGCAGCGGAACTTGTTCTGGCCAGGGGCACGCGGCTCCATCAAAGGCCGAGAACATTGCCGCCGACTTGTCTTCTCGACCAAACTCGCCCTTGCAGTCACGCGGGGCCATACAATATCAGGACTCATCCGATGTCGATGAGCGCTTTAGCGATTTATCACGAATCCAACACCATCACTGACGGAAGTGCGTTTTCAGGACTTATCCCGTTGCTTTCTCGGGTGGAAGCATGCCCGAGGAAAGCACCACCGACGTTTCTATCTGACGAGTGGGTATCTTCCAATACCTCCGGAGAAGCTGCTCCTTCTCCCCGGTCGGAACGAGTCGAAAGCCGTGTTTTTCGTAAAAACGGATAGCCCAATCCGCGTCCGCCCAAGTGCCGATAAGAACCGTCCGCGTGGTGAGTGCCTGAAGATGTCGAAGCAGTTCACCGCCCAAGCCTTGCCGACGTTTGCTCGTGCGCACGTAAGCATGTCTGATTAGAGTGACGTCAAGAACGTCTTGGACTCCCATCACAGCCGCGAGCGCACCATCCTCGTCAGCGCCCCAGAAGTCCACACCATCATGTATCTCCTGACGGAGCTTCTCACGAGTCATGTACGGCTCATTCCAGCGGTCGGCGGGGATAATGCCTCGGTACGCCGACGCCCCATCATTGATGATGGTCCAGATTTCATCAAAATCGTCTTCACCGCAAGGTCGAATCATGTGCTGATTGTCGAAGGCTTTGGGTATGCTGTCTTGAACGAAATTGCTCTCCTTTTCGTCCCTGCGATAGCCTGTCGATACCGAGCGGGTGTTATCCCAAGTTGTCGCACAAAGGCGCGTGTCATGTGACTCTGATCGGAGAAGCCTGACTCGATGCTGGCTTCTCCCAGCTCCCATCCCGCAGCGACAAGACGGCGTGCAAGTCGAACACGCCGCTGCA
The DNA here is from genome assembly GCA_963692885.1 of Acidobacteriaceae bacterium. GTDB lineage: Bacteria > Acidobacteriota > Terriglobia > Terriglobales > Acidobacteriaceae. Next base: position 1,447,523 of record OY843586.1, read on the forward strand.
GGATGTAGGCGTGGGGCGTTACCCCGGTCGCACGAGAGAATCCCCTAAGGAGATGAAAGCGGCTCACGCCCGCGATGTCCGCCATTGCTTGCAGTGAAAGCGGTCTCTCAGGTTCGCGATTTATAAGGGTTAGGATTCGGCGGACGCAAGGCAGACCCGGGAAGGAAGAGGGACGATGACCGCCGTGATGGCGAAACGCATAACTAACGGCTATGACCAGCTCTTCGTCGATGCGGAAGCCATCCGGTTGTGGATCAGCAATGGCGTCGAACAACCGTCGGACGCGCACCGCTTGATAACGGTCACGCACGGTTGGGAGAAGAGTATGGACTGTGGTGGATTGATCTTCAGCTACGATTTGAGAGGCGATCTGCGGCTCGAAGTAAAGCATATTCCAGCTGCGAGGCTTTCCATCAAGAGAATTTCCGTCGTGCATCTCTCCCGGATTGACCATAATGATGTCCCCGCGCACGGCTTCCACCCAACCGATACCGCTCCAGGAGCGATGGCCGCCTGAGTTGATAACGCCTATTCCAAACTGATCATGGGAATGACGAGGAAACTGGCGGACAGATCTGAGGCTTACCGCTTCGACCCCGAGGACAGGGGTCCGATATTGACGGACTTCGTGCATTACTTCTCCAAACCGTCATTGTCTCAAAATCCGCTCCTACGCTATGGCACATGATTGGAAAGTTGGCCTATCCCAAGAAAACCAGCATAGGCATTCTCACCTGTCGAGTTCAGGCCAATGCACGTTTCCAGCCCCATCTGCCTCAACGAGTGACTCGACAATTTATCACACATTCGAAATAGGCACGGCAGCGTTAGGAGATTGCACCGACCTCTGTCGTGACAGTTACGCTAACTGGTTGCATCTAAATGATTCATGGGCGTTGATGGCTAACGACAGCACCCTTGAGCATTCAAAAAAACACTGGGAAAAACGCAGATTCGAAATTTCAGCACCCTCGCCAGCACCCTCGCTCCACGCGCTCCGGAAATGGCTTGACCTCTGCCTACGCTGGGCAGAGGTCAATCGAGGTATTACGTTGGCTCTTATCGCTCCGACTCCCGTTCCCGATTGTGAATTGTGCGAATAGCATTGCGGATCGCTTCGTTTGAACAGGAACTCGGCTCGATATCACTAAGGAACGATGCCTCCGGCTTGAAGATCACCGGCACAATATGAAGTGCCAGCTCCTGTTCGGAAATCGACTTGATCATTGCACGGCATGTATCCATGGCTGCGAAGCGATTCATGTAATAAGCCGCACGCACTGCTAGATCAAAGGCTTTAGCCCGGACTCCGGGAGGGGCTGTGGGAGTTCTGACAATCCAGTTCATTCTCTGCGCAATCGTCTCCGCATGACCCCAAGAATAAAGCTGGGCTTCGACGTAAGCCTCATAAACTGTAAGAAACGTCTCCACTTGGGTTGCAAGAGGAGGCTGCGATATGGCAGAAAAGAACATCTCCGGCAATTCGCTGACTACTTGACGTTGCTCATCTTGATCGGCGATCGCCAATTGTTCAACAAAGCGCGCAAGCTCGGCTGCATCATATTGGCTGCTCGTAGCTAGACGATCCTTAATTGCAGAGAAGAGCTCCTGCAACACACCGCCCGCTCGGTTTTGTAGCACGTCATACGACGTGACCAGAGCTTGCTTCAGTTCAGCAAGCGTCTGGTAGCGTGCCTCTTTTGCCAAGCTGCAGCACCGATTAACGATGTGAAAGAGCGGTGGTGGAACGCCATCATGCATCAAATAGGCAGGTTCGCGGCCTGTCAGCAAGACATAAACAGTCTTACCAAGCATGTAGATGTCTCCGCTCGCATCTGCATGCTTGAAACCGCCCTGCTGGAATTCAGGCGGCATGTAACCGTGCGTTCCCCACCAGGCGGAGCTTCTCGTGAAAGCGGTGGCAGAGGATGCCTCAGTGGACAGGCCTAAGTCGGACACGACCACTTCGTCGCCGTCTCGCAGGAAGTTCTGGGGCTTAAGGTCACGGTGGTATTCGTTGCGAACATGAAGTTCCTGGACGCAGTCGATCATCCTGAGAAAGTAGGCTTCTTGAAGAACATAGGAAGCGCGAAGTTGCTCCGCAATCGCCAGCAGGTCTCCATCAGCGTAATATCTCATGACGAAATATGGAGGATCGGCTTCGAGATTCTGATCCCAGATCTGGACGATTTTCGAGTTGCCTCTGAACTCACTCAGGAGTCGAATCTCTCGGCGAAATCGTTTCAATTGTTCATCCTCTGTTTCGCGACAATACTTCAGAACCAGCCGAAACGGAGGAATGTCGGCCACCGGCGTGACGAAGAGTTTCTCTCCCATGCCTCCCGACTGGCTACACACGCCATCAACGCGGTATTTCTCATCAATGATCTCGCCTGTTTCGAACAACCTGCCTCCAATATCTGCTGCGACTTAGATGACTTTCATGTGTGAATCTATTTCTTAGCTCGAATTGCATGAACGGCGGCCACCGCAAACCTGCCCCATTCTGAATCTTCAAGTATGTCATTGAGCGCAGCAATGGAGGCCGCATCTCCGATGCGGCCAAGATCAGAAATGACATTTGGGAAGACACGGGAATCGAATGAACCGCCATGGCGGAAGAGCGAGGTCAAGTCGCGACGATTTGGGATTGCCTCGTGCAGGATTGGCCGGACTTTATCCGGGAAAATCTCGACCAAATCGACTGGTGGTGAATCTTTGTCAAAACGCCATTGTGAATGCTGCAGATTGTGAAGAATGTCTGGCAGAGCCATCGCACACTCCTTTTGAATAAGGTGCCAAAGGTCTTCAACTCTTCTCCTGTAATCCTGAGATCCGGATAAGCGTAGAGTCCAGAACAATATCTCCCCGACAGCACTCCAGGCCAGGTGGTCCTTTGAAGTCGTATCAGAATAGACAGGCGGAGCCTCACTCCAGCGCGCGCATCCGCGGACCCCAGCAAGAAAAGCACCAATCATGTCTTGTGGAACGGAAGTATCTGGGTCGAGTCGAGACGCGAAATGACGAAAGACCGGCAATGCATTTGCGTCGCCGTTTTTCAGGAGCTCTATCAGAATCCAGTCAGTGTGGAACCCCGGTCTGCTTGCCATGGCAGCCAAAGAAAGGATTTTCGTTTTGTCCGGGGCTGATAGCTGCCAATATGCGTCTGAGTATGATCCCTGGAAGATGTCCTCAAATATCCTTCCTAACGCACCGTAAGCCCTGTCTCTCTGAAATTGCTCCCAGCTTTGTTCTTGGAGTTTCAGCAACTCAAGATCTTCCGTACTGGGTGGCCGCTCTGTGTCGATGATTGATTTCATCTCCTCCAAAGCTGCTTCTGTAGAAACGGGAGGTTCGAAGCCCTCATACGTGGCGAGTACTTCCATACGCAGGCTATTGACGAATAGATTGTTCGTATCGAAGCTTTCGAGAACCTCACGTACTTGGTCCAAACGTTGAGTTCCTTCTTCCTCTGCCTCACGGTGCATAGAGTGAATCAGATCAGTGCCCGCGAGACGCAAGTGATAGATACCCGTGTCCCATCCAGTCTTTGCAAGCTCGAGCTTCACATCAAGGCTGACTTGGCCTGAAACATAACGCTGACTGTCCAGCAATATCGCTAGAGAAAAGCACTTGAACGTTCCTTCACGCACCCTTGATAGTAGCCGGTCAAGGATAGGTAGCGTCTTCTGCGGGCGTTTCGAAAATGTGTAGCCATTCCGGATTGCCGCGAGGATCGCAGTGCAGAAGAAAGGTGGATCTTGGTAATGAAGCCCACTTCCATATTGTCTAACGACCTCTTCATCTGCTAAGTGGGCGCGAAAGCCGGCGCGTGTCACTGCCGCACGCGCAGCATTCAAGATGTGTGCCTCGCTTTGGTCAAACATGTTTAGAAACTTCTCTTGGAGAATTGGTTCATCTAGGTTTTCTGCAATGACTTCGCAGAGCAGCCTTCCATACTTCGTCCATGACCTCTTGTGGGATTCCGAAATGCTCACAAATTTAGTCTTGCCATTGTCATCCTGGAAAGTCTGACACTCGAACGCAATCTGATTCTCGGTTTTGGCAGCACTATCCAGCAAGGCGTAGCAGTGGCTTCTCACGACACGCTGTGCAGCCGCGCCGCACTGACCTCGAAATGCGGCATTGAGGATCGCTCCGTTCTCAGCGCAATGTAAGAATTGCTCAGTCTCAGTTGTATCGGGGTGTTGAGGCAAGACAAGTTCAAGAAGACTCCCATTGCGTGGTCGCTGCAATTCGCGGACCAGATTGGAAATGGGTGAAGACAAATGTGCCAAGTGATCAGCTCTAAAGTAGTCAAGTAAAAGCTCGTGCTCGAATGAAACGTAATCATCCCCGGTCTGGAGTAGGCGACAGGCAAGAAGCTCATCGACGAGGGCCAAAGACACCTGCTGCGCGGTAAAAAAGATCACCGCCTGACGCTCGAACTCGTCTCGTCCGACTGTCATGGTCAGCAAATCACCCATAGTTCCGGCGATCCTCCGAAGAAATTCGGATGTCATAACAACATGGCTCTTCAGAGAGTCACGAACGTAGCGACCGTACAATTCCCATCGGGATCTGGGATTCTCTCCTCTGGCGTGACATCTCCCGGCAATCTCAAGATCATATGCATTCGAGAATGCCTCGCAGAGATGACCGATTTCCTCGGTGGGCGTCGCGCCAGCGTAGTATGCGAAGATCTCGCGTTTGTCTGGACCTTCTGGCAATGGAATGTTCACAATCTCGGAACGAAGTTCCGCCGGGAGTTCAGCCTCAAACTGACTCGCGGACAGAATTCTTGCATGATGCTGCAGGACGAATGCCTCAATACCTCTGAGAAACTCTGCCAGATGTTGTGCAGGACATTCATTAAGTGCATCGATAATGAGAACCGATTGACGACCAACCGACGGAATCGCGCCGACCAACTCGGAGAGTTTCCCCTTTAGGAATGGAGCAGCGCACTGCTGCAGGAGTGGCCAGATCGGACCTCCTCTATAGCTTCTAGGGTAGACGAGGATTGGCACCTCCTCCGAGTCTCGTGACAAGTCGACGATGAGATGACGGAGATGAAAAGATTTGGCGCTCCCACTCGGCCCAAGAAGAAGTTGATTTTGCAATTTCCGAAGGCGATTGACGAGGGCAGCACCGTGATGGGCATCGGTTGTTCCGGGCAGAAGAGGCGGCAGATTGTGGCCCAGAAAACTTCTGAGCCGCCCGCAATAATCCGAAACTAAGGATTCGTCTCTGGCGGCATGTAAATCTGTCGCCTCTTCAAGGTTTGCAGATTTAAGATGGAGATAGTTACTGGCGAAAGATCGCCAATACATTTGATTCCAGGAGCGGGACTTCGTATCAGACTCCACTGCTCGGACAACGTCGCTATATGACTGCACCTTCACCTTGAAATCGCCCTTTGTCACCTTTGATCGAGGGTCAATCTTTGGATAGATACAGACAAAAGCGTCGAATTCCGAGTAGTAGTGAGATCCAAGCGGTTTTGGGATGTTTATGCCGTTCGCCTGAAATTCGACCATCTTGTCGCTCAGCGCGAATTTCTGAGCAAGTGTCTGTTGCCAAGGGTTGCCGCCTGGATATGCTTTTTTCTGTTGTGCAAAATCTTCCAAGAGCCAGTCGCCATTGATATCTCCGAAAACGGGACCATGAAAGCATTTCAGTTCAATGATCGCAGCATAGTTTTGGGTTACAACAAGGAAGTCAATTTGGCGATGATTAACCTCGAAGTTAGCCAGTAGTAAAGCATCAATGTTGCCGAGCTCATGGCAAAGCTGACGCAGTATTTGAGCCTCTGCCCCCGCCACAGGCGCGCCGATCATGATTTCTATTGGCATCGAGAACCAAGCTTTCCAAAAGCAATCGTTGCAGGCGTGAGAGTTTCTCTGGCGTTACTCCTCACTTAATCTCGGGGCGAGTCTGCTATTACCCTAGTCTTTCGTCGGAACCACAAATTTCGCAACGGCTTGGTGAAGTTCTTTTGCGTTCTCGAAGCTATCGGACGCAGACCGGCGTCCTGAGAGAACTAGACTCACCTCTTCAAGGATCGTGGCCTCTAGCTGGCTGAAAACCGTATAGATCGAGGAGAACTGCTGTTTGTCTAACAAAGAGTCAATTGTGCTCTGCGGCAGTGCTCCGGCGAGAATCTGCCGAATTCCTTTGTCATCCCGCCAGTCCGCGATATGGCGGTTCTCTTTGCCTCGTGATATTAGGTAGCCGAGCCGGCCCACAAACGCCCGATAAATGAAGAAACGGAGCCAAAGGATTTCGCCGAGGTACGGTCGGTCCAGTTCGACATCATCAATCGCCTTCATCGCATCGGTGACAAACTCGTCGTTGATGTTGGCTATAGACGCAGCAAAGCTATCCTGCTTCCCAGAAAAGATGAGATCGTACTCACTGGGTAGGAGAATCCCGAAGAAATAGCGCATTCCATCGGCCGTCGTTCGCAACTTGATAACTGCGGACCACATGCGCTCGATTGCCGCGAGTCGCTTTTCGTGGCTAAGGTCTTGTCCCTGTTGGGAGCCGCGTATCGCACTCTCCAAAAGCACCCGCTCGCTGGAGAGGGAGTGACGTAGCGCCTCCAAGGCCGACTGTTCATCCTTCCGCCACTTCGAGAAGATTCGTTCGTTGACCAGTTTGGTCGCCCAAGCGATCGCCGCGACGGAGATCACCGTCCACCCGCCAAGGATAGCTATGAGCTCTTTGAATGTCGGCTCGACCGGAATCATCACTCACAAGTTTCGCACGAAGGAGGGCAGCGTGGTGTGCGGGCGGAGCCCGACGCTACCGCGAGACTTTTCCGGATGCACAACTGGGTCACGCGTCGGCGATGATGGGCTAATCACAATTTCGTTTCGTCGACTGCCCAGCTGAGCGGAGGAAGTCGGCACCTTAACAGAATTTGGTCTGCTGTTCCATGAAGAAGCTTCGCGTGACGTAGAATCATTTCGCTGCGCCGCAGGCAATCTTCTATGAATAAAGCCTCACTGATTTCCATACGGAATCTCGATCTCGCCTGGGCGCGCATAACCACGGCGACGAATATGCAGCACAAGCGGATGTTCCGGCACTTGTACCATGCTTACGAGCCCGGTCGGAAGCCGAACCTTGGGTTGCTACATGAGAAGTTGCAGGGTGCATGGAAACCGACGAGTCCTATTCGGCTCTATATGCCGAAGGCTTCGAAGCTTCTCCGCCCGCTTTCCCTCCTTTCTCTGGACGACCAGATCGTCCTTCAAGCGATCGCCAATAAGGTTGCCGAGCAGACGGCGGCGCGGCGCGCCGCCGTCGAACGAAATGTCGTGTTCAGCAACTGCCTGAACCCGGATCCGAGGTCGATCTTCTTCCTTCAGGACTGGCGCCGCACCTATGGCGGGTTCTCGACGCGCCTCGGCCGTCACCTCATGGCCGGGAACCACTGGATTGCACATTTCGACTTGGCTGCGTTCTACGAGACTATCTCTCACCGTGCGCTACAAAGCATCGTGGCTCCATCTGGCGGGAGTAGCGAAGTTTGGAAAGTCACCCGGGACTGGCTGTGCGTTTGGACCTCCGGCGCCGGCGGCATCCCCGTGGACCATGGCATCCCGCAAGGGCCAGTAGCTTCGGACTTCCTCGCGGAGGTATTTCTTCTTCCGCTCGACGAAGCGATGGTGAAGGCTGGAATCCCGTATATCCGCTACGTCGACGACATCCGCGTTCTCGCTCGCACCGAGGAGCAAGTTCGCAGGGCCGCAATCATTCTCGAGATGGAGTGTCGGCGCTGGAGCCTGATACCGCAGAGTTCGAAGTTTAGTGTGATGTACGCGGCGACGCTTGCAGATGCGCTAGGCACGCTTCCCAGCATCGCCGAATCCACGGGCAGGACGGACGACGAGGCCGACCTTGACGATGATTCGGCGGTCGCGGTGTTCAACGACGCGGTTGGGGGCCGGCCGCTGCGAGTGAAGGACAAGAGCCGTCTTCGTTTCGTCCTCTACCGAGCGGGTGCATCACAGAAAATACTCGCCACGACCTTGAAACTTCTTCCTTCGCACCCAGAGCATATCGACGCCTTCGCGGCGTATTTCCAGAACTATTCCAGGTCGCGGCCGATCATGACCAAGGTTCAAGCGATGCTGACCCAAGGAGTCCTGTACGACTATGTCGAAGGCGAACTCTGGCTCTTGGCTGCTCGCTTAGGGAAGCCCAGCGACCTTACAGCGTTGCTGCCGATCGCCCGTCGGCGCGTCAGAGCCGGACATCTCTCGTTTCCCATCCAGCGTGCACTTCTTGCTTTCTTCCTAACGTGCAGGAATGCCGGCATTGTTCCCGCGACCCGCGTCCTCAACAAGCTTCGTACCAGCACCGCGTATGTTCAGTCGCTCGTTATACCGCACCTCGCGGATGACGATTTCGAGCGCGGTGGTGTGGTCGCTGACCTTATTGAACAGCACGCACCGGCTGCCGGGATGGTGTTAGCTGAAGAGTTAGTGCAGCGCGATATCTCGACGCACGATTTGAGGTTACGAGTTAGTCGGATCCCGCCTGAGACGAAGAACGTCTTCAAGGGGCTGGGTTTGATCGGCGCCACTCGCAATACGAAATTTGACCAGATTGGCGACGTGATCCGTACCAGGTTCGGGCTGCGCTATTGGCGAGGCTGGAAGCCACTTCTCGAAGCGAATTTTCAGCACGCGCTCAACCTGCTCCTGAACGCCGACAGCAAGTTCTATTCGGATAAGTCCGGCTGGCTCGCATCCCAGAACTCGTTCAACGATGCCGTCTTTCGCGCCTTCCAAAAGTATCTGGCGGACAACAACCTGGCTGGAGCCATGCCGTTGGTGGACGGGAGCGGGCAAAGACTCAGGACGTTGGGTCAGCTTCTGGACGCTAACGCCGCCTTCGCGCGCGAGTTTACCGCGATCGCGACAGCGCTCAGGGCTGCGAACGATCGCCGTAATCGCATTCCTGACAGTCATCCGTTCGAAACCAAGGGTGGCAAGCAGACGAAGCACCTTCAATCGCGGGAGCGGGACGCATTGAAGGCACAGTTGGCAACTGCGTACAACGGCATCATGGATTTTCTCGATGCGCAGCCATAATGCGGCCCGAGGTTCGGTAGACCTCTGATTACGGCGTGACTTTGTGGATGCCGCTGTTGCAGCGTCCTCTGTCCGGCCCGTTTCTCCAACTCATAATTGTTCTTGCTGTACTGCAATGGTTTCTGGAGAAGAGAGGCATACAGGTCTCCTTCATTCAACTGGGATAGGGCTGGGACGCCCTCCTATTAGTTGCACTGATCGTAATCTTCACGTTCTGCTTGGTTTCCCTATCTGGCATGGAGGATAGAGGGATCAAGGAAGCCCCGCTGGTCGTGATTGCCTTCTACTTCGGCCCCGCGAAAAAGAAGTGATCCACAATTCAGCACCCTTCTGCACCCATAGCGATTGAACTGCGAGTGCCTTGATCATTCGTTCCTGTGGGTTGCGAAATGGCCTGTTACAGACCTCTGCCAAACCCCGGCAGAGGTCGTAGACAGGCACTTCCTGCTCCGATTTCGATTGACGAGAACAGGCCAAATCACTCCTTGAGCAGTTTGAAGCAAACCCTAGGAATAGATCGTTATTGTTCACGTGACTCGGACTGCTTGGTCCATCCTTCCAAAGCCTTTCTGGCTTCTTCGACTGCCTCGGGCTCTTCGTACATCACGATTCGCCATTCCTCTTCATGTCTGGCAAAGACTAGCCCGCATTGGCTCATCATCTCGCAGATCAGATCGTAGATAGGCGCAAACACTTCGATGGAGTCCCAAGCAAATTCCCGTAGCCAGAGTTCATGCAGGATACGTTCAAGCCGGGTCATTAGCTCTTTGACGGACGGTTTCTTTCGGAAGATCTCCTCGAGGTGCGGCGTGCGATCCTTTAGATTCCGTTCTATTCCGTGGACGTGGCCGAGCAGGTAACCGGCGCAGATAAAAACATCACCGAAGATTTGCTGAAGTTCGCGAAACACATCGCCGGCGCCGCGCCCTTCGCGATGTTCCCTGATCTGTTCCAATGCCGCTGCAGAGCTGTCTTCGATTGCCCGGCAGAGAACCCCTTCAAACTCCTCCACCGCTTCCGGGCGAAACGTCGCCGAAGACCGGCACGCAGCATATTCGCTCCAGACGTCCATGGCCTTCAAAAAGGTTTGGCGCGAGCGGTTGCCGCACTCCAGCGGCTTTCCATAGCTGTCGGGAAACATCCGGTAGAGATGGCTCTCGTGTTCCACATGCGCGGCTTCGTGGGCGATGCAGCCCAGCGCCAACCGCTGCATCTCCGGCTCCGGAGAGAGTGTCGATACCGCGAGACCGCGGCGCAACACGATATGGAAACGCAGGTCTCCCTCGCGGCGGACCGCAGCCGTCCGGGCCATCTCCATGACCTCCGGCTGTGGGTTCATCTCTAACGGAACCTGCCCTTGGGGAAGGTCTTGCAGGGCACACGCAGCCGCACGGCAGTCCGAGGTGACCGTCACGCCGTCCAACGCCTGCAAATCAATCCCGGAAAACGTGACGACGTAGAGTATTTCTTCGATGGCGACGGCCAGCGCGTCTTGTACTTCGGGTTCTTCAAAGCAGGAGAGATCAAGGCTACATCGCTCCGGCAGCGGTAGACGCCCTCCACCTTGGGGCGCGAAGTTCAGTTCGCGAATAGCGCTCATCGCGGATACCCCGTCGCTCTCGCACATGGAATTGTCATGCGCACAAAGCCGTGCCTCCATTGCTTACCCAGGGGCAATACAAATACCGGTCCCGTGAAGACCGGTAAGAACCATTTCCGGGAAATATTATGCGGGATCAGCATAACTCCTCAATCGGATGGGGAGGCGAAAACGTCTGCGGTGCGCCCCCGCAAACAGCCCTATAACCCGAGGTCGGGGAGTTCGAAAGCCGATAGACAGGCTCCTGCGGCCTTTAGCTTTAGGGGCCTGGACATACGCCACAGGCTCCCCGACGCCAAAAGGTGTAGGGAGTTGCTCAGAGCGCCCGGCGGCGCTCACTTGTCTATCGGGGTTTCGACACCCCAGAACGGTGCGTATCCGTTCCACATCCATCATCGGTCATAGACGATGCCCATGGCAATTTCCCCTTTCAACGGGAGGCGTCGCCTCCCGCGCTGCGACTGCTGCGCATTCTCCGCTTCCCACCACAGCGGCCTGTTCCTGCCGCAACGCGACCCTAAAAATCAGGTGCGCTGACTCGCACGGATAAGGAAACCAAACCTCCCTAATGGGCGCCGCCCCTCGCGCGCGCAAGGAGCTCCCCAGGCTTCCGCGCTTCGCTTGTGCAGCCCTTCGCCCTCTCCGCTGCGCTCCGAGGGTGGGTGATCCCCCTCTCCTTGCACTTGCTACCCCCGCCTTCGCCAGGAGGCGTTCGGCATGTAGGTACATGCCACGCATGGCATGAAAAGCAAAAGCAACCGCCAAGGAGAGACACACCATGAGCAACGCAACCACCACCCCCACCGTCACCCCGTCCACGCAAAACCCTAAACAGCCGCAGCCACGGCAAACCGCGAAAGAGATGATCGCCGCCAACGTCCAGAGCCTCATCGAGCAGCTAGAGGCCGGACACTCCGATGCACTCACCGCTTACCTGAATGCGATGAGCCGCTTTCATTCGTATTCCTTTGGGAACGTCTTGGAGATCGCGAGACAGCGCCCGACAGCCACGCGCGTTGCGGGCATGTATGCGTGGAACCAGCTAGGCCGCCGCGTGAAGAAAGGCGAGAAGGGCATCCGCATTCTAGCTCCCATCATCGGCCTTAAGCGCAAATCCGATGAAGAGGCAGAGAAGGACATGACCAAGCAGAACACCCGCGTCCTTGTTGGCTTCCGCAATGCCTATGTCTTCGATGTGGAGCAGACCGAAGGCGTCGAGCTTCCCGCGATGCGCGAAGTGTACGGCGACGTAGGCGAGAACCACGACCGTCTCGTTTCGTTCATCGAGCGTCAGGGCATCGAGCTTGTCTTTACGGAGAAGATCGCTCCCGCGCTCGGCATGAGCTACGGCGGACGCATCGCCATCCTGCCCGGTCAATCGAAGGCGGAAACCTTCGCCACACTGCTCCATGAGCTGGCGCACGAGATGTTACACAAGGCCGAACGCCGCACCACAACAACCAAAGTTGTGCGCGAGACAGAGGCCGAGGCCATCGCCTTTGTTGTGGGCAAAGCTGTAGGGCTTGAGGTTGGAACTGCAAGCGCCGATTACATCGCTCTTTATGATGGCAACGCATCATTGCTGATCGAATCGCTGGAAGTCATTCAGCAGACCTCCGCTGTCATCCTTGCCGCCTTGGAATCGTCCGCAGCCGCAGAGACGATGCCCGATGCAGAACTGGCGAAGGTGGCGTAATGCAGACCATCCTTCGAATCCTCAAGATGGCCGGAGGGTGGCACCCCGGCCTCTATCTCAAGATCGAGAACGCCCCGTACATGGAGCTTGTCATCGAAGCGATGGACGAGTCCGGCCCGATGGGACTTCCCGCCCTCTCCGTTGCTCACTATGGCGAACAGAACGGCGACCTTATGCGCGATCCCGAGATGTGCTTCGAGCTAGGCATGGCGGGAGGAGCGCATCTCGATCCTTGGTATTGGTTATGTTGAGCTCAACATAAATAGTACTGTGTGAAGCGCCGGATTATGTGAAGTGAGATGGAGGAATGCAGTCAGGACGCGGGCTACCAGCGTTCTGACTGCACATAGTTAGAGAGAAGCGAGGAAGGCCAGGAGCCTGTCATCAGGCTTGAAGCGTTTGAATGCAGAGCCCGATGGTGTGACCTTGGCGAGGGCCTTTTCCTTCAGCGCAATGCTTGTGTGCAGATAGCCGTTGGTGGTCTCGATGCTCTCGTGTCCGAGCCAGAGCGCGATGACGGAGATGTCTACTCCTGCATCGAGCAACGCCATAGCGGTTCCATGTCTGATCGTGTGAGGAGAGATGCGCTTCTTCCGCAGTCTGGGACAGCTGGATGACGCGGTGGCAACGGCCTTCTGCAACAGAAGACGAACTGCGAAGCGGCTGAGCGGTTCGCCGCGAACTCCCGGAAAGGCCATGCTGCCGGTGTTCTCTCGAAGCCAATCTCGTAAGATACGTGCGGTGGAAGGCCACAATGGGATAGCACGTTCCTTGCGGCCCTTGCCGTGCAGATGGACGTAGCTGTTCTTGCCGCTGCCGATCTGATCTATGCGTAGAGCACACAGTTCAGAGACGCGTGCGCCGGAGTTGTACATGGTCAGCAGCAAGGCATAGTCGCGCCGTCCGCACCAATGCTTGCGATCGATGCTGTTGAGGATGGCGTCCATCTCTGTGCGGGAGACATACTCCAGAAGCCGCGTATCTGTTCGCTTCATCGGAATGGCGAGCACGCGGGTGGCTGTTCCAACGCACTCTGGGTGATGCAGAGCCACCATGCGAAAGAACGAGCGTATGGCTGTGAGTCGCAGGTTGCGGGACACAACGGAGTTCTTGCGCTGTAGCTCCAGGTTATCCAGAAAGCGCAGAATGATCTCGGCATCAAGCTGTTCGATGGCGAGTTGCGCAGGCTCGATCTTCCGTTCCGACTGTACGAACTGCAACAGCAGACGGAATGTATCGCGATAGCTTGCGAGCGTCTGCGGGCTGAGCCGTCGCTGAGCGATGAGGTAGTTGGTGAAATACTGCTGGAGAAGAGGGCCAGCGAGCATCATCGGCGACCTCCTTCAGGCATCTGTTCTGGATCAAACAATGCACCGGCATCCCGAAGAAGATCCGGCGTAGCGCTCAGATACCAATAGGTGCTCTCCGGTCCTTGGTGGCCGAGGTAGACGGAGAGCCATGGAAGCTGCGTCCGGATGTCCGTACCCTCGTGCTGCCAGAGTGTCAATCGCTTCACCGCGAAGGTATGTCTGAAGCAGTGCAGTGTGGGCCTACGTTGGTTCGCGGGCGGAGCAATGCCAACCTGCTTCAGCAACTGACGAAAGGTGTACCGGAGCGGGTTATAGATCAGTGCTCGGCAAATCGTGTTGGTGAAGAATGGTTCAGCGCTGCGGCCCCGCAACGCTGTTGCTCGCTCGTGGATATAGTGCCGCAGGTGCTCCACGGTCGAGGTGTGGAGCACGACGTTGCGCGACTTGCCAAACTTCGTCTCATGGATATACAGATGTGAAGGCTTCGCATCGAGCCTCACATCGGCCATCGTCAGGCGCAGAGCCTCCCCGATGCGAATACCTGTGCTGGCTAGCAGGCCAATGAGTGTGCTGACCGTCGCCGCACGGAACCTGAGCCGGTTCCGCGCGGCTGCTTCCATAAGCTGCTGAATCTCCCGGTCAGAGAAGATGTAGGACGCACGCCGCTTGTACCGCCTCCGGAACTGGCTCTGGGGAATGCCCGTCTGCTCTTCGAAAGTACGGACCTGTAGCAGGAACGCACGTATGGCAAGCAGACGATGTTCATCGCGATAGGGTCGGTTCAGCATGGAGCCGTCCATCACCCAATCCATCGCAAACTCTGCGCGAATCGGCCAGGGGCATCCGTGCTGTCGCCATAGTTCAAGAAAGCTGCGGAGCAGCGCCTCTTCATATCGGAGGCGTCTACGCTGGTCGCCTTCAAAATAAGGGCTACGCTTGGCGTGAGCCCGCTTCAGCGCGAGGAATGCTTCGAGGTGCTGGGACAGGGCTTCGAAGGTCATCGCTCACCTCCCGGCCACGGTAGGGCAACCTGAGCGAGTGCCTTCATGTCGAGCTTGGCATAGATCAACGTCGTCGAAAGGCGGCGGTGGCCGAGCAGGTCTGATACATCCTTAAAGGACGCACCATGGTTCACCATGGTGGTGGCGATGGTATGGCGGAGTGAGTGCGCAGATCCTCCAACGACACCCGCTCGCTTGAAGAGGTACTTCGAGATCGCCTTGATATGCAGGCGTCTCATCTCATCAGGGAAGGTTGAACGACTGGAATCAAAAATCCAGAGCGGGACACTGGAGAAGGTTCGAAGGTAGGCGACAAGCGCCTTGCCCACATCTTCCGGCAGCGGAAGTATCCGCTCGCGTCGGCTCTTCTGGCTGCATATCCTTATAGAGCCTGCTTGCCAGTCGATATCCTGCCACTTGAGATGAGCAACTTCTTCGCAGCGCAGGCCGAGCCGCAGTAACAGCAACAGCAACGCACGATCTCGGCGCGCTATCCACCTGTTGCCCTGTGATGCCTTGAAAAGAGCACGTATCTGCTCTCTCGAAAGCTGTCGCGGAAGATGCGCGTGACGCTTCGTCGCAGTCCTGGGAAGAGCTTCGTCCCATCCCTTCGGCACCATGTTGTTCTCTGCGAGATACCGCAGAATCGTGCGCATGCTCGTCAGCGAAGCGCGTTGCGTGCCCCGGTTGGGATAACGCTCGAACTCGGCTGTAAGAAATCGAATGATGTCGGTGAAGCAAATGGCATCCCATGCAATCGGTCCATCGCCGAAGCAAAAGCTGCAAAGTCGCCGCAGGATGCGGCGTTGAATCTCACGTGTCGATGCTGCGAGACAGCGTACCTCCCGCGCGTACAGGTCATAGCTGGCCACGCACTCTGAAAGCGATAGCCCCTTCTTCGATAACTGGTCCATAGTCTCCTCGTGCCGACCGGATGTCGGTACGAGAAGAGTCCCGAACTATGTTGAGCAATGCAAATACAAGAGCCGCGTGAACACTGCGCCTAAGCCATGTGGTGAGACTCCGCTTCACATAATCCGGGGCTTCACACAGTACTGGCGTAACGATTACGTTGCCGTCGAGCAGTGGAGCCGCAACATCGTGCGCGACCACTACGTGCATCTCGTCCAGCTTCACGAGCAGCACAAACGCTTCGCCGAGACGTGGGATAACAACCTGCGTTTGCAGGGATTCGCAGAGGCTTTCACGGACAAGTGCATACGTGGCTAGTCCGCTCCCTTGGAGCGGAACAGCCAGCGTGTCTCCGCTCTACCACCTTTTAACCCTCAACCGCTCAAAAGGAGCACACCATCATGGAAACGCAGATCGTCAATGCCACGGAATACCGCAACGTAACACTCGCTTTGCTGAGTGAGTCCAAGACCAATCCGCGCCGCACCTTCGAAGAAGTTGCCTTGAAAGAACTCGCATCGTCCATCCGTACCCAGGGCGTACTCTCGCCCTTGTTGGTTCGTCCTCACACTGAGACTGGTTTCGAGATCATCGCTGGAGCACGGCGTTACCGCGCCGCGCAGATGGCCGAAGTCTCGACCGTGCCCGTCCGCATCGTTCATCTCTCCGATGCAGCCGCATTGGAGGCTCAATTGGTGGAGAACCTTGTCAGGTCCGAAATTCACCCGATGGAAGAAGCGCAAGGGTTCCGCGCGTTGCTGGACTTGGAAGACCCGAAGTACAGCATCGAGCAGATCGCGGCGAAGGTGGGCAAATCTCCCGTCTTCGTGGCTTCGAGGTTGAAATTGAGCGATCTTGAACCGGCAGCAGTCGAGGCGTTCTATGCCGATGAAATCGGTGTAGGTCATGCTTTGCTGTTGGCGAAGCTGCCCGCCGACCAGCAGGAACCCGCACTTCACGCGTGCTTCAAAGAGGTATACAACGGCGGATCGAAGCCCGCCCGTATCCTTCTACCCGTCCGCAACCTGCAATTCTGGATTGACAGCAACATTCTGTTAGTCCTGAAAGATGCGCCGTTCAACAAGCGCGATGCGCAGCTTGTCCCGACCGCTGGCAGTTGTGCCGATTGCCCCAAGCGGACAGGCCATAACAAGCTGCTGTTTGGCGATGACCTCGGAAGACAGGGTGACCGATGCACCGACCCCAATTGCTACGCTGCCAAAGTCTCAGCGCACGTCGCGCAGACCGTTGCCGCGAAGCCGGAACTGGTGCAGATCAGCGCGGCCTATGGCGCACAGAAAGATGGAAGCCCTGTATTGCCACGCAACAAGTACACCGCCATTCGAGACGATAAGCCGAAGTCGAAAGACGATGCGAAGCGGCCAGAGTTCAAGGTGTGCAAGTTCACCACCGAGGCCATCATCACCGAAGGCAGCGACCTTGGGACCATCCACAAGGTATGTGCCAATCCTTCCTGCCCCCGTCCATCATCCGAAGCAGCCAACCAGCGGCAACGATGAGAAGTGGAAGGCCGAGCAGGACAAGCAGCGCAGAGAACAGGCCATCGCCACCACGACTGGCCTCCGTGTCCTCGCCGCTGTGAGCGCCGGTGTTCCCGTTCGTCTTTTGAGGCGTGACCTGCTCTTCATTCTGGAGAAGGTGGTAAGCGTCATGGACGAGAACCGCTTGGAGATGCTGGCACGGCAGCATGGCATCCGGCAGAAGCGGGATGATGGAGGCGTCGGCAAAACGCTGATTGCCTTTGTTCGTCGTGCGGATGAAGGCACGCTCTCCCGGCTGCTGGTCGAGGCGAGCATCCTGCTGGCGTCCTCGCGGGGCAGCCCAACCTCGATCCTCAAAGAAGCCGCCACTGCCTACAAAGTGGACACCGAAGCCATCGCCCTCAAGGTGAAGCAGGAGTTTGCCGCCAAGGAGAAGGCAAAGAAGTCAGCACAGCCAACAGCTAAGACCGCGAAGAAAGCGGCCTAGTTCTCCATTCACTGAGGGGCGGGACCTCACCGTCCCTCAGCTTGATGTCGCCCAAAAATCGTGCGGGGAGAAACCATGCTGGTTTCTCCCCGCACCCTCATGCGCTTGTCCCGGCCCCCGCTCGCCGACTTCGCGGCAGGAGGTCGAGTTCCTAGCCTGTTACAAAACTCGCACGCCGGGGCTTCCGAATGGTTACTCCGAGAGGCAGACTTATGAGGATTGATTCTATCCATGAAGCTGTATTTCGTTTCAGCCTAGGAAGTGGTCCAGACAGCGGCGCGGCGCGCTGCTATCCATGCTGCGAGTGCGATCAAGCAGACGGCGATGAGGTCGAGGAATGGTTGTGCATGAAAGCCAAGAATGTAGGCCGAAGGCTTGTCGTACTCAGGGTCGACGAAGGCTGTGCCGGGGTAGAGGATGGCGCAAAATTGCGAGATCCAGAAGGCAGAGGCGAAGCCAACCGTTGCGATAAGCGTGAGGGCCTTGTCTGTCGTCTTGCGGTTGGCGACGAAGCAGGTCAGCAGGCAGAGGACTACCGAGATGGCCATCGTGTGTGCGGCGTGGAACTTCGCGTGTGGCGGCCAGTGGGGCGAGTGAAGATGAGTTTGCCAATCGAAGAAGTGGGCGCCAATGGCCATGTAGATGGTAAGGACACAGAAGATGATTCTGCTGCTGAGTGGCATACGCATGGATGTTCTCCTCGTTGAGGTGCTGATTCGTTTTGAAGCTGATGGGCGCAGCTGATATGCCGCTCCCTATGGGGCGCGCTCAGTTGGCTTCGGGCAGAGGATTTTGTCCCATTCGCTGCTGGCCCATCTCAACGGACTCACGGACTACGTCGAAGCCGTAGCGGATGAGTTCCTCTTCGTAGACCGTAAGCGCGATTTGCAGTGACTTTTCTCCGGTGGCAACGGCCCGGAGTTGTCGTCCGAGTAAGGCTGCGTCGCGCATGGCGAGGTTGGCTCCGCGACCGAGCGTGGGTGTCATCGCGTGGATCGCGTCGCCGAGGAGCGTGACGTTGGTCGGAGCGTCGAGCTTGCCGGGGACGCTGGTGGACATGTTGACGATGAAGAAGGAGCTGCTGTCGCCGCTTGCGACGAAATCGCGAGCGGTTTGCGGCCACGCGACGAGCATGGCGGCAGCAACAGTTTGGAGTTCGTTTGGAGTAGCGTCGCGGAGTAGCGCGGCGTCTTTCGGGAAGAGCTCGTGACGGCCGCCGACGATGCAGACGGCATAGTCTTCTTGCGGCATGAGAGTAACGGGCGGCGTGAGTTGCTGCGCGGCGACATTAGGTGGATTTGGGAACTTCACTGCGCCGGTGCCGAGGAAGAGTTTGTGCTCATCGATGGCGATACCGAAGATGTCGTTGAGTGTTTCGCCGGGCAGTAGTCTGGCAGCGGCTGCATAGGGCACCCGGCCATAGATGGCTTGTACGCCGGCGTCCATGAGGGTGAGTTGTGGTGCTCGCTGCTGACGTACGACGGAACGAGTGCCCTCCGCGGCGATCATAACGTCACCGGTTGCGATGGTCCCGTCGGTGAAGGTGACTGTGACGCCCTCGGACGTGGCATCGTACTGAAGCAGTGGCTTGTTGAAGTGGCAGCGGTCTTCGATGCCGAGCAGGACGATTTCGCGCAGGGTGGCGCGATCGACGTTGCAGTGGTCTTTTCTTCGGAGGCGAACTGCGGCCAGTATTGCGCGTCCTGACCATCGTCCGTCGGAATGCGCTTGAGGACGGTGAAATCCTGCTTGAGGATGGTAGTGAAGGGATTGGTGCGCATCGCGGTTGCTTCGAAGAGGCGATGCAGATCAGGTGGAAGCACTTCGCGAAGAGCATTGAGCGCGTCGGCTTCGAGGTGGAGGCGATAGCCCTGCGGGCGGTCCCACGGGCTGAGGTCACGCTCAAAGACTTCGAAGTCGATGTGAGCGTTGCGAAGCGACTGGGCAAGGCAAAGACCGCCAAGACCAGCGCCAACGATGAGTACTTTGATTTGAGGCATAAACGTCCCTTCTCCTCTCAGAGGAAGGGACGTACAGGTGACCGTTTCCCATCTCGGGTCGGTGCTTGTACGAACGCTCTCGCGTCGCCCGGACTACCTACCGGGCCGTGGCTTTCGCACGTCCAAGAATTAGATTACAACCGCCCCGGAAGGATGCACGGTCAGTTCTGAGCCTCCATCAGTCAGCGGCGAGAAGAACGCATGACGGTAGAGGCTGAGGGATGCAGTCTCGCAAGCACAGACAGTGCACCGAAAGCCTTTGCGTGTACCAACGCGACTTCAACCTAGTGGCGCCTAACACCAAGGAACCCCAAATCCAACTGGAGTCTTATGCTCGGAGGGCGTATTGGGATAGCCTCTTATCCACGCTACGTCTTTTCCTTAGTTTTTATGGAGAGAATCCAGAAACTCTTCTGTCGCCTACAGTCGCTGTGCTCAAGCGAAACCGAATGAAGCTCTTCTTAGCCATCTTTCGATTCACCAAGAACAATAGCGCCCCACTCCGCGAGTTGATCGAGCAGAATACATACCCCCTCTTTCATGCTGTCATCCAACTCATATTCGATATGAAGCACCAGATCGCTCATGTTTTTTCGAACAACGATTCCTTCAGCTTCTAGTTGACGCAGATTTTGGGCCAGCATCTTTTTCGAGGCTCCAGGAACAATCCTCGCGAGCTCACCCAGGCGTACCGGCGCGAATCGCATGGCGCAGAGTATCTGCACTCGCCATTTGCTTTGGAAGAGGGCGCCAACCGCAAATGCCGCATTGCGCATGTATCTTGTGTCTGAGTTGTTCATACCGGCGGAGGAACGGCGTGATGGATCTCGGAAATACCAACTGGACGCGACGCTGGAGCCGATTGAGAATGCGACCGTCGTGCTTCGAACCAGACGGGCACGATGTTAATAGACATCCTCGCTAGGTCCGAGATCCCTTGGATCCCAAACGCCGATCTACTTCCGCGCATGATCCGGAAGGGAGGTAGGTAGACGTCTAGGAAGCGCAAAGCCCATAGCGATCATCCATAGGAAGCCACAAAAACGTGTGAGGGGAACCAAGAAACCGATACCCGCGAAGTAAAGGGAAAAGCAACTAAGCATCCCAATTGCGGCCAGCAAAAATCCCAGGATTGCGATCCAGCGGGGAGCCAGACGCCCGAATAACGTCGAGGCGGAAGTTCCAGCCATTAGATGAGCAAGCCCTACCGCATATCCAACACCACCGACGGCGTAACCGAGGAGGCATAAAGCCTGCGTCAAGCCAGAATCTTGCGCGACTCCGGCCTGCGCCGTGACCCAGAGCATCAGGGAACTAAAGCCCACGGCTAGAGAAGCTGTTAATCCGCCAAGTAATGCAATCGAAGCTCCAGCCGCGCGCACTCCCAGGAAGTTCATCCGGCTATAAACAGTAGCGCTGAAAACACCCAGGGGTACCGCGGAGCCAAACTGAAGGAGCGCGCACAAAAGTACCATCGTCTGATGATGTTGAAAGTAGAACGAGATCGCCTGGGAGGACTCCGAAGGCGACGGGAATTGGTTCTTGCCTCCGATCGGATGGATTAGCGCCTGTCCTGCGCAAAAGAGAACCGTGGAGAAGATCGCTAACATCCCAAGATGAGGACCGCCATGTGGTTCCGCTTCTATTGCCTTCTGTTGCTGCATGGGCACCTCCGGAGATACACACTGTTTCAGAGTGGACTTGCCACCATCGCTTGACTCGGGTCGCCTCGAAGAACGACTGTTCACATCCGGCGCCGCCGATCTGTCAGAGTTAACGCAAGACTATTACCAGAAATGACTGCACGCTTGCGTGCTGTTCGCTTTCAATCATACGATACCGTATCGTATGTAGTTTAAGCAAGTCCGCCTTGTGCCTTTGCGATAACCTGACAGGAACTCTTCGAGCATGGTGGGAACTTCCATACACACGAGGCAAGCCATCTCATCAGGGTGATCTGCGGCCCAAATCAGGGCCGGGTGTGCGCCCATATCGTGCGCGACAAGGAGAATTTTCTGTCCGCAGCCAAAGTCAATTTGTTTGACCAGAGCGCGAAACTCTTCTGCAAGTGCGCGGCCGTCATACCCATCGGTTCCAGCAGGTTTGTCAGAATCGCCGTAACCGCGCGTGTCCGGCACCAGGACGGAATAGCCTGCCTCCACGAGAAGAGGCATGACCTTGTACCAGCTTTAGGCGGCTGCAAGAAAACCATGCCAAAGTGTCACGGGCTTTCCATGAGGGTTACAGCCGACCAAGTAGTGCAGGCGTACGCCCCTTTCCACTGCGGTTGTCGTTTCGAAATGTTGCTATTTTCGGCGTGCTTGTTTGAGCCATTCTCGTCCTCCTAGTCCGCGTTGAGTTCTTCGAAGAATGCTCGCAAACTGCGCGGCTCGCGCCCAAGGATCGCTCGAAGGGTGGTACTGTTCCCGAGCAGGCCATGCTTGTCGTACCAATCGAACATGCGCGTGAGCTTGGGCGGCAGACCTGCCTGGGGAGGCAACTCTATCTTGATCGGCTTCACCTGCCTGCCAAGAACTTCGCTCATCAGTGCAGCCAGTTCGTGCCGGTTCAAGTTGCCTTCGGCGCATAACTCGAACGTGCCATACAGCAGGCGATCCTCCGTCAACGCGATCGCTGCTACTTCGGCAACGTCGCGGTAGTCGACACGAGTAAAGTGAGTCTCGGTGGACCATGGCTCGCCAAACACTCCACTTTCCTTGACCTTCGCCCAGCCCGGACCAATGTTCTGAAAGAACATCGCGGGATGCAGCAACACATATTCCATGCCGGAGTCGAGAAGTGCCTCTTCCACGGGTGCCTTGTCGGCATGGTTGACGAGTTCGCTGAGGACAGGGTGGATGACGGAAGAGAAAACGACGCGCCGCACACCCGCCTGCTTTGCGGCCGCAACGAATTGCTTACCGACTTCGGATTCGTTCTCAAGTGCGGCTGGTGCAATGTAGAAGACAGCATCCATACCTTCCGTGGCTTTGGCCACTGCGGCGGCGTCAGAGAGTTCTCCTACCACAATGTCTGAGATTCCCAGCTTCTGGACGATGACTTGATCCTCCTGTTTGTGGATGAACGCCCGCACGAAGACGTTACGTCTTAGCAACTCCGGTACAACGAGGCTTGCAGACGGACCTGCCGCACCCACGGCGAGCACCTTTAGAACATTATGATTGGCTTGCATGATTTGTTCTCCTTTAAGTTTGTGAGCATGTCAGTGTTTGACAACGCAACGAAAACCGCCCCATGTGAGATGTCGATGGAGACAGCCCTATCTGAGCTTTCCCCGCCCTTGAACCAAATCGCGCCGCCTTTCCGATTCGTACCGAGCGTCAAACGTTTTACCCCGATCGGCTGTAGACTTCGCGATCCACATTCCGGAAGTGTATTACCCTCGACGCCTACTGCCAGCATTCATAACCTGCCCACTTCCGACGAGATCTATATGTCAAACAAATTTTCCGCATTGGTATGCGCAATCTTATCTTCCCCCCCTGACTGATTGGCAGCGTCTCCAGGAAGCGTCGTGCCCCCGCCACCGTCAAGTATGGGTAATCGATGGAATACAGAATACGATCCTCTCCAACCACCTTGCTAATGAACTCAAAGTGAGGCAAATACATCATGCCGCTAGGGGTGACATAGACATGCCGCTTGAACGTTTCGGAGATTGTCCTAGACAGCCCTGAAACCTGAGGTGGAATCATGTCATCCAGACGTTGCAGGTAGAACGGGATCATCTCCCCCCAGTGACCGCTGATGACCCGCAGGTTGGGAAAGCGGTCGAAGGCGCCAGACAGAATCACTCTTAGTAGTTGCACGCCAGCTTCATTGTGCCAACCCCAGCCGAAGAGGGAGAGTCGCGCCGTAACTTCTTTCTTAAGGCTGCCATAGTAAGGCTGCTGGACCTGTGGAAGTGGATATCCCGGGTGAATATAAATTGGCACACGAAGCTCATCTAACTTGGCAAGGATCGGATCGAAGCGGGGGTCGTCCAGAAAGTCGTTTCCAGGGCGACCCAGCAGCATGGTCCCAACAAACCCGAGCTTCTTGACGGTACGTTCCAATTCCTCGACTGCAGCCTCTGGATGTTGCCAGGGCAATGAGGCGAAGGCCGCAAAGCGGGTCGGATTAGCCCTTACCATCACAGCAAGTTTGTCGTTAACCGCTCGGGTAAGCTCTAATGCCTGCTCCGCCGGCGCGTCCTGAGGCGGATTGCTGCAGGAGAGAATCTGCATGTCGATGCCGTGCTTATCCATTTGCGCGAGACGTTGCTCGCCTGCCTCTGCAGCGAGCTTCAGCGTCACCGAAATGTCCATTGGCAATGGGCGCTGCTCGTCGCCATTTTCCATTGCTCCGCTATCGCCGGAGCCGACTTCAGTGAAATACGGTGCATCCGCCTCTCGTCTAGGTTGTCCTGCCTTCGCGAGGTCCTGATCGATGATGTGTTCCTCAACGCAAATGATCTTCATTCAGAGCTCCTAAAGGCAACGTTCTGGGTTCATGGCACGCATGCCTTCGGCATACATCACCGATTGCTGCGGGATTATGTGACAGGGTGTCAGCGCAAATCCACTTTCGGTTCGACCGACATACCCGGTCTCAGGAGATCAAGACCGGCTTGATTTGCCGCGAATCGAATGCGAACAGGCAATCTCTGCACAATCTTGACGAAATTACCGGTCGCATTTTCCGGGGGAAGAACACTCGTCCGATCTCCCGATGCAGCCGGCATGGCTTCGACATATCCGTCATAGTCTCTTCCTAGGGAGTCCACTTCGATCCTGACTTTTTGTCCAGGACGGATCTTCTTCAGCTGCGTCTCGCGAAAGTTTGCGGTAACCCAAAGATCATCGACTTGAACGATGACGAGAAGCTGTTGTCCCGTCGTGATCTGTTCCCCAACTTCGGCGCTCCGTTGGGTCACAATCCCGGACACCGGTGCATAAATGCGGGTGTAACTGAGGCGAAGACGCGCAGTCTCGGCTTGTGCCTTCGCTGAATTGGCACTCGCCTGTTGGGATTCAACGGTCGCCTTCCGAATCTGTAGCTGACGCGGAGCATCGCGAACGGCTTGCCGCAGTCTGCTCTGCTGCTGTTCGAGTTGCGCCTCCGCTTCTGCAACCTTCTGGGTGGAGGATCGCAAAGCCGCTTCCTGCTGATCCACACTTGCTGCCTGCGCTCTCGCAGTAGTCAGATACTGATCGTAATCCGATTGCGCGACTTCCTGCTTTTGCAACAGTCGAGTATATCGTTGCAAGTCCGTTTGAGCTTTTTCGTTATTTGCCTGACTCTGTCGAAGCTGCGCGGCTGTGCTCTTCTCATCCTGTTGAGCAGCTAGCACAGTCGCTTCCGCATTTGCAACAGAAGCGTTCGCTGTTTCAAAAGTGTTGGTGT
This sequence comes from Acidobacteriaceae bacterium, assembly GCA_963692885.1. Lineage (GTDB taxonomy): Bacteria > Acidobacteriota > Terriglobia > Terriglobales > Acidobacteriaceae. The sequence goes on from OY843586.1 coordinate 1,472,544, forward strand.
TTGAGGACTGAGTAATCGGAACGTTAGGTCGTTGCGTCGCCGTCTGCGCGTTAGCTCCTTCGAAGGAGGCTTGCGCCTGATCCAGCGCAACCTGGTAGTCCTTCGGATCGAGCTGTACTAATAAATCTCCGGCGTTCACCTTCTGATTATCCTCAGCACCCACTGCCAGCACCGTTCCATCTACTCTCGAAGAAAGCGGATGTAGGTGACCATCAATCTGAGCGTCATCGGTCGTCTCATAGGTCCGGGAGTGCAGCCACCACAAACCAGCTCCAACGAGCAACACGATGCCGACCACGATTCCAAGAACGAGAGTTCGTCTTTTCTTTGCGGGATCGGGCGAGGATTTCTCCTTATTCTCCTGGTCGTTCCGAGGCTTGTTCTCGCCCTGTCCTCCAGAGCTATTCTGGCTTGAGGAATCGCTCTTCTGTTCCTGTCCGTCCTGTACCTGTGTCTGATCGGCCATCGTTATTGAACCTCGAGAAGAGTTGGTGCGACTTGCTCCAGCTGACCCAAGGCGCGGGCCACACTGAGCTTTGCAACATTGTGGGAATAAAGGCTGCTAATGTAGTCGCGCTCTGCAGCAGCAAGGGTCTCGGTGGATTGGACAACCTCCACAGAATCGGTCACACCTTCCGCAAAGCGGTCCTGCGACTGCTTCAAGGTGTCAAGTGCGAGATTGCGATTGCTTTCGGCCACCTTGACCTGGGCCGTAGCGACGTCCAGGTCGAGATACGCGGTGCGGAGATCAAGTTCGACCGCCTGCTCCTGATCCTGGTATTCAGCCCTCCGTTCGTCTAATGCCGCCTGGGCTTGTTCAATGTCCGATCGAGTTCGACCTCCATCGAAAATTGGGATGTTGACGTTTCCGGCCACACTGAAGATGCCATTGCCAGAGTTGGGATTCACGCCTTCGATTGCGTAGTAACCGGATACAGACGCCGAGGGAAGATGCTCTGCGCGAGAAGCTCGAAGCGCTTGCTCCGCGGCGCGAACTTGTGCGGCATCGGCCTGAAGGTCCTTCCGCTCTGATTCGGCGACCCGGATGGCCTCGTCGAGAGGGATTGTCGCTACCTGCCGAAAGGGGAGTACTTCCTGGAAGGTCACTTGCGTACGAAGAGGTACGCCGATCATGCGAAGCAATGTCAGTTTCTCTTTCGCTAAATCTGCCTGGTTGGATGAGAGCCGCTGCTGTTCTGTCTGCAATTGCACCAGGCTGCGCTGCGTATCGACCCGCGACTTCGTTCCAGCGCGGCCCTGAGAAAGCGCCTGATCGTAGCTTGCCTGGGCATACTGAACCTGCGCCTCTTGCGATCGGACGAGAGCCACCTCAGAGAGATTGCGCAGGTACTCGCCACTGACAGCGAGAATTACCAGCTCTCGGGCATCCTTTAGACTTAGGTCCGAAGCCTGTTCGAGCTCTTTTGCTGCGCGATAGTTGCCGAGCGCCGTCCTGTCAAAGAGGCTCTGTGAAGCGCTTCCACGCGCATCGTAGTAGTGGTATGGACCAACGACCTTCGGCAGCAAGCTTGCGAAGCTAGGGACCGTGCTTGCGCTAAGACCGATCGCCTGTAGATCGCTTTTTTGGTCCGTATAGCTAAGACTGGCGGTCAGTTCTGGACGGAGAACACTTAAGGCCGCAAGCCGCTGCGCGCGTACTTGTCGTAGAGAGTTGTTTCCGTTGATTGTTCCCAGGTTGAACTGCAAACCACGCCGGATCGTGTCCCCAAGCGTCAGACCCAATGGGTTTCCGGTCGCATGAGGATCAAGAACACTCGATTGATAGTTGCCTTGAGCGCTGATGCTGGTATTGATCGTGTTCGCAGTGGAAGTTGAGCCTCCGCCGACCGCCGTCTGCTGAGAAGTCACTGTGCTTGACGCTTGCCGTCCAGAAAGAGGGACCTGCTGCGCCCTGGTTGGCTGGCTGGTACCACCCTGACCGGAAGGGGAAGACTGACAGAGACCGCCCAGAGACAAGCTGCTCATCAAGAAGACGACAAACAGACTACGCCGAGTTTTGACAATTCTTTTCATGCTTGTCCTTGTCTAATGCGCTGCTGCCGCCGTGCCTTTGGGTGGGCGCGTCATGAGTAACGCCAGAGGCGCCATGACAAACATGGCAATCGCGAAAAAGTGAGTGATGTCCTTGTACGCAAGGATGCTTGCTTGCGCAGAAAGGCTCTGCTGATAAAACTGCGCCATTGCTCTATGCTGTGCGTCCGCCGTCGACGAAAGTACACCCTTTGATTGCTGCGTCAAGGCGTTCAGGCGTCCGACCCAGGCCACATTGCCGGCGTTGACGTGTCGGGCCAGGTACGCCTGGTGTGTTTGACCCCAACGGGCAGCGAACGTTGTGACAAAGGACGTTCCGATCGAACCTCCAACATTCCGGGCCAAATTGGTCGTGCCGGATACATCGTTGCTCTGTTCCGGACGCGTTCCGACGTATGCCAATGTTGAGATAGGCACAAAGAGGAACGCAAGTCCAAGCGATTGTATAAACCTTGCCTTTGCGACCCATGCGAAACTCACCCCGATATAGATTTGGGCAACATAGAACAGTCCGAAGCCCATCAGGAGGTATCCGCAGACGACCAGCTTTCTCGGATCAACCTTGCCCATGAGAAAACCCACGAGCGGCATCATCAGAATCGTGGCTAGCCCTCCGGTGGAAAGGGCCTCCCCGGCACCGCCCGCTGTATATCCCATGAGTTGCTGCAAGATCTGCGGCATGTGTCGCCGTCGATGACCGCATCGAGGCCATCTTGGACGCAGCAACAAAGGTGATCATGGAGCATGGATATGCGAAGGCCAGTACCCGAGAGATCGCACGCAACGCTGGAGCCTCGAAGGAGACCTTTTACCAGCGGTTCCCATCCAAGGCATCTCTCTTTGCTGCGCTGATCGAACGACAATCTGATCGATTGCTTTGCCCGATTGCGGACGCTTTAGAGGAAGAAAAAGATCCTTATAAGGTACTCACCCTGTTTGGCGAACGTTTGCTGACAGTCTTGATGAACCCGGAATCGGAACGTTTGCTTCAGGTTGTAATTGCGGAATCGAGCGAATTTCCAGAGCTCGCTGCCGCGTTTTGGGATAAGGGGCCAGGCCTGGGTCGCGAACTGCTTAGGGCCTATTTCAAACAGCTGGCGAAGCAAGGACACATGCGAAAAGAAGACGTTGAATTTGCTTCGGAGCAATTCCTTGGGGCTCTCGTTGGGAGCATCGCACTGCGCAGAAATCTTGCAATGCCGGCTTATCTCCCAAATCCGAAGGCTGTTCACATCTGGGTGCAAAAGACCGTAGATTGGTTCCTTCGTGCGCACCTGATTGTCTAATCGAGCGCAGGCTGTCGACGGGAGGCTTGCTGCGCTTTATGGTGAAACCGGGGGGGGGACTTTCGAAAGCGAAATGTTTGCCGCTTCCATTACTTTACCGACATCTGTCAGAAGCATTCGATTCGGTCGAACAATGACTACGTGATTGCCACGAAGTACAGTCGTAGTCTACGTCCAAGTCTTTCCCTTGGAGTTCTTGGAAACAGTCGAAAGTGATGCTACAGGCTGTCGGGGAAAGTTTAAGCGTCTCAAGACGGATAAGATCGACATCTATTTTGCCCATCTTGATGATGGCGTGACGCCAACAGAAGAGACCGCTCGCGGCATCGAGGATCTTGCCCGAGCTGGCAAAATCCTCTACGTCGGTCTCTCGAACTTGCCCGCCTGGCGAGGTACCAACGGCTGCAAAGAACTAGCGACGGAGGCTAGCAAAGTCGCAATCGCATCTGACAACCTTTGGTTTTACAAAGTTTGCTGCTGTCATTCTTTGAGCTGTTCTGCATCTTTCGACTTTCTTGGCATGAGCAGCTAACGCTGTCCGCCCTCTCGTCTAATTTGTGCCTCCCTCCTGCGAAACAGATCGAATCCCAGCCAACTAGCCATCGACACCGCGGGGGATTGCGCCAACGCTCATGAAATAATTATTCCTGGCGCATAGACTTGAAATGCCCGCCGTGCAAACAGACCCTCCGTGGCGATTTAGCTTTTCTTTCGTGGTGTACTCGCGCTCGCTCGATAGGCTCTGAGGAAGACTTTGATGACTCCTTGGATGTGTCGTTCGAGTTCCATGGAGGTGAGCTTTGCAGGTCGAAGTCGAAAGAAGACCGATCTGAGTACACCACCAAAAAGCAGGCTGTGATAGTGTTCACTCATGATCTGTGGATCTTCGTCCACAAGTTCCAGGGAGCGGATCTTCCCTTTGAAATAGTCGGTCATGAGGTCATGATCATGTTTCGGACCAAGTTCGAAGAACTGCTTTGCGAGACTTGGAAATCTATGGGCTTCCATGGTAATGATGCGATTCAGGGCCGCCTGCCTTTCTGTAAAGATGGCGTGAACCAATGAATTGGCATGTTGACGCAAACCAACTTCTACAGGTAGTTCTGGACCAAGCGACAATTCAATGTCGCTCTTGTGGATGTTCATGAGCCGCTTCATCACAGCTAGGAACAGCTCTTCCTTGTTCGGAAACCGGGCATAGAAAGTTGTCTTCGACGCCTTGGATTTTCGGGCAATCTGCGAAAGGCTAGCGGCGGCAAATCCGTTCGCCAGAAACTCCTCCGTAGCGATATCCAGCAGTTGAGCGACCCGTTCCTCGTCAAGCCGCAGACCGTTTGGAAGTCTTTGAAGGGGGATCTTCATATCAGAAGATGGCGTTTTGTTTGATCGTTTCATCAGTAGGTAAGTCTAAATGAGATTGTCGAGACGGTCCGGCAGTACAAGCCGCATGGCAGGACGGGGCAGGCCTCCCCCCCGGCAGGGGCAAGCGCATCACTTATTTTGCGACTATTGCTCTTCTCCTGCGTCCAAAGACAATACGAGACGGGATGGTACTGTTCAGCCTCTTTGTTCTGGTCCAACCTATCGACGGAGACCGCATGTTCAAGAAGGACGTACCACGGTTCCGTATCTTCTGTTCCTGAACCCATTTGCGAGAGAGAGCTCTGTATGGACAACCTTAAACGCTCCCCAAATCAAGGGACACCCGAAGCCGCAGAAGGAGGTGGTGTCCAGGTTAAGGAGAAGCAATCGCGAAGGCCGCGCCGATGGCGGTGGTTCACTGGCGCTATTGTTTTCACTGCAATCGGCGTGGCTCTTTGGAACGGTTACCGAAGTGGCGCTGCTAAAAAAGCAGCTCAAGTCGAGCCGCCGCACATTGCGACGATCAAGACGGCCATAGCGCACCTCGGCTCGATTGGGTATTACATCGAAGCACTCGGCACCGTGACCCCCCTGGCGACTGTAAACCTCTATACCCAGGTGAACGGTCAGGTCATGGCGGTCCATTACAAGGAGGGCCAGATTGTGCATCGTGGCGACGCGCTGATCGATATCGATCCGCGCCCCTACGAAGCGCAGTTGAAGGAGGCACAGGGAACACTCCAGCATGATCGTGGAGAGCTTGACCAGGCTGAAATGGACCTTGCGCGCTATAAAGATGCTTCATCCCAGCAGGCTATTACCCGTCAGAGCTACGAAGACCAGGAAAAGACGGTCGAACAATACAAGGGCACCGTGCTGAACGACATTGGGCAGGTCGAGTATGCGGAGGTTCAGCTTAGTTATTGTCATCTAACCTCTCCCATCAACGGCCGTGTCGGGCTGCGTCTGGTCGACCCCGGCAATACCGTCTTCTCCGGTAGCACGAACGCTATCGTCGTCATCACTCAGTTGCAGCCGATTACCGTCGTCTTCAATGTTGCCGAAGATGATATCGATCAGGTCCGAGGTGAGATTCTGCGGCGCGCTTCTCAGCCCGTCGACGCCTTCGATCGAACGCAGCAAACGAAACTTGCAACCGGCAACCTGCTAACGCTCGACAACCAGATCGACAACTCAACGGGAACAGTCCGTTTCCGCGGTCAGTTCGACAACAAAGACTTGAAGCTTTATCCCAATCAGTTCGTCAACACTCGTCTCCTCGTCAAGACGCTGCAGAACGTCATCCTTGTGCCAACCGCGGCCGTACAACGCAACGGGACCAAGGCCTTCGTCTATGTTGTCTCTGGCGACACTGTACAGATACGCGCAATCACGGAATTGACGACCGAAAACAATCAGGCGGCTGTGGTTGGCTTGAACCCCGGCGAGATTGTTCCGATTACAGGCTTCGACAAGCTACAGCAAGGCTCTAAGATAACAATCCAGTCAAATCAGAGCGCAAGTTCCCGATCCCTTGCGGGAAGCGATCAAGGACCTCAGATCAGGAGTGCTCGGTGAGTCCATCGAGAGTCTTCATCCAGAGACCTATCGCTACGATCCTCTTCATGGCTGCGATTCTGGTCGTGGGCCTGATCGCGTATACCACTCTGCCCATCTCCGCGCTGCCGGAAGCCGACTACCCCACCATTCAACTGCAGACGTTTTACCCGGGGGCGAGCCCTGAGGTCATGAGCTCTGCCGTTACCGCGCCGCTGGAACGTCAATTTGGTCAGGTAGCCGGACTCACACAGATGACCTCAACGAGCTCTGACGGCAGCTCGGTGATCGTTCTTCAGTTCTCACTCAACCTCAATATCGACGTGGCGGAGCAGGAGGTGCAAGCTGCAATCAATGTGGCGCAGGGCTACTTGCCGACCGATCTTCCGGTTCCCCCTGTCTACAGCAAATCGAATCCCGCCGACGCCCCGGTTCTCACGCTAGCCCTTACCTCCGAAAGCCTTCCGCTTTCGCAAGTCGAAGATCTCGTTGATTCCCGGCTTGCTCCAAAAATCTCCCAATTGAGCGGAGTCGGTCTCGTTACCATCAGCGGCGGCCAGAAGCCAGCAGTTCGAATCCAGGTCAACCCCGTTGCCCTTTCTTCTTACGGGCTCAACCTGGAGGATGTGCGCACGGCACTCTCAAACACGACCGTCAACTCCGCCAAGGGGAGCTTTGACGGTCCGGCCCAGAACTTCCAGATCAACGCCAATGATCAAATTCTCTCAAGTGCCGGTTATCGAGATGTTCTAGTCGCCTATAAGAATGGCGCGCCCGTCATGTTGAGCGATATCGCCAGAATCTCCGATGGTGTCGAGAACAACAAGCTTGCTGCGTGGATGAACCAGACCACAGCGGTCGTCGTGAACATTCAGCGCCAGCCAGGAGCCAATACGATTGCAGTCGTCGACTCTGTCGGTAAGCTTCTTCCCAAGCTGAAAAGCAGTCTACCCGCGTCCATAAAGCTCCAGATTTTGAGTGACCGAAGCAATACGATCCGAGCGTCCGTCAAGGATGTCGAATTCGAGTTGATCCTCACCATAGGGCTGGTCATTCTCGTCATCTTTGTCTTTCACCGCAGCTTTACGGCCACCATTATCCCCGCGGTCGCCGTTCCGCTGTCGCTCGTCGGCAGCTTCACGGTTATGCATCTCTTGGGATACAGCCTCAACAATTTGACCTTGATGGCGTTCACCATCTCGACCGGCTTCGTGGTCGATGACGCCATTGTCATGATCGAGAACATCTCGCGCTATCTCGAACAGGGGATGAGGCCGATGGAAGCGGCCTTAAGAGGAGCTGAACAGATCGGATTCACCATCATTACGCTAACTGTGTCTTTGATTGCAGTGCTCATCCCACTGCTTTTCATGGGGGATGTCGTCGGACGTCTGTTCCGCGAGTTTGCGGTCACCTTGAGCATCACGATCCTGATCTCCGCCGTCGTCTCGCTCACACTCACTCCCATGATGAGCTCGCGCCTGCTACGGCACACTCCCGAAGAAGAGCAGAACCGCTTCTATCGCTGGACTGAAGACCTGTTCAATCGCATCATCGCCGCATACGGGCGCAGCCTTAAATGGGTGCTCCAATATGAAATAGTGACGCTGCTTGTGGCCGCGGCGCTTCTCGTTCTGACTGTCTACCAATTTCTCGAGATTCCCAAAGGCTTCTTTCCAACGCAGGACACCGGCATACTCCAGGGCATTACCCAAGCCCCAGAATCGATCTCCTTCTCGGCAATGTCGCACAAGCAGCAGCAGTTAAGCGACGTGATCCTGAAGGACCCCGCAGTCGCCAGTCTGTCCTCCTTTATCGGGGCCGACGGCACAAATAGCACTCTGAACAGTGGACGCATTCAAATCAATCTCAAGCCCATAGAGGAGCGCCATATTGCGGCTTCCCAGGTGATCGCTCGGTTACGGAAAAACGTCGATCAGGTTCCAGGCATTCATCTATATTTGCAACCTATCCAGGATCTGACCGTCGATGACCGTGTCAGCCGAACTCAGTATCAGTACACGCTTGAAGATCCCGACCTCACTGAGTTGAACGCCTGGACAGACAAGATGGTGGCTGAGATCCGTAAGCTCCCTCAAGTCACCGATGTCGCGACCGATCAACAGAACAATGGCGTCAGCATGAATCTGACAATCGATCGAGCGACCGCCTCCCGTTTGAACATCACGCCGGACCAGATCGACTCCACTCTGTACGATGCTTTCGGTCAGCGGCAGATCAGCACCCTCTATACCCAGTCGAATCAGTACCACGTCATCCTGGAGACACTGCCCGATTTCCAAAAGAGCCCAAGCAACCTCAAAGGTATCTACCTCCAGGGCAGCAACACTTCCAGTTCCAGTTCGACATCGCAAAGCACCTCCGGTCGCACTTCAACATCGTCCAGCGGGACCGTCAGCACCCTCACTGCGTCTACGAACTCCGGTCTCTCTGCTTCTACCCCCACTTCGGTCTTGGCCTCGGCTGATCAACCGTCATCGAGTCTCCAAAGTGAGAGCAGCGGGTCAACTAATTCCTCCAGCTCATCCTCCGCGCAAGCGACACCTGTTCCGCTCTCGGCGATCACCAGTTTGAGCACAAGCGCCTCGCCTCTCACGATCAACCATCAAGGCCAGTTTCCTGTAGTGACTATCTCGTTCAACGTCGCCCCTGGATATTCGTTGAGCCAGGCTGTTGCCGCAGTAGAGAAGGTCAAAGAACATTTAAAAATGCCCGATAGCGTTGACGGAGGTTTTCAGGGAACGGCCTCCGCGTATCAAGCCATCGGGAGCAACGAGGCTTTCCTCATCCTTGCCGCCCTCATGGCGGTGTATATCGTCCTCGGAATCCTCTACGAGAGCTTTATTCACCCCATAACGATCCTTTCTACCTTGCCTTCAGCCGGCGTGGGCGCGCTCCTCGCCTTGCGGCTTTTTCATCAGGACCTCGATGTGATCGCGATCATCGGCATCATCCTGCTCATTGGCATCGTGAAGAAGAACGGCATCATGATCGTGGATTTTGCGCTCGACGCGGAACGCAATCAAGGCATGAAACCCGAGGAAGCCATCTTTCAGGCCTCGCTGTTGCGCTTCCGCCCCATCATGATGACGACGCTGTGCGCGCTCTTCGCGGGCATTCCTCTGGCTTTCGGTACAGGCATCGGTTCCGAACTTCGACGCCCACTTGGTATTGCCATGGTGGGCGGCCTGCTCGTGAGTCAAGTCCTCACTCTCTACACGACACCAGTGATCTATGTGTTCTTCGACCGGCTCGCAATGCGGTTTGTTCGTCATCCGAAGGTTGCGCTGAACAGACCGGCAGGAATGGAACAGCTATGAACTTTACCGCGTTCTTCATCAAGAGGCCGGTCGCCACCACGCTGATGGTCGTCGCGGTCATTATTGCCGGAGCGATGGCATTCACTGCGCTTCCGGTTGCATCGTTGCCCCAGTTCGACTTTGCCACGATCACCGTGGCAAGCCAGTTGCCGGGCGCTAGCCCCGAGGTGATGGCGTCCTCCGTTGCGACCCCGCTGGAACGCCAGTTCGGGCACATTGCCGGCGTTTCACAGATGACCTCTTCGAGCACCCTGGGCACCACTTCGATAACGCTTCAATTTGATTACTCTCGGGATGTTGACGGCGCCGCGCGCGATGTTCAAGCCGCGATCAACGCTGCGCGGACGTATCTGCCGACCAACCTACCTTCCAATCCCACTTACAGAAAGGTAAACTCCGCGGTATTTCCGGTGATGGTGCTTATCATGACATCGGACATCCACACGCCGGGTGAGATGTTTGATACGGCATCGTCAGTAGTGCAACAGAAACTGTCCCAGTTGCAAGGAGTTGGACAGGTGCAAGTCGTAGGCGGGTCTCTACCGGCCGTTCGAGTTGATATCAATCCCCAGCAACTTGCGAGCTATGGACTAGGTCCGCAGGACGTCGCGCGCCTTTTATCGGAGCAGAATTCCAACCGCCCGAAGGGCCAGATCAGCAACGAGGTCAGCACTGTCGACATCAGGGCAAATGATCAGATCTCGAAGGCCAAAGATTACGTTCCGCTTGTGCTAAAGGCGAGTGACGGAAGAGTGGTACAGCTCAGCAACGTGGCCCATGTCTTCGACTCGGTTCAAACCACACGCTCCGCGGGATACGCGAACGGGAAAGAATGCGTCGTCCTGCTCGTCTATCGACTTCCCAATGCGAACGTCATCGATATGGTAGACCGGATCAAGAAGACACTCCCATCGGTCAACGCTTCGATTCCAGCGGGGGACAATCTTAGGGTCGCTATCGATTCAACGACCACGATTCGAGCGTCCGTCTCTGACGTAGAGCGCACGATGATGATCTCCGTATTCCTCGTGGTCGTCGTTGTTTTTCTCTTTCTCCGCAGTCCGCACGCAACCCTTATTCCCGCTGTCGCCGTAAGTGCATCCATCGTCGGTACCTTCGCTGGGATGTATCTGCTCGGCTATAGCGTCAACAATTTGTCCCTGATGGCGCTGACCGTCTCCACAGGATTTGTCGTGGACGACGCAATCGTCGTGATGGAGAACATCACGCGCTTGATCGAGGAGGGAATGCCTCCTTGGGACGCCTCACTGAAGGGAGCACGCGAGGTCAGTTTCACGGTGCTCTCTATGAGCCTTTCCCTCATCGCCGTGTTTGTGCCGCTTCTCTTCATGGGGGGCCTCATCGGCCGCATCTTCCACGAATTTGCAATGACTCTCTGTCTCTCGATCGCAGTGTCGATGTTTATCTCGCTTACCGTAACTCCGATGATGTGCGTGTACCTGCTAAAGCCTGATGCGAGCGAAAAGCATGGACATCTCTACCGAATGAGCGAGCATGCCTTCTCTGCGCTGCTAAATGTTTATCGCAAGTCGCTCACCTGGACGCTTAAGCATCCGGCCCTCGTTATTCTTAGCTTGGGTGCTACCTTAGCGCTCAATCTACTTCTTGTTGTCTTGGTGCCCAAAGGACTTTTTCCAACCCAGGACACGGGACTCATCTTTGGCGGCCTCCAAGGCTCCCAGGATGCGTCATTCCCGTCCATGAGGGCTTCTCTGCTCGACGTCCAGCGCGTCATTGGTCAAGACCCCGCGGTTCAGACTGTAGCCGGTTTTACTGGAGGCGGAGGTGGTGCAAGCAACAGTGCCTTCGTGTTTCTCTCGCTCAAGCCGCGGGCCGAGCGGGATGCCACCGCTACAGACATCGTGAACAGGCTGAGCCCAAAACTCGCCAGGCTTACCGGTGCCTCGACCTTTATGCAAGCGGCCCAGGATCTTGGAGTCGGGGGACGACAGAGCAACGCGCAGTACCAATATCAATTGTCCGGGGACACTGTTACCGATCTGGGCACCTGGGGTCCGCAGCTCTACAAAGAGATGCTCAAGATGCCGCAACTCCGAGATGTTACAACCGATCAGCAAAACGGCGGCTTACAAATGTTGCTGAACTACGATCGGCGAACTGCGGCTCGACTCGGCGTTACGCCCCAGCTAATCAACAACTCCCTCTATGACGAGTTCGGCGAAGCCCAGGTGTCCACGATCTACACTTCCTTAAATCAGTACTACGTCGTGATGGAAGCAGCGCCTCAGTTTTATCGTGACCCGGAGACGCTGAGATCTACCTACGTCCATGCATCAGGAAGTAATTCCGTCCCTCTGCGCGCCTTCAGCACGGCCTTGGCTGCGACCTCTCCGCTCAGCGTCAATCACTCGTCCTTCTTTCCTTCTGTGACGATCGCCTTCAACCTCGCCCCTGGCATTTCTCTAGGACAGGCGACCACTGCGATCAACCAAATGCAACAGCGCATTGGTACGCCTACTACAGTGCGTGGCCAGTTCGCTGGGACAGCCGAGGCGTTCCTCTCATCACTTTCCACAGAGCCGATGCTAATCGCGGCTGCATTACTTTCCATCTACATCGTGCTCGGGGTGCTGTACGAGAGTTTCATCCATCCAATCACGATTCTTACGACGCTTCCTTCGGCAGGGGTCGGAGCGATCCTGGCCCTGTTAGTCTTCCGCAGCGAGCTCGATGTAATTTCCGTCATTGGAATCTTCTTGCTTATAGGCATCGTGAAGAAGAATGCCATTCTCATGATCGACTTTGCCTTGCAAGCAGAGCGTGAACATGGCAAAAGCACCGAGGATTCGATCTTCGAAGCTGCAATGCTGCGTTTTCGTCCGATTCTGATGACGACGTTTGCCGCCTTCTTTGGAGCACTTCCGCTGGCCCTCGGCAGCGGAACAGGCTCGGAACTCCGGCGCCCACTAGGTATAGCCATTTGTGGCGGGCTCATCTTCAGCCAGGTGCTCACTCTTTACACGACTCCGGTGATCTACCTCTATTTCGACCACCTCAGCCAACGATTTAGCCAGAAACGCGAGAGTTCGCTTGTTCAAGTAAATCCCACTCCGGCGGCCTAGGATTCCCATGACAAAGCACAACCAAGTCAACCGTTTACGTTCGAGGCAAGGCTCCATCAAATACCTTAATTCCATTCCGTCCCTTTTGAAGCGGTTCCTTCAAGAAGTGGCTATGGGCCAAAGCGCGCTCGTGGCGGCTTTCTACTCTCTTCAGTGTTCCACGCAGAAAAGCTCGTGCCTCGCACTATCGAAACCACGTTGACTCGCCTTGTGCATCAAGGCGAATCTCGTTTCAGCGGAGGGCAGCGTCGAACAGAGGCAACAGGGATTATCGAATGGCGATGGTTCCGTTCGGCGGCAACCATCGTTTTGATGGTCTGCTTGATTTCAACGGAGGGATGTCAGGTTGGTCCGCGCTATGTGCCGCCATCCATGCAGGCACCACCAGCCTTCAAAGAGGTGGCACCACAACAATCCTCCGATGGCACCATCTGGACGGCAGCTACGCCGCAAGATTCGACACTACGTGGCAAATGGTGGGAGCTCTATCAGGAGCCTGAGCTCAACGCTCTTGAGGGAAAACTCAATATCTCGAATCAGAATGTCGCCCAATCCTTCCAGAACTTCATGGCAGCGCGTGCTCAGATCAAGCAGGCCCGCGCCTCCTACTATCCAACGATATCGGTCGGCCCGTCCTACACAAGGGGGCGAACCGCGTCCAGTGCCTCGGGGGCGGCGCCGGCAGGTTCCAATACACCCAACCCCAACAGCAATACTTTCGACCTACCGTTTGACGTCTCTTGGGAGCCGGATGTCTGGGGAAAGATTCGCAACACCGTTCGTCAGTATGCGAACGCTGCACAAGTGAGCGCAGCGGACTTGGCGAACGAGCGTTTGAGCGAGCAAGCGAATCTGGCGGAGTATTACTTTGAGCTGCGGGGCCAGGATGCACTGATCGGCCTCTATCAGAAGACGGAAGTCGCCTACCAGAAAAACCTTGAGCTCACCCAGATCCGCAGCAAGACAGGGGTCGATACAGAACAGTCGGTGGCCCAGGCGGAGCTTAGCCTTCGCTCCGCGATTGCCTCGACGATCAGTCTTCGAATCGCTCGCGCGCAATACGAACATGCAATTGCGTTGCTTGTTGGAGAATCTGCATCGTCCTTCTCCATGCCTATTAGAGGCTTGGTTACCAAGGTGCCCCCGATCCCCATCGGAGTACCTTCCCTGATTCTCCAGCGGCGCCCAGACATCGCTGCGGCCGAACGAACCATGGCAGAGGCAAACGCCCTCATCGGGGTGGAGAAAGCGGCCTACTATCCCAGCTTCAACATCGGCGGCGATCTCGGTTTACAGAGCAGCAAAATCGGTAGTCTGTTTAATTGGCCGAGCCGTTACTTCTCTGTGGGACCGTCCGCATCCGAGACTCTCTTCGACGGCGGTCTTAGGCGTGGCCTGTTGAATCAGTACAAGGCGCAATACGAGGCCGACGCTGCGGCATATCGTGAGGCGGTGCTCACCGCGTTCCAGCAAGTTGAAGACTATCTCGCTTCCGATCGTTGGCTGGACAAGCAACGGGAACAGCAACAGGATGTGATCGATGCCGCGCAGCGCTACTACGACCTCGCCGACGTTCGTTACAGGACCGGTGTCGACACTTATCTCAATGTTTTCACCGCAGAGGCATCTCTTCTCGGCGACCAGCAAACGGCGATCACTCTTCACGTTCAGGAGATGACAAGCAGCATTCAGTTGATCGAGGCCCTTGGCGGCGGTTGGGATACCTCGCAGCTTCCCACGGAACGGGCGGTCGCAGCTAAGTAGCTTATCGAGTACATGAAAGAATTTTGAAGTTCCGTTCGTTTTAAAGGAGAAATATGAACCTGAAGGTTCTCGCGATCTCACTCGCAACAGCAACGCTCTGCGCCAGTTCCTTTCACGCTGTTGCCCAAGGTATAGTTACAGGGCAAGTTGCGCAGTCGAGCTCCGCACAAAGTACTCGGAAGGACGAACTCGTCAGGACGGCCGCATTGGAGGACCTACCGGACGCACCAGATTTTGTTGAGGCTCAGAACACAAGCCCTCCGAAAGATGCGTCTCAGGCTCCTCCTTTCGCTCCGACTACGCCGCCCGTGGGCCCGGTGCCTCCATGGATGACCGAGACGCGGCTGACACTGAGCGACAAGTTCACAGTCTATACACACCAGACATTCGGGCCACCCGCGTTAGTGTTTCCAGCTCTTGGGGCCGGCATCCGTATGGCAAACCCACCGAAACACTATCCCCGCGATTGGACCGACGGAGGCGGCGCTTTCGGAAGGCTGTACGGTAATGCTCTCGCGACACAGACCTCAAAGCGAACTGCTGAGTTTCTCACAGAGGCAGCCTTCCATGAAGACCCGCGGTATCTGCCGGCTGCACCCGGTTCAAATGTAGGCGTTAGAATCTTTCACGCCCTCTCCTACACCTTTGTCGACAGAACCGACTCGGGCAGTCGCACGATCGCGTTTTCCAACTTCGCCGGCGCAGCTGCTGGAGGCTTTGTTGGTATGAGCTATCTACCAAATGGATTCAACGATACTACGCACGCAGAACAACGCGCCCTGACAGAATTCATGACCATCGGAATCGCGAATATAGCGGGCGAGTTTGCGCCTCAATTAGCTCCCATCGTTCATAAGCTCCACATCCCGCAAATCATACCTGCTTGGTGGGTGCCGGAGAAGCGATACCATCCCTAATCCGGCCGTGTGCGAATCCTGTCCAGAGTCATTCAACACGAGAAGAACCTCAAATTTGTACCAAGCCATCTACTTAGGGGATGAGATGAGAATTTATCAACTCCGCATTTACCACTTGAGAACAGGTTCCGCCACAAAAGCCTACGGAAAAATCTGGACCGAGCATGTGAAAAGTCTTCTGGAGTACGGAATCGAAACGCATGGTCTCTTCACCTCGCCGTCGAAGCATAATGCGATCATTGCTCTTGTCAGCTTCCCCGACACGGCAGCTCCGCACACCACAGCCATACTCGATGACATTTGCTCCGTTCCCACTACCGAGTTAAGTGGCTTTGATCCGTGGCAGATCATTCGTGGAGACGACTTACTGCTCCGACCGCTACCCGCTTCGCCGCTTCAGTAACACTGATGAGATATCCGATTTTCATATCGAGCATGGGCCGCAGCAAAGCCGCAGCATTTCACATTGACTGGCATTCTGTATTAGAACGACCGCTAGTCACGAGGCTTCCGACTACCTGCTCTTGAGCATATCCTTCAAGCCTTACTAGAGAAACTGTGAAGGCTCAGGAGAGTCGTCGATCGGCAGGATGGTGCGAGACTTGATCATCCATTCGCCGTTCCTTTTGACAAGCGGCTTCACGCTACTGCGATCATTCGCGCGTGGCCTTCCACTCCGCACCTTAGACGGCGGAATCAAAATGACGCCCTGTTCGTGATCGGCTTGATTCTGAGAACCAGATCGCTCGAAAATCGCTTTCGAATTTTCACGAAGAAGGTTGGGCGAGAGGTGAAGCGACTCACCTCTCGACAAGGCATCTGGATAAGAGCCTAACGCGCGTTATTTCCGTCAAACATAGTATTTCCGTTAGCGGATTTTTCGGGGATCGGCTGAATGACATCCCAGTGCTCAACGATTTTCCCGTCTGCTACCCGGAAGATATCAATGATCGCTTGTCCTCTATCTTGGGGACCTGTCGTGAATTTGGAATGCACGACGACCAGATCTCCCTCAGAAATCACCCTGACCATGTCCAAGGCCGCATTTGGATGGGTCTGAAAGAAGGCTGCGAAGTAATTCACGAAGGGTGCACTTCCATTCGGCACGAGCGGGTTGTGCTGAATATACGTGGCACCGATGTAGCGCTGCGCAGCCTCTGCAGGTTTGTGTGCATTAAAGGCGAGATTGTAGAAATCGAGAACAAGCCGCTCGTTGGCGTTCTTGGGAACGGCTTGCGCCTGCATGTCCAGCCGGCAAGCAGCAACAGTGCAGAACAACAGCAACACGGACAGATACTTTTTCATGATGGCTCCTCTTTGGTGCGGCTCGCTGGACAAACTTTTCCAAACGATTGTGGGGTTGTGAGCAGGACAGTTCGCCTCTCGGGTTGATGAAGACTCCAGCTGGATGCCAGCCGGAGCTGTTACGAAACGGACAAGCTGACCCAGGCAACACTGCCTAGATCGCACAACCGTTCGGCCCGCAGCCGGCTTCAAGCTGCGGCGGCGCGGGCGGGCTGAGCTTCATGCTCTTCATGGCACTCTGCCAAGCCTCCGGTTTGCCCAGGAAGGGGGTATGATCGAGCCGTTCCAAGTGACCGTCGCGCTCGATGACGAACGTTGGATAGCCTCTGGCGCCTACAGCACTCAGGAGATCGCGGCTTTCCGCAAAGTGGGCATTCACCGCTTCTCCACGGAAGCTTTGCAGGGCCTGTAAGAAGGGACCGCGGTCCAATCCAAGTTCACCTGCAAGATCGCTCAGAACAGCGTCATCGGCAATCCGCCGTCCTTCGACGTAGTGCGCCTCATACAAGCGCGCAAGCATATCCAGGCCAGCTTCCTGGACCTGCTCCGCCGCCAGAACAGCTGCGGTGGGCGGCTCCGAGTCGAGCCACGCAGCATGATCTGTGAGCAGGCCGTTCAGGTACGCCTGGCCGAACTGTTGCCCCGTCGCCTGCGTGATCTGACGATCGTGGGGAGCGACGTACTCCCGCCAGGCCGGAGTGATCTGCTGCCGGCGAGCTCCGGTCATCATGCCCCCGCCATGAAGCTCGATCGAGGCGACCTCCCGTGCGGCTTTCACCAAGGGTGCGACGGCGTAGCACCAGCCGCAAAGCGGATCGTAGATGTAGTGCAAGCGTGTTGCCGTCATAATTTCCTCCATCGTCAAGCTTTTATTTGTGCAAAGACTTACCGCGAGAGCGCTGCGGCAATGGAGTCTTGCAGTGGTGTCGTGGCGCGGCCGATCAATCTGCTGAGGTCATGCGAACTGGTAAAGAGCTCTCCGCGGCTTGCTCCTGCATCCGCGTCTGCAATGGCGTGGGCCAGTCCTTCCGGAAGTCCGAAACCGGCGAGAGCCTTGGCGTAGTCCTCCTGCGGTAGATCCTTGTAAGTCACAGGCTTGTTTGTCTGCCGTGCGGCTTCAGCGGCAAACTCGGTGAGCGTATAAGGTTCGTCGCCGCCTAGTTCGTAAACCTTGTTTTCGTGGCCGTTGCCAGTCAGCACGGTGACGGCCGCGGCAGCGTAGTCCGCACGCGTTGCTGTGGCAAAGCGGCCATCCTTTGCCGCTCCCAGAACAGCGCCATGTTCCACCGCAGCCACCAGCGTGGAAGTGTGATTCTCCGTATACCAGCCATTCCGAAGGAAGGTGAACGGCACACCGGACGCGCGAACATAGGCCTCGGTCGGCTGATGTTCCTTGGCCAAGAGGAGCGTTGAGGTGTCGGCATTGAGGATGCTGGTG
Organism: Acidobacteriaceae bacterium; assembly: GCA_963692885.1. Classification (GTDB taxonomy): domain Bacteria; phylum Acidobacteriota; class Terriglobia; order Terriglobales; family Acidobacteriaceae. The sequence continues at coordinate 1,490,670 of OY843586.1, forward strand.
TAGGCAAGCAGTTTTACGCCAGCTGCCTGCGCTGCGTCGGTGACTGCCTGGTGCTGCGGCACACGATGGCCGACCTCGCTCGAAGAGACGAGCAGTAGCTTTTCCACACCATTGAAGGCTGCAGCGAGACTCTCAGGCTGGGAGTAGTCCGCCTGCCGCACTTGCACTCCCTTTTCCGCAAAAGCCTGCGCCTTCTGCGGATTGCGCACAACGGCGACGATCTGGTCTGCTGGTACCTTCTCCAACAATTGTTCGACGATAAGCTTTCCGAGCTGCCCTGTTGCCCCTGTCACTGCGATCATGTCCTCACTCCTTGGCTGAGAGATGTCTCAACAAGTTGGAGCATATCGCAAAGGCTTACTATATGTAAGTACGTACATTACTGTAAGCTGCTAACATGTTCAAGCAAGCTCATTCCGCTCGCCGTCCGAGACGGCAGCAAACTGGCAACCTGTGTGCGGCGGATTGTCCTTCGCGCATCATCCTCGATCACATCTCGACACGCTGGAGTTCTTTGATCCTCGTCATGCTGCTGGAGAGGACTCATCGCTTTAGCGAGCTGACACGCCGGATCGGAGGCGTGAGTGAACGCATGCTCGCGCACTCGCTTCAGGCGCTTGAGTCCGACGGCTTCGTCCTGCGTGTGGTCTATCCCACCAAACCGCCCAAGGTCGAGTACAGCCTCACGCCGCTTGGCCGCGAGCTCGCGGCCCATGTGCAGGCGCTCACGCGATGGGTGGAGAACAACGTTTCGCGAGTACTCGATTACCGCAAGGCGACATCCCCGTAGGGACACTGAGGTACCTTATGGCTGCGCCGTTGGATGTGCTCTCAAGCTGTGGAGGGTGCTACCTGTAGATCAGGCGCATCTGGCGCATATTGCTTGTAAGCCTGATTCACGACGTGTTCATACTTCCTGGATGTCGTATGGAAAACGCTTTGTAGAGCACCTGCATCTGTAAATGCGTGCATTAGTGTCTCAAGTGGCAGCAGTGAATCGCGGCCAAGTCGGCATCGAGCAACAGATGCCCGGATGTGGTTTGACTCTAGGAGGACATATGGCGGAAAATTGCGATTTCGGCACGTTTGGTCGTTTCCAAGAGACGCCCGTTGGCGAGATGTCGATCGAAATGAAAGATGCTTACGACTTCACGATGAAGCTTCGCGGCGTAGTGCCTGGTCCACATAAGATATGGCTGGCGAATCCGACCTTATCGAAGACGATCGTCCCAACTGGGTACTACTACCAGAAAGAGTCAACTCTGACCAAGGCTGAGATCGAGATCGTTACGAACATCATCAATGGGCAGTGGCGTGCTGCATATGGCAATTATGAACACGAAATGATCGGCGAGAAACAAGGCCATCTCGAACCAAGGAGCGTTGAGGCCCTGATCGCCGGTCTGCCGACATCCTTCACTGATCCTCGGGAACAATCCATCTATGAACTTGCTTCAGCTCTCGCCAACCATCGCGTCATTCCGACCGGCTTGTATAAGCGGTGCAAAGGACTGATTGGCGATGCGGGCATTGTCGATGTCACTGTGCTGATGGGCTGGTTCACCATGGTTTCTTTGACCCTGATGGCGTTCGATGTGCCGGCCAATGCTGTCGGCCTTGATCAGTAGGGGGACATATGCCTAAAGAAGATAATAATCTCGGCGGCCGAATACCCCTATCGAACCCGGCTCAGCTCAACCAAGGTCAGCAAAGCCTGTACCGCACGATTGACGCGGGCTCGGTACCGTGGGCTGAATCCTCTGGCTTCGTGGCGAAGCTCGAGGATGGGCGTCTAGTTGGCCCGTTCAACGTTGTGTTGCAAAGCCCGGAGATTGGTGCGGCCTTCATGCAGCTGCAAAGCATGGAAGGAAAGAGCACCAGCCTGACGGAGCGGGTGCGTCAGGTGGTCATTCTTACCGTTGGATCTGTTTGGAAGGCTCCGTATGAGCTCTATGCCCACTCTGCTGTTTCCCACACCGCAGGATTGACGGGCGAAGCCATTGCGGCCCTCGCAAGAGGCGATAGCTCACCCGTATTGACTTCAGAGGAAAAGCTGGCACAGCATTTCACGAAGCAGCTTGCACTTGAGCGCACGGTTTCGCAGGAGGTGTTCGATCAAGCCAAAAGCGTCTTTGGCGTTCGTGGCATCGTCGATCTGCTCTTCCTTGCCGGCTGTTATGACATCGTATGTTCTTTGCTGAACACGTTCGATGTCCCAGTACCCGAGCGCTGAACGCCCAGAGTCTTCGGTGACTTGTTCTAGACAAAGTCGCAACACCCACGCCTTCGGGGGGTCATATGATGCCGCACAACAACGCTCCGCAGGCCCGAGTCAGCACCGTAGCCGAATTTCCTGTGCACTACTTCCTTGAAAATCTAGCGGTGCGTCAGGACAATTCTGTCCTGGTGCATGTCAATAACAAAAACGAATTGTGGTATGTGCCGCCGGCCGAGGATGGCCAGGTGGTCCAACCTCTTCACCTACACACCTACCAGGAAAACGCGCTCGGTATGGTGGAGCTTGAGCCTCATGTTTTCTTGTTGCTTTCGGGGGATTTTTACAAGTCGCACAGATCGTTTCTGCATCGCCTCGACCTGCGAAACTGGAAGCCTGGTACAGCCATCACACTAAACACTCTCTGCCAGTTTCCGGAGCAAGCGCGCGGCATCAACGGCGCCTGTCTTCTCGCTCGCGGCGTCGTGCTGGTGGCGGACAGTCTCGCGGGGCTCATATGGCGAGTCGATCTACCTGCCGACGACAGCAAGCCGTCCTTCCAGGTCTGGCTCGAACACGAAAGTATGTGCTACTATCCTGGCGCGATGAAGCCGGAACAGCCAGGCGTCAACGGCGTGCGCTATGCCGCGAAGACCAAGTACCTCTACTACACGGCCACGGCGAAAAAGCTTTTCATGCGGGTTAGAGTGGATTCCAGCACCCTCATGCCCGCCGCCGCTCCCGAACTGGTAGTCGCCGGAAGAATGGGAGACGACTTCCTTATCGATGAGGAAGCTGAAGTGATCTACTTAACTACGCACCGGCAAAACACTATTGACATCGTATCGATGAATGCCGGCCTCAACAGCGGTTTCACCCAGAGCGTCGCAGGCGATCCGTTCAATGAAGAGATGATAGGACCTTCCGCTGGGGCATGGAGGCGAGGTCCCGGAGATCTAGGAAAGGTCGCATACTTCATCACGGATGGTGGAACAGCATCACCGCCGCCAAGCGGAGCAAAACCAGCGAAGCTTCTGCGAGTAGAGTTCGCGCCGCTCGTCAACGGCTTTCCGAAGTGATCGCGAGACATGTGGTCATGGAAGAGTGCCGCTCACGCTCTACCTATGGGCTTACCTTCAATGAAGCCGTCATCCTCAGAAAGCCGTCAACGAAGTCCTGATGATTAAGTCATAGTGCGTGGGCATATCCAGTGTATCCAGGTGATTTATGCCGGGCGGTCAGTACAAAGGCTGTCGCTTCCTTAGGTATTCAGCAGATGCATCTATCAACCTTCGAGCCCTGCTGAGCAAAGAAAAGGCTGATCCACAGCTGGCCAGCGATCTCTTCTCTAAGCTACTGGGGATCGCTCCGGAATAGCGGGTCGATCAATCGGTCATCCTGGTGCCGGATGGGAAGCTCTCACTACTTCCTTTTGCCGCCTTGATGGATGGCAACAAGTACATCACTTCAGACACTCCTGCACCTGATCGTCGACGAGCACGAAGAAGAACGGGGACCATTGCCCTACGTTGGAGTAAGCTCATGCAGCTGCGCTTCGTTGCCAGGCGAGAGCACGGGCTCTTACTTTGAAGCGCTGCAAGGATATCTTGCTACCCACGGATGCCCGGTAGCCTTTTACTCGGACAAGCAGTCCTATCGCGTTTTATAGGCACGATTATCCTGTATCCCGTGAGTTCGAAGCGACATCCAATCCTACATGCCCAACGCAGGGTTTCCCAACCCCGTTACCGTGCTCAAAAGGCTTCGTCTGCCTGATACCTCAGCCGAGGAGTTTGGGCAAAGGGGGATCTCGGCCAGGATTGTGCATCTGGTCGCCCCTCTAACGATGGGTGAAAGTAAGCTCATTGTGAATGGGCGATTAGTGCATGAGGGACCCCTTGCCCCGGGCATGCTGCGATTGTGCAATCCGGCTGACAAAGAGCAGAGACTGGTTAACAAACCACTCGAGGTTATGGTCTTTACACTTCCTTTCACCCATTTTGAAGGCATTTGCGCAGACCAGCATTGTCCCTTAACGTCGACCGATCATTCGCTTTCCGAGAGCCATCTCGTCAAGCATCGCCTGGTGCAACAACTGACCACCACGGCTCTGCTCGCAGATGACTTAGTTTCTGAGGCGAAGACGGTCTTTGTCGGAGGCATAGCCGAAGCTCTGGTCGGTGTGCTGATAGACCAACATAAAAGGGCGGGTGACGCCGATGCGACAGAGGGGGGCAGGGGCTTGAGCTCCCGACAGCTTCGCGATTGCATCGCATTCGCCGACGAACACCTTGGCCAGAAGCTTTCCTTGGCAGATTGGGCGGACATCGCGCGAATTTCAGCTTCAGAGTTCGGCAGACGTTTTCAGGCAAGCACGAAGCTTACACCTTACGCGTGGTACATCAATCGGCGCATCGAACGTGCCCAGGAGATGCTCCAAAAGCGATCCACGGTCATAAGTGATCTTGCGCTTGAATTGGGCTTTGCGAGCCAAAGTCACTTCACAGAAGCTTTTCGCCGCCGTACTGGGATGTCTCCGGCCCGCTGGCGATCTTTGCGTAAGGATTTCGATAGCGAAGCTGTTTCCTGACAGACTAAAAGACTGAGCTTTCCTACCCTTGATTAGCAGCCCTACCGAATCGCCGGCAAAATCGCCGCAATCGGAGAGTTGCACGGAGGGTCTATGGCGAGCAAAGGTGATGCAACGCAGCAAACAACACGGGAGCAGACCATTGGTTCCTTTCTACTGCGAAGGTTGCGTGAGATTGGAATGAGACATCTGTTCGGCGTTGCCGGCGACTTCAATCTGGAGTTTCTCGACCAGGTTGAGGAGGCCGACGGGCTGGAGTGGATCGGCTGCTGCAACGAACTCAATGCCTCCTACGCTGCCGATGGTTACGCCCGCACCTTCGGGGTCGCTGCACTCGTAACAACGTATGGTGTTGGTGAACTGAGTTCGTTGTGCGGGGTTGCCGGTTCCTACGCAGAACACCTTGCAGTCATCCACATTGCCGGAGCACCCCCCCTCGACAAAATTAGGCAGCACGCGATCATGCACCACACCATGGGTGATGGGCAATATGGCAACATGCTGGCTGCGGCACTGCCGTTCAGCGTTGCTCAGACCCGGATTGAGCCCTCAAATGCCGTATCGGAGATTGATCGTTGCCTCCGTGCTTGTCTACTGCAGCAGCGACCCATCTATCTGCAACTGCCGTCCGATATCGCGTACACCACAATCGCTGCACCAGTCGCCCCTTTTTCAGTGGCAATCTTCAGTGATCAGGGGATGCTGCAGGACTTTTCGCATGCTGCTTCCATGAAGATTCAGGCTGCGGGGACAATCGCGATCCTGGTGGATGCCGATGTCGCTCGCTTTGGTCAGGCTGCCAAGGTGCTCCAACTTGCCCAGCGATTGGGTGCGCCAGTCGCCGTAATGGGGACAGCCAAAGCTGTCATTGACGAAACCTCGCCGAACTATCTTGGTATTTATTCCGGGGCATACTCCAAACCGCAGGTAAGAGAGGCCATCGAAGGTGCGGAGTGCCTGCTCCTGTTTGGCGTGCGCTTCGCCGACTCTACAACCGGCTCCTTTTCGCAGATCGTGATCCCGGACCGCACCATCACCATCGATGCTTGGCGAGCCGCCGTTCATCCGGAAAATTTCGAAGGCATCGCCATGCAGGATGCAATTGGGGAGCTCCTCCAGTCGGTGGAGCCTAGAGCGACAGCCAACATCGATGCGAAGGGTCCTGAGAGCTCGTACACATCGTGCGCCGATGACAGCCCCATCCGTCAGAGTTGGTTCTGGCAACGCCTTCAGGCCTTTCTTCAAGCCGGAGATATCATCACAGCCGAAAACGGGACATCGCTGAGCGGCATAACCGGAACGCCGATGCCCACCGGCGTGACGGTACTGTCGCAGGCATTGTGGGGTTCTATCGGTTACTCTTTGCCTGCCTGCTTCGGTTCCATGATTGCAGCGCCAGAACGTCGGCACCTGCTTTTCATCGGAGACGGATCGTTTCAACTTACGGCGCAGGAGCTTTCATCCATTCTCCGTCACAACCTCAAACCGATTATCTTCCTGATCAACAACGACGGGTACACGATCGAAAGATTGATCCTGGGTGAGACCGCTTCCTACAACGACATCCAGCCCTGGAAGTACAGCAGCCTGTGCAGGATTTTCGCGGGAGACACCCCTTTCGAAAGCTGCTGGGTCAGCTCTACTCGCCAACTGGAGGATGCTCTCACCAAAACCGCCGCCGCGGACTGCTGCTTCTTTATCGAAGTGGTGATGCCTCGTATGGACGCGCCCGAAGCCCTGAAGACGTTGGGCCCCGTATACGCCAAACAGGATTACGGCAAGAGCTGGGAACGACGCAGCACCATACAAGCCGGCGGCTAGTGCCGTCTCAGACACTTCACGTCTTGAACAGAAAGGAACGCTATGACCATCTGGACACTTGCAACGCTCAAAACTCCCGAAGGCGCAAGGGCAGCTCTTGGCATCAATGACCGTTACTTCATTCTGCACGACCTGCAACCGTTGATGCAGGGGACGACCAGCAAGCAGATCCTGCAGACATGGGAGACCTCTCTTCCTCTGCTGAATGCGCTTGTAGAAAAGGTGGTGGCGGACGACGCCGTCTTTGCCCATGGCGTACCAGCCGGGGAAGCCGATCTGCTGACACCTGTTCTTGAGCCGGATGGCTTGTTTGCCGTGGGCGCGAACTACTCCGGCCACTTGAAAGAGATGGGACTTGCGGCTACCAAGTGGGCTTCCATGCCCTTCTTCATTCGGCCTCCCAAGACCACGCTGGTTGGCCCCGGCGATACGGTCATCATCCCGAAGACGACCAAGCAGTTCGATTGGGAGTGCGAGCTTGCCGTGTTCATCGGCAAGACCCTGAAGAACGTTTCCAAGGAAGAAGCAGCTGCCGCAGTAGCCGGATACGCCATCGGCCTCGACCTGTCCTGCCGCGACCTCATTAAAGTGGACAATGACCTCAAGGTTGACCTGGTGCGCGGCAAGGCGCAAGACACGATGGCGCCTTGCGGAGCCGTGATGATGCCGGCGCAGTTTGTCCCGGACGTCAACAACCTGCGCATTCAACTCTTCGTGAACGAGGAGAAGATGATGGATGCCAGCACCTGCGAGATGCTCTACAAAATAGACGAGCAGATCAGCACCATCAGCGAGTTCATGACGATCGAGGCGGGGAGCATACTGTTCACCGGTTCGCCCTCGGGCTCGGCTGGTGAGCACGGCGACCGCTGGCTCAAGCCGGGTGACCGAATCCACGCCACGATCGAGAACGTCGGCTCGCTCGATGTCACCATGCGACAGGCCTAAACCTCAAAGCACACAAGGAGCATTGCACATGAGCAACACGTCGCGCCCCATGATCAAGGGTCTTCATCACGTCAAGCTGGCTGTCTCCGACCTGGGTCGTTCGCTTGCCTTTTACGAAAGCTTTCTCGGTGCACAGCGCGTTCCGGAAGCTGACCACCACAAGGAGGCGGATGGCAAGCTGTACGGCTACATTGTCAAGGTGCCGGACCTGGGCACCATGCTGGAGCTCCGCCTCAACCCGGAGCAGGCTGAAAAGCATCGTCATTTCGACCAGTTCACTGTCGCGGTCAAAGATCGCCATGAGTTGAGTGAGTGGACCTCGTATCTGGATCAGCACGGCATTAAGCACTCGCTGGTAATCCCAGCCATCCAGGCATGGCTGATCGTAGTTGAGGATCCGGACGGGAACCGCTGGCGGCTCTACACGCAGGAAAAGCACGGCCCGGAGATCAGGCCGGATGAGGACAATGTCTGGCTGCAGGGTTGAAGCGCAGCATGTTACAAGTTGCACCAGACCTCTTTCTGAAAGGAAAACACAAGAAAAATACAACAGAAACGGCGCTTATCATTGGAGCGCCGTGCTGAAGCGGGATGGCCAACGCTTCCGCGTATGTGGCTAGCCAGGGAACAGAAAGCAGGTGCTTGCCGCGGTCTGTCTTCCAAGTGCATCGCCGACACCTTTGGATTGCGCCCTGCATCGTGTCCGTAAGACTATGAATAAGCATGCAAAGCGTTTCCTGGAGACAACAAGTTAAGATCATTTGCCTAGAGGAACATGTCGTAGATGCCGACATCGCGAAAGCTTCGCAGTCTGCACAGACTTCTGAGGCGGGTTACATGGCCGACTGGGGCAGCCGTGTCGCAGATAAGCCTGCCCTCACTGAAGCGTCCCGCCTTGTGTCTGCAAAGAAGCGGTAGCCACTGCTCGCGACGTCGGCGCAGGTGGTATCGCTGCCATGGATCAGCACAGCATCGACATGCAAGTTTTAACTACAGCAACTCGCCGCTACTGGTCCCAGCGCGCCAAGCCGTTGAGCTCACTCGCGCCGCTCATTACAGGCTCGCCCCATCTGTGCACGCGACCGGAAGCGATTTCGGCCTTCGCGACATCATCTCCTATTCGGCGAAATCCTTCGTGGCGACAGAGCCGTGCAAACACTTACCAGGGCACAGTCCTGCCTAGATAATCCAGGTACTCAAGACCGGCAAGTCCCTGCCTCTGCATCAGAACATTCACCAAGTTCGGAACGCTTTTTTCAATGCTCGGGTGTGCATCGGGGCCGCCCAGGTCCGTTCGGGACCAACCAGGAGCCATCAGAACCATCGCGCGCGGGGTTCCTTTCTGGCGGGCTGCGTAGCTACGCACGAACTGGTTCAGGGCGGCCTTGCTGCCGCGATAAACCTCCCGCATGCCGGTGACGTTGTTTGCCACACTCCCTTGCCCGGAAGACATCACCCCAATCAGGCCGTTTGAGGGCACAAGATCTTGCAGCGATTCGACCACTCGCATGGGACAGAGTAGCGCAACGATGTCCTCTGAGTTGTCAGATATTCACAAGTCGCATTAGCGGAAGTTATGCCCCCAAACGCGTTGGAGCATGGGCGGGGCGTCTGATTGTCTTGAGCGCGTCTATCGAGACTAAACATTGCCCAAGCTGGAATAAAACAAGTCAGCGGCCACGGCCTCCTGCTTAGGCGCAAGCCCTTTCGTTGTACGCTGAAGTGACTATGGCCCGTCCCGAGGATCCGGAGAAGCACCGCGCCATCCTTGACGCCGCTGTTGAAGAGATTGCCGAAACTGGGCTCGGAGCGCCGACTGCCAAGATCGCTAAGCGGGCCGGCATCGCGGAAGGTACCCTCTTCACCTACTTCGCCACAAAGAAGAGCTGCTCAACGAGCTCTATCTTGCGCTGAAAGCAGATCTCTACACACGCATTGGCGAAGGTTTCCCGCATAGTGCCAGCATCGAGCGCCGCGCTCAACACATCTGGAAGACCTATCACACTGATGGCTCACTAACCTTTGCGCGACACGCGATAGAGGGCGTTCTCAATGTCCGCCGCAATGTACATGGACCCGTCAGAACCGACCGCAACGCCACCTGATCGGGCGTACGGTTTTTGTAGACGGCCCACTGCAAAGCCCTGCGCAACAAGGATGACAACTCCAGTGGCAGGCGCAAGCAGAAGCAGTCGCCCACCATCCACGTCGAGCATCGCGACCGATCCATCCGGGGTCATCGCAATCGCCCTTACTGTTCCAAGGTGCTCTGCAACTACCGTGACGTTCCGATCCTTGAGGCTGATTCGCAGAAGCCGGCCGCTTGCACTCTCCGAGACGTAAACCGTTCCGTCGCCGGCGTCCGCGAGTCCGGCAGGAAGCTGAAGTCCTTCGGCCAGAACGTCCTTCTTGTCGCCTGACAAGCGCAGTACGCGACCTGCCAACGGTTCGGTGACAACGATCGTGCCGTCCTCGCACTCGATCGAAGCTGCTGGCATGTTCAGTCCGGAGACCTCGCGGATCATCTTGCCTTTGAGATCAAAGATCTCAATGACACCAAAGAGCTCAGCGGTCAACAAGACGCTTGTTCCGTGGACGCTCACTGAGGCTGGGAACTTGAGGTCCGTCGCTACAGCCCGAGCAACGTCACGTACTTCTTTCGTTCGCAGATTGACAATCCGGTATGCACCCGTGTCAGCGACATGCAAGAGGTCGCCGTCAAGGCCCTTCGAAAGTGCGATTCCACGAGGAAATCCGAGTTTGCCAGCGACAACGATCCGGCTTTTTCCTGTATTCGGATCCACCTCATGGATTGCGTTATCGGGCATTCCGCTGACATAGAAGAGTCCGTTTGGCCCGATGACCATGTTGTCGGTTGCTGAAGGAAGCTGCACGACCAGCCGCTTGTTCCATTTGCCGTTCGCTTCGTCGAGCGCGAAAATCTCTCCGGTTCTGTCGTCGAGAACAAAGAGATGGTCCTCTAGGTCGAAACGCACCGCCCCAGGCTTCTTAAAGCCCTCAGCAAGAATAGTGGTCTCGCCAGTCTCTGGATGGATCCTTACGACCTGGCCCCGGTCCCAGGAAGGACCATAGATCATGCCGTCCGGCCCGAACGTACAGGCATTGATGCCGCCTGTATCGGAAGCAACGAGCCGCGGAGCGGCGCTGCCCGCGAGATCGATCTCCCACATGCCATCACCCATGAAGACCTGGCCGACAAAGAGACGCTTTCCGTCTCGCGTAAAAGCGATCGAGTTCACACCCGGTAAGCCGGAAGCGAGATCTTTGATCTGACCGTCCACGCCTTTCATGCGAACGATGCCTTCCATGAAGGCTGTCCAGATCATGTCGCCGTTAGGGCTGAAGGCTAGGTCATCCGCTTCGCCCGAGGGCGGGCCCACGATCGTTTCGATCAGGCCGGTCGCCAGATCCAAAGCGAAGATACTTTCTCCAGCGACACTGGCAACGAACAACCGTCCATCAGGACCAAAGGCGACACCGTTCGCCGTGTGAAAGCCTGACCCGGCTACGATCTGTTCTACCTCAAAGCCCGGCTCGACGATGATCGACGCGCCGCCCTTGGCTGCATTTCCTTCTGGAGCTAATACTGTTGCCTGGTTCAATTTGATGTCATTCATCTGGAAGCCTTTCAGGGTGCATTCCTATTCTTGGCGGCAAGAGCAGGTAGTTAGGCAGCGGGGGAGTACTTCGGATTTCGGTTTCCTAAAAACGAGAGAATAGTCCGCGCCATTTCTGCCCCTTGATTCTCCATAGCCGCACCATGCGTAACCGGAATCGTGTCTGTTACGGCCTGCTTCATCAATGCTGCCAAATGGCCGGCTTGTGGCCCAAGATGTTGTTCCTCGGGAGGCGACAACTCAAGAATCAGTGTCGGCGCAGGAATACGAGAGACTGCTTCCGCCAAATCGAAGTCGAACACGGCTTCGTAGATAGGGATCGCGCTGCGCCAGCCAAGCAGGAAGTCGATTGCTTTGGACTCTGCTGCCTCAATCAGGCCCGCATCGATTGGCGCTCCTGTCAGAATCTTCTCCGGCCACCATCCGGCATCAAGGGTCAGCTTGGTCGCCAGCCACTCGCGAAGCAGGCGGTACTGTGGATCGTGCGTATCCTTTTGCGCGGCCCGGTAGCGCTGAAACGCAGGACCAAGCGCGGCGTTCCTGTCAGACTTGCTAGGAATAATGCTGTGCGGTTGACCTGCTAGAATCAGCTTCTCGACCAGCTTCGGAGACTCTGCTGCAAAGGAAGCTGCGATCTTGTTTCCTGTATGCATTCCGAAGACATGGGCCCGTTCGATGCCGAGAGCATCAAAGAAACTTGCCACGCATTTGGCGACTGCTGGGACAGAAGCAGGTTTCGGGAGTTCGTGCGAGTTTCCTAAGCCCGGCAAGTCCAACGCAATGACGTGGAAGTGTGGCGCGAGCAGAGGAAGGATAGGCTCAAAAAATCGGTAACCGCGGGGCGTTTCTCCCAGTAAAAGGAGGTGTTCTCCCGATCCTGCCTCAGCATAGTGCAACTGGCCATCTGCCGTGTTTGCATACCCTTTACGCAGATCATTCATCATCTTTCTCCTTTTGACCCATGAGGCAGAGCCCGTTCATTGGGTCGGGATCAGAGGAGAAGGAACATTCTCTCTGTGGTACGACTTGCTAAGTTAGAGGCGAACGCTCCGGACCGGATTGCGGCATCCAAGCCAATCGATAGCGCGTTCAGGCCAAAAGGTAGACCTATGGAAGCTTCACCGAAAGCGCAATCGGCAGTCACCTTCTGTAAAACAGAGAGTCACAAGTCCGTAATCCCCATGCGTCGCCAGCCGCATGGTCAGTTTCTTGGCAGCCTGAAAGGGCTTCTATCGGTTCAGGACAGCAGCGCGCGTTGGATTGTCCCGGCTACGCATGGCATCTGGATACCACCAGGCCATCTTCACGCCATAGACTCCTTCGGGCCCTCTCAGGGCTGGCTTGTGAGTATCGTGCTTGCAGCTTGCCCCTCGCTGCCCACAAGCCCACGCATCCTGTCTGCGAGCGGGCTGCTGCGTGGAGCCGTCAGCCGGGCTATGACTTGGGACGATTCTCTGCGCACTGTATCGCAACAGAATGTTGTCACCGTGATTTTGGATGAAATCGCGACACTACCGCATGAGAACCTCGGCCTTGCCATGCCCCGAACTCCCGCGCTGCTGATGGTTGCGTCAGGAATCCTCCACGATCTGAACGATTGCAGAAGTTTAGAGGCCTGGGCTCTCTGCGGCCACATCACCGTCCGGACCCTTTCCCGGCACTTTGTCATCGAGACTGGGTTCACTTTCACGCAGTGGCGCCAACGGGCTAAGCTGCTGCGAGGTTTGGAGATGCTCGCCGAAGGCCTGTCCATCACGACGATCTCTCTCGATCTCGGCTATACGAATGTGAGTGCTTTTATCGCGCTATTCCAGCGTACGTTTGGAGTCACGCCGGGCCGTCATACGCCAGAAACTTCAGTGTACGGAGGTGAATGCGTTGGGCAAGCAAACACAGTGCAGAAAGTCGCTTAGGCTAGGACGACACTGAGGCCGAATGTTGTGCGGACACGTTGAGCTTCATCTGCGGGTGGAAAGCCAAAGAGGCGTTTGAACTCGCGGCTGAACTGCGAAGGGCTACTATAACCTACTCGTTCGGCTGCTAAGGACGCGCCAAGAGCGTCCTGCACCATCAGCATGCGAGCTTTGTGCAGCCGGATCGTCTTGACGTATTGCATGGGCGAAGTCGCGGTGACGGCCTTGAAATGGGCGTGGAGCGCCGATACGCTCATGCCTGCTTCGTGGGCGAGCGACGGAATGTCGAGCGGTCCCGCATAGCCAGCATGCATGCGGTGCAGTATCCGGTGAATCTGGGCTTGTGCACCTTGGGCGAGCAGAAGATTCTGTAGCGCGCCACCCTCTTCGCCGCACAGTACGCGATAGGTAAGCTCGCGTATAAGTTGAGGACCAAGCATCTTCGCGTCGATCGATAAACGGAGGCACTCCAGTAGACGTACTGCCACGTTGCTGATGGCCGGTGTCATAGCCGGTGCGCTTACCCAAGCATCGGACAACGTCTCGCAAGTCGGTTTCCGTACGAGCGCCGTACCCTCCATGCCCAGCAGCAGATCGCCCAGCAGCGCAAGGTCGATGCGAACACTCAATGCGAGAAACGGACCCGACGCGTCGATGACTGTTTCACAATCAGCAGGGACCGGTACGGTCAAGACAAGGTAGTTATGCGCATCGTAGTGGATCACGCGATCGGGCAGGTGGAAACGCTTCATTCCCTGCGCCACGATCACAATGCAGGGCTCATACATCACGGGTACAGGAACCATGGCGCGGCTCGTGCGGATCAGGGTCACTCCGGTCAATGGGGAAGGCCACGCGCCTTCGGGTGAACCGAGCTCTTCGAGCAGTTCGACCATGCGTTGCCGATGCTGTTCAAGAATCTCCAATGCGTGATTATACCGGGTTCATCACGTCCTTGGCCTAGAGAAATGGAGTTTTGTGCAAGTCATTAGGATCTCTGTGTATTGAGCCTTCCTTCGTTCAGTGGCATTGTTAAGACAATTGAGCCTCACTTGCTGGATAAATCTGCAAGCCGCAGCGAAGCTGAAAAATATAGAAGGTAACGGAGTAAGCCCATGCAGGTACAGGCATATGCAGCAAAAGCCGAGAAGGACGCCTTACAACCCTTCGCTTTCGATCTTGGGGAGCTCGGGCCGGAAGAAGTCGATGTCCAGGTAACGCATTGCGGCATCTGCCATACCGATGTGGCGATGGTCGACAATGAGTGGGGCTTGTCCGTCTATCCCGTGGTTCCCGGTCATGAGGTCGTGGGCGCTGTAGCCGCGGTAGGGTCGAATGTCTCGCGGCTGAAGGTGGGACAGCGTGTGGGAGTGGGCGCGCTCTGCGGTTCCTGCATGCAGTGCGAGTGGTGCGAGGGCGGCAAGCAGCATGTGTGCGCGCAGGTAGCCGGTACAGTCATGGGCCCGCATAAAGGCGGGTTCGGTACTGTTGTACGGGTAAATAACTGGCGCTTCGCGCATCCCATTCCAGAAGCTATCGCATCGGAACACGCCGGACCGCTGATGTGCGCGGGAACCACAGTATTCACACCGTTGCTGCGCTACAATGTGCGGCCCACGGACCGGGTTGCGGTAATCGGGATTGGGGGCCTGGGCCACTTAGCCGTGCAATTTCTGGCGAAGATGGGTTGCGAGGTAACGGCGATTAGCTCAACGCACGACAAAGACGAACAGGCGCATAGCTTCGGCGCAAAACACTTCATCGCCTCGCGCGAGACTGGCGAAGTGCAGAAGGCGGCTCGCTCATTTGACTTCATCCTGTCCACCGTCTCAGCAGACATGCCGTGGGATTTGTACATGGCGGCGCTGCGGCCGGGCGGAAAGCTGTGCATGGCAGGCATTCCAGACAAGCCGATCTCGCTATCGCCCTGGAGCGTGATTGCGGGTGAGAAGTCGCTGGTCGGCGGCCAGCCTGGGTCGCTCGATGAGACTCAGGAGATGCTCGCATTTGCAGCACAGCACAAAATCAAGCCGCTAATTGAGACATTTCCGATGCAAGACGCAAATGCGGCATTAGAGCACACCCGACGGGGAAGAGCACGATTTCGCGCCGTGTTGGTGTCGTAGACGGCAAAGCAGGGGCTTTGTACAAGCTGTTCATGACAGCTGCTACCTGCTGGAGGCATGGGAGTTTGCATCATCCTTTTGCGCAAGAGCCATCAGCGTCTTGAATATTACTGCTGGCCATGTCCGAGCGCACCAAGGCCGCGCTCGGAGCGCCAAATGCGTTACCAGGAGCAACTCATTTCCGACGATCCGGTAGCCGCTCCTTACGGGTGTCGGGAGGCCAGATGCTGGGCGGCGCTCACAACACAGGCCCGGCGTAGGCTGCGCTCCGTTGAAGCACTGCCATCCGAGCCTGTGACCATGCGTGACAATTGGGGTACGGCAAACCACCATGCAGCCAGTCCAATCAGTAAAAACACTAGCTTTGCTGGATCAAGATCGTCATTTAGTGTGCCGTCCCGTTGTGCTTCGGCAAACATCGCAACCGTGCGCTGATAGTGAGCCGTGCGGGCGGCCTCGTTTACGGCTGGACCCTCGGCTAGACCCTCCCAGAGCAAAAGCCGGACCAGTTGAGGATGCTCTGCATGATAGTCGAAGATGCAGCCCGTATACTCCCCGATATTCTCCAGGCCGGGAGCATTCACTCCTAAGGAGATCGCGAGCTTTTCCAGTTCCTCGATCAGCACCGTTTCAAATAGTCGTCGTTTGTCCCCGAAATAGTTGTAGAGCCGCTCCTTGTTGATCCCCGCGAGAGATGCGATTCGCGCCATGGTCGTACCGTCCGGACCATGTTCCGTGAACTCCGCGCATGCCGCTTGCTGAAGACGACGGCGTGTTTCCTGTGTATCCCAGGCCATTCAAGAATTCTATTTGAATCTCCAACGGGCAGGTTGGAATCTCATGTATTATCCAACCAAAGCGTTGGAATTTAACTAAGGATCGTCGGCTTTGAGGAGCGCAAGCATGTCGAGAAGAGTTGAGAACAAGATTGCGGTGGTTACGGGCGGAACAAGTGGCATCGGATTGGCGACTGCCAAACTGCTCGCAGCGGAGGGGGCAAAGGTTTTTGTAACCGGGCGAAGGAGTCAAGAACTCGCAGCGGCGATCGAGCAGATCGGTCATGGCGCCGTGGGCATCCAAGGCGACGTTTCCAAACTGGAGGATCTCGACCGGCTGTTCACGGTGGTGAGAGAGCAGGCGGGGCGGCTGGATATCCTGTTCGCGAATGCCGGCACGGCTGAACACCTCACTCTTGAACAGGTATCTGAAACTCAGTTCGAGGCCGGATTCTCCGCGAATGTGAAAGGTGTGTTCTTCTGCATGCAGAAGGCTTTGCCCTTAATGCCCAATGGAGCGGCCGTTGTTTTGAATGCTTCCATGTGGACGATTAAGGGAATACCCGGATTCGGCGTGTTGAGCGCGAGCAAGGCCGCGGTGAGGAGCTTCGCGCGGACGTGGGCGAACGAACTCAGGGAGCGGCGGATACGCGTGAACGTCGTCAGCCCAGGCCCAGTACATACTCCTTCGATCGAGAAGGCGACAGGTGGCCGGGATAATGCCGAGCGACTCTTGTCGGAACTGTCGAAAGACATCCCTCTCGGTCGCCCGGGCAGGCCGGACGAGATTGCAAAAGCGGTTGTGTTCCTCGCCTCAGAGGATGCAAGCTATGTGAACGGCGCTGAACTTTTCGTCGATGGCGGGATGGTTCAGATCTAGCGGCTAGTCATCTACAAAGCGTGTTCACTCCTCCAAAGGCGCGTTGCTGTCCATAACCTTCAGAGCACTTTTAAGCTGCCAAGGAACTGACCGTGCGGCTGGCAATGCATGGTGATTGTGCACTTGTGACTCTCTGTTTTGCAGAAGGCGACTGGCGATTGCGCTTTCAGTGAAGCTTCCATAGGTCTACCTTTTTGGCGTGATCGCGCTATCGATTGGCTTCGATGCCGCAATCCGGCCCGCAGTGTTCGCCTCTAACTAAGCAAGTCGTGCTACAGCGAGAATGTTCCTTCTCCCCTGATCCCGACCCAACGAACGGGCTCTGCCTCTGGGTCAAAAGGAGAAAGATGATGAATGATCTGCGGCCAGTTGCACTATGCAAAGGCAGGCTCGGGAGAACAGCTCCTTTTACTGGGAGAAACGCCTCGCGGTTACCGTTTCTTTGAGCCTATCCTTCCTCTGCTCGCGCTGCACTTCCATGTCATTGCGTTGGACTTGCCCGGCTTAAGGAACTCGCACGAGCTGCATTTCCATGGGTTTGCCAAATCCTTCTCTAACGCTCGATGGTAATCCTACAGAATGCTTAGATCCTCGCTCAGCGAAGCGCACTTCAACTTCAGCGTGCAGGGGAGTGCCGATAGGTATCGCTATGCAAAGGCTGCGGCTTACCGACCGTCGCGTTGCTCCTTGGCGAGTTCGGCTTTCCTAAGCGCTTCGCCAACTGCTCCTCAGTCTGCGGGTGCTGTCCGTCCGCGAGTCGGGAGAACTCCAACGGCGCAACCTCACCGGAGAGGCCGAGTGAAGCGGCGAGCTTGCCCTGCCACTCACCTTTCACCGTTTCGCCCTGCTTGTAATAGTTCTGCGTCTCGGATGTGAACTCCAGCTTGTGATAGCTCTGCGCCTGACCGGAGCTGAGGGCTTTAGAAATAGTCAGCATGGTTATGGCCTCAGCTCAAGCGAGGGGCGTCCAGCTCGATGTGCTCGACGTGGTCTTTTGCCGCAAGAAGCCGCTGCACAAGCTCGGTCTCCTCTTGTTCGGTTCGTATCGTCGTTGCCGGTTGCAGCTCGGCCTCAGTCTTAGGCGCGGGCCGGTTTTTTTCGCAGGCGCGGGCCGGTTCCTGTGCCGCATCCTTCGGCTACGGAATAGGGCCCGGCTTCTTTCCCTGGGACATTGCGGATGGATTGGCGTTGCCGGTTGCGACTGGGCCTTTCGTCGCCGCTGTCACTGTTGGCTGCTCTTTCGGCTCGTCCTCCTGGTCCTCTTCCATCGTCGGGGAGGGCTGCGGATCGCGCTGCTCCAGGGTATCGGGATCGAAGCTCATCCGCCGTCCGCGTACTTACGCGACTAACGTTTGCCAGGACTAATCCAACGCGCGTGTTCATCCTGTGATTCGCTGGAGAATTTATCGATCACAGTTCTCCGCGGAGCCGGGTGTCTGCCCGACTCCGCGTATCTGACTAATTTGTATATCGTGGTGCCGGTTTGCCGGTCTGCTGCGACGCTACAAAGAGTGCTGACCCAGCATCGAAGTACTTGATTACGACCGCATCGTCCTGAACAGACGGTGCCGTGACTTTTTCCCTACGCTCCAGGCCGACAAGCGCGGCATCCACCATGTCCTCCGTAGACATCACGATCTTTGGGTCGATGTTGGACAACGGGAAGCCTTGCACATCCCAAATTTCGGAGACGGTGGCTGCTGGAGTGACGAGCTGCACCACAACATCGGTGCCAGCAAGCTCAGCTTGCAGCGCCTTGGACAGGCTCTGCACATACGCCTTGGTCGCGCCGTAGATCGGTGTATAGGGGGTGCTCTCAAAGCCAAGAATCGATCCAATATTCACTAAGGCGCCCTGATTCCGGCTCTTCAAGCCCGGAAGCACGGCCATGGCAAGGCGGGTGAGGGCTACGATATTCAAATTGACCAGGGTGTTCAGTTGATCGACACTCATGCTGTCCAGAGGGCCGACAAAGTTCGTTCCCGCATTGTTGACGAGCAAAGTGATCTGGTCATCTCCGGAGATAGCCTTGGCGACGGTTTCAAGCTGGGCCGCATCCCCAAGATCCGCCGTTTGGGTCTTCACCTGTATGCCATATTGCTGCGTCAGGTCCTTTGCGATTGCGTCGAGGCGATCCGCTCGACGGGCAACCAGAAAGAGATCGTAGCCCTTCTTTGCCAACCGTTCCGCGTACACCTTGCCGATGCCGGCAGAGGCTCCAGTCACCACGGCTGTTCCAAGCTTTGCTGTTCCACTTGCGCTCATCTTTGATGTCTCCGTCCTCTATTTTGTACCGCACTGTAAAGACGCTGAGAAAGCAACAAGGATGCAATTATTTTCCATATCGGTACGAAATAGAGTCAGGGCAAGCGGCCCCGCATCGAAAACAACAGGAGCAGGAGAGACGATGCCAGCCTTGACGGAGAAGCGCCTTCCCGGCCGTCCTCGGGAGTTTGATCGCAACACCGCTCTGAGAGCGGCCATGCTGGTTTTCTGGAGGCAGGGATATGAGGGTGCCTCACTCGCGGACCTTACAAAGGCAATGGAGATCAGCAAGCCGACCCTGTATGCCGCCTTCAAAGACAAAGAGGGTCTGCTGAGAGAAGCACTGCGCCTGTATCTGGGGCTCCACGCTGAGGACTATACCGCAGCCCTGAACCGTTCCACGGTGAGGGAGGTAGCAGAGGCATGGTTGCGCCTGACGGGAGGAGTCCGGAAAGAGGCTGATGTACCGTCAGGCTGCTTCCTGGTGCAGGGGGCGCTTGTCGGCAGTCAGGCAAGCCGCGTGATTCAGGATGAGCTTGCTTCCATTCGGAGTAAAGGAACCAGGCAGTTGGAACAACGGTTCCTACGAGCGAAGCGGGAAGGAGACCTTCCAGGCACATGGGAACCGGGTCCCTTGGCACAGTATCTTTCGGCATTAGCTTCAGGACTAGCGGTGCAATCCAGTGGCGGAGTTTCTTCCGAAGTGCTCAACGAGGCTGTCGATCAGGTAATGGCTAACTGGCCGGAGTGATACCCCGATCCGACAATTAGCGTCGCTTTTGCAACGTGCCGACCGTTAAAAGGCACGAAGAATCGGGACAGTTCCTCGAAGATGTTGGGCAAAGTCGTTCTCGAGTTTCCACAACCGGAGTTGGTCCGCGTTCTCCGGCTTTCTGCAGGCCTGGACACACTGATACCGAGAAGTTGGATGGCACTCGTTCGCATGCTCTTTGCAGTCTTGGGCTGCCGACTTACAGGTAGCTGGTTGAAATCTTAGTGCAAGTCGCATTGGCGAAAGTTGTCCTTGCGATCCCGAGTACTACAGAACCGTGGAATGCCGGAACGGTGCAAAGCATGGAAAACAATTACGCCGTTTCCCACCCTTCTTCACTCCTTGAAAGACGCCGATACTGCCGGCGTCTCCCACATTCCCCAGCTCTCGACGGCGACGCTCATGTTTATAAAGGATTAAAGCATAAACGGCTGAGAAGCTAGATCGGCGGTGCGCCGGTCGTTTGTGCGTTCCATGATCAGTCCGCATCAGCAAGGTCTTGCCATGAGGTCTTCTGTTCAAATCGGCCCTACAAGACTCTGCGCGGGCGTCGCGTCGGTGAAGTGAGCGATGTCCGCCATCACGCGCGGCGTTGTGGGCGAGGCGAGCGCGGCTCGCATCGCCGCTTCGTCTAGGAACCGGCATTCGCAGATGCAGATCGTTCCCGCGCCGAGAACGGCGGGCCAGAAGGCGGCGCAGCCTTCCAGCCCAAGCGGACCCCAACATTCCATCACCAATGGCAGGTGATGCTGGATGTAGTAATCGCGGTCAAAGCGAGTCGCAGCATCTCCGGAATAAGTCACGTACATGGTTGTCATTGATTAAACATCTCCTCGCTTGGTACATCGAATGCATTAAGCGTGATGGCGACCTGTGCGTAAGTGCCAATCCAAAGCACCAGCTCGTTGAGCGCGCCTTGACCGAGTAGGCCACGCGCTGCCTGGTAGGTCGCGCCGGCCAGCACACCTCCGGCCAGCAGCGCCGTCGCTACGTCGAACGCGCATGCCTCCTCCGGCGTCAGGTCGAGCGGACGGCCGCCGGCGGCGAGCGTTGCGATCTTGACAGAGTCCATGCCCTCGGATGCCGCGGTCGCGGCATGCGCGTACAGCTCATAGGCGGCGTTGAATCTTGCGCCCACGACGAGGATCGCGATCTGCTTGGCCGATGGCGAAAGGCGCTTCATCGCCGTGATCGCGTCGATCAGGTCGTAATGCGCCTGGCCGACCCTCGGCTCATGGAGGAACACGCCCCAAGGTCCGAGCAGTGCGCCGTCCTCGCGCGTCGTCGTAAAGGTGTTGAAGCCGTGCGCAATCTGCTTGCGGTTGCGATCGTACAGGGCGCGCTGCTCGGGGGTAAGCTGTTCGGGCGGTAAGGTCGGAAGGCGCATTGTGTATCTCCTTAGATCAGGCCATCAGAAGACGGTCTGGAGTGATCGGCAGCTCTCGCATACGCTTACCCGTTGCATGCCAGACCGCGTTGGCAATAGCCGGTGCGACCCCGCATAGGCCGAGTTCAGCCAGTCCCTTGACGCCGAGCGGATTCATGATACGGTCTTCGCTTTCAACAAAAAAGGCGTCGAGTTCGTGAATGTCGGCGCAGACCGGGACGAGGTATTCGGCAAGAGTCGCGTTTGCGACGCGACCGAGATTGGCGTCCCACTCGGCCTCTTCCAAGAGCGCCATACCGATGCCGCCGACCATGCCGCCGATGCACTGACTATGGGCGAGCCGGGGGTTGATGATGCGTCCCGCGTCATAGACGCCGATCACCCGCGCCACGCGGATGGTGCAAAGCTCCGGGTCGACGCGCGCTTCTGCGAAGACTGCGCCGAAGCCGACTGAACTGTACGTCTTCGTCTCATCGCCGGGCGTGGCGCTGGCCTCCGCATCAAGACGTTCCAAGCCTGCTCTGCGGAGAAGCCTTGCGGGGTCGTTCGCGTCGCCAGAACGGACCAGGCCGGCGAGTTTCAGCTTCAATGCCGTGCACGCCGCCTGCACGGCGGATCCGACACTGGCCATCGTAGTCGAGCCGCCATGTTCCTTCGCGGGCGGAAATGTCGAGTCGCCAAGCTCGAAACGCACCTGTTCCACCGGCAGGCCGAGCGCGTCCGCCGCAACCTGCGTCGCCGAGGTGTAGGTGCCCGGCCCCATGTCAGTGGTGGCGCAACGCACGGTCACGGTTCCATCGGCGAAGAGTGTGGCGGACGCGGACGTGGGATAGCGGGAGACGTGGTAGATTGCCGTCGCCATCCCGAACCCGACAAGCTCGCGACCATCTCGCATGGCGTGCGGACCGGGCGTGCGGCGGTGCCAGCCGAACCGCTCCGCTCCCTGCCGATAGCATTCGCGCAACGCCTTCGAGGACCACGGCAGGTCCTTCATCGGATCCTTCTCGGCGTAGTTGAGCAGGCGTAATTCGATGGGATCGAGCTTCAGCTTTGCGGCCAGCTCGTCCATCGCCATCTCCTGCCCAATTAGGCCGGTCGCCCAGCCCGGCCCTCGCATGGGGCAGGGCGTGCTGATGTTCATGGGCACCAGGCTGTAGCGGGTCCGCCGGTCAGGGCAGGCGTAGGTAGTGGATGCGGGTGCGAGCGCGGGTTCAGCAAATTCTTCGTAGGTGGAGGTCTGCCCTGTGACCTCATGGATCATGGCGGTAAGCCGGCCGTCAAGGCCAGCACCGAGGGCTACGCGCTGTCGGGTCTCGGAACGGAAGCCAATCGCGGTAAAGAGCTGTCGCCGGGTCAGCTCCAGCCGCACCGGAAGCCCCGCCCGGCGCGCAGCCATTGCAGCCAGCGTGACATGCGGCCAGGTGCGTAACGCCGAGCCAAAGGCACCGCCGACGAACGGGTTGATGACCCGCACGTTTTCCGGCGCAATCCCGAAGCGCCGAGCAATTTCAGCTCGTTCATTGCCTACCCATTGCGTCTTGCTCCACAATGTCAACCGGTCGCCTTGCCATTGCGCTACGGTGGCATGCGGCTCCATGGCATTGTGCTGCTCGCGCGCCTGCACGTAAGTTGCATCCACGCGAACCGGCGCGGCAGCGAAGGCGGCATCGGGGTCGCCCTTTTTGGTCTCGGGACCGCGACCCTTCTTCGCGGCAGCCTCGGAGGTTGGCTTCGCCCGCGCAGGATCGAAGTAGACGAGGCGCTCGGGAGCGGCGTCGTAGGTCACGCGAATCAGCGTTGCCGCATAAAGCGCCTGAGACTGCGTCATCGCGATCACAAGCGCGACGGGCTGGCCGCTGAACAGAACTTCGGCATCCTGCAGCACGCGCAACTGCTCTCCCGCGACAGGGTCGACTGCCGGCCGCTCGGCTGGGGTCAGATAAGGCAGCCGGTCGGCGTTGCGATGCGTGAGAACGTGCAGCACGCCGGATGCGCGTTCGGCTGCCGCCGTGTCGATCGCAACGATACGCCCGGCCGCCACGGTGCTGTCGTGCGTTGCCGCGTACACAAGGCCGTCAGGGTGAAACTCGGCAGCGTAGCGGGCGCTGCCCGTAACCTTGGCTGGTCCGTCCACACGGGTAAGGGGTGCGCCGACAGCGTTCATGCGAGGCCTCCTGTCTCGGCCAGGGCACGAGCCACCGTGCGCCGGATCAGCTCGATTTTGTAGGCATTGCGACCGTGCGGGACCGCGTCGTCCGCGGCATGCGCTGCGGCCTCTTGCACGAGCGCAAGGGTGAGGCGTTTACCTCGCAGCGCCGTTTCGACCTGGGGCAGCCGCCAAGGCTTGGTCGCAACCCCACCCACCGCGATGCGCGCGTCACGGACCGTCCCATACTCTCCGAGATCAAGTGCCACCGCGGCCGATGCGATCGACCACTCGAAGCTCGCCCGGTCGCGAACTTTCAGGTAATGGGAACGCCTCGCCGCGGGACCGGTCGCCACATCGATGGATAGGATCAGTTCACCCGGTGCCAGATTCGTCTCAACCGCGGGCGTGTTGCCGGGTATGCGGTGCAGGCCAGCAAGCGGGATAGTGCGTTCCCCGTTCGGTCCAGCAATCCTTACGGTCGCATCGAGCACCAGCAGCGCATTGGCGAAATCGCCGGCGTAGGTGGCGATGCAATGTTGGCTACCGCCGAGCACTGCATGAAAGCGGTTTTGTCCGAGGATGGCCGGGCAACCCGTTCCTGGCTCACGCTTTTCGCAGGGCGCGCCAGGATCGCGGAAATAGCCGCAGCGGGTGCGCTGGAGCAGGTTGCCGCCAAGCGTCGCAAGGTTGCGGACCTGCGCGGATGCGCTCGCCAGCAAAGCCTCCGAGAGCACCGGGCACTCGGACCGCACTGCCGGATGCGCAGCCGCATCGCTCATTCGTACGAGGGCTCCGAGCCGCAGGACATCGGTACGCTGCTCGATTCGGTCGAGCCCCGGCAACGCAGAGATATCGATGATGCGGTCGGGGTTGCGTAAATGCTCGCTCATGAGCTGCACCATATCGGTGCCGCCCGCTAGGAAATCCGCGCCCTGCTCATGCGCGCCGTCGGAGCGGTGGCGGGCCAAGCTGTCGGTCGCGGCAGAAACACTCGCTGCCCGCGCGTATGCGAAATTAACCAACGGTCACCCTCCCGTCAGCGGCGTCGCGGATCGCAGCGACGATGTTGGTGTAGGCGCCGCAGCGGCAGATGTTGCCACTCATCCACTCGCGTGTCTCATCGTCGGAGTGCGCGTGACCCTCGGCGATGCAGGCGATGCCGCTTATGATCTGCCCCGGCGTACAGTAGCCGCATTGAAAGCCGTCATGCGCAATGAAAGCCGCCTGAAGAGGATGAAGCTGGCCATCCTTTGCCAAGCCCTCAATTGTGGCGATCGCCTTTCCCTGGTTCATGACCGCGAGCGTAAGGCAGGAGTTCACGCGCCTTCCATCGACGAGCACCGTGCAGGCACCGCACGCGCCGAGGGCGCAGCCCTTTTTGCTGCCTGTCAGCTGGAGATGATCTCGCAATGCGTCAAGCAGTGTCGTGTGCGCGTCGAGACCGGGCAGGCGGTGCTCTACGCCGTTTACCGTTAGCACAACGTCGACCTGCCGATGTGACTCGCCCGCTGGTTCGCGCCCCGCACCCGAGGCTGATATTCCTGGTAGATCGATCATCATTGCAGCCCCTCCGGCTAACGAGGTCGAAATGAAGTCGCGCCGTGTCCATTCCTGCTCGTCCATAGCCTCCTCACCTTTCCTGTATGTCGCTCAGCCAGACGAGAACCGGTTGAAGGGCGGCATCCGAATTCTTTTCGTAGATCAGGCCGTGGCCGTTCCCGGTTACGCCATGGTCCGGCAGGTGCACCAGCTCCGCCGCGGCACCGCCAGCCTTCAGCGCGGCGACGATCGGCGGGCTGGCAGGTGCAAAAGAGGAGGTATCGCCCGTCACTACCGCGATAGGCACCCCCGCCAGATTGGGTAGGTGCAGAGTTGCTGGGTCGGCGTCACGCACCGCCTCGGGCATATCCCGTGGAGGGTCGAAGGTGAGCGGCGCGGCCGTTAGGCCCCAGCGGAGCGGACCGATATTGGGTATGTCAGCAAAAGGTGGCCCCATCGGCTCGATGCTGACGATGGCCTTGACCAAGCCAGGCCGGCGGTCCGCTACTAACCAACCGCTCGGGCCGGACGCCGAATGTGTGAGCAGGATGGCGGGTCCGATCCGGTCGAGCAGCCGCGCAAGCCGGTCGGCATCCATGTCTTCGGATTCAGCGAGGTCGGCAGGCAGCGGGCCGTAGCCGGCGATGAACTGGTCCATGGCTTCGGCGTCATCCGGGGAGAAAGGCCATTGCGTATGCTTGCCTAACGGATCGGGTGGAATGTAGATCTGCCGGCCACCTTCATAAGAGAAAGGTGGCCCCATCGGCCCGACGATATCGACGTGCAACGGTGAGCGGCCATGGCCGGGACGGTCGACGACCACAATGGCATATCCTGCCTCGACCAGGCGCTGTGCCCAGCCGGGGCGGTCATCGGGCGTGTTGAGCCACTCTGTGCCCTGAAAGCCGCCGCCATGCACGAGCACGATCGGATACCGCCGCGTCACCTGCTCGGGTGCTTCCCACTCAGCAAACATCGGCCCGCGCTGAAACGTTTTGCCGTCACGCTCCACGCGCTCGCCGGGTATCCAGAAGTGGCCGCGCCGAACGGTACGCGCTGGTGCGCTCGCCCAGAACGGAAGAGGTTGTGGGTTAGTAGATTCGTGTGTGCTCATTTAGACTCCCCTATTGATTCAGTCTTATCGGTCTGCGCGGCTGCGATATACGCGGGCGCATTCCAGTAGAACGGCTGAAAGTCGGCGATCTTGCCATTTCTTACGGTCACAACCTGCACCATCGGTCCGTCTTCATCGGAACTGCCTTTTCAAAGCCAGTGATACATACTCGCTTCCGCGGCAACGAGCCGACTGGAGGCAACCAGACTTGTCGCATCTTTTTAAAGCTCCTGCACAATCTCTACCGAGTTGGCGGAACGACATCTCCTCGTGGTACCTTCATCGTCTACATTCCGGATCGCTCGGTCTACAATAATGTCAGCGCGGTGAAGGAATGTCAAATACGAAAAACACCTTCTCTAAAACAAGCGGTATTATGGCTGCCGGTCGCAGCCGTGGCCGGCCTCGCGAGTTTAGTGGCCCTTGCCATGACAGTATGTCCGGATCATCCACATGAGTGAAGAACCTGCCCAAAAGAAGCAGGTAACCTACATGGTCTTGTACTCTCTGAAAGCTCCATTTCTTGAGGTAACGCCTAAACGCCGCTCGTAAGGCGATCCCAGGTACTCATCGAGCAGTTCACGACGTCCGTCAGAGTCTTGCGCTTAGAGCCATCCCTCGCCTGAATTGAAAGACCATAAAGCACCGTCGCGTAGAAGGCCGCAATGGCTTTGACGGGCACAGTTTTGGGTACATCGCCTTCGCGTTGGCCTCGGCGCAAACGAGCTTCAATGGAGACCCGGGTCTGATCCCGCAGCGATGACAAGTAATCCTGAATGCCCTTATTCTCTACCGTGCAGTTAAGTGTGCTCAGAACCAAGAGGCAGCCGCGCGGCACCTTCTCCGCCACAAACATGTCAACCCCGTCCTGGAGCATCGTGTGAATGGCTTCGCGAGTCGGCAGGTCAGCGGCGAGCGCACGTGCCGTAGCAACTCCATCGGTGTTGAGATAGAGGGCAACCGTCTCTCGAAAGAGAGCTTCCTTGCTGCCGTAAGCAGCGTAAAGGCTTGCCTGATTGATTCCCAAGGCAGCGCGGAGGTCCGCCATGGATGTGGCCTCGTAGCCCATTGACCAGAAGACGCGCATGGCCTTCTTCAAGCCTTCTTCTCGATCAAATTCACGGGGTCGTCCCGGTCCACGACTACCTGCCTGTTGATTGCCGGAACGCCTATTCTCCACAGTTGGTTTCATGGTCATCTCTTGCCATCTTATAGATCGCGCAGTCCAGAACACAAGGCGCTCGCATCAGGCACAAGAGCCGAAGGTCACTCGCACCCGTCGATTTGCCGGGCCGTCACCTCGGACTTGCGTCTGACCGAGGACCACAAGTGCGTAGACATACTTATGGATCGCTTAGTCTAGAATGGACATCTTAAGTTTTGTAATCGGCATCGGAATGTTGAGAGTGAGGTCGAAGTGAGCAAATTAGCAGGGAAAGTCGCAGTGGTCACCGGGGCCTCGAAAGGCATAGGGGCCTCGATCGCCGAGCAACTGGCGGCATCTGAACTGACACCGAAAGACGCTCTGCTCCGCTTCTATGAAGCCGAGGCGAACTACATGAAGGCGTTTCAGGGGAACGGCGTCGCAAGCTTTGACGAGATGCGGGAGATATTGGCGCCCGATGTCGTTTTGCACCAGTCCCCTGACTTGCCCTTTGGCGGAGACTACGTCGGCTACGAGGGGTATGAGCGATGGGCCGCCACTATGGGCTCGATCTTCGACAAGCTCGAGGTGACGGAGCGGCAGTTCTTCGAACGGGCTGACAAGGTCATTGTGGTATGTCGTTTCATCACGCGGTCGCGGATCAATGGGTCCGTTCAGGACCTTCCCATGGCGCAGGTCGTGACCGTTCGGAATGGAAAGATTGTCGATTTCCGGCCGTTTTACTGGAACGTTCCCGCGTACGTGGCTGCCGCTGCGCGCTAAACCCCAACAACAGTCTCGAGAAAAGGAGTTGTTATGAGTCATAAGGAACAGCAATCCGCAGAGACTTTGAAGCGCTTCTATGAGGCTGAGTCTGCATACCTCGTCTCGGGTGGAGGTGACTTTTCCGGAGTCGCGGCCACGCTCGATCCGGACTGCGTCATCTTTCAACCGACATCTCTGCCTTACGGCGGGGAATGGAGAGGGCACAGCGGTTTCGAGGCTTGGGTGAAGGCGTTCGCGGAGCAATGGTCGTCGCTGGAGGTCAAGAACTCAGAGTTCTATCCGAACGGCGACGTGATCGTAAGTAAGTCGCACGTGTCTGCCGTAGCGAAGAGTACGGGCCGAGATGCTGACTGGCCGCTACTGCAGTTCTTCAGGGTACGAAACGGCAAGATCGTAGAGTTGCGGCCATTTCATTGGGACACCGCGCGCATGCTCGACGCGCTCAAGCCTTAGGCCTCCGAGAAGCTCCAGAATGGAACGGCAGGAAAACATGCAGAACTGGCCGGCGAAGTTGCCGATGCCACGTAATGTTGATCGCCCGCTGCGCTTCGCGCGAGAGTTGATTACATCCACTACCAACCAACCTCACTCACGCGCGACGAATTCTAAGTAGGTTTACTTAGACAGAATCCACAAGGAGAACAGCATGTCAATACAGACAAAGGTCGAACGCATTCAGGCACTACTCAATGATCCTCTCAACGTGGATCTCGTAAACAAACTCATCGCGAAGGATGCGACCTA
The DNA here is from genome assembly GCA_963692885.1 of Acidobacteriaceae bacterium. Lineage (GTDB taxonomy): Bacteria > Acidobacteriota > Terriglobia > Terriglobales > Acidobacteriaceae. Next base: position 1,519,477 of record OY843586.1, read on the forward strand.
CGTTTCGCTTAACTTCGACAATCCCGAGCTGAAAGAAATCATGCCCTGGACTGGTACCGGTACCGGACCGCAGGCTGTACTCGACACCTACCGGCAAGTTGGCCATTACTGGAAGAATGAAGGACTCAAGATCACGGACTTCGTGGAGACCAGCGACAAGGTAGCGGTGTTCGGAACCTTCACCTACAGGTCCGTAACACTCGGCAAGGCCATTACATCTCCGTTCTGCATCTTCGCCAAATTTGATGATGAACAGGTCGTCTATATGCAATTCATGGAGGACACGTTTGGCACCGCTTCGACCTTCCGTTCAGGTGGAAGATGGACGTTCCACAGTAATCCCGAAGGCAAGATCATCGAACTCTAAACCGCGCCGGCAATCATCGCTCCTCATGTCTGGGGCCAAACCGCAACAAATCCCAACTTCAACCCGAAACAAGGAGAACAATATGGAAAAGCAGCGGATCGATGTTCATACCCATCTCATTCCACCCTTCTGGGCGGAAGAGCTGAAATCCCACGGCGGCGATCCCTCAGGTTGGGGCGCGCCTGACTGGAGTCCGGAGCAGCTACTCAAGTTCATGGATGACGAAGAGATCGCGGTCTCGGTTCTCTCGTTGACCGCTCCCGGCATCGAGGGTTGGGAAGGTGATGAACGAACCGAAATGGCGCGCCGCGTCAACGACTACGGTGCACAATTGATGGACCAACGTCCAGACCGGTTCGGGTACTTCACCACACTGGCCCTTCCGGATGTGGACGCGGCTTTGTCGGAGATTGAGAGATCGCTGGATGTCCTACACGTGGATGGCGTCACCCTGCACAGCAACTATGACGGAGTCTATCTGTCGGATCCGCGTTTCGATCCCGTCTGGCAAGAGCTTGATCGGCGCTCAGCGACCGTCTTCGTCCATCCAACCCGACCACCTCAACTGCCGGTACTGCCTGGCGCGCCAAGCCCTTTCGCGGACTATCCAGCCGATACCACGCGTTGCGCCCTGGACCTGGTCCTCAAAGGACACCGTAAGCGCTTCGCATCCACCAAAGTCATCCTGTCTCACGGGGGCGGGTATCTTCCCTTTGCCGCCACTCGGTTCGCAGAACTCGGGGCATCTCTGGCAAAGGACCGGTCTCCCGAAGACATCATGACGGATATAAGGAGCTTCTACTTCGACACGGCCCTGGTCGCGCCGAGCGGCATTCCCAGCCTGATCGGAACTGTTCCTCTCGGACAGATCATCTTCGGCACAGACTATCCATATGCGTCTGAGGAAGTCAGTAAGACCTTCGACGCGAACCTCGACCATTTAACTCTCCTATCCCCCGATCAGGTCAACAGAATTAACAGGGGAGCAGCAAAGTTGATTGCTCGGTTGGGAAATGTAATGTGAATGAACTCATGCTCTATTGCGGAAATCGATGGCAAGCGATAAGTGCGCCCAGCTCCCCGACGTGATTCAGAGAGTTCTTTGAACGCTCCGAAGACGGGATCGGAGGTTCTTCCTGCAGCCACTGACTCGCACTCTCGATACCGCGCCTGCTGCGTCATCGGACGTTCACTCAATCTCTTAGGATCGCGCTCGCGAGAATGCCGAAGAGACGATCAGCCCGCGAGGTGAGCGATGGCTGATCACGCATCCAGGCAAGCGCGCCGATAAGCGCGAACAGGTCGACGCCATCGATATTGTTGCGCGCCGCACCGTCCGCTTGAGCACGGGCAAGAAGTCGCGTGCCTGCCGTGCGCATGGCTACGCACGAAGCGTGAAGCGCGGAGTTCGGATCTTCGATGGCCGCCATCATCGGAGCAGTGACACCACGATATTCCTGTGCGACCGCGACGGTTTCGCGTAGCCACTCGAGGAGGGCTTCGCCGGTCGAGTCCGAACTTTCGAGTTCGCCTGCCCTAACAGTCAGTTGGTCGAATCGTGCGCGCAGTAGGGCGTCGAGCAGTGCCTCTCGCGTGGGAAAGTGACGGTAGAGCGTGCCGAGACCGACTCCCGTTCTGCGGGCTATGTCACGCAGCGAGGCCCCAGCGCCCTCCTTGAGTACGGCGGCACGCGCGACCGAGAGGAGGTGGTCATAGTTCTTCTTTGCGTCAGCTCTCATACTGATCCATTGACAAGCGGAGCACCGCTCCGTATGTTATAAATAGGGTCGATGCGGAGCGGCGCTCCGGATAAGAATACCCCACTCTGCTGTGGAAGGAGAGATTGATGTTGGCAAACACTATGAAAGCTATTCAGCTACACGAGTTCGGTGGCCCTGAGGTGCTGCGCTACGAAGACGTGGCGGTTCCTGAACTGAAGGCCGGGGAAGTGCTCGTTCGCGTCCACGCGATCGGCATCAATCCCCCTGACTGGTTTTTACGTGAGGGTTATAAGGACCTGCCTCCTGATTGGAGGCCAGAAGTGTCCTTGCCTGTCATCCCGGGGACGGACGTATCGGGAGTCGTAGAGGCCGTTGCCCCGGATGTACAGGAGTTCAAGGTCGGGGACGAAGTCTTTGGGATGATTCGCTTCCCCAGCTTCGGGGAGAGCCGTGCATATGCGGAGTACATTGCTGCGCCCGCGCCGGAACTCGCACTCAAGCCGGCTCACATCGACCACGCGCACGCAGCAGGGGCACCTATGTCTGGACTTACCGCGTGGCAATTCTTGATCGATGTGGGACACGATCATCCGAATCCACTTCAAGCGGAACCGCACCGGCCAGTGCCGCTCGGGGGCAAGACGATACTCATCAATGGTGCTGCGGGCGGCGTGGGTCACTTCGCGGTGCAACTGGCGAAGTGGAAGGGTGCGCACGTCATTGCCGTGGCATCGTCCACACAGGAGTCCTTCCTGCGCGAGGTCGGGGCCGACGAATTTATCGACTACACAAAGAGAGCTGCCGAAGACGTCGCACATGACGTTGATCTTGTCGTCGATACCCTCGGGGGTCCTACTACGGGGCGTTTCCTGCGCACGCTCAAGCGCGAGGGCGCATTATTCCCTGTTTTCCTGGGCTTCTCCGATCGCGAAGAGGCGGAAAGGCTAGCCGTCACCGTCTCGAGTACCCAGGTGCGCTCGAACGGTCCGCAACTCGCAGAGTTCGGGCACTTGCTCGATGCAGGCAGGGTTCGAGTAGCCATAGACAGCACGTTCCCGCTCGCGGACGCTCAAAAGGCGCACAAGCGAGCCGCTCAAGGGCACATCCAAGGCAAGATCGTGCTCACGGCTTAGTGAGGACGGAACTGATTCCATGCTCTAGGACTACGCTGCGGAAAGGGACCGTCAATGCTCCCCATTTCGCTAACGGAACTAGGAGGATTGATGATTACAGTGATGGGTTACATTCACGTAGATCCGGCTGTTGCGGATGAGTTTCTCGCCGATGTTAAGGCACTCACCCCTAGCTCGACCAACGCCAACGGCTGTCTTTTCTACGCCATCGCTTTAGATTGCGCGCTCACCGGACGCATGCTAATCGCCGAGCGCTGGCGCGACCAGAAATCCTTGACGAAACATCTTGAGACAAAACAGACGTTATGGTTTCTGGAAAAATGGGAGAACAGGTTAAAGAGCAACGTCCACAAATATGACAGCTCAAATGAACGATCGCTCGCGGAGTAGACGCTAATCGCGGACGACGGAGCTAAGAACCAACTTCCTTGAGGCTGACCATGTCTCGCCGAGGTGGCATTCCGAACATCCGTCCATACTCGCGGATGAATTGAGTCGGGCTCTCATAACCGACCTGAGCGGCTGTGGTTCCCACATTCAACTCATCCGCAATCATTACTCTTCGTGCCTCAAGCAAACGGAGCTGTTTCTGATACTGTAGCGGCGTCATGGACGTGATGGCCTTGAACTGACGGTGGAAAGCAGACGGACTCATCCGCGCGAGAGACGCGAGGTCCTCAATGCGGACCGGCTCCGCAAAGTGATCGCGAAGGAAATGGATGGCGTGAAGGACATCTTTGGTGTGCGTTTTTCCGACCGTCATGCTTATCACCTCTGCTCCATGGGGTCCAGTCAGAAGCCAATAGCAGATCTCACGCATGATGGCGGGATACAACACGGAAATTGCTCTTGGCGTCTCCAGTAAACGTACCAACCGCAGAGCACTGTCCAGCAGTGGGCCGTCGAACTCTGTCACGAAGACGCTCCTGGCAACGTCACCGCTCTCTTCCGGCAGAGCGTCCAGGCTCTTCATGACTTCGCGCATGATGGCGAGATCGAACTCGATGATGACACCAAGATAAGGTTCACTGGGACTTGCCTCAACGATGCTGCTGAACGCGGGCAATTCGACGTTGACCACCAAGGCCTGGCCCGCATGGTAATTGAAGCGTGCCTCTCCAAACATGGTCCACTTGGCGCCCTGAACGACGATGCACAGCGCCGGCTTACAGATGTGAAAGTTGGTTCGCTTTTCGTGGTTTGAACGAAGAAGCGTCAGTCCGGGAACTGCGGTCACAAACGGACCTAGTCCTCCCTGCGATTCGGTGTATCGTGCCGCTACTTCCTTTAGCGAACTCAGCATCCTTTTGCTTTCTACTCCTCAGCACCCTAGGTGATTGTATCAAATGAAAGCAGGATTAGGCAGAAAGTAGGAGCGTTTGGGCAGGTGCTACGGCATGGTGTGGCGTATCTAACTACCAGTACGCACTACAAGTACGTGCGCTGGAGGAAACAATGCCCATTGAGAAAATCGTGTCAATCGCAGGGAAAATTGCAATCGTCACCGGAGGCAGCCGCGGGCTGGGCCGGAACACAGTGCTTCACCTCGCCAAACGGGGTGTCCACTCAATCTTCACCTACAACTCCAATCAGGCAGAAGCCGACAAGGCTGTTGCGGAGGTGAACAAGGCGGGAGCTAAGGCCATCGCACTGAAGCTTAACGTCGGCGACGTAAGTTCTTTGGAGCCCTTTGTGCAGCAGGCAAAAAAGGCGCTCGCGGAGTTCGGCGCGGAGCGCTTCGACTTTCTGATCAATAACGCGGGCGTCTCCCATCACGCGCTATTCGAGAAAACAACAGAGGCTGAGCTAGATCTGCTCTACAACGTCAATTTCAAAGGAGTGTTCTTTCTGACCCAGAAACTGCTTCCGCTCATCAACGATGGCGGCCGCATCGTGATGATCTCGACCGGGCTCACGCGGATCATCATCCCGGAGAGCGCGCCGTATGGCTCGCTCAAAGGAGCTATCGAAGTGCTTACCAAGTATCTGGCCAAGGAGCTTGGTCCCCGCCGGATTACCGTGAACGCCGTGGCTCCGGGAGCCATTCAGACCGACTTCAGCGGCGGCGTGGTGCGCGATAACCCCGCAGTGAACAAGATGGTCTCGGATGCAACTGCACTCGGTCGCCCGGGGCTTCCGGACGACATCGGTCCCATGATCGCGTCCTTGCTGACAGAGGACAACCGCTGGGTAAATGCGCAGCGGATCGAAGTCTCCGGTGGTCAATCGATCTAGCCGGGGAGAGGAGGGCGCAGCACAAGGCGCCCTCTTCAGCACCTTCCGTCAGGAAGACCAGATCAATGGGGGAGTCAGCATGACCGATCTCAACAATAAGGTTGCACTCATCACCGGGGCCGGTCGAGGAATCGGCAAGGCCATCGCCGAGCGCTACGGCGCTCTAGGCGCAAGCGTCGTTGTGAATTATGCCTCCTCCGCCGAGGCTGCTCAGGAAACCGCGAACGTGATCGAACGTTCCGGAGGGAAAGCGATTGCCGTGCAGGCGGATGTCTCGAAGGTAGCCGATCTCGAGCGCCTCTTCCAGACCTCACTTGAGCGATATGGCCGCCTTGACATCGTTGTGGCGAATGCGGGTCTCGAAATGTCAGGGAAGCCTGTTCTCGAGTTCACCGAGGAGGAGTATGAGCGGCTCTTCAACACCAACACAAAAGGTGCTTTCTTTACGATCCAAAAGGCCGCGAAGTATGTAGCGGACAACGGCCGCATCATCTTCGTAGGGTCAAGCACGACGGCCTTCCCGATGCCCGGCCGTGGTCTCTACGGGAGCAGCAAAATGGCGCCGCGTTTTCTCATAGAAGTCTTGGCAAAGGAGATTGGATACCGGGGCGTGACGGTCAACTCAATACTGCCCACGGCAACCCAAGGCGCTGGCAGACATGCCGACCCGAAACCCGAAATCGGTCAATTCATCAAGAACTTCATGCCTATGAACCGCATCGGCACGTTAGAAGACTCCGCCAATGCAGCAGAGTTTCTTGCCAGCGATCTTGCCAGCTTCGTAAGCGGCCAACACCTGCTTCTCAGCGGTGGCGGCCCAGCCTGACTGGATCGACCAAACAAGAGAATGCGAGACGATCGGCTATAGCATGCAGGTTTGCGCGGCTAAAGTGACCCACTTCAATGCATTACAGGACAGCCCCTCGAAGGGGCTTCCGAGTAGACCGGAGTGACCGCTTGCCCTGCAGCCGTGATTTAGAAGGACGACAACTTGGACTATAGATTCAGCACATTAGCGCACGATCTGTTGCGGCCGTTGGACACCAAGTCCTCTCGCCGACTTCATCACAGGTGGCAACTTAAACGTAGATGGCGGCATGATGCCGATGACTAACTAAGGTGAAAGGGCTGCCGCGATTGCAGCCTCTTTGCCATTACCGCGAAACCCCGCTTCCCACCATTAATCGCTTTTGCGTATCCCGCAACAGTCTAGTTCCTAGTCCACTCCATGCTTCCTGGGTGATCTACTCATCTGCAAAAGAGGCGACAGTCGGTGTCGGATTGACGAACCAAGGAGCGTTTACTTAAGTGCTACTGATTCTCGACCGTTGTTGGGTTTATAGACCTTGGCGACCAGGATCGCCCATGACTGCAGGTTTACCGGTGCCGACCCAGAGATGCGGCGGACCGCCGATGTCGTTTACATGCTCTCGCGCGGCAGCATGCGCTTTACCGAGCTGAAACGGAGCATTGATTCCATCTCGCAGAAAGTTCTCACCACGACGGCGCGCGGTTTAGAGCGTGACGGCTACATCACAAGCAAGGTGACATCAAGCGTTCCGCCACGAGTAGATTATGAACTTACTGACGTCGGCACAGAGGTCCTCGTTCCGGGTACAGCACTGGCGATGTGGGCGTTTGCCCGCCGAGGACACGTTGAAGCCGCACGCGCTTCGTTTGATCGACACTCAAGGCTTCCAGCTCCCTGACTGATGTGATTCGTTGGTAAGCGGAGCTGTCACACACCATGCTTCTGAAGCCCATTGAACATCTAGCTCAGTGGATCGGCATAACTGCACTTCTTTCTCTTCAAACGTTTACGCGCGATGCGCGAGCCCCACCCTTGGTGCGGTGAAGGAGTTGTCGGCTGCAAGGCCGCGGTCACACGCGAACGACACGCGGCGTCGTCATTTTATTTAAGCTGCATTCACTCTGAATCCGGTCGCTGCCTCCATCGCGCGGTGCAGGACGTCCGGTTCAGAGATGCTCTGATTGTCTAGCCGTGGCGTATAAGGCTCCTCAAGTCTTGTAACCTCATCCTCCGTCAGAGTGATGTCGAGAGCCGCGACTGCATCGTCAATGTGTTGAGACTTGAGCGCACCCACGATCGGCGCCGCAACGACGGGATTACAACGTAGCCACGCCAGTGCGATCTTCGCTTGACTAGCTCCACGTTCCTTAGCAATAGCAGCCACCGCTTCGACGATCTTGATCGCTTGCGGCGGTCGCTTCATTTTGCCTGGCACCCGCAGGTTCAGCTTCAGAACGGACCGTGGTCTGGCCCCATGAACGCGCCAACTTGCCGCGCGCAAGCGGGCTATAGACCATTGTCTGCACTCCTTCGTCGGCACAAAGCGGCAGCATCTCGCGTTCTTCTTCCCGCGCCACGAGGTTGTAGTTGTCCTGCATAGAGACGAAGCGCGTCCATCCATTTACCTTTTGCAGGTTTAGCGCGTTGCTGAACTCCCACGCCTTCATGGAGGAAGCCCCGAGATACCGGACTTTGCCCATCTTCACCAAGTCGTGAAGCGCTTCCAACGTCTCTTCCCATGGAGTTAACTGATCGCGACGATGAATCTGGTAGAGATCGACGTAGTCCGTGCCAAGCCGTCTCAGACTATGATCGATCTCCGTCATGATCGCCTTCCGTGACAACCCGATCGCGTTCGGGCCATTCCGCGTGGCTGCGGCCAGTTTGGTCGCGATGACAACACTGTCGCGGTGGATGAAATCCTTGAGGGCTCTCCCGACGATCTCTTCGCTGCCGCCATTCGAATACATGTTGGCTGTGTCGAAGAAGTTGATTCCAGCTTCAATCGCGTGGCGAATCAACAATCGGCTAGCTTCCTCATCCAGCGACCAGGCCGGATGGCCGCGAGAAGGATCACCAAAGCCCATGCAGCCGATGCAAATGGGGGAGACGTCAAGACCGGTGTGACCGAGTTTTGTGTATTGCATACTCCCTCCGAACCGGATACAAATGGATAACTCTCCGGTACGCTTTCAAGCTTAGCGGAGAACTCTCCGGATAGTCAAGAAGGATATGATTGAAGAAGAATTACGTTCCGATGCTCGCGCGAATAAGGATCGAATTCTGGATGTGGCGCGCGAAGCCCTCACGTCTGATCCAGCGGCTTCGCTCAACTCCATCGCGAAGACTGCAGGGGTCGGCGCGGGTACGCTCTACCGGCACTTTCCGACCCGCGAATCCTTAGTGCTTGCTCTTTACCGCAAGGAGATTGCTTCCCTGGTAGCGCTTGCTCCCTCGTTGCTCGCCAAACACTCGCCGGGCCAGGCGCTCCGCCTGTGGTGCGACCGGCTCGTCAAGTTCGGAAAGATGAAATACGGGGTCGCCGATATCGTCCACGCGGCGACATCGGCGCAGGACCGTCAGGAACACTATGGACCGATGCTCGGCGCCGTCCGCCAAATGATCGAAGCATGCGAAATCTCCGGTGATCTTCCTCAGGGAACCGATCCAGAAGACATGCTTGTCCTTATAGGCCTCCTTTGGAGAATCCCTCCAACCCCAGCCGGTGAGGCCCGCGTCAGGAGACTTTTGGCGCTTGCGTTCCGGGATTTAAGAATCAAAGATCCGCCAGTTCCTCAATAGGCACTATGATCGAGTCTCGACTGGTTTAAGTCTCCCATTCTCCCACCGACCAACGGCTTCGGGTGGGGCGAGTGGCGACGTAATGCAGCACCCGGTGATTGTGGTGCTGATGGCGGATCGAAGCGCAGGTATCGGGGATATGAGCAGAAGGCGTGATAGGAGCGGAGGTCTGTCTTTCTAGCAAACAAGTTTAGCTGTTAGGAGGCATCATGACGATGTCGATTAGCACCTTGCGTTGTAAGCAACAGCTGAGGACCCGGAACTGCTTCTAACGCGAGTGCAGGGACGAATCCTTGAACAGACTCTTTCGTGGGGTCCCCCTTTCCTTAACGGCCTCTCCCTTCCTTTGGAGAAGGATTACAGCTTCCTCAAGGAACTCGCAGGTCTGCTCAAGTCGTGATGCTTCTAGACGGACAACCAGTTCCTGAGCCCAAATGTTAAAACCAGTCTCCATGCCCAGCAGCAACTTCCGGCCATTTCTGGTGAGTTGAGGCAGTAATCTACGCTGATCGGTAGGGTCTGCCGATGTCCGAACCAAACCTTCTGTTTGCAACTCAGCCAAAAGCCTGTGGACGGATTGACGTGAGTAGCCAGTCACCTTGGCGATAGCTGACGCGGAAACATCACCCAGTTCGATCCGTATGAGCACTCTCCATCGCGCGGCGCTTTGCTGAAAACGCGCATTCATCGCATCGCCATGTTTTAGCACAGCGGCATGCGCGGCGAAAACGGCGCGGGTGAAACGACGGAAGCGGCGGGCGTCGTCATTAAGGGTATCAAACGGGTCTGTCAACATGTTGACAGATTTCTCATTTGGGCCGACCATAGAGGTGGAATGTTGGCCTGTCTTGCTCGTGTTTTGTTTTTTCTTCATTGCGTACGGGCCTTCGCTATTCCTGGGTGAACCGCACCCGGAATGCGTCTTTTCAGGTCGAGCTGAAAGCGTACCTGACCGGTGTTCCTTATCGTAGTTGCCCCCAGAGATTGCCGCTAACGCGAGTCCTAAGCTGTCCTGGGATCAAACATAAACGTGAAAGGAGAAATATGAGCAACAAAGAGCAGGAAAGTTCAACCAAGGCGCTTGACCTCGCGAAAGCGTTCTTCGCCGCCAAAGAACGCCATGATCTCGACGCAACCATGGAGCTCTTCAGCGACGATGCGGTGTACATCTTTCCCCTGGCTGCGTCAGGGAAACAAGAGAACTGGTTCACCTACGAGGGCAAGGAAGCCGTCACCAAGTATCAAGGTCAGGTCTTGGAGCGTTTCAAGCAGATCAAGATGCTCGATCCCAGATACTTCGTCAGCACAGACGGCAGCAATGTCTTTGTGGAGTCAACAGGCGACTACATCGCCCAGGACGGCACCGCCTACAACAACGTCTACATCTTCAAATTCGTTATCCGAGATGGCAAGATTGCAGAGGGGTACGAATACGCAAACCCCGTGACATATGCCAAATTAGCGGGTCTGCCGATAGGGTAAATTTTTATCTTTGCGGCGCAACAATGCCCTCCATGAGCAATGGGGGCTTGTTGCGTCGTAGCAACTCCGTTGGGTAGCCTGGAACGCAGTTCTCGTCGGCGGTACCTCTGGATTGATCCAAATCGCTAATGCGCTTTTCGAGAACGGCCGCCTTGGAAACGTGCATTGGCCTGTTGTCGCTAGTTGAGAGTCGAAGTTGCAGAAAACCCTGGCGGAAGTGCTTCCAATGACGGACGCGACGCGCTAAACTTTCCCCTTCGTCTGTGCTAATTCTTCTTGGTTCGCAAGGGGAGAAGGACGTTATCAGCCTCGTTGTCGCAGAAGATACAAGTGTCGGGCATTACGGAATCGTACATCTGTTTGGCTGCGGCGGTTTAGCACGCAAGACGGGATCGAACCGCCGACGCCGGCCTTAATGTTGCTGAGATTGCTACCAAGCTAGGGCTGATCGTGGTGGGACGTTAACCATAACGGCAAGCAAGACCCGCTACAGTTGCAATGACGCACTTTGGTCCGCAGCAAATTGTTGTCCGGTTTGGAGTGCGGACGACTTGACTACATCGTGAGACAGTTTCTCGACAAGAGACGCCGCATTATCTGTATAGATATGGGCATCATGCGATCCCCGCGACACGGACACGTATGCGAAACGCTTGTTGATGAGGTCTGCATGAACGTGGCTATCGAGGTTCACCATGACACGTTCTGCCGTGAGTCCCTGGGAACTATGACTTGTGACCGCGTAGCCGTGATCGAAGTGCCGCATTTGGTTGGCATTGAAGCTGACCGCTTTGCCGTTGTCCATCTTTACGGAGAGTTGGCCGTCTTTGTCGATGCGTTGCACGGTGCCAAGGTCGCGGTTGGCAACGCCCAGATGTTTGGAAGGTGCAGTGAAGCTCAAACGGTCGCCAACAGCAAACTCCCGCTCCAGCTCGCGGTAGACGGTCACGCCGTATAACCGCGCAGGATTGTACGTGGCCGTTGTTCCGTCCTCTTTCTGAACGGTCAGCAGGTTGTCTTTGGGTTGAGTAGCAATGACCTTCGTATAGCTTTGCTTTTGAATGCCGATGTCGTGGCTGCCGCGAGGATAGTGGAGTACGTCATTCACCGCATAGCGAGCGGCCCAAGTACGGTCAGCTCCGGTCATATCGGAACGCGGCGCGAGCACGCGCATCGCATGATCTTCTGCGGCGACTGTGCCGAGGGCTTGCAATTCGGAACGCACAGCCTGATTGATCTGACGGCGCGAGGCGTTGTCGGGCGAGACGACGATGGTGTTGTCCGGGTTGGCAGCGTAACTTCGTGCAATCGCCGCGATACGCTGCTGTGCATCGGCAATCTCCGTAACGCGGCCCTGTTGGTCCAACAGGGCTACGCCCTCGTCGACTTCGCCACGCGACAGATGCTCGACCGCTTTCAGCAGTTCCGGGGCTGCTCGTTGACGTACGATCTGGTCAAGCTGGCTGGTCTTCATCCCGGCGTTGACGAACTGCTCGAAAGGCTTGCCCGCTTCGACGCCCTGATGCTGGCGGGTGTCTCCGATGAGCAACACGCGGTCGCTGGATTCGAGTTTGGTGAGGAAGTCACGGACCTGTTTCGTGCTGGCGAGACTGGATTCATCCACCATGTAAAGATGACGGTCGGAGTTCGGCTGGCCGGGACGGACGAGGAAACCCTGGAGGGTGTCGGCGGGGATACCGGCATCGCGGAGCTGGTTGGCGGCGCGGGATGTCGGGGCGAAGCCCTCGACGACGTAGCCGCGTTGTTCGGCTGCTTCACGAACCGATTTCAAAAGCGTGGTCTTGCCCACACCAGCCCGCCCTTCCAGCCCTTGCACGACATCGCGCGAGGTCAGAATCTCTTCGGCAGCGGTCCGCTGTCCGGCGTTCAAATGCTGCTGCTTTTCGGTATGGGCGACGGCAGCTTGTATGGACATGATCTGCTCAGCGCGGCCCTGCCCTTGCTGCATCCGGCGCATGATTTCTTTCTCGGCGCGGATCGTTTCGGCAGTCGTGAAGCTCCGGCCTGAGTCATGCTTCTGTCCAGAGACAAGCTGGAACTCCCCTGCGGCAATGCGGGCCTCAAACCCGGCGCGAACTTCCGAGTACGTCGTTTCACTCATACCGCGTCGCAAAGCATTGCGGTACAGCTCGCGTTCGTCGGTGACGGCCTCGCGCTCAAAGCTGCGGTCGCGAGCATAAGTAACAGCCTGCCGCGCAACCTGTTGCGAACTCTCCCGGTCATGCTCGGACGCATATTCCTGACCACGCCTCCGTGCTTCCATCACAACTTTGTCGGCCTGGTTGCCGAACTCGGCGGCGATCTGCCGGTGAGCGGCCAGAACCTCGGCTGGCGAGTGAATTTCCTTGCGGTCACGGGTAGAGTGCGCGGCGATCTGCGCCGCCTCCGGCCCCTGATAGCCGGTCTTTTCCAAATGCTCGCGTATCTGCTGGCTGCGGGGGCTGGAGGCGTCAAGGTACTCCTGTGAGTAGCCTTTGATCTCAGGTGCGCCACTGCGTCCCGGTTCAATTTCGTAGCCGAGACTGCGGAGGCGATAGGTCAGTTCCGACTGATAGACGGCCGTTGCAAATTGTTGTGACTCGAACAGGCCGCGTTCCTGCAAGGCTCGCGTCTGTCCGTTGTCGCGCACGGTGACATTGAAGATGACGGCGTGGGTGTGGAGCTGCGGCGCGGCGTAGCCGTCCACGGGGCGAGCGGTGTCATGCTCGAACTTTGCGGCGATGAACTCGCCGGTGGCTTCGGCGGCGTGGTTGCCGCCGATGCGGGCTTGTGTGTACCTTTCCAGTTCGCTCAAAGCGACGTTCACCGCTACTCGGTGCGCATCCCGCACTCGGTCATCCCCACCGACGAGCGCGGTGAGTGAAACCGACTTGGGCGCGGAGAATGTGGCGTCCCAACCGGCACGATGTTCTACCGGCGTGACTGTCTTCCCGTCCGCGCCTTCGTACTCCTGGACGACGCGATGACGTACAAGCTGCTCGGCGGTATGAGGGTGTTGGCCGTCCGCGAGCCGCGCAAAGTGTTCCTCGCTCACGGCCCCTGCGAGGTCGAATTTTTCAGCCAGTTTGCCATGCCACTCGCCCAAAGTCCGGTCGTCTTGCTTCCAATAATTCTGTTCGGCAGACGTGAACTCCTTGGCGTGGTAGGTCTGCGCCTGCGATGCGGAGAGCGGTTTGGAGATCGTCAACATGGTTAATCTCCCAACGAGAATCCTGTCTCGACCGGCTCGTCTTCGTTATCGCCGGGAACGGTGGTTGCCGTTATGTCGGCAGACTGCCGCGGCTTCTTCGTCAGCGTCTTCGGATCGAACGTAAGGTCGTCGTCATCCAGCGGACGCGGCACGAACGCAGGCTGGGTGGCGGGGATGTCGTGATAGGCAAATGAGAATCTGGCGACGTGGTTACCCAATTTTAGAAAGGCGTGCCGGTCGGGGAGACCGGAGATTTCCGAGTCCAGCACCAACGGCTCGACCTGGCGCTCCACACTGAAATTGTTGCCGGCTCGCAGCCCGGTAGAATGCGTCTCGCGCAGCCGCTCGATCTCGACTTTGCCGATGGCGTTCGACATCCACTCAGCGGCTTTGGGTTCTGTGGTTTTCAGGAATATCTTGGTGGCCGGCTGGGACAGCATGACCTCCGCGAGATGACCGTAAATCATCTCAAGCTGGGCCTTGCCCTGAAAGCCGAGGATGAGCGGATTCTTCGCCTTTCTGTTCTCTGTGATCGCAGTATGCAACTGCGGCAGACGTTGCAGACTCGCCAACTCGTCCAGCACAAACCACACCGGGTGTTGGCTCTCTTTCGGTTCGTTCAAGAGACGAAGAACAAGCAGGTCGATCCACAGGCTGTGCAACGGACGTAGTGCCTCCCGCTCGCTCGGTTTGGAGGTAATGAAGATCCATCCCTTGCGATGCTCCGACCATTCGGTAGCTGTCCAATGGCTCGTTGCTTTCTCTTTCCGTGGGAGCATTCGCAGACTGTCCGCAATCAAGCCAAGGGAGGCCAGAACGCCGTTGCGCTGCTGCTGTGCGCCCTTCGCAATCATCATTGCCATCTCGGTACTCTGCACCCGCCGGTCGATCTCGTCGGGGTTCGCCATCCACTCCACTAACTCCTGTGGCGTTGGTCCGAAGGTCAGCAGATGGGCGAAGATCTTCTGCGGTGTCTCGGTGAAAAACTCTCCCTTTTTATCTGTGGTCGGTTGGTACAAGGACGCTGCAATGGCCCTGGCCTCGGCACGGCGGCGCAACTCTTCGGATGGTCCCCAATAGGGGCAGCGCGCATCGAGCGGATTCAAAATGATGTCGCCACGGTCGGCATCATAGAACCGCTGCACGAACTCGCAGGCGGGATCATAGACGATGGCAGAATGGCCGCGCTCGTTGATCTGTAGGAGGAGCTGCATGACCAGTCGGGACTTTCCTGCGCCAGTGTCGCCCATGATCTCGATGTGTTGCCCTTCGGCGCGTAGGGGGATGCGCATGAGGTGCTTGGACTCCGTGGTTTTGAGTCCGATGCCGTCGCCCTTGACGGCCTTGTTGAAACCTTGCGGGGAGACGAGTACCGGTCCCTTCAGAAGTCGTCCATACTTCATTTCTTTGAGCCGCCGAACGTCTTTGCGGACAGCGAACGGAAGCTGGAGAAGAAACACGGCGAGCCCTGACCACAGCGGTATGCCGAAGATGCCCAAGAGAGAAGCACCGTCATAAACGAAGCGGCGAAGGTAGTCATGAAGAGGGCGGTTCATGTAGGCAACCTCCGGTCCCCGATAGAGAAAGACGATGCCGGAGGCGTGGGCCGCTGGGGAGAGCGCCAAGGGTATCGGCTTGCCGATTAGCTGCGGTGTAGAACCGGGTTGCACGTCGGCTTCTGTGACAGGACGGTTGTGACGCTGGCGGTCGGCTACCGTAACAAGCTGGTACTCGCTGCTCTGGCGCATAGTGCCAAGGAAGCCCGTTTCGGTATAGCAGGAGAGGTAGTAGCGTTGCAGCGGAGTCATGACAAAAGCGAGGTGGAGGTAAACGTAGACGACGGTCACCATGAGCGCAACGAACACGGCTCCGAAGCTGTAGACGGGATAGTGCGGCGGGCGAACGATGGTTTCTTTGCGTCCCCATTGTGTGTCGGTCATGGCTGTTCTGTCGTCCCTTCCGCATAGCTGGCGAGCATGTCTGCGGCCGCTTTGCGCTTATTGGTTTTCACGTACCGGAGCATTTCTTTGAACTGCTCCGGTGTCATCTTTTCGCCTCGCAGCAACGGCTCAAGGGTGTTGATGAGCAGGAGACGCAGGGCTTGCACTTCGGCAAACAATGCCGCACCATCGCCGTGTTGCGGTCCGTTTGCGGCATCCAACAGAATTTCCCGCGCCCACTCGCGGAGGTTCTTTCCGCTGCTTGCGGCAACCCGCAATAACGCTCTTTCTTCACTGCGGGTAAACCGCGTGGCGATGCTCTGCGTGCGGGTCTCCCGTCCCTTCAGCCGCTGGAGGCGGCCTTCGATTTCAGAGGTCTGTGAAAGCATCGCTGATCCTTCTGAGGCCAGCTTCGGGCGCGGTTCCCAATGGAACCGCCCGAATTTAGCCTCGGCGGCAAGCCGCTTGTTTTCTGGATGTTTCCCGCTGGAACAAAATGGTTCCAAACGCAACCCTTCAAGGGATGGAGTGTCATAATTCTTCCGGTGCGCAGCACCGCAGTGCCTCTACCACGGTGTTGAAGGCTAATCATGCCTTCAATCCCGTCATTACTGCGCTTTGCTTTGCTGCTGCGTCTGGCACGCTTAATGGCTTCTGGGACGTTGGCACCGCCGCTTCGGAAGCCGGGCCTTTACGGATACGGAGTGTCGATGCAGCTTGCTTGGCTTGCGGCGTCTTCAGGAAGTCCTGGAAGTCACGGTCTTTCGAGAAGACATAGGCGAGCGCTTGCTCGACAACATCATCGGCAGAAGCTCGGATGAAAGCCGCATACTGATCGACCTGTGTCGCGGTCGAATCTGTGAGGCGGATGGAGGCGCTTACCTGGCGCGTTTGTACGACTTCGAGTAGGGGCATTTGGGTTCTCCTTTTGTGTTGAATCAAGCAATCCTGTTGCGAGCAATCATGCGTTGCGCTGTGGCGGCTATCTCCCGCGCACGCGTCAGGCAAATAGCGGCGGGGATCTCGTGGCATCTACGTGTCACAAGCATCCCGATGACCTCGTTGATGGCTATGCCTTCGAGCAGCGACAGACGGGCCGATGCCATATCGATCGTGCGCTGCGCATAGTAGAGAGGATGGGGCTTATCGGATCGACGTTCCGCCAACTCGCTCGTCAACTGCGACGCTTCCCTGCCTTGTGCAAGCTGATGCAAAACCCACGCCCAATCGTGCTCCGAATTGGTCGAGATTCCAGGATGCGCTTTATGCGAGAAAGGCACCGGGTTCATCGCCTGCTCGCATCCGTCGGTGAGGCGGAAATCCATGGGCGCATACACGGAATCGGAAGTGTAATGAGCGCCGACGGGCCAAGCCGGTTCATACTTGCAATTCAGGAAGCCGGGGATGCGAAGAACGCGGTTGCAGTCGGTGCAGGCAGGGTCGCCATGGAACGAGGTTGCAAGAAGCTTCAGGGTCATCTCCTGCATGGAAAAGTCGAAGCCTTCGACCTTCCAAATCACCTGATATTTGTCGGCGGATGTGCGAATGATTGCGGTGGGCTGCGGTATTAGCTCTGAAGCTCGAAGGGCAGCGAGGCTGGTCGCGCCGTTCATATCGAGATCGATGTAAAGATGGCGCACCGAGGCGACGCTGTCTTTCGTGCGTTTGCGGCTGCCGGCGAGAAGCGGATTCGCGGAAACATAGATGTTGGCACCTTGGCGATTCTCATGCGTTAGCCAGCTCATGTAATCGGGCGAGAGAGCGGTCTCGATCGTCACGATGCGCTGTTGCGTCTTCACCGTTTTCCCGTTGCGAAGGAGCACGGCAATCGTCTCGCCGGGATGGAAGCAACGGGTTAGGAACTCTGTCGCGATGCGGTTCATACAGGACCTCAAGCTCAGGCGATTAAAGAACGGTTCAAGGGTCGTTAGCAGAGTAGGAAGCCCGGTGGTTGCCGGGCTCCTTACAGTCATCTGGAGAGGCCTATGCGGCCTGTTCCTCGGTGACATCTTCTTCGTCTTCGGCCGTTGCCTTGGCAGCACGGTCGAGTTTGAGGATCGAGTTGAGACGAATCTCCCAGATGGTCTGCTCCGAGTTCGTCTTCTTGCTGTCATACTTCCGGCTGCGCAGCTCGCCCTCGACCTGGATATGAGCGCCCTTCTTGAGCGTGGCTGCAAACTCTCCGAGCTTGCCGAAGACCACGCAACGGTGCCATTCGGTGTGCTCGATGTACTTGCCGTCCTTCTTGTAGGAGGACTTGGTTGCCAGCGAGAGAGTGGTAAGGCTGCGGTCGTTGTTGGTGCGAACTTCTGCATCAGCGCCGGTGAATCCGATGAGGGTGACTTTGTTTGAGTACATGGTGGTGATCTCCGTGTCGTTGAATTTCCCGTATCCTGCTCGGGTCACACTTGGCAAAGCCAGCTAGTGGGCCCGGCTCCCAAGTGCCAAGGAGTGCTTTCTTGGCGGGGCCCGAAAGAAGTTTGCGCAGCGTAGTCTGCTGCGGCTTTCAAACTTCTTTTGGGAGGAACCGAGACCCCGGAGGGGTGCCGAAGGCGAAGCAGAACGACGCCGTGCCGCAGGGCGCCGGTAAGGCCCCGAAGCGTGACCCCGAACAGAGGACGGGATACGAGGCGGAAGATCCCTCGATGGACCACAGTCATCCCAGCGCTCTCGGCGGGAGAAGTTTGCCTGGACAGCAGTCCCGTTTTGCACGCACCCCGCTTCCGAATAGCACGGCTTCGAGAACAACTCATGCCGCGTCAAGCAAACGGAGAATGCCATGCTGGGGGCTTTCTGAGACGAGTTGGGCTGTGCAGCCGATTTGGCAGCATGATGGTGCATCGGTGTTACCTCGATTCGGGTTTCAATTCTCTAGCGGGATGCCTGGTACTCAGGCGGTGGACGCACGATAGACGTCCTCCGTGAGAAAGCATTGATCGGCGTGACTGTAGCCCTTGACGGCAATCAGCTCGCGCACTCGGCGTCGGCCCTTGACATCCCGTTCGCAATACAGAACGAAGTCGATCGCCTCAGCGGTCTCGGAACGGATGAATGCATGATTCAGATTGGCGCGCGCACTAAGAGCCAAATCGGATAACCGATTCAGCGCGTCCCACGCTGACTTCGCATGAATCGTTGAGAGTGTTCCACCATGGCCCGTGTTCATTGCCTGGAGCAAGTCGTAGCCGCATTCGTCACGTATTTCTCCCATCACGATGCGATCGGGACGGTGGCGAAGCGCAGCGGCAAGAAGCTGACTCGGAGTGATGCCGACCTGACCGGGGATGGCTTCCACGGCCTCCCAGCGAACGGCATTCGCATGGGATACTTTCAGCTCTGCAGGTTGCTCGATCACGATCAGGCGCTCTTCCTGCGGAATGTGGTCGAGCAACGCTTTCATCAGCGTCGTCTTCCCACTCCCGGTACCGCCGCTGATGATGCCGTTCTTCTTCTCGCCGATCAGGCCGTTCACGATGCTTAGGACCTCTTGCGGCAAGCTTCCCGATGCAATTAATTCATCGGAGGTATACCAGCGATTGAACTTTCGGATCGTCATGGTGATTCCGTTCATCGATGCCGGCGGACCGACGACGGCAACTCGCGAGCCATCCGGGAGACGCGTATTCAGAATCGGGTTTTGATCCGAGAGGTTCTGGCCGAGCTTTCTCGCGATCTGCTGCGTGGCGGCGAGCAGTCTTTCGGTAGTGAGAACGCTCGCGAGTTCGATTTGTTCGATCACGCCGTTCCGATCCGCAAACACGCCCGTCGTTCCGTTGATCATCAGGTCAGAGATCGTGTCGTCAAGTATCAGACGCTGCATCTCTTCCGGGAAGAAACCAAGCACCAGATCCCAGCTCATCGGCTTACCTCCGAAGCGTGTTCGGTCGCGGAGGGATCGATTCTTTCTACCGACAGCCGATTCTCATGAAACTCGGTGATGGTGAGGCCAAGCGGATTGATCGTCTCAAACTGCGGAAAGGTCTGTGCCGCAAGACTCACTTGCGCAGGATTCAGATAGTAGGTCACAGACACCACCCAATGCTCTTTGCGCGGCTGTCGGGAGTTGCGCGGCGCGTAGATTCGCGTCAGGTTAATGAGCGCGGTGCCGCGGGCGATGGACGCCTCTTTCACCATCTCCTGCGACATGGCCGTGATGGTGACACCATCGACCTCTACATCGCTTTGCTCGACTTGATTAGCCAGTACTTGCGAGACAAGATGTGCAGCGTTGTCTTCTCCCATGTACTGGTTCGCGAGCTGAGTCGACAGGAAGTAGTAATTCATCGGGTACTTCTTCGAAATCATCTCTCGGCTAATGGTGTAGCGGTAGTTGGCCCAGTCCGTGAGATAGGTTCGGACCTCGCCTTCGCGTGGCGAGTACGCAAGGTCGGAGTATTGGATTGCGGTCGCTTTGCCCATCTCATCGATGCGGATGTAGCGGTTTTGCACGGGACGGTGAGAGAGCAAAACGATGACGCCGAAGGATCCCGCCAGCAGGACGCTTCCAGCGGCCATAACGATACGACTCAACTTGCGTTCAGCATAAAATCCGACGTACTTTTCGTTTGCGATCTCGTCCGTGAGGAGCACCAGATCAGGCGTCAGGTCTTTAATCGTCACAATGCACCGCCTAAGGCCGACCGGACCAGAAGTGTCTCGGCAACCTGTGCGACCTTACCCGCAGCTCCGGCACCGCCACCGAAGATCGTTTGGGTGATCGTCGGCACCATCACCATGTTGAAGATGAAGGCGATGAACACGGCGATGACACCATAGAGATTTGCAATCCACATTGGCAGCGAATAGTCACCGTTGAAGGTCTGTTGCAGGAAAGTAATCAAGAAGCCTGACCAGACGAAGATGAAAGCCGCAGCCACCGCACGGATCATGGCGAAGCTCAGCAGAACATCAACGAAGTGGAAGAACTTCCCACGGAACGTCCGCGTCATCAGCAGCGGCACAAAGATCGGTCCGAAGAGAGCGGCTACACCATAGAAGATGAAGGACGAACAATTGATCAGAAAAAGGATGCCGCCTGCCAGGCCTACGAAGACGTAGACGAGTAAATAGGTCAGGATTTCAAAGGGGGCCAGGTAGCTCGGCTGGGGAGTACTGTTCAACGCAGTGCTGAGCGCATTCTGCAACTGGGTCAACGAGTTCTGATCCAGGGCCGCGACAATCACCTGCGCGAAGTAGGAAAAGAGATGGTTGAAGCCGAAGCCTGCGCCCGGGAGTGGCGTGACCCAGTAGTTGATGATGAGCAGGCAGATGATCAGCTGCAACAAGAACTCTACGAGGTCACCGATCCGGACCGGTTGCGAGCTTAAGCTGATCGTCATCGTCGAAAGGTTCCACTGGGCGACAAGACGTACGAGTTTGATGAGGCTGACAAAGGCCAGCAGCGTCATGCCCACAGACGAGAGCGCATCGCCGTTCTGCGTCGTCAGGTTGGTCAGGTTATTCGTGAACTGGTAGAGCCAGTCAACACCGGGAGCGGTCCCGACCCAAACGAAAAAAGCGGGGAAGGCCATAGGATGAAGGATCATGTGCGGGTTCTCCCCTGAAGTGAAGTGGTCCAACGTTTCTGGTTCTTCGGCAGTGGTTTGAAGTCCGTACTACGGGAGATAGTTTTCCCAGGTAGTAGAGCTGTTGGCCGGCGCAGAAGAATACGTTGCTCGTTGTTGTTGAATCAGCGCCGCATTGTTGATTTCATTTGCCGCGGCTGTGCGCTGAGCCATGTTCTGAACCGCAGCCTGGGCGGCCTGACACGCGTGCAGAGCTCCCTGCGCCTGCGATTCGTTCAAATGATGTGCGTTCCCCATATTGATCAGGTTGAGTTGTTCGAGTTCGGTCGTTGTGAACGACGAGGTATCGAATTGCGATTGGGTCAGCGCGGTCTGTGGCGTCAGATTGCCTGTCCTGGCGGCGTTATAGCTGCCGACAGAATTCAGGCACTGGCTCGACACGCCATCCATCGCTTCCATGCGAGTCAATGCAGCAAGCGAGTTGCTCGCTCCGAGCACCTGGCCACTGAGGAATGAGGATGACGTTGCGTTCAACCCCAGGTTCATCAACTTCCAGACCATCCCCGCGGTGCCCGGTGCCTGTCCGTTCATCGAAGCCTGCAAGCCTGTCGTTTCACCGTACTGGTTCGCGAAGTTTGCCTGCGTGAGCTGGGACTGGATCGTCTGCCAGATCGATTTGCTGCTGAAGTTCTTCAGATTGCCGTGGATCATGTTGTACGTCGTGATGGCCTGCTGGTAGTCCTTGTCGAGCGTTGCAGCCATTTGAATTTCGTTCGCGAGCTGCTGCTGCCACGTAACGCTGTTCTGGATGTTGCGATGGATCTGTTCAATGGCGTGAGCCGATTGGGTCGGGTCAAACACCACGCCGCCGAACTGCGCGTGCCCGGGTTGGGCGGCGAGGGCTAGGATCACGGAGGCGAGGGCTCCGCTGCGATAAGCGATGGGTCTCAATTTCACAAGAGCTCCTGACGTTACATCGAGGGTTCGACGCGGTGTTCTGCGTAGGAGGGGATGAGGATGTCACGGCCAACGTAGACCCGTGCGCGAGAACCTTCCTTGAGCGTGATGATGGGAAGGCGGTTGAGAAAGTGGTTCAGGATCTGCTCCGCTTCTTCGCTGGTCTGGGACGAGATGCCATTCCGTATCTGTGCTGACGGGTTGAGAATGTTGTCATTGCCGACCTGCGCAAGACCACCTAACCCGCCGATTGCTGCCGCTACAGCGAAGGTCTGGAAGTACCGGTTGTCTACTTTGGTCGCAACACCGGTCGTGCCCAATGGGTCGAGGCCGGCGAACTTATCAAGGTCAATCGAGAATCCGTCAGGACAGATCGCGCGAGGGAAAGCGACCACCATCCTGCGGGCGTGGCTTGAGTTAACGGATTGCACATTTCCAATCAATCGCGTGCCCTGCGGCAACAACAATTGCTGATGATCGTGTGAGTAGTAATCCGTCGTGAGTATGATCAGGATCGGGCCGGCCAGTCCTCCATCGATATGGTTCGTGACCACGCCTTCGAAGACACTGCCCTCGAGGACACGGAACAGCTTTCCGTCAAAGCTGTCAAAGTCGTACTTATTGATCGCCGCATTTTTCGAATCGGGCTTGCGAGGCTCCGGTTCTGCGTCAGACTTCACTCCTTCGCGATCTCCGCTCTCCCCCGGTTCCTTGGCGATGTTTGCGCGTTCCATCACCGGCGTGGCTTCCGAAGAAGGATGCGAGAAATCAACGGCGACGGTGTCGCTAGCAAGAGCGTCCTGACGTTGCTTGTCACGCGCCAGCTCCGCCTGTTTGGCCTCAGCCTGGCGCTCCGACATCTGCGACGTCGTCTGCGGGGCAGACGGATTGCCAGGACCATAGAGTGCTGCCCGTTGCGCCGGGTCATCGGCGGAGCATTCTGAGACTCGGGGCCAGGCATATTCGGATCCTGTAGGGCCGTGAGCAAAGCTGCTGTAGCCGCTCGTTGCTGCTGCTCCTCCTGGTCTTTCTTCGCAACCTGCTCCTGCTGCGCTTCGAAGGAATTCACCTGTTGCGGATTCGCCATTGCCGGCCTCGCCGTCAGTTGGCTCTTAAGTGGGCCAGCCTTCTTCGTAGCCGTCACGACGCTTGAGCCGACGAAGACCAACAGGATGATGAAAAGCAGGATCAGCAGAGGCTGCTTCTTTCGCAGTGGCATCGACGACTCGGGCTGTTCCGGAACCGTGGCGTGGACGGGTGTCGGCGTCTCGGACATGGCTAGCTCCCCGCCTTGGTCCGCTTTAAGTCCACACGCTGCTTACCGATCGACAGATAACCTTGCGTGACTAGCTTCGGAATGGTGTACATACCATTCGCAAAGTCGTAGTTGATCAGCGAACCTTTGCCATCCTTCAATCCGTAGAGCGCAGACGTTTCCTGGAACTTCCCGCGGAGAGAGGTGAACTTATCATCGCGCCAGATCTGCTGGATCCCGAGCGCAGCTCCCTTCTTCTGGTCCCAGATGTGATCAAAATGCAGCGAGGCAGGATAGCTTGCTTTGAAACTCTCAGCCGCTGCAGCAATCGCCTTATGGTCCACGTCCTCCGCCTTCTTCGCGTCGTCGGCTTCTTTTCTCAGCTGTTCCTCTTTCGCCGCGACCTCGGCAGCAGGAATAAACACGGGCGCCTTCGCGATGTTGTCGGCAGCCTTGGTACCGCTCAACGAGAGGTAGACCTTCGAATCAAAGTGGGGATTGGTCTTGTCGCTTGAAATTTCGCGCAGCCCTACGGTGTACTCATTGCCGTGGTCGGAGATGATGTGTAGATCGGTCGACGTGTCGGCAACCTTGGGCTTGATCGAGATGTACCGGCTCGCAACATGACCCGCGTCGAAGACCCAACTCACAGTGTCCCCGCCGAAGACTGTCGCTACCTTCTCCTCCGCCGGTAACTCGATCAGCGTCGACTGGAGGAGGCCGGCGCGGACGATCGGTGGCGCCTCGGCATCGGCAATGACAATCGTGCGTGGAGCACTCGATTGGAGACGTGAGGTCTGAGCGAGGCTGGCAATACTGATCGCCAGGGTTGCAGCTGCGAGTAGAAAGGGACGGGGCGTCATGGATTCATCTCCTGAGGATTGGATTTGGTCTTGCTCGTGCTGCTAGGCCGTCTCGCCTTTGGCGAAACGTTCGATACCTTCGTGGAGCCCGTAAATTTCAACCAGCTTCGCGCGCCGAACCTTGTCTATTGGCCGCGTTGAAAACTTTGCGTAGCTGCGCTCGTCAAGATTGAGGATCACGACCTTCGTGATTCCATCGCGTCGTACATACAGTCCCTCGCGTGGGCGCAAGCTCTCAAACAGATCGAGTTGTTCTTCGCTTAACTTGAACAGCTCTCCATACGCCTTGCGATTGAACGTCGCGTCAGGGAGAAACAAGAAGGAAGTACAGGAGTTCACGATCGAGTCGGCGTTTTCGCCGAGATCATTTGCGGACTGACCGATCATGGTCACGCCGCCTAGGTTCTTCCGAACTGTCTTGATCGAAGCCAGCGCTCCTTCGAGCAACTCCTTGTTTTTCATGTTCGAAAAGATCTCTTCGATCAGCAGGTGTTTGGGAACACCGAGGTTCTTCGGGTCGTAGACGATCTCGTCGATGCGGTGCAAGATCCAGACCATTAGGGGCTCGATCAGGTCGGCATATTGCTTGTTATTCACTCCCTGGAAGTCGAAGCACTGCAGCCGCGACATCGTGAGACTGTCGTGAGCATTGTCGAAGACAGCGTGATAGACGCCCTGGTCTTTCCATTTCGCCATGTAGCGATCAAGCTGTTTCGGCAGCGTGAGGTTCGAAAGTCGTCGCATGCTCAGCGGCAGGTTGTAGATCCCCTTCACGGACCGGAACACGTCGTCATCGTCTTCGGGGCCTAGGACAGCACCTGCATTGGTCAGCAAAAGCTTAATGAAGGAGTGGAGGAAAGCAATGTTGGCTTCCGTTGGCTCAAGGGCGAATGGATTGATCCGCGGGCCGTCCCGGCCAACTCGGTCAATGCGACCGCCGTAGAGCTCGACAACACTTTCATAGCTCCCGCCGATATCGAAGATGAACGTGAATCCGCCATACTTCTGTTCGAGACTCAACATCTGGTTGGCATGAACTGACTTCCCGGTGCCTGTTGGCCCAATGATGAGTTGCACGCGCACACCATTCACGTACGCGTCTTGAAAATACGGTGTTCGTGTGCGTGTCTCGAAGATGTTCAGGTACTCAGCGTCTAGGTCTTCGGAATGGGTGTGTCCCAGATTTGGCGCGAAGATGCTCGATAGCCTGGCATGATGATCTTCACGCAGCCACAGCGGATAGACATTGAATTGCCGGTTCCCTGGAAACATCGCGTAGAACGCCGATAGGTTGCCGTAAGTCTCTTCAATGATCGGGGCGCGAGCGTCCACAAAGAGGCGGTGCACGGTCGGGGTTGCAGCACGTAGCTCTTCGGCGCTCTTGGCTGACAGCAAAAGCCTTAAAGCAAAGTTTCCCTGGCTCAGCTTGTCGAGCGATGCGACCACTTCGCCCAGGCTCTCTACGTTGCCAACAACAGCCTTTGCTGAGGCGGTCGCCTCGAGAGCCGCCGTGTTCCGCCCACTCATCAGGCGTTGGAACGGCGAGTGCTTGAAGAATTCAAGAAACTTCTCCTGATCCGTCACTTCTTTGCGTGTTGCTCTATCTAGCCTGGGCCTCCAGACCATGCAGAGGACACTGTCACACTCGAGCTCCATCAGGTTCGTGAAAAGGCACGGACGCGAGATCTCTGGAGTCTGTGTCAGAGGAAACATCTGGACGTATCGCCGTCCGATGCGCAAGTGCTCGCGACGCCACTCGACTGGGGACGTGACGAGTTGGCGGTCAACCCCAGCATCGGCGCGAAGATGCACGTTCGACGCCCACTCCTCGAGGTTGAAGAGATAGCTGAAGAACTGGAAGGCGAGCTCCTTATTGAGCAGTCTTAGACCGATCGAATCGCTCAGGTGGGCCTCAAGAATGGTCGCGGCCTTCTGCAGTTCGAAGAGCTGCCGTCCGAGCGACTGCTTTTTATCTTGTGGCTTACTGGAAAAGGCCTCACCAGACTCTGGTTCAATCGTCAGACACCAGTGCAGGTCGATCCGCCGAAACTTGGCCGTCTTGTCGAGGAATTCAAGACGGTTGCTCACGAAAGAATCGGTCACGGGACTGGCATACATCGTCTGCCTGGGTAGATTGAAGCCGACCATTACCCGCGTGTACTGATAAAGACAGAAGTCTGCGGGTAAGCCGCGGAGAGCTGCTTCAACATCGCGCACCCGGACCTCGAGATCTTCGTCTGTCCGGCTCTCGGGATCGATGCCATCGAGCGAGAATAGGCATCCGTAGCCGCCGCCCTTGAGGGCAAAGATATTGGCGCCAACAAAATGCGAGATGGGCATGATGCTCGTTGCTGCTCCGGCTTTGGTAAACCACGGTGCACTATTTGCGCGGGTCATAGTAGCTCTTCTGTCTCAGGCTCAAAGCCCAGAGTTGGAACATCTTCTGGTGCTTGCGAACGACAAGCGACGCGCCGAGCAACAGCGCAGGGAATGCAAAGATCGCTAGCCACTTGAACCCGGCGAGAAAGACCGTCACTGTAACGAACACGATGGACATCCACGCTGACAGTTCAAGACCAAGTTTGGTCCTGGGCCTGTTCAGTGCTCCATTGATCGGTAATGGGTTTCCTCGCCGGATCGTCTGCATTTCGATCACATGCCCTGTCCGGTGAGTGATCCGATCCAGCCGGCGCCCCATCCCAGGACGCCGGCTCCAAAAAGCGCGCCGAACAATCCTGGAATAGCGTCTTGGAAACGACCACTCATCATCCGGATGCCGGCTAAGATCAGGCCGCCAAAGCAGATGACGGCTCCGGCATATACGGCGAATGTCTTGAAGGTGCCGAGAAGAGTTTGTGCCCCGGAAAAGTCAATCGTGCCTTGAGCATGGGCGACGCCTGCAAAGGCGAGAGCGAGCAGGCTTGGTGAGAGCACTTTGACGACTCGCGCAAGCGGCGGTCCGTAGTGTCCCTCTGATGAACGTGTTGAGCGGCTGAATTGCCTTGGTTGTCTCGGGCGGGGAATTGAGATGGTATTGCGGATCATCGGCACCTCCAACGACTGAAACTCAGTCGTGATATACCGTGACACTAGGAGAATCGATGAAATGAGTCCAATACTTAGTGGTGATCAGCCGATAACTCAATCGGTATCGAAGGCGAGTACATAAACGCCCAGTAGGGAAACCTAGTCTTTATCCGGGCTTTGTGGCTTTGCTCCCGACCTTCGATCCGTGAACACTTGCCACTGACTTCTTCATGGATACTAGCGATGATCCTTCTGAGAATTCCCGTCTGAGACTTCGAGCGATGATGGGGAGATAATTCAGCCCCGTATCCTCCTTGAAGATCATCGCTGTATCGACCGTCCAATCGACGCCGAAGATGGGCCGTGTCGTCAAACCAGGACCGAGCGAGGTACCCTCGCGCAGGAGGGCGAATCCAAATCCTCGCTCCACTAGTTTCATGGTCTCCTGTGGATGGGATGTACGAGCATGATCTTTTATCTCGATGCCTATGTCTCCCAACAATTCCGCCAGTCGTGCGTGAGCAGATGGGTGTTGCGAGGGTTGTCGAAAAACCCTTAGGTTTGCTTCAAGATCAGATGCAGAGAGCGCCACCTTCGAAGCCAGCGGATGATCCTGAGGAAGACAAGCAACAAGTCTATCTTGCGAGATGCTTTCAGTCCTGAAACCCTGGACGTCGAATGGAAGGGTCACAATCGCCACGTCGATCTCCCCATGAACGAGTTCGTCAAGGATCTGGGAAGCAAAACCGAGAGTAGGACGAATATCACTTAGGGGCGAGATTTCTTTGTATAAAGCACACGCTCTTGCGCAGATCTCGGGATCCACAAAAGAAGAGCAACCGATACGGAGCAGAGGTGAGACATATTCCTGAATCGACTTCAAAGCGTTTATCGCTTCTAGGCGTACCTGGAGAACATCCCGTGCGATGGGGATAAACGCACTACCAACCGTAGTGAGACGGATCCTTCCAGACTTGGTCTTCTTAAAAAGACTGACGTTCAAATATTCCTGAAATTCCTTGGCCTGCTTACTTAAAGCGGGTTGAGAGACGCGCAATTTTTGGGCGGCAGCTCGAAATCCTCCGTTTTCAGCGATGGCTAGTAGGTACTTGAAGTGACGAAACTCAGCAAGATCGTACATCCAGGGCCCCAAAGCAAATGTCGCGAGTCAGTGTCTGACGAGATTAACGTTGCGACATGTACTTGTCATCATTACGGTTAACCGTTACTTACCGGTTGATGTGACTGTTTACTAGAAAGTAAAAGTCACCCATCTACCCAAGGTATCGGCTGATAACTAGGAAATATTGGACGTCCGCTTTCCTAAAGATAAAGATCGGGGCAAGTGAGATCGCTAGGTCGGGAGGGCAAACTTGCAAGAACAGAAACAGTTTCCGAAGAGGCCACCTCTGCCTGCAGGTGATGCCAAGGACTGGACGAAAACATCAGTCAGGTTTGTTCCTGAACCGCTTCTTGATACGGCGGAGGCCGCAGCCATCATGAAGATCAGCCCGAAAACTTTGCAAAAGCTAGCTCGGATGCGGCGGATCCGCGGCATTCACGTAGGGAAGCTCTGGAGATTTCGGGCGTCCGAGATAGATGCATGGATCGAGCGAGAGATGGCCAGCTGACGAGGGTCGTGGTTCTGCGCCGGGCCCAGTGGAAGGCAGCGTGTGAAACAGAAGTGGCGGTGAGCGAGGTCGGGGCTCGCTCTCGAGTTGCTAGCTCAGCAGAGGTGACTGGCTTTTCCAGCTGTCTGCTCCCCGCGTTCTCTACTAAACTAGAACCGAGCCACCTGTTTCCGTCACAGGAGAAATATGAGACGGATTCGTTTTCAGCAAGGATCATTAAGGCTTTACGAGCGCGCGGCTGGCACCAAGGTTTGGGAATACAGATGGTATGAAACCCAGATAGACGGTACACGGAGACGGCGCAGTTGCATCGTCGGCTCACTTCATGAGTTTCCGACCGAGGCTACGGCGCAGAAGGCAGTCGCCGCTCTTAGGGCAAACATCAACGCAGAGAGCCCTCGCACTCAAATCGACGCTCTAAGTTTTGGAACTCTTGTTCAGCACTACCGGGAGCGCGAGTTGAACCTTGAGGCAGGTAAGACATTCGCCACGATCCGGACCAATCAGGGATATTTCGAAAGATGGATACTCCCTCGCTGGTCCTCGTATAGGTTGAAGGACATCAAGGCGGTGATCGTAGAGGAATGGCTACGTTCACTTCCTCTAGCGAACGGGAGCAAAGCGAAAATTCGCAATCTGATGCACGCAACTTTTAATCACGCGGTTCGTTGGGAATGGCATGACAAAAATCCCATCACGCATGTGCGGCAGAGCGCAAAACGACAGAAGGTGCCTGACATTCTGAATGTCGAGCAGATCAAGTCATTGCTCCTTCACCTGAAAGAACCTGGCAAGACTGCGGTACTGATGGCAGTTCTGACGGGATTACGGGTAAGCGAACTGCTGGCGTTAAAGTGGTCTGACGTCGACTTTAACGAACTCCAGTTGCACGTGACTCGCTCGATCTCGATCCAACGTGTCGGTCCCTGCAAAACCGAAGCATCCCAAAAGCCTTTGCCGATCGATCCTGAGTTGGCTGAGGTTTTATTAATGTGGAGGAGGCAGGCGGCTTACCCAATGGACGAGGATTGGATCTTCGCGAGTCCAGCCTCGAAGGGGCTCTTGCCCTATTGGTCGTTCTCCATCTTTCGCGTGTGTGTGCGACCCGCTCTCAAGGCGGCCGGCATCACCAGTAAGGTGGGTTGGCACACCTTCCGACGGTCGTACGCAACCATTCTCAAGTCGCATGGAGAAGACGTGAAGACGGTGCAGGAACTCCTGCGGCATGCCAACAGTAGTGTCACGATGAACCTTTACGCGCAGGCTGTGACAGACATCAAGCGCACGGCCCAGGGTCGAGTCGCGAGGTTGGTTTTCGAGGGCGGACGGAGGGAATCGCAATGATCAAGTCTTATTGGACGTTATCGGACGTCGACCAATTTACTGTTGTGCTTGTAAGTCGTTTGGTTTGTTGGCGTCCCCGACGGGATTCGAACCCGTGTTATCGCCGTGAAAGGGCGGTGTCCTAGGCCGGGCTAGACGACGGGGACGCACTGCTCAGGTGAGCTTGTCTGGTGCAGACAATTAAGGCTAACAAGCAGTGGGGGCTGTGTCAAAAGTCGCCCATGCCGATTTGTATCCGCCAGGCAAATTCCCTGTTCATTTGCAGTGCCGTAACTCAAGCCGTAAGAATTCCCGATCCATCACCAATCGCGGCAAAGTAATCTTCCAGGCGGCCTCAAAGCCTAGAGGAGAGCAGAGATCAACAGCAGGCTCGCGCGTCCTGTGTTCTGCCAGCGGCCCGTGGTCTGCTGCCTCAGGCGGTTGCGGTACGTAGTGCTCTGATCCGCCTGTTCCCCTACCAGCCACGACCGTCGCCCAGCGGGGGTCAGTCCACAACAACTTAGCCACCGGCTGATTTGGAAGAGGCGTATTTAGAGGCGTAACAAGAGGCGTATCCATCTCTCCACTTACCGGCCAGTCGCCGGGCATGTACTCTGATGTGCAGCCTGAATGAACACGCATAAGCCTACCCAGATGAACCTGACCCGATGAGCACACAGCGCTGCATGTCCGGCGGTTCCGTCCATCCATCGTCACTGCCGCGGGGCGATACTGGACGCGCACTCTGCCGGTGGTGTGCGCTTGAAGTGCCGCGCGGAAGATACACGTTCTGTTCCGAATGGTGTGTGCACGAATGGCGTATGCGCACCAGTCCGGCCTACGTGCGCCAGCATGTATTGAAGAGGGATAGAGGCATGTGCGGCGAGTGCCGGGTGAACACGCTGAGTGCATTCCTGCGATTGAAAAAAGCGCGCGGTAAAAGCCGTGAAGAGATGCTGGCGCACTGGGGATTGAAGAAACTGAATCGTCGCAGCCTGTGGGATGCAGATCACATTCTGCCGGTCGTTGAAGGTGGCGGCGAATGCGATCTAAGAAATCTGAGGACCCTCTGCCTGCGTTGTCATCGAGCGGCAACTGCGCAGTTGCGGGCGCGTCTCCTGCTCCAGCGCCAGCAACGGCTCATCACTGCTGAAACGGGCGCGCAGGCCGCTGGATGACAACTCCATCAGTTCGGATGGGAGCAACGGGGGAACAATCCTCCATGACCCACCACAGCACTACAGGGAATGTCCCAAGCAGAGAACAGGGTGGCGACGTCTATTTTGCCGGGAGCAATACTACTCGTAGTAGGTCTGAAACTGCGTTCGGCGGGAGAATTGCTCTAGAATGAGCACTGGATGAAAGACCTCGATCCTCTACTCGAACGTCTGAACACTGCACTGCTCGAACGCCGCATTGGCGATGGTTTTACTCTTCTCGATCAAGCGCACGAAGACCTTTCCACCTTGCCGAGAGACCATCCGCTGGGCCCTGCTCTTCTGCTCGCGCTGGCTCAGTGGATAGACCTTGGCTACCACGACCTGGAGCTGTTTCACAGCCTGCTGCAGACAATCCGTGACGCTGATCGCAGGACGATGCCGCTGAAGGGCTTTCTGCTTCTCCGCATGTCGGAAGCCTACGCGGCCCTTGCCGAAGAGAAAGCGTCTCAAACGGTTGAGTTGCTCGATTTCGTGCTTCGTGTGGAGCAGGAGCTGGTCGACGCGCACCTGATCACGCTGGCGCATTTCTGGAAGGGAAGAGCGCATCGCAAAAAGGGGGATTACGCTGCGGCTCTGCACCACATCCTGGCTGCACGAACTCTTTCGCAGCAGATGACTGCGCCCAAAATCACGGCTGTGATCAAGATTCATGAGAGCTGGCTGCTGTTTCAGAAAGACGAGCGTCGCGAGGCCTTTCGCCTGCTTGATGAAGCAGAAATTGAATTGAGCGCAACGGATCATGCCTTATCGCTCGGCAACATCGAATCCGCGCGCGGGCGATTTGTTCGTCGCTCAGGAGAGTACGTCAGGGCACTGGCGCATTTCGATCGTGCTGTCGAAATCTACTCTGAACGGCACAAGCATCATCCGAACCTGGCACGTGCTCTTACGAATGCGGCCTATGTGAAACGTCTGATCGCTCTCGATCTGCGCAAGCGTCTGCATGCGGGCAAGGCAAGGGGCCCGCAGCATGCCAAGTACCTGCAGATCTGCCAGGAGGCACTCGACCTGCTGGAACGCGCCGGCGAGATTTATTCGCTTCACCATCACCAGGGCGGGACAGGTTCGGTACTGGTCAATGCGGGGCATCTGCATCTCGACAGCGGCGACATTGATCGCGCTTCGTCCGAAGCGCTCAAGGCGCACGAACTAGGGCAGGAGCGCGGTGACCGCATTCTGATGGCGCGCGCCCGCATCCTGCAGGCAGCGGCTGCCAATGCCCGTGTGGATGAGCAGCTGGGCGACGAGACAGATACCGCTGTCTTTGCAAACCTCGCGCTCGAGTACGCAGAGGAAGCCATCGTACTGGCCCAGCAGACGCAGAATAAAAGACTGCTCACTGGCGCCTATATCGCGCGCGGCAGCACCGCAGCCAATGACTTTTTTCAGGAATGGGATGTCGCGAAGAAGTACGTCTCGCTCGCCTCGGACCTGATGAGCAAGGACGACCGCGACCATCTCTCAAAGGATCTCGCCTCGCTCAAGGCGCGCATTCTGCGTGCGTCCGGCATCGACGAAACCCTGCGAGCCTGGTCGGAAGGGATTCTCGGCAGCAAGACCTTCCAGCAGATTACGGAAGAGTTTGCCGAAATTGTTATTCCCAAAGTCTGGGCACGGGAGGGCCGGAAGATCTCGCGGGTCGCGGCGAAGCTCTCTATTTCTCCGAAGAAGGTTCGCCGCATCCTCCGCAATGCTGAGCTCCTGGAGCGGCGCTAGCACCCCGTTCCACAGGTTCATTCATCCTCCTGCTCAACTGGCCGATGAACCGACTATGGCTTTCCACTCGGGCTCCAACGATCAATGGCCTTCTGCGCGCCGCCCTCTCAAGGACGTGCACGCATGATTGACACCGTCACTACCGGTGCGGCCATGAGCCAAAACGTGCTTTTTGTTGATGACGCACCCGACCTTCTGGTGGGCCTGCAGGCCATGTTCGGCGGCCGCTTTGCGGTCCGGACGGCGGCCGGCGCAGAGGAGGGGTTAGCAGCAATCCATGAGCACGGGCCGTTCTCTGTTGTCCTCGCCGACATGGGGATGCCGGCTGTGAATGGTGTGCAGTTCCTGGCCCGCGTACGTGAAATGTCGCCGGATTCGACACGAATGCTGCTCACCGGAAATGCCGATCTGAGGACTGCCGTAGAAGCTGTCAACCAGGGTCACATCTTCCGCTTCCTGACCAAGCCCTGCGACCAACAGCAGCTGACCGAGGCTATAGAAGCCGGGATCGACCGAAACCAGGCGCTGCTTACAGAGCGGCAGCAACTCGAGTCCATGCAACTGGGCAATATCAGACTGCTGACTGACATTCTGCGTGCTGCCAATCCTGCTATTTCGGCAAAGTCCATGAGGATTGCCCGCAGTGTGCGCCATATCAACCGGCGGCTCGATCTTCCGATCACGGGCAGACTTGACGCCGCGGCCTCGCTGTCACAACTGGGCTGCATCACCCTTCCCGCAGAACTCGTGCAGCAGGCTTATGTAGGTGCGCGCCTCACACCGGATGAACAGGCCCAGTATGACGCTCACCCGCTGGCAGCACAGGCGCTGCTCGCCAGCATTCCGACGATGGGAGCCGTGGGCTGGATCATCAGTCAGCAGTTCGTGCGCCACATTCCTGCGCAATCCCCGCTCTCGTCGGGAACTGATTCGGCTTCGATGGTTTTCGGCGCAAAAGCCTTGAAGCTCGCCGCCGCGTTCGATGCCTACCGTATGCGTATGCTGACTGACAAAGAGGCAATCTCGCGTCTGCGCAGCCGCGATACCGAATTCGAAAAAGCGATGATTGATCTGCTGGCTGAACTCGCCGCTGAAAACACGATCATGGAACTGCGCAAGGTTCCCATCGCGCAGCTTGAAGTCGGCATGGTCCTCGAGCAGGAGATACGTAGCCGTCACGGCATGCTGAAAATGGCCAGGGGCCAGCAGATCACCGCCCTTCTGCGCATCAAGCTTTGCAGCCTGGTGCACGCCGGTATCATCGAAGGCCATGTGCTCGTGCAGGCCCCTGTCTAGCGTATCGCCCTAAACAGATGGCTGCGTCGTCGTCAGGATCAGCCGGAATTCCCGGCGCCGGCTGCACCTTGTTCAACAACGCTCCTGGCAATCCGGAACACCTATCTGCGTGAACGCAGCCTCATGTAGACTGCGGAGACACACCGGAGAGCCGAGTGGAAGCACTTCCACCACAAACAGGATTTCCCCAGACTGGATTCGAGGACCTGCTGAACCTGCAGCAGCAGGTTGCGCGTTTGCAGGCCCTGCTGCACGCCTCCCGACAGGTACATGGCAGTATCGCCCTGCGCGACGTGTTGATGACTGCTCTCGAGATCGCTGTCCGCGAACTCGAACTGGAAGGCGCGGCCATCACGGAGCCCCGTCTGCAGTACGGCGAAATGCCGGTTGAACCCTGGACCGACTGCGCCCGCTTTCCGCTTCCCGAACATGACGGGATCGGGACCAGCGAACTGGTGATCCATTGCACCCGGCAGCTGACACTCCCGGAAGAGGACTTCCTTGAAGGCCTCGTCCTGCAGACGTCAGTCGCTGCACAGAATGCCCGCTTCCATGAGCGCGATCTGGAGTGGGCGCGCGTCCAGCAGGACCTGGATGCAGCTCGCGCTCTCCAGCGAAGTCTCCTGCCTGAACGCATGCCTGATGTACCGGGCTACGATGTCGCGGTCCGCTCTTCCACCTGCTTTGAGGTAGGCGGCGATTACGTTGACATCCTCGAGCTGCCGGACCATCGGCAGATCATGATCGTCGCAGACGTAGCTGGAAAAGGTCTCGCCTCGGCCATCGTCAGCACTGCGTTCCGCGCAGCTTTTCGTGCGCTTGCGATCAGCGGGCTCCCGCTCAAAACAATTGCCGAGCGTCTGAACCAGCACCACTGGGATGAAGGCGAAGAAACCCGCCGTAAGTATGTCACGGCATTCCTGATCCGACTTGATTGCCCGGTCGGCCGCCTCGAAATAGTGAACGCCGGCCACAATCCCGGCTTTTTCATTCCGGGGAGCGACAATCCTCTTCAAACAGCTCCGGTCCTGCTGAGCGCAAGCGGGCCGCCACTCGGCATTCTTCCTGGCTCGCACTACGAATCCGAGGAACTGCGTTTCAAACCCGGCTCGCGCCTGCTGGTCTACACCGATGGCCTGACCGAAGTCTTTAAAGGCGATGAAGAATTCGGCGAAGAGCGCCTGCTGACAACGTTTACCGGCAGCACCCACAGCCTGGGAGCATCCACTCTTGCCCATCTATGGACATCGGTTCACGAATTTTCTGGGACAACCGTGCAGGTGGATGATATGACCGCACTGGCAGTCAGCCGAACGGCCGTCGATGCCGGGGAGGGTGCGTGGAAATAAAGCCGGGAGCTACGGTAGAAGTCATGCTGCCATCGACCATGGGCTACGAGAAAGTAGCGATGAGTACAGCCGCCAGCGTGGCGAAGATGATGGGCTTCTCCGATGATCGCATCGAAGATCTTAAGACCGCGCTTGCCGAAGCGTGCATCAACGCCATCGAGCACGGCAACCAGCTCAGCAGCGAGTACCGTGTCGGTGTCGAGATGAGCGTGAACGACGACAAACTCGAAGTGAAGGTAGTCGATGAAGGGTCGGGCATGCTGAACCAGCCGGCTACGCCAGACATCGACCGCAAAATGCATGGTGAGGAGGAAGCGCGCGGCATGGGCATGTTTCTCATCAAAGCACTGGTCGACGAAGCAGAATGGGTCCCCAGTTCTCCTTCGAGCAAAAGCTATGCGCGGCTGATGATCCGCCTCAACAAGGAGAAAGCTTAGTGCAGCAGGAAACCAGGGTCACGGTAGATCACAAGGCAGGAAACGGCTCATCGGCTACGATCCTGCGCTTCCGCGGCGACATTTCGTCGGCCTCGCAGGATGCTGTTCTCGGCACCTTCAGCCGTCTGCCGCAGGAGGCGCGCGCTCATCTCCTGCTCGACTTCACGCAGGTCGAGTACATCAATTCTAGCGGCATCGCGCTTGTGATCCAGTTACTGATGCAGGCCGGCAAGGCAGGCGACAAGGTCGCACTGTTCGGTCTGACTCCGCATTTTCAAAAGGTGTTTACGATGGTCGGTATCACGAAATATGCGCAGATTTATCCCGATGAAGCCGCCGCAAGTCAGTCTTAAGCAGTACCCCTGAGCGAGGCCGCGGCCACAGAATCATTATCTCTCCAGGCCTTCGCTGGAGATTGTCATCTCTCCGGGCGTTTGCCACTGCATTGTCATCGCGACCTGAGCGCAGCGTAGTGGAGAGACCTGCTTCATTGCCCGACCCCAGCAGAAATGCAGATCTGTTCGACTACGCCACGCTTTGCTCAAAACGTCACAATAGAACGGTCTGATCGAGAGAGCAAATCGGTAGCATAGGCAAACGAAAGCGTAGCCCAGGCGAACGAAAGTGCACAGCCTTCAATAAGTAGTCGATTCCAGAATCGCCGCAGCCTGTGCCACGCTCGTATTGAAGGGCACCTGTTGAAAGCCGAAATGCAGTGAGTCTTCCTGGCGCGAGACGCTCTTCAGCAGCAGAATATTCCCATCAATATGCACCTGCATCTGCTGCGTCTTCCACTGGCCCGGCGTCACCTCACCACGCGCCATGAAGAACCTGCTGTCCTGGCTCACTTTTCCGAGCAGGCCATACCCGAATTCGACCGGGTGCTCGAGGTGGGTGTCCAGTTTGCACAGCCGGTTGTCGCCGGGATGAATGAGCAGATAGCCGGCAGAGGCATGCAGCACCCTGTCCTGGTAGGACTGTTCCTGGTAGGCAGGATTCGGCTTGAAGACGACCTTGGTGCAACCGTCCTGCATTCCCTCTATGGAAAAGAGGTACATCTTCGGCAGCACGCGTAGCAGTTCGCTGGTCCGTGCCTCGTCATCTTTGCGGTTCTGGTTCTCACGGCGTACGTCGTCAGGATGTTTCGCCAGGTACTCCAGTCGATCATGTTCGGTCTTCTGCTGACTGTCCGTAAGCGGTTTGCCATCCACTCGGATCAGGCGATGCATTCGACCTTCCGGTACCTCGAAGACCAGTTCTTCCCATTGGTGGCCCTTGGTGCGGGTTGACGTTTCTTTCCGGCGATAGAGAAAGTGCGCCCGGTTCTTGGAAGCAGCTGTTTCTGCCTGCACCATCTGGTTGACGACATCAAGCGCCGACCTGGTCGCCTGCGGGTACATCTTTGCAGGCAGTGCCAGCAGCACCAGGAAACCCGCTAATCGGAGAGCCCTGACTCCTGGTCGACTCTTCATCCCTGAACGTTGTGTCGAAATAACCTGCGCTCCTTTGTGCAAGTTAACATCGCTTCATGAATCCTGGCTGAAGTTACCTGTGGAGCGCATGCAAGGAACTTCTGCCGGTGGTTAGGATGCGGTTCGTGAGCCGGCGAAGATGACGATGCCGTCAGTTGGCAATCTCTTGATACAGTCTTGTATGCAGGCAGCCCGATGACCGGAATACACAGCCCCATCCATGCACCGCGCGGCAACACCCGGACAGCCAGGGGTTGGATCCAGGAAGCAGCGAAGCGCATGCTGATGAATAATCTTGATCCAGCCGTGGCAGAAAAGCCGGAAGAACTGATCGTGTACGGCGGCCGCGGCAAAGCAGCCCGCAACTGGGAGTGCTATCACAAGATCATCGAGACTCTCGACAGACTCGAAAACAATCAGACCCTTCTGGTGCAATCGGGCAAGGCAGTGGGTGTAATCGAAACGCAGAGGCTCGCGCCGCGTGTACTCATCGCCAACTCGAACCTCGTCCCACGCTGGTCGACCTGGGAGGAGTTCGACAGACTCGACGCAGCCGGCCTGATGATGTACGGCCAGATGACCGCAGGGTCGTGGATCTATATCGGCACACAGGGCATCCTGCAGGGCACGTATGAGACCTTCCGCGGCGCGGCCAGGCGGCACTTCAACGACACCCTGGCCGGCACCATTACTGTGACCGCCGGCCTGGGTGGTATGGGTGGCGCGCAACCGCTGGCCGTGAAACTTGCCGGCGGCGTCAGCATCTGCATCGAAGTCGATCCGCAGCGGATTCAGCGCCGCCTAGCAACGCGCTACCTCGACGTCGCGACGGACTCGCTTGAAGAAGCGATCTCTCTTGCAGTCTCTGCCAAAAAATCGCGCCAGGCGCTTTCTATCGGATTGATGGGCAATGCCGCCGAGATCCTTCCCAGGATGGTCGCGCGCGGTTTCATCCCCGACTTGGTCACAGACCAGACCAGTTCACACGATCCCATGTGGGGTTACCTGCCGGTCGCTCGCTCGGACGAAGACCTGAACACACTGCGCCAACAGAAACCCGCCGAGTATTCCACCCGCGTGCAGGCATCGATCGCCACACATGTGCAAGCCATACTCGCCATGCAGAGTGCCGGCGCCATTGCCTTCGACTACGGCAACAATCTGCGCACCCAGGCAAAAATCGCCGGTGTTTCCAATGCCTTCGATTACCCGGGCTTCGTTCCCGCCTTCATCCGGGATTCCTTCTGCGAAGGCCGCGGGCCGTTCCGCTGGGTGGCCCTCTCAGGCGATCCTGCGGATATCGCGAAAACCGACGCGGCCCTGCTTGAACTTTTCCCGGAAGACGCACGTTTACAGCAATGGCTGCGCTTCGCTTCAACGGAAATCGCCTACCAGGGCCTGCCGGCGCGTATCTGCTGGCTTGGCTATCGCGAACGCGATCGGGCAGGACTGCTCTTCAACCGGATGGTGCGCGATGGCCGTCTGTCCGCGCCTGTCGTCATTGGCCGCGACCATCTCGATGCCGGCTCGGTCGCCAGTCCCTACCGCGAGACCGAGGCGATGCTCGATGGCTCGGACGCTGTCTCCGACTGGGCGTTGCTCAATTTTGCGACAGGCATTGCGAGCGGCGCCGGATGGATGAGCTTCCACCATGGCGGCGGCGTAGGCATGGGGTACAGTCAACACGCGGGGCTCGTCGCTGTGGCGGACGGCAGTGATGAAGCCGATGAGCGCTTGCGCCTCTGCCTGCTCAATGATCCGGCAATGGGTGTGATGCGCCACGCGGATGCCGGCTATGACATCGCCCGGCAGACTGCCGAACAGCGCGGGCTCGACCTGCCGAGCCTCGACATAAAGAACAAAGCATGATGCCCGAACTACTCAGGACAGACCTGCTTACTGCCGAGCTTCTCATCACCGGCATCGCACATCTGGTCACAGTTGAAGGTCTCGGAGCGAAGCGCGGCCTCGCGATGCGCGAGCTGAAGCAGATCGACAATGCCGCGATCGCATGCGTCGCCGGACGCATCATCTGGCTCGGTCCCCGTTCAGAATGGAAGGGCACCACCACCCGCGTAGAGGACCTCGGCAACCGCGCAGTCGTGCCGGCTTTGATCGACCCGCACACGCACGCGGTCTGGGCCGGCGATCGTCTGGCGGATTTTGAAGCCCGCGCCTCAGGCTCAACGTATGAGCAGATCCTGATGGCCGGCGGCGGTATTCGCAGCACCATCCGCGCAACGGCTCACGCGAGCAGGGAAGAGCTGGTGAATGCCGCTCTTCCGCGCATTGAACTGCTCCTGCGCTCCGGCGCGACAACGATCGAAGTCAAATCGGGCTATGGCTTTACTGTCGAAGCCGAGCTCGCCATGCTCGAAGCCATCCAGACCATAGCGACGCGTACGCCGGCGACGATTCTCCCGACGTTGCTCATCCATATTCCACCTGCGGACCTCGCCAACCGTGCTACGTATCTACAGCAGATCTGCAGCGACCTGGTCCCGGAAGTCGCGCGCCGGAAATTAGCAACAGCGGTTGACATCTTTGTCGAAAAAGAAGCCTGGCGGCCGGAGGAAGCCCGGCTCGTGCTCGAATGCGCCATCAAGCGCGGCCTCTACATCAAGCTGCACACAGAACAATTCCATCGCATCGGCGGACTTGAACTCGGCCTGCAACTTAAAGCGCTCAGCTGTGACCATCTTGAAGCCTGCAGCGAAGCACAACTTGTCAGCTTCTCGAAGCACAACACAGTCGCGACCATCCTGCCCGGCGTCTCCTTGCATCTTGGCATTCCCGTCGCGCCCGGTCGCAAACTGATCGATGCAGGCGCAGCGGTCGCTATCGGCACCGATCTCAACCCCGGTTCCAGCCCTCTCTTCTCGATGGCCGCCGCATTGGCGCTGGCTGTTCGTCTGAATGGTCTCACCGCGCAGGAAGCGCTCGTTGCCGGCACCGTGAATGCAGCGCATGCCCTGGGCCGTATCGACCTCGGCCGCATCGAAGTGGGTGCGCGCGCTGACTTCCTCGTGCTGCATGGCCGCGACTGGCGCGAACTCGTCTACACTCTCGGCGCCAATCCAGTGAAGGAGGTCCGTATAGGCGGAGAAAAGGTTGCGTCCTCATGAGCACACTTTATCGTCCTGACTTGCTGTTCTACCGCGGGGAGTTTCTGCGGCATGCCAGCCTCCTGGTCGACGATCTTGGATACGTATCAGCTTCGAATGCAAATAGGGCCGCTTCCGCTGACACGGTCATAGACCTGCCCGGAAAAGCCCTGCTTCCCGGTTTTGTCAACGCGCATTCGCATGCGTTTCAGCGGCTGATCCGTGGCAAGGCAGAGTCACGCGCAGCCAGCGGACGTGACTTCTGGTCTTGGCGCGGATGCATGTATCACGCCGCGTCATCGCTGACTCCGCAGCAGGTCTACGACGTGGCTCGTATGGCGTTCCTCGAAATGGTCATGGCCGGCACCACCACTGTCGGCGAATTCCACTACCTGCACACCGGGCCAGATGGCCGGCCCTACGACGATCCAAACGAACTCGCAAAACAGGTCATCGCAGCCGCTCAGTCAGTCGGTATCCGCATCGTTCTGCTGCGCACCGCGTACTTTCGCGCTGGATACAACCTCCCGCCCGATCCCGGCCAGCTTCGCTTCATCGAAACCGCTGCGGCTTATCTTGGTAACACCCAGGCATTGCTCCGTGAATACGCAACAAGCGCGCCAGCCGTCAGCATCGGTGTAGCGCCGCACAGCATCCGCGCTGTTCCGCTTGACGCACTGCGGTCGATTGCAGCTTGGGGCAGGGAACATCATCTGCCCATCCACATGCATGTTGCCGAGCAGGTGGCAGAGAACGATGCGTCCCTTGCGGAATATGGTGCGACGCCGGTCGCTTTCCTTGCGCGCGAGAAGATTCTGGGGCCGCATTTTACCGGCGTTCATTCCATACACATGGACACGGCCGAGATCCAGAAGCTGGCCGATGCAGGCTCGACCATCTGCTCCTGTCCAACCACTGAACGCAATCTTGGCGACGGCATTCTCGCCGCTGACCTCGCCATCCGCGCAGGCGTCCCGATCGCCTTTGGCTCCGACAGCCAGGCCCAGATTGCTCCGCTCGAAGATGCCCGGCAGCTCGACTATCATCTGCGGCTCGCCCAACAGCAGCGCGTCATTCTCGATCAGATCGATCGAATAAGCCTGGCAGAGCGACTCTTCAACTGCGCAACCGTGAACGGCGCGAATGCACTCAAGGTAAATACCGGCAGTCTCGAGCCCGGCACCTGCGCAGACTTCTTCACCGTAGATCTCAAAGACCCCTCCATTGCCGGCCACGCGCCCGGCGACCTTCTGCCTCTTCTCGTTTTCTCGCTCGAACGAACGGCTATCCGCGACGTCGCTGTCCAGGGGAAGCTCATCCTTGAGAATGGCAGTCACAGGCAGCAGGCCAACATCCTTGCTCGGTACCAGGAATTGCATCAACGCGTCTGGCAAGATGCAGGAAAGCAGTAACCATGTCCCGCGTAGTCGAGCATCTTGAGAACCTCATCCGCATTCCGTCCCCATCGGCCATCAGCAATCGCGCAGTCATTGAGTACGCCGAGAGAACCCTGCATGCAGCCGGCTGGCAGACTGTGCGCCATTCCTACCAGGACTCTAACAACATAGAGAAGATCAATCTGATCGCAGCGCCTGCAGGCCGATCCGCGAGCGATCCTGAAGTTGACACAGCCTTCTTCTGTCACACAGACACCGTCCCGTACGCACTAGCATGGACGGGCGCGCTCAACCCGACCAAGCACTCTGGATGCATCCACGGTTGTGGTGCATGCGACGTGAAAGGCTTTCTGGCATGCCTGCTGGCATCCGCTGAAAGCCCGGAGACGCAGCAGTGCGCCAACGTTCGCGTCGTCCTCACGGCAGACGAAGAGGTTGGCTGTACAGGCGCGAAACATCTGCTCGCCGCCAACCTGCTGCATCCGAACAAACTCATGATCGGTGAACCAACATCGCTGCATCCGGCGCGCGCCGGTAAGGGTTATTGCCTAGGCCGCATCACCATCACCGGGCACGAAGCACACAGTGCGCATCCAGACCGCGGTGTATCCGCCATCAACGCCGCGGCTCATCTACTGGTATCGCTCGAAAAACTTTCGGCTGATCTCACAACAGGCACCAACCCGTTCTTCCAACCACCTTTCACCACGCTCAATGTCGGCACGATTCAAGGCGGCACTGCGAAGAACATCATCCCCGGTACGTGTTCCTTTCAGGTCGAGTGGCGTCCCATCCCAGGCCCTGCTGCTTCCCAGGTCCCGGCTGCTATCGAAGCGGCTATCAAGGAGCAGCGGCTTGCCAGGCCGCGCATCGGCTATGCGTTCATCGTTGAGCGGCAGCAGCAGGGCTTCGAAACAGCGGAGTCGTCACCGCTGGTTCGCACGATCGAGACACTCACCGGTAACCCGGCCATTGCCATCCCCTTCGGCTCGGAAGCCAGCATCTTCGCCGAAGTCTGCAGCGAAATAGTCGTCTTTGGTCCCGGCGATATGACGTCCGCCCACAGTGATCGCGAGCGGGTCGACATTGCACAGTTGCACCAGGCTGTATCCTGCATTCGATCCCTCATGCAGAATAAGTAAATCCCTGCTTGAAGCAGTGATCACAAAGGACACGATGCAGAAGCCACTCTTGCTGATGTGCCCACCCGATTATTTCGGCGTCCACTATGTCATTAATCCCTGGATGGAGGGCCACATTGATGACACCTCTGACGGGCTTGCGGCACGCCAGTGGAACCAACTCCTTGGCATCATAAAAGGTCACGCTGATGTTGCCTTTGTCATCCCGCAGCCCGGTCTGCCGGACCTCGTCTTCACTGCGAATGCGGCGCTCGTTCGCGGTAAAACAGCAATCCTCAGCAGCTTCCTGCATCCCGAGCGGCAGGGCGAGGAAGAACATTTCCACGCCGCGCTGGCAGGCCATCAATTCGAGGTGCATACGCTGCCGCGCGAAGTTTCTTTTGAGGGTGCGGGCGATGCACTGTTTGATCGCAGACTCGATCTGCTGTGGTTCGGTCATGGCGTCCGGTCCAGTATCCATGCCCTGCCTTACTTCGA
This sequence comes from Acidobacteriaceae bacterium, assembly GCA_963692885.1. Taxonomy (GTDB): domain Bacteria; phylum Acidobacteriota; class Terriglobia; order Terriglobales; family Acidobacteriaceae. Next base: position 1,563,370 of record OY843586.1, read on the forward strand.
ACGTCTGCTTGATGTCGAGGTACAGCCGCTGACCCTTTTACAGACCCGCTTCTATCATCTCGACACATGTTTTTGCCCGCTCACCGACGGCTACCTGCTGTACTATCCGGATGCCTTCGATGCCGCGAGCAACGCAGCCATCGAGCATCGCGTGCCTCCTGATCTACGACTGGCCGTACCGGAAGAAGATGCATTGCACTTCGCGTGCAACGCCATCAACTTAGGTCGCACAGTCATCCTGCACAAGATGTCCGATGCATCGAAACAATGGCTGGCCGAGCGGGATTTTGCGGTCATCGAGACATCGACAACAGAGTTTCTCAAAGCCGGCGGTTCGGCGAAATGTCTTTCGCTGCGCCTCGATGAATAACTCGAAGAGTGCAGGAGCAGTGACTGCTGCATTTGCGGTACTTGTCCCTAGAAAGCGGCAAATCCATACCCGGGGACTTGCGTCACATACGCGACTATGCTAATTCTTAATCATTCAAGTTTGCTCCTGATCGAGCGGAACTGAATTTCATGCAGAGTGGCTGAGGGACGGGCCCTGTGACGCCACGACAACCGGTTTGGGCAATCCAAGCGTCCGGTGTCAACTCTCTCCTTAACGGGGAACATGAGATTCAGGTTTGCCATTATGGACCTGGATTCGTCCTACGTTCCATTCTGCGCATTCCTACAATCTGTCGTTTGTAGTTGATGTCAGTCACGCGCCCGTGCATCCGCCTCTCTCGATGAGAATCGACGAGGGAAGAGGTTTGCTGATGGCAAATTACTGGTTGCGTTGTAGAGACTGCGGGAAGCGATTTGAAAATCGCCCGCTGTCCATGTGTGACGATTGTTTCTCTCCGCTCGAGGTCACCTATGACCTTGAAGCCGCTGAAATCAAAGACACCTTTACCCGTGAGGCGATAGCCCGTGGACCCCAGAACATGTGGCGCTACAAAGCGCTCCTGCCCGTCGCCGCTGATTACGTCGCTACCACTCCCACCGGCATGACGCCCCTGCTTTCCTCGCCACGCCTGGGAAAGCGCATCGGTGCTAACAATCTCTTCGTTAAGAACGATGCTGTTTGCCTGCCGACGCTCAGCTTCAAAGACCGCGTCGTCTCGGTCGCGCTTGCCAATGCCGTCAGCTTCGGCTTCGATACAGTCGGGTGCTCATCCACCGGCAACCTGGCGAACGCAGTCGCCGCGCAGGCTGCGCGACTTGGTCTCAAAACCTACATCCTGGTGCCGTCTGATCTCGAGGCCGCCAAGATCCTCAACACGCAGGTCTACGGCGCGAAACTGGTCCGCATCGATGGCAACTATGACCACGTCAACCGGCTGTCCTCACAGATCGCCGAGCGCTACCACTGGGGCTTCGTCAACGTAAACCTGCGGCCTTACTACGCCGAAGGCTCGAAGACCGTTGGCTATGAGATTGCTGAACAACTCGGCTGGAAGCTGCCCGACAACGTAGTCGTGCCCATGGCGGGCGGCTCGCTCATCACCAAGATCCGCAAGGCTTTCAATGAGCTGATCGCGCTGCGTCTGGTCGAAAAGAAGGACGTCCGCTTCTTCGGCGCGCAGGCTACCGGCTGCTCCCCGATCGCCCAGGCCGTCAAGAACAACACCGATGTTCTGACACCGCAGAAGCCAAACACCATCGCCCGTTCGCTCGCTATCGGCAATCCCGCCGACGGTCCGTATGCTTCGCGCGCGATCCGCGACAGCGGCGGCTGGGCAGAGGATGTGTCCGACGTCGAACTGGTCGCCGGCATCCAAGAACTGGCCGAGACCGAAGGCATCTTCACTGAGACAGCGGGTGGCGTAACAACCGCTGTTACAGCTCGCCTCTATGCGCATGGCCGCATCCGGCCGGACGAACTCACCGTCACCTGCATCACCGGCAATGGTCTTAAGACCACCGACGCGCTGGCCGGCCAGTACGCAGTCGAAGATGCCATCCGTCCGCGCATGGCTGATTTTGAGGCCTATGTGACCGCGCACGAAGCCACTGTTGACGACTTAGCACAGCTTGTAGGCCAGGGAGGAAGCATCGATGTCCGTTAAAGTCTTGTTGCCAAATGCATTTCAGAAGCACACCAACGGCGAGAAGCAGATCAACTCAGAAGCAGCCAACCTTCCCGCGCTCGTCACTGATATAGAAACGCACTTCCCGGCGCTCAAGCAACATCTGCGCGACGGTGATGGCAAGCTTCGCCAGTTCATCAATTTCTATGTGAACGATGAAGACATCCGCTTTCTCGGCAATGACAAGTACGCCTTCAAAGACGGCGATGAAGTGCTGGTCATCCCCTCGATCGCAGGCGGGTGCTCGCCGCACGGGCAGACACGCTCCGCGTTTAGGTCGCGTTGCTCCGCTTCTCCCTCGCAGCGCTCCACAATTGGCAACTGCAGTTGCTGTTCTTACTGCGGCCAGGAAGAGTGTAGCTGTTACTGATTGATTAACCTTGATTTATCATCCTGCCCTTGCCCTGATGTGTCACCCTGAGCGATGTCGAAGGATCTGCTTCTCTCCAGCCCAGCCACAAATGCAGGTCTCTCTACTCCGCTGTGCCCAGGTCGAGATGACAATGCGGCGCAGTACTTAGGTCGAGATGACATGCATACCACTAGGCAAGTACAAACATAGCGGGTGCCCCAGGTCTCGCATTTGAGACCTGGGAGCTACTTCCGACCCTGGAGCGCCTCACACGCCCGATCCAGGTCAAGCTGTTTCTTCGCAAAACAGAACCGCAGCAGATTCTCACCGCGATTCTTTCCGTCCGCATCCAGTCCAAAAAACGCTGACCCGGCTACCGAAGCAATGCCAGTCTCAATCAACAGCGTCCGTGCCTTTTGTTTCGCATCTGCGCCGGCAATCGCCGTCGCATCCGCCAGCACGTAATACGCGCCCGGCGGCACAGACGGAATCATCCCGGCATCAGTCAGCGCGGAGCAGAGCTGGTCACGCTTTTTGCCATATTCGGTCGACAGCGTTTCGTAGAAATCATCGCCCAGCTGCGAAAGCCCGGCAGCCGCGCCATACTGTGCCGGCGAAGGCGCACAGACGTAGGTCAGGTCATGAAAGTAAGCAATGGACGGCAGCCAATCCTTGCTTGCCGATAGATAACCTGCCCGCCAGCCGGTGATACTGAAGGTCTTCGAAAAGCCGGAGATACTGATGGTCCGCTCTTTCATGCCGGGTATCGTCGCCGGGCTGATGTGCTCAGTACCATCGAACAGAAAATATTCGTAAATCTCATCCGTGATGACAAACAGATCATGCTCAGCCACGATGGTCGCCAGCGTGTTAAGCTCAGCCCGCGTAAAGACTTTACCGCACGGATTCGAAGGCGTATTGATGATGATCGCCCGCGTCTTCGGCGTGATCGACGCACGCACTAAATCGAAGTCGATCGCCCACGTACCCTTCGCCATCGGGATCAATACCGGCTCGAGCCGCATGGACAGCAGAGTATTCAGATGGTAGCCATAGAACGGCTCGAACATCACCACGCCGTCACCTGGATTCAGCAGCGCCAGCAGCGTCGCATAAAGCGCACCCGTCGCGCCGGAGGTCACCAGCACTTCGCTATGCGGATCGACTGTCAGCCCGTTGTAGTGGGCCAGCTTGGTCGCGATCGCCTCGCGCAACAGCGCAATGCCGTCCAGCCGAGTGTAGATATTGTGGCCGTCTTCAATCGCGCGGATCGCCGCTTCTTCCACTGACGGCGGCAGCGGCGTATCGCACACGCCCTGCGCCAGGTTCACGCCGCCCATGCGGTCGCATTCAACGGTCATCGAGCGGATTTCAGACTGCATGATCCTGGGTGATATTTCACTCAACCCCAGGCGGGAAGCAGAACGCGTCGCAGTTGTCATGCCCACCATTTTACGAGCATTTGCCACGCAGGCAGACACGCCTCCGCCGATTATGCTTCCGGCGGTCGCATGGGGTGCTGAGCCTGCAAAGATTCTTAGCTCAGCCATGCGCCCGCTACCTGGGTCCATACCTTTTCCGCGCATGGCGAAGGCGTGGCTGGCACGAACCCTCGCGTCCCTTTCTCAGATGAATGACATACGATAGACCGATGCGCAAAATTCTTCTCCTGGTCAACCCTCTGTTCGAAAAGAAGAACAGGCGCGACCTTCCTCAGATACTCAATACCCTCAAACAATCCGGGGCGCAGGTTGAGGTGCAGGAGACGACAGTCAACCGCGGCGCAGGCGAGCAGGCAAAATCGGCGATTGGCATGGGCACGGGGCTGGTCGTTGTCTGCGGGGGAGACGGCACTGTTTTCGACGTCCTCCAGGGCATGGCCGGCTCATCCGTCCCCCTCGGCATCATTCCGTTTGGCACCGGCAACGTCCTTGCGCAGAATCTCAGGATCCCCAACCATCCTGTCGCGGCCGCCCACTGGCTCCTCGCCGCGCAACCGCGCACCATCCCTCTTGGCCGTCTCAGCTACTGCAGCAACGGGGCGCAGCAAAGCTGGTTTTTTGCCATGACGGCTGGCATGGGCGTACACGCCGCGATGATGTCCGCGGCTGTCCGCAACAGGAAAAATGCCAGCGGCCGTTCAGCCTATTTTCTCGCCGGCATTGAACTCCTGTTCAATCACCCGCTGGAGCCGTTCGACCTCGAAATAACAATGACCTCGGGCGAAGTGATCGAGCGCCGTGTCTGCGAAGCTATTGCAGTCCGTGTAGCTGAATTGAATATGTGGCGCCCCGGCGGTGGCTTCGACCTGCCCTTCCTGCGCCTCGCGACAGTCGAGACCGAGGGAGATCAGCCGGGTTCGCGCTGGAAGCTTGGTCGCGCGGCGTATGAGGGGCTTTTCCTCGCTGCCGGCGCACGTGATCGCAAGCAGCGGGCGAGTGCTCCCGGCCGTTATGAAGACGTTCAGCGCGTCGTCTGCAAGCCCATTGCCGGCTTTGTGTATGAAGTGCCGCTGGCTGTTCAGGCTGACGGTGAAGTACTCGACGCCAGCTGCGCCACCATTGAAATGGCAGGCGTCGATCTGAGAATGCTTTCAAGGTAATTCGACTTCAGGCGAACGGGAACCCTTCCGGACAGGTAGCCTGGCCGCTCCCGACCTGCCCGCTTCCAATCTGCCCGCTCTGAATCCGGTCACCTACAACCTGGCCGCTCCTGGCAGGATCCCGGGGAGTGATTCCTTGCTGGCGGCATCGCAGTTGAACAACGCTTTCATGCATCGTACGGGCAGCCTGCTTGCGATCAGTAAAGGTCTGTCCCTGAGCAGCGAACTGAATGTTGATCACCAGCCTCTTCACGCTCAATGTGCGAAACAGGTGCGGAGCGAAGACCTTGTCACCCCAGTACGTCAGGTCAGACTCATGCACCCCTTCTCCGGCATAACCGATGGCGGCCGCAATGACAGGCGCAGAAGCGCGGACTGCCGAGGCAAAGAGCGGCGGCCGGAATGGCAGGACCCGCGAGCCGTCGCTGCTCGTGCCTTCAGGGAACAACACCACGGGTATATCGCCGTGCAGCAATTCTTCGATCTGTTGCGACACATCGAGTGCTTCCGTGCGCCGATCGCGGTCGACAAAAATCGTGCCGCAATTGATCGCGAGACGGCCAAACAGCGGCCACTTCTGTACATCTTTTTTAGACACGAAAATGACTGGGCCAAGTGCGCCGTACAACAGGATGTCAAGATGGCTCAGGTGGTTCGACACGATCAGACCACGTGCGGGCAGCGCGTGGTTGGTGTCCAGCGCAATCCCCAGTCTCCGCTGGATGCGGCGGCACGACTGGTGCAGCCAGACTGCGCGGTCCCTGGTCGTCAACGCGCCGCGCGCGGTCATCCGCACCCAAGCGCGTCGGACGACGAAGCGTACCTGGCACTCAAGCAGCGAAAGCAGCAGGACAACTGACTTTGAGGATCCGCGGAGACGGCTATGATTCATCGTCCATCCTCAGGCTCGCATGCACATGATGAGCATGCATCTGCGAACAGCGCTTCTGCCTGCATGGCAACCGCCTCATTGGGGCGGCGTGTGACAATAGCGGCTCTTTGCAGCCGGGGTCATTTCATCGAGATCGATCAGCGTCAGGAAATCGATCGTTCCAAATTCCCGATCAAGTGCAGGTGGACCACAGATGCGTGAGCCGACGGCAAGATATGTTTTCAGCAGCTTCGGAATTCTCGCTGGCGGCAGTTCGTTGCTGGATGGGGGCGCCAGGCGGAATGGCCTGGTAGGCCTGGTCTGAAAGTCTGCGCGGGCGAGGAATGGTGTCAGTTGCTGATAAATCGCCCAGCCTGTGTCGGGGTCAGATGTGTTCAGCGAAGAGCATCCAAGCAGGTACCGCAAGCCGTTATTCTGCGCATATTGCGTGATCCCGCGCCAGAGCAGCGTCAGCACTTCACTACTGCGATGCTGGCTGGCGATTGACGCTCGACCCAGTTCGAGCACCATCGGCCGCACGTGCGAGAAGGGCGCAAAGTCGAACTCGCGCGCACTGTAATAGCCAAAGTGACGTTTTGCCATGGTGCCGGATTGCATGCGATAGGTGCCGACGATCGCGCCGTCTCGCATATCTTCGATCAGCAGGTGATCGCACACCATGTCGAACCTGTCCTGGTCAAGGCCCGTCGCGTACGAGGCTGCCAATCCTTCGCCCAGTTCGAGATTGAAGACCTCAAAGCGTAACCGGCAAGCACGCAGCCGGTCCTGCTCGGTCAGCGCCAGCCGCAGGCGGTATGGACCAATCTCCGGCCGGCTCCACAGCGGTTGTGCCGGAGGGTACGCAGGCTGCGCCTGGCGGCCTGTTGGAAAGTAATGGCGGGACAGGCCTCCACGAAACGACTGGACTGTGGCGCCAAAGGAACTACCGAGAGACGCAAGCTTGCGCTGCAGACCAGGGCCATTCGACATAAGCACGGATTCAGAATGATGCAGCGGTCAAGAACAAGGGATAACAGCCCTGCTAAAAAGCCGAGAATAAGCCATGAAAAACCTGTGACTGCCTAAACTTCTAATTTGCCTGCGCGGACAACCCGGTTCCGCTGATGGCAGAGACTACGCTTGATTTGCAGGATCGATCGAAACCATGCAGCATCAGAGAGAAAGAAGGAGCACGTACATGACGACCTCAGCACCCTCCCCAGCGATTCCGAAAATCACGCCCCTGGCCGAGCGTTCCGCCTGGAAGGCACTCATCGCCCATCACGACAAGGTCAAGAGCACAACGTTAAAAAACCTGTTTGCGAAAGACCCCGGCCGCGGCGAGCGGCTCACGGCTGAGTTCGGCGGCATCTTCCTCGACTACTCCAAAAACCGCGTCACCGATGAGACGCTCAAGCTCCTCTTTCAACTTGCCGACGAATCCGGCCTCAAGGCCCGTATCGAAGCAATGTTCACCGGCGAGAAGATCAACATCACCGAGAACCGCGCCGTACTCCACGTCGCTCTGCGCGCGCCAAAGGGCGAGAAGATTGTTGTCGATGGCGAAGATGTCGTGCCAGCCGTCCATGAAGTCCTCGATCAGATGACGGGCTTCGCAGACAAGATCCGTAGTGGTGAGTGGAAAGGCCACACCGGCAAGAAGATCAGGAACGTCGTCAACATTGGTATCGGTGGCTCCGATCTGGGCCCCGTCATGGCGTATGAAGCACTCAAGCACTATAGCCAGCGCGACCTCACATTTCGCTTCGTCTCGAATGTCGACGGCACTGATTTCGTCGAAGCTGTGCAGGACCTGCAGGCTGACGAAACCCTCTTCCTCGTCGCTTCGAAAACCTTCACCACTCTCGAGACCATGACCAACGCGCACTCGGCACGCGACTGGGCGCTCAAGGCACTTGGCGGCGATGAAAAGGCCGTTGCCAAACACTTCGTTGCTATCTCGACCAATGCCAAAGAGGTCGCCAAGTTCGGCATCGACACGGCCAATATGTTCGGGTTCTGGGATTGGGTCGGCGGTCGCTACTCCATGGATTCGGCTATCGGTCTTTCGACCATGATCGCGATCGGTCCTGACAATTTCCGCGCCCTGCTCAACGGCTTCCACCAGATGGACACACATTTCCGCACCACGCCATTTGAAAAGAACCTGCCGGTCCTGCTTGGCCTGCTCACCGTCTGGTACACCGATTTCTTCGACGCTCAGACCGTCGCCATCCTGCCCTATGAGCAGTATCTGAAGCGTTTCCCGGCGTACCTGCAGCAGCTTACGATGGAGAGCAATGGCAAGCACGTTACGCTCGATGGCACGCATGTCGCGACCGAGACCGGGCCCATCTACTGGGGGGAGCCGGGCACGAACGGACAGCATTCCTTCTACCAGCTCATCCACCAGGGCACACGCCTTATCCCGTGCGATTTTATCGGCTTCTTTAAGACACTCAACCCGCTCGGCGCACATCACGACATGTTGATGGCAAATGTCTTCGCGCAGGCCGAAGCACTCGCGTTCGGCAAGACTGCTGAACAGGTGAAGGCCGAGGGCACGCCCGACTGGCTCGTCCCACACCGTGTCTTCGAAGGCAATCGTCCGTCGAACGTGATCCTGGCCGACAAGCTCACGCCGGAAGTGCTCGGCAAACTGATCGCGCTTTACGAGCACACTGTCTTTACCCAGGGCACCATCTGGAGCATCGATTCGTTCGACCAGTGGGGCGTCGAACTCGGCAAAGTGCTGGCCCAGAAGATCATCGGTGAACTCGAAAGCAAGGACGAACCGAAACTCGCCCATGATCCATCGACTAACAACCTGATCGAGAGATACCGCAAGAATAAGTAAATCTGTCATCCTTACCGTAGCGCAGCCAAGTCGAGGGATCTGCAATGCAGTGCCAATCACGGCAGAACGCGGGTCCTTCGGCTATGCCCAGAATGACAAATGCTTCGGCTAATGCCATTCCTTGAAACTAGTATTTCCCGGTAAAGCTATGGATGTGCCTCCGGTCGCGCTTCGACGGCCGTCCCGCGGGCGCACCAAAATCGTCCCCCAGCAGCTTGCGTTCTTCAGCAGCCTTCTTACGCGCTTCCTTACTCTCCTCGGTTTCGCGATAGAGCGTCTGCGCCACTGCCGCCGGTCCGCGCTGTTCGCTCAGGACCAGCACTTCTACCTGGTATTCGCCGCCCTCGTTCCTGATCTGCAGCAGGTCGCCCACGCGCACTTCGCGCGATGGCTTGGCGCTCTGTTTGTTCGACGTGATGCGGTTCAGGTCGCAGGCCTTTGAAGCCTGTTCGCGTGTCTTGAAAAATCGTGCTGCCCACAGCCACTTGTCGATGCGTGTTCCGGTCATCCTTCCATTTTGCTACGCGGCCTTCGAGAGAATCCACATCACAGCTTTGAGCGGACCACTGCACCGACCGACGACGTAAAGTCGGGCCTCAGGCAGCTTTCAGAGGCAATCGAAGCGGCTTTGAAGAATGACTGGCGCACAGAAGCGACGTGACGCGCGGAAGCAGGCATTTCATGATCGAACTTTGCCATCACCCCGGTAGTGGTTGCCGTTCCGGGAACCGGAGCTTGCATCCCACGGAAGTGACACTGAGTAACGCAACTTAACGTGTCGGTTTGTGTCTAATTAAGCAGCGTAAGCCCTGACCTGAAGTCCAAAAAAGAGGCAGGGCGCTGTGGCAGTAGACGAGGTGGACACGATGAAGACAGGAAACACTGGAATGAAAGATTGGTCGCTCTCCCGCAGAACGCTGGTGGCGATGGCGCTTGGTTGTGGAACGCTGATGCTGGGCTCGGGCCCGGCCTCCTTTGCGATGGGCCAGGAGGCAAATGCGCCTGCTGCATCGCAGGCAAACCGGACGGACTCTCAGATCCAGAATGACGTACAGAAGCAGTTAGCGGCTCCGGGCATCTCCGGCCAGAAGATTACCGCAACGACAAACAATGGTGTGGTCACGTTGACTGGATCGGTGACCGATGAAGTCACGCGCCAACTGGCAGAGAACGCGGCCAGTGGGGTAGCCGGCGTCAAGTCTGTACAGAACGATCTTGCGGTTGGGGATGTCCCACCACCCGCACCCTCCGAGGCCGCACTGGCGCCCAACCAGGAGGCTCAGGCCCAGGACGGGCAGACTGCTCCTGCGCAGCAGGGTGGAGCGCCCGGCTCGAACAATACGAATAATGGCTGGGGACCAGCTGGGCCGCCGCCCGACGCTGTCAATGGTCAAATCCCGCCGCGGTCTGCGGACGATCAGAACTCGCAAGGCGGACAGGCTGCTCCCTCCGGCCAGGCGCCCGCTCCGCAGCCGGGCACGTCGTATGGAGCGCCGCCGAACCAGTACCCCGGTTACCCGGGCTATGCCGGTGCAGGGCAGTATCCTGGCGGCGCGCAGTATCCGAATGGCCAGGCTCCGATCCGTCCGCAGTACCAGGGCTACCAGCCGGCACCAGCACCACGGCCGCAGTACGTGCAGCCGAAAGGGCCGGTTACAATCCCGGCCGGCGCGCTGGTCACGGTACGCCTGCAGAACCCGATCGACGCACGGCGGACGAAAGATGGTGACATGTTTGTTGTGAATGTCTCGCGCGACGTCTTCCAGGATGGTGTACTGGCCCTGCCGGTCGGGGCGACGCTTGAAGGTAAGGTAGTCGCAGTCAAGAAGCCCGGAGCCTTCGCTGGTGGCGGCTACATCCAGCTGGCATTGACGCAGCTCGACCTGGACGGTCATTCCTACCCGTTGGCGTCCGACATTTTCTCGACAGTCACGCCGGGCAAGGGCGGCTACAGTGCAGCTAATACGATCGGCGGCGCGGCTTTTGGAGCAATCCTGGGAGCTGCGGTGGGCGGTGGTTCGGGTGCTGCTATCGGTGCCGTAGCCGGCGGCGGAACAGGAGCAGCCGTATCGTCACTGACACCACCCCCGAGGACTTTCATCCCTGCCGAAACGGTCATCACCTTTCACCTGAGTACGCCGTTGACGGTGCAGCCTGTCTCATACCAGGAAGCGACGCGCCTGGCAGCGACCATGCCAAACCAGCGGCCGGTCGTGCTGCAGCCGCGCCGGGTGTTCTACGGACCACCGGGCTACTACGGCGGCCCCTACTAAGCTTTTCGTATACACAGCAAAGCCCGCTGATCACAGGCAGATCAGCGGGCTTTTTCCTTTACAGTCAGCGAATAGTGGGTGACGGCGTGTGGGCAGGGTCAGTATGAACGGCTGCGGGCCATCCAGTGGTCGCCCAGAATGCCAGCACTTGTTCGCGCACTTCGGGCAGAGTTTCAAACGTCTGGACGAGTCGCAGAGTTCCTACCGCCGCCGCGCCGGCAATAAAGCCCTCGGGCACTTCAAAGGAAAAGCAGCGCTCGCTGCGATAGGTACACGACGCCAGGTCGGCAATGCTGTGGCTTGAAGTCGGGGTCATAAGGATGGTGTGCGGAGGGGCCATGCGGTCGACCATGGAAAAAATCTCGAGCTTCGATTCCAGTTCGTCCGGTAAGGAATCGAGCACCAGGTCAGCATCCCTTACTGCTTCCGCGACCGTGGATGCGAAGAGCAGGGAACCAGCCGGAGCACTCACCTCGACCTCGTCACGAGCCACGCGCAGGTTTGATGGCAACACATCTTCGAGTGTCGTGATATATCCGGCCTGGCAGCAGAGGGCTGCGAGGCGCCGGCCGAGGGGTCCGGCGCCGATGACAGCGACGCGTTTGATCCGCAGTGAAATAATGCCTACTTCAGTTCGAGCGGTGCCTGTTTTTCAAGGATGACCAGTACTTCATTCGCATTGGGCGTGCTGACCTTGAGGTATTCGCTCACTCGCTTGCGCTCTTCTGCCGTGAGAAGGGGCGCCGTGGCGAGCAGCCGCCGCATCGTGGTGGACACATCGTCAACATAATTCATCATTCGAATTGCTTCGCCGGATAGTGGCATCGTGGTTCTCACTCCAGGGTTTAGGTCTGCTTCCATTGTCCAGCGTAGAACGCATTCCGTAAAGCGACTGCCGGTTGTCCCGGGCATAGCCAACCGCCCCGCCTCAGGGCGCGTCACAGCTAAAGCAATTCGTAACCAACCCGGAAGCGCGGGCAGCACCGTTGCCGCCCGCGCCACAATCGCCGTCCCGGCATCAGCCGACTGGCCCACTGCCAGCAGACCTTGACAGCTGTACAGCTGCCTAAATACTGGAAATTCAGGAAATCATGAACGATTGTGTCAGCAAAATTCTGGATGCCGATGTCCGTATCCCTCTCTCCACCTACCGCGTGCAGATGCATAAAGACTTCACCTTTGAGGATGCGCAGAAGATCGTCCCATATCTGAAGGAACTGGGGATTGGCGATTTCTACTCCTCGCCAATTTTTGAAGCGCGGCCCGGCAGTATGCACGGCTACGACGTGACCCGGCAGGACAAGCTGAATCCTGAACTCGGCGGCGAGGAGGGCTTCGCACCTTTTTCGGCTGCATTGAAAGCGGCCGGCATGGGCCTGCTGCTGGACATAGTGCCGAACCATATGGGTGTCGGCAATGATACGAAGTGGTGGCAGGATGTGCTCGAGAACGGACACGCCTCGGACTACAACGACTTCTTCGATATCGACTGGGATCCGCTCAAGCCCGAGTTGAAGAATAAGCTGCTGCTGCCAATACTTGGCGGCCAGTATGGCGATGAGCTCGAAGCCAGGCACATCCAGGTAGTGATCGATAACGGCAAGCCGTTCGTGCAGGTCTTTGACCATCGCATGCCCATCGCACCGCGGACGATTCCGATACTGTTTTATCGCGGCGCACTGGGCAGTATTCCGGTACGCGAAGCAGCAGACCCGATGCCGGAGGATCTGTACGAACTGCTGCGGAGTCTCTCGCATATCCCGCCGCACGAGACCACGGATCCCTCGCTTCGCGCGCAGCGTGCCGAGCAGCTGCAGGACCTGCTGCCCCAGCTGCATACACTGCTTGGCTCCGCCGCTGTGAAGCCCTTTATCGATCAGGCGCTCGAAAGGATCAACGGGACCGAAGGCGATATGGCAAGCTTCGATCAGTTGCATGAGCTGCTGGAGGCGCAGCCCTACCGGCTCGCGCTATGGCGTACCTCCGGTGAGGAAATCAATTATCGCCGCTTCTTCGATGTGAATGATCTCGTGGGACTGCGGATGGAAAACGGCAAAGTCTTTGAAGCTACTCATTGCCTCATCCGCAAGCTGCTTGCCGACCACAGCGTGACTGGTTTACGTATCGATCACTGTGACGGTTTGTATAACCCGGAGCAGTACCTGATCGATCTGCAGCGGCTTTACATTGCCAGCCAGTGTGAAGGGCCGCTGGTGTGCGGCGAGACCGACTCGTTCGGCATTGAGCGTGAGGTGATTGACGGCCTTGAGGGCTACGACTGGGAGAAGACGCGCGGTCCGCTTTACGTGACGGTTGAAAAGATCCTCGAACCTGGCGAATACATGCCAACCAAGTGGGCAGTGCACGGTACTTCGGGCTACGATTTTGTCTACTTCGGCAACAGTATTTTTATTCAGCACGCCAATGAGCAGAAGTTCAACGACATCTATTCAGGCATTGCGCGTAAGGCTGGTCGCTCCCAGAATGCCTCGAACGTGGTCTACCGTTCAAAGCTCCAGGTGATGCAGAACTCGCTCGCCAGTGAAGTGCATGTCCTCACCAACATCCTGAGCAAGATCGCCTCTACCGATCGGCATGCCCGGGACTTTACCGACGCGATTCTGGAAGACGTGATCCGTCAGACCATTGCATGCTTTCCTGTATACCGGACATATATCGATGAGAACGGCGAGTACACCTCGCGCGACCGCAACTTCATCGAGACCGCCATCCGCATTGCAAAGCGGCGCAACCCGGATATCGATGCATCCGCATTTGATTTCCTGCGCGACAAGCTCTTCCTGAAGCAGCGCACATCGAGCAACGATGGCGGCAGTCCGGGTCCGCAGCTTGATGAAGCGGCTCTGCGCTTCGCACTGAAGTTTCAGCAGTTGACCGGACCAGTGATGGCGAAGGGAGTGGAGGACACAACTTTCTATGTCTACAACCGGTTCGTTTCGGCCAACGAAGTAGGTGGCTCAGCGGAATCTTTTGGTATCTCGCTCGACCTGCTCCATAAGAGCAACCAGGAACGGCTGAAGAGTTCGCCGGACACGATGCTGACCACGTCGACCCATGACACCAAGCGTAGTGAGGATGTGCGCAACCGGCTGAACGTACTCTCCGAAATGCCTGAGGAGTGGTCAAAGGCCGTCACTGAATGGCAGCAGATGAACGGCGCCCACAAGCGGAAACTGGAAGACGGTCGTATCGCTCCCGACGCCAACGAAGAGTACCTGCTGTACCAGACGATCGTTGGTGCGTGGCCGTGGGAGGATTCGTCGAAGAGTCTCGCTGACTTCGAAAAGCGTTTGAAGGAGTACTCGACCAAGGCGCTCAGTGAAGCAAAGGTGAACCTGAGCTGGTTGAATCCTGACCAGGACTATGTGGATGCTGTCCACGCATTCATCGGCGATATCCTCAAGCCGGCCGCAGCAGGAAAGCCGTCTCCATTCGTCGCATCTTTGTCGAAGCTTCTTCCGCAGCTTCGCCTATTCGGCGCTGTCAACTCGCTTGCGCAACTAGTGCTGAAGATAGCCGCGCCCGGCGTGCCGGATTTCTACCAGGGCACGGATATGTGGGACCTGAGCCTGGTGGATCCCGACAATCGGCGACCGGTTGACTACGACCTGCGGCGAAGCTCACTTGAAGAGATGAAGTCTAAGCCAGCGAGCGCGGTCGTGAGCGAAATCAGGGCAAACATCCACGACGGGCGCATCAAGGTATGGACCATGCATCGCGCTCTCGAAGTACGCCGGAAGCAACATGATGTCTTTCGGCATGGCTCGTACACCGCGCTCCGTCTCGAGGGTGACAGGACAGAAAACCTGATCGGCTTCAGTCGCAGCTATGAAGACCGGACTGTCGTCGCGCTACTTCCTCGCTTCAGTTACTCCCTTGCTGGCGGCAAGGCAGAACTGCCTCTGGGAGCTATATGGGGAGACGCGGCGGTAGCCATCCCTGGTTTGAAGGACAAAAAACTCCGTAATGTATTTACAGATGAGGTCATTCGTGTCGACGCCTCGGGGAAGCTTTCGCTCAGCGATACGTTTGCTACGTTTCCCGTGGTGCTGCTCACTACCGACCCTGCTGAGTAATTGCGATCCGTTGCAAAGCCACAATCCCGGATTTATATTCGGGATTGTGGCGCCTCGCGGAATACGCATACCGTCGACTATGCTGCGTTCAGGATGAAAAACCGGTAACGGCATCATTCGACGCCATCGTGGTGATGAAAACCTGTTTCTTCTTCTCCGGTTTGATACCGTCGCGGTCGGTCACCTCTGTCAGCGCAGCAAGCTTTTGGGCAAGTGCTGCGCTGAGCACCCCATGCGGACAGCGCCAGCCCCAGTTATTGCTCGCAGCGGCTGGGATATTCATCCGGGCCTCCGAGCCTAATTCCAGCAGATCCTGCATAGGGAACAGGCAGATGTCCGCGACCGATGTAGCAGCCAGACGAATGAGCGACCAGACGATATCTGTGTCGTGACCAAGGTACACACCGACGGCTGCTATCTCGATCTCGCTGGCGCCATTCTGCCACCAGCCAAGGGTCGTGTCATTGTCATGCGTGCCCGTATAGACGACCGTGTTCTTCACGTACTCATGCGGCAGATAGATGTGCGCGCCTCGCCCGCCGAAGCCGAACTGCAGGATGCGCATGCCGGGCATGCCGAATTCTTCGCGCAGGGCGTGGACTTCCTCCGTAATGTCCCCGAGGTCTTCTGCGATGAGCGGAAGGTCACCCAGTTGCGCGCGCAGGGCTGAGAACAATGCAGCACCGGGCGCTTTCACCCACTCGCCGTCGATTGCGTTTTCGTCTTCCGCGGGAATCGACCAGTACGCTTCAAAGCCTCGGAAATGGTCCAGGCGGATAGGGCCGTAAAGCTCGGTTGCACGGCGTACGCGGTCAATCCACCAGTCGAAGCCGCGTGCCGCCAGCGCCTCCCACTTGTAGAGGGGGTTGCCCCATTTCTGACCGGTCGCGCTGAAGTAATCCGGGGGCACGCCAGCCACTTTCTGCGGCAGAAGGTGCTCGTCAAGCTCGAATATTTCAGGATGCGTCCAGACATCCGCGCTATCGTAACTGACGAAGATCGCTATGTCGCCGATGAAGTCGATCTTGCGGTTGGTGCAGTAATTGCGTAGAGACTGCCACTGCTCTTCAAAGGCAAACTGGATGACGCGCTCGATAGCGAGTTCCAGTGCATACTCTTCCGCGAGAGCGGCCATGACAGCTGGCTCGCGATGCACCACAGCCGGTGGCCAGTTGTGCCACGAGGCGTAGTCGTATTTGCGGCGCAGAACTGCATAGAAGACGTAGTCCTCAAGCCAGTATGCACTGCGGGTGCAAAAGGCCAGGAAGCGCTCCCATTGTTTCGCTGGTCGTTTCTCGAGAAAGTTGCGTGCTGCTTCGGAGAGCAGCGGCAGTTTTGTCTTGCCGACGGTATCGAAGTCGACGACGGCTGTTGCCTGCGGCAGACCCGCGATGCGCTCTCCCGCAATCCATCCCCAGTCGGAGAGATATTCGAGACTGATCAGCAGGTGATTGCCGGCGAATGCAGAGATGGCCCCGTAGGGCGAATTGCCATACCCGGTCGGATTCAGCGGCAGCACCTGCCAGTAGCGCTGTTTGGCGGCTTCGAGGAAGTCAGCGAACTGGTATGCAGAGGGACCCATGTCGCCGATACCGCCATACGAAGGCAGGGAAGAGATGTGCAGTAGAACTCCGGAGGAGCGTTCAAAAGGCATCAGTGATCCGTCATGCAGAATTGTGGTTCGTTCACAGGGAGCAATTAAAAGCCCGCGTTCGGAGAGATTCCGAAAGCGCGGGCTCTGTTGCTTCCATCATAGCCAAGCTCTCAATGCTGCTTAGCCCGGAAGACGCTGCTGCATGCCGGTCTCCGCTTTCTTGTTCATGCGGATACGGCCTTCCTTCTGATACTTGTCGGTCAACGAAGTAACAAAGACGGCGAATGCTTCTTCACGGCGCTCACCCAGCAGTGCCTGGCGCGTCTGGTCGAGATTCTTTGCCACATCCTCGGGTGATGGCTGCTGTTTGTCCAGCAGCTTGACCACTACGCCGCTGCGGCCTGTGTTGATCGGCCCGCTGATCTGGTTCGCACTCAGGTCGAATATCTGGGGAGCTGACTGCGCCAGGCCGCCGATGTCCGGCACCTGCGCATCGCGGCCCACAAGGTCGCTGGTCTTGACGGTCGCGCCCGCAGCCTTCGCCGCTGCTTCAAGATTGTTGCTCGCATGTGCCTGTGTTGCCAGTTCGTTGGTCTTGCGCGCCAGCAGCTGGGGCAGCTGCTGATCGCGGAAATCTTCGACCAGGTGGGACTTGTATTCGTCAAAGGTCGGCGCATGGGCGGCCTTTACATCCAGTACCTGGAAGACTGCGTAGCCGGAACCCGTGCTCGCAGTTGCCGGCGCGGCATTCGGCTTGGCCGTGAAGGCCTGGGCCATAAGCTTGGAGCCATCCGTGAGACCCGGGAGTGTGCCAGTCTGCGGCAGGTAGTCGGTCGTCACCACTTCAAGGTGATGCGCGGCAGCAGCTTTTGCGAGTCCGCTCTTGGCTTCGCTGGCAAGGGTATTCGCGAAGGTTTGCTCCTGCTGCGCCTTCATATCATTGGTCAGCGTTGCGACAATCTGCGGCTTCACTTCCGCGAGTGGCTTGGTATGGGCTGTCTGCTTCTCTTCGGTCTGGATGATGTGGTAGCCAAACTGCGTCTTAACCAGATCCGACGTCTGTCCCGGGTTCAGCGAGAAAGCCGCCTTATCAAACTCGGGCACAGTGACGCCGTGCTGGATGAAGCCCAGTTCACCACCCTGTGCCTTGCTGCCCGGGTCATCGGAGTACTTGCTTGCAAGCGCCGCGAAATTGCCGCCGGCTTTCAGTTGCTTCAGAACGTCTTCAGCCTTAGCACGCGCCTCGCCGTCTGCCTTGGCGTCGGCGCCTGCCGGCACCTTGATAAGGATGTGCCGCACCTTTACCTGCTCGGGCACGGAATAATCTTTTGCGTGGGCGTTGTAATACTGCTGCACGGCATTGTCGCTCACCTGTGGCGCGCCGCCCGGAACCTGGTCTGCCGTGAACGCGATATAGGAGATCTTGCGCATCTCCGGAATGGCGTTCGCATATTTAGCAGCATTCTGCTTGAAGTAGGTCTGCAGTTCGGCATCCGTCGGGTTGATCTGCTTGCGCAGATCCTCCGAGCTCAGAACGGCATACTGAAACTTCACCTTCGTGCCCTGCTGCATGTAGGAGTCGCGTACTTCCTTGTCAGAGACAAAGACGCCGCCCGTGATCAGCGTCTCCAGCCGGTTGATCGCGATCTCATCCTTGAACTGCTTCTCGAAATCTTCCTTCGACATGTTGAAGGCGCTCTGCACAAAGTTGGCGTAACCGTCGTCGCCGATGAAGTTGCCCTTGGGGAAGAGGTAGGCGGCAAACGGCCCGTTCTGCAGTTCGTAGCGCAGATCGTTGTCCGTCACCCTGAGCCCCATGTGGGTCGCTTCCTGCATCAGGATCTCGCGCTGGATGAGGGCCTGCGCGGCGCGCGGCATCATGTAGGGCAGGGCAAAATCAGGCAGCTTCTGCTGCTGCAGCAACCGCTGAGCTACCTGCTGGACTTCTGGAGTCGTGATGTCATGCGAGGGACCGAAGACGCGGCCGAAATAGCCGCCGCTCTTGATCGTTGCGTATGCATTGCCTGTTGTGGTGGAGTCACTGAAAATACCTGGCACAAGCGTAATGACCATGGTGATACAGGCGACCGCGATGATCGCGACGAAAACGCCCTTGATGATGCGACTGTCTTTCTGCAGGAAACGAATCATTCTCTTATCAAAACCTTTTTTCTTGCGTGTTCCCGGGAGGTGCAGACAAGCCTGACGGCGCAATTCCTCGAGCGCCTGCGGCTTCTGCGCAGATACCATTCCCGGATGGGCAGACTACTCAAGATTATAGACGGTCGACCGGATCCGACGTTTGCAGGAGGAGTCGATCTGCTCGTCCGGACTAAGGATCGGCATGAACTCGACCATCGTTGCCGTGACGGCTTCGCGGACGCACGCCAGTCGCCAGCCCGGCCGGCCGGGGTTTCGAGACGGATCAACAGGTTTGTTTCTGTATCGTGGAACGTCCTTCCCGGACCTTGCGTATTCTCAGAAGAGCGATGACGAATCTGGGAGACATCTTCGGGCAGGTATTCGCGGCGATCTGGTCGAATAAGCTGCGATCCTTCCTGACCATGTTCGGCATCGCCTGGGGAGTCGGGTCGCTGCTGCTGCTGGTGGGATTGGGCGAGGGCTTCCGCTCCGGGCAGCGCCGCCAGATGGCCACCCTCGGCAATGACGTCATCTTCATGTCCGGCGGCAACATCCCGGCTGTTCCGAGCCAGCACACGGGCATGAGGCCCTACAAGCTGACGCTGCGCGATGCAATTGATATGCGGACGAAAAGTGCCAGCATCCGTGACGCGACAGCCCTTCTCGAGAACGACAGCGTGAAGCAGGTAAGTGCGTTTGCGTCGTCGGGCGGTACAGTGAATGGCGCCGAGCCCAATTACCCGAGTATCCGCGCCATCCCTATTGCGCAGGGCAGATTTCTAGATGCAGCCGACCTGGCTGAGAGACGGCACGTTGTCGTACTCGGCAAGAAGGCCGCGACCCTGCTCTTTCCCGGCCACGCCGCGCTGGGTTCGAGCCTGACGCTGAATGGTTCGCGCTTCGACGTGATTGGCATCTTCGACAAGATCGGTCATGGCAACAACGACACGTCCAACCAGGAGTGCTACATACCGTTGTCGACGATGCTCGAGATGTTTCCCATGAAGGGTGAGAACATACCGCTCGATGCAGTCGGGTCCATCCAATACCAGCCGCGCACACATGGCGGCAACGAGGCTGCTGTCGCCGAGGCGCATCGCATCATCTCGCAGAATCACGGCTTCGATGGCTCGAATCCTGATGCCTTCAATGAATGGGATTCGATCAAGAGCGAGCAGATGGTCGATACCATCTTCAACGTGATGGATTATTTCCTAGGTGGCGTCGGGATCGTGACGCTCGCTCTGGGTGCCGTCGGCATTATCAATATCATGCTGGTTGCCGTGACCGAACGGACCCGTGAGATCGGTCTGCGCAAGGCCCTGGGCGCGACCAACCGCAGTATCGAACTGCAGTTTCTACTGGAAGGCCTGTTCCTGACCGGGGTCAGCGGGCTGATCGGCATGGCCGGCGCCGCAGCCCTCATGGCAGTCCTGCAGACACTGGCCGGCGGCAATGTACAGGGCTTTGATCCGCCCCGCCTCGTGCCATGGTCGGCGGCACTGGCCATTGGCTCGCTTAGCTTGAGTGGTATTCTCGCCGGCCTGTATCCGGCGCGTCAGGCAGCCCGGCTCGAACCAGTCGAAGCATTGCGTAAAGAATAAAGTGAGACGTGAGGCCATATGTTCCGTGACTTGATAACGCAGGCCTGGGAAGCGATGCTGCATAACCGCCGCCGCACCATGATCACCATGATCGGCATGGCGTGGGGCATTGCCACAGTAGTACTGCTGCTGGCTTATGGAGCAGGCTTCGGCCGCGCAGTCGGCGCCATTTTTGCGCAGTGGGGCGTTAACTCCATGGGCGTCTTCCCGGGAACGACGAGTGAACAGGCTGGAGGCGCGAAGGCGGGCGTGGCAGTAAGGCTGCAGCAGGCCGACGTCGACACCATCATGAATAGTGTTCCCGGCATCCTCACGGCAACTGGCTTTGTCGAGAAATCAGTCACGACCCAGAATGATCTGCACAGCTACACCTGGCCTGTCGACGGCTCGCATCCGGCCATAGCCGACACGCTTAACCTGACCATTGCGCAGGGCCGCTTTTATACCGATGAAGATAACGAGCAGCGCAATCATGTGATCGTGCTGGGATCAGAAGCGAAAAAGAAGCTGTTTTCCGGCATGGATGCAATTGGCCAGCGCGTGCGCATCAATGGCATCAGCTTCACCGTCATCGGTGTGCTGAAGGGCAAGATGCAGGAATCAGGTGACGACTTCAATAAGACCAACTGGATCCCGTTCAACTCGATGGGCGACATTAAGGACCTCAAGTACCTGGATGGCATCTGGACCACCTACCACGGCGACCATGTACAGACACAGCACCAGATCCGATCGGCCCTGGGCGCTGCGCATAATTTCCGTCCAACGGACCACAATGCATTGTTTGTTGCCGACCTGATGGAGCAGTTGAGCCAGTTCAACATCATCACGACAGCGCTGACGGTTTTGCTGGGCTTTATCGGCGCACTGACGCTTGGCATCGCGGGCATCGGGCTGATGAATATCATGCTGGTATCAGTACAGCAGCGCACGCGCGAGATTGGCGTTGAGAAAGCACTTGGCGCGCAGAAGCGGCACATCATGGTGCAGTTCCTGGCTGAAGCACTGGTGATCACAGGGGTTGGTGGCGTGGCCGGCATCGTGCTGGCCTATGCCGTCGCCTTATCGATCGGCAGCATCACCTTCTACAGCGCTATTGCGGCGAACGCGAGCGATGCGGATATTCACCTCATCATCTCGCCGAATATCGTAATCTCGGCCACAGCGATTCTCGTGGTCGTAGGCCTGGTCAGCGGAATGCTGCCAGCGCTGAAGGCCGCAAACCTCGATCCGATCGAGGCTTTAAGGTACGAGTAGGACTGATTAATCAAGCTGCTTATTAGGCACAGCAGGAGCTGCCAGCGCTCCGCAAGCTGGTTCAAAGCTGGTAACAAGGATTGACAATCTATGTTATCCGTCCTAGCCTTCCATCAAGGATTCAAGCATGAATGTTTCTCTGACGGTTGAGCTCGAACAGTTTGTAAGCGCCAAGGTGGAATCTGGCCGCTATACGTCTGCCAGCGAAGTTGTACGTGAGGCATTGCGTCTGCTTGAGGAGCAGGATCGTGCGCGTGCAATTCAATTTGCCGGATTCAACAGCGAGATCAATCGCAGGTTGAACTCCCTCGATCGGGGCAAGTATGTCACAGCATCCGAAGCACGCGCAAAACTGGCGAAAAAATCTGCGGTGAGGCGACGAGCGAAGGCGTGACGTCGTATGTAATCGGCGAAGATGCGGAACACGACCTCGACGCCATTTGGGAGTTCATCGCGGCCGACAGTATTGACGCTGCGGATCGTTGGATGGAAAGGCTTTTCGACCCATTTGCAGAAATTGCACAAAGCCCCGGCGTTGGCCACAAGCGCAGTGATTTGACACCATTGGACATACGGTTTTCTGCTGTTGGCGCTTACTTGATCATCTACCGGGTGAAAAGCGACGTGGTCCAGATAATCGCTGTCACGCAGGGAGCTCGTGATATCCCATCTTTCCTGCGGCTCCGCTTCTTTTAAGCTTTTCGCCTGATCCGGCAAAATGTGCGACCAGCGGGAGCATGCTTTTGCGCAAAGCGCGTCCGCCCGTACGGCCAGTACTTATTGGGTGATTTCTTCTCGCTGGTAGGGTTTTTGCAGATAGACCCTTGCCTGGTTCACAGCGCCCTGGGTGTTGTCATTGGTCTGCACGGCCTGACGATATTCGTTGACCGCGCGGTCGCGCTGGCCGGTCACATCGAAGATCTTACCGAGCTGGATGTGACTCCAGACTTCCGTCCACTTGGGCTCGTTGTCGCCGCGCAGGCAGTCGCGATAGGAGTTGGCTGAGGCCTGGTAGTTGCGCTGCGTGAACAGCAGTTCACCGATACGATAGTTGGCAAGTGAGCTGGTCGAGTTGATCACCAGCGCCTTCTGATACTCCTCGAGCGCGGCAGGCAGATCGCCCTGCGCGACCAGTTGCTGACCGCGCAAAATGGCGACACGGACCTGCAGGTCGGGCGAGTTCTTCAGCACCTGGTTGTTTGGATCGATGATGATGTTGCGCGGCCGCCCGAAGGTGTCGATGACATACTGCGAATCTGTCCCGACCACTTCGACGCGCTTCGTTTCTGTTTTGCCTTCGGTTTCGACGGAAAGATCAACCGGCATATTGAACAGGTCGAGGTCCTGCTGGATCTCGCCGATGGTGCGGAAGCCGGTGCCGTTTCCCAGACGGTAGACTGCGTACTTGTCCTTGAACTCCGGTGCGCCGGTGCCGTCAAGCCATTGTGCAAAGAACGGCGTCAGGTTCATCTGCGAGGTCGATTCAGCGACTTGCTCGACATCGCTCGTTTTTACCGGCTTGTCGGCGAATTTGGTCAGCAGTGCCTGCAGCGTCTTGGTGAATAGTTCATCACCCATCTCGAAGCGGAGCATGTGAAAGACCATCGCGCCTTTATCGAAGGTCATCGACTGGAACTCGGGCGTGAATGGATCGAAGCGCGACGTTGCGGTCAGCGGAATGGTGTCATACGCGAGCGCGCTGGCGGAGATGTCCGTCACGGCAGTCGAGAGGGCATTTGAGCCGGAAACGTCGCCGATGTACATCAGCTCCGCATAGCGCGACATACCATTGGTGATCCAGGCGTCGTTGAGGGTCGCGGGGGAAACCTGGCTACTCCACCATTGATGGGCAAGCGTATTTGCGAGCAGGCGCGAACCGGTCCGGTCATTGATACGCGAGCCGGCAATGAGTGCCATCTCCGGCGCCCAGAAGGCCGGAACTGTGTCGTTCGGTAGTTCGACAATGTTCAGACGCGGAGTTTCCGGCGGACCGAAGGTGCCGGAGAAGAAGTCGAACTCGCGGCCTGCCACCTGCGCGTAAGGCGCCGCAGCTTCCTTGTGCGCGTCGGTCGTGTAGACACGGATGTTGGCCGCGCCGCTGATCGAAGTCGGATCAAGAAATTTGCCCGCGACAAGAGTGCCGGGAAACCCTGGACGGTCCCAGTTGAACTGGTAGACCTGTCCACCAACGCCACTTTTGGGATTGCCGGTCGACCCCGAGCCAAGCACCTTGTAGCCGTTCGGCATGTGCACGGTAATGTCGGCGGTAAAGCGGTCGGTTAGGTAGCCGACCATCGGGAACCAGCGCGCCGGGTAGAGCAGGTAGGTGATGGGATCGCCAATGGTTGCGAGTTTAAGTCCCTCAACCGGGCTTTCTTCAGACCCGGAAAGCGTTCCCTCGTAGTCAAAAGTGTAGGTGGCGGTGTTGCCCTTCTGCAGCGCGGTCGTCGGGGTCACGCGCATCGTCGCATTCTGGCCGCGCTCGCCATTCAGCAGGTGGCCTTTGTCGTCGGTGATCTTGTTCAGCTTCAGTGCACTGTTGAATTCGAAGGTCGGCTGATCAACTGCGTCCAGTGCCGTGAAGCTTACCTTGGCTGTTGCATGCAGAGAATGGTCCGCGGGATTGAGGGTGACGTCGATGACGTACCCCGTCACCTGGATGGGCTGCTTGAGCGGCGCAGCCAGGGCGGCAGTGCAGACGAGAGTGGCAACGATACATCCAAGCGAAATGCGGGAAGACAAGCGCAACATGCGTACCTTCATCAGACGGATACCGGGTCCTCTAAAACGAAGCTGTTCACAAAGGAGCAGTGGTCTGCCTCTTCTTCAAAGTGTAGCTGAGCGCTATATCGGCGACAGCCTGAATGGCAGTAGACGTTGAAGCAGGCTGAAGAGCCTCCCGCACGCCGCGCAGTCCTGTTTGCATGGTCGAACGAGGGTTCCCATCCGCCAGCAGCGGGGCAAGTTCCGCGACAATGCGCTCGGCTGTGAAATCGCCCTGGATCAGCTCAGGCACCAGGCGTCGACCGGCAATCAGGTTCACCATGGCAACATGCGGCACATCGACGACCCGCTTTGCGACTGCGTAGCTGGTCTTCGAGAGCCGGTAGACAACGACAAAGGGGTTACCCATCATCGCGGCATCGACCGTCGCGGTCCCGCTGGAAACGACCGACCCCCGCGCGTGAAAGAGGGCTGCGCGCGCGTCTTCCACCAGGTGGACCGGCAGGCCGGAAGCGTCCTCGCCCACAGCCGCGAAGACCGATCGGTCGAGACCCGGAGCCACCGGAATGAGAAACTGGTACTTGATCCCGCTCCCATTAAGAAGCCTTGCTGCACGGAGCATCTCCGGAAGATTCATTCCGATCTGTTTACGGCGGCTGCCAGGCAGGAGTGCAATCCAATGCATGGTGGGATCGAGGCCATTTTGCAATGCGTATTTTTCGCGCGAGACGGTCGGCAGTGCCTGCTCGGCGAGTGGATGTCCCACAAACTCGACCGCAACGCCGTGACCGCGGTAGAAGTCGACTTCGAACGGGAAGATGACCAGCATCCGCGTCACATATTTTTTCACACGCTCAATGCGCCGCTTTTTCCATGCCCAGAGTTGGGGGCTGACAAAGTAGATCACCGGTATGTCGAGCCGATGAAGTTCCTGGGCCAGTCGCAGGTTCACGTCGGGAAAGTCGATGAGGACAGCGACATCCGGCCGCTCACGACGAATACTGGCCTTCAGCCGGCGAAACTCGGCGTAGATGCGGGGCATGTGGCGGACTACTTCCGTGATGCCCATGTGAGCGACGTCTTCGGCTTTTACGATGCGGCGAAAACCAGCGTGCTCCATGCGCACGCCGCCCAGCCCGAAGCAGTCAGCGGAAGGGTCTCTGTCTCGGATCGCACGGACCAGCTGGGCGCCATAGTGCTCGCCGCTGACTTCGCCCGCTGATAGAAATACTTTGCTCATGGTCGATTCTCAGGAGCTCCATGTCCCGCTTTCGAGACATGGGTTGGGGATCTCTGCACTGAGTTTACCTACAGTGATCCGTCAGGAGGCTGACCCAGTGAGTTGTGGGCCTACTTCTCAAACGCGAGATACGGGGCACCCACATTCGCGGCTTTTCAGAAGCAGAGGAAAGGATGTGGCACACAGCTCAAGGCTTGTCGGAGAGTGCGACCAACGGGAGCATGCCATTCACGCCGACAGGCGTAGACGCCCGCACGGCCAGTACTTCCTGGTCTTTGTATTGGAGCTGGTAGAGCTTCCAGTAGAGGCCGCGCTTGGTGAGCAGTTCCTGGTGTGAACCGGATTCTCGCAGCTGGCCTTTGTGCATCACCAGGATCACGTCGGCGCGCTGGACGGTCGACAGACGATGGGCGATCAGGACAGATGTGCGACCAGTGACAAGACGGTCGAGGGCCGACCGGACGCGGAGTTCGGTCTCAGTGTCGACCGACGAAGTGGCTTCATCGAGGATCAGGATGCGCGGGGCGTGGGCCAGGGCGCGTGCGAAGTTGATGAGCTGCTTCTGCCCGGTCGATAAGCCGGCGCCGCGCTCCCGCAGAGCTTCATCATAGCCATGTGGCAGCGTCGCAATGAAGTCGGCAAGATTCACCTGTTCTGCTGCGTCCTTCAACTGTGCGTCGGTAATCCATTTCGAGCCGAGCCGGATGTTTTCGGCGATGGACCCCGTAAACAGGAACGGATCCTGCAGAACGACGCCAAAATGCTGCCGCAGCTTGGTCAGGTCGTGGCGGCGAACGTCGACATCGTCGATCAGCACCTGGCCGCTCTGCACATCGTAGAAGCGCATCATCAGCGAGATGATTGTTGTTTTACCGGCGCCAGTGTGGCCGACGATCGCGGCCGTCTGGTTCGGCTCGATGGTGAAGCTGACGCCTTTCAGTATCCATTCGATCTCGGACGACATGGCGTTCAATTCAGCAGCATTGCCGCGCGCAACCGCGGCCTGATGTTCGTCAGATAGCTTCTGATAGGTGAACCAGACGTTGCGGAACTCCACCCGTCCGGCGATAGGGGCGGGAACGCCGCCAGCTCGCACTTCCACAGAACCAGGCGAATAGATCTCCGGCTCGGTATCGATGAGCTTGAACACACGCTCGCTCGCGGCCATCGCTGCCTGCAGGATGTTGTACTTGTCGCTGAGGTCCTGGATGGGGCGGAAGAAGCGCTGCGCATACTGGATGAAGGCGACCAGGATGCCGATGGTGAGTGTATTGCGAATGACGCCGGCGCCCCCGACCCATATGACCAGTGCAATAGCCACGGAACTCAGCAGCTCGACTGCCGGATAGTAGAGCGCGTACGCAAGGATCGCATCCTTGAACGCGACCATGTGCTGCATGTTGATCGCTTTAAAGTCATCGTAGGCACGGTCTTCGCGGTTGAACAATTGCACGACCGTCATACCGCTGACGTGTTCCTGCGTAAAGGCATTGATCCGCGCAATCGCCGTGCGAATACGCCTGTAGGAATCACGCACATGCTTGCGAAAGACGCGCGTAATGAGCAGGATGATCGGGATGACCGAAAGCGTCACGAGGGCCAGCCACCAGCTCATCTGGAACATCACCAGCACAATGCCGAGCAGGACGAAGACGTCTTCAAATATGGCGAAGACGCCGGAGGTGAACATCTCATTGAGGGCGTCGACGTCGCTCGTGAGTCGTGTCACCAGGCGGCCGACGGGGTTGCGATCGAAGAAGCCGATATCCATGCGCTGCAGGTGGCGGAAGATCTGCGAGCGCATGTCGAACATGATTTTCTGACCGGTCCACTGCATCAGGTAGGTCTGCACAAATTCGAGCAGGTAACTCAGCGTCAGCAGGGCCATGTAGATGCCAGCCAGCTCAGTCACGCCCGTACCAGGATTCGGACTGATGTATTTTGTCAGGAACGACGGATGCTCCGGCCGGTGGGCTGACATGTAGGTATCGATCGCCACCTTGGTCAGGTATGGCCCCATGATGTCCGCGCCGGCCTTGAGCAGGATGGCCCCGATCGAGATGCCGGCCTGCAGTTTATAAGGGCGCAGATAGGTCAGCAGGCGCCGCATCAACCGGCCGTCATAGGCCTTGCCAAGAACCTCTTCGTCGCCGTGCTTCGGCTTGTCATCCGGGTTCTTTGCCGGCTTTGAGGTTGCCCCGGTTTCGGGCTGCGGTGCTGCCTTTGTGTCAGTTGCCATGCCAGTCCTTATTCTAGTGCAGTGTCGCTGTCGGCCAGCCGCGCGTGTAAGGCAAGCTGGACTTTTCATGGACAGCAGGCCGGTGAGGACTCCATCTTCGTTACGCAGGGTTACGCAGGCAGCAACACTGCTGGGGATTCGCCAGCAGCAAGACTGCTTCGGCGGCTGGCTGACCCCATGCAGCCGTATTCATCAGGCGCGCAGGGAAGCATTTTCCATTTGTTCGTCCCGTGCAGCATTCCGGTATTCCGGCATTCTGTAGGATGAAGGGATGGATAACTCCGACGCGATCGGCCTTTACATCTCTGTGCCTTTTTGCCGGTCGAAGTGTTCCTTCTGCAACTTTGCGTCGAATGTTTACGGTGCTGAACATCATGCTCGCTACATAGAGCGAGTCTGCGACGAACTGCGCAGCGCGCGGCAGAGAGCCGAGGCCACTGGCGCTTATCTGCCGCCGGCGGCAGACTCTGTTTATCTTGGCGGCGGAACGCCCAGTGTTCTCGAGCCGGCACGATTGCGCCAGCTTTTCGGTGCCATCCGCGGCGAGTTCCACCTGAGTGACCACGCCGAGATCACCATGGAATGTGCGCCGGGCCAGATCGACGATGCAGTGCTGGCGGCAATGACGGAGTGCGGAGTAAATCGCGTCAGCCTCGGCGTGCAGTCCTTTATCGACCGCGAAGCAGCGACCACAGGCCGGCTCCATAACCGGGACGCTGCGTTAAACGATCTGGCCCGTCTGCGGGCTGCCGGGATCGACCGCATCAGCGTCGACCTGATCGCCGGATTGCCCCACCAGACACTTGCATCCTGGCAGGAGTCGCTGGAGGTTCTGACAGCCACCGGACTTGAGCATGCCAGTATCTACATGCTTGAAGTAGATGACGAGTCGCGGCTCGGCAGGGAACTGCTGACGGGCGGTGGCCGCTATCATGCAGGCGCCGTGCCGAAAGACGATACCATCGCCACCATGTTCGAGGTAGCAGAAGAGCATCTCCGTCGCGCTGGCCTGAACCAGTATGAGATCTCGAATTTTGCAGTTGCAGGCCAGGAGTCCAAGCACAACCTGAAGTATTGGAATCGCCAGCCCTACCTCGGAATGGGATTGGACGCGCACTCCATGCTGCACTCGGAAAATGGCAGGAGCGTCCGCTTCCGGTTTACAGACGATCTCAAGACATTCATGGACTGTGCTTCAGAGTGGCAGGATCTGGAATATTTATCGGCCAGGGCTGAAGCCGAAGAAGCATGGTTTCTAGGCTTGCGATTGTCTGCCGGAGTCAACCTGAAAATGTTGGAAGCAGCTTTCGGAGCTGCCGCAGTCTCTCGCTTCCAGCCTGCTCTGCGAGAGCTGGCCGAGGCCGGCTTAGTGGAAATGAGTCAGGACTGCGTTCGGCTGACGGTACCTGGTAAGCTGCTTTCGAATGAGGTCTTCGGACGCATACTTGAAGTAGGAGATGAAGAACTTTGCCTAGCGAATTAGCTGCGCCAGTTGCTGAAGAGCGCCTTAGCTCAACTACCCGGAAGGTCGATCTGCGGAGTGACACTGTCACCCAGCCGACTCCTGCCATGCGCAAGGCCATGGCCGAGGCAGAGGTCGGTGACGACGTTTACGGCGAGGATCCGACGATCAACCGGCTGGAGCAGCGGTCCGCCGCCATCTTCGGCAAG
The DNA here is from genome assembly GCA_963692885.1 of Acidobacteriaceae bacterium. GTDB lineage: Bacteria > Acidobacteriota > Terriglobia > Terriglobales > Acidobacteriaceae. The sequence goes on from OY843586.1 coordinate 1,592,968, forward strand.
GAAGCAGCGATCTTCGTGCCGACTGGCAGCATGGGTAATCAGATCGCCATCCGTCTGCATACGCAGCATGGCCAGGAGGTAATCTGCGAGGCAAGAGGCCACATCCTCGATTGGGAGATGGCGATGGTCTCGGCCTTTTCGGGCTGCCAGATCCGGGCAGTGCCAGCCGAGCGTGGCATCCTCACGTGGGCGCACATCCGGCCCGCGATCGCGTCAAAGATCTATTACCGCGCCCAGACCGGCCTCATTTCCATGGAAAACTCTCATAACATGGCGGGCGGCACAGTGACGCCGCTGGCTGTGATGGAAGAAGTCTGGGACGAGGCTGGCAAACTTGGCCTGCCGGTGCATCTGGACGGTGCGCGCGTATTCAATGCAGCGGCAGCCCTGAACATCCCCGTCGACCGGCTGACCCGGGGATTCGCTACAGTATCGGTCTGCCTGTCAAAGGGGCTTTGCGCCCCTGTCGGGTCGATCCTGGTCGGCAGCCGCGAATATATTGATAGAGCCCGGAGCTTTCGCAAAGCTCTTGGCGGAGGCATGCGGCAAGCCGGTATCCTGGCCGCCGCCGGTCTGATTGCGCTGGAAGAGATGCCGGCACGGCTGCCGGAGGACCACGCCAATGCACGCTACCTGGCTCAGGCCCTGTCAACTCTGCCTGGCATTGAGATCGACCTCGAGTCGGTCCAGACGAATATCGTGATTTTCACGCTGGCTAAGCAGGGTGACGCAGCAGCGCTGGCCGCAGCCCTCAAGACAAACGGTGTTCTATGCGGAACGGTCGGCGAGCACAGTGTCCGTTTTGTGACGCATCGCGATGTCGACAGGACCGCGTGCGAGGCTGCTATCGAAACACTCAAGTCCGTCCTGCCGCGTTTGTAGATTCCGCGGCCAGGATAAACTAGGGCAGTCCGTAAGCCAGCAAAACACCTGAACCTTGTCCTTCGCATTGCGGATCGTGGCTGATGAACTGGTTCAGCTTCGGCGATGAACAGCGATACAGCGGGACTGTCTGCATGCCTGCCGGCGGTTTGGCAAAGCCATATCCTTCAAGCCCCAGGATTCGATGGTTGTCGCAGCCTCGATCCAGCGACAGGTAGTAATCAGTCGATCCAATCTTGCAGCTGTACAGGGCAGTCGTCGCGTTCCCCTGAGGAGATTCATACAAGTGACCCAGCGCGGCATCCTGTTTGAAGGCTGCTCCAGGATCAATCCAACCAGTAGTGACTTCGTAGGTATCGGAGTTTACGTAACGGGTGAGCGTGAGCATGGGATGGTTCGGCGACCATTGGTAGGAGCCGATTACCCACTGGTCCACGGCAGCGTCGGAGCCGGCATCCTCCTCCGAGGCGTTCCACGCCGGCGCGGGCGAGGCAATGGTCGGGAATAGCTCGATGCCTGGGAATGCGCCAATGTCAAGGTTCCCGTACTCGTCATGCAACAGGCTTGGCAGGAAATTCGATTCATAGCCTGTGAGACTCGTGTCGACAGACTTCAGCATGGTCCACGGTGTCGTACCAGTCAGCAGCGAGGCGTCCGGAATGCGGTAGAGTTGAAAGCCGTGTGGTCCCCGCTCGATGTTCCCGCCGGTGGTCGCAGGATTGCGCCGCGACAACTCGAAGGTCGCGTACCATGAACCGGTCGAGGGGTCGTACCCCATGTCGCCCCAGTTGGGATTCATGACATCGGACACGAGGCCATTCAGCGTCAGTGTGCCCTGGACGGTGAAGTGGATGCCGTCGGTCGATGTGGCTTCGACATGATGGGTATTCGGCTCGGTGTCCTCGTAAAACAGAACAATCCCGGATTTGCCATCCCGGTTATAAGCAGCAGGCTGTCCAACACCATAGCTGTAGATCGCTGTGCTGGCGATGACCGGGTTGGGATACTTGGCCCAGGCGAGTCCATCATTGGAGAAGGCGGCGCCAATCGAGTTCTGAATACCAGTACCATCCGACGTTCCCACGTAGAACATCTCGTAGGTATACGTCTGACCATTGCCCAGCGGATTGACAAAGGTGCCTCGAATCACCCTTGGATTGCAGGTGTAGTACGAATCCCAGGTGCCCGGACTCTCCGCCAGCACGATCGCCGGACGCGACGCCTGGTGGGTGACGAGATTGATAGCTTCGTAGCGGATGCCGTCGGAACGCTGGCCCGGGTTAAAGGGGTTTTCTCCACCGGAGCACCACCAGAATTGCTGGATGGAGCCGGTCTGGAGAACGGAAGGAGAGTAGTTGTAGGTATCGTTGATGCCCACTACTTCTCCTGGCCGGGGGCCGGAGGTCCCGCATCCGGCCAATAAAGAGGCGCAGGTGAGCAGGCCCAGTAGTGATTGGTTCACGATCGACTTGATCCGGGTGGGAGCCTGCCTCGACATTCGTATGAGTTGCTTGACCTCGATGCCAGGCAGCAGGATGAAAGATGAGCCTGCCTGTAGCGTTACTCTAACGTAAGCCTCTCAGTTGAAAGGGGAAAACTTGCATGGCCGTCGCCCTTGAAGGATTGGTCGTCTTCGAGAGTTCACCTTTGTTGAGTCAGAGGAGCGGGCGATGACGCGAGCCTTGCCGTCGGAAGTTGAGAAAGCGTAGCCGAAAAGACGGCGCCGATCAACGAAGAGAACCGGTTGCCGCGCTCTGGTAACATCCCTTCCGAAATCTGTGTCAGCACTCTCATTGCCTTCGCGTCACGCACGTCAGACCATCGGAAAAGCGAGAAAACGCATATAATTTGTGGTATGCCGAAGTATTCAATTGTCGTCCCTTTCCACAATGAAGAAGAGAACGTCACGGCTCTCTATGACCGCGTGAAAGACATCATGGAGCAGGTCGGCGACAGCTTTGAACTGGTGATGGTCGACGATGGATCGAGCGACCGCAGCTATCGCCTGATGGAAGAGATTGCGGCAGTCGACAGTCGTGTACTGGTCGTCAAGCTGCGCCGTAATTTTGGCCAGACCTCTGCGCTTGCCGCCGGCTTTGACCACGCGCAGGGCGACTACATCCTCGCCATGGATGGCGACCTGCAGCATGATCCTGCAGAAATTCCGAACTTCCTTGCGAAGCTTGAAGAAGGGTATGACGTTGTCAGCGGCTGGCGCAAAGAACGCATCGACAACTTCGTCATGCGCCGCATTCCTTCGCGCTGCGCGAACTGGCTCATGGCCAAGCTTTCCGGTGTAGATATTCACGACTTCGGCACCACCTTCAAAGCCTATCGCCGTGAAGTGATCCACAATATCCCGCTGTATGGCGAGATGCATCGATTCATCCCGGCACTGGCAGCCTGGTACGGCGCCAGTATTTGCGAGATCCCGATCAAGAACGTCAACCGCGAACGCGGCAAGAGCCACTACGGCATCTCGCGCACATTCCGGGTCTTCTTCGATCTATTGACCATCCGTTTCCTGCTGAAATACATGTCGCGGCCGCTGCATTTCTTCGGTGTTTTCGGCGCACTAAGCGTCTTCGCCGGCGGCGCGCTCTCGCTCTTCCTGCTCATCCTGAAACTCGTCACACACCAGCATGTGATGGATCAGCACGGCCCGCTGTTCGTCATCGCCGGCATCCTCATTCTCGCCGGCATCCAGATGATTGCCATCGGCCTGATCGGCGAACTGCAGGTACGGCACTACTACACCAGCAACAACCGCTCGCCCTACACAGTCGACCGGCTGGTCCGCATGCGCTCCCCCGAAGAACCCTCCATGCTCCACGGCGACTAACGATTTGCCATCGAGGCAGACACGCCCGATTTGCCATCGAGGCAGACACGCCTTCGGCGAATCATCCTCCCGCTGGTCGGACTCGCTCGTGGCTTGAACACGCCCGTGGCTAGGTGAAACTGGGTGCCCCCTGTCTTTTTTTTGAGACTTGGGTTTGACGAACATCCCTGGTGTCATTCCGACCTAAGAGGCATCTGCTTGGCCGCGCGTACCTCTGGTCTGCTGAGAACACATAGATAGTATGTGCAGCATGCGGTTACGTGGAGGATCCTGAAGTGACTTCTACCCAGAAACAAAATGTGACGATCAGCCTTGACGCACCCCTTGTCCGCAAGGCAAAGATGCTTGCCGCAAAGCGTTCCACGTCGACTAGCGGGATGCTCGCGGAACAGGTCGAAGCGCTCGTCAGCGAAGATGACGGATACGAGCGCGCATCCGCCTCTGCGATAGCAAGGTTGAAGCGAGGGCTTCATCTGGGCGGCGAGCGGATGATCAGCCGGGACGAGGTCCATGAGCGCTAGGAAGGTCTGCAAGACATTCGTTGACACGAATGTTTTGATCTACGCACATGACGTGGATCAAAAAGAGAAGCGTCCGATCGCGCAGAAAGCCTTGATCGAATTGACGGAGAATCGGACGGGCGTCCTCAGTCCGCAAGTGCTTCAAGAGTTCTACGTCAATGTCACACGAAAGATAACCACTCCTTTGCCCAGGCGCGTAGCGCGCGCGATCGTCGAGGATTTCAGTGTGTGGTGCATCAGTATGACTGCTGAAGAAATGAGTGCGGCCTTCCGTATTGAAGACGAGGCGAAGATCAGCTTCTGGGACGCGTTGATTTGCGCATCAGCGCTCAAAGCCAGGGCAGATGTGATCCTGTCAGAAGACCTGAATGCGGGTCAGGAGATTGGCGGTATTCGCATCGAGAATCCATTTGTTTAAGACATAGCAGCCAACGAGATGACCGCTTCAGTATCTTAGCTTGTCGCCGAAGGCGCGCCTGCCCGTACGGCCAGTACTTACCGCAGATAATCCTTGATAAACGGATCGTCCGACTTGATCAGGTCGTGCGTTGATCCGTCGAACACCATCTTGCCGTCATGCAGGATCAGGAAGCTGGTATTCAGGTCGCCTTCTTTGCCCTCGCTCGGCTCCATGTGATTTGTCTGCTGGTTGAACTGGTGCGTGGCCAGGGTAAAGGCGTCCTGCAGGCGGTGCGTGATGAGCAGAGAACTGGTGTGGCTGACGTCGCGTTGCTTCATGACCAGCTCGATGATGTTGGTCGACGTGATCGGGTCGAGGCCCCCGGTCGGTGAGTCATACAGAATCAATTCCGGCTTGCCGACGATGGCACGGGCAATGGCGACGCGTCGCCGCATACCGCCTGAAAGCTGTGAAGGAAACTTATCGACTGTCTGCTCAAGTTCGACGAAGCGCAAGGCCTCTAGTACACGCTGCTTGATTTCTTCTGCAGGCACGTGGCTTTCAATCAATCGATACGCAACATTGTCGCCTACAGTCAATGAATCAAACAGTGCGCCTTCCTGGAAGACCATACCGATCGAGCCGCGCAATTCCAGCAGCTCCTGTTCGCGCATGGCGCTGACTTCCTGGCCGAAGACGAAGATGCGACCCTCGTCGGGACGGATGAGCCCGTCGACCAACTTTAGGAGGACACTTTTGCCGCCGCCGGCTGGCCCAAGCAGCAGGCGCGTCTCACCGGGGTGCACGACGAAGGAAATATCCTTGAGGACCTGGTTGCCTTCAAAGCCGATGGAGACATGTTCGAAAACCACAACCGGTTCGTCGGGATTGCGCGTTTGTTTCGCCTCTTCAAGCACCGGTGCAGTAGACATGCTTAGCGGTTCCTCATCATCAACGCCCAAAGATGCCGATCATGAATCGGCTGATCACGAAGTCCGTCATAATGATGAGAATGGACGAGACAACAACCGCCTGCGTGGTCGAACGGCCGACGCCCTGAGTTCCGCCGCGTGTCGTCATGCCGTAGTAGCAGCCGATCGTCGCGATGATGAAACCGAAGAACAGCGGCTTGACCAGGCCCTGCAGGATGTCTGCAAAGACCAGTGATTGGTACGCGGTATGGAAGTACTGCGAGCCATCCTGACCGAGCATGAAGATGGAAACAGCTGCGCCGCCGACGGTGCCGACTGTGTCCGAAAGAATGGTGAGGAAGAACAGCATCAGGATGGTAGCGATGACGCGCGGCGAGACCAGTTTACGCAGCGGATCGGTACCCAGCGCGCGCATGGCATCGATCTGTTCGGTCACCATCATCGACCCAAGTTCGCTGGCCATACCGGAAGCATTGCGTCCCGAGACCATGAGACTGGTGAGCACCGGGCCGAGTTCCTTGATCATGGACAGACTGACGAGCTGGCCGGTAATCGCAGTCGCGCCGAACTGTGCGAGCGACGATGCGGATTGCAACGCAAGCACGCCGCCCGTGAAGAAGCCGGTGAGCACGACGATAGGCAGGGAGCCGACGCCGATGATGTCGGCCTGCGAGAACATGTCCCCGAGGTAGCGCGGCTTGCGGAAGACGCCGGCGATGGCGCGGCCCGAAAGAATCGCATAATCCTGGACGGCGCTGACCCCACGCTTGGCCGCGCTGTCGATTGTACTCATCTGCATAGATTCGACGGTAACAGACTCTTCGATGCAAGGTTAGGGCGATGCGGCTCCATCAATCGCCGGAAAGTGAATCTCAGCCCTCTTTATTGCGCTTCTTGATCTCGATCGTCAGGCGTTTGATCTTCTGGTTCAGGGTAGAAAGCGGGATGTGGAACTGCTCGGCTGCTTCAGTCTGGTTCCACTTGCAGTGTTCGAGCTTGTCCATGATGATGCGGCGTTCGATCTGTTCGAGAATATCGAACAGGGACGAATCAGGGTTGTGTTCGAGCAAGCCCGCAGTGTAGTCGCGGCCGCTGAGTTGGCTGGGCAGCAGGTCGATGCCGATGATTGAGCCGGACGATAAAACGACGCCTCGTTCCATCGCATTTTCGAGTTCACGCACGTTGCCGGGCCAGTCGTGGTCCATCAGCGCACGCATGGCTTCCGGAGACAGCGAGCGAGGCGTCAGGTCGTTCTCTTCCGCGAAGCGTTTCAGGAAGTGACTGGCCAGGGCAGGTATATCTTCCTTGCGGCCACGCAGCGGGGGCAGGTCAAGTGTAATGACGTTCAGACGGTAGAAGAGGTCTTCGCGGAATTTGCCTTCACGAACAGCCTGGCGCAGATCAGTATTGGTGGCAGCGACTATGCGCACGTCCACCTGAACCTCCTGGATGCCGCCCAGGTGCATAAATTTGCGGTCCTGCAACACGCGCAGCAGCTTCGACTGCGTATCGAGCCCCATGGTACCGATTTCATCCAGAAACAGCGTTCCGCCATTAGCGACTTCGAAGAGGCCTTTTTTCGAGGCTATAGCTGATGTGAACGCGCCTTTGACATGGCCGAAGAGCGTCGACTCGAGCAGTTCACTCGGCACGGCGCCAGTATTGACCGGGATGAAGGGCTTGTCCTTCCGCGGCGAATTGGCATGGAGCGCTTTGGCGATCAGCTCCTTACCAGTGCCGCTTTCGCCCTGGATCAGCACAGTTGAGCGGCTGGGTGCGACCTGGGCAACCAGGTCGAAGATGCGCAGCATGGCATCACTTTTGCCGACGATATTCGAGAAGTTATAGCGCTGCTTGAGCGCGCGTTTCAGGTGAAGATTTTCTTCTTCGGCGCGGAAGCGGGCAATCGATGCGCGGATGTCCGCGAGCAGCTTCTCGTTGTCCCATGGTTTCTGGACAAAGTTCTGCGCACCGGCGCGGATCGCGTCGACCACATTGTTGACTGTTCCATAAGCCGTGAGCATGATGACCGGCACCTGCGGCTGGCGCTCATGGATCAGCGGAAGCAGTTCAATGCCATTCATCCCCGGCAGCGCGAGATCGAGCAGCACCAGGTCATAGGATGTCTGATCAAGCATGGCCAGGCCGTGATGGCCGTCCGGCGCCATCTCGACCGAGTAGCCTTCGAGTTCGAGCAGCGTTTCGAGCGATTCGCGGATCGCTGCTTCGTCGTCGATGATCAGGACCTTGTGATTTGTTCCCCCCGCCGGCGCGGGAGGCTTGGCCAGCAATGCTGGAGCCGATTCAGGCATGTGCGGGCTTCCTCACCAGTGGAAATTCAAGGTGGAACGTGGTGCCAAGGCCGATCTTGCTTTCGACGACAATCTTGCCGGCATGCTCCTGGATGATCCCGTAAGTCACGGAGAGACCCAGGCCGGTGCCGCGTCGCTGCCCCTCTTTGGGAGCACTCTTTGTAGTGAAAAACGGATCGTAGATCTTCTGCATGTGCTCAGGCGAGATCCCCGAACCGCTGTCTGCAATCGCTACGGATACGTGTCCATTGCACTCGGTGCCGATCCGCAGCAGGCCGCCGCCGGGCATGGCATCTTTCGCATTCAGGAACAGATTCAGGAAGACCTGCTGCAGCTTACCTGGGTTGCCCATGATGGGTGGCAGGACTGCGTCGAGCGCAAGGTCGACTTCTACCTGCGAGGTTTTGAACTGGTGCTCGAGCAGCGTCAGGGTTTCGCGAATAGTGTGGTTAAGATCGATCTCCTGGAACTCGGTCGCACTGGTGCGCGAGAAGTTCAGCAGGCCGTTGACGATCTCGGACGCGCGGAAGGTCTGCTGCGTGATCTTGTCGAGAAGCCGGGAAAGCCTTTCATCGTCTCTGACCTGTTTCGCGAGCATCTGCGTGTAGGAAGAGATCACGGCAAGTGGAGTATTTACTTCGTGCGCGACACCGGCTGCGAGCAGGCCGATGGATGAGAGCTTTTCCGCCTGGGTCAGCTGGCCTTCGAGCTGCACGCGTTCCGTAATGTCGTCGACCAGGATGATGCGACCGACAATACTGAAGCTGCGCGAGACCAGCGGCGCGATGGCTATATTGGCCGTCCGCACTTCGCCGGCATGCGTTTTCAGGCGGTACTTGTACAGGTTGTGGACGCCCGGTTCATCTTTGCGGCGATGAAATTCTTCGATGAAGTCTGCCGGGAAAACATCAGCCAGCGGACGACCGAGTGCGTCAATGCGAGGCAGCGCATACATCACTTCCATCTGCGCATTCCAGCTCTCAATGCGCTCTTCGAAATCGATGGCGAGGATGCCTACGTTGATCGATTCGACGATGTTCTCGTTGAACTCCTTCAGCCGCTCGTACTCTGATACCTTCTGCGCGAGGCTGGCATACAGGCGCGCATTCTGAATCGCGATACCGATGTAGCTGGCCAGTGATTCGAGCAGCTCGACATCTTCGCTCGACAGGAAGTCGCCCTCGCTGGTGCGACCGAAGCCGATCACGGCAATGGTTTTTTCCTGCACCCTGCAGGGAATGTAGTAGTTCAGGTCAAGCAGGGAAGCAGAGCGCCGTTCTGCTTCCGGCAGATACAAAGCCTGCTGCGGTGTTTCGAGAAAAATATGCGAGCCTGCGCCAGGCTGATCGAAATCGAGGAAGCCGAGATGCAGATCGGTGGAGGCTTCGTAGAGTGATAGCGGCAGTCCGTGACCAGCGGCCAGGCTGCAGCGTCCGCGCGGACCTGACAAAAAGATGGCTACCCGCGAGACCAGCAGGGTGCGCGGCAACTGGTCGCAGATGGAGTTCAGCAGTGCCTGCAGATCAGTCTGCGAACTTAGGCCGCGGCCGAACTCGGTGAGTGTCTGCCGGTAGTCGTAGCGCTTGCGATCGAAGAGCCGGTCGACGCGGTCCTGGAAGAGCCGCTTAAGCGGATCGAACATCAGCGCCGTGATGATGATCGAGGCCATCAGACCCCACACGCCCAGGGTAGGCAGGCGGGTATGGACCAGTTCCGCCGAAACCGCGACTGCGCCGAAGTACAGGCCAACCAGCGACGCTGTCGCGAGAGTGTAGGTGACGCCGCGCTTGAAGATCAGGTCGACGTCCATCAGCCGGTAGCGCACAATAGCCCAGCTGAAGGTAAGCGGCAGGATGACGAGCGACAGGCCCGCGACATTGGTCAACCACTCGGGAGTTAGCCAGTCAGAGAGATAGGGTACGACGTACAGCAGCGTGAACGGCGCGACAGCGACGAAGGTACCGCGGAACAGCCACTTGAGCTGCTGACGGCGCAGCGGATTTTCGGTGCGCCGGTAATTGATGTAGAAGACCGCTGCGGCCAGTACATAGTAGAACGCCAGGTAGCCGGTTGCCAGTTGATCCAGGCGGTGACTTAACTGCACCGTCGCCGACCAGTACTCGACGGCTGTTATCTGCAGCCCGATGACAACGAGTGCGGGCGTATAGGTAAGAGCGATCAGCCAGCGGCGACGAAGGTTCGCGCGCTCTTCCGGAAACGCCAGCGCGAAATGCAGAAAGAGTGCTGGCTGCAGGGCGCCGGCAACAATGTTCGACCAGTAGATCGTCCAGTCGAACAGGTTGAACTTGCCGCTGGCATGAAACGAGTACAGAACAAAGGACGCCAGGCAGAACAGGTAGAAGTGGGCCGCGCGGGGAGCAGTCCATCGCCGGAACAGGACGTACAGGCCGATCAGCAGGTAGACCAGTGCGATCAGCCGCAGTTCCTGGTACTGACTGCGGCCGGCTGCTACCAGCGTCACCTGGGCGTCGATCCTTACGTAAGACCGGATCAGCGTGTAATCGATCTTTTCGTAAGCCCCCGCACGGAACCATTCGCGGACAAGTGATGCCATGCGCAATACAGGCTGAGGGCCGCTGCTTACTTCCGACGTCTGGATGGTGCCGACCAGCAAGTCACCGCGCTTGATGCCGGCGCGTTCGCCCGGACTGCCCGCGGGTACTGCCTCGGCTAACAGGCCGCCCGGCGCCTCCGACCATCGAACGCCATCTGTCGGAACTTCAACTACATTTTCCTTGCTGAAGTTGACCGAAGCAAAAATGATGGCAGCCACAGTGAACAGGCCGATGAGGACCACGCTGAGCCGTGTTTTGAACGATCGTTGCATGCGGAATGGCGAACCGGGCCCCGGTCCAGAAACATGTATGCACGCTGCATGCCACCGGCATATCCGCCTGAAGTCTGCCCCGTGTCCGGATAACTCTCTCATTCTACAGTGTGATACAGCTATTCAGCATGCGATTTATGGTTTATCGATCGTTGAACGGGCCGCCCTGAAAGTACCCAGTCTCTCCCCGCTTATGGATGACCATAGGTGCAATACCATTTCCGGAAGGTGCAGGCTCGGCGATCGATCGCCATTCCACGAACGTTCCATCCCAGAACACGCTCCGCATAACACAAAAGTTCGTTGCTTCGCGGATACACGATGCTCTTCCTGCTTGATGCGAAGCAGCGAGCCTGTGAGAATGAGGGAATGAATCCATTAGAGCCGCAAGCAACCGCAGCGGCCATCCTCAAGCGTGACCGCAAGGTCATGCTTCCGGTGTATCCCCGGTATGACGTGGTGTTTACCGGCGGTTCAGGCGTTTACCTGGTCGATGAGAGTAGCAGACGCTACCTGGACACTGTCTCCGGACTGGGTGTGAATGCGCTTGGCTACGCCCATCCGCGGATGGTTGAGGTGATGCGCGACCAGGCAGGAAAGCTGATCCACCTTTCCGGCCATTACGGGAGTGCCTATCCGGGCCAACTAGCTGAAAGACTCTGTGACCTGACCGGCATGAGCGCTGTGTTTTATGCGACCGGCGGCACAGAAGCGATGGAAAGCGCTCTGAAGCTGGCCCGCGCGGCGGCACACGATGGCTACGGCGCGCATAAGCATGTCTTCGTTTCGCTGAAAAATTCGTACCATGGTCGGACCTTTGGCGCAGTGTCCGTGACCGGGCAGGACAAGTATCGTGAGGGCTTTGGCCCGGCGCTGCCGCCTGCGCGCTTCGTCAGCCGGAACAACATCACAGAACTGCGCGCTGCTGTCGACGGCGATGTGTGCGCCATCCTGATCGAGCCGGTGATGGGCGAGGGCGGTGTGCACGAGTGCTCGACAGAATTTCTGCAGGAGGCCCGCCGACTTGCCGATCTGCACCACGCCGCGCTCATCTTCGACGAAATTCAATGCGGCCTGGGCCGTACCGGCAGCTGGTTTACGTATCTAGATCATAAGGTGCAGCCAGACATTCTGGTAATCGGCAAACCGCTCGGCGGGGGTCTGCCATTGTCCGCAATCCTGGTCGGGCCGCATCTGAAAAATGTTTTCACTGTCGGCAAGCACGGCAGTACACTTGGCGGCGGCGTCCTGGCTACGAGGCTGGGTCTTGAATTCCTCGCGGTGATGGAAGAAGAAGGACTGCTTGATCGCATCCGCCAGACGGGCGCGCATCTGCGCACAGGGCTGCTGCAGCTGGCTGCCGAGCACACGGTTGTGGATGAAGCTCGCGGACGCGGCCTTATCCAGGGGCTGGTACTGCGCGAACCGGCGCGGCCGATCGCCGAAGCAGCACTGGCTCCCGCACCGGGCGACGGGCTGCTGCTGAACGTGATCCAGGGCCACATCCTTCGTTTCCTGCCGCCATTCCTGCTCGAGACCAGTCATGCGGATGAGGTGCTGGACCGGCTCGACACACTGCTGCGCCTGAAGGCGCCGATGGCAGAGGCTGCCCAGTTTGTGCCAGTCACTGTTGCCGCAAGCGGAGACTAGGTTACATCTACCTGGAGGGCGCTGCCGATCCTTTTTCGGTAGCAACGACCTCGGGATAGCTGGCGATGTACGCGACCATGCCATGGGTAGGCGTGACCTTCAATCGTCCGGGCAGGATCTGCTCGAAATTGTGGTCGATCGAAAATATCAGCGGCTCGCCCTCATCTTTATTGACCAGTTCGAGATCGACACCCTGCATGGTCATGCGGCCGCACTGCATCACGCCGCCACGAAAATAGATGTAGTGTTCAGACGGCAGTGGCGCCGGTGAAAAGGGTTTCGGATCGCCGAAGACCTGGACAAACTGGTCGCCCTCGATCTTTGCCGATCGGAGACGCCCGATGAAGTGCGGTGGAGGGAACAGGGTGTGCATGGGAAAGATCATGTCGTCATCCACCACCTGGAACGAGTGACTTCTGCCCGGCTTTGCAACTGAATCGACATGGATGCCCAGCCAGTCCAGCAGTCGCTTATGGACGAAACCCGCTGCAGTGAAATTGGTGAAGTGAACGCGAATGTCACCAGCACTGGTGAGGTCGACCGTGGCTTCGGCGGAGAAAGGGATATCGAGCACCTTCTTTACCTTGCCCTCGACATGTACCCGGCCATTTTCAAAGTCGATCTTCAGATCGCGCACGGACGACTGGGCATGCGGCAGTGTGTAATTGTTGAGCAGTCGGTTCAGTGCTTCCGCAGAGATGGACGTCTGCGCACTCAGCACCTGCACGCGCATGGACGTCGGTATATCGAGCGAGACGGGCCGGTTCGCGTGCGTTGGAATCATCAGGCCGTCGACCGACTTCACCGAGATGCGCACGCCGTCAATGACCTGAAAAGAAACATTTTCCGCCTGCAGCCGGGTCGGCCCGGTGGTCGGAATATGTTCCGGATTCAGGTCGGACGTGGTCGGTCGGGCAGACGTAGTTTCAGTGTCCGCGAGAGAGGACGCCGAAGATGCTGCAGTGGCGGATACGGTTTCGGCCTGCCCAAGCAGCGGGCAGGCGCGGGCTCCGATGAGAAAGCCTGTTAACGTCAGTAGTGCGAGAGATCTGAGCTGCTGATTTCGCTGGTCGCGCATCCATTTTCCATTAAGGCGCAGGCCCGGACTCCGAAAGTCCATCACGATCTGCGAAATTCTCTTATCATCCAATACAAGAGCATACGGGACGGAACTTCGCTGCAGGAATCTGAATCTCCCCACTCGACGCGGTAAACAAATTGAGTTTGCCTACCATGGAGGAACACAAGTGCAAAAAGTGACAAAAATCGCAGTATCGCTGCTCTTCGCCGGAGCAATTTCGCTCTCGCCCTCATTCGCATTGCATGCACAGACTGCGGGACAGGACATGTCAGCCGCTGGTACCGATACCAAGAATGCTGCTGATAACACCGGCCATGCCGTCTCGCATACGACCAAGAAGACGTATCACAAGACCAAGCGCGGCACAAAAAAGGCGTATCACAAGACCGCAGCCAAAACAGATGAGGGCGCCGACAAGACCAAGAACGGCACCGAGAAGGCTTACGACGCGACCAAGCACGGCACCGTCAAGGTCGCTGACAAGACCAAGGATGCAACTGTAAAAGCCTCGAAGGCAACAGCGCATGCCACTGAGAATCTTGGCGACAAGGTAGCCGGCAAGCCTGCTATCCACTAGACCGCACTGAACTCATCACCGGCGATCACCACGGCAGTCGGTGTTTACATCAGCAGAAGTCAGTAGCTGATGTAAACACCCTGCCGGTGAAATCGTGGATCGGTGAGCTGCTGCAGCATGAACTCCGCAACGTCGGCGCGCCGGATCTGCCACCCGCCCGAGGGCAGGCCATCGGGAAGAACGCGCACCTCACTCGCTTCGATCTTGTCGTTCAGCCGCGGTGGCCGAACGATGGTGAAGTCCATCCCACTTTGCTCGAGAAGCTTTTCCTGCAGGGCCTGGTCGGCAAAAGCATGACGCAGAAATGTGGCTTTGGCAATCCCCATCACCAGGCGGAACCAGCCTGTCTGATATTTTCCCGCCGGATATTTCGATCCTGCTGCACCCAGCACGATGATGCGTTGAATGTAGTGTTCGTCCATTGCCGCCAGGATGTTCGGCAGGGCCCGTGCCAGGATGATGTCATCCTTCTTCAGTGTTCGCGGCCCCAGTGCTGACAGTACTGCGCGGCTCCCATCGATGGCAGAGGCTACGGCTGCCCGATCGAACACATCGCCGGTGATGATCGTCAGATTTTCCTGTGGAGAGAGCGCTGAGGCATCGCGCACGAAGGCAGTTACCATGTGACCCTGCTCAATCGCCTGCCGCACGATCTCCTTACCGGTGCCGCCTGTCGCGCCAAAGACAATAATCTTCATGCAGTCGTGTGAATGAGTCCTGAACGGTCCAACCGCGAAAGCGATCCACTCACACTATAAATGCTTGGCGAAATCAGTTGGCGCGATGAGACGTGCTCCGCGGGTGACGGATGATGTACGCGCTGCTGCCATTGCTCATCCCAGGGCCTGTTCGCTCAACAACTTCAGCAGCAGAAACAGCAGAATGCCGGCAAGAAAGACGATGGCCATCCGGATACCGGGCTCGCGATTTGTCTCAGGCAGCAGGTCGACCGCTGCCACGTAGAGGGTCACGCCTGCGGAAAGCGGAAGTCCAAAGGAAACCAGCTTCGGTGCTGCCGTGATGACCAGTACGCCGAGGATGGTAGCGACCGCGACGATAGTCGATGAGCCAAGCGCCGCACGGCGGCTGCGGCCACTCGCCATCATGACGGAAGCGATGGTGAAGCCCTCAGGCACCTTATGCAGGAAGACGGCCAGGAACAGTATCCAGCCGAGCCAGTTTGAGATGGCAAACCCGGAAGCGATTGCGACGCCGTCAAAAAGCGAATGCGCAGCCAGGCCGCCCAGTACTGAGTAGCTGGTACGCCGCGACACCATTTCATGATGATGCGTCTCTTCGCCAAAGTGAAAATGCGGCGTGATGGTGTGTTCGAGGACGTGCACGATGCAGAAGCCGGCCAGTACCAGCAGGGGCGCCCACTTCGCCGACAGCCTGAAACTTTCGGGCAGCATCTCGAGCATGGCCGCGCCCATCATGAAGCCCGCGCCCAGGGCTACGAAGTAGCGCAGGTAACGCTGTTCCCAGTGCCGGCGGATCAGCAGGTATCCGCCAAATACATCAGCGAGCGCAGCGATCAGGCCAAGAAATAACGAGAGTGCGATGTTCACAGGCCGAGGGTCAATGCGGTGTTCATGGCAGTACTCAGAACGCGCCGCGAATTTTCTGTGGACGCCCGGCGAACAGGAATGCGACCAGGCCGCAGATCAACACAGCACCTTCAACATGGGTCGATTGCTGATGCAGGTGATCGAAGATCTCGCGTCCCGGATTGTTCTCAGCCACAGCCGTCACTTCACCGCCCACGGAGTCGCGAGCAGTATTCATGCGCGGAATAATAGAAAACTGCGAATACGCGGTCAGCACCAGCATGGCCATTACCAGCAGCGCCTGCGGAGCGTAGGAGTGCCAGTGCACGAAGCGGCTCAGCACCAGCGTGAACAGCAGGAAGACAATGCCGCACACAAGTCCAAGAGTATGCAGCCAGCCAAGTGAGCCGCCGACTACGAGGCCCGCCGCATGGATGCCGGCCGGATGATTTGGAAACAGCGGCGGAAGGGAATCAAACGCCACTTTCGCTACGAAGCCAAAGAACACCAGGGCGCCGAGCCACAGACCAAGGAGCAGCAGCGAAAGCGTGCTTAGAAGATGTCTCATTGCTCGATTCTAACGGCGGGGATTGTCATAGGCGGTTCGATGCCGCTCAACGGTATTCGATGCGTGGCTTTGGACATGTAGCTGGCTGCCAGTAGCCGGCTTACTGCTGCGATGGGCTCGGCCGCCCCGTGAGCCGTTCGATGCGCTTTGCAATAGGGGGATGAGTCGCGAACCAGCTCGCAATGCCTCCGCCGCCTACCAGGGGCGCGACGATGAACAGATGCGCAGTCGATGGCGATGCCTGCATGGGCAGCTGTCGCGAGTAAGCATCGAGCTTGGCCAGTGCGCTGGCCAGCGCATACGGATTGCCGGTAATGTGAGCACCGGTCGCGTCTGCTTCATACTCGCGCGAACGTGACACCGCCAGCTGGATCAGGGTTGCGGCGATCGGAGCGAGGATCAGCATCAGGATGCCGTCCATGCCGCCGCCACGCCGCCGGCCACCCCATCCGCCGAGCGCGCCGCCCCACATGCCCATGCGCGCCAGGATGGTAATGGCGCCCGCCAGGGTCGCGGCGATCGAACTGGTGAGGATGTCGCGATTCTTGACGTGTCCCAGTTCGTGCGCGAGTACACCGGCCAGTTCGTCATCATTCAGCAGGTTCAGGATGCCCTCGGTCACGGCAACTGTTGCATGCCTCGGGTTGCGGCCTGTGGCAAAGGCATTGGGTGAGGGATCGGGGATGACGTAGATCTTCGGCATGGGGATGTTCATCCTGCCGGTGAATGTCTCGACCACCTGGTAGACCCGCGGCAGCTGCTCGCGCGTCACCGGCTGGGCGCGATACATGGAGAGCGCCAGTTTATCGGAGTAGAAGTAGCTGAAGAAGTTCATCCCGCCCGCAAAAATGAAGGCCAGGATCATACCGTTGGTTCCGCCGAAGTGCAGACCCAGGAACATCAGCCCGAGGGTGAGGGCAGTCAGCAGGAGTGTCGTTTTGAGCGTGTTCATAAGGGCTCCCCATTCATCTTAGACGCGTCCTGATGGGTTTCGCAGCAGCAAACAAAAGGCGGACCCGAAGGCCCGCCTTTTGTGATGAAGATGGCTGCAGGTTAGAAGTTAAGTTTCAGCTGGAACTCCGCAGTACGGGGTCCACCCAGGTTGAAGGTGCCGGAACCGCGCTCGGTACGGAACTGGCCGCGATCCGCAAAGGTGTTAGGTCCGTTGTAGAAGCCCGACGTGCCGGCATCTGCCTGGTTAAGCAGAATGCCATTGGACGGACCAGTGTAGTTGGCGAAGTTAGCTACGTTGTAAAAGGCGACTGCCGGAATCAGACTGACACCTTCTCCCAGGCGCTTGAACTTCAGTGCCCACTGGAAGTTCGCATCAATTTCCTTCAGCATGCCATTCTCATATGCATTCGCCGGCGCTGGTGCGATCGGCTGGACGACGCCATTCAGTGCCCTCAGCTGTGCAGCTGTGATTACACCGCTGTTGACAAGAGCCTGTCCTGCGGGAGTGAATGTTCCGGCGTACTTGCTGTTGAAATAGGTGATGTAGTTGTTCAGGCTCTTGCCGTGAATACTACGCATGTAGGAGCCGGGATACTGCTCAGGAGCGAGCTGGCCTGGTGTTGAATTGGTGTTAGTGTTGCCTGTTCCGTTAAGGTCCGTCTGAAAGAGCTGGCCTGCGGTACCAGATGTATTGTCCAGGATGAGGCTGGCCGGTGTTGCCGAGCCAAAGTGCCCGATCAGACCGACCTGAGCCCCATGCTTCACCGTCGCGTAACCACCAAAGCTGAGCTGTTGCGGACGATCAAGACTGCCGCGACCGATGCTTTGTGTCGGATTGTGCCAGTTCCAGGAAGTGGCCTGGAAGAAGCCGTCCGAGTTGTTGGCACCTGCCACTGTCGTCACGAAACGTGAGTAGTTATAGGAGATTTCCAGATTGGCTGCGTCCAGTCCGCGAACCGGATGAGTTTTCTGGTCCCGAAGCTGGACTTGGAAAGCATCGTAGGAAGAACGGCCGTTCGGGTACTGGAACATACCCTGCCCGACTGCTCCGTTGCGACCGGGGAACGCAGCGATTCCGCCCGCCGGTGAGTTTCCGTCGTTCACGTCCACGCCGGAGCCGAGACCGGCGCTCGAAGCTTGTGCGAGGGTCGCACCTACTCCTGGAGTTCCGTTGTTCAGCCCGGGGCAGCTGATCGTGGCTTCATCGATGGATGAAACGCCGCACTCAGCCAGAAGATTAGCCAGGCCGGCTTTGGCGCCGGCCAGGTCAAAGTAGCTGGCATCACCAACCGAATTGAAGTCCTGCGACTGCATGATCTTCCAGGTCACCTGGTGGATGTAATCCGCGGAGAGAACCATTCCCGTTCCAAGTTGCTGCTCGATCCCGAAGTTTACGTGGATGGAACGCGGCGCTGTGAAGTTATGCGGAGCATATGCATCCAGTCCGCTGGCCTGGGAAATAGAAAGGGTTTCACCTACGAAAACACCGTTGGCGGCAGGACCGGCAGCAGCAGTAGCCGCCTGGTAGGCCTTTTCGACCGCCGCGAAGCCTGCAGCCGACTGCGATACAGGCTCGTTGCACAGGGTCGCGATCGGCACACCATTGCCGCTGTTGATGATCTTACCGTCCACCGTGATGCTGTTGTTACCGCCGCAGATCTGGTCGTCGCCGAAGAACAGTCCCTTCGCCAGCTTCGCGGGACGATCAAACAGCACATTGTTGAAGACGAAGTTCTCGTAGTAGAGGCCTGTTCCAGCGTTTAGAACAGTCTTACCATTCAGGCTTGGTGGAGCATAGGCAAATCCCAGCTGCGGTCCAAGTTCGTTGTTTGGCTGGCGAACACGATCGCCGAGGCCGGGACCGAATTGGTCGAGCAGCGGTGAGTTACCGCTGCAAGGAGGATTCGGGAAAACAGTTGTGTCAACAGCCGAGCAGGGGATTGGTGCAAGATCGGAGTCGGAACGACCAGTATCACGCTGATAACGCAATCCGGCGTTGAGAGTGAAGTTTGCAGTGAGTTTCCAGGTGTCTGCAATGTAAGCGCCGACACGCCAGTCACCCTGCCCACCACCGGGTGCATTGAATTGCGAAATTTCGGTACTGTAGCCTTGGCCGTTGCCGAGTACAACCGCGGCGGCCGAGTAGCCGGTGGGATCCGTTGGATCTGCTCCGGCATTTGAGGGCCCGGCAACGACCTCTGGAGCCAGGCCGAAGAAGGATGCGAATCCTCCCCCGAGGATGCGGTTCACGCTCGCACCATAACGAACAGTGTGCTTACCGTGCGTCCAGCTGCCGTCGTAACGAAGCTGCTTTTCAGACTGATAGGTCTGCTGGGGAGCCAGGAGGTTTGGTCCGCTGAAGAGGCCCGAGTTTTCAATGTTGAGTTCAATGCTGGGCAACGGATTGTAGACGCCACTTCCACTGGCGTCGCTGATCAGGTTGTGGAACTTCTCATAACCGCCACGGAAGCTGTGCGTGAACTTACCAGTCGTGAAGTCCGCGCCACCGGCAATGCCTGGCGTGTTGTCGCGGTTCGCATAACGCGAGTAGCCATAGCCGTAGGTAGAGGCGTCACTGTTGACTTCATAGTTGGCGCGGGCGAAGAAATGAACACCCTTCGGACCGTCATAATCCAGACGTAGTACAGAGTATGTGTCGCGGAACGGCGAGCCATAGTAGGGATTGGCGGACTGAATGCCGGCAAAGAGCGGAGAAAGAGTGACTGACTGGCCGGAATCCTGCTTGATGCGCTCGAGGTCGCCAAACAGGAACACCTTGTCCTTCACAATCGGGCCGCCGGCAAAGCCGCCAAATTGGTTGCGCTGGAAGGGAGGATTGACACCGCCGCCAGAGTCAGAGAAGCCAACACTGTGATCCTGGAAGATGTAGAAACCCTGACCGTGGAAGCTGTTCGTACCAGACGGAGTGGCTACAAAGACTGAACCGGAGGAGGTGATATCACCCGAGACGTCGCCCGTTGATCGGTTGAGCTGAAACTCGCCGATTGCGCCAGAGGGAACGTTGAAGATCGTAGTGCCGACTGTTTCGTCTGTGATGTCTGAACCGTCCAGCAGAATACGCGTGCTGCGACCGGAAACGCCGCCAATGGAGAGGGCGGAATAGCCAGCCTTGGTGGGATCGAACGATTGACCGCTCTGCAACTGAACGCCTGGTTCCAGCTGGGCAAGATCAAGGAAGTTGCGGCCCTGTACAGGCAGATTCTCAATCTGCTGTGGCGTGATAACGCTGCCGACGTTCGACTGCTCGGAATTGATCTGGACACCTGATGCGTCGACTGTCACCACCTGCGCCGAGGACCCAAGAGCAAGCTTGTAGTTGTTGGTCGAGATGCTGCTGATCTGAACAGTGGCTGTAGCCTGTACCTGGGAGAATCCGGAATCCGTGACCGTAATAGTGTACTGACCTGGCGTCAGTGGACCCGAGGTGTAGAAGCCGGCATTGTCCGTCGTCACGCTCTTGCTCTGCTTCGTACCAGCATTCGTAATGACGACAGTTGCGCCTGGGAGAATGGCTCCGGACGGATCGGTGATGGTGCCCTGGACAGAGCCGCTGGTATTGGTCGCCTGGCTCCAGGCTGGTGGGGACATGAGAAAGATCGACGGAACCGCGATGGCTCCGCAAAGTACAAATTGGCGCGAGAACCTGCGACCCATCTTCCAGTTGACTGATTCCTTCATTTGTTGCACGGCCTCCAGGCTTTGGCGCGGTCTGTGCCTTCGCTAGCCAGTGAGAGTGACGGTGCAACCGTAGTGCCAAAGTTGTAATCGGATGACGAGCAGGTTAAATAACTGTAAATGAGAGGCTTATTGGAAGGTGGACTTTACCCGCCGAGGTTGTTGCCGACCGGCTATTACGGAATCCCGAAGGTAAATACCCTGTTTCTATGAAAAACAGTAGATTCAAAGCTAATGGTTTTAGCGAGCCAGGGACCGTCGCATCAGCACATCCAGCGCCTGTTTCAGCTCTGCATACTCTGTCTCGCTCAGTTTGCCCTGCATGCGGTCCGTTTCTAGGGAGAACAGTTCCTCCTTCAAAGCCGCGAGAGTGGTTGGAAGGTTCGACGTCGCCGCCACAGTGCCTGCGGGTACGTATGGCGCATCTTCCGGCAGCGATGAAGGTAATACTGCAGGTGAAGGACGCCGCAACAGGAAGCCGGCTGCGATGGCCAATGCCAGGCCAAGCCCGCTCAGGATCCACCACTTGTATTTGTTCAGCGGGTCTGGACTATCGATGGGATTGCCAAGACCGCCGCCGGGACGCGTGTCTGCCTGCGCAGCTGCCGACCCGGCCTCCGGAGAGTTGGGCTCGGCGTTGTTCCCGCTGCCAGCACTATTTCCCCCGGCAGCGCCCGGGTTCTGTGCTGCCTGCACATCCCGCGGCAGAGCACCCGAGCCGGAGATGGTGTACGCAATTGGCTTGGTGGGCGAGACATCCTTGGCGACAAAGGTCAGGGCATTTAACTCCTGACCACTCTGGCTGGGATCAATCGACTGGAAGCCGGTGGTCGTGTCCGACTTGAAACTCATGCTTTTCGGCAGGATAACGACCAGGTTGTCGACCGGCGTCGCAAGCTTGGGGGTGAACTTGAGGCTGCCGGAGTAGGGCATCTGGTAGCTGACCTGGAACTGTGTCTCGCCCGGCCGCAGCGGAAAGACGAATGCGTAATGATTTGGATCACCCAGCGGGATGGGCGAGGACGAAACCGGCATGCCGCCTGGGCCCATCGCCGCTGCGCCCTGGATCTGCGCGCCTTCCGGCAGGTAGATTTCGTAGGCCCTGGGGCTGAACTGCGTCATCGGCGGATTTGAATCATTCTTGATGAAGTAGCTCTGGGTGACCCGCAGCCCCTGGCCGTTGGTCTCCGCCCGGAAGACGTTTGCCTCGGTCGTGACGCCGGGAACTTTCTCGGCTACGTCGTAGACCTTCACATCAATCTTGGTGGTTCCCGGAGGCGCGGGCTGGAAATACGCTGCCTTCTGGTGGTCGACGCGTATGAGGTGCATGGCGTCATCCGGCGGCTGCAGCGAATAGCGGCCATTGCTGTCGGTCCTGGTGTGGGCAACCTCCTGCATACGCTGCGACAGGGCAATCAGTACGACGTCATCGCCACTCGCAACCTTGTGGGTAGTCTCATCCGTGACGGTGCCGGAGATAGTGGCGGCGGGGAGTGTGAGCGGCAGGGCCACGTAGACGGAGAGTAGCGGCAGGAGTTTTTTTAAATTCATCATCTTCATAAATAGAACCGGGATAAATAGAGCCGAAACAAATCGAGCCGAGACAAACAAAGCCGTGGCGGAAAAAGACAGGATTGTTAAAGCCGGAGTCTGCATTGCAAAGGAATCAACCGCGTACTTTCTTCGCTGCGAGACTCTCCATGCGGTCAAGCTCACGAAGAACAGCCGCTGTTTCATTCTCCAGGGTCGCGCGTTGCGCGTTGTAGTCTTCTTCTGGATATTTGCCGGAGCGGAACTCGAAATTCAGGTCCTTCAGGTTGTCGTAGAGCGAGTCCTTACGCTCACGCAGGTACTCGAGCTGCGTCTTGGTGGTCTGCGCAGTGGCATGGCGTTCAGGCCAGAAGATGTAGGCAAAAAGTCCGATGAGCAGGATAGAGCAGGCAGCGATCGTCATAGTTGGCAACTATTCATGATACCAAGTAGAGGGTGATTCGAACTTGCCTGCGCAGCTTCACGTGCGCAGCAATGACGTCGGCGCAGGAAATTGTTCTAGGATGAAGAACGGACGCGGTCGGCAGACGACGCGCTCATCACCTAAGAACCAGGAAGCTTCATGAACGCGCCAGGCTCTCCCCCGATGCAACGCGAAGCGGTCAGCAGCGACAGTCTTTCTCCAGGTGAGCGACTATTCCTCCGGGCGTCTTACCTGGTCTTCGCCGGCTGCTGCCTCTATTTCATCTTTCACTGGTATCCCTATCGAGATGCTGCGCAGAACCGGGATTTCGTCGCCCCCTACACCGGCGCGCGCTGCCTGTGGACGGGTTGCAATCCTTATGATCCGCAGCAGATCGAGCAGGCCTTCGCTGCCGCCGGGGGACTGGCTGCCGATCATCCCATCTGGAAGTGGGAGCCGGCCGTCTATCCGCCGTCAACGCTGATCGAGCTGCTGCCTTTTTCCTTGCTGCGCTACCACACCGTCCGGCCCATCTGGTACGCGTTCAATGCGCTGATGTTCTGCGCAGCCATGCTGATCATGGCGCATTTCATCAGACCGCGCTATCGACCATGGTCGCTGCTGGCCGGCGCTGTTGCGCTTACATCGGAGACGGTCGCTCTACTCTTCAACATCGGTCAGCCGACCGGCGCAGCGGTCGGGCTGTTGGTAATCGCCCTCTGGCTGTTGCTGAAGACCGACAGGCGAACCGCCGGTATCATCTTTCTTGGCCTCAGCCTGGGATTGAAGCCGCAGCTTGCCGGTCTCATTTTTCTGTGTCTGCTTCTGCGCCGGCCCTATCGCTCAGCAGCGATGCAGGCAGGGATACTGGCGGGCGTCATTCTGCTCATCGGCATCGCATGGCTCAGTCTCTCGCCTGCGTCCCGAAACTGGCGGCATGATTACCATGCGCAGGTGGAGAGCAGTCTTCAGCCCGGAGCCGTCAATGACCCCACGCTGAAGAACTATGGCTCTCTGCAGTTCACAAATCTGCAGACTATATTTTCTCTGGTAAGCGAGAGGCCGGCTTTCTACAACTCGATGAGCTACCTGGTCAGCGCTGTCCTGCTGAGCCTGTGGGTTGCCGGGATGCTGCGCCAGAAGGATGAAAGTTCCGGCCTGTGGGCGGGCATTGCGACGATTGCATGCATTGGTCTGCTGCCCGTCTATCATCGCGAGTACGATTGCGTGTTGCTGATCGTCACCTTCCCGATGCTGGTGATGATGGGAGCGCGAAGAATGCGGCTTACGTTGCCCGCGCTGGTTTGCACGATCTGGCTCCTGATGACGGCGCCCAGATATCATCGCCATTGGCTGAGGCATCTGCAGAACCACTACATCAACTCGGCTGTGCCATTCCCTAAGCTGCGCATCGCCGTGTTTCAACTGCCGCAGCCTCTGCTGCTGTTGACCCTGTCGTGTATCTACCTTGTTGTACTCTTCGCCCTGGCGCGCGCGGAGACACGTGCGCAGGATGTCCTTACTCCTGTGAGTTGAAGTCAGGCGCTGAACCCGATGCAGGAGTTGTGAAGCGCCCCGGCAGGGACAATAGCAAGGATTGTTTACGCAGCGATTGATCTCTGGGCTGCAGCCAGCGTTGGCCTGGACTTCATGATCTCTGCGAGTGTGGCAGTATCGGTATCGCGGCCACAACTCAGGACTGCGGCAACCTTGCTGTCTTTCATGTAATAGGCGATGAAGGTGAGAGCTTCGACCGAGCCGTCGTAAATAATCTCGTCCCAAACGATCGCGTGACCCAGGTAACCGATACGCTTGTCATAGTGAAAGGTCCAGAAGAAGGGTACACCTTCGTAGTTCTTGTTGCTGCCGAGCATCTGCTGCGCCGCAAGCTTTCCATGCTGTTCCGCCAGGCGCCAGTGCTCGATGCGGGTGCCATCTACGCTTGCAATATCACCAGCTACCCAGACGCCATCGGCAGCGCGCAGGTCTGGTCCGACCGCAATGCCGCCCTTTTCCGCGACTTCAAGATCGTGAGCAAAATTCAACTCCGGGGAGACGCCGACGCCGAGGACAACCAGGTCAGCGGGCACAACGCCCGTGTTCTGCGGCGAGGTCTTCGACTGGATCTGCACGCCATGATCGCCCAGATCAATAATGTCGACGCCCAGGTGGAATTGCGTCCCCTTGCTCTCGTGAAATGCTTTTAAGGCCTTCGCAACGGGCTCGCCGAACTTTTTCGCAAATGGGACTTGCTCAGGTCCGACGACGGTTACGCGCAGGCCTTTCTGCCTGAGTGCAGCCGCTGCTTCGAGACCGATGAAGCTGGTGCCGACAATGACAGCCGCCTGCGCCTTGTCCGCTGCCTCTAACAACATCTTCAGGTCATTGGTATGGCGGATCGTGTATGCAGCTTCAACGCCCGGCACCGTCAGGCGTTTCGGTGTTCCCCCAGTCGCAAGCAGCGCTGCGTCGAATGAAATCTTCTGGCCATCCGATAATTCAACCTCTTTGCGCGCTGCGCTCAGCCTGATGACTGCGGCAGTGATGCGCTCGATCTCCATGTCCTCCGGAAGTTGAACAGCGACTTTGTCGATGGGCACCTTGCCGGCAAGCGCCATCTTTGAAAGTTGGGTGCGGTCGACTGGCTCGTCAGTCACCGGATCAATGCTTACGATGCGACCGGTAAAACCTTCCTGGCGCAGGGTGACCGCAGCCATGGTGCCGGCAGCTCCCGAACCGATCAGCACGAATGTGCGCGTGTCATTCAGTTTCTTTTCAGGCCGCGCCGGCGCAATGGGATCACTGTCCACGAAGATATCTTCGTCGCTGATACGCACGCGGTAGGTTTTCAGTCCTTCGAATGGCGGTGGCTCGAGCAGTTGGCCGCCAGGCAGCGCGAATGTGCCCATGTGCCAGGGGCATACCAGGTGGCCATTGCAGATCGCGCCTTTCTCAAGCGGCGCCCCCGCATGGGGACACTTCGCCTGCAGAGCTAGTACTGTGCCGTCGTGATTCACCAGCAAGATCTCGGTCTCATCTTTGGCAGAATGCAGCGCACCGGAGTCAGCAGAAAGCTTGATTGTTTTCTTGGCTCCATTAGGCAAATCCTTTACGGCCAGTACTCTTTGTTCTGCCATTCATCTCGCTCCTGCATGCTTTTCTCTGCATCTTTCCAAAGGTGAGATGCAGCGTTTTTTCCGATCCGGGTGCTGGAAGAGTTACTTATGATCGTATGGAAGTGGGAGCGGTCATCAAGGAGCGGTTCTCTAAAGAACTGGATCCGCAGACTAACAATCGTGCTCAACAGGGAGAGACAGAATGGCGCAGAAAATTGAGTTGTGGCTGATCCGGCATGGTGAAACGGAGTGGGCAATTTCCGGTCAGCATACCGGCATCACCGACATCCCGCTGACCGATCGCGGGCGTGAACGCGCCAAGGGTATTCGTGAGTACCTGCATCATCGTTCTTTCAAAAAGGTTTTTGTCAGCCCGCTGGGGCGCGCCCGGGAGACATGCGCGATTGCCGGCTACGGTGACCAGGCGATCGTCGATCCGAACCTGGCTGAGTGGAACTACGGTGACTTTGAAGGTAAAACCACGCCTGAGATCCGCGAGAAATATCCTGACTGGCTGATATGGAATGGGCCGGTGCCAAATGGAGAGACGATCGAGCAGGTTGGTCAGCGAACAGATAAAGTCATAGCCCGGTCCCTTGCGGGACTGGGTGCGGATGGCGGAGCCATCGCGCTCTTTGCGCATGGCCATATACTGCGTATTCTCACGGCCCGCTGGCTGGAACTTGCTCCTGATGGTGGCCGGCTGTTTGCGCTGGGCACTGGTTCTGTCAGCGTGCTCGGCCTGGAACGAGACCAGCATGTCATCCAGGAATGGAACCGCTCGTTTGAGGTCGATCAGCATTAGCCGCCTGGTGCACTGACACGAAAAGCCACCGGACTTATACCGGTGGCTTTTTTTAGTTTGCGCTCCGACGACTACTTTTCGTCGTCTTCTTCCTCTTCTTCGTCCTCATCGTCTTCGTCGTCCAGATCGATGTCGTCGTCATCCTCTAACTCGTCTTCATCTTCATCTTCATCGTCATCCTCCAGGTCGTCGTCGTCCTCGAGGTTATCGTCTTCGTCTTCATCCTCTTCGTCGTCGTCTTCAAGATCATCGTCGTCATCGTCATCAAGTTCGTCTTCATCATCGACGTCGTCTTTCTCGAGCGGATCAGCATCATCGTCGTCGCGGATGCTCTTCTTTGGAGGAGCGGCCCAGAGTGCAACCGCATCCGGCAGGGCTTGAAAGGGAAGAAGGCTTGCCACGAAGCTTTGCACCGCGGCGGAATTCATAACAGGAGTCGAGACAGGCTCAAGGTTCATGGGAGAGATCATCCTTGTTTTTTGAAACTCAATTGTGCATTCTTCGATTTGAGATGCGCGAATTCTGAGGGGTTGTCAGACGATGTGAGTATGACGAAAAGATTCTGGTGTACCGCTCTCATGCAGACGCCAAATGGCGCAAAAGGGATGCGCCCTTTTGTGCATTTGTTCGGCTAAATTTCTGTATCACGCCGGATGCGATCACGTACCGCATCGAATTCAGTCTTCGAATAATCATTCGGAGCCGCCGGAGTACTGGCTGGCTGCAAACGCCACCGCCGCACGGTGAACGCGACCAGTCCCAGTCCAAGGGCAAGCACAAGTGGCGGCATGATCCAGGCCACGTGATTGAAAGCGGTGAAGCGCGGGGCAGCCAGTACGGCAGGGCCATACTCATTCTGAAAATCGACGAGGATCGCCCGGTCATTATCGCCGTGGTTCACCTCGGACATGAGCTTATCGCGCATCCCCGGCGAATCAGGGCAGCCCACGTGGTTGCACTCGCCCAGCAGCTGGTTGCAGCTGCAGCCGCACATGATCTGGTGGGAAAGCTTGTCAAAGCGGGCAGACGGATCACCGGCGCCAACCGAGACGATGATGGCCAGACCTACACATGCAAGTTGGAAAAACTTTTTCACTAATCGCCAGCCGTGGTCGCCGCCAGGTCGCGGGGAATTTCTGCCGGGCTTACCCGGCGCGTTGAAAAGACAGTGGTCAGGTTTGGTGACAGAGCCAGCAGCGTGCCCCATGCGACGATCAGGACACCGATCCAGATCCAGGCTACCAGCGGATTGAGGAAGACCTTGATAATCGGCCGGCCGGTGTCCGCATTCTTGCCCGCGTACACCACGTACAGGTCCCATGCCAGCGTTGAGTGATTGGCGACCATGGTCGAATTCTGCTGCGATGCGAGATAGAAACGCTTCTCCGGCGTCATCTGCGTCACGAACTTGCCATGGCGCGAAACGTCGAGCACGGCAAACTCGCTGTCGTAGTTGAGGTTGGTGTCGTCGGTGTAATCCTTGCAGACCAGGGTGTAGGGCCCGATCTTCATCGAGTCGTTGAAGTTCATCTCCTGCTCATGGCTCTGGTTGAACGCAGAACCTGCGAGTCCAATGAAGATGACGACCACGCCGAAGTGGACCAGGTAGCCTCCATAACGCCGTGTATTACGCCGGGTCAGCTGGAAGATCGACGCGAAGATGTTTTTACCCGTCTGCACCTGGATGACATGTGCGCCGCGCAGGAACTCTGACAGGATAGCGACAGTCACGCCTGCTCCAAGCGAGAAGGCCACAAGCGAGTAAACGTACCCCTCTTCCTGCCAGGGCTTCATACCGGTGAGCATCAGGATCACTGCAGCGATCACGGTTGCCAGGCAGGGCAGGATGAAGTTGCGGCGAATGGATCGCAGCGAAGACGAGCGCCAGGCAAGCAGTGGGCCAACGCCCGTCAACAGCAGCAGGCCAAGGCCCAGCGGTACGGCCACGCGGTTATAGAAGGGCGCGCCGACAGTCACCTTGTTGCCCTGCACGTACTCCGAGATGACCGGGAAGAGCGTGCCCCACAGGATCGTGAAGCAGGCCGCGAGCAACACCAGGTTGTTGAACAGGAAGCTGGACTCGCGCGAGACGAGCGACTCCAGCTTGTGGTCAGATTTCAGGTGATCGCGGTTACGAATGAAAGTGAACAGGCAGACCGCGAGCACGATGATGAGAAAGCCCCAGAACCATGCACCGATGGATGACTCCGCGAAGGCGTGCACTGAACTGACGAGGCCGGAACGCGTCAGCAGCGTACCCAGGATGGTCAGCATAAAGGTCGAGAAGATGAGCCACACATTCCAGCTCTTCATCATGCCGCGCTTCTCCTGCATCATGACCGAGTGCAGGAAGGCAGTGCCGGTAAGCCATGGCATCAGCGAAGCATTTTCAACCGGATCCCATCCCCAGTAACCGCCCCATCCAAGTACGGAATAGGCCCAGTGCGCACCGAGGAAGATGCCGCACGTGAGAAAGAGCCAGGTCACCATGGTCCAGCGGCGCGTGATGTGCAGCCATTTTTCGCCGGGATAGCGCATCATGAGCGCGCCGAGCGCGAAGGCGAACGGGACGGAGAAACCGACGTAGCCGAGGTAAAGCATCGGCGGATGGATGGCCATCTCCGGGTACTGCAGCAGGGGATTGAGCCCGAAGCCGTCAGCCGGGACTTCGCCGGTTGTGAGTGCGAAAGGCGGCGCCGCAAAGTTCAGCAGCAGCAGAAAAAAGACCTGTATGCCGGCGAGGATAGTTGATGCGTAGGCGGTCAGGCGCACATCCACCTTGTGACGCAGGCGCAGGACAAACCCGTAGCCAGTCAGCAGCCATGCCCACAGCAGCAGCGAGCCCTCCTGCCCCGACCACAGTGCCGAAAACTTGTAGGCTCCCGGAAGCGCGCGGTTGGAGTGGTGCAGGATGTAGGAGACCGAGAAGTCGTTGGTGAATGAGCAATAGACCAGCACGATGGCCGCGCAGCTCACCGCAATAAACGAGGCGATGCCGGAGCGGCGAGCAGTCTCTGCAAGCCGTTCGGGAGTGACCGTGTGTGGTACAGTTTTGCCGCCCGCTACGGCAATCTGCCGCAACGCGATGGTTCCAGCAAAGAGGGTATACGCGCTGAGAGCGAGCGCGAGCAGGAGTGCGAAGCTACCTAGAGCTGGCATGACGTCACAGCCCATTGTTGCAAAGCCGGGCGAGACGCGCAATCAATGCTGTAGCGCAGCATCCACGGGACGACCTTCACAGCCACCAAATGAAAAACCATCCTGGACGAGGATGGTTTTGGCAGACAGCAGCTATCGGGACGATTGTGTTAGGCGGTCCGTTGCATCGGCGGCTCTTCAAGTAAGTCATGCGCCAGCGAAATCAAGGCTTCCGGGTGGAAGGGCTTGAGCCGAAAGATAACGTCAAGACCCTCGTACTGGTCTTCGGCGTCAGGTAAACCGCTCAGTACGATGATCGGTATGTTGACGTTGCGCTCGCGCACGGAGCGTACCAGTTCCGGACCGTTCATGCCGGGCATAAGGTGATCTGTGATCATCAGTCGAACAGCCGGGCGATCCTTAGCGTCAAGTACGTCCAGTGCCTGGATGCCGCTTGAGGCTACCTGAACAGTCGAACCGGTCCGCTCAAGGATGATTCTCCTTGTCGCAGCCTGCACTGGATTGTCGTCTACCAAAAGTATCTGTCGATGGGCCATAGTTAAAACGATTTGTAGTTGAGTTGATGGTGACAGGGCCCTTGGTGTTGCCTGACGTTCACTATTACTACAACAAACGGGTCGGCTGCTCCACTACACTTTTGGATAAGTAACACCAAAGCAAACATCATGTGCACCGGCAATCAACTGATTTTGAGGCGGGTCTGCATCTCTTCAAGCGAGATTCCCTTGGTTTCGGGATACAGGAACAACACCAAGAAAAACTGAAGCGCCATCATCGCGCCGAAGAAAACAAAGGGGTAAGCTCCGGATTTGGCCGCAAGTGTCGGAAAAATACCAGAGATGATGGCATTCATGACCCAGTGAGAACTGGAGCCGAGACTCTGCCCCTTGGCCCGGACGCGGGTCGGAAAAATTTCTCCGATATAAACCCAGGTGACTGCCCCCTGCGAAGCGGCAAAGCAGGCGATGTAGGCCATCAGCAGCCAGACTAGCCAGGCCTGGTGCGAGTGCGTCCAGAAGACAGCGCTGACCCCGCCCAGGCAGAGTGTCAGGCCCACACAACCTACCAGCATCAGCCACTTGCGGCCTGCCCGGTCAATCAGCGACATGCCGACAAGAGTGAAAACGAGGTTGGTCGCACCGACCGCGACCGCCTGCAGATCACCCGAGACCTGGCTGAAGCCGGCCTTGGCGAAGATGTCGTTCAGGTAATAGAGGATCGCGTTTATGCCGGAAAGCTGGTTGAATGCACCAGTAATGACAGCCAGCATGATCGGGAACAGGTAGCGTTTTTGAAAAAGCGGCTCGGTCGCGCGTTCGAAATGGAGCGAATCGACGATCTCCTTCAACTCAGCCTCGGAATCAGGCGCGCCGGTGAGCTTTAATACATCGAGGGCTTCGGTATTCCGGCTTTTAGAGACCAGCCAGCGGGAACTGTCCGGGATCCCGAACAGCATGACGAAGAACAGGATGGCCGGAACAGCGGAGACGCCTAGCTCCCAGCGCCACTCGTGCAGTCCCATATGCATGGTGCCAATCAGGTAATTCGACAGGTAAGCCAGCAGGATGCCGACAACAATGTTGATCTGGAATGTTCCGACAAGTCGCCCGCGCAGTTTGGCCGGGGCCAGTTCGGCGATATACATCGGACCGAGTACAGACGAGCCGCCGACGCCGAGACCGCCAATGAAGCGGAAGACCAACAGCAGCGGCCAGTTCCAGGCGAAGGCACAGCCAAAGGCTGACAGCACATAGAGCAGGGCCATGACGCGGAGACTTGCACGGCGGCCATACTTCTCGCCCGGAATACCGGCGAAGATGGCCCCGATGACTGCCCCGGCCAGTGCGCTTGCGACCGTGATGCCCAGCTGGCGCGGTGTAAGCGCGAAGGTCGGGATAAGTGTGCGCGTGGTGCCGGAAATGACAGCAGTGTCGAAACCGAAAAGCAGTCCGCCAAGCGCCCCCACGAGGGTGGAACGAACCAGGTATCTGTTTATCTTCATGCCACCCTGTGCGAAGAGAGAATGCGTCTCAAAGGGGGAATCCTACCATAGAGACGTAAGCAGAGACGTAAGCAGAGACGTCAGCAGAGCCGTGAGCAGAGCCTGCATGGTCTAAGACGGCATGCTGCACGGCGCTCTTACTTATCCTGATAAAGCACGCGGCTGCTGGTGCGAACGCCTTTAAGTGTCTGCTCGACCAGTGCTTCGAGACGAGCCAGTTCTTCACGATCTGCCTGCGGCCATTCGTGTGCCGCCTCTGCCTGGTCGGTCCGTCGGAGCGAGCGCCTCGAGGCCGAATCATCCAGCGTCACCTTCCAGCCGTGGCTTTCAAGCAGTCGCGTATAGCGATCGAAAACGGCCTGGCGCTCGGTGGCAGGAATGCGGTCCGGGGGCAGGAACTCTTCGATCACGTAGCGCTGACTCAGAGCTGCCAGGCCTTCATGCAGATCATGAGCCACGATTGCGATCTCTTCAGAAGTCAGCAGGGAGACTGAATCTTCGGTCGTTTTCCCATTCCAGGCAAGTGTGGGCCGCAGCGGGACCCAGATATAGCGGCGGCGTCCTGAACCCAGCCAGCCCGCTGCCATGGTCAGCGCTCCTGTAGCGGAGATATAGTGCAGCAGCAGGTTACCTTCGAGGCCTTCTTCAAGCCCCAGGATCGATTCTTTACCGTCGGGACGGGGAATCGCAGTTGACAGCAGCCGGCTGCGCGGTTCGCGCTGCATCTTCCGCAACGCCGCTGCTGCCGCGGGGTGACTGGCTTCAAGTGGCAGCTTCGGTTCGACGTGGCGTCCCCGCGACCGCAGGTTGCCGGTCGGCTGCAGCATTCCGAGACGCACCCACAGAATGTTCAAGGGGAACAGGCGTGCCGCAATCGACGCCATGGCTGCATGCATGGCAGGGAACTGGAAAGACGCTGACTGCGCGACTGCCAGTACGATCCATTCCCCGCCGCGAGTTCCTGTTGTAGAGAGAAGCGCCAAGACAGATATCCGTTTCGGTTGCCTTTTAGATCATCCGTCAGAAAGCCGCCGATCTCGCCCCAATCACGCGTCAGACAGGTGACGCAAGTTGTAGAAGGCGCGCAGGGTGCCCGGAGGCGACCTGGCTGCATCTCTATAGGCATCACCTGAGAAAGGCAACACCTGAGAAAGGCAACACCTGACAAAGGCATCACCTGAGAAGAGCAGGGCCATTCCTTGACAAGATCAGGGCGATGCCGTGCATTCTGCGCGCAGGATGAGGAAGGAACAATCATGGAGCATAGAAAACTCGGCGGATCGGCATTGTCTGTTGCGCCGTTGTGCCTGGGTGGTAATGTTTTTGGCTGGACGATCGACGAAGCTGCATCTTTTCGGCTGCTCGACGCAGCACTCGACGGCGGCCTCAACTTTATCGATACGGCTGATGTGTACTCACGCTGGGTCCAAGGCCATGTGGGTGGGGAATCCGAGACGATCCTTGGAAAATGGCTAAAGCAGAATGGTAAGCGCGACCAGGTTGTGCTCGCGACCAAGGTCGGCATGGACATGGGCGAAGGCAGGAGCGGTTTATCGAAGGCCCGGATCGCGCAGGCCGTCGAAGAATCACTCAGCCGTCTGCAGACGGATGTCATCGATCTCTACCAGGCGCATAAGGATGATGCGGACACTCCGCTGGAAGAAACTCTCTCTGCCTTCGGAGATCTGGTAAAAGCCGGTAAGGTGCGGGTGATCGGCGCGTCCAACTACAGTGCGTCCCGCCTGGAAGCAGCGTTGCAGGTGAGCGCCGCGCACTCGCTGCCAAAGTACGAATCCCTGCAGCCGCATTACAACCTGGTCTACCGGCAGGACTACGAATCGACCCTGGAGCCGGTCTGCCGGAAGCATAGTGTCGGGGTCATTCCCTACTCGTCGCTGGCATCAGGTTTCCTGAGCGGCAAATACCGTTCGCAAGCAGATGCAGCAGGGAAGGCACGCGGTAACGGCGTCAAGGCTTACCTGAACGAGAAAGGCTTCGCAGTCGTCAGGGCACTGGAGGAAGTCGCCAGCGCGCACGGTACGCGTCCGGCTGTTGTGGCGCTTGCGTGGCTTATTGCCCGGCCCAGTATCACGGCGCCGATTGCCAGCGCCACATCCGTCGAGCAGTTGAAGGACCTGGTCGCCGCGACAACGTTGCAACTATCGAAGGAAGACGTCCAGCAACTTGATCAAGCCAGCGCCTACTGAGCGAGACTGGCTGAGTGATTAACGTGTCATCCTGTGCGCGTCGTGCGCGTCGAAGGACCTGCGCTCTTCAACGCGCACAGGAACGCTTGACGTAAGCGGCGCTACTTCAACCGCTGCGGACAATCGCCATGCTCGCGCAGTAGTTCTGCAATCGGCGCACCCACTTCTTTGGTGCGCCACGATTCTTCCGTGCCTTTCGTCGGCTCGGGCTGCGAGGCAGTCTGCTGTTCTTTATAGGTAACCGACAGTACGCGATCTTCCGGTTCACCTACCCACACATTTCCCTGGTCGCCATGACGCGTCGATCCCATCTCCCAGCCACGCGGCGTCAGGTGCCACTCAGTCCATTCTCTTCTTGCTGCCATCTGCCTATGCTAGAACAAAACGGTGCTGGATTAAATCGCACGTCCGTGCGCACATGCGTGGGCCTGCGACCGATCGTTCCAGCTTCTAATTTACTGAAAATGAAAACTGGAAGATCGAGGGTCGGGAGCAGAGGCGCAGGCGATACCGGCGGCGCCGGCGCGCAATGGGTTCGCTCGCTGAGAAGACCGGTCTCCTGGCTTCTACCTTTGAAGACGCCGTGTATCGCACAGGTTCAAGTGGGTCTGGCGAGCGCGCATCCCCGAGCGCGGCCCAGAGTGGCCAGTCCATCGCAAAGAGGTAGCCCTGTTCGCCGGATGGGTCGCTTAGTCGTGCAGGAAGAAGTCCTGACCGTCAGTCATTTTGTTCCGCGGGACAAGAGCTTTCTGAACAGCAGGTTGGCTCAGCAGTAAGCGCAGGTCACGCAGGTTGTGGCCTGTCCTTCCTGTCACGACAGTGTCGCCGAGAGCACTGAAAAGCGGGCATGCGTCAAAACTCAGCAGGGCTTCCAGCGGATTGAAGTTCAGCGCGCGCGCCCGCGCCAGGGTGGTTGCATCGGCAATGGCACCGGCGACCGGACTATTGCCATCCACCCCATCAGTGCCGGCAGAGAAGACACATACATCTGCCGCAAACAGTGGAGTTGGAACGGCTGCGACATCATCCTGGAGCGGTTTCCCGAATGCTTCATTGCACATCGTTTCAGCGCCCGCCGATAGGAAGCCGGCCTCGCCTGCGAGCAACAGAGCAGTGGCCAGTGCGAACTGCTGGTTTCTTCCGCCGGTCCCGGGCCTGCCATGCAGGCGTACCGTGACTTCGCCGCTTGAGATCAGGCAGAGGCGTGAATGTCTGGCTCGCAACTCGGCAAAGCGGCGCACCAGGTAAAGCGCCGCAGCGTCATACGGCCAGTCGTCGCAGGTGTTGTCGATGACCACCTTGAAACCAAGCTGATGGGCCCGGTCCCGCGCCGCGTTCACCATGTCATGGCTCGAAAGCAGGGTGTCAAGGCTGAGTGCGCCGAAGCCCGGCGGGTCTTTCAGGAAGCGGGCTGTTCCAGCCGGTCGCAGCATCGCCCGCAGTGCCGCCGTGGGACGAAAGCCGGCAGTTCTTCTGCCGGGCTGTCCGCTGCCTGTCTCTGATTTCGCGCCCGGCGTTTCTTCGATCTGCGAAGCAGTGAAAAATGCGCGCACGGCTGCGGGGAAGCGGTCGAGTAGCTGGTAATGCTCAAGAATTGCACGGCAGTCTTCCACGGTTGAACGATCCGGAATGGTCGGCCCGGACGCGAGGGCGTCAAGTTCGCGCAGCGGGACATCAGCAATCTGCAGGGTGAGCTTGGTCGCTTCGGCTGCTGCAAGTGCGAGCCTGCCGCCCTTCACTGCGGAGAAATGTTTGCGCACCACATTGATCTCGTGGATCGTAGCGCCGCAGCTTACCAGGGCTTCGTGGAAGGCAATCGTATCAGCGAGAGTAATCGATTCATCCAGCGGAAGTTCGAACAATGTGCTGCCGCCCCCGCTGACGAGGAAAAAAACGAAGGTTTCCGCGTGCGACTGCCGCAGCATTCTAAGCCCCAGTCGCGCTGCCTCGAAAGAATCCTCGTTCGGCACGGGATGTCCAGCGTTGAAGCTGTGAATTCTCCAATGACGCTTCGCCGGCTTCTCCGGACCTGCGCAGAGCGCGCGATAAGGCAGGCCGCGGGGCAGACGGGTCAGCAATGCATCGAGCATCGGCACGGCAGCCTTGCCCAGCGCGAGGATGCGAATGTGCCTGAACTGGTCAAGCGGAATCCTTACCGGCTTCAATACATTCTGCAACGCCGGAAATGGATGGTGCACCAGCGTTGCGCCTTCGAAATGCAGGTGCCGGTCGAACGCAGTGCCGATGCTGCACTGGCCCAGCGAAGTCGAGAAAATGTCCCGCGCCGCCGCATGCAACTGATCGCCGAACGCCGCATCGTTCGGCACTGATGATCCAACCTGATCCCCGGGAATGTTTGGGCCGTCCATCAACATAGCAGCATTGGCCTTTGGTTACGCGTCAGCCTTCCTGGTTTAGCGGCAGACTACTTTCCTTGATCGGCAGAAAGTTGGCTTCCATCCATCCGCGTATGCCGATCTGTACCCGGTCAAGTTTTCCGACGAAAAAGTGGTCTGCATCCAGGATCCAGATCAGGCGTGAATTTGGCGATGATTCGACCAGCGCCTTCACACTTTCTTCATCGGCAAACTCGTCACGCGAGCCGCTGATAAACAGCTTCTGCTGCAGGCATCCAGGCATGAAGTGATAGGTGTAGTCGCGGCCGGCGGCATGCATTGGAACGCCGAGCGAGACGATGCCTTTTACCCGCGCATCGCCGCAGCAGGCACGGAGACCGACGTTTGCTCCGAATGAAAATCCTGCAAAGATGACCGGCTTGCCGAACTTTTTTTCCAGCCAGGAAACAGCGGCCCGCACATCTTCGACTTCGCCGCGGCCGTTGTCATGCACGCCTTCGCTTCGACCCGTGCCGCGAAAATTGAACCGCAGTACCGGTAGCCCCAGGCTGCTGAACGCCTTCATTGCGTGGTACACAACCTTGTTGTGCATGGTGCCGCCGCTCGGTGGATGCGGATGACAGATGAGCACGGAGTAGGGCGCATCAGCATCGCCTGCATTCAGCAATGCCTCGAGGAATCCCGCAGGGCCGGGAATATCCAGCGACTGCAGTAAAGTTGCTCCCGCGTTCTCAGGAAGCTGGGTCGTGGCATTCGATTCGCTCATTGGTCCTTTTATTGTAAGAGAGACCGCTCCGGTATTCTGAAACCACTTTGGAGGATTGGATTGCACATGGCCAAGCTTGACCCAATACAATTGACGCGCTCGCTCGTGGACATTGACTCCACTACTTACATCGAGGGCGCCGTCGGGCACTACCTGGCCGAATTTCTGGAGAGCCGTCGCTTTGTGGTCGAGAAATCTCCTGTTCCGCAACCGGAAGGCAGTACGTCGAAATGCGAACGGTTCAATGTCTACGCCGGCATGCCTGGTGAAACGCCGGAGGTCGTGCTCTCCACGCACATGGACACAGTGCCCCCTTTCTTCGGCAGCCGCGAAGATGATGAATTCATTTATGGACGCGGCTCCTGCGATGCGAAGGGCATCATCGCTGCGCAGATTGCTGCTGCCGAAAACCTGCGCGACAGTGGCATCCGGACAGGCCTGCTCTTTGTTGTGGGGGAAGAACGCGATTCGGCCGGTGCGAAGCAGGCAAACCTTTCGCCAAAGGGCAGTCGCTTTCTTATCAATGGCGAGCCCACCGACAACCGTGTCGCCCTTGCATCAAAAGGCGCTCTTCGCGCGTCTATTCTGGCGAGTGGAAAAATGGCGCACTCGGCCTATCCTGAGCTGGGCGAAAGCGCGGTCAACAAACTGGTGGAAGCACTTGCACGTGTGCTTGAAGTGGAGTTACCTGCCGTCGAAGAGATTGGTCCCAGTACGCTCAACATTGGCCTGATCGAAGGCGGCCGTGCGCCGAACGTGATTCCCGACCATGCCAAAGCAGAATTGCTGATAAGACTGGTCGGCGATTCAAAGGCAACTAAAGACGCTTTAGAAAAAGCAGTCAATGGGCTGGCTGCGATCAGTTTCCCGCTTGAAATTCCGTTTATGCGCTTCAAAGAAATCGAAGGCATAGAGACCATGATTGCGTCATTCACAACAGACATCCCCGCGCTCACCGCGTGGGGTGAACCGATGCTGCTTGGACCTGGCTCGATCCATGTGGCGCACACGCCGGCCGAACGCCTCAATAAGAAAGAGTTATTCGAGGCGATCGACCTGTACACGCAGATTGCAAGCCGCCTGGTCGCGTAGCGATTGACAAGGAAGAGGTCAGTGATGCGAACCGCATGCAGCTCGACTTCCATGGTCGCGAGTCAGTAAACCGATGACAATCACTTACGCCAGGCGTGTGGAGTACATCGCGATCGGCGGCATCGCTGGTTGGCTTGCCGGCTTCCTCGCTGCGCTGCCAGCGGAAATATTCATCGGTCTGCGCGATGCCGGCAGCGAACCGAAACTGCTGGCCGCGACGCTCTCCATAGGCCTCTGCGTATGGGCGATCTGGACCCTGCTGCTCGCCCTGGCCGCATGGCTCATCTTCGCCTTACCCTGTGCGCTGATCGCTGATCCGGCTTGGCTCGTCCGCTTTCGCACACGCATGTTGATCGTGACAGGACTGACTGCACTGCTGGCAGTGGTCCTGAAGCTGTGGTCTTTCCGGGACCCCGCTGCTTCGACGCACGTCCTGCGCTTCGCACTCTACGTTCCTTACGGATCGTTCGCAGTGGTGTTTTCGGTGGTCACTGCATGGCTCTACATCCGTCTCGCGCGTGGCCGGCTGCTCCGATCGCGCACCGGGCTTACGCAGGGCACGTCATCCTGAGCGAAGCCAGAGGATCAGTGTCTTGTTCGCTCGCTACCCTGCTGCCATGCGCGAGCACGAACTTAGCGCGACCACTAAACTAATCGAGTGACGACCACGACGACCAACGCGCTCAGCCGCGCCCGCTCTGCTTACCTTCGCTCCGCTCTCCACCAACCCGTGCAGTGGAGTGAATGGTCCTCCGAGGCCTTCGAACGCGCGACGCGGGAAGACAAGCCCGTGCTGCTCGACATTGGCGCTGTGTGGTGTCACTGGTGCCATGTCATGGACAGGGAAAGCTACGAAGACGCGCAACTCGCAGTCGTCATCAACGATCACTTTGTCGCCGTGAAGGTGGATCGCGACGAGCGTCCTGACGTCGATGCACGCTACCAGGCAGCGGTGCAGGCGATCAGCGGCCAGGGCGGCTGGCCTTTGACTGCGATCCTCACGCCCGATGGCAGGCCATTTTTCGGTGGCACCTATTTTCCGCGTGAAGAACGCTATGGCCGTCCCGGTTTCGAGCGTGTACTGCTGACCATGGCGCATGCCTGGAAAGACCGCCGCGAGGAAGTGCTGGAATCCGCCGGAAGTGTTATCGCAGCGATCGAGCACGGCGAATCGTTCGCCGGCAAGAGCGGCATGTTGAGCGAAGATCTGGCGGCAAAACTAGTCACGTCTGCTGTGCAGCAATTTGATACGCGCTACGGCGGCTTCGGTTCGCAGCCCAAGTTTCCCCATCCAGCCGCGATCGATATGTTGATTGACAGCGCCGGACGCACCGGCGATGTAAATGCAAGACAGGCAGCAGTTTTCACGCTGCAGCAGATGGCGCGCGGTGGCATGTATGACCAGCTTGGTGGCGGCTTCCATCGCTACTCGGTCGACGAGAGATGGGTAGTGCCGCATTTTGAAAAAATGCTTTATGACAATGCTGGCCTGCTCAAAAACTACGTACATGCTTTTCAATCTTTCCTGCTGCCGGATTTTGCCGCGACCGCGCGCGACGCTATTCGATGGATGGACACCTGGCTGACGGATCGCGAACGCGGCGGCTTTTTTGCATCGCAGGATGCCGACATGACGCTGGATGACGATGGCGACTACTTCACCTGGACGCATGATGAAGCCGCTGCTGTGTTAACGCCGGAGGAGTTATCCGTCGCGGCTGAGTACTATGACATCGGCCCGATCGGCGACATGCACCACAACCCCGCCAAGAATGTTCTGCATATTCTTCATCCGCTCACGGCGGTTGCTCAAAAGCTGAAGCTCGGAAACCCGGAAGCAGAGACGTTGCTGGCTTCAGCGAAAGCCAAGCTCTACGCGGCTCGCGCAGACCGCGCGACCCCGTTTGTTGACAGGACAATCTACGCCAATTGGAATGCCATGGCGATCTCCGGCTATCTCGAAGCCGCCCAGGCACTGCGCGTCGCTGGCGCGCGGGAATTTGCATTGAAGACGCTCGACCGCATTCTCGACGAGGCATGGAGTGAACAGTATGGTCTCGCGCATGTCGTTGCATATGCCGAGGTCGGGACCTCGGGAGTGCGCGTGCCTGGCATGCTCGATGACTACGCCTTGCTGGGCCACGCCTGCCTGGATGCATGGGAACGCACCGGCGAACTGCATTACTTCTCCATGGCTGAAAAGTTAACGAAACAGGCAGTGGTACGTTTCTATGATCGTACGTCGTTCGGATTTTTCGATTGCGAGCAGGGTGATGCGGCATCGATGATTGGCGCTTTAAGGGCGCGCCGCAAGCCTCTGCAGGATTCACCCACGCCGGCCGGCGATCCATCTGCCGTCTGGCTGATCCTGCGCATGCATGATCTGACCGGCGATAGCGCCTTGCGCGAGATGGCCGAAGATACGCTTGAAAGCTTTGCCGGCATTGTCGAACACTTCGGCCTTTATGCCGGGACCTACCAGCTTGCTTTGCAGAAGTTTCTTCTGCCACCCGTGCAGGTTGTTGTGATCGGTGATGGCACGGCTGATGCACTTGAAGCTGCGGCCAGTGCACGCCTGGCCGTGAACAAAAGCGTCATCCGCCTTACTCACGCACAAGCGACGCAGGATAACCTGCCGCCGGTACTGGCTGAGACCATTCCGCATCTTCCCCAACTGCAGTTCGGGCTGCCGTTCGCTGTCGTATGTCGCGGCACGCAATGCCTGCCGCCGGTATCGACGCCGGATGAACTGCTGGCAGCGCTTGGCCGTTATTGATCGGCTCGCGTTTCGAAAACGTAACGCAGATACTCTCGACTTCGGTCGGGATGAAAACCTGCGCTTTGCCCAGGAGCACATTTCAGTGGTCAGCAGGGCGGCTCACAAACCCTCGCCTGTGAATGGATTGATCTCCTGAGGTTTTACGCTGGTGGGATCGACGGGTCCCAGTTCCTTGCGTTCAGTTGCACCCGGCAGTGTCGCTCCTCCGGCGACGCGGAAGGGGTTACCCGGCAGCATGTCGTTCGCGAGCAGTGCGGCACGAATACGTCTACGTATCTCGCGAATAGCAGCATACTGTGTCCGGGCTTTCGTCTTGAGCACGATTGGATAGATGACCTCAGAGCCCTTCACTGCGTCGACTCCCTGAATTT
Organism: Acidobacteriaceae bacterium; assembly: GCA_963692885.1. Classification (GTDB taxonomy): domain Bacteria; phylum Acidobacteriota; class Terriglobia; order Terriglobales; family Acidobacteriaceae. The sequence goes on from OY843586.1 coordinate 1,634,386, forward strand.
CCGGGTCAGCGATGAAAATGTCCTTGTAAGCCGGATCGCTTCGTACTTCGTCCACGACCTTGGTGAGCAGCGCGACAACTTCATCCGGGTCCGCGGAAAAGTCGACCGAGATATTTACCGTAGTCTGCGAGAAGTCGCGGCTCTGGTTTGCGACCGTAGTGATCTGACTGTTCGGCACTACATAGAGCGTACCGTCGAAGCCGCGGACACTGGTCTTGCGTAGCGTCATGGCTTCTACAAAACCGCTCACACTGGCGATGGTCACTGCATCGCCCACGTTGTACTGGTCTTCAATCAGCAGCAAGGTGCCGTTCAGCACGTCCTTCACTATGGTTTGCGCGGCGAGGCCGATGGCCACACCCGCAATGCCGGCAGACGTGAGCAGCGGCGTCAGGTTGAAGTCAAACACGTTCTTCATGAACTCAATGAAGATCAGGAACACAAAGATGCCGATGCCGGTAGCGCGGAAGACAGAAGCGAGTGTCCGGATCTGCGAAGCTCGTGCAATGCGCGTATCTGCATGGCGTTCGGCAATCGTGCGCATGCGCTTTGCGACAGCATTGATCACCACGATGCCGATCCACAGCAGGATCAACAGGAAAATCATCTCCGGCAGGTGACTGAGCACATTGAACACTTCATCCAGCAGGCGATCTTTGACTGCCAGCAGCATTTCGTGTGGTGTTCGGTGCGGCACGTTCGTCTCGAAGAACAATGCGGGAAGGGAAGTGAGCGGTAACACATTCATGGGCAGGACAATCCTTTTCAGCAATCGAGTTGCGGTGACGGGATACCGTTCCTATGATGGTCGCACGCGACTCACGAGGCGTAAAAATGCAAAAAGTGTCTGCACCGGGGATGTTCAAGTCAATCTGCGTCATCGTTTTAGCGGCTCTGTTCGGCACGTCCAACAGCCCCGTCAAAGCTCAGCTTCTCTCGCCACCGCCGCAGATGGGGACGCCGCCCGATGCTTCCGGCCGCCGGCCGGGGGACGAGCAAAGTGAGGCGCAGAGAGAGATGATGGCCAGGATGCAGATCAAACGAAACGAGGCTCGTCAACAGCAGATCGTGAAGGACACCACGAAGCTGCTGGCACTTGCGATGGAGTTGAAATCAGAAGTCGACAAGACCAACAAGGATGTCCTGTCGCTCGATGTGATCAAGAAGGCTGACGAGATCGAGAAGCTTTCGAAAAGCATAAAAGAACACATGAAGGATTGAATCTGCAATCCAGGCCGGCGCATGAGTGGCGAGTCCCGCTGTGTGCAGGACCCGCCGAATGCCAGGCTTACAAAAACAGCGGCGCCAGTACCAGCGTCACGGTTGCCAGCAGCTTGATCAGAACGTGAAGTGACGGCCCGGCAGTGTCTTTGAAGGGGTCGCCGACCGTGTCGCCGACAACTGCAGCCTTATGCGGTTCCGACCGCTTGCCGCCATACGCGCCCGTCTCGATGTACTTCTTCGCATTGTCCCAGGCGCCCCCGGCATTGTTCATCAGCATGGCCAGGAGGATGCCAGAAATGGTGCCGACCATCAGCAAACCCGCGACCGACTCCGCGCCGCCGAGGTTGATGGCGACACCATTGATATTCGGCACATAGGCTTCACCCGCACCGATGTGGAAGCTGGGGCTGAGATGCCGGAAAGTAAGTCCGACGACCAGTGGCATGCAGACCGCGAGGGCACCGGGCAGGATCATCTGCTTCAACGCTGCGCCTGTGACAATGCGGACGCAGCGGCCGTAGTCCGGCTTCGATGTGCCCGCCATGATGCCGGGATTCTCCTTGAACTGAGCGCGCACATCCTGGATGACGTATTGCGCTGTGCGTCCGACTGCCTTGATGGCGAGCGATGAGAACAGGTAAGTCAGCATCGCGCCGAGCAGCGCTCCGACGAAGACCGGCACGCTCGCAAGGTTTACATTCGTGAAGCTCCACGAAGATGGCAACGTAACTCCCGCATCGTGCATGCGATGGGCTACGATCTCGCGAATTGTTTCGAGATAGGCAGAGAACAACAGGAAGGCCGCGAGTGCCGCCGAACCGATGGCATAGCCCTTGGTGAGCGCCTTGGTCGTGTTGCCTGCAGCATCCAGCTTGTCGGTCCGCTCACGCACTTCGTGCGGCTGGTCGCTCATTTCGATGATGCCGCCCGCGTTATCCGTGATGGGCCCGAAGGTATCCATCGCCAAAATGTAGGCCGCGGAGGAGAGCATGCCCATAGTCGCGATCGCTGTCCCGTAAATGCCCTTGGCATAGTTCGCGATGTCGACATCGGCCAGGCCGCACACGCCGAAGTAGTAGGCGAGCAACAGTGCCGCGCTGATGACGACGACCGGCATGGCCGGCGTCTCCATACCGACAGCCAGGCCGCTGATGATGTTGGTCGCTGGACCGGTGAGCGATGCCTCGGCGATCGAGCGCACAGGACGATAGCGCGTTTCAGTGTAGTACTCCGTGATGCGCACGAAGAGGAATGACATGATGATGCCGACCAGGCCGCAGCCCAGGAACCACCAGCGGCCGCCGAGCATGAAGTACACCGCGGCTGCAAAGCCGAGCAGCGCGATGAACGATGTCACGTAGTAGCCGCGGTTAAGCGCATGCATCGGATCTTCGTCTTCTTTGGAATGCACGACGGAAACGCCGATCATGCTGGCGATGATATTGATGGCCTGCACGATGAGAGGGAACAGGATGCCCTTGATGCCGAATACAGGAAAGAGCGCTGCCCCGAGGATCATCGCGCCTACATTTTCCGCTGCGGTGGATTCGAAGATATCGGCGCCTCGGCCAGCGCAGTCGCCCACGTTGTCGCCTACCAGATCTGCGATCACAGCCGGATTGCGCGGATCGTCTTCCGGGATACCGGCTTCCACTTTGCCGACCAGGTCAGCTCCGACGTCTGCCGCCTTGGTGTAGATACCGCCGCCAAGCTGTGCAAACAAGGCCACCAGCGACGCGCCGAATCCAAAGCCGACCAGTTCATAGGGAACGGTACGGGGATTGGTGAGGCCGCCGAATGCCAGGAACAGCAGCCCGATGCCAAGCAGCGAGAGCGAGACCACGACTAGGCCTGTTACGGCTCCTCCGCGGAGCGCAATCTGCAGCGACCTGCCCAGGCTGGTTCGCGCCGCTGACGCTGTACGGATGTTCGACCGTATCGAAACAAACATGCCGGTATAACCGGACAGGGCTGAACAAATGGCTCCGATTAGAAAGCTGATGACCACTTTGTTTGCCATCGGCGCCGTGAAGGGTGAGAGACGGTAACCGATATAAAGCACCACGGCCAGCACCGCTGCGATGATCGCGATACTGGTGTACTGACGGCCCATGAATGCCTCCGCTCCTTCACGGATGGCATTGGAAATAGCCTGCATCTCCAGTGTGCCGTTATCCGAGCTGAGCACGGATCGTGCAAACAGCAGCGCAATGACCAGGCCCAGTGCCCCGATCGCCAGCGCGATCCAAAGGAAAATGTTGCCGCCCTGTGCGTTCAAAGTCTGTGTGTCGATTGCCGATCCAGCCTGCCAGCAGGCAACCATTGATGAAGCCACGTACATTCGTTTCCTCCAGGAACTTCGCAGATCCCGCCCCGTCGTCTCAACAACTTAGGCCGTGAAATTGATCTACTACGTAAACCGCGTGATTTAAGCATGCGCATGAAATGAAGGTCAACACGCGATTCATCCATAATGGCCCGGTGACCGCACGTCCGTGCGTACCTGTCCTGGGAAAGACGATGCAACCCTAGCCTGCGGGTATCACCTGCATCAAGCGGGATCGAACGAATAAAGTCTTGCGCGACAGGCCGAAAACTCCCGCGGCGCAGGCGAGCACGACGACCGCGAATGGCGATAGAATCTGCTGTCGCATCGTGCCTGCGGTCCAGAAAGAAGTGAGCAGTTCACGCCGGGGCCGAATCGACGTAAGCTGTGAATTGAGGATTGCAGGATGGGGAAAACAGCAGTCAAGGAAGCCTCCGTGGCGGAACTGAATCTGGAGTCGGGAAAGCAGCGGAATGGTCACACTGCTCCTGCCAAAGCTGGGGCGGTCGCGAAGGATTATGCCGGCCTGACGCCCGCTGACCTGATAAAGATGTACCGGCTCATGTACATGTCCCGCCGCGTGGATGATCGCGAGATCATGCTCAAGAATCAGCAGAAGATCTTCTTCCAGGTCTCGTGCGCCGGACATGAAGCACTGCTGGTGGCGGCTGGTATGGCGATGAAGCCGGCGTATGACTGGTTCTATCCCTACTACCGCGACAAGGCCCTGTGCCTGACGGTGGGCTCGACCGCAGAAGAATTGTTGCTGCAGGCAGTTGGCGCCGCGACCGATCCCGCAAGCGGCGGCCGCCAGATGCCTTCACACTGGGGCAACCCCAAACTCAATATTGTCTCGCAGTCTTCGTCGGTCGCAACGCAGTGCCTGCAGGCAGTCGGCTGTGCGGAAGCTGGCCGCTATTACTCGCGCCACGCGGACGCGGTTTCGACCAGGACCGATGACTACAGCCAGTTTCATCCGGCCCACTTCCATGGCGACGAGGTCGTTTACACCTCGATCGGTGAAGGGTCAACCAGCCAGGGAGAGTTCTGGGAGTCGATCAGTTCTGCTTCGAATGGCAAACTGCCGGTGCTCTTCGTGGTGGAGGACAATGGCTATGCCATTTCCACGCCGGTCGAGGTGAATACGCCGGGCGGCAATATCTCCAGGCTCGTCGCCAATTTCCCGGATTTCTTCTTCGCGGAGGTCGATGGCACTGATCCCATCGAAAGCTATGCAGCGATGAAAGCAGCCGTCGCCCATTGCCGCAGCGGCAAGGGGCCGGCGCTGGTCCATGGGCACGTCATCCGGCCCTACTCACATTCGTTGTCGGATAACGAAAAGCTTTATCGCACGCAGGCAGAGATCGACGCAGATGGTCTACGCGATCCTCTGCCCAAATTCCAGATGTTGCTGCTGCGTGACGGCATCCTTGATGCCGAAGCGATTACACGCCTTGAGAAGACGATAGATGAAGAAGTCCGTCTCGCTGCCGAGCACGCCCTGCGTGCGCCCATCCCGGAGATCTCTTCCATCCGCAAGCATGTTTACTCCGAGAGCTACGATCCGTGCGCTGCTTCGCTTGCGCATGCCGCGGAGAAGACCGAGGACGTTCAGGAACGTACGATGGCTGACCTCATCAACCACTGTCTGAAGGATGAGATGGCGCGCGATCCACGCATCCTTATCTTCGGCGAAGATGTTGCGGATGCAAGCCGTGTTGAGGACTTCAAGAAGAGCGACCTGAAGGGCAAGGGCGGTGTCTTCAAACTCACAGTTGGCCTGCAGACAGAGTTCGGCAGTGATCGTGTCTTCAACTCACCTCTGGCGGAAGCCAACATCATCGGCCGCGCCATCGGTATGGCGACGCGTGGTCTCAAGCCGGTCGTCGAAATTCAGTTCTTCGATTACATTTGGCCCGCCATGCACCAGATGCGCAATGAACTCAGTGTTCTGCGCTGGAGATCGAATGGCAGCTTCAGCTGCCCGGTGGTCATCCGTGTCGCTATCGGCGGCTACCTGACTGGTGGCTCGATTTATCACTCGCAATGCGGCGAAAGCATCTTTACCCATACGCCGGGTGTCCGCGTCGTCATGCCCTCGAATGCGCTCGATGCTGCCGGGTTGTTGAGGACGGCCATACGCTGTGATGACCCCGTACTCTTCCTCGAACACAAACGCCTTTACCGCGAAACCTTCGGACGCGCAGTCTATCCCGGCCCGGAGTACGCGATTCCATTTGGCAAGGCGAAGGTGGTGCGCGAGGGCAGCGATCTTACGATTGTCACGTACGGTGCGTTAGTTCCGCGCGCACTGCAGGCGGCACAAAGAGCGCAGCGTGAACTTGGCATCGACGCCGAGATACTTGACCTGCGCACCCTCAGTCCCTATGACTGGGAGGCGATTGCCGAGTCTGTCCGCAAGACCAGCCGCGTCATTGTCGCCCACGAAGACACCATGAGCTGGGGTTATGGCGCCGAGATAGCGGCCCGCATAGCCGATGAATTGTTTGAGGACCTCGACGCACCGGTGAAACGCGTCGCTGCCATGGATACGTTTGTGGCCTACCAGCCAGTACTCGAAGATGCCATCCTGCCGCAGCCGGAGGACCTGTTGAAGGCCATGGCCGAGCTGAAGAAGTACTGAAGTATCGGGTCGTGAGCTCAGTTCCTTTGGCGCGAGTACAAGCAGCGGAAACGGGGAAACTGAATGCCACTGACCAGAAGCGTAACCTGTCTGAAGTGATCGCCTACCTGCAGAAGGTCGACGGCACCGTGCTGACAGTCGTCGGAAAGAAAGCCGCCTGACCCTCCTTTCGTAACATTTCGGCTGCCTCCCCTGGTTGTTCGCAGCGAAACTTCCCGCGCAGATTGGCGTTAGATCGAACAGGGGTGCTTCATGGCGATCACGCGAAGAATCTTTATGCGGAACGGCGCAATGGCGCTGGTCGGCACGGCAGTCGTTCCGGCGTTCCTCGAACGCTCAGTGCTGGCACAGGCGAGCAGCGCGAAAGCCAATGGTAAAAAGCTCGTCGTCCTGTTTCAACGCGGCGCCGCGGATGGCCTGAACCTCGTCGTTCCTTACCGCGAGCAGGCCTACTACGCCCTGCGTCCTACCATCGCGATTCAACCCAGCCAGGTGCTTGATCTTGACGGATTTTTCGGTCTTCACCCAGCCATGCAGCCGCTGCTGCCGCTCTACAAGTCAGGCCACCTGGCCGTTATCCAGGCCGCCGGATCGCCCGATCCTTCGCGCTCCCACTTCGACGCGCAGGACTTCATGGAAAGCGGTACCCCCGGCATCAAGAGTACGCAGGACGGCTGGTTGAACCGCGCTCTGCGCTCGGAAGACATGCTGCACCGCAAGCCGGAGACAGCCTTCCGTGCCGTGGCTCTCGGGCCGGTCGTGCCCCGGACGCTGGCCGGACCAATCCCCGCAGTAGCGCTGGGCAATGTTCAGGACTTCTCCGTGGGCGGTCGGCAGAATGCACCAAAGCCGCCCGCAAATCAGCTGCTTCCGGCAAACATGGTCATGGTCAACGGCCAGCCGGTCCAGGCAGCGCCAGGCACGAAGACGATGCCGCAGCCTGCCCCTTCGCGACAAAGCCTGGTCAGCCAGAGCTTTGAGGCGATGTATGCCGGCTCAGTAGACGCAGTTCTGCACGGGACAGGCAACGAGACCTTTGAAGCCGTCAAGATGCTGCAGTCGACCGACCCTGCACACTACGTTCCGGCCAATGGTGCGGAGTATCCAAGAAGCCAGTTCGGCAACAGCATGAAGCAGATTGCCCAGCTGATGAAGGCGAATCTCGGCGTCGAGGCAGCATTTGCTGACATCGGCGGCTGGGACACCCACCAGAACCAGGGTGCCGCCACCGGCCAGTTGGCCGGGCGACTGGCCGAGTTCAGCCAAGGCATCGCTGCCTTCTGGCAGGACATGGGCGATGGCGCGGAAAATGTTGTGGTCGTTACCATGTCTGAATTTGGCCGGACCGCCCACCAGAACGGTACTGGTGGCACTGATCATGGTCACGCCAATGTGATGTTCGTCCTCGGCGGTCCGGTGAAGGGTGGAAAGGTCTATGGCCACTGGCCGGGACTCGCGCCGGAGCAGTTGAATGAAGGACGCGACCTGGTCGTCACGACAGATTTTCGGCAGGTGCTCGGCGAAGCAGCCTACAAAACCCTCGGCGCCCGCAACCTGGACCTTGTCTTCCCAGGCGCAGGCCTCCATCAACAGCAATTCCTGGGTCTGATCCGGTCCTAGGTACAGTAGGTACTGGCCGCACGGGCGTCGGCGCTTCGCGCGAGAGCAGGCTCCCGTGCGGCCGCACGGATCGTTACCGGGACGCGGATGGTGGCGACGGGAGCATGTTCAGGAATTTTCCCAGGGCGCTTCTTTCTTCCGCGTCGCGATCTGTAGCTGGCAGCGAGACGACCTGCTTCGGATCGGCTGCCCGCTCAGCGTATCGCTTACCCGCTTCCGTAGAAGAAGCAGTGATAAGGATCAGCTTCGGCTGCTTAATTTTCGCCAGAGCCGCGTCCGGGTTGAAGACATCATGTGCCAGCAACGAGACGGGCATCAGCCGGCTGCGCGGGTCGGCACGGAGCTGTGTCAGCGCATCTGCTTCGGGTGCTTCAAAGACCACGCCCGCGGCATCAGGATGATTGGCGGCCAAATCGGCCGCAAGAGACGCTGCGAGTCCAACGCCATAGATCACGATGGAACGCGCCGGCACATGCCGTGTCTCCGTTAGGTATTTCCAAGCTGCCTCGGCATCTTCAGTCGCTGATGCTTCCGAAGGATGCAGGAAGTCGCTCCTGCCGAAGCCGCGATAGTCGAACGCAAAGACATTGACGCCGGTCGTGTGCAGTACTGTGAGCGCAGATACAGTGCCGGCCAGAGAACCTGTCTGCAGACTATGCAGGTAGAGGATGGTTGCCTGCTTGCGGCCCGTGGTCGCCGGGATATACCAGCCGGCCAGCAGGGGCTTTCCGACTTCTGTCGTGTCGAACGCGACAGGTTCGAGCGGCAGTACCGCCGTTGCAGCAACGGGCTGCTCTGTGCGATCTGGATGAAAGAGGATCTGCCACTGGCCCTGCCAGAAGAGCAGCACCATGGTGAGATAGACCAGCAACAGGCCGCCACCGAAGACGCCGGCGAGCGACCAGAGTAACCATCTGCCGGAGACCAGCGGAAGCTGTTGCGCGAGCGGCGACTGTCGAAGCGGCTGGTGCGTGCGGCGAGTTTTAGTTTTTGGTCCGGACCCGGGTCCGGATCCTGATCGAGGGGAAGGAGAAGCCATTGTTTACCTGCAGGGCCTCAACCGAATGCCAGTTCGTCTGCCGACTCGAGCGGTGTTCCGCAGACCCGGCAGATGACGGAAGAGCAGTCGCCGCAAACCAGGGGATCAGGAACAGGTCGATGACACTGGGGACACCACAGGCCTGCGTTCGATGAAGTCTGCGGAGAATTATCTTTCATGCCAGAGTCAGGCTATCACGCGAACTTGACCTCCCGGCCATGACAGGCCCACGCAAGGATTTAGGATGAACAAGACATTGCAGAGCATGGAAGGGAAACAAACGCATGAGTGAGTTCGTGAAAATTGGCAGTGCTGCCGATCTGCCGAAAGAAGGCGGCGTCAAGGAATTCATCGCGCCCAATGGGCGGCCGCTCTGTGTCGCACGCGTGAAGGGTGAAGTGACAGCGATGGATAACGAATGTCCCCACAATGGCGGTCCGCTGGCAGAAGGCATGATTGAAGAGGGTCGCGTGATCTGCCCCTGGCACGGCTGGGCATTCGACCGGCATAGTGGCAAGGCTGATCACAATCCGTCTGCAGTGGTCGAGGTGTTCGAGGTAAAGATCGAAGGCGCCGACGTCCTGGCGCGTATCTGAAAGCACGGGCTAGCCTGATGGCAGATGTCGCAAAAGTTGCTTCTGTGGGAGTTCCCTGAAGGGCCGCAGTAGAAAAATGCCGCATCGCCTCGAGACTTGCAAGCGATGCGGTGCCAGTTTCTCTCAGTCAATCTGGTCGTTGGCGTACGAACTGCGCTTGTTAATGATTCGCACCATCGCTGTCTGCATCTTTGGCAGCTTTGATCGAAGCAGCACTGATGGTGACCGTGTCCGAATGGGCTGCAACGGGCGGCGGTGGAGCCCTCTCGGTAGTCTTCCTGACCTCCGGAACTTCAGACAAGGAAGTTGGCGGCGGGATTGCTGCGATAGCCATAATCAGTACCTCTCTGCTGCTTCTATCGGCGATTCTTAGAAAACCCTAAGAGAAGATGACTCCGCACATGTTACTTGAGTGTGGCTTGTCCTAGAACCGCCTCAGGTGGGTGTCCGCAGCAGCAGGTAGCCGCCGATCAGGCCAAAGAGCAGGTCGGGCGACCAGGCAGCGAGAAATGCCGGCAGCATATTCACATTGCCCATTGCGCCGAAGGTTCCGTCAACCACCCAATACGCGACGGCGAGGCCGATGGCGGCGGCTATGCCCGTGAGGGAGCCGCGTCTCCCCATCGACAGGGCGAATGGAATCGCGAGGATCGACATCACCAGAGTGATGAGCGGGTAGGCCAGTTTGCGATTGAGCTGGACGCGTAGACGGATGGTATCAAAGCCGCTCTGACCCAGGTCATGAATGTAACGGTTCAGTTCGCCGAAGCTCATCTCCTGCGACTGCCGGTTCTCTTTTTTGAAGTAGGAGGGGTCTTCATTGATCCCGGGAAATGTCTGCACGTCGAAGTTGGTGTAACTGCGCATGGCATCGCCCTTGAACGTGCGGTCCCAGCCATTTTCGAAGATCCACTGGTGCAGCGCTGGTTCCCAGTGGGCACTGGTGGCAAAGATCCGCTGCGAAAGGGCGAAGGTGTCGGGATCGAACTCGAAGACACTCAGGTTGGCGAAGCGGTCGAGTTCAGGGTCGAAGAACTCGTAATAATAGATACGGGAAGGTTTGCCCGGATCCTGCTTGCCGAAGATCCATTGCTGGTCGGGGCGCAGGAATGTCTGTGCCGGTTTGCCCTTGATGATCGAACGCAGTGCTTCCTGGCGGCGGTTGGCGCCGGGAAGATAGCTCTCGTCAAAGGCGAAGAGTGCTGCGCCGAGGATCGCGGCGATCACCAGTACCGGCACCATCACACGGTAGAGACTGATGCCCGTCGCCTTCATCGCCGTCAGTTCGCTGGTCCGGTTCAGGCCGCCGAAGGTCGCCAGTACTGCCACCAGGGTACAGAGCGGCGTCAGGTTGTAGATGAGGTTCGGCATCAGGTTCACGAGATATTCGCCAACCGTGACGAGCGGCGTCCGATTGCGGATGATGTCGCCCAGCAGTTCAAAGAAAGTGAAGATGAGCATCAGCAATAGAAAGCTGACAAGGACGAGTGCGAAGGTCGAGAGAAACTGCTTGAGGATGTAGTTATCGAGGATCAGCGGGAAGCTGCGCCGGCCGGAACGATGGCGTGCCGCCACGTTGACGGCGTGCATCTCCTCAGCCTCGTGGTCTTCACGCACGGCATCGGTCTTGCGCTTGAACTTGAACAGGCCGGTGAGCGCAGGAAACCACGCCACACCGCCGCGACGGGAGAGTTGTCGCAGCAGAAGCAGTCCAAAAGTAGCGAACAGGATATTGACGGTCCACACACCGGCGAAGGCGTTGATCTTGTCCTGTCGTGCCAGTGCTATACCGGTTGACGATAAAAAGTAGTAGAGAAAGACGAGCAGGATCGTCACGACGAAACCTGCGCTTTTGCCGCCGCGGCGTGATGACATGCCGAGTGGAACGCCGACCAGCATCAGCACGAGGCAGGACGCTGGATAGGCAAAGCGCTTGTTCAACTCAATCGAGTACAGCTTGCCGTGCGGCAGCTGCGATCGCCGGTAGAGTTCACGATTGCCCATGGCCAGGATCGGTTTATCCGCATGGCCGATGCGGACGCCTTCCTGGGTGCCGATATCGAGCGGCACATCCGACTCTGCAAAGGTTGAGACAGTGTACTGGCCCGGATCGTTGGTCGCAGTGGTGTGTTGTGTCCCGTCGCGCAGGCGCATGCGCAGGGTATTGTCGCCGCCATTGACAACCGTCGCGTGTTCGGCCGTGGTAATTTTGGGGTCATTTGGATCGGACAGGTCAGCCAGGAACACCCGGTGCCAGAGGGCAGAACCAGCACTGGCGCGCACATCCTGCACGTAAAGCACATAGTTTTTGAAGTCTTCGTAGAAGACCCGCGGCTGGATCTCGAAGCTTGCCTGGGAGCTCTTGATCGATTCCTCAAGTTGCAGAAGAGCTTCTGCGGATTTGGGCGCCAGGTAAAGCGAGTTGAGCAGGCAGAGGCCCGATCCGAGCAGCGCCACGAGCGAAACGATGCTGACAAACTTCCATACGCCCATGCCCGCGGCGCGCATGGCAGTGATCTCGCTGTCGGCTGCGAGCCGGCTTAGTCCCAGCAGGATGCCGACCAGCACGGCCATGGGAATGGTGACGGTGAAGGTATTGGGAACGGTGAAGAGAAAGATTTCGCCGACGCTTGTGAAGGTCGCGCTTTCGCGCACGATGAGCGCGAGTATGCCGCCAAGGTCCGGCATGAAAATGATGAAGGTGAAGAGCGCGCCGCCGATCAGGGCATGCGACAACACTTCGCTCAAAATGTATCGCGTAAAGATGCGCACTGCCGAGTCAGTCTCCGGTCCGGTTCATACTGCTTCCTTCCAGTGTACGAGGACCGCGGTGGAAGTGCCGGGACGCCTAGGCCGAGACGTCTGCTTTCCAGATTCGCTCGCCCGGTGGCTTCCGGCGAGCCGATTTATGAGGACTAACCGGCATTAGGTGAGTGCATTGGCGATGATGCGCTCATCGAGAAATCGATCAGTGACGAGAACGGCGTTTATCAATAGTAATGATGCGGGCCTTTCGTAACCTGCTGATTCAGAAATCCCATCCCGCCTTGAACTTGTTGAAAAGCGCCACAAACGGAAGAGCCCATCTAGGTAAAATAAGACGATCGTTAGCTCCCGGAGGATTGATGCGAATAAAGCAGACTGTGGCAGGAGTGTTATGGTCTTGCGTGTGCCTCAGCGGGTGGACGCAGACGACAAAGCGAGCCGCGGATGTGGAGGAGACGCGCGTCAGGATGACCGCGTTGCGTGATGCGTTTGTGCAGTCGGTAAACAATGCCGGATTTCCCTGCCCCATTGCAGTGCCTCCTATAGTGGTGGAGGACGTGCCTTCGTTTGGAAGCTACGATCCCGAGACAAACACTCTGCGAACCTCCGCGTGGAGCTTGCTGAAACCAGAAGAAAGTCAGATGTTCTTCCACTTCATGGGGCCGAATGCGACGGAGACCATGGCGAAGAAGAAGTTTGAGGATGGGGTGCATCACTGGGTGATCGTGCATGAGTTGGGACATTGGTTCCAAGCGTGCCGGGGGATTACCGAAAAGACGGCCAAGCCGTACGCGATTGAGTTTGGGGCGGACCGCATTGCAGCGGCGTACTGGAACGAACACGATCCTGAAGTGATTGCGCATCAGCGACCAGTGTTTGAGTCGATCCTGCACAATTTTCCAAACCCGGTGCCTGAGGGTGCGAGCGTGGAGCCATTCTTCAATGATCACTATCAGGAGCTTGGGCCAACGCCGGGATATCTTTGGTTTCAGTCACGGATGTGCCTGACGGCATTTGATGAGAAGCCAGCGCTGAGCTTCAAAAAGGTGTTAGCAGAGACGAAGTAGCTCTTCTGCGACCCGTCTATTCAATGCTCGCAGCGACACGGTTTTCGGCGACCCCAATTAGTACCGATATGTCGCCATATCGGAAGTAATCCGACGCCTAGGCGATATCGACTGGTGACTTCAGGCCGATGCACTCATCGAGTTTGGATTAGTTTTCAAAAATGCGGGTTTGTGGGAAGCTGGCCCGCTATGCGCAATAGTTCGTAGGGTCAACCCGCAAGGATCAGTCCCGCAGTGCGGCGTTCGCCTAGGAGTGCGAGCGCTCGCTGTTCTACCAGCCAAGCGTACCGGGAGCACCCTTGAAGGGCCCGCTTACGTGCGATGTAATCCAGCCGCCGTAAAAGTCTCCTGGCTGTGGCACGACGCGCTCACCATCAACAGTGCATGCGTCTACCCGGCTTGCGTAGAACGCCAGGTGATCTTTCAGCCCTGCGTAGCTCGGCGTTGGCGATGCATAACTCCATGCAACATCTTCGAGCTGCTCAGCGCCATTCTGCAGGTTCCAGTAGGTCGCTATGCCCTTGAATTCGCAAAAGCTTCTGCGCTCGGGCGCGGGGCTGAGCAGGTGCATGGCAAGATCCCGCTGCGGAATGTAGTAGGTCGGTGGATGGCTGGTCTCCAACAGACGCATGGCGCGCGAGGTGTCTGCAATGACAATGCCTGCGTGGACGATGACGATGTGTCTTGCACTCGGCTCAACACGCGGTGGCCGCGGATAGTCCCATACAGACTCGGCACTCATATTTGCGATGGCTCCAGTTTAGACTTCCGCGCACGGCACAGAACCGTAACAGGGTACACGCATGCATATTGAAACGAATAAGTTGAATGAGGTGAACAGGCTTTCCGACCTGCATCAAGTTCTTTCCCCTCATAAAACTCGGCGCAACGGTCAACATCGTGTGCACACGAGCTGGCACCTGGGGATACAGCCTTGATAAATCGAAGGTGTTTGCTTCGCTTGTGGGATGTGCGCTTGCTCTTTCCCTGAACTTTCTGCTGGTTGTCCTGCTGCGACTGAGACTGACGGCAGACACGGTGTACCGCCCCCCCCGGCAAGATGGACTTCCGTTCACGATGAACGCAAGTCTTCTGAGTGGCGGTACGTTGCCGTGCCAAGGACGATCAGGGAAGGAAGCGGTAGCCGATGCCACGCACAGTTTCGAGGTGCACGGGCTTGCCGGGATCATCTTCGATGTAGCGGCGCAGACGGACCATGAAGTTATCGATGGCACGCGTATCGGTGTCTTCGCGGACGTGCCAGACCTCTTCGAGCAGCTGCTTGCGCGAGATGATCTCGCCCTGGTGACGGACGAGATACCGGAGCAGCTCTGCTTCCATCACGGTCAGGCTGATGGTCTTGTCCGGCGTAGTCAGGCGAAGCGCTGCGAAATCGATGACACGTCGGGCAAACTGGAAGGCGCCCGGCTTTTCTGAATCGGCTTTCTCTGTGCCCTGTTTCTCGACGGCTGCTGTGGGCGTGCCCGACTGGTCACGCTGCCACGAGGTCCGGCGGAGCAGGCCATTCAGGCGAGCGAGCAGGATCGCCAGGTCGAACGGCTTGGCGAGATAATCGTCTGCGCCCGCGGCAAAGCCGGCAAGGATGTCCTCCGGACGGCTGCGTGCGGTCAGCAACAAAACCGGCGTGTAGTTCTGTTTCTCGCGCATTTCACTCACGACCGAGAAGCCGTCGCGGCCGGGCAGCATGACGTCAAGGACCACGGCGGCAATCGGCTGCTCCGGCCGCAGTAGAGTTTCGATGGCAGTCTCGCCGTCACTGAAAACGAGGACGCGATAGTTCTCTGCTTCCAGGTTGAAACGCAGGCCCTGGGCCAGGTGCTCTTCATCTTCAACGATGACGATGGTGAGTTCATTTGCTGTCATGCTGGTGTCGTCATGCGGAGATCGAGGATTGTGCGGTCCGAGCCGCGCCGGCTGATGGGAGCGCCCGAGGGAGCTGGAAGTGAATGGTGGCGCCGCGGCCTTCACCGGCACTTTCTGCGTAGACCTCGCCGCCATGCTGCTGGACGATATTGCGGACCAGGAAGAGTCCCAGGCCTGTGCCTTTGACGTGCAGCAGGTTGCGATTGGGCACACGATAGAAGCGGAGGAAGATGCGTTTCAGCTGCGCCGGCGGGATGCCCGTTCCCTGGTCAGCGATGGAGAAGCGGATCCAGGTGCTGTCAGAGGCGTTCAAACGAATCTGTATATCCACTTTTCCGTTGGCATACTTTACTGCATTATCGAGAACGTTGAGGATAGCAGTCTGCAGGTCTTCAGGATTTCCCGGAACCAGTGCCGGAGGGCCGCCGGCATCAAAGCGCATGGTCTGGATGGCGCCCGGATCGAGATGATGGCGCTGCAGGGTGGTGGCGGCGCAGGAGGCGAGCAGTTCGCCCAGATCGACAGAGATGCGGACACGGTTACTGGCCGGCCTCTGGCGGATCTCCCCGGCTTTAAGCACCTGCTCGACCATGGCGAGCAGGCGATTGCTGTCGGCCAGCATGATCGAATAAAACTCCTGCCGCTGTGGTTCGCTCAGGTCGCGCATTTTGAGAGTTTCGAGATAGAGCCGGATGGAGGCGAGCGGCGTTTTGAGTTCATGGGTGACGGCGTTGAGGAAACTGTCCTGCTGCTCATTGCGTCGTACTTCACGGACCAGGAAAATGGTGTTGAGGGTGACGCCGACAGCGAGTAGTCCGAAGATGGGTATGCCAATGGCAAGCGGCACCCACTCGCGCCAGTTGAGGATGATCCAGCCGACGTTCAGCGTGATGGTAAGACCGACCAGGCAGACGCCAAGGGCGATGAAGAAAAACATCGACTTCTTGCGTCGCGTGATGCGCATGGCCATAGCTTACTGGAGTTACGATTCGCGGGACATCTGGCTGGGCGAAAAGTGTGAGCGCGCCAGCAGTGGCCTACCTGTTTCCGGCTTCGCCTGCGAAACTCTGTTTCGGTTTCAGCTGGCCGGGACCAATCATCGACTCAAGTTGGCGCAGACGCTGTTCAACTCCAGCTTTTCATCAACCAGCAGAATTGCGGACTTTGCGTGCTCGATCGCGCGGAGAAGACGGTCTTCTGTCACTTTCAAACTGTCCCGCTGGTAGAAATATGCTTTCGTACATCTCCAGTCTGCGACGTCATGGCTCGCACTTCGGGGGAAAGAAATCCTGTATGACCGTGCGGACGTATTAGACAACACTCACGGGAAAAGCATACCCGCTATAGAAAATCCCCAGGCCTCGGAAGCGAGACTTGGGGCATTCGTTCGTTCGTGATATTACTGCTACGCCACGCCGGCTGGTTGAGGATCGTGCTTGTCGTACTGGGCGATCTTGACGTCACGAGCCAGGCCCATCTTCTTGAGCAGCCAGATACCGTAGTAGTTGGCATCGATTTCATACCAGGCCAGGCCATGACGGGCCGAGACCGGGTGCGCGTGATGGTTGTTGTGCCAGCCTTCGCCGCCGGTCAGCAGGGCAACAAACCAGTTGTTGCGCGAGTCATCGCGGGTAGGGAAGCGCTTGGTGCCCCACATGTGTGTGGCCGAGTTGACCAGCCAGGTGGCGTGCAGGCCAAGGGTGACGCGGAGGAAGATGCCCCAGAGAACGCCCGGCAGACCGGCTACAAGGTAGAGCACAATCGCCGCCACGATCAGGGGCAGGTAGTGGTACTTGGTTATGAAGCGATGGAACTTGTCCTTCGCGAGGTCGGGAGCGTAGCGGGCCAGCAGGGCGGTCTCGTGCCCCAGCGCATCGCCCATCATGATCCAGCCGATATGCGCCCACCAGCCGCCTTCGTGCGGGGTATGCGGATCGCCGGGCTTGTCTGACAACTGGTGATGGACGCGGTGCGTCGCGACCCAGAACATCGGTCCGCCTTCAAGCGCGAGGCAGGCGAACGTAGTCAGAACATACTCGACCCACTTGGGCGTCTTGTAGCCGCGATGGGTCAGCAGACGGTGATAGCACATGCCGATGCCCATGTTGATAGCCATGACGTAGAGCAGGATCGACAGGAACAAGGCCTTCCAGGTGAAGAAGAAAAGGGCGGCGATCGCGCCGACATGGAACAGGGTAAACACGATGGTCGAAGGCCAGTTCATCTTGTCCGACTGGGTGGAGCGGCCAAGCACGGGAGCTTTTGGACGATTATCGACCGGGGCCTTGACTGTCTGCGGAGTGATCGTCGCAGCTACTGGAGCTTCTAGTTCATCGAGCGTGGGGATGATCGTTGCCATGATTGCAGGATTCCTTGAAGACTGCTGAACATTTCGCGCGTTCGATTGCGCTTACAAGTTCAAAGCTAGCAGTCTGCCGGTACGCCTGCGGTAAGAGTTTTGTAATTGAAGTAGCGAGGCATTACCAGTGTGGGATGTAGGACTTAGAGGACTGCAACGAAGGTGGCAAGGTACTGCGCCGACGGCGGGACGCGCGTTGCGCCGGTAACGATTGGTCCGGGTTTGTGGCAGGTCTGGGAGATGAAGGTCCCTCCACTTCGCTGCGGTCGGGATGACAATGTGGTAGTGGTGGTAGTCCGTGCCGCAAAAGCGGGGCGCGACGATGGTCGCACCCCGGCGCTTGCCTAGCCGACGAAGTCAACCTTTACGGGATGAGGAATGAGGCCGCGTTCATGGCCCAGTTCAAGGAACTGCTGAATGGACTTGCGGCCATCCGGACCGTAGTCCAGCGTCCTCTCGTTGACGTACATACTGACGAAGCGGTTAGCAGTCGGCGAATCCAGGTCGCGGGCAAATTGCATGGCGTACGCCAACGCCTCCTCCCGGTGATCGAGTGCGTGCTGGATGCTCTCGCGCAGGGCATTGGTGACGGTAAGCATGAGCTCAGGGCCCAGATCGCGTTTGATGGCATTGCCGCCAAGCGGCAGCGGCAGGCCGTGCTGCTCTTTCCACCACTGGCCAAGATCGATGATCTTGTGCAGACCAGACGATCCGTACGTCAACTGTCCCTCGTGGATGATCAAGCCTGCTTCGAAATTACCGGCGAGGATCTCCGGAATGATCCTGTCGAAGGGAACAGTCTTCGTGGCAATATCGGGCGAGAACAATTTGAGCGAGAGGAACGCGGAGGTGAGTTCACCGGGAACGGCGATCTGCACGCGCTGGATCTCGTCGAGCGTGAACTTCTTGTTAGCCACGATCATTGGACCGTAGCCTTCGCCCATGCTGCCCCCACAGGCCATGATGGCGTAGTTGTCCTGGATGTAGGGATAGGCATGGAACGACACAGCTGTTACATCGAAGTAGGCTTCGTTCATCGCCCGATGATTGAGTGTCTCGATGTCGGTCAGGGTGTGGGTGAACTTCAGCCCTGGAACGCGCACCTTGTTTGTCGCAAGGCCATAGAACATGAAGGCGTCGTCGGAGTCGGGGCTGTGGGCGATCTTGATCTCGCGCACGCCGGCAGGCTTCGTATCGGAGGGTGGCTCGGTGCTGACGGTCGGAATGGTGCTCACGGCAGATACATCCTTTCGAAGCGGCCTGCTGGTGAGTAGGTGCGGGTAGCACGCAGCAGGCAGGCCGCGGAGGGACTCGTTATCGAGTCCGTTGCTGACGGAATGAAATGAGGGTGCCGGCGCATAGCGCGGCGGCGAGGACTTTGATTGCATCCGTGGGGAGAAAGGGCGCGATGGACTGCGCATACTGGGTATGCAGACTGGCATGTGTCAGCAGCCCCAGCCAAGCCGCGCCGGTGGTGAGGAGTATGGCATCTCCGATCGCCGCGCTGGCCAGCATCATCAGGAATCCCTTACGCAGGCGTGAGAGCAGGCTTGCCACGAGTGCGGCAACTGGTGCGGCCATCAGGTAACCACCTGTTGGACCCAGCAGCTGGGCGACACCGCCCGGACCATGCGGACTAAATACCGGCATGCCGGCCGCACCCTCTGCCAGGTAGAGGGAAAGGGTGGCGAAGGCTGTAATCGGATCAAGCAGGAGACCCAGCAGCAGGACCGCGAACGGCTGAAGTGTGAGTGGCACCGGGGTAAATCCCAGGGGGATGGAAACATGTGCACTGAGTGCGACCAGCGCGCTGCCGGCAATCGCGTACATCGCCTTGCGCCCGAGTGGATGAGTCGAGGAACGAACGGATGCATCCGCCGTATTTACAGATGTCATGTCGAGCCGTGGTTCAAGGTCTGGTCTGAGGGTCGTGTCCATCGTGCTGAGCTCCCGTTGTCGCTTGACTGCTACAAGTCGTCGCCGCGGGCGTTACCCGTGCGTAAGATTTCCGCGCTTTCACTCTTCCCTGGCCGGCCTGGTGCAACAGCGTCTGCCAGGGAATCGAGCTGCGCCGTGGATTCAGCTTCTAATGCTGTCGATTCGGCATCATGGCGCCTGATGTGCCTTGCGATTGCCATGGCAGCCCAAAGCAGGGCGGCGAGGCTGAGAACCAGAAGCACATAAAGATAGCGCATGAATTCGGAAGCCAACCCACGTCCAGCTACGAGGATACCAAAGACACGCCGGTCTCAAGCGAGCGAACAGGAAGAGTTTGTGCTCGGCCAATACAGTCGGCAGATCAGCCCGGCCACACTCAAAACTTCTCAGATCCACGGTCTTGGCTCGCTGCAAATGTCCGGGTTGCTTTGTTCCGCATCCTAAGCACAAGTCAGTTGCCGCACCGAATGCGCGTCGCAAGATCATCGCGCTACAATTCGTTGACTTTGCCCGAAGCGGGAACGAGACAGAGAGAGGATTTTTGCAAATGCCCACTGAGATCAAGTTTGGAACCTCCGGCTGGCGTGCGATCGTCGCCGATGAATTTACCCTGGCCAATATCCGCCGTGCCGTCACCGGCATCGCGAGTTACGTGGCGTCGCAGGGAAGCGACCAGAAGGTACTGGTCGGTCGTGATCCGCGCTTCCTCGGCGAGTCGTTTGTCGCGGAGGCAGCGCGCATTCTCAATCAGCATGGAGTGACGCCGCTCGTGATTCCGGATGCAGCGCCGACTCCGGCCATTGCCTATGCTGTGCGTGAGCAGAAAGCGAACGGCGCCATCAACTTCACGGCTTCGCATAATCCGCCGGAGTACAACGGCATCAAGTTCTCGACCCCTGATGGCGCTCCTGCGCTGCCTGAGACGACAGGCAAGATCGAAGCAGCAGTCCGCGCGCTCGGCGACAAGGTGCTCGAACCGGCGCCTGATGGCGGCAAGTTCAAAGAGATCGACGTCAAGCCAACGTATCTCAAGCGGCTCACAGAGTTGGTGCAGCTGGATGTGATCAAGAAGGCAAACGTTAAGGTAGTCTTCGATCCGTTCTGGGGTGCTGCGCGCGGCTACACATCGGACATCCTGAAGACGGCCGGCATCGATGTGGCGACAGTCCATGATTACCGCGACGTACTCTTCGGTGGACATGCGCCGGAGCCGGACGATCACCTGCTGGGGGATTGCAAGGCGAAGATGAAAGAGACCGGAGCGCACATCGGTGTCGCCACTGATGGCGATGCGGACCGCTTCGGCATCGTCGACCAGGATGGGACGTTTATCCAGCCGAACTACATCATCGCGCTACTGTTCGATTACCTGGTGGAGACGCGCGGCTGGAAGAACGGCGTGGCCAAGTCGGTCGCGACTACCAACCTGATCAATGCGCTGGCCGATTATCACAAGATCAAGCTCTACGAGACGCCAGTCGGCTTTAAATATATCGGCGAACTGATCCTGAAGGACGCTATTGCGATCGGCGGGGAAGAGAGTGCCGGGTTGACCATCCGCGGGCACGTGCCGGAGAAGGACGGTGTCATCGCCGGCCTGCTGGTGGCAGAGATGGTCGCGCATCGCGGCAAGTCCCTGGGTGAGCAGCTGAAGGAACTATTTGCCAAAGTAGGTTCCTTTTATCCAAATCGCGAGAACTTCCACTTGACGGCTGAATCGAAGGCCAAATTCACTGAGAAGATAAAGGGAGATCCTACAGAACTCGGTGGATTGAAAGTTGCGTCCGTTGTGCGTACGGACGGATTGAAGCTGATTCTCGATGATGGATCGTGGGTCTGCTACCGCCTTTCCGGCACCGAACCGGTAGTGCGCGTGTATACCGAAGCTCGCAAGGAGAGCGAGACGGAAAAGTTGAGCAAGGCAGCCAAGGAATGGGTGCTGCAGTAGGGGTGGATGGATGGACCAGGCAGGACAGCACGAGTATCCGAAGTCGTGGGCGGCACGCGGTATAGCAGGTACTCGCGCAGGATTGATGGCATCGCGTCGCCGCATCGGTACAGTTGCGGCAATTGCGATTGCTGTTCTGCTTGGGTATCACGTAGTTGCCGGCAACAACGGGCTGACTGTCTACCAGCAGAAGATGGCGGATGACAAAGCCCTTGCAGCAGAGGTGAAGCAGTTGCAGCAGGAGAACGATCGGCTGAAGCGGCACGTCGATCATCTGGCATCTGACCCCGACGCGATCGAGTACGAGGCTCATCTGCGGCTGCGCTATATGCGTCCCGGCCAGGTGACTGTATTGAATGACACGGCCCATACTCCAGCCCGCGACGCTTCTCCGGCTAGATAAAAGCTTAGCCTTCTGACTTGCGGTCAATGAGTTCTTTGACCGCCGGGAGAGCTTCGCCCTTGTCGACACCGATGGGCAGGATGAACTTCAGCGGCGACTTCAGGAACGATTTGAGGATGAAGACAACCAGCTGTTTCTGCTCCTGGCGCGGTACATCGTAGGCACGCAGCGCGACAAAGGCCGCGATCGAAAAGCTTACGCCCAGGTTGAGCACAAAGGTGATACCGATGCCGCCGACAGCCCAATAGAACCAGTCCTTGCCGAAGGATGCCGTGCCAAAGCGTGCTGCCGCCAGGGCGAGCGTGCCGGTGGTCAGGGTGACGTGACGCACGTCCAGATGCAGCCCGAAAAACGATGCGACGACAGGCGTAAAGCCGAGCAGGTAGCCGAGCGAAATACTGGTGGTCCATCCCGCTAAATCGCGTTCGAGCACGTCTGCCCATTTGCGTAAACGACGCCTGCCGAAGCGCAGACCAAAAGGATGTTCCGCGACTGCTTCGGTCACACGATGGTAAACGGAAAAATTCTCGCACCAGCCACCGATCATCGCCGCCATCCACAGGATGATACCGGTCAGGATAGCGAAGAAAGCCGTACCAGACGTGAACGGATGCAGTGTCTGATACACATGCTCGGCAGACTTGGCCGGCAGGTAAGGCTTGAGAAACATGCGTTGCCATAGCTTGTCGAAAGCTATCGCGCCGATGACGACGGCTACGATGTTTCCAAGGGCTGCGGCCAGCTGCGAGCGAGTGATGTCGGCGACAAAAGACGATACCTTGACCCAGCGTGCCGTGCCCCGGTTGCGACGCACGATGCCGGCGAAGGTCGCCGCTGTCATGGAGGGCTGCTTGGTCGCGAGTACTAACCCGAAGACCTGGAGCAGTACGAAACTGACGGCGTAATCCGACCCAACGAAGAAGCCTTCGACAAACAGCGGGAAGTGTTTGCCGATGATGCTCATTTTGAGTGCCGCGGTGAAGACAGTGAGCAGGCCGCCGCCAAGGGCAGCGCGCCACATAAGCCAGTAATCGCTGCGTGAATGAGCGATGTAGTGCTCGCCACCAACGCCGGTGCGCTCGACCATTTTACGGGCGAGCAGGTTCAGGTTCTGGCTTAACAGCGGCCGCAGACGGAGATCAGCAAGCTGCCCTGTCGCGAGCTGATCGAACAATCTGCGTGCGGCCAGTACTGATGATTCACGGGACTCGGCAGCATACACGTCGGCGATGGCATTCATGCGATCGAGCGAGCTTTCGATCGACTTCAGATCAAAGACCAGGTCCGCACTGACCCCGGCCTTCTCCATGTGCAGATTCACCTGGTCAAGTTCTTCATGGCAGCGGCGTGCGACCGCTTTCCACATGACGTACGCCTGGCGCGTTTCGCCTGCAGTATCATCGGTCGTGCTGGCTGGCGCCGCCGTATTGACAAAATTCTCCGTTTCAAAAACAAAGCGATAGAAAGGCGAGTGATCGACCGGCATGCCACTGCCGCGCTGGCGCATGGCTGCTGTCAAGCCGCGGCTGGCAATGCGCGTCGACAGCAGGCACATGGCCTCTTTCATATCGCTCTGCGTATTGCTTTCAAGGCCATGAGAGGTGCTGGGCGACGTAAGGTCGGCGAGCTGGGAAAAGGCTTCGGGCGTCAGGCTCAACAGTCGATCAACGTCGCGTGACGCGGGGAAGAGAGTAGCGAACAATCCAGCGAGATCGGCACGCGGATGAACAGACGGCAGCACGCGCTGCACGATGCGTTGCAGACTTTCCGAGATCAGGCCGTGGTGATGCGTAGGCACGCCCGCCGAAGCGAAGAGCGTGACTGAATGCATCTCGCTGATCATGCAGTCGAAGCTGGCCTGGAAGCCGGCGCGCAGCTCAGCATCAGCAGACACCAGCTGGAGAAATCGGGAAAGTTTCAATGCGAATGCACGGTCGGTGCGCGCATTCCAGATGTAATGAACGAGGGATTCGAGACGATGCCGTCGCTCTTCGAAAGTGGTCGCTGTGATGAAGCTGGTCGTACGCCGCTGCAATTCCTGCTGCAGGTTAGCGCCGTAGGCAGCTTGAGACACAGTCACTGCTCTAGCCTGCGCCGATTCCGGTTCAACGCCGGACAGCCCGGATTTATTTTGCAGCAAGGGCATATGGCGATCCCGCTTCAAGCGATTCTTCTGATCCGGCAGTCGTGCGATGTGCGAACACGTCAGCCTTCATGGCGAGAAGGCCAGCCGCGACCCTCTCTTCTCCGCGCTCTCAGAAGAACCACTTCCTCCTCATTGTGCATCGGAAAAGGCCCGGCGGCAAAGTCCCGGCGCGAGGCTCAGGCAGGCAGGGGCTGGAGCGGATCCAGGGCGGTATGAATTCTCTCTGCCAGACGCTGCTGCGTCGGCTCATCCAGCTTTCGATTGTCGTGGTCGAGATAGAAAACGTCGACCGCGATCTCGCCTTCTGTATCAATCAGGGCAACCTTGATGTTGCAGCCGCTTTCTGCGAATGCAAGGGCTAGTCGCCGCAGGAGGCCAGGTGCGTCCGGAGCGACGATCTGCAGAAGAGTACTGTGGGTCGAAGATTCATTATCGAAATCCAGCCGCGGATGCATTTTCATTTTGGTTGTTGAACCGGTATCCTGGCGGCGCGATCGCAGCAGTGGTTCGATTGATGCTGAAAGCGAAGCGATGTCGCTAACGCTTTGCTTGAAGCGCTCGATCTCAGATGGGTTCAGTTCCAGGGTTCGGTAGATATCAGCGAACAGGAACGTATCGACGACTGTCCCGGCGTCGTTTGAAAATGCATCGGCCTTGATAATATTCATGCCCCAGGCTGAAAGTACACCGGCCACGTCAGCGAAGAGCTTGGGCCGGTCGCGGCTTACGAGCGTCAATTCATACAACTGGCGCATGGGGCGCAGGGCAACGCGCGCGCCGCGTTTCGGCAGATCAAGCGACATTTCGAAATGATCGCGAACCATGTCAGGACGCCGCGTCTGCAGGTATCTCTGCGGCAGACCATCAAGGAAGCCGATCAACTCTCTCGAATGCTCCGGGACCAGGGCGGCGATACTGCGGTGAAGCGAAGCATCCGACTCGACGTGGAACCTTTCTTCATCGACACTGCGGTCCATGAAGTTCGCTGTCGCGATGTAAAGCTGCCACAGGTTCTCGGCTTTCCACGGCTTGAGCGCATCCGGATGGACGGCCTTGATGTCGGCGTACGTCATCAGCGTCAACATGCGCAGGTACATCTGTGAGCCGGTCTTTTCCGCGAAACTGCGCACAGTTTCGGGATCGAAAATATCGCGCCGCAGGGTCGCTGACATCTCGAGATGGTTGCGAATGAGACGCCGGACTGTCTGCCGCTCCTCAGGGTCGAAGTCGAGGCGTGCGAGCAGTCCATCGGCCAGCTCGACGCTCTGGATCGTGTGGTCGGCATTGCGACGGGCCTTGCCGGTGTCGTGCATCAGGATAGCCAGCAGAAAGAGGTCGAGCCGGTCGACATCTTTTACCAGGGAGGCAAAGCGATGCTCCCATTCGGACGCAGGCTGGCGCAGCAGGTGCACGTTGTGGATGGCGACGAAGGTGTGTTCGTCGACCGTGTAGCGATGATAGGAATCGCGGACGACCAGGGCATCGATGCCATGAAATTCCGGGATCAGCATCTCTAGCACGCCGAGCGCATGCATACTCCGCAGTGCGTGCGCGGCATGCGGGCCAAGTAGAATTTCGCGCAGTACATTCCACAAAAATGGCCCCTCGGGCATGTGCAGGTCGAGCATGGGAAAGACTTCAGCAATGCGGTCTTCCGCGCGCTGGCTGAGCGAGTGACCGTGCACGGCGATCATGCAGAAAAGACGCAGAATCGCATCGGGATCCGTGAGCGGAGCGTTGTCGTCGACATCAATGCGACCGTCTTCGAGGAAGAAGTCTGTGCCGGCAATCGGCGTTCGGCGACGACGAATAGTTTTGTAAAAAGAAAACCGAGTTGCCGGCAGCGCATCCAGCATCAGCGTCACACGGCGATACACGGCACGCGCATGGCGGTAATAGGTCCGCATCCAGTAGGCGGGATCAGCAGTGCCGGCTGTCTCGAGACCGATGCTCAAGGCTGCGGCTTCATCCTGCGCGCTCCAGCTGAGCGTGTTGTCGTCGCGCTTGCTGCGCAGGTGCAGAAAACACCGCGCCGCCGCAAGAAATTCGAAAGCCGCCTCTGCGTCTTCGCGCGCCGGATAGACTGCGGGCGTGTTGGCTGGAAGTCCGCCATGCTCGCGAATGTAGAGAAATGTTTGCAGCCAGTGGGCAAGATTGTGATCGCGCAGGCCGCCCGGCGACTCCTTGATATTGGGCTCAAGCTGGAAGATGGTGTCGCCATATTTCTTGTGACGCGTGCGTGCAAGTTCGGCAACGTCTTCTGTCAGGTGCGACCATTCGCGCGGAATCAATGCCGGCAGAATGCTCGAATGCAGTTGTTGCGCGATCGCTTCATTTCCAGAGACGAAGCGCGCATCCAGAAGCGATAAAGTGAACTCAACATTGCCGGGATGGAAGCGCTCGCACTCCTTCAGTGCACGTGCGATCGGGCTTGCGCGGAGGCCGATGTCCCACATGACCTGGTTGGCATTGCGGACCAGATCCTTGCTGGCTTCTTCCGCCGCAGCTGTCGCGAACAGGTAGAGAATATCGACGTCGGAGCAGGGAAAAAGTTCTTTGCGACCATAG
Source organism: Acidobacteriaceae bacterium (assembly GCA_963692885.1). Classification (GTDB taxonomy): domain Bacteria; phylum Acidobacteriota; class Terriglobia; order Terriglobales; family Acidobacteriaceae. The sequence continues at coordinate 1,660,914 of OY843586.1, forward strand.
CCGCCGACCGCAATAGCGGTCATCGTCGCGGGCACGGCACCTGCTGGCGAAGCAAGCCTGAGGGTCTGTTTGACGATCATGTCGACGAGGTAAGAGCGTCGACGGATACTGGCGATCCCGTCTCCAGTGCGCGCAAAGGATTGCTGCAGGGCCAGGCTCTCGTCGGCATAGAAGGACCGCAGTTCGTCAACAGACGCGAATGAGTCTCTTGTCTCGGCTGGCATTTCGTCTGGTCCTTCACTTGCGCTTCACGGACGCGCAAGCGTCATCCTGAAAGTATTAGAGTGCCGTGGGACCCCGCTCGTCATTGCGAATACGGATGGCTTCGGTGATAGGCGAGATAAATATCTTTCCGTCGCCGATCTTGCCCGTGCGCGCGGCTCCGACAATTGCCTGCACCACTTTGTCAACGATCTCATCGGGTACCACGATCTCGAGCTTGATCTTCGGAAGAAGGTCGACCGTGTATTCGCGGCCGCGATAAAACTCGGTGTGGCCCTTCTGCCGGCCGTGGCCGCGGGCTTCGATGATGGTGATGCCGTCGACGCCGGCTTCGAGCACCGCGTCCTTCACGGCGTCGAGTTTCGAGGGCTGGATGATTGCTTCAATCTTCTGCATGTAAGGTCTCTGAAGTAAATCTGGGATCAATCGTTGCAAGAATAACTGCGAAGGTAAGCGGCGTGTTGAGACAAAGGTTCATTCACGAAGCCCAGTCATAACCCTCTTCACCGTGCTGCGTGATATCCAGTCCTTCGGCTTCCTGGTCCGCCGTGACACGCAGGCCGATCGTCACGTCGATCAGTTTGAGCAGGATGATGGTCCCGACAGCTGCCAGGATCCAGGCAATTGCGACCCCGACAAACTGGTTCAGCACCTGGTGCCAGTTGCCTTCAAGACCACCCGATGGAAGTACGTTTCCTTTAGCATCCTTGAAGATCGGATTGACCGCGCTCGAGGCGAAAACACCCGTGAGGATGGCGCCGAGGGTGCCGCCTGCGCCGTGCACGCCGAAGGCATCGAGCGAGTCATCATAGCCGAACCAGCTCTTGACCCTGGTGACCATCAGGTAGCAGAAGAAGCCGGCAATCAGGCCGATCCATAGCGCGGACATGGGCGAGACGAAACCGGCGGCCGGTGTGATGGCGACCAGGCCGGCCACTGCGCCGGAGATGCCGCCGAGCGCGCTGGGCTTGCCATTTTTGAACCACTCCGCGGCCATCCAGCCGAGCGCGGCAGCCGCGGCGCCAAAGTGGGTGGCGACGAAAGCACTGGTCGCGAGCGAGCCCGCGGACAGGGCACTGCCGGCGTTGAAGCCGAACCAGCCGACCCACAACAGGCACGCCCCGACGAAGCTCAGCACCACCGAATGCGGCGCCATATGCTCCTTCGGATAGCCCAGGCGCTTGCCTAGATAGAGCGCGCAGACGAGCGCCGAGACACCGGACGTGACGTGGACGACAGTACCGCCGGCGAAGTCGAGAGTAGGAAAGCGGCCGCCGAGTGACGCGTTGAGCAGGCCATTCTTGCCCCACACCATGTGGGCCATCGGGTCATACACCAGGAACGACCACAGCAGCAGGAACAAAGCCATGGCGCTGAACTTCATGCGCTCGGCAAAGGCGCCGGTGATGAGGGCCGGGGTGATGATGGCGAACATCAACTGGTAGACCATGTAGGTCTGCAGGGGAATGGTGGCGGCATAGTCGGCATCAGGCGCGGCGCCGACGCCCTTCAGGAAGATATGGTGCAGTCCGCCGAGGAAAGCGCTGCCAGAGTCGAAGGCCAGGCTGTAGCTTAGGAATGCCCATGACACGGTGATGATGGCTATCATGGCGAAGCTCTGCATCATGGTGGCGAGAACGTTTTTCTTGCGCACCAGGCCGCTGTAAAACAGGGCGAGCCCGGGACCGGTCATCATCAGCACCAGGGCCGAGCTGGTCAACATCCAGGCATTATCGGCAGACGACTTCGCATCAGCCGCAGCTGCTTCCACCCTGGTGAGCCGGTCGGCCATGGTTGCGGGGGAAGCAGGGGTCTGTGCAAAAGCACCCGGCAGGCAGCAGCAGGCCAGTGCAAGCAGCAGGCAGAGTCGGATCGACAAACGAAAAGGAAAGCGGCGGGGAAAGCGGCGCATGCTGCTCCATCCATCAAAAATTGGCACGCGGAGTGAATCGCGAGAAGTTCGCGGGCCGGACGCGGGCCATGCAGTCCCATAGCATCGCCTCGGGAAGAATGCGTCGAGGTTTTGCATGGTTTGGTGCGGCTCAGGCAGACAAGGGCTGAGATTGTTGAACGGACGCGCTACTACGTGTCTCGAATAATGTGACACAGAATTGCGCTGAGGGTGCTGAAGATTTCACCGGCGCGACAGGCCCGCGGCAGCCGGGTCATAGAGTTATACTCGATCCATGGCTACAGAAGTTCACGATAAATATTTTTTCGGTGCGCTGGAGTCGAGCGCGAAAAATCAGCAGAAGGTCCAGGAAGTCAGCTTTGGTCAGGACCAGACGGACGGCATTATCATGACGTCGCTAGATTTTGCGGTGAACTGGGTGCGCAAGAACTCTGTATGGCCAATGACATTTGGCCTGGCATGCTGCGCGATCGAGATGATGTCCATGGGTGCCTCGCGGTTTGATATTGCCAGGTTCGGCGCCGAGGTCTTCCGTCCCTCGCCGCGCCAGTCTGACCTGATGGTCATCGCCGGACGTGTGTCGCAGAAGATGGCCCCGGTCATCCGCCGGCTTTATGAGCAGATGCCGGAACCAAAATGGGTAATTTCAATGGGAGCCTGTGCGACTTCTGGCGGCGTTTTTAATAACTATGCTCTTGTTCAGGGCGTGAACCAGATCATCCCGGTCGATATATACGTGCCAGGTTGCCCGCCGCGTCCCGAGCAGTTGATGTATGCCATCACACTGCTTCAGGAGAAGATTCAGAAGGAGCGCGGTAGCATGAAGAAGGCAATGAATCTGCAGTAAGGCTTTCTTTTCTTTGGACTTAGGCTTGTTTTGTCGCTACTATTCTCGAGGATGTAAGAATTCCACGATTTGGTTGATTACCTGAGCTACCTTTTTTGGGTTACTGAGATGATTCTTGGCTTAAGCTGTTGAGATTCTTAGGCAACTCTCTATTAAAATTGTGCTCTAACGTAGGGGAACGCGTGGTAGCCCCCAATACGCGAATTTCAGCCAGATGAAGTTTTTTAGAGTCAAAGCTGATCAGGTTTGCGTGTTTTTGTGATTTGTGTTGATTTTCAGTTTGGTTGCGGAGGATAGACGCATGCAATTTCGCTCTTTATCTTCTCTGAGCCGGATTCTGATCGTCACCTGTGCTGCCGGCCTCGGAACATCGAGCCTGCTCGCACAGGATGCGTCGAACACTTCTTCAAGTTCGGCTCAGAGTTCAACTCAGGGGACGCCTACATCAACGAAGCCCATGGCACCTACAGAGCCATATGCCTCACGCATTGACATCTTTGCCGGATATTCGTACCTGGCCCCACATGGCAACATCACGGTTCCGGGCGGAGCCGGGATTGGTGTCGATGGTCCGGTTAAGTATTCATCGGTTGACTATGGTGCGCTCGGCAGCGTCAATTACTTCTTCAACCGCTACGTCGGTGGCCAGCTTGAGATTGGTGCTCACCCGGATGGCAACAACGATGGCGCCTACGAAGGCGCACTGGGCATCGTATTCCGCTACCCGACCGGCGACATCACGCCGTTCGTCCACGCCAATGCCGGCGCTGTAAGGCTCGGCGGCGCACAGCAGGAGCCCTACACCTGGGGTCCCACGCTGGCAGTCGGCGGTGGTCTTGATTACAATCTCGGCAAGCACTTCGGCATTCGTGTTTTCCAGGCCGACTACACCTACTATCACGTCGACTTTGGTCCTCAGAATCCTTATCCGACGGGTGGCCGCGCAAACCTGGATAACGCTCGTCTGAGCGCAGGTCTGCTCTACCACCTCGGCAGCATCGTTCCGCCGCCGCCAGTCATGTATGCCTGCACGGCGAGCCCTGCTTCCGTGTACCCAGGCGATCCCATCACCATTACCGGCACCGCGACCAACCTGAACCCGAAGAAAACCGCCAGCTACACCTGGACCGGCACCAACGGCGTGAAGGTGACGGGCGATACATCAACCGGCAATGTGGACACCAATGGTCTGAACCCGGGCAGCTACACCGTGACCGGCCACGTTTCGGAAGGTACGAAGCCTGGTATGTTCGCGGATTGCACCTCGACATTTGAGGTCAAGCAGTTCGAGCCACCCACCATCTCCTGCTCGGCGAATCCGACGACTGTGAACCCGGGCGACAGCTCGACGATTACGGCCCAGGGTGTCAGCCCGCAGAACCGTCCTCTGACCTACACCTACAGCGCGACTGCTGGCACTGTGAACGGCACCGGTAACACGGCGACCCTCGCAACGACCGGCGCACCGGCTGGCTCCATTACTGTCACCTGCAACGTTGCGGATGACAAGGGTCAGACTGCTACTTCGACCACGTCGGTAAGCGTCCAGGCGCCACCGCCGCCACCGGCACCCAAGACATCCACGCTTTGCTCGATCACGTTCGGCCGCGATAAGAAGCGTCCGGCACGCGTCGATAACGAAGCGAAGGCCTGCCTTGATGATGTCGCACTGAACCTCCAGCGTCAGGCGGATGCCTCGGCTGTCCTGGTAGGCGAAGCCGATCCAAGCGAGAAGGGTGCAGCCAAGCTTGCTCCGCTGCGCGCTGTCAACACGAAGGAGTACCTGGTGAAGGAGAAGGGCATCGACGCCTCCCGCATCTCGGTACGCACCGGAACACAGGGCAACAAGGAAGTTGAGAATTACCTTGTACCTGCCGGCGCGACCTTCGACAACGACATCCAGGGAACAACAGCAGTGGATGAGTCGGCAGTGATGGCAACGTCAACCAAGAAGCCAATGCATCACCACAGGAAGAAAGCAGCCGCTCCCAAGCAGTAGGGAGCAGTTGTGAAACAGAAGAGGGCTGGCCCTGATGGGTCAGCCCTCTTTTTTGCGAAATGCTGACTTTATGCTGTTCTTAGTTGGATACTGCCCCGCTCGATGTATTGAAAGCCATCCGGGACGCATTCTATCCTTGCCTAATACCCCGGGGCTTCGCCCTGTAGCTGCAGTAAAGGATGTGTATTTTGAAGCGAAAATCCCTCTCGTCAAGCCCTTTTCTGGCTGGCACCCTTTGTCTTGCGTCTTTCATCGTGTCCCCTCTCGCCATAGCTGCCGCGTCCACAACGAGCCCGACACCCTCGGCAAGTGCGTGGGTGCCGGTCGGTCCGGATGGCGGAGACGCCCGCGCATTCGCCGGTGACCCGACGAATAGCAGCCATATCTACCTGGGCACACTGAACAGCTGGATTTATGAAAGTCATGATGGCGGCAGCAGCTGGAAGCGGCTCGCGAAGATTTCCAAGCAGGATAACCTTGCGCTCGACAACATTATCGTTGACGCGTCGGATCCGAAGACCATCTACGTCGGTGCCTGGGTACTTGGCAATCCGGATGGTGGCATCTTCATCAGCCATGATGCAGGCGTGACCTGGACGGAGAGCGAAGCCATGCACGGTCAGTCAGTGCGCGCACTGGCACAGGCACCGACCAATCCTAAGGAACTAGTAGCCGGGACAGTCGTGAAAGGTGTCATGCAGAGTGACGACTCCGGTGTGACGTGGAGACAGATCAGTCCTCCGGCGAGCAACGAACTGCATGAGGTAGAGTCGATCGCGATCGATCCGAAAGACCCTCATACGATTTATGCCGGTACATGGCACCTCCCATGGAAAACGACGGATGACGGCGCCAACTGGCACAACATCAAGAATGGTCTGATCGACGATTCGGATGTGTTCTCGATCATCATTGACCAGAAGGCGCCGCAGACGGTCTACACCAGCGCCTGCTCGGGGATCTACAAGAGTGAGAACGGCGGCGAGGAGTACAAGAAGATCCAGGGCATTCCGTCGACAGCACGCCGCACGCGTGTCCTGATGCAGGACCCCACCAACTCCAGCATCGTCTATGGCGGCACCACCGAGGGCTTGTATCGGACAACCTCGGCTGGTACGAACTGGTCGCGGCTTACCGGACCGGATGTGATCATCAACGACATCTACATCGACCCGAAAAACAGTCAGCATGTACTGCTTGCAACCGATCGCAGCGGCGTGCTGATGAGTAATGACCAGGCCGCGAGCTTCAAGCCTGCGAATGATGGCTTCTCACAGCGGCAGGTTTCGGCGTTGCTGGTGGATGTAAAGAATCCGCAGACGGTCTATGTCGGTGTTGTGAACGACAAGGTGTATGGCGGCGTCTTCATCTCGAATGACAGTGGCAAGACCTGGGAACAAAAAAGCAGCGGCCTCGATGGGCGCGATGTCTTCAGCATGGCGCAGGCGCCCGATGGCACTCTGCTGGCGGGTACGGGACACGGAATCTTCCGCTGGAACAATTCCACCTGGCAGCCGGGTGGCAAGATCGTGCAGACGGAACAGAAAACCGTTTACGTGATCCGCAAAAAGAAAAAGGTTAAGGATACAAAGACAGTTACCAAGGATATGGGGATGATCGAAGGGCGCGTCTACAGTCTCGATCTCTCGCAGGGCAGCTGGTATGCCGCGACCTCAACTGGTATCTACCAGAGTGACAACCAGGGCGGAACGTGGCAGGGCGGTCCAGTGCTGAACAAGATGGACTTCCAGGCAATTCGTTCGTCTGGTGCGACTGTCCTGGCGTCACGCCGTGACAGTATGGTTGTTTCGCAGGATGGTGGCCATGCCTGGCAGCCGCTGAGCCTGCCTTCCCCGCTTACCGCCGCGAGTTCGATCGCAGTTGGGCCGGGCGGCAGCCTCTGGATCGGTGGCCGCGAAGGTGTCTTTTACAGCGACGACAAGGGCGCTACCTGGACCCAGGACAAGAACCTGCCTATCTCAAACATCAACAACCTGAGCTATGACAGCGATCTGAAGCGGGTCATGGTGACTTCGTGGAATTCGACGTTTGTATTCGCAGTCGATGAAAAGACCCACGACTTCAAATGGTGGGACGCAGGCTGGAACACGCGCGCCGTTCGTTCGCTGGGCGGCCGGCTGATGGGTGCCTCCCTGTATAACGGAGTGATTATCCAGCCGCAGTTGCAGGGAGGAAGCGCTGGTTCCATGGGCGGTCGCTAGAGTCCGTGGTTGCTCTACGAAGCTTTGCGCAGACAGATCTGGCCGATGCGTTTGCCCTCGACCAGCTCTGCTTTCCGCCGGGCATCTCGTACTCGAAAGCTGAACTGAGGTACTTCCTCGGAAGGCCAAATTCGTTCGCGATCGTTGCAGAAGAAGCCGGCCACATGGCCGGCTTTCTGATTGCAGAGTGGAACGGGCGTAGCAGGAAAGAGCCAGCCCGCGTCATCACGATTGACGTTGCGCCGGCACACCGTAGAAGCGGCATTGCCACTCGACTGATGGAGACAGCAGAAGCACATTATCGCGAAGCTGGATGCGTGGCACTGTCGCTCGAGGTCGCGGTGGACAACTTCGGAGCACAGGCCTTTTACAGCAAGCGTCACTTCAGCGTCACCGGGCGCACTGTGGGATATTACAACGGCCTGCAGGATGCGTTCACCATGAGCAAGGCCCTGACCGGCGAGAGTACTGCGCGAAGCTAGTGAGCGGGAGCGCGATTGTCGGCGAAGGCGGCTTCGAGGCTCGCTAATCTGCTTCGATCGTACTCGCCTTGCTGCTTCCATTGTACGTGGCCTGCTTTATCAGTCAACAGGACAACAGGCTGCTTTTCGTTTTCAATCTGCAGGGCTGCGAGGAAGTTCTTCTTGTCGACGAAGAGCGGGATGGTAAGGCGACGGTCCTGCGTGCCCGGGGCGTTGCTGCGGATAGATGTGTCAATCCACCACCGGGCGAGGAAGTTTTCCCGTCCATAGACCGGCAGCAGGTAAATGGGAAAATTCGCATGTGCCGCGCGGATGGATTCAATGCCGTACTGCCAGGCGAGTGCGGCGCTGTTCTGGTCCGGCTCGAAGTAGAGAATCAGGACGTTTTCTGTGCCTGAGAGGTCAGCGGGCAGCGTGACCTTTGACTTATCGATCGCATAAGAGGCGACTGTCGGCAGCTGAAGCTTGGGCTGTGCAGACACGTCGAATACCGGATGGATTAGCAGCAGCGTCAACCAAAGGCAGGCCTGCATGCAGCAGGACTGCGTGAACCATAACAGGTGCATAGACCTTCCGGATGAAGCCAAAATACAGATGCTGTGATCCAAGCCACTTCGCAGACTGGTTTTTTCCCGGGAAAAAACCACTTACGGTCTTGCATCATACGGCACTGACCGTGTTTCTTCGCTGATGATCGTGCCGGCAGAACGAGGAGCTTTCCCCGCATATTATCAGTAGTCCACTCTTCGTTCTGCCCGCTCGATTGCAGAATGCCAGTGGAATCTTGACGTAACCAATAGCAGCCATTTGATAGTGAAGCCTCGAACAGGCGGGCGCTATCATATAACTGTGAATTCAGCATTGTTTCCTTCTTCGTCAATGGTGGCAGCGCCAACCAGCTTGAGGGCGGACGCGAACCACGGCTTTCGCACGTTCGACGCGCGGCTCGCGACCCTTGCAGACAAAGTTTTCGCGAAGCAGCGGCTGTCTTTCGAAGACGGCGTCGCCCTCTACGAATCGAAGGACATCCTGGCCGTGGGCTGGCTGGCGAACTGGGTGCGCGAACAGATGCATGGCGACCGCACGTACTTCAATGTGAACCGGCATATCAATCCGACGAACGTTTGTGTGGCGGCATGTCGCCTGTGTGCATTCGGGCGCCGCAAAGGAAGTGAAGGCTCATACACCATGGAGCTTGAAGAGGCCTGGGCTGCTGCGGCGCAGGGCTACAGTGAGGCGGTCACGGAGTTTCACCTGGTCGGCGGTCTGCATCCCGATCTGCCGCTGGAATATTTCACTGCGCTGATGTCCGGCCTGAAGCAGCGGTTTCCCAAGGTGCATATCAAGGCCTTTACGATGGTGGAGATTTCCTTTCTTGCCAGGCGGGCAAAGCTCTCTGTCCAGGAAACGATCGAGAGGCTGAAGGCGTCCGGCGTGGATTCGATGCCGGGTGGCGGCGCTGAAATCTTCTCCGATCGCGTCCGGCACATCATCTGCGACCACAAGATCGACGGCGGTGACTGGCTGGAAACGGCAAAACTGGTCCACCAGGCCGGGCTGCGCTCGAATGCCACCATGCTGTACGGCCACGTCGAAAATAACGAAGACCGTGTCGATCACATGGTGCGTCTGCGTGAAGTGCAGGACGAAACAGGTGGTTTCCAGACGTTCATTCCTCTGGCCTTTCATCCCGACAATACAGCGCTCGATCACCTGCCGCGGACGACCGGCCTTGAAGACCTGCGGCAGATTGCCGTCGGACGGCTGATGCTCGATAACTTTCCCCATGTGAAGAGCTACTGGCAGATGGTCAGCGCGCCCATGGCGCAGATCGCGCTGCGATTTGGTGCCGATGATGTCGACGGTACGGTAGTTGAAGAGAAGATCTACCACGACGCAGGCGCCACAACGCCGCAGGGTATGCGCAGGCATGACCTGGAGCGGATGATCCGGGAAGCGGGGCGGGTCCCGATCGAACGGGACACACTGTACCGGCCAGTCACCAGGACAGAAGAGAGCTTTACCGTCGGCGTCTGACTGGTCCGAAAACTTGCCCAGGCACGCTCAGGCTGCGTAGCTCGTTGTCCTACCCAGCGACTGCTTCTCAGTACTTCAGGCAATAGTTCTAGATTTGGCTGCAGGTCGTAGTGAATCGAGCGCTAGGAGACGCGCTTGAGAGAACTGCTTTGCACAATGGCGGCGGTACCATCCGGCGCTATATCGAGCTCGCCTTCCGTTCTATCCAGGGTCGTAGCGTTGTCCATTTCCAGGCGTGTTCTTTCCATCGATGACGGTCCAGGAGCATCAGCGTGGTTTGCGCCATTATGAGCAGCTTCAGCAGCTTTGCGGGCGCGACGCTCGTCCTGCTTTTTGCGGACCTGCCGGGTGGCAACGAAGAGCAGTCCGGAAAATGTCGCGGTGAGCAGCAGGATGGCGTAGATCCCGTGCAGCATCGGCACTTCGTTGTAAAGAAGCGCCAGGCCGACAAACACGAAGAGCAGGTGGGTGCAGAAGACCTCCATGGAAGCAGCGCCCAGGGTCAGGAAAGGTTCGTGCGAGACGAGTTTTTTAACATACTTCCGCAGCCAGTAAATGACCCCGGCGCAGGCGACCAGGTTGACCAGGCGCAGCGGGCCGATGCGCCACTTGTCGAGGGCATAGCCGAAGTGTTCCGGCGTAAGATTTGGACCCAGCCATGCATGCCGCACGGCGATGAAAAAGATACAGAGCGCGCCGCAGAGGACGGTCCACTTGCCGGTGATGTAGCTGAGAGGATTTTTGCCCTCGGCTGAGCGGGCGCCAATCCACATCCCCGAGATCCATATCCACTGCCAGCTGAACAGGTCGAATGCGCCGGTCTCCTGCAGCGGGATCGGCAGGTGCGTGACCCTGACGACGAAATTGTGAGCGACTACGCGGAGGCCAAACTGCGCGGCCAGCCACACGAGCAAGCTGCCGCAGACGACAGTCCTCCAGCCGCGCTTCATGGCTGCGTAGAGTACGAATGGCGACATGAGCAGGAACAGCACGTACATGGGCAGAATATCGAGCAGCGGCGGGCAGTAGATGAGCAGCAGGGAGCCGACAACTGCGACGAAGGGATGCGCGATGTAGAAGTTCAGCAGGTTGGTGAGCGCAACGCGATGATGCGTGACGGCGATGGTCGCGATCACCGTGAAGGCCACGGCGAGCAGGATCACGTGGTAGATGTAGACGCGCAGGGCCCGCTTCCAAAGCTTGTTGCGTAGAACGTCGTGGTCGCCATTGGATTGCCGCAGGTAAATGGTGCTGACCAGCATGGCAGAGAGGAAGACAAATCCATCGGCGGACGAGACGAAGCCGAAGGGTGTATTGACGACGTCGCTCATGCGGGTCGGAAGGTGGGTGAGCGTCATCCAGACAAGGAACAGGCCGCGTAGCGCGTCCAGCTCGGGACGGCGCGGCATGGCGATTTTGTGCAGGATCGCTGCGGATGAGGTTTTGATCGTCATTGATTGTGGGCTGCCGTTATTGTATGAGACGCGATTCTGCGCTCGAGGTTGCGGGGATTGTCAACTGAGCGTCGCGGGACCTGGGTTGCATGCACTCCAGGCGAGATGCGTACGGTCTCGGGGCGCATGGTGTGCGGCTGGTATTTTGTGGGTGTGGATCTATCTGCAAGCGTAAACTGCCCGCTTTTCGAAATTGGCGCGGAGGTTTGAAAGACGCCTTTTCAGACGATTGGATTGCTGACCATATGCCGACATCTCATTACCCAAGCGACTGATGGTGCATACCAGTTACGCGCGTTATGATGGAACAGTCGCGTCGGTTTTATGCATCCGCAAACTTCGGTCAGGACGAGCCCTTCTCCCATCAGCGGCCTGGGTGTATTCGCAATTCGACAGTTCTCCCCGGGCAAGGTTGTCTTAACAATCGACGATGAATATGTTGTGAGCGAAGCACACCCCATTCCACAAGGAGAGGAGAAGCACTGCGATCATCTCCAAGGTGGAAGGGTGGTGTGGATGCAGGAGCCAGAGCGTCATATCAATCACTCTTGCTGGCCTAATGTGTACGTCCGGACAGAATGTGGTGTTCGTCAGATTATTGCTCTTCGAGCCATTGAGATCGGGGACGAGATCACCTACGACTACAGTGTGAATGGCCACGGCAATACGGTATGGCACTGCAACTGCGGCGGCCCGCGCTGCCGCAAAGATGTCCACTCGGACTTCTTTCATCTTCCAGTGGCAATCCAGCTCGAGTACCTGCCTCTTCTGGACGACTGGTTTCGCCAGGAGCACGCAATCGAGATCGACAAGCTACTTCGCTTGAAATGCGTTGATGAAACGCAAGGGTTGGAGTGATCCACGCGTGATCACCCGGACTCCTGACTTGCTCCTAGCCTCTTCACTGGTTTCGACAAGCGGATGAGATAGGTAACCATAAACGCGGTTGTAGTGACTGACCCACCTCCGTTCCTCGAAGGTCACGTCTTCGAAAGCTTGGCGTCAGTTCCGAAACTTATGACCTTGGGGACCACTGCTCAGTGGGTTTCGCTCCCTGGCCTATGCGAGTTTCCGGAGGGTATGAGGATATACAACGCTGGTTTAACGCAGATCTCTCCACTTCGCTGCGCTTCGGTCGAGATGATAAATCTGAGGGTTGTGGTTTTTGGGAAGGATGGTGGCGGGTGGGATAGACGCGGATCATTCGACTTCGCTGCGCTCCGCTCAGGATGACACAGCTCGGGCGGATGTGGCTTCGTGCGACCAACGGGAGCATCAACGCCGAAGGCGTGTCTGCCTGATGGCAAATGCCCTGGATGGCAAATCCTAGAAGGCGGAAATGCCGGTTATGCTCTGGCCGATGATGAGCGCGTGGATGTCGTGGGTGCCTTCGTAGGTTTTGACGGATTCGAGGTTCATCATGTGGCGCATGATGGGAAAGTCGTCGGTGATGCCGGCGCCGCCGAGGATGTCGCGGGCGAGGCGGGCGCATTCGCAGGCCATCCATACATTGTTACGTTTAGCCATGGAGATGTGTTCGAAACGAATTGTGCCTGCGTCTTTCATCCGGCCGAAATGGTAGGACAGCAGTTGCGCCTTGCTGATCTCGGTGATCATCCAGGTGAGTTTTTCCTGGACCAGCTGGTGCGAGGCGATGGGAGCTTCTCGGAACTGCTTGCGCTGGAGTGAGTATTGCAGCGCGGTGTCGTAGCAGGACATGGCGGCGCCGATGACGCCCCAGCTGATGCCGTAGCGGGCCTGGTTGAGGCACATGAGCGGCGACTTGAGGCCGCCGGAACCAGTCAGCAGGTTGGCGGCCGGGATGCGGACGTCCTGCATGGACAGGCCTGACGTGATCGACGCGCGGAGCGACCATTTGCCTTTGACATCATGAGCGGAGAAGCCGGGCCGATTGGTCTCGACCAGGAAGCCTCTCACTTTGTCATGGTCAGAAGAGCCGGGGTCGTCCACCTTGGCCCAGATGACGGCGATGTCGGCGATGGAGCCGGAGGTGATCCACATTTTTTCGCCGTTCAAGATATAGCTGTCGCCATCTTTGCGGGCGCGTGTCCGCATGCCACCTGGATTCGACCCAAAGTCGGGTTCGGTGAGGCCGAAGCAACCGAGCTTTTCGCCGGTCGCGAGTTTCGGCAGCCACTCCTGTTTCTGTTCTTCGGAACCGAACGTGTAGATGGGGTACATGACGAGGGCGGACTGCACGCTGACGAAGCTGCGGAAGCCGGAGTCGCCGCGCTCAAACTCCTGCATGACGAGGCCGTACTGGACGTTCGACATGCCGGCGCAGCCGTAGCCGTGCAGGTTGGCGCCGAAGAAGCCCAGCTCGCCCATCTGCGGCACGAGTTCGCGGGGGAAGCGGCCGTCGCGGTTGCACTGCTCGATGATGGGGATGAGTTTGTCTTCGATGAAGTCGCGGGCGGTGTCGCGGACGAGGCGCTCGTCATCGGAGAGGAGTGAGTCGAAGTTGAGGAAATCAACGCCTTTGAAAGGGTAGGCCATGGGGTGAATGTCCAGTGGAGCAGATTGGCAAACATCCGAGGGTAGCAGAATGGAGGCTGGGTGGGCAAAAGGGGGTGCGGAGACATATATGGCGTCTGTGTGCTCTTGCGTCGATGCTGATCGCGCGCTCTACTGCTGAAATGAGGGATAAGCTACAGTGCACTGTTCATGGCGACTCGTTTGAGACTTTCATTTGTGGCCATTTGGCAGAAAAGTCCAGTCAAATTTGGTATTCAACTGCGCCAACGGACGAGAACAGGTGGCCGGATTCCTGGTGTTCTTTGTGCCATGTCGCATTTCTTCGCGAGAAACAATGGAACGAGAAAAACGAGGATGCATTAGGTGTGAAGTTGTTCTGTTACCGCTGCTATGAAGCGCACCGAGCTATGGGCCAGAGTGTCTTCATTCCTAGCCACGAAGGTGCTGATGGAATCTAGCCTCAGTGATCTGGCGCTAAGCTAAACAACTTGACTGTCGTTTGGACTTCTTTGTGATCCTGAAAGTGAACATCCGGTGAAATTTGCATATGGTGTGCCTATGAGAGCGATTCAGATAACGGAAGTGGGTGGGCCTGAGGTTATGAAGGTGTCTGAGATTTTGACGCCTTCGCCGCTGGCCGGTGACGTGCTGGTGAAGGTGCGGGCCACCGGGGTGAACTTCATCGATGTGTACAACCGCGAGGGGCGCTACAAGCGGCCGCTGCCTTTTGTGCTGGGCCAGGAGGGTGCCGGTGTGGTTGAGCAGTTGGGCGACGCGGCAAATAGTTCGGGTCTGAAGATAGGTGATGCGGTGGCCTGGGCTGGTGTGCTGGGCTGTTATGCCGAGTACGCTGTGGTCCCGGCAGAGCGGCTGGTCAAGGTGCCGGATGGGGTCGATCTCGAGACAGCAGCTGCGGTGATGCTGCAGGGGATGACGGCGCACTACCTGAGCTATGCGACCTATCCGCTGAAGAATGGAGAGACGGCCCTTGTCCATGCTGCGGCTGGCGGCGTGGGGTTGCTGTTGACGCAGATGGCAGCGGCAATCGGGGTGCGGGTGATCGCGACTGTGTCGACGGACGAGAAGGCGAAACTGGCACGGGAGGCCGGGGCGAGCGAGATCATCCTGTACAAGGATCAGGATTTCGAAGCCGAGACGAAGCGGCTGACCGGAGGCAAGGGTGTGGACGTGGTCTATGACGGCGTGGGCAAGACGACCTTTGAGGGGTCGCTGAACTGCCTGCGCCCACGCGGGATGATGGTGCTGTACGGTGCGTCGTCTGGCGCCGTGCCGCCTTTTGACGTGATGCAGTTGTCGGCAAAGGGATCGCTGTATGTAACACGGCCCACCATGGGGAACTACGTCACTACGCACGAAGAATTGCAGGAGCGGGCGGGTGCAGTGCTGGGCTGGGTGAAAGAGGGTAAGCTCAAGGTGCGGAAAGAGCATGTCTATCCGCTGGCTGAAGCCGCGCTGGCGCACCGTGACCTGGAAGGCCGGAAGACGACCGGGAAACTTCTGCTGATGACGTAGTGTGATGCGCGGTCGCCACGCATCACAGCGTAGGCCAGTCCAATTCTGTTTCACCAAGAGGCTTCATGCTGTCGAGTCTTCTCGTACTTTGTTTTCTGCTGGGCGTGGTCTGCGGACTGCGCTCCATGATGGCGCCGGCGGCAGTCGCGTGGGCTGCCCACCTGGGATGGCTGCATTTCGCCGGCACCCACCTGGCGTGGATCGGTTCGATCATCACGCTGATCGTTTTCACACTGTTTGCGCTGGGCGAGCTGGTGGCCGACAAGCTGCCTAATACGCCGGCGCGGACGGCTCCGCCGGGCCTGGTGGTGCGCGTGTTCTTTGGCGCAGCGTGCGCCGCAGCCCTGGCTGTAGGATCAGGCGTTCCCGTAGGATTGGCGTCTGTAGCCGGCGTAGTCGGTGCGTTGGTGGGCACTTACGGCGGGTACGCCGTGCGCCACGCGTTGACGGCCAACGGCAAGCTGAAAGATTTGCCGGTTGCACTGATCGAGGACGTGATCGCGATTGCCGGGGCGTTCCTGGTGGTCTCGCACGTGGCGCCGATCGCTTAGGCTCAGGTTCGAAGATCCCGGATCTGAGAGGCGAGACCTGGGGCGCCCAGGTTATTGGCCGGTGGAAGGAGAAGTCCTGGCAGCCGGTTGAACTCAATGCAGGTCCCGCCACTTCGCTTTGCTCCGGTCGGGATGACAACGCTTTGCTTAGGTGGAGATGGAGTCCTTGTTTAGGTCGACCAACGTAACGTTTCTTTAAACGATCGACGAGAGGGAAGGTATGCCTACAGCAGAGAATTTCGATGTGATTATTCTGGGTTCAGGACAGGCCGGGAATCCTCTGGCCTCGGCCTACTCGGCCAAGGGGAAAACGGTTGCGCTGATCGAGCGAGCGGCGGTTGGCGGCACATGCGTCAACTACGGCTGTACGCCGACCAAGACGATGGTCGCGAGTGCGCAAGTCGCTTACCTGGCGCGGCGGGGTGCTGAGTACGGCGTCAGCGTGGGTGACGTGACGGTCAATATGGAGAAAGTGCGCGAGCGCAAGCGCGGCATGGTGAAGACCTGGCGTGAAGGCAGCGAGAAGCGCATCGCCAAGGCCGAGCATGTGGAACTGATTCGTGGCGAAGGCTCCTTCACGAGTCCCAAAGAAATCAGGGTCAGTTTAAATGCCGGCGGCGAACGGCTGTTGACTGCTGATGTGATTGTGATTGACACCGGACTGACGGCGGCGGTGCCAAAGGTGACGGGAATTGACCAGATCGACCACCTGGACAACGCCAGTGTGATGGAACTCGACGTGGTGCCGGAACATCTGCTGGTGCTGGGCGGTGGGTACATTGGCCTCGAGTTCGCGCAGATGTTTCATCGCTTCGGCAGCAAGGTGACGGTAATCCAGAATGCAGAACAGTTGCTGCCGCTCGAAGATGCGGATATTGCGGAAGAGGTGGCGAAGATCCTGCGGGAGGAAGGGCTTGAGATCCTGCTGGGGGCCAAGGCCGACGCTGTCCAGAAAACAGTGAACGGTCTAAGCCTCACCGTCACCATTGGCGGCAGTTCGCCGCGGGTTGAGGGTACGCACCTGTTGATTGCGACCGGGCGCAAACCGAATACGGAAACGTTGGACCTGAAGGCTGCGGGCATAGCGTTGGATGAAAAAGGATTCATCCAGGTGAATGGAAAGCTTGAGACCAGTGCTGCCGGTGTCTACGCAGTCGGCGATGTTAAAGGTGGTCCGGCATTCACGCATGTGTCTTACGACGATTATCGTGTATTGAAGACCAACCTGATCGACGGCGGCAGCCGCAGTATTGAGGGCAGGCCGCTGCCGTATTGTGTGTTTATCGATCCGCATCTCGGGCGGATTGGCGCCAGCGAAAAAGATTTGAAGAAGCAGGGCGTGAAGTATCGCATTGCCAAGATGCCGATGACCTCCGTTGCGCGGGCGATGGAGACGAGCCGCACGAGTGGCTTTATGAAGGCGCTGGTCGATCCTGAAACAGAGCAGATCCTGGGCGCGGCGGTGCTGGGCGAAGAGGGTGGCGAAATCATGTCCATGATCGAAATTGCGATGATGGGCAAGCTGAAGTACACGGAACTACGCGACGGTATTTTCGCGCATCCGCTCTACGCCGAGGCGCTGAATAACCTGTTCAGCAGTTTTGCCGATGAGAAGTAGCGGCCAGCGTCTGTATGTCGGCTACCGCACTTCTTCGATGGTATGTTCAGCAGGCTTTGACTGAATACCGGCAGCCGCCCGCAGCATGTTGATTTCAATCATGGTCAGCGGCGATTCGAAGTTGAAGATGGGCTGCACTTCATGCCAGCTGTTGTTGTAGCCGAAGTGCCAGGGCAGACGGTTCTTGTTATCGGGGTAGACGCACTGCAAGGCAGTGAACGCCCGACCGTTGTGTACTGTATCGGCGATCGGCATGAGAATGGCCGCCATGGCCGTCGGCACTTCGCGAAATGCGCAGGTGAGGCGGTGAAGAAGATCGCGGGCGATCGTCGCTTCGTTGAAGCTAAGGCCTCTCGCCACCTGTGAGATGAGCAGGCTGAGGACCGACTCAGCTAGAAAGGTATCGAGGCCAGTGAGCAGGAACTCAGGATGGTTGTCCGCCTCACGCAGGCCGGCGGTATAGGACCAGGTGAGCAAGCCGTCTTCCGAACGGGCATGCACGATGCGTACGCCGTTAGCGTCGAGCGTTGGCACGCCTTCGGTAGTCTGGCTGCGCGGAACAAGCTGTGGGACCGGAAGTGCGGACTGTATATCGATAACGGCCATAATCCACCTACCAGCCGGTGTCTTGTGAAAGAAGACCAGGCAGGACTGGCATACGATGCCACCTTATCAAGACGCATTGCAAGCCATTTTGTGAGCCGGTTCAGTAGTACAGGAACGCCGGAAATACCCGGTGGTAACCCCGGGCGTTGATTGGGCAGTTACGGTGCCAGGTTGCGCGGCCACGTGTTGTCTTCCAGATAAGTGCCACGATATTGAGTTGAAAGTGATCGTCGGTGGGAAATTCGGCATCTTCAAAAGTGGGCGGAAGAGAAACATATCTTTCATCGGCAGCAGATCAATGAGGAGAAGCATAACGAATGCCAAGTGTCACAAAAAAGGCGTCTTCCCGAGGAGCCAATTTGAAGGGCGGGATTGCTGCAGAGGCGACAGCATCCTCGACGGGACGAGTGAAGAGTATCCCTAAACCCGCGGAGGGCCGTGCGCGGGTCGTCATCGAGGGAGTGACTCCGCAGGTAGATGGTGGACGCTTTCCAGCGAAGGGTGTGGCAGGGCAGAACGTGGTGGTCGAAGCAGATGTTTTCGGCGATGGTCATGACCATGTGCGTGCCCGTGTGCTCTATCGCAGGACCGGCGAGAGTGCGTGGAAGTTCGAGGAGATGGAAGCACTTGACAATGATCGCTGGCGGGCGCAGTTTCCGGTCGGCGAGGCAGGGTTTTACGAGTTCACAGTAGTCGGCGAGGTCGATCACTTCGAAACCTGGCGGAGTGATCTTGAAAAGCGCATCACTGCCGGGCAGGACATGGAGCTGCCGCTGAAGACCGGCGCATTGCTGATCGAAGCGACAGCAGCGCGTGTGAAAGGCAAAGATGCGAAGCAGTTGGCCGGCTGGGCAAAGTTGTTGCGTGAGGAACTGTCGACACAACTGGCGCTGAACCCTGCAGTGCTTGAGACAATCAGCCGGTATCCTGACAAATCTCTACAGACCACCTATGAAAAAGTATTGAAGGTATGGATAGACCGCGAGCGGGCAGGGTACTCAAGCTGGTATGAACTATTCCCGCGCTCGTGGTCACTTGAGCCAGGCCGGCATGGCAATTTCCGCGATGTGGCGGCGCAACTGTCGTACGTTTCGGAAATGGGTTTCGATGTGTTGTACCTGCCGCCTGTCCATCCCATCGGCGTGGCGTATCGCAAGGGTAAGAACAACACGACCGAAGCTGCTGATGGAGACTTCGGCAGTCCGTGGGCGATTGGTGCGGCGGAGGGCGGGCACACTGAACTGCATCCTGACCTGGGCACGATGGCGGATTTCGAGTTCCTGCTCGGTGAGGTGAAAGCTGCAGGCATGGAACTGGCAATGGATATTGCCTTCCAGTGCGCACCCGATCATCCATGGGTGAAAGAGCATCCCGAGTGGTTTAAAAAGCGGGCGGACGGATCGATCCAGTACGCAGAAAATCCGCCGAAGAAGTACCAGGACATTTATCCGATCGACTTTGAATCAAGTGACTGGCGGGCGTTGTGGGACGCATTGAAAAATGTATTCACCTTCTGGGCGGCCAAAGGGGTCCGCATCTTCCGCGTCGACAATCCGCACACCAAGGCATTTCCTTTCTGGGAGTGGTGCGTGGCCGAGGTGAAGGCAGAGTATCCGGATGCACTCTTCCTGGCGGAGGCATTTACGCGGCCGCGAGTGATGCAGCGCCTGGCCAAGCTGGGCTATTCGCAGAGCTACACCTACTTCACCTGGCGCGAGACCAAAGCCGAGTTGATGGAGTACGTGACAGAGCTGACGACTACCTCGGTGAAAGACTACCTGCGGCCGAACTTCTGGCCGAATACGCCTGACATTCTGCCCGCCATTCTGCAGACGGGCGGGCTGCCGGCCTTCAAGTCCCGGCTGGTTCTTGCGGGCACGCTCTCGTCGAACTATGGAATCTACGGGCCGGCCTATGAGCTCGGCGACAACAGTCCCTTCCGTCGCGAGAAGAGTGAAGAGTATCTCAACTCTGAAAAATACGAGATCAAGCAGTGGGACCGGGAAGACCCGAATAGTCTGAAGCCGCTGATCACCCTATTGAACCAGGCACGCGCAGCGAACAAGGCATTGCAGCAGACGAACAACCTGACCTTTCAGAATGTCGACAATCCTTTCCTCATAGCCTATAGCAAGGCAACCGGTGATGAGGCGAACGTTGTACTGACGATCGTGAATCTCGACCCGTACAACGTGCAGGCTGGATTTGTCGATCTTGACCTGGAGGCGCTCGGTGTTGCGCCAGACGAAACTTTTCGAGTGAACGATGCCCTGACTGGGAACAGCTATGAGTGGCGGGGCAGCAGAAATTATGTCGAATTGCGTCCGGCTGATATACCTGCACATGTCTTCGTAATTCAAAGCAGGCAATAATGGCCGAGCCGGTACAGGCAGCTATGACAGACACAGTTGCAGAACAGGGAATTGAGGAAGCGAACGAATTGGCACAGATGACATCGACCGCACAGCAGCGCCGTCCCAAGCAGCCAGGGAGCATGGCTGATCCACTCTGGTTTAAAGATGCAGTCATCTACGAACTGCATGTCCGCGCGTTCATGGATGGCAACAACGACGGCATAGGCGATTTTCGCGGCCTCATCCAGAAGCTGGACTATCTGCAGGACCTCGGCGTTACGTGCTTGTGGCTGTTACCATTTTTCCCATCGCCATTACGGGACGACGGTTACGATATCTCTGACTACCTGGACGTCAATCCAAGCTACGGCACCCTGGCGGACTTCAAGGAGTTCCTCGGTGCGGCGCATGAGCGCGGTATGCAGGTGATGGTGGAGCTGGTCATTAATCACACGTCTGACCAGCATCCGTGGTTTCAGAAAGCGCGGCGTGCGCCGAAAGGGTCGCCCGAGCGCGATTACTACGTTTGGAGTGACACGGACGCGAAGTATCAGGGCGCGCGCATTATCTTTACGGACACAGAAAAATCGAACTGGACGTGGGATGCAGAGGCGCAGCAGTACTACTGGCATCGTTTCTTCTCGCACCAGCCGGACCTCAACTTCGATAATCCGGTTGTAGTTGAGGCGGTCATCGATATCATGCGGCACTGGCTGGACATGGGCGTCGATGGACTGCGTATGGATGCCATCCCCTACCTGGTCGAACGCGATGGCACGAACTGCGAGAACCTGCCGGAGACGCATGCTGCGATCAAGCAGATTCGCGCGGCCATTGATGAAGGTTACGAAGGCCGCGTCATTCTTGCCGAGGCAAACCAGTGGCCGGCGGACGTGCGGCCTTATTTCGGTGACGGCGATGAGTGCCACATGGCATTCCATTTCCCGCTGATGCCGCGTATGTACATGGCCCTGCGGCAGGAAGATCGTCTGCCGATTACGGACATCATGGCACAGACGCCGGATATCCCGGAGAACTGTCAGTGGGGAATTTTTCTTCGCAACCATGACGAGCTGACATTGGAGATGGTGTCGGATGATGAGCGGGATTACATGTATCTCGCGTACAGCGCTGACCCGCGCATGCGAATTAATATCGGTATCCGCCGCCGGCTCGCGCCGCTGGTCGATAACAATCGGCGACGCATTGAATTGTTGAACAGTCTGCTTTTCTCTTTTCCGGGTACGCCAATCCTGTACTACGGCGATGAACTGGGGATGGGCGACAACATCTACCTGGGCGATCGTAACGGGGTGCGCACCCCGATGCAGTGGACCGGCGATCGCAATGCGGGCTTCTCACGCGCAGTGCCGGCGAAGCTATACAGCCCGGTGATCATGGATCCTGTTTGGGGATACGAAGCGATTAACGTCGAGGCGCAGCAGAGTGACCCTTCCTCGCTGCTGAGCTGGATGCGCAACATGATCGCTCTACGCAAACTGTTCCAGGTCTTCGGTCGCGGCACGCTGCGTTTCCTGAATTCCGAGAACCGCAAGATACTCGCGTACGTCCGTGAACTAGGCGATGAGAAAGTACTTTGCGTGGCCAACCTGTCGCGCTTTGCGCAGCCGGTGCAGCTGGACCTCGAAGGACTCGAAGGACTGCAGCCAATCGAGATGCTGGGCTATGTGGAGTTCCCGAAGATTACCGGGGACCCATACCCGCTGACTCTCGCGCCCTATGGATTTTACTGGCTCGAATTGCAGTCAGTGCAGGTGATGGATGAGCCCGTGGAACGGCCGGTGGACCGCGCCTTGCATGTATCGAGCACTGTGGACTGGAAGGCAGTGTTTCTCGGTGAGGGCCGGCAGGACCTCGAGAACAGGCTGCTGCCCGAGTTCCTGGTGAAGCAGCGCTGGTTTGGCGGCAAGTCACGCGGCATTCGTAAAACAACATTGCTGGACTGGTCTCCATTTGCGGATGGAACGATTGCGCTGGCGATGATCGCGGTGGAGTATGTGAGCGGTGAGCCGGACCAATACCTGGTACCGCTGGGCATGACGCTGGGCGCCGCAGCAGACGCGATCTGCGAGACAGCACCGCAGGCCGTGCTGACGAACCTGGTAACGCCAGATGATCAAGGCCTGCTGCACGACGGCATGTATAACGACGAGACAAGCCGGTCGCTGCTGGCAATGGTTGAAGATGGCTCTGAAATCAGGACTGCGAATGGTGTGATTCGTGGTAGCGCAAGTTCACGACTCGTGGAACTGGAGGGTGATCTGAAGGGTGCACTGCAGCCCAGGCGCAGTTCTGCGGAACAAAGCAATACGAATGTCATCTTTGGCAGCAAGCTCATCATGAAACTGTTTCGCAGGCAGCAGGCGGGGCCGAATCCAGATACCGAGATCGGCAACTATCTCACCGAGTTCTCGCACTTCGAGCATATTGCGCCATTCGGCGGCTCGATCCAGTACACACCGGTAAGTGCGGGCGGGGGCGACGGAGCCGTTGAGACTGCGGAATCCTCTACTCTCGCCATGGTGCAGGGGCTTGTTCAGAATGAAGGCGACGGCTGGGAGTGGTCGCTTGGAGAAATCGACCGCTACCTCGAAGAGAATAGTGGCCGAGCTTTGCCACCGGAACAGATGCCGGCGCAGACAGCGGACTTTGTGGCCCTGAGTGAGCACCCACCCTCCGATTTTGCCCGCGAACATGTGGGCGGGTATCTCGAAGCAGCGGCGCTGCTGGGCAAGCGGACCGGGGAACTGCATCTCGCTCTTGCGCGTCCGACTGCTGATCCTGCATTCGCACCCGAACCGTTGCGGCAGCATGACCTGACTGAATTGCGGGCTGACCTGATCCAGCACGCGACGGCTGCCTTCGATGCGCTGAAGAGCAACCTGGTGAACCTGCCGGATAATGTCGTCGAGCTGGCGAGCCTGGTGCTGAGCCGTCGAAGGCTTGCGCTTGAGCGCTTCTCACAGATGGAAGCGACCGAGATCCATGCACTGCGTACACGTATCCACGGGGATTATCACCTGGGACAGGTGCTGCGTTCCAAGAACGACTTCGTGCTACTCGATTTCGAAGGTGAGCCGGCGCGCACGCTTGCTGAACGACGAACCAAGCAGTCGCCTTTGAAAGACGTGGCGGGCATGTTGCGGTCGTTCAGCTACTGCGCTTTCTCAGGTCTGATGAAATACACTACGCGCCGGCCCAATGACTTTGATCGCCTGGAACCCTGGGCACGCCTGTGGGAACAGTCGGTGTCCGCGGAATTCCTGCGCGCCTACCGGCACGCGGTCGCCGGCGTAGCGGTGGTGCCGCCGGAGGCCGCCCCCTTTCAGCAGTTGCTAGAGGCGTATGTTCTGGATAAGGCGCTCTATGAACTGGTGTATGAATTGAATAATCGACCTGCATGGGTACGCATTCCGCTTACGGGCATATTAGCGCTGCCGATGTAGGCTCGGGTACAGGTAAGACAAGACGTGCAGGAAGAACAGGGTCGTACGAAAAGTGGTCCAGGACAAACAATGGCCAAGGCAGAAGTAATGGATGATGTGGTGCAAAACACGACGATGGCCGGTCCGGTAGATGTACTCGTTGGGATCACCGGTGCAGTAGACATGCAGCTTCTTCGCGAGGCGGCAGCGCATGTCACAAACACGTTGTCGCAGCATGGCAGTGGACTGCGGGCGGTCATCGCCTACCCCGGAATAGAAGAGCCCCTGGGGGGAGAGGCTGAAGAAGGCGCCGGGCTGAGGTCCTACAAGGTCGCAGCAGCATCGGGCAGCGGTGCCTACTGGCTGACCTCCGGCGCGACGTACAACAGTCTGTTTGCACTGGCGAAGTCAACAGGCGCGAAGGCCTGTGTTGTTGTGAACTCCGATCTTGAGGCGCTTGAAAACGATGCGGTCGCAAGCCTCGCGGCCCCGGTCCTGGCGGCGAGTGCTGACCTGGTGATGCCGATTTATGCGCAGAACCGCTTTGAAGGACTTCTGAATTCCGGCATCCTTGCGCCTCTCACCCGTGCTCTTTATGGCAAGCGGGTGCGTTATCCCCTGGCGCAGGATTTCGCCGTGTCAGCGGCCATCCTGCCGACATTCGAGCAGCCAAGCAAGCGCGTACTTACCGCGGGAGAGAGCCTTTTCTGGCCGGCGACCGAGGCAGCGATCCGTGAGAAGAAAGTCAGCCAGGTCCACGTGAATGTAAGGCACGAGGGGATTGCGGCTGGTGTGGACCTGACGGCTGTCCTGACGCAGGTACTGGGGCCACTTTTCAGCGACATTGAAGCGAACGCATCCGTGTGGCAGAGAACGCGCGGCTCGCACGCTATTCCAACACTGGGCGAACCATTTCCTGTGAGCGATGCGAACGGGCAGGCGGCGACGCCCATCGACACGAACCCCATGGTGGAAAGCTTCCTGCTGGCGTCCAGTAATCTGCAGGACCTGTGGTCACTGGTACTGCCGCCGGTCACGCAGCTCGAGTTGAAACGCATGACGCGTTTCACGCCGGAGCAGTTCCGGCTGCCGGATGACTTATGGGTGCGCATCATCTTTGACTTCGCCCTAGCGCATCGCCTGAAAACGCTGAGTCGCAGCCACCTGATGGGAGCGTTCGCGCCAATATACCTGGCGTGGGTGGCATCCTATGCAAAAGAGGTCGCCAGTATTTCGGATGCCGCGGCAGAGATGCGTGTCGAAAAGCTGGCGCAGGCTTTCGAAGTCGGCAAGACCTACCTGCTGTCGCGCTGGCGTTGGCCGGACCGCTTCAATCCTTAGAGACGCTGCGATTCATCGGGACATTTGCGCGCGCAGATTTCAATCATTTTCGGACAGGCATCGCGGGGCTTGTGGAGGAACAGGATATGGGCAATCAGATCGTCATTTCGCTTCAGTCGTCGATGGAGCGCGTCCTTGAGCGCATAGCGACGATTTTGCCAGGACTGGTGGCACTGCTGGTTGCCGTGCTGCTGTTTACGTTGATCGGCTGGGGGCTTTCCTGGGCATTGCGGAAAGTGCTGAATTCTGTGCACTTTGACGAACGTTTCGGACGCGGATCAAGCCAGCTCGCAGAGTGGTCGCCGACGCAGACACCGACTTCGCTGCTCGGCAGGATTGTTTTCTGGGCGCTGGTTGTGCTCGGCTTCGCAGTCGGGTTTGAGGCCTTCAGTGCTTCTTCGAATTCCCTGATCGCGGCCGGCCTGCTCGCCTACCTGCCGAGGATCGTGGGAGCAGTAGTGATCCTGTTCATTGGGACCATCATCGCGCGGTTCCTCTCGCGTAGCGTCTTGATCGGCGCAGTGAATATGAATCTGCAGTATGCACGGTTGCTCAGCCTGGGCGTGAAGTGGCTGGTACTGGTACTTTCGGCGGCCATGGTGCTTGACCATCTCCATATCGGTGAAGAGATTGTGGACCTGGCATTCGGGATCCTCTTCGGCGGCATTGTGCTGGCGCTGGCATTGTCGATCGGTCTTGGTTCGCGTGACCTGGTAAGCCGTTCGCTCGAGAAAGAATCCGTGCGTCCCGGCCCGGTGAA
The DNA here is from genome assembly GCA_963692885.1 of Acidobacteriaceae bacterium. Taxonomy (GTDB): domain Bacteria; phylum Acidobacteriota; class Terriglobia; order Terriglobales; family Acidobacteriaceae. Next base: position 1,686,794 of record OY843586.1, read on the forward strand.
TGTGGAAGCAATGCCGGAGGAACGGTTGCGGCACTTTTAGATTGCATGCGTGATCGATTGTGTGAAGCGTCAGCACCCGCGAGTCATTCGACATAGGTGTCGCTCGATCTGAACGTCAATCGTCTTCACCGACACTCGTCGTAAACTAGGCAGACATTCGCGGCTCGGGACATTTGAAGCTGCCGTGGGAGATGAACTGCTTTGGCCGACGCTCATGCACAGAAAACAAGAGTAGCGCTGCTGGGTTTCGGGACAGTCGGGAGCTCTGTTGCCAGGATCCTCGGCGATCCATATTTCGACAGCCTGGAATTGACGCACATCTTCAACCGCAACGTGGGTCGCAAGAAGGTCGCCTGGCTTTCAGACCAGGTGAGCTGGACTGAAGATCTCGCCGAGGTCCTGGCCTCTTCCGCGGATGTGGTTGTTGAGCTGGCGGGCGGCCTCGATCCGGCTGGCGAGTGGGTGCGGCAGGCGCTGCTCGCGGGCAAGAGCGTGGTGACCGCCAACAAGAAACTGATCGCTTATCGCGGCATTGAGTTACAGAAGATCGCGCAGCAGCATGGATGCAGCCTGCTCTATGGTGCTGCCGTTGCCGGCGGAGTGCCGGTCATTCCGGCGCTGCAGCAGGGTCTCTCCGGCGACCGGATGCTGAAGCTTGAAGGCATCCTGAACGGCACCTGCAACTTCATCCTCAGCAAGATGGAACAGGGTGCAGAATTTCAGACGGTGCTTGAAGAAGCGCAAAGCCTGGGCTATGCAGAGCGCGACCCGACTGAAGATGTAGACGGTTTCGATGCGCGGGCCAAGCTGGTGATTCTTGCGCGCATCGGACTGCGGGCGGATATCGCGCCAAACGAGATTGTCTGCCGGACGATCCGCAGCGTGGCTGCGGCAGATTTTGTCTATGCGCAGGAACTGCACTGCACCATCCGGCAGATCGCGCGTGCCGAGATTCGCCACGAATCCGGGAGTGGAGCGTTGCTGGCATCGGTCGGTCCCATGCTGGTGAAGAATTCGTCACCGCTCGCATGGTCAAAGGGTACGGAAAACATGGTCATTTCAGGCGGCGCCTTCGGGGGCCAGACGATCTTTTCCGGGCATGGCGCAGGCGGTCATCCTACAGCCGTGGCAGTGATCTCTGACATCATGACGATTGCGCAGGGCGGATGCTCTGTTTCACTTGGCGCCAAGCCGGTGCTGGGGGGCGGTGAGTTCCGGCTGCCCCACTACATCCGTTTCGTGGTGCGCGATCGCCCAGGCATCGTGGCAGAGATAGCGGGAGAGTTGGCGGCTGAAGAAATCAATATCAGGGCGATCCTGCAGAAGCCCGATCATCCGGCGGACCACACCGTCTTCGTCGTGACAGTCGAGCCGTGTTATAACTCGCAGCTGACGCGCGCATTGGAAAAGATCGGAAAGCTGGACTGCCTGTTATCTCAGCCCTTCGAAATGGGCATTCTGACGGACTGATATTTGTCGGATTGACATGCGCCTGTTAAGTCCTTGACGGCGTATCGAGAAATGGCATCGTATGGAACATAGCCTATGGACTCGCAAACGGAATTTGCTACGCTCTCTGCGGCCCGCCACGCCGGTAAGCCTGCTGTTGAAATTACGATTGATGGAAGATCGATGGTCGCCACCCCCGGCGAACCACTGGTCGATGCAATCCTTCGTGAGAATGAAAAGTTTCCGCACGTCTGCTACCTGAAGCCGCTGGGTCCGATCCAGACCTGCGACACATGCATGGTGGAGGTGGATGGAAAGCTTGTTCGCGCGTGCGGAACGCAGGTGACGGCGGGTCTCAAAGTCGAGACAGAATCCGTGCGTGCCAAAGCAGCGCAGGCAGAAGCCTATGACGTGATCCTCGGCAACCACATGCTCTACTGCACGGTATGCGATAACAGCAATGGCAATTGCACAGTCCACAATACGGCTGCCAACCTGCACGTGGAGCATCAAAGGCATCCCTTCAAACAGAAGCCCTACGAGCAGGATCACACCAATCCCTTCTACCGCTACGATCCGGACCAGTGCATCCTGTGCGGACGCTGCGTGGAGGCGTGCCAGAACTACCAGGTAAATGAAACGCTGACCATCAACTGGGAATCGGAGCATCCGCGCGTGCTCTGGGATGGCGGTCATGAAATTGGTGGTTCAAGCTGCGTGTCCTGCGGACATTGCATCACTGTCTGCCCGTGCAATGCGCTGATGGAGAAATCGATGCTGGGCCATGCCGGCTACCTGACACATCTTCCGGCCGAAGCATTGAGCAAGATGATTGATGTAGTGAAAGGCGTCGAACCCGAGATCGGGTACGGCCCGATCATGGCCGTATCGGAAACCGAAGCAGCGATGCGCGAGGTGTTGAATAAGAAGACCAAGACGGTCTGCACGTACTGCGGCGTGGGCTGCAGTTTTGATGTGTGGACGAAGGACCGTCACATCCTGAAGGTTGAGCCTTCAGAAGGTGCCGCGAACAATATCTCGACCTGTGTAAAGGGCAAGTTCGGCTGGGACTACGTGAACAGCGAGGACCGCTTGCGGACGCCGCTGATCCGTGAAGGAAACGATTTTCGCGAGGCCACCTGGAACGAAGCACTCGCATATGTAGCGAACCGACTGGGCGCAATCAAAGCGGAGCATGGCCCGGACTCGATCGGCGTAATCGCGTCTTCAAAGTGTACGAACGAAGAAGCGTACCTGATGCAGAAATTCGCGCGCCAGGTGATCGGCACCAATAATGTTGATAACTGCTCGCGGTACTGCCAGTCGCCCGCGACGCAGGGATTATTCCGTACAGTCGGGCATGGCGGCGACTCTGGATCGATCTCTGACATTGCGCAAAGTTCATTGGTGCTGATCATCGGCAGCAATACGGCAGAAAGTCATCCGGTACTTGCGACCCGCGTGAAACAGGCGCACAAGCTGCATGGGCAGAAGCTGATTGTCGCTGATCTGCGCAAGCACGAGATGGCAGAGCGGGCGGACATCTTCTTCCAGCCCAAGCCAAGCTCAGACCTCATCTGGTTGTCTGCGATGAGCCGTTACATGCTGGATCATCGGCACGCGGACCAGGCATTCCTTGACCAGTGGGTGAATGGACTCGACGAATATCGGAAGAGCCTCGAGCCCTTCACGATGGAGTATGCGTCGAAGATGTGCGAGGTGCCGATTGAAACACTGGAGCTGGTAGCGCGTGAAATCGCGGCTGCTCCCAGTATGTGCGTGTTGTGGGCAATGGGCATCACGCAGCATTGTGGCGGCAGTGATTCATCTACAGCAATCTCCAACCTGCTGCTGATCACCGGGAACTATATGCGGCCGGGGACAGGAGCCTATCCTTTGCGCGGCCACAACAATGTGCAGGGTGCTAGTGATTTTGGCGCCATGCCGAATATGTTCCCCGGCTACGAAAAGGTTGCCGAGGATGCGCCGCGCACCAAGTACGAACAAGCGTGGGGTGTAAAGATCAAGGCAGAAAAAGGCCTCGACAACCACCAGATGATCGATGCCATTTACGATGGCAAGCTGAAAGCCATGTATCTTGCGGGCGAGGACATGATTTCGTCCGACGCAGACGCGCACCACGTCGGAGGCGGCTTCGAGCGGCTTGATCTGTTCGTTGTGCAGGACATCTTCTTTACCGAGACATGCCGCTATGCAGACGTGGTCTTTCCTGCTGTGCCGAGCCTTGAACGCGAAGGAACATTTACGAACACCGAGCGGCGCATCCAGAGGCTCTACCAGGTACTGCCGACCTACGCGGATGCAAAGCCGGATTGGGAGATCACCCAGCTGCTGGCGAACCGACTAGGCGCGGAGTGGGATTACAAGCATCCGGCGGACATCATGCATGAGGCCGCCTCCCTTGCACCTATTTTCGCGGGTGTGACCTACGACCGGCTCGCAGGCTACAGTACTTTGCAATGGCCCGTGCATGTCGACGGTACGGATACGAAGACGCTTTACATGGATGAAGGCGGCTTCAATTTCCCAGATAAGAAAGCGAAGCTTTATCCCCTCGAGTGGATTCCCGGCAGCGAAGTCATTAATGCTGAATATGACATTCATTTGAACAATGGCCGGGTGCTTGAACATTTCCAGACAGGCAACCAGACGACGCGGGTGCCAGGCATTCACGAAATCAACCCGGAGCGATATCTCGAGATGTCTCCTGAACTGGCGGAAGAACGAAAGATTACATCGGGGCAGTGGGTCGAGGTGAACAGCCGGGTTGGCTCGATAAAAGTCAAAGTGCTCGTGACCTCACGCGTTACTGGCAAAGAAGTGTATCTGCCGCTGACTTCGCAGTCCGGACCGGTGAATGTACTGGTGGGGAATTCAGTCGATCGCACGACGAACACACCCGCGTATAAGGAAACATCAGTAAACATCCGCGTGCTGCCGGAGAAAGGCTCCAATCCATTGAAGCCGACAAACTTCCGTTATAGCGGAAAACGCACGCCGCAAAACGGGGTCGAAGTTGAACGTAAATGGAAGCGCTCCGACTACCGTCTGCCAGGGACGAGTGAACTGGTGCGGATTGAGACAGGAAAGTAATCATGGCACAGCCGGTTCCATTTAGACGATTCATTCCAACCGACACCAAGGACGACATTGCGCAGCAGGTGGAGAATGCACCGCGCGAACATGGCGACGCATTGCTGTCGAGCTTGAAGCTTCTGCAGGAACTGCATGACACCGGCACCATCGATCTGCTTCGCGGGTTAGTGGGGCGTGGGGACGCGGTTGTTAATCACGTCGTTGATATCATCAGCACGCCCGAGATGATCGACGCGCTGCGCAACCTGCTGTCGCTTGGTACGCTGCTTACGGCTATCGATCCCGAGGCACTGCATACGGCCATCCAGGGTCGGCCGGTGGAGCGGGATAAGAAGCCGCCCTCGCTGTTCGCAATCGCCCGGCGGATGAATACAGACGAGGCGCGCGTAGGACTGGCGGCGGCAGTCGGATTGCTGGCGGCCTTCGGCGGTGCCATCAAGAAGGAGCGATCGAAGGCCCGCGATTAGCTACTTTCGGCCAGCCTCCCCAATCTTCGCGTATTTCCAGCTCACGTAGACAGAATGGTACAGGTGTTGGAGTAGACCCTCACGGCCGTCGAGCAGTCCAAGACGGATGACGTAGTTATAGATGAAAGTCGCGAACGGGTTGAGAAGGACGCCCGTTACGAATTGCACCAAACTCAAGCTGGATTTCTTCTTGCCAGATTGCTCGGCTGCAAGCGTGCTGTACCGGTTCATATGTTCGATATAGCCAGCCAGCGTCGGGTAAGCATGATGAATTAAGTCGCCTGCCAGCACGCCTGTACTGCCAGTGAACTGCAGCGTTTCATGAACGGCTCGTTCCTCAAAGGGTGCTGAGCCTCTCCGCAGGAGGCGAAGTTTACGGTCAGGATAGTAGCCGCCGTGCTTCATCCATCTGCCAAGAAACAGATTGCGGCGACTGACAAAATAGGCTGCATGGCGGGGCGTGCCCTCGAGGAGCTTGCGAATCGAATCAGCCAGTTCTGGACTGACAACTTCGTCTGCATCGAGGGACAGTATCCATCCATGACTGCATTTTTCGAGTGCTGCGTTCTTCTGGGCTCCAAAGCCTTTCCACTGCTCGACAAAGAAGAGGGCCCCGTGTTCGGCTGCGATGGCTGTGGTGCGGTCGGTGGAACCTGCGTCGAGAACGACAATCTCATCCGCGAACGTAATTGATTGAAGGGTCCGCGCAAGATTCGCTTCTTCATTCAGTGTGATGATGGCTACTGAGAGGCGCTGCCGGTTGCTCTCGCTCACTCCATGCATGGATGGCTAGTTTAACGTAACTGTATTTGTGCCGAGATGTGTGTTGATGACACGGGCCACGACAGTAGCAAGGTCTTCGCCGGTTTTAGGCAGGACGAACCTGCTGGTGGCGTCCGACCATTCGAGCTTGAAGCTGGTCGAGAGGGCGGAGATCCATATCTGGCGAACTGGCGCGTTGGGGGTCAGCACAAACTTGGCGACGGGCTGCTCAAAAACAATGTTCAGGACGCCATTCTGTTCTTCAACCTCGAACTCGCCGTCTTCTTCAGCGCGGATGAGGGACTGCTTCAGCGACTCGAGCGCAGACTCAGCGTGCTGGCGGAACTGGGATTCATCAAGCATACGCTTAGTGTACTGCGGGCGCGGCAAAACACGCTTCGCGCCGGCAGAGACTGCTCTGACTCCGTGACGGAGCTGGCAGGATGCAGGTCCCTCCACAATGGTCGGGAAGACAAAGCCGGAGCCGCCAGCCTTAACCTTTGACGGCTACGCGGATCTGCGGAAATCCAGTGATGGAGCCTTTCAGTTCTTCCGAGGTATTCAGCATTGAAACGATCTTCTGCGTGATCTCATCGTCGGCTCGGGCGACGTTGCCGAGAGCGACGGGGTAGCGGACGACCAGCTCAAGACCCGTTGCGACGAACTGCAGATGGGTGGTGGGTTTCGGCGTTTCGATGCGAATATCCAGTACGCGCGAGGATGCAGCATGCTGGCGTTCAAAGTCTGCTTTGTAGTTTTCGTGGATCGTGTTGACGGCATCCAGCAGCTTCTGCTGCACCATCTTCGCGTCGGCATTGGCATTGATAGTCGTCGCCACTTCGTGCCACGCGTATTCGGTCCCCGGAATCTGTTTGAAGAGCGGCACTGTTGCCTGGAAGAGGACAGAGTTGGGAAAGACGACGATGCGGCCGGTTGGAAACAGGTCATTGCCGGTGCCTGCCAGTTCCATCAGGTAGAGGCGGATCAGGCCGACGTCGATCACGTCACCAGTAATGCCGGAGACGCTGATGCGGTCGCCCACCCGGATGCCGTAGCGGCCGATAAGAAAGAAGTACGCAGCAACCGACAGCAGGATGGTCTGCAGGCCTACAGCGAGGCCTGCGGTGATGAAGCCGGCAAAGGTGGCGAGCGAACTGAATTCACTCACGAAGCCGAGAATGATCACCAGCCCCATCAGGAAATAAATGACGAAGCGGCGAAGAATAAGGATCTGGCGGCGTCGGCGCACGTCCTGCACGTAGCGGAAGATAAAGCGGCGCCATAGCTCGGAGAACAGGGCAAGAATGCCGAGTGAGATGGTGATGAAGAAGACTTTCGTCAGCACCTTCATCAGCAATTCGTGATTCTCCTGGTGCAGCGACTGGCGCCACTGTCCGAGCGTGCTCTGCGCCTGGTCGAGGTCGATGATTTCCTGGCTGAGTGGGACCGAGGCCGCCGCCAGTCGTTTGAACTGTGCGGTCAACTGGTCGAACTGCTGCTTGGTGGGGGCTGGCGCTGTAGTTGTCGGCGCGGGCTGAGCATCTGCCGCGGCCTGAGAAGTGGCCGGCGCCGCAGGGACTGCGGGCGATGTACCGGCCCAGCTTGCGGCCAGGCTCAGGGTCTGATGGATCTGCGCCAGCAACGGCGCTTTCAGTTTCCTCGCGAGGTCTTCCGTTTCGGATGCCTGTTTGGTCAACCGATCGATCTGGTGGAGGGTGCTGGCCTGGGAAAAAAGTGTAGTGGCTTCGCTGATCAGGCCGCTCGATTCCTGGGTAACCGCCGATGGCGCGGGGAATGTGCCTGTAGTCGCCGCGCCGGTGGTCTTCGAACCTGTTATCGACGGCGAAGCAGTCGCCACTTCGGGGACGGTGCGCTGCAACTGCGCGATGCTTTGCTGCAGGCGGCTGCTGCCCGTGCTGTTGCCGTTCGTTGAGAACTTGACCAGCTGATCGATTGCTGCGTCTTCTGCGTTCAAGAGTTCAAGATCGCCCTGCAAACGCACTCGTTGTTCCTGCAGACTGGCGAGGTCCTTACCGGTCGCCGAAGCGATCCTGGGGGTCAACGTGTCAAACTGTGCTTTCACCTGGGCAATCTGCGCGTCGAGCTGCGGGGCGAGCCTGGTGACATCCTGTGCATTGGGATCTGCTGCGCTGCCACCAGCGCTCGACAGCAGGAGCGCGTCAGCAGTTGCAGACTGGAAGGCAGCCTGCACTACCTGACCTGCAAGGGCGCGGGCGCTGTTCTGGTAGATCGTGTCGGTCGGCATGCCGACAGTCGGAACCTGCTTGCTGAGGTTGCGGTACAAAGTGATGACCGCGTTGAGATGCTTCAGGATCAGGTCACTGCGATCCGCCATTCCCGGCAGATTGATCGGCGGGATGCTTGCCCCAGCTGGCTTCGACGCCTGACTGTGGATTGCCTGTATGAAGAGTGCAGCCGCAACAGTGAGCAGGGTCGCCGCAGTCTTCATAGAGCGACCTCCGGTTTGCCGGAGAGTGGATGTTCGCGGCCTGCTCTGCGACTTCAAGGGCTGCTTTGTATGGTGCGTTCTATCGTTCAATGCGCCTGGTCTTTCCGATTGGTTCTTCGTGTCGAAGGAGGAAGCCCACGTAGATTCCTGTCCATGAGCACTATCCGGTGCATGTACGTCTTCGAGATGAGCGTCAGTTCAGCCGCTGCAGCCGCGCGATGAGCTTTTGCGCGAGGTTCTCGCCGCTCTCTGACCACAGAAGACGGCTGGAGATGCCGATATTCTGTTCGATTGCATTGGTGAAGTCGATCAGGTGCTGAACATTCTGTTGCACATGGGCTGCAGCTTCTTCGTCGAGATCGACCTCATCCTGCAGGAAGACAGTATCGGTACCGAGATCGATGCGGATATGGCCATTCTGTTCATACGAACCCTCGTCAAACTGAGGACCAAAGCCGGTCACGCGGACAGTGTGCGGCTCGAGTGTCCAGACGGTGTCGAGGTCGCCTGCGCGCGCAGGACTCCACAATTCCCATTCGGCTTCAAATTCATACGCGAAGTCGTCGTGCAGCATTTCAGTCGCTTCTGCAACGGCGCGCTCGGGAACAGCAGCCTCTTCTTCCTCTTCGTCAAAGATGCGCTGGAAGACCGGTGCTTCGTTCCATGAGATGGGGTAAGCGGCGGCTGCGGACACGGTACTTGAGCCACCAGCCTTGGAGAATTGTTTGAGCACTGCGACGACTGCGGCTGGCATCGAGGCCAGGCGAAAGTTGGGGAACCATAAACTGAGATAAAGCTGATCTGCCATCTACTTAATTGTAATGATCGCAAGGGAAGATTCAAAAAGCGCTCGGCGGTTGACCGGGTTTCAGCCTGAATGCACTGCTACTTTTCCTTGATGATGAGCGCGATGAACACTCCTCCGCACACCATAAATGCAAGGAAGCAGAGATAGGTTCCCGCTGCGAACATATGCGTGAGTATGTCTTGCGATTGGCCCCATCGGTCGTGCTCGTGAATAGAGCACTCAAAGCAGAAGAGTATTGAGCTTAATAGGGATGTAATCGAGATTATTCCGATACGCATCGACTGTTTTCTAGGCTTATTCAGGCTCGTCATCCTCGCAGGCAATATGGGAAGGTCCGAAAGCTATCGCACTCTCGAGTTTGTGGCCAGGTCGGCGGGATGCGTATCTCTCTGCTTCGGTCGGGAGGCAAATCTTTATCCACAAATAAATCACACTAGTGAGACAGGCACACGACCAAATGACAAATCTTCATGGATTTGAAGGTCTAACGGTCGCCGGAATCCATGCGACCAACGGGAGCATAAGCGCCCACAGGCGCGTGCGCCTGCATGGCAAATGCTAATGGCCGCCGCGGCGGGCGTCTAACAGGCGGCGGACAGTGTCGAGCGCGGGAACGCCGCCGGCGAGGATGTACGCAAGCGGTGTGGTGCCGGCGAAGATGGGATTGGTGTTGGGCAACTGTATCCAGCGGTCGGCGAGTTTCTGGCTGTAGAGGATGTTCAGGGCTTTGAAGATGCCGATGAGGTAGGAGATGCGGAGCAGGCGATCGGTCTCAAAAGGTTTGCTGACCTTCTGCTTGAGCTGGTAGTAGCTGCCATTCGAGATGCCGCCGAGAAGTTCGCGGGCATCTTCGTCGCGCACCTGCCAATGCTCAATAATTTTGAAGAAGGCACGTCCGGCGGCGGGCGAGAGGCGGCGACGTTCTTCCATGCGGTTGAGGTCGGGAAGTTCGGGCGCGGGGAAGCGGGTGTCGGGATAAGCTGAGACCACCTTGTTCCTGGTCAGGACCATCAAGAGTCAAACTCCATTATTGGATAAGTATAGCTCCACAAAGTGTGCACTCGGCAGGTAACTCTAGGCACCGAAAGGTAATAGGTACCTCTACCGCCAAGGTCGGGGTACTCCTTTGATCGAGACGAGCTGACGAGTGACGTTGGCAAGCGATGAAGAAAGCGATTACATTCTTGAGGGTGAAGCCGGACGGTTTGTTCGTCCGGCTGATCACAGCACAGGAACTCAAGGCCTGTTACTGGCAATGACGGCCATAGAATAGGACAATCGTGCACCTGACCATCATCGACTGGCTCATCATGCTGGTCTACTTCGCTTTTGTGCTGGGGATCGGCTTTGCGCTGAAGCGGTACATGCGCACCAGCAATGACTTTTTCCTTGCGGGCCGTTCCATCCCTGCATGGATCTGCGGACTGGCGTTCATTTCCGCGAACCTGGGCGCGCAGGAAGTCATCGGCATGGGCGCGTCAGGCGCCAAATACGGGATCATCACAAGCCAGTTTTACTGGATCGGCGCCATTCCCGCGATGGTATTTGTCGGTATTTTCATGATGCCGTTCTATTACGGGTCGCGTGCCAGATCGGTACCGGAGTTTCTCCGGCTGCGTTTCGACGAGAAGACGCGGGCAGTGAATGCAGTTTCCTTCGCGATCATGACGGTTTTTTCTTCCGGCATCTCGATGTACGCGATGGCGCTGTTGATCCAGAGCCTGCATCTGTTCGATGGCATTTTCCTGTCGCTCGGCCTGCCGCTGAGCTGGATCTTTCATGTGTCAATCCTGCTCTCGGCCATCATCGTGCTGGGGTACATCTTTCTCGGCGGCCTGACGAGCGCCATTTACAACGAAGTGCTGCAGTTTTTTCTGATCGTGGCCGGGTTTGCGCCGCTGGTGTTCGTCGGCCTGCGCAATGTTGGTGGATGGCAGGGGATCAAGCAGACGCTGGGGCCTGCGTATACGCATTCGTGGCGAGGGCTTTCAAGTCCGCACACCAACCCGCTGGGGGTTGAGTGGTTCTCGCTGACGATGGGTCTGGGCTTCGTGTTGAGTTTCGGGTACTGGTGCACGGATTTCCTGGTGATCCAGCGCGCGATGGCGGCAGATTCGGAAGAGTCGGCACGGCGCGTGCCGCTGATCGCGGCGGTGCCCAAGATGTTTTTTCCTTTTCTGGTAATTCTGCCCGGCTTGATTGCCATCAGTGTGCCGAAGATGACGCAGCACTTCGCGGGTCCGGCAACGTCGCAGACGATGGCAGCGCAGGACGCCGGGCGTGGCTTGATTCCAGCGAAAGTCGATCCAGTGAGCGGAAAGATAGTGACCGACAAGAACGGGACGCCGGTGCTGAACTATGACCTGGCGATCCCGAATATGCTGCTGCACTATTTCCCGACCGGCATTCTCGGACTGGGTCTGACGGCGCTGCTGGCGAGTTTCATGTCGGGCATGGCGGGCAATGTGACGGCGTTCAATACTGTGTGGACGTACGACCTGTACCAGTCGTACATCAACAAGGACGCGAACGACGCCCACTACCTGTGGATGGGAAGGATGGCGACAGTTGGCGGCATTGTGCTGTCGATTGGGGCGGCGTACCTCGCGACGTCGTTCAACAACATAATGGACGCGCTGCAGCTGGTGTTCAGCTTTGTGAATGCGCCGCTGTTCGCGACGTTTCTGCTGGGCATGTTCTGGAAGCGTTCGACCGGGCATGGAGCGTTTGTCGGGCTGTTGAGCGGAACGGCGGCGGCGGTCATTCATCACGGACTGACACTTCCGGCGGATGCTGCAGCAGGCATTCATGGAGGTTGGATCGCTGTCGTCCATACCTATCCCAGCGAAATGGCGCAGAACTTCTGGACAGCGATCTGGGCGTTCGGCGCGAACCTGGTGGTGGCGATTGCGGTAAGCCTGGCGACCAAACCGCGCAGGGAAGAGGAACTGGTCGGGCTGGTGTATTCGCTGACGGAGAAGCCGAAGGAAGGCCACCTGACGTGGTGGCAGAAGCCGTCGACGCTGGCGATTGTTGTGCTGGCGCTGGCTGTGCTGTTGAACCTGGTGTTCGCTTAAGACTCGGAGACTTCAAATGGGACTGGATATTCGCATACCGCTGGGGCTGATGTTCCTGATCACCGGCGGTATCATGGCTCTATACGGTTTGTTCACGCGGGGAAGCCCTATCTACGCGATGTCACAGGGGATCAATCTGAACCTGATCTGGGGCGGCCTGATGTTTGTGTTTGGCGTGGTGATGTTTGTACTGGGACGGCGTCCGCAGAAGAGCGCGGTCAGCCGGATCGAAGGAACGACGCGGCCGTTGAAGACACCGCACGGGCATTGATGTTCGCTAAGAATTTTTTGGATTGGCCCGGGACATCGGGCGACAACTGGATCAACCGTCAGGAAGCGTAGTCCATCTGCTGTAGCTTGAGCGATGAGTATGCGATCAAATGGATCTCTGTGAATCGACGGCAAAAATCCAACAGTGAATGCGTGTTCGCTGGTGACCGCTAACTCAAGATAGCCATTGTCAAGAAGGTTTCTGCGGAAGAGACTGGGCTCCACCTGGAAGTTCCTGTGATCCTTGCCGCGCCTGATGACGATTTCCCAGATACTGGCAACGCTGAAAAACAGCTCGTTTTGATCATCTTCAACAAGCGTGCGTGCAGCTGTTGGCAGTCTTGGGTCCAATTCACCCGCCCAGAGCAGGATCTGCGTATCCAGACGCAGCTTCAATCTTCTTCGCCTTCGAACATTTTGATGATCTCTTGCTGAAACATGGTATCGAACTCATCCGGGACCTTGATCTGGCCTTTCATGAAGCCAAGGCGTTGCATCTTCCTCGGATATGGGGCGGTCTGGACGGGAGCATCCAGCGGCAGCACTTTGACCATCGGTTTGCCCGCTTTTGCGATGATGAATGACTCACCTTTCGCGGCGGCTTCTACCAGGCGCGAGAGATGGGTCTTGGCTTCGTGAATGTTGAAGGTCTGCATGGCGCCTCGAGTGAACTAAATCCAGTTGGTTTAGTTTTACGTGAAACGAATCCAAGTCTACGTAAACCAACACTCTTAACTATTCTTAGGCGGCTCAAAGGTAGACTAGGCCCATGAAGCCACGTCTCCTGGAACATTACGAGATGACCCGCAAACTGGGTGCGGGCGGCAGCGGAGTGGTGTATTTGGCGAATGACACGCTGCTGATGCGGCCAGTGGTGCTGAAAATGCTCCGGAAAGGCAGCCTGACGCTCGAGCAGATGCGAACAACGGTGCTGCGGGAGGCGCGGCTGGCCTCGGCCATCGAACATCCAAATGTCTGCGCGATCTATGAAGTGGGCGAATCGAGCGATGAAGCCTACATCGTCATGCAGTATGTGCCGGGCAAGCCGCTCGATGCAGTGATTGCCGAGGGTCCGGCCAGCGTGCCGCTGGTGCTCTCGATCGGTATCCAGATTGCCGATGGGCTGAACGCCGCACATGTTCTGGGTATCTATCATCGCGATCTGAAGCCGGCAAATGTGATGCTGACAGACGGCGGCCTGGTGAAGATACTGGATTTCGGCCTGGCCCGGAGACTGACACGCGACGAAGTAAGCTTCGATCCGGCGAAGCCTGTCCGGCGCAAGGATGGAGCGGTTCACGCGACCTACACGGCGCGGGGCGGCACGATCGCCTACATGGCGCCGGAGCAGTTTGTGACTGGTCACAGCAGCGTGCAGAGCGATCTGTTTGCGCTGGGGGTGATCCTGTATGAACTACTGAGCGGTCGGCATCCATTTATCCGGCGCGACGCTGAGGAATTTCAGACGATCCGGGCGATTCAGTACGCCGATCCGCCGCCGCTGATGAATGGTAATCCGCAGATCCCGAATGAATTGCAGAGCGTTATTTTCCGCTGCCTGCAGAAGACGCCGGCGGAGCGCTATGCCTCGGCCGCGGATGTTCGCGAGGCACTGAAGACGACAATGCGGACACTGCATCTAGACACCAGCCTGCTGCCGGCGGATGCCGCATCGACTGCCGGAATGCCGCTGCAGGAGCGCGAGAAGCGCACGGCCGGTCTGCTGTCGATGCTCGCGGAACGTTTCCGTGAATCCGGCGAAACGCACCCCAAACAGAACACCATCCTGGTGCTGCCATTTTCAAATTTCGGGTCGGCCGAGATTGCGCCACTCTATGGCTACGCACTGGCAGACGCGATTGCGGCGCGGCTGGCCCGGATGCCGTCGCTGGTGGTAAGGCCATCGAGCTCGCTGATGCAACTGGCGACGCCGGTCAACCAGATGGACCCATTGGCCATCGGCCAGAAGCTGATGGTCCACTATGTGCTCGCGGGAAACTTTTTGCGGTCGGCACAGGGATTTGATCTGAATTGGCAATTGCTGGACGTACCGGGCCAGAGTGTGCGGACAGGCGGGGCAATCAGTGTGCCGTCGCTTGACCTGGTGGCAGTGCAGACGGAAATTACCAATGAAGTTTTTGGCACGCTGCAGGGGATGGGCCAGAAGTTTATGGTGCAGCCGGCGCAGGCGAGTGAACGCGCGGCAAGAGCAGCATCGATGGCGGAGCAATCATCGGAGCAATACCTGCAGGCACGCGCGATGCTGTCGTCGTTCATGTCGCGCACGGGCGCGCGGGTTGACCTGGACCGGGCACTCGAAAAGTTTGAAAGCGTAGTCGATCGCGATCCTAATTTCGCACTTGGCTGGAGTGGACTGGGCATTACGCACCTGCAGTATATTCGCCATGGCTTCGGTGGCCAGATGCACCTGATGAATGCACGGAGGGCCTTTGACCGGGCACTCGAGATTGACCCCGGATCGGGTGAGGCGAACCTCTACCGCGTGTACATGCTGCTTTCTCGTGGAGAAAAAGAGAGCGCTCGCCACGGCATTGAAAACTTGCTGCAGACCGCAGACAACGACTGGAATGTGCACCAGATGGCAGGTCTGACACTGCGCCTGGACGGTATGTATGACGAAGCACTGGGGCAGTTCAACCGGTCGCTGCAGTTGAACCCTTCCAATGCGGCGATCATTTACAACCATCGCGCGCGTGTGTACCAGTACCAGGGACAGTTAGAGCTGGCGGATGAAGAATTGAAGAAGGGACTGACGCTTGAACCGCGTCATCCACTGTTGCGCACGTCGCTCGCGTACCAGAATATGCGGGAGGGCGCGCTCGACAAGGCAATTGCAATCCTTGAAGAAGTAATCCGCGACGATGAGCGGATGCGGCTGGCATTTCCGACACTTGCGACCTGCTATCTGCAGGTAGGGCAAAGAGCGCGCGCCGAATCGCTGATTGAAGAAGAATCACTTGCCGCGGCGGAAGCGGATAGTGAGATGGCTTATCGGCTGGCGACGTACTTTGCGGTTGAAGGGGATGAGAGCGAGGCGCTGCACTGGCTGCGCCGGGCGATCTACCTCGGCAACGAAAACTACCCGTGGTTCTCGAAGAATCCTGCGTGGAACCGCCTGAAGGAGCATGCTGATTTCGAGCGCATCCTCGAGGATTTGAAGAAAAGCTTCCGGCGCAACCAGAAGACGTGGAAGCGCCTGCTGGAACGTGTGCCGTCTGTGCAGCGGGCGTGATGGTTGTTGGGCTACTACTCAGTCGTTTGTCGGGCGCGAGGAACGTCCGTGCACGCGTTGGATTGGTCCAGATGCATGTCCCTCCACCCCAGTCAGGAGGACAGGCCGAGTGGGGCTGACGGCAGAGTCAGTTCATAAACGTAACGGGCGAATCCCGATGAGAATTCGCCCGTTACCTGTTAGATGAGTGTTCCTAGTTCTGAATTTTCGGCTCGACGTAGGTTGATTCCGGCGGAGCCGGCTGCATCTGCGAATTAGCCGCCATGCCGGGCGTGACGGGAGAAGGCGTGAGCGCGATCGGCGTCGACAGACCAAACGTCACGCTTGATCCGGCGGGCAGGACTGCTGCGTTTTTCTCGCGGAGCCAGTGTACCGTCATGACACCTGCTCCAATGCCAGCGCCTACACCTGCACCGATCGGTCCGCCGACCACGGCGCCGACGATGGCGCCGCTGCCGGTGGTCATGCCGAACTCTGAAGCCGTACGGACAGGGTGTCCCTTGGCGACAACCTCGCCCTCGGAATTGGTTTTAGTATCGGAACCGGCTGTCTGGGTTACAACGCCGTGGAAGTGATAGTGCGTCCCATCCGGGAGAACAACTTCTTCAGGCCGGAGACGCATCGTGGACTGACCGCCAATGCGGCGACCAGCACTGACGTAGGTCACGCGACCGTGAACATACGAGCCTGCGGGAATAACGACCGATCCCATGTGCACTACGTCGCGCGTGAGTTGTGCGCTGAAAGGGGTGCCGGCCGTGATGGAATCGGCAGCTAACTGCTCCACCAGCCGGGCGTGGAACGGTGTGCCCTCGGGCAGAGTGTTCGGCGATTCCGGGACAGCGGTGACAATCTCTGCATCAGGATTGAATCCGTGCGAGCGCAGCGTGGGCGCGTCCGACGACGGGTTGGGCGTGGCTTCATCAGGTACCGGAACTTCGACGATGCCATTGCGATCGATCTTCGCTTGGTTCGCGGAAGATGTCTGGGATGCAGGCACTGTCGTCTGATAGACGGTAGCCGGTGGAGGCGCCGGAACCGCCCGGGGCGGCGTGGTTGAGCTGACAGGATTGCTGCTCTCAGGGCTGGTGACGATCTGCTCATCTGCCGGCTGTGAGACACCCTGGTAGGCGTTTCCGTACGCGCTGGGTTTGGTCGTGCTCTGGCCCTGGGTTGCTTGCGAGGTAGTCTGCGCTCCGGCAAGAGCCGTGAACGAAAGCAGGGCGGTAACACAAAGCTTGTTCTTCATACGTGCGCACTCCAAGGGCATCTGGTAACGCCTTCCTCATGAGAATAGACCAGAAATGGGCACGCTTGCTGGCCGCAGACCGGCAGGAAAGATGCGGGTATCTTGAAGGTTAAGGTGGCGCCCGATTCATTGGCTTGCCTGGCTCGCGGCGACGGCAGACACGGACCATTCATTTTTCTTTGTTAAACTTGCGAGGTTGCGGTGAGCACGGGCGAGTGGTCCGGGTTCATCCGCCAGGGAGTAAATTGTCAGAGCTGATCAGCAGTATTGGCGGAGTGGGCGGCGGCCAGATCGCCGTCGACCGTCGTCCTCAACTTAGGGATCGTTTAGAGCACCACATTGTAAGGAGTGACATGACTGAGATTGCACAGATTCGTGCGCGGGAGATTCTCGATTCGCGTGGCAACCCGACGGTAGAAGCAGATGTCGTGCTGGCCGATGGTTCGATTGGACGTGCGGCGGTGCCGAGCGGCGCTTCAACGGGCGAGCATGAAGCAGTCGAACTGCGCGATGGCGATAAGGACTACTACCTGGGCAAGGGTGTGTTGCAGGCCGTCGAAAATGTGGAGAGCGTACTCGCGCCCGAGCTCACGGGGATGGACGCGAGCAACCAGCGATTGATTGACGCGACGATGAACGCGCTCGATGGTACAGAAAACAAGAGCAAGCTGGGTGCGAATGCAATCCTGGCTGTATCGATGGCGTGCGCACGGGCATCTGCGACTGCTCTGAAGCTGCCGCTGTACCGGTATCTTGGCGGCGCGAACGCCTGCATCCTGCCGACGCCGATGATGAACATCATCAATGGCGGATCGCATGCGGACAACAATGTCGACTTCCAGGAATTCATGATCATGCCGATTGGCGCGGAGCGATTTACCGACGCGCTGCGCTGGGGCGCGGAGATCTTCCACACGCTGAAGAGTGTGCTGAAGAAGCGCGGCTACAGCACGGCTGTCGGAGATGAGGGTGGATTTGCGCCGTCACTCAAGTCCAATGAAGAAGCGATTGAAGTGATTCTCGAAGCGATCCAGGCAGCCGGCTACAAGGTTGGTGACGATGTTGCCCTGGCACTTGATCCAGCGAGCAGCGAGTTTTACAACAAGGAAACGGGCAAGTACGTTTTCAAGAAGTCGGACAAGAGCGAGAAGTCGAGCGAAGAGATGGCGCGCTACTGGGAGAACTGGGTACGGCAGTATCCGATCATCTCGATTGAAGATGGCCTGGCCGAGGATGACTGGGCGGGCTGGCGCTTCATGACGGAGATCCTGGGTGAACAGATTCAGCTGGTGGGGGACGATCTATTCGTCACCAACACTGAACGCTTGCAGCGCGGCATCCACGAAGGGGTCGCGAACTCAATTCTGATCAAGGTTAACCAGATCGGCACAGTAACCGAAACTTTCGAGGCGATTGAGCTCGGACGGCGTTACGGCTATACGTCGATCATGTCGCACCGCAGTGGTGAGACAGAAGACACGTTCATTGCGGACCTCGCCGTGGCGACGGGCGTGGGGCAGATCAAGACCGGCTCGCTGTCACGTACGGACCGTATCGCTAAGTACAACCAGCTGCTGCGAATTGAAGAGGAGCTGGGACAGACGGCGAACTTCCTTGGTGCGGAGTCGATCAACTTCAGCGACTAAGCAAAACAGAATTGCGACTTAAGCCGTCCCGGGATCCGGGGCGGCTTTTAATTTGCCAATCAGTTTCTGCGGCCACTTCGGGTCCATGCAGGGGCGTTCAATGGCTACGTAGTAGAGCGTGCTGAATAAGAGGACAAGTGGCAGCAGCAGGCATCCCTGCACGATGAGGTCTGACAGGTAGTCGCTTGTGATGGCGAGGTGCTTCGTGGCTTTGAAGCCGAGAGGGATGATGAAGAAGTGCCACAGATAAATGGAGTAGCACATGCCACCGATCAGCGCGACGGCCTCGATGCGAAACAATCGCGGAAAATGGATACCGCGGAAGGCGCCGATGGATACCAGCAGTATGAGGAATGGCAGAACGGAAGGAAACCACCATGCGTCGAAATAAAAGAGAGTCGGCCAGCAGAGAAGGCTGATGACATCCCACACACGCGATGGGCGCCAGCGTGGAAAGGAAACCAGGTAGAGGTCGCTGAGGAGAAGACCGGTGAGGAAAAACTGCAGATAAACAAATACGGTGAAGTAGATGAACTGTGGAGGTCGACCCCAGAAGGGCTGCTGAACTGCCCATTCCTGAAAGGTGGAGAAAAGCACGATGAGGAAGAGAAAAAGGCTGCGTCGCCACAGGACATTCCCGACTTTAAACAAGCCAACGAGCAGTGGCACCAGGAGATAGAACTGCACTTCAATCTCCAGGCTCCAGGTGACGGCATTGATCATGCTGACCCCGCCGTAAACAAAGCCATGGACATAGGCGGCACTCGCCAGCAAGTGTTGAACGACGAGCAGGGCAGGCATGCCGGGAACATAAATGTAGAGGCAGACAGCGATGATGATGAGGTTGAGCAGGTACGGAGGTTCGAGGCGGGTGAGCCGGCGCAGATAGTAGCCGCGGAGCGCCACTTTTTTCTCGCCAAGAAGAGCGTGGCGGGCGAATGGGCGGCCAAGAATGAAGCCGCTGATCACAAAGAAGATCTCTACTCCACGCGAACCATGAGAAAGGCATTGGAGCAGCGGCTGATACCAGTGATGAGATGTGAGCACGCGGCCGGATTTTGAATATACCTGTCCGCCCAGATGAAACAGAACAACGGAAGCGATAGCGACAAAGCGCAGTCCATCGATCTCTGGAATCCAGGTGGAACCGCTGGTAATACGCCTGAGGCGCAAGAAGGAAAGTTGCATGGGTGGGCAGAAGCGCAGTCAGGCCGCTTCTTAATTTAACATCTCCAGTAGAGACGCTTCAGTACGTTCGATCGAGTGGAGTTGCATGAAACGACCTTTGGTTCTGACCATCCTTGATGGCTGGGGATATCGCGCGGAGACCTTTGCCAATGCTATTGCGCAGGCACGCAAACCTAATTATGACAAGTTGCTGGCGCAGTTTCCGAACACCCTGATCCAGGCCTCTGATCACTACGTGGGTCTGCCGGACGGGCAGATGGGCAACAGCGAAGTGGGGCACTTGAACATTGGTGCGGGTCGCGTGGTGCAGATGGATATCACCCGCATCGACGCGATGATCGCCAACGGAGATTTCTGCACTGACCCGGTCATCCTCAACGCGATGCATAGGGTGCGCGAAAGTGGACGGCAGCTTCATCTGCTGGGCCTGGTTTCGGACGGCGGAGTTCATGCACAGCAGGCTCACCTTCATGCATTGCTGAAAGCGGCAAAGCTTGCCGGGGTGGAGAAAGTGTTTGTCCACGCGTTCCTGGACGGCCGTGATACGTTGCCGACGAGCGGCGCAGGCTATCTTGAAAGACTGCAGCAGGCAATGACAGAAACCGGTGTCGGCAGGCTCGCGACGGTGAGTGGCCGCTACTATGCAATGGATCGCGACCGACGGTGGGAGCGTGAGAAGAAGACCTTCGACGCGATGGTGAAAGGTATAGCGGAGGGCGGCTCCTACACGGATGCCGTTGCACGGGTGAAGGAGTGTTACAACAACGGCATCACGGATGAGTTTGTGATTCCTTTTGTCGTTGCCGCATTCGACGGCAAGCCAGTCACGACATTGCAGGATGAAGATGTCTGCATCAACTTCAACTACCGTGCTGACCGGGCGCGGCAGATTACGCGTGTACTGGCGCGCAACAGCGGCCTGACGAAAGAAGACGGCCGGGAACTGCCCGGCGCAGACGATCTGGACGCCGAGATCCCGCGCAGCGAAGTTCCGAAGAATCTGCTTTATGTGTGCATGACGCAGTATGACAAGCAGTTCACGCTGCCGCTCGTGATCCATCCGCAGTCCATGGATAACCTGCTGGCGAACCTGCTGGCACAGGCGAACCTGCGTAACCTGCGCGTAGCAGAGACAGAGAAGTATGCCCATGTGACTTACTTTTTCAATGGTGGCATTGAGAAGGAATTTCCAGGAGAAGAGCGACAACTGGTCGCGTCGCAGAAAGTAGCGACGTATGATCTCGCTCCCGAGATGTCAGCGAACGGGATTGCGGATGTCGTGATCAAAGCGGTGGAGGATACCGCCTTTGACCTGGTGGTTGTGAACTTCGCGAATGCCGATATGGTGGGTCACTCCGGCAAACTGGAGCCAACGATCAAGGGCGTCGAAACGATCGACGCCTGCCTGGGCCGGCTATACCAGACGCTGAAGCAGAAGGGCGGATCGATGCTCATCACCGCCGATCATGGCAATGCCGAGATGCTGACTGACCCGGGTGCGGGCGGTCCGCATACATCGCATACGACGAACCCTGTCCCGTTCATCCTCGTCAGTGAAGACGCGAGCAACTACAACCTGCGACAGGATGGATCGCTGCGTGACATTTCACCGACGATCCTTGGCATGCTCGGACTTGCGCAGCCTGCGCAGATGAGCGGTCGCGACATGAGGGTGGCGAAGGCAGGCGCCAGTCAGTAGTTATCGCGCCCCAATCGGAATTCCTTTCGCCTTGAGGTAGATCTCGAGTTTCTTCAATGGATCGTCAGGGCGTCGGGATTTTCCATTCTCAAGCTTGTATGGTGTGCTGACGATGAGCGCTGTACTGGTTCGTCTGCGAGCGCGTGCCAGAGATTCAAATGCAACACGATACATCGCAACGACATCAGCAGTGTCGACTGGTACGGAGATGACACCGGCAGACATGGCCTGGCTGCTGATGAAAGCTGCTTGAGCCTCGTCACCGGGCAGCAGAACAAAAAGGACCGGCAGCTTGTGTCCTCCAGCAAGCTGCAGTGCTTCGAGCCAGGCATCGCGGCTTTTCCCGTTTGTAGTTCCGAAGGCGACGACAACACTGTCGTTCGCCGCCGTGTGACAGCCCAGTGCGGCACCCGCGGCAATGGTCAGTACTGCAGCTGCAGACGCCAGGGAGATCACGGGGATGCCGTTTTCTGCTGAATCTGTGCGTCGCGTGGATAGTAGCTGCAGCCGATTGTTTCTGAGCAGTGCTTCAGGAAAAAGATTTGCAGGCGCCAGCACCAGGTCACTCGGGCGAAGATCGATGACACTGGCGATGATGGACGCTTCGGCGCCTGTGGAAGGTCCCTTTCGCTTCGCATGCGTGCGCAGTGCGATCATCGCTGCATGCATCTGTTGGAATTTCTGATTGGGAATCAGCGAATAGCCGGGCACTGTTTTGCTGCTCTTCTTGGTTGCCATTATTTGAGGAGCCTCTTCATGGGCAAGTCTTAAACCATCGCAGCCCGCCGCCGTATCGTCAACGGGGAATGGTGGGTGATTTACACAATCAGTGTGCAAATCCTTGTGTATTTGTCATCGCGGTCGTGCGTGGATGCAGAATTGACGCGAGCTTTAGCGTTCTGCACTTTTTCGTGTGCGATCAAGTGGAATAGTCGGCGTTGATCTTCACGTATTCGGTCGTCAGGTCGCCTGTCCAGAAACGGCATACGCCCGATCCCAGATGCAGATCAAGGCGCACGGAAAACTCTTTCTGTTGCAGGATCGCGTGGGCCGCAGCCTCATTGAACAATGGGGAAAGACCGCCGTTACGGCAGATCTCGAGCGAGTGATCGCCAGCGACAAAATGGATACTGATGAGTGCGGGATCAATGGGAGCACCAGCATAGCCGGTAGCGGCGAGAATGCGTCCCCAGTTCGGATCAGTGCCGGCCCACGCAGTTTTCACGAGCGGCGAGTTGGCGATGGAGCGCGCAATCCGCAGCGCGTCTTCGTCTGTGTGCGCGCCGGTGACGAGCAGCTCGACAACATGCTCCACACCCTCGCCGTCTGCGACCATCTGCTTTGCAAGTGAGGTGCAGACGTCGGTGAGCGCCCCCAGAAAGCTTTCGCTGTCGCCGGTTGTTGCGACAGACGCATCGCTCTTGCCGCTCGCCATCAGCAGGACTGTGTCATTGGTGGAAGTGTCGCCATCGATCGAGATTCGATTGAAGCTTGCATTCACTGCTTTGTCGAGTAGCCCGTTCATGGCTGAGGGTTCGATAGCTGCGTCGGTGAACAGGTAGGCAAGCATGGTCGCATGCGGTGCAAGGAGCTTGGGCTGGATCATGCCGGCGCCTTTGGTAGTGCCAAGGACGCGGACTGTTTTGCCGCCGATGGTGCAGGAAGCATAGGCCACTTTCATCTGCGTATCGGTGGTCATGATGGCAGTGGCGAACTGTGCGAAGTGGTCCGCTGATGTTCCTAGCCCCTGATGGAGAGCGGGAAGTGCAGCGACCAGTTTGTCGGCAGGAAGCAGTACGCCGATGATGCCGGTCGACGATGGGATGATCTGCTCGCTGCTGCAGTCGAACTGTACAGCCGCGTTCCTGCAGACGCTGGCGCAGGCATCGAGGCCGGCCTGACCAGTTGCGCAATTTGCGTTGCCGGCATTCACGACAATGGCGCGGATGCGCGCTGCTGATGCCTGCATATGTTCGCGTCCAACAGTAATCGGCGCAGCGACCACCTGGTTGCTGGTGAACATGGCAGCGGCAGCAACTGGCTCATCCGCAAGGGCGCAGGCAAAGTCGAGACGGCCGCTTGCCTTGATGCCGGCGCGGACCGCGGAGAAACGGAAGCCGTGGGGAATGGCAGTGGCGGGAACGAGCGATGAATCAGCCATGACCTTCACTTTACAAGAGGTCTGCGTAAAGAAGCTGTGATGTTCGAGCGGAGATTGAGTCGTACAGCCGTTAGTCTAGAAACAGTAGAGACAAACTACGTGAGGCAGAGTGAAGACCGAAGAACCGGGAGCAGGACCGTTCCTTGCATTGAAGAATATCGACGTGGCGCGTGGTGATCGGGTCGTGCTGCACAAGGTGCAATTAACAATCGGCGTCGGTGAAAGCGTGGCGATCCTGGGGCCGAATGGATGCGGTAAATCCACGCTGATCAAGACGATTACCTGCGAGACCTATCCTCTCGAAAACGATGATAAGTACATTCGCATCTTTGGTCGCGAGCGATGGGAGATTGCTGAGTTGCGCAAGCATCTTGGCGTAGTGTCGGCAGACCTGCCGGGCCGTTCGATTGCAGGGATCAGCGGTCTTGATGCTGTCATCACCGGATTCTTTGGCAGCGCCAAATTGTGGGATCACCTGGTGGTGACGGACGCCATGCGGATGACGGCCATTGATGCTTTGCGCCTGCTGCAGTCGGAGCGGCTGTCGGCCAAAGTTGTTGGTGAAATGTCCGCGGGCGAGTTGCGCCGCGTCATGATCGCGCGTGCGCTGGTGCATCGGCCGGAAATGCTGCTGCTCGATGAGCCGTCAAATGCGCTCGACCACGCGGCACAGCGCGAGTTGCGCGAGGTGCTCCGTACGGTGGCGCAAAAGGGAACTGGAATCCTGATGGTGACGCATCATCTTGCGGATATTCTGCCTGAGATGCGGAGAGTGATCCTGATGCGGGAAGGCAGAATTTTCGCGGATGGTGCGCGAGAAAAGCTGCTGACTCCCACAGTGTTGTCTGAATTATTTGGCGTGCCGATCGAGATTGCCGAGCGGGATGGTTTTCTGCACAGCTGGTGATCGTGGTGTCCGTTCGTTTTTTGTCTGAACCCATGTCTCAGAAACGAGACACGGGCACCCGGATCTGAGGTTAGGTGACGAAAGGTAGACAGCGTGCATTTGTGGCGAACGAGCGCAATGCAGATCCTTCGACTTCGCTCAGGATGACAAGTTCGCTGATGCTAATCGCCTACACCGTGGGGTACGCGGCCTTCGGGTTTATCTCGCTCGACGGGCTCGATTGCGGCGCCGGCTGCCTGCGCGCGTAGACTTTCATCGGACTGGCGCGTAAACCAGGCGCGTAGATTTTCGCCGTCGTTGCGGTCGCCCAGGTAGCCGCGTAAGAGCCGTTCGATCGACGCAGGCACTTCGTCGGCGGGGCAGCGATAGCCGATGGGGCGGGCTACATTTGCGTGAAGGCCGACGGCGCCGCCAACGCAGAAGTAGAAGGCGTCGACCATTTTCCCCTCGTGCTTGATCTTCTTACCCTCAAGGCCGATGTCGGCGATCCAGTGCTGACCGCAGCTGTTCGGGCAGCCGGTAACATGCAGCTTGAACTGCTGGTCAAAGGCGGGCAGGCGGTCTTCCATTTCGTCGACGAGCCAGCGGGTAAAGCCTTTGGTTTCGGTGATCGCCAGTTTGCAGAATTCAGTACCGGTGCAGGTGATGGCGCCGCGCCAGAACGGTGTGCCTTCGACCTTGATATCGATGGCTTCGAGCTCTCGTGCGAGGTCTGCTGCCTGGCTCTTGGGCACGTTCACGACAATGAAGTTCTGCATCACGGTGCAGCGAAGATCGCCGGTGCCGTACTTTTCTGCGAGGTCAGCGACGGCTGCCAGCTGATCTCCTGAGAGGCGACCGCGGAGCACAGAAGCGCCTACGTAACGGAGTTCCGGATTGCGTTGCGGATGGATCCCGGCGTGATCGCGGAGGACGTCGTCCGGAATGATCTCGTCCACGGATGGATCGAGCTTGTAACCGATCCGGCTCTCGATCTCGGCAAGAAACTTTTCCGCGTTCCAGCCTTCCTTGATGAAGAGGTATTTCAGCCGGGCGCGGTCGCGGCTCTCGCGCAGTCCCTGCTGGTCACGGAAGAGGGCGGCAACAGCGCGGATGACCTCCTGCGCCTGCGCCGGTTGAATGAACGCGGGCAGCTTGACGGCAAGGTGCGGTTCTTTCGAAAGGCCGCCGCCCACGCGGAGAGAGTAGCCGACTTCTTCCTGTCCGTTCACAGTGCGCTTCACTGCAGTCAGGCCGATGTCATTGATCTCCGGATACGAACACCAGACGGGGCAGCCGGTAATGGATATTTTAAATTTCCGCGGTAGATTGTAGAAGTCCGGATTGGCGGTGAGCTCGTGTGCGACGGAGATGGCGAGCGCGGATGAGTCGATGAGTTCGTCATGTGCGACGCCGGCCAGGGGGCAGCCGGTGACGTTGCGAACGACATCTCCGCATGCGCCCTTTGGAGAAAGGCCGACGGCATCGAGTGCACGGACCACTTCCGGGATGTCCTCGATCGTAAGCCAGTGCAGTTGAATGTTCTGGCGGACGGTGATGTCGGCAAGATTGCGCGCATGCTTCTTCGTGATGTCCGCGATGACGCGCAGCTGTGTCGCGTTGACGATGCCATTGGGAATACCGATGCGCATCATGAAATATTCGGTAGCGACGCCCTCGCCACCTTTGCCGCCCAGCGCTCCGGCACCATCGCCCTGCGTATAGATGCCCCACCATTTGAAGTAGGCGCCGGCCCATTCCGGCGTCACCGACTGCCGGCCTGCGCGCGCAAACGCGCGTACCTGTTCAAAAGCCTCCCATGGATTCAATTCACGCTTGAGCCGTTCCTGGCGCTGGGCCTTTGACTCTTTTACAACCGGGGCTGCGTCCGTCATGGTCCGTCCTTCGAGGTTAGGGTGGCGCGAGCAGTTTTCTGGCTCAGGCGTATGAGAGAGTTTCAAGCGGCAGCACGGCTGGACGAAGTGCAGTCAACAGCCTTGTGCGGGATTGTTTAAACGCGCCACTTCAATCAAAGATAGAAGCGCCCGACACGAGCGTCAAGAATGGCGCGCAGGCAGGCTTGATCCCACGGTCGAATCCATATTGAGCCCCAGGTATCGCCCCGAGGTATCGCCCCGGGTCTCAGAAGCGGGCACCCGGGGTGTCCCGGTACGGGCCCGGTATAGGAGGCAGCCTACTTCATTCCCTCAAGTATGCTGCCGACGAGGCCGCCCACTACGCCGCCCTGCACCTGTTCACGACCGGCGGATGGCATGTACTCCTGCAGTTCGTGGGCAAGGCGAGAGATGGGCAGTGTCTGCAGCCAGACCTTGCCGGGACCGGTGAGTGCGGCGAGGAAGATGCCGTCTCCGCCAAAGATCATGTTGCGGATGCCGGGAATGCGGGTGATCTGGAAGGATACCGAGGCTTCAAAGGCACCGACGTGGCCGGGATGAACACGCAGAGTCTCACCTGGGCGGAGTTCTTTGAGAATAAGTTCGCCGGATAGCTCGAGCCACGCCACACCCTGGCCGCTGATGCGCTGCAGCAGAAAGCCGTCGCCGCCGAAGATGCCAGCGCCGAGCGACTGCTGAAAGCCAACGCCGATCTGGATCTGGGAGGTGGAGCAGAGGAAGCCGTGGCGATGGACAAAATATTCGCGCCCCGGCGCGACATCGACTGGAACGATGTGTCCGGGCACCTTGGTGGCGAATGCGATTTCACCCATGCCGCCAACGGATCGGTACTCAGTCATGAAAAGACTGCCCCCTCCGGCTACGCGTTTAAACATGCCCATCAAGCCGCCGCCGCCGCCGAACTGGGTATGCGTGGTCATCTGGATAGATGCGCTCATCCAGGACAGTTCGCCTGCCTCTGAGACAACGGCGTCGTTGTGATCGAGAAGGAACTCAAGGACCGGCATGGTGGTGCCGATGATGCGGCTCTGCATATGCTTTTCTCCCGGACAACATTATCAACTACGCGGTCGCGCGAGGAAGAGTTCCTTCATGAGTGGGGAGGCAAACCCCTTGTCTCATGCGCGAAGCTCAAGGCGCCTGGCGGTGGCTCGTCAATGCTTGACGGGGCCAAGATGGGAACCACAGGACTGGCGGACGATCGTCCTTGTATGTAGGAGGATGTCACGCGCGGGAAGCCTGGGATGGGAGATGCGGCTGAGCATGGCCAGCATGGCGGCAGCGCCGATGTCCCCGCAGTCCTGGTGCTGCGTGGTAAGCTGGATGGGCAACAGGCCCGCATACTTCACGTCGTCGACGCCCACGATGCGAACCTCTTCCGGCACGCTAACACCAATGGCCAGCAGCGTCTGCATCAGGTGAGCCGCGGTGATGTCATTGGCACAGACAAAGGCTTCAGGTCTTGCGGTGATCAGGATTTTCTCGATGAAGTCACGATCCTCCGGGTCGCCGCGCCACTCCAGATCGGTCTGTGGAACCAGGCCGTGGACATGCTGGCTTCACGCCAGCCGGATGCGCGCGCATCCACGGTAGAGGCAGTACCAGTGCGGGCCAGGAAACAGACGCGACGGCAGTTGAGCCGCAGAAGGTGGGCCGTGATCATGAAACCGGCGCGCTGATTATCGATCCCGACGAGATCGAAAGCCGAGCGCTCGGGATAGGGGGCAACATGTCCTGGCCGGAGCGGTCGATCTGTTGTTATGCGTGCCTCTCTTTTCCTAGACGACGGCGCTGTCAGGATTGCTCCATATGCGGATCCTGTAACCGCTAACGCTGTCTACACAATTTGCCACGCTACGAACAAAGCTGTTCGTGCCGTATGCAAAGAACAGCAGTAACAGTCAGGCGAAAGTCAATGCCCTGAAGGTATATGAACGACTGTCATAGCCTTATAAATCGATGAAGGCAGTTTTTTGCCCCGCATCTGCGTAGTGGACGCTTTACTCATTCTTATGGTGGAGAAGCAACTTTGCCCGGGAGCAGAAATGTGATAAAAGCGACATGAACATCTGGCCGAAAGCACTATTCGCAGTCGTTATTGGCGGCTTATACTTTCGTTCGACGTAACACGATGGTATTGCCGGTGGCCTCGGTTTTGGACTAAGTGGCTACGGCGGCGATTCGAAGGGTGCTGGCGACAGTCTGGCCGCGGGTCCGGATATTGCCATCAATTCGACACTGCCGGGCTGTGCGATCTGAAAGCCGGTCAGACCCGAGGTGATAGGGGCGCTGGTATCCGTTTTGCCGAAGCCCAGCGCAGTCGGAGGCGTAGTGACGGCGGGAGTCAGTAGCTGACAAGGATCATCCGCAATCACTCCGTTAAACGGAGCGCCGATCTGCGCTACGCACGCAACCTGCGTATACCCAGCCATACGGATCGCACAGGTTTGTTCGCGTTCGATGACCAGAGCACGAGCCTTCAGGGTACAGGCGGCTTTGGCCTTGGTTCGTACGTTCTACGTGAGCCTAGTAACTTCGGACGGTATGTGAGCACGTTGACCAACGCCAAGGAACCAGAAGCGTTACCTCTTCTACGCACAGGATACATGGCGTCCTATGGAAAAGCTGACCGTCAAATACGGATCGCGATCGAG
The DNA here is from genome assembly GCA_963692885.1 of Acidobacteriaceae bacterium. Lineage (GTDB taxonomy): Bacteria > Acidobacteriota > Terriglobia > Terriglobales > Acidobacteriaceae. The sequence goes on from OY843586.1 coordinate 1,715,866, forward strand.
ATGTATCTCCCTGAGTCAGTCAATGCGAATGGGAACGGCGTCCTGATGCACCTGATACTTGCTATTCCAGCGTAGCCGGATACAACAAGGTATTTTGGAAGTTCGCGACTGCTCTCTGCGCTTTAGACCCTTGGTGAGGGGAATGCCTACTGGTTCGGCTTGAAGTCGACGTACATTCTGCCTGCATAAAGTCGGTAACCGGCGTTTTCCGGAGCCTGCACGATTTTGAGTGGCGTGGGATGGCGTAAAGCTTCATCACGCGTGGAGCCAACGGTAAACAGATCGTGGCCGCCGATATCCATCACGAGAAATTTGCTTTGGGCGATAAAGCCCACACCGTATGCTCCTGCGCTGAGCATGTGTTCGCCAAACTGCAGCGGTACCTCGGTGACAAAGTAGGCCTGGTATTTCTCCTGAACACCGGATGAATATCCCGATGTGTCAACCAGCGAAGCAAAGAGGTAGGCGCCATCTTTGAAATGAATACCACTCGCATTCCGCATCTGCAGCGGAGCGCTCTGGCCTTTGAAGAAGACAGCTGGCGGGAGGATGGATTGGAGATCAGAAGGTTGGAGTAGCGTGTCGTGGACCGGCTTCGCTTCCGCACGACTGCTCGTCTGCTGAGTGGAATCAACCTGACTGTTTGTCTGGTTTGAAGCTGATACTTCAAGGGTAAAAAGCATGAGTGCGGCAACAGTCGAAATCAAGGACGCCGGCTTCTTGAAATTCATTCTCTCTCCTGCTGAGCTAGGTCGAACAAGACAAACGCTCACTTGCGCTTCCGCTATCTTAGGTAAGGGTGATCGATCGATCGACGGCGGGAGCGTCCAAAATAAATCTGCGTGTCCGTTGGGCGAGCGAACCTCGATGCGGTCCAGCTGCTGCTCTGCGGCAAGCCCAAAATACAAATCCACGCTCCTCGACGGATTATAACTAGATCCGCTGCGGACTTCATCGACCTGATCGCGCTTTTCTCCATGCAGCGTGACCCGTGAACCGATGCCATTGTTGTGGTAAAGCGTGGCGGCGTTGTCGGAGAAGTTCAATTTAAATAAGTCTTGGTGTCGACGAAAGCGCATCCGGAAGTCCTAGCAAGTTTTGGCTGTGTCAATCCTGCCTTGCGTAACGTCGGTAAATGTCTCATTGCCACTATCGTAGTAGAGCGCCTTCTGACCATAATAGGTACCGAATAGATCGTCTCAGCCTTCATTGTTGTAATCGCCTATACAACCGGCTTGTTTCTAACTGCTGCGCGCGAGACTGGCTTTCATCATTACATCGTGAACGTTCCATCGCTATTGTTCTTGAAGCATTGGGCTAACCGGCTTTTGGCCTTTGGGAACGCCTTCAGTGCGGGTTCCGTTTACCAGGAAATTATCTACCCAGTCATCCTGGTCGTAAGCGTAAAAAGCTACATCACATCCCGTCCTCTCCAGTAAATATTTGTCCTTATGCTCGCCGCCAAAGGCGATCTTGCGAGCAGACCAGCTTGCTTCGCTACGTCATTAGACTTGACGCCGAGCGGTGTTCCGGCTATAGGTGCAGGAAGAGCTTCGGGAGGTTTCTGCAGCGCGACGCTATACAAGAGGCGTGCACCCATCTGGGCGACGGCAGTATTCGAGCCCAACGGTAGCGCGAGGCCGAGAACATCTTCAAGAAAAAGAGCGTGTGCCGTCCGCGCGAGCGATCGCCAAAGTGCGGCAGTTTGACTTCAAGGATTGCGGCTTCAGGCACCGGCCGACGCATGGCGCACGTTGATGCTGCTTGAGTGTAGAGGACTCCCGGCGGCGCGCACAACCAGACTCCTTGCGTCGCCGGCAAAGCGCTCTAACCGTGAACGGCCTGCAGACTTGCTGCTTCTGCCGTTCGATAGCTGCGTCGGAAGACTTCCCCTGATGGGCAAGCCCGTCCGCCAAGCTGAGATCGTGGTGGAGCTGAGCGTTACCTGGATTCAGTTTGATGCCTTCCCTTAATATCTTGCTGCTGCGCACAGATAACTCCAAGCACATCCTTAAAGATTGAATCCGTTGGCAGCGAAGCAATTGCGGCCGTGAGCTCGCTCTTGGCATCATTGAACCGTCCAGCATTCGTGAGCAGCGGCGCATAATCGAAGTAGGATTCGGCAGACATGGGGATCTGCTGGCTCATCACGGAGCTGTACAACGAGATGGCTTTATCGAACTGGCTGGTCTGTTCATAAGCATGAGCGAAGTCGATGGGAGAAACAAGATGAAAATCGCTGCTGCCGTTCAACTGTTGAAAGCTCACGGATCACGCCATGACCACTCGCGAAACGACAGGGCGGGGCAGTCGAGATACTACTTCTCTCGTTTGAGTAGGGTTTCACAGGCTTGCTAAGTGTATCTTGCCGAATGCAGTATTGGCGCCGTAATCAATCTAACTACACGCGCCCGGCAAACTCCCGGGTTTCGGTGTTGACCTTGATTTTTTCGCCTTCCTTGACGAAAAAGGGGACGCGGATTTCGATGCCTGTCTCGAGCTTAGCCGGCTTGGTGACTGCGCCGCTTGCCGTGTCTCCGCGAACTCCGGGTTCTGTATAGGTCACCTCCAACTCCACCTGCACGGGTAACTGGAGGCCGATGGGATTGCCATTGTATTTGTCGACCTGAATGATGGTTCCTTCGATCAGCAGGCCAAGTGCGTCGCCCACCATATCCTCGTTCAGACTGATCGTTTCAAAACTCTGCTGGTCGAGAAAATATGAGCCATCGCCATCACTGTACAAATAGGAAGCTTCAACAGTTTCGAGGTCTGGCTCTTTGAATTTGTCGCTCGCCTTAAAAGTCTTGTCGAAGACCGCGCGCGTGAGCATGTTGCGCATACGCAGGCGCACCAGGGTCTGGCCCCCGCGCGCCGTCGGAGTAGAAATGTCAGATTCTAGACAGGTGTACGGAGCATTTTCGAATTCAAAAGCCATCTTGCGTTTTATATCAATTGCATCAATGAGCGCGGCCATGTTTCCTCAGTCGTGTTGATAGAAGCTGCCGCCCGCACAGCGAAACATACTGCGATGTAAGCCGGGGCGAACAATTAGTCTTTTACAGGGTAACAGGAAGAATGGCTTCAACGAATTCGTGAAAAGGTGGCCTTTAAGATGGGAAGTGAACCATGTCATTCAGGTCCATGATCTGGTTCCTGGTGCCATTCTTGTCATCGCACCCATTCTCAACATCCTGCTTGCGACGTGGTAAAGCTTATTCAACGTCGACGACTTGCTTCGCACTTGCATGACGTCGTGCAAACGAGCAAGCTGTTACACGTGCCCGAGCTGCCAGATATTGCCGCCTATCTTAACGCGCTTGAACAACGCATCATGGGGCAGACGCTGGAACATGTCAGGATTGCGAGTGTCTTCCTACTGCGTACCACGCGGCCTGGCGTTGCAGAGTGCGAGGGCAAAGCGGTCCGTGAGTTGCGGCGCATTGGCAAGCGCATAGCCATCGGACTTGACGGCGACCTGTGGCTCGTCCTGCACCTGATGATCGCCGGCCGACTGCACTGGCGCAAGACCGGCGTGAAACTTGGTGGAAAACAGAACCTTGCGGCATTCGATTTTGCAAATGGTTCTCTGCTACTGACTGAGGCCGGGGTGAAGCGGCGTGCCTCACTGCACATTGTTCGTGGCGAGCATCTGGCCTCGATGGACCCGGGCGGCATTGACCCTTTGACGGCGGATTTCAACAGCTTCCGCTTTGCTCTGAGTGCAGAAAATCGAACATTGAAGCGCGCTCTTACCGACCCTCGCATCGTCAGCGGAATTGGCAATGCATATTCAGACGAAATTTTGCACGCTGCTCAACTTTCTCCCATAGCACTGACCCACAAATTGAAGGATGACGAGTGGCAAAGACTTTTTAAATCGACGCGAGAAACACTGATGCTTTGGATTGATCGTCTAAGGGAGGAAAGTCGCCAGGCGTTTCCAGAAAAAGTGACCGCGTTTCGTCAGGAGATGGCGGTCCATGGAAGGTACGGGCGAGCATGCCCGCGATGCGACCAATCGATCCAGCGCATTCGGTACGCAGACAATGAGACTAACTATTGCGCAGTATGTCAGACCGGCGGCAAGGTGCTTGCCGATCGAAGTCTTTCACGTTTGCTCGGAGCGGATTGGCCGCGCACACTGGATGAACTGGAAGCGCTCCGGCATCGATAAGACTGGATTGCCTGAGCTGTTTCTTGGGCTTCATTTATCTCTCGCATCAAAAACGGAGAATGCATGAGCAGTGGCATGTCCTCTTTTCGCGGTTTCAGCAGCTTTGTCATTGTGGTCGCCCTGGGTCTCTTTCCGATGATGACGCCCGGTCAACAGCCAGCATCATCAGAAAATGTGGTGATCGATGCACACGGTCCAGTGTCACCTTTCCCGCACTTCTGGGAGGAGATGTTCGGGTCGGGCCGCGCGATACTCTCACTGCGTGAGAGCTATCGGGACGACCTGCGCGCGGTAAAGCAAGTCACGGACTTTCGCTACGTACGCTTCCACGCGATCCTGCACGACGAGGTTGGGGTCTATGACGAAGATGAGCATGGCAACCCTGTTTACAACTTTGCATATGTCGACCAGATCTACGATGGGCTGCTCAAGAATGGCGTGAAGCCTGTGGTCGAGATGAGTTTCATGCCCAAGAAGCTGGCGTTCAACCCGGATGCGCTGCATCCCTTCTGGTACAAGCAGAATGTGTCTCCGCCCAAGAGCATGGAGGCGTGGGATGACCTGATGAGACACTTCGCTCAACACCTGGTAGATCGTTACGGGATCGACGAAGTGTCACAGTGGTACTTCGAGGTGTGGAACGAACCGAACATAGACTTCTGGAATGGCATCCCGCGCGAGAAAAGCTACTTCGAGCTTTACGCGCATACTGCGCACTCGCTGAAGGCGGTCAACAATCGGCTGCGTGTCGGCGGTCCTGCTACCGCAGCCGCACACTGGGTCCCGGAGTTCCTCTCCTATGCAGCTGCTCATCATGCGCCCGTAGATTTTGTTTCGACCCACGGCTACGCAGATGACACGCCCGAAGACATGCTGGACACGACCGAGAGTATCCCGATGGATGATCGGGTTTGTCGGGCTGTCGCGAAAGTGCATGCACAGATCAAGGCATCGCCCATGCCAGGATTACCGCTCTTCTGGACGGAATGGAATGTACAGGGCATGAATGAATCCCGGGATACGATTTTTGTTGGCCCTGCTCTCGCGAATACTGTGCGTGCATGCGATGGTGCTGTCTCGATGATGTCGTTTTGGACATTCTCCGATGTATTTGAAGAAGGCGGCCCTATTCCCAAACCATTCGAAGGTCACTTTGGTCTTAGAGCGAAGGGCGGCATTAACAAGCCAAGCTACTACGCGTTCAGCCTGCTCCACCAGCTGGGGGAGCAACGTTTGGCGAACGATTCAAAAGATGTAATTGTCACTAGAAATGCAGATGGCAGCATCACGCTGGTAGCTTGGAACCTGGTTGATCCAGACGAGCACGGTGGTGACCACAAAATGGTTCTCACCTTTACCGGTGTCCCTGCAGATACACAGGTGACCATACAGCGGGTCGATTCTGATCACGGCAACGTGCTTCCGAAATTCGAAGCACTGGGAACGCCTGTAGATCCAACCCCGTCGCAGGTAGAGCAACTAAACCAGGAGACTGCTTTACCTGCGCCGAAGGAACAACAACTGCGTGCTGGGAGACTGGAGTTAGGCTTGACACCGAATGCACTCGTGCTCGTGAAAGTGTTGCCCACGCACTAGCGATCAGCGTCTCGCTCCGTTTTGATTGCTGCACGACTTGCACCTATTCGTAAACCATCTCAAACTTGATGGAGGCTTCAGCATAGACAATCCGAACACATTGAACAAGATTAACCAGCTTGCGGAATGGGCTATGTCCCCTGCTGATCAGCCTCAGACAACCGTGCTCATTGGCTTGTGAATAACATTCGGGCAAGCTGGCTGCGTTCAACACTTGGGTGACGACTCATGCATCCACGCCGGTAGCCTTGAAGTATGACATTGCGTCTGCGACTGACAATGGCTGCCGTGCAGCCGCAGGTTTGACGCAGAGGCGATTCCTTGCCGGCTGAGATGCTTTCCGCGGAGATCAAGTGCAACGACGTAAATTCCAAACGGGTTCCTGCAACGACGAGCATCCCCAATGCCATCATTGCCAAGGGTGAGACGATTGCACTTCCGACTGGCAATAACAACCGTGTATACATCCTGGCCACCGCTGCCGACAGTGATCGAAAGTGGCTTTCTTAATCGGCGATATAGATTCTAATTCAGTCGTTTTGAGGGCCTATACACTTCCACTCAACAAGACTAGGCGGGTACGAAGCATCAGTCTCCAAAGAAGCGCAACGTAATCATTTTTGGCATGACCCTAGTACTATCTGGCAAGCCTGCGCGCATTCCCTCAGCTATACCAGTTTGATGATTCGGTATCTCTAGAGTGAGGATCAGGGATTATGGATCCGGGCATGCGTGGCAAGTGCAGCGTTTAAGGCGTCAAGCGCTGAACTCTGCGTAGATGCGTCCGCCGGCGCGGGCGGCCCAGACCACAGCACACCGAAGCTGTGATCAGGATTCTTGGCTTTCGTAAGTAGAGCTCCGGCATTCACGCTGAAGAAGTGAAGATACCGCTTTTCATGTTTACGCGCCTGGAGGATCGCAAGATTTCGAAGAAAAATTCCCTTGAATTGGGTACTGTCCTCGCTGCATTTGGGTTCACAAGGATCGTGTAACACCCCTTGATCACCGGCCAGGTGAAGGATTGCTGCATCTGCGATCTGTTGCGCAGCTGGCACGAGCTTCTTATCATGGGACTGCCTGGATAACTCTGTCAGCCCGCCTAGAATTACACCCTGGTTATAGCTCCAGACCGTCTTACGGTTATTCTGGCAAGCAGAGGTCAACCCATCGTTGATCTGATGATCTTCTGCAATCATCGTCGATTGCGCGAACCACTGCCATTCACGATTGGCCCAGGCGAGATACTTCGCCTTTGTTGTAGCGTTGGAAGTCCGGTTGGCTAGATGTGCCGCGACGTCAAGGAACAACTCGTTGGCGATCGCATTCTTGTACTTCCGCTCCTTACTCCACCAGATACCACCACCACATGTATCATCCCAGCCGCCGGCCATGTCATCGAAGATGGAACTGGCTTGTTCCAGGTATTGCGCTTCGTGCGTCAGGTCGTAAGCATCTATCCATGCCAGCGCCCACCATCCCTCATCGTCGTAATAGTCATTCAGAAAGCCTGAAAACTTGTGCTGTGCGAAGCTTTCATCAAGAACAGATTGATATCGAGTGGTCTTTGCAGCGCGCGAGAAGTCAACGACTGCTGTAAGTGCGTTTGCACTATTCCACCAGCCAGTCGTAGCCCACAGACCGGTGGCTGGTTGATACCACTCTTGCAGCCGGTCGACCGCCTGTTGCACCTGCAGTCCATAGCTGTCATCGGCTGCAGAAACTGCGCAAGCTGGCAATAGAAGCATACCCGCCAGGAATATGGAAAGAATTCGCATCGAAGAGAATCGAAAGCAGCGCATTGTCATAACTCGAAGTAAGATCAGTCAACCCCCAGCAGGCGTCGCTGTTCAAGTTTCAGGATATCTTAGATCATTCTATTCGGGATTGAAGACGTCGCCAGCTTATGCATTCCTACTGAATACTCGCTGCAAGTATCAGCGGATTCGTTCGAACAGGTTTCCTGCAATCTGCCCTGTTGCGTGACGTAGCACCTCACGCTGCGACTCGCGCTGCGATGCCGAGAGCTTGATACCTCTGGTTGTGAGGATTGCCTTTACCTCAAGTTTCTTACCTGCCCATCTATTTGTTCCGGTACGTCAGTGGATGAATGTGTCACGCTGCACTGAACCGCGCCAGTGCCGGTATACACGAGCTTTTCACTTGCAGGTGCGCGGGCGCCAAAACCCTGTTGCGCAAGGAAGATGTTGAATTCGTGGAACACAGCATTGTATTTTCGAGCGAACTGACATGATCCTGTCGTTTCGCCGTCACCTTGTACAAGGCTGGTCACATCACCGCTCAGCGTTGCGGCAGCAGTACCCTGTGGAGCCACGGACACTTCTGATCCGTGGATGAAAGGATAGCGGATGCGAACGGCAATGCGGCAGCCAGTATCCTTCCCGTGGTGCTATGCATTGGTCATGGCAGGTTTCAATGGATCAGACTTAAGGATCTCTCTACCCTCCTTGAATGACATACAAGCGGTTTACGTCGAGGTCCTTCAATTGATCGACTTGCCCACTCAGCCACCAGATGTCAACGGACTCCACCTTCTTTGCGCGACCAAAACCGAAGTGGAGTCGAAGATCATTCTGCGAGTAATAACTGCTACCGCTTCGTAATTCTTCCATCTGTATCAGCGGTTTGGGGTGGTCCGGGTTGTTCTTAGCAATTACTACTACCCGGCTGCCTATTCCGGTCCGGTTGGCCTTTACGTCAACCAGTCTATCTTGACCCAGTTGCGATGAAGGCTCGAGTCACCGCGGAGCAGGCGAGGCACGGAATTTATGTAGGTCATTTTTAGAAAGAGCCGCAACACCTGCGCGGTACTCTGCGTCGGCCTGCTTCAGGTTTGCGGAGGTCTCCTGAGCCGGGAGTGTGGCCGCTGAAAGACACGCGGCAGTTGTCAACATGACGGCTTTGACCAGGAGCGCAGGCACGGCAACTCCAGTCTATGACAAAAGGCACCCATCGATGCCACTGGCTTTTCTGATAAACAACCGGAGCCCAATGAAACCTAAATCGGGATTCGCACCTCAGCCTGCGCACCGCCTTCGGGGTGATTGCCGAGCGTGATGCTCCCTTGATGTGCCTCAATGATGGTTTTAACAAGTGCCAGTCCGATGCCTGTTCCGCTTTCCTTGGTCGTGTAGAAGGGGACGAACAGGTTCGATGGATTGGCTACGCCAAGGCCCGAATCGCGAACGCGGATTACGGCTTCCGGCCGTGCGTGGCGATGATCGATATTCCATGAAAGAGAGATGCAGGGAGGCCTTGTTTTATTCTCGAATGCTGCCTCGGCAGCATTGCGCAGCAGGTTGATGATGGCCTGTCCAAGTTGATCTTTATCCGCGTGCAAAGTTATTTCCGGTCCTGCAACCAACTGCACTGGCAGCCTGGTCTCAAGCGGAAGAAGTTGTTCCAGGAAGGTTGCGAGCGCAAACGACGTGCGCTGCGGCGTCGGAAGCTGTGCCAGCTTGCGGTATGCCGCAAGGAAGTGATTCAGCGATTCTGCCCTTTGCTCAATCACCTCGAGCGGACGTTCGAAATCTTCGCTGAGAGAATTTGCCTGCACCATCAATCGCAGCGACCCGGCTATCGACTTGATTGGCGTAAGCGAGTTATTGATCTCGTGACCAAGCACGCGGATCAGGCGCTGCCATGCCTGGCGTTCTTCCTGTCGCAGCGCCAGGCTCACATCCGAAAGCAGTACGAGTGTATGCGGCACGCCGTTCTGGCGAAAGGCCGTCCGACGCACCATCCATTGCACAGGATTTGCTTCGCTGGCGAGTGTCGTCACCTGTTCATCGGGCACATTTAATAGCGTCTTCAAACCGAGTGCCTCCGCCGACTGACCGGGTGAATGCTTCGCACTCAGTCGCAGCGATTCAATTGCGGCAGCATTCAGCAGGCGCAGGACATTTTGTTCGTCGAAGGCGAGCACGGGAGCATCGATCGCTTCGAGCACGCGTCTTACCAGTGCAGCCGAATCGAGAGACGAAAGGCGTTCGGCCTGCAAGTCACTTGCGAGAGCATTGATCTCGAGCGCCAGGTCACCGAGAGAATCACCACGCCGCGCGCCGCGCGCCCTGAAGGAATAATCCTCTTCACGTAGAGCTGCGACAACGTTTGAGAGTGTCTGCAATGGACGCAGTATCTGCTCGATGAGCCATGCCTGAAGAATGGCCCATCCGACAAGGGTTGCTACCAGCGCAAGGATCCAGGTTGAGGGAGTTGCGTTAGACCAGACCAGCAGCATGACTGCGCAACTGAAGACCGGCAGAGAAAATAACCAGAAGAGCAGGCGCAATCTCTTCTCGTAACCGACACGGCGACGTGTGCGGCCGAGCGGAAGCCGCCGCCTAGGTGGCGATGCCATGTTTTTCCAGGCGGCGGTAGAGCGCGCCACGGCTCAATCCCAGGAGCTCGGCAGCCTGCGTGATATTGCCATTTACCCGGGCAAGTGCCTTGCGCACCAGGATAGCTTCGACCGCATCGAGACTTAGTTCATCGATTCCGCCGGGCGCACTGCGGGCAGCCTGCAGGCCCAGGTCGGATACTTCTATATGAGGGCCTCGAGCCATCAAGACCGCGCGTTCCATGGTGTGATCGAGTTCACGCACATTGCCCGGCCAGCCGTGTTGCAGCACAGTTTTTAAAGCCTCGGGTGACAGGCCCTGGATCTGCCGCCGGTAGCGATGGGCGTGGTGTGCCAGGAAGTGTGCCGCGAGCAGCGGAATATCTTCGCGGCGATCCCGCAGGGCAGGGATGCGTAGTTCGACGGTATTGAGCCGGAAAAGCAGGTCCTCACGAAAGCGTCCCTCGGCAACCTCGCGCTGCAGGTTCGCGTTGGTTGCAGAGAGCACGCGGACGTCCACCCGCGTGCTCTTCGAAGAGCCGACACGTTCCATCTGGCCGGTTTCAAGGACGCGCAAAAGCTTCGCCTGCTGGCGGATCGGGACGTTAGCAATCTCGTCGAGGAATAGCGTGCCACGGTCCGCCAGTTCAAAGCGTCCGACACGATCTGTGCGTGCGTCTGTAAACGCGCCTCGAACGTGGCCGAACAACTCGCTCTCAAAGGTGCCGTCAGGCAGTGCGCCCGTATTCACCTCGACCAGGCTTTGTTGCGCGCGTGCCGAGATAGCGTGCAGCGTCTGCGCAACAACCTCCTTGCCCGAACCATGCTCGCCTGTAATCAGCACATTTGCATCAGACGGGCCGATGCGCGCTATAGCGTCGAGCAGAGGATGCATGGAAGGCGCAGTCGCTATAAACTCGGGACGGTTCTTCGCCCGTAGTAGTAGATTCTCTGCCTCCAGCATCTGCGAGCGGCGTAGTGCCTGGCCGAGTTCAACCTGTGTTTTCAGAATGGTAAGCAGGCGCGCATTCTCCCAGGGCTTCTGGATGAAGTCGCGGGCTCCCAGCCGTATCGCTTCAACAGCGAGATCAATGTTGCCCCACGCCGTCATCACTACAACCGGCATCTGGCTGTCAGCTGCGAGGATCCTTCGCAGCAGATCGAGGCCCTCTGCGCCGGAGGTTGTGTCGCGGGAATAATTGAGGTCGATCAACACTGCGTCGAAAGTCTCGCAGGCAATCTCCATCAGTGCTTCGTTTGGCGATCGGACGGAATGCAGTAGATAGCCCTGCGGCTTAAGCAGTAGCTGAAGGGCTTCAAGAATATGTGCCTGGTCGTCCGCAAGCAACAGACGCGCTGGTAGAGGCTTAGCCTGTGCTGGCACTTCAATCGTGGTGTTGGCATGTGCCATTTTGTTCTCTTGATTAGATCAGTTTCCCGGCTGACTCGCTATTTCAATTTCGGATGACTTGCGTTGAGCCTTGCGGAGAAAAACGCCATCCAGTGTGAGAAGCAGCGCCTAGGGAGTGTTCGGTGGCGCGGCGGCCCTGGCCGATGCGATGACCCCGGTTTTCGCATCGTCAATGGAAACATTATAGGTATCGAGAGTAGTGCCGGTGGCGCGGGCTAACTCCACACGGGACTTCTCAAAGGTCGTTTCAGATGCTGCGAGTGTTGACTCGGCTATTACCAAGTCGCGTTCAGCCGTCAGCGTTTGCAGGTTTGAGCCGGCACCAAGCTTCTGCTCCTGTTTGCTGATGTCGAACGTCTTCTGTGCCAGGTCGCGAGACTCCTGCGCGGCCTTCACATGAGCACTGCTTTGCTCCAAAGCGTACTGTGCGTTGCGGACTTCGATACGAATCTGCTTCTTCAATTGCTGAATGCGCAGTTCGGACTGCCGGTACTCCAGTTCAGAGCGATACTGGTCTGACTTCGCCTGGCGGTTGCGGATGGGAATGTTGACAGCAAGGCCAACCAGGTAGTCCGGCGAAGAATTATTAAAAGCTGTGCTGAATGATCCACCCACCCCGATAGGTGACGTTGAGGACAAATGGGAAGCAGCATTATCCGGACCAGCCAGGCCGGTACCGCCGTAATAACCTTCCAGATCAACCGTCGGCAGTACCGCGTTGCGGGCTGCTCTTCGGCTGATATCGCGATTCTGCAGATCAACCGCGGATTCAGTTAACTCAGTTCTGTCGTTCAGCGCCTGGGCGGTCAGTTCTGCAACCGGCTGCGTTGTGACCCCTTCCATGATGTTGATCTTTTCTGTCGGGACGACCGGCATTTCTTCAAGCGTCGGGTCGTCAAGATTTTTCGTCAATGCGTTCTTGATGAGCGATTCCTGCAGCTGGAGGGTCGTCTTCGCAATCGTCAGATCCCCATCGCGCGTCGCCAACTCACCCTCGGCTTTGGTTACATCGAGCGCCGGGATAGCCTGCAGCGCAAGCTGCTGCCGGTCACTGTCCAGCGTCTCCTTGGCGAACTGCCGCGAACGTTCTTTTACCTGCTCGTCCTGGTAAGCATTCACCAGGTCCCAGTACATGTCTGCGATCTGCGTGATGGTGACGATAATCTGATCTTTGAAGGCGATGTCCGAAATCTTCCGATCGTTGCGCGCGATACGCAGGTAGCGCGTGTTCGGCCCAAACCCGAAGCCAGCCAGCAATGGCTGCGTGATCGTGAACCGGTAATACGCATTCAGTGTTGGGTTCGTCACGTTGAATGGACTGTTCTCTGCTACGCGTTGGTTCTCGAGCTCGAAAGAGATCGCGGTGCCTGTGGTGAAGGCCTGCTGGTATGCAATGTTCGTGGCAAAAGTATTCAGTTGAAGGGATGGAACTCCGTAGAGCTGCTCATTGGAAAGTGGTTCGGTAAAATGCTCGAGACTGGCTGTACCGGAGATGACGGGATCGTACGAAGACACTGCTGTGCCTGTGCCCAGCGTGGACGACACCAGGCCCGATGCGCCACTGCCGGCACCACCAGCGCCGCCGGTCGTGCCACCTGCACCGGCTCCCGGCGCGCCCGACCCTAATCCGCCGACACCCCCGCCCGGCGTGTTCTGTACTACGCCGGTATTCACGCCGCGGAAAACTCCACCTGCTTTGGTACGCTCGATGTCTGCTTCTGCAATTGGCAGGTTGTAACGTGCGATGGCAATATCAAGATTGTTTTCAAGCGCGAGCTCGATCGCGTCGTTCAGCGAGAGGTAAAGTTTTCCGTCGCGCATATGCTGATCGATGCGGGCAGAGTTGGAAAGATTTGCTGCTGGCACTTCTGTGGGCGCATAGGCACGCAACGGATTGCTCGAGTGAGGAATATCCAGTCGCAGCGCGGACCCGTTTTGTGCGTTCGCGAAGGTAGGGAAGAGTGAAGCTAGAACGACGGCTGCGCCGCGGCGCAGGAATAGATAATTCACGAAGTACGTACCTCCGAAGCAGGAACAGCGGCTGCAGTCGATTTAGTGCGAGGAACCAGCACAGTGTTGCCCGTCATCCATCCATCGCGAAGTTCAATCAGGCGGTTGCCATAGGAGGCGTTCACCTCTGAGTGCGTGACCTGCACAATTGTCGTGCCCTGCTGATTCAGTGTGCGAAAGAGTTCCATGATCTCGGTAGCCTGGGCTGAATGCAGGTTGCCAGTGGGCTCGTCCGCCAGTAGCAGCGAAGGTTTGTGCACGACTGCGCGCGCGATGCCAACAAGCTGCTGCTGTCCGCCGGAAAGCTGGCTCGGATAGAGATCCTTCTTCGCGACGATAGAGAAGCGATCGAGGATGTCGGCAACCATAGCCTGTCGTTCTGACTTCGGCAGGTTCTTGTAAGAGAGCGGCAGATCGATATTTTCAGCAACCGTCAGATCATCGAGCAGGTGGTAGCTCTGAAACACCATGCCTGTGCGCCTGCGCGCGAGATCGGCGCGCTGCTTGCGATTGAGAGCGTGGACGGCCTCACCCTCAAACCAGTACTCACCCTTCCACTCATCATCAAGCAGCGCCAGGACATTCAGCAGCGACGATTTCCCCGCACCCGACGGTCCCATGATGGTGACGAAGTCGCCTTCGCGGATAGCCAGGTCGACATGGCGAAGCACCCAGGTCTGAGCCGCACCCGTCTTATAGCTGCGTTCTATTTTCTTCAGTTCAATCATTCAAATTCATCCTTCATACGTCTTTATTCGTTCGTCAGCTGAAAGCAGTCAGAATGGTTCTTTCCGCAGTAAAGCAGCCAAACCGATTTGTACTGGCGGCTCATCCGACGCAACCGAGTGGCCCTCGAAAAAGAGCAAAGCATATCTCCTGCATGGTCTTTGCATGCTCCCTGATTTCTATTCAGTTCGTAACGCTTCTGTCGGGTTAACATTTGCTGCGCGCGTTGCGGGAATAAGCGCGGCGAACAATGCGACGATGCCGACAAGTACAACTGCTGCAAACAGGCTTACGGGATCGGCAGGCGAGACCCCGAAGAGCTGGCTCTGCACGAAGCGGCTCAATGTGTAGGCAACTGGAATGGCAACAGCGATACCAATGCCGGCCAGGCGAAGTACATCACCAAGAATGATGTGCGAGATAGCCAGGCGGCTGGATCCAAGCGCGATGCGAATGCCGATCTCGCGAGTGCGTTGTGCAGTCGAATAAGCGAGAACCCCGTAAAGACCTACGCCTGCGAGGAGTGCGGCGAGCAGCCCGAAGGAAATTGCAAGCAGCAGGACCAATCGATCGTTCGACAGGTCATCTTCGATCTGGTCATCCATGGTCCTGAGATTTTCGATGGCTAGTTTGCTGTCGAACTGCTGCATCGTTTGCCTCACCGTCGAGAGCGCCTGCTGCGGATCTGTGTAGGTGCGCAGGTAGAAGAATACTTCCGGTGCAGGGTCGCCCTGCTTGATGGGAAGGTAGCGCGTGGGGAGTGGTGCAGCGCGCAGGCCGGTATGCTTTGCGTCGCGCACGATGCCGACTATTTGGGTGTCGAGCTTCACCTTATCGCCGCCGCCATCAGCCATAGTGCGACCCAGGCAGCTCTGCACGGTTCTGCAAAACTTCGTCGCAAACGATTCATTCACAATTGCGACCTGGCCATGACCCGCCCTGTCGCTCTCGTTGAAGTAGCGACCCATCAGGAGTGGCATCTGGAGTGTGGCGAAATAGTCCTCACTGACAGAACTTTTCTCAACGTCGTCATCACCATCGGCAGCAGGTGTATGCCCGTCGACTGTCACATTGCCGCCATGATCATTTCCCTGTAACTCAGGATCACTGGTCGCAGCAACAGACTGTACACCGGGCAAAGCTCTCAAGCGGTCGATGATCTGCTGCGGTACAGCGGACATCGCGGCCGGTGAGTATCCCGCCAGTTTGGGGTTGATGCCGAAGCCGGCCAGATGAGACGTGTTGAATCCCACGTTGACTGATCGCAGATTCTGCATGGTGCGAATGAACAGCCCGGCTGCGATCAGCAGCACCACACTGAGACCTATCTGCAGGCAGACAACAACGCGACGAAAACTGAGGGCAGCTCCAGAACCGGCTGCGCTGCGCTGTCCGAGCATGGCGCTCAGGTCTGGACGGCGAAGCTGCAGGGCCGGCGCAAGACTGAACAGGACACTGACCGCAAGGGCAATCGCAAAATTGAAGATCAGCAGACGTCCGTCGATGCCGCCCTGGAAGATGACAGATCCATCAGCCGGGCTTAGCTGGTGCACCAGCGCACGGATAGCGAAGCCGGCAAGCACTATGCCCGCGCCGCCACCGCCAATCCCGATGAGCAGTGCTTCAAGAAGAAGCTGTTGCATGATCCGTTGCGACCTGGCTCCCATCGCAAACCGGATCGAGAACTCGCGCACGCGGGCGGCCGAACGCACCAGCAGCAGACTGGCGACATTCACCGAGGCAATCAGCAGAACCAGCGCAGCCATCGCCATGACGGCGAGAAGCGGTCTCTCGTAAGTCTCTCGCGAATAGGAAAAGCCACGCGCGCCAGGCAGCACCAGCATGCGGCTGTTCGTCAGGAAGTCGTCGGTAAAGCGCTTGGTCTTGCTGCCTAAAGCACTCAGTTCATCCGCGCGCAGGGCATGCCATAGCGGCTGCATAGCCGCTTGCGCCTGCGCGCGAGACTCGCCTGCTTTCAGCCGGCCCACTATGTTCAGCCACTTGTCACGATGGTCGCTGAGACGTTCAGGACGGCGATCCACTACCTGGCTGATCATGGCCATAGGTACAAAGATGCCCGGTCGTTCCCCCCATACGGCACTGCGAAAACCAGGAGCACTTACACCAATGATCTGGAAGGGATGGTTGCTGATAGATACCGTTTCGCCCACAACGCGCGGGTCGGAGCCGAGGCGGCTCTTCCAGAAATCGAAGCTCAGCACGGCAACTGGATTGCCGTTGGCCTGCATGTCTTCTGCCTGCGTGAAGAGGCGCCCTAAAGCCGGTTGTACTCCGAGTACGGAAAAGTAGTTTCCGCTGACAATCTCGGTGTTGACCATCTCCGACGCACCTGTGTGGGTCAGGTTTACTTCTGTGGAAGTGGTAGCGATGAGCCCATCGAAGGCCTGGTTGCGATCGCGTAGATCGCGATACATGGGGTAGGAGAAATAAGCTTCTTCATCGCCGCCCCAACTGCTGGCATGGCCTGACCACGCTTTGCCAGTGCCTTCAAGTATCACCAGCTGTTGCGGATCGTGTACGGGCAGTGAGCGCAGCAGCGCCTGGTCCAGCAGTGAGAAGATCGCCGTGTTGGCCCCTATGCCAAGTGCCAGCGTGAGGATGGCTGTAGCTGCAAAGACCGGCGATTTACGTAATTGGCGCAGTGCGTAACGGAGATCGCTGTAGAGATTGGACCAGGATGTCTGCATCTTCATTCCTCGAAACGTGTGGCGCTGTTAATCGGTGCGAAGCGCCTTCATCGGGTCAATCGAAGCGGCACGGCGCGCCGGTATCAGAGCCGCTGCAGTCGCTGAAACTAGAAGCAGGGCAGTGACGACAAGCAGCACCACGGGTTGAAAGGCGCTGGTCTGATAAAGGGAATGGCGTACCAGGCTCCCACCGAAATAGGCCAGCGGGAGGCCAATGGCAAGACCGATGCCGGCCTGCGTGAGCGCGTTTTCGATAATCATCTTCAACACGCTGCCGCGGCTTGCGCCCAGTGCCATGCGGATACCGATCTCGCTCGTGCGTCGAGCTACTGCGTAAGCCGTCACGCCATACAGGCCGATCGACGCCAGTACCAGCGCGAGCATGCCGAAGAGGGAAGTGAGTCTGACGACGAGTTCTTCCTGGGTAAAGTTACTGCTCAACTGGTCGTTGTAGGAACGCATCTGAAAGATCGGAATAGTCGGATCAATGGACTTGAAAGCCTGTCGCACCGAGGCAGCAGCAGCGCTCTCATCGCCGTGAAAACGAAGGACGACATTGCCGATGTAATGCATCACGTTTTCCTGGCTGATGTCCTGGTCCGCGGCGTACTTGGTTGCCTGCGCGAGTGGCATGAAAAACATGGGCTCAGCAGGTTGGCTGGCACTGCCGTATGTCGTGTCTTCCACTACGCCCACAATCTGGTACTCGGACGCCATATTTGGTTCCGGACCGAAATGTTCACCAATCGGATATTTGCCCTGAAAGAAGCGGCGCACGAACGTCTGATTGACGACGGCTACATGCTGACTTGTCGCCGTGTCGTGGTCGTTGATGGCACGGCCAAGTAGCACGCGCGTTCCTAGCGTTTCAAAGAAGTTTGAGCTTACGGAGTTGTAAAACGCTACAGCATCTTTGCCGGAATCGGCCCCGGGAAGGGCCACGCCACTTGCCCAATGATCGCCGGTCATGGGCGCGTAGGACGCGTAAGCGATGCTATCGACACCTGGCTGGTGAGCAAAAGTGTTATCGATACGCTGGTAGAGTGGTGCGAGTTGCTGATAGTTGTATCCAGCCGCCTGGAGATCCACGGAAAGTATCATTCGTCCGTGTGGTTCGAAGTGAAACGTCTGGTGTTCCAGATGACGAAGGCTCGTGATGAGCAAGCCCGCGGTGCTAAGCAATGCAAGTGAGAGAGCGGCCTGGAGGACAACCATTATTTTCTGAGGAAGAGCACTGGAATCGCTGGTGCTGCGGTTTGCGCCCCGTAATGCGTCCAGCGGGTTAGACCGTGAGGTGATCCATGCCGGCGCTACTGCACATACAATGCCCGTCGTAAGGGAAACCATGAGCGCGAAAACAAGCACCGGAAGTGAAATCGATGCTGTAATTGGGTTGACTCCTGCTTCCGGCATTGACCATGCAATGATGCCGTGGGAACCGGCATAAGCCACGAGCAAAGCCCCTGCTCCACCAAGGACAGCAAGCAGGGTCGACTCGATGAGGGCTTGCCTGATCAGCCGGATTTTTGGTGCTCCCAGTGCCGTGCGAACGGAAAGTTCCTGCCGGCGTGCCATGCCGCGTACCAGCATCAGGTTGGCTAGGTTGGCGCAGGCAATCAGCAGTACGAAGCCTGCGACGACGAACAATAACTTCAGACTGCTCTCGTACTGGTTGCGTAAATCGTTGATGCCGGTGCTCGCAGAAGCCAGCTCAGTAGTCTGCTGGGCGATCTGTTCTGGCGTCGCATGCTGTGTCTGGTCGGGGTTTGCCATGAGCCACTGGCGCAGTTCGCCCTGCAGTGCAGTTTGCACACGGCTCACTTGCTTCGGGTTCTTTATACGGACGAGAAGGTCGAGATAATGCGTGCCGGGCAACTGAAGCAATTTGCGATCCGGTTCGAACGTCGGTTCCTGCGTCAAGGGAAGCCAGAGTCCCGCCGGATCTTGCGTGTTGTGTTCACCAAGAAACCCCGGGGCTGTGATTCCGACCAGCGTGACCGGATGCCCGGAAAGCATCAGCGTCGATCCAACAAGATGATCGTCACCGTTAAATTGTGTTCGCCATACTGTGTAGCTGATGACAGCCGCGGGAGCAGCACCTACGCGGTCATCCTCCGGACCAAGCAGCCTGCCGGAATAAGTCTTCACGCCAAGCAGGGAAAAGTAGTTTCCAGAAACCGGGCTGGCGTCGAGGAAAACACTGGCCGCGTTGTCTCCAACTCGGTGAGCACTTACGCTGGTGCTTCCCGCCTGTACCGCCGCGATGCCATCGGTTCCGGGTGTCTGATCGCGCAAATAGCGGTACAGGTCGTAGGAAAACATACTCCAGTCGCGCTGCATTCCTCCCTCGACACAGCAATTGATTTCTTTGCCGATCTTATAAAGCTGCTCCGGATGTTCGACTGGAATCGAACGCAGCATGACCTGGTAGACCAGCGAGAAAATAGCTGTAGTCGCACCAATGCCGAGCGCCAGAGTCAATATGGCAGTTGCCACGAAGCCTGGCGCTCGGCGTAGCTGTCGCAATGCGTATTGAACATCCTGCCAGATCGTCTGCATTCCTTCTCCTGACTCTTGACGCGACGTAGTCAGTTCCTAAACGCTCACTTCAGCCAGCTTGCGTTTCAGTTCGTCCTCGCTGACAACCTTGCCGTCGAACAAGTTCACCTGCCGTTCGGCGTGCGCGGCAAAGCGCGGATCATGCGTCACCATGCAGATGGTCGAGCCCTCGTCATGCAGCTGCTTCAGCAGGTCCATCACGGCTTCGCCATTCTTTGAGTCAAGATTGCCGGTCGGTTCGTCGGCCAGCAGGATCGACGGTGAACCTGCAAGCGCGCGCGCCACAGCGACACGCTGCTGCTGACCGCCTGAGAGTTGCGAAGGATAATGCTTCATGCGGTGCGCCATGCCCACGCGCTCGAGCGATTGCTGGACGCGCGTCTTACGCTCTGCTGCCGGCATCCCGGAGCGATAGGTCAGGGGCAGCTCGACGTTCTCGTACACAGTCAGGTCGCCGATAAGGTTGAAGCTCTGAAAGATGAAACCGATCTCCTGGTTGCGGATACGCGAGCGCTCCGCGAAGCTCAGGTTCTCGACCGGCTTGCCATTCAGCTGGTAGGTTCCGCCGGTCGGCGTATCGAGCAATCCGATTATCGACAGCAGGGTCGACTTGCCACAGCCCGATGGGCCCGACATGGCAATGTAGTCGCCGCGATGAATCGATAAGTGAACGCCCGAGAGTGCGTGCGTCTCAATCTCATCGGTGTAAAAGACCTTGGTCATAGCCTCGATCTGAATAAGGCTGTCCTGCCCCGTTCCATTCTTCATCTCGTTGCGCCTTTCCTGAGTAGAAGTTCCTAAGTTGTGGTCTAAGTCCTGTTCCATAAGGCACTGAATCAGTTGAGTCGAATACGATCGACTGCGTCCCACCGCGACATATCCGAAAGAATGACTGTGTCTCCTTCATTCAAGCCACCCAGCACCTGTATGGCGTTCACGGAGGCCCGGCCCACTTTGACCTGTACCCGCACCGCGCCGCTACCATCAGGCGTGAGCTTGAACAGGCTGATGGTGCTGTTCTCATTGCCGAATGCGGGTCGGCTGACATACAGCACATTTTCCAGGTGATCGAGGTCAATGGTTCCGTCCACACTGAGATCCGGCAGCGCTCCCAGCGGAAGTGCGCCAATCAGATCTACGTCAACCGTGACCGTTCCGTTCAATACTGCCGGATCGATTCTTGTCACTTTGCCCGGGATCACGCCGTTGTGTGTGTCGATGCTTGCAGCCTGGCCGATATTGATGTCGCGAGCCTGCGTTTCGGCAATCTTCAGCGCTGCTTTCAGGCGATCGGGCTGGACGACAGTCGCGAGCGTCGCACCAGGCAGTACGTGCTCGCCCACCTGGTGCGGTACTTCGCTCAGGACACCAGTGATACCAGCGCGGACGTTGAGTGCGTCCTGCTGGCGCTGCTTCAGTGCGAGCACCGCTTTGTATTTCTCTACCAGCGTCTGCTGTACTTCGAGCTGCGTGGCGATGGCCTTCTGGTTGACCGTCAGACGTTCCGATTCGATGCCTGAACGTGTCTTCAGTTCATCCGCCTTGCCCTGCGACGCACTGTAGGTAAGTCCACTGATGACGCCCAGATTGTAGAGGGCTTTGTCTGTCTGAGCCTGCTTCTGCGCCTGGTCGTCGTCGGCCGTGACGGTCGCGGCGCCGGCACGCTGGGTCATCAGGTCGCTCTGCAGTCTAGCCTGGATGTTGTGGTATTCGACCTCGGCACTCTTCAGATCGAGTTGCGCGGAAAGCAGCTCCTGCGCCAGCGTCGGATCTGTCAGATCCATGATGATCGTGTCCGGCTGGACCTTGGCGCCGGGCAGTACGCGGATGCGAACGATCGTCGCCTCGGTCTGCGCCGGGATCAGCTGGATGCCGTCCTCACGCGGCACCAGCGTGCCGATGCCACGCACGTTTCGTGTGAATGAACCGCGCTTCACTGTGTCCGTCCAGATGGTGCTGCGTTCAACCGAGGGCGCAGCCGGTTTCAGACGCGAAACAGCATAGGCTGCGGCAGTCACGACGACAACTGCGACAACGGCGAGGATCCAGCGCTGGCGACTCTTCTTGCGTTTAATGTCCGGGCGGGCGATATCCATACGCCGGGACTAAGTGCAGCTCGCGCACCATCCGCGTTACCCGTGCAGCGTTGATTCTAAACCACTTGCTCACCTGTCCACGGTGTTGAGTCGTCCAGCACCGGACTGATCGTCCATAAGCGGACACATTCCTCCGATCAATGGGTCCAGTGTTCATGCCGCGTCCGCATCCGGTGGGAGGAAGTCCACCCGGTCCGTCGCCGGCTGACTGGTAAACCCTGCATACAGACCCAGTGCATCGCGATGCCAGATGTCAACGGCCGCGTTCGTGAGCGGCCCGCAGGTCCATGCATCCATGACGGCAATGCGCAAGGCAAGCGGCACTCCCTGTTTCCCTTCGATGATGTTCGAACGAAGTCGCAGTCCGCTGCAGACAGGCCGCGGTCGC
The DNA here is from genome assembly GCA_963692885.1 of Acidobacteriaceae bacterium. Taxonomy (GTDB): domain Bacteria; phylum Acidobacteriota; class Terriglobia; order Terriglobales; family Acidobacteriaceae. Next base: position 1,737,894 of record OY843586.1, read on the forward strand.
GAGGGCAAGAGTCGAGTGGAGAAAGTGCGTCGGCTAAGAGCCAGGGAGCTTCCTGCGTTCGATCAGTGATGTGGAATGAAATGCGTCGGCCGTCGAGACTACTGCCTGGTATCTCACGCGTCGTAATCAGGCGGCATCGTTCGCGGAACGGTAACGGGTCCAACGCGTTCAATACGTATACGATCCTCACACTGTGACAGTCGGCCTTGAAAGCACTGTCCATCGCGGGCAGGCGTAACCCGATGCAGGCATCGCTCCGTCCATTGCAGCAGGAAGGAACACTCGCAGGAGTGAAACGTTCTTTCCAAGCAGCCTCTTCCACGTTCAAGGAGCCAGTATGAAATATCCGATCTCTCTGATTGCAGGTCTCGCATTGTTGCCAGTCTTCCAGGCGCAGGCGCAACGCACACCCCCAACGCCGGAACAGATGGCGCAGCACGAGGTCTCGCGCTACACCACACTGCTCTCGCTCAATTCCCAGCAGGAGGCGGACGCGACCTCCATCTTCACTGCTGCCGCCACCACGGAAAGTACACTGCACGCTACCGAGCGGACGACCCACCAGGCACTCGAGGCCGCAATCAAGTCAGACGACACAGCAGCAATTCAGCAGGCAGCAACCAGCCTCGGCCAGATGAGCGGCGAAAGGATGGCTGCCCACGCTCTCGCGCAGGCGAAGTTCTACGCGACCCTGACGGCTGACCAGAAGACCAAGTTCGCCGAACTCGAAAGAGGTTTTCACGGTGAGCACGGCGGCCCGGGCGGACCTCCTCCAGCGGAGCAGTAACCGGAAATGGAACCGTAAGGCAGCGCTGTGAACGGGCTGGATCGTAAACTGGAACTGTCTGTAAACCGCCGGGTGGCGACACCCGTCTATGGGAGCGGAATGGAGAGCTCTATTTACGCCGGCCCGTTTTCAAGTGTGCAAGACCGAGCAGCAGCCGAACTCGGGGATATGGACGTGCTCTTTGTCACGTACCGGGCCCGTATCTATCGCTACGCACTACTGTCGCTTCGCGATCCGGAGCTGGCCGAGAGCCTGACGCATGATTGTCTGCTGCGTGCGCATAATGCGCGCAACCAGTTTCGCGGCGACTGCAGTGTCGCCACCTGGCTGACGCGCATCGCGACGAACCTGATCCGCGACCACGTGCGGTCAAAAAAGATGCAATTCTGGAAAGCGGCGGCACAGTCATCTGACGACGCGGGAGAGATCGCCGATCGTTTGCGTTCTCCCGGCTTGACGCCGGAAGCTGATCTGCTGATGAAAGAGCAGGTAAAAGCGCTCTGGGTCACAGTCGAGAAGCTTTCCGGCAAACAGCGCAGTGTCTTTCTGCTGCGCTTTGTTGAAGAACTGGAACTGTCGGAGATTGCGACAGTCATGAACATGAATGTCGGGACTGTCAAGAGTCATTTACACCGTGCGCTGACAGCTGTTCGCAGCGCGATGGAGAAAACAAGATGAAATGGACTCACTTATCAACCTGGGACCAGGAGGAGTACGTTCTAGGCCAGCGTACGCCTGAAATGGTCCGTCACCTGGCACAGTGCTCGTCGTGTTTCGCAGAAGTCGCGCAGATGGAGCAGGGGGTCGCACTGTTTCGAGAATCCGCTACGGCCTGGAGTGCCGATAGTCTTGCCACGCATCCGGTCAGAATGCCGGCTGCAGCTGTGCGTCCCACGTCGATGCATCCCTGGGCATGGGTGCTGGCAGCTGTTCTGTTACTGCTGGCTCTGCTGCCCTTCAGCATCGAACACACGCACCTAGTCACTCACCAGGCCGCGCGCATGGCCGAGCCGATGAGCGACGACGCGCTGCTGCAGCAGGTCGATGAAGAAGTCTCCGTCGATGTGCCTTCTTCCATGGAACCGCTGACTCATCTCGTCTCCACCAGCAACCACACAGCAACAGCCACGACGGGGGAAAAACGCCGTGCGCAGAGAGACTAGTCGACCGGGAGCCAGTGTATTTTCGAGAGCGTTCGTCCTTGCAGTCTGTCTGGCGGCGAGTGTTGCTTTTGCTCAGGATGGAGCGCCGCCGAACGGTACAGGCAACGAGATGGGACCACCCCCGATGGAGGGTCGCCGGCCACCGATGGAGCGAGCCTTTCATCTCGGCCCTCCAGGACGATGGTGGAATAATCCCGCATTCGCGAAAGACCTGGCCCTGACCGATGACCAGCAGAAAAAGATGGAGGCCATCTTCGAGGAAAACCGGCCGAAGCTCACAGACATGTTTGGTGCACTGAGAAAAGAAGAAGCCAACATGGAGCCGTTGCTCTCTGCCGATCAGCCGGATGAAACCAGGATCCTTGCCCAGATCGATCGCGTGGCCCAGGCCCGTGCCGAGCTCGAAAAGTTCAACGCCCGCATGCTGCTCGGCATGCGTCGCGTTTTGACTCAGGATCAATGGAAGAAACTGCAGGCGGAGGACCCGCGCAGGCACGGCAGGTTTGGTGGTCCTGGTTCTCGTGGTGATATGGCTCCGGAACCCAACAACTGATAGCTCTGTCGAACGGACGAGGCATTGCGCCTCACAGATTAATTATGTAGTAGAGGAAGTATGGTGCCCATCCGAAGTTGTTTGTGGTTGAAGTTTGTTATTGCTGCGGTTCTTCTTGTTTCGATCTCCGACCTGCCAGCCATCTCGCAGCAACCGGCTTCCCGCATCGCGTCAATTGATGCAAAGCGTACCCCGGTGAGCGGTACGCAGTATCCGCTGGTGCGCACCGGCACCATGCTTGGTCACGCCGATCCGGCTACGAAACTTACTGGCGTCACCCTCTACTTCAAACCCACTGAGGCGCAGCAGGCCGATCTGAAGACATTGCTGGCGGCGCAGGTCAATCCCGCTTTTCCAGGCTTTCACAAATGGTTGACTCCAGCGCAGTACGATGCCCGGTTCGGTCTCAGCGCAGCAGACACAAGCCGCGTGAGCCAGTGGCTCAGTGCTCAGGGACTTGCGGTCACAAGCGTGTCGCCCACGCGCATCTCTTTCGCCGGAGATGTGACGCATCTTGAGGCCGCGTTCCAGACGACCATCAATCGCTACCAGGTCCAGGGTGTCGAGCACCTTGCAAACGCCACTGAGATATCGCTGCCCTCTGCTATCGCAGATGTAACGCTCGGCGTGCGCCACCTCGCGGAGTTCCGGCCGCATCCACGTGTACGCGTGCGGCCACATTACAACTACGGCACTACCGGCGATCACTTCCTCGCGCCCGACGACTTCACCACCATCTATGACGTCAAGGCTCTCTACAATGCCGGCTTCACCGGCTCCGGCCAGAACCTCGTCGTCGTGGGGCAGAGTGAGATCCTGGCCTCTGATGTCGACGCCTTCCGCAGTGCCGCTGGATTGACAGCCAAGGATCCAACCCTGACGCTGGTGCCTGATTCCGGTACAGCCGTCGAGACGAAGGATGGCGATGAAGAAGAATCCGACCTCGATGTCGAATGGTCCGGCGCCATCGCCAAGGCTGCTTCCATCAACTTCGTCTATGTCGGAAACAATCAGAACTATAGTGTATTCGACGCCCTTACATACGCCATAGACAACGATCTGGCTCCCGTCCTCAGCATCAGCTACGGCGCATGCGAGGCTCAGTGGAGTTCCTCTGACGTTTCCACACTCACTGCTGCCTTTGAACAGGCCAACGCACAGGGACAAACCATCGTCGCAGCCTCCGGAGACAATGGAGCAGCCGACTGTGATGAGCCGGCGAATGCCAATTCTGTCGTGACCTCCGCCATGGACGGCCTCGCCGTCGACCTGCCTGCAGCTTCGCCTTACGTGACCGGCGTCGGCGGTACCGAGTTCTTCGGAGACGTGTCCTCGCCCGGCACCTATTGGCAGTCGAGCAACAACAGTACCAACGGCTCAGCCATCTCCTACATCCCGGAAACTTCGTGGAACGACACTGACACCACCACCCCATCGAACGGTCTATCAGCAAGTGGCGGCGGCAAGAGTACTCTCTTCTCGAAGCCATCCTGGCAGACAGGCACAGGCGTCCCGGCGGATGGAGCGCGCGATGTTCCGGATGTCGCCCTGAACGCTTCGCCGGATCATGATGGCTATCTCTACTGTTCGCAGGGAAGCTGCACCAATGGCTTCGTGGACGGTAGCAACCAGCCCACAGTAGCCGGCGGTACCTCCTTCGGTGCGCCGACTTTCTCTGCTCTTCTAACCCTTATTAACCAGGAGCTCGGATCTTCCGGGCAGGGCAACATCAATCCCTCGCTCTACTCGCTCGCGGCTTCGACTCCTGCTGCCTTTCACGACATCACTACTGGTAATAACGAGGTGCCCTGCACCGCCGGTTCGACTGATTGTGGGAGCAGCGGCAGGATCGGCTACGTCGCCGGCACCGGCTATGACCAGGTGACTGGTCTCGGCTCCGTCGATGCCAACGAACTGGCGACTGCCTTCTCTGCCGCCGCCCCGACACCTACACTGATCAGCACGACCACCAATCTCACCGCGTCGACCTCTTCAATCAGTGTCGGCACTGCTGTGACATTTACTGCAACCGTCTCGCCGAGTAGCGGCAGTACTGTGCCGACCGGGACTGTACAATTCGCGGTCGATGCCACGAACACCGGCGCGGCTGTAACGCTCGGCGCCGATGCAGGCTCAGCCTCAAGCGCGCAGGCCACCTTCTCGACCACCTTCACCACGGCTGGCTCGCACACCATCACGGCTGTGTACTCTGGCAGCAGTACTGATGCCACGTCAACCGGTACGTTGACCATCAATGCAACGACAGTCACAAAAGCCTTTACCCTGAGCGCAACAAACGCAACCGTAGCGCAGGGCAGCAGTGGCAGCTCGACCATTACGGTCACGCCTGCCGGAGGTTACACCGGCACCGTTGCCTACACTGTGACTGGCCCTGCCACGCTCACCAATACCTGCTTCAGCGTGGGCAGCGCAAGCGTTACGGGGGCGGCAGCTGTGACCTCCACGCTCACCATCAACACGACGGAAGCAGCCTGTGCGACTGCCGGCAGACGTCCCATCGCAGTCGCGTCTTCACCCGGCAGTACTCGGGGAAATGGCTTTGGCTTCCACCCTGAAGCATTGCTCGGTCTACTGCTTCTTCCGTTCGCCACCCTGCGCAAGTTCAGGAAGAGCGGCTGGCATGGATCGCTGCTGGTCCTGTCGCTTATGACCGCTGGTGTACTCGCCGTGACCGGTTGCGGCGGCGGCAGTAGTTCGACCACGATCGCACAGGCCGCGCAGGGAACGTACACTCTCACCGTGACCGGCACAGATAGTACCGCGAATATCACCAATACAACGACGTTGACCCTGACGATCAATTAGCCAGCTTCGAAATACCATGACGCCGCACGGGCCAGTCTCCCGTGCGGCGTTTTCAGTGATGGCTTCAACGTTGATTTTCTCAGACCCTACGCTTGTCCACTTTCTGGACTCTCCGGCCGATTCAACCTTGCCTTCGCCGTGGCCGATCGTCCAACTGCCGATGCCATACTGCCCGCCACGCCCAGTCCGAACGGCGGCATATTGGCGTAGACGGATTCATATTCTCCAGCCTTCACTAGGAACGTCTCATGAAACATTCCGACCGCTCCGTTGCCGCCAACCCGGCGATTAAACGCAGCCCAGGCCGGAAGATGCTCCTTGTCCTTCATATGCGCATAGGCATGGAGATGCTCGAATGACCGCCAGTACTGCACTGTCATCAGCGTCCGCCCGGAGAGACAGGGATAGGCATGCAGCAGGCCGAGTTCTTTATGCTGCGCTAGTTCCTTCAGCATGCGCGGCATCGCTGCGGCGACTGGCATCCACTTATGCAGGAGAAAGAGATGATTAATGCGCATCCCAATCAGGAAGACGACAAAGTCCCCTTCAATCTGCGCAGTAAACCGGCCATCAGGCATGGGTAAGTCCTGGCTCTATTATTACCGCGCGTTTATTCCCGATTGCTGATCTTTGACCATCCCAAAGATCAAGTCTTGCCCAGCCGATGATCCGGGTGTCCCATGCCTCGCTTCTTAGACATGGGTTCCAGACCTACAATGAAAGCCTGACGAAAGGCTTGGTCCGTTTCCAGTAATCCTGCAGTCTTCACTTCATCACCTTCGGTGGTCACGGAAGGAAGGCCATACCTGCGCGCAGTCGAGGCACGTGAACTCTTCGAAAACTCCCTGGAGAAGATACGCATTTGCCATGAGTTCTGCATCGGCGGATACGTAGTCATGCCCGAGCACGTCCACTTACTCGTCAGCGAACCAAAGATAGCTCTGCTCGGAAAAGCCATCCGGGCTTTGAAGCTTTTTGTTTCTGTGCAATCTCGAGAAAGACTGTTCTGGTTGGAGCGTTATCACGGCTTCAATGTGTTTTCTGAACGGAAGCTGGTCGAGAAGCTTCGGTAAACGCATCGGAATGCGGTTGTTCGTGGGTTGATTCGGAGCCGGGAGATTGGATTGGGTGTAGTTTTCTTCATTACTCTACCGGGGTGGTTGGGGTGGTGGAGATTGAGTCTCAGTAGACGGCTGCGCGGACAGTTGGTGGGGTGTGAAGACCCCGGTCTCAAAGCCCAGACCTGGGGCGCCCGCTTTGCGGAGTGGGTGAGATGCGGAGTGCTATTCAATCATTCGCTATAGTTGGTAAGAGCCACTGTGGAGGTGACCAATGGGCTGGAACGATCACGAAGTAGATGTGCTCGACGTGAGGGAGCTTCCGGCCGATGCATCGAGCACGGCAGGTGCGACGCTTGAAGTTGACGATGACTGGTTGGCCGAAGCGAATGAGGATCAGCAGTTTCGGGCGATGGGCGCGTGGTTCTTGGCAAGATACCGAGATCCTGCCGACGAGACGCCATACTCCAGCGAAGATGGAGGTTATTTGTTCATCCATGGAGGTCCCTATGATCCTGAGGAGGAATTGGTCGAGCGTTTTGGCGATCTTGTAAGCAAGGGCGTAATTAACAAGCTTGTCTCAGAACTTCATGGCAGGGTTGGAACAGAATGGGCCCCCATCGATCATGAAAGTTTTGACGAATACGATTATGACGAAGCCTACGGGGTCGACGTAGCTGAGAGTAGTGACCCGCTTGCTAGGCTCGAACTGCGTCTGGGTCAAATTAAACAGATATTATTGCTTCAAGGATCTTCCGATGTCATGGATCTTGCGCGAAAGTTAGCATTTGGTTATGTAATCACGGCACTGGAATCTTACTTGTGGGAGACCGTCCTATATTGGCTGGAACATGACGAGAAAATTCTCGAGAATGTGGTAACTCAGATACCTCACTTTCGCGATTCAACGTTGAAGCTGGGCGACATTTTTAGGCGGTACATCGGTCTAAAAGATGAGGTCAAAGGCTATCTACAAAATATTGTTTGGCATAACTGGAAGTCCGTTGTGCCGCTATTTTCGCAAGGGCTAGTTGTAATCATGCCGAGCCTAAAGCAGTTTGACAAAGCTTTGCTGAAGCGCCATGACATTATTCACAGAAGCGGGTACACGAAGACCGGCGATGTTGTGACTGTGGACGCTTCGGAAGTTGATGCTCTATGTGCGCAGATATTGAAGTTTGCTAGAGATGTTACTGAAGCGCTCTCAAAAAAACCTAAAACTACTGCCGCAGAGTCGAACTAGTCGGCGAACACAGAAAGCCCTCGCTCGCGCGAGGGCTTTCTTGTCTTGCCACAGCTATCGGCCCGGTCTTTTGCCGAAGGCGTTTCGCCGAGCGCGCAGCTCAGTACATGCCTTCCATGCCGCCGCCGTGGCCGCCGCCTGCGGGGGCTGCCTGCTTGGGCTCGGGAATTTCCGAGACCATTGCTTCGGTCGTCAGCATGAGGCCGGCGATCGAGGCAGCATTCTGCAGGGCGGTACGGGTGACCTTGGTCGGATCGATAACACCGGCTGCTACGAGGTCTTCGAACTTGTCCGTTCCGGCGTTGTAGCCGTAATGGTCGTCCTTGCTCTCGTGGATCTTGCCGACGATCACCGCACCCTCGACACCGGCATTGCCAACGATCTGGCGAAGCGGCTCTTCGATGGCGCGACGAACGATCTGGGCGCCGATCTTCTCATCGCCCTGGAGGGTAGCGATCAGTTCTTCGACATCCTTGGTGCAGCGCAGCAGGGCAACGCCGCCGCCCGGGACGATGCCTTCTTCCACGGCAGCGCGGGTTGCATGCATCGCGTCTTCAACGCGGGCCTTCTTTTCCTTCATCTCGGTTTCGGTAGCAGCACCGACCTTGATGACGGCGACGCCGCCAACCAGCTTCGCAAGACGCTCCTGGAGCTTCTCGCGATCATAGTCAGAGGTAGTCTTTTCAATCTGGTTACGGATTTCCTTCACACGGCCTTCGATGACATGAGCTTCGCCCTTGCCTTCAACGATCGTCGTGTTGTCCTTGTCAATGGTGACGCGCTTCGCACGGCCCAGGTCTTCAAGCTTCACGTTCTCGAGCTTGATGCCGAGGTCTTCCGTGATCGCCTTGCCGCCGGTCAGCTTTGCGATGTCTTCGAGCATGGCCTTGCGGCGATCGCCGAAGCCAGGGGCCTTCACGGCCGCGACGTTCAACGTGCCACGCAGCTTGTTCACAACCAGGGTCGCGAGTGCTTCGCCGTCTACATCTTCTGCAATGATGACGAGGGGCTTCGCATTGCGGGCAACCTGCTCGAGCAGCGGCAGCAGGTCCTTCATGGTCGAGATCTTCTTCTCGTGGATCAGGATGTACGGATCTTCAACCGAAGCTTCCATACGATCGGGATCAGTGACGAAGTAGGGCGAGAGGTAGCCGCGATCGAACTGCATGCCTTCGACAACTTCAAGCTGGGTTTCGAGGGTCTTCGACTCTTCAACAGTAATGACGCCGTCCTTGCCAACCTTCTTCATCGCCTCGGCGATAATTGTGCCGATAGTGTGATCAGAGTTCGCAGAGATGGTGCCGACCTGGGCGATCATGTCGCCGGTTACCGGCTTCGAGAAGCGGCTAAGTGCCCCGCCGGTTACGACGCCATTCTCATCACGCTTGCCGACGATGGCCTCAACAGCCTTGTCAATGCCGCGCTTCAGTGCCATCGGATTTGCGCCGGCTGCAACAGTCTTGACGCCTTCACGATAGATGGCCTGGGCTAGAACGGTTGCGGTCGTGGTGCCGTCGCCGGCTACGTCCGAGGTCTTCGAAGCTACTTCGCGGACCATCTGTGCGCCCATGTTCTCGAGTGCGTTCGCAAGCTCGATCTCCTTGGCGACAGTGACGCCGTCCTTGGTAATGGTCGGTGAACCGAACTTCTTCTCGATGACCACATTGCGACCCTTGGGGCCAAGTGTGACCTTGACGGCATCGGCGAGGGTGTTAACGCCGCGCAGGATGGCCTGGCGTGAATCTTCACCGTGCAGAATTTGCTTTGCCATGATTTTGTATCTCCTAACAAGCCGGGATTAGCCGGGTTAATTTCTTAATTACTAAAAGTCGAGTCGAGGTACCGAACTACTTCTTATGAAGAATGCCGAGGACTTCGTCTTCCTTCATCATCAGGAACTCTTCGCCATCAATCTTGATCTCGGTGCCGCCCCACTTGCCGAACAGGATGCGGTCGCCGGCCTTCACGTCGAGGGGGAATACCTTGCCCTCATCGTTGGACTTGCCTTTGCCGACAGAAATCACTTCGCCTTCCTGTGGCTTCTCTTTGGCAGAGTCGGGGATGATAATGCCGCCACGGACGGTTTCGCCTTCTTCAATGCGGCGGACCAGGATGCGGTCGTGGAGGGGTGTGAACGTGGTCGCTGCGGATGCAGTTGCAGTTGCCATTGTTTGCTTCTCCTTACAGGCGAGGGTGCACCTCGCGGGTGTTGGGTACAAATCGGATTGACTTGAGGTTTTGAGGACTCGGCCAGCAGGAGGTCTGTTAGCAGAGTAGCCTCTCAACTGCTAACCATAGAGAGTTGCCGGTGACCTTGTCAAGGCCCGAGTAGAAGAATGTGAGTCACTTTCACTCATCATTCATAATGAAGCATGCAGCAACCATGCTGGTCGTTACTGCCAAGGCCAGCTTTACGCGTGCTTTGTGCGGAAGAGCGCCCGGGGAACGTAGAATGGCAGGGAACGGGAGCAGCAGGATGGCAATCTTTCAGATGAAGCGTTGGATAGTGGCTACGGCAGTCGGAGCAGTGTGGATCGGGACGTTCACCGGGCAGGCAGGGGCGCAGGAATCGCGTGGCCGCAAGTACACGCCGCCACCCGAAACAAGCGAGATCCACGTCACGGTGCTTAGAGACACAAATGGTAAGCCGGTGCGGCAGGCAGCAGTTGTGATGCATCCCCTCAAGGGCAAAAAGGACGAGGGCGCCATGGAGGTGAAGACGGATGACGATGGCAAAGTCGCGATTGACATTATCCCCATTGGCTATGTGCTGCGACTGCAGATCATTGCGCCGGGCTTCCAGACATTTGGCAACGACTATAACGTCGATGCACCGGCCAAGGATATTACTGTCAGACTGAAGCGACCGGGAGAGCAGTATTCGATTTACAGGTCGAATGGCACAGGCGGTGACCAGAGCGGACAGGCGAAGGCTGAAGACAAATCGACCAAAAGCGGCAATGCGCAACCGCCGGCCCAGGGCGGAGACTCTGAACAGACGGCTGCTCCACCACAGTAGTTGCCGGCAGATAAACGCACTGCATCTCAGGGACCTGGCCATTCATAGAAACCGCGGGCAAGAGGGGCATGGAAAGTTTGAAGGGCAAGGCTGCGCTGGTCACCGGCGCGGCAAAGAGGATTGGGCGGCAACTGGCTCTGAGCCTGGCGCAAACGGGCGTCAATGTTGCTATCACCTATCGCGGTTCGGAAGCAGAAGCACATAGCACTGCGACGCAATTAGCAGACTTCGGGGTACGCGCGCTGGCCATCGAGTGCGACGTGCGGCTGCCTGGTTCTGTTACGAACGCGGTCAACAGGGTCGTGCACGAATTTGGAAGGCTGGACCTGCTGGTCAACAATGCCGGCTCGTTCGAAACGGCGGCTCTCGAACTAATCACCGCCGATGCCTGGAACGCGATGTTCGAGACGAACACACGGGGGCCGTTCCTGGTGGCCCAGGCGGCGTTTGAATCCCTGAGGGCGGTCGAAGGTCGGATCGTCAACATCGGCTCGCTTGGCGGGATGCATCCGTGGGCCACGCACGGCCATTACTGCACCTCGAAGGCCGCGCTGCACATGTTGACGCAGACCATGGCCAAGGCGTGGGCTCCGCACATCAGTGTGAACTGCATTGCGCCCGGGATGATTGTGAATGGTGAAGTTGGCGCCGATTACGAGCACTTCGCCGCGAAGACACCGATGCGGCGCAACGGGACCGCGCTCGATGTTGCAGCAGCTCTCATGTTTTTCGCTACCGCGCCGCGCTTCATTACCGGGCAGATCCTTGCGGTCGATGGCGGCCTCGGTCTGTAGAGGTGGCCTCGGCCCATAGAGCAGGACTTTCCCCGGTCAATCTGCATTGACCGGTCGACGCCTCTATCCATGTTTCCGTCCGTTAAGGTACTGTGATTGGGACGTTGAGAGAGAGGCAATTTTGAAGCTTGCATGCACAGGTCTGGGGTTGTTGATGCTGAGTGTCGTTTTACCCGCATCCCGCGCACAGAGGAGCGAACACGGAATGCTGGTAGTGATCGTAAAAAGCTCAAAGAGCCTGGCCCTCGTTGACCCTGCCAGTGCAACGGTCACTGCGAACATTCCTGAGAACGCTCCTGCCAAAGACACCGGTCATGAGGTGACAGTCTCACCCGACGGCCGCTATGCCTATGTGCCGATCTACGGCAATTCCGGGGTAGGCAAGCCGGGCACTGACGGCAGCAATATGGTGGTAATGGACCTGTCGACGCGCGCCATCGTCGGCAACCTGGATTTTGGCCACCCTGTGCGGCCCCACCTGCCAGTCTTCGGCAAGGACGGCATGCTTTACGTAACGAATGAGCTGGACCACGCAATCGCGGTCATCGATCCTGATCCGAAGGCGCTGAAGGTTGTTGGAACCATCCCGACCGGCGAAGCCGAATCGCACATGCTTGCACTCTCGCATGATGGAAAGTTAGGCTACACGGCCAACGTGGGATCTGGCACAGTGTCTGTACTCGATATCAAAAATCGCAAACTGCTGACCATCATTCCGGTCTGCACGGAGACGCAGCGCATCTCGGTGTCGGTTGACGACTCCATGGCATTTACCTCCGACCAGAAGAAGCCGGAGCTCGCCGTCATTGACACGGTCAGCCGCAAGGTGAAAGCTCGCGTCCCCTTGCCAGGCATCGGGTATGGCAGTGCGCCGAGCAGTGACGGGCACTGGCTCTTTGTTGCTTTGCCTGACGTGAACAAAGTGGCGGTGGTTGATCTGAAGACGATGAAGGTCGCGCATACGGTTGATGTCGCCGCATCGCCACAGGTGGTCGTCATTCAGCCCGGCGGCAATACTGCTTACGTCTCCTGCATGAGTGCGGGTGAAGTGGATGAGATCGATCTGACCAGCTGGAACGTCAAGCGGAAGATTGACACCGGCAAGGGCAGCGATGGAATGGCGTGGGCTGCCGGCCAGTAATTCAAAAGCGTGGCGCCATGCGGACACGAGCACGCATCTATCGCAGGGAGGAGTCTTTTCGATGGCTGATACCTGTTCGCATCTCGACACGATTGAAGACGTTCAACCAAGGACTGACGGCTGCGAAGAATGCCTGAAGATCGGGCAGAGCTGGGTGCACCTGCGGCTTTGCACACACTGTGGTCACGTCGGTTGTTGCGATTCGTCGGTCGGCAAACATGCCACAAAGCATTTTCATGCCACCAAGCATCCAATCATGCAGTCGCTCGAGCCAGGTGAAGACTGGTGCTGGTGCTTCGTCGATGAGTTGACCTTCGAGCTGGAGTAAAGGATGTTTACTACCGGTAATCGCAGCCGCATTATCCATGCGGTGTTTCCCGTAGAAGAGCAGCCGATCAAGCTTTCATTGTCAGGTGACTAATCGCGCGAAAAAAGCCGGCCGAGAAAGCCCGGCCTGTTGTTTTTGCGGCTGGCAGAGGCGTGCAGTGTGTCCACGTCCTTCCCGATGTCAAGCAGGTCAGGTTGCGTCGCTAACGGCCGTCCCTCGAACACTGCCAGGGGATTGGTTACGCAGAGCCGCCGCGCAGTCTCATCGCCATATTTTTCGGCCACGGCATCATAGGCTGCTCGCAGTTGCGGCGGCCGCGAGGTGAGATTATGCGCGTCGGTCGCCACGAAGTGAACCCAGTTGCGCTCCAGCAGCCAGTGACAGGTCTTCTGCGCTGTCTGTCCAAAGCGACCGTGTAACGAGCCTGCTGTGATCTGCACCAGCGAGCCGGTCGACAGCCACTCGCCCATCCGTTCCGGCTGCTTGGCCAGAATTGGATTGCGCTCAGGATGCGTGATGATCGGTGTCATGCCTGATAGGCGTAAATCGTAGAGTGTCTCGTTGGTATTTGGTGAAATCGAGAAATCAGGGAACTCGACCAGCAGGTAGTTTTTCTGGTTGATCGTGTAGCGGGTCGGGCGATGCAGGGCGTCTTCGACATTCTCATACATCAGGTGAAAGTCGCACCCGATGCCCAGCGCCAGCGGTCCAATGCCTTTTGCGAGCAGCACTTCTTCAACCGCATTCAGCCGTTCGCGGATCACCTCAGGCTGATAGGGGAAGCGTTCGTTGGCATGTGGTGTGCACACGACATGCGTGATGCCATCCTCTACTGCCATGGCGGCCATGCTGACAGACATCTCGAGGGATTGTGAGCCGTCGTCCAGATCGAACAGCAGGTGATGATGAATATCGATCATGTGCGCTTGTATCGCTTTCGTTGAGCCTGTATTACTGTGCGGCCAGGGTACTGACCATCGATTCGAAAATACGCAGACCGTCTGCCGAGCCCAGAAGTTCTTCGCTCGAACGGTCCGGATGAGGCATCATGCCGAGGACATTGCGGCCTTCACTGACGATGCCGGCAATGTTGGCGAGCGAACCATTCGGGTTAGCCTCTGCCGTCACTTCACCTTCCGGCGTCGAGTAACGAAATACGACCCGGTGTTCGCTCTCAAGCTGCTGAAGCACTGCATCGTCGCAGAAGTAGTTGCCCTCCATGTGGCCGATCGGAATCTTTAATACCTGTCCTGCCCTGAGTCCCTGGGTGAAGGGCGTCTGGTCGGTTTCCACGCGCAGGTGTACCTGTTTGCAGATATATTTCAGGCCCGCGTTGCGCATCAGTGCGCCGGGCAGCAGGCCTGACTCGCAGAGGATCTGGAAACCATTGCAGATACCGAGGACCAGGCCGCCGCTGGCAGCAAATTTCTTGACCGATTGCATCACTGGGGCAAAGTGCGCGATGGCGCCGGTGCGCAGATAGTCGCCATAAGCGAAGCCGCCAGGTACCAGGATGGCGTCGCAATTTTCAAGATCCTGCGATTCATGCCATAGGAAAGTAACCGGCTGCTGCGCGACCTTGGAGATGACGTGGTAAGTGTCGTGATCGCAGTTCGATCCGGGAAAGACGAGGACGCCGAATTTCATACCTATAGGCTAGCAGGGACGGGCACAGAATGGCATCCCGGCCCGTGCGGCAAGTGGTTCGCATCGCTACCTGCAGCAAAAACAACAAGCATTGGCGTCGAGTAGAAGTGACCTATCCGGCATGCAGTAGGGTATGTCGCGGCTGTTAAGCTGACTGAGATGTGGACCCAATCCAAGAGCCAACGACGCGGTTGGCGTACTGCAGCAGCCTGTTTCATCCTTGTCGTGTGCGTGGTTTTCTACGTGGTTCGCGGCTACCACGATGAACGGACACTGCTACACTCCCTCGATTTCCGGACTGTTTATGGAGCCTCTCGCTGCCTCTTGAAGGGCACCAACCCCTATGACTCTGAGCGGGCTTTTATGGCTTATGTGGAAGGCGGTGGACCACCGGCTACAAAGTTGCCGCCCTTTCAGCCGCACGAGGTCGTTTACCTTCCTTCAGCCCTGGCGATGATTACACCCCTCGGCGCAATGCAGGTTGACCGGGCAATCAGCGTGTGGCTGGCGCTCAGCACAAGTATCTATGTTCTCGGCGTATTGTTGATTGGCTCGCTCTGCCTGCGCATCGCTCCACTCACGAGTGCAATCGGCATAGGACTTCTACTCCTAGGCAGCACCAAACCGGTCATGCTTGGGCAACCCGAACAGTTATCAAGCGGCATGTGCGCCATTGCCGTGTGGTGTTTTCTTACCAGGCGTTTCGAGTGGCTGGGCGTGGTGTGCTTTGCAGTTGCGCTGGCGTTCAAACCCCACGTTGTGGGCCTTATCTGGCTCTTCTTTCTGCTTTGCAGGGAGTACCGCTCCATCGCCCTGCGAGTCCTGCTGGCAACGTTGATCGTGTGTGCTCCGGCCGTCCTATGGATAAGCGTCGTTCCCGCCTCTGCGCACTGGCTGCATGACGTAGGCTCAAATGTGGCCGCCTTATCGCAGCACGGAATGACGAACGATCCGGGACCGGCTAACCCATCTGCTCCCAACCTGGTTGGCCTGAAAGATCTGCTCAGCCTGATGCGTGACGACCCGCATTTCTACACCCCGGTTACATATATTTTCTGCGGACTGTTGCTGGGGGCCTGGTTCCTCGCGCTACGGCGCTTTCAGCCATCCAAGCAGCGCGACTACCTGGCCCTGGCGGCGATGGCTCTCCTCTCGATGTTGCCCGTCTATCATCGTGATTATGATGTCGGCCTCTTGATCGTCATGTTTCCAGGTCTAGCCGTGCTGGCGAAGCGTGGGGGCAGATTAGGTATCGGAGCTGCCGCGATCACACTGCTGGCGTGGATACCGCTCGCCCACAATTTCCAGGTTGTGGCAGAGAAATACGTGATTCCTCATCTCCATGGCGTCAGCGCCTGGGAAACGTTTTTCTGGCTGCGATCCGTTTCATGGGCATCGTTACTGCTCACGCTGGTGTATCTCGGCTGTTTCTACCGGCTCAGCCAGCAGCAGGCGACGTTCACAGGAACGTCTGCTCCGATAGATCCGCGATGGACACGGGCAGTCCCATGAGGCCGCTTAAGTCTTTCGCGCCGGAGGGCTGGCGCAGCACTGTAGGGTGGTTAATTTTGGTTCTCTGCAGTTTGGTGTACGTCGTCCGCGGCTTCCATGATGAGCGGCTCGCCCTGCATTGCCGCGACTTTAAAACTGTCTACGCCGGCGCGCGCTGCCTGCTCCAGGGCTGCGATCCGTACGATTCACAGCAGCTTCTGAATGTCTACACCGAGGCCGGTGGACCCGCAAATGACGACATCCCTTTTCATCCTCACGAGAGCATCTACACGCCATCAGGCCTGGCACTGTTGACCCCTTTCGCTGCGCTTCGCTGGCAGGCGGCCGAACAGGTGTGGCTCATCTTCAGCACTGGCATCTTCCTGCTTGGCAGTCTGCTGATAGCCGGGCTTTGTCTGCGCATATCACCTCTAGCCAGTGCCGTGGGAGTGGGCTTTCTGCTGCTGACCAGTACGACCCTGATCATGCTGGGTCAGCCCTCGCAACTCACCATCGGCTTTTGCGCGATCGGCGTCTGGTGCCTGCTCGAAGATAAATATCCCTGGGCCGGGATCGTTTGCTTTGCGCTTAGTCTCACGTTAAAGCCCCACGTTGCCGGTGCTCTCTGGCTGTACTTTGCCCTTTGTGCCGGTCGCTATCGCCGGCAGGCTTTCCGCATATTTGCCGCGACCATATTGATCAGTCTAACGGGTGTACTCTGGGCATCGCTTATGCCCGCTTCGTCGCACTGGACGCATGAGATCCAGGCGAACATCGCCGGCATTACTGCGCGTGGAATGCCCGGCGATCCAGGGCCGGCCGATCCCGGCGCAACATCGATTGCAGGATTACAGACAATCCTCAGTCTTTTCCGCGATCAGCCGGCCTTTTACAACCGGACCGCCCAGGTGATCGGACTGGTTCTACTGGCATTCTGGCTGGTGCCGGTTCTACGCATGCGTGCTTCGCAGGAGCGGGATTACCTGGCTTTAGCATCAATGGCCTGCCTGTCCCTGCTGCCCATCTACCATCGCGAGTACGATACGCGCATCCTGCTGCTCACTTTTCCTGCTTTCGCCCTGCTGATGCGCAGTCGTCTGCCGGTTCGCATCGCTACCGCCTCGGTAGCGGCCCTCGCCATGGTCCTGATCACCCATAACTTCATCAACTTCGTCACAGCGCAGGTGTTGCCGAAGCTCGGCCCGCTCTCGCTCGGGGGGACAATTTTCTGGCTGCGCCCGGTAGCCGTGTGGACGACTGTCCTGACACTCTTTTACCTCGGATGTTTTTATCTCCGGATGAAGGGCGAATCGATCGAGAGCATTCAGGTCTGAGGAGGTATCCTCGCTGCCTGTCTGTTGACGGATGGTTCATGAAAATGAACTTCGCATGCACGCATCGCTAGCGGTTCCCTGAGATGTTCCTCGAATCTTTCACGCTGCTGGTTCATCGAAGGTCTAGGCAACACAAAAATGGAGGACCCAAGACATGGCGGCTTTTTGCACCTGCTGCGGCGAAGTAATTACAGCAAAATCGGTAACCTGCATGGCATGCGGCGCACCATCCCACGGAATGAATATGAAGGTGGCCAGGCTCTCCACCTCAGCCAGCCAGAAGCCGGCCGCTCTTGAGGCACTGCCGCTTCCGGTCAAGGAAGGCCAGATCAGGAACCGTCTGATCCCGGGTTGCTGCGCAGCGTAAGCATCCCCTCTGCCGCTATATTCTCTCCATCAACGGCGCTCGCCGCTTGGAAGAATCCTGGGCCCCGGCGACGGGGTCCGGGGAATCAGACTGCGCGAACTTTGTACAGCCTTTCGAATGTTGTGCCGCCGAATGGCCAGGGCTCAATTGCGACCTTCGACCATTCAACCCATACACCAAACGCAGTGCTATATTAGGGTGTTGCGCAGCCAGTCCGGGCGGCTTGGAAGCGGCCGGCCTGTGCGTTGCGCTTTACTGCATCTCATTCTGAAAAGCACTAGAGGTCATCATGTCCGGCCACTCAAAATGGGCGACAATCAAGCACAAGAAGGGCGCACTCGACGCCAAGCGCGGGAAGATCTTTACCCGATTGATTAAAGAAATCACCATGGCTGCCCGTCAGGGTGGCGGCGACCCGGATGGTAATCCTCGTCTTCGTTCTGCTATTGCTGCCGGCAAGGCCGAGAACATGCCGCAGGACAACATCAAGCGCGCCATCCAGCGCGGCACAGGCGAACTGCCCGGCGCCCTGTATGAAGAAATCACGTTTGAAGGCTATGGCCCGCACGGGGTCGCGCTGATCATCGAAGTAACGACAGACAACCGGAATCGAGCGGTGAGCGAAATTCGTCACACCCTGGCCAAGAACGGCGGGAACCTGGGCGAAACCAATTCGGTCCGCTTCATGTTCAGCAAGAAGGGCGTCATTGCCGTTCCGAAAAGTGCCGCGGACGAAGACAAACTGATGGGCATCGTGCTTGAGAATGGCGGCGATGACCTTAACGATGAAGGTGAAAGCTGGGAGATTCTGACCGAGCCCGCAGCGTTCGAAAATGTTCGTGAGGCTGTCGTCAAGGCCGGCATTGAAACCGAGATGGCCGAGATCACCATGATCGCCTCAACCTACACCAAGCTTGAGGGCGCCGCTGCCAACTCGATGATCCGTCTGCTCGAAGCACTCGAAGATCACGACGACGTTCAGAATGTCTATTCGAACTTCGATATGGATGCCTCGCAAATGGAAGAAGTAGCCCACTAGTATTGCGCAGACAGCGGAGAGCGCCGCTGCGCAAAGGCATGCTCCCGCTCGTCGCACACAATCCGTGAAATGGTAGAGAGCCGCCTGGCCTGGCGGCTTTTCTTTTTGCTGCGAGAATTGACAGTCGCTGGCGCTGTTTTTGAATCTGATTTGCAGGAGCATCATGTTTCGTAAAAGAACCACCCTTTCCTGGCTTGTTTTAAGTACTGCAGCAGCGTGTGTTTTGACTCCCGGTATGGTTCGGGCGCAGGACCACGCATCGTCGCCTGCTTCATCTTCATTCGCTTCATCTTCATTCGTTTCGTCATCGGCCGGCGAAACTCCTGACGCTGCTGCGCCGGCGACCTCATCGACTGTACTGAAGCCCGATGCCATGAAGGTTCTCGCAGCCGATCCGTGGGAGTACGGGCCTTTTTTTAATGGCGGCTTCGGTGCTGGAAATCGCGACACGGACACCTTCCTGAGTGTCGGCCTGCACGTCGGCAAGGTGATCACTGACCCTCATCTTTCCGGCCTGTTGCGCGGTCAGTTCGAATATGCCGGCGACCTGATGCCCTGGTGGCAGGGGCGTACACCGAAATTCATGCGCGCCAACTGTTATGGAGTACCAGGGCACGTCGATTGCACCTCGCTCTATCCGACTGGCGGCAACTACAACGGAGTGAGTGTCACGCCGATCATCCTGCGCTGGAACTTCGTCGGCAGTGGCCGGCAGACAAAGATTGTGCCGTTTGTTCAGGGAGCCGGCGGTCTTATCTGGACCAACCACAAGTTTCCGCCCGTTGGTCCCTACCAGACGCCAGGCCACCAGGGCACGAGCGTGTTCAACTTCACGCCGCAGTTCGGCGTGGGTGCGCATTACTTCATCAAGCCGCATCAGTCCTTGACCGTGCAGGCCAATGCCGTGCATATTTCAAGCGCCAGTCTCGGAGACTCCAACCCCGGCGTGAATGCAAGCGTTCAGTTCATCATCGGGTATACATGGTGGAAGTAGCATCGCAGGTGGCTGGAAGGTAATACGACCATGAGTAGCGGTCAGAGTGTGAACAACGGCAGCCCAGTCATCGAGTGCGTTCCCAACTTCTCTGAGGGTATGGATCAGCGTAAAGTGCTGGCGATTGTTTCTGCCATGCGCGTCGATGGTGTGCAGTTACTCGACTGGTCGCTTGATCCGGATCACAATCGTTCTGTTGTCACCATCGCCGGGCCGCCCGCTGCTGTCATCGAGGCCGCAGTGCGGGCAGCGGGGCGTGCGTCTGAGCTCATTGATCTTACCCGCCAGTCAGGAGTGCACCCGCGCATTGGCGCCGCGGATGTGATCCCTTTTGTGCCAGTGTGCGGTGTGTCGCTCGAACAATGCGCGATGTTCGCCCGCCAGGCCGGCGCGGAGATCTGGCGCCGTCATGGTATTCCAATTTACTTTTATGAATTCGCTGCAGCCCGGCCCGATCGTTTCAACCTGGAAGATGTACGGCGCGGCCAGTTTGAAGGACTACGCGACGCGGCCCGCAAAGAGGTCGCCCGGCGTCCCGACGTCGGCGGCCCAGACCTTCACCCCACAGCCGGTGCGAGCGCGGTGGGCGCACGTAAATTCCTGATTGCGTGGAATGTCTATCTCGACAAGCCGGATGTCTCCGCCGCGCGCGCTATTGCGCGTGAGATACGCGATGCCAGCGGTGGATTGAAAGGCGTGAAAGCCATGGGCGCACTGGTGCAGGGGCGTGCCCAGGTCTCGATGAACATCACTGATTTCAGAGTGACGTCGATTGCAGAAGTCTTCGCGGCGATCGAGCGTAAATCCCTGCCTTTTAAAGTGAAACCCGCTGGAGCGGAGCTGATTGGTTTGATCCCCGAAGCAGCCTTCGATCCGCAAAGTGCATGGGTGCAGCATCTTCACGGCTTTGATCCGGCCGAGAAGGTGCTGGAAAGGCGTCTCGATCATCCGCTCCCCTGGCCGACGACCCACGTCTGATGAGTTACAGGCATTGAACAGGTTGCCTGATGTGCAGCGTTGGTAAAGGGCGTACGTATGACGATACTCACCCGAAAGTGAAATCTACATGCTCCCTGAACAGCGTAAGATAAGAGTGTGGGAGTAGGTCTGCCGCCCTTCAGCCTGCATACGACGTAACTGAAACACGTGAAGCGAGGATTGACTTTGAAGCGATTTGATCAGGTACTGGCCCGTCTGGTGGCGGGAACTGCCGTAGCACTGCTAACCCTCCCGGCAATGGCCGCTCAGCTTGATGGCGATGCCCGCGGCGTCATTCCCAAGGACGTGCAGCAACTGGTTGCCGTCGACTACAGGGCTATGCAGAATTCGACAGCTGCCATGCAGTTGAAGAAGCAGATCATGCCGCCGGAGTTGAAGAGCCTCGAAGATGCCCTGAAAACTTCCGGTCTGAATGAGAATGACGATGTAGAGTCCCTGGCGTTCGCAAACTTTCGCTACCCGAATTCCGGCAAGATGACTCGCATCATCGGTGTCGCGCAGGGGCAGTACGCACTTGACGACATCATGGCCAACTTCAAGAAGAAGAAGATCAAGCCACTGATGGTCCGCGACAACAAGATCTATCCCATGGGCAATTCAGGGATGCAGGTTGTTTT
Organism: Acidobacteriaceae bacterium; assembly: GCA_963692885.1. Classification (GTDB taxonomy): domain Bacteria; phylum Acidobacteriota; class Terriglobia; order Terriglobales; family Acidobacteriaceae. The sequence continues at coordinate 1,759,294 of OY843586.1, forward strand.
TCTAAGCGCCACCACCATGGTCTTCGGCCAGACTCCGGCTTTGAAGGACGCACTGAGCGCGCGTGACGGCCTTTCTCAGAGCCTTTTGAATAACAATGAAATGCTGGACATGATGAACTCCGTTGACCGGGAACCGATCTGGAGCATCCTCGACCAGGGCGGAACGCAGACGATGATGCAGGGCCTGATGGGCCAGGCTACACAGGTCGGCGACTACGACACCGTCAAGAAGCGGCTGCTGAGTTCGTGGTACACCATGGACTTCCAGAACGGCGTCAAGTTCAACCTGACTGTATTGACTCCGGATACCTTCTCCGCCGCGACCATGGCTTCCCTGCTGAGTGCTGCCGCCCTCTACAAGAAAATGAGCGGCACCGACACAGAAAAGACTGCGATCGATGCAACGAAGATCGATTCAGACCAGGGTAAGCTCACCGTGAACTTCTCGACGTCCGACAGTCAGTTCGCAAGCCTCCTGCAATCGCCGCTCTTCAAGTCGGTCGTGCAGTAACGCAGCAGTTTCATCCAGAAAGAGGCCGGAGAAATCCGGCCTTTTCTTTGGAAATTGTGACAAATTAAATCGTGGCAGGTTGAGAAAGCGCATGTCCTTTGGCTTCGCCCAGGAAGACACATCCTGGCTACGGGCAGGGAAGTTCTGGCGTACACACGGTCTCTGCTCGATGCTCGTCAGCACTCCCGTGCTAGACTCGCGCAAACCACCACTCCCTGCGCGAGGCTGTGTGCATGATCAAGCGTCTGGCCGGACTTATCGTTATCGCCGTTATCGTGCTGCTCGCCATCTGCGTCGTTCGCGCATTGTTGCTCCGGCCGCGGGATCGGCAGCATGCGAGCATCACCACACTGCCCATCGATGCCGAAGCTGCAATCGCGCGGTTCTCGGGCGCCATCCGCATCCAGACCATCTCGCAGCCACTCGCCAAGCCGGACCAGCCGGCAATGATGGCATTCCGGAATTATCTCGAAAGCAGCTTTCCCCACATCCATGCAACAGCCAGGCGTGAAGTTGTCGGCGATGGCTCGCTGCTCTTCACCTGGCAGGGAAGCGATCCGTCGCTGGCGCCGCTTCTGCTGATGGGCCACATGGACGTCGTACCCGTCGACGGCACCAGTCTTTCAAAATGGAAACATGCGCCCTTTGCCGGCGACATTGCCGAAGGCTACGTATGGGGGCGCGGCGCCAGTGATGACAAGGCAGCCGTCCTGTCGATCCTCGAGGCAGCAGACGCGCTCGCAGCAAACGGGTTCAAGCCCAGGCGCAGGCTGATTTTTGCCTTCGGCGATGATGAAGAAAATGACGGTAATGGTGCTGAAGCCCTGGCAGAGCTATTGAAAAGCCGCGGCGTTCACCCCGAGCTCGTGATGGACGAAGGCGGCTTTGTTGCACGCGGCCTGGTACCCGGAGTGAAGGGCGACGTGGCCCTGGTATCGATCGCGGAGAAGGGGATTGCCAGTGTGCAGCTGCAGGTGGATTCTGCCGGCGGCCACTCCTCACGTCCGCCGGAGAAGACAGCGATCGGCGTCCTGAGCCGTGCCCTGGTCCGTCTCGAAAAACACCAGATGCCTGCAGGTATTTCGCCGGTGCTTGGACAGATGCTCGATGCCATTGCGCCTGGCATGAGCTTTGGCAATCGCCTGGTCGTGGCGAACAGGTGGCTCTTCTCACCGCTGTTGATCCGCTCGCTCGCAACTACGCCAAGCGGCAATGCCATGGTACGAACTACGACTGCATTGACGATCACGAACGCTGGCGTGAAAGACAACGTGCTGCCGACTCAGGCAACTGCCGTTATCAACTTCCGTATTCTTCCCGGCGATACCGTGCAGGCCGTACTCGATCATGTTCGCAGCGTAGTCCGTGACAGCGATATACGCATCTCGCTCTATCCCACGACCGCGGGTGAACCGAGTCCTGTTTCGCCAACTGATGGCCCCGGATTCAAGCTACTGCAACAGACCGTGAATGCTTACTTCCCGGACGCGCCAGTGACCCCGAACCTCCTGGTGGCGCGCACCGACTCCGTCCACTACTACCAGATCACTCCTGACGTGTACCGCTTCTTTCCCGCAGTACGCGATGAAACAGACATCGAAGCAATTCACGGCATTAACGAGCGCATGGGCACGGCAGCGTATTTGAAAGCAGTGCAGTTCATGGCGGCCATGATGCAGGGCGCGCAATAGATGTTCACGTTCTGATCTACAGGCTTCTTGTCTCGCTCGAAGCAAAGACCGGGGAGCTGCGTTTCTCTTCCCGCGCAGCGACGCCTGCACCCGCCTAAGGCTTGTTTGAAGGTGCGAGCATCGGCGACCAGGTCACATCGCCAGCCGGCGTGATGGTGACAGATAGATTGCCCTCTGCACCTTCTGCCAGTGTTGGTCCGTTCGAGGTATGCATCTTCCGCCCCGTGTCCATGAACTGCAGCTTTACCGGTCCTGATCCCTGCACCTTGAAGCGATAGTGGAAAGCCTGGTTCGTATTTAGAGTCTCTGTTCCAAAACTCTGGCTCGGGTAATCGAGTTCGACTGTGCGCACAACTGGTCCCTGGTTCAGGATTGTGGTCTGCACAAATGCCGAGTGACAGCCGGAGAGCGCCAGCATACCCAGGCCCGCGGCTGCAAAAGCATTCCGGAAGCGCCGATAAGAGGATGGCGGTAAACCGTGCAGATGCTGCTTCAAATCACAGGCTTTCGTTCAAGGATGCGTGCCGTGAGCACCACGCCGACGCGGTTGTTGTGCAGAGTGATCGGGAATGCCAGTACGTTCCACACCCATTCTTCGCCGCGAGTGGGAAGATTCAGGAGCCCGCGAAATGTCCGGTCGATGTAGGTCTCTCGCCGGGTCGCCACTTCGCTCAGGATCTCGCGCCAGTCGGGTGCAAGGTCCGGCATCTCGACGAACATATTGCGCCCGGGGAACCAGTCGCGCGGCCGCTCGTGGAGCTTTGCGCTGGTCTCATTCACATACAGCCAGTTACCGGCAGCATCCATGATCTCGACCACAACATCTTCGCCGATCGCCATATTGATGCGTGAGTAGAAAAAGTCTCTTGCATCGACAACGACCGGTTTGCCGCGCAGTTTTGCCTCAAACGAGCGAAGCGCCGCAAGCAGGTCATCCACCGAGCTGTAACCCTTCAACAGGTGCATGTCTTCTACGCCGCCGAAGCGGCGCTCGAGCGTGGCTGACAAAATAATGATCGGCACTTCGGGATGAGTGTCCCGCAGCTTTGAGGCCACCTCAGTTCCAAACTGTCCGGCGCCCAGGTGGTAATCGAGTACGGCGATATCGATGCGGTCCAGCAATTTCTCGGCCTCTGCAACAGAGTCAGCAGTCTCGGTCAGATAGCCATTCTTGCGAAGGATGGTGGCACGCAGGATCAGGTTTTCGGGATGGTCGTCCAACAGCAGGACGCGGATAGGCGGTTCCTGCCTATCTGTAACCAACGGATCGTCATTCTCAGTCATGAACTTCCTACGATGCCGCGGGTGGCCTGTTAGCTGCCACCTTTGGATATTACTTAAGATGCCGGAAGATCAATCCGCCACACGGGTCGATTTGCCTGGCGGAGTAGGGTGCGAAGCCTTGGGTTTGCGTTCAAACTGCTTCAGCAACTCCGGCAGCCGACTGAAGATGGAGGTTGCCCTGAGCCATTGCCGGTTGTCGAAGGCTGGAGACCCGCTGAGAATGCTACCTGCCGGGATGTCTCCATGTACACCACTCTGTGCCGTAATGATGACGCCGTCACCTAGCGTACAGTGGCCCGCGACGCCCACCTGTCCCGCAAGGATCACATTCCTGCCCAGGTTACTCGAACCCGCCATGCCGACCTGCGCGCAGAGAAGAGTATGGTCGCCGACACTCGACCCGTGGCCTACCTGCACCAGGTTGTCCACTTTGACGCCATCTCCGATCACTGTCTGACCCACGCTGGCGCGATCAATACAGGAGTTTGCCTGCACCTCCACGTGATTGCCGATCACCGCTGGTCCAGATTGCGTAATCTTCCGCCAGCTTCCGGCCTGGTCCTTGGCGAAGCCGAAGCCGTCGCAGCCGACTATCGCGCCATTCTGCAATAGAACATCATCGCCAAGAACGCAGGCCTCGCGCACCACGGCATGAGCGTGCGCAAAGAACCGATCGCCAATCCGGGCGCCTGGATAGATCACTACATGCGGCAGGATGGTCGCGTTCTCACCAATGACAACGCCGGGACCAATCACGCAGTAAGCGCCAATGTGGGCGTTCCTGCCAACCTGCGCGGTCGGATCGACTACAGCTGTGGAATGAATGCCCGGGGCATAGAGTGGCGGCTGGTAGAAGAAGTCGATCGCTCTCGCGAAGGCCAGGTACGGGTTGTCAATCCGCAGGGTCGCAGCAGCTATGGCGGGGAAGTCGGGCGCCACCAGGACGGCTGAGGCCTGGGTTGTTCTCGCGTAGCTCGTGTACTTCGGATTAGCGACAAAGGCGAGCTGGCCTGGGGAAGCATGCTCTATGCCGGCCACGCCATGGATTTCGAGGTAGGGATCGCCGTCAAGGCGTGCCCCAAGATTCTCTGCCAGATCCTGCAGCTTCATGACTGTCATTGTAGGAGAGTTGCCGCTGTCCGCGTCCGGGCGAGTCATCCACGCGTATCCGGTTTGGGGAACAAGACCGGCTGAGCGTCTGAGTCGATCCGTGCCACTGGTTTACGGGGCGCGGCTTTCAGTGAATTTCCGATCACCGAAATCACTTCCAGCGCATCGATCGAGGATGCCGGAAGGTAAATTCGCTGCGTGTTTGAGCGTGTATCCGGCGGAGTCAGGAAGAGTCCGTCAGGGTTGATGAGCGACGCATCGTTGGCTGCCAGGCCTTCGAGTTCGTCCTGGTCGGTAAGTCGCAGGCGAATCCATACGCCAGCCGACCTGGGACGGCCCGCGAAACTCTTGCGCAGGAGCCGTTCCGGGTTGGCAATTTCACCGGAGTTGAAGTCGCGGACAAAGCATATCCACTTCAAGTCGGCAGTAGCAACTGCCTGCACCTTGCCGCCCAGGTCGAGCAGATCAACAGAAGCATTCTTCACAAAGACTGAAGGAGCCAGGTAGCCGGACAGGAAATCCCGGTTCCATTTGCGAAGGATCACTTTCTTAAGAGAGCTGGCCATGCGGAGCAGCAGCGATTGTCGCATGGGCCAGCCGGGAATGGTCGCGTAAATTGTGCAAAGTGGTAGCCAAAAAGTTGCCTGCTGTGATACCTTTAACATTTGCAAGCGTTACATCTTGACATGTAACTCATTCATATTGCTGTACTTGTCGCTGAATGAGCTGGTGACTTAGCCGCTAATGCCTGATTATATCTACCTTCTGGAAAATCGCCTTTCCCCACAGCAGCGTGAAGCCATTCGCATCATCCGCGATGCTACCCGTGACGCCTCTGTCACCGTGTTTTTGACTGGCGGGGCAGTACGCGACCTCACCACCGGCTCTCCGGTGCGGGATCTTGATCTAACGGTTCAAGGAAATGCTCTTGACCTCAAGACTCCATTGCTCGAAGCTGGCGCGATCTACTGGGGCGAACATACCCCGAGCCGCACGCTTTTCCTCGAATTCCCGGGAAACGTGCGTGTTGAGATTTCCAGTGCGCGGCGCGAAGAGTTTCCCAAGCCCGGCAATCCGGAATATTTCTGGGACACCATTCTGGAGGACCTGCGCCGGCGCGACTTTACCGCCAACGCGATGGCTCTTTCACTCAATGCCATGTCCTACGGTCTGCTGATGGATCCGTTGAACGGCGTAGCGGACATTGAGACCCGCACTCTGCGCCTGGTCAGCAACTATGGCTTTCTCGAGTCCCCGGTCCGCATGCTGCGTGCTGCTCGTCTCATCCACCGTCTGCAGTGGGTGCTGGATGAAAAGACGGCAACCCGACTCCAGAATGCCAAGGATGAGGGCATGATGCAGCAGCTGTCCGCCTACGAAAAAGGCTACGAACTCGAAGAGATCGGCCACGAAGAGAATCCGCTGGCCACTTTGAAGGAGCTCGAAGCGCAGGGCTGGATGAACGAACTATTCCCGGCATGGACTGCTGCTTCAGCGGACATTTCGGGTCTGGAACAGATGCACGAAGTTCTCACGCGTTTGCAGATGCAGGGTGTGAACCCCGATGCCTCCTCCGCTGCAATGGAACTACTAACGGCCAAGATGAAGCCGAATGACCTTGCGGCGCTCAAGAAGACATTTGTGCGGCAGGGCTTCGTCAAACAGTGGGAAAACCTCGACAAGGATGCACAGGAGTTTGCTGCCAGGCTTACGGCCAAGGACGCCTCAGCTCCTTCTGCAACCTGGAAGCTGTTCCAGACGAGCAATCCATCGGCCGTATTGTGGCTCGGGCTTACTGGAAAAGGCGTCGCAACGCAGAACAAGTATAAGAACTTCTTCTCGGTCTGGCCCGAGGCGAAGACGCAGGTGCCGACTGTCATCATGCAGGAGATGCGGATCACGCCTGAGCTTCCAGCGTATGCCGAGCTGCTTGAGAAGTATTTCTATGCGCTCATTGACGGCAAGTTGAAGACTGAGGAAGAGATCCGGGCGTTCCTTGAGCCGTACTCTCCACCCGCACCTCCACCGCCAGTCACTGTTCGCCGGGGCCGCGCCGCCAAGAAAGCCGACAAGAAGTCTGCTGCGAAGAGTGGTGACGAGGCCGAGACTGATGCAAATGGTGACGAAGACTCCGATGACGATGCGCCCGCACCAGTAAAGGTCAAGAAGCCCGCAAAAGTCGCGGCCAAGAAAGCAGAAAAGGTCGCTGCTCCAGCCGAGCCCGCTCCGGTTGCTGCTCCGCCAGCGAAATCTGCTGCCGGGTCCGCATCTCCTTCCGGGTCTGCATCCAGGATCGAAGAAAAACAGCAGGCGAAGCCGGTGAAGGCCGGCGCCGACAAGCATTCCTCTCACCCGGATAAAAATGCTTCGCACGGGAGTCCTGCCAAGACAGCAGTCAAGTCAAAGTCTGCTCCGCCGCTAAGAAAACAGTCGCTCCGCCGCCAGTGAAGAAGCCGGCAGCCAAGACGTCGAAAGAGGCAGCCGGCAAGAAGACGCCGCCTAAGAAGGCTGCAGCAAAACTTCCGGCCAAGGTCGCCCTGAAGGCTCCTACAAAGAAAGCGGTGCCGGCCAAGGCTGCCGCGAAGAAAAGCATTCCGGCAAAGAAGAAGCGTTAAGCCTCGCGCCCTTTGGTTCGAAACAGAACAGAGGGCGCGGGGAGAAGTGATAAGGTGACTGCAACCTGCAGTCACCTTTTTGCTTTTCAGGAGTGCCGCGCAATGGGAGCTTTGATGTACCGTGTCTCGAGAATTTTCCTGGCAGGTTTCGCGGCAGTCTGTCTGTTCGCCTCAGCGCCTGCTGCGTCGCCTGAGCCGTCGGCGCGTGACACGGTGATGCATTCACTCCTGCTCTCCGGCAGCTACCGTTTCGACAAGAACGGCTGGTCGTTCGTGCACCTGGAGGGCACGCCTGACCAGATCGGCTATCAGCATGGCTACCTGCTCGCCAGGGAAATCTTCGACGTCTATCACGTACTGAAGCTTGAAGACGCGCACAGCACTGGCCGGGACTGGAACTTCTATCGCGAGGCCGGCAAGACAATCCTCTGGCCGCATCTAGATCTTGAGTACCAGCATGAATTGCAGGGCATAGCCGACGGCGTCAAAGATCGCGGGATCAAGCTCGATGTCTGGGACATAGTCGCGATCAACGGGTCGATCGAACTCTCTGAATACTACGTACCGTTGCTCGATAAGAAGACGCACGCAGCGAAGCCGGCGAAGGTCGCGGCCCCCGGGAACTGTAGTGCCTTCATCGCGACTGGCAGCTATACGAAGGATGGAAAGATCGTCATCGCGCATAATAACTGGTCGTCCTATGCTGAAGGTTCCCGCTGGACGGTTGCTTTCGATATTCAGCCGAAGCACGGTAATCGCATCCTGATGGACGGCATGCCGGGCCTGATCACCAGTGGCGATGACTTTGGCATCAACAGCGCCGGGATCATGAGCTCCGAGACAACGATCACCCAGTTCGAAGGCTGGGATTCGGACGGCAAGGCAGAGTTCGACCGCTCGCGCAAGGCACTGCAGTACGCCAGCTCCATCGACGACTACGTCAGCATTATCAAAGAAGGAAACAATGGCGGATACGCGAATGACTGGCTCATCGGGGATCGCAATACGGGCGAGATCGGCTACCTTGAACTCGGCCTGAAGAACACGCCATTGTGGCGCAGCAAGGACGGCTACTTCGTCAGTTCGAACTTCCCGCGTGACCCCAAACTGATCAAAGAAGAGACACCTGCCTTTGATGTGAAGGACATGTCGAGTTCGCCGAATGCCCGTAAAGTGCGCTGGGAAGAACTGATGAAACAGGACAAGGGCGGCATCGATGCGGCCAAAGCCGAGCAATATCTGGCTGACCACAAGGATAGTTACACTGGCAAAGTGACAGCGGACGCGCGCAGTCTCTGCGGCCACGTTGATGTGGCAGAGAAGGGTGTGCCGCAGTGGGACTGGGCGCCATTCGATCCTGGAGGTGCCGTGCAGGGCAAGGTCACGACAGCCGACATGGCGGAAAAGATGACCATTCTGGTGCATGCCGGGCATCCATGCGGCGAAGACTTTCTCGCCAAACCATTCCTCGCAGCGCACCCGCAATATGCGTGGGAGAAGTCCATCCTGCGCGATATGAAATCAGGTGAATGGACAGAGTTCAAGGCCGGCCAGACCAGCCGATAAACTAAGACGCGATGAGTTTCGTTTTAACACTGCGCCTCGACGAAAAATCCCAGGCCTTCTTCGAGAAAATGCGTCAGCAACATTTCCCCCCGGAGCGCAACCAGATTGCTGCACACCTCACCCTGTTCCACCAGCTTCCGGAAACACGCGATGTGGTCGCGTCTGTAGAAGCTGTAGCCGATGCGCAGGCAGTCTTTTCGATGAACGTTACCGGACTGCGTTCACTCGGCCGTGGCGTCGCCTACACCCTGGCATCTCCGAGCGTGATGGAGGTTCACCACCAACTGGCCTCGTCCCTGGCGGAATACCTGATTCCGCAGGACAGGCAGCGCTTCAGCCCCCATATCGTTATCCAGAACAAGGTGACAGGCGACCAGGCCAGGACGTTGCTCAAGACTTTGCAGATGCAGTTCAGTCCCTGGACAGTGCAGGCTCTTGGCCTTGATTTATGGGAGTACCTGGGCGGTCCATGGCGGCACGAGCGATTCATTGACTTCAAGGGCCGTCCTGCAGAAGGATGAGGGGGCCAGTCACGGCGTCAATCCGTGCTCTGAGGTCTCGTGTTGTCGTATCCTGTCACCTATCAGGCAGATAGGCATGGAGGAGTAAAGTAGGGTCTAGCATCAGGCTCGATAATTGGTTGTAGTCATTAAACGAGGTGAGTCGTTCTTGAACGAGGTTATTGAAACCCAGAGCCTCGAAGATTCCGGCCTCGAGGTCATTACCCTTGAGTCGGAACCAGCCTTTGCTGAACGCCGCCTGCATACGCGCGACATCTCGCAGCAGATGGAAGGGATGAACCGGCTTGCGCGAGCTTTTGTCGAAAATCCCGAATCCATCCTGCAGGAACTCGTGAACGCCGCAGTGGATCTTTGCGGCGCAGACAGCGCGGGCATCAGTATGGAACTGGGCGGCGATGATGCCGCCTATTATCAGTGGGTCGCGACCGCCGGGCAGTACGCCGGCTATCTGGATGCCTTTCTGCCGCGTTCGCCAAGTGCCTGCGGCATCTGCCTGGAGCGAGGCGGACCACAGCTTTTTCGCGTCAGGCAGCGATTCTTCGAGATCATGGGCGTCGAGGCGCCGACCGTGACCGACGGCATCCTCCTGCCATGGCAGGTGGAATCGACGCGTGGCACCATCTGGATCATGGCGCACTCACGGGATGAAGCATTCGACCGGGAAGACCTCCAGATGATGCAGGTGCTGGCGAACTTTGCCGCGATGGGTGTCCGGCAGCAGCAGCAGCGCAAGCTTTCAATGGAACAGGCGAAGCTGGCAGCGGCGGCAGCGATGGCCAATGATCTCGCACACGAGATCAACAACCCTCTGCAAAGCCTGACGAACCTTCTCTACCTAGCGAGCGAAGATCGCTACCCGGCTGATTTCCAGGCGCTTGCCCAGGAACTTGGCGAACAGGTCCAAAGGCTGTCCGTGCTGACGGCCAAGCTGCTTGCGCTGCCCATCCTGGCTGATGGGCCGAATCAGGGATAGCGCAGGTTCACTGTTGTTTCGGTCGTGCCGCCGGCAACCTGAACGCTCGATTCTTTCAGGCCCGGCTTGGTGAAACCGATCTTCGGGTTGTTGCCGAAGCCGATACCTTCCCGCGGACGTCCAAAGAAATCGCGATCGAGCTTGTGATTCTCATTCTCATCATGCAGCACCGAGATGGCGTAGCTGCCAGCCGGTACATTCGGGATGGTAAACGTCACCGCCCTGCCGTTTGCAGGCAGACTTGCATGACGAAATGATTTGTCACGGATGTCCGGCCAGCCGTCCTGCCCATTGAAAACCAGCAGCCGAATCACTCCCTTGCTGTTATGGATGCCATTCACGTGCACGACCAGTGTTGACGACGCCGATGCACTCGACGACTGGGCGTGCGTGGAAAGAGAAGCCGGCGACAGCATGAGCAGCGCAGCAGCCAGCAGTGTGACAACGAAAGACTTCACCATGATCCTTGAAGATGTTTTTGGATAGAAGCAGCAGTGTTGGATGACATGTGGACGACTGGTGAAAGAGGTGAGACGCGCTTTCCTTTTAATTTGTGCCTGGTTTTCCTCAGACTGGCGGCGTGTCACACAGCATTGCGCCTTCGCTTCGCCCGCGCATGGATGAGCAGACGGCCTAGAATAGAGCTATTCCCATGGCAGAGTTCACACACCTTCACCTGCATACTGATTACTCGCTTTTGGATGGCGCCTGCGACGTCGATAAACTGGTCGCTCACGTCGACAGCATCGGTCAGAAGGCCGTTGCCATCACGGATCACGGCAACATCTACGGCGCAGTGCACTTTTTTGATGCGGCAAAGTCGAAGGGCATCAAGCCCATCCTCGGCTGCGAACTTTATATCTGTCAGAAAGACGATCACCGCGCAGACCCGAGCGGCGATCAGTACAACCACCTGCTGGTGCTGGCCGAGAACGAAGAGGGCTATCGCAACCTGGTCCGCATCACGTCCGAGGCGGCGCTGCACGGCTTCTATCGCAAGCCGCGCATCAGCAAGAATTTTCTTGCGAAGCATGCCAATGGCTTGATCGGTTTTTCCGGCTGCCTGGCTGGCGAGTTGTCACAGCACCTGATGAAAGACAACTACGACGCAGCAAAACGGACGGCCGGGCAGTACCAGGACATTTTTGGCAAAGGCAATTTCTTCCTCGAGATCCAGGACCAGGGTCTCGCGCTTGAGAAAAAAATTCATGCTGACCTTTTCAAGATGGAAAGGGAACTCGGCATCCCGCTCGTCGCTACGAACGACAGCCATTATTTATGCGAAGACGATCACCACGCGCATGAAGTATTGCTCTGTGTGCAGACTGCTGACTCCATCCACAATGACAAGCGCTTCAAGTTCGATACGGACCAGTTTTATGTGAAGTCCGCTGATGAAATGGAGCGGCTCTTCCCCGATCATCCTGAAGTCGTCAGTCGCACCATGCAGTTCGCCGAACGCTGCACGCTCAAGCTGAACAAAGTCTCAAATCCGTTTCCCGAGTTCGCCGTGCCGCCCGGTCACACCATCGACAGCTACTTTGAAGAAGTATGCCGCGCCGGCTATCGCAAGCGCATGGAAACAGCCGTGAAGCATCTGCAGGATCGCGGCCAGTTGCGCAAGACGCTGACGGATTACCAGGAGCGGCTCGAGCGCGAAATCGAATGCATCAAGGCGATGAAGTTCCCCGGCTACTTTCTTATTGTCTGGGACTTCATCAAGTATGCGCGCGAGCACGACATTCCAGTGGGTCCAGGCCGTGGATCGGCCGCCGGATCGCTGGTCGCTTATGTGATGGAGATCACGAATATCGATCCGCTGCAGAATGAACTGCTCTTCGAGCGATTCCTGAATCCGGAACGTATCTCGATGCCGGATATCGATATCGATTTCTGCATGAACCGTCGCGGCGAAGTCATCGAATACGTACAGCGCAAGTATGGCCGCGAGCAGGTTGCGCAGATCATCACCTTCAACACCATGGCCGCCAAGGCCGCGATCAAAGACGTTGGACGCGCGCTCGACATGCCTTATGGTGAGGTCGACCGCATCGCGAAACTGATCCCGCCGACGATCGGCATCACCATTGAGAAGGCTCTGGCTGAATCGCTGCAGCTGCAGACCGCGTATGAAAACGAGCCAAGCGTGCGTTCGCTCATCGACACGGCAAAGCGTCTCGAAGGGCTCGTCCGTGGAGCCGGCGTGCATGCTGCCGGTGTCGTGATTGCGCCGCAGCCGCTGACTGAACTTGTCCCGCTGGTGCGCTCGAAGAATGAAGAAATCGTGACTGCCTATGACATGAAGGCAGTTGAAAAAATGGGTCTGCTCAAGATGGATTTTCTTGGGCTCACCACGCTCACCGTCATCGATGATTGCCTGAAGCTCATCAAGAAGAATCTCGATATCAAGCTCGATATGGAGACCATTCCGCTCGACGATCAGAAGACGTACGAAGAGATCTTTCATCGTGCACTGACGTCGGGAGTTTTCCAGTTCGAATCGGGTGGCATGCGCGATGTACTGCGTCGCTACAAGCCGACCTGCGTTGAAGATCTGACTGCCTTGAACGCACTCTACCGGCCCGGTCCGATCCAGGGCGGTATGATTGATGACTTCATCGAACGCAAGTGGGGCCGGCGCAAAGTCGAGTACGAACTGCCCGAACTTGAGCGGCTTCTCAAGGAGACACTGGGCGTCATCGTCTACCAGGAGCAGGTGATGCAGATCGCCAACGTGCTCGCCGGCTATTCGCTTGGCGAAGCCGATCTGCTGCGCCGCGCCATGGGTAAGAAAGACGAAAAGGAGATGGCGAAGCAGCGCGAGCGTTTCGTCACTGGTGCAACCAGCGGGCAGGATGGCCGCAAACATCCGAAGGACAAGATCGTCCGCATCTTCGACCTGATGGAGCAGTTCGCCGGCTACGGTTTCAACAAGTCACACTCGGCTGCTTATGCACTGCTCGCGTATCACACGGCCTATCTCAAGACGCATTATCCGGTCGAGTTTATGGCCGCGCTGCTGACATCGGAAATCTCGAAGCCGGAAAATGTCGTCAAGTACATCAAGGAGTGCCGCGAGCTCGAGATACAGGTTTTGCCGCCGGATATCCAGCTCTCCGGTGCAGATTTCACGCCGCTCACCGGCTCTATTCGCTTCGGTCTCGCAGCCATCAAGAACGTTGGCCGCAATGCGATTGATTCCATCCTGGCTGCGCGCACGACGCTGCAGGAAGAGAAGCAGCGCGGCTTCCAGTCCTTGAATGAGTTCTGCGAAAAAGTTGACCTCCGCCTGCTCAATAAGCGCGTCGTCGAGTCGCTCATCAAGAGCGGCGCCTTCGATTCGATGTTCGCGGGGAATGCAGGCCGCCGTGCGGCTCTGATCGCCGGCGTCGATAAGGCGATGGACAGTGCTCAGAAAGCGCAGCGCGATCACGCCGCCGGTCAGCATGGACTTTTCGCCATGCTCGGCAACATCTTTGACGATGCGCCTGCGAATGCCAACGGGCATGATGCTGACCACCAGGACGCGTTGCCGAATGTTCCGGACTGGGATGAGCATCAGAGACTGCAGTCGGAAAAAGAAGTCCTCGGCTTCTTTGTTTCAGGCCACCCCCTGGACAAGTACGCCGACAAGATCAAGAACATTCGCGCCCTCGACACTGCGACTGCTCTGGAGATGAAGCCCTCGCCGCCGCCTACGCGGCGTGGACAGTCGCAGCCGGAGAATGATGTATCGATAGCCGGTGTCATCGTGAACCTGAAGGTTGCGAAATCCAAACGGTCCGGTGAGATGTACGCACAGGCTTCGCTGGAAGACACCGTCGGAAAGATCGATCTCATCTGTTTCCCAAAAGATTTTGCCAAGCTCGCGGAGTCGCTCAAGATCGAAGTACCCGTCGTGGTGAAAGGCCAGCTGCGCGCTGAAGAAGATGCAGCGAACAAACTTTGCGTGTCGTCCATCACGCCGCTTGAAGACGTCAAGGTCAAGCTGCCCGGCAACGTGCGCATCAAGGTGACGCTCGACCGCTCGACCAATGAAACACTCATCTCGCTGCGTGGCATGATCGATGCCGCGCCAGGTCCGGGCAAGGTGATGATCAACCTGGAGCAACGTGGCGAATTCGCTGTGATGCTTGAACCAGAGGGTCTGTCGGTTGCGGCCGACCGCGTCTTCATCGAGCGTGCGGAACTGCTGCTCGGCCGCGGGGCAGTGCAGGCCATCGATTAAACACTATTGACGAACGCGGGTCGCGCACCTTCCGGTGAGTGACCTTGCGTCCACTCTTAAGTACAATTCGGGCATGGCGACAACGCAAAAGCTTCCTACAGCGAGCTCGCTTTCGCTGGACGTCATTCGCTTCGGCTCGGCGATTGCCATCGTGATCGTTCACCTGGCGCAGTCATTTTTTTCGACTGGCTGGCCGGACCTGGTGAATGGCCTGGGGCTGGGAGCAGTTGCCGTCTTTTTTATCCTGTCGGGTTTCGTAATCCGCTACGTGACACGGATCAAGTACACGAGCATCAGTGAATACTGGGTCGATCGATCATCCCGCATCTATTCGGTCGTGCTTCCCGCAATCTTGTTCACGATTGTTGCCGACCTGATCTCTCACCACTTCAACGCGGTCTACTATGACAGCAACTGGGGCAATGCCGTCAGCAATCCGTTGTGGCGCATCGGTGCGAACCTGGCCTTCGTTTCCCAGATATGGTCGCACGACATCACTTTATTTTCGAATGGCCCTTTTTGGACGCTCTCCTATGAGTGCCTCTACTACGTGCTCTACGGTGTTTTCTTCTATCTGGCAGGTATAAAACAGATCTTCTGGATGCTTTTCATGGCGGCGCTGATGGGACCGCATATGTTAATGCTGGTGCCGCTATGGTGCTTTGGCTGCGTCGTCCACGAACTGTATCAGCATCTGCGACGACCTGGCGTGAACTTCCTCCGGCTGAACCTGGTCTTTGCTGCAATCGCAATCACTGTGACCATTGGCTGGAACCAGATGGTGGCTTTTATTTACTACCTGAAGAGTTATGAAACGCTGCTCTTCTGGCATCTGCACCATAAACCGCTCGATCTTGGCTGGCTCACCTGGTACTACCGCACCGGCTTTCCGTTTGCCTTCCTCCTGCTCTGGTTGCTGCTCTGGACTGACCGTTTCCCGCTCAACAGTCGCTCAAAGCTGGTGAAGTATTTACGCTTCATGTCAGAAGGCACCTTCGCGCTTTACCTGTTTCATTTCCCGGCCATGGTGTTGATCGCAGCTCTCATACCGTATAACCATGGCAGCGCGGTGCAGAAGCTGGCGATACTGTTCGCCTTAGTCATCCTCGGGATCTCTCTCGCAACACCGACTAACCATTTTAAGAATGTGATTCGTGACTGGATGCGCAGGAAGTTCATTCCGACCGACCCGATGCCGGAGGCGCGTCCGGTTGAGGCCGCCTGACGCTGGATCGCCTGCCAGTCACTCTCACCCAGCCTGCAGAGGTCATCGATGACAGAAGCTCGCCGGCCCAGGTTCGTTGATAATCTGCCCGCCGGCCTGATCGCCGTCGGCCTGACGGCATTTGCCTGTTACGCGACCATCAAGGCTCTGGTCCATCCCCTGCCGCCACGCGGATCGTTCCTGCTCATGCAGCTACCCGGGGGTTCGTCGAATGTAGTCATGGGCATCAACATCCTGCTGGAGATTGTTTTCGCTGCGCTCATCGTCGGCGTCGCTGTCTCGGTGCGGACCTGGGAGCGCGTCCTCGTCTGCTTCTACAGCGCGTTGCTTTTCCTGACCCAGTTGCTCTACCTGCTGCCCCGCGCGGTAACGGCTATCCGATCAATCAAGGTCATCTGCGCTCTTGTCTCATTTACTGCCGCGCTGGTACTTCTGGTCCAGTTTGCCAGGTTGAAATCTCGAAGCGATGGTGCCGGAGTAAAGTGATTGCTGAGCGAAGTTGTCCTCCTTACGCCGCTTCCATACAATCGATAGAACGCTCGATCTTCGAGCAAAGAAGCAGAGGTGGCGATCACGTCGCCGCCCGGCTGACACAAAGTTCAGGGATCGAATGACAGAACAGGCAACGAAGCTAGAGGAACAGTATCGAGCCGGCACTCAAGAGAGCAGGGAACATGCTCCGCAACTGGCGACAAGCCCCGTTCCCGCAACCGCTTCGGCAGTTCCGCCGCCGGCCTGGGTGCGTACGCAACTGGCGCGGCATCCGCAGCGGCCGGATCCGATGAACTTTATCGAAACACTCTTTACCGAACTCAGCGAGGTGCATGGCGACCGCTCCTTCGGCGATGACCCTGCGATGTTCTGCGCCATGGCGAAGTTTCACGATCAGCAGGTACTGGTGATCGGCAACCAGAAGGGTCGATCCACCAAGGACAAGGTGCGGCGGAATTTCGGTATGCCAAATCCTGAGGGCTATCGAAAAGCACTGCGGGCGATGAAGATGGCCGAGAAATTCAAGCGGCCGGTGCTGACGTTTATTGACCTGATGGGCGCAAACCCCGGCCTGGGTGCAGAAGAGCGCGGCCAGGCTGAAGCCATTGCCCGCAACCTGCGGGAGATGGCGCGTTTGCGCGTGCCGATCATCGCCACCATCACGGGCGAAGGCGGTTCAGGCGGTGCGCTTGCCCTGGCCGTGGCAGACCGGGTACTGATGCTCGAAAATGCGATTTACTCTGTCATCTCGCCCGAGGCCTGTGCCTCCATCATGTGGAGAGATGCCGGCAAGCGCGCCCAGGCTGCGGAGTCCTTGAAGGCCACGGCTTTTGATGTAGAGCGGCTTGGCTGCCTGGATGGTGTGGTCTCTGAGCCGGAGGGCGGCGCGCAGAATGACGCCATCGCGGCTACTGCGCTGCTCGATGAAGTCCTGACCACGCATCTGCAAGAACTGAGCGGCAAATCCGCAGACACACTGGTCGCCGAGCGCTACAGGAAGTTCCGCAATATCGCGCAGTTCTACACCACCTGATGCTCAATCCAGCCGCCACCAGCCTGCACCGGCCCCTGTCCCGATGACGACCCTTTCCGTCGTTCAGCGAATTCGTGCTTTCTGCTTCGGTGCGATCGGTGTTGCCTACTACTACCTGGCCTATGCAGTCGCCATGCATTCAGCCGCCGGGCTCAGTTCGGCAGACTGGGTAGACGTGGTCGGTCGCCTGATGCTGCTCTTCCTGCTGCTGCTTGGCTACGGCGTGTTCAACTACGTCTTTCAAGTGGCTCCGGGCCGTCTCCAAACCACGCAGAACCAGGCTGGCCAGGCCCAGGCCAAGCAGAACCAGGGCAGGCCTTTCTACGCACTCGGGCTCAAGCAGCGGCCGGGTTGGCAGCGTGAATTCGGCCTCGGACTTGCGACGGGCTGGGGCGCGCTGGTCATTGCGATTCTGCCGGTCGTACTGGGCGGCAGCCTGTTCGCCACGCTGTGGGGTGCGCCTCGGCAATGGTTTCTGCTGCTCCTTGACGTCATCGTCTTGCTGGCGATGTCGCTTGGCGAAGAACTGATGTTTCGCGGCTACGCCCTGCAAAGGTTTATGGATGCGTTTGGTCCGACGGGTGCGACGCTGGCGGTCGCTCTTCTGGCGGCGGGGCTGCAGGTCGGCGATCCCTTCGCACCCCGTGCGAGTACCTGGGTTGCGTTCTTCTTCAGCTGGCTGCTCTCCGTCGGCTACCTACGAACGCGAGCGCTCTGGCTGCCGTGGGGGTTGCGCTTCGGCTGGTATGCTGCTACCTCGCTGCTCTTCGGACTGCCGATCGGCGGCGTATTCCGCTATACCCCTGTGGTGCAGAGTTCGACGCGCGGCAGTGAATGGTTTACAGGCGGCGATTATGGCCCTGATGCCGCAGGCTTCACCGTGCTGGTATTCATTGTCGCCATCTTTGTACTTCTGAGACTCACGCGCGACTATGCCTACCGTTACGCGACACCGGAGATCGTCGCTGCGGGCATTCCAGTCGACATCGATGCGATCAGCAAGCGTCAACATGGAGAAGGCATGGGGCCGGTCATTGAGCCTGCCACACCCAGGCTGGTCCAGATTGGCGGGGTTGGTTCGGCTGCCCCTGCTGCTCCAGCCGCCAGCGCATTCCCGCCAGATCAAGCGCCGCGGGAACACGAGTAACGCGCGCGGCCGTTGCTGGACAGGCCTGCAGCAGCAGCTTTCATTGCTTTCTTTTCACTTCCCGAAAGCGGGCGGGATCCGGGCAAAACTTAACTTGCGTATGCGTCCGAAAAGGGCCAATATGTGCTCATCAGCCCCCTTTCCCCCGGAGGTTACCATGCATGGGCATACATATTCCGCAACGAGACGCAGCATTCCGAAGTTGAGTGCGGTGCTCCTCGGCCTCGTTTTCTCCGTGCTTGCTCCCGTTTGTCTCAACTCTGCGGCACATGCGCAGGTCTTTGTTGTCGGACGTGAGAAGCCGCAGGGGATACCGGACTTCAAACCTACCAGCGTCTACATTGAAGACAAGCCCCTCACGGCTGCTTCGCGCCAGGGACTGATCACTGCATTTGCCGCTGAGCAGGGCTTCGCCAAGCGCCCTCTGCCCCTTGGCACACCGGGCCTGATGCTGCATGCCAATGGCGACCTGAAGTATGGTAATGGTGACTATTACGATGGGCTGGTCCGCAAGGGAACCTCTGCGAAGCCGGGGGAGCGCGTTGCCATCACGGACATCCGTATTAAGCCGAAAGAGATCGTCTTTGACCTGAATGGCGGACCCGAGCGTAAACACAAGTATCTCCGGCACGTGTCGATCGGCGCTGGCGGCGGCTATACCAACCCGGTTGTGCAGGATGATCCTCTCGAACCGACCGGTTCGCGCCTGACCCTCGTCTTCGACAAATATGTGCCTGATATGTCAGCCGACGACCTTCGCGGCCTGATCCAGCCGGTCATCGATTTCAAGACCAAGAGTCCGATCGAGGCCTACACCGATACACTGCCGCCGAAACTCAAGCAGGCCATCCTCAGCCACCAGGCTCTGGTTGGCATGAATCGCAAGATGATCATTTACGCGATCGGCGCTCCGGAGCAGAAGGTCCGCGAGAAAGATGGCCAGATGCCTTACGAAGAATGGATCTATGGCTCTGCGCCGAAGCCGGTCGAGTTTGTCCGGTTCAGTGGCGACCGGGTGATCCGGATCGAAACAGCGTCTGTCGGACGCACGCCCACGATCCGCAGCCAGGACGAGACAGACGGCTATCTGACCCCGCGGCCCATCCGCTCGATCGGGGGCGATACGGTCGCGTCCGCGAACGGAGAGCGGCCATCCACGGCTGCCCCCACGCTCCGAATGCCTGGTGAAGCTGCGCCTGCCGGACCCATGCAGCCGGTACACAATCCGACTGATCCCGTGAAGCCCAGTCCGCTGCCCAGCCCACCGGGACAGCAGGTTATGCCGTAGGATTCGAAACGCTTCTCCACCCATGTCTCGAAGCCCGAGCCATGGGGCGCCCGGATTCTCTGGTTGTTGTAGAATCCAAGAAGCGGGCCTGTACCTACCTTTCTGCATCGTAATCGAACGATTTCTGCAACAGGAGCCTGGCCGCGTTTCAGCTTTGGAGCGCAACTTTGTTGTGCGCCCAAGCCCCTGTGAAGGAAGAGGAGAAAGTTCGTCCATGGCCAAGATTGCCAAGACCGGTGACCGCAAGAAAGTAATGGACACGTCGAAAAGCACCGACTGTCCCAAGTGCAGCAAGCCAACCCGCATCGTCAAGCGCGTAAAAGATCGCGAACGCGGCGTACCCGGCGGAGTGTATATCTCCTGCTCCGCATGCGAGTTTTTCGAGAAGCTCTAGTACTCCGCAAATACAGAAGCCCGGCGACATGGCCGGGCTTCTGTGCGTCGTGACGAACTTCTACTGAGAGACAGTCGCCATGCTCTGCAGGATATTTTCTGCTGCGAGCCTGGGATCATGCGCCTGCGTGATCGGACGTCCGACCACCAGGTAGTTCGCGCCACTCTGCAGGGCAGCCTCCGGTGTAGCTATCCGTTTCTGATCGCCCAATTCCGCTCCAGTGGGACGGATGCCGGGTGTCACCAGGAGTGGAGTGGCTCCAAGTAAATCCCGCAGGTGGCGCGCTTCTTCCGGCGAGCAGACCAGTCCGTCCGCACCAGCGCTTATTGCTAGCCGGGCCAGTCTCTCGACCTGTTCAGTGGGCGTGGCGGGCACGCCGATGGCGTTGAGCTGCTGCTGATCGATGCTGGTCAGGACTGTAACGGCCAGTATCTTAGGCGCCCCTTCAATGCCCGCCGCGGCATTTGCCGCTGCTTCGACCATGGGTGCCCCGCCTGCTGCATGGATGGTGAGCAGGGAAGCCCCGGTCTGAGCAGCACTCCGAACAGCCCCGGCGACCGTATTGGGAATATCGTGGAGCTTCAGGTCAAGAAAGACCGAAAAGTCGCGCCTGATCAGTGTCTCGACAATCGTGTTCCCGGCACTCAGGTACAGCTCAAGACCGACCTTGAACCAGCGGACAGAATTATCCAGTCGATCGACAAACGCCAGAGCCTCGCCAGCCCCGGGAAAGTCGAGAGCCACGACCAGCTTCGCTGCAGCAGCGATCCTGGCTGGCGAGCTTTGTGTTGTCATTGGAGACTTATCGGAAGGTATGCCGGAGAGCGTCATGTGCCGAGTGTATCGTGACGTTCGGTCAGCAGGGCAGCCGCTCTGCATGATCCCTGATGCAGAGCGAACCAGGCCGCTCGGGCTACTGGCCCTGACCCTGGTAGGGAAGTTCTGGATAGGTGAGCTTGGCTACCTCGGCCTTGCTCGGTTTCATCGAGATGACGTCGATGCGTACTGGTGCAGTGCCGCGCGTAGTGAAGCCCAGCAGGTGCGCAGCAGCGTACGACAGATCGACGACACGTGTTTCCGGAACCGGGCCGCGATCATTCACGCGCACCACGATCGATTTATGATTATGCAGATTGGTCACGCGGACCAGTGCACCCAGCGGCAGACTGCGATGCGCGCAGGTCATGCCATTCATGTCATAAGACTCGCCGCTGGCAGTCTGCATGCCCTGTAGAGCGTGACCATACCAGGACGCGCGCCCGAACTGGTACCAATGCAGGCGGGGTTTAGCAGTCGCGATCAACTCTGGTGCAGGCGACGCAGTAGCCGGACGCGCATCCTGCTGGTGGATCGTTCGGCCGTGCACCATGAAGGCAAGCGCCAGTACTGCGCCTGCGGCGGCAGGAATTCGTAGATAACGATTCGTATGTTTCGCGATAGGGTACATGTATCTCCGATCGTGAGTTTACGAAAGTTTTGATGCGTAAGTCAAAGAAAAACCCCATGTTACGGAAGTTTGCAGATCGGGCATCTGTAACAGTGAAATATTTACCATCTGTCGTAAATCGCCTAAAGTGTTGCAACTAATAGACTGCCAAATATGCGAATTTCAAAATTACACAACTGCTGCTTGTAACCCCGGTGAAATAAATCGTGCAGTAGCTCTCGCGGTAGTCTCAAAAGAAGTGAGGATGGCAGCACCGTGATCGAATCTCAAGCAAGCCGCGCTGTACATCCATCGCCTGAAGTCGTCCTGACTATTGCGGGGCTCGACCCTTCAAGCGGCGCCGGGATGACAGCCGACCTGAAGACCTTTGCAGCGCACCGGCTCTACGGCATCTGCTGCCCCACTGCCCTGACCGTCCAATCGACTCGCGGCGTACGCCGTACCGTACCGCTCGACGCAGGACTGGTGACAGAGACACTCCAGTGTCTGGCTGAAGATACGCCGCCGGCGGGTATCAAAATCGGCATGCTTGCTAACGCGGCAGTGGCTGGCGCAGTCAGCCGCTTCCTCTCAACCGCCGGTGCCTCCCAGGCCATGATCGTCCTTGACCCCGTACTACGATCAAGCTCGGGCTCGTCCCTGCTTGATGACGAGGGTGTACGCATCATTCGTGAACAGCTGCTGGGACAGATCGGGTGGATTACGCCGAATGTCAACGAACTGGCAGCGCTGCTTGATGAGCCAGTAGCCGAAAAGGAATGTATCCCCGCACAGGCCGACCGTTTACAGCAACTCGCCGCGCGCGCCGACAACATCCATCTGCGGGTAGTTGTCACCGGGGGCCATCTGCATCAACCCGACGATTTTTTTCTCGATAGTCTTGAAGTCCCGCAAGATCCAGAACAGCCAGGCGTATGGCTGCGCGGCGCTTGGGTCGACACTTCCTCCACGCATGGCACGGGATGTGCTTTTTCAAGTGCGTTGATGTGCCTGATGGTACGCGGTCTTACACCGGAAGAAGCCGTTGCAGGCGCCAAGGCTTACGTGACCGGCGCTTTGCGCCATGCTTATCCCATTGGTTCGGGGAAGGGTCCGATGAACCATTTTTTTGATCAACGCTGAAGAGAGGAGATCAGTAATGGCGACGCCCTACGCCGAAGGAAGCGGAAGCTCACCATCTTCGCTGAAAGAACGATCGATGATGGATGGATGCGCTGTGCGGTAGAGCTCGAGGTCTTCCTTCCTGACAATGAAGCGTCGGATATAGCGCAGCGGCTCATCAGCTGCCACCATCTCACGCAGGTGATAGCGCCATGAATCTTCCTTCAGGGTGCGGCGGGTAAAGGCTTTCCTGGTGACGGTGATCAGCTCACCCTGCTTGTTTCTGCGCGTGTAGGAAGCGGTCGGAACGATAAAGCTGATCTGGGCGCCGGGCTTCCAGAAACAGCGGGCAAAGTCATGCGAAAACAGGAGCGTGTAGTATTTTCTTCCGGTAGCGACATTGGAAAGTGCCCGTTCAAAATCAAGCCAGGTTGGTTCCAGGTAACTGCAGTACCATCTTCGGAATTGGAAGCCATTGGCCTTCGCCTGCGATAGGAGGAGATACAGAATTTCCTGCCGAGTCATTCCTTGCATGACACCCCGGGTCGGGCCACAGGGACTTGCCTGCGACGAGTGGCCTCTGTAGACACCTTTTCAAATGCGGAAGACAACGTCAACAGCGAACTGGTCTCCGAAGTACCCGATCGTGCGGATTGTCGGATTAGTTAAACTGGGCTGCATCACAACAGGAACATGAACATGGGGTCGAACGTCCAGGAGTACATGCAGACTGCAAGGCCATCCGCAATCCGCTGCAAGCCTCGTGCAGGGATAGCGGCTGTGAATTCTGTGGACAACGCGTGCAGACGCTTCATCCGGGGCACCATCCTGCCGGCTGTCTTATGTATCACCGCCCTGCATGCCAAAGCAGCACAAACCATCAACACGGATCCGCTCAATCGCGATCCTTCTGTGCGCGCGGCGTATGACCGCTTCTACATGCTCGATTACACCGGAGCGCTTAAACGCTTTCAGAAGATAGCGGCTGAACATCCCGATGATCCGATGGCCACGGGTTATGTGCTTGACACAGTGCTGTTCGGTGAACTTTACCGGCTCGATCTGCTCGATACGACACTCTATGCGCACGATGGCTTTCTGAGCGGCAAACATCCGGTTGAAGAAAACCGGCAGGTTACGGCGCAGATCGATCAACTCTCCGACAGGATGATTGGGCAGGCAGACAGCATCCTGAGCAAAGACTCGAAGAATGTGAATGCACTTTACGCCCGAAGCTGGGCGCGAAGTATGAAGTCGATCTACATGGGACTGGTGCAGCATAGCTTCATCGGTGCGCTTCACCTGGCGCTGCAATCTCGTAATGACAGTGACAAGATTTTGCAGATCGACCCCAACTACGTCGATGCCGATCTGGTCGTCGGCGTTCACCAGTACGTGGTCGGCTCGCTGGGGTTTGCCTTCAAGATGATGGCAGGCATCATGGGTGACGGTGGTTCGAAACAGAAGGGTCTGGCACTGCTTCGCGAGGCCGGAGAGCACGGTGTCCTGACCAGTGTGGAAGCGAGAACGGCGCTCATGCTTTTCCTGCGCCGCGAAGCGAAGTATGGCGACGCTCTGCAGGTCGCCCAGAGTCTCAGGACGCAGTATCCTCACAACTTCCTCTTCTGGCTGGAAGAAGCGAATCTTTTGAAAGACTCGGGCGACGCGAAACAGGCCATTGCTCACTATCACGCGGCACTCGACCAGGCGAAGAAGCCAGGCTACTTTCCGAATGCGCATCTTGAACTGGCATGGTATGGTCTGGCCGATACTCTGCGAGGCCAGCGCGCATTGCAGGAGTCTGCCAGCGCATTTGAGCAGGTAGTAGTGCAGCCCACTGTAAGCCCGGACCTGAAGCGCCGCGCCCAACTGGCTGCGGGTGAGGAATACGACCAGCTCCAGCAGCGTGACAAAGCCACTGCTGCGTACCAGGCGGTGCTGAGCGAAGGGAACGATTCACAGCAGGCGTCCGAAGCGAAGAAATACCTGCGGGCACCTTTTCCGAGCCACTGAGCACGGCAGTGGTCCGGGAACTGCCCGTCTCCCCTGGCCGTATTACTATGCGAGGAACCGGTTTTTACAGGAGGAACCATGCCTATCTACTGTTCTCAGTGCGGTAAGGAAAGCGACGACGAAGCAAATTTTTGTTCGGCCTGCGGACGTCCGCTCACCCCGGCCGCGACTGCCTATAACCAGGGCAGGAGCGGCGGTGTTTTTTCCGGATCGGTCTTCCGTACATTGGTGCGGCCGCGCACCGGGCGCAAAGTCGCCGGCGTCTGCCAGGGACTGGCCAATCATTATGGCTGGGACGTGACCGTCGTGCGCATCGTGATGGTGCTGCTGGCCATCGTCGGCTTTCCCATCGGCCTGATCGTCTACGGACTGGTCTGGCTCGTCGTACCGGAGGAAGCACTCGCGCTGCCGCCTGCGACCTATGTCAACCAGCAGTGACATCCTGGCCGGCCGTGAAGGGATGCGGGCAGGTGTGCCATGCGGTGTGAGATGCATGTGTGAAAAGATAAAAGCACTGTAGTTCAATCACGGTGCCTGATCTGAAAAAACTCCTGTTCGACTCCATCGACTACCTGCCCGCGCGTCCCTTCGGTTACACGCAGAAGCGCGGCCGCCTAACCTGCGACGAACTGCCTTTGGATAAACTTGCCTCTGTGTATGGCACGCCGCTCTATGTCTACTCCGCGACCCAGGTGGTTGAGCGCTTTACCCTCTTTGCCACGCATTTCAAAGACGTTCCACACCTCGTCTGCTATGCCGTGAAGGCCAATTCGAACGTGCATCTCCTGCGATTGCTGGCGAAGCACGGAGCCGGTTTTGACATTGTTTCCGGCGGCGAACTGGAGCGCGTACTGGTCGCCGACAAAACAGCCGCGAAACGCACCGTCTTTTCAGGGGTAGGCAAGTCGTCAGCCGAGATTGATCTCGCGCTCAAGACGGGTATCCGGCTTTTCAATGTGGAGAGTGAGCAGGAACTGGAACTGATTGCCGCGCGCGCAGCGAAACAGCAGCGTGCGGCCAGCATTGCCCTGCGGGTCAATCCAGACATCTTTGCAGAGACACATCCCTACATCTCGACCGGCCTGAGCGAGCACAAGTTCGGCGTCGATATAGCCTCTGCGCGCAGGCTCTATCGCTTCGCCGCTGAAGCGAGATGGCTCGAGCCTGCCGGCATCAGTGTGCACATTGGCTCGCAGATCCGCAGCGCGAAACCATTTGGCGCGGCCGTCGCCCGGGTGGCCAACCTGGTCCGTTCCTTACGGGTTGAAGACGGGATCCATCTACGCTCGCTTGATGCTGGTGGCGGTCTCGGCATCGAATATTCGCTCGAAGCGACCAGTGATCCGGAAGACGCTGTCAAGACCTATGCCGAAGCCATCCGGGAAGGTCTCGGCGACCTGGATGTGGAACTCCTTCTTGAACCGGGGCGTTTTCTGATTGCCCAGGCAGGCGCCCTGATCACCCGCGTCCTGTACGTGAAGCAGAATGGCGAGAAGACCTTTGTCATCACGGATGCCGGCATGAACGACCTGATTCGACCCACTCTTTACCAGGCGCATCACGAGATTGTGCCAGTGCATCGCCGGGACGAGGTTCCTGCCATGACCGCTGACATCGTCGGACCAGTGTGTGAAACGGGAGACTTCTTCGCCCGCGATCGCATCATGGCTGAGGTCAGACCAGGCGATCTGCTGGCCATCCTTGATGCCGGCGCGTACGGAATGTCGCTCAGTTCCAATTACAATGCGCGCGGCCGCGCGGCAGAGTTGCTGATTAAAGGCAGGAAGATGAAGCAGATTCGACGGCGGGAGACAATCGCGGACCAGATGGCACTCGAGCGATAAATGCCGAGAACTGAAAATGGAAAAGCCCCGCATGGAGCGGGGCTTTTCTGATTTTGCTGCCGGAAGATTACTCGCGGATGGCGTGCGCCGAAGCCAATGTATCTGCTTCACCTGAACTACTGTTTGCAGTCTGGGTGCTGAGCATTGCAGCGGAAGGCTTCGGATCCTGCGCCGGTCCCAGACCAAGACTGATCAAAGCACGCGAATCGGGTGTCAGCTTTGTCTGCCAGCCATGATCTGCCTGGTACTTGAGCATAGCCGTCTCAGTGTCAGCATCCCACTGGCCGCTGGGCGTGCCCGTCATATATTTCTCGCGAATCAGCGCTGTCTGGATCTCGCTGGCGCGCTCCGGATCGATCTGCCGCTGTCCCTTGGGGACAAAAACCTTGTGAGACCGCACGAGGCGGTGCGAAATCATGTGCTTCAGACTGGCGCGCGAGTGGCCCGTGATCGCAGTGTGCCGCGTACGGGTGGCAAATGCCGGAAGTGCCGCCAGACTTAAAATCAGGACCATCGTTCGGCCCGCCGGGGAGAGGTGCATGCGGTGTGTCCTTGGATGTTGAGTTTCTAAGTCGCTTTCAGAAGCTTACTGCCTGGGCATCGACAACGCAACTGTAACAAACAGGCCGGTACGGTGCCTAACCCTGTTCGGGGCACGATACCGGCTTTCCGACGCATTACTTTAGTGTAACTACGGCAGCGTTCCGCCAATCAGTGTGCTGCCCAGCGCTGGCTGCCGTGGATCCGAGATGGAGAACACGACATCCTGACCGGACTGCAGGCCGGAAGCGATCCGGTTGAAATCAGCCTTGTTGTTGACCGGCATCTTGTTGATCTCGTTGATGACGGCACCCTGCAGACTGATCTGTTGACCAACCTCATCTGCAAACGAGCCAGGCTTCACCGACTGGACGAGTACGCCGTGTATTCCCTTCGAAGCGAACTGCTGAGGAATGTCTACGACTGTCAGGCCCAGTTTGGTCTGACCAGCGTCGGGAGCATTCGGCGCGTTCGGTTCCGCAGGAGCAGCAGCTTTGTCATCGCCGGCGAACAGTTTGTCGCGATCCTGGATGGTAACTGTCGCAGTATCAGTCTTGCCGTTGCGCGTGTAGGTGAGCTTGACCGATGTTCCCGGCTTCTTCTCAGAGATGATCGAGACCAGTTCATCGCCATCCTTTACCGGCTTGCCGTCGACCGAGGTGATGATGTCACTCGGCTTCAGACCAGCCTGTTCGGACGGACCGTGCGGCGTAACAGTATTGATCATTACACCGGATTTGAAGTTGTAGACGCGGCTGACCGCACTCGACATGGCGGGCTGGAAGGTGATACCGATCGAGCCGCGTGTGACCTTGTGCGTGGGGCCGATCAGATCGTTATAGGTGTTGATGACCGTGTTGGAAGGCATGGCAAAACCAATGCCTTCATAACCGGCGGACTGGGTGAAGATCGCCGTATTGACGCCGACTACCTGGCCGGCCATGTTCAACAGCGGACCGCCCGAGTTGCCGGGATTGATGGCAGCGTCCGTCTGGATGAAGTGCTGGAACTGGCCTTTGACTCCCTGCTGAATGGTGCGCTTCTTGGCGCTGACAATGCCGGCGGTGACGGTGCCGTTCTGACCGAAGGGGCTGCCGATGGCTATGACCCAGTCGCCCACCTGCGCGCTGTCAGAGTTGCCCATCTTCACAGTCGGAAGAGGCGTTGGAGATTCAATCTTGATGACCGCAATATCGGTCGCAGGATCGACGCCGACGACCTTGGCGCGACGGCCCAGATCGGTATTCGATTCGGAATCGGTCGACAGCTTGACGTAGATCTTGTCAGCCTTATCGACCACATGGTTGTTGGTGATGATGTAGCCGCGCGGATCGACGATGAAGCCGGAACCGAGCGCTTCACGCACCTGGCCGTCATCGCCAGGGCCTTCCGACTGCGGACCGCCGAAGAAGTGGTTGAAGAAGTCCTGAAAATTCTGATCGCCGCCGGGACCCTGGGGCGCTGTGCCACCACCGCCGCCGCCCTGATCTTCCTGGTCGCCCTGGTCGTCATCCGGCGCGCCCTGCTGCGGCATAATCCCATGGCCGCGCATTTTGGATTTAGAGGTCTGCTTGGGCAGGGTTTCCGTGCTGATATTCACGACAGCCGGACCTACCTCCTTCGCGATCTTGGAAAACTGGTTGGAAAGGTCGACCGGACTGGGGATCGTCAGAGGCGTTGCGTCAGAACTGTTGACCTGCCCTTCGCTTCCATGAACACCATGTGCAGAGACGGAGCCGATGAGGATGCCGGCAGAAAGGGTCGCGAGAATCGCGAAGGTCGGGGCAAGACGGCGCAGCTTCAACCGTTCAACAAGCGAATTCATTCTAGGATCTAACCTCATTTTTTCATTATTCCGTTTCTTCTAGATCACTGTGCAAAATCACCATCGCAAGATCATTACCTTGGATCGAGACCGGGTGGCAGCGGCTGCCATCGGCATCCTGTCTGCCACGTACTGAATGGTGCAGTGTTGCGGTTTAGACTTCCAATTTCCCAGTATATCGGTAACACCCTGCGGCTGCCCGAAGGCCAGTCTGAGAGGCTGCACCTTCCAGCATGGCGATCGCAGACGTGACACTTTCAGGTTAGACGCGGCCAGTCGTCTTCTGTCACTCGAAAACATTGTGCCCGGTCACACACTTTCATGGGAGGTGGCCGCGACCGGTGTCGAGATCAACTCTGTCAAAGCGATTCCTGCCAGGACCAGCAAAGCCCCAATCCCCGCGCGCGCATGCAACCGCTCGCCCAGTACCAGAAAAGACGTCGCCCAGGCAAATACTGGTTCCAGAGTGAGGATGAGCGCGGTGTGCGTCGCCGGCAGATACTGCTGCGCCCAGGACTGGATGGTGAAGGCCGCGGCTGTCGCCAGTACCGAGGCGATCAGGAGCGCCGTCACCAGTCTTGTCGTGACGTGCAGGTAAAGCGGGCCGCCGAGCGGCAGAGTCACTACCATGAACAGCGCACAAAAGCCGATCTGCAGTGTCGCCAGCTGCGGCAGGTCAATGCGGGACGAGGTGTGCGCAAGGGCAATGCAATGCAGCGCAAAGCCGACAGCGCAGGCGAGCGTCAGCATGTCGCCGACATTGATCCCGGACAGAAAACTCCTGCCTGCCTCCGCCGGGGTGGTCAGCAAAACGATCCCGCCAAACGCAACAAACGCACCAGCCCAGGCGTTCCATCGTGGCGCCCTGGCGCCTTTGCTGCGGAAGCCTAGAATTGCAGAAAGCAATGGCACCAGCACTACGACCATGCCCGTGATGAAAGCTGATTTTGACGGGGTCGTGCGCGCGAGGCCCGCAGTCTGGAACTGGTATCCAGCCGCCAGGCAGCCGCCGACTACGGCACCTGCAGCCACAGACGTGCGCGTAATGTGCTGCAGATGCCGGCGGTAGAACACGGCCAGGCAGACGAAAGCGAGCGCCATCCTGATCAGGTTGAAGACCAGCGGCGAAGCGTCATGGAGCGCGTCCTTGACCAGGACAAACGTCGAACCCCACAGGGCTGCGACTGCCAGCAGGAGCAAATGTGCCTTGGTGGTCTGCGCAGCTCGTGCTGCCTTCACGGTGCCGTTTTCCGGGGAGCAACCGTCGCCGGTTTCAGGTACACCGTCCTGCCGCCGACGATGGTGCGCAGAACCTGCGTGTTCAGAATTTCCGTGGCTGGGATGGCCATCAGGTTCCTGTCGACTACGGTCATATCCGCGACAAAGCCGGGGAGTAGTTTGCCCTTGTAAGTCTCGGCGAACTCCGCATAGGCAGAGCCCTGCGTGTAGGCGTAGATGGCCTGACCGATGGTGAGACGTTCTGCCGGCACATAGGTGCGAGACGGCTGGCCGGCGACCGGCTCATTCTGGCGTGTGACTGCTGCGTAGATGCCGCGGAAAGGCGTGATCGGCTCGACCGGGTAATCGGTCCCGAATGCCAGCGGCACCTCGTGGTGCAGGAAGCTGTCCCATGCGTAGGAGTAGGGCACGCGTTTGGGCCCTAGCCGGGCCTGCGCCCAGTCCATATCCGTCAGCAGGTGGTTGGGCTGCATGGACGCGATGACCCCCAGTTCGTGATAACGCCGGAAGTCGCCCGGCGCGAGTACCTGGGAATGTTCAATCCGTGGACGGAGCGCCCTGGCCCCGGAATTCTTCGCCTCGGCGGCGGCAAAGGCATCGAGTGCCATCTCGACAGCGCGATCGCCGATAGCATGGAAGCCGATCTGGAAGCCTGCCGCCATGCGCTCAATCGTCATCGCGTCCAGGTTCGGTTGCTGGTAGCGGGGCAGCCCGGAGTTGTGGGGATCGTCCGCATAGGGCGCGTTGAGTGCCGCGGTACGGGATCCAAGCGACCCGTCCATGAAGCCCTTGAGCATGCCAGTGTGCAGCATGCGATCATTCGCGGGATGGGCAGCGCGATGCTGCTTGAGTACGTCCAGCGGATCGCTGAAGGCCAACCACTCACTCACGCGCGCGGTCAGTTTGCCGTCATGCTCCAGTGTTTCAAAAGCCAGAAAGTCTGCCCATTCAGAGTTGTCCTGGAGTGATGTCAACCCATGCGCCGCAGCATCTGCCAGTGCCAGCGTCAGCGCTTCTCTGCGGACCTCAGGCGTAGGCGGCGGAATCTGTGCATGCAGCTTTTCCATCGCCGTATCGCGGACGATGCCAGTCAGCGGCGCACCGGGTTTATCGCCCTCATGATCGAATTTCCCACCTTGCGGGTCTGGTGTCTGCGGGGTAATGCCGGCGGCGCGAAGAGCCGCCGAGTTCGCGACGGCGATATGGCCATCGGTACGCTCTAGGAAGGCCGGATGATCCCCGGTGATGGCATCCAGGTCCCTGCTGGTCGGCAGGGTCTTGTCCGTCCATTTGGTCTGGTCCCAGCCGCCACCGAGCAGCCACGTGCCGGCAGGGCTCTTCTGTGCAGCTGCTGCGACGCGTGTCTTCATCTCCGCAAGCGAAGTGGTGCCGTCCAGATCGATTGCCAGCTTCTGTTGCCCGGCATAGGCGAGGTGGGTATGGGCGTCGTTCAGGCCGGGCAGAACGAACGCATCCTGAAGATCGACGACCTGTGTCCCTGGGCCCTTCGTGGCCAGGATGCTCGAGTCACTGCCGATGGCTGTGACCATCCCGGCGCGCACGGCGATCGCAGTCACGTGGCGTGGCACAGGCCCAGTGAGACCCTCCCCGGTGAGTATGTAGCCGTCGTAGAAGATAGTGTCGGGAGATTGCGCGTGCGTGAGTGGCGCGGCGAGCGCAAGCAGCAGGGAAGCGAGAAAACGGTGCATGCAGTGAGTCTATTGCACTGCCTTTGGTTGCTGGTGCGAGGTTTCTCCGAGGACGTGAGGAAAGCTTCAGGCTTGCAATCTGAGGGGGTCCTCAGGTCGCGGCGTTGAATGTGAGGTTTCGCTCAGGTTCTGCGGATCGCCTCTACAGCTGGGCTTCAGTCAGGTTGGCGACATCCTGGGCAGCGACGAGCAGCAACAGCAGCAGGCGTTTCAGGGCGAGTTCACGGTTAGTTGCGTCGAACCATTCTGCGCGTGTGTGAATACCGCCGCCATCACCACCGGCTCCGAGGCTAAGTGCCGGAATGCCGAGCGAGAGGGGAATGTTCGCGTCGGTCGATGCCAGCCGCAGCTGCGTCTTCAAGCCGAGATGGCGATCGACTGCGCGCAGAGTTTCAAGCAGTGGCGCATCGCCTGGCAGGCGGCCCGCCGGACGGTTTCCGATCCGTTCAATCGAAGTTTGCAGCGTCGCTTTTGACTTCTGCTGAAAGGGCCGGTTGTTCGACCGGTCAACTGCTTTTTCCACTGCCCGTCGCAACTCTGTTTCGAGGCTTGCAAGTTCGTTACTGTCCGTACTGCGCAGGTCGAAGCGCGCAGAGGCGGACTCCGGCACTGCGTTTACTGAGCTACCCCCCTCGATCGTGCCGACGTTCAGCGTGGTCCGCGGCGTCGTGGGGAGCTGCAGCTGGGCAAGACTGCTGATCGCTTCGGCAAGAACGGTTATTGGATTGGGCGCGTCGGCATCGCTCCATGAATGCCCGCCGGGACCTTGGAGCGTTACGAGAAATCGCAGGCTGCCGAGTGCTTCGGTCACGGCAATTTCGTCGCCTGCGCCGTCGAGGACCAGGTGCGCCGCAATCCGTCCACTCCACAAAGACTGCTCATAGAGGTAGCGCGTGCCACGCAGGTCGCCCTCACCTTCTTCACCGACATTGCCGGCAAAAATGATGGAGCAGCCGGGATCGATCTCGGCTGCCTTGAGAGCAGCCGCCAGGGCCAGCATGCCGATCACGCCCGCAGCATTGTCGCAGGCTCCGGGGGCGGTAAGCCGGCGGTGTTCAACGACTGGGAGGATGGGCGTCCCGGCGGGGAAGACAGTATCCAGGTGCGCAGAGACGAGCAGGATGGGCCCGTGATGAACCAGGGGGTCATCAGCTGGATATTCCACAGGCTCTGTCTCTGCATCCGTGTCCGTGGATGCGAGAGCAGGCCGCGCATGGGTAGATGGAAAAATGCCGACTGCGTTCCCCTCGCCATCGATGTGCACATCTTTCAAGCCGAGTGCTTCGAAGTGTTCGGCTACCCAGGTGGCGCGCTCTGCCTCACCGAAAGGCGGCGCGGGGATGGAGACCATCTCACGCTGCCAGTCCATCAATTTCCCATCGTTCAGATGGAACCAGCGAAAGGCCTGGTGGGTTCGCCGGTCGGCGGCGAGCCGGTTGATGCGTACATAGAGTGTTTCGGGAAGGGTGGTCAGCATTTCGTGAGAATCAGCCTAAGGCATTATGTCAGTTTGCCGCCGTACTCCGGCGAGTTCTTCACGATCAAGGGTGTCTCGTAGTCGACATGATGGAGAAACAGACCTCTGGCCGGCGCTGTCCGGCCGGCTGCAGAACGGCTCCGGGCTGCGAGGATTGCCGATATTGCATCCGGCTGCCGCTCACCCCAGCCGGCCTCAAGAAAGGTGCCGACGAGGTTGCGCACCATGTGATGCAGAAAGCCGCTGCCGGTGACGCGGTAACGCAGCAGCCCGTCCGGATCAAGCGACCAGTGCGAGGCGTGGATCGTCCTGACATTGCCTGGGCCATCGGTTTCACTTGCAGGCGCAGCCCTCTGCGAGCGATCCGGATCTGTTGCCGCGAAGGAAGTAAAGTCATGCGTACCGAGTACGAGCGCGGCCGCCTGCTGTAGTTTGTCGAGGAGTAGCGGCCGTTCGACTGCATAGACAAAGCGCGCCTGCCACGGTGAGCAGATGCTGCCGGCAAATGGATCGACGAACAGTACACGGTACTCGTACGTTTTGCTGATCGCGCTATGCCGGGCGTGAAAGTCCGGCTCGATCGTCTCCGCAGAAAGAACACGGATCGCAGCAGGCAGTGTTCGATTCAACGCACGAACCAGGTTTGGCGGCGGGATGGGTGCGCTCAGGCTGACCGATGCGACCTGGGCAAGTGCGTGTACGCCGGCGTCGGTCCGCCCTGAACCCTGTGGCAGGACCGCCTCACCGGTCACGCGAAGGATTGCCTGCGCGAGTGCGCCCTGGATGGTTGTGGCCTGCGGCTGCACCTGCCAGCCGTGAAAATCAGTGCCGTCGTAAGCGAGAAGCAGCTTCCAGTTCGCACCCCCGGCTTTGCCGTCACCCGCAGGAACTGGAACCGTCGCTGGAAGATTTCTCACTAGGGAAGTGTAAGACAGGGCAGTGGATAGAAGTCGCTGCGGTATACTCGCTCGAAACCGCAGGGAACCGAATCTGCTGAAGCTGGGAACGAAGCCGGCCTTCTTTCCGTACCTAAGCTTGCACGCATGATTGCTCGTGCGGATCTCTGCCAAACGGGGCTAGAAACAACGCATGAAGTTACAGTCTGCCACCGCTATTGCCTGCCTACTGATGTCGCAGGTGCTTTCCCCTGCTCTGACATTTGGCGCTTTACCGTCTGCAGAGGCACAGCAACAGGCCGAGACACTCTCGAATGCCTCGCCGACGTTGGCTAACCCTACCGCGGGGCTGCCACCGGAGCCCACGCCTGTCCCTACCAGACTCGGTAGGGAGTTCCCGGGGAACAGGGACTACTCCAAGCCCAA
Source organism: Acidobacteriaceae bacterium (assembly GCA_963692885.1). Lineage (GTDB taxonomy): Bacteria > Acidobacteriota > Terriglobia > Terriglobales > Acidobacteriaceae. Next base: position 1,793,889 of record OY843586.1, read on the forward strand.
TCCTCCTTTCCCCAAGGTCTGGGAACCGTATATTTCGGTCAAAGTGCCGCCGCCGCGGGTGACCAATTCACCCAAGCTCGGCGATTTGATCAAGGACGGCAAACTGTATCTTTCGCTGAGCGACGCCATCCTGCTGGCCCTTGAAAACAATTACGACATCGCCATCGCCCGCTACAACCTGGACATCGCCGATACAGATATCCTCCGGGCAAAATCAGGTACTCCTTCCATTCTTGGCGTCCAGTCCGGCCTGGTGACAGGCACGATCGGCGGCAGCAGCTCGACCCTCAGTTCAGGCGGCGGCCCGGGCGGTACCTCGGCCGGCGCGAGCGGCGCGGCGGGCGGCACCGCAGGTCTCACCACGGCATCGCTTGGCACAACTACCGAGCCGCTCGATCCAGTCATCACCGGCATGGTCCAGCTTGAAAGGACGCTGCAGCCGCAAAGTACGACGTTTCTTACCGGTCAGACGACGCTGAATTCAAACACCGACCAATATAACTTTGGCTACCAGCAGGGTTTCATTACCGGCACGGGATTGAACGTCACCTTCAACAACACCCGGCAGACCAGCAACAGTATCGTCAACAGCTTCAGTCCGACGCTGTCATCCGCCTTCAAAGCACAGTTGACGCAGCACCTGCTGCAGGGACTTGGCCCCGGGGTGAATGGCCGCTTTATCGCGCAGGCCAAAAATGACCGACGCATCACCGACTCGGCCTTCCGCCTGCAACTGCTGTACACCATCAACCAGGTCGAAAATATTTACTGGGCGCTGGTCAGTTCGTATGAGGACGTGCAGTCGAAGCAGCGTGCGGTCGACCAGTCGACCCAGGTTGCGTCGGATGATCGCAAGGAATTGCAGATCGGTACACTTGCGCCACTTGATGTCCTGAACGCAGACAACGCGGTCGCGACCGACAAGCAAGCACTCATTACGTCGCAGACAAACCTGCAGTATCAGCAGTTGATTATGAAGCAGGCCATTGCGCGCAACCTTAACGATCCCGCAGTGATCGCTGCACCGGTCATTCCGACTGACCGCGTGTCGCTGATCGAGACGCCGGAAGAACAAAAATCGGCCGACGAGCTGGTGGCCGAAGCGTATGCGAATCGCCCCGAGATTGAACAATCGATCCTTAACCTGAAGAATGCGCAGCTGACCATCAAGGGCGTCAAGAATGGGTTGCTGCCGACGGTCGACCTTTACGCCTATTACAGCGGCAATGCCATTGGCGGCGCTGTCAGTCCTTTCTGCAGCCCGACCTACCTTGGTGCCGAAGCCTGCAACGTGAAGCCGGTCAACTATTCGTCTGTCTTCCAGAACCTTTTCAACAGCAGCGGGCCGGACAAAGCGGTTGGCGTGAATGTCAACATCCCGCTGCGCAATCGTGAAGCGCAGGCGGCCGAATCACGCTCGCTGATTGAGTATCGCCAGGACCAGATGAAGCTCGAGCAGCAGTATGTGCAGATCCGTATCCAGGTCATCAACAAGCAATACGCGCTGACAAACGATCGCGCCGCCGTGCAGGCTGCCCTGGCGACCCGCGATTACAACCGGCAGGCGCTGAGCGCCGAACAGAAGAAATACCATCTGGGCGCATCGACCAGCGCCAACGTTCTGCAGCAGCAGCGTTCACTCGCCGCCGCTGAGAACACTGTCATTTCTGATCTTGCGACCTATGCCATCGACCGCGCGAGTCTGGAACAGGTCGTTGCGAACACGCTCGAGAAGTATGGCATCAGCACGGCTGACGCAGTCGGCGGCAAGATGAATACAGAGCCGGTCATCCCTGGACTGGAGCCTGCTCCGAAGACGCCGGAGGCAGCTGTTCCGGAACAACAGCAGCAGCTCGAGAAGACGCGGGAAGCGCCGGCAGTCCCGGCGACGCCCATGCAGCCTCCGCCGCCGCAATAGCAGAACACCGCCATCCTCGTGCTGAGTGTGGCGTTGCCTTGTCCGCTACGTCGGAACGGCGAACCTGGAACGTGCCCGGCGTCAGCGAACCGCTACTCTTTCCAGCAGCTCGAAGAATTCCGGAAAGGAGATGGCCGCGGCTTCAGCGCCGTGGATGTGTGTGTCGCCGTCTGCCTTCAGGGCTGCGATTGAAAACGCCATGGCGATGCGATGATCGCCGCCGCTCTCGATGACTGCTCCATGCAGATGCTGGCCGCCCGGCACGTCAAGACCATCTTCGAATTCCTCGACCTGTGCGCCCATCGCTTTCAGATTCTGTACCACCAGCGCGATGCGATCCGATTCCTTGACGCGCAGTTCTTTCGCATCACGGATGCGTATGCCGCCGCGCGTGTACGGCGCAATGGCTGCCAGCACTGGAAGCTCATCGATGAGCTGAGCAGCCAGCGCACCGCTGATGACAGTCGAGCCGAGTCCCTCTTTTGGCGCCTGCAGCTGAACCGTGCCGATCAACTCGCCGCTCTGTTCTTCGAGATCAAGGACGCTGGTACGCGCGCCGAGTGAACCCAGTACATCGAGCAGTGAAGCGCGCGTAGGATTCAGTCCGAGCGCATCGAAAACCAGGCTCGCATCGGGAAAGAGCGCCGAGGCGCAGAGAAAGAAGGCGGCCGACGAAATGTCGCCGGGGATCACTGCATCGATTGCCTTGAGCTTCTGACCACCATCGATTGAAACGAACCCCGTCCCGCGATGAAGCTGCGCGCCGAAGGCCTGCAGGGCGAGTTCCCCGTGGTCGCGCGTGCGGACGGTTTCATGCAGGGTCGTCTCGCCGTCTGCCTGGAGACCGGCGAACAGGACGGCGGTCTTTACCTGCGCGCTTGGAATGGGGGTGGCGTAATCGATGCCGCGCAGTTTACTGCCGTGAATCACCACAGGTGCGTGACCGTCGGTCAACTCGATCGTTGCGCCCATCTCGGCCAATGGCCGGCGTACGCGTTCCATCGGACGGCGCGAGAGTGAGGCGTCCCCAATAAGGGTGTAGGTTTCTTTCTGCGCCGCGAGCAGGCCACTCAGCATGCGCATGGTTGAACCTGAATTGCCACAGTCAAGCGGTTGCGCGGCTGCTTTGAAATGTCCGCCGCAGCCGGTAATGCTCACACTGCTTTCTGTCCGCTCCACCTTCGCGCCCAGTGCCTCAGCGCAAGCGAGACTGCTGGCACAATCGGCGCCGGTTGAGAAATTTGTAAAGTGCGAGGTTCCCTCGGCGAGCGCGCCGAGCAGTGCGTAGCGATGCGAAATGCTCTTGTCGCCAGGCAGGCGAAGGCTGCCCATCAGGCTTTTTGCCGGGCGAATCGTCTGGGTTGTTTGCAGTGCGGGGTCTTCCACGTGTGACAAATGCCGGCTCCAGATAGATAAGGTTCCTTAATCGTAAATGCAGGATCGTATCAGCACGCCGAGGCGGGCTGCTTACTGCGCTGCGCGGACCTTCAGTACTACCACTGTCTCGTCATCGAAGCGTTCGACGCCCCCCTGGAACTGGCCGATCTCGTGCAGAATGGCATCCGCTATTTCGCCGGCGGATTCATGCAGGTGCACTTTGACCAGGTCGGTCAGCCGTTGCGTGCCGAACATTTCGGCTGCTGCATTCTGGGCATCGACGATGCCATCGCTGAAGAAAATGATCGCATCGCCTGGTCGCGTCGAGAGTGTGAACTCTTCATAAGTCACGCCCGGGAAAAGTCCCAAAGGAAAGCCTTCTGCTTCTATCGTCTCTACTTCGCCAGCGCGGCAGAAGAGTGGCTGGACGGCACCGGCATTCGCAATCTGCAGTGTCTGGTTCTCATCATTCCAGACAGCGTAGACCATGGTTACGTACTGCGCATCGACGCGGCGCTCCTGCAGCGAATCATTCAGCATGGTCAGCATCTCGGCGGGGGAGGGACACTGCGGAGCACCGGCGCGCATAATGCCGCTCACCAGGGCGGAGTAAAGGGCAGCCGGGGTGGCCTTGCCGCTGGCATCGCCCAGCGCGATGCCGGTGCGCTCGCGGTCGTATTTCAAAAAGTCATACATGTCGCCGCCGATGGTCCGGGCCGGAAGAAAACGCGTCGCGAACTCGGCATGGGGATGCTGCGGCTTCTTCTGCGGCAGTAGTCGCAGCTGTACCTCGCGCGCCATCGCCAGGTCATGCTCAAGGCGCTGTTCCTGCTGCGCCAGCCGCTGATACAGGCGGGCATTTTCGATACTGATCGCGACTGTCGCCGCCATGGTCATCATGACGCGCTCGTGCTCTTCATTAAAGAAGTTGGGCTTGGTGTGCTCCAGATCCAGTACGCCGACCACGCGGTTCTTGTAAATGAGTGGTACGACCATCTCGGAACGCGTCTCGCTGTTGACCATGTGGTAGCGTTCATCGCGGCGCACATCGGGTACGTTCACCAGCATGCGCTCGCGCACTGCGCGGCCCACCAGTCCCTGCGAGAGCGGCACGCGGGTGCTCGATTCGAATCGTTCGCCAAAGCGGACGGAGAAGCGCAGGTCCAGCATCTGCTCGACATCGTCCAGCAGCAGGATCGAAAACATCTGGTAATCGATCAGCCGGCGAAGCAGCTGGCTCAGTCGTTCGAACAGCAGGTCAAGATCAAGGATCGATGTAAGGTCACGACTGATCTCGTTGAGCACCTCCAGCATCTGTGCCTGGCGGGAAATGCGGGTATACAGCCGGGCGTTTTCGATCGCGACAGCAACACGGGAAGCCGTGAGTTCGAGCAGGTGCATGTGCTCAGTCTGAAAGAACCCGACCTGTTCGCTTTCAATATCAATGACGCCGATCAATTTACTTTTGAAAACCAGCGGGACCGCCAGCTCAGAGCGCACCTCCGGGTTAGCGGGTACATAGCCCGGGTCGTTGCGCACATCGTTCACCAGCACGGACTGCTTCAGCTGCGCGGCACGGCCCACCACGCCTTCGCCAAGGCGGATCCGCTTGCGCTGCGTGTCTTCGTTATGGCCGATCTGGAAACGCATCCGCAGATCGTTTGTGCGTTCGTTGAGCAGCAGGATGCCGAAGATCCTGTAATCGATGACGACGCGCACCAGCTCAGCTGTCCGATGCATTAATGCCTGCAGGTCGAGCGTGCTGTTCAAGGCGTTCGCCAGCCGCATCAGGAACTCCAGCTGGATGGGATCCGACTGGACGCGCACTGCGGGCGCGGGTGCACTGGATGCCGGCCGATAGTCGCCCTCGAACCCGCTGCTCTCCTCAGCGACGGGCAGTGAAACACGACCCGATGCGCGGGCCGCGCCTGCGCTCTGTTCGCCGTCCTCGACAGGTTTTTTCATGCAGCAATCGAGCCATCCAGTCGTGCCATCATAGATCAGTTTGGCCAGGGCTGTGGCAAATCAAAGACATACGCCGATCGCCGCAGATCAGGTCAGGCGAATAAGCGAGCGGTGCAGGTATAGGTGAAGTCGCGGCATCAGCGGGCACGGAGAGGAACGAGGCGAAAAGTATCAGGCTGATGGAGTCGCCTTTTAAGACAGTCATAGAAGGCGCCCGAGGGAGGAAGGCTTGATCATCGAAGGGCGATTCGATCTAGCCAGACCTTTCTAGGCTTCTCGCGTAGGTGCCATTTTGAGGCTGCCTGCGTTTCTGACACCAAAATGCAAAAGATGTTCACCAGGCGCCACGCAGCAGTTTACGTTTGGCTCAAGTGAACGATTTCTGTCGTACACAGGCATTTTTATGGCTGTTTGTTTCATTTTAGGCTACAGTTTTCTAGCGACATCTGTTTGCCGGGAGGTCTGCATACCGTATCGATGATCGGGTGCAGCACAGGTGGCAGGGGACTGGGACCCGCAAGCATTGGCTAGGTGAGGGCTGGATGAGATCGAATTCGATGCACCGTATTTCCATTTGTATGATGGCGACCGTGTTGAGCACGTCAGCACTGGTTGCGCAGACTGTTACTGGCTCGGTCACCGGCTCCGTGACTGACGCGAGCGGCGCGGTTGTGGCCGGCGCCACCGTTACCGCGCATGATCTGGACACAGGCGTAGATTCGCCGGTCACCACCAATGCAAGCGGTGCTTATCGCATTCAGTTTCTGCCCATTGGCCGTTACCAGGTCTCTATCGAGGCGAATGGTTTCAACAAGCAGACACTGCCGCCTTTCACGCTTGAAGTGCTGCAGACGGCGAACTTCAATGTGAAGCTGGCGGTTGGTGAGGCGTCGACCACTGTGGATGTTTCGGCCGCGGCGCCCATCCTGAACACGGATAACCCCAATCTCGGCACGACCTTTACTGCGAACGCGATAGCCAATGTACCGCTGAATGGGCTGGACTTCTCCGCGCTGACGCTCTATGTTCCAGGATCGGTCGACACGGCAGGTACATCGGGTACGCAGAGCATTGAGCGCAGCACATACTACACCGACACGCCTAACATGAACGGCAATCGCGCCCAGTCCAATAACTACACGCTGGACGGCATTGATATGAACGAGACGCAGAATAACCTGATCGCTTACACGCCTGCACCCGAGTCACTGCAGGAGATCAAGGTTCTGAGCGCGAACTCACCCGCCGACTACGGCAACGTCAATGGCGGCGGCATCGTGAGTGTATTGAAAAGCGGCACCAACAGCTTTCATGGTTCGATCTACGGCTATGAGCAGAACGCGAATTACAACGCCAACTCCTGGCAGAACAATAATTCGACGCCCAAGATTCCTATTAACCCATTTTCGCAGGCTCAGTTCGGTGGAACGTTTGGCGGTCCGATCAAGCGGGACAAGCTGTTCTTCTTTGTCGACTATCTTGGAGCTCGTCATCACACGGGAGGAATTGGTACAGCGAGCGTACTGACCTCCAACATGCGCAATGGCGATTTCTCGGTACTGCTGTCCAACGCTAACGGCAACACCCCGGTCCAGCTGTATAACTCACAGAACAATTTTGCGATTTATAACAACAACAATGTCGGCGCGACGACTAATCCGGTAGCGCAATTCCTGTTCGCCAATCCGAGTCTCTATCCCTTACCGAACGCCACACCGACGGATGGCATTATCAAGAACAACTACCAGGCGCCGAACCGCAGCTTCAGCGCGAACAACCAGGGTGATGTGAAGATCGAGTATGATCCACGGGCCGCGGACAAAATTACCGGCTTCTATTCGATGTCAACTGCTTATGACGGCAGTACTGCGGTGCTGCCTATCAGTTTTCCATCAACCAATCTGTATCCGACTCTACTGGGTGGTCTGAACTGGGTGCATATCTTCTCGCCGGCGATCATCAATTCCGCACGCATCGGCTTTACGCGTACCACGTGGGATAAAGCTGTACCGACTGATCCGACTGGTTTGTTTGGCCTGACCGGTAACTCGAAAGTAGGGATACCCTTCGGCACGCAGTCGTATGTCGGGTTCTCAAACCAGGGATTCGGAAACGGGCTCAGTGACGTTGGCACAACCGGCGATAACCAGAGCCTGATCGACAACACCTTCAGCTATATCGATAACCTGACCTGGCAGAAGGGCAATCATCTTCTGAGCATGGGTGTGCAGGCTATCCGATACCAGAACGACTATACGACTGGTAACAACCAGGGTTACTTGGGAACGTTCAATTACACCGGCGATTACACCAGCAACCCAAATTTCAAGACAGCTACCGGCTACTCCGGGGCGGACTTTGTTCTGAATCGTGTCCGGGAGGCGGCAATTACGACGACGGGCACTCTCGTTGGTCAAAGACAGTGGAGAGCCGCCGGCTTTGTTCAGGATGACTACAAGATCATGCCGAACCTTACATTGAATTTCGGAATTCGTTATGAGTACGACCAACCGTGGATAGAAGCAAATAACAAGACTGGCAATGTTCTTCTTGGAACAGGACAGGTCATCTACACGCACAGCGTACCAGTTGGTGCACCGGCGGGATCGGGTGTCTGCAGTAATGCCGCGTGCTACCAGCCGAATTATGACCAGATCATGCCGCGGCTTGGCTTCGCCTACCAGGTGAATGATCGCTTCGTCGTAAGAGGCGGCTATGGTGCGACGAGTTTCTTTGAGGGCAATGCGGGTAATCAGCGGCTGACGTCGATCACGCCGTTTATCCAGGCTGTTGACATCAAGCCGCTTACGCCAACGACGACCAGCGGCGGTGCTCCTCGTACCATCCAGCAGGGGTTCAGTTCATCCGGCACGGGTGATATTACTTACAACGGCTCGTCCTATAACGTCTACCCGCAGAACATCAAGCCTGCTTACGTGCAGGAATGGAGCCTTACCACTGAGTACGCTCTGACACGTTCGACCTCACTGCAGGTCGGCTATCTTGGTGAACAGGGGCAGCATATTGAAGACTACGGGAACGTCAACCAGTACCTGGTGAATGGCGACCCGACGACTGCTCCCTACTACAACAATGCAAACCTAGGCATTGGCAGCCAGGCCCTGCTCATCACAGAATCGCGCGCAATGATGAACTTCAATGCTATGGAATCCACGCTGCGGCAGAGGATCAATCATGGCCTTGAATTCACTTTGAATTACACGTACGGCCGCGCCATGACCAACAGCCTGGGCAATTACTCACTCAATGTCAATAACTACAGCGGAGCGTTCCAGAACTACTACGACAGCGGTGCGGATTACGGACCAGCGGGCTATGACGTGCGGCACAACGTTTCCGGAACTGGCGTTTACAGTCTGCCGGTAGGACGCGGTCAGGAGTATTTTTCAGGTGTGAACCGGGTTGTGGATGAAGCGATTGGCGGATGGAAGATAGCAGTTGCCGGCGTAGGTTATACGGGCTTTCCGGAAACGCTGAGCGGCCCAGGCAATAACTCCAACAGCTATGGAACTTCGCGGCCCAACCAGTACCGTAAATTGAAGGTCGTTCACCGCGATATCAATCACTGGTTTGGTACCGACCCATCTGCTACGCCATGCACGGCGGCAGGCGTGGATAACGGTCTTTGCGCCTTTGGAGTGCCGGCGAGCAATACCTTCGGTTCCTCAAGGAACGGCGCTGTGCGTGGGCCGGGATACCTGAATGTCGATGCATCCGCGTTCAAGGATTTCCACATTGTGCGCGAGCAGTCACTGGGCTTCCGCTTCGATGCCTTCAATGCCATGAATATCGTCAGTTACGGTAATCCCGATACAAACATCACTGACAATACCTTCGGGCAGATTGGTAGCCAGAACAGTATACGTTCGCAGGAGCGCCACCTGCAGTTCTCGGCTCGTTACTCGTTTTAATTTGTTACATGGATGTCTGCACGGTAACCTTCTGCAGACATCCATGTGAATTTGTTGTATTGCGTTTGAAGATTATCGAGAGCTGGCGTTTGATTGCTGAATGGAATCATCGATGACCCTTGAAATCTGTGTGGACTCGCTCGAATCCGCGAAGGCTGCGGAAGAGGGTGGTGCGCAGCGCGTCGAGTTGTGTTCAGCCCTTTCTGAAGGTGGGATCACGCCAAGCGCAGGTTTGATGCGGGCAGTACAAGAGTCGCTCAGTATCCCGGTGTACGCCATGATCCGTCCCCGCGCGGGCGACTTCTTCTATACGCAGGAGGAGTTCCGCATCATGTCTAGCGATATTGAGCAGGCGAAAGCAATCGGTGTCGATGGGCTGGTGCTGGGCCTGCTGCATAAGGACGGCCGCGTTGACGTGGACCGGACGCGGGAGCTGGTGGAACTTGCCCGTCCCCTCGGCGTGACATTTCACCGTGCCATCGACTGGGCGCCGAGGCTGGAAGATGCAATCGAGGATGTAATTGCAACCGGCGCTGAGCGGGTGCTGACTTCAGGGGGTATGCAGACCGCGGTACAGGCGATGGATCGTATCGCCGGTATGGTGGCGCGTTCCGGGAGCCGGGTGCGGGTCATGGTGTGCGGACGCATTCGCAGGGACAACATTGCAGAGGTCGCGCAGAAAACAGGCGCGACAGAGTTTCATGCTTCGTTGCGCAGAAAGACTGCCAGTCCCGTGACCTATCGCAATCCAGGCTTGCACCTGGGTGATGCAGCAGTTGACGAGTTCGCGCTTTATGGAGTGACCGCGGAAGATGTGAGAGCTTTGGGCCGTGCGTTGAATGATCAGCCTTCGTCGTCTGCCAAGTGAGGCAAGAGCTCATGTCATCTAAAACGGACCGGCGCGCGAAAGAGATTCTGCGACTCCTGCTGCGAGACGGTAAGACGTCCATCGATGAACTGACGAACGTTTTCGGGACATCATCCGCAAGTGTACGGCGGGACCTGGTCCGGCTCGAGGAGCGCGGCCTGGTGCACCGAACGCACGGGGGCGCGATGCTGGCCGAACAGGCCGTGTACGAACCGTTCCGTTTCGATGCGTCCTTCCAGGTGCGTGAAGACCGTTTTGCGCAGGAAAAGCAGCGGATTGCGATGGCGGCAGCGGCGATGATCGAAGATGGAGAGACGATTGGATTGACTGCCGGCACAACCACTACGCAGCTCGCCCGCTGTCTTCGAGCGCGCAGCAACCTGCGCATCATCACGAACGCTGTAAATATCGGCATGGAGTTGAGTGCGAGTGCGGGGCTTGCTGTAAATCTGACGGGCGGCAGTATGCGCTGGGCCGGTGCGTTTTCTCTCATCGGTTCAGCAGCGAGCGAGGCGCTTAAGATCCTGGTGATGGATCGCGTCTTCATCGGTGTCTGCGGTATCGATGCAGAGCGCGGAGCGACCACGATCGAGCCGGACGAAGCGGCCGTTTTCCGCACCATGGCTGATCAATCAAAGCAGGTGATCGTCATCGCTGATTCAAGCAAGGTAGGCATGGTGAGCCCTGCGGTCATCTGCCCGGCAAATGCGGTCGATACGCTAATCACGGATGACGGAATCTCAGACGAGATGCTGGTGAACTTCAGGCGCATGGGGATTCAAGTGCTGGTGGTCTGACAGCAGTGATTGAGCTGGAGTCAGGCGTTGACTTTGCTGCCCGAGCGAGCGCGCCAGATGGCGCCGGCGACCGGGTCTACGACGCCGGGCACTGTATGAATGCCAGGGAACTGTTCCTCGAGTTGCGCGATGAGAATGCTGCGCACGGCTGTCACATTCTCACAGATGCTGCCGGCGAAGGCGACCGGTGGAATCCACGCGGGATTGCCGGCGGTTTTCTTTAAGCGATGGATGACCAGGGTTGCCAGGTGGGCCAGTTCGCTTCCTTCACGATCGAGGGATCGTCGAGCTACTGCGTCCCCTGCGTTCGCGCACTGCACGACAAGCCTCGTCAATGCCGAGAAGTCTGGTGCTGGCGTGCGGTTGGCATAGTCGACCAGGTCGTCGATTGAATGCAGGTTCCAAAATTTCAGAATAGCTTCGGTAAGAGTCGTCGACTCGCCCTCGTCTATGGCCATGAACACTGCGCGCAATCCTTCGTGGCCGATGCGGTGACCCGATCCCTGGTCCGCGAGCGCCGGTCCCCAGCCACCGGCTGTCGTCACTACGCCATCTTCACTGCGACCGGCTACATTGGACCCGGTACCAGCCAGAACCAGTACGCCGGCATGGCCTGTGAAGGCGGCATCGAGCGCGATATCGACGTCATTAACGATGAGCACTTCGCCGCGGGTCCTGCTGGTGAATTCGCTCATGTAGAAATCATGAACGAGGGGCACGGTATTGCCGGCGGCACCAATGCAGGTACGCGTGATCTGCTGCATGGAAACGCCGCTGGCCGCGGTGAGCTCATGGAAAGCCTGCTCAAGATTGCTCAAGGCAGTAGACGAATCAGTACGCATGCGCTTGATGGTGCCGGTACGGACTCGCGCCAGCACATCAGTTTCGTCCACCAGCGCATAATCGGTCTTGGTGCCGCCCGCATCTACTGCCAGAAAAAAACTCATCGACTCCTCAGCCTCTCGCTTTGTCCTATGCTTCGAGACTACTATGCGATGACCTCAGCGTTGCACTTCTGCTTGCACAAAGTACGCTGTTGTCAGATTCTCTAGGCATGCTCGTACATCAACCATGTCGCGTTGCGCCAGTGTCGAAGAGCTGGTTGGCAGCTTTTCGCAAGAGAATTATCGCTGCAGTTTTCTGCCTGGCTGCTTTGGAAGTTGCGTTGACTGGCGCCGGGGCGGAGACGTCGCCGTCGCATTCTATAAAGACGCTGTTCTACATGCAGGAAGGCGCGAGTGGCGCTCACGATTTTCTGGCGCATAAAAGCCAGATCGACATCCTGGTGCCCACGTGGTACAGCGTGGATGCTTCGGGCATGGTGTGGGGTGAGCCTGACCCGGTGGTGCTTGCTGCCGCTAAGAAGGCCCACGTATCGGTAGTGCCGATTGTCGCGCTCTTCGACAAGGATGCCGTCCACCTGCTCCTGTCGGATGCGAAAGCCCAGAAAGAGATGAACGACGCACTGATCCGTGAGTGCAAAGAGAACGGCTATGACGGCTTTCAGTTTGATCTTGAAGACATCATGTGGACGGATCGCGATGCCTTGTCAGCCGCGGTGAAGAACACGGCTACGGCCCTGCACAGGGAGCATCTGCAGCTGCAGATCGCGGTTGTTCCGAATGCGCCTGGACATGCCGGGCATGAGCCGTTTGCGAAGTGGATCTTCGAAGAGTGGCGCGCTGCATTTGATCTGAAGGCACTGGGGGAATCGGTTGACCTGCTCTGCCTGATGACCTATGACCAGCACACGCGATGGACCGCACCGGGCCCGGTCGGCGGATGGACGTGGACCAACCAGAATCTTGAGTATGCATTGACCATGGTGCCCAAGGAAAAGCTTTCGCTTGGCATCGCACTGTACGGCTATCACTGGTACACGGGCGATCCTGGACTCGGCGAAAAAGTGAAGAAGCCGAACATCACGGCCGAGTATATTTCGGAGCCAAATGCAACGTTTCTTCGCGAGACGTATGGCGGTCATTTGCAGTGGGACGAGGAAGACCATACGCCGTGGTTCTACTTTTATCGCGACCAGATGCGAGAGTGGATTTTCTTCACGGACAAGCGGGCGTTTGCAGATCGGTATCTACTCGCGCAGCAGAATGGCCTGCAGGGCATCTGTGCGTGGGTGCTGGGCGAAGAGGATCCGGCGATCTGGTCGACCATCCCTGCTCGGAAGTACTAGCGGTATGGGCGTCGATGCCCTGTGCATCAGGGCATGCTCTCGTTGGTTGCACCACGCCTTGCTTGTCCCCTAGTCGATTTATGCGATGGCTGGCGGCAGGCTCTCCGGCGAGTCAACGATGCTCTCGTGTTTCCGGTAGCCACTGAGCGCGAAGAAAAGGACGTAGACATAGCAGATCAGGACGACGGCATAGCTGTGCTGGTAGCCGTAATGATCCGCCATCCAGCCCTGTACTTCGGGAATGATGGCGCCGCCGACGACCATGGTGACAAGGATGCCTGAACCCTGGCTGGTAAAGCGTCCGAGCCCTTCGAGAGACATGGGAAAGATGCACGGCCACATGACCGAATTGAAGAGCCCGCAGGAGACGATGGCCCACAGTGCAAGTGGGCCATGGCCGAAGATGGTCAACGTTACAGCGATGGTGCCGAGAACAGCGACAAATGCAAGCGCAGTCCTCGCATTGATTTTCTGCATGGCGAAGAAGCCGATGAGACGGGCGACCATGGCGCCCCCCCAGTAGAGCGATACGTACTTTGCCGCAACTTCATGCGGCATACTGCCCATCTCCGGCTGACCCAGAAAATTGATCATGACACTGCCGATGGCGACCTCCGCGCCCACATAAAAAAAGATAGCCGCGGCGCCATAGCGAAGATTGCGAAACTGCCAGACACTCGTCTTGCCGGTAATAAGGTCGGCGGGCGTTGTATCAGTTGCCTTCTCGATCAGGTCCGGGAGATGAACGCGCCACACGATAGCGGCCATCAAAAAGGCTGCCAGCGCCAGCAGCATGTAGGGCACTCTTACGGACTGCAGCAGTTGAATCGTTGTTGCACCTTCGGCTACAAAAATGAAGGCCGCGCCAAGCAGTGGCGCGATGGTTGTCGCGAAGGAGTTGAGGAAGCCGCAGAGATTCAACCGCGCTGAAGCGGTCTCCGGCTTGCCGAGTGCGCCGACGTAAGGATTGATGGCCACCTGCAGGAGCGCGAGTCCGCTGCCTACCACAAAGAGCGCGAACAGAAACAAAGGGTACGAAATGAGGATCGATGCGGGGAGGAAAAGCAGCAGTCCGGCACACATGGTGAGTAGCGCGGCAGCGATTCCGGCCTTCGAACCTATCCGGCCGATGATCCATCCGGATGGGACGGACATAACAAAATACGCCCCGAAGAAACAGAGCTGCACCAGCAAAGCCAGCACGTTGGTGAGATGGAAGGCGAGCTTGAAATGCGGAACCAGGATGTCATTCAGGGAAGTAATGAACCCGATGCCGAAGTAAAGCGAGACCATCAGGATCAATGGGATAGTAAAGCTTTTCGGATTGCCACCTGCCTGTGTGCGTACTGCTGAGTCTGCGGAGCTCGATGCCATTGTTCAGTGATCCTAAAGGTCGATGATTGCTGCGGATGAGGCCAGATTGCTGGTACTTATCTTACGCAGGTCAGGCGTAGTTGAGCCCCGCACAGCACGGATAAATTCCGTGGATGCTGCATGGAGAGGGGCACTTCTGAGAATATGGTTCCGACGTTAGAGGGATCTGGAGGGGCCAATCATGTTCCTGGGTGTGGATGTTGGTACCGGTGGCACGCGTGCCATCCTGGTTGACAGGGAAGGGCGCGTGGTCGCGTCGGAATCAGCGGAACATGCGCCAATGCAATCTGCAGAAATTGGCTGGGCGGAGCAGGATCCCGATGACTGGTGGCGTGCTGCGCAGATCGCGATACGCGGTGTGTTGAAGTGGCTGGTCAACGCGGGCCAGGCGGTTGAATGCATCGGCCTGACGGGCCAGATGCACGGCTGCGTGATGCTCGATGCCGATGGCCAGGTGCTGCGTCCGGCGCTCATCTGGTGTGATCAGCGAACCCAGCCGCAGTGTGACTGGTTGAATGCGACGATCGGCTATGACCGGCTGATCGAACTCACCTGCAACCCCGCGCTGCCGAACTTCACACTTACGAAATTGCTCTGGGTGCGTGAACACCAGCCGGAGATCTTCGCGAAGATCAGGCACGTGCTCTGCCCCAAGGATTATGTCCGTTTCCGCCTCACTGGCGAGTTTGCGATGGATATGCAGGAAGCTTCCGGAACATTGCTGCTGGATGTAACGAATCGCCGCTGGTCAACGGAAGTCGCCGAGGCAGCCGGGATACCGATGGCATGGTTGCCGCGCCTGTTCGAAGGTCCCGAGATCTGCGCGCGTACAAGCGACGAGGCGCATAGCGTCACTGGCATAGCCGCAGGAACGCCTGTGGTCGCCGGCTCAGGTGACCAGGGAGCAGGCGCAATTGGCATGGGCATTCTCGAGCCAGGCTCGGTCTCGTCGACCATCGGCACGTCAGGCGTGGTGTTCGCCGCGACCGCTGCGCCAACGAAAGATCCAAGGGGAAGACTGCATACCTTCTGCCATGCGGCGCCGGATACCTGGCACGTGATGGGCGTTACCAATGGTGCGGGTCTAAGCCTCAGGTATGTTCGCGATACATTTGCGCCGGATAAGAGCTACGACGAATTGACAGCGCTGGCCAGTGCTGTCGCTGCTGGATCAGATGGCATGTTCTGGTTGCCCTACCTCTTCGGCGAGCGGACGCCGCATCTTGATCCGGCAGCACGCGCGGCATTCGTCGGCATCTCCGCGTCACACGCGCTGGGCCATTTTGTGCGCGCGGTTCTTGAAGGAGTCGCTTTCAGTTTGAAAGATACGCTCACGCTATTCGGCGAACTCGGCATTCCCGTGGAGACGATTCGTCTGGGTGGGGGCGGAGCACGCAGTCCACTCTGGCGGCAGATCCAGGCTGACGTTTACAACCACCGGGTCGAGTTACTCGAAGCAGAAGAAGGCGGTGCGTTCGGCGCAGCCTTGCTGGCAGGAACGGGCGTGCGTGCGTGGCCTTCGGTACAGGCAGCCTGCGCGGCGACCATCCGGGTCGCGACTGTTGTTGATCCGCTGCATGGCGACGTGATGGAGAAGGCATATCCGCGCTACCGGCGGCTGTATCCGGCGCTGAAAGGCACACGCGACCAGGGTACGGGCGTCTAGGGAAAAAGGGGATCGGGGTGCCAGTCTGCTGCCCACTGCGATGGCTGCGGTCCCATGGTCAGCTTGAGGGTTGCGCCGGCGACGATGTCGTCATAGCGCAGCACTGGCTGGTTCAGCGGCTTGCCATTCAACGTCGCGGATTGAATGTAGACATTCGTGGCTGAGTTATTTTCCGCGAGAACGGTGAACTGTTTGCCGCCTGCCAGTTGCAGCGTCGCTTTTGTAAATAGCGGGCTGCCGATCATGTAGTCGCCCGATGCCGGATTCACGGGGTAAAAGCCGAGTGCGGTGAAGATGTACCATGATGACATCTGGCCGCAGTCATCATCACCATCCAGGCCGGACGGGTGATTGGCATATTCCTTTGCGGCGATCTGGCGTACTTTGGCCTGTGTCTTCCACGGCTGTCCGCTGTAATCGTATAAGTAACCGTAATGGTGGCTTGGTTCATTGCCGTGCTGGTTGTGGCCGCCGGCGAAATACTCGTCGAGTTTTGCGTTGTACCGGTCGCGGCCGCCCATCAGTTGCATCAGGCCTGGGATGTCATGCATGACTGCCCAGGAGTAGACCCAGGTGTCGCCTTCGGTCCAACCCTGGTCCAGGGCTGCCCATGAGCCATCGAAGTTTCGACCCTGCATCAGTCCGATCTTAAGGTTAAACAGATGCTTGTAGTTCTGCGACCGATTGAGGAAGAAATTATAGTCGCTGGTCTTGCCGAGGGACTTGGCCATCTGCGCCACGCACCAGTCGTCGTAGGCATCTTCGAGCGTTCGCGATGCGGCTTCGTCCGTCTTATCGACCGGAATATAGCCGAGTTGCTTCAGATACGTCAGGCCACCGCGCCCTTCGTAGGGCGTGTGGGGCTCGCGATCATGCCAGCGCAGTTTCGTATCGTCATCGGGTGGGGTCATCGCATCTTTGTAGACCGCCGCGTAGGCAAGTTTTGGGTCGAAGCCTTTGAAATGCTTTGCAGTTGCTTCTGCAACAAGCGAGTCTGCATGCGTGGCGATCATGATGTTGGTGTAGGAGGGATTGGGCCATTTCGGCATCCAGCCGCCCTCCTGATAGTCCTGCAGCAGCGCCTGGGTCATGCCGCCGATGCGCTCGGGAGCGATGAGCGTCAGGAAGCTCCACTCGCAGCGAAAAATGTCCCAGATGGAGTAGTCGGTGTAGCTCTCGCCGGTATGGACCTTGTCATCGAAGCCGCTATAGTAACGACCCTCTTCCGTCATGCTGCGGGGGTAGAGAAGTGCATGGTAGATGGCGGTATAAAAGATGCGGCGCTGGTCTTCTGTTGCGCCTTCAATTGAAACCTCGCCCAGTTTGTCATTCCAGCTCTTACGCAGCGCCTGGCGGGTCGAATCAAAATGCCAGGAGGGTATTTCTGCCTGCAGATTCCGGCGCGCCTGTTCGAGACTTATGAAGGATGTACCGACACGCGCTTCGATCCTGTCGCCATCGCTGGTCTGAAAGGTGGCGACGGCACCACTCGGACCAGCCGCATCCGCATAGGCTTTGGCTGACTTGAATGGTTTGTCGAACTCGACGACGAAGTAGCCTTTGAACCTAGGCAGGGCGATGGGGCCAAGGTTGTTATCGACCCGCTCCGGATTGTAGCCGGTGATCTCATGCCGGGCTTCAACGACAACAGCCTGACCAGCTGTACCTGGGCGGGAGGCCTCGACAACGATGCTTGACGGACTGTTGGCCGGAAAGGTGAAGCGGAGATAGGCACAGTGTTCGCTGGCTGTCATCTCGGTGCGGATACTGCGGGACTTGCCCGCATCCATTTTCACGGAGTAGTAGTCGGGTCCGACTTCTTCGTCGGAATGCGAGTAAGGCAGCTGGCGTTCTTGGGGCGTCAGTTTGACTGTGTCGATCTCGGGCATGAGCGTGACATAGCCGTAATCACCCATCCAGATAGCCGGCTGATGTGTACCCATGAAACCAGTGATTGCAGGGTCCTCATATTTATAGGAGACGACACCGAGTTTGTTCTGGCGGGTCTGCGGCGTCCAGCTGGTCATGCCAAAGGGAGACACAACAAACGGCATCATGCCGCCATAACCTACAGGCCCACTGCCGGAGCCAATGTACGCATTCACCCAGTCGATTGGCTCATTGGCTCCGTGGAGCAGAGAGCCGGACGAGGCGAGCACGAAACAGGCAAGCACGCTGCGGCCGGCACAGTGCTGGACGCTTGAAAGTAGTCTGCGGAAGATTGCGCGCAATTCTGGTGTCGTCATCATGCAGTTGCCAGCCCTTCGCGAGATCGGTGTCTCGCTCTGATCGGACTAGTCTAGCAACCAGCAGGGTGGTCGTGCCTTAAGACGATGGAGTCATCTATTGATCGACTACCAGGATGTGGTGGTGCTCTTCCGGCCGGTCGCTTGTGCATTGAGGTAGGACGGCTGATGACTCTCGACGATGGCGAATGCAATTCTTCCTGCGCAGTGAACGCATCGGGTCTCCTGGAGCGACGAGCATTGACCTTCAGAAAACTGTGGGAAGCTTCTGAGACACTCCGGGCAGTTGATGGTCACGAAAGCTCTGCCGGCATTGTCCCTTTCCTGCCGCGGAATCCAGACGGCTGCCTCTACCGCACGGGGTATCTGTGGCGGTTTCTCACTTTGCGGCCGCGGTTGGAGCAGGTTGAGCAGTTCGTCGAGATCGGTACCCTTCTGGTAGTAATGGTCTGCCGCGACCCCTGGAGGAACGTCTTTTCCAGCATAAGCGCCGCTCATCGCGATGACCCGCACATCAAGAAAGCGTCGACGTACGACCGAGAGAAATTCAAAGCCGGACATGCCCGGCATATTCAGATCCGACAGAATGATGGATGGAACGATTTCGCGCAGCTGGCGGAGAGCCGAAAAGCCATCTTCAGCCGGGACAACTTCAAAGCCCAGGTTGCCGAGGACCATGGTAAGAAGCAGGCGTACCTGGTAGTCATCGTCAACGAGAAGGAGCGTCGTCATGGCTTTGCGAGCGGTCATTGCAGGCCACCTTTGCAAGCAGCCTCTCACCACTGCCTTCGGCGATCTGCTCAAAAGTGCACACTCAGTGTTACGTTTGTAGACTGTTTCGGTCTTTGATAGTTCGTCCTCGGGCGGATGTCTCCGAGAATGTCCCAATACGAACGAGGCCAGGCCTCGCGCAGTTGTTTCTCCATCGAAAGGAGGAGCCAGGAGCGCCTCATTGGATGGATGACAGGGGCGACGGCGAATCCTTAGGATAGGGCATCGAGCAGGCAGCGATGTTCATTCTTTCGCGTGTAGCGCTCAACTCTTCAAACCGATCCTTGGATAAAAAGGAGCGAGACTAGGCAAAGTTACGACGTGACGTACTGGTTTCGTTTCCGGGAAAATGGCCGCATATGGAATGGGTTGACCTATGCGATGGCAGCTGCTGGCTTCGTTGCCTGCATTTTTTTATCCGGCTGCCGCTCTCGGGACGCTGTTCCTAAGCCTGGTTCCAATTCCTATGTACACTTCGTCTCGGCTTTCTACCAGGGTCTGGCAGCGCTCCAGGTGGGCGACGATGTACGTGCGGAGAGCAGCCTGGCTGAGGCCACACGCCTTGCTCCTGGTGAACCTGCCGGCTGGGTTAACTGGGGTATTCTGGCACTGCGTCAGCGCACCTATGACGCCGCTTCGGAGAGATTGCAGCGGGCGCACACGCTGGTCCCGGACAATGACAAGGTCGATTATGTTCTAGGTCTGCTGGAGAGCGAGCGAGGCAATTCGGCAGCAGCGATTGGGGACCTGCAGCAGGCTGTTGCACGCAATCCGCATAATCTTCGCGCTATCTACGCCCTGGCTTCTGAAATCGATCGACAGGCAGATCCCGGCAGCGATGAGCACTTCGAGCAATTGATGCAGCAAATACTGGCGGTCGATCCCGGTAACCTGGCGGCGCTGCTTGAAGTCTCCCGCGTTGCGGCTAAGCGGGGAGATGCGCATGCTTTGCAGCAGGCTGTAGAGGCGATTGGAAAGCATGCAGCGGACTGGCCGACCGAGGCGAAGCAACAGCTGGCCCTGCTGCAGGCAGCGGCTGCGAACACGGACCCTAGACCAGCCGCGACGCGTTCCATCTTCTTACGGAACGTGTTGATGAGAGTGCCTGACTTCCGCAACGACCTTTCCGACCTGAAGCCCCAGCCGGGCGAAGGCGCTCAGCCGATGACGCAGCTTCTCAGGGTTGCCAATCCATCCGCTCGTCCAGCACCAGCGGATATCGGCATCAGCTTCGCTTCTACAAGCCCTGCCAATGCTCACAATGAAAAGTGGACATGGGCCGGGGCTCTCCAGCTCAACAGCGAAGATCAGCCGGTGCTTGCGCAGGCCAACGAAACTCACCTGGTGCTGGCGAATGGTGCAGAAGTTCCATTCCCTTCCGGCAGCGGGAAAGCGCAACCTTCGCCAAATAGCATTTTGCCGGTTGACTTCAACTATGACTTCAAGACCGATCTTGTACTTGCGGGTGCAGGCGGCGTGCGGTTTATTCGACAGAACTCGCCTGCAAGTTTCACGGACGTGACACCTGCTACGAAGCTGCCGCCGGTCATTTTGAATGGCAACTACTCCGGTGCATGGGCGATCGATGTTGAAGCTGATGGCGATCTGGACATTCTGCTTGGCGTTCCCGATGCTTCGCCGCTCCTGCTTCGGAACAACGGGGATGGCACATTCACGCCGGCGCATCCATTTGAGGGAGTGACGAGCGTTCAGCAGATGGTGTGGGTTGATCTGAATGGAGACGGCAACCCGGATGCCGCGATCATCGACAGCTCCGGCCGCCTGCATGTTTTTGTGAACCAGCGGTCCGGCAATTTCATTAAGTCCTCTCCTCCGGAGCTCCAGGCGGTGAAAGCGATCACCGCCGCCGACGTTGGCGATGCGGGCGTCATTGACCTGGTAGCCGTCTTGGCAGACGGCAATGTTGTGAGCGTGTTCACCACCGACAACGGAAAGAAATGGTCGACGAGGCAGCTCGCCCGGCTTCTTCAGCAGGGTGAAGGGTTTGAAGGCGATCTTCGCATATACGCTGCGGACATCGATAATAACGGCGCAGTCGATTTAATGGTTACTTCGACCAATAAAGCGCAACCCTCTTCAATATGGCTGCAGGATGACAACGGCAACTTCCAGCTTCTTCCGCAGGCGTTGCCCGGACAGGTTTTCTGCCTGGCAGATCTGAAAGGCGATGGCCGGCTTGCGCTTGTGGGACTTACAGGCGACGGCAGACTTTACACCGCGGCGAATCGCGGAACGAAAAATTATCACTGGCAGATGATACGTCCGCGGGCCAGGGTGGCAACCGGCGACCAGCGCATCAATTCGTTCGGCGTTGGCGGCGAGATTGAGATTCGTGCCGGGCTGTTGACCCAGAAGCAGCCCATTGATGGGCCTGCACTGCACTTTGGCCTGGGCGAAGCAAAACAGGCCGACGTAGCGCGCATTTTCTGGCCGAATGGCTCCGTGCGGGCAGAGTTCAATCTGAAGGCAGATCAGCAGATTGTCACAGAGCAGCGGCTCAAGGGTTCCTGTCCGTTCCTGTTCGCATGGGATGGCCACCGCATGAACTTCGTCAAGGATTCTGTGCCCTGGGGATCGGCAATTGGTTTGCGCATCAACGCGCTGGGATCGGCAAAGATAGCCGCCACAGAAGAGTGGTACAAAATAGGTCGCGATCAACTCGTGGCGCGCGATGGCTACTACGACCTGCGGATCACCGGCGAGTTATGGGAGACGTACTACTACGATTCGATGGCATTGATGACCGTTGACCATCCAGCAGGGACGGAGATTTTCACGGACGAACGCTTTGATGTTCCACCCGTAAAACTAGCGGTGACCCAGGTGACCAAGCCTCAGCCAATCGTATGGGCAATCGACGATAACGGCCAGGATGTTACTTCTATTGTAAGTAAGTCGGATGGAACCTATCTTGATAGCTTCGGCAGGGGTCAATATCAAGGCGTGACGCGCGATCACTATGTGGAAATCGAACTCCCAGCAGAGCTGCCGGCAGCCTCTCCGGTTTACCTCATTGCAAAAGGGTGGCTTCATCCATCGGATTCGTCGGTGAACATTGCGATGAGCCAGGGCAACGCACCGAAGCCGCAATGGCTCAGCCTGGAAGTGCCCGATGGTCGCGGCGGGTGGCAGGTAGCAAGACCGAACCTCGGGTTTCCGGCGGGTCGCAACAAAACGTGCCTCTTTGATCTAAGCGGAGTCTTTCCGCCGGGCATACCTCATCGGGTGCGTCTGCGCACCAATCTTGAAGTGTATTGGGACCAGATTGAGTGGGCGCAGGGCAAGCCTGCTTTTCCACTGAAAATTCAGCGCCTGGCGCCGTCGGTCGCGGATCTGCACTATCGAGGCTTCTCTGCCATTCACCAGGCCAACGAATCGTCACCAGAGATTCCGGACTATAACGACTTAGCGGGGACTGCCCAGCGTTGGCGGGATCTCGAAGGCTATTACACGCGTTTTGGTGATGTGCGCGAGTTACTGTCAGGTATAGATGATCGCTACGTGATTATGAATGCCGGAGACGAGATGTCACTTCGCTTTGCGGCGCCTCCCGCGCCGCCTCAAGGCTGGGTGCGGGATTACGTCATCGCCGGGGACGGTTGGATCAAGGACGGCGACTATAACTCCTCTTACTCACAAACGGTATTGCCGTACCCGCATCATGCGCGGCGAGACTATGATTCGCCACCGGGCAGGCTTGAGGATGACTGGGTCTACCAACACCACCCCGGCGACTGGCAGACTTACCAGACAAGATATGTAAGCTCACAAGTCTTTCGAAATGCGCTAGATGACTCGACTCGAGGCAGAACCAAGGCCGGCCAGTGAAACACAAAACTCAGTTGCGACTACTCCTGGCTCTCGTCTTTGCCGGACTGCTGGTGACGCCGCTTCTCATCAATCGAGTGAATGCGCGAAGACACCAGGCAAATGCGGTGGCCCTTGGCGACAGCGCATCGCTTGCCCGCCACGGCTTCTATCTCCAGGAGATTGCCCATTCCGCCGGTATTGACTTTGTGCACCAGGCACCTGTTCTGGATGCAAAGCTGAACCCGATTATGCCGGAGGTTGCGTCTATAGGCGCATCGGCGTCGGTGGTGGATTTTGACAAGGATGGCTGGCCTGATTTCTATGTCACCGATAGTGCCTATGGGACGAAGAACAGGCTGTATCGCAATATGCACGATGGAACCTTTCGTGATGTGGCGCCGCAGCTCGGCATTGCCGATGTGAATCAACCGGGCACCGGCGTATCCATGGGCGCTGTCTGGGGTGACTATGACAACGATGGCTACGAAGACCTATTTCTAATTAAGTGGGGAAGGCCAGAATTATTTCACAATGACCATGGCCGGGGCTTCACCCGCGCCAGTGATCAGGCTGGTCTGCCGCCATGGATCAATGCCAACACGGCTGTCTGGTTTGATTATGACGGGGATGGCCTGCTGGATCTCTTCGTCGGTGGTTATTACTCGGAGGATGTTGATCTATGGCATCTGAAGTCAACCAGGATGATGCCGGATAGTTTCGAGTATGCAAATAACGGTGGAAGAAAGTATCTATTTCATAATCTCGGCAACGGCCACTTTGAAGAGGTGAGTGAGAAGCTGGGGATTAGCAGTCGACGCTGGGCGCTTGCTTCGGCTGCAGCAGATCTTCGCGGAACGGGCCATCCTGATCTGTTTGTGGCCAACGACTATGGCGTATCCGAACTTTACCTGAATGATGGTGAGCGCTTCCATGAAGCCGGCTCGAAGAGTGGCGTGGGCTTTGCCCCCAAGAGCGGCATGAATGTGGCCGTCGGAGATATCTTTAATCAAGGCAGATACGCCGTGTATGTCTCGAATATTTCTGAAGATGGATTTCTGATTCAGGGGAACAATCTCTGGGTTCCGAAGGAGGGCTCGCGGGACAGTGGTCTTCACTACGAAAACATGGCGCGTGATCTAGGCGTGGAGCTTGGTGGCTGGAGCTTCGGGGCACAGTTTGGCGATTTAAACAATGACGGCAACTTAGATCTGTACCTAACGAATGGATACGTTTCTCTTGATCGCAAGAAGAGCTACTGGTACGACTTCGCCAAGGTAGCCGGCGGGAACGCCAGCATTATCTCTGACGCCGATCATTGGCCCGCGGTCGACAATCGCAGCCATTCCGGCTATCAGCAGAAGCATCTCTGGTTGAACGACGGGGCGGGCAAGTTTGTAGATGTTGCGCAGGCAGTAGGGGTAAGCGACACCTATGACGGACGCGCGGTTGCGATGGCTGACTTCTTCAATACAGGCGCACTGGATATCATTGTTGCAAACCAGCGCGGACCGCTGCTTTTTTATAAGAACACGGTAACGCCCAGGAATAAGTGGATCGAGTTTTCGCTTGAAGGTACAAAGAGTAATCGCAGTGCGATTGGAGCGCAGGTGACCATTCATTGGAATGGGCAGGAGCAGGTGCAGCAAATTGCAGGAGGATGTGGTTTCGCTGCACAGAATGACAGCCGCATCCATTTTGGCCTGGGTGCGACGCCGGAGATTGAGCAGATCGTGGTCAGGTGGCCTTCTGGTAAGATTCAGACGCTACAGAGCTGGAAGATTGGACAGGTCAATCTTGTGAAGGAGCCGGAATGAGCGCGCACACACTACCAATCGCTGCCAACGTATCGCCGGCCGGGATGCCGCCTACAAGATGGCGAAGAATCTTCAGTCTTGAAAATCGATTCGTTCCCCCGGTCTTCATTACGGTCATTCTTCTCATTGGACATTTCTCTTTTGGTATCCTTGAGAGCTTTGAACGAACACTTCTCGCCATCATCACGAGCATCGTTATTGAATTGCTACTCGGCAAAGTCTTCGTCGGTACATGGCCAAATGTTGCGAGTGCCTATATAAGCGGGATCAGTGTTGGCATTCTGCTTCGTTCGCCTGCTTTCTGGCCATATGCTCTTTGCGCGGCGATCGCAATTACTTCTAAGTATGTCGTGCGCGTCAGGAATCGACACATCTTTAATCCTTCCAACTTCGCTATTTGCGTCATTCTCTTCCTGGCCTCAGAGCAGGTGACGACACTCAGTATTCAATGGGGTAACAACCTAGGTGCAATGGCCGTGATCTGGTGTCTGGGCTCTGCCATTATCTGGAGACTTCGTCGCTTCCATATCTGCGCCACCTATGTCCTGTCTTTTCTTGGTTTCGCTATCCTTCGCGCTCACATGGTAGGCGACCCGGTGCTTTCGGAGATATCGCCGATTACTGGCCCCGAGTACCAATTGTTTATTTTTTTCATGATCACGGATCCCAAGACGACAGTGCGATCCAGGCTAGGCCAGTGTTCGGTGGTCTTCTGCGTGGCGGCGGTAGAGATGGTACTTAGACTTCATAACAATATCTATGCGCCTCTTTATGCTCTATTCATGGTCGGGCCGCCTGCATTGCTGCTGGAGATGTGGATGAGCTCGCGTAAAGGCCGCGTTGAACAAAATCTGCAGAACAGGATTGCTGGTAGTCCTGCACACTAGCCGGCTCATCCTTCCAGCTCTAATCTCGTGCTACTGCAATTCCCGCCTATGATGATCAAGAGGCTACTTTGTCGAATCGCTTTCTCTTTGTGAGTTATGCTGCCGTAGTCGGCGGACTGTTGTTTTTGGGCTGCGGCAAAAAACAGACAGTCGAGCCGCGCCCTGAACCAGCTCAACCTCTGGCTGCTTCCGCACCAGTTGTTGGAGAGGCTTCCAAAAGTCAGGGGCTGAATTCTTTAGCCGATCGACCATCGGGCCCGGTGCATTTCACAGACGTCTCGCAGGCCGCCGGTATACGTTTCCGACATAACAGCGGAGCATTCGGCAAGAAATATCTTCCAGAGACTATGGGCAGCGGTGTCTGTGCGATCGACTTCGACGGAGATGGCTGGCAGGACATTCTGTTCGTTAATTCCATGGATTGGCCGGAGCATAAGAGAAATAGATCCACTGCCGCGCTATATCACAACAACCACGACGGCACATTCACGGATGTGACCCGTGACGCCGGGCTTGCGACGGAGATGTATGGCATGGGATGTGCGATCGGCGATTTTGAGAATGATGGCCGGGACGACGTGTACATCACCGCACTCGATGGGAATCATCTCTACCGAAACCTCGGCAATGGCAAGTTCCGGGACGTAACGAAGAAGGCGGGCGTTCAGGATTCCGGGTTCTCAACTGGAGCTATCTGGATTGACTATGACCGTGATGGCAAGTTGGATCTGTATGTCGCGCACTACGTGGATTGGTCTGTCAGCAAAGACCAGTTCTGCGCGATGGATGGAAAGAACAAATCGTATTGCACCCCCGAGTTATATAAGGGACAGAGTGGAAAGCTATTCCATAACCAGGGCAACGGAGTCTTTGAAGATGTGACAGTCAAGGCAGGACTGTCCGACCCGAGCAGCAAGTCTCTCGGCGTAGTGATGCTTGACTACGACAATGATGGCTGGCCCGATCTGCTGGTTACAAATGATACCCAGGCGAACAAGCTTTACAGGAATAATCACGACGGCACGTTCAGCGAGAGTGCCTTTGCGGCAGGGGTCGCCTTCAGTGATGCCGGCAAGGCCCGTGCAGGAATGGGCGCGGATGCGGGGGACTACGACTTATCGGGGCGGCAAAGCCTGGTCATCGGCAACTTCACGAATGAGAGCCTCGCTCTTTACCACAACGAAGGTGGTGGGCTTTTCGCGGACAAAGCACCCGAAGCGGGGCTCGGAACTCCTTCCGCGAAGTCGCTAACATTCAGCAGCTTTTTCTTTGACTACAATCTCGATGGCCTTCCTGACATCTTCGCTTTGAACGGGCATGTGGCTGACGACATCAGTATTCTTCAACCTTCGGTGAAGTATGCAGAGCCGCCATTGCTGTTTCGCAACAAGGGCAATGGGAGATTTGAAGATGTGTCTGAGAAAGTCGGTGCTTCGTTCCGCCAGGCAGTTGTAGGCAGGGGTGCGGCCTATCTCGATTTCGATAACGATGGCGATCTCGACCTGGTGCTTACGTCGTCTAATGGTCCTGCGAGGCTTCTTCGCAATGACAACGGGAACAGCAATGATATGCTTCGGGTCAAAGCAATCGGGACGCGCTCAAATCGAGACGCTATTGGGGCCAGGATCATGATCAGGCAACCAAACGGATCGCATCAGCTGCAAATGGTTAAGTCGGGCTCAAGCTATCTGTCGCAGAGTGAACTTCCTCTTACCTTTGGTCTCGGGAAAGCGCAGACAGGAAAGACCGTCAGCCTTGAAATTGTCTGGCCAAGTGGTCATCGGGAAGCCATTGCCGCTATTCAGCCCAATCAATCGATCGTAGTCGAAGAAGGAAAAGGTATGATCTCGGCAACCCCGATCACCTGGACACAAAATCCTTCATCGCACTAACGAGTCATAAATCCGCTTCGATACAGCAATTGATCGATCTCATCTGATGTCGCTTGAAGCTTGTGTGCGGAATTGTAAAGGTCATCAGCTAGGACCGGATAGCAATGATCTTCAGGTCGCTTACACAGACCAGCCACATCATACTGCTGAACTAGTTGATAGATTGATTTCTCTATTTCGCAGCGCTGAGAGGCATTCAAATCCTTTCGTGCGATTTGAAGCAGGCGTTTACATTCTGGAGCAAAGACAGGGTCATTGCTAAGTAGAAATGAATCCGCCAGTTCAGGCTTGCCAAGCCTTCGTGCTGTCTCAGAGAAACTGGCTGCAGCAAAGTAGAGCAGCGAAAGATTCCGAAACATGGAAAAGTTCCCCATGTTCGCATAGAGGCCCCTGATAAGACTGGCGGTGGCCAATAACTCTGTGTTCGTGCTACCAGCATAAGCGCCAAGTTGCTCGGTCAATCTTGTAACTGCTGTCCCGTTGTTCAGGGCGAGTGCGAGGCGCTTAATGCCGAGCAAGCTAAGCGGAAATCCTGTGGAAAGCAGGGGATCGACAAAGCCTGCGGTTCCAGGAAGCATTGCCCATCCGTCACCAGTCATTGATCTGCTGCGAAAAGAAAGCCCAGGTATAAAGGTAAATTTGGTCTTTGGCCGGGCGTTTCTGAATTGCTGCTTCACCAGTGGAAGCTTGTCGAGGACCTTATGCCATGCCGATTCACCCCTGCTCAATTGCAAGTGTTCAGCCCTTTCCCTGGTCGCAGATATTCCTGCGCTGGTCCATCCATTGTTGAAGCGAAGAACCCACATCCAACCTCCTTCAAAAATATGGTGTACGGCTGCATCATCAACAGGGAAGGGCGTCGAGGTAAAGGCAGCCTTGTTCGATTCTGCAAAGTTGTCGACACCTTTGAAGTGGCAGTATAGGGAAGATGTTGCGGGATAGTCAGGTAGAGGCAATTCATCTAATTGAAGCGTGCGATGCAGGAAGCCGCGAGGGCCGCTGGCGTCGATGAGGAAGCTGGCGTGGATGGAGAGCGGCGATGAGGCTTTATGGCCAGTGAGGGACCACAGTCCTTCTGCTCTCAGGCATTCTCTTACGACGAACTCATCCAGATAAGTCACGCCGATCGACTGCACCTGCTCTACCAGGAAGTGATCCACATCCGAGCGGTACCAATGCGTGTCGGCTATCGCGTCGTGCGGGCTTGCCGCTACAAGAAGTTGTCGATCGATACTAACTTCGGCGGTGCTGGGACTATCTAGGTCATGATGAAAGAAAGAAAATCCTCTCTTGAGACCGCAACTGATAGTCGGATAGGCTTCCTGCCAGCTACCCCACTTAGTGAGTGGACGCAGCATAGGAAGGTTGTAGGTGTCGGCTAGCTCTTCCAGCAGGAGGTTTGATAACGGCGTAGAGGATTCACCGATAACAACACGTGGATGCTTATCTTTCTCGATCAGTGCAACGGAGTAGCCTGATCGCCGTGCAACCATGGCCATCAGCGAACCAGCAAAGCCTGATCCGATCACGGCAATGTCAAAGGTCTCAGTCATGCGTTGTGGTCACACGCGATACGGTCGGAGATGCGCTGAGTTAGGTTCATCTGCCGGATACGCCCCACACGGCCTGCACGGCAACAGCTTTCGCATGCGACACGTTCTATCTCCCATGTGTCCACGAACAGGCGTCCAGCATCGAGGGACAATCCATAATCAAATGCATCTTCAATAACGGAAAGGCGAGGTGGGGTGAACTCTTCGATGGAAGCAAGCATTTCCATGGCGCCATTGCCTTCGCGGGTAGGAATAAGGCAGATTGCTGTTGCGTCGCATCTGACTGCGAATTCGATAGATCTGCACGTCCAGTGAAGAGATTCATGCGCAGCCATGAATGGTGGCTGCACCAGGATAAAGGATCGCAAGTCGATGCCATTCGCATGTAGTTCATGCGCAGCTGATTGGTAAAGATCCAGGGACATTTTCTTGTTTAGCTTTTCAAGGACAACAGGATGCACCGTCTCCAATCCCATTGCGACTTCGAGTTTTGTCTGGAGGAGTTTTTCGAAGCTGAAGCAGTTGTGTCGTATGAGAGCTGGATGGCATTCAACGATGACACGTTCGAAGTGTCTTACGAGAGAGGCGATCGCTGCATGGTCTGCGACGCTGATGGCGCGAGGATCGAAGAAGCTTCCGCTGTTATAGAGCTTTACCTGTCGCGCAGCAGGCAAACGCGTTAACGCGTACTCAATCTGTCGTGGAATGGATCCTGAAGGTACAGCTTCTACGGTAGTGTTCTTCCAAAGATCACACATGGCGCAATGCCAGGGACATTCACGATTGGTCAGGAAGATAGTGGCGATCGGCCCGACTTCTCCATCGTGAAGATATTCGTCTTCGACGAAGAATGCATAAGGCATGCGCGCATCAACAGGATTCCGGCGACCGCGGTGTTCTACGATCCATTGGTCTCGTAGCTGCGGCCTCCCGGGATAAGTTGTTGGCAGTTTCACTGGTAGAGAGATAGAAAATGCTGGCGGTATTCCGCTTCACGGAGTGGCAGGTGCTGACGCAATGAAGCCTCCGGAAGGGCGCCGTGCTGAAAACGCCGCTTGGCAAAGACTTTCATCTTAATCCCGGTCACTGCTTCAACGCCCCTCGACACAATCTCTCCTTTTAGATCGTAAAGCCGGCTTACGTTGTAGTCAGTCAGCTTGATAAAGGGTATAGCTTCTGCGATTGCTATTACAGATGGCCTGGTGAAAGGGCTGAACCCACGAAATCCGAAATGATGAGCAGGAGCGTACGTGCGCGTGTAGGAGCGACTAAGACCACCGCTGTACGTCAACGAATGTTTGATCTTACCGACGCCCCAACCCTCCTGGTAAAGCATAGGGTTATTGACGACGCTGCGGATGGTGAGCTCCGGATTTTCTTCGATCGGATAGTCTTTTAGATTTTCATCACCACCATCGCCATCCAGAAGGTAGCGCCAGTCAGGATAGCGTGCGCGAATACCTTTGCAGAGGGCGAGTGCCATGCTTGCCGACTCGATATCAAGTGACTTATAGTCCTCCACAAGTGCGATCGTCTCCCGCGAATCGATAGCGGACGCCGAGGCTTCGATGGTCTCGAGGAAGATACCGAGATTAACTGCACCGAGAGAAGCGCGGGCCTGTTCCACGTCCGGGCCGCTTTCGATGTCAAGTACGAAAGCCTTCAGGCGACCAAGGTTCAAGCCTCGCTGCTTCATCACGTGATAAGTGGTCAGGAAGACGCCGGCACTATCCACTCCACCGGAGAAACAAACGCCGATGGCTTCATGCGACGGAACGCGATCGATCCAGAGAGCAATCTCTTCGGCGAGAGCTGCGATGTACTGCTGCCCTATCAGGTCGAGATCCGGTGGCAAGGTTCCCATAGCGGGAGTGAAAAAGCGGGTATGGATGGGGTCAGGGTCGGGGCAACCCACGAGCTGAATCTCGGTTACATGATGTGCCGGCACCATGCGCGTGTAGTTTGGATGGAACTGCCCTTGCAGTCCCTCTGATTTGAGCCATGCATGGATTGCGTCTATGCGGGGCGCGACAATCAGGACAGGACCCTCTTTGCGTTTCGCAAGGAAATAGCGCATCGGACGGTCGAGAGACCGCGCCATACGGACTGTCTTTCCTCTTTGAGCGAGTACGGAAAATGACCCGCGGATCTCCCCGACAGCAGTAGCGGATGAGTTCAACAGAACGGACCGCAGGTCATCGATGGTCATGTCGTACAGGTCGTTCTCTCGGGGGTCTGTCAGGTCTACAACTCGTTCAACATACTGATCCACATGCCACTCCTGTCTAGCGATTGATCCATGCAATAGATTACCGCGTGCTGGCTTCCGGACCGTTAGGCGGCACTTGAATTACGGGCAGGATATGTGTTCCTGTTCAAACGTCATGCATCCTCAACCTTTCGATGGAGAGCTAACTGCCGCCATGCTGCGGTACCATCCGAACGTGATCCCTAGCCGATGTCGCCGATACATTCAAATACTTGTTCTCTCGCTCGCTCTGCTTGGAGTGAGACTCTCTGAGGCTACACCTACGAGCAGCGTGCAGGCAGCAGCGAGCCTGAACAATGTGGGTGTGGCTTATATGAACCAGCAGTTTCCGGAGAAGGCTCGTCAGCAGTTTGAAAAGGCTTACCTGAAGGACTCGACATCGGTATTGCCGCTGGTAAACGAAGGAATCGCATTTCTGTATCTGCGGAAATTATCGGAAGCAGAAGAGACTCTGAAAAAAGCAGTAAGCCTCGACCCTGCCAGTCTGCGTGGCTGGTATAGCCTGGGTGTGACGCACCTGAGCGGTGGTAACCAGGAAGCAGCTCTCTCTGACTTTGAGCACGCGCTGGCGATCGATCCGGGAGATCCGGACATCCACTATTTCATCGGGAATATCGACCTCAGTCTGAAAAAGTATGACGAGGCGATTACTGAATTTAATCGTGCGATCAAGACGTCGCCACTGCACGCGTCTGCACAGTTCGGTCTAGCGCGCGCACTGCAGCGTGAAGGGAAACTGGATGAATCACGAGAGCACTTGAAGCGTTTTCAGGAGATCACCCAGGCAAAGATCGGCACGCTGATGAGTTCGACCTATGGCGAGCAGGGACGCTATGCAACGGTGCAGGATATGCTGGCGCCACCACCGGCTCCCGGCGAGATGATCCCGGTCACGTTCGCCCCGGTGGCCGCGGATGCAGCGAGACCAAGTACTGACAGACCGGCAAGCGGCGGCACGTGCATTGTTGATCTTGAGGGTGACGGCAGCAAGGACGTTCTTTCGATGGCTCCTGCCGACGGTGTGCACGCATTCCATCTGAGTGCGACTGGAAGTCTCGACGCGATTCCGGCAGAGAAGTCCGGTCTGAAGATGCAGGGCGATGGGGTGTCCTGCGCAGTAGGAGATTTCGACAACGACGGATTGCCCGATCTCGTTTTCGCGCTCACCGATAAGGTGGCACTCTTCCGCAATCTTGGTCATGGCAGGTTTGAAGATGTTACAAACAGCGTTGGCATCCACCCGCTGAATCACCCGGCCGGTGTGATGTTCATAGATTTCGATCATGATGGCGATCTCGATCTTTTCGTCGCTGGGTCGGCGTCAGCTCCCGGTTCACCACCGAGTGTCCTATGGCGCAACAATGGCAATTCGACGTTCACAGAATGGACGCAGCCGACTGGACTTGGCGGAACTAGTTCAACGCGGGGAGCGGTCCTCTCTGATGTCAACAATGATCGGGCGGTCGACCTGGTAGTCGCGTCTGAGCAGGGGGCTCCACAGCTTTATGAAAATCAACGCGAAGGTGCATTCCGTAAACTGAGTCTTTATGCGGACCAGACCCTCTCCGCGCCGCGTGCACTCGCAATATCCGACTTTAATAAGGATGGCTGGATGGATGTTGCCGTCACGCACGACGGTGCACCTGGCCTTACGCTCTGGCGAAATGTGGATGGCAAAAGCTTTGAGCGAGTTCCCGTAACGTTGGCCGGAGTGACTGCGGCGTGGGGCGTCGCGCCAATCGACTTCGACAATGACGGTTGGATTGATCTGGCAGTGATTGTCGAGACTTCGCATGGAACTGAAGTTCGCATGCTGCGCAATTGTGGATCCAGGGGCTTTGTTGATGTGAGCGACGCGCTCGGTCTCAAGAAACTTGACCTGTCCGGCGCCCGCTCCGTGATCACTGCGGACTATGACAACGATGGCGCTTCCGATCTCATTGTAACCAGGACTGAAGGTCTGCCGGTCGTCTTACATAACAGCGGTGGGAACAGAAATCATTCGCTGCGGATCGATCTCGCTGGCCTGGCAGATAACAAGAGCGGCATTGGCACGAAGGTCGAGGTTTTTTCTGATGGCGACTGGCAGAAGTTCGAGGTCACCGGGGCCTCAGGTTACATGGGTCAGGGCTCGATGGAGATACTTGCAGGGTTGGGCCAGGGGGACCGCGCTGATGTAGTTCGTCTGCTCTGGCCGACTGGTGTGCCGCAGGACGAACTCGACGTAGCGTCGAATAAGCCAGCCGCGCTTAAGGAACTCGACAGAAGAGGTAGTTCATGTCCTGTGTTGTTTGCTTGGGATGGCACCAAGTACACCTTTATCTCGGATGTGATCGGTGCGGCCGTGGTCGGCCACTGGGTCTCGCCTGTTTCTCGCAATAACTCCGACACTGACGAGTGGACCAAAATTGACGGCGACAAACTGCGTTCACGCAATGGCCTGCTGAGTGTGAGATTCGGCGAACCGATGGAAGAGATCAACTACATCGACCAACTGAAGCTGGTGGCTGTCGATCACCCGATCAGTACGGAGGCTTTTCCTGATGAACGCTTCCTGAATGATCGTCCCTTTGCTTCCGGAAAGACGATCGTTGCTTCCGCGAACTCCCACCTGCCCGTTGCTGCGTGGGACGATCACGGACGCGCTGTTCTCGGCACGCTAGCAAAGCAGGACCACCAATATGTGCGTGACTTCACCAATCTCTCCTACGCGGGTTTTGCCAATCGGCATACTCTGACGTTGGATATTGGAGCATGGTCTCCGGCCAAATCGCTGCGATTATTCATGCGCGGGTACATTGAATACTTCAGCGCGAGCTCAATGTATGCAGCGTGGCAGGCTGGTATTACGCCGCAGTCGCCAACCGTGGAAGAACAATTAGCGGATGGTAGCTGGAAGCGAGTTGTCGATGATATGGGCTTTCCTGCTGGCCTGCCACGTACCATCGTTGTTGACCTTACCGGCAAGCTGTCGCCTGGCACGCGCCGTATCCGTATGGCAACCAACCTGCAGATCTACTGGGACCAGGTGCTGATTGACAATGAGAACACCGGCACCGAGCAGTTCCGCGAGACAACGTTGCCTCTGGCCACTGCGCACCTGGCATTCCGCGGATACCCGAAGCAGATCGACGGTGCGACGCCAGGCGACCTCACCTATGACTACCAGAGCATCAGTTCTACCGGGCCGTTCCAATGGCAGCGCGGTGCCTATACGAAGTATGGTGACGTTACGCCGCTGCTCACAAGTAAAGACAACCACTACGCGATCTTCGGCAGCGGGGAAGATATCGACGCAGAGTTCAGCGATGCATCGCTTCCGCCTTTACCTGCAGGTTGGAAGCGGGATTATTTTTTCTATGCTGACGGGTTTGTCAAGGATATGGATTTCTATGAAGCGTTGCCATTCACAGTTGCTGAGATGCCGTTCCACGGCATGACGACGTATCCGTATCCATCGCGCGAGCACTTCCCGGACGACCCCGCAACACTGCGCTATCGATTGGACTGGAATGACCGGATGGAGACGGGTGATCGTACGCAGAGCTACAGGTTTAACTATGAACCGGCGCTCTCTTCACCTATGACGAAGGATTAGTTCGAAGCTCAAAAGTCGGCCATCGGTGGAACGCGGTAGCCGAAAGTCTCGTCGAGAACGCTCGAGATGCGCAGTACGTATTCGTCTTCGTAGGGGCGCCCGGCAATCTGAACGCCGATGGGTAATCCATCTGGTGACAAGCCGATCGGCATCACTGCCGCGGGCGCTGCAAGCAGGTTGAACCACTGCGTAAACCGCATCGCTTCCAGGTAGTCGACGCGCTGGCCTTCAATGAGCCATTCGCGCTCACCATGCCTGAATGCGGAAACTGAGCATACCGGAGTGAGCAGTATGGGAATGGATGCCATCTGTTCTAAAATGCTGCTTCTGAGCGAATCTGCATCAGCCCAGGCTTGCAATAAGGACGCCGCCGTTAATGGAGTTTCTGCTTCTGCGCGGCGTAAAAAGTCTATGAAGGTTGGACTTAGTTCTTCACGGCGGCCAGCTATGGTCTGTTCATAAAACATGGCGCCGCACTGCACAAAAAAGATGTGCCAGAGCCGCCGCGCTTCTTCGAGACCGGCGGGGCAAAAACGCTTCACATTGAACCCCGCGGCCCTGAGTGCATCGGCCGCATCTCGCGCCGCCTCGCGTGTCTCGTTTGTCACTGGGCTGACACCGTCGTCATCGAGCCAGCCGATGGTCATTGAGCGAGCATCTGACAGAGCCACCGGTCTATATGATACCGGTGCAGTTGAGCCATCGATGCCAAGGCCGCACATAACTTCAAACATTAAGTCCACATCTGCAATCGTTCTTGCCATCGGTGCCACTGCTCCAAGCGTTGAGAATGGTCCAACGCATGGAGGCATATGGCCAACGGAAGGAACGCGGCCTGAGGTAGGCTTTAATGCACATATGCCCGTGAAATGCGCCGGTTCGCGGACAGATCCTCCACTGTCGCTTCCGACACCAGCAGCGGAAAGTCCGGCCGCAATCGCCGCAGATTCACCGCCACTCGAGCCGCCTGCAGTCCGCTCCAGGTCCCATGGATTAGCTGTCCTGCCGTTCAGCAGATTGTCCGTCTCGTAGGCCATCAAAAATTCCGGACAGTTTGTAGTCCCAAGAATGACAGCACCTTCGTTTCGCAATCGCTGTACGACCTCTGCATTGCCACTGGCCATGGTGCCCCGTCGCAGGTTGCTCCCGATCTCGCAGCGATGTCCGGCAACTTCGATCGAAGACTTGATGGAAATCGGCAGGCCAGCCAGTCTTCCTTTCGATCGTTGCAACGCCTGTTTGCGGATCCGTTCTGCGTCGAAATCAACGAAAGCGTTCAAGGCAGGATTAAGCACTTCGATTCGCCTGATGTGCTCTTCAGCAAGTTCGCTCGGGGAGATTTTCTTTTCGCGCAGCATTGCCAACTGATGGACGGCAGATTGGAGGGCGATGCTCATCCTTACATCCTAAATGGCGCATTCATCTCTTATGCGTTGTGAAGACACTTCGTTTATACCTGGACTGACATCCGCAACACCCCGGCGAAAGGAGAGCAAGCGCGCTTTACAATGGGAGGTAGTCGGGATGATGGACTCTTCTTTAAACGATAAAAACGGCGCACCGTGGGAAGGCTTTCTGAACGAGTCTTCGCTTGCGGCAGACGAGGAGCCGGCGCGAACCTTCGCTGGTAAACGTGTGCTGGTCACTGGCGCTGGCGGCTACATAGGTTCGGCGCTTGCTCGCGCTTTATCTCGCCTCCCGATTGAGCAATTGCTCCTTCTGGATAATTCCGAGTATGGCCTTTATCTCCTCGAAAATGATCTCTCGGCGAAGCCTGCTTCTTTCAGTTACAAGATGATCGTTGGCAGCATCTGCGATCAGGCTATCGTCGAAGAGTTATTTGCAGAGCAGCAACCGCACATCATCTTCCATGCCGCTGCGCTCAAGCATGTGCAGTTAATGGAATCAAATCCGTTCGCTGCGGTGGAAACAAACGCCCTGGGCACAGCACGAGTTGCGCAGCTCGCCGCTCGCTGCCATGCGGAGCAGATGGTTCTCGTTTCGACGGACAAGGCGGTTCATCCGATCAGCATCATGGGCGCATCGAAGCGGTTGGCAGAACTGTTTATGCTGTCCATCAGTTCTGCCACAACTATGAAAACCCTAAGGCTGTGCAATGTGCTCGGCTCAACTGGCAGCGTAGCGCCGCTCTTCCAGCATCAGCTTCAGCAGGGAATGCCGGTGACGGTCACGCATCCGGATGCGACCAGGTTTTTCCTTTCCATAGAACGTACCGTCGAATGCCTCCTGCACCTGGCGTCAGTCGAAAAGTCTGGCTTGTTTATTCCGCAGACAGGCGCTCCTTATCGGATAGAAGATCTGGCACGCTTCCTGCTTGGGAAAGCTTCGGCAGAGGAGAGACGGATTGTCCACACTGGCCTTCGTGTCGGCGATAAACTGCACGAGCAGATGATGTCTAATTGCGAGCAACAGTCCGTTGAAGTGCTCGACGAGCGAGTGCTTGCATGCAGAAGCGTTCCGCCTGAGGCAGGGCAACTTGAGCAAAGGTTTGACGATTTAAGGCGCTCGGTATCAAGTCGCCACCTGCTCAGCTTACTGCATTTTTTGCATCAGCTTGTACCGGACTATGAGGCGAGCGAAGCACTTGCGAACACAAAGAATGAGCCTCTCACGGAAGTAAGATGAAAAGAATTGCCGTCATAACTACCTCCCGCGCGGATTATAGCCATCTCTACTGGCCCCTCAATGCACTGGAAGCACATCCTGAAATCGATTTGCGGCTCATCGTCATGGCGTCTCATCTTTCTCCAGAGTTCGGTACAACTGTGAACGAGATTGAGGCAGATGGTCTGCCGATAGCTGCTCGTCTCGAATGTCTTCTGAGTTCGGATAGCGACGTCGGCATGGCAAAGAGTATCGGGCTCGGCGTTCTATCACTAGCAGACGCGCTCGGTGTTTTACGCCCCGACCTTCTGTTACTCATCGCCGATCGCTATGAAATGCTCGCGCCTGCGGCCGTCGCCCTGGCGCTTCGCATTCCAATTGCACATATCGAGGGCGGCGAGTTGAGCGAAGGTGCCATCGATGACGCAGTGCGGAACGCCCTCACCAAGCTGAGCCACATCCATTTTACTTCGACGTACGCTGCTCGCGACCGGGTCATCAGTATGGGAGAAGAGCCATGGCGTGTACACCGTGCGGGCGCACCGTCTCTCGACCATCTGAGCAAAAGCGCGTTGCTTGATCGTTCAGTGCTCGAGAAGAATTTGTCGATCGATTTAAGTGTCGACAGTGCAGTCGTTGCCTACCATCCCGTCACTCTGTTGAGTGATACAGTCGCGGAGGCAGATGCCCTGTTCGCGGCTCTGGAGAAAGCTCCGAAGCAGTTGATCTTCTGTTATCCGAACGCCGATGCGGGAAG
Source organism: Acidobacteriaceae bacterium (assembly GCA_963692885.1). GTDB lineage: Bacteria > Acidobacteriota > Terriglobia > Terriglobales > Acidobacteriaceae. The sequence goes on from OY843586.1 coordinate 1,832,217, forward strand.
CCGCTCGCTGGTGGAGCGAACGAAGCAGTTTCTGGCACGAAAAGGGCATGGACGACTGTTCGTCAACCTGCCTGCCATAACGTACTGGAGTCTCCTTCGGCAGGTCCGTGTGATGATTGGTAACTCAAGCAGTGGCATTATGGAGACAGCGTCTTTTGCTCTGCCGACTGTGAATATTGGCATGCGTCAGAAGGGAAGAGAGCGCCCGATGAACGTCATCGACGCTGCACCGGTGTATGCAAGTATCGTGGCCGCCATTGATCAGGCGAGCAGCCACGCATTCGTTGGTTCTCTGCACGGGATGCGCAATCCATACGGTGACGGGGAAGCCACAGAACGGATCCTTGAAGTGCTGACGAACCTGCCTGATCGTGATGTCCTGTTAATGAAGCATGCAGTCGCCAGTATGGACGCATCCAGGTGAAGATTCCTCTTTCGCAGCCAGATATAACAGAAATTGAAATCGAGGAGGTGGCTTCTGTTCTGCGGGGGTCGCAGCTTAGCCTAGGTCCGAAGCTGGAAGAGTTTGAAGATCGCGCTGCATCCTACATAGGTCTGCCGCATGCAGTAGCCGTGAGTTCGGGGACCGCAGGCTTGCACCTGTGTGTGCGCGCGCTGGGAATCAGGGATGGGGATGAAGTGATTGTTCCGTCCTTCACTTTCATCGCAGCCGCAAATGTCATTCGTTATGAACGTGCGGTTCCCGTCTTCGTCGATATCAAATCTTCGACGCTCAATCTTGATCCTGTCTGCATCGAAGCTGCTATCACGCCGAGGACGAGAGCCATCATGGCCGTCCATACCTTTGGGCGCCCTGCCGACATGGCTGCGATTACGGACATCGCAAATCGTCATGACCTGTTCGTGATTGAAGATGCCTGCGAAGCTATCGGAGCCGAGATTCTTGGTCAGAAGGCTGGCACCTTTGGCGATGCGGCAGTCTTCGCTTTCTATCCCAATAAACAGATCACAACAGGTGAAGGCGGCATGGTTGTCACGCGGAATGCCAAGCTTGCGCGTGACGCGCGCGCAATGCGCAACCAGGGCCGCTACCCGTCCGACGCCTGGCATCAGCATTCAATTCTCGGATTCAATTATCGGTTATCCGAGATCAACTGTGCGCTTGGTTGTGCGCAGATGAAAAGGATCGAAGAGATTCTCAGCAAACGCGAGTCAGCAGCGAATCTATATCATGCCGTCCTGGCTGAAATGCCCGATGTCATTGTGCCGGCGCATTCAACCGCCGCTGAACGGGTAAGCTGGTTTGTGTATGTTGTCCGACTTATCAGCGACGAGTCAGGGCTGCGCGATCGACTTATCGAAGGTTTGCGGCAACAGGGAATTCAATGCGGTCGCTACTTTGCTCCGATACACCAGCAACCAGCCTATGCAGATTGGCCTCTGCCGCATGCTTTACCAGTGACCGAGGCTGAAAGTCTAAAGACGATAGCTCTACCATTTTTCAGTGACCTCTCGACCGACCAGGTAAAGTATGTCGCGCAAGCACTCCGGCGTTCGCTGGCGGAATAAGTCTCTACGGCCTGCTCAGCTTACCTTCTCGGCGATGAACCCGAGGTCTGCGATGGCGCGGCGCAGAGACTCGTCGTTCGTCAGGTCGGGATGAAAGCAGACACTGGTCGTGGCGTCCTTATAGCTGGACTGCGACCAGACGACACCCTGCTCGCGCTGAAGCATTGCATCAAGACCTACGGCACATGTAACGCAGGTGAAGCCACTTATCCTGTAATGAATCGTGGTCTCTTTGCCCCTGGTCGCAGCTTGCACGTTGGTAAGACTACTTACACCCGCCAGCGTCATCAGTCGAATAAACTGTCTACGAATCATTCTGCTCCCTTGCAATTACCTGGCGATCGCCAGGCCCGGCTGGTATTTCCATGATGTTTGAATCGAGGCCTTGTCTGAAAATCTGGTATCGACGTAGTCATTGAAGTCGATCTTTTTGTCGAGCACTTTGGTTTCAATCATCATGTCGCGGACCATATCGAAGTCCGGCTTGCGCGGAGCGAGCGGCGCATACATCACGCGATCCATTGGCCTAGTCAAAGCCCAACGCAGCAGTGCAGGCTTCTGGTTGTAGTAGAACCGACCGACGAAGTCTGCAGCATCTTCGCGATTGGGTCTGCCTTTATCAAGCCACAGGCCTGAGCGCGCTATACCATCTACCAGAACCTGTACGACATCAGGCCGGGTATCGATCAGATCCTGTCGCACAACGAGTATGCAGGACATGTAATCCGGCCAATAGTCGCGTGCCTGGAACAGTACTCGCCCGAAGCCGCCTATCTCGGCCTGTGATGGAAAGGGTTCACCCATCGAGAAGCCATCGATCGCTCCCGCGGCCAGGGCCCCGGATACATCGGGGGGTGCCATTTCGACCATCTTGATGTCGCCGGCCTTCATCCCCCAGACCTGCATCGCCTTGAAGAGCAGTAGCCGTTCATCTGAAAAGCGACTAGGGATGGCGATGGTTCGTCCACGAAGGTCTGCTACCGTTTTTACCGGCCCGTTCTTGCGGACGACGACGGCGCTGCCGTACCGGTGACCAAGATAAACCACCTTGATCGGCACACCCTGCGCCCTGAGGGCAATAGCCATCGGGGCAACGATGAAAGCCGCCTGCACCTTCCCGGAGATAAGAGCTTCCTTCATCTCCGGAAACCCCTGAAACATGCGCGGCAGAAACAGTTCACCGCTGTCTGAAAACTTCGAGATGTAGTCGGTCACCGGACACGTCAGCTGGCAGGTGACAGGCAGGTACGCTACCGTGATCTTGCGTTCTGCAATCGGTCGGTATTCATTCAGGACTGCTGCCCAGTTCACATTCAGATACGCATGAAGAGCCGAGATGACGATGAGCCAGCCGCCCGCAAACAAGAGGAGACCACGTTTAAAGTTCATGGCGGAAACCCCATCGCACAGAGTTGATATATTCCAGTCGGCGCATCAGCGTATCGAGAGCCAGGCCAATAATGCCGATCAGCAGCATGGCCGCCACAACCAGGTCGTAACGCTTGCCTGAATTGCGCGAGTCGATCACCAGGTAGCCGAGACCGGAATCGACAGCAACCATTTCTGCTGCAACGACGACGAGCCACGCTATCCCCAGCGCGATGCGCAGGCCAACGATGATATTGGGGAGTGCAGCAGGGAACACAACCCGTGACAGCAGCTGTGTCTGGCTCAAGCCAAAGTTGCGGCCAGCGCGCCGATAGATGAGCGGGACATTCGATACTCCATCGATGCAGGAGACGATGATCGGAAATATGGCGCCGAGGAAGATCAGAGAGGTTGCGGCATGGTCGCCGATACCAAAAATGATAATCGCGATCGGTATCCAGGCGATCGGACTGATCGGTCGAAGCAGCTGCAACACCGGGTTCATTGCGTGGTTGATCGATGGATACCAGCCAAGTATCAATCCAAGCGGTACACCTAAAAGCGCGGCGCTGCCGAAGCCGATCGCAACCCGTCGAAGTGAATCGATTATGTCGCGCCATAGAAGTTGTTTATGCGACAGCTCGAGCACTCCTTTCTCCACTTCGTAGGGTGAAGGAAAAATGCGTGTGCCGCTCCATGCGACCGCGAAATGCCAGCCAACCACAAAGATTGTGATCGCCGCCATGGGCCAGAAGATTCGTTCCCATCGTGCTGGTCGGACAAGGAGGTTCATAGCCGATGCGCCAGACCAAGCTGCTGAAATATTCCATCACGCAGCCCAAGATAATCCTGCGAACTGATGTCGCGGGGATGTGGAATGTCGATGGTAACGATCTGCTGCACTGTCCCTGGTCGATCGCTCATCACGACCACCCGGTCAGCAAGCTGCACGGCTTCATCAATGTCATGCGTGACAAAGACAATGGTCTTCTTCTCTGTCTGCCATATGCGCAGCAGCTCTGCCCGCATGGTGAGACGGGTGATCGAATCCAGCGCACCGAATGGCTCATCCAGGAAGAGAACATCCGGCTTCACGGCGAGCGCCCGGGCAACCTCCAGCCGCTGCTTCATGCCGCCCGAAAGCGCGGAAGGATAAGACTTCTCAAATCCTTTGAGCCCGACCATGGCGACGTAGTGCGCTACCCGAAGCTCCCGCTCTCTCCGCGGCAGCTTGAACAGACCAAAGCCGATGTTGCCTTCAACGGTGAGCCAGGGGAAAACGCCGCGCTCCTGGAAGACGAAAATGCGACGTGGATCAGGGCCCTTGACGGCTTCTCCGTCGATGCGCACGTGGCCGCTTGTTGGCAAAAGAAAACCAGCCATGGTGCTTAGCAGCGTCGACTTCCCGCAGCCGGACGGACCAAGCAGGCAGATAAACTCGCCGTCTGTCACCGTCAAATGGATGTCATGAAGAACAGGCAGGTCCTCGCCATCCCTCTTAAATACGGTGCTGACACCGACGACCTCGAGCTTTGTCCTGCCTGCAACGGACGTGGCCAGCGTTTCCTGCTGCAGCGGCTTTGCGAATGACGTCAAGCTTCCTCCGAATAACTCCAGTGAAGAGAAGGAGCCCTTTCAAATAAGCGCATGCCAGTGTCGAGCAGCAGCCCGACGGTCCCGATCACGACCATGCCTGCGACTACCAGGTCATACCGGTTACCAGCGTTGCGCGCATCGACGATTAAAAAGCCAAGACCGGAATTGACGGCGATCATCTCGGCCGCGACCACTACGAGCCACGCGATGCCCAGGGTGATGCGCATGCCGACGAGGAGTTGTGGGAGAATCGCTGGCAACAGTACACGTGTATAGAGCAGCGCGGGACTGAGACCAAAGTTGCGGCCGGCATCCACGTGGACACGCGGTATTCCCTTGACTGCGTTGATCGTCGTAAGCAGCAACGGGAAAAAACAGCCAAGAAAGATCAAAAAGATGGCCGACACGTCACCAATGCCGAACCACAGAATAGCGATCGGGATCCAGGCAAGCGGCGAGATGGGCCGTAAGATCTGCAGGATCGGATTGAGCGCCATGTCAACCCTGAGATGCCAGCCCGCCACAAGACCGAGCGGTATAGCAACAAGCAGTGCAAGCATGAATCCCCAGGTAACGCGAAACAATGACGCGACGATGTATTTGAACAGGAGGCCATGCTGCGTCAGGTTGGCCAATCCTTTGACTACTCCCCATGGGCCGGGAAGTAAGTTGCCTGGATGCTGAACAATGGCGAGTTGCCAGATTGCGAGAAGCAAGGCAACGATGGCGACAGGTCGAAGGCGGGCAGCCAAAGTCAAACAGTTCTTCCCTTGAGTGCGGAGTATAACCCGAAGGTCCTCGGCAAAATTGATGGCAGCTGAAGTCTAATGTTGAACGCCGCCATTCACCTGCACCGAAGGGTGGAAATCGTGCTCCACTTGCCGATTCTGCAAGACTTCCGCGATGACAGTCGACTGCATGCAAGCTCAGTGACGGCCGCCTGCTCCCGGTCTTGCCAGCCGGCGGAAGAGTGGTGCTCCCCAGGTACCGATTGCCAGGAGTGCGCCAAATAGTACAACAGCATCGATACTTTCACGGCCCTCTTTGGACCAGTACGCCACCGCGTCCAGGTTGAGCCAGAGAGCGAACTCGTCCAAAGTCAAGGCAGCTCCGATTCCATAGCTCAGCGAAAGCACGCGACTGGTCAATATGGAGAGGGAACTGTCTTCCGTGCCGAGCTCCGCGAGCGTACCGTATCCGGAAAGCAGCAGCAGCAGGATCCCCCACACCAGGTGATGGATATGGCGGCCACCCATCTCTACATAACCGAATGGGCCGATATGGTGCGTGATGGATGCGACAAGCAGCCGCACCGCCAGAAAAGTGATGAAGAAACTGACTGAGGCTAGAAACAACCGCCGGTGAGGACGATCCGGGATCTGTTGATGAATCAACAGTCCCAGCCTGGTCAAGTGCAGAGCCAATAAAATCAGCGCCGTCATGACGCAGACGAAGATCAGCAAAATCCACGAACCGGCTACGTGAGTGTGCATTGCTATGCATTATCACTCGGCAAGTGGAGTCGTGTAGATGATCGCCCCGGAGCTCGCCTCAGATGTAGTTGGATATTTCGACCAGATTATGGTCAGGGTCGCGAATATAGATCGATCGGATCTGGCTCATGGCGCCTGTACGTTCCACCGGACCTTCCTCAATATGCACGCGGAGATCCCCCAGGTAAGCTATGACCTCGTCAAGAGGCGTAGATGTGATGAAGCAGAGATCGCCGGCGCCGGGAGTCGGGTGAGCCGCCTTCGGATTGAACTCATGGCCCCGTTGATGCAGATTGATGCGCTGCTCGCCAAAAGCCAGCGCCTTGCGGCCGTCTTTCGTGATGACATCCATGCCAAGCACTTCGCTATAGAAGTCGGTCGTTGCGTCCAGTTTCGCCACCGTCAGCACCAGGTGGTCCAGTGTTTCTATCGTAAAAGCCATGCTCGCCATTATGAACCTGTCGAGGCCCTTCTGGCTTCGTGCTCACAAGAAAGGGCTTTCGAAGCATGTGGGCGGTGACAGACGTCCCGCGCATCCTGGCTGTCACAGCGGCTCAACGGCACCAAGAAGGTCGGCACCGAAGACCACACCCCGCGCGAGGGTTGACACCACTGTTTAGGAGACTTCGGCCGCGACCATGTACCATTCAACAAATCCCATGTCTCTTGAGAGCGCTCACCGACTTCGCTGTATTCGCTGCCATGCACTCGTCCAGGGTCAAACTCCGAGTGATTTTCGCTGCGTAACCTGCGGTGAACTCTTCGAGGTGGAATATCCTTCGTGGTCTGCGTTGCCAGTCAGTCCTACTGACGGCGGACGGGAGCAGCAATCCTGGCGTCCGAATGCTGGCGCGCTGCGCTGGCTTTGGAAGGAGCGCCGATCCTCGACTAGTGCTATCGATCAGAGCGGCGTCTGGCGCTTCCGCGATCTGCTCCCGATCCTCGACGATCCGCATCATGCCGTTACTCTGCGCGAGGGAAATACGCCCCTCTACTCCATGCCGCGTGCCAGCCGAGCCCTTGGAATACAGGATGTGTTTGCGAAACATCAGGGCATGAACCCCACCGGCTCGTTCAAAGATACCGGTATGACAGCGGCTCTCTCGGTGGCAGCTGAGCGGGGATTCTCCTGGGTTGCGTGTGCCTCCACTGGCAATACATCCGCCGCCATGTCTGCATATGCGGCGCGGGCCGGTATGCGCTCGCTCGTCCTCATTCCTGAAGGCAAGATTTCATGGGGCAAGCTCTCACAATCAATGGACTACGGGGCGCTCACCCTTCAACTTCGTACCGACTTCGATGGATGCGTGAAGATTCTGACCGAGATCGTTCGCGAATCTCCTGTCTATCTACTGAACTCAGTTAATCCCTATCGATTGGAAGGTCAGAAGACCCCAGCCTTTGAGATTGCAGAACAGTTCGATTGGGACGTGCCCGACCACGTGATCGTTCCGGGCGGGAACCTTGCCAATAGTTCAGCGCTGGGAAAAGGCTTTGCCGAGATGAAGCATCTCGGTCTAACCAGCCGTCTGCCGCACATCTCTGTCATCCAGGCAGAAGGCGCTAATCCACTCTACACGAGCTTTCTTCATTCAGACGGTGAGCGTCTCGAGCCGGTAGTCGCGGAAACGCGAGCTTCAGCGATCCGCATCGGCAATCCTGCCTCCTGGCGAAAAGCTGCTCGAGTGATTCGCGAGACCGAAGGATTCTGCGAACAGGCATCAGAAGCAGAGATCGCTCTCGCCAAGGCAGAGATTGGGAGTGAAGGCATTGGGTGTGAACCCGCTTCCGCCGTGACACTGGCCGGCTTGAAAAAGCTTGTCCGCTCCGGCAAGGTCGGACGAGGAGAATCCGTTGTCATAGTGTTGACGGGCCATACGCTGAAAGACGCTGACTATACCATCGACTTTCATCGCGGCGAACTACTTCAGCCTGCTGAATTGAATCCTCTCAGACAGGAAATTAGTTCTTCTCAGCGGCCCGCGCAGGTTCTTGATGCGACTGTTGCTGCCGTATTAAGTGCCCTGGAAGCCCAACGAAGATGAAGCCTTTTCATATCCGTCTGCCCGCAACATCGGCGAATCTCGGTCCCGGCTTCGATGCCGTTGCATTAGCGTTGGACATGCATCTCGACATTCAAGCCCAGCAAGCTGACGTATTTTCGATCTCCGCAAAGGGTAGAAATGTTGAAATTACCAGCAATTTACAACGCAACCTGATGCTGGCAGTCTATGAAGATGTTCTCAAGCAGGCTGGCGTCACCCCGATGCCGCTGGCTTTGCAGGTCGACAATGAGATTCCTATCGGCAAGGGATTGGGCTCCTCCGCAAGCGCGAGATTGGCTGGGATTGCGCTGGCAAATCATTTCGGCGACTTGGGCTGGAACGAAGACTCTATCCTGCAGAAAGCAAGCGAACTGGAGGGCCATCCCGATAATGCCGCGGCCTGCTGGCTGGGCGGGTTTACTGTTGCCGGAGGAGCAGCGAAGCAAGTGCGAGCAGTCTCCGTCGATCCACCCCCGAATTGGTCAGCGATTCTAGCTATCCCAGATCAACCGCTCTCCACCAGCATTGCGCGAGGGATACTTCCCGCCATGTACTCCAGAGTAGATGCGGTGACGAATATCCAGAATGTAGCCCTTCTCACTGCCGCCTTCTACCAGAACCGCGCAGACCTGCTGACCCTGGCGATGTCGGATTGTCTTCATCAGCCGTATCGGATGGATGTTTGTCCGTTGTTGCCCATTCTGCTCCCGATGGCCGGAAGCGCTGGCATTCTCGGTGTGGCTCTCAGCGGAGCAGGGCCTTCAATCCTTGTCCTGGTCGAAAGCAGTGGCGCTGAGAAAGCTATCCAGAACATCGGGATGTGCATTCCGATACGTGCGTCGGTTGAACTGCTAACAATCCGATTAAAGCGAAGGGTTGATTACGGGCGCTAAACAGATGTCCCCACTCGACTTAGGCTCAGCTCATAGGTTAAGTTTCCAGCTGTGCAATGGGGGAACCTTGGAGTTGCGACTTTATAGCTCAACCTGGCATCCTATAAACTCAAGAGGGTACGTCAACGCTTGAGACAAACGGAGGAATGATGGCGGTTCATGCAGTTTCTGAAGTAAATGACGCGAGTTTCGATCAGGATGTCTTGCAATCTTCGCAACCCGTACTGGTAGACTTCTGGGCGGCGTGGTGTGGCCCCTGCAGGGCCCTCGCTCCAGTAGTAGACGAAGTTGCTACCCAATACGAAGGTAAGATCAAGGTCATGAAGATGGATGTTGACCGCAACTCGGCCACTCCCATGCGCTACGGCATTCGAGGAATTCCTGCGCTGCTTCTGTTCAAAGACGGAAAAGTTGCTGACCAGATCGTCGGATTCGTGCCTAAAGACACGATCGAGAAAAGCATAATCCGCATCTTGGGGTAGTCCTGCTAAGTCGTCTTGCCCGGTTCGCCGAAGGATCGGGCATTTCGTTATTTAAGTGCTTATCTATCTGTACTTCCGCAACATTCCCAGAACCCTTCCCTGAATGGCTACCTGCTTCATTGGTACATAGATCGGTTTCATCTCTGCATTAGATGGTTGAAGTCGAACCAACTCACCTTCGAGATAGAAGCGTTTCAGCGTAGCCTCTGACCCCCTTACCAACGCAACAACAATCTCGCCCTCGCGGGCCGAACTGACCTTCTCGACGAGAACAAAATCGCCATCAACGATGTGTTCGTCGCACATCGAATCTCCTTTGACCTGCAGGGCAAACACATCCCGTGAACCGATGATGTCACCCAAGGAGATGCTCTCGGCTACCTCTACTGCTTCGACGGGTCGACCAGCCGCAATTCTGCCCATTAATGGAAGTGAGTCGACCGGTTTGTTCCGGACCTTGGTCGGAAGCACATCAATTGATCTACTGCGATTGTGTGTCCGCTGAACCAGGCCTTTCTTCTGAAGGTTGCTGATGTGTTTGTGGACCGTCGCCAGCGAGCGCAGGTCCAATCCCCTCGCAATCTCCTCGTAGGATGGGGAATAGCTGTTCTTCTGGACGAAGTCAGTGATGAAGTCAAGAACCTGTCTCTGGCGGCGAGTGACGGACATGTTGATACGTTAGCGAAAGAAAGGCGAATAAGCAAGCAAAATGAATAAGATGTGGCACGGCTAGAATTCCCTATTTGGGAACCGAAAGGCCGACGATCCCATTTTGGAAACAACGAACAGAAAGCGAACACATCTTTGTTGATGTAGAGCTGTCTTCAGGAGAAAGTGGAGTTGCGGTCCAATCCCTTCCCGAGCTTTCCATGAACATAAAGAGCCGAATCTTAATAGCCGAAGACGATCGAGCACTTGGTGGTTTTTTGCAGCGCGCTCTCTTATCAGATGGATATGAAGTCACCCTCTGCATAGACGGCGAAGCAGCGGTTCAGGCGATCGAAAACGAGATGCCTGATCTCACATTGCTTGATCTAGGATTGCCAAAGCGTGATGGAGCGGCTGTGTTGCAGACGCTTCGTTCGATGAGCAGTAATGCTCCTGTGCTTATCCTTACCGGCGAATCAAGTCTGGATGCACGCCTTCGGTGCTTCGACCTGGGCGCCGACGACTGCATGTTGAAACCATTTTCGCTTCGGGAACTACGCGCTCGCTGTTTCGCCTTATTGCGAAGACAGTCTGGAGCCGAAGCGGTCTTGCGTGCCGGAGACCTGGAGCTTAACAGAATGGACCACTCCGTTCGCCGTAATGGATTACCCATCATGCTCACCAACAAAGAGTACGGACTGCTCGAATGTCTTATGCTGAATAAGGGCAGGTGTGTATCTCGGAATCTACTAATGGAACGCGTTTGGAAACTGGGTACTGAGGCCAGCACGAATGTGGTGGACGTGTATGTCAATTACTTGCGCCGAAAGCTCCTCGAGACCCACGAACAACCATTGATCTCCACGGTTCGCGGCCAGGGATACAGAATTGGTGCAGCATCGGCAACACAATCATGAAAGTACAGATCCGCAACAACGAGATACTGATATGAGTGCACCAGTGGCCATCCTCGCAATCGGTGATACTTTCTTCCGCGCGCGTATGAAGAGTACGTTAGTAAGTCTACGCTGGCGGGTACTGGAAGCCTGTGGTGGCGCTGACGCCCTGGCGCAGCTTGAACTTGGCGCATCATCCACCGTAATCATGGATTCCTGGTTCCCTGACTTGGAAATACGAGAATTTGTAAGAGAGGTCGAGTCTTCTTTTCCGGGTGTAGACCTCCTTACGACGGATGGCCTCTATGAGAAGTCAGCCAAGTTGCGAAACAGTCGACACGGCGAACTTCTCTACGCGCTTCGTATCAATCAGTGCCTAAGCAAGGCAGATACAGCGTCCGCAATTGTTGCTGAAGAGGATAGATGCACTTCTGAACTTCCACTGAAACAAAGTTCGACCAATACCACACCGCGGTACCTGGATCACCTTCATAAAAAAGATTCCTCTGAACGATCCCGAAAGACTTCTCAATGGGTATCTGTGACAAACGACAAGTCTTTGGTCTCTCGCGACCTCGATCAAACTTTTGTCAGCGAGAATATCGACATGGCTGAATTTATTGGTGAGCATCCGCTAGTCCTAGAAATGTGCCGCCGAATACGACTCGTTGCACAACGCGACACCCCAGTGTTAGTCCAAGGACCTTCGGGAAGTGGGAAAGAGCTTGTCGCGCGTGCCTTGCACAGACTTAGTCTCAGAAAGCATCGACCCTTTGTAGCGCTGAATTGTGCCGCAATCCCAGAAAGTTTGCTCGAGTCAGAATTATTTGGCCATACTAAAGGTTCGTTCACTGGAGCGCTGCACCAGCGGACCGGTCGCATAGAGGCGGCGGCTGGCGGCACTCTTTTCTTGGATGAAATCGGCGAAATGCCCCTGAATCTACAAGCCAAACTTCTTCGATTTCTAGAGTCTGGAGAGATCCAACAAATCGGCAACAACGAAACGCTGCACATAGATGCGAGGATAGTTGCTGCCTCTAATCAGCAGCTTGGTCAACTCTCGATGAAAGGCGCCTTTCGAGCCGATCTTTTTTATAGAATGGCTGTGTTCCTCATCGAAACACCCTCTCTCATTAGCCACCTGGATGACGTGCCCGTCCTCGCCGATTTCTTTCTTGCGAAGCTGCTTAAGCAGCCGGACGCCAAAAGGCTATCATTCTCCGCATTAGACAAATTACGCCGACATAGCTGGCCAGGTAATGTACGCGAATTGGCTCATGTGATTGAGCGATCCTTCATTCTTGCCGAAGACCGCCAGGAAATAGATGAATCAGAGATCGAGTTCGCCTGTATTCCAAGTGTGCTGTAACAGCATGTGATCCGGGACACTACATTTCGAGAAAACACAAGACATTAGAGTGGGGAGTTTAGCGTGAACATGGCAACTGATCTAAGCAAAGCGCTGGAGTGCTATCTAGATACAGCCACACTTCAATTGAAGAATACGGCTGCCAACATGGCCAACATCGATACGCCAGGCTACAAGACCCGTGGCAAAGATTTCGGTGAACAGATGGCAATCGCCGTTCAAGAAAGCCAAGAGCCTGGCATGGCAAGTAGCACGAATGGGTTTGGTGTGGATAACCTTGTGGATGGTCTAGTGAGCCGTCCAGACGGCAACAATGTGTCCATGGATCGTGAAGGTATGAAAATGTCTGAAGCGCAATTAAAGTTCAGGACCGGTGTTGCGTTGCTTAAACAGGCAATCGCCCAAGTCTCTGAAGCAATCCACTCAGATTCCAAGTAGCTAACGAGTTGGAGGTAGATCGAAAGTGAATCTCTTTAATGTTCTAGATGTTAGCGCTTCCGCCCTGACTGCGGAGCGATTACGTGCAGAAGTTATATCGGTGAATATGGCAAATGCTGATACGACGCGTACTGCTTCGGGCGGACCTTACGTTCGACAGCAAGTAGTCTTTCAATCCGCAAGTTCTGGTATGACCCAGCCGGCATTCAAAGACATGTTTTCGTCGGACAGTCCCCTTCATGAAGGAGTCACCGTAGCTGCAATCGTCTCGGACAAGGCTCCCCCAATAGAACGTTTTGATCCGCAGCATCCAGACGCAGACCGGAACGGTTTTGTTGCTTTTCCAGATATCAATCCACTTACAGAGATGGTCGACTTGGTAGGTGCATCGCGGGCATACGGCTTAAACAGCTCCGCAATTCAAGCCACAAAGGGCATGATTACCAGTTCTCTCGAAATACTGAAATAGAGGAGATCATATGCAAGTAGCTTCTCAGAGTTTTCCATCTGACATCGCAACAAGTCTGTTTTCTGCCGGCAAGGAAAGCTTATCTCCAGCAACATCCTCTGCTGTTTCATTTGGAGGCATACTCCAGCAAGCAGTGAGCACTCTTCAGCAGACCGAGCAAGACTCCGCAACTAAAGTCAAGGGACTTTTGAGCGGAGATGGAACTGACATCCATACAGCTCTCATCGCGACACAAAAAGCTTCGCTAGCATTTGATATGGCGCTTGCTGTGCGGAACAAGGCACTCGGAGCTTATCAACAAGTCATGAGTATGCAGTTTTAGAAGGCATTCTATATGGGTCGAAATCGCCAAAGAGAGCAGCTCAAATACATCGGTGCGGACCGAAGGAACGCTTAGGTGAAAATGAACGATCTTCGCGGACAAATCGTTTCCCGGTGGGGACTTCTCTCATCTCGGCAGCGAAGCCAGACGATCTACGGTGTCCTGGGTTTGATCGCAATAGTGGCGAGCTTGTCTTGGTGGGCGCTCCGGCCAAGTTGGGCAATCCTGTATTCCGGTTTAGCACCAGACGAAGCTCGCCAGATCGCGACGGTACTTAGCAGCGCAAACATGATTTACGAGGTTTCAAATGATGGAACGACTCTTCGTGTGCCCAGCGAAGAGCTCGACAAAGCTCGGCTCACTTCAGCTTCAAAGGCGAGCGGTAAAAGTGGGAGGCTAGGCTATGAACTCTTTGACAAGCCTGACTGGGCCGGTTCAGATTTCGATGAAAAGGTGAACTATCAGCGTGCTCTTGAAGGTGAACTCGAGAAGACGATTAACAGTATCAGTGATGTTGAGGCTTCGAGCGTTCATCTCGTCCTTCCGCACGACTCTTTTTTTTCGGAGACGCAGCGCGACTCTAAGGCCTCGGTAGTGATCAAGCTGAGGTCAAAGCAACTCAGCCGGGACGAGGCTCAGTCGATCAAAGCACTTGTTGCCAATGCGGTAGATGATCTCAATGTCGACAACGTAGCATTGATAGATGCGGATGGACGTACTTTGGGTGGTCGCAGTTCTTCTGCTGATAGTCGGGATCTTTACGAGCATTCTTTGACTAACCATATACTTCAGACGTTGGAGCCCATTGTGGGTGTAGGCAACGTCCGCGCAAGTGTTAGCGTAGACTACGATCTTTCGTCTCATGACACGGTGAACGAAGACTACGATCCTGCCTCAGTCGTGACTCTCTCCATGCAGCGCTCTGAACAGACGCTCGGTGAAGCAGCCGTTGCAACAGGCATACCTGGCACTGCTAGCAATGCTTCTAATGAAAAGGTCCCGTTGTTTCCATCGCAGAAGCCGAGTGCGCAAAGTAGTAAGCAGGAGAGCGGAACCTACGGAGCTTCAAAGAAGACTGAACACTCCCTTGAAAGTGCCGGCAGTATACGAAGGCTCACCGCCGCAGTCCTTGTGAATGACAAAGTCGTGCCGAATACCGATCCAAAAAAAGCGTCTTCAACAAGAGCGTGGACGCAGCAAGAGATGAAACAGCTTTCGGATCTTTCACAGGCAGCAGTTGGCTACGATGTAAGCAGAGGGGACAGTGTTGTAGTCCAGAACCTTCACTTTGAGTCCAGTACCATCCAAAGTCAAAGCTTTGTGAAAGGCTTCATGCAGCACGTACGTGTGAGCGAGCCAATCATTAAGGACCTGTCAGCGGGGTTAATAGCTCTTTGCGCATTGTTGTTCGTAATCAGACCCGCCCTCCTGACTATGAAGACTCATACATCAGACAGTCCCGTTCTCCAAGGTGCAGCCAAGGGAGCATTGCCGACAAATGAAAACAGCACCGATCAGCTAGGCCAAACGCGCGGTTTCTTTGATCAAGTCGTTTCGCAAATCCAATCAGATCCGTCGCAGAGTGCCCGTGTACTGCAGACTTGGATACGATCAGACTAACGCGTTAGAGGCGAAGAGGCATGTTGTAGAAGTAGAAGAGGTGAAAAAATCAACCCGTGGGCAATCCTAAAGTGTCGGTGACGTCGGGAGTAAGAAAGGCCGCTATTTTAATGGTGGCTGTTGGAGAGTCTTCCGCGAAGAAGCTGCTGCAAAATCTTGACGAAGAGGATGTACAACGCATAACTTCCGAAATCGCGATATTACCAAATACTTCGTCAGAGGTTTCTGACCAGGTTCTGGAAGAATTTCATGCCTTGCTCACCACTAATCACTATCTGACTCAAGGAGGTGTGGCCTATGCTACTAAGCTCCTAGTAGAGACATTTGGAAAGCAGCGGGCTGAAGATCTTCTTAACCAAATCCGGCGTGCGCAGCAGGAAAATAGTGGAGATCTGTCGATGCTGCAGAAAGTCGATCCCCAGCAGTTAGGAAAATTTCTGGATGCGGAGCATCCGCAAACAGTAGCGCTTGTACTCGCTCATCTTGATCCAAGGCAGGGGTCGCAGGTGTTGGACAGCCTACGAGAGGAGCAAAGTGTTGCGGCGATCCAGAGGCTTGCAGAGATGAGGCAGTTTTCGCCGGAGATGGCGCAACGAGTAGCTTTCATACTTCACCAGAGACTGGAAAGCGTGATCGACCCTCACCGCAAGTCGTATTCAGGATTCAAAGCCGTTGCGGACCTTTTAAACCGGGTGAACGGCGAGTCTGCCAAGAAGATCTTGGAACGGATTGAGGAGGCTTCGCCGGAAGTATCAATTCAGATAAGACACCTCATGTTTACATTTGCTGATCTTATATCCGTCCCCCCAGCAAGCATGCGCGAGGTCGTAGGTCAAATCGACAAAAAGCGACTGGCTCTCGCGCTGAAAAACTGCGCTGAAGACTTGAAATCTCACGTTTTTCAAGCTATGTCGGGACGAGCTGTGGAGATGCTGAAAGAGGATATGGAGATCATGGGGCCGGTTCGCTCAAAAGACATCGCTGCTGCTCAGCAGGAAATTCTTGCCTTGGCGCGAAAGCTAGAGGAGGAAGGGAAAATTGTGCTTCGTGTCGAGCAGGATGATGCAGTGATGGCATAAAGGTTCGTACAGAAGTATTGCCCACCATGAATGATCAGCAAAGAAATATCAGACCTTTCGCGTACGTAAAGGTTGACGATGGGCGCGGACAAGCACCATCCGACGGCCTTCTCGAAGTTACGTCACCTTCAACTAAGGGGACGCCCCCGCCGGCCACGTCAGGTGGACCTAAACGACTCACCGATCCGCGACAAGATCTACCTGGTTTAACTAATGAACCAACCGGTGGTAAAGCCGAGTCTTTCTCTTTTGTAGAAAGACAAGTCTGCGCTGAAGCAGAAGCCAAGGGATATAAAGCCGGGAAAAAGGCGGCAGAGGAGCTGCATGGAACTGAGGGCAGGAAAAATAAGGAGCTTGTTGCCTCTATGCGTAATGAGTTGACAGCGTTCCGCAGGGAGCAAGAGATAGCGGTCCAGTCGGCGATCATTGCACTCAGCCTGAAGATTGTCGAGAAAATCGTATTGCGACAGACTGAAACCGATCCCCTATTCCTTGCAGCGTCGGTGCGCTATGCGATCGACCATATGCAAACTTCATCGAAGCTAATCCTCAAGGTAGCGATGGTCGATTTTGCGGATTGGATTAGTCTTTTCGGGAAAATGGATGATGGTCGCGAGATGCTAATGATAGTGGGTGATCCAGAACTTGGATCCGGTATGTGCCGATTAGAAAACGGGAGTGCAACTGCTGACTACAGCGCAAGAGCGCAACTGAATGAAATCATGACGAAATTTGAAGGAATGCTCAGCGAAAGCGTCTCCAACAGCAGAGCGGTTAGCTAAAGTAGTGAATCCCTCCTCTGGTATTTGGATCGATTCACTCCAAAGTTATTCTTCGGTGCCTTGGCGTGGGATGGTGACAGAAGCCAACGGCCAGTGGCTCGAGGCAACAGGTCCGTTGAGCGACATCGGCGAGATTTGTGAGGTCCGTTCTAAAAAGGGAGGTCATGTGCTTGGCGAGGTGGTTGGCTTTCGCCAGGAGCGAATGCTGATCATGCTCTTTGATGCAGCGATAGTTCGGTATGGTGACGAAGTGGTAGGGACAGGTCAACAGGCCAGGATTGGAGTAGGCCCTGCGTTGCTCGGTCGGGTAGTCAATGGGCTTGGTACGGCTTTAGACGGTCAGGGGCCGATCGAGACAAGTGACTTTATTCATCTAAGCCAGGCCCCCCCATTGCCTTTCGATCGGGTGCCTGTTGATCGTCTATACGTAACAGGCATCCGGTCTATCGACGGCTTACTCTCCATGGGCGAAGGTCAACGGATCGGCATATTTGGCGGTTCAGGAGTCGGTAAAAGCACAATCATCAGTATGCTGGCTAAGGGATGCAAAAACAGGGTATGCGTTATTGGTCTGATAGGCGAACGAGGCAGGGAGGTTGCAGAAATGACGCAACGTACCCTAGGTTTAGTTGGTCTGCCGCGCACAGTGTTGATTGTGGCAACCTCCGACCAATCACCATTGTTAAAGATAAGAGCCGCTGAAAGCGCGACAAGTATCGCAGAGTACTTTCAGCGGCAAGGCCAAGATGTCTTGTTGATTATTGATTCTCTCACGAGATACGCAATGGCAGCGCGCGAGGTGGGTCTGGCGAATGGCGAACCGCCGACAAGCAAGGGTTACACTCCATCCGTTTTCTCTCGCATCAGCAGGCTAGTGGAACGGGCCGGCAGATTTCGTTCAGCAAGTATTACCGCAGTCTACACAGTTCTTATGGAAGGCGACGATCAGGAAGATCCGATTGTCGACGCTACCCGCTCTTTCTTAGATGGACACTTCATCCTATCGAGAGACCTGGCATTGGATGGTTGGTATCCACCTATTGATGTTACGGCGTCTGTCAGTCGATTGATGTCTTCTGTCGCAGGGGAGCGCCACTTGTCAAATGCTGCACGCGTTCGCCAACTGATGGCGGTGTTTGCGAAATCCGAGGATCTCGTACGGATTGGTGCTTACCGCAGTGGCACCGATCCTGAGCTAGACGAAGCCATCGCAATGAGGCCCCGCATTCGCGCATTTCTTCAGCAGAGCTCAATGGAAATAGCCTCCTTCGATGAGACGATGAGAAGGCTCGAGGCACTCATTGGATGATGCGATTGCTGCGGCAGCATCAAAAGCTTCTTCGCTTGCGACTCATTCAGGAGCGCGTGGAAGAAGAGAGTGTGTCTTCAGCGCGCCTTCGAATGGACCACTCAGAAGCCACTACAGATCGAATTCGTTCATCCATGATGACGACTTACGCAGACCAGTTAAGATCCCTGGAAACTGGTAATGGTATCGATGCGGCCTTAAGAACGCAAACCTTTCAGGCATTAGATTCGGCTTTATTGCTATCAAAGGCCACTCTCAAAATCAGAAGACAGGAATATCTTGACAGCTTGAGACTGTATGCGGTGGCAAAGCTGGAGCGCCTGAAAGCAGGTCGTATAGCCGCAGCATCAGAACTTCAGTGGAAAGCAGACGTCGCACATCGCGACCAAGTCGTCTTGGACGATGCGTACCTTTCGAAAAGGTCGCAGTCGAATTAGGACTGAGCTCGAAGTGGCGCTGCCCTTCTTGTCTTTGAGAACTCAAAACAAATTATGTGGTATTGGCTATACAAGTGCTAAGACATGGCATGCAACACTTTTCAATTGGCTCACAAAACACCGGTGATCGAGCAGTTGCTACTACAAAGCTATCTACAACTATCGAACAGCCAGAGCCACTCGAGACGTTCGACATTGGCTTCATGGATGAGTTAAATCGACACTCGTCTTTGCGCCCAGACGTTCCTCAATCATCTGAAGCCTCCTGCCTGGCCCTTCCGACTGCACAAGAGCGGAGTATTCGCTCACGTCCCAACCTTGAGCATCTGCAGACACCATCGACAGGGATCCAACATTTGGCGCAATCATCCAACGTGATGGGTATCGGAAACAAGCCGAGTAGGTTGGCGGAGATAACGTCGGAGTCGATGTTTGTCAAAATTAGACCGAAGCGAGCTTCCTTTGTCGTTGATGATTCAACATGGGCGAAGGGCGGAGGAGCACTCCGAACATCTTCCGGGCTGGTCGCCGGCGCTGATATTGGCTCAATCTCCACCGTTGGTTTTAATGAAGTGTCAATACAAACGGTCACGGCTGGTTCCATGCAACTGAATGGACGAGATCTACAGAATGCTTCGGACATGCAAATGGCGAAAGATAATCGTGGTATAACTCCAATGCTCACAGGAAGCGTGGAGACGCAGGAGCAACACACGACCCCAGGGATATCAAACATTCTTAGCATCCCCTATGGCGTATCAAGCCAAAATGCTCAAAGTCAGGTCGTTTCTACGCCATATCGCACCATGACCATGAAGTTGATACCTCAGTCAAGCTTAGATAATCGTGGTGAGTCGCGGATACTTGAGTTTCAGCCGCCAGTCGGACCGACCTTGAAAGATGGAGCGCCGGTCGAAGTAGATTCGCAAATTAAGCCTGGGAACAGTTCAAAATCGAACCTGGATACGAGCGATTTACAGGGCGGCCAAAACGTAGCAGCCTTTACAGAAAACGCTACACTTCTTAGCGAAGAGCATCACGGTAACGGACTTAGCGCAACAGACGCAAACAGAGTTTACGTCACATCACTATCTCCAGAAATAATGGTCGCAGGAAACCTGGGCAGCAATTCAGCTCTGAAGACCTCAAACACTGTCCGTGACGGAATGATGCAAACTCCGTCGCCGAGAATCGCCGCCTCCGTGCGCGGAGTAACGGATCAGTCGATCAACCCTAAGGCTTCTGATCCGCTTACTTCTCCACCGATTCTCCGAGACTTAGTTGGGGTGTCACCTGCGACGCTTGAGCCCACTCCAGCCGCTACAAGAATAACTTCGAGCTCTATAGAAGACACCGCGAAGGCAGCGAAGGCGATGGGGAGTTATCTACCAACGGGCCACGCATCCACACTTAAGAGTACAGAGCAAGGAACACTTTCGGCAGAAGCTCTGACATCGATAGCGGCAGTCAAACCTAGCTCTTATAAAGTATCCCAGTCGGAAGCGCCCTCTTTGTATGCGCTAAAAGCAGCCCATCCGGCACATACCTTGGGGCTGAATAGCACTAGTCAGACACCGCCGAATCCACTCAAGATTGATCGCGATCAGATAGCAGATCATCCCGTTGTGAATCCAATCCTGTTTCCCGTCACTCCAGCTCTAAGCACGGGATTCCCGCTTCACGCTGGCCCGGCACTCACAAACCCGTTCCATCATATGGATAACGTCACTTCAAACGCGCATCCTGAGTTCACGTCATCTGTCCGATCCTTGGAGGCCTCCCTACCCCATAACGAGTCGGGCATCTCCATCGTTAGCGCTAGGCTGATCGAGGGAAAGGTCGACGCCAGCATGCTAGCGGATTCGATGGATTCCTTGACTTCACTCCGACCACACCTAGCTTCACTTCAACTCTTCATGACCCAGAGCGGAGCTCCTATCAAACAGGTGACAATCGACCTTGAGGGCGGAGAGCGCCGCAGCCCAAACGATGACCAACGGCAGAATCCATCAGGAAGTGGAGAGCGTCGCACGCCGCCGATAGATACAGTTCGAAAAGTGTTTCCAACGATCGAAAGCATGAATTCCGGAAATGTAGATATCAGGGTTTAATTGAGCGTTAGCTCAGACAACCAGCTTGCCCACAGTAGTGCCACCAAAGGATTCAAATGACAGATTATAGTGTTATCGCAGGACACAACACTCAGCAGGCCACAGTAGCCACCCCGTCCATTCTGGAAACCGCACCGGGGCAGGTATCTGCCAAATCCGCAGCTGCGGCGTCTTCAAGCTCCACCGCTAGTGCAGGCACCATAACTTCCAGCGATTTTCTTACCCTCCTGGTGACCGAGCTAAAGAATCAGGACCCTACTTCTAATCAAGATCCAAATGCTTACATCGATCAACTGGTTCAAGTGAACAGCCTGCAACAGCTGATTTCGATCAACCAGGATCTTTCATCAGCTTCCTCGGCTTCTACTACAAACACTCCCACATCCAAAATGTAGGAATGAGAGTCATTCGGTGTCATTGGTAAGCAAGATGTATTTAGCGCATATTTCTCCCTGCAACGTATAGATATCACCACTTAACTGCAGTGACAATGCAAAATTGTAACTTCATTTCTACAATCTAGAAAGCACAATCTTTCTCTAGGAGAGCATACATGCCATCATTTTCAATTCCTCTTACTGGTCTCGAGTCTGACAATACCTCGCTAAACACGATTGCCAACAATCTCGCAAACATGACTACTACGGGGTTCAAAGCACAGACCACAAACTTTGCGGCGCTCTTCTATCAGCAACTCGGAACGAATGGTGCTGACGATCCACTCGAGGTGGGGTCAGGCGTGGGAGTCGCTGCGACGGAGACAGATTTCACCGGAGGAGCGATCAGTTCAACAACTACTTCAACAGACATGGCTCTCAACGGAAATGGTTTCTTTGTTGTCAACAATGAAGGGACAAACCAACTGACTCGCGCCGGTGATTTCAGTGTTGCGAACAATGGCGCCCTGGTGACTGCGAATGGCGCTTCGGTGATGGGCTATCCAGCTACAAATGGAGTGGTTGATACGAATGCCAGCCTTACTCCCATATCCCTGCCGGTTGGGCAGACCCAGCAGGCGCAGGCGACATCGCAGGTATCGTTCACAGCGGTTCTCGATGCATCATCGGCGGTCGGCGCCGTAGTGCCGGCAACAGTGCAGATCTACGACTCGCTGGGCGTCGCGCACACGATGACTGCCACAATGACAAAGACCGCCCAGAACACCTGGAGTTACAGTATTGCCCTACCTACGGGAGACGCTAACGCAACATCTACACCGGCAAACACAACGGGATCCTTTACATTTGACTCCAACGGCAATCTCGCCAGTACTACGCCTAACCTCGCAACGCCGGGTACGCCCGTCATTCTAGGTGCGGCAGGTGCTGCTCTCACCCCTCCATCACCAACCAGCCTTTCGAGTATCACCTTTCCCGGTCTGACGGACGGCGCAGCACCTCTCAATTTCAGCCTGCAGATTGAAGGTACCGGCGGAACTTCACTGATAACCCAGGTTGCAGGGACGTCAACGGTGAGCGGATACACTCAGAACGGCTATAAGAGCGGTATATACAGTGGTTTCGCCGTAGCGAGTGATGGCACCATCTCCGCGCAGTACAGCAATGGCGAATCCCAGAATATTGGTCAGATTGCAGTGGGTGACGTAGCGAACCCGCAGGGCCTTATCGCTGTAGGAGGGAATGCTTATGGAACGACCCTATCCTCGGGTCTGGCAGCATACGGGGCGGCGGGTTCGGATGGCAACGGCACGATCCAAGGCGATTCGCTTGAGGGTTCCAACGTCGACATATCGGCAGAATTCTCTGATTTGATCGTAGCGCAGAGAGCATTCGAGGCAAATTCAAAGTCAATCACAACATTTGACTCGATTACGCAAGAGACCATAAACATGATCCATTAAAACTCTGAGCCTGTCGTTGCGCCGCCGGTTGGCTTGTCTTACAAAATTCTAAGATAAGGCTGACACGGTGGCGCCCCGCATGCTCATACCTTTGCATGAGCGACAAGCAGGCCCCTGAAGAGCAGAGCCACGATCGGCTTTCGGAAGCTATAGATGCACCGCCAATTACCCGAGGCTATCTAAGATCGGAAAATGATTCTCCCGTATCTCAACGAGACAACACGCCGCTTTCAAAGCCCAGTCTGCGAGCGATCAGCTCAGTAGCAACAATGCCTGTGACGTTACATGTGCGTATCCCGCTCGCATCTTTCAGGATGCAATCGCTTGCAACTCTTCATGTAGGGAGTATTGTGACAACGGGCTGGACCACTTCGGAAGATCTCCCGCTTACGGCGGGGGACGTGAGACTTGCTTGGGCAGAGTTTGCGATCGCCGACCAAAAAAGATCAGTTCGCATTACCCGAATCTACTGAGCATGATGCCCTCAATACAGAACATTGCGGCGCAGGGGAGTATCTCAATCACCATCCGGGA
Source organism: Acidobacteriaceae bacterium (assembly GCA_963692885.1). Lineage (GTDB taxonomy): Bacteria > Acidobacteriota > Terriglobia > Terriglobales > Acidobacteriaceae. The sequence goes on from OY843586.1 coordinate 1,855,499, forward strand.
CTTGATTGGAAAGGCAGCCCAGCGATTCAACAAGATGTGCAGCGGTGTCACGGGCTCACGAGACACTAATCTGAGCTTCGTCGTTATGAGCAGACTTGGCTTAGGAGCAGGCAAAAGCCTGACGCTAGTCGAGGTTGCCGGTCGTAAATTTCTTGTCGCAGCAGGAACGGACAATATCTCGGCCGTGATCCGATTGGAAGCTGATTTGAGTATTGCGCCGGCGGATGTGAGTAGGTCGGTTATCCAATGATCTCCTCTATTCGCCTCTTACATTTCCTCCTGCAGGCGGACAGCGTTGTCCCGCTGCAAAAATTGCTGTCCGGAACCATGAAGACCCAGGATATCCCGTGGACTATCGTCTTCACCCTCACGGTTATCACGCTCCTGCCGGCGATCGTGCTTTCCACGACGCCGATGGTGCGGTTACTCGTGGTATTTCATTTTCTTCGACAGGCCCTTGGAACGCAAACCGCTCCCAGCAATCAAACGCTTCTTGCCCTCAGTCTCATGATGACCTGGTTCCTCATGCAACCCGTGATTCTGGCCGTCAATGCCCAGGCGATTATTCCGTACCAGGCAGGGAAAATCGATGGTTGGCAGGCGATTCATCTGGGTGTTCTCCCACCCAAAAACTTCATGCTTCGATATACCCGCGAGAAGGACCTAGAGGTTTTTGCGACAGCAGACAGGGCAGCCAGACCACGCGTACCGGCTGACTTACCCCTGCGGATAGTCGTGCCTGCGTACATACTCTCTGAGTTGCGCTCCGGTTTTCAGATTGGTGCGATCCTATTCCTTCCATTTTTGCTGGTTGACATTGTCGTTGCATCAATCACTACATCGATAGGCATGATGCAACTGCCTCCTGTGACTATATCAACTCCGCTTAAGATCTTTCTCTTTGTAGTTGTGGATGGATGGAACATGCTTGCAGGTTCTCTTCTGAAGAGCTTCTAGGAAATATGACACCCGATCAAGCAACAAACATGTTCCGCGATGTACTTCGGGAAGCCATTGTTATAGCTGCTCCGGTAATCCTGGCTGCCAGTATGACGAGTTTGCTGGTCAGTTTCTTACAAACTCTTACCTCGATCCAGGATCAAACGATCTCGATTGTGCCCCGCCTTCTAGTTGTCGCCGGGGTGGTTTTTATCGGTATGCCATGGTACTTGCGTCATCTCACCACGTTTACCACTTTAATGCTGACGGACTTTGGCCGTTTTCTGGAGCATTGAAGTTGCTCCCGGCCTGTGAAGGTAACCATTGACGATCGGTGAAACATTGAGCGGCGTTGTGCTGGTCGGCATACGCCTGGGCGGCCTCTTCGTGTTTGCACCGTGCTTTTCTTCTGCAGTGATTGCACCACGGGTGAAAGCGGTTCTTCTCTTTGCTATGACGCTGGCTCTTGGACCTGGTATCGTCGCGCATTCGAATGCCCATCTGGACATTGGTGTGGTCTCAGTCGCGAGAGAGATAGCTGTTTCGTTAATCTTTGGGCTGGTGCTTTCTTTCGTGATGGAACTTGCGAACATGGCAGGCCAGATAGCGGGCTTGCAAATGAGTTTCACTCTTGTGAACCTGCTGGACCCCAGCAGCAACATCGAGACTTCACTGTTTTCCTCCATGTTTCAAACTCTGACAACAACGCTGCTCGTTAGCACAGGCGCTGATCGCGGCATGATCAGCGGATTGCTCCGCACCTACAGAGCGGTGCCGCTCGGTGGTGCAGTACTGAGGACAGAGTCGCTTCCACTGCTTATCCCGATGGCAGGGGGAGTAATCCTTGCCGCATTTCAGCTCGCTGCTCCACTTGTTGCTGCCACGGTCTTGGTCGAAGTCTCGATAGCCTTTCTCTCAAGGCTTTCGCCGCAGCTACCAGTCATGGCACTTACCGTACCTGCAAAGACCTTGATGGGTTATGTAGTACTCATGGTTTCACTTTCCGCTTGGGCCGAGTTCATCGAGCGACGCTTTTCTTGGCTGTTGGACTGCGCACAGGTCTCCGTGGCGCGAATGTTTACTGGCTAAGGAGCCTTTCAATGGCCGGAGAACGCACAGAAAAGGCAAGTCCGCAAAAGCGTAAAAAGGCAGTCGATCAGGGAGACCGGCTGATCAGTCGTGAATTGAACACGGCTGCCGCAATGCTAGGCGGCGTCTTGTCTCTTCGAGTTTTCGCCAGTGCATGGAGTCGCGCATGGAAAGAAGGCTTTCTTGCTTCCATGTCCCTGATTGAGAGCGCCAATACCGCTAAGCTTTCCACTCGTCAGATCGCGGTCATCTGCCGATCGATCGTGCTTCATACCCTTGCTCCTCTTCTATTATTCGCGTCTGCAATTATTGCAGGAGTGATGGCCCTTGGAGTCATGCAAGGGGGCGGCAAGATATCAGTTACAGCTCTGTCCCCTAAATGGTCTCGGCTCAATCCGATCACCAACGCAAAACACCTGATGGGAGGGCAGGCCCTGGTTCGCCTGAGCAAATCGATGATCCCTGCGGCATTTTTGGGAATCATGGTTTCGCACAAGATAAGCCAGCAAAGAATGAATCCAACAAACGACTGGCAACAGAGCTCAGTCGTTTTCAACAATGTGTATGAACTGCTGCAGAGCACGGCGATAGCGATGGTTGTCTGGAGTGTCATCGACTACTTGAACACTTGGCGGACCCGCGAAAGTCGTCTGAAGATGACTAAACAGGACGTAAGAGACGAAATGAAGGAAAGCGAAGGAAGCCCCCAGATCAAGCGCCGCATCCGCCAGATTCAACGACAATCCAGAAAGCGACAGCTCCGGGCCGATGTCAAGAAAGCAACGGTTGTGCTTACAAATCCAACGCATTATGCCGTGGCGCTCAGCTTCGACTTTGTCGCGATGGAACCGCCGAAAGTTCTGGCGAAAGGCAGGAATCTGGTCGCGCTGCAAATCCGTGCAGAAGCTCAGTGGGCTGGCGTTCCAATCATCGAGAATCCGTTGCTCGCGCGATCTCTCTATCGGTCGGTAGAACCAGGACAGAGCATTCCCATGGAGTTGTATGCGGCAGTGGCTGGCATACTGGCCTTTCTCTACAAGAAGGAAATGGAAGATCGTATGCGCGAGAACATTGCGCAGAGGGCGAAAGATGCCAGTGACCAGTCGATTGGAACTATTCGCACAGGTGTTGGATCAAGAGTGAAGCACGTTTCAGGCGCAGAGAAGACTGTGCAGCCCCTACCAAGTAGTGGCACGGCTTCACTGTGATCGATCGGTCTGAAGAGGAACACCAGGATGGCGCAACAGATTGCAAGTGCATTAGCGGCTGAGAAGAAACCAGAAACGAGTGTGGCCTGGTGGCCAGCCACGCTCGAGCGTGTCCGTGAACTCGGTCTGCCGATCGGGGCGATCAGTATTGTTTTTGTGATGTTGATCCCGTTGCCGGCAGCTGTCGTCGACCTACTTCTAGCATGTTCAATGGCAGCAGCGGTGCTGGTTTTTTTGACTGCGGTGCAGGTTCGGAAAGCAGTTGAGCTTTCAGTCTTTCCGACTCTTTTGCTACTGCTCACACTCTTCCGCCTATCTCTGAATATTGCTTCTAGCCGTAGAATCCTGCTGCATGGCAGCGAGGGAACAGCCGCCGCAGGCAGCGTGATTGAAGCTTTCGGTCAATTCGTGGTCGGAGGAAACTATGTAGTTGGTTTTGTACTCTTTCTTGCCCTTATTGCGATTCAATTCCTGGTCGTGAGTCACGGCGCAGTAAGAACCGCAGAAGTGACCGCAAGGTTTACCCTGGACGCGCTTCCTGGTAAACAGATGGCGATTGATGCGGATCTGAATGCCGGGGTTATCGAAGAAAGTGTTGCTCGCCAGAGGAGGGAAGCGGTTGCTAGGGAGGCCGAATTTTACGGTGCGATGGATGGGGCAGCTCGATTCAATCAACGTGATTCGATGGCGACGATTCTACTGACAGCAATCAATATTGTTGCGGGCCTCTTGATTGGAACTCTGCAACAAGGGGTGCCCCTGCTGGAAGCAGTGAAGACGTACACGATTCTGACCGTCGGCGACGGTCTGGTAACCATGATTCCTTCTTTACTGGTGTCAGTGGCGGGGGGACTGGTCCTGACGCGCGCCTCTTCATCGACCGGGCTCGGGGCTGAACTAGGGAATCAGTTATTCGGAAAGCCGAAGACATTGTTCATAGCGAGTGGAGTTCTTGCGGCCATGGCTGCAATCCCGGGCTTACCGAAGGTCGTATTCCTCGGGATGTCGTTCGCCATCTTCATGCTCGGTCGTCAGCTGGGTAAGTCTGATGGCCCGACTGCTCTCCTCGATCCGCAAGAAGGAGCGAAGAAGCAGCAACAGAATGCGGTCGAAAACCTGGCTTCTCTGCTGAAGCTTGAGGAGTTGAGCCTAGAAATTGGTTTTCAGTTGATTGCATTGGTCGATGAAAGTCAGGGAGGCCAGATGCTCATGCGAGTGCGTACGCTCCGGCGTCACCTCGCCACTGAACTAGGATTCCTGATCCCCCCGGTTCACATTTCTGACAATCTCAAGCTGAAGCCAAGAGAATATGTTGTTTCGATGCGGGGCGTTGAGATCGGTCGATGGCAAACCGAGGGCAACTCATTGCTTGCCGTAAGCGCAGACTCCCAGTTGCGTCCGATGCCAGGAAAGGAAACGCGTGAACCAGCGTTTGGTGTTCCGGCTCGCTGGATTCTTCCTGCGCAGGAAGAGCAGGCAATCGCGGCAGGATATTCTGTGGTTGATATAACCACGGTCATAGGCACACATCTTTCTGAACTGATTCGTCAGCATGCGCATGAGCTGCTCACGCGAAATGAAACCAAGCGATTGCTCGATTCGCTTAACGAGTCGCACCCCAAACTCATCGAAGAACTTGTTCCGAAGGTCCTGTCATTGGGTGAAGTGCAGAAGATTCTGCAGCAATTGTTGCGTGAACAGGTTTCGATTCGAGATCTCGGATCAATTCTCGAGGTTCTGCTTGAAAATGCCCCAGCGAATAAGAACCTCATTGCATTGATCGAGGCGGTGCGGTTTGCGTTGCGCAGAAGACTCGTCCAGCCCTTGGTCGCAAATGACGGGATGATCCCCGTTTTCATGCTCGACTCGCAGATCGAAGCTGACCTGCGCACCCTTATCCAGGGTGACCTGGACCATCTGGGACCAGACGGCACAATCCCAAACCAGGGTGACATACTGCGCCGCATTCTTGATTCTGTGAAACAACTCATCGGAACTACTTCCTCGATGGCCATACCCGTGCTTCTATGTTCAAGTCCCGTCCGATATCACCTGAAGCGATGGCTGGAGCCCTTTCTTCCTAAGCTGCAGGTGCTATCGCCCCTCGAGATTCCAACAGAGTTTCGAATAAGGAATATGGGAATCGTCAGATAAATGTGATTCGATGTACGCCGGCAGGTGCCGAGCACTAAGCAGGCAAACAGGGGTGTTTGATTTGGAAAAGCAGGTCACGTTCTTTAACCATGAGCCGATTCCTACGTCGATGGTGGCCGATCCAATTCGGCAATCAGAGCTAGTTGCGTTAACTGGATCAACGAACAGGATGATGAAGAAGCAGGAAAAGCCGAAGATCAACGAAAAGGAGCTGGATACTTCGCTCATCGATAGCTTCATGCCTTTGGGCGAGAGAGTGGCTCGCGAACCAATGCAGGAAGAAGAGATCGCAGCGCACCTGACGATGGTGCGCTTTCTGGCAAGGCGTATTCACGAGCGGTTGCCGAGCCACGTCGAACTGGATGAGCTGATCGGCGCAGGCGTCCTTGGTCTAATGGATGCATACAAGAAATTCGACCCTGAAAAGAAAGTCAAATTCCGCAGCTACGCACAATTTCGCGTCCGCGGTGCCATTCTGGATAGTCTTAGGACACTTGATTGGAGTCCGCGAGACCTGAGGCGCAAGGCGCGAGAGATCGAGACCGCAATTCAGTTGCTGACCGGGCGAGTGGGACGTTCCCCAAGTGAAGTAGAGATTGCCGCTGAGCTGAAGATGACACTGGTTGATTATCAGCATGTGCTCGGAGATCTGAAAAGTCTCGAAGTCGGGACTCTGAATGTCGAGCGGTCTGAGGACTCCGGCGAAGAAGAACTCGCCTACATTCCTAATCGGACTGAAGATGATCCTCTCTTCCAGTGCCTACGTGGGGAAATGCATGCGCGCCTGAAAGATGCCATTGAGAATCTGCCAGAGCGTGAGCGCATGGTCATGAACCTTTACTACTTCGAAGAACTGACCATGAAAGAGATTGGCAATGTCTTGGGTGTGGTCGAATCGCGGATTTCACAGGTTCACGCATCAGCCGTGCTTCATCTCCGTGCGGCTTTGTATGTTTTTCGCTCGACAAAGCCAGGTCGCCCGGAAGCTGTTCAACGTAGGTAATCAGTCGATGAGTTTAAAAGAGCTGCTTTCGAGAAAAGGATTGGTTAATGGCTGAAGTCGAGGATGGATGGGAAGGCAATCCAGATCACGTCGGCGCCGCGGTAGAACCCGAGCCGCCGGAGTTGCTGATGGACGTTGAACTGGAGGCGACTCTGCGTTTCGGCAGCCGCGAGATGACGCTCGGAGAGGTGCTGGATCTCGGTCCGGGGGATGTGATTGAGCTCGACCGCCAAGTTAACGACGCGGTCGACCTTCTCGTTGGAGACAAGATCGTGGCACGTGGTGTTGCTGTTCTATGTAATGGGAAGTACGCACTACGAGTCACAGAAGTGGCTGAGCTTAAACCTTCCCTTGAGAGTGTTCGTTGCCTCTTTTGAAATATAGCCGCCGATGGACTCAGCAAGCCCGGGCATGGGGAAAACTTCGACTTACTGAAGCTGAACGCCCCGCAGTCTGGAGCGAAAGTGATCAAGGTGCAATTACTTGCGCGCGCAAAGGCTGTCAGTGGCGCGGACCCGAGCTTGCTTCTACGGATGATCTCATCTTTTATGAAGGAAAGGATGTCTGTAGCCGTAGGTGTTTGCAAGCTCTGATCGCAACCGAAGTACAGGATGCCTTTCAACCATATCGGACCGAAGCAGGACCCTACAATCATAGGATGCCTCTCGGGCTTCTCATGTTATCAAGGAAGTGGATTACACCTGAGCAGCTGACTCTGGCGCTCGGCCGACAACGCACTGCCGGAAGCGGGCGTATAGGCGAGTGGTTGGTAGCCACGGGAGCGATCGAAGAGGAGACCGTAGCGCGCGGGGTGGCTGCGCAGTGGGGAGTACCAGTTCTCTCGGCAAACAATCAGTCCCCGGAAACATTCGGCCTTATGCCGTACTTGTTGACGGACGCGTACCGCGCGATACCTGTGAGAATAGTTGGAAAAAGTATCCTTTACCTTGCGGTGGAACAGGAGGTCCATTCCAGCCTCAACAGAGCCATCGAACGGATGACCGGTCTGCATGTCGAACCGGTGATCCTCAAGCCCAGCGCTCATGAAATGCTCGCCAGGAGTGCGAAGAAGTCTGCATTCAGCTCTGTTTACCCGCCTGATCGATTATATCGGTCGCGTTCATTAGACAATCTTGCTTCATCTATTCTCCTGCTGGTCGATGAGGCGCCTACCTGCAATATACAAATCGCCGTTATTGGAAAGCATGTCTGGGTCCGACTATTACGCAAGGGGCAAGATGAAATGAGCGAGAAGATAGAAAACATACTCTTTACAGTGATTGCCGAGGAAGATGGTGTGGACTCTTAAGATATTGCAACTAGTCTGAGAACCATTGGCCTTATAGATGCTCTTACAAGACGTGTACCAGGGTCTAAAGGAGACAAGGTGGATAGTGGTGCGTACGCTGCTTATGCCGGATTGTTGGCACGCACAGAATCCTTGGATTCTGCTGCTAGTAATCTTTCGAACTCAAGCACAACCGGATTTCGTGCCGAGCGAGAATATTTCAAATCGATCGTGTTGGGCGAAGACGCGCCTGCTTCACAACTTGGCACCGGCCTTAATTCATTTGGGGTCTTGGGCGGCAATCAGATTGACCTGGGGCAAGGAGAACTTGTTTCGACTGGAAATGTGCTAGATGTGGCAATACAGGGTTCAGGTTTTTTTGCGGTCCTGACACCACAGGGTATTCGCTACACGCGAGATGGCTCGTTTCAGCGGGCCAGCGATGGTAGTTTGCAAAATCAATCGAACGAACCGGTACTTAATTCCCTCAACAAACCAATCCTTGTACCACCAGGCGACATCTCAGTCGGTTCAGATGGCTCAGTATCAGTTGATGGAGCTATTACGGGAGGGATTGGGGTTTTCGCGATTGATCGCAACGAATTGGTGCCGGAAGGAAAGAACAAGTATCGGAACCTGGGTAAACCAGCAGTGCCTGTTTCCACGGCGACCGTCCGGCAACACTACCTGGAAGCTTCCAACCAGAGTGTTATCCAAGGCAGCATGCAACTATTGCTGGTGCAGAGACAAGCAGAGATGATGCAAAAAGCTCTCACTATTTTTCAGGGCACCTTCGACAAGACAGCAAGTGAAGACCTGCCAAAGGTTTAGCGAAGTAACGATTGCATCAGTTTACGGAGCCGAGATGATACGTGCACTCTACACAGCAGCGAGCGGGATGAGCGCTCAACAATTAAACCTCGACACGATCGCCAACAATCTTGCGAACTCTTCCACCTCGGGATTTCGGCAGACACGTCTTCAATTCCAGGACATGGTCTATCAAAACTTAATCACCCCTGGCGCGGCACAGAGCCAGCAGGCCATCTCTGCCGGGCTTCAGATTGGGCTGGGAACGAAGTCGTCTGCAACGGAACTGATTACCACCCAGGGAGATCTGAATCAAACCAGTAATCCGCTTGATCTGGCAATCGAAGGGGGTGGCTTTTTCCAGGTGCAGCGTCTTGATGGAACCACGGGTTACACCCGATCTGGAAACTTTCAGTTGAACAATCAAGGCACCATGGTGACGGAGGAAGGCGAAACGTTGATTCCGGCGATCACCATTCCGCCCAACGCGACTGCGGTCACTATAACGTCTTATGGAGTAGTTAATGCAACGCTACCAGGTCAGAAGAACCCCTCGCAGTTAGGACAGATTCAGTTAGCCACGTTCCCCAATCCAGGAGGGCTGGATGCGTTGGGCGGGAACATGTTCGCCTCAACTCTAGCTTCCGGGGATGCGATAACTGGTTTGCCAGGCGGGACACAAGGGCTGGGTCAATTGCAACAAGGCTATCTCGAAAACTCTAATGTGGATGTGGTGTCAGAGTTCGTCCAGATGGTGTTGGCGCAGCGCGCCTATGAAAGCAACTCGAAAGTTATAAAAGCGGCTGATGACATGTATTCGCAAGTAAATAATATGACGCGTTGATCCTGAAAGCAGATGGAAAACATCTATGACACGCGCTCATTTGGCCCGGATTGGATTTAACTTCTTCATCGTCCAGTTGTTGCTTGGTACGCTGACGGCGTACGCTGCGGCCAATTCTGGAGTATCGACGGATGATGTGAGAAAAATCCCCAGCTCCGTAATGGTGTGGCGGAAGTCTTCAATATCGTGCGGGTGGTCCGAGGTTTTCGATGCTCTCCATCCCGAGCGTCCGCCCCGACTCCTTCCAGTCGAAAAGGAGTCGAATTGCGACGTGAAAGTACGAAAGATGTCAACCGTCGTGGCCGGCGAAAAGGTCTCAATGGTCTACGTTACTAGTGATTCGCAAGCTTCGATTCGGGTGATTGCACTCGAGGCGGGTTCAGTCGGCGAAGTCATCCGCTGTCGCTCTTCAATCGATGGGGCTGTCTTAGTCGGAAGGATATCTGATACGCAAACAGTTGAATTGCTCGGAAGAGATGGGAAGGTTGCCTGGTGACTCAAAGATGGTGCTTGAAGCCTATAACTAAGATTCTCTGTGCTGCCTTATTTTCGATGACATTTGGAATGTCACCTACGATGGCATCTCCAAAGGTGCATAGTATTCACACGATCGTGAACCCAGCGGACGCAGCACTGAACAATTACATCAAGCGCGTACAGGATGCAAGCGAGGCCGAGGTAAGGAGCCCAGGTGCCATCTGGAGTGATAATGGGAGATTGAGTCGGCTATCAACTGATTTGAAGGCAACCCAGCCACACGATCTCATCTCAATTGTTGTTTCTGAAAGTCTTACCGCGTCGACAGACGGCAGCGTCAAGAATTCTCGTGCATCAAACGCCAATTCGCAAGTCTCCGCGCTCGTTGGAGCGCTATCTGCCGGAAACGCGCTGCAGAACCTCCTCAACCAGAGTTCAAGTTCTGCGTTAAACGCGCAAGGTCAAAGTGTTACTGACTCCAGTCTCAGCACAATCGTCGGTGGCGAAGTCATGGCGGTGTTACCTAACGGCGCCTTTGTCATTCAGGCGGATCGGCAGGTCGCATTCAACCAGCAGACGCAGACTATCAGGTTGCGTGGTCTGGTGCGTCAAGCGGATATCAACGCGCAAAATCAAGTTCTTTCTACCTCCATCACTGATCTGGAGCTTGAAGTAGTAGGCAAGGGAATCATCAATGACTTCACCTATCGCCAGAATATATTGGTTCGCTTCATCCAGAAGCTCCTCGTATTTTGAAAAACGTAAGTGGCTTTACAAGATGTTAAGCCTGCGGTTCGCCGTCACCCTGTTTTGGATCGGGATGGCCGGTGAACGAGCAGTTTGTGCAAATGATGTAAGCCGCCTGGCACGGATGAAGGATGTGTCATCGATAGAAGGAGTTCGTGGGAATCAACTCATTGGGTTCGGCATCGTGGTCGGACTTCACGGAACAGGCGATAGCCAGATCACAGTTTTCCCGATTCAGACGCTCATCTCAACGCTGGCCAGACTTGGCGTGAATGTGCCACAAGCGTCCGCCGGTAGCCTTACTGTGAGAAATATTGCAGCAGTGTTTGTTTCTGCGACATTGCCCGCCTTCGCTCAACCCGGTACGACTATAGACATCACTGCTTCATCAGCAGGAGACGCAGGAAGCCTTGAAGGCGGACTATTGCTCCTTACACCGCTCTATGGCACAGATGGACAGATTTACGCACAAGCCCAGGGGCCGGTACTGCTAGGAGGTTATGCTGTGACTGCGAACGGGAACGCCAAGCAGTTCAATCATCCAACAGTAGCGCGTGTTCCTTCGGGAGGGACTGTAGAACGTGCAGTTGCTTTTGATCTTTCAAAGCAGCATTCTTTTCGTTTTCTTCTAAATGATGCCGATTTCAAGACTGCCGAACTTGCATGCGCATCGATCAATCGGGAGTTGAAGGGCAACCGAGCGCGGGTAGTCGACAGCCGCAGCATCGAACTGGCTGTCACTCCCGACGACGACATCCCCTCCCTGCTTGCCGAAGTAGAGGCAGTCGAAGTGGAGGTCTATCCAAGAGCCAAGGTAGTCGTCAACGAACGCACTGGCACAGTTGTGATCGGTGGTAATGTCCGTCTCCAGCCGGTGTCAATTCTCCACGGAGGCCTGGTAGTGAATGTGGTAAGTCAACTTGTCGTCTCTCAGCCAAATGGCTTGAGTAACGGAAGCACAGAAGTTATTAGGCAGACCTCAGTCCAGGCACAAGACAAGCCTGTGAACCATATCGAACTTAAGGCTGGCGCAACCGTTGATGACCTGGTGCAGAACCTGCAGACGATCGGGGCCTCGGCCAGGGACGTGATATCCATCCTGCAGGCGATGAAAGAAGCCGGTGCTTTGGAAGCAGAACTGGAGGTAGAGTGACCACTCTAGACGGGAACATCAGGAACGTCGACCGTGATACCTATGGAGACAGCAATCAAATATCGCCGTCATCCGCCCAACGCAATCCCAAGCTAGAGAATGCCGCGCATCAGTTCGAAGCCACTCTGATGCAGGAGCTCTTTGCGCCCCTGCAAAAGGAGTCCATGAGTTCGCCGGACGGCGACAGCAACACCGGCAGCGGAGATGCCTTATCGACATTCGCCAGTGAGGCAATGGCGAAGGCAATCTCTGTCCAAGGCGGTTTCGGCATCGCAAAGCAGATCATAGAACACTTTGAAAATCCACGAACGCATAACTTCTAGTTAGCCTGATGGCTTGGGTAATCCTGCCGATAATCAGAACAACGGAGACGATATGCAGATTTCGCAGACTATACGCGCCGGCAACGGTGCGGCAGAACCATCCAAAATTGAACTCAACGATGCTAGTTCTTCATCCAAGGCAGCATCGCGCACAAACGGGTATGTGCCTTCCCAGCCCCAACCTCTTGATACTTCGGCGATAAGTTCGACTGCTTCTATGCTCTCTCTCGCGGTGTCAGAAAGCTCGCCCGGAGATGCGCGCGTGCAGCAGATCACCTCATCAATTTCGAGCGGCACGTATACGATCGACCCTTCAGTATTAGCTTCCACCGTGATGGATACTATGCTCAAGTACACGAACTAGCCCTGAAAAACGACGAACGCTTAAATCGAACCTCAAAGGTACTTATCCCTTCTTCAATCGGTGTCGATCGCGTTCTGCGTGCTCTGCACAAGGCAATAATAATGATGATCGAAATCACGTACCAGACAAGTTGCGAAATCCTAGAAGACTTGATCCATCAAGCAGAGGCTGTTCTAGTGCGCTTTGAACCTGGAGCGATCCAGGCACTCGATGAATGCTCAAGCCGCTTGACTCATCCAGCCTTGATCTTGCTCAGCCCATCTGAACGAAGCGCACTGGCGATCAAATGTGAAACTCTGAAGCGGCTGCTCGAACTCTCAGAATCGAACCTTTCCACCCTCAGGCGTTCCATTTCACGCCGGGAGGGTGTGATGACATATACGCTCCCACGGAGAGATTATCCATGGCAACGCTAAGCACCTCCTGGAATATCAGCATGTCAGCTCTGAAGGCTGATCAAGCCGCCTTGGCGACGACTGCGAATAACAGTGCCAACGCGACCACCCCCGGGTACACCGAACAGGCAGCAATATGGCAGCAGGCAGATTCGATCGAGGTTGGCCAGCAGGCTGTTGGCGGCGGAGTGATGGATTTAGGCGCCGCGTCTCAACGAGACCTCGTCCTCAACAAGTCTATTGATGTTCAGACCCAGGTAGAAGCGGCTACATCATCGAGACTGGGTGCGCTTCAGAATTTACAAGCCACCTTCGCCTCGGCCACTACGGTTTCCAGTGCAGGTGTCAGTTCGTCGGACGGGGGTATATCAAGCAGCCTTAGCGGGTTCTTCGGATCGCTCGAGCAGTTAGAAGCCTCGCCTGCCGACGTAAGTATTCGCCAGTCGGTCTTGGCCTCTGCGAGTACGCTTGCCAGCAGCTTTAATGACGCTGCGTCCAGCCTTCAGCAGCAGCAGCAGAGTATCAATGGCGAGGTGTCAAGCGTAGTTACCCAGGCCAATGGATTGTTGACTTCCCTCGCTGGTTTAAATGCAGAGATCGAATCACAGGATCCAAAGAAGGATGCCGGTACACTCGAAGACCAACGACAGCAAGACCTCGCAGCTCTGTCCCAGCTGCTCGGCGTCCAGCAAACGACCACCGAAAAGAATGGCATCGCGCTTTCTACGGCTGATGGCGTGCCTCTGGTCGAAGGAAGCAGCGCCTTGACACTCAGTGTCGCCGACGTAAATGGAGCCACTCATATCTACCAGGGTTCGACTGACATCACCCAAGGCGTATTGGCGGGCGGCGGTCAGGCAGGGGGCATGATCCAGGTTGCTAACCAGGACATTCCGACGGCAATGAGCGCTATCGACAACCTCGCATACCAGGTCGGGAAGCAGGTGAATACGTTGAACGAGGGTGGAAGCGATCTGAACGGCAACGCTGGTGGCGCCATCTTCACATTACCTGCTGCGGCTGCAGGAAGCGCCGAAGCTATCTCAGTCGCGCTTACCGATCCTTCCACACTTGCCGCAGCATCGAGCGGGGAGGGAACAGCAGATGGCACGAATGCAGCCGCCATGGCCGCGCTTGCCAGCACCTCACTTGGCGGTCTCACGAATCTGACTCCAGCTAACTACTATTCATCCTTTACCTCGGCTCTTGGGTCCACGGTCTCAAGTGTCAGTTCGACGAACACCGCACAGCAAGCGTCGTTAGCTCAGTTGAAGAATCAGCAGACTGCGCTCTCCGGGGTAAGCCTGGATTCAGAAGCAACATCACTCGAGACGATGGAACAGGCTTATCAGGCTGCCTCCAAGGTTTTCACCATCATAGACACGCTGGTCGCCTCCTCCATCAACCTTGGCATAGAAACTGCGGCAACTTAGAGGCTCACGTGCAAATTAGTGCTTCTTACCTGGCTGGTCTTACTGGCTCGCTCAATCAACTCACAACAAAAGAGCAGTCACTCACCAATGAGCTCTCGTCCGGATTAGCCGTTAACGCCCTTTCCGATGATCCGGTCGCCGTGGGCGAGAATGTCACTTTATCAGCACAACTGCAGCAGGACGTGAGTTATCAGCGGGCTTCGACGAGTGTCAGCAGTGTGCTGCAGGTGCAGGATTCTGCGGTCGCATCAGTGATCAGCCAGTTAACGCAGGCGATCACCGTAGCGACGCAAGGTACCAACGGAACGCAGAATGCCTCTGACACTGAAGCGACGACGACGGAGTTGACGGGGATTCGTGCAGAGATCCTTTCGGTCGCAAATACGACCTTCCAGGGAAGCTATTTGTTTGCCGGCAGCAAAGGCCAGGTTGAGCCATTTACTCTGAGCGCATCCTCTGTGACCACGCAGCCGGCTTCCGTAACCTACCAGGGCGATTCACATGTGTCCTACTTGCAGGCTCCGGGCGGGAGCGAAATTCCGATCACGACGGATGGCAGCAAGCTTTTTCTGAACAGCGCCGCCGGCGCAACCAACATTCTCGGGACGCTGAATCAGCTGATTTCGGCTTTTCAGAATGGGAACACCACTGCGGCTACTTCGCTAACCACTACTTTGAACGGATCTGTTTCGTTCTTATCGACTCAGCGCGCGAACATTGATGACTCTTTGAGCAGTATCAAGACTGAGCAAAACAGTGTCACCTCGCAATCGACCCAGTTAATTGTGCAACAGACAGCACTCATGGGAGCGGATACAGCCCAGGTGGCGACGTCACTCTCCACGACGGAAAATCAACAAACAGGCCTTGAAGACGCCATCGCTGCCCTTGAGAAGCAGGGTTCGCTCTTCAACCTTCTTGCAACGTAATCTTCCTTATTCGTTGATCTCGCTCCTTTTTGGTCTGCAGCAGCGGCTAAGCTGTGGCTCGATGTCATTGAACCAGCGTTCTGGCGGTATGTCTTACTCATCACGCTCGCGAAATCGAAACATTCCTGAACGCGGGATCGGTTAAGCTTACGTTTGAAGAGGGGCTAGACTGTGTTCACTGCCATTAGATTTCTTTGGAATGCCACTCGCGGCCATCGACTGCAGCCATGGAAAAGCGAGTACATCCGTTGGCGGATTGAGACTTACTCAGGGCTGCACGCCGACGATGTTACTTTTTCGGACTTCCTCGGCTTTGTCGTGAGAGAACGGCGACAGCTGTTCCATTTTCTTTTATGGACATCTTCTGTTCAGAACAGTGCTGCTGAGTAACATACGGGTGAAAGGCTGAAGACCAGTCCCCTTTGACTAACCCCGAACGATGACTTCTATCAAGCCTTCGGAAGCATACTGCTCCAGGGTCTCGAGAACGTCAGCAGCCATCACTCCCGGTTCAGCTGCGTATTCATTCGACAGTGCCTCGATCAAGTCCTCGATACGGATTGGCGATTCCATCTTTTTCCACAAATCGGTTCCGACCGGCCCAAGTCCATAGCATCGTCCCCGAGGAAGATTCATCAGCACAACTTCATCGCCGACTTCTGCGGCGACAGCCGTCTTGCTCCATTGCACGACGCTTTCCTGGTTCAGTTCTGTCATCTTGGTTCGGTATGGACTGCACGCGGTCGGCGCCGCAGGGGCCTCTGCCCGCACCATTCCCTCCCTGTCACTGAATAGTTTAATGTATCGACACTAATGCCAAGAGCCCTAAATCGTGAATGCCGGAACCGGCATCCCTTGTCGTTTAAACTACTCATGAGTGTCCGACCTGACTTCATTAGAGACATCTGCGGAAGTACGACTGCTTGGCGAGCTCTGCAAGCCAAGGGAATTGGCGACTTCCGCAGGTGCAACCCTGGAGAAGCTTGTAGAGCAGACCGGTGACTGGCCGCGGTTTGTGGAGCTGCTGAAACATCACCGCGTAGTCCCGCTCGCCGCACGAAACGCCGATTTCATGAGACTGGCGCGACTTCCTGCTGGCGTCGGAAGCGAGCTCAGATTGTGGTCAGCGGCAAACGCTAGAGAAGCTTTCCGTTACGTTGCCATTCTGCAGCAACTGCTCACACTATTCGCGAAAGAAGATATTGCGGCAGTTGTACTGAAAGGCGTACCGCTGTCACTCAGCGCCTACAATGATGTTTCCGCACGCGATGTGGGAGATATCGACCTGCTGATTGAAGCTCGCAATGCACTCCGCGCTGACGCCATTTTGCAGCAATCCGGCTTGAGAAGGAAAGAGCCAAGGGCCACGCTTACCCCGAAGAGGGCGACGTTTTACCTCCGCCACTTCAAAGACTTCACATACGAGGCCACCATGGGCTTTGAGGTGGACCTGCATTGGCGCCTGTTTCGCGATACTAACGCCGCCATGGTTCTCTCATCCGGATCCTTGCAGGATTGTTCCGAACCTTTCCGCATTGGCACGCTTGATCTGCGGGTGTTGTCGAAGGAGCGAACACTGCTTTTTCTAGCTACACACGGTGCCATGGAAGGATGGGCAAGGTGGAAGACCCTGGCTGACATCGCTGCATTGTGGGCCAAGGCCAATCCCGCAGACCGGGCCCGGACATGGAGTTTTGCTGCGAAAGCTTCAAGCACCGGCTTTCTGGCGGCTGCGCTGGTGCTTGCGGAAGAATGGTTCGGTATCTCTTTCGGTGAAGTGGCGGCCGCGTATCCTGAAAGGTCGATCACTCAGGACCGTGGTCTTTTTGAGTACATCGTTCGGAATGCGCGCCTTCAGGCGCAACGTGCTGCATACATGACCGCTCCGGCAGGCTCTTCTACATTCGCGATGAAGTTGCGCGAAGCGACGCTGCATCCATCCTCCCGATCCCGGGTAGAACTGGCAAAGCGGATTCTTTTCCGACCAAGAATATGGGAAGCTGTCGACCTGCCGGACAGCCTTTTCGCGTTGTATCCCTTCCTCAGTCCCATCGAATGGTTATCATTCCGGAGCGGGAAGAGTTCCGTACGGAGCCGTAAGCCTTGATGCCAACAGAGGGTACACGTCACAGATGGGTCAGGTCGCCACGAGAATGGTTACTGTTGTTCGAGGCTGGGATCTCTCTGGTGACTGCCCGCTTCTTCCTCAAAGTTCTGCGCACGTCTCGCATTGTTGCGTGGGTCCGCCGGCCGCTTTCTGTTGCCGATCGACTTCCGGCGAAAGGGGAACTCCATCAGGTACAGTGGGCGGTTACAGCATTTTCAAGAAACGCGCCCATCCGCCTGGTTTGTTTTCCGCAAGCCCTGGCTATGTATGCCATGCTTCGCCGCCGTGGTCTGGCAGCTGAAATCCTGTATGGTGCAGGAAGGCTGGACGACGGGACGCTCGCTGCTCATGCCTGGCTCCGAGCAGAAGGTCGTGTATGGGTAGGTGGCGACGTTGCTGACAATTTCAGTGTGCTCGACACCTGGAAACCGTCGATCCCTCCCACGCCGACTCATTGAGCTGACGTAAACTGACGGACCAATACGTCCAGCACGCTGTCCACTTCCTGGAACCCCCATGGGCGATTGAAAATGAACACGCCAGCCCCCGCGATAGCCATGCTCGTTCTCCGGAAATGATCTTCCTGCAGGCCAAGCCACTCCAGCAGGTACTGCTGGTAGGTAAACCGCATGCTTTCGACGACAGATTGCGCAGCGCGGATGGGGACCAGTTCTGGAACACTATCGGCGCCAGCGCTCCGCCTAAGGATGACAAGTGCCGACAGGGGAAGACGCTCCTCCGCTGCCTGGTCGATACTTCCGACGGGCACCCGGAACTTTTCTTCATCCTGGAATGTGCGGGTTAAGCCGTCTTCATGCCGGCCAAGTGCGTCCAGCGACGTGCGCCACAGTTTCAGCCAGGGCGCGACCGGAATAACGCGCGCGGACGGGTGGGCATCCGGATCCAACAGGCAAACATCGTCCGCAACGAGCTGAAAACCACGACTCACCAGAAAAGCGGCCAGCGTGGATTTGCCTGCGCCAGAATCACCCAGGAAAGCTACTGTGCCGCCACCCATCCGGACTGCGCACGCGTGCAGCGGCAGCAGTCTTCGTTGATGACAGAGGATTGCAAAAGCAGTACCAAGAAGGTAACCCCTGATATCGAGCTCGGAACTGCCGGGAGCCGGTTCAACGATCACTCTGGTACCGCCCTCAACGTAGTAGTCGGCAACTCCTGAGATGTGCATCAGCAATTCCGACTGTGAGGCGGTGAAAGCAGGGTTGCTGAAGGTTGGGTAGGCTACGAGCGCAGGGACTTTGCCCAGCGAAATGATTACGGGGAGCCCTGCCGAAGTACTGAGCGGCAGTTCTGGCAGAAGAATATCGCTTTTGAGACTAAAAGGGCCGTAGGCGTAGGTATGGGAAGATGATTCCATCAATTACCCGTTCGGGGCATGGGTTCTGCATCGGAAGTATGGCATAAACACAATGGCAGTTTACCCGGGCGAAGGATGCTCCGCCTTGCTTGCAGTAGTCTACTTGGTTCTGCGGCTTGGACGGTCGTGTTACTTTGGCGAAACCTTTGTGATTCTCTTGGTACATTGGCCCTAGGCCGACTGCATGTTCACCATGTAAGATGAAATCAGTTCAAAACGACACATAGATGCATGACCGATGCTTCGGTAATTTAAGAACAAACGACGTGCATCTGTCAGCTAAAGTACACACGTACCTCATCTGACTGGTGAAAATACAGTCGGCAAGTACATAGGATGACCCCGGTAACTGGCGTTATGCAGCAGGATGGCATCCGGCAGCGAACATGGCGGCATCCGACAGGTTTAGACCAATTGAAGTTGGAGGATGGATGAGTAACCAGACCAAGGCGAGTGGCATGCAAAGGAAGACCCCGGTCAAACAGAATAGGGACTGGCAGAAACCTGTGCTGGACATTCTTGAATTGGAAAGCGCGAACCATCTCCCGGTGCAGCCTGGTGGAGACAGGACGGTGCATCACGGCTCCTACTAAGCCGCGCCTAACTTGACGACTCACCTTTAACCATAGATGACTTCACAATCTGGGCCAACTTCGCCCATGACTATTTACCTGAACTTACATTGAACCGCCTCTCTGGCGTATTTTGCGCTGGTCCCATCGAGCGGGCAATTGCGGCCGTCTATTCCTTGGATAGCGGCACGCCCGCCAGCAGTGAATGGCGTATCTCTACCGCCAACGGCCGAATACTGGCGACCTTCCTCCATCCTCCCACGGCCGCCCTGACCGCCGAAATTCCCCCGGCCCAAGCACATCCCTACCAGCACACTGCAGACATCGAAGTCACAGCCGTCGTGCGGCTAGACAATCGCGCTGAACTGACCGGCCTGCTCGGCTTGACGTCCATTGAAGAAGCAGGTTGCTCCGATCAAGATCTTTTCACGGCTGCCTGGAAGAAATGGAAGACGGGAGCACTCAACCGCATCGTGGGTGCATTCGCCGCGGCGATCTGGGAGACCGATCAGCAGAAACTGACGCTGGTCCGCGATCACACCGGCGATCAACCCCTTTTCTTCCTTCAGAAGGTCGACCTGCTGGCATTCTCTTCGCTGCCAATGCCTCTACGTAATCTGGAGGGTGTCGACACATCGCTGGATGAGGAGCAGATGCTGCGTTACCTGGCGCTGCTGCCGATGGGTCCTGCGCAGACCCTCTTCAGGAACATACAAAAGCTTCCGCCGGGCCATCTGCTGACCTTCCAGAACAATGTCGTCGAAGTTGTTCGCTACTGGCATCCGGTGGAAACGCCTGCAATTCGCTATAAAAAAGATGATGACTATGTCGAAGCACTCCAGAGCATCTTCGATCTTGCGGTAGGGGCAAGACTAGGCACATCAGGCGGTATAGGGTCGGAGCTGAGCGGGGGACTGGACAGTGGCTCAGTGACGGCTACAGCTGCACGCCTGCTGGCGGGTGCTCGACTGACTGCTTTCACCGCGATCCCGCAAAAGGGCTTCGCGGGTGACAGCCTGAAGGGCCGCTTTGCTGACGAAGGGCCCGTAGCAGCCCGTTTAGCCGCCATGTACCCGAATATCAGCCATGTCCTGGTCGACTCATCAGCCGGAGAATTTGTTAACGGTCTGCGAGCCATGGAAGAACAGGGCTATCCTGTCTTCAATCCGATGAACCAGATGTGGATCAGCGCAATTCTGGACGACTGCAAGGTTTGCAATATCACCGCATTGCTGAACGGAACGTGCGGAAACGCGACATTGAGCGCCAGTGGATTGATTGGTTTATCAGAACTGTTCAGCAAGGGACGCTGGATAAAGTTGGCGAGGCTTGTCCATCTGCTGCGTCAGAGAGGGCACGTAGGGCTGCGCGTCGCAGCGTCGATGGCCACAGCACCTGCAATCCCTTTGTGGCTGCAGCGCCAGCTTGCCCCCGAGACCAGAAATTTTAGCTTTGCTTTCAGTCCGCTGCGTCCTGAGATTGCAGCGGCACGCCATCTCCGGGAGCAGCGTTTAGACGAGATGCAGGGACACCTGTCGAATGTCGAGGATTATCGACGAAAGACTTTCGACTACTTCGACCCGGGAGCGTCGAACGCAGCAGTTGGCCTCGGCTGGGGTGTCGAGATGCGAGACCCGACGGCAGATAAACGCATCTTCGAATTCTGCTATTCCATCCCCATCGAACAATACCTGGCAGAGGGGCAGACCCGATCACTGGTGCGGCGCGCCATGCGAGGCCGCGTGCCGGATGAGACCCTGAACTGCCGGGACCGGGGTCTTCAGGCAGCTGACTGGTACCTGACAATGGGATCTCGCCGGCAGGAGCTGATGAACGAGCTGGCGTTGATCCGGCTGTCGCCGATGGCAAACCGTCTGCTCGACCTGGATCGACTGCAGATGCTTCTGGAAAACTGGCCCACCGGGGGCTTTGAGACGCAGGAGGTGATTTACTCCTGGCATCTTGCGCTTAGCCGCGGTATCGCAGCGGGCCACTTCATCCGTCGCTTTGAGTAGGTGTTATTTCCCGCCGGAAGCGCTCGCGTCCAGTGCGAGGTTCAATGTCAGGACGTTGACGCGCGGCTCGCCAAGAAAGCCAAGCTGACGCTTTTCGACGTGGCTTAACACGAGTTGCCGGACGTTGTCCGCAGACAGGTGCCTGGCGCTTGCGACCCGGCTCACCTGGAAAAGTGCAGCAGCCGGAGAGATGTCCGGATCAAGCCCTGAGCCGGAGGCTTCGACCAGTTCTGCCGGCACCGGCACTCCCGTATTATCCGCCGACGCTGTCTTCGTGTCCTGCTCGATGCGGGCAACCAACTTCTGGCTGGAGAGACCCAGGTTCGAGCCGCCGGAGGACGTTGCGTCATAGCCGTTGCCAGCAGCGGATGGCCGGCCGTGAAAGTAGCGGCTGCTTACGAAGGCCTGGCCGATGATGCGCGATCCCACGATCGTATTCTGCGACTCGATCAACTGGCCGTCAGCTTTCTCATGGCCTGCAATCCGGGCATAGCCCGTCATCACCAGGGGGTAGACGACGCCGAACAGGACAGTGGTGATGAGCGTGAAGCGAAGAGCGATCTTTAAATGATTCGAGAACATAATGTTCCTTGTTGTTTCTCAAGCGAGGTGAAGATGTGTCAGGCAGAGATCAATCAGCTTGATACCGACGAAGGGCACAATCACGCCACCAACACCGTAGATGAGCAGGTTCTGGCGAAGCAGAATCTGTGCGGATTTGGGCGCATACTTGACCCCTTTCAGCGCCAGTGGAATGAGCGCGATGATGACCAGTGCGTTGAAGATGACGGCCGAAAGAATAGCTGAGTGCGGGTTATTCAGGTGCATCACATTGAGCGCGTTCAATACAGGAAACACACCAGCGAACATTGCCGGAATGATCGCGAAGTATTTGGCCACGTCGTTCGCGATGGAGAAGGTCGTCAGTGCGCCGCGCGTCATCAGCAACTGCTTGCCGATCTCGACAATCTCGATCAGCTTGGTCGGATTCGAGTCAAGGTCGACCATGTTGCCGGCCTCCTTCGCCGCCTGCGTGCCGGAGTTCATCGCGACACCTACATCGGCCTGCGCGAGCGCTGGCGCATCATTCGTTCCATCACCCGTCATGGCGACCAGCTTGCCTTTCGCCTGCTCGCGCTTGATCAGGTCCATCTTGTCTTTCGGTTTAGCCTCAGCAAGAAAATCATCCACACCGGCTTCGCGTGCAATCACTGCGGCAGTCAGGGGATTATCGCCTGTAATCATGACGGTGCGAATGCCCATGGCACGGAGCCGGGCCAGGCGTTCTTTCAACCCGCCCTTGACGATGTCTTTCAGGTAGATGACGCCGAGGGCCGTTTTATTCTCAGCGACCACCAGCGGTGTTCCGCCGAGTCGCGCAATGTCTTCCACGCTGTCGCGTACTTTCTTCGGCAGGCTCGATCCCTGCTCTTCAAGAAAACGCGCAATCGCATCCACCGATCCCTTACGCACAACATTGCCGCCGAAGTTCACGCCGGACATGCGTGTCTGCGCACTGAAAGGAACGAACTCTGCCTGGAGCGCTGTCATGTCGCGGCCGCGCAAGCCATACTTCTCCTTTGCGAGCACAACGATCGAACGACCTTCCGGTGTCTCATCTGACAGCGAAGAAAGTTGTGCTGCATCAGCTAGACGTTCCGGCGAAATGTCGGGCGCAGGAATAAACTCTGTTGCCTGGCGGTTCCCGAGTGTGATGGTGCCTGTCTTATCGAGCAGCAACGTGTTGACGTCTCCCGCTGCTTCTACTGCGCGGCCTGACATCGCAAGCACGTTGTATTGAACGAGCCGGTCCATGCCAGCGATGCCAATGGCGGAAAGCAGCCCTCCGATCGTCGTCGGAATCAGGCAGACCAGTAGTGAGACGAGCACGAAGATGGTCTGCGGCGCCCTGGAGTAGATCGCGAACGGCTGGAGTGTCGTGACTGCAAGCAGGAAGACTATCGTCAAGCCGGAAAGCAGGATACTCAGCGCAATTTCATTCGGCGTCTTCTGCCGTTCAGCGCCTTCGACCAGTGCAATCATGCGATCGAGAAAAGTCTCACCCGGGTTAGAGGTGATGCGGACACGGATCCAGTCGGAGAGCACGCGTGTGCCGCCAGTGACCGCCGAACGATCCCCTCCCGCCTCGCGGATGACTGGTGCAGATTCGCCAGTGATTGCTGATTCATCGACTGATGCCACCCCTTCGATGACCTCGCCATCGCCCGCGATAAACTCACCAGCCGGCACCACGATGACGTCATCGACGCGCAGCTTGGAACTGGAAACATCTTCGGTCTTGCCGTCGGCAAGGAGCCGATGCGCTGTCGTGTCAGCCTTGGCTTTGCGCAGGGTATCGGCCTGTGCCTTGCCTCGGCCTTCTGCCATCGCTTCCGCGAAGTTTGCAAACAGTACTGTGAACCACAGCCAGAGTGTGATCTGGAGATCGAAGCCGAAGTTGTTCGAATGCTTGAAGCGATCCTGTATGAGCAGCACCGTCGTCACGATACTGCCGACCTCCACCACCAGCATCACCGGGTTCTTCAACATGAACTTCGGGTTCAGCTTGGTAAACGCGCCGCCGGCTGCCTGCGACAGGATTGCGGGGTCCCACAAACTCAATTTCTTTGCCATGACAATTTCCTCGTTAGCTGCTCAGGACGGATACGTTAGAAGGTTCTGCCTGCATGCAGCAGCAAGTGTTCGAGAATGGGCCCGAGGCTCACGACCGGGAAGAAGGTCAGCGCGCCGACGATCAGGATCACGCCCGTCAATAGCACGGCGAATAGACCAGTGTTGACTGGAAACGTGCCAGGCGAAGGCGGGATTGTTTTCTTCTGCGCAAGGTTTCCAGCCAGCGCCAGCACCGGGATGATCATCAGGAAACGTCCAGCCAGCATGGCAAATCCAAGCGTGTAATTGAACCAATGAGTATTCGGGCTAAGCCCCGCAAACGCTGAACCATTGTTACCGGTCGCCGACGTGAAGGCGTACAGCATCTCCGTCAGGCCATGTGGACCGCTGTTATTCAGAGCACTCAGGCCCATCTTCGGCGCGAGTACGGACATTGCCGTCAATATGAGAATGATCATCGGAAAGATCAGGACATACAGCATAGACATCTTGATATCGAACGCTTCTATCTTCTTGCCAAGATATTCAGGCGTTCGCCCGACCATCAGGCCGGCAATAAACACCGACAGTACGACGAAGATAAGCATCCCGTACATGCCGGCGCCCACGCCGCCAAAGATAATCTCGCCCAGAAGAATGTTCGCGAGCAGTACCATGCCGCCAAGTGGAGTGTAGGAGTCATGCATGCTGTTGACGGCGCCGCAGCTTGCGTCTGTTGTCGTGACGGCGAAGAGAGAACTGCCCGCAATCCCGAAGCGTGTCTCCTTGCCTTCCATGTTGCCGCCTGGGCTGATTGCAGACACCTGCTGCGTCACTCCATGGAGCAACGGGTGTGGCTGCGTTTCGGCCCAGTAAACCGTCACGAGACCGATGACGAACAGAATTGTCATCGTCGAAAAGACTGCCCAGCCATGCCCCGGCGAACCACTTAGTTTGCCGAGAGTGATGGTCAGTGATGCAGGGATGAGGAAGATCGAGAGTATCTCGAGAAAGTTCGTGAGCGGTGTCGGATTTTCAAACGGATGCGAGCTGTTCGCATTGAAGAAACCGCCGCCGTTCGTGCCCAGCATCTTGATGGCTTCCTGCGACGCGACGGGACCCTGTGCAATGGTCTGCGTCTGGTGTTCGAGCGTGGTCGCAACGGTGTAAGGATGCAGGTTCTGTATAACGCCCTGTTCGATCAGAATTGGCGTCAGCACGATGCAGAGTGGCAGCAGGATCCATAGCAGGCCGCGTGTCACATCGACCCAGAAGTTGCCGATCGTCTTCGACTCCTTGCGGAACAATCCACGGATCACCGCGATGGCAACTGCGATGCCGCAGGCTGCCGATGTGAAGTTGTGATATGCCAGCCCCACCATCTGCGTGAAGTAGCTCATCGTCGTCTCAGGCGTGTACGACTGCCAGTTGGTGTTGGTCGTGAAGGAGGCAGCTGTGTTCCAGGCAAGGTCAGCCGCGACGCCGACCAGGTGCTGGGGGTTCCACGGCAGAAAATGCTGCAGACGCTCGATGAAGTAGGTAAGCAGCATCGAGACCGCGCTGAAGAGCAGCAGTGCAAGCGCATACTCACGCCAGTCCATCTCATGCTCGGCTTCGACACCGCTAAGGCGATAGATGAAGCGTTCGACCGGCTTCATCACCGGATCGAGGAACGTCTTACTGCCTTCAAGCACGCTCGCGATATACAAGCCAAGCGGCTTCATGAGCGCAAGCAGGACCGCAAAAAAAACGATGAACTGAAACCATCCGTTTGCTGTCATGTCAGAACTTCTCCGGACGCAGCAGCGCAAACACCAGGTAGACGAAAATGACAGCGGTCACGACAAGCACGATGGCAGTGGTAGTAGTCACGGCTAGCGCAACCTTTCACACGCCTGCACATACAGCAGGGTGAGCGCGAAGAAGGCGATGGTTAACAGGACGAAGACAATATCAGGCACAGCAAACCCTCGACTGCGGGTACCGGTAAGCACACCCGGTACGGGCATTCGTCTAGTCAAGAGGATCAGCCGTAAGGAGTCTGTGGAGGAGAGATAAGGAAGTTGTAAGGAAAGCTGCTACTCCACACCCGCTATGCCACGCCTGCTTTGCGATACCCGCTATTCAACACCTGATGACACGAAGCGGTAACCAACCCACGGTTCTGTCTGGATATATTGCCGCGCCGTCAGTACTTCGAGTTTCTTGCGCAGCTGGCCAATAAAGACCCGTAGATACTCCGGCTGGTGAACGGACTGCGCGCCCCACACTGCGTTGAGAATTGTGCGGTGCGGCATAACCTTACCGGTATGTTGTGCGAAGTAGAACAGCAGTTCGAACTCTGTAGGCGTGAGTGTCAGCGGCTTGCCCTGCACCGTGGCTGTGTGTTGTTCGATATCGATGACGAAGTCGCCAGTCTCAAGATGCGATGTCTCGGACCGTTCCGGAGCTCGCCGCAGATGCGCACGCACGCGGGCCAGTAATTCCTGTGCACCGAATGGCTTCGTGATGTAGTCATCGGCCCCTGCGTCCAGGGCTTCAACCTTGGTGCGCTCCTGGTCGCGCACGGAGAGCACGATAATCGGCACAGCGGAATGCGCGCGGACCCGCTTGCAGACATCAATGCCTGAGATGCCGGGCATCATCAGGTCAGTCACGACCAGGTCCGGCTTCCACTCCTCAAAAATCAGGAGACCCTCTTCAGGATCATTCGCCGTCCGAACCTCGAAGCCCTGCGTTCCCAGTGCTGTTCTCAGGACGCGGGTAATCTGCGGCTCATCATCAATCAACAGGACTCGTTCAGCCAATCTGCGCTCCTCGTTGCCTCAAGCATTCTCCATCAGCATGGCACATTCCTTATGTGTCCGGGCATTCTCAACTCACGGCGACCAGGTTCAAAGGTACATGCATTGAATCGATGTATGAGCCTTCATCCAACCGGGCGGACGACACGGAACACTCGCGCCGGATGCACTCTCGTTGAAAATGCTCTATCTTCGCTTCTATGCCAACTGAGCGTGAGCACTGGGCAAAGCAACTCGGCCAGTACCTGCTTTTTACATGCACCGCGTACCTGATTGTTGAGTTCTACCGCTTTGTTCTGCATGTGAATCAGACGACTGTCGCGCTCACTTTCCTCATTCTCATTCTGTTCACGGCATTTCGCCGGCCGCTCATCTACTCGGTTTATCTTTCGCTGCTATGCGCTTTCTTCTACAACTTTTATTTTCTGCCGCCCTATGGCAGCCTGACGATCGCCGATCCGCAGAATTTTGTCGCACTCATCTCTTTCCTCGTAGCAAGTATTTCCGTTAACCAGATTTCTGCCCGGGAGCGACGGCAGGCTGCCTCCCTCGCCACCCAGAGCCAGGAGATTGAAAAACTTTACGCATTCTGTCAGCGCCTGCTGCTGGAAGATAAGCTGCAGCAGCTTTCGACATCAGCACCCGCACTCATCGCAGCCAGCTTTCAGCTACGGGCCGTCGCGCTCTACCTGCCCGAGAAAGAACCTGCCTCGATGTGGGATCCTGAGCACCTGCTTGCCGGCATGGAAAATCTTCATGACGCCACCCAATCGAGCGGCGTTTCCTCCCGCTCCGCATCCGGCATTCGCATCGTCCCGCTCCTGCTGGGCATGCGCACGCTCGGCGTCCTGGCCATGACAGAGGGCGGCTACACGGAAGGCTTCTACGATGCGATCGGAAGCCTGATCGCCGTCGCGGTTGAAAGGGCGTACGCTCTCGAACGGAACAGCCGGTCAGAGGCTGCGCGTGCCGGCGAGCTACTGCGGACCGCCGTCCTCGACTCCATTACGCACGAACTGCGAACGCCCCTCACCGGCATCAATCTGGCAGCAACAACGTTGGCCAGTGATCCTGGAGTCGACGAGATTGCAAGGCAGGACCTGCTTTGCGTCATCACGGAAGAGAGCGCGCGCATGAACGCACTGATCGATGAAGCCGTGACCATGGCGCAGCTGAGCACCGGCGAAATTCATCTGCAGAAGACGGCCACAAGCCTTCCGCCCATCATCGATGCAGTCATCGCCGGGCTGCGCGTTCCACTACGCGGGCGCGCGATGGAGATCAACTGCGCCGCAGACATGCCGCCCATCCTCATGGATGCCGATCTCATCCGCCGCGTCTTCAAGCACCTCCTCGAAAACGCCCTGCAGTATTCCCCGGCCCATTCGCCGATCGCAGTCTCCGCGCAGCTCCTGGATCAGGAGCTGCATGTTTCGATCAGGAACACGGGACCGGGAATCCCCGAGGACGAGCAGCCATTTGTCTTCGAACGGTTCTTCCGCGGCGCCGGGGCCGGTGCCCATCCGAATGGAACAGGAATGGGACTCGCAATCGTGAAGGCCATCATCGACGCGCACCAGGGAAGCATCTCTGTGCGCAGCCAGCCGGGTCAGGCCACAACATTCTCGTTCTGGATCCCGGCGTCTGCATCGGAAGCAACCGATTCCTCTATGGATCGCCAAGTCGATACTTGGTCTCTGCCAGCCGGTACAGCGGACGCCAGACCAGTCGATTGATTGTGACCACCATGATGGCCATGATGATCGTAGCCAGCAGCAGTGTCGAAAACTGCGCATGGTCAGTCGCATAGTTGATCTGCGCTCCCAGGCCGAGCGTGCTCAGTGTCTGGCCGTGCAGGTGGAAATATTCGGCAATGATGCTCGCATTCCACGCGCCGCCCGAAGCTGTAACCAGTCCTGTTACGAGATACGGAAAGATGCCCGGCAGGATGACAGTCTTCCATCTCTGCACCGTGCCGAAGTGAAACAGGGTCGACACTTCTTTCAGGTCATTCGGGATCGCCATCGCGCCGGCTATCACGTTGAACAGGATGTACCACTGGGTTCCAAGCAGCATCAGCAGGATCGAGCCAATGCCGATGCCCGACCCGACATGGATGAGCGCAAGCAGCAGGATCGGAAAGAGAATAGGCGCAGGAAACGATGCTGCAATCTGTGCCAGCGGCTGTGCAAGGCGAGCCAGCCGAGGGTTGAAGCCGATCGCGACTCCTACCGGGATCGTCCACAGGGAAGCAATAAGCAGCGAAACGTTCACGCGGAAGAAGGTTGCGCCCGCGCCCTCAAGCAGGTGAACTACTTCGTGCCACGTAATGTCTTTCAGCAATGCGAGGGCATGAAAAGCAGCCACAAGTATGCCGCACAGCAGCAGAACCGCGATCACTGTGCTGACTACGGTCGACTTGCGCTTTTCGATCGCTGAGTGGTCGGGCCGCAGCCGGTTCTTCTGGTAGCGGCGAGCCAGTCTCAGCGAAACATTTTCGCCCAGCGGATCAAGCGTGTGCTCGCGCAGGTAGTTCAGGACACGCGCATTCTGCAGGGCAAACAGAATCGGCGAGCGGACCCGCTGCGTGCTCTCCACCTGCTCGAATTTGAACCTGTTGCTCCACGCAATGACCGGCCGCCAGACCAGCTGATCAGTCATGATGATGATGACCAGCATCACGATCACGCCCCAGATCATCGAGCGCGTATCATCGTTGCCGGCCGCCGTCTGCAGGTACGAGCCGAGCCCTGGCAGCCGGAAATCCCTGTCACCGATCGGAAACATCTCGCAGGTCATCAGGAAAAACCACGCGCCCGCGACAGACATCATGGAGTTCCATACGAGACCGATCGCACCGGCCGGAAGTTCCAGCTGCCAGAAGCGCTGCCACGCCGTGAAGTTATTGATCAGCGAAGCTTCCTGCAACTCACGCGGAATGCTCTTCAACGACGAATAGAAGCTGAAAGCCATGTTCCAGACTGCGCCGGTAAAGATGAGCACGATCGCGCCCAGCTCGATTCCCAATTGATGCGAAGGCACCAGCGCAACCATGGCCAGCATCACGCCCGGTAGAAAGCTGAGTACCGGAATGGATTGAAGAATGTCGAGAATCGCAATCATCAGCGCTTCGGCGCGCGGATGATAGGCAGCGAAATAGCCGTAGCCGACTGCGAAGATCAGGCTCAGAATGTAGGCCACGCCGATGCGCACAACAGAGTAGAAGGCGTACAGTGGCAGCGCGCGCACAGATTGCGAAATGACGACGGTCGATTCAGGCGGGCTAAACCAGTAACGGACCACGTAGAGCACACCGTAAAAGGCAGCCAGGCACGACACGGCTACGGTCAGATCGAGAACGAAGGGCCATGACCGCTCAAGGACGAGCGATCGGGAGAAGGTCTGCCGGCGCGAGTCCTGGCTGCGAGACTCGGTCATTTTGTCTCTTTCTCGACTTCCGGCTCCTGCTCTTCTTCCAGCGTCTCTGCCGTTGGCTCTTCTTCCTCAGGCCGGATAAAGCGTCGGCGGGAGGCATCGAAGTCGAACAGCTCCGCATAACGGCCCCAGGTGATAGCCGTCTCCAGCTGGCGGAGTGTCTCTTCCTGGCTGAACTGTTCATCGAGCATGTCCAGAAAAAACTCTTCGGGCACGGTGTGGTCAGATTTGGTGTCGAGAGCACGCGTGATCTGGCGCAGCAGCAGAACATGTTCGACTGCCGCCTGCCGGAAAACTTCCTTCTGCTGCTGAATTTCGGATTCGGCAAAGGCTCGACCGACTGGTGTAATCGCGGCATCGCCTTCCTCGATTTTAAGGAAGCCCAGGAGTTGAGCAGCATCGACGATCGGCAGCAGGTCATCGATCTCGAACGCCAGGTCGTCCGCCAGCCGATAGATGTCATCGCGCCCATTCTTGTCGATCAGCAGTTCGAGCAGGCCGGCAATGCCGCCGGGTCGCGCGTGCGGCAGCATCTGGTAATGCATCTGCCGCTGATCGCGGACTTCGAGGCGTTCAGGCATATCAGCCTGTACATCGGGCCGCGTCAGCACCTTGTAGATGAAGTCGACGAGATGGGTAAACAGCGGCGCTTTGCGGTCACGCGGCTGACTCAACTCAACACGGAAATCCGTCCGGACATGGCCCGGGTTGCGGCCAAGCACAATGATTCGGTCAGCCAGCAGGACTGCTTCCTCAATATTGTGCGTCACAATGAAGATCGACTTGGTTGGGATCGTCTTCTTGTGCCAGAGCTCGAGCAGTTCACTGCGCAGGTTTTCCGCTGTTAATACGTCGAGCGCGGAAAACGGCTCGTCCATAAACAGCACCTCCGGCTGTACCACGAGCGCCCGCGCGAAGCCGACTCTCTGCCGCATTCCACCCGACAGTTCCTTGGGAAACGCTGCCTGGAAGCCGTCCAGGCCGACCGTATCTAGAATTTTGAGGCTCTGTTCGCGCCGCTCGTCAGCCGCCATTCCCTTCGCGAGCAGCGGTGCTTCGACGTTCTCGAGGACTGTCAGCCACGGAAAGAGTGCGAAACTCTGGAAGACAATCGAAACGCTCATTTCGACAGTGCCGACTGGCTTTTCATGCCAGAAGACCTCGCCGGCGGAGGGCGTCGACAAACCGCTCAGCATGCGCAACAAGGTCGATTTACCGGAACCGGAGGGTCCAAGCAGTGCGACGATTTCACCCGGAACAATCGACAAGTCGGTCGGCGCAATCACCTGGATGCGGTTCTCGCTCGGTTGCGCATAATACTTCTCGACCTGCTGAGCCCGGATGATTGCTTCTGCCATTTGCTTTCCTTAAAGCCGGAATTTCTGTCACTCTATCTAGGGACAGCCGTAACGCAGAAGCAGCCCCGCGCGACAGCGTGAACGATTAATCTAAACTGTTTTGTTGGCAGGACGATGAAAGCATCTTCTGTTGGCAGCGTACCATCTAAGCTGGTGGTTGGCCGACGGAGTCATGCTGCGAACTATCTAGACAGTTTCGACTGGATTAAGCTGGCGCCTTTCACCAGCCTCGTTCCGTCTGAGTTGCTATGGAGTGCAAAAGGAAAGAATGTCTGAAGCTCAGAAAAAGCCTAAAGTTTTAGTCGCAGATGATGAACGCGTGATCGCCGACACCCTCGCCATCATTCTCAACCAGAGCGGATTCCAGGCCACCGCCGTGTACAGCGGAGAAAAAGCCGTTGAAACGGCGAAGTCGCTTGAACCAGACATGCTGATCTCTGACGTCATCATGACGGACATGAACGGCATTGATGCAGCTATCAGGATCCGTGCCTTGCTACCGAGCTGCAAGATTCTGCTGTTTTCCGGCCAGGCCGCGACTGCTGATCTGCTGGACCGTGCCCGCGTTCAGGGCCACGAGTTCGAGATTCTTGCCAAGCCGGTCCATCCACAGGATCTGCTCGCCCGTCTCCGCGGCTAGTCCCGAGAAAAGAGGCTGCTTGGGCAGCCTTTTCACTGAGGGATCTCAAATGTCCCGACGCCACTCCAGTGCCCGGGTCATCGTTACCTCATCTGCATACTCGATATCGCTGCCTGCAGGAACCCCCGTCGCTATGCGTGTAATGCGGATGTTCATGCGCCGCAGCAGGTCCGCCAGGTAGCCGGCAGTGGCTTCGCCTTCGAGCGTTGGACTGGTCGCAAGGATTACCTCATCCACCTCCCCGCGCTCCACCCTGGAAATCAGATTGTTGCTACGCAGCTGCTCCGGACCGACGCCATGCAAGGGTGAAAGTGTTCCGTGCAATACGTGGAATACACCGTTATACGCGCGTGTCCGCTCGATGGTCGCGATATTTGTCGGCTCTTCAATCACGCAGACCAGGCGGTGATTTCGCGTCGGGTTCGAGCAATAGACACAGGGATCCTGATCGGTGACGTTGTTGCATACAGAACAGAGACGGAGGCTCGCTTTCAACTCCTGAATGGCCCCGGCGAGCTGGTCGGCATCCTCGTTACTGGAACGCAGGATATGAAAGGCGTAACGCTGCGCCGTCTTTGTGCCGACGCCGGGCAGTTTGCGCAACTCTTCGATCAGCCGTGCCATCGGTTCTGCAAATCTTGACAACGTGTTTATTCCTTGCGCTCAGTCGATGTTGAGCATAAAGCAGTCTGGGTCGGGCGCTGCGACTAAGCGCGGCCATCAGGCAGGGTCTTGTAAACCTGTTGCACAAAGAGATCGGGCGTCATGGAACCCGCGCCCCACTTCTTATCCAGGTCAGATGTCGGTTTTGCGTCCTGCGCCTCCTGCAGAGAGCGGCCACTTCGCTTCAATCCCTGCACGCGGTCGCGTACGGACACCAGCATATCTCGATACTGCGAAAGTTCGGCCTTGGTCCCGAGGGGCCCATGCCCCGGAATGATCTTCGTCTCGGGATCAGCCAGCGTCACCAATTCGCTGGCTGCGCGGATCATGCCGTCGATCCGGCCGCCGCTCGAGTCATCGATCAACGGATAGGTGCCGTTGAACCATATGTCCCCGGCATGGATCACATTCGCAGCTTTGAACAGTATGTAGACATCGGAGTCAGTGTGCGCGGGGGCGAAGTGGACCAGCCTGAGTTCGTCGTTGTTGAAGAAAAGATGTGCGCGGTCCGAAAAGACTTCCTGTGGAAGAGCGCTATTTGGCGCGGGAGCAAAGTCAAGACCCAGGGCTTCGATACGCTGCGGACGGGAGAGCCGTAAACGGGTGTTCTCCTGCGCCAGGATGAGCGCCCCATCGGCATGCATAGCGGCATTGCCGTCAGTATGGTCGAAATGCCAGTGGGTGTTGATGAGCAGTTGCAGTGGCTGCTGCCCGAGACTTGAAAGAGCATCCCTGACTCGAGATGCGGCAGTCGACACGCTCGAATCGATTACGAGCTTCCCGTCCGGCCCGATCTGGGCCACCATGTTGCCGCCAACGCCCTGCAGCAGAAACAGTGTGTCGCGCAGACGGGTCACGCGCACGGGCGTCTTAGGGCCCATCGCCTTCATGGTCTGGATCAGGTTAGGCGTCGAGCCTTGTTCGGCAGGCACCGGCTCAGGCACTGGGATCTCGCGACCAGGCATCGCTCTGCCA
Source organism: Acidobacteriaceae bacterium (assembly GCA_963692885.1). GTDB lineage: Bacteria > Acidobacteriota > Terriglobia > Terriglobales > Acidobacteriaceae. The sequence goes on from OY843586.1 coordinate 1,889,215, forward strand.
TCCAACCACGATGGCACCACCTGGCTAAATGCTACAGCGGCCCCCGCACGCAACAAACTCCTTCGATTCACTTCGTTTCCTTCTGGCCGTTCATCCCGGCGAACCGGATGAGTTGTCCTGGTAATCGCCCTCTCTCAGCCGAGCAGGCCGGGCGGCAGATCGAGTCCGCCAAGCATCCCGCTGAGACTGGCCTTCGCCAGGCCATCAATCTTTCGTCCGGCTTCATTCAACGCCGCAATGATGAGATCTTCCAGCATTTCCACGTCGGAAGCATTGGCGCCCAGTCCTGCAACGGCTGACGGATCAATCTTGAGCGAAAGCACCTGCTTCTCGCCATTCATCTTTACGGTTACAACACCGCCGCCGGATGTCGCCTCTGTGACAGTCTGGGTAAGCCTCTGGTGCATCTGTTCCTGCATCTGGCCTGCCTGTGCCAGCATTTCCTGCATCTTTGAAGCGTCCACGCGTTCTATCCTCACGTTCCTGTAGGGTCTGTTTGTACTGCCTGTGATCACCGCTTGTCCCGCAGATCGAGGATGCTCCGCACCTCTGCACGGAAGAGTTCCTGCGCCTGCTTGACCAGCGGGTTTTCCATCGCCTGCGCCTGCACGCTGCCCTGCGGTACAGCACGAGCCGCAGAGCTGCCCGGGCCACCTTCGCCGGGGATTACCGAAAGCTTTGGGACGAGTCCCATCTCGCGCATCACGCCCTTGGCGATCCTGTCGGCCTCTGGGTTCATCACGAGACCCAGCATCAGCTTCTTGACCGCGACCTGGACCTCGACTGTATCCCCAACCTGACGCCAACTGCCTGATCCCATCAGCGCCGAAGCAGTCTGGTGGCCTTTCTCGTCCAGTGCCAGGACGATCGCATCTCGCAGTTTGTCGAGCTTGCCATCGTTCGCCGCAGTCGCCTGAACAGCCGGAGCGTTGACTCCAGTTTCATCGTGCAGGCTATCTGTCGTGTGCCCGGCTTTCGAATCTTCGGGCTGTTCGACCGGGAGCAGCGTCGCCATCGCGGCGATGATGGGCGCAGCTTCAGTACTGGCTCTCTCAGTCTCCGCAATCTCGGGCTCGGCAACAGCAACCGAGGTCTCGCGCTCGCTCAGCCTGACCGGCATCGTTTCGATAGGCGACTCGACTGGTCGTGCTGACGACACTTCATAGTCTCTCGCTACGGGCGAGGGCTGGACGGTAGAACCTGCCGGCAGGCCCCGGTTCGATTCAGCCTGGATACTGACCTGCTGCGCGTGCGCTTCCTCCATGCCCCGCTTCCGGTTCTTGTCTGCTTCGAACGGAGAAAATGAAGGACTGGCCGGTGGCGCCGACGTGGTTGTTGGCGCCGACGTAGTTGTTGGCACGGATGCCTGGATTGGCGAAGGCCGCGGAACGACCGCCTCCGGCTGCCTTGATGGCGCTGGAATACCTGAAGTCGAAGCCCGGGATGCTGGCGGCAGAGCTGCTGCTGTTACAGGCCGTGCCGGCGCAGCGGCCGGCCGGCCTCCGGCCTGGCTCAGCAGTTCTTCTACCGGGATCAGGCGTTGCAGATGCACCAGCTTGATCAGACCCAGCTCAAGATGGAAGCGTGGCTCCTGGCGGTAGTTCAGTTCGTCGAACGTCCGCAGCATCACCTGCAGAAAACGCGTCAGGTCTTCTTCCGAAAACAGGACAGCAGAGCGTGCAGCCCGGGCGCGCTCGTCAGCCGAGATTTCAAGGAGTGCTGTATTTTCACCGCCCAGCCGGGCCATCAGGCAATTGCGCAGATAGCGCACAAACTGCCGGGCAATCTGCGACGGGCTGTTGCCGGCGTTCAACAGCGTATTGGTTTCTTCCATCACGGCGGCGCTCTGGTTTTCGCTGATGTTTTCAAGCAGTCGCTCAAAGACCGTGTTGGGAACCGTGCCCATCAGTTCACGAATCTGTTCCGCATCGAGAACTGCTTTGCCATTCTCGACCGGAGCACTGGCAATCGCCTGGTCCATGATCGAGAGAGCATCGCGCATGGAACCGTCGCCTGCCTCAGCCAGAAGCGCCAGCGCTGTCTCGTTCGCATCGACCTTCTCTTTGACCGCGATCCCGCGCAACTCTTTCAAAATGTCTTCAAAGGAGACTGCGTGGAAACTGAAATGCTGACTCCGCGATCGGATCGTCTGCGGAATGTCTTCCGGCTGCGTCGTCGCCATCATGAAGATGACGTGGTCCGGCGGTTCTTCGAGCGTCTTCAACAGGGCATTGAAGGCTGCATCCGTAATCTGGTGTGCTTCATCAAGGATGTAAATCTTGTAACGATCGCGCGCCGGCCTGTAGCGTGCGGCATCCCGGAGTTCGCGGATCTCGTCGATACCGCGATTGGTCGCAGCATCAATTTCAATGACATCGACCGCGTTCCCGGCCTTGATCTCAGTGCAGGACTCGCAGGTCTCGCAGGGTTCCGGTGTCGGTCGCTCCAGACTTCCAATCTCGCGTCGGCAGTTCAGCGCCATCGCCAGGATACGCGCGATCGTAGTCTTGCCGATCCCACGGTGACCGCTGAAGATGTAGCCGTGCGCGATGCGCTGTTGTGCAAGGGCATTCAGCAGGGTGCGCGTGACATGATCCTGCCCGGCGACGTCAGAGAAGCGCTGCGGCCGATATTTGCGTGCTAAAACCTGGTAAGCCATGATCCCGATTCAGCGGGTTTGGAGTCTCCCGCGAAACTCGATTGTATCGCCTTGAGAAACCCGAATTTCACAGCCACTCCCGGGATGGACAGTGGACGTGAAGGATCACTACAGCTTCTCTACGTATTTCGTATACGAGCAGGGAGGGTTACGCCGCCAGGTCATCTCCCGGAAGTTTGCGCCATGTTCGATCTTGTTTGCTTCGCAGCCTTCTGGCGCCGCCTGATTTCTGCGTGGGAATACATGGTTTGCCGGCAGTCCTTCGCTCCGCAGTTGCACGAGGCCGGGCTCTCGTCGCCATCGTACAGGTTGTAGTCGTAGACCAGCTCTTCACCCGGTTCAATGTCGCGGATCGCCCTGATCCAGATGTGGCCGTCTTTTTCATCGGTCTCACAGTTGGGATCGCAGGAATGATTCAGAAACATCGCGGTCCCATGCCCATCGATAACGGTCGCGCCATTACCCAGCCCAAAGAGATAGGTTGTCGGCGAGTCGGCATACAGTTCGTCCGCGCGGTCTTTCGAGATGCGCGGCCCGGTGTACTCAATGACCTTCGAGCCATTGGCGATGAACGCAGTCGTATAGCATCCGGCTGCGTGAATAGAAGAAGAACGAATGATAAGACTCATGCGCTTCGACAGGACCTGTCAGAGTGGGATGGCCAGAGTATAGCAATCATTCCCGGGCGCCGCGTTTTTAGCCCGGTGGTGTGCGATGTAAAGGCCCGCGCCACCGCGATATACTGTCAATGCGATGGATAGACTTTCATGCACCCACGCGACCCTCGCGCTGCTGCTTCTGTTCGGTACAGCTACCGGTGCACACGGTCAGCAATCCGCGTCGGGTAGCAGCGACAAGACCCCTCCTGCGCAGAACCAGAATCAGAACCAGGGTCAAAGCCAGCCAGGTGCGGACGCGAATACGCCGCCGGCCACCGACAACAATGCTTTCCCCGAAGCTGAATCGGAGAAAGCAGCGAAGCAGGCGCAACAGGAAAAGCAAGACAAAAAAGAGGCTGCACAGGCACCGCCCGCTACCGACCAGCAGCAGGGAAATGCCGACGGAAGTGGCGGTGATAACAATGCTTTCCCCGAAGATGCGTCACGCAAGGCCGCGGCAGATGCCGCCAAGGCAAAAGCTGCCGAAGGGAATGCCGGCAGTGCTTCCGGTGTCAGCTCTTCCAGTGACTACGACACACATGTCAACGGCCGCGATGCGATCACGCCTAACGTCTCGATGAGCCATATCCACGGCAAAGATACACTGAAGGAAGATGTACAGGTCGGCACGTACTACCTGCAATCCGGCAATTACCCGGGCGCCTACAGCCGCTTCAAGGAAGCCGCTACAACACATCCTGAAAGCACAGACGCGATGTTCGGACTTGCCGAAGCCGCACGGCATCTGCATAAGAACGACGAAGCACTAAGTAATTACAAGCTGTTCCTCGAAGTAGTGCCTTCAGGCTCCAAGGCCAAGGACGCGCGCAAGGCACTCGCGTCACTTGAAAAAGCGCACTGACGTACTCACCTCGGAAGCTGCATGTCTCTGATTCCCAGCAACTGACGCATTACTGGTGCTTTCGAGTTAGAGGCAGTGCCAACCTTTGTGGCGCCCTCTCCCCGTCAGTGTGATTGAGGCGACCTGATCGGTATGTCAATGTTTCTTCGTGACGTTAGATCACTGAGGTAATAACGACGTGGACATGCATCCCGTGCTTCATAAAGCTTTTGCATCCTGCCTGGCCGAACTCGAAGTCATCGACACTTCGACCGCACAATTGCATCCTGAGGGTCTGCCGCATGTGCCCTCCGTACAGCAGAGCGTCGAACAGGTCATCTGTTCCATTCGCTCTTCACGCGAGCTGCTGGAGCGCCGCCTTAAGCGCGGCCGCGTCCCGCGCGCCATCAAGCGCACCAAGCTCGAGTGGATGATTCAGCTGATGATTCTCAGCTTTAACTACGTTCCCGCGAACATGCCGCTGACTGAGCACTACGAACGAAGCAAGCGCGAGACCGCAACCCCGTTCCACGGTCGTGAACTGGCAAAACAACTCGCAGCAGAGCTTGCCGCACTGGACGAACTGCTTGACCGTTGCCGTGCTGAATTCGGGATGGAACGCGTGGAGCATCACCCGTTGCTCGGACCCATGCGCGTTGATCAGTGGCGCCGCTGCCAGGTGCTGCAGCTCCGTCTGCTCACCAGGTCCGTCGCTTCGCTGCACCGGAGCCTGCTGACACCCATCGCCCACGCTCCCGGTCATCGCACGGCAAGCGTAGCTTAGGACTCCTTCCTTTCACGATCCCGCGGCAGAAGAGCAACCACTCCTACCGCGGGAAAAAGCCAAGGTACCAGCGCAGCAGGGGAACTCCTGCAAACACCGTGATGATCCCTGCTGCCGCCAGGAATGACCCGAAGGGCACACGCATGCTCCCGACGTCTGCCATGGCGTTATTGGCCATTCGACGGTGACGCATGCTGATAACAACTCCAGCAACAGCGGCTGTGACGATCGCCACGAACAGCGACACGGCGCCCATCTGCCAGCCCAGCCACGCACCCAGCATGGCGCCGAGTTTCACATCCCCGAAACCCATGCCTTCCCGTCGCCGGAGCGCGCGGTAGAGCAGTCTGACTGCCCAGAGAAACCCGGCAACCGAAACCGTGCCCAGTGCTGCCTGCTCTATCCCGCGCAGAACGCCTGCTGCGCCCGCTGTGTTTGCGCTCGCAGCGTTATAGACGAAGCCAAGCACAATGCCGGGTAGTGTGAAAGCGTTAGGCAGCAGGAAGGTTTCGGCATCCATCAGCAGGAGACCCAGCAGCAGCCAGCACAATATGACCATGCCGACTGCTTCCAGGCTCGCGCCGAAGCGCACCAGGCAAAGCACAAACAGGCTTGCGGTCACCACCTCGACCAGCGGGTAGCGGATCGAGATGGGAGCGCCACAGTCACGACAGCGCCCGCGCAGTAGTATCCAGCTCAGCAGTGGGATGTTATCGCGGGAGCGGATCGCATGGTTGCACGTGACGCAGTGCGAGCGTGGCGACAGGATCGACGCACCCTGCGGCAGACGCACGATGCAGACATTCAGGAAACTGCCGAAAGCCAGGCCGAAGAGAATGGCAAAGACCAGAAGGACTGTATTTTCGGGCTGCATCCTGACGAAGTATACCGGTGAGCGCCATGGGGATTATTCTGCTGCTTCGGCTAAAGTAGAGCCATGACGTCCCCTGCCGAACGTAGTACTTCGAAAGCTGATTGGAGCGACCACGCCACCCCCTTTCAGCAGTCGGTCGCTCTCATGGCGCGGCTGCGCGCGGAAGGCGGCTGTCCCTGGGACCGTGAGCAGACCCTGGCAACCATCCGCAGATACACGGTTGAAGAAGTCTATGAAGTCATCGATGCGATTGATCGTGAGCACTGGGAGGATCTGCGCGAGGAGCTTGGAGACCTGGTGCTCCAGGTACTCTTCTATGCCCAGATCGCGGCCGACGAAGACAGGTTCACAATCGACGATGTACTCAATACGCTGAACCGCAAACTCGTACGCCGGCATCCGCATGTCTTCGGCGACGAAGCCGCTGCGGCTGCGGGGAATCAGGCTGGCCTGCCACATGCCAGCGCTGCCGATGCCTCTGAGGTCCTGCGCAACTGGGACGCGATCAAAAGGGCAGAGAAGCAGGCAAAGGAAGATGGCGGTCCATCAAGCCTGCTCGACTCCGTGCCTCGTTCCTTCCCGTCATTGCTGGAGGCGGGCAAGCTGGGCGCGAAAGCCGCCAAAGTCGGCTTCGACTGGCCGGAGGTTGATGGCATCCTCGAAAAGCTTCATGAAGAAATTGCCGAAATGGAAGCTGAGATTGCACCCGCAGCCAGGCAGTCCGCCATCCCGAATGGACGACTTGAAGAAGAGCTTGGCGATGTCCTGTTTACGGTGGCAAATCTCGCCAGGCACTTGAAGCTTGATGGTGAGCTTGCTCTTCGCCGCGCCAATGCCAAATTCCGCCGCCGCTTCGCCTCGATGGAGCAGTCGTCTGGCAGGCCGCTCGATTCATTCTCCGCGGTCGAGCTTGAAGATCTTTGGTCCAGGGCAAAATCGCAGAAGACGCACTCTACGAACGAAGCCGGAGAGACTTGGTGAGGTCGGGCATAATGCCACCTGCAAGTATGACGACACCTATGACAGGACACTCCGTGATGACTGCCGGCAACGCATTGATCACCATCCGGCCCTGCACCAATTTCTCCGAACTTGACGATTGCGTCGCGATCCAGGAACAGGTATGGGGATATGACGAGCGCGACATCATCCCGCGGAGATTATTTGTCGTCGCCAGGCGTATCGGTGGTCAGATCTTCGGGGCATTTACCAGCACGGATCAGGCTGAGTCCAGGCTTATCGCCTTCGCCATGGCGCTGCCCGGCGTCCGCGATCAGGTGCCCTACCTCCACTCGCACATGCTTGCCGTTCTGCCGCCGTGGCGTAATGCGGGCATCGGTCGCCGGCTCAAGCTGGCGCAGCGTGACGACGCCCTGGCGCGCGGCTTCAGACTGATGGAGTGGACCTTCGATCCGCTGGAGATCAAAAATGCTTTCCTCAACATTCACCGCCTGGGCGCCATCGTTCGCAGCTATACGCCGGATTTCTATGGACCGCTTCATTCCGATTTGCAGGCCGGGCTGCAGTCCGACCGGCTGCATGCCGAGTGGTGGCTGGATTCGGCACATGTCAGGCGGACACTTTCCGGAGAGAATGCTCTTGCGCCGGAAGTCGTCGTCGAGACCATCCCGGTAACCCACGAGGTTGCTGCCTGGAAGGCCTCTCCAGACGCGCGCCACCAGGCAGTTGCTTTACAGGCGGCTAACCGCGCGAAACTGCAGGAAGCCTTTACAAGAGGCCTCGTTGCAGCTGATTTTTCGCGCGACGCTGAGGGAAATGGCTTCTATCAGCTGACAAACCTTGCTAATGTGGACTTCCATCCGATCCATGAGGGTAGCCGCAGTTCCGGGTCTTGAAACATCCGTTTGGCCAGGTATTCTTCGAGCCGATTTAGGATAGGACTAATGAAGATCGACGCCATCACCCTGCGCGAAATTAATATGCCGCTCGTTGCTCCCTTTCAAACGAGTTTCGGGACAACCATCGACCGGCGCATTTTGCTGATCGAAGTCCGGGCAGAAGGCTTCACAGGATGGGGCGAATGCGTTGCCGGCGAACATCCGTACTTCAGCGAAGAGACGGTCGATACGGCGTGGACGATCATTTCGACCGAGCTGGCGCCGCTGCTTGCCGACGCCGAACTGGAGCGCAGTGGCGACGTTCCCCGGCTCTTCAAACTGGTTCGTGGAAACCGCATGGCCAAGGCCGCGGTTGAAAATGCCTTGTGGGACCTGGAAGCGCAGATGCGCGGCGTATCGCTCGCGTCGATGCTGGGTGGCACACGCGAGACCATTGCCTGCGGGGTTTCAATCGGTATCCAGCCGACCCTCGATCAGCAGCTGGGCAAGATCGAAAAGGAACTGGCAGCCGGCTATCAGCGGATCAAGCTGAAGTGCAAACCGGGCTGGGATTTGAAGATGCTCGAAGCAGTGCGGAAGCGCTGGCCGGAGATTCTACTGAGTGTCGACGCCAACTCGGCATACCGGCTGAAGGACATCGACCACCTGGTCACCTTTGACGAATTCCGCCTGCTGATGATTGAGCAGCCGCTCTGGGCGGATGACTTCTACTTCCACTCGATGTTGCAGAAGCAGCTTGAGACGGCAATCTGCCTGGATGAGTCGATCCGCAACCGGCGGGATGCCCTGGCCGCGATCGCAATGGAATCCTGCCGCATCATTAACATCAAGTGCGGCCGCGTGGGTGGATTCAGCGAGGCGATCGCCGTGCATAATGCCGCTGCCGAGCGCGGGATCGCCGTGTGGTGCGGCGGCATGCTGGAGACAGGAATTGGCCGCTCGCACAACATAGCGCTCTCGTCGCTTGAGAACTTTCTACTGCCCGGTGACGTATCTGCCAGTAGTCGCTACTGGGCGGACGACATCATCGAACCAGCGGTCGAAGTTTCGAGTGCTGGAGAGATCAAGGTGCCGACGACACCGGGACGAGGTTTCGAGGTGCGTACCGACCTGATCGAGCGGCTCTCTGTACGCTCGCAAAAGATACGCGCCCGCTCCATGGTCGCTTAAAGCAGCAGGTCTACATCCCGCCGGCTGCCCAGGCATCCAACAACCCGGGCGAATGCCCCACAACGAGGAGAAGCAATGACTCCGCAAGAACAATCCATGCTAGGCGACCTGGTCCGCAGGGTGCAGCAGACACAACTTCCCGAAAAAGATCCTGAAGCAGCCCAGTTGCTCGATCAGCAGCTCGGCCGCAACCCTGACTCCCTCTATGTTCTGGCGCAGACCGTGCTGGTCCAGAAGTATGCACTGGAGCAGGCACAGAAGCAGCTTGAGCAGTTGAAGCAGCAGGCATCCGCGCAGCCGGCGAAGCCCACCAGCTTTCTCGGCAGCATATTCGGGCACAAGGATCAGGAACCGGCACCACCACAGCAGCAGTATGCCCAGCAACCGCCGTACACGCCTGTGAATCAGCCTCCCGCATACCCGCAGCAGGCCGCGTATCCGCCGCCGCAGTACGGCGGCCCTCAATACGGCGCACCGCAGGCGTATCCTGCACCCGGAGGCGGCGGTTCGAGCTTCCTGCGTTCAGCCGGAACGACGGCGGCGGGCGTCGCAGCAGGCGCTCTCGCCTTCGAAGGTGTCGAGTCATTGATGCATGGGTTTGGCCACGAAGCAGGCTTTGGTGGCGGCGGAGGCTTCGGCGGGTTTGGTGGCGGCGGCGGTTTTGGCAATCAACGGCCCGAAGAGACGGTTGTCAATAACTACTACGACGAGCCGCGGGGCGGTGACCGGGACAGCGGCTTCGACGCGAGCGACCGGAATGATCGCGACGACCGTAATGATGACAGGAACATCGACGACGCGAGCTACAACACCGCGAGTGACGACAACCTGCAGCCGCAGGTCGATCAGGCGGACGACGTGAATGTAACCGATGACGACAGCGGTTCGTTCGACGATGCCTCGCTCGGGGATGATTCAGGCGGCGACGATTCCAGCTTCGTCTAAGTCGTAGACGCCGGTAAAAGGGAGGTGGACAGTCGTCCGCCTCCCTTTTCTGTCGCAGTTAAGGCTGTATTTACTGCATGGGCGGCGGCAGGCTTTTGAGAATCGCGATCGCACCTTTGTAGTCGGTGTTTGGCGGAACGGGCACAAAGTCGCTGGTGATCTCGGTTGTCCGCATCAGCATGGTCTTCACCATCAGGATCTTGATGGTCAGGTTCAGCTTCATACTGATGGCTTCCCATCGCCCATCCCCCACATCCTCCTGCTCGACCTGGATGGTGCCACCCTTGAAGAGGCGACCGACAATGCCCCATCCGAAGTCCACATCCTGGATGATGTGAGCGTCAAAGCGCACCATTCGTTTCTCCCTGACATCAATCCATAGTTCTCCGGCCATACCGTGGTAGACCTCGGCTTCTCGGTTTGGCGGAACAAACTTTGGATTCGGCACAAAGGTCAGGCGGTATGCCGGACCCTTCGCTCCGTCAACAACACCGTGGTACTCGTACAGAAATGCATCGGGCAGCAGCTTGATGAAATTGTCTGCGTGGCCGCTGTCTTCCTGTTCTTTCTTGTGCCGGCGGGCCTGGATTTCGGGATGTGCGAACAGGTTGTTGAGCCGGTCTGTTTCAGCTTGCAGCGCGTCGCCGGTGATGGGTTTGTCATCGCGACTGAGCAGGCGGGCTACGTCTCCGTCGGGCGTCTCGATGATCTCCTTGACCGTTGTCCCTTTTTCATCTGTCTTGCGCAACTGGTAGCGGTAGCGCGGCGCCTTGCCGGGCTTGAGTTCGTTGTAGGAGGCATCCCGCACCAGCGCAACCGGATCGTTTTTGAATGTCGAGTCATCGGCCTGCGACAGAACGGGCCTGCCGGCTATGCCTGCGCTGAGCAGGAGGGTCGCTGCTGTAAAGAGTGTCCGCGGATAAAGAAGTTGAAACATCATTGGCTGTTGTTTTTCCTGTTTGTCTTAATGCCGGCAATCTCAACAGATTGTCGGCGACCCTGGATACGACTTACTGAATCGCCGCATTGCCCTGTCATCTCCGGGGCGCGATGCTTGCATTATGAGACGTTCGGTGCTGTATTTGGTTCCAACGCGGCTCCTACAGTTGTACCGTTTTGCGCAGCAACAGTCGGAACAAGTATGAAATTAATCGTCAGTGAGCAACATAGACGCGATCATCCTCCGCATTACACGAGGGTTGTAGTTCATCTTGGTTGCGGTCACACTCCCACTCTCGTATAGTGCGGGCAGAGTCCCTTACAGGCAGGAGAGGTTTTTAGATGGCGATTGGCGAGTCCGGCGCAGCAGTGATTGGCAAGTCTGTTCAGATACGCGGCGAAGTAAAAGGCAGTGAAGATCTGCTGGTAGATGGCCAGGTAGAAGGTACGATCACCCTCACCGAGAGCCGTCTCACGATTGGTCCCAACGCCAATGTTGCCGCGCATGTATCGGCGCGGGACGTGGTTGTTCTGGGTACGCTGAACGGCAACATCACGGCGACAGGTCGTATTGAGTTGCGCCAGGGTAGCCATCTGACCGGCGATATCAGCGCCGGACGGCTCTCTATAGAAGAGAACGCAATTTTTAAGGGCAAAGTCGATCTGATCCAGAATGCAAAATCCGGCAGTCCGACCCCCGCAGCAGTCGACACTCCGCATAACGTGCCGGATGCCCACTAGACTGTAATGCCCAGGCGTAAACTGTAGATGGATGAATGGGCCGCCCATTCACCTGTCAGACCGCGGCGGACCAGAGATCGATGCGGTCGCAGAACTGCTCCATCAGCAGTTCTCGAAGGCTTTCCTGCTGCGTCAGTTTTTGTGTCACCTGTCCTAGCCAGCCATCTGTCCAATGCAACGGACAGAGTTCACCTGCAGTGCTGTAAGAAGGAAATTCCTTGCTGCGCAAGCTTTTTAACCGAGACCGTGCCGGCGATTCCAACGAAGCGCCTCCCGTACTGACGGGCCCCCGTATCCCGCGGCACTCCAGTGGCTGGTCTGCGCTACTGAAGCATTTGAAGTCCGAACAGAACCTGCGCGTCCTCGACATCGGTCCCACATCCCCGACAAATATTAATTTCCTCACAAACATGGGTCACAGCGTGTATATGGCGGACCTGGTCCGGGCAGCCAGTGCCACGGAGTGGATCTTGCCGCCTGCCGAGGGAGAAAGCAAACCGGGGTTTGATGTAGCCGGTTTCCTCGATCAGAATCTTGAATTTTCCGGCAGGGAATTCGACGTAGTCCTGCTCTGGACAACGCTTGACTATCTTCCAGAGCAACTGGTCGCGCCGGTAGTCGACAGACTCGGTTCCTCGATGAGCTCTCTCGGTAAGGTGCTGGCGCTGTTCCACAGTAAGCTGCGCGGGGATCGTACTTCGTACTGCCGTTATCACCTGACCGACAGCGACAACATCGAGATGCAGGAGAGCATGAACGTGCAGGTGCAGCGCGTATTCACCAACCGCAGCATCGAGCAGCTGTTCTCGCGCTACAAAAACTGCAAGTTCTTCCTGGCGAAGGACAACGTGTACGAAACCATCATCACCCGCTAGCTTCCAGCCTTCGTCCCGCAGCGTCAATCAATTCAGGCAGTGCGCGCCTGCGATCTATCATCTATGCGCGGACGCACACTCATCAGCGAAGGCGGCCGCATGGATGCGAAAAGTGTCCCCTGCCGCAATTCAGGGTCACGATTGGAAGCACCCAGGTTGCGCGTCAGAATGGCATCGCTGCTCCGTTCTGGCAGTCCATGCTTTCGGCATACGGCGTGCACCATCAGCGCAATCCGCCGGGCATAGGGTTTGCTGACGAAATCGGCGTCGCCAAAGCGCTTGCTGTACATTTCGACCAAGTCGGGAAAATGCTCGCGTACAAAGTCCAGGTACGTCTCTCGAGAGCACGATTTCAGAAAAAGAGGCTGGGCGCACAGAAAACTGGCGCCAGCAGCCTTGGCAGCAGTAGCAACTTTATCGAGCGCTCCGGGCTTGTCGGTGAGCCCGGGTAAAAGCGGCGAACAGAGTACGCCGGCTTTGAGGCCTGCCTCGCGTAGTTTCTTCACGGTTTCAAAGCGCAGATCCGGACGCGGAGCCCTCGGCTCGAGCACGCGGGCCAGCTTCGCGTCCGTGGTCGTAATGGTGAGATGCACGACCAGCGTATTGCGCGCGGCGATCATCTGCAGCAGGTCAATATCCCGCTCGATCAGCGTCGACTTGGTGACAATCCCAAGTCGCAAATTGCGGCACTGGGCGAGTACTTCAAGCAGGCTGCGCGTGATGCAGGCCCGGCGCTCGATCGGCTGGTAAGGGTCGGTCGCGGTGCCCAGGGCGATTTCTTCGTCGGGCTTCAGGTCGCGCAGCTCCTGCCTGAGAAGCCAGGCGGCATTCTGCTTGATGAATATCTGACGCTCGAAAGCTTCCGGGTCCTTCAGTTCCATAAATTCGTGGGTGTAGCGGGCATAACAGTAGCGGCAGGCAAATTCGCAGCCGCGATAGGGATTGATGCTCCGGCCAAAACTGAGCCGGCGGCGCGAAATACTCTTATTCAGGATCGAACGAACCTTAAGCGACCTGAAAGAGACATCATGTCCCGTGTCAACGGTTTGGCCGGCAGCCGCGATGCGGGCAATCCCAATAAGCGCATTCTCCGGCTGATACGTCTGCGGAAAAAGGTCATATGCTTCGTTCCTGTGCATGTTCGCCATTTGTTCGCCTTCTCATCAAGCTACAGTGAGCGAGCGCCCGGCGTCAAGGCGAATCGCCCGATCCGTGGAAGCGGCATCCTAAAGCAGGAACCGCCGGCAAACGACCGCCCGGTTCCTATATCCAGCAAAAGAAGGAGTTTTCATGCCCGATCTTCGCGGCACCACTGTGACGTGGCTCGGCCACGCGACCGTTCTTGTCCGTACCGCCGCCGGCACCACCATCCTGATTGACCCGTTCATGAAAGACAATCCGACTTATCCGAAGTCTTATCAACTGCCCGAAACCATCGATCTCCTATTGATCACGCATGGCCATTTTGATCACATCGCTGATGCGATTCCGATAGCGACGAAATACAAACCGAAGGTACTCGGCGTCGCAGAGTTGACGACGTTCCTTGAAAGCAAGGGCGTCGAAAATACGAACGGCATGAACTATGGAGGTTCCTTCAAGCACAACGATGTGACGATTTCAGTGGTCGAGGCGAAGCATTCGTCGGGTATTCAGGACGGCGACCGGATGATCTATGGCGGCAATCCCGTGGGCTTCATCCTTACCATTGACAATGGCCCTACGCTCTACCACGCAGGCGACACATCAGTGTTTTCAGATATGAAACTGATTGCCGAGTTATATGCGCCGGAATTCGGCATGCTTCCTATCGGCGATAACTACACGATGGGACCAAAAGCTGCTGCTCTGGCTGCTAAATATCTCCTGTTAAAGACTGTTCTACCGATACATCACAGTACGTTTCCAGCACTAACGGGCACTCCGGATGAACTGGCTACACTGCTCGATGGCTCATCGATCGAGGTACTTAAACTACAGCCCGGCGACTCCGTATAAGGCCAGTGTTCCAGGCGATGACGTTAGCTTTGCGGTAAGTCAGGTCCAAAGAAAAAGGCGTCATCGGCAGGTCTGCGGATGACGCCCGTTTCTTTGCGAGAATCCCTACTTCTTTTTAGAAGCTCGTGCCGTGCTTGCCAGTTTCTTCTTGCGTAGAGCCCAACTGCGCTTCATGGCATCGGCAATGTGTTGCCGCGCTTCCAGGCTCAGTTTGGCAGAGCCCGCGGGGCGGCCCGGCTTACGTTTTGTGTGAGGTGCAAGTGCGGTGTGCGTACCATTTGTGGTTCCGGAGAGGAGCGCTCTTGCCTGCTGCAATCGTACAATTTCTCGATCCAATTCAGTCAGTATCTGTTCCACTTGCATTTGCTATCCCTTCAGACTGCGGCCCGCTCCGGCATGTTGGGGCTGCCGGGGCCGAAAAGGCGGGTCCGAGGTTTTGTGCAACTCAGCGCTCATTATTATCGAGAACCAATAGAGAAGCCAGCATTGAATTTTGAGGCAGAAGGATTGGAACGGTTAAATCTTTGCTCCACGAGCGAAGCTGTAGCAGGCCATAACAGCAAACCACGCCTTCACAGCTATAACGCGAGCAGCAACTAGCCATCAGCTAGAATCACCCATCAAACCTGGACTGGAACTATCCGAAAGCGTCGCCGAAGAGAACCGGCGAAGCGCATTGCATACTATCGGAAGACAAGGACGGCTCGCAAGTGAGCTTCAGCCTGAAGACTCTTCCGACTTATCTGCATTCGGTCTGGGCGCGCGGACTGTATATTCACTTTCAACTTCCCGTTCGCGGGGAAGCCGAAACTGTTGCAGCGACCGGGGACTGTTGTTGTCGAGGATGCTGCGCCGCAGGCCTTTCAGCGTGTCCTGTTTGTCCCTTGCGTAGTCAGAGGCGAGCCTTGTCAGCGCATAGGTCACTATGTCGCCATGATGCAGCTGCTGCATTTCCTGGTCACGGCGGAAATTCAACCACAGGCGATGCACCAGCGAGATATCGTCGGGGTTCAGGATGGGAGCGTGCGGCCCGATGTAAAAAGAATGCGCGCCGCCGTCGGGCGACACCACATAGTACGTAAACTGTCGTTTCGGTTCAGGTAGAGATTCCCAGGCCTGGCCCATATGAAAGGCCTGTTCAGGAATCGTCAACTTCGCAGAGGTTCCCGACACCACGGTCGAAGCTTCCAGCGCATTTGCACTTTGCACCAGCGCGGAAAAGACATCGCCTGCCGGAACAACCAGAAGAGAAATATGTTTGCCGAAGCTCTCAGCCAATGAGACGGCCTTCGTGAAGAGCATCTGTTCGTGTTCGCTGAAAGCCTGTTCCGAGGTATCCAGAAACTCGGGACCGCCGGCGCCGACCATGCGTGCAGTCAGCACAACGACGTCCTGCTCGTCCGTGTTGGTGCGGGCGAGAGCCCACTTGAGCGCGATCGGGTTGATGGCGTCGCGCATGGTCACCATGACGCAGCCCGGCTGGATTTGCAATGCTTCGCAGCCGATGGTGTCTTCATGTTCCAACTGGAAATGCTCGCGCATCTGCCGGTCGGTGATCTTGTGTTTCTTCAGGTTCTGCTTTTCGGAAACGCTGAAGATAATGAAAAACGTTGCAGCGAACAGAATGCCTGAGACAGTCGCGACGGACTTGGTGAACAGGTTCACGATCGCAGTACTGAGCAGCACCATGAAGACAGAGATCAGCCCGACTGGAATTTCGCGTTTGCCGATGTAGATATTCGGCGGAACCTTCCAGCCGCGCTCTCCCTTGTATTTCCAGCGCAGGACGAGCATGGCGAGGCTGTTGAAGGTGAAGCTCCAGATGACGCCGAAGGCATACGCTTCACCGAGCGTAAATACCTGGCCGCGGCTGATGATAATGGTCAAGAGCTGGAGGAGCACCACCATGTTGACGATGCGATAGCTGGTCCCGAACTTGGTGTGGGGTTTACGGAACCAGTCGGTCAGTACGCCATCTTCGGCAACGCGCATCAACACGCCGCTGGATCCAATGATCGAAGTATTAATCGCGCCCGAGAGAATCAGGAAGCCGACAATCACGACGAAGACGCGGAAGATGATGCGCAATACTTCCGGCCCGGTCATGTACATGGCCAGTCCGGCGATCAGGTTATCGCCGTATACCGAGACACGGACACTGTCCGGGATCAGCATGACAGCGAGCAGGGAAGCCATGCCTGTAAAAACAAAGCTGTAGATGGCGATGACAATGGCTGCGCGCTTCAGGTTTTTAAGTTTGGGGTGCTCGATCTCACGGTTGACCTGGGCCAGCGATTCTTCGCCGCTCATTGCCAGTACCGAGTGGCCAAAGGCCATCAGGATGCCGAAGAGACCGAACAGGTGCTCCATCGATGCATGCTTCAGAAATCCGAGGGCATCCGGGCTGAAGGTAAGCGTTGACGGAGTGGGCAGCGGCGGAAGATGGGCACCGGTATGGAAGACAGAATAGAAGCCCCAGGCCAGCAGGATGACGACCATAACCGTCGTGATCTTCATGACCTCGAGTGCCTTCTCACTCGATTCCTCGATGCCCTTGATGTTCTGCCACCAGTAGTAGACAGTGACCCCGACAGCCACGCCGGCGGACGTGAAATCCATGGGCAGCTGGGGTACGTGGCCATGGGCGATCATGGATGCCGGAAGCAGGCTGTGCTTGGCGGCGACGCCGAGCAGTTCGTCCAGCAGGCCGGTAATGTACTGCCCCGCCGACACACCGGAGATCGGGCCGGTCAGGATGTAATCGAACATCAGGGCCGAGACGCTTAGCTTGGCGAAGCCGCCGCCGAGTGCCTCCTTGACGACGCGGTAGACGCCGCCGCGGGTGAACATGGAACAGCTCTCCACGTAGACCGCTCTCACCGCGAAGGAGAAGAGCATGACGCCAAGAATGAACCAGGGGGCAGATTTGCCGACCGCCTGCTCGGCGATACCACCGGCATAGAAGGCGGAGGAACCAAGATCGTTGAGAACGACGGCGGCGGCGCGCCAGAAGGAAATGAAGGTAAGCATCACCGAGGAGGCGACGACGAGCCTTACCCGGTTCGATGGAGCGTAGGTTGTCTGTTCAGCCATTCGGTCTTGGGTTGCTGTTGTGCTCCGCTTGTTATCCGCCGTATGCAACCCTGGACGGATCAGCGCTGAGTGTATGACGCATCCACTTACCGGTCAATGCCGGAGTAGCCTCTGCGTGAGTGTTGTCGAAGATGAAGAGAGGCCCTGCGGCTCCCTAGAAAACAGTAAAACCTGTGAGAATGCAGGGCAGAAAAATCCTGCGGACGATCCGCCCCGAAGTTTGCTCCTTCGTTATTACGGAGCCAGCTACTTTTCAAACAGCTCGTGGAAGTCTTCTATGAAGCTGAGGATAACGACGATGCAGGAGCCCGCTACGCCGGTAAAGAAGATAATTTCAAGGAGACGCATGAAGAAAATAGCAATTGCCATGGCATCCAAGATTGTAGCGCACCGGGCTGCTGCGCCAAACCTTATAAAGGAGCAGGGTCACGGATGCTAGACTCCTGACTGATGCTGAGTCTGTTGAAGCGCTGCCTTCTGGGTGTGCTGTCAGCATTATTGCTGAACCTGCCCTTTCCCATTGCCGGGCCTGCCGCGCCCTGGCGAACAGCGTTTGCCTTTGTAGGTGCAGTACCCCTGCTGTACGCCCTGATAAGTCCTGACAGTGTACGCGCCAACCGCTACCTGGCCACCAGCTTTCTAGTCGGATGGCTGACCGGGATTCTCTGGTACGGCATCAACTGCTACTGGATCTATCAGACCATGTTCCTGTACGGCGGCCTGCCGCCGGCAGTGTCCGCGGGAATTCTTGTCCTCTACAGTCTCATCCTTGGGCTTTACTTCGGCCTGTTCGCGTGGATGGTGGCCGTCTCGCGCAATACGTTCGGGAGCATTGTCAGTCTCCTGATTGCGCCATTCCTCTGGGTGGCAACTGATCTGCTGGCGTCGGTCTTCACCAAGGTGCCGTGGGACGAACTGGGCTACTCCCAGGTCGGCAACCTGCTGCTGACAAGGATTGCACCATTCACCGGTGTGTATGGCATCACGTTTGTACTGATATGCGTCAACGTCATGTTCGTGCGCGCCCTGATTGCCGACCGCACGCGCTGGCGCATCGGCTTCGCCATCCTCGCCTTCCTGGTTGCTATCACGTTGCAGAGCGGCTATCTCCTGCATCCTGCTCCCGCGCCAACCCAGGCGACTGCCGTCCTGCTGCAGGAGAACCTGAGTGTGCAGCAATCCAATCACTGGCAGGGAGCGGAGTGGGACCAGAATGTCGCCATGTACGTCGATGCCAGCCAGCGCACCTGCGGGCCCGCGATCGCCGGCATGCCGGAAACCGAAGCATTACTGAACGACCCCACCTGTCCGGCACTTGCCGCCAAGCCAGACATCATTGCGTGGCCTGAAGCACCCTCGCCCTTCCACGAAGGTGATCCGCGGTTTCACCAGTTGATGCAGACTCTGACCACCGTGACGCACTCGCCGGTCATAGTCGGCAACCTGGCAATCGATTTCGACCGACGTGGGGAGCCAAATTTCTACAACGCCGCTACGTTTGTCGCTCCCAACGGCGCATTCGTCGGTCGTTATAACAAGATCCACCTGGTGCCGTGGGGCGAGTATGTGCCCTTCAAGGAATTCTTCTCCTTTGCCGGCCACCTTACACGTCAGGTTGGCGATATGACGCACGGATGGCGCCGTGATCTTTTCACCACTGGTAATCACAAGTTCGGCGTGTTCATCTGCTACGAATCAATCTTCGGCGATGAAGTACGGTTGTTTGCGAAAGAAGGCGCCGATGTGTTCGTGAATATCTCGGACGACGGCTGGTATGGCGATACCAGTGCGCCATGGCAACACCTGAACATGGCGCGCATGCGGGCGATTGAAAATAGGCGCTGGCTGTTGCGCGACACAGATACTGGCGTCACCACGGTCATTGATCCCTATGGGCGCCTCACAGCCAGTGCGCCCCGGCATATCTTCACGTCGCTGGCGGCGCGGTATGGCTATCGCAGCGATAAGACGTACTACACCGTGCACGGCAATGTATTTGCGCACCTGTGTGGGATAATCACCTTATTGGCGCTGTTTCTTGTCGCCGTCTTCTCCCTGCGGCACAATTCTGCTTAACTGTCCCGGGTTGAATACGCGATAACTATGGCCGCCGAGCTATTTCGAACAAGTCAGGTCTAACTATCGATGTTGCAAGATCTCGAATTCGCTTACACTCCCGTTCGCGAAAAAGTCCGCGACCTGCGGGAGTATCTTTGACGCTCCCCGCCTCAGTAAAGAACTAGCCGTCCTTGAAGAGAAGCTGGGCGATCCGTCCGTGTGGGGCGATGCTGCGCAATCTCAGCTCCTCATGCGCGACCGCAAGCGTGTTGAAGGGCAGCTTGCCTATGACGTCGAACTGGCACGACGAGCCGGTGACATCGACTCCTACTTCGAATTAGCGCATGAAGGCGAAGCCGTCGAGCCGGAGCTGACGCGCGAAATCAGCAGTCTGCGCGAGTATGTCGAAGACCTCGAAACGCGCACCATGCTTTCTGGCGAGACCGATGCGCTGAATGCGATTGTGACCGTGCATCCGGGAGCAGGTGGCACCGAGTCCCAGGACTGGGCCGAGATGCTGATGCGCATGTACCTGCGCTGGGCCGAGCGGCACGGCTTCAAGACGGAGATGAACGATTACCAGGATGGTGAAGAAGCGGGCATCAAGTCAGCGACCTTCACCATCAGCGGCGAATCAGCCTATGGATTCCTGTCCGGCGAAACGGGTGTGCATCGACTGGTGCGCATCTCGCCTTTCGACCAGGCCAAGCGCCGCCATACGTCCTTCGCCAGCGTGTATGTGTCGCCGGAGATCGATGACACGATCGAGATTGACATCAAGCCGGACGACCTGCGGACGGACACGTATCGCTCAGGCGGCAAAGGCGGTCAGCATGTCAATACGACTGATTCCGCTGTACGCATCACGCATCTGCCCACCAACATTGTCGTGCAATGCCAGAATGAGCGTTCGCAGCATAAGAATCGCGAAAAGGCGATGAAGATGCTGCGTTCGCGGCTCTACGAATACGAACTCGAAAAGAAGAAGGCGATCACCAAGAAGGTCGAAGACTCGAAGCTGGGGATCAATTTCGGTTCACAGATTCGTTCCTATGTGCTGCAGCCGTATCGCATTGCGAAAGACCATCGCACCAAGGTCGAGGTGGGCGACGTGGATCGCGTGCTTGATGGCGACCTCGAGCCGTTTATCCGCGGCTACCTCTTGATGCGGCGCCGGGGCGGTGTTCCCGCTGGTGTCGATGATGACGATCTGGACGTCTGACGTGGTCAGCCGTCGTGGCTGCATGCGGAGCATCGACGTGGAAAGGCTTGTCCAACTGACCGGCCGGCCGTGGTCCACAGGACAGTAGATCGTCTCTCAGGAAATGTCCAGTTCGATTCCGCCTATCCTGGACGCGAGCAGGTTATACAGCCATGCGACAACGTAGGCAGACACAAAGCCGAGCACTCCATAGAAGATCGGCAGGATGATGATCGATCCTACTCCGAAAAGCAGGCCAAACACTGGCGGTACGGGTCTTGCCTGATGAGCTGAGAAGGCGGAACCAAGGACCGAAAAGATGGAGACGAGCGCGCCAAAGACGAGTCCCAGGGCGGCATAGACAATGCCGGCAATCTTTGCGCAGGAGAGCGGTGCAATTCTTCTGATGATCATGGTGACGGCCATGCTACTACACGCTTTCCGTAAGTCGCGGTACGCTTCCGGTGTTGCTCGCGGAAGAAGATGCATTCCTGCTTCACCGGGAACTACCCGGAGACTTTCCCATCATTCGCACATCCAACAGAGTAAGTACGAACGAGGAGACCGATGAACGAGCCGGACACCATCAAGACCATTCTGACCCAAAGTAAGACGATTGCTGTTGTCGGACTATCCGACAAACCCGAGCGGCCGAGCTTCGGTGTCTCGCAGTATATGCAGCAGCATGGCTATCGCATTATCCCGGTTAATCCCGCGGTAAATGGAACTATTCTCGGCGAGCAGGTTTATGCCACGCTGGACGACGCCCAGGCTGCGGTCGGCAAGATCGACTTGGTCGACGTCTTCCGCGCGTCCACCTTTGTGCCGGAGATCGTGAAGGACGTCATGCGCCTGAAGATCCCCTATCTCTGGCTGCAGCAGGGTGTCTGCCATGAAGAAGCGGCGGAGTGGGCGGAAAAGGATGGTGTGAAGGTTGTCATGGACCGTTGCATCATGATCGACCATTCTGCGCAGGCCGGGTAAGGTCGCAGGCAGCTTTATCTGCACGTCTGCAATGGTTGTGAGATGCATCCTTCGTGAAAGAAAAAGGCGTCTGCGACCATGACCTGTAACGGGATCCCTTGGCGGTCGTCTAACTGTTCTAGACTGCTGGTGATGGCTACGAGGGAACAATCAGGTCCGAAATTACTATCGCTCCGCAGCATACTGGCTGCGTCGATTGCGTTTGTCTGCCTGCTGACGCCATGGTTGACAGCGTGGGGTCAACTGCCGGTCAGCGTGGTTTCGGCTGATGGCGCCTCGGCTACTGCTCCGCACCTGAAGGTGTCGCTCGTCTCATCGGCTGCCGGCATAGCGCCGGGTGCGGGATTCCAGACGGGCATCCATTTCGCGCTGGACAAGGGCTGGCATGTGTACTGGCAGAATGCCGGTGATGTGGGCGAGCCGCCGACGGTCAAATGGACGCTGCCAGACGGTATCAAAGCCGGACCGCTGCAGTTTCCCGCGCCCCGCCGCATACCCTATGGCCCCCTGCTCGATTACGGGTATCCGGACGAGGTGCTCTTTCCCGTTGATATGGAAGTCGCGCCAGGACTGAAGACAGGCGCCCCCGCGACCCTGTTGGCAAAAATCGACTGGCTGGTGTGCGAAAGGTCCTGCATTCCGGGTAAAGCAACACTGACGACGAAAGTGACGACTGGTCCGACGCCGATACCTGCTGCAGCCGGCGGCGCACTCATTCAAAAATGGAACAACCGTTTGCCGAAGCCGCTCCCGGCAGGCGACCGCGCCAGCTTTTCCGCCGATCCCGCCGGCATCAGGCTCAGTGTGCGCACGGCGAGCAGTGTGCATGATGCGGCGTTTTTTCCGTTTGCCGGCGGCGTCATCGATAGCCCCGCGCCACAGGTCGTGTCGATTGCTGCTGATGGTGTTTCACTGCAGTTGAAGAAGAACGCCGACCTGAAGGCCAATCCCGACCACCTGGATGGGGTGCTGACGCTCGACGATGGTACTGCCTATGAGATTCACGCGAGACCGGGACCGCCCGTTGTTGCGGCAGCACCGCCATTCTCCGGTAACGCGCTGATAAGGGCGGTAGGGCTCGCATTGCTTGGCGGGGTCATTTTGAACCTTATGCCCTGCGTCTTCCCCGTGCTGTTTATCAAGGCGCTGTCGCTGGTGCAGTCTTCGCAGACCGAACGTCGCCATATGCGGCTGCATGGGCTGGTGTATACGCTGGGCATCCTGGTCTCATTCTGGGTGGTGGTCGCCGTACTGCTCGCCCTGCGTGCCGGCGGCCGCCAACTGGGCTGGGGATTTCAGTTCCAGTCCCCCGAGTTTCTTGCGGTGACGGCTCTCCTGTTGTTCTTCCTGGGATTGTCGCTGGCAGGCATGTTTGAGATCGGTCTGACCCTAACCAGTACCGGTGGCTCTCTCGCGCAGAAGCAGGGCTATAGCGGCAGCTTCTTCACGGGCGTGCTGGCGATGGTGGTGGCGACACCATGCACAGCCCCGTTCATGGGTGTGGCCATCGGCTATGCACTGGCACAGCCTTCATGGGTGAGCTTCCTGGTGTTTACTGCGCTCGGTCTGGGGCTTGCGATCCCGTACCTGGTGCTGGCGTTCCAGCCTGCCTGGACGCGCATCCTGCCGCGTCCAGGCGCGTGGATGGAAGTATTGAAACAGGCGACGGCAGTGCCAATTTTCGCGACGGTCATCTGGATTGTCTGGCTGTTCACGGCTTCGACAAGTGCCAACGCCCTCGCGGGATTGCTGCTTGCCTTTCTGTTGCTGGGCGTGGCTGGATGGGTGCTGGGTCGGTGGCCGGCTCGTCGCATCCCGTTTGTAACGGCTGCCTTAATTATCCTGCTGGCGGTGGCGCTGCCGGTGTGGGCAGTGCACATCACGGCGGGTGTGTATCAGCACAGCTGGAAGGGCGTAACCAGGCCCACGAATGGAGTCGACGTCTCCGGAACTGGAGCGAACCCGAAGGACTGGCAGCCATTTACGCCGGATATCGTGGCAAAGTACCAGGCACAGGGTCGGCCAGTGCTGGTGGATTTCACGGCCAACTGGTGCCTGAGTTGCCAGGTGAATGAGCGCGTCGTCCTCGACCGGCCGGAGGTGGAAAAACATCTGCAGGACAGCGGCATTGCCCTGGTAAGGGCGGACTGGACGCATCATGACGACGACATAGCAAAGACCCTGGCGCAGCTTGGGCGCAGTGGCGTACCCGCGTACGCACTGTATTCCGCGGACGCAGGACAGCCACCGGTGCTGCTGCCTGAAGTGTTGACCAGCAGTCTTCTCTACGAAGCAGTGGACAAGCTCGCGCGGCCGAAAGCGGCTTTGAACGTATCGTCCGCCGCTCTCCGCTAGGCTCGTTCAGAGACTTTCTGCAAGGCAGGCGCGCGACCAATGCATACTTCTACGCGTCTATAGAAGTGAAGTCCGGAATACAAAAATCATGAAATCACTGCTCTATTTTCGTCCAGTTCTGCTGGTTGTCTCGCTTTCCGCAACGGCAACATTGTTCGCACTGCAACAAGCGCCGCAGAATCCTCCAGCTGCGTCACAGGGTGCTCCTCAGGCGCCCGCGGGGGCTCCCAAGGCGGCGCCGCCCATCCCTGCGAATGCGCCGCATGCGGCAGACATCCGCGCAGCACGCCAGGTTGCCGAGGCATGGATTGCACTACTCGATGCCGGCAAGTTCGACGATGCGTACGGCCAGATGGGACAGGCAGCACGCAACCAGATCTCCGTCGACCAGTGGAAGACGCAGCTCAAAGCCTCGCGGACGAAATATGGGAAATTAGCGACGCGGGCCTTCCAGTACACCGACTACGCCACCACCCTCAAGGGTGCTCCACCGGGCCAGTATGTCGTGCTTGATTACCTCTGCACCTTTGCGTCAGGTCAGTCAGCCCCTGAAACGATCGTGATGTCCAAGGTGAACGGCACCTGGCAGGTGGCAGGGTTTGCCGTTGCCTAGGCGTCGATTGATCGCCGGCTGGCTGGCGCTGGCTGCCTGTTGCTCGTTGAGCGTCCCGCGCCTTTCCGCTCAGAAAGAAGATAAGCAGCAGAAGAAGCAGGACGCGATCAACCAGGCGCATGCTCCGCAGGTGGCAGCGGCGCAGAAGGCCGCGGTCGATTGGCTGGCGATAGTCGATGCGGAAAAGTATGCCGAAAGCTGGAAAGCAACTGCGCCTTTCCTGCAGCAGCACCTGTCGGAAGCAGCCTGGTTAAATCGTCTTGACACCATGCGGAAGCCGATCGACCCGCTCGTCGAGCGTAGTCTGCAAACGACGCAATATCGAGACCAGTTTCCCGGTCTGCCGCCAGGCCAGTACGTGGCCTTCGTCTGGGAGACGTACTTCGGCACGAAGCATGCCATGCTCGAAAGTGTGATCATGTCGTTCGATGGAACGACTTGGAAAACAGTCGGCTACGCCGTCCAGTAATTCTGCGGTACTGCGCGTACGGCGAACCGCGCGTTGCGCCAGTAACGACCGGTCCGGCGGTGGTGGGTGGCTTAGAAAATGCAGGTCCCTCTACTTCGGTCGGGATGACAAGGACCGCGCTCGTCATCCTGATTCGTGCTCGTCGTCGCATCTCGCTTTGTCGTCCTAAGCGAAGTCGAAAGATGACACGTCTACGGCTGTGCTCAGGGTGACACCTCAGTGCCTTCGCTCAGGGCGACCATTCTTTGTGTTTGAGTGGGGACAGGTGTTTCAGTCGCGTTTTGATGCGCGCAGATGTCTTACTTCTTCCATCCTTTGCGCGAGCAGCTTTTCGCGGCCTTCCTGGGTGGGCTGGTAATACTCGCGGCCCTGCAGGCTGTCAGGCAGGCAGTCCATATCGGCAACACGACCGGCTTCGTCGTGGGCGTACTTATAACCTTTGCCGTAATCGAGAGACTTCATCAAGCCTGTAGGCGCATTGCGCAGGTGGAGTGGCACGGGTTCGGCGCGGGTCGTTTCGATATCCGCGGAGACCTCGGCCCAGGCAGTGTAGACAGCATTCGACTTGGGCGCGAGCGCGAGATAAACGGCAGCCTGCGCCAGGGCAAGTTCGCCTTCGGGGCTGCCGAGGAAATCCATCGCATCGCGGGCGGAGAGCGTCAGGTTCAGCGCTTCGGGGGCAGCCAGGCCTATATCTTCGCTTGCCATGCGGACCAGGCGGCGCGCGATATACATCGGATCCTCACCCGACTTGAGCATGCGGCCAAGCCAGTAGAGCGTTGCGTGCGCGTCACTGTTGCGAATTGATTTATGCAGCGCGGAGATGAGGTTGTAATGCTCTTCGCCGGCCTTGTCATAGAGCAGGATGCGCTGCTGCAGGGCCTCGCCGACGATGTCCTTTGTGATGACCGCCAGGTTGCGGCCGGTGGTAAGTCTGGCCGCAATTTCGAGTGTATTGAGAGAACCTCTGCCATCGCCGCTGGCGTAGGCGGCGATCATCTCTAAGGCGTCCTGATCGGCGGTGAGGTGCAGACTGGCGATGCCGCGGAACTCATCGGTGAGCGCACGATTGAGCAGCGTGATGAGGTCGGCTTCGCTCAATGCTTTGAGGGTGTACACGCGGCAGCGGGAGAGCAGGGCGGCGATGATTTCGAACGATGGATTCTCGGTGGTCGCGCCGATAAGCCTTACAGTTCCGCGTTCCACGTAGGGAAGAAAAGCGTCCTGCTGGGCCTTGTTGAAGCGATGAATCTCATCGACGAACAGGATGGTGCGCGAGCCGAACTGGGCGGCTTTATCGGCGTCGACCATTACCTGCTTGATCTCCTTGATGCCGGAGAGTACGGCAGAGAACTCGATGAACGTGGCGCTGGTGGTGACGGCGATGATCTTCGCGAGGGTGGTTTTGCCGACGCCGGGAGGACCCCAGAAGATCATCGACGACGCGTCGTCCTGCTCAATCTGTAACCGCAATGGTTTTCCTGGTCCGAGCAGGTGTTCCTGGCCGACGTATTCATCGAGAGATTGGGGCCGCATGCGCTCGGCGAGCGGCGTGGCCCGCTTCTGTTCGCCGACGGTGGCTGCGCCGAAGAGGCTCATGCGTGGCTCCTTTGCCGTGAAGCTTCGTACAGCAGGATACTGCCGGCGACCGCTGCGTTGAGGCTTTCTGTGATGCCGGGGCAGGGAATCGTGATGCGGGCGTCGGCCAGGTTGAGCAGTTCCTCGGAGAGGCCGGCTCCTTCGTTGCCGATGAGGATAGCCGTCGGTCTGCGAAGGTCGTAGATAGGGCTGTTTCCGCCGGCAGCGGCCGCGAACAGTTGGATCTCCCGGCTTCGGAGAAATGCGATAGACTCCGCTACGCCGCAATTGAGAACGGGAAGGCGAAATGCCGAGCCGGACGAGGCGCGGAGGGCCTTGGAGTTCCACTGGCTGACCGTCCCGGGCAGGGCAATCAGGCCACTCGCGCCGAAGGCTTCCGCCGAACGAATGAGGGTACCGAGATTGCCGGGGTCCTGCAACCCGGCACTGATGACGATCAGCGGGTCGGGAGCCAGGGCTTCGAGTTCAAAGTCCGGGGCGCGCACGAGAGCCGCGATCGGCTGCGGTGTCTCCGTGGTCACGGCGCTGGCGAAGATGTCTGCCGGCAGGGAAAGAATCTCGACTTCCTGCGGCAGGGGAAGTTGCTCCAGCCATGCTTCGCTCCCGGCTACCACGAAGACTGCTTCGAACGTCAGCTTACTGCGCAGTGCTTCGAGCAGAAGATGTTCGCCTTCAATCCCGATGCTGCCTTCATTTCGTCCGGGACGTTCGAAGGCTGCGCGCAGTGCCTTGACGCGGCTGTTCTGGCGGCTGGTGACGGCACGGATGTTAGCCGTTGGCATGGTCTCATTCTAGCTTCGCGGCACTGCGCGGTACTGCGCGTACTGCGAACCGCGCGTCGCGCCGGTTGAGACTGGGCCGGCATTGCGGAGCGGCTGGCGGGATGCAGGTCTCTCCACTCCGCTGCGCTTCGGTCTGGGATGACAGCAGGGTTGGGACAGTGGTTTGGTCTAGAGGACAAGGTGAAAGGCTGTATTGAGCACGAAACAGGCGACGATGGGAAGGTAACTGCACAGAAACAGTGCTCTCGCTGTATGCTGTGCCTTTGGGAGACAACTTGTCAGCGGAAATTCTTAAAGTGCATCCGGATGAACCGGAGCCAGAACTTATCAAGTACATCGTGTCCTGCCTGGAGAGCGGCAAGGTCATTGGCATGCCCACCGACACCTTTTACGGCCTGGCGGTCGACCCGGTAAACCTGGGAGCGGTGAAGACTATTTACAGCATCAAGTCGCGACTGAAGCATAAACCGCTGTCCCTGCTGATCAGTTCAGTGTCGCAGGCCTACCAGCTAGCGCGCGACACCGACGCCAATTTCGACAAGCTGGCGGAGCGCTTCTGGCCAGGCCCGTTAACCATCATCGTCAAGGCCGGCACCAAGCTGCCGCTGCGTTCGACGGCGAATACCGGTAACGTGGCGCTGCGTGTTCCGGACTGTGCGATTGCGCGCGCAGTCGTTGAAGCTTTCGGGCTGCCGATCACCGCGACCTCGGCCAACCTGCAGAATGCGCCGGAGTGTACCTATGCGGCTTGCGTCCGCGACCAGATCGGCGATCGTATTCCGCTGATTGTGGATGGCGGACCGACTTCGCATGGCAGCCCTACGACCATTGTGGATATGAGTGCCGGGGACGGCTCCTGGCAGATTCTGCGTGAGGGTTCCATCCCGACTCACGAGATTGCGCTGGCACTGCAGGCCTGACGATGAACGCGCCGGGAAACAGACTCGAGCGTGACGCATACGGCAGCAGAGCAGGCAGCCGTTCAGCCGCGGATAGAGTGCCTGTCGGATTTCCAGGCGAGGTTCTGGAGTCATCTGCTGTCCGTGGCGCAATCGAACGGCCTTCGTGGGCCCGGCGCATACTGGCTACCCTCGTACTCCTTTTCGTCGTCGTCATCGGCGCATGGTTCGCCTGGGTGTTTCGCCAGATACGTTACTATGCGACCCATGATGGCGCGCAGCCGGCGGATGCGATCGCCGTCTTCGGTGCTGCTGAATATGACGGCCATCCTTCGCCCGTGTTGCGCGCACGACTCGATCATGGCCTGGCGCTTTACCGGCGGGGACTGGCGCCAATGATCATCACGCTCGGCGGACAAGGCGATGCATATCATTCGGAAGGGAGCGTCGGGCGCGACTACCTGGTGGCCCATGGTGTGCCCGAGGGCCGGATTATCGCTGAAACACGCAGCAACAACACCAAGGCTTCAGCCGAGCAGCTTGCCGTGATTGCGCAGGCAAACCAGCTGACACGGGTGATCGCGGTATCGGACGCGACTCATCTTTTCCGTATCCGCGCGTTGTGCCAGCACTATGGGCTGCAGGTATTCACATCGCCGCGCGACTACGGGCGGCCTATCCGGCGGCGCGACCGCGTGCGGCGTATCGCCCACGAGCTGATGAGCTACTCGCTTTGGCGGCTCGGGCTCTGACCCTTGTTCAGACTGCTGCGCGGGTAACTTTCGCAGCCTTCGCTGGGGTACAATCGTCTTCTAAACAGGTAGCAAAACCAAGTCTGTGAAACCAAGACTTCTGAATGGTGCTGTGAGGTATTTAAGCGTGCGGAGTATCACAAGGGCCAAGTGCCCGTGGCAGGCAGCTGGAACGCTGCTTCTTCTGGTAGCAGGCTGCGGAGCGCAGTATCGCCCGGTTGTTACACCTCTTACCCCTACCGGTCCCGCCTCGCAGCCGACTGCCTACTTTATAGCGATCTCTTCGCCCAGTCCGACGTCAGCAGGCCTGGTGACGATCCTTGACGCCTTTGGCGACACAGTGGTCGCGCAGGCCACGCTGAGCAATGGGCCATTCGGGTTCACGCTCAATTCGGGCGGCACAGCTGCCTATAACCTGAACGGCAACTCGACGACTACCAGTGTCGCATCCGGCGCCCAGGGCGCCTTTACACTCGATTCCTATGCGATCTCGGTGGGAACAAGTACGGGCGGCGGTCTGCGGACACAGGACGTGAGCAGTTCGACTATCCCGCCACTGGCCTATCCGTTCAATGCTATCTCGACCACAACCTCGCTCTACCTGATCGAGCCTTACATCGATCCCACCACCCTGCTTTCGACTGCCCTGGCATCGAACAAGCCGGTCGCCGGTGCAGGTTATGTGGCGCAGCTGACCTCTACCAGCGGTACGCCCTCGCTGCAGCAGGAGATTGAAGTTGCGCCGAACCCGGTGAACTTTGCCGGAACCTCCGGCGGACCCCGAATCTACTCCATCAGCCAGGGAAATACCCTGGCGGGCGGTGGCCCCCTGGCTACTGCTGATGCCTGCAATACGCCTACCTCGGTGACCACGCATGGCGAAGCGGATTCTATTGAAGTAACGACGAACACCAATTCCAAGCAGATTCCCGTTGGCATCTGCCCGGTCTATGGCATTGAGTCGGCGGATTTCCAGCGTGCCTTCATCCTCAACCGCGGCGGCAATGGCGGAACAGGAACGGGCTCGACCGGCAGTATCTCCGTCATCAATGCCCAGAGCAACCTGCCGGATGTGATCCCTGCCACCGGCCTGTCAACCATCCCGGTCGGTGCGGGTCCGGTGTATGCAGACCTGTACACGCCTTCATCGCTGCTCATGACGGCTAATTACGATTCGAATACGGTCAGCGTCATCAATGTGCCGACTGACATCTATGGCAATGACGGTCCCAACTTCGGGCCGGCGGCGCCACCAATTACCGTGGGCAAGGGGCCGGTCGCGCTGACCATTCTGCGTGATGGCACCAAGGCTTACGTGGCCAACCAGCTGGATGGAACTGTATCGGTGGTCAACCTGAGCACGTTCACTGTTTCGAAGACCATCCCGCTGCCTGGCGTTACGCCGACAGCGAGCAATCCGCTGGGTCTGTTCAGGCCAAAGTCGATTGCCTCGGTCTACAGTACGCCGGCCGGCAAGGTGTACGTGTCCTCGCCTGACTCGAATGCACTGGTGGCAATCAACACAGAGACGGATACGGTGGCGGCCTCCATCCTGCTGCCGGCAAATGCAGTCTCTGTTTACAGCTCGACGCAGAATGTCTCTTCGACTGCGACCGTTAATTCGATTGTGAACAGCAACTCGAGCGGCTTCGGCGTACCGTGCATCGCCAGCGACACCTCCACGTTCTGCACTCATGCTGCTGCGCAGTAGGAAGTGCTTGCCATGGCCGGCAGGAAAATGATGAGCCGCCGGTCCTTCAAATGCGGCCTGCTTTTGAGCGTGGCCGCATTCGCTGCTGCTGGTCAGGCCGCCGTGATCCAGGGCAGGGTGACTGATCCCCTGGGCAGGGCTGTGTCCTTCGCCACGGTCACTCTCATCTCCAAGGGAAGAATTGTTGGTACGACGACCTCGCAGTCGGACGGCAGCTACCAGATCCGCAACAATGCTTCGGGCCGCTTCTACGTCGTAGTGGCCAGCAGCACATTCAAGCAAATTACGACGCAGAGTTTCTATGCAAGCGCCCTAAGCGCCCACGCGCAGGATGTCGTGCTTGAGCCGGCGGCAGTGCATCAGCAGGTGGTGGTGACGGCGGATGGGCTGCCAACCGCGCAGGCGCAGTTGAGCACCGCGGTGAGCGTGATCCAGCGGCCGGAGTTCCGCAACCAGGCATTCCTGGTGGACGCGCTGCGGCAGTCGCCCGGTGTTTTCGTGGTGCAGGAGGGTATGTACGGCGGCATCACGTCGCTGTTTGTGCGTGGCGGCAGCTCGACCTCGAACCGTGTAGTGCTCGACGGGACCCCGATCGAGGACATTGGCGGGACGTTCGACTACTCGAATTTTCTGACCTTGGGGACATCGGAGTTCGAGGTATATCGCGGTCCGAATACCGTGCTGTACGGATCGGATGCTGCGACCGGCGTGGTGAGTCTGAAGACACCTCAGGGATCGACGTCGTTCCCTTCGCTTTTCTACGAAGGCGATGCCGGTAACTTTCATACCTGGCGGAACGAGGCGCAGATCGGCGGGACGAAGAGCCGGCTGGACTACTACGGCGGCGGCGCGATCTTCGAATCGTCGAACGCGCTTCCCCAGGATGAGTACAAGAACATCAGCGAAGTGCTGAATGTCGGCTATGCGCTGACGGGTGCAACGAGTATTCGGGTGACCGGCCGCAACAGCGATTCGTCAGTCGGGCTGCCGGGTGCCTACAACCTTTTCGGGCTTACGAATGATGGCAGGCAGGGCGATCAGGACATCTACTTCACCGGCCTGATTGATCAGCAGACCAGCCAGAGCTGGCACAACTCGGTGCAGTACGGCATGACGCGCAAGCGGGAGCAGGCGAAGCAATGGTACCCAGCGGGGCTGCTGCTGGGCGGGGGCTTCGCTGGCGACGGGAACTACTACGGCAACCTGGTAAGGATCCGCGGTGCCAATGGGTACAGTGTGGCCGGGCAGGCGCTGCTGAACTACGGGCCGGTGAATGGTGGTGTGTATCCCAACGGCACTGATTCAGCCAGCAACCGCGACCAGCTTTATGCGCAGAGCAGCTACACACTGAATCCGCATCTGTCCTGGGTGCTTGGCTTTCGTTATGAGGACGAGCGCGGAGGCTTCCATGACCCCGTGTACGGCGAGTCGTTGTCGCTGGAGCGGGCGAACTACGACTACCTCGGTGAACTGCAGGGTAATCTTTTCAAGAACCGCGTGGATTACTCCATCGGCGGCGGAGTTGAAAAGAACCAGCTTTTCGGAACAGTTGGCGAACCTCGGCTGGGCATCACGTACTATCCTGTGCGGCCGGGCAGTGGACTGGCGCGTGGCACGAAGATCAGCGCGAGCTTTTCGAAGGGCGTCCAGGAGCCTGACATCTTATCGCAGGTGGATTCGCTCTATGATGTGCTCACGCAGAACGGCCAGGCGTCGATTGCGGAGAAGTATGGCATCCGGCCTATCGGCGGAGAAACCAACCGCAGCTACGATGGCGGCGTCGAGCAGAGCTTTTTCAGTCAGCGCCTGCTGCTGAATGTGAACTACTTCCACAATCAACTGGGGAACCAGATCGAGTTTGTATATCCTCAGCAGTTGCTCCAGCTTGGCGTACCGCAGCCAGTGGTCGATGTGGTCAGCAATATCCTCGGCGGCGCTGACCTGAATTCGCTCGCCTACCGGACACAGGGGATCGAAGCAGTCATGCAGTCGCAGGTGGCCACCCGCATCTTCATTCGCGGGGGATATACCTACAACGATGCGCTGGTGCAGAAATCTTTCTCTTCAAGCGCGGCCGGACCGAGCGTGAACCCGCTGTTCCCGTATATCAATATCGGCGCAAGCTCACCACTGGCCGGCGCACGGCCTTTCCGGCAGCCGCCGCATGTTGGCTTCCTTGGCATGAACTATACCGGCAGCAAACTGTTTGCAACCGTCCAGGGATCGTTTGCGCATCGCAGTGATGACTCGACTTTCCTGGCCGGTTCAGACTTCAATCTTGGCAACACGCTGCTGTTGCCGAATCGCAACCTGGACGCAGCCTACGCGAAGATTGATGTCGGCGGCAGCTACCAGGCCTACAAGGATCTTGCGCTCTATGCCCAGTTGAATAACCTGGTAAGCGATCAGCATATCGGGCCGATCGGCTATCCCTCACTGCCATTTACCTTTCGCGTGGGCATCCGCCTCCAGCTAGGCCACCAGAAGTAGCCACTGCCGTAAGTACTGCAGTACTGCGCGTACGGCGGGACGCGCGTTGCGCCGGTAAAGATTGGTCGATGTGGGTGGCCGGGCTGGCGAGATGCACTACTCTTCGCTTCGGTCGAGATGACAAGACGTGATGCGGGTCTGGTCGAGATGAGCAGGTTATAGATAACGAGCAATAGCAAGGAGGAGCCGAGGCTCCTCCTTTTCTGATTGCAGGCCAGGATCTACTTCTGTGGCGTTGCCGGCGGCGGTGTAGCTGACGCTGGCGGGGGCGTTGCGGGTGGAGTCGCTGCTGGTGGCGGGGTTCCTGCCGGAGGGGTGCTGCCAGCAGGCGGTGTTGTACCTGATGCCGGTGGTGGTGTTGTACCCGACGCCGGCGGTGGTGTTGCGGCGCCCGGCGCTGTTCCTGCTCCTGATCCAGGCTGCCCGGCAAAAGGAGTGGGTGGTTTGGGTGGCGCCGGTGGCTTGTCCGAGATGGATAGTAATTCAACGTCGAAGATCAGGTCGGCTTTTGCTGGTATCACAGGCGGATGACCGGCTTCGCCATAGGCCAGCTGCCAGGGAATGAAGAGCCGGCGTTTACCACCGACTTTCATACCCACAAAGCCGGTATCCCAGCCGGGAATGATACGGTGCGCGCCTACAGGGAAGGTCGCTGGGCCGCCGTGGTCTGCCGAGGCATCGAACTTTTTGCCGTCAGCCGCCAGCCAGCCGGTGTAGTTCACGGTGTAGAACTTGGGCGTCGTGGCGAGTTCGCCTGTGCCGAGCTTCGTGTCCACATACTTGAGTGAATATGCGGTCTTGACCACGCCGCGCGCCGGTGGAATGTTTTTCGGCAGTGTCGAAGAGACCGCGCTGGCTGTGTGATGAGCGTGAGCCGGCGTGGTGGGCGCGGCAGTTTGGGCGACGGCAGAAGCTACCGCAGTAAGGGCGAAGAGTGAGATGGATGCGCGAAGTTTCACGTGTTTGATAGTACGGGAGTCAAAGGCTCCGACCAAGGGCAGGCAGCCAACTTTCCGGACAACACGAAGGGATTCATCTGCCTCTAATCTCAGGAGCGAAGAAAAAACGAAATACCCGGGGTGAAACTAAATGGACGAACTACAGAAAGATTCGATGATGGCCCACCTGCTGCAATCCCTTGAAGAGGGCAAAGACATTGGACACTATGGGCGGCTGGTGTTCGCCATGGTCGCACGCCACTTTATGAGCGACGAAGAGTTGATCGCCAAACTCACGCAAGACCGCGATTTCTCAGAGGAAAAGGCAGTCGCCATGCTCCGGCAGGTGGAAGGACGCGACTACAATCCACCGCGACGTGAGCGGATCCTGGAGTGGCAGGCACAGCAGGAGTTCCCCATCCTGCCGCATCCGGAAGATCCGGATTGCGGAAATGTGTATCGCAACCTCAAGTTTCCGGATGGCATATACAAGCATATTGAGCATTACCAGGAGCAGAAGGTCGAAAGCGAGGCCTGATCCATCGGTCAGCGGCTGATATAAAAGCCGCTTTCCGCCTGCAGCAACTGACTCTTGTCTTTCGTCGCCCAGTTCAGATGGTGAAAGCCTTCCTCGCGGTCTTCGCGACTGGGCGGCGCATAGATGAGCATGTACTCATTCTTGAGTTGTTCATTGATACTGGCAAGCGCCTGCTCTATGGACAATTTTGGCGAGATCTCGTAATAGTGGCCACCGCTCTCCGCGGAAATCTGCAGCAGAACTTTCTTCGCGTCTTTCCGCTGGGGGGAGGGCGCCTGTTGACCGCCTCCATTGCGCCGACCGCCGCCCGGATAACCGCCGCCACCAGGATAACCACCGCCACCGCCGGGGTAGCCGCCGCCTCCTC
The DNA here is from genome assembly GCA_963692885.1 of Acidobacteriaceae bacterium. Classification (GTDB taxonomy): domain Bacteria; phylum Acidobacteriota; class Terriglobia; order Terriglobales; family Acidobacteriaceae. The sequence goes on from OY843586.1 coordinate 1,924,408, forward strand.
CCGGGAAACCGACGCCGCCGGGATACCCGCCACCCTGGCGCTGGCCCTGCTGCTGGCGATTCTGGTCCTGATTGTCGCCTTTAAGCTCTTTGGCAGGAAAGCCAATGGTGTAAACGATGGCGTGAGCGCGCTGCGCTGCTTCGATGGCACTGAGGATCGATTCCTTGCTGCCGCGGTCGACACCATCCGTCAGCACAATCACGACCTTCCTACCTGGTTGATCTTTGATGACCTCATCGGATGCGAGAAACATTGCGTCAAACAGAACATTCCCATTCACATTCCGGTCATCACCATTGTTCGAGGCGCTTCCGGATGAGGCCTTCGCATGAAGTTTCTCAAGCGAGGCGTGCAGCTTTTCTCTCGATGTAGTAAGGGCCAGGTCCAGGCCCGCATCGTCATTGAAATCGATTACGGCAGCCCGGTCCGCAGGACGCGTCATTGCCGTTTCAGTGAATTTCTCAAGGGGCGTGCGCCCTTTTTCGAGGATGCCGTTATCGTTGGCGCGCGTGTCCACCAGCAGGCTAAGGACCAGCGGCTGATCCCCTGCATGCAGTAGTTTCTGAATGGTTTCGGGATGACCGTCCTGCTGCACTGTCACGCCGTCCGGCGGAAGATTCGGCACCGGCTGCTCATTCTTTGCCAGTACAAAGAAGGGAAGCATGATCAATGAACCAGCTTCAACGCCGGCGGTGTCGGCTGCTGTGAGACCTGCGGTCTGCGGCGGGGCAGCCCCGACCTTAGCCGCTTGTTCGGTAGTCCCTGCCGGCGATGGCGCAGGCGCAGCCGTAGCATTCGATTGTGCAAAGAGCCATGGTGTCGCCAGTAGAAGTCCGCCGGTAAGGGCATGGCGCAGCGTAGCCCGGACTGCCAGAGGCGATCGCCGGCGTCTGAAGTTGCCGGCAGGCAGAAGGAAGGGTTGGTCGGTTCCTGATCTCACGTTCATCACAATCTCAATGCTAACGGACGATGATGAACCGGTTCAGGACGCGCCGCCTCCCGGCCTTATGCGGTGCCATTATGCCGGATGAATATGCGGGCTGGCAGGCAGAGCTGGCAGATACATGGTGTTAAATACATTCTGCGCAATGGCGTAGCAGTCACAGGTGATCGCTTCGAGACGATCCCGCTTGAGGATATTAAGAAAGCCGTGACGATAGTGGATAATGCCCTCGCGCTGGAGGGCTGCCGCGACGATGGAGAGCGTGGGACGCTGCACTACGAGCATCTCCGCCAGGAACTCGTGAGTCAGTGCGTAGCCGTCGCTCTGCATCCTGTCCTGCACCACCAGCAGCCAGCGCGCGAGCCGTTGTTCGATGGTATGCAGTGCATTGCAGGCGGCCAGCTGGCCTGTGAGGATGGCCACAGTCTGCACAAATTCGAGGACGCCGGTATGCATAGGGACTGACGACTTGAAGATCTCTTCCAGTTCAACCATGGGCAGGCGGCGTGCACTTCCGGCAATCTGCATGAAGCACTGAGTCTGCAGCGGATGCGTGCCGAGCAGGTGGATGGCGCCCACAAGACCCTCTCTGCCGATAATGCCGATCTCCGCAATCTGACCGCGAGCCGTATTCAGAACGATTGAGGCGATGCCATCTGTGAGGAAGTACGCGTACCTGGGCCGCACATCGGGCTCATAGAGTAGACTGCGCACGGGAAGAAGCACTGTCTCCGTCACGGCGAGCATGTGAGCCAGCGTCTCTGGCGGAAGGGCTTCAAGGAGAAGATTGGTCGGATCGGGCGTCATATTTGTCCTTGGGGCGATGCGCAAAGGACAATCGGCGGTCGGAACCGACTGAGACTAGGACCAGGTTTCTACCCGGCATGACACAACACTACTCCTACCGGCCGTGCTTTGTACGATTAAAGACAAACCAGCTGGAAAAGGCCGACGCGGTTTACAGCAGGTTAGAGGGGACACTGTTCTGGCGCAGTTCCTGTTGAAAGTAGAGCGGTCGCGACGGTGCCGATGCCAGCCGGGGCCGCGGACTGGTGCATTGGCAGCCACGCACGCATGGCTCGAGCGGGGACAGGCAGAACCGTTCGAGGCACTGGATGCAGCGCAGAAATTCGATCTCGTAACCTTCATGACCACAGGACGCGCAGGAAACTTTGGCAGGGATGACCATCGACTTACCTCGTTCGCTCGTGTACTCCTCACGAGCACTGTGGCGAAGGTAAACGCTGCGTCGTCTTTGAAGCAGATGACGCAGGTGGGAGTGCCGGTCCACGGGTAATAGCACAAAAGCATTTGACTGCCGCCAGCCAGTGACCATGCTGCCAGGGCCAAAGTAACAACCGGGTAGGAATGTTGCGAGGCGAGCCGGCAGTGGCATTTTGACCCGTCCGTGTGATTGTCGAGCGCGCCGGCGACGCAGAGACTGCTGCTTGTATTTACTCAGCCTGTGCTTCTATGGAGTGTGCGATGCGTGCTTCCTGCCCGGTTGTTCTGTGTGCTTCCCTCGCTTTCCTAGCCGTTCCTTTTGCCCATGGGCAGACGACGCATCCGGTCGCCAAGGTGCAGACGCGGGACTACCCGATGCTGCTGCAGGGAACCCCGGTCATGCTGCTCCTGGATCAGACAGTCGATAGTGAGCATTCCAGGATGGGTCAGCGGGTAGCGTTTGAAGTAGCACGGGATGTGCAGACAGGGAGCAGGGTGTTGATTCCAGCGGGTTCGCTTGCCCTGGGAACAGTCACACAGGCCTCGCGTCAAAAGCTGCTGGGTCACGCCGGACGCGTCAGCGTGAATATTGATGCAGTGCGATTGCCGGGGGGCCAGGTAGTGCCGCTCAGTATCTCCCCGGACATACAGGACGAAGGCCAGGGCACGCGAGACGATGTCATCACGGCAAGCCTGGTGCCTCCGCCTGTAACTCCGCATTTTCTGGCAGTGCATCGCCGGGATGAAGTGATTCCCCAGGGAACTGAGGTGCGCGCCTTTGTGCGAAGCGACACCATCGTAGTCGAGCAGACGGCATCGGTGAGTAACTGATCCTTTCTCAGCGTTAATGCTTTAGTAATTGCCGCCGATAACCATCTGGAAGCGCTTCCATGCTCACGGGAGCGCTTTGGCTTTGCGCACTGATTCGCCTTTCTGAAGTGTTGGTATTGCAGTAATCCTTCAAGTACGAGGGTCTGCGAAAGAGACAGATGCGTTCCTGGACGACGTAAGCGGATGCGAAGGTGTGACGGTTCGAGTAGCTTCTCGAACTGGAAGGTATCACTGCGTCTGCTGTTGATGGTCTAGCTTGCTGAGCTAGCTTCTACCGTTGGGCGGATTGCATATCGCGCCCTGGAGTACAGGTCGCAAGAGCCGGAAGTTCGTACGTCGATCACCGGCGATTCTGAACACTATTACCAAGGACGAATTACGCCAGCCATAAAGTGGCTGTCCAGGCAGAGTTCCAGAACTCCGAAGTCCGATCGCTAAGTCATCTGCCCGAGTGCAAGCTGCGCGACTGGTAGTCAATACTCTATAGCTCCTAGCTCGGCAAACAGGTCTCGCCAGCCTTTAAGCTAGTTCCCGGATAGATCTAACTAAGATAGCTACATGTAACCCTTCCTAGCTAAGAACCTCAAGCTAAGCTTCCGTTCTGTACTTAACCAGGGTAAGACTGCTTCTAAAGGAATCGGCTTTCTTCGTAACCTGCTAAGTAGCATAACTTAGCGACGAGCGGGAATGTCCGCTGACGTGAGGCCGTGTTTAGAGCGTCGGGAGCTGGATGCATGCTGGTTTCTCGTACAGAGCGCAGGCAGCCATGATGTAAGTGGTATCGCTCTAATTCAGCGACAGTGCACTTTTTACATTCAGCCCAGATAAGAATGAAAGAATTGCCGTGTTTGTTTTCATCAGACTTTCTTACTTGAAAATATAGCTGAATGATTTAAGTTATCGATGTTGCAGCCGATTAACCCTGTAAGTGGCGCGCCTTGAAAATGTTTGTTACGGCTCAGGAATTTCGCTTTACAACCTCCGGGGTATGGTGATGGCCTGGGAACCTCTTTATAACCTCATTAGTTGTTGCTCGACGACCAAGCGTCACACCTGAAGCGATCTCGATCAGGCAAATCAGAAGCTCTCAGTCTGATCCATTGATCCGAAGCAAATCGCTCTTGACTTAGAGCTCATCCGGTACCGACTGAAGCACTCTGCCAACTGGTCTTGAAAGTACGAGAGATTTCCCGCTGAGGAATCAGCAGACGTGTACTCAAGTTAGGCCCTGATAGTGATTGCAAACTATTCGCGGAACATTCGCTCCAGATGAGGAAAACGATGACACTTCGATGGATCAGGAAAATTCTCCCGGTGCTCTCTCTTTCGATAGCAGCCGGCAGCTCTTCACTCGCTCACTCGGCAATCCTGCCGGATGTCCACGTACATGCCTATCAGGCTGCTGAGACGGCAGACGTGGCAACCATGCATGAGCAATGGCTGGCAGGCGCGACCGCAGCCGCAAAGCAGTTTGGCTGCACCAAGGTGGCAGTCGAGCAACAGCCGAACGAAACGATCGCCGATTCCGTCAAGCTGTTCGGCCTGGTAGCGACGCAGGGGAGCTGCCTGGTGCTCGCGCCGGTTTCGACCAATACTCGTACTCTCCGCTACTCGTTTGCCAGGGGGGGCAAGGTCGACGGGATCGATCTTCTCTATATCTCTGACACCAGCACTGTCAAAGTCTGGAACGGTGTTCCGCTCGCGCGTTAGGGCGTGTGCGACCCGATCGACCTGCAGTGTTGACCACGAAAACTGAGTGTCACGACGAGAGGAATTTATGAACAAGCTGACTTCTATGATTTTTTCCCGCGCCAAGCGCTCGACCTTGCCGCTTTTCGTCATCAGCGCAATCGCGCCCCTTCATGCAATAACTGCCGAAACACTCACGCTCGCGCCAGGTGCAAATATTCAGGCCGCAGTCACAGCCGCGCCTGCGGGCACATACTTCAACCTGCAGGCCGGCACTTATCGCGGACAGACCATTATCCCGAAGGCCAACGACCACTTTGCGGGCGAAGGTGCGGTTGTTTTGAATGGATCCCAGGTGATGTCCTTTGGAAAGGATCCGGCAACCGGGATGTGGGTGGCGAGCGCTACAGCAGACTCAACCCAGAGTGGTGAGTGTGACAATCTTCATCCCCTCTGCGGTTATAGCCAGGACCTCTTTATCGACTCTACTTTGCAGACCCCGCAGGCCTCGATATCAGGCTTGTCGGAAGGATTCTGGTACTTTGACCGCGGTGCCGGCAAACTTTATCTCTCGAGCGATCCTTCAGGACATGTCGTAGAACTCGGCATGCAGAAATACGCCTTCTCCGGGAATGTGCCGGGCGTACAGATCACAGACATCACGGTAGAGAAGTATGCTACGCCGGCGCATGGCGGTGCGATCGGTGGCAGCCTGTCGGGTGCCGGCTGGCTGGTGAATGGCGTTGAAGTCCGCTACAACCACGGCGGGGGCATCTTTCTCGGGTCCGGTTCGCAACTTATCAATTCCTATATTCACCATAATGGTCAGATCGGCATTGATATTCAGGGCCTGAGCCCGGTCGTCAGGGGTAATGAGATCTCCTGGAACAACTATGCAGGCTTCTCCGGCACCTGGGAGTCCGGCGGGAGCAAGTTCTGGGCGACGACAAATATTATGGTTCAGTCCAATTATGTGCATGACAACAATGGCAAGGGTTTGTGGACAGATACAAATAATGTTGGCACGACCTATGTATCCAATACAGTGGTCAACAACGCCGGTGTCGGCATTCAGCATGAAGTGAGTTATTCGGCTGTCATTCGCAATAACATTGTTAAAGGCAACGCACCGTCCCCGACAACCTGGCTTGGCAATGCCCAGATACGCGTCATGAGCTCGTCGAATGTCGAGATTTATAACAATGTTGTCGAGACTGCAGCCACGGGCGGCAATGGCATTGCAGTCTACAATCAGACCCGGGGAACCGGGACACTGGGGCCGTGGGTTTCAGCTAATTGTTATGTGCATAACAACACCATCACCTATCTTGGAACGACGGGTCAATCCGGCTTTCAGAATGATGGTGATGCGAACCAGGCAATCGGAAACAGATTCGACTACAACCATTACGTCCTGAGCGACAGCGGCGCGAATCACTGGTTCTGGTACACCTGGCGTACCTGGAGCCTGATGCGGGCGGATGGCCAGGAAGCCCACGGTTACTACAACTAAGAGCGTTCTCCTCACCTTGACTATGTAGTTTCAAGTGACTCGCTCTTGGCTCATCGTTGATTATCCGAGGCATGTGACAGAAATAGCTCTCCTGATTCCCGCAGGAGAGCTTTTTTCTGCTGGCGTCAACCGTCTCGGGATGAAACATGAAATTTGGCTGATGCCGGTTGCTGCGCGTCGTTGAAGAGGGTTATTTCAACACCGGCACGTGTTTCCGGCCTTTCACTACGTTGAGGAGCGGATGAAGCAGCGATCTTGTAAAGAGTTTCCTGGTGGCGTACTTCTCGTAGGCCTGCATAAAAGCTTCGGGAGTCGGACTCGAGAGAGCGAGTAAGGCGAGGAATGCCTTATCCGCCGGCAAGTGAACGATGTCGCGCGTCCATAGCTCACTCAGCTTTTCCTGAGGGATTATGGTCCGCGAGGAATGCCACCGCCCGATGATGTTCAGTTCTCTTCCTGCGTCGGCGATCTTGAAGCCGCTGTTTGCCAGCTGGTTCAGGGCGGCCGATACAGGTGTTTCATCGCTCACGTGAATGAACGAACCGACGTTCGCCACGTAGCGGGGAAGTAGTTCTTCAATTGCCTGTGACAATGCAGCAAATGCCTGTGGGGTGCCGGAGATAAATTCGCCGCCTGCCCACCATTGCCGCTGACCGGGTGCCGGCTCGATCATGATCGACATGTCATGAGCAAGGTGCGAGGCCTTGTGTGAAACGTCATAGGCGACAAGCTCATGGAGAGCACACTTTTTCGTAAAATCCCGGCGGATAAAGATGTCGCTGTCGATCAGCGTTGGATGGGGACCAAAGGCGCCTGTGCTGAAGGACTTCATGACACTGATCTTGTAATGCGCCTGATAGTAGCGAATACCCCTGGGAATATTGAGAGTGAAGACTATCTCGCGAACCTTGAACGGCGGGAGGGCAGCCTCACGGACGGCATCGAGAAGCTTCTGAGCGTCATTTGTCAGGACAGTGAAGTCTACCCCTGCTTTGAGTGCCGAACTGGCAGTGAGCGATGCACAGCCCAGATAAATGCCAAGCGCGGATTTGGCGCTCATGTTCTGGTTGTTGTTGTGCTGATCATCCAGGAACAGTAACGAATAGACCTGGTTCCCGGTCGAAGAAAGCTCATGTTGCGGCAGTGGCGAATATAGTTCTGTCATGAATCCCTGTATCCCGCGCGATACGTCGGCCGTAGAGTCAGCCGATCAGCCTGGCTGTTCAAGGTAAGCTCTGCGTCTCGAGGCCATATCCACGAAATTGCCTTTCATTCCGTCGTCACTCCCCCGCTTGTCTAAGCACTATGCTGACAAACTCCAGGTCAATGGACCAGAGAATACCTGGTCCCGTCCGACTTGATGTGGACTGTCTGACCTGGCAGCAAAGAGACAGTGAAGTTGCTGTTTCCAGTGAGTCTCACTGTCCGCGGGCCAAGATTTTTTACGTCGACCTGCCAAATAACTCCCTGCGCATTCGCCGGAGGCGGAGCGCCTGGAAGGCCGACAGTTGCCGGGGCATTGAGTAGTTCTACGAGCTTGGATCCGGAATCGGCTGTAATGAATGGACGATTCGGCTGAAGGTGAACGACAGGCTCCGGCACAAGAGTGTTCATGGAATTGACCTGGAACAGGAAAATACCTAAGGCAAAGCCGAGTGCATTCATTGATTCCTCGTGCGTACCATCGACCGCAGATCAGGTAGCCTACAGCGTTAGTATATGACGGGCATCGCATGGAAAGTAACGAAGACGAGTGACCAAAGAAGGCCAATGCAAACCTCGGCCGGTTCAAACGAGTTACCTGACTAAGGTGAGGACTACTGGGAAGGCTTTTGGCCATGAGTTCGGAAGTTATGCTCACGAACCGTGAGGTTAAAGAGCAGTTCTACTCGGTTTTTGACACCCAGTTTTTCGAACGCCCGAAACAAGTAATTTTTGACAGTATGCTCGCTAAGCCCAAGCTCCCTGGCAATTTCCTTGTTCGTTTTTCCGGTCGATGCATGCTGGACGACCTGTAACTCACGGGTGCTCAGCAATGGTGAATGGAATGCGAGCGTCGGGACGGGAGCAGAAGTGCCCCGAAATACTTTGAGCAGGGAACCTGTTTCTTCCCGGCCGGCCCAGATAAAGCCCTTCCTGACGTGCTCGACACAATCAAGGAACTCGGGTACAGGCTGCTGCCGAGAGAAAACACCGCGAGCTCCTGAGCGGAAAGCGCGGGCGACTGCTTCGGGAGTGGACTTGCTGAGCAGTATCACGATCGGAAGCTCGGCATAAACCAGCGAGACCGACTGCGCCAGGGAAAATCCGTTCTCGGCTTCGCTGCTTAAATCTGCACCAATCACTATAAGGTCCGCGTCCTCTGCTGCCGAGGTCGAGAGCAGACCAGACGGCTCAATGGCCTTGGCGGACCATTTACCACTCGATTCCAGAGCGCTTGCAAGCAGATCGCTGCCCATGGAGTCGCGATCGACAATGAAAGCCTTGTACCTCAGCTTCTTCGTACCTTCCGGCATCGCTTTGTACTCGTACTTGCTTCGAGTCCCGCCTGGTGATCCGTACAGGTCACCAGGAGTTCACCTGCGCCAGGCACAGGAAGCAGAACCAATGCCATTAGGACGAGGTTGTTGAATGGGTGCTTCGTAAGCAAGGCGCCATCCCGGTCTAGCTGAGATTACCACAAATGCAAACTTTCATCTCTACTCTGCGTGGGGAAGATTGCGTACTTCGCCTCTAAGTCACTGACGAGAAAACCAGGCGGATAGTAGAGAACGTTGACCCGTAAGTACGCAGCTTACTTACACGATTATCAAACGATTGGGTTCTTGATCGAAGAAGTGCCCGACGGGTAGGATAGAGAGGTGTTCTCGTCAACGAGTTTCACTTGATTGACTGGCAGCGGATGAGGCTCTGGTGGCATGTCGTCCCTGATCCCATATGCCTTCGCGGGAGTGCTCTTGTGTAAGGAGCTGAGGGCGCAGCGTCTGTAAAGTAAACGGAGAAGGGCCTGGATCGTAGACTTGTTTTCACTCAGGAAACTACACTTTTGACTCTCTTTCCAGACCAGATGGCGGTGGATCATCGCCTGACTCTTGATACGGCGAGTAAGGTTACCTGGGTGAGCATTCGTCCGAACTCTGATGCCTTTGGTGTTTGCAGATTGCTCAAACAGCGTTACTTAACAGGCTCGCGTCTGTTGTAATCAGGGGACAATGTAAGCCCTGTGCGCGCAAATCAAGTACTTTCGACTTTCAGGCGGAGTTTGAGAGCAAAGCACATCGAATTACTGAAGCAATGTATTGAACGGATTAAAGAGTAGGGATTGCTGCCTCTGATCGACGATATCTACTCGAACAGTTGAAGCAGGGTACATCTGCCGACGGTCAGCGAGTAGGGTCAAGGCGCAGGATGACAGATGAAGTTGGGGCCTCGTCGGATCAATTTTCGATCGGACGGGACTCAGAGGGCGAAGCTGTATCAGCTGTCACCACGGGCGGCGGTACAGGTGGCTCCTTTCATGGGGGTAAGGGTTGGAACCGGAACAAGGCATGCATCCGTTGGAGGCCAAGTGGTTTGCCCTGTGGACGCGTTCGCGCCAGGAGAAAATGGCCGCCAAAACGCTCGATCTGCTCGGCGTCACACATTTCCTGCCATTGAAAGCTGAAGCGCGGCAGTGGAGTGACCGCAAGCAGATGGTGAGCACGCCCCTGTTCAGTGGATATGTATTTGTGCACATGGATTTGCAACGAGAAAACCGGCTCGACGTTTTAAAGATTCCCGGTGTCGTGGGTTTCGTAGGGAACCAGGCCGGCCCTCTTGCTATTCCCGAACACGAAATCGAGGGAGTGCGCGCGGTTCTTACCAGCGGTGCTGAGTGCGAGGTTCTGCCTCTGCTGAAGGAGGGTGACCGGGTGAGGGTAGTGCGAGGCGCCTTGACGGGCCTGGAGGGTTTACTGGTCTCAATACAGTCATCATCCCGTCTCGTGATCTCGGTTGACATGATTCAACAATCGCTGGCAGTTGCTGTTTCGCCGCACGATGTAGTGATGCTCCATGCAGAAGTGGCTTAGCAGGAAGCGTTCACAGATGCAGGAGCGGTTGCCGGAATATTTCATCAAGATTGGCAAGGAGTAGTTCAAGGAGTATTTAATGAAGCGCACTGCATTCTTATCGAAGTTTTCGCTATTCGTTCTGAGCGCGGCTGGCATAGGCGGGACTGCGATGCTGCAGGCGCAGCAGTCGCCGGTGCCGCAGCCGTCCATGCAACAGACGTCCATGCCACAGACGAGCGGCCCTGCGCTTGAAGAGCGTCATCCCCGCTATGTCATTCAGCGGGAAGATGCATTGATGCTCACGTTTCCGCTTTCTCCGGAACTGAATCAGACTGTGACTGTGCAACCCGACGGATACATCACCCTGCTGAACGTGGGCGCCATGTATGCGAAGGGCTTCACTGCTCCCGAGCTGGTCGAGCAGATCAAAAAAGCCTATGCCGGTGTCCTCCATGATCCGATTGTCACCGTTGATATCCAGGACTTTCAGAAACCGCTGTTTACGGTGACCGGGCAGGTCACAAAGCCGGGTCAGTACGAGCTACGGCAGGACATTACGATCGCCGAGGCGCTTGCCGTCGCGGGTGGCCTGATGCCAACAGCGAAGACACAGATCCTGCTTTATCACCGAACCTCAAAGGATTGGTGGGAAGTAAAGAAGGTCAACATGAAGGATATTCTTCAGGGTAAGAACGTGAACGAAGACGCCTACCTGCAACCTGGAGATATGGTCTTCGTGCCGGAGAAGTACATCACGAATTTCCGCAAGTATGTGCCGTATGGCCTGAACACGGCCGTGACTAACAATCCGTAGGCAAACACAGGTTCCTGCCAGTCTCTTCCCAGAAGACTGGAATTGTTGAACACAACGTGCCAATCTGCGACAGGAAGGGTATTGAAGAATGAGCGACCTGAACACCACACACCGCGATGTCGAAAGCACGGAGTCGCTTTCCATTCGCGAACTCCTGATACCTCTTTTCCGACGCAAGAAGACGATCATCGCGACCTTTCTTACGATTTTTATAGTTGTGTTCGTAGGCCAGTTGCTCATGGGGCCGTCGTACAAGTCGCAGATGGAGATCCTGGTCAATCGCGAGCGCGTGGATCCATTGGTTTCCACGCAGGCAACGACGCAAATGATTACCGCGAACGCGCCAGTGATGCCGGAGGAAGTCAACTCTGAAATGGAACTTCTGACGAGCCGCGACGTGCTGGAGAAGGTTGCCATTGCGAATGGAATGGACAAACCCGCTCCCGGGTTCTCACTTGGCGATCTTCTTCACCCTCACCAGACCAGGGAAGATCGAATTGCGCGTGCAGTCAAAGGCCTGGCCAAGAAGATCAAGGCCGAGGTGACGACGAAGACCAACCTGATTGAAGTGACATACACATCTGGCAGGCCGCAGCAGAGTTATGGTGTACTCCACGCTCTGGGTCAGGCGTACGCCGAAAAGCACAATGAAGTTCACGGGTCGACCGGCTCCTACGAGTTCTTCTCGCAACAGACGGATGCCTATGAAAAGAAACTGGCCGACACAGAAGCAAAGTTGAGGAACTTCGGCACCACGAGCGGAGTTGCTGCGCCCGATGTGCAAAGGACCAACCTGGCTCTGCAAGTTGCGAACTCGATCGGGGCGCAACATATTGCGGAGGAAGCAATTGCCTCTGATGAAGAGCGCATCGCCAGTGACCAGACGCAGATGGCGAATACGCCGCAACGCCAGACAACCACGCAGACCTCTGCTGCTGCAGACACACTGCTGAGCAATCTTTACGCCAGTCTGCTCACCGCGCAGACCAAGCGGACCCAACTGGCACTGAAGTACGACCCGAACTATCCTCTCGTCAAAGAGGCCGACCAGGAGATAGCCCAGACCCAGGCGGCAATCGACCAGGCCGAAAAGGAACGATATTCCACCCAGTCGACCGACCGGGACACGACGTATGAGTTCCTTCGCCAGGACCTGGCGAAGACGCGGGGCGACCTTGAAGCTCAACGCGCGACCCTTGCTGCAACGAAGAAAGCCGTGCAGAGCATACAGACCCAGATGGTTGGCCTGGACAAGCAGGCTATCGCACAGAATGATCTACTGCGCGAAGCCAAGGCAGATGAAACCAACTACCTGCTCTACCAGTCAAAAAGGGAAGAGGAGCGGACTACTGACGCTTTGAACAATACGGGAATCGCAAACGTTGTGATTGCGGTCCCGCCTAGTATCCCGGTGCTGCCGGTCGTGAGCTGGCCGCTTGCCCTGGTGCTGTCCTTCGGCCTGGGATTGATCCTGAGTATAGGTCTTGGCTACACGCTGGATTTCCTAGATTCCTCCATGCACAGTTCAGCCGATGTCATTGAGTTTCTCAACATCCCCGTAGTCATTACCGTACCTAAGAAGACTGCGTAAACCATCGAATGACTGTACTCCGGCACTTCGGGTTAAAGGAGCAGCCGTTCGGGGTGACACCGGACCCGCGTTTCCTCTACGCGACATCCACGCACCGGGAAGCACTGGCTTCTTTGCTCTACGGGCTTGAGTCGGGACTTGGGTTTGTTTCACTGATCGCTCAACCCGGTATGGGCAAGACGACTCTTCTTTTCGAGGCCCTGCGCCGGATAGCCGATTCAACGCGATCAGTGTTCCTGTTCCAGACGATATCGAATCCCCATGAGCTGGTGCACTCGTTGCTTATGGATCTGGGCGAACGGGACGTTCCGGCAAACCTGGTGGAGATGCAGTCAAGGTTGAATGAAGTTCTCGTCAATCATCAGGCCACCGGCCGGCGGCTGGTGGTCGTGATCGACGAAGCGCAAAACCTCAATACGGTCGTGCTTGAGGCTGTGCGGATGCTCTCGAATTTCGAGACAGCAGGCCAGAAGCTGTTACAGATCATTCTTGCCGGTCAACCGCAGCTGGCAGAAAAGCTGGTATCTCCTGAACTACTGCAGTTGCGCCAGCGCATTTCCATCTTCGCTCATCTCGATCCGCTGCAAGCGACAGAGGTAACGGCGTACGTACAACACCGGTTACGCATTGCCGGTTGCGATCTGCCCGAAACACTTTTCAGCCGGGGAGCCCTGGCGGCAATCAGCCGGGCGAGTGAAGGTATTCCCCGAAACATTAACAGCATCTGTTTTAATGCCCTGTCCCTGGGATATGCACTACAGAAAAGCTCCATTGACGCAGATGTTATCGAAGAGGTGCTGAGAGATCGCGATGTTAGAGTGGAGTATGTCGCTCCTCCAACGCCCACAGCGTTTCATGAGCAAGCATCGAAGGAATCCATGTCACAGCGGCCGGCGCGGTCTTCCCGGTTCAGTGTGCTGGCCCTTGGCATCGCCGGACTTATTTGTGTCGCACTTTCATTACTTGTCGGGATCGAAATAGGTGGTATCAGCGGACGACGCGGGCCTGCTGCCATCAGGCAATTGCCGGAAGATGCGACATTTCAGCAGCATGCCGCAGCGCCTGTTGTTCCAGCCGCTTCCACGGCAAGGCCGGTCGCTGACCCTGCAACCACGGATCCGGCTCACATGCAGAGCGGGACAACTGAGCCTGGATTGCCAGCTGCGGCTGGCAGCGCGGAACCCGGTGGAGCAGCCGTCGCTGGCCAGGGTATGCCAGATACGTCAGAAAACGGACATCCGGCAAGCGTGACTCCAGGAGCCGAGTCTCAAGGAAACGTACCTGCAGTAAACGTAGCTCCGGAGCCGTCGCCAGCCAGCGGGATAAGCCCGGCTTCGCCGTCCGTCGCTACAGGCAATATGAGTGCCGCACAGATGAAGACTGCCCCGGCGGCGGAGACGCAATTTGTGCTGGCCCGCAGCGGCCAGACGATGGTCGGCATCTGCAAGGAAGTATTTAGAAAATGTGCAGCCGATACGCTGCGCCGCATGATTGAACTGAATCCCGGGATACCTGATCCCAACCGGATCATGCCTGGCCAGAGGATTACCGTGCCGGCTGTGCCACCGAGTTGAATGACAAAGTTTGAACGAGTTGCCGTGCGATTGTTGTCCGATGCATAAGGAGATGAGCTACCTATGAGCAGACATTTCGAACTGATGGAACAGATGGAGCGGGAGAGGTCGTCCTCTGTAGAACCAGGAGTTATAGTCCCCGACCATCGTCCTCAGGCGAGAAACGCCGCAGCCACAGGGAATCCGGGGACACGGTGGGCGTCCGAAGAGGCCTTCCGTCTCGTACAACAAATCTTTTTTCTGCAGACGCAAGCATCGCCGCGCATCGTTGTTTTCGCCGGCGTCGATCATGGCAGCGGCTGCACGCAGATCTGCGCAGCTGTCGCTGAGACACTGGCGAAGAACTCGCGAAGACCAGTGTGCCTGGTAGAAGGGAATTTTCGTTCCCCCAGCCTGAACACGCTGTACGGAGCGTCAAGCCAGCTGGGGCTATCGAATTCCCTCGTCAGTGCTGATCCCATCCAGTCGTTCACCACACCTACCCGCCTGGATAACCTGGTTCTTCTCTGCTCCGGCACACTGACTTCAGATTCCCCGGCACTGTTGACCGGCGGATTGCTGGGCGAGCGGCTGCAGGAGTTGCGCGCCGAGTGCGATTATGTGATCGTCGATGCGCCGCCTCTCGGCAGCTATTCCGATGCAGTGCTTCTCGGTCAGGTCGCAGACGGCGTAGTCCTGGTCCTTGAAGCGGATCTAACGCGTAAAGAGTCGGCAGCAAAGGCTGCGAATGATCTGCGTGCTGCCAATGTCCCTGTTTTAGCAGCAGTTCTCAACAAACGGACGTATCCTATACCGAAAGCTATTTACAATAGACTGTAATTGGTTAATCCTAGCTGCATCTCTGGTTACCAGCGAGCCAGATTCTGATTTGTTAGCTTCCTGTAAAGCGCATCCTACAGTTGATTGAACCGGGTATGGGACCAACGCAGTCAAGACAGTTATAAAGCTTACTGTTTCCCCAGGCTGCCCGCTCATTGCCAGTGCATTGGCTGCTCCTCCGCCAATAGCCCAGACCGGAGATGCTGCCCTTCCATCGGCAGCATCGAGAGACTATCTGATGTTTCGGATCGTAGAGCAGTATGTGTCTTTATACCACCGAGCAATTTGCGAAATCCTCATCGATCCCCTTGTGATCTGGTCCGGCGTAACTGGCATGCAGTCCCTGCATGGCTGGTTTCCGGCATCCAAAAGGTTTTGCTTTTCTTTGTGTCTGGATAGTGCCGGCTGTGAATCGTATCGTCGCCCGGGACGCTGCAATTCGGTACCCCGGTCTTACTGGACAAAGAGTGTGCAGAATTGTTTTGTACACTTTCGTCAAGAGGTTTAGGTCATTCGTGATTCATCATCAGGAGGCAAAAGTTGAAACTTAAGGGTGAAAAGGTACTCGTTTGCGGAGCAGGTGGATTTATCGGGGGCCATTTAGTGCAGAGCCTACTCAACAATGGAATCACCGTTCACCGTGCCGTTGATTGCAAGCCTATCGACGAGTGGTACCAAGTATTCTCAGGGCTCCGGAACGTACAGCTTGATCTGAAGGACAAAGAAAGCTGCGAAGAGGCAGTGGATGGCGCAACCGTCGTGTTCAATCTGGCTGCCGATATGGGCGGAATGGGTTTCATCGAAAATAACAAAGCCCTCTGCATGCTCAGCGTATTGATCAATACGCACCTACTGATGGCTGCGAAGGAGTCCGACATCTCGCGGTTCTTCTTCTCCTCATCAGCATGCGTGTATAACGCAGATAAACAACGCGACGCCAACGTAGTGCCGTTAAAGGAAGCAGATGCCTACCCTGCACTGGCGGAAGACGGGTATGGATGGGAAAAACTCTTCAGTGAGCGCATGTGCCGCCATTTTGAGGAAGATTATGGCCTGCAATGCCGTGTAGCGCGCTACCACAATGTTTATGGTCCTCTTGGTACATGGACGGGTGGTCGTGAGAAAGCGCCGGCAGCGATCTGCCGCAAAGTCCTGGAAGCAAAAACCTCGGGCAAGCACGAGATCGAGATCTGGGGCGATGGGAACCAGACGCGCAGCTTTATGTATATCGATGACTGCACGAAGGGTTCGTGCATGATCATGGAAAGCGCTATTCACGAGCCGATTAACCTCGGAAGCAGCGAGATTGTTACGATTAACCAGCTGGTGGATGTGGCCGAGTCTTTTGCCGGAATCAAGCTTAAGAGAAACTACAACCTGAGTGCGCCCAAGGGTGTAAACGGCCGCAATAGTGATAACACGCTCATCCAGAAGTACTTAGGCTGGGAGCCGTCGACTACGCTGCGTGAAGGCTTGCGCAAGACATACGATTGGATCAGCACTCAGATGGAGGTAGGTGTTTATGCCGGACCCACAACTTAGTGAACGCCGCAAATCATTCCGAATCATAAGTTCAGCCGGAGAAGGTCGCGCCAATATTCTAGGCGTTGGAATCAGCGCAATATCCATGACGCAGGCGATCTACTACTCTGACAAGCTTCTCCAGGGGAACTCGTGTGGGTACATCTGTGTCACTGGGGTTCATGGCATTATGGAAGCCCAGCAGGATGAGAGACTTCGTTCCATTCTGAACTCCTCATTTCTATCCACTCCGGATGGCATGCCAACCGTCTGGGTCGGTCATATGCAGGGACAGGAAAACATGACACGTGTCTCCGGGCCTGAGTACATGGCGGAGATGTGCAAGCTTTCCGTGGAACGCGGCTACAAGCATTTTCTCTATGGCGGAAAGCCGGGGACAGCAGAGCAGTTGAAAGCTTCTCTGATGAAGAAATTCCCGGGTATCCAGATCACCGGCACATATACGCCGCCCTTCCGGCCGTTGAATAAGCAGGAAGAGGCAGACCTCGAACGCCAGTTGATTGAGGCACAGGCGGACATCCTCTGGTGCGGCATCAGTACGCCGAAACAGGAACGCTTCATGGCGCAATACTGCGGAAAACTGCCGGTGAAACTCATGGTCGGTGTCGGCGCAGCGTTCGATATCCATAGCGGCAATACCAAGGATGGTCCGGAATGGATTAAGAATATCGGTATGCACTGGTGCTATCGCATGTTGAGAGACCCCAAGCGCCTGGCCGGACGCTATCTCAAGAACAATCCGAAGTTTCTCTACTTACTTGGATTACAGATGAGCGGAGCGCGTACTTATACGATCATGGATGATCACACGAGGTCAAAAGTATCGACGATGCTCGGCAACATAGCCGAGGCGGAGAGCGTGGAAGACGACTTTGAACCTCTTAACCAGCGCGTCGGCTAGTGCTCTTAAATGTCGGCTAGTGCTCTCAAATAGTGATAAGTCATCAAGCTATTGGCGCGCGCTCGACGACGCAGCCAAAGGCTTGCGCGTAGTCATGCATATCATGGTGCTCAAGGATGACTGTGAACTCTTACCACTGCGCCCTGTATTCACGACGACAACCAAAAAGACTGTGGCTGAATCCACCTAACCTGATTCGGCATTAGACATATTTACGATGTCAAGCCGTCGTGAAACTATTCTCAGGCAACAAAACCAAAGGGTATAGCTAACATTGTGTTGAAGAGTCTGTTCAGGCGACTAACAAGTAGCTCCCTTGTACGAAACTCTTCCTGGCTTATGGCCGGGCAGGGTATGTCGGTGGTGGTGCAGGCTTGCTATTTCATCGCTCTGGCCCGGCTGCTGGGTACACATCAGTATGGTCTTCTGGTGGGGGCAACTGCACTCATAGCGCTGGTAAGTCAGCACAGTTCAATGGGTTCGGGTTTCATTTTCCTACGATATGTCAGTCCGGATCTGACAAAGTTTGGCGTCTACTGGGGCTACGTACTCGTCGCAACGCTGCTTGGCGCATGTGTCATTGTGACAGCTATCACCCTGCTCTCGCATTGGATCCTGCCAAGTATGGATCCCCGGGCAGTGGTCTGCCTGGCGATCGGGGATTGCCTCTTTCTGCAAATTACGAACAATGCAGGGCGGGTCTTCCAGACCTTCGAGCGCATGCACTTCAGCGCGGCAAGCAGTCTGATCGTGAATGTTTTGCGGCTCGCAACCGCGGGTTGCATGCTCAGGTATTGGCACCACGCCACGGCGACAAACTGGGCGGTGGCCTCAATGGCGGTCTCGGCTGTCGGATCGATGATGGCGATCACCTTGATAACGACGGTTTTCGGCCGTCCGCATTGGTCATCGTCCCTGATCCGGACGCACACGGTGGAGGGTCTTCTTTTTTCATCCTCGACCACTACTTCATCAGTCTTCAACGACATAGATAAAGTACTACTTGGCCACTACGGCATGACGGTAGCGAATGCCATCTACGCGATGGCGTATAAGGCCATCGATACCAGCTTCATGGTCATTCGTTCGATCTACAATGCGGCCTTTCCAACCTTCTGCCGGGAAGGTGCCCTGGGGATAGTGGCGACGCGGAAGTTCGCCCGGAGCCTTCTGGGGAAAACTTTCTGGATTTCGCTGGCTATTTCCATCACACTTTTCCTGTGTGCACCCCTCATCCCGATCTTCGTCGGTAAAGCGTTTTCGCCCAGTGTGCTTGCACTTCGCTACCTGTGCATCATTCCTGTGCTCCGATCCTGTCACATGGGTGCGGGCGACGCACTGGCCGGGGCAGGCTTTCAGCGCACCCGTTTTACCTATGAACTTGGCGCCGCCGCTGCGAACCTGGCTCTGAACCTGTGGCTGATCCCTCTTTATTCATGGAAGGGCGCAACCATATCTAGCCTGCTGACGGATGGTGGTCTGGCCCTGGTGAGCTGGAAAGCCGTCAGTATCATGGTCGCTCGTGAGAAGAAACGAGAACTACTGAAGGCCGTTGCCTAGTTCTATTTCCATACGGTGCAACGTTGTCTGACGCTTCGGGATTGATAACCCCTCCGAAGCAGTTTGTCACCCGCAACAACCTGGAGTTCTCTGACATTGACGATCCCGCCAAAATACGTAAGGCTTGGCATTGACTGCTACTACATGGGCGCCATGGTGCTTGGCTCAGAAGCGTTCGGAAGCCTCATCAGGGGGGGGTCGGCCAGCGCAGGCGGCGCGGCCTCTTCGCCCATCTTTACGGTTTCATGGGCTGCTGTCTACGCGATCTCGCTGTTCCGGGTGGTGCAGAGGAGACGGGAAGCATTCAAGCTGCTTCGCGCCAATAAGGCACTGGTTCTGATGGTCGGCCTGGTCTGCGCCTCCTATTTTTGGTCTATTGAGCGGTCCATGACTCTGCACGGCGCCGTCACACTTGTTCTCACCACATTCTTCGCGATCGACTTCAGTCTTCGTTTCTCTATCAAGCGCCAGCTCGAACTCGCGGCAAAAGCAATGGCTTTTGTTCTCTTTGCCAGCATAATAGCCGAGGTTTTCTTCCCCGGCGTTGTTCCCGTGGAACCTTCGGAGTCTGCGACTGCCTGGCATGGAGTCTTCGAATTCAAAAACAATTTCGGCAGGATGATCTGCCTGGGCACAGTCGCCCTGCTGGCGTCTTCACGCAAATCCGTACCACTCCGCACATTCATCTTCCTGAGTGGACTGGGTCTAGCAATTCTCTCGAAGGCAGTCAGCTTTGCCGGCTACACGGTCCTTCTCTGCGCTGTTCTCGCGGGGTGGTCCATTCTTAAATGGAGACCCAAGCCAAGATTGGTTGCCATTCTCGCGATCACCGCGGTGTCTGCAGTGGCGGTCGCTTACATAAGTGCCAACATCGTTAAAGTGACGGCGATGCTGGATAAAGATCCGCACATGACTGGCCGAGTGGATCTATGGGAATGGTCCTATGTCTACATACAGAAAAAACCCATGCTGGGGTATGGTGCAGGGGCATTCTGGGGCCCCGATTCCCAACCCGCGCGGCGCATCCGGGAAGCAGTGAACTGGGATGATGCTCCCCACGCACACGACGCGTATATAGATACCGCCCTGAGTCTCGGCTGGGTGGGCCTGGCCGCTTATTTCCTGCTCTACGGCGTGGTTTTCAGAAGAGCCTATCGGTATTTCATGGCGGGTCCGGAGGATTACCGGCGCTGGCCGCTGACATACCTGGTGTTCGTGATGATTTACCAGTTCACGGAAAGCGGCATTCTCGGCGGCGGAAGCATACTCTGGATGTTGTTTGCCGGCATGGCTTTCTCGCTCACATATGAGGAGCAGGCATCCAGGGCCTACGTCCCTCGACGGCTGCCCATGGTTCCCGCGCAAAAAGCATCCTATATTCAGGCATCGTCCATACCAACTTCTTCGTAAATGCTCGGCCTTTAACCTGGATCGCTCCGCCTTTACGCCTGCGACGAGGAGCGAGCGAACCTTGCAGCGCCCGATGTGAAAGGTACAGATACGCAGCTCATGACGGTGAACAGCGAAGGTTTAGTCAGCGATACGATGCACCTGTCGCTGCTTCTACTCCGGCAGGATATGAAGCTGGGGTGTTTCAGTATCAGGCGTCTGCGCCGCCGTAATCTACAATCACGCGAGCCTGTCGTCCGGGCGGGCGGTCCGGTCGTTTCACTCACCACTTTCGGCGCGCGTCTCGCAGAGGTTTACCTGACGATAGAGTCGATCGGCCTGGGCACGCTGCTGCCGGAGCGACTGATCCTCTGGCTGCAGGATGAAGAGACCTTCAAGAAGCGGCCAGACTCCATCAAGAGGCTTGAAGCGAGAGGCCTGGAGGTATGTCTTACGCAGACGTACGGGTCACACTCGAAATACTTCCCTTACCTCCAGTCGGTGGATACGTTCAAGACACCGCTGGTGACTGCGGATGATGATGTGCTCTACAGCAGATGGTGGCTGGCTGGCCTGGCCAGTGCGAGCTTAGAGGATCCCGGCCTGGTGAACTGTTACAAGGCGCGTGTGATTCATCTTGGAGCAGGCGCGGTGAAATCCTATTTCGACTGGACCGACTGCGACAATACAGAGCCGAGTATCCGGCACTTCGCTACCGGAGTTGCAGGCGCTATCTATCCCGCTGCTTTTCTGCCCAAGTTGAAGCAGGCAGGGGATGCGTTTCTTGCACTCTGTCCCCAGGCCGATGATGTGTGGCTGCATGCGAACGCTTTGCGCGCCGGGCTTCGCATCCGGCAGATCAGCAGGAAGCAGGTTGATTTTCCTGTCATCCCCGGCACTCAGACGAGTGGTCTGTTCCAGACCAATATCTGGCTGGGAAGAAATGACGAACAGATCAAAAAGACGTACACGCCGCAGGACATCGCGCGACTCGCCGGTTCTCCTGATACCGATTCTTAAACTGGTTCAAAGAAGCAGGGGCCATGATGGCAGCAGGATGGACGGCGCAAGAAATGTCTCAAGATGCGTAAGAGAAAACTCGCCATTGCCGTAAATACGATCGCACCTTACCGGCTTCCGATTTATGCCGCGCTCGGAGAGCACTACGAGACTCTACTGTTGCACGGCGGTTCGGAGGCGAATCGTTCCTGGGAGCTAAAGATTCCCGATCACCTGCAAGCGCGTAAAGTCTGGACGTGGCAGATTCGGCTCAAGAAACGGACTGGTGTCGCCGGGGTGACCGATACCAGGCACTTTCACGTCAACCTGGGACTGATCTGGGAGCTTCCACGTTTTCGCCCGGATGTCATCATCTCGAACGAACTCGGACTGCGTACGCTCCTGTCGATGGTCTATGCACGAGTTGCGCGTGTGCCTCACTGGGTATGGTGGGGAGGTACGATGCATTCCGAGCGCAATATCACCGGGATGAAAAAGCGCCTCCGCTCGCTGATGGCCAGCATGATGAAGCACTGGATCAGCTATGGCGAGACTTCTACCGAGTACCTTGAGTTTATCGGCGTCCCGCGGAGCCGGATCCTGCAGATACAGAATTGTGTGCCGCACGAGAACTTTCTAAAAGAACCGGCATCCGGACGCTCATGGTTTGTCGGAGACCCGCGGCCAGTGCTGTTAACTGTCGGGCAGCTGGTCGCACGCAAAGGACTGGATAGATTGATCGATGCGTGTGGACGCTTGGTGCAAGAGGGTTTCGAGTTCACCCTGGCACTCGTCGGCAATGGTCCCGATAAGGAAAAGCTCAGAGCGCAAGCGGAGGCTGTGCAGATCCCCTCCTTCCAGCTACTGGGAAATCAGTCGCAGGATACACTGAATGAACTCTACAGGGCGGCCGACGTCTTTATCTTCCCAACGCTTGAAGACGTCTGGGGCCTGGTAGCGAACGAGGCGGTCTGGACGGGTACCCCCGTCCTCTGTTCCAGGTATGCCGGCTGTGCATCCGAAATTATTCCACCGGGAAATGTCTTCGATCCGAATGATCCGGACAGCTTTGATGCGGCTCTACGGAAGATCTTTACGCAGACCCTGGAGCCGAGCCGGATCGAAAAATTACTGACCTGGCAACAAGTAACAGACATAATTCTGAAAGAGATTGGAGGGACATCGTCGTACGCCGCTCGCGAGAAAAGCCGGGCAGTTGCTCAACTTTAGAACCAGTGACACTCATTCAGCTATATGCTTACGTCCTGTTCGCCAGGCGCAATATCACTGCTGGTGTACGGCAATCATGGCACTCTCATTGAAAGCTGCTTCTACAAGGCCATCGCCTGGATAGGTCTGTACTCTTACGGCATTTATCGGGGGCATCTAGCAGTGCGGGAGCCATCAAGCGGCTCGGTTGCTGCCCAACGGTGCGTAAATACATGTCAGTCCGGTGACAATGGAAGCCTGTCGATCGATCAACCTAGCCGGAGCAAAATGCGCGTATTGCTGCTACACAATCGATACCAGATCCAGGGTGGTGAGGATACCGTCGTCGCCCAGGAGACCGAGATGATGCGTGCTCGCGGTGTCGTCGTAGATTTATTCGAGGTGAACAACGAAGCTATCAGTGGAGCACGGGAGAAGATAGACACGACCCTGCACATGATCTATTCATCGAAGATGAAAGAGCAGGTGAGGGCCAGGATACAGGCATTCAAGCCTTCGGTCATGCATGTGCACAACTTCTTTCCCCGCCTGACGCCATCAGTCTACGACGCAGCGATCGGCGAGCAGGTGCCGGTAGTGCAGACACTGCATAACTACCGGCTGATGTGTTCAGGCGGCATGTTTTTTCGCGACGACAGGATCTGCATGGACTGTGTCGAATCCAGGAGTCGCTTTCCTGCCCTGCTGCACCGATGTTATCGAGGAAGCCTGCCGGGTACAGCGGCTTTAAATACGATGATGGCGTTCCATGAGTTGAAGGGGACGTGGCGGACCAAAGTCGATCGATTCATTACGCTCACCAGTTTTGCCCGCTCGATGTTTATCGACCATGCCAGGATCCCGGCAGAGAAGATTATCGTGAAGGCGAACGTGGTCCCGGATATTGCGGCTTCGCAGACCGATAGGAAATATGCAATTTATGTGGGACGTCTTTCACCGGAAAAGGGAATTTCTACTATCCTACGGGCGGTGCAGCAACCGCATTTCCCCATACCGCTCAAGGTCGTTGGTTCGGGACCGCTGCAGGTAGAGGTAGAAAGTCATGTTGCAGCAGGCAGGGTCGAATTCGTGGGCAAGCGATCCAGCAGGGAAGTGCATGAGTTAGTCCGCAATGCGAAGATGCTCATCGCTCCATCGATGTGGCATGAGGCCGGTGTGCCACTGGTAATAGGAGAGGCTTTCAGCGCGGGCGTCCCTGTGATCACAACACGCATCCAGCCGATGGTGTCCGTCATTGAGCACGAGCGGAACGGGCTGCTGATTGAGCCGGGGAACGACGACCAGCTATGCGAGGCAGTGAGAAGGATGGCTGCGGACGCGGATCTTTATGGGCGCCTGTGTGTCGAAGCGCGCAGGACCTATGAGAAGCTCTATCAGCCCGATGCGAATTTTCGCGCCCTGATGGGCGTATATGAAGAAGCTGCATACGGGAGTCTCAAGAGGCATCAGGAATCTGCATGATGCGGTGATGCAGCGCTGGATGGTCGGAGCAATCTTCAAAAGTTGCGACGGTGATGCAGAACAGACACCGGAGATGTGTGCTCGAGCGAAGCCGGCGCCCTGGACTGTATCGTACGGAATGCTGATACCACAGTCAGCAAGAGTGTTCGCGCTGAGCGAAAATAAGGCGACTGCAAACACTCTCAGCCGATGGCCAGACCCACCTGCAAAAATGTCGGCAGTGATCCAACTTTCTTGTCGATCGATTCTGTCTTTATAAGATAGGGCAAAGTTGTTTAGAGTGATATAAAACATTTGCTGAGCAATTGGGCCTCTGTATTACTATCCCGCATAAGTTCATTACCTGGGTGTTCCGGTAAACTAGACGTAGCTATCGCTTTCCCACTCCAAAGTCGTAGATTTTGGAGAGACTAAACTTTATAATCCAGGCTCTACTGGAGTCTATACATGAAGATTGCCAAGGAAGATCGGACGACAGAAGTCCTGTCGTTCCTGCGCATGCAGCTTAATCTCACGAGGCGTGTCGAAGAACTTCTGGAGATTTACAAAACTGCAAAGCCGTATCCTCATCTTGTCTTCGACGACTTTTTTCCCGCGGCAACGCTGGATGCGCTCCTCGACGAACTTCCTCCGCTGACAAGCGAAAAGTGGGTGCATGAGCGGCATGACAGGCTCGTGAAATCGAACCTCCGCTCGGCCGTGGATCTTGGTAGTAATGCGTTTCAGTTTGCTTCTGTCCTGCATTCTGCAGCGTTCCTTTATTTCCTGTCGGAGATTACTGGTATCCGGCCGCTCTTGCCTGATCCGTTCCTGAGCGGCGCCGGCTACGCTATAGTGCCCGAGGGCGGCAAATTTGACGTTCATGCCGACCGCAATATTGATCAGCATTCGGGACTACAGCGCCGGCTGGCCATGCTCATTTACCTGAACAAGGACTGGAAGACCGAGTACGGCGGCCAACTCGAGTTGTGGGATCAGACTGGAACACGCTGCGAACGCGTCATTGAACCCATCTTCAACCGTGTTGTCATGTTCGAGATCGGCGACAAGAACTTTCATGCCGTATGTCCCGTTACAGACGGCCTGGGCGTGTTGCGAAGATCGTTCCAGATTTATTTCCACTCGGTCGGCACGAACTTCATCGGTCACAACTCGATCTATGCTCCACCGGTCTACCAGACCAAGGGGCCACTGGGACGCCGGATCGCCCGCGACACCTTGCCACCGTTCATCATGCGGACACTGACCAAGGTTTTAAAACATAGCTGATACCCTCTGCACAATCAGCATTTTGTTTTGTATGTCTCGCAGGTTTGTTTAAATCACAGTGGAGCACCCGCACAGGTGGGTGCTCCACTGTTTTTGTCCTGCGGTTTGGCTGGAACCAGGCCTTTCCGTATGCGTTTTGGTATGTCTGGCAGCGGTGTTGCGGTGCTCGGCTAAGAGCACGAAGTCTCGCGAACAACACCGCCTCCAACCGTAGCTGCTGAACAGAATCCGTAATTGAATCCATGCTGTGAACACGACACCCACCTATGCTGGAAACCATCAAGAGGCCTGAGCAATTGCAAGTTGCAGATCGAGAAAGCACCCCAGTGGTTGCGCCGAGCCGCACTCGACTATGGCTTTATCTGACACCGATCCTGGCTGTGCCCGTATTGTTACTGCTGTTTGCCCTGTTGATTCTGCCGACGGACTGGTTCCTGGCGAAAGCCGGCGCATCGTTTCCTTACCTGATGAATACCGGATCCGGTGCGAACATGACTGGCATGGGCTGCGAAGTCGTCATTTATGGCGATTCGACCGCCATGTTCGCTTTGAATCCGTTAGTCATCGAGAAGCGCACAGGTCTCAAGACCTGCAATATCGCTGACATCGAGGGCGAGACAATCATCAATGACACGATGATCCTTGACCAGTTCCTCGCCAAGAACCCCCGGCCAAAGTTCATTGTCTTCCAGTACACGCCGGAGGGGATGAATCCCCAGGCGTTGCGGAGCGATCCTGTTGTTACCAGGTTTGAAGCAGTGACCTACCGCATGCGACAACCGCACAGGTTACTGTCGCTGATGCTCCTGATGAGGCATCCGGAAGATATCTTTTCATGGTCAGAGCACGGCATGCTGGTAGCTATCGAAAGCCTGTTCACGAAGCCGCCGAAGCATGAAGGCAAACCTGTCCAGTACAGACCGATGGGGCAGATCATGGTGGGTGCGCGGCCGCTTCTTTTCTGTTCTTACAACTCTCATGCGGATCATCCCGATAAAGCTTGGGTGAACAGTCTTCGTTCCCGCTATGCAATCGATGGCACCACCGTGCTTGTAGATGCAATGGCACTGCCGGATTGCGATCCGGACGTGAGCTATTTTCAGCATGAACTCGCTGGACTGATCGATAACTCGATTACGACGCTTCCGGTGAGTGACTTTTATTTCGGTGGCCGTCATGTAAATATGGCAGGTTCTCTGCCTGTCTCCAACATGGTTGCAGAGCAGATCCTTCAACATCTAAAGCCGACTCCATAGGAGCCCGCATCTTTCATGCTATTTTCTTCCGGTACCTTCATTTTTCTTTTTCTTCCCGTCTCTCTTCTCGGTTACCAGCTTCTTAGTTACGCCGGCCGAAGAGCCCTGCTTGTCTGGCTCGCCATTACCTCGCTCTTCTTCTACGGCTACTGGAATCCCAAGTATCTGTTGCTGTTGGCCTCCTCGATCTTGCTGAATTTCCTCTTCTCGCAGTTCATTGGCCGTGAAACGAGCGACGAAAGAAGCCGGAGCCGGTCACTGATAGCAGCGATCACGGCGAACCTGCTGTTGCTGATGTGGTTTAAATACCTTTTCCCCCTTCTGGGCTTTTTCACCGAGCATGGCTGGATACACCATGGTTTTGGTGACGTCCTGCTGCCTCTGGGTATCTCCTTCTTCACCTTTACGCAGATTGCGTACCTGATCGACCTGCGCCAGGGAGTTGCCAAGAAGCAGGACCTGCTTACCTATACAGTCTTTGTTACATTCTTTCCTCATCTTATTGCAGGGCCGATCATTCATCCCCGCGAGATCATGCCCCAGCTGGAAGAGGGTCGGATCGGTGGGCTGAAGGTCTACGATCTTTCGCTCGGTTTTTCGTGGTTTGTGATGGGCCTGGCAAAGAAAGTTCTGATAGCTGATCGTGTCGCGCCGTTAGCCAATGCACTCTATGACCACACCACTGCATTCGGGTTCACTGCTACCTGGCTCGGCTGCCTCTGTTACGCATTGCAGCTGTACTTCGATTTCTCAGGCTACTCGGATATGGCGCTGGGTCTGGCGAGGATGTTCTCGATCGAGTTTCCACTGAACTTCGACTCGCCTTACAAGTCATCGAGCGTCATTGTTTTCTGGACACGCTGGCATATGACGCTCTCCCGCTACCTGGCGGAGTACCTGTACACGCCTATCCTGCGCAACGTGAACAGTCGAAGGATGGATGCAGGTAAGAAGGTCTCAAGGAAAGCGCAGGCCACTCTCGGAGGGTTTATCCCGATGGTGTTCTACCCGCTGATGATGACGATGTTCATCGCCGGGGTCTGGCATGGCGCCGGGATGCAGTTCATCATGTTCGGCTTACTTCACGGGATTTACCTGGTCGTCAATCATGCCTGGCGGTTGTTTACCCCGAAAGGCCACAAGCTCCATAACAAACTGCCCAAGCCGGCCTCTGTATTCATCACCTTTATGGCCGTGCTGGTAGGTCAGGTCTTCTTCCGGGCAAACGGAATGAAGGATGCCTTCTATGTGCTGGCAACGATGATGGGGTTCCGCGGCGCTGGCCCCTCATTTTCAGGGAACTTCTGGATCCAGCAGATAGGCAGAGATTCTCAGTTCCTGAAGTCGCCGGCGCCTGCCGCAATGGCCGTCATGGCGTGCTTTTTTATCGTGTGGGCACTGCCGAATACTCAGGAGATTCTGGGACAGCTCAGCAGCGAAGAAGTGCGGCTGCCCAGTCTGCTTCCAAACCTGTATTGGCGGCCAACCATCGTATGGAGTTTGTCGCTGGCGTTTCTGTTCTTCATCTCAATGGTGATGTTGAACGCGAATGCCAAGTTTCTCTATTTTCAATTCTAAGAGATGACTGCCGAGTGGCCCAGGCAGGTTTGTTCGAACCTGCTTAAGCCGATCTACTTTGCAGCCAGTTTGATCTCGATCAACTTCATCATGTCGCCGACATTCTTGAGACTTTGTAACTCGGCAAGCCCAAACTTGATCTTGTATTTTCGTTCGATTGCGGTGACAAGATTCACGTGCGCGAGGGAATCCCAGTCCTCAACAGTCGAAGCGTTTGACTCTGGTGTGATAACCAGACTGGGATCATCGAAAATGTCTCGGAAGACTTCTTGAAGTTCGGGAAGAAGATCATGCATTTGTATGGATTCCTACCTTGATGTGAGTATTGCGTGGTTGATAGCTGTTGACGTCGAGCAGCCAGATCGACTTCTTGCTCTCCTCCTCTAGCGAGTGAAGAGAGAAGCCCAGCTTCTCGTAGTGATCTTCAACCATGCCATTCTTCGGAGACGGCAGATAGTAGCCGACTATCTCTTTAACGTTGTGCGCCCTGGCCCGCTCGACCAGGCTGTCGAGCATCGCAAATTCCATTTCGCGTTTAAGGACGCGGCAACTCATCAGCCAGAGATCCATGTGGAGCTGGGTGCCCTCAAGATGGCCAAGGACAATGGAGATGAGGCCGTTATCGCCGAAGCGGTCGGTGAGCTTGCCATAAAGTCCGATATGGCGGCCATCTGACATCGTTGCCTCGATCTCCGACAAAGTATAGCGGCGCGTTGTGAGATTGAATTGATTGGTTTTGTTTGTAAGTTGCGCGATGCGCTCGATGTAAGTGCGATTGAATTCGGCTATCTCTGCCGACATATCGAGCGAGTCGAGATACTCGCCGTAATTCGCGAACTTCTGCTGTAACTGGCTGCGCTGCGCATTTTCTTCGTAGAGCTTGGCGCGCTGCAGATCTTCTTTACCAATCGATATGGGTTCAAAGTAGCGTCCAGCTTCAATGATCGCGGCGAACTTGGCTACATCGCTCCCTACGTCGGGCACGGTCACGCTGGGCAGTTGACCGAGGACGATGGCACGTTCTGCGGGATTGTCATCGATGAAGACCATACTGTCGACGCCCAGATTCAACTCCTTCGCGATAGCCAGGATGTTCTCGTGCTTCGGCTCCCAGTTTGCTTTGAAGGCGCTGAAGTGTTCTAGCTTCAGTACAGAATCAGGATGCGCAAAGCCGGCCTTCGCTACGTCTTCATTGTTCTTCGAGCACACGGCCAGAAGGATGCCGCGATCACGTAAC
Source organism: Acidobacteriaceae bacterium (assembly GCA_963692885.1). Classification (GTDB taxonomy): domain Bacteria; phylum Acidobacteriota; class Terriglobia; order Terriglobales; family Acidobacteriaceae. Next base: position 1,953,880 of record OY843586.1, read on the forward strand.
CGCAGGCAATATTCCTGGAAAGCGGTATAGGCCTCCGCAAGTGGAGTTTCGCGGCCAATCAGGATTTTGTCGGCGCCGTCGTCCCCGATCACGCCGCCCCATAACGTGTTGTCGAGATCAAGTACGAGGACCTTGCTGGTGCGACCATACGTCGCGCCGATCATGGCAGTGAGTGAGGTCGCCAGAGCGTAAGAGCCCTCGACTGTACTGGCGAGCTTGTAACTGAACCACCGCTCGGGATCGAACCATTGGTTAAGTCCCACTCGCGCGGAAATGCTTTGCAGGTCCTGCAGCAGGAGCTTGGGATTTGCCGCGGCCTCCTGCGCGAAGAGCCGATTTAATTCATTCACGTAGCGAGTTGCGCCGCCAGGGCTGACTGCATCCAGGTTGCCGAGCGACCCGTAATAGGGCAGCTCAAAGTTGTTCTGAATTACCTGGCAGCCGACATTCGCTTCGAGTGCCGCCCAGATCGATCTGAATTTATTGATCTCCGCGTCAAGATAATCGCGCAGAGACTCTTCTGTACTTGATACTGGCGGAAAAGAACGCAGGTTCAATGAACAGGTATGGATGTATACAATGTCGGGCTTGAACTGGGCTATGGTCTGAGGATCAAGAATACTGTCTTCGTAAAAGCGTCCATACTCAGACTGATAAAACGCCGGCTCGAATCCGTTGTTCAGCAAAAGAAGCTCGAGTATGTCCACCAGCTCGTTGGTGGTCGTGCCGCCGAGTACGGCAATGCGAATCTCTTTCAAACCTTCAGATGCGAGTAACTGACGACGAAGGCTCTTCCTTTTCAGCATGAGCTCGTCGAGCGAGTAGGTCCGTACATCCATATGTCAAATGCTACCTAATGAACGATTTCATACCGACTGCATTGCCTGGATGGTTCGAGGTTACCACACATCAATTTGACTCGCTAAGCGGGTCGGACCCTTGCAGTGACGGCTTCTTGCATATCTTCGCTTGCATCGCAAAAGGGCTACTCTATGGTCCTTCCGCTGATACTTATCACTCCCTGGACTTACATGCGCTTGTACCGTGCATAGCCTCAGCACTCATCATCGTTTCCCGTGAATGTGCACCAAGGATCGCTGGTACCACTCAAGCAATGAACCTTCGAAACGTACAAAGGAAGTATTGAGCCATACGGCTTGTCTCCGGAGCGGAGGAAGCAGAGCGCTGAACCCTGTCGTTGCTCGCGCTCGACGTTGTATGATCTGATTTCGTAAGTGAATCTCAGCTCAGGCGGATGGCTTCAGTGTCTCTCCTTGAACCAGCAGCGTTGACCAGCCGCGAGGTCGTGGACCTTACCCGACAACACAATTACGGCACCTGGCGATTCCAGAAGAACTGGACTCCCATGCATATCGCGGATGCGGACGGCTGTTACATTGTCGATGGCAGCGGGCGGCGCTACCTTGATTTCTCCTCACAGCTGATGTGCTCGAACCTGGGTCATAAGAATGCAGCAGTGATCGCTGCGATACAGCAGCAGGCCGAAAAACTGGCTTACGCGATGCCGGGCTACGCCACGATGGCGCGCGCTGAGTTGTCACAACTGCTGACCGAGGTGCTGCCGCCGGGAATCACGAAATTCTTTTTCACGACGTCGGGAACCGAGGCCAACGAGGCCGCCTTCAAGATCGCGCGCATGTATACCGGCAAGACCAAAATCATCTCGCGCTACCGCTCCTACCATGGCTCAACTTCGGGGTCGATTGCCGCGACCGGCGATCCCAGACGATGGGCGATGGAGCCGGCTGGCAAAGGACCGAGCGTGATCTTTGCGCCCGAGGTGCATTGTTACAAGTGTCCTATCCGGCATACCTATCCTGGCTGTGGCATCGCATGTGCCGATTACATCGAGCACATGATCCGCAACGAGTCCGACGTCGCAGCAGTGATCGTCGAGCCGATCGTCGGCACGAATGGCGTCATCGTCCCGCCAGATGAATACATGCCGAAGCTGCGCCGCATCTGCGACGACTATGGCGTACTGATGATTGCCGACGAAGTGATGACTGGCTGGGGCCGCACCGGGGAGTGGTTTGCCATGGATCACTGGGGCGTGGTCCCGGACATTTTGGTGACAGCGAAGGGCATCACATCAGCCTACGTCCCGCTTGGTCTCTGCGCGACCAACGAGAAGATCGCGGCCTATTTTGAAGATCATTACTTTGCGCACGGCCACACCTATGAAGCCCACCCGATGACCCTGGCGCCGGCAGTCGCGACCATCCACGAGATGCAGCGGCTCAAGCTGGTGGAACGTGCACGCGAACTTGCTCCCTATGTTGAAAGCGGGCTGCGAAATCTGCAGGAGAAGCATGTCAGCATCGGCGACGTGCGCGGCAAGGGGCTGTTCTGGGCGGTCGACCTGGTGAGGAACCGCACCACGAAGGAACCATTCAACACCTACGCCGATAAAGTAGCAGGGAAGCCGCTGGTCGTCGATCAGATTGCGGCGAAAGTGTCAGGTGAAGGCGTGACCCTGCAGGCTTGGGTGTCGCACTTCATCGTCGCGCCACCATTAATCATCAGCAGGGAAGAGATCGATATCGGTATCCAGGCGCTCGATCAGCACCTGTCCATTGCCGACGCGCTGGTCAACTAGTCCCACGCGCAGCCGCGCCCTTCAAATTGCCGACGCTTCCAGCTTCATAAGCAGAAGCGTCATGTCGTCATGTTGCGAGGCGCCGGCTGTAAAGTCGTCGGCTTCAGCGAATATATTATTCATAATCGCGTCGGCATCGCCTGCGCGTGCGCGAATCGCCGCGGCGATCATCCGGTCTTCTCCCCACTCCTCTTCTTTGCGCGTCATGGCCTCGCTGATGCCGTCCGTATAACCGAGGAACAAGTCGCCGGGCTGCAGCTGGATCTCCTGCTCCTGGTAAAAGGCGTCAGGCAGCAGGCCGATCACCGGGCCGCCGCCATCCAGGAACATGGTTTTGGAGCCGCGGAGAAGAACAGGCAGGTTGTGCCCCGCATTCACATACCGCATGATGCGAGTGGCGCCATCGTAGATGGCAAAGAAAAACGTCGCATAACGGTTAGTGGCGGACGCTTCGTATACCAGCCGGTTGACCTTGTGCATCACCCTGGCAAGATCACTGGCAGCTTCCATCGTGACGCCGCGCAACGACGCGCGCAGACTGGCCATCAGCAGGGCAGCGGAGATGCCTTTTCCCGAGATGTCCCCGATCGCCAGCCCGAGTAGACCATTCTCCCTGCCTGCAGTCTCCATCACGATGAAGTCGTAGTAATCGCCGCCAATACCCTGAGCGGGACGGCAGCAGCCGGCGAGCGTAAGGTCCGGAAAGACTGGAGTTGCCTGCGGGAAAAGTCTCTCCTGTACCTCGCGGGCGATCTCGAGTTCGCGGTCCATGCGCTCCCGCGAGGCCGCCTGGCTGGCCAGCGTTTGGACCAGCTCACTGATCTCGAGCGCAAGGCCCGTCTGGTTGCCGACAGACTGTAACAGTCGTAGATCGGTAGGCGAATAGGCTTCTTCCGACCGCTTTGATCCAAGCGTCAGAACGCCGAGTAACCGATCACGGCCGCTTAACGGCAGCAACACCTCGGCGCCAAGTGTTTCAAGGGTCTTTCGTTCGTCTTCATCCGCGAGCAGAAACCATCCATCCGGATTCTCTCGATAGAGGGTAGCCGGCTGGTTGGAGCGCATCAGGTTGCGGATGGTGGAAGATCGTTCATCAAAAACCAGGTGAGACTGGATGGGAACGCCGACCGCCTGTTGCATTCTGAAAACATTCCCGCCACGCAGAAAAACATTGACCTCCTCCACATGCAACACCTCTGAGATGCGACGCGAGATGGTGTCAATCAATGGGCCAGTCTCAGTAAAGCCGCGAGCCTGTTCTGACAATTCACTCAGTACGATTTCAGCGTTGTATGCTTCGCGGAAAAACTTTCGATCGAGCCACGCCTGCAGGCGTTTGCTGACGCCATTCCTGGCTGAGAAAAGTTGAAAAATGGAGGCGACGACCACGATGACAATAGGAACGGCAATGGTCAGGTCTGAACGCTTTTGTAGCAGCGGGAGCAGGAAGCGGATGACCACAAACAGGCCGATCGCTAATTCCAGGATCACGATGGTAGCGCGGGCAAGCGCGTACCTGGTACCGATCCTCAAGAGGATACGGACGTCGAGTGCTCGCTGGACGACCACAACGTAGGCGAGCGAGAGCGGCAAGGCCAGAATGAGTATGGCACCGATGATGCGGACCGGCTCCAATCGTTCGCTGGTCTCGAAAATGTGCGGAATCAGGACGAAGACCAGCAGGAGTGAGCTGAGTCCCACGAGCGAACCGGCGCAGATGACGCGCATCCGTCGGCGCCCGTCCGCCGTTGTCGCGGAGTGCAGTTTGTCGAGGATTGCAATGCAGTAGGCGACAACACAGAAGAGGCTGAGCGAGTCAAGAATGTTGGTCGTCCAGCGAGAGATCGTACCCAGGATCGGTCCGGCGTCGCTGGCAAAGAAGCTCTGCATAGTCTGCACGTACGTGAGACAGGCGAACCCAAGCGCCGTTGGAACGATGACGAACCATTTCAGAAAAGGGAAGCGGATGTCGAATCGCCATCGCTCCGGAAAGTAGATGCCGAAGAGCAAGAGGCAGAGCGGACCCAGCGACTGGAAGATCATGAACCAGGAGCCAAGAAACGCCAGCCATGCTCCAGGCCACCAGTCCGGCCGGATGTAGGTAACTTCCGGCAGAGTCAGGACGACCAGAAGCAGCCATGCATTCGAATCGCGTGGTCGGGCAAACGCCACCCAGTAGCCGATAAACAGGCAGAGAAGCGGCGGCACCAGCTGAACGGCTATGGCAGTCAGTGCCTCGCTGCCGCTCAGCCGTTTCTTCTCGACCAGGGTGATATGCAGCAGGTGTACTGAACCATCCTCCCGCAGCGTGGACATCGACAAAACATCGCCGGGACGGAGTGCATTGCTACCGCCGGCCATGGCCTTGAGCCACTGATTTCTACCTTCGTACCAGCGCCCGTCGAATGCGACGATCTTGTCCCCCTTCAGCAGACCGGCGTTGACCGCCTCAGACTGAAGAGTGTCGATGGTCCGGTCATCATCTCCGGTCGAGAAAGGAGTGCGCACGTGGGTGCTGCCATCGATTCCAGAGTGGTAAAAGGCGAGGACTCCCATTACCTCGTACACCATGCTGCAGGCAACGAAGACAACGAGCAGCAGGTACAGCAGTTTTGTGAGAGTACGGTCGATCATTTTTGCGTGGTTTACCTGGTCGAGCCCATCATATCGAACTGCCGGAGGCGCGCAGACCCCTGATAGCAGGTACGGCGGAAGTGAATAGAATGATCCCGGGTTGCAGGAGAAAGGTCCGAAATGTGAGCTGGCGGGCTGCCACTATTCTTCGTCAGGATCGCGAAAGACGACGACCTTGTCCGTTGCATCGCTGGCCTGCAGTTCGCTGAGCACATGGGCGTGCGCCTTCCGGGTCGCCATGACGCTGAAGGAGATGCGCTCAAGACCGGCGACATTATCACGATCGATCACCTGCAGCCTCTGGCCGGCCTCATCAAGGACTTTGAGGATCGCGCTGAACATGCGGTGCCGGGCAGTCTCCCGCTCTTCCGCGAGGGCATCTGCGTCGACTGCGGAAAGGCTTTGTTTCTGCAACGCCGGACCCACATCTGCACGCACTTCATAGAGCAGCGGATAGCGCTTCCATCCAATCTTGCCTTCGAGTGCACCGATGGCCTGCAGACTGATGAGCACGATCGCAGTCGCGAAAAGAGCTTCCAGGTAGAGTCCTGCGCCGCAGGTCATCCCGACCGCGGCAACGACAAAGACAGTTGCCGCACTGGTCAGGCCGAGGACCCGGCTTTTCGTGTGCAGGATGAGGCCGGCACCAAGGAACCCGACTCCCTGGACGATATTTGAAGCTACCCGGCTCTTGTCCGCGGTCCCGTCTCCGGCCAGGACTTCGCTCATGATGGTGAACAGGGCAGCGCCCATGCAGATGAGCATATTGGTACGCAGACCTGAATCCTTATGCCGCCACTCCCGTTCCAGGCCAACGGCGCCGCCCAATGCGCAGGCCATGAGCAGGCGCTTGGTCGCTGACGCGGTCAGAAGCAGGTGCGCAAGGGTGGTAATCCGGTGTGGCTCTTCAACGATCATCGAGTGAGCATACTCTACGCACCAGTATGCGCGGGGGAGCGAATGGCCCCTCGACCTTGAAGGCATACCAGACACTTCGGTAAATCATTTGTACAGACAAGGCTTCAGAGCAGCATGCCGGCAACGCTGCTGACGCACGTCCGGTTGCGACCGGTAGTCTTAGCCTGGTAGAGGGCCGTATCAGCTTCTTTCAATAGTTTGCTGATACTCGACGCATCGGACGGTATCTGGGTCGCACAGCCTATGCTGATCGTTACTGTGCCATAGGGGCTCCGCGAGTGCGCAATACAACACCCCTCTACAACCTTACGGACCAGTTCAGCAATGGCTTCTGCGCCTTCTTCCGACGTATTCGGAAGCACGCCGACGAATTCCTCTCCTCCATAGCGGGCGAGTAGATCGAGGGGACGCCGTAGAACCCCCTGAATCTTCTGCGCGACCTGCCGGAGACATTCATCACCCTCCAGGTGGCCGTAGAAATCGTTATAGGACTTGAAAAGGTCGACATCGATCAGGATGACAGAGAGCGGAGTCCTGTCGCGTTTGCTGCTGATCCATTCACGCGCCATCGTCTGGTCGAGCAGACGGCGATTGGCTACGCCAGTCAGGCCGTCGAGAAGCGCCAGCTTCTCAACTGTCTCATAGGCCCTCTGCATCTGCTCCTCAGCAGCTTTTCGATCAGAAATGTCGCGTAACACGAGGACAAAACCATAGGGTTCACCATTCTCCTCTTTGCGCAGCAGTCGTGCAGTGGACTCGAGCCAGAGGTAGGTACCATCCCTTTTGCGGCAGCGATAGGCAAGCGGACTCGTCTCGCTGCCGTTGCGCATCTTCTGCAGGATTTCTCCAATCTTCGGAGCATCGTCGGGGTGGGCCAGGTGACCGTAATACTCGCCGATCAGCTCTTCCTGATTCCAGCCAAGCATTTCCGTAATGGCCGGGGACACGTATTTGCGGCTGCCGTTCAACTCTGCCAGTACGATCACGTCACGCGAGGCCTCGGCGAGAGATCTAAAGCGGCTCTCACTTGCCTCGAGATTAACCCTGACCCGCTTACTCGCTGCCTTGGCTACCTCGATGACATAGAGAGCAAGCATGGAAAGTGCCACGAAGGATTGCAGAAACAGGATCCTGCCCGGCAGCGAACTACGCGCAGCCAATCCGAGTGGTCCGTGGCCCTTCACGGTGAGATAGCCGCCGATAAGGGTCACCAGCAACAGCCCCGCGGCGGAACCGGTAAAGCCGACTCGCACGCCCAGCAGGAGCAGGGTAAGCAGAACAATCCAGAGAGTGGGGTAGCTGCTGTAGAAAAAGACTCCAGTCGAGATCAGCGTCAGCAGCAGGAACAGTCCGGCTGTTTCCGCACCGGAACGTGATGAAAATCGCCGGCCATAGTGTTGTGACAGATACAGCGGCGTCATCATCGCTGTTCCCAGCGCATCGGCTGCAAACCAGTAGCGGATGGCATGCAGGAGTGGCGGCCCGAAGACAAAGTGAAGGAAAAGGGCGGCCATGGTGGAAGCCACTGCCGGCGCCAGCAGTACGCCGTTCAGCAGCAGACTTCTGAGCTGTCTTGCCTCCGTCAGATCTGCGTCAGGAGCCACAATGGCGAACATCAGGGTGGTCGCAAGGGTCACCTCCGTCATGTTGCAGAAGCTCAGAAAAGCAGCAGTGATCGGAGCGTTAGCCTGTGTCAGATTCAGCGAAAAATCGATCGCATAGCCCAGCAGCAGGAATGCCGGCCATTGTCTGCGGGGAGCGGAGAGCAGAACACCAACCAGGAAGCCATTGGACAGCCAGACGAGCGAAACTCCGCTCACCTTTGTACTTTCTGCGTTGAGCAGAGTACTGGCAATCGATAGTACGGCAATGCTGAGCGCAACCCTCAGCAGCCTGCCTAGTTGCGGCATGCGCCCTGAACGAACCCTCAAAACATCTCCCGCCATGCCTGCTTTACTCCTCAGCCATACATACCCGCAAACATTTCAGCTCATCCGCCCGCCCATGAGCTTCAATGCACGAGATCCAGCCGGTGCACGATACATGATGTGGGTCTTATTCCCCTGACTTCACCTGACGACAGGTCTTAGACTGCGCGTGTCCCTTTGTCCTGTTCACGTTATCGACTGCCGGCGTGGAAGTGTGAATTTCGTATCGACCTGTACCGGGGATGTCTGGCGCCACACTCACAAACGGCGCATGTGCCGATCTTCGTTACCTTAATACCCAAGATCGTCGATGGCAATCACACGGACAGGCGGGATGTCTTTAAAAAGTCTTCAAGACGTCTTCAAGTTGAAGCGTGGGGGACAGCGTGACGGTCGGCCGGAATTGTCTTCAATTGTGTAGGCTTGATGGGCGGGCAGGCACCGATTCCGCAGGCACAGGCCCTCCTGCAGGCACAGGTTTGTTCGAGGACATAGGCCCGGCAAAGAAACACGCCGGGATCAAAACGTCAGTTCCCGGCGTGCGACTCAAGTGCGACCGCTGCTCTACTTCTTTGGTTTCTTCGCGCTTTTGGGCTTCTTCGCATCTGCCCGCCGGCCCGGTCTCTCAGCAGGCGGCGTAGCCGATCCTTCAGCGCGGTCGCCGAGCGTGCTCTGTGAAGCCTTGTTGCTACCTGGAGCCATCTTTTTTGCTGGTCCGGACGAGGCCGAAGCTTTGGAATTCTTCTTGAGCGTCGCGTTGCCACTCGTGGTCGTCACAGCAGCCTCGGCCAGTCCAGTCTTACCCGCCACGTTACCTTCAACGGCCGAAGCCTTCTTCTTTCCACCGGCTGGGCGCAGATTTCCACCGGCTGGGCGCAGACTGGAGTTCACAGGCTTGGCAGGCGGCGCCAATGCCTCCGCCAGTTTGTGCAAATCGTACCCGGCCGACACAGCCGCCGCGTGTCCGAAGGCAGCTTCTTCTGCGACCTGCTTGAGCGTGCGGCTGTCGGGTGTGCCATCGTCCGAGGCATCGAGCAATCGCGGCAGCTGCAGCCACCATACGAGCTGTTCAAACGGCTCTTTTATGAAGTAGGTAGTATCGGCCGCCGGGTGTACGCCGGTCAACCAGCGGACATCCGGATCAGTGCCCATCAGGTCGACTAACTGGGAGATACGCTCGTTGGGCGTCTTCAATGCTTTCGGGTTTGCGGGCTTAGAAGCATCGGGCAGCAGCAGCCTGACACGGGCCGCAGCGCGCCACGAATCTTCACCTTCTATCTGCAGAGCCTTGAAGGCCTTGGCCAGTACCTTCCGCAAATGGAGGGTCTCGAAACCATTCTCGGCTTTCTCTTGCGCGGCCTGTTTCAGGCGCGGCAGGAGCCAGCGAAGCGCGATGACTGAAACAGCAGGTGCGACGATAGCACCAGCGTTCGTGCGGGGACTGATGTTTGGCAGAACCTCCCGTGCCGGTTCCGGCCACGGGGTAGAAAACTCTGCTTCGAGCAAGGGAAGCCGCAGTAGTGCAGCGTAGCTCCTCTGCAGCATAGCCTGAGCTTCCTTTTCGCTTCCGGTTGCTGCATTCGAGGCGCTCGCAGCCGATTCAGGCTGCTGTTTGGGCTGATGGGCACCGAGAACTTTGTACGACGCTGTCAGTACAGCGAGGGTGCGCCTGACCAGTTCGTTTACAACTCCGGGCTCCGTGACTGAGGAAGATGGTTTCGTCGACGCCTGAGTTACAGGGACAGGGCTGGCTTTCGCCGCGGCATCGAGTTGCTGCGATTCCTCTGCCAGTGCGCGCATCAGCGATGGCTCAAGCAGCGCATAGACGGCATCGTGGACCGGTTTCATCTGCAGGTCAACGAAGGCCTCTTCCAGGCTGGGAACGCCCTCGCCGCGCAGTTGATCGTGGAGTTCGGCCCATGGGTGATGTGCATCGGACCGTAGTTCACGCCACTGCAGGAGCACGCAATACTGGTAGCCGCGCAGGTCGATCGTGAAGCCGCTGCCCGCCAGGTCCGATGCTCTCCTGATGTATTCAAGCCCGCTGCTTACATCGCGATATCCGAGGAAGACGTCGCCATCAGCCGTCAGGCCCAGTCCATCGCGAAGGTCACGCTGACGCAGGGAACCGCTGACTTTATCTGCAAAGAACGTCGAGTGATGGATGGTCCCGGTGGTCGACCCATAGTTGTTGTTGAACAGGACGAGGGCACATTGCTGCCCGCTGCGGTTAGAGTAAGCGAAAACATTTTCGTCTACCGCACCTTCCGGCCGCCAGAAGTCATACAGGAGAAAATGCTCACTCTCGGCAAAGAGTCGTCTTTGATGAAGCAATGGTGCGATTTCTCTCTGGTGGCGTTCGACCAGCCAGTCATTCGGTGTCTCGTTGTAGCGCGGACGGTAGTACTCCATGCCGTACTTCTCAGTAAAGCCTTCCACCTGGCCATGGCCAAACATCGGCAGACCTGGAAGTGTCGCCATGAGTGACGCGACTCCAAAGAACTTATCCCCTGAACCGAACTGGTCAATTGCCGTCCTTTCATCAGGATTACTCATGAAGTTCACGTAACGCTTCATGATTCCCGGATCGAATTCCATGGTGTTCTTGAGTACGGAGCGATACTTGGCGTTGTCTTCATCGCGCATCATCACCATGAAGGCACTGTTGTAGACACGATGCATGCCGAGCGTCCGGACGAAGTAGCCCTCCATCAACCAGAAGGCTTCCGCCAGCAGAAGGGTACCCGGTACTTCAGCCGCCACGCGGTCCACAACCTCGCGCCAGAATTCATGCGGGATGGCTGCATCGAACTCGGCCTGGGTCATGCTGGATTCGGCACGTGAGGGAATTGCGCCTCCGGAACCTGGAAGCGGGAACCACAGACGCTGAATGTGTCGCTTGGCCAGAGTCATGGCTGCGTCGAAACGGATGATCGGAAACGACCGCGCAACATGCAGGATTGTCTGAATCACCTGCTCACGTACCTGTGCGCTCAGGTAATTCAACTGAGCGGTATCGTTCCACGGAAAACTGGTGCCGTCATTCCCGTGGTAGACGAATTGTGTGCTGCCAGTCCACTTATCGCGGCGACGAAAGACTACGGCTGCGTCGCTTTGCTCGTAATAGTGGTCTTCGATCTTGATCTCGACCCGGTCGTCATTTGAAAGGTCGGGACCATCGAAGCGATAGGCGGGATAGGGTGAATCGTAGCGTGAGAGAAACCATTCCGGGTGCTCGATGACCCAGCGTGAATCGATGCCCATGTGATTGGGGACCATGTCACTGGCAAGGCGGATGCCCCGCGCCCGTGACCGGTCGCGCAGGTTGCGATAGGCCTCTTCACCGCCGAGGTCCGCTGCTATCGAGTAATCATAAAGGGAATACGCAGAGGCGACGGCTTCTGCATTGCCGCATAGACGCTTGATGGTCTGCGATGCTTTGCTGCGCTCCCACACGCCGATCAGCCACAACGCATTGAAGCCCCGGTGTGAGAGCGTCGAGAGTTCGTCGTCGGGAATCTGATCCAGCCGGTGAATGTGCCGGCCGTAACGCTTCGAAAGCTGGTCCAGCCAGACATAGGTGCTCTTAGCGATGAGGACGGTGTTCGGCATCCAGTCCTGGTCCGGGCTGAAGCGCTCATATTCATTCTGCTGCCCACCAAATTCCAGAGCTTCGCCGCGATGGTCGCGCGGTGCATTGCTCTGGTCACGGCGCCTCCGCGCCGCCTCCGCTGCCTCCGATGGCGGATGAAATCTCATCCAGATGGCGATATCTTCCTCTTTCAGCACATCGGAGGCGAGGATGAGTTTGCGCGCGATTTCGCCGATGCGAGCCGTCCATTTGCGACGGATAAATTCGAGCTGACCGCCGATCGAATCCGGCGCGACCAAAGCCGGAGCGCGCATCATGTCGATCAGGTTGGGATAGTCAGGATCGGCGGGCGGGCGAGTCGCGAAGTAATCCCTCAGCTGCTCAGTGACAGCAGTATAGGTCTGTGTCGAGACCAGGTTTGTCTCGTCGAACAGTTCCTTAAAAGGCACAAACGCCGGATTCTTGTTCGCCAGCCACAACAACACCAGTTCTTCAAAGGCTGCATGGCGATTGGGATAGCCGTTTGTCGATCCTGCGAGCCACTCGATCGCCGTCTGCTTGCCCTTGTAGACATCGATTCCGGGAAATTTTTCAACAAAGGCCAGCAGCAGCTCTTTGAGCTTTGTGGCGCCGACCTTCGCGGAAAACCATTTCAGTGCATCGGATACGACCAGCGGATCGACCTGGGTGCGGTACTGGGCGAAGAGCACATGGGTAATTTCATCAAGCAGGCCCATAGCAAAAAGGGCGCCCGGATTCACCACAAGCTCCGGATTGTCCGAGGTCTCCCGGACAGTATTCATCTGGTAAGCGAGCCGCCGGCTGGCTGCCGCATCTGCAAAAATGACATTTCCTGTGAACGAGAAAAGAGTGTCCTCAACCTCATACCGTTCGCGTGCCGCTTGTGAGATGTGAAACTCCATGATCGGCTGCGATGCTTGTCTTTCTACCCGGTTCACTCGCTTGTCACCCTTCGATTTTTTGGCCGTCGGCAATTCCGGACCGCCCATGCCCATAGTAAAGGCATATCGAGTGCGTGGTGCTTCCGGTAAGCGGCTCTTTCTGCATCGGATGCTCGTTCAGCCCGCTGGGTACCCGCAAGCAGGAAGATTGATTCGCTTTGAGCGATGAGACGCCTGAACCCGGTGAGCATGCTGCCAGGGAGTTCCCCGGCACTACGTGTCGTATGTCCTTTTAGAATTTTGCTGTGTTCGGGCATGCTGGCCGTGCACGAGCGGCTTTTCTGGTAGACTCAGTTGTGTCGGCGCGTGATACCGAGTGTCCAGATGGTTGTGCACTTTGGCCGCCCGAAGCGAGCAAAGCAGAGTAGATGTTGCAGTATAAGCGTCATCCGTTCTGTACGGCTCGTTAAGATAACCAGGATGTCGACAACGTCTTGGGGACGTAGCTCAGTTGGTTAGAGCGCTGCCCTGTCACGGCAGAGGTCGCGGGTTCGAGCCCCGTCGTCCCCGCCATACATTCCAAAAGACTTACGGAATATATGGGACCTAAGTGACAAGCAAATCAGGACACAATAAGGTCACACTAAGCGAATCGCCATAGGATTACGCTTCTGTGCCCGTTCGCGCCTGTTTCTGCTGTGCGCCCACGTTTGTGCCCACGTTCGGCACCATCATCTGAACAACCTTGCTCTGTGCTGCCCGCTTGTGCGAGTTCACGGCCTGCGTGTAAACGTCGAGCGTGATCTTGCTGTTGGCGTGCCGCAAAAGCTCCTGAACGGTCTTCACATCTTCCCCGTTTGCCTTAAGCAGTGTGCCGAAGGAATGGCGGAAGGTATGCCAACCGGTGTTTTTGTGGATGCCAGCCGCCTTCGCCGCTGGCTTGATATGCCGCTTCATGAGATTGTCCGGCCAGTAGGGTTGTTTGCCCTTCATGCGCGGACTGGCAAAGACCCGATCACCATCCATCGGGTACGGGCTGTTGCACCGCTAGCGACGAAGATCTTCAGCCATGTACTCGTCCATCGGGACGGGTTTGGCAGAGGCTTCGGTCTTGCAGACGCCGACGACCTGATGCCAGATCGATTCGGTGACTCGAATCTCCAAGTTCTTGAAGTCGACATCGTCCCAACGGAGTGCCAGGAGTTCGCTGACCCTCAGCCCGGTTGCGGCGTCGAGAAGCGCCAAGGTGCGCTCTCGAACCGCCAGCTTGCTAAGGAGAAGTTGAAGTTCGTGCAGTTCCAGCACGTCAGGAACCTTCTCCCGCTTCGCGCTTTGGCGCACGAGTTTGATCGGATTTCGTTCGATCCACTCATAGCGCATCGCGTGATGAAAGAGAGCACTCATGAGGTTCCGAATCTTTGCCTTCGTTCCCCTAGAACGCTTGATGCCACCCAGCCACTCTTCTACTGCAACTGGTTTTATCTGATCTAGCCGATGTGTTCCCCAACGAGGCAGAACCCATCCCCTCAGATAGCATTCGTAAGCGGCGCGCGTTGAGAACGCTTTGCGTCCCTGATCTTCACCGGCAAGTTCTTTTAGCCGGTAGTGAGCGACCAGTTCGGCTATCGTGCTTGGCCCGCCTTCTGTCTGCGGGGTTTCCTGGTTGGCGTCGAAGCGCACTGCTTGAGCGGCTCTGAGGGCTGCTGCTTCGGTTGGCAAGGCGGCGGTAGTTCCGACAATTACTTTTGGACGCTTTGTTCCGCCATCAGATGTTGACTGCCACCAGCGGAACGCCCAGACACCGGGTCCACTCCGCCGTTTTTCGCACAGCACGCTTCCTTGCTGAGACCGTGTCCGCCTTGGCATGTTTCTCCTGTAGGCGTAACGGATGGCTTGAAGTAAGCCTATCGCGCGCCGAGCAGAGGTTTTGTTGAAAATGGTCTTCTCCGGCGAGCCGCTCGGATTTCCATCGGTCGATGTCACTTGCGCGGAATCGCCACATGGAACCAAGCTGTAGGCCCCTCACGATTCCTTGCCTGGCGTACCATTTCCCAAGTGCGAGGTCGTATTCTCAGGCGGTGATTTGGCTCTCATTGTGCAGCGGCTTTAATCGAATGCGCTCGATTGCGGCATTTCGCCATGCCCCATCGAAAGCAAGACTCTGGACGTGATGCCCGTCGCGCATTCTCAGCTTGTCGTGTGCATGAGAAGCGACGACCCATTGGCCTTACAGACACAGCTTGATATCCACGAAGTTGCGCCGCGTATCAGAGTCTTTCGTGATCCGGAACTTCACCCGTCTGCCCATGCGCACCTGGTCAATTTGTTCGCCGAGGTTGGCATGCCAATCAGCCTTGCAAACTCTGTGACGAATCCTGCGGACATTCAATGGATGGTGAAAGAGAAATGTGGGCTTGCCCTCATTGATCAGGCGTTGCCTCTGGAATCTGGGTTGACGACTCGGCCGATTGCAGGGGTGAATTGGTCGGCTCAGACGGCGTTTGTTGTCAGCAAGAACAGCCAACACATTGCCCTCCCAATTTTTCAGAAGTTCCTGAGACAGGAAGGTCTCACTGTTCGGCGCAAAGGCTCCCGCGCAGTACGCCCCATACCGAAGCAGTTGGAACTTCTCGGATAGCCCTCTTCTATAAGCAAAACTTTGCTTGATCTAAACAAGAAGACTTTGACTCAGCGACACCAAGTGACCTAGTTTCCTGACATGGCAATCACTACACGCCATCAGGAGAAGTCAGCATGTCACTTCGTCACAATCTCAACCAACTGAGCCGCAAGCTTAGCCGCATCGCTCTATCAGCCGACGAGCATGAGCGTGAAGGACGAGTTCTTCTATCGCCCACCGGCGCAGATATTCTCCCATCTACTAAAGACCAGCCCGACGCCTGATGAGCTTGCCGCATTGATGGCGGACGAAGCAGAGTTGCAGCGGCTTATCGCCGGAAACGAGATGGCGTATTACATCAACCGGAAGGCCGGCCCGCAGGCCACCGGTGTTCTCTCGTCGCTTGCTCTTGTGGCTCAAAGCTTGCGGCTCCTGCCTCGGCAGGAGGACGCGGACGCGCCATCTCTGTGGAACGCGACCGACTGTCCCCCGGGAGCGCAAGGGTTGAATCTTCGTCACATCAAAGAACACCGAGCGCGAGGTACTGCGTCCGCTGCACTCACTGTGGATCGACATTCTCGTCATGCGCCTGCTCAAGCGCCCTAAGCCTGGACAGAAGAAGGTGTGGTTCGTCATCGACGAGCTGGCGAGCTTGCAGCGTCTCCCGCAGTTGCATACCGCCATCACCGAGAGCCGGAAATCGAAGAATCCGCTCGTGCTCGGATTCCAAGGGAAAGCGCAGTTGGAAGACATCTACGGTCGCCTCGCGGAGGTCATGCTTTCGCAACCGGCCACCAAAATCTTCATACGAACGGGGGAGCCGAAGGCCGCTGAATGGATCTCCGAATCCATCGGCAAGGTCGAGATCGAACGGTTGCGCGAGACGAAGTTCGACGGTTCGCGGGCCGGAAAGAACTTCACCGTAGACCGCCAGGTCGAGCCGCTTGTCATGCCGTCCGAGATCGCCGGCTTGGAGGATCGCCACGCCTATCTGAAGCTCGGGAATAACGTCGCCCGCTTCGTCTTCGACTTTCTTGACTCGCCCGGTGAGACCGAAGAGTTCGTGGCCCGCATGTCGGAGGACGACGAACTGGCGTTCGACCGCCGCACCCTCGCGACCCGCCGTCCCGGCTCTCCAAGCGCGGCCCCCGCATAAGCACCCGCTCCGGCGTCTTCGGCGGCTGGAACAGGAAGGGCTCAGCAGATAGATGGACTTGCGATTGCGTGGCCTGTCCGCGAGGGACGGCAACCGGAAAGCGGCGCGGAGAAGGCATCCACCGTTGCGGAACGTACTACCACCATCACTGATATCGCGTCGCCCTGGACATCGAGCAGTCTGAGGAAATGCCGCCCAGACAACACGAAAAGCGCGATTACGAGATCGGGCTAGAACTGAATCACTCTTACGCCGTCACCTCGCACAGCTCGCAGGGACTTACCGCTGACCGCGTTCTTGCCCACATTGACACCGATTCGTCTCAGAGCCTCATCAACAATCGGCTCGCCTACGTCGCGATCTCTCGCGCGTCTGACGACGCCCATGTCTACATCAACAACGCCGAGACTCTCGGGGAGCGATTGGCGTCGGACACCACAAAAACCGCTGCTCTGGCGCCCTGGAACAGAGTGTGAGCGGGCGGAGCAAAGACTCCATAACGACGGGCCTTCGCGAGTCGGCAGTTCCTGTGCCAACAATTCCCGAGATTGGCTTGGAAGGCTTTGGACTTGGGTTGTAGCCGGACTCAGCGCAGCTTTGCCGCTTCCATCGAAGATACCGCCAAACGATGGTCGGCAGTTTGTCGTATCGCCATTACGATAGTTGGGATTGACTCGCCTCACCGCTCTCTCTCACCTTCGAGCCGAGCGACAAAGGCTCGGAATCGGGCTTCGATTTCGGCGGAAGAGGTCATCGGGTAGCCTAGCTCTTTCGCCAGAGCTTCAAGCTCAAGACGCCGCTCAACCGGAATTGCTACCGTCGGCAGAAAGGGATGTGTTGCCCGCTCCGCGAACACGCTTTCTGCGGCCTCGCGCACCGTTTGTATATTCAGCCTGCCGAGGAGGTCGATCAAAAGAATGTCCAGGACATCACGCGCCCTGCCTTGCGAGTACGATCCAGTACAAGCGTGCAGTTTTTGGGCAACCTGTTCGCTCAAGTTCATACAGCGGACGGGAGACGGGATACGCAGTCCATCGCGGCCACTCTCCGGATCATAGGCACGACAAACTCCACCGCTCCTTCACCCGGTGGGCCGAGATCAACGTCGATGGTTTGCCATGCACGGGTGCGATAACGGATGGCGAGTTCCAAGCGAACAGCATCGACTTTATCCATGTTCAATGGCTTGCCTTTCAACTTAAAGGTAAAATCGTCGAATCCCAACGCCACGGCATTCTGAAGAGCCGGCAACCGCTTCTCTCGCTGGCCACGGACGCCGATGTCAATATCCGTTGTCGCGCGCCCCCTCCGCAAGGCGCAACTCCAAAGCCACGCCGCCTTTCAGATCGTAGCCATCCAAAATTCCCTCTGCGACTGCTCGCTCCAATACCCCGCAGAGAGCCAGATAGGAAAGCCAGCGGCAGAGACGCTCTTGAGCCAGCCCCTGTTCCTTGGCAACTCGCGCCAGCGTCTTTTCGAGACGTTCAACGAATTGCGAACTCATGCCCTGTGTCCTTTCTGCGCGTGCTGGGTGAGGGCGCGTCTTCCTTGCTCTTGATGCGCTTCCGAAGTTCCTTTGCCTGGTCGCTATTCAACAGGCCATCGTGGACTGGCTCCGTGATGGCCTGCGGTGCAATGTCCGTCCGATGCGTAGTTGAGAGTACAGCCGAAATAGATCGGCTTACCGTTTTGACTGGAATTCCTTCATGTAGACCGATTTCCTTCTCTGTCAGGTCGGCCCGGTAAATCGTCACCCGTGCCGGGCATTCACGTCGGAACCGGGCAGTTTTTGGCACGGTCAGATGCACCCGCGACGAATTCAGATCTGAGACACCGTAAAGAAGCAGCGCAGTTTCACGGGACAAGGCAATGCATTTGGGGCTGTGATGACTTGCTTGCGCCCATAGCACCGCCTCACGGTACTGCGCGAACTTGCCTACCGGGTGAGCGATGCGGTAGACGCCTCGGTGCACTCGCTCCAGCCGTCCCCGCTGGGCAAGTCGCGCCAACACTCAGTCTTGAACCCCGGTAGAACGTGCCTCTTTCGACGTAGACAGTCCATCCTGTTCTTCGGCAATCGTGTACAACTCGTCCATGCGCGTGCGCGGCATACATCGAGTATGGATCGCCAGCTCGGTGGTTGTCAGTATAGGTCCATTATTGAATGAAATTGACATGACTAACGAGTCGACGGCGTCCAGCCATCGTGCAGATAAACTCCCGCAAATCAACTGAACCAACTGTCCGGTGTGGCCTTCCATGCTCAAGGGTTCGAGGGAGGACAGTCCTGCAGGCTGATACCACTGTGGCGTGGCACGATGCGATACCAGGTAAAAGCCGGCAAGCGCAGCCAGGAGAATGAGCAAATCCGTATTCGGCTGCGCGAGTTAGCTGATCAGAGAAGGCGCTGGGGATATCGGCGCCTTCACGTATTGCTCAAGCGCGAAGGCTGGCAGGTGAATGTGAAGCGCGTCTATCGTATCTATGTCGAGGAATAGCTGATCGGGCGCAGGCGATTGCAACGCCGTAGGGCTGGAGCGCAGGCGCGTGTGCCAGTGACAACGCCGGTGATCGCAAACGAAGTGTGGACGATGGATTTCCTTCACGATGCTCTGGCGTGGAGACGCAAGCTGCGCACCCTGTCGATCGAGGATGCTTTTACGCGCGAGATGCTAGCCATCGAAGTGGATACCTCGTTGCCTGCCTTGCGAGTGATCCGCGTGCTGGAGCAACTGCGCATAGAACGAGGATTGCCTGAGCAGATCATCGTTGACAATGGTCGGAATTCACCTCGAAAGCGCTCGATCAATGGGCTTACGAAAACCACGTGCGGCTGCACTTCATCACTCCGGGCAGACCAACGGAGAACGGCTATCCAGAAAGCTTCCACGGCAAGTTCCGCGAGGAATGTCTGAATGAACACTGGTTCCTCACCCTCGACGACGCGCGCGAAACCATCGAAAGCTGGAGGCTCGATTACAACCAGGTACGTCCGCATAGCGCGCTCCCGCACCGGACGCCAGAAGAGTTCGCAAGGGCTATGAGGATTTGGAAAGCAAACAACGCTTCCCACATCCTCACAGCCCCGGCCGCGGCGGAGGCCTATCTCTGTCGCTAAACTAAAACTGAGAACTCTCGCTTACGCCGGACTTATCGAAGGGGGCAGCTCGTTGATATGCATTCACTGAGAAATGCTCCATCGCCAGTCGGACGTCATTTACAAAGTGTCCTTTGCCAAACTCGCTTTGACGTTCGAGACACACCGATCCTCTACGTTTATAACAGGACAGCTAAATGTACTGTGCTGCTTGGCTTGTGCGTTACCAAGCGGCATTTTTGGCAAGGGTGCAGGCCATCACGGGAAAAAATTGACCTGCCGCCGGACCACCATTGCAAGTTCCGTCCGATTCGCCGGGATTTTTCACCCAGAGGTAGGCATCCACAAGTCCGGAGCTGAAGCCCTGAGGGGGCGTACCGAGTGCTCGCCCTGATGGATTGCACCATTGAGCATCCGAGGTTGGACCATTCCCATTTCTTCCTGTGTCTACTACAAAGTGCTGATTATTTAGAAGTGTCGAGATACTTTCGCCATAGGCAGTATTAGACGCTGTGGTCCCGTAGTACGAGATATTCAACGCAAAACCGGCGGCGGAGGCAACTCCCGCGTTTTGCAGCCTTTGCGCCATGTCGCTAGCCTCAATCGAATCGTCGGAGTGGCCTGCGTCGATGTAAACCGAGGCATTTGGCGAATATTGATTGAACATCGACACGGCATACTGGAGCAGCGAATAGCGGTCCTGCTGTTGTTGCGTCGTTAGATTGCAGACCTTGATCTGAGAGAGGGCATCTGGTTCGAGAATGACCGCGGCTCTGATAGTCCCCAGGCCTTGCGCGAGGGCCTGCACCCATGCTTTGTAGGCAGGATAGTCGACACCGCCCGAAGAGTATCCGCCTGCACAATCTCGATCGGGGATGTTGTACACGACAATCGTTGGAATAGTTTTCTGTGCCTCTGCCAGAAGTACCAGGTTGGCCGCATCCGACTCGACGTTTGTATTCCAATTGCCAAACCATACAGCCTGCGGCTGAGTGGCTATCTTCGTCATTAACTGTGGACTGGCCGGGAAGATTGAAGCGCATGCATTCAGATTCTGTGCCGAGACGCTGTAGGCATTTACATAGAGGCTTGTCCCAGCGAACGGATATGAGCCCGAAGCGGAGCCCGAACCGGAATCGCCGAGCGGAGCGAAGGTCATACCTTCTATATTAAATGCGGGATTCTGGCCCACTGCGGCGATGCGTATGGTGGATGTGCCCGCAGGAAGGCTGAGCGTGACGGGCGGAGAATTATGAAAACTACTCCACGATCCCGTAATAGGCAGATTCACTATTCCAACTTGAGAATTATCAACCGCAACATCTGCAGTCATTCCGCTCAGAGTGGTCGAGTAATCAACTACAAACGAGTAGATTCCCGCCTGCGTACTGGAAACCGTGTATTCAAGGAAGCCGTTGGTTTGCAGATTTCCCCACAGAGATGGATTGCCCGGATAGAGTGTATAACCGCCAGAAGCAGTACTTAAAGTTATGTCCAGGCTGGTTGGCGCTGTCGAACTCAAAGCCAAGACTGGGCCTGCAGCCGAGCTAGCAACCGGAGTGAGAATCAATCCTTGAATATTAAACGCTGGAGAAGCTGATGCCGCCGCCAGAGTCATTGAAAGCGTGCCTGCAGGCAGCGAGAGGGTTACAGGGCCGCTATCCTGCGAAATAGACCAGCTTCGTGTGCTTGGTAGCTCGACTGCTTTCTGTAATGATCCATTAATCAGAATATTAGCTGATTGGTTCGCAAGGTCAGTGCTGTAGTAGACGGTGAGTGCGTAATTTCCAGCGGCGGCGACGGCAACATCAAATTCAACATAGCCGCCCGCCTGAAGGTCCCCCCATACAGGAACCGAACCGGGAAAGAATGTGTATCCTTGCGACGCTGCTGACAAAGAGAGGTCTAAGCCCGTCGCATTCAAGGGGCTAATGGACTGCACTGGTGCGGCGTTGCATGGCACATGGGCGAATATCAATAAAAGCCACAGAAATGACCGGACAGATTTAGTGGGGGATATCAAAGCAAACTCCTTCCTGCTGCACTCTAATCAACCGCTAGGGCGTGAATCGCGGAGACGATCAGACTTGTTTGATTGCAAGATTGCCCCTTCAAAGCATCACAAACCAAATGCATTTGAAAGATCATAGGCAAGTAAATTATTCATGCGCCCGCCGGTCCTTTGGTGGAATCAGCTCTTTTTACCCTCATTGACCCATCCGTAGAGGGCACACGATACAAAAGATCTTGAATACGGATATGTAAATAAGTCGCACATAGGCGTAAATATGACATCTGCACAAATTATTAGTAGGCAAACCTAATCGAATGCATCCAGCGAGGATGACAAGATACGTCCTCAAGATGGCCTTGCCGCCGAATACCGGTGGAGGACAAACACAAATGCACGTCAAGTGATTTCCAAGATTGTTGTAGTCAGGCTAGGCAGTAATCGGCTCTGTGTCAACCGCAATATCCTCGCGTTGGATACACCTACCGCTCGCCAAACTAAAACGTAAGTTGTAGAGACATGCAGCCGAACTAGTAGTGACCAGTGCCTCCAGCCCTCTCGTGCCCATGTTCTAAGCTTGTTCTATAGGTGTGACAGCTGCCTGACATAATTACAAAACGTACTTGTGTTGTCTTAGCAAGAATGTAAATAACTATGCGAGCGATAAGTCGCGTCAAGAGGAGAAACTTTCTACGTGTTAAATAGTTAGCTATTTGAGAATGATGTGAACTCATTATTAGAATAAATGCATTCTCTAGTCGGTGCATCGACCTATTTGTAAACCTATCGTCATAAGACGCACGTCATGCACACTTATCCAATGTCGACTTGTTCGACATGGTAGGAAGAGTGAAGGCGCTCGAACGTGGGAGATTCGCAGGGATGCGCGGCAAGAGAATGATCGAGCAAATTGCTGCGGCGAAAAGCCAAAAGAATATATGTATCAGAGTGCATGTTTGACTGTTTTGACTTACAGGCAAGTTCGATCGTTCGTTTTTTGGCGTGCACGGTGAATTCTCGACGGGACGAATACCATCTGAAGCCGCGTCTGACAAGGACGCAAAATCCTGCCGCACCTATTCCTATCGATCCGTGGCCGATGGAGAGCCTTTAGCGGGCTTCAAGATGGCGTGTCGCCGATAGCCAACATTCTGGCTATCGGCGACACGCCATTGAGGAACTTGACTCATAGTCAACATAGAGAGCGAATGAAGACATCCTTCGCCAAGACGCTTCTTCTGAATGCCTTGTCAGCCGGTTGTCTTCGCCTAAGAAATCCTCCGCATCCTTAGTTCCTTCGGATAACAGGGCCTTTAATGCGCCGCAAATGATAAATATCAGGGCAATTGACTTCCAGCCGGTGGGGTATAACTTTGCAGGTCAGCGTGATTAGCGAAAGTGTCTCTCCTGCGAATGTTGAGAAAGTGTCTCAGCCTTTGTTAGGTTCAGTACCCTATTTGCCGTCGATGCGCGGCCTCGAAGTAATGATTGACCTACTCGTTGCTTGCATATCCTTTGCAGGCGCATTCGTTTTATTTCAACACCTGCATCCCGAAGGCTATCTGGCGTATCCTGCGCGCCATGTAGTTGCCGCTGCTGCGATGTTTTCGTTGATCACAGTGTTGTTCCTGGAGCGTAGCGGCGCATACCGGGCCAGCGGGGGACTTCTTCGCATTCGAGAAACCGCATGCATTCTAGAGGCAGGGACTTTCAGCGCACTGACAATTTTGCTTTGCTGTGGCCTTTTCGGAGACTTGCAGTGGGCTGTCTTTTCTGTTGTCGAGGTCGCAATATCGGTCGCGCTACTCATCCTCGAAAAAAGTCTTCTGCATAGCCTGGTTGCTCGAGTGCATAAAAGAGGAGTTCGCCTCAAGCGCGTATTGATCTATGGCTCAACAGTGCCAGCGAAACGGCTATACGCAGCGCTCTCACGTTCTCCAAAACTGGGTCTGCATCCAGTAGCGGTCGTTAATAGCGAAGGCAGCCGAAAAGATAAACAAGTCGATGACAATGGTGGCCGGACAAGCCGATTTGACTTATCTCCGTCTGCGGACTTGCACGCTGCAATGACCTTCGCTCATCCCGTAGACATCGTCCTGCTAACCAATCGTCCGACCTCTGAAGCAGAACTGACCATCGTTATGGAGGAAACCCGCAGGGCAAACGCAGCACTTATTTTTGCCGCTGATCCTGAGCTGGTTGACACAGCGTCGATAGAATACCTAGATCTCGACGGGCATTTGATTTATGGATTGCACGAGGTTCGACCGAGACAGACACATGACTTTGCATCACGAATGCTCGATATCTGTGTTACCAGTATGCTGCTGGTCTCAGTCGCGCCGTTGCTTGCATTAACGTGTTTGGTGGTGAAGCTTGATTCACCAGGTCCTGTCTTCTTTCGGCAAACTAGAGTCGGAAGAGGTGGACGACCTTTCACAATTATCAAGTTTCGGACAATGTTTATCGAATCATGCGGCAGTCGGGTCAGTCCGATGGACTCTTCTGATCCACGGATTACGAGAGCGGGTCGATGGCTTCGCAAGACCAGCATTGACGAGTTGCCTCAACTCATCAATGTTTTAATGGGCCAGATGGCCCTGGTCGGCCCGCGGCCCGAGATGCCTTTCATTGTAGATCGTTATACGCCTGAGCAGCGTCAACGTCTTTCCGTGCGGCCCGGCTTAACCGGATTGTGGCAATTGAGCGCTGATCGCTGCAGGCCGATCCACGAAAATCTCCACTACGACTTCTACTATCTCAGGCGCCGATCCATCTTCGTGGACGCGGCCATTCTGTTTCACACTTTGCTCTATGCCATGCACGGAACATGAGTTCGTATTGCTTACGGTTCGACGGACACAGTTTACATTCCATAACTCGGAGAGATTATGAGCATCGCTATCATTACAGGTTCTGCGGGGTTGATTGGTTCAGAGGCTTCGCGGTATTTCGCGGCGAAAGGCATGCAGATCATCGGGATAGATAATGACATGCGCTCCGTCTTCTTCGGGGAAGAGGCCTCAACCGCCCACATGAGTGACCACCTCAGTAAGTCGTTGAAGGGGTACTCGCATCATTCAGCGGATATACGCGACCGGGACGCTATTTTCAGATTGTTCCGCGAGTACGGAACGGAAATCGAGATTGTCATTCACACCGCGGCGCAGCCCTCGCATGACTGGGCTGCTCGAGAGCCATTTACCGACTTTAGTGTGAATGCAGTTGGCACGTTGACTATGCTCGAAGCGACACGCCTTTATTGTCCAGAAGCGGTCTTCATCTTCACGTCGACAAACAAGGTATACGGAGATACACCGAACCGCTTGCCGTTATGCGAGCTTGATACTCGCTGGGAGATCGAACCTTCCCATCCCTATTCCGTGGGCATAGATGAGACGATGTCCATCGATCGTTCCATGCATTCCGTGTTCGGCGCCTCAAAGGTTTCGGCAGACATATTGGTTCAAGAATACGGTCGCTACTTCGGCGTGAAAACTGTGTGCTTCCGGGGCGGATGCCTGACGGGCCCTGCACACTCCGGAACACAGCTACATGGATTCCTGGCCTATCTCATGAAGTGCTGTGTCACAGAGACCCCTTACCAGGTGTTTGGCTATAAAGGCAAGCAGGTGAGAGACAACATACATAGCTTCGACTTGATTCAGGCCTTCGACGCATTTTATGAAGCGCCTCGTTTCGGCGAAGTCTACAACATCGGGGGAGGCCGCTTCAGTAATTGCTCCATGCTGGAG
The DNA here is from genome assembly GCA_963692885.1 of Acidobacteriaceae bacterium. GTDB lineage: Bacteria > Acidobacteriota > Terriglobia > Terriglobales > Acidobacteriaceae. The sequence continues at coordinate 1,979,113 of OY843586.1, forward strand.
GCTATGACTCTTTGCGAAGAGATTACAGCGAAAGACCTGCAGTGGACATATAAAGAAGGCAATCGTATGGGGGATCATATCTGGTGGATAGGTGATCTGGCAAAATTTAAAGATCATTATCCTTCTTGGCGGCCTAAGTACAACATCGAAGCAATCCTGCGGGAAAGCTATGAAGCTAATGTCGAGCGATGGACAGCAAAGAAAAAGGAAATGGTGGCGGTGTGATTGACAACGGAAAAAAAGATGTTGTTGGCATTATGATAGATGCTATCGACTACGAAGGCGCTCTTACCCGCATCCTGACAGCTGCGGAGCAAAAACGTTCCTTTCTTGTCTCGGCACTTGCCGTACATGGTGTGATGACAGGGGTGGAGGATGCTGGTCATAAGTATCGGCTGAACTCATTCGATCTGATTGTGCCAGATGGTCAACCGGTGAGATGGGCTCTTAACTTGATCCACAAGTCGAAACTGTGTGACCGCGTCTATGGCCCAGAGCTGACGATACGCACGATAGGTATGGCGGCGAAGTCGGGCTTGCCAGTCTATTTCTATGGGACCACACCCGCTATTCTCGATAGATTGGTGCAGCGGCTGCGTATCCTCTACCCAACGCTGGTGATTGCCGGCTCGGAGCCATCAAAGTTTCGTTCGATCGATAACGCTGAGCGGAAAGCTGTAGCAGAAAGAATCATGGCCTCGGGCGCGCGAATCGTTTTTGTAGGTCTTGGCTGCCCTCGTCAAGAAGTCTTCTCGTACGAAATGAGGGATTATCTGCCTATGCCGCTCATCGCAGTCGGAGCAGCGTTCGCCTTTATAGCAGGCGAACTGGCGCAAGCTCCTCCGACTATGCAGCGATATGGTTTGGAATGGATATTTCGTTTGAAAGAAGAACCTCGAAGGCTGTGGCGGCGCTACTTATATCTCAATCCCTACTATGCGTTTCTGCTGTTCGGACAGTTTGTCGGAGTGAAGTTTCCTAACGTCGGTGAACCGCCTTCCTCCGTTCTGGGCCCAGGCTAAGCAATTTACTCGCAAAGTGCGGAACGACGACGAGGCCTTGCTCTGCGATCTGTTCCCAGAACACGTCCGCAATATGTGTCAGACATACGACCATGAAGCGTGGTTCTTACTTCGGTCCAAACAATGTTTGAGCCAACACATCTACTTTCGTGTGCGTTGAAGTATGACCGACGTAATCACCGGTGAACAGTAGAAAAGGCTCGAGTTGCTCTGTCGGCTATAGTCCACACAAAGGAATCGAGACTGGGGTAAAGTCACACTTATGAGGGTCCTACCGGAGTAATCAATCGATCTTACGCGAGTCTTTTACTTGGTAACTGCTAAGCTTCGAACAAGTTTAATTGTTCAACCGGCTTTTTTACGGTGAGGTGGTGTCGCTCAAGCGCGATCCCGAGTTCATAGCCAAAACGGAACATTCATGGTGATGATGTGACAACTGCCAGAGGTACACTGCGTGACCGCATCCATCCGAAGATTGATGTTCCACGAGGACAGGCTGCTGAGTATTACCTTCCCCGAGATATTAGTGCTCGATTTGGAATGCGGCTGCGCCAGCTGAGAAAAGAGCGGTCCTTGACTCAGCTGAGAATGGCGACGGACTTTGGTATAGATCGTAGCTTTATTAGCGATGTCGAGAGGGGACATAAGTCTATTTCTTTGCCCATGCTTGAAATAATTGCTATAGGCCTGAATCTCAGCATGTCTGATTTGTTGAAGAACCTTTAGATAAAGATAAGTTATACAGTCTAAATCAGGAAGAGAGAGGCACACGTGAGGATTACTGTGATTGGAGCGGGGTATGTTGGTCTTGTGTCCGCTGCTTGTTTTGCAGAGATTGGACACGAAGTCATCGTTGTAGATAACGATGTTGAAAAGATCGCTCTATTGCGAGGAGGCGAGTCACCAATCTTCGAAGAGCACCTTCCTCTGCTTCTCAGACGTCACGCTGGCGGCCGGCTTCACTTTTCAACCAGCATTCTTGAAGCTGTGGAACGGTCCGAGGTGGTATTTATCTGCGTCGGCACTCCACCATCGCACAACGGTGACGCAGACCTGTCTTATGTCGAGGGGGTGGCCCGAGATATTGCACCCGCGCTTGACAGATATAAGGTCATCGTCGAAAAAAGCACCGTACCGGTAGGTACCTGCGAGGCCGTTCGGCGCACTCTCGTGCGAAATGGAGCGGACCGCGCAAACTTCAGCGTGGCGTCCAATCCGGAGTTCCTTAGGGAAGGCACTGCTGTAATGGATTTTCTCTACCCGGAAAGAATTTTGCTAGGGGTTGCAGACGAGCTGAGTCGAACGCTCTTGACTGAGATTTATGGTCCTATCCTGGATGGTTCCTACCATGGGAAAACTGAAAGCTTAAAGGGAGCACTTGATCATACGACGAAGCTTATCATTTCGAGCGTAAAGAGCGCTGAACTCATCAAGCATGCGTCAAATGCGTTCTTGGCGCTCAAGATCTCATACATAAATGCAGTGGCTGTCATGTGTGAGAAAGTTGGTGCCGACGTCCGTCAGGTTGCTGAGGGGATGGGATCGGACTCGCGTATCGGTCCAAAGTTTCTGACTCCTGGTATCGGCTACGGGGGCTCCTGTTTTCCGAAGGACGTACTCGCCTTTCGCTCTGTGGCGCACGGCGTTGGTTTTGATTTTGGCCTGTTGACTGAGGTGATCAAAATCAATGAATCCCAGAAGACTCGATTTATCGAAAAGATTCGACATACGCTTTGGACTCTGCGTGGGAAGCGAATTGCCGTCTTAGGACTTGCCTTCAAAGGCGGCACAGATGATGTGAGGGACTCGCCGGCGATCGATATTGTGCTTCGCCTGACAGCTGAAGGAGCTCGGTTGACTGTCTACGATCCGGAAGCGATGCCACGAGCCGCGGCTCTCCTACCGCCTGATACGGTTCGATTTGTGAATGACGCGTATGAGGGGTGTGAGGGAGCTGATGCGGTTGTCGTCCTCACAGAATGGCCCGAGTTCGCGCACCTGGACTTCAGCCGGATTCGCGGATTGCTCAGGTTGCCCCTGATATTTGACGGAAAGAATGTTCTCGATCCTCAATCCGTTCAAGATGCTGGCTTACAGTATATCGGCGTAGGACACGGTGAGTTAGAGAGCGGTACGGTGCAGCCTGCGGTTCGAATAAAGGACAAAGTCATTCAGTTCGTGGTTCCCCCAGATGCCGATTCGGCAATCGAACCACAGGTGTTAATCGCTAAAGCGTAGCCGAAGCCGAGGGCTAGTCCAGTCTCTACGGAGAAGTATCTATGTCGTCCGAAAGCAGTTTAGTTCGCAGTCCTGGCCCTGAAGAAGAGATGCAACTTGCTCCTCACAGCCCTTCCTCTCAGTTCAACCTGATTGAACTCTGGAAAGTTCTTTTGAGGCGACGCGTCATCGTGCTTTCTGCCGTCATTGCTACGTTGGTCCTCGGCATTCTGTATTCGCTCGTTGTACCCAAACTATACAGGTCGGAAGCCCAGCTGCAGATCCTGAAAAGTGATGCTGCACAAGGCCTTGCAGACCCCTCGCAGACATCGTCCACGGCAGCTGCCGATGCATTGGACTTTAATCTAGCGGTACAGACCCAGGTGGATGTACTGCGCTCTCGCAGTCTGGCACTCAAGGTCATTCAAGAGCTCTCACTGGATAAGTCGCCCGATTATCAGTTGGGGAAGTATCCCCGCAGCAATGCTTTAGAGAATAGCAAGCCACTTGCAGATTCCCCAAAGCATCTTGCTTACGTGCTGAAATTGTATGACAAGCGCCTGGCGACCAGTTCTGTTTCTGGAACCCGCTTAATCGCAGTCAGCTTTCTTGATCGAAGCCCTTCCCGGGCGGCACAGGTAGTCAATCAGTTGCTTGCAGACTTCATCGAGTACAACTATCAAGTCCGGCTGCAGGCCAATACGCAGGCAACTGCTGCTTTTGCCGGAGAGCTCAAGGCGATGAAGGCACAGGTCGACACGTCTCAGGCCAACGTGATCCACCTGCAGGAGCAATCTGGGATCTATGGCGTTGATGAGGCAAACAACGCCACCAATGCGAAGCTCGAGCAGCTTAATTCACAGCTGACGGCAGCACAGGCCAATCTTGCAATCAAACAATCGATTTACAAGCTTGCCACCACTCGTAGTCCGGAAGTGTTGGCAGGAATGTTGGGCGCACAAGCTACCGGTGCTAACACAACCAACGCTCCATTGCAGCTTCTCCGGCAGCAGCAGGCTGAAGCTGCTGCTAACTATTCAGAGTTGAATGCGCATTACGGGTCGGAGTACCCGAAGGTATTGCAAGCGGGCCAAAGGCTGCAGTCGATACAGGCCTCGATCAATGCGGAGATAGATCGGCTTGTAGGCCAAGCCACTGCCGAATACACAGTAGCCCGTGACACAGAAGCTTCTGCCGCTCGAGCTCTTCAGGAACAGAAGGCTACAGCGGCTCAGATGAATCACGCTTCCACGGTCTACACATCAGCGAAACATGATGCGGATGCAAGTCGTGATCTTTACGAGCAACTTGTCAAGCGGTTGAAAGAGGCTGGTATTCTCGCGAGTCTGCGGTCGACCAACTTAAACATTCTCGATGCTGCGATCGCTCCAGACAAGGCGGCCCAGCCGAAGCCTATGTTATACCTTGTCATCTTTGGGTTTGTCGGCTTGTTTCTGGGCACCGTGGCCGCGTTCCTGGTGGACATCATTGACCCTTCGATCAGGGATCCTCAGAAGATTGAAGAACTTCTGGGTGTTCGTGTTCTTGCCTTAATACCAAACATCGAGAGTAGCTTACCTTTGGCAGCGATCCAATCCCTACAAAGAGGATCGCCCAGTTCCACCTGGCAGTACCAGACCACGGCAAGGGCTCCTCGATCAAAGGTTGCAGAAACGTTTCGAGTTCTTCGCACCGCCATCCTGTCCACACTTCCCAGGGAAGGTAAGCGAGTCCTAGCCATTACCAGCCCTTCTGAAGGAGAGGGGAAGAGTCTGGTGACTTTTAACCTGGCTGCAGCCCTGGCCCAATCCGGGCGGACCGTCGTAGTCGTTGACGCCGACCTTCGCAAAAGAACTTTGACGCACGCGTTGAAGCTCGAGGACAAAGAGGGTCTTGACGAAGCCTCCGGTGATAGCAAGTGGCAGCAATATGTTGTCACGTACGAAGAGGTCCCTGGGCTGTTTGTCCTTCCGGCTGGCCATCAGTCACACTACCCGTCAGATGTTCTCGGATCGCCGGCCGTCGAGAAATTGCTGGCGGATCTGCGAGCATCATTCGACTTTGTTCTTATCGATACCCCCTCTGTTCTTGATGTAACTGATACAGTGGCGTTATCAAGTGTTGTCGATGGGGTCATTCTGACCGCGCGATCCGGAAAGACCGCTCAGCACTCCTTGGCACGCGCCCTGGTTCTATTGCGGCGTGGTAAGGCGAAGATCATCGGAATAGTTCTGAACGGGATGGACTTCGGATCTGCTGACTTTTACTACTACTGGGGAAGGCAGAGTTCAGGCTATGCGGCGAGTCCCTCGCAGATTCTGGTCCCGGCCACGAGAGTCATTGCGGCGCGTACGATCACAGCCCTGATCCTGGGGATGCTACTGGGGTACCATGCCAACGCCCAGAGTAGCGCACCGCCACTAGCAGGCATGGCAACTTCTGCAACAGCGTCGGGATCCACCTTGGGAGGAGGCAGCAATTCCGCGCAGAAGACGTTGATTGGCGTAGGCGATCTGCTGGCGATCAATGTTTTCGACGCGCCCGAGTTGAGCCAGGAAGTGAGGGTAGGTTCAGAAGGCTCTGTCCATCTCGCATTGCTCGGCGATGTTCATGCGGACGGGTTGCAGGCGAATCAATTGGCAAAGGTCCTTGAGACAGAGATGCATGACAGGAACCTGATGCGAAAAGCGCAGGTGACGGTGAGTATCAAGGAATTCACAACACAGGGAGTCACTGTAGAAGGGGAGGTCAAAAAGCCCGGCCTCTATCCTATTTATTCAGCCCGATCTCTAGTGGATGTGATCGCCCAGGCGGACGGCGTGACCAGTGCTGCAGACATACATATCACCATCCGCAGGCAGGGAACGAACGTCATCAAAAGCGTTACCTTTGACCAGGATAATGGCGCCCAGGTAGCTGACAGCGATGTTCGCGTCTATCCAGGAGACACCGTAATCGTACCCCGGGCAGGTTTTGCCTACGTGCTGGGGGATGTCCAGCGTCCCGGTGGATACATCATGCATGACAATGGCTCGATGACAATCCTGCAGGCCGTATCCGAAGCGCAGGGTACTACGCATAATGCCTCGCTTAAACATGTCATTTTGTTGCACAAAGAAAACGGCGTCCTGAAGACAGTTCCTATCGAACTCAAAGCGATGCAACGCGGGCATCTCCCCGATCAGGCTCTGACAGCCGGCGACATAGTTTTTGTTCCTTCAAGCGGACTCAAGACGTTCGCCTCCGGTACGGAAGGTATCGCTGCCTCCATCTCTGGTGCAGCACTTTATACCGTCGGAAGATGAGATCCACAAAATGCACGTTAGCAGTGTCGGTAAGCACCTAGTTGAGAGAGGGCATGAATCGGAAACTCTACCAAGCGGCAGTTGTAGCCCTTATGCTTACGCAAATGGGTGTGGTGATGGGACTCGCCTCGCCCAATCTGTCGGATACAGACCTTGGCGTAGTGAGTGACCAAGATCACCTGCCCGTCATTATAACCACGGCACTTAGCTACTTGTTCGTTTTGGGCCGACTCTTCGTAGCGCCACAACGTTTTCTTACAGCGATCAGAAGCATTGGTTTGTTGATCCCGTTGATGGCGTATACGGTCTTATCGGCGGTCTGGAGCAGCGCCCCCGATCTGACGCTGAGAAGAAGCTTTTTCTTCCTGCTTTCGACCCTCATTGCCTTCATTCTCGCAACCGACTTTGATCTCTTAGAGCTTATGCAACTTTTTGCCGTTGCAAGTCTGATACACATGTCCATCTGCATCGTGCTGCTAGGTGTGGCTCCGCACATGGTCTACTCGCCCTCCGATCCGCATTCGCTGAAGGGATTGACTACACACAAGAATTTCTTCGGGCTTGAAATCGGAATGGCTACGCTTGCGCTATTCCTGGTCCCTCTTCCACGGCTTAAAACGTTGCGCATTCCGTTCGGACTGATCGCCTTCGCATTGTTATGCCTGTCTCACTCCGCAGGATCCCTGGTGGCTACCTTGTTAGCGCTGGCGACCGTGCCATTGCAATTGGTCTTGCGCCTGCCGGGCAAACAGCGTGTTCCGGTAGTCCTCGCAATGGGAGCTGCCCTCATTGGCGCTGGCTACTGGAGCCTTGAACACATTAGCCTTTTGCCCTCACTGTTCGCTAAGGACGCGACGCTGACTGGCCGTACTGAGCTGTGGTCTTTGATCGTGATGGCAATCAAGGTGCATCCTCTTCTCGGCTACGGTTTTGATTCCTTCTGGCAAGGCTTGCAGGGCGACTCTCTTACGATCATTCGAAGTGTGGGCTGGCTGGTCCCGACAGCCCACAATGGCTACCTTGATCTGCTGTTGAGCACCGGGTGGGTTGGGGTCGTTCTGTTTGTCCCTTTTTGCGTACAAACAATTAGTCGATGCCTGCGCTTTGCTGCTGAAGAAGCTCTGTCAATGCCGCTTTCCACACGCTTGTTTCCTCTCGCTCTTCTCGTCTTCCTCCTGGTGTACAACTTGAACGAAAGTGCTTTACTTACTCGAAGTGGAATGCCCTTCATGCTTTGGGTTGCGGTGAGCACATCGATCGCGCTGAGGCTGCGCTCAGACACACGTCAACTTCGCCTCCAGAGACGATATTACGGGTTGGAGCCGGCTCATTTTGAGTCTCCCTAGCAAGGGCAAAAGAATGTCGTCACCAGAAAGGAGAAGAAAAAAAATGTCTGACGCCGCATCCACTACGCTTCTTAACAACTCGGAGAAGGAGGAAGCGCAGTCCCGTGCGACGATGACACTACATGAGTTTGCGGTGGCAACCGGCATTCTCTTGTGCTCACGCCTGGCAGGTTCTACAAGACAGAGCTTATGGTTTGACGAGGGATACACTCTCGCTCTTGCTAACAGCACGAGTTTTCGTCACTTCCTGCATGTGTTCTCAGGTTTCACAACTAGCGAGCATTTGCAGCCAGTCTATTACGTTTGCATGTTCCTTTGGAGCAGGTTGGCTGGAACATCGGATTTCGCCTTACGTTTTCCGTCAGCGGCATTTTCTGTACTCTCAGGAGTGCTTGTCTTTTCCGTTGCTCGTTACATGAGCGCACCTGCTAGAACAGCTGCGCGCTGGTTTCCTCCGGCGGCTTTAGGAGCGTACTGCCTTTCGAGCTTTTCCTGCTATTACGCTCAGGAGGCTCGCCCCTATGCCCTGGTACAACTGGTTTCTCTTGCTGTTGTATATCTCTGGCTAAGGAATCATGGATCTGAAGATAACGGTTCGAAGGGTTTAAAGTATTTTCTGCTCGCGTGCGTTGCTGCCGTGTTGACAAGCCCTTTTGGAGCCCTTGTCGTGTTCAGTTTGTCCTTTGCGGATCTGCTGTTCGATACGACACACTGGTCTCGACGTTGGAAACGGCCAATCCTCGCTGCAACTTTTGCGTTTGTTCTTTATTTCATTGCAGCGCGGTGGCTCATGCCGTCGTTCGTTTCTCATGATACTGTCGCCATTCGGCAACCTGTCTGGATGAATGCTGCATATGCGCTATTCGGACTCTTTTTCGGTACGACGTTAGGTCCGCCGTCGAGTATGCTGCATCAACTCGATAAACTTGAGTTAATTGCCGCTGACTGGAAAATAGCACTGGCTGCCTTCTGCAGCCTGGTCGCACTTACTATCGCAACACTCCGTATTCTGCATGATAGGGAAGAGTCGACGGCTTGGATGCGGGTCCTGGCGTTTGCGACGATCATCAACGGCATCGGATTGTTCCTGATCTTTGGTGTGATTGGGCAATTGAATGTGCTGCCGCGTCACGCGTCTGGCCTGTTTGCCATGCTCTTCATTCTTTGTACGGCTTGTGGTTCCCGCCTGGGGGATCCTTTGCAGAAAGCTTCGGTATTGTTTATCGCCGGGCTCATAGGGGTGCTCGCACTGAACGCGGTCTCCCTCTGGCAATATTGCACCAATCCCTCCTATCGCAAAGATGATTATCGGGCGATGGCGAATATGATTCGTGCGCAGTCGTATTTTCCAAATACGCGAGTGTTCGTTATAGAGGGCGACCCGGAACTCTTCCGTCACTATGGAGTGTCACTTATAGATGCGAGCCAAATTGATCCCGGTAGCCTTCTTCAATTTATCCGCCGCCGGGCCCAGAACGAGAAGTCATTTGAACTTGTCGTCAATCAGTACCGCAATTACAGGTGGAATTCGACGGCATCGCCCGCGCAAGTCTTGAAGCCGTCCTATCAATGCACAATCTTGCAGACACTTTCGTACATGCAACTGGTTCGATGTTCGCCCTCTTCATCTGCCTCGGAGCAGGCTGAAGTAGCGAAGGTTTACTCAGCAGGAGGGCGTTCCCTTGCTCACTAGACTTCTACGCAGTGAGGGAACCGCTTCTGTTATCGACCAGGGTGTCGTCAGCGGCGGGAACTTCATTACCACTCTCGTGCTTGCCCGCACGCTGGCACCCGCAGAATACGGAATCTTCGCACTCCTCTTTCTATCGTTGATCGCGATAAATACCTGCCACTCCTCTCTCGTGGTGTATCCACTTACCCTGCGTGGTGCAGAGTCCCCGGGAAAATTAGGTCTGCTTACCAGCGCAGCCCTCGCACATACTATGGCGCTCGCCTTGCCGTTAGCCGGAGTCCTCGCAATTATCATCGGAGCTCTGCACCAGCTGCGATTTTTCCCAATTCTCGCGGCGGCGATGTTGAGTTGGCAGATACAGGAGACGACTCGCCGTGCTTTGCTCAGTGTCTTGCGATTCCGCAGCGCTATCCTGCCGGACACGCTCTGCTATCTCGGGCAGGGCTGCCTATTGGCGTTCTGGAAGCCTCAGAATTTGAGTATCGTCTTTTTGATAGTGGCTGTTACTTCGCTAGTGGCTGCTCTGTGGCAGTTCGTATTAGCTACTGACGGTGCACCCACAAGCATCGGATTGCGAGCATTAACAAGGGAGCATGGTCTCTATGCCTGGCGTATGGGGCGCTTTGTCCTTGCTGGAAATGCTCTCAACATGCTCACCTTGCAGATTCCGAGCTGGGCACTCGCGATCCTGTTCGCGCCGACAGCAGTCGCGAGTTATCAGAGCCTTCTGAACCTTGTTGGTGTTGCAAATCCAATCATCTTCTCCATCAACTCCATGCTCATTCCTACTGTGGCACGCGAGGCGGTGAAGGGATACCGGGTAGCCAGACAAACGACTCTGCGCTATGGTATGCGCTTCGGTCTCCTTCTCGTACCAGCCTTCATGGCGCTGTTTTTTGCTCCGCTTCTGGTCATGCGAATCGTGTATGGTGCTAACTCTGTCTACCTTCCTTTTGCATGGTTGCTGCGAATCTTCGTGCTGGGCTTCATTCTTCAATACCTAGCTACTGTCGTCGGCGCGTACGAGGGAGGCATGTCGCGCCCAAAGACCTACATGTGGGTACAGATGCTCGGTACAGGATTTCTGCTCGTGGTGGGAACACTGTTGATCTATTTCTTCGGGGTTACCGGGGCAGTCGTTGCTATGTCATTTGCAAGCGCAGTCCGCCTCATTGCTTTTCTTTTGCTCGCCCATATCGCCGATAGAAGGACTGCGAACGAGAGACATCTGTTTCAAAATCCAATTATGGAGAACTCTTGAATGATTCAAACGGAAACGCACGTCATGGATAGACCACTCCCGAGCACCGCGCCCCTCAATTTACAGGTGTGTGTTCTCACTTATAAGCGGCCGAGACTCCTACGGCTTACCCTCGCCTCGCTCCTTCGCCAACAGCAGAGCGATGCCGCCGGGAAACACGAGCCGTCGTCTCCGAATAGATCCAGACCTTTCGCGCTGCATATCCTCATTGTTGACAATGATCCGTCGATGACCGGTCAAGAGGTCTTTGAAGAGGTCCTTAGAACGACTAAGATTCCTATTCGATATCTGGCTGAACCAGTGCGCGGTATCGCAAGCGCGCGCAACACGGCATTGGAAGAATCGCAAGAGATGGATCTAGTCGCATTTATCGACGACGACGAGACTGCGGATGTTCGATGGCTGAGTGAGCTGGTCGAAACGATGATTAAGTTTGGCGCGGATGTGGTCACCGGTCCTGCCATTCCACATCATGAGAACTCCCCGGAGTGGGTCAAACGGGGCAAGTTTTTTGAGCCGAAGAAATGGAGCACCGGCGACTTGGGTTACTGTGCGGCCACTAATAACGTGATGATGCGTAAAACGATTGCGAAAGCGTTCCGTTTTGATCCGCGATTCAATCCTACGGGTGGAGAAGACACAGAGTTTTTCATGCGAGTCCATCGCGCCGGACATAAGATCGTTTGGGCAATGGAGGCCCTCGTCACGGAAACAATTTCAAGCGAGCGTGCCAACCTTCGCTGGATCCTCAATCGTTCCCGCTCGGAAGCCAACAGGCACACAAGGAGTTGCCTTCGCTCCCAGCCTGGGATGGCCACTCGAGCTAAGCGTCTGCTTATCGCGTGCATGGGTTTTTTGGGCGGAGCCTGCATGCTGCCACTGATGCTTTTCGGTCGCCACTATGCGGCACGTGGACTCGGGTTGATCTTCCGTGCGCTCGGTACACTTAGCGCCCTTGCCGGACAAGAGGATATCTACTATGGGGTTTCCAAGGCTTAAGCAGGACACGACCAGCGTAGCATCATTATACGAGATGCCAGCGCAAGTCATGAGCGTCGAGCGAACCGCGGCGTCTGTTTCAGTTTTAGCTGTTGGACAAACGCCGCCCCCAATTAACGGACAGACTCTGATGATCCAGGCGTTTCTGAACGGGAAGTATGACAAACTGCGAATAGCCTACGTCCCGATGCGATTCTCGCGCTCCTCCGCTGAACTCGTGCGGTTTGATTTTCGTAAGTTGTTTATTCTATTCAGCACTCTTTTTGAAATAGTTGTCACACGTTTTCGCACTGGGACGACAGTGTTGTACTACCCGCCAGCTGATCCGAATCTGGTACCCGTCCTTCGTGACATGGTTCTACTTATCCCGACTCGTTGGCTCTTCAGCAAGACAATCTTCCACTTCCACGCAGCGGGACTTTGCGATATTTATCGGCGACTTCCAAAGCTTCTTCGGCCGCTCTTCCACCTGGCTTATAACAATCCTGATCTTGCCATTTTCACGACCGCAGCCACATCAGCAGATGCACTCCAGATGCATGCGAAGAAGACTGCGATCGTTCCTTGCGGCATTGAGGATAGATCTCCAAGCGATGCTCCTGCTGTCATCCGGAAAACAGTACCTCCCATGATCCTTTTCGTCGGAATCCTATGTGAAGGAAAGGGCCTCTTCAATCTGCTTGAAGCTTGCCACCGACTGCTGCTTGACGGGCTAGCGTTTCGTCTCGTCTGCCTGGGACAATTTCAATCGGAAGAATTCAAGATTAAGGTGGAGAATTTCTTGGCAGAAACGAGTCTGCGTGAAAGGGTGCAATTTCCTGGTGTGGTCACAGGAATAGAGAAGGATGTATTCTTCGCCGAAGCCAGTCTTTTCTGCTTGCCGAGCCACTACAACGCTGAGAGCTTCGGAGTCGTTTTGAAAGAGGCCATGAGCTTTTCTCTTCCGATTGTAGCCACAGACTGGAGAGGCATTCCTGAGGTTCTTGGCCGAGGAAGTGACGACACAAGCTCTCATCTGGAAGGTGCGCGCCTTGTTCCAATCCGTGACCCTGATGCATTGGCGGATGCTCTCAGCCAGGTTCTGAGGTCGCCTATTAATCGCGAAGCGATGGGAAAGCACAACCGCACCCGTTTTCTGGATCTGTTCACAGTGGAGAAGTATCGCCAGAATTTGGAATTTCACCTCGCATGTGTGGCACGGAACATTGAATAGCAAATTGCTCGAAGAGGTTATTGCTTTAATGGTCATTATTGGAGTAACACTAAAAAAGTAGAAGCATGCGAATGTCCCGATTCAGGTGAACTGACGGATCAATGAATTCTATATGGATAGCCTAGTTCTGAGGTCGGTCTCGATCATCACCCTGATCCTCGCTCCGCATCTCCAGCATGCGGAGCAGGCACCCGCGCTCCACAGCGATAAGCAAGAGGTCCAGACTGCTCCTGAGCCTGCTCCCCAAGGGAATGGACAAACTTCCGGGCAAACTACTTCCGCCAGACGCTTAAAGGATTTGAAGGGTCGTCTGGCCATTCAGGAACAACGGTTGGAGTCGCTCAAAGAGGCCTCTGCAGATCCACGTTCTGCCATCCCAGAGAAGGCATCCTCAGACAGCCCGTCAGCAATACAGCTTCGTGAACAATTGTTGATCGCCCGCCAGCAATTGATAAATCTCCAATCACGTTACACAGACCTTTATCCCGACGTGATTGTTGCCCGTGAGCAGGTGGCCAGTCTCACACGGCTGCTCGATGCAGAGAACGTTAACGCCTCGCAACATCCGGATGTCGTTAAAGGGGCTCCTGGAGTGCAGCCAAGTAATCGGGCACAGGAGTTGGGGGAGGTTACTGCGTCGATTAAAAAGTTGCAGGACGAGATAGAAGAGGCAGAGCGTCAGGCGCCTCTGGTCAAAATGGCACCGCGGACCACGGGTGAGCGACTGAGGAGAGTCTTACCAAATTCGGAGCCGCAATCAAGTGGGCAGACGGATCCTGTCGCTGGCGAAATGCCTTCGACTAATCTGCCCACTAAAGTCGCTCCAGTTTTGGTCGGAAACTCGATTCCTGCATCTATCCCTCCAGCCAAGTCGCAACAGCGATCCCACCTGCATCATTCTCTCCGCGACCTAGGGATCAAGAAGAAATTCATTCTCGCTCTATCTGTCCTTTTCTTTCTCGCTTCAGCTCTCATTTGGCTTTTTTGCAAAGGGCGTCAAGCAACAATACAGGACGGTATCGCTTTGCAAGCATTATTGCCGGATGAAGCGGACTATGTCGGTTGTATCCCAAGAATGGACAAAGTTTGAAGCTGTTTTCGGGTAACTCACAGCAATATCCTCTCGAAGGCGATCTGACTCATTCCGAAGCGGGAAAGAATTACGCTCAGGTGGTTCATCGGATCGTGGGCAGAATACCCATTTCCGGGAAGATTCTGGTTACAAGCGCAAGTGCAGAAGAAGGTAAAACGGTTACAGCGGCCAACTTGGCGCTCGCCTTTCATGCTCAGCGAATTCCGGTCTTACTTATTGAGTTCTCTCTGGTGAAGCCGAAGTTCGCGGAAATCTTCGGGGAGTCGCCAATCCAAGAGGGCGTGGAAGATGTCGTGCAAGGGCGCATTGACCTCAGATCTGTGACCTGCAGGTTAGGCAATAATAACCTTAGCCTAGCCATGGTCCGGCGACCACAAGGCAGCGAAGAAGGACTTAAACCCAGTGTCGCCCTGAATCAGCTACTTGCCGACGCGCAACGTGACTATCGATGGACGATTCTTGATGGGCCGTCGATTGAAGCCTCAAACCACATCTGCACGCTTGTCGAAAGTATTGGGTTGGCGGTGATGGTCGCTCGTGCGGGAAGAACAAACAAAGAGTCCTTCCGTAAAGCCTATGATCGAATCAACAAACATCGGCCCTTGGTTCTACTGAACGATGAGCGCTGAGGGAAAACTGGGTCCTGATTTCCCGCTTTGATGCCAGCATGACATTCCGCTGCGACCTCATTACTCGACTGATGCAGCAAGGAATCGGCCAGGGAGTTGACGGTCTGCACTTTAGCGGTTGGTTCGCAGGTTTTTGCGCTGCCGTCCTGAGAGCTCGGATCCTCACTTACGAAGATCTGTCCTTTTAAATCCAGGCGATGGTTATAAAGTGATCTCGCAGGAAAATAGCAAATTACAGAGTTTCCAAACTCGACAACAATCCCATCAGTCACAATCGTGGCTTTGGTAATGGTATTCATGGTAACCGGCTTTCGACCGCTTGTGAACTATCGTAACCTCGGAGCGGCACGAACATATTTAAACACCCCATGGACCCATGTAGCAAATGGCCTGATCGTTTATGAACTTCATTAGGCACTGCTGAGTATTACGGAGGAACTATGGATCTGACTTGTGTAATGTATCTTTTTGACCGATTAATCGTCATCATTAGTTAAATCTGAACTGTGCATAAATGCGTTCTCTCTACATTAGCCGTGTCAGCGCAAATTCGTCGACCGGATGCGCATAGTGACTCGCCTACACTGCTCGAAGAAGTTCAGCAGTCTTGCACCTCTTTTCCACTTTGTGGATCCATTCGCCTCCAGAGGTTACGCACTTGCTTCAAGAACAGCAACCTGTAATCTCGACCGCCGTTGACAAGGAAGACCTGCAGAAATACTTCCTGCCGATTGATGTGAGCAGCCGATTCGGAAGACGACTTCGGATGCTGCGCCAGGATCGAGGACTTACGCAACTGCAAATGGCTGTAGACTTCGGTATTGATCGAAGCTTTATCAGTGACGTTGAACGCGGACGAAAGTCTATCTCGCTGAATTTGCTTGAAGTGATTGCTTTAGGGTTGAAGATTTCATTATCAGAATTGCTCAATGACCTCTGATGAGAATCCTGGATTCGACGAAGGCTAAACGAGTCCCAGCAGTGAAATGAGCGGGAAAGTTCGTCCGGGGCTGATTGGGATTGTGTGAGGCGCATAGCCAAGCCCCCAAACCAATTGGACTTGCGTGTCCGAGCCTTCAGTCGCAATCGTCTGCTGAAGCGCAAACATTTCGTTGTAGCGCTTGATCGCCGGCGGCGCGGCGATTCCGCAGCCGCCTTGGGCCGCCAGTGGTTTTCGATGTACCAGTCGTAGAGTTCGGTGACTTCTGGATGTTAGTGTATTCATTCGACCCGCAGGAGCCGGTTGCCGTCGTAGATTTCGATTTGGCTTTTCAGCTCGGGGAGCTTGGTGGGCGCTTTGGGAAGCGTGACCCGAGGCCCCAATGCTTCGTCGGGTGGAGGCGGCGCAATCTCTTGAGTACGACTTCACAGAAGAGGTACGTCCCGCGATTGAGTCAATGCTGGATCACCTGGCCAACTTGGAGGCGTGGTGACTGCGCAGCTCGCCAACAAAAAAGGAATTGTTGAGTAACCGCCTCAGTCACACCGGCCGTTTAATGACCATGGCGATCTGTGGACCGACAGAGCCGAAAGATGCTCGCCTATTTGAGGCTGGAGAGCGTTCGGGTGAGAACGTCTGGTCATCCTTCCTGGTGTCTGAATCTATTGCTATTTGAAATCCGTTTGTCGGAGTCATCCGTGGCGCTTGCGGCATCTCCCTTGGTCTCCGCTAGTTCTGTTACAACCGACCTCAAGCGAACGAGGCCCACCCGAACCCGATCTTGCCGCCATTTGGCCAAATCGGACAGTTGATAGCACCCTGAAAGTGTAAGCACGGCCGCGATGGTGACAGAATATGGATTACGAAGGCCGGGAGCGGCATAGAGCGCCGAGAGTGCCGCCAGCCCACAATCGAAGATCGTGCGCATTGTCATCATCGCTTCCTGAATCATGGCAGGCGGCTTTCCCAGAACTGAGTACCAAACCTCCCATTCTTGATCCATCAATAATCGGTGACTGTCGCTCTTATCGATTCCATAACGGTGTTTCAGCAACCGCATTGCGGCCTCATCCCAGCATCGAAGAACCAGCGCGCGTTGCGATGCCTGTTTGTCCATTCTGGCCCGAAAGATCAGCCCTGAAAGTGACCGGATGAAAAGGTTGCGCTTTGGAGGAATGCCCTGCAGCTTTCCAAACCACTTGTACATCCACCAGGATGCGAACGTGATGCGTACAAAATATCGCTTCATTGCTAAAGGACGCTGAGTAAGATGTCGGCGAACTACGACAAAAAGAAGAAGGTTTGGCCGATGACCAAACAAGAGAATAGGAACAGGACAAACAGAGCATATGGCTCAAATGGATAGACCTGCTTCGTGCGCTTGATCATGCGGTGAGCGAGCGCCGGATCACCGAAGGCGACGCTCAAGTGGAAGAGCGTACCGGGAATGATTCCCAACAGATATATGGCCAGGCGCCGCGGTATTGGGTTCGGAATGTTGAGCTTGATCATTTGAGTTCGATTTGGAAGCGGTCAATCCAAGAAAAGCATACTTGGAAAATCTCAGAGCGTGGGTTTCAGCTTGGACTAGGCAGTCATCGGAGACCTTTGCCTATCAAGTGCTGGTACGTTCCAGTTTCGCGAGGGTCAGGCCGATTCTTGAGGAGACTGCGCATCCATTCGTCGTGAACTTCGGCAACCAATGGGTGCGGAAGATTCCCTTCAACGCGAGGTGCATGAGGAAGTTTCGCAGCACGGAAGGGTAGAGAACATTTGCATCGAAGAAGGCCCCGAGTGTCGCCACAAATCAGATCCCGATCTGCTGGTCGTAGGCGGCCAGTTCGTTGAGAGCCGCAAGTCGCTCGGCATGGACTCGCCGTTTGGAGGCCATCACAGACTCAAATCGCACCCGGCGATGGGTGCCAACCTTCCTGTATTCGATCTTGCCTTCGTCCAGCAATTGGATCAGAGAAGGCCGCGAGATGCTAAGCATGTCGGCTGCTTCCTGGGTCGTCAATTCGGCGTGAACCGGAATCCCGTAATCGTGTTTCCGCGTCCCATCTCGTTGAGGATTCCGACCAGCATCTTGAGGGCGGAAGCGGGGAGTACGACCGTCTCATCTTCGGGTGCTCCGACGACCCGGAGGCGAAGCGGGGTCTTCGAGCGAAGCCGGGAGGAGAGTAGACGGCTGGTTTCCTCGGCCTGTTTGGCTTCGGACGGCGTGGGTAAAATCTGGGTCAGAAGGGCTTCACGCACACTTCTTTCGTGTAATAGCAGCAAGTGTTGGGCAGAGGTCGTGGGTCTGGACCCACGGGTCCGACAAGGGTCCAATAACGGTTCCTTGCTGTTCCCAATAGCGCTAAAACGGGCGCTACGCATTGTTTCAGCTAGTTACAGTTTTCCGGTTCACTGTTACGACCCCGCAATTTGAGGGTGTGATCCACCCTTCGTTTCACCCAGATTCGGAACCATCATCCTTACAACCTTGCTTTGTGCAGCTCGCTTGTGCGAGTTCGTCGCTTGCGTGTAAACGTCAAGCCTGATCCTGCTATTCGCGTGCCTCAAAAGCTCCTGGACCGTCTTCACATCTTCCCGTTCGCCTTCAGCAAAGTGTCGAAGCTTTGACGGAAGGTATGCCAGCCAATTCGTTTATCAATGCCGTTCGCTTTCGAACGCACGGACGCGCCACAGCTTTCCGACTTAGACGCCACTCACAACACCCTTCCGGATCAACTTCTGCAACGTCTTGGGATGGCACTTCATACTCGAGGCTGCTTCGTCGCTGTCGAGCAGTCGCTCGGGCATGAATGTAGACCTGTTGTCTGGTGGCTTCTTGGACACTCTGATCTGGCGATTGTTGTTGGCAAACTCTGAAGGCATTGGAACCTGGCACTTGAGATTGTGTCGGCCTGCGCAAATGTTGACGACATTCAACGGCGAGCACATCCGATATCCACACTGCTCGGCGATTTCCTCAGAGTCCAATACTTCCTACCAATACTGCCCAAAGTTTCACTTATGGCAGAGCGTACCGGTAGGAACCAAAAAGTTCCTAGTTACCTTTGCGGGTAGCTGGATACAAGCCGGTTCTTAATTGACTTTTGTGGTGCGCGGGAGAACGATGAATCATCCACAGCCCCCATGTGGAATGTCGGATGGACGCCACGCCAAGCGGAGTAACGGGCCATGTCAGATCCGTCGAGTTTCGCCATCTTGAATACTTGCTTGCTATCTATGAGGGAAAGAATTTTCGGAAGGCCGCGGAACGGGTTTATCGTTCACAGCTTGCGGTAAGTCAACAGGTCCGCGCGCTGGAAGACGACATAGAATTCCCAATCTTCGTCCGCGCGGGCGGACGCAATGGCGTCTCTCCTACCGCCCCTGGTCAACTCATTCTCAACCGGGCAGGCAAGATTATGAAAGAACGCCATGAAGTCTTCGCGATGGCCTTGCCTTTGAAGAGCTTTCCCCTCTTGCGACATCCATCTATTCAGTGTAAATCCAGCGCATACGCTGCAACAACTCAGCCACGGCGGGCTGGATTGTGCCATCCTCCCACTGCCACTTGATCAAGATCTTTAGAACGTCATACAGTAGCTCAATATCCTTTGCACTATGTCTCTGCGCAGACGATCCTCTCGCATCAAGAGCACAGATCGATATTCGCGAAGCCGCTCCTCGGATCAGGATCTTCCGTGATCCAGAGTTACATGCCGCCGCGCATTCTCGCCTATCAGAGATGTTGGGATTCCGCTAAATATAGCGAACTCGCCAGCCCCTCTGACGTGCAATGGATGGTCAAAGAGAAGTAAGGTCTTGCTCTTGTCGATCATCTTTCCGTTCTGGAAGCGGGCCTTGTTAGTAGACCGATGCCGGTGTTGCTTGGACTACAGACGCGGCATTCGTGTCGGCAAAAAAGCGCACGCATGACCCTTCCTCTACTCGAGAATTCGTCAGAAAGAAGGGTCTGACTCCCAAGCGTGAGCAACCCGGTTCCGAAAAGGTCCGTTCTCAAGATATTGAAGCTGATTGGTTGAACGATCCTCCATAAGTCGAACTTCGCGAGCTATTGGTATTACGTCTTGGACGAACGCAACAGCTGGCCTAAGTTCCGTGACATGGCAGCGCGAGATATGCCATCAAGAGAATGCCAATGTCACTTCGTCCTCGGCTTCAACTCGACACTCTTCATCGAACCTTCGCCGTGCGGCGCTTGGATGGGGATCTTTGTCGATTTGGGTTTTCAGTAATCACTTCGCAGAGCAGCCTTCCGTCATTGGTCCATGACTTGCTGATGGGTTGCCGAAATGGTCACAAATCTAGTCTTGCCATTGTTGACCTGCCTCGATTTTCGACCAGTGATAGATGAGGATCTGAGGATTGCGGTGAACTCGTTAGGCGTCCGGTAGCCCCGGCTGGTGTAGGGCCGGTCGCAGTTATATTCGTTGTGCCAGTAGCCGATCTTCTGTCTGGCATCAGCCATATTACGAAACCAGTTTGCGTTCAGGCACTCATCTCTGAATCTTCCGTTGAAGCGTTCGACCTGACCGTTCTGCATGGGGCGGCCCGGTTGAATGTGGATCAGTTGTATCCTTCTTCTTCGCACCACGCGAGGGAATGTCGACTCGTCAGTTCGGGCCTCTTATCACAGCGAAAGGATTGTGGCATACCACGTTGTTCCATCACGGCCTCCAGTACTCGCGTCAGGCGACGGCTCGACAGTCTGCTATCTACTCCAAAGGAAAGCATTCCCAGGTGTAGGCATTGAAGATCGACCAACTGCTTCGGCCGACAGTTCTCATCTTCCAGCCCTTCAACCGTCACACCTCGTTCACCTCCATACCGCCATACTTCGACTTCCATGTGTAGATCGTCGCTTCGCTCACACCGATCTCTCTGGATAACTCTCCCCAACCTCGCGGCTTGCCTCATGCTGCTTCATCACCCCGATAATCTGTTCCTCGCTAAAGCGGCCGGCTTCAGCGAGGAATCTCCTTTGCATCGTCCTTCGCCGATACTCGAGATCCTGAATTATCCCTGGTAGAGTTTTTCCCGCGGCGGATCATAACGAACAGGTCGCTCTGATAACACTTAAGACTTTCTCCTGAGGACGGCGTATCCTTCATGGGCTACATGGTAGAAAAGGGCGCGACCGCTTGGTGGGAGCGCTGGAACGGAGACACTGGCGATCCATCGATGAACTCCTATAACCATTATGCATTCGGTTCTGTGATGGCGTGGGTGTACCGTCGCGTCGCTGGCATTGATGCAGATCCGAATGCGCCCGGCTGTCATCACATTCTGGTTTCGCCACAGATGAATCCGATGCTGACCCACGCCCATACCGCGTACAGCTCCGCATATGGCTCTATCACAATGGACTGGACGGGGAGAGCAAGACCGGCTTCAAAGTAATAATGACAACTCCGGCCAATACAACAGCGACAGTCCGCTTGCCGGCAGGGAGTCCAGGCATCCTGATGGAGGACGGGAAACCATTAACAGCCTCGCGCGAAGGCGATGCGCTTATGACAGAAATCGGCTCTGGCACCTATGCATTCAGTGCGCCTTAGCTGTCGGACAATTGGCCTGAGAGCGCTTGTAACAAACGATCATTGTCACCGTCGTCCCGCACGGCCGCACGAAGATGACCCGTCGGCAGGTGCGAGTAATTCTCACAGGATCTCAACACGATCTTGTGATTTACGATCATTGACTCCCAGAAAGCTGCCGGCTTGATATGCTTCGGTAGACGAAATAGCAGGAAGTTTGCAGCTCCTGGATAAGGCTGCAGTTCTAACGTTTCCAATCCTTCGAGAAGCCGTCTCCTGCGATCATGATTCAGCCTGCGCGTTCGGTCCGCATACTCTTCCTCTTGAAGTGCAGCCTGGACTGCGATTGACGCGAGATTGTCAACGGGCCAGGGCGGGAGATTCTCATTCAACATTTTGATCACATCCGCGTGTGCCACGCAGTAAGCAATCCGCATGCCCGGAATCGCGTAGAACTTGGTCACGGAGCGAAATAGGATCATCCGTGGAAAACGTTCAAGCAGTGGCACCATCGAGTGCTCAGGAGCGTAGTCGATAAAAGCTTCGTCCAACAGAATGTACATTCCTTTATTTGTTGCTGCTTCCAGGAGCTCTATCATCTGCTCGGCCCTGGTAAGTGCTCCGGACGGATTCTGCGGATTGGCAAACAGGACTGCCTCGTGCGACGCGGACATCATTTCTTGGATATCGTACTGAAAGCCGGATTGAGCTCTCAAGCAGCACGGGGAGAAGTGAATGCGCGCGCGTAGGAGCGCAGGCTGGTACTCGTTGAACGCCGGCATAGGCAGCAGGCAGCTGCGAATTGGCAACGCCCGCAGGACAGCTTCAAGAAGCGGAACGAACCCGTTTGCAATCGAGATACGAGATGGATCAACGGAAACACTTGCAGCAATCGCCCGTCTGAGAGAAACGTGCTGCAGATCCGGATAGTGAATGAGACTTGTGGCATCGCGCAGATTTGCGTGTAGAGCTTTGAGTACGGACGCTGGCGGACCTTCAGGGTTAACGTTTGCGCTGAAGTCAAGCAATGTAGCGCGGTCTACCTTGTAGTGCTCGGCCAGCGAGCCGGCTTGGCCGCCATGGATCGGAAACTGCACGATCATTCCCCTTCACTTACAGAATGGTTCTTATAAAGAAAGCCGGTCGCGATGAAGCATGTCAAAACACCAATGAGCGATGTCACCGCCGTCAGGCGAAGCGCGCGTTGAACTGACAGATCATCTGGTGGAGGAAAATCACTTCCCATGATTTCAGAATGCAGCACTTCGCCGTTGTACGAGTTTGTACCGCCGAGGCGCACACCAAGCGCGCCAGCTATCGCGCTTTCCGGCTGACCAGCGTTAGGGCTCTTGTGCTTGTGGCCATCTCGCATCCATGTTCTTGCTGCGCGGGCACCATCGTAGCCCCGCAGGCACCAGGCAGTACCCGTTATCAGAAGAGCAGTGAGTCGAGCAGGAAGGTAATTTGCGAGGTCATCGAGCCGAGCGGCCACTTTTCCGAAGTACCAGTAGCGTTCATCCGCATGGCCGATCATCGAATCGAGAGTGTTGATCGCCTTGTAAGTCATCGCCAGTGGCACACCACCAAGCACCATATAAAAGATAGGAGCTACTACTCCATCCGAGGTACTCTCGGCTAATGTTTCAATTAATGCTCGGTTGATATCAGTTGCATCCAATGCTTCCGTGTCGCGTCCCACGATTCGGCTAAGCCGTTGCCGGGCGCCAGCAATGTTGCAGTCTGCAAGTGCTGCATGGACTGCAGCGGCTTCCTCTTGTAAGTTGTGGGCCGCAATACATGTCCATCCCAGCATTGCTTCGGTAGCCAGACCCGCTACTAGGGAAGTACGACCTGCCCAACGGATCACTTCGCGGGTCGAAAAGAAAGTCGTCGACACGATGCTGATGTTGAGGAGTGCTCCTGTTAGAAGTTGAGTCACATCACTGTCTTCCGGACTGCGCAAAGCTGCCTCTCCCCACGTAGAGAGCATCCCGATGATTCGCACAGGATGCGGAAACCATTCAGGATCGCCGACCAGCTGGTCGATTCCATAAGTGACAGCTAACAACGTTCCACGCCTCAATGCACTATGCCACTGCCAGGCGGAACTGTAGGCTGGTCGTACTCCAGGCCCACCCATGAGAAGACCGTGTCTAAGTCAACTGCCCGGCTTACCGCTGAAGCAAGTCGATTCAAGGAGTCCTCTCGTTGCTGCTTCCAATTTTCAAGCCTTCTGGCAACGGTCAGTTGGTAGAAGGCACGCGCCGAGTTGATAAAGCTATGACGAAAATTGTCATCATCGAACAGTCCATGTAGATAGCTCCCGAAGATACGGCCATCTACAGTGATGCATCCATCGTCATGTTGCGAATTTGCCGTAGCTACTCGTCTGTTCACCTTTGCGAACGGAATGGCATCTTCCAGGTAAACTGTCTTTCCTATGTGAATCTCGTATCCATCTAACCGTAGCGGCCCGATACGGGCGCCGAATAGTCGGTCGCAGCAGATCTCACCCATCGCCATACTAGTAACTTTGTGTTGCTGCATGATCGTATTGATTGGAAGTAGATCTAGACCGCGCACAGTACCCAGGTGTTCCATTCCACTCGGATCGATCAACAAGTTACCAAGCATCTGCATGCCACCACATATTCCCGCGATCAACCCTTTTTCACTGAAGGCACGCAGCGCCGCCGCTAGACCTGCATCACGCAGCCACGCCAGATCATCTACTGTTTGCTTGCTTCCAGGAATGATGACGACATCAGCTGTAAGTAACATTTCCGCATCTTTGATGAACGCTAATGAAACAGATGGTTCGAGTCGAAACGCATCGAAATCTGTAAAATTAGAGAAGGATGGCAGTGCAACCACTGCTATCTTCAACGGTCTATCGTTGCCGACAAAGGTAGGCCAGTGAATGCCGCCAAGCGCCGGCAGGCCAAGGCTGTCTTCTTCCTCAAGTGATAGGGAATCCAGATAAGGAACTACACCCAGGCATGGTTTCTTCAGCCGTTCTACCATCATGCGAATACCGGATTCAAGCAGAGAGATGTCCCCGCGAAATTTGTTGACCAGGAAACCTCCGATTCGATCCTGCTCGTGCGGATCGAGGAGTTCAACTGTGCCCAGCAGCGAAGCAAACACTCCGCCGCGATCAATATCGCCGACAAGCAGACACGTGGCATTTGCCATCTCAGCCATGCGCATATTCACAATGTCGTGTTCTTTCAGATTAATTTCTGCAGGTGAACCCGCGCCCTCGAGAATAATTACGTCGTATTCCGCGGCAAGACGGGCATAGCTTTCATGGACTATCGGTAGCAATTCGTGTATTCGCCGGCGGTGGTAGTCACCAGCAGAGACGCTGCCCCAGATCCTGCCGCCTACGATGACTTGCGACACCATGTTTCCGGATGGCTTGAGAAGAATGGGGTTCATATCCACTGTCGGAGCAATGCCGGCAGCTTCAGCCTGCAATGCCTGGGCGCGCCCAATTTCCAGACCCTCAATGGTCGCTGCAGAATTCAAAGACATATTCTGCGACTTGAATGGAGCAACGCGATGACCCTGCTGAGAAAATATACGGCACAACGCAGTGGTCAGAAGAGATTTGCCGACATGTGAAGCAGTTCCCAGAACCATGATGGCGCGCGCAGTCATGAGGGATTGCTGTCGCTGTAAGCATCGTAGGAGAGTACCTCCTCCAGAGGCACGCGCTCTTCCCAACCCTGTCGCTCCAACTCCGGTATAGATCCAAACGTGTCTACATATCCCAGGCACAGATATGCAACCGGAATAACGTGCTGCGGAATCTTGAGAGCTTCCCGTAGCTTATCGGGATCTAGTATGCTGACCCAGCCTACGCCGACGCCTTCTGCTCTCGCTGCAAGCCAGAGATTCTGTATTGCACAGACCGTCGAATACAAAGCAGTCTCGGGCATAGTGTGCCGGCCAAGATGGTGGCCGCGAGCGCTATGGGCATCGCATACTACACATAGGTTTTGAGGTGCTTCAAGAATGCCCTCAAGCTTGAGGGAGTCATACTGCACACGTCTGTCTCCCACGTAATGTGCGGCTGCTTCTTTATTTGCGTCTGTGAAGATGGAATGGACCTCCTGTCGGACCGCCCTACTGCGAACAAGAATGAAGCGTGATGGCTGCATCAGTCCTACGGAAGGCGCACAGTGAGCGGCATGCAATACTCGTTTTATTACTTCATCTGGTAGAGGAACATCCAGGAAGCCTTTTCGAACGTCTCGTCGCGCCGCTATCAATCGGTAGACTGCATCCCGCTCGTCATTGGAAAAGGTTGCGCTGTATTCCACTACCAGGCCCGCGACCATTTAGGTCCCTGCTTGTCACCCTCGCGCAGGCGCGCATCGATTCCCGCGTTCAGTTCAATCAAGCGGCCAAAGAGCCAGATAAGATCCGACAGACGATTGAGATAAGCAATTACCTCGGGCTGAACCATTCCATCATGCTCGACAAAGCGCACCGCACAGCGTTCTGCGCGACGACAGACCGTCCGTGCCACTTCAAAGGCTGCGGACTCTGTATGCGCACCCGGTAGCGACCAATCACCGAGAATACCTTCCATCGCCTCGATCTTGTGGACAAGATCTGTCAGCTTGTCTACATCCTCGACGGAGATAACCGGTGGCTGCTTCCGGCTCTCGGGTGGCGTAGCCAGTGCAGATCCGACACGGAACAATGTACGCTGAATCTCTTCTGTCCATGCCGCAACTTCTTTGTTCTGGCAGATACTGCGAGCAAATCCCAGAACTGTGTTCAATTCATCGACTGTGCCGTAAGCTTCTACTCGAAGGTCTGCCTTGGAGATGCGCAAACCTCCTGCCAATCCTGTCTCGCCGCCGTCTCCACGCTTTGTCGCAATACTCATTTACATCTCCTTAAGGTGTTAGCTGTTTCTGGAACAAGCTGCAGTGTGTCAGCAGAGATCGGCCAGCACGCTTAGTAATCTATAGACAAACCTTGTACTTAAACCACGTGCAGTAGCTTGTCGTGTTAGCGAGAGCTTCCTGCTGGCTCATACTGCATAATGTCTGCAACACAACTCGTAGAACGCCGCCATGAGTGACGACGGCAATGCACTTACCCTCTTCAGTTCTGACTATGTCGGAGACTTCATCCAGCACCCTGCTTCGAAACAGTTCATACGCTTCGCCGCGTGGTGCGCGTAGGTGAGGGAAAGCATTCAGCCAGCATCGGGCCAGGGCTGCATCCTGAGTTTCGATGTCACTCCAGCATAGTCCTTCCCAATCTCCAAAATTGATCTCACGCAACTGCGACCGGATAACCGGCCGAGTCGTAAAAACCTGCGCAAGAGAGCTTGCAGTTGAGACGGCCCTTTGTAAGTCGCTGGTGAAGATTGCATCGATCTTTTCTTCCTTCAGTTCGTAAAGCAGAGACTTGATCTGATACTCTCCAGCAGCATTGATGGGCGGATTTGCGTGACCACAATAAAGTCCACGCATGTCGGTCTCGGCATGACGAACAAAAATAAGTTCTTTCATCATGTTGCGACCCCGCAAAGATATACAGCAATCTCGGTCAACTGATTAGTAGCACCAAAGCAATCTCCTGTAATCCCGCCAAGCCGATGTTTGTAGTAGGCGCCACTCAGCAGTGTGACGATCACTGCTGCCGCAATTGGACCAGTGGCATGCTTGCGCAAAAGCAGCACCACCACGATCATCGTGAAAGCCGTTGAAATGATAAGTCCGTTTCGCGTTGTAAGATGAGCAATCCGAGCTCCTTGCCCATTGTCGCTGCCGACACTCAGGGAGCGTGCAGCCGGAAGAAAGAAGCTAAGTGGAAGGGTTGTCCACCGGCAGAGTACATGAGCTGCCATAAGGTAGGGCCAGACCTGCGTGAGCGGAAGAGTCGAGAGTAGCACAAAGCGGAAGAGCAGGCTCAGGACAATGGCTACTGCTCCATAGCTGCCAATACGACTATCTCGCATGATCGCCAGCGACTGGTCACGATTCCAGCCACTGCCCAGTCCATCTGCCGTGTCGGCCAGGCCATCTTCATGGAGACAGCCAGTGAATGCCACCAGGAACGTCAACACGATCAGTGCACTAACCATTCTTGGAACATGAGGGGCGATTGCAGTGTGCAGAAGTCCAGTGGTGCAGCCAATAAGCAATCCGACTAATGGGAAATACTTGACCGATCGAGATAACGACCTGTCGTCGTATGTGGTCAAGGGAACTGGAAGCCGTGTGAGGAACTGGACAGCTGATAAACAATCTGTCCAGATTGTTCTTATCGACTTTGTCTCGCTCATCGTGTCGCACCACTGACACTGGCCTCTGCGAAAGTAGCCATCTGCACATAGAGTGCGATCGCAGATGCAAGGATCGGCATTGCCAACACCGCCCCGGTACCCTCACCCAGCCTCATACCCAGGCTAAGGATGGGCTGTAAATGCAGATGCTTGAGGAGCAGGTGATGGCCCGGCTCTTCTGAACAATGTCCTGCAATCAGGTATCCCTGAACGGCAGGTTCAATGGCCACAGCCAGGGCTGCCGCTGCCGTCGAGATGAAGCCGTCGACCACCACAACCAGGTGCTCCCGTGCTGCTGCGAGAATCATACCGGTCATGGCGGCAATCTCGAATCCACCTGCGCAGCGGAGCACATAAGCCGGGTCTCGCTGATCGTCGCTGAAGTGCAATGCAATCGTCTGCTCGACAACTCGTACTTTGTTCGCGTATCCATCCGAATGAATACCGGTACCGTGCCCTGTAGCAGCACTCGCGGCCGCGTTTGTGAGTGCGCAGGTAATAACGCTGGCAGCAGTGGTATTTCCAATACCCATCTCGCCGAGCGCCACCATTGAATATCCCGATGAGACCGCATGTCTGGCCATCTCCACGCCTGCGTTGATTGCTTCAAGCAATTGAACTTCATCCATAGCCGGTTCATGCAGCATGTTTCTTGTGCCGCGCGCCACTTTGCGATGAACTAATCCCGCTGTGCCAGGAAAATCAGCAGCTACGCCTACGTCGATCACATGCAAATCCACACCATGCTGTTTTGCAAGCACGTTAATCGCGGCACCGCCCTGGAGAAAGTTATGCACCATCTGGTGCGTCACTTCGCGCGGATATGCGCTTACCCCTTCCACAGTTACGCCGTGGTCCGATGCGAAGACATAGACCGCCTTGCCGATGTTCTCGGGAAACTCCTGCCGACGGATCGCTACAATCTGCGCAACAACTTCTTCAAGGCGTCCTAGACTGCCAAGCGGTTTCGTCAGGATATTCAGACGGGCCTTCGCGCGAGCACGCCATTGCTCGCTCGGCGCGCTGATAGTTCCTACTAGTTCACGCAGTAACTGAGTATCCACAATCTTCATGATGACACCTGTCCTACTGTCATGGGCATATGCAGGGAATGGTGGACAGCATCAAAACGAAATGCGCGTGAAAGGTGAGTGGTCGTAAGAACCTGTCGGGGAGAACCACTGGTCAGGCGTCTACCAGGTTCGATCAGGTGTACAGTTTCAAAATTATTGGGCACGAGGTGAATATCGTGTATGGATGCAAAAACAGTAATGCCCTGCCCACAAAGAGAGTGCAAGAGATCAATCAACTCGGCCTGTCTCCCAATATCCAGGTTCTGTGTAGGTTCATCAAGCAGCAGAAGCATCGGCTGCTGGGCCAGGCCCAGAGCGATCTTCACGCGTTGACGTTCACCGCCGCTCAATTCATTGAAGATCCGATCCTTCAGGATGAAGACGTCTGCCTGATCCATCGCCCTGTCGACCACAAGTCGATCCTCCTGTACAAGGCCGCGAAGCAATTGCAGATAGGGTGCACGCCCTTGCTCAACAATCTGCCGGACGGTGAAGTCAAAGGGGACATCCAGCTGCTGCGGCACCAATGCGATCAACCTCGCCCTTGCTCTGCGCTGCAGTCGATCCAGAGCCTGATTCCAGATCAGGACCTGCCCCGAAGATGCTTTGAGCGTACCCGCAAGAATGCGTAAAAGCGTTGTTTTGCCTGAACCATTTGCTCCAATAAGAGCACTGCATGTACCAGCTTCCAGTGACAAGTTGATGCCGCTAAGTACGACCTCGGTGGCGTAGCTGAATCCAATCTCCGAGCAGTGCAGAAGATTCGTCATAAGCTGTACTCCCGCTTATTCTTGCGTAACAAATACAAGAAGAATGGTCCGCCGAGGAATACCATCAGTACTCCGACAGGGATTTCGGAAGGAGCAAACAGACTACGTGCAAGCGTATCTGCTATCACCAGGAAAATGGCTCCCATGAGTGCAGTCACCGGCAGCAGGCGCAAGTGGTCCGGACCAAGCCAGAGACGCGCGACATGCGGGACTATGAGACCTGCAAAACCAATAAGACCCCCCAGGGATACTGCCCCGGCTGTCAGAAGTGACCCTACAAGGATGACACCGGCCCGGGTCAGTTCTATTCTCATCCCGAGTTGATGCGCGTACTCGTCTCCCAGCGCCAGAACATTCAGGTGCCGCATCAAAGGATAAGCAGCCAGTATTGCCAACATCAGAATTGCTGTCATCACCTCAAGCTGACGCCACTGAGGCACATTGATGACACCATGAAGCCAGGCTGTAACAATTCTGACCCCTGAGCTGTAATCGGGATCAAGTATCTCAAACAGATAAGTCGAGTTACTCAGCATTGTTCCAACTGCGAAACCCGCCAGCAAAAGCGTAACGCTGTTGGTCTTGCCATGCGTTCTGGCGAGCGTGTACACCACGACCATGGTGATCACTGATCCTATGAAGGCAAGCATGGCCGTTGCACTGAAGCTGAAAATAGAAACTTGTGAAAAGAAAACTACACCGATGCACGCACCTAATCCCGCGCCTCCAGACGCCCCAATAATGTAGGGATCAGCCAAAGGATTTCGAAACAATCCCTGGAACATCAGACCCGAAACAGCCAGTGCCGATCCAACAATGGCAGATGCCAGCACACGGGGCAACCTGATTGCCAGAAGAATTGTCGTCTCGGTCACAGACAGCGAATGCCCCAGGAACAGATAGCCTTCTATATTTCTCAGTGGGATTCGGACCGCCCCGATTGATACCGAAACTACTATAGCGACTGACAACACCACGAGCAGAACACAATTGAATACGAGTAGTTCACGTCGACTGCCAACAACAGTACGCAAACGGTTCAGGTGCGAGCCACTATGCGTCTGCGTAGCCGAACCTGACACTCTTTCGCCTGCTTCACTCTTCTCTACCTCAACTTCCATGACTCCCCTCCAAAGCTGAGCTTGATTCCGGATCGAAACGTGAAGGGAAGGGCGGGATAGCCAAAGGCTTCAAAGTAATGTTCACTCAGAAGATTTTGCAGGTTGGTATAGATATCGATTCGAGATGTCAGCTGGTAACCACCGCCAGCTTCCAGCCTCTGGTAGCCACCAAGCAGGTTGCGATTGGGTAACAGCAGACTTGTGCCAAAGGATGAATCATATAGAAAATCACTGTCGTCTCGCTGGCTCACCAGAGTGCCCGTGACCGATGCGTAGAATTTAGACCGGCTGTAGTTCAATCCCAAATAGCCTGTATGCGGCGCTACTCGAAATGGTCGTGCACCGACCAATGGAGAGAATGCGCCGATTGGGATGGCACTGAACGTCGAGTTGGTGTTAAAGCTTGGTCCGAGGTTGTCACTCGAGAATGAATGCTGAACAACAGCGTCCGTATAGGTGTAGCCCCCTCGTGCAAACAGCGCCGAGTTTATTTTGTATTCTGTCTCAAACTCAACACCCTGCGACCGAAAAGCAGACGAATTTATATAGGCGCCGCCTTCGGCAAAAACCGGAATACTCGCAATAGGAACGCCTATTTGCTCCAGCCCCGCCTGGGGGACATACTCGACGCCATTGGTAAACTCGTCATGAAAATACGTAATGCCAACGCGTGCGCGACCGCCTGCTATCTCCTGATCCACTCCGCCATCAAAAGTACGCGAATTTTCTGGCCCCAGCGGTGTTACGTTGTACTGGCTGATCAGTTGACTTCCGCCAGACAGCCCTGTCAGTGTGCCGAATAAGGAGTTGGCCTGCTGGTAAACGCTTGGCTCCTTGATGCCCTTCCCGAAGGTCCCATGGAATTTCGTGCCATTGAAAAATCCATCCGACGACGGCCGTAACAGGTAATAAGCTACCGAAGCACGCGGACTGGCAGCAAAGCCGAACAGGCCGTTGTCTTCAAATCCTGTACCAAGCTGATAGAAGATTCGGTTGTGCAGGTCTCCGGCAAATTGCAGGGTGTAACTATAATTGTCCCGGGCGATAGTCGTTGGTGTCGTCCCGGCATAGCCGACGGAACCACTTTCGTGTTCGAACTTGAAGGCCCCAAGCGCGACGATGTGAGGGTTCAGTTGATAATCAGTCTGCGCATAGGCGAAGTCACGACTTGTTGGCGACAGATATTGCGAAGGCAGGCTGCTATATTGAAAAACCGCCTGGCCACTTACGGTATAGCCGTTCGCACCCGTGATGGTAACCGGCGCTCCATCGTAGAGGTCGCTCGTCGGATCGAAAATACCCGTAGCGCCAAAACTGTTGTATTGCGAGTTCTGCCGCAATCCTCCGTAGCGGAGCTGGTTATGCCATTTTTCCGTCGGCTGGCTATTCCAAACTAGACCGAGATAGTTGTCCTGCTCCTTCTGCTGCGCATCATCCGGTATTCCATACAGCGCAATTGCATTTGGTTGGCCACCTGAGACAATGATGTGTCTTGCAGTAAACCGCAGATTGTTTGTTGCGTTTGGTGTCCAACCGAAGTTGCCGGCATAGGTTGCATTGTGGAATTCGCTGTCAGGCAGGTTGTTATCAGTGTCAAGTCGCGCGAACGTGGAATATAGATCGAACTGCCGAAAAACGCCACCGGCCGATGCTTCGTTGCGATACGTGCCGAAGTTTCCGGCGTCCCCTGAGTAGGTAAATAAAGGTAGTGGTGAACTACCGCGCGCAGTCGTCAGGCTTACCACGCCCGCCAGAGCATCGGATCCATAGAGAGCACTGTTCGGTTCACGCAGCACTTCGATCGACTGAATACCTGTCGTCGCCAGGTTCGCGAATTCCACTGCGCCTCCAATCGCACTTGCCGGCACGCCATCAATCAATACCTTGTTCGCATCCGTTTCACCGCCGCGGATTGAGAGCCCTGTTGTGCCACCGGTCTCCCCAGTCTGCGTTACCTGCACTCCTGAAATTAATCGCAGAGGGTCCTGTACCTCTGTCATATAACGATAGTTGTCAGCCGGCAACACCGTCACAGATGCCCCAGTCTGGGCTTCGGGAGTGGACGTTCCCGTAGCCGTTACGGTCACCTGCTGAGTAAGCGTAGGCGTCGCCAGCGTTATATTCATCTCGCTTTCACTGGCTGCAGAGAAGTAGGTATCGACGGTGCTTGTCGGCTGAAACGTCAGGGCATTGACACGCACTTTGTATCGGCCCGATGCCTGCAGGTGAAAGCTGTAGAACCCTGAGCTATCGGACGTTGTAGTCGAGATCGTACGCACGTGTCCGCCACTATCATCCAGTAGTTCAACGGACGCGCCACTTACCTCAGCACCCAGAGGATCGCGAACTACTCCGTGGAGGGTTTGAGCACCCTGTGCAGAAAGCGATGCAACTGCCGTGAGCAACATCGTTGCCAAAGCGAATGTAGCTAGAGTCTTCCGCTGAAAGGCTGCTTGATCAGCAGAGATGGGCCATCTTTTTAAAGATGCGCATGCAACTTTGAACAATGTTCCCCCTCGGGATAAGGTTGCAGCAGGGCCGGTCTCCTGACTTGCGCGTCATCGATGCATGCTGCCTTCCCAGAGCAGAGCTCCAGTGGCTTTCAGAATCCTGCATGCATCTCAGCGCTTACAGTTACGGGGTAGTGGCGGACTTTCACCGTCTTCCCGACACCCTGCTGTTAATTGAATTGGATAAGCTGACTTACTTTCAACATCAGCCAAAGGATGGTTAGGGATGAAATTGTCTGGCGAGATCCTCCAATGCATCAATAGCTACCGGGCTTGGAAATTCGACCCGCTTGTCTACGAAGTAAACACGGGACATGCGGACGGCGGGCAGCTCATTCCAGCCGGGAAGAGTCTTCAACGTGTCGACGGATATTCTTCCGCCGCGCACCAGCAGCAGCGCTTCAGGAGAACGTGCCACCACTGCCTCCATACTGATGTGGGGCCATTCCTGGTTGATGTCGTCTGTAATGGACTCGCCCCCTGCCGCAGCAATTATTTCGGTGATAAATGCACCTTTACCAATCGTGATTGGCGGATCATACGAGATAGGAGCAAACACCTTTACGACACCTTTACCAGCAACACGTGAACGGATTGCGGCAATTCGTCGCTGCAAGTGGGCGACCTCTGCCTGTGCTTCTCTTTCGTGGTCTGTGGCTACGCCGAGGCTGACGATAGAGTGAAGAATGCCATTGATCCCATGTGGGTCTACCAGGTAGACCGGGATACCAAGATGTTCCAACTCCTCGAGCGAAGCCTGCTCGTTTGCATGGGGCATGCCGAGTATCAGGTCCGGATGCAGAGATAGAATCGTCTCCATCGACGGCGACATGATCGAGCCCACGCTGGGCCTGCTCAGTGCTTCTGCGGGATACTTCGTGTAATCGCTGATCGCAACAACGTCTGCTCCTGCTCCAATCGAAAACACGCTGTCCGTAATGCTTGGGACCAGGCAGATGATGCGATGGGGATGATCAGGTAGATCGACCATGCGGGCGGTTTCATCTTTCGCAACTCTTCCTGCAAAACAGGAAAAGAATGCTGGCAGCAGTAGTAGATAAAGAACAATTAGCTTCTTCATGCCGATACCATCCCTGCCGATCTAGCCATGAGGGCTGCTTCTATAAAACGGCGCGCAACTAATGGTTCCGCAAGAAAATGAAGATGTATATAGCTGGCAAGTACATTGCCGATACAATAGCCCTCGACTTCTTTCCTGCCGGAAAGGGAATACTGCACAAGATAACTGGTAGCGAAGTCGCCTGCATCGCTGATACGTGAATGATGAAAGCTATGGCCGCGTATCTCGGTGCCAGCCTGGCCAAGGATCGTATCGCGTGTCATCCTGACCGTGACATAGCCAAACTGCACAAGCCCGGTCGTCATCTCAATCACCAGCGGTAGTACACCAGCCATCGTATGCGCCGTGCCGTCCATTGTTCGCAGTGTTGTTGCCAGATACATCATGCCGCCACATTCGGCATACACGGGCCGTCCTGATTGCGCAAAGCTCCGAACAGAAGCCAACATTGTCTGATTGCTGCAGAGTTGATCTACATACAGCTCAGGGTAGCCACCCCCGATATACAGGGCATCCAGTTCATCTGGCAATTCCTTGTCAGCCACTGGACTGAACATCACAATATCCGCCCCATGCTGATGCAATAAGTCAAAATTGTCCTCGTAATAAAAAGAAAAAGCATGATCGCGAGCAATGCCTATGCGTACAGCCTTACCGTGAGTAGACGGCAACGAAGCAGCTCTCATCTCAAACGAAAGACCACATTGCAGCGACAAAATGCGCTCGACATCAAGATGTTCTTCGGCTAGAGCTGCGAGCTTCTCGACCATGCAGCTGACTGTCTTACCTGAGCTATGCACTTCTTCCACAGTCTTCAATCCAAGATGACGTTCAGGTATAGCTATGTCGGAATCGCGAGGCAGCCATCCAAGTACAGGCGTTCTGCACCGTGAAGTTATTGCTGTCTTCAGCATCAGATAGTGGCGTTCGCTTGCTACGCGATTCAGGACAACACCGGCTATCATGAGCTCCCGATCAAACATCTCAAATCCGAGAACAACAGCAGCCACGCTGCGTGCACTTTTTCCGGCGTCCACAACCAGCACCACTGGCAGTTTGAGCAGTTTGGCAATTTCACCACTGCTGCCGATTTCTGTTGCACCATCTTTGCCGTCGAACAAGCCCATCATGCCTTCGACAATGATCGCCCCAGCTCCTCGGGTTGCATCCTGCAGCACCCTGATGTTGGAGTCAGGGGACAGCATCCAGGTATCCAGGTTGCGCGCGGTCCTGCCGGCGACGCGTGACAGGTGACCGGTGTCCAGAAAGTCCGGACCACCTTTGAAAGGCTGTACTGCGATATTCCGTCGACGCATCATTGCAATGATGGCCATTGCGACAGTAGTCTTGCCGACCCCACTCGATGTACCCGCGACCATCAGGCCGTTCAACGGGACACTCCGGCAGGAACAGAACCCTTCAGTGCAAGAGGAAGACCGGCAACCATCAGCAATACTGTGTCAGCTCTAGCGGCAACACGCTGGTTGATTTCTCCAACCAGATCACGAAATCTCCGGCCGAGCGCATACGCAGGCACAACGCCGCTTCCTACTTCGTTCGAAACCAGGATGACATGGCAGGGAACAGATAGCAGGACCATGCATAGCTGATCCAGTTGCTCATGGATGGAAGGCGAGAGCTCGTAAGCTTCCATCAGGTTCGAAGCATAGAGAGTCAGGCAATCGACCAAAATCGCGTCGCATCCAGCTGCTGCTGTGCTGATGCTGTCTGCAAGCTTCAGCGGTTCCTCTATGGTCGTCCAGCAGGCCGGTCGTTCACTGCGATGGCGTGCAATCTTTTGCTGCATCTCTTCATCGTCGCGGATCTCGGCCGTGGCAATGAAGGCGACGCACTCTGACTGTTCGGCCAGCGATTGTGCATACCGGCTCTTGCCACTGCGCACTCCACCGAGTACCAGGGTGACAGAGTTGCCTCTCACCTGCATATGTCGCTCCTTGCAGCCGGCACGCAGCACGGATGCAGAGCGGGAACTATAAAATAGGCAGCCGCCTCGCGGTCAGGATCAGGCGCGCGAGGATATGCTCTTCAACTCTCCCAGCGAAGTTGAACGAAGCCCAAACTATCCGGCAGGTTTCCTGACTTGCGCTTCATCGGAGGTGAACGGCCTTCCCAGAACTCTCGTCCCAGTGGCTTCCATACCGGCTTGTCACATCCTCAACGCTTACAGTTACGCGGTAGCGACGGATTTTCACCGTCTTCCCTATCCAGATGTCGAATTATAGCCCGATCAAACAATGTTTGAAGGCATAAACGTTTGAACGGACACATAAATCTGTATGCACCTGATGACTGTCTTGTAATTTGTCCATTCTGCACTGGGTAATGTGCAAGCTTGACCATCCATATGGGGAAGGAGATATCCTGTGGTCGAAAGCGAATAAAAGACGAAACATATGGCGATGCGGGCTGACAGTGCAGTTCTGAAACGACAGATAGAAAGTTCACTGGCCGCGCGCATCCCTGCTGCCTTATCACCGCTTGCCACGCAGCCTCCCCGGCTTCTTGCTACTGGCATTCCGACGGTAGATGCTCTTCTGGGCGGGGGTCTGCCCATCGGTGGCATAAGCGAGTTCACGGGTGCAGTCAGTTCCGGTCGTACCTGCCTGGCCTATGCTGTCCTGCGCGAAGCTTCAATTGCGTCAGCATGTGCATACATTGACGTAAGCGACACACTTGATCCTCTGTGTATGGCTGCTTCCGGTATCAGCCTGCAGAATCTATTGTGGATACGTCTGGCTAATGCTTCACGTGCAGTCGTCAGTTCACATCATCCTTCACAACTCAATGTAGACGTTGCTATGCCGGAACAAAGGCGCTCGCATTCTCATGGCTTCGGTGCTCATCCTCGAACAGAAACCAGGGGCATGGATAAGGCCCTGGTAAAGATGTTGCGGGAAAAAGCAGAAGCGCGCCTGAAGAAAGCAGAAGGCACGCCAGGCTATCCAAACCAAAAACTAAATTTGTCGCCTGTATCACTTACTGATGCCAATAAAGATCAGATCGACTACGAACATTTCAATGCGCGGCATGCCGATGCATCCGACCCTCGCCGGCAAAGTGATTATCGTGCCGCAACCGAGGCGCGAGAGCGTGCACGAATCCGCGCCATGCCAGTACTGTCTGCATGCGCAACTGACAGGCCCTGGAGCAGACTTGATAAGGCATTACGCGCAACCGACCAGGTCCTGCAATCAGGTGGTTTCCATATTGTTGTACTCGACCTGGCGTCTGTGCTGCCTGAACACGCTTTACGTATTCCGTCAGCCACCTGGTTTCGCTTCCGCCGTGCAGCACAGGAGAGCGATGCCATCCTGCTGATTCTGACGCAACAGCCATGTGCCCGATCAAGCGCAGCCTGCGTCATCGATTGCTCGCCGCACTTTCAAGAGAGTGAAAGCAGTAATGTATTGGCCCGCGCTGCGCACAAAGCAGAGATTGCAAGGCAACGCGTGACCTCACCCTTCAGTAAGAAAGCACCAGGCAGAACAACTGTGTGGGAAGCGACTCCACCATGGATGCGCGCTGCAGGGAGATGAATCGTGGGATATGCCGCCGTCTACATTCCGGAGTTTCCTGCTGCTGCCTGTATGCGTCTCTACCCGGATTTGCAGTTACAGGCGCTTGCCATCATTGAAGGTAAGGCGCCATTGCAGAAAGTTGTCTCGCTGAACATACATGCGCAGGCTATGCGTCTCGCAAGCGGCATGTCGAAGGTTCAGGCCGAGGCTGCAGGTCTAACACTTTTCCGCAATCGATCCCTGCAAGATGAAGAGCATGCTTTTCGCTGCGCATGCGAAATAATGGAAACATTTTCGCCGCGCATTCAGGTTATGAGCGGCCCACTCAATAATTATTCGTCTACGGAGACATTGTCCGTTGCCGTCGTGCTCGATCAGACCGGCACCGAAAATCTTTTAGGAACACCGAAGCGATATGGATCAGGACTCTATGACGCATTGCGTGTTGCTGGCTTCAATGCGAATGTTGCCGTCACCCCGAATGCCCATGCAAGTCTTCTGTTCGCTCGCAGTCAGCAGGGAGTGACATGCGTTTCGAAAAAAGATATTGCAACAAGTCTCAGTTCTTTACCTGTCGCGCTGCTGCCATGCGAAAGCGCAACGCTACGTGTCCTGGCCCGATGGGGCATCCGCACGCTTGGTGAGCTTGCGGCCCTGCCGGATACTGCGCTCATCAGCCGCATCGGTCAACAGGCCAGGCGTCTGCAAAGACTTGCACTGGGCATCGAAGAGCATTTCATGGTATCGGAACCGGAGACTTTTACGCTCAATGAGCATACGTCTCTGGACACTCCGCTCGAAGTACTTGATTCGCTGCTTTTCGTTGTCTCACCCATGCTCAACCGATTGATGGGTCACGCGATTGCCCGTTCCTATGCATTGCGAGCGATTACACTTACACTAAAGCTCGATAAGGCATCACCATATGTACTAAACATTCGCCCGGCGCTCCCAACCCAGAATCGTGAACTGCTGCTGAAGCTGCTGAATCTTGATCTGCAGACCCGTTCACCGGAAGCTGCCATCCTCGAAGTTTCGCTGTCGGCTGAAGCAACGAAACCACAGACAGCACAGCGTGGCTTGTTTCAGGCGCAATTCCCGGACGCAGATAAACTCGATCTTCTGCTTGCCCGTTTGCGTTCAATCGCCGGCGAAAACAATGTTGGTTCGCCTGAGCTTCGCAATACACAATGCGATGACGAATTCAGCATCACGACTTATCATCCCTCTACCTCAGCATTGCGGCAGGATACAGCAGCGCCAGGCACACGATTGGCCCTGCGCCGCTTCCGGCCTCCGCAGTCAGCGCGTGTCACACTGGCAAACGGCCGGCCCGCGAAGCTCTTTTGGAATAAGCAGCGCTTTGAAGTTGCAGATGTGAAGGGACCATGGCAATCCAGTGGCTACTGGTGGGACCAGCGTGCATGGGCAACCGAGGAGTGGGACGCAATTGTAACTGCGCCCTTACAGCGCGTCCGGCTCCGTCATGAAGTTGAACCTGGTTTGTGGATGGTCGCAGGCGTCTATGACTGATCGTTATGTAGAGCTTCATGCACGATCGGCATTCTCGTTTCTCGAAGGTGCTTCCATGCCTGAGGCACTGGTACAGCAGGCAGCGGCATTAAACATGTCCGCCCTGGCCATTCTTGATCGCGATGGACTCTATGGAGCGCCACGTCTCTACATGAAAGCGCAGGAACATGGCCTGCGTTCACACATAGGTGCAGAAGTTTCTGTTGCCGAACTTGGTCAACAGGCTCAACCAGGCCCATGGCAGCCGCACTCAATACCTCTAAGGCCGGTCCGCCTTGCATTGCTTTGTGAATCGCAAACTGGTTACAAAAATCTTTCGCAGATCATTACCCGCTACAAACTGCGGCAGCAGACTAAGGGTGAAGGCGTTGCCAGCTTAAGTGATATTGAAGAACGCACTCATGGTCTGGTCTGCCTGACGGGTGGTGAAGAAGGCCCGCTAGCCGCAGCGCTTGCACAA
The DNA here is from genome assembly GCA_963692885.1 of Acidobacteriaceae bacterium. Lineage (GTDB taxonomy): Bacteria > Acidobacteriota > Terriglobia > Terriglobales > Acidobacteriaceae. The sequence continues at coordinate 2,018,783 of OY843586.1, forward strand.
GGTGGCATGGATGAAGGGCGCAGGGTGCTCAATCGTCTTACGCGCATCTTCGGTAATCAAAATGTTTATGTCGAGCTGCAGCGCCATCGCATCCGCGAACAGGAAGCACGCAATGAAGCTGCAATATCGCTTGCACGCGAACTCAAGCTTCCATTGCTTGCGACGAATGGCGTAAACATGGCGACGGCTTATGAGCGCGAGATTCTCGATGTGCTCACCACTATTCGCCATCACACTACGCTCGATCAGGCAGGACTGCTGTTGCAGCATAATGCCAATCGTCATCTTCGATCGGCAGAGGAAATGTGCAGGTTATTTCGTGACCTACCGGAAGCAGTTGCCGAGACGCATGAATTATCCACGCGCCTTCAGTTCGAAATGAAAAACATGGGCTATCAGTTTCCTCATTATCCATGCGGAGACGAGACCATGGACAGCTTTCTGCACAAGCGCACGATGGAAGGAGTCACGCGCCGGTATGGTGTGAAAAGCAGTGCCGATCTTCGTAAACGAGCTGAAAAACAAGTTGCGAAAGAGCTTGCCCTTATCACCAGGCTGGGACTCGCCGGCTATTTTCTGATCGTGTGGGATATTGTCGAATTTTGTCGCAAGAATGAAATCCTGGTGCAGGGAAGAGGTTCAGCCGCCAACTCCGCAGTCTGCTACGCACTCGGTATTACCGCCGTTGATCCGGTCGGGATGGAATTGCTCTTTGAACGATTCCTTTCAGAGGTACGCGGGGAATGGCCTGATATTGATCTTGATCTGCCATCCGGCGATGAGCGCGAAAGAGCTATTCAATATGTCTACACCCGCTACGGCCAACTGGGTGCAGCCATGTGCGCGAATGTCATCACTTACCGCGGACGCTCGGCGGCGCGCGAAGTCGGCAAGTCGCTCGGCTTTGATGAAGACACGCTGACACGACTTACACGACTGGTCGGTTCCTGGGAATGGAAAGGCCCGACTGACACGATGGAGGAACAGTTCAAGCATGCCGGCTTTGATCTGCGCCATCCGCGCATAGCTAAATACCTGGAGCTATCTATTCGCATGCTCGATCTGCCGCGTCATCTCGGGCAGCATTCTGGTGGCATGATCATCGCCCAGGGACAGCTTGCTGCTGTCGTACCGATCGAGCCTGCGAGTATGCCAGGCCGCAACGTGATTCAGTGGGATAAAGAAGACTGCAGTGACATGGGCTTGATCAAGGTCGACCTGCTCGGCCTGGGAATGATGGCTGTCCTTAAAGATTGTGTCGACCTGGTTCCGCAGCACTATGGCGATGACATTGATATTGCACAGATCCCGCATGATGATCCTAAAGTCTATGCCTCTCTGCGCAAGGCCGATACTGTCGGACTATTTCAAGTTGAATCACGCGCGCAGATGGCTTCATTGCCGCGCAACAACCCGGACCGCTTCTACGATCTTGTCGTACAGGTAGCTATTATTCGTCCCGGCCCAATCGTCGGTCAGATGATGAACCCATACATGGAACGAAGGCAGGGAAGGCAGGAGGTCCGTTATCCTCATCCGCTGCTTGAGCCAGTGTTGAAGCGCACATTGGGCGTCCCACTTTTTCAGGAACAGTTATTACGTATTGCAATGACCATTGCCGATTTCACCGGTGGCGAAGCAGAGGAATTACGCCGGGCTCTCGGCAGCCGACGCTCTGCTGAAAAAATGAAGGTCCTCGAAGCGAAATTACGCAAAGGTATGGATAATCACCAGGTCTCACCGGAAGCACAGCAGGAGATTATTCAATCCATCAGCTCTTTCGCTCTCTACGGATTCCCTGAGAGTCACGCAGCCAGTTTTGCACTCATCGCATACGCCAGCGCATGGCTGAAATTCCATTACCTCGGCGCCTTCACTGCGGCCATACTCAATAACCAGCCAATGGGTTTTTATTCTGCTGCAGTGCTAGTGAAAGATGCGCAGCGGCATGGTCTTCGCATCAAGCCGATCGATGTCACCCGGTCCAATTGGAACTGCACGCTTGAGCATGAAGACGATGCATCCCTGTCATTGCGTCTCGGTCTCAGATATGCCCACGGCATGAGGCAGGGAGCAGCATTGGACGTCGTCGCGGCTCGTGACCTGCGGCCGTTCGGCTCGATCGAAGAACTGGCGCGTCGTGTTCCATCCCTCAATCGCGGAGATCTGACAACACTTGCAGAGATTGGCGCACTGAATGCCATAGGTGAAAAAACACATCGACGTGATGCCCTGTGGCAGGTTGAGCGTGCGGTTCGCAAGAGCGGCCCACTGCTTCAATCGCTCGATCATGACGAGTTCTCCGAACATAGCTCGCCTCTTCGCGCGATGAGTCCTGAAGAAAGAATGGTCGCCGACTACGCTGGTACAGGTGTTACAGTAGGCCGCCATCCCATGGCACACTGCCGGCAACGATTGCAGCACATGCGGATTTCAACCGCAGGTGACTTAGCTCGTCTCATCCATGGTGTCACTACCAGGATAGCTGGCTGTGTGATCGCGCGTCAGCGTCCGGGTACAGCTCACGGCTTTATTTTTCTCTCGATTGAAGACGAAACAGGGATCGCCAATGCCATCATCGACCCGGATCTCTACGAGCGCCATCGCTCTCTGGTGACATATGCGAAATTCCTGCTGGTCGAGGGAGCATTACAGAATGTTGACAAGGTCATTCACGTCCGTGCGCGGCACATAGAAGAGCTCATCATCACTGCAGCCCCAATGCAGTCCCATGATTTTCACTAATGAGAAATCCGCTATCATTCATCCTTGGAGAGAAAGCATTTATGGAAATCAAACGCGTCGGTTCGCAGCCATCTGCCAAGGGTCCAGCCGACTGGTTTACAGGCGCTGTCCGCATCGATCAGCCTTTTCAGGGAACAGATGCCGCACGTGTTGGAGGCGCCATTGTTACCTTCGAACCAGGAGCCCGTACTGCGTGGCACACGCACCCACTTGGCCAGACCCTGATCGTGACAGCTGGATGCGGCTGGGCTCAGCGAGAGGGCGGTGCTGTAGAAGAGATTCGACCCGGTGATGTGGTCTGGTTCCCGCCCGGTGAGAAGCATTGGCACGGAGCTACAGCCACCACAGCTATGACACACATCGCAATTGCGGAGAAACTCGACGGGAAAGTAGTGGAGTGGATGGAACAGGTCACAGAGGAGCAGTATCGCGGATGATCCTGCTCCTCGTGCGAGTCTGATAACCACATCTGTAGCCATCACTTAAACAGGTAACTGGAGTTTGCCCTGAGCCTGATAAAAAAGAGATCCGGTAATGCCCGGGATGAACGATAAAGGGCTAAGTCCAGGGCTCGCCATTCCCAAAGGACCAATCGGAGCGGTCAACAAAGACCATCTTGATCATGATGCAAGAGCTTGCAGAGAGCACACGGCATGCCACTGATGGAGCCGATGGCAGTGAAACGTTTTCAACTGATATCGCGGGCTTGTGAATGCTTCGCTCAGATCAAGCGAATCGGCCGCGTCACTGCCTGTTCAAGCCTGCGCTCGATGTGACCCGCAGGGAGAAAAATGGGCAACCTTCGGCTCGAAGCACTACAAGTTCGGACCTGGAGAAGCGCTCGTGGTCGCTGTCGATATACCTTCGCATGGCACCGTCGCCATCGCAACTGCGAAGAAGCCTTATCTTGGTTTCGCAATGAAGTGGATTACGCCGCATGCAGCAGGTAGCGGAAGGGATCGAAATAACTCTGCTACCCGGCAAACCACAAGCGCGCGGAGCGTTTGTTTTGAAGTTGAATCGGGAAGTCTTGCGTTCTGTCGAGCAGGCCATGCGTCTTCTCGAAACCCCGAAAGCCATCCTCACGCTCTATCCCGGAATCATGCGCGAGCTATGCTACTGGCTTCTGACCGGTCCTGGCGGCACTCAGATGAGTGAAATGATGATTGCGGCAAACGGACACAACCAACGGGTGATCCAGACCATTAAGACTCTTCGCGATAATCTGCATGAGACGATCCGCGTAGCCGATCTCGCGGTTGCCGCGCATATGAGTCAGGTAACTTTCCATCGCCAGTTCAAGCTAGTAAAGGAAATGACACCCCTCCAGTACCAAAAACAACTCCGCCTTCATGAAGGCCGTCGACTGATGATTTTCAGGAATGCCACAGTGGAATCTGCCGCACTGGAGGTCGGCTATGCAAGTGTCTCCCAGTTCAGGCGCGAATATGCCCGCATGTTTGGAAGCTCGTTCCCGCCGGGATGCCTCGGCCTGGAGACGTTCTCGGCTCTAGCGACATTCGCTTCGCCACTTGCAATCTTCCAAGAGCCAATACCTTCGGCGACCCATCGCAGCTTGCTCTGGATGCATTGCCATATAGTGCTTTCTCTCATCCAATCGCTTCTCCAGAACACAGCACTTGACCCGCACTTCAAGCTACTTTCCGATCCTACTTACCAGCTTGAGCGGCCGCGCGGGTTCAAGCCGCTATTGCTTTACCAAACAAAGCGTACGATTACGAGCGCTAAGCGGACATTGATTACCGTCGCCGCTGCGCCAATCAAAGGAGGCCAGCGAGAAATCCAAAATAACTGACACTCGCGACCGTCGCCGGAGCCGGACCTGCGCCGAGCAATTCATCCTAACCCGCTGCCACGAAGACCACCGGCACAAAACTTCGCCAGACGAAATCCGTGCGGACGAATCTCAGCATCGCAGCCCGCCAGTAATCGAGTGCCAAGGCAAGCGACGTTCCGCCGAATAAGAGTAGACCGCATGCCCGCAGGAATGGTGACGCTGCGCAATCGTGCGAGAAGCGCATCTCCCTTGAAGCGCCCTGCCGCCATGGCTATCGAAAAAACATGCCATAACCAATCGCTGCCTGTGCCAGGCTGACCCGACGCTTGTCTTGAAATAGACCCCAGCCCAGTCCACGATAGCGCCCTCGGCAAAGAGTCCTATAAGCGCGATCACAGCCGGCTCATGAGCCCCCGGTACGGCATGCGCCATCGCGTTTTCTCCGTCGTGCGACTTTTTTGCTTTGTCGGACACGGGCTCGCCATGACCGCACAGACGAGGAGTGCCAATGCGGTTCGAAGGAAGTCGTCATGTACGCTGTCGCCATGACGAATGGCATAGCTTGAGACAGCTGCTCTCACCAATCCACCTACACTTCAGAAGCCCTGGAAGGGACTGACGACGAGCTTGCAAATCTGTCTTTCCGCCCAGACACCCTGAGCATTGATCGAGTCATCCATTGCAGCTTAGCTGCACCGAACGCAGCTGCCAGGACATTGATCGGCCAGAAGCTGCGCGTGCATCCTACTATGGCTATCGTGGCAACGCACGCAGCCACAGCGACCCAGACGATGGGTCGACTGCCGCGCCGCGAAATAGCATGACCGGCAACAGGCAGGGTCAGAATGGATCCCAGCACCAGCGCCAGCAGGACCTCGCAGAGCGATGAAGATGAGAGATGCAGCGTCTCTTTAAAGAGAGGAATGTGAGCAGCCCACACGGAAGCCGAAGCCATCAACGACGAACAAAAGTGGAGTCGCCCAATGTGCGCGTTTGAAGGGTGCCATTTGTTCTTTCTGATGCATTGTCAATTCAGTTCAACCCTTACTCTACTCGGAGGTAATTCACTTGAAGAACGAGGTGCATAAGCGAACGGGTAGACTCTCCTTGACGGAGGACCACCATCTTGATTAAGGTTAAGGAGAATGGACTCATCTAAGTCGCTTCTAGAGTCGCACGACCGCGTTGCGACGGAGCCCTCTTCGGTCGTATTGGATCCAAAAGGACTGAAAGATCTGTTGCGATCCAATGATCCTTTGTTTGTGAAGCTGCTCAAGCGAAAAACACAGGAAGCCCGCTCCTTCAGCGAGATCCTGGCTCTTAACGCCTTGAGAAAGAGGGCGCAGCAAACCGGGCTATGGCCCACTTCCGCCACCAAACTCCGGCTCGCCATCATTGGGGCGTCCAGTCTAAGGCCGTTCGCCGACCTGGCCGAACATTACCTCGTAGTGTTAGGCGGGTATGATGTTCAGCTTTGGAGTGGCGATTACGACAATTATGTTTCGGAAGCCATGGATGACGAGAGCGGCCTGTATATTTCCAGGCCCGATTTAGTGCTGCTTTTACCATCCGAGCGGCGTTGCCGGTACTCAGGCAAGATCACCGATCCGATTGACGTTCAGGAAGCCGAGGCAAACCAGGCAGTCGCGGACCTGCTGAGCCTGGTGGAACGCATTCATGATAGATCCGGTGCCGCCGTGGTGCTTGGAAACTTCCGTCTCCCTTCCCACTTCGATCCGGGTCCGATGCGCAATTCAGGGCTTACATCTGACTATTCCTTCCGTAAATTTGTCAACACGCAACTCGGTCTAAAGATGCCGGTTTATGCCCATGTCTTGGACGTCGAATTTCTGGCCAACCGGATCGGCACTTTGCACGCGTTCGACGAGCGTACCTGGTTTGAGAGCAAGCAGCCATTTTCAAGCGACCTGCTGATTGATGTAGCACGGGAGTTTACCCAGGTGGCCTCTTCTTTGAAGCGCTCCGCAAAGAAGGTCGTCGTACTTGATCTAGATAACACTCTTTGGGGCGGCGTGATTGGCGACGACGGTCTAGAAGGAATAGAGATCGGCACCACATCTCCTCGCGGCGAAGCCTATCGGGATTTCCAGCAAGCGCTCCTTGAGCTTTCGAGCCGCGGCGTTTTACTTGCCGTTTGCAGCAAGAACGATCATGAGAAGGCAATCGAGCCGTTCCTCAAGCACCCGGAGATGGTGCTGAAGCTTTCCAACATAGTCAATTTCAAAGCTAACTGGGAGCCAAAGTCGGAAAATATCAGGCAGATAGCTCTGGAACTTAATCTTGGTTTGGACAGCTTTGTCTTCCTTGATGACAATCCGGCGGAGATCGACATTGTTCGGCAGTTCGTCCCTGAAGTAGAAGCTATCTGGCTTGGAGAAGATCCATCGACCTATACATCTACTCTCAGGAACTGCCGTCAATTCGAGATTCGCACGATCACGAGCGAAGATCAGGAGCGTGTCAACCTCTATCAGCGGGAGGCTAAGCGACAGGAACTGCTAAGTACGGCAACCGACATGGACGCCTACTTGCAGTCGTTATTGATGACCGCGACTATTTCGCAGTTCAAGACCATCGATTCTCCGCGAATAGCCCAACTTATTAACAAGAGCAATCAATTCAATCTGACCACACACCGGCGCAGCGAAGCCGAGGTGCACGCTTTGATCTCAGATCAAAGTTACATAAGCTTCACTGTGCGGCTCTCCGATCGCTTCGGTGATCATGGGCTTATCGCAGTTATAGTGAACAAGGTCGAAGGCGCTGAACTGGTGGTCGATACTTGGCTGATGAGCTGTCGCGTACTGAAAAGGGGAGTGGAAGAGGCTACCCTGAACGAAATTGTACGGGTTGCGCGGGAACGTGGCTGCGAGAGCGTTGTGGGCGAGTATAAGCTCAGCCCCAAAAATGCAATGGTCCGCGATTTGTACTCGCGTTTAGGATTTACGCTTCGAACCACAACAGACACTTCTGCAACTTACTCGCTGGACGTTGGGTCTTACGTCCTGAAGAGTACCAAGATAGAGATTATGGAGCGAGCTTATGCAGCAGGCTGAGGTGTTTGCCGGTATTCAAGATGTCTTTGACGAGATTTTCCTGGAAAAGGTAGTAGTTACTCCGGAACTGAGCGCGAAGGATGTTGAAGAGTGGGATTCACTGTTCCACATATCTTTGATCCTCGCGATTGAGGAGAAGTTTGGTATCCGTTTTCGTGTCGGCGAAGTAGAAGGAACGAAGAACCTGGGCGAGTTGGCCAACATAATCGTGAATAGACTTAATGACAAATAGCGCGTATCGATGCCCCGAAAGCAGAGACCACCGTCGCATACAGCGTTTTGTTGCGAGTCTGTCCACATCGCCTGGAATGTGCAAAGTTCCTAAAGGTTGCAAGTAGGAGACATCGTCTGAAGGAATTTATGGCAATCAAATCTACTGACGAAAAGATCCTTGTGCCCGATGAGGAGCCGGTCCAAAAAGGAGCAAAGTACCACGTTCAAAATGCGATACTGGTTGTGGTCATCTTTCTCTCTGTAATCTCCTGCGGACTTATGCTCATGGAGGATTTTCACTCGTTGGACGTCGGTTCTGTATATCAGCAGTTTTAGTGCTTGTTGAGGTTGACCGGCAGCGCTAAGTTTTCTGCTATCAGTTAGTTTAGGGTTACTGGCTTTGCTTGATACAACACCGAAGGTCCTCCGACTTACCCGTCCTCACTAAGAATTAAAGATCAATCACCCTCGCTCGATAGGGAATGAGAAGGTCGTTTATGCATCCTGCCTTTCGCTCCACCGCGTCAGCAATTTCCTTCGGAGTGCTGCTGTTAGCTCTGCTTTCATTGCCGGTTGTCTTGTCGTGGATGCCGCCGACTTCGCGAGAACAGGCATTCATCAGCATGTCCGATCGCATGGGGCCGCTAGGACTCGATACTGCTGAGATCTACGGCGACTCCACGGATACAGACATTCTCATCGTCGGCTCATCAAGAATTATCTGGGGGATAGAGGGAAAGCGTGTCGAGGAGGCGCTCAGCGCTCATCTGGGAAGACCAGCGCACGTGGTGAAGTTAGCCAACAACTGGCCAGGAGAAGATATCCACTGTTACATGTTGGAGGACTATCTCAGGCATCACCGTACCACCATGATTCTTTGGAACGAGCCGGAGCCGCCGGATGCCTTCACAAACCTCCCTTGGGTTCAGGCCTATCATCTCCTGAGGTACTCGCAGCTCAGTCATAGTCTCTCGTCCCTGCCGCTACGCGATCGCGTGACTCTCTACGGCATGATGGTTCTCGGAGCGCCCAGACAGTTACTCTCCAAATTTCGGCCGAACCTTCTTGGTGACGACGAGAAGACTTTTGATGCCTATGCCCGCTATGACCACATCCTGCCAGTCAGAAAGACCGGATACAACGGCAGCGATTTCATTCCTGATAGTCTGCCTCTCTCACAGTCGCCTTCAGACTACCTCGTACCACTGACTTCACCCACGCTTTCTGTTGTCGGTCCAATGCCGCTCGCATACCAACGGCACTTTATCAAAGAGTTTGCATCTCTGGCTGACACGCACCAGACCGCAGTGGTTCTTCTTCATATGCCTGCTATAAACGAATTCGGGAACTCCAACCTCCCGGAACTGGCGTTCTGGCCCAATATCATTGGCTCGAACCACAAGCTGATTGGAGTACCCGCGAACACATTGTTCTCAGGAGTAAGCCGCGACCGGCTGTCCCACTTCTATGTGGACAAAGACCACTTCAACTTTAATGGCGAAATAGGATTTACCGATGTGGTCATCCCATCTATTTTGAAGGCCTATGATGAAGCATCCGCGAACAGGCGCTAACACCTTGCAATTGCGTCTTTGTCTGATCTGCCTCGCATTTCCTTGCTGACCCTGTTGCAGCATCGCCTGAACTTGCCTACTTTGATCCAGGGAGACCATCATGCACGGCCGCGCCCCTCTGCTTCCTTTACTCTTTACGTTTATCGCGTACCCACTTGTCGCGTGGCTGGTGCTGCGCTTTGCGCCGCAGCGTCACAGAGCGTGGCTGTTTGCGCTGGTGAACGTGGTTGGGGCCTATATCGCGTGCGTGACTTCCCTGATCGACGGCAATACCTGGCATGTACCTCTTCTGCTGCGGAATGTCGGGATATTTTTTCTGGGCTATCTGCTACTTGTGCTTATCATTTTTGCCCTGCTTCGGCAGGCAAATAAGCGCAATGAGGCATGGGATACTGTGGCTTTGTGGTTTCCCATAGTTATGCTGATTCTGCTGAAATATGTGCCTTCGATTGACCCGCCATTTGTTACGTTGCTACGGCCAATCCGTGTACTCCATGTCTCGGCGGTATTACTGGGACTTTCGTATCTTGCTTTCCGTTTATGTCATCTCGTGCAAGAGGTGAAAAACAAGATCGTAGAACAACCCACGCTGGCGGAATACCTGTCATTCGCCTTCTTCGTTCCCACGCTTAACCTGGGACCGATCAATCCTTACAGCAGGTACATTGCCTCTTATAGACAACCAAACCATGATGCCGCACTGAAAAGGCGTGCGTTGTTACGGATTCTTATAGGCCTGGTCAAATACCTGTTCCTTTCCTCGCTGCTCAACCAATACACCTACTCCGGTTTGCTGCTGGATGGCCACCCTCATTACAAGATGGACTTGGTCATTGCACTGTTCAGCTACACGCTGTTTTTGTACTGCAATTTCTCCGGCTTCTGCGACATGGTCATAGGCGTATCGGGATTGATCGGTATCGATGTCATGGAGAATTTCAATGTTCCGTTCACGGCCAGAAATCTGCAGGAGTTTTGGAACAGATGGCATATCTCACTTTCAACATGGCTTCGCGACATGATGTTCACGCCGTTGGTAAAGATATTGGTGCGGCGATTCGGGCCTAAGAGCAGAAATAACATGATAGCGTTGTCGATCTGCGTCGTCTTCGTAATTATCGGTATCTGGCACGGCGTTGGAATAAATTTCGCCATGTTCGGCCTCTTTCACGGAGTCGGCCTTGCAACCGTACACTACTACACAGTCTTCTTGAAGAAGCGATTGGGACCGCAACGCTACAGCGCCTATAGAGCCAACCGCCTGATCCATGGTGTCGGTGTCATAGCGACCTTCGTCTATTTTTCTGTGTCACTCTTCTTCTTCGCGAACAGCTGGGCAGATATGCACCGGATCTTCGCCGCCCTCATCTAGAGCATTCCGTTTAGATGGTCAGACATTGCTGAGTCTCAGGAACGAAGACTTTTTGTGTGAATGCACTTGAGCTCTCATTAACTGCCCGCAACGCTGACTGAGACGCTGGGGAATCGTGTATTGGCAGATGGGCCGAGAACTGTAGAGGTCGTCGCACACGTCTCGAGTGATCTCGAGCGTATGTATGGCGGAGAGAGTGGGATTCGAACCCACGTTACCTTGCGGTAAACACGCTTTCCAAGCGTGCGCCTTCAGCCACTCGGCCATCTCTCCGTCCGTCCTGCGACTCAAGAATACCATCTTCAGCGGAATCCAAGCATGCTCTTCGGTTGTGAGACGATGACAGGGAAACTCCCTGCGGACATGCTGCCAAACTGATGCGACCCCTTGAAATCACCCTGGTAGGTACTATTCTCGCCTGCATTCTACTCGGCACGCTTGCTATGCGAGGAGAAGCACAACAAGCCGGCATGCTGTCAAGACTGGCTCTGCTCAGTCTCCTTACAGCGATCGTCACGCTCCTGCTGCATCTCGTTGTCGAAGGGGCGCACTGGCAGATGTTTGCTGCCTACGCCGCGCTCGTGCCTGCAGGCTGGCTGGTGTGGATGACGAACCGAACAGCGCCTACGCATTCTTGGATACTGACTGCGACCACGTGCATTCTGCTTGCGTGCTCATGCATATGTTCTTACGCAGTGCCCATGTTCCGGCTGCCAAAGCCCACAGGCCCCTACGCAGTCGGCACCAGCATCCTCTACATGGTGGATGACAGCCGCATCGAAGATGCCGCATCCGGCTCCGGCGCGAAAAGGGAACTGGTCGTTCAGCTGTGGTATCCGGCAGTGCCCGGGCAAGGGAAAGTGGCGGCCTATCGGCGCAGGGAAGAGGCTACGTTCGAATCTTCCTACCAGGCTGTGCTGCCTACGCATGCGCGGATCGATGCCTCGGTGGCACGCGGCGCTGCACCCTATCCCGTCCTGCTCTTCAACCCGGCGTGGACCGGACGTCGTACACAGAACACCTTTCTTACGGAGGAACTGGCCAGTCACGGCTATGTTGTGGCCGCAATTGACCACACTTACAACTCGGAGCCCGTCGCCTTTCCTGATGGTCGCGTCATTTGGGCTATCCATAAACCGGCAATTGAGGAGATGATCAACACCACGCCGGAAGAACTGGAATCCATCGGCATGCATGAAACAGATAAGCAGGCAGCCGACGACCGGTTCGTTCTCGACGAGCTTTCGAAGCTGAATCAGCAACAGGGAAGCCGCTGGTATGGCGCCATGGATGTCAACAATGCCGGCGCCTTCGGCCATTCACTCGGTGGCGCTGTTTCAGTGGAAACGTGGGCGACAGATGCTCGTGTCCATGCTGCGATCAATATGGATGGCTGGCAGTTCGGGAGCCGCGCAATCAAAGCAGATAAGGTCGCAGACGCCTCTGCTCTAAGAAACATCATCACGTATCCGCTGCTGTATCTTTATGAATCAATGGATAATTCGTTCAATGCGCCGCCATCGAATGCCGCGCCTGGAAAAGCTTCGTGGACGCCGATCGAGGTCGAGAATGCTGTCAGCGCGTGGGATGTTCCGCATGTCACGCAGTTGTTGCATCGCTATGGTGGCGAGGCGCTGGTACTGCAGGGCTCCATCCATCCTACCTTTACGGATAAGCCCATCACTTCGCCCATCAAGCGTCTATCCGGGGGCAGCGATATCGATGCCCGGCGGGCGCAGCTCATCATCCGTGACTACGCTGTCCAGTTCTTCGATCAGGCACTGAAAGGGAAGCCGTCGCCCTTGCTTAATGGGTCTGGCACTTATCCCGAGATGAGCACTCTCATCCGCGTCCGCGCTCCTGTACACAAGACCCACGGACACGAGGACCCGCATTGATCGACCAGGACACCGCTGCCGGTCACGAGCAGGATCACACGCCGCTCGGAAAACTGCTGCGTACCTTGCTCGCCCTGGCGATCCCGGTTGTCCTTTCCGAACTTGGCTGGATGGGCATGAGTGTAGTCGACACCATCATGGTCGGGCGTCTCGGACCTGTAGCCATAGGCGCAGTCGGTCTCGCGAATGCCTTCTACTACTCGCCGGCTCTGCTGGGCATCGGCATACTGCTCGGATTGGATACCCGCGTATCCCAGGCCTTCGGGCGTCGCGATTTCAACGATTGTCATCGCTGGCTTGCGCAAGGGATTTATCTTGCCTGCCTCTACGTCCCGCTCTGCATGGGCCTTGTCTGGCTGTTGCCACTGGTATTCGGCGTTCTGCATGTAAACGCCCAGGTAGCGCCGGCGACGACGCTCTATCTCCGCATCCTGAACTGGGGCACACTCCCGCTGCTGCTGTACGCGGGCTTTCGGCGTTACCTCCAGGGCGTGGGCAAAGTACAGCCAGTGATGTTCGCGCTGGTTTCCGCAAACCTGGTCAACTGGGCCGGGAACTGGGCGCTTATTTACGGCCACCTCGGCCTGCCGCGGATGGGCCTGTCCGGCTCCGCTCTCTCGACCTGCCTGGCTCGCGTCTACATGGCGGGCGTCCTGGTCTATGCTTCCTGGCATAACGAGCGCCGGCGCGGCCATCCACTCTTTGCGCACTGGCCGGGTCTCCAGTGGGATCGTATCGGGAGTCTTCTAAAACTGGGTCTGCCGTCCGCCGCCCAGATTGTCCTCGAAGTAGGCGCATTTGGCGCAGCCACTATTCTTGCCGGGCGGCTGGCACCTGCCGTCCTCGCTGCTCACCAGATTGTCCTCAACTGGGCGAGCCTCACATTCATGGTGCCGCTCGGTCTGTCGGCTGCAACCGCAGTATCAGTGGGACATGCTATTGGCGGTCGAAGGTTGGCAGACGCGCGCCGTGTTGGCTGGCTGGCAATCCTGTGCGGCGTCGGCTTCATGTCGCTGGCAGCAGTCGCGTTTATTGTCATTCCGCTGCCGATCCTGCACGTGTATACCTACGACGCGGCGGTCCTGCGCAGTGGACTACCTATCCTTGCACTCGCTGCCGCATTCCAGGTCTTCGATGGCGCACAGGCTGTTGCCACGGGCGCGCTCCGGGGACTCGGCGAAACACGCATGCCTATGCTGGCGACGCTCGCCGGCTACTGGCTGTTTGGCCTGCCGCTCGGCTACGTCCTCTGTTTCACTTACGCCTGGGGCGTGTGCGGACTTTGGATCGGCCTGACCGCAGCCTTGATCCTGGTTTCAATCGTGGTGCTGTCACGGTGGAGTAAAGACGCCCTCACCCTGAGCAAATCCGACTGAAACCTTATGTCTGATAACAAGTATTCTGTACAGTGAAAGCCTGCGACCAGGAAGTAGCCAGGTTTAAGTCGTTCTCGCGATCAGTGTCTTCACGTTGGTCACCAGGTCAATCTTCCCCTTCACGTGTTCAGTGCCAGCCACTCCGAAATCTATCCACCTGGAGTTGAAGCTATCGATCATCTCGATATAAGCGCCTGAGCGGTCTGCTGGTATCCCGTTCTGCGCCATGGTTTCGACCCACTTTTCTCGCGGAACCGCGACGCCGGTGATAGGACGGCCGAGTGCTTTTGCCAAGGCCGCCGCGACGTCATTGGACGAGTAATAATCCGGACCTGCGATCTCGAGAACACGATCTCCCTGCCAGCTCTGCAGCAACGTTTCGGCGCCGATCCGGCCAATATCGTTGGTCGCGACCAAGGGATACGGGTGATCCAGCGGCTGGTAGAAAGCGAAGTACATCCCGGTCGACCGCGCAGCCGGAATACTGTGCAGGATGTTTTCCATGAACGAGCCGGCGCGAAGAAACGCACTGGGAACACCAGTGCTGCCAAGGTCCTCCTCGAGCAGATGTGCAGTCGTCACCAGGCCGAGGCCAGATGGTTTCTCACCTCCAATAGAGGAAAGAAAAACCGCTCGGGGTGGCCTCGCAGCAACAATTGCTTTCTTGATGCCGGCGATGCGGGCAACGCTATCGGGAAACCCGGCTTCCGGAGCCACGTTCGGCGGAATCATGCAGAAGACACCTTCAACGCCTGTGAAGGCAGCGATAAGACGGTCATCGTAGTCCGCCGTAACAATCTCAACGCCCTGGTCTTTCCATGCCTGTGCTTTCGCTTCGTCGCGGACAATACCGCGGACCTTGCTGCCATGCTGTAGAAGAGTTCTTGCAACCGCGCCGCCGACATTCCCCGTGATGCCCATCACTGCGAACATGTGTGTTTTCCCCGTCCCGTTAGCTTTTAGTTTGGATGAGCGGGACAGCACGACGATGCACGATTGAGTCCGGCATTTCTTTGCGGATACCGGCACACCCTGGTCGACCGGCATTTTTCAAACCTGTTCTGCGCTCTGGTAGCATCAAGCCATGAACGTGGCGATCTCCACCACGCGGCCTTTCCACGCTCCGCTGCTCGCGAATGCACTTGTCGCCCATGGCGCTTCGGTGACGATGTACAGCTCCGCGCCGCGCCGTTTCTTCCGGAAGATGGATCCGGGCGTTCACATGCGGCTCGTCCCATCTATCCTCCAGGTCGGCATGCATGCCTTTCACTGGCGGCTCTCCGCCAATCTTCTGCACCTCGATTCGGCCATGTACGACCACACCGCCGCCTTACTACTGAGCCCCGGCGATATGTTCATCGGCTGGGCGACAGCAGCATTGGCCACCGGTCGCAAAGCCAAACAGCACGGCGCCCGTTTCGTGCTCGACCGGGCTTGCCCGCATGTCGATTTCCAGCAGCGCGTCGTCGGTGCCGAGGCCGATAAAGTCGGCATTAAGTGGCAGCCCGAACCCGCATGGTTCCGCGACCGCCAGCTTGCCGAGTACGCCGAGGCCGACACCATCCTTGCGCCCTCTGAGTACACGCGGAATACCTTCCCGGATGAACTTCGCCCCAAGGTGCTGAAGGCGCCGCTGCTGGGCCGCTGCAACTTCCCCGCGGATGTTTCCTTTGACCGCAACTCCACCTTCACTGTCGGCGTAGTGGGCGGCCAGCCCTTGCGAAAAGGCTACCTGTACCTGCTTGAGGCCTGGAAAAAGCTCGCGTTGCCTAATGCGAAGCTGCTTATCCGCAGCGACTTCGACGGCTATCCCCGGTTAAAAGAATTAGCGGACGCACAGCCATCAGTCGAGCTCATCGGCTATGTCCCGGACATCGCAGACTTCTACGCCAGGTGCGACCTGTTTATCCTGCCCAGTATCGATGATGGCTTCGGCATGGCGCTTTTTGAAGCGATGGCCTACGGCTTGCCCTGCATCGCGACCACGCACTGCGGCTCATCCGAGCTGCTCACCTCCGGGCATGACAGCATCATCGTCCAGCCATTCAGTTCTGACCAGTTAGCAGACGCGATCCTGCTGTTGTACGAATCAGAAGACTTCCGGCAGCAGATTGCCCGCAACGGCCGGTCGACGATCAAGGCGCTGATGCCGGATGGCCGCTCTCCGCTCTATGACGACTGCATTGGCTCCCTGGTCGCGTCATCGCTTTCAGAAAGTCCCGGCGTCGACATGAAGCCGCTGCCCAGCCGCTGACGGATGCAGAGTAACCATCGCTTCTTTATTACCTGGCCTGATACTTCAGCGCCGACTCTTGAACTATCGGCACCAGTGTGGACGGCCGACCTGGTCCCGGAGGTTCGTTATCCGCTTGCAGTGCTTGCAGAAGCCGCGCAATCGATCAAGACAACCGGCCTCCATTTCTATCTGACCAAAGACCCTGATCGCCTGCCGGAATACGGGGCGCACGTGGTCGCGGTCGTGCTCGAAGAAGAGCGTTGTAAGATTCCGGCGTATGCCCGCCACGTACGCGCCGTCATCCGCAATATGCAGACGATTCCCTTCGCGGGTTTCCGCCTGCATGCTCATATGGGCCGTTTAGAAGCAGTTGAGACCTTTGAATTTATCCGCGACTGGGCCATCCATCTGCGCTCGCGCATGCGCATGCTTAGTTTCAATGCAGATGGTGTCGCGCAGGTATCCCGCGGCCCGCATATCTTCACCATCCCTCTGGGTTACCACAGCCAGAAAGAGTTGCCGATCGTGCCAATGGGCGAACGGACACTCGACTCCTTCTTTTCCGGTGATGTGCGCTCGCACTATCGACGCAACGACTACCGCTACTGGACATCAACATCAAAAGTCGAAGCGCGTCGACAGCTCTGGAAGGCACTCGATACTGTACAGGCCATTGATACGCAGAACGAATGGAAGATACAGCGGAATGAGACCAGTGGCGCGCATGGAGGTGCTGGCGCCGCCGGCTATGGCAGCTACTCGGAGCGCATGCAGCAGAGCCGCATCTGTATTGCGCCGCGCGGCAGCGTAGCTGAAACGTTCCGGCTTTTCGAAGGCCTGCGCTCCGGCTGCCTGGTCATGACAAATCGTCTCCCGGCTATGCCTTTTCTCACTGGCGCGCCGCTAGTCATTGTCGACAACTGGCGCGATCTGCCAAAGCTTCTGCGCAGATACGCACGCGATCTCCCCGCGCTCGAGCAACACAGCCAGGCGAGTCGCCGATGGTGGGACGAGCACTGCTCGGAGGCAGTGATCGGCAGGCAGGTCGCCACCTTCCTCAATGACCTTGATCCAACCAGAAAAATGTAACCTGAGCGAAGCCCAAGGACCTGCTTCTTCTTAACCAGCCGCGACCTTTTCATTCCTACACGACGGATCGCACTAACTGACCTGCCATCGCGCGAGTGCCGGAAAGCGGTCGACAGCCCGGCGCCAGAGAAGTAATCGAATCTCCTCCACCTTGAAGAGCCAGTAGGACACTCCGAGCGCCACCACGAAAGTCGCTGCACCAATCGCGCCCTGCGCCACGTAGCCGAAGCTGGCAATGTGATACACCGGCCAGACGGTGAGTGCTGTTCCAATTGCAAGCAGCACAAACAGGAGATACACCGGGCGCTGATCGACCACCGCCTCATCGCCAAAGAGCCGTCGATTCAGATGCAGCAGGTAGAACAACTGCGCAATCTCTGACACACACCAGACGCTCAGAAAGCCGATCAGTTGAAAATGAATCATTGCCGGGATAGAAACGAGCAGCGTGATGAGATAAGCGACCGGCGTCATGTACGAGACTTCCCTCACCTGGTTGCTCGAAAACTGAAACTGATACTTATGTTCCTTGATACTCAGCACAGAGACCGTGAGGCCCAGCAGCATGCACACTGCCGGGTTATAAAGATTTGGCTTGTGCAGCCACAGCCGCAGCAGCAGTGGCGTCAGCAGCATTGAGCTGAAGGTAATCGGCGCAACCAACAGGAGTACGATCCGTTCCGACAGGTCATACAGGCGGTGCAGCTTCTTCCAGTTGCGCTCGCCGAAGGTAATGGTCACTTCGGGTCCGATTGAATTTGTAACCAGGTACAGCACACGCCGGCTCATCGAGTAGATGGTCCTCGTGACCGAATACACCACGACAGCAGCCGGGCCAAGAATGCGCTGCATCAGGATGATGGGCAGCTGGTACGAGATGAAGTTCGAGGAGTACAGCAGCGCGTACTGCGCACTTGGCTTGAGCGTGCGGCCGAGGGACCCGGGTGTCCAGTAGCGAATCGTCGGCCTGATATCCGGCGCCAGCTTCCCGAAGTCGTAGATGAGGTACAGCGCGGCAAACAATGTAACGACGAGCTGTGCGCCGGCAATCCAAAAAAACCTTGCATGCAGCGCCACGAAGCCAACGGTCGCGGCCATACTTATCAGCTGGGTGAGATTGCTGAAGTTTGTACCGCGATGCGTAGCACCAACGACCATGTAGCTGCCTGTAAAAAAACCCAGCAGCATGCTTGCAACGATCTGCATGCCAAACAGGTAGAGCGTCCACTGCGCCTGCGCATTTGGAATGGTCAGGTGTAACCAGCTGGAAATTGGAAAGACAAAAATAAGCAGTAATAACAGCGTGAAAAAGACAAACGTTCCGATCAGTATCCGCAACCCGGCAGATTGCACATTGCGGCATTCCTGCACCTCTCCACGGTTGTAGTGGATGGTCATCTGCATGTTTGTATATGTCTGCAGGCCGTAGTTGAACGTTGTCAGGTAACCGATGGCAGCGCTCAGGGCAAGCCACTCACCATAGAGCGCCACGCCATAGGAATGCAGAAAAAGTGGCGGCAGGACGAGCTGCGTGAGAATCGTAACAAGCTGGCCCAGATTCTGCGCTGCGAACAGCTTGGCGATGCGGCTCAGGCTCATGCTCTTGAAGACAGCTTACATCTTGTAGCGGCCGAGGTCCTCGTCATTCAAGCCTTCCAGCCAGCGACGCAGTTCTTCAGGAGTCGTCTCAGCCGAGGTCGGTGCCATCTTCGCCACGCGCAGGACTTCTTCACTCACATAGATCGGGCAGTCGCAACGCAGTGCAAGTGCGATAGCATCGGACGGCCGCGCATCAAGCGTGACGGTCTCGCCATCCTGCGTCAGCCATATGACGGCGTAGAAGGTATCATTTCGCAGTTCGTTCACAACTACTTTCTGTACCTGCGCATTCAGCCCGTTGATCAGGTTGCGCGTAAGGTCATGCGTCATCGGCCGCGGCGTAGTCGTTTTTTCAATCTCAAGCGCAATGGCGTTCGCTTCGTAAAGGCCGACCCAGATCGGCAATACAATATCGCTCTTCAGATCCTTGAGGATCACGATCGGCATACTGGTCGAAGGGTCCATTACCAGGCCGCGAATTTTCATCTCAACATCCATGCAAGCCTCCTACCGGCCTTCCTGAACGACAGCTTCGCCGACAAGACTATTCGGGTATGCCTGTGTGATGTGAACTGGGAGATAGCTGCCGGGTGCCGGCAGAATCGGACCGCCCGTGGTGAAGTTCACCGTGATGTTTTGCGTACTCTTGCCAAACACCTGGCCACGCGCCTGGTTATGGCCTTCGACCGCAACTTCAAGCTGTTCGCCCACATGCATCGCGTAATTGACGCGCTGGATCTCGCGCTGCCGATCCATCAAAATCTGCAGACGCAATCCCTTTTCTTCATCAGGGATCACATCCGGCATGGTCAGTGACGGCGTGTTCGGGCGAGGCGAATATTTGAAAGCGAAGACCGCGTCATATTGAACTTCACCCAGCAGCGTAACCGTCTCCTCGAACTCCGCAGCAGTCTCGCCCGGAAAGCCGACGATCATATCAGTTGTGATACTGATTTTTCGCTTCGAAGCCTTGATCCATGTAATGCGCTCGAGATATTGCTCGCGTGTATATTCGCGGTTCATCTTGTTCAGGACCTTCGATGAACCACTTTGTACCGGCAGGTGAACGTGATCGCAAAGCACTGGATAGTTGTCGATGGCGTCCACGATCTCCTTCGTAAAATCACGCGGGTGTGAAGTCGTAAAACGGACGCGCCGGATACCCTCGACCTGCGCCATACCCTCGAGCAGATCAGCGAAGCTGCGCTTCCCTTCCGGATCGCGGTAGCTGTTTACATTCTGGCCCAGCAACTGGATTTCACTATAACCCTGGTCGGCCATCCGCTGCGCTTCCGCGATGACCGAAGCGTACGTCCGGCTGCGTTCCTTGCCCCGCGTAAATGGAACGACGCAGTAGGCACAGAACTTGTCGCAGCCTTCGATGATCGTGATATATCCGCGATAATGATTGGTTCGCACCGTAAATTCTGTTTCGAATGTCTCGGTGGTCTGCCGATCGTCCAGCCCGGTGATGCGGGTCTCACCAGCTTCAAGACGCACCAGCATTTCTGGCAGCTTGCGATAGGACGCCGATCCTGACACCAGCGATACATACGGAGCGCGCTCGAAGATCTTCTCGCCCTCCTGCTGCGCCACGCAGCCGATCACCGCAAAGCGTTTTCCCTGCTTATGCAGCTTCTTGTAATCATTCAGCCGGTTAAAAACTTTCTGCTCTGCTTTGTCGCGGATCGAGCAGGTGTTGTACAGGATCAGGTCAGCTGATTCTTCCGTCTCCACCTTCGTGTAGCCTTCGTGCTCAAGCGTTCCAATGACCTTTTCAGAGTCATGAACATTCATCTGGCAGCCGAAGGTTTCAATGTAAAAGCTTTTCGTGGTGGACATCGTACCCCGAGTATAACGCCCGAACCACTGCTGAGCTGTGCCATTCGGAGGGTTTAGGTTCCCGTCTTTGTCTCAGCTCGCGGTATCTCGGCTCCCGGCGTGTCGGTAGTTTGCGTCGGCGCATCGCCTTCCCCTGAATGATGGGCACGTCGAATATGGTGGCCGGCCAGCCGATGCCGCTCATGCCGATGCCTGTCGGCCTCTTCATTCATGTACCAGATGGTGGCATTCACTTCGCCGCCCAGCAGCAGCATAAAGCCGCTCATGTAAAACCAAAGCAGCAGGATGATTACGGCGCCAAGTGAACCGTAGGTCAGCGAGTAGTGGTTGAAGAAATGAAGGTAAAGCCGGAATGCCCCCGACACTGCCAGCCAGCCGAGAATGCCAATCACCGAGCCAGGCGTAATCCAGCGCCAGGTCTTGTGCTTCAAATCGGGAGCCCAGTAGTAGGTGAACGAGAAGGCTAGTGACAATTGAAAGAGCGCCAGCGGCCATTGCACGGCTCGCCACAGGAAGGTCAGGCCTGCACTTAGACCAATGTGGTGTGCGACGAACCCGACCAGCCTGCCGCCATCGAAAAAGATGGCAAGTGCGCTCAATGCAAGCGCCAGCACCACTACCGTGAGAGCCATCGCGATCAGGTAGGTCTTCCAGATCGGCCGCGTCTCCTTCATCTTGCAGACCGCGTTCAGCGTGTCCTGGGTCGCGGTCATGCCCGACGTCGCCGACCAGAAAGCGAACAGTATCCCCAGGAGGGCAGTCTGCGCGCTGCTTGCCTTCAGGATTTCGTTGAAGGTCGTTACCACCAGTGCGTAGGCAGTCGGCGGGAGAAAGGTGGCGAAGGACTGCAGCAGCTGGTCGCGCAGGCCCGATTGTGATCCCAGGATCAATCCTGTGAGCGAAGAAATAAAAATCAGGGTCGGGAAAAGAGACAGGAAGAAGTAGTAGGCGAGTTGTGCCGCCCGTCCCGTCAGATCGTCTTCGAGGACGTTCTTCCCTACCTTTGCAGCGAGTTCCTTCAACGACAGACCGCTCAGTTCCCACAGCGAGCGATGGGGATGCGCCGGGCGTTCAGGGACAGTTTCATTATGGGGAGCTACTGTCTTATAGGGGAAGGATGGTGTAGTCATATGTCACCAGACAGAGGCCTGTTTTCGCGGCGTCATGCAGTCGGATGTCCAATCCTGTGAATGGTTTGTTCGCCAGTGCACAATAACCGGTCAAAGTGCTGGATAGATAACGTCCGATTTCCAAAAGTGGCGAGGAGTTTTGCTCATGCCCACATGTTGCAAGGCTTGTACTAGGCTTGCTTCCAAGCTGCTAAACTGTGTCGTGGCAGGGTCTTGAGTGTTTTGCCTCCTGAACCTGCAGGAAAGGTTGCTCAAATGGCAGACGCACATCAGAACGGCAACAATGGCCACCAGTCTCACGCACCCGGGCTTCGTCTCAAAGTCGGGCTAGCCGAAATGCTTAAGGGTGGCGTCATCATGGACGTGATCGACGTCCAGCAGGCGGTAATTGCTGAACGCGCCGGCGCCGTCGCCGTCATGGCTCTCGAACGCGTGCCTGCCCAGATCCGCGCGGAGGGCGGCGTGGCCCGTATGTCTTCGCCCAAGATGATCAGGGAGATCATGGCTGCCGTTTCCATCCCGGTCATGGCCAAGTGTCGCATTGGCCACTTCGCCGAAGCCCAGGTGCTGCAGGAGATCGGTGTCGACTTCATCGACGAATCCGAGGTTCTGACCATGGCCGATGAAGCCAATCACATTGACAAGCATGCCTTCAAGACTCCCTTCGTCTGCGGCGCGCGTGACCTGGGCGAAGCCCTCCGCCGTATCGCTGAAGGCGCTGCGATGATCCGCACCAAGGGTGAAGCCGGTACCGGCGACGTAGTCCACGCCGTCAAGCACATGCGCCAGATCGTTCGCGAAATCAAGGCCCTCACCGTACTCGGCGACGAAGAACTCTATGTCGCGGCCAAGGAACACCGAGCACCGTATGAACTCATCCGCATGGTGGCAAAATCGGGCAAACTGCCGGTGCCGAACTTCTCCGCCGGCGGTATAGCAACCCCTTCAGACGCGGCCCTGGTCCGCCAGCTTGGCGCCGAAACAGTCTTCGTCGGCTCCGGCATCTTCATGAAAGACTCGTATACCTTCGCAGAACCAGCCGATGCTGAAAGCCGTGCCAAAGCCATTGTCCGCGCTGCTACACACTTCGACGATCCGAAGATCCTTGCCCAGGCGAGCGAAGAATGCACCGGCGCCATGAAGGGTCTTGCCGTCGCCATGCTTGACAAGGAATTCCTGATGCAGACCCGGGGAAACTGACCGCACCGGGATACTGACCGTACGCGTACACACGCCTTCGGCGTCCATGCTTCCGTTGGTCGCACCCTGTCAACAAGCAACTGCACCGCTCGTCGGCTGCGCAGAGGCGGGTGACCCACATCTCGCGTCTGAGATGTGGGCGTCCGGCATCAGCGCTTTCAATGTATCCGTACAAGCTGCGCCTACTTAGTTTTTGTCACGCAAGGGGCTTGTACAACATTCAGACACATGCAAACGCCCAGGCCAATTCGCATCGGTGTGCTCGCCATCCAGGGCGGTTATGACGCCCACGCTCGGGCCCTTGCCGAAATCGGTGTAGACGCAATCCTGATCCGCAAGCCTGAACAACTGGCAGGGCTCGACGCACTCATCATCCCCGGTGGAGAATCGACGACCTTCCTCAAGTTCCTCGAGCGCGACGGCTTCCTCGCGACCTTAGAAAGCTTCGCGCAAAGCAAACCCGTTTTCGGTACCTGCGCGGGATGCATTCTCCTCGCCGACAAAGTACTGCACCCGGCGCAGGAATCGCTCGCGGTTCTTGACGTGACTGTTGAACGCAATGCATACGGAAGGCAGAATGACAGCATGATCCAGCAGGCCCCGACCATCCTGCCCGGCGGCCCACTGGAGATGGTCTACATTCGTGCGCCCCGCATCTCGAAGATGGGCGCAGACGTGAAGACGCTCGCCGAGCGCGAAGGATCACCTGTACTGGTGCGCCAGGGCAATATCCTTGCCGCAACCTTTCATCCGGAACTCTCAGAGGATCGCCGCGTCCATCAATATTTTCTCGACATGGTGCGCGAAAATATAGCTGCTTCAAAGATCGCCTGATTTCAATGACAGGGCGCCGGAAATGAAGACACTTGGCTGGCCCTTGCCGCCCGGACCATCGCCCTCCTGGATGCCGCTGAATGGCGCCGCTCACGGCTTCGCCCTCGATCACCTCATGCGCTGGAACCTGGCCGCACTCGCTGCTTGCCTTCTCCTCGCTCATGGCCTTCTCGCGGTCGTGATGCTGCGCCGGCCGGCGACCTCCGCTGGCAGTCGTCTCCCTCGCGTATGGATAGTCCAGGCGCTCCCCATCCTTCTCTTCAGTGTTATGTATCTGTCGATGGCAGTTACCGCGCAAAGACTCTGGGCAGCAAACCGCTTCGAAGGCGCGGCGCCGCAGTCGATGCAGGTCGAGGTGACCGGCCGCCAGTTCCAATGGTACTTTCGCTATCCTGGCGCCGATGCCACATTCGGCGGCATCAGGCCGGAACTCATCGAGCCGGCAAACGGTAATCCTCTCGGCTTAATTGCCGAGGACCAGTACGGCCGTGACGATATAGTTTCGAGTGAACTGGTGCTGCCCATCAATCGTGAAGTCGATCTGACCCTCCGCGCGCAGGATGTCATTCATGGCCTGTTTATTCCTGCCATGCGGCTTAAACAGAATGCTGTCCCGGGCCAGGTCATCCATATCCACTTCACCCCGGTAGCAACAGGGGTTTACCCGGTCCTCTGTTCGCAGGTCTGTGGCCTGGGACATGCGCGGATGCAGGCGCGCTTGCGCGTTGTCTCACTGGCAGACTTTCAAACCTGGCTCGCTTCGAAGGCTTCGCGGTGAACACAAAGCAGGCCGCTGCCTCACGTCCATCATTGGGAAGGTGGCTGGCGAGCAATGTCTTCACGACGGACCATCGCGCGGTCGGCATCCTGTACCTCGTACTTGTAGGCGTGGCAGTGACGATAGGCGTAATGCTCTCGCTGGTCATGCGCATTCATCTTGCGTGGCCTGGTTTCACCGTGCCCGGCCGGGGTGTAATCAAACCTGAAGACTATCTCGCTCTCGTCACTATGCACGGCACGTTGATGATTTTTTTCGTGCTGACCATCGGCCCGCAAAACGCCTTCCCTTCGCTCATCCTGCCCGCGCAGATTGGTGCGCGGCGCATGGCCTTCCCTGCCTTGAACGCCGCCGGCTTCTGGCTGAGCGCGGTCGCGCTGGTGGTCCTGTTGCTGGCCTTCGTCGTTCCGATGGGTGCGCCCATCTCTGGCTGGACCAGCTATCCGCCCCTTTCCGCCATCGCTGCCGCAGGGCCGGGTCAGGGTCTCGGCATGGATTGCTGGCTGGTCAGCCTTGCCATCTTCGCGTTGGGCCAGATCGTCAGCGCGGTCAATACGCTGGCGAGCATCCTCGACACACGTGTGCACGGACTGACACTGGGACGTATGCCACTTACTGTCTGGTCGTGGCTGGTGTCATCGATCCTCGTGCTGCTGGCGTTCAGTGTTCTGCTGGCCGCGCTCATCCTGCTCTTCTGCGATCGGCACCTGGCGACCAGCTTTTTCGTGCCGCTAGGCGATGCAGTCAACGGAACCATCACCCGTCACGGCGATGGATCACCATTGCTCTGGCTACACCTGTTCTGGTTCTTCGGCCATCCAGAGGTCTACATCGCCATTCTTCCCGGCATGGGACTGGCGTCTTCCCTGTTCGCCAACTTCAGCCGCCGCCCGGTAGTCGGCTACAAGTTAATGGCTGCCATGACAGTGGCAATTGGCCTGCTTGGCTTCCTCGTCTGGGGTCATCACATGTTTGTCAGCGGTATGAATCCCTATGCCGGCACAGCCTTCGGGCTCACAACCATGGCGATCGCCATTCCGTCGACCATCGAAGTACTGTCATGGCTGGGCACGCTGTGGGCAGGATCGAAACGCAAAGGCGGGTTGATCCTGCAAACGCCCATGCTCTTCGCCCTCGGCTTTCTGTCGTTCTTCATCGCCGGTGGCTTGACCGGGCCAATCCTTGCGCAGCCGGCACTCGACGTCTATCTGCATAACACGTTCTTTGTCGTGGCCCACTTCCACCTCATCATGGCGATGGCTGGAGCCTTCTCGTTGTTTGCCGGGATCTACTACTGGTTCCCGCTCCTGACAGGCCGCCTGCTCAACGAAACCCTTGGCCGCCTGCATTTCTGGTTCACTGTGATCGGCGCCTATGGGACATTCCTGCCGATGCACCTGCAGGGCCTTGCCGGCAAGCCTCGCCACTACTCAGACTTTACTGGCCTTGCCTCAAACCTGTTGCCGAACTTCCTGCCGTCCGAGCGAGGTGTCACTTATTCGGCCCTTCTTCTGGTCTTCTCTCAAAGCTTCTTTTTATGGAACCTGCTGCACAGCACGCTCCGGGGACGCCTGGCCGAACAGAACCCCTGGAAGGCGACAACACTGGAGTGGCAGCCTCAAAGCACGCTCGAAATGGTCGATCATGGGCCATACGAATATAGGAACAGGGCGTCTGCCAATGAGAGTGAAGACGATTTCATTCCGCAGTGGGCCGACGGGATCGATCAGGAGTAATCTGGATGCTTAGACGGCACTCGTTACCGGTTTTCCGGGGCACCTGACAACGGCCGATACAAGTTCTGGGCGCTGAGCCCAGCCAATTGCGGAGCGACGGACATGCCTGCAACATTTACCCGCACTACGGCACCGGAGATTGAGCGCAAAGACCCTGGCTTTGGCGGGCGTCCGCCAGTAGACAAGCGTCCCACGGGCGGCGGCGGCGGCGACGAAAACTGGGACCACCACCGCCACGGCCGCGGCGGCCCTCGTGAACTCATCACCCGCTACCGCCTGGCGCTCCTCTTCGGACTCTCCGGCGACCTGATGTTTTTCATCGCCCTCGTCAGCGTATTCTTCGCCCGCCAGGGTACCGGCCATATCGATGCCCACAATGACTACGTGCTCGACTGGCGTCCCATCTATATTCCGTCAATTCTCTTCATTAATACAGCGATCATGCTGGTCAGCTCGCTGACCATGGAGATTGCGCGCCAGCAGCTTTTCCGCGAGACCGACGTAATGGACGAGTGGCTGGGTCTCGGACGCCCCATGTCCCGCCGGGCGACACCGTGGCTGATCGCGACCATCGTCCTCGGACTGCTCTTCCTCGGCGGCCAGTGGATTGCCTGGGAACAACTCTCCGAAGCCGGCGTCTTCTTCTCCGGCAACCCGGCGAGCCACTTCTTCTACCTAATTACCGGCACCCACGGAGCCCACCTGGTGCTCGGATTATTAGCTCTTCTGGGCGCAATCTGGGGCCTTTTTGCGCTGAAAAAGGTCGAATTCCGGCAGATTCTTGTCGATTGCACCGCCTGGTACTGGCACTCCATGGGTCTTTTCTGGTTCTTCCTCTTCGGACTTTTGCTCTTCTGCCAATAAGTATTGGGCAACCGGCGCGGGATTTATCGCAAATAGCCATTGCTTACAAAACACCTCCCATTAAGTAAGAAAGCCATGTCGTCGATTAACATGGCTGGCAACGTTCGAGGTATGGCGGCTTAATGAAGCGGGTTGACACTTGGAAAAGGAGGGTCGCAACGAGTCTCTGGGCTATGTTCGGCACCTGGATCCTATTATGTGGCTGTCTCTTACTCCTCCGCCTTACCTTTGAGCCCGACCTGCAGCTGCGCCTGCTGGCTTTATATTCGTTTATCGTTGCTGGGTTGAGCTATCTCTTTTTCGCGGCACCACTGGTATTGCTTCTCACGCGGCGACACCAGATACGCTTTTTCTACCTGATCATGTTTCTGTCCCTCGCGTGTGAGTGTGCAATATTCCATTACCTGTTCCGCGAGTGGCCATGGGCGGCTTTCAGTGAACCATGGCCGTCGGCGTTTATGCCGGCCTGGTTCCTTGGTTTCACCGTCACTGCTTTGGGCAGCTACTTTATCTTGCTATGGTTCTCGGAGCGAAGTGACAAATCGGAATCAATCAAAACAGCAGCTAACCTGTCGTAGAATAGACACAGGCGGCATGTGTCGCCGAAAGCTTAAGGCGCTCTGCAGACGATTGCAGGATGCCAGAGTCAGCAGGGTTCGCCCTGTTGAAACGCTCGTGACAAGACTTATCAGGCTAACCGTATTCGGACGAGGGTTCGATTCCCTCCGGCTCCACCATACGCACTTATGGGGCCGCCAAGGTTTCGACGGGTATGCGATGTCTGAAAGACGAGCCGGATCGGTCGCCCACGTTAAGGGAGGCCAGACGACAAATGCGAATACTGCATCTGTAGCCAGCCGTAAGAGCAACCTCTTGACGTTTGCCCCGCGCAATACGTCCGCTGTTGCCTTTGCAGCTGCGGCCTAGTTGAAAAACTAGTCCACTGAGTGAGATGACTCAGTTCCTCAACGTCCAACCGGGGTGCGAAGCCCCGGACTTTTTTCCCGGGCAATTCGCTCCTGCTTCCATAACCCAGAGCTGCTGAATCCAGTTGAAGACATTCCACCGGAAAGCATGCGCCCGCCGTCCTACTACGACGGAAAGACAACGGGCCGTGACCTCTTCTTCTACGAATATCTGTTAGGAAGCAGGAGCGACTGCTGCTTCTACCTGCGAGGCGGCCTTGGTTTTACCTGCGGGCCTGCCGAGCTTCTTGCCTGTTACTTTCGTAGTGGCCTTCTTACCCGCGAACTTCTTCACTGCAGGTGTGGAAGCTTTCTTCGCAGCTTTCTTACTCTTTGCCCAGCGTGCCTTCTGCGCTGCGGCAATGCGCGCGCGGCCAGCTTCGCTCATGGTGCGCTTCTTCGGTGTTGCTGCACCTGGCATTGACTTTATAGCTGCCTTGGCACTTGCCGGCGGCCGGCCAGGGCCTCTTTTTACAGGCGCAGCGCCTGCGTTCTCTGATAATAATTGCTTGGCCTGCTGGAGCCGGGAAATCTCAAGATCAATTTCACTAAGTATTCTGTCTAGATTCATAAAAACCTCCTTCACTAGAATAGGGGAAAATATGCACATTGCAACTTCTGTACCATGTAAAAATGCAAATAGGCACATGAGTTCTTAATAGCTGGACGCCTGAACTTGCACTATGGCTCAGTAGTCGAGCTACTATTCCTATTCAATCAATGATCTGCCCACCGCATTCACTGCCAAATAACTATGCGTACATACCGCCGGTTGCTTCTATCCATCATCCTTCCTGCCTTATTGTTAGTGGCACACGCGCATCTTTCCGCGCAATGCTCTATGTGTCGCGATACGACTGCCGGCAGTGTGCCACAAATGCGTGCGGGTCTTCGCCGCGCTATTCCGGTCCTCGGTGTGCCGGCTGTACTTATCTTTTCAGGAATATTCTGGCTGGCTTTTCGCTTGAACAAGGTTGATCGGAATAATTTCTAGTTCAATCGATAAAGCTACGCCTGCAAAAAAGCTAATTCGCTCGTACACTGCTTAGGTGATCCTCGAAACTTTTCCAGTTGGTCTTTTGCAATGTAACTGCTCAATCGTGGGAGATGAAGTCACCCGCGAAGCCATGGTGATCGATCCCGGTGACGAGATCGACCACATACTTACCCGGCTTGCTGCGCACAAACTTACGCTGAAGCAGATCGTCATCACGCATGCGCATTTCGACCACATCGGCGGAGCAGCAAAGTTAAAGCGCGTCACCGGAGCGCAGGTCCTGCTCAATGAAAATGACATCCCGCTCTCGAAGATGATGGAGCAGCAAGCCGCCTGGATCGGGATTCAGCCGCCTGAAGTCGTGACGCTCGATGGGACGGCGGACGATCTGGCAATCATTGGTCTATCGACGCTGCCCGCGCAGGTGATCTATACGCCCGGCCACACACAGGGAAGCATCTGTCTGCACATCGCGTCCGAGGATGTACTGTTTTCCGGAGACACGCTGTTTGCCGGGACCGTCGGCCGGACTGATCTGCCAGGAGGAGACTCCGAACAGATCATCCGCTCCATCCACGGGCGGCTTGTCCCTCTTCCCGACAAAACTCGTGTCATCCCTGGACATGGACCGGCGACCCTTATCGGAAAAGAGAAGCAATCAAACCCGTTCATGCGCACCCTTCTGTAGCGATAGCTTAGCTAAGTCGCGTGCGCACTATAAGATTGCTTTGAACCTTTAAGCACAGGATGAAGGCATCAGCATGGTTATTAACCGATGGTGTCCATCCACTCCAGGAGCGCTTCTATAGCTGCTTTGAAGCTTGCTGCAGTCGGTAGCAGGCTTATGACCAGCAAACCAGAGGCATTCATGCCGAAGAAGCTTCCCGGATGCAGGGCAACGCCCGAAGCGTTCAGAAGTTGAACCGCCATCTCCTCTCCAGTGTGCAGTGAGGGCACGCGTAGAACGGCATACCAGCCGCCCTCGATTGCCAAACGGTTCACGTTGCTGCTCGAACACAACGCGCGATCAAGGCAGGCAAGGTTAGCTGCGACGCGCTCTCTAATCTGCTGCTGAATACTCTGGCGGCCGGCGAGCCACTTCGACATCGCATACTGCATGGGAGTACTTACCGAGAGGAATGTGTCCGCAATGACTTCCAGGCGGGCGAGTGCCGGCTCGAGCATCGCTGCGGGTCCGAAAGCAGCGATCCACGAGAGCTTCATCTGCGGAAGGCCGGCCACTTTACTCAGCCCGCTCAGAACGAACGTAAGAACCGGATGTTCACCCAGGGCAAAACTCGCAGCCGGAGCGTCAAAGGCATAGTCGAGAAAGACTTCGTCGACGATGAGTGCGAGTCGATGGGTCGCGGCTAACGTTTCAAGCTGTTCTCTATCCTGCGGCCGCGTAAAATGCCCGGTCGGATTATTCGGGTGCACGATAACAATGGCGCGCGTACGATCGGTAATTCTCTCGCGAAGTGCATGCGCATCCAGGTGCCATCCGTGATCGTAGAAGACAGGGTAGGAGACGAGCCGCACATCATCAAGGTCGGCCAGAAAGTCAAAGAGCGGATAACTTGGCTGCGCGATCAGTACCTCATCGCCCGGATCGCACAGGAGCCTGAAGAGGAAGCTGTACGCTTCACTGGTGCTCGCCGTCAGCAGCACCTGCCTGGAATCAAGATGAAGCTGCGCGTGCGCACCTATGGCTTGCTGATGATCCAGGTAATAGGCGCAGACTGCTTCCCTGGCTTCCATGGATCCGAGCGGATCGGCAGCATAGTGCATACCGGCGGAATTCAGGAGCGTATCGAGTAAGTGGGGATCATACGTGAGACCGCACTCTGTGGGATTGGCATTGGTCAGGTCGTGGAGCGGCAAAGCGCTCAAACGCCTCGCTGCGAGTGCCTGGGCCCACTTACTCTCCGACGTGTCCCACAAGGTTCGCCTGGAAAACATCGGGCGACGAGTTATCCCAGGACCATCATGCACAGATGTCATCACGCATAATAGCTAGAGTATTTCATCGTCATCGCATCAGGAGAGAGCCTTGGCATTGCGCGCAATTATTTTTGATTACGGCCGGGTGCTGAGTGCACAACCGGATGCCGATGCACACACGCAGCTGGTTGCGGCTACCGGTCTTGAAGATGCTGCGTTTGAAGATCACTACTGGACCCATCGTCATGACTTTGACAGCGGCATCCTGAATGCCCACAGTTATTGGGAAAAGATTGCGAGCGACGGAAAATTTGCCCTCACGCCGCAACTAAGAGATACCTTGATCGAACACGACTCGCGCATGTGGGGCAATCTGAATCAGCCGATGGTGGATTGGGCGCAGCGCCTGGTCGATGAAGGGTTCCTGGTCGGCATTCTGTCGAATATGGGTGACGCCACGCGTGATCATCTGCTTCGCGAGCATAAGTGGCTGCAGCGGCTGCACCATCTCACATGGTCCTGCGAACTGCTGATTGCGAAGCCTGACCCGGCTATCTATCTACATACCCTGGAAAAGCTGAAGGTGGCTCCGGGCGAAGCCATGTTCATTGATGACCTTGCGCACAATATTACAGCAGCCAGAGCAGTAGGAATGGATGGCGTTCAGTTTACTGATGTGGCGCAACTCCGAAAGGACCTCGAAGCAAGAGGGCTTGAAGGAGTGATTCCCTTCCCGGTTGAGGGATGACTGCATGCGGCAACCTGCATAAACGCTGGCATTCGCTTCGCACAGGACGACATAGACCGATGCCGCCTGCAGAACCTATGTTAGTTTTCGGGTCTGGGATCGAACTATGCGACGCTATTCTTTACTCCCAGGTCAAGTGGCACACGTTCGATAATCTCCAGGTCAAAGCCTTCTAGGGCCGGAACATGCGTCGGCGTATTGGTAAGCAGGCGGATTTTGCGGATATTCAGATCAGCAAGTATCTGGCCGCCTATGCCAACCTGCCGGAGCACGCGCTGCTGACGATCATCCTTTTCTTCGACGGGCATATCGGGATGAACTTCGCGTGCCCGCGCTTCTCGGTGGAGAATGATGCGATGGGGACTTGCGCGACGATCGATCTCGAAGCCTTTGCCGGCATTATGAAGATAAACCAGCGCCCCTTTGCCCGCAGCTGCTATTTGTCGCAATGACGATTGCACAATGGCGTGGCAGTCGCATGCCGTGGTGCCGAAGATATCTCCGGCAAGGCAATGTGAGTGCACGCGCACCAGAGTCGGATCATCTGCCAAGCCGACGTCGCCCTTCACCAGAGCGAGGTGGCTCTCGCCGCCTTCCACTTCACTTTCATACGCAATCAATCGGAAGTCGCCGAACTCTGTGGGTAGGATCGTTTCGGCAACGCGGTGGATATATCGCTCATGGCGGAGACGATAGCGAATCATCTCTGCGACAGTAAGAATCTTCAGGCCGTGCGTATCGCAAAACTGGATGAGGTCAGGGACGCGCGCCATGGTGCCGTCTTCATTCATGATTTCGCAGATAACACCGGCAGGAATAAGGCCGGCCATGCGCGCCAGGTCGACGGATGCCTCTGTCTGGCCGGCGCGCACAAGCACGCCTCCTTTGCGCGCGCGCAGCGGGAAGACATGGCCCGGCCGCGCCAGATCGGCAGCCGTGCTCGATGCGCTGATAGCCGTGCGAATGGTGTGGGAGCGATCCTGTGCCGAGATGCCGGTAGTAACACCTTCCCGCGCCTCGATGCTCTCGGTAAACGCCGTGCCGAAGCGCGAGGTGTTCTGCTGCGTCATAGGCGGCAGGCGCAGGTAGTCTGCACGCTCTTCCGTGAGGGTCAGGCAGATAAGACCGCGACCGAACTTCGCCATAAAGTTGATCGCTCCAGGCGTCACAAATTCTGCCGCGAGCGTCAGGTCACCCTCATTTTCGCGGTCTTCATCGTCGACGATGATGACGATTCGGCCTGCCTTGAACTCTTCGAGCGCACCCGGCACGTCAGTAAACGGTGGCTTGGCGTTAGTCATACGGCTCTGGTCCTTCTTCGCTACGCAATCGGCCTGCTTCTGCAATCTACGCTGCCTGAGCCTGAAAGCAAAAGGGCCACCCTTGGGCGGCCCTCATCGGTACAGATTCGACTATAAAGTTGACTCGATCTCAAAACCCCATGCCTCAAGCAATGCTTCAGGGATGTACTTGGAGTTTTTATTACGGCGGGCCCACTCGCGCAACCGCGTCGAGCGGACATATTGATCAGGGGTTAGCTTGAACTCCTTTACCACCTGTTCGAAAGACGTAATCGTAGGGACGACCGGACCAATTGGCTCCGGCTTGCCCCAGTTTGGATTGCCACGACGCTTTGCCATGTCTTAACCTTCTAACCTTGGATTGCCGGGCGCACAGCCTGGCTGGCTGCCGGACCCTGAACAATCTTTTAAGTCTAATGGTTTTCTCCAGCTAAATCAATCCTTTGGCCAGGGACTATCCCGCTGCACCTGGCCCGCTCTACCCGGCTGGAGGGGCCTGTAGAGTCACGGCTCATCGGCTGTTACGGGTTTGGCATGGTTGACTGCGGGTTCGCGCAAACTCGGCTGAAATTGGAACCTGGCTAGAGTCCTCACGTAACATTCGCTGACTTAGGTAATGGCGCCTAAGTGTTGGCAGGTGCCTCCTCCGCAGCATTCTTTCCAGCCGCATTATTTTGCATCCTAGCAGTGCGACATAGACGTCTCCCTCGACCTCATTCCCCGCTGTGACGTTCTTGCCGGTAAGTACAGGATCTCAAAACAAGATTGCACGGGAGCACCTTTATGGAAACCAAGCATCGCTATCGCCTCCTTATCTACTTCGCAGCGCTGATCCTTTGTTTGTCTGTATGTTTCGCCAATGCAGAGGAGACGACAGGAGCGACGCAGGCGGCCGGGCACCGAACCATCATTTTCGAGCAATGCCATAGTCATGCGGCATTTATGCCGGCACTGCAGCAGTCGTTTGTGACGCCGGCCATTGTGGCCAGCGTTCAGGCGCACGTCGTACCTTCAAGCGTCCTGCAGCAGGTAATGGAGACGCATCGATCGCGCCATTTCTGGCACGGTTCGACAAAGCGCCATGCCAGCCTGGTTCTGAATTACCAGGTAAACACGTCTTCCGATGTGACGAACGATGCGCGCAACGCTTCAACTGCGGTACAGCCGGAATAGGATTTCTCCTGCCCGTCCCTGCGATGTAATTATTGGGAATGTGAGTACTGGCGTTGTCATCCCGCAGTCAGGAACTGTATTCCTCCGTAAATTTGTGGAACCAGTCTCGATCGTGTAACGATTTGAGAAATCTGGCATCTCAAGTGTTTTGGGACAAGCAGAGTTCTGCAACCTTTGAAGGGAGAAATGAAAAAATGAGCGCTACTCGCTACTGGACTGTATTTTCGATTGGTGTTGCTGCAGGCGCAGCCGTGGCCCTGGCTTATGCCCCGCAAGAGGGCAGGAAGACTCGGAAGCAAGTGAAAAAGAAGTTCGGAGAGACGGGCGATTACCTGCAGGATACAGCTGAAAACATCTCGAAACAGGCTGGCCAGTATGTCTCGAAGGCAAAAGACGTTGCTGACGATCTTTCTAAGCACACTGGTCACTACGTCTCCAAGGTCAAGGATGCCGCAGAGGATTTTTCCAGTACGGTTGGATCAGTAGCGAGCAAGGTGAGTTCCAGGATCTCCGATCTGACCTAGTCGGCTAGTCCGGCCTGTTGGCGTCCAGATCGACACTAAGCTTCATAGGCAGAGTTGAACCGGGAGTGGGGCTATGTTCCCACTCCCGGTTCTTTTGAGCATTCGTCACCCGGTGGGCGTTGCAGCTTTGTTTCACGCTGACCTGAGTTACGGTCCTGCTCATCCGGAAGAGTGAAGGTCAGGGAAATTCTAGGCCAGGACTTCTACGCCTCGCCCTGGTCGACCTTGAGGATCTGACGGGCAGCACGGATGCCGGACCGCATGGCACCATGCACGGTACCCCAGTGACCCGTCATGTCTGTATGTTCACCCGCAAAAAACAAGGTCTCCATGACTGGTGTACTCAGTCGCCGCGCATTATTCAGTCCCCCGGCGCGTACATAACTGTAGGCGCCCATTGCCAGTTCATCTGTATTCCAAGAGTGGAGATGGGCGGAGATCAACAACCCTTCAAGTTCATTCTTCGCAAGTTTGAATGCAGAGGAGAGAGTCTGGAGCGACTGTTCTGCGAATAACTCAGCGTCGACCTTCGTGGCGGCCGGCCCACCTGCCCACTCAGTCATTGATGGCTGCCGCGAAGGAGACCTTGTCCAAAAGACTCCCGGTACGGTGTTGTCCGCGAACAGGAATGACAGGTCGCCATACGGGCGGCCAACCGTCTCCCAGAATCGCTCCTTAAACACAAATGTGAGGCGGAGCACCGGTCCCATCCGCAAGGCATCGAGAGAGGCGAACAGTTCAGGGCGCGGCTGGAAATCCACGCAGTTCGCCTGGAGAACTCCCAGTGGCAACGCGATCACGGCGTATTGAGCGGCTGGCAGCTTCTGCACTTCTTCCCCGCACCTGCCAGTGACCGTTATATGGCGATGACGCCAGTCGATCCTGCTTATGACAGTGGCCAGCTGCAATCTGCCGCCTGCAGCCGCAAACCGACCAAACAGGTAGTCTGCCAGTGCAGAATAACCTTCCCGGATCCGAAAGGCGCGCTCACCCTGGATAGCGTCCTCAGCCTTCTGTTGAAAGCTCAGTGCCTGGATGCTGATAACGGAAGCGTCGGCTGCGTTAAAACCCTCGATGAAACGGAGTGCATCCTGTTTCGCGCTGGGGCTGAATGCCGTCCGCTCCAGGAAGTCCGCGAAGCTCATGTCCTCACCGGGGTGCTGAGCGCAGAATGCCGCCATCCGGGAGATGACGTCACTCGAGTCGTCGTCGGCTGCGTCGTCCTCTGCGCAGGCCGAGAAGTCTACACCGTCGAAACAATAGTCGGCGCCATTGACCTCTTCAAGGTGGAGGCCTGCCTCGTCAATCAACGAAAGCAGGTCCTGCGGCATGCCATGGACGAACTCAGCGCCGAGTTCAATAGGCTCATCAAGGCCGGCCACATACTGCGAATACATTCGTCCGCCGACACGATCAGCTGCCTCGACCATCAGAACGGCCTTGCCTGATTCTGCCAGGACACAGCCGGCGATCAGGCCAGCCATACCTGCGCCCATTATCAGTACATCGACGGGAGACGCTGTTTCCTTTTGCTGCGACATACCTGTTCCTGGTTCGGAATGGGAATCCACGAAGTTGCCCTCAAGAACATGCGATGCAAATCACCGCAACTCGCCTATGCTGAAGCTGGAGAGGACGGTACGTATGTTGTCGGACGGAACATTGCTGCAGATCGTGGACCGGGCGCTGGCCGATACCGCTCTAAAGAGCGGCGCATGGCTAGTCTGCAAAGTAGGTTGTTCACAATGCTGCCATGGCGCCTTTCCGATCAACCAGCTCGATGTGAAAAGACTGCGAGCCGGATTGGAGGAGCTCAGGAGAGAAGATCCCGAGCGGGCAAAGCGTGTCGAAGGGCGAGCGGCCGAATATGTGCGCGAGACCAGCGTCCATTTCCCAGGTGACCCTGAAACTGGAATGCTGGGAAGCGATACGGGATCTCAGGATGCGTTCGAAGCTTTTGAAAATGAGCGCGCATGCCCGGTGCTTGATCCGGAGACCCAGACGTGCGACCTCTATACTGCACGACCGATGACCTGCCGGGTCTTTGGACCGCCGGTTCGCAGTGCAGAAGGTCTTGGCGTCTGCGAACTCTGTTATCAAGGAGCAACAGCAAAGGAAATCGCGGCTTGCGAACTGATCCTAGACCCGGACGACCTGGAGGAAAGGCTTTTGTCAGAACTCAATGCTTCTACGGTCTGTAACGAAGAACAAGCCGCGCACACTATCGTTGCGTATGCTGTCGTACGCGGCCGCCGACGGCCTTGAGATTGCCAACGCCGAGTAGAGGGTAACTATCGCTTCCAAGCCTTTCTGCCGATGATCCAGGTAGCAGCCATTTCCGAGCGCCAACTGCCTGACCCGCAACTTATTCAAAGTACGCGGTTTCGCATGTGTGCTGGTACTTGGAAGGGAAGGTTACCTAGGTGTGAAATAAATTTCCACCGGTATTACCAAAGCGCGGTGGCAATTTATTTCCGTTCCGTGTATTTTGAACACATCGCCGGGTACAACTTTCGCAGTACGGCGTGTAAAACTTTCGCAGGCGGAACTGGTGGAACGAAGTTTATATCCAAATTTGAAGCTGACGATGTACCGCACCGGGGTCCGCCAGAATACCTTGGCAAAATCAATCGGCATGAACGAAGCCTCACTCAGCCGCATCATTAATGGAACGCGTCAACCTGCCCCCGAGGTTCGGCTGCAAATTGCCGCCATTCTCCGCGAGAACGCGGAATGGCTCTTCCAACGGACGCATGCAGGTGAGGAGATTTCCTTCCCAGCCTCTACCAAGAACGGTTAGACGTGTTTTTCACATGGCAACATCTGCGGGGCAAAGCGCGCTCGTACCTATTAAGTGTCAGTACTTTAGAGACCGATCGAAGCATCAGCAAGAACGACAGCGCGAGTGAAGCAGAAAGAATTCTGGTTCGAGTGAGCAGCCAGCCCGGTTCAGTCAAGGACAGCCGGCAGTGGTGCGGCACTCGATCCACGTAAAACGTGAGACCTAAGTGAAATTGGCGCCTGGCGCTTACTCGGTGGAGTACAGAATCTTGCCTAAACTAAAACAGAACTTCGAATCTTCCGTTGACCAGGACGTGACCACGTCCGCCTATACAGAGCAGCGTCCATTTCAAGGTGTGTCGCCGATTGAAGCGCGAACTTCGGCCCCTGCTGATTCTTCGCTGGTATCCGTAATGGGTGTTCCGATCGACAACGTCTCGATGAGTGACGTTCTTGAAAAGGTGCAGGAGTGGATCGCTGAGGGCGGTTTCCACCAGATCGCTACAGCGAACACTGATTTTTTGATTAACTCTATCCTGGATGACGAACTGGAAGAGGTCCTGAGCCGCTGCGACATGGTATTGGCTGACGGTATGCCGCTGGTATGGACATCCATTCTTAAGGGAAACCGCCTGAAAGAGCGCGTTACTGGTTCAGACATGGTCCCCAAACTCGCTGAGTTGTCAGCGCGGCATGGCCATCGCCTGTTCCTTCTGGGCTCGACGCAGCAGAACCTGGACCGGGCAGCAGCCTGGATGAAAGCGACTTACCCGGGCGTGAACGTGGCAGGCAGCTATTCGCCGGCATTTGCCTCACTGGATGACATGGACCACGAAGCCATGCTGGCCGAGATCGAAGCAGTCAACCCGGACATTCTGCTCGTGGCATTCGGCAATCCGAAGCAGGAAAAGTGGCTTTCAATGCACCGTAACCGGTTGAATGTGCCGGTTTGTATCGGGATCGGGGCTTCGTTCGACTTCCTGGCCGGTTCGGTAAAGCGGGCTCCGATATGGATGCAGCACACGGGTCTCGAGTGGGCTTATCGGGTTGCGCAGGAACCGAGCCGCCTGGCACGCCGCTATATGAAGAATGCTCTCGGTCTGGCCATGCACCTGCCGCTCGAACTGGCGACGGTTGCTGCACAGGTCAAGCAGTACAGTCTGCCCCAGATGACAGTCGAAGACACGGGCTGTGTGCGGGTGATGCGCGTCACGGGAAACTTCACCGGCCCGGTCACCAAGCGTTTTGCCGAAGAAACGCAACTTGCCCTGGCAAGCGGCGCGAATATCGTGCTTGATCTGAGTGGCTCAACCTATGTCGGTTCCGATGCTCTGGGCCTACTCATCCGCATCGCTGCCCGGTTTCGTTACTGCCGCCGCGAGTTGTGGCTCACCGGTCTCCGCCCGCTGGTCATTCGCGCACTGCGGACCTCGCGTTCGGGTGCTGCGATCCGGACGGCGCCGAAAGTGGCCGACGCGCTGCGCCGGATCGCGTTGAGTGCTGCGGTGCCGAGCGTGATGGAATTCAGCCGCGGCTTCATGGTGGCGCGCGTCGAATCAAGGACGATCCGGCCGTTCCGCGAAAGAGGGATTGCGCGTCCCGCCTCGGGACGTCATTCTGTACTTGCCGATCGGCCATATAGTCTCACCGTCGCGGCAGAGCGTGTCGCTGCAGGACGACTCGACTAGTAGTTCTCGAGGAGTAGTTTCAGATAAGGAGACCTCCCTCTCACCCCTTCTCGTTCTAACTTCGTCTTCTCGTTCCACTTTATCGAGAAGTATACGAGTCAGAGTCGGTCGGAAAAGATCGGCGCCACCTTATGTGACCTGATCTGAAAGACTGAACGGGTCGGTAGTACTTAGAAGTAGTACTTGGAAAGGGACGAATACTCTCGTCGGGACCGAATCAGGGCCTGGTGAGTGGTATTTCAATATGGAGAGTTCATGAATCTGCCAGGTCTACTGGCTGGCCTCGAAATCCTGGCAGTCATCCTCTTCCTGATGACAGTGCCGCTGGTGCTTGAATTGATCATGTTGACTGCAGCCTCGCTGTTTCCTGCTTCAGCCTTCAATCAGAACGCAGCGCAGCGTGCGGCGAATGGCACGGGTGATCCTGGGCCAGTCCGGAATCTTTCCTTCATCGTCCCCGCCCATAATGAAGGACTACTGGTCGAGCGTTGCGTCAGGAGCCTCACCGCCCAACTTGATGACGGTTCGGGACATCGGAGCAGTCTGCTCGTGATTGCGCACAACTGCGAAGACGACACGGCAGCGCGGGCAACGGCTGCAGGCGCGGATGTTGTGCGACTGGACGATCCAACGCAGCGAGGCAAGGCCTGTGCCCTGCGGTTTGGTATCGCGCAGGCAATCAACGCGGGCGCGGATGCGGTCATCATTATCGATGCGGACTCAATCGTCGCGCCTGGGTTTGTCACGAGAATGAAGGCGGCGCTCAACAGTGGTGCCGATGCAGTGCAGTGTGCCTACCGGGTCCTGCCCTCGGGCAGCGGGTCGCCTAGCCTGACCGGCATCGCCTTTCAGGGGTTCAACCTGGTGCGTCCGCAGGGACGCGACCGTCTCGGACTCTCGGCAGGAATCTTCGGCAATGGCTTCGGACTGCGTAGGGAGGTACTGGAGCGTGTTCCATACAGTGCCGATTCGGTCGTTGAAGACCTGGAATACCACATTCAACTGGTAGCGGCAGGCACCAGGGTGCGATTCGTGCCGGATGCGACAGTGTTCGGCGAGATGCCTGGCAGTGGCGCTGGAAGCCAGACGCAAAGGGCGCGATGGGAGGGTGGCCGCTTGTTAATGCTGAAGGCCTATCCCCGGCGCCTGCTGCGAGAGATCCAGCGCGGGCATTACAGACTGATCGAGCCTCTGCTCGACATTCTGAGTCTTCCGCTGGCAATGGGGGTGCTTTTTCTTCTCCTGGCACTCTGTCTTCCCTGCACCTGGCTGCGCTGGTATGCGGCTGCAAGCCTGCTCGTAGTCTGCGCCCACTTTGTCGTTGCTGTGAAGGCAGGCCCTCATTTCTGGAGAGGAATGGGCGTTCTCCTCATGGTGCCGAAATACATCCTCTGGAAGATCGTTTTGCTTCCTAAAATTCTTCTTAATTCCCGACGTAATGCATCGTGGGTACGTACCCACAGGGATCGCCCTGCTGATTTCACTGGCAGCGTTCATCCAGATGCGCTTGAATAAGACAGGTCTGCGCGCAATCGCAGCACTGAAATGGAGTGCAGTTATGAGCTTCCCCCGGCTTCGAGTTTCCGCAAGTGTCCTGCTGATTGTGGGAATACAGTCGATTGCAAACAATCCGTCTCTTCTGGCTCAGCAGCCTGCTCCGGTCGCTACTGCCCCGGCTTCCCCGCGGACGCCGGTAGATCCGGCGACCGTGGCAAATGGTTCGGTGCCCCAGTTGACGCCTAGCCCCATGTCGCAGCTGAAAGCCTTCCAGCCGGACGAGAACGAAGAATACACCCTGGGTGGAGGCGACGAGATCAATATTCAGGTCGCCGGCCGGCCTGAACTCTCCGGCAAATACGTGGTCGGGCCTGATGGCCGGATCAGCCTGCCGACTGCAGGCACGCTCGATCTGAGCAACATGACGCGCGAACAGGCGGCCGCCGCAGTCAACAAGGCCTACGGCCAGTACTACAACACCATCTCGGCATCGGTCAGTATCGACAAGTACGGTTCGAACCGGGTCCTGATTGTTGGTGCTGTTGAGCATCCCGGGGTAATGGTTTTCGACCAGACGCCGACGCTGCTTGAAGCTGTCACCCGGGCCGGAGGGCTGCAGGCCCAGGCAACACCAACGGGCCGCGCTGCGACCCCGGGGCAGAGCGCCGGCGAGTCGATTCCTGAAGAATGTACGATCTATCGTGAAAACGCGCAGGGCCAGCAGGTGTTGACGGTCAAGCTGCGCGAACTGCTGACATCCGGCAACCCGCTGGCTGACCTTCGCCTTCGCCGCAATGACAAGATCGTAGTCCCCGACCCTCACGACCGCTTCGTTTCTGTACTGGGCGAGGTGAAGCAGCCGGGGCCGGTCGTACTGACCCATACCTCCACCCTGCCTTCTGTTATCGGGCAGGCGGGAGGTCTGACGGAAAACGCCGGCAAGAACGCAACGATCGCGATTGTCGATCCTGCGACCCAGAAAAAGCGTTATGTCAAATTCAAGGATCTGCTCACCCCGGAAGGGGTGAATGAGGTCGCACTCAAACCCGGCGAGATCATCTTTGTTCCAAAAAGTGGTCTGGCGAGCATGGGTTTCTTTTTTCAGCAGCTGAGCCCTCTGACCTCAATGGCAAGCATCGCTGCGCTTGCAGCCGTGCAGTAAAGGGAGCCACGCATGAAGCAGCAGACAATATCGAGCCAGCTGGACATGGCGCCCGTGATCTTTCCCAAGCCACCCTCACGAGATGAAGAGGAAGGCACTCAGCGTTCCATACATATTCTTGAGAGCCTGCGCCGTCACAGGAAGATGGTTTCGACGGTGTTGCTGGCATTTCTAGTCCTCAGCGCTTTCCTCTTGTGGAAGAGACGTCACCCGCTGTACGAGGCGACCAGCCGCATCTACGTCTCCCCGGCAACACCACGAGCGCTGAGCGATGCCGCACCACAGATTGGATCCTATGAGAGCTTTGTCGAGGAACAGATCAAGACAGTGACGCGTTACGATGTACTGCAGGAAGCGCTTCAGAAGCTCCCGGCTGGTACCTGGGCTTATTGGGGGGCGACCGAGCCGCGCGCGATTGCTGCCTTACAGAAAACTCTGACCATCGCCCGCCTGGGCGAAAGTTTCGATGTCGAGATCAGCCTCGATGGCCCGGAACCCCACCAGGTGACAGACCTGGTGAATACCATTACCCGCACCTACATCGAAAAGACGCGCCACGAACAGTTCTTCGAACGCGATCAGCAGCTCGCCATCCTTCGGGATGAAGAAAACAATCTGCAGAAGGAACTGGCGTCCAAGCAAACCCAGGAGCAGGCGCTCCTCCGTGACCTCGGAGTCGGCAGTGTGAAGTCAACCGAAAGCAGTCCATATAATGACTCGCTCGCCAAGCTGCACGCAGACCTGACCGCGGCGCAGGAGCAGTTGAGCGCAGCGCGGAGCGGGCTGGCGTCGCTGCAAGGCGGCGGCGCCAATGCCCCCGGAATGCTGGCTGCGGCACAGGATGTCGCGGCGCTCGATCCAGGATTGACTGCGCTCAAGACCAGCCTCACAACACAGCGTGGGGTGCTGGTGCAGCAGATGTCGAGCCTGACGCCGGCGAATCCCATTTACAAACAGGACGAAGAACAGCTGAAGTCAATCGACGCCCAGATCGCGCGCATGGCTACCGATCTCCAGAAGAAGGCAGCCAACCACCTGACAGACAAAGCCAATGCTGATATTCGAGAGAAGGCAATGGTCGTCGAAGGCCTGCAGAAACAATTGCTGCAGCAAACCCAGCAGGCAACCGGAAGCGCCGGCAAGTTCCAGCAGGCGCAACAGGTGCAGGAGGATACCGAGAATCTGCAAAAGGAACTGGCTGCCATCGACGAGCGGATGCGCCAGCTCGCGGTCGATAGTGGCGCCCCGGGTTCGATCCACCTGCTCTCACCGGGAATGGTTCCCACTGCTCCGAACAGAAACAAGACAGTGATCCTGGCAGGCATCCTGCTGCTCTTCAGTGTGGGCGCCAGTGTCGGCAGTGCGGTCGCGTTCGACTATTTTGATCCGCACATTTACGGCGCAGAAGACGTCAAACAGGTCATGGGTTTCCCGCCGCTGGGTATGCTGCTTGACCATGACCACTTCAGCGTTGAAGTCAGCCAGCAGTACCTGCTGCGGCTGGCCGCGGCTGTGCATCATGCTGTCCGCGCCAGCGGAGCCCGCACCTTCCTGTTCACAGCCACCGAGCCTGAAAGCGGCACCACGACCCTGGTGGACAAAGTTGCCCGCCAGCTGCGTTCGCTCAATATGCGGACCCTGACTATCGCGGCAACCAACGTCGATGGCAAGATCACATACGTGAGCACTGCAACACAGGCGGAAGTCGGCAAAGACGGCAATCGCGACAACACAAGAGAGAGCCAGGGGGGCGCAACCGCCGGCTCTTCGCTCAACGATAAACTTGTACGCCAGCAGCCGGGTCCCCTGGCACTGAACGTGCACGTCGGCGAACCCTCAAACACTATGTTCAGCGGCTCGTTTGTCGCACAGATCCTCAACGAACACCAGAACGACTACGACGTTGTATTGATTGATGGCGGACCGATCCTGATCT
The DNA here is from genome assembly GCA_963692885.1 of Acidobacteriaceae bacterium. GTDB lineage: Bacteria > Acidobacteriota > Terriglobia > Terriglobales > Acidobacteriaceae. The sequence goes on from OY843586.1 coordinate 2,062,857, forward strand.
CGGCGGATGCGGAGTACCTGGCACGCATCGCGGATGGGACCGTGATCGTTACGCAATCCGGGCGAACGACGCGCAGCCAGTTGCGCCGTTCTGCTTCCCTGCTCGAGAAACTGCATGTACCGGGGGTCGCGGTTGTGCTGAATCGTATCACTCCGGAGCGGGCGGACGCAGCCCTGCGGCAGGATATTCAGGACTTCCAGCAGCAGCTTAAAAAACAGCGTGGCACTGGTCTGATCCGGCAGGCGCCAAGACGGATCTCGCCTCAGGATCGCCCCTCTGAAGCCCAGCAGGTACAGGATAAGCCAGCTGCAAACAATGCGGAGAAGGAGCCGGAGCTAAAGACTGCATCGGCCAGCTAGCAGCGTCGGTTGCGCAGTAGATATGGAGATTCAGCAGGCTGAGGTAATGTCTTACGGATCTACTGCCGCAAACGAAGTCTTTACTCACAAGCCTTTACACAACCAATTTCCTTGAGGATTCAAGGGTCAGGTCAAGCAGATGATGAACAGAAATCACTCACTGACGACAGTCGAAGAACAGGTCCTCTTCCTGTGGAGAGAGACGATAGGTGCACCGGAGGCTTCGCCGGACGAAAATTTCTTCGAAGCTGGAGGGACGTCGCTGGTCGCAGCAAGACTGGCCAGCCGATTGACGGCACAGCTGGAAACAAGGGTCGCAGCTGCGGACATCCTCGCCCATCCGACCGTACGAAAACTCGCGGCAAGGCTGAGTGGCCAGCAGGCAACGCTTGACCGTGCAGGGAGTAATCAGCGCGCCTCTCAGCAGCGGAATGCGTTCGCGGTGAGCCGACCAGCACGGATCACCCGCTGATGCGGGACGCGACTCGATAGAGCCGTACCTACTAAGAGCTCTACCTATGATCGACATCGAAGAAGCAGGATGAACGCCTCATGACCTCGAGCTGGATACCCGACGCGGAGCAAAACGGCAACTGATGGCAGAACTGGACAGAAGAGACAGTCAAAAAGAAGACGGGAGAGCATCCCGCAGTGAAGAAAGCCGCGGCAGCACGGAGCATCATTCCGGCGCCGGACGCGGCGATCACGGCGATGGGGACCACGGCGACCAGGACAGCGTTGCCGGAGCTACCGTCTCAGGTCCGGCGATAGCGATCGTCGGAATGGCCGGCAGGTTTCCCGGTGCAGCTTCGCTGGAGGCATTCTGGCAGAATCTGGTTGACGGGGTGGACTCGGTCTCGCACTTCACTCCCGATGAACTTGAGGTCAGCCGCGCGACGCGCAGTCAGCCCGGGTACATGGGCGCACGCTCGGTACTGCCGGATGTTGACAAGTTCGATCCGGCGTTCTTCGGGATCTACCCCAAAGAAGCAGAGCTCATGGACCCCCAGCACCGCATCTTTCTTGAGTGCGCATGGGAGGCGCTTGAACGCGCAGGTCACAGTCCGGAACGCTTCCCGGGCCTGATCGGGGTCTACGCAGGCTGCAGCATGAACACCTATTTCATGCACAACCTGGTCCGCGACCATGAATACCTGGCCAGGTTTGCCGAGGGCTACCAGTCAGCCGGTTATACGACGATGCTCGGGAATGACAAGGACTTCCTGCCGACGCGCGTCTCCTACAAGCTCAACCTGCGAGGTCCGAGTCTCTCCATCCAGACTGCCTGTTCAACCTCGCTGGTTGCGATCTCTCAGGCCTGCCAGAGCCTGCTGACCTTCGGCTGCGACATGGCGCTTGCCGGCGGTATTTCAATTACCTTTCCTCAGAAACGCGGGTATGTGCCGGAAGACGGCGGCATTCTGTCGACGGATGGCATGATCCGGCCTTTCGACAGGGACGCGAAGGGTACGGTCTTTGGTCATGGCGCAGGCGTTGTACTACTGCGGCGACTGGACGATGCCATGGCCGACGGCGATAACGTGCTGGCTGTCATCCGCGGCTTCGCTTTGAATAATGACGGCAGCCAGCGCGCCGGTTACACGGCTCCCAGCCAGGAAGGCCAGGCGGAGGTGATAGCTGCCGCGCAGGCCATGGCAGGGTTCGATCCCGAGACCATCTCCTACATTGAGGCACACGGCACCGGGACTTCGCTGGGCGATCCGGTCGAAGTTGCCGGACTGACGAGGGCCTTCCGCTCAGCTACTGATGCGCGCGGTTTCTGCTCGCTGGGGACAGCAAAGGGCAATGTCGGTCACCTTGACGTAGCCTCGGGTGTGGTCGGTCTCATCAAGACTGTCCTGCAGATGCAGCACCGGCAGATACCGGGATTGCTGCACTACCGCGAACCGAATCCTCAGCTTGATCTGTCATCCTCGCCATTCGTGATTCAGCAGCAGCTGACGAAATGGAAGGCGAATGGCTATACGCTGCGGGCAGGTGTCAGCTCATTCGGAGTCGGTGGCACAAATGCTCATGTAGTAGTAGAAGAATCTCCTGTTAGTGGCACAGATAATGCTGCTTACGCTCAGGATGGCTCCGAGGTAATTGTGCTGTCAGCCAAGACCCCGGGTGCGCTGCAGGCGATGCAGGAGAAGCTGGCAGAGTTCCTGGCCAGCCGTCCTGAGACCAATCTCCGCGATACGGCCTACACCCTTCAGGTCGGCAGGAACGTTTTCCCTTACCGGGCAGCGCTCGCGGTTACAGGTCGCGAAGATGCAATAGCGCGACTGAAGAATGGTGCGAGCCGGACTGCTTCAGCCATGACACAAGGGGCAGCCCAACGCCGCCTGGCTTTCCTCTTCCCTGGCCAGGGGGCGCAGACTCTGGGCATGGGCCGCCTCCAGTTTGAGCAGCTTCCGATATTCCGCACGGTCATCGAGCAGGCGGATGAGCTGCTGCGGCCAGTACTGAATGAAAGCCTGGTTGCACTGATTTATCCGCCGGTTGAAAGCTCCGAAGCTCTCCGGGCGCTCAACCAGACCAATGTGACGCAGCCGGCGATTTTCGCGGTGTCCTATGCCCTCGCGAGAGTGTGGGAGTCGGTCGGAATCGTGCCGGCGGTCTTGATCGGTCACAGTATCGGCGAGTTTGTGGCAGCTGTACTGGCTGGAACTTTGTCATTTGAAGATGCCCTGCGCCTGGTAGCGGCGCGAGGCAAAGCGATGGAGCAGCTGCCGTCGGGCGCTATGCTGGCAGTGCGCGCCAGCCTCGACGAATTGCAGCCTTACCTGCACGATGCGATCGATCTCGCCTCCGAGAACGGGCCTCGTTCCATCGTGCTTTCAGGGACTCATGAAGCCATTGAGAGTCTCGCCGCACGATTGAGTGACGCCGGCATCACTTCACGCAAACTCGCCACCTCGCATGCCTTCCACAGCCGGATGATGGAAGGCGCCCTGGCTCCTTTCGCTGCAGCCCTGGGCGCGACGACCTTCCAAGCACCACGCCTGCCATGGATTTCGACGTTGACCGGGGAACGGGTGGATCCCGACGCCGTGACGCGACCGGACTACTGGTTGCAGCAGTTGCGCTCGCCTGTGCGGTTCGCTGCAGCGGCAGCCCGCGCCATGAGCGACGGATCCAGCCTGTTTCTTGAAGTCGGTCCGGGCCAGACGCTGGCGAACCTGGTCAGGCAGAATGCACCGGAGCCGGAAAAGATCACATCCATCGCCAGCCTTCCCCCGACTGAGCCGGGCGAAACGCCGGCAGGACAACTGGAGACGGCTGCGGCCCGGCTATGGGAACAGGGGATGGCGCCGGACTTGTCCGGCTTCCCTGGCGTCATTGAAAATCAACCATCCCGCCGCCGCGTCCCGTTGCCGACATACCCTTTCGAACGAAAAAGCTACTGGATCGCCCCTCCCGCCGAGTTACAGGCAGCGGAAGCACAACCACAGGGTTCACAGACATGGGCGGCAATCCCCGCAGGTTCCATTCTTGCGGATACGTCCGGAAAAATAAATCTTCCCCCCGAGGCAATCTCCATGCCAGCTAGCATGACTGCTGCACTGGTCAGCAATCTGAAAGCGATGGTCACCGAACTGTCGGACATCGATCTTTCGCAGACGCCGTCTTCCATTTCTCTGCTCGAACTTGGCCTCGATTCGCTCTTTTTGACCCAGCTGACGCAAGCCATCCGGGCGCAGTATGGCGTAAAGCTGACCTTCCGCCAGATCATGGGCGAATACGCAACCTTTGACGCCCTCGCAGCCCATCTCGGAACTGTTGCGCCGAAAGACAAGCTGCCGCTGCCCGCAGCCCTACCAGTAGCATCGGCGCCAACGATCGCGACGCCGCCTGCCCCACCGGCGCAGTCTGGCAATGGCTCACCCGCCGCGGCGCCCGCACCAGTTTTTACTGCCCCGCCGGCAATCGCCTTTTCAGGCGCCGGCGAAGGCTATGCTGCACTGTTTGCCCAGCAGATGGCCGCGATGAGCACATTGATGCAGCAGCAACTGGCCATTCTCTCAGGATCCGCGACTGCTCCGGCCGCTGCTGCCGTACTGCCTGCTGCCGTTTCCGCATCCGCGCCAGCAGCAGCGGCTGTCCATCACGCCAGGAACAATTTCGCCGAAGCGACGATGCCTGCCACGAATGCGCCGGCGGAGAAGGAATTCGGCACGTTGATCGCCGTGCGGCCGCCGGACCTACGGGCTGCTGACGTGTTGACGCCGAAGCAGGAGCAGTACATCCATTCGCTGATCAGCCGCTACACCCAGCGGACTGCGAAATCGAAGGCAAGTGCGCAGAAATATCGCGGCGTGCTCGCGGACCCGCGTGTCGCGTCGGGCTTTAATCCGCAGTTCAAGGAACTGGTCTACCCGATCGCTGTCGACAGGTCGAAGGGCGCCTACCTGTGGGACCTCGACGGCAACCGGTACATCGATATCCTCAACGGCTTCGGCTCCATCTTCTTCGGCCATTCTCCTGATTTCGTTACCGAGGCTGTACGCAGGCAGCTGGAACTGGGCTTCCCTATCGGGCCGCAGACCGAACTTGCCGGCGAATGCGCCGAGCTGATGGCTTCGCTGGTCGGCATGGAGCGCGTCACCTTCTGTAATACCGGGTCCGAAGCAGTCATGGCCGCGATGCGCCTGGCGCGAACAGTGACCGGTAAGAACCTGATTGTGCTGTTCGCCGGCGCCTATCACGGTCAGATCGACGAAGTCCTGGTCAAATCGAACCGCAGCGAGAAGAGTATTCCGACAGCTCCGGGTATTCCGAACCAGAGCGTTTCGAACATGCTGGTACTCGAATATGGGGCGTCGGCTTCGCTTGAAGTGATCCGCCGGCGGGCCGATGAAATTGCGGCGGTACTGGTCGAACCCATCCAGAGCCGTCATCCCGAGCTGCGGCCGCAGGAGTTCCTGGAGGAGATCCGCTCGATTACAGAAGAAGCAGGCGCCGCACTGATCTTTGATGAAGTCGTGACCGGCTTCCGCGCCCACCTGGGGGGCGCCCAGCAGGTCTACGGCATCCGTGCCGATATGGCGACATACGGCAAAGTGGTCGCAGGCGGCATGCCGATAGGCATTATCGCCGGCAGCCGCACCTACATGGACGCGCTCGATGGCGGCCACTGGCAGTTCGGCAATGATTCTGTTCCGCAGGTTGGCGTGACCTTCGTTGCCGGCACTTTTGTTCGGCATCCTCTGACCATGGCGGCAGTGAAAGCCACGCTTGAACATCTTCGCGATGCCGGCACTGCCCTGCAATCGTCGCTCGCGGAAAAGACTGCTGCGCTGATTGCCGATCTGAACGCGATGTTCGTCGAGTTCGGCTTTCCTTCGCACATCGAGACCTTTGCGTCCTGGTTCTTCTTTGCGGTTCCGCCGGAAGCACGCCTGGCGAAGCTGCTCTACTACCACCTGCGTGAGCGCGGTCTGCATCTGCAGGAAGGATTTCCCTGCTTTCTCACGACAGCCCATACGGATGAAGACCTGCAGCAGGTGCGCGACATCTTCCGCCATGTGCTGAGCGAGATGCATGCGCACGAGATCATTGGTCTTCCTGGCAGTGTGCCGCCGGGCGGCAACCATCACCGGGTCGATACACCGGCGCCGCGGAAAGCACTCGCTGGTACGGGAGTGTCGGCGGACACGGCCCTTAAAACTACGGTCAAGTCCACCATGGAAGCGCCGATTACCGAGGCGCAGCGCGAGGTCCTGCTGGCCTCGCAGCTGGGTCCGGAAGCCAGCTGCGCCTTCAATGAATCCATCTCCCTGCACCTGGCAGGGCCGCTGGACAGCACGGCGCTGAAGAACGCTTTCGAGCAGGTTGTCCAGCGGCACGAGGCGTTGCGGCTTTCGGTTGCGCCGGCAGGCGAAACCATCCTGGTCGCGCCCCATGTGCCGGTTACGATTGCAGAAGAAGACTGGCGGGGACGCAGCGCCGACGATCAATCCCGGGAGATGCAGGCCCTGCTGCAGGCCGAAGCAGCGACTCCGTTCGACCTGAAACAGGCCCCGTTGTTCCGGGCGACAGTCGTGAAGCTCGCCGATGACTTTTCGGTGCTGATCTTCACCGGCCATCACATCATCGTGGACGGCTGGTCGATCAATATTGTGTTCGAGGAACTGGGCCGGATCTATTCCGCCTCGAAGACCAAGAGCGAACCAAAACTTCTGCCAGTGCACTCCTTCGTGGAGCAGGCTCGAACAGAGAGCCGCGAACCGAATGCGGAGACTGAGGCTTTCTGGCTGGATGAGTTCCGTACGCTGCCGCCGCCGCTTGAGCTGCCAGTCGATCGTCCGCGCGGTACGATGCGAGATCATCGCGGTTCGACCTTGAAACGCGCCTTCCCGGCTGCGCTTGTTACCCGGCTGCGCGACAGTTCAGCGAAGAGCGGCAATACACTTTTCAGTACGCTTCTCAGCGGCTACACGCTGCTGTTGAGCAAGCTGACGCGCCAGCAGGACATCGTGGTGGGTATTCCGATGGCAGGGCAGAGAAATTTCGGCGGCGAGAGCTTTGTCGGCCACTCGGTCAACTTTCTGCCCATCCGCGTCGAGATTGCCGGCTCGACAACTTTTGCCGCACTGACGAGTGGAATAAAAGGCAAGGTTTACGACGCGCTCGATCACCAGGACTACACACTGGGCACCCTGGTACGGAAGTTGAAAGTTCCCCGGAACCCGGCTCGGCTGGAACTGGTCGAGGCCCAGTTCAACCTCGAGCAGGTGGGTGCCGGCGTTCACTTTGCCGGCCTTGAGACACGACTTGAAGCAAACCCCAAGGTTGCGGTCAATGCCGACATCTTCTTCAACTTCATCGACAAGGGCGAGACCATTGCGCTTGAAGTTGACTACAACACTGGACTGTTCGACGAAAGCACAATCGACCGCTGGATCACCTGCCTGCAGGCGCTGCTTGAAGACGCAGCCGAACGCGCGAATGTACCGGCGCTCAGCCTGCGCTGGCTGAGTGATGAAGCACTGAAGCAGGTCGTGGTCGCGTGGAACCAGACAAAGACTGCGTATCCATCGGAATCGTCCGTCCATGCTGTCTTCGAAGCACAGGCAGCGGCGACCCCGACAGCTACTGCCTTACGCTTTGGCAGAGAGAGCCTCAGCTACGCCGAACTGAATGCACGCGCCAACCAGTTCGCTCAGTTCCTCAAGCGGGAACATACGCCGACCGAGTCGCTGCGGATTGCACTCAGCCTGGACCGTTCGCCCGAGATGATCATTGCGATCCTCGGCGTGCTCAAGGCCGGCGGCATGTACATCCCCATCGACCCGACTTATCCCGCGGCGCGCATCGCCGTCCTGCTTGAGGACGCCGACCCGACTCTGCTGCTGACCCAGCGGTCCATGGCGGCAAATTTCCCTCCCTCCGTCCGCACCTTCACTGTCGAAGAACTGGCTGGTTCGCTGCCGGATGAGCCGTCCGCCAACCTGGACCTGCCGGTGTCGGCGGGCACACCGGCGTACATCATCTACACTTCCGGCTCGACGGGAAAGCCAAAGGGCGTGGTCGTTCCGCACCGCGCCATCAACCGGCTGGTGCTGGCATCCGATTTCATCCACTTCGGCCCGGACGAGGTCTTCCTGCAGCTTGCACCAGTCTCCTTCGATGCCTCGACACTCGAGATCTGGGGCGCGCTGCTGAATGGCGGGACGCTCGCACTGATTGCCGGCAACAAGCCGTCTCCGGAGGACATCGGCGAAGCTGTCAAAACGTATGGTGTAACGACCATGTGGCTGACGGCCGCACTCTTCCACCTGATGGTGATGGATTACCTGCCGATGCTGGCGCCGCTCAAGCAGCTGCTTGCCGGGGGCGACGTCCTGTCCGTCAATCACGTCCGGAAGGTGCTTGAAACGTACCCTGATCTACGTCTGGTGAATGGCTATGGCCCTACCGAAAATACGACCTTTACCTGCTGCCACACCATCACACTGGCCGATCTAAATGGCGGCAATGTGCCCATTGGCAGACCGATTGCGAATACACGGGTCTACATTCTTGATGACCAGGGTGCGCCGGTTCCGGCAGGTGTCCCGGGGCAGCTGCATGCCGCCGGCGACGGCCTGGCTCTGGGTTACTGGCAGGCGCCGGAGCTGACTGCACAGAAGTTCATTGAAGCGGATATCCCGCTGGCCGGACGAGAGCGACTGTACAGAACAGGCGATACGGCCCGCTATCGGGCGGATGGGGTGGTCGAGTTTCAGGGCCGCACCGACAGCCAGATCAAGATCCGCGGCTTCCGCGTGGAACTGGGCGAGATTGAAGCCGCGGCCGAACGCTTCGCCGGGGTTCGGGCAGCCATCGTCGCGGCGAGACCCGACTGGACCAACAGCCAGGACATTCCCGGGGACAAACGGCTCGCGATGTACATCCTGCTCGAAGAAAAGCTGGATCCCGCTAATGTCAAAGACCAGCTGCGGAGCTTCCTGCAGGAGCAGCTGCCCGACCACATGCAGCCGGCGGCGATTATGCCGGTCGCGGAATTTCCCCGTACGGCCAACGGCAAAGTGGATTACAGGGCTCTTCCCGCTCCGGAAGCAGAGCGTAAGCTGCATACCCGCGCGATCGCCGGACCCCGCACGCCCGTTGAGGGCCAGCTCGCCACCATCTTCTGCAAAGTACTGGCGCTTGACGCCGTGAGTATTCACGACAGTATCTTTGAACTGGGCGGAGACTCTTTATCTATCTTCCGCATCACCACGCAGGCAAACCAGGCCGGAATTCGCATGACAGCGAAACATCTCTTCCAGTACAAAACGATAGCGGCGCTTTCTCCCCAGCTTGAAAAAGACCAGGCAGCCTCGCCTGACCAGCCTCCCGCGCGCCAGACCATCCGGGCGGTGTCGAGAGAACAGTTCCGTAAGGCGCAGAATCTGACGAACGTAGATTAAAAGGCAGGAATGGCGAAGCTCACACAATTCGAGGCGTCTCCCGGGGAATCGGTACCCCTGTCTGCACCTTTGACGGCATCCCTGTCTGCACCCCTGAAGAACGGCGGGAATGGTCATAATCCCGCTGTTTCTAAGCCGGACGCAGAGAATAGCGCGGATGGCCTGGTGGCAGAGTCATCACCACTGGTGAAGCCCGGGGATGTGGCCACTACCGCCATCGTCGAAGATACCTATGTCTTCCCGGCGAGCCGCGAACAGACCCGCTACTGGATGCTGGCGCAGCTCGATCCTGAGTCGACTGCTTCGAATATGGCGATCGCCTTTGAACTCGAAGGCGAGGTCTCCGGCAGGATTGCTGAAGAAGCCATAGCTGCGCTGACCATGCGGCATGAAGCACTGCGCACCATCTTCCGGCTGGAGGGCGGTGTACTTTCGCAGGTCGTGCTGGCCCGCCCGCTCTACCGTTTCACGGTCGAAGACCTGACGGCGCTCGCAGGCGACGAACAGTCAGCGGCACTTGAAGCGACCGTAAGCCGTCATGGCCACACCCTCATCAATCTTGAGAGTGGTCCGGTGCTGCATGCCCACTTGGTACACCTCAGTCCGAGCCGCCACGTGATCGCGCTGACCATGAATCACATCGTCTGCGATGGCTGGTCGAACGGGCTGCTTATCCGCGACTTCACCGTGATTTACGAAGCCCTGCTGAAAGGGCAGACGCCGGTGCTGCCGGAATTGCCCTTCCAGTTTGCAGACTTTTCGCTGTGGCAGAACGAATACCTGACCAGTCCGGCTGCAGACGAAGCAGCAGCCTTCTGGAAATCCCATATCACGAGCGACCTGCTTGCCCTGGACATGCCGACGGATCATCCGCGGCCCTCGGGACGCAGCTTTCCCGGGCATATCGAATCGGCACTAGTGCCCAAATCGATTGACGACCAGTTGAAGGCATACTGCCGGCAGACAGGTTCGACCAAGCACATTGTGTTGCTGGCAGCGTTTGAGGCACTATGCGCCCGGTATACCGGCCAGGATCAGTTTCTCCTGGGATCGACCATTGCCAACCGTACCCAGCCGGGGATGGAGGATGTAGTCGGACGGTTCGCCAATCCGCAGATCATCGTGGCCAAAGCGGGTGGCGACCCGACCTTCCATGAGCTTGAGCAGCGGGTACGCGACTGGGAGACGGCTGCCTATAATCACCAGGACCTGCCATTCAGCCGCATCATCGAAGACTTCCAGATTGACCAGGCTGGTGCAACTTCGCAGTTTCTGCAGGTGTGGTTCCTGTACCAGAAAGCTTTCATGCAGCCGCAGACCGGCAGGACCATCCGGGTAACACCGCGCCGCTCGGTCAGCGGCGGTGTCGATTTCGACCTGCTGGTCAGTGTCGTCGAACGCGCTGAGGGTCCGCGCATTCAATTCGAGTACAACACACTGATCTTCGAGCCTGCCCGTATCCGCGGTCTGATCGATGGCTTCATCGCTCTACTGGGCGGAGCGCTCGCTCAGCCTGAGCTGCCTTTGTCCCAGGTTGCCGGCGTGGTTGCGCCGCCGGTTGCCCTCCACGCGGCCGCCGAGACGCAGGCGACGGAGACACTGGGCCAGGGACTGCTGGCTACGCTTGCTGTACATGTGGAGGCAAAGCCTCACGCTTTGGCCGCCAGGGACGCAGAAACGACCCTCAGCCGGCTGCAGCTTGAGGAACAGAGCACAGCGGTTGCAGGTGAGCTTCGACGAAAGATGCCGCCGCCTGACACGCTGATCGTGCACCTGGCATCCCGCGCCGAAAGCATGGTTGCCCTGCTTGCGGGTATTAAACTGGGCTGCCGCATCCTGCCGCTGCCACTGCATGCGGATGCCGCGGTAGTTTCCGCCTGCCTCAAGAAACTGCCCGGTGCGGCACTCCTAGCTTCGCGCACGTTCCATACTTCTCCGCTGCTCGCTTTTGAAGATTTTGCCAGCTGGACTGTAACCAGGACGATTGCGAGCGAACCTCACGCCGCCCGGCCGGAATATGCGCGCTTCCTGTTGCTCACGGATGCGGCTTCGCCTGCGTTCGCCGAGATTTCCGGCGATGCTTTCTACGGGAACGTGGTTTCCCTGCTGCCATCGCTGGGTGTCGACAGCGACATGTCGATACTAGCGTTCCCGGCTGCCACCCCGCTCGATGCAGTCTTCGATCGACTGCTGGCGATGATCAGTGGCGCGCAATTGAATTTTGGAGCCGACCCAACGGTCGATCATGCTCCCGGACAGGTCATGGAAGCCCTCGCGCATGAGGTAGCCGCGTCAGAGGCGAGCTTTCTCCTGGCTACCCCGGCGCAGGCCAGGGCGATGGCTGCCTCCGGGTGGACCGGGGACAGGCGGGTGAGCCTGGTGGTGCGCGGTGATAGACTTTCGACTGCTTTGAAACCGGCGTTGACGCTTCGGCTGAAGTCAGCTGTCTATTTATGTTCGACCCCGGAGGCGAATGGTGTCGCCGGGTTGCAGTTCCTCCAGGGCGAGAAGGCGAAGGGAGGGTTTGTCCCGGTTGGCGGCACGGCCCTGGTGCTCAGGAGTGCGGATGGCGTAGTCCTGCCAGCCGGCGCCTTCGGTGAAGTCTGCGTGGAAAATGCCGCCGCGAGCTTCTTTCCGCAACACATTCAAAGTGCGGAAGGTCCGACCGGGTACATGGCCCGTAGTTCGACTGCCGGCATCATCGAATTGCAGGACCATAAGTCGCGCTACATCCAGCTGCGCGGCCACCGCGTCTGCCTTGGTGACATAGAAGACGCCGCACTCAGCCTGCGCTTCGTACAAGCGGCCGCTGCCATCTCGAACGACGACGGCCTGGTTCTTTACCTCGTCGCCCCCGTCAAGCGGCGAGACACGAAGGCTGTTCATCTCCACCTCGCCGAAAACCTTCCCAGCCACTTGGTGCCGTCTGATGTGATCTGGCTTGATGCGCTTCCCCTGTCGGCCGCCGGACATCTCGACACTGCCCGACTGCCAAAGCGCGAAGGGGTTGACGCGACAAACGAAGCAGCGATGGATGCCCTGCCTCTGAACCAGGTGGAAGAGAAGCTGGCGTCGATCTGGAAGGACGTCCTGGGGCTGCGGTCGATCGATATCCACAAGTCTTTCTTTGCGCTGGGCGGCAGTTCGCTGTTACTGGTGCGGCTCTTCGCCCGGGTGAATAAAGCCTTCGAAACGTCGCTGCCGATTACTACGATTTTCGATGCGCAGACCATAGCGGCGCTGGCGATGATGCTGGGCGGCCCGGCCGAGATGTCGCACCTTGTGCAGGTGCAGACTTCAGGATCAAAGCCGCCGCTGTTTATGATCCACTCCTATCTGCTTTACCAGGGACTCTCCAAGGGTCTGGGCCCGGACCAGCCGTTCTATGGTCTTCGCGAGCTCGAGCAGGATGGTCACCTGACGATAGAAGAACGCGTCGATTACTACGCGCGGGAGATCAGGAAGCTGCAGCCGCATGGACCCTACCATGTCGCTGGCTGGTGCGCAGCGGGTCCGCTGACCGTCGAAGTAGCGCGCAAACTACTGGACGCCGGCGAACAGGTGCGCTACCTGGCTTTGTTCGATTCGTGGCTGCCGGGTTATCTCGAATCGATCGAGACCGAGAATGCGGACGGCAGCTGGCGGCCCTATCGCACGGTGGGCAGTAAGCTCAACTATCATCGCAACCGGGTACGGGGACTGGGCGTCGGGAAGAAGGCGCATTACGTCTGGCTGGCGATCACCCGCATTGCGCGGGACGCGCGCTACCGGATCTATCTGCATAACTGGGAAAGACTTCACCGGCTATCGGAAAAGTATCACTTCCAGCTGCCGCAGTTCATGCACAACACCAGTCTTGAGACCTTCTCCGCGCTCAAGGAGTATGAAGGACGCAAGCTGCCGGTACGGCTTACCCTGATCCGCGCGAGTGATTCGCGCGAAGTTGTCGGGGCTGCGCCGACCTGTGGATGGGAGCAGGTTGCGGAAAAAGGAATTGAGGTTCTCTGGGCGCCGGGCGATCACGAGACGATGTTCATCGGCAAGAACCTGCAGGTGACAAGCGAGATCGTGAAACTGGGTCTCGAAGCAGCCACGGTACAAGTGGAGGATACGGGATCAGGCAGTGACACTTCGAGTGGAAACCTGGTACGGGGGGTAATGCATGTCGACTGCCCCAGTACTTGAGTCGTCTGTCAAAGCCGCATCCCCGGCTGCCCGCGCGAAAATCGCCGAAACGATTGGCGTGGCAAGCCGGTCCGGACGTGACGCAAACGCGCGCGCTGCGCTGTTTCCTCCATCGGCGGAGTCCACTGTCACTGAAGCCTCGGCAGCTTCGGCGACATGGGCAGCACTTGACCAGGCGATCCACCTCTGGGTGCTTCCGCCCATGGACGCGCCGGGCGCCACCTCGCTCGCTGAACTGAGGACCCTGCTCGCAGCCGAAGAACATGCGCGTGCCGCCTCCTTCCACTTCGCTCAACACCGGGATGCGTTCGTCGCCAACCGGGGCCGTTTGCGGATCGTGCTTTCGCACTATCTCGACTGCCTCCCCGGGGATCTTCAATTCGTCCAGGGACCTCATGGCAAACCGGCGATCGTTGATCGTCAGAGCCGGGGCCTGACCTTCAATCTCTCTCATACGGAAGACCTGGCGGTGCTGGCTGTCGCGCGTCAAAGGCAGGTGGGTATCGATGTAGAACAACTCAAGCCGGTTGCCGACCTGCTCGAACTGGGTCGTCTGCACTTTTCGCCGGAAGAATATCAGCAGCTCGCCGATCTTTCATCGACCGGACTCTCTTCTAGCGACCTTCCATCTACCGAACTGATAACTGCGTTCTACACCTGCTGGACCCGCAAAGAAGCCTTTTTGAAGGGCCTGGGGACCGGGCTGGCCCGGGACCTGGCAGAATTTCAGGTCAGTCTTCTGCCCGGGAGACCAGCAGAACTGCTGGCGTGCCAGTGGTCTCCGCAGATGTGCCAATCCTGGCGGCTGCACTCACTTGATCTCGGCGACAGATACCAAGGCGCGCTGGCCTATGAGCAGCTTCCGCAACATTCTCCCATTGAGCTTCGGACATTCACCTGGTCTGTTCTCGACAACTCGGCCCAGGACCGATGATTGCATGAAAGACATTCGATCCCTTTACCTGGTACTTTCTCCGGCTTCGCTGCCCTACGCGAGATTTGCGCTCGAGAGTCTCTGGCGGCAGTCACTTGAATCATTGCATCTGCACCTGATCACGGATGCAGAGGCTGACCGCGACGCATTGACTTGTTTTATGGAAGCTCTGCCTCCTTTACCGGAGGGCGGCCCGGCCCGGCGCTGGAGTGTGTACGCCGAAGACGACCTTGCCCAGCGCGAGAGCGAGATGTTTGCCCGGCTTCCCAATCTGCGGGCTTTCCGGCGGGGCCACCCCTGCTGGCGCAAGATCACAGATCCTCTGCTGCTGCGGGAACCGGGCGAGGAGATGGTTCTGCTTGATCCGGATCTTTTCTTCCCGAACCAGTTCTCTTTTGAACGAACGCCGCAGGACGGGCTGTTGCTGATGTGGCAAAAACCGAACTGCCTGCTGCCGCATTCTGTCGTAAAGGCGGCAATGGATGCGAACATAGCGCTGGCCAACCATGTCGACATTGGGGTGGCGCACTGGCGCGGCCCGGCAGACATTGACTGGCTGGAGTGGCTGATTGGCAAGTTGGGCGGCGACCAGATGCCGCGGGCCATGCACATCGAAGCAATTGTATGGGCGGCGCTGGCGATGCGCATGGGCGGCGGCCACCTGGATCCGGACTTGTGGCACTGCTGGCGCCGTACGCAGGCCAAGCGTGTCCTGCGCTTACTGAAGATCCCCGGTTCCCGGATTCTGCGGGCAGAACCCTGGTCGGCGATCAAGTGCTTCCACGGTGGGGGCGAGGCAAAATGGTGGATCCCCGAAGCAGCGCGTGCCGGGCTGTTCTCGGACCAGACCTCACACTCTGATCTGAGCCGGCCCATACCCTTTGTCGAACTGACACCCTCCGACTACGATCGGGAACAATCATTGAAGCGCGTACTGCGAGGACTCGGCTACTACAGCCTTTTCCGGACCGCCTGAATCACAGTCTGGGAGTGTTTCGGCGAACAGAATATGGCAGTTGGATTGCGGTAAATGCTTTCTTTCGGGAAGAGACCCTTTGAAAAGTTCCAAACAACTCGTGGATGAGAAGGCTCTTCCGGGGCACGGCAACCCGTCCGGTAACGGGCATCATCTGCTCGAACGTCCGGAAACGGCGAAAGGTGCGCTCAACTATGCTGCGCACCTGGCGGCGAGGCAGCGCGTTGCATCGATGCGCATCTGCATCGTGGCCGACAGTGCTTCTGTGCGTTTCGGAGGAGAAGCAATTCTGCCCTACCATTATTTCCGTATGCTGCGCAGCCGGGGTGTTGATGCATGGCTGGTGGTGCATGACCGGACCCGGCCGGAGCTTGAAGCGTCGCTGCCGGAATATCGAGATCGCATTCTGTATACGCCAGACCTGTGGATGCACCGGGTGATCTCGGAGGTGATGACGGTCCTCCCAAGGCGCATTGCTGAATCGTCGATCGGACTGCTTAGTGTGCTGCTCACGCAGTATCATCAACGCCGCTTGATCCGGGAGCTGGTATGGCGCGAGGGCATAGACGTAGTCCACCAACCGACGCCTGTGTCGCCGCGCATGCCTTCGATGATGTTCAACCTCGGCGCCCCGGTGGTTATTGGTCCACTCAACGGGGGCATGCACTATCCGGCTGCTTTCCGCGGCCAGGAATCGACGGCGAGCCATATTGCCGTGGCGATCGCGCGCAGCCTCTCCAACTTTGCGAACTGGCTGCTGCCCGGCAAGCCACAGGCCGCGACAGTGCTTGTTGCAAACCAGCGTACGCGGGAGTCGCTGCCGAACGGCCTTAAAGGGCGAGTCATTGAACTCGTGGAAAATGCGGTTGATCTCGATACCTGGCTCCCCGAGACAATGCCCTTCGAGCGTATTCCGGGGCAATTTCTCTTTATAGGCAGACTGGTGGACTGGAAACGGGTCGACATCGCTCTCCATGCACTGGCCCGGGTAGAACAGGCATCGCTGCTGGTGGTAGGCGATGGCGAGATGCGAGGCGCATGGGAGCAGCTGAGCCGTGAGCTGAACGTAAGTGATCGCGTCTCTTTCGTCGGATGGCAGCCGCATGATGAATGTGCCAGACTGCTGGCCCAATCAGCGGGCCTGATCCTGCCGAGTGTGTATGAATGTGGCGGCGCGGTCGTTCTCGAGGCGATGGCGTCAGCGCGACCGGTGATTGCGACGGGCTGGGGTGGACCCATGGAATACCTGGACTCGAGCTGCGGGATACTCATTGCGCCCGACAGTACGACCGGGATGGTCGACAGCTTCGCCGCCGGCATGGCATTGCTGGCAACGCAGCCGGAAGTCGGCGACCGGATGGGCGCAGCTGGCCAGGCACGTGTGCAGGAGCACTTCAGCTGGGTACGAAAGATCGACCGTATCGAAGAAATCTACAGTGCGGCAGCAACTCCTTCGGCCGCGACGGTCCGTTCTGAGATCCTCGCGACCTAGGGAACAAACTGCAGAAAAGATCGGAATAAAGCCGATGGCGCCGGGATTTGTAACCAACGCCGTATCTATCCGGCGAAGGGAATGCTGCGGGCATGAGCGATCCCTGATCCCTGATCGCGATCAGGGCTTTACGGTCCGTTCATTCCCACGTAAGAGACAATCTGTGACTGCCCCTGACCTGGCGCCGCGCTTGATTGTGACTGGCGGGGCAGGCCTTCTTCCCGGAAGGCCCGCCTTCAGTCAGCATGGTGAAGTGTCTCGGTCGAACCGCATTAGAACTGGGCCGCCGGCTGCGTGACGTTGAGGGTCAGGGTCGTGGTCTGTGAAACCTGGTTTGTGCCGACAGCTGTGACCTGTACCTGATAAGGACGGGTGACAGTGTTGACGGTCAGGCCGCAGCCAGTCATCCAGACCGTGGAGCCAAGGAGCGCCAGGCACAGCATGGCGAACAGGCTCCAGTGACCACGCAGACGTTTGCGTCCCGAAATAAATCCGACAATTCCTAAAATATCCCATGGAAGTAGCATGCACTGTGCTACGTTAGTTACCATGGGAGAGTTACAAGCGATGTTTGTTGGCGCCGAAAGAGAAAGTGTACTTGCGGCGTTGCCGGCATTCACTGCAAGGTTCGCGGGTGAGAAGTTGCAGGCGATACCGTCCGGTAACCCCGCACAGCTCAGCTGTACCGTCCCCGTATAGCCCTGAACCGAGGCGATCATGACCTGCAGAGAAGCGCTTTGTGCTCTGCCTATCGTCACTTCGCTACTGCTTAGACCCAGCGTAAAGGTGCCTGACGAAGCTGGCGGTGCGGGCGGAGCGACGGGCTGCACTGCCGCAGGCGCCTCCACGCTAAAGGTGACTGGCTGCGTCTGCGAGGTAAGGTAATCGCCCTGCTGCGAAAAGACAGCTGAAACTGAATAGGTGCCGGCCTGCGGCGCCTGCATGGTCACCATACCCACGCCACCGGTGATTACAATGTTCCCGAGCGATGTCTGCCCCAGGTAAAGTACAGCAGAACCATTGACCGGCGTTGTACTGCCGACCGCACTGACCTGCAGCTGAAAAGCCATGGACTGGCCGGCAACCGGCTGCTGCGGGTTCACGGTCAGAGCGATTGCCGTGGCCAGCGCTGGCGCAACCGGCGGCGTCGGCACGTCAGTAGATGCGATAGTCAACGTAACAGTTGATGAAGTCGAGCCACTATCCTGCATATTGCCTGCGTAGATAGCCGTCATCGGGTAGGTACCGGGCGCAAAGCTGGCTGCCGCTGCCAGCGTCGCTGAGCCATCGGTAAGGGCGACACTGCCGATCTGGGTCTGCCCAAGGAAGAAATTCACTGTTCCCTGGGGTGTGATCGAACCAGTGCGCGGCTCGACGGTTGCCGTCAGGGAGAAGGTCTGTCCCTGGCTGATCTGCGAGGCGGCTGCGGTCAGCAGGGTGGTGGTGGCAGTTGGCCCTGCGATCGAGGGTGCGGCGATAGTCAGCGTCAGAGGTAACGAAGTCGAACCACTGTCCTGACCGTTCCCGGCATACACGGCGGTCAGGGCATATGTTCCTGGTGCAAAGCTGTTCGACGCAGTCATGAAGGCTTTGCCGGAAATCAGGGTGGCCGTGCCTATCTCGGTCTGACCGAGATAGAAGCTCACCAGTCCCTGCGGCGTCGCACCCCCGGCAGCGGCGGTAACGACTGCGCTCAGCGAGAATGCCTGGTTCTCGGTCACATTTGGGGAACTCGCCACCAGCGCAGTAGTGGTAGCAGCGATATTCGAGGCAATGGTCAGCGCAATCGGTGTCGAACTTGAACCACCATTCGTTGCACTGCCCATGTAGACAGCGCTCAGGGGATAAGAGCCAGCCACAATTGTCTGTGTTCCTGCAATGGTGATCGTTGCTTTACCGCCTACAAGACTGGCGTTACCCAGACGGGTCTGGCCCAGGTAGAAGCTCACTGTACCCTGGGGCGTAACTGAGCCGGACTGGGGGGAGACAGCAGCGGTCAGCGAAAAGCCCTGCCCGGCGGTGATCTGCGGCGCGCTTGCGACCAGGACGGTGCTGGTGGCGACCAGGCTGTTAGAAACGGCCAGCGGAATGGGAGCAGAGGTCGAAGCACTGTCCTGCTGATTGCCGGAGGTGCTGCCCGCGTACACGGCTGTCAGCTGGTAGGCGCCGGAAGCGAATGAGTTGGTCACGGCGAATGATGCTTTGCCACTGCTCAAAGTCGCGCTGCCGAGGGCAGTCTGGCCGAGGTAAAAGGTGACAGTTCCCTGCGGCACGACCGTGCCGGTCCTCTGAGCAACGACTGCGCTTAATGTGAACGGCTGTCCCGGCGCAACTTCTGATGCGCTGATTGTCAATGAAGTCGTGGTGGCTACGACGCTCGGCGCGATGGTGATCGACAGAGGAGCGGAGCTTGAGGTGCTGTCCTGCGTACTGCCGGCATAGACTGCCGTTAATTGGTACGTGCCGGCTGCCATTGAAGCGTTCAGCGTAAATGAGGCAACACCATTGTTGAGGGCAGAGGTTCCAAGCTGGGTCGTGCCTAGAAAAAAATTGACACTGCCAGTCGGAGTTGCGCCGTTGTGCGCCGTTACGGTGCTGGTCAGCAGGGTGGTCTGACCGGTGGTGAGTTGCGTAGACGCTGACGAAAGTTGCGTGACCGTCGCGGCGACACTCTGTGTCAGCGTGAGTGGAACAGTATTAGACTTGGAAGCGAGGTCAGTTGCATTTCCCTGGTAGGCGGCAGACAACTGGTACTGCCCCGGTGCGAATTGAGCATTGAAGGTAAGCGCTGCTGTGCCATTCACCAGCTGCGCAGATCCGAGCGAGGTGCTGCCAAGATAGAAGGTGACGGCCCCGCCCACCGTCGCCCCCTTTCCCTGTGGAACGACAGCCGCGGACAGGGTAACCGGATTACCCTGTGTCGCCTGCGTCGAACTGCTGGTCAACGTGGTTGTCGTAGCAGCAGCCGCCGCGCTGATAGTAATGGTCGTCATGGTGGAGTGCGAAGCCAGGTCAGTCGAGGTGCCCTTGTATGCGGCATACGCAGTGAATGTGCCGACCGGGCCTGCCACGGTGGTCGTAAACGTCGCGGTCCCGTTTGACAAGGTCGTCGTATCAATCAGTGTCGAACCAAGATAGATATCCACCGTCCCGGTGGGTGTCGCTCCCGAAGCGGCAGAGACCTTGATGGTTGCGTTCACTGTTTGACCGATGGTCAGGTTGGTCGAAGAGACGGTCATCGTGGTGGTAGTGGCGACTGCTGCAGTGCTCACTTTCATATTGACGGCAGCGGACGTCGATGCACTATTGGTGGTCGTGCCCGCGTAGCTGGCTGTGACAGGATACGTGCCTGCGGTCAGAGTGATGGAGGGAAGGGTGAGTGTTGCCTTACCTGATGACAGTGTGCCGGTACCAAGGACTGTCGAGCCAGCGGAGAAGCTTACAGTGCCGGTCGGCGTTGCTCCGGATGCAGCAGCAACGGTCGCCGTGAAGGTGGCGCTGTTGCCGTCCGTGACCTGGGCAGGTGCCGTGACCGTGGTCGTGGTCCCGACCACGGCACTGGCGACCGTCATGTTCACCGCAGGCGACGTCGATGCACTGTTGGTGGTCGTGCCCGCATAGCTGGCCATGACAGGATACGTGCCAGCGGTCAGGTTGATGGAGGGGAGGGTGAGTGTTGCCTTACCCGCCGACAGTGTGCCGGTGCCAAGGACTGTCGAACCAGCGGAGAAGCTCACAGTGCCGGTTGGCGTTGCCCCGGATGCAGCAGCAACTGTCGCCGTGAAGGTGGCAGACTGGCCGGCTGTGACCTGGGCTGGTGCCGTGACCGTGGTCGTGGTCCCGACCACGGCACCGGCGACCGTCATATTGACGGCAGCCGAGGTCGATGCACTGTTGGTGGTCGTGCCGGCGTAGCTGGCCGTGACAGGATACGTGCCAGCGGTCAGGTTGATGGAGGGAAGAGTGAGTGTTGCCTTACCTGCCGACAGCGTGCCGGTGCCGAGGACTGTCGAGCCAGCGGAGAAGCTCACAGTGCCGGTCGGCGTTGCTCCGGATGCAGCAGCAACGGTCGCCGTGAAGGTGGCACTATTGCCGTCCGTCACCTGGGCTGGCGCCGTGACCGTGGTGGTAGTCCCGACCACGGCACTGGCGACCGTCATGTTCACCGCAGTCGACGTCGATGCACTGTCTGCTGCTGTGGCTGCGTAGCTGGCTGTGACAGGATACGTGCCGGGGGTGAGGTTGATGGAGGGGAGGATGAGTGTTGCCTTACCTGCCGACAGCGTCCCGGTGCCAAGGACTGTCGAGCCAGCGGAGAAGCTCACAGTGCCGGTTGGCGTTGCTCCGGATGCAGCAGCAACTGTCGCCGTGAAGGTGGCGCTGTTGCCGTCCGTGACCTGGGCTGGTGCCGTGACCGTGGTGGTAGTCCCGACCACGGCACTGGCGACCGTCATGTTCACCGCGGTCGACGTCGATGCACTGTCTGCTGCTGTGGCTGCGTAGCTGGCTGTGACAGGATACGTGCCGGCGGTCAGGTTGATGGAGGGGAGGGTGAGAGATGCCTTGCTCGCCGACAGTGTGCCGGTACCAAGGATTGTCGAACCAGCGGAGAAGCTCACAGTGCCGGTTGGCGTTGCCCCGGATGCAGCAGCAACTGTCGCCGTGAAGGTGGCAGACTGGCCGGCTGTGACCTGCGAAGGTGCACTGACCGTGGTCGTTGTCGAAGCTGCGGCGACTACCAGGGTGGCGCTGGTCGAGGTGGATGGACTGTCGGTCGCACTGCCACTGTAGTTGGCAATGACAGAGTAGGTGCCGGCCGGCATGTTTACGGCAGGAATCGCCAGAGTCGCCTTGCCGCTGTTCAGCGCAACGGCACCGAGGTTAGTCGATCCGACGTAGAACGTCGTGCTTCCAGTCGGCGTGGTACCAGTAGCAGTGGTAACCGTCGCGGCCAGAGAGGTGGCCTGTCCTGCCACGACCTGGGTCGGTGCAATGACTGCAGTACTGGTCGGCACCAGGGGCGCGGGCACCACTGTGACCGTAGTGGCCTGCGAGACAGAGGCAGCGAACGTCGGTGAACCCTCATAGCTGGCGGTGAGTGCGTGAGAGCCAACCGCAAGAGTCGTAGTGTTCAGCGAAAGCTGACCGTTGCTCAGCGTAGCTGTTCCGATGGTTACGCCGTTGTCAGCGAGAACCACCGTTCCCGAAGGCACTGTTGTTCCGGAGGATTGGACTACTGTTGCAGTCATCGCAACGGGCTGGCCGGCTGTGACGCTGGTGGGGGTGGCTGCCAGCGTGGTCGTTGTCGCGATCGGCTGGGTCGGCTGCGTGCCCCCTGCGGTCGACCATTGGTAAACCGTCATCGAATACGGGGGCAGAGTAGTGACGGCCGAAGGATTGAAATTCTGGATCGTTGAATTGGCAAGCGCGACCTGGCTGGTACTTTCATTGTTGGCCGTGATGGCACTCGCAGTGAGCAGTCCCTGCTGTACTGTCCCCGTGGGTGCATTCAGGCCACTGAAGGTTACGGGCAGGGATGCCGTACGGCTCAGATTGAAGACGATGAGACTGTTTGAAGTGCCATTGGTAAATGCGAAGGACTGGAGGTAGTGGGCGCCGTTGATGACGATCGGGTGACCGGGATCGTTCTTACTGTTTTCGTTCCAGGTAGGATTGGTTCCGGTTTGTACGGTAGCCAGCATGGTGCCACCGATGGCCGTGTTTGCCAGTTGTTCTGCGAGGAACTGCGGACGGCTTAGATTGGTAGCGCCGCCCATGTCGATGACCGTACCCCAGAGCGGTACGCTTTCGTCACTGCCATTGCTATTGTTGAAGCCATTGGTATATTCAGGCAGGCAGAACAGGGTCTGCAGAGCGACGTTGTCGTCGCGCATCATCAGGAGCATGTGTTCCGCGACAGACAAGCCTGCGCCGAGTGAGGGTACTACCTGGTTCAATACACTTTGCGGAGCGGTTCCGGCAGTGGTACTAAGGTTCACCTCGTAAACAGCCAGGTTGGCGGGTTTACCGGTCAGTCCGCCTCCCTGCCCGGAGACTGCCTGCGCCTGTTTGTACATCATGCCACTTGACCGGCTGTCCTCCGCCTCGGGCTGCGCCAGCATGGAACCGAAGATTGCCTCATTCGAGGAATAATCGGTGAAGGTGTCAAAGGTGTATGGCGCAACGTCAATCGTGTCGTAAGTATTGTTGGCGTTGTTCATCGCGACCTGGTTCCACCACGGCACATCAGCCCAGCCGTTCATGATCAGATCGAACTTGGTTGGATCGTAGCCGGATACGGAACGAGCTGCACCGTAGATGGTCGCGATCCGTGCGCCGTAGGCGTAAGGGCTATCGATGGTGTCGCCTGAGAAGGCCGTGTTCCACGCTTCATCGCCGAGTTCGAGATGGATCGATGGAAAGACAGTCGTCCAGGGAGCGGCCTGACCGAGGGCAGCGCGTTTCGCGCCATACGGTGTACTGGAGGAGCCGCCCAGGAACTGAATCAGGTTCTGCATCTCTGTTGGCGACATACCCATGGGCATGGTGAACCATGGCTCGGCATTGACTGCCTGGCAAAGTTGCAGGAACTCCACCAGCCCCATCGGAATTGCATTTTCGACAGATGAACCCTGCCCGAAGCCGGCACGCTGCCTCGCATACGGTACTGCTATCTGGTTGTCGATCGAGGTGCCGAAATCGGTGCCGCTGTCCATGTAGCGCAGCACACCAGGATTTAGACTTCTTAAGCGCTCAACGACCGCGTTACGAAAAGGTGTGGGATTGGACGGCGCGGCACTTTCGGTGAGAGCAGCATCGTCAAGATAGATCTTGCCCGCAGAGACTTCAAAGGAAAGATAGGCTGTCCCGATGTAGGTGCCATCTTCATCAGCATTAAAGGTGTAGCTGTAATCCTGCCATTGGTTGGTCAGCTGGATGGTCTGGCTGAAGTTGCTGGTCGTTCCGTGGGCAGTCGTGAAGCGGCCGACGTTGACGTAAAGCTGGCTCGATCCTTCCACTGCCTTGGCACGGAAGCTGATGGTGTACGTGCCATTCATCTGCAGGAACGAATGTCCGGCGGTACTGTCGAAGTAGGAATATTCGTAGGCTCTGCCGCCACCCGACGCATCCATCACCAGTGCCTGCTGGCCAGGCGTATTCGGGGACAGGTCAGTCGTCTCGGCATACGTGGTGGCGCCGCCGACAACGCTCGGCCACCAGCCCGCATCCGGAGCACCGGGAAAAGCTTTCTTGATGACGAAGATGTCGCCGACCGCTGGCGTAACCGAGCCGAAGTTATACCACGCTCCTGCGCCGCCATTGCCACTCGGCTTGGTCATGCTGACGAGCGTGCCTGCCTGGCCATTCGCTTTACCGTAGATAAAATTGAATGCGCCGCCCTGCAGAAAGTTCGCGGGCCACTGCGACCAGCCATTTCCATCGGTGCAGGTGTTCCCGCTTACTGCCGTGCAGGTAAGGACAGACTGCCACTGCTCTGCTTCGAAACCGGGATTATTGAAGGTGACATTACGCAGGATCTGTGCTGAATCATAAAAGGTCTGGCCGCCCAGGTTGATACCAAGCCGCTTGACGCTCGGCTGCTGAACGGTGGTGCCGATAGCAATATTCGTTGCGCCAGTCTGTGCGAAGACTGGATTCTCACTGCCACTGATGGCCGACAACAACAGGCCCACCACTCCCAAAGACAACATGGACCAGACACGATTCCGGCCCTTAAGTGATTCCTGGTATCTCATTGGAACTCCCGCGAAGCAAAGTAAGTGAACGGCCTTACAGCGCCAATTGCCGCAGCATCTCATCCGCTGCGATCACTTCATCCATACTTCGAGAGAACCTGGCTAATTCGCTATGTATCGTGCGACACATGACGGTAAGTGAAACAAAAGAGTGTGAAGCAATACGAACGTGGCTTATAAGTGCAGCCTTGCCGCTTGCCCGAGACACGGATGGAAGCTGCTTGCGCAGTACGATCCTGTTATCTCTAGAGCGACTCTATGAAGAAACCCCGTAAATAGATATCAGACCTTAGTGGTATAGGTCGGGTAACACTAAAGCTCTGATAACAATGGTTTTGCTTAACATTTTCTAATGTTAGAGTGAATCGAGAAAAGCTTACATCTAGGGTGTGGAATATCTACACGAGTAAGTGTTAGAAAAACACTGGATCGAGTTACAAACTATAACTTGCTTAGACGAAGTGGTTACTTGCCTACCCGGTTTGGGGCACATGCAGGCTCGGCTAAGAAAGAAAAACCGGAGCTACAACTTCTGGGGGAAGTATGTAAGAGCTAGCACAGCAACTCGTTCAATGAGTCGGATGAGCGGCCGAGAAACAGGAAATTAACACACCCGGACAGCTGATTTTTTCGCATGGCGACTCGGCTTTCGCTGTAACAATAGCCATACCTCTGCCGAGAGGATCACGCTGTTCCGATTGAGAATGCATAGGGCTTCAACGACCCACAATGGAACCGTCGGAAATGAGCAACGACGATTTACGTGCGCCCGTACAAGATCTGGGATTCAATAAACCGAGAGGCACAACAGACTGGGAAGCAGGATGGTGGAAGGAATACCCGCTTACTAAGACGATGAGTTGATCAACCCGATGATGGCGGGTTGTGACCTGCTTGCGGCAGAAAGCTGGCCGCTTTAAACAGGAGAAAGCTGCCGCCATGGAGTGGATTGGATTCCGACTATGTTCGCATGGCTCGAATGCTGAACATCACCTTCGCCATGACCCGTTCGTGCTACCGAGTGAGACGCGGATTGCTCACGGCCACGCAAATTCAATGAGAGACTGGGTCTATCTTTTTCCAGGGCAAAGGTATTGAGTTCACGGCAATCTCTCCACACCGCGTATCTGCTCAGCCGTTACCCGGCCCTCTCGCACACCTTCTTCCGGCAGGAGGTGACGGGACTACGCGAGTGTGGAATCAGCATCGAGACCGCATCCATCAATGATCCGGATCGCGCTTTCGATTCCCTCTCGAGTGAAGAACAGCAAGCTGCTTCGACCACTTTCTACCTGAAGAGTCAGCCGATCACGAAGATCGTATCGACTGTCCTTAAGACGACGCTGACCAGGCCAGGTGTAGTATGGCGCGGCCTGATAGCGGCAGTGCGATTGGAACCGTTCCACCTGACACATACCTTGTACGCGCTCTTCTACCTGGTGGAGGCAGTAGTGCTGGGCGCATGGATGCAGCGCCGCAATCTGAACCACCTGCACATTCATTTCTCCGGGCCGGTGGCATCCGTAGGCATGATAGCGGCGGCCGCGTGGAAGTTTCCCTATTCCATGACCGTGCACGGGCCGGACGAGTTCTTCGATCAGAACGAGATGGCATTGCCGCAGAAGATCGACGGTGCCCGCTTTGTCATCTGCATCAGTGATTTCTGCCGCTCGCAGTTGATGCGGCTGATGCCGCCGTCAAGCTGGGACAAACTTCGGGTGGTCCGGCTCGGCATTGCGCCGGTACTGGCGATGCAGCCTTTCAAAACTACGGCTCCGGGCCCTCTGCGCATCCTCTGCACTGGACGACTTGTAGGCGCGAAGGGTCAGGCGATCCTGCTCATGGCGATGGCAGAACTTGTCCGTCGTCAGCATGCAGTGAGCCTGGTACTGATTGGCGACGGCCCGGATCGAGCATTGCTTGAAGCCCTGGCGAAGCGCGAGGGTCTGGAAGGCTACGTGACGTTTGCGGGGGGCCAGAACCATGATCGCGTGCTTGAATCACTGCGTGGAGCAGACCTGTTTGTGCTGCCCAGTTTCGCAGAAGGCATTCCGGTCGCGCTGATGGAGGCGATGGCGATCGGCGCGCCGTGTGTCAGTACATTCGTTGCGGGAATCCCGGAGTTGATTCGCCATGAGCAGGATGGTCTCCTGGTGCCGGCCGGTTCGGTTGAAGAACTTACAGCAGCGATGGAGCGGTTGATTCTCAGTCCCGAGGATAGAGCGCGCTTTCAGCAATCGGCCAGGCAGCGCGTCCTCGAACATTACAATCTTCCTGAGAACCTGAAAATGCTTGCCGAAACGATGTCCCAATTCCTTCCAGAGATCGATCGTCAGCATGAGTGAATATTCGCAAACAGATGCGGCGCATGCGAAGCATGAGGCCTTCGATGTGTCAGTGGTTATCGTTTCTCTGAACACCGAAAAGGTGCTGCGCGAGTGTCTTGACTGTCTGGCGCGTGCGAGTGCGGGCCTGAGGGTTGAGACCCTGATAGTCGACAACGGGTCAAAAGACGGCTCGGTTGCCATGATTCGGAATGAATATCCAGATGTGAAGCTCATTGTGAGCCCCGAGAACCTCGGCTTCGGTCGCGCGAACAATCTGGCTTTCGAGCAGGCAGCCGGTCGGTATATCGTGCTGCTGAACTCGGACGCCTTCCTGATGCCGGACGCTCTCAGGTTGTCTGTCGAGCGCATGGACAGGGACAGCCGCATCGGGCTGGCTGGCGGCCGGCTGATTGGCCGGGACGGCTCCTGGCAACCATCGGCGCGCATGTTCCCTTCCCTGCTGACCGACCTGTTCGTGCTCTCGGGCTTTGCCAATAAGTATCCTCGATCGCGCATCTTCGGGCGTTTTGATCGAACCTGGGCTGACCAGATGGTGACCGCGGAAGTGGATTGGGTGCCAGGCGCCTATTCCATCATCCGCCGCGAAGCTCTGACCAAGGTGGGCCCATTCGATCCGGCTTTCTTCCTCTACTACGAAGAAGTCGACCTGTGCCGCCGGATACAGGCTGCAGGCTTTTCCATCTGGTACTGGCCAGACGTAGTGGTCATTCACATTGGCGGCGAATCTTCGCGGCAGATGACTGAAAGCCCGACAGCCAACAAGAAGTTGCAGATGTCAAAGTCGGGCGCGCAACTGACGCTGTGGCGTATGCGAAGTACATTGCTCTACTATCGCAAGAATCATGGCTGGCAGGCCCGGTTCGCCCGGCTGCTTGAGACCCTCTGGTATGGCCAGCGGGCATGGCGTAAGCGCTTCAGCCGCGATGCCGAGCGCAGAGTATCTGGCGAAGCCGACCTGGCTCAGGTGCGATTGATGCAGCAGGCATGGATTGAAACCAGGGGCGGAAGAGTTTCTCCGCCGCAACCGTGGTAGCTTGCTTGAAAGCCCTTCCCTGGAGAACTGGCATGCTGATTTTCTTCCCTGTCAAGGGTGGTGCTGTTTGGCAAACGTGAAGCAGATTGCCTCGCGCTGTATAGCAGCGTGGTTACGCCCGACAGCCGGGCTGCGTCGTAATGCGCGCAGGATCATGGCGCATGCTCACCTGGTGGCAGTGCTGAAGACTGATGTTCCTGCTTCCGTCGTCATACTGGGACGCGCGCAGGTTCATGGCACAGGCCGGATCGAACTGGGTGAAAACCTGCTGCTATATCCGGACCTTTATCTCGAGACGCTGGATGAGGGGACGATCCAGATCGGCAACGGTGTCGTGATTTCGACGGGAGCCCACCTGGTGGCGATGGCTTCGATCACGATCGGCGCGGGCACCATGATTGGCGAATATGCGAGCATCCGCGATGCGAACCATGGACGCGCGGCGGGCGTTCCACTGCGCGACGCAGGACACAAGGCGAAGTCGATCGTGATCGGCAAAGAAGTATGGATCGGCCGCGGAGTGACGGTGCTACAGGGTGTCACCATTGGCGATGGAGCCACGGTAGGAGCGAATGCAGTGGTGACCAAAGATGTTGCCGCGGGAACGACTGTCGTCGGTGTTCCGGCGAAGCCAGTCCAGAGATAATGCCAAATCTACGGGCCGGCAGCATTACCTCTGGCAGGATGAGGAAGCCGAGCCGTTACTTATCAGCCAGCTGCTGCTTGATGCTCAGGGGCATGTAGCGCTGCGAAGCGCCATACATGGAGTCGAGCAAGTCCTGCGAGTGGCCGTCATAGTCTTCGGGGTTGGTGTTATCTCAGAAGATGGGTGAGTTGAGCTGCGCATGCGCTGTCCAGGGCCCGGCACAGTCGTAGGTCATCACAACAAAGAAGTCGATGACCTTGCGCAAGTGCGGTACGTCATACGCGGGTTCGTTGAAGGGTGCTGCGTCGATGGAGAGCAGGTAGGGACTGGGGAAAGTTCTGCGCAGGGCGGTCATAAAGCTGAGCAGCAGAGCCGTGTCCTGGCTGGTCTCGGAATATTCCCAGTCGAGATCTATGCCGTCGTAGTCGTTCGCTGTGACGAACTCCTTCAGGTTCTTGAGTAAAGGCTTCAGAATTGCAAGATTGGTTTCAAGTGCAGTGACATCTCCGCCGATAAGCAGCATGACCTTGACATGCGCTGCGTGGGCACGCTCCGTCAGTTCGCGTTCGACGAAGCCTGCCGGCACCTGGAGGTTGCCGTTCTCATCAAACGGAACGCCGGCATGAATGATATGCATGAGCTTTGAGTACGGGATCTGGGCGGCAGAGTAGGGTGGATCCTCGGACGGTTGAGGCAGCAGATCACCGGAACACGCGGTGCATTGAATCGTCTTAATTTTGCCTTGACGATCGCGGGGGAGAGACCATGTGTCAAGAAAACTCAGATGTCTGCTCAAGGCAGGGCCTGAACCTGCTGCTCTGAGTTCAAGGGTTCGAACCGATTGCAGCGTCCAGGTGAAGCTCCGCGAGCATTCGACCAACTGCGCTTCGACTCTGCTTTAGCTGCCCTCTAAACCAACAGAGACGAGGTGTCGCCCTCGTTTTCGCTGGTGTCGGCCGCCCTCTTTGCCACCACCCGGGCAGGTACGCCGACGGCGATCGAATGGGAGGGTACATCACGGATGACAACGGCATTGGCGCCGATGCTCACGTCGTCACCGATATGGATCGGGCCCAGAAGCTTGGCCCCGGCGCCGATATCCACCCGATTGCCGATCACTGGTGCACCCCGCTTCCCTTCATGCCGTAGCCCGATGGTTACTCCATTTCGAAGCACGACGTCGTCTCCCAGCACGGCGTCGCCCGAGACAACAATGTCAAAGCTGTGCTCAATCCGGAGACGACGGCCAATCACTACCTCGCACGGTAGTTCGGTGCCCGTGACCGACTCCGCAATAACCTTCAAAGCTTTGTAGACAATAGAGAACGGCACCCGCAATGGTCGCGCCCGGATGGTGTAGCGCCAGCGACCGAAGCGGTAAACAAGCATGGTCCAGAAGCCGCGACGCGTCGGGTCATTGCCATAGCAGCGCAGGTCTTCTCGGAGGTTCTCGAACATCAGTTTTCCCTTTGTAGTACTGCGGACCAGACGACTATCTCCCTCTACCAAAACGACTGGTCCGGAATAGCTGAACAACCAGAAAAGCGGTCCGCTCTTGCGCTTCGGAGTGCCACCTTGAGGAGCTTTCCTCCCACGGCCAATCGAAATTTAACTGAATTTTCAGGTGCGTTTGTATTCGATGAGCGTCACTTTCCTTTTGCGTGCTCTGGCGAACCGGTAACGCAGCTGGCCGAGATAAATCGGTATGACCTGCAGGTGCGAATGCAGGCCGAAGAGTAGCAGGGTCGGCCAGGACTTGGACCGGTCTCGCACTTTCCAGGCACTCCGGACGGCTGCAAGCAGGATGAGGCCGGCCGAGAACACGATCGGCCACGCGGAACGCAGGATGAAACCGGCGATCAACGAAGCGGCGACGAGACAGAGCCAGAACAGCGCGCGCCTCTCGTTGCGCCGCGCCTCTGGTGTCCAGAAGGGGTCGGTGGTGTCGCGAAACAGCCCGGACACCTGTTCGTAGGCGTGACCGGCGCGGGTAGCGCGTTTCCAGTATTGGGAAAAATGGGTCATGCGGAGGTCATGCTGCGTCATCGGCGCATCAATGTGCAGAATTTTCCAGGGAGTGCCATTGTGCAGATGGCCGCGCAAACGACGGCACATCTCAGGCTCTTCCCCAGCAATCAGTTCGGGATTGTAGCCATTGACTGAAGCCAGGGCGTCTCGGCGGATGAGGACATCGCCTCCGAAGAACTCGGTCCAGCCGGGCGGGTACATCCAGTCAAGATCAAGCAGGCGGTTGTAGATAGACGCCTGTGGCTGACTCTCGCGGCGATGGCCCCAGACGGCGGCGATTGCCGGATCCTGGTCGAGCGAGGCAAGGGCAACGGCGACAAATCGCGGATGAACCACGGTATCGCCATCGAGAAAGAGAATGAATGGTGCCTGGGTCGATGTCCAGCCGGCATTGCGGCCCCGGGCTGCAGTCATCGGATCGCCGTTTACGGCTAACACGCGCGCGCCGAGTTCGGACGCGAGCTCTCGCGAGTGATCAGTAGATGCTGAATCGACATAAATCACTTCGACCTTCGCCGGCGAATACTCAAGGGCGCGGATACTGTCAAGACAGGCGCGCAGATGAGTGCTCTCGTTCCGGCCAATGACCACTACGGCCATGCTCGGTGCATCGCCTTCCGCGTTCCGTGGTTTTAAGCTGGTCTCCATCGATATGTCTGCTTTATCGCTTCGAACTGTGTTGGGAGCGACACTTACTTCACTGTAACGAATGCAGTACACTCATGGTCACCACCTGTAAATTACTAATGAGTGTCACGGTGGACCGATGCGCTGGCTCTAAGCAGCATCGTACATTAGGTTCGTGCGAAGAGGTGTCCAATGGCTGCGCCTGCCAATGCTGTTCCTGCCAATCTCCCTACCCAAGTTTTCTATCCCGACAATACTGCTTTCGCCAATGATTTCGACGCCAAACCCTTCGAATTCCGACATAGTTTTACCGCCGATCATCCGCTTTTCGCGCGTGACAGACTACGCCAGCTGCTGACCAATCCGGCGACCAAGGGTGGTATTTACTATGACGCGGGCGAAATCAGGGTGGATCAGCGCTGGGACTCCGTGCCTGCCCGGAACAAGCCTGTCGAAGAAGTGTTTGACTCGCTTGAAAACTCTGGGGCCTGGATCATTCTGCGACGGGTAAACCTGGACCCGGCCTATGACGAGATCCTGCAGGAATGCATGGAAGAAGTGAAGCGTCTTTCCGGACGCCGCATCGACCAGGACAAGAAAAGCCAGGAGGCGATGATTTTTCTAACGTCGCCCAATCGTGTCACGTCTTACCATATCGATCGCGAGTGCAATTTCTTGATGCAGGTGAGTGGCGAGAAGACGATCAACGTCTTTGACCGCAATGATCAGGAAGTTGTGCCGGAAGAAGAGTTGGAGACATTCTGGTCCAAGGACAATAACGCGGGCATCTACAAGCCCCAGTTCCAGGACCGGGCTTCGGTCTTTACGATGAGACCGGGGACAGGTGTCCACATCCCGGTAAATTGTCCGCACTGGCTGAAGAACGGGGATAATGTTTCGGTTTCCCTCAGCATCAGTTATCAATATGCCGACACGCGCCGCAAGAATGTCTACCAGGCTAACTACTACCTGCGAAAACTTGGCCTGAAGCCGACGCCTCCGGGCAAGTCGCCGCTGCTGGATACGCTGAAAGGCTCGGCTGTCGCCGCGGGCCTGGAAGTAAAACGGCGGATCAAGCGCACGTAGGGGAAGAGTCCTCAGCTCTTCCCTTCCACGGGCATGCCCGCTACGACTCTTCCCGCCACGAGCATTCCCGCACAATGGCGGCCGTCCTTTTACCGAAACATTGTCGTCGAGCATTATCAGATACGCGGCTCGCCACTGTTAGTCGCTGGTGTTACTAACCCGACCTAAGTTTACATTCTCGTACGTCTTGTCTGTCTATCCTCCGGGTGCTAAGTTTTAGCCGCTCGTAGAGAGCCGGAGGATGATACGTATGCCTTTCTCGAATACTCTTCGTCGCAAAACCAGGAAGCATCTTGGTTATTGCTCCATACTGGCATTGCTGGCTGTGACGCCTTTGCTGGCCCAGAAAGAAAATAGTTCGTCAGCCCCACCAGTTGCGTGGGGAACAAGCGATGCGCCCAATGCGCTTGACATTCGAACCGATGCGGCCCTGGGTACGATTACTCCTTCAGAGGTGTACACATCCGCGGGATATGCTACCGGCGGTGTGTCATTAAGGAACCGGGGCGGGGGCAATATCGGGATAAGTGGATTGGTGACACCGGTAAAGGCTGCTTACATTTACTGGGCTGTAATTACAGAAGGCGCGGCTCCCAAAGCTGATGAGTCGATCAAGGTGGAGCGTTTGTCACCGACATCGGAAGCAGCCATTGCGACAATCCCTGGCAAACTGCTCGGGACCGCGGCTTCGCCCTGCTGGACAGGAAATACGATCAGCGTTTTCCGCGGGACTGTGCCGACCAGTGTTGCGAATGGCAATGGTTCCTACCAGGTGACACTACTGCCGGGCGCAGGGGGCACGACGGATGGCGCAGATCCCTGG
Organism: Acidobacteriaceae bacterium; assembly: GCA_963692885.1. GTDB lineage: Bacteria > Acidobacteriota > Terriglobia > Terriglobales > Acidobacteriaceae. The sequence goes on from OY843586.1 coordinate 2,096,072, forward strand.
CTCTCCTACCCTCTACCGCTCTTTGAAGGGGCTTCTCTGGTACTTGCGGGCAAGGGTACCGGAACAGTGGCTCTGTACGACCAGGGACTTGCCGGATACACCTTTGCGTCGAATCCGGGGCTCTCGTACGTTCTGAAGCTGCCGGTCGCAGCTCCCGGAACCCTCGCTTATTTCGATAACATCGGCGCTGATGGCCAGCATGGCACCAGCCGTACGGCAATCCAGTCTCTCGCAGAGAAATCCACCAAGATCAACGGCGTGGCCATCGCAGGGCCTGCATCCCAGTACTACGACAGCGACTGGAGTGGCAGCTCTTCCCTGCCATTGCCGCAGCTATGGGACGATACCGGCCACACCATCACGGCTGCGGTGAAGAAAGGGACGACTTCGCTTGACCTCAGCTTCTCGACAACAGGATCACCTTATGACTGCCTCACGACGGTGGCGAATGTCGTCCAGGTGCAGTAAAGACTGGCTAAGTCCCTCGCTTTAAATTTCTGCTTCCGGCTCGGGAAGCATGTCGCCCTCGCGTGCGACCCACACATAAAGAGTCGGAAGCAGGAAGATACTCATGCAGAGGCCGGCGATCAGGCCGCCAACGATGACAATGGCGAACGGTCGCTGCGAATCCGAACCTATGCCATGCGACGTCGCCGCGGGAATCAGACCGAGGGTCGCGACGAGCGACGTCATCATGATCGGCCGGAGGCGCAACACCGCGCCTTCGACCGCCGACTCGATGACGGACATGCCTTGAGCACGCAACTGGTTGATGTACTCGAGCATGATGACGCCTGTCTGGACTGAGACACCGAAAAGCGCCAGGAAGCCGACCCCGGACGACACACTGAAGTGGGTGTGCGTGAGCAGGAGCGCAATCAGGCCGCCGACCGGCGCAAGCATGACATTGACCAGGATGAGTGTCGCCCACTTCACTGATCTGAACATGGTGTAAAGGATGAAGAAGATGCCGGCAATGGTGATGGGCAGGACCATCATCAGGCGTTTGTCCGCCCGCTTCTGGCTTTCAAATTCACCAGCCCAGTCGAGATGGTAGCCCGGCGGCAGTTTTACCTGCTGGTTCACGTCGCGGATGGCTTCCTGTACCGTGCTGCCAAGATCGCGGCCGCGCACACTGTACTTGACGGCGACGTAGCGCTGGCCGCCCTCGCGCTGGATCAGGCCGGCACCGTCATGCGTGGTGAGCGTCGTCAACTGCGCAAGTGATACGCGTTCGCCACTGGGCGAGAGCAGGCGAATATTGTTGATCGCGTCCGCGGTACTCCGGTATTCCGCCTTGTAGCGCGGCACCACGTCATAGCGAGCTTCCTTGTCGAGAACCTGGCTGACAGCCATACCGCCGACCGCTGTCTGGATTGCATCCTGGACGTCAGAGACATTAATCCCGTAGCGGGCCGCGGCTTCGCGATTGACCACGTAATTCAGGTTGGGCTGGCCGAGTGCGCGATCCAGCCCTAGATCTTCGACGCCCTTGATCTTGCTCATGATGCTGACGATCTGGTTGCCCTTGTCTTCGAGGGTCTGCAGATCGTCGCCGTAAATCTTCACGGCGAGTTCGCCTTTGACGCCGCTGACTGCTTCTTCCATGTTGTCGGAGATTGGCTGGGAGAAGTTCCAGATGACGCCGGGCGTTTTGACCAATTCGCGGTTCATGGCGGCGATCAGTTCATCTTTATTCTCGTGGAAAACTCCGCGCCATTCCTTCTTCGGCTTCAGCCCGACATAGTATTCGGTATTCGAGAAGCCGGTCACGTCGGTCCCGTCATCCGGCCGGCCGATCTGACTGACGACTTCGGTCACTTCAGGGAAGCTGGCAAAGGTCTGCGTCGTGTGATTGGCGATAGCTTCGCTCTCTGTCGGACCAGTGCTGGGCGCCAGAGTACCGCGGGCCCAGATCGCGCCTTCATCCAGATGGGGCAGGAACTCCGACCCGATCACGCCGCTCTCGCCAAGGAAGAGTGCAAGCATCAGCATGACGCCAGCGAGACTGACGGTCAGCAGGCGGTTATGGATGGCATAGTGGGCGAGCTTGCGGTAGCGGGCCGTGACCCAGATGAGGACAGGGTTGTGCCACTCCTTGGCGCCTTTGGTGAAGAGCAGGCTCGACAGGCCAGGAGCGATGACGAGCGAGAACAGCAACGCGCCGAGAAGCGCGAAAGCCACTGTCCACGCCATTGGACGGAAGAGCCTGCCTTCGACTGCCTGCAGGGTGAAGATAGGCAGATACGCCGTGATGATGATGCCGATGGCGTAGAAGACGGGCCGCTGGACCTCGTGTGCAGCCGACCGCGAAACTTCCAGGATCGACTCGCCTTCTTTGCGGACACCGATGCGGCGGACGATGTTCTCGACCATCACGACAGCCCCGTCCACGACCATGCCGAAATCGAGCGCGCCGAGCGAAAGAAGGTTGGCCGGGATATGCACCAGGTCAAGACAGATGGAGGCAAAGAGAAGCGAGAACGGGATGGTCAGCGCGACGATCAGGGCGCCGCGCGCGTTGCCGAGAAAGAGGAACAGGATGATCACCACCAGGATGATCCCCTTTGTCAGGTTATCAAGCACCGTACTTGTCGTGAGCTGGAGCAGATCGCCGCGATCGAGGAAGGGCTGGATAGTGACGCCCTTGGGCAGAATATGTTCGTTCAGCTCCTTGACCTTGGCGCGGATGCCGGCGATGGTCGAGTCGGCATTGTCGCCCTTCTGCAGCAGGACGATACCCTCAACGACGTCCGGGTCATTGACGATCTTGCCATCTTTGCGATGGATGGCCCGGCCGATCTGGCCAAGACGGATCTTCGGGCCCTCGACCACAGTAGCGATGTCCCGCACGCGCAGCGCTGTGCCATTCTGCGCCTTGAGAACGGTGTTCTCGATGTCGGAAACATTCGTGAAGAGACCGACCTCGCGCACGTTGATCTGTTGCTGACCGGACTCGATGAAACTGCCGCCGGCATTGGTATTGTTGTTCGCCAGCTGCTGCTCGACGCTGCCGATGGTCAGGCCATAGGAGATGAGCTTGTCCGGGTCGATGCGGATCTGGTATTCACGCGTGATGCCGCCAAAGCTCGAGACATCGACCACACCGGGAACCTGCTTGAACTGCTTCTCCAGCTGCCAGTCCTCGATCGACTTGAGCTCCATGTTGTCGTAGGCAGGATTGGTGCTCTTGAGCGTGTACCAGTAGATCTGGCCGACTGGACTCCAGTCCGTGCCGATCTGCGGCTGCAGACCCTGTGGCAGCGTGACCTGCGAAAGGCGCTCCAGCACCTTCTCGCGGTTCCACTCGTCGGACGAGTCGTCGTCGAAAATGAGACTAAGGCTCGACAGACCGGCGAGCGACGTAGAGCGAAGGTGCTGCAGGTGTGGAATGCCGGCCATCGAAATTTCGAGGGGCACGGTGACCTGCTGCTCAACTTCTTCCGCAGCCCGCCCGGGCCACTGCGTGATGACCTGGACATAATTGTTGGCGACGTCCGGGTAGGCTTCAACCGGCAGGTTGTGAAACGAGACGATACCCCACGCGAAAAGGATGATGGCCAGGACCAGGACCATCAATCGATTGTTCAGCGCAAAATCGACGAGACCACGGATCATTTACTGGTCCACCGTGTCCTGTAATTCAAGCGCATTGGTGACAACCTTCTGTCCAGGCGCAAGACCACTGACAATTTCGATCATGCCGTTTGGCAGGCTGGCGCCGGTGTGAACTTCGAGCCGGCGGAACTGCCCACCACTCTTGCTGTCGCTATTGCTGCTGCTGTCCGGGACGTAGACCCAGGCGCGATCATGCAGATGAAGAATGGCAGCAGACGGGATGGAAGCATGCATCTCCGGCTTCTTGCCATGGAAGGTCGCTGTTGCGAACATGCCGACGCGCATGAAGTAGCCGGGATTGTCGACCTGTATGCGGACCTTACCAGTGCGGATGGTCGGGTCAAGCATGGCGTCGATCTCGCTGATGGTGCCGGTCACCTTCCGGTCCGGATAGGCATTCAGACGGATCTCCGCGGACTGCCCGGTGTGTACCTGCGCCAGATCGTTTTCATACACATCGCAGATGATCCAGACATGTGAGAGATCGGCGATGGTGAACAGGTTGGGCGACGAGCTGAGCGAGTTGATCGAAAGCGGTGTCGGCGCATTGTTGAGCACATTGACTGCGGGCGCTCCCGGGGTGACATTCTGCTGGACGATGACGCCGGTCGCCGGCGCGTAGATGTTGACGATCTGCTGCTGCGGGCCGTCAGGATTCTTGACCCCGAGCAGCCGCAGGTGCTCACGCGCTGTCTGGACATCGATGACGGCTTTGTCCTCGGTATCCTGTGCGATCTCGAGCTGGCTCTTGGGGATCGCGCCCTTGTCATAGAGCAGCTTGGCGCGCCGGAGCTGGGTATTGGCCAGCACCTCATCTGCAACTGCCTTGTGGTAGGTGGAGTAAGCGCCGGAAATATCGTCACTCGCGACCTCCATGAGGAGCTGGCCTTTCTTGACGAAGTCCCCCACGTGGACGTGGATGGCGACAACGCGGCCTGAAGCCAGCGAGATGACCGGGATGGTGCGCGAAACATCGGGGTTGACGGTCCCCGTCACGTTGAGGGTGCTGGTGGCCTCGTAGGAGTCCGCCGTCGCCAGGGGAAACTGCTCCGGATGATCGACCTTCACGAGGCTCGAGTTGGGTGCGTCTATGACCTGGGCAGCCGGTGGCGCCTCGGCAGCGGGATCGGATTTCTTCTCGCAGCCTGTACTGCACAGAGCGATCAACCCCAGCGCGACTGCTGCCAGTGGAGCACTGAAACGCGAGCGGCATGCCATGTTTGACCTTCTGATACTCGGTTCTACGAAACAATTCATTTCACAAGGCATCAAGCGTTTGAGCTCCAGGGACTTAGCGGATTGCAGAGGGACACACAGGCGTCCCTAATAGACGGTCTGAGGGCGCATTTCGACGCGGCTATCCCATTGCGCGGATGGTCACTCTTCCACTTTAGCCAACCGTCGCTGACTAAGCAGCGGGTTTTAGCCAATTCTTATGACTTTCTGCTGTTTTGTCACGATTTACACACTGCGCGCTGCACAGCCGGGTGTAGTTTCTGCTTCAGCAGACCAGGACGGCAGAGACGCATCCATCAACTGTGAATAGAGGCAAGCAGTGAAGCAATCTGCTGTTGATCCTCGGCGGTGACTGGCAGCAGCGGAAGCCGCGGCACGCCACCGTAGTAACCATTCAGGTCGCACGCGTACTTGATGCCAGGTATACCCATTATGCCGATGATGCGATTCCCTGCATTCACCAGGCGTTCCTGCTTCTCGCTTTCGAGGACCGCGTCACGATCCTTGAATGCCATGTAAACCTCTGCACAGGACTGCGGTGCGAAGGCTGCCATTGCGAGAATAGCTGCAGTGGCGCCGGCGTGAAAAGAAGCAAGCATGGTTTGTGCAGACCCGCCGATCACCTGGAAACCGACTTCTTTCGTTCGTGTCTTGAGGGGCGGAATGCTCGGCATGGCGACCGATGCATCACTGCCGTCGAAACTGGACAGCGCGATAAAGTTTGTCGAGAGCATGGCAGAGGATTCAGCACTGGCATTCGCCATGCGGCCGGTAATTGGCGTAAATGTCTGCGTAACAGTTACATTCCTGCGCGGTGCCGACTTTGAAGCGTCAACGAGAGCCTGGATGCGTTCGATCTTCCCGCTGGAATCCTTGATACCGATGATGTTTGGATGCTGCGCAAGCTCGGCCACGACCTCGACCGGGAGATCGTACAGGGTGTAGGCAGGAATACTGTAGAGCAGCACTGGCAGTGGTGAGCGATCGGCAACCATGCGGTAATAGTTGAGCAGGACTGCCGGCTTCATCTGCGGCCGATAGAAATGCGGTGTACGGACGAGGACTGCATCATAGCCATGCTCCGCTGCGTGATCGGCAAGACGCAAAGTCTCGATGAGGCTTTCGCGGCCTATACCGGCGATGAGAACTTTTTCGACGGATGCCGCCTCGCTTGCAGTCTTGAGTACATCGCGCGATTCGGTATCGCTGAGCATCACTGCCTCGCCGGTCGATCCGAGCAGGACGATCCCGGAGACGGCCGTGCGGGAAAGCCGTTCGATGTTGCGTTCGAGTTTGTGCAGAAACAACTTGCCATCTCCCATGAAGGGAGTGGTCGCGGCTGTCAATATTCCTTCGAGCAGAACGCTTGCCATGTTATTTCGCCCGGGCCGTCATCGCGTCAGGCTCAGCGCACGGTGCAGTTCCTGCAGTGCGAAGACACTCGTCGCGTTGCGCTGCAGTGCAGCAATGCCTTCGGCAGCCGCACGGGCAGCGGCGATGGTAGTGATCGTAGGCAGGCGCTGTGTGACTGCGGCACGACGGATCGCACGCTCGTCGAAGAATGTGTCAGGGCCGTAAGGCGTGTTGACGATGAGCTGAATACGCTCGCCCTTGATGAGATCGACGACATTCGGACGACCTTCTTTCACCTTGAACACCCGCTCGACAATGAAGCCGGAACGTTCGAGTACGTCCGCTGTGCCGTGCGTCGCTACCAGCTTGAAACCCATCTCGACGTACTGCTTCGCGAGGGCCGGTAGTGCTGCTTTGTCGCGCTCATTGACACTGAAAAAGACAGTGCCGCTGGTCGGGAGTCTCTGCCCGGCAGCAAGCTGCGCCTTGGCAAAAGCTTCGCCGAAATTATCGGCTACGCCCATCACTTCGCCGGTCGATTTCATCTCAGGACCAAGCACAGTATCGGTACCGGGAAACTTGTTCCAGGGGAACACCGGCGACTTGACGTAGAAATGCTTGCCCGTCTCAAGCTCTTTACGACTGGCGACCTGGTCAGGCAGAAGTTCTTTCAAAGTGCGGCCAGTCATGAGGCGCGCTGCAATCTTTGCGAGCGGCACTCCCGTAGCTTTTGACACATAGGGCACAGTGCGCGAGGCACGTGGATTGACTTCGATGACGAAGACCTTTTCCGGCCGTGCCGGTGTTCCGCGCTGGATGGCGAACTGCAGGTTGCACAGGCCGCGGACATCGAGCGCCAGTGCGAGTTTCCGCGTGTATTCGCGGATGGTCGCGAGCGCAGCCTGCGAGATATCGACCGATGGCAATACGCAGGATGAGTCACCGGAGTGGATGCCGGCTTCTTCAATATGCTGCATGATGCCGGCAATCACAACGTCGTGGCCATCGCAGAGCGCGTCAACGTCAACCTCAATCGCATCTTCGAGAAAGTGGTCGATCAGCACAGGGCGATCCTGCGAATATTCGACCGCCGTCTTCATGTATTCGCGGACATAGGCAGCATCGTAGGCGATGACCATGGCGCGGCCGCCAAGGACGTAGGAGGGACGCACCAGCACGGGATAGCCGACGCGGTCCGCGCCTTCCAGTGCTTCGTCCACGCTCGTCGCGATGGCGCCGGGAGGCTGCGGAATGTCGAGCGATTCAAGCAGCTTTCCAAAACGCTTGCGATCTTCAGCCAGATCAATCGATTCGGGCGACGTGCCGATGATCTTGACCGCGGCATTCTTCAGCGGCAACGCGAGATTGAGTGGCGTCTGGCCGCCGAACTGTACGATCATGCCGACTTCCGCGCCAGTACTCGACTCGTGTTCATGCACGGCGAGCACGTCTTCGAGCGTCAGTGGTTCAAAGTAGAGACGATCGCTGGTGTCATAATCCGTCGAAACGGTTTCAGGATTGCAATTAACCATGATCGTTTCGTAGTCGTCTTCTTTGAGCGCGAACGCGGCGTGGCAGCAGCAGTAATCGAACTCGATGCCCTGCCCGATACGGTTCGGCCCGCTGCCGAGAATGATGACCTTGCGCCTGGTCGTTGGCGGCGCTTCGTCTTCTTCGTCGTAGCTCGAATAGAGATACGGCGTTTCGCTTTCAAACTCAGCCGCGCAGGTATCGACAAGTTTGAACACTGGCCGGATGCCCAGGCGTTCGCGCAGGGCCTTCACCTGGAGGGTCCCTTCGTTCCCGTCAAGATGCCAGCTGTCGGCGATACGCGCGTCGGAAATACCCATCCGTTTCGCCTTACGCAACTGCTCGACAGATACAGTCTTTTCTGTCTGCTCGCCTATATTCGTAATCGCATCGGTTACCTCTTTAATGTGATGCAGGAACCACGGGTCCATCGTGGTGAGACGGGCAACCTCGCGAACAGACATGCCCTTGCGGAAAGCGTAGCGGATGTATTCGAAGCGACCCGGCTTTGCCGTGACCAGCATCTGCGTGAGCCGCCGCGGCTCGATCACTTCGGCACTGATTTTCTTGCCGGTTTCGAGCGACCGCATGGCCTTCATCAGCGATTCCTTGAAGGTGCGGCCAATGGCCATCACTTCGCCGACTGACTTCATCTGCGGTCCGAGATTTTCATCGGCTCCGGCAAACTTTTCAAACTGCCACTTCGGAACTTTCGTGACGACATAATCGATCGTCGGTTCAAAGCAGGCCGGCGTCTTCTTCGTGATGTCGTTTGGTATCTCGTCGAGTGTGTAACCGACGGCCAGCTTGGCCGCGATCTTCGCAATAGGAAATCCCGTGGCTTTCGAAGCGAGCGCGGACGAACGCGAGACGCGGGGATTCATTTCGATGACAGTCATGCGGCCGTTGAGTGGGTTAACGGCGAACTGCACATTGGAGCCACCGGTCTCGACGCCGATCTCGCGCATGACGCGGATCGCCGCATCGCGCATCGCCTGGTACTCGCGATCCGTCAATGTCTGTGCGGGTGCGACGGTGATCGAGTCGCCGGTGTGGACGCCCATCGGATCCATGTTTTCGATGGAGCAGATGATGATGACATTGTCAGCGAGGTCGCGCATCACCTCGAGCTCGTACTCTTTCCAGCCGAGGACAGACTCTTCGATCAGGCACTCGTGGACCGGCGATAGATCGATGCCGCGCGAAAGAATTTCTATCAATTCTTCGCGGTTGTACGCGATGCCGCCGCCGGAGCCGCCGAGTGTAAAGGATGGCCGGATGACAACGGGAAAGCCGATCTTGGCGCTGAAATCCATGCCGTCGCGCAGGTTATTGACGAGCGATGAACGCGGCATGTCGAGGCCGATCTTGTTCATCGCGTCTTTGAACAGCAGACGGTCTTCGGCTTTCTTAATGGCTTCAAGCTTCGCGCCGATCAACTCGACATCGTACTTGTCGAGAATGCCGGCATCGGCAAGGTCAACGGCGATGTTGAGCGCAGTCTGGCCGCCGACGGTCGGCAGCAGGGCAAATTTGCCTTTGCGCTTACCATCGACACCGGCCATCATCTCGCATTCGATGCGGATGATTTCTTCGACATACTCGCGTGTAAGTGGCTCGATGTAAGTGCGGTCGGCGAGTTCCGGATCAGTCATGATGGTCGCCGGGTTCGAGTTCACCAGAACCACTTCATAGCCTTCGTCGCGCAGAGCCTTGCAGGCCTGCGTGCCGGAGTAGTCAAACTCGGCGGACTGACCGATAACGATCGGGCCGGAGCCGACTACAAGGATCTTAGTAATGTCATTTCTGCGTGGCATTTTGCTTACTCACTCGGAGAATCTTCTCGTCAATTCTTGTGGCTACTGCCGCTTCAGTGCATCGGCGAAATCGAAATCGTTCCACTTCTCATATTGTCGTTCACCGGCGATGAAGTCGCGATCTTCACTGGTTAATTTTGGCGCTGAAATCCCGATGCGATTCCAGTCTGTGTAGTGTCCGGCTGCGTGATACTTCCCGCCCGGTCCACGCGCAAAAGTGTGCACGTAGATGTAATGCAGGTCAGGCTCGGACATGCCGGGCATGTATTCGTTGACCTGCCTGGTCACAACGCCTTTGTCATCAAGGCAGGCGACTGTACTGCGATCAAATTCGTCGTCGTGCACCCAGAGAGAAATGGCGCGGGGTCTTTCATCAATCTGCCAGACCTGCGCCGTCCCGTCATCATTGTTGCCCTGCTGTTTCACATGATCCGACAGGTCAGGAGTGACGAACCATGCGCCCTGCGAGTACAGGCCCACCGGCTTCGCCAGTACGGTTTTGTGCAGGCATTCGCTCACAAACGTTCGCACCCGTGGCTCCAGACGGCCTGACACCAGGGCTGCCTTGTAGCGCTCTGAAGGCCGCTGCGCATAGAGAGGAGAAGCAGAAAGAAAGAGTGAAAAAAGAGCTGTCAGCACCCGTATCTGGAAGACCGGGTTGCGCCGGCAATGCGTCACTTCTTCCACTCCTCCATCATCTTGCGGAAGTCCTGAAAAAGGTAGCTGGCATCGTGCGGGCCGGGACCTGCTTCCGGGTGATATTGCACACTGAAGAGCGGCATGGATCGGTGACGCAGTCCTTCGAGTGTGTTGTCGTTCAGATCGATGTGCGTCAGGTCGACTTCAGACTGCTTCAGCGAATCCGGGTCAACTGCGTAGTTATGATTGTGCGCCGTGATCTCGACCTTGCCGGTATGCGTATGCTGCACGGGATGATTGCCGCCGTGGTGGCCGAACTTGAGCTTGTACGTCTTGCCGCCGAGGGCGAGGCCAATCAGCTGGTGGCCAAGACAGATGCCGAAGATCGGCTTGCGGCCGGCGAGTTTCCGGATGCTTTCATGCGCATACGTGACAGGCTCAGGATCGCCCGGGCCATTCGAGAGAAAAATGCCGTCAGGATTCATCGCCAGCACATCTTCAGCAGATGTCTTTGCCGGGACAACTGTCACACGGCAGGCCTGCTGGGTCAGGCCGCGCAGGATGTTTGCCTTGATGCCGTAATCGTAGGCGACAACATGCAGGTCCGGCTCGGGTGCGACGACGTAACCGCTGGATGTCTTGGGAATCAGCGGATCGTCATAATAGTTGGCTGGATCCTTGCAATCGTAATCGTAGATCGATCTGGTGCTGACCACGCTTGCCAGATCAGTGCCATCCATCTTCGGAATCGCGCGGGCCTTGGCTACAAGTTTGTCGGCATCTGTCTCGATGTTCGAAATGACACCGCGCATGACACCGTGATTGCGCAGATGACGGACAAGGGCGCGCGTATCAACATCCGCTAGTACGGGAACGGAGAACCGTTCGAGATACTCGTCGGCGACCTGCTCGGAACGCCAGCTGGAACTGATCGGCGAGAACTCACGCGCGACCAGGCCTTCGATAAAGGGACGCGCGGCCTCGTTATCAGCGGCATTCGTGCCGTAGTTTCCTATCTGTGGATTGGTCAGGACGACGATCTGTCCAGCATAGGATGGATCGGTGAAAATCTCCTGGTAGCCGGTGAGCGACGTATTGAAAACTACTTCGCCGGAGCACTCGCCTTTTGCGCCGTAGCCCTCACCGCGGAAGATGCGCCCGTCTTCGAGCGCAAGGATCGCTTGCATCGCTTCTCCAATGAGTGGATTCAATCGATGTTAACAGGTACTGCCCTGCGGCGGGCAACGCTGCGCGTGTTTTCACATTCGGCCGGAGATAGAGTGCAGGCATCGCCCGATTCTGCATTCCCGGTGGCCTTCAAAACGTATGTCTAGCGAACGAGTCCGAGCTGATCGGTCGGCCAGTAGACCAGCTCGGCTTTGCCGTAGATGAAGTATCGGTCGACCGGGCCGAAATCGCGGCTGTCACTGGAGATCGAGCGGTGATCGCCCATCACGAAATACTGGTGTGGCGGCAGAGTCATGGCAGCGAGCGACCGCACATCGCGGTAACGCTTCGGCACGTAAGGCTCCTTGAGCAGGACGCCGTTGACGAAAACCCGGCCATCCTGGATGACCAGGCGATCGCCTGGCAGCGCGATCACTCGCTTGATGTAGCTCTTTTCCGGGTCGCGCGGGTAGTTGAAAACAATGACATCGCCCCGGCTGATGTCTTCAAAGCGATAGACAAACTTGTTGATGAAAAGGCGGTCCTGATCCTCAAGGCGGGGCAGCATACTGGTGCCTTCCACCTTCACCGGCTGATAGAGGAAGGTGATGATAAAAACGGACGCAGCCACAGAGACGATGAGGTCGCGCATCCACAGGTGAAGCGGCCGTGCGCCTGGTTTGACGGGGGCAGCCGCCGGCGTCAGACCGGCAGCGACGGGATGGCCGGCACTGTCGATCTTTTCAAGCTCCCGCCCTGCAACGTCATTCATGTTTGTCTAAACACCAGTTCTATCGATGAGATGCGCGCCTGACGTGTTATTCCCATCAACAGTTAAGCGCTGCAGCAACACTATCAGCCGCAGAAGCACGATCAGCCGCAGCCGAGTGAGCCGGGCGGGCAAAGGATGTGTTGCGGTTTGGGCAACGGCTGCTGCTGCATAGCCGGCGTGTATTGCGGGTACTGCGGGCGGCCGCTGGTGTCATCGATGCCAACCAGTTGAGACGGCTGCAGCACAAGAGGGCGCTGCATGATCATTTCGACACTCTGGCCCTGCGCGATCATGATGTCATTCCCGCGCGTGAGCAGGGTGTAGACCAGGCCAGCCGCTGCGCCGCCTGCTGCTCCGTAGCCGATCCCGGCGAGCGGGCTTCCACCCACGGAGCCGCCGATGCCCCCGATGCCTGCTCCCCCGGCAGCACCTTTGGCGATATTGCCGGCGTCTTTGCCTTTGCTGCCGCCCTGTTCGATCTCTCCTTCGGCATTCTTTACCTTCGCACTGTCAGACCCCGGCAGATTGTTAACGCCTCCCGGCACACTCACCACCTGGCCGTTCGGGAAGATCATGGTGGTGAAGTGCATCAATAATTTTGCGCGGCCCTTTACGCGTCCGGGACGCTCCACCTGGTCGATAACGCCCTGTACATAAACACCCGAGGGGATCAGGACGTGCGAACCGACGATAACGGGAAAGGTGGAAATCAGGTAGACCCCGTCCCCGGGTTTGGCAGTCTTGGTATTGACGGGGCTCTGCACAGCGAGCAGGACCTTGGTGCCGGCTGGTACGGTCAGTTCACTCTCAGGCACAGGTGGCGTAGCAGCTGGTGCAGCGGGAGGCGCCGTGAGGGTGGATTGCGCATTGGAGAGCCCCACAGGAGGAGCCTGGGAGGGTGTTGAGGCCGCAGAAGCTGCCGACGGCGGCGCACTGCTCGTCTGTGCCGCCGCGCAGGCGGACAGGCCGAGGCCCAGCGCCAAAGCCGTCAGAGCCAGTGTGTTTCTCGTGCCGGGAGATGCATTGCAATCCATTGTGCGGGCCATACTGCCTCCAACCTAGTTTATAGACGGAGACGGCAGCGCTCTGGTAGCGGTTTCCTCTACAAGACCTGCGCATCACGGTACCATCAGTTCCTAAATGGCACTTGATGATTCGCAACACCATCTGACCTCCACTGCAGACAGGCAACGCTTCGCACCGGTCTACTCCCTGCTCGAACGTGCAGTAGCGGATGGAGCGTTTCCTGGATGCGCTTTCGGCATGACAGACAAGCATGGCGCAAGCGTCTGCGGTGCCGTCGGACGGCAGACGTATGCTGTCGACTCGCCTTTGATCGTTTCAGGCACTGTGTACGATCTGGCCAGCCTGACCAAGGTAGTCGCGACCACGGCCATGGCAATGCTGCTCCACCAGCGAGGGCTTCTGGAGTTGGATGCACCGATTGTGCGCTGGCTTCCAACCTTTCTACAGGGCAAACCGGAGCGAGCCGCGGCCACCATCCGCCACCTGCTGGCGCATAGTTCAGGCTTAGCCGGTTATGCGCGCTTATTCGAGAGTTGCGCCACGCCTGAGGCGCTCTGGCAGGCATGCCTGGCGATGCCGCTTGAAGCCGCGCCGGGCACCCGGGCGGAATATTCTGACATCGGCTTCATCCTGCTCGGCGGAATCCTGGAGAGGATTGCCGGTGAGCCAATCGATCTTTTCTGCCAGCGTGAGGTCTTTCTTCCTCTCGGGATGAAGACGGCAGGGTTCAATCCTTCTGCGAAGCTGAGGAACGAAATACCGCCTACCGAGGATGACCTGGTCTTTCGCCACCGCATCATCCAGGGCGAGGTACAGGATGAAAACTGCTGGGTGCTGGGCGGTGTCAGCGGCCACGCCGGGCTCTTTTGTAGTGCAGGCGACATCCTTGCCTTCGCAGTGGCAATGTTGCCTGCGGGCGAGGGCGGCCTGTTTACAGCCGCGACAATCGAGACGTTCAGCAGTCGATCGGAGCTGCCGGCGGGCAGTTCGCGGGCACTGGGCTGGGACACTCCCTCTTTCCCTTCTTCCAGCGGAACAATGTTCAGCGCGCGCAGCATAGGGCATCTTGGCTACGCCGGAACATCCATCTGGATTGATCGCGGCACTGATCTGGTTGAGCCTTGCGCCATCGTGCTCTTAACGAATCGGACCTGGCCAACCCGGGAGAATCAGAAGATCAGGCAGATACGGCCGGCGTTTCATGACGCTGTACGGCACTGTCTCCTTGCTCCTAGCACATCATGAGATAATTAAGGGTTGGGTACTTCCGACTTTAGTGGGATCTTTACATTCACTAGATAAGCGGTAAACTGACGCAGGTTCAGCAGGTATATCGACCATGGCAACAATGACAGCACCGCGCACTGTAGCGCAGCCCTCCGAAAAGTTTTCGGCCAGCCGCAATAGCAACCTTCTGGAACTGACCACTGAAGGTGCCAACGAAGCTTCGCGTGGACTTGACACTAAGTCTGCGTTGGAAATCGCCCGCATTATCAACCAGGAAGATGCCAAGGTCGCGCTCGCGGTAAAGAAGTCTCTGCCCGAGATTGCCCTGGTGATTGATGCCGTGGCCCGCAGTCTGCGGGATGGCGGACGACTTATTTACGTTGCTGCAGGATCAAGCGGCCGCATCGTTGCGCTCGATTCCTCTGAATGCCCTGCTTCATATTCGACTGCGCCCCAGTCGGTGCAATATATCGTCGCCGGGGGGCCCAAAGCCGTGGCTTCGGCGGTTGAAGTGAATGAAGACCTGCCGGAACTCGGTCAGCGCGACATTGCTCGCCGCCGGCCTACACGCAAGGACATCGTGATCGGCGTCTCGGCGAGTGGCCGTACACCCTACGTGGTCGGTGCGCTTGAATATGCACGTGCCCGTGGCGCAATGACGGCCTGCGTCGTTGGCAACCACAACACGTCGCTCGAAGCAGTAGCCGAAATCACCATTGTGGCCGAGGTCGGTCCCGAGGTTATCTCCGGTTCCACGCGCATGAAAGCAGCGACGGCGCAGAAGATGATCCTCAACATGATCACCACAGGCGCGATGACGCGGCTTGGCTACGTGTACGAGAACCTGATGGTTAACGTTCATATGCAGAACACCAAGCTGGTTGAGCGCGGGATCTCGACCCTGATGCGTGCCTGCAACATCGACCGTGACACCGCCGTCGAAACGATCAAGACATCCGGCCGGAGTATTCCGGTGGCACTGGTGATGTTGAAGGCGGGTGTCGACAAACCGGAAGCCGTGCGGCGCCTGGCGAAAGCCGATGGCAATGTTCGTCTCGCCATCGAAGACACAACGCTCGAGCTTTGAGTTGATTCTTCAAAAAGAAGCCCTGCACCCGCAGGGCTTCTTTTTTTGACCTCCTGCCGCACTGGATTGCTGCTCTCGATTCCCTGCTGATTTGTTCTGCTCTCCCGACCTGTCCGTTTCTATCACTCTCCGTACACTGGTTATCTATGGACAAGTTTGTGATACGCGGTGGTAAACCGCTGCTGGGAACGATCCGCGTGAGTGGCGCGAAAAATTCAGCGCTGCCCTGCATGGCAGCTGCGATCCTCACCGAAGACGAAGTGATCCTCGAGAATATTCCGCAGGTGAAGGACATCGAGACAGAGCGCAAGCTGCTGGTTTCGATGGGCGCTGAGGTCGAGCTAGGCTACGGCCGCGCCCAACATCGAACCACGATCAGCTGCAGGCTGCTTTCCGACCCGGTCGCCAAGTACGAGATTGTCAAAACCATGCGCGCCTCGTCGCTGGTGCTGGGGCCGCTGATTGCGCGGACCGGCATGGCGCGGGTCGCGATGCCCGGCGGATGCGCCATCGGCGGCCGGCCGATTGACCTGCACATCCGCGGGCTTGAGGCCATGGGCGCGGTCATTACCCAGGAGCATGGCTACCTGGAAGCGCGGACAGAGCGGTTGAAGGGCGCGCACATCGTTTTCGATAAGATCACAGTCACGGGTACAGAAGACCTGCTGATGGCCGCAGTACGGGCAGAGGGCGAGACACTTTTCGAAAACTGCGCGCGCGAGCCTGAGGTGAGTGACCTCGCTGCCCTGCTGGTCGCGATGGGCGCGAAGATCGAGGGCGCCGGAACAGGCACGATCAAAGTGCAGGGTGTGAAGAAGCTGCATGGCGCGCGGCATCGCATCAATCCGGATCGCATTGAAGCAGGTACCTTTCTTATAGCCGGTGCCATCACTGCCGGTGACCTGAATGTCGCGAATTGCAATCCTTCGCACCTGGGATCGCTGATCGGCAAACTGGAAGCAGCAGGTGCGCGCATCGATGTAAAAGGCGACTGTGTGCGCGTGCGCAGCGAGGGCAATCTGAAGGCAGTTGATATTACGACGGAAGAGTATCCCGGCTTCCCGACCGATATGCAGGCACAGTACATGGCTCTCGCGACCCAGTCGGACGGCACGAGCGTGGTGACAGAAAATATTTTCGAGAACCGGTTCATGCATGTGCAGGAACTTGTCCGCATGGGCGCGAACATTCGCGTGGATGGACGCCAGGCCACGGTACGCGGCAAGTCGGCATTGTCCTCCGCTGCAGTGATGTGCTCAGACCTGCGGGCGTCCGCGGCACTGGTGCTGGCAGCCATGGTGGCCGATGGTGAGTCCATTCTCGATCGCGTCTATCACATGGATCGCGGCTACGAGCGCCTTGAAGAGAAGCTGCGTGGCGTGGGAGCGCAGATCCGCCGCCTGGGCAATGTCTTCCCCGAGGACTGAACAGCTGCCAGGCCGGCTGACACGTTGCCCACAAATCGCATCTACGCAAGATGAGAGGTGAGAGATATGGCGAATGACGAAGGCGCCGTGCGCGCCGAACTGAAGAAACTGCTCGAAGGCAAAGGTGCGCACACTGGCGTGTTCACAGCGCTGGATGGATTTCCGTTTGAAGATGCCGGCAAGCGGCCGCATGATCTTCCTTACTCGGCGTGGCAGCTGCTCGAACACATACGATTTACGCTGAGCGATCTGCTGGATTTCTCGACCAACTCGCACTACCAGGCGCATGCCTGGCCCGACGATTACTGGGTCAAAGATCCGCAGCCGCCGTCCGAAGACGCGTGGAAGAAGTCAGTGAGTGCACTCAGAGCGGACCTGCAGGCATTTGAGAAACTGGTCAGCGATCCTCATAGCAATCTCCACGATGTCATTCCGTGGGCCGATAATAAACAGACTCTGTTCCATGAAGCATTGCTGGCGGCGGACCATACGAGTTATCACACGGGTGAACTCATTGTGCTGCGGCGTTTGCTGGGGAGCTGGAAAAAGTAGCAGATGTGCTGTGTAAGTGGAGATGCAGGTCTCTCCACTTCGCTGCGCTGCGGTCGAGATGACAAAGTGCAAGTGCGTCCGCAGGGATGATGCGTCATCTTTCGAATAAAAGCGTGATACTATCCATTTATCCATTGGAGATCAAGGGCGCCAACGAGCGCCTAAGCGCAGAAGGCGCGTCCGCCCGTACGGCCAGTACTAGCGCCAGGAGACGGCTAGCTGCCAGCGGAGATGGCGGTTGGCGGTCTTTCTCAGGACGCGTTCGAACTCTTCGATCTCTTTGATCACCGCGGCGGTTTCGGTACCGAGGGCCATTGGGTGCTCGTGAAGAAAGTCGAGCAGGGTGCAGATACTGATCAGGCCATCTTCAGGAGCAAACCATTGCGGCGGGGGAAGAGTTTTGGCCCAGTCAGGATTGCCGGCTCCCTCTTCAAGCAGGAGTGCCATTGAATTCTCATCAGCAGAGAAGAATTCAAGCATGGGCTTGATGCCGAGCTTGCGGGCGAGCTGCTCAAGCGCATCTTCGTTCCGGGCCAGGGCGCGACCGTTCACGAAGATATCAAAGCCCGGATCTTCGCCCTCGACGACGATGTACATCGAAGCACTCATTGCCTGAAGTTTACGCCAAGGTGCATGCCGTTACAGCCGGGCGTTTTCCTGATCGGCGGCATCGGTTATCTGAAGCGTTAACGGGGTATCGTCCTGTTTTGAGGCATAGAGCAGCACAACTGCGCTGCCGATCGAGAGCATTCCCCCGGCCAGGCTGCCCCATTCGGGAAGGTGCTTGAATAGGATCGCAGTCTCGAGGATGCCGACCGCCGGAATCAACCATTGCACTACAGAGACCTGGCTCACCCTGAGATCGCGCAGAGCCACGTAGAAGAGGCAGTAGGCACCCGCACTCCCGAAGGCGCCGAGGATAACGACGACGGCAATTTGAGCGCCGGCCCAGGCAACAGGCTGCAGATGCTCGAACATCAGGCTGTAAAAAGCGAAGACGATGCCTGCCGTGAGCATCTGCACCATCACTGATGCCAACACGGAAGATGGCGGATTCGCGCTGGCGAGGGACTTCCCTGCTGTTACCAGCACGGTGGCAATGGCGACCACAATGAGTACTAATCCGCCAAGCGAGATCGCCTGAGATGTGGAAGATGAGAGGCTGCCGCGGACCAGGAAAGCCGTGCCTGCGAGTCCGCCGAGTAGCGCCGGTGCACCGGTCAGTCCGCTGCTGCTTTCAAGCATGGACGCAATCAACGGAATGGTCGCAAACAGCAGTACGATCAGGCCTGGCGACAAGTCGGAGCGGTTAGCGAGATAAATCGTGGGCAGAGCGATGAGCACGGTCCCGAGTAGAACGTTGGGAAGCAACGGGATGGAAAAGGCCTGACGTCTCCTTCGTGGAAAAGCCCACGGGATGAGTACGATGGCGGCGATGAAGTAGCGCAGGGCCAGGACGCGGAAGGGCGGAAGGCCGGAGAGGCTGGTATCCCCGGACAGCTTGAAGAGCCACTCAGAGCCCCAGAGCAGGCTGACAAGCAGGACGGCGAGTTGGGCAGGGATCTTCATGCAAAAAAAAAGAAAGGCTGCGCTCGCACGCAGCCTTCTATGGTGTGGGTATTGAACTACCGGGGTCCCCGGCTGCCGCCGCCACCGGGTGCACCGCCGGGTCCACCTGGGCCACCGGGTCCACGACCGCGACCGCGACGGCGGCGACGGTTCTTGTTGGCCGCTGCACCGCCCGGGCCGCCTGCGCCAGGAGCGCCTGCTGCTACGGGTGTGCCGTCCGCACTGTTGAAGTTTGGTTCATCATCACCATCGGCTCCGTCATCACTGTCGCCATCTTCGAAATCGTCGCCGCCTTCGATCAGGATAGTGCTGTCGCCATTAGCAGCTGCCGCCGATGCAGGATGATCTTCACGAGGTGCACGCTCTGTCCGTTCAGGACGCGGTGCGCGTGCCGGCGGAGCAGAGAAGTCATCGCCGCCCTGTGAGGGTGCGGGGATGCCAAGCTTCTCACGCTGTTCACGAAGCAGAGATTTGCGCGACAGCTTGATGCGATTGCCTTCGATCGCCAGGACCTTCACCAGGATCTGGTCGCCCTCGTTGAGTTCATCCTTCACTTCCTTCACGCGGTGCTCGGCGATCTCGCTGATGTGCAGCAGGCCATCGGTACCCGGGAAGAGCTCGACGAATGCACCGAACTCAGCCAGACGAACCACCTTGCCGAGATAGGTTTTGCCCAGCTCAGGAGTCGCAGTCAGGTCGCTGATCATCTGGATGGCTTTCTTCAGCCCTTCGCCATCGCTCGATGCGACATTGACGCGACCGGTGTCGTCGACATCGATCTTGACGCCCGTCACTTCGATGATGCCGCGGATGGTCTTGCCGCCCGGTCCGATGAGGTCGCGGATCTTGTCGGTCGGGATCTGCAGGGTATGGATCTGCGGAGCGAATTTCGACTGCTCTTCGCTCGCCGAACCCTTGGCTGCGTCCATCTTGTCGAGCAGGAACAACCGGCCCTGGCGAGCCTGTTCCATCGCCTCGCGCATGATGTTGCCAGTGATGCCGCTGATCTTGATATCCATCTGCAGCGCAGTGATGCCCTTGCGCGTCCCGGCGACTTTGAAGTCCATATCGCCATAGTGGTCTTCTGCGCCGGCGATATCGGTCAGGATGGCGTACTGCTCGCCTTCCTTCACGAGACCCATCGCGACGCCCGCGACACTGCCCTTCAACTTGATACCGGCATCCATCAGCGCGAGGGAAGCGCCGCAGACACTGGCCATCGAAGAAGAACCGTTCGACTCGAGAATGTCGGAGACGATGCGGAAGGTGTAAGGAGAATCTTCCGGTGCGGGAAGAACAGCCGCAATGGCACGTTCTGCCAGTGCGCCGTGGCCGATCTCGCGACGGCCTGTGCCGGTCATACGGCCGGTTTCGCCAACTGAGAATGGGGGGAAATTGTAGTGCAGCATCAGGCGCTTCTTCTGCTCGCCTTCGTAGCTCTCGAGACGCTGCATGTCGTCGGTAGTGCCAAGTGTGACCGTGACGAGCGCCTGTGTCTCACCGCGCGTGAACAATGCCGAACCGTGGGTACGGGGCAGTACGCTGGTTTCGATGGTGATTTCGCGAATTTCGTCGAAAGCACGGCGATCGGGACGGATGCGGTCCTTGGTGACCTGCTCGCGGAAGATCTGTTCGCGGAGCAGCTCATAGTACTTCGACAGCTTCTTCTTCGCGTCCGGCTCGTCGGCCGGAAGGTCCTTGGCCAACTCATCCTTGATCTGCTTGACCAGCGCGTAGCTGGCAGTCTTCTCATGCTTCTTGGTGTCAAGCGCATCGGCCAGGCGCTCGCCGACCTTGGCCTTGAGGCTTTGGAAATAGGCGTCGTCGTGCTCGACTGGCTTCAGTTCACGCTTGGTTTTACCGGCCTTGCTGACCAGGTCTTCAATGACTGCGACAATCTTCTTGATCTCGACGTGAGCGAAGTCAATGGCATCGGCAACAGAGTCTTCCGACACTTCCTTCGAGCCGCTCTCGACCATCACGATGCCGTCCTTCGTGCCGACAACCATGATGTTCATGTCGCTCGCGGCGCGTTCGGAGTACGTGGGATTGATCAGGAACTGACCATCGATGCGGCCAACGCGGACTGCGCCGACTGGACCATGAAACGGAATATCGGAGAGTGATAGAGCGACACTGGCGCCATTGATGCCGAGCACGTCGGGATCATTTTCCTTGTCTGCGGACAGCACAAACGCGATGACCTGGGTCTCGTTGCGGAAGGTTTCGGGGAACAGTGGACGGATGGGGCGATCAATCTGGCGGCTGGTGAGAATTTCCTTCTCGCTCGGACGGCCTTCGCGCTTGATGAAGCCACCGGGGATGCGTCCGCCGGCGTAGGTGTATTCGCGATAATCTACGGTCAGCGGGAAAAAGTCGATGCCTTCTTTTGGATCAGGGGCGGCAACAGCAGTTGCCAGTACGCGCAGATCGCCGTAAGAGACAAACACAGAGCCGGATGCCTGCTTGGCGATGCGGCCGGTTTCAAAGGTCAGCTGTTTGCCACCGGCAAGTTCAACTGTAACTTCCTGTTTCATAAATTCCTCATTTCAGTGGAGGCCCATCGTTCAAGCGACGGGGCGGACTGGAGTGTCCGGGCGATGAGGAAAGATGGTGTGGATGGCGGAAGAAGTATACGGGCAGTTCTGCTGGTGCCCGGAGTGCCTGTTGCTCGTGAAGCAGAAGAAGGCACTCTCAATTCGGTTCCCAATTTCTCGTAGCATCAACCAAGCTCACGAGGCAGAGGCCGCGTGCAATCAACTTAAATGCACGCAGAATCCGCAACCCTCCGGCCAGACCAGTTCAAATCTTTCCGAGTATGTAAAGGAATCTCAATGCCTACTTGCGAATGCCAAGCTTACCGATGACGTCCCGATAACGATCGGAATAGTTCGTCTTCAAATAATCCAGCAGGCGGCGGCGCTTGCTCACGAGCATAAGCAGTCCACGCCGGGAGGCATGGTCCTTCTTGTGCGACTTAAAATGCTCGGTCAGCTCACCGATGCGCTCGCTCAAAATAGCGATCTGCACTTCGGGGCTTCCCGTGTCATTGTCATGAGTGCGAAAACGGGTGATTACGTCGATCTTCTTTGCAGGTGCCAGCACGGCAGTCCGTACTCCTCTAATTCAAATCAAGTCCACTCACTAAGTGTCTGCTACAAGCGTAACATAGAGCCGAAGCCCAGTCATCGCCACCCGGCGGATGGTGCTTTCCCTGAAGAGCAAAGCCGTCCGGCTATGTGCCTTTCATTCAACCATTCGGGCTTCCGGGCAAGCTCGGATACGCAGCAAAGTTACTGCTTCAGAAAGCAACAGGGCGGCTGAGGAAACTCAGCCGCCCGGTTGCACTGCATGGATTCGGATCGGGTTAGAGATCCACTTCCCTACTGGACCGAGATGGTCAGCGGGATGGTGTGGATCTGCGTTGCGGATGTGGTGGTGGTGTTCAGACCGGTAGCAAAGGGGCTCGATACCGTTACCAGCACCTGGTAATTGCCCTTGGCCAGCGTCTTGCCTGCAGCCGCCTGGGCATCACTTGTTGCCTTCGCCTCTGCTGCACCTGCCACATCCTTGGCTGATATCGAGTTGCCACCGCAGGCAGTAAGACCGGCGGAAGCACCCAGTGCCAGGACCACGAACAGGACGGCGCCCAGCATACTCTGCCAGCCCTTACGCCGCGCCGGGATACCCAGCAGGAAGACGCAGGCGAATGCCGCGCTGCCTGATGCAATCCAGAAACGGCTGGACGGCTTCTGGACGGGAGCAGCCGAAGCCACTGTATACCCGGCCGCGCCGGCACACGTCACCGTGTTGGTAAGTGTGTTCGCCGAGGTGCTGAACTTCTGCGTTTTGTTGCCGAAGCTGCAGGTGATACCAGCCGGCAGCGTTGACGTGAAGGTCAGGGTGTAGCCCTGGGCGGCAAAGTTGTTGATGGAGGTCATCTGCAGGGTGAAAGATGCTGACGTCGCAGACGGGCTGAGGATTCCATAGTTGATGTTGGATTGCAGTGCGAAGTCTGGAAGGTTGCCCTCGTCGAGGATCGTGATGGTCAGTTCCTTGGCCGAGCCGGCGAAGGTCGCATCACCAGAATACTGGGCAGTAATGATGTTCTTGCCGAGAGCCAGTGGCGCGGCCAGGTAGCCCGTGTTTGGATCGTTGGCAATAGTGACGGTTCCCGTGCCACCGGACAAGGTGACTGGTGAGCCGAGCGCGATTCCATTCGAGAACAGGGAGACTGTGCCCGTGGGAGTCGTGCCGGTACCCGAAACTGCGACGTTGAAGCTGACCGAACCGTCGTAGTCGAAGTAGGAGCTGTGGCCATCAGACGTCGCGATGGTGGTGGTCGAAGCAGTGGTGCCGCCCGTCGCCGTAGTCGTCAGAGTGATGGGTGCGGATGCTGAACCGGCGTAGGAACTTCCCGCTGCCGGGGTGTAAGTTGCGGCAATGGTGGAGTCGGCAGCAGTGATCTTCGAACCGGCAAGCTGCAGATAGGCAGTGCCGGCCAGGTAGCCGCCGCTGTTCCTTCCAGGGAGCAGGGTTGCTGTGCCCAGCGTCTTGACTGTCTTGCCCGTGGTCGTGAAAGTGACGGTACCGGCAGGAGCAACACCGTTCAAGGGTCCGGCTGAGACACTGACGATCGCGATCAGCTGTACAGATCCGGTCTTAGGAGCATTGCTGGCAGTGCTCGTCAGGAAGGTAGTGGTCGGCTGGGCACCCACAGTCACCGTCAGTGTGGACGGCGCAGTCGAGGGCAGGTAGCTGGCGTCGCCCGAATAGGCAAACGACAGGGTGTGGGTTCCGGTTGCCAGCAGGCTGTTGAAGCTGGCGACATTGGCAGCGTTGACCGGGGCGATAGTTGTCGTTGTGGCGCCCGTGCTGTTGTGGTCGGTAATGGTTACAGACCCGGTCGGCTCGCCATAGGATGCGCCATTGGTCGCACTGCCGATGAAGGCCTGGACGGAGACCGGGGTGCCGTAGGTGGTAGTCGAGCCAGAGGTAAAGCTCGCGTTCTGCAGCTCAACCCTTGAAGTCTCCGGCGTGACCGTGACGGTCAGTGGTGCCGAGAGACTAGGCAGATAGGTCTTACCGTCGCCGCCATAACGCGCGTAGATCTGGTAGGTACCGCCAGGGTATGCAGAGGAGCGGGTGGTGTCGTTCACGGTTCCATTAGTAAGTGAGAAATAGGTGACACCGGCATTCGAGGCGAGCGGCGAATTGGTGACAATGGCAACGTCACCTGTCGGTGTTCCCGTTCCGCCGGCAACGGAGATGTTGGTCTGCAGGGTCGTTCCGTGTACGAAGCTGGTGACCGGAGTGGCGGTACCGGCAGCAGTCAGGCTGAGAGTGGTCGTCGTTGTGGTTTTGGCGGGTGTTGCCCAGTCCGCAATCAGGTTGCCGACGTTGACGCTGCCCAGTCCTTCAGCAGCCGTGTAGCCTGAAGTCTTTGCTACGTAGGCCAGGGGGCCTGACGAAAGCTCAACCAGGTAACCGCCGCCGCCGCAGTCAGGAGAGCCGGCAACGCAGGCGACGGTGTTTGTACCAGCGGCTGGGGCATGGAAGATGGTTCCGGCACTCGCCGACTGGTACAGCGAATACAGGACCGGGTTGATAAGGCCCTGTGCACCATGAGCCTGGACAACGAGAGCAGCTATGCCGCCAAAAGTCGCGGACGAAGTACCGGTACCGGCGAAGCTGCCATACGTGATGGTGCTGGGGCTGGAATTCACGCAGTCATTTGCCTGCAGGCAGAGCATGTACGTACTGGCGTTGGCGCCGTCGCCGCCGAAGATGGAAACGTCAGGAACGACGCGGCCGGTTGTGTTGGCGACCGCTACGTCGGAGGACTTTGCCGCCACCGGGATCTGCCAGCTGGGAATCGTATAACCAGTCGTACCGAGGCCAAGGGTGCTTATGCCGCCGCCGCTTGCCAGGGTGACGCCCGAGTTGCCGTAGTACGCATTGGTGTAGTAGTTAGTGTCGCTGTCGCTCAGGTTGAGCGGCTGCTCCGGGATATATCCCTTCGCCGAGGTGTAACCTGCGGTACCGGAGTTCGTCGCATTCCAGTAAACAAGGGCTTCTGCCGGGTCAGGATATTTGACCGGATAATAGAAGTCAGTCGCGCCGACGGCGGTGACCCAAGGCGTCGAAGCATAGCCGTTGACCGAAAGGCCGGAAGAGACAGCACTGCCAATACCGTTGTTGCCATAGCTGAACAATGCGTCGCACGAATCGGAGCCGCCATTGCCTGACCCGGCAATGACCGTCATGCCCTGCGCAGAGGCCTGTTCCGCAAGAAAGTTGATGAAGTTGTTGCCATTTACGCCAAGGTTGGCTTCGCAGTTCTCACTGTCGACGACCAGTACCTGGACCTTATTGTCATTGACTGCGCGGATGAACGCGTAGTTCAGACCGTAGGTGGTATTCACGTCAGACGAGGTATAGAGGTAAAGGTTGGCGGATGGTGCAACGGCACTCAGTAGTTCAAGCTGCGCCAGGGCATCGACCTCGTTTGCTGCCTCACCCGGATCATCGCCATCAACCACGACCGTCGGGTTCTTGACGCCGAGATCAAAGGTCTTCTGGTAGTTGTTCAGGTAGGTAATGTTGACATTGGTCGTGTTGACCACGCCGATTGAAACGCCGGCGCCAGTTGCAGTCGAAGGAATGTTGTAGATCGCCGCGATATCGCCGGGAGAAACATCCAGCGTGCCGGTCGTAAAGTTGCTGAACTCGGGATGCGCGGTGGTGTGCTTCAACTGCGCGGTGCCCCGGGTCGTCACAGACGACAACTTCGTCGCCGGATGGTAGTTGTTCAGGGAGGCGAAGCCGGTGACAACATTCGAAAGGGCTGCCGGAATCTGCGGGTCGCGGTCGTTCGCAGTGAAGGTCTCGCCGTTTGTAGCGAAGGTATGCAGTTCCGTCTTGAAGGCAGAACGCACCTGGCCGGCTGTTCCGGAGAACTCGATGGCCATCTTGTTCGGGTAGACCTGGGCAACGCTGAAGCCATGGTCCGACAGGTACGCGGTCACGGTCTGGATATCGGCGTCTGCTACGCCGAACTGGCTGGCGTACTGCGCTGGCGTGAGCCACTTGTGGTACTGCGCCGAGCCGGGAGTCGCCTGTGCGGAGACCAGCTTGTCGAGCGCAAACTGTTGCTCATCGCTGTGCTTGAGCACCATCAGCATGCGGCCGGTCGGCGCATCGTCCGGCAGACGGCCGCGGTCGTTCAACGAGTTAGCGACGGAGAGAGTATTGCCTTTCAGGGTAACGAGCGCCGAGTCTTTGACTGGTGTCGTGATGCGGGGCACAGCCTGTGCGCCAGCAGAAATTGCGAGGCCGAGAATGACGCCGGTGGTTGCGGAGACACGGTGCATCCAGTGGAATGCGGAGAAGTTTGTGCGTGACATAGCCATCCTGAAAGTTAAAGGTCCGGTTTGCTTTCCAGTCTCTTTGACTCGGGCGTGCCCGGCCAATCGATCGATTGAGAGAAAGCCTTGCTGATCTACAGCCGATCCAGAGGCGACGCAGGTCGCTGAATCGAAGTGTTGCACCGGGCCAGGGGACGGGCCCGAACATCTGAAGTCATAACGTTTCTGCGGAACGCTTGGCAAGCCGTCTATTCGTAGCGCGAATGAGGGATGCAGCCGCATCCACAGTAGCACCCTCGTTGTTGAAAAGTATCACAAACGGAGTGCTGTTTTGTTTACGAAAGGTAACAGGGTGTTCACCATCAGTAATTGCACAGAGGGGTGAACCTGGCTCCTGCCCGTTCACCCCTGCTGTGTTACGAACCTTGATCTGTGTTTCTAGTTGAGCCTTCCCGTGGTTTCGGATGCGGGCAGCTTCTGCACCTTGCTGTGCTTGACCGAGTAACCGAAGTAGATAGCCAGTCCAATCGCAAGCCAGCCGATCAGTACCTCCCATGTCAGCAGTGGCAGGCTGATCATGAGGTAGAACGCGCTGAGAATACCGAGGATGGGGACCAGCGGCACAAATGGCGTCCTGAATGGGCGATGCAGGTCGGGCTGGCGGCGTCGCAGGATCCAGACCCCGGCACTCACAATGGCAAAGGCCAGCAAGGTACCCATATTTACCAGCTGGGAGAGCCGGTCGATAGGCAGTACTGCAGGAAGAAAGGCCACGATCACGCCGACGACAATGGTCGAGATCCACGGAGTGCGAAACTTCGGATGAATAGCCGAGGCCCAGGGCCAGATGAGCCCATCGCGCGACATGGAGAAGAAGACGCGCGACTGCCCGAGCAGCATGACCAGCATGACCGTGAACAGGCCGAAGACCGCGCCGACTTTTACGAGCAGACTGCCCCAGCTGACGCCGGTGACATCGATGCCCATGGCAACCGGGTCGGCCACGTTCAGTTTGTGGTAGTCGACCAGGCCGGTGAGTGTCAGAGAGACCGCGATATAGAGAATCGTGCAGATGACCAGCGATCCCAGCAGACCGATCGGCATGTCACGCTGGGGATTCTTGGCCTCCTGCGCAGCAGTCGACACGGCGTCAAAGCCGATATACGCGAAGAAGACCGACGCGGCTCCAGTGATGATGCCGTGCACGCCAAATTCACCTGCCGCATTCACAGGAGGAATAAAGGGGTGCCAGTTAGCGGCGGTAAAGCTGGGGTGATGCAGAAGAAAACTGATGCCAAGGAACAGGAAGATTCCAACAATGCCCAGCTTGACGACTACGATCGCCGAGTTGAGGTTCGCGGATTCCTTGATGCCCACAACCAGGACGCCGGTCACCAGGAGAATCACCAGGAAGGCCACCAGGTTGAAGACACCGGTCACGTGAGGCAGACCTGCCGGGTTGATGCTGGCAGGCAGCGAACTCAGCTGCAGCCACTTGCCGCCTGGTACCTGCACCAGCACATTGCCGGGAGTCGTCGTCAATTGCGGCGGGATCTGAATGTGCAGCTGCTGCAGGAGAGAGACGAAGTAACCGGACCAGCCTGAAGCCACGGTCGCCGCACCGAATGCATATTCGAGCACCAGGTCCCAGCCGATAATCCAGGCCGCAAACTCGCCAAGCGTGGCATAGCCGTAGGTGTAGGCAGAACCAGCGATCGGGATGACCGACGCGAACTCGGCATAGCAGAGGCCGGCGAAGGCGCAGGTAATACCGGCTACGACGAAGCTGAGTGCGATTGCCGGTCCGGCATGATTGGCCGCGGCCTGCCCCGTCAGCACGAAGATGCCGGCGCCAATGACGGCACCGATGCCAAGGGTGATCAGGTTCAGGGGTCCGAGCGAACGCTTGAGTGTGTTCTCGCCTTCTTCGTTCGCTTCCCTGGTCAGTAGTCCCAGTGGTTTCGTCGCAAACAGTCTTGCCAAAAGCCCGCCTCCGATGCAGCTGCAGATGTGGTGCGTGTATAAGTTTCAGGAGGAATGAGCCGGCTGCGACGTGGTAGGCGGATCGCTCTCATGAATAGTGTATGAACGCCAGAGCACTTTCGGAAATGGTGTAAATCGGAGAGATGGTCTCGGCTGGCCTTTTTGCCAAAGAAAAGCCAACTTTCCTACTGCAAGCAAGGCCGCATGTTTTCCGCAAATGCTCTCGTTCCATGTTCTACCTGATACGGACGAGAAAGTCTTCTGTCCGTTTGCCGGGTTGTTGGCCGGAAGATGGAACGAGTGCTGAAATGACAGCCAGGGAATCCGCACCGGCACGTAAGAGCATCCGGCAGTTCTCTACCGTGATCCCGCCAATGGCGACAAGTGGCTTCGTCGTGGTGGCGCGAGCCTGTGCAAGGCCATCGCGGCCAACGACGGGATCGGGGTTGGCTTTTGACTTTGTTCCGAAAATGGGACCGATCGCAATGTAGTCGACCGGCTCGCGGTCAGCAGCCGCAACCTGCCGGGGATTGTGGGTCGACAGGCCGAGTATTTTCCCGGCGCCGACCAGCTCCCTCGCCTCTTTGGGAGGCAGGTCGTCCTGGCCAATGTGGACGCCGTCAAAGTCCGTAGCCGCACAGAGATGCACGCGGTCGTTGAGGATCAGCGTGCATTCTACTTTCGGGAAGATACCGCGCAGGATACCGGCCCGCTCGATGATAACTTCGTCGACGCTGTCTTTGTCCCTGTACTGCAGGAAGCGGACGCCGGCTGCGTAGAGAGTGCGGGCGAACATTTCGACCTCGATGTTAGCGGCGGTCAGCAATGCTGCGTCGAGGATCGGATAGAGCCGCGGCAGTGCGAAGGCACTCGGCATGTGAAGTGTGGGTGATGCAGGCCCCTCCACTACGCTCTTCCGCCCCACCACAAAAAAGTCGGCGTCGGGAACGCCAGTGTGCTCCGGTCGGGATGACAAATCTCGTTCATATAAGAAAGATTAAACTGCCTGGCGGGTCATCCATCGTCCGCAATCTGTTCACAATATCCATTGCGGCTGCGCGTAGCAGCGGCCCTTGACGTTCCCGCTCATCGCAAATGCGCGAAGCTTTTCGGCGTACGCACAATACCTATGCGACGACGGCTGCGCCTGATTCGCGCAGATGAGACAGGCGTTCTTTCTCTCGCTCGAAGAAACGCTCCATGAATTTCGTATCGAAGCTACCAGCCTGGAAATCAGGATCGTTGAAGATCTTGCGATGCAGCGGAATCGTTGTATGAATTCCCTCCACCACGAACATCTCGAGCGACCGCCGCATGCGTGCCATGGCTTCTTCGCGGTCCTTGCCATGCACGATGAGCTTCGCGATCATCGAGTCGTAATAAGGCGGCACAAAGCCTTCGGCATACTGCGCTGTATCCACGCGTACCCCATTGCCGCCGGGTACGTTGAAGGCTGTAATCTTTCCCGCCGACGGCGTGAATTTTTCCGGATGTTCAGCGTTCACGCGGCATTCGATCGCATGGCCGCGGATGACGATGGGGTCAGGGACAATTTCGGCAAGTGTTTCGCCGCTGGCAATGCGGAGCTGCGCTTTCACGAGATCGACGCCCGTGATCATCTCGGTCACGGGATGCTCGACCTGGATGCGGGTGTTCATCTCAATGAAATACAGCTTGCCATCTTCGTCCATGAGGAACTCGATGGTGCCGGCATTCTGATAGCCGATGTGCTCAAGACACTTGCGAATCGTGTTGCCGATGTCCGCTCGCATCTTCGGCGTCACCTGGAGCGACGGCGCTTCTTCAATCAGCTTCTGGTGGCGGCGTTGGATGGAGCATTCGCGCTCGCCCAGCGACATGACGTGACCATGTTCATCAGCCAGCACCTGGAACTCGATGTGGCGCGGCTGCTCGATGAACTTCTCCATGTACAACTCACCGTTACCAAAGGAGTTGGTCGCCTCGGTCTGCGCTGATTCGAAAAGCTGCGGCAGTTCCGCATCATTGCGGATGATGCGCATGCCACGGCCGCCACCGCCTGCTTTAGCTTTCACGATGACCGGGTAGC
The DNA here is from genome assembly GCA_963692885.1 of Acidobacteriaceae bacterium. Classification (GTDB taxonomy): domain Bacteria; phylum Acidobacteriota; class Terriglobia; order Terriglobales; family Acidobacteriaceae. Next base: position 2,126,510 of record OY843586.1, read on the forward strand.
CGATGGTCTTTGCCCACTCGATCGCCTCGTCCGCGGTCGCTACCACGCCGTCAGAGCCAGGCAGGATCGGCACCTTGGCCTGCTTCATCACCTGGCGCGCGCGTTCTTTCTCGCCCATCATGCGGATCACGTCCGGCGGCGGTCCGATGAACTTGATATTGGAAGCGCGGCAGACCTCGGCGAAGTTTGCATTTTCACTCAGCAGGCCGTAGCCGGGATGGATTGCATCGACGTCCGCGATCTCGGCTGCGCTGATGACCGCCGGGACGTTCAGGTAGCTTTCAGCAGAGCGCGGCGGCCCGATGCAGATGGCCTCATCCGCATACTTGACGTGCAGCGAATTACGATCGGCTTCGCTGTAAATAGCGACCGTGCGTATGCCGAGCTCCTTGCATGCGCAGATGACGCGCAGGGCAATCTCGCCGCGGTTGGCGATGAGGACTTTACGAAGCATATGTCTCCAGAATCAGCACGCGAATCAGCGTGGGCGAAGCGTAAAGAGCGGCTGACCGTACTCGACCGGCTGGCCGTTGGTGACGAGGCGCTTAACGATCTCGCCGGATAGGTCAGACTCAATCTCGTTCATCAGCTTCATCGCTTCGACGATGCAGAGCACCTGGCCGCTTTCCACCTGGTCGCCAACTTTGACAAACGCAGGCGAACCGGGCGAGGACGATTCGTAGAACGTGCCGACGATCGGCGACTTTACCGTGTGCAGACTGGCATCTTCGGCAGGAGCTGCCGATGCTGCGCCGGGCGCCGTTGCAACAGGCGCAGCCGGCAACTGAACTGGTGCAGCCGCAGCCGGCGCAGCCGCTGGACGACCCTGCTGTGCCGCCAGGATCTGTGCCAGTTGTGCCATATCCAGCGAAGGAGCTGCCGGCGGCAGGGCGCTTGCAAATTTCAGGCGGACCTTCAGGTCTTCGCGCTCAAGATCAAATTCGCCGATATTGTTTTCTTTCAGAAACTCAATCAGCGATTTGAGTTCATCCATGTCTTCAGGCTTCATGCGTCCTTATCTCTGCTCCATCTTTGCAACGCCACTTGAAACGGCGCCTTTTCTAAATTTCGAGCCAGGCCTTCGTTGACCGGGTAAGGCGGTCGGCTCCATGATCTGTAACAACAACAGTATCTTCGATACGGATGCCAAACTTTCCCGGCATGTAAATCCCCGGTTCGATCGTGATGACCATCCCGGCCTGGAGTACTGCTTTCTGGTCCTTCGCTATCCTTGGCTGCTCATGGATTTCGAGCCCCACTCCATGCCCCGTCGAGTGCGTGAAATACTTTGCCAGTTTATGCTGTTCCAGCACGGAACGGCAGGCATGATCGACTGCTCCGCTGGTAGCACCGGCAGCCACGGCCTGCACCCCGTTTTCCTGTGATTCCAGCACTGCATCGTACGCAGCGCGTTCTTCCGCACTTGCCTTGCCTACATGCACTGTCCGGGTCATATCTGAACAGTAACCACCCAAGATAACACCAAAGTCGAGGGTAACGAAGCCGCGGCGAGGCACCAATGCCATGCTTGCTGTCCCGTGGGGAAGCGCCGAGCGTGGGCCGCTGGCGACAATCGTCGGGAAGGACATGGCTTCGGCGCCAGCCGTGCGTGCCTCGTGTTCCAGGTGCCCGGCAATCTCGATCTCGGCTACACCGGGTTCGATGTACTTGAGGATCGACGCAAAAAGCTGATCGCCCAGCGAGGCCGCTGCCTGCATCAGCTGCAGTTCACCGGCATCCTTGACCATGCGCAGTTCGGAAAGCAGTGGATGCTTCAGCGGCTTGAGGGTTTTCGTCCGCTTACCCGCAGGCAGGGATTTGCGCATGGTATGCAGTGAAGTGACGGTCGTTGCATCCCCGTCGAAGCTGACAGTGGATGCGCCGCCGTCGACCAGCAGTGCAAGTGCTTCGAGTAGCGCTGACTTTTTCGCAATGACGGCGCGGGCAGCTTTGACCTGTTCTTTCGCCTGCGGGATATAGCGGCCGTCGGTATACATGACGGCCCGCCTGGCGGTGACGGCAAGGGCTGCGTTGGAGCCAGTGAATCCGCAGAGGTAAGCGACATCGGGAAGGTGTGTGACCAGGAGTGCATCGACGCCCTCCTCTTCCATCCTGCTGCGAAGACGGCGCATTCGCCGGGAGTAATCCATTGCTCCAGATATATCAGAGCGGAGCTGCATGGGGGATAACGCAGAAGGTGCTGTGCGGCGGTCGAGCTTCAGTGCACGGGCGCGTCGGCCAGCGACTGAAAACAGATGCCATAGCCGTCAGGATCGGTGATGTAGACCTGGCGCATACCGTAGTAGGTGACCTTCGGCTTGGGAGCGTCGATGCCATGGGCGTGCAGGTGAAGGCAGACGGCATCCAGGTCGAGGCAATCAAGATAGAGTGTCGTATCTGCATGTGCCCTCACCCGATCGATCTCGGGGTACAGCGGACGGACGTTGTTTTCGTAGGCGTTATTCAGCATCAACTCAATGCCATTCAGCCGCAGGAGAGTCCAGCCGAAATCGTCTTTTGCAGATGTGAACGGCGGCGAGGTAGACGCGACCTCAAAGCCGAGGATATCCCGGTAGAATGCGAGCGAGATCGGCACGTCATACACGTGGAGGAGCGTTGTGGCGCTGTTTACTGCGATGGCCATCGAGGATAAGCGAGGCGAACCTAATTCACCAGGCGGCTCGGGCGCTTCTGACGTGGCCGGACACTCGCCGGCGGCTTTGACCGCGCATGCTCGGGAACCCGCGTTTCTTTTTCCACGATCGGCGTGGGCATAAGTGCGATGCGGCTGGAGGCCATGGTGGCGGAGGACTGATCATCCATCCACTCGTCCATCCGGGAACGCTTGAAGCGCCAGCGGTTCCCTAGTTTGAATGCCGGGATGGTTCCTTCCGAGGCGTACTTGTAAAGCGTGTCGGGACTGATGCCGAGATACTCGGAGGCCTGACGTATGTCCATCACTTCCCTGAGTTCGCTGCTGGCAGTTCGCGTTTTCATGGCGGCTTCCTTAAAGGCGTGGTCGTCTGGAGCAAACAGATGGGGAGGCGCAGAGTACCGCCCGCGCCTTGTTTGTATCCTGTTTTCTACCCGGAAACAAGGGTTCATTCCGGAGCGCAGGAGTGCGAACCCGATCTGCCACGCATCCCTCTGCACAATACGAAACCAGTAAAAACTTTCTTCACGAAACTCTTCGCATGCGGAACTAAAGTAGCAGAGCGGCATCCAATCAAGCGAAGCCGGAGTCGAGCCAAGATGAAGGGCAGCAACCACTTACGCGACCAATCCACCAGGAAACCGCAGGACGGCAGCCTTGCCCGCTTCTGGCAGACACAGCCGACGCTGGCACGATGGTCCTACGCGGCCGGCGTACTGGGCGCCCTGCTAGCCGTGCATGACTTCCACCATCCGCACGATAGTTTCGGCTACTCGACGCCGGTCCTCGGAGTAGCGATCGTGCTTTACCTGTTGAGCCTGCGTCCCGCAGCCAGACGTTAGACCGACGCTCTAATCTGAATCGCGCGGATGGAGTGTCGGCCGTTCCGTATCGTCCGTTCCTGTCCCGTTCGTTGAACCTGTCGAAGAACCAGTCCCGGCCCCCGTGGAGGAGCCGCTTGTGCCGCTACCACTTGCCTTACGCAGGGTTGGCTTCTTCGATTCGGGGCCCTCGCGCAGTTTGCGTTTATTTTGAATGCGGGCGAGGCGGGCCTTGACGTCATTGAACTCGGACGTCGTCACCAGGTATTGATCACGCGCGGGAAGAATCTGGGCTATTTCCTTCTGCGTCGCCTCGATCCGGTCCGGCGTCTGAGGATGTGTATCAAACGCCTTGGCGATCGCGCCAGGCTTGTGTTTTTCCAGGCTCTGTACCTTTTCGAAAAAGGCAACGAACGCTTCAGGATCGTAGCCGGCGCGGTACATGTATTCGAGGCCGAGATAGTCCGCCTGGCGCTCGAAGTCACGCGAGAACTGCAGGAAGGTCAGCGGGACGCCGATCTGCGCAGCCTCATAGAGCCCATAGCCTGCGTAGCCGCCGATCATGATGAGCGGGATGGTACTGAGCTGGGCGTAGTTCATGCGCGTCTGTTCGCGCATGGCGTGGTGGGCGGCCACATGGCCGATTTCATGGGCCATGACGCCGGCCAGTTCTGCTTCTTCGTCGGCGGCCAGGATGGCGCCGCTGTTGACGTAGAAGAAACCACCGGGCAGGGCCATGGCGTTGATCGAATCGTCGTCGATGACCTTGATGGTGAACGGGACCTTGGCGTCAGAGTTCTTGACCAGGTTCTGGCCGACGCGGTTCACAAACTCGGTGACTACGGGATCAGTCACAAAGCGGACGCTCTTCTCGATCTCCATCGAGTAGGCTTTTCCCTCTTTGATCTCGGACTCTGTCGAATACCAGTTGCCCAGACCGCGGCCGCCAATGTCGCGGGTACCGACTGCGTTCACGTCCTCGATACTGCCGGGCTTCACACCATTTACAACGCCATCTTTGCCGACGGTGGGACCAGGCTGCGGCTTGGGAGCCGGGGGCGTCGGATTATCTTTTCCGGCAGTGCCGCCGGATGCAGGCGGTGTCATCGGTGGCTTGGAGGTCGGGTCAGAGGACGGTGGAGTGCCGGGGACCGGGTTTGTCTGGGGGACGGGGGTGGTCTGTACGGGACCCTGCGTGCCTTCAGGACCTGGACTGGCAGGAGACTGTTGTGCATACAAAGGCGCGGCCGCGAGGCAAATGCCTGCTAAAGCCAACTCAAGACGTTTATTTCTGGCCGAAAACCCCATACTTCCACCTCAAAACAGCGCAAATCTGATTCCTAGTATGCGCCTTTCTGAGTATGAGGTCAGCTACCGTTTTTGCTCCGGATCAAAAATGGAATAGATGCTGTACGACCATCACCAGGGTTCCAATACCGACGATGGCGACCGTCAGGACCCAGAGTTTTCTGGTTACCTCGCTCCGCTTCACGACCCGCTGCACAAGCGGAAGACTGGACATGGCACCGGCCATCGACGCGAGCACGGTAACGATGCCGGCCAGCTCGGGCGAAAGCTGCCTGCTCGCTGCAAGATGCGCCGCCGCCGCTGAACTGGCCGCCGATGATAATGACGAGGAGGAAGACGGCACTGCCGAGATGCCGCTCGGCGAAACTGCCGGTGGCTACTTTTCTCGAATTTGTGACCAGGCTGGTCAGTATGACAGCCGCCAGGCCGGTAACGGCATAAGGCAGGCCAAGCGGACCGCACAACATGCCCAGCACGGCAGTGAGCGCGAAGGTGCGCGTGCCTGCGTCCTTATGTGACCATTCCCGCTCGAAGCCAATGACCATGGCCGACGCCAACAGAGACGGCGAGCTTGGTGGTGACCTCAACGGCTGGGAATTTATCGACCATGGCCTGGCGTATTCCTTCTGATGCAGGACGTCGAACGTGACACAGGCAGTGGAATAGAAAAGCGTTCCTGTGTCCGAACCTGTCCGCCTTCTCCCCGTGCTTAAGGATTGCGCAATCATTCAATACAACGAAAGCATCGAGCTTCGTTTCGCCGGATGTGCTCTCCTAGAAGAGTAGCCAAAAAGATGCGATACCTCCTCGTCACACACATTCCCTTCGCCCGCCGAGCTGATGCCTCTATCATGCTGGACCGGCTGTGGGCCGAAGATCTGATGGGGCTGGCCGGAGCTGTTGGCAGCCTGACGATCGCGGCGCCAGAGACGACCGAGTCTTCCATGCAGGCGTGGGGAGCCGGGTTCGGCTCGCTCAATGAAGGAAGTGGGATGCGCTTTACCGGGCTGCCCATGCGCAAAGGCCGCATCGATCTGCTCCACGGTCCAAAATTGCGCAGGATCCTTCGAGGCGCTGTAGCCGAAGCTGACCTCGTCCACACCTCCAACCTGTTTGAGCCGAATACCGACCTTTATTTCGGCCATGATCAGGCAGTCCGCACCGGCAGGAAGACACTCTTCGTCGTTGCCGAAGACTTTTACGACATGCTCGAATGGGAGTGGGTTCGTCCCGAGCTGAACAGTTTCAAGCACGAGCGCAACCAGAGAACCCTGGAGCGCCTTGATCGGCACGTTCGTAAACGTGTCCGAACGGCATCGCTGACCTTCCTGCACACACCGGCGGCAGTGGCCCGCTACAGGAGCTACGCTGCCAGTGCTGTTGCCATCCGCCAGCCGGTGCACGAACGCGAAGACGTAATCTCTGCCGAGGCCCTTGCCGCGCGAGCTACGGAACTTAACTCCGGCGCACCGCTCCGTCTCGTCACGGCTTCACGCATGCAGCCGCTTAAGGGCCTGGACATGCTCATCCGCGCAGTCGCTATCCTTCGACAACGCGGCATCTTTGTCCACGCAACTCTTTATGGCAGCGGTCCGCAGCTCGACTTATTGCGACACCTTGCCCAGACACTTGGCGTAGCGGAACTGGTCAACCTGCCCGGCCCGGTTCAGCCCGCCTCCGAGCTACGCACGAAACTCGCGAGCAATCACCTCTTCATGATGCCGCACCTGACCAGCGACTTCGGACGCGCATTCTTCGACGCCATGTCTGCTGCCCTGCCCGTCATTGCGTTCCGCTCTATCGCCAGTCAGGATACTGTTCGCGACGGGATCGACGGGCTGCTCGCATCGAATGCCGACCCCGAATCGCTCGCCACAGCCATTGCCCTGCTCAACCGCGACCGGCCTTTGCTGAACCGCATGGCCGAAACTGCCAGGCTGCGCGCAACCGAAAACACGAAGTCGTTCTGGAATGCCTATCGTCTGCAGATGATCCGGGAACTCTTCGAGTAGGACGGGCGCAGTGACAGAAGCCGGGCTGCCCAGCTTCTTCGGATTTAATCAGTCGTAATACTCAAGCCCAAGGTGCGTGATGAGCTGCTCACCCTTGATGTAGCGCAGTGTGTTCTTCAGCTTCATCGACTGGATGAAGAGATCATGCTCCGGGTAGAGCCCGGCTGCAGTCATCGGCGCCTTGAAGTAGAAGCTCAGCCACTCCTGGATACCGAGATGCTTCAGCGCCGGCGTGCGCGCCGCGAGATCAAGAAACAAGACAAGGTCAAGAGCAAGCGGTGCTGCGAGGATTGAATCGCGGCAGAGGAAATCGACCTTGATCTGCATCGGGTAGCCGAGCCAGCCGAAGATGTCGATATTGTCCCAGCCCTCTTTGTTATCGCCGCGCGGCGGGTAATAGTTGATGCGGACCTTGTGGTACAGATCGCGATACAGGTCTGGATACAGCTCTGGTTGCAGAATGAAGTCGAGCGCGCCGAGCTTCGACTCTTCCTTGGTTTTGAAGGATTCTGGATCGTCCAGTACTTCGCCATCGCGGTTGCCGAGAATGTTGGTCGAGTACCAGCCGGCGACGCCGAGCATGCGCGTCTTGAATGCGGGTGCCAGTACGGTCTTGATGAACGTCTGACCCGTCTTGAAATCCTTGCCGCAGATCGGTGCGCCGGTGGTTTTTGAAAGTTCCTGCAGCGCCGGAACATCGACCGTGAGATTCGGCGCGCCGTTCGCAAACGGAATGCCTTCTTTCAATGCAGCGTACGCGTAAATCTGCGAAGGCGCGATGGCCGGATCGTCGTCAACGAGGCCTTTCTCGAAGGCCGCGAGCGTCTGGTGACACGCAGCCTGTTCAAGGAATATCTCGGTCGAGCCGGCCCAGATCATCACCTGGCGATCGGTCTTCTGCTTGAACTGCTGGATGTCCTCCTGGATTTTGTTGGCGAGGTCGCACTTCGAGCGACCCTTCTTCACGTTCGTGCCACTTAAACGCTTCACATAGTGCTGGTCGAAGACGGCCGGCATGGGCTGGATGCCTTCAAGAAACGGCCGGATCTGTTCGAGGTGATCGCGGTCGAGCACGGCGGCAGTCTTAGCCGCCTGGTACATGTTGTCTTCGAAGATGTCCCAGCCAGTGAAGATGATGTCATCGAGGCTGGCGAGTGGAACGAAGTCCCTGATGAGCGGCGTGGTGTGGTCGGTGCGTTTGCCCAGGCGGATGGTGCCCATCTGTGTGATGGAACCGATCGGTTTCGCGAATCCTCTGCGGACTGCTTCTACTCCGGCGATCAAGGTGGTGGCGACTGCCCCCATGCCGGGAATCATGACTCCTAATTTGCCGGTGGCCGGCGCAATTTTCTGCGGAGCAGCAGCTGCGTGGCTGCCGTCTTGCTGACTCGACATTGCTTGACGTTCCATCCTTCTTGCTTCAACTTTGCTTACAACAACTGCACGCCCACGCCTATTGCGTGGACCTTTACAGCTATTGTCCGTCAACAAAGTCCGTAACCGGTAAAGGCTATGCCGGCACAGAATGACGGTCGCGGTTCTTCCAGTGCGTCCACACAAACCAGACGATGCCGATGAGCAGGACGACTTCAACACCAAGATGAAAGCGATGGAAGATGGCTTTGAAGCGCGGATCAGTATCCCAGCCCTGGCCAAGCTTCATGCCGACGTACGCGAGGATAAAGCACCATGGCCACGAACCAAGAAATGTGTAGATGTGAAAGCGCACCTGCGACATGCGGGCGATGCCGGCCGGCAGCGCGATGAAGGTACGGACAACGGGCAGCAGTCGTCCGACGAAGACGGTGATGGAACCGTACTTCTCGAAGAAGGCCGTGGTGCGGTCAAGGTCACGCGGGCTGAGCAGTACGTAGCGGCCAAAACGTTCGACCAGTGGCCGACCGCCGTACGCTCCAATCCAGTACGCAACAATAGAACCAAGATTGCAGCCGATGGCCCCGGCTGTTGCCACACCGAGCAGGTTGAGTCTACCCAGGTGGACCAGGTAGCCGGCGAACGGCATGATGATTTCCGACGGCAGCGGAATGCAGGCCGACTCGATGCCCATCAGCAGGGCAACGCCGATGTAACCCGTGGCAGAGATGACGGAAATGATGAAGCCGGCGAGGAATCCTATGATCTTTTCTGACATGCGCCTGCAGTATACCGTCTAACGCAAACGTCATCTGCTGACCGGTCCACTGTTTGCTACCATCGAGAGGTAGAGGAGTTTTCCATTCATGGCTGAAACAATTGCAATCCCCGCCCCGACTTCCCATTCGCCCGCGACCGGCGAGGCCGCTCACAGCAAGCCGGCAGCCGAAACAGAAGTCGTCCGTCAGACCATTGGATTCAGTTTTTTCAAGGTCATGCCGGAGTGGCGCCGCCTGCCCAAGGAAGAGCGCACGGCGCACAAACAGGCCTTTGCCGAGGTGCTGCGCAAGTGGAACCAGCCGGGACGCCTGTTGTCGCTGACCTACTCGACCGTCGGTCTGCGGCCGGATTGCGATATGTGCCTGTGGCGCATCTGCTATTCGCCGGAAGACCTGAGCGAGATGATGGGCGAATTGATGGGAACGCCACTCGGCGGCTACCTGGAGATTGCCCATAACTACATCTCGATGACCAAGCGCTCGCCCTACCTGATCGGCCATGAGCACGAAGGCCAGCACGATTCGAAGGGCTCGATCCGTCCCGGCGGCCAGAAGTATATCTTCGTCTACCCATTCTGGAAGACGCGCTCCTGGTACCTGTTGCCCATGGATGAGCGGCAGCGCCTGATGCGCGAGCATATCCGCATCGGCCACCTGTTCCCGCGCGTAAAACTGAACACGACTTACTCGTTCGGTCTCGATGACCAGGAATTCGTCGTCGCGTTTGAAAGCAACTTCCCCTCTGACTTTCTCGACCTGGTACAGCAGCTTCGTGAAACAGAGATCAGTGCCTACACACTGAAAGACACGCCCATCTTTACCGGCATCCGCCTGAGCCCCGAAGACACCCTCAACCGCCTCGGGTGATCTGCCATCAAGGCTGGCGCGGCTTTGCCTCTTATGCTTCCATTGGTCGCATGTTCTTGTTACAGGTTGAGTGTTGGGGATGACTACGAAGGCTCTGGAAATTAAGAAGAAGGCTGTCGCCACTGCTGTAAACGCCACATCTGTAAACGCCACTGCTGTAAAGAAGAAGGGTGCACGGCAGCCGAAGGTCGATGTCCGTCCGGAGCGCATTGCCTCTATCCTCGATGGCCTGCGCAAGGCGCATCCAAACGCCGAATGTGCGCTGATTCACAAGAGCCCATGGGAGCTTGTGGTCGCGACCATACTCTCGGCACAGTGCACGGATGTGCGTGTGAACCTGGTGACGCCGGAACTCTTCAAGCACTTTCCTACACCGAAAAGCTTTGCGGAAGCATCACTGACCGCGATTGAAGAAGACATTCGCACAACAGGGTTCTTCCGGAACAAGGCGAAGTCGATTGCGGGCGCGGCGAAGCTACTGGTTTCGAAATTCAACGGCAAAGTCCCGCAGACGATGGATGAGTTGCTCGAGCTACCCGGCGTCGCGCGCAAGACCGCGAATGTGGTGCTGGGCGTAGCTTTCAAAAAGGCTGAAGGAATCGTGGTCGATACGCATGTACTGCGGCTATCCAAGCGTCTGCAGTTGACGATAGCGATCGATCCCAAAAAAGTCGAGCAGGACCTGGTAAAGGTGATCCCACGTGATCGCTGGATCGACTTTTCGCATGAGTTGATCCTGCATGGGCGGCAGACCTGTATAGCGCGCAAGCCCCGCTGCGTCGAGTGCATTCTCGAGCCCGTCTGCAACTCTTCAGACAAGACATTCACGACGCACTAGCTTCTTGCGTCATTCACCTACTCTTGTCAGCCGACCGAAGTGAGGGATCTGCATCTGCACTTTTCCCATTCAGTGCGTTGATATCCCGTGCGCACGAACCAACAAATCAGCTGTTGAGAAACGACCGCACGACGGCGGCGACCAGGCCGTCAACACTGGCATTTTCTGCTTCAGCATCGGCATGCCAGCTTTGCTCTTTGAGCGCCTGTGTTGTGATCGGGCCGATTGAGATTTTCTTCGTCAAGGTTGGGAGCGATACTTCGGCTTTCTCAATAAGAGCGCCAAGGTTCTGCACAGACGACGCGCTGGTAAATGTGATGGCGTCAACTCCGGCCCGTAGTGCGTCGCGCAGGTCTTCTACAGACTGCACAGGGATGATCGTCTGGTAGGCCTCGGCAATACTGACAGAGACACCGGCGGCGCGCAGTCCATCGGGTAACAAGTCGCGTGCCACCTTGGCGCGGATGATCAGAACGCGCTTGTTCTTACCCTTCACGAGCGGTAACAGGGCGTCGAGCAGTGACTCGGCCACCGCGCGAGGCGGGATCAACTCAACCTGCAATCCCAGCCCGTTCACAGCATCGGCCGTGGCATTGCCTATCGCCGCAATCTGGACTGCAACCAGTGCTTCAACAGGCATCGAGAGAACATCCAGCCGCCTGGCGATGGCATCGACGGCATTGGCGCTGGTGAGGACCAGCCAATCGTAACAGGCAATGTCCGCTAAGGCGGTGTCGAGGGATTCGTAGGAATCTGGAGGCACAATTTCAATGGTCGGGATGGCGACGACGTCAGCACCGAGTAATTCGAGCGCGGTTTGCAGCTTGCTGCTCTGTTCGCGAGGACGGGTGATGAGGATGCGCCTGCCCTCCAGCGGACGCTGCTGCTTCATGCGCGAACGCCCTGCTCGGCCAGGAGCTCTCGCGCACCGAGGGCAAGCAGCTTGTCGGCGATCCGGTGTCCAAGTTCGCCTGCTTCGCTTCCCTCTTCCTGCGCCCGCAGGATAATCCCGCCATCGGGCCGTGCGACACAGGCCGCGATGTGCCACATGGCTGCATTCCGGTAGCAGAAAACTCCGATCGGAACCTGGCAGCCGCCACCGAGCGCTGCGAGTGCCGTGCGCTCAGCAGTGACGGCGGAACAGGTATCGGCATCATTCAAATTGCTCAGAATTTTGCGCGTGGCTTCGTCGTCGGCCCGGCACTCGATGGCGAGGGCACCCTGGCCGGGCGCGGGACAGAGCAGGTCTTCAGCGAAGCGCTCGCGGATCCACTCGGTGCGGCCGAGGCGATCAAGTCCGGCGGCGGCGACGACGATGGCCTCAACCTGGCCCTCGTCGAGCTTGCGCAACCGCGTGTCCACGTTGCCGCGAAATTCGACGTACTCGAGATCAGGGCGGTGCGCCTTCAACTGCGCCTGGCGGCGGACGCTGCTGGTGCCGACGCGCGCGCCGGCGGGCAGCTCCGCAAAGGAGTGATATTGCGTCGAGACAAGCGCATCCCGTGGGTCGACACGCAAAGGGATGGCGCCGAGAACGAAGGGCGATGCGAGTTCTGTCGGCATGTCCTTCAGGCTGTGTACCGCAAGATCGACGCGCTGTTCGAGAAGCGCATCCTCGATCTCCTGCGTGAACATGCCCTTGGTGCCGACTTTCGCAAAGGCGACCTGCTGCAGACGATCGCCGGTTGTCTGGATCAGCTCTATCTCAACTTCGTGGCCGAGGGCGCGCAGGGCGTCGGCGATGTGATCAGACTGCCAGCGGGCGAGCTGAGAACCGCGGGAACCGATGCGGATCAATCGCCCTTCTCCCGCCTTACCAGCGGCGCGTCGAGGAAGTATTCGCCGACTGTCACAGGTACGCTGCCCGCGAAGTCATCACCCAGCAGGTCAACGCTGAATGCGTCTTCAGGAGCGGCTGCTACTGCGACGGCCAGCTCGGGAACGACCTGGCTGCGGACCGGTGGCATGGCTCCTGTGTCGACGTCGAAGATATCGCAGATGTTCTTGATGGTCGCAGCATCACCCTCGCGTGCCGCCGCCTTTAGTGCATGCACGGTCTGATGGAGATACTTGTTCATCAATCCGCGTGTCAATGCTTCGACCGCGGTCTTTTGTTCAGGCGTGAGCGACTGCAGCTTGGCCTGCATGCGTCGCGTCTCACTCTGCCGTGTGTTTTCAAAACTCTTCTGCATCTCAACAATTGCGGGAACTACGTCGAGTGTGCGCAGGCTTAGCTGGAAGCGATCGACTTCCTGCTGGATGATGCGCTCGGCCTTCTCTGCTTCCCTACCGCGGGTTGCGAGATGCGTAGCGGCGACGGATTGCAGATCGTCGATGTCGTAGAGGAAGACGCCGTCAAGTCGGTTGACACTCGGGTCGACATCGCGCGGCACTGCTATATCGACGAAGAAGATCGGGCGTCCGCGACGCTTGTGCAGCATCTTCTGTGCCTGTTCGCGACGGAAGATCGGTTCCGAAGAACCGGTTGAAGTGATGATGATGTCGGCCTTGTCTGCGTGTGCATAAAGCTCTTCAAAGCGGATGGGATGGCCGCCATAGCGCTGCGCCAGATTTACGGCGCGTTCAAAGGTGCGGTTCGCCACCAGGATAGGAGCGGCGCCATTCTGGAGCAGGTGGCGTGCAGCGAGTTCACTCATTTTGCCGGCGCCCACCAGCAGTACCTGCCGGCCTTCAAGCGATCCGAAGATGCGCTTGGCCAGTTCCACTGCCGTTGATGCAATTGAGACCGAGGAGCTGCCGATCTGCGTCTCGGTGCGGATCTTTTTGGCGACGACAAGCGCCATGCGCAGCAACTTATCGAGTGACGCGCGGACTGCGCCGACTGACTGGGCGACGGCGAATGACTCCTTGACTTGGCCCAGGATCTGCGGCTCGCCGACGACCATCGAATCCAGACTGGCGGCGACACGAAAAAGGTGCTGCACCGCCTCCCGTTCGCGGTAGGTGTACATGTGCGGGTGCAGCGTGTCGGCATCGACGGCGAAGTGAGCCTGCAGAAATTCAAGAAGATCCGGTTCCTGTTCTTCGTGCAGCGTGACGAATTCGACCCGGTTGCAGGTGGAAAGCACCATGCATTCCTGCATGCCGGGGGCCTGCAGCAGTTGTCGCGTCACTTCGGGAAGTGCATCCGATGCGATGGCCAGCCGTTCACGGATTTCGACAGGAGCAGTCTTGTGATTGATTCCCCACAGCATAATCTTCATGGGCCGGGAAACCTGTGGACGGAACTGAAGAGATTCGCGATCCAGACACTCACGACGACGACAAAAGCGAAGCTCGACACGTAAACAGCACGGCGGCCGCGCAGGCCCACGTTGTGACGCATGAAGAGCATGAAGACGTACAGCACCCACATGCCGAATGAAAGCAGCACCTTGGGGTCAAGAAAATAAGCGGCGCCCACACTCTGCTGCGCGATGAAGGAGCCGGCGAGCAGACCGAGCGTCATGCAATGGAAGCCGATGGTGAGGCTGCGGTTGGAGATACTGTCCATCACTGCAAGCGATGGGAGCCACGCAAGAAAGGCGGGACCGGACTTGCTTTTAAGCCGCTGCTCCTGCACGAGATAGAAGAGGCTGCTGAGCAGGCTGAAAATAAGGGCCACGTACGCAGCGAGCAACGCTCCGACATGAATGAAGAGCCAGCCGGAACGGATCATGGGAGAGTTGAACGTAGCGTGGTCGGGTCCGACTGCGGGTGTGATGAGGAGCAGCAGGGCCAGCGGCATTGCGAAGATGCCGAAGCCGGTCGCGCGGTAGGTGAAGACCACCAGCAGGTAAGCAGCGACGATCAGGATGGAGAGAACGGATTCGACTTCGTGCATGCCGACCGGCATCCAGTGACGCGCAGCGGAGAGCATCTCAACAATGGCAACGAAGTGGAAAAAGAAGCCGCTCAGGGTCGCCGGCAGGGCAATGCGTTGCAGCCGTGGCCGGCGGTAGAGTACCGCAGGCAGCGTGGTTGCGCAGGCTGCGCAATAGAAGATCGCCGCGACTCTAAGCCAGAGAAGATGCATTGGTTCCGCCAACTTCTAAGTATAGCGATGACGTGTCACAAAGCACAGGGAGTGGCATGGCTGCTTGAAGCAGGTGCGGAACGCTTCGGGATTTTTTGGTGCACAGCACCAGGAACGCGCGCATTTGCGAGCCGGCTGATGCTGCTCGCGCATCCATCTGTTTGCCGGGAACTCCCGTTCTATCAGAGAGCGCCTCGAGTGGTCTAAAGGTGGCATTGCGTGACAATGGCTCGGAATAGACTATCGGCCAGGCGGTGAGCAGTTGCACGCACGTATTCTTCAACCCGTTTTCGTGTGGATGATCGTCCTGCTGGGCTGGACTGCCGGGGCGGCGACCCTACCGGTGCCTGCACCTTCCAAGCTGATAGTCATTGGTTTCATGGGCGGACGGGTCGGCCCGGATAACCTGGTGCATCGTGAAGCCCTGGTTGCCCGTGACCTGCAGCAGCAGCATCCGCTCACCCTCGATGCGTCGATCTTTGCGAACCACGACGGCGACCATGCCCTGCGCATGGTCCTGCGACTGCTGGATACCGACGGCGACGGCAAGCTGAGTGACCCTGAAAAGCAGTCTGCACGGGTCGTGATCTACGGCCACAGCTGGGGCGCATCCGAGACTGTAAACCTGGCGGACCGGCTGGCCGTGCTCGGTGTACCGGTACTGCTGACAGTGCAGGTCGACAGCGTTCAAAAGCAGAACGAGAACGACGAGCGTATCCCCTCAAATGTCCACGAGGCCATCAATTTCTACCAGGCAGAGGGCCTCCTGCACGGCAGAAAGCACATTGAAGCAGCCGACCCTGCAAGGACCCATGTCCTGGGGAATTATGAATCGAGCTATCGCACCCGGCCCGTCTCCTGCGCCGGCTATCCATGGTTTGCCCGTGCTTTCATGCGCCCGCATATCGAGATTGAGAATGATCCGCAGGTGTGGTCGACGATTGAAGCACTCATCCTGACCAAACTGCCGGATGCGCAGACTGCTCAGGTATCGCAGCCAGGCCACTAGGAGGAAGGTTTGCAGCCTGCGCCGGCTCCGACACTATCTCTAACGGTTGAGTGAAGAGGGTGCCGGCAGGTGCTCAAAATCCGTTTCCTTCGCGAGTTGCTGGGTTGCGACATTCTGCGGACGCAATTCGGTGCGTGATGCTTTTTCCACCTGGCCATGCTTGTTGAAGTTCAGTTTCCAGCTGACGCTGCGCGCCTGGTCAGAGATCTCGCTGAAGGCAATGGTTGCATTGCCATTCTTGGCGATGAGGATGACCGGCGTTGTCGCGCGCCGCACGGTAAGATTCCAGTTGGCGAGTACACTGTCCGATTCGACGGGAATCGCGGGTACCCCACCGGCTACAGCGATATAAAGCGCTGCATAGTTGACCCATGCAGAATTGTTGGTAAGCGGCCCGATGCCGCGTTCACTTTTCAGCAGACGGTTGAACACCGAGTAGGTGCCCTTGTCCTGCCAGTCAGAGCGGAAAGGGTGCAGACCATGCGAATAGGCTGGCACCACCTGCACCAGCTCGTCCCCCGCCTGCGGAATGATGGCGACAAAGCGTGAACGGTCGCGACCTGATCCCTCGTGTACAAAGGCCAGGAGGAGATGCCGCTGAACGATCGACGAGATGGACTGCGTGTAGGACCAGCCGGGGGCGTCTATATCAAACCCATGAAAGCGCGCGGCGCGAGCCAGGTCTTCATGCCGGGACGTAAGGAGAGCCTGGGCGTCTGCCGTCATCTGCGCAGGCGGGACGTCGGTGAGGGTAGCCAGTGGCTGGCAGTCGCGCTGCGCAGCGGTCAGGCTGTCGGAAACGTAGTGGTTTTGCAGACACTGCGCACGTAGAGCGTGGCTCCCCGCCACCAGGAGCAGGAGAGGTGCGCATGCTGCGAATCTATAGACCGAGGCTCTGAGCGTGAACGCCATGCAATTCTGACTCTAGCACGGGGCAGTTGCCCAGATCGATGACCCGAAAGCCCGCATCATCAGGCATGCCCGCTGGCCGTCGCCTGTGTCCCCGGCATTCCTCAGGCACACAAAAGGGCAGCCTCTAAGCTGCCCTTTTCTGCGAGTGTCAACCGCTGCTTTAGTGGGCGGTGTGGTGGACCGGACGGCGTGTGGTCGGCGCGGCAGCCTTCGGCGCGCCATCCTTGAGGACGATCATCGGAGGATTCTGCGTGTACGAGTCAAACGTACCATCGAGTGTGATGTCCGACCCCACGACAGGAATCGTCTTTAACGGCTCCTTCATGTTGATGGTCAGATCAGCCTTGTTCGCGGCCTTGTTGTCCTCGGTGACGGCGATCTGCACAGAATCGGCCGTGGCCTGGATGACCTTGCCCGGGATCTCAACCGACTTGCCGTCATGCAGCACTGCCCAGACCTTCTCCGCGTCTTCCTGGCTGCCGTTAAAGAGAACGAATTCCTTGTCGGCAAGGCTCAGTGTCTTCAGGTCAGGCGTGGAAACAACAGCCTGGTGGGCCTGGTCGGCTGGCGAAGGCGGCGGTGGGGCAGCAACCGGCTTGTAGCTGTCCGGCGGATTGACTGAGGTCTGCACCTGCTGCTGGATAGCGTCGAAGCCATCCATGCCGCCGTGGTACTTCTTGTAGAAATATTCGGCGGCCTTTTCAATCTGCGGCTGTGCCTGGGCGGGCGCGAAATGCGCGGCGCGCGTCAGATACCAGACAGCATTGGGATAGTCCGGCGGTGTCTGCTGGGTGTATGCCAGGCCAAGCAGATAGGTGTCATTCAGGGCAGGGCCGTTCGTCGTGGCATTCGGATCGGAATACGACGCAAGTTCCTTCTTGAAGGCATCGATGGCGCCTGCAAAGTCTTTCTTGTTTTCATCGTCGAGGGCAATGGCACTCTCGAAGATCGGTGTCGTCGCTGTCTTCAGCTTCTGGTAATCGGCGTCAGACAGGTCGGCTGGCTTGGGAGCAGAAAGGCCGGTCTGCGACTGCTGTGCTGCCTTGTCCAGGATGGGCTGAGCGTCGGCGGGCGCGGTCTTCTGTGCCGCCTGGTTCTTTTCGATGTAGACCGAGATCGCCAGGGCGCGCAGGTTATTCGGATCCATCGCAAGGACACGAGTGGCGGCGTCGAGCGTCTTGTTCAGATCAGTTGCCTGGTAGAGGTTCATCAACTGGAGCAGAAGATCTTTTTTGACGACTGTATTGGGATACTTGGTGAGGAAAGCTTCAATCGCGGCGGCCTTGGCTGCGGGCGCGGACTGACTGGTAGCGTTGGTGTAATCGTTGTACTCAGCGGGATCCTTGATCGTGATCTGACCCGCCTGAGCCTGATCTGCGGGGGCGGCAGCAGCCTGGGCCGATGCCATGGGGACGGCCAAGAAAGCGCCGGCGCCTACAGCGCTAGTGGCGGCAGCAGCCAACAAGGAAGCAATAACGACCTTCTTCATTCAACGCTCCTAAACGAGAGAAACTTGATTTGATAGTGCGGACAAGCAGCGATCGGCGACTGGGCTCTTCGCTGGTATGTCATGTTCGACCGAGGCAGTTCGCTTTTGGCTGACTGTGCATCGTTGCTGCGTTTGTATTGCAGTGTGGCTGGATTATAGAAAGCACTGACGTCGTGCGCAAGTGATGCTGAAAACGATTACGTCAGTAAACAGTACGATCGACTTTATTCTTCTGCAGACTAGATGCAAACCGCCGAGGATGTGTTACCTCCCATCATGCCACGCATCGCGCCAAAGGCATTGAACGCATAGCATGGGTCCTGCAGGCGAATGAAGAGGAAGACGAGTCATGGCTGAAGTGTTGAAGAGCAATAAAGAACTCGAAGGACAGGTGGCTGTTGTCACCGGTGCAGCACGTGGCATAGGTGCAGCCATCGCGGAAAAGCTGGCGGCGATGGGCGCACTCGTCATCCTGACTGCCCGTGACCAGGCAGCACTCGATGGAGTCAGGGCGAAGATCGAACGGGCTGGAGGCAGTGCGACCGTCGCAGTCTGTGACCTGACCGATGAAGCAGCAATCCAGAAGCTTGGCGAAACGGTACATACGCAGACTGGCCGTTGTGACGTGCTGGTGAACTGCGCAGGCGTGGCAACTGCAGGTACTCCCCTGCACGAACTGGCGCCGCATGACTGGGACGCAATGATGGACGTCAACCTGAAAGCGCCTTATCTACTGATCCGGACATTCGCGCCGCTGATGATCGCGGGGAAGTATGGCCATATCGTGAATATTTCTTCGCTTGCCGGCAAGAATTCCCTGCCGAATGGCGCGGCCTACTCTGCTTCAAAGTGGGCGCTCAACGGACTCACTTATTCCGTCGCCGAAGAACTGCGGCAGTACAACATCCGTGTTTCGGTGGTTGCACCCGGCTCGGTCAACACGCATTTCGGCGGTGTCGATGCGAGCGCTGAAAAGGCTGCAAGAAAGATCCAGCCGGCGGATGTCGCGCGGGTCGTAGCGATGCTGGTGACGCAGGAGCCACAGTCGTTTGTCAGCGAGGTGCTACTGCGCCCGACGATGAAGCCTTGAGCAGGCTTTCAGGTACGAAAGTGTTCCCAAAAAGGAACACTTTCTACTGCTAAATGAGTTTCTGACGGCTTATCCACAATATCTAGTGGTGGGCATGTTGACCTTGGATAGACTGGACTCTACAGTTCTGCTCAGGTGAGGTGTGCGTGCTCAAGCTGAAGAAGATCCAGATTCTTGGCTTTAAATCCTTTTGCGACCGGACTGAAGTGACGGTAGCGGGACAGGGTCTTGCTGTCGTGGTTGGCCCGAACGGTTGCGGTAAGTCGAACATCCTGGACGCAGTCAGCTGGGTCCTGGGTGAACAGTCAGCCAAGTCCCTGCGCGGCACCAAGATGGAAGATGTAATCTTCGCCGGCACGCGGGAGCGCAAGCCACTCGGCATGGCGGAAGTGTCGCTGACCCTGATCGATCCCGATGCCTATACCGATGGCCCGCTGCTGGGTGACCCATCCAGTAACGCCACGCACGATTCTGTCGCAAGCGCGCTCGACTGGGACGAGAACAAGATCCGCGAGCAGCGATCCGCCGAAACAGAAGAGATCATCGCCGAAGCACAGCCGAATCCTTCGGATGGTGACGACCTCGAAGAAGAAGACGCGACGGTAGAAGCTGCACCAGAAGCCAATGCCAATGCACAGGCAGGCGCAGCGGCCGGTACCGTCACCCTGAAGATTCGACGGCGCAAATTTCAGCGCAACGCAACACGCACTGGCGAGATCGTCATTACGCGGAGGCTCTTCCGCACCGGCGAAAGCGAGTACCTGCTGAATGGCAAGCTCTGCCGACTTCGCGACATCCAGGACATCTTCATGGGGACGGGCCTCGGGCCGGAGAGTTACGCCATCATCGAACAGGAGCGCATCGGCCAGCTGCTCAGCTCAAAGCCTTACGACCGCCGCGCCATCATCGAAGAGGCGGCCGGCATCACGCGTTTCAAGACCAAGAAGCGGCTTGCTGAGCTGCGGCTCGAACAGGCGAAGCAGAACCTTTCGCGCGTCGATGACATTTTTGACGAAGTAGCCCGGCAGATGAACTCGCTCAAGCGGCAGGCGGCGAAGGCTGAACGCTATGCAGCCGTGCGTGACGAACTGCGCGAGAAGCTGCAGGTGCTGCTGAAGAACAAGCTCGACCAGATGGATAAGGAGCAGGGCGAACTGAAGGCAGAGATGGAAGTCCTCGGCCGGCAGATTCAAGAGGACGCAGCGCAGGTGGCGTCGCTCGAGGAAGCTCACGCGGCAACGGTTGCACGCGGCTATGAACTGGATGCGAGCGCGAAAGAAGCGGGTACGCGCGGCAACCAGGCAGCAGTTGAGCTCGAGCGGGCGCATGCGCGCATCCAGTCGAATGAAGATCGCATTCATGACCTTTCTGCGCGCGCGGCGGCTGCTGCGGCTGAACTGGAACAGGTGAAGGTACAGCTCGAAAGTCTCGCGACCGAGCGCGAACAGAACCGGCAGTTTCTGGAAAATGCTGCGCAGGAAGCAGCAGCCTTCCGCGAGCGTTCGAACGCCGAGAACCAGCAGGCCCGCGAGGCAGCGCAAGCAGTGCAGGCTGCAGAGCAGCGGCTCGAAGCAGAGCGCCGCCGCGTAATGCAGCTGGTGTCGCAGGCAAACAGTGCCCGCAGTCAAACGGCACAGGCGGAAGAGTCGCTGGCCTCGCTCGATCGCGAACGCGCAAGGCTGGAAAATGAAATGGCCACATCCAAGCGCGATCTTGAAGCGCTGGGTGCCGAGCGGGGCCAGGCATCACTCCACTTTGAATCGGTCACGGATACGCTGAAACGGCTTGAAACAGAGATCGGTGCATTGCGTACCGACATCGAAATGAAGCGCCGTGAGGAGACAGAGTCTCGGCGGCAGGGTGATCGTCTACGCGGAGAGCGAGCGACCATCGCAGGTCGCAAGAATTCCCTCGAAGCGCTTTTGAAAGAGCACAGCTATTCGACCGACACGGTGCGCAAGTTGTTCCGCCAGGACAATGGACAGGGCAAGCTCGATGCAGTCGGAACGCTGGCAGATTTCCTTGAAGTGAATGGCGAGTATGAGAGTGTCGTCGACGAGTTTCTGCGAGATGAACTGAACTACATCGTCGTAAAAAGCTGGGACGCGGCGGATGAAGGCATGCGCCTGCTGCGCACCGGCGTAGATGGCCGCGCGACTTTTCTTGTTCATGGCGAAGGCACCGTGGCCGCTGACGCAGAGAGCATGCAGGCCAGCGGCAGCCTCGTGCAGCTCGAAGGAGTGGTGCGGCTGAAGGATTGTATCCGCGTACTGAACGGCTTTGGGAATTCCCTTGAAGGCATCCTGCCGAAGCTGCGCGATGGCTTCGTCGCACCGGATGCCGAGACCGCGCGGTCGCTTGCTTTGACGCACACGCAGGGATTTTTCCTCGCGAAGTCCGGCGAGTGTTTTCATAACGTAACCGTGACTGGTGGAAAGCCGCGGGCCGAGGGACCACTTGCCCTCAAACGTGAATTACGTGAGGCCCAGCAGAAGCTGGAAGCAGTTGAAAAAGAACTGGGACAGGCTGACCTGCAGGCGCAAAGCCTGCAACGCCTGATCAATGAAACGACCAAGCTGCTGGAAGTAAAGAGTGAGGAACGACGCACAGCAGAGCGCGAGAGCGCACACCAGGGCGCAGCGCTCAGGCAGATGGAAGCTGAAGTACGTCGCCTGGAACAGCGCATGCAGAACTGGATGCTTGAGGGTGAGCGTAACAAGGATGCCCGTGCATCGCGCGAGAATCAGATCGCGCAGCGGCGTGATGAAACACTCCGCTATGAACAGGAGCATCGCGAAGCCGAACAGAAGCAGAATGAATTGCAGCTGGACGTCGATGCAAAACGTCGGGCACGTGAAGAGCGCCAACAGGCAGCGGCACTGGTGATTGCAGAGCTGGCCGGACTGGAAGAGCGCAAGCGTGGCGCAGAAACGTCATTCGCTCGCATCGATCGCGTTTATGCGGACCTGGGGCGGAGGCATGCGCATCTCGAACAACAAATCGCAGCATCGACTACTGAAGAAGCACAGCGCAGACGGGAAAATGAAGACCTTGCCGTGCAGCGCGAGACGCTCACGACGCAGCGTGATGCGGCTCATGAAGAAGCAGCACGATGGACGGAAGAAGCCAAGCTTCTGCGCTCCGGGCTGCATGAGAGTGAACAGCAGCTGAAAGAAATCCGGGCAACCCTTGAAGGCAGCAGAGAGGCCCGCAGCGCGCGCGGCGCACGCTCGGCGAAACTTACCGCTGACCTTGAACATCTCGAAGGCGCGTGTCTCAACGACCTCGGGGTCGAAGCCGGTGTGTTGCGTGAACGCACGGATATCGCAGTCATTGAAGCTGAGCAGCTGGCGATTGAAGATGAAGCCTGTCGCGGCTTCAAGGCGAAAATGGAAGCGATGGGCCCGGTCAACATGATGGCCCTCGAGGAATTCAAGGAAGCATCAGAGCGTCACGGCTTCCTCGAAACGCAGCGGAAGGATCTACTCGATTCCATCGAGAACACGCAGTCCTCGATCCGTGAAATCGACGGCATCACGCGTACAAAATTCGACGAAGCCTTCGCACGCATCAATGAAAACTTTTCGCAGACATTCACCAAGCTCTTCAATGGCGGCCAGGCCTTCATGCGGCTTACGGATGAAGAGAATGCTGCTGAAAGCGGTATCGACATTGTTGCTTCGCCCCCAGGCAAGAAGCTGCAAAACGTACTACTGCTCTCAGGCGGAGAAAAGGCACTGACTGCCTTGTCCCTGCTGGTCGGCATCTTCAAGTTTCAGCCAAGTCCGTTCTGTGTACTGGACGAAGTAGATGCCCCGCTCGATGAAACCAATGTCGGACGACTGGCGGAGATGTTGAAAGGCATGGCGGTCGATACACAGTTCGTCATGGTCACTCACTCCAAGCGCATGATGACAGCGGCAGACATGATCTACGGCGTCACCATGCAGGAACCAGGTGTATCAAAGATTGTCTCTGTGCGCATGGGCAACAGCGTGGAGCGTACAACGCCTCGGGTGCAGGAACGGCGCAGCGAACAAAGTGCCGAACACATGGCGATGGCTTAGGTTGCATCATAGCCCGCGCATGGCGCGGATGGATGGACCGGCCTTTGATTGCGAGTCCCCCACATCCAAGACATGAGATGCGCGGACCAGGTCGTAATGGTCTCAGCCATGTGTCTCATCCATGTGTCTCAGCCATGGCTGGCATCCATGGGTGGACGTCCATGGCAGGCATCTTTACCACGGGGAAAGCACAAATTGCCAGCATTGCATGTAGATATTTCGTCCGTTGACAAAGTGGCTGGGAGTCTCGAAAATCGAACTCACGCATCACGGAAGGCCTTCCCCTTTGCCCACACTTCTCCAGACAGAATTTCCGACGCTGACGCTGCACGCGCGCGGAAAGGTTCGTGATCTCTACACCGTCGGCAGTGATCTGCTGCTGGTCGCGACAGACCGCATCTCTGCCTTTGATCATGTGCTCGGTTCAGGAATTCCGGATAAGGGCGCGATCCTGACGCAGATGTCCGTCTTCTGGTTCGACTTTCTCGAAGATGTCGTGCGCAACCATTTGATCTCGACCAACGTCGATGAGTATCCAGAGGCATTGCGTCCTTATGCGGAGTCGCTGCGCGGACGGTCGATGTTTGTAAAGCGAGCCCGGATGTTCCCCGTAGAATGCGTCGTGCGCGGTTACATTTCCGGTTCTGGCTGGAAAGACTACAGAGCGACGGGCGGGGTGTGCGGCATCCCGCTGCCCGCGGGTCTTCGCGAATCAGACAAACTGCCGGAGCCGCTGTTCACGCCGGCGTCGAAGAGCCAGGGCGGCGAGCATGATGAGAATGTCTCCTTCGCCCACGCGATCGAACTGGTGGGTGAACAGTACGCAGAAAAGCTTCGCGACCTGAGCCTGCAGATCTACGCCAGGGCTTCCGCGCACGCGGCTTCACGCGGCTTGATCCTGGCGGATACGAAATTCGAATTTGGACTTGTTGACGGCGAGATCGTGCTGGCGGACGAAGTACTGACGCCCGACTCATCCCGCTACTGGCCCGCGGACCAGTTTGCGCCAGGCGGTCCTCAGCCATCTTTCGATAAACAGTTTGTGCGCGATTATCTTGAAGAGATTCACTGGAATAAGCAGGCGCCCGCACCGTCACTCCCGCAGGAGGTGGTGACGAGAACACGAGGCAAATACCTGGAGGCACTTCGACTGATCACAGGCAAGGGGCTGGATGCATAAAGCGGTTGTCCGAAGGGGGCAGTCTGGATGACGGTCTCCACGCTGACAGGTATCGATTGGCTGATTGTTGCAATCTTTGTGATCTCATTTGTAACTGCCGCATTGAACGGTTTTTTTGTTGAGGTGTTTTCGATCGTCGGCCTGGTTGCCGGCATAGTAGTTGCGGGTTTGTATTACATGCGCCTGGTGCCATGGCTGTTGCGCGTGGTGCATTCGATGCCGGCAGCGGAAGCGGCATCATTCCTGCTCATCGTCGTCGGCGTACTGATTGTCGCCGGCATACTGGGCCGGCTCATTCGCTTCTTGTTGCGCAAGGTCGGCCTGGGATGGGCAGACCGCTTACTGGGTCTGGTATTTGGAGTAGTCAAGGGGTGTTTCCTGGCAACGGTGCTGGCAATGACGGTCACAGCTTTCTTTCCCGGCACACCGTGGGTTGCACAATCCCAGCTGCTTCCCTACTTTATAGGCGCAGCGCACCAGGGTTCGGATATCGTACCGGGACCTTTGGGTGAACGAATCCGCCACGGGGTAAGGGTGTATCAGAAGACATCTCCCGAAAATAGTGCCGGGAGTGGTATCGTCACGTTTTAAGTTTGCTGTTCCAATGGCCAACTGTAGCTAAGCCGCTGATTGTTTTTTTTGAGAGACGCAGTTCAACGAGAGAAAGAGGGACGAGTGAAGCGCGAATTGGAAAGCCTGGTCACGCAGATGCATACCGGTGGTATCACCTATAGCGAGGCTGTCCGTGAGTTTAAAAAGCGATTCATTCTTGAAGTGCTCACCATTCATCGCGGTAACCAGTGCAAGGCTGCCAAGGAACTGGGCATGCACCGCAATACCCTGAGCCGCACTCTTGAAGAACTGGGCATCGATCTGATGCAGACACGGATGAGCCTGAAGCGGCCTTCGCGCAGTGCACGTCCTGCCCAACTCGAACAGAAGCAGGCCGGGCAGTCTTCGTGAAAGTCAGTCTTTCAGAAAGGCGTCTTCGTGATGGCTTGTTCTTGAGGACTTGTTCATGAAGGCGTCTTCGTGAAAAGCCCGGCATCGTTGGAACACCATGTCATCCCGGCCACTGCTGCGCCTACCTGGGACACCTATGACGTCTACCTTTTCGACATCGACGGAACCCTGCTGCGGGCCATGGGCGGCGTGCATAATGATTCTTTCTCCGACAGTGTCCGAGAGGTCATGGCGCGCGATCTATCGCTCGAACGCGTGGTCCTGCACGGGAATACAGACACGCGCATCCTCGCGCAGGCCTTCGAGCACGCAGGTATAGAGCGCGCGGACTGGGAGCCTCATCGCCCGCGAATCCTTGACCGTATGTGCGAAATAGTTGAGTCCCGCCGCGACCGCATGGATATCCGGCTGATGCCGGGAATCCATGCGACGCTCGATCATCTCCGGCGGAAACAGAAGACGCTGGGCGTGGCGACTGGCAACCTTGAGAGGATTGGCTGGCTGAAAGTAGAGCTTGCCGGCCTGCGCGACTACTTCTCCTTCGGCGGCTTCAGTGACCGCTTCGAAGACCGTGGCTCGTTAATCGCCGCTGCTGCTGCACGGGGGCGCGAAATCGCCGGCGAGTCAGGTACAGTCTGCGTGGTCGGCGACACACCTGCTGACATCGCGGCTGCGAAAGTAAACGGGCTGCCGGTCATTGCAGTCGCGACCGGCGCCTACTCCCTGGATGAACTGGCTGGCCACCAGCCTGATATCGCGGTAACAAATTTGCAGGTTCTGCTCGAACGCTCCGGCTCCTCCAAACAGGACGCCTGAGGCCGTACACTAGTTGTTGTGGTGAATCAGAAAAAGCTCCGGCGACAGGCGACTTTCGTGCTGCACGCGGCTCTCTTCACAGCAGGGGCCGGAACGGCTTATGCGCAGCAGGCTTCCGTGCCGGCAGCAGCGCCGGCCGCGAGTCCCATCAAGCCTGCTCCTCCAACTGTTCCAGCCACCCCGCCAGAGCGTCATTCAGTCAGCGTGAAGGAAAAGCATGAAGCCGAAAAGGTTTATCTAGCGGGGGCGCGCGCAGTTGAAAAGAAGGACCTTGAAACAGCGCTCGAGGACTTTCGCAAGGCCCAACTGCTCGATCCCGCGAACCAGGACTATGTGACGGCCGCGCAGATCGCACGCGCTAACCTGGTGACCCAGCTGGTTGGCGAATCCGATCGGGCACAGACATTGAACCGCCCCGAGGAAGCGCGCGCGAAGCTGATGGAGGCTTCAACCCTGGCGCCGGACAATCCCTCGGTGCTGCAGCATCTTGATCCCGGTAAAGGCTCGGAGATGCTGCGTAAGGATGATCCTGAAAGCGTGCAACTCGCGGCTACCGTCGCGCTGCAGCCGGCGAATGGCCGCCACTCCTTCCACATGCACGGTACCGGCCAGGAGATATTGAAACAGGTGCTGAGTGCCTATGGCATAACACCCACCATCGATCCTTCGGTTGAAGTAAAACGAACTAGTTTCGACGGCGATGACGTTACCTACCAGGAGGCAGCGCGCATGCTGCAGATGGCGACGGACAGTTTCTTTGTACCGCTTGACTCGGTGCGCGTACTGGTTGCTAAAGACACCAAGCAGAACCGTGACCAGTTCATGCGCGAGGTGGTGGAGACGGTCTACCTTCCCGGTCTGTCGGCTTCGGAGATGACGGACATGGGTGCACTGGCACGTAACCTGTTCGACGCACAGCAATCCACTGTGCAGCAGGGAACGAATACGCTGACCGTGCGCGCCCCCCAGGTGAAGCTGACAGCACTGAACCGGACCCTGGCAGACCTGCTCGACGGCCGCAGTCAGATCGATCTCGAAATCCGGTTGATTGAAATCGATACGTCGCGGACGCGGAATGTCGGTGTCCAGGCGCCCCAGCAGTTCACGGCGTTCAACGTTGACAGCGAGTTGAACAGCGTCATCAACGGCAACTCAAGCTTGGTGCAGCAGATTGTTTCGAGCGGCCTGGCGCCGGCGGGCGACCTGGCGGCCATCGCTGCCGTATTGATTGCGTCGGGGCAGGTAAGCAGTTCAGTGCTCACGCAGGCATTTGCGACCTTTGGCGGCGGCCTTACCCTGACGGGCGTCACGCTTCCCGGCGTCACTGCGAACCTGGCACTGAATGCAAGTAACACGCACATGCTCGAGGATGTCCATCTACGTCTCCAGGACCAGGGCAAGGGTGCGCTCAAGATTGGCGAGAAATACCCGATCCAGACGTCCAGCTACTCCGGTCTGACGGGAAGCTCGGTCAGCATCCCCGGCGTCTCTACCGCGGGGCTATCGAGTGAACTGGCGGCCTTGGGATTGAGCGGCGCGAGTGCGACCCAGCAGGAGATTCCGCAGGTGCAGTACCAGGACATCGGCCTCGACCTCAACGTCACGCCGCACGTGCTGCGCTCGAATGATGTCAGTCTCGACTTCGATATGAAGCTGCAGGCGCTCGCCGGTAGTACGCTGAACAACATCCCTGAACTAACAAACCGGCAGTTCACCATGACGACCACGGCGAAGGAAGGTCAGAGCGCTGTCTTCTTCAGCGACCTGACGAAACAGGAAGCGACTGCTGTTAGCGGCGTGCCAGGGGTCAGCGATCTGCCTGGTTTCGGCCAGACTACCGATCAGAACCGGACTATCTCAACCGGCACACTACTTGTCATCATCACGCCACGCATCCTGCGGCGCGAGCATACAGAAGTGGCGGGACGCGCGATCGTACTGCCCCGCCACGAATAGCCGGCCCGAAACTTACTGCGCAGCCACACCAGTTGTCTGTACAGGTACGCCATCAAGTTGCGCCTGGTAAGCGACAATCTGCTTGAGCAGGTCATACGGAATACCGCCGACCGGCAATCCCCTGCCGTTGACGTAGATGGTGGGAGTCTGCGTGACGCCGAGGTCGTGTGCCAGCTGCGAAGAGGCATCTACAGCTGCCTTGGTCTCCGGCAGATCTGCGCATGCCGCAATCTTGGTTGGATCCTGGCCGGCAGCCGTCGCTGAAGCTTTCAGCGCGTCGGTTGCGCCCTCCGGCGTGAGCTTGAGCTGGTTGGTGAAGATGTCGTCGGCAAACTTGAAGAAAGCCGGATTGCCGCCTGCCTTGGCCACGCAGACTCCATACTCGGCTGCCTTTTCTGCCTGCGGATGGATGGAGACGAGCGGGTAATTCTGATAGACAAAGTGCGCGCCGGGAAAATCCTTCAGCAGGTGATCGACGGTGGGCTGCGCATCTTTGCAATGCGGGCACTGGAAATCAGAGAACTCGACGATCATCAGGTTCTTGTCGGTCGCGCCTTTGGTGGGACCGTTGGCGCGAGCCTGCAGGGTCTTGCGTGCTTCGGCGAAAGGCTCCGCTCCAAAGGGCAACACCTGTTCACCGGCAATCAGGTGGTTGCCGTCCGGCGTGACGAAGAAGGAGAGACTTTGCGGCTGCTGTTGCGCTGCTCCTTTTTCTTCGAACAGGACGACCACGCGGCTGAGCCCGTCGACCGGCGTTTTCAGAATGCCTTGTACCTGCCACAGACGATTGGCGTCATAACCCCATGAAGCTTTCAGGAAGGCGTTGACCGTGTCGGCCGTGGGAGAAGTGGCCGTGAAGTTGGCGCGGTCGATGAGCGGGAAAGGCGGCGGAGGCGGCACCGGCTTTGGTGCCTCGGGCGTGGCAGACTGCCCTGCAGGTGCGGGCGACTGCGCTGCAGGCGTCGTCCGCGCAGTGCCAGACGTGGTGCCTGACTGGGCCTGGCCAAAGAGCGGCGAGAGCGGTAACAGGATGCCAAGCGTGGCAAGAGCCAGGGATGAGCGAAGTTGCATGAAATTCCTTTCCAGTATGTCTTTCGATTAGAGCATTTTCACGGTGAGCAGAATGCGAAGAGAAATGCTGGCCTGGCTTTTGCTCTGGAAACAGCCGCCTTGTATGTCTCTGCACGCATTGCCGTCAATGTGAGATTGCGTTACACCTGAACCTTTACGGCGATGGGGAATCTGCGACCCATTCCGAAGGATTTTGGAGTCACTTTCAGAACTGGCGCAGCCTGCTGTCGCTTGTACTCGCTGCGCTCCACCAGCTTGACAACAGATCGCACAAGTTCGAGAGCGATGCCGCTTTCCTGTGCAATGGCCTCGGGCGTTTCATAGCGCTCGACATAGGCTTCGATGATGGGATCGAGCATATCGTAGGGTGGCAGCGAATCTGTATCGACCTGGCCGGGCCGCAACTCGGCTGACGGCGGCTTCTGGATAATGGCCAGCGGAATCACTTCCCTGTCCCGGTTCAGGTAATGGCAGAGCCGGTAGACATTCGTTTTCACTACGTCGCCGATGACGGCCAGTGCTCCGACCATGTCGCCATAGAGCGTGCAGTAGCCGGTCGCCATCTCGGATTTGTTGCCGGTAGTCAGAACCAGCGCGCCCAGCTTGTTCGAGATAGCCATCAGCAATGCACCGCGGATGCGCGACTGCAGGTTTTCTTCCGTAGTGTCTGACTCATGGCCTTCAAACAGCGGCGCTAACGTGGATGTGTACTCGGAAAAGATGGAGCCGATCTTGAGCAATTCATAACGCACTCCCAGGTTCGCGGCCAGGTGTTCACTGTCGGCGATGGATCCTGGGGAGGAATAGGGACTTGGCATGCCGACGGTCAGGACGTTGTCCTTGCCCAGAGCATCAACAGCAATGGCGGCGACGAGAGCAGAATCGATGCCGCCGCTGAGACCGATCACTGCTTTCGAGAATCCGCACTTGCAGACATAATCGCGCACCCCGATCACCAGTGCGTTATAGGTGCCGGCATCCAGCCCAGGAAAAGTCGAATGAACCTCCGGCTGCAGAACCTGCGTATCGATGACCAGCAGGTCTTCGTCAAACGAGCGGGC
This sequence comes from Acidobacteriaceae bacterium, assembly GCA_963692885.1. Taxonomy (GTDB): domain Bacteria; phylum Acidobacteriota; class Terriglobia; order Terriglobales; family Acidobacteriaceae. The sequence goes on from OY843586.1 coordinate 2,156,812, forward strand.
CTGGCCGACCAGGTCTCCCTGGGCGTTGAACGCGAGACTGGTGCCATCGAAGATGAGGCTGTCGTTCCCGCCGACCTGGTTCACCATGAGCACCGGCGTCTTGTGGCGACTGGCGATAGCGGCCAGCATGGATTCGCGGGTGCGACGCTTTCCACGCCAGTAGGGTGACGCCGAGATATTCAGGATGAGACTCGCGCCTTCGCGCATCAATTCGTCTACCGGGTCGATGGCGTAGCGGCGCGCTTCCCAGAACGCCTTGTCATTCCAGGCGTCTTCGCAGATAGTGATCGCCAGCCGCTCGTTGCCAAAGTCAAAAACACGCTGCCACCGGGCGGGCTCGAAATAGCGCTGCTCATCGAAGACGTCATAGAAAGGCAGCAGCATCTTCTCCTGCCGAAAGAGGATTGCGCCGCCTGCCATGAACAGGGCTGTATTCGCTACGTGCTTCCCTGTGCTGACGTGGTTGGCCGCAACCGAGCCGCAGAGGATCGCGATGCCCACTTTGCCGGTAGCTTCGGCAATCTGCAGGGCGGTTTCTTCGGCGCGCGCGATGAACGAAGGCTTTTCGAGCAGATCGGCTGGTGGATAACCGCAGATCGACAGTTCGGGAAACATGACCAGTTCCGCGTGCTGATCTGCTGCTTTCGACGCGAAGTCGAGAATCTTCTGTGCGTTGCCGGAAAAATCACCGACCGTTGGGTTGATCTGGGCAAGAGCAATCTTCACTCTTCAAGTTTATATTGATTGGCGAAGAGAGCCTATGGACGCGAAGGGTACCCTCCATTTCATCTGCGGAAGGCTCGCTGCCGGCAAGACTACGCTGGCACGGCAGATCGCTCTTCGCGAACCAGCCGTCCTTTTTTGTGAGGATGTTTGGCTGTCAAAGCTGAGCGACGGCATCCGCACGTTCGAGGATTATCTACAGTGGTCGCGCCGCTGCCGGAGCGTGATGGGGCCGCTCATTGTAGAAATCCTGAAAACAGGCAGTTCGGTCGTTCTCGACTTCGCCGGCAACACAAGCGCTGAACGTCTGTGGGTACGTTCGCTGTTTGAATCAGCGGCTGCCCCAAACGTGTTGCACGTTCTGGACGTGCCGGAGGAAGAATGTCTCTCAAGATTGAATAGGCGGAATGAGACCAAGCCTGAGGGACTGTACTTTGCATCGATTTCGGAAGAAGAATTCAGAGCAATCTGCAAATACTTCCAACCTCCGCTGCAGGAGGAAGGATTTCAGTTGAGAATGGTCCCGCGGTGACGCCGTTAGGCGCCGGTTCCACCCACGACAACAGCGAAGGTACGTACCAGGATCTTGAAGTCCAGCCACAGGCTCCAGTTTTCAACATAGGCGGTGTCGAGCGAGATGTAGCTGTCAAACGATGGATCCTGCCGCGCCTGTACCTGCCAGAGACCGGTAATGCCGGGTGTGACATCCAGCCGGCGAAGATGATTTAACTGGTATTTCTTTACCTCACTGGCAATCGGAGGACGGGGACCGACCAGGCTCATGTCGCCGCGCAGTACATTGATGAATTGCGGAATCTCGTCAAGCGAGTATTTGCGGAGAATACGGCCGACACGGGTGATGCGCGGATCGTTGGTGATCTTGAAGAGGATCGAATCGCGCTCGTTCATGTGCAGGATTTCGGCGCGACGCTTCTCTGCATCCGGCACCATGGTCCTGAATTTCAGGCAGCGGAAGGTACGGCCTTTTTTGCCGATACGCTCCGAGCCATAGAAGATTGGTCCTTTTGAATCCAGCCGGATGGCGATGCCGATCGCAAGCAGAATCGGTGAAAGGAATGTCAGCGCGGCGAGGGCCAGCAGGATATCGAGAACGCGCTTCATCATGAGGCCGACAACCGGAACATCACTGCGGTGCAGTGAGATCGTCGGAAACTGACCGATGTATTCGATCGGACTGTTCCACGCCAGGCCATCGTAAAGTTCCGGAACCACGCGGATGTCGACGCTCGCATCGCGTGCCTGCTCGACCAGCTGTTTGACGAGACCCGGCTCTACCGGGCTGCAGAGGAAAACCTCATCGACGAAATGGAGGCGCGCGAGCTCGAGGACGTCCGCAAAATTGCCGAGCACGTCAGTGCTCTTCACATTGGAATCAAGGTCAGTACCAGGTATTTGCACATAACCCTTGAAGGTGTAGCCGAGATGCCGGATGCCTTCAACATGGTGGCGCAGCGCCTGGCCCACGCGACCGGTGCCGACAACCAGTATGTTCCGCGCTTCGAGGCCGCGCTCGTAACGGCGATAAACGATGTATCGCCAGAAAAGGCGGCGGACAACGATCAAAAGAGTTGTCAACAGGATCGTCAGGCTGACGACACCGCGGGAGACCACCTCACCGCGAGCGAAATAGAGGCCGCCACTCAGTAGTAGTCCGGCAGTGAAACATGCCTGGATGCTCAACCGCATGTCATGAAGTGTGTTGCGCGCCTCTATGGCTGCATAGAGATGCATGCGACGGCTCACCACGATCAAGGCGACGATGAACCAGCCCAGATACATGATGGAGAGCATGCGCGAGCCGGCGAGCATGCCAACGGTGTGGACTGCGCCACCCTTGCCCGCGAGCGGCCCTATCCATTCGCGCACCGCCACTGCGGCGGCGATGAGCACACTGACGATGTCCAGCATCACCCAGAAAGCCGTGACCTTGAAGGTGTGCGTCCATGTGCGTTCCGAATTGACTTGCTGGGAGCTACCTGGCGACACGGAATTCCGACTCTCAGGAACGGGATAGATCAGCTTGCCTAGATGGGGAGGGGCGGCCATGTTTTGATTCCAGTTTCGCTTTAGACCTCTTGGCACCCTACGGCGAGGAGTTAGATCTGATTTTTTACTTACCCGTTGCTGCCGGCAAGTAATGGAAGAGGTTCTGTCTTCCAATAGAACAGCTACTGAGTGAATGAAACCTAGTCTAGCATGTGTCTATTGTCCGTTGGATACACAATAAGCACTACCGAGAAGTTACTGCTGGTCAATCAAAGGTTCCCTTTTTGAATCCCGCCTCGGCAGAGTTCCCGTTCTAAACCTTCGGCAATACGAGAGCATCCAGGTCTAGAAACTGACGGACAATTTCATCGTCACACGCACGCATCTCGTCCATCGTTCCGAAGAAATGAACCTTGGCCTGGTGCAGAAACATGATGTGATCAGCCAGGTGCTCTGCGAAGCGCATGTCATGGGTTACTACGATGCTTGTCAGCTTCAACTGGTGTTTCAATTTCTGGATTAAATCACCAAGCAGCCGTCCCATCATGGGATCAACCATAGTGGTTGGCTCGTCATAAAGGATAGCTTCCGGCTGAGCAGCAAGCGCACGGGCAATGGCTACTGACCGCTTCATGCCGGTCGACAGATCGCTGGGAGTAAGGTGTCCCATGCCGGCAACTCCAACCATGTCGAGCAATCCACCAACTACCTGCTGAATCTGATCTTCTTCCAGTTCCTTGCGCTCCCGCAAGGGAAAGGCGACATTTTCACCCACAGTTAACGAGTCGAAGAGGGCGCCGCTCTGGAAGACCATGGTGACCTTCTTGCGGACCTGTTCCATCTCTTCTTCGTTGAGAGTTGTGATCTCACGACCAGCGATACGGATGCTGCCGGAATCCGGCTTGAGAAAACCCATGATCTGTTGCAGTGACACGGACTTGCCGACGCCGGACCTGCCGAGAATGCACAGCGTTTCTCCGGCCTGCACCTGGAAGGACACGTCATCAAGCACTTTCAGATCGCCAAACGATTTGAAAACATGATCAAAAACAATATAGGGCTGCTCCTCCGGCGGGACGTGGTCGGTGTCGGTAGGCAGCCGTTCCGCACGGGTGGCGAACTCCGAGTCGCCGACGATCTCAATCGGCAGGTCTCTGGGGAAACTCAGCGAGTCTTCGGCCGCGGAATGACCATTCATGCCAGGACTTGCCTCGTTCTCACGTTTCGGATGTTCGTTCATCTGTCGTCAGTCCTGTGAGTAGATAGGATCGTGATTCCTGAGATGCCCTGCAAGCCGGGTTGCGCGGGCTAAATCTTCCGGAGTGTTGCAGTTCAGGAATGCGTCGCTTGTCATCGCCGGCCAGCCGTCATGGCCGCAAGAGGCAGTCAAAACAGTCTCGACGTCAAACATGTCGATAGTGCGATCAAGCATGGAGGCGCCCTGCTGCACGACGCGCATCACCTTGTGATCCCCTTCAGCCAGCGCTTTCGAGATGGCGGGCAGCAGAGCGCGGCGGTAGACGGCGATGAGCGGCTGGGGCTGCCCCAGGATGCGCGGAATCGTCGCCGGTGCTTGCGTCACGTCTGCGCGCTTGAGCAGTTGAACGAGAAAAGCGGCCGGCAGTAGCGGCACATCGACAGGGATGAAGATTGCGGACTCTCCGGAAGAAGCGAGCAGTCCTGCTTCGATCCCGGAAAGCGGTCCACAGTGTTCACGTCGATCGGGAATGACGGGTCCGTATGTCTCCAGGTCAGGACGGCTGCCGACGATGCGCGGTGCAAGCCCGACTGACCGCAACAGATGCAGCGTACGCTCAATCAGGGCAACATTCTGAAACCGCAGCAGTGTCTTATCCGTGCCCATACGCGAGCTGCGGCCGCCCGCCAGCACAAAAGCGTCAGTTCTGGATGCAGTGACGGAGTGGATCGGAATCACGCCTTCCCTGCCGCCTCGGTCACAGACGCTTCCGGAGCTGCTGCCGTAGTCTCGCCCACTGCTTCGAAAAAGCGGATGATCGACTCGATGCCGCGATGGAAGTTGGCAATATGGAATTTCTCATTCGGAGCATGGAGATTGTCATCCGGCAGTCCAAACCCCATCATCACCGAAGGAATCTTGAGGTGACGCTCGAAGTCTCCGACGATCGGAATCGAGCCGCCCGAGCGGATAAACACCGTCTCTTTGCCGAAAACCTGGTGCAGGGCTTTTTCCGCCGCCCTGATGTAGGGATTGTCTGTCTTAATGACTATCGGATCACCCGAGTGAATGAGGCGGACACTGAGCGAGATACCAGCCGGACAGAGGCTTTCGACGTAAGCCTTATAGCGTTCGAATGTGTTCTGCGGCGTCATCTCCGGAACAAGGCGCATTGACACCTTGGCTGTTGCTTTTGCCGGGATGACGGTCTTGGCGCCGGCCCCGATGAAACCTCCGGGCATGCCGTGAACATCAAGCGTCGGCCGCGCCCAGGTTCGTTCAAGTACGCCAAACCCCGCCTCACCCACCAGGGCGGAGGAACCAACCTCGGTCTCGAGATAATGTGCTTCGTCAAATGGCAGATGTTCCCATGCCCGCAGTTCGTCAGGAGATGGCGAGGCAACCCTGTCATAAAAGCCGGGAATAAGGATGCGGCCGTTTTCGTCCTTCAACTTTGCCAGTACCTGCGCCAATGCAAGGAAAGGATTGGGTGCCGCGCCGCCGTACATACCGGAATGTAGATCTGTTCGCGCGCCCCGGGCTTCGATTTCCGTGTAGATCATGCCGCGCAGGCCCACGCAGAGTGTCGGCAGGTTGGGCGCAAACATTTCCGTATCCGAGATGAGGGCGAAGTCTGCCTTGAGAACCTCAGGATGCTCGCGAACGAAGCGGGAGATATTCTCGCCGCCTACTTCTTCTTCGCCCTCCAGGATGACGCGGATGTTCAGCGGCAGCTTCCCGGGATGACCAGTCGTATTTCCGCCATCTCCTCCGCTAGCTGCCAGGAGAGACTCGAGAGCCTTCAGATGCATATACATCTGCCCTTTGTCATCCACTGCGCCGCGAGCATAGATGTTGCCGTCACGTTCAGTCGGCTCGAAGGGCGGCGTTTTCCATTCGTCGAGAGGATCGGGCGGCTGAACGTCGTAATGTCCATAGCAAAGGCAGGTGGGTTTGCCCGGAGCGTGCAGCCAGTCGGCATAGACCAGCGGATGGCCGGCGGGATCGCCCGTGCCTTCGATCATGCGGACATTTTCAAGTCCGATGCGCGCCAGTTCTTTCGCCAGGAGGGTCGCGGTATGGCGGACGTCGTGCGCGTGTTCCGGGAGAGTAGAAATGCTGGGAATGCAGAGCAGGCCCTTCAACTCTTCGAGAAAACGGCCTTGCGCTCTTTGTGCGTATTCGACGGCAGTCATGCGGTCACTCCGGTTCCATGGTCACTCAATAACTTCTCAAGTGTAGTACCTGCCGGACAGGCGGGCGCGCTTCGCGCATCCGCGAGGATTGCTTGCCTGGGGTGGCTGCTTCCAGTTTGGTGCTAAGGGTACGTGGCTGGCTGCGCCTGGTAGTGGCAAGCGTAGAAAAAGCAGGTCCATTCGACTACGCTGCGCTTCGCCCAGGTTGACAAATGATTGGAGAGTGCCTGGCTCGGAATGACAAATCATTCGCCGAACGATTGAGGCGAAGGTCGCATGGCGCCAGGAAAACATGCGACCAAAGAGAGCATAAGCGCGATCCGCCGTACGCGCAGTACTAGTGGGCGGCGCCAGCGGGGGCGCCACCGGCTTTGGGGTTGTTCTTGTCGAGGATGAGGCTGAGGAAGATCATGATGATGGACGCTGCGCCCAGAACAAAGTAGACATCAACATAGGCCAGCGCCTGGGCCTGGGCATGGAGCTGGTTGTAGATGCTGGTTTGGGCCATGATGTTTGCGTTAGCCGAACCGCCAATGCCTTTGAAGTAGTTGGTGTACTGCTGCAGTCGCTGCTGGTAGTTCTGCGAACCTGGGGAGACGGCACTCAGCAGATTGGCCTGATGGAACTGAGCGCTCTCCGTAACGAATGCGTTACTGAGCGAAATGAGGATGCTGCCACCAATATTCCTGGCGAAATTGATCAGGCCGGCCACCTGGTTGTTCTTCTCGGAGGGCAGTCCAAAGTACGCGGCAGTCGTGACCGAGATGAAGACGAACGGGATAGCCACTATCTGCACCATACGCATCCAGGAAGCGAAACCGAAGCTCATGCCGAGACTGAGATGAGTCGCTGAGTAGATATACCCGATCGCGAAGAGGATGAAGCCGAAGCAGATGATGTTGCGCGCTGGAAAGCGGGTAACGGCCTGACCAGCAAGGGGCATCATGACCAGCAGGACCAGTCCACCACCGCCCAGGGCGAGGCCGGCGATGGTAGCCGTGTAGCCGAGATCCGCCTGCAGGAACTGCGGCTGAAGGACTGTTCCGGCGTTCAACATGCCGCCGGTGATCAACATAAGGAACGAACAGATGGCGAAGTTCTTGAATTTGTAGAGACGTAGCTCCATCAGCGGCGCCTTTACCCGCCACTCCCACCAGATGAGCAAGGAGAAGGAGATGGCAAAGGTAATCATGAAGCCCACCACGAAATGGGACCCGAACCAGTCGCGTTCTTCACCCTTGTCGAGAAAGATCTCAAGCGAACCCATGGAGATGGCCAGCAGCAGGATGCCGATGTAGTCAACCTTTTTGAAATTCGACCAGTCGTGCTTGAGAAAAGGTGGATCCTCTACCAGTCGTTGTACCAGGAAGAGAGCCAGCAGACCGACGGGAATGTTGATGTAAAAGATCCAATGCCAGCTGTAGTTGTCAGTGATCCAGCCTCCGATGGTTGGACCGATTGAAGGTGCGAGCACGGCAACAAGACCATAGAGTGCGAAGGCGAGGCCACGTTTTCGAGGCTCGAAAGAGTCGGCCATAATGGCCTGTGCCATAGGCTGCAAACCACCCCCGCCCGCACCCTGAAAGACCCGGAAAAGCAGCAGAAGAGGAAGCGACGGAGCGAGCCCGCACAGGAACGAGGAGGAAGTGAAGATGATGATGCACAGCATGAAGAAGTTCTTCCGGCCGACGACACTCGCTGCCCAGCCGCCCATGGGAAGAACGACTGCATTGGCCACCAGATACGTGGTAAGCACCCACTCACTCTGGTCCTGGCTGGCAGCAAGGCCCCCTGCAATATAAGGCAGGGCGACATTGGCAATTGAGGTATCGAGCACCTCCATAAACGCTGCCAGTGCAACCGTGGCAGCAATCGCCCACGGATTGACTCTCGGACGCCACTGCGTGCTGTCGCCGCCGCTCGTTGCTGCCTCTGGCATTCTTCGAATTACCTCCTGAAGCAGATGGGGAACGTCCCGCAAAGGCGCGCTCCCGATATGGATTCCTACAGGTCAGTCGTGTAGATGCTCGAGGCGCAGCAATCGACGCGGAAAGGGATCAAAAAAGGATGTTGAGCAGTTTCAAGAGGTGTCTCGCATTTACCCGCAATGCTCCTGGAGAAAGGCCAGGGACCGATCACGGGCGAGCCTGGCGGCTTCACTGTTGTAGCTTGGCCGGGCATGGTTCGCAAAAGCATGATCCGCGTCATACCAGTAGACAGGAACGTCAGGGTGAGCCGCTATGACCTTTTCGACCTGCTCCTTGGGAATGTGCGTATCTTTGCTTCCGAAGTGAAGAATAGTGGGCGCGTTGGGCTTCTCCGCTGCAAACTCCCCTATGCCCCCCGCGTAGTAGCCGACGGCTGTCGAGGGATGTAGCCGCGTCGACGTCAGCCACGCGAGCTTTCCACCATAACAAAATCCCAATACAGCCGACCGCTTTCCGGTCTGTTCTTCGCCGTACGCCAGGGCCGCTTGTACATCGAGCAGTGCAGTCTCGACCGAGAGCTTATTCATAAGGGCGAAAGCCTTCTGCATATCAGCACTTTCATAGCCCAGCTCGACTTTCTTTTCATATCGATCGAACAGAGCTGGAGCAATCGCGAAGAAACCATCGGCCGCATAACCGTCAGCCACATCCCGGATGGACTGGTTGACTCCGAATATCTCCTGCAGCACGACAAGACTGCCGATGGGTGTTCCCTTTGGCCTGGCGACATAAGCATCCAGGACCTGCCCATCCTGAGCATGAAGCTGAACTGTTTCACTCACTTTAATCATCCCTCACGACAATATTTTTGCTTCGCATTGTTCAGGTTGACCCAATGCAAGCCTTCATTATTATGCGTGAGACCTTCACACTTGGCGTGAGCGTGGCGCAGCCGTGTGGCTGGATGTTGGATGTCTCGAAAGTCAAGCGCCATTTTTGAGCACCTGCCAATCACCTGAAACAAGTTTTTACCAGCAGATGAATGGCCTGTGAAACGCAGATAACGGCCGGGCAACTCAGTCCCGATCGTTAGCTACATATCTCCTTGTGGGAGGAAGATATGAAAAATACTCGAATGTGCAGCAAGCTGGGTGTTCTCGCAAGCGCGGCGGTCTTGTGTTGTGCCACAGGTTTTGCGCAGATGCAGAATGGTGGCGGCGGTTCACAGGGGAACATGCAACAGCAGCAGAATTCCCAAAACAGTATGCAGGGCATGAACAATATGCAGGGTAGCGGCGGTGCTTCGCCGGCCGACATGATGTTTGTTAAGAAGGCGCTTCAGGGCAGCATGGCAGAGGTTCAGGTGGCCCAACTGGCGCTGCAGAAAAGCAATAATGATCAGGTCAAGCAGTTTGCGCAACGGATGGTAACGGACCACACCAAGCTGATCGAAGAAATGAAACCGGTCGCACAGCAGGTCGGCGTGAAGGTTCCGGATGGTCCCGACAAGAAGCAGAAGATGATGATGGCTAAGCTGCAGGCCTTATCTGGCGACGAATTTGACAAGGCATATGTGCAGGCGATGGTAAAGGACCACAAGGAGGACGACTCCGAGTTCAAGACGGAGATCTCCAGCGGCCAAAGTCCCACGGTAAAGAACGCTGCTACAAAGGGTGACGCTGTCGTGGAAAGTCATCTGCAGATGATCGAGGGTATTGCTAAGGGCATGAATCTCAGCTCGGGAATGTAGTACGTACTGACCGAAATACATGAGTGACAGAACGACCAGGGCCCCATCAGCGGGGCCCTTCGTGTCTTAACGGCATACACTGTCTTTGCAACGTTCAGGATAGGATGACGCCGATGGCACGACTTTTGCAGCAAACCCTGATTCTTCTTTTTTGCCTGGTTACCGGCGGAGTGCTGCGCGCAGAACTCGTCAAAGACTTGCCTGCTCCACAGAATTATGTTAGCGATTTCGCAAATGTCATATCGCCGCAAACAGCAATGGGTCTCGATGGTCTGTGCGCACAGGTAGATCACCAGGCGCGCGCTCAAATTGCAGTGATTACGGTTAAAACGCTGGAAGATGTCCCCATCGAAGATTTTGCAACGCAGCTTGAAGACAAGTGGGGAGTAGGGCCAAAGAAGGACGACCGCGGCATTCTGATCATCCTCGCCATTCAGGATCGTAAGCGCAGGATTGAAGTAGGTTATGGGCTTGAAGGTATCATCACCGACAAACAGGCCGGCGACATCGGACGCGCTATGGAGCCGCTGCTGCAGCAGGGTAACTACGACGGCGCAGTGACCCTTGCCGTAACACAGATTGCCAGTCGTATCGCTGCGGATGCAGGCATCACCCTGCAGGCGCAGAGACGCGGTCCTCCCGCGCAACCGCAAGCGAAGCCACTTACCCTTGGAGAACTCATACTCTTCGGCCTGGTTTTCCTGGTCGTGCTGTTCGTTGTCGCACGGACTGGTGGCTCGGGCCTTGTTGGCTTTTTGCTTGGCATGTTTCTGGGCGGAGGCGGCGGCGGACGAGGCGGACGGGGAGACGGCGATGGGGGCGGCGGCTTCGGCGGTTTTGGGGGTGGAAGTTCCGGTGGCGGCGGCGCATCGGGAAGCTGGTGATCTGCTAATTTAGTGGGCGAACAGATGTTTAAGGGATCTGAAAAACTATGGAGGAAATAAGATGAAGCGCGGTTTATTGGCGGTTATCGCAGTTGTCGCTGTCATTGTAATCGCCGCATTGCTGGTTTTCAGCAGCTATGTGAGCGCAAAGAACCAGATGGTCGCGAAGGACCAGGCAGTCAAGACGCAATGGTCGCAGGTCGATGTCGTTCTGCAGCGCCGCGCGGATCTGATACCGAATCTGGTGTCGACGGTCAAAGGCTACGCGACGCATGAAGAGAAAGTATTCGACGATATTGCAAACGCACGGGCAAGCCTGCTGAGTGCACGCGATCCGCAGAGCAAGATCCAGGCAAATGGACAACTCGACGGCGCGCTTGGTCGATTACTGGCTATTTCCGAAAACTATCCCAACCTCAAAGCTAATCAGAACTTCCTGAGTTTGCAGGACCAGCTGGAAGGCAGCGAGAACAGGATTGCCGTCGAACGTCGTCGTTACAATGAGACATTGCAGGACTACAACACCTTCATCCTTCAGTTCCCGAATAGTATCTGGGCAGGCATGGCCGGCTTTCATCCAAATAATGCACGCTTCGAAGCAAGTGAAAGCTCGAGAACGGCACCAGTTGTGAAGTTCTAGTCAGTTGCTGGTTGAGCAAGTGCAGTCGGCGCGATTCAGTTCGCGCCAGTTTTTTTGACGAGAAGATCGTGCTGTCCGACCGATTGGTTTTCAACGTAAAGATATGGCAGGTTGCGTAAGGTCGGTTTGTAAACGGTTGTCCTATGGCTGGACATGAAGACGTTTGGCATCCTTCTGATTTTCTTCGTCCGCCATCTTCGCTGCGATGGCGAGCTGCTGCGATGACTCTTCTTTTCTGCCTGCCCGGGCAAGCGCCAGCCCCAGGTAGTAGTGACTCATCTGGTAGCTGTTGTCAACGCTTGTGGCCTGTTCCAGCGCATCGATTGCTTGCGGATAATTCTTCTCGCGAAAGTACGCGACACCAAGATCAGTGAGCGCGCCGCCGTGTCCGGGATTGCGCGCAATGACTTTGTTCGCTTCGGCAATAGCTTCTGCAAAATTGCCGGCTTTTAGTGCCATATCCGCCAGTTGATAATGAGACTCAGTCTGTTCGGGTTGCAACCGTAACGATTCGATGAACTCGGCGCGCGCCTGGTCAGACTTCTGTTGTAACTGAAAGACGCGGCCTAGACCATAGTGAGCAGTTGGGTCCTGAGGTTCTGTTTTGAGATACGCACGCATCGCTCTCTCGGCCGCTGTCAACTGTCCGGAATCCAGCTTCACCCGAGCCACCAGGTAAGCGACCTTGCTCTCGCCTGGAGTAAGTTGCTGTAAGTGCGTGGTGGTCTGATCTGCATCCTGGAACAAACCCATCTCATCTTCCAGAACAGCCAGGTCATAAAGCAGCCGCGGGTTTTCCGAGGCAAACTTCTGCGCGTGCAGCAACTCACCAAGAGCACTGTTCATGTCGTGTGAAGAACGGGCAGCCAGGGCAAGCTGCTCGGAAGCCTGCACCTCACCCTGCTGCGCCTGGAGATCTTCCGGATGGGTGCGCAGCGCATTTTCAAAGGCCTGCTGGGCGCCATGTAAATCTCCCGCTGCCAGCAGGCCTTGTGCATCTGCCGGAGCAACGCTGATGACTCCCGTAGCCTGGAGCATGAGCGACAGAAGAGCCGCGCCCAACATATCAGTTGATGAATCCTGGTTGGATTCGAATCCGCTGTGCGCGCCGACAGGACCTTTGCCAGTAAGAGCTTCCCAACTTAGGTATCCATCTCGGGTTAGAAGTTAATTCGTCCCGTGAGCTGTAATTGTCTTGGATTGTCCAATGTCCCCGTCGGGACTCCGAAGAGCTCGTCGTCAGGATTGGCATCCGGAATACTGAAAGCGTGACGGTTGAATACATTCAACGCTTCAACTTCAAACTGAAAGGTGAGATTCTGCCTGATCGGCGTATTCTTGATCAGGCTGATATCTTCGTGCAGGTACTTGTTCAGCCGATATTGATTTTCAACACGCGGTACATTGCCGAACGAGAACGCACCGCCATTGCGGTTTGCTTCAAGGTTCTGATCAATGAACGCAGCATTCTGCGACTGATTGATTGCCGCTGCTCGATCGGCGGGCAGGTTAAAGAGCGTGTTGATTGTCGGGTCCGCGCCATAGGTTGGAATGTTGAATGGATTGATCTTGCCGTTCCTGGCGACCGGGCTTTCATAAGGAACAGAGCCATTCCGGTTGAAACGGATGGAATTCTCAAAACCCGGAATGCCGCTTGACGCGCCGAATGAAACGGGCTGACCGGAGAGATAACGCTGCACGCCACCCAGCTGCCAGCCGCCTACTGCATAGTTCACAAAGCCGTGATTCAAGAATGGCTTACCTTTTCCAAAAGGCAGTTCGTATAACTCGCTCGCGACAAAATTCTGCGGAATGTCCTGCGTACTGACTGCTTTCTCCTGGTGGAGGTTGTTTACATTCTGCACCTGGATCACACTGTTGCCGTTATTCGGCAGCAGGCTGTCAGCGTCCGTAAGTGTCTTGGACCATGTGTAAGAGATCTGGAATTGCAGGCCGTTCTGAAACCGGCGTTCGAGCGAAGCCAGTAGCGCCTCATAGCTGGACATACCGACGTTCTGCAGACAGCATCCCGAATCGATGTAGTCATACTGCGGGAAGGGCCGAAGGGCCTGCTGAACCTGGACACCGGTACCCCACAATGTTGTGTAGCCGGCAAATGGTGCCTGCACGCCGGCTGTATTTCCAACCAGCGGTTGGGAAAGCTTATCGCCAAGAGCAAAGTAGTTTTGCGAGATGTTATTAAGGTTCTGCACATTGGAGCGCAGGTTCTGCGCCTTATTTCCGAGATAGCCGATGGTAAGAATCAGGTTGTTTGAAATCTGTTGCTGCATCTGCAGATCCCATTCAGAGATAGCGGCGGGTTTCCCATCCTTCTTTGTGATGTAAGAGCCGGTAACAGCCTGGCCGTTGAAGAAGCCCGGGTCAAGGTCTGGTGGTTGGGAATAAGCCGGGTAGCCCGAATCCACCTGGAATGCAGGCGAGAAGCCATCTTTACTCGGGAAGGTCGGTGCTACTTTGTAGCCTTGATTCATACTGCCGCCAAAGTCAGAGTATTGCTGGGGACCGAAGAATACCGCGCCACCTCCGCGTAGTACTGTCTTGCCATTCGTATTCGGCAGAGTATAAGCAAAGCCAACGCGCGGCGAGAAATCCTTGAAGTAGGCGTCTGCCCATGCGGCATTGCACTTACAGGTGGTGCCAAATTCAAGGGCGCCGGGGACGCCATATTCGGGGTCGATCGCAGTCGGGCTGAAGTTCGATGTGTTGTCATGCGCCTCGTGTCGCGGGGTGTCAAGACTCCACTGCACGCCCAGGTTCAAAGTCAGGTTGGAGGAAACCTTCAGGTCGTCCTGTGCGAACAAGGCAAGGTAATATTGCGTCCAGCGTGGCTGGCGTGAGACCAGGCCGGCGCCAAAATTGCCGCCAGATGCTGTTCCGAGTAATTCACTCGCGAAGCCATTGCCGGTATTTGACTCAACGCCCGACTGGTTCGTGCCGGCTGTCTGATTTGTTGCGAAGTTCAACTCTGCTGTCGGAAAGTTCAGCGGAGAAAATTGCTGAAGCCTGTAGTCGGCACCAAATTTGAAGCTGTTCCGCCCCTTCTGCCAAGAGACGTCTTCATTAAACCGCCAGCCATTATCTATATTGTCGTCATTCTGGCCGCCATTGCCCAGGTTGGGGAACGAACTTCCAGTAGTGATTTCCGGAAAATTCTTGGAGGTGGGAGCATTGCCTATGCCAACCAGATCATTCCAGTTATTGCCGGTAAAGATGGATTGATGGAAGTTAATACTATTGCTGCGGTTGTAGCCAAGGTTCACATGATTCAACAGGTTGGGCGTAAGAATGAAATCCCAACCAAAACGTCCGAAGTGAGTCGTAAAATCCTGCTTCCACGTATTCGGATCAACGTCCGCGGGCAGTACATTTGGGCCCCCGGTGACCAGGTTATTCTCGCGTGAGCTATAGGAGCCGTAGAACTTATTCCGCGACGATGCGTTGTAATCTATCCGGATGGTCTCGGTCGTATCATTGATCGGCTGGGTCGAGCTTAGCGAATAGTTATTGAACTGCGAGTTATTGGTGGGCAGCGGGTAGTAGTTCAACAGGTTCTTTGCGGCAGTACTGAACCTGGCAGTCGGAATGGAGTTGTTCAGGAAGGCTGTCCGGCAGGGCACCCCATCCACAGTCTTCTGTGTACTGGGATCGAAGATCTCACCCTGGTACATGGTTGTACCATCGCAGGGATTCACACCCTGCGGATTTCCTTTTATCAGGAGCGCAGAAAAGTCTCCGCCGCGCTCGGCGAGGGTGGGAACGCTGCTGGTGACAGTGCCGCCGGTATTGAACCGTATCTGCTCCCACGAGAAGAAGAAGAACAGTTTATCCGTTCCATTGTAGAGATGTGGAATGCGAACCGGGCCGCCCAGGGTGCCACCGAAATCATTCTTTTTGTCAGTAGGTCGCGTGTACTCTGATCGGCATGCTGGCGTATCTCCGGCGCCCGTGCATTTCGTCGCCAGGTAGCCATTGTTGAACCATGTGTTCGCATCCAGCGCATTATTTTTGAAGATGTCATACACGGTGCCGTGATAGGTGTTTGTTCCGGATTTAGTGACGAAGTTTTCAATGCCGCCCGTGCTGCGCCCATACTCGGCGGAGGGGGTGGCGGTTGTAACTTTGAACTCCTGCAAGGCCTCGACGGATGGGCCTTCCTCGTCAAACGATGAGCCATTCTCACTCCGCTGCTGACTCGCACCGTCGAGTAATACTTCGTTGCCATACTCCTGACCACCTGCTGTTTTCGCCAGGAATACACCGCTGTCTGTGTTGTTCGCCGAACCAGGCCCGACGCTACCCGGAAGCAGGAATACAAATGCTTCGGGCGAGCGCAACGCTCCGACACCGCCGAGTGCTAATGGTAAGTCTGTAATCTGCTTGGAGGAGATGACGCCGCCGAGGTCGGACGATTCGGTCTGCAGTTGTTGAGCGCCGCCATTCACAGTTACCGTCTGCGCTGCTGCGCCCGCTTGTAATTTGATGTCTTCTGTCGCGACACTCTGGATCTGCACCAGAACGTTGCTGATGGTGGAAGACGTGAAACCCTGCGCGGTGACGGTAAGCGTGTACGTGCCGAGTGCGATCGACGGAAAGCGGTAACTGCCGGCAGAGGTCGATTGAGTCGTGGTTGTTGCACCGGTTCCAGTATTCGTAGCAGTAATGCTAGCGCCTACAATCACCGCGCCGGACGAATCCGTGACACTCCCGGCGATGGTTCCACGCACACTCTGCGCCAGTACGCCTGCTGCTGACATCACTAAAATGCAAAGGATTACAAGACTTCTCGAAAATGGCCGAATGAAACTCACACTGCCTCCAAAGGAATCGCGAACTACCAACACTTAGTTTGTGAAGTAACCGCTTCTATTTCCTAAGAGGGTTACGAGTTCTAATCGACGCTGATAACAGGCGCTGTATCCGTCTGCCAAGTTATTGCAGCGTAACAGGGACTGTCAACTTTTAGACAGACGAATGAGTCCACCGAATAGTTGAGATTCCACGCCCAGGAAAATGCCGCTTATGATTTCACGAATACGGAGTTGAAAGACTCACCTTCACCAGCGGCTTTCTTCAATCAGGCTCAGCAATTGAGCAGTACCGGCAATTCAATACTGCGATAGACAGTACTCAAAACCGCGAGACAATCGCGGGCGCCCTGCAACGCGTACCATTCCTGAGATTTGATAATGTCAAATCAAACGCACTTGCTACCGCGTTCCGGAAGGTTTGACTAACGGCTGAGATGTGGGCGCAGGCCCGCCGAAGTCCGGACTGCCATCGGGTCGCCAAGTAAACATCTGGGCTCTCGGGGATCGCTCTTCGCTGCAGCCCTGCCCTGCTGCAGAGTTAGCGTGGTACAAGATCCAGTCCTGTTTTCCATCCGGCGACTTGAAGAACGTATTATGCCCGGGCCCAAAGACACTGGCTTCCGGTGACTCCACAAAAACAGGCTCGGAAGACTTTGTCCAGGATCTTGGATCGAGCAGGTTGCTCGTAGTAGAGGCGGACAGCATGCCGAGTTCATAATAGTTCGTCCAGCAGCCACTGGCTGAATAAACCAGGAATACTTTGTCGCCGTGCTGCAGGATCTCCGGACCTTCATTCACGTCGACGTGCGGCACAGCAATTGTGCCATGGTCTCCGTTGCTCAGGTCGCCTACCTTCTCCCACGGGTATTCAGGCGTAGAGATCAAAGTACGCGTGCCATCCATCGTCCAGGGATTCTTCAAGCGGGCGATGTAAATGTGCTGGACACCATTCGCGCCGGCTGCCCATCCGGACCAGATTACGTAGTCCTTGCCAGCCACTTCAAACTCCGACGGATCGATTGCCCAGGTATCGGAAGGATCTGTCAATTTACCCTTCATAGACCAGGTGCCTTCCGTAGGATCTGCAGCGGGATTTTCAAGCACCCATAAACGATGAGTCTCATTTGTGCCGGCGTCCGCAGCGAAGTAGATATACCACTTACCACTGACAAAATGCAGTTCCGGAGCCCAGATCTCCTTTGCATAGGGCCCCGTCGAGGGCGGTGTCCAAACGATCTTTTTCTCGGCCAGGTTGAGCGCGGTAATGTCGCGCGTCTTCCAGATCGTGAGATTGTTACCGGTGGTCTGCATGTAGTAGTAAAAGCCATCGCGCTGCACAACGGAAGGGTCCGCGCCTGACGGCAGAAGCGGGTTGGTGAATGTTTTTGAATTGTCAGGCGCGACTGAAGGGCTGACGTTGTCAGACGACTGCGCCAGGCACAACGCAGTTACCGGCAATATACCGAGTAAGACGATTAGCTTTCCCATAGAGCTTGACCATTTAGACCATTGATTGATTTTGAGCATCCGACGCGTAGTCAGTACAGCGTCTTGGATGCGTCGGATCCCCCCAGACCGATGGTTTACTCTCGCTGTCTGTCAGCCAAAACAGAAAGGTCTGGTGGCTTATACCATCGATCACTTTGGGATATCCGGCTTCGAGGTGGAAGCGCGGATAATAAGAGACGGGGCCAGTAATTGCATCATTGTCGTCATTGGCTCCGCGGTATCATTTGTCTGCAGAGCGCGCAGCACATACTCGGCTCCGAGCCTACCCATCTCTTCCATTGGCTGACGGACCGTGGTGATCCCCGGCGTCATGAAGGCCGCTGAAGGAATATCGTCGAACCCGATGACTGAGCAATCCTCGGGCACGCGACGGCCAGAGGAAGTCAGGCTTCGAATTACTCCCAGTGCGGTCAGATCATCGAACGCAGCAATGGCTGTGAACTCAAGTTTTGAATCGAGCAGGTGCTGCGTGAGCCGTATGCCGCCCGCGAAACCTGACGCTGGATCGAGGGATGCGGGCAGCTCCACAACCGCATTCGGCTCAAGAGTGAAACCATGTTCATGTGCGAAGCGCGCCATGCCTTCGCATCGCCGGATACTATCGTTCAACTTCTCAGGCCCGCGAATGATCGCGATCTTCCGATGACCGAGCGTGTAGAGATGCTCCATTGCCGCGTATCCGCCTGCTTCATTATCAACGATGACGGAGCTGATCTTATTCTTGGTGAGATCTCTGCCGACTACGACAATCGGTACTCTTATCTTTGACAGATCGACCAGCAATCCTCCGTCTTCAAATAGCCAGTTGGCTACCACGATCACCCCTTCGACACGCCGTTGAACCAGCATGTTGAGGTAGCCTTCGAATTGCTTCCTCTCGTTACGGGCATCCATGATCACCGGCAGGTAGGGTGTGGGATCGAGAGCTTCCTGAATGCCGCGCAGGATCAATGTGCAGAAGGGATCCGAAAGGTCAAAGTGGATAACACCGATGGTCTGGCTGCGGCGGCTTCTCAGCGAGCGCGCCGATGCGTCCGGGTGGTATCCCATTTCTTCCGCCGTCTTCCTCACCAGTAGCTTGGTACTAGCGGCGACGTAGCGGGACAGAGGCGCCTCGTTCAGTACGATCGAAACAGTTGACGTGGAGAACCCGCAGGCGCGGGCTACATCCAGAATTGTTACGTGCTTCGATTTTGATTTGCGACCGGCCATTCGCCTCTACTTTCCAGTATTCGGCATGTAGTCCGGATTATCCATGTTGGAACGATCAGCGTCCAATTACATTCGGGGGATGCCGATCATTAGCGAACGCGTGAGCCGCTATTGAGTTTTAAGATAAGCGATCAGGTTCTCGATGTCTGCCGGCATCAACAGCGTCTTGAACGCGGGCATTGTTGCATTGCCATTCATAATGATGGTCTTCACCTGTGCCGGAGTTTTCTTGGGAGCAGCGCCCTTCATCTCTGCGTGCAGGCTCGGTCCAACAATCTTTTTGTCAGGTTCTGTTGAATGGCATGCGGAGCAGTTCTGCTTGAAAAGATGTTCGCCGGCAGCAGCATGGCTGGCTGCGGCACCTTCCTGTGCGCCTGCGAAACGCCCTGTCAGGAAAGTTGTCGAGAGAATCGCGCAATAGAGAAGCTTTTTTCGCATGTACTTCCTTCCGAAACACCGGCATTCAGCACCTACATGTTTCAGCTTCGAGCGGGTGCCTGCCATTTTCGGACGCGACGACAGCGACTCCTCTACTGAGCGGCAAACGACTGCGGGTGTCTCTGAAATATTCCATACCACCTAGCCAGTGTCAACCTTGCGCGCTTCAAATTGCCACTGACAAACGACTACCGGCCATGTTAAGTTGCACCACATCCAGCCTCTACCGGATACGCAAGATCGGACCATACGAAGCAAGGACGAGCTTGCAACTTTCCCAACTCTCCAGGCAATGCATACAAGCCGCGAAAATCTGCCTACAGCCTCTACAAAGAAAACTAAATGAGACAACCGCCAGTTAAAGTGGGCATCATCGGTTCCCAGTTCCAGGCCAACTGCCACGCTGCATCGATTGCGATGGTCGAGGACGCAATGACCGTCGTTGCCGTCGCCTCGCCCACCATCGGCAATGCTGAAGCATTAGCCGCGCAGTACCGCATTCCTCGCGTGTATCGGGACTATCGCGATCTGTGCAGTGATCCAGAGATTGAAGCGGTCACCATCACATCACCGAATGCACTGCACTGTGAAATGACCTTGGCCCTGGCTCGCGCAGGTAAACACGTCATCTGCGAAAAACCACTCTGCGTCACGCTCGATGAAGCCGACCAGATGATTGAGGAATGCCGCAGGAACGGCGTCCTGCTGTTGTATGCTGAGGAACTTTTCTTTACGCCGAAGTACGTCAAGGCAAAAGAAATGGCGGACAGTGGAGCTTTCGGAAAAGTTCACCTTATCAAACAAAGCGAAAAGCACTCCGGTCCGCATTCGGAATGGTTCTGGGACGTGACCCGTTCCGGTGGGGGTGCGCTGCTTGACCTGGGATGCCATGGAATTGCATTTGCATACTGGTTTCTAAACCGGCCGAAGTTTGTGAGCGCCTATTCGCATCTCGGCACGTATGTTCATACGGATAAGACACTGGCGGATGACGAAGCAGTGACGGTGATCGAATTCGACGGCAATGCCTTCAGCATTATCGAAAACAGCTGGACGCGTAAAGGCGGCATGGATGACAGGTTAGAGGTGTATGGTGAGGGCGGCCTCACGATTGCCAACCTCCATATGGGGAATGCCCTGCCGACCTATAGCGATTACGGTTTCGCCTACGCTGCTGAGAAAGCACCCACGACCAAGGGCTGGACATACCCGGTGTTTGAGGAGCTTTGGAACTATGGTTTTCCGCAGGAGATGCGTCATTTTGCCCGCGCAATCCGTGGAATAGAAGCTCCGCAGGCGACCGGCGAAGATGGCAGGATAGTTCTCGAAGCTATCTACGCCGCATATGCCTCTGCCGGACTGGGCCACAAAGTGACCTTCCCTTTTACGCCAACAGCAGGACGGCCAATCGACGAATGGCTTGGCAGGCGAAATAGATGACTCACCAGATCGCAAACTGCACAAGTAGATAGCGCGCTGGCGCAGGCGCAATGGAGGGTATGTGGCGGGACAGGGACCAAGTCGACGCGAGTTGATACAAGCTATGACTATCGCAGCCGCGGCAAGCACCTTTGGTGGCTTTGCGAGGTGGAACTTTGCTCATGCAGAGAGCATGGCTCACCACGAACAGGATTCAGCCATAAAACCTCTTGTTCGTCCTGTCTACACTCCTCATTTCTTTACTCCATCGGAGTACAGGACGGTAGATGAGTTGTCTGAGCTGATACTGCCGGCTGTAAGTGTCAGTGCAGCCTCTAAGACAACGAACGCTCGATCAGTACGTCAACCAGGGGCAAGAGATGTAGGTGTTGCAGAGTTTATCGATTTCACAGTTTTCAGTGAGCCCGCATTGCAGCCGCGTTTTCGTGACGGGCTGCGATGGCTCGACCAGGCTGCAGCACCTGCTTCTTCATTTATCAGCCTGTCTGCCGAGCAGCAACATGCGATTCTGAACCGACTCGCTTACGCAAAGTATCACCGCAAAAGTGAAGCGCCCGGCCAACAATTTTTCATACTCATGCGCCGCTACACTGTCATGGGTTTTTACACTACCAGGGAAGGTCTGGAGTCACTGGACTTTCCAGGCCTTACTTTCTATTCAACCTCTCCGGGCTGCACCCATCCCGACAATCCTGAGCACTCTGGTCTGTAATGGAGGCAAATACTTGAACACATATGACGTCATCGTCATTGGAACTGGTGCAGGCGGCGGCATGGCGATCAAGACTCTGTGCGAGGCCGGTCTGAAAGTATGCGCGTTGAATGCCGGCCTGCAGCTCGAGCCAGCGAAAGATTTTCGGGAACACAAGCTGCCGTACGATATGAAGTTTCGCGGCTTTGGGTCGCCCCAGCAGCAAGCACAAAGCCTTGGCTACATGGATAGCGAATACGTCGCCTCGGACGCGTGGGAACACGAGATCGCTTATACGACAACTGAAGGGACACACTGGACCTGGCCACGCTCGAATGCGGTTGGAGGTAAGACCAATTTCTGGGGACGCTCCGCAGCAAGAATGTCTCAGATCGATTTCAAGGCTGCTTCCAGAGATGGCTACGATGTAGACTGGCCCATCTCGTACGAGGAGATCGCACCCTACTACAAACGCGTCGAAGAGTTCATTGGTGTTGCAAGTACTATCCAGAACAGACCATCCAATCCGGATGGTAGTTATCTGCCGCCAATGCGATTCCGCTGTATGGACTACATCCTTCAAGCTGGTGCCCAAAAGCTGGATATACCTTACCTGCCCGACCGCATGGCGCAACTTACGCAGGCACACAACGGCCACCCGCCCTGCCATTACTGCGGTAACTGCACCGAGGGATGCGATGTAGGAGCATTTTTCTCTTCGCCGTATTTCCTGTTGCCGCTCGCACAGGCAACAGGAAATCTTGATTTGCGTACCAATGCAATTGCACGTGAGATTCTGGTAGACGAAGATGGACGGGCAAAAGGCGTTGCCTATGTCGAGCGCGAGTCACGCCGTGAATTAGAAGTGTATGCAAAGGTCATTGTCGTCGCGGCTTCGTGTATCACTACGGCTCAGATCATGCTCAATTCCCGGTCGCGGCACTGGCCCGCCGGCATTGCCAACTTCAGCGGACAGCTGGGAAAGAATCTATGTGACCACCTGTATGGAACGTCGGGTTATGGTTACATGCCTCAATTGCTCGGGCAGCCCAGTTTTCCAGACAATGTGACCGCCGGCACCGTTGCGTGGCTCCCTCGATGGCAGAACCTGCAGAATCCACGCGAAGAGAAGTTTATCCGGGGCTACTCCTTCTATCCAGGTGGTGGCTGCGATATCTTTCCCGGCTTCTATGATGATATTGAAGGATATGGCGCGAGCTACAGATCTGAGATCAAGCGCCGCTATCCAACGCCGGTGAGCTTAACAGTCCAGGCCCCATCCCAACGTTCCGATCACAACTATGTGGACATTGATCCCGTCAAGAAAGATGTCTTCGGCATTCCGCAGGTACGCGTGTCTTTTCAGTGGGACGACAACACTCTGAAGATGTGGAACCACTCGACGGAAGTTTGCAAGGCACTGTTTTCAGCAATGGGGGCGGTCTACCAGGGTCACAGCGAGCCTCAGTCCCCTGGCTGGAGTTTGCACGAAACAGGCACTTGCAGGATGGGCAATGATCCCGCACATTTCGTTACCAACCGCTTTGGTCAAAGTCATGATGTTCCGAATCTCTATGCCTGCGATGCAAGTGTATTTCTTAACTGCACAGATAAGACAACTACGCTCTCTATCCTGGCGTTCTCATTAAGGACCTCAGAATACATCGTCGACAAGTTCAAGACGGGCGACCTGGCCTCTGGAGCACCAATACAATCATGACGAACTTCACCAGGCGATCCTTCATCATTGGAACAACGGCTGCCGTAGTCACTGCCGGGGCAGAAGCAGGCTCCCCTCAGCCTTCTTTTAGTTTTCCAGCGGATCCGCGCAAGCGCCTCGCGGTCGCGACTTATCCTTTTAGACGATTCCTGCT
Source organism: Acidobacteriaceae bacterium (assembly GCA_963692885.1). Lineage (GTDB taxonomy): Bacteria > Acidobacteriota > Terriglobia > Terriglobales > Acidobacteriaceae. The sequence goes on from OY843586.1 coordinate 2,180,130, forward strand.
TGCACCAGAAAACGATCAGCGGGATACAACAAAGCCAGGCATGAACCTCGCGGCATTTGGCCGCTTTGTGACGAAAGAGTTTGGCGTTAGTGGCATAGAACCACTACACGCACACTTCCCCTCTACCAGCCACAAGGACACACTCCAACTTCGCAATGAACTCGATGACGCCGGAGTTTTCGTCGCGAACATACCGGTCGACGCGACAGTTGATCTTTGCAGTCCTGACCTCGCAACGCGAGGCAGTGGCAACGCAACTTATCGCAAGTGGATAGACATTGCCAGGATACTGCGATCGCCAGGTATTCGCGTCTGGATTCCCAAATGCACCGACACGTCAGACCTCGCAAGGGCCGCGACTGCTCTCATGCCAAGTGTCAACTATGCGAAATCGCAGGGCATTGTCATCAATCTTGAAAATGATGATCCCGTACTAGACTCGGCCAGTCGTGTTCTTCAAGTGATTCAGCGAGCCGACACGAGCTATCTAAGAGCACTGCCTGACTTCGGAAACGGACTTATGGGTGGTGATGAGGCTTTCAACGCATCGGGTGTTAAGGCGATGTTCAAGTACGCCTGGAATATTGCTCACGTTAAAGATGCTGAGGATGTGCAGGGTCAGCGACGCACCGTCTCCTTAAGCGAACTTTTCGGGATTGCGAAGGCAGCCGGCTATCGTGGTTATTACTCGATGGAATCAGACTCGAGAGTGGATCCTGTGCTGGACACGAAACACCTGATCCACCAATCGCTTCAACTTCTATAGCCGTCATCGGTCTATCGGAAGTACTAGAAGACGAACTTACCTGCGAATTGCAGGATCCGCGCGTTATGTGCAGCAGCCGCAGTCAGGAAAGCATTGTCTGAGCAAAGAGCTGAACCATAGCAGGCTGAGTTATTGATTGCGCTCCATTGGGTATGGTTGAAGATGTTGAAGGCCTCCGCACGAAGTTCGAAATGCATATCTTCATGCACCGTGAAATTTTTGAACAATCCCATGTCGTAGTCTGTATGTGTTGGCAGATTTAAGCTGTTCCTACCCGCATCTCCATAAGTCAGGCCCTGCGGAGCGGCATAAGCATCGCTGTTATACAGTCGAGGCCCGGGCTGCCCGGTTGGATGACGGACGGCTACGGCTCCATGTACCGGACCAATAACATCAGGATAAGACTGCACCGTCGTCACAGAATTGCCGGTGCCAGCGTTATCAGCGTTGGAAGCATTATTATTCAAGCTGAACGGTGTCCCTGTTTGATAACTGGTCAGATCGGAAACCTGCCATCCGCCGAGCACTGAGTGTAGCAAGCCAGGCTGCATAAAGATCGGAAGGTCATATACCAGGCTGACTTCCAGTACATGGCGCTCATCAAAGTTTGAACTTGCCAGGCTGCCCTGAGGATTGAACCCATTCACGATCTCAGTTGTCGCACCATCAGAGCCATCGTCGATCGAATGACCATACGTATAAGCAAGGCTTCCGTTCAGCTTTCCGAAATAGCGGCTCACGCCCACCTGCAAAGCACTGTATTCCGACTGTCCAAGGTTATTAATGTTATCTATACCGGCGAGGCCAATGTAGGGTCGATAGGGATCAGCACTGTTACCGCAGGCGATCTGGATATGGTTCGCTACATCAGCCGAAATCGTGCGGCCGTTAGCCGTCGGGTTGGCGGTAGCAGACGTATTGCAGTCATTTCCGGAAATAGGTTGTCCCGGTCCGTAAGGATTTGCTGAGGGCGCAACAGGTTGAAGCTGATTGATCTCGTGCCGTATTGGGAGATGCCGCCCTACACTGCCCACATAGGCGACCTGCACTACTGTATGGCTTGGTAATTCGCCCTGCACCGCCAGGTTATATTGCTGCACGTAAGGCCACACGGCGTGTGTCGGAATTGCATCCACACTCAGGGGAAACTGAATACCAGAACCGCCTACATTCGAATAGCCGATAAAATTGTACTTATTCGGGGTCTGCACCACAGGTGCCGAACCTTCGAGCACCTCCGAGTTACTCTCATTGCCATTCGTGTGCTCGAAGAAGATACCGTAGCCGCCGCGCACCGACACTTTTCCGTTGCCAAAAATATCATAGGCAAATCCCACTCGCGGAGCGGGATTGAATAAGTGGCCCGTCATGCATCCTGGATAGGTGCCATGCAGACCGCAACTTACGATGCCATTGAAGATGTTGCCGGAATTTGGGATGAGTGCTCCGGCCTGCCCTGTGAATGCCCCGGTAACATCAATCTGCGGAGCATTCGCTGCATTCCATGCAGCCGGTTCGAAATTTCCGGATTGATCACTGATGTCCTCATATGTACCGAAAAGACTCAGTCGCAGACCCGCATTCAGCGTCAGCTTCTCGTTTACACGCCAGTTGTCCTGGATGTAGGGCTCCACGATTTTGTAGCGATTGTAGTATTTCGGTTGTGCCGAAGTTTGTGAGAATTGTGCGACCCGTCCGGCGAGGAAATCCGCGAAACCGTTGTTCGTCGTGATCGCCGACGAAGTACTGAAGGTGAAGGTCCCCTGATTATTGCCGGTGCTCGGCTCATTCTTCTGGGCAGCGATCATGCTGGCGCCAAAAATAAGCGTGTGACTTTTAAGTGTCTTGGTCAACTCATCTCGATAGCTATAGGTCGGATTCGAATTCTGCCAGGGGAAATAGCCGGTATTAACCGTTATTGCGCCGCCGTAGGAGTTATCCACGATCGAAAGAGAAGGAAGAACGCCGCCGAACCCATTATTGAAGAAGCCCCCGCCTGCGAAACTGCCACGGTCAACCTCTGGGCTGATGTTCTTGAGAGTGATGTGGTCGGTCGTGTAGTCCGCTACAAACTCGTTCACCAGCGACGGTGAAGCGGCATAGGTGAGGTTAAGGACCATATCGACACCCGGACCAACGAAGCTGTTCTGCACTGTCGGAAAGGAATTTGTCTGGAAAGTCGGCGACGAGCTCTGCGTAGCCCAGGAGTCATAGATGAAACGATAGAAGCCGCGAAGTTTGTCGTTGATCTGCTGGTCGATGCGAAACAGCTCTTCTCTGTTCGTTGTAAGTTGCGCGGGCGAGGCCTGGTAATACGAGGAAACTCCGCTACCAGTGTTCGCTGCCGGAATGAGCGCAAGCAGTATCTGCGCATTCGGATCTACAGGAACCTGGTTGTTCGGGTATGGCTGGCCGGTCGTCGGATCCGTTGGACAGCCAGATCCAGGACAGCGGTCGGAGAAGTTCCCGGTTCGTTCAGCAGCCGAGGGCACCTGCTGGTTGTAAACAGTACCAGGCACAAGTTCGTGTCGCCACTCCTGCGAATAGAAAAAGAAAGTCTTTCTTTGGCCAGGTGTATAGATCTTGGGGATATAAACCGGGCCGCCGACGGTAAAGCCATAGTCATGCTTCTTGTATTCAGGGACAGATGTTTCGAAATAGTTTCGCGCGTTGAAGACGTTATTACGGAGGAATTCGAAGACATCTCCGTGCAGACGTTCAGTGCCTGCCTTGGTTTGTGCCTGAACGGTGCCGGAAGCATTGCGTCCATATTGCGCGCCGTAATTCGAAGTAAGCACTTCAGTTTCCGCAATGGCATCCACGTTTGGATAAACGTTGAGCGTACTGTTACTGCCATTATCCATCAGGCTCGAGCCGTCAAGCTCCCAGTTGTTATACTCGGTGCGGCCGCCATTAATGCTGTAGGCTACGCTTCCTGCTACGCCGGTTTCGCCTTCGTCCTGGCCGGTCTGGTTAATCACACCTGGTGAAAGTGTTACCAGTTGGCTGAAGTTTCTCCCATTTAGAACTAACTGCGTAATCTGTTTGCCGGTGATGGTGAAGGATATCTCAGGCGATTCTGTCTGCACTGCGCCCATCGCCGTGCCATTTACTTCGACCTTTGAAGTTACTGCGCCAACTGTCAGCTTTGCGTCGACTTTTTCCGTCCGAGATACCCGCAGCACGATGCCCGTGGCTTCGTATTTCTCGAAGCCGGCGGCCGTGACGAGCAGGTTGTATGTTCCTGCCTGCAGTGCCGGGATCGAATACTCACCGGTACTATTCGTGATCGCACTGAAGACTGTTCCCTGCCCCGCGTTCGTGAGCGTAACTTGCGCATTCGCTATAGCGCTGCCGCTTCCGTCGCTGATAAGACCATTGATCGAACTGGATTGCTGAGCAAACAACGCGCCAGGCAGCAGGAACGATATGCAGAGCAGTAGTCCGCTCAGCCGCCTGAAGAACTTCGCCATCTGGCTTATGGGGCGTTTGACGATGGACGTATGGCCTATAACCATTGCATGGCGATGATCTGAAAGATGCATGAGCGTCTTGCCTCCCTGCGCATGTGCAACAGATCTACCCAGCACGTCCGAGTGGGGCTTGGAGCAGTACCTCTCATGCGAGTGTCCCAACTATATTGAATCGATTCAACAAGTCAAGGGAAATTGAGCGCCATAACTCTAGCTGGAAAGCTGCCGTTTAGTTCTTGGCAGATACTCCGACCACACATCATGGCACTCGGAATACACTGCTGTCATCCAGGGAGACCATAGTGAGTTATCCGAGGTTCTTTAGGTTGCTGCTGGTGGCGTCTTTCCCTATTCTGCGTGCGCGAAATGTGGCGACCTTTGCGTTGGCATGCGTGGCCATCGCGTTCTCAGCTGCCGCGATCAACGGACAGATCGCACACGGCAATGGAGTCGATCCAGCCGTCCTCTTTCAGCAAGGCACAGCCGCGTTACAAAGCAGAGACTTCAAAACTGCGGAAGAACGTTTCAGGCAGGTCATCCGACTCGATCCCAAATCAAGCGCTGCGCACACCAACCTGGGCGTCACCTATATACGACAGAAGCGCTGGAATGATGCAGTGAAAGAACTAAAGACTGCGCACCTTCTCTCGCCTTCGCAGAGCGGGATCTTGTTGAATATCGGTCTTGCGTATTATCGACAGAATGATTTCAACGCAGCGATCGAACCGTTCGCGCAGGTGCTTGCAGAGACTCCTGCTTCACTGCAGGCCCGCTATCTTCTTGGCCTGTGTTACTTCTTTACTGGCCAGTACAAGTCCACCGTCGAAACGCTCGAACCACTCTGGCAAAGTGAATCGACTAACCTGAATTATCTCTACGTGCTCAGTATCGCCGCGAGCAAGTCATCGAATGCGCTACTCCAGAAGCAGGCGTTCGATCAGATGCTTATCGTGGGTAAGGATGCGCCGGCCTTTCACCTCTATGTTGGCAAAGCATGGCTGGCTGAAGATGAGACAGCCAAAGCTTTATCTGAATTTAAAGCAGCCCGCGATGCCCAGTCCAGCCTGCCCATGGTGCACTACTTTCTCGGTCGGGCATATCTGCAGCAACACGACTATAGTATGGCCGAGAAAGAGTTTTCGAAAGACATAGAACTTGAAGCTGATCTCGCATACGACTACGAAGATCTCGGCATTGTTCATACACAGCTCGCTGAACCTGCGGAGGCAGAACAGGACTTCCTGGCTGCGGTAAGTCGAGACCCCAGACTGGCCAATTCCTATTTCAACCTGGCAAAGCTCTATCGCACCTCTTCCCGCTTCACCGAAGCTCTTGCAGCCGTCGATCACGCTGCTGCTCTTGCTCCGAACAGTGCCAGTGTGCATTATCTGCGGGCGCAGGTGCTCACACGTCTTGGCCGGAAGCAGCAGGCCACGGACGAGTTCAAGCGCGCCGGCGTGCTCCTGAAACAGTTCAATGATCAGATCCAGAATGATCCATCGGGGTCGCTCGCGGCAGACGCGCAGAACGCAGCTGAGCAATAGTTCTGGTGCCAACAACAGCGGGGTCAGTTCAGAAGGAACGACAGTCTCTCGTAAACTGCAGATATGGCCCTGACCCGCTCTCCTCTCCATGGTCACGACGCCGATCGCGGAAGCGTTCTTCATGGAGAACTCGGACGGCCAAGACAAATGAATGATGACCAGAGAAAGCTCGCAGAAAGATTATTTAAGGAGGGGAAATCCCTTCGCGAAGTCGCACTTACCTTCAGCGTTCAACCCGCCACGCTCTACCGCCTTCTCACACCTGCGGCATGAACCGATCCAACCCAACTGAGGCCCTTTATCCATGCGATTCATAGTCTCGCTCCTCACTTCTGCCATGCTCGCCAAGTCCGCTGCGCTCTCTCAGGTCGTTCGGGGTGGAGACACAAACCAACCAAGGGGAATTGTTTGGTCATCATCGAAGGCTGGAAACGATGGGGTCGAGACTTCTACGGTCGAAGCTCTTTATGCCGAGATTACGGAGGACCAGCATAAAGACCTCAAAGGCATCGTCATCTTGCGAGATGGGCACTTGGTGAGCGAGCGCTACTTCAATGGCGATACGGCTTCGACCTTGCACGACATCCGATCAGCCACGAAAAGTATTACGGCCTTGCTCATGGGGATAGCTATCCAACGCGGGCTAGTCCATAGCGTCAATGATTCCATCGCTCTATACCTCCCTGGTCTACCTGCCGACGGTAAAGAGAAGATAACCATCAAAGACCTCCTGAACATGCGCTCAGGGCTCGATGCCGACGATGACGATCCGAAAACAGCGGGCGACGAAGACAACCTCGACAAATCCGCCGATTGGCTTAAGGCCATCTATTCCGTTCCCATAAAGGAGCCGGCGGGCAGAACGTACAACTATGCATCGATCAATGCTTTCCTGACGGGGACCATAGTCGAGAACACGAGCCATATGCCTCTGGATCGGTTCGCTGATTCCAATCTCTTCCGGCCTCTTGGGATCGATCAGGAGACTTGGCGGCATGTGCCCGTGAACCGGGTCACCGGCCAGGGCAATCTGTCCATCACAACCAGGGACCTCGCAGCCATAGGCGAGTTGGTGCTCAATGAAGGCAGGGTTGAAGGGAAGCAAATTGTGCCGAAAGGTTGGATAGCCGAATGCACGGCAAAGCAAGTCGTCAGCTCAGCACGTGATCCGTACTCTGATTACCATGGATATATGTGGTACACCAAGGCCGAGCGCGTCGACAATGACACTATAGAGGTCCATTTTGCAAGCGGCAATGGGGGCAATAAAGCGTACGTTGTCCCGTCCCTCCGGATGGTCGTTGCAATCACTTCGAGTGCATACAGCACCAATTATGGTCAGCGACGTTCACAGGGTATTCTCCTGAAAATCCTCTCAGCTACACACGACCGCTGAGAGAATGTCGACGAAAGGCGAGCGCTTAGTTTTCACCAGATTGCCCATAATGACAGCAATGTCGGGTTTACCCCTATTACCAGTGACACCGCCAGCGTGAAATGGAGGTCAATCCGGTCTGATCTCTCCAAGCGCCGCATCTTTCATCACTCAAAAGCGGATGCTTTTCAAACTCTACGAGCGGCTTTATAATAGGACGAATTCAGTCGTATTTGGGGCCAGCGTTGTCGATACTGCGAAAAGTAGAAAAGCTCATCTGTCACGAAGTCAGTGCCCGTAAACTCGGCAGCATTGCTGAGGCTGATGCTTTCGCGGCTAAGGCGCGGCTGCTGCTGCTGCAGCATCGGGTTGAACGGCTCGGCGGCGATCAGGCCGCAGGCCATCGCGCTTGGATTGATGGTGCCTGGGATGACAGTCAGGAGATCGACTGTCTCACCGTGACTGCTCAGCAGGCTGGCATCTCCGCCGGCAGAAACCGCCAGGAGTGGAGCGAGCGTCTAGCCGCAGCCATAGCTGAAGCCTTCCATTGCACCCTTACAATCCAGCGTGGTTCAAACACAGTAGTCTTCCATGGGCGGGAGCGAGACCGGACTTCTGCCGCGCACCTCTATGCGGATTTGGCACAGAAAGCGTCCATGGCCTGTGCAGAAGAGTTCGCGGGGTGGAAGGAGCGTCGCCAAAGGTCTGCCGGTGAAATCGGATCTCTTTCACCGACTGGCAATGCAGCGTATTCCCGCCGGTGGAAACAATCGTTCCTGCTGGGCTTCGCGCAGACTATCTGCCAGCGCTTCGTGTGCGACCATAACTGCCTGCACTCCTGCCAGCACCTGACGGGGCTCGTCAGAATCGATGCCCGGCCGCCTTGTCCAGCAGCTGCACCTCGCAGCCGGGCGATCGGCGGCATTGACCTGTTGTACGACGCAGTTTATCGAGGACAGGCGCGGGCCGTTGCAGTTGGCCTCGGCGTTGAGGACAGATACGCCGCCTGATCGGCCGGCCGTCGCTCAAGGCTGGGTATGTGTCGAAGAATTCGGGCACCGCACAACTCACTCCTTGATCAGTCCGTCATTGCGCATATGATCTGCGAGCTTGCGGATGGTCGGCGCCTGGAAGAGCACGCTCAGCATCATGCGGCATCCGAGGCGTGCCTCAATCTCTGCAAACAGGCGTAAGGCAAGGAGAGAACTGCCGCCGATCTGGAAGAAGTCATCGTCAATCCCCACCTGGTTGAAGTGAAACCCTTCCTGCCATATGGCCACCAGCTCTGCATCCAGTGCGTCGCGAGGCGCTGCGACCATCCGCTCGATCTCCGCGTCCAGTGGACGCATCGCGAGAGTCCTGCGATCGATCTTGCCGTTGGCCGTGCGCGGAAAATCCTCTACTTCAAAGATGTGTCTCGCCACCATATAAGCCGGGAGGATGGTTGCCTGGTGCGCCATTAATCCCTGCAGGTCAAAGGCATGCCCCACCTTCAGGCGCAATGCCGCGACCAGCGTGGCATCTGCCGTGGCATCCTTCTGCACAACTACGACTGCCTCGTCAACCGTGGGATGGCTTCTGAGCGCCGCTTCTACTTCACCAATCTCGATCCGATACCCTCGAATCTTTACCTGCTGGTCCCTCCGGCCGAGATAGACGAGTGTTCCATCATCGTTGTAGCTGCAAAGATCGCCTGTCCTGTAGGCTCTCCCCGGTTCTCCCAGATGTTCGAGCCTGACGAACTTCTCTGCCGTCAGATCAGGCCGGCCGAGATACCCCCGTGCCACACCCTCCCCGGCAATCAGCAGCTCGCCCGGCATACCTTTCGGCACCAGTTGAAGCGCCTCGTCGACCAGGTAGAGGCGGGTATTGGCAACAGGCCGGCCAATTGTCGCCGAGGTGTGCGGCAGCCGCTTCGTCCACGTCGAATAGGTGGTGGTCTCAGTCGGTCCGTACAGGTCATTAACGGCGGTGGCTGCCGTCTCGGCGTAGAGGCGATCCACCAGATGCGCAGAGAGCGGCTCGCCCGCCAGGTTCATCGTGCGCAGCGTCGGCGGGATCTGCTTCTGGTCAAGCAGCGCAGCAATCGCGCTCGGAACTGTCGTCAGCAGGGTAACCTGCGCAGCAGCAGGCAGCGTAGCGAGTTCCAGTACATCCTTTGCCAGGATCACCGTCCCGCCACTCACCAGCGGCAGGAATATCTCGAAGACAGACAAATCAAAGCAGATGGATGTCGCGGCCAGCGTACCGCGCAGGTCGTCAACAGTAAAAGTGTTCTTGCCCCAGGTCAAAAAGGAAACAGTGCTGTGATGTTCAATCCCGACACCCTTCGGTCGTCCAGTAGATCCGGAAGTGTAGATCACGTAGGCCAGAGAATCTGGCGAGACCGTGATGCCCGGATTGCGATCAAAGCCGGTGCAGTCAGGCTCAGCGCGCGGCGGATGGATCACGCGTACGCCATTGCCTACATGACCTTCCGACCACGATTCTGAAAGGACGAGCGAAGCGCCGCTGTCTTCGATCATGAATTGCAGGCGCTCCTGTGGATACAGTGGGTCCATCGGCAGGTAGGCAGAACCGGCCTTGAGGATGCCGAGCATCGACGCGATCATGGCAATGGAGCGCTCCAGGTGCACGCCCACAATCGATTCCCCGTTAGTTCCCGTCCTGCCTGGCAGAGCTTTTTCACGACAGGACAGGAGACCCCGGGCTACCTGGTTTGCCATGCGATTCAATTCGCGATAGCTGATGCATTCTTTGCCGTGAATCAGCGCGACTTCATCCGGGGTCGCATCCACCTGCGCCTCGAACAACTGATGAATGGACCGGTGACGGGGGAAATCCATCTCTGTCTGGTTCCAGGTCCTGACCAGGAGACGTCGCTCATCGTCGGAAAGAAGCGTCAGATCCGAGATGTGCTTCTGTGGTGTCTTCGAAGCGTCGCGCAGCAGCAGCACAAACGCATCGGCGAAACCGGCAATCGACTGCGCCGTAAACAGGTCTGTCCTGTATTCGAAATAACCGCCGATACGCTGCCTGTCCTCGTACATCTGGAGGGTCATGTCGAACTTGGCAAAGCCGGGATCGAGCGGCACGCTGGAGGCGTCCGACGCAGCTATGCCGCCCGCATACGAGTCAAAACCCATCATGGTCTGAAATAAAGGCGCAATCGCAATACGGGGATCATCGCGCATCTCGTGCAGGATCTTCTGTAGCGGCACATCCTTATTCGACTGGGCGTCGAGCACTGTCTCGCGAACACTCCGCAACAGGTCAATAAAGCTCATTCCACCTTCCACCAGGCAGCGCATCACGAGCGTATTGACAAAGAATCCGATCAGCGGTTCGGTGTCGAGGCTTGTCCGGCTTGACACCGGCGATCCGACGCATATGTCCGTCGCACCGGTGAAGCGATGCAGCAAAGCCACGTAGGCAGCGAGCAGCAGTATGTAAGGCGAAGCATTCTGCGCGCGGGCCAGCGCGCGAATGGTTTCCGTATCTTCTTCAGAGAGTGCGAGGCTATGGATGGCGCCTTCAAAAGGCGTCAGAAGAGCGGGATGCAACAGAAAAGGAAGAGGGGAAGGATCCGGCAAAGCTGCCAGCTTGGTCTTCCAGTACTCCATCTGCGTATGCAGTTCGGGAGTCGCCAGCCAGCGCTCCCGCCGCGCGAACTCGCTGTATTGAATCGGCAGCGACGCCAGGATTGGTTCCTGGCCGGAGGCGAAGGCGTTGTACGTAATCAGTAATTCACGGAGCAGTATTCTCATCGACCATCGATCAGCGATGATGTGATGGATATTGATGAACACAACATGACGCTGGGGCGCCATCCTGATCAGGTAGAAACGGACCAGCGGCGCTGTTCGCAGGTCGAACGGCTGCCGAGACAATGCGCGCAGACTCTGTTGCAGATGGGTATCCCTGGCCGACGCTTCGATGTGCGTATAGTCGAGTACCTGCAAAGGTACGGACAGTTGCGCATGGACGCGTTGATAGGCAGTCCCGCGCGCATTCTGCTGGATGTCGGTACGAAGGGTCTCGTGCCGCTCGATGACCCGATCCATGGCGCGCTGCAGGATGCCGGCATCCAGGCTGGCCCCGATGTCGGCTGATTCCGGAATGTTATAGGCAAAGTTCCCCGGCTGAAACTGCTCCAGCAGCCAAAGCCTCTCCTGCGCATACGACAGCGGCACCTCACTGCTGGCCTCGCAGGAGGCCAGCAGCATCGCCTTCCGCGCGATCAGTTCGGGCTTTAGTTCATCGTCGATCGCACCCGGGGGCGCACTGATCCGCAGTTTTCCGTGAAGCACCCGGAGTTGCAGGCCACGCCGCCCAACCAACGCGAGGAAGTCGGCGTCCGAAAGTTTCTGCAACTCACTGTGGGTCTCCGCACTCATAAATCCACACGCGTCACCCCGGCGCGCTTTGAGCATCTTCGGAAAGAGCTAGCGAAAGAAGCGAGCCTCACAAGCCTTCCTGCCAGAAAAAAGCCACCTTCGATCGGACCGGCACTCCACCTGTGCTCCGCGACTGCGTCAGATCTCAATCTCTACACGCTCCGCATCCTTGTGCGAGTGATGAACGACCGGGGTCATCCGTGCTGCCACCAGGCCGGCGATCGCCGCAGGTGTGGGCGAATCAAAGATGATGCGCAGCGGCAGACTGACGGCGAATCGTTCCCGGATACGTGCTATTACCTGCGCGCCCATCAATGAATGGCCGCCCAGTTCAAAAAAGTCGTCGTGGATACCGACCCGTTCGAGCGCCAACAGTTCCTGCCATATCTCGGTGATGCCTCGCTGCACCTCATTCTCCGGGGCGGCATAATCACGCGAGAGCTCCGGCCGGGCATGCATTCCATGCTCTCCCGAGTTCTGCAGAGGTGTACCGATGCTCGCTTCCGCTTTCGCAGCCGCGCGGACTTTCGCAATGAGTAGCGGCAGCTCTCGCGTCGACACTGCCGCCTGGCTGATCGGAAGATTCAACAGCAGATCGAAGAGTCTTGCACCCTCTTCATTCGGGATGCCCAGCTGGACTTCCCGCGCCCCCTCCGACTTCATCTTGCTCATGGCAGCCGCGTCTACCGCCATTCCCGTCTCACTCCAGTTGTCCCAGTTGATCGACAGGATACGGGTACCATTGCGGTCATCGTGCGCAGCAGCAAATCCATCAAGATACGCATTGGCTGCGGCATACGTGCATAGTCCGACCGACGGTATGACAGCGCTGATCGAAGAGCAGAGCATGACAAAATCGAGACCGCCTCCCGCAACGGCTTCTTCGATCCAACCAGTTCCTCCTGCTTTCGCAGCAAAGATGCGCGACACGACTGTCTCGTCGGTAATGCCGATCACCGTGTAATCAACTACTCCGGCCGCATGAATGATCCCCGCCAGTCCATGACTGGTCGCGCGGGCATAGGTCACGATCTCCTGCATACGCACGGCGTCCTGCACATCTCCCTGCAGGATCTCGACTCTTCCGCCCGCTTCCTGGATGCGCAGCAATGCCTGCACCTTTTCGCGTATTGCCGGTGCAGTGTCGGCAGCCTGAGCAAGCCTCTGCCACTCCGCCGGCGGGGGGAACGTCGACCGACCGACCAGCAACAGGTGCGCGGCGGCGGTCTTCGCCAGGTGTTCAGCAAACACAAGGCCGATTCCTCCCACACCCCCGGTCAGAATATAAGCTCCGCCCCGACGAAGCTTCGCTTGCCCATCGTGGGCCGACGCGAGCGGCAGGCCATGCCAGTGCGGTAGCCAGCGACTGCGGCCCCGGTATGCGACGAGATCGTCTTTGCTGCCGCTCCGCAGCTCTCCGATGATCTGGGCGGCTGTTTGCGCCGCGGACGCTTCGCCATCATAGTCAATGACCTGCCGGTCAAGGCCGCGCAGCTCTACACCCAGCACATCTGCAAGCGAGGCCACCGAGGTCTGTTCCGCCCGGCACCTGCCCTCGTCAAGAACATCAAACGCGCAATCCGTAAGTACGTGCAGCGTCATTCCGCTGAATCTGCCAGTCTGCTGCAAGGCCTGGCCGAAGTTAAATAGGCATTCATACGAAGACCTAAGCGGGCCCTCGATTGTTCCTTTCAGACCTGCATATAGCAGGTGGTCCGGCCAAAGTTCTTCGCGCAAAAGTGTCGCAAACAGTTGCATGTGATGCGACGGATTATGAGGATCGAGGGTGTAGGACGAATCGGATGTCTTCTCAAAGTTATTTCCGTAATAGACACTGGTCACGACATTATTTTGTACAAGAGCAGCGCGAACACTCGCAGCGACCACATCCTTTGCGTCCGCCATCACCAGCCAGTGGCGCGGCGCGGCATCGTCCTTGCTGCCCTCACGATGCTTGGTAGAAGGCGGCGGTACCGGAACACTGCTCCAGCTTTTTGCGTAGATCCATTCGGTGATGTCATCCCGCTTGTAGAGCGGGCCGGTCGTCCTTTCGCCAATATGGCTCGAACGCCCGAACTGGTCGTCAATCCAGTAGTGCTGGCGCTCAAAGGGATAGGTCGGCAGTGAGGTGCGATGCGGGCGGCCTTCGCCATGGACTGCGTCCCAGTCGACCTTCACGCCTGCCAGCCATAACTGGCCGACTGTCTGCATCCAGTGCTCACCGTCTGTCGCATGCGAGGTCGCGCGGCGGGTCGTCGAGATCAGGCGGATATCCTTATTGCCGCGCGCGGCAGTCTTTGCGAGGCCGATCAATGTCTCGCCCGGTCCAACTTCAATCAGCACACCCGCTCCCTTCGCAGTCAAAAGGCTCAGATTGTCGGCAAAACGGACGGCATAGCGCTGGTGGGCTGCCCAGTATTCAGGGCTGGTCGCCTCTTCGTCGGTAATCCACGTGCCGGTGAGATTAGACAGGAAGGGGATCTGTGGCTTTGACAACTCGAATTTGCGCACGATCTCCGCAGCCTTCACCGTAATCGGATCAAGCATCGCGGAGTGGAAGGCGTGCGAGGTAGGCAGTTGCTGACAGGCCACCCGCTGCTTCGCCAGCGACGCTGTAAACGCCTGGATGATCTCAGTCGGTCCCGAGACGATGATCTGTTTCGCTGCATTGATTGCTGCGATCGAAAGCTCTGGCGGCAGTTGCTGCAGAATGTCTTCTTCGGAGATAGAAACAGCAAGCATATTGCCGTTTGGCATGGACTGCACCAGTCGTCCGCGCTCTGCGACCAGCAGGAGCACGTCTTCGAGCTTGAAGACACCCGCGATGGTCGCTGCCAGATACTGGCCGAGGCTGTGGCCGAGCATCGCTGCAGGCTTTACGCCGGTAGCGATCAATCGCTGTGCCAGCGCGTATTCCAGAACCACAAGGGCCGGCGGCGTAACCGCAGCCTGCCGCAACCGGGCGGTCGCTTCTTCTTCTTGTCCTATGTCAGGAAAGAGCAGCGTGCGCAGGTCAAACTTGAGGATCGGTTCGAGAATCGCGCAGCAGCGGTCGATGGTTCCGCGAAAAACCGCATCGGTGTCATACAGACCACGGCCCATGTTGACGTATTGCGCGCCCTGCCCAGGAAAAAGAAAGAACACATCCGGGTCTTTGGTCGATGTCACGTGACTCTGCACCTTCAACTTTTCAGGCTGGCGTAGTTCGCGGACCAGCCCGTCGCGGTCGGCAGCAGTTGCGAAGTAGCGATGCGGGATTAGGCGACGCCCTTTCTGCAGGGTGAATGCCACGTCTTCCAATGACTGGTGCGGATGTGCTTCGAGGTGGCTTGCCAGCTGTTCCCGTTGAGCAGCCAGTGCAACCTCACTGTTCGCAGAGAGCGGAAAGACCTGTGTCGCGTTCAGAGCTCGATCTCCATCGATCTCAGCCTGCGAAGAAGCGCAGCCGGCCATATCGCCCTGCCATTCTTCAAGCGAAAGATGGACATTCGTCCCACCGATCCCGAAGGAGCTGACGCCTGCGCGAAGCGGCGCGGCATCGGTATAACGCGACATTGTGTTGCTGATGCGGAAGGGTGATGTGTCCAGGTTCAGCTCGGGGTTCGGTGTCTCGTAATGGCGCACACCCGGAAGAACGCGGTGGCGTAAAGCCATCGAAGCCTTGATCAGGTTTGCGACACCAGCCGCTGCATCAAGGTGTCCGATATTCGGCTTGAGCGAGCTTACGGTACACGAGCCCGCCTTCACATTGCCATCCGAGAACGCCTCCGTCAGGGCCGCAATCTCGATCGAATCGCCGACTTCGGTACCAGTGCCGTGTGCCTCGACATACTTCACTGTGGATGGCGCAAACCCCGCCATCTTCATCGACCGCCGGATCACATCACTCTGGCCCTTTACACCAGGCGCTGTGTAGCCGCCCTTGTTGGCGCCGTCATTGTTAATGGCAATGCCGCGGATGACAGCATAGATCTGGTCGCGATCGCGCACGGCGGCGTCGAGCGGCTTCAGCAGAACAGCACCTGCACCGCGGCCCATGGTGGTGCCCGCGGCTCGTTTGTCGAAGGCTCGGCATTGGCCATCAGGCGAAAGAATCATGCCCGGCTGGAAAATATAGCCGCTGCCCTGGGGAAAGGTGATGGAGACGCCGCCGGCGATGGCCATCGTAGCGTTCCCGCTGAGAATACTGTCGCAGGCCATCTGCACCGCGACCAGCGAAGTGGAGCACGCGGTCTGCACAGTTGCGGCCGGGCCGGTCAGGTTCAGTTTGTAGGCGACACGTGTTGCCAGGAAATCCCGCTCTGTGCCGACGATGACACCGAGCAGCGTCGCTGTGTCCAGTTGCGGGCTGAAGTCCTGCCGCCGGTAGCCATTGATCGAACCACCGGCAAATACAGCAACGCCGGCGCCACATTCAGCCGGGTCGTAGCCAGCGTCTTCAAAGGCCTGCCATGCGCACTCCAGGAACACTCGGTGCTGCGGGTCGAGCAAAGCAGCATCATGCGCGCTGAAGCCGAAAAACTGGGCATCAAACCGCGCAGCATCTTCAAGATAGCCGCTGACCCGGACGAAATCCGGGTTCTTGATCTGCCATTCGGCGATGCCTGCCGCCTTCAACTCTTGGTCCGTGGAGAAGTGCAGGCAGTCGGCACCTTCGCAGATCTTCTCCCACAGTGCTTCTACCGAGTTGGCGCCAGGAAATCGCCCGGCCATACCAATGATTGCGATGCCCCGATCTGTTTGCTCTCTTGATTGCATTCGTCCTTCTTCAGTCGCTTGTTCAGAATCCTCGGGATAGGGATCACCAGTCGTACAGGGATCAGGCAGCAGGCTGCGTTTCATCCGGTTTAGCTCTGCCGAAAGGACGACACATCCAGGCTATACATTCATCAGAACATCCCGCTCTTCACAACCCTTTCTTCACTTCCTGATGAAAATCCTGCTTCATCCGTGCGGAGCGAGCGAGAGACTATACCGAGAACCTGCTCGCGATGCTCCGCCAAAAAGAAATGATCGCCCGGGATGGCATGGAAGCGAAATGGCCCACTCGTGTGATCAGCCCAGGCGGCCACCGCCGTCTCCGACACGACAGGATCCCGACTTCCAGCAAACGCTGTCAACGGACAGGTCAGACGCCCGCTGACCCTATGCCGGTACTTCTCATAAGCAGCAAAGTCGGCGCGCATGGGCGGGAGGATCATTTCGAGCAATTCGGGCTCAGCAAGCACCGCCTCTGAAATGCCGCCATAGCGCTGTTGTACGCCTGCAAGAAAGGCTTCCTCGTCGAGATGAGAGAGGGGCGGCAGCACAGGCGGCAGATGCGGCGCGCGGGCTGCTCCAACGAACAGGTGCTGCAAAGTCAGGAGCGGCCTGGGTGTGGCAGAGATGCACATGCGTTGCTCAATGCGCTCGAGTTCCTGTAGAGCCAGAGCTGTTTCGTAGGCGATTAGGGCACCGAGACTGTGGCCGTAAAAGGCGAACGGCCTTTGGTCGACCTGTATATCGCACACTTGCGGAAGGAGCTGCTGCGCCATAGCAGCCACGTCGTCGAGTGGTTCTTCGCCCATCCGCGTACCGTGGCCCGGCAACTCGACTGCGTACACTTCGATCTCGGGAGCCAGCAGCCGGGCCCCGGGAGCATAGACGGCGGCTGTCCCGCCGGCGTAGGCAAAGCAGTAAAGACGCATTCGCGCCTCGGCGTCTGCTTTGCCGAAGCGCAGAAAACAGTTAGGCGTTTCCGCGCTTTCCCGGGCGTTCATTCTGCTAGCTCCCCAGGCGAAGCACTCAGGCCTGCAGTTGATGCCAGGGAAATGGGGCCGGTCTCGCGCATCCACACGGGAGAAAGCTGGTGAGCGCGCGCATGCGATGCGCAAGGTACTTCGGCACTCAGGTTAATCAGCCCATCTTCGTCTAGTTCAAACTCTTCGAGGCCGCTGAGGACTTCTGCGGGAGCCAGAAGCTCGTCGATCTTCCGGGTCATGAAGCTCAGGTTGGGCTCTGCCAGAATCTGTCCATGATCGCCCGGCAGGCGAACTATGTCGACTCCAGCGCCGGCAAACGTGCGCCAGTTCAGGTCTTCGGGCAACTTCAGACGGGCATCATCTTCGGCCCGAAAGAGCGTGATCTTGCCTGGATAGGGCCTCACGACATAACGCGCGGCTGCTGTCAGGTTGATATCCCTCACCTGTCGCATGGATTCAGGGAGACTGACCGCTCCAGCTCGAGCTAGATGTCCAAAGGCCAGTCGCAGCAACCGGCCTTTCAGCCGTCCAATGAGATACCCTGCCAACTGGAAGAGCGACAGCTTTTTTGTGTTCAGCCGCACCAAGTGAAGCCTCTTCCAGCTTCTCTTGATGCGTGACTGCGCGGCAGCCTGCACCTGCCGCAGGTGTCCCGGCTGCCAGGTGTCGAGCATTCCCAGGAAGCGAACCTGCTCACCCCTCGCTGTCAACTGCTGCGCCATCTCGTACGCAACCAGGCCTCCAAAGGAAAAGCCGAGGAAAGCGTAAGGGCCGCCTGGTTGCACCCGCCGCAATTCCTCCACATAAAAGGCCGCCATCGCTTCCAGCCGGATCAGCGTGGGCATGTCACTGTTAAGTGCCTGTGCCTGAATTCCATAGACCGGCTGTTCATGATCAAGACTCCGGGCCAGGCTGGCAAAGCCCAGTATATTGCCGCCGACGCCGTGGACGAGGAAAAGAGGCTTCCGCGTGCCTTCCGGCCGGATCGGAACAATGCACAGCTGCTCGCGCGATGTCTGCTTCATCTGGATCAATTCAGCCAGCTTTGCGATCGTTCGCGCTTCGTACAGGTCGGAAGAACGAATGGCGACACCCCACTCCGTCCTTATCCGATCGACCAGCCGGGTGGCATCCTCCGGACGGCCTCCCAGCTGAAAAAAATCGGCATGCAGGCCAACGGATCTCCCAGCGAACAGCTCACCCCACCAGCGGAGCAGGGTCTCTTCAAGACCCGTGAGTGCCTGATCGTCAGTCTTCCCTGCAGATTCAGATTTAACCGGTGAGCTGGTCACAAGATTTTCCCCGGCAATACTCTTCAAGTCACTCTATCTTCGCAAAAAACAAATGCCAAGGACACGCCAATGTTAGTCGTGCGTCTTCCGTGGTAACCAGATTGGGCCATACGCCTGTCATTGTCCCATTTCGGAGCGGCAACATCTGTCAGTCTCGTCTTTGCTCGTGACCGTCCCGTATTCTCATACGGTATGCCGAGTCAAACTTATCCGTCGTCTCCATATGCCGGACCACCACAGACTCTGCTGATGGATGCAGACGACACCCTGTGGGAGAACAATATCTATTTCGAGCGCGCCATCGCTTCGTTCATCTCGCTTCTTGATCACCATGAGCATTCCGCGGAGCAGATACGCAGCATCCTGAATGCCTGTGAGCACGAAACGATCAGCCGATCGGGCTATGGCGTGGCCAGCTTCGAGAGCTCCCTGCTCCGCTGCTTCGAAAAAGTCAGCGGCAACGTGGCCTCACCTGCACAAGCCGGCCAGATCAAAAGCTTTGCCCGCTCGATCGCCGAAGAGGAGATCGAACTGCTGCCCGGCGTGGTTGAAACCCTGCCGTTACTCGCAGGCCGTCACAGAGTGATTCTGGCGACCAAGGGAAATTCTGAAGAGCAGCTGCACAAGCTGGAACGCTCCGGCATCAAGGAGCATTTCACTGCCGTGGAGGTGCCGCGCGAGAAACACTGCGCAGCTTATAAGGAGATCGTCGCCCGCTACAGACTTGATCCGACGCAGACCTGGATGATTGGGAACAGCCCTCGTTCTGACATTAATCCTGCCATTGCCGCCGGCCTGCACGCTGTGTTCATCCATCATGCGAACACCTGGGTGCTCGAGCATGATGATCTGGCTTACCCCCAGCCTCCGCAGCAACTACTGGAAATAGCGCAATTCTCCGACCTGACTCGTTATTTCTAGACCAGGCCTGGTTGCGGAAACGCTACAATTCAAGCGACATCCGTCCCAGCCTGGCTTCACTTCCCAGCTACCGTTTGTTATACTCGGGCTCGAGCACAGGCATTGCGGAAGTGGTGAAATGGCAGACACACCATCTTGAGGGGGTGGCGCCGAGAGGCGTGGGGGTTCAAGTCCCCCCTTCCGCACCAACGCCCCGCTCAAATATCTGCAGAGACAGGCCGACCCTCAACGGCCCAAGAAAGCAAAACTGAACTCATGATTCTCACCTACTTCATCACGGTTATTCACGTCCTGGTCTGCTTGTTCCTGATTGGTGTCGTGCTGCTGCAACAGGGTAAGAGCGCCGATCTTGCCGGTGCTTTTGGTGGTCAGGGTTCGCAGACGGCTTTCGGTCCGCGCGGAGCAGCCAACCTTCTCACCAAGCTGACTACGTGGTCGGCCGTCATCTTCATGATCACCTCGATCAGCCTTTTCGTCCTGATAGGCAAGCATGCGGGCCCGCACTCCGTACTTGACGGCATGAAGGGTGCTCCTCAGACACAGACGCAAACCACCAAACCAGCCAGGTAAGGTACGCCTCACCCTCTTGCAGAAGCGGCAGCCTCAAGGCTGCCGCTTCTCACTTTACCGTGACCCTGCCTTCGTCGCATCGATGGTGAACGTATCGCTCAAGCGGACGGAGAGCTGCGCTGCATCCGGGTCGACAACGCGGAACATCTTCGCCTCAGCATGAGTACCAGTGATGGTAAAAACCAGGTAATGAAAGTTGGGCGCCGCCGTGCGGTCATGGTACAGGTCGCGCCGGCCTGGCAGATAAACCGGATAGGGTTTAGCTCCGCCGCCGCCGCTGATGACATGCGTGACGCCCTTCTCTTGAAACCGCTCATAATTGTGGATGTGACCTGAGACGACGATAAACTTTGCTCGGCTGGTCGCGGCCTTTGTCTCCAGGTAGTGGCGTACCTCCACCATGTCTGAGCTTGGAATATTGGCCACAAATTCGCTCTGTACATCGGCCATCATGGGCACGTGAACCAGGAAGAAGACGAAGTCTGCCTGGGGCGGAAGGTGATCAAGTTGCGCCTGCAGCCAATCGGCCTGATAGCCGGTGGGCCATATGGGTTCTACGGCGTCCAGCGAGATGATATAGACATTCCCCAGCAGGACAGAGTAGACGTGATAGCCCTTCAGCTGCGGAAAGGCTTCGAAGTAGTTGCGATAGCCGCGCACTGGATCAGTAACCATCTCGTGGTTTCCGACCGTCGGGTAGACGCGCAGGCCGTTCTGCTGCCACGAAGCTGCTTCCAGCCGGAATTGCTGCCAGTCTGCCTGGTCGCTGCCGTGAAAGGGGATGTCGCCCGTCACCAGCATGGCGTCAGGCCGCTCTGCAGCTACCTTCTGCGCCAGCCATGCCCTCACACGCGGCACAGAATCGACAGTGTTCTTCGGGTTGGTGAAGCGCATGTCGCCATAAACCAGGATACGAAGAGGCCGGCCTGGCTTGACTGCATCGATGACGAAAGAGGGTTTATCTGGATCCGGAGCTGTCAACTGGCCTGGAGCCACGGACTCCAGCCCTACGAGTGTGCAGAAGCCAGCGCAGGCTATAAGGATTTTCAGTCGAACGCGCGCGCCGTTTCCTATCCACACGAAGCGGTCTGCTCCGGGTTTCTTTGTGGCCAGGAACCTTCGCAACTAAGAGGCGGCCGGCGAGACGGTCGACCGGAGCCACCTCCTACAAAGTGCACAATTTCCATCCGGTCGCCGCCGGTGAGTAACGTCGTCGCCCATGAAGGCCGGCTCACAATCTGGCCATTGTGCTCGATGGCAACGCGGTCTCCCTTGAGATCGAGGGCGACGACCAGTTCAGCGACGGTGGCGCCCGGTGCAAGCGCAGGAAATGTCCGGGCCTGGCCATTGATCAACAGATCCATACCCGCAGGTTATCATTCGCGTGGAAGATCAACGATCGCGCGCGTGGAGGATCAACGACCGCGGCGATCGGGTCCTTTGAACATGCCGAATAAAGCCGACTTGGAACGTCGTTCTATCACCGGGCAAGCCATGTACACGTCATGCCGCGCGCTCATCAACAGCATCACTGCCTGCACATCTGGTTCGTGCGGCGAGAGGCGGCCTACTCTTCCGTTTGGCAGTTCCCGTGCGTCGGTCAGATAGTCAATGGAATGCGAGAGCAGGTTGTCCGCAGCACTCGCCTCTGCACTGACACGTCGGGGACGACGATCCTCGCGCGCCGGCAGAGTGACAGTGGAGACAGGCGGCAGGGGCGCCGCATGGTGAGCTTCGGCATACTTGCCTGGTGCGGCATCCGGATGCTCATGCAATGTTGGAACATCCCTGTCTGTCGTCATAACTCCCTCGCTTCTGAAGTTATCGGCAGGCCGGGCGTGGTCGGTGAAAAACGATCGTCACATCTCGCGTAAATTCCGTAACTGGACCGCTTCCGGTTCGTCGGCCCCAATTCGGAACAGCGGCCGAAAAATATGCGCATTCCTTCATGTCCCATCAAGCGGCTCACCTTGACTGCCACTCATCTGGAATTTACAGTCGAGGTACAGAACCCGAGGGAATCCCGACACATGTCTTCGCCAACCTATTTCTGGAATTACCTCCCTCTTCTCATGCAGATACTGGTTGCGGTCGGCATGGGTTGCGCGATGGTGACGACCTCCTGGCGCATCGGCAAACATCGCCAGTCGAAGGCCAAGAACGATACCTACGAATGCGGGATTGATGCTGTCGGTGATGCTCGTGGCCGGTTTTCTGTCCGTTTCTACATGGTTGCCATGCTCTTCATCCTGTTTGACGTCGAAGCTGTATTCATGATGCCCTGGGCCGTTATCTATCGACAGCTGCCCGGCATTGTGGGTTCGAAAATGTTCGGCTTCTGGGAGATGCTGATCTATATAGGATTCGTCTTTGTCGGCCTGTTCTACATCATCAAGAAAGGCGTGCTTGAGTGGTCGAATGACCGGGGTGATCTCTAAGATGACTGCTGCCCTGACTGGTATCGATGATGTAGCCGCAGCCCACCCGAACAATCCCGCGATCATCGCGCTGCAGCGCGATCTGCCGGGAGCCATCACGAATGCGCTCTTCGACCGTGGCGAATTGACTCTTACCATCGCTCGCGACCTGATCGTAGAAGCTGCGGCTGTCGTGCAGAAATCCGGCTACAACTTTCTTGAGGATGTGACCTGCGTCGACTGGCTGCCGGCCAAAGAACGTTTCCAGGTGACGTATCACATACTCTCTCACTCTCTGAAGCAGCGCATCCGGCTGATCGCGTTTGTTGAAGAAGCCGACCTCGAGATTGCAAGCATCACGCGTGTGTGGCCCTCGGCGAACTTTTACGAACGCGAAGTTTTTGATCTGTTCGGCGTCCGCTTCGGCGGCCACCCCAACATGCGCCGCATCATGATGCCCGATGAATGGGACGGCCATCCACTCCGCAAGGACTATCCGGTAGAAGGATACAGATAATGGCTTCACACAACATGCCGGATGCGGTGAATTTCCAGATTGCACCGCTGCTTGAACCGCATAAAGAAGAGGGCGCCAACGACAGGACAATGATCCTGAACATGGGCCCGCAGCATCCTTCGACGCACGGCGTGCTGCGCCTCGTGCTCGAGATCGATGGCGAAACTGTTCTTAAGATCATTCCCGATATCGGCTTCCTTCATACCGGCATCGAGAAGACCTGCGAAGCGAAGTTTTACCAGCAGGTGGTGCCGATGACCGACCGCATCGACTACCTTAGCCCGATGTCGAACAACCTCTGCTACTGTCTCGCGATCGAGAAACTGCTCGAGCTCGAGATCCCCGAGCGCGCCCAGTATCTGCGCGTCCTGCTGAACGAACTCACCCGTCTCCAATCGCACCTGGTCTGGCTCGGTACCCATGCCATGGACATCGGCGCGCTGACGGTCTTCCTGTACTGCTTTCGTGAACGCGAAGAGCTGCTGAAGATCTTCGAGCATGTCTCCGGTCAGCGCATGATGACCTCCTACTTCCGCGTAGGCGGCGTGTCGCTGGAACCACCGGTTGACTTCTACGAACGTGTGCAGAGCCTGCTCAAGACCATGCCGGCGCGGATCGATCAGTATCAGAACCTGCTCAGCGGCAATCCAATATGGGTCAGCAGGACGCAGGGTGTGGGCAAGCTGACGGCTGCGGAAGCGATTGCGCTTGGTGTCACCGGACCACCCATGCGGGCCAGTGGCGTTGACTGGGACCTGCGCCGCGACATGCCCTACTCCGGCTACGACAAGTTTCAGTTCAAGGTGCCGGTTTCGCAGGATGGGGATGTCTGGGCGAGATACATCGTGCGCATGGAAGAGATGCGAGAGTCGGTCAAGATCTGCCAGCAGGCGCTGGATGGTATGCCTGGCGGTCCCATCAAGGCGGATTCTCCAAAGGTCGTGCTGCCAGACCGCGAAAAGATGAAAACACAGATGGAATCCCTCATCTATCACTTCAAGATTGTGACCGAAGGGTTCCAGGTTCCGGCTGGCCAGGTTTTCCAGGCGATTGAGTCACCGCGGGGTGAGATGGGCTACTTCGCCGTCAGTGATGGAACAGCCAAGCCCTACCGCGTGCACATGCGCAATCCTTCATTTGCAACCCTGCAGGCTCTCGAAGCCATGTGTGTCGGCAAGATGCTGGCGGACGTGGTCGCTGTGATCGGTTCAATTGACATTGTGCTCGGGGAGATCGACCGATGAGCGCGACCCCTCTGACAGCGGAAGCTATGCCTGCAACAGCCTCAGCAGACCTGACCCCTGTGTTGGCAGAATTATGGATTTCGTTTGTCAGCCTAATGCGTTCGCACCTTGCCACCCTTCAGACACTTGGCAGCCTGCTTCAGGTAAAGCTTCTGGAAACGGCGCCTAACTCGTTCATTGCAGGTGATCTGAATGGGAATATTGCAGTGAGCTTCTCGCCTGCAGATGGTTCCGGAGTGTACGAAATAAAAAGCTGTGGCGCGCCAACCGACAAAGGAACATGGAAGCTCAACCTGGCCGGGACTGCTCTTATCGGTAGCGGCGAAGACGAAGACATGGAGCTGGCTGTGGAGTTTTTCGCTCAGAAGCTTATGGCGGCCCGGTCAGAAGGAGAAATACGATGAGCGCGGTCGCGAATACCATTTTTTCGCCTGAATTAGCTGCGCGGTTCGACAAACTGGTGACCATCTATCCGGTGAGGCGCTCGGCACTAATCCCTATGCTGCTCTACGCGCAGGACGAGATCGGTGCTGTTAACGATGCGGTCGTATCGGAGTGCGCTTTGCGCGTTGGTATCTCGGAACTCGAAGTGCGCAACGTCATCAGTTATTACTCGCTGCTACACACCAAGCCGCATGGCAGGTTTCATGTGCAGGTGTGCACGAATATCTCGTGCATGCTGCGCGGT
This sequence comes from Acidobacteriaceae bacterium, assembly GCA_963692885.1. GTDB lineage: Bacteria > Acidobacteriota > Terriglobia > Terriglobales > Acidobacteriaceae. Next base: position 2,205,075 of record OY843586.1, read on the forward strand.
GGCTACGAGATGCTCGACCACTGCAAAGAGCGGCTAGGTATTGACAACAAGGAAACAACGGCAGACGGTCTGTTCTCGCTTGAAGAAGTCGAGTGTATCGGCGCCTGCTGCTGGGCTCCGGCAGTGCAGGTCAACTACGCTTTCTACGACAACCTGACGCCAGAGAAGATGGACGCCGTTCTCGAAAGCTACAAAGATGGAAGCTACAAGAAGGACGGAGTCAAATAATGCCAGAAGTCGTCTCGCATCCGGATGAAGTCAAGTTGTTGTCGAAGCGGTTCGGCATGGGCGCCACTGATATTGATCGTTACATGGAGCTTGGCGGTTACCAGTCCCTCCGAAAAGCGATCGAAAATGGTCCGGAATGGGTCATCAATGAGATGAAAGCCTCCGGCCTTCGTGGTCGGGGCGGCGCAGGATTTCCGACCGGCATGAAGTGGTCTTTTGTTCCCAAGCAGAGCGACCGTTCGAAATATGTACTGGTGAATGGAGACGAGAGCGAGCCCGGCACCTGTAAGGATCACATGATCTTCCTGCATGATCCGCACTCGATCATTGAAGGTACGATCATCGCAGGTCTTGCCATTGGTTCAAAGATGGGCTTCATCTATCTTCGGGGTGAGTATCGCTACCTGATCCAGATCATGGAGAAAGCGATCGAGCAGTGTTATGCCAAGGGCATCCTGGGCAAGAACATCATGGGCCTGGGCTTCGACTATGACTGCATCTCGCATACCGGCGCCGGCGCATATGAAGTCGGTGAAGAGTCCGCCCTGATGGAATCGCTTGAAGGCAAACGCGGCGTCCCACGCATCAAGCCGCCCTTCCCTGCTGTCGTTGGTTTATATGGCGGTCCAACGGTCATCAATAATGCTGAGACCATCGCCAGTGTTGCGCCGATCCTTGAAATGGGTGGCGCGGAATACGCGAAGATCGGCACCGAGCGCAATGGTGGTACACGTCTCTTCGGCATCAGCGGTCATGTCAACAAGCCTGGCGTGTATGAACTGCCGATGGGTTACAACCTGAAGAAGATGATCTACGAAGTCGCCGGCGGCATTCGCGGCGGTAAAAAGCTAAAGGCAGTCGTCCCGGGTGGTTCGTCCTGTCCTGTATTGAAAGCCGACGAGATCGATGTGGGCATGGACTTTGACCAGATGGGCAAGGCCGGCACCATGCTTGGCTCTGCTGGCGTGGTCGTGATTGATGAGACCGTCTGCATGGTCGAATTTGCGCTCAGGACGATCAAGTTCTACCAGCATGAAAGCTGCGGCTGGTGCATCCCGTGCCGCGAGGGTACGGACTGGCTCAAGAAGACTTTGACGCGTTTCCATGCAGGTGGCGGTGTCGCGAAGGACATCGACAATATCAAGTACCTGGCGGAGAATATGCTCGGCCGAACATTCTGCCCGCTTGGCGACGCTGCTGCCATGCCGACGATAGGTTTTATAAAGAAATTCCGCGACGAATTTGAGGCGCACCTCGACGGCCGGCCATGCCCATACCTGCATGTCAAACGTCCTGTCGGTGAACTGGTGTCTGTATAGTTGGGCAGTTTTTCCTGGCGACAGGAGCGACTGAAGGTACCTGGCCGCTGATGCCAACCGCAGTGAAGAAGGAACTGGAAATTCATGGCTGATGTAAGTTTCACAGTTGATGGAAAGAAGCTCACCGCGCCTGCCGGCACGCTGCTGATCGAAGCATGCCGCGCGGCCGGCATTGAAATTCCTGCATTCTGCTACTACCCCGGCCTCTCGCTGCAGGCAGCATGCCGGATGTGCGTTGTGCGCATCGAGAAGATGCCAAAACTGCAGACGGCCTGCACGACGCCTGTGGCTGAAGGCATGATTGTCGCGACCGAGACACCGGAGATTGCACAGGCACGCAAATCGACCATTGAACTGCTGCTTGGTAATCATCCGCTCGACTGCCCGGTCTGCGATGCCGGCGGCGAATGTGAACTGCAGGACATGACCTTCAAGTATGGCGCGGCTGAATCGAACTACACAGAAATCAAACAGCATCGTGAAGAACAGCAGTGGTCGCCGGTCGTATTCTTCGATCGCCCGCGCTGCATCCTCTGCTATCGCTGTATTCGCATGTGCGGCGAAGGCATGGACGTGTGGGCGCTCGGAGTGCAGAATCGCGGCGTCAGTAGTGTGATCGCACCAAACGGCCAGGACCATCTCGACTGCGAGGAGTGCGGCATGTGTATCGATGCCTGCCCGGTCGGCGCGCTCACTTCAGGCACCTATCGCTACAAAACGCGGCCATGGGAGATGAACCACGTCGCGACTGTATGCACCCACTGCGGCGACGGCTGCACGACCACTCTCGGCGTCCGGCGCTCAGACGATGGCTCGGAAATCGTACGCGGAGACAACCGTGACAAGTCCGGTATCAACGGCGATTTTCTTTGCATCAAGGGCCGCTACGCTTTCGACTTCGCCAACCATGAAGATCGTCTGAGCAAGCCGATGATCCGCGAGAACGGCCGATTGAAAGAAGTGTCGTGGGAGGTCGCGCTCGACTTCGCGGGCAAGCGACTGCGCACAATTCGCGATGCCCATGGCGGCAAGGCGATCGGTGTCATCGGGTCAAACCGTACGACCAACGAAGAGAATTACCTGCTGCAGAAATTCGCGCGGACAGTCCTGCAGACCAACAATATCGACCATCACCGCACCGCGGATTATGTCAGCTTCGTGAGAGCTCTTGCCGGCAGGTCGGACCGTACGGCGTCGCTGCGCGATACCTCGACGGCGCCGGCGATCCTGCTGCTCGGCAATGATCCGACAGAGCAGCATCCCGCACTGGCGTGGAATATCCGCAGCAATGTTCGCCTGAACAAGGCGCGACTCTATGTTGCGAACAGCAACCCCATCAAGCTCACGCGGCAGGCCAAGGCTTCGATCGAAATTCCGCAGGATGGGTATGCAGCATTCATCAGCTACCTGGCTGGAGACAACAATGCTTTGACCCTGCCCGAAGCCGCCGCGGATTTCCGCGCTGCGCTCACCAAAGAAGAGAATCTGCTGATCGTCTTTGGCTCGGAGTATCGCGGCCGCGATATCGAGGCACTCGTCAAATTCGGTCTTTCCCTTCCAAATGCAAAGTTTGCTGCACTGGGCGACTACGTCAATTCACGCGGGGCCTCAGACATGGGCCTGCTCCCGGACCTGCTTCCAGGCTATGTGCCAGTCGCGAACGCCGGACAGTTTGCGACAGAATATGCAGGCCTCCCGACCGAACCCGGACTTGATCTGGTTGAAATGTTTGATGCCGCCGCAGCAGGCAACCTGGGCGCGCTCTATGTCGTCGGTTCAAACCCGGTAGCGCGGTATGGCGTTCATCCGGACACGCTCAAGAACACCTTCATCGTCGTCCAAGACATGTTCCTGACTGAGACAGCGGCTGTTGCCGATGTCGTACTGCCAATTGCCAATCTCTACGAGAAGGCCGGCAGTGTGACGAATACCTACGGTGATCAGCAGATGGTCAAAAAGGCCGGTGACCGTGCCGGCGTCCGCACGGATTTCGAGCTGATTGTTCGTCTGGCGGATCGCATGGGCTATAACCCGCAAGGGCTTGTCCCCTTTGGTAAAGGCCTTCGCGCCGACTCCGGCCAGTCCCGCGGAGCACAGTCGGGTGAAGCGGATCGCCACGCGGTCTGGCTCACCGCGCATGATGTCGAACCCAAGGTCAGCCCTTTCAATCCCTTTGCCACGCTCGATGAGATTGCGCGGCTGGTCCCGGGCTATGGCGTCTCGCGCCTCAACCTGCTTGCCGGCAATGACGTCGCGACGAAGCTACCCACAGCAATTCCAGAGTTAGCTACGCGGAAAGACCTCGTCTTCCCTTCTGTCGACACGCTCTTTACCTCCGGCACGCTCGGCCGCTACAGCGCCAAGCTCAACGAAGTGATGGAATCGCACGAACCCGCCGAGACTGCGGCCGACTAAATCAAGAAAGACGAATCGATTGAGCCTGCTTGTATTTTTTCTCTTAAGTGCCGTGAAGATCGCGTTGGTCCTGGTGTTCCTGCTGACCTCGGTCGCCTACACCGTGCTACTTGAGCGCAAGGTAGTCGGCCGCATTCAAAACCGCTGGGGGCCCAGTCGCGTTGGCCCCTTCGGTTTGCTGCAGCCGCTGGCCGACGGAGCCAAGCTGTTCCTCAAGGAAGACCTGATGCCGACCGGCGTCTACCGGCCGCTCTATATCCTCGCGCCCATCATCGCGCTTGCCTGCGCTCTCATTTCCATCTCTGTTATTCCCTTTGGCGCACAGATCCCGCTCCCCGGCATCTTCCACGGCTTCGATATGTTCGATATCGCTGACGTGAACATTGGTCTACTGATTCTGCTGGCGGTCACAGGCGTCGGTGTTTATGGCGTGGCGCTTGCAGGATGGTCGTCGAATAACAAGTATTCGCTGCTTGGTGCACTGCGGGCCAGTGCGCAGGTCATCAGCTATGAGTTAGCGCTGGGTCTGTCGCTCGTGGGCGTGGTTCTGCGTTCCGGATCGCTGCGCTTGCGCACCATCGTCGATGTGCAATCCGCTCATGGCATTTTTTCCTGGAATGTGTTCGGCGGCTTCCAGTTCATCGCTTTCTTTATCTATCTTTGCGCCGCGTACGCAGAGACCAACCGCACGCCCTTTGACCTGCCCGAGGCCGAGACCGAGCTGACCGCCGGGTACCACACGGAATACAGTTCGATGAAGTTCGCCATGTTTTTCATGGCGGAATACGCGAACATGATCACGGTCGGCTGTGTCGCGACACTGCTGTTCCTGGGCGGATCAGGCAGTCCCTTCGGTCATCTGTTCCCGCCGGGTCCACTGTTCGTTCAGATCGTGATGCCGATCCTCTGGTTCATCCTCAAAGTTGTCTTCTTTCTATTCCTCTTTATCTGGATTCGCGGTACGTTGCCCCGCTTCAAGTACAACCAGTTGATGGATTTCGGCTGGAAATTTCTGATGCCGCTCGCAGTCGTCAACATCATCGGCACCAGCCTCTGGCTGGCTTTGAAGTGACCATTTGGCATGGAGGCAGACGCGCTGCGCGCCCTAAAGCTTTCACGTTCGGTTATAACGCCGTGGTACACCGCAGCACCTTGACCAACCAGCATTTGCGCGAAGCGCACCCGCCCGGACGGCCAGTCCTGATTTACAATCGTGTTTCGGTACTATCCACTTTCTGCTGTAGTTTCAACACTCCGACGAACGGTTCCTTTGCATGTATCTAGTCATCTTCTTCATCTTCGGAGCCTTGTGCGTGGGCGGCGCGCTCAACCTGCTGCTGCAGCGCCATCCCATTAACAGCGCACTCTCGCTGATCGTGGTGATGACGTCGCTCGCGGTGCTTTACCTGTTACTGGGAGCTGAGTTTCTTGCAGCCGCACAGGTCATCGTTTACTCGGGCGCCATCATGGTTCTGTTTACGTTCGTCATCATGCTGCTCAATGCGGGTGAAGAAGAGCGGACACGTGGCAGCAAGGCTGCCTACCTGGTTGGCTTTCCCGGAGCAGCTGCGCTGCTGGGCCTGCTGACCTTCGTCTTGCTTTCCGTGAAGACGCAGCTGGGCGGTGCGCGGCTGGGCGATTACATCGTGACGACTTCCGATCTGAGCAAGGTGCTCTTCCGCGATTTGCTGCTGCCGTTCGAAGTCACCTCTGTACTGATCCTGATCGCTATCCTCGGCGCAGTGGCGCTGGCGCGAAAGGAGCAGTAGCCACAAGATGGTCGTCCCTATTGCCTACTACCTGATCCTGAGCGCCATCCTCTTCACCATCGGCGTCGCAGGCTTCCTGATCAAGCGCAACGTCATCACGGTTTTCATGTCGATCGAGTTGATGTTGAACGCAGTCAACCTTACCTTCGTCGCCTTTGCTCACCAGTGGCATCATGTCAGCGGGCAGATTTTCGTCTTCTTCGTTATGGTCGTCGCCGCAGCTGAGGCTGCGGTTGGCCTCGCCATCATCATCGCAATCTTCCGCACAAGGAACACCCTCGACGTGGACCAAGTGAACCTGATGAAACTATGAACACGACCTCGTCGATTGCGCTCCATCTCTGGCTGATGCCGCTGGTCCCGTTCATTGGCTTTCTGCTCAACGGACTACTCGGTCGCAAGCTGCCTCGGCCTGCCGTTTCGGCGATCGCCCTCATCGCCACTGCTATTCCCTTTGCGCTTGCCGCGAATGCGTGGCTGCAGTTCAAATCGCTGACCATCCCCTATGTAGAACGCGCCTCCATTCCGTGGATTGCGACCAGCACCTTCCACGCGGACTTCGCGTTTTCGCTTGACCAGCTCAGCATGATCATGGTGCTGATCGTGACCGGCGTCGGCTTCCTGATTCATCTGTACTCCGTCGGTTACATGGCGCATGAAGACGGCTTCTACAGGTTTTTCGCCTACCTGAACCTGTTCATGTTCTTCATGCTGACGCTGGTGCTTTCGGAAAACTTCCTGCTGCTTTTCGTCGGCTGGGAAGGTGTCGGTCTCGCGTCCTATTTGCTGATCGGCTTCTACTTCCAGAAGGATTCGGCAGCGAATGCCGGCAAGAAAGCCTTCATCGTCAATCGCATCGGTGACTTCGGCTTCCTGCTCGCCATGTTCCTGCTGATTCAGCATTTCGGCACGCTGAGCTTCAGTGAAGTCTTCTCACAGATCACCGCGCATCCTGAATGGCATGGCGGTGTTCTGACCGCGATCGCACTTCTGCTGGTGCTTGGTGCGACGGGTAAGTCCGCCCAAATTCCGCTGTACGTCTGGCTCCCGGACGCGATGGAAGGTCCGACTCCCGTTTCGGCGCTCATCCATGCCGCGACCATGGTCACGGCCGGCATTTACCTGGTTGTACGCTCGCACGTTCTATTCGACCGCGCGCCGATTGCCCTGGCTGTCGTTGCAGTCATCGGCGCCGCCACTGCGTTCTTGGCCGCGACGATCGGCATCGTGCAGACGGACATCAAACGCGTGCTTGCCTATTCGACCATCTCTCAGCTGGGCTACATGTTCATGGCCTGTGGCGCAGCGGCCTACTCGGCAGCAATCTTCCACCTGCTGACCCATGCCTTCTTCAAGGCACTGCTCTTCCTCGCGGCCGGATCAGTGATCCACGCTGTCGCGGGTGAGCAGGATATGCGCAAGATGGGCGGCCTGCGCAAATTTACGCCGATGACTTTCTGGACCATGACCGCCGGCGTAATCGCGATCTCCGGTCTGCCCCCATTTGCAGGCTTCTTCTCGAAAGATGAAATCCTGGCCGAGGTCTTCCGGTCGCCTTTGCTCGGACCGGCGCTGGGACACTTCCTATGGTTCGTCGGTTTCGTTACGGCGTTCCTGACATCGTTCTACATGTTCCGCCTGTGGTACCTGACGTTCTTCGGAACCTACCGCGGCGGACACGATACCGTCCACAGCCACGAATCATCGAAGACGGCACACGAGACCGATACGCATCATCATCCGGGACGGCCGCATGAGAGTCCCTGGGTCATGCTGACGCCGCTGGTCATCCTCGCCATTCTGTCGCTCGTCGGCGGATGGGTCGGCGTGCCTGAAGTGCTGCACGGCCACGATGAGATCGGACACTTTCTTTCACCCGTTACGCATGGACAGTCCCTAAGCTTTGAGCAGGCCACGGTCGCCAATGCAGCGCGAGGCCTCTCGCAGCTTCCAGCGGAGTCGGCTGCCGCTGCACCTGCCGATGCCGGAACTGAACTCACTCTGAGTGCGCTCTCGGTTCTTGCCGGACTGCTCGGACTCTTTCTCGCAGACCTGCTGTATCGCCGCAAGCCTGAACTTCCGGCGAAACTGGCAGCGAAGATCCGCGGTATCAACTGGCTAGTCGAGAACAAGTACTGGGTGGATGAGATCTACAGTGGCTTTATCGTCAAACCAGTCCTGTTTGTCTCGAAATATGCGCTCTGGGTCTTCTTCGACCGCGGCCTGGTCGATGGTGCCGGTGCCGGACTGGTCGGCGCAAACATCGGTCTCGGCTCACTGGTGCGCAGGATGCAGTCGGGCAATATCCGTTCCTATGCAGGATGGCTCGCGTTCGGCGCAGCCGCTCTGCTACTCATCACATACTTTGGCCTGGGCAGTCATCTGCTCATTCACTAGCTTTGTCGTTAATTGGAATAGGTCGTTGAACCTACGTATGCAAGGAATGAACTGGTGTTAGACACTTACATCCTGACGCTGATCGTGCTGCTCCCCCTGGTGGGGGCGCTGATCGTCGCAATCCTGCCGCGCACGGGCAAAATCATTCCCGGCTTTACGCTGGTAGTCACACTGCTGTCGTTCCTGCTGACCCTGCACCTTCCAGCACATTTCCATTACGGGCAGGGCGGCTTTCAGTTCGAGCAGAACTCGCTGTGGATCAGCAGTCCGGCCATCCGTTACCACGTGGGTGTCGACGGTATTTCGATGTGGCTTGTTGTGCTGACCGGTATACTCGCGCCGCTTGGTGTGCTGGCTTCATGGAATGCCATAGATACACGCACCAAGGAGTTTTACTTCTTCTTCCTGGTGCAGCAGACGGCGATGTACGGGGTCTTCATCGCGCTTGACCTGATCCTCTATTACGGCTTCTGGGAACTGTCACTGGTGCCGATGGCTATCCTGATCGCGATGCATGGCCGCAGCAAGGGCGGGCGGGCAGCGATCAAGTTCTTCATCTACACCTTTGTCCCTTCTGCACTCTTCCTGGTCGGCATCCTTGCGCTCTATGCAAAGACCGGCACTTTCGACTTTGTGCAACTGCAGCAAACTCTTTCCGCACAGCACTCACTGTTCGGGCCGCAGGCGTTGTGGTGGATATCGCTCGCCTTCCTGTTCGCCTTTGCTGTCAAAGTTCCGGTCTTCCCGCTGCATGGCTGGCTCGGGGATGTGTTCAGCGAAGCACCTACAGCAATGGCCATGGTCGTCTCCGGCAAGCTTGGCATTTACTCGATCCTGCGCTTCCATCTGGCGCTCTTCCCGGCACAGGCCCGCCATATTGCGCCGTTGATGATTGAATTAGCAGGCATCGGTATTGTCTATGGCGCACTGGTGGCGCTGGTGCAGAAAGACCTCAAGCGCCTGCTGGCTTTCGGCACACTGAGCAGTCTTAGCTTCTGCGTTCTCGGTATCTACACATTTGCGGCTACGGGCCTGAGTGGTGCGCTCTTCCATATCCTGAGCGAATCGATCATCGGCGCGGCGATGTTTATCCTGCTCGGCCTGATGTACGAGCGCTATGCGACCTATGACATCGGGCAATACGGCGGGCTGGCGAGCCGCATGCCAAGACTGGTCGTTCTTTTCCTGATTACAACGCTGGCCATGATCGGCCTGCCGAGCCTTACAGGCTTCGTCGGCGAATTTCTGACACTGAGCTCTGGCTTCGCCGCAAACCACGCGTGGGGCACCATCGCGACGACTGGCGTCATCCTGAGTGCTTCCTACATGCTGTGGATGGTGCAGCGCGTTTTCTACGGCGCGAACTCGGCAATGGTCGAACGCACAATCGTTCCCGACCTGTTTACACGTGAGAAGGTCCAGTTGTGGACGCTCGCCGTGCTGATGCTGGTAATGGGCGTCTACTCGACCTACTGGTTCCAGGCGATCAACCAGGGTGTCGCGCCGCTCGTGACACACGCCGTTGATGCCAATACTGTTGCCAATGCGGAGGTGCGCTAATGCCAGTTCCCTCTGCTTACCGCATCCTGCCTGAAATCATCCTGACCATCTTCGGCGTCATCATCATGCTGACGGACGGCCTGATCGCACCGAAGGCCTCGCGTCGCTCACTGGGCTGGGTCGCAATCATCGGCACACTCACGGCTATGTCCGCGAGTGTCTGGCAGCTTGGGCTGCAGCCGGGCACGGGCTACTTCGGCACAGTGCAGACGGACGCATTCAGCGTCTTCTTCCACATCCTGATCTGTGGCGTCGTACTGGTCTCGCTGCTCGTCTCGCTCGATGCGACCAAGGCTGCGACAGAAGACATGGGCGCCTATTATGCGCTGGTCGTTTTCGGCGCAGTCGGTATGTGCCTGATGACTTCGGCGGTCGAACTGCTTCTGGTCTTCGTAGGCCTCGAAATTTCTTCGATTTCTACCTACATTCTTGCCGGCTTCCGCAAGAAGACAGGCAAGAGTCCTGAAGCAGCCATCAAATATTTCCTGCTCGGATCGTTCGCCACGGCATTCTTCCTCTACGGCATCGCGCTGACCTTTGGCGCAACCGGCACCACGAAGATCAACGACATCGCAGCATTGCTGCCGCATACGACGACACCCGCCCTGGCCTGGCTGGCGATCGCGATGATCATCATCGGACTGGGCTTCAAAGTGTCTGCAGCGCCCTTCCAGGTATGGACACCGGATGTGTATGAAGGCGCACCATCGCCAGTAGTCGGACTCATGTCGACTGCGCCTAAAGCGGCCGCATTTGCCGTCCTGCTGCGAATTGTTTACGTCGCGTATCCGACGCTCGCCTCGCATTGGGAAGTACTGCTGTGGATCATGGCGGCATTATCGATGACCATCGGCAACCTGGGCGCACTCAAGCAGCAAAGTGTGAAGCGGATGCTGGCGTATTCGTCGATCGCCCATGCCGGATATCTGCTGGTGGCCTTTACAGCATTCTCGCGCGACGGCATCGCGGCTGCGAGCTTTTACGCCGTCACCTATGCGGCGATGAATGTCGGCATCTTCGCCGTCGTCAGTCATGTGGGCGGTTACGAAGACCGGCTGACGCTGGTGCAGGATTATCGCGGTCTCGGCTACAAGGCGCCGATCCTCACCGGGGCGATGGCATTCTTCCTGATCTCGCTGATTGGTATCCCGTTCACCGGCGGCTTCTTCGGCAAGTTCTATGTATTCACGGCGGCACTGCATTCGGGGATGGTCTGGCTGGCGATCATTGGCCTGGTCAACAGCGGCATTGCTGCCTACTACTATCTCCGCCTGCTGATGGCGATCTATACCAAGCCGGTCGACAATGCAGGGGTCATGAACGTTCCCGCGATGTCATGGACACTTGCCCTGGCGCTTATCCTGACAGTCGGTACGACGCTGATCCTTGGGATCGCCCCGGGCAGGATACTGGGCATGGCGCAGGCGGGAGCGGCTACTTTCGCGGCACCTGACAATCCTACAGTCGAGAATCCTGCTCCCGCACTGGCAGCGAACCAGTGATCGCGGTGAGTTAGCGAGTAGCAAGAGAAAAGCCCCTGGCTGATGCCGAGGGCTTTTTTAATGGGGCCGCGAAATTGGTCTCTTTCGACCTGCTTCTTACTTGGTACGAAGCAGAACGATAACGAAGGTGAACAGAACCAGCGATTCCATAAAGGCAAGACCAAGCGTAAGCAGCAAAAGGATACCCGCGCGGGCTCCTGGGTTACGCGCCATGGCTTCGGTAGCCGATGCGGTGGCTCTACCCTGCCCCAGGCCGGCAAGACCGGCTGCAATGCCAATACCGAGGCAGGCTGCGAGGGCGCTGAGACCCGTACCGAGGCCGGCGGAGGATCCGCCTGCAGTGGCGTCCTGTGCGAAGGCAGGTGTGGCGGCCAGGAACAGTCCGCACAGTGCCATGAAGATGTACTGCCACTTCTTTGAGATAGTACGCATGGTGGTTCTCCTTGGGCTTCCCTGAAAGTCCGTCAGTGGGTGGTTGATGCTCACCGTGCTGGCATCCTCACGCTGTCGGCTTTTAAATGGAGCGGGCGGAAGCCTCTCCCGGTCCGAACTCTGCGCTCTACGGCTACACGCAGCAGGCGCTTGAAACCAGACGACCCTAGTGGTCGTGGGCTGTGGCCTGTCCTACGTAAATCATGGCCAGCAGCATGAAAATATACGCCTGGATGATCGACACCATCAGATGGAGCGCGTTCGCTGCTGCGGGGATGCCGATCGGTACCAGCGAGAAAAAGATGAGTGTCACCATATCGCCGGCGAACATGTTCGCATAAAGACGGACGGTGAGTGAGAGCATGCGGGCGAGATGCGAAAGGATCTCGATCGGAATCATCAATGGGGCGAGCCACCAGATGGGACCCATAAAGTGTTTTACGTAGCTGACGATGCCCTGCTCGCGAACGCCGTGGTAGTTGTAATAGATAAATGTCAGAACAGCGATGCCAAGCGGCACCCAGGGCTTGGAAGTCGGCGCTTCAAACTTCGGCACCAGTCCAAGCAGGTTGCTGAGCAGAATGAACAGACCGACGCAGGTGAAGAACGGTACGTAGCGCTCATAGCCGTGACCCACGATGGAGTGCGCCTGGTCGTCGACGAACTCGTGGATCCATTCAGCACTCATCTGGATCTTGCCCGGCTTCTCGACACTCAGCGAAGCACGCACCAGGATAAAGAACAGCAGCAGTGCGCCGAAGACGAGGATCTCCATGGCGAAAGCATTGTCGATAGGCTGCGCCGGATATTTCGGGTGAACGTGAACAGCATTGAGCACTGCGTTCGCCGGGCCGGCGAAGTAGTGGTTCAGCAAAGCGGTAAAGGGCAATTGGGCTGGCATACGTGTCTGGTTCTAAAGTCTCTATTTCCTGTTTTGTCAGTCCTGCAGTTTCAATGCCGGCATCGTCACAGCGTTTTCCCTGTGCGTGGGATGGCCCTTATTGCGATCAAACGGTCCACACCTTCAGTAAACGGATGGCTTCGATCAGGAGCGCAAAAAGTGCCAGTCCCAGTCCCGCAATCAAGGCGTACACTGAGCCGCTGGAACCCCTAAGGCTAACATAAAGCAGGCATCCGGAGAAAATCAGGTGTGCGAAGAACCAGGCCAGCACCGGTCCCATAGGTCGCGGTGTAATGCCCCTGGCCAGGCGGTCGAGAACTGCGCCCATCAGTCGTTGCCAGACCCAGATGCTGCTGCCGGCAATGACTGCTCCTACCAGGAACAGCAGGGCGGATGGGCGACCGGCAGCAAACCAGGCGATGGGGATGCCGACAAGGGCGAGGATAGCTACCAGGCGCAGGGCGCGGTTCAGGGCCAATTTGAAGTCGTGGTCATTGAATGGAAAGGCCGACAAAGCCGGATCGATCAGTGGGGCTTCAAGTGGCGTAGGGTCTGTCTCTGGCATGGGTTTGCTTAGTCTGACTTGCTTATTCTTTCGTATTCGCGAGAACCACGCGGAACATCTGTACAAAGCCCGCGGTCGCGCCGAGCAGCAGTCCAGCAAGGAAGATCCAGTGCTGATGGAACAAACGGTCGAGACCGGCGCCGGCCACCCACCCGATGCAGGTGGCGCACGGGATCAGCAGTCCCAGCTGCACCAGCTTTTCTACCTGGACGAGCGATTGCAGGGCTCCTGTGCTTTTTGGAGCCGGACCGGGTGCCGCAGTGTCGGGTTGTTTGTCCTGTCGTGTGGCCATGGCTTTGCACGCCCGCGGATCAATGGTACCGGCCGCAGCCCAAAGTATACTGGGCTTCCTATCTATCCAATCGAACGAAGAGGAACAAAGTGTCCGAGTCAGAATTTGAGCGCGGCCTGTTTGCCCTGCGCCAACAGAAGCTGCAGCAGATTGAGGCGCTGGGGTCGCCAGCTTACCCGAACCAGTTTGTCTCGACCCACAGCCTGGCCGCCATCCGGGCGGGCTATGACGCGTCGACCAGTGAGCAGCTCGAGGTGACAAAAGTTGAGGTGAAAGTGGCCGGACGCCTGATGGCTATCCGCGCGCAGGGCAAGGCGGGCTTCGCCACCCTGCAGCAGGAGGGCGAACGGCTGCAGATCTATGTCCGCAAGGATGCTGTCGGCGACCCGGCGTTTGAGTTGTACAAGCTGCTCGACCTGGGAGACCACATCGGCGTGAGCGGATACCTGTTTCGCACGCGAACCGGCGAACTGTCGGTGCACGTGGAGACGATCACTTTCCTCGCCAAGGCGATGCTGGCCCTGCCGGAGAAATTCCACGGCCTGGCAGATGTTGAATTGCGCTATCGCCAGCGCTATGTCGACCTGTTCATGAACACGGACGTGCGTGCGGTATTCGTGAAGAGAGCGCGGATTCTGAAGGCGATCCGGCGCTTTTTCGACGACCGGGGCTACCTCGAAGTGGAGACGCCAATGATGCAGCCGGTGGCCGGCGGAGCAGCGGCAAAACCGTTTAAGACCCACCACAATGCGCTGGACCTGGATCTTTACCTTCGCATCGCTCCGGAACTTTACCTGAAGCGGCTGGTAGTTGGCGGCATGGACCGCGTATACGAAATCAATCGAAACTTCCGCAATGAGGGTGTCTCGACCCAGCACAATCCCGAGTTCACGATGCTCGAGTTCTACCAGGCGTATGCCAACTACCATGATCTGATGGACCTTACGGAGGAGTTGATCAGGCAGGTGGCGCTCGAGGTAAACGGGTCGCTGGTGACGGAATTCGATGGCGAGCAGATCGACATCGGCCGCTGGCAGCGCTATTCCATGCGGGAAGCGATCATCCATTTCTGGCCGGCGGAGGTGGGTGCAGCGCCTGCGATGGAAGACTTCGCCGATAGCGCCAAGGTAACGGCGATCGTCCAGCAGTTGCGCGCGGCGAAGATCCATATCGAGTATAAGCAGGGCGAGCCGACGGGCAAAACCATCGCCACCATCTTCGAGACAGTTGCCGAGGCACACCTGGTGCAGCCGACCATCATCTACGACTTTCCGGTCGCCGTTTCGCCACTCTCCAAGAACAAGCCGGATGAACCTGATTGGGTTGAGCGCTTCGAGTTCTACATTGGAGGGTTCGAGGTCGGCAATGCGTTCAGCGAACTGAATGACCCGGAAGAACAGAAAAAACGGTTCGAACAACAACTGGGGGAACGGGCTCGCGGGGACGACGAGGCCCATCAGATGGACCACGATTACGTGCGAGCCCTGTCGTTCGGACTGCCTCCGACCGGCGGCGAAGGCATTGGTATTGATCGGCTGACGATGATCCTGACCGGCGCCAGTTCAATCCGCGACGTAATTTTGTTTCCTTTAATGAAGCCCAGAATGCAAGCGGAAACTGATTAGTCGCTTATAAGCAACAAGTGGGCCAGCTACTTCTTGGCCGGTTTGCCCACTTTTTTGACCAGCTGCGCGAGTGTGGTTCCCTTGAATTCCTCGATCACGCAGTTCTTGGCGATAACGAACATGCGGTCAAGCGCTACGTTTACTTTGCCTGGAAGACCGCTGGTCGCATCCGGCGTGTAGAACAGGGGGTTACTTTCTACGGCCTTGTAGACTTCGGCCAAGGTAATGGACTTGGAGGGTTTCGCAAGACGCGAACCACCAGTAGGGCCCTTTTGGCTCACGATCAGATCAGCGCGCTGTAAAGACGACAAAACGCGGCGAATGACGACAGGATTGGTGTGGAGATGCTCTGCCAGGTTGGTGGAGGTTTGAAGTTTATCTGGCTCTGCTGCCAGTAAAACCAGGATGTGGACACCAGTAGCGAATCGTGTATTTGCGGCCATGAACCGAACGCTATCATAGAGCGGCCTTAGGTTCATAACTCGTTAGTCATAGATGTTGTTACTGATAAAACGTACCTGTGGCCAAGGCATACCACTTATGCTGCCGATGGTAACCATATAGAAAGGCATTAACTTGAATATTCTCTTTGTCGGTGACGTGTTTGGGAGCGCCGGGCGGCGGATCGTCCACGAACACCTGCACCATGTTGTGCATGAGCAACAAATTGATCTGGTCATCATAAACGCCGAGAACTCCGCGGGTGGTTTTGGCGTAACGCCGGCCATTGCAGACGAGCTTTTTGACCTTGGGGCGCATGTCCTGACCACTGGAAATCACGTGTGGGACAAGCGGGAAATCATCGATTATATGCAGTCTGTGCCTGAAGATAGTCACGATCGGCCGCGACGCCTGATCCGCCCGGCGAACTACGTGCCCGGCTCGCCGGGCTATGGATTCTATGAGGGGTCCTTACCCTCCGGCGTACCCTTTGCAGTCGTGAACCTGCAGGGACGCGTTTTCATGGCATCAAACGAGGACCCCTTTCGTGTGGTCAAAGACTTATTAAACCGTTTGAAAGCGAAAATAGTTTTCGTTGATTTTCATGCAGAGGCGACGTCGGAGAAAGTAGCCCTCGGTTGGTACCTTGATGGCTTGGTTACCGCGGTAATCGGAACCCATACCCATATTCCGACTGCCGACGAACGAATCCTGCCCCAGGGTACCGCCTTTCAAACGGATGTTGGCATGTCTGGACCCTATGACGGCGTGATAGGCGTCGAGAAGGAACTGGTGCTGCAGAGGTTTCTTACCGGGATGCCGGCAAAGTTCGAAGCAGCGCGGAACGATGCCCGCATGTGCGCAGTGATCATCGGCTGCGATGAGCAGACCGGCCGCGCCTACTCGATCCGGCGGTTGATGCTTGGAGAGTAGTGTCAACGACCGTCTACTGTTAGAAAGTTCGAAAACGGACCGTGAATGATGTTTGAACCGGCATACGAAACCTGGCTCTGCTATAAGCGGCATGCGCCCCGCCGCGATGTATAGCAACGTGCACAATTGTACGTTGATCTTTTCGTGCACCAAATTAATTGATGCCGGGTGCATCGTGCGCGTAGAGAGTATGCATCTCCCTTAGAGTTGTAACTAAGGAGAATTTAAAGATGGCGGATTATCGTGTACGCGCTGGTGAAGTCGAGGAAGATCAGATCACTGGATTCCTGGAGAGCTATTCCTCAAAGTGGCCGTCCAGCTTCTTTCTCGGAGCCGCTGGGGCTTCGATCCTGGGATCGTTGATCCTGAAAATTCAGGGTAAAGAAGAGCACGCTTTATTCGTCGGTCAGTGGGCTGCTCCCTTCCTGATCCTGGGCCTCTATAACAAGGTTGTCAAGCAGCACGGCTCCGACGCAGTTACCCGCGGGTAGTTCCCGTCGCGCTCTGCCTCGCGGCGGCGCGTTGGGTGGTGAATGCAGGCAATGGTGAAAGAGGCAGGTGGCATTCCTGATTGGGGAGGCCAGCTGCCTCTTTTGCGTCCTGATCTGTGCTTTCCGAGAACCTAATCCCTGCAAAACGTCTATCGTGGTTCGCCGTGTGGGCTCGAGCCTGTATGCTGTTGCTTTGTGGCTGACTCCCCTCGCACTCTACAGGACGACCCGGCGCTGACTCCTGTCATGCGCCAATACGCGACTGCCAAGCAGCAGAATCCCGACGCCCTTCTTTTTTTCCGCATGGGCGACTTCTACGAGCTTTTTTTTGAAGATGCCCGGATCGGTGCGCGCGAACTCGAAATCACACTGACTGCGCGTGATCGGGAGAAGACAGTGCCCATGTGCGGGGTTCCCTTCCATGCAGCCGAGGCGTACATCGCCCGGCTGTTGCGGAAAGGTTATCGGGTTGCCATCTGCGAACAGATGGAAGATCCCAAGCTGACGAAGAAAATCGTCCGTCGTGAAGTAACACGGGTGCTGACACCCGGCACCGCGATCGACGCCGAGCTGGCCGCTGACCGGAACAACTTCCTCGCGGCCATCTTCGTCGCAAGGTCAGGGAGTGCAGAGACAGCGGCACTCGCCATGCTTGATTTATCGACCGGCTATTTCGTGGCCACGGAGATGAGCGGGCCGCAGGCACTGGCGCGATGTCTGGCTGAAGCCGAAAAGCTGCAGCCAGCGGAGCTGCTTTACCCTGCTGCCGGGCCGCTGGTCGAGCACGCCGACGCCTTTGCACAGAACGCGACGGCGCTCGAAAGTATCCGTACCAAGACCCCACTCGATGGCTGGGTTTTTACCGGCGACTACGCACTGCCGTTGCTGCAGAAACAGTTGAAGGCACATTCGCTTGATGGCTTCGGCCTCAGCGGCCACACGGCAGCAGCAATCGCCGCGGGCGCGATCATTCATTACGTCCGCCAGACGCAGCAGGCAGACCTCTCGCACATTGATTCGCTGAGTTTCTACGCGCAGTCGAATGACCTGGAACTTGACCTGGTGACCCTGCGCAACCTGGAACTGGTCGAGCCACTTTTTGCCGATTCCGCGCGGGACACCACGCTATTCCGCACTCTCGATTGCTGCATAACGCCGATGGGCAAGCGACTGCTGCGGTCGTGGATCCTGCGGCCGTCTATCTCTCCCGAGGTGATCAATAGCCGGCTGGATGCGGTCGCCTTTCTGCGGGCACGGTTGATGGAACGCGAAGACCTGCGGCGTCTACTCGGCAATGTTTACGACCTGGAGCGGATGCTGGCGCGTGTCTCCCTGGACACAGCCACGCCGCGCGATCTCTCGACGATGGGCGCATCGCTGACCAAGCTGCCGCTGCTCGCGAAGCTGTTGCAGGCATTTCCCCAGGGGCGCTGGTCAGGGCTGGCCGCCGCGGTGGACCCGCTCGTCGATCTATGCGAGGCAATCTGCCAGACCTTGATCGAACAGCCACCTGTATCAATTGCCGACGGCGGCGTGATTGTGCAGGGGAGGCACGCAGAGCTTGATGAACTGCGGACGCTGAGCCAGTCAGGCCGGCAGTCGATTGCGGCAATCGAAGAGCGTGAGCGGCAGCGGACCGGGATCGGCTCGCTCAAGGTGAAGTTCAATTCAGTCTTCGGCTATTACATCGAGATCACGCGCTCAAACCTGAAGTCGGTGCCGGCAGATTACGAGCGCAAGCAGACGCTGGTGAATGCAGAACGCTTTACGACCCCTGAGCTGAAGGACTACGAAACCCGCATTCTGACAGCCCACGAACGCGCAGTCGAAATAGAGAAGACGCTCTTCGCCGAGCTGCGGCAGACCATCATCGCTGCGTCTTCGCGCATAAGGCGAACGGCCGCAGCCCTGGCTGAGATCGATGTACTGAGCGCCTTTGCCCATCTTGCTGTATTGCGGAACTACAACCGGCCAACACTTGAAGAGGGTGGGATCCTGGAGGCAGTAGCCGCACGGCACCCGATCGTCGAGTGCCGCCTGGAAGCTTCGGGCGAAGGCCGTTTTGTCCCGAATGACCTGCACCTTTCGACCAAGGGGCCGGCGGTGTTGGTGATTACGGGCCCCAACATGGGCGGCAAATCAACCTACCTGCGACAGGCCGCGATGCTGATCATCATGGCGCAGATCGGATCGTTTGTACCCGCAGACAGTATGCGGTTCAGTATCGTGGACCGTGTCTTCACGCGCATCGGTGCAAGCGACAACGTAGCGCGCGGACGCTCGACCTTCATGGTCGAGATGATGGAGACGGCTACTATCCTGAACACGGCGACAGAACGATCGCTGATCCTTCTGGATGAGATGGGCCGCGGCACGGCGACGTTTGATGGCCTCTCGCTGGCCTGGTCAACGCTTGAGTTTCTGCATGCACGCATCGGAGCACGGACGCTCTTCGCTACCCATTATCACGAGCTCACGATGCTGGCCGACTCGCTGCCGCGGCTGAAGAATCTGCGTGTCGCGGTGAAGGAGACGCCCAACGGTATTTCGTTTCTGCACTCCATTGAGCCCGGGGCAGCGAACAGAAGTTATGGCATCGACGTGGCCAAACTGGCGGGACTGCCAGCGAGTGTGATCGAACGCGCCAAGGTAGTGCTGCGCGAACACGAACGATCAGAGAAGCGAACCATTGCAGCCGAGACCGATGCACCGATGCAAATGCTGATGTTCACGCCGCTGTCGCAACGTATTCTGGACAGGCTGGATGAAACAGACATTAACCAGTTGACGCCCATGCAGGCACTTAACCTGATCGAGGCATTGAAGAACGAAATTAAAACAGGCACACTAACGGCGAGCAAAGGAGACTGAATGGTGACCTTGCGGAAACAGGTCGGCTCGCTTTTTATCGTCGGTCTTGAAGGAACAGCTTTGAGCCCTGCGGAGTCTGCGTGGCTGCGCCTGCTGCAGCCTTCAGGGGTTATCCTTTTCAGACGCAATATTGAAGATGCAGCACAGGTACATGCGCTGCTGAGCGCTGTTGCTGCCCCGGTAGAGGGCCCACTGTTCCGCTGCATCGATCTGGAAGGCGGCCTGGTTGACCGCCTGAGCGATCTGGTCGCGCCGATGCCTTCGGCAGCCGCAGTTGCGGCTGCGGCGAGCAAGAAATTTTCGCTTGCGCATGGACGCCTGATCGGTGAAGAACTTAAGCTGTTGGGCTTGAATACGACCTTCGCCCCGGTGCTCGACCTGGCGCTGCCTGCATCCGCCGGCGTGATGCGGACCCGTGTCGCCGGGCGAACTGCAGACGAAGTGATCGCGTACGCAGAGCCATTTATGAAGGGTCTGCACAAGGCCGGCGTGCTTGGTTCCGGCAAACACTTTCCGGGCCTGGGTGGCGGCGCGCTTGATTCGCATGTCAAGATGCCGGAGATTGATCGCGGGTGGGAACAGCTTTGGAAGGAAGACCTGCGGCCTTTCCGCGAACTACATCGCGCATTGCCGTTCGTCATGGTCTCGCATGGAGCATACCCGCGCGTGGAGCGTTCGAGCGGACCAGCTTCCCTTTCGAAGTTCTGGATCACGGACATTCTGCGCAGGAAGATAGGATATCGAGGCCTGATCCTGTCCGATGACATGGAGATGGGCGGCGTGCTTGGACAGCAGCCGATCGAAGAAGCATCTATCGCCGCAATCGCAGCAGGCACACATCTGATCGAGGTCTGCAAAGACCCGGCGCTGATCCTGCGGGCGTACGAAGCGGTACTGGCAGAAGCCGAGCAGTCACGCGCCTTCCGGCTTATCGTCGAGCGTGCCGCAAGACACGTCGCACGGCACAAGCGGCAGTCGCTGCGGCGTGACAGGCTTCCAGTAGCAGCGACGAGCGACCAGTTGCAGACGATGCGCAAGCGGGTTGAGCATTTTGCGGCGCAGGTGCAGAAGCAGCTCGACAAGCCAGAGGCGAAGAGGACACTATTCGCGAGATGAGTATCTCTTCAACAGTGGCTCGCATCAAGCCGATGACAGTAGCCGGGATAATGAGCGGCACTTCTGCTGACGGTGTGGATGTTGCGGTGGTGCGCATCACGGACAAAGGTTCGCATGGTCGCAAACTGAAGCTTCTGCACCAGTCCTCATATACGTATCCACGTGCCTTACGTATGCAGGTTCTGGCTGCAATGGACGCGAGGATCATCTCGACTGCGGAGCTGGCGCGGCTCAACTGGAGGCTGGGGATTGCCTACGCCGAGGCTGCCCAAGCAGCTATCAGTGCGTATGGGCGGAGAGTCGACCTGATTGGCTGTCATGGCCAGTCAATCTATCACCAGGGGATCGCTGCTCCCTACGCAGGCCGCAGCATCGCTTGCACCTGGCAACTAGGCGAGATGGCCTTGCTGAGCAGCGCGACAAGGTTGCCGGTAGTCTCGAACTTCCGGCCCGCCGACATGGCCGCCGGCGGCCATGGAGCGCCGCTTGTCTCCTATCTTGACTACGCTATGTTCCAAAGCAGGACACGTAATCGTGTACTGCAGAATCTTGGCGGTATCGGCAATCTGACCGCGATGCCGGCAAATGCAGGCGTGGATACATTGATCGCCTTTGATACTGGCCCGGCGAACATGATCATCGATGCCCTGATGCAAACGCTGTTCGGGAAAGCCTATGACCGCAATGGAAAAACTGCTGCGCAGGGTACTGCTTGCAAAGAGATTGTCGACCAGGCGATGCTGAATCCCTACTTCAAATCGCAGCCGCCCAAGAGTGCGGGGCGTGAGCAGTTCGGAGAGAGCTACGCTGCAGAATTTCTGAGGCTCTGCGAAAAGGCAGAACTGAGACCGGAAGATTCCATTGCGACGGCCACTGCTTTTACAGTCGAGAGCATTCGCGTTGCATTTGAGAAGTTCGTTCAGCCGGCATTGCATTCCGCGCCGAGTGATTACATTGTCGCGGGCGGCGGTGCGAAGAACATAACGCTGATGCGCCTGCTGGGCGAAGCGCTGAAGCCATTCCACTGCAACGTCACCACTACCGATACATTTGGTCTGCCGACGCAGGCGAAGGAGGCGGCTGCTTTTGCGCTGCTGGCTTACGAGACATGGCATCATCGGCCGTCGAATGTTCCAGCAGCTACCGGCGCAAGGCGATCCGCAATCCTGGGACAGGTTACCTACTTTGTTTAGATCCTGCGTCGTGCTGCTGCTCGCGTCAGCTTTCCTGCTCGGGTGCGGCGGCAACGCGCACAAGCCGGGCCAGGTTGTTATGCTGATCGAGAGCAGCCCCGTGAATCTGGACCCGCGTGTCGGGACGGATGAAGCATCTGAACACATTGACGCATTGATTTTTGATTGCCTGGTGAAGAAAGACATCCATTTTCAGCCTCAGCCATGGCTCGCGCAAAGCTGGGAACAGCCCGATCCAAGGACGTTTATTTTTCACCTGCGGAGTGGCATTCATTTTCATGATGGGCGCCCCCTGGCAGCCCGAGACGTCAAATGGACGATCGACTCCATGCACAACGGATCGGTCATCACGGCCAAGAGTGGCGCCATGCTGAAAGTCGGGACGGTGGAAGCGCCGAACGATACGACGGTTGTGGTTCATCTAAAAGCACCTGATCCATTTCTACTTTTCAATCTCTCGGACGGAGCATTCGGCGTCGTTCCCTACGGCAGTGGACGCGATTTCTCACAACATCCGGTCGGCTCGGGTCCATTTGTTTTTGATTCGCAGGAGCCAGATAAAGAAGTGATCCTGCATCGGAACCAGGATTCATGGCAACCGCTTCCATCCATCCAAGCCATACACTTCTCGGTGGTTCCGGATGCCATCACGCGCGCACTCGAACTACAGAAAGGCTCCGCCGATATCTCTTCGAGCCGCTCGCTGACACCCGACATGATCCATACGATCGAGCATGATCCAAATACGAAGCTCGAGGTATTGCAAACACCCGGGACTGTCGTCAACTACATCACCTTCAACATGAAGGATCCTGAACTAAGCGACGTCCGCGTGCGCCAGGCTGTGGCCTATGCGATCAACCGCCCGCTCATCGTAAAGTCTCTCTTCTGGAACCAGGTGCGCCTGGCACAGGGACTGCTGCCGCAGAGCCACTGGGCGTACGCCAACGACGCGCCCAGTTATGACTACGATCCCGCTAAGGCGAATGCACTGCTCGATGCTACCGGAAGAAAACGCGGTGCAGACGGCATCCGTTTTCACCTTGCGATGAAAACATCTAACGACGAGACGACGCGTCTGTTGGCGCTGATCATCGCGCAGCAGTTAAGACAGGTCGGCATCGTGCTTGATGTGCGGAGCTATGAGTTTGCTACCTTCTATGCCGACATCACGAAGGGAGCTTTTTCGATGTATGCCCTACGCTGGGTCGGCGGCAATGAAAGCCCTGATATTTTCCACTGGGCCTATAGCGCCGAAACGCAACCGCCGCATGGTGCGAATCGCGGCCGTTACGTGAACCCGGAGGTGGATAGGTTGCTGAATGACGCCACGCTGAAAACTGATGAACCTGCGCGGCGGGAAGATTATGTCGAAGTGCAGAAGATTCTGGCGAACGATCTACCCACCATTCCGCTGTGGTACTTCGACAACGTGCTGGTGCATAGCAGGAGGTTGAGCAACGTTCAGGTGACGCCATCCGGGGACTTCAGCTTCCTGACGACCGCCACGCTCTCGCAATAAAGATCAGGCGCCCCGTCGTGCGAGGCTGCTTCTGCGCGTATTCGCAATGTAATCGAGCAGGTGTTCGCAGATGTTGCGCATCGTGCTGAGCACGGACAACTGGCCCATGGATATGGCACCTGGAAACCTGCGATTGAGCTCTGAATGCATACGGATCATCTGCACCTGGGTACCGCCGGCTGCAAAGAAATCTTCTTCATAGCCGATGAAATTCCGCCGCAGAAGACGAAGCCAGAGAGAACGAACGAACTCTAGTATCTCCTGCTGCGAAGTATTATGGGGCGTTGAACTTTCGCTTTCCTTTTTCAACTGCTGCTGCAGAGCAGAACGATCAATGTCGCCTTCCTCATCGCGCGGCATCTCGTCCACGTAGCGCACAGCAGAGGGTTGCGCGGCCAGCGGCAGCAGCGCTTTTAGTGATTCTTCAAACTGCGATGACGCCAATGGGTCCTGCTGGTCCATGGCTATGTATGCGGTCGTCCGCGGCTTGCCGTGTCGGTCGACCCCGGTCACGACTGCAGCTTCGCGAACATGCTTCTGCCCCGACAACATGGCCTCGACGTCAGCATTATCGAAGGCCGGCTGATGCGTGTTGACGACAAGCTGTGGCTCAAGATGGCCATGCAGCTCAAGCAATCCGTCGGCCCGCACGCGGGCGCGCTCTCCCGTCAGCAACAAGCCGGCAAATGCTTCGGTCGCGACCGCTGCATAGGACGATGCAACGCAATCTCCCACAAGCACGAGCTGTCCCATCTCGCCCTTGCGGACGGGTTCAAGCTGGTCGTCGATGATGCGCGCCTGCGAGCCAGCCAGAGGAAGGCCGATGGGCACATCGGCCTGTACTTTGTATCCTGCCGGCACGCGATAAGCAGTCGCATAGCCTGCCGTCTGTTCTGTGCTGTAGACATAGGCAATATTGAGGCGAGGATACTCGCGCTGCAGCCACTCGATCCGCGATGGCGAGATGCCGCCGCTTCTACCATCGTATTCAATCACCAGGGATTGCAGATTAGAAGACAGCTGCGGTGACAGATCAATGGCCTGCTGGGTACGGGCTACAGTGAGGCAAAGAGTATTCACTCCTTTGCGTGCGATCCAGGCAGAGAACGCCGGAGTATCAACAAGGCCGTCCGGCGCGAGCGCGAGCGAAGCGCCCTGCAGCAGACTGCCCCAAAGCTCAAAGAGTGAAGGCTGTTGCAGCGATGGACGAGCGAACGGTCGCAGCATGAACGTTGTACTGGCGCTGAACTCCAGGAACCCTGCTGCGACAAGCCGGGCAATGCTTCGGTGAGAAACCGTCACGTGGCCTCGATGGGGTCCGTCCACTAGGAAACGCGCTGCAGCTGCTTCGCCCGTGATGGATGGAAGCTGAATATCTGTCGATGAAGGCATCGTCTCCTGCTCCATGCGCGCGACATCGAGGATCGGGACACCTGCCCCGCGGAGGTCGAAGGATTTGGGCGAGGAGGAGAATGCCACGCTGTCCCACAGCAGCAGCGACACAGCGGCTTGTGCGATCGAGTCGGCGAAAGCCGGGCGCTCGAGAAAATCGGGCTGAATGGGAACATACGCGGCGCCGCTCAGAATAATGCCGGCAATCGCCGTGATGACTGACGGCGTCTGCGTCATGAGGATGCCCACAAAATTGCCAGCGCCCAGGCCGCGACGCTTGAGGACAAGCGCCACATTTTGCGCCCTGATCAGCAGGTCCGCATAGGTCATGCTGCCGAAATCACCGATGAGGGCATCGGCTTCAGGACACTGAATGGCAGCTTCGACGAGCAGTTGATCGAGAGTCGCAGGATCGGATGCACCGCCAGGCGCGCCGGCGAACTTCGGCGTGGGCGAGCACGATCCATCCTGATGCATCCCGGAAAAAGGCAAAAGTGAACAGCTCCTCAAGATATTCGCAACACCTACTGATACCGTTCACGGCTCTTGAAACTACCTCGGAAGAGCCGATGCGTGAGGAGCCCAAGATGGCAATACACAATCTTCGCGGTGATACGTTCCTGCTGAAGACTAAAAAAACGGACGTGAAATCATTGCTCCGCTTACGCACTTATACACATTGCGAGGGATAGCTTTCTCTAGTCATTTAGTAATGACAGGTAACGCGCGTTGTTACCTGGTCTCTCAGCGCTGATGCGGTGGAACGCGCGGCCGGTGCAACGATTACCGATGCTCAAGCGTGCCCATTACCAACGCTACAGCTTGATACGGCCCAGTCTGAGGCTATTGGTTACCACGCTCACAGAGCTGAGCGCCATGGCAGCACTCGCGATGATCGGACTCAGCAAGATACCGTAGCGCGGATACAGGATGCCCGCCGCGAGAGGGACGCCGATGGCATTGTAGAGGAACGCCCAGAAGAGATTCTCGCGCATGATCGTCGTAGCTTTGCTGCCCAGCCGAATGGCGTGATAGACCCCGCCGAGATCGCTGCGCATGAGAGTCACGTCAGAGGCAGCGCGAGCAATGTCAGATCCGCTCGCCATTGCGATGCCGACATCGGCAGCAGCGAGCGCGGGTGCATCATTGATACCGTCACCCACCATCGCGACTATCTGCCCACGTTCGCGAAGAGCGCCGAGGGCCTGCACTTTGCCAGCAGGCAACAGGCTCGCATGTAGATCAGTAAGACCAACCTCGGCAGCCACAGCAGTAGCTGTTGCCTTACTGTCCCCGGTCAGCATGACGAGATGAAGGCCCAGTTTTTTCAACTGCGAGATGGCCGCAGCCGAAGCCGGCTTGACTACATCTTCAACTCCGATCAGGCCGGCGAGCCTGCCATCAACTGCGACCCAAAGGATTGATTTCCCGGAACGAAGAAGCGTATTGGCGCCCGGCGTGAGTGTGTTCAGATCGGCGTGACTGTCTTCGAGAAAAGAGCGATTGCCGACCAGGACCGGGTGACCGTCGATGCTCGCAGATGCGCCTTTGCCTGGAAATGCCATGAAGCTGTTGGCGGCCAGTCGCGTGATTCGTTTGGCATCTGCATAACGGAGGACGGCGCCCGCAAGCGGATGTTCGCTGCGCTCTTCGAGGGATGCAGTCATCTGTACTAAATCGCTTTCGGTACCACTCAGCGCGATTACCATCGTGACAGCAGGATGCCCAGCAGTAATTGTTCCGGTCTTATCGAAAGCAATGGTTTGTACTCGACCAAGCTTCTCGAGGACCTCACCTCCCTTGATAAGGATGCCCATGCGGGCGCCGCGGCCGGTAGCAACCATCACGGCGGTTGGGATAGCGAGGCCCATGGCACAGGGACAGGCAATCACCAGAACAGCGACCGCCGCGGCGATACCATGCGCCCAGTTCCCGGGACCACCAATGATGCGCCAGCAGAGTAAGGTGAGGATCGACAGGCACAGAATGACGGGCACGAAGATGCCGCTGACGCGGTCCGCCATCCGCTGCATGGGTGCGCGTGCTCCCTGCGCCTCGCGGAGCAGCCGCACGATCTGCCCAAGCACACTCTCGCTGCCGAGCCGGGTCGCACGATAGACCAGCGCGCCATTCTGATTCAAGGTGCCGCCGGAAACGACGGAGCCCATTGCTTTCTCGATCGGCAGTGGCTCGCCCGTGAGCATGGATTCATCCACGCTCGAGTGACCCGACAGAACGACACCGTCCACTGGTAAGCGCTCGCCCGGCCGCACGACGACGCGGTCGCCGGTATGCAACTCCGCAATTGGGATTTCAGCTTCGACATCCGGTCCTGTCGGTAAAGCTCTAAGGATGCGCACCGACGCCGGCTGCAGAGCAACCAGTTTGCGCAGGGCACTTCCCGTCTGGCCTTTGGCGCGAGCCTCAAGAGTATTTCCGCAGAGCACCATCGCAAGGATCAGCAGAACGGCTTCGTAATAGACGTCCGGTGCGACGCCATGCCTTCGCAGGTAGGCGGGCGCGAGGGTGGCGATAACAGAGTAGAGGAATGCAGTGCCAGTGCCGAGCGCCACCAGTGAATTCATGTCTGCTGTCTTATGGCGCAGTGCGCTCCATGCCCGGATGTAAAACTGGCGGCCGGCCCAGACCACGATACCCGTCGTGACCACCAGTAGAACCAGCCGGAGCGACTGTGCCGGTAGCCGGTAGAGAGCCGGTATAGCAGCATGCAGCGGCGGGTCAAGCGTGCGCATGAACCAGGCGAGAAGAGGATCGCCGGTGCCCGACACATTCATGAGCGGCATGGAGATAACCATGGCCAGCGTCCCGGCAATCAGGGCCACACCTGCTTTTAGACGCAAAGCTTTGTAGACGCCGGTCTGCTCATCTTCCAGCCGGGTCTGGTCTTCAAGCGCCGATGTCTCGAAGGCCGGCAGTTGAGCGCCGTAGCCGATCGTCTCGACAGCTTCAACCAGTTTGACGGGAGAGATGGTCTGCGGCAGGTAGTAGATGGTGGCGTTCTGCATCATCAGGTTGACAGAGGCATCCCGTACGCCGGGCTGTGCACGCAACGTCTTCTGCACGAAGGCCTGGCAGGCAGCGCACGTCATGCCTGAAACCTCGAGGGTGATATGCGCCAGGGGCGGCTCCGCGACGTTGCTCTCTTTCATCTCCACGCCCACACCCACGCCCGCTTTTGCTTCAAGGAGCAACCTCAGCGTGGAAGCCGATCGCGTCCACTGCTTCGATGATTGCCTTCGCCGGTAGACGGGATTCATCAAAAACGAGATCCGCCTCGCCAATAGTCACGCGGTTCAGTACGACAGCCGGCAACTTTGTCAGTGCAGCGGTCACTCGACGCACGCAGGCGTCGCAATGCATTCCATCAATCTTCAATTTCAAAGCCGTCTGAGCCATGGTTCCTTCCATCAATGCCACTTCATTAGATGATGCTCTGTTTGCGCAGACTCAACTGTATCGAATGGCATCGTAAAGACTGCGGGTGGGCTGAACTCGCAAACAAGTCGAGGTACGAGACAAAAATATGAGCCAGAACCCCTTACAGCTTCCAACCTACTCCATCGGCGTTGGCGACCGTTTCTCTCACCAGGCACAAGCCCAGCTTGCAGCATGCGTCCAGGCGTTCGATCAGGGTGTAACTGTGGTGCCGGTCTGGAATAAATCCAATCGCGAACATACGATCATTGGTTCCGAGCCAAACACGACGCGCTTTGCCGCAGATGAAGCAGTCCGCGCGCTGCACTGGACAAGGCCCTACTTCTGCGATGCGGACCACATCAATCTGACGACTGTTGATCGTTATCTGCATGCCTGCGATTTTTTTACCATTGATGTGGCAGACCGCATCAACACGGCGTCCGACGCAGACACAGTGGACAGCTTTATCCGCAGGCACCCGGAGCTCGCGGGTGAGATCAGGATCGAAGGCATCGATGAGGGTCTGCTCATGGACGAACCGACTCTCCGGGCCGTAGTGAATAAATACCTCGCGGCGGTGGTATCGGCGGCCGGGATCTACAAGAAGATCGCACAACATAAAGGCGTTGATAACTTCGTCACGGAAGTATCCATGGACGAGACCGATTCACCCCAGACGCCAGTTGAACTGCTCGTGATCCTGGCAGCGATCGCAGATGAAAAGATCCCGGTACAGACCGTCGCGCCGAAGTTCACAGGTCGCTTCAACAAGGGCGTCGACTACGAAGGAGATGTCGCTAAGTTCCGTGAAGAGTTTTCACAGGACGTGCATGCGTTTGCTCACGCGATCAAGCACTATAAACTTCCCGAGAACCTTAAACTCAGCGTGCATTCCGGGAGTGACAAATTCTCCATTTACCAGGCTATCCACGAAGTGACGACGGCCGCGAAAGCCGGTGTTCATCTCAAAACCGCCGGCACTACGTGGTTGGAGGAATTGATTGGCCTGGCGGAAGCCGGAGGGGATGGGCTGGCGCTCGCGAAGGAAGTGTATGGCGAGGCTTATGCTCATCGGGAAGAACTATGTGCGCCCTATGCTTCCGTGATCGCGATCGACAGCGCGAAACTGCCGGCACCCGCCGATGTGAATCATTGGAGTGCAGATGAATTCACTGGCGCGCTGCGTCACGATCAGAAGAACCCGGCTTACAACAGCAGCCTGCGGCAGCTTCTACACGTTGGGTTCAAGGTGGCGGCAAAGATGGGGCCACGCTACTTGCAGATGATCGAAGCGAACCAGGCGATCATCGCGAAAAACGTCACGGAAAACCTGTATAGCCGGCACATCGCGCCAGTGTTCCTGGGTAGATTCTGAGTCAGCGCTGTCGGTGGGTGCTCCAGATTGACGCCCTGCCGCTAAGACCGCTAAGATAAACACATTGCCGGAGCGCTCCTGCGCTCATCGCCTGTGTTGCCCCCTCGTTCAATGGTAGGACAGCTGACTCTGACTCAGCATATCGGAGTTCGAATCTCTGGGGGGCAACCATTCTTGCAGGCCGCCCGCCTTCTTTTTCCTAAACTCCGAATAAACAAAAAGCGGCACCTGCCATGGAAGCAGATGCCGCCTTTGTTTTTACTGCGGCGGTTCTAGAAGATGACCTTTAAGGCCAGTTGCGTGTTGAATGGTTCGCCTGCGCCGATACCAGGGGCGCCATTGAAGTCGCCTATGGTGTCGAACAGGGTAAGTGAAGTGTCAGTCGTATAGGACGGATTGAAGTTGGCGACTGGCGGCGCGAAATTGGTGCGGTTGAAGACGTTGAACATTTCCACGCGGAACTGGGTGCTGATTTTTTCCGTGATGGGCGTGTTCTTGAAGATGGAGAAGTCGACGTCGGAGAAGCCCGGCGCGACGTAGGCGTTGCGTGAAGAGGTACCGAACGTGCCGGCCGGCGCATCCACGAATGCTGCCGCGTTCAGCCACTGTCCGCCAACCTTGGCCTGTTTTGCACCGGCGTAGGGATTGACGCCCGGCACAATGTTCGCGCGCTGTACGCCCTCAGAGGTGCCCGACGTATCGCCTGAACTGAACACCGAGAATGGCAGGCCGCCATGCAGAGAAATAAGGCTGTTCAGCGACCATCCCTTGCTGAAGCCGGAGAAGCGCTGCGTGCCCGGAATGGTGTAGGTCACGAGTCCGACAAAGATATTGCGCATGTCGAAATCGCTTGGGCCGTAGTCTCCTTTGAAGTTGAAGCTGTCCTGCGGGAGTGCACCGCGATACGCTGTAACTTCATCCATATTATGCGACCAGGTATATGCTGCCTGCCCCGTAAAGCCGTGAAGATTGGAGACACGCAGAGTGGCCTGGAGAGAGTTGTAATTGGATGTCCCAATACTCTGGATTTCATTGATGAAGCTGTAATTCGGAAATGAGTTGAAGTAAGGCCGGGTGGCGTTCTGAGCGGCTGAACTCGCATAGATGCCGGGGGCTGCCTGGTTGATGTCGCGGATGGCGAGCAGGTGCCGGCCGCCGCTGCCTACATAACCCAGCTGAGCGACCACTTTGTTTGAAATGCTCTGCTCAAGCTGGAAGTTGTAATTCAAGTTATGCGACGGAACAAAGTTCTGCGCAACAGAGAAGACGCTGTTGGAAGGAGTAGTGGTCGTGAAGACGTCCACACCATTTTGGATGGTGTAGCCGCCGCGCGTTGCAGTGGTGACTGGATCCGGACCTCCTGGATTGCCTTCAACGCCATTCGGCGCGCCGTTGCCCGGACGGTTGTCAAGGAACGGATTGAGGTTGGGCGTGTCGTAATAAAGCCCGACGCCTGCACGCAGGACCGTGGTCGGTGAGAGCTGATAAGAGAAGCCGGCACGCGGGCTGAAATTGTCATAGACCGGGTCGTAAAGATTGTTGATGGCGCCGCCCTGGAAAGCGATGCCAGTGCCGCCCAGCGCAGGCCGGAAGACGGAAAGATTCTTGTACGGATTGTGAAGCGGTCCCTCATAGTCCCAGCGTAGACCGATGTTGACGCTGAGCTTGGAGTTGATCTGATAGGCATCCTGCCCGAAGAAACTGAATGTGTTTACGAAGACCTGGCGCGAAGGATCACCGAGAGCGACAGATGATGTCTGTACGTTGCCGGCAAGGAAGTCGGACAGTGAATCGACCAGTGCATTGCCGGAGTTCCACGCGAGCGGCGTTGCTGCGCCGGGATTCGGTCCCTGTGTGCCATCGAAGGTGAAGCTGCCGAGCGCATGGCGGTGGTAAAACTCGTCGAGTTGGGCCTTGCGGAATTCACCACCAAATTTGAACTGGTGCCGTCCAATGGTCCATGACAAATCGTCGGTCAGGTGGCCGGTGATATCGTTCCGTCCCTCTGGAGGTGTCTCGCCTATCGGATCGAAGCCGGTGATTTGGATGTTCGGCGCACCCGGCAGAGTGGAGCCGGTGACCAGGCCAAGCGATGCTGCGTCAAAGCCGTTGTTGAAATCATTGAACACCTGGTTGAAATAGTTGACGCCAGTCAGTACCTGGTCGTGATCGTGTTTGAAAACACATGGTTAAAGACGATAGCGTAGTTCTGGACGTGGATCGGTGCGACTTCATAGTAGTACTTGAGATGAGAACCGACCGGTGCCACCTGGTTACCCTGCCCCACATACCAGTGCGCTGAAAGGCTGTTCTTTTCATTGATGGTGTAATCCAGCTTCGCAAGTCCGTTGTAGCTGTAGCCATATTCGGGATCGGTGCTGACATAATCTTTCTGCGTAGGTTGTCCGCCGATATCGCCCGGCAGGTTCCCGGTGACGGCAGATGGCCAGAGGGTCGCGAGCAGGTTTTCGGAGACAGGATTGGGCTGGACATTGAACTTCTTCAGCTGGGCCTTCGCCGCGTTCTGCCAGGCTTGCGAGGGTTGTGTGGATTGCGCTGGCACACCGATCACGAAGCGCTGATGCTCGAAGGTAGCGAACCAGAAGAACTTGTCTTTGATGAACGGACCACCGGCGGAAAAGCCATAGTTGTAGTTACGTACTTCCTGCTTCACAGGTGCTGTGAAGGGACTGGTGGCACCGAAGAATTCGTTCCGGTTGTAGTAGTAAAGGCTGCCATGCAGTGCATTGCCACCGGACTTGAGAGAGAGGTTGACACTGCCACCCGGGTTACGCCCTGACTCCGGAGCGGCCTGGGTCTGCGCTGAAAAATCTTCAATCGCATCAATCGGCAGGACCACGCCTGCAATACCGGAAACTCCGCCCTGGTTGACGGCGGGAATGTTGTGCCAGAGATCATTATTATCGATGCCATCTATCTGCCAGTTGATCTGGTTGGCGCGTGTGCCATTCAACGATCCATAGCCACCGGCGCCGGAGTTGGCGAAGCCTGGCGACAGGATGACCAGCTGCGTGAAATCGCGGCCATTCAGAGGCGTATCCTGCAGCGGGGCGCCGCCGACAACAGTCGTCTGCGTGGTCGAAGTGGTATCAAGTGCGAGAGCACTCGCAGACACTTCTACGGTTTCGCCCGCGGATGCAAGACTTAGCTTCACGGGCAGTGTGTAGATGGTTCCGGCCGTTATCGGCACGGCGTCCACCTTCTCAGGCTTGAATCCTGAGGGACTCACCGTCACCGTATATTTGCCGAGCGGCAGGTCCTGAAAAAGGAATTCTCCGCCGCTTGAAGTCGTGGTTTTATAGGCCACGCCGGTAGCAGTGTTCAGGGCTTCGACGGCGGCAGAGGCAACGACGGCGCCGGATGGATCGGTCACGGTACCGTTGAGGCCGCCGCGAAAGGTCTGCGCAAACAAAGTACTCGACGTGCTCGACACAAGTAGAACGAGTAGCAGAAACAGGGCCGCTGAAAGCGGGCGGATTCTGGACATGCGTATGCCTCCAAAGTTGAACACAAGTAGAAACGGGTCTCTCCGGCGCGACGCCAGGAACGGATGTGAGATCAAGCTTCAGACTTGGAAGGCTTGGATATGAATTAAAAGGGCAGGCTTCGACAAGGAAGGACTTGCTTGGAACAGGAGCGACGACAGTAATGGAATCGATCCAAGTTCATCACCCTTTTCTGGAGGTACGTACAAAGTAAGGGATGGGAGGCCAGAGTGCAACACAAAATTAATATGAGGGCGACCAACTAAAAGAGAGCAGAACAGCACAGTACGACCGGATAGATGGCCGCGGTTCGATGAACAGGCCGTAATTTTGGGCGTTACCCAGGCACCCCAGGACACCGATGACGGTCGCTGCCATATGTGTATCTGCTTCTGTGCTGTTTAGCTGGCTGCTGCTATTCTTCGCGCAGCACTTCAAGTGGCCGCTGACCAAGGATGCGGAAACTGGCGAGCCATCCCGTGATAACGGCGAGCAACGCAGTGCCAACGATGCCGAGGAGATTGGCATACCACGCGCCATGAAAAGTCACATCCATGCGACGCAGGAGCTGCGAGGAAAGGAGATTCGCGAAGACTGTCCCCACAAAGCCGGCAAGCGAGCCGAGCATGATGAACTCAACCGCAAAGATACCGGCGATGCGACTGCGTTTTGCGCCGAGCGTTTTGAGCACTACCACTTCGCGAATGCGCCGATAGCGGGTGCTCGCGATACTTGACGCCAGTATCACGGCGCCGGCGAGGATAGAGAAGCCGGCGAGAAAGCGGATGACGAGCGTGATCTGCCGCACCACGCCCTGGATGGTCTCAATAACATCGGCGATGTTGATGACTGTCACCGTCGGATAGTTGGCGAAGAGTACAGCCTGCGCCTGACCAACCTGCAACGGGGAAACATGAACGGCTCCGTACCAGACTGTCGGCAAACCTTGCAACGCGTCCCGCGAAAGCACAAACTCGCTCCGCGCATTCACGTGCTCGCCGTCATTGTGGAAGAAGGCGACCACCTTGGCGGGAACGCTTTTATCGTTCACGGAAAATGCAACGGTCGAGCCCAGTGTCAGGCGAAGACGCTTCGCCAGATCTGCCTCAACTGCTACCTGTCCGCGCGCGTCAGGTCCCCACCAGTTCCCTTCCGTAATCTTCGCACCGGGTGGCAACGTGTCCGACCAGGTGAGCAGGACAGACTGCAAAAGGTGGCGCGGAAAATGCTTTTCTTCTTTGCGCGACTCAGCATCAACGCCATTGATCTCCGAAAGCCGCCCGCTGATGACGGGCAGAGCCTCCATACCGCCGTGCACGCCGGGCTGACCCGCGAGCAATTTCCGGACACCGGGAAGTTCTTCGCTGCTTATATCGATCAGGAAAAGATTAGGCACACCGCTGCCCAGGGTCACCTGCATATCGTGAATCATGGAACGCTGCATTAGGAAGACAGAAAGGATGAGCATGACGCCGACACCGAGCGCTGAGAGAACTGCTTTCGACTGGTTGCCGGGCCGGTACAGATTGGCCAGGCCGTGGCGCAGGAACGAGGGCAGGCTCAACCTGGTCCGGTCCAGCAGTATACGTAATAGCTTTAGTACGCCAGCCGTCATGCCAAGAATGAAGAGCAGAATGGCGCAGAGAACACCCGTGAACCAGCGGGCGACAAGCCACGAATCCGAAAGTGCGGCCGCGATGCCGCAGAGTGCGAGGATAATGACAACGATCGATATGGACTGCGCGCGCTTTTCCCTGAATACGGCCGTCCACGTTCGTTTGCCATTTTCTGTTTCGACCATGCGGCGGAATACGAGGTTCGGCTTGACGTCGCGGATGTCGAGCAATGGCGGCAGGCAGAAAAGCAGCGTCGTCAGCAGGCCGGTCAACAGTCCGGCAGCTCCAGCTTTGTAGGGAATGGAGACAGCCACAGTGATTGGAAGAAGCATGCCGAGAACGTGGGGAAGAAGTTTCTCGACCCCTACGCCCAGTACAACGCCAAGCAGTCCGCCGGCAAGTCCAAGAAGCGTGGTCTGCAGAAGATAGATGCGCAGGATGTCCGACGAACGCGCACCGATCGACTTCATGACCGCGAGAATATCCATGCGCTGTGCCAGGTGAGCGCGCATCGCCATGGCAACACCGATGGCGCCGAGGACCATGGCGACCAGGCAGATCATGCTGAGAATGCCGGTGGCCTGATCAACACCGCGCGTGAGACCTGGATTGGCCTGGCGATAATCGGCCACCTGCGCCTCGGGGAGAATGCCTTCAAGCCGTGCACGCACTTTCTCTACATTGGGAGCATTCGGCGCCAGTCGGAAAAGGAAGCGTTCACCGGCGCGGCTTCCCTGCTGCAGCAGACCCGAGGTTTCGAGTGCGTGGCGCGTAATGAACACGCGCGGTCCAAGGCCCATGGTCGATGACATACGGTCCGGCTCACGTGTAACAATGGCGGCGATCTTGAATGTGTCCTTGCCGATCTTGAGTGTGTCGCCAACATGCAGATGGAGGCGAAAGAGCAGGTCAGGGCCAACGATGACTGTCTGGTCGGTGAGCACGCTATGGAAGTTACCCGCCGGGTCGATCAGGACAGAACCATAGTAGGGGTACGCGGCCGGGTCGACAGCTTTCAAAGATACGAGCAGCGGCACTGGATCGTTCGCGCTTGAGGCCATCGAGACGAGCTCGGTTGCATCCGTGCGCTGCACTCCCTGCCCGCTGAGTGAATCAAGTTGCTGTGACTCTTTCGGGGTCAGCTGACGGAAGAGTCGCGCCGACAGATCCCCGGCCATGATGCTGCGCGCCTGTGTACGGAGCGTGCGGGTAAATGCCTCACTGAGTCCGCGGACGCCTGTCAATGCGGCAACACCAATCGCAACAGACAGAATGACGAATAGAAATTTGGCGTAAGAGGCGCGTAGTTCACGCCATGCAATGCGCGCGGCGGTCGCCCATCCGAGTGTGGGCTTGGAAGAAGCGGGTTCGGTCATGACTGCATCTCGTCGGCAACAATGGTGCCGTCGCGCAGAACGATGCGCCGGTTCGCAAGTGCGGCGACCTGCGGATCATGTGTGACCATCACCAGCGTGGTGTGCGCATCGCGGTTCCGGCCAAGCAGCAGGTCAAGCACATGCTGGCCGTTCACGGAATCTAGATTGCCGGTAGGTTCATCCGCGAGCACGATTGGCGGATCGAGCATGAAGGCACGCGCCAGCGCTACCCGCTGCTGTTCACCGCCCGAGAGCTGGACGGGATAGTGCGTCATGCGATCACCCAGGCCGACCTGCGTGAGTAAGGAGCGTGCCTGCGGCTTGCCATCGCCCCGGGCATTCAGTTCATGTGGGAGCAAAACGTTTTCGAGCGCGGTAAGCGTAGGGATCAATTGATAGGACTGAAACACGAAACCGAGTTTTTTGCCGCGGATCTCCGCAAGCTTGTCTTCTTCGAGATGGCTGATGTCGATGCCATCCAGCAGAACTTCGCCGGCGGTTGGAGAATCAAGACCTGCGAGCAGCCCAAGCAGAGTGCTCTTGCCGCTACCGGAGGCGCCCATGATCGCGACGAACTGGCCGCCCGGGACCGATATATCGATGCCCTTCAAAATGTCCACCGTGCGACTGCCGTTGCGTATGGACTTGTGAACTCCCCGAACTTCAATCATGTATCTCCCGAACTGCGTCGCTACCCTGCTGTTGCGGCCATTTGTTAAAGTTGACCTGTGAACCGCGCTATCTGCTTCATCCCGCTGCTTGTGATCGCCGCACTTTCAGGATGCCATTCGAGCACCTCGAAAAGCGATGCGCCCGCGGCAGATAGTTCGATGTCCTCATCATCGCCTACACCAACGCCAGACGCTTCCGCGGCGTCAAGTGTTTCATCCGCAGCGCCGACAGCGGATGACAAGAGTGTCATGGACGGGCGTCTTGTCATCGTTGCCTTCGGTGACTCGCTGACCGCGGGCTACGGAACGAACGCCGGTGAAAGCTATCCGGACGATCTGCAGCGCGACCTGGATGCACGAGGATACAAGTATCGCGTGGTGAACCAGGGTGTGAGCGGCAATACGACCAAAGATGGCGTCGAACGGCTGCCGTCAGTACTGGCAATGCATCCGCAGGTCGTCATTGTTGCCTTCGGTGGCAATGACGGTCTGCGTGGCTGGCCCATTGCGACGACACGTGAGAACCTCACGACCATTGTGAAGACTCTGCAGAACTCCGGCGCGAAGATAGTTCTCGGGGGCATCACACTGCCTCCGAACTATGGGCCGGACTACATTCACCAGTTCAACGATACCTACACGCTTCTGGCAAAACAGTTTCATGCCCCCATGCTTCCTTTCCTGCTGCAGGGCGTCTATGGTGTTCCCGGCGGCATGCAGGCGGATGGCATCCATGCAACCGCAAGCGGCAATAAAACAGTCGCCGCAAATCTTCTGCCGCTGCTGCTGCCTCTGCTGCACAAGCAGAAATAAACAGGCCTAGCCGAGCACAACCACCGGCTGAAAGAGCGTGCCGGCGATGCGCTTGCCAATGCCAATCAGATCATCCCTTCCTGCAAAAATCTTCACCATCTCCGCGCCGGAAAACTCCGGCAGGTTGGCTGCGTTGCCATTGCGGACACGCGCTGCCGTATGTGCATCCACGGTTGTTGCAGGCAGTTCAGGCAGAAGATTGCGCGGGTGCGGCATGGAGGCAGCGAGTTCGCCCGATGCAGCAAGCCCGGCCAGTGCATCCAGCGTCATTGCCAGGTCTATGGTGAAAGGACCAGCGGACACACGGCGCAGGCTCGCGAGATGAGCGCCGCAGCCCAGCCGCCGGCCAAGATCATGCGCGAGCGAACGAACATATCCGCCAACCGACAGCGTTACTTCGAAATCAGCATACTCGCCATGAACGCCTGAGATCATGAGGCGATGTACGGTGACCGGGACTGCGCGCATGACTGGCGTCTTACCTGCGCGGGCAAGTGTGTAGGCGGCTTTACCCTGCACCTTCTTCGCGCTGTAAATGGGCGGCGTTTGCTCGATGAGGCCAAGGAAGTCTCCGGCAATGTGCTCGATCTCAAGAGCATCGAGAATTGTCGGTGTCACCTCCCCGACCCGCTCGCCTTCAGCATCGTACGTGTCCGTTGCGAAGCCGAAGCGGATGCTGCCGGTATAGGACTTCTCAAGCTTGCCGAAAAACTGGGCAAGCCGCGTCCATTTTCCAAGCAGCAGGGGCAGTACACCAGTTGCCATAGGATCAAGCGTGCCCAGATGCCCGATCTGCTGCTCGCCGGTGATGCGCCGCATCCTGTGCACAACGTCATGCGATGTCATGCCCGCGGGCTTGTCGATAACCAGTAAACCATTCACGCGTCAGAATCCATTCTGACTACGATCTCGCACCAGTGAAAGAAATTCTGAACGGGTTGTCTGCTTCTGAAAGACACCCAGCATGGCAGAGGTTACGGTCGACGAGTGCTGCTTCTCAACACCTCTCATCATCATGCAAAGGTGGCGTGCTTCGATGACAACGCCAACGCCCTGCGGATGGATGGCGTCTTCAATGGCATCCGCGATCTGCCGCGTCATGCGCTCCTGCACCTGAAGTCTGTGTGAGAACACATCCACCAGCCGCGGTATCTTACTCAGGCCTACGACCTTGCCGTTCGGAATGTAGGCAACGTGCACCTTACCGAAAAATGGCAGCATGTGGTGCTCGCAGAGGGAAAACATTTCAATGTCCTTTACGATCACCATCTCGTCGTAATCGACATCGAACAATGCGTCGGTAAGGATCTCCGTGGGATTCTGCTTGTATCCGCACGTGAGATACGTCATGGCTTTCTCAACACGCTCAGGCGTCTTCAAAAGGCCGTCGCGTGTAGGATCTTCATCAAAGCGACGCAGCAGTTCCGCATACATTTCCTGCGTACTGACCTGCGTCAGATCCGCACCGGCTTCGATCGTCAAAGTGGATCCGTGATGCAATGACGCGCCATTCCTGGTGTCAAGTGTTTTTACCAGGTTTCCATCCACAGCGTCTTCGCGCTTTGCCATCTCAGTTCTCCCTCCCGGCTGCTGCATGGGTAGCCGAGGATCCTGTTTCGCCTGTGTATTCAAAGGAATTATTCGATGTTTCCTCAATGCGCAGCCGTTCAAGTCGGGCCGTCCCCAACGAAGCATCCTGCAGTATCTGCCACGCCACGCGACAAAGGTTTTCTGTCGATGGAACGCTCACTGCGAAAGCCGGATCGAAGTTGAGATTTTCGAGATCGAAGCGAGTGATGACGCGTTCCTGTACCAGGCCATCAAGGTCAACCATGTTGACCACCATGCCAGACTCTGCGCTCACTGGTCCACGCACTGTCACTTCAAGCACGTAGTTGTGGCCGTGGCCATGCGGGTTGTTGCACTTGCCGAATGTCTCCTGATTTTGGATAGCCGTCAACGCGTCAACATGCAGGCGGTGCGAAGAACTGAAGTGATAGCGTCGCGAGAAATGCACGACCGGGGTTCGGACTGGGACGACGATTGGCGTCTGGACGAGCGTAGTCATCATCGTGCTCCGCCATGATCTTCTGCGGCAGAGTGGGGTGCAGCAGAGTAGGGTGCAGCAGAGTCGGATGCGGGAGAGTCGGATCCGTAATAGTCAGCGAACAGGTCAGCCATTTCATAGACGCGGACCCGGTGCAGCTTTGCACCCGGCAACTGAGAAAGCACAGCCTGTTCAAGGCGCTCCCACACACTTATCGCCAGATTTTCCGCAGTGGGCATGCGGTGGCGGAATTCCGGTATCTCCAGGTTCAGGTGCCGGTGATCGTAGACGTCAACGACCTCAGAATGCATTACGTCTTTCAACTTTTTCAGATCCACAACGAAGCCTGTCACCGGATCCACTTCACCGGCTACGGTAACTTCAAGCGTGTAGTTATGGCCGTGGCCATTGCGATTCGCGCACTTGCCAAAGACACGCGCGTTCTCTTCCGGCGACCATTTATCGTTCCAATAAAAATGAGCTGCAGCAAAATCAGCCTTGCGGGTCAGTAGAATCATGGTTTTCTCGTCCTGTTCGATGATAGCGGCCAAGGAAAGACTCTGCGCTTTACTCGAGCGTTCGCAGTCATGGAACGAAAGGCAGCCCTGCAAACTGTCGCCACAGCAAAACTGCTGCAGCGAAACTGTTTAAAATCATCCTGTGACCCGTCCGTTGATCCGCCTCACGATCCTGCTGATTTCCTTGCTACCCTTCGCCGGATGCGATCGCGGCGATCATCCGCATGCTCTTGGACGGCCCG
Organism: Acidobacteriaceae bacterium; assembly: GCA_963692885.1. Taxonomy (GTDB): domain Bacteria; phylum Acidobacteriota; class Terriglobia; order Terriglobales; family Acidobacteriaceae. Next base: position 2,245,641 of record OY843586.1, read on the forward strand.
CCCCTGACTTCACCGTCAGTGACGGAACGCGCACCGTCCACCTTGCAGATTATCGCGGAAAAATTGTTCTGTTGAATTTCTGGGCCACCTGGTGCGCGCCCTGTATCGCCGAGCTGCCTTCACTCCAGGCGCTGCAACAGGATATGCCACAGGTAATGGTGATTGCTGTCTCAGTTGACCAGGACCCGGATGCGTATCACCGCTTCCTTACGCAGCATCCGTTGAACCTTCTTACCGTTGAAGACACGGATCGGCATGTCAACGCACTCTATGGCACGAGCCTGTTTCCGGAAAGCTATCTGATCGATCGTAAAGGAGTCATCCAGCGCAAATTCGTCAATGCGCAGGACTGGACGAATCCCGAAATACTCAACTACATCTCCCACCTGTGAGAGAGGCTACGCCGTAACTCCCATGTACAAAGGACGTTACGCCTTGACAGCCGCAACCTGGGCTTCCTGCTCCTGGGGGTAGACCAGGCCGATGCTGTTGCGTGCGCGATCGAGAATGCGCATCATCTGGCGTGACATGGAATGCGTCATCACCGGGCTCTCCGTCCTTCCATCCCGCAGGATTTCGCAGAAGTGTTCAGTCTCGTAGTTGAAGCCGCTGGAGACGATCGGCTCTTCCAGTTCGACGGTGCGGCCGTCGAGATAGCGGATGGTCGCGCTCGAAGGATTCCACCATTTCGCGGGAATGGCGACATTGCCCAGCGGCCCGGCAAGCAGCGCGTCACCATGACCGTGCAAACCCAGTCCGCAATAGAGCTGGGCGATACCGTGTTGATGCAGCGTTTGCATACTGGCGAAAATATCGACACCCGTGGGGCCGAGACAGCCGACCGTGTCGACACTCTCCAGACGTCCCAGCCAATCGAGCGCGAGGAAAGCCTCGTAGGGTGCGATGCCGAGCAGGCTCCCGCCGCCTAATTCGATGTTGTACAGCGGGTGACCGGACGGAATATCTGCAAGCGATGAGCCGGCACGCACGAAGCCGACCTGCCCGATCGGATCCTGCTCCAGATGCTCGCGAAGGCGGCGATAGAGCGGAAAGAAAGGAGGCTTCATGGCTTCCATAAAAAGCAGCCCGCGTGTCTTGGCTGCGCGCAGCACTTCGTCCAGTTCTTTCTCGTTGAGCATGGACGGCTTCTCGCACAACACATGCTTACCGGCGGCAATCGCTTCGAGAGCGAAGGCACGATGGCTGTCCGGGTGTGTACCGATATACACCGCATCAATCTCTGAAGCGAGCAGGGAGCGCAGCGAATCGCAGGCGTTCGTGCTGTATTCCTCGGCGAATTCACGGGCAGCGATCAGGCGCCGGGTCCAGACAGCGACCAGGCGGGTGTCTGGTACATGCGTCAGCCCCTGGGCAAATCGCTGTGCCGCATCTCCAGCGCCGATGACTCCCCATCGGACCGCCCGCGCGCCCCTCCCTGTCCTGTCAACCGTTGCCATATGAAAGACTTAAAGCTCCACACCTGCGATTCTGATCATGATATTCAATGAATAGACTATGTGAACGCGGTCACGGATGCGCGTTTTTCCGTTTTCCTCGGTGCCTTATTTCGTCTGCAGCGAAGGTACGACCGGACATTTGCACTGCCAGCCCTTACCGGGTTAACCCAGACTATCGGAAATTCTCTCGCAAGTCGGTATCACATTGCATCGTGGGTTTACCGGACTCAACTTCATATCAAAGCGAGCAGCTCGTTCAAGCAGCTTCAGCTTCAATGACCAGTGGCTTCCGGCGAACCGTCCTAGAGAGCAACCATGTCCAGTGAACCAGCCTCGGACTGCACAATGGCGTCTCCGCAATGCGGGCGCACAATATGCGCAGAAGATGACTGAGCATGCCGTCGCAGGATCGAGCCCGCTGATCGTACCGGTTGATTAAGGAGTTTGAAGGGGGAGGATACGGGAGGAATGGTGCGCCCAGAAGGAGTCGAACCTCCGGCCTATTGATTCGTAGTCAATCGCTCTATCCAGCTGAGCTATGGGCGCATCTTTGCAACTCATTGAGAATACCAAACGAAGCCGAATTCTCCAAGGCGCCGAGGGCCGCGGACGCCTCGGGTCTGAAACACATTGCAGCTCCGCAGCCGCATCCCTCTTCCGTGTATTTGCGACCACGAGCGCCGCTGAGCATCCTCCCGCCCTAAAGGGGCTCTGGCTGCGCACAGAAGTGTGACTAGAATGGCTGCGGAATTGATTCCACAACTAAGACTTCCTCTGCAAAGGAGTGCACATGCCTGCTATTACAACCAAAGACGGTGTCGAAATTTTCTACAAGGACTGGGGTTCAGGACAGCCTATCGTCTTCAGTCACGGCTGGCCGCTTTCGTCCGATGACTGGGATGCGCAGATGCTGTTTTTTCTGACGCAGGGTTATCGGGTGATCGCGCATGATCGCCGCGGCCACGGCCGTTCCACCCAGGTGGCGGATGGCCATGACATGGACCACTACGCCGATGACCTGGCTGCGCTGACCTCTCATCTCGACCTGAAAGACGCCATCCACGTGGGCCATTCAACCGGCGGTGGTGAAGTGACCCGCTACCTGGCGCGCCACGGGGAAAGCCGTGTGAGTAAGGCAGCGCTCATCAGCGCAGTCCCGCCGCTGATGGTAAAGACTGCGGCCAACCCGGAAGGTCTGCCGAAGTCCGTCTTCGATGATCTACAAGCGCAGGTGGCGGCCCGTCGTTCGCAGTTCTATTACGACCTGCCGGCCGGGCCATTTTATGGATTCAACCGTCCCGGCGTAAAGTCCCTGGAGCCAGTGATCCTGAACTGGTGGCGGCAGGGGATGATGGGTGGCGCGAAGGCTCACTACGACGGGATCGTGGCGTTTTCACAGACCGATTTCACTGATGATCTCAAGAAGATCAACGTGCCGGTCCTGGTGATGCATAGCGAGGATGACCAGATCGTGCCTTACGTCGCGGCCGGCCCAAAGTCTGCAAAGCTGCTGAAGAATGGCACCCTCAAGACCTACAAAGACTTTCCCCATGGCATGCCGACCACGCAGGCGCCGGTCATCAATGCTGATCTGTTGGCTTTCCTGAAGGCGTGAGGAACTCGTATTTAAATCAGGACAAGCCTACCGGCTGGCGGGGCGGCTTGTCCTGAAGTATGGCGGGTCTACTTTGCGGGCGCTGCTGCCGGGATCGGCTCTGCCTCAGGTTGCGGCGGAATGAGCGGAAGCCGTTCGACGACATCGATACCGCCGCGACGAAGCAGTTGTTCAACGACCGGAACGGTAAGGCGTGTGGCGTCATATTCGATGGTGATGACCTTCCACTCTTCGTCTATCAGGACACGCCGTATGCCGTAGACTTCTTTCAACTTGCCAAGAGCGACCATCGAGGCTTCACTCGGGTGCTGCTCGTAGCGGAACTTCACATCCATCTGTGTCATGCATTCACTATACCCAAACCGATGCTTGCAGAGAGCACGACAGCGAGTTGACTAGTAGATGCGGAAGTTAACTTCCACATTGACTTCAACTGGGACAGGCTTACCCTGCAGCATCGCCGGCTTGAAGCGATACTGTTTCACCGCCTCGATTGCTTTCTCATCCAGACCCATCCCGAGGGCTCGTAACACCTTGGCGCGCTGTACATTGCCCTGCGCATCGACCACGATTTGTACCAGGCACACACCCTGATACTTGGCCCGGCGGGCTTCATCCGAGAACTCAGGATCAACTGAGTAGATCAACTGCGGCGCGCCGACTCCGCCACCAACGTGATACAACCCTCCGCCGGTGCCGCCACCCTGGCCAGGCCCGTAGCCATTGCCGGTTCCAGAACCCACGCCACCGCCCGAACCGCTGCCCATGCCGCCGCCAGTGCCGGTGCCATTGGATTGGGGCCCCGTGATATTGCTCTTGGGATTGCCGAGATCCGGCAGGTTGTTGTTCGTCACCAGATCTTTAGGCACATTGATAGCCGGATCGACAGCAAGCTTAGGATTGATGTTCTTGATGACCTGCGGCGGGATAATGGGGTTCTTGTCGAACTTGGGGAGCCTGCCCTTTGGCGTCTGAATGATGTCATGCGAACCGCCTCCGCCACCACCACCGCTTACGTCCTTTTGCGGTGCAATCGGCAGAAACTGCGGCACATCGACCGCGGTAACGACGGCCTTCTTGATCGGCTTCATGTGCAGATGCGCCATGTAAAGAAACCAGGCAATCAGCGCAATGATGAGTACGTGGACGCCGATCGAAACCCCTGATGACACAGGATCGCGCTTGACCGCGAACGGGTCCGCGACAGGAATGGGGGTAGACGTGAGTTCGAGCGGCGGCAGGTTCTCTTTCTGGAAGAGGCCTCGGAAATTTCCGAAGATGGCCTTCCAGACAGGCTCGTCAACAATCTCGTTGGTGCTGAACGGTTCCCTGTTAATGCGTGCTTCCCTCGCCTGGTCCCTGGGTTCCAACTCCGGAGGTGTCAATACCTGATTCGCCATATTCACTTCTCTCCGTAGGAGTCACCATGGCGACCCGCCGGTATCCCTTTATTATGGACGACTGCCCGTCCTGCTGTCTTGTTTCCCGAGGAAAACTTGTGTTGCCCTATCAGAAACCATGGCAAGAACTTTCGTAACCAGACATACTCCAGTGTCCCGCGTCCGGACCGCTGTGCAGCTCGTGTTGCTATGCGGCTTGTGTTGCTGTACGGCTCGTTTTAATGTCCGGCTTGTGTTGGTAGACGCGCAGCCTCCAGGATTGTCTCGCCTTCGCCCGCATCGCCCTCGATTCCATGAACCCAGGGGCTCGCAGCTACAATAAAGTTTCAGCCTGAAGCAGAGCACGAACGGTCTCGCGCACGGCAGGTTGCCGACCAGCCTTTCCCCGAGCGGAAAGACTTGCGCGTTGATCTTGCTTCGGACGACACAGAGTGTGGTTCTGCTCTAGACACAAGGTTCGAAACGCATTTCCGGGACAATCCCGGACGAAAAACAGGGAGAAACAATGGCCGCACCGCCGGAACTCAAGGCGACTCTTTCGCTACCACAGACCAGCTTCCCCATGAAGGCCAACCTGCCGCAGAACGAACCGGCGCGCCTGGAAGCGTGGACGAAGGACGACATCTACGGACAGATCCGCGCTGCACGCGCCGGTGCACCGAAATACATTCTGCACGACGGGCCGCCCTACGCAAACGGACCGATCCACCTGGGCCACGCACTCAACAAGTCGCTCAAAGACTTTGTGGTCAAGTCAAAAACCATGGCCGGTTACGATGCGCCGTACGTGCCGGGATGGGACTGCCATGGCCTGCCGATCGAGATCAAAGTCGACGAACAACTTGGCCGCAAGAAACTGGAGATGGACCCCGTAGCCGTGCGCCGCGCCTGTCGCGAATACGCGCAGAAATATGTCGACCTGCAGAAGTCGCAGTTCGAGCGCATCGCCGTCTTCGGCCGCTGGAACGATCCGTACCTCACGATGTCGAATCAGTATGAGTCGAAGATCGTCGAGACCTTCTACGAGTTCTTCGAGAAAGATTTCGTCTACAAGGGGTTGAAGCCGGTGTACTGGTGTATCCACGACCGGACAGCACTGGCTGAAGCCGAGGTCGAGTATGAAATGCATACTTCGCCCAGCGTGTATGTGCGGTATGCGCTGAAGTCATCAGCCGAGGATCTGGATGCGAAGCTTGCTGGCAAGAAGGTCTTCGCGATCATCTGGACCACCACCCCCTGGACGCTCCCAGCCTCGCTCGCCATCGCTTTTCATCCGGAGTTTGAATATGTCGCTCTGGAGAATGCTGACGGAAATGTCTTTCTCGCAGCCGAGGCTCTCGCTGAATCCGTCAAGGCTGCCTGCGGTCTTGACGGCGCGAAGGAAATTGCCCGCTTCAAAGGCTCGGCTCTCGACCGGTCGACCTTTCAGCATCCGTTCCTGGATCGCGAGATCCTCGGCGTAAATGCCGCTTACGTTACGGCTGACCAGGGTACCGGCGCAGTCCACACAGCTCCTGCGCACGGCGCGGACGACTTTTACACAGGTGCGCACTACGGGCTCGACCAGATCTGCTACGTCGACAACGCGGGCCGCATCCAGAATGGACTACCGGAGTACGACGGGCTCACCGTCTTCAAGGCCAATGAGCCAATCATCGAACTGCTAAAAGCACGCGGCGTCCTGATGGGCCGCAATGATATCTATCATTCGTATCCCCACTGCTGGCGCTGCCACAACCCGGTCATCTTCCGCGCAACCGAGCAGTGGTTCATCGGCATGGAAACGCCAATGACCGCTAAAGATGGGGCTGAAACCACTTTCCGCCAGCTTGCGCTCGATGCCATCAAGCAGGTGAAGTGGGACCCATCATGGGGCGAAGAGCGCATCTCGAACATGATTGCAACGCGGCCCGACTGGTGTATTTCACGCCAGAGGATCTGGGGGGTGCCGATCGCGGTCTTCCTCTGCCAGAAATGTCAGAAGCCACTGAAAGACGCGGCGGTCAATCGCAGCATCGTCGACTTGTTTGCGAAGAAAAGCGCAGACGCGTGGTACATCCACGAAGCTGCCGCGCTGCTGCCTGCCGGCATGACCTGTCCTTCGTGCGGCCACGGAGAATTCCGCAAAGAGATGGACATCGTCGATGTGTGGTTCGAGTCGGGTGCGAGCTGGCATGCTGTGCTCGATGCCGACCCGGAACTACACTGGCCGGCCGACCTCTATACCGAAGGCGGCGACCAGCATCGCGGCTGGTTCCACTCTTCACTGCTGACCTCCGTCGCGATCCGTGGCGCAGCGCCGTATAAAACAGTTGCGACGTCGGGGTGGACACTCGACGAACAGGGCCGCGCGTTTTCAAAGTCGCTCGGCAATGGCGTCGATCCTGTCGATGTCGCAAAGCGTCTAGGCGGCGAGATTGTGCGCCTGTGGGTCGCGTCGGTCGACTTCCGCGAAGATGTGGCCGCGAGCGAAAACCTGATGCAGCGCGTCGCCGATAACTACCGCAAACTGCGCAATACATTTCGTTTCCTGCTCGGCAATATTCAGGGCTTCGAGCCGAAGGAACACGCGGTGGGTTGGGCGCAGTTGCAGCCGATCGACCAGTACATGCTGGTGCGTCTGCGCGAATTAACTGAAAAGGTCACGCAATGGTATGACGAGTTCGAATTCCACCGCGTCTACCAGGCAGTGAACGAGTTCTGCATCGTCGACCTGAGTTCGCTGTATCTCGACGTACTGAAAGACCGCATGTATACCTTCGCGCCGACTGATCCTGCACGCCGCTCGGCGCAGACCGTGCTTTGGACCATCACGGAACAACTCGTGCGCCTGGTCGCGCCGATCCTCAGCTTCACCGCTGAAGAAATCTGGGGCTATCTGCCGGGCACAGGCGAACGCGAAAGCAGCGTGCACCTTGCCTACTTCCTGAAACCAGATGTATTGGCAGCACAGGATACGACGAAGCTTGCTGCTGAGTGGGCACAGCTGCTGGTGATTCGCGACGTCGCGATGAAGAGCCTCGAAGCATCGCGTAAGGATGGCCGCATAGGCAAGGCACTCGAAGCCAAGATGCGTCTCGAACTGCCGGAGGATTTGTTTGCCCTCGCGCAGCAATATCACAGTTGCCTGAAAGAACTCTTTAATGTCTCGCAGGTGGAACTGGCGCGTTCAAGCAGGGCCGAGGTAACGGCCGAGACGCTTCCGGCCGATGGCATCAAGTGCGATCGCTGCTGGAATTATTCGCTGCACGTAGGTGAAGATCCACGATGGCCCACAGTCTGCGACCGCTGTGCAATTGCGCTTGATGCCATCGGCTTTGCGCCGCTCGCCGAGGCCGCGCAGTGAGCACAGGTCTGGAACAGACGCCCACCGTTGCCGGCGACATAAAGGCCGTTCGACAGCGCGACTGGCGAGGCTGGCTGCTCGCGCTCGCGACGCTGATCCTCTGGACGGACCGTCTCACGAAGCGCTGGGTCGAAAAACATATCCCCGTCGGCGGCGGCATCACGGTGATCCCACATACCTTCCGGCTGTCGCATGTCTACAACAGCGGCGCGGCCTTTTCGCTGTTTGGCGACTCGGCCTCACCACAACGTGTCCGCTGGTTCCTGGTGGGCTTTTCCCTGCTTGCAGCGGTACTGGTTTTCGTCTTCCTGATGAGACTTGGACGGCGGATCACACCGGCTTCCGTCGCTCTGGCGCTAATTCTTGGAGGAGCGATCGGCAATTCTTTTGATCGTATCCACTACGGTTACGTGATCGATTTTCTCTATGTACAGCTGCATTGGGGAAGCTGGCACTACCACTGGCCCGATTTCAATGTGGCCGATTCGTCGATCGTTGTCGGCGGAATTCTGCTGATGATCGATGCTTTCCGAAGCACGCGATCAGAGTAAACAGCAGGTCTGTCAAGAAACTTAGGCTACTTTGGAATTTGTCTTGGGCGTTGACTTGCGCGGGCGCTCATTCGGCGCAGGAAGAAACGCCGCCGGTGAGATCCCGAAGCGTCGGCCAAGACGCTGGATGTGGTCGATAGTCAGGTTGCGCTTGCGGTTCAGGACTTCCGAGACGATGCTTTTCGTACCAAACTCCGGAACGAGATCCTTTTGCTGCAGTCCGTGCTGGGACATCATGAAGAGAACAACCTCCACCGCGTCCGCTGCAGGGATTGCATGATGGTCCGCGTCGTATTTCTCGATCAGCAGCGTCAGCAGGTCGATGGCCGCCTCCTCTTCTTCAGAGACCTCGTTCATCTCGAGAAGCTTGAGCAGCACCCGGTTATAGTGCTCTAGTTCTTCATCATTCTGGATCAGGCGCGGTGCGCCGTTTCGGATCATCTTCACCGGATCGGCCAATACTTTAGCGGTCGTCATGCTCACTCCCAGTTGCTGCGGTCATCGTACTGCTTGTGCGTCAAAAAGGCCCGAATGTAGACGTGGCCTTCGGATAAGGAGCCGGTCGTGTTCAGCCGGACATAATAGACCCTGGTTATCAGGCGATACCGGTTGCCGCGTATGTTGAACACCACGTAGGGATCGACGTAATCCGCACCTGGGAAGGAACGACGCAGGTCAATAAGATTCTTCCATCGGGCATTCCGTACGACGCTGAGCCATGCCTCAATCTCTCGGGCAGCGTCTTTCGCAGAGAGCGCCGCCTGCCGCAGAGTCTTCGGCGCGATGATGTGCACTGCTTTAATCTAGTTCGCAATCTGCGAACCGTCAAGACTTTTCTTGCGCTCGTTGGCCACTCTTATAATAGAAGTTTGGAGCGACCTTGACTGACAGCATCATTATCCGCGGAGCGCGGACGCATAACCTCAAAAACATTGACTGCGAGATTCCGCATGGCAAGCTGACGGTCGTGTCCGGCGTGTCCGGTTCGGGCAAGTCTTCGCTGGCCTTCGACACCATTTATGCGGAAGGTCAGCGGCGTTATGTTGAATCGCTCTCTGCGTACGCGCGACAGTTCCTGGAGCGGATTGAAAAGCCGGATGTCGACCTGATCGACGGCCTCGCTCCGGCGATCGCCATCAAGCAGAAGAACCAGACGCGCAATCCGCGCTCGACGGTTGCGACGGCGACCGAGATCTACGATTACATGCGCCTGCTGTACGCACGCTGCGGCACCATGCACTGCATCGTTTGCGATGGACTGGTCCGGCGTGACTCTGTCGACGAAATCGCCGAACGCGTTCTATCACTCGATGAAGGTGTGCGGCTGCATGCCATCTTCCCGGTAGAACCGCGTCAGCCGTTGAGTTCGGCCGATGCAACCGCCGATGATCATCCCCAGCCTATCGTGAAAAAGCGGGCTACGAAGAAGGCGGGCACTGGAGTGGCTGCGAAATCCCAGCTCTCAAAGTCGAAACCTGGGGCATCCACATCCACGCCTGGCTTCCAGTTGTCCGATGCGCTGAAAGGGCGGCTCGGGGAGTTGCGCAAGCGCGGCTTCAACCGCCTTTACCAGAATGGCCAGATCTACGAATTCTCTTCACCCGAGTCACTCATTGAAGTCGATTTCAGCAGCCCCGACACCAACCCGGTTTACGTCCTCGTCGACCGCATCGCCGTGTCACCGGAAAACCGCGCACGCATCGTCGATGCCGTCGAGATCGGCTACCGCGAGCGCGGTGAAATTGTTTTCGAAGTAGTCCCGCGCGAAGATGACGGAAAACCTCGCGAGCGCATACGCTACAGCCGCGAGTACGAATGCAATGCTTGCCACCGCGTCTACCGCGAGCCGGAGCCGCGGCTGTTCTCGTTCAACAATCCTTTCGGCGCCTGTCCGCGCTGCCAGGGCTTCGGCAACACGATCGACTTCGATCTGAACCTCATCATCCCGGACAAGACCAAGACGCTTGCACAAGGCGCGATCGATCCATGGACGCGGCCGAAATACGTCCCGTACCAGACCGAGTTGAAACGCGTCGCCAAGCTGCACAATATCCCGCTCGATGTGCCGTGGATGGAGATGGAGCCGGGCGACCAGGCGTTCATCCTCAACGGCCACGGCAGCTTTGCCGGCGTGCATGGTTTCTTCGCGCTGATGGAGCGGAAGAAATACAAACTGCATGTGCGGGTCATGCTGAGCAAGTACCGAGGTTATGCGACCTGCCCCGAGTGCAAGGGCCAGCGGCTTCGTGCGGAGGCCCGCGCAGTCCGTCTCGGCACCGGCGCGGGAGCAGTCAACATCTGCGAAGCAGCGTCGCTCACCATCACGGCTGCGCATCGGTTTTTCTCGGAGCTGAAGTTGACGCCCGAGCAACACGAGATTGCCGGCAGCATCCTGCATGAAGTCCATCAGCGGCTCAGCTTCCTCGACGCTGTCGGACTGGATTACCTGACCCTTGATCGTCTCGCGTCCACACTCTCAGGCGGCGAGGCGCAGCGCATTCAACTGGCGACTTCGCTCGGCTCGCGGCTTGTAGGTGCGCTGTATGTACTCGATGAGCCATCGATCGGCCTGCATACGCGCGACACTGCGAAGCTGATCCGTATCCTTGAAGAATTGCGTGACCTGGGTAACACGATCCTGGTCGTCGAACACGATCCCGATGTCCTGCGTGCAGCCGATTACCTGATGGACCTTGGTCCGGGCGCAGGAGAATATGGTGGCAAACTTCTCGCTGCGGGGACAGTGGCAGAGGTCGAGAAAAATCCTGATTCGCTGACCGGTAAATATCTCAGTGGCGCGCTCACCATTCCAGTGCCGACCAAGCGTCGTGAACGCACGAAGGAAGTGCTGATCCTCAAAGGCGCGCGCGAACATAATCTGAAGGGCGTCGATGTCGAAATTCCACTCGGCATGCTGGTCTGCATCACCGGGGTTTCGGGATCGGGCAAGTCTTCGCTGGTGCATGATGTCCTGTTCAAAGCGGTGTCCCATGAACTGGGTCAGACCGAAGGCGGCGATCCTTCAGGGACCTACAAAGAGATCAAAGGCGCCGACCGGCTGAACGACATCGTGCTGGTCGACCAGGCGCCGATCGGCCGTACGCCGCGGTCGAACCCTGTCACCTACATCAAGGCCTTCGATGCCATTCGCGAGCTTTTCGCCGCGCAGCCGGAAGCACAGCGGCGGCGCTACGGAGCAGGTCACTTCAGCTTTAACGTGCCTGGCGGCCGCTGCGATGTGTGCCAGGGCGACGGCACGGTGACGGTCGAGATGCAGTTCCTGGCCGATGTCGAATTGCCGTGCGAGGAGTGCGGCGGTACGCGCTATAAGGCGAGCACACTCGAGATCAAGTACAAGGGCAAGAGCATTTACGAGGTACTGACGCTGTCAGTAAAAGAGGGCCTGCGGTTCTTTGCCGGCCATCCGAAAATACTCGACAAACTGGCTGTGCTCGACGAAGTCGGTCTGAGCTATGTGCGGCTGGGACAGTCGGCGACGACGCTTTCTGGCGGTGAGGCGCAACGCGTCAAGCTGGCGGCTCACCTTGCAAACGGCCGGGCAAACACAGCAGCGAAGCCGGGCTCGCCGAAGGCCAGGTCGCGGGTCCTCTACATCCTCGACGAGCCGACGACGGGCCTTCATTTCGACGACGTGGGCAAACTGCTGTCAGCCTTCCGGCGGCTGATTGACGCAGGAGGTTCACTGGTCGTCATCGAGCACAATCTCGATGTGATCAAATCGGCGGACTGGATCATCGACATGGGGCCGGAGGGTGGATCGGGCGGCGGCCGCGTCGTCGCCGTCGGGACGCCGGAGGAAATCGCAAAGGCGGAAGGTTCGCATACTGGTGAGTGGCTGGCGCGGGTGCTCGACACCAGGTCTCCGGCGCAGGAGAGCCGCGTGGAAGTGACGGCTTGAAGCGGCGGGTTTTAATTTTAGCGATTGTGTCAGCCATGCCGGCTTTGTACGCTCAGCAGACCCTACCACCGGGCACACAATCTCCGGACGCGCCGGCGGCTACGGAACCTGCAAAGCCGGGAGCTATTTTGCCGGCACTTGCGGCGATCGAAGACAAGCTCGACGCCAAGCAGTATGACGCAGCCAGGCCGGCGTTGCTGCACTACCTGGAAACGCATCCGAGTGACGCGCGGGCAGACTTCGACCTTGGATACCTGGACGAGCAGACCAGCCAGGACGATGCGGCGGCCGCCAGTTATCGTAAGGCGATCGCAGCAGATCCGCAGCAGTTCGAGGCTCGCCTGGCACTGGGACTGCTGCTTGCGCGGCAGGCCGACCTCGCCGGCGCGCGCGAACAATTGCAGGCGGCCACGGAGCGGCAGCCGGCGACGCCCAATCCGGTGGCGCAGGGGCAGGCCTACAGGGCGCTGGCGCAGCTCGACCTGGCGACAGATCCCGCAGCCTCAAAACAGGCGTTGCTGGCAGCATTGAAGATTTCGCCGGAAACGGTCGGAGATCTCCTTCTGACCGCACGCATTGCAGCAGCTAATGGTGATGTGGAAACCGAGGAAGCCGCCTACCGCAGGCTGATCGCCCGCGAGCCGGATTCGGTCGAGGGCCTCGCCGGCCTGGCGCACATCCTGGTGCAGCAGAAGAAATACGACGACGCGCGTCCACTCATCGAAACAGCGCTGAAGCGCATCCCCGATGACCCGGGCCTGAATATGCAGATGGCTTCCCTGCTTGCAGCCGAGGGTAAGCCGGAAGATTCGATTCCGCCGCTCGAAACACTGCACACAAAACTGCCGACCGACGCGCGCATAAGCGAGATGCTGGCCGATGCTTATCTGGCGGCGCATAATCCGCAGAAGGCAGAGCCGTTACTGGCTGCGCTGCTCAAGTCCCGGCCGGATGATGCCGATCTACTGGATGAAGAGGGCCAGTCGCTGATCTACGAACAAAGGTTTCCAGAAGCTTCGGCTGTCTTCGCCCACGCCGCCGCGCTGAACAACAGCGATGTGGATGCCTGGAACGGACTGGCCTATGCAGACTCGCAGCAGCACCTGGACGCACAGACGCTCAAGGCGCTTGCTATGAGATCAAAAGCAGCGCCGGATACTGCAACAACACTGTTCCTTTTCGCTATTTCGTACGATAATCTCCATCAGGCCAAGCTTGCGGCTGAGTACTACCAGAAATTTCTGGATTCAGCCAAGGGCAAATTTCCCGACCAGGAATGGCAGGCCAAGCATCGGCTTGTTGCTCTCGGTCAGGCACATTAACGAACGACGCAACCGAAAGCTGGCTCTGACCAGCGAGGTGTCTATGCGTTTCGTAAGAGTACCCATTCCGACCACCGTCCTGCTTGCTCCGTTTCTTCTTGCCACACTGCACAACGCCAACGCGATCGACGAGCGGGTTCCCGATCAAACCAGCCTGACTGCGCTGGTCAGCAAGGCGCAGACTGCGGCAGCCAAAGATCAGTGCTTTCTGTACGCCGAGATCGTGCACCAGATGACCGAACTCGCGGGCCGGCAGATGACAGCCGGTGGCGATGCGCACAAGACTTTGACTGACGTGCATGACTATGCCCAGAAAATTCACATGGGCGTGGCGAATGACACCAAGAAGCTGAAGAATGCGCAGATCCTGATGGAGCACACAGCCTTCCGCCTGAATGAGATTCTGCATTCATCCGCGCTTGAGGATCGGCCCGTGCTCGAGTCGACGCTCAAACAGCTTGACCAGGTGCAGAACGAGCTGATGATGCAGGTCTTTAAGCATTAACCAGCAAGGCTCGAGGCTGGTTATCCGCGCTGAACACCATGTAACGAGGTCGTCGGAGGCAGCTGCCATCAGGTATGCTGTGGTTCGATGAATTACTTGCGCCTCCAACTTCCCGACGGCTTCGACAGCAGCACGAGAACTATCGCGGCTGTTGCAGCGATTTTCCTCACACTGCCGCTGTCAGCCCAGACCACCCGGGATCCCCTGACGAACGACCAGGTGGAGCAGGTACGCGATACGGGCGATCAGCCAGCGCAGCGCATCAAGCTCTACATGAAGTTCATCGAGGACCGGACGCAGGATATTCACAAAATAGCGTCCAACTCCAAACCGCCCATCTCGAGCAATGCCCGGATGCATAACCTGCTGGAGGAGTTCACGCGGCTCTCCGACGAACTGCAGGACAACCTGGAAACCTACTCCGAAGAACATGCGGACATGCGCAAAACGCTGAAGGAACTTGTCGACCATAGTGCCCGGTGGAAGACAGCACTGCAGGAGCCCAAGGCCTACGCAGACTACGATTTTGCCCGCAAGACTGCGCTCGACACTGCGGATAGTACGACGGAACTTGCACAGAAAGTCCTGACAGCGCAGGAGACTTATTTCGCCACGCATAAAGCTCCCAAGGCAGGCGCGACCAACGAACGCTAGGTATCATCAGAGAGCACATGGAAGCCATACTCCGCATCATGATGGATCTCTGCGCCCTGGGCCTGGCTGGTGTTGCACTTCTTGCGGCCGTATCCGTGGCGCTCGGGAATGTGAAGGCCGTGGGTCATCCACTGGCCCGGATCGTATTCACACCAGTACTTGCGATACTGGGGCTGTGGCTGCTGTTTCATGGTATCGGCCACATGGTTTCGGGTTAGCCGCGATGATGATCCGGTAGAGATTCTGCTACCCTTGGCCAAGTGGTTTCTCTCCTGCACAGCATCTTTGAAGAAGAGTACCGAGAGCTGCGGCCGCGCGCGCCAATGCCTCCGTTCCATATCCGCTTTCGTCGCTTTACCAGCCTGAATACCACCATCCGCCTGCGAGAAGGCCAGATCCACGTCAGCCTCTCCGACCTGCTTGAAGGCGCTCCGGAAAATGTGTTGCGCGCAATCGCGCATATCCTGCTCGCGAAGCTCTACAAGAAGCCTCTAGACCCCACGCAGACGGCACGTTATCGCCGCTTTACGTCAAGCGAAAGCGTTGTGCGGCAGACGGAACTGGTGCGACAGACGCGCGGCCGCAAGAAGATGCTCGGACCGCAGGGCGAGCACTACAACCTCGACGAAGTCTTCGACAGTCTGAACCAGCGCTTCTTCTTCGGATTACTGGGGCGGCCGGAGCTGACCTGGAGCGGCACGCTCGCCCGGCGCAGTCTCGGCCACTACGACCCGGCGCACAACACGATCGTCGTCAGCCGGGTTTTTGACCGCAAGAACACGCCGCGCTTCGCCGTCGAATACCTGGTCTACCACGAGATGCTTCATCTCAAGCATCCGGTCAAGGTAAAGGGCGGCCGCAGATGCGTGCATCCACGCGCCTTCCAGGTAGAAGAGCAGTTGTTCCCCGAGATCGAACAGGCCAAGGAATATCTGAAGCGACTGTAGCTAACCGCGCCTCAGGCGACCGGATACTTCTGCGCAAGGATACCTGCGAATGCCTGGCGGTAGCCGGCAAAGACGATGAACCAGAGGATCGTCCACAGGATGGCCGGGGGTAAACCTGCAGGCGCCATGGTCGCATGGAAGGTGAGAATATTCACGAGCAGCGGCCCGAGAATGGTGAGCCCCAGCGGTACATAGTAGCCGCTTAACAGAAGGGCCCCGCCGATGATCTGTGCCGCAAAGATGATCACGTAGTAGTGGGAGGCAAAGAGCGCGCCCATGAACTGTGCAGGCAGGCCGGTGGGCATGGGCATATGCAGGAACTGCAGAAATCCATTGAGACCGAAGACGACAAAGACAAGCCCGAGCAGGATCCGGGCGATCAGGACGGCAATCTTCACAGGCGAATACCTCGCCCCGAAATCTATCTAAAAATGACGGAAAAGAACAGGAGAAAGTCGCTGGGGACTACCTGCATTTCACAGCGTGAACTCTCCGCCGCTTCCGCCTAGGACGTAGGAGCATCCAATGGGATGCCGCCGCCGGGCACGCTGCCGACAGCCGATTTGCTGCGCGCCCACACGAACAGTGCGCCACCGGCGATGACTGTGCCGATGCTCGCAACCTGAGCATTCGTCAGTCCGTGATAAATGGGAGGATTGATGCGGATAAATTCAACCAGAAATCGCGCCAGTCCGGACAGCACCAGGTAAAGACCGGTGACCTCGCCAACGCGCCGGCCGCTGCGTTTACCGGCAAAGTGCCACAGGATTGCAGCGATGACCAGGGCGGCCAGAAATTCATAGATCGGCGTTGGATGAACGCGCTCGACTGTCGGAACAAGACCGTGAGGAAAACTCATGCCCCAGGGCAGACTGGTCGGCTTTCCGTAGTCGCCGTCGCCGGAGACAAGGCAGCCGATGCGACCGACGCCATAGCCGACAGCAGCCGAAGGCGATGCCAGGTCAAGCATTCCAAGCGCACCCGTGCCGCCCACTCTCCCCTGCCACAGCAGCACCAGGATGCCGGCAATCAGGCCACCGTACCAGGCAAAGCCTGCGCGGTCGAAGAGCATGCCCGCGGGATCGCTCATCAACAGGTGCGGCTCTTCGAGTACATGCCACAGCTTGGCGCCGATGACGCCAAAGACGGTGGCGAAGGCGACGATTGAGACGGCATCCGCATCGACCCGGAAGCGTCGGAAATTCTGGTAGAGCACATAACCGGCGGCAACAGCAGCCAGCCAGAGCAGGAGCCCGAAGGTGCCTATCGTGAAGCGTCCGAAATGGAGGTATGGATGCATGGGCTGTGATCAGTTTTGAGTATATCGTCTTGACAGGCAGCCGTAAGCCGCCGAGCGAATGGAGATAATAGCTGCCTGGAATGATGAACGAAGCCCAGTCCTACCCACTGCTGTTCAGCCAGGAGCAGATTGCCGGGAAGGTGGCTGAAATCGGCGCTGCCATCACCAGGGATTACACGGACCAGAAGATCGTCCTGGTGGGAGTACTGAAGGGTGCAGCCATTTTTCTGGCAGATCTCGCCCGCCAGATCGACGTTACCTGCACATTCGATTTTGTAGCAGTGTCCAGCTACCATAACGCGCGCAAGTCCAGCGGCGCAGTGCAGTTGATCAAAGACCTCGATCATTCGGTGGAAGACCGCAACATCATTCTCATCGAAGACATCCTGGACAGCGGTCTGACCCTAAGGTTCCTGCAGCGACACTTCCTTGGACACAAACCGCGTTCAATCAAAGTGGCAGCACTTCTCGACAAGCCGGCCGGACGCAAAGAGCACGTGGAAGCAGACTATGTCGGCTTCCCCATTGAGAACCACTTCGTGGTGGGCTACGGCATGGATTACGCCGAGCACTTTCGTAATCTTCCCGACATCCGCATCCTGCCCGAATCGGCTGTAGCAAAGATTGACGCCGAACCTCACAAGTAGCTAGCATCCCACACGGGAAGACCACGTCTAACAGACGGTAAGCACCAGGCCCGAAGGAGTTTCAAAGATGTCCGCACTCATTACTGATACATATGCAGCACGGGGCAATTTTCACAGCGCTTCTTTTGCCGCGCACGCACTGGGCAGTGAACAGAACCTGGCCGCCGTCATCGACCACACACTCCTTAAGGCGGAGGCGACGGATAAAGATGTCATCCGGTTGTGCGAGGAGGCTGCCACGCATCAATTTGCCTGCGCCATGGTCAACCCATGCTGGGTACCGCTGGCCTACTCGGTCCTGGCGGGCAGCGGTGTACCGGTCGGCGTCGTCATCGGCTTCCCGCTGGGTGCGACCACCACTGCCAGCAAGCGGGCCGAAGCACTGGAGATGGCAAAGCTCGGCGCGCATGAACTGGACATGGTGTTGAACGTCGGCATGCTGCGGTCGGGTCGTTTTGCCCAGGTTGACCAGGACATCCGCTCGGTGGCGGAGGTGGTGCATGGGGCAGGCGGCATTCTCAAGGTCATTCTCGAAACCTGCCTGCTGACCATGGAGGAAAAGCTCCGTGCTTCGCTGATGGCAGTCACCGCCGGGGCTGATTTCCTGAAGACCAGTACAGGCTTCTCCACTAATGGCGCTACTGCGGAAGATGTAGCCCTGCTGCGCGGCGTGGCTGGAAGCCAGTGTGGGGTTAAAGCCTCGGGCGGCATCCGCAGCCTGGCTGATGCCCGTGCCATGCTCGAGGCTGGTGCAAACCGGATCGGCGCCAGCGCAGGCGTCAAGATCCTAAGTGAACTGGGGCACAGCCACGCCTGAAAGCGTCTTCAAAATACAAGCCACGGACGCTGATACTGCTGGCCTAGTGGCACGGTGTCGGAAGTTCCCAAGCAGGGCTCAAGACATGCACCAACGCCTGATCTCTGCAGACCATCTCATCACGCAGTACCAGTCCTACGACCTGATCCACTGGAGTTACATCGGAGACGCGTTCAAGCAGACACCAGTGTGGGTGGGAACGGCTACGAATTAACTGCCGTGAAGTTTTTCAATGGCCGGTATCACATGTATTTCACTGCGCCGAATACATTGCAGGGCGGTCCCGCAATCGGCGTGGCGACCAGCGCCAGTCCTGCCGGGCCGTGGCAGGACAGCGGTACCCCTGTCGTGCCACCCGAGAACAATCCCTACAACAACAATCCTGGCTGCTCCGCCATCGATCCGGATGAAGTCCAGGACGCATCAGGCCAGCGTTATCTTTCCTACGGTAGCTTCAATCGCGGTATCAGTGTTCGCAAACTTTCAGCCAACGGACTGACATCCGACGCATCGTCAGAAACACAGATCGCTGTTAATAACTATTTCGAAGGCAGCAACTTTTTAAGCATGACGGCTACTACTACTTCTTTGCGTCGATCGACAATTACTGCGATGGGCCCCTCAGTGGTTACAGTGTGCGCGTGGGTCGCGCACTGACGCCTCTCGGACCCTTCATCGACAAGGATGGCGTGGCTCTCACGAACTTCGCACCTGGCGGCAATGTATTCATTGCCGCGAATGGAAATCGATGGATAGGTCCGGGCGGCAATGTTATCTTCACCGACGATGCCGGCCAGGACTACATGCTCTATCATGCCATCGACACCGATGCTCCCTACTTCGACGGGTTTCCCGGAGCGACACGCCGACCTGCGCTGATCGACCGGTTGGACTGGGTGGACGGCTAGCCCGAAGTGCGCGCAGGCCGCTGGGCATCGGCAGGGGCGCAGGGCGCGCCGGCGTCGCAGCCCTGGCAGAACAACATGCCGCAGGAATTGACGCCCATCGAGAATGGCAGGCCGGGCAGGCTGATCAAAGTGCTCTCCGATGAATTCAACGCGACCAGGCTGTCCGCGCAGTGGCATTTCATCCACTCCGCTGCCGACAACTCCTACAAACTGACTGGCAGTGCATACGAAGTGCAGACGCTCGGTCCGGCTGAAAACAGCGATGCACCGCAGGTGTCCATACTCGGCGAGCCGGTGCCTGCCTCGGGCGATTGGATGGTAGAGACAAAAGTAACGACGAGTGTTCCATTCAACAACGCGTGCTGCTACAACTTCGCCCAGGGCGCACTCTTCATCTACCTGAACGATCAGAACAGTATCAAGCTGGATGTTTTTCCGGATTACGACACGCGCCAGATAGAGTTCGGCAAGCAGGTCGGGCCGGTACCCGCAAACTATCCGACCTATGACCATGAGAGCGCCGGAACCTCCGCCGAGACAACCTGGCTCCGCATCGAACGCAGGCACGACGGGGACGCTGGCGAACTCTACACGTCCTACTCCTCGACTGATGGCGAGAAATGGACGAAGGGTGGAACGTGGCGGCACCAGCTTGGTTCAAGCGCACAGATCGGCATCGCCGCGCAGAACACTGCCGGCTTCACGGTGGACTTCGACTACGTCCGCGTCTATCAACTGCCTTGATAACTTTCCACGCACAAGTCGCTACTTCACCGACAAAGTCAGCACGGTAAAACTTGTGCGTGGAAAGATATATTTGAACGCCGGTCCGGCTTTCACGGTCTTGGTTTGAGGAGTGATCGCCTCGGGCTGCTCTTCATCGTTGCCGGCGTAGATGCTCGGGCTGCTGAGTGTCTGCGCTTCCCCAACACTTCCGGCGCGCAGGCCGGGCAGGTGCAGCATGGTCGAGATGTCTGCGTCCTGGCTGCGGTTCACGACAAAGACAGACACTGTGTGCCCATCCTTGCTGACCGCAGCGTCCACGTCGAGATAAGGCACGTCCGGTATGTCCGGGATGCGGCTCGATCCATTCTGAATGGAATAGGATCCACTGTTTACCTTTACTGGTAAAAGGCGATCGATGGCAGCGCCGCCAAACATACCCAGTACATACGAAGCCGGCGTGCGATAAACGACGCCGCGCTTTTTCCAGATGCCGCCAAACTCGATAATGCCCGTCATGTCGGATATTGGCACAAAGCTGGACGAGCGCATCAGCATGTTCAATGTGCCGGCTGTCGTGAGTGCTCCCGCGAAGTTGTCATACTGCGGAACATTCTTCGCATGGTCGCTGCCCGGCACATAGAGCCACTCGGTAAAAGCAATCTTCATCTTGTCCCTTTGAGGACTGCCTGCGATCTGGTCGCGCATCATAGCCAGTCTGCGTTCAAGTCCGATGGGAAGAGCCAGTGTCGCGGCAGTCACAAACGCCCGCGAAGGTTTTTTCAAATCAACGTCGGATGTAGTCTCGACAAAGTGCGTTGAGAGATAGTCGGCAGTTCCCACTGGATTCGCCAGCTGCTTCTCATTCCATTGTTCGAACCGATCCGGATCCTGCCCGGTGGCGATGAGTCTTGCGGTCGGATCAACTGCGCGGATCGCCCGGCTGAAGGCGAGTGTACGCGGAGCAAGTTCATCGAGCGTCGGCCACCCGGTATTCCACTCGCCCCAGAGTTCGTTTCCCATCTCCCATAGCAGGCCCGAATGTTTCGCCTGAAAATGTTCAGCCACATAGCGGACCCACTCAGCTGCTTCCTCCGGCGTGCCGCTGCCAAGATTCAGCGCGATCTGCGGCTCTGCATGGATCAGTTCACAGAAGCGCAGAAACTCATCTGTGCCAAAAGTGTTGTACTCCGGGATGCCCCAGGCGACATTCGGCATGCTCACCCGCTTATCTATGGGCCCGATGCCGTCCCTCCAGTGATAGCCGCTGGTGAAGTTGCCGCCGAAGCGGACCAGCGGCGTATGCATGTCCTGCGCTGCGTGCACCATGTCCGGATCCAGTCCATCCATTGCATCTGCGGGCATCAGCGAGACCTGGTCAATCAGCACACGCGCATCGCCCTCAACTGCAATGCGAAACTCAGCCTGTTCGAGCGGTGCCAGTGCTTCATCCTGCAGCGTCAACGTAAATGGAAGCTTCGTCCACGTATCAGCCCTGGCATCAATGGCCGCGCTCGCGAGTTCCGCATGCATGCCATTGCGGCTTACGAGCGACAACTTCATCGCAGTGCCACCGGACAGATGCTTTACATAGATACTGCCCTTGTACGTCAGTTCGCGCTGCGCCGGCAGATAAACGCGTTGGACAATGCCTGTCTGCTGGCCCGGAACACCCATCAATTCGAGAGAACGCGAAGAGTTCGCCGCGTCTCCATAACGAAACTCATAACGATTTCCCTGGTGGGCTTCAAGCGGCAGCCACGGCAATGGCAGGCCCAGGGCCGACGCCTGCACCAGTTCGGGCTCTGCCTGCAGCATTCCCTGAATGTGACCCGCATCCCACAGACCTGCTTCAAAACTCGGGTTCTCAAGGAGCTCGGCCCACAGGCCGTTGTAAGTGGAATTGCCGATCGGCTCCAGGAATGATCCAAAGAGCGTTCGCGGAATCTCTTCCGGGGCCGGGCGGCTCAGATCGATCTGTATCGAGGCGTCACCCTGGATGGGGTTGCTGGTCATCTGCGCAGCCGCAGACATCGAGAAAACTGCAAATGCAGCCAATCCTGTCAAAACTTTCACGACTTCCCTCGCAATTAAAGTGGCCCTATCTTCGTTGTCGATTCAATGGCGGACGATAGACACAATCCCTGCACTGCCCGCCGCGACCTTCACATCGATTCGACCATGCTGCAGATGAATCGGCGTGCTCATCGAAGGCATCCATTCGCCACCTTCCGTCACCTCCGAACCGCCGAACGTGATGCCGCTCTTCGCATCGATCGCCGGCCCGCGCAGCCGCAACAGCATGGCATGCAGGTTCCCTGCCGGCAACAACTGGTGATCGAGTGCGAGCTGAAAATCAATGTCCGCGTCTGATTTATTAATCAGCGTCAGGAATAGCGAGCCATCATCATGGAGGGTCGCATAAGCTTTCGCCCGCTCCGGCACTCCCTCGCTCTCAAGCGTAAGCAGCTGACCCTTACCGGCAAGCGAAAATGCGAGCATCCCGTAGTACTCAGGCCGCGCAGTATAGCGGCCATGTTCATCATCCCCGATTGGCGAATACGAACTGATGAAGCCCAGCTGGTTAACGCCTGTCTCCATGTTCACACCGGCGCAGTTGTAGGTCGCCAGGGTGAACATGTAATCCAGTACCCACAATGCAGCCGCAAACGTATCGCTGACGCCGGGGCGTCCGCCTCCGGAGAACGAATTGACTTCGCAAATTCGATACGGCACCTTGCTTTTTTCTGAGGCTTCTCTCAGCACTGTCAATTGCTTTGGCAGTTTAGGATCGGCATCGAAGAGCTTGTTGATTGAGCTGCCCGGATTTTGTCCTTCACGGTAGTAATGATGGGTCAGTACAGCCAGATCACTTCCCTCATCTTCTGCAAATCGGGCCACCCAGTCGGTCGCTCCGGCAACGTCGGGTCCGGCCAGGGGAACGGCCGGCAGCTCGGCTCGCAAAGATGCTTTAAACCGTCGGTAATCAGCCAGCCACTGCTCGTACGAGTAACCAGGCGGCCGATGCTTTTCATGGGAGAACAGATCGGGCTCATTACCGATCTCAAAAGCCATCAGGTTCGTCCCGGCGACTTCGCGCACGCGCTTCGCTTCAGCGATGGCATTCTCAATAGAACCATTTCCCAGGTTCAGGGCCCAGATCAGCTGCCAGCCGGTCGTCGTAAGAAACGCGCCGAGATCATTCAACTGCGCGTCGTTGACAACAGTGCCATACGGCGTGGAGACCGCTGGAGCACTCGGCGCGTACCTGGCATAATCCGCCGTGTTGCCGCCTATGCGAATTACGCCATTGGTGCCAAGGTTCCGCACCAGTCTCACGTATGGCTTATTCGCAGTGCTTAAAAGGCCGGGCCGGCCGACCGAAGATAGCTCGTAGCCGAGTCCCATGAAAGCAGCCGGAATGGTGGTGCGCTTTGCATCCGCGCGGACATGGAACACTGCGGATGTGGATGTGGCTGACGACTCTGTCGCCTGGGCGAACAGTGAAGATTGCACATACGGGACAGCGCAGCCACTCGCCATCAAAGCACCTGCCTGTATAAACCTTCGACGGTCCATTCCAACTCTGATGGCGAAATATCTCATCAGGCATACCTTACTTCGAGAGGAGAGTGCGTCAGGCATCGATGAGCTCGTCTACGATTACACTCAGGCCTCGGAAGCGAAACGCACCATGATCTTCGTATAGCGTTGCGGCTGTGTGCTCCACTCTTCCAGCATGCTCGCCGTTTCCTCCGGAGCAATGACTGCGCTGACGGTTTCATTGACAGGAAAACGGCCGCCTTCAAGCATCTGGATCACCTGCCGGAAATCTTCGGGCAAAGCATTGCGGCTGCCAAGGATGTCGAGTTCTTTCTGCACAAACAGTCGAGTCTCGTACGAGACCGGCTCTTTCGCATAGCCTATATAGACCACCCGTCCCGTGAAGGCGACCTCTTCTACCGCGGCGCGGAACGTGGACGGCAGTCCGATGGCCTCGATCATCACGTCTGGTCCGTGGCCATCCGTAATCTCCTGCAGGCGAGCGTGCAGATCTTCGCGTCCAGCATGGATTACATGGCTCGCTCCAGCCAGTTTTGCGATGGCAAGCTTTTTGTCATCCATGTCGATCGCAATGGTGGTCGCTCCGCGGAACGCAGCAGCAGCAATGGCACCAAGACCAATGCCGCCGCAGCCAAACACACCCGCGAAGTCCCCGGCCGTAACCCTTCCGCGCGCAGCGGCATGCGCACCAACAGTCAGCGGTTCGACCAGGCATAGCTCTCTCAGTGAAAGCTTCGCAGCATATAACCGGCCTGCGGGAACCGAGATAAACTCCTGCATCGCGCCATCGCGTTGTACACCCATGGTCTGGTTGCGCTGGCACGCATTGCTGCGGCCATTGCGACAGCTCGCGCAACTGCCGCAGTTGGTGTACGGCGAGACTGTCACACGCGTCCCACGCGGAAATTCTGCTGTTCCTTCGACCACAGTCGCAGCCACCTCGTGGCCGGGAATACGGGGAAAAGCGACCATCGCATTGCCTCCCCGGAAGGTCGACAGATCGGTGCCACACAGACCCACCAGTTCCACCCGCAACAAAACTTCACCCTCGCGCGGTTCCGCCAAGGTAGGGACCTCGATCACCCGTCCAACTCCAGGCGCTTCCATCTGAAAAGCTCTCACGTTTTCTTCCTTGGTCTTTATCTAATGAGTCTCTAGGCCCAACGCTGTGGGATGTAACCACACGATCCTTTCCAAGGCGACCGTGCATGGCATATCGTTGCTCAAGTGAAAATCACGTCGCCATTCGATACCCTCAAACCCCGACACCGTGTCGGCCTTTTCAGCATCGGACTGGACACCTACTGGGCCCAGTTTGAGGGCCTGCTCCAGCGACTTCAAGGTTACAACGTAGAGATAGCCGAACGCTTGGAGACCCTTGGCGCCGAGGTAGTGAACCTTGGCATGGTCGATGACGCCGAAAGGGCAGTTGCTGCCGGGCACGCGTTTCGCCGGCATGAAGTCGACCTGATCTTTCTCCATGTCGCCACCTACGCGCTCTCATCAACTGTTCTACCCGTGGTGCGCCGCGCCGGCCCTGTTGAACCTGTCTCCACTCGCAGCGATTGATTATCAAGCCTTCAACCAGATGAAGGACCGCACAAAAATGACCGGTGAGTGGCTGGCGCATTGCCAATCCTGCTCCGTTCCGGAAATCTCCAACGTCTTCAAACGGTGCGGTATTGCCTTTCACCAAGTTACCGGCATGATGGATCCGGCTGCAGAAGCTCGCTTCCCTGTTAGGCATCGTCTGCGCGCGCATCTGTTAGCGCCACAAATTGCAGCTTAGTCGGGAAAGAGCTGCTAATTCTATGCTCCCTTTCGTGTAGGCTGAACCTTCCTGCATTGCGGCCGCTTTCCGGTATACGCTTGTCAGCGGCATGCATGCGCGGAAACCATTCACTTCATCAGGAGAACGCAAGAATGCCGAGGACAGAAAGAGCCTGCTGGAAGGCGCAGTTCAGATGGTTAGCCGGTAGCCTCACCCTGGCCGCTCTCGCGACTGCTTCCGTTGGACAGACGCCTTCAGCTGCACAGTCAAAGCTCTCTCTCATGCCTCTGCCCAGCTCACTAACGCGCGGTGAGGGCGCGCTTATTGTCACACCAGCCGAAGGTATGTCCTCCTTTACCTACGGCTATGCAGGAACGCCGACTCCGCTGCTGCAGGATGCCGTCAAGCGCGCCATCGTGCGTCTGGACCGCACATGCGGCGGTGAATTGCGCCGCTACACGGTCGACCATCCCACGCCATCTGCGCCAACGCTCACCATCCAGGTCTCGGGCACGACCCCGTCTGTGCAGACGATGAGTGAAGACGAGAGCTACCAGTTAAGCGTCACGCCGCAATCCGCGAAGCTCTCCGCGGCCAATGAACTTGGCGCCATGCATGGCCTGGAAACTCTTCTGCAGCTCGCCACTGATGAGCACGGAGCGTGCGTGCTGCCCTCTGTCACCATCAGCGACTCCCCGCGTTTCCCGTGGCGTGGTTTCATGCTCGACGTAAGCCGCCACTTCGAACCAGTTTCATCCGTGGAGCGCACACTTGACGGTATGGCTGCGGCCAAGCTGAACGTCTTTCACTGGCACCTGAGCGATGACCAGGGGTTTCGCGCCGAGAGTAAGAAATTTCCCAAGCTGACCGAGACCTCGTCCGAGGGTGAGTTCTACACGCAGGATGAAATGCGTGCCGTGGTTGCCTACGCGCATGCCCGCGGCATCCGTGTGGTTCCTGAGTTCGATATGCCTGGCCATGGCACCAGTTGGGTGCTCGCTTACCCTGAACTGAGCCGTGAAGCACACATCACCCTCCTGCCCGTGGTGTACGGAGAGCCGACGGCTGTTCTCGATCCCACAAGCGAAAGCACCTACAAGTTCATCAACACACTCGTTGAAGAAATGGGCAGAATCTTCCCCGACGAATACTTCCACATCGGCGGCGATGAAGTTGAAGGCAAGCAGTGGCTCAACAATCCTCGAGTCGCCGAGTTCATGAAGAAGAAAGGCTTCACGAAGGCAGATGAACTGCAGGCATACTTCAATCAGCGCCTTGAAGTGATCCTGAAGAAGCATGACAAAAAGATGATTGGGTGGGATGAAATCCTGAACCCGGCTCTTCCGAAAACAATCCTTATTCAAAGCTGGCGCGGCGATGCTTCTCTTGCCGAAGGCGCAAGCCAGGGATACGCCGGCATTCTCTCTGCTCCGTATTACCTCGACGCACAAAAAACGTCGGCACAAATGTTTCTCGCCGATCCCATTCCCGCAGACACCAAGTTGACGGCCGATCAGCAGAAGCTGATCTATGGCGGAGAGGCCCCGATGTGGGCTGAGCAGATCAACCGGGAGACAGCAGATTCGCGCATCTGGCCGCGCACGCTGGCGATCGCCGAACGTCTCTGGTCGCCCCAGAGCGACCGCGACGTATCAGACATGTATCGCCGCCTGCGTATAAATTCGTTGAAGCTTGAAGATGTGGGACTTCGCCACATCAGTGGACCTGATACGCTCCGCCGCAACCTTCTGCTCGAGCGCAGCCCCGAAGCCCTCGAAGTGTTTACGTCAGTCCTCGAGCCAGTCAGCTTCGGCGAGCGCTCGCAGACCCAGCATACGAACGGTTACACAGCGATCGATCGCCTGGTCGATGCCACGATTGCTGATCCTCCCTCGCGTCAGCAGATCGCCGGCGATGTCGATGCGATTGCCGGCGAAGTCAACGTGCCGGAAGTCAAGGTAGAAGATGAGGATTTGCGGATCGACCTGTCCGGCGACGTGCCTGCCGGTCCGTTGCCTCTGCGAGGAGTCGCCGGACAGCAACTTCGTCAGCGATTTCTTTCGTGGCAGGCTGCTGAGCCGCGCTTGCTCGAAGACATCAGGAGAACGCCTAGAATGAACGATGCCGGGACGCGCGTCGAACAACTGGGTGCGCTTGCTGAAGTAGGCCTGTCCGCGCTTACCTACCTTGAGACACGCACAACACCGCCGGCGGGATGGCAGGCCACGCAGATGGCGATCATCGACTCAGCGCAGCAGCCTTCCGCCCTGGTACGGTTTACCTTCCTCCACTCGATGCGAAAGCTGGTTATTGCGGCAGCGGCAGGAGAAGCAGCAACGCGATAAGCAAAAGGCATTCGTGCGGAGCTGAAAAAAAATCTCAGTCCGCACGAATCTGCCCTCACGAACCGGGTTACCCAGACCGTCTCAGATGGACTGATTCAAGATACGGTTCAGCCGCTGTACGAAAGTCGCAGGATCCTGCAGCGGCACACCTTCCATCAGCAGCGCCTGGTCAAGCAGCAGCCACGCTGCATCCTGCGTCGTCGCATCGTCCGGCCGGGCCAGCAGCTTCTTCACAATCTCATGATCGGGATTGATCTCAAGCGTCGGCTTTGAAGCCGGCAACTCCTTCTGACCCATGGCACGCAGCATCTGCTGCATCTTCAGCGAAGGTTCTTCTTCGTCGGAGACGATACAGGACGGGCTATCAGCAAGCCGCACCGACGCGCGAACATCCTTCACGCGTTCACCGAGAATTGTTTTCAGCTTCTCGAGCAGCGGCTTGAGTTCTTCCGCCTTGTCCGGTTCGGTTTCATCTTTCAGGTCCTCACTGGTAGCAGCCTTGTTCACTGCCTTCAGATCGATCTCGCCATACTTGTCGATGCCCGAAAAAACAATCTCGTCAATCTCATCATCAAGGATCAGCACTTCGAGATCTTTCTTCTTGTAGATCTCGAGCAACGGCGACGTACGCAGCAGCGACTCGGCTCCGCCCGTGATGTAGTAGATGCTCTTCTGGCCTTCTTTCATGCGAGATTTCACATCAGCCAGGCTGGTCAGACCTTCCACCCTGGTCGACTTGAAGCGCACCAGGTCCAGCAGCGTTTCCCGGTTCGCATAATCACCATAAAGCCCCTCTTTGAGCGGACGGTTGTACTGTTCGATGAACTTGAGATAAAGCTCCGGTTGATTCGCCGAGATGTTTTTCAGTTCGGATAGAATCTTCTTTACGCTGGCTGTGCGGATACTCGTCAGTACGCGGTTCTGCTGCAGAATTTCTCGGCTTACATTCAGCGGGAGATCTTCACTGTCGATGATGCCGCGGATAAAACGCAGATACTGTGGCAGAAGCTCCTTCGCATCGTCCATGATGAAGACGCGCTTCACGTAGAGCTTCACGCCACCCTTGTACTCTGCCTGGTACAGGTCCAGCGGCGCCTTGGCCGGCACATAAAACAGCGTTGTGTACTCAAGGCTGCCCTCGGCCTTGGTATGAAACCAGAAAAGAGGATCCTCCCAGTCACCCGCGATCGACTTATAAAGCTCCTTGTACTCTTCTTCGGTGATCTCGCTCTTCGAACGCCGCCACAATGCACTTGCGGCATTCACCTGTTCGGTGACGCGTTTCTTCTCTGACTTCTTCTCTGCCTCGTTCCATTCGCTCTTGTCGTACGTAAGAAAAATGGGGAATGCGATATGGTTCGAGTACTTCTTGACGACTTCCTGCAGACGCCAGCTGTTGGCATACTGCTGGCCCTCTTCGTTGAAGTGCAACAATACTGTGGTTCCGGCCACGGCACGCTCCGCCGGCTGCAGATCAAACCCAGTCTTGCCATCACTCGTCCAGCGCCACGCCTGCTCTTCACCAGCCTTGCGCGAAACAACCTCGACCTTGTCAGCCACCATGAACGCGCTGTAAAAACCCACGCCAAATTGGCCAATCAGGTTGGAATCTTTCTTCGCGTCTCCGGAAAGCTGGGAAAGAAAATTCTTAGTGCCTGACCGCGCGATGGTACCCAGGTGCGACACGAGATCCTCTTCGTTCATGCCTATACCTGTATCGCTGATGGATAACGTCTTCTTGTCTTCGTCAAGTTCCAGATCAATGCGCGGCTCAAACGGCAGCGACTTGTAGGCGTCGTCTGTCAGTGTCAGGTGGCGTAACTTGTCCAGTGCATCGGACGAGTTCGAAATAAGCTCGCGTAGAAATATCTCGGGATGCGAATAAAGGGAATGGATAATCAGCTGCAGCAGCTGACTGACTTCGGTCTGAAATTCACGTTTTGCCATAACACTCTCTACTATAAAAGAAAGACACGCTGGCCAGCAGGCTGACGCATGCACTCACTCGAAGCGAAGCCGCAATCTGACTGGCACCTTTGCGACGATCAGAGAGCACAACCAGGTGCAGGAGAGAGAGGATCATAGGAATCTATGAAGGCAGCATGGTATGAGAAACAAGGTCCGGCGAAAGAGGTACTCACCCTCGGCGAAATGCCTGATCCGCCACCAGGCCCTGGCGAGCTTCGCATCCGCATCGCTGCATCCGGTATCAACCCGGGAGACATCAAGAAGCGCGAGGATGTTTTTGGCTACGGCATGCCCTACCCGCGGGTGATCCCGCATAGCGACGGGGCCGGTCAGGTCGACCAGGTCGGCGCCGGCGTGTCGTCAGACTGGCTCGGCCGATCAGTCTGGTGCTACGGCGCACAATCCTATCGGCCATTTGGCACAGCAGCGGAATATACCGTGGTGCCTGCAACGCAGGTCGCTCCTCTTCCTGCAAACGTTGCAGCCGAGCAGGGCGCCTGCCTTGGGATTCCTGGCATCACTGCGCATCGCGCCGTACATGTCGCAGGTCCGGTCAAAGGACGCACCATCCTCGTGCAGGGAGCGGCGGGTGCGGTTGGCCTATGCGCAGTCCAACTGGCAAGGCACGCCGGCGCCCATGTCGTCGGCACCATCCGCACACCAGCGGAAAAGCAGACAGCCGAGCAGGCCGGGGCTCACGAAGTGTTTCTCAACGATGCTGACCTGGCCTCGAAGGTGAAAGAGGTGGTGCCGGACGGCATCGACCACATTGTTGAAGTAGCCTTTGCCGCGAATATTGAACGCGATATCGATCTTCTAAAAACAGGCGGATCGATCGCGACGTACGCCACGAATGCTCCAACGCCGCAGCTCCCTTTCTGGCCGTTGGTCTTCAAAAATATAGGCCTGTTCTTCCTGGGCAGCGATGACTTTACTCCTGAAGCAAAAGCTACCGCAGCCCTGGATATCAACGCTGCGCTCGCAGCCGGCTGGTCAGGCTTCACCATCGGTCAGAGACTTCCACTTACAGACATTGCCCGGGCACACGAACTCACTGAGCATCCCGTGCAGCCAGGCAGAATCATCGTGCTTCTATAAACGGGTATTCGTCAGGAAGGTATTTCAAGCTCCTGAAGGCAGCCGACCTGACTGTGTGCTGCGAAAGACCGATCGATGAACAAAATGGCCCTGGTTTAGCATCAAGGCAGCAAGCTGCCCCGTGCTGGCACACTGAATACGCAGGCCTTCGCTTCGTTCAACCGTCCGTAGAAAAACTAAGTGGATTTCACCAACTTAAGCTTGAGGCGAGACGTCAACTTGAGGAAAGAGCTTTAGATTGATGAACACATTAGCTTCGAGGAGAACCAAGAGATTTAAGGAATGGCAACTTCTGCATCCCGTTACAAGCTTCTCTATCATTAGCCTGATCTTTATTCTTCTACTTTATAGCCGAGCCTTGACTGCAGGCTTCTCGGACTATGACGATCCCAATCAGATTGTGCAGAATTCCGCGCTTCATTCCATCAGACAAAGCCTCCACTATTTCAGACACACTGTTCCTTTCACCAGCGATCTGCTGGGAGTCAGAAGTTCAATGTACCGGCCTCTCTACTGGCTGAGTCTCGCGATCGATGAGAAAGTGTGGGGGCTGCATGCCATCGGCTTTCATTTCACCAACGTAGCCCTGCACTGGCTGACGGGTCTTCTTCTGTTTGTTTTGCTGAAGAAGCTGCGCATGCCCGTCCTTACTGCCGCTGCTTCTGTGCTGCTCTGGTTTGCGATGCCAATCACTTCCGAGGCAGTGGTATGGACTTCCGACCGCGCATACTGCCTCGCGGGATTTTTCCTTATCCTGTCCGGACTAAGTGCGTATAGCTATCTTGTCTCTCGTAGATGGTTATCTCTTGGCGCCTATCTAGTTAGCTTCTTCGCTGCACTGCTGACCCACGAGGTCGGGATACTTGCGATTCCACTGGTCTTCCTCGTCGCCTGGGCAACTCCTTCGAGGAACACCCGATCGTCAAGTGTGCTCGGGTTCGCTTCTCTGGTGCCGGTCATCGGCTTCCTCATTCTGCGCAACTCTCTGCCCGATACGACGCCGATCACGCCTGGCGGCCTGTGGCCTGCAGGCCTCTACTTCTTTAAATATGCCAGCTGGATTTTTCTTCCCGTTCACATGAGCGTGGAGCGGTCATCGAGCACGCCCGTCGCAGGCTTTTCCATACCCGCACTTATCGCATGGCTCGGACTGATTGGTTTCAGCTGCGTGGCAATCACGCTGCGCCGCAGAGCTCCCGGTCTGAGTGCAGGGGCAGCCTGGTTGATACTCGCGCTGCTTCCTTTCTGCGGCCTCACTGTCATTTATCAAGGAATGGCAGAGCGCTTCGCCTACTTCGCATCAGCAGGCGCAGCTGTCATGGTCGGCAGTGTCGTTGCCATCGCCTACAGCGGTATGAAGCAGTCGGTCCGTCCCAGGATAGCTTTCGATACTGCCATGCTCGCTCTTATCGCGGCCTGGTGTTTATGGAGCGTCGTTCGACTCTGGCACCGGGAAAATGATTGGCATGACTCGATCGCTCTCTACAACAGTTCTCTGGTAGCGACGCCACGGAGCGCGAAGCTCTATCACAACCTCGGTGACGTTTACCTGAGCCGTGGCGATCTTGAAGAGGCGCGGGCAAGCTACAGCAAGGGGCTGGAACTCTCTCCCGGTGACGCTGGGATCGCGATCAATCTGGGCGTAACACTGGACCGAAAAGGGGACGCGCTGGGCGCAGAGCAGGCGTTCATCCGGGCAATCCACATCGATCCCCAGCAGGACACTGCTTACTGTGATCTGGGAGTCCTGATGTTCCAGCATGACCAGGCAGACAAAGCCGCTCTCCTCTTTGTGAAGGCCATCAAGCTCGATCCGGCGGATCCAACTCCCCTCTACGATCTCGCTGCTGTTTACAAAGCAAATGGCCGCAAAGACCTGGCAATTCAGCTTTACCGTAAAGTGCTCGACATGCAGCCCGGAGATGCGGCCGCAACCTCGGACCTTTACGAGCTCGAAAGTGAGCCGGGAGCAGACATCGCTCCGCCAAGCCGATAACGCCTGCTCAAGAGGAACGTTGACCCTCAGCATTGCCGCTGCACCTGGGGCGCAGGTCTTCAGCTCTCACTGTGTCGGCGGAGCCTGCTGTTTCGGGGCCTTCGAATCATGGCCGCCCTGGTGAAGGATGAGCCCGGTCACACTCCCCTTATCGTCTTTCGTGAACTCGATTTCCGCATCGAAAGCCTCAGGGAAAAAGACCGTACTCGACTCTGCATCAACGTTGAACTTCGCCTGTCCAGTCCCCTGCACCACGAGCTGCCCGCCTTCGATTGTGACCGCGAGGATAAACTTAGGAGCTAATTCATAATTTCCTACATAACTGCCCAGCGTCCTGGAATCCACATCGATTGCTCTACGGACAGTTGGCTTCCAGTCCGGCCAGTGGTATTCGGCTGAAATACTTCGCATCACCTCCGACGCGACTTCACCGCCGCCCATGGAATTCGTCATAATGGCTGCACCATCTCCATTTGCCTCATACGCGACGAACAGTGCCTGGAAACCTTCGTTCACTCCGTTATGACTGAAGTACGGGTCGGTCTCCGATCCATTCATTTCGAGACCTAATCCCCACTCTCCTTGTCCCGGCGTTAACATCTGCTTGGTCATCGACCGGCTTAGGACCTTGTTGGACTTGCCTGCGAGCGAATTCTGCACTTCGATGATGTATCGCGCAAGATCTGTCGGCGTCGTCCACAGACCCGCAGCAGCCATCTCGGGATAAGTGTGAGCGCCACCTGCAATAGGCTTCCCGTCTTCGTCATAAGGAGTTGCCGCATTGTTCTTGAACTGCTCCGGCAGCGGTTGCTCATACGTACTGCGGGTCATGCCGATCGGCGCCAGCACGGTGTCGTGAAGCAGCTTGGGAAATGGTTCATGCGTAACATCGAGCACCATCTGCTGCATGATCGTGTAGCCTCCGCCGGAGTAGTTCCACTTCGATCCAGGCTCCGCCTCAATGATGATTGGACCAGTGTTCGCCGGCTTCTCACCCTTCAGCACCTGTATCAGTGTCGGCACTTGCTGGCCGCTCGCATATCCCGGGAATCCATGCACAGTCGTCCCGCCGGTGTGCGTCAACAACTCGCGCAGGGTCACCGGCTTGTTGTTGGCGGCCTCTGATTCGGGCAGCTTCCAGGATGTCAGCGCGTGGTTTACGTCCGAATCAAGGGAAAGCTTTCCCTGCTGCACCAGCCTCAGTGCTGCCATCGCAGCCAGGGGTTTGCTGATCGATCCAGCCTGGAACATGGTCTCCGGGTCGACGCGGGCTGTCCCGGCAGTCGCGAAACCGTAGCCCCGGGCCCACTCAACCTGGCCATGATGCACGACAGCTATGCTGACCCCGGGTACATGCATCGCCTTCATGCGTTCGCTCAACGTATGGGTCTGCGGAGCTGCCGTGTTCCCGTTTTTCACGACGGTGACTGAAGCAAGCAGTCCGGCTTCAACGTGGTCGATATGTTGTTGAATCTCGGAGCTGTTGGTGCTTTGCACGTCCGCCAGATGTGCAGCGCACGCAGCAACCATCACTCCACCGAGACAACGAAGTATTCTGCTCATCCTGTCCCTCCGCACGAAGGTGACCAGAATACGCGACTCTTCGCTCGACGCGCCCGCGGACCGCGCCATTGCGCTGCGCCACGAACACTATGCGAGGGTGCGCCCGCCGATTACGGAAATCCGCGGGCATAGCGTTGCGCGACCGTCCAGGCTTCAGGGTTGAGCGGGAAGCGTGCTGAGGTAATGTACCAGGCTTGTCAGGTCATCGCCCGTGATCTTGGTGGCATAGGAAGGCATGGGATTAGGGCCACCGGCGCTGGTCTTTGCTGGCGGATGGAGGATGGTCGCTTCTATCTGCTCCGGCTTGAGGCGCGTCCCGACTCCGTTCAAGGATGGTCCAATCTCCCCACCCTCTGCTCCTATGCGATGACAGGAGAGACAGCTATTGTTCGCAATGATGGCCTTCGCATCGTGCACATTCGCAGCACCTGGCGCCGCGGCGGCGCCTGGCATCGCCGCAGTGGCAGTCTGTGTTGCGGTAGCAGATGTAGCCATGGGACTTGAAACGGCCATGCCCAGCGGCGTAATCCGGAACAGCCCACCCGTCTTCGCATCTTCAACCATCCACAATGCTCCGTCGGGCGCAACCTCCACGTCACGGACCCGGTGGCCAACATCCCAGCGATCAACAGTTTTTGCTCCTCCATTCGCGTCGAAGGTGACACGTATAAGCGACTGCGAGGCAAGGCCGCTGATGATCGCCGAGCCATTCCACTGCGGAAACATTGCGCCTTTGTAGAACATGAGATTACCCGGCGCGATGACAGGGACCCAGTAGATGACAGGCTCGGCCAAATCAGGGCGCGTGTCCGGACTTGGGATCGGGACGCCGTTGTAATTATGTCCATACGAAACCAGCGGCCAGCCATAATTCTTGCCCGGCTCGATCAGGTTCAACTCATCGCCACCACGTGGGCCGTGTTCCAGTTCCCATAGACGTCCATCCGGCGCAAAAGCCAGGCCGTAGGGAGTGCGATGCCCGGTACTCCATGTCTCGGCCGGCGTCAGGTTTGGGCCGGGAAACGTGTACGTGCGCACAACCGGCGCCGTCTTGGCCTTCTCGGTGTCCGCAGGAGGGTCAATGATCGGCACCGTGGCCGCGCCGGTTTTGCCTGCCATGGGATTTCCCGGGGCCGGCTTGCCATCCAGGGTAAGCCGTAGAATTTTGCCGAGCGGCTGGTTGGGGTCTTGTGCCGGCGTCATGCGCTGCCTGTCGCCGGAGGAAAGAAACAGGTACTGACCATCGGGAGAAAAGGCGACTTCCGCACCGAACTGGCCACCCTTGCCCGGCGCGCCATCGTGCCAGATGACCTTGAGTCCTTCAAGACTGGCAGTATTGTTCTCCAACTTCAGTTGAGCGCGTGCCAATGCAAGACCTGAACCGCCAGGACCCGGCTCAGAATAGGTCAGGTAAACGTAATGGTCTTCAGCATAGTGGGGCGACAGATAGACGCCGAGCATGCCACCCTGCCCCTCCCACTTGACGGCCGGGATGCCGGTGACAGGCGTCTTTTCTCCCTGCTGCGTTACCAACTGCAGACCGCCGACTTTCTCAGTGATAAGCATCCGCCCGTCTGGCAGGAAAGCAATCTTCCACGGGAGACTGAGCGTGGTCACCTCGGTCACGGTGAAAGGTAGGTTCGGCTCCGACTTTTGCTCACCTGCATTTACTTGCGCCCCTGCGGCGCTTGAACCCACAGCCAGCAATAGTCCCGCGATCACTACATGCTTCATCCTGTTCTCCCTTTGGTTCATCTTAATGACTTGTTTGTTGGCAGAAGGCTCGTGACGGCAAGTCGATATTTGCTACACCAACGCCCGCGACTGCGCTCCTCGCATAAGGATAGCGCGCCTGAAGGAGTGCAGGCAGAGTCGAGTAAAGCGGGAGTGATGCCATAGAGAGTACAGTCGCTCATTGCTCAGCGTCGTTGCAGGCGATGCAACCCAAGTCCGTCTCTTCGAGAGCCGGGTTGCCGGAATTCCCTTTGACAGCCAAATCCGGGACCCCCTTTGTCAACCACATGCAGTGGCCTGCCGCCTGGCGGTCGTCCGCAGGGCCTGTCGACAGATAACTACTGTTACGACAACTGCCGGCGCCTTCGCCTGAGAGTCGCATACGCACCAGGAAAAGTCGGCTCGACAGGCTTCGATTGCGGCTTCGATGTCATTGAGACGAGCGGTTCAGACCGCCTGAGGGCCCGAGCGACCGGAGATAACGCGAAAAGCCCTGCTGACAGACCGTAAGCAGCCAGCGCGCAGCACAGGCGAGCGATGGCAGGCCGCAAACGTTACGCGCCTCAAGCCGAGCGGCCACGCGGTCGCATCGGGTTGCACTACGCTGGTCAGTGAAAATTGCCAAAAGAGAGCAGACAGCAGAGGAACTGAGATCGTGCGAATCGAACAGAGTGCCCGCCCCAGCGATCACGATGCAATGGTGCCCGGAGGGGGACTTGAACCCCCACTCCTGTAAAGGTGATGGATTTTAAGTCCACTGCGTCTGCCAATTTCGCCATCCGGGCTGAGGAAGGTGAAGGACTAAGAGTAATGCTAATGCATCGAGACGTTCACAGCTACACGTGTCCAGACCATTGCAGAACTGTTTGCATCGGTGACTACTCCGAACCACCAGGAGAGACTACGGCGTCGTGAGATACATGCGGCTGGTTCAGTTCACGGTAGATCATCTCGTTGCGAATAATCGCCTGGACGTAGTCGCGTGTTTCTGTGAAAGGAATCGACTCTACAAATTCATCCATTCCCTTAAAATTCCCAGCGGACTGCCAGTCATTCACGCGATCGTCGCCTGCGTTATAGGCAGCAAAAGCGTACTCGGGCTTGTCCCCGAACTTGTCGAGCGTCTGGCGCAGATACATCGTGCCAAGTTTGATATTGGTGTTTGGATCAAGTAGTTCAGATTCGTTGAAATGGTGAATGCCTGCCTGCTTCGCCATCTGTTTCCCGACTGCAGGCAGCAGTTGCATCAATCCAAAAGCATTTGCATGCGAGACGACGCCAGGATTAAACTCCGACTCCTGCCGAATGAGCGAAGCGACCATGTACGGATCAAGTCCGTTTTTCGCCGACTCCACCTGGATTGTCCCCCAGTATGGCTGCGGGAAAAGGATGTGCCAGTATGCCAGCGGCAGAGCGTCAATGGGCGCTGATGCATAGAAGCTGATGGCGCGCTTCATCACGTGCATCGCCTTGAAGTTTTCGCCGAAGGACGTATAAATTTCTGCCTCGGCAAAGCCGCCCCACTCATCGCTGCCATCGGCTGCCTGGATCTCAGGCGTAATGTATTCATTCAAACCAGCATTGGCCAGCAGCTTGGCTCGCACCACGTGCGGGTCGTCTTCAGGAACGTCATCAGTCAGCGCAGGAATTTCTTCTCTGTGCACGCCGTTCAGTTGCGGCATCTCCACAGGGACCACGCCCTTCATGTCCTTCAATCGAGCAGCCCCAAGCTGAGCATAGTAGTAGTGAAGGTAGGTATCGCTTAACACCTGGAAGTAGGTCGCCGCCTTACCAGGAGACGCCTCTGCATCCTGGTACACCCGGCCGCGCCAGTAAAGCGCCCCGGGAATTTCTTTTCCGCCCGGATACATTGCGATCTGTTGATCAAACAGAACAGCAGCCTGCGAATAGTTGCCGATGCGATAGTTCAGCCATGCCGCCCGCCAGTGCGCGCTGGGCGCATAGTTCGAACAGCCCTCGGTCGCCCCTTTCTGGCAGATATCCGGAAACCGGTTGGCCAGATCCATGTAATAGACGATGGCCTGCGGATAATCTTTGCGCAGCAGGTACATATTGCCGGATGAATACAGTGCCTCCGACAGCCAGCGACTGGTGCCAAAACGCTGCTCCAGCTGCTTCACCATTGCCTGTTGCGTGTCCACATCACCGCGGTCGCGCGCCAGTTCTATCAGCAGGTAGAGCCGGCGGGCGCCGGCCTCGTTGTCACTGTCCGGAAGTGATTGGACCTGCGCTATGGTTGCGCGCTTGAGTTTGTAATCGCAGGCTGCCGCTGCCACGGTCAGAGACGCCCGCGTGGCGGGGTCTGCCTGCGGATCTGACGCAAGCGCGCGATATTCATCGCCCGCCTCGCCAAACCTGCTTGCCGCATAAAGGGCATCAGCGCGACCGCGGCGCTCTCCGACTGTCAGCGGTGCCTGGGCGCCAAGTGTCTGCAATTGCAGCTTCGCCTGCGCTGCTTCACTGCTCAAAGGATAGCCGAGATAGATATGCCGGAAGGTCTTGGCAGCGGCATCTGTATTGCCCGAAAGCTGCTGGGCGCGGGCGAGGGCCAGTTCGAAATCTGCATGAGCTGCAATGGGGTCTGACCCATGCGCGTTCAGGATACGCAGCGCGGTCTGCGGGTCTCCCTGCTGGATAGCGAGGTTCGCTATCGTTACCGGCAACTCTCCGACGAAGATGCTGTCCGGATGCTTCGCAGCGAAACCATTTAACAGTGTTTCCGCGTCCGCCAGTTTGCCGGACTGCATCTGCGCCTGTGCCATCAGATAATCGGCATAGTCGTCCAGTGAGTCGCCGGCAGCATTGGCCTGCGCGAGACTCGAGATGGCAGCCGGATAGTTTCGATCGAGCAGGTTGGCGTGACCGAGCGCCAGGTAAGCAGCAGCTGCTGCGTCACCGGTGTGACTGTGCGCGTAGGACTGGACTCCGGCATAGGCAGCCGGCGTGCGGTTAGTGGCCAGCTGCTGGGCCATTGGCCGCAGCTGCGATGACGCGAGAAAAGCATGCTGCAGTTTGCGGCTTTGAGCGATGCTCTTGGCAGTACGGGGCGCCCGTCGCGACTTCTTGTGCCGCACCTGGACATGTCTTCCGTGAACACCGCCATGAGCACCGCGCCCGGCCGGATGGTGTGTCGCCGACGTCCCCGCAGCATGCTTCCCCGGATGCTTCTTCCGGGAAGCAGACTGGTTGGCAGCCGAGTGGTTAGCAGCCGTCTGCCCGTAGCCGGGCGCGGCAAGCAGCACAGCAACACCTGCATAAAGGGCAACTCGTGCCAAATTCGTTCTGACGTTAACAAACCAAGCCAATGCCGTTTCCACCTGTATCTTCTACTGACTAATGTAAGGCGAAAATGCTGCCCCCGCTATGCAACTTGAGAGGGCTGAACCCAGCTCAGCACAGGGATGGCCAGAGATTCGTCTGAAGCCTTTGAAGCTTCTAACTTTTGCCGCCGGCAGACGCTCAATTTACTATTCAGTAGCACCTCACGAGAGAGCCATTGCCCGAAAAGTTGAAACCGAACGAAATCCACGCCATCCAAGATGTAGCGACCGAGGAAATTCACCCCGACGTCGCGCTGGTTGCCCGTGCCCGCACTGGCGATGTTGAGGCCTTCGAACAGCTCGTCCGTCAGTATGACCGGCAGGTGTTCAGGATTGCCCAGCATATCACCCAGAACCGGGAGGATGCGCAGGATGTCGTTCAGGATGCGTTTCTGAAGGCATACCAGAAGCTGGACCAGTTTCAGGGCAACTCCAAGTTCTACACCTGGCTGGTGCGGATTGCAGTGAATGAAGCACTGATGCGGCTGCGCAAGCGGCGCACCGGCAAGATGGTTTCGATTGACGAAGATATCGCTACTGAGGAAGGATCCGTTCCACGCGACCTCGCGGAGTGGCGGCCGAATCCCGAACAGTTGTATGGTCAATCAGAACTGGCTGACATATTACGTAAGACGGTGAACGGATTGCCTCCGGGCTTCCGCGTAGTGTTCGTTTTGCGGGATGTCGAAGGTCTTTCGACGGAAGAAACCGCCGAAACGCTCGGTCTGAGCATTCCGGCGGTGAAATCGCGGCTTCTGCGAGCGCGATTGCAGTTGCGGGAACGGCTCAGCCGTTACTTCCGCAAGGGTGATGGGGAAGGTGCCAAGTGACCTGCTCGGAATTCTTAGCTGAGCTCGACGACTATATCGACTCAACCGTATCGGTAACCTTGCGCGCTGACCTCGAAGAACATCTCCGCGGTTGTGAGCACTGCGAGATCACGCTGGTTACAACCCAGAAGACGATCGAAATTTATCGCACCAATGAACTCTACGAGCTCCCACCGGAGCTGCGCGAACGCCTGCACGTAGCCATCATGGCCAAGTGTAAGAACTGCTAGTTGCGCAGGCACATGGCTAGCTATCGGGCGGTGTCGTACCGATCGAGACATGCGAATAGTTCGCTCAAAGCCGGGTAAATGGGACTGTTCTCGACCTTG
Organism: Acidobacteriaceae bacterium; assembly: GCA_963692885.1. GTDB lineage: Bacteria > Acidobacteriota > Terriglobia > Terriglobales > Acidobacteriaceae. The sequence goes on from OY843586.1 coordinate 2,286,291, forward strand.
AACGCATCGTCCCGATCCAGACGCTTTCCTTGCAAATCCGCCCCGTTCTGGTTTCTGGATCAACGAGCCAAACGTTTTCAATGCTCTTGTCCAGACAGTCCCTGGCGAGAATCTGCGTCTGGGAGTAGGAGTCGTCCGGGGAAAGAATCTCGATGACGATCAAAGGACTCTCGATCGCTGATGTCAGGGTAGGCTTTGAATACTCTACAACCTCATCGGGAAGCCTGATACGCGATGTCGAAACCCGTGTGCGGATTTCGACGCCGGCTCTTATTCCCCAAGTCGTCTTCGTGATTCCTAAACCAGGCGCCGATCAGTACCTGCAGATAACCGTACACTGGCTTAACTACAGGACACTCCTTCAGTTCCCCATCGATGTACTCGACATCCGGATGAAAACTGCTTTCCGGGTAATCATCGATTGAGACAACCGTCGGTGTCGCCATGCATCACCTTCGATTCAGTTTAAGCGGAGGGCCCGGAGTTGCCGGCTGATTGACCCTTCCGGGCCCCCGAGCTAGACCTCCGGCTGCAACCCAGCCGCGAGCTCGATCAGGTCATCCCCAATCGTCCGCGTCTTGGCAATCGCATCTTTAAGTGCAATATTCGTGATCTCCGTGCCACGAAGCACGACCAGCCGGCCGAATTCGCCGGCGTGCACCAGGTCAATCGCTGCTGAGCCATAACGAGTCGCCAGCATACGGTCATACGCCGTCGGCGTGCCGCCGCGCTGTGTGTGGCCGAGGTTGACAGAGCGGGTTTCGTACCCGGTCTTTTCTTCGATCAGGTCAGCCAGCGTCTGGCCTATGCCGCTCAACCGCGCGTGCCCGAATGCATCGACCTTCTGGCCAAGAGTCGCGTTCTTGTCTGTGCCCGGCAGCTTCGCGCCCTCTGCAACCACGACGATTGAGAACAGCTTGCCACGGTCATGCCGGTTCCTGATCAGTGCGCAAACATTCTCGAGATCGATCGGCTTCTCCGGCACCAGCACCACGTCGGCGCCACCGGCGATGCCGCTTGTGATGGCAATCCAGCCCGCATCGCGTCCCATTACTTCGCAGACGATCACGCGATTATGCGCCTCGGCAGTCGAGTGCAGACGATCGACGGCTTCCGTCGCAATCGACACCGCGGTGTCAAAGCCGAAACATGCATCAGTTCCTGACAAATCATTATCGATCGTCTTCGGGACACCGACCACCTTCACGCCTTTTTCGATCAGGGCATTGGCGACACCCTGCGTGTCATCGCCGCCAATGGTGATCAACGCATCCAGCTTGTTCGCCGCAATTGAAGCGAGACACTTGTCGATGCCGCCTTCCATCTTGCGGGGATTGGTCCGCGAGGTACGCAGAATCGTGCCGCCCAGCTGAAGAATGCCGGACACTGTGTCGAGATCGAGCGGCATAGTCTTGTTCTCGACCACGCCGCGCCAGCCTTCGATGAAGCCGACAAACTCGTCTTTATAGTGGAAGATACCCTTGCGCACGACTGCGCGGATCACGGCGTTCAGTCCAGGGCAGTCTCCGCCGCCCGTCAGTACTCCAACTCGCATTCAAATGCTCCTCGCCCGCTTTTGCGGGCACACCGCATGATAGCGGTGTGCCGCGATGAGTGACAAACGGTGCAGGACACAGAGCGGTGAAGAAGCATTTCCGAAGAGGCCTAGCTTCGAATCGGCGTCAGCCGCACGAACTTCTTCGCAATCTGCTCCCAATCGGCCAGCATCCACTGTGCGCGCGAACTGGCGCTCTTCTCAGCGTGCAGTTCAATCAGTGCCTTCAGGCTGCCCTGACTTACTGCATCGAGTGTCGCAAATGCCTCTGCCTGCAGAAAGTCGGTATGGTATTGCTGCTTGCTAAGGAAGTCTCCATGCTCGTCGAAGACCCACGCATGGCCGCCCGTCATACCCGCTCCGAAGTTCCAGCCCGTGGGACCGAGGATCAAGACCACGCCCCCCGTCATGTACTCGCAGCCATGGTCTCCAATACCCTCCACAATTGCGAGCGCGCCCGAGTTGCGGACAGCGAACCGTTCACCCGCCCGTCCAGCCGCGAATAATGACCCACTCGTCGCGCCATAGAGAGCGACATTGCCGAGAATCACGTGCTGCTCGCTGTCCCGCGCAGCTCTTCCCTGCCCGCGCAGAACGAGTTCGCCGCCGCACAGACCCTTGCCGACAAAATCATTCGCGAGCCCATCCAGCACCAGGCGCATGCCCGATACAGCGAAGGCCCCGAACGCCTGGCCAGCGACTCCGTGCAGTTTCATCGTGATCGGACTGTCTGCGTGGACCGCAATTCCCTGCGACGCCAGTTCCCCGGCCAGTCGTGCGCCAAGGGTTAGATCCTCGTTGACTACACCGGCCACAATCTCGAGCGCCTGTCCGGATGACGCCGCGGCAATCGCCGGTTCCACCCATGCGTCATCCATTGCCGCACGCGCATCCGGACGAGGATTGCGGCCACCCGCCCATCGCCGCTCACCCTCGACCGGCGCAGCCAGCAGTGCCTGCAGATCGAGCTTGCCGTCATGGCGCACCTGCTCCAGCAGGTCAGTGCGGCCAATCACATCTTCAATCTTCGCAATCCCCATCCGCGCCATCAGCTGCCGCAGGTCCTGCGCCAGTTCCTCGAACATGCGGACAATCTGCTCCGGCTTGCCGCGGAATTTAGCCCGCAGGTCCGGCCGCTGTGTCGCAATGCCCGTTGGACAGGTATTGAGATGACACTGCCGCGCCATGTCGCAGCCAATCGCTACCAGTACAGCCGTGCCAAAGGCATACTCATCCGCCCCAAGCATGGCTGCCACAAGGATGTCGCGCGCTGTCTTTAATCCGCCATCGCAGCGCAGACGCACCCGGCCACGCATGCCATTGGCAATCAGCGACTGTTGCGCTTCGGCGAGTCCGAGTTCCCATGGATTGCCGGCATACTTAATGCTCGACAACGAAGACGCACCCGTTCCGCCAGAGTGCCCGGCAATCACAATGTAATCGGCATAGGCTTTCGCTACGCCTGATGCAATCGTTCCCACACCACAGCCGGAAACCAGCTTCACGCCAATCGCCGCACGGGGATTGACGCGCTTGAGGTCGTGGATCAACTGCGCCAGGTCTTCGATCGAGTAAATATCGTGATGCGGCGGAGGACTGATCAGCGACATGCCGACCTGCGCATGACGCAGACGCGCAATCAGCTCGGTCACCTTGTACGACGGCAACTGGCCGCCTTCGCCCGGCTTTGCTCCCTGCGCAATTTTGATCTCGATCTCTTCAGCATGCGACAGGTACTGTGCCGTTACACCGAAGCGCGCTGATGCCACCTGCTTCACTTTGTTGTTCAGCAACGATGGCTGTTGCACTCCATGTTCGTCGACTACAGGCGCATACGCCGCAGGGTCTTCTCCACCCTCACCCGTATTCGAACGCGCGCCCATCATGTTCATTGCAATCGTGATGGTCTCGTGCGCCTCCGGGCTGAGTGAGCCGAGCGACATAGCTGATGCAGCGAAGCGCTTGAACAATGCAGACACCGGCTCGACTTCATCTATCGAGATTTCAGAACCGGCCGGTCGCATCTCGAGCATCTCGCGCAGCACTGTCGCATCCTTTTCGTGCGACTGCGTACTGAACGCGGCCCACGCCTGCGCCGGCGCAAGCGCACTGGCCGCCGCATTGCGGGCTGCACCCGTCACCATCTGCAAGGCCCGCACTGTCTGCGGCTGCCAGGAGTGCGGCTCTGCCGAGTCGGACTTGCGGAAACGAATCCAGCCATAGTCCGGCAAGTCTTTCGTTTCTACTTTCGTGCTCACTCCCGGATGATCGCCATCACCATTCACTGCTACATCAGAAGTCCCGCCATCGTAACAAGCCGACATCCAGATATGCCGCGAAATAATTTCAAGCTCAGCGAAACCGATGCCGCCGATCGGCGAATAGGTCCCCGCAAAACATTTGTCGATCACTTCCCTGCCCAGGCCGAGGCAATCAAACAGGTGCGCGCCGCGGTAGCTGTCTGCCACCGAGATGCCCATCTTCGACATGATTTTCGCGAGCCCCAGGTCGAGCGCACGCATCATGTTCTCTGCGCCGTGTTCCGGATTGATGTTGCGTGCGGTCTCGAGCGCAAGCCATGGGCAGATCGCACCCGCACCCATTCCCAGCAGCAGGGCAGCATGATGCAGATCGCGACAGTCCCCTGCTTCGACGGCCAGCCCAACGCGGCTGCGGATACCCTCATTGACCAGCGCGTGGTGTACGGCGCCTGTCGCCAGCGCCATCGGCACCGGCAATGCGTGCGCACTCGCGGCCCGGTCACTGAGCAACAGCACCGCAGCACCGCCGCGCACCAGGTCAATGGCTCCTGCGCAGAGGTCGTCAATCGCCGCCGCGAGATTCGTGGCCGGAGCATACACGCAATCCAGCACCGCCAGCGGCATCTCGCGCGCAAGCGTAAAGTCGCGCGTCCTGAGTGCATGCATCTGTTCGAGTGAGAGGTAGGGAGAACTCAACGACAGACCAGGAATCCGTGCATGCTTGTCCAGCAGCGGCGCCCATGGTCCAAGTCGCGTATGCAGATGCACCACGCACGACTCGCGCAAAGGATCGATCGGCGGATTAGTGACCTGCGCAAACCTCTGCCGGAAGTATGCGTAGACCGGCCGCGGCGATCGCGCGAGAGAGGCCAGCGGCGTGTCATCCCCCATTGACCACACGGCGTCCTTGCCGTCCGAGGCCATCGGCGTCAGGATCATTCGCACGTCTTCCTTCGTGTAACCAAACGCCCGCTGCAGCTGCAGCAGCTCTGCCGTCGTCGGCGGCGGTTCAAGGTTCAGCGAAGGCTCCAGCCGGATGTCCTCGACCAGTTCTCCATATTCGTTGCTCGCGTCGAAGTATTCAGACACGTCCGGATCTTCATACAGTTTGTTCAGTTCAAGATCAATCGCCAGCATCTCGCCTGGGCCAAGCCGTCCGCTATGCACTACCCGTTCCGGATCAAGATCGACCAGTCCTGCTTCAGAGCCGGCGACCACCAGTCCATCGTCGGTCACGAAGTATCGACAAGGCCGCAGTCCATTGCGATCAAGGGCCACGCCGACTACGCCGGCATCGGCAAATGCCAGCGCCGCCGGACCATCCCACGGCTCGGTTGCATCGCCGTGATACTTCAGAAAGTTCGAGGTCTCTTTATTCTTCGCCGGCGGCACCAGGATGCGGATCGATTCCGCAACCGTGCGCCCGTTCCGCGCCAGCAGTTCTACCACTTCGTCGAGCGTGGTTGAGTCGGAACCGTCAGCCGAATAAATGGGGTAGCAGTCCTGAGGCAGCGTCGCGGCACGTGCGTCCATCCGCGCCCGGTTTCCCCACACGGTATTGATCTCGCCATTGTGTGCCAGCACGCGCAATGGCTGCGCACGGTCCCACGAGGGCAGCACGTTTGTCGCATAGCGCTGATGGAAGAGCGCGAATGGCGTTACAAAACGCTCATCGCTCAGGTCGGGATAAAACTCCCCAAGCAGCCGTCCGGCGCACATGCCCTTGTAGACAATAGTCGACGTCGACAGCGAGCACAGATAGCCGTCAGTCTTCGCGCGCTCGAACTGTTTGCGCGTCACGTACAGCCGCCGATCAAGATCCTCGGTAGCATCGGTGGTCAGCAGCACCTGGCGGATCACGGGCAGCGTTGCCAGGGCAATCGGTCCCAGTACGTCGTTGCGTGTCGGCACATCACGCCAGCCCAGCACTTGCAGACTGTTCTCTTTGAAACACTTTTCCAGGTGCGCGACAGAACCTGCCGGGTCGGACGGAAGAAAGACCACGCCCACGCCCAGCGGCTTATCGTCTGCCAGGCTGATGCCCATCGATTCGAGAAGGAACGCGCGCGGAATACCCGTCATCACGCCCACGCCATCACTACTGCGGCCATCCGCTGCAATCGCACCGCGATGCGCAAGCCGCGCCAGGGCTGTGAGCGCCTGCTGCAAAATTGTGTGGGTACCACGATTGGTTAACGTGGCGACGAAGCCAACACCACACGACTCGTGCTCAAACCGGGGGTCAAGGAGAGAGCTGCAGCCATCATGGGTCTGGCCCGGCTGATCGTACGCGGATAAGCTGTCCATGAGTAAATATAAGGCGTAAACGTTGGCAAGTAACGAACTATGTACGGAAACTTTTCAGAAAACGTGTTACCTCCACGTCACCGCCGATTTAGCTCGCGCCAGACACGCCTCAAAGACCTCCTGAAAATATTATTGCGCAAGGCTTGACACAGGCCCTCTTGCATATTTATACATGTAGATGGATATTTATGCACAGCGAAGGCGTGGCCTCACGGTCACGCCTTCGCATTTCAGTTTCACGCGGGTAGATACATGAAGCATGGTCGGCACGATGCAATTCGCGAGGTCGTCGGTTCATCCCCGATCAGCAACCAGGATGAACTGCGCCGCATGCTGCTCAAGCGTGGCTTCGATGTCACGCAGGCCACTCTCTCGCGGGATATCCGTGAGCTGCAGCTCTACAAGGGACCGCGCGGCTATGCCCTGCCGAACGGAGAAGCCGACGAAGATATCCGTCCTTCGGCTGATGATGTGCTGGCCAACTTTGCCATAAGAGTACGGCAGGCTCTCAATCAAGTGGTACTTACAACCGCCGAGGGCAGCGCGCAAACCGTCGCCATTGCGATTGACCGTGAGGAGTGGCCCGAAGTGGTCGGCACCATCGCCGGCGACGACACCATCCTGATCATCTGTCCTGATGCGAAACAGGCAGCCACCTTGCGCACGAAACTTGAAGGGATCGTTCGTTAAAGTGACTCACAAAATTCCATCCGTCGCAGTGGCCGGTGTCAGTGGCTACGCAGGCGCAGAACTGGCACGGCTGTTGCTGCACCATCCGCGACTGCAAGGCATGACGCCAGTGTTCCTTGGCCGTGAAGACGGCGCGGGCAAGCCTGCGACGCTCACTTCCCTGCACCCGCAACTGAGGATGCCCGGCGTCACTGACCCGGCGATCGAGCCGTTCTCATGGGACCTGCTCGCCGGCCGCGGCATTGACCTGCTCTTCCTCGCCACGCCGCATGAACAGTCGCGCGCCTGGGTGCCGGAAGCGCGCGCGCGCGGTATGCGCGTGATCGACCTGAGCGGTGCATGGCGGCTCGAACACGAAAGCAATCGTGCCGTCTACAAGTTTGAAGATATCGATGGAGCAGCCGCGGCAAAGATCCAGCAGGCCAGTGTCTACGGCATGCCCGAGTTGCATCGCGACCGCATCGCGGGCGCGACGCTGGTCGCCAATCCTGGCTGCTACGCGACCTCCGTCATTCTAGCCTTGAAGCCGCTGATCGCTGCCGGCCTGGTTGATGTGGATCACGGCATCATCTGCGACTCGAAATCCGGCGTATCGGGCGCAGGCAAGGCCCCGGTTCCGAAGACACACTTCATGTACGCAGCCGACAATCTCTCCGTCTACGGAGTGTATGGCCATCGGCATCTCGGCGAACTGCTCGAGCAATTGTCTGTACAGAACGAGCAGATCACCTTTACACCACACCTGCTGCCGATTCCTCGCGGCATTCTGTCAACCATCTATGTCCGCTTCAAGGAAGCGCAGCAGGCGGCAACAATTACGAAGTGCTTCGCAGACTTTTACGCAGGCAGCCCCATGGTCCGCTTGTTCGACACGCCGGAGCTGCCGCAGATCCAATATTCGGTCCGCACCAATTACTGCGACATCGGGTTCCAAATGGCGCCAGATCGCAAGCGCTGCATCCTCGTCTCCTGTCTCGACAACCTGTTGAAAGGTGCCGCGGGCCAGGCTGTTCAAAATATGAACGCCATGTATGGCTGGAATGAAAGTGAGGGCCTGCTATGAAATATGTCGTCAAGTTAGGTGGAGCAACGCTTGAGAACGCAACCCTTCTGCACGGCTGCGCCAGTGCTATTACAGAGCTTGTCAAGGACGGCCACCAGGTCACCGTCGTACACGGCGGTGGCGTTGCGTTAACGCGTACGCTCAAACTGCTCGGCAAGCAGAGCGAGTTCGTCGCCGGCCTGCGCATCACGGACGCTGAGACACGCGACACGGCTGTCATGGTCCTCGGCGGCCAGGTGAACAAAGCGCTAGTCGCCGCACTCGGCTCGCATGGTCAGTCCGCCGTCGGACTTTCAGGCGGCGACGGGCTTGTTTTCCGCGCGCGCAAGAAGCGTACCGCGCCCGACCTCGGCTATGTTGGCGAGATTGTTTCGTCCGATGTCCGCTGGCTGGAAGCCATCTGGAAGATGGGTTCGGTGCCCGTCATTTCGAGTATCGCGCTCGGCTTTGACGGCGAATACTACAACGTGAACGCAGATGAGATGGCCGCGGCCTGTGCCATTGCTTCTCATGCCGACGCGCTCGTCTTTCTTACTGACGTTCCCGGCGTCAAGGGCGCCAATGGCGAAGTGATGCGCTGGCTCAGCATCGACCAGATCAGCGGCCTCACCCGCGACGCCGTGATCAGCGGTGGCATGCTGCCGAAACTCAGCGCCTGCCGCGAAGCATTGCTCCACGGTGTGAAACGTGTGCGAATTTTACCCGCAGATGAGGCCCGGGTCCTTCCCGACCTGGCATCCGCGCGCATAGCATTTGGAACAGAGGTGATGGTCGCATGACTCTCAACCCAAAACTCGAAGCTCCAACCCTCAAGTCGCTGCAGGCAGCAGAAGCAAAGCTGCTGCTGCCGACCTATGAACGCAATCCCGTGCAGTTTGTCTCCGGTAGAGGCGTCTACCTGACCGACGATGCAGGCAACGACTACCTCGACCTGCTCAGCGGCATTGGTGTCAATGCGCTTGGCTATGGCCATCCTGCGATCGAGCAGGCTATTGCCGAGCAGAGCAAAAAGCTTATTCATACGTCGAACCTTTTCTTTCACGAAGGCCAGTCGCAGCTCGCTGCCCTTCTAACAGAGATCACCGGCATGGACCGCGCCTTCTTCTGTAACAGCGGCACTGAAGCATGGGAAGCTGCAATGAAGCTCGCGCGCGCCTACGCCGGCATGAAGCGCGACCAGGGCACGCACCTCGGAACAAAGTTCATCGCGCTTGAGCACAGCTTTCACGGCCGGACAATGGGTTCTGTTTCGACCACACATAAAGAAAAATATCGCGAACCATTCGCACCGCTTGTCCCTGGCGTCGAGTTTGTTCCCTTCGACGACGTTGCCGCCCTGCGCGCAAGCTTCTCGGCTGAGGTCTGCGCGATCCTCATCGAATCAATCCAGGGTGAAGGCGGCATCCGTCCCGTCTCGAAAGAGTTCCTTGCAGCCGCACGCGAACTGACACAATCGACTGGCGCGTTGCTCATCGTCGATGAAATCCAGGCTGGTTTCGGCCGAACCGGCAAGTGGTGCGGCTATCAACACTACGGCATTCAGCCTGACGTCACCACGCTTGCCAAGCCGCTCGCTGGCGGTCTGCCTCTCGGCGTCATGCTCTGCACAGAAGCAGTTTCGGCAGCGATGCATCCCGGCCTGCATGGAACGACTTTCGGCGGAGGACCACTCGCCTGCGCTGTCGCCATCGCCGTCATTGACACGATGAAGCAGACCAACCTTCTCGACCACGTCACAGAGGTAGGCGGCTACTTCAAACAGCAATTGCAGCAGCTTGCCGCAAAGCACGAAAGCATCACCGATGTGCGCGGAATGGGCCTGATGCTGGCGGTCGAGCTTGACTCAGCCGATCTCGCAAAGGCCGTTACATCTGCCATGATGCAGCACCGTATCCTCATCAATCGCACCAGCGAGACAGTACTGCGTTTCCTGCCGCCGTACATCCTTCAGCGTGAGCATGTCGACATCGCCATTGCCGCGCTCAACCAGATCCTCGACGAGCATGGCCCGGCCCTCGCGGCTGACAGCAAGGCTCCCACAGCCAGCACGTACGGAGATAAGTAGATGGCCACAAAATCCCTCGTCCTCGAAGAACCTCTCGTTAACGCTCCTGCCGCAGTGACGCTTGCCGGGCGCGATCTCTGCTCCATCACCGATCTATCGATGGAGGAAACGCGCAGCATCCTGGCCCTCGCGCATGACGTCAAAGCCAACCGCGAAGCCTATCGCCATGCCTTGGACGCGCGCCAGATGGTCATGTTCTTCGAGAAGGCTTCTCTTCGCACTCGTCTGACTTTTGAAGCCGGCATCAACACGCTGGGCGGGTCCGCCATGTTCGTCGACCAGACGCAGTCGCCCCTCGGCGAGCGCGAATCGCTGGCCGACATCGCACGCAACGTCGAGCGCTGGGTCGACATCATCGTGCTGCGCACCTATGCCCACGAAACCATCACCGAGATGGCCGAACACGCGCGTGTACCGGTGATCAACGCGCTCAGCGATCTCGAACATCCGTGCCAGGCTCTCGCCGACTGGATGACGCTCGAAGAACGCTTCGGCTCTGCTGCCGGTCTTAAGTTCACCTACGTCGGCGATGGCAACAATGTCTGCCACTCGCTCATGCTCACCGGCGCGCAGCTCGGCGCGCACGTCACCATTGCGACACCAAAGAACTACGGCCCCAAGGCAGATATCGTTGCCCAGGCTCGCGGCATCGCCAATAAATCCGGTGGCAGTGTCGAAGTCATCCAGGATCCCAGGGCCGCAACCGACAATGCAGATGCCATCTACACCGATGTCTGCACCAGCATGGGCTTTGAGCACGAAGCGACCAAGCGCGCGCCACTTTTCAAGCCTTACCAGGTGAATGAATCGCTTATGGCCAACGCTGCTTCGCATGCGGTCTTCATGCACTGCCTGCCGGCTCATCGCAATGCCGAGGTCACCGACGCGGTACTCGACGGCCCACAGTCCATCGTCTTTGACCAGGCCGAAAACCGTATGCACGCGCAGAAGGCGCTGCTCTTGATGCTGCTCGGCGCCGGTCAATTCAACAAGAAAATAACTGCCTAAGCAGGCACCAGTTCCGAAGGAGCTATTCTCATGCCCAATGAAAAAGTTGTTCTTGCCTATTCCGGCGGACTCGATACATCCATCATCATTCCGTGGCTCAATGAAAATTACGGTCTCGACGTCATCGCCATGGTGGCCGACGTCGGCCAGGGTGAAGACATTGATGCAGTCGTCGAAAAGGCCTACAAGACCGGCGCGAAGAAAGTGGTTGTGCGCGATCTCCGAGATGAATTCATCCGCGAGTATGTGTATCCCACAGTCAAGGCCGGGGCCATCTACGAAGATAAATATCTGCTCGGCACCTCGATCGCCCGCCCAGTCATCGCCAAGCACCAGGTTGAAGTAGCGCTTGAAGAAGGCGCGACCTCGGTCGCTCACGGCTGCACGGGCAAAGGCAATGACCAGGTCCGTTTCGAACATGCCTACCAGGCGCTGGCGCCGGAGTTGAAGGTCATCGCCCCGTGGCGCGAGTGGACATTGAAGAGTCGCGAAGACTGCCTCGACTATGCGGAAGCCCACGGCATTGCAGTGGCCGCCAGCCGCGAAAAGATCCACTCGCGCGATCGCAACATCTGGCACGTGAGCCATGAAGGCGGCGAGCTCGAAGACGCCAATAATGCGCCTTTCGACAGCACCTGGACCATGACGCGCTCGCCCAAAGAAGCTCCCGACAAGGAAGAAGTTGTCGAGATCGGCTTCGTGCAGGGCGAGCCTGTCTCCGTCGATGGCATGAAGCTCGAGCCGGTTCAGCTGGTTGAATTGCTCAACGAAATCGGCGCCCGCAATGCTATCGGCCGCATCGACCTGGTCGAAAACCGCTTCGTTGGCATAAAGTCCCGTGGCTGTTACGAAACGCCAGGTGGCACGCTCATCGTGCTGGCTCATCGTGAGCTCGAAGCCCTTGCGCTCGATCGCGACGTCAAGCACTACAAGCAGCACGTCAGCCTGCGCTATGCGGAGCTGGTCTACAACGGCCTGTGGTTCACGCCGCTGCGCGAAGCACTCGACGCCTTCGTGCTCAACACGCAGCAGCATGTCACCGGGACCGTCAAGCTCAGCCTGTACAAGGGCAACGTGTCCATTGCCGGCCGCACCAGCAAGTACTCGCTCTACTCGAACGAACTTTCTTCGTTCACCATGGGCGACACCTACGATCAGAAGGACGCGAAGGGCTTCATCCAGATTCTCGGCCTGCCGGCTCGTTCGCGTGCGCGCCTGCTGCAGCAGCTTGCCGCAGTAGAGTCACCCACGAAAGAGGCCGTTAAGTGAAGATGTGGTCCGGCCGCTTCCGCGAACCCCTCGACGCGGATTTTGAGGCATGGCAACGTTCGTTCGGCTTTGACTGGCAGCTTCTCCCGCAGGAGATTGCTGCCAGCAAAGCGCATGCACGCACAATCGCACATGCCGGTATCCTGTCCGACGAAGAAGCCAGCTCGGTCATCGGCGGCCTGTCGTCAATCCTCCATGACTACTGGGGTGATCCCGATGCGCTCGTGCCACGCGGTCCGCTTGCCTCGGAATTAGGGACCGAGTCTATCGCCGAGGACATTCATCATTTCGTCGAGCTGCAGATCGTCGCGCGAATCGGCGATCTCGGCCTGAAACTCCACACCGGCCGTAGCCGCAATGAACAGATCGCCACCGATCTGCGCCTCTACGTGCGCCAGAGCGGTTCACGTGTGGTCGAGTTGCTACAAGCATGGGTCGGCGCTTTCGTCGCGCAGGCCAAGCTCAACGGCGATGCCGTTATGCCTGCCTATACGCACCTGCAGCGCGCCGAACCAGTCCTCGTCGCACATTGGCTCCTCGCTTATGCGCAGATGTTTCTACGCGACATCACGCGCGTCGAAGATTGCCTGCACCGTCTCGACGCGTGCCCGCTCGGTTCTGGCGCAGTCGCAGGCGCCACGCTCGCGCTCGACCGCACCATTGCCGCGCGTGAACTCGGCTTCGCGGCCCCGACTGCGAACAGTATGGACGCGACCAGCGACCGCGATTTTATTCTGGAGTATCTACAGGTGCTCACCACCATCGGCCTGCACGCCAGCCGATTTGCAGAAGAGATCACACTTTTTGCCACGGCCGAGTTCGGTTTTGTCGAATTGCCCGAAGCCTTTTCGACTGGTTCGAGCGCCATGCCGCAAAAGAAAAATCCGGACCTTACCGAGCTTGTACGCAGTAAGGTCGGGCGCCTCAACGGCGCTGCGCAGACGGTTACCCTGCTGCTGAAAGGCCTGCCGCTTGCCTACAATAAAGACATGCAGGAGACGCAGGAGCCACTTTTCGCCGCCAGCACCACGGCTCTCGCTATGCTTGACCTGCTCGCACGTTTCACGATCGCGCTGCAGTTCCGTCACACCCGTATGCGCGAGGCCAGTGAGCATGGATATCTCAACGCCATGGCGGCTGCGACCTACCTCGTGCACAAGGGGGTTCCCTTCCGCAAGGCGCACGAGAAGGTCGGTAACGCTGTTCGCTTCAGTCTTGAAAAAGGCTGCGAACTGAACGGCCTTTCGTTAGCAGAATTGCAGCAGTTCGGCCCCGAGTTCGCAGAGGATTTCTTCGCCGCTATCACTCTCGACGCAACCATTGATTGCCACGACGTGATTGGGGGTACGGCCCGCGCGCAGGTCGCACATGCTCTCGCTTCCATCGAGTCGCATCTGCAAAGCGCCGATTCCCGCAAAGGAGACGCGCGCACACTGGAGACCTTGCATGCAGGTGCGTAAAGCGCGTCTGCATGACGCGTCGCTGATCTTCGAACTGGTCAACAGTCTCTCCTCTGATGGCACGCTTCTGCGGCGTGCCTTCGCTGAGATCTGCGAAAACGTGCGCGACTTCACTGTCGCTGAATCCGACAGCGGCACCTTTCTCGGCTGCGGCGCTCTGCATCTCTACGGACCACATCTTGCGGAGGTGCGCTCGATCGTTGTCCGCCCGGAAGCCAAGGGCAAAGGCGCCGGCAGCAAGTTGTTGCAGGCTTTGCTCGACGAGGCAGAAGATCATGGCGTCGGCTGTGTCTGCCTGTTCACACGCATCCCCGACTTCTTTTTTCATCATGGTTTTCGTGTGGTCGAAGAACGCGCCGCGCTTCCTGACAAAATCTACAAGGACTGCCAGAGCTGCCCGCGCCTTTACCGCTGCGATGAAGTAGCGATGGCACGCGGCCAGTTACCCAGGGTTTCGATTCTTGGCACACGCCAGGCAGCTGAGCAACTGGTCAAGCTGGTCGTCTAATGGGCTTCGTTGCGGCTACAATCAGGCTGCATCTATACGTAAGTCATCCATGAACTGGCAGATCATTCTCGCGCTCGCCTCCTGTGCCCTCCTCGGGCTGCGGCACGGCTTCGACTACGATCACCTCGCTGCCATCTCGGACATCACCGCGGTACAGCGCACCTGGCGCGAAGGCATGCGCCTTGGCCTTACCTATGCCCTGGGACACGCGTTCACCGTAGTCGCCCTCGGCGCCGCAGTCATCATGCTGCATCTGCCGCTTCCCGCCCGTCTCGACGCATGGACAGAGCGGCTCATCGGCGTCACGCTCATCGTGCTGGCGGTACTGGTGATCGGCAACATCTACCAGAAGCGCCACTCGCATCATGCATCGCATGCAATGCTGGAGAGCCGCTTCGCCCTCCTCATCTCTGCCTTCCGCAATCTTTCCTGGCGCGTCCGCCGCGCCTTCAATCCCGCCCTGGAAAAGCCGGCGCCTTTCCGCTTCAACTATTCCGGCAGATCTGTCTTCTTTATTGGCGTCCTGCATGGTCTCGGTGCCGAAACGCCCAGCCAGCTCATGCTGTTCCTGCTGGCCGCAAGCCTGGGTGGAACAACCCGGGGCTTTTTCGGACTGATCGCCTTCGCCGCCGGCCTCATCCTCATGAATGGCCTGATGACCGCTACCCTCGGCGGCGTCTATAAAGCCTCGTTGAAAAGGTCGTCGGAACATGCCGGTCATAATGCACCTGACATCTTCCGCTGGGTCGCGCTAGCCGGCGCCGTCTACAGCTTCGTCATCGGCATCATCTTCCTGCTGGGCGCGTCGAACAAACTACCGCCGCTCGGCTGAGACACGTTCCATTATTCAGCCAAACCACGCTATCTTGTCCTCTCGAACCCCCCGCACCTGTCATCTCGACCACCCGCTCTGATTTGTCATCTCGACCGAAGCGTAGCGGAGTGGAGAGACCTGCATTTATCCTTACCGAGAATCAAGCAATCACTCATGCCGCAGAGCATCCATTGGCTCGACGCGCGAAGCTCGCATGGCCGGCACCCATCCGGCAATCAACGCCACGCCCAGCAACAGGCATCCTGCAGCCGCGAGTGAGAACGGATCAGCCGGCTGCAAACCATACAGCAGCGACTTCACCAGCCGGCCCAGCCAGATCGCCAATGCTAGCCCGCTGACCACACCGGCAACCGCAAGCCAGCTTGCCTCGCGCAAAACCATCCCGCACACCTGCCCGCGCTCAGCGCCCAGTGCCAGCCGGATACCAATCTCGTTCGTCCGCTGCGCAACTGTGTACGCCATGATGCCGTATATACCGACACATGCCAGCATTAATGCAAGCACACCAAAGCCGGCTGAAAGACCAGCAAACATCCGCTCCTGTTGCAGATCTGCGTCAATCTGCTGCTCCATTGTTCGTATATCCATCAGCGGCAAGTCGCGATCCACGCGCTGCACCGCAGCACGCAGCGAGGGTACGATCGCCTCCGGCTTCATCGGTGTACGAACTAGGTAGATCAAACCGCCGACCACCATCTGCTGAGATAGCAGGTCGTAGTGGACAGCTTGCGATATTCGCTTCATATGCTCGTACCGACTGTCCGCGCACACGCCGATGATTTCAATCCATGCACTGTCCTCGTGCTGCCTAAAGCGCATACCGATGGGATTGCGATCGCCGAAAAATTTTCGCGCCAGGGTCTGATTGATCACTGAAACCTTCTGTGAAGTTTCCGTATCCAAAGATGTGAAGGCACGCCCAGCGAGGATGGGAATCTTCATCGTGGCAAAGTAGGTCTTTCCGACGTGAGCGTAGTATGGATAGCGGTCCCTGTCTTCGCTCGCAAGCTTTGGTGCCGCCAGACCGTCCACTTCAAAGCCGCCGTTCATATCAGAACCCTGCACCGGAGCCACATCAGTGGCCGTCACTCCCTCCACACCTGGAACGGAGCGCAGTGTTTCTTCGAGTTCCAGCCCTATCCTTACGTCCTTTGGCGGCGGATATCGCTTGCTTGGCGGGTTGATCTGAAGCATAACGAGGTGATCAGCTTTGAAACCCGGATCGATAGAGTCCAGCTTGATCAGCGTCCTCAGAAACAATGCCGCTGCCACAACCAGCAATGTCGACACGCCCAACTGGAAAGCGACTATAGCTTTACCACTCCACGCTCGACGCTGCCGTGATGCCGTCTGCGCTCCGCGTTGTAGTCCGGCGCCGATCCCCGCACGCGTGGCTGACCATGCAGGAAGAATTCCGAAGACGATCCCCGTTCCGATAGTGATGACAGCGGTGAACGCAAATACCTTCCAGTTGAAAGGCACCTGCAGGTCGCCTGTCGTCCAGTCCCTTGTCATCAACTTCGGCAGCCCCGTTCTGCCGAAGTAGCCCAGCAACAGCCCCACAGCACCGCCGAGGAAAGACAGCAGCAGGCTTTCTGTCAGCACCTGTCGTAGAAGTCGCCACCGACCAGAGCCTAGAGCCAACCGTACACTCATCTCCCGCTGCCGTGCCGAGGCACGGGCAAGCATCAGATTGGCCATATTTGCACAGGCCATCATCAACACGCCCCCTACCATCGCCAGTAATACAGTCAATGGCTCGGCGTACAACCGCTGCGCTATGTTCAATCCCTTACTGCCGTCCACGATCATAAGGTGAGGGACTACTTCGTTCTTCCCTACTGAGTTGGCGTTACGTATGGCCGCATTCATGATCAGGTCCAGCGAGTTTCGCGCCTGCGCATCAGAAATACCGCCTTTGGTCCGTGCCATCACCTGCAACCAATACAGTCGTGTGGTCTCAAACATCGGTCCCGCATCGCCAAACGTTTCTCGCAGTATTGGCATCATCGATAACGGTATAAATAGGTCAGGCGAAGACTGAACGCTTTCGGCTCCGCTGAAGCCGCGCGGGTTGACGCCAATGATAGTCATCGGCGTCATATTGATCGTGATCACCCTACCGAGAGCATTCGGGGACCGCGCATAATTGCGGCTCCAGAACGCATCGCTGATGACTACCACCGGACCTTTGCCCGGTACGCCATCATCTGACGGCAAAATCGTCCTGCCAATTGCCGCCTGTACCTGCATCTGCTGGTAGAAATTGCCGGACACAAGCTGCGCACGCGCCGATTGCGCCATTCCACCCACCGTCACATTCACTCGGCCTATTTCGTTGTAGGCGAAAATGTCCTCCATGACCTTGTTTTGGGCGCGTAACTGCTGGTAGATCGGATAGGTAAACGTGTCGCGCAACACCTGCCCGTCCGGCAGATCAATATCGCTGCCTGCACTCATCTGAACGACCGAGTTGTCCGGAGTTGTAATCGCAAACATCCGTAACTGTTCCGGATGTGGCACGCCCAGCCGCTCGTACAGCATCTCGTTCGCCACCGAAAATATGGTCGTATTCGCGCCGATCGCAAGCGCGAGCGAACTAACGGCAATGAGCGTAAAACCGGGGCTCTTTCGCAGAATTCTGGCAGCATAGCGAAGGTCTGCCCACAATTCGTCCCACCAGCGCAGTCCCAGCGAACGTCGCATATCGTCCTTGTGCGACGCAACGCCGCCAAACTCCAGCCGTGCCTGCCGCAGCGCCCGCTCCGGCCCCATCCCTCCGCGCTCCAGGTCTGCCGCACGCGCTTCGAGATGGAAGCGGATCTCTTCCTCCATCTCGCCCTCAAGCCGCTGCCGCCCCGCTATCGAGCGTAACCAGGATTGCAGGCGTGCGATGAGCCGGTTCATGACTCCACCTCCGCCGCAGACAAATCACCGGCGGTGAGTTTAAGAATTGTCCCGATGATGCCGGCCATGCGGTTCCACTTCTCCATCTCGGCATCGAGCTGCTTTCGGCCCGCAGCCGTAAGCATGTAATACTTCGCCCGGCGATTGTTCTCGCTTTCACCCCACTCGCTCTTAATGGCGCCTTCATGCTCCAGACGGTAGAGCGCCGGGTACAGCGATCCCTGCTGGATCACCAGCTGTTCGCCGCTGATCTGCTGAATCCGCAGCAGTACGCCGTAGCCGTGCAGACGGCCCAGCGAAACCGCTTTCAGTATCAGCATCTCGAGCGTGCCCTGCATCAGGTCCACCTGCTTCGCCATGTCTCCCTCTCCCCTCAATGGTCTAGGACAGTCTGCCGCAAGTCTCCTAGACCGTCAAGGGGAGAAGAGAAGGAAGGAGAAGTTGATCGAGGATCCGGCGACAGAAATGTATCCGCTTCGCGTCGGCGGTAATCTCAATAGCCATCAGACGTTACGCTTTAATAACAATTCTCTGCTTTGTCGGGGTGTGACTGAAGATATATAGTCAGAAGTACGACCTGATCGGTCGCAGTTGGTAGGCGATGTCGAAAGAAGCAGTGATTACAGAGCGGAATCCTTCACCGGCGACGATTGCACTCAGCGAACTGGCTGATCAGGCATGGGGCGTGATTGCGAGCCTGGAAATGGTTGCTGAAGTGCAGAACCAGTTGATGCACATGGGGTTCATGCCAGGAGCACCCGTCCAGGCGCTCCGCCGTGCGCCGGCGGGTGATCCAACTGTCTATGCTATCGACGGATCCGAGGTTGCGCTGCGCCGAGAGACTGCCGGCCTCATCTTCGTTGTTCCCGGAGCACCCAAGGCCGGCCCGGCGCCGGCCACCGGAGAACGATCAGCGTGAGCTGCCACGATACAGGACTTGGTTCTCTCGCCGAACTTGACCCGGTTGACGTCGGACCCACGGGCCAGAGGGTCAAAGGAAAAATCCGGACCGTTGTCCTCATCGGTCCACCCAATTGCGGCAAATCGACTCTTTTCAACCGGCTGACGGGTCTACGGCAAAAAGTCGCTAACTATCCCGGCGTCACGGTCGAACAGCATTCCGGACGTATGAACGGCATTGGACGCCGCGACCTGACGCTCATCGACCTTCCCGGCGTCTACAGTCTGAACAGCACTTCTGAAGATGCGCGCGTCGCGGTCGACGTGTTGCACGGTCGCATGCCAGGCACGCCGGCGCCCGACGCTGTTCTGCTGGTGCTTGACGCGTTGCATCTGCAGCGTCAGTTGATGCTGGCCTCCCCTATCCTGGCCCTCGGTCTGCCGACGCTTGTGCTGCTGAACATGGCTGACGTGATGGCAGCTCGCGGCGGCAAGGTCGATTCTCTCGCTCTCGCCCAGGAACTGCGTTGTCCCGTCGCACTGATCAGTGCTGCCCACGGGACCAACATAGACACCATCCCTGCCTTTCTGCAGCGCGCCGAGGAGCCGGCTGTTGCACCCGAGCATGCCCCTGTCGTCACCCTGCCCGTTCTGCAGAATCCAGTCTCCTGCCGTAAGTGGTCGGCGCTGGTCAGCGAAGCGGCGAGCTATAAACAGCCTTCCTCGCCTATCTGGACGATCCGGCTCGATAAAATCCTGCTGCACCGTGTCTGGGGGCCATTGGTTTTCCTGATGGTAGTCGTTGGCGTCTTCCAGGTCGTCTTCGGCATCGGTCAGCCGCTCAATGACGGGCTGGGCGAGATCCTGACAACTGCCGGCGCCCATGTCGCCAATCTCCTGCCGGATAACTGGCTGCGCCTGCTGCTGCGCGATGGCCTGTGGAATGGCGTACAGGCCGTACTGGTATTTCTGCCGCAGATTCTGCTTCTGTTTCTTTTCATAGGGATACTCGAAGATTCCGGCTACCTGGCCCGCGCTGCGCTCATCGCCGACCGCCTGATGCGCTCGATCGGTCTCAACGGCAAGGCGTTCATTCCCCTTCTGTCGGCCTACGCCTGCGCGGTACCGGCCATCATGGCCACGCGCACGATTGAGAATCGCCGGGATCGCCTCGCTACCATCCTGGTCGCACCCTTTATGACCTGCTCAGCGCGGCTGCCCATCTATACGCTGATCATCGCCGCCTTTATTCCAAATAAGAACGTGATCGGCAGTCTTATCGGTCTCCGCGCGTGCGTAATGCTCGGCCTGTATGTGCTGGGATTTCTGGCGGCGCTCGGCACGGCCCGTCTGCTCAAGTCTTCTGTGCTCAAGGCCTCGTCGGCACCGTTTATTCTCGAACTGCCGCAGTACCGCTGGCCCACCTTCCACTCGCTCGGCCTTCGTCTTTACGACCGCGGCATGCTCTTCCTGAAGAAGGCTGGAACGATCATCCTCGGCGTCACCTTTATCCTGTGGGTGCTGAGCATCGTCCCCATCAGTTTCTCCGGAAATACGGGGGCGCACTTCTCTGACCTGGCCGACAGCGTCATCGGACGGCTGGGCCATTTCATCGAGCCGATCATCCATCCTCTGGGCTTCAACTGGAAGATCGGCATCGGCCTGCTCAGTTCCATCGTCGCCCGCGAGGTCATCGTCGGCACACTGGGTACGCTCTACGGCGCTGATCCGCTCACCCACTCAGAAGGCCTGCAGGCTGCGCTTCGCCATGACATGACGCTCGGCGGCGCGATCGCCCTGGTCGTCTTCTTTGCTTTTGCCATGCAGTGCACTTCAACGCTCGCAGTCGTGCGTCGGGAAACCAACAGCTGGAAGTGGCCGTTGGTCCAGTTCTGCTACATGAGCGGCCTGGCCTACCTGGCCGCCCTCGTGACGAACCAGCTATTCCTGCACATCTTCTGACTAAGCCTCGAATATCCGACAAGTAGCACTTCTCAAGTAGTCACCTATAATGCCGTACCAGGGAGTTTCCCGCGGTACGATGACCTACATGCAAATCGGTCATGTCTTCGGGCTTCTCCTGCTGTTTTCGGTCGCCTGACCGAGCACCAGCGATGTCGTGGCGCAACACATAAATGCCGCTGGAGCCCATGCCAGTCCGCAGCCCCAAACTCCTCAAAGACTGAGTGCTTCATCGCAGCGTCAAAGAAAGCTGATGAAGACCCTGATGCCTTCTATGGGAAACTCAGGATAAAACTGAAATCGGACGAGCTAACGAATTTGCAACTGGCTCAGCGGCTTTGGCTTCAGTTCCGTGATGCGAACTGCAAGGCAAATCCTCCTTATACGAAGGAGGGAGCGCAGGGCCAACAGTACGCGCCGCGTGCGTAGAAGCCGTGACCCGGTAGCGAACAATAGGACTGAAAACCATGTACGGCTGGCTGCTTGAGAAGTGACCCGATTTGACGCGGCTGGCAGTGACCCGCCTGATGTTAATTCCTGGAAATTCTGAATTCGGAAACTTCACCCAGAAGAGCGCGAAGCGGCAGACTTTCGAGCCAGAGAGGAGCTTACGGAACAGAGCGCTCACTCTAGTGCATTCTGACGCCAAGCAACTTGAACAAACCCAGGAGGAGCGAGATAACGGCAATCCAAAAAAGAACTGTCAATACGTACGCTCGCGGAGTTGCGACTAAAGGTGCTTTCTTCTCGATCCCAGGCTTTGCCATGGAAGTATCCTCGTCATCCAACAAAATAACCTACGAACTGCTGTCCATCTTGCCAAACGTCAGAAAGTCGCATTTTGAGTAACTTGCCCATCACCCGCGCGGCTTCCGAGCCTGACCATCTTTCGTAACCCCTCGCAGCATCGCAACGACAGAGAGCCCGCACTCAGTGCGACCAACGGAAGCACGCGTTTGCGCCAAGGGCGCTCCTGCCCGCACGGCCAGTACCTGCCGGCATTGGGTGTGAGAAAATAGAGTCAGCCCCTAACAATCAAAGAGACCCCTGCATGATTTCCGTCAGCAATGTAAGCATGCGCTACGGCGCAAAAGTTCTATTCGAAGATGTTTCCGTCCAGTTCATCCCTGGTCGCCGCTATGGCTTGACCGGTCCGAATGGCGCCGGCAAATCCACCTTTATGAAGATTCTGGCCAACGACATCGACGCTCAGAAGGGCACGGTCGTGCGCCCCAAGAAGGTTTCCGTCCTCCGCCAGGATCAGTACGCCTTTGACAACTACCGTCTCATCGACACCGTCATCATGGGCAACAAGGGCCTGTGGGCGGCACTTGAAGAGCGCGAAAAGATCTACAACAAGGCCGAGATGACAGACGAAGACGGCATGCGTCTCGGCGAACTCGAAGGCATTGTCGGCGAAGAAGACGGCTACACTGCCGAAAGCGATGCCGCCATCCTGCTGCAGGGTCTGGATATTCCCGACGAACTGCATGAGCGCAAGATGGGCGAGTTGCAGGGCGGCCAGAAGGTGCGCGCACTATTGGCGCAAGCCCTCTTCGGCAAGCCGCAGGCCCTGCTGCTCGACGAACCGACCAACTACCTCGATCTCGAATCCATCGAGTGGCTGCAGGATTTCCTGCTCCACTTCGAAGGCACGCTGATTACCATCTCGCATGATCGCCATTTCCTGAATAGTGTCTGCACCCACATCGCCGATATCGATTACGAAGACATCATCATCTACACCGGCGGCTACGATGACATGGTGCTCGCGAAGACGCAGGTCCGTTCCCGCCTTGAGTCGCAGAACGAGCAGCGCGAAAAGAAGATTGCCCAGCTGAACGAATTCATCGCGCGGTTCTCGGCCGGAACGCGTTCGAGCCAGGTGACCTCGCGTAAGAAGGAAGTCGAACGCCTGCAGACCAGCGAGCTGGCGCGCTCGAATATCGCACGCCCCTACATCCGCTTCGACATGAACCGGCCATCGGGCAAGCATGTGCTCGAGTTCGAGCACATCAGCAAAGCTTATGACGGCGTGCCTGTCATCAAGGATTTTTCCGGCGCAATCATGCGCGGCGAACGCATCGCCCTCATGGGCCGTAACGGCCAGGGCAAGACGACCATGATCCGGTCTCTGCTGACGAACACGCCTATTCTCGGAATGCCGGAAGACAAACAATTCAAGCTCGATACGGGCACCACCAAGTGGGGCCACGAAGCCCAGATCGGTTACTTCCCGCAGGACATTCACGGCATTATCGAAAAGGGCACGACCGTGCAGGAATGGCTGCACAGCTTCGATACGCAGAAGACCAAGGAAGAAATTCGCGGCGTACTCGGCCAGATGCTCTTCCGGGGTGAAGAAGGGGTCAAGCCGACCGACGCACTCTCAGGCGGCGAAGCTGCGCGCCTAGTGTTCTGCCGCCTGATGATGCAGAAGCCGAACTTCCTGGTCTTCGACGAACCGACCAACCATCTTGACCTCGAATCGATCAATGCCCTCAACCAGGCGCTGCAGAAGTTCGAAGGCACGGTATTGCTGGTCACCCATGACTTCGACCTGATCGACGAAGTGGCAACACGCATCTGGCACTTCGAAGAGAAAGGCATCGTCGACTTCAAGGGGCCATACGCTGAGTACATGGCCGCGACTGCGGCGACGGCTTCACGTTAATACAACTCGGGTGCCCTATGTCTCGGTTCTCAGGCCTGGGGTTTGCGGCGTCACAAGGGCAATAAGAACACTGTCTCGATTGCAGATGTAAGTCTTAACATTTGAGTTGTCATCCCGACCGGAGTGGAGGGATCTGCATGTCGGATGATCCGTCAAGATCGTCACTGACATTGCAGAAGCCGCGAAAAGATGCAGTTCCCTCCACTCCCGCTTCGCTTCGGTCGGGATGACAATAGCGAAAGTTGAGCTCAACCAACGATGTGTCATCTGAGCGAAGTCGAAGGACCTGCGTTTTCTTCACTCAACAACAAGAATAGGAATCAGTTTGGCAGCCATTCTCAACGCGCAATCGATCGCCAAAGCCTTCGGCGCAGAACAACTTTTCCGCAATGTCTCCTTCACCGTTGAAGAGGGCGCTCGCATCGGCCTCATCGGCCCGAATGGCTCGGGCAAGTCCACGCTGCTGAAGATTCTCGCCGGCGAAGTCGACCCCGACTCCGGCGAAGTTTCTGCGCGCAAGCGGACGCGCATGGCCTACGTCGCGCAGGACTCGCAATTTGTAAAAAGGTCCACCATCTGGTCGGTCATGACTGAGGCGGCGACCCGCGCCGGCCTGGCCGAGAGTGACCGGGAAGGCCGTGCGCGCGGACTCCTCGGCCGCGCCAGTTTTGAAGACTTCGATACCGAAACCGCTGCTCTTTCCGGCGGCTGGCGCAAGCGTCTCGCCATCGTCGAGGCCATGGTCGGCGATCCGGACATCCTCCTGCTCGACGAGCCCACGAACCACCTTGACCTCGCCGGCATCGAGTGGCTCGAGACCACGCTGGCGCAGTCGCGCTCCGCCTGCGTCGTCATCAGCCATGACCGCTATTTCCTCGAGAACGTAGCCACCGAGATGGCAGAACTCAACCGCCGCTACCCCGATGGCATCCTGCGCCGAGCCGGCAACTACAGCGAGTTCCTGGTCGAAAAAGAGTTGTTCCTTGAAGCTCAGCAGCGTCGTCAGGAGTCACTCGAGAACCGCGTCAAAACCGAGATTGACTGGCTTCGTCGCGGTCCCAAGGCCCGCACCACCAAGTCGAAGGCCCGCATCGACAGCGCCGGCGAGTTGATCGGTGAACTCAAGGAAATGAAGAGCCGGAGCCGCACTGAATCAGCCGGCATAGCGTTCGTCGAAAGCGGCCGCGAAACCAAGCGCCTTGTCTCGCTGGAAGACATGCATTACAGCATCGACGCAGGAAAGCGTGAGTTGTTCAGCGGTCTAACATTCCATCTCACGGCTGGTATGCGCGTCGGCCTGGTTGGCGCGAACGGAAGCGGGAAAACTACCCTATTGCGTCTGCTGCGCGGCGAGTATCAGCCGACCGGCGGCGAGATCAAGCTCGCCAACAATCTGCGCATCGTTTACTTCGACCAGAAGCGCGAACTCCCCGCCGACGTGACCCTGCGCCGTGCCCTTGCGCCGGACAGCGACTCTGTCGTGTACCAGGGCCGCGTCATCCATGTCGCCTCATGGGCCACGCGCTTCCTGTTCACCAGCGAGCAGTTGAACCAGCAGGTTGGCCGTCTGTCCGGCGGCGAACGCGCCCGCGTGCTCATCGCCAAACTGATGCTTGAAGAAGCCGACCTGCTGCTGCTCGACGAACCGACCAACGACCTCGACATCGAGACGCTCGAGATCCTCGAAGAGAGTCTGCTCGACTTCAAGGGAGCACTCGTACTCGTCACCCACGACCGCTACCTGCTCGACCGCGTTTCGACTGTCGTCGTCGGCCTGGATGGCCTTGGCTCGGCCGGTCAGTTCGCCGACTATCAGCAATGGGAGCAGTGGACGCGCGATCGAGTGAAGCAGGCCGAAGCGAAGGGTCTCGAATCGACCAACGGCTCCGGCGGCGCTGCAGATACCAAGCCATCCAGCCCGGAAGCCGAGCAGCTGAAAGCGCGCGTCAAGAAAAAGCTGTCCTACATGGAAGCCCGCGAATATTCCAGCATGGAAGACAAGGTAACGACAGCCGAAGAAGCAGCGCAGGCTGCACGGGAAGCCGCCGAGGATCCCGCGATCGCTACCGACTCTGTCCGCTTACAGGCGGCACTGACCAAGGTCGACGAGACCCAGGCAGCACTCGACACACTCTACGCACGCTGGGCTGAGCTCGAGTCCAAGCTGGCCTAGCCTGCACGGTCATCTCGACCGAAGCGTTGATATCTGCGTTGCTGCTTTTATCGAGCGACGACCGGAGGCTACTTCGTAGGAGTCGACGAAGCATTCGTCGGGGGAGGCGTCGCCTCAACAGGCTGCTGATCAGTATTCGGCGTAACGTCCGTGCCCGTGGACGAACCCGGTACCGGGCCGGACTTGTTACTGTTCTGGCCAACATTCTGCCCCTTCGCGCCCGTCGTCGTCACGTTCTCGTGCGTGCTTCCCGTCTCACAACCAGTAGCCAGAACACCTAGAGCCAGTACCGCGAGGGCGGGAAGACGTAGCATGGAAAGCCGAGACATGATTTCTCCTGGCGCTCGTAAGAAGCGCTCCGCCTAAGCTTAACGCATTTTCGCAGCTACTGTGGTGGTTCCAAAGTGAGGCAGGGCGGCTTTTTCTTGAAAAAGGCTGGCCGGAGACACTTTACGGCAACAGCACCGCTGCGCGACTGCTGCAACTAGCGCGATACAATCCGATTGTCAGTGCCTGGTGTTTTGGTGTTTCTGCGGCGGCCAGGTCACTGATCCGCAACGCAAAACTCCTGCATGTCGACTTCGCCCCAATTCGCGACGCGTCCCCTCCCTGCGCGCGGGATCAGAACCCCCGCCAGTGCCAGGGCTTCCACCAGGACGCCCTCACTCTTGATCAGCGGCATGGTTACCTTTTCATTCCTTTACACGCTGATGCAGTACTGGGTAGCGCTGCCCCAGGCCGGTCTCATTCCCATCGTCGTGCTCTATGTCGCCGCCTTCTGCACGCTGCTCGGCCCCGATCGCGGACAGAAGCTTTCGCGCATCCTCAGCGGCGGCTCAGTCCTCTTTCTCTTCCTCATCCTGTCAGAGATCGTCTCCTATTACGCAGGCGAACTCTTCTCTGTTTATTACGGATTGATTCTTCTCGGCCTCTTCCTTTCAGCACGACTCATCGTCATGCACATCGGTCTGCTCCAGGTCGTCCGCTGCTACACCTATTCGGCCATTTTCTGCGTACTGACCATCCTCATCACGGGGCGTAAGGAGCTTAGCGGCTACGGTGCAGGTGAGACGCGCTTCACCGGCGGCTCCGGCATCCATCCCAACCTCATCGGATTCACCCTGGCCAGCTATTTTCCGCTGTTCGTTGGCCTGGCGCTTGATCTTCCTCGCGGCAAGAAGCGCCTGTTTATCGGCGCCCTGGTACTCATTACCCCGGTACTGCTGTTTACAACTGGTTCGCGAGGTTCGCTGGGTGCAATCCTGATCGCACTTATCGTCACTACGCTACGATTCACTGTCTTCAACCGCCTCATCGGCCGTCTACGCCTGAGTGCGTTACAGATCATCATGGCGCTGGTAGGTATCGGTATCGTTGTTTATGTCGTTCTCCATGGATCAGACATCGCGAGAGCGAGTAAGTTCATCGTGACCGCTCTGCAACTCGACAGTAAACAGCGCGGGATCCATTCCGGATTTTCCGGTAGAACCACCATCTGGATTACTGCCATCAATCGCCTCTCCGGTCTCCAATGGCTGTTCGGCCGGGGCTATCGCCAGGGCTATGTCATTGACAGCGGCTACGTCACCATTCTTTACGACAACGGCCTGGTCGGCGGTTCTGTCATCCTCGGCAGCATGCTGCGTGTTTTCTTCCTGCTCTGGGGAGATACCAAAACCATGCAGTCCCCAGGCTGGTGGCGGTACCACGTTGTTTTGTGGAGCATGATGATGATCTATTTCATCAACAACGTCACCACTCGCTACCTGTTCAGCTTTGGTAATCAGTTTTCCCTGCTGGTCATTTTCCTCATCGTGTGCCGTAAGGACGAACTGCTCGGGACGACGCGCAATACACTGGCTATGGCTCGCGGGACGGTGCGCCGCGCTGCTATTTTTTCGGTGGGGAAAGTCCCTCCGATGTCGCCCCGGCCTGCTGCAGAAATCTAGTCCGGCGACCACGCCCGACTACCTTTCTCGGGAGGATCGGCTCTCCTCAAAGACAGTTGCACCATTGACCCCATGCAGAAGTCCTCATACACTGCGAAGAGTACTTAGATAGAGGGCGGCTAGCTCAGTTGGTTAGAGCGCCTGCCTTACAAGCAGGATGTCGGGGGTTCGAGTCCCTCGCTGCCCACCAAATTCATTTTAAGGGACTTAGCTGCAAATAGAGTTTTGGTTTTAACGGATTGTGCCCGTTTCGTGCACGTGTAGATAGTCGATATCGCGAATGAGCAGGCGTCGCAGAGGTTCGCCTGGCAAAAACCGTGCCCAGCACCGCCCCAAGCCGAGACCCCCGTTAGCGCCCGCAACCGATGCGCTGCCAACCGGACCCGTTGCAGAGGCCGCACCGGTACAGACAACTGCGCAATCCAAGACAGAAACCACAAAACCCGCGAGGCCTAATTCGCATGATGCTTCGCTAAAGCGGGGGTACACGGTCTGGTCGACTGTCTGGGGCGTCTTGGGGCCAATCATTACATTGGCTGGTTTGCTTTTTGCGGCGCAGCCTGATGTGGAGATGGTGAATCAGCCGGCACCGGATCCCACCGACGTCTACACCACTCCATTCCAAATTCATAATTCAAGCGCATTTGCGATGCGAGATGTAAGAGTGACCTGCGATCAGCATTGGAACGGTAAGGACTCTGCGCAAATTTGGCACATTTCTTATCGGGATCCAAATGGAACGATCCACGAAATAGCAAGGCGGGAGCCAGCGACTACTTCCTGCTACAGTCCAGGTTCTCCCTACCCGATGATGAGCCATACCGGTGCTATTTTCTTTCACCTTCGCTTTAAATACGGCTGGTGGCCCTTCGATGTCACGCGTCACTTTGCGTTCCAAGCCACTCCATACAAAGACCAGGTCGTATTGACCGCGCAGCCGACGGGCATTTTCATGTTCAACGACCAACCCGTACATTCGGTCGACGGCAAGTGAGCATCGACATGGAAGCGATCTCTATTTCGGGTGCCAGAAATAGTCAACAAGCTTCGAGAGAATGATACCCACGACGATCCAAAACAACTTGTCGCCCACTGCAGAAAATCGGTCCCGTCGCATCTTCTGCGTTGAACTCGATTCCTCGAAATAGCAATAGTTGCGTGAGATCTGGCCGATGGCGACCAGCACAAGAATGACAATGTAAGGCAAACAGAGACCCAGAAAGAGATTGCGTGGGCTTGTATGTAAGCGTCCGCCTGCGATCACGTAAACACCCGTGATCAAGTAGCCAAGTAGCTGGAACAGCTCCCATCGGATCAAACCCATCGCAGTTTTGAACCTTTACCTACGTGCAGCGAAGACGGCCTCTATTTGGGAAAAAACTGCCCACTGTGCGTCCGTCGGTAACTGAATCGGAGCGCCAAAAGAAGGGTTATCCATCCGCCGCATCGCTACCACTGTTTTTCGAATTTGAAGGGGATTGCTCGGAACAAGAATCATCTGAAGATTCGAACTGCGTAGACCGTGCGCTTTCAGGTCCTCCAGACTCTTGAAGCTGTGCTCGCTTGGAATTTCGTACTTGATGGCGAAAGGGACCGGCTCCGGTAATGCGGCAAATGCCGCTCGAACAATTCCTTCGATCTCTTTCAAATCGTCGAGATAAATGTTGGCGTGCAAGAGGCGATCAGCAACATCTCGAATGACCTTTTTCACCGTTTTTCCTTTCTTTAAGCACTTGCTACTGAATCGATCCGCCGAGGTCCAGCACCGCCACAGCATCTCGCCTAGCTTTATTCCGGACGTGGCTGTACCGCTCGATCATCTTCGGCGACATCCAGCCGGCGATAGCTTGAATCGTTCCGTCAGTGGCTCCGCCGGCCGCGAGCCTTGAGATGGTTGTGTGACGAAGATCATGCCAGCGGCATTCGACACGAGCCACTTTCTTCGCTTGCATCAAGGCAGAATTCCAGGATCCGACGGGCTGGTCTGGGAACGTCTCGTAGGTGCGACCTTGCCGCCAAAGGTGCCCTTGGTGCCCATGAGCCCGCACGACTCCCGCGGGAAGACAACATGCTCAGGAAGCGCATCGGGAAACTCTGAGCGCCGTTCCTTCATCACGCGCCAAGCTGTCTTGCTAAGAGGCACCAGGCGGCCCTCTCCGCCTTCTGTCTTGCTCTTCCCTACCGTAATTGTCCCTTCGACCTGGTGCCAGCGCATGAGGCGCAGATCCTTGTTCCGGAGCCCGGTATGCATGCTGATGAGAATGGCCGGGTAGAGCGATCGTGAGACGCTCGTCTTCGCCGCGGTAAGCACCCGGTGGGCTTCGTCCTCGCTGAGCTCCCTGCCGATGTCCTTGTTTTCTTTCATCATCGTCACGCTGTCCTCGATGTTCGCCCACATCTTGTGCTTCCGCATGACCAGGCGCACGAGCGAAACTTCGATGTTGATTGTCCGGCCGCTCGCCTTCTCTTTCTTCCGAGCTGCTTGATAGCGGCTGATGTTTTCGGCCGTAATCTCGCTCAACAAGGTTTTGGAGAAGAACTTTTCGAGGTGATTGAGCGAGTTAGTGTGGATGTCTTGGGTCTTCGATGCCCAATGCGCCTCGCGATCTTTCAGATAATCCTTGGCCGCCGAAACAAACTTCCGAGGTTTCGTGAGTTCAACCAATCCGCCCTAATTGAGCTCGAGTTTTAGGCGATGTGCGCTCTCGAGCCGCCGGCAAACTTCCTTGCTCTTGCTTTTGCTGCTCTCTCGAATCAATTGACCGCGAAAGCCGAATCGATACCACCAGGTGTCCCCACGCTTGAAAAGTGACATAGCCCATCTCCTCGACATCAAATCCTAAGCGGGGTGCACAAATTGCAACACAGTACGACGGGCACCCCACTTAACCGACTGACTCTGTTACAGTTACTTATCTGCAGCCGACTGCCTCTGATGCAGATTCAGTTACTCTCAAGGTCGATCGGATTGGAGCCAGCTTTATCCGTCCAGGCCTTCGCCTCTGCTTCGAGGAGTTCCATCTCGGTGAACTCCCTTTCCTTCGCTGCAGAGCGTGAGAGCCGATGCTTAGAGGCGGGACAGAGGCGTTTGTAAACCTCGAGCACTTGGCTGGGTGTGCAAAACTTACCGCTGTCAAACTCCGGCTCGGAAGGCATTGAAAGGTGGAACCGCGGGGCGGGAACGGACGGGAATTGCAGTAATCGCGCCATGTGAACTCCTCTTGAGAATTACCGCCAAGCCTTTTTCAAGGGCTTGCTAGACTGAGCTGAAAACCAGTCAAGAGTCTGGCGAGCGTCCTTACGGATAGCCCACTCCGCCCATTTGGGGGCACAAAAAAACCACAGGTGTCGGGCGTGGTCGCCGCTCTTGATCTCGGTGTTTTCCGCACCTTGTGAACGAGTCCGCCACGAGCGGTAGCCAGGGTCAACGTTACCCAAGTCTCCAACAGGTTGGTTTCGCAATGGCGGACCTGAAAGAAAAATGCCGTGGCGACACTCTGACAGCGACGCCACGGTCAGTGAAACCTCCGCATTGCACGGCGGGGAATCGGCAATTTTTAACCGCATTAACGTCACGGTTTCTGTTCACTACTGCTCACCTATGAAGAACTCGCCGATGGCGCAAATCCCTACGCGAACGCTCCCTGCAGATTTGTGAGATTGGACTGCGTCTGTTTATTCACTCCGTCACGAACGCCAGCCGCAACAGCCTTCGAAATCCCGTGCGGATCCGGATTCTCATGCTTGATGTGAACATGCACGTCGCCCACATTCACGGCGCCGGCCGTCTTCGACTCGATCGATTGCACGTAATTGCGCGTCTCGGCCGGCAAGTAATCAAGGGAGAATTGCTCATGATGCCTGGCCAGGGCCCTATCGAGATTTTTCTCGCCCCAGTGATAAGCGGCCAGGGCCCCGCTGAGTTCCCATAGCGTTGCAAGAGCGTGGCCAGCAGATGCAGACCCCCGTCGACGGTCTGACTGGTGTCGGACGCATCGATGCCGAGCGCCTTCGCCGTCCATGGCTCGATCTGGAACATGCCCTGCGCCCCGGTCCTGGACGTAATGAGATTTCCCCGGGCGTCGTAGTGACGTTCGCCCGACTCCTGGTGCGCCACAGCATGAGCCAGCGCAAGGTCTATCCCATAGCGCCTCGCTACTTCGTCGATCAGCCCTGAGCCTTCGCCAGCTCCCTTTCGAAGCAGTCCGAGGATCTTGCGAAAATTGTCCTCAGCATCGTCCGAGAAACCATAGCTCTTGCGGAGTGCTGTTCCCCACTTCTCATCGAAGGCCTTCGCGCCGAAGAAGAGCCCGGCATTGAGAGCAGCCACGCCGCCTGTTGCTGCGACCGCAGAGCCTGCGGCGACACCACCGGCAGCCAACTCGGCCCCCGCGCCCTCACCGAGGCCGCCGAGGCCAGCCCTTCCGATTCCCAGCAGCTTGCCAAGCAGTCTCCACGGCGTCTTTGCACCGAGCAGGCCAGCAAGCGCCACATAGCCGAGCACGCCGGCGCCGCCGGCCGTGGTGTCATGGCCGAGTTCCTTCAGATCCCGCGCAAAGTTTTTGAAGTCCAGGTGGAGCAGATCCACTCATGCATCGAAGAGATCCGTAACCATCTCGACTGCGGACGTGACGGCGTCGACAAAACGGACCATGAAGTCGGCCGCCTTATCGATCGATTTGCCGAGGTTGTCGAAATTGAGCGCGCCATCCCTCAGCGTGTCATCCCGCACGAGAGCGCCCATCAGGTGAACGAATGCAAGCGTAAGTGCCTCGACTAGGCGCCACACGTCCTCGCCCACCCGCTCCACATCACGCAGGACAGGCACCAGGTATTTCTCGAGTCAGCTTTCAATCTCCGGCAGATGCTGCTCAATCCAATCATTCATGCGCTGCAGCTTGGCCACTAGACCTTCGCCGCCGAGGTCGTGGAACAGCTTTCCAGATGCGATCGTCGCGATCTCCTGGATTTCGACCTTAAGGCGCGTGAACTCGAAACCTACGTCCCTGATCCCTTTGAGACCAGTCGCAACATCTGCGGACCGGGCCAGGGCGTCCATCTTTGCCTGGTCTTTCAGCAGCACATCGAGACGCGCGCTCAGTTCCGGATCGCATGCGATTTGATCCAGGGAATAGCCCAGAGCATCCGTGGCAAGTTTCAGCCTGCGGGCCGCCGCCTCGGACATAAACATGCTCTCAGCGAAGAGCCGAAAGTCTTGATCGGCGGTCGCCATCTTGTCCATCATGCCGAGCGTCGCGCCGCCTACAGCAGCGAACGCGCCGACGATCGAGCCGGTCCACCCGGCAAAGGACTCGAGCATGCCGCCTAAATGCTGCTCGACTGCGTGGTCCATCTTCTTCAGCGCGACTTCTACTTGCTGAAATTGAGCCTGGTCCACTTCCAAGCCAAGCGAAATCAAATAGCTTTCGATTATGTTCTCGCTCATCAGTGCCCTCTGTTTCGCGTAACTTTTCACGCTGAGAAAACTAAGTCAATGCTCTGTACTGGTTACATATCTACAGTAGTTACGTATCGGGAAAACGAGCGTGGATACACGTCATATCTGGCGCAGAGAGCTCAAAAAAGAACACACCGCACCGGGTCTTCAGCGCAAGTGAATGATTCGACTGACCTGAGCATCTGCGCCCCGCTGCTTGGGAAGCAGGATCGCTGCTCCAGTCAGAAGATTCGGTCCCTTCCAAAGCTCTTAATCAAGTGAATTGTCGAAAATATCTGGGAAAAATATCTAAGTCTATAAATAAAAAGGCTTTCCTGGACTTGCTTCATGTTTCTACCTGTTAGCAGCGTTTACGTATCAGGCTTAGAACTCTTTGTCGCACAAACTAGGGTGTCATCGCTCGGAGGATCCATGCTTAACTGTGCGTAATGCAAGACCTGAGTAAAAACAAGTTATGGCGTTAAAGGAGATCCACTTATGAAAAAATCCTGCGTTAGTCCAAGGCACGAAGAGCGGGAAGCGGATGCTCACCGTAAAGGAAACAGCACAACAGCTCGGCATTTCTGAGAAGACTGTTTGGGCGAAGCTTTACTCGAAGCAGCTCCCCAAGGTCCAGATATTTGGATCGGTGAGGATACCTAGTGACTTACTGGAAGCTTTCATCGAGGAGATGACAATTCCGGCCGGAGAGGTAGGCTGATAGCGCAAATCATGCAATGGCGTCTATCGCTCCCTCGAGCAAAGCGAGAGATTGAACCTCTCTATCGGCTCCCTCACGCGGCCAGCTAATCGGCATCGAGCGGAGAACACTTTACTCTTGGGTGGCCTCATCAAAGGTGCGAAGCGCGCGTCTTGAATCAGGTGCCTTAAGGATCCCTCTTTCTCAAGTCAATCGCATTATTGCTGAAGGATTGAAGCGGAAAAATTGCAACGGAAGGGCGGCTTGATTGGCTTTGCGTGGGACCCTAACGGATAGGAAAACTCGCATGTTGGCGAGGCGATTGAAATAAGCGAATGCTTTGCCCCGGGGCATGGTAGAGGCTCTCTGGCACGTCACCGGGGAGCAGACACCGGCTGGCGATTCGGCCGCCTCTCAAATCTCGATAACGCGATGGATCCGGCTCAGGCTTCGGATGTGAGGGCCTGATGGCGACCGCCAAATTCCGACAAATCACGACACCGTCGACGGGTTCGCGCCAAGTATTACCAGACGATCGCAAATCTGCTGATACACCGAACTATCGGTGTGGCGGCCGCAGCGAGTGGTCACAGCGAGCGAACACTGAATAGGTGGCTTGCGGAGCCCGCTTTCTCCGCGGAGTACTGGATGGCCCGGCGGCGCATCGTCGAGGGCGCTACGGGGCTGCTACGCGCAGCAATGGCCTGCGCGGTAACGAACCTCGACAAACTGGCCAACGACGAAAACACGCAGCGGCCGCCAGGATTACGGCGTCCAGCCGAATCGTCGAGCTCTCTGAGGGCTCACGAACTTGAAGACCTCGCGCAGCATATCACGATGCTCGAGCAGACGAAAGGAAACGAGAATGAGCGATAACGAAATTTAAGAAATGGCACAGCAGCTGCTTGGGGGTCTCATGGAGCTCGATTCGGGTCCACAGTTCCGAGCCAAACAGCGTTCGACGGCCGAGCGTGCGAACGAATTGAACGCCGCCTATGCGAAGATCCGCAGCGAATGTTTCGATCAAGCGGAACGAATCGGCGGCCGCCGATGAGGCGGACCCAGTTAGAAACGCGCCTGCGCAAGCTAGAGGCCGCTAACGGTGTAACTGCGACGCTCTACGAGATGCCCGACGGCCAAAACCTAAGCATCCCTCAGAGCAAGGTCCTCGAAGCTTCTTGCGATGCAGCTACGGCGAAAACACAGCGCATGGCTTCATCATGCGGAACGCGGTTTGGGCTAGCGATGGATCCATGCTTCATCAGCTGGTACGCGCGATCGACGGAAACACCGGAAACGAAGCCTCCAGGGGCAATTTTCCCGTACCTGGCGGCGCGCCTCGAGAATCATCATCCAGCGACACCAGAAAGGTGCGATGACCATGTTCAGAAGATTTTCACAGCAGCCATTCGACGTTGATGCGTTTCAGCCTTGGCAAACTCATCGAGCGGCAAAACGAGAGGTGCGGATGTACCGGCGGGAGGACTTTCAGGAGAAGTCGCCGGCAGTCGCGTCCTCGTCGTTCGATCAGGCTGTCGAGACCATCCAAAGTGCCCTCAACTCAGCGAGTCACTCAGACGAAAAGTTCGCGCTCATGCTGGAGGTCTAAGACTTCACGGAGCTAGTGTCGCGATTTATCGGGGACGATCTCGAGAAACGCCTTGGCAATCTAAAGGCAGAGTTTGCAAATGTGAACCTGGAGTGCCGCGCTTCCAGGAATCGTCTGAGGAGCTGCAGCTGGAGGTTGCACCTCTCGAGACAATTAGGATGAATACTTTGATCCAAAAGAGCGGCGAGGCCAATGCGCGAGCCAAGGAAGTCGCAGGATCTCGCCCCAGGGATGACGATTTTCCGACTGAAGAAGAGATAAAAACTGGGAAGCGCTTTATCGGAAAACTGCGAAGGCGGTGAGCGATGCAGCAGCTGCCGAGGGTCAACTGCGGTAGGACATCGCCCTGAAGAGCAACGATATTGCACAGGAGGCCGCCAAATTGGAGGATCTCAAAAAGAAGCGGAAGTCGATCAAAGAGGCTATGGAAGGCCAAACCACCAACGCCTACGGTGGGACGCTGAACCATTGACGAGATGCGCGTCCGAGCCGACGGCTCTCCTGCCTGATGCTTTGTGTAGAGCCCTCATCCTGCGCTTCACAGAGCGGCCCGAGATGTGCCTTGCGTCACGTCTGAATCGAACAGAGCGGGCGCCTCGGAAGGGCGAAGCGGGTTACCTCGTCCCTCCGAAAATCAAGGCACGAAAAGTGTGACCGGTTTTGTGCTCTCTTGGATTCCAAAGGAAGGGAAATGCGAGTAAGACGAACGCGGTGGCTTGGCCGGTAAGGTAATGTTTCCACAGAGCTATTTCCAAGATGTAGGAACTGATAGTACTATCGGATAGAGGCCGTTGATTCGCCTTACAAGCAGGATGTCGGGGTTCGATTCCCTTGCTGCCCGCCAAACTTCAGGCATATTCATCGCACCGCACACTTTCTACAGCTCGCAGACACGATGATGCCGCCCACACCCAGCAGTTTTTCGATTGGTATTGATCTCGGAGGCACCAGCCTGCGGCTCGGCCTTTTCGACTCCGCCTTTGCCGTCAGCGAACTCGTTCCTATCTCCAGCCGCACCCTGCGTACACGGGTCGAAGATGGTCCGGATGCCGTCGTGGCCGACATGGCGGAATGCATCATCGGTCTGACCAGCGGCCTTCCTGCCGACACCAGCTTTTCCGGGATCGGCATCGGCAGCCCGGGTCCGCTTAACCTGCAGCTCGGCACCCTAGGTTTGCTCCCTAACTTTCCCGGCTGGGACGGCTTTCCACTTCGCGATAGTCTCGCCGCCGCCACGGGCATGCCTGTCTTCCTGGAAAAAGATGCGAATGCTGCCGCTGTAGCTGAATGGAAGCTCGGCGCTGGCCGGTCTGCCCAGGTGGAGACCATGGTCATGATCACGCTTGGCACTGGGGTTGGGAGCGGTATCATCGTTCACGGCCGCGTCTGGCATGGCATGGTCGGCATGGGCGGTGAAGTTGGTCACGTATCCATTGATCGCAGCGGGCCGGTTTGTGGCTGCGGCTCCTACGGCTGCCTGGAGCAGTACGCGTCGGCCAACGGGCTGATCCGCATCGCCCGCGAACAGGCTAAGCGGATCGGTTGCTCCGACGAGTTCGCCCGTTTGACAGAGAAGCCCGGCTTTACTCCCCTGCAGGTTGCGCGGCTGGCAGAGAATGGCGACCCCTGCGCGCTACAGTCTTTCAAGGAGCTTGGCGCGGCGCTCGGCTTCGGCCTCGCCGGCCTGATCAACACGCTCGATCCGCCACTTATCGTCATTGGCGGGGGTGTCGCCAGTGCGTGGCATCTTTTCGCGGAGCAGATGTTTCAATCCATCCGCGAGTACAGCATCGTCTACCGGCTGGGTGAACCTACGCAGTGGAGAACCATGGAAGCAGACCGGACATTTATCCGGCCCGCTGAACTCGGCCCGTCGGCTGGACTGCTGGGCGCGGCACTGTTGCCCAACATCCTGAAAGAGTCGGCAGATGAGCAGTTGCCGGTACCATCAGGACATGACTGACATCGCAGAAGTTACGCCTGACGTTCTTGCGCGCGCCAGAAAGATCAAGCTCTTCCTGATGGACGTAGACGGCACCATCACCGATGGCGGTGTGTGCCTTATCTCGTTACCTGACAGCGATGGGCAGCCGGGTGGTGTGGCCGAGATGAAAGTCTTCAACTCACTTGATGGCCTCGGGTTGAAACTCGCAGCTGTCATGGGCATCAGGACGGGCTTCATCACTGGCCGCAAATCTCCTGCCGTCGCACAGCGCGCCAAAGAGTCTCACGTGGAGTACGTCTACCTGGGCCAGGCTACGAAGACCGCCGCCTTTGAAGAGTGCCTGCAGAAAGCCGGCGTTACCGAAGACGAAGTTGCCTACATGGGAGACGACCTGCCCGACATGCTGATCTCGAAGCGCGTGGGCCTTGCCGTCGCTGTTGCCAATGCCGCACCTGAGCTGAAAGCCATCAGCCACTACATCACCAGGAAGCAGGGCGGATCGGGCACAGCACGCGAGGTGGTCGAGCTGATCCTCAAAGCCCAGGGCCGCTGGGAAGAAGCGATACCGCAGGCACTCGCATAACCGCCAGCGACCGCATGCGACGATCACGAAACCTTCATCCATACTTGCTACACTTCGCACGGTGAATGCGCTGAGCAGAACTTCTCCGAACGGGCGTACGCGACTGATCGTCAACGCTGACGATTTCGGTCTCACCGATGGCGTGAACCAGGCCATTCTTGAACTGAACGCTGCCGGCGCACTGACCTCCGCGACACTCATGGCCACGGGTACAGCCTTCCGCAGTGCAGTGCACGCAGCATTCGTGCAGACCTCGCTCGATGTCGGCTGCCATGTTGTCCTGGTCGACGGCAAGCCCGTTCTGCCGCATAACCGCATCCCGACACTTGCCACCGCCTCGGGCTTCCGTCCCACGCTTGGGGCCTTCGTCAAGGCACTCATCCGCGGCCAGATCAACGCGAGCGAGATCGAAGCCGAAGCATCCGCGCAGATCGCCAGGGTGCAATCCTCCGGCCTGACTGTCTCGCACGTCGACACGCACAAACACACTCACATGTTCGCCCGCGTCCTGCGCCCGCTTCTCGCAGCCGCGGCGGCTCTCGGCGTAGCCAGCATCCGCAATCCGTTCGAACCCGCATGGAGCCTTCGAGCAACCGGCACTGCTGCTTTCGCGCGTCGCATGCAGGTCACCCTGCTGCGCACCCAGCATCGCGGCTTTCAGCGAACCGTCAGACGCAGCGGACTGCTGACCACGGACGGCGCTGTCGG
Organism: Acidobacteriaceae bacterium; assembly: GCA_963692885.1. Taxonomy (GTDB): domain Bacteria; phylum Acidobacteriota; class Terriglobia; order Terriglobales; family Acidobacteriaceae. The sequence goes on from OY843586.1 coordinate 2,324,859, forward strand.
TGTACTGGCAACCGGCACGCTCGACGCCGCGACACTGCGGCGGCTTCTGCAGGCCATGCCGCCAGGTACATGGGAGCTCGTCTGCCATCCCGGCTATCAGGACGAGGCGCTGGCTGGCGTGCAGACACGCCTTCGCGCCTCCCGCGAAATCGAACGGGATGCACTGCTCGCAGTCCTCAGCCCTGATAACTCCTCTACTGTCGAGTTGATTGGCTTCGACATGCTCGAGTCATAATGATCGGCTCTGTGAATTCTTTCTCATCCCGATCGCAGCGCAGCGAAGTGGCCGGGGATCTGCATCCTGCTGGTCAGGTCACATCTCTCCGGGCAGTCATTACCGGGGCAGCATGCGTTTCGCCAGCCACGCAGTACTGCTACCGTAAAAGGGCAGGACAAAGGCATCCATGAAGATTGGTATCAATTGCTATCCGACCTACGGCGGCAGCGGTGTAGTCGCCACTGAACTCGGCATCGAACTTGCCGAGCGCGGTCACCAGGTACACTTCATCACTTACTCGCAACCCTTTCGTCTGACCGGCCGCGAAAAAGGTATCTTCTACCACGAAGTGCCCGTGACGAATTACCCTCTCTTTGAATATCCGCCCTACACCCTCGCCCTGGCGACGCGTATTGCTGAAGTGTCGGAATACTACGACCTCGACATCATGCACGTGCATTATGCTATTCCGCATTCAGTCAGCGCCCTGCTTGCCCGGCAGATGCTGGCAACACGGAACCGCAAGCTGCCATTCGTAACCACCCTGCATGGGACAGACATCACGCTGGTCGGCATTGACCGCTCCTACCTGCCCATCACCCGCTTCGCTATCGAACAAAGTGATGGCGTCACATCTATCTCGAACTACCTGCGTGAAAAAACCATCCAGGATTTCTCCATCCAGCGGCCCATCGAAGTCATCCCCAACTTCGTTAACTGCGATGTCTACACGCCAAAAATCGCGGGACGCGACGAGGCCCGCGCTGCCTTTGCGAAACCGGACGAGAAGATCTTCGCGCATCTTTCAAACTTCCGAGCGGTCAAGCGAGTCATCGACGTGGTCGAAGTTTTTGCGCGCGTCGCGGCGAAGGTCCCCAGTCAGTTGCTCATGATCGGCGACGGTCCTGACCGTTCGAAGGCGGAATACCTGGCCATTGATCTGGGGGTACGCGACCGCGTCCACTTTCTCGGCAAACAGGACAGTGTCAGTGACCTTTTGCCATTAGCCGACCTGATGATCATGCCCAGCGAGATGGAATCGTTCGGCCTGGCTGCTCTTGAAGCCATGGCCTGCCGCGTGCCGACGATCGCCACACGCGTCGGCGGCGTGCCCGAACTGGTTGAAGACGGGGTCAATGGCCTGCTCTTCCCTGTTGGCGATATCGAAGCGATGGCCGAGGCATCGATCGCCTTACTGCAGGATGAAAAAAGGCTGGAAGAGATGCGCATTGCCAGCCGGAGGACTGCGCAAAAGCACTTCTGTGCCTCGCAGATCATTCCGCAGTATGAACAGTATTACGAGAAGGTGCTGGCCCAGTCGAAGTAGGATGCCGCGGCACTACTGGTGATGCAGCGGCGTAGCCGTCATATGTTGGTTCGCCTCATCCAGCAATAGCGGCAGTGACATGGTTACTCGCGTTCCACGTCCCGGCCGGCTCTCAATCGCAAAATTAGCATCCGCGCCATACAGAACTTCAAGCCGCTCCCGGACATTCTTCATGCCGATGCCCGCGCCTGTCCGCACCATCCCTGTCGTCGGCACGCGACCTTCTGCAATGCCCACGCCATCGTCTTCCACCTCAATCAGCATGCGCTGATTCTGTATCCGGCTGCGCAGCGTGATCGTTCCGCCATGGAGACGCGGTTCAAGTCCATGCTTGATGCTGTTCTCGATCAATGGCTGTAGCAGCATACTCGGCACCTGCAGTTCCAGTGTGTCCTCGTCGATCTCTTTCACGACCCGCAGTTTTTCCGTCCCAAAGCGGACGACTTCAATACCCAGATAATCATCGGTAAAAGCAAGCTCTTCGCGGAAGGCCACATAGGTGTCGTGATCACGCAGCAGGGCTCGAAGTATGTTAGCCAGCCGGACGATCATTTCACGCGCCAGCTCCGGCTTGAAACGGACAAGCGAAGCAATCGAGTTCAGCGTGTTGAACAGAAAATGTGGATTGATCTGTCTCTGCAGCGCGTCGAAACGTGCCTCCAGCAGAAGCCGCTTCTGTTCTTCAAACTTCTGCTCGGTCTGGATGGCGTTCCAGATTTTGAGGGGCAGCCCGACGACCACAGGCGGACAGGCATAAATAGCCAGCCGCACTATCCAGCTTGAAGACTCCAGTGTGAAGAGGCGATGCGGATAAATGCGCGCAATCGCCATCCTGATCATCTGCATGCCGATGATGAGCACCAGCAACAGGACCTGCCGGTCGAAACGCGGCCGCCTCAGGTTGCGCGTCACCCAGCGATAGATACTCAGGTCGATGAAGGGCGAGAACGACCACACAACTTCCTTGCCCACCAGGTTTCCATAGGTACCGAAGACCAGCGCGGTGGCCAGGTTGAAGGGCAGCGCCAGGTATTCATGGTGCAGCACGGCAGGCAGTGAGAGGATCGTGCCGCCGAACATCGCAGTCCCCGGTCCGAAAAGGATGCCAAGCAGGATGGTCGTCTCAAAGGAGATATCGGCCGCGTAAAAGTTGGGGACGATGACACGGATCCACACGCCCAGTGTGAGTGGAATACAGATACACGCAAGCAGGCCGACAATCTGCGCCGGCGTCCGCTTCTCCGCAAACAGCAGGCGCTGGAAGACCCGCGAGCGGGCCAGAGCACTCGAGATGGACGCAGCGATGCCAAGCTGTATCAGCAGCGAAATCAGAACGAGTTTGGGTTCCATGTGCATGAATGCGGCGCTGTTTCCTCACTAGCCTGCTTGTCAAGAAGGTTACTTGAAGACGATGTCGCTTGTGAGGATGCTTTGACAATTCGACCTGGGCCGAAACGTATAATGGAGCGATGGCAGCAGTCACATTACAGAAGATAGCGGATGCTGACTTCCCTACCCGCTGGGGGCATTTTCGCATCCTCGGGTTTGAGGGTACGCGGGAAAACACTCATCCGTGCAAGCCGGGCGAGACAGCGCCGCCGCTGAAGGTGGAGCAGGTCGTCGCACTGGTGATGGGTGATGTACAGTCAACGCCGCCCATCGTCCGTGTGCACTCGCAATGCCTGACTGGAGACGTATTCGGGTCGGTGCGCTGTGACTGCCGCGCACAACTGGAGCTTGCACTGGCAGCGATCGGCAAAGCAGGCCGCGGGATCCTGGTCTATGAGTTACAGGAAGGCCGCGGCATCGGCCTGATGGCTAAATTGCGCGCGTATGAACTACAGGACCGGGGGCGCGACACCATCGAAGCCAACCTCGAACTGGGCTATGCCGCCGACTGCCGTGAATTTGAAGTGCCGGCTGCTGTCCTGCGCGAGCTCGGTGTGAGCTCGGTGCGGCTCATGACCAATAATCCGGAGAAGGTGCAGGCACTTGAATCAGCCGGCGTACATGTTGCCGAGCGCATTTCAGCTGCAGTGGAACCAGTCGAGAGCTTCGAGCGCTACCTGCTCACCAAGCAGGAAAAGATGGGCCACTTCGATGATCGCGCGGTAGAAGAACAGATGGACGCGCGCATCGACGATGTGCTCGGCACGCACTCGCGCTGATCATTCTTGCCGCATTGCCTGCAGGAGCTTCGCTGTTGTAACAGCCTGACCGACATGCCGCTGTGTATGGTCGGCCAGGTGCACGAGCAGCCCGCCAATCGTAGTCGGAAGTGCTTTGCGACCGACCGAACGCACCAGCGCCTGGTCTTGCTTGGCCAGGATGCGCACGCGGCGGCCGGTGGCTTCGAGACTCGCACTCCATTCTGCAAACAGGTCCTTGTGGGTCGCGTCCGGCTCGCCTTCCGAGCGGAGTGCAGCCAGTTGTGCTTCGCTCAGTTGCTCGCCTTCAGCGTAGATGAGCAGGCGATGCAGACTGCGGGCGATATGGCGCAGGTGAAACGCGACCGATGCCAGTCCATAGGGCTGGGCATTGAGTTCTTCGTCTGTCAGCGAAACGCACCATTTCTGAATGTCTTCATCAGCCAGTTGCAGCGCGTGCACGACACCGCGAGCGACGGGCGGGATGTTCGTGAGGGTGCCGCGAAGCCATGGTTCGGGTAGTCTTTCAGGTGCCTTTTCGATCATTTCGAGCCCATTGTGGTGCAGTTTGTGTCGTTTAAAGACCTTTTTTGGCGCGGAATTCGCGGACAACGTCCTCAGGGTCCCGGTGCTGGCCGTCGATCTCTTCGTTCATCGACTGCATCTCGTCGGCCGTGATCTTGTCCTTTAATGCTGCGAGGGCGATGCGGATTTTCGGCCAGCGCTGCAGCGACGCTTCGCGCATCAGCGGGACAGCCTGGTAGGGCGGGAAATAGTGCTTGTCATCCTCAAGGACGCGTAGACCGAATGCCTTGATGGGTCCATCGGTCGAGTTGCCGGCGGCAATGTCGATCTGATGGGCATGGAGGGCGCGGTAGAGCAGCCCAAGGTCCATGGTGCGCGGTGAGCCCTCGAACCTGAGGCCGTATGCCTGCTCCAACCCCTGCAGGCCGTCGGGACGCTCCTGGAACTCGTAGCCGACGCCCAGCTTCCACTGCGAGGCCAGCGGCACCGCCTGGCTTAGCGTCGTGACATGGAGACGGTCAGCATCTTCGCCACGGATGACCATCGCGAACGTGTTGTTGAAGCCGAAAGACGGCCCGACTTCCACGTTATAGCGCTGCCTGTAGCGACGCGTAACCGTGGCGAGGGATGAGGCAGGGTCCTTGTCGACTGGTTGCTTGAGGATAGCCGTGAGCGCCGTGCCAGTGTATTCCGGGTAGCCGTCGATGCGGCCGGAGATGAGCGCCTGGTGACAGATGTAACTTCCGGCGAGATAGAAACGTCGCTCGACCTTCAGGCCGGTTTTGGCTTCGATCTCCTGTGCCAGGAGTTCGCCTAGGACGACCTGCTCGGTGAAATTTTTCGCGCCGATGATGGGGTGATCCGGCCGCGGCATCGAGCACGCAGTAAGAGCAGTCAGCAGGATGGCAGCGGCTGCGGCAAGAAGGGACTTCACGTCGTCTTCCGACCCGGGATACGCATCTTGAATTCGAGCAGGCCGAGCAAGGCATCGGCGCCGAGTGCCAGCAGTGCGGCCGGTATGGCTCCCGCGAGCACGAGGCGATTGTCAAGCGAGGCGACGCCCCGGAAGATCAGGTCGCCCAGGCCACCGGCCCCGACGGCTGCGGCGATAGTGGCGATGCCGACACAGGTAACCGTAGCAGTGCGCAATCCAGCAAGGATGACACCTGCGGCAAGTGGCAGCTCGACGCGGATGAGGCGCTGCATGGAAGTCATGCCCAGGGCTTTCGCCACTTCGATGATCGTCGGATCGACGCCGCGAATACCGGCGTAGGTGTTGCGGACGATCGGCAGCAAGGCATAGGCCACCAGGGCAGTGATGGCGATACGGGCCGCGCGCCCGCCGAGCAGGGGCAGCGGCAAAAGGAAGCCCAGCATGGCCAGGCTGGGGATGGTCTGCAAGGTGTTGACGACAGCGAGTACTGGCTTCGCCAGCCGCTTATTGCGCGTCAGGGCGATGCCGAGGGGCACAGAGATCAGGGTCGCGATGACGATCGCCCAGCCGGTGAGCCAGAGATGCTCAAGAGTGAGTTCGCCGATCTGCGCACCATAGCGATGAAGGAAGGCGCTCATGGCTGCGTATCCTGGTCAACGGTCGGCGTTGGCCCGCTTTCGTTAGCGGGCGGAGTCTGTGCTCTTGCATTTTCGGTTCGCGCCTGCTCACTGTCGTCTCCGGTTCGCGCGTCGCCACTCTCGGGACTTCGCATCAACTCACGCCTGGGCGGGCTGGCGATCTGCGCTGCGTCGATCCTGGTCTGACCCTGCTCGTCTTTCGCTGCCCGGGTCCGGGCAAGATGTTCCTGCAGGTCCTGCTGCAGTTGCTCGCCGCGCCGGACGGCCTGCACGTACTCCTGTACTTCGGGGATCTCGGATTGCATGAAGTCAGCGCTGGGCAGGGTCGCGACGACCCTTCCCTGCTCGAGCAGAACGACCTGCGAGGCGAGATAGAGTGCTTCGTCGAGGTCATGCGTAACCAGCAGAACAGTCTTTGGGATCTTGGCCATCAGGTCGAGCAGGACATCCTGCATCTCGGCGCGGGTAAGCGGATCAAGGGCGCCAAAGGGTTCGTCCATGAGCAGTATTTTTTGTTCGGCGGCGAGCGCGCGGGCCAGGCCCACGCGCTGGCGCTGGCCGCCGGAAAGCTCATGCGGCATGCGCCTGGCGAACTGGACCGGGTCAAGGCCGACCATCTGCAGCAGGTCCGCGGTGCGGCCGACGATGGCTGCGCGGGACTCCCCCTTGAGCTCGGGAACGAGGCTGACATTGCGTTCCACGCTGATATGAGGAAAGAGGCCGGTTTCCTGGATGACATAGCCGATGGAGCGCCGCAGGGTAACGGGGTCCTGTGTGCGAAGACGGCGGCCTTCGAGCAGGATTTCACCGCCAGTGGGCTCGGCCATGCGATTGACCATGCGCAACAACGTGGTCTTGCCGGAGCCGCTGCGTCCGAGCAGTGCGGTGGTGGTTCCCGGTTCGAGTTTCAGATTGATGTGGTCGAGCAGCAGCCGGCCGCTGGGAAGGCGGTAGCTGATGTCGCGAAACTCGATGGCACAGCCGTTCATGGAAAAACTTTCTATCCGGGATTTTGCGCTGGTCAGCTGTACCTCAGGGGCTGCAGCCCCTCGTTCCGTTACCTGCCGGGGTGGCACGGCTGAAGCCGTGCCGTTCCATCAAAGCTCCCGTTCCGCTTTAGAGATGGCATCCACTCCAGGTCCCGATGGGCGTAGTGCCGGGGCAGAAAAAGTGTAGATCCGTTCGACTGCGGCTGGCACAAACCGCGCCAGCCTTCGCTCAGGATGACACATCGTCACGTTGGCTCACTGCTGCTTTGTTCAGGATGGCAAATCTTCGAGATGCGCAGCGAATCCTGTGAAAGATGCCTATTCCGCAGCCGGCCCTGGCTCGGGCACCGGGTCTGCGGTAGGGACGCTGCCCTTGACGCGGACGACGGTGATTTTGCCGAAGCCTTCTTTGAAATTTGGCGGCCGCAGGCGCTCGGCCATCTTCTGCATGGTTTCATCGCTCACGGTGCGTTCCCGCTTGTGATTACGCTCCATGCAGACTTCGAATGGTACATCGAAAAAGACAGCCTGCACCTCATAGCCAAAGCTTTTTGCCATCTTTATCCACTGACGCCGTTCATGCGGCGAAAGGTTCGTGGCATCCACGTAATTCCACGGCATTTTGGCGATTAGACGAGCCCGTAGAAGCGACCGCAGCGTCGAGAAGACGAGGCCCTGGTAGCGCTGTTCCGTAATGTCGTCAAACAGGATGCTGCGCAGCATGTCGCTTGAAAGCGGGGTGACGCCGCGCCGTTTGAACCAGGTGGTTTTGCCGGAGCCGGGCAGGCCGATGGCGAGTACCACGAAGCCGCGCGAAATTTTCTGGCCGGCGGCTTGCGGCTCGGGCGGTGGGACAGAGGGTGACTCGGGCTGAAGCTCGTGGACGAGCTTGCCTTCACCAACCGCTGGCGGTTCAATCGGGGTAAAGGCGGCGGCGTCGTTGGCAACGACACCGCCGGTCCCCTCGTTCTCGGCTTCGTCCTCTGCTTGGGGCGATTCCGGTTCGCTATCGAACTCCGGAATATTCGCAAAATCTGCGTCGAAGGCCCGGGCCTGGCGGGGGTCGAGTCGCTCGGCTTCAGGCTGTGCAGCCGGCTCGTGCGGGACAGCAGAACGGGAGGATGCCGGCGCTTCGCTGCCATAGGACGGCTGCAGCGGCGCGGGCTGGTTCACAGGTATTTCCTGACCGATTTTGCCAGTCGATTCGGAGTTGTTCACTCCGCGTTTCGTTCGTCGTCTCATGAGGTCGCGCATCCAGTCGCGCATGTTGTGGATGTAACACAATGACCGACGCGCCGCAAACCTTCGTATCTGTTTGGTACACTCAGACCTTGTCGGGAGAGATAGGGTTTTGTGCGCAGCCAAGCTGGCCGCGCCCCAAGTTCCAGCCCCGAAATGTTGATCGAAGGAGAACCACCAGGCAATGGCAGCAGTAAAGGTTGGCATCAACGGTTTTGGACGTATCGGCCGCAACGTACTTCGCGCATCGCTCAACAATCCCGAGCTTGAAATTGTCGCCGTGAATGACCTGACGAGCCCTGCGACGCTCGCGCATCTTCTGAAATATGACTCGATCCTGGGCAATCTTCCCCAGGAAGTCACCTCCGGCGAAGACTCCATCACGGTCGATGGCAAAACTATCAAGGTGTTTGCGGAAAAAGATCCAGCCAAGCTGGACTGGTCCTCTGCCGGTGTGCAGATCGTGGTTGAATCGACGGGCCACTTTACCGATGCCACGAAGGCCAAGGCACACATCTCCGGGACGGTGAAGAAAGTCATCATTTCGGCTCCGGCGACCAATGACGATCTGACGATCGTACTGGGCGTGAACGAGAGCAAGTACGATCCGAAGGCGCACAACGTCATCTCGAATGCCTCCTGCACCACCAACTGCCTTGCGCCGCTGGCCAAGGTACTGGACGAGAGCTTCGGCATCGTGAACGGCCTGATGAATACCATTCACAGCTTCACCAACGACCAGGTGACACTCGACTTCCCGCACAAGGACCTGCGCCGCGCGCGTGCTGCTTCGCTGTCGATCATTCCCACCTCGACCGGCGCTGCCAAGGCGCTGCACCTGGTGCTGCCGCAGCTCAAGGGCAAGTTGGATGGCTTCTCCCTGCGCGTGCCGACACCAGTTGTTTCCTGCGTCGATCTGACAGTCGTGACAGAGAAGCCGGTGACGGTCGAGTCTGTCAATGCTGCGCTGAAGAAGGCATCGGAAGGCGAGCTGAAGGGCATTCTGGGCTATGAGACCAAGGAGCTGGTATCGGCTGACTTCAAGGGCAATCCGCTGTCATCGATCATTGATGCGCCGCTGACCAAGGTGCTGGGCAACACAGTGAAAGTGATCAGCTGGTATGACAACGAGTGGGGCTATTCGAACCGCGTGAAGGACCTGATCCTGTACATCACGGCGAAGGGTCTGTAGAGCTATCGCTCGCTTAGGTCTGGAGACAGACCTGAGCGGGCTGAAGCCCTTCTACTGGTCGTATGGCGTGGTTAGCGCCGTGCCCTACGCAGCCGGCATGAATGCATGTCCCTCCGCTTCGGTTGTGATGACATGAAGAGATGCAGCGAGTGAACCACTCAGTGCAGTAGTACTGCTTTCCTTTCGCCCCATGCGTACCAACATCAGCGGCGCCTCGCCTTATGAATCCGTGATCGGCTTCTCGCGCGCAGTGCGCGTTGGAGAACTTGTATTCGTCTCCGGCACCGGGCCGGTTGGCGCGGATGACGCTGATCCCGCGGAGCAGACGCGGCACACCCTCACCATCATAGAAAAAGCGTTACACTCGGCTGGCGCGAGTTTTGCCGACGTAGTGCGCACGCGCATCTATCTGACGAAGGCCGAAGACTGGGAAGTCGTGGGACGCGCTCACGGCGAGGTCTTCGGAGACATTCGCCCGGCGGCCACCATGGTTGTGGTTGCCCAACTTCTGAATCCATCATGGCGCGTCGAGATCGAAGCGGATGCCGTAATCCACTCCGATCGAGGACGCGCAGAAAGCACCGGGAACTGATGCCCACGCACTCCATTCGCGATCTCGATCTGAAGCATAAGCATGTATTTATCCGCGTCGACTTCAATGTGCCGCTTTCTGAAGATGGCACAGAGATTCTTGATGACACGCGCATCAAGGAAACGCTGCCGACGATTGAATATGCCATCCGCCAGCATGCGAAGGTGATTCTCGCTTCTCACCTGGGACGGCCCAAGGGCAAGCCTGACCCGAAGTACAGTCTGCGGCCCATCGTCGACCGGCTGCGCGTGCTGCTTGATCACCGCATCGGTGACCAGGTGAATGTGGCATTTGCTCCTGACTGTGTGGGTGAAGTAGCGACGGAGCTGGCGCGCAAGCTTGAAGACGGCAAGGTACTGCTGCTCGAGAACCTGCGCTATCACGCAGAAGAAGAAGCCAATGATCCTGCGTTCGCAAAGAAGCTGGCGGCCCTGTGCGATGTATATGTGAACGATGCATTCGGCAGTGCGCATCGTGGACATGCATCGACCGAAGGCATAACGCACTTCGTGAAAGAGAAGGCTGCCGGACTGCTGATGGAGAAGGAATTGAAGTACATGGGCGAGGCGCTGGAGGCTCCGCGCAAACCGTTCGTGGCGATCATTGGCGGGGCGAAGGTGTCGGACAAGATCAAGGTCATCGACAACCTGCTGGACAAGGTGGATGCGTTGCTGATTGGCGGTGGGATGGCGTACACGTTTCTGAAGGCGAAGGGACAGAGTGTGGGCAAATCTCTGGTCGAAGCCGACAAGCTGGATATTGCGCTGGCCGCATTGAAGAAGGCCGAAGCGAAGGGCGTGCGCTTCCTGCTGCCGGTCGATCACATCCTGGCGGATAAATTTGCGCCGAATGCAGAGACGCAGCCGTTTATGGGCGATGGGCCGTTTCCTGCTGACTGGATGGCACTCGATATTGGCCCGGAGACAATCGAATTGTTCGCAACAGAGATTTCGCTCGCGAGCACTGTGATCTGGAATGGACCAATGGGTGTATTCGAGATGCCGGCGTTCGCCGTTGGGACCAACGCGATTGCCGAGGCAGTCGCCGACAATGCAGATGCGATCACGATTGTAGGCGGCGGCGATTCTGTTTCAGCAGTAAAACAGGCCGGCGTAAGCAGCCGTATCACGCATATTTCAACAGGCGGCGGGGCTTCGCTGGAATTTCTCGAGGGCAAGAAGCTGCCGGGTGTTGAAGCCTTGCTGCACTAAGCCTCTGAGCATTCTCACTTTAGCTGACGCGCCTGATGTGACCCGGTTCGCCTTTCCCGAGGGAAAAGGTAACCGGGTAATGGTCTCGTATACACCGGCAGTGAAAATGCTCTAGTCTGGTTCGGGTTTGTTTTGAATGGCGGGGTTGTAACAGTGTCTTTCTGTTTTCTGCTGAATGCGGTGCTGCTCTTCGGCGGTGTCGCTACTTTTATTCTCGCGGGTTTTGCCGGAACATTTTCCCGCCGGCTTCATAGCCGACGGTACAGGTTGATGCTGGCGCCGCTGGGCTTTGTCATTCTTGGCAGCATCTCCTATTCGACAACAACGCACCTGGTGGACTGGTTTACACAGACGAATCCTACAATCCACCTCTCCCACCTGGCGCATAATGGACTGGGATCGGGCGCGGACATGTTCGAGTCGGCTGTGTTGATCCTTGCCGGCTTCGCGGGCATCCTGACAGGCTTGGCGCTGGGTAGTGCGCTCGATCGTGCGCCTTCTGCAGAACAGACCTACACCATTGCGAACTACTGGAATCGCCGGAACGCTGACATGAAAGCCGGTCCCGCGCCTGCTGATGCGAGTCTGCGTAAGGCGAAGGTCATAGCCATCTCGGCGCGCGCGAAGACACTCGATGACGCGAGCAGGCATAGTAAGGCGTCGTCCGAAAAAGAGTAGCCTGCAGAACGCCTCAACTGCAATCAAACATTCTGGGGGAGACCTCGAAGCATGCGTAGACCGTTCGTAGCCGCCAACTGGAAGATGTACAAGACACCTCAGCAGGCCACCAGCTTTATCGCGGGCTTTCTTCCACTGATTTCCGAACAGGCCACGCAGGTAGAGATAGCAATCTTTCCGCCGGCGATTGATCTACCCGCAGTCGTAGCCGGTGTGCAGGGTTCAACGGTCGGCGTGGGCGCGCAGAACATGCACTTTGCCGACGAGGGCGCGTACACCGGAGAGATTGCGGCCGGCATGATTACAGCATTGGGTGCCGGCTACATCCTGATTGGCCACTCCGAGCGGAGGCAGTATGGCTTTGAAACAGACGAAATGGTGAACCGGAAACTACTGACAGCGCTCAGGCACAACCTGGTCCCGGTCATCTGTGTCGGTGAGCATCTCGAAGAGCGGAACGATGAGCAGACCGAGGCCGTCCTGCATAAACAGACGTATGCGGCATTGAAAGACATTCATCCAGAGCAGGCGGCCCCCATCGTCATCGCCTACGAGCCAATCTGGGCAATCGGCACTGGCAAAACCGCAACCCCGCAGATGGCTGCCGATGCGCACAAATTTATCCGCAACGAAGTCGCTGAATTGCTCGGCAGGTCTGTCGCGGAATCGATGAGGATTCTCTACGGCGGCAGCGTTAAGCCTGAGAACGCGCGGGAACTGATGGCGCAGGAAGAGATTGACGGCGCACTGGTAGGCGGCGCCAGCCTGGATCCAGCATCGTTCTACAAAATCGTCCAGGCAGCCAGTTAGCCGCCAATGCGGTCTGCACGCAGGCTACTTGGTAGCTTCGGCGGTCGGTGGATCTGCCAGGCCCTGAGTGACGGCGCGGCCCTGGGCGGGCAGGTAGGGATGGATCAGGAGTTGATAGGCGCCACCACCGACGACGGCGCCGAGCAGTGGTCCTACGATCGGCACCCACCAGTAGTTGTCAGGCGATGGGAACGCGGAGCTCCCCCAGCCGGTAAAGAAGCAGAAAAGACGAGGGCCGAAGTCGCGGGCCGGGTTGATGGCCCAGGCTTCGAGGTTCCCCATGCAGGCCCCGATGATGGCGACAAGAAAGCCGATCATCAGCGCGCCGAGATTGGCGCCGGGGGCCATCTCGTTGTACTGCTCCGTGATGGCGAAGATGCCGAAGATGAGGAAGCCGGTGAGGATAACCTGGTCGCTCAGTGCATGCATAGGCGTAATGGCAAGGCCCGGGTGCGTGAAGAAGACTCCGGCTGCTCCGCCTGCACTGCGCGTGAGATGACTGACGGCGTTGAAGTGGTCAATGACCGGACCAAAGAGTGCGTAGACGATGACAGCTCCTGCAAAGCCGCCGATCACCTGCGCGATGACATACGGTACGACCTTGATCCATTCGAACTTTCGATAGATGGCGAGCGCGAAGGTGACGGCCGGATTCGCGTGGCAGCCACTGACCGCTCCCGTGACGTAGATGGCGATCGTTACTGCCAGGCCCCACGAGATGCAGACACCCCAGTAGGCTTGTTTGTAGGGGCTTGGATCATAGAGGGTGTACATCGCTGCTACTGAATCACCAAAGGCGATAACGATGAACATCGCTACCGCCTCGGCAATCAATTCTCCAATGAGCGTCTTTTTCATACGGAGATCTTTATCCTCTTGCGTTTCATATGGTTCCCAAATTGGCTATCGGCAGAAGGCTACGCTGCAACATCCTTCGCTGTCTTCTGCAAAGTGTACTGAGCAGCCAGCTCAAGGAAGCTCTTGAGCTGCGCGTCGGCCCAGGCGTCATCTTTGCCGAGTTCCTTCGCCAGCAGTTTTGAGACCTTCGAAGCCATGGCGATAGCCGCATGCGCATTGAGGAAGAGTGCGCGAGTGCGGCGTGCGAGGACATCTTCAACACTGCGAGCCATCTCTTCGCGGGCCGCCCAGACTACTTCTGCTGCTATGTATGGAAGGTCCGGATGCAGTTGCTCCGCAAGTTCAGAGGAGGTTTGCGCAAGGACCTTTATCTTCGCGGCATCTGCGCCGTACACAGACATAGAGCCCAGCTTCTCGTAGTCGGCATAGTAGCCATGAACATGCAGGTCCCGCGTGACGCAATCTTTTTCTTCGAGCTTGCCGAGAGTGATGGCGTGGTTGACAGTATCTTCCGCCATGTGGCGATAAGTGGTCCACTTGCCGCCAACAATCGTGAGCAGGCCCGATGGATCGATGTGGACGGTGTGATCGCGAGAGAGCGAAGAGGTTTTGCCGTGATCGCCTCCGCCGGCTTTCACCAGTGGACGGATGCCGACATACACACTGAGTACATCTTCGCGCTTCGGAGGGCGGCTGAGATATTGGCCGGCTGTTTCGAGTACAAATTCGATCTCCTGCTCGAAGGGCAGCGGCTCGTACGACGCTTTTTCTATAGGCGTGTCGGTGGTGCCGACAACAGTGTGCTCATGCCATGGAATGGCGAAAAGAACGCGTCCGTCACTTGTATGCGGGACCATGATCGCGGTCTCGCCGCGCAGGAAGGATTTATCGAGAACAAGATGAATGCCTTGACTGGGCTGGACCATGACAGATGCTTTGTCGTCTGCCATCCTGCGAATTTCGTCCGTGAAGATACCTGTAGCATTGACGACTACCCTCGCCTGCAGACTGAAACGCTCATCTGTTTCTCCATCGATCGCAGTGACGCCATTGATGAATCCTTCGCCATCTTTCTGTAATTCATTAACGGAGGCGTAGTTTAGGACGACGGCGCCATTGTCGGCTGCCGTCTCCATCAGGCTGATAAGAAGACGCGAGTCATCGAACTGTCCATCGGAATAAACGACGCCCCCGCGCAGGCCATCCTGGCGAAGCGTAGGGATTTTCTCAAGCGTCTCTTCCTTCGACAGGATTCTCGAACGGCCAAAGCCATACTTACCAGCGAGCAGGTCATAGACCTTCATCCCGATACCGTAGAACGGAGCTTCCCACCACGAGTAGTTCGGGACGATGAATTGCAGGTCATGAACGAGGTGTGGCGCATTCCGGCGAAGCAGTCCTCGCTCCTTGAGCGCCTCCATAACCAGCGAAACGTTTCCCTGTTCGAGATAGCGGACGCCGCCATGAACGAGCTTGGTACTACGGCTTGAGGTTGCCTTGGCAAAATCTTCACGCTCAAGCAGAAGGGTGGAGAAGCCGCGTGTCGCTGCATCCACCGCAACGCCCGCGCCGGTAGCGCCGCCGCCAATAATGATGATGTCCCACGGTGTGCTGCCCTGCTTGCGAATACGGGCGATCATCTCTTCGCGCTTCATGCCTTCTCCTTCTTTGGTGCGGACCTCTTGTACGGAGTGTCGATGTTCCAGCCGCGGGTGCGTTCCACTGCATCCTGCCACTTGGCCAAGCGTTTTTCCATATCTTTTCTATCGGCGTTCGGCTTGAACAAGGTGTCCTCAGCACGCAGCTTGCGAATCTCGTCGACGCTTCCCCAGAAGTTAACAGCAAGACCGGCGAGATACGCTGCGCCCTGGGCAGTTGTTTCTAGGACGGCAGGGCGTCGCACAGGCAGTTGAAGAAGGTCCGACTGGAATTGCATCAGCATGTCATTCGCGGCAGCGCCTCCATCGACACGCAGTTCCTTAAACGGCGTCTGCGTATCTCGATCCATCGCGCGCAGAACATCTGTCACCTGGAAGGCAATGCTTTCTGTTGCGGCGCGCGCGATGTGACCGATCTGCGTACTGCGCTGTAAGCCGATGATCATGCCGCTCGCATATGGGTCCCAGTGGGGAGCACCGAGGCCTGTAAACGCTGGCACAAAGACCACATTTTCAGACGAATCGACTTCAGCGGCGACGGATTCCACATCGGGCGAGGATGAGAAAAAGCGCATGTTGTCCCGCATCCACTGAACGACCGCGCCGCCCACGAAGATGCTGCCCTCGAGTGCATATTCAAGCTTCCGGTCGACACTGCAGGTGAGAGTTGTTATCAATCGCTCTCTGGAAAGTGTGAACTTGTTGCCGACATTCTGCAGCAGGAAGCAGCCCGTGCCGTAGGTGTTTTTGGCGTCGCCCGGCGCTACGCAGAGCTGACCGAAGAGAGCGGATTGTTGATCGCCTGCGATACCCGCGATCGAGACATCACCTAAACCAAGCGACGTTGTGACATTGCCCATCACCTCGCTTGACCAGACCACTTCCGGCATCATGCTTTCAGGTACGTTCAGCAATTTCAGAAGGTCAGTGTCCCACTTGCCTTCGACGATGTTGTAGAGCAGAGTACGGCTGGCATTGGTGCGATCGGTGATGTGCCGCTTGCCACTTGTAAGATTCCAGATAAGCCAGCTATCAACAGTCCCGAACGCCAGTTTGCCCTGGTCCGCGCGAGCGCGGGCGCCTTCCACATTGTCCAGGATCCAGGCTATCTTCGTGCCGGAGAAATACGGATCAATCAGAAGGCCGGTCTTCTGGCGAATCGTATCTTCTGCGCCATCATCAGACAACTTCTTGCAGAGTGGTGCGCCGCGGCGATCCTGCCAGACGATGGCGTTATAGACGGGCTTGCCGGTCTCGCGATCCCAGACGATGGTGGTCTCGCGCTGGTTGGTAATTCCGATTGCAGCTACGTCGCGCGGACGCACGCGGGCTTTACCCAGGACTTCGACGGCAGAAGTAAGTTGCGAGGTAAGTATGTCGAAGGGATCATGCTCGACCCAGCTTACGTCGGGATAGATCTGCTTGAATTCATGCTGGGCTACGCCGACGATATTGCCGTCATGTCTAAAGAGAATGGCGCGGGAACTGGTGGTTCCCTGATCAAGAGCCAGAACGTATTGCATATCTATGTAGATGCAACCGGTCGAATGAAGGATCTTACTAACTGTATAAGTCGCGACCTGATTTCCTGAGCTGGCATCTATGAGAAGTGGTGCACATTATGCTCGATGCATCGCTAAGCAGGACGACATGTTAGTGACTTATCGGTTTTTCCGTTCACCCGCTGCTGCAATCTTTTCCTTTCTCATTCTCAATGGTTTAACACTCAATCGTGCCCACGCACTTACGATGAAATTGTTCGTAACCAGCGGTACTGTAAATGTACCGGACGCATCATCGACTGCGCCAGATGCACTCGTGCCGAGCGCGCATCCGCGCATCGCAGAAGAGATGACGGCAGATATTACAGCTCCACGGCGGGCAACTGCAAGTACAAGAAAGGGCGGGGCTGACAAGCATGCTGATGCCGCAAATATAAGTGAGTCCGTTACTCTCTGGCGACGCAAATATCTTTTCGGCGACTGGGGCGGCAGGCGGACAGCGTTAGAGAAAAAGGGATTGACCTTCGATTTTTATTACACGGATGATGCTCTCGGTAATCCTATTGGCGGCCGGTCGGATTTTGCATTGTGGGGCAGGATTCGCGGTTCGATGGACGTCGACTTCAGCAAATTCACCGACTGGCAGGGGCTGACGTTTCACGCAACTGGCCTGTGGCAGTATGGCGCTGATCTGAGTAAGCAGTACACGTTCACCGCAGTCGATTCGAGCAGCCTGCCGAGTGCCCACACGCTGCGCCTGGACTCATACTTTCTCCAGCAGTACATGCTGCACCACAAACTTGCGTTTCGCGGCGGCCAGATTGCCGCATACGACTCATACGGCGACTCCGAGTATGGCGCATCTTTCATTAACCTGGCCCTCGGCTATGCTCACAGCAATCTGAATGCAGCCGCATACTTATCCTTCAACCCCGCAGGCGTGCCGGCGTTCGAGGTGAAGGTACTGCCGACGGACAACTTCTATGTGAAGGCGATGGTGTTGTCGGAAGAACGCAATCCCTATGTGACCGACACAAATGGATTTGACTTTCACCTGGGCGGTCCGGTCCTTGCGACCGAGGCAGGCTACATGGTCGACCCTCCCAAGGCGCCGAATGCCAGCTACACGATGGGTGTGGAGCCGTTCATCACGGATAAGAAAACAGGCAATCACCTGGGCATCTACAGGTTTGGGGCCGGGTACGATCCGCACAATTTTACTGACCTGCTGACCAATACAGACAAGGCGGGCAATTACGTCCTTTATGCGCAGGCTGACCAAGCCGTTTACCGGATGGGCAATATGGGCAGTGACCGCAGCCGCGGGCTCGATCTCTCCTATTCCGAAGACTATGCGCCGGGGGATGTGACACAGTACAGCCACCAGATCTGGGTGGGAGCGCGGTGGATCGGACCAGCCGGGGGGCGATGGGCGAAAGATGCCATCGGCCTTGGCTATGTCCGTACGGCGGTCGGTAGTCATTACCGCGAACTGATGTTCGAGGCGTCCGGCAAGGAGCTGAGTTCGGAGCACCTGGTCGAAGCAAATTACCTGGCCCACCTGACCCCCTGGCTTCTGGTACAGCCAGTCGTCCAGTTGTACGTGAAGCCAGCCGGTGACGCCTCGCGCGAAGATGTCGTTGTAGTCGGCTTCCGGACGAAAGTGACGTTCTAGTTGAGCGCTGTCTTCGGCGGCGCCTGCCGTAGAATCAGTACATACATGCTGAGCCAGGTTCGACCGCTGTTTCCTTACATTCGCCGGTACCGACGCGACTTCTTCTGGGGTGGGCTGGTGGCGGTGCTTTCGAATGCCTTCAAGATCGCGATCCCGCTCGTGATCGGCAGGTCTATTTCCAACCTGAACCTGCTGGGGCTGCGGCACGGGATTACAGTGCATGCGGCGTTGAAACTGGCTGCGTTGCTGGTGGGACTCTCGGCCGCATCCGGTGTGTTTCTTTTCCTGACTCGCTGGATCATGATCGGCATCTCGCGGGAGATCGAGTTCGATCTGCGCAATGACCTGTTTCGTCATCTTGAGAAACAGTCAGCGGCTTTTTACCAGGAGCACCGTACTGGCGACATCATGGCACGGATGACGAACGATCTGAATGCGGTCCGCATGCTGATCGGTCCTGCGATTATGTACAGCGTCAACACGGTGCTGTTCTCGGTGGGTGCAGTGTTTTTCCTGGTGCGCATCAGCCCATTTCTTACCCTGGTCGCCCTGGCGCCGCTGCCGCTGGCGAGCATCCTGGTGCAGACAATGGGGCGCCGGATCCATGAGCGGTTTGAACGCATTCAGGCGATGTTCTCAGAGATCTCGTCGCAGGCTCAGGAAAACTTCTCCGGAGCGCGACTGATTCGAGCCTTTGCGCAGGAAGAAGCACAGGTCGATGCATTCGAGAAGTCGAACCAGGAATATATCCGTCGCGGCTTACGCCTGGTGCAGTTGATGGGCATGTTGTGGCCGACTCTGGAGTTCATTCTCGGCCTGGCACTGGTCGTCTCCCTGCTTGTGGGCGGCCACGAAGTTATTTCGCATCGCATTGGCGTCGGCAATTTCGTTGCCTTTAATACGTACATGGTGATGCTGACCTGGCCGATCATTGCGCTGGGCTGGGTGGTGAACCTGGTACAGAGAGGAACGGCGTCGGTGGTACGCATCAATGAACTGCTGACAGAAAAGCCGTCGATTGATGACGCGGCAGCGCGGACAGACTTTCGGACGGGTATGCGCTTGCGTGGCGAGATCAGTTTCCGCGATTTAAGTTTTTCGTATCGGGATACTTCGGGCAATCTGGTCGAGGCGCTGCATCACATTTCGCTTGAGATTCCCGCGGGCAGCAGCCTGGCGATCGTCGGCGCTACCGGCTCTGGAAAATCGACGCTCGTCAGCCTGCTGCCGCGCATCCATGACGCCCCGGAGGGCAGTCTTTTTCTGGACGGGGTTCCGATACGCGAGTATCCGTTGGAAGTGTTACGGACGAGCATCGCCTTTGTGCCGCAGGAAACCTTCCTGTTCAGTGAGAGCATTCGGGAGAACATCGCCTTCGGTGCGCCGGACGCGCAGCCGGATGAGGTCCTGGCAGCAGCCGAGGCAGCGCACATCCGGACCGAGTTTGAGGAATTCCCGCTGGGTTTCGACACGCTGGTGGGCGAGCGGGGCCTGACGCTCTCTGGTGGACAGAAGCAGCGCGCTTCGATTGCGCGGGCACTGGTACGCAATCCGGCGATCCTGATCCTTGACGATGCACTGGCGAGTGTCGACACCTACACGGAAGAGCGAATTCTCGAGCACCTGCGCGAAGTGATGCAAGGTCGCACGACTATTTTTATTTCACATCGGGTTTCTACAGTACGGAACGCAGACAGGATTGCTGTGCTCGACAATGGGCGGATTGCGGAATATGGGACGCATGAGGAACTGCTGGCGGTGGACGGATTTTATGCGAGTCTGTTTCAGAAGCAGATGCTCGAAGAAGAGCTGGCAGTAAGCGCCTGATGCGCGACCCACTGCCAGCCGGCAGCGATGAATAAGTGGAGCAAGGCCTACTCCGCACCCTTCAGCGCACCATACGAAGACTTGAGTGCTTCTTAAAGAAGTTGATCCGACTGTCCGAGCCGGAGCAGTCGCGACTAGGTTAGCCTCAGGCAGTCCAGCGGCTGGCGTTGGTCGCGACAGCCTGGGGCGCGACTACCCCGGCCATTTCACGGCTGCCTGATTGTACTTTTTCTTCTCTCGTCTGCAGATCGCGCGGCATGATACCTGCCACCGCTGGATCCAGAGCGACCTGGTGCCATGCATCGCGGACAGTCCGGACGCAGCGAATGGCATGGTAAAACTCGCCTGGCGCAGCCGCTTGAGATGCGCGCAGGATGTTGGCGAAGATGGATGCATAGAACTCCGCCAGTACCTCGGCCGGCCTGCCACCGATATCAGGGCGCAGGGTGGCCTGCAGATGAACAAGGATATCGAGCGCCTTGCGGGCACCCTCGCGCCTGGCATGAACGTCTCCCCGTGTGGCACCGTCAGCAGCGTTCCCCAGGAAACGGATCAGTCCGTCATAAAGCGCCACGATAAGTTCCACGCCACTGGCGCTTTCAAGCGTCGCTTTTCGATATGCATTCATTTGTTCTCTCCGTATCCCGTGATTGCGTCATACAGCGTATTCACTTCCTGCAACTGGACAGGGATCATCTGCAGTGTCTGGTTCGCTGCGTTCAGGCTGGCCGTCAAGGTCGCGGTCTGTGCGGTGATGTTGGTGTTCATGCTGGTCAGCGTCGCTTTCAGGTCCGTCTCCTGCGAGGTGTTCGCAGTGGCCGCGAGCGAAAGGACCCCCTGGGGATCGGTATTGCCGAGACTGGTGGCGGCGGCGGTAAGATTTTCGCCCACGCCGCCCGACCCCTGGAAAAGGCTGAGGACCGAGTTGAAGTTGGTAGAAAGAGCAGTCGCGAGGGTATCGCTGTCCAGGGTGAGAGTGCCATCCGTTTTGACAGTCACGCCAATCGCCCCGATTCCGTTTGCATCGCCGGTACTACTGCCGGAGATCGCAGAATCCAGTTGTTCCTGGATCGTGGCAATGAGCGGATTGCCGAAGAATGGCTCCGCACCGCCGGTCGACGTATTGCCTTCCTGGGTGTTGAGTGCAGTGACTACTGCGTTGTAGTCTTTGACCATCGTGCTGACTGCCGTGCTCATGGTCGCGGTGTCATTGTCGATGTTCACCTGGACGGGCGTCGTGCTGCTGGTGAGCAGCTGAAAGGTTACGCCGGGCAGAACCGACGTCACCGTGTTGCTGCTGCTGCTGGCGGCAATGCCGTCCACGGTCATGGTTGCATCTTGGGCTTTTTCGCCAGCCGTAAAAGCGACGGAGGTGCCCTTCGTTGCATCCGTGAGTCCGCTCGAGACAACAGTGAAAGCGCCGGCTGCGCCTGATGTCTCGCTCACCAGGCTCAACTGCTCCCCATTCGTACCCGAGACGACACTCGCCGTTACCCCTGCACTGGCGTTATTGATGCTTGCCGCCAGGCCGCTCAATGTGTTGTTGCTCGGGTCGACAGCAATGGTCAGTGGTGTACCGCTGCCAAGCTGAATGGACATGCTGCCGCTTAATGTATCAGTGGCGGCGACGGCACTGCCGTACGCGGATGCGGTCTGGGCAAGCTGGCTGACCACGATACTGTGCGTACCGGCGACGGCACCGGTCGATGCGCCGGTGAGCTGCAGGATACCGGTATCTGAACTTGAGCCGGTGAGTGCGGAGAGGGCACCGGTCGCGCCACTCAGGTTTTCAATATCAGTGGAAAGCGTGGACATCAGCGTTCCGAGATTCGAGATAACAGTATCCTGAGAATGAAGACTGGTGAGCTGCGTATTGTAGGGGGCTTCCGCCGCCTGCATGTTCGCGACAAGTGATGCAACAGTCGTAGTGACATTGAAGCCCTGCCCGCTGGTCGGCGAGCCGAAGCTGAGACCAATTGCTCCCATAGGATCCTTCCCTGCTTCATACTGGTGGCGAGGTTGGCGATACCTGACCCGATGCGTGGTGCAAGCGGGCAGCCATGTCTCCATGGGCCAGATAAGAGAAACTTAAGAGAGAGGCGCGGCCTGGTTGGACCGCGCCCTCTCTCCGCACGAAGTGCCTGTAGCCTTACTGGAGCAGTTTGGTGACCATCTGCTGCGTGCTGTTGGCCTGAGCAAGAGCACTGATGCCGGTCTGCATCAGGATCTCGTCCTTCGACATCTGCGAGGTCGCAGAAGAGTAGTCTGTCGCTGTTACCTGGTTGGCCGCTGACGAAAGATTGACACTCTCAGTCGACATGACGTTGCTGGTGGAGTTGAGCAGGTTGACCTGCGAACCTACATAGCCGCGCTCTGCGGCTACATCAACAATGGCGGTGTTGATATCGCCCAGCGCGGTGGTAGCCGCGCTTGAACTGCTGAGGCTGGTGGTGGACAAGTCTTGCTGGCCGGTTGAGCTCGAAGCGTAGGTGAAGGCGCTGGAGGCATAGCTCAAGGTGCCGTTCGCATCGCCCACTGCAGAACTTGCCAGCGCATGCACGGAAAGCGTATCGGTCGAGCCATTGGTGTAGATGCTGACCGTTCCGCCGAAGACATTGACACCGTTGTACTGCGTGTTGGTGCCGATGTTCGAGATTTCACCCAGGATGGACTGGTATTCCTGGTTGGCTGCGTTGACCTGCGCACTGCTCAGGGTGCCGTTGGTGGACTCGGTGGCAAGTGTGACAGCGCGGTTGAGCATGGTGTTGACCTGGGACAGTGCGCCGTCCGCGGTCTGCAGGAAGCCGACACCCTGGCTCGCGTTCTGTGAAGACTGCGCCAGTTCTGTCGTGTTGGCCATCAGGCCATCGGCCAGGGACAGGCCGGCGGCATCATCCGCGCCGGAGTTGATGCGCGAACCGGAGGACAGCTGCTGCAGAACGTTGGAAAGGTTCTGCTGGGTGTTGTTGAGGTTGTTCTGCGCGTAGATGGAAGAGATGTTATTGAGGACGCTTAGCATTGTGAGTTCGCTCCTGTTGAATTGGTATGCAGTGGTCCCCTGCCTGGGTACTTGTCGCCGGAAGCGCTCTGCTTTCAGCGGCCACCTTTAAGGGAGGAACCGTTTCACTACATACCGGTTATCGGCGCAGGCTGTAGGCACTTTAAGTGCCAAGTGCTATTCCGATTACCTTTATCAGGATTTTCTTTTTTCGCTGCCCATCGAACTCTGCATAGAAGACACGTTGCCAGGTACCTAGTTCGAGGCGGCCCTCCGAAACCGGCAATGTTGTTTCATGGTGGAGCAGCAGTGCTTTCAGGTGGGCATCGGCATTGTCTTCGCCGGTCTGGTGATGCAGGTAGTCAAGATTTGGGTCTGTCCTTAAAGATGGCGCCAGTCTTTCGAGCCACTCGCCGATATCGTGAATCAGGCCGCTTTCATTGTCGTTCACATAGATGGCGGCGGTGATGTGCATGGGCGTCACGAAGCACAGGCCATCGCTGATGCCACTCGCCTTGACGATGCGCTCGACCTCGCCGGTTATGTGAACCATCTCGTAACGCTTGCGGGTTTCAAGCTCCAGATAGTCCGTGTGAACACGCGTGATGCCTTCTGTTGTTCTGGCCAAGCCGGATCGATTTGATGCCATCCCTGCTTCCATCCTTTCGAGTGCTGCAGACTTCATAGATGCAGATGCCATCGCGAGTGAAGAGAAGGGGCAGGGTGGTTGCGGGTGTGCCTGTTCCGCAGGCTGTGAAAGGCGCCAACGATCACCAGCTGTCGTCTGCGAAGGAGCTGCGTGGACTCTACGAGGTGCTGGCAAAAGCCTATGGGCCGCAGCAGTGGTGGCCTTCAAAGACACGCTTCGAAACGATTGTCGGCGCCTACCTGGTGCAGAATACGTCGTGGCGCGGCGTGGTCCGTTCAATTGCCGGCCTCGAAGCGCATGGCGCCCTGTGCGTCGAGGGCATGCGCGAGATTGAGCTGGAGGAGCTGCGAACACTGATCCGGCCCTCGGGATACATGGTGCGCAAGGCGGCGGCCCTGAAGGCTTTCGTTGTGTTTCTAGATGCCGGGTATGGCGGATCACTGGACAGGCTCGCAGCGCAGCCAGTCGAGACACTGCGGGAAGAGCTGCTGAGCTTGCCGGCAGTTGGTCCGGAGACGGCGGATGCCATTCTCCTGTATGCATTGGGCCATCCGGTGATGGTGGTCGATGAATACCTGCGGCGTATCACGCTGCGCCATGGCATTGTTCCGCCGCTGCCGAAGCTGAAGTATGCTGAGTTGCAGAAGCTTGCCCTGTCGGCGTTTGCGGACGATGCTCCGGAGACGCTGCTCGCTCACTTCAACGAATTCCATGCCCTGATTGTCGAGGTTGGGAAGAATCACTGCGGCCCCCGGCCACGCTGTGAAGGGTGCCCGCTGGCTCCCCTGCTGCCGCCGGTCACAGATGCTTTACCTGGATAGACTGGACAGAATGCAACGCAGACTTTTTATAGCCTCAACGAATGCGGGCAAGCTGCGCGACTTTCAAGCGGCTATCGACACAATGGATGTTTTGCTCGAGCCGTTGCCAGGGATGACGCACATCCCAGTCCCTGACGAAGATGCAGATACCTTTGAAGGGAACGCGCGGCTGAAGGCGGTCGCGTACAGTCTGCATTTACCCGGAGAGATGGTGCTGGCGGATGACTCGGGGCTTGAAGTGGCTGCGCTGGGTGGCAGGCCGGGAGTGTACTCGGCGCGGTATGCGGCGCTGGAGGATTTTGCCAATCCGCAGTCACTGCCGGCTGACGACTTGAACAATGCGTGCCTGCTGGACCGGATGGCGCTGGCCACCGAGCGTTCCGCACGGTACAAATGTGTGCTTGCAGCAGCACGTGATGGCCTGGTGATTGCGATTGCAGAAGGTGTCGTCGAAGGCTGCTTGCTGAGCGAACCGCAGGGCGACGGCGGCTTTGGTTACGATCCATTGTTCCTGTTGCCGGCATGGGGGGTGACTATGGCTGAACTCGACCTGGCGACCAGGCTGACAGTAAGTCACCGCGGGCAGGCCCTCCGCGCACTGCTGGCCTTGCTTGATGAGCAATAAATTGAGCTGAATATTTCGCAGGCTGCAAGAAAGTGGGCCAAAACGGTCTACCGGGTACATGCGTTCCTTGACGCCTGCGAATTCGGGCAGAAATAATGTAGTTTCATGTAGATGGCGTTTCTTCCCCTCTGACGCCTGACTCAAAGGAGCATCCGCATTATGGCAACCGCAACGCCCAGCGCACCGGCACGTCCAGCGTCTAATGAAACCGGCGGGGTGAAACGCGGGGTGCAGCCACTCCGGGCTGGCCAGGGTCATTCGTTCCTGCTGCGCAAGCTGCATTCGCTCAGCGGCATCGTGCCGATCGGCGCATTCCTGGTGGAGCACCTGATCTCGAACTTTGAGGCGCTCAAGGGGCCGGCGGCGTACGCAGCGCAGGTGAAGTTCCTGAATGGTCTGCCATTTGTGCGCGTGCTCGAATGGGTGTTCATCTTTCTGCCGCTGGCCTATCACGCGCTCTACGGTGTGTACATCTGGTATCGCGGCAAATCGAATGTGGTGTATTACCCCTGGTCAGGGAACTGGATGTACCTGATGCAGCGTGTCACCGGCCTGATTGCATTCGCCTACATTATTCAGCATGTGTGGCGGCAGCGGTTTGCCGGGGTAAGCCTGCCGGAACATCCAGGCGCGGCCTTCCACAAGGTGCAGATGGAGTTATCGCATCCATGGATGCTGGCGATCTATGCCATCGCGATGATCGCGACCTGCTGGCACTTTGCCTACGGCATCTGGTTGTTCGCAGCGAAGTGGGGGATTACGCCGGGCGATCGTTCGCGGCGTGTCTCAGGCTACGCATGCACGGCGATCGGTGTCGTACTGGCAGCGATCGGACTCGCCAGTATGTACGCGTTTATCAGCCCGCAATACAAAAATGCACCAGCAGATTTGACGCCGGCACAAATCAGTAATGGTTCGACGGTAACGCCTGGTCCAAATGAGACGCCGCTCGAGTCAAAGTAAGTACTGGCCGTCGTAAGTACCGGCCGTCCAGGCATGCGCACTTCGCGCCGGAGTAATTGATCGGTCCCAGTGGTCGATGGCGACCGTGGTTTTACGTCAGTGAGAGGAATGAAGAAATGGCAGCATCACCCAGGATTATCGTAGTTGGCGGCGGACTGGCAGGACTGGCCTCTGTAATCAAGATCGCAGAAGCCGGCGGCAATGTTGACCTGTTTTCGATTGTGCCGGTCAAGCGCTCGCACTCGGTATGCGCGCAGGGCGGCATCAACGCAGCCAAGAATCTGAAGGGCGAAGGCGACACGACATGGGCCCACTTCGACGATACGATCTATGGCGGCGACTTTCTCGCCAACCAGACGCCGGTGAAGGGAATGTGCGAGGCGGGTCCATCGATCATCGACCTGCTCGACCGCATGGGTGTGCCGTTTAATCGAACACCAGAGGGTCTGCTGGACTTCCGGCGCTTCGGCGGGACATTGTTCCATCGCACGGCTTTCGCGGGTGCGACCACCGGGCAGCAACTGCTCTATGCACTGGATGAGCAGGTGCGGCGGCACGAGTCTGAAGGCAAGGTAAAGAAGTACGAGGGATGGGAATTCCTCTCCTCTGTGCTCGATAACAATGGCGTGTGCCGCGGCATCTGCGCCATGAACCTGCGGACGATGGACGTGCGGACCTTTGAAGCCGATGCAATCATTCTCGCGACCGGCGGGATTGGTGCGATCTTCGGCAAGAGTACGAACTCGGTAGTGTGCACGGGATCGGCACAGTCTGCGGTGTACCAGCAGGGCGCATACTACGCAAATGGCGAGATGATCCAGGTACACCCGACGTCGATTCCCGGCGAAGACAAGCTGCGATTGATGAGCGAGTCGGCGCGTGGCGAAGGCGGTCGCGTATGGGTGCCGAAGAAGTTGAATGATCCGCGGCCTGCGAATAATATTCCAGCGGCGGACCGCTGGTACTTCCTCGAGGAGTGGTACCCGAAGTACGGCAACCTGGTGCCGCGCGACGTGGCAACGCGTGCCATTCATAAGGTGGTGTATGAGCATGGCCTGGGCATCGATGGCCAGCCGATGGTTTATCTCGACCTGACCCACATCGACAAGGAAACGCTGAACCGGAAGCTCGAAGGCATTCTTGAGATCTATGAAAAGTTTGTCGGCGATGATCCGCGTGAAGTACCGATGAAGATCTTTCCCGGCATGCACTACACCATGGGCGGCCTGTGGGTCGACTTTCAGCAGATGACGAATATTCCCGGCATCTTTGCCGCGGGTGAGGCCGAGTACAACTACCATGGGGCGAACCGTCTGGGTGCGAATTCCCTGCTGTCCTGCATCTATGGAGGGTTCCAGGCAGGGCCGAACGCGCTGGCGTATGCGAAGTCGCTTGCAGCCGCGCCGGGCGATGGTGGGCATTCATCCGAGAAGCTCCGGCAGGAAGAGTTGAACCAGCGGCTGGTGAGCTCGTCGGGTACGGAAAATCCCTTCCGCATCTGGCGGGAGCTGGGCGAATCGATGACCAAGAACGTGACGGTCATTCGCTACAACAAGAACATCCAGGAAACCGATAACAAGATCGTCGAACTACTGGAACGCTTCCGCAATATCAACCTGGGCGATAAAAGTACGTGGGCGAACACGAGCTTTGCCTTCACCCGGCAGTTGTACAACATGCTGCAGTTGAGCCGCGTGGTGGCGCAGGGTGCGCAACTGCGGGATGAATCGCGCGGATCGCACTACAAGCCCGACTTCCCGGAGCGCGATGATGAGCGTTTCCTGAAGACGACGAAAGCAAACTTTGCGCCGGATGCGGATGAACCGCGCTTCGAATACGAAGCAGTGGATACACAGTTCATCAAGCCGAGGCCGCGCCGTTACGACGCAGCCAAGTAAAAGCAGCCGGCAGTGAAGATCATCTGGAAGTCAAGAACAGCTGCAAGATCAGCAATGCGCTTAGGGCGTTGACCAAAGGAGTAAACCGATGGCAGTAGCAGAGAATATTCAGAACCGTGAAGCACACAAGGAATTTACGAAGAATGGTACGGCCGGCAAGCGGGTAAAGCTTGAGATCAAGCGGCAGGATGGTCCTGACGGCAAGGCACGTTGGGACAAGTTCGATATTCCTTGGAAGCCGGGGATGAATGTCATTTCGGCCATGATGGATATCGCTACCGACCCGGTTACAGTAGACGGACAGCAGACGACGCCGATCACGTATGACTCCAATTGCCTGGAGGAGATCTGCGGTTCCTGCGCCATGTTGATCAATGGCCGGGCTCGGATGGCGTGTTCAGCACTGGTCGATAACTTCGAACAGCCGATCAAGCTTGAGCCACTGTCAAAGTTTCCACTGGTGCGCGACCTCTCCGTGGATCGCGGCGTCCTGTTCGAGAACCTGAAGAAGGTTAAGGCATGGGTTCCGATCGACGGTACCTACGACCTTGGCGAAGGACCGAGAGTCTTTCCGCAGGTGCAGGAAGAGCGCTACCCTCTCTCGAACTGCATTTCCTGCTGCTGCTGTATGGAAGTGTGTCCGCAGTTCACGGAGGATACAGGATTTGTCGGCGCTGCGACGATAGCGCAGGTACGGTTGTTCAATGATGATCCGACGGGAAAGGTCTTGAAAGAGGATCGCCTGCGCGCACTCATGGGCGATGGCGGGATCCAGGAATGCGCTTTCTCACAGAACTGTGTGGAGTCGTGCCCGAAGGAACTTCCGCTTACGCGGTCCATCTCGGATGTCAGTCGGCAGGTGATCGTACAGGGCTTGAAGGACGCCTTTACGATCTAACCGACTGCAATTTTTTCGCAAGCAAAAGGCCTCCTCGCGGAGGCCTTTGCTTTTATGTACAAGAATGAACTTACTTGGTGAAGATATTGTTATCCGATTCGTCCTGGCGCTGGCGTTCCAGGCCCTTGCCGGCCGCCTTGTTCGCGACTTCGTTCATCTTTTCGTTTGCTGTTTCGTCGGTCTTCGTCGAATCAGTGTTCAAAGAATTGTGAGCAGGGCGGTTGTGGTCTTTTTCCAAGATGGATTCCATCGTTGACACCTCACCTCTAAGGATGGCAGCCGTGAACCTGGGGTTGTGCGCTCCGTACGATTGCGAACCACATTGACGGGCGTGCAACGCTTAAGGGATGGTAAATCGAAGTAACTGAACACCTTGGCGGAGCAGAGGGAAGGTGAGGGTCACTTCCCCGTTTTGAACGCTGAGACTCCGCGATTGAAGCTGGTCTAATTTGCTCGCTCGAATGAGTGCACGTTGCTGCGATGCAGACGGCCTGGCAGGCGACCCCAGTTTGAGCCATTGCTGATAGGCGTTGCTGTGATCGCGGTCAACCAGGTACTGCTGCAACCTGACTGTACGGGAGCTCAGTTCGTGCAGCCGGAGGGTGACCTGCGCAGGAGCCGCGGCGACATCACGATCGTCGTAATTCCAGGCAAGGACATTGATGGTATTGCCTTGTCGGGTCGCGACGGCATTGATGTCGGAACGCCGGCTCGCGTCTCCGGCCAATACCTGGTCGAGCGTAAGTGCTCCGCTACTCTGTGTCGCGAGCCACTCGCCGTTACTGCCGAGCATGCCCCACATGCGGAAGACGTTGAGAACTGCTTTATCTATGCCATTGCTCGCGAGATCACGCAGACCGGCGAAGTATGGTTGATTTTCAAATTCAAAGGCCCAGGTGACTGAGCCCTGCAGATGAACACTATCCCGCCGCGCAAGTTCATAAGCACGCGCAGTTGCCTCTGCTACTGAAACTCCGTAAAGCGGCCCGTTGCGATAGGCATTCTGCGGATTAGTTTCCACGCCGCACGCAGCACAACCCTCGGGATCATTCTCGCCCATGATGATCGGCGTGTTCTTCCATTCAGGATAGGAGGCGACGATTTTCATGCCGGCATCAACAGCGCGAAGTTGGTGTGCGATGTTCATCTGCACGTGCTTTCCATCATCTCCACTGACAACTTTCGGTTCTCCTTTTGGATGAAAGCTGATGAAGTCGAGCGGCGCGCCTGTGTCACCGGTCGCTGCATTTTTGCCGTGGGCGCAGTGCTCTAGAAACTGCTGCAGGAAGGCTCCGGATGAGGGATGATTCTCATAGGGGCCGGTGGATTCAGGGCCGCCGATCCTGGCATGCGGCAGGGCTTTCCGGATAGCGGCAGCGGTGACATCGTAGAGCTTGTCGTATTCCTCAGGCGTGCCATGCCAGTAGGCTATATCGGGTTCGTTCCAGACCTCCCACAGCCAGTGGTCGGTGTCTGCTCCGTAGCGTTGATGCAGGTGCGTCGCCCAGGCTGTTACCAGGGCGCTCCACTTGTCGTAATCCTTCGGCGGATAGGACCAGCCGGTAAAAACGTCGCCTTTAGGAAATGTGTGCCGATACGGTTCGGGATGTGTTGACAAGGCCTGCGGCATGAACCCGACCTCGACTAACGGACGAACATTTGCATCGCGAAAGGCGTCGAAGATTTTGTCTGTGATGGTCCAGTTGTAGATTACGCGGCCTTGAGCATCCTCTGTATAGGCATTGGTCGAGCCCCATTTGAGAGAGCCGTCACCATCACCTGTTGTGAGTAGATTGTGCACGCGTATGTAGACGGGCACCGGGCTCAAAATAGAAAGCTCGCGCAGCAGTTTTTCACCGTCAGGCGCGTAGACGTAGTTGGGTTCATCGGCACCGAAGTAGTTCCACACTGGTTGATAGTGTGGCTGGTGGTCGCCAGGTGTTGTGGCGTTGATAGTGATCTGTACCTGCGCCGCGTCTGGTTGCGCATCGGCGGCGTGGTTCAAAGCGACCAGACAGGCGACTGCGAGCGCCAGTTTGAAAACCATGCGCCGAGTGTACCGCGTCCTGCGATCAAGCGCCTGCACGGCGGTGCTTTGCTACACTTGGCGACAACCACTATGAAGAAGCTTCAGCCGGACTTTGCTGCGACACTGGCCATCTTTCTGTTCAGCGCCGTCCCGGTTTCGTGTGCAGTTGCGCAGACGGCAGCAGCCAGTGCTTCATCCGCAGCAAGGAACCAGAAGACCACACACATGACAAACGCAGATCCCGCTACCATCACGATCGATACTCATGCTGATACGACACAGCGGTTGCTCGACAATCACTATGATCTTGCCACTCCGCTCGATGGCGGGCATTTGAATTTCGCCGCAGCCGAAACGGGTGGTCTCGACGCAGAATTCTTTTCGATCTGGGTAGAGCCGAAGCTGTACCAGGGACGGTATGTGCAGCGCACACTGGACCTGATCGACGCAGTCCACCAGCAGGCGGCGAAGCATCCTGACCGGATGCGCATGGCGTATGCGGCCAATGACATCGTTGCGGCGCACAGGGAGCATAAGCTTGCGGCGCTAATGGGGATTGAAGGCGGCCACTCGATCGACAGCGATATCCGCATCCTGCGTGACTATTACCGGCTCGGTGTGCGTTACATGACGCTGACGTGGTCGAACTCGAATGGCTGGGCAGATTCTTCCGGCGACGCTGATGACAGGAGTGTGCCGCATACCGGGACGGGACTGACCGAGCTAGGCAAGAATGTTGTCCTCGAGATGAACCGGCTCGGCATGATGGTGGATGTTTCGCACGTGTCGGACAAAACTTTTTATAAGACGCTCGAGATCACGCGGGCGCCGGTGATTGCGTCCCATTCGTCCGCACGGGCACTCTGCGATTCGCCTCGGAATATGACTGACGACATGATGCGCGCCATGAAGGCGAATGGTGGTGTCGTGATGGTGAATTTCTATTCCGCCTTCCTGAGCGATGCCTATCGCAAGTCATGGATAGCGCAGAAGCCGGAGCGGGACAAAGCGAACCAGGAAGTGATCGAGAAGGCGAAGGCTGAGGGACGGGCCGCGACCTTTGCCGAAACTGATGCTGTGGACCGGAGCTTCGCAGCGAAGATCCCGCGACCGCCGCTCAGTGTGCTGATGGACCACATTGATCACGTGGCAAAGGTTGCCGGGATAGATCATGTCGGATTGGGATCGGATTTTGATGGAATTTCGTCGATGCCGGAAGGTATTGATTCAGCGGCTGATCTGCCAAGGATCAAGGCGGCGTTGCGCGAGCGCGGCTATAGCGAAGCAGACTGTAACAAGATCATGGGCGGCAATTTTCTGCGCGTCTTTCGTGAGGTGGAAGCGAAAAGCAAGGAGCTGCAAACCGAGGATCATTCAAGGAGTAACCAGCAGCAGCCTCCTCACAGAACGGCGGCGATGTAAGACGCTGTTCGGCAAGCCGGGGTGACGGGGCACGCCGGTTGCGGTAGTCTCAAGAGTGGATTTACACATGAAATTGACTCTCCTGCCTGCTGCACTTTTATTCTTCCCGGCTGCGCTTGCCCTGGCACAACAGTCCGCCCCGCAGACGCCGCCTTCAGCACCCCCTCCCGGCAATGCGAGTGACCTGCCGGACATGCCTGCTGCGCAGGTGCATACGTCGCCGCAACCCACCGGAGCGACAGCAGTCTTTGATACCTCGATGGGCAGGATCGTCTGCAGGTTCTTCGACAAGCAGGCGCCTGAAAGTGTCGCTAATTTTACCGGGCTGGCGATGGGAACGAAGGACTGGAAAGATCCGGCGACGGGGCAGATGATGCATGGCAAGCCGCTTTATAACGGCACCCAGTTTCACCGCGTTATACCGGAGTTCATGATCCAGGGTGGCGATCCTGAGGCGACTGGTCGCGGCGACCCGGGCTACTACATCAAGGATGAGATCAACCCGGATCTGAATTTTGACGTGGCAGGACGGCTGGCTTATGCGAACAGTGGTCTGGGTACCGATGGAAGCCAGTTTTTCATCACGGAGCAGCCGGTGCCGGAGCTTGACCAGAAATACACCATCTTCGGCCAGTGCGATGATCCCGGAGTGCTGGTAGTGAAGACGATTGCGCGCGTGGACCGGGATAATCGCGATAAACCGGTGACGCCGGTAGTGCTGAACAAGGTCACGATTGTTGATGCAGGTCAGGCGATTCCACCTGCTCCTGCGAGTGCGCCGGTAGCGACGCCTGCAGCAGCTCCCGCCACGCCGGCAGCGCCTCAGCCAAATACTGTGCAGCCCCACTAAATCAGACTTTTAACCAGGCTTTTTAACGAAGGAGAAACTATGTCACGTACGCCCGGCACTTATGCCGTTTTTAATACTTCTGAAGGCAAGATTGTCTGCCGCCTCTTTGAAAAAGAAGCGCCCAAAACAGTTGCCAATTTCGTGGAGCTGGCCGAAGGCAAGCGCGAGTGGACCCATCCGCTGACTGGCAAGAAATCCAACGACAAGCTCTATGACGGGACAATCTTTCACCGTGTCATTCCTGACTTCATGATCCAGGGCGGCGATCCTGCCGGCTCCGGTATGGGCGGCCCCGGCTACAAGTTTGAAGACGAGACGAAAGGTTCACCGCATCGCTTCGACAAGCCCGGTAAGCTGGCGATGGCCAATGCCGGACCGAACACCAATGGCAGTCAGATTTTCATCACCACGGCGAACACAGAGTGGCTAACGGGCAAGCACACAATCTTCGGTGAAGTGATCGAAGGACAGGAGATAGCCGAGAAGATTTCGCGCGTGAAGAAGGGTGCGCAGGATAAACCGACGACACCGGTTGTCGTTGAGAGTGTCGTCATCGAACGCGAAGCGTAGCTCTGGCACCTCGCTTCACGCCAACCAAACAAGAAGGCCCGCTCCTGCAGCGGGCCTTGTTGTTTGAAGCCTGGTTATGCAACGCCAATGACGGTGCAGAGTTCTTTGACCGCGTCGGCGCTCTTGTGTAGCGCGGCCTGTTCTTCTGCGGTAAGTTTGATCTCGATGATCTGCTCGAGCCCACGCTCACCAAGTTTGCAGGGCACGCCGACATAGAGGCCATTGATACCGTATTCACCCTGCAGATAAGCAGCACAGGGCAGAATTTTCTTTTTGTCTTTGAGGATCGCCTCGACCATTTCGACTGCCGCGGCAGACGGAGCATAGTAGGCCGAGCCGGTCTTGAGGTGTTTGACGATCTCCGCGCCACCATTGGCTGTGCGTTCGACCAGGCGGTCGACAGTTGCCTTGTCCATCAGTTCAGTAATGGGGATACCGGCAACGGTTGAGTAGCGCGGAAGGGGCACCATGGTGTCGCCGTGCCCTCCGAGTACGAACGCTGTTACGTTCTCGACAGATACTTTCAGCTCTTCCGCGATGAAGGTGCGGAAGCGGGCTGAATCCAGTACACCGGCCATGCCGATGACGCGTTCGCGGTTGAACTTCGAGTGCTTGAACGCAGCCTGGGCCATGGCGTCGAGTGGGTTCGAGACGATGATGAGAATCGAGTTGGGCGACGCCGCTGTGACCTTACCGACGACATCAGCCATGATCTTGGCATTGGTATTCAGCAGGTCGTCGCGGCTCATGCCGGGCTTGCGCGCGATGCCGGCGGTGATGACAACGATGTCCGAGTTTGCCGTGTCTTCATAGCCGTTGGTACCGGTAATATGCACGTCGCGTTTTTCGATCGGCATGGCTTCGAGCAGGTCGAGCGCCTTGCCCTGCGGCACACCTTCTACCACGTCCACCAGGACTACATCGGCGAGTTCCTTTGCTGCTAACCAGTGGGCAGCCGTCGCGCCGACGTTTCCTGCACCAACTACTGTGACCTTCTTACGCATTGCTTCTCCTTCATTGCTTATCTCAGTTCATTCTAAGCGTTATTGCGACTACATATTTCCAATCATCCGCGTCGCAAATTCGCTGGTCTTCACCTTGGTCGCGCCCTGCATCTGGCGTTCGAAATCGTAGGTGACAAATTTCTGTGCAATGGTTTTTTCCATCGAGCTTTCGATGAGCTTCGCGGCTTCTTTCCATCCGAGGAACTCAAAAAGCATGACGCCGGAAAGGATCACAGAGCCAGGATTGATGACGTCCTTGTCTGCATACTTGGGAGCGGTGCCGTGGGTGGCTTCAAAGACCGCGTAGCCATCGCCGATGTTGGCGCCTGGAGCGATACCGAGACCACCAACCTGGGCCGCGGCAGCGTCGGAGATATAGTCGCCGTTAAGATTAGGCGTGGCGAGCACGCTGTATTCTTCCGGCCGGATAATGATCTGTTGAAAGATCGAATCGGCGATGCGGTCGTTGATCATGACCTTGCTGCGCCACTTGCCGCCGCCGTGGGTGCTGCCGATCTTTGCGATCACGTCCTTCACTTCGGCGTAGAGCGCTGTCCGGAATTCATCATTGCCGAATTCCAGACCCGGCTCAATGAGGGCAGCATTTGCCTCTACGGTAAGGTTGGGATCGTTTTCAAGGTTGCCCAGGATCCAGCTTTCACGTTCGGTGACAATGTCGTTTCGAAATTCATCGCGGGCCACTTCGTAACCCCATTCGCGGAAGGCAGCCTCGGTGAATTTCATGATGTTGCCCTTGTGCACGAGCGTGACCGACGGGCGCTTGTTCTCGAGCGCGTACTTGATGGCATAGCGAACGAGACGCTTCGAACCGAAAATGGAGATGGGCTTGATACCAACGCCTGAATCCTCACGGACTTTTTTCTTCGTACCCATTTCATTGTTCAGGAAGTCAATAATCTTTTTAGCTTCGGGTGTTCCCTGCTTGAACTCGATGCCGGAGTAGACATCTTCCGTGTTCTCGCGGAACAGCACGATATCAAGACGTTCAGGGTGTTTTACCGGGCTTGGAACGCCGTCGTAATACTTTACGGGACGGACGCACGCGTAGAGATCGAGCAACTGGCGCAGAGCAACATTCAACGAGCGGATGCCTCCGCCGACGGGGGTTGTGAGTGGTCCCTTGATGGAAACGCGGAGATCGCGCGCGGCATTGACTGAATCATCGGGAAGCCAGTTCTTCGCAACTTTGTAGGCCTTCTCCCCGGCCAGAATTTCAAACCATTTCACTGACCGCTTGCCGCCGTAAGCTTTCTCCACAGCTGCGTCAAACACACGCTGCGAGGCGCGCCAGATATCGCGACCGGTGCCGTCGCCTTCAATGAACGGAATGATGGGATGGTCAGGCACGGTATAGGTGCCATTGCTGTAGGTGATCGCTTCGCCGCCTGCGGGTAGAGCCGTGCCGTTGTAGCTGGATTGCATTTTACGATGAGTCCTCTCAAGCCAGAGCTGCGCTCAATTTTCGAGCAAGGGAGAGGCTACCACTGCGCTTCCAGCACGGGCAAACGCAGACGTCCAGAACGGGCTCTAAGGTTGAGAGTTTCTGAGTGAGAGCGCGCGCATCAATACGGTGCGCATCATGCTGTCGTTGTCATACCCGGATGTGCGGGAGCGGAGCAATCCGGCGGCTGCGATGCGGTCGCGGCCGGCCTGATCGGGAAGATAGCGGCGGATTTTTGCAGCACATTCTTCTACGCTGCTGAAGAAAACGGCTTCTTCGTCTTCTTTAAAGGCGGCTGAGTGGCCGGCGGTACGCTCGGCCAGCAGGAAGCCACCGCATGCAGTAATTTCGAAGGATTTATGGGCAACTTCATCATGGTTCGCCTTCGTCACGAAGGCCAGATTAATCCTGGATTGCCAGATGGCTTCTCGATAGGCTGCGGCTTTCAGTTCGCCATCACGAAAAGTAATGTCGAAGGTATTTGCAGGGAGCGCGGCGCGCCAGTGTGGCTGTGATCCGGAGATGACGAGCGGGATCTTCTGGTAGGAAAGTTGCTCGAGGAAATCTGCACGGTCGTCATAGGGGGTGCCGATGAACGAGACCTCGCGGGTGCGGTCTTTGTCGCTCCATCCGGGCCCGGGCGGAAAGTGGACGGACGGCTCGTAGGTGAAACGGATCTGCATAACACTCCGGGCTCCGCGCTGCTCGAAATCGGCGACGCTCGATGTGCGGGGAACGGCGTGGAGATCGAAGTACGGCTGCGTTTTCCTGTAGAGCCGCCAGCCGGGATCCTGGCGCGGACCGAATGGGTTGTCGTTGACGTAGTCGATGGTGAACACACCGCGTTGGTGCAGTGCCTGGAGTGTTTTCGGCCAGAGCGAGAGTGGCTTATCGAACCAGGCAACATCCACTTTGTTGTCTGCGGCGAGTTGCAGGACATCGCGGTTGAAGCGCGCGACCTCAGGACCAAACTGTGTGCGGAACTGCAGTTTGCCGCGCAGGCCACTACCTGAGTACTGCTGTTGATCGAGGGCCGTCACCGAGGCAAGGCCAAGACGCTGCAGCGTGGCCAGGCGGAAGCCGCCGTAATAGCTGGGGTCAAGACCGGAGACGAAGAGGACGCGCAGGTCGGCGAGCGATGGAGTTAGCGTGCGATCAGTCATCTGCGCAGTGTCGAGGCCACATGTCATCTTGCCATAGCCAGGAGGCGCTCAGTCGCCGGAGCCCCGTGAATGCACGGTGAAAACGTCCTCAGGCGTTCACTACGGGTAATGGGCCTTTATACTTGAAAGAGAAAATTATGCCTGTTCAAAAGAATTTCCGTATCGGCCTGGTACAGATGTCGTGCTCGCCTGATCCTGCCGCTAATTTAGACAAAGCGGCTGACCGGGTGCGCGATGCTGCGCGCGAAGGCGCGAATGTCGTGTGTCTGCCCGAATTGTTTGGCGCACAGTACTTCTGCCAGCGAGAAGATATCGCGCTGTTTGACACTGCCGAAACGATACCGGGACCCAGCACAGAACGGCTGGCGGCAGTTGCGCGCGAAGAGAATGTGGTGGTGGTTGCGTCGCTGTTTGAACGCCGGGCAGCGGGGCTCTACCATAACACTGCGGCGATCCTTGAGAGCGACGGTTCGCTTGCAGGGATCTATCGCAAGATGCATATCCCCGATGATCCGCTCTACTATGAAAAGTTTTACTTCACGCCGGGCGATCTTGGTTTCCGCGCCTTCGATACCTCTGCCGGCAACATCGGCACGCTCGTCTGCTGGGACCAGTGGTATCCGGAGGGTGCCCGTATTACTACGCTGCAGGGCGCGAATGTGTTGTTCTACCCGACGGCTATCGGCTGGCATCCGGCAGAGAAAGAAGAGTTCGGCGCAGCGCAATATGATGCCTGGCAGACGATCCAGCGGTCGCATGCGATTGCAAATGGCGTGTACGTCGGGGCGGTCAATCGCGTTGGCCATGAGAATGGCGATGTGCGCGGGAACCGTGTCGAAGGAGCGGGCCTGGAGTTCTGGGGTGGCTCGTTTATCGCTGATCCTTTCGGACGCATTCTCGCGAAAGCGGCGCATGACGGGGAAGACATCCTGGTAGGCGAGATCGATCTGAAGGCGCTTGAAGATCAGCGGCGCAACTGGCCGTTTCTCCGCGATCGGCGCATCGATGCCTATCAGCCAATCGTGAACCGTTACCTTGATCCAGTTGTGTCCAAAAAGAAGGAAAACTAGCATTGGCCGATTCGCAGAATAATGGCCAGACGCCGCGCGCACTGGGCTATCGGATGCCCGCAGAGTGGGCCACGCACACAGCGACTTGGCTCGCCTGGCCGCACAACGCTGAAGACTGGCCGGGCCGCTTTCAGCCAATCCAGTGGGTGTATGCCGACATCGTGCGGCACCTGGCCCGGGTGGAGCAGGTACACATCCTGGTGAATGATCTGGCAGCGGAGCGCCGGGCACGCAGCGTGCTCGAACGAGTCCGCGCACATATGCCAGCTGTGCAGTTTCATGCATGGCCGACGGATCGTATCTGGCTGCGTGACTCGGGTCCTATCTTCGTAAAGAAGTCTGGCAACACTGCGGCTGATTCCATTGCTGTGACAAATTGGAAGTTCAATGCGTGGGCGAAGTATGACAACTGGCAGCTTGATGACAAACTGCCGGCAAAGGTGGCAGCAGATCTGAAGATGCCGGCGTTCACGCCAGTAGTGAAGCTTGCGAACGGCAAGGAGCATCGACTGGTGCTTGAAGGCGGCAGCATCGATACGAATGGCGCGGGCATTTTGTTGACGACGGAGGAATGCCTGCTGAGCGAAGTACAACAGCGTAACCCTGGCATCTCCCGTGAACAACTGGAGCATGCGTTTTCAGAGTACCTGGGCGTCAACCAGGTGGTGTGGCTGAATCGCGGCTGCGCGGGCGACGACACGCATGGGCATGTAGACGATATTGCACGGTTTGTGGACGATAACAAGATCGTCACAGCTGTTGAGTCAGATATTCATGACGAGAATCATCTGCCGCTGGCAGAGAACCTCGACCGGCTGCGCTCGGCACGGAACCTCGATGGCAAGCCTTTCGAGATTGTCGAACTTCCTATGCCGGCACCTATCGTTTTTGAAGGCCAGCGCCTGCCGGCGAGTTACGCAAATTTTTACATCGCGAATGGCTTGGTGCTGGTGCCGACTTTCAATGACCATAATGATCGGCACGCGCTCAACCTGCTGGCAGAACACTTCCCTGCGCACAGGATTGCCGGCATTCATTGCGGAGACTTTATCTGGGGACTGGGTGCGCTGCATTGCATGACACAGCAGCAGCCGGCGCCGTGATTCAACCTGTGATCCAGCCGGCGAATGATGTCGAGTATCTGCAGATGGCTCTATCGCAGGCCCGGGAAGCTGCGGCGGCTGAGGAAGTGCCGGTCGGCGCGGTGGTTGTCCTGCAGGGCCGGGTGATTGGAATCGGGCAGAACTATGTACTGCGGACGAATGATCTGACGGCCCATGCTGAAGTCGTCGCACTTCGAGCCGCCGCGGCCGCGATCGATAACTATCGACTGGTGGGTTGTACGCTGTATTCGACGCTTGAGCCGTGCTCCATGTGCGCGGGCGCCATGCTGCATGCTCGGATCTCGCGGCTGGTGTTTGCAGCGTCTGACCCCAAGGCCGGGGCAGCGGGGTCAGTACTTTCCGTGCTGAATCATCCGCGGCTGAACCACCAGGTGGAGTTGACGGGAGGCATCCTGGCGGAGGAGAGTGCGGCGATCCTGCAGGCGTTCTTTCGTTCGCGGCGTTGAGTTTTTGAGAGGGCGACTGTACGAGCGTATCAAGCGCGCGGTATCATCTGCGGATGAAACTGGTCGTCTATACCGCCTCGTGGTGCCGCGATTGCCGCACTGCTAAACGCTTCCTGCAGGAGCACGAGATCCCGTACACCGAGATTGACATAGAGGAGACGCCGGGCGCCTCCGATGAAGTCATCGAGAACGTCGGTAAGCGGGCAATCCCCCAATTTGTGATCGACGGAAAGTGGGTGCAGCCGTATCGACCGGGCCAGGGTTTCCTGTTCGAGGAGATGAGTGCTCTGCTGCAGGTCGGGGCGCATAAACGCGCGTAGCTGGTTCAACTGTTGGATTCTGCGGTTATAGGGAAACGCGGGATCAGGGAGATCCAGAATCCTCCGCTCCGGTTGCGGATGACAATTCTGGATTCTTTCCCCCGGACGCTCCGGTTGCGGATGACAATTCTGGATTCTTTCCCCCGGACGCTCCGGTCGCCGTTGGCGAATGTGAATTTGTCTGCTGCGAGCGAGGAGCGAAACGAAGGTTCTTCGACTCGCTGCGCTTCGCTCAGAATGACGCTTCTATATCGAGGTATTTCAGAGCCCTGCGATGCGGCTAGGCTACCGAGGTCACATCGCCGTCCGCTGGGCCGGGATCGTTCATGATGGCGCGGGCATCAGTCTCATCTTCCGCCGCGACCTGTAGCTGCAGCATGCCCATGCCAGTACCGTAGAGGTGGCCGGCTTCTTCGCCGTTCAGAAAACTGGTGATGCCGGCTGAGTCGAGACGACCCTTAGCGAGTTCTGCTTCCAGTGTGTCCTGATAACGCTCGATGGTGACGAGTTCTCCGCCGGGTACTACCTTGCCATCTGATAAATCCTGCTGTGTGCTCATAGTTCTCCTTGTTCGGTCTGACTCTTTCTCTGATGCGCAGCTTAGAATGGAAGTCTGCGATAAAGCTGGTGGAGGCAAGAATTTGATAGCGCGCTACACGCGGCCGGAGATGGGTCGCATCTGGAGTGACGAGAACAAGTATCGCTCGTGGCTGGCGGTCGAGACTGCCGCATCCGAGACACTTGCCGAAGACGGGATTGTTCCCGTCGAGGCAGCGAAGGCGATCCGCGAAAAAGGCGGCTTTGATCTGAAGCGGATCGAAGAGATTGAAGCCGAGGTGAAGCACGACGTCATCGCCTTCACGACAGCAGTGGCGGAAAAGGTCGGTCCGGAGTCACGTTGGTTTCACTACGGCCTCACCTCGAATGATGTCGTCGATACGGCACAGGCGCTGCAGATCAAGGCAGCTTCGGTCATCATCCGCAGGGGCATTGAGGATCTGTCAGCTGTGTTGCTCAGGCGCGCGCTCGAGTTCAAGCAGACGCCGACGATCGGGCGCACACATGGTATTCATGCCGAGCCGACAACCTTTGGCCTGAAATTTCTGAACTGGTATGCCGAGATGCAGCGCAACCTGTTCCGCTTCGACGCGGCGGCTGAGGATATGCGCATCGGCAAACTGTCAGGCGCGGTCGGTACCTTCGGACACCTGAAGCCGGAGCATGAAGAACGCATCTGCGCAAAGCTGGGGCTGCTGCCGGCACCTGTAGCGACGCAGGTCATCCAGCGTGATCGGCATGCGCACTATATTTCCACGCTGGCGATCCTGACCTCGACGCTCGATAAAATTGCGACCGAGATCCGCCACCTGCAGCGGACAGAAGTGCGCGAGGCGCAGGAGTATTTTTCGGAGAAGCAGAAGGGTTCGTCGGCGATGCCGCACAAAAAGAACCCGATCATCAGCGAGCAGATCTCCGGACTGGCGCGCGTTGTGCGGGCCAATGCCCAGGCGGCCTATGAAAACATCGCGTTATGGCACGAGCGGGATATTTCTCATTCGTCGGTCGAGCGCGTGATCTTTCCTGACTCGACCATATTGACGGATTACCTGCTGGCGAAGACAACCTCCCTGCTGGATAAACTGCTGGTTTATCCGCAGCGCATGATCAGGAACCTCGAGAGTACAGGCGGGCTGATCTTCTCTGGCCAGCTGCTGCTTGACCTCGCCGAGTCGGGTATGTCGCGCGAAGAGGCTTACCGCCTGGTGCAATCGCATGCGATGACCGCGTGGCGAGATGACCTCGTCTTCCGCGATGAAGTGGCAAAGGACCCGGCGATCAGTAGTCGCCTGTCCCCGGAAAGACTCGCGAAGACGTTCGATCTGCATCGCCAGCTGTCGAATGTCGATGCCATTTTCGATCGCGTGATCGGCCACCATGTTCCGGCTTCACGTGCCGCGGTGCCGCGAGCAGCCGGTGGCTGAGAATGGTCTGCGAAATATCACGGTCGCGTTTACGGGCGCGAGTGGGGCAGTGTTTGGCCGCGAACTGCTGAGGGCACTTGAACAGGACGAGCGTGTCGGCACAGTGAATTTCGTGGCATCCGACAATTCGCTTCGTGTGCTTGCAGAAGAGCTTCAATTGAGCGGGCGCAACGGGCTGGTCGAAAAGTTACTCGGCAAACCTTCGGCGAAGATCAGGCAGCTTTCTGAAGCCGACATTGGGGCAAACATAGCGAGTGGCAGCTATCCGTCGGATGCAATGGTGGTAATGCCGTGCAGTATGGGCACACTTGCCGGCATTGCGCATGGCCTGGCTTCAAACCTGATCGAGCGGGCAGCGGACGTCTCGCTCAAGGAGCAGAGACCGCTGATTCTTTGTGTCCGCGAAACACCATTCAACAAGATCCATCTACGCAATATGCAGCTTGCGGCGGACGCGGGTGCAGTGATTTTTCCGGTCATTCCCGCGTTCTACAACCGGCCGACAACTTCGGACGAGATGGCCCGGGAGTTCGTCTTCCGCGTGCTGGCAATGCTGGGATTGCAGCAGGCCGGGGCGTATGTGTGGAAGGGTTAGAGCGACTGCCTAGTGGCTCCCTGCAGGTTTAGAGGCTGGTGCTGTCGCCTCTGTGCGCGTGCGTTTTACTTTCGCAAAGCTGAACAGCCCCCAGAAACCTGATGTGGAGGAACGACTGACCTGCGGCGACTGGACTGAAGCGCTCTCCTGCGGGCTGTCGCGCCATCCACCTGATTTATCCAGAAATGAAACCATGTCAGGAGCGATCCTGCTGGCGCACAGGCCGGGGGCGAGATGGCCGCAGCCGTCGAAGACTTCCAGCTGCGAGTTGGGGACACCGGCGTGAATTGTGTACGCCATCGAGAGCGGCGTCAGATTGTCTTCTTTGCCCCAGACGATCAGGACGGGCATGGTGAGTTGCTTCAACTTGTTATCCAGCAGGTTCTGGCCGGTCAGCATGGCGTCAACGGAGCGGCGGATGACCCAGGCCTCGGGCTGAGCACGCACCAGGAAGGCGCGGGCCAGGAAATCGGGCATGAGCGGCGCGCTTGGTGAAAGCAGACGTTCGAGTGCACGGATCTGTGCCATGTCAGATGGCGTGAAAAGGATCGGATCAAAGCTCGGCTGAAAACGAAGTCCCGCGCTGTCGAGGAGCACCAGGCGACTTACGCGCTGCGGCATATCGGTTGCGACCACCATCGAGATCCAGCCGCCCATGGACCATCCGGCAAGATCGGTATGCTGGAGATTCTGAGCCTGCAGAAAGCCTTCAACCACGTGGGCTTCTTCTGCGATGGAGTAGTGCGCACTGGCTGGACGCTCTGAATCGCCGTAGCCCAGCAGGTCAATAGCGTAGACCCGATGGCCGCTGCGAACCAGCGGCCCAATGAGTCCGACCCAGTCTGACGCGCGGCTGCCCAACCCGTGGACCAGCACGATGGGCTGGCCGGTGCCACCGACCAGGTAATGTATGCGGTGGCCGTCGATCACGACGTCCTGGTTCTGCATGCCATTCGCGAACAACCGTGCTTCGGTAACGCGGTCGAGCAGAGCGAAAGGCCGGTAGTAGAGCGTAATCCCAAGAGCCATCAGCAAGGCGGCACAGGCGGCCAGCCAGGCCTTCAGCCGTGTCTCGAAAACAAATCCGTTCTTGGCGAGTTCCGGTTGTGGAAACGCCCCTTGCGATGTCGCCATTTCTTCTTATCCGTTCTACGTATAAATCCCAGATGCTGTGGCCGCCATGATGAATGCATGGTTGATACGAGATACCATTACGGCTGGTTAAACTTTCTTCATCCTCCTCGCGGAGACGAAGCGAATCCTTTGTGGATCACGCTCAGCGTTCGCGAGGTGAGGCCGAACATACCGAGATCCTGTTGCAGCACCCAACGTGCCTCAAGTGCATCGCTTGCGCCAGCCGCTGTTCCCTCGTCAGGTAGGCAAAGAAAGTCAATGAGCACATAGTGGAAGCGCACGCGTTTTCGAAACTCGTCGCCTTCTACGTCGTCCGGGAGCACTTCGTCATAGACAATGTGATCGAGCACTTCCAGCACACTTACCGGCGCAACCCTGATGCCGGTTTCTTCCAGTACTTCGCGGGTCACGCCTGCTTCGAGCGTCTCGCCCAGTTCAAGAACACCGCCGGGAAGCGACCATTCGCCCTTCGAAGGCGGGTTGGCCCGGCGAACCAGCAGGACCGCCTTCTGACCGTCGGCATGACCACGAATAACGACGCCCGCTACTGCCGGTATGGGCTGTGCGGGATACTCCTGGCCCATGGATCCTCCCTCCCACTGGTACGGATCACGCTGCACAAACAGTTGAGGCGCGACCCGAGCCGCGCCCCATTCCTTTGAGCTGAAAGCTGCTTAAAAGCGGAAGGGCTTTTTGTATTCCTCGTCAAAAACAGTGCGAGCCATGCTGAAGCGGCCACCCCGATATTTGTCGGAGCCCTTCAGTTTGCCGATGGCCAGCAAAGCGACTACTGAATAGCTTATCGGAAGTTTTAATGATTCTTTAATCTTTTGTTCTTCAAATCCTTCCATTGGTGCCGTGTCGAAATCCAGACTCTCAGCCATCAGTAACATGTGAGTGAAAGCAAACATGACCTGCC
The DNA here is from genome assembly GCA_963692885.1 of Acidobacteriaceae bacterium. GTDB lineage: Bacteria > Acidobacteriota > Terriglobia > Terriglobales > Acidobacteriaceae. The sequence goes on from OY843586.1 coordinate 2,369,820, forward strand.
GATTCAGCCACATGGGCATATTGGTGTGGTTGGCAAGGTAGTTGGGAATGGTCGCCTTTGCCTGTTCGGCGTAGCTTTCGCTCATGCCACCCTCGCGACCCAGGCGGAGCATCTCATCCAGGTCGCCATTGCGCCAGCCATCTGCGTCGCCGCACGCAACAATAACGACAGAGGCCTCTTCCACCTTGGCCTGGTTGTAGCAGGCAGCGCGAAGGCGGCGTTTGCCTTCATCGCTGCGCACCACAACAAAACGCCAGGGCTGCAGATTGTAGGCACTGGGGGCCTGGATGCCGGCCGACAGGATCTGCTCCAGATCGGCATCATGGATAGGGCTGCCATCAAAACTAGGCGTGGCTCGCCGATCCCGTAATACCTGTGACAACGTCTTTTCCATCTCGACCTACCGCGGCGGCATGGCCGTACTGGATTCTTCCAGGTCGGCCGCCGGAACGTGGTTTCCTTTCAGCTTTGAAACTATAACGTCAGTCGGCTTGGCACCGCTCCTACTGATTATGACGAAAGTCAGGTGGACGCAACTTTAGGGTTGGCTGGCGATCTCCGCCATCGGCAGTTCGAGGGCAAAGGGATGCTGGCCAGGAGCGTTGGCGAAGACCCAGAGACCGTGAAAGGCTTCTTTCCACTCGGGATGCTGCACGAGCAGAGCCTTCATCAGAGCGACTGTTCTGGTACGGGTTGCGGCAGAGTCGCTGACGTCATTCGTTTTGTAGCCAATGACCATGTCCAGGCCACCGAACGATGCATCTGTGTGCAGATCAGTTATGGAGAACTGAGTGCCCTGAGCGCTGACCATCATCGGCTGCACTCCTGGCAGACCGGGCGGCGTGGCTGTGGTCTGCTCCTGGATCAGTTTTTCGAGGTTGGCGCTGGAGACGAAATCGGCCGGCACCAGCAGGTAAGCGGCCGTCTGGTAGTAGAAGTAGGCGTTCCAGGGCTGGTTCGCCTTGGCGTACGTTCGTGCCCGCTCCCAGTACCAGACGCCATCATGTCCGGCGGCAAGAAGTGGACGCGGGAAGAAGCCGGCGAGCAGCCAGGTCCCGGAAGACGACCCGCCCTGCTGCAGCAGCATGGCGATTCGCTGCGGGCTTTTAACGCCAGTGGCTTCCACCGTGGCGAAGGCATAATGCCCCGGCGGCAACTGCGGAATATTGAAAGTAACGTGTGCAGCATTGGCTGCAACTCCACAGAAGAACTGGACTTCCTCCTGTCCGGCTGGAGCGTCGCTTGCATTCAGGTCGTAAACTGAGGCGACATTCAGGGCAGCACCTGTAAGGAGAGGTGCAAGATTCTGGATGGCGTTCGCAATCCCGCCGAAGTTGCCGGCGACGGAAGCGATTGTCGCGGCTTTTACACCGTTTACATCATTAGCCTGTGTTTTTTGAGCGATGGAGCGGACGGCCGTCATGATGGCCGTTCGCGCGGGCTCCTTCATCTCCGCCTGGGTGGTGCAGGAAACCGCGTGGGCCTGGCTGGCGCAGGCAAGGCAAAGGGCCGCTGCCGTGGTAAGCAGGCTGCGCGCGGACACTGAGGCGGGAAAGAGAGTTCTGCTTGTAAAATCCATCGTGACCGCTACAGTTCACCACGAATGAAGATGAATGTGCAAAGCCCATTCCGACACAACAGGAATGGCGCGGCTTCAAGTGGCAGAGCCAGGCGTTCCGATGGCCGGTATACTGTATGTGCTGGCTGGACGCGCATCGCTCCGGGTGATCCTGACTGGCGCCGTAACCGGACCGTCTGCCGGCGGAAGGAGCACACGTTGTTTACCTTCGATACCCTGCGCACGCGTACAAGCCTGTGTACAGATACAAAATGGATGACATCCGTACGCGCACTGCTGGTGTGCTCCCTGCTGGCCTGCCCTGTGCTGGTCACAAACGGACAGACGCTGCCACGCAGTGCAGCAACCGCGCCCCAATCGAAACCTTCTGCAACGGCACCATTGACCGCCCCCGCATCAGCCGTGCCGGCGGCAGAGGCATTTCCAACGCCCCTGATCCAACAGCCGCCCAGTCAGGCCGATATCAAGTCATCGCCGGACAATCTGTCCGTGAAAGCATCAAACGCGAGCCTGACGCAGATCCTGCAGCGCATTGCCGAGCAGACAGGCATGCATGTTGAAGGCATGTCTGGTGATGAGCGGGTATTTGGAAGCTTTGGGCCGGGCGCCCCGCGCGACGTGCTCACTGCGTTGCTAAATGGCACCAGTTACAACATGATCATGGTGGGGTCACTCGACAACGGGGCTCCTCGACAACTGCTCTTGTCCACGAAGTCCAATTCCGCCCCGGCGGCAACAGCTCCACAACCGCCGCCGTCGTCTGATGACGACTCTGCAGAGGTTCCCCAGGAAGACCCGCCGCAGGCAATGCCGCCTCCGGGCAGGCCATTTACAGGACAGGGACCAGGTGGGCAGCGCAATCCGCAGGATATGCTGCAACAGTTACGTCAGCAGCAGATGCAGCAGCAGAATCAACCTCAATAATTTAGCGGGCTTTGTTCAGAGAGAAAGAGGCTTTAAGTACAGCCCCACGCAAAACGGGCGGCTTTGGTCAGGCGCTGACAGTCTGGACTTCGGCTTTCGCGGAGGCACGGGCAGCACTGATCGACCGTGCGTGAGCTGTAAAGAGGCTGAATAATCCCTTGCAAGTCGCATAACCGAGCAGTACACCAGCGGCAGTAGCTGCAATCACCGCACACACCAACATCAAAGAATTCAACGCGCTATCCATGTGACCATCCCCAAAGGTTTACTACTGTTGCTGCTGTGCACAATCATCTCTACCGGTTCCGATGCCAGTCTCGCAGATTTTCCGTCTGCATTGACCCTGCATTTTATTGCCTACTAAGATACCTAGAGGCGCATTGGTTATCGAAGCAAGCGTTTTTCCGTTCAATGCTGCATAAGACTTCAGATTTCTAATCTTCCGGTTGCCTGCGTTTCTGTCTTCACCCATTACCAGCCTGCTAATTTCACCGCACGTTCAAATAAATCTCTATGTCTCTTACACACATCACGGTTCGCGGTGCCCGGCAGCATAATCTGCGGGACATCAGTGTCTCGATCCCGCGCAATACACTTACCGTGGTTACAGGCCTGTCGGGCTCCGGTAAATCTTCGCTGGCCTTCGACACTATTTATGCCGAGGGACAGCGCCGCTACGTCGAAACGCTGTCATCGTACGCACGCCAGTTTCTCGATCAGATCGAGCGGCCTGACGTTGACTCGATCGAAGGCCTTAGTCCCGCCATCTCCATCGAGCAGAAAACCACCAGCCGCAGTCCACGTTCGACGGTCGGCACAATTACCGAAATCTATGACTACCTGCGCCTGCTGTACGCATCCGTCGGTACTCCGCACTGTCCACAGTGTGGCCAGTCGATCTCGCGGCAAAGCCCGGAACAGATCGTGGAGCGTGTCCTTGCGGACGTGCTTCGATCCGGACCGGGCGACCGCGTTACGGTATACGCTCCCGTCGTACGTGGACGGAAAGGCGAGTTCAAGGATCTGCTCGATGAACTCGACGGTCAGGGCTTCAGGGCCCGTATTGACGGCGAACTCCGCGACCTGGCGGAACCCATCTCACTGGAACGCCGCAAAAACCACACCATTGAAGCAGTAGTCGACCGGATCGTACTGAAACCTGGTCCGGACGGCACTACCAGTACAAAACGTCTTGAGGCCTCCATTGCAAAGTCACTGCAGATGGCGAACGGCCTCGTAATTGTTGCCATTGCCGGGGGATCGGAGCAGTTGTACTCCTCGTCAATGGCGTGCCCCGATTGCGGGCTTGATGTACCTAAGTTGGAGCCTCGCAGCTTTTCCTTCAATAGCACTTATGGCGCATGCCCTGAGTGTCATGGGTTAGGCAGCATTTACGACTTTGACCCTTCAAAGGTGGTAACAGACTGGACCAAGCCGCTACTGGACGGGGCGCTCGGGCCTGGTTCGGGGTCACAGTACCTGGCGAAGCTGGTACAACTTGCGGCAGACCGCTACAAGATTCCGATCAAGAAGCCTTTTGAGGAACTGCCCGAAAAACAGCAGAAATTGCTGTTGTATGGGCCGAGTGCGGGCGAATCGCCCCGCACCGGCTTTCACGGTGTATTCGCGTGGCTGCGGGAGTCGCTCGAAGAATCGAAGTCCGAGACCTACCGCGATTGGCTGTTGAACTACATGTCAGCGGCGACCTGCCCGGTGTGCCATGGACGACGGCTGCGGCCGGAGTCGCTGGCTGTGAAAGTCGGCAGCCGGAATATTGCAGAGTTCACTGCCCTGCCCCTGCGCCGGGCGCTCGATGCGGCGCGCGATCTGACATTTAACCAGCGCGAAACGCTGATTGCCGAAAGGCTGCGCCGGGAGATTGTCGAACGGCTGGAGTTCCTGGTCGCCGTCGGGCTGAATTATCTTTCGCTCGATCGCAATGCGGCGACACTGTCCGGCGGTGAGGGCCAGAGGATCCGACTGGCGACGCAGATTGGCTCGCGTCTGCGCGGCGTGCTTTACGTGCTGGACGAGCCATCGATCGGCCTGCATCAGCGTGACAATATCCGGCTGATCCAGGCCCTCGAATCGCTGCGCGATCTCGGAAACACAGTGCTGGTGGTCGAGCACGACGAAGACACGATCCGCAAAGCCGATTACGTTCTTGACCTGGGCCCTGGCGCGGGCAAACTGGGCGGCTACGTAGTTGCCGAAGGGACACCTCAGCAGATCATGGATTCGCCCGCTTCGCTGACCGGGCGGTACCTTTCCGGCGCGACCACGGTGCTGCATCGCGAGCAGCCGAGGGCGGTGAGTCCGAGGGATGCAAATGCGAAGGCGCCGGAAAAGAAGTTCGAGAGGCTGAAACTGGCTGACCTGGGGCGGCCTGTCGAAAAGACCGGTGGATGGATCACGGTCGAGGGCGCGCGTTCGCATAATCTGCGGGAAGTGACGGCGCATTTTCCGCTGAATGTCATGACGGTCGTGACCGGCGTCTCCGGTTCGGGCAAGAGCACGCTGGTAAATGACATTCTGTACCGCGCACTGGCCCGCGAACTGTATCGATCACGTGAGGTACCGGGCGAACACGCGAAGATCCTCGGCGTCCACCAGATCGATAAAGCTATCCGCATCGACCAGGCGCCGATCGGTCGGACGCCGCGCTCGAACCCCGCGACCTATACTGGCGTGTTTTCCGCGATACGGGATATTTTTGCGATCCTGCCCGAATCGCGTGAACGCGGCTACAAGCCGGGGCGGTTTTCGTTCAACGTGAGCGGCGGACGCTGCGAGGCCTGCCAGGGTGACGGCCAGAAGCGTATCGAGATGAACTTTCTGCCGGATGTGTACGTGCTTTGCGATGTATGTAACGGACGCCGTTACAACCAGGAGACGCTCGCGGTTAAGTTTAATGGCTACTCGATTGCCGACATTCTTGACCTGTCAATCGAGGATGCGCTGCCGGTCCTGAATGCCATTCCGACGGTGAAGCAGAAGCTGCAGACACTGGTGGATGTGGGCCTGGGATACATCCATCTCGGTCAATCGGCGACTACGCTGTCCGGCGGCGAAGCGCAGAGAATGAAGCTGGCGAAAGAGCTGTCGAAGCGGCAGACGGGCAAGACGCTTTACCTGCTGGATGAGCCGACGACCGGGCTGCATTTCGATGATGTGCGCAAGCTGCTCGAAGTACTGCATCGGTTGGCAGACCTTGGCAACACGGTCATTATCATCGAGCATAATCTTGATGTGATTCGCAATGCAGACTGGATCATCGACCTGGGTCCGGAGGGCGGCGAGGATGGCGGCATGATCGTGGCGGAAGGCACGCCCGCGATGGTGGCGGCGACACCCGGGTCCTATACAGGCGAGTTCCTGAGGAGACATTATCCCGGGGTCGAGGAGGAAGCCGCAGCTGCGCCGGTCAAGCGCCGGGGACGGAAGCTCACGGCTTAGGCGTCCGGGCTTCCGGTTCGTTGGCACTTCTTGCCGGCATGGCTTTGTCGGCGCAGCTTGTCGGCACTTGCTAACGATGCTTCAGCTCTTAACGATAGAATCAGCCCAGCCATCACCATGTCGATTGATCCGGAACTAGATTCGCGAGTCGAATTGCAGACGAAGCTGCCGGAAGCAGCATTCCCGTCGCTGATCTCTGCTGCAGAGCCAGGAAGCCTGGCGACGGCACGTCCTTCGCCGCTCCCGAACCTTGGCCATGCTTTAGTGTTTCTCGCGGTGTTCGGTGTCGCGCTCATGCTGGTGCAAACCCTCGCACTGGGCCTTGCACTGGGCCTGCACTGGTTTCCCCATGAGACATACCTACAGGTATTGAAAGAGCCGCGACTCCTGGTGCCGGCATCTTTCTTCTCGTACGTCATCGGCGGGCTGGTCGTGGTTGCCATCTTTGCAAAGTGGTGGCAAAGGCCGTTTGCAGAGGGTGTGCACTGGAACATCGAGCAGGCGCGGCGCTATCGATGGTGGCTGATTGGCGCGGGCGTGGTCGTCAGTGTCGTCGTCCTGGTATTATCGAATTTTCTGCCTATTCCGAAAGAATTGCCGATTGATGAGTTCTTTCATAAGCAGCTGGATGTCTGGATTGTGGCAATCTTCGGCATCTTCGTGGCGCCGGTGTTTGAAGAGCTTGCGTTTCGTGGATTCCTGTTGCCGGCGCTCGCCACTTCGTGGGACTGGCTGGTGGCCAGGCTTTCAAAAACCGCTGCGGCAGAACAGCAATCGATTGTGACAATGCCAATCAACGACTACGCGCCGCTGGCTGACCCGGCCTGGAGTGCAGGCGCTATCGTGTTCGGTTCGACTCTCACAAGCATCACCTTTGCGCTGCTGCATGCGGACCAGCTGGCACACGCCTATGCGCCGCTTGGCGTGCTGTTCTGTGTGAGCCTGGTACTCTGCGCTGTCCGATTGCGTTTCCATTCGCTGGCAGCAAGCGCGATGGTCCACGCCTGCTACAACGGGACCATCTTCGCATTACTGTTCTTCGCGACGGGCGGATTCCGTCATCTGGAGAAGCTTAGCCAGTAGCGCTTTCCTTAGTCACAAAGGCATAAGCAGCAGCCTTCGTTGTATTCGCCCGGTTGCGTCCTTTGTCATCCCGTCCCTGAGTTTTTTTGCAAGGCGTCGGCTACATCCTTTTGTCTTGCCGTCGGCAGTTGCCTGTCATCCCGACCGAAGTGGAGGGATCTGCGTTTTCATCCTGCTTTGCAGCGCTCCATTCTCAGCTGTGGCCGAGGATCGGGCGCGGTTCGTAGGGCTCTTCGAGTGACTTCAGTTCTTCGGGCGTCAGTTTGATCTCCAGGGCCTTCAGAGCCTCATCCAGATGAGGCATCTTGCTGGCGCCAATGATCGGTGACGTTACGCCTGGTTTGCTCAGTATCCAGGCAAGCGCGATCTGCGAGTTGCTGACGCCGCGCTGCTTTGCCACCTCAGTCAGCCGATCGACGACAGTGTAATCGGAGTCTTTGTAGTAGAGCCCCTGTGCAAAGTCATCTGTTTTGGCGCGTGTCGTTTGGCCTCTGCCCTCGCCGCGCTTGCGGTTCCCTGCCAGAAAGCCTCGTGCCAGCGGACTCCACGGGATCAGCCCGATCTCCTGGTCAAGACAGAGCGGAATCATCTCGCGCTCCTCTTCTCGATAAACCAGGTTGTAGTGGTTCTGCATCGTCACAAAACGCGCCAGGCCATTTTGCTCAGAGAAATTCAGCATCTTCAGAAACTGCCATGCAAACATCGATGACGCGCCTATGTACCGCGCTTTTCCGGAACGAACGACCTGGTCCAATGCTTCCAGTGTCTCCTCGATCGGCGTCTCCGGATCGAAACGGTGGATCTGGTACAGGTCGATGTAATCCGTCCCGAGCCGGCGCAGGCTTTTATCAACCGCGTCGAGGATATGTTTACGAGAAAGGCCCTTGTCGTTCGGGTCATCGCTCATGGGGTTGAAAACTTTGGTCGCGATCACAAGCTTGTCGCGGCCACCACCAAACTCTTTCAGCGCCCGGCCTGTCACTTCTTCACTGACGCCGAGCGAATACACATCGGCTGTATCAAAGAAGTTGATGCCGGCCTCGATAGCACGTTTGAAGAAGGGTTTGGATTCTTCTTCTTCCAATATCCATTCACGCCACTTCTTAGAACCGTACGTCATGGTGCCCAGGCAGATACGCGACACCTTGGTGCCAGTCGATCCTAAATTCACATACTCCATTGTTCCCTCCACTAGGTGTTCAGATGGGATTCCAGGCCTCAGAGTTTCAGGCACTACTCGTGACGCAATCGTCATCTGCGCGATGGCATGGAAGATTGATCCCCGCATATAGAATCGTCGGCATGAGCTCAACGGCTGCTTTGTTCCGCAACTTACGCGCGATCCACCTGTACGTAGGTGTCCTGATTGCGCCGGCATTGATTTTTTTTGCATTCACCGGTGCGCTGCAGACGTTTGGACTGCACGAAAACAGTCGCGAAGGAAGCTATAAAGCGCCGCGATGGGCGGTCGTGCTGGGACAGATACACAAGAAGCAGACGGCGATTCTGCCGGCACGCAGACCAGCGCCGGGAGGCTTCCCAGGTGATGTGAAAAGAGCAGCAAAAAATGGCAGCGGCGATGCAGACCGCGCTGCCCAGGGCGCCTCAGGCCGGGCGCCGGCATCACCGCCGCCGGTTCCTGCGACTTCGTTGAGACATCCGCTGCCTTTGAAGATTTTCTTTCTATTGGTCAGTCTCGGGCTGACCACTTCGACCGTGACAGGCATTTACATGACGTTTCTCTATAAACGCAAGGCTGGACTTATCCTCGGCCTGCTGCTCGCCGGTATCGTGATTCCCCTCGTGCTGTTGTTTGTGTAAGGCCCATCCTAAGGGCGATGTGCTTGCGTCCGGACCTTCACTGCCGGAGACTATAGGCATGAACGCACCTGATCCCCGCTCGGCTCTGCTCTCCCTGCTTGCCCGCATTTCTTTCAAGCTGGGCAATTTCACGCTGTCCTCCGGTGGCACGAGCGACTACTACATTGACTGCCGAACCACGACGCTGCACGCCGAGGGGGGACGCTTGACTGGCCTCGCTATTCTCGACTTACTAGCCAAGCATCACCTGCACCCGCACGCAGTCGGCGGACTCACAATGGGGGCTGATCCGATCGTCTCAAACGTGGCCACTGCAAGTGCATACCACGCGCTGAAGACCCCGGAGGCCCGCCTGATTCACGGCTTCCTGGTACGCAAGGCAGAGAAGGCCCATGGAACAGGCCGGCGGATTGAAGGATTTTTTGAGAAGGATGCGCCGGTGCTGATTGTCGACGACGTCTGTACGACGGGCGGCTCAACCATCACGGCGATCGAGGCCGCCAAGGAGGCCGGCATGCGCGTGATCGGCGTAGTGTGCCTGGTGGAGCGCCAGGAGGCCAAGGGACGGCAGGCAGTGGAAGATGCTGCCAACGGAGCGCCCTTCCTGAGCATGTTCACCGCGACTGATGTACGCGGCGAACATGCGAAGTCCATGCCGATGTAATGCGATGATCAGACCTAAAAAGGCCGGAGCATCGAACTCCGGCCTTTCGATTTGCGGCGTCCAACTACTGCGTGGGTGGCTGGGACTGGGAGACAGTCGAGCCTGAACCCTGCTGCATATTCGAGAGCAGCTGAATTTCAACGCGACGATTCTTGGCGCGACCCGCTGCAGTATTGTTCGGCGCCACTTCCTGGTCTTTCCCAATACCAATGAGATAGAACTTATGCGCCGGGACGTTGTACTTGGAGGCAACGTACTGCACGACCGCCTGCGCGCGTCGCTGGCTCAGGTCATAGTTGTACGCAGCGGAGCCGACAGAGTCTGTTCCGCCGGTAACCTCAAGAATGTAGCCCTTGCTGTTGGCCAGTTGCGAGGCGAACTGGTCAAGCTGCGCCTTGTCGGTCTTCGTCAGCGAGTCCTTGTTGAATCCGAAGGTGACGGATGCATCGGCAATCTGTTTGTAGTTATCCAGGTTCGAAATAACGCTGGCTAGAGAATCGGAGCGGTTGACAGCGTCCTGCGCGGTCTGTTGCGCGGATCCAGCTGCGGTCGTCGCCTGCTGAGCATTCTGCGTAGCGGTAGTGGCCGACTGCTGTGCCTGTGTTATACCCCTGGCCGCAGAGTCATTCGCATTCTGCAGATTGCGATTGTTGGTGGCCGTCTGGTCGTCGAGTTCGTTCGTCTTCTGCGCGAGCGGAGCGGTCTGGCTTTTTACATAATTCTTGGTAGCACAACCGCTGCCGAGCACTATAAACATCGAAGCTGCGGCGCAGCTGAGAACTGCTTTTTTTCTGGAAGCAATACCGGCAATCCGGGACATATAGATTCATTCCTTTCGGGAAAAGAGGCGCCCGCATTTAATGCTGCAGGGCACCATGCATAGGAACGCTTACGCTCACTACGCTATTGATCTTTGTTCTCAGATGCAAGGCAAGGAGAAAAGATTTCTGAAAAGCAGCGCGGCACCCGGCGACAGTATTCCGGGAGCTGAAGTTGCTCTCGACCGCGACCATGTACGTTTTACGCGATCGCAGCAGCCATTCTCCCCCGCAAGCGAACAGATACCCAACGGGATACACTTGGAAGAGAAGATTCTTTACGGAAAATGGATCTAGAGCAGAAAATTCGGACGATTCCTTCCGGTCCGGGAGTGTACCTCTACAAGAACGCCGAGGGCGAAGTAATCTACGTCGGCAAGGCAAAGAACCTGCGCTCGCGGACGCGTTCCTATCTGTTGGACGCATCTCAAGCTAACGCGAAAACTGGTTCGCTAATGCGCGAAGCAGTCGACATAGAGTACATCCTTGTCGATAACGAACACGAAGCACTCGCCCTTGAAAACAACCTGATCAAGCAGCGCAAGCCTCGCTTCAACATACTTCTTCGAGACGACAAAACTTATCCCTACGTCAAGCTGACGGTTGGCGATCGTCATCCGAAGGTATTTGTAACCCGGAAATTGCGCAAAGACGGCGGCGCCTATTACGGGCCCTATTTTCCGGGGAACCTGGCCTACCGTATTGTCGAGCTGATCCACCGCAGCTTCTTGATTCCGAGCTGCAAAGTTGACCTCTCTCGCTACCATGCCCGTCCCTGCCTGCAGTACTACATCAAGCGCTGCCTTGGCCCATGCGTCGAGAATCTAACGACGACGGAGGCATACCGGGAAGCAGTGCGTGATGCCCAGTTGTTCCTGGAAGGACGCCAGGCAGAACTGGCCAGGAGCATCGAGATCCGCATGGCGGAGGCAGCGATGTCAGAACAGTTTGAGCTGGCGGCAAAGTATCGCGATCTGCTGATTACGATTGAACAGCTCGGTGAGAAGCAGCGAATAGCGAGCGCCGACAATGATGATGCCGATGTCTTTGGATACCACTATGAAAATGGCATGCTGGCTGTCGACCTCTTCCACATGCGGGGTGGAAAGATTGTTGACCGGCGGAATATGTTCTGGGAAGATCTGCCGAATATACTGCTGGATGATCTTACTGATGATGGTGCGGTCTCAGTAAGCGCGAACGCAGACCAGTTCGATCCGGCGGCATTCTTCTCAGCTCTTCTGAAGCAGTTATATATCGATCAGAACTACGTTCCGCGCAGCATTCTTGTACCTGTCGACTTTCCTGATCGTGAGACGCTCTGCACCCTGCTTGCAGAGAGAAGCAAGCATAAGGTCGAGCTTGCCGCACCGCAGCGAGGCGACAAACGTTCGCTGGTCGACCTTGTCGCACAGAATGCAAAACAGAGCTATGACCAGAGATTTCGCGTACTTCAGCCGTCCATCAAGGCCATACAGGAAACACTGCAGGATGTATTGATGCTTTCCGAGATACCGCGACGGATTGAGTGCTTCGACATTTCGCACATACAAGGGGCTGAAACTGTGGCTTCGATGGTGGTGTGGGAAGACGGTGCGATGAAGAAGTCGGATTATCGCAAATTCCAGATCAAAACAGTGACAGGCGTCGATGATTTCGCTTCTATGCGCGAGGTACTCACCAGGCGCTACAAACGCCTGGTCGATGAGAACAAGGCATTTCCATCGCTGATATTGATCGATGGCGGCCTGGGACAATTGCATGCAGCAGCTGAGGCGCTGGAATCGCTCGGGATTACAACTCAGCCAATTGCCTCGATTGCGAAACGCGAAGAGATTATTTACCTGTATGGCCAGGAGGATGAACCGATTGTGCTTGAGCGCCGATCGCCGGTCCTGCACCTGGTGCAGAAGGTGCGTGACGAATCGCATCGATTCGCCATCAGCTATCATCGCAAACGGCGTGAGATGCGTGACCGCCATTCTGACCTGCTCGAGATAGCAGGAATCGGGGCACTTACCCGGACCCGGCTGGTGCAGCACTTCGGTTCGCAGAGAGCTATCCAGCAGGCGTCACTCGAAGCTCTGACGGCCGTGGTACCGCGCAAGCTTGCGCAGACAATTTTCAAACACTTCCATGTTTCGGAAGAGAACGATCCGGTCAGAGAGCTTGTCTCGATTGAGCCTGCATCGCAGCCGGATGACAAGCTCGTGACCATCTCGGATAAATCAATCAGCTGATCGTTCTCGTCTTGAGATTGATCGTGACCGTGTCATCGGGCGTCTTGGTAGTTGATCCATCCGCGGCTGGATGAAATTCGATTGTCATCGTTTCCGTGTCGACGACGATGCGCAGGTAGCCATAATGCGTGTCGTCATAGCTTGCCAGGGTCAGTGAACTGTCGATCGCGGCCGGCGTACGCAACGCGTTGCCACTAGCAAGCGTACGCATCACGACGAGATCATGACCGCCCATGCCGGCAACGAAATAGGGGATGGAGTAGCCGGCTACGCTCCGCGTATATCTCTGATAGTTATGCGTGTGAGCGGACAGCACTGCATGCGGCCAAAAGCCGGCCTGCGTCGCGGCAGTGTCCAGGTCCTGTACCATGCGCGGGCTTCCACCATGGTTGACGCCGCCGGTGTACGGCGGGTGGTGCACGGCAATCAAGACTGCGCCGGTGTAGTTCTCGTTTTTGCAGCGTGTAAGAGCAGCGGTCAAATAATCGAGCTGGCGATCATCGAGAGTCGGACGTGTGCCGCCTTCGCTCGAAATCACCCCGGGATCTTCAAGCACATTACTGTACACGCCGAGAATGCGCACGAAAGGTGCGTCAAACGTGAAGTAGACGCCAGGCTGAATCATTGCTGTGCGGGAGAGACCGGCGGCATCGGGCGAATGCGTAGCAGTCGCTGAGCAGAAGTTCCGCAGGAAAGCATCGAGCGTAGGGACGGTGGAAGATGGCGATAGTACTCCATCGTGATTCCCGGGGATAGCTACGATCGGCGCAGGATAGTTGCGATATGGTTCATAAAACTGATCGTAATAGTACGCCGCCTCTCCGAAGTAATAGACAACATCGCCCAGATGGTAGAAAAAGGCTGGGACATCTGCGGCATTCTCTTCTGTAAAGTCGGCGGTCATCTTGTCTGCGACAAGCGACTGCGTTGCGGGTCCCTGGACACTGCCCGTGTCCCCGACCGAATGGAAAACGATCTGCCCTGCTTTCTGGATTGCGGCGGTCATGGCCTGTCCTTCACTGCCCAGGGTTTCGCTCAGCGTCAGAACAGGTTCGACTGCGCCGCCAGCGGGTTGCGGCACAGCTTCTACCTTGGCTACCTCCTTGAGATTCTGATCTGTCACAGGATCTTTGAAGGAGGTGGGATCAGCACTGGGCACGGGCTGGGCAAATACCGGCGTAGCGCCTGTGCCGGTACTGCCGGACTTTTGTCCACCTTTAGAAGGATGATGTTTAAGCGCATGTTTCTTGGGATGCTCAGTCATTGGGGGAGTCTCCATTGCTCGTGACATTCATACTGCACGCCGAAGATTAATATTCTGCGCACCTTCGTTTCAGCCTGCGGAATCCATAATAGCCAATTCGCCTTTTATTCGCCAGCAGGGGCATAATTAACATTGAGAACTACGGCTATGACTCTTCCCCCTCTCACATCTCTTCGACGCTTCGATACGCATCGGCTGCTACCTGCGAAATATGGTCAGAACTATGAATCCGTGCTGACGCGACTGATAGCTGAAAAAGGTGCAGAAGATGACCTGCAGAGTATCTTCGCCCTGGACAATGCAACGAATGCGCGACTACTGGCGGAAGAAGGGCGAGCGCTCGATGTTACGGCGCGTGAACTGGTTTACAACGTTCCGCAGGCCCATGTGATCAATGCAGCCTTTACGCACCCGAATCCGCTAGGAGCTCGTTTTTCTTCGCCTCGTCGCGGCGCCTGGTACGCAGCGTTCGAACTGGCTACTTCGAAGGCCGAGGTTCTCTTTCACAAGCAGATCGAATACGCGGAAATTGACTGGCAGGAGCGTGAGGAGGTGGTTTATGACGATTACCTTGCAGACTTTACTGCCACCTTTCACGATATTCGGGATGCTGCTGTCGACTCACTTCTGAAAAGGACGCCGGAGCAGCTGGCAGAGCAGGCCTCACTGTCGGGGCAGTTGCACGCGCAGCCGGACGACGAGGAATTGTCGTTCGTAAAAGAGCCAGGCGGGTTGCACGCGGACGTATCTGCCGGGCCCGACCCTTCAGCAGGATTTCAGAATTCATTTTTTGCCTGCCTGAGCGCGACGAGTTATGTGGAATCAGAAAAACTGGCGGAGCAATTGCTGGACTCGGGCTCGCTGGGACTGATCTATCCCAGCGTCAGAAGGCCAGGCGGTACATGTATCGCGTGCTTCCGGCCGGCGATTGTATCCAATGTGCGCAAGGGTCCTCGCTATAAACTGCTATGGACACCAAACAGGGCCACGCTGGTCCGTGTTTAATCCTGGTTAGCTTGTGAAATTACTGTGAACAGTTCGTTTCGACTTACCGACCAGTAATCCGCTGCGTTAGGCTGGGGCCACTATGAGCGATCTGGATTTTGATGCATTGCTGAAGAGTTATAAGGACACAGTCAACAAGTGGGTTGAAGCCATCCGCGCGGAAGAGTCTCTTGCTACAAACGATCACACCATGGTCGCGATGGAGAAATGGGATGCGGCCGGCTTTACTGTACATGACGCTGAGCTTGCCGCCAAGAAGGCGCGAGACCGGTACAAGAATGAGCTTCGAAAAAAGAACTACGGCTTCTAGTCAACAAGCGCAGCGGCGATGTTCAGCCGCTGCGCCTGGTCGTTGATGATTAAAAGCTAAAGCGTGCCTGCAGGTCCAGAGTCCTGGAACCGAGTGCGCTCTGAGCCTGGCCGAACGATGGATTGCTGGTGACGCCGTCTGTACTGATGTTCGTCGAGATGGTGCTGCCATTAAGATTGACTTCGTTGAAAAGGTTGAAGGCATCAGCACGGATCTCGAACTTCGCGTTTTCTCCGAGTCCCCGCACTTTCGGAATCCCAAAAGCTTTACTGATGGTGGCGTCAACGTCCCGATAGTCCGGACCGTTCAGGAAGTTTCTCGCGATGCCTGGTGTCTGCGGAAGCGGAGAAGTGGCAGGAAATGATGTGGCCGGGGTGTAAGTGGGAATTGTGAAATAGTTCAAAGCGCCCAGTGGGAAATTGCTGTTAAAGGCACCCTGCACATTGTTGCCGGTCTTGAATGCATCATTGCTCTCGCTGTGGCCAGCGTTGCCTTTGTAGGCTCCCGGGCGCAGCGTGGTGTAACCACTTCCCTGGTAATAAAGATTTCCGCTCCCCGTGATGTTACTGAAGGTCGGCGTCCAGGGAAAACCGCTATGTGCATTGAAGATGCCGCTGATGGACCAGCCGCCAGCCACCTTCTCGAGCAGGTGATTACCGCGAAAAAGCACCGGCTGCCACAGGCCGTAGATCTTGAAAGCCTGGCCTACGTTGTAGTCGGAACGGCCATAAGCTAGTCGCGGATCGTAAGGGTAGGGGTCTTCGTAATACGGCTGCGAGCCATCGTCCATACTCTTTGACCACGTGTACTGCGTATCGAGTAGAAACGTATGCGAGAACTGGTGCTTTACACCAGCAAGCAGGGCGCTATAGCTTGAGTGGCCCTCATTATTGTAGTAGTCAATGCTGTTTACAGTGGGATTGAGAGGAATGCCCGTGGCCGCAGCGAGTGCGTTGTAATTGAGTTGATGAATGATGTGACGACCAAGACTGCCCTGATATCCAAGAGACGCTACCCATTGATGACCAAGATCATACTGAGAGTCGAATGAGTAATGGTAGGTGTAGGCGGTTGGTACCGAAGATGGAAAGCCGGTAACGGCCTGCGTGCCAGTGGTTGGCAAATTATTAGCATTAAAAGTAACAATCGTATGTGGATTTGCCGGATAGCCGAAGAGCGAGTGAACATCACTGGGAATCTGGTAGACGATGTTCGGATTAATATCTTTCGGTGAAGAACTGTTGAAGTTGGGCTGAACAATCGATGGAGGATTGTTGCCACCATTCGTGGCGATTGCCAGTTCTTCCTGGTTATAGTTCAAACCAAAACCGCCGCGAAGAACAAGTTTTCCCTGGTCGCGCATGGGGCTCCAGGCGAAACCTATCTGCGGCCCGAAGTTCCCCTTCTGCGCGTTGTAGAGATCGCCGCCACGACGCACACTTAGACCGGTGTAGGTATCCAGGCCGGTGCCGAGTTGAACTACGTTCAGGTTGTTCTGCTTCGATGATATGGGGCCAAAGTATGAGTAACGCAGACCCAGATTCAGGGTTAGGTTTGGCTTGACCTTGAAGTCGTCCTGCACGAAGAATCCGTAGATATCTGAACGTATATCTTCACGATTGGCTGTCGGAAGGCCGGTCAGCGGATCGAAGGTGCCACTTTCGGCTTCCGGCGCATCGTTGAGGAAATCCCACACATTGTAAAAAGTGAAGGCTGGCCGCGCTGCGGATGGATTTTCATTCAGGTAATAGAGGCGTGTGACTCCACCACCAAATTTAATTGTATGTCGACCGGATACCTTCGTAGCTACATCCTGATAGCTATAGGTCCACTGATTGTAGATACTCGGACCGGGTGCGCCGAAGTCATTGAAGGTTGTGGCGTCAGAACTGGCGTTGAGGTTGCCGATTGTAGTGACGGAGTCAGTAGGCAGGCCGAATGGCTCCTGTGGATTGGTCGCTACTTCATTCCACCGCCAGCCGGCGGCATTCACACGCGCCTCGTTCAGCAGGCTGCCCGAGAAAGTGTGATTCCATATACCGGCAAATGCATCGTTGATGGCTGAATGGTGATAAAGGTTATACGCACGGATGGGCCCGTTGTAATCAGTCGTGTCAACTGGAACCCAGTAGATAGTAAAGGTAAGTCGGTCTTGACTTGTAACATCTGCGTCAAGGCGGCCATTATATTGCGATTCGGTGATGCTGGTCGGATTAACTGCGGTGTACTCGGCGATATCCGGAATGCCATCTAATCCGCTGCCCACCCCAGGATTACCACTTCCAGACCATCCAAGATCCTGCGTATGTAGTCCGGTCTTGAGGGGCGAGCCAATATCCAGACCCTGACCGGGAATGGTCCGGCAGTTAGTGCCTTCTGTAAGGCCGATGGTGGCGCAGTTGGCATTAATCAATCCACTGGAACTAACACCGGCTCCGGGAAAAGTAAGGAAGGTTGCGGCGATGCTGCCGGCTGGCGCCTGTTTGTCGAATGCTGCGGTGTCATACCAGCCAAGCGATGTGGCGGAGGTGTTGTTCCGCAGCGTCTCATAATTGAAGAAAGCAAAAACCTTATTCTTCCAGATGGGGCCGCCGATACTGCCACCAAACTGGTTGAAACGGCTTTCATCCCGCACCAGGCCGCGCTCGGCTGGTGTACCGGGTTGATCCGATGGTGGTCCGCTGTAACGCTGATAAGCGTTGAGGCCGGGCCGGTCTGCCTTGAAGAACAGACTGCCGTGTACATCATTGGTTCCGGCCTTGGACGTAACCTGAATCTGCGCGCCACTGAAGCGACCGCTCTCTGCGTCATAGCTGTTCGAGACGATCTTCACATCGCCAACCGAATCCTCAGATGGAGTGATAATGGTCGTGCCGCCCCAGACGGCGCTGGCGGTGCTGATGCCATCGATGGTGACGCCGTTCGCATTATTCTGGCCGCCGTTCGCGACGATCTGCGGACCATTCTCGGTTTTGAAAATGCCGTCAGTGGCAGAGGGGCCGCCTATCTGGGAACCAGGCAGGTTGTTTGTGCCGCCGCCTGAGCCCTGCGATCCGTCACCAAAAGAACCTGGGGCAAGTTGACTTAGTTGAAATACGTCTCGCCCAAACGAAGGCAGATGCTGTATTTCATTGCTGCTGATAGTCCCGCTGACCGACGCTGTTTCTGTGTCGAGTGCAGGCTGCTCGTCACCCTCCACGGTCACGGTGGTATTTGAGCCGCCGAGCTGCATCTGCAGGTTCACAGAATTTGCCTGCTCCGGAATCAGTTCTACGTGGTCAAGTACCTTCTTCTGAAATCCTGTTTTTTCGGCCACGATGGAGAACTGATCCGGCGGCAAGCCGTTGAAGTTGTAAAGTCCACGATCATCAGAGGTACTGGTGAGAACCTTGCCGGTTCCGAGATCAGTCAGAGTGACGGTCGCGCCGGGAATGACGGCGCCGGAGACATCGCTGACCGTACCCTGGATGGAAGCGCGGAACTGCGCATGGGCAGCGGGCACCAGGGCTGATACGGCTATGGCGGACAGGGCCACGTGGTAACGAAGATTTGTCTTGAATGGATTGGCCAATGGCATGATGCGGCCATGGAGATATTTCTTGAAGCGCATAACTGATCCTCCTGAGAATGAGCGGCTGCCGCTTTCTGACATGAGCGATAACTGTCAGCTCACATTTACCGGCCAGTCGTTGTGCGCGAACGACGTTGTCGCGTACACGCTGCAGATTTCCCCCGGCAAATTTCGTCTGTGTAACAGGCGAAGATCGACGGGCTTAACCGCATCCCGACAAGTCGGCGGTGCGGCACCAGGCAAAGGTACTTGTGCTACCTACCAATGCAAGAAAGTGCGATGCAGTCCTGCCATCGAATGTTTTATGGGAGAAGTCGGAATCAACAATTTTGCGAGCGAGCAGTGCTCTCGTAGTTAACCCGGCAGCGCAACGCAAAGCTACTCAGTGAGAAGGTGGGTTATCGGGGAGAGCCCAGGCAAACAACGTGCCGCCGCTGCTGGTGACTGCGTACTGTCTGCCATCGAGTTCGTAGCTGACGGGCGAGCTTTCCATAGGCGAACCAGTGCCAGCGTGCCAGAGCGTCCTGCCGGTGCTGGTGTCGAGCGCGAGCACATTGCCGAAAGCATCTCCGGTAAACGTCACACCGGAAGCGGTGGTGAGCACGCCTGCACCCGCACCGACCTTGCCATCACCGATCTCGTGGGTCCAGCGAATCCTGCCGGTTTTGTAATCGATTGCTTCGATCACGCCCTTCTCCCACAGGCCGTAGTCCGCACCAGCCCAGCCATAGGTGCCATCGGCTGGCTTTGCGAAGTACAAGCTGTAACTCGGTTTGGCGTCGACAATAAACAGGCCACTTTCAGGGTCGAAGCTCGGCGAACGATAATTTGTCAGTCCACCTTCGTCGGGAGCGATCAGGCGACCATCGGGTGCGGGTTCTTTCTGCGGGTTGGATTTCGGCTGCCCCTTGGCGTCCAGGCCAGTGGCCCAGTTCGTGGGTCCGAAGGTGGTGGTGAGCAGGCTCTTGCCATTGGTTCGATCAAGAATGAAAAAATAGCCGTTGCGCGAAGTCTGCATGAGCATCTTGCGCGGATGCCCATGGAAGATACCGTCAACCAGTACCGGTGTTTCGACTGCATCCCAGTCATGCGTATCGTGTGGCGAGGGTTGAAACCCCCACACAAGGTTTCCTGTATCGACATCGAGCGCGACGATACTGCATGACCATGGATCGTCTCCCGGGCGCGTGGTGCCGTTCAGTACTGGCGTAGGATTGCCGGTGCCCCAGTAAAGAAGATTCAGCGAGGGATCGTAGGTACCGGTCATCCAGGTCATGCCGCCCGTCGTTTTGTTCGGCGTTCCCGGCGGCGGTGTACTGTCCCATTGCCACTGTGTTTCACCTGTCTCCGGATCAACCGAGCGCAGGAAGCCGCTGAGATTATCGAAGTCTCCGGAGACGCCGATGATGACGTGATTCTTCATCACGAGCGGCGCCATCGACATCCAGTACCCAAGACTTACATCAGTGACGACCTTGTCCCAGCGGACCGTGCCATCGCTCGCGTTCAGTGAGATCAGGTGGTCATCCGGAGTGGTGTAGTAGAGCCAGCCCTTGTACATGGCGACACCACGCTGGCCGATGTGCAGCCCTTTCGCAGTGGGGACGTTGTAGCGCCAGAGCATGTGGCCGGAGCGGGCATCGACGGCCCAGATCCTGTCGGGAACTGTAAAGTAGAGCACGCCATCCACAACCAGCGGCGAAGACTTGATGGTAGCGTCCTGGCCAGTCTGAAAAGCCCAGGCGAGGGTAAGATTGTGCACGTTCTGCGGAGTGATCTGCGTGAGTGGACTATGCCGCTTACCCGAGTAATCGCCGTGATACGTCGGCCAGCTTTCGGGCGAAGGATGAAGAAGCTGGGCATCAGAAAGATTCTGCCCGTGGAGCATGGTGCACGCTGCCAGCATCGAGAGCGCAGCGGCGCTGGCGGATACAAGTTGATGCAGCAGCTTTTTGGTCAAGCCATGTCCTCATGCCCGCGCATCTGGCCATCGCTTCTAGCGCAGCGTCTGTATGTACGCCATCAGGTTATGAATGTCGGCATCTGTGTATTTGCTGAACAGTTCGACATGAGCTTCTTCCGGCGCATCGATCTTGTATTTCACACTGTTGACGGGCCACGAATGATACGTGCCATTGTCTTCGCGCATGCCTATCGTGAACTCGTCATGGTAGGCAACGATTCCGTTAAGCACCTTCCCCGAAGGCAGCGTGACAGTGATCTTGTCCTTCACCTCTTTGGGATAAAGCATGCGCTCTTCGAGTTGCAGGCCCTCGTAGCGTGTCGCGATGCCGGAGAGGTCGCCAGTCGGCGAGTGGCATGAGGAGCAGCCTCCCGCGCCGTTGAAGTACTGCTTCCCTGCTTCCACGTTTCCGGTCTGCAGATCAGCCACATCTACGCCGCGACGGCCGCCTTTCGTCTTTGCCGCCATGGCTGCCTGCGAATGGATATAGGCGACGATCTGAGACATTTCGGCTGCCGAGAAATTGAAGGCCGGCATCTTCGGTGCCCTTCCCTGACTAACAACCAGGGAGATCTTGTCGCCATTGACGTCTTCTTTCACCAGCTTCGAACGCGTAAGGTCGGGGCCGGATTCACCGCCCATCGCATCGCGTCCGTGGCAGAAGGCGCAATTCTGCTGGAACAAGCCTTTGCCGGCTTCGGCGAGATCAGAAGTGTGCACTTCAGCGCCTGCCGGAGTGGCTGGCGGAGGCGTGGTCATGGCCTGGGCAGATGGCGGCGGCGCGGACTGCTGAGTCGCTGCGGGAGAAGTGCCGAGGAAATGGAGCAGGCCAGCGATCTCCTCCGGTTTTAGCGTCGGGAAGGCCGGCATGACACCTTTGCCGTTATGGAGCAGCGTCGTGATCTCGGCATCAGACTTGCGCTGCTTGACACCAATGAGTGAAGGAAATGTCGGAGGGTTTCCCTGGCGATGGTCCCCGTGACACATGGCGCAGCGCGCGGCGAAGACCTCTGCGCCGATCTTGTCAACATTCTGATTGGCATTCTGAGTTGCGGGAGCCATGTCAGTCTGCTGAGTGGACCGCGCATGAGCAGGCGCCACGTGAAAGGTAAAAACGCCAATGGCTGTAAGAACGCCCCCGGTGACCCAACTCCTAGCCCACGTACTGGTCTTGATAACTCGCTCCATGCAACCTGGCTTCCCTGTTCTGACGAAAGTTACTCGCAACAATTCTAACGGCTCACATGCTCGACTGGCTGCCAGACACTGCCGGCCGCGTGGCTGCGCAGCATGGCATCCACAAGGCAGGTGGATCTGTAACCATCCTCAAAAGTCGGCAGCATCGCCGGCTTGGCCTCAGGCGCGCCGCCGGCGTGCACCCATTCATAAGCATCGCGAATGACATTGCAGAAGGCGTCGGCCCATGATTCCTGGTGGCCGCCCGGCAGATGAACGTAGCGGGCGGCATCGGTCGAAACCAGCGCCGGATCTTTCGCGAGCAACTGGTTGGTCTGGTCCTGGCGGCCGATCCATAGTTCGTTCTGCTGCTCCTGCTTCCATTTCAAAGAGGCAGTTGCGCCGTTGACTTCCAGTTGAAGATCGTTCTTGTGGCCAGGCAGGACCTGGCCAACAGAAAAGCTGCCTTTGGCGCCATTTTCGAAACGCAGTAGAACACTCGCAAGATCTTCTGCCTGCACTTTTGTCGCGACGCGCTCGCCCGCTGTCTTCGTCGAAAAAGCTTCGGCAGACGAGCCTGCGGAATAGCGCACGGGAATGACGGTCGTCAGATCCGCGAGGACAGAGGCAATCTTCAAACCACTGACATGCTCGGCCAGGTCGCACCAGTGCGAACCAATGTCGCCGAGCGCGGAACTATTGCCACCCTTTGCGGGGTCGGAGCGCCAAGAGTAAACATCTGGATTGCTCATCCAGTCCTGCAGGTAGAAACCGTGGACAAAGCTGACCGCGCCTGCTTCGCCGCGGGCGATCATGCCGCGCGCCTGCTGCACCAGTGGATTCCCGCGGTAGTTGAAGGTGACGGCGTGCACTACCTTCGCAGCCAGTGCTGCGTCGCGAAGAGTTTTGCCTTCCGCAGGGTTGAGCGCGAGCGGCTTGTCTGAAATGACATGCTTGCCGGCTGCGAGAATAGCGAGCGTGACCGGCAGGTGAAGGTAGTTCGGCGTGGTGTTGTGGATGACGTGAATGTCGGGATCAGCGATGAGGGCATGGTAGTCGCCATACGCACGATCCACTTTGTATTCGCCAGCCTTCTTCTCTGCCGACTGTTGAGATGATCCCGCGATAGCGACGACATCCACGTCCCCCAGTCGGCGTACGGCGTCGATGTGGTGCGCTGCCACGAATCCCGGACCAATCAGGCCCATACCAATTTTCTTCATAGAGTGCTTCTGCTTCGTTTCCTTCAGCCCGCCCTAGTGGGCAGCAGGCCGTGCATGCGTAAGGGTGCTGCCCTCGGTCATGCCGAGCGCCCACTTGATAGCTTCAAAATACATGGTGCGGATGTCGGGATCTTCCCACGACTCTTCCGTATGGCCAAGCGTCGAGTAGAAGACGCGGCCCTTGCCGTACATCTTGCTCCAGGCAACGGGAAAA
Source organism: Acidobacteriaceae bacterium (assembly GCA_963692885.1). GTDB lineage: Bacteria > Acidobacteriota > Terriglobia > Terriglobales > Acidobacteriaceae. The sequence continues at coordinate 2,393,131 of OY843586.1, forward strand.
TCATGATCGGCGCGGTGGATGCGGGGGTTGTTGGTATAGTCGAGCTTTGACGGATCAAGGCTCAAAAGTACATTGACCTTATCCCGCGACCATTCCTTCGGCTGATAGATCTCGTCGTACTTTACGAAGGCTTTCGGGAAGTGGCGCACGGCTGGAAAGTCGGGTGCCTCGTTGATGATGGGCGCGTTGAAGGTTCCCCATGGATGCTGATCGAACCAGCCGCCAATCATCTCGCCGTATTCCGGCCACTTGTAGTTGGTATCGAGCGCGGCATGGATGCCGACAAAACCCTTCCCGTCTTCCTTGATGAAGGAGATGATGTCCTGCTTCTGACTGTCATCAAGGTCGAGCTCACCAGTGGTGCTGCTGAAGATGATCAGATCAAAGTAATCCAGAGTCTTGGCATTGCGGCCCAGGTCTTTCTTGGTCAGCAGCTCGGTGTCGGTGCGAAGCTCCGTATCCCACAAACCACTTTCTTTGCCAAGGTTGTAAATGGCCACCATCGCCGGGGTAACCGAGTCATGCTCAAAGCCTTTGGTCTGCCCGATGACGAGGATGTGCTTCAGATGGATGGTCTTGGCGTGAGGTGCGGGAGGGGTCAGAGTCGCGGCAGCCTGGGCCGATGCGTGGAAACAGTTCGCCAGGAAGAATGTGCCGAATACGGCAAGGGTCAGGTAAAGATGTTTCTTCAGGAAGCGCAATCGATCTCCTTGTTGTTGATCCATCGGTCTCGGTTCAGCCATTCCGGCGTCGTTAAAAACGTTTTAGCTACGTGCGCCGGGTGATTTCCATTCGGGGAGAAGTTTATTGGGGATTGCGAAAAGACGCAATCTCCGCCGGCACCTGGGTGACGCCTTGATACCGAAGCCGGGCACGACAGCGGGCGTCGCGCAAAATCGTTAGACTAAGAGCTGCCATGATTCTGACTCTTGAATGGACCAATGACGGCGTCCGGTTCCTCGACCAGACGCGCCTCCCTCTCGAAGAAACCTACGTACTGGCGACCACTTACCAGCAGGTAGCCGATGTGATTGTGACGATGGTGGTGCGCGGTGCGCCGGCTATCGGCGTTTCCGCTGCCATGGGCGTTGCGCTGGGTATACAGAAGAGCCCCGCGACCACCATCCCTGCCCTGGCGGCGGACCTCGAAACCATCAACGGCGTGCTGGCGTCGACGCGGCCGACCGCGGTAAATCTTTTCTGGGCGATTGAGCGGATGCGCCGCCACTTCTTTGACCTGGCCGGCAGGTCCGGAGCGACGGTCGACTCGCTGCGCGCGGCGATGATCACCGAAGCCCAGTTGATGTATGACGAAGACATCGCAGCCTGCCGCGCCATGGGACGCCATGGCGCCGATCTGCTGCCCCGCGATGGCGGTGTGCTGACGCACTGCAATGCCGGCGCGCTCGCGACCTGTGGTTATGGCACTGCACTCGGCGTAATCCGCGCAGCGGTCGAGGATGGGCATGCTATCCACGTATATGCAGACGAGACGAGGCCGTTCCTGCAGGGAGCGCGGCTGACCGCGTGGGAATTGCTGCACGATCATATTCCGACGACCGTCATCTGCGACAACATGGCGGCCAGCCTGATGCGCCAGGGCAAACTGCAGGCAGTTGTCGTCGGGGCCGACCGCATTGCCGCCAATGGCGACGTGGCGAACAAGATAGGCACCTATGGTGTTGCAGTACTCGCCCGGGAGCATGGCATTCCGTTTTACGTCGCGGCGCCGTGGTCGACGATCGATCTTGAGACGAAGACGGGTGATGACATCCCGATCGAGCAGAGGTCGGCCGTAGAAGTCACGCATCACGCCGGCAAACAGTTGACGCCGCATGATGCCGGCATCTGGAATCCGGCATTTGATGTGACGCCTGCTAAGTATGTCACAGCGATCATTACAGAGCGCGGCGTGATCCGCGCCCCCTATGCGGAGACGTTGAAGGCCGGCATGGAAGAGCTGGCGCTGCGATAGGTTTAGAACCCATGTCTCAAAAGTGAGACATGGGGCAGCTGAATTACTGCATCTGCTTCAAAACCGGGCTGATGATCAGCTTCGGCTCGGTTGCTTTCTGAACGTCATCAACAGTCAGGCCGGGGGCGATCTCATCGAGCACCAGACCCTCCCCTGTGACACGGATCCACGCAAGTTCCGTGGCGATGATATTGACGACTCGCAGGCCCGTCAGCGGCAGGCTGCAGTGTTTCAGGACCTTCGGCTGACCATTCTTTGACGTATGCTCCATGGCGACGATGACGCGGCGGGCGCTGGCGACCAGATCCATCGCACCGCCCATACCCTTCACCACTTTGCCTGGGATCATCCAGTTGGCCAGGTTTCCCTGTTCGTCGACTTCCATGGCGCCAAGGATGCTCAGGTCGACGTGGCCACCGCGGATCATCGCGAAAGAATCGGCGCTTGAGAAGTACGAACTGCCGGCGGCTTCTGAAATCGTTTCTTTTCCTGCATTGATCAGGTCAGCGTCTTCTTCGCCGGCGAGCGGATAGGGACCTACGCCGAGCATCCCGTTCTCTGATTGGAGAGTGACCTGAATGCCGGGCGGAACGTGATTCGCAACCAGGGTAGGCATGCCGATGCCCAGGTTCACATAGAAGCCGTCCTGTAATTCCCTTGCGACGCGGCGAACAATCCGCTCGCGTTTGTCGCTGTCTTTAAGGGCTCCGCTTGCGGTTTTCGCAGCAGGTGCGTTACTACTCGGTGCAGGCCCGTTCATGGCGTCCTCCTCTCCACTTCGCGTTCTTTATGCTTGCGTTGATCCGCGTCAGAAATCGTTATTGCGGGCCGGACTGCTGGTTATCGGCAGCCTGCTGGCCGCGGTATGGATTGCGGGCTGGCCTGACGACCGTCCCACGCTCAAGCTGGCGATACCTACACTCGTCGCACTGCTTGGCTGTGCCGACACCTTCCGCTGCCTGCGCGATCGCTGGAATTTCTATCATGGAGCGGTAGTCCTGATGCTGTATGCGGACGTGATGGCGGTCGCCGTCATCCTCTTCCTCTTCCTGTATCCGTACGGCGAATGGATCATGTGAAAACCGGCTCCTTCCGGACCGTGCGCCGCTCGATGCGCTTCTCATAATCCTGTCCCATCAGGATGCGTTTGACATAGATCCCGGGCGTGACGATCGCATCCGGATCGAGCATCCCTGGCTCAACAAGGTGTTCCACTTCCGCAATGGTGATGGCCGCTGCGGTCGCCATCATGGGATTGAAATTACGCGCCGTTTTGCGATAGACGAGGTTGCCGTGGGTATCGCCTTTCCAGGCTTTCACCAGGGCGTAGTCAGCCTTGAGCCAGCGCTCCATGACGTACTCGCGGCCGTCGAAAGTGCGCGTCTCCTTGCCCTCGGCGACCAGGGTGCCGAGACCAGTCGGTGTAAAGAAGGCTGGAATGCCGGCACCTCCGGCGCGGATGCGTTCAGCGAGAGTGCCCTGGGGAACGAGTGTCAGATCCAGTTCGCCGCGAATCACTTTCTCTTCGAGCAGCTTGTTTTCGCCAACGTAGCTGCCGACATGCGAGCCGATCATGCCGGCTTCAAGCATGCGACCCATGCCGAAGCCATCCACGCCCATGTTGTTGCTGATGGTATGCAGATTCTTTGGACTGCGGGTGGTGTGCATGCGGGTCACGAGGGCCTCGATCAGCTTTTCCGGGATGCCGCACAACCCAAAGCCGCCCAGCATGATGGTCGCACCATCGGCGATGTCCGCGATTGCTTCATCTGCGCTCCCAACAACTTTGTTCAACGATCCCTCGATTCATAGTCCCGCCGTAAAGGCAGCCTGGGCGGCAATGCCGGCGTCTTAAACCGGGTCAACGATCAAGATACTCGCTCACGCCTGCGGCCCATGGCAAGCGGACATTGATGTTTGCCATGTGAAGCTTGAGAGGGGGTGCCGTCACGCAGCAACGGAGCGGACGATCCCTCAGAAAACGTGACGGGATCGAAGCGTTTCACGTTAGGATGGTCGGGCAATCAGTCCCCTCATCCGTTCTGCAGTTTCAGGAGAAAGCAAAGATGCTTAAGGGTTTTCGCGATTTTATTCTGCGCGGCAATGTTGTTGACCTTGCTGTCGCGGTCGTCATAGGTGCGGCGTTCGGTGCTATCGTTACCGCGCTCGTCACCGACATCATCAATCCGCTCATCGCGGCCATTGTTCACAAGCCGGATTTTTCCTCACTGGTGCTCGACATCAATGGCGGCAAGATCCAGTATGGCTTGTTTCTGAATGCCCTGATCTCGTTTCTCCTGATCGCCGCGACTGTCTATTTCTTCGTGGTGCTGCCGCTGAACAAGCTGCTGGCCCGTTTCAAACCGCATGAAGTGGCGCCGCCGAGCACCAAGACCTGCCCTGAATGCCTGAGCGACATTCCGGTTGCGGCCAAGCGCTGCTCGCACTGCGCACAGCTTGTCGCCTGAGCAGCATGCAACGGCCTGGCTGTTGTTGATCAAGTGACCCGCTCCTCTCGGTAGCTGCTCTGCCAGGTGGATGCTGATAATCTGGCCTTCTTGACCTCATTGACCCGGAGCAGATGGATTGCACAATTCTCGTCTTGCCGTACCTTCGCTTCTCCTGGCCGCTGCCTGCCTGGCCGCAGTTCCTGAATTGCTTCCCGCGCAACAGCCGGTTCCGCTGCCGCAAGCAGTCTTCGGCTTTCATGACTACGCCCAGGAACAAGCGAAGTACGACGAGACATTCCTGGCGGTTCCCGACGCAAAGCTTGCCGGAGAAGAACTGAAGACGCTAACGGCTGCGCCGCATGTGGCCGCGTCGAAAGAGGATTACGACACAGCAGTCTATGTAGCGAAGAAGTTCAAGGAAGCCGGGCTGGCGACAGAAATCGTTCCCTACAAGGCGTGGCTGAACCTGCCGAAGGACGTCCACTTCACAGCGACTACGGCAGACGGCAGGGAGATTTCCAAGGGTCCCACGCGCGAGCATGTCGAGGGTGATCCATACCAGGATGATCCGCGCGTTCTGCCGGCTTTCAACGGCTCTGCGGCATCGGGTGACGTCACTGGCGACGTGGTGTACGCGAACTACGGACGACCGGAGGATTTCAAGCAGCTGAAGGACATGAAGATTGATGTGAAGGGCAAGATCGTTTTGGTCCGCTATGGAGAGAACTTCCGCGGGGTAAAGGTGTACATTGCCCAGCAGTATGGTGCTGCCGGCGTCGTTATCTATTCTGATCCAGCAGACGATGGCTACTTCCAGGGCGACAAGTATCCCCTGGGTCCCTACCGGCCCGACACGGGAGTACAGCGCGGTTCGGTTCAGTACATGTTCAAGTATCCGGGCGATGCAACGACGCCTGGCGTGGCATCGACGCCCGGGCTGCCCGCCTCGCAGCGCCTGTCGGCGGACAAGATAGAAAGTCTGCCGACCATTCCGTCACTGCCTATCTCCTACCACGATGCTGCGCCGATTCTCGAACAGATCGGGGGAGCCGAAGCTCCGCGCAGCTGGCAGGGAGCGCTCCCGTTCAGCTATCACGTGGGGGGAGCGAATGCCGTCAAGCTCCACCTGGTCTCGAAGGAAGATTATGCGCAGCGGACCATCTGGGATGTAATCGGGACGATTCATGGCGCGGACGGCGGTCAGGACTGGGTGGTTGCCGGCAATCACAGGGACGCGTGGGTTTATGGCGCGGTGGACCCGAATAGCGGGACGGCGGCGATGCTGGAAGCCGTGCATGGCCTGGGCACCCTGCTGAAAAGCGGGTGGAAGCCAAAGCGTACCATCCAGATTTGCAGCTGGGACGCTGAAGAAGAAGGACTTATCGGCTCGACCGAATGGGTTGAGGACCATGCTCAACAGATGGAGCATGCCGTCGCCTACTTCAACACAGACGTGGGGGTTGCCGGGCCCAATTTCGAAGCTTCTGCTGTTCCCTCGCTGAAGCGATTCATCCGGGAGGTCACCGAGGAAGTCGCGAGTCCGCAGGGCGGATCACTCTATGACGCCTGGCTGCGAGAACAGACGGAAGCAGCAAAAAATGGTGGCCGCCGGCATGTTGGCCAGCAGGACGACAAAGGTTTGCCCCGGATCGGCGACCTTGGATCAGGGTCGGACTACACACCCTTTCTGCAGCATGCCGGGGTACCTTCCACGGACATCGGCTCCGGAGGCAAGTACGGCGTGTATCACTCGGTCTTCGATAACTACGCCTGGTTCACGAAATTTGCCGATCCGACATTCGTGTATGAACAACAGCAGGCACGGGTATTTGGCCTCGAGATCCTGCACATGGCGGATGCCGACGTACTGCCGTACGACTACGTGAATTACGCCAAGGAGATTGCCTCCTACATCAACGCGGCGGAGGTTCACGCGACGGAGACCGGGCTGCACCTTGACTTCAGCGAAGCGACTGTAGCGTCAGACAGGTTCATGAAAGCAGCTGCGCTTGTACTTCAGAAACAGCAATCCGGCATGGCGACGCCGGGTTTGAACCAACAGCTGCGGGCGGTCGAAGAGGGTTTGCTCGATCCGAAAGGCCTGCCGGGACGTCCATGGTTCAAGCACACTGTGTTTGCCCCCGGCGAATACACCGGGTACGCGGCGGTTGTGATTCCGGGGGTCAACGAAGGAGTTGACGAAGCGGACAAGGCACGCGCGCAGGCCGGCATCGCCCAGCTTTCGGATGCCTTGAACAACGCCACAAAAATTCTGAATGAAGCAGGTAATTAATACTGTACTTTTGGTACATCGTCTTGTACTACTGAAAGGGTATTACCTTGGTCTGAATAGAGCAAAATTTACCATATAAAAGATTTACGGTACTTGCTAACTTAAAGGTCGTTGGGAACTTAATACATGCCTGGCAGACAGTAAGGACAGGCAGCTTCAAGGGCCAGCGTATGAACCTGATTGCGGGAGATGCCATGAGTCACCTATTAATTGCCTTGGCTTTCGTTGTAACACTTATCGTTCCGGCTTGTGTCGGCACCATTCGTATCCATAAAAAAGAACGCACCATTCTCTAAGGGGCCACATTCAAGAGCATTGTCCCGGTTGCAGTTTGATCAAAGGCCAGTCCTGCGGGACTGGCCTTTTTCTCTGTAGCGTGATTCACGGACGTCCTTCTCGAGGAACCCGGCCGGTGGATCCGCTGGCAGTCCTGCCCAGGCGAGGAGATGTAAATCCATTCCGCACAATCCGCGATGCACCAGCGGATGAGCTAATAGAATCTCGTGGGGAATGGCAGGTGTGCTCCGGTGAGATGACGCAGGGCAAGTCCCGCAGCGAGGATGACAATAAATGCGCAGGTAACCCAGGCATCCTGCCGACCTACGTAGATGCGTTCGCGACGCGCGCTGAACAGGTAGATGACATACACAGGAAGATCACTCGCCGCCACCCCGGCGACCGCGCCGACAATGCCGTAGTCGTGAAAGCCGACCGGCAGCATCACAAACAGGCTGACACAATAGACGGCGTAAGCGACGGCATTGTAGGAAGACTTCTGCAAAGCCATGATCGCCGGACTGAGGGTGCTGTAGAGCATCGTGTGCCACAGCCCGACAGCCAGCACGGCTACCATCCATGTGGCACCCTGATAGCTCTTGGGAAAGACCAGCTTGATGAACAGGTCTCCAGTACAGATGACGCCGGTCAACAGGACGGCGCCTGCAAGCAGGACCGGGGCACGGTATTTCAGAAGGACAGCCGTGTACTCTTCCCTGCTCCTCTCCATGAACTTGGCGATGAAAGGAAAACCGACCTTCGAGCAGAACTGCAGGATGACCTGCCGGGGCAGGTCAGAGAGGTTGTAGGCGATTCCGTAAAGCGCAAGAACGTTGAGCGCGACCAGCCTGCCGAGGATAATGCGGTCGGACTGCAGGGCAAGATAGGTGAAGATGGTTCCCACCAGGATCCATTTGCCAAACTTGAGGATCTCCTTGATCACCGACCGGTCGAGGACAAAGCGTGGCTTCAGCTCCCGCATCATGGTGTAGCTGTGCAGGGTACGGGTGCATTCTGCAATCAACCGGCCACCCGCAAGGGCCAGCACCGTTGGTGAAAAGTAGGCCCAGGTGACCGTCGCGACAAACGCGACGAGCTGGTTCATGAGCTCCAGATTGGAGAGCTGGCGGACGCCGAGATGGCGCGCCAGGGTGAGCGTGCTGGGAGACGAAAACCCCGCTATGACTGCACCGAACCCCAGCAGCGGCACCAGCCAGAGCATCTGCGACACGTGGTAGAAGCGGGCAGCGGGCCATGCCAGCAGGCAGGAAACGAAGAAGATACCGAAGCCGCGCAAGACCTGCAGTGTCCACGCGGTATTGAGAAAGTCGGGTTCGTCGCCGCGGGGGTTCTGTACCACGCTGTCCTGCAGCCCTAGATGGGAGAACAGGTTCAGGCCGACGATGATGGTAGTGACCAGCGCCAACAGGCCGAAGTATTCCGGCACGAACATGTGGCTGAAGACGACACTATTTACGAACCGCAGAACGGTCGCGAGAATGGTGAAGAGAACGATGTAGGCGGCGCCTGATTTTGCCTTCTGCTCGAGCGCACTATGCTGGCCTGCACGGATCTGTTCCTGCTCGGCCAGTCCGGATTCTACTTCTACCTCTTCGACATCGTGTTCGAGGCTCACAGGCGGGAGACCTCGTGGGCCGGCTGCACGCGAGCCATGGGCGTGATGAGGCCCGCTGCGATCTCTTGACTTCGTAAATGGAGTGAGCGTAGCAAACAGTCGTCCGGTCTCACCTACTATATCGACTGTAATCAGCGGATGGATGTACGACTATAGTCAATGCCGGGCAGCGATGGCCGATTGTTCCATAAAGCATGAAGAGGAGCCACGTGGCCCCTCCCCATGGGAAGAATCATCCTGCAGCAGACAGCCTTAGTTCTTCGCTGCCAGTTGCGCGGCCTGCAGGACGACCAGTTCCGTCAGGTCTTTCTTTTCAAGACCATGCACTTCCTTGTTGAAGGTGTCGACCTTGCTGGACCAGTTCATGGAGCAGAACTTCGGTCCGCACATGGAGCAGAACGCAGCTTCCTTGTAGTAATCGTCCGGCAGCGTTTCGTCATGCATGGAGCGAGCGGTTTCGGGATCGAGCGAAAGCGCGAACTGCTTCTCCCAGTCAAAGGTGTAGCGCGCGTAGCTGATGGCGTCGTCGCGATCGCGTGCGCCCGCCCGGCCGCGGGCTACATCGGCTGCGTGGGCCGCGATGCGGTAGGCAATCATGCCGTCCTTGACGTCCTTTTCGTTGGGCAGGCCGAGGTGTTCTTTCGGTGTCACGTAGCAGAGCATCGAAGCGCCGTACCAGCCGATCATCGCTGCGCCGATAGCGCTGGTGATGTGATCGTAGCCGGGCGCGATGTCAGTCACCAGTGGTCCGAGTGTGTAGAAGGGCGCAGCAAAACAGTATTCGACTTCCTTGTCGACCTGCTCCTTGATCTTATCCAGCGGCACATGGCCGGGGCCTTCGATCATCACCTGCACATCGCTCTCCCACGCCTTCGCGGTGAGTTCGCCCAGGGTCTTCAGCTCAGAGAACTGTGCTTCGTCACTGGCATCGGCAATGCAGCCAGGGCGAAGGCCGTCGCCGAGTGAATAGCTGACGTCGTACTTGGCCATCACCTTGGTGATGCGGTCGAAGTTCTCGTAGAGGAAATTCTGTTTATGGTGCGCCGTCATCCACTGCGCGAGGATGGCGCCGCCGCGGCTGACAATGCCGGTGATGCGCTTGGCGACCATGGGCACGTACTGGATGAGCACGCCGGCGTGCACGGTGAAGTAGTCGACGCCCTGCTGGGCCTGTTCTTCAATCACTTCAAGGTAGAGATCGATGGTAAGGTCTTCGACCCGCTTCACGCGCTGCAGTGCTTCATACAGGGGCACAGTGCCGATGGGCACGGGTGAATGACGGAGGATAGCTTCACGGATCTCAGGAATATTGCCGCCGGTTGAGAGGTCCATGACGGTGTCGGCGCCGAAGTTGACGGCAGTGTGCAGCTTCTCAAGCTCGTCCTTGATATTCGACGTGACAGCGGAATTGCCAATGTTGGCATTGATTTTGCAGCGGCTGGCGACGCCGATCGCCATCGGCTCAACTTCAGGATGGTTGATGTTTGCCGGGATGATGAGGCGGCCGGCAGCGATCTCGTCACGGATGAGTGCGGCGGAGATCTTCTCACGCTGCGCGACGAACTCCATCTCTTCAGTCGTGATGCCGAGACGGGCGAAGTGCATCTGGGACATGTTGCGATCGCCTGATCTTTCGGCTGCGGCAAGACGTTTTTTAAGCCATTCGGCGCGTGGTTTAAGGATTTCGGCGGTGGCATACGCAGCGGGATTGGTCTCCGCGTTCAGGGTCTGGCTCAGCGTGCGGTTGTCAGTACCGTTCGATCCCATAAGTAACCTTGCTCCTTTGCGCAACCATCAACAAATCTGTCAGCTCGCCGATGACGGGCATAGGTGGATTATAGACCGGAACCATTGCCTGCCTTTGCGTCACAGCGCCTGCTACCACCAGCATTTGCACAGGGCGAAGGCAGAAAAGGCTTGTTTCGGATATTCCGTATTCGATGTTTGGCTCAGGAGACGCAATGCATTCATGCTGGACTGGTTTTCTGCTTTCATCCTTCCTTATTGTTCCGGCTCTGCTTGCGCAATGGCAGGCAATCCGTCAGCTTACGACCAGAGAGACTTTACCGCTGCCGGTATCCAGCCAACAGCTATCTGCCAGGCGAACACAGAGCAGTACGGCACGGAAAGATTGAGGAGAGCTCGAAAGCACTCGAGAGTTGAAAGTCAGTGTTTGATGGTGCTGTCGACAGACTGCCTTGACGCTGGCTTCCCCGGCTCCTAAGCTGGGGACACCTGTATGAAACAGAACAAGAGTTCGCTGCAGATCGGCATCGCCATATTTATCGTGCTCGGCACGGTCATTTACCTCGCCATCAGCGGGGCGCAGGCGAACAAGAGCTACTACGTCACTATCTCCGAATTGCAGGGGATGGGATCGAAAGCTTATACCCGCCATCTGCGTGTAGCCGGCAATGTGGGCGTCGGCTCCATTCAGCGAAGCGGGACGCATGCGCAGTTCACCCTGGTTGAACAGGGAAAGATCCTTCCGGTGCAATACCAGGGCACCGAACCGCCTCCGGATACCTTCAAAGACAATGCGCAGGCGCTGGCTATCGGTACCTTTGGACGCGATGGCGTATTCCATGCCACGGAGTTACAGGCGAAGTGCGCCTCGAAGTATGCTCCGGCGAAACCCGGCGTCAAGCCGGTGCCTATTGCTCCGGCGGCGCCCAACAATTCTTCTGCTTCTCTGCACCAGCCCTCGTAGATCAGGCAGCCATAACCCCTTTCGGACGCGGGACAAGGGGGCGGCCGGTTCCTGGCGGGTGGAGACAAGGCAGGTCCTTCAACTACGCTGCGCTTCGCTCAGGATGAAACATCGTCCTCGATCTGAAACTTGCCTCAGTGCATAGACGCATCCGGGCGACCAACGGGAGCATGCCTTTACGCGGGAAGCGGTCGCCTGCATGGCAAATGCCTTGGCAGATGTCGTTTGTATACTCGGGATGGTATGGGCGGCGCTATGATTGCCAAACTCGATGCAATCTCCAAGCTGTATGGCCGCTTTGCGGCGCTGCGCAAAGTTTCCTGCGCGTTTGAGGCTGGGCGGTGTTATGTGCTGCTGGGCGAGAATGGTGCCGGCAAATCGACTCTGCTGCGCGTGCTTGCAGGTCTGCTGGCACCGACGCTGGGAACCATCACGACTTACTTCGAAGCGGGGCCAGGTAAGGAATCGACAGGAGGAGCTGGAGGTGAATCGCCAAAGGAGGCGCGCCAGCACATCGGCTATATGAGCCATGCGCCGATGCTCTATGACGAACTGACGGCTGTCGAGAATCTTGAGTATTTTGCCGGGCTGTACCCGCGCGGCACTACCTTGACTGCCGAAGTCGCGCTGCGCTCTGTGAATCTTGATCCTGCGCTGACGCGGCCAGTAGCGCAGTATTCGCAGGGAATGCGTCAGAGGACATCGCTCGCGCGTGTGTTGATTGCGCAGCCGCGTCTGCTGCTGCTGGATGAACCTTTCTCCAACATGGACGCAGCCAGTGCACAGCAGATGCTGGCGTTGATTGGACGGATGCGCGATGAAGGGCGGACCGTGGTGCTCACCACACATCAGCGGGAACTGGCAGAGCCAATCGCCGACCAGCTGCTGACCATGCGTGCAGGCAGCCTGGTCGATGTGGCAGCCGGACCAGGATCAGCGCCGTGAAAACGAACACAGCAAAGACGAATGCGGCCCGCATCCTTGACGGCCTTGGTATTCACTACGAACTGCGCGAATATACGGTCGACCCTGACGATCTGAGCGCTCCATCGGTGGCGGCGAAGATCGGGATGCCGGTGGAGCAGGTCTTCAAGACCCTGCTGACAGCATTTACAGGCAAAGCGGCCGGCCCGCAGGAATATGTCTTCGCTGTGATTGCCGGCGATGCAGAACTGGACTTCAAGAAGCTGGCGCATGCAGCCGGGGTGCGCAGCTGCGAGATGGCTCCGCTGAAAGATGTGCAGCCGCTCACCGGCTATGTGCGCGGCGGCGTGACATTGCTGGGCGCCAAGAAGGCATATCCCGCATTCGCCGATGAGATGATCGAGTTGTACGACGTGATCTCTGTGTCGGCGGGACAGCGTGGCACACAGCTGCTGCTTTCGCCGGCGGACTACCTGCGTGCAACCGGCGCGACCATTGCCGACCTGACCAGAACCGTCGTCCTGCCTGCGAGTGGGGGCCACCCCTTTTGAATGCTGAGTACTGGTCGCAGGTCTGGCGGCACCTGAAAAAAGATCTGCGGATCGAGTGGCGTTCGCGTGAAGCGATAGTCGCCATGCTGTTCTTCTCGCTGCTGGTCGTCGTCGTCTTTGCCATGGCGTTTGAGCCAACGGGCGACACCTCAAGGCAGATCGCGGGCGGCATCCTGGTGGTGGCAACGCTGTTTGCGTCAGTGACGACACTCAACCAGGCGTGGGCGCGTGAGCTTCGTCACAACGTGCTCGACTCCCAGCGCATGACGCCCTCGCCACCCTCGGCCCTGTTCCTCGCAAAGGTGCTGGCGAACTTCATCTTCGTGAGCCTGGTGCAGATTGTGCTCGCGCCGATCTTTGTTATCTTCTACAACCTGCATCCGCTGGGCGATACGTGGCTGTTCCTGCTGGTGCTGCCATTCGGGACGTGGGCGCTGGTGGTCAACGGGACCTTCTTTGCCGCCCTGAGCATGCGTGCGCGCAGCCGCGAACTACTGCTGCCGCTCATCCTGTTTCCTATTTTCATCCCGGCCCTGCTGGGGATGGTACTGGCATGCACGGACATACTGACAGGCAACGATGTGCCGGTGCTATGGATCAAGATGCTGGCAGGCTACGACCTCATCTTTACGACGGTGAGTCTGCTGCTGTTTGAAGTGGTCCTAAGCGCGGAGTAGCAGGATTCGAGCGGGTCCTGCTACTGCAAGGCCAATGGCCGCCACTTCGTCTCGCAGCTGCCTTGTCCCGATCATCTTCTTCCAGTTGCCTGGTTCCGAAGATGGGGCTCTTACCAGCGGCCGGTTGCGCTGAGGTGAGCGACGTGGGCGACGGAGACGGCGACAAGCCAGAAGCCGGCGACGCCGCAGACGATGCGAAGCACCATGAATTTTGTACGACGGTGGTCGTGATTGACCGGCTTTTTGCTTAATCCGAATGTCTGCCCGGCGATACCTGCCAGAAACAATGCTGTCCCTATGATCAAAACCAACCAAGCCATCTAGATTGTTCTCCCTGAGGTGTTCGAACGGCCCTGAGAATTAGCCGCCGCGAAACTGGTCGATTTCTCGACGCGAGCACTTTACACTTCCGCAGTAACCACGCGCCAGAGCCGTACCGCTTTTTCAGATGTCTTGTTGGTTTTGCCCATAAACCGTTTTTTGGTGAGACGGCGGCGTACCACTGAAACATACTCGGGGGCATTGTGTGAATCGCGCTGTTCTCCGCGGTGCATCGCGTTACACTGGAAGCGTGTTCGCGGCGGTACGTGGAGCAACCTGGCGATGAACCCCTCTCATTCGAATAGTCCGAACTATCCTGCGGAGCGCAGCCGCTCCGGACAGGGCCTGTTCTCCGGAAAGATCTGGGGGCTGGCCTGGCTGCTGCTGACCTGCGGCCTGCTCGTGCAAGGCTTTCACCAGGCGATTTTTGTCGCGCCCACTGAAGAGACCATGGGCGAGATCCAGCGTATCTTCTACTACCACGTCCCTTCCGCGTGGCTCACCTTTCTCTTCTTTCTCATCAGCTTTATTGCGTCGATCGTCTACCTGCTCTCAAAGCGCAAACACCCGCTGCGGGCGCTGGGCGCGGATGCTCTCGCGCTGGCTTCGGCTGAAGTCGGCGTGGTCTTCTGCACAGTAGTCCTGATTACAGGGCCGATATGGGCGAGACCAGTGTGGGGCATATGGTGGACGTGGGATGAACGCCTGACCAGTACGCTCGTCCTGTGGCTGATCTATTGCAGCTACCTGCTGCTGCGGCGCTTTGCTGCCGGACCGCAGATGCAGACGCTTGCGGCGGTCCTTGCGATCTTCGGCTACGTGGATGTCCCAATTGTCTACTTCTCGACGCGGTGGTGGAGAACGCAGCATCCCGGCCCGGTGATTGGCGGGAATGGCTATCTCGACCCGCAGATGTGGAAGGCCATCGAGTGGAATGTGCTGGCATGGCTGTCGTGGGGCCTGCTGCTAATGGTGACGCGTTACATCATGGAGCGTAAACGTCAGTTGATCGAACAGCACGCAGCGCTGCGGGCTCTTGAAGCATCGCTTGATGCAATGCCTGAGACGGGACCGGAACGCGGACCGGAAAGGGGCCAGGCATGAGCCACCGGCATCTCGTTATCGCTTACGTGGTCACCTGGGTCATCCAGCTGTCCTATGCAGGATTCCTGACAGGCAAGTGGTTTGCCCTCCGCAAAGCAGAGCGAGAGTTCCCCACCTACGAAGATTTCGGGGAATAACTCGGTCCGCAATCACACAACCTACTTCGTTAGTGCTATTTAACACCTGGTTGATCCAGCGGAGACTGAAGAAGTCGAGGGAGCAATCCCCGGGCAAGTACTCGCAGTGCGACGCTGAATGGCTAAGACCAGGAGTGTCGTTTCTCTCGTGCCTCCCAGTTGGCCACGGTCCTGCCGTGGCCTTTATTTTTGAGTGGACCGAAGATGTTGCTTCCGCGACGACGGGAGAGCTGATTCCAGGAAAGGCAGTATTCGGCCCGCGCGCTTCCCGGTCGCGCAGTAGTTGTTCATCGCGATTCCGATTGGCGCAACGACGCACCCGTCAGCAACGTGAAAACAGCAGGCGCTTCCAAACTGCATACGTTCATGCAATGCTGTCGATCCAGCAGCAGTTGCGGCGTGGCGACACCTGCACATTGGATTGTCCGCGAGGCGTAGACCCATTACACTCAAAGAGTTAGTGGAAAGGTCTCTTTATGCTGATCGTGATGAAGGCGCAGGCTACTCCGGAAGAAATCAAAGCAGTCTGCGAGCACATTGAACAACTGGGATTCCGCGCACACGCACTCCCTGGCGCGCAGCGCACTGCCATCGGCATCACGGGAAACCAGGGCAGCCTGGACCGCGGCATATTTGAAGAATTGTCAGGCGTCGCCGAAGTCATCAAGGTTTCCAAGCCCTACAAACTTGTCAGCCGCGATGTGAAAGAAGAAGACACGATCATCCGGTTTGCCGGTACCAACGCGACCATCGGTGGCCGCGACCTGGCGGTGATTGCCGGACCATGCTCGATCGAATCCTACGAACAGGCGATGACGACAGCCGAGCAGGTCGCGAAGGCAGGTGCACAGTTCTTCCGTGGCGGCGCCTACAAGCCACGCACTTCTCCCTATGCTTTCCAGGGAATGGGTGAAGAGGGATTGAAGATTATGGCCGAGATCCGCAACAGCTTTGGCCTGCGGATCGTGACCGAGGCCCTGGATAACGAATCGCTGGAACTGGTGGAGAAGTATGCGGACGTGATCCAGATTGGCGCGCGAAACATGCAGAACTTCTCGCTGCTGAAGAAAGCCGGAAAGATGCGTAAGCCAGTGCTGCTGAAGCGCGGCATGTCAGCGACCCTGGATGAATTGCTGATGGCTGCCGAGTACGTGATGAGCGAAGGCAATTACGAAGTGATCCTGTGTGAGCGTGGTGTGCGCACTTTCGCTGATCACACGCGGAACACGCTGGACCTGAGCATTGTGCCGGCGGTGCAGCGACTGAGTCATCTGCCGATCATCGTCGACCCGAGCCATGGCACCGGCAAGCGCAACATGGTGATCCCAATGGCGCGGGCGGCTGTGGCGGCAGGCTGCGATGGATTAATTGTCGAAGTGCATCACACGCCGGACAAGGCGCTTTCCGATGGAGCACAGACGCTGTTTCCTGAGCAGTTCGTGGAGTTGATGGATGAATGCAGCCAGATCGCAACGATCATGCGCCGCAATATTCCAGACGGTATCCAGGTCACGGCTGAAGCCGGCAGTGGCTCCCGGTAACTCGAAAAAAAAGACGCGAAGCGCACCACGTGGCAGATTACGGGCCAGGGGGAGCTTCGCGTTTTTGCTGCTCGCGCTGATCGGCCTGGCGACTGGCTGCAAGAAGCACGACTTCCCTGCTTATCCTGACAACTATCGCGAATATGCCTACGTAAGTAACGGCGGCGACGGGACGGTTACGGTCCTGGACCTGATCAACCTTCGACAGGACCGCGTGGTGCAGGTAGGCAAAAGTCCGACCGGCCTGACTGCGAGCCCGACCCGCAATGAAGTCTATGCCGTCAATACCGGCAGCAACTCCCTGAGCGTGATTGATGCTGTTCATAACGACGTGGTCGCTACAATCCCGGTGCGCAGGCAGCCTTACTTTCTGAGTGTGGATGCAGCAGGCGAGCATGGGTACGTGGCGAACGCGGGGTCGAACGATGTATCGGTCATCGATTTTGCGCAGCGCCGACAGACAGGTGTGATCGGTGTTGGAGAGAAGCCGGGCAAAGCGGTCATCTCCCCGGATGGCAACGCGCTGGTCGTGAGCAACCTCGGCAGCAACAGCGTGTCGATCGCGGACCCGCACACCATGCGCGTGCGGTCCGTATTCCCCGGGTGTGCCGGTGCTACGGATGTAATCGTGAGCCTGGATTCGACCAAGGCGTTCATCACGTGCTCTGCCGGACACCAGGTGATGGTGCTGGGGCTTGCGCAGACTGTTGCGGGGCCTCCAAATACTTCTGCAGTTACAGATGCAGCGAAAAGTGATCGATTGCTGGCGATGCTCGACGTGGGCAGGAGCCCGGTCGATCTTGCGCTCAAGCCGGATGGCGGCGAAGCGTTTACGTCTAACTTCGATGGTGATTCGGTGTCTGAAATCGCCACGACAGCGAATGAAGTTGGCGGCACCTATGCGATGGGCGCGGGACCGGTGCGCGGCATCGTCAGTGCTGACAACACGCTGCTGTGGGATGCGAATTTTCGCGCCGGCACGGTGAGCGTTTACAGCATCGATGACGGCAAGCTGGTGGGCGCTGTGCATGTGGGAGATGGGCCGGATGCAATGGCATTTTCGAAAGAAGGCCACCTGCTCTTAGTGGTCGATGCGAAGTCAGGGGACGTGGCTGTGATCCGGACGATGACACGTTCCCTCTTCACCATGCTGCCCTGCGGAACCAGGCCCAACGACATCATCGTCAAAGCCTACAAACTCAAATAGCTGCCTGGCGGGTTGCGCCGTGCCTTTGATTCGGCTGGCGAGAGTCGCGGCTGTCAAGGCCGCCGTGCATGTGGGCCAGTGTCCATAGGCATTTGCGGATGCCGAATGAATATACGGAATGACCTACCATTGAGCTTGGGGGCCAGTCCAGCCTGCTCCTGGTTTCTCCCCATCTGCCCCGGCATGAGCCGGCGGCCTCCTGATAAAAATTCATCTTTTCACGCGTCACATGGATGCGCGGCCGTTGCTGGCGCGTGATCGAAAGGCACGACCGTCATGGCTGTGATCTACAACTCTTTCTACCGAATGATGAAGAATGAAACTTTGCAGGTGATGCCCGCGCCGGTCGATAAGGACACGCCGGAGGCGCCGTGGCATGCAGTGAAGATGTCGCAGATGGCAGAGGGACTTGCCCGGGCCGGGTTCACGCATATTCTTTGGCCGCCGTTGTGCAAGGCCCAGGGCGGGTCTGCGAACGACGCAGATGGCTACGGCAAGCTGGACGATTACGACCTTGGGACGAAGGACCAGGCCTACAGTGTGCCGACGCGATGGGGGACGGCGGAACAGGTGCGACAGGCGGTTGCGATTGGACGTAACTTTGGCCTGGCGAATTTAGCTGACATGGTGATCCATCAATACGACGGCGGTAACAACGGGACGTATGTATATCCGGGCGCGAATGGCAAGGCGATGAATGGACGATTCCCGAAGCATCCATCGTGCTTTGTGGGTGCTTTGCCGCGTGTCGCCGTTGATCCCGTGTTCGATGCGGATGGCAATGCGGCGTTCGGCGACATGGTGGCGTATGTGCATTCAACTCCAGCGAACTATATGCGGGATGGGATGATTGCCGGCATCCAGTGGCAGTTACAGACCATCGGCCTCGACGGCTTTCGACTCGACGACACGAAAGGCGAGAACGCGGCGGTAACGCGGACGATACTCGATGCGCCTGTTATTCGAGACACCTACTGCTTTGGCGAATGCTTTACTGGCAATGCGCAGGAACTGGAATCGTGGGTGCGGCAGATGAATGGCCGCAACGCGACATTGGATTTCAGCCTGCATTTCGCTCTGCAGGCTGTCTGTGACAACAGTGCGAGTTGTTACCTCCTCGACGGCGCCGGATTCACTTCGCTCGATCCGGGACACTCGGTCACGTTTGTCGAGACTGCCGACACGGACCAGAATACCGGCGAGAATATTACTTCCAACAAATTGCTTGCGTATGCCTACCTGCTGACAGTCGAAGGGACGCCGATGGTCTACGCGGGCGACTACCTGCCGGAGCGATACGGCCTGCAGCCATGGATCGACAACCTGGTGTGGATTCATCGCACCTTCGCCTTCGGTAAAACAGTCACGCGCTATGTGGATAAAAGCGTCATTGTGCTGAACCGTGACGGCGATGGCGGGGTGTACGGATGGAGCGGCGGCCTGCTCACGGCGTTGAACTGGGACACATGGAACATACGCGCGATCACCTGTGCCACTTCGTTTGGCCCAAATGTACAGCTGCATGATTACACCGGGCATCATGCGGATATCTGGACAGACGGGGATGGCAATGCGAGCTTCACGATCCCCAGCAATGCATTTGGCGGTGGCAAGTCGTACTTGTGTTTCGCGCCTGCCGGAGTCAGTCAATCCATCTATCTGACATCGAGAACTACAGTACAGAAGTTTTATGGGGCTGATGATCTTGACATGGCGGCGGCAAAGGCAGAGAGCAGCGGGGTCGTGGCCCGTGTCTGGGCGAAGGACGCGCCACGGATCTCGATTGCTCCGGAGACTCTAAGCGCTGCTGTGATTGAAGAAACGGATGGCTGGTGGAGCGTGGTCGTGACCAATCCGTCTGCTGTAAATGAGGCTTACGAAGTGACAGTGACATACGAAGGGAAGGCACTATGATGCAGCGCAGAGCGTTCCTGAAATTGAGCAGTACGGCTGCGGCCGCCGGACTTTTGCATATCCCTGCGCAGGCACAGACGATGCATGGGGTGATGTCAGCCGTGCTGACGCGTGGTGGAGATAATGCTCGCTCGGGTGCTTACCTGGCGGAGACATTGCTCACGCAGGCGAAAGTTGAAACGCGCGGCATCCGCCGATATTTTTCGTTGTACATGGAAGGCGACGCACGCGGCTGCGAGGCACAGCCGTTGATTGTTCCCTCTGTGTTGTGCGATGACGGCACGAGGCGCGATGTGGTGATTGTCTGCTCGATGAACAACACGGTGTGGTGCTATGACGCGAATGACTCCGACATTATGTGGGTAAAGAAACTGGCGGTCCCGGTGAACGGCAGTGCTGCAATTGATATGCATACGATCAATGATCACTGGGGGATTATCTCGACGCCTGTCATCGATGCTGCTACGAACCGGCTGTATGCGGTAGCGTGGACATCGGTCGATGGAGTGGCAGACCAGGCAGGCTACGCGGTGCATGTATTGAACCTGAAAGACGGCTCGCGGGTATGCGCGCCGGTGAGTTTAGCAGGCGTAACCTACACCGCCCCGAACGGCAGCGTGCAGAGATTCAACGCGATGATGCGCAAGCAGCGCTCTTCCCTGCTGCTGACGAATGTGGGCGGCGTCCAGACGGTATTCTTCGCGAGCGGCACGGTGCTTGAAACAGAGAATGGCGCGGCGGGATGGGTGATGGCTTTCGCATGCGCGAGCAATACGATCGCGGCAGCATTTGCGACATCGACCGGGGAGGGTGGGGGCATATGGATGGGCGGCGGCGGCCTGTGCGCGGATGAAGCCGGCTATGTCTATGGCGTTACCGGCAATGGCAGCTTTGATGGCGTAAATGATTTCGGCGAATGCGCGCTGAAGCTGCAGTACACGCCGGCAGCGACGAAGGCTGCGTCGCTGACGCCAGTGAGCTGGTTTGCTCCGTATACCGATGCGGGACGGCTGGGTGAGGATCCGACGCTGAGCTCGCCCGCGGTCAAGCTTGTGCACAAGCTGGCCGGCTTGAGTGCGCCGAGCAGCGCAGGAAATCTGCCGGTGAATGCGATGCGCATGCCGCGCATTACATCGACAGTTGGCGACATCCAGTACACCAAGCCTGACCCGGCGGATGCGAGCTGGACAGATGAAGACCTTGGGTCTGCGGGCTGCGTCCTGATCCCGAAGTATGGTGTGCTGGCCTTCTCCGGTAAGGATGGCATTCTCTACGTAGCGAAGACCGCTGGTCTGGGCAATACCATGCCGGCAGACATGGTGAACGCCGCAACGAACTATGCAAGACTGCAGTTTGCGCCGACGTGGTTCACGTATTTTCCCGGCTACGGCGTCAATGCTGCGCCACAGGATCCGAGCACGCTCGACTTTCTATTCCAGGGCAAGACGCGGCATCTGCACTCGACCCCGGTGGTGTATGAGCACGTGAAATGGGGGACGCTGCTGATCTGCGGCGGCGAGAACAGTGCGATCCGAGTGTGGAGGATTACGGCGCAGGCGATCACTTTCCTGGCACAGTCGGCGGAGACGGCGTCTGCGAATGTGACAGCAGGTCCGGGCGGGATGCCGGGCAGTTTCATGTGCATCTCTGCAGACGGCAGCAAGGCGGGGACGTCACTGCTGTGGGCGTCCATGCCGTATGGCGATGGAAACTCTACTGTTACAAATGGACGGTTTCTGTGCTACGGGCTCGATAGCTTTGGGATCAATGGCGATGGTACGCAGCGGCTGATGCCACTATGGGATTCGCAAACCCAGGCAATGCCTTACATCTACAACAAGTTCATGCCGCCTGTCGTAAGCGGGGGCAAGGTGTTTCTGCCGACGTATGATGACCAGGTGATGGTCTTCGGGCTGGCCTGATCTCAGAGCTGCCGGGCGAGGACGAGGGTGATGTCGTCAGGCTGCTCCTGGTCGCCGATCCAGGTTTTAAGTGATTGCATGACGGCGTTTGAAATGCCTTCAAGACTGAGGGCTCGGTTTCTGCGTACCAGGTCGAGCAGGCGGTCTTCCCCAAAGTCGCCGAATTCGTTTTCGGGTTCGGTGACGCCGTCGCTGTAGATGATGACGATGTCACCTGAGCCCAGCTTCACTGTGGCCTGTTCGTACTTCATGCCTTCGAGCAGACCAACGACGGAGCCGCCGCAATCGAGCCGTTTGACCTCGTTGTTCGCGCATAGAACAAGCGGCGGAAGCTGGCCTCCGGTTGAGTAGGTCAATGAAGAATCTGCGCCATCGTAGTGAGCGAGGAAGAGGGTCGCGTATTTCTCAGGCTGGGTACTGGTGTAGAGGTGGCGGTTCAGCCGCTCGAGCATCATGGCCGGGTTGGCGAGATAATTAGCCTCTCCCTCGAGCAGCAATGGTCCGGGACTGCTGTCGCCGAAGCGGTAGGCGCGGACAGCGGAATGAAGACTGGCCATGAGCAATGCTGCTGAGATGCCTTTACCGCTGATGTCACCGAGGGCGAGAAAGAGCTGTGATGTGCCGGTCAGCAGGAAGTCGTAGTAATCGCCGCTCACACTACGGGCCGGCTTCGAATAGCCATGCACCTCAAGCATGGGTAAACGTATCTGTCCCTGTGGCAGAAGACTGTTCTGCACTTCCTGCGCAATGGATAGCTCGGTCTGCAGGCGCTCTTTTTCACGCTGCTCCACCAGCAAGTTGGCGAGTGACTGGGCCATCGTGTTGAACGAGGTACTGAGCGCGCCGAGTTGATCGCGACGTTTGACGACGATCCGGTGTTCCAGCTGCCCGGCGTCGATGGCGCGCGTGGCCAGGTAGAGGTCGGATATGGAGCGCGTGATGGTTCGGCTCAGACCGATGGCCATACTGAGAGCGAAAAGTTCGAGCAGGCCAAAGAAGACTGCAATCGAGATGAGGCCATCGCGGACGAAGTCACGCACCTGCACCGAGTTGCGAAATAATCTCTGATAAAGCAGTGTCGGACGGGATTCAACAATAAGCAGCATGCCGGAAACAGTGTGGCCATTCGACCATTCAGTCACTGCGAGCGGGGAGCTGAAGTAGACCGTCCTATCGTAGAAACTCACGGGCCTAGGAAGCATTCCGCCCGCGAGGCTGCTGACCTCTCTTTTACTTGGGTGGCCTACAGGCTCCTGGGGATGCGGACCGCTTGAGCCTTCATCGTCGTGGATATTGAAACCCTGTGCAACAGTGATGCGGCCGAGGTTTTCGGCCATGCGATCCAGGATTGGCGCGGTGAGTGGAATACTGGAGTGGACGGTAACAGTGTGCGCGCCCTGCATCTGGTGGTCTATCGCGCGGAAATAAAGTCTGCCACCCTCCACTGCGATGCCCTGAAAATCTTTTGTAGCCCAGGCCGGGGTGGCGACCTTGCTCTTAAGGTGTTTACCTTCGGCCACCAGGTCAATGGGTTCGCCATCTACTTCCGCCCCGAGATCCAGGCCATCCGGGTCAATTTCGCCGGCAACAGCTTCACGATATTCCGGCAGCTCGATGTGACGTTCATTCGGATTGTGGGAGACGATGATGCCTATGTGCGTCACGAAACCCTGATCCCAGGAGACGAGCCGATTTTCCTTCGCATTTAATTCAGCGTTCGCGGCGAAGGTGGCGAACTGGCCGGAGAAAACATAGGCTGCGATGCCGGCGAGCGTCATGAAGAGGACAAGGGGTGCGAGCCCCATCAGCAGATAGGTGACGATCAGGCGATTACGAACGCGCCAGAGCAGGCTGCGAAAGGTCCAGCGCCAAAGCAGGATGATAGCGAAGACCGAGAGCGGCATGGCGATGAGGATCAGCATCGCATCGACGCCATCGCTGGTGAAGATGTGGGACAGGCGAAGTGAAAGCAGTAGGGCGAACGGCAGGCCAAGCCAGAATGCAGAACGGGCCACAAACCCCTGAGGCGGCTTCCGGCGGACCATGCCGGCGATCGCTATCTCTGCTCTGCGGAGGACATTTTCCATTCGTGCTGAGTGTAACGCAGGATGGCCGGCGCGGGATCGATCGCGGTGTCAGTTAAGGAGGGTATCGTTCTGTTCCGGGGGCACTTCGCAGGCGAGTCTGCGCGTGTGTCGCGCTGCGGAATACTGGGCGCCGGCAAGCAGGAGCAGGCCGCTTAGAAAAGCCCACATCATCAGACTGACAGAGATAGAGAAGGGGCCGTAGACTGAGCGAAAGTCGAGCACAGGGAGCACGGCGATATAGATCATTTTGGCTCCCTCCCAGAGCAGGCCTGTGACGATGGCGGTGGGAAGAACAGCGCGGACCGGAAGTTTACAGTTGGGCAGGACCCAGTAGATGACGAAGAACATGAGGATACTGGAGATGGCGGCGGAGATCTGCAGCAGCCAGTGCGCAATGAACTGGAAGACGACGTTATGGGTGTCGCCAAAGAACAGGACATTGAGGACGGTGTGCTGCGAGGCTGTGAAAGCGACAGAGATAAGGATGAGCGTTCCTATGGCAAATGCCAGCCCGAGCGAGATGAGCTGGTTCATGACGTAAGACCGGTTCTTGGTGACATGCCAGACCTGGTTCAGAGCGACTTCGAGCGGGAGGAAAACGCCGGTGGAGGAGACCAGCAGCATGATGACCGAAGCGATCTGGACGCCGCTCCTGGCGTGGGCCACGATACTCATATTCTTGACGACGAAGTCCTGCCCAGCCGGAAGAAAATAGCGGATCTCGTCACCGATGACGCTTTCCATTGCCTTTGAATGAAAGACGCGGCGGGCGATGGTGAACATCATGACGATAAAGGGAAACAGCGACAGGATCGAGTTTGCGGCAACGCTGAAGGCGTAGGTGTGGACCTCGGTCTGCGAGAGGTAGCGGAGCATGGCCAGGGCCTGCCCCCAGAAGCCATCCTCGCCGGGCGCGGGAGGTTGTGGCGGCTCGGGTTGCAGAGCAGAGGTCGGCGGCGGCAGGGGAGAGGTCCTGGCAGGTGACCTTTCGGGCTGGAGGGAGAGGAGGCTCAAGGGATTCTCCCTTCATTAAACGCCCGGACAGAGTCATCCGCACTCCGTCAAGAGTGGCAGATGGACGCTAGAGGTGATCTCCCGGGATTTCCGCGCGGGTAGCCGCCCCTGAAATGCCCTTCCGCTGAAATTAATTGTTGCCTTTCAGAGGGTTTCCTGCCATAAAAAGACAGGCAGTCTGCCACGGCGGCTGTCAGTATTCGTTTTGGAAGGCCGTTTTTGATGTACTGTTCCACCGTTCGCAAGAGGTTCCTGAAGGTATCGCCTGAGCTGCCGCGTGTTTACGCTGGTGGCTCGTTCGTGTTTTTGGAGCCAATTGTGGACAACAACACAGAGGAGCGAGGTAGTTCACGTGAAAGAAAATGGTGTAGTCAAGTGGTTTAATGGCGCAAAAGGTTATGGATTCATTTCACGTTCCACAGGCGAGGATGTGTTCGTGCACTTCTCTGCGATCAACGAGAACGGCTACAAGACACTGAACGAAGGTGAAGCCGTGGAATTTGAATGCCAGCAGGGTCCCAAGGGCCTGAATGCTGCGAATGTGAGCCGCAACTCGTAAGTCGGCACATGAAGCTTTGGTAAGGCCTTCCCTGCTTTGCAATCCGGTCGTTGCGGAGGAGTGGAAGGCCTTCAGATTTTCCGAATCATTCTATTTTGATGCAGGTGGATGCTCCGGGTTCCAGAGGGGACTGTTAGCTGGAATGTCTTCGACTTTCAGCCTGGGGAAGACAGCCTGCACATCCTTTGAACATTGCAGCATGCCGGGCTCCTCGGACACCTCATGTCCCAGAAGGATGAGCGCCTTATGGCGCCCCTGCGCCGCAGCGTCGCGCACATACTCGACCGTCTCCCATTCTGATGCTTCGCCGGCGATAAGCAGCTCGACATCAGGGCGACGGAGTGCTTAGACCTGCTTCTGCAGACCGGATGAACCAGGCCGCAGGGCGACATGCGTGATCTGCAGGTTCGGATCGCCGACGACGCGGATGGTGTTGTCCTTGAGTCTCTGCTGCAACTGCCGACTGAGAGCACCCAGGATAGTCGGCGGAATGGTCACAAAGAAGGGGTCGTCAGCCTTTGCATACTGCTGCCAGCCGAGTGCACCCAGAAGGGCTAGCGCAATCGCGTCCGGCGGCACGGCGTGGATCTCGTCATGAAGACGGAAGACAACCATGTGGTGCTGCTGGATGAAGGCAAGCTTCTGCTGGTAAACGGGATCGTCGGTGAAGAAGCTGGTGTCGTCGCGGTGATTGTAGAAGGTTGGCTCATGGGTGATGACGAGGTTCAGACCGCGCCGGTTTGCTTCGCGCAGGACATCCATCGTATCGAGGAAGGTGGTCGCAATACCTGTGACCGCGGTTGAAGGATCGCCGGCCTTCACGGTGTCGACGGTGTCAGCCGCGACCTTGGCCGGATAGCGCGCCTGGATCTGGCGAAGAGCGTCTGCTGCCGTAAGAGTCTGCGCGTGCGGATGAAGCGAGAAGAGCAGGGGCAGGATGAGGGCCGCTGTGGATCGCATGTACATACTTTCCATGATGCCTGATTTGCGCTTGCCGCTTGTATGCGCAGGCTACTGCGTCAAGTCCGCCGCCTTTGTAATTTCATTGATCGCCCAGGAAGCAGCTTCGCCCAGGGTCGGGTCTTCCGACTTACTCCATTCGTGAAGCTTTGGGAGGTACTCCGTGCGATGACTGTTACCCATCGCGATGGCCACGTTGCGATGTAATCCCGCCAGCTTGGTTCGCTTGACCGGCGAACCTTTGAAGAGCCTATTGAACGATTGTGCGTCGAGCTCAGCAAGCCACGATAAAGCAGGATTGACAAGCTCGGCACGGGGAGAAAGTTCAGCGTCAGCGCTGATGGGTGCGCGACGGTTCCATGGGCAGACGTCCTGACAGATGTCACAGCCGAAGACCTGTCGGCCGAGGTCGGCGCGCAACAGGGGTGGAATCGGCCCGCGTTTTTCGATCGTGAGGTAGGAGATGCATCGGCTCGCATCCATCTCATATGGGGCGATCAGGGCGTCAGTCGGACAGGCTTCGATGCAACGGCGGCAGGTGCCGCAACGATCCGGGGGCAGCGTAGCGAGACGCTCCTCCGGCTGCATTTCATAAGCCGTAACAATAACCCCAAGAAAGAGCCACGAACCAAGTTGCTGATTGAGGATGCAGGTATTTTTGCCTGTCCACCCAATGCCCGCGGCGTGTGCGTAGGCACGCTCGACGATGGGGCCGGTATCAACGTAGCTACTCATTTCAACGTTGCCCAGCAGAGAGAAAAGGCTCGACTCGAGCGAGCGCAGGCGCGCAAGAAGTACGTCATGGTAATCGGATGGAACCTGTGGAGCGCCTTCTTCGTCAACTTTGCCGGACCAGGCGTAACGAGCGATCCAGCCTGCATTTTCCGGAGCGGGAGCGATGGAGTAAGGAGCGTCCGCGTTGTAGTTCGCGGCGCAGACAATGATACTGCGCGCCCATGGAAAGGCTGTCTCGAGCGAGGAGCGAAGAAGTCGCTGATCATCGTCGCGACGCTCCAGATACTTCATCTCACCAGCGCGGCCGGAATCAATCCACTCTTCAAAGTAGCCGGCACGGGAACTGACCGAAGCGAGTGGGATGGATGCGATGCCGGCGAGATCAAACCCCGCATTCTGCGCCAGCTGCTGCAGTTGCTCGCTGAACGGCCTTTTGACGGAAAGCGTTTGCATGATGGACGACACGTGCTTCCAGCGTATCAATGAAGCCAGCGAAAGAAATACTCGTGCCGGTTACCTGCCATGAGCCGCGCTCTTCGGCGATCGGGAGAGAAGAGCAGCGACGCAGGCGCACGAAGGCGTGAAATGCCGTTACAATCGCCGGGCAAACGTTTTCAGTAAGAGGAGCTATGCTATGGCCTGCGCTCGTCGCGTGGCGACACTCGCCCTGTGTTTTGTATCGATCGGCAATCTGGTTGTGCTGGCTCAATCCTCGCCAGCGATGTTGAAGCTCGACCTTAAACACCCGGTGGGTAAGGCGAGCCCGATGCTCTACGGATTGATGACGGAAGAGACCATTTCTCGTATGACGGCGGACTTTACGCCGAGATGGTACGCAACCGCACCTTACACGAAAAGACCGAACGATGGTTCCTGGTGGAAGAGGGTAGTGCGCAGGCAGCAATGGCAATCGACAAGACGACCGGTCCAAGCGATGCGCTCCCGCTGAGCCTGAAGATTGACGTGAAAACTGCCGATGCGCAGAACCAGGCCGGCGTGTTGAACGAGGGTTACTGGGGCATGTCGCTGCAGCCGAATACTACGTACAGTGGGGTCTTTTTATGTAAAGGCAGATAGTGTCGGCCTTGGGCCGATCGCTGTCAGTCTGGTGAACAATGACACCGGTAAACCGGTCGCAGAGGCGCACATTAATGCTCTGACGAATACCTGGTCGCGCTATGAGTTCTCGCTCAAAACAAGCGATATTAAGGCTTCCGCCGCCAACCATCTTGTGATCAAAGTCGGGCACACCGGCACTCTCTGGCTCAGCCTGGTCTCGTTGTTTCCACCCACTTACCATGACCGGCTGAATGGCAACCGTGTTGACCTGATGGAGAAGCTTGCAGCTATGCATCCAGCCTTCCTGCGCTTTCCCGGCGGCAACTATCTTGAGGGCGACCACACACGGGAACGCTTCGACTAGAAGACGACAATCGGTCCCCTGGTTGACCGACCCACACATCCGAGCCCATGGCGCTATCACTCCTCTGATGGCCTGGGGCTGCTGGAGTTTTTCGAATGGTGCGAGGACCTGCACATGCAGCCGCTGCTTGCGGTATACGCGGGCTACTCCATGCAGCAGGAGTTTATTGAGCCCGGCCCGGCGCTTGCGCCTTATGTACAGAACGCCCTGGATGAGATTGAATATGCGACCGGCAGTGTAAGTACAAAGGGGGGCGCCGAACGTGCGAAGGATGGTCACCCTGAACCATTCCATCTTAGTTATGTAGAGATTGGGAATGAAGACTGGTTCGATCGCTCCGGCAGTTACGACGGTCGCTATACACAATTCTATAAAGCTATCAAAGCCAGGTTCCCGGAGCTTCAATTAATAGCTACCACCCCAGTGAAAGGCATGAAGCCGGATGTAGTGGATGATCATTTCTATAAAAGGGCAACTGAGTTCTTCAGTGATACTACTCATTACGATCAGACTGACCGAAGCGGGCCAAAGGTTTTCGTCGGAGAGTGGGCGACGCGCGAGGGTGAACCGACTCCAAACTTCGGCGCGGCCCTGGGTGATGCCGCGTGGATGACGGGCGTGGAGCGAAATAGCGATGTTGTCATCATGGCTTCGTATGCGCCGCTGCTGGTGAACGTGAACCCCGGCGGCATGCAGTGGGAGTCAGATTTGATTGGCTATACGGCAGACAAGAGCTATGGCTCACCCAGCTATTATGCGCAGGTGCTCTTCGGTACATATCTCGAGACCGAGATTGTAAAGGGCGACTTAAGCGGGGCCGGCGCGAAATGCTTCTATTCGGCGACTTACAGCCCAGAGAAAGGCATACTGTACCTGAAGCTCGTAAATGCGTCGTCAGCGCCGCAACCATTGACTATCTTATTGGATGGAATGATTGACACTGAGAGCACGGCAAAAGAAAGTACGCTTAGCGCGACCGATACACAG
The DNA here is from genome assembly GCA_963692885.1 of Acidobacteriaceae bacterium. Classification (GTDB taxonomy): domain Bacteria; phylum Acidobacteriota; class Terriglobia; order Terriglobales; family Acidobacteriaceae. Next base: position 2,422,534 of record OY843586.1, read on the forward strand.
GAGACGAACACGATCAACGATGCTGTACGCATTGTTCCAGTGGAACATGATGTGAAAAATATAGGCAGCAGCTTTGCGCATTCGCTACCGCCCTATTCCATCCAGGTGCTGCAGATCCGCGCAAAATAGGCGACAACGCCCCGCGCAGCGTGGCGAGTTGGGCGGCGAGTCCGGCACGGAGAGTGGGGCCTGGAGGGTCGGATCAGGCGAGATCAAAGAGCAATACTTCGCTTGATCCTGTTCCCTGACTGATGATGGTCAGTTCTTCTTCTTTGCTGATTGCGGCTGCGTCGCCTGCCTGCAGCGTTGCGCCATTGAGAGTCACCTTTCCTTTTACCAGATGAAGCCAGGCGTAACGTGCTGGATCAAGCTTGTAGTGAATACGCTCGGCATTTGCAAGTTCAGCAACAAAAAGGCTCGCGTCCTGGTTGATCCTGGCGACTCCCTCGCCACCCTGTGGTCCGGCAAGAAGCTTCCACTTCCCTGCTTTTTCTTCTGCGGAAAACGCGAGCTGCTGATAGCTTGATGGCGTGCCTGTCGTCGCCGGCTCTATCCAGATCTGCATGAAGTGGACGGGCTCTGTCTTGGAAGCATTGAATTCGCTATGCACGACACCTGTGCCGGCTGACATCTTCTGAATCTCATTTGGGCCGAGGATTTCTTCATGGCCCATGCTGTCCTTATGACCCAGCGCGCCTTCCAGGACATAACTCAATATCTCCATATCGCGATGGCCATGCGCACCGAATCCGCGACCCGGGACAACCCTGTCTTCGTTGATGACGCGCAGACTGCGAAAACCCATGTTGTCCGGATCGTGATAGCTCGCAAATGAAAACGTGTGATGTGAATCGAGCCAGCCATGATTGGCGTGACCGCGTTCTTCGCTCTTTCGTATCTTGATCATTGCCTGTTCCTTCCTTTTGTCATTGCTCCAAGCTTGTGATTGGCCAATGCTTCAGCCGCATTCAGGCCAAGCTTCCTGAGAGTTGCATAGGTCTGCTGCATCTCGGTGTCGCTCAGGATTGCCATGATTACTTCAAGATCAGCCGAGTGAGCCTTAAAGACCTGTGTGGCTCGTTTCTTTCCTTCAGCGGTGAGTTGCAGTACGCGCGCACGACGGTCGGCGGCAGTGGTCTTTCTTACGATCAATCCTTTGTGTTCAAGCCGATCCACGGCTACGGTCATGGAGCCGAGGGCCAGCAGCACCTTTTGCTGGATTTCTGTGATGGTAAGCGGTCCCTTGTGTAGAAGGGCTTCGATTACCATGAAGTCGCTGAGGCACAGGCCGGAGTCGCTGATGCTGCGTTCGACCAGGAGGGTAAGAGCGCGGTGTGAGCGCGCCATCACAATCCATAGCTTCGAGGCTGTCAGGGTTTTCTTCTTCATCGCGCTGCCAATCGAATAGATGTTCATCCTTACATAAGGATTCTTTTGCCTCTGAGACTTTCCAGCTTGATTGCGGCTATCATTCCTTTATGAGTTTTGCAGGTGACGAGGTACGTGTACTGGTGACCTTTTACTCCCGCGGCGGTCTTACGGAGCGACTGGCGGTACTGGTCGCGGAAGGAGCCATCCAGGGCGGCGCGATCATCCGCCTGCGGAGAGCCCGTGACGTCAACCCGGAGGAAGTAATTGCGAGTGTGCCGGGGTGGCGCGAAAACCGCGATCGGATGCACGCCGAGTATGCCGAGCCTCGCATCGCAGATGCGGAGTGGGCGGATGCTATCGCGTTCGGTACACCGGCGGCGGAAGGAAAAGTGAGTCATGAACTCGATACATTTCTTGCTCAGATCAAGAGCAATGTGGATTTGCGAAAGCTGGCGAACAAGGTCGTCTCACCGTTCACTTCCACTTATCTCCCGGGAGTGATGCGCGATGCGGCAGAACAGGATCTCGGGATCCAGTTGTTGAAGATGGGCTACATCGTTGCTGCGGCGGCGAAGATGGATGGGATTGACGACTACGAACGTGCGCGTGAGCATGGCCGTCGTCTTGCACGACTGACGCGAGCGTTGCGCAACGTGTAGCGACGGCGCCATGGGACCCTGCGATCGCCAGGGATGACCGTTCGGGCGGATTCAGCATCCCGGCTGGGCTGACATTGCCTCAATTGTCCATTTGCAATTAAACTCAGGGAGTCGACGATCTGTCGAGTGCGGAGAGATGGCAGAGCCCGGTTGAATGCAGCTGACTCGAAATCAGCCATACCTTTACGGGTATCGGGGGTTCGAATCCCTCTCTCTCCGCCATAAACCCGACAAAGTGAATATCTTAACGCCTGCTGAGACAAGGGCCATTTGAGCTGCTCAGTAATGTTTTGGTTCAGTGCCTGCTCTGGTGCCTGTGCGTAACGAAGTCTTCGTCTGTCGTTGTCTCCTATCTGCTCTTGGACGAGAAGCTCGACTGCTTCAAGCAAGCGCGGCTTCAAGTGGACACGTGCCCCGAACTCTTTCTTTGTCATACACTGCCAGAGTTGAGGGACATGACATGGGCGGCAAGGGGCGTGCCCTAAAACTTAGGAGCGTCGAGGGCGTGTTCCAGAGTTAAAGCTCAGAAGATCGGACAGATTCTTTTGTTCCCGGGGCTCACGGCAAAGAGCCGGTTTGATAGTTCAGAGCGGCGAGTGCGAGGCGGTATTGATACTCCGCATCTGTGTGGCTGATGTCCGCCTCGGTCTGCTGCAGTTGCGCCTGGCTAAGCTCGACGATCGAGGCCAGACCAAGTTGATAGCGGGTTTTTGCCAGCGAAAGACTTTGATTCGATTGATTGAGGAGTTGGTCTGTCACGCCGATACGTACAAAGGCATTGTTGGCATCGAGCCATGTGGTGCGTACATCGCGGATGATGCGGTTCCGCAGTTGTCTTCTCTGCGCATCTGCAGCACTGGCGCGGAGACCAGCTTCACTCGCCTGCGATGAAAACAGGAAACCATTGAAGATCGGAACGCTGACGTTGGCTGCGATCCCGCCGTCCCATGACGAGGTAAAGTATTGGCCGGGGCGCACAGGCGTCGCTCCGACAGTCCCCAGCGCGGTGATCGTGGGGTATTTCTGGTCCTGCTGCGCGCGACTCAACTTTTGTTCGGCCTGCCGGTTGTAGTCAAGAGAAGCGAGGTCCGGCCTCTGCTTCAGAGCGAGTTGCGTCAAGACGTCGACGTCGGGAGGTGGTGGCGGCGCTGCAGTGGTGCTGTCGGACAGGTCATACTGCACCACGTGGTCCAGGCCCAGCACTTCATCGAGCGCAGCCATGGTCGCGTTCGCATTACTCGCCGCGTCCAGCTGCAAGAGTTGAGCCTGCGAAACGTTCACATTGGCGAAAGTCAGGTCGAGAGTCGAGCGAAGATTGTTTTGTGTGAGTTGATTGATCTGACCCTGCGTAGACTGGCGTGTCGTGACGGTCTGCCTGGCGACCTGCAGTAGCGCTTGTGCCTGTAAGGCGTTGTAAAAAGCCTGATCCGTGGCGAGGATAATGTCTTCCCGGGTCGCCACTTCGTTTGCATTTTGCGCTCTCTCCTGCATCTTTGAGGAGGCCACGAGATTGGCGGTGTGTCCGAAATCCGTGATCAACTGACTGAACGCTACACCGCCTCCGGCGTGTTGGAAGAGCCGAGAGTCTGCAAGAGTTCCTGACGCTACACGACTCGCATCGTGAGCTGCTTCCGCGGTGATGCTGCCATTGAGCTGCGGCAGTTCAGCAGACCTGGACTCCCGGACGACCTGGTGTTGGGCGAGCGCCAGCAAGTGACTGACACTGATGCGCGGATTGTTGCGCAACGCAATTTGTTCGGCCTGGTCGCGCGTCAGCTTTTCTCCACTTGAAGTATCCGGGCTATGGTCGCTAGCAACCGAAACTTCTGGTCCTGTCGGAGTAGGTGATGGAACGACCTGCGCCACCAGCGTCGAGGATGATAAGGACACGACCGCGACGATGAAGACAAAGCTGGGTAATATTCTAGCTTTCATAACTACACCAATCCTGTCGTGATGGCTGGGACGGACTTCGTGATAGAACCTTCGCGTCGACCGTGGATGAACAAGTAGACCGCCGGTACCAGGAACACGGTCACGATAACCGATACTCCGAGACCGCCAATAATCGCGCGAGCCAGCGGTGCATACTGCTCGCTTCCCGCTTCAGTGCCGAGTGCCATTGGAATCATGCCGAGAAGTGTAGCGAGCGAAGTCATCAGAATGGGTCGCAGCCGGATCTTGCAAGCCTGCACCACTGCATCGATCAGTGACTTACCGTGTTCGTGAAGATGACCAGCAAACTCGACGATCAGGATGCTGTTCGAAACAACAATGCCGGTCATCATAATGACGCCCATTAATGACATGATGTTCAGCGTCGCGCCGGTAAAGAGAAGGATCATCACGACGCCGGCAAGACCCGGAGGTATCGCCATAAGGATGATCAGGGGATCGAGGAACGATGCAAACTGGGCCATGAGGACCAGGTAAACCAGAACAATCGAGAGCACCAGACCAATCCCGAATCGTTCAAAGGCTTCATTCATGTTCTGGATGGCACCATGCACCGTAATGCGCATGCCCTTGATCGTTCCTGTCTTGTTAATGATGGAATTTACCTGCGTGTTGATCTTGTTCAGGGCCTCGGTCTTCGGTTGCACATAGATATCGATCACTCGCCGCAGTTGATAATGGTCGACTTCCGTCGGGGTGTTGATCTGCTTTGTGAACACCACGGACCGGAGAGGTGTGTAGGTATCCTTTCCAACGCCGCGCAATGGAATGTTCTTAAAGTCTTCCATATTCATATGCTCGATCTGCCGGGTCGAATACTGGACAGTCAGCATGTAATTGTTACCGGTATTTGGATCAATCCAGTAACTGGGCGCGATCACACCATTCGAGGTCATTGCAGTGATCACGTTGTCAACAACGTCCTTCGGCGACAGACCGATCAAGCTGGCTCGCTCCCGGTCGATGTTCAGCTGAATGCCTGGATACTTGAGATCCTGTGGGATATACACATCGGTGACAGACGACAAAGCACGAAGCTTCGCTGCCATAGCCTGCGCTGTACGGAAGGCTGCATCCTGGTCGTTTGAAGAAATCTGTATGTCGATCGGCGCAGGAAGACCCTGGTTCACGACCGAATCGACGAGGCCGCCGGCCTGAAAGTAAGTCCCGAGTTCCGGTAACTCAGAGCCTAGTTTTCTTCTTACTTCGCTGATATAGGTATAACTCGCCGTCTTATGATTGTCGTTCAGGCTGGTCTGTACAAAACCCGTATCCATAGAAGCGTTTGGTGTGTAGATCGCAGAAAGGTCAGGCGTGATACCGATGTTCGAAACGATCATCCCGAGATCTCCGGGGGCCACGACGCTGCGAATGACCGCCTCCACCTTCGCGATGTACTTATCGCTGACCTCGATGCGCGTACCACTCGGCATCTTCACGTTGATCACGAACTGCCCAGGATCAGTTCGTGGGAAGTAGGCTCGCCCGAGGAATGGAAACAATACAGCAAGAATAAGTACGATCGAACCAAGTAGAACAATTGCAGTCAAGCCAGGTCGACGCAGCACCGTGTATGCAAAGCCCTCGTAGTGCTCCAGCATTCGTTGAAAGTTCTCATTAAACCCGGCGATGAATCGCTGGAAAACGGACTTCTTTTTGCCCAGGCTCTTCTGCTCATCGCGGCGCAGATTGATAAACCTGGCGCAGAAGAGTGGCACTACCGTCATCGCAAACAGGTAAGACGCGAAGATCGAGATGACTACACCTAGTGCAAGGTCAGTAAAGATGTACTTACTGACGCCCGCGAGCAGGAAGACCGGGAAGAAAACAATCGATGTTGTAGAGGTTGCAGCAAGCACAGCAAGCGAAACTTCCATCCCGCCTTCGGCCGCCGCCTCTGCAGGTGCTTTTCCTTCTTCCATAAAGCGGAAGATATTCTCGAGCACGACGACAGAGTCATCGATGAGTCTCGAAAATGCCAGTGCAAGGCCGCCGAGAAGCATGGTGTTGATCGTCCCGCCTGTAGCATTTATGACTAAGAGGCAGGTCAATGCCGAGAGCGGGATCGACAGCAGCACAGCAAGTGTGGCTTTAGGATTCCCCAGAAAAATCAGGATCATGATACCCGTAAGCACCAGACCGATCGACGCTTCCTTGAGCAGGTTCTTGATGGCACCTTTTACAAAGACAGACTGATCAAACACGACAGCCGTCTTGAGAGAGTCCGGAATATCAACGAGGTGCTTGATAGCTGCCCGCATCCCGTTCACGATCTGAATCGTATTGCTCTTGCCGCCTTGCTTCAGGATCGGCACATAGACAGAATGCTGTCCGTCGATGCGCACGATGTTGGTCTGTAGAGCGCCCGAGTCCTCTGCATGTCCGACGTCAGCGACCAGCACAGAGGCATTGCCATTCGACTTTAGCGGCATCGAGTTGATCTGTTCCGGCGTCGGCATCTGGCTGTTCGCGTAAATGTTAAAGTCTTTCGTACCGATGCGGACATCGCCTGCGGGGAGGATCAGATTCGATTGATTGATCGCTGTCACGACGTCCATCAGGCTCATGTTGTGTGCTTCAAGCTTGAGCGGATCGACATAGACTTGTATTTGCCGATAGCGGCCGCCAAATGGCTGCGGCACAGAGGCGCCCTGCACATTCGCAATCTGGTTGCGGACCTGGAACTGTGCAAGATCCTTCAATTGTGTTTCGTTCAAGCCTTGCCCCTTGAGCGTTACCAGGCACACGGGTTGGCTCGACGCGGTCATTCCTAGCACAACCGGTGGCAGCGTTCCAGGAGGCAGTCGGCGTAGATCAGCCATCGCCAGGTTGGCGATGTTGCTCAGTGCTGCATTCGCGTCCGTGCCCGGCTTGAAATAGATCTTCACCAGGCTCACACCGGTTAACGATCGCGACTCGATATGGTCAATGTTGGCGCCCAGCGTAAAGAACCGTTCAAAGGTGTCCGTAATGTCCGCTTCGATCTGTTGCGGCGGCATTCCGGAATAGAAAGTCGCAACCACCACGACGGGGATGTCGATTCTGGGGAACAAATCGACTGGCATAGTCGTCACATTGACCACGCCAACAACCAGCACCATCAGGCAGAGCATGATGATGAAGAAGGGATAACGAAGTGCGAATTTAGGCATTAGCGGGCACCCGCATCTTCTGTCTGTGGGTCCGTCACGCCGCCCTCTTCGCGCATGATGTCGTTGGCCGGCTCCTGTTGCGGCCGTGGAGCGACCACTTCACCCGCGTGATATTTTCCCTGGTCGCCAAGGATGACTTTGTCCCCTTCTTTGAGGCCGCGGTCGACCTCGACCAGAATTGATCCCTGCACGCCAAGTTCAACGTCGCGTACGTGCACTTGATTCTGGTCGTCAACGACCAGGACCGTAGCTCTCCCACTCTGACGCTGCACAGCGAGCAGTGGAATCGTCAGCACATTCTCTTTATGCGCAAGCTGCAGATATGTGTTCGCGTACATACCGGGCGTGATGCTGAGGTCTTTATTTGGAACGTCTACCTCTGTCTCCATCGTTCGTGTATCGAGACTCACATTGCGCGTAAAACGTACAATTTTTCCGGTAATAGAGCGATTCAGTGCGTCGACACGGATATGGATCGTGTCGCCCTCGTGGACATAACCAACTGCATCCTCGGGAACAGGCAGGCGCAGCCGGAGAAGATCACTCTGCGACAACTTGACCAGCGGCAGGCTCTGCACATCGGACGAAGTGCCTGCCTGGATGAGCGCGCCCGTATCGGCATATCGCCAGATTACGACGCCACTCAGCGGCGCTGTGATCTTCGTGTACGACTCAAGTGCACCGACACGCTGCATGTCGGCGGTCGCCGTATCCGAGCCTTGCCGCGAAGCAGAGAGAGCCGCCTCCGCTGCATCTATCTGTGCAGCAGACGCATCTGCTTTCGATTGGGCGTCGTCCAGTTCCTGCGCGGCAATTAAACCTGGTTGCGCTTTTGCGGCTTTCTGCAGGCGGTCGTAGTTTGCCTGCAATGCCATGTGCATGGATCTGGCACGCGCTACTTCATTCTGGGCACGTGTAATCTCGTCCCTGGTCCGCGCCTGTTCCGACTGGGTGGAACGATACTGCGCGCTGAGCTCAGGCACTTCCAGAACGCCGAGGGTTTGCCCCTCACGTACCTTGTCGCCAATATCAACGTAGATATGACGCAGATATCCTGAGACTTTCGCGTGCACGTCAACCACCTGGTAAGGCTGAAACTGACCCGCGAGGCTAAGAACATGGGAGATGTTGCCACGCTGCACCAAGCTGACAACAGCGGATGGAGGTTCGCTGGCACTGGCGTTCTCCTGGCTATCCCGGCAACCCGCTGTAGCCAGACCGAGGCTCATTGCAGGCAACAGCATAGTCACGAGCCGCAGATAAGATTGCTTCTGCATGCGTAGTCCTTATTCCCGGATGACACATCCAGGCAGACAAGAGCACAGTGAGAGGCAGTTACAAGACTGCCGTAAAGCGCTCAATTAAAGAGGTTTTGATTGTCTTAGGAAGGAACGTACGCAGCCGGCGGAGGGCGCATGAAAAGACTCTCGTCAAAGAGTGCACTAAACGCTTCTCTTCTTTGAGACGAGATGTAAATACCTGCAAGACGGCTCAGCCGCGGCATCAATGCTGCCACGATCGCAAACAGGACTATGGCTTCGAGCTGCGGCTTCGATGACTCGGTCGTAGCATCAGTAGCGTTCCCAGACTCCCGTTCGCGCTCCGACAACAACTTGGCGGCCGGTTCACTCGCCCGAACCTGAACACTCTGACCATAGAGGGTGAGCTTGTAGTGCAATCCCCAACCGAACACAGCAAGAGCCAGAATCAGCATTGCCAGAGGCAGCCGCTTCCATCGCCGGTCGGGATTGAGAAAATTGCACATCAACTTACTATAGACTTCCGATGCGCAATTTGCGCAAAGAGTATGCCTTCCGTTTACCTACCCGTCGCAAACTTTCTAAATCGGCGCTTCCGCTGAACTGTTTCTAAACCGCTCACCATAGTTGCTTTGGGAGATGCGAAGACCGAACTCACATCATACACTGGACGTTCTGTGTCAGCCATGCGTCCGCAAATCCTTCTTCCAGCAAGAACCTCGCTCATAGTGGTTTGTCATCCCGAACACAGCTTTTTCAGGTGGTTGAGAACGCCCGGCTAGCTATAGCGAGAGCATGCAAAAAAGGCGGCAGCCCCAAAGAGCTGCCGCCTCATTCTAAAGGTCAGAAGAGTTTAGAAGTTGTAATGTGCAGAGAACTGGATCTGGCGTGCTGGTGACCGAGTATCCCGGATCTGTCCGAAGGTCGTGTCGCCGATGTTATTGTCCTCATTCCCATAACTTGCAAGGTTAAACGCATTGAAGAAGTCAGCACGAAATTCGACATTTTGTGATTCCGTGATGGGGAATACCTTGCCGGCTGTTAGATCGATCTGCCGGTAACCCGGTGAGCGCTGGCTGCCGTTGCTTGCGGTGCCGAACTGTTCCGATGCCGGGGTGCCGTAGGCGCAGCTGCCGTTATCGACGCCGGAGGTCAGGCATGGCACGGCAGAGGGGTCGGTGCCAAACCAGTTCGAGGTAGTGCGATTATGCACGACCAGCTTCCGGTACTGGTCAGGACGCGAGGCCCGGTTCTGCACAGAGGTTGTATCCGGCGCCCCGAGCGTAATCGGAAAACCCGCATACAGAATAGCGGTGCCGGTGAGCTTCCATCCACCGGCAGCTTCATCAAGCAGACGGTTCATGTTCGAGCCGTACCTGCGGCCCCGGCCAAACGGCAGATCATAAACACCGGTCGCACTGATGTTGTGCGGTGTGTCCATGCCGCTCGGACCGTACTCAGAGTGCAGGTCATAGCCATTCTGTGCGTAGGCACCGTAGCCGTTGCCCTGACCACCATTGTCGGTAGCTGTCCCATAGAAGCCCACGTTGTTGGTTAGCGACTTTGAATAGGTATAGTTCAGCTGATATTCGAGACCGTTGCTCTGGCGGTGCCGCACCGAGGCCTGCAGAGCGTTGTAATTCATCATCGCGTTGGTTTCAGTTACGACGATAGCGCCCGTCTGCCCCACGAGATTCGCGTAAGGCGCAACAGTGCCCGGCGCAAAGAGCTGGTTGCCGGCGCGAGGATCAACCAGATGCTGTCCGGTCTGGCCAAGATAGGCAATGTTGACCGACGTCGTATTGTTCAACTGATACTCGGTGCCGAGAGTAAATTCCTGAATCAGCGCCGGCCGCAGATGACTGTCCCATGCGCGCAGCGTGTTGCTGCTGCTCGCTGCGGCAAAGCTCTCAGGCAGGGCGCTCTGGGCAGTAAGCGGATTTCCGGGACTGGTTGCTGTTGCCGGAGAAGCCGTATATTCATAAGCCGGCTGGAATGGTGGATTGAAGTTCAGGCGAAGATTTGCCCCCGTGCCTTCAAGATAATTTGTAATGCCATAGCCGCCGCGGACGACAAACTTCGGCATAGCCTGATACGCGAAGCCAATACGTGGCATGAAGTTTGTGTAGGTCGGGTGATAGAGTGCATGACCGTCACCAAACACCTGCGCCGCCGCTGCTGTCCCGGCATAATAATATTGAGCAGTCGCCAGATCCACGTTGGCCTGCTTGTCGTGCACTTCGTAGATCGGCTGGTCGTATTCATAGCGTAGACCAAGGTTGACGGTAAGCTTGTCAGTTGCTTTGTAATCATCCTGTACGAAGCCGGCATCGCGATACTGCCGCTGTCCGCTGCGACCTGTATTTGCTGATATGCCGGCGTAATAGACATTGTCTGTGAGGAAGTCCGCAACGTTGTTGCCGGTGAATGAACCGGAGTACTGCTCACGGCCCATGATGCCGTCGTTACCGGGATAAAAGTTGTTCTGCTGGTAACGCAGTATCTCGACGCCGGCGCGTACTGTGTGCTTGGCCAACTGGAAAGTAATGTTGTCGCCGTAGGTAAAGATGTTGTTGATGAGGCTGCTGCCGCCACCGGTAGTACCCACCGTTGTCAGGTAGCTCAGATTGCCGACAGTTCCCTGCCCGTTGCTAAAATCCTGGGCTACAAAGCCGGGGTATGGTTGATTCGGATAGTTGACGCCGACTACTGAATTGCCCGTGAGGCCGAACGCGCCGGTGGTGTCAACAGGCACGCCCTGCACCCAGCGCACCCGCGACCAGCCGGCACGGAACTCGTTGATGATCGATGACGAAAACGTGTGAACATTGTTGAACGCAATTCCCTTGAAGGGATAACTGTTCACACTCGGGAAAGTAATTGCAATTACGTTGTCAGGATTAGCGTCGGATGCTTCTCCCTGCGAATAGCGCACATTGAATGAGTCTCGCGCGCCCAGCTTCCAGTCGACTTTAATGTCTCCCTGGTCATTGCGCTCCGTCAGCTTATACGGACCGATGTAGTTGTTCTGCGCAACTCCATCGCTAGGAGTATTATTCGGTGCCGGATAGAGTTCCGGATGAGCAAACAGATATTGCGCGACCGGGTTAGTAATAGGAACCTGGTTGTTCGCATAAGGAACCAGCCCCTGGCCTGCAACATAGTGATAGATTTGACCTGCATTGCCGGGTCCCAGCAGCGAAGAGAAATCGCCCTTTCGATACGCCAGCGGAATGACACTATCCGCTCTTGTACCGCCAGTCTGATAGCGAGCGCCCTCGTAGTCGGCAAAGAAGAACAATTTGTCTTTAAGGACAGGACCGCCGACAGTACCACCGAAGATGGTCTGGGTGAATGGCTGCTTCGCGTTGCGCGCCAGGTTATTCGCCCACGAGTTGGCGTCAAGGTTGTAGTTCTCCAGGAAGCCGAACGCAGACCCATGAAACTTATTCGTACCGCTCTTCAGGATCGTAAGGATATCGCCACCGTTTACGTTGCCGTACTCGGCGGGAGCATTGGAAGTGATGACCGTTAGATTTTCAATTGCGTCCGGACTAGGATTGTAGCCAATGACATTATTGATCGTCTCATTGATCTCCACACCATCCAACAGGTAATTGTTGGTCTGGTTGCGATTGCCATTCACTGACGTAGTGCCATTTTGCCCGGTGTCGCGCTCGATCGCCGAGCTGCCGCTCATGTCCGCGATAGACGTTGCGACCGCCCCAGGGATAAACATCGTCACCGACGAGAAGTTACGGCCGTTTAGCGGCAGGTTCTGAATCGTGTTTGCCGTGAAGGTACTTTGGATCGTGGTGTCTTCCGTATCAAGAATAGGCTGAACATTGCCGGAAACATTTACGTTCTCAGTCGCGGCACCAGTCTCCATCCTGGCGTCTATCTTGGCGATCTGGTTTACTTCCAGTGTGAAGGGCGGCGAGACAAAGGTCTTAAAACCCGGGCCAGTCGCAGTTACTGTGTACTGGCCAATCTGCAGAAAGCGGATTGAATACTCACCGGAGTTGTTCGTCTTGGCCGTCGTCTCGACATTGGTCGCGATGTTCTTGACCACGATGGTGGCATTCGGTAAAACTGCACCCGAATTGTCAGTAACGACGCCGTTCACTGTGCCGGTGATGGTTTGCGCCAGGGACGGCGCCACGGCGACGAAAGCGAGTGCGCTGGCGGTAAGCCAACATCTCAGGGGAGTATTACGCATTGGGGTAGTGCCTCCAACTAGTTCATACACAAAGCAATGCTGATGTTCACCCGGAGATCTTCTCGGGGGAGCCTCAGGGCTAATTTTTCGCAGGTAGATGACTACCGCTGTCTAGATAAATACGAGATTAAAATAGAATGCACGTTACTGCAACGCATATCTAAGAACGAGACCTGCAAAAAGTGCTAGAACTTGCTAGCGAACAGGCACGTTCAAGACTCACGTTCTGTCCAGTCCAGGATCGGGACGGTCGCTATCACAGCTCGATGAGCTAGAAGAAGTCTGAAGATCCCAGCGTCCCTCCTCAACCTGCGCGCCGATAGCTGTAGAAGTTAGCTGTAACAGTCTCGGGGTTGTTGATCATAGTGCTGCGTTAGAGCTTACAAGTATCTCACCAATTGGAATCGGTCCGGTACTAAGCTTCGCCTGAAATACTCCCAATTGTGGCGCTGACATCCCCGTTCACATTAACCACTATCGGAGACTCTAATAGCGTCACTTAGCAATCTTTCGGAGTTGTTGCTGCACCCTGGCAATTGAAGAAGATACTGCGGTAAATTTTATCCATCCCCGAGGCGTTCTTGGCAGGCCGTCCGTTGGCACCGCAAAATGCGATTCCGATCAATGACTAAGTCGAGATCACTAGCGCTCTCTTGCAACTTTCGAACTTCGTTGACCAGATCGAGATGTCACAGTGACCTTGATCAGCGATCATGAAAATATCACGATCAAAGGATGTACTCAGGGTGAGTTCCGTATGGATGCCTTCAACGTCTTCAACCACATCAACGCTGGCAATCCTTCGAGCAGTTGTATCGATTGCACCATCTCAAGCAATGCCGGCGTGAACACCGGCATGGCAGTGGGTGCAAGTCCGAGACAGCTGGAGTTTTCTGCAAGCATTCACTTCTAGCAGACCGATGCTCTCTCCGAGCGACACCTAACCAATATGCGCATCAACAAGAGCCCGGTCCGAAGCCAAGGCTCTTGTTGATTTTGGTACCTGCGGGCACACCCACACAGCATGTGCACCTAAGAGGCTCAGGCTTCCTTCATCTTCACGCTGAACAGTGCGGCGGCGACCTGACATAATGATCCTGAGGCGAGCACGCCTCAGGATCAGCTCGTCAACTTCTAATTGTCTGGAGCAACAATGGTCGCCATCCAGCTCGAATACCAGGGAGACCTGCACTGTAAAGCAGTCCATGGCCCTTCTGGAAGTGAACTCAACACAGACGCTCCCAGGGACAACCAGGGAAGAGGTGAAAGCTTCTCGCCCACGGACCTGGTGGCCACTGCGCTTGGTTCATGCATGCTTACAGTGATGGGCATCATGGCTCGTACTTTGAACATCGACATTGCGGGAGCTACAGCAACCGTCGACAAACAGATGAGCACAACGCCGCCGAGAATGATTGCTTCTCTCGCGGTTCGCATTCACGTGCCCCACACCCTGAGCCCGGAGAATAAACAAAAATTGGAGCGTGCCGCGCACACGTGCCCGGTTCACAAGAGCCTGCATCCAGACGTGAAATCGCCGATCGCCTTTACCTGGGGATGACTTGGAGGAATCAGCTCAGGTACCTGATTGGGCTTCCCTTTCGCTGTTGCGCGCTTCATGCCGTCCAGGCAGCACTCCTGCTGTTCATTGCTGCCGTCGGCGTCGGAGGGAATTACGCCGCGGCCATCGATCAACAGAGCTCACCAGTCAGCACGGGTTGCAGTGTGCGCCGAATCACGAGTCTTCCAGGAAGCCATCGGTTCGCGAGCGACTTCATAGAAGCAGTCGCAACTGACCCTGCTCATACTGCGGCGGGCGGTGAGACGATATACGGTCTCACTGCGGATATCAGTAGTGAAGTGCCGCGCCAGAGTCGCGCGATATATATATCGAAGTCTGCCGACGGCGGCCAGACGTGGGCACTGGTCGCCAGAGTGGACTCGAGGTATTTCAACGCAAGAATCGGAGAAGGTTTGCGCAATGGATTTATCGTCGGACCCAGCGCGACTTACTTCGTGGTCACGACGCAGCGGGGAGCTTTTCAGGTGATCCCGCAACCCACTTCTACCGAGCCGTTGGTGATTGCAATCCCCGGCCCACACGTTCCATCATCGACACCGAAGGTGCGCATACCCAAGAAAGCCGGGGAGCCTGTTAGAGCAAACGTCGTCATAATGACGTCAGACAGGAAGCATCTCATCATCGGCTTTGGCTACTTCGATCTCTCTCCTCAGATCTTCAGCTATCGCTTATCGAGCGACGGCACCTGGGAGATAGAAGATAAACTTCCTGCCTTGCCGACAGAAATGGACATCCTATCGGTACAGATAGACGACGCAAAACAGCCGCGTCTTCTTTACGTCGGTACTGGCGATCAGGTCTTCATACTTGATCTCGATACTCGTAAATGGACGCGAGTCGAAGGTGTGGGCCCGGACTCGGCCATACATGGCATGACGCTTGTAGGGGGTCTCCACGTGGCGGCCTGCTGGGGCGTCTACAATCCATCGGTGAGAGGAACAGTGAAGCGCGTGACGGATGCAAGATTCCTGCTTCATCGATTTTCAGACGAGGCCGGCCCTAATCTTCGTGCCTACAGCATCGAGGTCGATCCTTCCAGACTGGGCCGCGAAGTGGTCACTTCGATATCCGGCGTTTACTTCAGTATTGACAGAGGCATGACATGGAAGAGACTGAACAACTTACCTGCCGGCGAATTCCGAACTGCCCATTTCAATCCCGATGGTACTCTTCTCGTATCTGGAATCGCCGGGACGTTCCTCGTTGATCCTTTCTCAGACCAATGCTCACCAAGTCTCAGAAATCGCGGTCAGTAGGTCTTAGAGCTTCTCAGGAGGCTCACCTTCTCCGGTGTCACTCATCCCGCAGTGTCAAAGCTCAACAACCATCAGGCCAAGCTGCCCGTCGAGCGAGCCTCGAACTTTGCAGCAGTTCTTTAGGGAGTTGCCCGCTGCTACTATCGCAAATGAGAAGTACTCGGGCGTAAGACGAATGCATTCGTCTATAAGATTCGATTGAAACAGCAGTTAATGGAGCGATCTCAAGGCTTTCTATCTAGTGCAACCCAGACAGGCTTGTATTCGACGAACATCCTCCCTCGCACTATCTTTCGATGTCCATCGAAGAGACTTTGATCGACGCGGTCTTTGACTGGTCGCGGGAAGGGACAGGCTATGGATATCCGGGTTAAAACCAAACCAGTAGCCGCCATTATCCTCGCGGCTGGCGCATCCTTGCGGCTGGGAACGCCTAAACAACTCGTTCGACTCGGAAGTGAGACGCTGCTGGAACGAGCAGTTCGCGTGGCGGTCGAGGCCGGGCTTGAGCCGGTACTCGGCGTGGTGTCCGAACACCTGCTAATCGAACCAGGTCCGGTCGGCATGCTCCGCGTGGTTAATGAGGAAGCTGCTGAAGGCATGGCAGCATCCATTCGAGCGGGAATCCAGGCGTTGACAGCGAGAGACAAAAATATTGCAGGCGCCGTTATCCTTGCATGCGACCAGCCTGCGGTCACTGCCGGGCATTTACGCCAGCTCGCAGATGGCGCCGACCATGTCATTGCGTCTGCCTACGGCGGCCGAAAAGGTATTCCAGCCTACTTCCCACGAGCCGTTTTCGGAGCACTACTAGCTTTGCGTGGCGACACTGGTGCACGTCACCTGTTACAGAATGCGCGGGCGATCACACTGACGAATGGTGAACTTGATGTGGATACCATCGAGGACCTTCATCGAGCGCGAAAGCTGTATCTCACCAAAGATCACTGATGGGCGCCCTCAAAGTCGAGCATCCCTTTCAACTGTCGGTTCGTCTATCTAGCCTAACCACATCATCCATAACTTTTTAAGATGTGCCGGAGCAAAAGAATGAGCATTCCTTTGGGCGATCAGCCTGCATGGGGAGAGATTGAACAAGAAGAAAAAGAACTAGAGGACAATGGCCTCCACTTTGAGCTGAGTCGCCGGCGCTTTATGCAGACAGCAGGTGTAATCTCCGCCGGCGTTGCCGTTGGTGTTCCAAGCCGCGCATCAGCGGAGAGTCCTGCTGCAATTATTCAGCTCCTCACGCTGAAGGTGAATGGACAGTCGCGGGCGCTCTCGCTCGACACACGCACTTCCCTGCTTGATGCCTTGCGGGAATCCCTGGAACTTACCGGCAGCAAGAAGGGTTGCGATCACGGCCAGTGTGGTGCGTGTACCGTCCTGATCGACGGACGCCGCGTGAATTCATGCCTCACACTTGCGATCGCAGCAGAAGGCGCAGAGATCACTACTATCGAGGGACTAGCCAGCAACTCTGATCCTAAAGACGCAAGTGAGCTTCACCCCATGCAGGCAGCCTTTCTTGAACATGATGGCTATCAGTGCGGCTATTGCACGCCGGGGCAGATATGCTCCGCGGTAGCTGCAGTGGAAGAACATAAGCGCGGCGCGCTTTCGATCGTGAGCCTGCACAACGGAAACATCGATCATCCGGAAATGACGGATGACGAGATCAGGGAACGCATGAGCGGGAATATCTGTCGCTGCGGCGCCTACCCCAACATCGTGGCCGCGGTTCGTGCGGTCGCAGGAGTTTCCGCATGAAGACGTTTAGATATGAGCGCGCGACCGCACCCGCCGGCGCGATCCAGTCTGGATCAACTCGCGGTGCAAAGTTTCTGGCCGGCGGCACAAATCTTGTTGACTTGATGAAGTATGGTGTAGAGTCACCGACCACACTCGTGGACATCAATCGTCTCGACCTGAAAGAAGTCAAGGCGAACGCAGATGGAGGCGTTAGCATTGGCGCCCTGGTTCGTAATTCTGACCTGGCGGATCACTCTCTTATCAAGGCTCAGTACCCGCTGCTCTCGCAGGCGTTACTGAGTGGCGCGTCGCCACAGTTGCGGAACATGGCCACCACTGGCGGGAACCTTCTGCAGCGGACCCGCTGTTACTACTTCACAGACATCAGCTTTCCTGCCTGCAATAAACGGGAGCCCGGTTCGGGATGTGCGGCTATCAAGGGTTACAACCGCATTCACGCGATTCTGGGACAGAGTGACAAAGGCTCTGCAAGTGGTGAGAGTTGCATCGCAACCAACCCCTCCGATATGAACGTCGCGATGGCAGCGCTTGGTGCCAGGATCGAGGTAGAGGGTGCCAAAGGCAGACGCACGATTCAGTTTGCCGAGTTCCACAGGCTGCCAGGTTCAACTCCATCCGTTGACACATCACTCAAGCCTGATGAGCTGATCGTCGCCGTATCTTTGCCTCCGGCAAAGTTCGCAAAGAATGCTTATTACCTGAAGATCAGAGATCGTAACAGTTATGCGTTTGCGCTTATTTCGGTTGCAGCAGGACTCGAGATGGATGGAGGCATGATTAAGTCCGCAGGCCTTGCGCTGGGAGGCGTGGCTCTCAAGCCCTGGCGAGAAAGTTCAGCAGAGAAAGCTCTCGTTGGCAACGCTGCAGAGCCAGCAACATTCCAGCGCGCGGCGGACATATTGTTGCAGGGCGCGAAAGGCTATGAGCACAACATGTTCAAGATCGAAATGGCAAAGCAGGGCGTTGTGCGAGCATTGACACTCGCTTCGCTCGGCACTACAGAAGGGACGCGGGCATAATGGCGGATCAAACAGCACCTGCTGCGAAGCAACTGAGTCATCGCTACGAAGGCATTGCCAAGGTGACTGGCAGAGCAAAGTATGCTGCAGAGTTTTCTCAGCCATTCTCAAAGGCAAGTCTCGCATATGCTTATATCGTTCAATCGACCATCCCCAATGGCACCATTGCTTCAATCGATCGCAATGCCGCAGACTCTGCGCCCGGCGTCATCGCGATCCTGACGCCGTTTAATGCTCCCAGGCTGAATCAGGCTCCTCCAGAACCGCCTGCCAGAAGAAACCTGAGTCTCCTGCAAGACAAAGAAGTTCATTACAACGGTCAGCCGGTGGCCGTTGTAGTGGCCAGATCTTTGAACGAGGCGAAGGCCGCGGCGCAGGTATTGAAAATCAATTAC
Source organism: Acidobacteriaceae bacterium (assembly GCA_963692885.1). Classification (GTDB taxonomy): domain Bacteria; phylum Acidobacteriota; class Terriglobia; order Terriglobales; family Acidobacteriaceae. The sequence continues at coordinate 2,441,175 of OY843586.1, forward strand.
GAAACAAAGCCAGCCCACGTCAGTTTCATGGAACGGATGGGTGATGCTCGATGGCCTAAAAACCCCGGCAAAGAGCCCCCGGGCAACCACCGAGGAGAGGTCGCGGCCGGGTTCGCCCGCTCTGCTGCGATAGTCGAGCAGACGTACATAACGCCGATTCAACATCATAATCCGATGGAGCCGCACGCCACGATCGCATGGTGGGAAGGCGAAAAGCTGAATGTTTACGATGCAACACAGTACATCGCGGGTGTGAAGATGTCACTGGCGAAAACGCTCGACATGCCCGTCGACTATGTGCGTGTCGTCAACCCGGTAGTGGGCGGCGGCTTCGGTTCAAAGGGTTCGATGTGGTCGCACGTCCCACTCTGCGCGATGGCAGCGAAGGTGACTGGAAGGCCGGTAAAGCTTGTTCTTGAACGGGAGCAGATGTTCGGCCCAGTCGGCGGACGTCCGTCCACTGTGAACAAGATTAAACTCGGCGCCAGTGCCGACGGCAAACTGCTGGCGATGCAGCAGGACGTCGTGATGAATGCTTCAGTTATGGAGGATTTTACTGAGCATTCAGCAGGACCAACGAAGAACCTCTACATGAGTGAAACAAACTCTGTGACTGAAAAGGTCGTCGAGGTCAACCTGGGGGTTTCCACGTTCATGCGCGCGCCTGGAGAAGCGCCGGGAACAGCAGTACTTGAGATCGCGATGGATGAACTGGCCGAGAAGCTGAAGATGGATCCTGTGCAACTGCGCCTCGCCAACTACGCAGATAAGGATCCAAGTCACGATCGACCATGGACAGGTAAACATCTTCGCGACTGCTATGCCCAGGCAGCGGAGCGATTCGGATGGTCAAAGCGTAATGCAACGCCCGGCACCGTCACTGACGGCAACGCGTTGATCGGACACGGCATGGCCACTGCTACATATCCGGCAAACCGGAGCGCATCGCAGGCCGTTGTGCGACTGTTGCCGGGCGGCAGAATGTTTGTAGGAGCAGGCACCCAGGATCTGGGAACCGGCACATACACCATCATGGCTCAGCAAGCGGCCGCTGGCTTAGGCATCGATCCTTCACTGGTTGAGGTGAAACTCGGCGACTCAACATTGCCGAAGGCACCAGTATCCGGCGGCTCCCAGTCTTCCGCCTCTGTGTTACCGGCGATACAGGACGCCACCACGCAGCTGAAGCTGAAGCTAGCCGATCTCGCTGCGTCGGACGCGGCGTCCCCCTTGCACGGACTGCGCAACGAGGACATAGATGCTAAGGAGGGAAAGCTCTTCAACAAAAAGAATCCCTCCCAGTCAGACAGCCTGGCCGACCTTCTTGCGCGGAATGGCAACAAGCCTGTCGAAGCGACCGGCTCTGCTGAGCCATCGCAGGACAAGGACTCGATGAGCTCAAATTCGTGGGGTGCTGTCTTCGCTGAAGTAGCAGTCGACAAATACACGCACATGGTTAAGGTGCGCAGGGTCGTTGCCACCTATGACATCGGAACACTGCTAAACAAAAAAACCGGGTTGAACCAGCTGATGGGTGGTATTGTCTGGGCTGTCTCCTTTGCATTGTATGAAGAGGCGCATGTCGATCCAGTCTACGGGCGCGTCGCGAACGAATCTCTGGCTGAATATCACGTACCGGTCAATGCTGATATAGGTGAGATTGACGTAACCGTCCTCGGAATACCGGATATTAAGTTCAATCCCCTGGGGTCGCGTGGAATAGGCGAGATCGGCATTACAGGTGCCGCTGCCGCCGTGGCGAATGCAATCTATAATGCGACGGGTAAGCGAATCCGGGAATATCCAATTACCCCTGACAAGATAATGATGGCTTAGTTTTTACCATGTGGTCCGCAAGTCCCAACGGGTGGGAACGGGTGAGTCTCATCAACTCGTTCCCTCCCGTCTTCTAGCTTGGACGAGGATATTTCTGTTAGCTAACGTATGTTCGAGTGGGGCTCGCAACTCGATAGCGCAGGGCTCTCAGAACGACGCAGCCTTTGGGTGCGCTGGCTGCTGGATCCAAAGCTTGGTCCTGCCAATATACTCGTGGCTCGATGGCTGTTTATTCGAGCGCTGGCTGCCATCTACTTCTCAGCATTTTTTGCGCTTCTGTTCCAGGTCGAGGGCCTCGTCGGGCCGAGTGGTATTCTCCCGGCCGGCCCTTATCTAAAAGGGATCGCTGGCGTCTTCGGTTGGCGCCGATTCTGGCTCGCTCCCACTCTGCTCTGGCTGGCTCCTTACTCGCACCTGCTCCTGTTACTGACGTGGCTTGGACTGGCAGCATCCGTGGTCGCCTTCCTAAACCTGTGGCCGCGGCTAACCCTTTTCGTGTGCTTCGTTTGTTTCCTCAGCTTCGTTGTCGCCGCCCAGGATTTCTCCGGCTACCAGTCTGACAGCATGTTGCTTGAAGCGGGCTTTCTTGGACTGTTCTTTGCACCCGGTGGCCGACGACCGCGGTGGGGCGTCGACCGCCCAACTGCGCGCCTGAGCCTATGGCTGTTGCAGTGGGAGTGGTTTCGCATCTACTTCGAATCTGCGCTGGCTAAGTGGTTCTCAGGGGATCCGGAATGGCACAATGGCACGGCTATGTACGAGTACTACCAGATCAGCCCCCTGCCCACATGGATCGGCTGGTACCTGGGCCACGCGCCGCGCTGGTTCCAGATCGCCACAACAGACGGCACGCTTGTGATGGAGTTCCTGGTCGTGTTTTTCTTGTTTGCAGGACGACGCGCACGGTTGATCTGCTTCTTCATCGTGACAGCATGGGAAGGAGGAGTAATCCTTACCGGCAACTATGCTTTCCTGAATTACATCGTGCTGTCTCTTGGCATTCTTCTGCTCTGCGATTCGGACCTGCTTCCTCTGGTGCCGCGTCGATGGCATCCGCAATGCATGCATCTGACTGACAACAAGGCAGGCGACGGCGCGCAACAGTACCTGCCGACCATCCAAGAAACGAAGCTGCAGACAAGCTTGCGCAACTCCTCGCTCATCGTCGCCAGTGGCCTTCTTCTTACAGTCGGATATGTCACGACAGTCGAACTCGTGGATATGCTGACACCACGGAACCCGCTGCCCCGCATGCCGGTGGTGCTTCTGGAGCCATTTCGTATCGCGAACCAGTATGGGCTGTTCGCTGTCATGACTCACGGCCGCTATGAAATCGAATTTCAAGGTTCACGGGATGGGGAGCACTGGGCAACTTATCCCTTCCGCTACAAGCCGCAGACACTAATAGATCGACCACGCATTTACGCGCCGTATCAGCCGCGCTTCGACTGGAATCTTTGGTTCGCCTCTCTGGGAGACTGGCAACAGAATGCTATGGTTCCGCGGACGCAGGTGCGGCTGCTCAGGGGTGATCGAGCAGTGCTGGCACTCTTCGCTGGCAACCCATTTCCGCAGCAGCCACCACGCTTCGTGCGCACTGTCCTCTGGCAGTATTGGTTCACATCGCTCGAACAGAAGCATCGCACAGGCGAGTGGTGGCGGCGCAGCCTGCTTGGCCGGTACTCACCCACTCTCACGCTTGACCCGGATGGGCGACCCGGGTTAGTTGAAGACGCTGACAGTCTGCCGCAACACGATTAACGCGGGCTGTACTTCTTCCGCGTGTTCTAGCTCACAATGAAATGGCTCGTCTGACAGGCGTCCTTGATTTTCAGCAGCAGAAGACGCACTCTCAACCATTTGGGCTCATCAGATAGACTTTTCGAGTGTAGCTTCCATCCTGCGTTTCCTGCGAGGAACCCGTCATCTATGTCTTTATCTAAGTTCACGCTGCGTGACGTCACCATGCACCCTCGTCGCTCAATTTTCTCAACTGTTCTACTGGCCATATGCCTGCCAGCGAGCATTCGGGCCCAGGTGGATGAAGTTGATCCGACGATTGGAAATGTCAGTATCCTGCTCGAGCCGACTCGACCCACTTCGTACCTTCCGAACAGCATGGTGCGCATGTATCCGGTCCGCAAAGATGCGCTTGACGATCAAATTCGCTATTTCCCTCTGACTATCCTTTCGCACCGCCAGCCTGAACTCTTTGCGATCATGCCGGGGTCAAGCGATGGTCCTGCGGCCTACGACAGGGAAAGACCGACACCTTATTACTACTCAGTGTATTTCGATGCATCGATGATCCACACGGAGTTCTCGCCCTCCCACCAGGCGGGTTATTTTCGATTCAGCTTTGCTGACAATCAGGCTTCAGTCACAATCAGAAACCTGCATGCAGGGTCACTTCATGCGATCGGAAAAGACGCTCTTTCCGGCGAAGAATCTGTGATGGGCATGACTACTTACGTTTATGGAGAGTTCAGTGCGCCGGTCGCGATCGAAACAAGCCGCACAGAGAATCGGGATTCTTTCCACATCTCTGCTCAGACAAAAACCATAGACTTCCGTTATGGTGTTTCATTCATCAGCGTAGAACAGGCCAGGCAGAATCTTCACCGCGATATTCCAGCGTGGGGTCTGGACCGCGTGAAAGAACCGGCGCGAGCGCAGTGGAATGACACACTGGGACGCATTGCTGTCGAGGGGGGAACCGAGGCGCAGCGAAGAGTTTTCTATACCGCACTCTACCGCTGCTCCGAGCGCATGATCAGTATTACGGAAGACGGCCGCTACTATAGCGCCTACGATCACAAGGTGCATAGGGACGACCGGCCGTTCTATGTAGATAACTGGCTCTGGGACACGTTCCGCGCCATGGAGCCATTGCAGACGCTTCTGAACCCGGATACGCAGGCAGACAAGATTCAATCCTATGTGCGGATGTATCAACAGTCAGGCATCATGCCCACCTTCGCGCTCGCCTCGGGGCCGGCGGCGATCATGAACGGAAACCACGCGGCGCCCTGGATAGCGGATGCATGGAATAAGGACGTAAGGAACTTCGACTTACCTGCTGCCTACGAAGGGCTTCGCAAGCGATCGCTTGAGACCACGCTGCTGCCGTGGGAACTGGGTCCGAAAACAACACTGGATGACTTCTATAACCAGCACGGCTACATGCCAGCCCTGCACCCCGGAGAGCAGGAAACGGTTACAGGAGTCAACCCGTCTGAGAAGCGCCAGGCAGTTGCCGTTACGCTGGAGAACAGTACGGATGACTGGTGCCTTTCGCAGCTTGCGGCCATCCTGCATAAACCGGAGGACCGGCAACTGTTTCTGCAGCGCGCAGCGAACTATCGAACTCTCTATCGAGCTGACAAGTCGCTGATGTGGCCGAAAGATGACAGGGGTAACTGGATTGAACCACTCGATCCGAAGTTTGATGGTGGCCCGGGCGGCCGCGACTACTACGACGAGAACAATGGCTGGACATACACCTGGGATGTAATTCACGACTACGACGGGCTCTTTACGCTGATGGGAGGAAAGGCGAAGGCTGAAGCCAATCTCGACCAGTTGTTTCGAGAGCCGTTGCCAAGGTCACGTTATGAGTTCCAGGCAAAGTTCCCGGATTCGACATCCATGATCGGTGAGTTCTCCATGGCGAATGAACCTAGCCTCAATATTCCTTATGTCTATGATCGGCTTGGCGCTCCATGGAAAACGCAGAAGCGCGTGCGCACTCTTCTCGACGCCTACTTCCGAGATGATCTACAGGGCATTCCAGGGGATGAGGACGGCGGTGGCTTGAGTGCGTTCGTAGTCTTCTCCATGATGGGCTTCTATCCCGTCACACCAGGCGTTCCTGTCTACGACATCAGCAGCCCGGTCTTTACCAAGGTGACGATTCACTTGAAAAGTGGAAAGACTTTTGTCATCAGTGCTCCGCAATCCTCGCGCGAAAACAAGTATGTGCAGAGCGTTCAGTGGAATGGAAAGCCGCTCGATCGTCTATGGCTCTCTCACCATGAACTTACAAGCGGGGGCGTGCTCGAACTCTCCATGGGAGAGCTTCCTGATACGTCCCTCGGTACGCGGCAGGCGTCCTTACCTCCTGCTTCCATGTCGGTCAATCCTGCTGATTTTCAGTAAGCTTTGACCTGCAATGTTGACGCGATTGAGGGGCTATCCGTCTACCAGGGAAAGAGCCTGAGGTTCCGCCAGCTTCTTCTGTGCATTGCTGAGTGGCAGCGAGACGGTAAGTTGCGCGCCACCCTCATAGCGATTGAGAGCAGTTACGCTCCCTCCGTGGACACGGACAACTGCCTCAACGAAAGCGAGGCCAAGGCCGTATCCGCGCGAGGCGCGTCCTTTGACTCTGCGCTCGAAAAGATGTTCACCGATCTCCGCGTCGAAGCCGGGGCCATTATCTTCCACGATAAGGGTGGCCATGTCACCGTCTTCGCGGATTGAGATACACACCAGGCTCGAAGCTGGAAGATATTTAAGTTCGTTATCAAGCAGATTGGCGATGACGCGATGAAGAAGAGCCGGGTCGGCCAGTACGTTAACTGATCCAGCGCTTCGAATCTGGACACCAAGCCCCTTGTCACTCATGGAAGGTTCATAGAGGTCGATCATGCTTCTGACCAGTTCATCGAGATCGACTTCTGTCAGCGAGAGCCGGAGCGCATCCGCTTTTGCCTCTGCCACATCAAGAGACGTATTGAGGAATTCAGTGAGGCGATCGAGCTCGTCGATTGCAGAAACGATTGACTCGGCATGATCCGCTCTTACATCGCCAGCCAGCGCCGTCTCCAATCGTCCGCGGATTGCAGTGAGAGGACTTCTGAGGTCATGTGCTAACGAATCTGTAATGGTGTGTAACTGGTGGACAGTATTCTCAATTCTGTCGAGCATGTGATTCAGTGTGCGAGCCAGATGACCAATCTCGTCCTTCCCTCTCGTATCAGGACACGACTGCTCAGATCAGACTGGCCAATGCGCGACGCTGCTTCTGTAATTTCGCTTACGCGCCCCAGCATCCTCCTCGTTGCATAGAACACGATCGCAAAGCCGAGAAGAACAATGGCTACCCACAGAGCGAGGAATCGGACCCGGAGATTTCGCAGTACATGAAGTTCGTCACGTTCGGATAAGCCCAGGTAGATATTGCTGCCATCCTTGATGCGTACCGATGCAACTCTGAACGGGATACTAAAACCCTGTACCCGCACGTCAAAGGGTACGTCCGGCAATACGCTTGTAGAACGGATGGCATTGAGGTTTGCAGCGCCATCACCGGAGCCGACCCAGAGTTTAGCTGGTCCGCTATCGCGCGCCTGGAGAAAAAAGACAGCGTCGTTCTCATTGCCGCTCGACCGTTGACGGTTTGGGACCTCGCGGCTGGCAAGTTCTGCCACTTCTCCCACCACGCGCTGATACAGGCTGTCTTTAGGAGTTCGTTCAGCTACGTCACCTAATACTTCGACTTCTCCCGAGAGCCATGCATCGCTTCGACGCTGAATGTCTTCTGCAACAAATCGATGCAGCATGGCAAATCCCAGCATCGTTCCAATGGCAAAGCCCAGGCTTGCCCAGAGCGAGATACGCCAGGCGGCGCTTCTTAATTTCGTATTAGGCGCCTTTGAGGACATAGCCGATACCTCGCAAGGTCTTGATCAGTGGCTCGCGGCCCTCAGTGTCAATTTTGCCGCGAAGACGGTAGATGTGAACATCGACAACATTTGTGTCGGGCTGGATCCGCATTCCCCACACCTCGGTCAACAGCATGGAACGGGTAACGACTCTGCCGGCGTGGCGGCAAAGATACTCCAGCAGGACGAACTCCTGCGGACTAAGGTTGAGGACTTCATCGCCCCGGGTCGCTCTTCGTTTCAGCATATCGAGTTCCAGATCACGTACTCGCAGGCGGGTCGTGTCTTCGATCTGAGGTGAATTGCGTCGAAGAAGATTCCGCATTCTTGCGAGCAGTTCAGCCACGGCGAATGGCTTTGTCAGGTAGTCATCGCCTCCGAGTTCCAACCCTCTGACGCGGTCGTCAACGGAGCGCCTGGCCGAGAGAATGAGTACCGGGCAGGTTACACCCGATTTGCGCAACTGGAGAATCAGATCGATGCCATCCTGGTCAGGCAGTCCGAGATCGACGATCATGCCCTGATAGACCTGCTTCGAAGCAAGCATCACAGCACCCCGGCCATCTTCCGCTGTATGCACTTCGTAGCCAGCGCCTGTCAACGACTGCTTCACGAAACTCTGAATCTCGACTTCATCCTCGACCAGCAAAAGCCGCATCATTCCATCCTAATCTTGCCTTGCCAGGTGACTGCATCGTCCATCGCACCGCCAGGATCATCAATAGGCCGTTTCCAAATGATGAATAACGCGGGGATGAGTCGTTCATCGCATCATCTGCGATCTCGTAGAATGGCTAAGAAAGGGCGAACTCAAGCCTTGCATTACTGCGCGGAAGGATAATTGTCTCGAATTGTGCCCCTGTGTAGCGCCCGCGGCTGAAACCGATCGTTCTCAGCGTCCTGCATCCTACCTGGTTGATGAGTAACTTAACATGGACTAAGACGAAATTCAGGGGACTCACCAGTGATGGCGTGCTCTGTGAACAAATCGTCATCCTGCTCCTTTCCCGCAGAGTGCTATCAAAAAGAAGAAAACTATCGTCGGAGCGAGCAGCAGTTATCTCAAATCTACGAAGCACGTCGTCTGAAGCAGCTTACCGGTGCGCGATCGTCGCCTCCCGGCTCAGCCCTTGCAACATACACGCGGTAAATTACCTAATTCGGCTGAGGGCCCATTGTGCATGACTACGGCTTATTTGAACCGCATCGCAACTGCCGTACCAGAACACGATGTGCACGACGTTTTCGTCGTCTTTGCAGAGAAGATGCTGTCCGATCCTCGTCTACGCGCAGTCTTCCGTCGCATGGCCAGCCGCGCCACCATCTCGCATCGCTATTCGTTCCTCGATCCGCAACAGGGCTCCGACCATTTCTCATCGCACGACGCAAACGAATTCTACCGGCTGGGCAATTTTCCCAGTACCTCGCGGCGGATGGAATTATTTGAGGAAAGCGCTCCCGTGCTCATGCGGAAAGCTGTCGACCGTCTTGCTCTCAGCGAGAAAGAACGAGCCGGCATCACCCATGTTCTCGTGACCTGCTGTACTGGCTTTTATGCGCCAGGACTGGATTTTGAGATCGTCGAACACCTCGGCCTGTCATCCTGTGTGGAGCGCACGATGATCGGCTTCATGGGATGCTATGCCGCCATCAACGCATTAAAACTGGCCCGGCACATTGTGCGTTCCGATCCGCAGGCAGGCGTGCTCATGTTGAATCTTGAGCTGTGCACACTGCATTTCCAGGAGACGCAGAATCTGGAACAGGTACTCTCTTTCCTGGTCTTCGCGGATGGAGCTGCTGCGAGCCTGATTACTGCGCGCGAGCAGGGATTCGGCCTGGACAGCTTTAAAGCAGTAATGGTGCCGGGGACACGTGGTCTGATCACCTGGAAAATACGAGGACTTGGCTTTGACATGCTTCTTTCGGGAGAGGTGCCGGGACAGTTGGCGCGGGCGCTGCATACCGGCGAGTTGATGGCCGAGCGTGAAGGCATTGCTTTATGGGCTGTACACCCCGGCGGACGATCGATCCTTGACGCAGTGGAAAAGGGACTCGATCTGCCGCCCGATGCACTTGCGGCATCGCGCGAGGTTTTGTCCTGCTTCGGCAACATGTCATCGGCAACAGTAATGTTTGTACTGCAGCGGCTCATGCAGCAGGCGCATTCCGGCCAGCGTGGGTGTGCAATGTCCTTTGGTCCGGGCCTCACCGCCGAGACAATGCGCTTCCATGTGGCCTGACGCGGAGATCGACTTCCGGCAGCGGGTTGCTCCGCGCGATCTCCCGGAGTTGATGGATGGTGACTGCAGTTACGAAGACTTCCGCGCCTGCCTGCGGAGCCTGGAACAGGTCAACCGCTGGCTGCTGGGGTATCGGCCAACACTGGCATGGCTGGAGCAACTGCCGAGCGGGCGGCCTGACCCGGTGCACATCATCGATGTTGGCAGTGGGGGCGGCGACCTGCTGCGCCGGATAGCACACTGGGCGCGGAAGCGCGGGCTCGCTGTTGAGTTGACCGGGATTGACCTCAATCCTTATGCCGCGCGTGCAGCGATCGAATCTACGCCGCCGCAGAGCGGGATTGACTGGGTTACCGGGGATGCGCTGCTGTATCGCTCGGCAAAGCCGGTTGACATCATCGTGAGTTCACTGATGACGCATCACCTCGAAGATGACCAGATCGTCACAATGCTGAAATGGATGGAGACGACTGCCCGCATCGGCTGGTTTATCAATGACCTGGACCGGTCAGAGGTATCAGCCCGGCTGTTCGGATGGCTCGGACGTAGCGTGGGATTGCACCCCTTTGTATGCCATGATGGACCAGTGTCCTTCCGTCGGGCATTTCGCGACGAAGACTGGAAGCGATTAGTGCATGCAGCAGGCTTACTGCCCGCGGCAGTAACAATTAGGCACTGGCGCCCGGGACGGCTGTGCGTGGGGCGCTGGAAGTGAATCTGGCGATCTGAAGCTGAAGATTTGAAGCGAACGATCAGTCGATGTCGCCAGACGAACGCATTGCCAAGCCTGCGCGCCGCGACGCGGGCTTATTGGATAAGACGAGACTGACCAATTGAGAGGCGAATGATGCCAACCTCGACTCTGCTGGCACCCGGTACTGCCGGCTCCAGGTTTAAGACGATCCTCTGGATAGCGCTTGGTCTCACGACCCTTTTCGTCTTCATCACCTCGGAAGTGCTACTCATCACCGACTATCCGATGTACCACGGTTACCGTCTGCAAGTGATTGCCGATCGCCATTTGCTTATTCCGCATACACTGGCCGGAATCCTCGCCTTGTTGATCGGTCCAGTCAATTTCTCTACAAGGATCCGGCAGCGTCACCTCCGGATTCACCGCATACTCGGCCGTCTCTACGTTATTTCTGTCTTTGTCGGGTCGTTCACAGGGATCGCACTCGCAGCGGGCCGTCCGGGTCTTCCAGGCACATCCATGCAGGCCGCGGCATGGATGGTCTGCACTGTCGCCGCGTTCATCACTGCGCGCAATCGCCAGATCGTGCAGCATCGCCAGTGGATGGCGCGATCCTATGCCGTTACCTTTACCTTCGTTTCCAGCCGCATCTTCAATCTCGTACCCGCATACTGGAGTCATCTGGGCGACGTATTATCGGCCGTCGGTGTCATCGCGTTCACGCTTGCTTCCCTTCTGATCGTGGACATCGGCCTCAACTGGCACGAACTCACCCATCGGCGCAGCTGAGTGTCGGCCAGAGCTTGTGGTGGCGTACTCTCCATGACTCACATCTTGTCACCACCCCGCTGCTTCAGCCGTGAACCCGCCAGTGCCCGGATGAAGATGACGTTTCGTACAGAATGGCACTTCAAATCTTCTTTGGGCGCGTCTATCAGGTTAGATAGAGAGAGCAGACCCAAGTGCAAGTCCATGGATCGTTACCGTACCAGGAGCAATGCTTTGAAAGATGAAGTTCTTATTCTCGGCGGCGGAGTGGCGGGATGTGCCACTTCGATCGCGCTCGCTCGTAAAGGAAGACGTGTCACGCTGATCGAGCGCGAAGTAACTCCGCGCCACAAGGTTTGCGGCGAATTTCTCAGCGGTGAAGCTCTTGAAGACTTACATGCACTTGGAATTGACGTAGCCTCCATGGGGGCTGTCCCGATTAACTACGTTCGTCTTGCCGCGGCCAGGCGCGCTGCTCAGGCGCCGCTGCCTTTTCCAGCCTCCTCGCTCACACGAAAGGCTCTCGACACAGCCCTGATTGCCGAAGCGATTGCAGCCGGCGTGAATGTGGAGCAGGGCCGCACAGCGGAGTCACTGAGCCGCACCACGACAGGGACCTGGCAGGCCACGCTCGACGATGGCAGCACGCGTGAATCGCCCGCTGTCTTCCTTGCCACGGGCAAGCATGACATGCGTGGCCACACCCGACCTAAAGACCCGAAACAGTGGGTTGCTTTCAAGATGTATTTTCGTCTATCACCCGCGCAGACAGCCGAGTTGGCCGGCGCTTCAGAGCTGATGCTCTATCCCGGCGGTTACGCGGGTATTCAGCCAGTTGAAGATGGCGTTGCCAACCTTTGCTGCGTAGTGCAGCGGCGATACCTGCCAGCTGGCGAAAACCGTTGGGAAAGTTTCCTCGAGAGCATGCAGAAGAACTGCCCGCACCTGACCCGGCGGATTGCTGGTGCGACCCCGCTGCTTGCCAGACCGATCGCCATCACGCACATTCCTTATGGCTACATCCGGCGAACTACGGACGACGGAATTTACTGTATCGGCGACCAGGCGGCAGTCATTCCGTCGTTCACCGGCGACGGCATTTCGATAGCCCTGCATACCGCCCGCTGTGCCGCCGCCGCTTACCTTGCTGCAGAACCGGCAGCGCTCTTTCAAGCCAGACTGCGTTCCTCTCTGATTGCACAGATGCGCCTTGCCGAGTTAGCCGCTGATGGCTTGAACAACTCACTCGCTCGCGCGGTCCTGCCATTTTGCCTCCGCGTGTGGCCGGGCGTAATGCGTGTAACGGCCAGGCTGACACGCGTCGCTCAGCACACGGCCATCACACCACCGGCGTTCGCCAGCTAGAAGCCGCGGAGTATTTGGTCACGCCAGCAAATCAGTGCTTTCGACGGAGATGCGATGAAATATTTTGGATTTCTGATACTAGCGACCGCGCTTAATCATGCGGCGTTCGCGCAACACCAGACGTTTGCCGTAAACCCGGACGCCAGCGAGGTCAGGATGCAGCTCAACACTACACACGAGGTAGTGAACGGCTTATTCCATGTCCAGTCCGGTTCGATAGATTTCGACCGCACTGCTGCACGGATATCAGGAACGGTCGTCGTGGCGGCAGGCAGTGGTAAGACCGGTAATGACAGTCGCGACAAGAAAATGCACAAGGACATTCTCAAGGTCGATCAATACACCACCATCTCTTTCTCACCGAAGACGTACACGGGAACGATCGGGCCGTCGGGGGACTCGACCATCCAGGTGAGCGGAATGTTCACCCTGCTGGGAACGCCGCACGATCTCACAGTCCCGATGCAGGTCCACATGGAAGGATCAAAGGCAACCGTGAAAGCGAAATTCATTGTCCCCTATGTTCAGTGGGGTCTTAAAAATCCAAGCTTCATGATCTGGAAAGCTGATAATGATGTGTCAATCAATCTGAACCTTGTCGGCGAGATCTCGAACTGAAAAAAGCAACGGAGAGCCGCAGGCGAGTGCCCATGTAAACCAGCCGGTAAGAGGATGGGCTTCATCATCCAAATTTAAGCAGCAGCTGGGCAACAAGACCCGCGGCATCCGCCGTGAACCGTGCTGTAAACTAGGGTTGTACTACAGGTCAAAAGAGATGGCCCCGTAGCTCAGGTGGATAGAGCGACGGTTTCCTAAACCGCAGGTCGACCGTTCGAGTCGGTCCGGGGCCACCAGATTCCTTCAGTCACAGCAACGCCCTACGGTACACATAAACCCGTTGTAAATTCACAGGTCTTGCGTGGTGCCACCTTGTACCTATAGTCAATTGGTGCTGGAAGCCTATATGCCACGAAAGTTCGTAAAAAAAGAACGGGAAGTTTTCGAGAAGGTTGGTATGCGTCCGCTTCTGACCTTCTAGACGGAGAGACCTTGCCGGGCCGGATGCTTTAGTGGTGAGCGAGAGGGTAGAAGCGGGAGTGGTGAAGCGGCAGCGACGATTGTGACCGAAAAGCCGCAGTTCCCCGTGATGAAAACAACCGCTCATAATGCGTGAAAAGCAGACCACCCTTGCATATCGGCCAAGAAGCCATAGACCGTACATCAAGCAAAAAGAAGAAGGACATCAGCGTGACGGCTAATCAATGCATGAGGCTTACGTCGGTGAACCTATACCGTCTCACCCGATTATTGGCGTCGGGAGTAAGCCCGCTACAGTCTGGGCTCTAGCAGCGAGTCAATTACAAAGTCCTGTTCTGTCTCAGTCATCTGATGAAAGAGAGGCACGATCATAGCTGTTTCCGTCACGAGGTTCGTGATGGGCAGCGCTGCTTCCCTTGCCGCTGAGCGATAAGGAAGTTCTCGATGGATAGCCATAAGCGCGCGCCGTGTAGAGATATTGCGCTCAAGCAGTTCCTGCATGATCACGTCGCGGTCTTTCGCAGCATCTCCGACGAGACGTACCATGTAGGACTGGTAATTATGCCGGCTACCATCCGGAACGAAAGGAACAACCAGCCACGGCGTTTGTTGTAATGGCTCGGTATAACGCGTTGCCAGATAATGGCGTGTTTCGAGCAGAATCGGCAGACGTTCCAGTTGAGCAATGCCCACGGCAGCCTGCATATCAGTCATTCGGTAGTTAAAGCCGACCTCGTCATAGGTCTCTAACGCAATCTGCTTTGAATGATGCCGTGCTACATCGGACATGCTCATGGCATGTTGGCGCAACCTGCGAAGCCGCTCTGCCAGATGGCCATCTTTCGCGGTGATCATGCCACCCTCGCCGGTCGTCATGATCTTGCGCGGATGAAAGCTGAAGCATGCCAGATCGCTCACGGGTGCGCCAATCCGTCGACCTTGATATTCAGAGCCGATAGCGCAGGCAGCGTCCTCGATCAACTTGGGGTGCCCGATCTTTTATACCGTTGGATGAGTTAGTTCAAGGCAGCTATTTCTGAGTTCAGGTAGCCGCCGTCGGGGGTGTGGAGAAGTGGGAAGCGCGTAGCGGTTTCCGCTTCTCCATGCCCCATGTTGTTGGTCAGCCATGCTTCTGGTGCCCGTGGCCTGTAGCCCAGCGAAGAGTGCGGTCTGACGGTGTTGTAGTGGACGCGCCAGCGTTCGGCCAGCACCCGCAACTCTTTGATCGAGTAGAAGAGCTCACCGTTGAGGAACTCGTCCCTCAGCTTGGAGTTGAAGCTTTCGCAGTAGCCGTTCTCCCAGGAAGAGCCGGGCTCGATGTACAACGTCTTTGCTCCTGTTTTGGCCAGCCATTTTCGTAGATCCTTCGCGACGAACTCCTGCCCATTTTCCGAGCGAAGGTGTTCCGGCACTCCCTTCATCGCCATCACATCGGCCAGCGCAGAGATGACCCTGGCGCTTGACCACCGGCATTCCGCACGCACCAGCAAGCTCTCGCGCGTGTGTTCGTCGATCAGGTCGAGAAGCCGTACGCTGCGGCCATCATGCGTCCGGGCACTGACGAAGTCATAGCTCCACACATGGTTCCGCCGCTCCGGTCTTAGTCGCGCGCACGATCCATCGTTGAGCCACAGACGTCCTCGTGGCTTTTGCTTCTGCGGAACCTACAGCCCCTCGCGACGCAGGCCGGGGTCCCCGGCACGCCCGCTCGCTGGGGTGGAGATGCGCTCCACGCGGTCCTCCTTGCCCACCTGCCAACCGGCTCGCCTGAGCAACGCCGTAATCCGGCGATACCCATAACGGCCGTACTGGCTGGCAAGCTGGACGATCGCCTGCGTGAGTCCAGCTTCGTCTTCACGCCGGATCGCACGATATCGCTGCGTGCCGCGCAGCTGATTAGCCGCCGGCGTGCCCTGCGCTCCGTCATCCCATGCTTCTGCTGGGCATGGTCTGCTGCGATCCGTCGTCGCTCAGGGCTTAGAAGTTTCCCGAGGCGAAATCCTACAGCACAAGGCCATCCAGACTCAGGTTCGCAACCAGACGCTTCAGCTTTGAGTTCTCCTGCTCCAACTCTTTCAGCCGCTTCGCCTGATCCACCTGAAGCCCACCGTACTCTTTACGCCAGCGGAAGTATGTCTGCTCCACGATACCGGCTTCCTTACACGCCAGAGCAGTCGTCTTCCCGTTCGCTACGGCCACTTCAATCTGCCGCAACAGATTTACCACTTGCTCAGGCTCGTACTTCTTGCCTCGTCCCATATGCTCGCCTTATCCAGTGTCTCTCTTATCCACCGGCACATTTCACGCCGGGTACTCCAATGACATAAACCAGATGCATCTCCAGCAGGACTGACAGCAAGCAAATGGCCAAAAGCGTGATTTCGGCGGAAGGCGGGGACGGGTCGCTCACGTGGCTTCACATCCTTGTTTTATTGTGAAGGGTTTGCCATCTTGTCAGGGGCGGCGCAGTGCCAAAGAAGTGACATAGGTCGGACCTGAAATTCGCCCATCATGTGCTGCGAAGGGGCATAAACAGATACCGATGGATTCGCCTGGCCTGATCAAGCCTACTTAATGGCACTATGCAAGGTTTTGCTTACTCCTATGCAAGCGCTGGCGATTGTGAGGATCATCTCCAGGCCGGATAGATGACGCGCAGGCGTGTCTACCACCGGGGCCATTGAAGTGTCGCGGTGGATTCCCCTACAAGCCCGAAGTCGCAGCCATGGCTTTCGTCCTGCCACCGTCCAGTCAACGGAAAACCGTGAAAGCTTTCGCAGTTTCACGACGGCTGTCCAAGATTGCTCACGTCTGGCCGCTCACATGCAATGAGCCTGCCGGTATTGTGTGCAGTCTTCGATCTGCGTCCGAGTTTCTCCCCCGTTGACAGCAAATCAGCAAACGCTCGCAAGAAGAGTAACGATCCGGGCCCTCGCTAGAGTCGCGCGTAACAACGGTGTGGATGCGCATGTCGTGCCTACCCAGCACTTAGACGAAAAAGGTGGACGCCTATCAAGGGCGGACCGGAAGCATTGGTGGACGAATGTTGATTTCGAATCACAAAACAGCCAGGCGCTTAAGCCTCCGAATCATCGGCATCGCCTTCATGTTGTTGTTCTGCATGGCCTTCAAGGCTTATTCTCAATGCAGCAGCCCGGCCAACCAGATTGTCGCAGAGAATTGTCTGCCTGGCAGTCCGTCATGTCAGTGGGATGTAGGAGAGAACTCACCAGGCGATCCGACGATCCAGGGCTTCGCAACAGATATCAGCGTGAACCAGGGTGGGACGATCTATTTCAAGATCGATACCCCGCCAAAGCGTACCCGATCACGATCTACCGCATGGGCTATGACGGCGGCATGGGCGCTCGCCAGATCGCCCAGGTGCAGCCTTCAGCCTCCTTGCCGGCGGCGCCGGGGCAACTGTCGATCTTGGTGGCGCGGCGACAGCTACGACAACAGCCGACTCATCGGGTAACTATTCGTTCACAGGACTTTTGAACGGGAACTACAGTGTTACACCCATACTGGCCAATACCCTTTTCACTCCCGGTACGCAAAGTGTTTCACTGACGGGCTCTGGCGCGACGGGGGTTAACTTCATTGGCCAGGTATGCAACTGCCTCTCCTTCTGGGCACCGTCAGTGACGCCAACAGAGATCGACAGCAACGATGGCACGCCGATCGAGGTCGGAGTTAAGTTCCAGGTGACGGAGCCAGGCTACGTCGCAGGTGTCAAGTTCTATAAAGCCGCCACGAATATCGGAACACACATCGGCCACATCTGGTCCAGTACCGGGACCCTGCTCGGTAGCGCCACATTTACAGGTGAAAGCGCCTCAGGATGGCAGGAAGTTGACTTCGCCACGCCGATCCAGGTTACTCCCAACACCACGTACGTCGCGTCGTATTACGCTCCTGTCGGCCACTACTCAGCCGATGTCAATTACTTTGCCACCACAGGCGTCACAAACGGACCGCTCCAGGCGATGCAAAATACCTCTACCAGCCCTGACGGCATCTACAGCTATGCTGCATCGAGCACGTTTCCAAGTAGCACTTACTCGTCGACTAACTATTGGGTAGACGTTCTCTATACTCCTGCGACCTCGTTCAATCTAAGTGGAACCATCACCGGAGGAGCGGGCGCCACTGTTACGTTAGTTGGCTCAAATCTCGCGCCAGTCACAGCCGATTCCTCCGGCAACTACACCTTCACTCAGGTCTTCTCTGGCTCGTATTCAGTCGTACCCACGAGCGCCGGGCTTGTTTTCTCTCCCGGCAATCAGAACGTCACAGTAAGCTCAAGCTCTCTCACCGGCATAAACTTCACTATCCCTCAGATTTGTCCCTGTGACACGATCTGGACACCGGTTACTCTGCCCACAACCGTTGATTCGAACGATGCACTGCCCTACGAGTTAGGTGTCAAATTCCGCGCAGCTGCCGACGGGTACATCGTTGGCGTGCGCTTCTACAAGGCCGCAACCAACACCGGCGCACATATAGGTAATCTGTGGTCGGAAGCTAACCCAGCCAGCCCCTTGGCCAGTGCTCAGTTCACAGACGAAACCAGCAGCGGCTGGCAACAGGTCCTGTTCAATAGCCCGATACCAGTCAGTGGAAACACCACTTACATTGGCTCCTACTTCGCTCCGAGTGGTCATTATTCACTCAGCACGCAGTACTTCACGACGGCAGTTAACAGTCCTCCGCTCGAGGCCCTTGCATCCGGGACCAACGGATCAAACGGTGTCTATCTCAATTCATCGACAAGTGCCTATCCGAATAACTCCTACGAGAACGATAACTACTGGGTAGATGTTATCTATGCCCCGACGACGACAAACAGCATTGGAGGCGTAGTCTCCGGCAGCGATTTCGCCGGTGTCACCATGACACTCAGCGGAGCAGCCTCTGCTACTACCACTACTGATGCCCATGGAAACTATTCCTTCAATGGTCTTGCTAACGGGACATACACAGTAACTGCCAGTGCCGCCGGCTTCAACTTCACGCCGCCAACGCAAACCATCTCTGTCAATAGCGCCCATCAACTCAATATCGACTTTGTCTCTGGCCTTCCGACTTATGCCGTCTCAGGAACGGTCACAGCGGGACCAGGGATTGTTGTCAATCTCACCGGTACCGTCGCCGCCAATGCCAGTACGCTGACCCTGACCGCAACTGCCGACAGTTCGGGCAATTACAGCTTTCCCTCAGTTCCCAATGGCATCTACACGATTGCACCCCTCAACCAATGGATTTGTATCAACGCCGGCCAGCCAGCAAGTCACGGTAAATGGGGCAGCCGTGAGCGGTGTCAACTTCAGCGGAAGCGCCCTCTATTATTCGGTCAGCGGGACCATGACTGGTGGTGCCGGCGCTCAAGTAACCCTCTCAGGCGCCACTGCGACAAGCACAACTGCGGACAGCTCAGGCAATTATTCTTTTGCTACTGTATCTGCAGGAACTTACACTATCACCCCGGCTCTCTCAGGAGTTGTGTTCAATCCGGGTAACGCTACTGTCACGGTCACCACCGCTAACATCACTGGTGTCAACTTCACTGTGCCAGCATCCTGCCCGTGCGACACCATCTGGCAGCCGACTGCGGCACCGACGACAATCGACTCGAATGATACCCATGCAGTTGAAGTCGGAGTACGGTTCCGTGTAGATGCAGACGGATACATCGCAGGATTGCGATTCTACAAAGCCAGCACGAACACGGGCACACACATCGGCCATATCTGGTCGGATACAGGAACGCTCCTGGGCACAGCCACCTTTGTCAACGAAGGAGCGAACGGATCGCAGCAGGTACTCTTCTCCAGTCCAATTCCAGTCGCAGCCGGGACTACTTATGTTGCTTCCTACTATGCCCCGGTGGGCCACTACTCCGGGGACTCTAACTACTTCCTCAGCGCAGGAGTGGATACGCCACCGCTGCATGCTCTCTCCAATACTGTGGAACCAGACGGCATCTATTTATATGCCGTGGGCGGCGGATTCCCTACAGCCACTGCGAGCGCTGCTAACTACTGGGTCGATGTCATCTACACGCCTACCAAGACCTATAGTATTACGGGAACCATCTCCGGATCTGGCGGTCCAGGTGCTTCAGTCGCCTTGACTGGAGCAAGCACAGCGTCCGCAACAGCAGACGCTTCTGACAACTTCTCGTTCACCGGCCTGGCAAACGGCTCTTACACTGTTACACCAAGCCATGCGTCCTACGTGTTCACGCCAGCTTCACTCAACGCCACCATCAATAACACGCATGCACTGGGTCTGAGCTTCAGTTCCGGAACCACCTACTCAATCAGTGGAACGATAAGTGGTCCTGGTGGTCCTGGAGCAACCATCAGTCTGGCCGGCCCAAGTAGTGCTACGGTCACAGCCAACAGCTCAGGCGCCTGGTCTTTTCTTAATCTGGCGAATGGTGTCTACACCATCACGGTCACCCAGACAGGCTACACGTTCACACCGGCTAGTCAATCCGTGACCGTTAACGGAGCCAATGCAACCGCGACTATCTCCTCAACTGCGCTCACTTACACGCTGAGCGGAACAATCACCGGTCCTGGGAGTTCCGGTGCCATCATCACCGTAAGCGGCACCAGCACGGCCTCAACTACGTCGAGCACGACAGGTACATGGTCTGTCCCCAACCTGGTGAACGGCACCTACACGGTGGCCATAACAAGCACAGGCTACACCTTTACTCCGGCCACGCAATCGGCGATCATCAATGGGGCCAATGCAACGGCGAACGCATCCTCCACCGCTCAGACCTATTCGTTGGACGGCACAATCAGTGGCGCCGGAGGTTCGGGAGCTACGGTCACTCTTAGCGGCGGAACGACCATGATCTCCACGACAGCTAACTCCTCTGGCGCTTACAGCTTTACCGGGGTGACGAATGGCTCGTACACCGTTACCCCAACTCGATCCGGTTATAGCTTCAGTCCCGCCAACCGGGCCATTACAGTCAGTGGAGCCAACGTCACCGTTCCCAGCTTCTCTACTGTCGTTCCGACCTATAGTCTGAGCGGAACTATCAGTGGCTCGGGAGGCCCCGGGGCGACCGTTACACTGTCAGGGGCAGCCGACGCAGTTGTCATTGTCGGTAGTACGGGTACTTACTCTTTTACCAATTTACTTCCCGGCCTCTATACCGTTAAACCAAGTCGATCCGGCTATTCCTTTAGTCCCAAAAAAATGCTTGAGTTGATCAATGCCTCGAATCTGACTGGAATCAATTTCTCAACAAAATAGTGCCAGGCAGATCCACCAGTCATGCTAGTCCGCAGCCGCTGCCTATTTTCCAAGCAAGAAGATACGGGCTGGATGCTCTGATCTGCGACTTCCTCGGACGACCATGGAATTTTATGGTTGAAGCATAATCCGGGAGAAATCGTCAGCGGAGAAGTTTTCCCGGAACCGACCAAGAATCACTGCTTCCTGCTTTCGGTAAACTGCTTCTGTGGAGATCAACCTCATTGACGGGACGTATGAGCTGTTCCGGCACTTCTATGCTCTACCCTCAGCAAAGGATAGCGAGGGTAATGAGGTTGCAGCAGTGCGGGGAGTCATTTCTTCACTCCTGGGCATGATGCAGGCCAACACAACATACATTGCAGTAGCTACTGATCATGTCATCGAGTCGTTCCGCAACCAGATGTGGCCAGGATACAAGACAGGTGACGGGATTGATCCGAATCTGCTTTCACAATTCTCCTTGTTGGAAGAAGCACTGCTTTCGCTCGGCATCGTGGTCTGGGCTATGGAAGAGTACGAAGCGGATGATGCACTTGCCTCCGGCGCTTTTCTGGCGGGACAGGATGCGCGGGTCAAGCGTGTGGTCATCAGCACACCGGACAAAGATCTGGCGCAGTGCGTCGAGGGAACGCGGATCGTCCAGTACGATCGGCGCAGACGAGTTGAACGTGATCACGAGGGAGTCATTCAGAAGTTCGGAGTTGAGCCTAAGTCAATCCCAGACTATCTCGCGCTTGTAGGTGATACTGCGGACGGCTATCCGGGCCTGCCGGGATGGGGTGCTAAGTCGGCTGCCGCGGTCTTGTCTCGCTTTGGCACGTTGGAAGACATCCCACCAGATGCGCGCGATTGGCACGTGGACGTCTCGAATGCGCAGAAACTCTCAGAAACCCTCAAAAGCAAACGAGACCTGGTCTTTCTCTTCCGCGACATCGCCACCCTTCGAAAGGATATCCCGCTCTTTACCTCCGTGGATGATCTGCTCTGGCAAGGACCTACACCTGCCTTCGCGCAGATGGCTGAGCGACTGCAGAAAACTGTTTTGGGGAAGAAAACAACATCAAGACCAAAGCCTCCGCTTACTCTTCGCACAAGCAAGCACGTGTAATCACTCGACTACGCAACGAAGTTCCCTCTTAAAGAGTGGCAGCAGCTTGATGTTGCTCCGAATAAAGAAACGACATCGCTTTGCATAAAGGAGTTCCATTAATCATAGTCAGGAGAGCGAGCCCTGTTCCTGGCTTGGCAGAGACATCAACATGCTCCTCCGATTCCGGCTTCGGCAGTGTAGTCGTGGCAGGAGCGCAGGCTTCTCGCTTTTCGCCCGAGACTGTTCACCTTTTATTGCTGCAGGCCAATGATTCCTGAGCCAGTCAGCTAAACTAGTGGCTTAGTCACAGGAACGCCTTTGCCAGCCGAAATCATCGTTCAGAACATCCTTGACCATAGCCTGCTTGAACGGCGCAGACACCTGGCGGCCGCGCGGAACCGCCTTGCTGAGCGGGAGTCTGAAGTTGCCCAGCTCCGAGCACTACTCTCTGCGTTCGAGAATCGATACTTCAGCCAAGTCGGCCATCTTTACGCTGAACTCGATGAACTGGAAGCGCGCATCGCCGAGCGTGAGGTGGACCTTTATGACTCCGACTCTGCGCGCCAGCGTGCAGACGAAGCGCGCGCACGCGCACACGAGACGCATGCAGCCGCCTTTGGCAACGAGTGCGCGTCCGAAGTCATTGACCCGCCGCCGAGTCTGAAGACTCTTTTTCGCGAGCTCGCGAAGAGGATCCATCCCGATTTCGCAGGCGACGAAGCTGAGCAGAAGCACTTCACGCTGCTAATGGCACGTGCCAACCAGGCATATGCCCGCGGCGAAGCAGAAACGCTCCAGCAATTACTCGATGACCATCGACAAATTCACGCGGAGATTGCAGGTGAGGACCGGACGGCAGAGCTGGTCCGCCTTACCCGTCAAATACAGCACGCAGAACGCGACATCACCAACCTGGAGGCAGAGGAGCATACGCTGCTCTGCGGTGAAATCGGGAAACTTTATCTGGATGCGCAGGCTGCGGCCAGCGAACATCGAGACCTGCTGACTGAGCTTTCAAACAGGGTTCGCGAGCAGGTGGCCGACGCCAGGTATCGATTTGAGTTTGTCGATCGCCAGATTCGAGCGCATGGCCGATAGGGACGAGACCGGACTACAGCACGTTCCCGGACGTGCGGCTTTATCCGTACACTCTCGTGCGGCCGCTATCGTTGCGCGCGGAAGAAGTGACGCTGCTGATGCTGCCGCAAACCCTCACTACATAGCTGCTGTAGCCGAATACAGTGCAGGCAACTTCACCTCAGCCGCTGCTGCATTCCGCCTTGCTGCTGAACAAGGCCACGCCGAATCACAGTACATTCTCAGCACTATGTACGACGCAGGTCGGGGCGTACCACAGGACGCAGAGCAGGCTGCGCAGTGGGAGCGCAGAGCTGCGGAACAGGGCCATGCCTACTCGCAGGCCAACGTAAGCTTTCGCTACTACAGCATCGAAGACTTTGCCGAGGCATTCGTGTGGTGCCAGCGTGCAGCCTTCAGCCATCTGCCATGGGCGCAGTTCAACCTTGGACTTATGTATCGCAAAGGTGAAGGCGTGGCGCGAAGCAATGTTGAGGCCGCGCACTGGTATCGCCTGGCGGCCATGCAGAATTTTGTCGAAGCACAACAGAAGCTCGCCGATCTCTATTACACGGGCCAGGGGGTTGACCTTGATTTCACGCAGGCGGCTGCCTGGTACCGCAAAGCGGCAGATGGGGGGAACGCGGAAGCGCAGTTTCAGCTCGGTTATCTCTATGCTATCGGTCAGGGAGTAGAGCACGATTACACGCAATCCCGCTATTGGATACGTAAGGCCGCCGAGCTAGGCCACGAGCAGGCCACTATCGAGCTCAAGCAACGCCAGTATCGCGATCCTTAGCAATTGCAGGAGCCCACTACAGATGACTACATAGAGTGCATCCGAAGCATCTTCACTTAGAAGTCGTTAGGTCACGTGCCCTGCGCGTAGCGCCAGACTCGCGACGAATAAGTGTAGTCAAACCAAAACGCAGCCGATTCGTCGCAAACTATTCGTCATGGCATCATGATGATAGTAGGGACAGGGACGCTGATGAAACGACGCGACGCTAAAGCAAGGCTGGTGTTGGGAGTAATCTTCGGAGGAGCTTCTATTGTGTCTCTGCTTCTGGCGACGAGGAGACACAAACGGGAGGCCTTGGCAGGCAAACTGGTCGTAATCACGGGTGGTTCCAGAGGCCTGGGGCTTGCGCTCTCGGAAGCTTGCCTCAAGGCTGGAGCCAGGGTGGCAATGTTAGCGAGAGACCTGGAAGAACTTGAACGCGGACGCGCCAGGCTGCTCCAGGCAGGCTTTCCGGAAGCGGCTATTAACCTCTTTCAGTGCGACGTCACTCAGGAAGAACAAGTACAGCGCGCAGCGAAGGCCATTCTGGCCAATGTCGGATCCATCGACATATTGATTAATAATGCCGGCATGATCAGCGTAGGTCCCATACAGAACCAATCGCTGGCATCGTTCCATGAGTCTATGGACACCAACTTCTTTGGCGCACTCCATTGCACACTCGCCGTACTCCCAGGCATGTTGCAACGTGGCACCGGGCAGATTGTCAACATAGCCTCCATTGGAGGTCTGATCCCCGTGCCGCATCTTTTACCCTATAGTGCAAGCAAGTTCGCTCTTGTCGGGTTCTCTCGCGGTCTCGCGGTCGAACTAAGACCAAAAGGCATTCATGTTCTGACTGTGTGCCCATGGCTGATGAGGACTGGGTCTCATCTTCAGGCATTATTTTCCGGACAAGCCAGTAAAGAGTATCGCTGGTTCAGCATGGGAGCAGTCCTCCCCCTCATATCCGTCGGCGCACGTGTGGCCGCCGGACGAATTATTGCAGCCATCGAAAGTCATCGCAGCGAGCTTCTTGTCTCAGCGTGGAGCGTTCTGGCATCCCGGGTTGCCAGCAACGCTCCGGCAACCACGAGTCTTCTGTTGACGGTCGCAGATAGCCTTGCTTTACCAGCCGGCACAGAAGGTGATGTCGCAACGCAAAAAGGCTTTATGGCAAGACAAAAAGAACTGAAGCTTGTCGATCGCATTGGTACTCAGCTTGCTAAAGAATGGAATCAGACACCAGGCTGACCTAACCTTAAGTTCGAAAACGCTAAGCAAGGGATCCACACGCATGAAGCGCCGGCATTCTGCCCATGCTGACGTCCGGTTCAGTCACCCTCGTGACTACTCACGTCTATGCCAATGCTAAGATTGCAGACTTTCAACTGCAACACAAACAAAATAGGGCTAGCTGCTACTAACGCTAAGAGCCGGACTACTACTTTCCTCTGATTACATCGCCTAACACGATACAGTTGCTGGAAAAAAGATACTTTGAGAACGGTCGAAAGAGATCTTCGCTTTCATCCAATCAGATCGAGCCGCCACCTCGGTTGATCGGGCCTGTGCAAGATAAGCCTCATTCTGAACAATCAGAAAGTTGGTACTCTCGCCTACTGAAAACTTGTCTCGCTCCGATTGCAATAACTGCTGCTGGTTATTGCGACTCTCGACAGCCGCGGCATACGCCTGGTGAGCCGTTTCAAGCGCGATCGCAGCATTTTCAATCTGCTGGCGGATGTCGTTCTCAAGTTTCGCGGTCCGCTCTTGCGACTGACGCAATTGAATAGCACGCGCCGCACCCGCCTGAGCGATCCCGATTGCGCAATGGGAGTTGAATCTGCACACCACCTTGATAGATGGTCGACAAGCGCAGACCGCCTTCAAAGAAATCAGGCGACCGTGTCACAGCTCCTGTTCCTGGCGAACCCAGATCGCCGTATGAAGACAGGGAGGAACCACGGGTCTGTATGTTCGCATAGACATTCAACAATGGCTTTACGTTGTTTCTTGACGCCTGCACGGAAATCTCATTTGCCTTCACCTGGAGAGCTGCCTGTGCGAGATCCGGCCGGCTGTTAAGTGCGTCATCAATCATTGACGGCACATCAAGCGTTGGTAGTGCATCAGGAACGCTGATACTGTCAGTGGGCACTGTGGCCGCAAAGTCGGCAACAGAGCTTCTCAGGTTACGTAGCAATTGCTCACGAAGAATAACTTCCTGCTGCCGGTATTCTCCCTGCGCCTGGATCAGAGCCAGACGGCTTGAGGAAACGAGGACCTGCGTACGTGTAAGTTCGATAGGCGTCAGCGTGCCCTGGTCAACCTTGTTCTTATTATCCTGATAAAGGCGTTCTGCAGCA
This sequence comes from Acidobacteriaceae bacterium, assembly GCA_963692885.1. Lineage (GTDB taxonomy): Bacteria > Acidobacteriota > Terriglobia > Terriglobales > Acidobacteriaceae. Next base: position 2,467,383 of record OY843586.1, read on the forward strand.
GCGAGCGATTCGTGCTGCACTCCGACATTTTCACCAAGCGAGACCAGATCGAAATAAAGGCGAAAAATTCCATCTATCGTCTGCAGCAGTTGCTGTTCGAAAATAAGTCGGGATACCTTCTGATTGAGGTGCGCGATGTGGATGAAGCGTAGGTTCGTGGCTCGGCGTGCTTCCCGCAGCAGCGGCTGTGTCAGCGTGACAGAGGTGCTGGGTGCGTGAAACGGATCCAGTTGTGATGCACTGCCGTAAAGCGCTTGAGAAGTGTTGTCCGCGTATGCTTCAACTTGGGTCCCGATAGAAAATCCCTGTTGATAATCGACGGCCAAACAGACGAAGTCAAGCGGCCCAGTTGTTGCAGAAGAGGTACCGAGATCAATCAGCGAGACTTGGTCCGACCGGCGAAAATAGCCAGCCTGGCCCGTGAGCGTTGGATCGAAGAGCGGCACCGCTGGGCCCGATGAGTAAGTAGCCGTTCCATTCGTAGATAGGTCCTGTTGTGTGCCACCACCGGTTTGCGTAACCTGTGAAAGATCTGCCAAAGCTACATCTGTCGAAATGGCAGACGTAGTCGTCGCTGTGTTCAGCAGCGGAATTGTATCCGCACCAAATACCCGGTGGCGGCTGTTGCACTGTGTAATCTATCCCTCGTAAGGTCCCGCCTCCACGTGCACGAGGCACATCAGTGTCAGCCAGCAGCAGATTGTATCGGCTGATCTCAACGTCCAGATCATTTTGAATGGCAAGCACGATTGCGTCATGAAGCGAGGGATAGAGTTTACCATCCTTCATTAACGAAGCGATTTTTGCCGTCGAGTCCATCGGGAAGGCCGGCACGCGCGGTGCACGGCAGGGTCCCACCAGGTTGAAGACGCTCGTGCTCATGTGAGAGGACGATTCTGCCTGCGGAATGTCACGTGTGCCTGCCGCATTTACTGCGGACGCCGAGGGTTGCGCCGGAGTAGAAGGCTGGTGGCTCAATGGCTAAGGCTGCCTTACGTCTGTAGTTGTCCGGTTCGGCCGCGGCAACGGGTCACAGGGCGAGATGTCGGGAGTCTGCTGTTCAGGCACCGTTGCTTGTCCCGGCGACTGCGCCGGAGTTGGCAGCGGAGAAGCTGGCGCTGCAGAAGGCGGTGGCTGTTGACCCGACTATGCTCCCGCGCAGCTATAAGTCGCAAGCGGCATCAGTAGAAAACACGCACGGTGTCCGAGGCGTCGGTCAACGGTTATTGTCCACTTGCCTTCTTTGGGCCGCTGCTCTGCTAAAACTGCTTACCGCCCTGCTGTTGGCCGCTGCCGCCTTGACCTGACCCGCCCTGCCCTGCACTGCTCTGGCCTTTCTTGCCTGTCTGGTTCGTGCTTTCACTCCTTGTGTTCACAAGCGACTGATCACCATATTGGTCGGGTCCGGAATCAGGCTCCTGGTTCGTCTGAGCGCCGCTGGTAGCCGCCTGCTGACTCTCCCGTGTGCGCACCTTCACTCCCGGCTGGACAGCATCTGTTATTGCAGTCACTACTAAGTCTCCTTCCTTCAGACCATTAACAATCTCAACGAAAGGCCCGTAGTCGCGACCAATCTCAACCGGCACAAGTTGAATTTTGTTGTCCCTCACCAAAGCCAGCTGGGTGCGATCCTGGCGAATCGCGACGGCATCTCCCGGAACCGATGGATCTAGCCAGCTTTGGAAGTTCACCGCCATTAGCAGATAGACAAGCACAATCGCAAACACGATGCCGATAACCAGGCGTGTAAAGGATTGCGTCATTGTCTCCACCTCGCCGCGCAGCGCCAGCGTGGTTCCCGTAGCCAATGTGCCTTCTATGGTGTTCATGATCTTGCGTATCTGGCTCGTGACACCGCCCAGATCTCGCTGATCCACGTCGGCGTAGATGTCATACACAGGTTGAATATTGTAGTGATTGATGATGACCGGAGTGACGCCGCGCTGAAATTTGCCACCTTGCCGAGCAGCTGGCTGGCATTACCGGCGGACGAGGTAACAGGTGTGCGTGCAAGCGATTGCAAGGAGTCGATCCGGTAGGTGGGTGTCTGCACCACCACCTGATAGCTGACGCCGTTTTGCGGATTTAGCCGTTCGTCCGGGGCGTCTGGCCCGAGCCTGTGAGCGAGATCAACATGCTCTGCGCAACGTCGCTCTGCGTCAGACCAATCTGACGAGACTTCAACCGGTCAACATTGACATCGATCGTCGGTAACGCAACCTCTTGATGAATGTGGACTTCAGCCGCGCCAGGAATTGCCTGCACCTTTCTTATTATTGCTGCGCCAACTGATAGTTATTCTGGCCTCGGCCCGATATCTGCAGATCGATAGGCGCAGGTAGTCCGAAATCAAGAATCTGGTTGGTGATGTTGGTAGGCGTGAAGAAGAAAACAGCGTCCGGGAATTTGCCATGCAGGTCTGCGCGAAGCTCGCGCATATAGAGCTTTGTATGACGTATTCCTGGATTGAGCGAGATTAAGATGTCGCCGTCAGAATCGGAAATGTCTGAGCTGGCTGTAAATCCGAGATTGATTCCGCCATTTGGAAGTCCGATATTGTCGAGGATCAGTTTCACGTCTTCGGTCGGGATCATTCGACAATCTCCTTCTCAATCGAAGCGAAGTATTGCTCGGCATCTTCCGGCCGCATTCCCTGCGCCGGATATACATGCAGATCCATCTGTCCCGAATCGACATACGGAAAGAACTCCTGTCCGATCATGAATAACAGTGGAAGTGACAGCAAGACGAACAGGCCGAAGATGCCGAGCGTCAATCCGCGATCGTACCGGCATGTCGTTGATAGTCGAGACAACCGGCGGCGAAGAGTTAAGTTTCACAATGAACTCTCTGTCACCGATGCGCGCCAGCCTAGCTGGAGGAATCAGGTTCTGCTGATTGAGCGCGGTCGGTACATCGAAGGCAGAAAGATGTTTGGAATACATCAGATTCGGATCGATATCAACCTGAATCTGGCGTACTTTACCGCCGTACGGCAGTGGCACAGACGCTCCCTGCACATTCGCAAGCCGTGGCCGGATGAATGATAGTCCTAGGTCGTGGAGATCCTCTTCAGTAAGCCCCTGCCCTGAAAGGCCGAGCTGCACAATAGGCACGCTCGAAGCGTCGTACTGCAAAATGTTTAGTGGGAATGTGCCAGGCGGGAGAATCCTAAGAATGGTTTGAACGACGTCTGTAATCTGCGACAGAGCAAGTTCTACCTTCACGCTGGGCTGAAAGTAGACGCAGATTACTGAAACACCCTGACAGCTCTCGGAGGACGCGTGCTCAATGTCATTGACAGTGGTGGTCAACGGCCGCTCACATACCGTAACTATTCGCCCTTCAGTATCCCGGGGATGAAGCCCATTGCACGTCCAGATGATCGTGACGACGTGGATGTCGATATGGGGATGGATGTCTTTTGAGTGCCTCGATACAAGTTCCTATGCCGAATAGAAGCATGAGTACGGAAAACACACAAACGTATACGGGCGCCGCAACGCCAGTCTGACTCTCCACAGCAGCCCATTCCCATGTCGTCAGGATGCCGATTGGATGCTCGCAGACACTTTGTCATAGGGTGTTACGAAGTTTAGGTTTTTACCTGATAAAAACCTGCTTTGTGAGTCAGGTACTCAGGAGAGATGTTTACTAATGCTCCATCGTCTCGGCGTTGAGAAAGACGATGTATTTATCAGCTCCTTCATGCAAGGATCGCATTGATATGGTGGAAACAAGCGCCTCGGACGCGCATTCAACGTCTCTGATAGACTCGGCGAAACTCTAACAGTGCGCTAGCATTATGCGATCGCCTGGGATCTTGGCCATCGTATCAACCTGACCCACATCATTTGCTATGAGCTTAGCTGGCTGACTTCTTTCACTTAGAAGTCGTTTCCACTACTCCATATACGTGCTCTGTCTAAGAGGACAGTGTCAACTTTTCGACAAATTTTATAGTTCGCAGAGCAGACTGTAGCCGCTGCCTCTAATTGCCGCGCTTGTAACCGAACGTCTGCTATCAAGTGACAGCCCATTCAGTTGTATTGTAAAAACACAAAGACCACGCGCGTGCATTTGTATACAACCACAAACATCTTTGTACCTTCACAGAAATACATTCCGCATTCACATTCGCGGATCAATGCACTTCTTGATGATTTAGGATCCCCGTGATTGAAGCAGTCGTTATCTGGAACGAGCCGAACAACCTCTCACACTGGAATTTCCACCTCGATCCTGGCTGGGAACGTTTCGCCGACATGGTCCGGCTCGCATCGCGGGCAATTCGCAGGGTCAATGCGAAGTTACCGATCGTCCTGGGAGGGGTGTCGTCAGGAGACAGCGACTTTCTCCGGCTCATGGTCGCGCAGGATGTGATGGACGCAATCGATGTCGTTGGCGTTCACGGCTTCCCGTTGGATTGGAACCACTGGCCCATTGATGAATGGCCGTCACGCGTTGAAGAAGCCGGCGCCATCACACACAAGCCCGTTTGGGTTCTGGAGGTGGGAGCTTCTTCCTTTGGAGCGGAAGAAGTTCAATTGTTCGGCATGCAGAAAACGTTGAAGCTGCTCCGCGGTAAAGCCGACCGCATCCACTGGTACAGCCTTTTTGATCTGCCTGCTACGTGGCCTGCAGAGACCCGGCACAAAGAAGCAGAAGGCTCCTCCTACTATCGTCACTACTACCTGGGTTTACTTAGGGAGAATGGCGAACCGAAATTGGCAGCGCCTGCATTTCCTACTGACGGATCAGCTGGCCTGTGCCAGTGGTTTCACTTTGAAGATCCTCGACTTGAGGACGCCGTGCAATGGATGAAGGAGCATGGTGTCCAGCATGTGCGGACCGGGCTTAGCTGGGCTGATTCCTTCAGGCCAAATGCAATTGCCTGGTTCGATCGAATGATGCAGATGCTGGAACCGTTCCAAGTGTCTCTTACTCTATGCTTCACTCCTGCACACCTTGGCATTGAGGAACATCACACAAGTCCGCCGAAAAACAATCAGCAGTTTGCTGACTTCGCCGCCTGGGCAGTCGAGCGCTACGCTGCTCTCCCAGGCTCCACAACTCTCCAACTCGAAACTCAGGAAGCGTGCGCGTCATGAGCAAACAGATACTGATTACTGGAGGGGCTGGCTTTGTTGGCTCTCACCTTGCCGACGGCCTTCTCATGGCCGGTCATCATGTTCGCATTCTCGATGACTTAACCCCGCAGGTTCATCCCGTGGGCGTACCCGACTATCTATCAACGGAAGTCGAGCTGATTCAAGGTGATGTTCGCGATCCCAATCGTCTCCGACGCGCACTCAACAACGTGGACGTTGTCTATCACTTCGCAGCAACCGTGGGTGTCGGGCAATCCATGTACGAGATCGCCCGCTACATGAGCGTGAACACGCTCGGTACAGCAGAACTTTTGCAGGCGATCCTCGACTCCAAGCGGGCTCCGGAGAAGATTATCGTTGCTTCGTCCATGTCGATCTACGGCGAAGGACGCTATGTGTGTTGCGTATGTCGCCGTAAGGTCGCTCCGCCGGTGCGTTCAACCGAGCAACTAAAATCCGGTGAGTGGGACCTTAAATGCGACTGTGGCGGCGTGCTTCAACCACTGCCCACCGATGAGAGTAAGCCGTCTGAGATCAACTCCATGTACGCGCTATCCAAGCGCGACCAGGAGGAGCTATGCCTTATTTATGGACGAACATACGATCTCCCAGTCACCGCTCTCCGTTTCTTCAATATCTATGGCACGCGTCAGGCACTTTCCAATCCCTATACAGGAGTGGCAGCGATCTTCGCCTCACGTATGTTGAATAACCAGGTGCCGCTTGTCTTTGAAGACGGCAAGCAGATGCGCGATTTCGTAAGTGTGCACGACATCGTTCGGGCGAACATCCTCGCTATGGAACGGCCTGAATCAAACGGACATGTTATTAACATTGGCTGTGGGAAGCCTATATCGATTCGAAGTGTGGCAGAAATCCTGGCCGCCTCCCTCGGCAAGGACTTACAACCAGTCATCACACATAAATACCGTGCGGGTGATATTCGTCACTGCTATGCCGACCTCACAAAGGCTCGCCAATTGCTCGGTTACGAACCAAGGGTAAGTTACGAGGAGGGCTTCAAAGAGCTGGCCGAGTGGCTGGGCGGGCAGACCGCAGAAGATAAGGCTGACACAATGCTGCAGGAACTAAGCACCTACGGCCTTACCGCATAAATCTTCCGGTTTTGAGAAGAAAGGACTCCTGTGATGACTAGAGGAACAAGGCGCGTGGCACTGGTGACTGGCGGTGCGGGCTTCATTGGGTCGAACCTCGTAGAACGTCTTTTGATGGAACGAGATGTCCATGTTCGTATCTTCGATAACTTGTCCCGCCGTGGCGTATACCACAATCTCGCGTGGCTTCGGTCATTACCTTCTGACAAGTTGGAGGTCATTGAAGGCGACGTTCGCAATGCTGCAGATGTACGCGGCGCAATGCGTGACGTGACCGAGGTATACCACCTAGCCGCGCAGGTTGCGGTTACATCCGCAATAGAAGATCCGGCAACCGATTTCGAAGTTAATGCTGTGGGCACTTTCAATGTACTTGAGGCAGCACGGCTGTCGGAGCATAAACCATTCCTGCTTTATACCTCTACAAACAAAGTATATGGTTCACTGGCCAGCATTCCTGTAGAGATTGAGGACTCACATTACAGGGCGCAACAAAGGACCTTCGAGGGCGTGGAAGAGTACGAGCCACTGGACTTCCACTCTCCCTATGGGTGCTCGAAAGGAGCGGCGGATCAGTACGTCCGTGACTACGCGCGAATTTACAATCTGCCGACTGTAGTTTTCCGCATGTCATGCATCGCTGGCCCGCGGCAGTTTGGTAATGAAGATCAAGGTTGGGTAGCGCACTTCTTATACTCAGTGCTCGATGGGCGTCCTGTCACCATCTATGGAGACGGTTTTCAGGTGCGTGATGTCCTGCATGTACAGGACCTGGTCGATGCAATGCTGGCAGCACGGCAAGCTGCCCAGCGAACTCGCGGACGGGTCTATAACCTGGGCGGGGGTATGGAACGAACCGTGTCGGTGGTAGAGATGTTGCGCGAGATTGAGCGAAGAACAGATACTGCTCTCCACTTGGCGTACAGGCCTGTTAGACCGGGAGATCAGCCACTCTACATATCGAATACGAAGAAGCTGCAGTTGCATACTGGGTGGAGGGCCTGCCGCTCTCTATCACGCATTTACGACGACATCCAGAATTTCTGGCACCAGAATCGTGATGTGATCTCTGAGCTTGTAGGCCATACATCGAGTCCTGCGGACGACGTTGTGCTCACAGAGCAGGAGGTAGCATGAGGTACGCGCTGGTAAACCCTAACTGGAGCTTCGAAGGTTCAACGTACTTCGGTTGCGGAGAGCCACACTTCCCTCTTGAACTGCTTTCAGCCCGTGAGGTCCTGCGCAAAGACGGTCACGAAGTGTTGCTTATTGACGCGTTCATGGAGGGCCTGGATCCACAGCAGGCTGCTACGCGTCTCGCGAATTTCGCCGAGGATTTTCTCATCGTGCCGACAGCCCCCTCTTATCTTTTCTGGCGATGCCCTCAGCCCGAGTTGCGTGTGCCTGCGCGATGGATCCAAGAACTCAGGCATCGATCGAAAGTTGTCGTCATAGGCCCACATGGCTCTGTCACTCCGAGGGCCACTCTAGAGAAGACAGGAGCAGATGTAGTGCTTCGCGGTGAGCCTGATCAGACACTCGGCGAACTGGCCAAACTACCGTGGGAGATGATTGCCGGGTGCTGCTGGGTAGATGACCAGGGAACCTACAGGATGAGTCAGGGGCTGGCCGTGACGGACATGCGCGCTATTACGCCCCTCGACTACACAGACTATCCCGTCGAGAAGCACAGGCACCTGCACCACATTTTCCCTGACAACGGTGCTGATCATCTAAAGCTTGGTGCAGAAGTCGAATTCGCGCGCGGCTGTCCTTACTCCTGCACCTTCTGCAATAAGACGCTATTCCGTAATAAGTACCGGGAGCGGGAACTTTCTTCTGTGCTTGCAGAGATCGATCAACTGATCGCTCGTGGCGTCGATTACATTTATTTCATCGATGAGATCTTTGGTGTCGGCAAGCAAGTTCGCGCTTTGCTTGGCGAGTTGGCAAAGCGTCCGGTCTCGATTGGATTTCAATCCCGCATTGATCTTTGGGATGAAGAATCGCTGGAGTTGCTTGGTCGCGCACGCTGTGTGTCATTCGAATGCGGCATTGAGTCGATCACCGTGGAAGGTCGCGACGAATTGAATAAGAATTGTCGCCTGTCCACTGACCGGATTGGCGACCTGCTAATTCATGCACGGAAACACATCCCGTGGGTACAGGCAAACCTTATCAAGACCATGAAAGACGATCCTGAGTTGGTAGCCGCATGGCAGCAGCGATTGAAGGCAAATGGCGTCTGGGTGAGCGAGCCAGTCCCGATGTTCCCGTTCCCCGGCAGCCCCCTCTACGTCGAAACATTCGCGGCACAACCCGACGAGCTTGCCTGGGAACGAGCTCATGACTTCTATCTGCAAAACTTCACTGGCAAGGGTTATAGCGACATACAGGAGCAGCATCCTAAGACGCTTGCAGAGCTCGAATGCGTATCTTGATGACGACCGACACCGTGGGCGGCGTGTGGACCTTCACCTCGGAACTTGTCTGCGGATTGCTGCAGGTAGGCTGCGAAATTTCGCTGATCAGTTTCGGTCGCTCACCAAACCAGCAACAGCAACGCTGGGCTTCGGAGATGGATAATCAGTACAGCGTCCGCTTTCGATTTATTGGTAGTGACGCTCCACTGGAATGGATGCAGGATAATAATCTCGCGCTGAAAGATACATCACAGCTACTCCTAGAGATAGCTTCGACTTTCAGACCGGAGGTAGTCCATGCCAACCAATTCTGTTTCGGCGCGCTCGCATTATCTTCACCAAAAATAGTCACAGCGCATAGTGACGTACTCAGCTGGGCTGACGCGTGCCGAGGGGCTGCGTTGCCGCAGTCAGAATGGCTGCATAGATATCGCATGCTCGTGCAGGACGGCCTCAATGGTGCAGCGGCTGTGACTGCTCCGACACAATCGATGCTCAGTGGACTCTCACAACATTTCGCAGTCGACAAAAACGTGACCCAAGTGATCCCGAATGGACGTTCGCTTGCACGGGTTCCAGCAAGAGACCGCCGGTTGCAAGCGGTCACAGCGGGCCGACTCTGGGATGAAGCTAAGAACATTGCCTTACTCGCGGAAGTTGTGTCGCCGATGCCGATCATGACCGCTGGCGAGTGCTGCTTTGAAGGCGCGACTCAGTTCGCTGCGTCCAGCGCAGTGATCCACCTAGGGCCGCTCGCGGAGGAAAATCTTTTTTCTCTTTTCGCAGAGAGTGCTGTGTACCTCTCTACTTCAAAGTACGAACCGTTTGGGCTAGCGCCACTCGAAGCTGCTCTTTGCGGTTGCGCGATCGTGGCCAACGACCTGCCGTCATTGCGCGAGGTGTGGGGTGATGCCGCGCTGTACTTTACGGATGCGGCCTCTCTCTCGAAAGTGCTCGGCCGGATTTCCGAGGACCATCCGTATCTGGAGGAAATGCAGGCGAGAGCTTACACTCGGGCGCAGCGTTACAGTCGTGAACAGATGGTCGTGTCATATCTTGAGCTGTATCAATGCCTCATCGAGAAGCGCAGGGATCTGGCTGATGTCGCGTAGATTCAAGGTTGCCTATTTCGCACACTCGATTACCTCAGACTGGAACAACGGAAATGCTCACTTTCTGCGAGGATTGCTCCGAGGTCTGCTCAGTCTGAAGCATGAGGTCACAGCCTTTGAGCCTGCCGACAGCTGGTCGCTCCAGAATCTCAAGGCCGAAGCCGAGGGTGCACAATCTGTTGCTCAGTTTCTCGATCTCTATCGTGATCTTGCTGTTCATGCTTATCCCGCCAGCCGCATCGCGGAGCCCGATCAATGGCGAGGGTTGCTCGCCGGTACAGACGCTGTCATTGTGCATGAGTGGAATCCTCCGGAGTTGGCGCGTCTTCTTCTAGACCTGCGTGACGAACTAGGATATCGACTTATCTTCCACGACACGCATCACCGCGCCTCATCCTCACCCGAACAGATTGCGCTATTCGGTATTGACCGCTTTGACGGGGTACTTGCCTTCGGCGAATCGTTGCGAACGATATATAAGGAACGCTTTGGGATGCAGCAGGTTTGGACGTTACATGAAGCTGCTGATACCTCCCTCTTTTCACCGCTGCCCACTGTTGCCAGGAGCAATGATGTGGTTTGGATCGGGAATTGGGGGGATGGCGAACGGTCGGCAGAGATAAAAGGATTTCTACTTGATCCTGCGCGCAAGCTGCCCCAGTATGGCTTCTCCATCTACGGCGTTCGCTACCCCGAGGACGGTTTGGCTGCGCTCCGCGAAGCTGGGGTACGTTACTGCGGATACCTGGCAAACTTGAAAGCTCCTTCCACCTACGCATCTGCCCGTCTGACTGTTCATATCCCGAGGCAACACTACAGTACTGCAATGGTCGGAATACCCACTATTCGTGTCTTCGAGGCACTTGCCTGTGGCATCCCCCTGATCTCGGCTCCGTGGCAGGATACGGAGCATCTCTTCCGAAAAGGCGACTATCTTGAAGTCCACAGTGAAGAAGAGATGCGCCGGGCCATGCAATACCTGCTCAGCGATCGCGAAGCAGCGCAGGCCCAGGCAGCGCAGGGATTAGAGACAGTACTGAAAAACCATACCTGCGCCCATCGGGCTTTACAGCTCACTGAAATATTAAAGGAGTTAGTCCCATGAAGATATTTGTATTTGGTGCCAGTATTCTGACGTCATATTGGAATGGAGCAGCTACCTACTACCGCGGAATATATAAGTATCTTGCCCGCCTGGGACACGAGATTACGTTCGCCGCACCAGATGCATTCGACAGAAAGCGGCATCAGGATGCGGGTGATTTTTCTTATGTGGAGTCGATCATTTACAGACCTACAGTGGACATCCATGCAATGCTGCGTCTCGCTGCCAGCGCGGACATAGTCATTAAGCACAGCGGGCTTGGCGTAGATGACGCTCTGCTGGAAAGGCGCGTGCTCGAGTTACAGCCAAAGAGTATAGTGATTTTTTGGGATGTGGATGCGCCAGCCACACTCGGACGCATGAAGGAAAATGCAAATGATCCATTTCACCAGGATGTCCCTCGCTACAGTGCAATCCTTACGTACGGTGGCGGACCCAAGGCCCGGGAAGGATATATCGATGCCGGCGCGCAAGCGTTCTACAGCATCTACAACGGACTCGATCCGGATACGCATCATCCAGTAGCGCCGGATGCGTCATTGGCTTGTGACGTAGCGTTCCTGGGCAACCGTCTGCCTGACCGTGAAGAGCGCGTGGAAGAGTTATTCCTTAAAGCTGCTGCCCTCGCCCCCGAGCGCCAGTTTCTGCTCGGAGGCGAGGGATGGGCCGACAAACCAATGCCACCAAACGTTCGTTGGATTGGGCACGTTTCTACTAATGATCACAATCGTCTCAACTGCTCTGCAGGGATGGTTCTGAACATCAATCGCACTTCAATGGCAGACTACGGTTTTTCACCACCGACACGCGTGTTTGAGGTAAGTGGAGCTGGTGTGTGCATGCTGTGCGACGATTGGCCCGGCATCGATGATTGCTTTGAGCCGGGGAAAGAAATCCTGGTTATACGCACAGCGCAGAATGTTGTCGATGCGGTTCGCGGACACGACAAAGCAGCGCGGCGCACGATAGGAGAGGCCTTCCATCGACGCGGTCTGCAGGATCATACTTACTCTCAGCGGGCGCTCCAGGCGGAGGCTGCATTCAGAGAATGCATGACAAGGCGGCACAGTAGAAGCTTCTTCCCTTCGAGCGGCGCTGTCTTAGAAGCAGAGACGGCATGAAGGTCGTCATCTTTGGACTTACAATCACCTCCGCCTGGGGCAACGGCCATGCGACGACATACCGTTCGTTGGTAAAAGCTCTGGCTTTGAGAGGCCACCATGTAGTCTTTGTCGAAAAGGATGTGAAGTGGTACCGAGCCCATCGCGATCTTCCGCGACCTGGATACTGCTTTGTCGAACTTTATGAAGAATGGGCTGTCAATGCATTGCGCCTGATGCAGCTATGCAGGGATGCTGATGCGGTAGTTGTCGGCTCTTACTTTCCGGATGCTATTGCAGCAATGGAAGCGATCATTGAAGCCGGCGTCGGACCGCTGCTTTTCTATGATATCGACACACCTATAACTCTAAGCGGTCTTAGGAAGCATAGTAAGGTCGCGTATCTCGATTCAGCAGTCATTTCGCAAATCGATGCTTACCTGAGCTTCGCAGGTGGACCCTCGCTCCACGAACTGGAACAGCGGTTCGGAGCGAAGAAAGCAATTGCGTTTTATTGCTCTGTCGATGCTGACCTCTACAAGCCGGTGCAGGCGCATGACAATTTTCGTTGCGATCTCAGCTATCTTGGAACGTATGCAGCGGACCGTCAGCCAAAGCTGATGGATCTTCTAGATTCGCCCGCGAGGCAACTGCCGGAGCAACGCTTCATCGTCGCCGGGCCGATGTATCCGGCCGAAACAGGGTGGGCTTCCAATGTAGTTCGTTTTTCACATGTTGGACCCGGCGAACACCCGTCTTTCTACTCCTCCGCTCGCTTCAGTCTCAACTTAACGCGTGACGAAATGGTGCTTGCAGGATACTCTCCCCCAGTGCGATTGTTTGAAGCTTCCGCCTGTGGGGCGGCGATCATCTCAGACCGATGGAGCGGGCTTGAGGAATTTCTCGAGCCGGGTAAGGAGATTCTGACGCCATCGGATGGACGTGAAGTTGCTGATATTTTGCTGTATCTCTCAGACCGCGAGCGTGAACAAATGGGCGCGCGAGCACGCGAACGAATACTCGCACACCATACGTCACTGCATCGAGCAGTGCAGTTCGAGGAGATTATAGGAAGTCTTAGCTCCAACACCACTACTCATAAAGCTGCTCGAATGACGACAGGCACAGAGCCGGTCGCACTGCTTCCAGATGCTCCCGCGTATATACCCCAGTAGCAACTGCGATTGCGGGCACGCCATGGCTTGCTGCCGCGAGAACGTCCGCAGGCGTATCGCCAATGATGCAAATAGCTGCCCTGGGATGCGTGGCAGCCCGGATTTGTTCGAGCGCTCCCGAAAAAACATCTGTGCGATATTCGTATTCATCACTCCAGCCGCCAACACTGAAGTAATTCAGCAGGCCAGCCTGTTCAAGCTTCATCTGACCAATCGCGCGCAGGTTGCCTGTAGCGGTTCCCAGCGTTGTGCCCTTGGCCGAAAGATGCTGCAGGACCTCGTGCACACACGGGAGAACGGTCGTGCATAGGTCGTGGCGGCGGGCATCTACAAAAGCCATCATTCCTGCTTTGATTTCGGGGAGGCGCGGCCGCCATTCTGAATCCGGAACATGCGCAAGGCTCAGCGCGTCCCGCAGAATGCCAACATCAGTATTGCCGTGCGCAGTAACTCCTTCCAGTGTCAAATTACGCCCTGAGAGCTTTTTCAAAGCATCGCAGAAGGCAAAATAATGGACCGCATCGGTGCAGTGCAGAAGCGTACCGTCGATATCGAACAGGTAAGCATCAAAACCGTCCCATCGGCGACCATTTACCAGAGGTCGAGTCATGCTGCAATCCCTGGCTTTGAAATCGTTTCTACCCGTTCCAAAAGAGCTGCTCGGACATCTTCAACAACAGAAGCCCAATCTCCTGGTTCAGACTGGCGGAAGAGTCGCAGCGAAGGATACCAGGGACTGTCACTGCGCTCGTGCATCCAACGCCAGTCTGCTTCGTAGCGAAGCATGACATACGCAGGGACGCCAAGCGCACCGGCAATATGGGCGGCGAGCGTGTCCACTGTAATTACAAGGTCGAGCCGACTTATCAGTGCGGCCAGCCCATCGATCGAACTAAGGCTGGAATTATCAATACGCATTCCCTTCGAGATAGCCGTAGTCTCTGATGCTTCATCAGACCCGCTCTGGAGATTCCAGAACACACAGTTCTCCTGTTGCAAGACTGGCTCGATCACCTGCAGCGGTATTGATCGCGCGGCGTTCCACGCGCCGGCAGTACACATGACGCCAATCTGAAAGACGCGCTCGCCGTGCGTCGCATGCTCCAGTTGCAGTAAGTCACTTGATGATTCCTGCGGCAATCGGAGATACCTGGTACTGAATGGCAGGTCCTCAAGGTTGCAGCGGAGTACATACGGGAGCTCCATGATCTCGATCTGCACGTCCCACTCCGGGCAAGTCGCCGGAGCCTGCTCGCCCCACGTAATCACTTGACCTACCCCATCAAAGCAGCGAGCTAGCTTCAGGAGCTTTGGCGGGACTTCAACGATCAGGGATGAGGCCGATGCTGCCAGTAGTGGCGCGAAGCGAAGAAACTGCACGGTATCGCCGAAGCCATGCAGACAGCGCAGCATCACACGGCGTCCGCGGATATCCTCGCCCTGCCAAAATCGGTGACTATCCTGCGCGCCGCGCCTTCGAATTGCGTCGCTCTCACGCCAGGCTTCTTCAAAGTGACCCAGCAGCATATTGATCATCCACAATCCCGCAGAGCAGCGATCTGCATCGGCTGGGTATTTCTGCGCTGACTTGAATTGTTGCAATGCTTCAGGAAGCTTTCTAGCCGCCAAGAGCGCCTCGGCAGACTCAATAAGTTCATTGGCGGATGGGCAAGCGGCTTCGTTCATCGGTGTCCGCTGTCGTTCGCGCTGCGCGCAGGATAGACGCAATGAGGACCATCTTGTGGCATGTCCACCGACCGCCAGCGACAAAGGTACACTTCCTGCTCCGGGTGGCTCTCAGTGGAGAATCCCGCAGAGCGAAGCATGGCTTCAACCGCTGCACGATTAGGAATCCACCAGTTTGTGGCATCGTTCGAGTAGCGTTGCTCAATGAAGTGCATCTTCGGATAAGCAGGCTCGTCGAACGGAGTCGGTGCGGTTATGTCATAGTCAGACTGCACTTCGATCAATTCGCGACTGCCGCGCTGCATACTCTGGAAGAGCAGCCAATCCTTCGCGACATGTTCATGGATGAGGTCGAGCGCGAGAAGTGGATGCCTCAAGTGGTACAAGACACCCATAAAAATCACCAGGTCAAACTTTTCATTGAGGGCGCCGATGTCCCATAGCGCCATGCGGAGGAAATCGATGTCCACTCCCTTTATTTCAGCGGCCAGTCGCGCCTGCTGCAGGTAACGCTCATCTGTGTCAATGCCAAGCACCCGCTCTGCGCCGCGTCGCTTCATCTCGATCGAATAGAAGCCTGCATTGCAGCCAATGTCGAGCACCGTCTTCCCTGCCAAGTCAACGGGAAGAGCATGACGAAAGGAGTCGAACTTCACCTGCGGATAATCACCGAGGAAATGATCCGGAGCCGTTGCAACTCCATTCAAAGTCATGTTATGAAACCAGGGCCCAAGTGCAGCTACGCGCTCCGATAGGCTGTCTTTCTCCCTTATAGGTACTGGCACAACGCTACCCATCTTTGCTCTCCACTCAATGATCTTCAATCTTTCTAACGCTCCAACCCTCGGCTTGAGCAATGACACCGATCCTGCAAGCCGACATCGTTTACGCGACCCGCTGCGGGCAACCAGCCCGCCGCCGTCGTAAGAAGCAGTCAGCAATAGTGTTTGAAGGCGTATGTTCTATGATGCTTCACGAGTCGGTGCAGCTTAGTCTCTCGTAGGATGCAACGTTGCGCCGCAGCGTTTGGCGAAGGCATCCACGTGACGTGTTTTCGCAAGCAGAGCAAAGATAATCCAACTGTGTACTCACCTTTGGATTCCAAGGTTCAGGAGGACAGAGATGACCGTTCCAGAGTTCGTCGAAAGCGACGGCCAGCGCTATTTCGGCGCCCTCCGTGCTTTGTGGCTCGCAGGCCGGGGAGAATGGCAGCAGGCGCATGAAGTCGCCCAGTCAGATGGAAGCAAAGATGGAGCGTGGGTACATGCCTACCTCCACCGGATCGAGGGCGATGTGACTAATGCAAACTACTGGTACCGCCAAGCGGGACGACCTTCGCAAAGTGGCGCAGGCGACGCGGAATGGCATGCGATGGCGGCGGAGATGCTGAAGCTGCTCGTATGACAGACATTCAGGACCTTTGCGATCGTTGCGCCCGGCACAAAGCACATTTCGAGGTTGAGCTGATTGAAAATCTAGCCCCTGGAACGAAGCTGGAAGTCGACGACCTGCTCTTTCCCCGAGCAGGCTATCTCTGCCGCTCCTGCGCCGAACTCCTGCATGCCACGTTTCCAAATCTTTATAAACTTACTGAGCTGAGCGGCCTCTAGGCAGAGCTGAAAGCCCTCATCTACTGGATGCAGCAAGCAGGACGTCTCGAGGACGCGGGTTTGCTACCTGCCCATTGAACGCGATGCGGGCAGACGTAAGATCGCGCGCCCCAAAACAATAACCAGGCCGTCATTCAAGTGCCGGAAGAGTTGGAGATGCTTATTCTCAGGCTCACCCAGAGACTCGTGGCAAATTGGATAGAAAAAAGTATTGACCCTTGCGCTTGGGATCCAGGCTCCGAAGACACTGATTGCGGTTACGGCCTACTGGCCTTTGCTCAACCAGAAAGCCGTGCTGTACATCCCACGGAAAGATGCATCCCACATTCAGGAGGCTCCACTCACATGAGCTTACAGGATGTCTTAATTGACGAATTACGCGATCTATACAGTGCCGAAAACCAGCTGGTGAAGGCTCTGCCTAAGACGATCAAAGGTACTAAGAATGCTGAAATGAAGGCAATGGTAAAGAACCACCTTGAAGAAACAAAAGGGCAGGTCCTGCGGCTTCGGGAGGTCTTCCAGCACCTGGGCAAGAAGCCGACTGGTGAGCACTGCAAAGGGATGGAAGGCTGTATTGAGGAAGTTAAAGAAGCCCTTGAGAAGGACGAAGAGGGAGCTCTGAAGGATGCCGGCATTTTAGGAGCTTCGTTGAGGGTCGAGCATTACGAAATCGCTGGCTACTCTGTTGCGATTGCGATGGCGAAGGTGTTAAAGGAACGGGAGATCGTGGCGCTTCTGACCGAAAGCCTCACAGAAGAAAAGAATGCGGCTAAAAACGTCCTCGCCGGCGCTGCTCCTATTCTGAAGGAAGCTAACTCCCAGGAGGATGACGAAGAAGAAGAAGAAGATAACGATCAGAGTCCTGAAGAGAGACAGTCAGAAGAAGAAAGCGAACAGGATGAGAGAGAAGCCGAGGTTGCAGTTTCAAAGAAAAAGAGATAGTAGAGACTGCCTCTGGTCCGGATCTGGTTCATCCGTGATCCGGACTGTTGGGCTGACGCACGATCAGTCGAAGTTGAAACTGGCTGAACACAATCCAGCAATTCTGGAAAACGCAGTAAGGGTGCATGCAGTTGGACAAACCGACCTACGAACAACTGGAGGAACGCGTTAAGAGCCTGGAGATACAGGTTCAGGAATGTGAGCGGCTATCAGTCTCCAATCGCTATGCTGCAGCAATCATGCACGAGGTGAACAACCCGCTTGAGGCTATGACAAACCTCGTATATTTGCTTCAACAGGAAGCGCTCGGCGAAAGTTCGCAGGAGAGATTAAGCCTCTTACAAGAGCAGCTTGCCGTCCTGACGGCGGTTACTCGCCCGTCGCTCGCCTTCTACCGCGAGCACAAACAAAGCGCGCTCGTAGACATGACTTCACTCATTGACTCCGTAAACAAGCTTCATTCAAATCGTCTTGTGTCTGCTGGCATTGAACTGCACCGGCGCTGCCCAGAGAACGCGGTTTGCGACGTGCGGGGGAGTGAACTGCTTCAAGTCCTCTCGAACCTTGTCCTGAATGCAATTGATGCACTAACGGAAGCTGGCCAGGGAGCACACATTCACATTCGAGTCCGCTGCTGTCCTGATTGCGTGCACCTACTCGTTGCGGATGATGGCCCCGGCATACCGGGTCACCTGGAGAGCCGGATCTTTCAGGCACATGCGACGGGCAAAGCACAAGGCTCCGGTCTTGGACTCTGGATCTCGGAGCGAATCATCCGAAATCACAGAGGCTGGATACGTTATCGTACCTGCCGCACCTCAGGAAGAAGCGGCACAGCATTTCGCATCTATCTGCCCTGCAAAACAGACACACGCTAGCAAAACGACAAGCCTGAAACCACATAACGCCATCTGAACGCTCTTTCAGAGTGTCTTCGAAGCCTCCGTGGCTCGCAAATGCTTTGCGAATTCTCACCGCAGACTGCTCTCGTGCTGGTTAGAGCGTTCTCTCCGCCCGGAGCGTCCTGCAGCGGGCAGAAGGCTCGGTCTGCGTGTCCTAACGCCAAGTCAAATCCCGCCGATAACTATTAGGACTCGCCGGGATCATGCACTGCCACGATAGCCTCAACATGAAAGCATATAGGGAAAATGAAAAATTGGAGAATCGGCGTACGGATCACGTTCGGCTTTATTGCGCTCATATCCACGACCATGCTGCTGGGATCATTTGCCTTGAGTCGCGTCAGCAATATCGACAAAAACACAAAAGATCTCGCGGCCAATTACTTCCCGTCGGCACTCGGGCTTTCGTCGGT
This sequence comes from Acidobacteriaceae bacterium, assembly GCA_963692885.1. Classification (GTDB taxonomy): domain Bacteria; phylum Acidobacteriota; class Terriglobia; order Terriglobales; family Acidobacteriaceae. Next base: position 2,486,080 of record OY843586.1, read on the forward strand.
GCAGTCCAATCTATACCTCTCCATCGCTGACCTTTTGCAAATCTGCGCATCGAGTGATCCCGTCGTCATTAAGAGGCTGGAGCAGGAGATGCTCGCCCTGCAGGAACTAAACCGGAAGACCATTGCTTCGTATGATAGCACTCACGTCAGCGCTGACGAGCATGCTCTCTATGAAGACTTGAAGAAAACACGCGCGGAATATCTCTCTAAGTTTCAGGAAGTACTTCAAGTCGGGCGCAGTACCGATCCTATCCAGCACGCTAGATCTCAGGTCATGTTCGAGCAACAACTTCGACCACTTTTTGACAAGCTTTCCGTGCAACTGCAGACGTTGGTTGAGTTGAATAAAGCAGGATCTCGCGCAGGGATGCAGTCCATTCAGGGATCAGTGACGAGTACAGACTATGGCGTCTGGATCGGGATTACCCTTTGTATCGCGTTCGCGGTTCCGTTTTCGATCATCATTGTTCGTGGCATAACGCGCCCGCTGGCTCTGACAGTCGAAGCGTTGCGGCAAGTGGCCGATGACGATCTGAGCGCAGTCCTTCTGGTCGACAGTAAAGACGAGATCGGGCAGATGGCACAGGCCCTGAATGCGGCTCTCGAGAGGCTGAGACAGACGCTGTCAGAAGTAGCGAGCGCGGCCGTGCATGCCAGCGTTTCTTCGAAAGAACTTGCTGCAGTCTCGGCCGGTATTGCCAGCGGCTCACAGCAACAAGCAGCAAGCCTCGAGGAGACGTCCGCCAGCCTGGAACAAATTACTGCCACGGTGCGTCAAAGTGCGGACAACGCTCAACAGGCAAAAGAACTTGCTTCAGGCTCGAGAGAGATTGCCGAAAATGGTCAGACTGTTGTTTTATCCACAGTTATTGCCATGTCTGAGATTAATGTGGCCTCTGCCAGGATTTCGGACATCATCTCGACCATCGATGAAATTGCCTTTCAGACCAATCTGCTGGCTGTAAATGCCGCGATTGAGGCAGCGCGCGCTGGAGAGCAGGGCCGAGGATTTGCTGTCGTCGCCTCCGAGGTACGCAGCCTGGCACAACGTAGCGCCAGCGCCGCCAAGGAGATCAAAGGACTCATACAGGATAGTTTGAAGAAGGTCGAAAAAGGCTCGGAATTGGTAAACAGGTCTGGCGAGGTGTTACAGGGCATTGTGAAATCAGCGAAACGTGTCACTGACGTCGTCAGTCAAATTGCTGATGCGGCCAGGGAACAAAGCACAGGCGTGGAGCAGGTTAACACTGCCATGACGCAGATGGATCAGGTGACGCAATCGAATGCCGGGCAGACAGAAAAGCTGTCCGCAACAGCCGAGTCGCTGTCCGCCCAGGCTATACAACTGCATGAGTTGGTGGCAACATTCAAACTCGGCGACAGGCACGGCCAAAAGCCACCGAGCCTGCAAAATGCTCACGAAGAGGTCTCAAGTAAAGCAGTGCTACGCTCAGGCGTAAAGACCGCTAGGAACATCTTGGCTGGCAAGCCGAGGTCGGGTTCTATGCATGGGAATGCTCAGCCTCGACATACGACTGCGCTTGTGACCGTCGGCGCGGGCGACAACGATCACGAAGGCTTCGAAGAATTCTAGCTTGAGCACTGGATGCCCGGAGATGACTGCTTCGAAGACGAGTCGCATCATCGCACCCTGTCGAGAAACCGCTCAATGCGTCTACAGCTTTGTGGCGTAGCGGATCAGGCTCACGACTGTTCAACTGTAATGACAAATGAAACGGCGGCAATTGTTACTTCGCGGGCAGCAATGCCTTCTTCTTACTTCTGACGGCTTCGCTTGGAATGAGGATCGTCAAGCTAAGTTAAGGTAACCTAAGTGATTACTCTGACAGTGCACTATGACGGGGGACTTAAGACATATTCGTCTTGGCATGCTTCGTCAGCGGGCGCTACCTTTTCTGTGATGGAGCCAGCGTACTGGCGAATTCTGAGCAGAACAAGACACTCTTTTCAATCCGTTTGGATGGTGACATCACGATTGCCGTCGCCAGGCAACTAAAGGGTGTTCTCCTTCAATCGATGGCATCAGGGAAAGAGATGCACATTAACCTGGAACGAGCCACCAGGCTGAATGCCTCTGCCGACCAGCTGCTTTGGACAGTCGAGGGAGCGACACACCACTCAGGCAGGAAGATGTGCCTCGACGGAAGTGTTCCAGAGGCAAGACTGAAAACCTTAAAGTATTCATTTGCGGCGAAATGCCACTGTGTAATTGATCACTGATCCGTTTGAGACGAGGTTGTCTAGATAATTAAATCTGGCATTCCACCGGTAACCCTTCCAGGTTAAGGCCCGGGAGATTTTTGTAAAGCTGAAATCGGTTTTGCTGGAATTGAATGATACCCGACTGACGAGTAACCGATTCAAAGAGCCTTTCTGGCTTTGAATATGCTCCAACCTTCTGGGTCCATGTTTGGTTTTGGTAGAGTGGCACGCATTGCCCAAGGCGTAGAGAATGCCTTCGATATAGTGCGGGAAGGTCGGCTTCAAGCAACTGCGGAATTCAACGATGTTTCACTTTCTGCGCTGAGGCACATCCAGTTGATAATGGATGAGGCAGCCGGTCGCGGGATTGCAGATGATCTCATCACTGCAAAAATCGCAGCAAGTCTCGAGCGGTTGACTGGCAGAGCCAGTCCCGACCTGAAAGCTGTTTTGTTCTTCTTGACGTCCGATCGTGTGCATTGAGGCTTCAAGTGAAGCTGTTCGTGGCTGGCATAACCCCTTCTCACCGTCTTCCAATTTTTGACAATGGCGGTAATCCACTCCTCCTAATCTGCGCATTATGCACCCTGGGCGCGGTCGGCGGCTTCGCCGCCTTGGAAGCACTTCCTCCGCTCATTGATCTGGATCCTCAGAACTGCTCACTGGGTTGGGACCTGAACCTTGCCGGTCCAATCGCAGATGTGGCTGTCCGGGATGTTTTCATTTTCGTTGAGGATACCTGTGAACTTGCTATCGAAAGCGCTTGCTTAACCTCATCGTCACTTGTGGAACCAGTCGCAGAGGCTTTAACAGCGATCGCGGCCCCGGAAGCGGCGGAGGAACACAACATCAATCGCGGTCGCCGCGCTGACGATCATGCGACGAGCATCCGCGTGCCGCCTGCACAACTTGATCAATTCGTGAATCTTGTCGGGGAACTCGTGACCGTGCAAGTCAGGTTAAGCGAGCTTGCTACACACAATGATGATGCAAAGTTGCTTGCTGTTTCTGAAGAGCTCGAGCGCTTGACGTCAGCGCTCCGTGAAAATTCCAATAGCATCCGAATGCTGCCGATCCGGGGCACGTTCGAACGATTTCGCCGACTCGTGCATGACCTGGCCAGGGATCTTCGCAAGGACGTCAATCTGGTGATCGAGGGAGGCGAGACCGAACTCGACAAAACAGTTATAGATCAGCGGAATGATCCCTTGATGCACCTGATTCGAAACAGCATGGACCATGGAATAGAAACTTCAGCCATCCGCGTTGCCGCAGGAAAGCGGCCTGCCGCCACCGTGACGCTTTCTGCGAGGCACTCTGGTGCTTATGTCCTCATCGTGGTTTCAGATGACGGTGGCGGCATCCATACAGAAGCAGTGCGCGCCCGCGCAATTGAAAAGGGACTGATTCGAGCTGATGCCGTACTGCAGCGATCGGCAATATTCTCTCTGATCTTCACTGCAGAATTCTCGACCGCACAAAAAGTGACGGATGTGTCCGGTCGCGGCGTGGGCATGGACGTGGTGCGCCAGCGAGTAGAGGCTCTTCGTGGAACCCTCGATGTTCCGAGCAAAGCCGGCGTTGGCACCAGTGTCACACTCTGTCTACCACTGACCCTGGCAATTATCGACGGGCTGCTGGTGCGGGTAGGCGAAGCTCATTTCGTATTGCCGCTGGCCGAGTCCCTGGAGTGCATCGAGTTAACGCAGCAGGACATCGAGAAGGCGAATGGTAAGCAGATCGCCTCCCTGCGGGGTGAAGCAATCCCCTACATCCGGCCAGGATTTACTTTAAGATGGCTTCCGAGCGGCCTCAACGCGAACAGATCATGATTGCCGAGACGGAAGAGGGTCGATGCGGCTTCGTAGTCGACGAAGTGCTGGGAGATCATCAGACCGTCATCAAGAACCTGGGTCCGTTTTACCGCCACGTTCAGTTGGTGTCGGGCGCAACCATTCTGGGGAACGGACGACTTGCGCTGATACTCGATCCAAACCGGCTTATTCAGGATGCAATCCGAACGCAATCGTTGATACCGAGTCGTCCACTTTCAACCTGGTCGTCCGCCATAACAAGACCCTTGGAAGATGGGGTGTTGATGCAATCTCCCTGAGATTGATGGCGCGACGTTGCACCGGCAGTATCGCTGTTTCTTCTGCTTTCGGCTTAAGAAACTCTCAACACACACCATGAACCGGAGCGAAGGAAGAGATTCCATGACCACAAAAGTGACAGCGACACCGAAGAACATCCTGAAAACCAGGTCAGCATCCACAATTGTCCCTTTGCAGAATCATGTTTCTCGCAAAGCCGAGAATAGGAACAGAAGGCATCAGGCTGAAGATGCGCAGTTGATGCTTGTGTCACAGGAGATCCTGCGCCTCGTCGAGGCATCCCGCGAAGGTCGGCTCACCGAGCGAGGCAGGCCTGAGCAATTCAGTGGCGCACACCGCGAAATACTGCGAGGCGTCAACGAGATGCTGGACGCGATCATGCTGCCAATCGGCGAAGGCAATCGGATCATGGCACAGATATCGAGCGGCCGCATCGATGAATTGATCGCCCAGACCTACAAAGGCGACCACGAGAAGATGAAACAGGCGGTCAACAGTATCGCCGTCGTGCTCCAGGCATTGCAGAAGGAGATGGGACGTTTGACGGAAGCGGCTGGCGCGGGGCGACTAACCCAGCGAGGTAGGGTCGAACAGTACGGCGGCGCATACGCCGAGATCGTCGTTGGAGTGAACGCAATTCTCGACGCAGTCGTGACACCCCTCAATGTGGCGGCATGCTACATCGACCAGATCAGCAAGGGCGATCTTCCGCCTCAGATCACGACCGCCTACCACGGTGACTTCAACCGATAAAAACACTTTGAATAGCTCATCAGTGCTATGCAGGAGATCACGCAGGCCGCGGAGGAGATCGCGGGCGGCAATCTGACAGTTGTGCTCGAAGTCCGGTCACCGCAGGACAGACTGATGCATGCGCTGGGTGCGATGGTGAGCGGCATCACACGTGCCGTGCAGGAGATAAGAACGATCAGTGTCTGAGCGTGCCGTCGAGATGCTGAACAAATTTGTCCCCGACATCCAGCAAACCGCGGAACTCGTGCGGGAGATAGCTGCTGCCAGCAAGGAGCAGGACATTGGCGGAACAGATCAACAAGGCCTTGATGCAACTGGAGAAGGTCATCCAGCAGAATGTCTCTGCTTCAAAAGAAATGGCGTCGATAACAGAACAGCTGAACCTCGAAAAAAAGCTGATGGTCGAGTTGCGGATCAAACCGCGTCTGCGCGTACTGAACATGGTTTCCTATCGTGAGTACTGTGAATACCTGTTCGGGCAATCCGGCTTCGCACAGGAACTAAGCCATCTGATCGATGCCGTTACTACAAACAAGACTGACTTCTTCCGCGAACCGGGGCATTTCGAATACCTGGTGCAGAAGGCTTTGCCTGATCTGATGTCTCGCAGCGAGGGTGGTCGAGAGATCCGGATTTGGAGCGCTGGTTGTTCAACGGGAGAAGAGCCGTATACGCTGGCAATCCTGTTGAGCGGATACTCCGCAAGCCATCTAGGATTCAGGTTCAGTCTGCTGGCAACCGACATCGCACAAAGTGTTCTTGAAAAAGCCACGCTGGGCATTTTCAATGCAGACGTTGTCGATGCCGTACCCCCTGAACTCCGGCGGAAGTACTTCATGCGCAGCCGCGACAAGAACTCTCAAAAAATGCGCGTAGTTCCGGAACTGCGCAGTACGATCGAGTTTCGCCAGTTGAATTTCATGGACAGTGATTATGGTCTGACGCAGAAAGTAGACGCTTTTTTCTGCCGGAACGTGATCACCTATTTCGATCGATCGACGCAATAGCAGATCCTGCAAAAGCTCTCATCCTGTCTTTTGCCAGGAGGCTACGCTTTCATCGGCCATTCCGAAACACTGCACGGCATGGATCTCCCACTTATACCGGTGGCGCCGGCACTCTACAGGAGAATCGATGGCCGAGCCTGAGCGACAGGTAAATGAGATATATCTGCAGCCCGGAGAATATTGTTTCGCCCGTCAACCAACTCTTATCTGGACGATCCTTGGTTCCTGTGTTGGTGCGGCTTTCTGGTGGCAGAAACTGAAAACCGGTGCCCTTTGCCATGCCATGCTGCCGGTCCATCCACTGCTCTCAACGCTCAGCCGGATAGAGGGCTACCGCTACATGGACTGCACAATTCGCGATCTGGCGCGATAGTTCGACGAACTCGGCGTAGAACGCAAGGACATTCAGATAAAACTCTTCGGGGGAGCCGATGTCCTTCTGAGTGCTGTTGCTTCTTCCACCCGGGCGAGCGTTGGAAGACTGAATCTGGAGTCCGCTCTAAGCGTCCTGGCTGATGAGGGATTGAAAGTCGTTGCATCCAGCGTGGGTGGAAACGCCGGCTTGAAGATCTATTTCAACACTGGTACCGGCGAAGTGCATCTACGCCGACTATCCACGCCAGACATGAAAGCCGTGCGATGAACCATAAAAAAATCCGCGTCCTGATGGTGGATGATTCTGCCGTTGTCCGGCAGACCCTGAGTGAGCTTTTGTCGTCCGATCCTCTCATTGAGGTGATGGGTACAGCCGGCGATCCGTTCGTAGCTGCTGCCCGCATGGAAGAAGAAGTTCCAGATGTCATCACACTCGACATCGAAATGCCCCGCATGGATGGCTTGACCTTCCTGCAGAAAATCATGTCCCAGCATCCGATTCCGGTCGTCATCTGCTCGAGCCTTGCAGAGGACGGGGCCCCCAGCACATTCAAAGCACTGGAGTATGGAGCGGTAGAGATTATTGCCAAACCGCGCCTGGGAACAAAACAATTTCTCGAGGAATGCCGGATCATACTCTGCAAAGCCGTAAAGGCAGCAGCCGAGGCCCGGGTACACCTCCTCGCGCCCTCTCGCAAAGTTGAACCCAAGTTGACGGCGGACGCAATTCTTGCGCCGGCGACGACGCACGCCATGCTGAAACTACAGAGAAGGTAGTCGCCATCGGTGCTTCGACCGGAGGCACTGAGGCGCTCAAAACCCTGCTGGAAGCACTTCCGGCGAACGCGCCGGGGATCGTGATTGTGCAGCACATGCCGGAAGCCTTTACTCGCGCATTTGCCAGCAGGCTGAACGGCCTTTGCAGCATCTCTGTCAAAGAAGCAGAAACCAACGATACTGTCATTCGCGGACGGGCCCTGATAGCGCCCGGCAATCACCACATGCTGCTGAAACGAAGTGGCGCGCGCTATTACGTGGAGATCAAAGAAGGTCCGCTCGTCTGCCGTCATCGGCCCTCTGTGGACATACTCTTTCGATCCGCAGCCCGGTACGGCGGCCAGAATACGGTGGGCGTCATCCTCACCGGCATGGGCGACGACGGCGCAAGAGGAATGCTCGAATTGAAGCAGGCAGGCGCGGTGACAATCGCCCAGGATGAAAAGACGTGCATCGTTTTTGGTATGCCTCATGAAGCGATCAAACATGGAGCTGTCGACAAGGTCCTGCCATTGCAGTCGATTGCCGGAGCTATTCTCACCTACTCCGGATGGGGCAGGTAGCTATCCAATTCTCCGTTGAGGCACATTACCTGAGATGTAATCACGTGCAGAACAATATTCGCCGGCGATGAGCAGCATATCTCGTTCTGGCCTTTGACCAGGCAGTCTGCCTCAACTTGCGAATATCAGCACTCTCATAGAAGTTATAAGCTCGATGGTGGAGTGAACACATCTACTACTCAATGCGCTCGAAAGCCAGAGCAGTGCTGTCGTAGTCGCCGCCCAGTTTGAGATTCACTCCGGCACCCATAAGCAATGAGCCCGACACTGTCATTTCTCCAATGTACTTCTCGGGATCAAGAGCATGAACGCGATACATCGCGTTCGGATCGAGACCGCGCAAGGGAATGGCAGAGTAGGCAAGCTGTAATCGTTGACTATGCAGATAAGCCAGCAGCACGGCCTGCGATCCATCCTGCGCAACATACTCCATCTGCGACTGATCGCCGGTCAGCGGCGACGCAAGGCGATACAGCTTACCCTGCTGCACCGTGGTGCGAATGGTCTTGTAAAACGCAGTGAACTTTGCCGACAGAGCCAGGTCGGCCTCGGAAAACTTTTCCAGGTTGGCCCCGATACCAAGCGCGCCCTGCATGGCCACAACAAAGCGGTACTCGAGCGGAACCATACGGTGGTCCATACTCGGAACATCCGTCACCCAGGCCACCATGGTCTGCGGTGTGTAAGCCTGCGTGTAGCCATACTGGATGTCTTGCCGGTCAAGCGCGTCCGTGTTGTCGCTCGGCCAAACCTCATCTGTTCGCTCAAGAATGCCAAGATCCACACGTGCACCGCCACTTGAACAGGACTCAATTTCAAGCCTGGGATGCTTTGCTCGTAGCCGGTCAATCACGTCATAGAGATTACGCACGAACTGGATGTAGATCGCCTTTTCGGCGTCGGTATTCGGGTGTTCCGGCGATGAACCCGGCGCCGTATTCCAGCCCGGCTCTGACCAGATGCGGTTGTAATCCCACTTCAGAAAAGCGATGTCGTTTTCGCTTACAAGCTTGTCCAGCCAGTTGAACATCCACTCTCTTACATCCGGACGCGCAAGATTCAACATGAGTTGATTGCGCTCCTCTGTATGTTGCCGGTTGGGAAACTGCATGACCCATTCCGGATGCTGACGATAGAGATCGCTGTCCGGATTCACCATCTCCGGTTCTACCCAGATTCCGAAATCCATGCCAAGGGCATGCACCCGGTCGATGACCGGCTTAAGTCCGTGCGGAAACTTTTTCGGCGTGACGGTCCAATCGCCCAGACCGGCGTGATCGTCGTCGCGTTTCCCGAACCAGCCGTCATCGATGACGAATCTCTCAACGCCTGCCTTGGCGGCACGCTCCGCCAGCGCGATCTGCGTGTCGCCAGTGAAGTTCATCTCGGTTGCTTCCCAGGAGTTGTAGATGATGGGCCGCGGTTTTGGCTCGTGCGCCTCGCCGCGTTTGGGAAGGATCTCCTGCAGCTGGAATTCACTCAGGATGCGTGACGCTTCCCCATCACCACCATCGGTGTATCCGGCATAAAACTTTGGCGTCTCGAGCGACGCGCCGGCCGCGAGCGTCCAATGAAAGTCGAATGGATTGAAGCCACCCGTTACCCGCGGTTGACGCAGCTGGGTATATTCCGTCACGATCTGCCAGTTGCCGCTCCAGCCTAATTCTCCAAACCAGACTGGCCCGGACTCTTCCGTCGTTTCTCCACGCTTGCCGATCGAGAACCATGGATTCGCCTCATGCGACGTGTGGCCGGTGCGGCTTTCCTGCACCGTTTTTCCGGTCTGCAGCGGTTCGGCGTTCAGCTGGAATTCACCACCCCACATCCCGGTCAGCCAGCGGTGAGTGTAGCCGGTGCCAGTGGGCAGATTCCACGAGGCAGACGCGGCGTTTTCAATCGCGAAGCTGGCCTTGCCGACATTCTCAATGCGCGACCAACGCGCCAGCACACCCTCCGGGTAGGCCTGATAGTACAGGTGCACACGCAGAGGTTGCGCCGTATCCTTGAGCACAATCTCAAGCTGCGAGCCAGTCACCTTTGCCGACTCGTACTTAAGAATAAGCGTGCGGTCTCCGTCGGGTGAGTTGACCTTCAGCGCTGTTTCCGTGAAGATACCCGCGCCGTAGGCCGGATATTCCTGGGGCGTCGTGGCTGCCGGAGCATATTGAGAAGCGCGCTCGGGCAAACTCTTGGCCACCGGCAGTACGGCCTGACCGTTTAATTTGGGGCCCCAGTAAAGGGATTGCAAGATGCCCTGCTCATTGACACCGACGGCATAAGTCATCTTGCCGGCGTCGAGATACCACTGCTGCCGGTCCGGTTGCGAGCGCACTGCTGTCTGTGCTTCTACCAGGCCAGGCACAAAGAGCGCCAACGAAATTGCACTACAGCAGGAAACAGCAGCGAGCGCTTTCAACACAGAATCCCTCCACGCTAGGACCGTACGAGCACTCTAACGGCACCAGACACATTGATCAACCGATGCCTTGGGTCGGACGGGCGTGGTAAACAGTATCTCCGCCAAAGAAGAGGGCGGATCTTCACAACACTGTGGAGAAGCTCTCCGGCAAATCAGCCGACACGCTTGCTTTCCGTAGCAGGAGAAGATGGTTGAACGTCTGTTCCTGATGAGCCCCCAAGCCATTTGGGATTGTTGGCTGTTCCGTCGAAAATGCTTGAGGTCTTAAATGGTTCGAATTTGCTAGTGGCGGCCGCGTCGAGAGTCTTCGCAAGAAACGCCTCTGTCTGTTGAGGATTGAGTGGTTTGAACGTGCTCACAGCAGTAAGGGCCTGGGTCAGGATCTCAGGCTTGTCAATGCCTGTGATGACAACCGAAACAGGCTGAGACAGGCCGTAGTGAAGCGCTTCAATCGGATCAATGGTGTTGGATCGCAGGATATAGCCATCGCCAAAGGTCTTCATCGCAAGGATGCCTGTGCCGGCCTTCTGCGCAACCGGAATAACATTGTGAGTAAACGAGCGGAAATGTGCATCCATGCCGTTGACAGGCATCTGCACTGTATCGAAATGGAAACCGTGCTGTGCTGCCACCTCAAACATACGAAGATGTATCTGGGGATCTTTATGGCCGGTGAAGCCGATGTAACGAATCTTGCCAGCCGCCTGGGCGGCGATGGCTGCATGGATCGCGCCATCATCAGCGAAAATTCGATCCGGATCTTCGAAACGAAGGATCTCGTGGAATTGCACCAGGTCGATCACGTCCATATCCAGACGTCCCATCGACTGTTCAAGCTGCTTGTTATAGTCCTTAGCTGTCCTGGCGTCGAGCTTGGTCATTACAAACGCCTTTTGCCGGTAGCCATCTTTCAGAGCTTTGCCAAGACGTATTTCTGAAATCCCCTCGTTGTAGTCCCAGCAGTTATCGAAAAACGTGATGCCATGATCAGAGGCCGAACGTACAAGACGAATCGCATCTTCCGGCGTGGTATTCGGATCTTTCTCGAGTGGAAAACCGCCCATACCAATGACCGACACACGCTCGCCAGTCGTTCCAAGCTCCCGTAAAGCATGGCGGGATTTTCTGGACGCACTACCGGATTCCTGTTTGAAGACGATGCGATCGTTTGCTGTGCCTGGCTGAGAGCCGACGGACTTGCGGCGACGAGACCGGCTGCGGTTGCTGATTTGATAAAGTCACGGCGTTCCATATATCTCCTGTTCGAGCTGCCCTGTCTTGGATGCCTCTATGACCAGCAAGGCTATGCCGCAATGCACGCTTTACGTTGATCTCTCAACGTCTCCGTAAAGCGCGAAGTTAGAATATAGCGACTGCTGCGATTTGCGCTTTGACTGAAAGGGTCGAAAACTAGGTATGAGCGCCATGACCGGAAGGAAGATCGCCATCGTTGGCGCAGGGCCGGGCGGCCTAACCCTTGCGAAACTCCTGCAGCAAGGCGGCGCACAGGTGGCGGTGTACGAGCGCGACCATAGCAGGAATGCGCGCGTTCAGGGCAGCGCACTGGACCTCCACGAAGACTCCGGACTCGCCGCGCTGGATGCCGCCGGATTGACAGAAGCATTCTGGGCCAACCATCGCCCGGATCTCGCTAACCTTCGCCTTACCGATGCCGCAGGGACGATTCTTCACGATCATCCCCGTCAGGTTTCTGGTCCCGGCAAGCGCCCCGAGATCGAGCGTGGTCCGTTGCGCGATCTTCTGGTTGACTCGCTTCGGCCCGGTACCATCCACTGGGATTCCAAACTGGAATCTTCCGACATCCACGGTGGACAGGTTTCATTACGGTTTGCAAACGGCCAGTCCGCAATCGCCGACATTGCCGTCGGCAGCGATGGAGCCAAGTCTCGTCTGCGCGAGCTGGTCACTCCCATTCGGCCGCAGTATGTCGGAGTGTCGCTCGTAGAGGGTCTCGTTCCTGACGCGAAGGACACCGTACCTGAGTTGTGGGATCTTCTCCATGGGTCGGCTTTGATCGCTCTAGGAGGTGAACGGACGATCGGCATGGGAACAAAGCCGGATGGCAGTGTGCTGCTATATGCAGGATTGAAGACGAACGATGCTGCCGTCCGGCAAAGCCTTGAAGAGGCCAGTAGCCCGGATGAGCGGGTGAACTGGTTCCGTGCCAACTTCAAAGGTTGGAGCTCCCTTTGGGAACCGCTCTTCACGAAGGCCGTTACGATGGTATGGCGTCCCCTGTCCGTTTGCCCGATGGATCAGCATTGGTCGTCGAAGCCAAATGTGACGTTGATTGGAGATGCAGCTCACGTAATACCGCCTTACGCGGGCGAAGGCGTGAATATGGCGATGCTCGACGCCTTAGTCTTGTCAAAGTTTCTCCTCAGCGAAGACACACCTGGTGCTGCCATCGCGGCGTACGAAGCGGAAATGTTCTCCCGCATGCAATCAATCACGGCGGACACACTGGCGAATACGGAGATGTTCTATGCGCCGGACGCCACAGAGCGTGTAGTTGCTCTGTTCCGCAGCCTTGGTGGAAGAGAGACGTTTCCGCCCGTTGGCGACGCTTAGTGCAAGACTCTCAGGAGTTGCTTCTGTGCGAATAGGCGTCGGGATCGCCGTCACAGAAAAAGAACGCGTCTCTAATGGCGATGGCGGCAACACACCGTGCCTCATCCTCTCCGTCCTCCTCCGAATACGCAGGCTCTGCTTCCGGTCACTCCGGACATCTCTAATAGTTGTGGCCGCAACCTGCCATCCGTTGTAGCCTGTTCAGGAAAAATCGCCATCCTGTGTGAGGGCTTATGCCAGCCAAGTCTACGACCCGCCACTCCCCTATGGAGCATCCCCGCCGCCAGTACCCGCAGGAGACTGAGGCATTGCAGGAGATAGCGCGAAGCTGCGGCCTCACCGAGACAATCAAATGGGGTAAACCCTGCTACACCCTTGGCGATAAGAACGTCATTCTTATTCAGCGCTTCAACCACTACATCGCACTGATGTTCTTCAAGGGCGCTCTCCTGAAAGATCCCGCCAACCTACTCTGCCGCGTCGGCGAACACATGCAGGCGCCGCGCCAACTTCGCTTCAGCACAGTCGCCGAGATCACGCACCTCAAGCCCACCATCAAGGCTTACATCGAGAATGCTATCGACCTTGAAAAGTCTGGTGCAAAAGTCCATCTCAAGGCTGCGACCGATTACGAAATCCCCGATGAGCTGCAGACAAAACTAGACACTGACGCTGCCCTTAAGAAGGCATTCGCCTCCCTGACTCCCGGCCGCAAAAAGGGCTATATCTTCCAGATCTCCGCTGCCAGACAATCGTCCACACGCGCCTCGCGGGTAGAGAAGTACATCCCGCAGATACTGGCCGGCAAAGGATGGAACGACTAGTTAATCGCTAAGCCGCTATGAGTTCATAGCTGATCGCACAGGCTGCAGTTTTATGCAGAAAATGCCTGCGCGGTCGATGCTATCGTACCGACTTGATTTGCCGCTGCTTCCAAGGACATCCTCTACCTTGAAAGGGCTGTCCAATCAGAATGTCTGCTCTTCCCGACGCACCTCATCTATCGCTCTCCACGCCACCGCGGACAAAGCCAGTGATCGCTCTGGCCCCGGAGTTTGCCCAGCAAGGTAAGCTGTGGCGGCCGCGTCGTGTCCTGATCACACGTGATGCCTGTGCCCTGAAACACGGCCGTGACATGCTAGACCGCGCAGCTGCACTGGGAGCAGAGGTCATCCGTTTACCCGGCAATCGACTTACAACCTTTTCAGCGGATACAGAACAGAAGCGCTATGCTCTTGCCAAAACCACTTTCGCGATCGTCGTCTCTCCGCCCTCGCAACGTAAACTTCAGCCGATTCCACCGTCGGCTGACTGGCAGTTCCATATAGCGCAGGGCTGTCCGGCGCACTGTCAGTACTGCTACCTGGCTGGCTCATTGAGCGGACCGCCGGTCACACGTGCCTACGCTAACCTGCCGGAAATTCTTGAGGGATTACGCACATACCTCGGAACTGGCCAGGTGACTTCAAAGTCACGGGAACGCGTTGAAGAAGGAACAACCTTTGAAGCATCGTGCTATACCGATCCACTCGGTATAGAGCATCTGACAGGCGCGCTCGACGCCTCTATAAAATTCTTTGGAGATTGGGATGCCGCCGTCCAATTGCGCTGGACGACGAAGTTCGACGCAGTAGGAGGCCTTCTGCCCTTGCAGCACAACGGACGAACGCGAGCACGCTTCTCCATCAACGCCAGCAGTGTTGCGCGAGATTTTGAAGGCGGCACAGCGAGTGTCGCGCAACGTCTGCAAGCATTGCAAGCGATGGCCAGAGCGGGCTACCCGGTCGGGCTGACTATTGCCCCAATCATGCCGGTGCCAGACTGGCAGACACAATACACCTCTTTGTTAACAGCCGTCGCAGAAGCTCTTCAGGGCATTGAACAACTGGATCTGACAGCTGAACTGATTACGCATCGGTTTACTCCTGGCTCAAAAGAGGTTTTGCTGAGTTGGTATCCTCGTACGACCCTCGATCTGCGAGAAGAAACGCGCACTGAAAAACGCACGAAATTTGGCGGCTTTAAATATGTCTATCCCAAGGATGCTATGGGGGAGATGCGTGCCTATCTACAAAGTAAAATGACGTCCCTTTTACCACAAGCTCGCATTCTTTATTGGACCTAGCAGTTACGGTCGGAAGCGGACGAAGGCAGACCATGGTGACAGTGTCAGCATCGGGAAGAAACCCAAGTTAAGCTTAGTATTCTGTGTGTCATCGAGTGAGGTGGCAGGATCGGTATGGAACATTTGAATCGTCGCGAGGTTCTTCGTCTGGCTGCCCTTGCTGCATCTGCTTTCGCGACCGAAGCGCGAGGCGCCGGTCGCGATACGCTGACAGCTGAGACGAGTCCACCGCGCGGACCCGCATTACGTGCGAGCAGGTTTTCCGAGCTTCCTGTGAGCAGCGTGAAACCGAAGGGATGGCTGCTTACGCAGCTACAGGCACAAGCAGACGGCATCACTGGCAACCTCCACCACCTTTATGCACCGTTTACTGGAGACGCCTGGTTCAGTCAGCAAACTGATCCCGCCACCGAATGGGTTCCGTGGGAGGTTCGTGCCTATTGGTGTGATGGCGCCTTAAGATGCGGTCTGCTCCTGCAAAATCAGTCTCTGATTGATGATGCATCGCAACTTGTTAAATACACCTTCGATCACCCGGCGAGCGATGGCTTTCTTGGACCTGCCTTTCTGAAAGCTCCGGGCGATTATCGTCGCTGTCCGCACTCGCCGGCGATCTGCAGGAGCTAAGTCTTCCGATGGCGCTCTCCACGTCCGAGTCGCCAAAGGATCGATTCACCATCGAGCGTGACCGCTTGTGTACCCACTACCAAATTGCAGAACAGCGAACCGTGATCAGCGACGACGAATCCTCAACGATTTCCAGCTTTGGACCATACGTATAGAGAAAATGGAGCTACGTGCTCTCCTCCTAAAAGCTACTTGAGAAAGCAACCTACAAAGTAGAGACGTCGGTTGAAACAGGCGCAGATTCTTTCCGGACGAGCAACCAGGATCCCTGGACGCATCCACCCTCGACCATCACGGTTCAAACTCATCAGATAAAAAGCTGGGATCTAGCACAAACCGTAGTGAATGGCGAGACCGCCACCTTTAGTCCAAGACTTCCTGGTGCAACGCCTATCCCTTAGATGGTCTCGTCCGAAGTAGCACAGTTGACGTTTGTTCCCTATGGATGCACCGAATTACGGCTCACGATGTGCCCTCATCTCAAGGCCGAACCCGAAAGATGCCTGGATCAGAGACTTGAGGTTCAGGACTTACCGCCAGGTGCGCCTGCTTTCATTAAGCCATAGCTCACACCATTAAAGGCTCATTTCGAACCAGGCTCGTGTCGAAGATACAAATGGAAGCTGAGCTTCCAGTAGGTTCGTCGAAGATAGTCATGCAGTCACCTGGGAGCCAGTGCCCATCTCCAAGTCTGCGCTGATCTCTGTCCAGTCGGTCGCGATCCAGGTAAATACTTCTGGAATTTATTAATCACCTGTCAGGTAATTGCCGCGCATCTCTATGCGGTTGATAGTTTAAGAATAGCTGAGCATAGCTTGCGCGAATCACAAATTACCAAGCAGAACCGATGCTGAATTCACCGATATGTACGAATGAGTCTGCACCTAAAAGTTCGAAACCCGGATTCGAATAGTTCCAGAAGGCATTCTGGATTTACACCCAATATAGCGTGTTGCCATGGCAAACTCGTCGAAGCTCGGACGAGACGAAAAACGATTTCTTACTTCTGTCTCATCACTACCGCGGGAACTCCACAGTCCATTACCACGCAGGAATTGCGCGTGGAAAGCATGTATCCCAGTTGACGGCATTGAGCAGACCAATTGCGATTAAGAGGCCTGGAAATCGCCTCCCTGCGGTAGTAGCTTTGTTCGATTGCTCGCTCGGGAACTGTATCTGGCGCTAAGCGACTTAGTCACTGGCAAGTGAGATTCGACAATACCACCATCGCATCAGCGCGCTGGTTTCCGAAAGAATAAACAGATCCTTAAAGCCGACATCGACCGGCTTAGCCGTATCGATTTACTGGGCAAGGTCGGCACCGAGCGGGCAATGAGCCTCGTCAGCTTTTATACGGCCTATTCTCCTGATCAACACTACTGGTCTATTCACCAAGCCGTCATCCTGCGTTAATGCAACCGCAACATCCAACCCGCACGCTTGCCTACGCGTTGCAAATTTGTCATCTTTCCGTTCACGTTCTGTAATCTAACAAGTTGGGTGCGGACCTCCTTTTTACATGCCATTCCCTTCGATTGGCACCGCACGGATAGTCGCCGCAGACCTTGCCGCCCGCGGCTACTTCAAGCTACTCGCATTTTTTTTAAAAGGTTGAAACATGACGCATCTGCTTTCATTATCCGCTAAGCGATCGGTTGGGTGCTTGATCCGTCGACTGTCGCTGGTCATTCTCTTTGTCAGCAATGATTCGCTCCCGGCCCAGAATGTCGTCCTTACGGGGGCCATCAGCGGACAGGTTTCCGATCAGGCAAGCGCATTGATCCCGGGCGCGACTGTAATTGCGCACAATCTCCAGACAGGGATTGATAAGTCGGCACAGACAAATCGCGGTGGCATCTATCGATTTCCCGTCCTCCTGCCAGGTTTGTATACGGTGACTGTGAAGGTTGGCGGTTTTCGTGTAAGCCGCGCGACTCTACAGGTGCAGGTTGGAAACACTGCGTCGCAAGACATCAAATTGCAAGTGGGCGATGCTCAGGACACAGTTTCCGTAAATAGTGCCGTCGCAATGCTGAGACCGGATGAGTCCTCTGCGAGTTATGTCCTGGACAGGAACAACCTCGAAACGCTGCCGCTGAATGGCCGCCGCTATACTGACTTCACTCTGCTCAGTCCAAATACCAGCCCTGATGGAGACACCGGCCTGGTCAGCATCGAAGGCCAGCAGGGCGGCGAGGACACTGGCTATGCTAACGGCAATGGCTGGAACGCGTTTACAGTCGATGGAACCAACGCGACCAGCAACTATTTCGATGACATCCTGGGTCGCTATCGAGTCCCTTACCTTTACGGAGAAAACTCCATCCAGGAATTCCAGGTAGCGATTAGTCCCTATTCGGCCATCTATGGAGGAGGCTCATCTTTCATTAATGCCGTGACTCGGTCGGGGGGCAACAGTTTTCACGGAAGCGCGTTTTACTTTAACCGTGATTCTGTGTTCGAGGCTAATGATGCGGTATCCAATGCTGCGGGCTATCCGAAACAGCAGGACGCACTGCAGCAGTTTGGTGCGGGCATTGGAGGACCTATTCGTCGTGATCGCCTGTGGTTCTTCGTCGACTATGAGCAGCAGCGAGAGAACGATCCTATCTCCATCATCAATCCGTCCATGGATCCATCACAACCTGGCTTCTTATCCAGCAATTTCGGCATACCCGACGGGACCACGCTACCAGGCCCCACCTCTGCATATCCGGTACCCAGCGCAATAAGTGCGCCGGACCCAACAAACCCCGCCTACTTACAGCAGGTGGCAAACGCAGTAAATGCCCTGAGTACCAATCTAGGTATCAAGCCAAGGCAGAAAAACGACCTAGTGATTACTCCGCGGATTGATTACCAGGGAACACCCCTTGACAGCTTCTTTGTAAGTCTGAATGTGAATCGCTTTAACTCGCCAGGCGGTGTCATCACTGTCAGCCCGGTAGCTATCTATGGCACTCAAAGTCTGGCCAACGCCAAGGTCAACGACTTTCAGGCCAGCCTTGGCTGGACTCATACCTTTTCACCAAGCCTGCTCAACGAAGTCCATGCTGGCACATCCGATGACAACCAGATAGATACTCCGACTGGTGAAGCTAAAGGTGCACCCACGATCGTCCTTCAAACTCCCGCGACATTCATCCTGGGCAATGCTCCCTTTTCGGTCGGACGCGTCTTTGAACGGCAGTACTCGGCCTCTGATCGTCTCGATTACACAATTGGCAGGCACACTCTGCAGATCGGTTTCGACTTCAATCGCGCATGGGATTCAGACAATAACTTCGGCGGAGCCGACCCAAATGAGAGTGCTCAGGCGGGATCATTTCTTGGTAGCTATCAGTTCTCGAACCTGGAAAGTTTCGCTCTTGGTCAATACAGCATTTTCAGCCAGTCTTCGGGTGATCCTACCTTCGCATTTGCAGTTCCCTATTACGGGTTTTACGTACAGGATTCCTACCGACTTCTCCGCAATCTAACTCTGGAAGGTGGAGTCCGCGAAGATTTTCAGATATACCCTCAACCGGCGCGTAATCCCGCATTCCCTCTTACAGGCCAGTTTCCTAACCAGTATTCCCGTGTTTCGCCGCGCTTCGGGTTCGCCTGGGAGCCCAGGCCCAACACTGTCCTGCGTGGTGGCTTTGGGCAGTTCTTTACCAACTTCAACGGGCTGAACTATCGCAATGCTGTTGTTTCAAACGGTTTGCCTTCGCAGGAAGCCTCCGTTGGTCTTAGCTTTAACTCTGATCTCGCCGCCAATCAGCAACTACCGACCTTTCCCAACATCCTTCCGAGCACCTCGCCTTTATTCGCTGCTTCCGACATTTCCCTCGTTTCGCCGCAGTTCAAAACTCCTTACATCTTGCAGGCAAGCCTGCAGATCGAGCAGCAGCTTTCACAAAATACAACACTGAGTATAGGTACGATGTGGAACCATGGGATCCACATCATCTCAGGGAGTGCCTTTGATGCAAATTTGAATCCGCTTCAGGGCACGACGACCTATGTTACCTGTCCGCCAAACACCACCACTGCTCCATGCAATGGGCCGCAAATTACTCTGCCGAATATGGACAATGGCTTACTCACAGAGGGCGCACTCAACCCCAACCTGGGCCAAATCAATGAACTGATCAGCCCTGCCCAAAACTATTACAACTCTCTCTTTGTACAACTGAAACACCGTTTATCGCAGGGACTCACTTACCAGCTTTCTTACACGTGGGCAAAGAGCATGATGCTCGACGGTATGGACTTCAATAATCAATTTGATTTCAGCAACACGCATGCACCTACCCTGCAGGACCAGCGCCACAATCTCAGTATCGCGGCAGTCTACGAGCCTCGATACGGGAAGCTTATTGACTCGCCGGCAGCACGCGCGCTGCTTTCGAATTGGAAGCTGAGCAGTGTCATGGCGTTTGCTTCGGGACGACCCTATGCGGGCCTGCTCGGCCCCTCTGCAAACGGCGATAATCTTAACGACACCGCGTTCAATGAAAGCACCTCGAATAGTGCGGCGGGCATCAACCAGGCCGGCCCTACACCTGGCATTGGCCTGAATTCGTTCTATGGTCCGTGGCTCGAACGAGTTGATGTTGGACTTGCACGCAGCTTCCCTATTCGCGAACACGTTTCCTTGCAACTGCTGGCGCAATCCTTCAACGTTTTAAATCACGCCAACTTCTACGTACAGAACGGGAATGGTGTGAACCAGATCCAGTACAACCCGGTCGGAATGCCGGGTAGTGATAACTGCGGCGATGGCGCAACATTGAATCAGACCTGCTACCTCATTCCGAACTCCGGCCCCAGTGGCTTCGGCTCACTCCAGGAAATCAGCCCGAATGGTACTCCGCGCGCTTTGCAGTTCTCGGCAAAGTTGAGCTTTTGACCGACTTGATCAAGGACTTGCCGCGCTACTTTCGAAGCACTGAACCACTCAGGCGAATGGCATACCGCAACGAGGTGTAGTGGGTTGAGTTGGAAAACGCACATGCAATCGTAACCCTCGCGAAAATGCATGAAGAGTCTGCAGACATCTGCTTCTTTGAAGCAGGAGTGAACTCATCGAAGTCCGCATGCGAGATCCATGAGCTCACGGCTTTCTCCGCCGTCTTACACTTACCGGTTGCGTCAGACGTTTCTTTCGAACGGAAAGCTTGCCCCCGCCAAAGCTGCTGAGAAAAGCCTCTACACCCCGCTCCAATCCACCTCTTGGGCCGGAGGCTCCGAATGCGCCGGAATGTTCAAGCATCACGTATCCATGCAGGAAGGCCCAGGTAGCAACAGCCGCAGCAGTATCGTCTGGCTGATTGGACACAGCGCTGGCAGCGTCTACCAGCAGGTCCCATACAGCTTTCCCCGCTCCCGACGCATATCGCTTCGGATGGCTATGCTGCATAACGAATGTGTAAAGCGAAAAGCGTTCACGGGCGAAGCGTAAATAGGTTTCCACGATCCTTCGAAATCTGGTAGCAGGCTTTAGAGTCACAGGCGTAGTCCTGAAGTCGACCAACATGATGCGCATAATTTCTTCAGCTAGCGCGACTTCCAGTACTTCCTTGTCTGAGAAATAGCGATACAAGCTCGGCGCCTTTACGCCAAGCTCTGCGGCCACACCTCTCAACGAAAGCCCCTCGGCGCCCCCATGTTCCACCAGGTGAAGAGCCGTCTTCAGAATCACGTCAGCAGATAGCAACTTGGGATGAGCCATCGCTTACATTGTAAGCCTTGACAACATTTTCTGTCTAAACTTACACTGTAAGTCACGCGGCTCGCCACCGTTGGCAAGCATGCCAGGGGAGAATCAAATGCAAACCACCATCAGAAAAGTAGTGATTCCACGCGTCGGGGATGAGAGTGTCCTGCAGGTCGTCGAGGCGCACATTGCCGGCCCACGCGCAGGTGAGATACAGGTACAGGTTTTGCATTCTGTCGTCGCGGGATCCGATGTAAATATGCGACGCGGCATGTACCCGTTCCAGAAGACGCCGCCTCTTACACCCGGTTACAGCATGATCGGCAGAGTGCTTGAGAATGGCGCGGGCTGCAGGATGTTTGAGCCCGGAGCTCTGGTGGCTTGTCTCACCATCTATGGAGCACAGGCGGAGCTGATGAATATCCCGGAAAAATTTGCTCTGCCGGTACCACAAGGTTTAGACCTGCGACAGGCGACTGCGCTGATCCTGGACTGGATGACGGCTTACGAGATGCTGGAACATAGTGCCAGGGTGAAACGCGGCCAGCGGATTTTTGTACATGGTCTCAGTGGGTCGGTGGGCATCGCGCTACTCCAGCTGGCAGTGTTGCGAGGGGCGGAAGTATTCGGGACAGCATCGGCCAGCAAGCATGCAGAAGTAAGTGCGTATGGCGCCGTGGTATTCGATTACAGGCAGAAGGATTGGATCCAGGAGATGCAGCGTCCCGGTGGTGTAGATGCTGTGTTTGACCCGCTTGGCTACCGGAGCTTTGATGAGAGCTATTCCATTCTGCGGAAGAGCGGCATGCTGGTCGGCTACGGTCAAAATCTGCCAGCGCTGAGCAATGGACCAAGGCCTTCACCGCTGCCCATGATACTCAAATTGTTGGCACGCAACCTGGTTTTCTGGTCGCATAAACATACCAGCTTCTTCGGCTTGTTCAGGGGATCAAGGCATTTCGCTCCAGACCTGGCCGTGCTCTTCCGGTGGCTGGCAGAGGGTCGCATCCGGGTGCCTATCAAGGCGGTATTTGCCCTGGCCGACGTTCAGGAGGCGCATCGTACGTACGCTGGAGGTCGTGGAGTCGGTTCAATTGTTCTCGACGTCCCAGCTACTAACTTTGTACCTCGAAAGTGACGCTCAAGTGATCAGCTTAGAACTGCCAAGCCTGTATCCGGGCGCGCAGTGTCAACAGCTTGTTATCAGCAACGGTAAGAACCAGACGACACGTTCGGTGATCTTCAGCGTATATGTCCGTTGCTGCAAAAACTTTGATGGCTTCGTCGCTCTGCCGTTAAACCGGAGTTCACCAATTCCGGTAAGAATGCTATTGGGGTCAGTTTCAGAAGTGCAGCGCGGCTCAAGGATCAAGCGGGTCCCTCGGGTTTTGCTGTAATGATTCGAGCTCCGGAAAAAACACCAGGCTGGTGTTAGAGGAACGCGCGACGATCCTGTACGGCAAATAGCCAAGCTCATCCTGGCAACGAGCAGCAAATTGCTGACTCTGGATATAAGTGATTTGTAGTGCATCACTGACAACCAAGGCAGGCTTATTCATAGGTATATTGTATCTGTAGATTTCACGCGCAGCATTGCGCATGTTCGTCGTCGTATGCCGGGCATGGGGATCTACAAGGATTGCCTGCTCTGGAACGTGCTCGTTGAGCATCAGAAGCTTCTTCATTTCGATTGCTTCAGCAAAACGCGTCTGCGAAGGGTGAACAAATCCACCGGACACCAGGATGAATGGTGCTTTACCCGCGCGATAGGCATCAGCGGCTAACATTGTTCGCTGTCGGCCCACCGGAGACAACGACGTATCTGGATCGTCCGGCCCCGCACCCGGGACGATGATGACCGAGTCAGGATAGCTGTCCCAGCGGACAGTTGGTATGGCCTGAAACGCAACCTTGTTGATGTTCTTCTCCATAGGCTCGAACCGGCCAGCCTCGTCACGATGATCCCATGCGAGCAACTGCAGGCATACGTCAAGCGATGATCCGAAAAACAGGCTCGACTTCTTCTCATTCGAGCTCTTCATCAGCTCGGCAACACGCTGCCGGAAAGCATCTGAGTGAACATCGAGCGTAACTGAATCGATCTTTGGATATTTCGGCGAAGCTCCTTCTCCATAAACCGTGAGGATCTCGTTCATGCCATGTGCGCAGATTGCCCAAGCCTGGGAGAGAGCGACTGCCTTGCCTTGCTGCTCGTAGACCACGTAGGTGCCGCGTTCATGCAACTCGTCATCAAGAATTTTTGCGATCCGCGGTTCCTGATCGTGTATGCCGGCCAATGCGGTTGAAACATTCTGAATCTCTTCGTCTGTCCAGATAAGCGGCTGAATTAGGCAGTCCGTATCCTGTCCACATGCATGCAGTGCCTGCCGTATTCTCTGTTCTCGCTCAGAACTGATGCTCTCAAGGAGCCGGTTGGAACTCAACGCATTGCGAACATCTATATTGTTCTGAAAAATTGACAGCAGATAGAAATTCTTGTCCTGAACAGGAGCATGCAGAGGTAGAGGCTTTCTCGCAGGGTGAGCTGCCCCGGCATCCTGAGGAGCTAGAACTGCGAGGAAAAGACAGACAGCCTGGAGGAGAATCAACTGCATGAGTGAACGATGTCTCCAAGTCGCGATGTTGGAAGAAGAAGGCATGGAGGGAAGCTGGAGAGCGGCTTGCATTAACCACCCTCCAAAGCACTTAGAACTTGATGCTTCCTCCAAGCTGGACGTTACGCGCAGTGCCTGCGGCTGTTTCCCTGAACAAGTCGCTGGAGTTTGCAGTGTTGATGACAGCACCAGTGCAGCCAGTCGTCGTGTTGCAGTTCAGATTATTGGTATTGAACAGGTTTTCCGCACCGATGAAAGCGTCCAGATGAAGATGATCTCCCAGGTTGAAATACCGCTTTACCTGCGCGCTGATCTGCGAGAATCCCCTGCCGCGGAAACTATTGCGGCCTTCGAACAGTGGTCTGTCATTCACGACTCCGTCATTATTCAGATCCGTGCCCGCAGTCACGTTGATGGGATAGCCGGAATTGAGGTACGTGATAGTAGACACCTCAAAACCATTGAGCCAATGCAGTGCTGGCTCATGCAAAGCGGGCTGATAGATACCCTGGAGCACCAGATTATGACGGATGTCACTATCCGCATTGCCATAATCGCGATGAAGATTGGTCGGATCGCTGACGCTGCCGCCTTCGCCTATGTTGTCATCCAGGGCATGCGAGTACATGTAGTTCACCGTAAATTCCAGGCCATCCGAGAGCCTCTTCTGCAACGTGACAAATCCACCGTTGAAGCTGGACGTCGTTCCGGACTGGATCAGGTTGATGGCTCCGAAACTGGCATTTGGCCGGTGAGCCGTACCAGCGAACGTGGGTCGACCATCAGCGAGTACCTGGCCCGTCAATGCAAGGTTCGTGTCTGCATAGTAGAGACCGTGGCGTAGCGCGGCGAACTGATAGCCGGCAGTAAGCTGAAAGCCATCTCCCAACTCCTGCTGTACCTGCAGATTTGCCTGCTGCTGATAAGTGTTGTGGAAGTTACGTGCAAACGCAGTGATACTTGGTGGTACCTCGAATGTGCCGCCATTGAATTGCGGCACATTCGGGAAGACGGGAGACCCCGGCGTATTGCCAGTCACCAGGTAGCTCAAGAGCCGATGCCCGTTCACCTGTGCTGCGTTATAGAACGTCCCCAGTCCCGGCACGTCGTAGTACATGCCGTAAGCCGCATGCACTGTCGTCTTTCGACTTCCGAACGGTGAATAGGTGAGCCCGATGCGTGGAGCGATGTCGCTATAGTCGTTTGGAACGCTCCGCGAAAGAGGATAGGGAGCTGACTGATCGAAGGTGGGAAACAGGATGACCTCATAGCGCGCACCCACATTAACGTTCAAATTGGGTGTGAGGCGGACCTCATCCTGCGCGAATCCATTCACGAAGTTGAAGGCAATACGAATCGCCGGATCTCCGCTGTAAGCAGTAAGGTTCGTGTAGGTGAACGGCAGGCCGGTGGCGGAATCTATTTTGCCGGCCACCGTATCCTGGTACTGGCTGAGCGCGCTTACTGCAGGGCGTCCATTTGCGGCGGCAAGTCCGCTGAAGGTAAACGTCGGCGCCGTTCCGGAAAGATTGGCAAAGAGTTCGTGGTCAAATTCTGCGCCGAACTTGAATGTCTGTTTGCCGCGCGTCCAGGTAAGGTTATCAAGCACGCTGGTACTGCGTTCTGTAGTTGTGGTGGTGGTCAGCGGGCTGAAACCGATATCGGCAACGCTTGAGATATTGATGAGAACATCCCCGGCAGGCGAGCTGTTCACTACCGGATAATCCGCTGTATCGCGCTGGATCGTGCCAAAGCGAAGTTCGTTCAACAAATTATCTGAAATGACCGTAGCTAACTGGACCCCGCCGCCATTCTGATGATCAAGATAGCGTGAACCACGATCGACGATACTCAGTCCGCTATCAGTATTCGGCTGATGGTTAGTGAAGCGGGCATAGCGGACGTAGCCACTGTTCCTGGAATTTAGCGTGTAGTCCACTTTACCTACCAGGGTTCGATAGGTCTCTCCAAAGGGCGCCGTTCCGATCTCATCACTCGGCAGCCCGAGCGCAGCCGCATTCTCCGGAGTAATCGTGATGGCATTGGGCAAAGTGTAAGGATTATTTTCGAATTGTCCGAAGAAGAAGAGCCGGTCCTTGATAATCGGTCCGCCCAGCGTGAACGCTTCGTCTGTCCAGCTGCGGTCCGGCTGAGCGGTTGCGAGCGTGGGTATCGCCTGCAAATCAGTAGGACGCCATTGTCCAAGAGCCGAACCATGAAACGCGTTCGTCCCGGACTTTAACAAAACGTTTACCTGCCCGCCCGCCGCCCGGCCAAACTCCGCAGAATATCCGTTAGCTAACGTCTGTGTTTGGGCAATGGCCTCAGGCGTCACAATGATGAGACGAATCTGGCGGTTTCCGCCGTGCTGCGTGTCATCGAGACCATCCAGGTTCCACTGCGAGCGTTCGGTACCTCCGAAGGTAAACTGCGTGGTCGAAAAGGTGCTGGTTGGCATGCCAATGACGCCTGGAGATAGCAGAAGGAAGTTATAAGCCTGACGCGAGAGGATCGGCAGGTTTTCGACTTCTTTGCGATCGAGCACAGCTCCCACAGTCGAGGTGCCGGTGTCGAGGATATCGGAACCTGCCTCGACCTGGACTGTCTGTGATGTAGTGCCGACTGCCAGGGAGATGTCTACTCTTGCCTCCTGGCCTACGCTCAGGATGACCCCCTCGAGAGTGCGAGTCTGGAAACCATTCGCTGCTGTCACCAATCGATAGACGCCAACGGGCACCAGCGGGAAGCGGTAGTAGCCCTTATCGTCCGTAGTTACCTCTTGAGAGATCCCGGTGCTCACATTGGTCAATGTGTTTTGCGCACCGGCGATTGCACTTCTAGATGGGTCGGTGACATAGCCATTGACCGCCGCGTCCACAGCGTTCGCCTGAGCGAACAACGGAACCGGGCACATCAAGAACAACAACAAGATCTGGAAACAAAATCTGCGAATCAAAGTGCTCTCCTTGAATACTACCGAATGCAGATGGGCGTGAGGTGCTTGTCTCATTGCCCGGTACAGCGTCCGCTGCTCTCGCCTGCTCTCCCGGCCAGAATTAGCACTGTATTCTGCGAGCGCAAAAGCAAATCACTGCAATGCATCCGATACAGCACGCAACTGGTTGAAAGTAAGAAGGCTGCGAATCAGCCTGCTGTATCCGATACAGTGAACGGAATGTTTCAATCCTGTTTACGCGAGGTTTACACGTCCCTGATTAACTGAGACCTGAGATGGCTTCTATCTACAAAGTAGAACCGCGTCGCGACAGGGCGGCTGTCGATTCATATCGAGAGCTCATCAGGCGCATCGTTACTTCTGATTCATTCTCCAGGGCCGAAAGACTTTCAAGCCTGCTCACCTACGTCTGCGATACGACCCTTGATGGGAGAGCAGACGAGCTTAACGAACACAACATCGGCGAAGCGGTCTTTGGTCGTTCAAGAGATTACGATTCGGCAAACGATGGCATTGTTCGCGCACAAGTCAGCCGTCTTCGTCAACGACTCGATCTTTACTTTGAGGGTGAGGGAGCAAACGAACCGGTCAGGGTTGTCATTCCTCGCGGAGCGTACATCCCCTACTTTGAACCGCGATCTGCGAAAGATGAACCTGCTCTGGCATCTCCGCTTGAACCCCTTGAACACCCGCTCACACACCGGGAAGAAACATCAGCGGCTCGTAAGGCGAATTCGACCAGTACGAGATTGGCGTGGGCGCTCGTGGGCGTTCTCGCAGTCGCGTTCTTTGCTTTGCTGTGGAGAGACACCACTGGCCGAAAGCAGTTACAGCCGGCGCCTACTCTGGGTCACCCGTTCTGGAACGAGATGTTCAGTCCGTTGCAGCAAACCACGATCGTTCTTGCCGACAGCAACCTCGTAGTCTGGCAAGGCTTGATGAAGCGGGACATCAGCCTTTCGGAATATCTAAGCGGCGACTACAGAACCAACATACCGGCTTCTGCAACTCCGCTGCAGAAAGACATTCTCGCCGTCGCCCGCGGACGATATACATCGATGATCGATGTCGAGATGATCCAGTATTTTTCCAGGATCTCCGCAGGCCACGGCAACAGGTTCGACGTGCGCTATGCGCGCGACCTGCGGCCGAACGACTTGAAAGAAGGAAACATTATTCTGAGTGGCTCACCGGAGGCCAATCCGTGGGTGCAGCTTTTCGAGCAGGACATGAACTTTGTCTTCTCCTACGACCGTGCTCTGGGAAAAAGCGTCGTGGCCAATCGCACACCGCATGGTGATGAACCTAAAGAATGGGACTCCAACTCTGCAGATAAACAACATCACGTCTTCGGTGTCGTTGCGTACCTGCCCAACCTGAGCGGGAACGGAAACGTCTTGATATTGGAGGGCACGACGATCGCCGGTACTGAGTCTGCACTGGACTTTGTCTCCGATGACTCGCAACTTCTGCCATTCCTGAACCAGGTACGGGGGCCCGATGGAAAGATTTCACATTTCGAGGTGGTGCTCGGAAGCAATAATATGAGCGGCAGCGCGGTCAAGAACAGTGTTCTTGCATGGCGCAAAAAAGATTGAAGAATGACATACCTCTCACCTTCATAGTCCAGTGTCTTTGCTAGCCGGTGAGTTGCTATAGCCACTTGGCCAAGGCTTAAGCCGCCATCGCCTGGTGGAACCTGAGAAAGCGTAAACACTTCAAGTCCAGCACTCCTGAGCGCCCGCTTCAAACCTTCAGCAAGAATCACATTCTGGAAACAGCCTCCGCTCAAACAAACTCGATCTAGTTGATGCTTCAATGCGACATGGATGACCACGTGTGTCAAAACCTTGATCAGGCCGGAGTGGAAACGTCTGCTCATCATCTCGGGCGGGACATCATTCCGTAAATCATCAGCGAGAGCACTGAAGAGAGTTGAGGTTCCTATCACAAATGCAGGGCCTTCACTCACTGGAAAATGGTAGGCGCCGGCATCATCGTCCGACCCAGTCGAAAACTCCCCACAGCATGCTTCCTGAGATCATCTTCACTGTGTTCGGTTGGCAGATTTAAAAACTCCAACATGTACGCATCTTTGAACATACTCGTTGTGTCCGTTCCTATTTGTCGCACCGCTGACGAGACTTTTGCTGGGTACAAAACCACGCGCTCAAACAGAGTTGCCTTCAATTAACGCTCGAGCTCCCTGCGGCTCCATTGCTCCCCAATCGCCATTCTGAGATAAAACTCACGCTCCTCAGCTCTTTTGCCTTGACCCAAAATTACGAGATTGTGGCTCCAAGACAATTGTCGCGCCAGCGGCGCGACTCTTTCGTCACTTCGGTAGGTATCGTAAAACTGCCTCATCCGAAATAAGATTTGCGCGAGTGAACCCCTTAGACCGGGTTGCGTCCGAGCAATAAACTCCGCCAATTGCTCGACCACTCCATCTCCCCACTTCGCTGCCTCGATTTTGCGGCTGATGACATGTCCAATCTCCCAGTAGAGGTCGATGAGCCCGGTGTTGATGGTTCGGACGACCTTCTCTCGGGTTGAATCGATACGCTTGACGATCTCTGAGAAGCTCTCCTGCTCTTTAGCGAAAGACCGCAGACTGTCGGCTTTGGACGAAGACTTCATGTTCTTCCTGATAGGGCAGGACGTCCGGTCGCCTAAGTAGCCGGTTCATGCCCGGATCTGTGGGCCTAGGTGACGACCTCACAGCCCCAGGTTGTCATTCACCGCAACCTTGATCTCCTGCTCCAAACCTAAATAACGCTCCGTTGTCTGAATGGACGAATGCCCGAGCAGGAAATTGATCTGCACGAGATAGCCGCCGGCCTTCCGGCAAAGCTTTGCACAGGTCCGCCGGAGGTCATGCGCTCCGAAGTGCTCGATGCTGATTTCCTTGGCAGATTGCTCCACAATTGACCAAACACCCCAGCCGGTTAGAGCTTCGCCATGGATCTTGTCCGCCTTGTTGACCTTCCGCAGCAGTGGACCCTCGTTGATCCCGGCAGCCAGCTTCCACTCTTCCATTCCCTTCTTGATCCAGACCGGGACGGCGACCGGGCGCAGCCGGATCTGGGCGTCGGTGAGCGCGAAAGGGTCACTTCCCTCCCCTGCGGCCGAAAAGTCGGCTCTGTCGCTTTCAGAATTA
The DNA here is from genome assembly GCA_963692885.1 of Acidobacteriaceae bacterium. GTDB lineage: Bacteria > Acidobacteriota > Terriglobia > Terriglobales > Acidobacteriaceae. The sequence goes on from OY843586.1 coordinate 2,516,087, forward strand.
TTTGTCGTAGGGTTCTTGCATGCGAGAGCTGAGCGGAATATCGAAGCAGCTCGAAGCGCCGCAATGGCTCGGTACCGGATGATCCAGCCATTCCTGAAACAGAAGTGATCTCTGGCGCTGGTCGCCGGCGACGCGGACATCAGTTTTCGGACCGCTCAAACATGGGTAAGGCAGTACCGATAGCTTGGACTAGCAGCTCTTGCCCGCAAACCTAGAGACTATCAGGGCGCCCGGCGGGTAGTGTCGCCGAAGATCAAGGCAGCGATTGAACGGCTGGCTCTTGAGCGACCTCCGCTGCCAATCCGCTCGATTTGCCGGCAGGTGCGACAGTTCGCTGAGGCTACAGGTGAGCGACTTCCCCGCTACAGTACTGTCTATGATCTGGTTTGTGAGGTGCCCGGCAGCCTTTTGACTCTGGCCTACCACTCGCAACCGTGTCCAACATGCAACTTAGGCATGAGACACAGTGCGATACATGTTGTCAAGCTCAGCCACCTTGGCCTTTGAAAGATAGCCCGTCGCCGCCAACGCGCATTGCATCTCGTAAACTTGTGGTCGTGGATCACTTTCGAACCTCCTTCTGGCTGGTGTAGTTCCCTTCAAGGCCAAACGCCTTTCGAAGCTTCTCGAGTCCTCTGGACAAATTGTGTCGAACCATTCGCACGCTTTCTACAGTTCTCAGCGAGACCTCTTCCGCTGTCAATCCCTCGTAGTACACGAGCTCGATCGCACGTCTCTGGCGTGGCTGTAAAGAACGGAGTACCTGACCCACAAGTACGCGGTTCTCGGTGGCAGACTGTCCCCTCCGAGATCTCTGTGAATCCGACAGCCCTTCTTCCAGTGGATCCGTTCCAAAAGACTTTTTGGCTATCTGTGAGCGGCGACAGTTGAAAGTCCGGTGGTAGGCGAACATCAGCAGCCAGATCCTGAAGTTCCCTTTCTAGAGAGCAACTTGATGGATCGACCGGAATACATCGAGTAAACTCTGTTGGGCTGCGTCCTCAGCCTCCGCATCGTTTCTCAACACACGACGCGAGATTCCGAATACCACTGGGCTATGCGGCTTGAACAACACCGTGAGAGCTTCCACATTTCCGCTTTGCAGTTGCTCGGCTAACTGTTCATCGGAGCAGAGACCTTGCTTGAGCCGACCCAGGATAGACGCCTCTGCCGCGGGCGCATGGGCTAGAGCATCGTTAAAGCCGGCGTTTACTTCAGGCGTCAGGGTGCCATCCGGATCTAAGCCTGCAGGTCGCCACATCACGCGCATGCTTCCAAGACGCCAACGGGCAATCTACTCAGGATCCAGGTGGATCGAATCATTTCCAGGAAGCTCTCCTGCAAATGTATGCACTGAATCTATCCAGTACTTCCTACCTTCTTGAAGATTTGTTTCATGTTCGTCAATTTGCTTCGCGAATTGTGAAAAAACGCGGGTGCTCGTATCAGGCCAATCACGCGAACAGCAAACGAAACAGCGTACCTCTCCCCCTCGCTGCGGAGAAATAGTACGCCGCTTACTTGCTCGCGAAGACTGAGAGTCAATCTAATCTCAACCGCGCCGATCATCAGTTCATTCGAACGTTGCCCAACGACATGCTTCCAAATCCGTAACGGCTCATGAGGGCAAGCCCTTCCGCTTGAACCTCGGCATCATCAAATCCAAGAACACTTTGTTCAGGCGCTCCAGGATGCTGCTCGCGCCAAAGAATTCTTAGAGCTCGGGCCAGTCTCTCCGGAGAACTTGGGTGCGCGTCACCATGGCGTGGTGAGCGAGACAAAGTGTAATCAGAAGCGATGGGTGACTGTTGCCTGACACTCTGTGATGAACCGCGAGCGTCGTGCTGATTGCTGGCGATCTGACAGCCCGGAACTCGACATCGATAGCCGTCACGCGCCAATACCTTTCTCGATGACCGCTGTAGTGCGCCTCGTCTTGTCGTCTGAGGGTGTAACAAGTCGGGTAGAGGCCCAGAGCAAGCACTTTCTCACGGCCACAGGGACAACACAGCGCGCGCTGCACAAAGTGCTTGCTCACTTCCCTTCCTTCGAGCTGCTTTTGGTTGGCGGACGCGATGGCGCCGCAACCGCTTGCAAGCGCTTTCTGATTGGTGTCCGTCGAACGATGCGATCGATGGTCGATGCCGATACGCTGAACGTCGCAGCAATCTCTGTCTTGGTCAGCTGATTCGCTGCCCGAAGCGAACGAATTTCGATTGCCTGCGCATCGCTCAACGTTGGCTTGCGGCCACCTAAACGGCCTCGCGCTCGAGCGGTCGCCAGTCCATACGCCATACGCTTGCGGAGAAGCTCACGTTCAAACTCTGTGAGTGAATTCTTCGTTTTCCCCCGAAAGAAGAAGCCAAGGCCCTACTCAACTCGGAAGAGTTTGAAGCTGGATACTACGCCCGCTTGGCTGGACAAGCTGAATCCCTGAGCGCTACCGCTGGCTGGAAAGCCGGCTGGGCTGATGCCGATTCGAGTCTGAGCTCGCAGGATGTCACCAAGACGACCTGGCCGGGCGCCAGCGTCTTTTGCTTGGGGAACTTCAGGACTAACACTACTTTTTCTTCAATAGTTTCAGCCGCTAGGAAGCTGGACTAACCTTGATCTTGTGTTTGTTCTGAAAAGCATTCCCTCCACGGCCACGACTCGAGTGCTACGATCGCGCGGAGGGCCAACGCATCTCCGCCCACGAAAGCTCGCTTATCATAAGCGGCGAACATTTCTCAGTTTCATCCATAACATTCTTGCTATAGAAGTCGATCTTCGAATCCAATGCGAGTCACCGTCATTCTTTTTGCGTTGAAGAAGTAGCAAATCAGCTTTGCTATTCATGCAAAGGTGCTCCGAAAGCGTGCTTTAGCAGTCTCGCTGTCTCAGCAGGTAACGAAGGCTTCAGATGACCAAAGATCATTTTTTACTTCGAAATCCACTTGGGCTCGCGGAACGTACTGCGACTTACGATTACTAAGTGAACTTAATAAAATAATAGCTTTATGTTGTTTCCAACATGCAGTCTTTAGGTCTAGGATCGCTGCGTACGTCGAGATCCTCGCAACCTCCCGTGAACTTTGCTCGACGGGGATTTGCCCTATCAGCGAGACTTTCACCGGAGACCAGCCATGTTGAGACGCCCTATTTCACTAGCAGTCGCTATGTGCATGGTGTGCATGACGCCTTACTCGTCATTTGCATCAAGCCATCGTGAAGCCCCGATCACTGCGCTCGATCACGCAGCCGACATTACTGACTTTTATTCGTTTGTCAGCTACGATCATCCAGACCGCGTTACCTTCATTATGAACGTCGATCCATTTCTCGAACCGAGCAATGGGCCAAACTACTTCCCATTTGACCCGAACGTCCTTTACGAGATCAAGGTCGACAACACATTTGACGCCGTTGCCGATGTGACCTTCCAATTTCGCTTTAACACCGAATACAGAGCGCCAACTCTCTTCACCTCTGCCGCAGGTGCCGGATCCGGATTGAAGGCTCCGGCCAATTCGCCTGCTCCGGTGAAGCCCGGAACAGAAGTCGTTCCTCCCGCCATCACATCGCTCGACGGTCCAGGTGCAGCAGGTCTTGGTGTCCGTCAAAACTACTCAGTCACCATGGTCAAGAACGGTCATTCCACAAAGCTCCAAGCATCTGGCGGCGATCCGCTGTACGCCGTTCCGAGCAATGTCGGGGCGCGAACGATGCCGGACTATGATGCTCTTGCAGCACAGGGCATTCATACTCTGAGCAGTGGAGGTTCCGACGACATTCGTGTCTTTGCCGGCACCGTCGCTGATCCGTTCTTCATTGATCTCGGTGCCGCATTCGACAGCTTCAACTTTCGCGAGACAGGCTCCGGAACTCCCGGCGTGCTGACTGCTGCGCAGGATGCAGATGACCATACCAACCTGGCGCCGAACGCAGTATCCGGTTTCAACGTCAACACAATCGTGATCGAAGTGCCCATCTCCATGCTGACCAGCGATGGAAAGCGGCATGCTGCTACAGATCCGAAAGCAACCATCGGATCCTGGGCGACCACTTCACGTCCACAGGTCACGGTCCGTCGTTCGCCACTGCCAGCAGAGTACGGTGGCCCTTATTACCAGGTACAGCGTCTTGCCAATCCGTTAATCAATGAGTTGATCGTCGGCACCGGCTATAAAGATCGCTGGAGTATGGATCAGCCGAAGAACGATATTCAATTCGCATCATTCGCAGTCGATCCAACACTACCGCGCATCTTCAATGCAATTTACGGAATCAACATCCCTCCTCCGCCCCGTACGGACCTTGAACTGCTCTTCACCTACATGGCTCCAATCGCAGCAAAGGGCACACCTCCTGGACCAGCGGCTGACCTATTGCGCTTGAACACCGGCGTCCCGCCAACCCCGGTCGGTAAGCGTAAGCGCATGGGCGTCCTCGCAGGCGACCTTGCCGGCTTCCCGGATGGCCGTCGTCTCACCGACGACGTAACTGATATCGCAGCTCGGGTAGTAGGCGGCGGCGTGCTCAACCCGAAGTACGACGTCTTCCCGAATAATGCTATCGGTGATGGTGTGAATGCGCCCGACGTTGCGACGCAGGAAACCTTCCCCTATGTGCATTACGCCTACAGCGGACGCGATAGCCGTCATATCGATCCGTCAGAAGTCGGCTGTGGCATTCAACCAACGGCCGGAAGCAGTAACTCGGATGCTGCCCCACCGGCAGATCAGGGCGGCAATACCACTTGCCCTGTGAAGTAAGCAGGCCAAAAACTCTCTGAATAGAGGATTCTGAGCAATCGTGCTTATCAGCCGTTACGCAGAATCCTCCAGGAGGGTTGACTACGTACTAACTTTGTAGGTCATCCGATGAAAAAACAATTCAATCTGGCGAACGCGATCCTTGCGACCCACTTGTGTTTTGCCACCTCTTTATATGCGCAGACGATCGCACCACTGACGAGTCTCTCAGCGAATATTGCGTCAAAAAGTGCTGATCAACAACGTGCAGATGAAGCACAGCGCCAGATCGACAGGAATCCAAAACGCGCGCAGGGCTATAACGAACTTGCGCTGGCATGCATACGACTGTCCCGCGACACTGGCAACCCGGCGTACCTTGTGCAGGCGGATGCCGCCATTCAGAAAGGCCGGAGCTTCGCGCCCGACGACTTTCAACTCGCAAAAGCGAATGCCGCCCTTCTTCTTGAAGCGAACGACTACAGTAAAGCTCTAGCAATCGCGAAAGATTTGAACAAGAAGGTCCCAGACGACGTGACCGTATATGGCTATGTCGCCGAAGCCGATATAGCCTTAGGCAAGTACGCTGATGCAGACTCTTCCGTTCAGTGGATGATCAACATGCGGCCCAACAACGTGGCCGGCTTGATCCTGGGCGCAGATCTACGGGAGCTTTATGGCGACGGTTCCGGGGCAGTCGATTTTCTGAACCAGGCTTATAGTGAGACACCGCAAGTCGACCCGGAGCAGCAAGTTTATATCGCCAACAAGATCGCAGCAGTCGATCTCGCTTCTGGCCAGATTGACGCAGCGGCCCAGGTACTTGCTGGCGCGGAAGCTCTTGGCACGCAGTCACCGGAAACAACGAAGCTGCTGGCACGCGTCCGTTTGGAGCAGAAAAAACCAGCTGAGGCAGCTAGCCTTCTTCAAGCACTTCTCTTACGACAACAGGCCGTACATGCTTCACAGGCTGACACACTTTACCTGCTGGCGGAGACGCAGCGACAGGCAACGCAGCCAGCAGCTACAGAGACATTTGCTCGCTTCGCTGCAACTGCAGCAACTGAATCAGGACAGCCGAGCAATGACAATGTCGACTTGATCTTGTACTACGCTGGCCGCCCAGAAAAGAAAGCTGACGCGCTGCACCTTGCACAGCAGAGAGTCGCACAGCGCCAGGATGTCTGGACGCTTGACGCCTATGCCTCCGCGCTTTATGCAAACGAAGAATATGTGGAAGCTGACGTGCAGATCCAGAGGGCGCTGAGCGTCGGCATTCATAGTGCACAGGTCTTTGACCATGCTGGACAGATCGCATTAAAGCTAAGCAAGCCCGACGGCGCTGCGCAGAACTTCGCCTCAGCCATGCAAGCAGATCCAAGCTCGATCTTTGCGCTAGACGCTCGCAGGCAGATCGGCAACAGGACACAAATCACAGCGGCAATCTCTGCTGTGCCTCAGATCCAGGCAGTGAATCCGGACGAGCCGAAGCCCGCGGCGCCTGTAGTTGTCTCAGTGGCAGAGACAAAAGACGATGGTGGTATACCGACCGCGCTCCTGATCCCTAAACCAACCGGGACCGCTCGCATCATTCGCAAGATGCAGGCACAGGTCACTGCACATCCCAAAGATCCGGCTGCCTACTCCGGGTTGGGCGCGGCATTCTTCCAGCGCGCACGGGAAACCGGAGACGTCGAAGATTATCAGCTCGCAGAACAGGCTTTGACCAAGTCGTTGGACATGGTGAGTACAGACCTCTCTGCAACCGCGCCTCTCGAGTCCATGGCTGAAGTTTGTATGGGTGAACATCGTTTTACCGACGCTCTCGACTATGCCCAGAAGGCATTGGCCCTCGGTTCTGGAGATGTCTCTGCGTTCGCCATCGTCGGAGACGCGTACGCTGATAGGGGCGAGTATGAGAAGGCGAGTATCGCTTACTCGCGATTGCAGCCCTCGAGCACCGGTCCCCTTGAAGCACGAGAAGCCTACGCACAGCAGACACGCACCGCTTACTTGAAGTTCATCGCAGGAGATGTCGATGGAGCTATCGCCGAGATGCAGAGTGCTGTTGACGAAGGCGTTCAGGCCCATCTTCCCAGCGAGAATCTTGCGTGGCTCTACTTTGAACTAGGCGAATTCTCCTATCAGGCCGGGAAAATTCCAGCAGCAGCCGATGCTTATTTGACTGCGCTAACCGTCTATCCGGGAGACTACCGTGCCCTCGCGGGTCTCGGCAAAGTGCGTGCAAGCCAGGGCAAATACAAGGAAGCCATTACGCTTTATCAAAGTGCGATAGCAGTAGTCCCTATGCCGATCTATATCGCCGAGCTTGGCGATATTTACAAGAACATCGGCGATTCTGCTGACGCTGAGAAACAGTACAAGCTGGTTCAGTACATTGGATTACTCGGCCACATCAACCAGGTCCTGCACAATCGCGACCTGGCGCTCTTCTACGCAGATCACGATCGTAATCTGGAAGAATCGCTCGCCCTGGCGCGCAAAGAGTTCGAGGTACGAAGCGATATCTACACCTGGGATGCGTTGGCCTGGTCTCTCTACAAGAACGGCAAACTTGCTGACGCGAAAGATGCCATGGCTCACGCCTCTCGTCTGGGCACGAAGGATCCGATGCTGCTGTTCCATGCCGGCATGATCTCTGCCAAGTCGGGCGACCAGGCACTGGCGGCGGCGCAGTTGAGGGAAGCCCTGAGCATCAATCCACACTTCAGTGTGTTGTATGCGCCAGCCGCTCGTCAGCAGTTAGATTCCATGTCAACGCAGTCAACGCTCGCCTCCATCGTTTCCAGCAGTAAAACTTCTCAGCAGAAGGCCATCAATGTTCAGTAAACGCATACTGCTATTCCTGCTGGCGTTTATGCTTGCCCCCGTTCGCTTATGTTTTGCGCATCCGATGGGAAATTTCAGCGTGAACCATTACACGAAGATCACACTTCAGCCGGATGGCATCGAGCTGCACTACTTCATTGACCTGGCCGAAATTCCGACCTACCAGGAACTGCAGCAATACAACATCTCCGCGACCGACCAGGCTGGTATTGCACAATTTCTCTCGAAGCGCGGAAGTGAACTGCTTGACGGGCTGAGCCTGCGAGCAGATGGCCAGCCGCTTAAACTGAACATGATTTCCAAGGGCGTCATTTTTCCGCCTGGCGCTGGCGGCCTGCCCACGATGAAGATGGGCTACGCCTTTCACGCGACCTACCCGCGTTCATCGAGCGTGGCCGACACTCAGCTTACCTACGTCGACAACAACTATCCTGGTCACGCCGGCTGGAAAGAGATTATCGTAAAAGGATCGTCTTCGCTCCTCTTGACCAGCTCCGTTCCCAGCAACGATCGCAGCGCCGAGTTGAGTAACTACCCGACCGACATGCTCAACAGTCCTCCGCAGGACCTGTCTGCCTCCATGCGCGTCATCTTTCCTCCTGTGAATGCAGCAAGAGTGGCCACACCTACGAAGTTGTTGACCGCGCCCGCTAAGATTGGATCCAAAGCTAAGACTTCTGACTACCATTCCCAGACTAGACCAATCGCAGCATCTACTATCTCTCAGCCCGCATCGTCTGCGACCCTGACGAGAGTAGCTTCGCCAGCGATGCATCTCGAAGCAAACCGCCAAGGCCCGGCACGCAACCGATTCACTGAACTGATCACGACACAACATCTCAGCGTCTGGTTTTTGCTGACCGCCGCGATCATCTCGATGAGTCTCGGCGCATTGCACGCGCTCGAGCCTGGTCACGGAAAGACCATCGTCGCCGCCTACCTGGTCGGCTCACGCGGAACGGCAAGCCATGCGCTCCTGCTTGGCCTGATAGTCACAACAGCCCATACGGCTAGTGTCTTCGCACTCGGCGCGATCACACTCTATGCCTCGCGCTACATTCTGCCCGAACAACTCTACCCATGGCTCGGCGTGTTGTCAGGACTCACTATCGCAGCGCTGGGCGCTTACATGTTCCTGCGGCGCTGGACAGGCGAGGACATGGAACACGCACACACTGTCGGCGAAATGCATGGCCACTGGTTCTCCTCGAAGAAGAAGTCTCAATCGGATGACTTACCGCCTGTGGTGACTTCCACCAGCAAACCCATATCAATGATCCAGCTTTTTACGCTTGGAATCACAGGCGGCATCATTCCCTGCCCTGCGGCACTTGTGGTTCTGCTCAGTGCCTTCTCTCTGCATCGCATCGGCTTCGGTTTCTTTCTCATTACCAGCTTCAGTATCGGCCTTGCCGCCGTACTCATCAGCTTTGGCTTGCTGATGGTCTACGTGCGTCGCTTCATGGGCCGCATACAAGTCGATGGACCGCTTACGAAGCGGTGGTTGCCGATTGCTTCCGCCGGCTTCATGACTCTGCTCGGAGCGGCGATTTCCATCCGAGCATTCGCGACAACCGGCATCTCTGCCGCAAGCTTTTCTCAACAAAAGCTCGGGCCCGCTTTGTTCATCGCCGGTGTCGGCCTTGTCCTCGGCATCCGTCACTCGACTGACACAGATCACGTCGTCGCGATCTCAACGATCGTTACCAGGCAACGCGGTATTCGCGGTGCAGCTTTGATCGGCGGCCTATGGGGTCTCGGTCACACACTGACCATCTTCGTTGTTGGCTGCCTCATCATTCTGGGCGGTGTTGTCATTCCACCGCGCGTCGGCCTCTCCATGGAGTTCAGCGTCGGACTCATGCTGATCCTGCTAGGCTTACTAAATCTAAGCGGCCTCATGCAAAAACTTACCGCATGGTTCCGATCAAGAAGCTCATCGGCAAAGCAAGTGCTTGATTACCTCGCCCCGTCCGCAGAAGCTGCTGCGCCAGCGTCGGCCAGCAGTTTGCCCAGTAGATTCTTTCAGTGTCTGCGTCCTCTGGCGATCGGCTTGGTGCATGGCCTCGCCGGCTCGGCTGCCGTCGCTCTCCTTGTGCTTTCGACGATTCATAAGCCTCTTTGGGCGGTTGTGTACCTTGTCATTTTTGGTGGCGGCACCATGCTTGGCATGATGTGCATGACGATGGCCATGTCGATGCCGCTCGCCTACGCCGGCGAGCGCCTGCCCACGCTCAGCCGCTATCTCACGACTGCATCAGGCGTTGTGAGCGTATGCTTCGGTAGTTTTCTCGTCTACCAGCTTGGCTTTATCGGCGGACTCTTCACGAGTCATCCGCATTGGACGCCACAGTAGCCGTTCGAAGCTTTCATGCCAACTATATCCTCCACTATGTTCCCTCAGAAACACCTCACAAGTAGCACAATGTCTCGCTTCGGAATATTTACACTATGCTCCTTGTTCGCGGGCTTGTTTGGTACATTGCGCATCTTGGCTAGCACCGGGGATAGCAGCGTGGCTTTGCAGGCAATAACGTCTGACGCAAGTCAAAATATTTCTCTGTCGCAGGTCTCCGGAACTATTGTTGACGCGTCTGGCACAGAGATGTTCGGAGCGACCGTGCAGATCCAAAGCGCGGACGGAAAGTTAAAGAAAACAACTGAATCGAAGATAGACGGGTCGTTCATCGTTTCGGGGCTTCCGGCCGGAACCTACAGAGTTGTTGTGTCCAGTCCCAATTTCGAGGCCGAAGAAGTGTCGGTCAAAGTAGGCAGTTCCGAGATCCCGGCTGCGTTGCACGTTTGCTTGAGGGTGAGCGGCGCGAGTACCACTATCAACGTTCAGGGCCGCGCAGACGACCTGATTGGGATCGCCTCTTCAGCCGGCCAGATCACGGTGGGCGCAGAAGAACTCGAGAGTCGTCCGATTCTCCGCTCAGGCGAAATTCTCGAAGCTCTTCCAGGCCTGATCATCACGCAGCATGCGGGGGGCGGAAAAGCGAACCAGTATTTCCTGCGGGGCTTCAATCTGGACCACGGTACGGACTTTGCCATTTTCATTGACGGTATGCCGCTGAACCTGCCTTCTCATGCCCACGGGGAGGGCTACTCGGATATGAACACTGTGATACCGGAGCTTGTGGAGCGGGTGGATGCGCGGAAAGGTCCTTACTATGCTGATGTTGGCGACTACGGATCGGCAGGCAACGCCGAGGTGATTTATTACAAGACACTCCCTCAGAACTTCGTTCAGGTCGACGGCGGCATGTACCAGTTTGCTCGCTTCGTCTTTGGAATATCGCGACCGCTCTTCAAAGGAAATTTCTTGTATGGCGGAGAGGCCTACCATGATGGCGGCCCGTGGGTCGATCCGGACAACTACTACAAGTTCAATGGAGTCCTGACCTATAGCCGGGAAGGAAGCGACCGCGGCTTCAGCATCACGGCGCGCGGCTATGCGGGAACGCGATGGAACTCGAGTGACCAACTTCCTTACACGGCAATCCCAATCGTCGGATTCTTCGGCGCTCTGAATCCGGAAGACGGTGGCCACTCCCATCGGTACAGCCTGCAGGGCGAATGGCATCACGAGAGTGCGCATTCCGAAACCAAGATCACGGCATACGGTTTCTACTACGATCTAAATCTCTTCTCCGATTTCACCTACTATCTGGTCGATCCTTACAAAGGGGACCAGTTCGAACAACAGGACAGGCGCTGGGTGGCTGGATTCGACATCCGCCATACGAGGCGGGGCGACCTTTTTGGCCGGAAGTCTGAAACCAATTTCGGCATGCAGTTCCGTAATGATTGGATCCATAACGGCCTCTTCCGGACGGAGGATCGCGTCCGTACGACCAAGACCTACTACGCGGCGAACTATCTCGATGCCCCTTCTTCGCTCGATCAGGTTGCTGTGCTCCCTGCAGCTACTGATCTGAATCGCTTTGCGGAAACGATAGCGAGTCCCTGGGTATCAAATCAGATCCAGTGGGCGAGCAAGATTCGTTCCATCCTGGCCCTCCGCGGCGATTACGGCAAAGGTATACTCACCAGTCTCACAAATCCCACAAGCCCCAACTATCCGAACGATCCTTACTCCGCCATTGTCAATCCGAATACCGATCAATCAGTCAGCAAGTTTCTACCCAGCCCCAAAGCGACCCTGATCTTTGGCCCGTGGAACAACACGGAGTTCTATCTACAGGGTGGATTCAGCTACCACACGAATGATGTACGTGGCTCAACCCAGCAGTATGAACCGGTTTCACCAGATTATCCCTACTACAACACGCCAAACCCAATCAAAGTTCCGTTCCTGGTCCAAACGAAGGGCTCAGAGATTGGCCTGCGCACTGCGGTCGTCCCGCAGTTGCAGAGCACTGTTGAAGTCTGGTATCTCCACAGTAACTCTGAATTGCTGCAGGATGGCGACACCGGTGGCACAAGTGCATCGCTTCAATCGAGCAACCGCTACGGCATAGAGGTTGGCAACTTTTACAAGCCATCAGAGCACTGGGTTCTTGATGCTGACTTTGCCGATTCTCGTGCTCTTTTCACCCAGGATGATCCGGACGACTCAACCTTTCTTCACACAACGTCGACCGGGTCTCCGCAGCCTTGCGCGAGAAATTCAAATTGTTTTGGTGTGATCCCGACCGGAGGCGGAACGTACCTTCAAAATCCGTATGGCAAAGAAGTGCCTGAGGCAGTTCGTTGGGTGGTTGCGGCAGGTACCACGATGCAGGACTACAAAGGCTTCTCGGCAAGTCTTCGCCTGCGTTATTTTGGGCCCCGGCCCCTTACCTCCGATGCGATTTATAAGTCGCCATCTACCGCCCTGATCAACCTGGGAGCAAATTATCGTTTCACCAGGAAGTGGAGTGTCATTGGTGAGATATTGAATCTGGCCAACCGTAAAGACCACGACGTGGATTATGCCTATCTCTCGCAAATCACTCCAGCAGACGGATTGGGACTGCCAGCGACCCCGCCCACAACATTGCTGGGTCAGCAGCAAGTCGCCAGAGTACTGAATGCCCACGCGGCTTTCACAAGGGTCCTGCACCCGGTCGAGCCGATCCAGGCACGCTTTACTTTACGTTACAGTTTCGGTCGTTGAAAGTAGCGACGGGCGCCGCATTGTTTTAAGATCTCGTCGGCCTGCCATGATTTATCTCAAATTCCCAATTGATGCTCCGTATGCCTGGAATTTAGAGACGCATCGCTCGGTTCCCACAATTCGATTCGAGCATCGCCTTCGTGCATGAGTTTGGTTTGCTCGACTCGACTCAAGGCGCCGGACCTGCTCGAAAAGCGGTGGAAACACAACGTCGTCGTCCTCCCCGATGAAGCACTCAACCCGGAGGTCTTGGCAAGCCTCATTCGGACGACCGGCGGGAATAAAACCTATTGACTCGACTCCTCACCCAAGTCAAGCGTGTCCTCAGCGTTAATGACCTTCCTGTCGTCTCATCGCGATCGTCGAAGCTGCGTGGGATAGTCTCGTCATCGGCCCTGGCTAGCGCTCTATAGGACAATAATTCTGAAACACCACGACAAATAATCCGCAAAGTTACAATCCAGCACTCCAGCAGATTGCGGAGATAACAGTCAAGATCAAGTAATGCGACCGGCAGCTCCAGCAGCTGGGTCACGCCGAGTATCCGGAGACATAGGCGCTGCTGAATGTTCGCGGCGCTTTGACACCTCACGGCCTTGACCTTCGTGCTGACGCTGGGCGACAAGGAGCGGTTCGGATGAAGTCGCGATGCGGGTTGCTACCTGGGCCTGCGACCGCAGCTAAGTCAGTCCGGGGATGACATTGCTTAGCTCAGCATCACGCATGCCGGCAACGCCTATGTTCGAAGTCTGCTGACTGAGTGCTCAGATCACATCCTTCGGCCACACGGGCGAGACTCGGCGTTGCGCCGTAGGGTCTCCACTTAGCTGGCAGAGGAGGCAAGCCGGCCAGAAGTAAGGCCGTCGTTGCCGTAGCCCGCAAGCTTGCTGTGTTGCTTCATCACCTCTGGAGCATCCAAGCTATGTATATGCCGTTCTAAGACAAGTTGCTTGAGAGATCAACATGTTCATCCGTCGCGAACGACACCATGTTTCGATGACTGCGAGCCAACTTCGGCCTTCGAGGCCGACCGATAAATGGCAGCATTGACTCTCCTCTCGAACCCCAGCTGGCACCGAGCATGCATGAAGACAGCTCATCAAGAGTGCGAATAGAAACACGATGGAGAGCACCGAAACCAAGAGCAACAACAAAAGCAAAGACCTATGAAGGAAAAACAAAGAACAATCCCTTGACACTAGTGACCTGCTCATAGAAATTCGGCTTCACGGAAGAAGTGCTCGAGTGCAGACCAGAGCATTTAAAAAGATGAGAAATTCAAGGAAACATAGGCCGCGTTCAATGATTGCCTTGGCCTGATGTCATCCTTGAAGATCTAGTTTCGTTACATCCAGGCCTGCGAGAGTGACCCGAGCCACACGCATTCAACTCAATTCGCATGGATCAAGAAGTAACCGGTGACCAGCATCACGGCGCAGGTGAGGCCATGAACGAGAAGTGCTTTCGACTTCCAACCGCCGGTCACCAGAACGACGGACATGTCTCCAAGAGGAATGATAGCCAGAGCGAGTTGAACTACGCTCAGCGTCCTCCTGTCCGCCGTCAGCATCATTGCAATCACGACCACTCCGGATGCAATAGCCCGGTTTCCTTTAAGCCGTAACCACGCGGGAGTGTCAGGGTCGGACGCAGGTAGCTTGAGACCGAATGATCCAACCATTCGGTCCGGAGACAGAAGGTAAAAGCAGCCGATCACAAAGATTGACAAGGCTACAAGGCCGGCCAGAATAAGAGGAATGATGTTATGCATAGATAAACCTACTTGAAAAAACAACTTAAGTGTGGGAATGTCACTCGAGCGTCAGTGCGCTCGTTACCGGTGACACGCGCGCATGTACGATCGCTGTCTCACTTCGATGGCAATGCCAACAAGAGTGATGACAACCAGACCCATCTCAGCTTTGACCATAGGCACACTCTGCTGCACACTTGAGTCGACCTCCACACCATACATACGGACCGCCAATGCGAATCCTAGGACGAGAGCCGAGAAGATCAGCCGGTCAACGGTCTGCGCTAGAGAAAAGGCTGTATGCCAGGAATGCAGCGCCGCCAAGTAGGATACCCGCGAAAGAGACGCGGAATATGGTCGGTCCAACGGGTGAAGTGAATGCCATGCCCTGCGCCGCGGCGGAAGCTACAGGATTGGCAATCGGCTGAATGGAAATCATGATAAAGACAGCGGCTGAGAGAAAGACGATGATCTTGCTGATCAGGGTGCGGCCTTCCAAAACGTCTTCATCAAACACTCCTCGTCGCAGATGAATATCTAAAACAGCGGTTGTGCCAAAAGGTCGTTTAGCCTGCTTTCAGCCCCATCGCTTTGGCATAGATGACCGGATTCGCGTATTCGCGGATTTCCGTTATCCTTTCGTCGACGATGCTGAAGCGGAAAACATAGATGTTGAGGTATCGTTGTCCGGCCTTCTCCAACAACAAGTCGCCGCGGCCCTCTACAAACGTGGGTACCTGCATCATCGGTGATATAAGTCTGTCGATCTGCCACAACGACATGGTGAAAGTTACCCAAGATCTGTTGGAGATAACCAAGAACGGCGGCCTTACGGTCAAAAATTCGCTCAGGATCTGTTCCTCCAGCCATGGCGAACGGAATCATCTCGATCGCTTCTTCCGTAAGAACGGCGCTAGCAATCGAGAGGTCGCGCTCGCATCGACGGCGTGTTGACTCGCTGACTTCGTGTTCGACATATCGCCCCCCTTACGCTCGATCGCCTCACATGAACCTTAATATTGCGTCCTTACAATACTAGCAACATTAGGAGTTATGCCGTGTGCTAGCAATAGGTATCCCGACAATAGGCCATTTTATAAATGCTGATATGCTTTCTAGCGATGACAACAAGTCTGGTGCCAAGTCGAATCGCGGAACGGAAGTTGCGTGACAAGCAGGCCCGAAGGGCGCAGATCATCAGCGCCGCGCGCGAATCGCTGAGCTTGAAGGGTGGTCGAACGTAACCATCCGGCGATTAGCGGAGGAGATCTCCTACAGCCAACCGGTCTTGTACAGCCATTTTGAAAACCGCGACGCGATCCTTGCCGCTGTTGCTATCGAAGGCTTCCAGGAATTGGGCGTGGCCATGGAGAAGGCACACAAGCAGGTGAAGCGTGGAAGCGCAGTCGAAGCGATCGCTGCCGCGTACCTCAACTTCGCAGCGCCTTCACCGGCGCTCTACGAAGTGATGTTCTTGATCAACCTGACTGTGAAGTTTGATCATGCTGCGACACCACCCGAATTGCGATTCGCATTTGCCCAGTTTCACGAATTGTTTCCGGGACCAAGATTCAAGTCAGATGTCCTCTCTGAATTCTTCTGGGCGAGCCTCCACGGTAGCGCGGAGTCAACAAGGACTGGACGCTTCCCACCCATCCGTCAGAAAGAACGCGTGAGACAGCTCGTCGAGCTCTTCACTTTCCAGAAATGACATGAACAAGCAGCTGAAATTGTCTCACTCGATGCAGCGGTGAACGCGATCCCGTCGGTAGTCGCATGTTGCTCGATTGAGGCGAATCGTTAATGCGTTCGCCGAGGGAACCGTAACGGGAATGTGTGGTCCGCCGCAGGACTGCAAGGGGAAGTTTGGTCGAGAGACAAGTCTGCGCAAATGGAATCGGCCTTTGGGTGGAGATCAGCTCTCCCGGCCATGATGAGTTGCGCGCGTGTCTGTCCTTCTAAGTCGGTCGGTCGTTGAAGACCATTCTCGGTACCAGGCTGCGGACACGCCGTTGTGACTGTTCTTTCGTCCTTGCTGCTCCTTTGCAGACTTCGGTGAGGAAGCTTAGTCGTCGTCGTGGTGCGGGAAAGTGGGAGCGCTTCGCGCTTCCAAGCCGCAGATGTCTTTTCCGCGCCGTTATGCGGCGACTCTGTACTCGTTGCCGCTGGAGAGCACGGCACACGCCATACGTGCGAGCTTGTTCGCCATGGCGACCACGACGACGTTCTTGGAAGCTCTGTGATCGAGTGCGTCTAGCCAAGCTCCGGTCGGCGCCGTGTCGCGTTTGATCCGCAGCACGGCAGCGCGTGCGCCATGAATCAGGATCTTACGTAGAAACACAACGCGGCGCTTACTGATGGCGAGCAGCTTTGCCTTCCCGCCCGTAGAATACTGGCGGGGCACAATCCCGAGCCATGCTGCGAACTCTCGCCCCTTGCGGAACGCAGCACCGTTACCGATGGCAGCGACAATCGCCGTCGCCACAACAGGTCCGATCCCAGGAATCTTGCGGATGCGAGTACACCCTGCATCGCTGGCAGAAATGCGCTCCGGTTCATCGTTCAACTCTTCGATCTGCTGCTCAACAAGCTTCCACTCGCCCCACAGCGTGTCGATCAGGTTGCGCATCAGCGGCGTTAGATCAGCTTCGGCGTTCTCAAGGATGTCGGCCATAGCAGCCTTCAGCTTCGCCGGCTTCTGTGCAAACACCATGCCGCGTTCGAGCAGAAACGCCCGCAGCTGGTTGATCACTGCCGTTCGACGCGAGATCAGCCGCTCACGAACCCGGTGGATGGCCTGAAGATCGAGCTGGTCATCCGTCTTGATCGGAACGAAACGCATATTCTTGCGCTCGACAGCTTCGGCGATCGTCTCCGCATCAACGAAGTCGTTCTTGTTGGACTTTACAAATGGCTTCCCAAACTGGGCTGCGATAAGCCGCACACGTGGCCTTGCTTGCGCAACGCCCGTCCGAGAAAGTGCACTCCTGACCATGCTTCTAAGCCGATCAGAGAGATCTGCATGTTCGCTGTGTAAGCCAGCAACTGCTTTTGCGTGAACTTCTTTCGTACGAGCACCTTGCCAGCAGCGCCAAGTGCAACGAGGTGAAAGGTGGTCTTGCCAAGGTCAATCCCTACCGAATGTATCTGCATGTCGATGATCCTCCTTGTTAGAAGCTGCCACCACGATCCCTCTACTGAGGTTGAGGAATCAAGCGGCGGACCATCTCATTTGCCGGCCTCTCGAAAGATATGCTCGCCCATAGTATCGCGTTACCTTAGTGGTGTCAGAACTTGCTGATCTGAGGGACTCATGAAGATCGTCTTCCGCTGCATCGCGACATTGGCTATGCTCGTCCTCGCGGGGACATGGATGCTGTTCTTATAGTCTCGATGTGTATTTGCGAAAAGTCGTCCCACGACCGACGCGGGTGGCATTCCGATTGAAATGGGCGCGCTAGTCATGACACACTTGGAAGAGGGTATGTTTCCGTGTCTTCAGGAAAGAATCAGTGCTTGGGATAATTCCGATTATTCGCTGGATCTTGGTGGGGAAAACGCTTTCGCCATAGAGCGCTCCTGGCCGCACGGCGAGGAATTGCTTTTGGTAGTACATCAGGATCTCATTTGGAAAGCTAACGCTTTCATCTCTCTTGAACTCACCAAGCGGAGGTTCCTGGAACGAGTAAGCGCGTTCGGCCAATTCGCCCTACCCCCGCAATGGCGAGACCGGCAACGCTCATAGCAATCCAGCACTGACGCAGCGTTTCGTGACAGTTGCAACATAACACGCCGAAGTGCCAGTCGGCTGCGACAATAGTGAAATAAGACGCTATGACGAAAGTGCACGACAGGCTGACGAAATTGCGCGGGTAGGCCACTGGTCCGCTATGCGCGCTCGTACAGCAAAATGCGATGCCGACTGCCAGCAAAATGAGGGAGAAAAGAGCGAAATGAAGAGTGGGGGAAGGAACAGCATGCGCATGGAGAGCAAGAAAGTCTCCAACTAATTGGCGGATGCCTTCACCGAGGCTTGCCAAGGGATTCCCCCAAAGGTAACGCTATTTAGAAAAATCTGCCCTTCTGGTTTCGATCCTCGATGGAAGCGAACAAAGGCAAGAACTGCCACGGCCAAGCATCCCGGGATCGCCCACCAAAATGAAAGCAGTGGCTCATTCTTCCTTCTCTGCTGCAAAGCGAAAAACAGATTTGGCAAAAGCACGGTCAAGGCAAATGTGATAGCGAGCACGGCGCCAGCCTCGCTGCAACCTACAGCAATAAGCAGACACACACAGCCGATTTTCTGACCTCTCTTCGTTTGAATCCTGCCAGTGATCGCCTGCCAGAAAAGCAAAAGGCTGGCTGCGAGGGTCGGCAGATAAGCCGAGGCGCCGGCAGGCCAGTAGAAATTTCTGTGCTGTCGCTTTAAAGCGGAAAATAGCACAGCAGTGCCAGAGCAGCGAGCGTTCTGTTCCACCGCAATGCACGTTGTACCGAAGCGTCTCCGCTTAGAACCGTAAAGAGGCCCGCAATTATGAAGAAGCCCCACAGCAATCCTAAAAAAGCGCCGGTAAGCTGTCGATGCGTATAGTTTACCGATGTGCCATAGAGAGCAAGCAGCAGTTCAGAGATAGGGCGTGGACTCCATTGAAGGCGGAAGAGTACGTGATGCCAGACGGATACCCAGTCAAATCGACGTACTCATCGAACTACCACTGACCCAACCCAACAAGTCCTACTAGAGCCACGAGAAGTAAGATAAGCTATGCGAAAGAGATCCAGTAGAATAAACTTTGCCGCTCTGTAGCAGAGAATGCCATAGAGACTCATTCTATTGATAAAAATCCCGGCCAATAGTGAGCCTTGATGTACCGCTCCTCTTAGAGTGTTTCTTCTGGGCCTCAATCTCTCGAAAAGAACGGCAATCGTGAGGTCGCAATTTTTCAGAATGCATCACGCTACGTCTGGGATACTAAACTAATGCGACAGCTACACACCGAAAATGACCTCCAAGCAAGGGGGAGATTTGTGGTAGGCAGTCTTCTCACGAAATTCCGATCCGCAGGATTCCAGTTTGCGGTCAAAGTACCGGTTCTTCGTCGGTTGATTCAGCGTCGCGGACAACGACGTGGGCAATCCCAGCAATTGCAAGATCTTTATTGTCGTGAAGCTCCATCCGCTGCCACACCGTTCTTAATTTTCAAGAATGGATGGAACTCGGCAGTTCCAGGCTTTGAAACAGGTGAATCGGCTCTGTTTGATGATTTCCGCATCCAGTGGTTGGGTGCGCAGCTAAATTCCTTTCTGGGTCAACGGGTTCTCGAACTCGGTCCACTCGAAGCCGGCCACACCTACATGATGGAAAAAGCCGGCGCCGAGGTGACTGCGATCGAGGCCAACCAGCGAGCCTTTCTAAAATGCCTGATTGTGAAGAATGCTTTTTCGTTGAAATCAACTTTCCTTTATGGGGACTTTCGTCCGTATCTTGAGAAGGTAGAACGCGGACGCTTCGACTTTATCCTGGCTGTGGGTGTTCTCTATCACATGCTTGAACCGGTTAAACTCTTGTACGACATCTCCGGTGTAACCGATGCATTTGGACTTTGGACGCACTACTACAGCCCCGAAATCATTGCGGACAAAGTGCGATTTACGCCAAAAGCAGTGGTTCAGACCGTGGCCGGTCACAGCGTAGAGGTTTATGAACAGCACTATCTATCCTCATTGGGAGCGACGCGATTTATCGGAGGTAGTGAGCCAACGAGCCACTGGCTCACCCGAGACGGGTTGCTGGAGTATATTCGCAGTCTCGGTTTCAAAATAAGAATAGGAGACGAAAACCCGAATCATCCAAATGGCCCTTGCATCCTTTTGTTCGCTTCTCGTAATTAGACCTATGGCAGAAGAACGAAGTGTTTTAATGTGGCTGCCGACCAAACAAGGGCGAATGCGGGTGGAAGATTATTCATTCGGTTGCATTACTGCTAGCCCTTGAACTTGAATCAGCTGAGAAGTGTTCTGACTGAAGTGAGAACCTCGATTGAGGATTGACTTCCTTGCACCAATACGGCATCTGAGTCCGCTTTCCCAACTCACCGTATTTAGGAAAAAAACGGTAGGGACGAGCAGTCCCTTGGATCTTGCCTCGCAAATAACAATAGGGAAGCAGTGAGTACCAGATCAATGCGAATGTACTTCAGGAGGTCGATTGCCTTCGTCGCTTCAGGCCCAGCATGATACGGCGTTAGATCATCGAGATTCGCGCCATCTGCTCCATGCTGTGACAGACAATGGTGTCGCCTTCCCGCACGAAGGCGAGCATGGCCTCGATCTTTGGCCGATTTACCTCCTTGCCGGAAGCTTTGTCGGTGAATGTTCGCTCGACATCAAGTCCTTGGAGCTATCGCGCTGCATTGTGATCAATCGTGCCACACGGGCATGCCGATCCAATTACCTTTAAGGGCAGATATGCTGGACGATGTTAGGAACGGAGTGGGCGTCCGGAGATCAAACGACTGCTCTTTCAAGATTTTCAAAGCCGAGAACACGGAAAATAATCCAAGCTTCGCCACGTAGTCGCCGTTTCTGAATGCTGTTTGCGAAAAGTACTCCTCGGCAGGAGGGTGCGCGACGGGATGACCATAGAACATGAGCTTTTCTGATTTCCGTCGACTGCATGCAGAGCCGCATTCGTGGCTCGGTCTGCTGTTGCAGCGATGCCGCGATCAGTCGACCTCTTCAACTCATCGAGCGCCTCGCCCGGTGCCGGGCCATACGCACCAGCGTCTCGCAGCGCTTCAGGTCCGTAAACAGTCCCTGTGCCAGTTCAGGAGGCAGGTTGCCTTCAACAATCAATTCTGCTTTTAGCGGCGCGTGTGCCTTGGCATGAGAGATTTGTACGGCTTGCCCTTACTTCCCGCGGGTCATCTCCCGGCCATCTGTCATCTCTTCAACAATCTTCTGCTTCGTCTCGCTTTCATCCGGTGCGAGTGTCTCGATATCATGCCGATTCACGCAGTCCAGATGATTGGCGTCGCCTCAGAAGTCGACGTGCATACGAACTGACTCGACGAGAACCGGCCCGCGGTCCTGGTTGTAGCCTGGATGTTCGATGAACTGGGCGTCCAATGCGTAATACACACCCTTCCAGGCATGCAGGTTGTAATAACCCTCAAGAATGTCTTCGCGAGCATAGTTCAATCGACCGTCCCCAAGCAGAAAGCCTTTGCCTCCCAACGCCAGATAGGTCTGGTGATCCTTCTTGATCGCGTTGCTCACGAATGTAAGTCCCAGCTTATCGTCTGGACGACTAAGTGCTTTGAAGCTATAGTCGCCGCCGACCGCAACCGTCTGATCTACTTCCGTGTAAGCAAAAGACTCGTGCTGGCCCTCGTTCCAACCGAACCTGCCATAAACCCGGCTGTTCTCGCTGACCTGTTGTTCGGCGTTGAGGCCGATGCCGTATTTGACGGTGCTGGTAAGCGGATGGGCCATGATTTCCGGTGTCGGCGTATCGCCACGAAAGAAGGCCTGGTTCTGCTCTCGATAGTCGCCCATGTTGGCATGGTTGACAAAGCCCAGGAGTCGCACAGCACCTTTTAACTTAGGATCGGGCAACAAGCTCCTGCGTAGCTCCAGTTCAACGTTCTGACCACTTGCTCTACGAAATTCATATTGCAGCTCGATCCCGTTTGCAATAGTAGGCATCGCAGCGATGCCGTAGCGTGCCGTGAAGGCATGATCCGCGTACTCGAAGACCGCACCATCGGTATAGCCCCGTGTATTCGCCGCGTAATCCCATGCGCCATTGTTGTCCACCGTCCAGTTCAAAAATTGGAGGTGAGAGTCTGTTCCAACGGAGTTGACATCGAAGAAATCGGGCAGACCCATCCGCCCGATATGCAGTTCGATTCGACGGACTGGCACTCTTGTCTGCAGCGACACGGTGGATCGTTCAGCATCCACCAGTTCATCTGTAAATCCGATCACCTGGTGGATCATGTACTGCGACAGGTAGGGCGCGGAACCAAGGTTGGGATTGCGGACCACGTCCAGGTTGGTGAAGCCGGCAAGTCCCAACGCTTCAGAAATGCCGCGGCCTCCGGCGGATTCGACATCAAGGATGCCATCTGTCGCATAGCGCGGGTTCTTGTTTACTTCATAGCCCAGGTATAACGTTCCCAGGAGTGACGTCTTGTACTCGCCGCGTCCCAGCAGACTGTTCGTCCCTTCATAGGGCGAATGGAAGGGACCGTGTGCCTGAAAAATGATGTTGGCCTGGCCAGAGATCAGATAGCGCGCAGTATCCGGATGGTGAAAGATATTGGGCGTAGATGCAGCTTCAGCCTGTGTATCTGTTGTCTGGACCGGAGGTGTGACCTCCTGACAAAAAGCAGCTCCGGATAAGACTGCAAAAACCAGAGCGAAGCATGACCCCAAGAACATTCACCTCTCCTGCATGTTGTTTGTACTTCGAAGGATCATTTCGTAAGCAAGCAGCCATAACAAACCAAGAACAGAAAGCGGGCGTTAGAACGAGGCAGGCGGGGTTCGACTTTACTCTATCAAGAGCATTCCCACCGCACTGCCGGGGACAGCGTGGCCAACCCCTCAGTCCATAAGTATCCCGCGGTCTCGTGACAACAAGAAAAATTGACGAGCTTTTCTCGCCGGCGATGATCCCGGACCTGATCAAGGGTGGCGTGTAGTTCACCGTAATAGGACTGCTTTGGCCACAGCGACGCGGACCTGAGTAAAGCTCCAGCGCACGAGAAGACAGTTGGAAGGCTCCCGCTCCTTACGAAAAGCAAGCTCGAATTCTCGAACTCCGCGCTACACTTACGAATCTGTTACTCCATAGACATCGGTCAGATCAAGTGCCGTATCTGGCAGAAGGAATACTCTCATGAAGCCAGTCGTCTTCTGCCTCGCTGCCTCACTTGCCAGCGCCTCACTGTTCCTCCATGCACAAACGGGCTCGCCACGATACCCCGATATGCCATCGGAAACGCCCGCCACCGTCAATACTGCGCAGTATGGTGCCGACTACGCCCGACGCGAGGTGATGATTCCCATGCGCGACGGCGTCAAGCTGCACACCGTGATCCTGGTTCCAAACGGGGCACACAATGCCGGCATCGTGCTCACCCGTACGCCGTACAGCGCAACGGCTCTGACCACGAAGTCCTACAGCAACCATCTTGGCGCCAGCCTGTACGGCTATGACAACGCCACCGATGTCCTCATCGAAGGCGGCTATATCCGCGCCGTCGAGGACGTGCGCGGCAAGTATGGCTCAGAGGGCGACTACGTCATGAACCGCCCCTTTCGCGGTCCGCTCAATCCGACCCCGGTCGACAACTCCACCGACACCTACGACACCATCGACTGGCTCATCAAGAACATCCCGGAGGCCAATGGCAAGGTAGGCATCATCGGCATCTCCTACGACGGCTACACTTCGCTCGCCGCGCTCGTAGACCCGCACCCAGCACTCAAAGCTGCCGTGCCCATGAATCCGATGGTGGACGGATGGCACGGTGACGACTGGTTCCACTACGGCGCCTTCCGGCAGATTAATGAGCCGTACATCTACGAGCAGGATGGCACGCGTGACAACTCCGCACACTGGTGGACCTCGAACTTCGACGACTACGACACTTATATGAATGCAGGCTCTGCCGGCGAACTCGCCAAGCGCCGCGGCCTTGATCAGATGGGCTTCTGGCGCAAGCTGGTCGCGCATCCCGCCTATGATTCCTTCTGGCAGCAGCAGGCAGTCGATAGGATCCTCGCCGCGCAGTATGCTAAACATCCGCCCACTGTGCCGATCCTGCTCGTCCACTCGCTGTGGGACGCTGAAGACATCTACGGCGCTACTGCTGTCTACAAGGCCATCAAGCCCTACGACAAGGATGGATTGATCCATCTCACCCTCGGCCCGTGGCACCATGGCGGCGCCATCGAAGACGGCTCCAACCTCGGGGTAAACCAGCTCACCTTTCCCGCCGACCCGTCCGTCTACTGGCGGCAGCATGTTCTCGCACCGTTTCTTGCCCGCTACCTCAAAGACGACAGCTCAGCCGCCGCCATTCCCATCGTGACCGCGTACCAGTCCGGTTCTGACCAGTGGCAGCAGCTCGCGGCGTGGCCGGTGACCCAGCCCAATACCCGGCTCTACCTGCATGGCATTGCGGCGCTCAGTTTTACCGCGCCCACCAGCAAAGAAGCTTCCTATACCGAATACCCGTCGGACCCCGCTCACCCGGTACCCTATCTTCCCCGCCCCAATCTGCCGTCGTGCTACACCGCTGGCTGTCCCTGGGCGAACTGGTTGGCGTCTGACCAGCGAAGTGCTTCCGGCCGACCGGACGTCGCGACTTTCATCTCGGAGCCGCTTACCGCACCTGTCACCATTGGCGGCCAGCCCGTGGCGAATCTCGTCGCGTCCACGTCCGGCACAGATGCCGACTGGGTCGTCAAGCTGATCGATCTTTACCCTGATGAGGTGGCCGCCGAACCCTGGATGGGCGGCTACCAGCTGATGATCTCTGCCGACATCTTTCGCGGTCGCTATCGGCAGAGTCTTGAAAACCCTGAGCCGATTCCTGCCAATACTGCCGAGACCTATCACTTTGAGCTGCCCAACGCGAACCACGTCTTCCTGCCCGGTCACCGTATCGCGGTCCAGGTACAGTCCAGCTGGTTCCCGCTCTACGATCGCAATCCTCAGACCTTCGTACCCAGCATCTTCTTCGCGCGACCGGCTGATTATAAAAAGGCCGAGCAGAAGGTCTTCCACTCTCCCACTGACGCGAGCTACATCGACCTGCCGGTAGTCAGACCCTGATGCGCCTGGAATCGCAGGGTCTTCCATCCTGCAGTACGATCTGTCTTCCCAAAGAACGAGGAGGGACAACTATGTGGCGTGTCATGAGGTCTCTCGATCCACATCGATGAATGAACGCGATGCGTGAGTTTGAGGTGTGTGAAGTCGGGGAGTGCAGCCGCATTCATCAAATGTTTCTTGCTGCCTATAAGCCGTCTAGAAGAGGAGGGATGCTCCTCTTCCAGGCACTGGCGCCGGAAGGAACGTTCCCATCAAACACTCAAAGCTTATCTAAACCATCGTTCTGGCGCTTGCTCCCCAGCTCTGTAGGGCCCCAACTGGCCTTCAACACATCGGCTGACCATTCTGCGCCAGCTCTGGCATCTTTGATCGTAGCGTCGAGCACTCCAGTGCCCGCGACAATCCCATCCTGGCGAGGAGCAGGATTTGCCCGCTGGATTGATCTGAACGAGATGGACTTTTCGCTTCGCTATCGCAGTACGTTTGATTCGAATAACGCTCACCAGTATGACCAGGGGCAGCAGCGCAGCATCATTGATGGCAAGTTCAAGTTTGACCAGGCTGGCCGCTACGGTATCGCTTTTCATGCCTCAACCGGCAGGTATTTTAACTGGTTTTAGGCCGACCCTATCGGTGGCGGCAATGAAGCGGGTTTTGACCGCGAGTTTGCCAAGGTCACGCCGACGCAGCAGGTAGCAGTCAATGCTTATGAAGGTGCGCAGCAGGTATTTAACAGATTGCCTCGGGCGGCTGGTCTTTCTACATCCGTCGGCTCTACGTGGATCTTGAACCAGTCTCCGGGATCAAGGGACAGTACGGCAGCCTTGACATCAACCGCGGTGCTGCCAGCGAAATCACTACTTAGGATAACGATGGCTACATCAACGGTGGACGCATCCTGGTCAAGCGCCCTAAAAGCTTCTACTTCGACGAAGCGTCGATCACGTACGCTTATTTCGGCGATCTCTACACACCTAATTTTTTTGCTCGCGTTGAACGACTCTGTTCCCGCGCAAAACCATCCAACGAAAGAACAAATCCTGCGACCCGTACCTTTGACACGTCTGCTCCTCCCTTCAGAAATCATTCAATGCCCGCCCGTCTGCGAAATGGTCGCAGTCTAAAACCACGCTTGAGGTACTCGCCAGGATTGACTCCGACAACTCGTTTGAACACCCCAATGAACGCAGCACCGGAAGCATAACCGTATACCGTGCTGCGCACTGGGTGCCCCTCGATCGATCATTGACGATCTGCCAGTATAGAGATAATCCGCTATCCTGTGGATGGAACGAGCGCCGAAGAACTTAAGCGCGCCGCCGATCAGAACATGTACATGGACAAGGAATCAAGTACGCTGAAGGCGAAGCACTGCGAGCCTTCGTTCGAATGCGAGGCGCCGTCTGCCGTCAAGCGGTGATGGCTCGTGGCGCCTATTGAGTCGCCGATCTTAGAGCGGAGCAATCTATTGCTCCTCCAGCTTCAAGTCTCAAAGCACGTCAGGTATAACGCACGGCTCGCGACTTTAGTCTCGTGCTGCCTGCGGATCTAGTATTCGCCTGTTCATAGAAGTCTTTCCGTTAGACCGCTATCGAATGTAGCCCCAGCAGAGAAATCCGCTCGCGGTAAGCACCAGCAGCGCAGGGAAAGACTTTTTCCAGGGATCCTTCACTTTCAGGTGCATGGCGAGCGCTCCCACCATCAGCACGCTGATCACAACGGCGGCTGGCAGCGTTAGAGAGTGCAGCCACACGCCCGCAATCAGGCAGATGGCCGCTCCTACCTTTAATATTCCGACTATCGGCATGAGCCATGCAGGAAGACCGTAGCAGGCGAACTCTTCGCGCATTGACTGGGAATTCCCACCGCGGTACGCGGTACTCTGACGGGAACGGAGCAGCCAGACGTTCAGCAGACCTAAAGCCACAGCGATCTGTACAACAATCAGCAACGTTCGCATGGGGCCTTCTTCCTCTTTGGTGTGAGCATAGCGCATTTACCCGCCGGTAATCTGTAACATCAGAAGCAATGATGCGAATATTCCTGGATCTTGCCGAGTGCGTTTCGGCTGCTGCATTTGGCTGGTATGGGCTGACGTGCTTTTTTTCTGAAACTATGATCGCCGAATTCGATCGCTGGCGGCTCCCCGCTCTGCGCATTCTGACAGGGGTATTGCAGCTTGCAGGAAGCGTGGGCCTGATTGTCGGACACTTTTTTTCGCGACCACTTCTTCTTTTCTCGTCCGCCGGCCTTGCCTTGATGATGTTGCTGGCGTTGTTCGCCAGACTAAGAATTCGCGATCATCTCGCTGCTGCGCTGCCTGCTTTTTCGCTTATGTTGCTCAATGTCTTCATAGCTGTTTCTAACACCTAGCCGCGTCTCCCGCGGCACGCGGTGTGAACCACCTGTGAAGAACCCGTGCGCCGGTCTGCATCATCGGACACTCTGCTCCAGCAGTGATCGCGAGTTGCTTGAGTACAAGAAGAATCGTAAGCAGGCTCAGCGCATGATTACCGCATCTAGATTGCCGTAACGTTCTGCTTCTTGGCATGCCAGTCGCGAACGACAGCGAGCAGCGATGCCACCCACAAGGCGCAGGCGGCTGTGAAGCCGGCGAGGGTCCCACCGCCGGCAGTGCTCATGCCGAATCCGATTGCTGCTGCTACCAGCAACGCAACTCCAAGCACGTAAAACGGCCGGAAGAATTCTGCATAAGCGATGGGCAGGAAGTGCAATCCGACGACGAGAGCCATCGCTGGTAGCAACATCTCTTCATGGTGGAGATTGACGACCACATTCACAGCAATGAAAAGCCCGATACCCTCTCCGATCGTGCTCCATAGGATGGCACGTCCGCCGCGCTCCGATGGAGTAATGCCCTTGCCTGGAAGGCGGATGACTGCCACAGCCAGCAGGAGGATGACAGCGAAGAGCAGGAAGGGCAATCCCAGCTTCGGACCATTCCAGTGAAGTTGTAGTCGGAGCGTCAGCGCAGCGAAGAACGCTCCGAAGAAACTCATGATGATTGCGCCCCAGGATCCCATTCGCCCTCCTGTGTAAGCTCAGCACCCAGCGCAATCATCCTCCTGTCACGATTGCTATTGCACTGTCACGTTGATCGTATTCGAGATCCCTGAGCCTGGATTCTGACCTGTGATTGCGATTGAGCCAGCGGTAGAGACATCGCTGCTGGAAACAGCGACGCTGAGATGCTGGCTGTCGATGAAGGTAGTCGTGCGGGCAGATCCGTTCCAGAGTGCAGTGGCTCCAGGCAGGAACTGGCTGCCCGTCAGTGTCAGGTAGAAGTTGCCACTGCCTGCCTGGACTGAATTGTGATCTGTGCTGCCGAGCACTGGCGCCGGGTTGCTGACTGCTTCAGCGGGCAGAATAAACGGTCCGCGTAGCAGGAATATCTGCGACGAGGTACTGTTGGCGGTAGTTGAGGGAATGATGAACGCCAGGCCATCCTGTGCCCATCGTGTGCCATTCACGCCTTGAATCTGGCTGCTGGGAAGCTGCAGCGTCTGCTCGAGAGTGAAGTGCTGTGTGTCGAACCGCTCGACATAACTGAACGCCGTTCCTGCATCGTTCACGCCTATGTTGAATGACTTCATCTCTGCGGCATACGGAACAGCTCCGCCACCCACGAGCGAATTTCCATATGGCCCTACACCCAGAGGAAGCACAGCTACCTGGGAAGGGGGAGTGGTATTCGGATTGATGATGCCCCCTCCCGTTCCATAAACAAGACCACCGTCGACAGCGATCTGGCCGCCGAAGCCGCCGAGCCCGTCGAGAGTGGTGCCATCGATCAACTCGGCTCCATTCGCATCGACGCTGTAGCGGTAAAACTCTGCACCACTCGTATACGCGTCATGGGCGTAGAAATGTGTGGAGTCAGTGAATACCGGATAGTCGCCGGAATAACCAGATCCCGAATTCTTTCGATAGGTTCCTGTACTACCGGAAATATCAAAGATGCCTATACCGTCGAAGGAATCGATTTCAACAGCCAGGCTGGTATCTGAACCCGGTACTGTCGCAATCGCCATCGCCGCGGCACTGCCCGGTTGATAGGTTTCGTTGAGAGTGAGAGGAACGGTAAGGTCAAGGGCCTGTGTCTGCAGATTGAAGCGGCCCAGACTCTTCGCACCACTAAGTCCTATGAAGAGGTAGTTACCGTCGCTGGTTTCAGACAGCAGGTTAGGCTCGCTGCCAACCTGGATCGGATTGCCGATGCTGCCGGAAGCAGGATCAATGGCAACGATACTGTTTCCTGTCAGACTTGCTGAAGTGCTGGGCAGAACGGCATAGAGCTTACGGGTGAAGGGATCAAAACTCATCGCATTCGCTGGCACGTTCAAGACCTGATAGATGCTGAAGGTAAGTGAACCTGATTGTCCACCGCCCGGAGCGGCAGACGACACAGATACCTGTGACCAGCCGAGTTGGCTCACCAGAGACGCATCGACCGTCGCCGTCAACTGGCCGCTGCTTACCAGCATTGTCGGTAAGGCGGTGCCATTCCAAAGAACACTCGAGGCACTACTGAAACCGCTGCCATTAACGGTAAGCGTGAAGGTCGAATTACCAGCCTGAACCAAGGCGGGCGATAACTGTGTGATGGCGGGCTGGGGACTGAACAAGCCGCCGGTGACAGTGGTGCTCGCTGTCGCCTGGTTATTTGTGCTGAGCGGGTCGTAGCTGACCGACGAGATAAGGGCGGTCATTGCAGCCGCGCCCGCCGTGGAAGGTGTGGCCGTTATCGTCACACTTGCAGAGCTTCCGCTGTTGATCGGCCCAAGGTCACAATAGAAACCACTCGTGCCGGTGCAGCTCCCGTTGGTCGCACTTATGCTTCGAAAGATGAATGAGGAAGGCAGAGTAGCAATGAGCGTGACGCCCTGGGCTGTGTTCGGACCGAGGTTCTGCACCTGGAACGTATAGGTGAGAGCAGATCCGGTAGTCCCTGCGGACGGAGCCTGCACGGACACAGCTACATCCGCAGGCGAAGACGAATTGTCCTTCACAATTGCGCCCTGCAGAACATAAAGCTGGTTCGCCGTGTGAAACGCCAGCCCATCGCCGCCCCAGCGGATAAGGTCCGCAGGATTCGAATTGAAAGCCTGGGATGGAACGCTTTCGATGCCGGTGACTGGAATACTGCTCACTGCGTTGAAGGTCGTCTCATCAAAAGAGAGAAGCTGAGTTGAACTGCCGTAGGTATTCGGAACTATCCATGCCCGGTTCAGGGTTGAATCAGAGACAATCGGCCCTGCAGCAGCGACGGGCGTCGTAGAGTAGTTGTTGAGTATGGAAAACTGGCCAAGCTGATTATCATTGGCAGCATTCACTACAGTGCCCGATGGAAAGTAGAGGCGCCCATTGTCATATTGCATCGTAGTACCGCCTGCATTCGTACCCAGCAGTGTGAATGCAGAGATGCCGGTAGAGTCGACAGTGAGACTGTAAAGATTGCTGCCGATTGCTTCGGATGTAACGTAAAGGGTCGAAGCAGAGCTACCGAAAGCAAGCGCGCCCACATTTGAATCGAAGTAGGTCTGCAAACCGGAACTGGCGTTTGGGCGCGCGACACCAGAGTCAAATATCGTCACGACGCCATTGGTGCCATATACCGCCACCGAATTGGCCTGTCCCGGAAGGACAGCCAGACTGACGGCGGTGTAAGGGGGATTGTAGACCCCTGGTCCGCCGCCGAGTGAAAACTGAACGCCTGCAGTGCTGCTTGTTAAATCCACCTGCCGCACAGAACCGGCTCCGTCCAACCCGACAAAGAGCTGCGTGCCGTCGTCTGAAAGTGCCAGCCTGTTCGGCTCACTGCCGACGAAAATAGTTTTCTGAACGACTCCGTCCGCGGGATCGATTGCAGCGATGGAATTGCCCAGTCCTTGGCCGGCATATCCAGGAAGGGAGCCGTAGATGAAACCGTCCTTCGGGTTATAAACGATGTCATTCAGCGGCAATTCAAGGAAGGTATCGAACGGTTGTGACGGCGCAGGCGAGTTTGCGTTCTCCGGAGTAGATACATTGATATTTGCCTGAGCAAACCCTGCGAGCAGACTGGCCGGAATCACTGCAGTCACGCTCGATGAGTTACTGTAAGTCGTCTTAAGGCTGATGCTGTTCCACTCCACAACTGAATCCGGAAAGAATCCAGAGCCATTCAGAGTGATGGTCGTGTCCGGGCTTCCGGCGGGTGCGCTATTCGGAAACACGGTGTATGCCGGAGCAGTAGCCGAGGTCACGGAGAGAAGCTCTGCATTGGAAGACACCGCGGGCGGCCCTGGATTGGTCACGACGAGACTGATGGAACCAGTCGTTGCAAACAATGAGGACGGCAGCGACACGGTAATCACCGTCGAGTTCTGCGCAATGACGGTTGCGGGAGCGCCATTTGCCTGGACACCGGCCGCGGCAGCAAATCCACTGCCATAGATCAGCACCTGCTGCGGGATACTGGAGTTGCTGTAAGACTGTATTGCGTTGGGGCTGACGGACGTAATCGTGGGGGTCGATGCATTCACCACCAGCTCCAGTGGCGTGGTCGAAGCGAGACCCGGGTTGACGACGGTGATCTTGCCAGTGCCAAACGCCTTGGTGTCGGCTGCCGTCAGCGTAATCTTGAGACTGGTTGCGCTGATGATTGCGGTCGGACGTGCGCTTCCATTCCATTGTGCTACCGAGTTAGCTTCAAACCCAGTTCCGCTGACGTCTATCGTTGCTGCCTGACCCTGAGGAACGACCTGTGGCGACAGGCTCGAAACAGCAGCTGTCGGCACTGTCACGGTGTAATTCGACACGCTTGACATACCGCCACCAGGAGCGGGATTTGTCACAGTAATTTTCAGGGTCCCATCGCCGGCGACTGCAGCCGCCGGCAACGCAGCTTTCAGTTCCGTGGCGCTCACATACGTCGTTGTGAGGGCGGATCCGTCCGAATCGACGACTGACGAGGCGATGAAGCCGGTACCCATAACTGTCAGCGTTTGAGCGGCAGAACCGGCGACGATGCTCGCGGGCGCGAAAGATGAAACACTCGGGGTTGGATTGTTAGCCTGCGTGGGTGGAGTGGGCGTAGTCGTTCCGGTCGAGGTCGTAGAGCCCGATCCGCCGCAACCCGTCACAACGTTAAAGAAGATCAAGGCCAGTGCAAGAACAACGAATTTAAGCCGCAAAACTACCCCCGTGTGCATCAGCGGGAGCTTGCAACAGCACGGGGCACCTTCTACTTCGGGTGCTCGTCACTTTCGGCGTTGCATTGGCTCCCGAAGCTTGTTCATAGTACCTGCGACTTTACTCAGAAGCCAAAACACTTTGGTAAGTGACTGCAGGTGACCTGCGCGCATCCCCGATCGAATGGATAATCGCCCTGATCAAGCAGGCAGTAAGTTACGGAATGAGATTGGTAAGAATTGGCTCATAACGTTATCGTTGCGGCTGCTGCATGAGTGCGATCCGCTGTCGGATGGTCCGGGCTTCCTGCTGGGTCAATCCTCGACTCTCGCGCTGCGCCGCAACAAAGGCCTGTTGCGCCTCTGCAGTGGCATGCATCTGTAGCAGCGCCCCGCCTGCATCTGCCTCTATCGATGCCGAGTGCGTATCTGCGGCGATTGCTGCTTCAGCTTCCTTCAGGGCGAGTTCCGGCTGACCTCTGCGCAGAAGGGTTGACACCTGGCTCAGATGAGATTCGGCAGCAATCATCGGTACATCAAAGTCACCGCGATAGACCAGTATCGAGTTGCCGATCAGCTCTGCCGGATGGCCATCCTGAAATTGCTTGTAGGGATTCAGAGTGCCTGGTCCCCACAGGACCCCGGCCGCATCCGCAGCGCTGACCAGGATTGTGCCTTGTATGTGAGCCGGAATCACCGGCACCGGTCTGCCTGTCAGCGTGGCAAGGCCTGAAGGCAGTGGCCGGCAGGGAGTCTTGTCATAATCGGGAGTACCGCCAATGTAGCTATAGGCGAACCAGCAGTCGGTAACTTGATGCGAAGTAGTCCAGGCGTTCACTTCTTTCAACTGCTGCGCCCAATCTACGTTCGAGTCAGTCAGCATACGATAGGTTTTCGACGATCCACCAAAAGCCTCGTTCGCATACGGCAGATAATCCGGAAAGGCGTGCAGCGATGTCACGCACTGAAACATAAGCATAGCAGCTACAACGCCAGCAGCCACGCGCGATGTACGGGCGATAGCCCAGGCAGCAGCAGCCGCGAGCAGGATCGCGAATGGATAGATCGCGAGTATATGGCGCACGCCAATGTTGATATGGGACGGCAGACATGCTAACAGAATGGTGAAGAAGCCAATCGCAAGGACGACAGTTGCACGCTCAAAACGTTTCAGAACGAACGGCGCAGCCGCGACCAGGATGACCAGCGTCAAAGTGCTCTTGATAAGCAGGGCTGCCGGAAAGTAAAGCCACGTTCCTGCCGGATAGGTGCGTCCAAAAAGAAATGCTGAACCAACGGTAAAAGGAGTGCCAAGCTTGGTCCACGCGAACAGGTAGCCTTCCGGCAGAAGGTGCCAGGCGGCGAGATGCAGCACGAGGTTCGTTTCCCACGGCGCCGGCCCCATATGTGCAAGGCCAGCCAGCGGAGGCGCCAGCATCAGCGCGCCCGGACGTGCCGCGTACCGGAACGTATAACAACCCCACAGCACCCCGTAGCCGATCAGGCCGATAGCGAAGAGGGCACCGAGCAGTGTGCTCGCTCGACGCAAACGGCCGGATGGCGTACTAGCAATTTCCCACATCGCGATGAAGGCAAGCACGGGGACCACCAGCACTCCACTTACCTTGGCAGAAAGGGCGAGACCAACAGCCAGGCCGCAAAGCAACAGCCTCAGCCAGCTTGCACTTTTCAGGTAACGGTAGAACGCGTAAACAGAGGCAAAGGTGAAGCAGGCTACGCCCATATCCGTCGTCACGAGTGCGCCATGGGCCAGGAGAGTTGGCTCAAAGACGAACAAGCCCAGTGCCATTAAACCAACGGGTGGACTGAACATCTCCCATCCCGCAGCCAGGAGCAAGAGTGCAAGCGCGAAGGTGAACGAACTGGCCGCTACACGGGCAGGAGTAAGCAGACGGTACGCGCCGTTCTCGCGAAGCATCTGGTCGCCGCCCATGTATTGCTCCGGCAGGAACAGGAAGTGCGGCGGAGTCGGTGGCTTGATGTGCATGCCCAGCAAGGGCGCGGCGGCGACCAGCTTCACCAGGGGTGGGTGCTCGGGGTTCACACCGAAATCCCTTGCAGTCCAATGCTGGTAGCCCGCATACAGGTGAGCGCCTTCGTCAAACGTCATGGACAGGCGGCCGATGGATAGCCACTCCTCTGCAGCCAGCGTGCATAAAAGGCACGCCGCCATTAGCAGTAGCAACAGCTTTCGCCGGGGCGATCCTTTATGGCTTTGGGGCGTTGCTCCTGGTCGGTGTTGAGACGATACGAGTGTGTCGGCAATCATGGCGTCAGCCCTCTTAAGCTGGAGTCAAATACCCGGGCCCGCTCACGAAGAGCAGCATAGCGGACACCGTCCGGTGCGCCTAGTACAAATGCGACATGCCGCCAAAGTAAAAGTTCGCGTGCCGAGGCGAAGCTTCTCGAGCCGCGACGAACAGCTTCTATAAGCATGATGACCATAGCTCCATGAGCAAGTAAGTTGACCGGGACATACTGAACCTGGTCACGCATTTGACTTAGCCCGACTATCTGTTATTGCGAAAAATCTGCATACGATCGGCTCATGGTGCAGACATTTATTCGAAACAATCCATTCCACGGAATCCGATGTTGGCAGATCTGATGGCGTGGGCTGCGCATAGCTGTTCACTATGCTGGGTCGCAACAAATCTGGCCACTCGATTCAAACTGAGGCACACTCGTGTCCTTGTACTCAAAGTCATTCCTCCCTGGCTTCGCATAGAGTTCCTGGAACAATAATCAAGAGCCAAGCTCCATGCTTGTCGATGAGTTTCACGCCGAACCATGAAAGCTTTCGCGGAGACACAAACACAATCCTTGTGCCACATGCAAAGTTCCTGCCCGGTGAGTGGCCCCCAACGCAAGCGTCTTTGTTTCGGCTTTCAATTCACAATGCAAGCTGTTTTCTGTTGTCTCTTCTATGCCAGAGCGGGAATCCTGGGGTATAAATGAACCAAGACCAAATCAGTCGTATTTCAGTCAGGCAGACTTTGCATGTGTTTCAACTTCCCATTTTCTGGGTGGGCGCTTTCTTTTGCGGAACGATCAAAAAGACGTAGCTGGTTCGCAATTCTTCCTATTGTGCTTGGCATGTTTCTCTGTTGTTTGCACCTGAGCGCAGCCACCGGCGGCAGCATCACGGGCACCATCACAGACGCCACCAGCGCAGCTGTACCCAATGTCGAGGTTGACCTGACGAGCGTCGATCAGCATGCGACCTTCCATGCGCACAGCGACGCCCGCGGCTTCTACAGCTTCCCGGATCTACCCGTAGGACACTACGACCTGCGGGCCTCATCGAGCGGCTTCGCGCCGCTTAATCAGCTGAATCTCGTCGTTGATGCGGACTCCGCTCTGCATATTGACCTGACGCTCACGATCGGGCCACAAAGCGAGGCGATCACGGTGTCGGCTGAGGAAGGTTCACAGATTGACCTCGCCTCCACGCACCTCGGTGAGGTTGTCTCAAGCGCGCAGATGACGGCACTCCCGCTCAATGGCCGCAGTTACACTGACCTGCTGGCGCTGCAGCCCGGGGTGGCGCCGATCTCGACGCTGCTGCCGAGTTCCATCGTGATGGCGGGTGTTACCGGCAGTCTTGATCCTTCCGGCGATCTCAACCCTGGCAATCTCTCGATCAATGGTCAGCGTGAGTCGTCGAACGGCTTCCTGGCGAATGGCATCGACGTACAGGAACATATGAATGGAGGGACGTCGGTCATACCCGACCTCGATGCCATCGATCAGTTTCGCGTGCTCACCAACAGCTTCGATCCGGAGTACGGCAACTATAACGGAGGCATCATCACGGTTATCACCAAGTCGGGATCGAATCAATTCCATGGCAGCGCTTTTGAATTTTTTCGCAATACAGACCTGGATGCCCGTGGCTATTTCGATCCAACCCGCTCGGCCTTCAATCAGAACCAGTTCGGCGGTACGCTCGGTGGTCCGATCCGGCACGACAAGTTGTTCTTCTTCAGCGATTACCAGGGAACGCGCACCACGCAGGGTATCTCTACCGGCACACTCTCGGTACCGTCGCTCGCGCAGCGGGCCGGTACTTTTACCGACCTTACCGGCACTGTAAGCGGACCCTATATTGCCTCCTTGCTCGCCGCGAGACTCGGCCGCCCGGTGACGTCTGGAGAAGCCTACACCTCAGTATTCCCGAATGGCACGATCCCGCAGTCGACATGGTCTGCTCCCGGCAAGGGCCTCCTCAGCTACATTCCACTGCCGAATGTCAGTGCTAATCAATTTTCAACGTCAGCGTATGGCCAGACAGTTCGCGATGACAAGGGCTCCGGCCGTGTCGACGCCAACACGCGTCTTGGCCAGGTGGGCGGATATTACTTCCTCGATGACTACAGCCTGGATAATCCGTATCCCGGAGCCGTGGCGGGCGCCACCATCCCCGGTTTCGACGCGTTGTTCATCGGCCGCGCGCAGGTCTTCGCCGTGAGCGATACAGCTGTCATCGGCGCAAACACTGTGAATGAATTTCATGTCGGCTATCTCCGCAACAGCAACATCATTGGCCAGCCGAAAGGCGGCCTGGGCGTCAGCCTTGCTTCGCAGGGCTTCGCCACCGGCGCGAACACTCCCGGCATCGTGGTGCAGGCGCCACAGTATGAGGGTGTTCAAAACATCGCATTCCCCGGCTTCACCATGGGCGTCCCGATTACTAACGAGACCCAGGTCAACAACACCTTCTACGTGAGCGACGGCCTCTCCCGCGTACTCGGCGCACACACGTTGAAGCTTGGAGGACAGTTCCACTCCGATCAGATAAACGAGCACCCCAACGGTATCTTCAATGGGACGTTCAATATTGATGGCACTGAGACAGGCAACGCGTACGCCGACTTCTTGCTCGGTGTCCCCAGCAGCTTCCAGCAGTCCTCCGGGCAACCGTTCTATCTCCGCAATCGGTATATCGGCCTCTATGGGCAGGACAGCTGGCATGCCCGGCATGATCTTACGCTCAACCTCGGTCTGCGCTGGGACATCATCATGCCTTTCTGGGAGAAGTATGGCCAGATCCAGACCTACGTTTCTGGCGACCAGTCGATGCTGTATCCCGGTGCTCCCGCCGGCATTGTTGTTGCGGGGGATCCGGGCATTCCCCGCACACTCGCACCGACCAGCTACAAGAACTTCGCTCCACGCATGGGCCTCGCGTATGCTCCGCATCTCGACACCGGCTTGGGCCATATATTGTTTGGCGACAGTGGTAAGAGCAGTCTGCGGGCCAGCTACGGAATCTTCTATACGCAATTTGCCGGTGTGACAGCCGGCATTATGTACGCAGTGCCGCCTTTTGGTTTTACGTATATCAGCCCAGGACCACCGCTGCTGGCAACTCCGTTTATTACTGCAGCCACTGGTGTCGATAATGGCCAGCGTTTTCCATTCGCATTCCCATCGCACAAGGTCTCGTCTAAGAACCCGGATAACTCGATCGACTGGGCGAACTTCCTGCCTTTCCAGTCTGATCCTTTTTCAACGTGCACAACCGGGCACCGTATCTGAACAACTACATGCTCTCGTTTCAGCGCCAGATCGATCAACGCACGCTGCTGACCGTCAGCTATGTCGGCAACCAGGCTCACCGCATTCCGACTGTTGTGTCTGCTAACCCGGGCAATGCCGCTCTCTGTCTTAGTCTGGCTCCACAGTGTGGACCATTCGGCGAGGACAATACTTACACAAATAGCCAGGGTCAACATGTGTACGGCACGCGGGTTGGCCAGAACACCGGCGTACCAACGAATGGTGGCGAAACGTTCGGGGAAAACACTTCCGACAGCACCATCGCGAGCTCGAACTATAACGCCCTCGAAGCCACGCTGCGCTACCAGCACAATGGTTCGCAGTTTCTCGTGAGCTATACCTATGCAAAGTCGATCGATCAGGGCTCAAATATCGGCGAACAACTTAACCCTTTCGATCATCGCCAAAGCCGGACTATTTCTGCATGGGATCAGAAGCACAGCTTCGTTGCCAGTTACACAGCAGCACTCCCAATCGAGAGCGTCTTAGGAGCTACCAACCGCTGGACGAAAGCCTGGAGCCTTTCGGGTACAACCCGTTTCGCAACTGGCTTTCCTGTCACGCTGACAGACAACTCTGACAACTCTCTTGTTGGCACGCTGGGAAATGGCGTGAACAATTACCTGCTGGATACGCCGCAGTTTCTGGGAGGTTCGCTGCACATCAATACCAACGGGCGCAATGGACGGCCGGAGTTCAACACGACTGCCTTTCCGGAAGAGAACCTCGGCGAGCTTGGTAACTCCAGGCGTCGGATGTTCTACGGTCCAGGCATCAACAACTTCGATCTCACCTTGCAGAAATCTGTGAACGTTGGGGAGGCAAGGTCGATCGATGTACGTGCTGAATTATTCAACGCGTTCAATCACACCCAGTTCTATGGTCCGGCGTCAGTCGACGGCCAGGTTGAAGATCCCAACTTCGGTCATATTGTCAATGCAGTCGCTCCCCGGCTGATTCAACTCGTCGCGAAGTTCAGCTTCTAAACGACTGAGGAGATCTCTATGCACTGCTTCGCTCAACGCCTTCACAGCCCCGGCGTCCGGACGTTCGCTCATGCTTTGACTCGCTACACCTGTCTGTTGTTTACCCTCTGCCTGTTGACCGCGACGCTCTTCGGAGAATCGCAGGCTACTTCTGCAACAAGCAATGATCGAAAGACTACAAATGGAGGCAGAGGCAACGAGACAATACCCGCACTGTTTATCAGCGATATACACTTTGATCCATTTCACGATCCGGGCAAAGTAGATGACCTTGTTCGCATGCCGGTAAGCCAGTGGAAAGGCATCCTACTCGCACCAGCTTCGTTGGATAATAGTCAGCGGTTTGAGGCCCTGCAGAAGACCTGCCAGGCGCGTGGTGTGGACACTCCTTACAGTCTGCTTGAATCGAGCCTGCAAGCCATGCGTGCCGAGCAATCTGATGCGAAATTTATAACCATCAGTGGTGACCTGATTGCCCATGCCTTCTCATGCAGGTATAAAACGCTTCTCCCGGCATCTACGCCGGCAGACTACGAAGCCTTTGTATTGAAGACCATCAGCTTTGTCTTGCTTGAGCTACGACAATCACTTCCCGGGTCGACTGTTTATACTGCGCTCGGCAACAACGACAGCCCTTGCGGCGACTATCGTCTTGATGCCGACAGCGACTTTCTCAGCAAGGCCTCCCTCATCATTGCCGAAGGGCTTCCCAGGGAGCAGAGGCAACATGTCGTCGAGCAATATTCTCATCAAGGCTATTTCAGCTTGATGATGAATACTCCTATGCAGCACACACGACTGATTGTGCTCAACGATATCTTCATGTCCTCAAGGTACAAGGGCTGCGATGGTAAGCCGCATGATCAGGCGGCAATCGATCAACTTACATGGCTGGAAAGTCAGCTGGAACAGGTAAAGCAGTTACATCAGACAGCGTGGGTGATGGGACACATTCCACCGGGCGTCGATGCCTATTCGACCGTGGCCAGGTTGAGGGATATCTGCGGCAGTGAGAAGCCCGTGATGTTCCTCTCGTCCGATGCTCTGGCCGATACCTTGGTGAGGAATGGCGATGTCGTTAGACTGGGACTTTTCGCACATACTCACATGGACGAGATGCGTCTGCTTCCATCCGGCATGGCCGTGGGTTCCACCTCGATAGAGCACAGCGTCGCGATCAAGCTTGTTCCTTCTATCTCGCCTGTCGATGGTAATAACCCTTCCTTCACCGAAGCCCGGATCAATCCATCCACTGCAATGCTGACTGACTACGCAGTAATCGCCGCATCAAACCAGACCGGCCTTAATACCAAGTGGAGCGAAGAGTACGAATACTCGAAAACGTATTATCAATCAACATTTTCACCTGCTGCGCTGGAGAAGCTGGTATCCGGGTTCAACGCGGACCCCAAGGCTGCGACTGAGCCAAGCAAGGCTTACCTGCGCAGCTACTTTGTCGGCGATCGCTCGCAACAACTTGCACTCCTATGGCCACAGTACCTGTGCGCTGTGTCGAATACATCGGCAGACGCTTTCACACAATGTGCTTGCTCCGCTGGTAAATAGCTAAGTTGCATCGTACGAAGAATGGCGAAGAAATAGTCTGCCCGGACGTCGTCTGTTTGCCACGAAGCCGCGAGAGCAACATTCAGCTATGTTCTCGCAAGTGCTTCAACCTGACGCGATGCAACGGTGTTGAGCAGCCACTCCGACCACGCCGCGATACCTTCGCCAGTCCTGCATGAGAGAGCGAGGATCAACGCCGTCGGATTGATGTGCCTGATGTTGTCAAGCAGTTCCGTAAGTTCGACTGCGGATGCTTCGGCTAGATCGACCTTGTTCACAAGAACGATGTCCGCCTTGTTGAACATGACGGGATATTTTCTGGGCTTATCCGCGCCCTCCGCCACACTGCAGAGGACGACGCGGACACCCTCCCCTAAATCAAACGACGCCGGGCAGATGAGATTGCCGACATTCTCAATGACAAGAACATCGATATCACTGGTCGGAAACTCTTTAAGCCTCCTGGCAATCATGCGCGCATCAAGATGGCAGACCGTGCCGGTTGTAATCTGGTGCGAGCGCACACCGAGAGCGCGAATGCGTTGCGCATCAAGATCCGTCTGCAGGTCTCCTTCGATGACAGCCAGCTTCAATCTACCGTTCAATTTTCTGATTGTTGCTTCAAGAAGGGTAGTCTTCTCTGCCCCGGGCGAAGACATCAGGTTAATGACCAGTACGCCAGTTTCTTCAAACCCGGCACGGTTTTCGCAAGCACTCAGCCGGTTAGCATTGAGTACGTTTGTTTGGACAGAGATTCTTTCCATTGCGACCTCTCAGCTTCCGTTTCTATCTCGATGTATTCGATACGCAGTTCCTCGCCAGAGATAATTCTGAGCGGAAATCCGCACTGCGAGCAGATCAGGCTCAGCGTTTTCTCAGGGATTGTGATCGCGCTGCAGATGACGCAATCAACTACTGTCGGGATGATTTCTATGTCCAGCACTGCCTCAGACGCTATGGTTCCCTGTCGCATAGCTTCGAAGGCGAACTCCAGGGCTTCACGGACAATTGTCGTAAATTCACCCAGTTGAAGCTTGATGCGCCGAATAGAAACCGCGCTTCGCCGGCGCGCCTCCGTGTGAGCAATGTCGAGGATGCTCTCAGCGACCGCAATCTCATGCATGGTCGTCTTCTAACGTCTTGGCCGGCCTGGTTGTGCTTAAAGAAAACCACCAGAGTTTTTCCTGTACGGGAACGACGCGAGCAGTACAGCGTACGCCTCGTGTTGATAGTACATGCGTGATATGGTGAACCGCCGGATCGACAGTGTCGAGCACGGCGCCACTCATTGCTTCTCCGAAATCGCACGCCTGCGGAACGATACCGATAATGATCAATTCAGCCGGGCTTCGATCTGCTAAGCGAAGGTGCGCGAGTGCATCCCAGAGACCAGGGTCGTGACCAGTGATGCGAAGCGTCGCGCGCTGCGAAGCAAAATCCTCCTCACAGTAGACTGCGATAGTTCCCGCTGGGGCGTTCGACTGCACTGCATCGACCAGGATGATCAAGTCTCTACCATAAAGATACGGAGCCAGGTCAAGGCCGGGCGTGCCCAGGTCGAGGACATCAACATTGTCATCGCACTCGTATCGACAGCGGAAGTGTTCGATGACGAGCGGACCAATCCCATCGTCGCCGAGAAAAACATTCCCGAGTCCAATGATCGACACCTGCAAAACATTCGTGGCTGTCACAGAATCTTAACCTGCGCAATCTCTGCCCCGCTTGCATCGAGTGTATGACAGGAGCATGCCATGCAAGGATCAAACTTCGGAGGTATGTCCAGCGAGAGAGCGTCTTCGACCGCGCGGACAGACGCGACTGCGTGGACAGTGGTGCACACGCCGCAGAATGCCGCAGCGAAGCAAACGCCTCATCAATCGTCTCCAAACCAACCAAACATTTCTAAAATATTAGAACGAGACATAGCGTCTTCCTGAGTGGTGGTGCACATGGCTTGCTGACGCAGCAAACAATTTTTGCCGGGTCAGCAAGGGTCAATTCGTACATCCGCAACGCCGAAGATCAAGCAAATTAGCGCGAACATCGATCTCAGGCTAATCACCCTATCTTCGCGACTGCTGAATGTAGACCGGTCAAATGCCGAAGGAATCATCTACTTTGAGTCAGGAGAGCCTGACCACCTCCGTTCAGCAAGCGGTCTTCGCTCGCGTCAGTGCCGGTGAAAGCGTTTTCGCAATCACATGCACACAGGATGGATCGACCGGACGAAACGCCTGCATCACGCTGTTTACCGATGGATTAAAGGGCCGCTCCTGTTGTCGTGCGTCTTGCTGATATGCCTTTGTTCCGGCGCTCAACCGGTAATAGCAACGGCGACATCCGCAAGTCGAAACCTGCAAAGGGCGCGACGGCTCCAATCATTGCGACACCTGCCAGCGGATAGGTCGGGTCGGAACCTGCGCTGCTTGTCACGCTGATCTTTGCACGAAGTTCGCAAGAAATCCGCACACCAAACTCGCGCTTGAGCACAGCGGTAAAGGCGTCACATGCGAAATTTGCCGCGGTCCGGGTCAGGCGCACGTTGAGTCCGGCGGAGATGTAACCAGAATTCGTCAGCTGCCCAAACTGTCTGCAAAACAGATAGACGCGACCGGTCTCGGTTGCCACGTTGGCGCACATCCCGACTTTCTTCGCTCTCCGCATGCACGAGCGGGCGTGAGTTGCACCAGTTGTCATAGCGTGCACGTGGCGAAAACCGATGCCAACCTTTTGCAAGCGGATCAGCCGCAACTCTGCTACGGCT
This sequence comes from Acidobacteriaceae bacterium, assembly GCA_963692885.1. Lineage (GTDB taxonomy): Bacteria > Acidobacteriota > Terriglobia > Terriglobales > Acidobacteriaceae. The sequence goes on from OY843586.1 coordinate 2,559,489, forward strand.
GCCACACAGACGTGAAGCCCGCGTTCGCGCAGCCTTTCCATCACCGCGCCGGATTCATTTCCTACACGCGATCAGCGCCGACCCGCGCTATTTTTCCAACGGAAGTCGTGCACTTTCAGAGCTCCAGCATTCACAATGTCCCCTTCAACGGAGACGTTCGCTACACCGCGGCGAATACCGACCTGCCAGAGTTTAACGAATACTTCAACGGCATCGATCGCGCCACGCGATTCGAGCAGTTTACCGGTCACTCTCATACCAAGAGAATTGATGTGGGCGCTGATCTCGGCGTTCTCTGGCAGGCAACGGAGACAGTCAGGTTCGCTGAACAGTTCGACTACTCTGATTTCCGCCAGCCGGGCTACGCATCCCTGGCCACGCAAACATGGGTGACAGCAACTGGTCCCGCTGCAGAGAGTATGCTCAACAACTCGGTCACGACCACTGGCGTGGGTAAACCCACTGTCAGGAGAACCTATCTCGGGCAAAGAGTAGGCACTAACAACCTTAGCGCGACGTGGGACGTACCCGCGCGTGCGAGCCTCTCACTTACCTATCGCTATCGCAGCCGGAACATCTCAAACACCAACATGGCCGGAACCATCAACGCGACCACAGGAGTCGTTTTTACGACCATCCATGAAAACGGTGGCGTCCTGAACTTTACGCTTCGGCCGACCTCTCAGTGGCAGCTCAACGGCAGTGTCGAAGCCATCTATGCCGACAACGCCTATACGCCGGTGAGCCCTAGGGAGGCGCAGCATTACAGACTGCACACAAAATACAAGCCGAGACCGTGGGCCACGGTGTCCGGCGTTTTCAACGACCTGGAGCGGCGCAACAACCAGAACAGTGGAGTCATTGTGAATAATCCCCTACTCGCTGGTGCCGGCACAACGTTCACTGGAGGCTCACTCGCGCTCAACCATGTTGATGATTCCGGCGGTGGAAGCGTGGCCGTATCCCTTGCACCCACCGAGCATTACGGCTTCGACTTCAGCTATACCTACACCGATATTTATACGTCGACGAACATCTGCTATAACACCGGCCAGACATCCAGTCTTTACGGAGGGCCTGCGTCCTTCCCCGCCGTGGTCACGAATACACCTTGCCCCATCAACATAGGGGGGCAACAATCTGCCGGCAAGCAATATCAATCCGGACGATGCCATCAAGGACTTCATGGATGCGCCCAGTCAATTCGCATCAGCTGCAGTGGCACTTTCGCCAAACAAGCTTCTGCACTCTTCCATCGGATATCGCTTGAGTTCTGTCAACGAGAGTCAAACCTTTCTCAATCCCCGCAATGTGAATGGATCGCTTGATTCCACTTACCAGACGCCCTTTGTCAATGTTGCTTTTACTGTCCGTCCAAGATGGATATGGAAAGCTGATTATGCTTTCCACGGCTACGGGGAAGGTGGCCCCTCCGGGCCCAGCCTTTGCCAGGAGGCAGCCGGAGCGAGTTTCATCGTCTGGGCTCTGAATGCACCTTCCGGACCCACAGCACCCATGAACTTCCACGGAAATCTCATAACGTTCGGCATGCATTATCACTTCTAAATCCCAGTCGCGCACTCTTGTCGCAAACACTATTAAGGAGTTCATCATGACCAGACATTTGATACTCATGTTCACAGTTGTGGCAGCTGCATCTTCAGCTGGAATGTCACATGCCCAGACCGGGGCAGATACGTATAAGTCCAAGTGCATGATGTGTCATGCGGCAGATGGATCGGGCAACAGCCCGGCAGGAAAGATGATGAAAGTGCCGCCCTTCAGCTCTGCCGATCTCATCAAGGCTTCTGATGCTGATCTGATAGCTGCGACAAAGAACGGCAAAGGGAAAATGCCTGCCTACAACGGCAAGCTGACGGATGCACAGATAAAAGACGTGATTGTCTACGTCCGCACACTGCAGAAGTAAGCAGGACGAATGGAAGATCAGCGCACATTCCGGGAGTTGTGGCTTCGGCCATTCTTCTTCTATGGAAATAACTGGATCAGCCTGGTCGGTGGCGCCATTACAACCGCCACCGCCATGGTACTGGTGGGTTTCTGGATCATCGCCCTTCTGGGCCATGCCGGCTCATCCAATCCTTACCTTGGCATCATCCTCGACTTATGCCTGCCGGCATTATTTGTCGTTGGCCTTATCCTCATTCCGGTCGGCATCGTCATCAGGCGCAGCTACCTGCGGGCTACCGACCAGGTGCCATCGATCTTTCCGGCGATCGACTTCAAGGATCCGGCGTTCAGGCACGGGATCGACTACGTCATAGTCGCCACGTTCATCAACTTCGTAATCGTGGAAACGGCAAGCTACCGCGGCGTCGCTTACATGGATACGCAACAATTTTGCGGAGCTGCTTGCTATGTCATGGCGCCAGAGTATACCGCGTACCATGTGTCGTCCCACTCGGATGTAGCCTGCGTCGAATGCCACATCGCGCCCGATATACCCGGTTTCGTGCATGCGAAGGTGAACGGCACAAAACAACTTCTAATGGTCATCTTCCAGAACTATCCTCAACCAATCATGGCGAACAACAAGGTCCCGGCTGCCAGGGCGACCTGTCTGAACTGTCACAATCCAGCGACTTCCATCGGCGACAAGTTATTAATTAAAACCTCATACGGCGACGATGAGAATAATTCCCAAACCAGCACGCCCGCTCTCATGCACGTAGGCGGGAAAGATGCGTTCTCTCACCTGAGCGGGATTCATGGCGCCCACATGGGCAGGATCGAGTACAGGGCGTCAGATGCCGACAATCAAACAATCCCGTGGATCAGCAAAACAAATGCGGACGGATCGACAACCCAGTTCGTGACGAGCGATGCGGGAAAGTCTGGCTCAGGTCCGAAACGTACGATGGACTGTATCGACTGTCACAACCGCGCGGCACACTCCTTTGACACTCCGGAAGATGCGCTCAATAAAGACATGGCGCTTGGCAGTCCGAGAGATTCCCTGCCCTTTGTTCATAAGGAGGGCCTGGCCCTCATCAAAGCCAGCTACACCACGCAGTCGTCAGCGCAAAACGCAATTACTTCCGGGCTCATCACTTTTTACCGATCCCAATACCCTGCCGTCTGGAACGGTCAACGCGCTCAGGTAGAGCAGGCGGCCCTTACCCTCAACACGATCTACAGTCAGAATGTCTTTCCTTTCATGCATGTCGCGTGGGGCACACATCCGAACAACCTGGGTCATACAAACTATCCGGGGTGCTTCCGCTGTCATGATGGCAATCATGTTGCCAAGCGGGAGCTAGCATCACCAACGACTGCTCTGTTTGCCACAATCTTCTGACCATGGACGAACCACACCCCAAGCTGTTATCCGACCTGGGAATTAAGTAGACCGATCGAGAGCACAGGTTAAGCTGCTTCCTGCTTGCGGCAGCCGCAAGCAGGTAATTCTGCAGCAACGTCCTAAACACAGGCAGTGGAACGATGGCCTTCGCTCGTTCGCGTCACTTTTGGATGGATGTTCCGGACAGCGCCATGGACTTTTGCAGAGGATCTGCGGCTACGGGCAAGTGTCGGCGTTTCTGTATTACGGCCAGGCAGGCGGTCACTCAGCACCACGTTAAGTAGAGAACTATGCACATGGATGCGGCCGTGGTATTTGTAGTCGACAAAGCCATGCTCCCGGAAGCGATTCATGAAGAAGCTTACGCGTGAGCGTGTCGTACCGATCATCTCCGCCAATGCCTCTTGTGAGATTCTCGGGATGAGGGCCTGAGGAGTCCCGCACTCTCCGAACTCACTCATTAGTAATAAGATTCGGGCAAGTCGCTTCTCACTGGAATTGAAGAGCTGGTCGACCAGATCTGCCTGCGTACGCATTCCACGCGAAACCAGCACCTGAAGGAAGAGATCTGAAAACGCGTGCTCTTGGTGAAGAACACGAAGCATCTCAGGCCGGTCAATCCTTAGAACTGTACAGGCACTGAGGGCTGTCGCGGTTGCAAGCCGCTGATCGGCTTGGTCTGCAATCGACTCTTCGCCCACGAAATCGCCGGGAGCCAGGAGCGTAATCGTCGCTTCCTTGCCCCGTTCGGAGACGACCGTGAGTTTTGCCCGACCACTTTGCAGGTAATACACGCAATCAGAGGCTGATCCCTGGGTGAAGATCGCCTGTTGTGCTTTGATCTGGATGATTCTTCGACCGACGCCCTGGTTCCTCAGGTAGTCGGCAGTATCAAATGGCGTGCTTTGAGCAATGTTCACAATGAGTCCCCGCTTCACTGAAGCATGTCAGGTAGCAGACGGACATGCTGTGACGGCTGTCACACATTCATTTACTACGCGCAACGGGAGCCGGCGACGTTTCGACTGCAGACCTTTCAATCCGGGCGATTGCAGACGCCTTGAAGAGGGCTCAATTACCTTGAAACTTCACACCAGAGTGATCATGTGTTGTTTTGCGATGGCTTCGATTTCCGGCTCAGTCAAAGCAGAGAGATCAGCCATCTCTGTAGCAATCACCTGGCGGAAAACCATGGGATGATGATGTTTCAGGTAATCACCGAGGAACTTCACTGCGCTGCTCTTTCCCGTCCCATGTCCTATCAGCACGATCTCATCCGCTGGAACCAACAGTCGTGCCACTTCTTCATAATAGGCCGAGTCTTCCGGTACACGCTCGCCGCTGTAATGCGCTTCTTTCTTGTGCACCAGATGATGATGATAATGAAACGGATCATCTGGTTGAACAGTCTGTCCGTCCACTGGCAGGGATTCATCCACATCCTGATAAACGTGAGCTTGGTGATGGTCGATGACGACGACCATGCGGCATGGCTGATCAGGCGAGTGAGTGACAGGGACGCCCGCTGCATCTTTCAGAAATCTGCGAAGCCTGGAAACGTCTTCGACTCGCAGTTCGTGTTCGCTCGGCTTCTTGAAAGAGGCCCGGTGCGAGCCCATGACAAACATGAATTCGTCATTCCCTGCAGAAAGCACATGGCCAAGATGACCGATCAGGTCTACGACACTCGCCCAACTTAGGTTGCGAGGGAGTTTGCAGCTCAGAAGACTTTCATGGAGTCGCTCGAGATCGTGCCGCAGATGAGTGGTCATTCCCTATGATGACACCTGCTTCGCATGGCGACTGTGTTGCTTAGCTCAGTAGAAAACCTGCCTCCATGGCACACTGCACCAAGATGAAGCGATTGGAAGTTACCGGCACTCCTTCTCACCACATGCGGATTACTTACTTCCGTAGAGCTTTTGTTGAACGATAGCCCGTGGAATGGAAGGTCGTTAGCTATGGGCGCTCGCATTAAGTTGTTGGGGACTGCTGTTTGCCCGCTCTTGTTGACGCTACTCGCATTCCCCTGTCTCTCACCCGTGGCTTGCATGCAGGTGAAAGCTGTCGTTGACCAGACTGCAGTCAGCGTTAAATCGAGCCTGCAGAGCCTGGTTCCTGCCACAGCGACTAAGGATTATGGCCGTGACGCTGGTGACGTCTACCAGGCCACAGGCTTTTCCCCACTATGGGTCCAGGGCAATCACCCGACGCCGGCTGCGCTGGCGCTCATCGCCGCGTTTGCGGATAGCCGGCAGAAGGGGCTTCGGCCGCAGGATTATGAAGCATCCATGTGGCCACAGCGGGTTCAGACTTTGCAGGACGGGCACGGTAATGCAACCGTCACCGCTACGTTCGATTTATCTTTGACACTCGATACCTTGCGATATGTCTCGAATCTGCGCATCGGCCGGGCAAATCCTACCCCCATTCCGTTCGCCGTGGCTGACGGCCCATCATCGTATGACCTGGCCCAGTTCGTCACGCAGAAGGTAGCTTCTTCCGGAAACATTCCGCTGCTGCTGAACAGCATCGAGCCTGGCTATAGTGCTTACAAGCGAACAGAGGCGGCGCTCCAGGCCTACCTGTCTTTTGCTGCCAAGGATCCACAGGTTCCCCTGCCCGCGGTCCATAAGCCACTGCACGCAGGCGACACCTATGCAGCCCTGCCAGCCCTGACGCTCAGGCTGCAACTGATCCGGGACCTGCCGGCTACTGCTCAGCCTCCAGCCGATGGGCAATATAGCGGCGCGATCGTCGACGGCGTAAAACATTTCCAGGCGCGCCACGGCCTGACCGCAGATGGTGCATTGAACAAGGTCACGATCGATGCACTGAACACGCCCCTGTCAGAACGCATCACGCAGCTTGAAGACGCGCTGGAAAGATGGCGCTGGCTGCCCTCCAACTACCCGCAGCTTCCTGTCGCCGTCAACCTGCCGGAGTTTGTGCTGCGTGTCTTCGCAGACGATCACCACATCGTGCTGCGATCGAATGTTGTTGTCGGCAAGGCATTCGGCCATCAATCCCCGGTCTTCGCGAAAGAGATCAAGTACATCATCTTCCGGCCCTACTGGAATGTACCTCTCAGTATTACGAGAAGTGAGATCATTCCGCACATCCAGAAGAATGGGAATTATCTTGCCCACGAAAAACTTGAGGTGACTGATCAGTCAGGCCATGTAGTGACCAGCGGAGCAGTCACCGCAGGTATGATCGCGCAGATGCGCTCAGGTAAGCTCATGGTTCGCCAGCAGCCAGGGCCCAAAAACGCGCTGGGATTGATCAAGTTTATTTTCCCGAATGCAGACAACGTGTACCTGCACAGCACACCGGCTCAGCAGCTATTTTCGCGGGCACGTCGAGACTTCAGCCATGGATGTATTCGTGTTGAGAAGCCTGCGGAACTGGCTGCGTGGCTCCTGCGGGATCAGCCGCAGTGGACGCTTGATGCAGTCAATGCAGCGATGCAGTCCGGCAAGGATAACGTACAGGTAAACCTTACCCATCCCGTCCCGGTCGTCATCGTCTACATGACCGCTGTCGTTGAAGAAGACGACGAGATCTACTTCTTCAACGACATTTATGGGCTCGATCAAAAGTTAGAAGCAGTACTTGCAAAAGGACCACCCTATCGGTAGATCGATGTCACCAGCGGCGCACCGGTCCTACGTCTACGTGAACAAAAGCAGACTGCGCGTAATAACCGACACCGCCGCGTTGCATGGAGAGAGCAGCATCCCGCACTTCGGTAGTCGTGGCGCCGGGAACTCGGATGTCGATCGCCTTGGCTTCCATGTGCTGGCTGTGCAGGGCCACGCCGTGGCCGTGTTCGCGTAGATAAGCATTGCTCCAGGGTGTTCGGTAGCCGCAAACGATGTCGATCTCTCCATCGGGGCGTCCCAGTCTCACCAGCAAGTCATGCAAAAGGTCAAACTCTTTGACGTCATAGTCTTTTTCATCACCGGTTCGGTGATCGCGAAGAAAGTGGTCCAACGCTGCGACGCCATCGGGCATGTATTGGTCGCCAACTCGATAGACAACATCAAGATGTTCGCCTGTATGAAGATGGTAGAGCCGCAGCCGGTACTGCGTGCCATCCGGTAGGCTGCCCAACGCTGCTGCATGGGTAAGAGAAGCCGGGGCAAGCAGGAGTAAAGCAGACAGACATGCAAGGACAGATCTCTTAACCAAGTCTCACGTCTTTCGGATGGATTCGCGCCCGGCTCTGACATGTAAGGCCACGCTTGAATCTCTTCAATCATGATCTAAACACAACCAGGCGCCGGCGGCCTGTCTGCTAGCAAACACGTGCATCTTTCGAGCCATCTCTGACGTACTTCGCGACATACAGACGTTGTGTATCGGCAGAGGGCACGAATTATGCAGGATCTCCCCCGCCAAAATTGCGGTGTTATCCTGCCCGGCCTTTGCGATACAGATGAGGCGACCGGTTTGCATTGATCAGTAGAACTGTTTGCCAGGTGGAACAATGGTTTCGTTCCAAGAACCTGCCGCAAGGTGACTGACCTCGGAAAATCGCATTGGCAGTCGAAGATTTCACTCGATGAGCATATCTACCCACTCCATGCAGCGAATTGCCTCGTTAAGTCGGCACCTGCATGCAAACTCTCGGAATGGAGAGCACCATGTCTGTAACAAACTCAGTCGTTGCCACCTACGACACACATGAGCAGGCTGAACAGGCTGTCAAAGAACTGCAGGAGGGCGGTGTCGACATGAAGACCCTGTCGATCGCCGGCAAAGACACGCACACAGACGAACAGGTAGTTGGCTACTACAACACAGGCGACCGGATGCAGCGCTGGGGCACGATTGGCGCGTTCTGGGGAGGATTCTGGGGACTGCTCTTCGGAACAGGTCTATTCGCCATCCCCGGCATCGGCCAGATTCTCGTCGCCGGGCCCCTGGTCGCCTGGATTGTAGCGGGCCTCGAAGGCGCGGTCGTCGTTGGTGGTTCAAGCGCTATCGGCGCCGGACTGATGAGCATAGGCATCCCTAAGGACAGCGTCATCAAATATGACACCGCGCTCAAGACCGATAAGTTTCTGCTGGTCGTCCATGGAACGCCCGAGGCTGTTCGAACAGCTAAACGGATCATCGACGGAACGGCTCCGAACTACGCCTACCAGCATTGATCGGTCACCGGTTTGCGTCGACTTTTATGCACGCGGCCTGCGGCCCTTCCATCGGACCCCGGGCCGCTCGTTTTCAAAAACCATGAGGAGCACGCATGTCATTCAATACGCACCAGAGAGCTGCCGAACTCCACAACCTTGCCGCACATACCCACACCGCCGCAGCCAACGCGCATGACAAGCAGGATCACCTGACTGCGCACGAACTGACCAAGCAGGCCCATGAATACTCGAAAGAGGCACATCGTCATTCAGAAGAGCTGATCGCCGAGATGGCACGCTCGACAATCCTTCCTCCTAAGGCACAATGACCGACGAACCGTCTTCTGTCTCATGTTTGACAGCCTCTAGAGCCTGGTTCGCCTGGTCCAGCGGAAAGACAATGACCTTCGGCCGGATCTGCAATTCGTGGGCGATGGCAAGAAAATCACGGGCATCCTGCCGCGTCATGTTCGCGACACTCCGTATCTGCCGTTCGCCCCAGAGGAGCTTGTCATAGTCAAACGGCGGCATTTGATCCAGGTGGATTGCATTGATCGCGACTACACCGGCCTTGCGCAGGCAGCTGAGAGCGGCGACCACCACCTTGCCGCTGGGTGCAAAGGTGATGGCGCGGTCCAGCGGCACTGGCGGACGATCGTCCTCATCTCCCACCCACGTTGCGCCTGACTTCGTAGCGTCGTCGCGGTGCGATCGACCCCGCGTCACCACGTACACTTCGCATTTCCACGCCTGCAGTATCTTGATCGCAATGCCAGCAGAACTGCCAAAGCCAAAAAGACCGACGCGCTCGCCCGTACACACGCCAGCGACCCTCAGACTGCGGAAGCCGATGATGCCTGCACAAAGCAGCGGGGCAACATGGACATCATCCAGGCCGCCCGGTAGTGGATAGACAAAATCTCTCCGAACCGCGACATATTCTGCATACCCGCCGTTGCGTGAGTAACCAGTGAATGTTGGTTGATCGCAGAGGTTTTCCATCTGGTGCTGACAAAACCAGCAGGTACCGTCTATTCCTCCCATCCAGGACACGCCGACGCGTGTGCCTGTGGCTAAATTACCAGATCCGCCTTCCACTATCTCACCGACCACCTGGTGGCCCGGAATGAGCGGCGAGAGCAGAGGGGGCAGGTCCTGCTCAACGATATGGAGGTCTGTCCGGCATACGCCGCAGGCCAGCACCCGCAATAACACTTCATCCGGAGTGAGTTGCGGCCTGGCGACTTCCTCGATGGAGAGGAAAGGGTCGCTCGGCCGGCAAGAGGCGCGGAACAATGCTGCTTTCATGCTGGAACTCCATGCGACAGCGATATAGACAGAGCAGCTGGCACCGTCATCATAGAGGACTCTCGCTCATGCACGAAGCGTAATGTAGATTACAAAGCCCGCGCCAGTAAAATCTGCGTCCTTCGGAACGAGTTCCACTTCCCGAAAGCGCACGCGCCTTTCTCCGCGACACAGCTGTTCGAATCGTTTGATACATGACATACTCGGCATCAGAGGCGCACCGTGCCGGATGCAGCAAAAGAGTTCTTCGATCCCAATACTTTTCTGGCAAAGGCGGGAGTCGGTCGAACAGTGCAGCGCCTTAGATCTCATGAAACATTTTTCACCCAGGGGTCTGCTGCCGACTGCGTCTACTTTCTCCAGGCAGGCCGGGCAAAACTTACTGCGGTATCGGCGCAGGGTAAGGAAGCAACAATCACGCTGGTCGCACCACACGACTTCGTTGGCGAGGAGTCGATCGCCAACGTATCGGCCCCGCGTACGGCGACTGCCACTGCACTGAGCCCCTGCATCGCACTCCGGATAGAGCGAAGTGAGATGCTACGCGTGCTGCACGAAGAACATGCCTTTTCTGACCTCTTCCTGCAGGTACTGATCAGGCGGGGTAAACGCACACAGGCTGATCTTGTTGACCATCTTTTCAATTCCAGCGAGAAACGGCTGGCTCGCATTCTTCTTCTCATGAGCGAGTTCGGCGATCTCGGTCATGCGGAACCACTCATCCCCCACATCACCCAGGAAGCGCTCGCCGAGATGATCGGCACAACCCGGTCGAGGGTCAGCTTCTTCATGAACCGGTTCAGGCAGTCCGGCTTCGTCGACTATGCCAAGCACGGCCGCATCCGGGTGAATGATTCATTACTGAAGGTGATGTTGAATGATGGTTTCCCTGGCCAAAATGCGAAGGCACCCAACCTCCTTCGTGTATCACCACCATTAACCGTGAAGAAAAGCACCAAACGGGCCGAGTTAGCTTAAATAATCGCCAATCTGTAATGTGCATTACACTGAAATTTGTCTATAAGCGAACAAGGTGGCGTAGAGTCAGTCATGTTCATGACTTTTGCCTTGGATCGAGACGCTCTTGCCCTACTCCTTTACATCGAGCTCGAAGACCATGACCTGTATCGATTGCGAACACCGCAGCCTGAGGATGTTCTGCAACCTTGATACGGTCGCTCTTGAAGAATACGCAGCGATCGGAGCAGAAGCGCATTTCCCTCGCGGTTCTACTCTTTTCAACGAGGCAGACCTGAGTGCCAGCGTGTTCGTGATCTGTACGGGTCAGGTGAAACTCTATTGCACCTCCAAAGAAGGCAAGACGCTTATCCTGAAAATCGCACTTCCAGGCGATGTCCTCGGGCTGGGCGCAGTTATCTCTGGATCCACGTATGAAGTTACCGCGGAAACGATTCAGCCGTCTCAGACCAAGAGCATCCTGAAGGGCGATTTTCTAACCTTCCTTGCACGTCATGGCGAAGGTAGTCTGCATGCCGCGAAAGCTCTTTCAGACGACTACAAAGCAGCGTTCTTTGACGCCCGACTGCTGGCGCTCTCAGGGTCTGCAGCAGGAAGACTGGCCGGCATCCTGCTGGACTGGGGAAAGACCGCGGCTACTTGTGGGACATTTGAAATGCGTTTCACGATGTCGCTCACACATGAAGAACTGGCCAGCATGGTCGGCAGTACTCGCGAAACAGTAACTCGCATGCTCAACCGCTTCAGAAGAGAAGAGCTCATCCAGGTTCACGGCTCTTCCATTCTTATCCTGGCGCCGGTATTGCTGGAGCAACTCGCCGCCTGAAGCATCCAACCGGCATGGCACTGGGACCGCAAAGTCTGCTAAGCATCCGAGTGGCTTTACTACGAGCGCGGAAATGCACAGGCGGTACTGCTTCTCGATTCAGGTGAAGCTACCCCGCGTGGCACACACGCAATAGCTTCGTACTCTGGCGCCAGACGCATTTATCTTCTTAATCAAACAACAATCCAGCCGAGCAGCGATCCGATTTCAGAGGCATGAAAGCGCGCAGCCGCTTGAGACTATGCCTGTATTGCAGGGGCAAATCGCGCTCGGAACTGGTGTCGAAGGAGAGGCTCGGCAGCCGCTCGGTATCCCTGTCATTGGCGGCCTGCTGCTCTCTCAACTGCTTACGCTCTACACCACTTCGCTCATGTGTCTCTAACTGCATCGCGTCCTGCCCGGGCCGAGAAAATCACCATGCTGCAGATACACCTCAGATCCGGTATCTGATCGAGCTTCTTTTTGCGGGTGCGCCATGATGACTTTCACACCGGGCCTGCGGCCGCCGGAAGAAAGGTTCACGTGAAACCATGCCGAATCTGATAACCCGATTCCACTACGCCCCTGACCAGGGAGATCCAATTGGCGCAAACCTCGTTGGCAAATTTTGCGAGTCGTAGAATCTAAGGATTTCGACGACATCTCCAGCCATAAGATCGGGTCTTGCGCAGGATTAACTTTCGAGTAAGAAGGCGGCAACGGCATACTCGCGCGGAGCGTGCCAGCCGCACGCGAGAAGCCGCCTGCACATCCTGCGCGGCTGCATCGATCTGCGATTCAGGTTGAATTGGAGCGTGATATTCGTCTCGCCTGAACGACTGGTCGACGTCATGCTCTGAATACCGGGTATCGTCGAGAACTCACTCTCAAGCGGGGTCGCAATCATTGATGCCGCCGCATCCGGGTTGGTGCGGCGAGTGCAGCCGACACACGAATGGTCGGGTACTCCACAACTGGCAGGTTGCTGGCTGGCAGAGCAAAGTAACTAAGGGCTCCAAACCCGGCGATAGCCTGCCATCAGCAGGATCGTAGTGATTGATCGACGAATAAAGTGGTTAATACTGGCATCTAGGTTCTTTACTCATCGAATGAGTCGATGTAGCCATCAGGGCAAGGTAGTTGTTGGTTCACCACCTCCGGGCAGACTTTCCTCCCCAAAAGTACAACCGTGCCGCTCTCCGAAAGCGAATCCCGCCCGCCACGTTGGGAAACTTACCATCGGGGAATTCTTCAAGCGAGAAAAGTGTTACTTTAAACGCACTCCCCTGGATGCAATTGCGATCGTGCTGCTTGCTCGTAACGCGGTAGAGTGAGTTCGGGCGACAGTGAATTGGTCCGGTCGAAACGACTGGCTGCAGCGTCGCCGTTTTAGCGAACGAGTGCTTCAAGTCGAAGGCGATGGCATGTTCTTGGGGTGAGTCATACGGAACAGTAGAGATGAAGGAGCCCGGTTGATGGATTGCATTGGTACTCAACTCCGCGCGGCCCGATCACGGCTGCGGCTTACGCTGCGAGAAGTTGAGGAACGCAGCCTGCTGCTGGCACAACAGTGGGGCAATCCTGCCTACCGCATCTCGGCCAGCTGGCTTGACCGGGTCGAGCGAGAAAATCGCGGTCTTTCCGCAACCAAACTCATCGTGCTCGTCTACATTTTCAACCTGACTCCGGCCCAGATGCTTGAACTCTGCCCGGGGGTCAATGAAAGCCCTGCGCAACTTGAGCTTGCCTCCAGCCCAAACACGACCATGCTGCTGAACCAGGGACCACTCGAGCAGCATGCCAGGGTCTGGGTACCGGATAAGCTCGTCACGGATCCACCCCCCGAAGACACCATGCTGCTTCCTTCTGACCAGGGGATTCTGCCAGTGCATTACAGGCGTGGCATCATTGGTCGGCGTGATCGGACGCTGGAACCGATGGTCCTGCCAGGATCAATCGTGCTCATCGACACGCAGAAACGGGCCATTGCGGGCCGCAAGGATTGGACCAATGAATTCGATCGGCCAATTTACTTCCTCTTTACCCGGGCCGGCTATGTCTGTGGATTCTGCGAACTCGACAAAAAAGGTGAATGGCTGAAGCTGGTGCCACACATGCTGTCGTATGAGGTGAAGGAAGAAAGTCGATGGCGCTACAAGAAAGAAGTTGAGGTCATCGGTACAGTCGCAGGTCTCTTCACGCGCCGCGTCGCATAATCTTCATCCGTGGCTACGACATGGCCGGGCGATTAAGCCGCCACCCGGTGACGTTTTATAATGCGCGCTGTAGTTCAAACAGTCCGGGAAAATCGCCTTGCTCAAACAGCGCGAGAACACGGCGCGTCATCAGGTAATACGTCGTGATTGCCCTTTGGGCGTAGTCAGGAAATGCAGCTTCGAGCTTGCCTGTTTTAGCCGCACCCTGCAGCCGATCCACGTGCCATCCGATCTCCCTGGCATTCAGCCGCAATTGTTCCGCTACTGCAAGTGCTTCCGGATACCATTGCTGTACATAAAACGCCATGTCGACGAGGACCGCACAGTTCCTGCGCATGATCTCCAGACCTTCCATTCCGCCGATCAGAGGCCAGATCTCTGACGGATCCAGTTCTTCGTCAGCGGCCACCAGGCCATCGCGCTTGAATAGACTTTCGTCCTCGTCGGATTCGGAAAGAAAATCAAGCGCAATGCGGGCGACGCTATGCCGATCGATTTTGGTGAAGCGCTCGAAAATGGTGTTCCAATCTCCATAGACACGCCTTTGTCGTCGCCGCGAGTACACATACGCATAGATTGAGGCGGTAACCAGGACCATCAGGAACAGCCCGACGGCAACAAAAAATGAAACGGCCTGATGATTCACTGTCGCCTCCAGGCTTTGAGCCGCCCTAAATCACTTTCCAGACGGCGATGCAGAACAAAGAGCTGTGCCCGCATTTCGTCGGGAAGCTCCCGGGGCGCGGGAGCCTGGACCCACAGCGTCACAGTCCAGTACCCGACGGTTAAAAGGTAGCTGACATTTCGAAAGTAAGAGACCGTCGAGGACACCCTGGCATCGTGATCCATCCCGAGGAAGGTATGCGCCGCCTCAGTCAAAATGCAAACAAGAGAATAGAAGCCGAATCCCTGGGCAATCCTGGCCGCGTGAGTTTTCCATGGCAGTCCTACCGTAATGGACAGGACGACCATGCCAAGGAACAGCTCAGCCATAAGGGTCGCCGAAAAAAAGTTCCCCCGGATCAGCTGCGACTGCAGCCATGCGTTGGAGGGAGGCCTGCTTGGGAGGTAGGTCAGTCCTGCCGCAATCGCGAAGCTGATAACGGTCATTCCCAGGAAGCTGCTGCGCACGTCCGGCGCCCAATGGCCCATAGGCCGGAACACATGCGAAGCCATCTCGTAGACCACGCCGAGCTGCAGCGCCAGGTCGAGGGTCGCGAACCAGGAATACGCCACAAGGTAATGATGCTTGGTGCAATGGTCAAGGACCATCAGGCAAAGGGCAAGCGTCCTGCTGATATTCGTTGTAATAAGCGCGGCAAACACTGGAAAGGCCTGCATCCGCCGGCGCGCGAGCAAGACGCCCAGCAGCACGAGATGCTCGACCAGACCGGCCGCCCAAAGCAGGAAATCAATGCCCGTCAGATGCACCTATCTCCCCTTTGTAGCGGCCGCTTAGTCTCAAGATCTGCAACTTATCTTATGCCTTATGCAGGATAGCGAGAACAGTTTTTACGATGTCACCCTGCGGTTCTGGATCAGTCCCGGTTACTGCCGGGTTTGTGGTGGTCTGGGCGAAGGCTGACCTGCCGAGAGGCATTGCCAGTAAAACGAGGCTCAACGCAAGGGTAAGGGGACGGGCGGCATATCTCTTCATGGGAAAATCTCCTGTTCAGCGCAAAGGTGCGCTGACCCGGAGACTAGGGAGGATGGGCCCAAATCCGTGCAAAAACACAAGAGCTGTTGCGTAAGAGAAATATTGGAATGATAGCGTTCTGGATTTACGTCCAATTGTGAATTGAATTGAAATCCCCAATTTACCCAACAAATGTGAGCTTTAAGACAATCCTCTTGCGTATAGGCAACAAATGGGTGTCCGCCCAATTGAATGGTGAAGATCCTTGGACAAGAACACGTCACGACGGCCTGATGATCAACGGCTCGTCGAAAGGCTCCGTTCGCTTGAAGAAACTTCTGGTGTTCACTTAAGTACAGAAAGTCATAAGCTTTTAGTAGAGCCTTGCGGCAGTACTGACAGTCCCTTCCCGGGGATTGCTTATGTTCGGTGAACGTTCCACGCCCAAAAAAAGAGGAGACACCGATGTTTGAAAAAAGAGAACAATTGGAAGTTCCGCTGGATCTAATGGCTCCATCCACCTTCGCGTCGGAATGCATCACCCTTCAAGACTTTCTTGAACTCACCAGTCATCTCCCAAAGACGACACCACTGTTCGCCATGGTGTTCGATGACGATCAGGTGGAATATACGCGGCAGATCGTATCCGCAGCTGTAAGGGTTGGACGGAACAGGGACAGTCACTCAGCCGTCTGTATAGAACTAAGAGTTCAAGATGACTGCTAGACCTCTGAGTTTTTTTCAATCTTACGTGTCTCACAATCTCTCGCGTCCTGAGAGTGCCGTGATCACCTGTTTGAAAATGCGGTGAGGCCCGTACGTACAGCGGCCATACAAGGTGGCGGCATCGTATCTCTAAGTGGTGAAGCTAGTATCGCATCGTTCGGAGGAACCGCAACAACACTAACTACTGCTGCTGAGGCGGCATCTTATGTGGGACTTGCTAAATTTGGCGTTGACACCTTAACTGTAGTGTACGGAGCGTTGGTTGCCTGCAGACGATGAGCCTAGACCTACAAGATCGGTTGATTATCATTCCCCTGCTTACAGGGTTATTTGCGTCTCTCTCGTTTGGATTCGCAAGTGTCATAGGAGGAGCAACACGTCGATTCCGAATAGTGGGCATGTGCGCGACAATATTCATCGCAGGAACAAGCTACTGTATGTCTTGGCGCAATCAGCTATCAGCTTTATTCGGTTGGCATGATGCGTGGATAGGTGCATCTGTTATTGTGGCTATTTGTTGTGCTTATCTATGTAGAAAAGTGTTGAGTAGAAAACCCGAAGGCCTGCCGAATGACGTCACGGGGTCTCCTTATCATCGATAGAGTTGAACGTAAGAACGTCCATTGTGAAGCCGAGATTCAGAGATGTTTGTCCATTAACAAAGCAATAGGTTCATCGGGTATTTACAGTGTCCGCAACATACGTAAACATGACAACCACGTGCCGGCAGAGAAGCGGGCGATGAATCATGCTATGGATATGTTGTTCGTTGGGTTGTTAAGGACGCCGCCAGGAGAGAAGTTTTCACCCCGCCTGCTTGTTCTTCGACCGACGGATGCAGGACGCCCGCCTGAGCATCATGATGCCCACATCTTGATTGTCAAGGTATGAGCATCATGATGTAAAAACCCGCTCGCTTCCTGACCCGCTTCTCCTTTCTACTGCAGGACGAGCGGGTCTCCTAGAGGCTAACGCCAGTCGCCGTCTAATGTGATCGCAACGACGACCACATGACGATTATCTGGAAGAGTCACGCTCTCCACAGTCTTGCCCGGAGCGATGGGAAAAGTGTACTCGTACAGGTTAAGAGGTCCACTGCCCTCGCTTCCGTTATACGTCTGGCGATAGGCCATCTGCACACCCTTTGCCTCACGCGGGAAGTATTGGAGAGAAAACCAGTCGCTGAAACTCTGTGTAAACGTGCCGACCGTACCGTCGGCATAATGCATTGTGACGGTCTGTGCAATCTGTGCTCCATCGACGCCAGTCCCAAGCATGTGGAGTTTGCTGAAGCGCCCTACGGGCAGTGGGATGGACGTGCGTGCTCCATAAACAACGTTGCTGGTGTGGGGCCCCCGAGTGTAAATTCGTTGCCGTTAACAACCAGCGGAGACGCGGCGAAAACGTTGCCAAGAAGGTTTGCAGAGTAGGCGGTCCCTCCCCCATCAATGCCGCCATCAGCGCTGAACGTAGAGCCACTGGTATAGATGCCGACCGCGTCGAAGGCGGCAGCAAGATTGACCGGTTGTCCGAGATGTTGACGGGTCAAGGTAGCAGCGAGTAACATCACGTCGCGGTTTGAGGGCAGAGTGAGACTACGCACAGACTTGTTGCTATCAAGCAGCAGAGTGTAGGAGTAGAGATTGAATTGCGCGTTGTCTTTACTCCCATCCGCCGCATTGCGATACGACATGGCAGCGGCCTCCGATTCATTGGGGTTGAACGAGGGCGTGAACCAGTCACTGAAGCTTTGTGAAAATTGCGAGGTGGAACCATCGGTGTGAGTGACGATGAGCGGTTGCGCGGATTGCCCACCACCCAGGCCCGTTCATAACAACTGGAGAGCGTGAAACCTGCCGGCAGGAAGCGAGATCGTCCGGCCGGCGGCACAGACAGCGTCCGGCCTACCAACGGGACCAAACTGGAAGCCAACACCATCAAGGACGCGCGCCGGGCCCAGCAGATTTGACGCATAGGAATAACCGAGGTCGTCGAGGCCACCAGTCGAATAACTCTCTCCCGCTGGGTAAATTCCGGTTGCATTCCACACCGAAGAAAGGTCGACCGGCACACCAGAACCGAAGCGCCGGTTCGCCTCGCTGAGCGAAAGATTCGAAGAGATGCTCTGGCTGTAATTGCTGGCAGTTGCAAAAATCGAAAGCGGTGTACTTGGGGTGGTGAAAGCTTTATCGTCCGCAATCAGGGCAAGCCTGGTGGAAGATCGGGCGTTGTCTGGTTGAAACAAGGCATGAACGCCGTCAGGCAAACCCGACATGACTGAGAATTGAACCTTGTCATGAAATCCGTTGAGTGGAGTAATGACAATCCGCGCAATGGCGGCGGCACTCTCATCGAGACTAAGCGAGGATGGTGTGATTGAAAGCGCGAAGAAAGGAAGTCCCACCTCCACATAAACGGTCTGCGAAACTCCGCCGCTTGTCCCGGTGACAGCCACCAGGTAATTGCCGCCCTGAGTTGACGAAGCCGTGTCTATAGTTAACTGGACGCTGGCCAGTCCAGTAACTGCATTTTTACTGAGAGAAGCAGTAACGCCTGTTGCCGCGCCGATAACAGTAGTAGTCAGGGCGACTGTCCCATTGAAACCGGTGACGGAAGTTACGGTAATTGTACTGGTGCTGCTGCTCCCCGCATTTATGGGTCCGCTGGATGAAGACGCTGCCAGGCTGAAGCCAGTCGCTGCAGCCGACGGCGGCGGAATGTCGAGCATGCCAGCAAGAGTATCGGCGCAATCCCAGCTGTAGAGCCCTCCCGCCAGTGTAAATGCGAACCAGTCGTTCCATGAAAGTCCAGAGCTGTTACGTACTGCCCAGGCGAGTCCGACATTTGTCTGCGCCCACGATAAGATAGCCGGGTTGCTCAACGCTCCCTGGCTCAATGCGTATCCGATCCACCGCAAGGTGATGCCGTTAAAACCGCCGCCGTCCGTTCCACCCTGGCCATAGTTGGGCAGGATGTTATAACCACCGACAGTTCCTCCGGAAAGATTATTGATCAGATAATCAGCAATGTTTGTCGCATCAGCAGGATGATTCTCGAAGGTCTCAGCTCCAACGGCAATACCGTAGTTATAGGAATAATTCGCATTTTGAATCCCGCTGCCACTGATACCGTCATAAACCTCGCCGGTAGACGGAACGTACAGATTCGCATAAGCCCAGCTAAAGATTGTTGCCGCCTCGCTCTTATAGGTGGAGTCGCCGGTAGCTTGATAAAGCAGATTGCCTGCTATCACAAAGGTCCAGTTCGCGGGCGAGTTCTTGTAGCCGTTCGAAGTAGTCTCTGCAGCCGCATTCCACCATATGCCGCTGCCAAAGGTGATGTCATACCCGCGGCTCCAGACTACAGCGAAGTTGGTTTCAGCTTCGGCGAGCCACGCGGAGTTGCCAGTAGCTTTGGCGGCGCGGGAGAAGGCGATCGTTGCCCACATCAGGTCGTCGTCATAGCTGTCGGAGGACCAGTCAGTAGTGAACTCAGCTGTAAATCCGTTGCAGAGCTTGTTGATGATGGTTTGGTTCGCCGCAGTAGGGTTTTCGTTATAAGCATCGATGGCGAGTTCAATCTGCTCAGCACCATTCCAGAAGCCGGAGGTCGAGGTAGAGTCCTGCGACAGGCGGTAGTCGTAGTTGTTGCCGCCGGCAGGATTGAAATAGAAGGCGTCGTTGTAGTCACTGAAGGCCGATTGAGCGTCGGCAGCAGTCCACTGTGCCGCAGCGAAGCGGCCTGAAACGAAGAAGAGCAGGAAGAGTGCAATGCCTGCTTGCATGCTTACCCGTCTGCGGGATGTAAATCTTGATCGAATCTCGATCAGGAAACTCCATCGGGGTGAGGAATGTTCCTCGGTACCTGGCAATGATGGAGACGATCCCATCAAAGGCGTTCCATGATGAAACCGGGATCAGACCTCTGTCAAGGGGGCAGGCTTTGAGGTTCATCCGGTTGCATTTGCGTCCTGGAGAGCGGCCGGAAGTCGTTCCGGATTCGTGATCCGCCAGCCCGGAATCTTCGGTCGCGCAACGGATAAGTCACGTGATGGCTACGGTTGCCGCAGCTATGGTACGGGGGGAGAAAAAGCATGTTGCGCGGAAGCATCGGCTTATCCAGACTTGTAGACAATCCGCAAGGCATGGCGTCGCGCAACCAAGCTACAAAGATTGTGAAGCCTGGATCTCAAGTTGGGGCAGATCCTGCGGAGACGCTGCCGGACGCCGAAACAATTTGGCTAGAGCCATCCCCGGCTGCGGGCAATGCGAGCAGCGTCCACGCGATTTGTAGCGCCCAGTTTGGCGATTGTTTCGGACAGGTAATTGCGCACGGTTCCATCTGAAAGATGAAGCTCGGCGGCGATCTCGGCCGAGGAGCGTCCATCCCCTGCCCGTTTGAGAATCTGGCGTTCGCGTTCAGACAATGGATCTTCATCCGCGCTCCAGGCTTCGCTGGCAAGAGCGGGATCAATGGCACGAAAACCCTTGTGCACACGACGAATGGCTTCCGCTAGCTCACTTGCCGGACGTTCCTTCAACAGATAACCGCGAGCGCCGGCGTCGAGTGCGCGGCGGAGATAACCGGCCCGCGAGAACGTGGTGAGGATGATGACGCGGATGTGCAAACTTGCAAGTTTCAGGTCGGCCGCGAGTTCAAGCCCCGTCCGTTCCGGCATCTCGATATCGGTGACAAGAACATCTGGCATGTGTTGCCGTGCAAGCCTGAGTGCTTCGCTGCCGTCCTTTGCCTGGGCCAACACTGTGATGTCCGGTTCGAGCTCAAGCAACGCGGCGAGAGCTCCACGCAGCATCGTCTGATCTTCAGCCAGAAGAACCCGGATAGGATTTACCTTTAACCTCACGGCGTGCCTGACCCGCGAACCGGAAGATCGAAGGTAAGCCGCGTTCCGACATCTTGCGTGGCTCCGCGCTCCAGGGAGAAGTGTCCGCCAAGTGATTCGATGCGCTCGCGCATACCGCGCACGCCATTCCCTTCCCGGACGACGACGTGCTCGCCATCATCTTCGACGATCAGCCGCCTGGTCCCGGCCTCCGTATTAAATCGCAAGCGGCACGTAGTCGCGCGCGCATGCCGCACTATATTGGTAACGGCTTCGCGAAGCACAAGTGCCAGTGCCGTCTCTTCCTGCGGACTAAGCCCTGCGCCGTTGTCGGGCGCATGTTCTGCTACCAGTGTTACGCCTGCGGCATCGAAGGTGAGACGCGCAGCTTCGATCTCCGCTGCAAGACCACGCGCACGATAACCACCAATAGCTTCTCGAACTTCAGCGAGTGCGGTTCTCGCAGTGCGTTCGACATCGGCTATCTCCCCGGTGGCTCTCGTAGAGTCGATTGCGATAAGTCGCCCGGCTAATTCGGCCTTCAGAACGATCACAGAAAGTGTATGTCCCAGAACATCGTGCAGGTCACGAGCGATCCGCTCTCGTTCAGCAACTGCTGCAAGTGTCACATTCTCTTCAAGTACTGCTCGCAGTTTGTTGTCGGCTCGCTTCTGCTGCGCAAAAAGTATGTTGCCGCCTCCAATAACAAGGACAAGGAAGATAGCAATGAAGGCATTTGGCCATCCGGGATGGAAAGGGCTTTGTTTGGGTTGAAGGTTGAAAATGAAAGCCTCTAACAAAATCAGCATGCATTCCGTGCCGAAGAGCCACAGCACGCGCTTGGTAGATTGAATACTGAAAGGGAGAAAGGCAGCCGTATAGACGAACAAAGTCGAAGCGCCCTGGTTCCAGGGAAAGGTCATCAGACCAAGGACAAACGTGGCGCCGATCATGCCGTAGCGAACAGGCCTGCCTTCGTCGCATGCGAATACGTAGCGAAAATAGATAGCGAGAAATACTACGAAGACTGCGATAGTGCCGAGCCACAGGTTCCGGGTGGGTTCAAGAATAGGATCAATGAAAAGGAAGCCGGTATAGGCAAGCCACACCCACGCCCAGTTTCGATGGTTTTTTGACGAGATGGACTCTGCGTTCCCCATGGAATCTTCCAGTGCAGTGTAGCTCATCAGGAATTATGTTCGAGACGACGGAAGCCGAACGCTGCAACTCCCAGCATCAGTAGAGTGAAGCCCGTCAGCCCAAGCCAGTGATTGAGCAGAGTGCCGCTGCTCGCATAACCGAAGGAGGCGAGCATTAGTTGTCCGAGATGGTAAGTCGGCAGTAAGACAGCGAATTTTTGTAGAAGGTGTGGCAGGAACATGATCGGCACCCACAGTCCTCCGCAAAAGCTCATTGGCAGGTAAATCATGTTTGCTATGCCGGCCGCGGAACTGAAAGGCACGAATAGAGCCAACGCCATGCCCATGCAGGCGAATGGAAGCACACCCGCGACCGTCAGGCCGATCATGCGGGCATATTCCGGCAGAGTCATCGACACGTGGCCGATGGTCATGCCGAGCAGCGTCAGTATGCTCACAATCACAATGCCGAAAGCAATCGCAGAGCAACACTTGGCCAGCAGGTAGGCCATAGGCGGCATCGGGCTCGCGCGCTTCAGTTCAAGCCACCCGGCCGCAAGTTCACTCGCCAGGCCAACCCCGATGCCGAAGAGTGCTGCGCCTACCATCCCAAAGACTGCATAGCCAGCAAGCATGTATTTAGCGACGGACATACTGCCGATTTGCTGACCATGATTCATGATCAGGCCAAAGAAAAGATAGAAGATAATCGGAAATCCGATCACTGACAAAGAAAAACTTCGGGTGCGCAGCAATCGCAGAAACTCGTATCGGGCTTCGCGCGTAAAGATGCGCAGATAGCGCATAAATGTCTCGCCGGTTGTTTCGGCCGGTAGGCTGATGGTTGCTGTGGACATGGCTACTCCTTCAATCGTTGTGCATTAAGACAGCGTTATTGTCAGTGAGCAGTGAGCGACAGGAAAGCGTCTTCCAGGCCTGGACTTTCAACTTCGAGCGAATGAAGTGTCTGGTCGAGCGCCAGGAGTTCGCGCAGTGTTGATTCCGGTTGGGTACTGCTGATCGTCGTCCGACCACTTGTAAGTTGCGAACCCGTTACCCCCGGAATTGCAAGGATGGTTGACTCGGGAAGCATGGTTACGCAGCGGATCAATTTGAGAGTGCGGCTTGCAATTGTTCCCGATGCCGCGGCCCCGAGAGACTTCACTTCGGCTGGGGTGCCGGAGCAGACAACCGATCCCTTATTGATGACGACGATACGATCCGCAAGTGCATCAGCTTCTTCGAGGTAGTGGGTTGTGAGCAGAACAGTCTTTCCCCTAGCGGCAAGCACGCGGATCTGTGCCCACAAACCGCGGCGCGCTTCAATGTCAAGGCCGACCGTCGGCTCGTCAAGGAAGATCAGGTCGGGATCGCCCGCGATGGCAAGAGCAAACAAAGCACGCTGCTTCTGGCCACCAGAAAGGTGTCCGAACATCCGTTCTTCAATCCCCTCAATGCCGGCTGCTTTGACGATGTCTGCATAACTCATCGGCCGTGGATAATAGCCTCGGAACAGCTGAATCTCTTCGCGTACCCGCAACATCTCCGCAGCTTTTCCTACCTGCAGCATCACGCCGGTTCGCAGCCGCGCACTCGCTTCCCGGGGATCAGCAGCAAAGACGCGCACCGTGCCGCTGCTCGGCGAACTGAGTCCCATAAGCAACTTGATGGCTGTCGATTTTCCTGCGCCGTTCGGTCCAAGCAGCGCAACCACTTCTCCTCGTCGAAGCGTGAGAGAAAACCCATCAAGAGCGACGACACCGTTGCTGTAGCGTTTGTTGACCCGGATCAGTTCCGCCACATCTTCAAGCGGCTTCTGACTCTCCAGCGTACCGGCGGTGACATCAGGTTCGACGACAGGGCTCATCACTTGCTCCTAGTCAATTCAGTTGTCCAACGAGAACCAGTATCAACATAGTTCCGGGTAGAAGGCAGTGTCGGATGTCAGGAAAACGACATGACGTTTGTCATCTTCCACTGCGCAGAGCACAAGCCGTCTACAACAACTTAAATGCGGCCTTTGAAACATTTGCATGCAGGCTTGGTGAGGAATGAATGCAGCCGGCTTCATCGTGTCTTACAACAGAAAGATGGCCCGAATGAGTCATTCTCACACTGCTTCAGTCGCGTTAAGTTCATCACGCTGCTCCTGTCACAGCGAATCCGTCCGGAAACTGCATCGCAATCGTCGGCGAATGGTTGATAAGACTGGTTCGATCATTGCTCTCATAAGAGGCACCCTTGGGTTCGGAGAGGAAAGGGCTCAAGTTATCTTATCGGCACCACAGCTCTGCCTGCTCTTTACCAGGCACCCTCCTTGCTCAGACGATCGGGGTGCTGCTTTTCGTGGTGTCGGCGTTCTTACCCGGATTAGGTGCTGCCTTCGCACAAGGGGAGCCAGCAACAACTGGACTGGTCGTCACAGGAGCCGGGCGAGTCCATGATCTTGCCCCCAGCCTCGCCGCAAGTGCCAGCGTGCGGTTGAAAGCGACAGTCTCGTACTACGATCCGGCCGACGGGGTGCTTTTTGTGCAGGATGCAACCGGCGGCGTGTACATCGAAACAGACAAAGATTACCCCATCAAGAGTGGCGACCTGGTTGAGATCACTGGCCGTCCCTCATCGAGCTATCGCACTGAAGTAGCCTTGTATCCGGATATCCGCGTACTTGGCCGCGGACAGACCTTCATAGCTCCCTCCTATGATTACGCGCAGCTAATATCGGGTGTTGGCGATTGTCGATTCGTGACGATCCGTGGCAAGGTTCTGGCTGCCGATGTGGAACAGCATGAAAGCGCCACGCGCGACCACCTGGATGTCGCCATGGCTGAAGGAGAAGTACAGGTGTACCTGGCTTCGTCAGAGACGTTTCGTCCTGAGGCGTTGCTCGATTCCGAGATCGAAGTAACAGGAGTAGTGGGTGGAGCATTCGATGCGAAAAATCAGCTGACAGGTCTTATCGTGTACTCGAGTGCAGCGGAGCGGATCCGAATCCTCCGTCGCCCTTCAGTCAACGTCATTAAGTTGCCCGTGACTGATATCGATAATGTCTTTCAGACAAGAGATTTCACAAACCATTCCCAGCGCGTGCGTGTGCGCGGCGTACTCACCTACTACAAGCCCGGAGATGCGGCTGTAGTCGAGAACAATGGAAAAAGCATCTATGCGCAGACACGCCAGACCAGGCCTCTATCCGTCGGCGATGTTGTGGATGTTTACGGGTTTGCAAGTGATCGCGATTACGCGCCGAGTCTTCTCCATGCCTCGATCGTCAGCACTGGAGAAACGGGAAAGGTCGTGCCGCATCCAGTAAATTACCAAGAGGCGCTGAGCGGTAATTACAGCGATAACCTGGTCCTGATGTCGGGCAATCTAGTTTCTGAACTACATGATTCGCACAAAGACACGCTGGTCGTCGAGGTAGATGGCTATCTGGTGAATAGCTACCTGGAGAGCAAAAGCACTCTACGGGATTCCTCATTGGGAAGCCGATACAGATTGTCGGCGTCTGCAGAATTCAACCCGGCGGTCCCTGGCGCGCGCCTTATCTGTTCAGCTTGCAGATGCGCAACGCGGGTGATGCTCAATTACTTTCGCAGCCTTCCTGGTGGACAGTACGCCATCTTATCCAGGTGCTAAGCGGACTAGGACTGATTGCCCTATGTTTAAGTGCGTGGGCTGTGATTCTGCGACGCCGCGTGGTCGAACAGACAGCGACCATCGAACGCTCGATGAAGCTGAAGAATCTCTTTTGCTTGTCTAAAAGGCAGATACTAACCACCATTACATCCATGCCCTCTGGTCATCAATTATTGTGTGACTGGAAGAGCACGGCGATCGACAGTTCACGCCGGCGTATTCAACCGCAGTAGTAGCTCGGAGGAAGCTTGTAACGGGGGCAGCAATTGCCCCGACGTGGCGTATCAGGTCTCGTGGATGAATAGGCTCCTGAAGAAGTGAAAACTCAGGGCCGCGTCCTCGCGCTATCTCGTAAAACGAGAGTGGAAGCTTGCCCTGAAAAGAGCGGGTTTTTACAACGCGGACGGCGCTCTTTGATCGGGACGGCCAAGTCAATGCCATTAATACCGGGCATCATCACATCAGAAATGAGTAGATCGGGAGGCCCCAAGCGGCTGTGCAGGAAACAGCACCAAATAGAAGTGAGCGATTGGTCATAGAACAACCTCGACTCACTGTGATGCCGGATGCTAATTATCCGGTTTGATAGCCACGCTCGCTAGCGATTCTATAGAGCAAACTAGGACTGATCTGCTCTATATTCCGATCAGCCCACCCCCAAAAAGCGGCCCTTCTTTGCGGATGAAGGCGGGGTGCGCTCCACCCGAGATATCGACATATGACAATCAGCCGGCTGTTTTCCGACGAGTGGTGCAACGACACCGATTGAATCACTAAGCTCGACATGTAGGACATAGTCGCTAGCTTTACGCCTAGTTCTGCCAATGTTAAATGAACCATATCGGTCGGCTTGATTAGTGACCCGGACGAGCCGGGGCGTGGTCGTTAAGGGAGATAAGCAACCTTGGTTTCGGCGGCAGTAGGAAGAATATCTAAAAAGCAGAGTGGGCGGCAGCCCAAGCGCAGGATCGGCAGGAGTTCACGGCGCGCTAAACCTTGTCTCAACTGTCTCTTGTATGCTGCTGATGGAAGTTCAATGGTCCTTCAATCCCAAAATATACAAACTCGCCTAAAAGGGTCAATCGCGCACAGCCAATCATGCATAGCATAGGCGGATGACCCGAAAAAAACCCCGAAAGGGCTCGCAGCCGTTCCTGCTTCTGTAATCTCGGACGACGCACTCACCTTAACCGCAGTCGATGCTGAATTAATCAGCCGAGGAAGAGCACTGCATGGCTACACGCCCATGTGAGCTGTAAAATATCAACCAAGCAAACCTAGACCATTCTGCGTGGATTTTACTTGAAGAACTTCGTTACCGCGGGGGCAATGCTTGTTAGTTTTAGTCACCCCGAAAGCGTCCTTATCCCCGATCAGGTGCGGGTTATAGGGACGGCTGGGAGGACGGCCTCGGTAAGCTCTATAGCTGCTACAGGGTTTGCTCTAAGCGCACTCTGCGTTGCCGCTCAGCACAACTACATCAATCCTTCACGATGCGATGAGCGCCTCTTAACCGCTCTTAACTTTTTGCTGACGCGTGCCCAGCACAAGCGTGGCTTCTTCCCCGCACTACCTTGATGTAAGTTTAGGTACGGCTGCCCTCAACTCCAAGTACTCATCCATGGATACGGCCATTCTTTTCGCAGGTGCAATCCATGCCGCCCTATTCCTAAATTCAAGAAAGCTGAGGCTTAGGCAAGGAGCTTTACAGTAGCGTGGATTGGCCGTGGATCTTGGAAAGCGACGTTGATAAGTCATCGACTGGCTCGCCCACCCTTCATATGGTTGGCATCCACAGACCAGCTTTCTTCAGGAGCGATGGGATACCTGCTTAGAATGCCTCTTGATGTATTTGCTTGCAGTAGGTTCTCCAGCTCATCCGATCCCGACAAAAGTTGGGACGTTATTCGGCAAAACATCTTCGATTGTGGCGGCATGCGTTTCATCTCCACTATGGAGCCTTGTTCATTCACCAGTATCTACACATCTGGGCAGACGTGCGCAGCGTGCACGACAACTTTGCCAACTACTTTAAGAATTCGGTCTCTGCTATTCATGCACACAAGATATGATGCATGTTGCAGCACGCCCGCTCCTCTTGGGTAGACGAGAGACTTTCGGGCTTCTCCGCGAGCGATAGCGCGGGCGGCGCATATCAAGCAGGGGCTGCGCCACCTGCACTCAGCGTGTGGAACGGAACCATCGCTCCTCATGCAGCAGGTGGCTCTCTCGGGCTCTTATCGAAAGAGTTGATCGTTGCTCTCAAGATCATCCGAGAGCATTACCCACAAAGCTTTACAAGGTACGGGTTCACAAACGCATTCAGACCCGGAATGAGGCAGCCTGAGTGGTTTGATCCATATGCGATCTCAGGCGATCTCGGGCTCATCATGCTAATGGCGGAGAACCCACAAACGGGTTCCGTGCGAACCACTTCCAGAAGAATGTGCACACTAGCAGAGCGATGGAAGCAGTATCCTTTCTAAAGGCATAGGAATCGCGAAACCACATTACGCGACTGCTCAGTTGCCAATGGATGCTGTGTATGACCAGAGCATCCACTGGCACTTCAACTTCCGACCTAGGTTATTTGATGAAATTAATCACCCCAAAGAGACCTGCGGTGTTGTTGTCCGGACCAGCAGTGAAGAAGAGCTGATTGGTGGCGCCATTCTTTCCCGTTCCATCTCCAAATTCGATGCCCCAAAGCTGGTCGATATGAATAGGTTCGCCCTGGGCGTCCGTCAGTGTACCAACGAACTGACCAGTCAGAGCGTTGAAGGAGTTGATCGTGCCGCTGTTCGTGTTGTTTGTTACCAGGAGCGTATTGCTGAATGGCCCGAAGTTCTTGGGCGCGATAGCAAAACCCCAGGGCTGATTCAACGGTTTGCCGCTAATCAGTTTCTTCAGAAGGACTCCTTCTTCGCTGAAAATATCCACGTACCCGCCGGAAGCCCCTGAAGTGGCTGCGAAGGCTACGTAAACGAGGCCGCCAAAATCCTGAATGCCGAAAGGAGTGAATCCAGCTGGAAGTGAAGGGTCAGTGAAGGAATTGACCAGTTTGAAGCTGCCATTGTAAACATCAACCTTATTGTTCTTGCTGTCGGCAGCGAAGATGAAGTTGTCGGACGGCTTAGTCGTGATAGCGAGGCCGGTGTAGACGGCACCTGGAGTGGACACTGCAACAATGGCTGCATTGAGGTTGACGCTCGGTGCCCAGCCACTGATCGTGCCGTCCAAAGTGTCGAATACGAATGCCGCCGGCGAGCCTTTGATCTTGAAGTCTGATGAACCGTTAAACACAGTACCGGTTGGGGAACCGGGGCCATCTTCTCCTGCAGTGGGGATCAAGACATCCAGAGATTCCTTCGTGCCATTCCCTTGATAGAGCGTTGACCATCCGGAATTTGCATCACTGATCCAGTACGCGCCCCCCGGCGCATAAGAAAGTCCCCAGGCATTGACGAGCAAGGGATCGATGACACGAGCAGTGTCGTCCTGATTTGAAACGAGTGGAGTGACTTTGTATTGTGCAAAAGCTACGGTCGAAAGTGTCAGCGCGGCTAGAGCGGCGGAGGAAACGAAAAGTTTCGAACGAATAGGCATGTTGGAGCTCCTTTGTTTAGCAAGGTGATCGCTTGCGACAACTGCTACGAGTTGCAATCTGCCTGCTCCTACAACGGTGCCTGCACGGTCGAATGGAATTGTCAGCAAATTGTCTTGTGGTTGTAACTGTTTCACCTGCTTCGCCAGCATCGAGACAAATGCGCAGGACACTGGATCAGTGCTAGAAGCCCCTACGCCCAGTCGAAACGTATTGAAGGTGTTTTTCATTTGCTCGCCCGCGATCTGAGCAGAACAGATCACTGAGCGGGTCCAACGCTTTGCTCGCTAGGGAGTGTAGGGGGAAGCGATTGTTGGGTCGTATGTCTTCCCAAACTCGTTCGTATGGGACAAAGGACCGCTCGAAAGCCAATCGACCTTTAATGAGCCCAGATCTAAGGGCTGTGAAGTGATATGAACGATGCGGCTCAAACTGTCGAGCGTGGTCTGAGGAACTCCCTCTATCCACAAGTTCATTTTGTAGTCGGCGGGCGGTATATTGCCGAGCACAAAGCTATCGTTCGCGTCAGCGACAGCATAGAGAGGTGTCGAGAGCGCAAGGATGACGGCGCTCATCTGAGGATGAATATTACAGAAGATATATGAGATGCCTTCTCTGGAGAAGAGAACGGATTTGCTTGAGCCTGTTTCGTAGAGGCCAAGATCAAAGCGCTTACCATCGAACAGCGAGAACACATTGTGGAAGTACGGATCCGCATTGGGAAATTGAACAGCAGCTCCGACCGGAACAATCTGAAGGTGCGGGATAAATGTACGATCTCTTTGCAGCAGTGTATAAGGCCCATGAGGAGAAAACGCAAGGTTGGGTTTTCCATCGACCGGCTCAATCCAGATGACTGCAGGTGCGGCGCGATGTCTCCATGGCTGGGATGAAAGAAGCCGTATGCGGAGTTCCGAACCGTGTTCCGACAATTTCCGATCTTGTGCAAACAAGACGCTGGTTAAAAATACGACGCATCGCACAATTTTCTTCAGGAAGGACTTAGCGGTCATTAGAATTTGTATCCCGCTCCCAGGCCGATGACACTGCTTCCTGCGGAATCGCCGTTGATAGGTGAGCTTGCAAGATAGCGATACTCGAGAGAAAACAATACATATGTACGCGGACTGTAAATGACATTGGCTGTATACGTGCGGTTACGGGCTAGATTTTGCAATAGTGTTCCGCCTGCCACCTGATAGGGAAACAATTCACGAGCGAAGACATTGTCTAATCCAAACGCAACGTTGAGTTCCACAGGTTCGCCGAGCTTCTCTTTGAGTTGCGCCCATCCTCCAACGTCATCAAGAGGCCGAAAAAAATAACCACCAGAACTCTTGTTGGCGGCAACAACGTAGTCTTTGTAGCCTCCGCCTCCCAGGCCGCCGAGAGCCAGGCCTCGGTAGAAGCTGCCAGTAAGCTGCAACCGGGCGGGCAGCATGACCCTGCTATCCAACGTAGCTGCCCACGCATCAAAACGACTGCCAAAGGGACTGAGGTGGGGAGCAAAGTATCCGCCAAAACCAAGATGATTTCCCTCGTCCAGCTTTGAACCGAGCAGAGCGATATGAACTTCCTCTCCGGGCCAGCGACTCTGTTCGGCAGTCGTGGCCAGTGTTCCGGTCACTGCTGCGGAATTTGCTGCAGTTGATACTGGCGCATCACCGACGTCGATGATTGCACCCTGGAGCCGAAGATGGCTCGTCCCGAGAAATCCCAAGTCGTGCGACGCGACCACTTGAGCATTCCAGGTCCATAAGTTTCCAGACCAGGCAAGTGCCGGCACAGCGACAGCGGTCAGCGAAGTAGGTGCATCTGTGCTAAAGATGGGACGATCTAAAGAAAAATTCAACTCCGAGCTCTTCCACTTTAGACCCGCGTGAGCAGTACGGAGGCGGAGCAGCCCAACATTGCTGTAGGCGTAAGAGGTGCTGCTTGTGCCTGAACTGCCCGACTGCGTACTGCCATTGAAATCGATCCTCACATCAGCATAGCTGCCCGCGCGAAAGATATGGGGCCCTTGCGCATCGAGGCCAAGCACAGACTGCTCCACTGACGCCCCGGTACTACCCGCTCCCGGCAGCGCGATTGTTGGAGTCGGCGCAGGAAGGACTTCTCGTGTATTCACGAATCCATTCAGTAGCAACAAGCCGCTAATCTTGACCGGGTACTTCGAACCGCTCTCTACTTTTGCCTGTGCCTGAGTGGCGATCTGGGACTCCTGCAGGTCCTGCTCCTCCCGCATCGCGTTGATCTCGTTTTGCATTGCTGCGGCTTGTGCGGCACTGGAAGAGGACGATGGGTCCCGGTTTGATGGTGCCGAAGTCGAGGCACCTGATTCATCTTTCCCCATCCGATCCTGCAGTGCAATGAGTTGACGGCGCATCTCGTCGAGTTGCCGTTGCGATGCTTCCATCTGGGCCTGTGTCCGAGCCATCGCCTCGCTCAACTGCTGGATCTGGTCTTGCAGGCTATTTTGATCTTGGGCAATCAGCGGGCGAGAAGGCAATCCAAAACATAGCGCCAGTACCGGCAGCAGCTGCCATTTAATTGGCAGTAACCTTAACGGATGGTGCATCAGCTTAAAGAGGAACTTTCCCATATCCGTTCACCTGATCCGGACCTTTCACCTGACTTGAATCCGGTCGACTGGGCTCCTGTAGGTCGCGTGAGATTTTCATTTGGAACACCGTTTCGCCAGGACGGCTTTTGAGCAAGACAACGCCGCCGCCATGCTCAACCGCAATGCAATGCGCGAGAGTCAATCCGAGGCCCGTTCCTTTCTGCTTGCCCTCGCTTACAAAGGGCTCGAAAAGAGTATCGCGAATACTCTCGGACACACCATCGCCATTATCCTTGACGTTGACGATCACATGGTCGGGCTCGACCTCAAGAGTCATCTCGACTTTAGGCGCCGTTTCATCAGCCCGAACGGCCTGACAGGCGTTGAGCAGAAGATTGCAGATTGCGCGTTCGATCTGCTTCGCATCCGCGCGCACAGCAGTTTGCGGGAACTCGCCATAATGCGTAACCAACAGCATATGCTCCGCATCAGGATGTGCTCGGACGATAGTCGCCGCGCGTTCGAGCAGTGTTGCCATCAACTCCGGCGTTCTCCTCACGCTGGCGCCGGTCCGGCTGAAGATCAAGAGCGATTCGATCAGGTCGGTCGTTCCATGTACGGCTGCGCGAATGTCCGCAAAGATCTCGAGGCTTTCGGCCGCTGAGAGTCGACTCGATGCCAGAAACTCGGCATTGGCATAAATGGCTGCCAGATAGTGGCGGAGATCGTGAGAGACCGAGCTTGCCATGCGTCCGATCGTCGCTAACCTTTCCGACTCCAGCAACGTCCGATTCTTTTGCTGGATTTCGCCTCGCATATCAGCGAAGGCAGCGCTTAACTGTCTCACCTCCTGCGTGCCGTATTTCGGTATCCGGTAACCTGCATCGCCGTCGCCAAAGGCGATAACGCTTTTGGAAAGTTCTTCAAGTGGGCGAGTCACAAGACGCGAAAGCGTCATCATCAGAGCAGTGCCAGACACCAGTGCCAGGGCTCCGGTGCCCAGGACGGTGCGATCGATTCGGTTGATGGAAAGCTCCGCCGGTGCGAAGGATTTCAAGACAACTAGCTTCAGCGGAGCGGTGGAGATCGTGGAGAGGTCCACGGTTACGGCAAGAAATCTGATGTTTCCGAGCTCTATCGCAATCGGCAGTTGGGAGGTGCCGGAAAGTAGTCTCCGCTCTGTCGACAGGCCCCCTCCTTCGCCGAGGCCTAGCGTGCTGGCCACAACGTGGGTGCCGGTAAGAAATGTAGCCTCGACACCGCTCGGTCGACTAATCTCGCGCACTGTACGGCCAATCGACACGCCACTCACAACGTAACCAAGCAGCGTGCCGGATTGATCCGTTCCGAAGTAAAGCGGATGCAGTGAGCAGACGTAAAGTTCCTGCCCGTCAATAAGGTAGTGCTTGCCGGAAGATGATAGCAGAGCTTTCAGGCCTGCGCGCCGGGCTGTTTCAACACTGGCGCCTTTCGTATAGGCAGCGATCTCTCGCCCATCCGGATACGTCAGGGCAAACAAATCGTTCCCACTGAGTTTCCAAAAGTCGACAGCCCCATCCTGAATGGTAAGCGCATCACCACTTGTCATCAGGGCCTTCAGTGTTGGGAGTTCTGCGAGCAGAGAGTTTTCCCGCTCCAGAGCATGGATCTTCTCAGTCTGCAGATCTTGAAACGCGGTGACTGAATGAGTGAGGTCTTGAGCCAGGTCTATGGTTACCTGTGCGCGCAAGCGACTACGAATGAGCAGCAGGCAGGCGCACGTAACGATCGCAATAACGAGTGCCATTGCGACGGTTAGCAGGACCTGCGTCCGAATGCCCTGCTTCCCTCTGCGATCGTTTGTCTTCATTCCGTCTTCACCATCCCCATCATTGATCGACGGAGATTTCAAGGGACAAACTTGTATCCCGCTCCATAAATGGTCAAAAGATGCTTTGGATTCCCCGGGTCAGTTTCTAGTTTCTGACGAAGTTTGAGAATTTGATTGTCGACTGACCTTGTAGTCGGATAGGAGTTGTATCCCCAAACCTCAATCAGCAATCTCTCTCGCGTAAGTACGTGCCCCAAATTATCAGTGAAGAACTTTAGCAGTTTGAACTCGTGGGCAGTCAGGATAACGGGAGCGCCGCTACGCCACGCACTCATACTTTTAAAGTCAATTTCGCAATCAGCAAAGCGAAAGAGAGGCGACACCGGAGGCCGGCGCTGTCTCCGTATCGCTGACTGAATGCGTGCCACCAGTTCGCGTGGACTGAATGGCTTTGTCACATAATCATCCGCTCCCAGTTCGAGAAGCAACACCTTGTCCACAACTTCGCTGATTGCACTCAGCACGACGATCGGCGTTTCCGGGGAAAGGTTCTTAAATGTCTTGCAGAGCTCGCGTCCGGAGATCCGCGGCAGTATCAGGTCAAGAACCACTGCCAATGGATGTTCAGCACGGAAAAGGTCCAGTCCATTTTGACCGTCGCCGGCGATGGCGACAGTGTAGTTCTCATCACAAAAAATCCTTCGAAGAACCTTTTGCATACGGGGATCGTCTTCAATAATAAGAACCGTCCCGAGCTTCGCCAGGTGCTCCATGTCAGGTTCGATTCCCTTCAGCGCTGATTGTTGATCCATCATCACGATACAAACCTTCACTTCACATTCTCACCGATTCTGCGGACCTATCTATGTTTCAACCTCAGAAATGACAATCTGGTGACAATTGGAACCCGCCCTTAGCAGCTTGCTTTTCCAGATTCCGCTGTACAAGTCTTCGTGGGACGGCCTCCTGCAAGCTGTTGGGTTGTGGTCTCCTTCTGGAGTTCCGTCCAGTCACCTCGTCAATCCTGTCGTATCCGACTACGCCGTTCGTTCCTCATTTGATTTCTTCAAAGCGCGTCTGGGCCCCAATCCATACATTGCAGAAGAAGCGCCCAGGCATTCGCTAAGCGAAATCAGGACATACTCGACCCATGACGGAACGAAAAAACTCCCGTCGCAGCACCGGCATTCTGTGGCAAGAACGCGTGCCGGGCGAATGCCTGAATCAAGAGGATGCCCGTAAGACCGCTAAGGTAAACCCAGACCATCGTCCAGACAGGCTGCTGCCACTACTTGGAGAGTTCTGCATTTGTGCCCCGCAGAGGCGTGAGAACGCCTGCACCGATTGCTGTAAGAGTAACCAGCCAAGCCAGCTCTTAGGAAGCTAGACTGGCGCCAGCGCAGTTTTCCGCATT
Organism: Acidobacteriaceae bacterium; assembly: GCA_963692885.1. Lineage (GTDB taxonomy): Bacteria > Acidobacteriota > Terriglobia > Terriglobales > Acidobacteriaceae. The sequence continues at coordinate 2,594,633 of OY843586.1, forward strand.
CGCAGGCGGCAGTGTCAGATGAACACATTGCATAGCTCCCGCCCAGATGCATTTGACGAGATCCAATCAAAATCGGGATAGTGTAAAGACTTCTGATGAACGTTTGCTTGCATTTACTTTGAGCATCTTTTCAGCCAGGGTCGGGCGCTTGTTTCCCCGCCGGCAGAACTATAAACCGCAGAGCAATCGCCACCGACCCCAAAGTCCTCTATCTGCTCACTTAACGACCTTCCGGTAGCCTAGCGGACAACTCGTCGGTTGTGGAGACAATGCACTCTCCCTTCACGTCGCGGTTAGACCACAACCACTTGCTTAGCCCCGCTTGATGCCTGCCCTAAGATGACGATTGCAGCCCGCTAAGTCCCCAATCATAATCCGGCACGAGCTTCTAAGCTGACGCGTGGCAAGCGCGTGGCGAGCCGTGCGGACACCTGCACGATGTTCGTGAACAACATCTCATAGGCCGAAGCTGAGCTGCTATTCGGCGCAATCAAGGACTCAGGTTACTGCCGCGAGTTGGGCAATGTAAGCATCCGTTAGCGGCTATAACTTCCTTGGCGGTTTGCGCCTTTGGAGTGCCGGGCATGGTGGCGATGGTTCTGGTTTCGGCTCATCCTGGGACACATGGGAGAGTTCTTTCCGTTTCAGCTTTGGCGGCTGAACTCCCGCTACAAGACATTCAAGGAACAGCCTCTGCAACTTCTGCCGTCTGAATACTTCAGCGCCATATCTCCCTTAGGACCAGCGTCGTGTGTTCACCAGATGCACGGATCCGTGCTATCGGCGCCATTGGAGAAGACAATGTCATGTTTGCGATCGACTATCCATACAAGTCGAGCAGCGTCGCTGTTGAATTCCTGAAGTCTGCTCCTTGAGCGACGAGACACGTGAAAAGGTCGCCTGGAAAAGCGCCGAGCGCATTTTGACTATCCGCTAAATGGTACTGATCTTTGCAGGCGCGAAGGCGTAAAGCTCATTCATGGGCTTCGCGAAGTTGCATTGAATAAAAAGAGACGCCGCCTGCAAGCGAAAGGCCCTGAAGACACTTGTACTCTCTGAAACTTACGTTTTACGTTCGTACGCTCTCCGTGGCTAGCTGACGAGAATGCGATTTGGCGTGACTTTCAGCAAGAGGTGGCGCTTTCAAGGCACGAGGATCGCTTTCGCGCCTGGCGTCACCTCATAGGCCATCGCCGCATCGATGTAATCGAACGCGAACTCCTCTCCTACCCGCGTATGGAAGAGAGGATCATCAATCACACTTTCCAAGTAGGTGATGGCCGCACTGAGACGCGGGGGATCAGCAACCGTTTCACTTGCAAAGTTGCTGAATCGCTTGAGTACAAGGTTCTTCGCCATGATGAGAAGAGAGGAAATTGTGACAGGTGCGGCAGATCCCAGGAACCCGTAGAAGTAGATCGCGGAGTACATGGGTAGCGTCGGCGCAATGCGACTGGTGAGCTCGCCGCCAACGCCGTCAAATACCGCCGTTGTGCCAAGCTCCGCCGCGAGTTTGCCCAATTCGGTCTCGAAATCATTATCGCTCGTAATAAGCACATGCTCAATGCCGTGGAAGCGCAGCGTTGCAGCCTTGTCCTCCGAACGGGAAAGAAAGATCGACGGCACGCCGCGCCTCCGCACTAGGGCCGCCATTGCGAGACCTGTTGCTGAATTCCCGGCCGTGACAATCACGCCCTTACGATCTTCCACAGCGATTTGCTCGAGAAAGGCAAAGGCACTGATGACGTTGACTAGCGACCCGGAGTAGTCATGAGCGGAAACTGTCTCCGGTAAAATCACGCAGCTTGTGCGCTCTACGAGAACCTGTTCGCTCCACAACCCGACAGTTTGCGCGCTCTTGCTCAGCGAACGATAGATAGCGACCTCCCGGCCGACTAGCTCCGCAGATAAATCCTCTCCGACGGCCAATACCGTACCAGCCGCAGAGGCACCCCATACATCGTGAGTGCGATTCAGAGCTCGTGACGCCGCTGGACCGGGGTTGGCGAGGAACGACTTGTCACCGTGGTTGATCGCAGCACCTTTGATTTCGGCGATAAGGTGACCGGGCGGCGGATTGTTCGGGGTGGGAACATCGCGCACTTCGAGTTTACGATCGGCATTGACACAGATGGCTTTCACTCTTTCCTCCATCCCAAAGCGAGTTGCCTCGTTGAGGGCTAATTCCAGAAGATGCCGTGACATACATTTCCGCAAGTACGGAAATTTCTGTTAGTGTCGCGTATATGAAGTTCGCCACTGTCTGTCCCGTCGCTTTCACCTCGCGCATTCTGGGCGGCAGGTGGAAGGCGCGTATCATCTGGGCCTTGGTACGCAACGAGCCTCTGCGCTTCTCCGAGCTTCGCCGCGCCTGCCCGCCGGTGAGCGACCGGATTCTAACCAAGGAGCTGCGCGAGCTGCAGGAGTGCGGTCTGATCGCGCGGCGCGACTACGGCGTCATACCGCCGAAGACCGAGTACAGCCTTACGGAGCTGGGCAACACGCTTCGTCCCGTGATGGCGTCGATGGCCGACTGGGGGGTCGAGAACCGGGGCAAAATCGCCGAGCCCCGGTAGCATTCACGAGTGATCTTCCTCCGAAAAAATGGACGGGTTAAGCTACTTTTCGTTCCATGTCAGCCGGGCTGAGGAAGCCGAGGGAGGGAGTGGAGACGGTGGGAGTTATAGAAGCCTTCGATGTAGGCGAATATATCTCGTTTTGCTTGATCTCTGGTGTCGTAGATGCGGTGATGAACGCGTTCAGTTTTCAAAGTGTGGAAGAAGCTTTCTATCGACGCATTATCCCAGCAATTACCTTTTCTGCTCATGGGGGAATGATGTGGGCGGCGGCCAGGTGTTGACGATAGACTTCAAGCGTATTGAATGCCTCGATCCGAATGGTGCAAAGCCCAGCGGCGGGACGCTGCCGTTCAACAGCCATCGACAGCGCGTCCGTAGCTGTTTCCGAGTGGAGTGTGTCTCGCATAGACCAGGCAACGATCTTCCTGGCATAGACGTCGAGGATCGCGGCAAGGTAGAGCCAGCCTTCTTCGATAGAAATTTACCTAAGATCGGCGAGCCAGATCTGTTTGGGTGCCTGCGCTGTAAAGTTGCGCGCAAGCAGGTTGGGAGCATCGGACAGCTATGTCGACGATGGTGACGGTTTTTTTAGGATCTCGCGTTCCATTCGCACCCGATCAATTTCACGGCGCAGCCGGCCGGCCACAGCAGACAAATCCGCCAGTGGTGGCGTCATCATCTGCGTTGTCGCACGAGGCAAGGAAGCAGCAGCAGGTGTCACCCCGGACTGCCTCATCCAGCAACGGAGCACTGTCTCGTGCAGTCCTGACTCTGCCGCCACCTTCCCCGCAGATAAACCTCCCGACCGAACCCGTTCCACCGCTTCGCGCTTGAACGCCTCCGGAATATTCGCCTCTGCACTCCACTCAGTGGACCAATCCTCGCCAAGCTCGTTCAGCCTAGCAGCTGTGTCCACTCAACCGGGGGGAAGATCAGATTCTGTCCAGTTGCCGAAGGAGCGGGTCGCGAGAACGAGAAAGGATAACAAGCCCGCACCGAATAGCATCGCGTCTGTGCATGGAGCATCTCTCAAAGTTTGCGAAGACCCTTCAGAAAGGCCGGTCGATCACCCTCGAAGGCACGCCGCGATACCGCGAAGTCGAAGACGACGTCCAGGGCACACCAGTCAAGCAATGGATCGCCGAGGTCAACGCCGCAAGCCTCAAGCACCTCTTGAAGATTGAAACGCCTGACGATAACACACACCAAGCCGGTGACGAATATTAGACCACGCCTTGGGTACGGGGCATGAGCCCCGTTCTTGCTTCTGAGTTAATGAGCGCTGGATGATTTCCTAATGAGTGCTTCGGTAACAAGTTTTCTCTCACGAAGTCTGTAGTGGATGAGTGCAGGGCCTCATACAATCACGATCCGTCTTTCCTTCTGCTCGCAGCTCGCTCGTACTATTTTCTTGGTCGCCACGAAGAGGCGAATACGTATGCCCAAACTTTCTTTTCACAGACACCTAGCTCCGCGGACGCGATGTATTTGCTTTGCGATAATTATCGCCGCCAGAGGAATGCACGAGCATACTTGGAGTGCTTTACAAAAGCCGCCGAACAGAGGAGGCGATAGGGAATAGATTTGCAGTCCGTAGGACTAGACCATGTTCTGCTTGATGATTCTTTAGACGAAATCTACTGGCTCGAGCGAGCGGTGAATTTAGAAGCTGAGGTATGGTACGACCGCTGCCGCGTACGCATGATGCAGGGGGATAATGCGAGAGCTGACGCTGCGCTCGGGCGTTCGCTTCAACTCAACCCTAGATCTGAAAATGCGTAAAAGGATCTTTGCGTTTCGTACGAGGCACAGAACCGATCAGCTGAGGCGATCAAGGCCTACAAACTCGCGCTAGATTGGCAAAGCTCGAGCAAGAATCCTAGTGAGCAGCCGTTTTTGAATCTTGGGAGCCTTCTGAATCCAAAACTTTACTTTGAATTAGGTCGGATGTATTGCCGCGCAGGCAGGCTCCCAAAAGCAGTTGGAGCGAAGCAGCGGGTTATATGGAACGCACGTTACTCCAACCGGTCGTTCGAGCTTGCATGTTTCGTGTATCCCCTAAACACGCGAGCCACCTTACAAAGATCCACCTAAAGTATTGATTGACAGTCCAACCATCGATCCTGTCTTATCTTCACGGAGAGAACAGGGTCAGTACCATGATTCGCCAAAAGGCCTTCCTCCGGTCATGTGTCATCTGTGCTGGGACTGCTATGAACAGCAGATTTTTGGAGAGAGCCAAATGAAGCATTGCTACCGACTGTTCGAAGTAGTTCTTGTGTTGTTCCTTTTAAGCCTGATTTCACTACAGGCACAGACTTCCGGAGGCACGATCGCCGGAACGGTGATTGACCCTTCGGGCGCCTTAGTGCCCAATGCGGCTGTCCAGGCAACCGGCGTGGATACAGGCTCCATTTACAACACTGTTTCTACTTCGGCCGGCACCTTTCAATTGCCGCAGATGCAGTTAGGTCGATATAACCTGACTATCACAGCATCTGGATTCAGTACCCAGGAGTTGACCGGCATCCTGGTGACAACGGGGAACGTCTCTCCAGCAGAAGTGCACCTCACGACCGGATCCGGAAGTCAGACCGTCACGGTGAACGGCGACTCACCCGTAGTCGAAACAGAAAATTCGGAAGTCTCGAATACTATCTCCAATCGTCAGGTTGTCGATCTCCCGCTTAGTCTTGGTGGGCAAAGCGCAATGCGTTCGGTCGAGAGCTTTATTTTTCTCGCACCGGGTACCGTTGGACCTGGCACCGCTTCCACCACGTCAACCTCTGGAGCATTTCAGGCAAAAACAGCCGGTGGACAGAACTTCGCCACAGAGGAACTCTTGGACGGCATCAACGTTCGGCGCGAAGATAGCGACTCTGCCTTTGATGAGCACGCACCAGGTGTCGAAGCATTAACGGAATTGAAGGTTTCGACGTCAATTCTGCCGGCGTCCGAAGGCCGGACCACGGGTGGCGTCGAAAATTTCACGACTAAGAGCGGAACCAATGATTATCACGGCACCCTCTTCGATATCTTTCAAAATGAAGATCTAAATGCGAATGATTACTTCAACAAGCTGCGCATTGCGCAAAACCCAGGGAATGAGGCAGTGCGGGTAGCGAACCAGCGGGCACTAGACAAGAAGAACGATTACGGTGGGTCCGCCGGGGGACCGCTCATCATTCCTCATCTATATAACGGTCGCAATCGCACTTTTGGGTTTTTCAATTTTGAGCAATTCCGCCAGAGTGAGAGCGGCGTAGCTGTGAGTACGATCCCAACAGCAGCGGTCCATGGTGGAGACTTCTCAGGCGGACTGACAACTACCCCCGACGGCTCTAACATCGACTGTAACGGCAAGCCAGCTTTTGTAGGCGAGATATTCGATCCGGCGACGAGTGCGACCATTTTCAACTCAAAGTTAAATGCGACTGTTCCCTGCCGCAATCCATTCCCGGGAAACAGAATTCTTTCGGGACGTTTCAGCACTGTAGCTCAAAAAGCCATTGCATATTATCCTCTGCCGAACGCAGGTGGGCCAGGCCAGACGGTTAACAACTACTCTTATTCCACTACGTATCCGCTCCTTAACACAGTTTACAGCGCTCGCATCGACCACAATATTTCAGACAGATCAAAGCTCTTCGTCACCTACACGGATCGGGACAACGACATCACCAACGGCCATCCGCCGTACCCTGGACCAGGCGGTGGTGTTCAGATTCAACATGCATTTGTCAAATACCTGCGCATCGGTTATGACTACAGTGTTTCAGCAACCCAGAGTAATCATTTCGTTACTGGCTTTACTCGACTCTACCAATTGAACACGAGCAACTCTATAGGAGTTGTTCCTGATTGGGATGCTGCGCTCGGAATCAAAGGCCTTAGTGGACCCAATATCCCGCCCTTCAGCTTCTCGCAAAATGCGGCCGGACTGTCTTATAACGGTATTGGTTATGCAAATGATGCTATCCAACCTGTCAATGACTTCGAAGTAGCTGATACCTACACGTTCATCCGAGGACGTCACACCATCAACGTGGGGGCAGACTTCCGAAAAGACCAATTCACAAACGAAAGCTTTGGCTCTGAGTCCGGAGCATTCGGATTTTCTCAGTTCGAAACCGCCGCGACGGCAAACGACACGCTAAGTGGCGATGCGTTCGCAAGCTTCTTGCTGGGTCATGTCGACAATGCTTCCGCTCAGGTACAAAGCAGAGCGCCAAGGATCGGACAGGACTACTATGCGGCATTCGTTCAGGATGATTTCAAAATCACTCACAATTTACTGCTTAATCTAGGCTTGCGCTACGACATCGATAAGCCCCGAAATGAAGCCCACGGAAACTTCTCCAACTTCAGCCCGTACATACCAAATGCCGGAGCAGGCGGAATACCCGGATCGCTTTACTTCGCTGGCAATGGTCCTGGTCGAGTGGGAGGTTCGGGCGAATTCGCAGAAACGTACAAGAAGGATTTCGCGCCGCGCATAGGCTTTGCATTTTCTCCTGACAGATCGGATGGGAAAACCTCGATCCGAGGTGGATTTGGCATCTATTACGGTCCCCTTGACTATGCTGACTTCGGAGCAGCGAATCAGATCGGTTTTACCGCCAGTCCAAACTACAGTTCACCCGACAAATTCTCTCAGGCGTACTGCAATGGAGCAGTCACCTCCGCAGCAAACCCATGCACAAGCGCCGATGGGCTTGACCAAGCGTTTCCAGCCTTTGCCCCTCCACCCGATCTCACTCCCACACAGGCGAATGGACAGGTGCTCGGGAACCAACTTGGTTCCGAGTACGAAGCACCGTTCATGGGAAGGCCGGCGGCCGTTTACAACTGGGGCGTAGAGATGCAACGTGAGATCGCAACAGACCTGATCTTCACCATTGGTTATATTGGGACCTCCGGATCTTATCTGCATTCCAATCTTCTGCAGGTGAATGATCTAAATCCCAAGAACTTTGGCTATGGTGCTGCGCTCGGCAACGATTACAAATCGACTCCAGGGATTGCAGCGCCTTATGCTGGCTTTACCGGAACGCTGGCCCAGGCGCTCCGTCCATTTCCGCAGTACCTCGACATCTACTCCGATGGCGGGACAGAGAATTTGGGACATTCAACCTACGATGCCCTTACTGGCAAGCTGGAGCGCCGCTTTCATAACGGATTGAATCTCTTGGCCTCGTATACCTGGTCAAAGACTCTCACCGACTCAGATTCTGTCTTGCCTGCGTTTTCGGCGTTTAACGGCGGTCCGGGTAGTGTTCAGAACCCATACAATTTAAAGAGTGAAAAAGCTTTAAGCTTTCAGGATGTTCCACAAAACTTTGTTGTGAGTTATCTATACGAACTTCCTGTCGGCAAGGGTAAGCGCTACCTGAATCACAATCCTGTCGTCAATGCAGTAGCTGGTGGATTTCAGGTCGGCGGCATCGATCGTTATCTGAGTGGTACTCCAACTGCCTTCTCGTGTACACAAACTTCCATCGGCGCTTCGCTCGCATGTCTTCGCTATGACATTGGTCCAAACTTCGTGAATCATGGACCTTCTGCAACGTCGGGTGACCCTACATCTCGGCAGGTTTTCAATCCCGCATCCTTCACCAATCCAAGCACATCGAGTGCACTTGAATTGGGAACTTCGCCAAGGGTGAATGGAGGCTATCGCACGCCGCTTTACAAAAACGAGGACTTCTCCATAACCAAGCAACTGGCGAACTTTGGAGAGTTCGGCAATCTGCAACTCCATGTCGATATTTTCAATGCGTTCAACCGGGTACACTTCAGCGCACCCAACACAAATCCTGCTGATCTACCGACAGATACTTCTACACAAGGTCATTTTGGCTCGTACAACGGAGACTTTGGCTCACCGACGATCAGGCAGTTTATTCTTCGATATAGCTTCTAGTAAATGTGCTCGGCGGGTAAAAAAGAGGGTGATGTCTTCAACATCACCCTCTTTCTAACGCGCCAAATGTCCTGAATAATGGACAGAGAGGGCTCCATCATGAGGCGCTTACTCCGCACCCTAATCTGCTGTGCAGGCTTCACCTGTCCCGTCCATCTGCCAGCACAGAAATCGCCGGAATCCAATGCGTCCGTGGCTGCTCTAGCTGATCTGCAAAAAGGTACGGAGGCGTTGCGGGCGAATCAACCGGATGAAGCGGCATCGCAGTTCGAGAAGGTCACGCAGGAGTCGCCTCGTTTTGCAGAAGCTTATTTGAACCTCGGTCTCGCATATTCTCAGCTCTCGAAGAACGAGGAGGCTGTCTCCGCGTTGAAGAAGGCTATTAAGATCAAGCCATCAATGCGTGGGGCTCATCTTTTTCTTGCAATCGCAGAGTATAGACTTGGCCTTCTTATCTCTGCCGCCGCTGATGTCCGCAAAGAAACTAGCTTCTCAGCACATGATGCCCAGGCGTGGATGTGGCAAGGCATTATCGATCTCTCGCTCGACCATCTGATCCAGTCGGTCGAAGATTTGGACCATGCGTCGACACTTAATCCAGACAACGTGGACATTCTGTATCACCGAGGCAGGGCCGCGCTTGCGCTGTCCCGGCAAAGCTATGAAACAATGTTCAAGCTCGATCCTAGATCTTGGCATGTCAACCAAGTACTCGCTGAGGCTGATGTCGAATCAGGCAACGATGTGGATGCTGTCGAGCAGTTCAAGCTCGCGATCGCCGCCGCTCCTCCCCAAAGCGGCTTGTACGAAGCACTTGGAAGTTCCTACTGGCGTACAGGCAAGTATGATGAGGCGCAGCGAGCATATGAGACTGCGTTAAAGCTTGATCCCAATGATAACCTTGCGCTATATAAGCTTGGCTGCCTTCTTGTCGACCGATCCGATGCGACGGGAGGAAAAACGCTCCTCGAACGTGTTGCTATCGCAGATCCATCTTTAACGATGACGAGCTATTATCTCGGCCGAGCCGAATTGCAACTTGGCCAGAACGAGTCCGCAATATCTCATTTTGAAAAGACAATTCAAGAAAACTTGGACGATGACACCACGAAGCAAGCCTATTTCCAACTCTCTCGTGCTTATCGTCGTATACACAATTTGCCGGCGGCGTCTACGGCTGAAGCTCAATACCGGCTACTTGAAGAGAGAGGTAAGGACGACTTACAGGAACGTATGAGCCGTCGTCAACTTCGCGCCGATCGCGATGCAAGCATTCCAGCTCCACCCGAAAATAATTCCCCAGCATCTAACTAATGTGCCTACTATTCATTCTCTGAAAATAGATGTTTTCTGAGAATATGATTTGGGAAGAAGTCGGCACCTCGTGACTCTCCCGGTTTCATCCACATGTTTTAAGTCTGATTAGAGAACGCGGAATTGCGCTTTAGAAACCTCGATATTTGAGCAATAGTTCTTGTCTACTTGTCTGAAAGCTCAGGATGTGATTAGCTGAGTGCGTCGTATTTTTATGAACAACATGGTCCTTACGGATGGATAGCTGATTACCTTAACTCCTGGCTATTTTGGGCCGGAGTTTCTTTGGTTGGTACGATTCGCCAACGACCTGCGCCTGCAGGGTTCGCAGGGGCCTTCAACCAGAACGGGCATGTATGAGAAGCTCACTGAAAACAACCCCTCCTCAGTTGCGAAGAAAATTTTCCTATACTAAGAGATATGCCACACGCGCGAGCTAACGACGATGAGGTGAAAAGTAGCTCGTGCAAACAAAGCTCTCAATCGTCAAATCAGGCTGGAGATGCGGTAAGGGTAAGTGTCTCTGTTTTATTCCTCCTAAAGTGTGGAGAAAATATCCCAACTGGCCATCATGCATTCGCCCATACCGAGCGAGGACTGTTGGTCAGACGCGTCACGCACTTCTATGGAGAGCGTCCTTGCAGAACAGCGGTGTAGTAGTGCTTCACGCAGAGACAGGTGAAAACATGCGCAAATGCTGCAACGAATGCGCCCGCAAGAAGGGAAGAAGGCAGAAAGACAAAGTAACAAGAAGACGAGCTTGAGTGGCTTACCTGACTGTCGATCGTGCGCGAGCGGCTGTGGCTTTATGTGATGAACAAACAAATTGTGGACAAGCGTCACCGCCTACGACGCGTTTGCAGCTTTTCCGCAGAAGGCGGCGGTAGAAGTTCTTACGCTGTTCTGCTGCTCGACAAAGTAATCGCTAAGCACGAAAGCTGGGATATGGTTACCAGGCTTACTGCCCTCCCGTTGAAGGATGGGGTTCTTGCGACAACAATCCCGGTCAGTTCCTTCACGATGGCAGATATGAATTCGAGATTGAACAGGACAACCTGCCTCGCTTCCCAAGCTTTCGAGTAAGACTCCGGCGAATGAGGCAGAGCTGACTTAAGGGCTTGACAATGGGGCATGCCTACGTCCCGATTTGTGTTGCAACATGTAGCACTCGAAGAATCGAGGCCGGCTTATTGCCTTCGAATAGGAAGAAACGGGGTCAGCTTGAACATGCATCTTCCATTGGAAACAAGTTCGTCGGAATTGTAATTGGCGCATACGCAGGCGACGAAACAAACGATCATTCACGAGAACTCGGCCTGTGCTTAACAATCCAGAGCTCAACTGCTGAGTGCAAGCCGAGCCACTCATCCAGAATTACAAATTCTTGACAGGATGTGCTCTGGAATATCTTGCCGACTGTTCTATCTGCGACGCTTGACCATAGAGCAGTCTCCCTCCGCTTTGCCTTCGACAAGGAAGACCAGCGCCCTGACGGATCCTCTCTGGCGCATGCAGTCGTCTTCGGGACGGCTTCCATGGTCCTGGTAGGTTCGCTCGAACTTTTCGGGAAAGTATCTAAGCGGCTGACTGACTCAAGACTTCTCCTCCCTTGACGGAACAAAGCCGCCTTTTGTCGCTTCGCGCAATCGGCAATGTGGATGCTCCCCGGTCTTTGGCAGTTCATCTTCAGCCTAGTAAGCGAAATGGAAGTCTTTCCTCGTGTGGCAGTGAGCCGGGACGGATCCAGTATCAAGGCTGAACTAGCAGTGCTCTGAAGAGTAGCCCGCGAAAGAACGCGCAGACGCGCCACGAGCTCTGGAAACGAAAAAGGTTTAAGCAGGTAATCGTCTGCACCTGATTCCAGGCCGCGGATAATGTCGTCTTCACCGTCGCGTGCAGTCAACATCAAGATCGGGGCAAGTCTCCCCTGCTCGCGGATGCTGCGTGCGATCTCATATCCATCACGAATGGGAAGGCCAACGTCGAGCACTATCACATCGAAAGCAAAAGCCATCGCGAGGTCAAATCCGGCACCACCATCGGAAGCCGGCATGGCTGTGTGCCCGAAGTCGCGCAAGCCTCGACATAAAAGATCACGCGTGCGTTCATCATCTTCAACGACGAGGATGAGCAAACTAGCTTTGAACTGGGGCATGGAAACCTCTTCTTCTTGCTACATTAAAGGGCTGCAGCAGGATCATAAAAGCCCTATTCAACTGCCGTGTTCAGAGCCTCTTCTTTATTCATCCGCCATTCACATATACGACCTTGGATAACGCGGGGACTGATTACGACGTCGCACCTTAACAACTTATTCACCTTTCTGTGAACACTTCTTTACAAGGCCGATGCAAGCTCAAGAACCAGATCGCACGTAACGGTCTTCGCCTAAATCATAAGTGTCCGATCGCAAGCCAAGGAGACCCATGTTCGCGAATCTCGCTATCCTGTCACTTCTGATCCTGAGCATGCCTTCCTCTACACATGCAGTGGCTATGACCGCGGCGGAGAGTGCGACGACGGACTCATTGGCCAACGGCAGCATTGGAGGAACCATCACCGACACAGCCGGTGCTGTTCTCAAGGGCGCTCAGATTGTGCTTCAGCCCACAGGAACATCAGCTGTCTCGAAGGACCACGGTGACTTCTCCATCTCCGGTGTAAAACCGGGCAGCTACACCGTTACCGTTACTTACATCGGCTTTAAAACATTCACGTCGACCGTCGTTGTGGTCTCTGGTCAGAGCACCCTTGTGAACGCGGCTTTGGCGATCGGTGCGAATAGTCAGCAGGTTGTTATCAATGCAAACCTGGAAGGTGATGCGGCAGCGATCAATGAGCAGCGCACATCCGCAAACATCCTTGATGTCGCAACCGACACGCAGATCCAAAGCCTGCCGAATGCGAATATAGCTGACGCTCTTGGCCGCCTGCCTGGCGTGACCCTGCAGCGCAATGAGGGCGAGGGTCAGTATGTGCAGATCCGCGGGACAGAGCCACGATTGAGCAACACAACGGTCGATGGCGTTGTTGTTCCTGGGCCAGATCCGCAGGTGCGACAGGTAGACCTGGACACAATACCAGCCGATCTGGTCGGCTCGGTCGCGATCAACAAGACTCTCTCGGCTGATCAGGATGGTGACGCTATCGGTGGCTCCGTTGATCTCCGCATAAAGCAGGCTACCGGCGATCAACCGACATTATCCTTCGAGGGGATTGGCGGCAACACGCCCATTGCCGGACAGCGGCAGATGTTTCTCATCAATTCATCCGCGGGAATGCGGTTCGGCAAGAACAGCAGTTTTGGCAAACGCTTTGGAGCAATGGCCGGCTACAGCTACGACCTTAACGATCGGGCTATCGACGATGTTGAACCTACGCCAGACCTCAATCCAGACGGCAGCACGACGTTCGATGGCGAGAACATCCAGGAGTATCTCTACAACCGGACGCGATATGGATTCGCGGGCGCGCTCGACTATAAACTGGACGCCAATTCAGATCTGTATGCGCACGGACTCTTCTCGAACTTCAGAGATTACGGCCAGAAATATGCTTACAAGTTGAATGGCGCAAATGCAAAGTTTTCGACGAGCGTCCGGCGTCCCAACCTGCAGGTTGCAGAGATTGCTCTCGGCGGAAACCAGATAATAAGTCGCTCATACCTGAAATACCAGGTGGCGATGGCCCACTCCCGTTTCGGAGGCGCTGCCGGCAATCCTGGAGCGGACTTCAGTCCGGTCAGCGGCAGCAATCTCGATAACCTCAGCACCTGCAGCTACAGCGCTGCAGCAACCATCAGCAAATACAGACCGCAGTTTACCGGATGCACTACGCCAGGCGCGTCCATTTATGATCCGTCCCAATATGCATTACAGGACATCAACACGACGACCGGACAGGCTACGCAACTGAATCTGCAGGCGAGTGGCGCAATGGGAATTAACTACCATCTTGGCGAGCATACTTCCATCTTCGAGTTCGGCGCGCAGTTTCGTAACGAGCATAAAGGCCAGAATGCCTACTCCCCCACCTATGACAACGGCGCTACACCACTGATGAGCCAGTTCCTGAGCAGCTTTACAAACCCGAAATTTTATGGCGGCAGCTATCACCTGGGTCCTGTCACCAGCTTCGACACGATCATCGCCTATCTCAACGCGAATCCAGGAGCCTTGCCTCTTGACGAAGCGGCGACTCATCAAGGTTCTGACGCTGCTAATTACAACCTGCAGGAGAGGGTATCCGCAGGCTACATCATGAACACTCTCGAGCTTGGCAGCCGCATCCACCTACAGACAGGGCTGCGCTTTGAAGGGACACAGACCTCTACGACGGGTTACCTGGTAACAACGAATGCAGATGGTAGCTACGGCGGCACGACTCCACAGCAAGGCGGCACGTCCTATGTCAATCCGCTCCCAAGCGTTCAACTGAGATACACCTGGATAACAATTCAGATATCCGCGCCGTCTATGGACGCGGCATTTCTCGGCCCGATCCATACCAGCTGGTTCCTTATGTTGTCTTCACGGTTCAAGGCGGCCCATCGGGAGACAACCTCGTTCAGATTGGTAATACAGGCCTGGTCGCCGAGCATGCGAACGACTATGACCTGCTGTACGAGAAGTATCTTCCTTCTGTAGGAATGATCGAAGCAGGCTACTTCTATAAGCAGATTACAAAGCCTATATTTCTCGAGCAGCAGATTGTGCCCGCTTCCGGATCTCCACTGTCACAGGTGTATGCCGGAGCCTACTCGCAGCAGGAAGTCAATGGCGACCACGCCTGGGTGCAGGGGTTTGAAGTTGCTTACCAGCAGCATATGACTTACCTGCCGGGAATTTTATCCGGAGTACGCATCAACGCTAACTTCGCCTACACAGATTCGAAGAACTATAACTTATCAGGGCGTACCGATAATCCTCAACTCGTTGGACAGGCACCATTCTCCTGGAATGTCGGGCCGGCATTCGCCACCAAGAAGGCGCTGGTTACAGTGGGTGTCACGCATAACAGCGCTAACATCTATGCGTATCAATATCAGAGCACTGGCCTGAGTGCTGTGCCATACGGAGTCAAGGGACCAAATGGAGACAACTACTTTTATTCGCACACGCAGGTAGATGCCCAGGCTACCTACAGCCTGGCGAAGGGCTTCTCAGTGCTGGCGTCGGGCACCAATATGAACAACGAAGTGTTCGGATTTTACAATGGCAGCCCGCAGTACATGGTTCAACGCGAGTACTACAAACCCACCTGCTCTTTCGGACTCAAATGGACGCCGAGTCACGAGTAAGGTGCACTATCCCGCCTGAGAATTCTGACGCTCCTCACTGCTGATACTTAGCCCCTGCTTTGCCTGTACTTCTAACTTCGAAAGGCTCCATGTTCAAACTTATAGCCGCTGCAACTCTGTTCATCAGCACATACACCATGCATGGAGCGACCCAGGCTCCTCTCACTTTGTCGCGAACGATCCCACTGCCAGGAGTTACCGGCAAGTTCGATCATTTTGCGATGGATGAAGCGAATCACCGACTGTTCGCTGCAGCAACCGGCAGCCATATGGTACTGGTCGTTGACCTTACTAGCGATCGTGTCACTCAGTCGTTGACCGGCCTCGGCAAGCCTCACGGAGTTGCCTGGGTCGCAAGCACAAAGCGCCTGTTTGTAGCCGATGGCCAGAAGGGCGAGCTTGATGTTTTCGAGGGCACACCGTTCAAGCAAGTCAAGAGCATCAAGCTGTCTGAAGACGCAGATGACATGGTTTACGATTCGCATACGAAACTCCTCTATGTCGGCCACGGTGGAACGGATGCGTCTAATCCTTCAGCCGTGGCAGTCATCGACACGGATGCTTTGACCATGCTTGCTGACATTCCGGTCGCGGCCCATCCTGAAGCATTGGAGATTGACGAGCGAAGCGATCGTATCTTTGTCAACATCAGCGATGCCGGTACGATTATCGTGATCGATGGCAGGACGCACACAGTCAGCACACAGTGGGCTTTGAAAGAGAAGAAGGGCAATACCCCGCTCGCTTTTGATGCCAAGGATAAGCTGTTGCTGGTGGGCTGCCGGACCCCGGCCGAGCTTGTTGTGCTGAACAGCGAGACCGGCGACCAGCTCGCCGCGCTACCATCTGCTACTGGCGCAGACGATCTTTTCTATGATGAAGCAAACCAGCGGGCGTACCTTATTGCGGGTTCGGGAGCAGTCAACAGCTATGCCGTAAGTGCCGAGGGGAAACTGCAGACACTGGCCACAACGAATACGCCTGCGGGCGCAAAGACCGGGCTGCTCGTGCCCTCGCAGAAGTCTTTATTCGTAGGCGTACCATCCGCTAGCTCGTCCTCCGAAATTCGCGTGTACATGACTGAAGGTCGATAGCCATGCAATTCCGAGGGCATCTTCTACCTATCATGATTCTCATCCTGACCCTGAGCTATTCTGCCGTCGGCCAGGGACAAAACAAGGCTACACAGGGTGAACGCCTCAGGTTCGTCCTGGTGCTTTCTCGTCACGGGGTGCGCTCGCCCACCTGGACGAATGAACGTCTGGATGAATACTCCAAGAACCCGTGGCCCAAATGGGATGTCGCACCCGGGCTTCTTACACCACACGGCAGAAAACTGATGACTGAGTTCGGAAGCTATTACCGCCTGTCCTTCGCCAGCCATGATCTGCTGCAAGCGAAGGGCTGTGCCGATGCGGCGCATGTTTTCATCTATGCCGACAGTGACCAGCGGACCATGGAAACAGGACGCGGCCTGGCGGATGGTCTGTTTCCCGGTTGTGGCATCGCGCTACACGGTCGAGAGCAGGACCAGCAGGATCAGCTCTTTCACTCGGCAGGCAAGATTGGAAAGCCGGATGCCGGGCTTGCTTATGCAGCATTAGCAGGAAGGATCGGCAACGATCCGGCCGCGCTTACGGCAGCTTACCAATCTCAGCTGGTACAGATGCGCCGGCTACTGCTGGGCTGTGATGATCCATCCTGCACGCTCGACGTTAAGAAAGATTTGTTGACCATACATTCTGAACTTGCGCCCGGTAAAGGCGATCACATGGTCGAGATGAAAGGACCTCTTTCGACTGCAGCCACATTCGCCGAGAATTTAGAACTTGAATATCTGCAAGGCATGACTGGCTCCCAACTCGGATGGGAACATGCCGACGAAGCAACAATTCAGAGCCTGATGGCAATCCACTCGGCTAGCTCGGATCTGGTGCAGAGGACACCCTATATCGCACGTGTTCAGGCCTCGAATCTCATTGCTCATATCTCGTCCACTCTGGAGCAGGCACAGGAGAACCATGCAGTTGCTGGAGCAATCGGGCCGCCCGGGGACAAGTTAGTTTTGCTTGTTGGTCACGACACAAACATCGCAAATGTCGGTGCGCTGCTCGATGCTCACTGGCTTGTGAACGGCTACCAGCGAGACGATGCAGCTCCAGGAGGCGCCCTCGTCTTCGAGCTATGGCAGACCTCAGCTGGAGTGGATGAAGTGCGCACGTACTACATTGTGCAGACGCCGAGTCAGATGCGCGAAGCATCGCCTCTCTCCTTGACTGCTCCACCGGCGAGAGCCCCAATCTTTCTTCCGGCCTGCAGCCAGGCGCGGGAAGATTCCCCCTGCTCCTGGTCAGACTTCAGGCGCCTGCTGGGTTCAGTGATCGATCGCACTTTCGTTCAGTAGCGGTGCAGTCGACGCGTGCAGTCTAACCGCGAGCAGCAGAACGGTTAGTGCAATCTGCTTTTCAATGCAACCCAGAGGTTTGTCGCCGGAAGATACCTTAAGATCAGGCGTGCTCTTTTGCTGAGCAAATCGATGAGGTCATCTGCTCTTCCATGCCATTGTTTAGAGCGGTTGAAGAAATTCAATGTGCATAGCTCTTTCATGTGAAGGCTTCTCTAAGCGGCATCGCACTTTTCTATACGTGTGGCGCTCGTCTCCACGCTTTATCACCTCCCATTGACCAGCGAGAAATGTCCGACAGGATTGATCTATTCCGCTTGCTCCCTAGAAACAGTGTCTTAGAGCGATGGGGACCTACAGCCTGGACCGAGTCTCAGCTACCAGCTGGCGGAAAGACTCCTCGTTCGAGGCTCCGCCCAGGAGCGTAGAATTAGGCGCAACAATTCGTTTGTCAACGGGCTATTAGAGCACTATTTGTTCCTGCGTGAAGACTGCACTTGAGAAGAGCCTGGGGATGCATGAATAATGGGCTGCGTTCATCCATTCGCATTTCGACGATTCCCCAGCTATCGCCAGATCTCGACCGCGTGCTGGTAGAGGTCCGGCTGCCTGATGACAGTCAAATGCACGTGATAGTCGAATACCTGTTTCGTGTCACTAAATCCGAAATCGATGATCTGCAATGGTACTTCGAAAAGTTTCTCGAGTTTGACGAAGAGCCGGCGCCGACCATAGCGCGCGGCATCGAAAAACACCTGCACGATCGTGGGAGCGAGCTGTTCTGCAGCGTTCTGGATGGCAACGAGCAAGTGCGTGCGCTATGGCGCGCATTCCAGCCACACATTGCAGATGCCGACTTTGAACTGGTGAGGGGTCAGGCTCGGCGGTTCACTGGGAATTCTTACGCGAGCCTGAGGCTGACAGGCCGCTTTCGATGCGCATGCATTCCTTTGTGCACGTACCAGTCATGGCCATTCCACCTGTGCCTGCTCTTGCCAATGCGCAGACAGGCAAATTGGCGTTCTATTAGCGATTGAAAGACCCGGCGGCATTGGCGACGTACCGTACCACTCAGTGCCAGCGGGTCTCGTAAGGGCTGCTTCCAACGACACTATTAAGATCGATGTCCTGCGCCCGCCTGATCGCATCTACGATGCTCCGTAACCGTCGTCAATACTTGCAGGAAGAATGCTGTCACCACGATACCGATCACGACCACTGCAGGCGACGGCCTTCTAGGTATTGCGGTGGACGTGACCACTGACAAGGTCTACGTTTCGAACGCGAGTGACAATGTGGTGGACGTCATTGACGGCCGTTCCGATAAGCTGATCGGGACACTTGCGATCAGCGGTGGCGAGCCCGTAGGCTTAGCTGTAAATCCATTCCGGCATACCCTGTATGTTCCGTTGAACGAAAGTTCAGTTGACGTGTTTGATACGAAAGCCAAGTCACTTCTATCCACAACAACCGTGGGCGGTGCCGACAGCTTTGCTGCAGTTAATCTCGCGACTGGAAACGTGTACGTCACCGACGCAGAGGCTGGCCCTTCGACCACCGCGGTTCTTAACACCGCCGGCACAGTTCAGACGACGGTTCCAGTGGGCGATACTCCCTACGGTGTGGACGTCGATCCGTTTTCGAACCTCGACTTCGTAGCGAGCACGGCACTAAACAATGTGACCGTCATCAACGGAGCGACGAACACTGTGCAGGCTACGGTCGCTAATGTTCCTGCAACGTTCGTCTCGGTCAACTTCTTTTCTCACCTTGTTTATGTTTCAGGCTCAAATGGCGTTACTGTCTTAACAGAGAAGTAAAGAATTACTGGAAGCGGCGGGCCTGAGTCGACTCCAGGCCCACCCTCCAACCGGATCGATCGTGGATCATCTGGGCAAGGCGCCAGTATGCCCCGGCTTAAACTCTCCGCCATAGCTAAAAGCACGCCATAGAAAGGTAGCGGTTATGAGATTGCGCGCTCGCCTGGCGACAGTTGTGCGTGAACTGTCTAAGGCTACCAACCTTCCAGTCCACACACTCCTGGAAGATGCAATTTTGCAATGGATTGATATCCATGGTTCCAGTCGCGATCAGGCTATTGCTATTAGAGTCGTGACCAATCACCATGCGTTGTTGTCGTCGACGAGACACGACGGCTGTGACAGCTAAGAACCTGATCCGGTCTTTACAGTGTTTGCTGGGAAACTCTAGGCCTTCTATGACTAGCTGGCGCACCTGTCCCATGCAGAGTGAGATTCTCGTCTGCAATTTCGATTCGAGGGCTGATCGTCAATCACCGGCGGTTCCTGCGACTCCCCGGCGAACTCTCCGCCCCCGAGAGTTCTTGGAAGTATCACCAGCTTAGACATAACCAACAGCGAGCCGCGATCGGTCGCTCCTTGCTTTTTTGCTTCCAGACATCGCACGACTTCTACAAGGCGATCGGTAGAAGTCGTGATGCAGAGTCTTGTGTGTGCTGCTAGTAGTCGGGCAGCAGAAATGAAGCCGAGGCTCGTTGTTCTTGTAAAGTAGGATTCACATATATGAAAGTCGATCGACGATCTGTCATGAAGGCGGTGCTTGCACTTCTTACTTTGTCCACGCAAATGCTGGCACAACAACCGTCGCCGAAAATTGCCCCGACCGGCTATGTAAGCAAAGCCGACACCGATCTAGCTTACTGGGTGTATGGCCAGCCAGGAACAGCGACGCCAGTGTTTGCGGTGAACGGCGGCCCGTGACTCTCACACATCTACATGGTGCAGAACGACGTGTGGCTGCAGATTGCCAGACATCGTCAGGTCGTCTTCTATGATCAGCGCGGCACTGGCAAATCCTCGCTAAAGCAAGCGGGGGCGGCGATGAGTATGGAAGCACAGGTTGCAGACCTTGACTCAGTACGCGCGGCATTACACCTGGACAAGATTGATCTTTGTGGCGATTCGTATGGCGGATTTCTGGTCACAGCTTACACGGCTACACATCCGGAGCACGTGCACAAGTTGATAATCTCGGACGGCGTTGTCGGCTGGAAGAGCATGGTCCACCTTTTTTCTCAGGTGTTTCCAGACAAGTTGCAGTCTCAAGAAGCAGCAACAAAAGCGTCGACCGCAAGCAACAAGGAGAAGGCACAGCAGGAACTTCGTGACCACTTCGACATGATTTTCTATAGTCGTGAAAAGCTGAACTACTATATGAGCCATGCCAAGGACCTCGGTTACTCTCCAGCGACTGGACAGGCGGTACAGACTGCAACCGAAGACCTGGACCTAACATCAAAGCTGGCCAACTTCTCTGTTCCGGCTTTGGTTATTACCGGACGCTATGACATGAATGTTGCGCCATTAACAGCATGGCAGATTTATAAGCACATCCCTGGCGCGAGTTTTGAAGTCTTCGAAGAGAGCGGACACTTACCCAGCTATGAAGAGCCAGACAAATATGTGCGCGTGGTGGACGAATTTCTTGGACGGGAGTAGTCAACTGCTTCATCCAAGAATCGTACGTTGCCTGACCGAGATCGGAGAAGTCCGAGGATAGATTTGCATGTGTCGGACGGCATTTAACCATTCACCTAAATGACGGCCTGCCAAATAGAAGTCTGCTTCAGGCATCTTCATCCTGTCTTTGATTAGAGTCAGCGCCGGCGGCATATTCGCTGGTACAAGATCGAGCTAGCTCTACATGCACCGCGCTTTGTCTCACACGGTCAAGAATCAAAGAAGTATAGGGCCCGTCTGTGCCATGCCGAGCCGGCCAGGATGGCAGCTTCCGCCAGACCCATGCAGTCTAGAGGACGTGGCTCCGTAAGGATGATGCGTCTCCTTCTTCTCAGCCTGTAGGATGCGTTGCGTTCCAACCATTGATAGAGGCCTTGATGAAGCGTTACTTCCTTCTCTTCGTTTTCGTTTGTTGTCTACTGTCCCTTCAAGCAGCGCGGGCTCAATCCTCCGGAGGCGAGCTGGCCGGGACGGTCACAGATTCGAGCGGTGCCGCGGTAGTCAATGCAGCCGTCGCCGTCACAAACACCAACACAGGCTCGACGTTGTCGAACCAGACTAGTGCAGAGCGAAGCTACCGCTTCACCGATCTGCAAACCGGTTCATACGACGTCAACGTGACAGCGAGTGGTTTCAAAACACAGGTGATGAAAGGCGTAGTCGTCCAGATCAGTTCGACCTCATCGCTTAACATAATGATGAGTCCGGGCGGGCTGGCGGAGACTGTTCAGGTCAACGCAGCGGACCTGAAAATCCAGACAGCCCTCAACAACCTCGTGGGGACAACGGACGCTCGGTTACCCTGTGCATCCTTCCCGGCTACACAGACGGTTGCTCAATCATTGAGACCCTACCCTCAATACTTCCAGATCTACACTGCATCGGGCCTTGAGAATCTTGGACAGAATACCTATCATGCGCTCGAAGCAAAGTTCGAGGGGCATTACAAGGATGGTTTGAGTTTATTGGCCTCTTACACCTGGGCGAAGGACCTCACTGATTCTGATCAGATTCTTTCCGGCAGCGACTCCATCCAAAATTCATTCAAGCTTAGGGGAGAGAAGAGTGTAAGTTCGTTAGACACACCCAACTCAATCGTAGTGAGCTGGCTTTACGAGCTACCATTTGGTCGCAACAAGAGTTTCCTTGGTCACAGCGGACCAGTAGTGAGCGGGGCAGTAAGTGGATGGTCTCTGGGCTCGGTCGACCGCTATATCCCACTCGGCGACCCGTATGCATTTGGATGCGCAATCGGCATTCCCGGCTTGCCCACCTGCATGCGGTATAGCCAGGTTCCAGGCCAGAATCTGCAATCGCAAGCTAAGCCATCCGGACACTTCAATCCTTTCATTGCAGGCGAGAACACGGTCTTTAAACTGTCAGCCTTTGTTGATCCGAATATTTGCAGTCGGACAACCAGGGGGTCCCACTGGATACACATTCGGAGATCTACCGCGGCTCAACAGCGCAGTACGCACGAACGGCTTTCTCAACGAAGATGTGAGCCTTAGTAAAATGACAACTGTCAACGAAGCAATAAACGTCGAGTTTCGTGCCGATTTTTTCCACGTACTGAATCGGCATCCATTCGGCTATGCAGACAGTACTCCTACTGATCCGGGTTTCGTCAAATCTCAGGACTTGGACAACAAAATTCCAGGCAGGGACAGGTGCGCCTAATTGTTACGTTCTAAGGGAAAGCAAGTCGTTAGAGGCGGGTAAACAGCCGCCTCCAACCGCACTGTTTTTTGCGTTGAAATATGACTGAAAGAGTTTCCGTATCCGATCCAGCCACGCCCATACGTGTTTCCGTGAGACAGATCTTACTTAATGCGGCCTCGTTCGTTTTAACTCTGCTGCCCTGCTCGATGGAGCAAGAAATCGCCCCAGGTGATCCTTCCGCAGGCAGGATACGAACCGCGCTAGTCGAATCACCTCCAATTGCGGATCTCGTTGCTCCTCCTTTTGAAAAAGCATCAGCGAGAGGCTGGACTCAAACATTGAAGGAAGATTTCAACCACACCACCTTGAACAAGTGCTGGAGTACTTCATACGAGGGCGGTGTTCATACACTGGCTGCGAACGGGGAAGAGCAGTGGTACGTCAGTCCAGAAGCAGGCGGCAGCTTTACTCCTTTTCATTTGTCAGACGGTGTCCTCTAAATCGCAGCAGTTACGGGCGCTTCGCAACCCCACTCTGATGCTCATGGCCACCCTCACATATCGGGCATGATCATGAGCGACGGTTGCTTCTCTCAAACATATGATTACTTCGAAATGCGAACCAAACTTCCAAGCGGCAAAGGCCTGTGGCCGGCCTTCTGGCTGCTGCCGAGTAGTCATAATGGCCGCCGGCGATCGATGTTTTTGAGATGTTCGGGGCGTCGAACAGCCGACACGAGGGCGGCCTGGGATGGATACACACAGGGACGGTAGGTGCGCGCACTTCTGCATTCAACAACTGGCACAAAGTGAACATCGACCAATATGCAACATTCCACCGCTATGGGCTGCTTTGGGGACCACGGACAATGTCAATCCATGTGGATGGCGAGCGCCTGGTATCACAATCCCCGCCGCCAGCCTTTCACCAGCCCATGTATGTGATCGCAAATCTCGCGGTAGGAGGAAGATCGCCCAGATCGCCTGATGCAACGACCGAGTTCCCGGCTGTCATGCACATCGACTTTATTCACGCATGGCAATACAAACGATAGCAGACTAAATCTAAATAGCCCTCTGCACCCCTGCATTCTTCGGTCTATTTCAATGTGTCCGCGTCCGTTTCCGACAGAACCCCTTTGCGAATTGCTGTTGCGACAGCCTCAGTTCGATCAGAGACCTGCAGCTTGTCCATGACGCTGTTCACGTGGTGTCTTACTGTGTTGTCGCTGATATTGAGTTCCGGGCGATCTCTTTGTTTGTTGAGCCCTAGGCAGCCAACTCGAGGGTCGGTAATTCACGGGGAGTCAGGTCTCAGCGCATCATACGGCCTGCAAGCCGCGCAGCAATATGCCTTGGGATATGCCGTTTTCCTGCATCGACGACGAAGATTGCGGCGATCATCTCTGATTCGGTGGTGTCCTTGAGTAAATAGCCTTGTGCACCGGCGCGGATGGCGCGATAGATATCCTCGTCTTTTTCGAAGCCCGTCAGAATAATCACCCTTGACGTTGCATTCATCTGCTTCAACGCATGAAGCACCTCTACCCCATCCATTCACGGCATTCGAGGGTCGAAAAGGATCACGTGCGGAGGATCCTGGCGCACGAGAGCCCGGCCTCTTCACCCCTCGCAGCAGAACCCACAACTTCCAGTTGCGGATGCGCGCTCAACATGCTGGTAAGTCCGGCACATACAACCGGATGGTCATAGACGATTGAAATGCGAATCGGGCTGTTGTTCTGCGTGGATATAGGGCAGACGCTCCATTAGGTAAATGCGCAGCGATTTCATAATTGCTAAAGGGTTTGGAGAGAATGGTAGACGGACGGCTACGGTAATGCAGGTTCCGTGGCCCGGCCGACTTTGTATTTCGAGGTCTGCGTAGATGGCTGCTGCTCGCGTACGCATGCCTCGTAATCCAAAGCCGAGCAAGTCTCCTCGCTTGACAAAGCCCACGCCGTTGTCCTGAATTGACAGCGTGACAGCATTCCATTTGTATAACAGCGTAACCATCAGATGCGTAGGGTCGGCGTGGCGAACAGCATTCGCAATAGCTTCCTGCCCTATTTGAAGAAGCGTCTTGGCTATGAGAGGCGTTATAGCACGTGACACACCGCTCGGGGCTGACGCTATCGTGACCGCGCCGCCCTCAACCATCTTTTTAGCGGAGCTCTCCAGTGCGGGCAGAAGGTCTACATTTTCTTTCGTCTCAGTACAAAGTGGTTTGAAGCTTCGTCTAGCTTCTTTATGGCTATGTCGCACCAGCACCTGACCTAAGTCCAACTGTCGTTGCACATGCGGAAACTCCTGCGGCATGGCTCTTCGGATTGCCTGCAATTGAAAACCGACCCCGCAAAACTTTGGGCTAAGGTGTCGTGTATTTCATGAGCCAGCTTTTCCCGCTCTGCAAGCACGGTTTGGAGACGCCAGCGCTGGACAAGACTGCGCAACGCTTGTGCCAAAAAAGCGAATGCCAGAATTCCAAGTGCCAGCGCCAGGTAAACCACATGCTGGGTTGTCCACCAACTGGGCGGACGCAGCACCTGTACGTCGGCTGGCGATCGTAACAAGAGCTTGAATCAAACAGCTTCCGCACTCTTCGTTCCATAGTTCCAGGTACCTCCGACTTCGAGGTTGCTAATGCCGGACACCTTGATCGCTGACCCCTCAGGAATATTCAAAAACGCATCCCGTCCCATGGCATTCTCGTCGAAACCATCGAGCTCAGCCGTCAGAACATCGGGCCCTTCCTGGAGCAGAAGCACTTCTCTTGCTGGTTCTCTGATTCTGCGTAGAAGTCGACCCTCGGTACTGACCAGGTTGTAGTTCAAATTACCTGAGCGGATGTCATCTATCTTCACTGGCACCGGTTGAAGCGGTCCACCAGCAGACACCTTCCGCGCGACTGCGTCTTCTAGAACGGGGCCGTACTCTCTGGGCGCGGGAAATCCTACTGCTTCTACTCGACCGCCGATGTGAATGCTATTGCTGTCACTGGTCTTGATGCTGAGAGCAGCACCATCTTTCTCAATCGTAAAACCCTGGCTTGGACTGTAGTACGTAATAGTCCCTTCCACACGGACCCTATGCTCAAAGTCTGTTCCCGAGCGATATCACATCAACCGACGGATAGGCACGGGCCGCCGCGAAAACAGATCAGATGGCGGCATATGCAAAACCATGACGCTGGTCATTCCGGATGCGGCATCAATAGGTGCGATGATTTGGCCGGAGTTGTTCTTTGAGCACATGGCAGTGCCCGTGATACGAATGCTTGCATCGATAAGCCTGCTGGCCGCCGCCAAAGTGTTGGCCGGCAAAGACGTCATGACGAAACGTTGACCGAGTTGTACCTTCATCGAAACCTGCTCAGAAGCAGGGACAGTCCTGACGATGCCAACCCACCGCACGCGTCCGACAATGCTTACATACTGAGCGTCCCTATCGCCCGAGCTCAATTGCTGGAACGAGACAAACTTCGGCTTGGGTAGAGAGGCGTGGCCGCGTGTCGTCACCTTAACCGCTTAAACAACTGGCGCATACATTCCAGACGCCGCCATACCCTCTACATCAACTTCGTCACCTGGTGAATAGACCGCTGCCTGACTCCAGTAGACCCAGATCCCGGCTGTCGCATCTTGAACTACCATGCCACCTTCGCCGGCATGAGAGACTATCCCACGAAGATGTGCTGAGCGAAGCTTTGTCGCTGGCCGGCGGAAGCGTGAATTTGCGCAGCCGAACTGTAATAGTACTGCTTATTATGCTGATCTTCTGCGATCAGGCCTGGGAAACGAGTAGCACTGAAGCTCGCCAAAATGACGAAGTAAGTGGCTATCAGTCGGTTGACTCTTATCATGCTGGCCCGTAAATTTGGTTTTCATCTCCCGAGACGAATTCAGCACTCTGACTCAACCAATCGATTGCAGAATCCTGCGAAACTCGCCGCCGAAGCACTCATTCGTTCCGCTAACGAGTGTAGTCGCTGCAGAACGGTCGCGCCAGCCGCAACTGAGCATGGCACATCCAAGCCATGTAGAAGTGGCCATTGTGCCCGCTCATGATTGGCTAAATGAAGCTGATAGGAATTTTTCCGACGGGCCTTGTGCCTGGCACCTTACGATGCCTAGCATTCTGGTGCTCAATCCTAATCGTGCATCTCCCCCTGAAAGTAAGTAAGCCATGCAGATACTCGTCAACGCGATATCAGGATCAATCGAAATAGTTCACAAGCAATATCAATCCACGAACAAGCATCGCGTGCAAACTCCACCGCATACCGGAACTCGGGCGCGGAACGCTCCACTTGTCTCAGGAGTTCGGTTGCTTCCTGCGGCTTGCCGGCGTTAAACAGCAGGATGCCTTTATCGGCGAGCGGTGAATGGGAAGTCGGATCGAGTTCCTGGGCTTTGTTCATCTCCTGCAGGCTATCGGCGAACCGACCCGGAACCGCGATGGCATTGGCGTACCAGCGATGAACTACGGGATCAGTTGGGTTTAGTTCGATGGCGCGACGAAACTCCTTTTCCGCATCCACAAAGTCCCAGCTTCCGTACATCTCGCCGAAGGCGAGAGCACGGTCAGCCTCGGCGAGTGAATCGTCCAATGCCAAGGCTTTTTTCGCTGCAATGATAGATCGCGAAAACGCCTCCTGGTCGCGCATCGTGGAATATTCGCGCAGCAGGTTGTAAGTGTCGACCAACCCTGCGTAGGCCTCCGCGTCTTGCGGATCATGCACGATTGCCTGGGTGATAGCATCGAGAGCAAGCTCGAGGCTTTCGGGCGATCGCATATTCCACTCAGAGCGGCCTCTCAGATAAAGCTCGCTGGCAATTGTCCTCTCGACCCCTGGTATCTCATCGTTGAAAGCTGAAGAACGGTGAGAAACATTCCGGAGCTTCGAGGCGAATAATGGGCAAACAGATGGTCAGGTGAAATTCTTTCGAGGGGGGACGGCTATGCTCTGTTCCCTACTTCCAATGAAGCTGTCTTTAGGCTTCGATCGGAACCCGGCGGCCAGCAAGGCCCTTCAGTGATACGCATGGAACTGCTCGGTGCAAATTCAGAAGCGCAGTTATCCGGTTCCGATTCTCTTCCCGGCGTGACGAATTACTTTATCGGCCACGATCCGAGTAAGTGGCATACAAATATCAGGACTTACAGCAAAGTGGAGTATCGCTCTTTATATCCGAGTGTGGACGCAGTGTTTTATGGCAACCAGCGTCAGCTGGAGTACGACTTCGTGGTAGCTCCAGGTGCGGACGCTGGCGCGATTGCTCTCGAGGCGGCTGGCATTCATCCGGCGCTGGATGCTAAGGGCGATATTGTGCTGAAGACAGCGGGCGGAAACTTGCTGCTGCATAAGCCAGTGGTGTACCAGGGTTCGGGCGATAGCAGGACGGATTCGCTCCGGTCATCGGAACGGGAAATTTGCTCACCTATCTCACTTACCTGCGAGCAACGGCTACGGATGATGGAGATTATGGTTCAGCAGTTGCCATGAACAGGGAGGGTGAAGCGTATGTGGCAGGCTATACCCACTCGACTACTTTTCCAGCGACGAAGGGCGCCTATCAGACTACCTGTCCCGGGTATGACGTGTATTGCGGCTTCGTCACCGAATTGAACTCGACTGGGGAAGGTCTTGTCTGGTCGACGCTTCTTGGTAATGCCGGAACGACGAGCGAAGGAACAGGCCAGGTGTATCTTGTCTCATCTGTTTCGCTAGATGCTCTGGGAAATGTCTACGTGGCTGGCCAGACAAGCAGCGGCTTCCCTGAAGTTGATCCTGTACAACCGAACCTGGACACGGACTCTGCAGGATTCGTTACTAAGTTCAATTCAACGGGCAGCGGCCTCCTCTTCTCGACCATGCTGGGCGATCCGGGCACAAGCACATTGGCCGAAGGCTCTGCTGTAGACGCGCTCGGCAATATCTACGTAGCTGGGACCGTAGGCCATGCCAGCGGGATACCAATAACGCCGGGCGCGCTCCAGCCAAAGTATGGCGGCGGCTCACCGACGGCTGGGCTGCAAAGATACACATCGAAAGCCCCGATCTGGTGTCCGGTGGAGGTGAGTACAACGTCAGCAATAATGTGGCGAGCGACTCGACAACGATTCTTCCGGTTCCAGTTACGCCGACCCTGAAGGTGACACTTTCCGCCACGACCATCACCACGCAGCAGGCGCTCACCGTGGGAGTTTCTGTGAGTGGCGGGAGTGGAAGACCAACGCCTACCGGCAGTGTCAAGGTCGCAAGCGGTAGTTATGCATCCTCAGCCGTAACGCTCAAGAGTGGCCAAGCGACCATCGCAATTCCTGCGGGTAAGTTAGCAGTGGGTGTCGATACCCTGACAACTTCGTACACACCGGATACGGCCAGGTCGCCTCATTACACAAAAGCCATGAGTGAGACCAAGGGCACTGTGAAGTAAGTGGTCGCTCTGGCTTTTCAAGCTGGAGCGACCATCTGATTCGCGATCTTAGTCGTTCGAGACGTAATCGGCAGGAAGATAACAAAGACAGTTCCTGAGTGGCCGCTCTTCGTGGAAGATCTAAAATGTAGCGTCCCATGATGCTTATCAACAATTCCTTTACTGATCCAGAGACCAAGCCCTGTTCCATTGTTCCCTTTTGTGGAATAGAAAGCTTCGAAAATCCTAGTTTTTACAGCCTCGCTCATCCCTGAGCCTGTATCTGCGATCGTGATGCGTACCCCTAGGGTGCCAGATTCGGGATGGACTGCCGATTGTTCGCGCACGACGATCCTGCCCCCCTTGCGCGTTGCGTCGAAGGCATTAGCAATCAAATTGGTAAATACCTGTCGTAACTCGCCGGGATAGCAAAGCATAGGTTTTCTGTAGCGATATCTTCGGATCACCCGAATATTCGAAGTCGCAAGGCGTCCCTGATAGAGTGCCAAAACAGAATCCAGAATGTCCGTCAACTTTGCTTCGGTATAGGAATCACGCTGGCGGTTGAACGTAAGGGTTTGAGCAGCTATCTCAGAAACACGAGCTAACTCCCTTTGTGCAGTTGAAACATAGCCTTTTTCGATGTCGCCTAGATTGGAGCTCTGCAGCAGAAACAGGAGATTTGTCACAGCCTCAAGCGGATTGTTGATTTCGTGCGCGATGGAACTGGAGAGGCGACCGACCAGAGCGAGTTTGTCGGCATTGCGTAACGCTACTTCCGATAAGACCCTTTCCGTGATATCAAGAGTCACTCCTGCCAGCCGAATAGGAACAGGCTCTGTGGATGTATCAGCACCTTTGTCTACTCGACGGCCACTGGACGATACCCATCGGACTGTACCGTCACGCCAGACGACGCGATACTCCGCCAGATAGGGGACTCGACTTTCAACAGCCTCCGCTACTTTCTTTGACAGGAGGAGGCGGTCTTCGGGATGAACGCGCTCCATTAAATCCTGGCTCGTCAATGCAATCTCTTCAGGCCAGTCAAAAATCTGACGACAGGTTGAGGAGGCCACAAGCGATCCATCATTGAGATTTCGTTCCCAGGTGCCAAGGCGAGCTGTCTCTATCGCCAGCATCAATCGGTTTTCGCTTTCGCGGCGCGCCGCTTCGGCCCGATCACGCTCGATAAGTGTCCGTCGCACCTGGTACTGTCTAGTCCTTGACCTGAGCGCTGACTGGACGCTGCTCACAAGGGTCGCCATGCGAATCGGTCTTTCAAGCAGAGTTACGCTGCCAAGAGGAAGACGATCATGTTCTCGCTTGCGGGAGAGTGCGGTCGTAGAACCGCCCACGGTAAGAACGAGGACAGGGAGATCTGACCACGCCTCTTGATGCGAGAGTTCTTTCGCCAGCAATGCTACAGGCTTTATCCCCAGCACTTCCTCAGTGAGCAGCAGGGCGCCAACATCCCTCTGAGTCAGTACTTCGATGGCCTGCTCGACCGTCTTGAAAGCTTCCGCGAGGATCCCAACTGCTTTCAGAGCATCGCTGATCAGACCGGCATCACGACCGACCGGGGCTATAACCAGTACTTCAAGATTGTCAGCTTCGCCCGGCACGCTATGCAGGATTCTCTTGGGTCGAGTGAGAAACGTTGGCTCTTTCGCTTGCTGTCAGATCGACCTCGGGACTTCCCGACATGATGCCGCGAAACTCTGTAAGGGGCTCGCCAACGATGATTCCTTCACCGCTCAAGATCAGTTCACGAATCGTTGTTTCATGAGCGCCACTGCGCTTCTTCATGACTGAAAAAGCGCGCCGCACGTTACCACGATTTTCGAAGTAACGCATGAGCAGAACATTGTCTGCCAGGTAACTCACGTCTGCCTGAGTTCGCGTCTCTCCGAGAAAGCCGTGCTGGGTCATGACAAGAAAAGTCGCAACTCCCCGTGCCCCCAGGTATGTCAGCAGCTCATGAAGTTGGAGCGGCAGGTCTGACTCCCCAGACATCGCATGTAGAAAGCCGTTCAAGGAATCGATAACAATAACGCGCGCATTGTCATGATCGACGGCCCTGCGTATGTGCGAGACAAACTCGCCCGGACTAAGTTCAGCCGGATCGATTTGTTTAATGGACAAATGACCTTTGGCGATTTGCTCGTTTACGGCAAGCCCAAGAGCATTGCCACGGATGCAAGCGCTCCTGGTCGATTCATCGAAGGTATAAAGCTCGACCCGCTCGCCGCGGACTGCAGCGGAGACCAGATACTGCATCACTACAGAAGACTTGCCAACACCGGTCGGCCCTGTCACGAGAGTGCTGGAACCGCGATCAAGTCCGCCACCGAACATCAGATCCAGCGCGGGAACACCGGCCGGTAAAAGATCCTCTTGAAAATCAGAGGGATGTTCTGCTGCCACCAGCCTCGGGAACACTTCGAGGCCATCCGCACTGATGCAGTAGTCATGCAGGCCCTCCCTGAAAGATGACCCGCGTACCTTAAGTACCTCGACCTGGCGTCTCGTGATTCCATAGGAGCGCGGATTCTTCTGCAGACGAATAACGCCGTGAGCGATGGACTGAAGCTGCACGTCACTGCCTTCGCCACTTCGGTCGTCAAGCAACAGGGTCGTCATGCCTCTGCCAGCAAAATAACGCTTCAGCGCCAGCAGTTGCCGGCGGTATTTGACTGGCTCCGCTGCTAAAAGGCGCAATTCAGAAAGTGAGTCGAGGACTACGCGCTGCGCTTGCACGCGCTCGATCTCTTCTATGAGCTTCTTGATTGTGCTGGCGAGTTCAACTTCATTCGGATGAAAAACGGTATATGAATCTTCTGCGCTGAGAGCAGCTTCTTCCGGAACAAATTCAACAATTTCAACACTGTCCAGCGACCAGCCGTGAGAGGCTGCTGCTGCTTCCAGCTCCGCCTTGGATTCAGACAGGGTTACGTAAAGGGTGCGCTCACGCTTACGGCCACCTTCCAGGATGAACTGGAGCGCGGCCGTTGTTTTACCGGTTCCAGGATCACCTTCAAGCAGGTACATCTGGCCACTTGGAAGGCCCCCGTGGAGAATGTCATCGAGTCCTGTTACTCCCGTCGCGGTGCGCTGTGGCTGTTTTTTCTCAGTCATATAGCTTCTGGTATTATCCACCAAAGACAGGCCGCTTTGGCAGCACCCCAGGAACAGTCTGCACGTCTCCACATTCCTGCATGCCGGAATACTCTCCAGCCAACACCGTGATCCTAAGCGGATCATCCTCAAAGTGGCGTGACAGTTCAGCGAGAAGACACCAGGCGAGAGTCTCACGCGACGGTCGCTCGGAATTTAAACCATAGTCGATGTCTCTGATTCGTTCGCCCTGTTAGCGATTCCATCAAAAGTGGAATCTATATTTCAGTTCCGCGTAGATCTGCCTTGGATCGTTGTAGTGAAATCCGCCGAAAGTAAGACTGTTATCTAGGAGGACGCGCCGGTTGGCAACATTCAGTGCGTTGATTGAGACACTGGTGTTCTCTCCGAAACTCTTGCCGAGTGCCAGATCAAAGGTCGTGTGCTGAGGAAGATAATTACCTGGATAGGGTGAAGCTGGATAGGGATCGCCATTGGTGAAGCCGGATCCATAAGCGACATTGGTAGAAGCGAAGCTCCGCCAGGGCAAAGTTCCATTCAATCCAACATTCAAAGTATTGCGCTGATCGTGGTCAACTGGTGTGTAGCCTGGTTCGACATCGCACTCGGGCGAACTGATGGGATAGCAGATGAGACCGCCGGTGATAGCGCCACGCTGTTCGGCAATCTGGTTGGAATATGCCAGGTGAAACTGACCTCGATTCCAGAGGCGGGGAGACCGGAGCGTTACCTCCCAGGCGCGCACTAATGCTCCATCGACGGTCACTGGATAATAGATGCTGGATTCGCCAATGTTCGAGTGATCAAGGAAGTTGTTGATGCGCGTCCTGAAGGTATCCGCGTCAAGCAGCCAGCCTCTGAATGGAATCTGCACGCCGAATTGATGCTCTTCATCCCGCTCACCATGCAAGGGCTCGAAGCTGGTGTTGTTTGCCTGTGCATATTGAACGATTGGCCCCGCGGCGGTGAGCAGGGGCGGCGGTTGATAAAAGCGCCCGTAGAAGCCTCGAAAGACCCAGTTAAGCTTCGGAACCTGTACAGCGAGACCAACTCGAGGATCTGTGTAATTCTCTGAGAAGCTGGATTGAAAATGGGACTGACGCAGTCCGCCTATAAGGGTGACCCAGGGAAGAACCTTGTAGTTATCCGAGATGAATTCTTCGATCAGACCACCAGCGGCCGCATCGGGCGTCTTGAAGTCTGTACCGCTCCCATCATTGAATGCAGCAGCGAAGAGATAGCTGTCATGCTGCCCCCAGCTGTAAAACCCGGCCTGAATGGTATTACGGGCGATGGTAGTTGTTAGATTGGCTTGCGCACCGGCGTAATTGGAAGCCCGGTCGGAAGTCGTTGCGACCGGCAGGTCACTTGAACTTGGTTCATAGTTGGCGCTGTTGTAATGGAAGAAGGGTGATACTTCCAGAACCGTGGTCGCATTGAACGTTCTGGCATACGTGAACGCAACAAGTCCGTCGGTTTCATGTTGAGCATCGCGCAACCCGATGCTTGGATACAGGCCATCCGTGGGATTGTTCTGATAGTCGCTTGGATTCGGATCATACGGAATCTGAAAGAAGTCGGTTCTCAGCTGGGTGACAAGGCGGAGCTGTGTCTGCGGAGATTTGTTGAGAATGAACGAGCCGAAACCGCCATATCCATTCGCCGCATCGTGGACAATGTTGCCAGTGGGCGCGGACAATCCATAATCGCTGCGGTTCCCGTTCAGACTCACGTAGTAAGCAGCTTTCTCCGAGTGATTGCCATAGCTGACCTGATCGTTCGTCTGGAAGAAGCTGCCCAGGCTGGCAACGAATTCACCACTACCACTCAGTTCAAAACCAGTCTTGGGCAGTACGTTGAAGACCCCATAGGTGCGGTCGCCTACGTCGGCGTTGTAACTGCCTCGTTGTGTCTCCAGGTAGTCGATGTCTTTCGGATCGATCTGCGGTCCGATGTTACTGGCGATGTTTGTATTCGGGATTTCTATACCGTCAATCAGCCACGCAACCTGATGTCCGCCGCGCATGTGCAGCATGTCGTGAGTCATGTAGGCCCCGGGCACATAGTTCGTAATCATGGCCATACTGTTGGTTCGATCTGCCCCGGGAGTCTCTTCGATGGTCTTCCGGTCGATGAGCGTTGTGGGGGTCGCAGTGTTCACATTAGCCACTGTAGAGTCGGTCCTGACGGCGACGGACTGCTGGACAGTACCGACAGCAAGCTCATAGTGGAGGATGGGAGAGGTGTTCGACGCCAATGTGAGGTCCTGCGTATCAGTCTCGAAACCAGTTTCAGAGATGGTGATCGTGTAGTCGCCGATAGGTATTGTCAGGAGATGGAAAGCGCCGTCAGGATCTGTATTTGTCGACTGCGCAAGATCCGAAGTACGGCTTTTAAGCAGGACGTGCGCTCCCCGGATCGGGCGATGTTGCGGATCATGGACAATCCCCTGAACTTCGCCAAAGACAGTCGCGTGCGCTGCAGATGAGTTCATCAGGGCAAGAAAAATCCCAAGTAGACACAGTTTTCGCATGAATCTGGACCTTTGCGACCACATTTGCATGGCCGTAGCTGCTCTCCGACGCTTACAGGTGAAGCGGGGAGTGGAATCATTGCAACCGCATGCCCAAAGAAATGATCCGTAAGCCAGACGAGCCTCAAGCTCGACGGACGCACTGCGGATTCACAAGGAGGGCTCGCGCGATCACTTGCTCAGTCGATCGTGCAAAAGGTCAGCGGAATGAACGACACGCATATACGAGAGCTGACCCTTAGTGCCGGGATCGGCAACGAAGCGGGAAACTTTAGGCTGCCGACGGCGGACCGCGTTTTTGCCGCGATCGATCGCGCGCGATACGGAATTTCGCACGGGTTTGTGCCGCACAAGCCGGGTGGCTGAGAGCCTGGGAATAAAAAATGGATGAAGGCGCCAGGAATACGTGGGCGTGTTGCGTTGCCGGCAGCGTTCTTGGGAACCAGGGGCATGGTTGCGGCGTTTCACTGATTGCCGGGCTGTCGATCCGCGTGCTCTGCAAAATCTTCATCTGGCAGTGATGGGCGCCGCTGCGTCTACAGCATACGGGCAAACTGCTTTCGTCGATGCCACGCACTCCGACACTGGAAAATGCCGACGAAAGCGTCGGGATGACCAGGAAGAGGAGCTGCAGGATGGCTAGGAGACGCCGCACCGCCTGATTGTAGCGCGTTTGCCTCCAGCCGCCTTAACTTCGCTCTGTCAATTCAGCTTTTCCATTGCGGGCACTCCGCAGAACAAGGCAAAAAGTAAAGTGTGAACAAAATGACGCACGCGTACATATTTACAATCGTCTGTCTCGGCACCTAAACTCAGGCACTTGTGATTGTTTTGTTCAGGAGTTGGAATGGACCGACGTGAAGTACTGAAGCTGCTCGGCTCAGCCGCAGCTATTTCTGCTTTACCACTGGAAGCACTGACGGTCATTCAGCAGGCGAGCGCCCAGGTGGCGCAGACGGCTGGCCTCCGAACGCTCGATCCACACCAGAACGCAACTGTCACCACGATCGCGGAACTGATTATTCCGGCGACCGACACTCCGGGGGCCAAGGGTGCAAAGGTCAATGAGTTCATCGACCTGCTGCTCACGGAATGGTATGAACCCGCGGAGACCAAGGAATTTCTGGGCGGTATTCGCGATGTGGATGCGCAAAGTAAGGCGAAGTTTTCGGCTGCGTTTGTCGATTGCAGTCCTGCTCAGCAAGCAGAATTGCTCAAGCAGCTTGATGCGGCCGCCATGGAGTTCTCTGCCAGCCAGAAGCAAACCATGCAAACACACGGCGCGCCGCCGCCGATGAATTTCTTTTACCAGATGAAGAAGCTCACGCTGGCAGGCTATTACACCTCGGAGATCGGGTTTTCGCAGGAACTGGGTCGAAGCATCATTCCTCCCCACGCGGGCTGCGTACCTGTGCCGCAGGCCACACGATGAGTGCAAACATGGAGAGCATTGAGATGCAGGCTGCAAACCTGAAGAGCGGGACGACCAACACCTACGATGCCATCGTCATCGGTTCAGGCATAACCGGCGGATGGGCGGCCAAAGAGCTGACCGAAAAAGGGCTACAGACGCTGGTGCTTGAAGCCGGTCAGACGATCGTTCCCGAGAAGGACTACGTCGAGCACGTTCCAGTCTGGGATGTAAAGTTCCGAGGCATGCGCGATCGACAGTATGACAAGGTGCATCGCGAGCGGCAGAAGCATATCGGCGACGAGTGGAACGCGAAGTTTTTTGTTGACGACCTTGAAAATCCATATACCACCCCGCCGGATCAACCATACCTCTTCCTGCGTGGCCGTCATGTGGGGGGACGCTCTGTCATGTGGGGACGGCAGAGCTACCGCTGGAGCGATCTCGACTTCGAAGGAAATCTCAAGGACGGTATCGCCACGGACTGGCCCATCCGGTACAAGGACATCGAACCCTGGTATGACTACGTTGAGGACTACATCGGCGTCAGCGGCCAGGCTGAGAATCTACCTCAGCTTCCTGATGGCAAGTTCCTTCCGCCTATGGAGATGAATTGCGCCGAAACTCACATGCGCGATGTGATCGCACAGAAATTTCCTGACCGCCGTCTCACTATCGGCCGCACGGCCATCCTGACCCAGGAGCATCGGGGGCGCGCCGCCTGCCACTACTGCGGCCCATGCGCCCGTGGCTGCATCACGCGTTCCTACTTCAGCAGCCTGCACTCCACACTGCCCGCAGCAGAGGCCACCGGCAAGCTCACGATGCGGCCATTCAGTGTTGTTCACAGCCTTATCTTCGACGCAAATACACGGCGTGTAAAAGGCGTCCGCGTCATCGATGGCCAGACAAAACAGCCGGTCGAGTTTCATGCGAAGGTCGTTTTCTTATGCGCTTCCACGCTTGAGTCGGCACGTATCCTGATGAACTCTGCGACGCCGGAATTCTCCACTGGACTTGCTAATTCCAGTGGCGAGCTCGGCCGCAACCTGATGGACCACATGATGGGCAGCGGCGCGAGTGGCATCATCCCCGGCAACGAAGATCGCATGCAGCTCGGCAATCGTCCGAATGGCATCTACGTGCCCCGCTTCCGCAACGTCAAGGACAAGCATCCGAACTTCGTTCGCGGCTATGGATTTCAGGGAGCCGGCGGTCGAGAAGACTGGGGCCGCGGCAGTGAAATAGCCGGCTTCGGCGTGGATTTTAAACACTCTCTACGCCAACCCGGGCCGTGGCTGTTCACCTTCGCAGGATTTGCTGAGTGCCTGCCAAATCCGGACAATCGCATGGAGCTCGACAAAGAGAAGGTCGACGCCTGGGGCATTCCCGCCATGAGGATCAGTTGCAAGTGGCGCGAAAACGAGCTTGCGCTCTTCAAGGACGCGCAGGCGACCGCTGCAGAGATGCTCGACGCGGCCGGTGCAAAAGAGATTACTTTGCGCAATTCGCCTTCAGCACCCGGCGAGGGTATCCACGAAATGGGCTCTGCGCGCATGGGCAATGATCCCAAGACGTCAGTGCTTAACCGGTGGAACCAGGCGCACGATGTTAAAAACCTGTTCATCACCGATGGATCGTTCATGGTGTCGTCAGGCTGGCAGAACCCGTCATTGACGTATATGGCAATGACAGCGCGAGCTTGCGATTATGCAGTCAATCAGTTAAAGCAGGGAGCAATCTAGTTCACTCTCAAACCCTTGTCATTGGTTCGCTTGGATAACAGTACGGCACCTGTCTATGTGCCCAGCAGTTCTGGCAGGAATATCTCTTCAAGCGTGAAGTGGCGGTCTGTGATGCCCTGCTCATAGTGATAGCGGAGCACTGCCTCGATCGCCTTCCGATTAGAACATATCCCATAGGGCCACCAGTCTTCGCCCAGGAGCGCGACGTCTTCGTTGATGAGCTGGCTGAACCATGGGAGCATCGTTCCCATGCTGTTGAAGATCAGGCCATGCTTGTATTTTTCTACCTGGCCTTTTTTCGCCTCGCAGAAGCCTTTGTAGATGGCCGATGCCAGTTCAGTATGTTTCGTGAGCAGATCGCGGCGAATCACCACCGTGTGCATAATCGGGAATATACCTGTGCGCCGATGTAAGCAAGCTCGACTTCGCGGTAAGCAGGAAACAGCCTGGCTACCTTCGGCGAATGCTCCAGTATGCATTTAGGTATGTCTGCCGATATGAGCGCGTCTATCTCTCCTGCTTCGAGCATGGCGCCTAGTTCTTTACCCTGGGCGATCGTGGTGACTTCAACATTGGCCGGATGATAATGCGGAACAAAATTAATCGGCTTCAAAAGCCAGTCAAGGCCGCCGATAGTCCATCGGCATGTCTCCGGTTTGAACCCATACTCATCCATCAACATTCCTTTTGGCATGATACCGGCGTCGTGCCCATACAGGGCGAGCTCGCCGACTCTCTTGCCGTTAAGATCTTCTGGCCTTCTAATACCACTGGACCTATTGATAAAAATCGCGGAATGGCGAAATGCGCGATTTGGAAAGACCGGGATCGCAACGAATGGTGATACTCCGTTCTTAAAGGTGCGGAGGTAGTAGGTGAATCCGAGTTCCGAAACATCGAAGCTTATTCCCTCAATCATGCCGCGGAAGAGCTCAGTCACAATCGGAGCACTGTGGAAGGAGCCATCCACGCCGGCGATCTTCACTGTGCCATCTACCAGCGCACGCGTGCGATCGTAGTCCCAGAACGCAATATCAAGCTTCGTATCTGCCATATTCATGTCTCCTTCGTTGCTGTTCCGCTATTGAACTGCGGTTACTACGGCATGCAGCTCACAACTTCCTGTTTTCAGTAAATATGATAAACATATTTATTAAAAGGATGTGGGGAACTGTTCATTTTGTAATTTGCGGCTAGGATGAGTGTGTGAGAAAACAAGACAACGTAATCCAACAGATTTTTCACGAAGTTTCTCTGGGTGCGCCAGAAAACGCTATCGGTTTTGTTTTGTGGCGGATCGTAGCGCACTATCAGCGGGAGGTCGACCGTGCTCTCGTTCTCGACCATCTTACAAATCTGCAATTCATTACGCTCGCCCTGGTCGCATGGTTTGGCCGTGAGGATGAACAAGTCACGCAGATCGATCTGGCTCGCTCCGCAGGCATTCACCCGATGCAGGTCTCTCAGACGCTGAAAGCGCTCGAAACGAAGAAGATGATCTCTAGGTGCGAAAGCAAATACGACATGCGAGCCAAGCGAGTCGAGGTCACCCGAACCGGGCTGGCGGCCTTGAGGGAAGCATTGCCGAAGGTCATTGCTGTACAGGATCGACTATTTGGC
The DNA here is from genome assembly GCA_963692885.1 of Acidobacteriaceae bacterium. Lineage (GTDB taxonomy): Bacteria > Acidobacteriota > Terriglobia > Terriglobales > Acidobacteriaceae. Next base: position 2,634,179 of record OY843586.1, read on the forward strand.
GAGGCGGGGCGTCCCGGCGGAAGCCTGCTCAAAGACCTGCTGCGCGTCGACAAATACCTCCTGGAAGGCACGATTGAAATTCAAAACATTTCCTGAACACGCGCTTAGTCTGAGTTATCCAGGAGAATGCCCCACAGCTGAATGGAAGCGTCCTCTGGACGTATTTGCGCCTACTGTTTCTCCGCGACGATGCTCTTCTCTTTCAATGCCCGCTTTTCAGCATCAAGCGCAGTGGTATGCAACGCGATGACATGGCGCATCGCCGCATCTGCTTCACTTGGCCGGTTCTCTGAGCGATAAACCTTTGCAAGAAGATAGAACGCGCCAGAATCATCGGGATTCATCTCTGCAGCCCGCCGCAGCAGCGGCAACGCCACTGCCTCACGACCTAATTGCACTTCAGCTTTCCCCAGGTAGAAGTATGTCGCCCAGGAGTCCGGCAGAAGACTTTTGGCTTTTTCCAGATAGGGTAAGCCCTCTTGGAAGCGGCCATTCTGCACCATCAAAGCCCCCAGGTAATAGTCAGCGCTGCCATCCTGGGGATCATCCCGGGTCGCGATACGCAGATGCTCTTCCGCAGACGCATTGTCATTGTCACCGAGGTAGGCCTTGCCAAGCTCGCGTTGTGCGCCCGGGAAGTGCGGTTCCGCGGCCAGCGTCGCCTGAAATGCTCCAATCGCCCTCGAATAGTTAGTCGCTTCAGCATAGGCCTTGCCGACAAGAAAATTCGCTTGCGCTGGCGTGGCACTATCCGCAAACAACTTTGTAAATACAGTCTCTGCGTCCTCGGATCGGCCAGCCCGTGAGTAAGTGACCCCCAGCAGGTAGAGTGCCGAAGGATCTGGCTCCTGTCCTACTGCAAGCGGAGCAAGAAGCGATATCGCATCCGCCGTTTGGCCACTGAATGCGAGACAGGTGGCAAGCAATTTTGTTGCCTGCAGATCAGCGGCGTCGCGATCGTGGAGTTGTTGAAAAAACGGTAGCGCGTGCGCGTAGTCATCCTGTTTCAGGTAGGCCAGGCCCAGGTTAAGCACCAGTTCGCGGCGTCGTGGCGCTTCACTCAGAGCTTGTTTATCTACATCCACAGCTTCTGTGTAGCGGTGTGTTCTGGCATAGAGTATTCCGAGGTTTGCCAGAGCGCTTACATTGTGCGGATCAAGCTGCAGCAACCCGTAAAGCCCTGTTTCTGCCTGGACGTAATCGCCGGCATTCAGCGCCTGCATAGACTCGTCAAACAACTGCTTCGCCCGATCCTGGGTCGAACAAACCGCAACCTCTGAGAGAAGCAGTGTGATCGATATAGCTGCCGCTATCTTCCTCATAGATCGTCCGAAACCTGCGAGTTTAGTTATGTTGAAGTGTGACACAAAAAGCGAAGCCAGGCCCACTGGGGTGAGCCTTGCCTTGCATGGCACACGAACAAATCAGAAATAAACCTTGACACCAAGCTGCAGCTGACGTGGATCACGGGTCGATGTGATCTGACCGGAGCTTCCAGCATAATTGGCGAACGAGGTCCCGGCGGTCGGCGCAGACAGTCCTACATTGATGTTCCCCCACTGAGTATGATTGAACACGTTATAACCTTCAAAGCGAAGCTGCACTCTTACTGATTCGGTAAAGTTGAAATTCTTGAACAACGACATACTCCAGTTGTTTACACCTGGGCCGTAGATCGAGTTGCGATGAAAGTCACCAAAGCTGCCATTAGCAGGAGAAGCGAAGACCGCTGGGTTATACCACATCGGAAATTGGCCAGCCGGTTGGTTATGGCTATGTGGTGTCAGGATCTGGCCGCCAATGTAATCCGGCCGGATGTGTCCAAAACCTCCATTTCCTAGATTGCCGCTCGAGCTGAGATCGCAGGAGTCGCTCGAAGGGCTGTTGCCTGCGAGACATGGCGTGCCGCCCCAGAGTTGTGTTGTCCCCGAGTACTCCCATCCGCCTGCAGTAAGCTGAACAGCCTTGTTGAAGCGCTTGAAATCGGGAAGGTTATATACATACTGGAAGTTAAAAACGTTGCGACGATCGTAGCCCGCTGGTGCATAGAACTTTTTTAATTGAGTGTAGTCGGGGAATACATCCGCATCGTAGTCCACATCATCGAGATCGATAGCCTTTGACCAGGTGTAATCGCCCGTAAATGTCAGATTATTGGCAAACCGCCGAGTTACTTTCACCTGCAGAGCGTTATATGCGCTACTCGCACCGAATCGGTTGAAGTGGATTGATGTATATCCTTTGTACGGCAGAATCGCTGCCGAGACATTATTGACCGTGGAAAGAATGTTTGTGCTCGTGGTCGTACCGAGCGGTAGCTGTTCCAGTTCCTGGTCGTACATCAGATGCCGGCTTGCATTGCCGACGTAGCCAATATCCAGAACGAGTTGATGATTCAGCGACTGCTGAATGCTCAGATTGTACCCATAAGTAGTCGGTATCTGCCCGGCGCGATCTGAAGAGAGAATTCCGCTCGATGGAGTAAGTGGGGCTCCATTCGCCAGCGAGGGCGCGATGCCGCCAATGTTGCCGCCGTAAATAGTGGGTGTATAGACTGTAGGTGGATTACTGATGCCACCGAAATTAAATGTATTCTGCTGGTAGCGTTCGAAGAAGACGCCAAATCCGCCACGTACTGCCGTCTTGCCGTTTCCAAATGCATCGTACGCGAATCCAAGCCGCGGGCCGAAATTATTGAATCTGTAATCGAGCCCTCCTTTAGGGAGTCCGTTTGTTCCCTCCTGCACCATGCCATTATAGGGGTTTCCAGAGCCGGTAATGATCGTACCTTGGGTTGGAATCTGACCAGGGATGTTGGGCGCAATGTTGTACTGGATTGCCTGACCTGGATTGTAAGAATTCGGCTCGAAGTAGTACTGATGATATGGCGCTGTTGTATAGGTTGGTCCAACAAACTCATAGCGGACGCCCGCATCAAGTGTAAGTCTGGATGATGCCTTCCAGGTATCCTGGACGTAGCCCTCAAATTGAAAGAAATGAAAGTGTCCAAAGGCGAAGACGTTTGACTGGCTGACGGTCGTGTAGTTACCGATCAAGGTATTTGCGATACCCGAATTGCTGTTACTTGGATTTTGATTGCTGGCGCCAAAGTTAATGGCAGGATTTTCCTGCCACGTTCCCTCTTGGCCATTCTCATTAAGGTCAGCAAAAAGACCAAATTTGAGAACGTGATTGCCTAGAATCTTCGTCACATCGTCCGTCGCAACCACGGTATTACCCGTCGACGTCCAGCCGGATGGAAATGGCGAAATATTGATATACCCATCTCCTGTGTTGATGTTCGGTGCCAGGTCATGTGTGTTCGTCGAAGGATAGATGTCAGTGTATGAAAAGCCGAGAGCAGCCTTGTCATAGAGATCTTTTGGAGTGCCGGGAACGATGTCAACAACCTGGTCCAGGTGAAGCCAACCGACGGTCGCCTCGTTGGTTAGTGTCGGTGAAATCACGTTGACCAGACTCCATCCATAACTCTTTCCAGGCTTCTTTCTGTATTGTGGGAGGACTGGAAAACTGTTGCCAGAGAAGATGCCAAAGCCCTGGCTTTCCTGTTGACGGTCGTCTACGTAGCGGAAAAAGGTGTTCGCCTTCGGTCCAAAATTGTAATCAACTCGCAGAACATACTGGTTTTTAGTGAAGGCGTAGGTGTCTTGAAAGTTGATCTGCTGTTCATCGCCGAAACCGTTGTTATACGTCGGATGGCTAAAGGTTCCTTTGTACCCAGGTGTGAAGTACTTGATCATCGCAGGATATTGGCTGTTGAACTGCGATGCGGGAATAATGTTACCGGCGTAGGGAGTACCAGTCATAACCTCGCCGATGGAGTCATACTTGATCGATCCCGGCACGAAAACCTGTCCATTTTTGACAAGGTTGCCATTCGTATCTTTAATAGGCGTGCAGATCGAAGTGCCGTTGAAGTCGCACGCATTTCCTGCTCGGTAAAGGGGTGAGAGATCAGCCTGCCCTCCTGGAGTGCCGATACCAAGCATTGAGGGCTGCGGCATCGTGTAGTACGAATTTCCATTGGGACGCGTTGCCCGGGTCCCTTCATAGTTAAAGAAGAAGAAAGCCTTCTTGTTGTTGAGTGGTGACACTTTCGGGATCGGGATAAAGCCCCCGACGTTCCCTCCGAACTGATTAAATTTGAGTTGTGGTCTCGGGGAGCCGTCGTGATTACTGAACCAATCATTGGCGTTATAGTCTGTATTGCGATTGAACTCGTAACCCGTGCCGTGAAAGTGATTACCGCCACTCTTTGTATTCACCAGAATCATGACGCCTGGGCTGCGTCCATACTCGGCGTTGAAGTTGCCCGTTAGAGTCTTGAACTCGCCCACAGCGTCCAGGCTCAGATTTGTATATTCTCCATCGTTGGCACCTACATCCGTATTGATTATGCCGTCCAGGAAGAAGTTGTTGGCAGTCCCACGCATCCCATTGACATAGAAATCGTCGGTCTGGTTAAACACTAATCTGAACTGGGAGTTATTGTTTGTGACAACGCCAGGTAGTGTCGTCAGCAAAGATTCAAAATCACGACCGTTCAAAGGCTGTTCAACTACCTGCCTCTGATCGATCACTGCTGAATTGCTTGTACTTGCGGTATCGATCAGTGGGGTGTCATTGTTAACAGTCACGGTCGCAGAAGCCTGACCTATAGTTAACTGCAGCACTCCCAGTCCAAGACTCTGCTCTTCGTCAAGAATTACCCCAGTTTTTTGGAGCTTTTCCATGCCGGCTGCAGTGACTCTTATCAGGTAGGTGGCCGCTGGAAGATTTAGAGCACGAAACGTTCCGGACCCGTCAGAAATGGCATCGCGTGTGACATCCCCTGTGGCCTGGTTCACGATCTGAATCTGTGCCCCTGGTATCGCCGCCCCTGAGGGATCTTGCACAGTACCGGTCATCGACCCCGTCTGCGCAAGAGTTTGCCTGCAGAAAAGGAGCGCAAAGAGAAGCGCGAGCATATAGCCGATACGGGTCAGCGCGATCGACTGCGTGGAGTTGGTGTTTCGTCTCCCTATCGATCGAACAGGCTGGAACGAGCCTGGTGCCGCGAGGGTGTTGCGCGTATGACGATCGCCGGGCTGCTGTCGAATCATCCAATCCTCCGAAAACGTGGTCCACAACCAAAACGGTTAGCCTTCTAGAGTTACGGCTGCTCTTTGTTTAACAACACTGATATCGTTACCACTCGAGCGCCAATGACGTTAGTGAAGGCCATCGGAGCTTGTCAAGCATCATTTGTGCGTGACGCTGTTTTTTGTTTGATAGCGCCGATCGACCGCGGATACCGGGAAGGCGTCTAGAAAATAGACCCAGCCCCGCAGCTGGCGATCTGCAGAACGAGTGGCCGGCTTGATCTGCTTACAGGATCGACTCAGCCTGCATGCACGAACCTGGTTGCGGTTGAAACTCTCCGTTGCAGATTAAGCTTTTGGGCATGCATGTGGTCACGTGTGACGACAACTCACGACAGCTTTCCTAGCCAGCGAAGTATACTCGGATCATAGTTGAGGTGCACTATGCGGAAGTTGACTCTGTGTGTCGTTTTGATCTGGACCACCATCTGTATTGCGGTCAGCCCAAACAAGGGCATTTACAGCTTCACGTTGGACAACATCGAAGGCCAGCCTGTGCGACTGAGCCAATATCGCGGTAAGGTGCTGATGCTTGTTAACGTGGCAAGCAAGTGCGGCTATACGCCCCAGTACGCCGGTCTCGAGTCTATTTACAAGAAGTACCAGGGCCGTGGGCTGGTCATAGTGGGCATACCAGCGAACAACTTCGCAAGCCAGGAGCCAGGAACGAACGCCGAGATCAAGAGATTCTGCAGCAATCGATACAACGTATCTTTTCCAATGATGTCCAAGGTGTCCGTGCTTGGTCCGGATCAGAACCCGTTGTACACATACTTGACAGATAGATCGATCAATCCGCAAATAGGTGGAGACATTCAGTGGAACTTTACCAAGTTCCTGTTTAACAGGAACGGCAGACCTGTTGCTCGCTTCGAGCCTGCCGTCACTCCGGATTCGCCGCAGATCACGGCCGCCATCGAATCCGCGTTGACGGCAAATTGAGGGTAAATACTGCCTGCCCGCGGGTTTAATCTCACATGTTTTGACTTACCAGGCAGAAGTCAAGATATTTGATGTGCGACCTCCGCGAACCGAGCCCTTAGTGTGCCTGAGCCACACCTTTGGCCCAGTGTCGTTGTTGGCAGCTTTTGCAGTCCCCTATCATGCGAGCTATCCCTGTACGCCCATGGGCCGGACCGTTGGCATCTCGTGAGTTACAATCCTGCTATCCGGCATCGCGACCTTTCCTGAGCGGGGGTCGAGCGGGAGCGCAGCGATAAGTCGTTTTGTGTAGTCGTTCCTTGGTGAATCGAATAGGTCAATGGTCTGTCGGCACTCGACGATCTTTCCCCGCTCCAACACGGCGACACGCTGGCTGATCGTCGCCACTGATGGTAGATCGTGCGAGATATACAGGATGCTCATACCCAGTTGCCGGCTTAGCTTGGCAAACAGTTGAAGGATTTCCGATTGTGTAATTACGTCGAGCGCGCTTGTAGGCTCGTCCGCAATCAGTAGTTGTGGGCGATGTAAGACCGCCATTGCTATCAGCACGCGCTGAGCTTGGCCAACACTTAACTGGGCTGGATAACGACGCAGAAATGCTTCATCGCACGGCAGGCTGACGCTGTTCAGTGCTTCCACGATTGCTCGCGTGCGCTCATCATGCGATGTCCTACGATGAGCACTCCACGTCTCCGCTAATTGATGACTGATGCGCAATGCTGGGTTGAGCGACGACATAGGACTTTGAAGAACCAACGCAATCTCCTTCCCCCGTATGGCTCGCATTTGTTTTTGCTTGAGCAGCATAAGGTCGGCGCCATCAAACAGAATCGAGCCATGTGCAGTGGCATTCTTAAGATGAAGAAGCTTCAGAATTGCGAGAGCAAGGGTGCTCTTACCGCAGCCGCTTTGTCCAACCAAGCCCAGGATTTCCCCCCTGTGCACCTCTAGCGACAGCTTCTCCAGCACACCCGGCCTTCCTGGATAGTCAACCGTAAGTTCAAGTGAGAGAAGCGCCTGCTGAACCATAGGCCGCGAGACACTTAGAAACAATTGATCCTGGTTTATTGCATGCATTATCGACTCCGCGCGAGCTGTGTGCCCACCGTGAGTTGATCTACATTCCAGTAGACTTGCGGCCGCAACGCAACAGGATGAACATTGTGGAGGTTGTTCGAGAAGGCTGACAGAGCATCCTTGTTGACCAGATAAATGAAGGGCTCCTGATCCCAGACTATCTGCTGGACGCGGTCTACTGCCTGCTTGCGCTTCTTTATGTCCAAGGTCGAAGCTTGTGCACGCATAAGGTTATCGATCTCCGCCTCCCATAAGGTCGCTGGTGTTTTCTGATTGGGATTCCACTGGTGGTTCTCTGCCGAGCTCAACCAGACGTTCATCTGCGTGTTCGGATCAAGATCATTATTCGTTAGCCCTAGCAGGCAACTCTCATAATTGAATGTCCGTGTGATCCGTTCGATGAGCGATGGGAAGTCCAGTGTCACTACGTTCAGGCGCATCCCAATACTCGAGAGGTCCTGCTGGATCATGATCGCCACCTCCTCGCGTGCCTTGTTGCCTGAATTAGTCAGTACTGAAAATTCGACTGCATGCTGTGCCTTGTCGTAGAGAACGCCATTCTTGAGATGGAAGCCGTCCTGCTCAAGTAATCTCAATGCTGCTTTTTGATCAAAGGGGCGCGGTCGCAGGTTCGTGTTGAACCAGAACTTATTTGCCGGCGAGATCCAGCTCACTGCCGGTCTGGCATACCCTCGAAAAACCACCCGGGATATATCTTCACGATTGATGGAAAGCGAAACAGCCCGGCGGAAGTTCACTGAGGTAAACCAAGCCTTTTTGTAGGCCGGCAAAGGTGACGACGCCACCTGGTTGAACCACATCTGCTCTGCGTCAAGCGATGTACCAGCATCATTGACCATACTTGGCGCTTGCGCCCTCAACCTGTCGTAATACTCAGCGTCGAGTGAGTTTATGAAATCTATTTCGCCATGGATCAGCCGAAACATCTCCATATCACGGTTCTGTTGAATGTCCAGCCGGACCGAGTCGATGTAGGGAAGTTGACGCCCGGCAGCATCATGTTTCCAGTAATTAGTATTGCGTGTCAGAAGTAAATACGAACCTGGCTTCACATCAGCTACACGGTATGGTCCAAGTACAGCTCTTTCCTTCAGAGGAGAGGTTGCAGACATAATCGCTACTTCATCGAAAAGCTTATCGAGCCCGACGATCGGCGCAGGAAAAGTAATGGCAATCTGCGCCTTTCCGATGATCCTGGTACTGATCTTTCCCTCTCCAGATCTGAACTCATCTCCGGTAGGTGAATGAACCGACGGATCCATCAGCATTTTCATCGTATAAGCGACATCGGCCGATGAAAAATCTGCGCCATCAGAAAAGTACAAGTTCTGTCGTAGCTTGAAGCTGATGGTTCTGCCGCCGTCGCTGATCTTCCAGGACGTCGCCAGTTCCGGTTCCAATCGTTGTGTCGATCGATTCAGCCTCATCAGGACGCCACCTGTAAAATAGCGCACGGTCTCAGACGCATCGTCCGCAACCAGTAAAGGATTTAACGTCTTTGGTTCTGAACGCAAACAGAAGCGCAGCAAACTACCGGACTGCGCGTAGACGATCGAGGAAGCCAATACACACGCCAGACAAGCTAGACACCGTATGGCTCTGACTTTCATATCGTGGACTCCTGGCGCTTCACGGCAAGATGAAAGCTGCTGACCACGGCGACCAGTAATGCGAACGGAACGAACTGCCAGGGTCGCATAGACAGAGAAGGAATATTTTCAATTTCGCGCAACAAACCTCCCCATGATGGAAGAGGCTCAACGACACCCAGTCCCAGCATGCCAAGATTCGCCTCCGCAAGAATAAAGACCGGGATTAAAATCACAAATTGCGCAAGCAGGAGTGGTCTAAGATTCGGCAGAATGTGACTTACAAAAAGATGCCATCCATCCACGCCGGACGCTCGAGCCAGCAGGACGAAATCAGATCCGGCAAGTGATTTGCTGTCCACACAGATTACGCGTGCTGTTGCCGCCCACCCCAGGCCTCCGAGCAGAATGAACGTCACCGCCGCCGACTCCATCGGTGCAATGTTCAGAGGCAGAAGAGCGCGCACAATGATCAATAGAAACAACCATGGCATCGAGAGAAAAAGGTCGGCGATCGCCATCACCAGCTTTTCGACTCGGTGACCGGCAAAGCCGGCAGCACCACCAATCATCCCTGCCATTACAGTAGAGAGCAGGGCAGCGGAAGGCGCCAGCAGCAACGAAACACGCGTGCCATAAAGCAGCCGAACAAGTCTGTCGCGGCCCAGATCATCAGTTCCGAGGAGATGTTGGTGCGAGGGAGCAGCATCCGGAATATCTCTGAACTGCTGCGCGTACGACATTGTGGAAAACACCTGAGGTAGAAGGCTCAACGCCGCTACCAGCAATATGAAACTTATGGCGACCTGCTGCACCCGCTTCATACCTCACGCAACTTCGACTTGATGGAGGAGTGACTCGCTCCAGAGTTGGCCAGTAGAGTGATTGCTGTAACGATCACCGTCAGATTCACCAGCAGATTTACATCACGGCCCATGGCTGCTTTCCACGCAAGTTGCCCCACGCCGGGCGAGTCACAGACCACTTCAACCGGAATCGCAGAAGCGAAAGCCATGCTGACGGAAACGCCAGCGAGTGCCAGCAACTGCGGTAAAACTGGTTGCAGAATATGGCGGACCAGTACACGTGTCCGGCTAAGCCCTTTTGCCCAAGCGTGGAACACGTGAGGCTTTGAAGCACTCTGCTCAAGTAGGTTCCACGCATAATGAAAGATTTTAGGAAACACAATCAGCCCGATCACCAATCGTCCAGGTGCATGGATGACCACAATCAACAGCGCGAGCATGGCGGCGGGAACACACAGGAGGACACCGGCGCAGAAACTGGTAAACAGTTCGACAGCCAAACGTCGGGCCATTACAGTCGCGATGGCGAGTGCAAGCCCCAACGCCCACGCGAATAGCAATCCCTCTGCCACGGACCGAATTGTCTCTGGCATACGCTCTTCCAGCAGATCCCTCACTGGAGCACCCAGTGTCTGCGAATAGCCCAGATCTCCATGCGCAAGCTTGCCGAGATAATGCATATAGTAGGCAGTAACACTTGTATTTAGGTCATAGGAACTACGTAAAGCCTGCAGGCTCGCATGGCTTAATCGACCGTCAAGTTCCTGCTCATCCATTCCCAGGCCTGGCGCAAAGCGTACCAGTGTCGCACCAAGCAAGCCGCCAACGAGTAGTACAGCCGTCGCCCTCGCTATGCCTGATATAACCCTTCGCATAATGCGTGGGATCACCTAACGGCCTTCAGGGCTGACGAGGCACTCTTCACTCGAAACCTCTTTTTTAGCGAGCTTGAGCGATGGCAGCGGCATGTAAACTGCACGAACATGATGCGGAGAAGCAGCCGGCGATTCCGCAAGTTCGTGGTGGACCTGTTTCGCCGAGTACATATTCCGATCAGCCCCCACCAGCAGTTGCTCCGCATCTGAGCCATCCTGCGGATAAGTAGCCGCTCCGACACTCGATGAAAGTAGGTCGCGGCCACATACCTGGCGTCCGGCTTCGCGTGCAAGAGCACTTACAAGTAATGCCTTACGCTCTGCTGCTTCAGTCGTCATATTGGGTGCGATAATCACAAACTCGTCACCGCCCATGCGTGCCACGTAGTCATACTCGCGACATATTTCGCGCAACAAATTTGCAAAGACTTTGAGTGCCTTATCTCCCTCAAGATGTCCATAACGATCATTGATCTGCTTGAAACCGTTTAGATCGCAGACCAGTATGGTTAACGTTGCTTCTTCCCGCTTACAGCGGGCCACTTCGCTGTCGAGGTGCATAAACAATGCGCGCGCGTTCGGCAGACCGGTCAGGTAATCACTCGTTGCCGAGCTTTCTGCCTGCCGGTATTTCAAAGCATTCTCAATCGAAAGCGCAACCTTGGAAGTAATCACCTGCAGCACGCGCAAATGATCACCGGTGAATGCATCCGTTTCTGTACGGTAAAGAGCGAGCACACCCACCAGCCCGCTGACAGATTCCAATGGAACGACCAGCGCTGAACGAAGTTGCGTGATCTTCTTAGGTCCCGCTGCATACCCCGGCTCAACCGCCGGATTACCATTAATGATCGGTTTGGCATTCTGCGCAACCCAGCCGCAGAGGCCCTCGCCTACCGGTATCTCCAATGAGGAAAGAAGCCTGAAGTTGTCACCGCTCACAAATTCAGGAATGAGAAGATTGCCCTTCCGCACAAACGCCACAAACGAATCGTAGGGCACCAGTTTCCTGAGACGGACCGAGACCAGAGAAAGCGTTTCGTCGAGACTTAGCGAATTCCCAAGGTCCTGGCTTAATTCAAAAAGCGTATGCGCCTCCTGACGGGCAGATGCGATAGACGAGAGGAAATCAGTGTCACTGCCAACGCGACGGGTCGACCCACGCTCGAATCCCGCAGCCGGTGTCTCTCCACGCTCAACTCTGTATCCTTCAGCATTACGTGGCTCTTCAGCGGCCGACAAACTTGCTAGCGCAAGCTTCTCCAACTCGACATGGCGCCGCTGCAATATTTCAACAACCTTGGGATCGAAAGATTTTCCTGCCTGCTCAGCAACTACCTGCATCGCCTCTTCCAGCGGAAGTGCCTTGCGATATTGGCGATCCGAGGCGATCGCGTCCAAACAATCTACCGCCGCCAGAATACGGGCACAAAGCGGGATTTCATCTCCCTTGAGACCATCCGGGTAGCCCGTACCATCCCACTTCTCGTGGTGCGAACGGACGATGGCAGCAACCGGGTAGGGGAATGCCACTTTCTCCAATATCTCCGCGCCAACTACAGGATGGATCTTCATCTTTTCGAATTCTTCTGGGGTCAATCGACCTGGCTTACTAATAATGTGATCAGGAACGGCCAGCTTGCCGATATCGTGCAATAAGGCAGCCGCTCGCAGGGCGTCTGAATCCTGTTCACTCAGCTCCATCTCTTTAGCGACAGCCAGAGCATAGGTGCGGACGCGGTGCAGGTGTCGATGGGTCGTGTGGTCCTTCGCGTCGATGGCCAGAGCCAAAGCTTCAATCGTGCGCATGTGCAGAGCTGAGACCTGCTCCACATGCCGCTTCTCTGTCTCAACCTGCAACTTCTCTATGCCTACACGTTTCTTTTCCTCTTCCAGACGGCCAAGATAAAGATGATAGGAACGGTACAACCAATACATGACCGGCAACACTAGAAGCGCACTTTGCCAGCCTACATACCGGTTTGCAAGATGGATAAGCCCCACGATCGCCGCCCCGGCCAGGTAATAAGGAAAAGACCAGAAGAAGGTCTCCGTCCAGATACGACGAAGCGACCGTTCTTCGCTTAGAGCTATGACAATGGAGACTGGGATTGTGTTGCTGAGGAAGTAAGCGCACGCCGCTACCACCAGCAACAGTGGCAAGCTGTTATTAAGATATCCAATAGAAATATGATAGGTGAAGTATGTAATGCCAACAGCGTTAGACGTCATGCCAAGGTTGAAGAACAGCTTCACTAACTCGGGACGATGTTTAGGCTTCCAAAGGGTTTGGACAAGAGCCGCTGCACAACCAATCAGCAGCGTCTCAATCAGAGACAGCTCCATTATGCACAGTAGAACAAATAGAAAATGGACTGACATTGTGCCTTCGATACCAGGCAGTCTCACTTTCATCGTCGAAGCCAGAATTGCAATAAGCAAGTAACAGGCAAATTTGACTAAGTCATTTGAATGGCCATGAAGCAAGGCCGCCATCAGGACCACTAATCCGGCTGCGATGGTCATCGAGATATAGATTCTTGCGCGCAGTGGCATGAGTATGAAGCTTAGCGCCGAGTGATCCCTGACGGGTATGCATCTTAGGAGTTGGATTCATTACCATTGTTGTAGACGGCTCCACTATTCGGTCATGCATCGAACCTGTTCTCGCAAACAGATAGCAATCAGGCTCAGTAGGGCCCTTCAGGACGGCTCCTCTGTGCCTTTCATGCATGTGACGGTACATAGGTTGTATTGGCATTCCGCCTGTCCTCTCGTAGAAACGGAGTTGCAACACTCAGCCTTACAGCGAATGGCAAGTACTCACATCTCCCACAGTCCGGACGAGCCGTCTCCTTTCATCGTGGCGAGCGAGATCATGCGCCGATTTATGGACATGGTCGAGCGTGTGGCTCGTCATTCAGGAACCGTCCTGATTGTGGGTGAGACTGGTACAGGTAAAGAACGCATCGCCCACAGCATTCATGAGCACTCGATGCGGAGTGCGCAACCTTTCGTTGATATCAATTGCGCAGCTCTCCCGGAACATCTGGTCGAAAGTGAATTGTTTGGGTATGAGAAGGGCGCCTTCAGCGGAGCAAGCACTACTAAGCCGGGCCTGTTTGAAATGGCAGACAAAGGGACCATCTTCCTTGATGAGATTGGCGAGTTAGATCTTAAAGTCCAGGTGAAGCTACTGCGTGTACTCGATCGCACACCCTATTACCGCCTGGGTGGGAGTCGCAAAGTGACGACCGATGTTCGCGTCGTTGCTGCGACCAACCGCAACCTTAAACAGGAAGTGAGTGCAGGGCGCTTTCGCAAAGATCTCTACCATCGGCTGAGTCAGTTCGAACTTATCGTACCCGCGTTGCGCGAGCGTCCTGAAGATATCGTCGCCCTTGCTCAGCATCTCCTCACACTGGAGAATCCCGACCTCCAGTTGTCAGCCGAGGCCGTGCGGAAGCTGCAGGAGTATACGTGGCCCGGTAATGTACGAGAGTTGCGGAATGTTGTTAACAAATTAGCTTTCTCCGTCTCTGCTGATGATTCGTGGATCAGTTCAGCGGATGTTGCACGCGAGCTGTCATCACTCACGATTGAGGACCCACAGATAACGCCTCCACTGCCAGAGCCTGCCACAGGAGCACTGAATTATCGGCTTATACGTCAGGCTCTCGATGAATGTGGCGGTCACAGAGGTCACGCGGCTGTCCAACTAGGAATCTCACGGAGAACTCTGAGCCGAAAGCTCAAGGACCTTGGGTTGTCGTCCGATCGATCGTCTACCCCAGAATTGTTGCGGTTGAGCGGTGACGAAGATCGTCAACACTTCCGGGCGGAAGTGAAGGTGCCCGCAGTACTGATCACGCAAGCTGGCCAGGCGATCAGCTGCTCCACCAATAATCTTGGATCCAGCGGCATGGGGCTGGACAGTCTCAGCGTGTCGCTTCCATACGGCAGTGTGCTCCGCCTGCAAATTCTACTGCCAGGCATGGAACACCAACTGGAAATCCTTTCAACGTTGGCTTGGGCAGATAAGAACGGAAACGCAGGCATTATCTTCACTGACGCCAATGCTGCAACCCGACGGAAGCTGCGGGACTGGCTTAACCAGAAGATTGCGGCAGACTGCTCGGACTCACCCTCTGACACTCCACAGTCGATCGAATCACAGCTAACCCCAAGCTAAGTTTCTAGTTGTTTGTGTCGTCATCTGACGACACTCATGACTTGCCATTTCCATTCATCACTGGCAAGAGTGCGCCTAAACTCCAGTCCATCAAACACTTCAACTTACCCTGCAGTATCACCCATTCAGGTTATGTAACTCGCCGTTCAGTAATTGCGTGTGAGTTACGGGAAAGGGGCGCAGTTTGGCCACGTTGAGTCGTCCTGTCCCAACATGTCCCAAGTGCGGCTGAGCGCCGATGCTCTATCAACGACTTGCAACCTATTTGGAATGGCACGGGGCGTGCTTAAAGAGAGTCAGTCGCCGTTCTATCAAAAAACGGCGACCGCTTTAATAGATGAACGCAGCAGATGCAGGTCTGGATTCGAAAGAGGTAATCAAGACATGAAATATCCAAGCACTCAACAAACCATTAACCGTGCAGCAGCTCAGCCAAGTACAGCAATTGACAGCGGTCATTCTTCCGGGTTTCCAAGTGCCATGTGGGGCCGCATTCCGGCCACCACATAACCCTAATTTCCGACAAATAGATCTCCGAGGATCGACGATGAAGTACTTGAATGACAATTCCAACTTTGCCTTAGGACGAACGATGACCACAAAATTAGACCGCCCTGGAAAGCTCAGGCATACCTCGATAGCTGTGCTGCTTTGCGGTATGACAATATTTCCCGGGTTGATGCAGGGCCAGTCGGGAAAGCTTTCGAAGGACCTGCAGCATATTTCCGCAAGCGGGAATGTCGATGTCATCGTGCAGTACCGTACGATGCCCACGGATGCACACTATGCGCGGGTCTCCAACCGTGGTGGCGCTCTACGGCAAGACTTGCGCACTCTCAAGGCAGGTGCCTTCAAGGTCTCTGTCAAGTCACTGCCAGATTTGGCGAACGATCCCGATGTCAGCTTTATTTCGCCTGATCGACCAGTCGCCGCCAGCAGCAACTACAGCAATCCAGATTTCTACGAAGATGCCGTCCTGGCCCAGGCTGCGTGGACGCAATATGATGGCTCGGGCATAGGCGTCGCCATCATCGATAGTGGCATAGCCAGCAGGAATCAGCACGGCGGGGGCTTCTTCAGCTACGGTCTGTCAAGCGGTTCGGACTTCGGAAACCGCGTGGTTTACAACCAGAGTTTTGTGCAGGGAGAGAAGTGGATTTTTTCTGATCCCTACGGACACGGTACCCATGTGGCGGGCATACTCGCCGGCAACGGTGCAAATTCAACCGGCTTTGGCTTCACCAAGACATTCGTTGGAATGGCCGGAAATGCAAATCTCATCAATTTACGTGTTCTTGATGAGAATGGTTCAGGCACCGATAGCCAGGTCATTGCTGCAATTCAGACTGCTATCCAGTTAAAGGATGTCTTCAACATCCGCATACTCAACCTTTCGCTGGGTCGCGGAGTATTTGAGAATTACACGCAGGACCCCCTGTGCCAGGCAGTGGAAGCAGCATGGAAAGCCGGGATTGTTGTTGTAGTAGCTGCGGGAAACGATGGCCGCAATGATTCCGCAGGGACTGAAGGATACGGGACAATCAATGCACCCGGCAATGATCCCTACGTCATCACCGTAGGCGCCATGAAGCCCATGGGCACTCCTACACGCACCGATGATCTTATCGCCAGTTATAGTTCAAAGGGGCCGACACTATTCGATCACATCGTTAAGCCGGACCTGGTCGCTCCTGGCAATCGGATTATCTCTGTACTGTCGTCACAGAATGCGCCTCTATATTCTTCCGCAAATGCGCTTGAAGATGATTATTACTTCGCGTTCGGCGGTGAGCGCCCTTCACGCTCATACTACCTTCTGAATGGCACAAGCATGGCGACTCCCGTAGTTTCAGGAGCAGCCGCACTCGTGCTGCAGCAGAATCCGAATATGACTCCCGACCAGGTGAAGGCGCGTCTGATGAAGACCGCCTACAAGAACTTCCCGCGCTACAGCACGGCCACTGATCCAACAACAGGCATAAGCTACACGAGCCAATACGACATATTTACAGTCGGTGCTGGCTATCTTGATGTGCAAAATGCTATTCAGACTACCGAACTAGCTCCTGCCACACTAGGGAGTGCTATGTCCCCGCAGGCTGAACAGGACTCCGCAGGCGGTCTCTACATGGGCAACAATCCTTCGGCGGTCTGGGGTAATTCAGTCCTTTGGGGCACGTCTGACGTTTGGGGATCCCAGGTTTTATGGGGCACAACAATCTCTAGTGAGTCCGTTTTGTGGGGTACGAGTTATATTCAGGATCAAAGCGTCTTATGGGGCTCATCGTCAACCACGGCCTCGTCGGTGCTATGGGGCTCTGCATCACCTGAGGCAGTCAGCATTCAAATACTCGGCGAACAATGAGCCTGCAGCAATTTGTGGCGGTTGCCAGACATCCCGCCAGTTATCTCAACCGATGATGTTAAAAGCTATGGAAGGAAACACATGAGAATTCACAGACCAAGACTGCAGTTGACATTTATCAAGAAGGGCCGAAGCGCTATGTGGGGTCGGAGAGTATTCGTCTTTCTCGCTTTTAAGTCAGCGGAGATCAGCTCGTAACTGCCTACTTCTAAACTCGCAACAATAATACCCCGCTTGAACAGGCGGCGTGTTCTTCTTTGGAAAAGGAGATATCTGCGGAAATGACCATCCGACGCCATAAGCGCTTTCCCCAGTTGCACACCCTGGTTCTGCTGAGATTCAGCCAAGTCGGCTCCTTCTAAATAAGAAGACTCCAGCCCGATTCAGGTGTATCAGCCTGAGCTTCAATCCCCACCTTTCTCGACAAAGCCTCTCTCCTCTGTCTGGATCATTGATCATCGGGGAGCTTTCCATAACCCGTTGTCACACCTCAGTGGCCAACCGCTAAGCTGACACCAGGCCAAGATTCTTATTGATTCTTGCTGCATGCGATCGAATGGCCTCCATATGATCTTGCAGACTGTTGGTGCGCTGATGCACGACACCCGATGGCTATATCAGCCTTACGATAGCTCGTTGACTCGGCCCGCAGATCTGCTGGAATGTCGAGCGCTGCTAACGTACACGAATCCCGGGTCTCTCTTCGATCGGCGCGATAACATCAAGGCTGTTTTGGTCGGCTTGCTGCAACACAGGACCACTCGTTAATGGCTTTCCATTCTCGAGCCATCTGATGTCTGGTGCTCCGACGTCCTCTCGTGTAAACAGTTGGTGGAGCATAACGGCTTCAAGCTGTTGGATTCAATGCAGGAGATCTACCACTCCGGCAAACACCGAATGCTGACCATCCGCTGCTCCGTCCGCATTAATAGAGGAGTCTCCAAGAGCCAGAGAGGCGCACTGAGACTCGGAGAGAACACGGCCTCATTAAAGCTTGACCTCGCAGACCAGAGCTCCTGATGGCAACTGACAAGATACTGCATATCGCAGTTAGAGAATTTGCCGCGTTCTATTTCGCAATCCATCCGGACAGAAGGACGCAATAGCATCTATGATTTCCTACTGCAACTCTGGACAACAGGCGGAGATCTTACCCTGGAGAACGGCCGCCTTCATCTGTCTGCGGAAGCTGCACGCAGAGGCTCGGAAATCTAAGAGAACTCGCGATGACACAGGCGCACTCCATCCTGAATCGAATACGATGGATTCCGTTTCTCTCGGTGCATCCTTCGCTGCAGGCGAGCTGGCGATGATAGATGAACTTCTGGCAGCGTCGCAGTCGAAGCTCGATAAACTTTGGCTGAAGTCGGACGCCATGCTTTGACAGGCCGCGCAACAACCAAAGCAGCACTGCACGGCGTCACAACCCAATGTGCTGGTGCCCGCATCAATTCGTGAATTTTTCCGTTGCAGGATTCTGCGTCCACTCCTTCGGCAGCTCCGAGGCGGGGTAACACCTCGACGTCTCGCATGGAGTCTGGCTTTAGGCATTGTCATCGGGATTAATCCTTCGGTAGGCGTGACTACTGTCCTAGTCGTGATGCTCGCCTGGGTCTTCGGTCTGAATCAGGTTGCATCGCAGATCGGTGCGCACTCGATGACGCCGCTCCATTTGATTCTGTTTGTACCGTTTATACAGGTGGGCGTGCATCTCTTTCACACGCGGCGCCTACCGCTCACGCGACGACAACTGGAGCATCTGAGCCATCATCCGTGGCTGATGTTCCGCGACATCTGGCAATGGGAATGGCATGCGTTGATCGTATGGGGCATTCTTGCTGCGATGCTCTTGCCGCTTCTGGCCATTTACATTCGGCGCGCTCTGGTGCTGTTGATGCGTAGACATCGAACGCTCCTGCGCTCCCGCACTGCGCTCGACGCGATCAAGTAATCGCACGATCACTTCGCCCTGGGCGCATAAGACGGTTCACCCGTAAAGACCTCGGACGGTAGATAGCGCTGCTTCTCAAGGCAAAGCGGGCAGGAGACAACAATCACGGCCGGAGGCATCCCTGGAGTGCCGGTAGGAATCGTTTGCTGGCAGCGTTTGCAGCGGACGATAACCATGCGGCTCAGGTGCGTGGTTCCTTCATGGAAATGCATGCTGGAAGGTTAACGCGAGCTCCTGTGGATTTGGCGAACAGAAGGCGAATATCCTATATTTTCCCTAGCTTCTGGGTGTCATTTGAGGTTACTCTGCGGATTCCCCTCGCATCAGACCATCCCGGAGGCAAACAAATGGCAACATCGGTCTGGAAAGGTTATATCTCGTTTGGCCTGGTGTCCGTACCCGTGCGCTTGTTTGCCGCGGCTCGCGAATCCCACGTCAGCTTCAACCAACTGCACACGCCATGCGGCTCTCGCATCAAGCAGCAGATAGTGTGTCCCATCTGCGATGAGAAGGTTGAGCGCTGTGATCTGTCGAAGGGCTACGAGGTCGACAAGGATGTTTATGTCACAGTGACACCGGAAGAGTTGAAGTCGCTTGACACGGCAGCGTCGGACACCATGAACATCGAGCAGTTTGTTTCGCTCAAGGACATTGATCCGCTGTACTTTCAAACGTCGTACTACTCGGTCGCCGAGGAGCCCGGCCGCAAAGCCTACACGCTGCTCTTTCAAAGCATGAAAAAATTGAACCTCGCTGCGATCGCGCGGGTCAGCATGCATAGCAGAGAACAGGTCGTGATCATACGACCCTATGACAAGGGACTTGTGTTGCACACACTTTACTACGCATCAGAGGTCCGAGAAATAGCGGAGTACGGCCACGACACTGATGTAAAGATGCTGCAACAGGAGACGGCTCTAGCTGAGCAGTTCATCTCGCAACTCACGCTTCCCTTCCAGCCCGAACAGTACACCGACACGTATCGGGACCAGGTCATGGCATTGATTGAGAAGAAGCGGGAAGGCATGGCGGTGGTCGCCCCATCTACGCAACGCCCAATGGCACCGGTCGTCGACCTGATGGAGGCGTTGAAGAAGAGCCTGGCGGCCAAAAACGCGAAGAGTGAAGAGGTTGCTGCCGGCACGAAGAAGAAAGTACAAAGCATTCGCAGCGGACGAAATAAAGATCAGAAGACCGGATAAGTCAGCTAAGTCAACCCCAAGCCCCTTCTAGCGCCATCTCCGATGAAAGTCTCGATGGGCTCTGCTAACACCTAACAAATTCCCGCCTAAATATATCGTGTTACGATGCATATGAAAACTCACTGCCGATGATCATTGCCCACAATGATGACATCCGACTGCTCGCTAAGTTCCGCCGCGAAATCAGGCGGTTCCTGCAATTCAGCGAACAGGCTGCGGCTGCGGCTGGCCTGCAACCGCAACAGCACCAGCTTTTGTTGCAAATTGCCGGAGCTCCAGATGGAGCCTTGGTCACCATCGGCTACATAGCCGAAGTAATGGGTCTCAGACACCACACTGCTGTCGAACTCAGTAAGCGGTGTGAACTGGCGGGGCTGGTGCGCAGAACGCATGATCCTCACGATCTTCGGTGCGTCTTGTTGGCGTTAACTCCACTAGGCAGCCGGGCACTTCGCCAGCTTTCAGATATCCATTCTCAGCAGTTGGGCGAACTGGCTCAAACTCTGATCCAGGCCCTTACACGCATTGGCAACTCAAAACGTAAACCGTAGCGTGCTCGTTAAACGCGCGGTTGAAAGGAGAAACACTTGCGGTCAGAACCATCGCTTCTGAGAGACTTCACCGTAGAGAGATGTGTTTGGTTACTCACCATCGTTGCCATTATTAGTGGCATTTGTGCACCTGTTTTTGCCGTTGTCCTGTTGCGCCTCATCACGATCTCGACAAACATTTTTCACTATCACCGCCTGAGCATGAATCCTGTTTCTCCGGCCGGAAGCCTGCTCGGGCACTGGATGGTTCTGGTTCCGGTAGCAGGCGGATTGATCGTCGGGTTAATGGCCCGCTTCGGCTCCGACAAGATACGCGGGCATGGGATACCGGAAGCGATCGAAGAGATACTCATTCATCGCGCCCGGGTCAATCCAAAGATCGCCATTCCGAAACCGGTTTCGGCTGCAATTGCAATCGGTTCGGGTGGACCCTTCGGCGCGGAGGGTCCGATCATCATGACAGGGGGCGCAGTCGGATCCTTAATCGGTCAATGGTTGCATGTGACTGACGCAGAAAGGACGGCGCTACTGGTCGCCGGCGCGGCAGCGGGTATGTCGGCGATGTTTGATACGCCAGTCGCTGCTGTTCTACTGGCGGTCGAACTCCTGCTCTTTGAGTGGCGTCCGCGGAGCCTGGCTCCCGTGGCAATCGCGAGCACGACAGCAGCCCTGCTTCGCGTGCCTTGGCTTGATGCGGGACCGCTCTTTCAAATGCCGCTTCTCGCAGACACCCCGCGCATATCGTTCGTGATTGATGCTCAGATACTAGGTGCATTCCTAGGCGTCGTATCTGCAGGAATGAGCCGCCTGATGTATGCGCTCGAGGATTGATTCGGGCACTTACAAATTCAATGGATGTGGTGGCCTGCGATTTGGCGGCGCAGGCAGTGGAGCAGGAGGCCTGTTCTTCCCGCGCGGTCTCGGCGTTGGCTACGATCACATCGCAGAGATGCTACGAGGGAGTGCACCTGTTAAGCTCATCGGTATTTCAATTGCGAAATCACTGATGTGGCCTTTCTCGCTGGGCTCGTGGACTTCCGGCGGCGTGCTTGCGCCGCTGCTCATGATTTAGTCGATGTCCGAATCTTTCCATGTATACGGCAGGCAAAGCTGCCGTCATTGGATTGACCAAAAGCGTGGCCCTGGAATACGCAACGAAGGAATACGGATCAATGTGATCGCGCCGAGCGCGATGCAGACCGACATGCTGGCCGAATGCCAGTCAGGAACAGCGAAATGCGCTCGCGAGCTTGGCTCCTGTGAAGCGGATAAGTGACGCCCTGGAAGTTGCGCGCGGCATCATCTATCTACTCGTAGACGTGACCTACTCGACTGGTATTACTTTGTCCGCTGACGACGGCCACTCTGTCTCATAGTGCGAATCAGCAGAGCTTTGTTTTGACGATCTGCGATGATCTAAAGGTGATGCACTTGGAGGAGAAAAGCTTCTTGATCTAAGTGCCTGCGAAGAGCCATACAGCCGTCTGCGCGGGAACTTGGTGATCCTGACATCCTCGACGGGAACGTTCAGGGCTATTCAGGCTTGAGCTTAGGTAAACAATGAAGGCGGCGATCCGGGTCCGAAGAAATGAAAAAGGCCGAAATGACTTAGCCAACAGGACGTGCGCTCGTTTGTTCGGCGCAGCGCGCCGTCCGGGCACGGCTGACTACTCACCTGCAGCCTGATCAAACAACCGCAATGCGAGTAGACCGTGTCCCACAGCTGCGCCGGCCCGGAGAGCTGCGGTGATGAAAATAACCTCTGCAATCTCCTCCCGAGTGGCGACTGCTTCGGCTGCATTTTTCGTGTGAGCGTCGATGCAGTAGGCGCATTGAGTCGTCAGCGCCACAGCGATCGAAATCAATTCACGATACTTGGCTGGAATGACGCCGTCGCTCCGTTCTGCCGTGTTCTTCAGACCCATAAAGGCCCGGGCTTCCTGAGGTGCGAGCTTCGCGAGATCTTTGGCTAGCGCAAGATCATTCGGACTTTGATAGTTCGACATAGTGCTCCTTAATGTGTTCCAACGAAGGGGTTTTCAGGTGCTGAACCTATTGGATCTATGGCACCGAACCGAGTGGATGACAAGACTTCAGTGCTTAACTCTCTCCTGAATGGTGGAGATCATCCCGGCAAAACAGCACACCGGGCACCCACGAAAAGAGAAGAGCGCAAGCAATCCGAGGCTGACCGAAGCGATCGGATAGGTATCGCTGAGCATGATGGCGACAAGAATGGCCATGACGCCGAGAACGCCACGGGGCACGTGCTCTGTAAGGGATTTGCCGGCGAACGAAGAGAGCAACTTTGTATCATTACAACAACCTTCCAAGCATAGTCTCGCATAAAGGCAAGGAGATACTCCCGGAGCAGCAGCCGGGCACGGTGAAGATTTCCTTTGACACCTTCACGCCTTTTGACCAGCATGGACGCGAGTTCATGAATCGTGAGCTCCTCGACGTCGGACAGAATCACGACCTCACGATAGTGCTCCGGCAGCGACTCGATTGCGCAAGCAAGATCGAGGCTCAACTCAGACTGCGGCCTTTGAGAAAAGCGGCGACCATTTTCCATCTTTTTGATGCCGGCCTTCACTCCAAGGACCTTCCGAGCTAGGCTAAAGCTTTGTGAGTGACACGTTTGCACTTCGAGCGTCATCTACGTTTGCGGTGCGCACAATAAGACCATCGCGCTCCATACGCTTGAGGAGTTGTAACATGGTGGGCTGCTCGATCCCGATGCGGGAGGCCAGATCGCGCTGCGTGCATACGCCTTCATCCTTAAGAATTGTGAGGACCGGCATGGCCGCACCCGCAATACCAAACTTCTTCAGTTGAGCATCGAGCCATCGCTGGCCTAATCGCGAGATGCGGTTGACGGTATAGCCAATACTTGGATTAGGCATGCTCATGTAAGGACATTAGATTGCCTCCTATGTTTTCACATAGTAGCCTATGTAAAGAATGGTTCAGCCAAAAGCCGCATCCACGTCACTGGGGCGGGACCTGCCGGTCTTGTCGCCACACGAAGTCTCGAGATCAACAGTTTGTCCTGTACGCTCTTTGAGCGCGATTCCTCAGTTATGCAGTTAAGTGGACGGGGGATGCGCCTGGACCAGCTATGATCCGTGATGAACTGGTCGAACGCTTTGCTGCATGGTCTCCAGCGCTTCTTCGCTTTATCACGCTTGCAGAGTTGCAAACATCGACCAGAACCATTGCAGAGTTGCCCATCGGGCACTGCTGGCCGAATCTTTCCGGAATAACGTGGGTAGGCGACGCCGCGCATCTGATGTCTCCGTTTTCTGGCGAAGGCGCGAATCTTGCACTTCGAGATCCCGCTGATTTGGCGCTTGCCATAGTCGACGCGGCGCGGACCGGGACAGACCTGGAAGAAGCAGTAGCCGCTTGGCGCACGCCTTGCGCAGCCCCGATATCTGTATCGCGCCAAATAGCTCCCCGATTAATAGAACACTTGTGCGATGGACGCTCCGCGAGGCTGGAAACTTCAGGTCCGTCGCAACGGCACGAGCAACGTCATGCACTTCTTTCGTTCGCGGATTGACAACCCGGTACGCGCCGATGTCGGTAACATGCAATAGGTTTCCGTCGACCCCGGTGGATCACGTTTGAACCTTTCAGTTGCACGCGAAGACATCGCGTAAAAGCGTGAAGGCCAACCTTCGATGCGCTATAGACCGGCGAAAGTGGGAATGGGATGTAAGCCAAGCCGGACGACACATTCACTGTGAGACCATTCGGCCTGCTTTTGAGGTGCGGCAGAAATTCCTGCACCATCTGCACCGGCCCGTTCAGGTTGGTATCGATCTCTCGCGTGACATCGGTAAGCGACCGAGGCTGAATCATATTGAGGTTGCGCATGATGCCTGCGTTATTGATCAGGGTGTCGCACGCCGGGAAGCCTGTTTTTACCCGCTGCAGCAAGGCTCGAATATCGTCGGGCTTACTTGCATCGCTTTGCCAGATGTGGATACCAGGCAACGCGGACTCTGTTTCCTTCAGCTTCTGTTGATCCCGACCTGTGACGATCACGATGTTACCGCGTGCGACGAGTTGCTTGGCAAGTTAAAAGCCGATGCCGCTGGTGCCACCGGTAATAAGGACTGTTCTTCCTTCAAGTTTCATCAAGGCTCCTTCAGCTACTGCAAATGAGTTGGCACTCAAAACTGGGAAACTGTAAGCGCGACGAAGGCAGGCCCCCCTGCACAAGTGGCTCCGGAGAGAACCAGGCCGTGCAATCGTTCTCGAGGGAACAGATAGAAGATCTGTGTTTCGCATCTTGCGAAGCCAAACTCATGTGTCACCATGATCCCGTTACTCTCTTTTTGGAAGAAGGCACTTAGAAGTTCAATACGCACCGAAAAGAGAGTGTCCGAATTGTATGGCAAGTGAAAGACTAGCGAACGAGCAAACAGCACCTGTTGCTGGGATCGACCGCTGTGATCTCAAGGCGTTTGATAATCCCCGGGTCGAAGTGTTGGTCCATGAACTGATCGACCATATTGCCGACAAATGGACGATGATTGTTCTTGAGGTGATTTTGGAGCATGGAGAGCTTCGCTTCACGCCACTGAGCGAACAGGTGCCGGGGATTAGCTACAAGATGCTCACACAGACCCTGCGCTTGATGGAACGGGAAGGATGTGTCGCACGCACAGTCCACCCGGTGGTGCCTCCCAGAGTCGAATACAAGCTGACAGAGTTGGGGGTAAGTCTGGCGGCTGCTTTTTGCACTGTCTGGTTGTGGGCAGAAGGACATCTGGAGCAGGTGGAACGGGCACGCTCCACATTCGACCAGAAATCCGCACCATCTAAAGCGGGTCGAAGCTCCTGAGAAACGCGCTACCCATTATGGTGAGTTGAGTACATCACACCAGTAGACGTCATGCGGCAGGTTCATCTGCAGGCTAGCTGGGAGGTTCTCCAATTGATCATGGTTCGTCAGCGCTGATTTCAACGCATTACGCTCATTTATTCGTTCGATTGCAGTTCCTGAATCTGTCAGGTTCAACAGGTTTCGTGAGCTAGTCGAATGCGCGGACCTCAAATGCATTCACTGCGTACTGATTGTGCGCAGTCGAAAAGATCGTGATTTGGCATACTGTTGCGCTTCTAACTCGGTGCTCCTTGAATCTCAGAATTCCTTTTAAAGACTTCATGTAACTGTCATTGATCGTGACCCCTCGCTTTTGAGCGAAGAACTCTCGCGCACTAGCAGGGTTTGCTGCGATTCGCCTAGTCTATTTGGGTGAGAGCGAGTAAAACGCTTGGGAGCGGATCGATAAACGGGTTTAACGCTCCACAGGAATTATCAGCAGACGGGTCTCGGTCATCTCGTATATCGCCGACCGCAGTCCTTCTCTGCCGATGCCTGAGTTTTTCGTGCCACCATAGGGTAAATGTTCCGCGCGCCATGCCGTCGACTCATTAACCAATACAGCACCGACTTCCAGTTCGTTCCATGCCTGGGCCATCCGCTTCCACGACTCAGTAAAGATCGCGGCCTGCAATCCGTACTTGGAGCGATTGATTTCCTTCAGCACCTGCGCGAAGTCTTTGTAAGCCTCAACCAACACCACGGGCGCGAAGACCTCTTCACAGAACAACTGTGCTGTATTCGAGACGTTGCTGAGCAGCGACGGTTGAAGCATGGTGCCGCTACGTTTGCCACCGGAATGTAAGACGGCGCCCATCTCGATGGCCTCCGCAATCCAACTCTCCGCCCGTTGTGCCGCCGCTTCGTTGATCATGGGCCCGATCCGCGTAGAGATATCCGCTGGATCTCCCATGGTAAGCGTATCCAACTCCGCCGCCAGCCTTTTAATCAACTCCGCCGCGAGCGAGGCGTGGACGAAGACACGCTGCACTGAGATGCAGCTCTGGCCGGCATAGGTGAAGCCGCCCACCACAATCTTCGAGACAACGCTGTCGAGGTCGGCGTCTTCGCACACAATCAACGTGGCATTGCCCCCCAGTTCAAGCGTCACCCGTGGGGCCGCCGCTTGACGGCGTAACATCCAGCCGACGCTTGCGCTTCCGGTAAAGCTGAGCATCGCGATGCGCGGGTCGGCGACCAATTTCGCCGTTACCTCATTCGTGCATGGCAATACGCTGATCGCACCGGCGGGCCAACCGGCTTCCAGAACAGCTCGCCCCAGCCAGAGCGCGCAGAGAGGCGTCTGCGGCGCAGGTTTGATAATGATTGGATTGCCGCTGGCAATGGCGGGAGCAAGCTTGTGAGCTAGAAGGTTTAGAGGAAAGTTGAACGGCGTAATTCCTAGAATTGGTCCGATTGGGAATCGGCGCGTAAGCGCGACCTTTCCTTCGGTACCTGGAGTCCAATCAGCCGGCGTCACATCCCCGCCGATACGCTTTGACTCTTCAGCCGCGACGCAAAATGTCTGCACTGCGCGCGAGACCTCGTTGCGCGCATCGGCAATCGGCTTTCCAGCCTCAAGCATAATCAAGTTCGAGACATGCACGGCTTCATCTGTCAGCCGGTCGACGATCCTATTGAGGATCGCCGCTCGTTGCCACGAGCTCAACCGCCGGGTCTCGGCAAACGCCTGCTCAGCCATGCTGCAAGCTCGGTCCGCATCAGTGGAATCTGCGTAGCAGATTTCGGCAAGGGCGGCTCCGCTGTACGGATTATGGATCACGACGGTCTCTGCACGGTGCCCCTCTTCAGGGCCCAGCATTAGCGGTTCTTTACGCATGGGCAGCTCCTGAGAAGTACAGCCAAGTAGCAAGACTGACAGCTAGACTGCCATTGGCATGGATGTTCATGCGCTGGCAATAAATTCAGTGACTAGCTTTACCATTCGCCGCATCTGCGAGGGCGGTAGATCGTGCGCCATTGCTTCTATGACCTCCAGTCGGGCGCCCGGGATACGAGCCGCTGTATCAATGCCGCATTCCACTGGGATAAGTGGGTCGGCAGCTCCGTGAATGACCAGTGTTGGGGATTTGATCGTCGACAAGCGCTGCACGCGACTTCCGTCTTCAACCATCGCGAGCAATTGCCGCGCGTAACCCGCGCGGTTCACCCCGCGCTTGGCTGCGCGTTGGACCAGAGTGCGAAAGGCATCGGGAGGCCGTTCGTAATCGGGATAGGCGATCATGCGAAGCGTCTCCGCAGCATACTCGAAACGCTCTTCTGGAGTAGCGCCTTGAGGGGGTCCAACAAATAGGCGCGCGCGCACTTCAGGCGTCGGGCCAGGCAGCTTCTCGTCTCCACTTGATGACATAATAGAGATAAGTGTGTGGACGCGTTCCGGAGCTTTCGCAGCTAGGATCTGCCCAATCATTCCGCCCATCGAAGCGCCCATCACGTGGGCCTTCTGAATATAGAGAGCATCCAACAGGCCAAGCGCGTCGTCCGCCATATCTGTCAGTGTGTAGGGGACCGGTAGAACGACTCCCTGACGGCGCGCTTCCACGTATTCTGCGGGGTGTACTGGCGGTTTGTCATCAAACCACGTGGACCGTCCGGTATCACGATTATCAAAGCGGATTACGCGGAACTGCGACTGGACCAGTACTTCGACCAATTGATCCGGCCATCCGATCATCTGCTGTCCGAGGCCCATAATGAGAAGAATGACGCAATCGGTCGCGCTGCCGAATTCTTCATAAGCAAGCCGGATGCCGTTCGATTCGACCCTGTTCATGCATTCTTCCTGTGTCATCATGAGTCGCCTGTTCCAGGGCAGTTTGCATCCATTGTCTCGATGACCAGCCTGCTACCCATCAAGTCGACCCCTTGCACGCGAACACTATTCGGCTTCGAGCACCTGACGAAATTAGCCCCAAAACCCTCATCTTAAAATTAACTCTCATAGTTAGTGACGTTTGAACGCGATTTAAGGAGCCGTCGTCGGACGTAGCCATACTGAATATGAACCGAACTCAACCATCTCCCTTGCAATGTCGCGTCCAAGCGCCACTGTATTCACGGGCTCGTGACGTACAAATGCGCGAAGAACGGCCGTTTTCTTTGCGAGATCGTCGTCTTCCGCTACTGCGCCCAATACACGCCCCGCGGCTGATTGGATGACTTCGAAGGAACGCGCCGCGTAGTACTTCGCCAGCTTGAGAGCCAGGAGATTTGCGCCGTTCATCTTCTCCGTGCGCAGCAAAGTCGATTCGAGTATGAGCACCTCCGCCAGGATCTCAGCAATGGAGCCGACCACCTCCTGCTCTTCCGCGAAATCAGAGGCGAACTTCGTTGCCGCAAGTCCGGCACAAAAGATCGCGATCTTCTTGCTGCTCGCAAGTAGCGCCTTTTGCTGAGCGAGTGGACCTTCAAAGGCTTGCGCCGGCTGGACGCCCGAAGCAATTTCCCGGGTCAGCTTGTCAATAGCAGCCATCAGCGGTAGTGCGCCTGACTGCGCGCGCTTCATCATCCATGTGGTAGTGATGATTCGATTGATCTCGTTGGTGCCTTCGAAGATCTTGTTGATACGCAGGTCACGGTACTGCCGCTCGGCGGGAAACTCCTCAACGTAGCCGTATCCCCCATGTAGTTGCAACATATGGTCGACGACCTTCTCAGCAAGTTCTGAACCTTGAAACTTGAGAATCGAGCACTCTGCGGCAAATTCCTCAATGCACTTTTGCAGATCTTGCGTATGGGTAGGCGAGTATTTGTCGAGTTCTGCTAAGGCGTCGTCGATCGCGCCGACAACGCGGTAAACAGCGGATTCGAGAGCATAGATCGACGCGGCACTCTGCGCAATCTTCTCTTTCACCAGACCGAAGTTCACAATGGACTTTCCGAAACCAACTCGCTCCTTGGCATACCTGATTCCGTCGCGAAACGCCTGCCTGGCGGAACCGATCATATTTGCGCCTAGCTTGTAACGTCCCACGTTCAGGATATTGAAAGCGAGGAGATGTCCTTTGCCAGCCGTTCCAAGCAGGTTCTCAACCGGGACCTTGCAGTCGTTCAAAATGAGCGGACAGGTCGAGGAACCGCGAATGCCGAGCTTATGCTCCTCCGATCCAATGGTCAATCCAGGCGTACCCGCGGGAACCAGAAACGCTGAGAATTTCTCGCCGTCGATCTTGGCGAAGATTGTGAAGATATCCGCGAATCCAGCATTCGAAATCCACATCTTTTCGCCGTTGAGCAGGTAGTGTCTGCCATCTTCGCTGAGGGTCGCCCGGGTGCGAATGTTCATGGCGTCCGATCCAGCTGAAGACTCCGACAGGGCGTACGCCGCGATCCATTCGCCGGAGGCAAGCTTCGGCAAATAAGCGGCCTTCTGCGCAGGCGTTCCGTACCATGCGAGCGGCAGGGTTCCGATGCAGGTGTGAGCGTTAAAGGTGACTGCAAAGCTGCCGATGACGCAAAGATTTTCGACGATAAGGGTGGAGGTCACCTTGTTCATCTCCAGGCCGCCGTACTCCTCAGGAACATCGACGGCAAGCAGACCGAGTTCTCCCAGCTCGCGCATGAGCTTGCGACTAACGGAAAAATCCTTCGCTTCAATCGCAGCAACCTGCGTAAGAATCTTCTCCTCGGCAAACTGCCGTGTCATCTCGCCGATTTGCTTTTGTTCGGGAGTAAAGTCCTCCGGCGTGAAAACGTCAGCAGGAGCTAAGTCTTCCAGCAAGAACATGCCACCCCTGCCACGCTTCACCGCCGTCATCTCCGAAATTGCACTCATCTCTTTCTCCTTGTGCTGCTTGCCGGCTAGATTCGAACATTAATTCTGCAGGTTTTCGAAGATACCTGCTGCACCCTGGCCGCCGCCGACACACATGGTGACCATGCCATATTTCGCGCCGCGCCGCTTCATCTCGCGCGCCAATGTCGCTGTCAACTTGGAACCGGTGCATCCGAGGGGATGGCCAAGAGCAATCGCGCCGCCGTTCACGTTGACCCGTTCAAGATCGATCCCGAGCGTCTTGATGACGGCTAGCGACTGGGTGGCGAACGCCTCGTTTAGCTCGATGAGGTCAATATCCTCGAGCTTCAGTCCGGCCAGCTTCAACGCCTTTGGTATGGCATAGATTGGACCAATGCCCATCTCCTCCGGCAAGCATCCAGCGTAGGAGAACGACACGAAGCGTAGCAGAGGCTTGACTCCTAGCTCCCGCGCGCGGGTCTCCGACATGACCACCGCAGCCGCGGCGCCATCGGAGGTTTGCGAGCTGTTACCAGCCGTAACCACGCCTTTGACATGAAACACGGCTCGGAGCTTCGAGAGCGCCGCAAGCGATGTATCGGCGCGCGGACCCTCGTCGACCGTGAAGGTGGTTTCGTAATTCTGCGTTCTGCCGTTTTCGTCGAAGGATGTCGTGGTGACCGGAACCGGCACGATCTCATCCTCAAATCTGCCGGCGGCGACTGCCTCGAGCGCCTTCTCGTGGCTGCGGAGAGCGAATTGATCGCAATCCTCGCGTGTGATCTTGTAGTGTGCGGCTACCCGTTCCGCTGTAAGGCCCATCGACATATATGCCTGCGGATGATTGTTGACTAGCCACGGATTTGCGGTCATCTTGTTGCCGCCCATCGGCAGATAGGACATCGACTCAGCGCCACCAGCCACCAGCACATCGCCGCCGCCGCTCCGAATTCTCTCTGCTGCGAGCGCAATTGTTTGCAGTCCGGAGGCGCAAAAGCGGTTGATCGTCATGGCCGCTGCTTCAATTGGCAGGCCGGCACGCAAGGAGATGAGCCGGGCAACGTTCTGACCCTGCTCTCCTTCCGGCATCGCGCAGCCGATGATAACGTCCTCAATTTCGCGTGGATCAAGTTCAGGAACCCGCGCCACCGCTTCTTTGACCGCAATTGCGCCGAGCTCATCCGGCCGTATGAAACGCAATGACCCCTTTGGAGCCTTGCCGACCGCCGTCCTCACCGCACTGACTACAACTGCTTCCTTCATCGCCTAACCCCATGATCCTGACTGACAGCAGACGTGTACGTCCAATCTCGCCGCTAATTGCGCAGAGGCTTGCCGGTTCGCAGCGTGTATTCGATCCGCTCCAGGGTCTTCGGCTCCGCGGCCAAGGACAGAAAAGCGTCGCGTTCCAGCTCCAGGAAATGATCTTCCGAGAGCAGCGTCCCTGGATTTATGTCGCCGCCCGTCAGGATTTTCGCCACATGCATTGCGACCTTTGCATCGTGCTCGCTCGCGAAGCCGCCCTCCCGCATGAGGTAGATCGCGAGCTTCAGGGTTGCGAAGACATTCGCTCCAGGGGCGGGAATGTTTTTGCGCAAGACCGGCGCCGTGTAGCTTTCGCGCACGAACTGCATGCTGCGCAATTTCGCGTCTGTGATAAGGCGGCTCCGGTTCATGGTGATGGCGTCGCTGCTCGTGAGCAGATGCATGTCACGGGCATCGGCGGCTGAGGTCGAAACCGCGGCCATCGCAATCATCTCGAAGATGGTGCGGATGGTTTCAAGAATTTCGACCGATTCACCGCGGGGGTCAGCCTTCACCCTGGACGCATTGGCGAGAGCGCGCAAGACCATCTCCTTGCATCCGCCGCCACCTGGAATAAGCCCGACTCCAGTCTCAACCAGGCCGGTATACAGCTCGAGATACGACTGCCGGCCCGCAGCGTGCAAGCAGATCTCGCATCCGCCTCCTAGCGCCATGCCAGCAGGCGCCGCGACCACTGGGCGCGGACAAAACTTGATGGCCTGGGTCATCTGCTGGAATTGAGCGACATTAGCCGCTAAGTCCTCGTATTCACCGGAACGCACCCGTTCCAGCAATTGCTGGATGTTTGCGCCGACCGAGAAGTTCTGTGCGTCAGTCGAAATCACAAAGCCATCGAAGTTCTTGCATGCGGCGCTACCCGGTTGAAGGGACTCGCGCAGGAAGCTCACGGAGTTGTCGCCTAGCGTGTTCATCTTCGAATGCAGCTCGAAGCAGCCAATGCCGTCGCCAAGATCGACCAACGATACGCTGGCATTGCTGTCGAAGACACCTTTCGTCTTCTTGTATGTTGCAATCGAAGCGTGTTCCGGGTTGCGCTTGAGCGGCCGATACGCTCCTGAAGTGACATCGAAGTACTCCTCGCCGCCGGCCCGGTACCATGACGCGCCACCTGCTTTGAGTAAGGTCTCTACCGAGGCGGGAATGGGCATGTTCATTGATCGCATGGTCTCGACGACATTCGCCACGCCTGCCGCGTCCCACATGGCAAACGGTCCGAGCTCCCAGTTGAAGCCGGATGTCATCGCGCGGTCGATGTCGACGAGCGTCTCGGTCACCTCTCCGATTCTGTTGGCCGCATAGAACCAGAGCTCCGGCAGCACCTTCCAATAAAAACGAGCGGCCTTGTCACTGTTAGGATCTCCTGCCAGAAGAGTTTCCAGCCGCGCTGGCAGCGGTCCGCCCTTCTCCAATGCGGGCAGCGTAACCGCCGTAGCCGGTTTGTACTCCATCGTCGCAGGATTGAGGACCAGGCGCAGTTCCTTGCCGTCGGGGCCTCGATCCTTCTTGTAGAAGCCCTGTTTGGTCTTGTCGCCAAGCCACTTCCGGTTTATCAGGCGTTCGATCACGCCGGAGAGTTCGACGTCGGAACGCTCATCGGTGGCGCTGGCCTTGAAGTTGCGCGCAACATTGGCTAATACGTCGATGCCAACCATATCCGCAAGGCGGAAGGTGCCGCTTTTCGGCCAGCCGATCGCCTTGCCCGTAAGCAGATCAACCTCTTCAATCGTGAGCCCCTGCTCTTCCATGATCTTGAGCGTGTTCATCATTGAAAATGTCCCGACGCGATTAGCAATGAAGTTCTGCACGTCATGGGCGGGAACAACCTCTTTGCCCAACTGCCTGTCTCCAAAGTTGGAGATCGTCTCGATCGCCTCGCGATCCGCTTCAGGCGTGGGTATGATCTCAAGCAGCCGCATGTAACGCGGGGGGTTAAAGAAGTGAGTGCCAAACCAGCGTCTGCGCAGATCCGGGGGCAACTGCTCGGCGATCTTCGCGACCGGCAGGCCGCTGGTGTTCGTGGTCAGAATGGCGTCGCGATGAAGATAGCTGGCTACTTTGGCAAGCAACGCGCGCTTGATCTCCAAATTTTCCGCAACGGCTTCGATCACCCAGTCGCAGGTTCGCAAACGCTCCAGGTCGTCTTCGAAGTTACCAAGGCTCACAAGCGCCGCAGCATCGGTGGAGGCAAAGGCGGCCGGTTTGCCGGTCCTGAGATGTGCCAGGGCCGCGGTCGCGAGGCTATTACGCGCTGTACCCGATTGGGCTAAGTCAAGCAACAGCACCGGAAGACCTGCGTTGGCGATGTGGGCTGCGATGCGCGCGCCCATGGTGCCCGCGCCAAGCACTGCCACCTTGCCGATGCTGTAAGCACGGTGAGCGCGTTTCTTTTGCTCCTCGGCGGAGTTTGCTTGAGAAGCCAGTTCCGAACCCAGTGTCATCCGACGAACTCCGAATTGTTCTTCGCGGCAGGCGACATTCTCGCAGCATGCCTGACAGAGGAGGTTACTGAACGGTAGGTAAGTTAGTCAAGCTCGCCTTTGGTGAACTCCTAATCGCGTTATATAAGTACGAACGTAGAAAGATCCAGAGCATCTTGTTGTAGGCGTTGCCGAAATTTTCGCGGCTGCCTAGGATGCTCTGTTCGCCGCAGAGCGAAGGCCGCCGGTGAGGATCTCCATGAAAGCTTCAGCGATCTGTTCGGGCGATAACTCTCCGGAGGGCTTGTACCAGATGCCGGCCCAGTTGATCGCGCCTGCGATGGCGAAGGAGACCAGCTTCGGGTTGCAGATCGCCATCGAACCATCCGCCATGCCTTCGGCAACAAGCGCGCGAAAGGACGCATCGATCTTCCGCTTGAGGTCCCGCACACCGCGCCGTGTCTTGGAAGATAGTGCCGAGTCATCGATCATGGCGACGCAGCGGCCAAATTCATGAGTCAGAACCACCGTGGCGTACTCAAGCACGTAGAGCTGAAGCCGGGCGAAGCCATTCCCGGCATCCGGACTGAGCCGGTTCAGACAAGATTCAATTTCAGCGATACCGCTGCGGTAGCACTCCATCAGGATCTCTTCCTTGTTGCGGAAGTAGTAGTAAAGCGCCGGCTTGGTGATCTTGAGCCGGGCCGCGAGCAGGCTCATTGATGTCTTTTGATAACCATGCTCCAGAAACAGATGAGCTGCCGTCTTGATGACAGCTTCGCGTTTCAGATCCATGCTGCGGTGACCCACCAGGAAGGCATTCCAGGGTTCAGCTCCGTGGCCCATTGCGGCGTTCGACTTCCTTATCTTCAACGGCAATCCAGTCCTCCGTGGGTCCCTTCATCATACGACCCAGCGTTGAGTTGATAGGCTCGGCAAGATGCAGACGAAGTCGAGCAACTACTAATTTGACCGCGCGGTAGAATATGATTAAGACGCGAAGAGAACGATCGAAAGGCGGATCCATGGTTCAGGAAACAGAAATGCTCGAGATGCATCTTCCCCTCTCAGTTTTGGGCGATGAAGAACAGCTTCTTCAACAGTCGGTGCGACGATTCGCCCGCATTGAGATTGCGCCGCTGGCTCACACGATGGACGAGGCGCAGAAGATGGATTCGAGTCTAATCAAGAAGCTGTTCGACCAGGGTTTAATGGGTATTGAAGTTCCTGTGGAGTATGGCGGAGGCGGGGGGTCTTTCTTCAACTCCATTCTTGCCATCCAGGAGATATCCTCGGTCGATCCGTCGGTCGGTACGTTGGTCGATGTGCAGAACACTCTCACGGTGAACGCGCTTCTCTCCTACGGAACTGAGGCGCAGAAGGAGCAGTATCTTCCGCGCGTGGCGTCAGACACAATCTGCTCCTATGCGCTCAGCGAAGCGAGCTCCGGCTCAGATGCCTTCGCCTTGAAGACGACCGCACGCAGGGATGGCCAAGACTACGTTCTGAACGGCAGCAAACTCTGGATCTCAAATGCGGCCGAAGCAGGGCTGTTCATCGTCTTCACGACGGTCGATCCCGAGCTCGGCTACAAAGGAATCACAGCCTTTCTGGTCGATCGAGATACCCCTGGATTTTCGATCGGCAAGAAAGAAAACAAGCTCGGGATCCGCGCCTCCTCTACCTGCGAGCTACTGTTTTCAGACTGCCGGGTCCCTGCATCGGCGGCGCTCGGGGAAGTCGGCAAGGGATACAAGATCGCGATCAATACGCTGAACGAGGGCCGCATCGGAATCGCTGCGCAGATGTTGGGTCTGGCGATGGGAGCATTGGAGCATGCACTTAAATACACGCAGGAGCGACGGCAGTTCGGTAAGCCGGTCGCAGAGTTCCAGGCGGTGCAGTTCTCGCTCGCAAAAATGGCGACGGAGATCGAAGCGTGTAGGCTCATGGTCTACGACGCCGCCCGGCGCAAGGTCGCAGGGAAACCCTTCGTAAAAGAGGCGGCTATGACGAAGTACTTCGTTTCGCAGGTGGCAGAGCGCGTAGCCAGCGAGTGCGTGGAGTTGTTTGGCGGCTATGGGTTCGTCAAGGACTATCCCGTTGAGAAGCTCTACAGGGACGCAAAGATCGGGCGCATCTACGAAGGAACGTCGAACATGCAGTTGGCTACGATCGCCAAGCACATTCTAGCGTAAAAAGCTCAAACTCAAGGGCGGCTATCGCTGCGGCAGCTCCAGAGTTTCACTCGCCGGGTCGTTGAAACGGGCTTCGATTCGCTCGGCCGTGACTTCTTTGAGACGAGCGGGAGACCATTTGGGATTCCTATCTTTCTCGATCACCGCGGCGCGGATCCCCTCCATCATCTCGCGACCCCTCGCGCACGCCTGCGCAAGGCGGAACTCCCGGGACAGTGCAACCGCCAGATTGTTGGACTCGCGTGCCTCGCGGATTGCCTTGAAGGTCAGCTTGAGCGATGTCGGAGATATCCTTCCGATCTCCTCAGCGCACGCACGCGCCTCTGCCTCAGAGTGCTCGAGCAGAGCTGCCTGAATAGCTTCGACCGTGGATCCGGCGAAGCACTCATTGATCCAGGAACGCTGCGCGTCTGTCATCCCTGGAGGTGGTTGAGTTGCGTGGTTGCGCAACACCTGCTCCATCGCATTAACATCTTCGCAGGATTCGAGCGCTAACGTAAGAAGCGGCAGATCTTCGCTCCGAAGGAAAAAGGTCGGCAAGGCCGCAGATGATTGCGTCCGCTCGGCCCATACGACTGCCGGCAAGTCCCATGTAAAGGCCGAGCTCTCCGGGAGCCTTGCCGAGGAGATAGGTTCCGTCAACATCAGGAATAAAGCCAATGGCGGTCTCAGGCATAGCAAGCTGCGAGCGCTCGGTAACCACCCGGTGCGATCCGTGGCTGGAAATCCCGATGCCGCCGCCCATGACGATCCCGTCCATCAACACCACGTAAGGCTTGGGATAACTCGAGATCAAGTAGTTAAGTTGATGTTCCCTGCGAAAAAAATCCGTCGTTAACTCGGACTGGCCGGCCTGAATTGCGGTGTACATCGCGCGGATGTCGCCTCACGCGCAAAGTCCGCGGTCGCCCGCTCCATTCACCAGCACAAACCGGATGGAGTCATTGTTGGCCCAGCCCGCGAGCGCGGCATGCATCTCATCCACCATTGCAAGGCTGAGCGCATTGAGCGCACGAGACCGGTTCAAGGTAATTCTGCCACAGGCGCCTGAGACTCGGACCACGACATAGCACATCGCTACACCCGTCTAGAATTGTCGATTGGATCTGGCAGCCTTATAGTACTTGATCAAAAGAGAATGACCTGCCGAACCGCTTCTCCTCGCGCTAAACGGTCAAAGCCTTCGTTCAGATCCTCGAGGCGCAGACGGTGGGTGAGCAGACGATCGACCGGCAGCAGCCCGGCGCGATAGAGTGCGATGAAGCGGGGTAGATCGCGCGATGGCACTGCGGAGCCCATGTAGGAGCCCTTGATGGTTCGCTCTTCCCCGACCAGGCTGACCGCTGAGATACTCAGACGCCTATCCGGTGGTGGCAAGCCCACGCTCACCGTTGTCCCGCCGCGCCGTGTCGCCGCAAAGGCCTGAGCAAGCACAGCTTCATTGCCGACCGATTCAATCGCATGATGAACCCCTCCATTCGTAACTTCGCGAAGCGCCTCTACCAGGTCTGGCGATCGTGCATCCAGTGCGTGATGTGCGCCAAGAGTAAGCGCCAGGGCGAGCCGTTCCGGAAGCACGTCTACGACGGCGATCGGATTGGCCCCCGAGCAGCGAGCCCCCAGCAGCGCCGCCATTCCTACGCCGCCCAGCCCAAAAATGGCTACACTCTCCCCCGCGGCCACCTCCGCCGTGTTCACGACCGCGCCGACACCGGTGAGGACGCCACATCCGAAAAGCGCCGCGATCTCCGGAGCAAGTGCGCTGTCGATCTTAACGACCGAGCGTGCCGAGGCCACGACATACTCCGCGAATGCCGAGACGCCGAGGTGATGTCGCAATTGATTGCCTTCAGCGTCCGACCACCGACTATCTCCGTTCAACAATTCTCCGGCAGCATTGGCTGCGGCGCCGGGCTCGCACAACGCGGGTCTACCGGTCGCACACGGTTGACAATGCCCGCAGACGGGAACAAACGTAAAAATAATCCGGTCTCCGGTGGAAAGACCTTCTACGCTGGGCCCAACTTCGACGATCTCGCCGGTAGCTTCATGTCCCAGCACCATGGGCAGAGGCCGCGGACGCGCTCCATCGATGACCGAGAGGTCGGAGTGGCACAGACCCGCGGCCAGGATCCGCACCAGCACCTCTCCCGGTGCCGGGGCAGCCAGGTTCACCGTCTCGATTGCAAGCGGATGGGACTTTGCATAAGGGCATGGGAGTCCGCTCCGGCGCAGGACCGCTGCTCTTACCTTCATGGCCCTGCTCCGATCCGCAGCTTTTCAAGCGCCGC
Source organism: Acidobacteriaceae bacterium (assembly GCA_963692885.1). Classification (GTDB taxonomy): domain Bacteria; phylum Acidobacteriota; class Terriglobia; order Terriglobales; family Acidobacteriaceae. Next base: position 2,672,800 of record OY843586.1, read on the forward strand.
GCGCAACACGGGCGTCAGCGGGGCAGGACGGCGGTTGACGCGATCCACAAAGACGTGCACGAACCATCCCTCTGCTGCCGCGGCATCGACTCCTTCGCGAAACAGCGCAATGCCGTACCGGACGCTGCTGTTTCCGAGGTGTTCAACCCGAAGCCCTGCCTCCACGACCTCTGGAAATGCGAGCTCAACGAGGAATTTACAGTGCGATTCGGCACATACACCCATTAAAGCACCCGCATGGATATCAAGGCCGCCCCGTCTTATCAGGTAAGAGTTGATGATGGTATCGAAGTAGCCGTAGTACTCAATGTTGTTGACGTGGCCATACAAATCGTTATCGCGCCAGCGCGTGGCGATCGAAAGGAAATGCTTGTACTGGTTTCTTTGTGTCATGTCTCAGTTATTGCGTCCATCTATTTCGGCGACATCTTCTGCATGCTACGCTATGGGGCGATGACGACAAGCAATCCCAAACGCATGCCCGTTCCACGGGACAAGAACGACGATTACACGCGCGAAGCCGCAGCTGCTCGGCGTGACTTCGTCGAGGGACGGACCGGCTGCCGGCTTGAGCATGTGTCGCGATACTCTTTCTCATCCAGCCTCCTACCCGGCAATATCGAAAACTTTACCGGCGTTGCTCAGGTTCCGCTCGGCATCGCAGGCCCTCTGCATATTCTCGGTGAGTACGCACGCGGCGACTTCTACATTCCTATGGCTACAACCGAAGGGACTCTGGTTGCGAGCTATAACCGTGGTATGCGGGTCTTGACGGAATGCGGGGGCGTGAAGGCAACAGTGGTCAAACACAGCATGCAGCGCTCGCCTGTCTTTGAACGGCACGATGCACTCGAAGCCCGGTCTCTGGGGGAGTGGATCGAAGTGCACCTGCAGCAGGTGCAGCAAGCCGCGGAATCGACGACCACGGTCGGCAAACTGATCGAGGTAGGCCGCTACATCGTGGGGAGGCTGCTGTATCTTCGCTTTAACTACACAACCGGCGACGCAGCGGGGCAAAACATGGTTGGCAAGGCAACGCTGGCGGCGTGTCAGTGGATTGAGGCAAACCATCCAGACAATCCATCCTTCATTCTCTCGGGCAACATCGACACCGACAAGAAGCACTCGCAGATGAATACGATCGAAACGAGAGGCAAGCGGGTCGTTGCGGAAGCGACCCTCTCGAAGGAGGTATTGGAACGCATTATGGGTGTCGATACGGCAGCCTTGTTCCATGCGCGCCAGATCTCGCAGACAGGAGCCTTCATGGCGGGCTCCTCGAACAATGGTGCACATTCGGCAAACGGACTTACAGCTCTCTTCATCGCTACCGGCCAGGATGTCGCCAACGTTGCCGAATCGCAAGCCGCGATCGTCTATGCGCAACTGCTTGCCAATGGGGATTACTATTGGTCGATCACGATTCCTTCGCTGATCGTCGCCACGTATGGAGGCGGAACCGGCCTTGCCACCCAGCGCGAGTGCCTGGAACTGCTGGGCTGCTATGGCGCGGGCCAGGCGAATAAACTTGCCGAAATCTGCGCTTCCACCGTGCTTGCGGGCGAGATCTCGCTCTCGAGCGCGATCGTTCGAGGCGATTGGGTTTCGAGCCATGATCGGCTGGGACGCAATCGACCTTAGCGGCCGCAGCCGCAATCGCATGAGACACATTGCCGTTCGTTGCAACCATCTGCTAGGATGTGTCGCGTTCTTTTTCTAGTTTGAACTTGAAAATGCGCAGCGCTGATCGGCTGGTCGAAGTACGACGACTGATGCCGGACACAAAGGAGAAATCATGGCCCTGTTGCAAGCTGAACAGACGACCACACACACCGCAGATGCAGAAGCTATTCGCCGCATGCTTCTAGCTTTCGAGGCTCAGCGCGCTGGTTTTTCCGCCGACCGGCACTCGACGTTTGCCGTGCGCCGCGAACGGCTGGAGCGCATCATTGTCATGATGGAGGCGGGGAAAGAACGCATCTATGCAGCGCTCAGCAAGGATTTTGGCGCGCACTCGACGACCGCGGCCGACATGTTTGAGTTGCAGCCAGTCGTTCTACGCGCGCAATTTGCCATCAAGCATCTTGAAGAATGGATGAGCCCAATGCCGCGTGAGGTCGATCCGCCATACAACGCTGTGATGCGCGCGTTCGTAAAGAGCCAGCCGAAAGGCGTGGTGGGCAATATTGCACCCTGGAACTTTCCATTCGAGATTGGCTTAGGGCCGATGGTCGACATCCTCGCCGCCGGCAATCGCTTCATGTTGAAACCGTCAGAGTTCACTCCGGCGTGCTCTGCTCTTATGCAAGAGATGGTGGACGAGCACTTCGATCAGGATCTCGCCTACGTCGCGGCAGGCGGCCTGGAGGTTGCGCGCGCGTTCAGTGCCTTGCCGTTTGATCATCTGCTTTATACCGGCAGCTCGAATGTCGGCAGACAGATCATGGCTGCCGCCGCTAAAAATCTGACGCCGGTAACGCTCGAACTTGGCGGCAAGTGTCCCGCAGTCTTCCTTCCGGGCAGTGTGACCGCCGACGCCGTCAGCACAGTCATCGGAGTTAAAAGCATCAAGAATGGACAGATGTGCGTCACGGTCGATCACTGCTTCGTACCGCGGGCACACGTTGAGGACTTCGCAGGCATGGCCGCACAATTCATGGCAGCTACCATGCCCAGCTATTCTCGTTCCATGGCGTGCACAGGAATTGTCACGAGCGCCCACCTGGAGCGTGTCGCCGGAATGCTGGCTGAGGCGGAAGCGCGCGGCGCTCGCATCGTGACGCTTGAGACAGATGGTACGGTGGATCGGCAGACACGGCAGATGCCGCTCACTCTTGTGATAGACCCGCCATCGGACCTGCAAATGATGCAGGAAGAGATCTTCGGCCCCATCATTCCGGTCATCCCATACGATCAGCTCGACGAGGTAATCGAGCGCATCAACTCCTCTGAACGGCCACTCGGCGTCTACGTTATGGGAGAAGATGTGCAGGCCATCGATCGTGTACTGAGTGAAACGGTTTCGGGTGGCGCGGCCGTGAATGCGGCGGCCATCCAGGCGGGCCTCAAGGATCTTGGGTTTGGGGGCGTAGGCAAGAGTGGAATGGGACGGCATCACGGGGAAGACGGGTTCCGTGAATTTTCCAACCAGCGTGGCGTGGTGGTGCGCGGGGAAGGCCCGCACTTCGACGCCTTCGTCTCACCTACCAAGAACGCTGCCGAACTCGTAGGAGAGATTCCGGCGGGCTAATTTACTGACGCGCCAGGCGGCCCAAAATCTCCGTCCGGAAACCGGCGAGGCGGCCACCATCAACAATAATGGTCTGCCCCGTGATGTATCGGCTCTGATCGCTGATGAGGAAGTGATACACCCCGACGAGATCGTCGATCTGCGCAATTCGACCAAGCGCTGAGAGGTTTTTCGCAAGGTCGTTTAAGATGTGCGTCGGTGGCAGCATGGGCGTCTTGACTGGTCCGGGCGCGACGGCGTTGCAACGAATGCCGCGCGTGCCGAGCTCAACGGCAGCTGTCTTGGCAAGGCTGATCGTCGCAGCCTTGGTCGCGCTATAATCGAAAAATCCTTCGTTTTGCTGTAAACCCGCGACGGACGCCGTGAGCACGATGGAGCTTCCGTCTTTCATGTGGCCAGGCCCGTACTTTAGCATGTAGTACGTCCCGTACAAGTTCAGATTGACGACCCCATCGAAGACTTCTTCGTCGGAGTCAGTGATGTGCTTGCCGTTGCCCGGCTTGCCTGCATTGTGGACGATGGCGTCCAGTTTGCCGGTCTCTGCCTCTGCCCGATCAAGGGCCTCGATGACCTGGTCGCGCACAGTGACATCCGCCCTCAAGTAGATGGCTCCCTTATCTAGCAGATACTGGGGCGGCGTATTGAGGTCGGCCACCAGGACGCGCGCTCCCTCTTCCACACAGCGTTGGCTGATTCCGAGGCCGATGCCGGACGCGCCACCCGTGATGAAGACAGCTTTGTCGCGAAGGCTGAAGTGAGACACTGTTTCCACGGTTTTGCTCCTCTTGTTTGGGCGGAAATTTCTAAAGCCCTGTCCAGCCCGGCTAGTAGTTGGGAAGACTGGTGAAAGCGGTGACCGGCGGCATAGCGTTCGCGTCTACGATCACATCGAGCAAAACAGAACCGTCCGCAGCCATGGCTCGCGCAATCGCCGGCGCAATCTCATCTGCGCGTTCTATGCGAACTCCCCTGACGCCACACGCTTCAGCGATGGCCGCATGATCGACCGCCACAAAGTCGCATACGTTCGTGTGGCGTCCTAGCCCAGCATCTTCCGCATGCTTCTGATAGCCGAGCACCCCATTGTTCATGACGGCGACCACCACCTTGATACCATGTCGCCTCGTCGTTTCCAGCTCCGACCAGACATGTCCGAAGCCTCCATCACCAACTACGCAAAAGACAGGCTGGTTGGGACTGCCCAGCCAGGCTCCCATCGCCAGTGGGAATCCCCAGCCTAAACCCGCCTGGCCTCGCGGAGTAATGAAACGGCGGCTGTGCTTCGCGGTCAGATAGTTCGCGATCCAGACGGACGAAAAGCTTGCGTCCGCCACGACTATGTGGTCCGCCCGAAGCTGCTTTTCAAGTTTCGCCATGAAGCGTTCCGGACGCACCGGAGAAGCATTCGATTGCGTCACTCCTTCAATCTCTTCGCGATGCTTGGTACGCGCTTCAGCAATAACGCGTTCCAAATTCGCCCGCGCGGCCGTGCGCTCAGTCAGGTCTCGAATGGCCAAGGCCTCGTTCAGCGCAGACAGCGTTAGTTTTGCGTCTCCCTGCAGCCGGAATGCTTCGTAATTGCGCCCGATTTCCATTGGGTCGACATCTATATGAATGTAGGTGGCATCTTTTGGAAGCAGCTTCCAGGAGTCGGTGCCGTTCTGATTGGTACGGTTGCCTACCAGCAGAACCAAGTCCGCTTCCGTCACCATTGGCTTGACGAACTTTGCCATACCGCGCGTGGCCATGTAGTAGCCGATAACGCCCATCGACAGCGGATGAGTCTCGTCGACGCTGCCTTTGCCCATCGTGCTGGTGGCCACCGGCAGACTTGCCATTTCCTGGAGCTTGCGCAACTCCGCATGCGCTCCAGCCCCAATGACACCGCCCCCGGCGTACACGATCGGCGCCTTCGCCTTTGCCAGCATTTCGGCCGCAAGTGCGACGCGGCTCTGCTCCGGTTGCGTGCGGTCAAGTGGATAAGCACCCAGTTGCGCCTTGCGAGGTGACACAGGCTCCTCTTGCGCTTGCACCAGCAACTCCATTGAAACGAGTAGAACAGCCGGTCCTGGACGCCCGCTGGCTGCTGCAGTGAAGGCCATGTCCACGTAGTCTTCGATCCGGTCCGCCGTCGTGACCCGGCGGATCCATTTTGCAACACCTTTGAACAGATTGAGTTGGTCGAGTTCCTGAAAGGCATTCCGATCCCGCGTTCCGGGACCGACATCCTGTACCAACGCTACGATAGGAATCGATGCCGAGAGACATTCTGCCAATCCTGCGACAAGCAACGCAGCTGCCGGGCCGTTCTGCGCCGTGACCACCGGCACCTTGCCGCTGGCACGCGCGTAACCGTCTGCCATGTAAGTACCGGCATTTTCCTGCCGGTAGCCGATCTGCTTGATGCCGATGTCAGCGGCGGCAAGTGTAATTCCGGGCGGGTTGCTCTGGCCGAAGAGGTACTCGACTTCGTGGCGTTTTAGTGCGTGAGCGAAACGTTGCGGAGGCCGCATCATCAAGGGCGCATCATTCATCATTGTCACCTACGTCTCCGTCTTTGCAGCGTTCGACAGGCGCGTCACAAGGCTCAAGGCTTGATCAGCACCTTACAGTGATCGTTGGGTTTGCCCAGCAGCGCGAACATGTCGGACGCCTGGTCGAGAGTGACAACGTCCGTGATCAGACCATCCACGTTTATGCGGCGCGCTGTCATCATATGTTGCGTGAAGTGGAAATCGCTCGGCACATATGCGAAGGGAAACGTCATGCGCAGTCGCTTCATCGCAGCCGAAACCACTGTGAAACTCTCCGGTTGCATCCCGGTGCCAACCATTACAAGCTGCGTATGCGAAGGTGCCATAGCTATCATCTTGTCGATGATGGGGCGGCCGATACATTCAAAGATCGCCGCAGGCTTCCTCCCCGTGCGGCGCTCAAACTCGGCCACTGGATTGGCGTGCTGCGCTCCATCGACGACAAGATCCAGCCCGATCTTCTGCGCACGATTTCGGCGTGCCGGTACCACTTCGCTGATGCCGATGTCGCTCGCGCCGAAGAACTGCGCCCACTTCGCCACAGCCAGACCGATGACGCCAGCGCCGAGGATGAGAACGCTTGCTCCCGGATCGATTTTGGCCGTTCGCCATGCATTCAATCCCACAGCCATCGGTTCGATCAGAGCAGCTTCGTCATCCGTAACAGAGTCCGAAACCTTCACGGCAAGACCAGCCACGCAGGTGGAGTACTCAGCGAATGCGCCTGGCATTCTCGGATCAAACCCCTGCGCGATGATTTGGCTGCATTGCTCGAAGAGCCCGGCCCGGCACTCGGGACAATCGCCGCAGGGACGCGCTGGCACAGCTGTCAACCGGTCGCCGATCTGCCACCCGTCACAGCCCGGCCCCACCTCAATGACCTCTCCCGCGTACTCATGGCCAAGTGTGCTGCCAGGATGCAGCATTCCCGGAACTTCAACCGCGTGCAGGTCGGATCCGCAAATTCCACAGGCTTTGACCTTGAACACCAGCGCTCCTTGAGATGCAACGGGTTGAGCTACTTCGCTGAGTTGGAGCGGCTTGCCTGTTTCGATGAACTGCAGCGTCTTCATGAAGCCCTCGTTTCCTGTTTCGTGCCGTACCGTTTACGCTCGGTGCTGCTGAGATGAAGTGCTTTTGTGCCATCCACTACAGAAGACTCATAACCGTCAAGCCCCTCAAATCCGAAGACTTCAATGGCGTTAATCAACCGCTCGAGGGTCAAGCCTTCTACAGAGGGTACCCACTTTCCCAACCAGATCAGCATTCCAAGCAAGAGTTCCACGACCAACTTCGGCTCACACTCCACGATTGAATGATCCGCCATTCCTTCCTCAAGGAAGCGAATCAGAATTGCTTTCAAGCGGTCGATCCAAAGCTTGATTGCTCTGCGCTGCTTGCTCTCGAGGTACGAGTAATCGCCGAGGTAAAGCAGCGCACCATTTTCCTTTGAATCAAACAGCATGCTTCGTATGAAGTGGCGCAACTTCTCCGCACCGGAGCCGCCAGCCTCGTCCGATGCCTCTAACAGTCGCTGCGATCGCTCGAGCGAGTTGCGATGGCAAGCAAAAGCGAGCGTCCGTTTGTCATGAAAGTAGTGATAAAGCGTGGCATCGCGAAGATCAACCGCCGCTGCAATGGAGACCATCGTTGCCTGGGCATAGCTTTTCGCGTTGATCATCTCGATCGCCGCGCGAATAATCTCTCTGCGACGCTTATCCGATTTGCGGCTTTTCGAAAGGGCCTTAGGGGCCTTGGTCTTGTTGGTCGGCATTGGTTCTCAGGAGGCTTCGCCTACGAATGACTTTCTCACGCCAACAAGCATTCTGACACATCTAACGCTCGTTAGAAAAACTAATCTTGACTAGAGTATCTAACGTGGACTAGATTCACGACCGTCAATGCAGAACGGGTAACCGGTCGCTAAGTCCGGCTCGACTACAAATTACCCAAGCCTCAATTCGAAGGCGGGTTGAGCAGGACTAGAGCGTCAAGTCGATCAAGTATGTAACTCTACGAACCGGTAAGAGGTTGGAATTTATGAAGTTTAGCAACTCGGCATTTTCCGACTCGGCAAGCAAACATGGCAGCGCGGCTACGAACAGCGCTCGTCGAGCGATTCGACTGTGTCTACTGCCTGTACTGGCGGGAACCCTGGCTATGCTCCCAGTTCGAGCGCAGTCCGGCTATTCGACTGGCACCATCCGCGGTACTGTTACTGATGCGCAGGGCGCGCTCGCCACAAACGCAACTGTGACGGTAGCCAACAAGGATACCGGTGTGACGCGGACCGTTACCACCGGCGCAGACGGCGAATATCAGATCTCCACCCTGAACCCGGGAGCCTATTCAGTTGAAGTGACAGCATCCGGCTTCGCAAAGCTCGTTACGGCCGAGGTCGACGTTTCCGTCGGGGAAACGGTGACCTTTGACGCCCGCTTGAAACCAGGCAGCACGAACACGGTGGTGGAGGTCACAGGTAACTCTTCACCTCTGATCGATACGGCGCAGACGCAGCAGGCGAATACGATCGACACGCGGCAGCAGGTGAATCTGCCGAATCTGTCCAGGAATTTCGCTCAGCAACTGTTTACTCTGCCCGGCGTTACGGATTCGAACGCACCTTCCATTCAGGACCCGAATGTAGGAACCGGCTATCAGTCTTCGGGAGCCTCGTTTGGCGGCGGGAACGGACGCGGAAATCTCTTTACCATTGACGGCGGAGCAAACGATTACGGCTCCGGCGCTCCCCGCGAAGCGCATGTGCCGCAGGACTCCGTACAGGAATTCCAAGTGAACCGTAATTCGTTCAACGCGGAGTTTGGATTTACGGTCGGATCCGCCATCAACGTGGTCACGAAGAGCGGTACGAACCAGTTCCATGGGAGCGCGTTCGGCTATTTTCATGATGAATCTACTGATGCAGTCAACTACTTCAATAGCTTCGGGCCGACCCATGGCCAGAGACCTTTTGAGCAGAGCGCGATTTTTGGGGGATCTGTGGGCGGACCGATCATAAAGGACAAGCTTTTCTTCTTCACGTCCTATGAGCGGCAGAAGCTGGACAGCAACATTACCACCAACCTGCTCGGAACTTCGGAAGCAACCGGGCTTGCAGGACAGGTCAACAACTTCAACGGCGCGACCTGCCCTGCCCCTGTGACACAGGCATGCTATCTGACACAGTTAAATGCGGTGGGTGCCGGAGCCATTGCGTCGGCGATTGCTCCGGCCTTGACACCCATCAACAATCCGCAATTTGTAAACCTTGTCGCTCCGGACAACGGAACGTTCGACGGCAATGCGCTGGGAGCCGTGCAGGCAGCCCCTGGACAAAACGGGCGTTACAACAATTGGGTGACCAGGATTGACTATCAGCCGAACGAAAAGAATTCGTTTTTGCTGCGCTTCTCCCTTTCACGCGAGCAAAACCAAGTCACGGGAGCAGGTGGCGCGCCAAGATACACCTCCGTTCTGCAGCAATTACGTGACTACACGATTACGACAGATTGGAATCACGTCTTCAATCCGCGCATGATAAACACAGTACGCGTCCAGGTGGTGCCTTTCAACACGGCGAACAATAACACGCCGCATGGTGGCGCAGAGTTCGACCTGGGCAGCCTCGGAACAGTAGGCACGATTTTCGACATTCCTTATAACCAGAGTCAGAATCAATATCAGTTCGACGACGATCTTGCGCTTACCAGGGGAGTCCATAACCTGAAGTTCGGCTTCTCATTCCGGCCGGTGCAATTCAATATCTTCCAGGCATTTCTCTTTAATGGTGACTACCAATTCGAGGATGGGGCCGTAAGCCTGTATGACCTTTTTGCGAGCAGTCCGACGGCGATTGCCGGATTGAATGCGATCAACGCGGCCTTTGGCTACCCGGTGGGAGGTCCACCGAGTACGAACCTCAGCGCGGCACAATTGTACGATGTCGGGTTGCCGATCGTGCTGGAAGAGGGTGCCGGCAACGGACAATACAACACAACGACGAAGCCTTTCGGGCTCTACGCGCAGGACACGTGGAAGTGGACCCATAACCTGACACTGAACTATGGCGGCCGCTTTGACTACGATCCCATTCCCAACAACTATCCGACAAGCTACTTCTTTTCCCCTCGCGCCGGTTTAGCGTGGGATGCCTTTGGCGACGGCAAGACCGTTGTGCGGGCAGGCGGCGGTTTATTCACAGCGCCGGAACTCTTCATTGTTCCCTTTACTTCGACCGTTTTGGACGGCTCGGCTAGCCACATCTATGCCACAATCACGACCGCTGCAAACTCGCCGGCACAATTGGAAGGAGCTCTTGGAATAGAAAAGAGCGAGGCGACCGCGGCCAATCCAAACCCTGCACTGACTGGTGCGCAGCTTTCCTCGGTGGGCATCAATGTGATTCCCACAGGTCCTACGAAACTGGGTGGCGCCTTCTTCAGCGTGCAACCGAACTTTAAACAGCAGTACACCATTCAGGGCAGCACCAGCCTGGTGCAGGAACTTGCTCCGAACCTTTCACTAGAGCTCGGCTACATCTACTATGCAGGTGTCCACATTCAACTCATCCAGGAAGCGAACTTTGTCCCGGATGGAGTCGTAGATCCGTTCGTGGGACCGTACTATTTGCCCAAACCCGGTTCAACCGGAGGTGAGCCAAACTCAACGATCGTCCAGAACAACGACACTACCTCTGCAGGCCATTCAACATATAACGGCTTGACAGCTTCACTCAGCAAACGATATGGCCACGGTTTCCAGTTCCAGGCCAATTACACCTGGAGCAAAGCCATCGACGACGTGAGTGACTTTAGCTCGCAGAGTACGCCATTCCGTCCTGGTTTCCTTAATCTGGATCGGTCGTTATCGGACTTCAACATTAAGAACAGCTTTGTCGCCAACGCGGTTTACACCAGCCCAGTCCACCACGGCGGAGACAAGTTCGTACGCAATCTATACTCCGACTTCGTAATCGCTCCCATTGTGCAGGTGCGCGATGGCGTGCCGTTTACCGAATTGGTTCCAGGCATCGGAGGCGCAGCATCGAACGGCAATTCCGCCCACACGAATGAAGCTCGTCCGTTTAACGAAGGACGCAATCTCGGCATCGGGCCGGCCTACTCGACTTTCGACATGCGCATTTCGCGCGGCATAGCATTGAGGCACGACTCGCCGATGCGTTTGGATCTGATCGCCCAATCGTCGAACATCTTGAATCATACGAATTTCACCAGCGTGCAGAACACCTTTCCAAATACAGCCATCACTAACGCGGCGGGCGTCACTACTTCCGCCATTGTTCCAACGCCCGAGGGAGATGTGAACCTGCTGAACGGCCCCTATAACCTGAAGGGCTTTAGGCCGGTGGGAGCAGCGGAGCTGACGGATCCGCTGGCTTTCAAGACGGCTGCTCCTCCGCGGCAGATCAGCTTCGGTCTGGAGTTTGCATTCTAAACCATCAATTGTAATGGCCACTGCTTGCGAACATCGTCGTTAGTCGATCCAGGAGTACCATCCGTGCATGCCAAGGCTTTGAAGTACATCATCATCGAGTGCACCGGCAGCGGAGTCGTCAACGGCCTGCTGAACTGGGGTGCCGCGTATTTGCTTTTTCGGGGACGCGCCGTGATCCCTGCCGCAGGACCCACAGGGCTGGTGAGAGATTTAATCGGAGAAACGTTCCTGGTCGTATCGCTGAGCTTTATGGTGGCCGCTCTCATCTCACGCCAGCGGAGTCGCGCGGGAACCTTGCCGACTCTGCAGCGCAGCCACGTCGCGTCCCCTGCTAACGTCTATCTTTGGTCTTTCGGACTGGGGATTCTTTTCACCTGCGTGCTTGTGCCGCTGAATGAGCTGCTGCTGCCACGGCTGTCGCCCAACGGATTCCCTCTTGTGGAAGTCATCCTTTTTAAAACTATCTTCGGCGCAGTGCTGGGTTCAATCGCAAGCCTGATCGCCATCACAAAGGCTTTGTTTGAGGTTTATCCGCTCCCCGGAACTCTGAAGAGCTGAGCCTTTTCGATTCCCCTTATCCTCGTCTTATCTCTTATGCCCGCATGGGCTCAACGCTCAATGAAAGATTTCCTATGCCAGAACATGTCGATGTATTGATTGTAGGCGCAGGCCTCTCCGGTATAGCCGCCGCTTATCACCTTCAGGTGAACTGCCCGAACAAAAGTTACCGCATTATGGAAGGACGCACCGCGCTTGGTGGGACCTGGGACCTGTTCCGCTATCCGGGAATACGTTCCGACTCTGATATGCACACCATGGGCTTTTCCTTTAGGCCCTGGACCAGCGATAAAGTCATCGCGGACGGCGCTGACATCCTCAATTATCTGAAAGAGACGGCCAAAGAGTACGGCATTGATCGTCAAATCCAGTACAGCACCCGAGTAGTGAAGGCAATGTGGTCGTCGGAACAAGCTAGCTGGACAGTTGAGATCGAGCGTGGAGCGTCGCGCGAACATTCGGCCATCACCTGCTCCTTCCTCTTCATGTGCACCGGCTACTACGATTATGAAAAGGGACACAGTCCGGAGTTCCCTGGCGCGGAGCGCTTTAAGGGGCTTATCATCCACCCTCAACAATGGCCAGCCGATCTTGATTATGCAGGAAAGCAGGTGATCATCATCGGCAGCGGAGCGACTGCTGTCACGCTCGTTCCCTCTATGGCGCAAACGGCGGCGCACGTAACCATGCTGCAGCGTTCTCCGACCTATATCGTCGCGCGCCCGGGCTCCGATTCTTCGGCGACCCGCCTGAAGAGATATCTTCCCTCCAGGTGGGCGTCGCGGGTAGTACGTTGGAGAAATATTCTGCTGAGCATGTATTTCTACAACATTGCACGCACAAAGCCAGAGAAGTTTGCCGCTGCATTGATCGCTGGCGCGCGCGCTCAACTCGGCCCGGAGTATGACGTTGCCACCCATTTCACGCCCAAATACAAACCGTGGGATCAACGGCTTTGCCTGGTGCCAGACGGCGACCTTTTCCAGAGCATCCGCGATGGCAAGGCTTCCATCGTCACCGACACCATTGAGCGCTTCACTGAGAGCGGGATCGAACTTAGATCAGGGAAGGAACTTGCTGCCGATCTCATCGTGACTGCAACGGGACTTGCCATGAAGTTGATCAGTGGGGTGGAGATCTCTGTCGACGGCAAGCGCGTCGAGCTTGGAAAAACCTTCAACTACAAAGGAACGATGTTCAGCGGCATTCCCAACTTCGCTCTCACTATCGGCTATACGAACGCCTCCTGGACATTGAAGGCAGAGTTGAGCTGTCTTTACGTCTGCCGGCTGTTAAATTACATGGATCGCCGCAAGCTGCGAGTGGCTGTGCCCAACTTCCTTGAGGGAAGTATCAGAGAACAGCCTATGGTTAGCCTGACCTCAAGCTATGTTCAGCGCGTATTAAGCGAGCTGCCAAAGCAGGGAAGCAAACACCCATGGGCGCTGCGCAATCACTTTCCGCGCGATTCCTTTTCTTTGCGCTTCGGCAAAGTCAATGATGGATCAATTTTGTTTTCACGCTGAGTCAAACGATATTCAGGGATCATTGAGGCATGTCTTACTTCGGCGATTTTCAAAATGACATTTATCGAGAGGGCCTACGCGGTGTGCAACCGCGGCTTCCCGTAGATTTCGATTCGCTGGAACAGAAGGCACAGGGCACGCTGCCTGTCTCGGTTATCTCCTATGTTCAGGGCGGTTGCGGCGATGAATTTACCCAGCGCCGGAATGCCGAGGCGTTTCACTATTGGGGTCTCATTCCGCGCATGATGGTCGATTGTTCGACGCGTGATCTGACAACCGAGATCTTCGGACTCAAGCTTGCCGCTCCTGTTTTGCTAAGTCCCATCGGCGTCCTTGGCCCTTGTACTCCGGATGGTCATGGCGATTTGCATGTGGCGCGCGCCTCCACACGCGCCCGCGTACCAATGATTGCGTCGACTCTATCCAATGATTCACTTGAGTGCGTTCGAGAAAACTTTGACGATACTCCGGGCTTCTCTCAGCTCTACACACCGAAGAGTAAAGAACTGGCGGAGAGCCTTGTTCATCGCCTGGTGGTAGCGGGGTACAGGGCCATCGTTGTGACCCTGGATACATGGGTGACAGGATGGCGACCTCGCGACCTGAACGCGGGCAACTTCCCTCGGCTGCGCGGCCACGTGCTTAAGAACTACTTCATTGATCCTGCGTTCCGTGCTATGCCTCCAAAAGCGCCCGACGAGGACCTGACTGCGGCAGTCGGCCAATGGGCGCAGACCTTTGGCAAGGTGCGCACGTGGGCGGATATGCCGTGGCTGCGTTCCCTTACGACTTTACCGCTAATCCTCAAGGGCATCTGCCATCCTGATGATGCCCGACGCGCGATGGATGCAGGCGTGGATGGAATCTACTGTTCAAATCACGGTGGCCGCCAAGCAAACGGAGGTGCTGCAGCAATGGACATGCTGCCTGCCATCGTCGAAGCTTCCGGCGCCACGCCCGTCCTGTTTGACTCCGGTATGCGCTCCGGCTCGGATATAGTCAAGGGTCTCGCGATGGGCGCGGCCGCCGCGGGTATCGGGCGTCCTTATGTATACGGACTCGCTCTTGATGGCGAAGCTGGCGTTATCCATGTGCTGCGATCAATGCTTGCTGAGGCTGATCTCCTCATGGCCGTCGACGGCTTTCATACCTTATCCACGCTGCGCTCGGCGGGCGTCGTTCGTGTCTGACACGCGGCGCTGCGTGTAGCTCATCACCATTTCCACAGGAGCAAATGGATGAATATTCCGCTGACACCGATTAGATTTCTCCGCCACGCAGAGCGTCAATATGCCGGACGGACCGCCGTCGTGTCACGAGGAGAACGATTCACTTACAGGCAGTTCGCGGAACGTTGCGCTCGGCTTGCCGGCGCCTTGCGGCAGACGGGCGTTCAGGAAGGCGAGCGTGTCGCATTCCTTGGCACGAACTCGCACCGTTTGCTGGAGGCTTATTTTGGTGTGCTCGAAGCCGGCGCTGTGCTGCTTCCTCTCAACATCAGGCTCTCGGCTACTGAACTCACCTTCGTCCTTCAGGACTCTCGTGCCAGCGTTCTGTTGATCGATCCTCAGTTCCTCCCTTTGGTCGATTCCTTCCGGTCTCACCTAAGCCATGTGCGTGTCTTTTGCCAACTTCAAGGCCGAGTTGAACTTGATTGGCTGCGCCCGTCAAACTACGATGAGTGGATTCAGACAGCACCGGCTTTTCAAGGCGACCTCATGCTCGTTGATGAGGATGCGGTTGCCGAATTGTTCTACACGAGCGGCACCAGCGCGCAACCTAAAGGCGTTATGCTCACGCACCGCAACATCTATCTTCATGCGCTTCAAACAGCACACGGCTTCGGCGTAGCAAACGGCTCAGTTGAGTTGCATACCATTCCCCTGTTTCACGCCAACGGCTGGGGAATCGCCCAGTTTTTGACAATGCTGGGCGGAAAGCACGTGATGGTCGAGACCTTCGACCCCATTGCCATATTTCAATTCATCGAGACAGAGCGTGTAACGCAATTCAATGCCGTTCCCTTCATGGCCACTGTCTTGGTAAACCATCCGAAGATCAAAAACTACGATCTTAGCAGCGTAAACCGCATTGTTATCGGAGGAGCGGCATCTTCCCCTACGCTTATTCGCGAGGTCGAGCAAGCCTTCGGCTGCACCTGCTTTTCCGGCTACGGCCTTACTGAAACATCGCCTGCCCTGACCTATTCCATGATGAAACCGGAACTGGGATGGACGGACGAACAGCGGTATAACGGACAGGCGTTGACGGGCTTTCCTTTCCCGGGCGTGGAGCTGCATATCGCCGGACTCAAAGACGAATGGCTGCCCGAGGACGGTGTCGCAGTCGGTGAACTGGTTGCTCGGGGCGACGGCATCATGAAGGGCTATTGGAACCAGCCTGAGCTCACCGCCGAAACCTTGCGTGGAGGCTGGCTGCGCACCGGAGACATGGCCAGCATCGACCCCGACGGTTACGTCCTTATCGTGGACCGCAAGAAAGACATCATTGTGAGCGGCGGTGAAAACATTTCCTCTTTGGAGGTGGAAAAGGCCATGCTGGCGCATTCGGCAATCCTGGAGATCGCCGTAATCCCCGTTGCAGATCCACGCTGGGGAGAAGTTCCTAAAGCACTCGTAGTTTTGAAGCCCGGCGCCCAAGCAACTGAGGCTGAATTGATTGAGTTCAGTCGATCCTGTCTGACTCATTACAAGTGTCCAAAAACAATCCTGTTTGTGGAATCACTGCCGAAGACGGGAACGGGAAAGGTGTTAAAGAAAAATCTTCGAGTTCTATACACTGAATCGGACGGCAGCCAGCGCGGCACGAAGGAGGGCGAACGATCGGCATAAAACACCTTCACAGGTGAGCACTTCGTCCCACGATGGTCAGCGATGCGAAGATGCTGATAGTTCACTAAGTGGTACGAGAGACGCCGGTCATCGCCATCAGCTGTGTGCGGCGCGAGGAACAGTCTCGGTTGATTAAAGCGGAAGTCCTGATAAGATCCTAACGTTTTTGAAGATTAAATCTCTCCAATGATCCGACTGTCGCTCCTTACGGGTGTGGGGAAGCCAGATGCTGGGCGGCCCTCACAACACAGGCCCGGCGTAAGTTTCGCTGCTGTAACGTACCGCCATTCGAGCCTGTGACCATGCGCGCCAGTTGAGGTACGGCAAACCACCAGGCAGCCAATCCAATGAGTAGAAAGACCAGCTTTGCTGGATCGAGATCGTTGCACAATGTGCCATCCCGTTGTGCTTCGGCGAACGTCGCAACCGTGCGCTGATAGTGTGCTGCGCGGGCCACCTCGTTTACGGCTGCCCCCCCGGCCAGCCCCTCCCAGAGCAAAAGCCGGACAAGCTGAGGATGCTCGGCATGATAGTCGAAGATACAGCCCGTGTATTCCCCGATGTTCTCCAGGCCGGGGGCATTCGCCCCCAAGGAGATAGCAAGCTTTTCCAGTTCCGCGATCAGCACCGTTTCAAACAGTCGCCGTTTGTCCCCAAAATAGTTGTAGAGCCGCTCCTTGTTGATTCCCGCGAGAGCTGCGATCCGCTCCATCGTCGTACCGTCCGGACCATGCGCGGTGAACTCCGTGCATGCCGCTTGCTGAAGACGGCGACGTGTTTCCTGCGTATCCCAGGCCATACGTTCGATTCTATTTGAATCTCCAACGTCCAGGTTGGAATCTTGTATAGATCCAACCAAGGCGTTGGAAATGGATGATGAAAGATCCGGTTAGAGGAGAGCAAGCATGTCGGGAAGAGTTGAGAACAAGATCGCGCTGGTTACCGGCGGCACGAGTGGCATTGGACTGGCGACGGCCAACCTGCTCGCAGCGGAGGGGGCCAAGGTTTTTGTAACAGGGCGAAGGGGTGCAGAACTGGCCGCGGCGGTCGAGCAGATCGGTCACGGCGCTGTCGGCATCCAGGGCGACGTTTCCAAGCTGGAGGATCTCGACCGACTGTTCACGGCGGTGAGAAGCCAGGCGGGGCGGCTGGATATCCTGTTCGCGAATGCCGGCACAGCGGAACACATCACTCTTGAAGAGGTATCTGAAAGTCAGTTTGAAGCCGGATTTTCCGCCAATGTCAAAGGTGTGTTCTTCTGCATGCAAAAGGCTTTGCCACTAATGCCCAATGGAGCGGCGGTTGTTCTGAATGCTTCCATGTGGACGATCAAGGGCATACCCGGGTTCGGCGTGTTGAGCGCGAGCAAGGCCGCGGTAAGGAGCTTCGCGCGGACATGGGCGAACGAGCTCAGGGAGCGCCGGATACGCGTCAACGTCGTCAGCCCCGGCCCGGTACATACTCCTTCGATTGAGAAGGCGACAGGTAGCCGTGACAATGCCGAGCGGCTCTTGTCGGAACTGTCGAAAGACATCCCTCTCGGTCGCCCCGGCACGCCGAACGAGATTGCAAAAGCGGTCGTCTTCCTCGCCTCAGAAGATGCCAGCTATGTGAACGGTGCTGAACTCTTTGTCGATGGCGGCATGGTTCAGATCTAGCGGCGATTCATCTTGCAAAAGCGTGTTCACTCCTCTTATGCTGCGTGATCAGAAGTAATGTTTGGTACGAGTTACACGCAACTAAAACATCGAATGAGAGTAGAGCCGGGTATGGCTCAGGACATAAGAAAATGGCTCGAATGGGAGACAGAGCATCCTCATGCCCTGCTTGACCGTGCCTCGAAGTGTCTTCGAGCTGCGATGATTTCTGATCGACGATCTTCAGTCCATGCAGCCAGCATCTGGATCGGCCCTTCGAGAGATCTACCAAGACCCGTCAGCAGCTATTCAACCTTTGGTGGGATAGTGGGAAACAGAGTGCGACTAAGCACAGCGCTACGCTCTGGATCACGCAAAGTTTCTGTGTGCATGCGCTGGCTAATTCCGTTGATTCTCCGCTTCAGTTCGGAAAAGCGAACTGGACACTGTCTGGCCAGTTCCAGAACGACGAGCCAGACCATTTATCGCCAACCGGGTTCAGGATGCCCCGGATCGGGCAGGGATAAAGCTCATCAGGCGCTGTAGCGGTTCCTGTCATGTGCCTAAGGCGGGAAAAGATGCCGTCTTCGACCCACATCAATCCGTTTACCGAATGAGAGCGGGTTACGAAAAGGAACCAGTTCACTGGTTCTATTGAGAGCGAGGAAGAAGACATGAAGGCGATCATCTTGAGCGAATACGGCGGCCCAGACCTGTTCAGGCTAGTCGAGATGACGGCACCTAGACCGAAGTCTGGCGAGCTCCTGGTGTGAGTTCACGCGTCGGCTGTTGATCCGGGCAACGTAAAGCGAGCCTCTGGCGCGATGCGTGGAATCATGCCACAGTTGGAGTTTCTAGGATTGAGGGCGCCACTATACCAGGCGTGCGCGAAGAGGTCGGTGAAGATTTCGCAGCGGTTCGCATCGGAGATCTCATTTATCGATACACGGCGAGCGGCGGCGCCTACGCCGATTACTGTATTTGCCTTGTACCCTGGTAGGAGCTGAAATAGAAGAGCTTGTCTTTGACAATAGGCCACCAACCACTCCCCCAAACTGGTTTTGCTTCAGCGGATTGGGTGAGGTAGCAAAGTAGTTCTTCGCGTCCATTGCATAATTACGGAAGAATTCAAAAATGTCGCCATGGATCTGATCGGGTGCCGGACTTCGAGACGGCGTTCACAACGCCTCCTGCTGCATTACCGTAGGTCGCGCTCATATTGCCTGTCTGTAAATTCAACTCTTCACGAGCGTCGGGACTCGGAAAAGGCAGGTTCGAATTCAGATAAACATCGTTATAGGTCCACACCATCCAGAAGATAGTAAACGCCGTTGGCGCCGCCGCTGCTAACCTTTGCATACTGCTCACCAGGCAGTACGCCGCCTTCGCAATTCTGTAAGCAATTCTGGGAGGAGACATCCACCGCACCGGGAACAAGAAACACTAGTTGTTGCGCCTCGCGTCCGTTCAACGGCAGGCCAACCATGCTTTTTCTGGTTGATCAACTGACCGATCGTTGGGTCGTCTGTCGTGACCAGTGATGCATCCGCATGCACGGTGACCTGCTGACTCACAGAACCTACCAGCAACTTCACATTCACGCTGGCTGCCTGATTTGACGTTCAATACAATCCCGTCCTGAACGAAGGGCGTGAACCCATTTGCCTTAACATTAAGCCGGTAGGTACCGATGGGCAGGCTCGGGAAAGGTAATCGCCGGGAGCTCCGGTTTTCGCAGTCTGCTTATAGCCGGTGCTCACCTGCAATGCAGTGACGGTAGCATCCGGCATCGCTGCGTTCACGTTGTCAGTCACAACGCCCGACAGGCGGGCGGTCGTGAAATGCGCGAAAGCCCCATTCGTCCCAAACGCCGCAAAAAACATAATGAGAAGCAATGAGAAGTGACAAGTAGAGAAGCGCATGCCGGAGTTGCTGGCACTCATAGGCTGCGTTCCTATTGATGGCTTGTGACAATCGCTCAAGTTGGAGATCACTCGTGGCCTTCCCAAGTTACACTTAATTCGGTCTGCCCGCTTCCCAGCTTCGATGAAAGTGACCTCACCTGCCGTTACCCGTGGATGACGGTCGAGCGGATGATAGACGCGGAGCCAGACGACCAACCACAGAAAGCCGAGCATTCCAGAAAAGACAAAGGCCCAGCGCCATCCAAATGCCAGTGCAATCCATGGAATCATCATTGCTGCAAGTGCGCCGCCAACACTCGACCCGCTATCAAAGATCGCGACGGCAAGACTACGTTCCTCGCCTGGAAACCATTCTGCCACCGCCTTGCTTGCTCCCGGCCAGTTGACACCTTCTCCCATGCCGAGCAGAAAACGAAGGACGACGAAGCTCAGAATCGAACTGGCAAAACCAGTGCACATGTTCACAACTGACCAGAACACAACGGCGACCGCGAGGCCGATGCGCGTGCCAACGGCGTCCAGAAAGATGCCGCCGAGCAGCCATGTGACAGCATAAGAGACTTGGAAGGCGCGAAGGATTCGCGCAAGATCAGTGTGACTGAGGTGGAGTTGGGTCGTGAGCAATGATGCCAGCACGGAGAATGTCTGGCGGCTGATGTAGTTGATGACAGTCGAGAAGAAGAGTGTCCAGACTATCCATCAGCGTGTTCTTCGAGGCTTGTTTCGTGGGCCTGTACTTTCGGTCGAGATCCCGGCGCTTCCAAATGGTTCCATCTCTGCTCTCGAGAAACGCGTGGATTCCAGAATTAAACTTATTGAGGGAAAATGATTCGGGTTGACTTAATCCAGAGCAGACGCTGAATCCTGATCGAGATAGACGGTCACGTCCGGATGAGTGCGAAGTATCGTGGATGGGCAGGACGTCGCTATCCCGTCCATGATGGTACGACGCATGATCTGCGCCTTCCGGCTTCCCGGTACCGAGACGATGAGCCGCGGCACCCGCATCAGTGCTGGAATCGTCAGGGTTATGGCTTGTGCGGGGACATCTTCGACATGAGGAAACCAACCCTCTGCATACTGTTGCTGACGGCACATCGCATCAAGTTCCACGACCTTCACATCCAACGGATCATAAAAGTCGGCGACCGGAGGATCGTTGAAGGCCAGGTGCCCATTCTCCCCTATCCCGAGTAGACATAATTGCGGCTGCGCTGCGCGGAGTTTCTCCGCATACCAGCGACTGAATGCAACAGGATCAGCTGTCGATCCATCGACTTCGAGGAACTGCCCGATCGCTACTCTTCCGGTAAGCCTTTCGCGCAGATAACGACGGAACGATGCAGGATGATCAGGTGCAATCCCGAGGTACTCATCCATGTGGAAACCGACGATGCGGTCCCACGGCAAACCGTTCGTCGCTGTCAGCGCAGCCAGTGTTTCAAATTGTGAAGCGCCAGTCGCAAAGATGACCCCGATCGTATCCCGGGACGCCAAATGGTTAATAGAGTGCGCGGCCGAACGAGCGGCAGCCTGACCGGCAGAGGCGCCATCGGCGTGCACCTCAACCTTCATTGTGCCCACCCTCTTCTGTCGTATCGGAGTAACGTCTGTCTTCATGCGACTCCTGCAGCAGTGCTTCGCTGTTGACCAGCCCGCTGGGTCATAAACTCCTGCACAAAAGCGCGATCACGGAACGCTTCTGTTCCGCCCGGCCGTAAAAGCGAAAGCGCGCCAGTTACATTTCCGTAAGCAGCTGCACTGGCCGCGCTTTCTCCGCGCAGCCATGCATTTAAAAATCCAGCATTAAAGCTATCTCCAGCACCAATCGTATCTATGGGTTCGACTAACAGAGGCGCGATCTGTTCACGATGACTTCCCTGCTGTACCAGAGAGCCCGCCGAGCCGCATTTGACGACAATCAATGGGACACGCGGAGCGAGTACATGCAGCGCCTCCTCAAGTGTTGGCTTAGCAGCGATGCGGAGCAGTTCATCCTGATTTGGCAGAAGAATGTCGATGAGGCCAAGGAGCGGCTCGAGCGCCGTGGACCACTCATCGTCAGGATCATCGTTGGTGTCAAGCGAGATCGTCAGTCCTGCCTTCTTCAATTGCCTGAATAGATAAGGCAGATCAGGCTGCATTGCTTTTTGCAGATAGAGTGAAGAGAGATGGAAATGCCTCGCTGAGCTAAGGTAATCCAGGTCAAGATCTTCAACACGCATCGTTGCCATGGCTCCGAGATGGGTCAGGATGTGCCTTGTCTTTCCATGAGGCAACAGTATGGTGACGCCGGTCGCGACATCGGCACGATGGATTATCTTCGACAGGTCAACGCCGCTTTCGGCCAGGCGGTCGAGCGCAATCCGTCCGGAGTCATCATTACCGGTACAGGTCACAAAGCCGACCCGCGTACCCAGGATGGAGAGGTTATGCGCCAGGATGGCAGATGAACTTCCCAACGTCATCTCAAAGCCGGAACCGAGCAGTTCACGGTCAAGCGGCATCTGCTCTGGAAGCCCGTAGAGTATGAGGTCAAGGTTGATCTCGCCGGCAATCGCTATATCAAACGGACGTTCGGGCAACGTAACCTCTCTGCCATAACATTTCCTTTACTTATGTTTGGCTTTCCTTTTAGATTGTAAAAGTGGATAGGGAATGATGCAAAAGGAAAATTCTACAGCCAGCCTACTGGATATCGTTCAACTGCCCCGCGACGAGCAGATAACGCGAGGCCTGTTGCATACACCAAGAGAAATTGCACAACAGCCAGAGACCTGGCAAAGCACATTCGCTATCTTCAAACGCGAGCAGGACAGGCTTCGCCGGTTCCTGGAGAGCGTAGGGGTGACCGGCACGCCGGAACAGCGTCCTGCTGTCATGCTGGTCGGTGCCGGAACCTCAGACTACATCGGACGCGCGCTCACACTGCTGCTGCGGCAGAAGTGGGGCTGTGAAGTAATGGCATGTGCCAGTACGGACCTTCTTCCAAACCTTGACGATTACGTGGTGAAAGGCCGCAACTATTTGTGGATTTCATTCTCGCGGTCTGGAGATTCACCGGAGGGCGTTGCCGTGCTCGAACAGGCGACGGAAAAGTATCCGGAGATCGCACACCTGATCATCACCTGCAATCCGCGGGCGCGCATGATCGAAATCTGCAACAGGCATCGCCATGCAGAAGCGATTGTTCTGGATGACGCAGTCAACGATCGCAGCCTGGCGATGACCAGTTCCTTCACCAACATGGTCGTCATGGGACATTGCCTCGCGCACGCGTGGTCTCTTGCTGAATACGAGGCGCTGCTGCCACAACTGCAGGCGGCGGCGGCGGCTCTGCTGATCAGTGGCTATCCTCTCGCTGAAAAGCTGGCCAGCCTGGGACTGCCCCGGCTTTGTCTGGTTGGTACAGGTCCCCTGGCTGCTGTCGCAACCGAGTCCGCGCTTAAGGTGCTTGAGATGTCTGCCGGCCAGGTGAAAACCATGTCGGAGACAAGTCTCGGACTTCGGCACGGACCCATGGCCGCGCTGGATTCCGAAACGATCTTCATCTGTTTTGCTTCGAGCGACCCGAGACGGCTTGGCTACGCCGCAGACCTTCTACGCGAGATAACCACCAAGCAGATCACTGCCGTCCGCGTAGTCGCAGGTCCGCAAAGCTCCGCCAAGACGTTTAGCGCGCTGTGCGACGAGTACCTGCCGATCGAAGCAGAATTGCCCGACGCATACAGACCTGTCGTCGATGTACTGTTCGGTCAGATGCTCGGACTTTGTACATCCATGCACTACCATCTCAAGCCTGATTCGCCGAGCCCGAACGGGGTCATCACCCGCGTCGTTCAAGAATTCGCGATCTACCAGTAGGCTACGTGCATCGTTTACAAAAGTATTTGAGAGCAGCCGAAGAGGGCACACGTGGCGTATGCTCCGTGTGCTCCGCACATCCGTGGGTTGTTCGAGCAGCTGCCGAGCAGGCAGTCGAAGATGGGTCCCCGCTGCTTATCGAGGCGACCAGCAACCAGGTGAATCTCTACGAAAGCGCGAAACTCAGCTGGCCGCATGCCAGTGTCCTCGCTGAGCTGTTCATCGCATTCGGTATTGATGGCATACCCCCGGTATCACTCTTGCTGTCGAAAAGCTTGTCCTCAATCTTGAGAACGCGGGCCTTCCGGAAACGATGCTTAGCCGTTGTCTGCCTGGGCAGTTTATGAGGGTTCGCGCCGGACTGATAAAGAACGAGCCAGTCGCGCTGGTTGTCACCAATATCCGCGATGTGCTTCGCATCTATGCGGCTGCTTGCCTCGGCCGCTAGAGGCGGATTGAGTACGCGCACGCGTTGCTGTTACATATCAGGAGAGGCGAGTGGATCAGCGTCTTCGGTACGATGCTTGCGGCGCAGCCAGTAGACGATCAGCCCGATCACAATCCAGGCGGCGCCCAGTATTTGTGCGTTCCTGCCTAGATTGAGCCAGATAAATGCACTCACCAGCAGGCCAAGCAGCGGGCCCAGCACCGGGAGCATCACCTTCTCCTGTGAGCGGTATTTGTAATGGACCAGCGCTGCGGCATTGACTCCCATGAAAGCGATGAAAGCGCCAAAGTTCAAAAGCTCTGCTCCTCGTTCATACGTGAGCAGAAATACGCCAACCAATGTGCACGCGCCTACCAGTAGAACATTGTTGCGAGGGATGGCAGTCTTTGGGCTGAGAGCGCCAAAGAACGGCTTCGGCAGCGCATTGGCCCGGCCCATTCCATAGAGCAGTCGCGCAGCCCCAAATTGAGCCGCTATCCCCGAGCCAAGATTGGCGATCAGCAGTGTCGCATTCAACAAGTGAAAGAGAAATTTGCCACCGATGCGCATAGCCACCTGGACGTAGGCCGTGTCGACAATGGCTTCAGGAAATGAGCCAGTGTATGGCCATGCTAACTGGGCGACGTAGACTTCGATGGCAGAGAGTATGCCGATGAGCAGACACGTAAAGACTGTGCCAAGCATGATGTTACGGCGGGGATTCTCGACTTCCTCCGACATGGTGGAGATGCCATCGAAGCCGATGTATGTGAGCGCCGCGATCGAAGTGCCCTGAAAGAGCCGCGATGGAGAAAACGTGCCGGGATCATAGAACGGAACCAGCCACTGCCCCCCAATGGGCCGAGCTATGAAGGCCAGGTACTTCACTGCATAAGCAAGAAAAATGACAACGACCAGGCTCATGCCGATGGCAAGCACAGCATTCGTGTTACCGGAAGCTTTGACTCCCCGCAAGTTCAGCAGCGTAAAGAGTAAGACGAAGGCAATCGCCCAGGCAGCATAGGGGATGCTGGGAAGAATGTTCCGTGCTGCAGCACTACACCAGATTGCACAAATGACTGGATTGAGAAGGTAGTCCATCAACATGGACCAGCCGACAACGTACCCGGCAATTGGACTTAATTCCTTACCCACATAGGTGTAGGCCGATCCAGCACTGGGATACACCCTCGCCATCCGGCCATAACTGATGGCGGTGAACAGCATCGCAACCATGGCGATGAGAATGGTCGTGACTACATGGCCGCGCGCAACGTTGCTGACGACACCATAGATGCCCATTGGCGCAGTGGGCTGAATGATAATGATGCCGTAGACAATAAGGTGCCAGAGCTTCAGTGTGCGCTTTAACTGCGGCGCGCCTGCCTCGCTTTTTACCTGGTCCGTTGCCGTCACTACTTCCCTACCTGCCACAAGTGCGGCACTTTATGGCTTGATCGGATTGAGGATCCCAGAGATCCATCGTACGGCATTGTCATGGTAAAGCTTACGCAACACGGTCCGGGGTAGATGGAGACCATGGACCATCCGACCGTCGTAATCGAAATGATCTGCTGTCGAAAAGTATCGCCAGTCCAGAGCGAGCTGGTTCTCATATTCTGTGACTGACGATTTAGCCTCTTCCGCTTTCAGCACGTCTATATCGGTCCCGTACAAAACGCGATCCTGATACTTGATCAGGAATGCGCGCACTTTTTCTGATGGTTGGAGGGTAAGGTGCGGCACTCTTGCCGCAGTATCGATCGCGAAGTCCGGATAGCGGTCAAGACGCTCGGCAACAAAATCGACATTCGCTTCCATACTGCCGAGATGGGCGCCTATCACTCGGAGGTCCGGATTTAATGCAAGCAGGTGGTCGCGCGCAGAAAGGATTGTGGCCTTCCGAGGCGCATCCGGAATATTCTGCATGTTCCATTCCGGATGCTCGGCATAATACGAATTGTCGAGAGCCTTTGGATCAGGCGGCCCCATGCCACATCCGGCTCTGCCTGGTGAATCCTTCAGTTCCATCCCGACGTTCTTCCACACCTTCACTGCCACGGCTCCATGGGCAAAGTCTGCATTCAAATTCGCGATGGTTGGCTGTACAAAGTCAGGGTTACGGAAAGTAAACGGATCGAACGTGGTGCAGAGCGCGACATGGCCAGGTGCCGAATGCACGAATGCGAAAGCTTTCTGCCGCTGCACAACAAGCTTTCCGCGGACGGGATCCTTATCATCGTCGACGAGGATATCGAGCACGTGCAGGTTCCAACGCTGAAGCAAGCTCGTGATCGCCGGATCAGTCACCAGAAAGTGGGTATGCGCGTCTATCGGCTGCAAAGCTGATAGAGCTTTCAGCTCTGCTATCTGAAGCTTCTGGTCACTAGCCTCTGCCGACGCCCTGAATGAAGCAGCTGTACCAGCAAACAGCGACGCAGTAAGGACAGACAGAACAGCCGTTTGTAAAGTGTGCATGCTTACTGCCGGTCTTCCGACGCAACACCCGAATAGCGTCGGATATCGTGCGGAATGAACTTGGTATTGACCGCGCCCGTGATCGTGACTGGGAACGTCCTGTCCGAAGAGGCTCCGCCAATTCCAATGTTATGAGCGTGCACAGTGTAACTGCCGCTGTGCGTGTAGGCATGTTCGACTGACATTCCTTCGAGAGTCACTCCATCCCCAAACTTCCATGTAACACGCAACAAGGGCACGTGCTCGTCAGCAGAACTGGCGTGGAAGATGAGCGTTTCCCCTGCCTTGCCGTTGCTTGGAACGGATGCTGTTATAACTGGCTGCGCTACAGCAAGACGCGTATCTATGATTTTTTACATCCGCGCAGAATGTGCGGGCTGGTTGAAGTCAAAGATAGTGCCCAGTTTCTTTTGAGCTTCGCCTGTCGTAAGGATTTCCTGGATCGTGTAATCTCCGTGCGGATCCAGACCCAACTCCTCGCGTGAAAGCTTGCGTTCGCGCGTTTCTTCTGTCCAGTTGAACACTGTAAGAATTGATTGCCGAGCGTCTTCGTGCAGCAGGAAGATCGATGGCTGGTGATCCGCGGCCGCGTATGACATCAGGTCGATGGGGGTCGAAGATCTGCCCAGGCGAGCAATGTCGAGAAGGTCAGGCTGCTCGACCAGCGCCAGACGGTCAGCATCTTCACCGAGCGTCGGCAGGTCGTCACCGATCTCATACATGCCTCCTGAAACAACCGTCAGTGCGATGGATGCCCGTGCCTCATCGACGATGCCGACCGGATTCCGAAGTTCGCTGCCATCCTTATCGAGAAGTACATGCTCTCCGACAGGATCACGGATCGTCTTCAGGCCGATGCGCTGGGCCTCAAGCGCTGTGGTACCGGGCACATGGTAGTAGCCTTCGACAGCGCTGTCTTCCATGAAGTTCATGTTGAGGTAGCGGATGCCCCATTCCGGGGTGAGGGTCGTGTACGTCTTGCGCAGATACGCCTGAGCATCCGGGTGGGTCGGATCGATCGCGTACAGCTGATCCTTTCCCTCTGCGACCAAACCAAGATGAATGGGCGCGCCCTGCGCATTGTGTACCAGCCAATCAGGATCATGCTCGAAGACCCAGGAACGTTCAGACACCTCAAACGGAGCCGTCCAGATCCCGGGTATTAATCCCAGATCGGCGACCTGATGCTCAAAGCGACTGACGCCATCCGGAAACAGAACTGCGTTTGGAGTTGCATATTCTCCGCGAGCATACTGGTAGCCTCCATCCATGTGTGCGAAGGTGAACCCGAGTGGCTTGAGATGCTGTGCCAGCCACTGGGCATTCGTGAGCCCCGTTCCCTGGTTCAGTCCGAAGTAATATGCAGTTCAGCTCCACCACCTTAACGGCGTAGGTGCGGTTACGCGCGCATAATGTAGCTCGCGGATCAGGCGACCGTAGGTTTCGAGCTGCTCATGATAATTGTTGCTGACGCTGAACAGCATCCGCTCCGAAGCGAGGCTTTCACCGGGCGCCAGGCAGGCTAAGTTCCACACGATCTGCAGCAGGCGAATCCTGTGGCGAATTTTCCTCCAGCAACTTCGTGGTGCCAGTCGATTCGACCTCATAGGACTTCGTTACCGTAGAGTGATCCAATGCCATGTGAAGCCGCAACACACTGAGAAACTTGTCAGAAGTAAGCGCGCCGATAAACCAGCTCTGATGCGTCTGCTGGTTATAGATCAACTGCGCACCGACGGCACGATGCATCTGCTTCTCTGAGTCGGAAAGATCATGCAACTGCATGCCAGGGCGATCTTCACTAAAGCTGTCATTAAGGATGCGATTGGTAGCAGAGCTGGCGCCGAATAAGATCACTACCCGATTGCCCCGGAAAAGATGGCCTTCCGTCTCACGGCAGCCAGAATATCCAAAACCTTCGTATTGCTTTGGTTGATTATGTGTACCTTCCGCTCTCGAGGCTGTCAAAGCGTCCCACACATGAGCGGCTTCAGACTTCGATGACCTTGATGCCGAACTTCTGCATCTGCTCGCGATAGACAGGAAGAAGATCCGTATCCGTGATGACTGTATGAATTCTTTGTGGAGGCACGATAAGAGCCAGGCTGTGCCTCCCGAACTTGGTAGAGTCGCAGACCACAACAACTGTCTCCGCAGAGTTGACCATAGCCCGATTGACCCGCGACTCGGGCACGTTCGGCGTCGTCACTCCGATTTCCGGATCGAATCCATCCACGCCTAGAAATAATATGTCGGCATGAATTTCGCGGAGGACTTCTTCCGCCAACGGACCTACCAGGGAAAAGGAATTCTTCCGCAAAGTGCCGCCGGTCATGATCACTTCGAAATCACTGCTGCTCAACGTAGCGGCAATGTTGACTGCGTTGGTAATCACCGTGAGCCTGGTGAAGGCTCGCAGTGCCCGCGCGATCGCGGTCGTCGTCGTTCCGGAATCGAGGATGATGCAGGAACCCTCCTGTACAAGCTTAACGGCCGCATCGGCGATTCGTTCTTTCTCCTTGGAATGCACCTTCTCCTTGTCTGGCAGTGAAGGATCGAAGAGTGTACCCGCCTGCACGGCAAGTGCACCACCATGCGTCCTGTGGATCAAACCCATGGACTGGAGATGCTCAAGATCTTTGCGGATCGTGATGCGAGAGATGCCCAGTTGATCCGACAACTCACCAACAATTGCGCGGCCATCCCTTTGAATGCACTCCAGCACATGCTGGCGACGCTCCTCGATGAGCATCTCGCTACCGGCCAGCTTTTTCTTTCTAACCGCACTTGGCTGCATCTGCCACTCCTGGATCCTTACGAGAGGGATTCTACTTCCGATTCATACTATCCCGCGCTCAGGCAGGCGACGCCCTGTTCCCTTTCAAGGCTGCTGCAGTAGTTGACCTGCTGTTCGCGGTCGCATAACGGGTTGCTCGATCAGCTGACGAGACCCAGAGATCTGGCATGGAATTCATGACGAGTCGGTCGGACAGCGGGGAGCCCGAACATCTTTTGCCTTGACTTGGGAAGAAGAGAAGCTAAAGATTACCGTGCGAAAGCAAACAGAACACTACGAATCCACAACTCGAGGTCATCTGTGACCAGATCACTCCAATGTCTCCGCATCCTGGCGACGCTCCTCTTTGCTTTGACTGTTGCAACCACGGTGCGCGGTCAATCGAGTGAACGGGGGCAGATCCGGGGAACGATCTCGGACAGTTCGGGCGCAGTCATTCCTCATGCCCAAGTGACGTTCACGAATACAGCCACAAACATCGCTCTGAAGACGACCGCGGATGGTCATGGAATTTATGTATTTACAGCACTGCCAGCAGCGAATTATCACCTCCTGGTAGAGGCACCTTCCTTCGGCCCAATCGAGAAAGCGGGCATTCAGTTGGTCGTCAATCAGCAGACGACGATCGATGTCACGCTTGTCGTGGGGAGCGCTGCGCAGAACGTGCAGGTGCAAGCAGTACCGGTCCTGCTGGATGCGGACAATGCGACGCTGGGCGCAGATGTGGGCGAACAAATCTGACGCAGGTTCCTCTAGAGAATCGCGATCCTTTCGGCCTCGTCTTTTTAGCGGCCGGCGTAACCGAGACGGCAGGATCAGCTGTCAATGATTCCTAGCCCGGAGAGACCAATTTCGTCTCGATCGGCCAGCGCGACGCAATAGCCGAGATCAGGATTGACGGCGCTTTAACGACCGCGCCTGACCAGGGTGAAGGTGGCACATCGGGTGTTTACTACCAGGCGACCGTTGAAGATCAGCTACAAGCATGCGAATCTTGAAATCCTGGATAAAGTCGGCCTTGAAGTACTCTCGTGCGAATGCTACCGGGTAGTTCTAGATCATCTGAACAGCTTCGCAGAAACTGGCGAGGGTTTTGCCATCTAGCATCTTCTATAACATGATGAGTGAAGGCCCAGCTGACGTACCTGCAACTGATCCCTCTAATAGCCACTCGAAATAACTACAACCAGCATCTTCACAGCAGGCATCACATCTGTTGCATGATCGACTGTTGCTTTAATGCGAAATGCGGCAGGGAACTGCATTATCTACGCGATGGACGCGTCGTGCGTCAGGCAATTGGTACGTCGGAGGCTGAGCGTATCGAGCATTTCTGGCTATGCGGAGAGTGTTCAGCAATCTACAAATTCTGCTGGCGTGGAGATGAGCGCCCAACACTGGCCGAAAAAACCCTTAAAGAGAGTCCAGACAAGCGGCGGCTCGAGATATTCAACTCTTCCAACTAAGTCGGATGCGGTTTCATTCCAGCCGTTTCGCATGACGGTCTACCGCAGATTCAGGTTGGCAAGTTCCTGTACCTTACTTCGCACGCTCCCTATGATTCCAGCTTGGAGTGAAGCTGTGGTGTTGCGGTCGTTCACTCGCCTGTCAGGCCGATGTTGATACTGCTTCTCTGTATTTCCCCCGGAGCTGAGACGACGGCAATAGCTTTTCACTTCAGCTGAAGCTATAGTTGCACGCCAGTCTCAAGACTGTGAATCTACTATGTTGGCCATAGGACGTTTTCGCTCATGCAGCTTTTCAAAATCTTTCTCGTTGGTCTGCTTGCTTCTTCTGTGCTTCACTCACAATCCTTTATTCGAAAGTCCGGCACCCACCTTGTGCAGGATGGCACCTTGTATCGCTATAGCGGGCCTAACATTGAATGGCTTGGGCTTGAAGGTTATGGGCCGCATGATGCCGCAGGCCCGCGCCTTTCAACTGAATTCGAGATCGACGACGCCTTCGCAACAGCAGCTGAGATGGGCGCAAGGGTGGTCCGGGCGCAGACGATCGGTGACACGGTAGGTTGCTCTTTGTGCATTGAACCGGAGCTCGACAAGTTCAACGAAGCCGCTTTCGCATCGTCTGATATCGCCATTGCTGAAGCAGCCAAAAAGCATATGCGATTGATCATTCCTCTGGTTAGGGACTGTGCGACCTGCGCCGGCGGTGGTCTCGGGCAGTACCTGGCATGGAACCATAAAGGCAGCTTTCAGGACTTCTTCACAGATTACGGCGTGATCGGCTCCTACGAACGCCATATTGATGCTGTGCTCAACCATCGCAATGCGGTTACTGGTATTCGCTACAAGGACGATCCAACCATCATGGCGTGGGAAAACTGTACATGTGCGGCATTTTCTCGCTGCTGTCACACGGCGACCTTAGCCAGGTGGCAAGTTGGTCGGAGACAATCGGCGCCCACATCAAGCAGGTCGATGCTCATCATCTCTACCTGGACACAACTGGCATTTTCCGAAACTATCCCAAGGTACTGGATAATGCCAGCACGGATATAGTTACATTTGAAGAATATCCCCACTGGGATAGGTTGCTTGGTCCCGGACAGCCTCCTACAACAGCAGAAACACTTTCGCACGATGCTGCTGCCGTTACCACTCATGGGAAGGTCTTCATCATTAACGAATTTGGATGGGACAGGACCAACTGGACTTCTTCCGCCGACTTGCAGCGTGTTCTCGACACGATTATCAGAGATCCCAACATCATGGGCGATGACTTCTGGGCACTGCAGGCACACCTCGATAATTTCGGTTTTCAACCCATTCCGGCTGACTCTCAAAATGCTGCGTTCGCACCAGTCGGGGAATGCGGCGAATGGTGGGCACTTTATTACCCAGGAGTTAAAACTCTCGTCATGTCCGCTGAAGATATGGCTGCCCGCGCTCAGCAACTTCGCACGCATGCTTATCTTATCTCCGGCCGGCAGGTTCCCAGTCACGCCGTGCCACCAGCGCCTGTGATTACATCTACAGTGATAGGCGGACTGCTTGCATGGCGTGGCGCAGCAGGCGCCACGCGATACTCCATAGAGCGGATGGATGCTTCGGCGAAAGAGTGGCACACCATTTGTGATAAGTGCGCGACCGACACCACCGACCCTTGGATTGATCCGAAGCCAGTGCTGTTCGGCGCGCATTATCGCGTCACTGCCTACAACGCTGACGACGTGGCCAGCCAAGCCTCAGAACCCCGCTGATAAGACAACGCTTGTCATGCTGCTGCGCAGGTCCATTTACCTTCTTGGCATTACGACTTCGGATAACTTGCTTGTCCAAAAAAGTGTTGGGACAACAGCTGTCATAAA
This sequence comes from Acidobacteriaceae bacterium, assembly GCA_963692885.1. Taxonomy (GTDB): domain Bacteria; phylum Acidobacteriota; class Terriglobia; order Terriglobales; family Acidobacteriaceae. The sequence continues at coordinate 2,705,433 of OY843586.1, forward strand.
GAATCACGTACTACTACTCTGAAACATAAGCCATGTAACTCCATGCACGCTTCAAGGCCAAACGAAGAGTGGTGAGCTGCCGGTTGTGAATTAGTTGAAACAGCTTTTACTAATAACGGCGTTGCTCGATTCGCATCGCCGGGAAGGCTTGCGCTTAGAGAATCTGGATCAGGAATAGACCGGTGACGACCATCACAGCGAAGGTCGCTCCATGGATGGAGAAGGCTGCCTGCTTTGAACCGCCTGAGCTTAGCACATTCGTCATATCCCCAAACGCCGTGAGAGATTCGACGAGAAACGCGATGCCCACCGTTCGCGGGTTCGTTGTAATGACAAGTGTAAGGACGACCAGACCGGATACGATATCGCGGATGCCTTTCAGCCGCAGCCATGCCCCGGGTCGAGGGATCGGATGAGGGCAGCTTGAGACCGAAGGATCCTGTCATCTTTTCAGGCGATGCGATGTAAAGAGCACCAATGATGATGATCCCGACGGCGAGGAGGACTGCGACTGACAGCGGAATTACTGTGTTCGTACATTAGCTACTGTAGCAAATCTAGCAACGCTATTTAAGATGTGACGGAAGCGGGGAAGGATTCAGCTCGCCCGAAGATTTACTAGCAGTGCTATAAATTAGAATATGACTACAGCATTGCCCACTCATCGGATTGCGGAAAGAAAATTGCGGGACAGGCAGGCCAGACGGGCGCAGATCATCACAGCCGCGCGCCAAATTGCCGAGCATGAAGGGTGGCCAAGTGTAACGGTCCGGCGGCTGTCTGACGAAATCTCCTACAGCCAACCCGTTTTGTATGCCCATTTTGGAAGCCGCGAAGGAATTCTTGCGGCGGTCGCTATTGAGGGCTTCGGCGAGATGGGTGCGGCCCTCCAGAAGGCTCGCAAGAAGGTGCGGCGCGGAGGCATTCTCGATGCCGTGGCGAATGCCTACCTGGAGTTCGCGGCGACTTCACCAGCACTCTATGAAGTCATGTTTTCGCTGAGTTTGAGTGTAAAATTTGACGATCCGGCGACTCCTCCGGAGCTGCGATATGCATTCTCTCAGCTCGCCGAGTTGTTTGAGGGGCAAAGCTCCAGGGTGACCATCCTATCCGAGTTATTGTGGGCGAGTTTACATGGCATGGCCGACCTCACGAGGACAAAACGTCTCCCGTCCCACCGGCAGAGAGAGCGAGTCAAAGCTCTCGTGGCGCTTTTTACATGTCTAGATGAAAAGCATGTTCAGATGTAGCGGTCAAGCGCTGCCTCATCCAAATGTCCCACTTGTATTGTGCGAATCCGTTTAGCAGAACCGGAGTAATGGAGTGCTGCAAGCGGATATGGCATTTCAAAATTAACTTCACTCCGCGCAGGCATGTAGCTGCCTCATCGCTACACACGCTCAGCCTTTTAACTGCATCACGGAGAGAGGCTAAGTTTTCCTCACGTCGAGAAATTGTTCATAAGGACACAAGGCGGAGAGTTAACTGACTCGCTGAAGCAGGACGGGGCTGCTAGTCTTCTGTCGTGACAACAGACGCTGAAGTACTTGTGATCGAAGGGCGGGAAGTGCGCATTACGCACCCGGAGAAGGTCTATTTCTCCCGGCAGGTGAAGCTGTCCAAGCTCGACATTGTCCACTACTATCTTGCCGTGGCTCCAGGCGCGCTGATCGGTATTCGAGATCGACCGATTGTTTTGAAACGCTTCGTAGATGGCGCCGAGGGCCAGGCTTTTTACCAAAAGCGCGCGCCTGCCGAACGACCGCCCTGGATGCGAACGGTGACGTTGTCTTTCCCCTCCGGCCGGACGGCGGAAGAGATCGTTGTCGATGATGCTGCAGGGCTCGCCTGGATTGTCAATCTCGGCTGCATCGAACTTCACCCGCACCCTGTGCGTTCCGCAGATCTGGTCCATCCGGATGAACTTCGCGTTGACCTGGACCCAGGGCCAGGAGTGGGTTGGGAGGATGTGCGTCGCGTAGCTCTTGAGGTGCAGGCACTCCTGGAGGAGGTGGGTTTACGAGGATGGCCAAAGACCAGCGGCTCGCGTGGAATGCACGTAAATGTGCGCATCGATCCACGCTGGTCGTTCACAGAAGTTCGCAGAGCAGCGCTTGCACTTTCGCGAGCAGTTGAGAGACGTGCGCCTTCCCTGGCAAGCTCTAAATGGTGGAAAGAAGAACGGCACGGGGTCTTTCTCGACTATAACCAGAACGCCAAGGACCGAACTACGTCTTCTGCCTATTCCGTAAGGCCTCTTCCCGATGCACATGTGTCTGCGCCTTTGCATTGGGCCGAAGTAAATGATTGTGACCCGGCCGACTTCACAGTTCTTTCAATGCCGAAAAGATTTAGTGAACTGGGTGATCCGCATGCCGGCATGGATGATGCTGCGGGCGCACTCGATGAACTGCTGGAGCTTGCCGACAAGGATGAGAAAGACGGCCTTGGCGATGCACCGTGGCCGCCTCATTTTAAGAAGACAGAAGGTGAAGGAACGCGTGTGGCCCCATCGCGGGCTAAAGTCAAACGGCCACCGTCAGGAACTGAAGAACAGGAGAGACCCGTGGTCAAAAAAACGGCTACGAAGTCAGTGCGAACAAAGATGCCCCTACTGATCATTGCTCACTCTCCTGACGAGCGGGCGGCGACAGACGGCCTTGAACGATGGAAGCAAAAATATCCTTCTGTTGGTGCGTTGCTTGAGCCCGATGACATTCTTGTAGATCGAATGCGGGGACGGTCTTCGACCTGGACGCGGATTCGTATAAACCTGCGGCATGTTCCAGAAGAATTGAGGCCGCCGCAGGAAACTCCAGATCCGGATGACGATCCAACGCGCAGATGAACATCACAAAAGCGATCGTTCCTTTGGACTATGAGAGCCGCTCTGTAAAGATCGTTGCTAACTCGTGCGGAGGCACAATCTCCAATTGCTCGTAAGTGCAATCTGCAGGCTTTTTGTCATGCCTCCATCTGCGAAACTGAGCCATATGTCGAAAGCGATCACCTTGCATATGCTCATAAGCAACCTCAAGAACCAGTTCAGGGCGAAGCGGTTCCCAGGAGAGGTCCTTACCTTGACTCCAGCGACTTTGGCCGCCAGGCATTCGACTGTTCTGCGAAGGCTCCTGCGCAGACCACGTATTCCATGGATGGTTCGTATGAGCGTCTGTCCGATAGGGCGCTAGATATTGAACAAGTTCGCGGCGCTGCTCCATTTTGAAGCTGGCGCAGACGCCGATATGCTGCAGCTTCCCGGCCTTGTCATAAAGGCCAAGTAGGAGTGAACCTATCATGGTTCCCTCGCCATCCTTGTGCCAGCGAAAGCCAGCCACTACGCAATCACAATCGCGCTCATGCTTCACCTTCAGCATCACACGTTTGTTTGACTGATAGGTACCTTCGGAAGATTTGGCTATCACACCGTCCAGGCCGGCGCCTTCGAACCGTTTGAACCAATCGGTGGCGACTGAAGGCACAGATGTCATCGGCGTGAGATGCAATGGCGGTTTAATGGATCCGAGCATAAGTTTCAGGCGACGTCTTCGCTCTTCAAACCCTTTCTCGCGCAGATCATCATCGTCTTCGCAAAGTAAGTCAAAAAAGACGATGGAGGCTGGAGTTTGTTGTGCTAGTAGCTTGATGCGTGATGCTGCGGGGTGAACCCGCAACTGCAACGAATCGAAGTCCAGGCCATTGTCTGTCGCGATCACGATCTCGCCGTCAAGCACACATCGAGAAGGTAATTGCTCCTGAATGACTGCCAGCAACTCAGGGAAATAGCGATTCAGCGATTTGCCGTCGCGGCTCTGAAGAAGAATTTCGTCATTATCGCGGAAGATGATGGCGCGGAAGCCATCCCATTTGGGCTCAAACATCCAACCCTCGCTTTCCGGAATAGCTGCAACACGTTTCGCCAGCATTGGCAGGAGCGGATTTTGTACGGGTAAGTTCACGCCACTATCTTAACGCCTGTCGTGCAGCGCGCGTGACATCGCAGACTTTCATTCAGACACAATCGCAATAGCTCGGCTGGAACACGATAGGTGGCCAGGAGGGGACTGGCATGAATTCTGAGAAGGGATACAGCCATGTTCTCCCGAGAACGATGGATCGATTTAAGCAGTGAACCGCGGCTCTCGCTCAGGTCACTCAGCCTCGATGACATCAAGGCCCAATGCTTCGAGATCGCGTTCAGCGTGCGATTGCCGGATGTACAAACCCAGTTCCTGGTAGCGTATTGCAATTTCTTCCTGCATGGCAAGCGGGTGAGGTCCATAGGCACGAGCAAGTCGTCGTAACACATCAGTGCAGCATTGCTCGACTAAATGTCGAGTAGCCCGAGCCCGAATGCGTGCTGCACGAACGTCTAACGGAGCCGCATCTATTTCGCGCCCTGCTTGTTCGAGATAGCAATGCATCGCCCATACATCCGCGCTCATCCCGCCAACATGAGCCATGGTGTGTGGATCATGGCGTGACTGGGTTAGTGCGTACTCGAATAAGCCGGCTGCACCCCCGGCCCAACATGCGGCGGGCCCGCAGGCCCCATGCCAGAAACCGGATCGCTCCAGATACCAGCCAGGCTCTCCGACAATTTCGCAAGGCGCGACTAATTCTGCATCGAAAGTAACTGTCGCGGTCTTAGTTGCTCCGAAAGCATTTGTCTTCCAGTTTGAGTAGTCAAATTTAATAGTGTCGTGCTGCTTGCGAAGATTTACGTCTACAAGCAGTGGAGCGGGCGAACCGGCCGTCACCAGTGCCCGGTCAGCAAGCGAGGCGCCACTGCAAAACATCTTAGAGCCAGTAAGCCGCCAGCCATCATTGTCCCTGTCTAGGCGTAGCGATTTGCCCGGAATCTCAGAGGCCCACACCCCGTATATCGCGTTTGGTTCCGGGTCTCGCCCCGCTTCGGCCAGGATCGCAACCGCGTCCCAATGGGCTTCTGCTAATCGAACAAGGGAGAGGTTCTCCTTGCCAACCTGAAAAAGCCGCTGGTGCCGTTCGGCAGTGTGTCCGCCGCCCGGTAAGGGAGGAGGATTGCGTACAAGCTCCTTCAGCCTCTCGACCAAATTCCTGTCAGTCAAGCTGCCGTCTCATTGTGAGCAGAAAGGGCGTCGGCAAACCCATTGGGCGCACGGCCTGCCCGCCTGCCGCTCGTTAGTACACGAACGCTGGCAGTGGACAAACGATTACAACCCATCTTCCCAAGTCGGCTCCAGAGATCGTGGTCCTCGCCTGTTTCAATATTGCGCCAGCCGCCTACTCGCAGGTAGGCGTCAGCGCGAATTCCAAGATTTGCGCCGTGCACATGCGAATGAGAGCCGTCAGGACTTACCAGATAGGTCGAGCGAAATCTCTCGGCGACATGTAGACCGTGCTCCTCGAAAGTATCCACATCAATAATCCCGGCCACTGCCTCTATCCCCTTCTCTGCCTGGTGAAGCTGTCCGGTCAGCCAGTCTGTTGGAACTTCACAGTCAGCATCTGTATTTGCCAGCCACAATTGTTGGTGCGGTCCAGGATAACGCCTCAACGCTGCCTGAGTCGCCAAGGCTCTCGCTTGTCCCACAACTCCGACCTGAGTCGAAACTACCAGCCCGCTGCGGTGCTTGAGCATAAAGCATTCCGCTAGTTCGAGAGTTCGATCCGTAGAACTGTCGACGGCGACTATTAGATCGTAAGTTACAGCTGGCGGCAATTGATGCAAAGCATCGACCACGGAAAGCAGGCACCGCGGAAGGAGATCTTCTTCGTTCCGAGCTGGAACGAGTACACTGACGTGCCAGGGTGAAGTCAAATGCGCACCCATTTGTTCAAGCGAAAGCCCGCGTGAGACTCTGTTGTCGTTAACATCAGTCCTTCAAGGCGAAGCAGAATCTCGTGCACGCGGTCACCACTGATGAGATGGTCATCCGAATGACCCGTCCAGTGAACCGCGAGTAAGATGCCCTTCGGCGTCAACCTGTCCACAAGCATCGTTGCCACATCTAGTAAGTCTGGTTCCTTGAAGTAGTAGCCTATCTCGCTAAGCACGATCAGGTCGAGATTCCCGTCGGGTACATCTTGTGGAAGGCGGCCTATCCGAAGGTCGACATTTGGTAGCAAGCGGCAGTTCTGCTGGGCCTCCCGGATCGCTGTAGGCGATATGTCAATGGCGATTAGCTGTTCGCAGAGTGGAGCAAGCTTAGTGGTCAGGACACCTATCGAGCATCCCGGCTCAAAGGCTCGGGTATACCTGGTAGCTGTGAGCGCCGCTACTATCGCTTCGTACCGCCGCTGCTCATATTCACTCGACGAGAAGTTCCAAGGATCGGGATTGTGTTTGTACATCGACTCGAAGAAGGCAGAACTGGTTGTGTCTCTCATTAAGTTATGCAACCAGGAATGTCTCGAACGATCTACGGGCTGGGGCTAGAAGATATTCTGGCAGAATAGGATCGCCGGCTGCACGCTGAAGTTGAGATTCATGACAAAGCAAAGCCTCTGCCTTGGCCAGGACCAAAGAAGCGGTCAATGGGAAAGTCCGCAATGCCAGTTGACGCACTTGCGTAGGTGAACCCTGGTGCCACGTCCAGAAGAAGTATGAAGTAAAACGAGCATTTTTAAGCCGGGCAACTTCTTCCGCCGCCATACCACACGCTCGGTGATCTGGATGAAAATCAAACTGCCATGGCGCAAGTACGTGAGTATCTACTGTTACGAGACTTAGCAGTTTATGGACGAGTTCTTCCTGGCATGTCTGCAGTGCACTGTCGGGCAGGCCAAACCTGATGATGTTATCACTGCTCACTCCTAGACAACTAAGCGCAGACGTTTGCTCCTGGATGCGGGTTGCGCGCAGAGCATCGATCTGTGAGGCATCACTTTCAGGATAGGCATTTTCCCCATCCGTGACTGCGACGACGCGAACGGAAATACCTCGCAGCCGCGCTGCGGCGATCAGTCCCCCGGCCCCCAGCGTCTCGTCGTCCGGGTGAGGGGCAATTAGTAAGATAGGTTCATTTGGAAGGTCCCAGGCAGGAATATTCTGGAGATGCTCCATCCACACCGCTTCGCTAGTAAGAGACTCCACCATAAACTCAATCGTAGGATGCCAAAGAAGCAGCGACGGCCAAATGAGCAGCGCCGTCACCGCAGGTGCGCTTCTATGCCACCAACAATAGTTGCAGGAGGATAGAAACGGGCTTGGGATGATTAATTCAGAAGCTGACAACTAAAGGTTAGTGCAGTAATGAAAGAAGGTAACCACTGCGTGAAGTAGTTCGGAGCATCATCGGTCATGCAGCAAGCGAGTCGACCCAGGGATCGATAACTATTTTCGTAACTCCCTCTTCCTTTTTCTGCCATTTCTCGTACATGGCGGGCACGTCCTCGATACCCACTCGATGAGAAATAAGGAAGGAGGGATCGATGTGCCCTTCCTCCACGTGCTTCAGAAGCGGTTTAAGGAACTTATGCATATGCGTCTGACCCATGCTCATGTGGATCCCTTTACCGAAGGCCGCACCAAAGTTCACCTTATCCAGCACGCCGCCATACACACCTGGAATTGATAGAGTTCCGCCCTTCCGAATCGCCTGGATGGCTTGTCTGAGCACGAACGGCCGGTCAGTCTCCAACTTCAGGGTCTGCTTTACCTTGTCGTAGATACCTGCGGCAGAATGCGAGTGAGCTTCAATGCCGACGCAGTCGATGCAACTGTCAGGGCCAACACCACCACTCAAGTCGCGAAGTGCCTCAACAATGGAGACATCGTCCTGACTATAGTCAATCGTGGTTGCGCCGCACTGCCGCGCCAAGGCAAGTCGTTCCGGGAATCGGTCGATCGCAATCACCTGCTGAGCCCCAAGCATATACGCACTAGCGATCGCGAAGAGGCCCACCGGTCCGCAGCCCCATACCGCTACTGTGTCACCTGACTTGATGTTGGCATTGGCGGCACCCTGGTAACCAGTCGGAAAAATGTCAGATAGGAAGAGGACTTTGTCATCAGGAAGATCGTTCTCAAGGACTAGAGGCCCGACATCTGCGAACGGCACGCGAACATACTGAGCCTGTCCACCGGCATAGCCGCCGTAAATGTGAGAATAGCCAAATAGCGCGGAGCCGGAATAGCCGTACATCGTCTCGGCAACCTGCGCGTTGGGATTGGTATTGTCGCAGAGGCTCCATAGATCGCCTTTGCAGAACAGGCAGTTTCCACAGGCAATCGTAAATGGAATGACTACCCGGTCGCCTCGCTTTACTTTCCTGACTTCGCTTCCAACCTCTTCGACAATTCCCATGAACTCGTGACCGAGGATGTCGCCTGACTCCATAGAGGGAATCAATCCCGCGTATAGATGCAGATCGCTACCGCAGATAGCAGTTCGCGTTACACGAATGATCGCGTCATGCGGATTGATGATCTCGGGATCCGGGACTGTATGTACCTCAATCGATTGTTTTCCCATCCAACATACTGCTTTCATGCTTTAGTGCTCCTTATGGTTGCATGCGCTTCTGCTATCTGAGCGTTTCTATTCGACTTCGCTCGTGCCAGGCGGCGTGGGATTGGTTTCGCCGTACATCCACTCTTTAATCTCTCCACTGACACCGCGCGGGCCGTGCGGCTGTCCCTTGACGGAAGGTATTTCTCCCGATTCTGCCAACTGCTTAAAGTGCCTGAGATCCTCCGTGACTATTTGTCTAGGGCTGCGCTTTGTGACCGCTGCCACAGCATTGCCGAAGAGTCCGAGAGGCACTTTGAACACCTGCGTCAGAGTGACCAAAGTGCCCCTGCCGGAGGGTGCTTCGATGAACGTGACGGCTCCACTTAGATCCACTTCTTCACTGACCGACTGCCAAGCTAACTTCCGGCCGGGTACGTCTTCGGTTATTTCGGAGTCAAATTCAAATCGCTTGCCGTCCGGATCCTCATGGTTGCTTAGGATCCAATGGCTACGTCCACGGCCCGTTTGAGTTACAGAAATGACGCGCTCTTGCCATCGTGGAAAGAGACTCACATCACTCCACAGACGGTAGAGTTGCTCAGGTTCAGCCCGGATGGTCTGGACTACAGACGCGACCACGCGTCCCTGCTCGTCCTTCTCAGGTAGCGGCGTATAAGTTGATCCAGTCTTTGGAAAACTGCCTCCGGATGTTTCTACTTCCAGATCCCTGTTCAAAATTCCTGTGGTCATAGCTCTAACTCACCTCCACCAGCAATTGTGATTGTTCTGCTTATGCAACTAAGATTCATCCGTCGGCTTCGTCATCTCTTCATGCATGGAGGCTTTGATCGCGTCAGGAACAAAGTTCGCAACCGCGCCTTCAACTTTGGTCTTCAGGCTTGCCGCGTATACATGCTTGTCTTCTTTCATCAGTGCTTCAAACCCTTGTTTCGCGACATCGTAGGGTTGACTTTCTTTCTTGCCTTCTTGTCCGACCTGGGTATCGTCCATGCCTGCCCGATGAGAAAAAATTGTATCAACGGGTCCTGGCTGTAAGGCAGTGACGCTCACCCCCGTGCCTTCCAACTCGGCTCGCAGGCTCTTGGCGAATGACAGGTCGAACGCTTTTGACGCCGAGTAAACTGCTTCCCGCGGGGCAACCATCTCCGAAGCAATGGAAGCTGTGAAAAGAATTTTCCCGTTGCCATTTGCGACCATATGCCTGACTACATGTTTAGCGATGTGAAGCGTACCTTCAACGTTCAGCCTCACCAGGTTGATCTCTGCGGCGAGGTCAGTCTCGACGAACAGGCCGCCAACGCCGACCCCGGCATTCAACGCAGCTGCAGAGAGTGGACGACCCAGCCCTTCTACCTCTTTCCAGAAAGCCTCGATCCCGTCGAAGGAGGCGAGGTCGGCCTTCACATGGTAGACATTCACTCCAATCGACTTCAGTTCAGTAGCAGCTTCATCAAGGCCCGCGCTGTTTGAAGCTATAACTAAATCGAAGCCGTTTTCTGCGAAGACCTTGGCTAGGTTATAGCCAATACCGCTCGATGCGCCGGTAATGAGTGCGAGTTGTCTCAAGAATCCTCCCGTTCAGATGTAATGAAGGCAGTCTTTGCTAACTAACCTGCGGGCTCATTTCTGACTACAGCCTCACTTCACTATTGTGATGCATCGCCGACGTTTGCCAATGCTTGAAGGAACACCTCATCATTTCATCAAATCGAAAGCGACGGCCGATGAGTCAACGGCGTCCGTATGGGAATGTAGTGAAGTCAGCAAGAACTGTCGTTGTAGCAGAGTGGACAACGAGCAGTTACGAAGTCGTTGCCTGGCCGGCGGTAATTTACAGCTACAGTAGTTGCGCGCATCTTCGCAAGAAAAGCGATGTTGGTTTGTATCCTGGATGTGATCTACTTCCGGAAGCCTGCATCCTCGTAGTCACCATGCTTGACGTTTGTCTTTGCATCAAGCCCAGCCTGTTTCTTGAAGGCGGCCACGGTCGCATCCTCAAAGCTTGCCCGACTATCTTCCCAGCCAGTGAAATGGGTCTTCGAGTAAGCAATAGAACGTAGACGCCACCGATAACTGTCCCGGTGATCTGCCGGATGCTCTGCACGTAATCTGCGATTCAGGAAATGTATTTTGCAGAACTACTGGCGCTCTGCAGAGGCGCGGATGCTTGAAGGAGCGTGATAGCTTTCTGCGCAGGATTCCCTTTGACGTCATACGTCATCGCCTGCGAAAAGTTGCCGTTTATCTCCGCAGCTGTGGGAACGTTCGCGACTATGTTGATTGGGTTGCTGGCCAGCACTGTTTCGAAGTCTGCAAAGAAGAAGGTCTTGTCCTTGATGATCGGGCCGGCAATACTCGCCCCGAACTGGTTCTGAGAGTGTCCAGACTTCGGACCGGAGTTGAAATAGTCGCGGGCATCGAAAATTGAATTCTGATTAAACTCGTAATCACTCCCATGCAGTTTGTTCGAGCCGGACTTCATGGCCTCGTCGATAATCGTGCCGCCGTTGTTGCCGAACTCGGCGCTGTGACTATTGTTCTGAACTTTCACTTCCTGTAATGCAGCCTCTTCTCCTGAAAAGAGTGGGCGACAATACTGACACTTGAGCGGGCCACACCGAGCATGTCGGAGATGAATTCATGCGAAAGCCTGAAAGTCTTCGTTTCATGCGGTCGGCACAAAGCAGAAGCCATCGCGCAAAGCGCTGTTCGAGGCTGTGGCGAGCGTTACAACCAGAGGTCTGCGCAGACTGGATAAACTGCGCCTGCATGTATCGCAGGGTCAGGTCATGGAACGATTCACCCAACTTGAATTCTCGGGTCGCAATATCCGTTCGCGTGCGAAACCCATGTCCTGTTATCTGCATGTAGACGCGGTTCAGGCTCTTCTTGGTTCCCATCATGGAAGATGCTCCGAGGACTGATTCCCTGCCTGCAAAACCTACTTCTACTTCGGACCCATCAGCAAAGGAAGTCGTCATCGATGCAATGCCATCTTCAATAAAGAAGAGGTGATCGATGTGGCTGCCAGGCCGCTCGATTTCGCGGTTCACTGGTAGATCCACTGGTTCCAGCTCAAGACGGGTGATGACCGCTGGTTCCAGTCTCTGGAGCACTGCATTCCTGTAAGCTGATTGGCTCACGATTGCTCCTTGGGTGAACATGCCTTCGGGCCTGTTCTTGCCCGTAAGCTAGATGACATGCAACGATTGTAGAGAGTTCCGCAGTCTTCGCGACCTGGCACCGAAAAATCTACTAATCTACTATTGGAGAATAGCAACACACTTTTGACCTTCGGAGCGAACGACAGATTGTCCTGTTTGGTTCATCTTCGAAGGCATCCGCATCAGGCACACTGGCACGGAGAAAGTCAGTCCTTCTCTGGATAAGCTAGCCGATGAGCGATGTGATGCGCCGCACTCGTGAAATGAAAACGCCCGAGCCCCGCCACCCTATTAAGTATGCTGATCGACTTGATTACGGAGTCGTAATCGTGTTCAGCGATGGTAAACAGGGGTTCTTCTCAGCGGATATGCTTTACGCGATGCTGCCCCAGGCCGAGACGCTACCGCCGTCCGAAACAGAGGCAAACGCGTCGGACGAATGAAATCAGGTCAGCAGTGAAGTTCAGTTACAGCACCGTCCAATGGCAGAAACCTAAAGGCTTTCAAAAGACAGGATTCTCGCCCGCGGTATAGAAAAGCCACTCCGCCAAACTGCGAAGCACATTCGGACACATCTCTGGCGGCGCAATTGGCCGGGTGCGCCTTGTCGCTCCAATTCTCGGTATGCCCATTGCGGCGTCCGTCCCGTGGAGAGCGGCCACGCGGAGGCTTCTGCACAAAGCTCCACTGATCCCCCTCCACACAGATCCCGCTCCACACAGATTCGACTAAGTCAAAAGTTAATCCTGCAGCCGGCAGCTTCTGCATCTCACGTTTATGCCTATCCAGTACGACGCAATAATCATCGGTTCAGGCGCAGGCGGCGGTACGCTTGCGTTGCATCTTGCCCAGGCGGGCAAGAACATCCTGATTCTTGAACGTGGCCCTTTTATGCCGCAGGAGAAGCTGAACTGGGACACCTCCGCAGTGTTTCTGGATAATCGATACCACACCAAAGAAGTCTGGCAGACGAAGGATGGCAAAGACCTGCATCCACAACAGGCTTACTACGTCGGGGGGCAGACCAAGGTCTACGGTGCCGCCATGTTCCGCATGCGAGCCGAAGATTTCGGCGTCATCCAGCACCAAGGAGGTATTTCACCGGCGTGGCCGATTACCTACGCTGATCTTGAACCGTATTACACGCGTGCTGAGGACCTTTTCCACGTTCACGGAGACCTCGGAACAGCGCCGTCTGTCCCTGGCGGGTTTGGTTCATCCTTTGATCCAACCGAGCCGTTTCATTCGAAGCGGTATCCCTATCCTGCGTTCACAAACGAACCGCGCATGCAGACCATCGAAAACGATGTTCGCAAGCTTGGTGTTCACACATTCCCAATCCCACTCGGCCTCAAGCGCGACGAAGCAGATCCTCTTCGCTCGAAGTGTGTTCGCTGTGATACGTGCGACGGCTATCCATGTCTAGTACATGCCAAGTCTGATGCTGACATCAATTGCATTCGCCAGATTATGCATATGCCAAACGTCACACTGATGACTAATACGCGGGTGACGAAGTTGCTGACGAATGGCACTGGTACAGCAGTCACTGCTGTCGAGGTGATCCATTCCGGTGAAGGTAAGCTGAGTGCAAACGATACAGAGCCTGGTAAAGCGACCTCGCCCGAACGGTCTGGAAGTACTGCTACGTACACCGCGGGTTTCTTTGCAGTGTGTGCAGGTGCGGTCAACTCGGCAGTCATATTGCTATCCTCGGCCAACGACAAACATCCACGCGGCCTCGCAAATAGCTCCGACCAGGTAGGACGCAACTTCATGTATCACCAGGCTGATGCGCTGCTGGCTCTTTCGACGGCAACCAACGAAGATGCCTACACCAAGACCTGGGGCACGAATGACTTCTATCTGAGAGACACTGATCCCGCTTACCCATTTCCCCTCGGCCAGGTTCAACCAGTTGGCAGCTTTCATTACGAGATGATGAAGGGCGACGCACCGCCACTGACCCCAGGATTCGTGCTGGAATCAATGAAGCATCATGCGGTGCCTTGGTGGCTTACCACAGAAGATCTTCCCGATCCTGAAAATAGGGTGACGCTGTACAATGCGACACCGTCCTCTGTTCAAAATGCGCAGCCCGGGCTACCAGGCGCTCACCCGGCTGGCGATACTGGCCGCACCAACCAGGCTGAACCTGTGTCGGACCATGCTCCGCATCGTATCCGCTTGTCGTACACCCCCAACAATGTGGAATCGTTCAACCGTCTGAAAGATCGTTGGGTAGATGTCCTCAAAAAGGCTGGGCATGCGACCACCCATGTACCACTGCATGCCTATTTCAAAAAGCGGATTCCTATCGAAGGAGTGGGCCACCAGAATGGTACATGCCGGATGGGCAATAGTCCTGACTCGAGCGTTCTGGACATACACTGCAAAGCACACGATCTCAACAATCTCTATGTTGTCGACGCGTCCTGCTTTGTCTCGGCGAGCGCAGTGAATCCTTCGCTGACTATCATCGCGAATGCGATACGCGTGTCAGATCATCTGCTCAACGAGCGCCTCTAGCGAATGATCTAGAGGCTGCCCGCATTCCGCAGCATCCCGCCATCGATGAAATTTGTACTTCCCGTGATGTAAGATGCTTTGTCAGAAGCCAGGAAGACAGCAAGATCGCCGATCTCTTCCGGCTTGCCCCATCTGCCAAGTGGAATCTCGGCCAGGATAGCGTCGTTCATTTTCTTGTTCTCTTCAACATCCTTGTCGATCGGCGTATACACGGCACCCGGCCCGATGTTGTTGACCGTGATCTTGTGAGGAGCAAGCTCAACCGCAATGGTTCGCATCAGCATCCGCAAGCCGCCCTTCGAGGCGCAATAGGGAGCGTTCGTAAGAAGCGGCAGATCCTCATGAACAGAAGAGATGTTGATGATTCGGCCGCCATTTCCCTGTGCAATCATCTGCCTGGCAGCGGCCTGAGAACAAAGAAACGGCCCGGTCAGATTAACCGCAATGATCTTCTGCCATTCGTCAAGTGGATAGTCGATAAAAGCAGATTTCTTCTCGATGCCGGCATTGTTTACCATGATGTCGAGTTGGCCAAACGCCTCAACGGCCTTCTGCACCAGGTTATTTACGTCGTCCTGCTTCGACACGTCGGCATCTACCCCGATCGCTTTCCCACCCATCTTCGTGATCTGGTCGATTGTGTCTTGAGCCACGGAGGCCTTGCCAACATAATCGACAACAATACTGGCTCCCGCCCTCGCCATAGCCAATGCAATACCCTGGCCTATGCCTGTGCCCGCACCGGTGATGATCGCTACCTTTTTCTCTAAGCTCATGAAGACCTCCTGAGCATCTGATGCGGTTCGAATCGCCGACACACTCATAAAGACCTGTGTAGCTTCAGAAATGCTCATTCCCTGCTGGCCTTGATCCCAAAAGCGGATGAAAAATGCTAACTGACATGAATGATTGGCCTTCTATCAGGATTCGAGATTGCGCGCCGCAGCACTTCATGCGTGATGGGCGCGGCATCACCTTCGCCAAGGAAGATATATCGCAGTATGTTGGCCACGGGATTGCCTTCTTTCCACTTGAAGTAGGCATGAGGAATGTGGCCGGTCGTTCGCTCTAGATGGATAAGAAAAGCCGCTATTGCGTTTGCAACCACGGGGCTCTTGGCGTACAGGAGTTGATGATTACCGACAAGTCGATTCTCGACACAGAGTATCTGCTCAAAGTCCGAAGCATCGGACCGTCGGACCTCCAGGAAATAGAGCGGCTCATCACGCAGCCCATAGCGCGACCGCACCAGCGCTTCGATCCTGTCAAACTCCTTGATCAGGGTACTTTCATCACAGACTCGCGGGGCATGGGCAATGATGCGAATCCGATCATTGGGATCCTCAGAAATACAACAGAGAGCCTCCGGCGAAAGTTCGACCTCGGTAATGCGAAGTTCAGTTGACCGCAGGGCACGCGACACAAAGGAAGTGACAACGATAGTCATGATGAAGAATGAAGAAATCTTAAGGCCTTCCGGCCGCTCGTAGATGTTTAACGCCGTTGTGTAGGTGAAGATAACGGTGATCAGGATGAAAGCATGACGGTGCCATCCTTTGTTCCATACATGAATGGTGACGGCAAACGCTGCAGAGGTTATCAGGACCAACACACCTGTAGCGTAGGCGCCCCCCTGAGCGTCCACATCCGCATGGAAGAGCAGAGTCACGAGAACAGCTGTTCCCATAAATACAAGAACGAGCGGCCGGGAGGCACGGGCCCACTCGGGAGCCATCCCGAAACGCGGCAGATAACGCGGAATGAGATTCAGGAGACCGGCCATGGCAGATGCACCGGCAAAAGCGAGTATCAAAATCGTCGAGACATCATAGAGTGTGCCAAACCCGTTGCCTAAGTACTGATGCGCCAGATACGCCATGGCGCGCCCATTCGCAGCGCCATTTTCTGCAAACTCTTTTGCTGGAATCAGGAGTGTCGTAACGATGCTGGTCGCCATCAAGAAGACACTCATGATCACTGCCGCCGTGGTCAGCAGCTTCCGCGTATTGCGAATGCGTTCGTCCAACTCCTTGCCGGCGATGAGCGGCATGACTGCCACGCCCGTCTCGAATCCTGATAGCCCCAGCGCAAGCTTCGGAAAAAGAATTAGGCAGAGCGCAATCATGCCAAGTACGTTTGGATGCTGCGCGAAAATGGCTTGCTTCCAGCGCGGCAGCGCATCAGGGTGGTGCAACAGAGCGCGAAAAGCGACCACAGTCACGATTGCATTCAGCACGAGATAAACGCCAACCAGCACGACCGCGATGCCAATTGCCTCTTTAAATCCTTTCAGGAAGATTGCCGACAGTCCCGCCAGCAACAACAGCGTGACCATCATCTGACTTGAGAGCCAGTGAGGCGCAAAAGGATTATGGATGAAGTGAGCCGAGGCGTCCGCTGCCGAGAGAGTCATGGTGATAATGAAATCCGTAGAGGCAAATCCCAGCAGGACGAGAACAAAAGCTTTTCCACCCCACTCGGGGAAAAGCTTTTCAAGCATTGCAATTGAACCCTGACCATTCGGGCTGACGGCGGCCACGCGGCTATAAAGTGGCAATGCCGCAAAAAGTGTTACCAGAACCAGGACCAGCGTAGCGAAAGGAGAGAGCAGACCTGCCGCAAGAAAAGCAATCCCTGGTTGGTAGCCGAGCGTAGAAAAGTAGTCAACGCCCGTGAGACACATGACCCGCCACCACGGATGTACTGCTTCAGGTTGACTGTGAACGCCTTTTGGGAGTCGGAGATCAGAGAGCAGCCAGTTGGTGAAGGAAAATTTGATCAAGGAGTCTCCATTGATGTGCCATCGCATCAATGGGATGCGGGGATCTCGCACTCAGCGCAGCAGACGGCGATCAAAGATAAGGAGAAGGCGAATTGTTGGCAAAGGAGCGTAGTGTGAGCCTCGTGGAAGGCGTTTCCGATTCAATTGCTCATAGATCCGAACCGCTCATCCTGCCTGGTACTTAGACGTCCGGACTCATCAAGAACCTCCGATATAGAGATAGTTGAAGCGGCCCGGCGGTGCAGCGTCTCAGTTGAGGGTGAACTCATCGATACTGTTCTCCTGCTGCCAGTTGTCGGCCCACTTGAACTCGAACTGAACTGGATCAGCAGTGAGGCCGAGTGATTTGCGCGCTACCGCGACCATCAGTTCATTGCCTTTAACGCGATAACTCATCATACTCGATGGTTCCCAGTTCCAACCATTCCTGGTTGTTTCGACAATAGTGGTGTGATCGTCTTTCACATGATGATTGATGAGGACGTCGTAGCCTTCCCACCCGTTGGCGTGAGTGCGGTCGGTATCAATGAAGAGGGCCCTCCAGTTCGCATCAGAAGATGGAGTGATGGGATCTTTTGGCGTCGCGTAGAAATAGATGTTGTCCTTATCGCGTACGACCTTCATCATCACCAGATCTTTGCGGCCGGTTTGATTCATGAGCCTGGTCGTCGCGTTATAGGCGGGATGATCACGGTGGAAGGTGTCGCCTGCTTCATCGAGAAACTCTGGCTGGATCGTGTCCCATTGGTGGAGGCTTTTCTGCAGGTCGATGATCTGTTCAGGGCCGGCCAGAGGCGGCTTGCGTGAACCTTTGTACTGGCGGATGTAATCGGCAAGCTGATAGTAGTAGTTATCGCCATGACCACCCTTCATTGGTTCGATATCGCGGCTATGCTCCTGGTCATACTCGTCAACGAAGATGACAGGCGCCTGGTAGCCGTTGAACTCGTTAAACCTGCCAGCGATCCATTCACCACCGTTCATGGCAAGCGGCAGTGCGGTGTAAGTGGAGTTAGGAATGGTGTTATCGAGTGAGTCATTCTCCGTGTCGAGATCAGGCGGCGCGGAGGTTACAACAACATTTTCGCTGCCTGAGCCGACCTGCAGCTTGAGATCGACACTGACTACCGTGAGTGCATTTACGGTGACATTTTCCTGCAGAACGGGTCGGAAGCCTTTGGCAAGGATTTCGATGGTGTATTGACCCGGCGGCAGTGCGGTGTAAGTGGAGTTAGGAATGGTGTTATCGAGTGAGTCATTCTCCGTGTCGAGATCAGGCGGCGCGGAGGTTACAACAACATTTTCGCTGCCTGAGCCGACCTGCAGCTTGAGATCGACACTGACTACCGTGAGTGCATTTACGGTGACATTTTCCTGCAGAACGGGTCGGAAGCCTTTGGCAAGGATTTCGATGGTGTATTGACCCGGCGGCAGCGCAGAGATGACGTAGGAACCGGAACCTGCGTCGTCTGCGATACCGCGCGGCCCGTGGCAGGTTCTGTGGCGGTGATAGTAGCGCCTGCAACAACAGCGCCGCTTGGGTCAGTGATCGTCCCCTGAAGTGTGCCGGTGCCTTCAACCTGTGCGTAAAGAGGTATGCCGCAAAGATGGCCGCCAGCGCCGCAGATCGAGTGAGGAAAGCTGATAGCCGAATGACGAACCGAGCCCATAACGCATCAATCTCCTGATTGGATATCGCCTTCAACCTGCTGCGCGTAACCAGCAAGCCATGTGGAGCTCACCTCACTTTGTTGGCGATCCGCGATGACGCACCATAAGAATGGGAGGATAATTATTCTGTCAAGAAAAAAGTTAACTATTGAAACAACTACTTTCGATCCCGCAAACCGGGTGACCATCGTGTTGTTAGTCAACCTGCTGACTCCTTACAGAATGGAGCGCTAATTTGGATTGCACACAATCATCACATCAAATTAAATGCCGCCAGGAACGCAAGATACGCTTGCGCTGTGCACTTGAGCGTGCAGTGTTCTACAGAAACAACGCCCACCCTCAAACCGGTTTAGGATTACTGACGCTGCCATGTTGAAAGAATTTTCCTCCCGTCCCTTCCTGCACTGGATCTACCCTCTCGCAGCATCGCTGTTGTTGCTTGTACCTTCCTCGCTGAGGTCGGAGCAGGACCGTCTCGCCCCGGCGAGTTCCTATCCGTTGACTTCCGATTCTGTTTCGCATCCTGACGTGCCGCGTGGCGAAATCCTTCACCTTGATCTGGCTCATTCCCGCATCTTCCCGGCCACCCACCGCAAGCTCGACGTGTATGTTCCGGCGCAATATACCCCTGATAAGCCAGCCTGTGTCTACGTTGGTCTGGATGGACTCAGCTTCGAAGCGCCGACCGTCTTTGACAACCTGATCGCGGCACACCAGATGCCCATTACCATCGGCATCGGAGTGTCTCCTGGAATAGTGGATTCAGCTGAAGGAAATACTGATCCTCGCTTCGACAGGAGCTACGAATTCGACAGCCGGAATGACAACCTGGCGCGTTTCCTCATTCAAGAGGTTCTTCCTGAAGTGGAAGGTCATTCGACGAGAGATGGAAGAAAGCTCGTGCTATCCGCCAACCCGAACGACCGGATGATCGGGGGCGCCAGCACCGGCGGCATCGGCGCCTTCACCGTAGCTTGGCAACACCCGGAGGAGTTTCGAAGAGTCTTCACAGCGATTGGAACATTCGTGGGCATGCGCGGTGGCGAGAGTTACTACGTCGAGGTCCGCAAGACGGCGCCCAAACCGATTCGTATCTTCATGCAGGATGGATCGAACGATCAGTGGCCGGGTGGAACCGAGATGGGCGACTGGTGGATGTCCAACCAGACCATGGAGCGCGCGCTCACCTATGCAGGTTACGATGTGCGGCATGCCTGGGGCACCGGCTCGCACAATGGAGAGCAGGCCGCCGCCGTATTCCCGGATGCGATGCGATGGCTCTGGCGGGATTGGCCCGCAGCAGTGCCGACAGGGGTGTCCAATAACCTTGTCCTGCGGGCAATCCTTGACGCCAAGATAGAGTGGGAGGCAGCCGGGGAGGTCTGTGGCGGAGACGCGATCACCGCCGGTACCGACGGTCGAATCTATCGTTGGATTGCTGCGTCGCAAAAGATGGATGCCCTTTCGCCGACCATACTCGCTTCCAGTTGCTCCAAGCATTTCGAAGGTGAGCCAGCAGCGGTCACGGCAGGACAGAACGGCGACTTCTTTGTGGCGGATCACGCCCGGCGCAAAATCCTGAAGACCCGGCTGAATCAGCAACGTCCGCGGATCATCGTTGCCGGGCTTGCGGCAACAGGAGTCATTGCTTCCAATAACGATAATCTTTATGTCACCACGGAAGAGCGTGAAGGTGCGGGCGAGATCTGGCGCATTGGTGTGACCGGCCAGAAGCATCTGCTTGCGAGTGCTCTTAGCGGAGCAACAGGACTCACACTATCCCCGGACAAGCTGTGGCTGCTGGTAATGCAAAATCACTCCCACTCTGCCATGAGCTTTCGCGTGCAGAAAGATGGCTCGCTTGACTCTGGCCTGCCCTTCTATGACCTGCATGTGCGCCTCTCGGCAAATGGCAGTGGTGCGTTCAACGCCTGGAGCGACACGGAAGGCAGACCATACATTGCGACTTCTGCCGGGGTCCAGGTCATGGACCGGAATGGCCGCGTCACAGCAATCCTGCCGCTCCCGGGCGGTGCACCGGCAACGAGCCTGTGCTTTGGTGGACCTGACTTTCAGACGCTCTATGTTTTGAGCGGCGGAAGGGTCTACCGGACGCATCTGCACGCCACGGGAGCGCCGGTCTGGAGGGCCGCAATCAAGCTTCCGAAGTGGGGCGCCGGATGAGCATTGGGTGTTGTGATGGGCTCAAGGCGCTGCGTTGGTGCAAACATCGTCACCTTGTAGAAAGCAGAAACCGAACCATCAGACCGGCTTCGATCACCGTGGTTCCGCCCGAGCATCGATTGAAGACTGGCAGACCCTCGCTCGAGTAGCGCAGGCCTGCTCATACTGAAATACTTCTTGTACGCTGCGATCCAATCGAAAGCGAGATCGTTCTGTGCTGTTGCAAGTTGAACGTCTCCCTGGCAGACCAGCGTGTGAAGATGATCTTCAAGCTGGTCTTTGACGCGAGAATTCCAGGTCGATGTGTACGGCTGTGGCCAAAGATTCTGAATAGTCTCGACGCCACCCAGCGCCGGCGTAATCAGATAGTCGAGCCGATAGTCTTTCTCGGATGAAGCCCTGACGCCATATTCCTTGAAGACTGCCTGCTTCAAGGAAGCATCTACAGGTGGATCATTATCTACGTCCTGACGATGGCATAACTCTGCTATCTCGACAGCGCGGGCTGAACCTGGTGTTAACGTTTTGCGCGGGAGAGCGGTGGCTTCCAGCCCAAGTCGCGATCGGAGAGAATAGCCGATGGTCCAGGTGAGCCCCGCCGCGAGCAGCAAGGTCAAGCAGGCCATGACAAGTCGTCGCCGACGGGATGTGAATGGTTGCCATCGGCCATTGGGGTTCGAGGCTGCTGCAATACGACCTTTCAGTAGATTTCGAGCGTCTGATGATTGAGATCTCTGCGACCGAATCTCGCGCTCGTGAAGGAGAAGAAAGTCTGCGGAGCCCATCTCGAGCCTTGCTAGCCGGTCGCGACATAGTTCACACTGCGCAACATGCTCGCGTGCCCTGCTGGCATCCTGCTTGCGAAGCTCCTGGTCAGAGAAAAGCAGAAGCTCCTCATCTGATAAGTGTTTATGGTTGGACACGATTTACTCACAGCCAGTCGCCCGGATCATACGCGCGAGCGATCGCGAGATGGACATCGATACTCCCCCGAGCGAAATGCCGAGTACTTCAGCGATCTCGCGGTATTTCAATCCGTCAGCTCGCAGACGAAGGCAGCGCTGGTCCTGCTCGGCAAGTGCATCGAAGACGTTTCGCAGTCGCAACTGTGTCTGCTGAAAAGAGAATTGCTCCTCGGCATTGTCAACCTTTATTGCTTGGTTGACCAGAGTGTTTTCATCGGCTTGGATTCGCTCTACCAGTTGGTTCGCCGATCGCCGCTTCAAAGCAAGATTGTGAGCCACACGGAAGATCCAACTATTGAGATTGGAGCGAGGCCGTCCCAATTCCACATGGCGAAACAGTGAAACGAACGTCTCCTGGACAATGTCTTCGGCATCGTGGAGAGGCAGACCGCAGGCCATCACGTAGCGTAGAACGCGTGCCTGAAGCTGATCAAATAAGCGTATGACTATCGATTCGGCTTCCCTGCCGCGCTGCTGGTATTCAGCTGCCCGTCTCTGAGCTGTATGAACTGCTAACCCTGGCTCTTCAGGGGTCGCGATCGAAGTGTGGGTGATCTCCATTGTGTTCCAGAACGCAGCCAGCGTCTCGTTCTCTTCATATCACGCGTTGCGAAGGAACTTCAATAAAAACACTGAACAAAACACGCTTGCCGGGAATATTCCAGTATGGCCTCAATTATTTCCTCTCCAAGCCGCTTGTCACAGAAAGCCGTTAATGCAAGGAACGGAAGAGGTTTCAGCGCTTCGTGGCCGGCAGAAAAGTTTTTTTTTGCCACCTGCCTGTTTTCCCGCGCTCCAGCAAGCGACTGTCCCAGGCGACCATCCCTGTCACGAGCGACGATCAAAGATGCGTAAGACGCTGGTACTTCCCTTCCTGCTTTGTACTCTGCCGGTGCTTGCGCAAAGTACGACGGGAGAAATGCGTCTGACTGTCGATGATCCTGCAGGATCCGGTCTGAAGGCAACTGTTGATGTGGTGAGTCAGGGCAACCAGTATCGCCAGACATTCTTCACGAACAAGAATGGCGGCCTGGATGCCAAGCGTCTACCTTTTGGCATCTACGAAGTGCAGATTCACGCACCGGGCTTCGCCACGGTAAAGGACGCAATTGAAATACGCTCGGCGCTGCCGCTGGACCGAACGATTCGGCTGCAGGTTGCATCAGTTTCCGAGACGGTGAAGGTCACAGGCACTAACACGCTAACTGATCCTTATCGTCCTGGTTCCGTCAACGAACTAGGGTCAGACTCGATCCAGAATCGATTGACTGCGCTACCCGGTCGCTCCATCCAAGACCTGGTAAATTCGCAGCCCGGCTGGCTCTACGAGGGTAATGCTGTCCTGCACCCTCGAGGCGCGGAATACCAGACGCAATTCGTCGTGGATGGGATTCCACTTACCGACAATCGTTCGCCCAGCTTTGGGCCGGAGCCAGCAGAAGCCGATGACATCCAGTCTCTGAAGATTTACACCGCGGGTATTCCGGCGGAGTATG
Source organism: Acidobacteriaceae bacterium (assembly GCA_963692885.1). Taxonomy (GTDB): domain Bacteria; phylum Acidobacteriota; class Terriglobia; order Terriglobales; family Acidobacteriaceae. The sequence continues at coordinate 2,728,686 of OY843586.1, forward strand.
GCAGAAAAATGGGTGGTGTCGTAGAGATCAATACACTGCAGAGCCAGGTGCCCGGGTTTCATGGACAACTGACCCTTTTCGGCGGTAGCTACCAGACCGCCGGGATCAGTACAGAGGATCAATACACACACGGAAAGAACACATGGGGCATTAGTGGCTCGGGCAACATGACGGACTATTACCTCAACCCGGTGATACCCGAAAATTACTCCAACAATGGCACCACTGCCGCCTTCTCAGCAAACTATGAGCGCGACCTGACAGGCAATGACCGACTTACTTTTATAGCTCGCCATGAACTTGCGCGCTATTCGATTCCCAATGAGTTAGTGCAGCAGAACGGAGCCTACCTGCCGGATTCCGACAATGTGACTGGTTGTCCCATGGCCGCGCCAAGCAACGAGCCACCCGACTGCGTCTATATTCCCGGGGGACAAGTACAGAACGGTGACAACTTCGAAACCATGGGGAGCGTTGCTTATCAGCATATCTTCTCGCCGGATGCGATCGGCTGGCTACGAGGAATGGCGCGTGACAACTCGACTGACTTCTATTCGAATCCGGAGTCATGGCCTCTCGTTGCCACTCAGCACAATGACTTCAAGGAAATCTACTTCAACAGCAGCTCCGCAGTTCATCACGGAAACAATGAATTCAAAGCAGGCGTAGAATCCGATGCCATTTTCCTGCATGAAAATACCAGCTATGCAATGCCTTACTGCTCTGATCCATCAGACCCGCGATGCCCTATCAATCTCGGCATCTTTGATACTGGCGCTTCAACGTTTGCCTTCATGGGCGAGCGGCCGGATCTTGAACAGGCGGCCTATGTTCAGGACCTTATCCGTCTCGGTAACTGGACCATCAACGCTGGCGTTCGCTGGGACCATTACCAACTGGAAGTCAATCAGAATGCCGTAAGTCCGCGACTCTCCATCGCCCGCTACTTTCCTACACTAGGGCTGAATCTTCACGGATCCTATGACCGCATCTTTCAAACTCCTTCGTTCGAGAACATACTCGTGTCCAGTTCGCCACAAGCAGAGTCTCTGGACACCAGCGTCCCCGCTGTCCAACTACCCGTAGAACCATCACACGGGAACTACTACGAATTAGGCCTGACCCAGCCAATCTTCAATAAGGTGCGTCTAGACGCAAACATATTCCGCCGCGACATAGGTAACTATGCCGACGATTCTCAACTGCTAAGCACCGCAATCAGCTTCCCCGTAGCATTCAGGAAAGCCGTGATCTATGGCACCGAGGGAAAACTCGAAGCTCCTCTGTGGAAATCTCTTTCGGGCCTCTTGAGCTACTCCTACATCGTGGGCAATGCCTTTTACCCTGTCACCGGAGGATTATTTCTGGGGAACGATGCCGCCAGCGCGGTGACTGAGCTTAACGGACATTTTCCGGATTCTCAGGACCAGCGGCACACGCTGCGCGTAAGAGTTCGTTACCAGGTCGCCCCGCGCCTGTGGATGGCGGTAGGAGCTGATTACAACAGCGGGCTGCCTTTCGCTCCAGATTTGACCGCTCAGCAATACGCGGCTGAATACGGTCAGGTGGTCATCAACCATCTGAATTTTGATCGGGACCGCATCCATCCTTACTTCACACAAAACGTTTCAGCGGGCGCCGATGTTCTGAAGCGGGAGAAATTTGTTACTCATTTTCAGGGTGATATCGCTAACGTAAGTAACACCCTTGAAGTGGTCGACTTCGGTGGCTTGTTTTCAGGCAATGCCATTGGGCCGCGACGCCAATATACCTTCCGCCTGCTGACCAAGTTCTAGGTTCATACAGGATTGAATCCGCCATCCTCCCGCCCGCGTCTTCAGTGGGGGCAGCGTTGCGAGAATCACCGTGGGATAACATTTCGAGCATACGCGCCGGCAGGTCCAGGAACGCACCGCGCACTGCTACCAGGGCGGTGATTGCATTGCCGGTAGTAGCTTCATCGTCGCCTCATAGGAGAGAGGTAGATCCGAGAGGAATAGTATTGTCAAAGGAGAAAACCTTGATTGAACAGGAAGTAGATTCGCGAGCCAGCAATCAAGACGCTACGGAGCGCCGCTCCTGGGCGATTGGCGCGACTAGTATGTTCTTTATCCTTCTGCAGAGCGCGTGCTCAGCCTTCATGGCTCTCAGCGGCGTTCAACTCCTGATCGGAGTTGGTTCTCTGGCGTTCGCTGCGACCGCGGCCCGCTTCCTTGTCTCGATCCATGGCACGGCTATCCGGCTGCCAATGGAGTTCCTCGCTCTGGCAGGTTCATTCGTCAATTTGTATGGAATCTGGCGTGTTCGCTCGCTGCGGGCACGGCCCTCGTCCCAGTGGCGTATGTCTCCGGTTACTCCCAAAAAGAAACGCGCCGAGACGCTACAGATAGCACTCGCAGTTCTCACCTTACTGCTCGTTGGCATCGAATGGGCCCTACACATCTCTCTACACCACTCTATTTAATTGACTAAGCGTTCATGTGCGCTTTCATCACCCACCCCCAAGCTCTTCAGCAAGCCAGGCATGAAGCCGTTCGCTGAACTCGAGAGGGAGTTCGAAGACACGATCACCTGCATTAAGCACCACGATGTTTCGTGTCGAATCGAGGATCGCGAAACAGATTTCACAGTGCTCCAGATGGCACTGCACTAATGCCTTCGTCCCGGGATCGTGTGAGTTATCCCAGAAAACCTGGGAGATTGTTTCAGACATCTTTGCATTCTAAGACCGCTGAAACCTCTACCGTATGAATTGGTGGATACGACGGAGCCAAGGGAAGCAAGCAAGACACTGTGGGCACGCGTACGCAACCGCCTTAGACCATAAGGTTTTGACCAACCCGAATCTGGCAAAGCGGCTGCGACTCGGGGGCCGCTCAATGAACCGGATCCATCAACCTTCTACGGAGGAGGCGATGACAGCTACACCAACTATCCGACGCTTACCTGAAGTGTCGTTCCTCGCGACGTTTTGCGGCAGCATTCACATTCTGAGAATACCTTCGCAGCCAATCGCAGCCTCGATTGAGAACAACGCCCAAATAGAAGAGATGTGCCATCTGCAGTCTGTCGGACAAGCAGCTTAGACTGGCAACATGAAGAGGAACAGAGACGATCCCTGTGAGAAGTGCTCACTTTTTACTCGTTACCGTCGTGATCTACTTTGCCCTGCGAATGGCAATCATCATTGAACATGAGGATTCGCATAGCAGCGCGGCCTGGCTTCTTGGTTATACGACTATCCCGATGACCGTCGTCTTGGGAAATCCACTCACAATCAGGGACTGGGACGGAGAAGTTCCGTGCGATCAGGTAATTCGTTATCCAGGGCATCCGGCAGAGGCGATCATCGGTGATGTTCCGTTATTCATGCAGGGCTTCTTTGCTGCCCTCAGAATGTACATGCTGCAACATTCCATTCCGACACAGCGAAAGCTGGTCTTCTACACTCTCTATCTGTTCGTCGTCATAAATCTAATTGAACTGATCGCCTACATTCTGATGCGTCCATGGGCAGGCAGTGGAGATGCCGGGTGCTTCAATGAAGGTTTCCGGCTTTCGCCGTGGCCTCTCTTTATTGTAGGTACAGTGTTCCTCGCGCTCGCGTCTAACATTCATCATGTTTTTTTTGGGGAAGCGGGCTACGCATCTCGTCGCTCTATCCGGATCGGCAGCGGAAAGGGGGTCTCATCGGCGTGCCGGGATTTTTCAACTGGATCGCGACAGTCCTTTGTATAACTCACGGAGCGCCTGGCAACTCTTCTCCAACTCCTTCTTACCATTTCGGGGAAGCGAATTGGTCCGATAGCTGTCCACAAGAAACGGTTCCGCGGCTTTGAAGCGGCGCTCTCGAACAAGCAGTGAGCCGAGCCGGTAGTTTACGGTGCCGAGTCGAAAATCATCTGCCGGCAATCATGGCGCTCGTAGGTAAGAGCTTGTCTGAACATGCTCTCGGCAAGAAGATAGTTCCCTGACTCAACCTGTACAACGCCGGCATTATGCAGGATCACTCCGTAATTCCAATTACCCTGCGGCGCAAGCGCGCGTCCGATGTTGATTGCCTGCGCGTAAGCTTTTGCAGCTTGCTTGAGGTCGCCCGCAGCCGCGTAGGCACCCGCAAGTGCGTTCAGAGTGTTGGCCACAGGCGTGCTTTGGATGGGAAAGTTCTTCTCTCGAATCCCTACAGCTCGCTGTAAGATCGGAATCGCTTCCTGTGCTTTACCCTGATGAGCGAGAGACCAGCCAATCTTTGACAGGGCAGCCCCAACCTCAAAATGGTCCGGACCGTACCAGGCCTGGTAAATGTCCAGCGCCTGCCGTCCGAACTCAGCGGAAGCCGCCAAATCGTTGCGGTCCTCGGCAAACTCGGCTTCATTCATCAGGTCCGCAGCAACATCAGGATGAGTTGGTCCGAAGAGCTTCCGGTCGATGAAGAGCGCCTGCTGATTCGTCGCCTCTGCCTCATCGAGATGCCCAAGGTCCTGTTGCGCGATCACTATCTCCCCGAGGGTAATCGATAAATCCTGTAACAAAGCCGGCCGGCCTGTCTCGGCGCGCTCCACGTTGTTCAAGATCGACATCGCTCTGGAATCCTGTTTCTCGTTTATGTATGCATCGGCTAGAACGGTTTCAGCGCGTAATGTGTCTGGATGATCAACAGGAAGCTTACGACTGTCGATAGCGACTGACTGCTCACCATACCGCACAGCCTCTGGAAAGCGCTGTTGTGAGCCCCTGAGCCTGGAGAGGGCAACGAGTGTCTCCGAAGCCTCACGGGAGTCGGGCCCAAATAGATGATCTCGTTCATCGAGCGCGTTCTGCAGTAAGTCGCCGGCATGCTCGTAGTCACCTATGCTTTGATAGACCCCACCGAGCATGTTGTAGAGGTCAGCCTGTAGTCTGGGATCGTTTGATAACGCACGCGCCTGCCGTACGCCTGTATCAAGCAGGGTAAGCACTTTCAAATCCTTCTGCGGCCCGGCGTCTCCTCCGCCACCTTCAAACATCTTTTCAAGAAACGTCTCCACTCTTTCCGCTCGCAAGGCTTCGTTCCCGGCTTCGTCGCGTGAGTCGCGAAGCCGCATGGTGTAGATAGTGATCAACAAAGCGACAGACAGCAACGACAGAGGCGTGAACAAGACTGCTTTCCGGTTTCTTGCCACGAACCGTCGCGCGATATAGGTCCAGCTGCGGGTAAAAGTATCAAGGGGCCGACGATCGATATGCAGGCGAATGTCGCGTTTCAGAGCTTCTGCCGTTACATAGCGGCACTCCGGATCAACTGCCGCGGCTGATGCGCAGATGTGATCGATCTCTCGCCATTCGATGGAGGAAACAGACCCTAACGAGTGCGGTGATGAAGATGCTTGGCTTACTGAGGACACCGAGACGCGCGGAGCATGAGGAATAGCATCCTTTAATTCATTTGGCCTAAGGCCTTCCGTACGGAAGGGCAATTGGCCTGTAAGCATCTCGAACAGAAGTAAGCCCAGTGAATAGATGTCGCCCCTTACACCGGCAGATTCCGTACCATGCTCCGGCGGAGCATACGGCAGGCTGACGAAGTGTGCGTCTGCTTGTATGGGCGCATCATTTCGGTCCGAGATACCGAAATTCAGTAGTTTAACTACACCATCCGCACGGACAAGAATATTGGACGGCTTTATATCCCGGTGGATAATACCTGCCCCATGGGCTGCCTGCACTGCGCCGCACGCTTGGAGAAAAAGCTCAAGCCTTGCCCTGAGTGAAAGTGCCTGCTCGCTGCAATAGCTGGTAACTATCTGGCCCTGCACGTACTCCATTGCAGAATAGGCCATGCCATTTGGCAGAGTGCCCGCAGACTAGATCTGAGCGATCGATGGATGAGTGAACCAGGCCAGGTGTTCCTGCTCAAGTGCAAAGCGCTGCCTGCCTGCTGGTGAAAGAATATTAGACAAGACCTTAAGAGCAACCTCACCTTTGTATCCCAGGTGCCTGGCACGATACACAATGCCCATTCCGCCAGCACCCAGTTCTGATTCGATCTCGTAAGGACCGACCATTGTTCCGGGGCTTAGCTTGTCGGAAGAAAGCAGCGTGTCTGCGACCTGCGGAAGCTCCAATTGCAGGAGCGTCTGCGAGAACGGCTGGACATGGAGCAACGCGACGACAGCATCATGAACGGATGGTTCATCCTCGTGAAGTTGCGCCAGTTTATCTCTTCGTTCTGGTTCGGACAATTCACTAAGAAGAGCCAGCCGCTCGAGTGCAGCAGACCATATCGCGGTGGGAAAAGTGACATCGACAGACAAAGAAGCAGGGCGCGTCATTTCCCGGCGCGCTTTCCGTTCACCTTTTCAAAGAAGACTGCCAGCCACAACTTGGCGTCACGGATCTCCCGCTGTACCGTGGAAAGTGACACGCCTAAAGCAAGCCTGATCTCTTCGTTAGTAAAACCGCCGAAGTAGCGGAACTCGATGATCTCAGCCATCCTTGGATTGGTCCTTGACAGCTTTTCAAGCGCGGCGTGCAGGTCGAGCACGCGCGCGTCAGGTGGGGCCGCAGCATCATTGCCATACTTCAAAGAGACAAATTGCAGAAGGCCTCCATGGCTTTCAGCACCCTTCCGGCGGATAGCATCGATCAGGATCTGCCGCAGCGCGCGGGCCGCTATCCGCTTGATGTGCAGCGGATCTGTCAGAGAACTCACCGACGAGGCAAGCAGTTTGAGATAGGCATCATTGACGACTCCGTCGCCGACATAGTAACTCTACTACCGTTACGAAAGGCTATAGCTAATCGCCGAAGATCACGATAGATCATCTCGAAGATCTGATTGAAGTTCTCTGCCTGGGAGTCTTGCGCAGTACTCGGTGGGGAGTTCGTATCCGGAGAAATTGGAGGATGAGAGCCCATATTCTTTTCCTAGTGGCTTGTTGGAGTTCTCTTGCGCGCTTAGTCGAAATGGCGTGATTATTCCCGAAAGCCTGTCCAGCAGCAAGATGAAACCTGAACAGAATTAGGAAGATTTTTAGTGAGGGATTTGACCTGTGCTTCTCGTTTAAAGAAGTGAGAGGCAGCCTTGAGATTGAAACTTGCACTTCCTGTCGCGCTGACAACTTTGATTGGACTTTTCTTCTGGTATCTACAAATTCACCTGAACGGGAGATACGTGGATTCCTCGAACAACTACATCGATTTCCGGCTTTCCGGTAAGGCGTTCACCAACATCGGGGCAGGAGGAGGCGAGATGCAGATCACGTATGACCGGAATGATGTGCGCATCACTCTGCACAAGCTCGATAGGAATCCAACACTGCGCCTTGATGACGATGGAACTCATTGTTGCGGGCCCGGCGGAGTCTTCCGGCCGGATCGGCTAAGGTTTTGACACCATAACGGTCAGGTCGTTCAAATCTGTAAGCAGCTTATAAGTACTTCTCACATAGTCGTAACTCAGAACCTGCTTAGCAACTCAATCAGACTGAGGCTTTTGCCGCATCGCAACATAGATACCTGCAGTCACAATCAACACCGCGCCAGCCAGCATCCAGATCGTTGGCTTCTCATGGAAGAGCAGGTAAGCGGCAAGTGAACCGGAAAGCAACCGCGTGTAATGATACTGAGAGACCGTGGCAGCGGTCGCGTATTTGAGTGCGAGAAAGTTACATATACTTCCGGCTGCACAAAGGATGCCCATCAGGACAAGCACTAGCAGCAACCGGGCGTTCACAGGCGTGGCACCATGAAGCACAAGCAGAAGACCAACGATCGCTGAGAGCGGGCCAGAAAAGAATGGCATACTCTGCGGCGATTCGCTCCGGGTGAGATGCCGCGACAGGACACTGCCGCCTGAAAAGGAAACCACGCAAATCGCTGCTGCTGCAAAGCCGGTCCATTCTGCCCGGCCCTCCGCCCGGGAGGGGTAAACGGCGACGACGACACCCAGGAATCCGCCGGCTATGGCGACTGCTCGTCTCCACTCAAGGCGTTCTTTAAGGAAAATTCTCTCCAGGATCACCACCAGCAGCGGCGACGTGAAGACAAGAATGTAAAACAGCGTCAATGTCAGATGACGCAGTGCGATAACGACGAACAGATTGTTCACCACGTCGGCCGACGATCGAATGAGCACTCGCGACGGACTATTGGGCCACAGCTGCCTCACCTCTCCTCGGGCGGCAGCATAGATGCCGATAAACATAACCATGAAAAGGCCGAGGAAAGCTATGATCTCGTAGTTTGGCAGTGCGTATTTGCTGGCGAGCTTGATCGTACTATCGCAAAGCACCCAGCAGGTGAAGCCGGCGATTGCCAGGCAGATCGCTCTGAGATGAAGGTTCGGAGAGTGCATTGCGCGCTTGCATCTCATCGTCTCATGCCAAACGATCAATGCCAGTCGAGCCGTTTCAATTGACTGCGCGTCAGCGATCGAGTCCGCTTGTTGAGACTTCAGACTCCGAGGGTTCACGGAACGGTTCCACCGCAATGTGGACGTACCGCACTTCAAGCACGGTCAGCGACTCAGTGCCGCCGGGCGCATGAAGAAGAACTTCGTCGCCCTCAGCCGCCTTCATCAATGCGCGGCCAAGCGGGGAGGCCCAGCTGATGTGGTTGCGGTCAAGGTCGACTTCGTCTGTCCCGACTATGCTCGCCACTCGCTCTTCGCCGGAGGCATTCGCATAACGTACGGTGGCTCCGAAGAACGCCCTGCTTGCCCGTTGGCCCGTTCTCGGAGCTTCCGGATCAACGACCTCGGCGGCTTCGATTCGCTTTCCCAGAAAGCGGAGACGCCCGTCGATCTGCCGCAGTCTTCGCTTGCCGTACTGGTAATCGGCGTTTTCACTGCGATCGCCATTGCCTGCTGCCCAGGCCACTACCTCCACCACGGCCGGACGATCCTTGGTGAGCAAAAAACGGTGCTCATCTTTGAGGCGCTCAAGCCCTCCTGGAGTGATGTAATTAGGGCCGTGACTGGTCGCGGGTTCTTCTGCTTTCGGTCTTCTCGTGAACCCTTTTGGCATCCTGCGGTCCTCCGGTACGAAATCGATCTTTGAGCACAGTGTCAGATCAACAGCGCAATTCTACCAAGCATCAACGGATCACCAGGAAGTCGCATTCCTCCAGCGGAGCTTAAGACCTAGCATCGTTGCACCGCCTAAATCCCAGACGGATAATCCGAAATCACAGGTCCAAGACATGGCGCACATCAACGAAAGCACTGGCAAACTCGTCCCCACAGGCAAGACCTACCCGCAAACCGGCGTCCGCGTTGCTATCAGTCATGAGGTTCTGGAGAACTCGGTAGGCGGCCAGCACCTGAAACAGAACAAGACCATTATCCACAGCGTGACGCCTCAGAATGGTGAGGTTCTACAATCCGGCGACTTTGACCTCGTCATGGGCGACCAACTGATTCGTCTCAAGAAGCTGGCGAATAGTCCAGAATGGGTCGTCCTTTCCTCATACACATCCTGAGCACTGCATGCTTACGCTCACGCGAAGCATGCGATCGACGCATACGCCCTGCTCGCTCCGCGAAAAGCGAGGAGCGGAACAATCCTGCCTCGCTGCTTGACGACACTCGAACGAACAGAGCCAAACAGCCGCGCATCCGTGGATGCATGCCTTGAAATGTGCCAGGAAGGCGCGGCAGTCAGCGTGAAAGTCGTTCCACCCGCAACGTTACGAGCTGGCAGCCCGCGATGGGAATGCTGTTACCCGCCGCCTTGACCGCTTCTTCCGCAAGGTTGCTGATCCAGGCCTTGCCCGCCATTGCTCCCGATGACCAGACGAGGGAAACATCCTGCGACTCTTCGGACGCGTTGAAGAGTCTTACGATCCAGGCCTGTCCGTCGTCGCTCGGTTTTAAGGTCTGTACCAACACATCTTCAGACGACAATCGCAGCATCGGCTCACTCGCAGTCGTCAGTTCCGGGGCATGCGAAATGACTAAAGTCTGTGAAAGTGCTGTCGCGAAACGCTCCTTTTCTGCGCGAGAGTTGCCTCGATGCGGACGTAGCGCGTACCTGAAGGTTGCAGGCCCCTGCTGATACGCCCGGTAGTTAGTGCCCCAGTGATTGTTCATGACCCAGGAATAGAACAGTTGCGTAGGCTCGATCCTCTTACGCCACACGTCCGGGTTCCGCTGCGAACCCAGCATCGTCGCTGTGATACAGCCGATCTCTACCAGAGGAGCGTCAAGCGTCACCCATGTCACACCCTGCTCAGCTGAACTTACATCTATCCAGCGACCCACTGGCAACCAGTTTTTGCACGAACCGGGAAGTTGATCCAGCTCAGGCCGCATAATGGCGAGGGGCAAGTCCATTGTCATCGTTCCGCCTGCTACGGCCAGCGGGAACGCGAACTGAATGCTTTCCTTGTTGCCACGTTGTGCAAATGTTGCGCCCGGGCCGCCCTTGCCAGGATCCGGATTCAGGGGAGCGCGCTGCTTATCCACCGTGTTCTCAATCATTACGTAGTCCAGGTCAGCCATGACGCGTACACGGCGCACCAGCGAATTACAGGAAGGCGCTGACGACTCGATGCGAAGCGTCCCCACCAGCGGACCCGCGTCTTCTACCGTGATGACGGGCTTCCCGCTTCGTCCGAGATGCTCCAGATCATCGCCGCTCATGAACAGGAAGCGATTTACCGCACCATTGCTTCCATCCACCAAGTTCGTGGCATCACCCTGTCGCATCAGCCTCGCCATGTCACCAGTCTCGGCATCCACAGTCACGCTCAGGTATTGATTAGCGAGAGTGTTGCCCTGGACAGTTACCGCAGGTGCTGCCGGCATTGAAGTCTTCTCGACGAGTTCGTATGTCCGTTTGCTGAATGGCGGGATAGCAGCCACTAAAAGAGCCAACTCACCAGAGGCCAGTCGCTGGGACGGAACAGTCTGGCCGTGTTCATCTTCGACAGAGTCGCCTGTGCGCGAGATCTCTTTGCTCAGTAGAACGATCTCGGTGCGCTCCCAGGAGGTGGTGTTCCATACGGCGATCTTTGCCGGATTGCTGTCGCCCGGCCCCACCGCCTGTTGCAGTAATGCATCAGCCTGTTGAGCCGCGTTCACTGCAAAAGCGCGCTTCACATCCCATTGCTTCAAGACGAACGGATCTTCTGAATCGGAAACACTGTCGTATGCGCCCCAGGTGTGCTCGGAATACAACAACACATTGCGCCAGGCTTCGCTGTACCGTGCCACGTCGTACGCTTGGGGTCGAAATGCAGCGGCCAAAGCTTCCGCCTGCACAATTCGCTCAGCGGCATTGCGACTGATTGCAGTCTCGAAAGCAGAGGATGCTGCTCCATCTTCCCAGTACGGCGTCAAATCACCACGAAACTCGGGCAGCCTGTTGCCATGAGCTTTCTCAAGCGCGGCAAATGCCGTCTCCGTGCTCGCGATGTGGAACTTTGGATATTCATATTTCTCATTCCAGTTCCTGACCCAATCGCTTAGTTCCGGATCGGGCACCGCATTGTCTCCGTGTCCCGACCAGCGGATACAAGAGATGTCATAGGGAAATTTCACCGCATCCATGCGGTCCTGATACTTGTCTACGAAATCGTCGCTCAGCTTCATCACGTGCGACATGGCGTAACCGGTCCAGGGAACCCAGAAGAGCACCCGCTCGTTGCCTGAAGGCGAGACCCACCAGAACGGTTCGTCCTGCCAGGCCACCATGAACGTTCCGATGCGATCAAAAAAGTTTGGCGCCGCGGAGAAGTAGCGGATTCCTGCCTGAGACATCGCCATCACTGTGCCCCAGGTAAATCCGGCCACGTCACTCATCATCGCCGAGCGAACAGGCACTCCGAACTCTTTTCCCAGCCGAGTGCCAAAGCGAAAGAGTTCCATTAGCTCTTCAGGCCGGCAAAGCCCGGTCAGTTCATTCGCATATGACCCGTTCAGTCCGATCCAACCCTTGCGCACCGCCTCGCGCAACGCGGCGCGATCACTCGCCGGTCTGCGTTTTAGGAAAAGATCCGCACCCCATAAAACTTCCAGGTTCCAAACGAAGCGCGCGCCCTCTGGATACTCCTGTGTCTTTCGTGCGAGATCCATTCCCTGCAGGATGTTGTCTATCTGCTTTTCTTCCACCTCCGCCTGCAGATCGGTGTAGCCGAGATCGTGGTGCGAGTGGGGCAGTACATACACCAGCATCCTGCGCACGGGCTTCAGTTCCACGCTTGCGGCAGTCTCCGAGCCGTTCGCAGCGACCATTACCTGGCTGGTGCGCGCTGCCGTCACAGGATCCACGTAGATCTCGAACTTCTGCGTCGTGCCAGCCAGGGTGCGGCGATCCACCACTACACCATCCAACTTGGTAACAATCTCCGCGCCGGGCCTCGTGTCAGGTAGCGAAATCAGAATGGATTGTTGCAGCTTCCCTTCTTTGCGCACCAGGCCACGAATTGCAGTCGCAAGTGGCTTCGCCTCCGGCTCCAGCGCACGAGTCCATCCGCTGCGTGGAAGCAGCGCGCCTCCCATCGCTACCGAGAAAGCTTTCAGTGCGTCGCGTCTTCGCATCACCATCACCTGTCGTTCTTCTAAGCCCATCCATATTGCCCGGTAATGGCAGCACCAGGATGAGATAGACGATCCAGTATTAAGGACGCTCCATTGTATCTTCATAAAATGATCATTCACCACCTAATAGCTCTGATAATGTGATTGATAAATGGCCAAAAGATCATCAGACCCGACTCTTAAGCAAGATACAGGTGTGCGACTTTGAAGCACGCCTGGCTCGATCCAATCTCAGGAAAGGGTGAAGTCGCGGCATGAAAGTACTGGGCATCGATTGTGGCGGTTCGCATCTGTCCTGCGGTCTCATTGAGGACAAAAAGATCCTTGCGTGGGAAGACATCCGGACGGACGCCACTTCACTTCGCCAGTTGCTGCCTGCGCTCGCCGACGTGTTGCGTAATCTATGCGCCCGTGCCGGTTCGCCACTTGATAGTTGCGTGGGAGTAGGAATCGGCCTGCCCGTTGTCATGGATGCGACGACGGGGGAGACTCTCTCAACCCTGGACAAGTTCAGTGACCTGCCCGATGTCGATCTATCCCGGTGGAGTATGGCGGAACTGGGACTTCCCGCACGTTTCGAAAACGATGCGCGCCTTGCCCTGCTGGGAGAACACGCGGCAGGCGCAGCGGTCGGCGCTCATGATGTGGTGATGATTACCCTCGGCACCGGCATCGGTGGAGCCGCGATGTTGCAGGATCGTCTCCTCTTCAGTCGACTCGGCCAGGCCGGATGCCTCGGAGGACATCTGACGGTCAACCTGCTCGGCCGCCGTTGTGTGTGCGGCGCCGTCGGGTGCGCAGAAGCTGAAGCTTCCACCTCTGTGCTGCCGGAAGTCTGTCGCGAATGGCCAGGCTTTGCAGGCAGTAAACTCGCCGGCGTCACACCACTGAACTTCGACCTTCTATTTCAGACGGCTGATGCAGGTGACCGCGTGGCGAACCAGGTTCTTTCCCATTGCATCAGGGTATGGTCTGCCCTCACAGTCTCATTGATCCACGCTTATGGACCGGAGTTGATCCTGTTCGGGGGCGGTGTGATGAAGCGGGGAGAAGAGATTCTGACCCCGTTAAGAGAGTGGGTCCACAAACACATGTGGACCACATCACGAGGCGTGCCACGCATCGAAGTCGCCGCACTCGGCAACCATGCTGCACTGTTTGGCGCAGAAGCTTTGTTCTCAGAGGCGAATCGATGATCGGAAAGTCCAACTACGAAAAGCGTCCAGTCATCCAGATTGCAGACGACAGTTCCGGCTGTCTGCAGGGATGGCCAGAAGTCATGTCCGCGCTCGTGCAGAAGTTGGCAGGCAGGCAGCGCGCAGTCGTCGTCTTCGAATGCTACCCCGGGGTCCTGCTTGATGAGTTGCCCATGGTCCTGCGCGAAGCTTTCAAAGAGAGCCAGATCCTCTCTGCAGAAGATGTGTACAAAGAGCCGCGCGCGTTGGCGGATCAATTCGCCACCTCACTGACAGATGATCCTGTCTTTGGATTCATGAAACATTGGGACCTGACGGATTTCATCGATCCTCTTCGCTTAGCCACGCAGCAACAAACGCTCGCAGATCACGAAGGATTGATCTTCATCATCGGTGCCGCTGCCATTCATGTGGCAACGAACCCCGACCTCCTTATCTATGGAGATGTGGCAAGGTGGGAAATTCAGAGACGCCAGCGCGCGCACCTCACAGGCAATCTCGGCATGCACAATGCCGCTGACTCCGCGAGCCGAATCTACAAACACTCATTCTTTGTTGACTGGCGGGCAGCCGATCGGCAGCGGCACGAACTCTACTGCCGCATCGACTATTTTCTTGATCTGAACGACCAGCAGGAACCTCGAATGCTCGCGGGAGACAAACTTCGACAGGCAGTATCCAAGGTGGTTACGCAACCCTTCAGGGTCGTCCCATTCTTTGATCCTGGTCCGTGGGGTGGAACCTGGATGCGCGAGCACTTTGACCTGCCTGACGGGCCGCCCAACTATGCATGGTGCTTTGACTGTGTACCGGAAGAGAATAGCGTCTTGCTGGGCTTTGGCGATCGCGTTCTTGAACTGCCTGCAAGCGTACTGGTCCATGAAGAGCCCGAGGCGCTTCTTGGACAACGCATCTATCAGTGGTTTGGAGCAGAGTTTCCGATTCGTTTTGACTTCCTGGATACAGTCAACGGCGGCAATCTGTCGCTGCAAGTACATCCACTGACCGCTTATGTCCGTGAGCACTTCGGCATGAACTATACCCAGGACGAAAGCTACTACATTCTGGATTGCTGCGAAGGCGCGCAGGTGTACCTTGGTCTGCTGGAAGGCTTGAATAAGGAGAGGATGCAGACAGCTCTTGAGGAAGCTCAAAGAGGCGGGAAGCCCTTTGCCGCGGAAGAGTTCGTCAATGTCTGGCCTGTCCGGAAACATGACCACTTCCTGATTCCAGCAGGAACGATCCATTGCTCAGGCAAGGACGCGCTGGTTCTCGAGATCAGCGCAACTCCTTACATTTTTACTTTCAAGCTTTGGGATTGGGGCCGCCTGGGACTCGATCAGAGACCCCGACCCATTCACCTGAGCCACGGCCTCGAAAACATCCAATGGAATCGGACAACGTCGTGGGTGAAGGAAGAACTGATTGACCAGGTGCAGGAAGTTGACCAAGGCCAGGGCTGGTATGAAGAACGGACCGGGCTGCATGCTTCCGAGTTTTTAGAGACCCGCCGTCACTGGTTTACTGAAACAGTCCTGCACGACACGGCCGGCAATCTGAACGTGCTGAATCTGGTCGAAGGAGACGAGGTGCTGATCGAGAGCCCGAGTGGCGCGTTTGCTCCGCTGCGTATCCATTATGCGGAAACGTTCATCGTCCCCGCGTGCGTTGGGCAGTATTCCATTAAACCCTTGACCTCTACATCAAGACCTTCAGCTACGATGAAAGCCTACGTGCGCGATATGAAACAGCTGTAGCTGCTTTTACCCTTTTATTTTGCGGGTTAACTACACACGGGAAACGTTGATACGTTTTTTCTCGAAAGGCTTGATCGCTTTATCGGTGGCGCCGGTGTCGGTGATGAGCATACTGATTTCCTTTGTAGGACAGAGCAGAAACTTTGCGACCGTCCCGATTTTGCTGCTGTCAGCGACGACTACTTTCCGCTTCGAGTGATCGGCGAGTTTGCGCAGCACTTCAGCCTCGGAAGCATTTGTGCAGGTCAACCCGTGTTCCGCATGAATGCCATCAACGCCGATAAACATGATGTCTGCAAAAAGCATCTCGGTAGCGCTCGACGCCAGGGGGCCGACCAGCGTGAACCAGTTCCCTCGCAGCACGCCGCCAGTCACGATCACTTCAATGCCCTTCTGGCTGCTTAGTTCCATTGCTACGTTGACTGTATTGGTGATGATGGAGATACCGCTCAGGGCTTTCAGACTACGCACGACCTCAGTGGTGGTCGTGCCGCCGCTCAGGGCGACCGTGTCTCCTACCTGCACCAGGTCCGCCGCAGCACGAGCAATGCGGCGCTTCTCTTCTGCGTAGCTGCTGACCTTATCCTGAAAGGAAATATCGTGTCGAAAGGGTTCATAGAAGAGCGGACCAATCGGTACTGCGCCACCACGCGTCCGCCTCAACAGCGAGCGGCCTTCAAGGTCGTCAAGATCCCGGCGGATCGTGGCCAGAGATGCGCCCAGTGCAGAGCGCAGTTCGTCGATAGCCACAGAGCCCGATTCCTGTAGCTGGCGAAGAATAAATTCATGCCTCGCCACCAGGTTGTCTGTCTTTCCTGCCATTGCTCGGAGCATACCGAAGCGTCTTTCAATGTGCAATGAAGACGCATGTGCATGTGCAGTAAACATCGCAACATAAGATCGAAAAACGGATATATGATCAAGACCATCGTCGGTCTGGCCGTCCACCAATCACATTGGCCATGGCAAGACAATGTTCAAGACCACGGCAGGAATATGAATCGTCGCGAATTTGTAAGCGGTACCGTCCTTTCTGTAGGAGCAGCCGGCATGGGGTTGTGGTCGCGAGACGCAGGCGCCGCAGACAACGCTGATGATTCCTCAAAACTCGATGCGACTCAGGTCAAGCGTGTGCTCGCCGTCTTCAAGTGTCACCTCGATGTCGGCTTCACCGATACGCAGGCGAAGGTGATTGAACAGTACTTCACACAGTATTTCCCCCAGGCTATCCAGACAGCAGCATCTCTTCGCGCCATTGGAAGCGATCGCTGCGTCTGGACGACCGGTTCATGGCTCCTTTATCAATACCTCGAGCAGGCAAAGTCAGAAGCTCGACGGAAGATGGAAGAGGCCATTGCGGAAGGAGATATAGCCTGGCATGCTCTGCCGTTCAACTGGCAGACAGAGATGATCGATGAATCGATGATTGCTGGGTGCCTGGGATTTTCGGCAGCCCTCGATCAGCGCTTTGGACTGAAGACGATCGGCGCAAAGATGACAGATGTTCCAGGTCACTCCCGCGGCATTATCCGGCCGTTGGCGGCGGCTGGCGTGACGCTTCTGGACATAGGGGTGAACCCTGCCAGCACGCCGCCGGAAGTTCCGGCCGCCTTCGTCTGGAAGGATCCCGAAGGCCATTCGCTCAACCTGCTTTACCATCACCACGCTTACGGTGGCAGAATACAGATCCCGCAGACTGATCTAGCGATTGCCGTTGAAGTTCGTGTCGATAATACCGGCCCCCACTCCGAGGATGAAGTCAGAAAGATTTACGCTGAACTCCGGCAGCAATTTCCAGAAGCTACGATTACCGCAACCAGCATGAGCGGCGTCGCTGCAGTTGTTGGGCAGATCCGCGACCGACTCCCTGTAGTGACTCAGGAAATCGGGGATACCTGGATCTATGGAGTGCCGAGCGACCCAGTCAAGATTGCGCGTTACCGCGAAATAGCGCGTCTCCGAAAAGAGTGGATCGAACAGAAGCATCTCGTGACCGGCGATAAGACTGATCGCAGCTTACTTGCGAACCTCGGCCTCGCACCTGAACATACCTGGGGAACGGATACGAAGCGCTTCGTCGATTATGACCACTACAAGCCGGCCGATCTGGCGAAGGCGCTTAATCAGAGTGGCTATAAAACCATGGAGCGCAGCTGGCAGGAGAAACGAGACGACATCGAATCAGGCATCGCTACCCTGCCGCCATCGCTCAAAGAACAAGCTCGTGCTCGACTTCAGGAGTTAGCAGCCGAGGCGCCTTCCAAAGAGGGCCTTCGGACCCATGATGCTCATGAGCAGATTGACACTCGCCACTTTACGCTGGGACTGGATCCGAAAACAGGCGCTGTAATAAAACTCACACTCAAGCAAAGCGGCAGAGCATGGGCGACTCCCGAGCACCCGCTTGCACTCTTTACCTATCAGACATTGTCGGCCGCCGATTACGAAACTTTCCTTGCCAGCTATGTGAGGAGTAAGGAATGGTGGGCGCCGCGCGACTTCGGCAAACCGGAGATCAGCCGGTTCAAGGCAGAGTCGCGTGAGTGGCGGCCTGCATTACGAAGCTGTTCCGTTGGTAGAGCGCACAATGCAACACGCATCGTGACACAACTCAGAATCGAGGACGCGGAAGCTCTTGCGCAGGGATGCGTTGCCTGGCCTGAAACGATCTACATGGAATTGGAACTGCCGGATGCGGAGCCATTGATCCATCTCTCTCTGGTAACTCGCGGTAAGGCGCCGAATCGTATGCCGGAATCGATGTGGCTGACGTTTGCGCCTGATGCGCCTGAAGCGGATGGCTGGACGCTTGAGAAGGTGAATCAGCATATCTCGCCATTGGACGTGGTTCGTGGCGGTGCGCGCAGTATGCATGCCGTGACGAACACGGTTCGCTACAAAGATAAGCACGGTTCCCTGCAGTTGGCCGCTTTAGATTCTCCGGCGATTGCTGTCGGAAAACGATCGCCGCTTGATTTCTCGAACGAATTGCCGGACATGGCGAACGGCTTTCACGTCAACCTGTTCAATAATGCGTGGGGCACCAACTATTTGCAGTGGGCTGGGGGAGATTGGCGTTATCGCTTCGCGCTGCGGTTTGATTAGACATTGCAGATGGCTGTCCTTGCGCCTGCTTTGAAATTCGGAAAGCAGTGATCAGCCGGTCATCGGGAAAATTGCGGATGTCGCAACCTTCAGTTGGCCGTGACGCTCTCCTGCAGAATCACCTGGCAGGGAGGTCCCGCCTGTGCCAGGGTCATCACTTTTCTGATCTGCTCGATCACCAGTTGCGGCTCATCCAGGTGCACCCAGTGGCCACTTCGCTCGGCGATCAGCTGCTCCGCATGAGGCCCGATCTTACGCAGGTCTGCGTCTGAAATCGCCTTTGGATGGCCCGGCGTCAATAACACCACGGGCTTGCCCACAATCGGCGTCGCATCGAGCATCTCCAGTACTGTTCCCGGAACTCCCTGGATGTGTGCTGTCATTCCGCGAAAGAAGGCCGGGTTCGACCAATGTGCCGCCACGATCGGCCATACCGCCTTGGGTATCTTGTTCAACTCGCTTGTCAAACGCTCCAGCACATTATGGCCGCCGGTCACGCGCGTAAAGAGATTTGTGAACTTGCCCGACCGGCAGAAGAACGACATGGTTGTCAGACGCGCAAGACCGAAGTAGGCGATTGGCACGCCCCACTGTGTCAGCTGCACCCCGCGGTCCAGGACTTTCTGCTGTGACTCATCCACGGGCGGCCACTCGTCAGTACGCATGGCGTCCACCAGCACGGCGCCAACCACCTCGTCCGGATACTCAGCCGCGAAATAGCGCACCACCAATCCGCCAAACGAGTGTCCCACGAGCACATAGGGAGGCGCGATACCGGCAGCCTGCAGCATCGCCCTCAACTCTTTCACCACTTCCGAAGGAATCCGTTCTGATACTGCGGCCGTACTCCAGCCCAGTCCCAACCGATCATAGGAGACGGTATGCGCGAATTCGCTGACCGACTCCTGGATGGTTGCCCAGTTCTGGCTCGTGGATCCAATGCCGGATTCGAAGATCACAGACGGACCCTCGCCACCGCCCATCTCCATCATGAAGAGACGGCGTCGCTCACCAATGTCGACCAGGCGACCTAGTTGAAGGAACCGACGGCGATCGTACTGCAACCCCACTAACTGATACAGCCATCCCAGGATCGGCAGAATAGGACCTAAAAGCAAAAGCCACAACATGCGAACCATGTACTGCTCTCCTCGAGGATGGACTGATGAGTCGCAAGGCCAACTGGTCATGCCTTGAACCGAAGCCGGAACAGACTCATTCTTTCATCCCTTGCTACATCATGAAGATCAACCTTGTAGGAATTTGTACAAAGATCCGCGATAAAAGACGAAGAATGCTCTCTATTTCCAAAAAGAAATGGGCTGGCGGATCGACGGGACGCTCACCAGATCAAAACCAATCGCGCATAACCCCCACCCTTGGACCCATGATTGACTCACCCTTCAGGGCATGGCGTCAGAGTCCGAGCAGCAGGTAGCGACTGCCGACTCAACTCATCCGCCAAATCTCTTGGCTTGATGAGGGGCGGCCGTACTTCACTTGTATACCCACCTGGTTGCCTGGAACATACGGGGTTCCGTTCATTTATAAAACGCGCGTCTTTGACGCCGCTGACAGGAACTTATCCTCTTCAACGCGCCGGGGAACCGCAAAAGCCGATGCAATGCTAAGATCAGGCAATCAGGCGTCAGGCGTTCAGTTGCATGGCCTCCTGATTGCCGTTCGCAAGATTCGCCTGGAGTGATTCAGGCGTCAGTATTTTCTATTTATAAATTTTGCGGGGCATATGGCGAACGGTACCTTCGAAAGATCAGTTCCCTACTCTCACGAGCCTCAAGTCGAGCCACTGGGCACAGGTCGGCCACTCGAAGTAGAAGGCAGAGAACTTTCACCCTCATCCGCAAAACACCTTCCGACGGTTTAGCCGCTACGCATGGTCAGTCCCATTCTCGAAGCAAGAAATCTTCGCAAAGACTACGACAAAGGCCGAATCGAGGCCCTGCGAGGGGTCGACGTCTCCATCGAAGCAGGTGAATTCGTTACCATCAGCGGACACAGCGGTAGTGGTAAATCTACCCTGCTTCACCTGCTCGGCGGCCTTGACATACCGTCCAGTGGCGAGGTGCTGTTTGGCGGTGCTGCCCTGGGCTCTTCCATCAGCCTCGACACCTATCGCTGCCAACACGTTGGCTTTATCTTTCAGTCTTTCTACCTGCTGCCGACGCTTCGTGCGGTCGAAAACGTCCAGGCTCCCATGCTTGCCACGGCCAACGACGGCAAGCGCGAGCAACGTGCCGAAGAGTTGCTGAGAGAAGTAGGACTCGAGTCGCGCATGCGCCAGTATCCGAATGAGCTCTCCGGTGGAGAGCGGCAGCGCGTGGCGATTGCTCGAGCGCTGGCCAATAATCCTTCGATCCTGCTGGCAGATGAGCCTACTGGAAACCTCGACAGCGCGAACTCCGCGCGCATCATGGATCTTGTTACAGGCATACAGAAGAGCCGTGGCATGACGCTCGTGGTGATTACGCACGAAAACGAGATTGCAAACTCGGCGCCTCGTCATATCCGCATCCACGATGGACGGATCGCTTGATGAGGCTTGCTTTTGCTGCAGTCGCGCTGTCGCTGGCTGCCAGCAATGCACATGGAGCGAACGCGCGCGCACAGATTGCAACCGCGCGTCAGCGCATCGAGGCGACGGATTCCCGTGCCACCGGTCGTCTCGTCCAGGTGAATGCGGGCGGCAATCGAACGAGCAATGCGATCACTATCAAAGCCCGCTGGTTCCCCGGTGTGTTGCGTGCGCTTGTAGAGATCGTCCCCACCCGGACGCCTGCTGAAAACACCCTCCCGGATACGCGCGTCAGTATTCTGCTTGAAATGCGGCCCAATGGCCAAGACACCATCCGCATTTTCCATCCGCACCAGCCCTCTTCCTCATCGCTGCCCTTTGACAAGTGGACCGAGAGTGTATTTGGCACCAACTTTGACTACGAAGACTTTCTCCAGTCGGAATATTACTGGCAGGGCCAGACAATCCTGAAGACTGCCAGGTTGGGCACACACGATTGTGACGTCCTGAAAAGTACACCTGGGCCCTCAGATCATTCGCACTATTCTGAGGTCCAGACGTGGATTGATCAAGCCACGAACTACCCCATCTACACGGAGAAGTCGTTGAAAGAGGCAGGGACCGTGAAGGATTTCACCGCTGTCGGAGTCGCTAAAAGTGGCGGCGTCTGGGCCGCGAGGCAGGTGGAAGTGAAGGTACAAGATCACCCGGGTTCAACTCTTCTGATCATTGAACGGGGAAGCACGAAAGCAAACCTCACCTCGAAGGATTTTAGTCCCGAGCAGATCAGCAAATTCGAAGATCATCCTTAGGTTGTCAGAGGCGGGTTTCGTCCATCAGCCCTTGAAATCGCTCCTGCAACACACGTCGGAGAACCTTGCCGCTATGATTGTGCGGCAGGTCGCCAGGGGCCAGGATCCAGACGCGCCGTGGAGCTTTGTAAGGCGCTAGGTTGCCCCGGCACCAATCCAGTAACTCAACTTCTTCGGACGAGAAACCAACGCGTAACTCCACTGCGGCCACGGGGACCTCGCCCTTCTCCGGGTGACGGAGGCCAAACGCCACTGCGCGGGCTACAGAAGGATGCGCCAGCATGGCTTCTTCAAGTTCGCGAACGTACACCGAGTAGCCGCCCGACTTGATCACATCCTTCGTGCGCCCCACCAGCCGGATAAATCCAAGACGATTGCGCGTGGCCAGATCTCCGGTGCGCAACCAGCCATCCGCAGTGAGGAGGCTTTGTGAGCTGGCCTTGCTGTTATCCGGGTCGCTCCTCTTATCCTTCCAATAATGCGGCGATAAGCCGCGGCGACGAATCTGGCACTCGCCGGTCACACCAGCAGCCACTGCCCGCCCGCTCTCATCGACCACGCGGATGCGAAATGGCGGTATGGGCAGGCACAGGTCGCCACTGCCCTGAAGCCACGGCAATTCGATACCCATCATGGCGAGGCCGCCGAGCTCAACCATGCCATATCCATTCAACAGAACGGGTGGTACGCGCCATCCCCAGGGCAGCCGGTACAGGGCTCCGAACTGGCGCAGTCGTGCCCGAATGTCAGACGGGAGATGATCACTGGCGGAGAGCCATACGCGCACGCTACGGAGGCGTGCAGGCGCGGGATTGCTGTTCACCAGCCAGGCAAACATAGTGGGTACTCCTACGAAGGCGGTGACGCCGTAACGTTCTACTACATCGAGCGCAGCATCGACGTCGAAGCGATCTAAAAAGCAACCCCGGATGCCCGCCATCAGGCCGTACAGAGCGATACTTATCGCCATGATGTGTGACCAGGGCAATGCTATGAGAGCCAGGTCCCGCGGTCCCAGAAAGATCGCCGTGATCACTGTGGACGCACGCCCGGCGAGCAGCGCGTTACTTGATAAAGCAGCACCCTTGGGAAATCCGCTGGTGCCTGAAGTATGGAAGATGGCAACCGTTGCAGTGGGATCAATATCGACCGGCGGTGAAGCGGAATACGTGCCGTCGACTCGCAGGAATCCATCGAGTGTCTGCTTATCATCATCAGCCTGTATCCAGGTGCGCACATCCAGCGCACGGCGGTCGACGATGGTACGTTCAAAAACGGCCTTGTCGGTGACGCAAATCTCGATCCCGCTATCAGTAAGAATCCGGCGTACTTCAGGCAGCGAGAGCTGAGGATTCAGCGGAACTGCGATGCCTCCCGCACGGATAATGGCAAGAAACCAGTGAAAGCACTCACGATCGTTGCTGCGAGAAATAGCAACAGTCTGGCCCGGACAAAGCTTGACAGTGTGACGCAGAAAAGCATCGATGGAACAAACCGCGCTGTGAAGATCGGAAAGATAAAAGCTGCCGCGTTCATGCACAGCAACTTCGCAATCTCCTTTTCGACGGACCAGCTCATCTACCAGATTGGCCACTGTGACTGCGCGATCGCGGGCGAGTTGATAGCGTTGCATGATGCTCATTGCGCGGAGATCGGCTTGCGGCCCCACTCGCTGGCCACGCAGTAGTGAAAGAGTCGATCGAGGTAATCAAGTACTGGTGGCGCACTGAGTCCTGCGGGGAGCAGCAGACGTTCGGCATGGCTGGTGTCAAACTGCATGCGCATGGTGAAGTAATCCCGGTAGGCGCGACCGTCGCGCAGCACACGACGCTTGCGTCCCCAAATAGAAAGAAAGAGGAGCGGCCGTATCACTGCGAAGAAGAATTTTGGATCGACGAACCGCGGTTCGGGACCATTGAAGTATTCCATGGCGTGATGGGCAACCTGCTCGATCGTCGCGCTGGCACCTGGTCCGGCGCAAAGGTGAATGGTGGCGCCGAGAGCAGCTTGATCGAACAGAAGTTGAACGACAGAACTGGCGACAAAATCCACGGGCACAATGTCGAGGATCGCGTCCGGGTAGCCGGGAACAGTTCGCCAGAGCCGTCTAGCGTAGATCTTCAACGGCCAGTACATCATCTTGAAGCTGGAAGTAACGCCGGTTTTGGAATCTCCCACAATGATGCTGGGACGGAGTATCACACCCGGAAGCGAAGCGAGACGCGCCTGTACCAGTGCTTCAGCTTCTGCCTTGGTTTGTTCGTAGGTATTGCGATAACGCTGGCCGACTGCAAGTTCGTTTTCACGCACCAGGCCCGAACGCTCGCCGGCTACATAGGCTGTGCCCACATAAGCGAAGCTTTTGAGCCCGGGCGCTTTGCCGGCAAAGTCGAGAACATGCCGGGTTCCCTCAACATTGATGCGGCGTGCTTCGTTGAGCGAATGATCAAACCGCACGGTGGCGGCGGAGTGAATGACGCGGGTCACGTGGCCTGAAAGCAGAGCATCATCAGCCGCGTTCAGCCCGAGGTCCGGCTGGCTGACGTCTCCGGAGTAAACCTGGACACGCGCTTGGTCCAATGGAGGGATAAAGGAGTCGGCGCGCTGTTGAGCTGACTGGCTTGCGGTGTTGCGAATGAGCAGCGCCAGCTTGGCGTTTGGTTTACGCTGCAGAAGCTCGCGCACCAGCTGCACTCCAAGGAAGCCGGTCGCGCCCGTGACCAGAATGAGTTCTTCGCTGTTCGATTCAGAGTTCAGTTCAAACCTTCCCTGGTACGCGCACAAAAGAAGGCCGAAAGTCCTGACCTCTGGGTTATATGCGATGGCCTGCGTTACGGCTCAGTATAGCCTGCGTGAGCACGGACCGCGCTGGTGGCTGGATGGCTCCAGCTAAGGACACCTGACTGTAGCCGGCCAAAGTTGGAGTTAACTCGTTGAACCTCGTATTCTTAATCGACGCATCCAACACCACGCAACAAAGCAGAAGCTGACTTACTTCAACAGCGAACAATAAGACAAAGGATGCCCCTGAGACTATGCCGAGATCATTGTCGTTCACAGGATTTGTTTTCAAGAACCTGCTCCGCCGGCGGATGAGGACTGTGCTCACTCTGGCGGGAATTGGAATGGCAGTGGGCGCGTTCGTGGGCCTGGTCGGTTTTTCCAGTGCATTTGAACAGCAATGGTTGCGTATCTACTCGAGCAGCGGCACGGATCTCGCTGTTATCCAGGGAACGTTTCTGAATACTTCAATGGACGAATCGACAACAGACAAGCTGACCATGCTACCTGATGTCGCGGAGGCGTCGCCCACGATCTTCAACTTGATGGACCTGACGCCGGACGTTAATGCGCTCGTCTACGGCTGGAAGGCTGATGCTTTTCAGTTTGGCTCTCTCCAGATTCTCGCAGGACGGCGTTTTCGTGACGGCCAGCCGGAAGTGATGCTCGGCGATGTGCTCGCGCAGAATCTCAAGAAGGCTCCCGGCGACACCATGGAAATTCAGGGCAAACAGTTCACTGTATCGGCTGTCTATCACGGCGCTTCAACTCTTGAGGCCTCGGCGGTCGTTATGCCGCTGGACCAGTTGCAACAGCTAAGCAGTCTGCAGGGTAAGGTTTCAACCATTGATGTTCGACTGCGGCCGGCGCCTAAGGGACAAACGTCGGAAGAACATTTGAAGCAGGCGCAGGCGGAAATCGAAGCAGCCGTGCCCGGAATGCGCGCTGTGCCCGCAGCCGAGCGCGCCAGCGACAATCAATTTGTAAAGCTGGCCCACGCCTCGGCCTGGGGCACCTCTTTACTCGCCCTTCTTATCGGCATACTTGGAATCGCAAATACCATGGCCATGTCCGTTTTCGAACGAACGCGGGAGATCGGCATTCTACGGGCCCTGGGTTGGAACCGGTGGCAGGTGCTGGCACACATTGAGATTGAGGCAGTCATCCTTGGTCTGGGTGGGGGCCTGCTTGGCGTTGCTCTTGGGTGGTGTGCTCTGAGAGTACTGGCGGCTTTGCCACGGACCGCAAGTCTGGTCTCGGCATCACTCCACTTACCCTTGCTCGCCGAGGCAGTCGGTATCGCTGTATTCGCGGGGCTTGTTGCTGGCGCTCTCCCGGCGTGGCGCGCGGGACAACTCTCGCCGGTGGATGCACTGAGACACGATTAGCAGTTGCGCGAGAAACGTCAGCCAGCTTCTCCAGCAGCTTATTTTTACATGCTGTCGTAGTTGATTCGTGCGGCCCTATCCAGCGGAGCACAGTTATCTCTGCCGCCGTCTTAACCATTACAGGCCCTTGACATCAACGAATTCTGAAGAGGGACTATGGCGAAACTCGGAGCATTTTGTTTTCCGGGAGCCGGCCATCTTAATCCGATGACTGCGCTCGCGCATTCCCTGCAAAAGAGAGGCCACCAGGTCATACTCTTCGGAATCGCAGACACCGAGCCGGCTGTGCGCGCAGCGGGTATTGAGTTCTGCCAGATCGGAGCCCAGGATTACCCTCCCGGAACGCTGAAGAAGCTGGATGACCAGTTGGCTCGACTGAAAGGCATCGCGGCTTTCACGTTCACGCTGGAGCGGGTAAGACGGTCGACGCGGATGATCCTGCGTGACGGACCAGACGCAGTACGAGCAAGCCAGGTAGAAGCATTGCTTGTCGACGAAGCAGAATTTGCCGGAAATGTCGCAGACTACTTAGGTCTGCCCTGGATCTCCATCGCGCTCATTCCTCCCCTGCTTCCTGACGACAGATTTCCACCCTTCTGGCTCGGTTGGGCCGCCGGTCAGGACCGGCTCAGCCGTCTGCGAAACCGTCTTGCCATTCGTGCACTGTTACGTATCGCCAGGCCGATTTTCGAGGACGTAAACCAGCAGCGTGCGGCGTGGGGATTGAAACTGCTCAAGCGGCCTGAGGACGGGCTGTCGCCGCTCGCCCAGATTACCCAGTTGCCCGAAGCGCTGGAGTTCACAATCCGCGGTACAAAGCCGTCCGGGCTGCACTACACCGGACCGTTCTTGCATCCCAGGCAGCGTCCTCCTGTCGACTTTCCGTGGGATCGCCTTGATGGACGTCCGCTTGTTTACGCATCATTGGGCACTCTCCAGAACGGATCAGAACCCATCTTCAGGACAATCGCAAACGCCTTCGTCGGTGTGAATGCCCAGTTGGTAATCTCCCTGGGTGGCGGGCTTGATCCAGAAAAATTAGGAAAGCTGGCAGGCGATCCACTGGTTGTGCGCTTTGCTCCCCAACTCGAAATTCTTAAGCGGGCAAACATGGTGATCACGCACGCCGGTCTGAACACGGTTCTCGAAGCGCTTTGCGAAGGACTTCCGATGGTAGCCGTGCCTCTCGGTAACGACCAGCCCGGTGTAGCTGCAAGACTTAAAGCGCGCGGAGCCTGCGTAGTTGTGTCACGTCACAGGCTGAACGCGGTCCGACTTCGTGAGGCCGTCATGCTCGTCATGAACGATGCCGGATACCGCCAGGCGGCGCGTGACTTGCAGCAGGCTATTCAACACCTGGATGGACCGGAGCGTGCTGCCGATCTCATCGAGCAGGTGCTGAAACTCTCCAGGCCGTGATCCGGCAGCCTGCATCACCCATTCAGGTTTTCGTTATTTACTGAATTCGTCCAACTCCAACTGGTCGGCGAATCCTGAGGACCGGAGCGAGTAACCGGCCTCGATAAAGGTTCGAAGGCAGTCCGTGCACGCGCCAAACTCTTTGCCATGGCTGCTGACCACATAGAAGTGGTTATGCCCTGCCAGGAAAGAGCGAAGCTCAACAGTCTCAAGATCAAGGTGTGCCCAATCTGCCAGAAGAACATAACTTTCTGAAAAGAAGTCAGTCCGTACCTTCGAAGCAAAATGGATGCGAGTCTGCATGGCTGGCTCGGCGTAATAGTAAAGACTCAGGGCGCCAAGCTTATCGAGATCTATCACTGGTATATCCGGCTTCAGGTTTTCAAGCAGGACCTGTTCGCCTGATTTGCTGAACGTAGTTAATATCAGGCTGCTGCTTGGTTCTACCAGGTGATCAGCTTTATGCCGATAAGCATGCATGCCTACGATGCAGACATCTGCCGACATCAGCAGGACGAGAAGATAAGCGAAACCCTTTTGCAGGTTGTATGACACACGGAGACTTGAACTGGCATAGGCAAGAAGAATGGCCACGCCTGCAAGATACGAAAGAAAGTACCGAGAGAAGATCGGAACGCTATTCAGAATCGCGTTGATATAGCCGGGAAAAGGCAAAGCCAGGAAAGATGCTGCAAGAAGCAACTCTAAGTCGAGGAACCCATTGCTTGATGCAGACTGCTGCCACGCCTGCTTCGATCTTAGATAGATAGCTAAAGCTATAAGCAGCAGGAACAGGAATATCAGGTAGATGGCATCCCCTACTGTCTGACTTACGAAACTCAGCGTGGTGCCCGCTACATGGAGGTAGTCAGGCTTCTCAACTCCAAATACCTGGCGATAAGTCCGCATCATTGGTATGTAGAGCGGCAATGCCACTGCAACTGATAACACCAGACCGACGACAACACCCCAATGCAGCTTGCGATTGCGATAATAAGTGAAGCCCTCGACTAGAAAGAAAGGGCCCAGCAGATAAATCGCGTACACGTGAGTGATCACGCTGGCCAGCATAGCCGCTGCAAAACCAATGCTCCATAGATGGGCGTATGCGCCACGGCAACGACCGTCGACAATTTGTTGCCAGCAGACAAGCATCAAGCCGCACCAACCAAGCGTGATGCCATGTGGTCTGGCTTCATAGGCGTAGTAGCGAGCCAGCGTAAAGAAGGGAAACAATGCAGCAATCAAACCCGCGGTGCGGCCTAGTCGACGAGCCACAAACAGGAACAGACTCGCACCAAAAACCCAAACCCCTATGATCTCAGGTAGCCTTATCGCGACAGCGCCCTGTCCGAAGATCGTCTGGGCGCCACGCGTCGAAACGTAAAAAAGCGGTGGATTGAAGTCGGCACCGTGTCTTACAGCCGTCAGCGTACTGCTCAATGCAGGCAGGCGGCAAAGATAGACCGTAAACAGTTCGTCGAACCAGAAAGGCTTTCCGCTGGCTCGCATGAGCAAGTCCGCGAAGTAAGCAAAAGATAGCAGCAGGAAAGTAAGGGTAGTTTTCAGATCAAACAGGCGATCTACTGTTTTTGGTTTCGCCTGCAGTTCATGCATGTGCAGAGTTTAACAGGCGAAAGTATGCTGCGTGGTTCCACTCCGAAGCATACACAGTCTTCTGCTCCCGGCCATTCCGGCCGCCAGTCGTAAGGCCGCAGTCAGAGCCAGAAATTCCAAGTGGTTCAGCCTCCGAGGTGCGACGAAAGAGCGCCAATGTATAAGTCGGCAATGCTCTCACTTGCTCATTGCCTGTGTAATCGCCTGCTCAGCCAATGGCGCCATTACACTGTATCCCTTGGCTGTCGGATGCACGCCGTCTTTCGCGTAGCCAGGCAACATGGCGCCATTCGCATCCGACATCGCCTTGTAATAGTTAAGGTAGACGCATGCCCCAGTCGCACAAAAATCCTGTATCCAGCTATTGAGCGTCCGGATTTCCTGTACGGGCTCAATCGCCGGCTTCCATGGATAGCGGAACGCAGGCGTGATAGATGCGAGCACGACTTTTATTCCGTTGGCCTGTGCCAGTTTCGTCATTGCCATGTAATTGTCTTCAATCATCTTGGGCGTCGAAGGCCCGGTGTTGCCAGCAACATCATTCGTGCCTGCGAGGATCACCACCACAGCCGGATGCAGGTCAATAACATCCTGCTGAAAACGCGCTAGCATCTGCGGCGTCGTCTGACCACTGATGCCACGATTGATATACGCCTTGCCCGGGAAGAAGGGACCCGTGTCACTAAGCCTTCCCCATGCGTCGGTTATCGAATCCCCGTAGAAGACCACGTGCGGCGTACCCGGCGCAGGAGCAGGCAGAGCGGCATCGTCCGCGCGGTATCGTTGCAGGTCAGGCCAATCCTGTAGTTGCTGCTGCATGCGCGCATACTCCTTCGGATCGCAGGTCTGCCCGGCGCCGGGGACTGCATCTACACTTTGCCTGGCAGTCTGCGGTGCGGCCTGCCGAGTCATCAGCCCCGCTACCAGGACTCCAAGCAGGACCGGTCCCCTACTCAATACATGATTCATAGCTATTCTCCCTGCGACTCCTATGATGTTCTCAGGCTATTCTTACTCGGATGCACTCAGTGGCGAATGCATCCGGAAGATCGCTGCCGGAAACTCTTTTTAAATTTGGTTTAGAGGACACATGAAATTTCTCACGACCCTCTGTCTACTTCTTCTTGTGTCGGCGGCGTCGGCCCAGGTAGATCCAGTTTCTCAAGTCGATCCCTTCATTGGCACGCAAACCAGTTCCCAACTTGATAACGGCAATACTGTGCCTGGTGCTACGCGTCCCTTCGGCATGCTGTACTGGAGCCCGGATCCACCCGACGGCGGTATCTATCGATATGAACATCCGGTAACCCGCGGCTTCAGCCTCATGCACCTTAGCGGTCCGGGTTGCGGCGTTTTTGGCAATGTGCCGATCTTCCCTATGCTTGGTCTGCCTGCCCAGCCGCCGCCAGTCTTGCCGCTGTCCTATCAGGCAGGTTACAGCCACACAGATGAAGTCGCGCAACCTGGCTATTACTCAGTGAAACTCGATTCTGGCATACAGATGCAGATTGCTGCCGGCGTCCACTCCGGTATAAGCGAGCTTCATTATCCTTCGGGCGGTAGCGCACACACGATACTGCTTGATCTGAGTCGCGACCTCGACCGCATGGTCGACGCCCATGTCGACATAGAAGGCTCGCATATCACCGGTTCAGTCTCGGGCGGCGCTTTTTGCGGCCTGCAGAACCATTACACGGTTTATTTTTCCGTGAGCACAGAAGAGACTCCACAAGCATCCGGAACCTTCGACGAATTGCACATGAATACGGCTGGCCATTCCGCATCAGGCCCGCATGTTGGCGGATATCTCAGCTTTGCTCCCGATGCCTCCACAATACATTTGAAGGTTGGTCTGTCTTTTGTGAGCGTCGCAAATGCAGACGAAAATCTCAGACGTGAAATCCCGGACTGGAGCCTCGCCAAGGTGCGCAGTGAGGCCACAGCGGCTTGGAGTGACGCTCTTTCGCACGCTGTGGTCTCGGGTGGTACCGATGCTCAGCGAAAGGTCTTCTACACAGCGATGTATCACGCATTGCTGCAGCCAAGCGTCTTCAGTGATGTCAATGGACAATACATCGGCTTCGACGAGAAGATACATACGCTCAGAGACCGTGTCCAGTACGCCAACTACTCTGGATGGGATATCTATCGCAGCCAGGTACAGCTCATTACTATGCTTATGCCAACGGTCGGCAGTGACATCGCTCAGTCCCTTGTGGTCGATGCCGAGCAGGGCGGCGGACTGCCTATCTGGCCGGTCGCGAATGACGAAAGCAGCTGCATGGTTGGCGATCCGTCTGATCCTATACTCGCCAGTATCTATGCCTTTGGCGGCCGTGACTTTGATACACATGCGGCTCTGCGCGCCATGATCAAGGGAGCGGAAGATCCGTCGACGCATGTGCGCCTGTATCCAGAACGTCCCGGCCTTTCCGAGTTCCTGTCGAAAGGCTATATCTCTGAATCGGCTTCAAACAAAGGCTCAGCATCAATCACGCTTGAGGATGAGAATGCTGACTTCGCGATTGCACAATTCGCAAAGGCCCTAGGTGACCAGTCAGCTGCAACCAGATATCTCGCCCGATCTGCCAACTGGCATAAGCTGTTCGATCCCGAGACGCACTACATTCGCCCGCGAGACGGCTCGGGCAATTTCCTGCCCAATTTCAAACCGGAAGATTACGACGGCTTCGTTGAAGGCAACTCTGCGCAATATACCTGGATGATCCCGTACGATCTCAAGGGCGTCATTGAAGCAGTGGGCGGCCCGAAGGTTGTGAATGCTCGTCTTGACAGCTATTTCAGCAAGTACGGAAGCGGCATGCTCGATCGCGGTCCCTATTTTTATATTGCCAATGAACCTAGCTTCGGTAATCCGTGGATCTATAAC
This sequence comes from Acidobacteriaceae bacterium, assembly GCA_963692885.1. GTDB lineage: Bacteria > Acidobacteriota > Terriglobia > Terriglobales > Acidobacteriaceae. Next base: position 2,760,704 of record OY843586.1, read on the forward strand.
TGGTCCGGCGAGCCATGGCGCACGCAGCAGGTCGTGCTTAAGACACTCGCTGACCTCTTCACTGCTGCTCCCGATGGTGAGCCCGGCAATGACGATCTTGGCGCTACTTCGTCCTGGATCGTCTTTGCACAACTCGGTATCTACCCTGAGATTCCTGGCGTCGGCGGCTTCACTATCAACAGCCCCGTCTTCCCCCACGTTCTGTTGAAGCTTGGTAATCATCAGCTCGAGTTAAATTCCCCGGGAGCGCCAGAGAAAGCTTATGTTGAACGAGTTTCTGTTGACGGCAAGAGCGTCGATAATTGGTGGATCCCGTGGGACACTCTGAAAGACGCGAAGCATCTTGACTTCACACTCTCCGCAACTCGAGTCAAAACATCAGGAGATGCGCCACCATCTTTCGAACCCTGATCGCGCTGCGCATTTTAGCTCGAGTAAGTCGGAAAGAGGTCGACGACCGTCCGCCTATCTACGCCAAGGAAATAGGCCCTGGGAGATCCAGGGCCTGCAGTTCAATCGTCTTGTTCGTCCGTGATGGACTGCGCGCCGTGTCAAAAATAGTTCATATTCCGCAGATCTTCAATCAATCCCGGTCCGGACGGCTTCCATCCCAGTGTCCTGCGCGTCCACTCGCTGGACGCTGGCATATCTAATGTCGCGAAATGCGCAAACCATTTAAAGTGCTCAGCAGCCTTCTCAGTCGCTATGGAGACAATCGGCACTTTTAGTCCTTTGCCAATCGTTTCGGCAATGTCACGCGCCGATACACCTTCTTCATCTACCGCGTTGTACGTTGTTACACCAGGTCCGGTTTGCTCGACCGCAAGCCGGTAAAGGTGCGCCACATCCTTCAGCGGAGCAGCCGCCCAGCGATTCGCTCCTTCCGCAACGTACGCCGATATGCCCTTGTCACGCGCCATTTGAATAAGCATGGTCACCAATCCTTGTTTACGCGTGTCATGCACCTGCGGCAAGCGAACGATCGCTACATGCACGCCCTTCTCTGCGACCTTCCGGGCCGCCTTCTCAGGCTGCCGGGGAAGCTCCGCCGACTCAACCGGTGGGTCGCTCTCAGTGCGCACATGTCCTGGCTCACCGCTCGTCAATCCAACGCCCGACGTCACAACCAGCAATTTGCCTGGCTCCATCACTGACCCGAGTGCCTCAATCGCCTTGATCTCATCCGCCCCGTTTTCAGCGAATTTAGACATGTCATCATGATTGAATGCCAAGTTCACGACCGCGTCCATCCCTGTTGCGCCGCTACGCAGGCTATCAAGGTCCTGTAAGTTGCCGCGATGCACCTCTGCACCAACGACCCTAAGCTGCTCCGCACCAGCATCGCTCCGCGTCATGCCACGCACCTGGTGTCCTGCTTCAATCAGTTCCTTGACGAGTTCGGTTCCGATAAAACCTGTCGCTCCCGTTACGAATATACGCATAGTTATGCTCCTGTCGTTGTGGCGCCGTCTGCCGGTATCGCAGCGTTTGATAACATCGTTTCAGCCGGATAAACGGAGACACCCGCCGTATAGATAGATAACCGGAGACACTCCCCGGTTGCAAAGATTTTGCGTGTACTCATTCATATGCCGAGAAAAAAGCTTCCACCACCATCATTGCCGTCCCGAAAACCGCGGGCTGATGCGACGCGTAACCGTGAGCGCATCCTTGAGGTGGCGAAGGAGGCTTTCACCCGCGATGGCGCAGCGGCGAGCCTTGATGACATCGCGCGTCGTTCCGGCGTGGGTTCAGGCACGCTGTACCGGCACTTTCCTAACCGCGATTTGTTGATTGAAGCCGTTTACCGCAATGAAGTTGAGAAGCTTTCCGCGGCTGAAAAACGCTTTGCAGACGCCATGCTGCCGCGGGAAGCCCTCCGCGCCTGGATGCTGCTCTTTATAGATCACGTGGCCGGCAAAAGGCTTATCATCCCCGCGATGGAAACCGTTGCAGGTGGATCAATGCGCATGATTGAGGGATCCCGCAGCCTTGTCCATACGGCCTTCATCATGTCAGTGAAACGCGCGATCGCCAGCGGTGATCTGCGAGCAGATACGAATCCTGACGACTTCGTTCGCGCGCTGATTGGTATCTTCCACACAACCGCAATGCCAGGCTGGGAGCAAAGCGCACGTCGGCTTGTTGACATCCTGATCGCCGGCTCAAGCGCAACGTCGCAGCATCCTCCGCCACAATCCAGGCGGAAGGCCTAGCAGGTCTTCGACATTCCTCTTAGCAGCCAGCAGACTGGTTACTCGCTTCTTTCTGCAAAGAATAAAAGCGTGTGTCATAAGAAGAAATACCTATTAGTTCCATCCATAATGCGGCAGATCGTGTCCGAGGCAGGCTTCACGCACAAGCTTGACTTTTACACGCGGAGAAAGATTCCTCGACGCCACAGGACCCATATGGGGATGAAGCAAAGCCCGACATAGAAAAGTGCGAATGCCAGCGATGTGTTCGCGGTCGAACCCCAATGTGCGAAGCCATGCTGATACAACCAGCCAAAAGGATGACTGATCTCATTGCCATCGTGAATCGGGATAAATCTCATGATCTTGCCGTAGAAACCCGAAAGCACATACGCAGCGATGGCGTTCGAACCGAAAACTATCCAGGGCCAGGAGAGTCTGCGCACAAGCGGCGAGCGGTGCTGCCATTGCGCCACGTCGTAGATCTCGTAGCAGATGCCGAGGAGGAGAGCAGCTATGCCGCCTGCCAGAAGGACAAAGGAACTCGTCCACAGGTTCTTGTTGATGGGGAACCACACGTTCCAGATCAATCCGAGCACAATGGCGGCAACGCCACCGAGCGCAAGAGTATTTCGTACCTTCATCGTTGATAACTTGGAGCGCACTAACATCCCGGCCAGTATTCCAAGCAAGCTTGTTCCAATGGAAGGGAGGGTACTCAACATGCCCTCCGGGTCGCGGTATTCATTGTAGAGCGAGCCAGTATGCAGATACTTCACGGTGAAGTGCAAGAAGCCCCTGTCAATGTAGGCTGTCAGATTGTTGTACTGATCCATAAAAGGAACGTCGCGTCCTGGAATGCCCACACCCGGGATGGGCGCCCAACGAAGTAGGAGATAGTAGCTGATAAGGCAAATGCCACATGCAATCGCCAGGTCCCGTGCGCGCGGCAATGCCAGGTAAATCAAAGACGCGAAAAAATAGACAACTGCAATCCGAGGAAGCACACCGTAGAAGCGAATGTGGGTGAGATTTCTGAAATCTGGAAGGAGTCGTAAAGAGTAATTGATGACTAGAATCCAGAAGGCCCGCTTCGCAACCTGCCACACGATCTGAGGCTTCGGCGTACCGTTCCGGAGCCGTGAGCCAATCGAAAAAACGATAGAGCAGCCGACAAGAAAAAGGAAAGTAGGAAAGACGAGATCGGTCGGTGTCCAGCCATTCCACTCCGCATGCTCGAGCGGCCAGTAGCTGACCTTATCATCCCCGGGATCATTCACCAGGATCATGAAAGCGATGGTTATTCCGCGAAGGACGTCGACGGAGAGTACGCGTGACGTCAACGATGTTGCTCGATGGCGCTTCGGTGAATCTTCCTTATCCGGCATGAGACATCTTGGCAGAGTCTCCCGGTCGAGCGCCATAGCGAACGTTCGCTGCTGGGTTGATACCATCGAGGCGCATGAGTGTTCCGTAACCTGTCAGGCACCGGTGTAACGTTCACAGGAAAGCGGCTGTTCGTTGCGCGGCTCCCAGGCCGGCTTCACTGATCGATGTCGCAACCTCGATGACAACAGAGATTGGAGACAATGCATCCTGGCCTGGGGCTGGCAAAGGCGATTGGCTAAAGCGAAAATTTACACGACCATAACCTTCACGATGATCCTACGACCAATACTCACTTAGTCGGTTTTGGGAGGTGGAGATCGTTATGAAAGCACGGAAACGAACGAGCGCGAACATACTTGTATGCGCGCCTTTAGCAATGCTCACAATGCTTCTGGCTGGCCGGAGCGCATTAGCAGCGGATGTGGAGCACGTCGGATCAAAGAACATTAAACATGTTGTACTCATCAGTATCGACGGCATGCACGCAGTCGACTACTATAACTGTGCACACGGCGTTCAGGGCGTCAATGGCGGAGATCCCTACTGTCCTAACATGGCGGCGCTCAGCCGCACGGCTATCAATTACACCGGCACTACAACGTCCAAACCCTCGGACTCGTTTCCCGGGATGGCAGCGCTGATTACCGGAGGCACGCCGAAGACAACTGGCATCTATTATGACGTTGCGTACGACCGGTCTCTTGATGCTCCTGCAAAGACAACCGGCACCGGCCTGGCAGGTGGATCCTGTGAACCGTACAGCGTCCCCAGCGGCACCACCACGGACAATGATCAGGGCATCGATCTTGACGACACGAAGCTGAACGGAGGCGCTCGCGGTGCCGGACTCACCGACGGCGGTGAATCGTCCATTGATCCGTTGAAGCTCTCACGCAATCCGGCGGCTGGATGCGCACCGGTATACCCCTGGAACTTTATCCGGACAAACACAATTTTCGGTGTGGTGCACGCAGCCGGAGGCCGCACTGCATGGATCGATAAGCACCCTTCATACGCCTTCATCAATGGTCCTGGAAACGGCAGGAATGTAGATGACCTCTATACTCCCGAGGTGGATTCAGCGGTCGTTCCGCTGCCTGGTGTCAAGACGGTCGATGGCGAATCCTGCGCAACCATCCGCGACACTGCTGCTGATCTTTCCGAATGGACGCACAGCTTCAAAAATATTCAATGCTATGACGCTCTGCATGTCCAGGCGCTGCTCAACCAGATTGCCGGGAAAACACATGCAGGCGATCCTGCCGAAGTGCCAACGCTGTTCGGCATGAACTATCAATCGGTGTTTGTCGGGCAGGCGTTGTACGAGCCCAGCGTGGGAAAAGGCGGCTATCTGAATGCGGCTGCTGCGCCCAGCGGCGAGTTGCTGAATGAGATCGAATATGTAGACACGTCGATCGGGGAGATCGTGAATGGCCTGAAAGATGCCGGCATTTACGACAGCACGCTGCTCATCATTACCGCAAAGCATGGTGAATCTCCTATTGATCCCACCCGCTATGTCGGAAACGGAACGAACACACCGGCGACCCTTCTTGGTAATGCAATACCTTTTTCGGAGTCGCCGCTGAACCCGAACGGTATCGGTGCGACGGAAGACGATGTTTCGGTACTCTGGCTGAAGAAAGGTGCGAGCGTCGATGGCGCAGTCGAACTGTTAGAAAAGAATGCGCAGAAGATCGGACTGGGAGAGATCTTATACGGGCCTTCGCTGGCTCCGATATACGGCATTGGCGGCCTTGACCCGGGCCAGGATCCTCGGACACCCGATATCATTGTGTTGCCGAACGTGGGCGTGACCTACACCGGCAGTCCAACCACAATCGAAGATCATGGCGGCTTTGGTCACGACGACACGAACGTGATGATGCTGGTCGAGAGTCCGACATTCAGCCCCAAGCTAGTGACGACCGACGTATCTACTGCCCAGATTGCGCCAACGATTCTGGATGCGCTGGGACTCAATCCACTGGACTTGTCAGCCGTAAAGACCGAGGGGACTTTAAGTCTTCCTGAGGTCGCTAGCCAGCTTATCAAATAAACCTTAACTAAGACGAGCGTCGCAAGAAAGGACTACCAAAAGCAGTCCTTTCTTGCTTTAGGCACTCGCGAGCGCCTGCTCACGCGAGTGAAGAATAGGAGCGGCCCGACCCTGAAATCTCAAGTCTCCGAATCTCAACCAGACGGTAAACAACCTGAGAGTTCTTAAGCTTAAGATTACAGATTTTTCACACCTCAGTAACCATCGACGATCCCTCGTGACGCCTAATGGCTGTCAGGAGGCAATACCTTGAAACACTTTGCTATAAGTATCCTCACTTCGGCTACCTTGTCGCTGGCCTGCGCTGCGACGTCCGCACAAACCGCATCTTCCAGTATGGAAAACAGCAAGATCAAGCATGTTCTAATTCTCAGCATCGACGGTATGCATGCAGTTGACTTCAAGAACTGTGCATCCGGCATAAGCACCATCAATAATGGCGATCCGTACTGTCCGAATCTAGCTGCTCTAGGACAGACCGCAGTCAACTACGTCGCAGCAAGCACGACCAAGCCATCTGATTCCTTCCCAGGCCTCATGGGCATTATGACCGGTGCCACACCGCGCACCATGGGCATCTATTACGACGTCGCTTTCGACCGTTCGCTGGACGCACCGGCCGAAACGACAGGCAACGGTCTCGCCGCAGGCCCATGCACCCCATATGGCGAGCCCACCGGCACAACTTCAGAATATGAAGAAGGCATCGACAAAGATCAGACCAAGCTTAACGGTGGAAACGGTTCCAGTCTGACCGATGGCAACATCAACTCCATCCAGCCCAAGCGCCTCATCCGTAATCCAGCTGCAGGCTGCGCACCAGTCTACCCCTGGGATTTTGTCCGGACAAATACAATTTTTGGCATCGTTCATAAAGCCGGCGGCTACACAGCATGGTCTGATAAGCATCCTGCCTACAGTGCGGTTCAGGGTTACGATGGAAAGCTCGACGACTTCTATGCGCCTGAGATCAATTCCACTGTCGTCTCGCTGCCAAACTACACGACTCCGCTGGGTGAAAACTGCTCCACCATCCTTGATCCTTCCTCCGACGTGACAGCGTGGACAAACAGCTTCCAGAACATTCGTTGCTACGACACCATCAAGGTCAAGGGCATTCTGAATCAGATCGATGGCAAAGATCACCTCGGCCAGCACGAAACAAAGGTGCCAACGCTCTTCGGTATGAATTTCCAGGCAGTCAGCGTCGGACAGAAGTTGATTGAAAAGAGTAACGGTGAGATCGGCGGTTACAGCGATGCAATGGGTACCCCGAAGGAAACTCTTCTCAAGGAGATCGAATTTGCCGATGCGTCTATCGGTGAGATGGTCGATGAACTTAAGAGCAAGGGACTGTACGATTCGACGCTGATCGTTGTCACCGCCAAGCACGGCCAGTCGCCGATCGATCCAAAGAAGTATGTATCACAGTTGATCAACGGCACTTCACCTGCAACTCTTCTTGCGAACATGCTTCCTTACTCTGAATCTCCCGCGAATCCAACGGGCATTGGGCCGACGGAAGACGACGTCTCCCTTATCTGGCTGAAGAACTCCAACTCAACCGATGCGGCCGTAAGCACCCTTGAGAAGAATCTTGCGCCGGCTGGTATTGGCGAGATCTTCTATGGCAATGCATTGTCCCTCAACTACAACAAGCCTGGCTACGGCGCTGGTCTTGATCCGCGTACACCCGACATTATTGTTACTCCGAATATCGGCGTTACGTACAGCGGCAGTACTTCCAAACTTGCTGAGCACGGCGGCTTTGCGCATGACGATACAAACGTCCTGCTCCTGGTTGCAAATCCGAGCATAGCAAAGTCCACTGTGCATGCAGCCGTAGAAACGATACAGATCGCTCCTACGGTCTTGACTGTGCTGGGTCTTGACCCACGCCAGCTTGACGGTGTTCGCGAAGAAGGCACTGCCAAACTTCCTGCAATCGACTTCACGAAGTTCAGCTACTAGAACCTTCCTATCGGCAGAAGCGGGTGCATTGCGCACCCGCTCTTGCTACAAGCACGACAATACAAGCCACTGCCAGCGTCAACTCCTAACGGTTTACGCAAAGGTAGTGGATCCAAAGAAGTCGCGGCATGAGCGTCAGCTCCCGCGATTGAGGCCAGAAATCATGAAGAGCAAATCACTTGTCCATCTCCAGGCGCAGCGCGCATTGCTGCGTGGTCTTACACTCGTTACCATAAGCGCGACAAGCGCACTTGCTGCTTATGCCCAGAGCAACCGTCCTGCAAACGACAACCATTTCTATCCCGGCAACCTGGTCGTCAGCCGCAGCGTTTATGACAATCGTGCGGCAAACGTCACGGTAGGAGAGCAGCTGCCGCCTAACTGCGCCGGCACGCAGGCTGGATGCCCGGGCACCACTGGCGCGACTAACAATGGCTTATATCCAGCTGTCTTTAACAATGTCATCTACGATCCGAGCTTCGGCATCACATCCAGAATCTACCTGGACCAGATCACTCCCTTCGGCGGCGTGATCAATACTTTGCAGGTCCCGAATAGTTTGCAGTCCGGACTAACCAAGACGTCTGATCAACTGGTGACAAGCTTTAGTTCTAAATCCGAGATTGGTCTTCACCTTTCGCTTAGTGGAAACTATCTGACCTTCATGGGCTATGTCGCGCCCGTGAATCAACTTGATGTCTCAAACTCGAACACGCCTGCGGCCATTGACCCGACTAATCCGGATGGCCAGGAGTTTTATCGGGCGGTCACGGCAGTGAACAGCAAGGGAAAGTTCCACTTTACTGAAACAAATGCTTATAGCGGAAACAATGGCCGCGCAGCCATTCTGAATGATCTTGATGGCAACAACATTTTCTATTCTGCTGGCAACGCCGGTAACGGCTCCAATCCTCAACCGGACGGAGTGATTCTCGGAGCGGGTGCGCAGATCATTGACGAAGTCAAAGCACCTGAAGATTCGCAAGATCCGGGTACGCCGACGCCAGTAGCCAGTTTCAACGTCACGGAACTTGGCGACAAAGCAGACAAGATCGGGAAAGATGACAATTTCCGCGGAATGACCATCTTCAAGAACATCGTTTATTACACCAAGGGCAGCGGCGGCAACGGCGTAAATACCGTCTACTTCGTAGACACTACAGGTAAAGCCTGCCCTTCAGGAGTCGGACTTCCCTCTTCATCTGCAGCATTACCGACCGAGGCATTGATGTACAACCTGGGCACACTCCAGACCAAAGGACTGCCGAGCAACATGTGTATTCTTGCTGGCTTTCCAGCCGAACTCGCAAAGAGCACCACCGGTGTCAGCTATCCATTTGGCTTGTGGTTCGCGGATGACAAAACTCTGTATGTCGCGGATGAGGGCGATGGATATACAGGTGGCACAGACCTCTATGCTCACGCGGCAGCACAAACAACGGCAGGGCTTCAGAAGTGGGTCTTTGATGCTTCCACCTCTAAATGGACCCTTGCTTACACCCTCCAGAAAGGTCTCGAGTTGGGTAAACCATACTCCCCGTCTGGCTATCCGAAGGGTGATAATGCGGCAACAAATCTTCCCTGGGCTCCCGCATCAGATGGCCTGCGCAACATAACTGGATACGCACTTGGTGATGCAGTTGTCGTATACGGCATCACGTCGACAATCAGCGGTGGCGGCGATACGGGCGCAGACCCCAACAAGCTGGTCGGCATCATCGATCAGCTTAAGAATACAAATGCATCACGCGCAGGCATTGAGACGTTTCTGCCGGTCAGGTCGGCTGGCTTTGCAGAAGTCTTGCGCGGTGTCTCGCTAACACCGGGCACGCCGGTTACAGGGTCAAGGTAGGCTTCGCCACAGGTGAGCGGCATGTCTAAAGAAGATAAGCCGCTCATCGTCTTGGTCCCTCAAACGTGGCAGTTCGAGAATGTGGTTCCCATTCCTCTGTTCTAAAAATGTCGACGCATGTGGGCCACGGCTCTATATGCTTCTTCGTAAATTTCGGCGAGCAAAGAAGGACCTATCCGCTTACCCGGGCTGAGAACTGGCAGAAGCTCATCAGGAGCGGACGCCACTTTTGGGGATCAACATGACTTGGTTTTCCACTGAGCATAATCGCTTCGTCAAGATGTGCTCTGACAATATTCATCTCAAAAGCGAAAGCGACGGTCGGCTTGTCTGAGCGAGTTCCAAAGGCATGTACTATCTCCATCACTGCTTTGAGTTGTACCGGACAGTCAACCATACGCACGGCGCTAATTAGTTCTGACGCTACGGGGGCTAGCCCTGTCACTTTGAATTCGTCCTTCTCCTGCTTTTCGGGCAATGGCTTGTTTGTGGGTGGGTACCGGATGGAACTAACAAGACGGGTAAGTCGGTTTATGTAGGTTGCTAGAGAGGATGCAACCAGATCCAGTAGGCATTCTTTCTCTCTCAGTACATTTTGAGTTGTGTGTCCTTACCTCCAAGCCGAGCATGCAGTTCCAACCAGTCGGTACTGTGCGGCCACTAAGCCGAACCGGACGTCGTGTGAGTGCTTCAGGTTCCAGATAGGCGTAAGCAGCAGCCCGAGAAGTGCAAAACGCACGCTAACAGCAGATTCTTACTTATCAGTAGTAAAAGACCTCCGCCGACTCATTTCTTTGCGGCGACACCCTCTGACAGGAAGCCAAAGCCAAATTGTCACAGTGGGTAGGACAGGCTACAGCCAAACACTACATTCGCGAGCAGAAGCGCAATGAGCAAACGCTCGCCAAGTAAAAGCGGCAAAATGCGGCTCCGAATTTTGGGACGCAGGTCGTAGCCCGCATAGGTGAGCCAGGAGATGGCGAAGATGCGATGCTTTATGCCTATGGTCTCCAATCATGCTCCTGCACTACGAATAAGCTCACCATCATCCAGAAAACGAAGGAGACTCATCTGCTCCAGCTTCTAAAGTCTGTACATTGCCGGCAACGGAAGAACCGTTCAGTTGGTTAACGCTTTCGCTGCCTCACGTTAGCTAAACCATTTATGCTATGCAAAGACTTCCAGGCGCGGGAACCTGGAGGTTTCAAGAAGCTTTGTGTAGACGGTTTTCGCGTGACATCGTTGTAACACGCGGCGGCTGGAGTGAAACAATGGAGAAGTAGCCTGGCCAGGGAGACAACGCAAACCTTTCTCGAAATCAAGCCTTCGGAGTTGCTGGAGCATAATCACTGGCTGCGTGAGACGCTTCAACAGATCTGCGAGGGAAGAGCATTCCGTACCAGCCCAAAGAGTTGTGCGTTCCTTCGACGTATAGCGGGTTGCACTCATGCCGGACGAATGCACGAAATGAAGGAATGATTGACTGCAGTGTCGTCCCTCAGCCGTGAGGCAAGCTACGACACCGGGTCTAACGCGAGAATTCAGATCCGCGCAAATAAGGCCACAAGCGCGTTTCGATTCATTACTCAACTCTGCAATACGTGACGGATTTTTCTTCGAGCTTCCCGTCGGCTCCTAGGTTCCGAGATTCTTTCACCCACTTAATGCTCAAAACAGGAACCATCTCCTAAGATCACAAGAGCTGCGAGACATTTCCAACTTCTCTGCCTCCAACTTCTCTGTAGCAAGCAGCCGACCCTACGCGAGTTGCGCTCTCTCCTTGCATCATGTGTGCGGTGGCAGGTCGCGCAGGAACTTCCACCCACATCTTTCTGCGGCAAGATCTTTAAAGGTCATTCCCCGGTCCTTTATCCGCCGGAGGCAACCTGTATTCCGCGCGACTTAATTAACTAAATACAAGCTTGCGATACTGACGCGATGCGCACCGCGGCTCCTTTGCTCAACATGGCAGCGAGTCTCATGCTGCTATGAGAATCGTGGATGCCACGGATGCGGAGGCAGCGCAGAATAGCGTCCTTATGGCGGTTGGAGAGAGCGAGACAGGCATTGGGCCCGACCGTCCAGTGGCCGCGGAGAGTAGTGAGTCTGCGGCGGCATGTGGTTATACTTTTTTCAACTGCTGAATGGCTTCGGCTGGCGGGCACTGCTTAAGTTGATGGGCTCATCGTTTCGATCCGGAGAACGCAGGCGGGTGCTCGGATGGTGGAGCACGAGTTACATTCTCGGCGATCCGATCGCCACGTCTCTTACCTTGCAGATGGGAGAACGCGCCGGCTCATACCTCCACTCCGCTCGAGCCACGCGCAGCTTCGCTCTCCTGCGATCGCCCTACGAGGTGTCATCGTTGCTGCTCTTGTAAGCCACAATTTTTTTCTGTCGACGCGTTGCCGGTTTCCTGGAGATGCCGTCTCCCGCGGTTCAATATCCGAACCTTGGCGTTGCAGCAACCAGATGGAGACCTGTGCTGCGGCGCCGTGGCACTCAGATCATTTCCGCAAAGTATTTTTTCCGGAAGATGACGCGGTATACACTCCTCTTCTGGCTGCCTCTTTACCTGGCATCAAGCCTGGATTACAGCTTTTTCGACACGGTGTATACGGCGTCGTGTTCGGAACTCTTCGGATTCCCTGGACCGCTCGCTTTAGGCCACGCCCTAATGCGCTAGTCCGCACGGCGCAGCATGCCCTTGGGCGCGAGTATGCTTTTGCCATGGCATTTATCTGCCTGCTGCACCGATACTTGCTGACGGAGGACGGCTGGGCATGGTCATTGCCATCTCGCTTGTGCGCATGCTTATTATGGAGCAGATCTGCTCAAGTCAGGCATGGCGGTGCTTGATGCGGTGCCCGCATTCGTACATGGGCGTGCAACTGGATTGATCAACGCCGTGGGATCAATAGGCCAAGCGCTCCCCCTTCTGATTACTTTATTCGTCTCACGTCAGGGATGGGCCGAAACTCTTCGGCCTTGTCGTTTTCTCACACTAGTTTTCGGAACCATCTGTCTTATCGGCGCGCATCTCATCAGCACGGATGAACCGCAGGCTGACCGTTCAGTCCTTGGATCCATCGGGGTCCCGTTGTAATCTCCAGTATTGGACGCAGAGAAGAAAAACTTCTTTATTGTTGGAAACGTTGGAGCCGGTATCATCGGCCTCGCATGCGCTATAACGCCGCCAGTTCCGGGCTTAAATTCACAGTTTTAGAGCGCAACCTTTCAGCCCAAGAAGCCCCTATCTCAACTTCGGCATGCTCTGGCCGCAGATCGGTACGCGGCTGGACTTCTAGTAACGACGCCGCAGTTGAGGCCTGCCGCTCTGATGGCGGCAGGTCTGTCGCTCGCCGATCGCACCTCTGAATGCTCCCAGCCTTTTCGCACCTAGAAGCAGGTTAGTGGTCCGCTGTTCCAAGAACTACGAGCGTCACGTCATCAACAAAATGAATCGCTCTTTGCCTCTCTAATCACTTTCATCTGTCATTCATAAATACCTGGAGCTACAGGTATTAAATGTACATGCCGGGTAATAGTAAACTTCTCCACTCTGAACAGCTTTCCGGTTGTGTCCGACAGTCTTGAAGTAAGTAGTAACAGGTGAATAGCAATGCGCATTCTTGTGATCGAGGACGAAGCCAAGACGGCCAAGTTTTTAAAGAAGGGATTGGGTGAGTCAGGCTTTGTGGTCGATGTAGCAACGGATGGCATGGATGGATTGGAACTCGCCAAGAGCGTCGACTTCGACCTCATCATTCTCGACATTATGCTTCCTGGTCTCGATGGATGGCAGGTACTGACGGGCTTACGGCAGGCCGGCAGTAATACACAGGTTCTTTTCCTGACTGCACGAGACGCGATAGAAGAAAGAGTGAGAGGCTTTGAACTTGGAGCCGATGATTACCTGGTCAAGCCATTTGCATTTTCAGAATTATTGGCGCGCGTTCGGTCAAGACTGCGCCGAACGCAGGCTCGCCCTCAGAATGTAGTGCGCATGGCTGACCTTGAGATTGATCTACTTCGGCAACGCGCGACACGCTGCGGTCAGCGGCTCGAGTTAACCTCCAAAGAATTTCTCCTGTTGTCCTTGCTGGCGCGGCGGGCTGGTGAAGTACTGTCTCGGACAGTCATTGCCGAAGCTGTCTGGGACATGAACTTCGACAGCGACACCAATGTGGTGGACGTGAGCGTGAGGAGACTGCGCAGCAAGGTCGACGACCCTTTCGCGATGAAATTGATTCATACTGTGCGCGGTTCGGGTTATGTCCTGGAAGCTGACTAAGATACGAGAGACCTTTTCGCGCATCTGGCATACACTGGCCTTCCGGCTCACCGCTGCATATGCTTGTGCCGGACTCCTGCTGGTCTTTCTTGCAACTTTCAGTCTCTACCTGGTATTGGTTTCGGAGCTGAACAAGAGTACTGAATTGTTCCTCAAGGACAAGCTGAATGTCCTGCGCACAATGCTGCGGGAACGGCCGGATGACTCGGATGGCCTGCGCGAGGAAGTCGAGCTTGAGTCCGCGGCAAGACGGTATGAACAGTTCTACATCTGCCTTCTGGATCAAAACCATCAGCAGATTCTCATCACGCCCGGGATGACAAAAGAGCTGAACCTGGCGGCTCTTTCAGCGCTGTCAAATGGCCGCAATGACGTCGCTTTTCCGATGACAGGAATCCACGGAAGAGCTTTCCGGGTCATCACTACGAAAGCGAACTTTGGCAATGCTGCAAATCGCGTAGTCACGATCCAGGTTGCGGTAAATGTCTCGCAGAAAGAAGAACTGCTGGCAAGGTTTCGCCTTTGGTTCTGGCTCACTTCAGCGGGAATGCTTGTACTGTTTCCACTCGCCGGTTATCAGATAGCCCGCCAGGGTATTCGACCTGTCGAGGAAATTGCAACGACCGCGCGCCGCATAACTTCAAGCCACCTGAATGAACGCATTGCGGCTGAGGGATATCCGTATGAGTTAGCCTCTCTTGCACTCACTTTCAACAATATGCTGGATGGCCTGGAAGATTCTTTTGAGAGGATCTCGCGCTTCTCCGCCGATATCGCACACGATCTACGCACACCGGTCAACAACATTCGGGGTGAAGCCGAGGTCGCGCTGGCACGCGCACGAACGATCGATGAGTATCGCGACGCCCTGGAGTCATCGCTCGAAGAAGCCGTACGGCTTTCTGACCTCATCAGCAATCTGTTGTTCCTAGCACGCACAGAAAGTCCGCTCACTCACCTAAGACTTGAGAAGGTCGATGTTGCCGAGCTACTGGATGGAGTGCGGGAATACTATGACGCTTCTGCCGTCGAGGCAGGCGTTACCTTAACCAGCGTTGCCGGTCATGAACCGATCACCGCTGAACTTGATCGCACATTGATTCAGCGGGCAGTCGGTAACCTGGTTTCGAATGCGGTCGCACATACAATTGAGGGCGGCACAGTTGCCATTACTACCCGTTTACAAGCAGCCAGCGTCGTCATCGAAGTGACCGACACAGGAGTTGGGATTCCGCCCGAGGCACTACCGCGCGTATTCGATCGATTCTTCCGGGTGGACCCATCGCGGTCGGCTGCCTCCGGCGGCACAGGCCTTGGTCTGTCAATAGTGCAAGGGATCATGCTTCTGCATGGTGGCAACGTAAACATCACCAGTAAACCTGGAGTTGGGACGCAGGTCACACTTCGCGTGCCTGCCAGCAAGAATGCTGCAAAGGCTCTTGTAAAAGATTGATCACGATCAAGAATCTATTTCAAGGCCAGCGATCCATGCCTCATCGCCACTCTTCCAGGAGAGCCAGTGTTGATGGCGGATAAAATCTGCTCGACGCAATCGTCCGCAGAGAACGTGACTGTATCGAGTCGGATATCGGGGCATTCCGGAGCTTCGTAGGCGCTGTCGATGCCTGTAAAGTCGATGAGCTCTCCGCTCCGCGCTTTTTTGTACAGCCCCTTGGGATCCCGTCGTTCGCATTCAGTCAGGGGCGCGTCGACAAAAATTTCGAAGAACTCTTCAGACTTGAACCTGGCGCGTGCGAGTTCGCGGTCCGCGCGAAAGGGACTGATAAAAGAGACAACAACGATCAATCCCGCGTCGACGAACAATCGCGCAACTTCGGTAGCACGGCGAATGTTCTCTATCCTGTCCTGTTCAGAGAATCCGAGATCGCTGCTGAGCCCGCGACGGATGTTATCGCCATCCAATACATAGGTGTGCCGTCCAGCCGCATACAGCCGCTTCTCAAGAAGATTCGCAATTGTGGACTTCCCTGCTCCGGAGAGCCCTGTGAACCAGAGACAAGCCGGCTGCTGAAGTTTGTGCGCAGATCGCACTTCCTTGTTCATTTCCATCGCAGAAGTACCTTCATGACTGCTTCTGAAAGCGACGGGAGTTCTTGATGAGAAGAGCCCGCGCACGCGATAAGTATCCATTGATAGTAAGTACTGGAAGCTTCAATACTCTTTCATATGTTCATGAATAAAGAAGCCCTCGCCCTATGAAGGGAGAGGGCTTCCTGTTGTACAGACAGACTAGTCGTCCAGATCGCCTGCGGGTGCGGGGTTCTTGAAGTCGCTCGGGGGACGAACGGTCTTCTCACCAGGATAGGGCCGTGTGAAGCCGGTCGACATGTACCAGTTCAAGTGGTTGACGGTCTCCGGATCCTCGGCGTCGGGCTTGTTCAGCTTACCGGCGAAGATCGCAGTCTTCTTTTTCATCCACGCTGCCTGCATTGCTTTGAGAGCAGGGCTTGCAGTGAGGCTGGCTACGTTGGACGTCACGCCCTGGTTCAGCGGAACTTCATTCGCCACGTGCGACCATGGCTTGAAGTTTTGCGCTGGCGGCTCGCCTACGACGAAGGAGGTCTTCATCGGCGATGCGACCAGGTCGAACTGGTTCATGGTCGGCAGACCGAGAATTTGCTCGATCGTCCGTGTCATGTTGACCTGCGTGTAGTAGGTGTGATCAGCGGGTCCATCCTGCTTCGTGTACGGGCTGATGATGTAGCCCGGGCTGCGATGGCCGTCCACGTGGTCGACGCCGTTCTGCGCGTCATCCTCCTCCACGAAGATTGCCGAACTGGACCAGGTGTTGCTGTGGCTGACGTAGTCGACGATGCGTCCGATGGCGAGATCATTGTCGGCCTGTTCAGCGTCGACAGTTGGCGGGCCACCAGTGTGGTCGCACATGACCCAGAGAATGCTCAGCGCCGGTACGGTGCCGTTGGCGACGTCATTCTTGAAGTCCTGCTGCCAGATGTCAACGCGGAACTGGTCAGGAATGCCCAGATCGAATTGCGGGAAGTTCTTGATGAGGTGATCGTAGACGGCGGGAAGCGAAGACTGCGCCTGGACCGTGTTCTGGAAGAACAGCGTCTTCTCCTTGCCGGATTCGTAGTTCAGGGCATCGTTATAGAACTGCGACCAGGTGGGCTCTTTGGTCGATCCATTCGGTTGCTTGAAAGTATCGTTCTCGACGTATTCGCCGTAGATCTTCACTGGCAGGCCAGCAGCAGATGCTTCGGAGAACAGGAAGCCTTTCTTCTGATAAGCGAGTGCGTCGCCGGCATTGCCGCCTGGATAGCTGCGGACCCAGTCAGGCGATTGAATATCGTCTGCGTAGGGCGCCACACCTTCGGTGATCCACTGATGACCGTCGGCAGACTGCCGGCTAGGGTCATAGAAGTTGTCGAAGAGCGGGAAGCGTTTGACCAGTTCGTGGGCGTTCGGCGTGTCCTTGCCTCCGAACACTGCAAGCGACCGGTCGCCATTGCCTTTGCTTACATCTCCCAGTATCTGGTCATAGGTGCGGTTTTCGCGGATGATCAGGAACACGTGCTTGATCAGCGAAGGATCGCCGATCTTCTCGGGAATCGCTACAGCCCTGTTGTCCTGATTACCACCAGCGGCAGATTCGATGTTCTCCGAAAGATCCCAGTGATTGTTCTCGAATACCTGTTTCGTCATTGCCGACAAGGTTCCGCCGCCCGGCAGTGGAACGATGCTGACAGTGCCATTGTCCTGGTGCGTGTTGTAGCCGGTCACACCGTGATCCGTCTCGAATGAATAAAGCGTGCCTACACCTTTATCGTTGGAAACGATCAGGGATTTGTTGGCCGAATCCAGCACGACTGAGCTGGGCGCATACGCTACCGGGATCATGCCCATGACGGGAGTCTTCGCAGTGCTGTTCAGGTTTACGACCGCGATCGCATTGGCGTTGTAGAGCGCGACATAAGCAATGCCTGCTTTGGAATCTACCGCGATTGAAACCGGTGCAGCGCCATAAGCCGCCTGGCTCTGACCCGGTATGCCGATCGGCAGCCCCAGGTTGATGGTCCGTCGTACCTCGTTCGTGCCCGTATCAACAACCGACAGGGTGTCGCTGTAGGCGTTGGCAACCAGCAGGCTGCTGCCATAGAAGGCCAGACCCGTCGGATGCAGACCAGTTGAAATGGTCCCGGTAACCTTCATTGACGCCAGGTTGACGACGGAAACAGTACCTGTGATCGCGGCGCCTATGACAGGATCAGCGACGATCTCAGTGCCGGCTGAGTTAATCTGGAAATCCGCCTCTGTAGCTGCACGGCCGCCTTCATTACTGACGTAGGCAGTCGTCCCATTGCTCGAGATAACAATGCTGTGCGGCGCGTTTCCTACACGGATCTGCTTACCCTGGACTGGCTGCTTGGTGGCAAGATCGATCTTCGCAAGCGTATCGTTCTGGTTCAGCAGGGCGTAGGCGCTCTTGCCGTCTTTTGAAATTGCCAGGCCGCCCGGGTAAGAGGTTGAGGCAGTGTAGAAGGAGCCGCAGGGGTTACCGTAGGACGCCGGCGGACTATTCGGGAAGCACTGAATAAAGGAATTATTCGGTGGCACGCTGACCTGTGCATCATCGCTCAGCAGACCTTCTTCTGACACGTTGGCAATGGTGACGTGGCTGCTGTCCTGGCTGAATATTAGGTGCTTGCCGTCTGCCGTGTAGGTGATTCCGTTGTAGCTGCCGCTGGCATCCTCTCCCAGCGTGATGTAGTTCTGAAGAACGTCGCCGGTAAGGGTGTCGAATACTTCAACCGCCTGCGTCGCGCCCATGGTGAGAACGGCAGCGGTATGACTCTTGGTGTTGGGGTTCAGTGCGACGGCCTTCGCGCGGACACGGATACCAAGGTCAACCTGTTTGCCCGCTGGGGTGATGATCTGGCCACTGCTTACGACAAAAGTGCCGTTCGGCTGGGCGCCAGTTGTGTAGGTTGGAAATGGCACCGACTGAGCGAACATAGGAACGCTCAGGCCGGTTGCCAGCAGGCCAGCCAGCGGACGTAGCTGACTGATTCTCGATTTACGTCGAGTCACTTTCTTTGACATCTTTTTCTCCCCCGGTTGTTACCGCGCAGATTGTGAGCAGCGACCAGCGATAACGAGATCAGAACCTCTGTATCGGCAGATAGCTAGGGACAGGAGACGAGCAGACAGATGCGGTAGGCGCTGCTGACTGCCGGGTTAAGGATGGGCGGGATCGCTGGGTCGGATCGCGGACGTACACTGGCAATGAGCCCGATACGAAATCAACTTCGGGCTTTCATGCAATCAGCCCTCTCCATGCCCGAAGTATGACAGTCGGTTGCTTACGGACTTGTGACCGCAACATTACGCTTTCGTCATGTTGCTTCCACTGATTGGGGATTGCCATTCAAGATTTTGTGATGTCGGCCAGTCAATGCTGCAATCGCAACATATTAGATAAGATCGCTCAGCGGTCCCAGGTAAGGTTCATAGCGACGCCAGCGTTCTACTGAACTGCGGTAGATCGGCTGCCTTGCCTGCCATCTGCTTGGTGTCCTGACAGCGCGGGGATTGGTCTCCTGATGCAGACAGGAATCATGCCACTCCAAGCCGCATGCAGCAATGATCCTGCGGATCTCCGGTTCTGGCGCTCGCGTCAGGTCCTCGTAATGCACCTCGATAAGGCGTTCAGACGGCACCACCTGGCGCCAATGATCTGTCAGCCGCTCATACTCGCGGTAATACTTGACCAGATCGGCGCCTCCAGTGGGAAACGCAAGGCTTGGATGGAAATGTGTCTGATGAATCGAGAGCGCCGTATCGACCGCATTGCGTCGGCAGTGAATGATGGTTGCACGTGGAAATGCCACATGGATCAAGCCGGTCCATAGAAAGTTGAACGGCATCTTGTCGGTCACTCGCATCGCTTTGGGTGCGATCGCACGCAGAAGTTCGAGATATTCTGCAGCCGACCGGGCAACATACGGCTTTTCATCTTTTCCCATGCCGGGGCTATGCCAGGCAATTCCCCGCTGGTTCCAGAAAAATAATTCGCCTGCAGCCGCGACATCAGGATGGCTGGAAACTATCTGCTCCACCAGAGTAGTTCCTGAACGCGGCATGCCTAGAATCAAGACAGGCGTCTCGTCTTTGCAGCCGGTCTCAGATGAACGGGCGATCCACTCTGCTGTGCAGCGTAAAATGAGGCGATCGATCTCGATTGAAAATGCGCTCGCGTTGAAAGCCGATGATTGACGACGCACAGCATCCGCTGCATCGAGATGCTGCATGGCAAGAGCGTAGTCGCCAAGGTCATCCGCTGCCTTGCCGATTGCGAGATGCAACCGCTGACGCTGTGCTGTTTCGAGACCAGGGGTTTCCAGCGCCGCTACCATCTTTTGAAACACGCCGTCTTCCTTCTTCACAGGGCGACACCGCACAAGCTCGTAATAGCTTCCCGCCAGCGGCGGCGCAATCGCGATTACCCGCTCGAAACATACGCGGGCCTCATCAAAACGGCCATACTCTGTCAGTAGATTGCCCAGTAGATCGTGAGCCATCGCATTGTCTGGCTCGAGCGCAAGCGTCTGACGCAGCGCCTGTTCGGCTTCCTCGTTCTTATCCTCGGTCAGCAGAACACGCGCCCGGCCCAGGCGTCCAAATCTTGACGTGCCGCCGGTCGCCGCTGCCCTTCTGAAGCAGCCGATTGCTTCTTCACGGTGACCTAGCGTGAAGCATAGGGCTCCCGCCCTGAACCATGCTTCGGTCAGTGATGGTGTTAGTCTCGTCGCACGATCGTAGGCGGCGAGTGCACCTTGCAGGTCGCCCAGGTTCACCAGTGCAACGCCCAGCCGGAAGTAGGCGTCGGCATACCGGGGATTGATGGCAACAGCTTTTTGCAATGCGGCCACCGCATCCTGCACATCGCCAGCTTCCAGACATGCGAGCCCAAGATCATGCTGGACGCTGGCATTTGATGGTTGCAGTGACGCGGCCTCTCGCAGTGGCGTAATCGCATCTGCTGGTCGTGCAGCCCGAAGGTAGCGAGTAGCCAATGCAAGCAGGGATTCGACCTGCGGTGGGATAACCGGAACTCGGGACCGGGACATGGCATGCCTCGCAAAACAGTTTAAGTGTCGCCTCGAAGGAGAGTGAGCGCGAAGGACCACTCGACCATCATGGACTACTCGAACCTGTTTTGTTCTCGGCCGCCAGGCAGTAAGGGCAGCGCTGCCATCTCTCGCCCAAGGCGACGTTTGGTTCGTCAGTCGCGCTGGAAATGACGGAAGCTTTCCAGTCATGTCAAAGATGATTCCGAATTTTAACAAATCTAGCCCAAATATTAATGAACGCGAGACAAGCAGGCCGTAGATTACGAAATTGTAATTTTGTCTTACCCGGTATTTGGTTTCAAAGGCAGAGCCGCAAAATTCCTGGTGGAATCAAGCGACCTCCTCGTAACAGATTCAAACGCAACTTTACTCTCAGAGGCCACATGCCAAGCTCGCGTTTTTTCTTCCCTTCAGCGTTTATCGTTCCGGCTATCCTTTCGTTATCGTTCGCCCTTCCCTCCGGAGCACAGGTAGACCGCAGTAGTGTAACCGGAACCGTTACCGATTCCTCCGGGGGGCTTTTAGGACAGACTCGTATCGATGTTGTGGAGAACTCTACCCAGCTTCGGCGCGAAGTCGTATCGGACGACAGCGGCAGGTATGACATCCCGGAGCTTCCGGTGGGGAATTACACCATCACCCTCAATCATCCCGGGTTCAGGCCGCTAACGTTTACCGATGTGCAGCAGGTTGTGGGGAGAACGCGCACTCTGGATGCGACCATGCTGGTATCCGGTGGCGAAGAGCGTGTTGAAGTCTCGGCCAGTTCGGAATTGATCGATCGTAATACCAGCACGATAACCGGGCTGATCGAGAGAAAGCAGGCTGACGAACTACCATTGAATGGTCGCAACTGGGCTTCCCTGACAGCATTCGTGCCCGGCGCCATTGATACCGGCGGAAGCAATCAGCGTTCGATCCGCTTCGCCGGACGCGGTCTCGATGACAGCAACTTCACCTATGACGGTGTTGATTCGACGAACATTGCCAATCAGACGCAGCGCGCCTGGGCGCGACTTGCCATTCCACTGGATGCGATCGCGGAGTTCCGTGTCGACACACTGATGGCGACCGCCGAAGAGGGAGCATCGGGTGGTGCTCAGCTGGCTGTCATTTCACCATCGGGTACAGACCGTTTTCATGGGCGACTCTTCGAGTACTTACGGAACGATGCATTCGATGCTCCAGAACCTTCATGGGCTTCCAATGGCGAATCGCAGCAACCGCTTCGTCTCAATCAGTTTGGCGGATCGCTGGGCGGACCAATTGTGCCCGAGAAGACTTTCTTCTTTATCGCTTCTGAAGCCTACAGGCAGGTCTGGGGTTACCCTGTAAGCGGCGACGTACCCAGCGAAGCGTTCAGAGCAACGGTTCCTGCCTCGTCTCCAGTGTATGGAATCATCAATGCCTATCCGGTCGCAGGGCCCGGAACAACTCTGACGCCCTACACACCAGCGAACGATCCCGGCGATCCGAATTACGCCAACTATGCTCTTCTAACCTGCGCATGCACGCAGGTCGTGAATGAAAACTCTGCGATGCTCCGCCTGGATCAGCACTTCACCTCCAGGACCACTGGCTTCATGCGCTTCAATTACGACCGGTCAGTCAATACGCAGCCAGTCTCTACCGCTGCAACAGATCTGCAGCAAAGGGTAACGACACCGGTCAATGGCGCCATCGAACTACTGCACATCTTCAGTCCTTTTGTCACTAATGAAGCGAAATTCGGATTCAATCGATCTACGTCGAATACTTACAACTCCAGCAAGACCGGCTCGGTTTACCAGATCGCAGTTTCGGGCGGCCCGGGTCCGGGATTCGGAACGCAGAATTACGATTACAACAGCATCTATGTGGGCAACACATTTTCGGGCATCGATAATCTGACGTGGTTTCATGGACGGCAGACATTCAAAGCCGGCGTGGAAGTCCGCCGCGTTCAGCTGAACCAGAATTATGGCGAACATGGAACCGTGACTTTTTCTTCACTGGAAAAGCTGGCAGCTAACCAGGTAGCTAAAGCGAGTTTGTCCGGCGCACTGCCCATCAATGACTTGCGCAAGTATGTCAGCCTTGGCTATGTCCAGGATGAGTTTAAAGTGCAGCCCAACCTTACACTGAACCTCGGCGCACGATACACGGTCTTCGAGCTATTCCATGAAGCTCATGGGAAAGCTAATCCCTTCGATTTCGACACATGTGGACCTCAGGGCTTCTGCGGGCTGGGCGCCAGCTTCGGCCAGCAGAACTATGGGGACTTTGATCCGCGCGTGGGCCTGGCCTGGTCTCCGGTCGAAGACGGAAAGACAGTCATTCATGCGGGCTTCGGCATGTATCACGAAGACGGTCAGCTGGACGACCAGAACCTTCCCGCCAAGAATGAAATTCCGTCTTACTCGGTGAAGAATGTAACCTATCCGGTCGATACCTATTTCACCGGTTCCGGAACCATCTCACCCAATGCTGAACAGCGTGATCGCAAGGACTCCTATACGGAACAGTGGGACCTGTCGGTTCAGCAGGAGCTGCCGGCGAACTTCGTCAGTACAGTCTCTTACCTTGGGAGCCACGGCGTTCACCTGCTCGACACCAACGTGGTAAACCTGGTTGATCCCGCTACGGGGTTTGCCCAGTATCCCGCATTCGCCCCCGCGATCGGCTGGCGCGGCTCCGTTGGAGGAAGCTCCTATAACGGACTTTCCGTATCCGTGCGGCGACCATTTACGCGCAGTCTCCTGGTGGCTGCAAATTACGCGTACACGCACGAAATTGACAATGGCTCGAATGGGAGCGGGGACGGCGACGAGGTGTCGCCACAGAATGCGTTGTGCCTGGCCTGTGAGTGGGCCAGCGGCGCGTGGGACGCGCGCCACGTGGTTAACGGCAATGCTGTTTACGAGCTGCCCTTCGGCCGCGGGAAAGCCATGCTGCACGATCGCAACATAGCCAGCGCCATCGCAGGCGATTGGCAACTTACCACGACAGCGTTGGCGCGTACCGGCTTTCCTGTCAATGTGCTTTTACCCAGCAGTTATGTGGCGCCCGATGGCAACTCTGGCACCCAGCGTCCTGACCTGGTTCCCGGCGTTTCACTCACGCCTCCGGGAGGCAGAAATGTCGCCCACTGGATTAATCCCGCAGCCTTTACCCTGCCGGCTGGAGAATTCGGAAATGCGCCGCGCAACCTGCTTCGCGGACCGGGTACGTGGCAGATCGATATGGGAGCCGCCAAAACCTTTGCATTCACAGAAAGTGCCCATCTGGAATTTCGGTCGGAGTTCTACAACATCTTCAATCATCCGCAACTGGGCCAGCCGCAGTCTGTTTTCAATCCATCAAGCCCCAACGGGTTCGGCAGCATCATCAATACCGTGAACCTGAACACGGCGATCGTGTCACCCATTACTCCTGTAGGCTCGGGCACGCCGCGGGAGATACAGTTTGCGTTACGCCTGGAATTCTAAAGTCGAAGCTTTCCATAGCAAATCGCGATGAACTCAGGAAACCGGCCGAAGACCCTTCGCGGTTTCCTGCGTTCCGTCGTGATGCCTGCGGCTCAGAGTGACCAGGTTGCAAAATCGTCCCGCGCACTGTTGATTCGCTCAAAACAACGCAGATTTCCCACACCACCCGGGGTTTCATTCACGCTCATGTAAACGCGTTGCCATGTACTACAGGGATGCGCGAACGATGTACCGAGGTGATCGTAAGCCGTCCGGGACTGCGCAATTCTTTTTCGAGGCCATCATGCGTCTGTTTCCGTCGAAGCTCCTGTGTACACTACCTCTGGCTATAATTGCCATCACCAACGCACATGCCCAGATCACCCTGGGTGCCATCTCCGGAACAGTGACTGATTCTTCTGGCGCTGCCATTCAAGGAGCGCATATTACAATCACCAACGTCGCCACCAACCTTACCTTCAATGCTGATAGCAAAAGCAGTGGCGAGTACGCATTCCAGAACCTTCCCATCGGCGCCTACAGCGTCGCGATTACCCACACTGGCTTCGACACCCAGCAATATCCGGGCATCCAGGTTCAACAAAATCGCACCGTCAGCCTGAATGCACAGCTCAAGGCTGGTAACGTATCTGAATCCGTTACCGTTACCGCCTCGCCCCAATTGAATGCGACCGACACAACGAATGGCTACGTTCTCGACAACAGCCAGATCCAGGAAACGCCTCTCGCGACCGGCAGCTTTACACAGCTCGCCATCCTGGCACCTGGCGTCAATGCACAGTTCATCAATGGAACAGGCACGAACGAGGGTCTTGGTAATCAAGCCATCTGGGCTAATGGTCAGCGTGCAACCGACAACACGTTTCTTGTGAACGGCGTCGACGTCAGCAATCTTTTCAATGGTCAAAGCAGCAGTCAGATTGCATCCGGGCGCGTCGTTCCCAACACAGGTGAAAATTTCACCTCCGGCGGCGTCATCCAGACCAATACGTCTGTTTACGATGCAATCGGTAATGCCATCCCAACGCCGAACCCGGAGACGATTGCTGAACTCAGGGTGAATACGTCAATGTATGACGCCCAGCAGGGCCAGAAAAGCGGCGCGCAGATCAATCTAAGTACACTCACTGGCACAAACCAGTTTCACGGCCAAGGATACGTCAGCCGCCAGACGAACTTTATCAATGCGGCACCCTTCTTTTACAAGCAGCAGAGTGTAGCGTACGGCGGCAGCATTCCCGAGAACCAGGTCAACCCGTATCTGCACCGCATCGTTGCAGGTGGGACCCTCGGTGGTCCGATCATCAAGGATAAGCTTTTCGGATTCATATCCTACAACGGCATCCGCATCACCGATCAGCTCAATGGCACGTCGCAGCTCTTTCTGCCGCAGGGGCTGACCGATGATCGCAGCGCGGCCGGCATTGCCGCTGCCGTCAATTCCTATTACGCCAACGCTGCTTCAGCTAACGGGTCAACTCCGCAGACCTTTACCGGCACGATCAACCCCGCGGCGCTCAACGTGCTCCAGTTCAAATTGCCGAACGGGCAGTATCTTATTCCTTCAGCCGGGCCGAACGCTGCAGCCAATCTGGCTAATAATCAGCCGACCAATACTTTGTTTGGTGTGCCGAGTTTCAAGGCGGACCAGGCGAATGGCAACCTGGATTTCGACGCTTCCAAGTCCGATGTTCTTTCGCTCAAGTACTTTTATCAGCATGACCCGGCAAACAATCCGTTTACCGATAGCAATGTGCCCGGCTTTACCCAGTCACTGGACTCCGGCAGCCAGCTTGCGTCCATCATCAATACGCTCACTCCATCGAGCCGTTTGAGCTGGGTCCAGAGTTTTGGATTCGCCCGCGAAAAAGGCTATTCGTCCAATACGCAGGCTCTTACCGCGCAACAGGCAGGCATCAATCTCTTTGGCTTTAGTACATTTCCAGGTCTGAATATAGGAGACATCAACGGTATTACCGGGGCAGGTCTCAAGATCGGGCCGACCAGCGACTTCTATCGAGATGGCTTCTTCCAGAATCGTTTTCAGCCTTCCACTACTCTCATCACCACGCTTGGGGATCACACAATTTCCGTGGGCGGCGACTATGCCTATACCCAGCTCAACATAGCGAACCGGCGGCAGAACACCGGCATTATCTCCTTCCAGAACTTCGCAGACTTTGCTGAAGGTGTTGTCAAATCCGGCGGTAGTTCCACATTCCTCCAGGGCGCATCGAATCGCTACTACCGGACCAATGATGTCGGCGCGTTTGTTCAGGACAAGTGGCAGGCACGTCCGAACATCAGTATCACCGCCGGGGTTCGCTATGATTACAACGGCCCGCTGACTGAGAAGTATGGCAACCTGTTCAACTTTGACCCAGGCAGGTACCAGTACGACGCGTCCTCCGACACCATCATCAATGACGGCTTTGTCATCGCCCGCAATAACAAGCTCTACCACACACCCGGTGTCAGCGCGTCCACGCTCAACGCTCGCCAGTGGGGCGTCTCACCGCGCGTAGGTGTCGCATGGAGTCCAACACAAAACAACGGCCGCATCGTATTCCGTGCTGGAGGCGGTCTTTATTACAATCGCGGAGAATACTTCACTTATCTCTCGCCTGGTGCGGGAAGCGGGGTCAGCGGTCCATTCGGTGTAACCCAGGAACCACCCTTCGTTGTGCCGGTCGAAGCGCCCAGCGGAGCAACACTATCCAATCCCTTCGGCACAACGGCTCCAACGCCTCCCACCGGAAATCCCGCGGACTTTTACAACTACCTGCCCAACCGGAGCGGACTTATCAACGGCTCCGCGACTTATCCTTTTGGGGACTATAACTCCAGCAACAAACTGCCTTACACGGAGAACTGGTCGCTGGATATGCAGTGGCAGATCAACAGCACAACATCCGCCACCATTGGATACGTCGGTAATCGAGGTCGTCACGGCATCATACCTATCCCGTTCAACCAGCCTGCTATTGCAACGCCGCAAAATCCAGTCAATGGAGAGATCTACTCATACGGCTTCCAGGCTACTGACGCTGCGACAACCAATACGAATACTTCGACCGGCGGCTATCCACTTACTACCGAGCCTTATAGCACCTACGATGGTGGCAACACTGATCTTCGCGTTCCTTACATCGGTTACAGCATCAACTCGGTAAGTTATAAGGCAGTTGGCAACTCCGCGTACGATGCACTCGGGGCACAACTGCAAAAGCGCTTCTCTCACGGCCTGCAGTTCAATGTCTCTTATACCTACTCGCATTCTCTCGATGAACAGAGCGGGCTTGGCCTCTTCTATAACGGCAGCAATCCGTTGGACCTGCGCAGTGGCTATGGCTCATCCGACTTTGACGTAACGAATGATGTGACCTTCAATTACGTTTATCTTCTGCCGGATTTTGTTAAGAGCCATAACTGGGTCAGTCGCCTCACTAACGGCTTCGGCATCCAGGGCATTACTGTCTTCGAGAGCGGTCAGCCTTATAGCGTCGAAGATTATTCCGGAGCTATCGGCAGCCAGTATTACAGCTACAATGACGGTATTACGAATCCCATCATCCCCTTGGCCCCCGGATACTCCCCGCACCAGGCACTTACAGGTCACTCCGGCGCGTTCGCCGGCACGCCTGCCCTCAATGCCAATGCCTTTACCATACCGTTCGTAGGTCCTGGTGTGAATGGCGTTCCCTCCTGCGGCGTAAGTACTGCGGGCGCGCCTGTCTGCGATGTATTTGAAACAAGCTTTGGCCCCGGCGGTCAGCGCAATATCTTCCGGCAGGCTTTTCAGAAGCGTGCAGACCTCTCCGTGGTGAAGACAGCAAAGATCAACGAACGCTTCTCCCTGAAGTACACCCTGGACATTTTCAACATTTCGAATACTCCGAGCTTCGATATCCCGAATAACTCCATATCCACTGGCTTCAACACCAATTCCAACGTTGCCTATTTGCCGGCTCTCAGCACGGTCGCAAACCGACAATCCGTATACAACATCCAAAACAATGGAACAAACGTAAGTGCTGCCAGTGGACTTGGCGTCGTGCAGCAGACTATCGGCAGTCCTCGCCTTATTCAGATGTCTCTGCGGATCATTTACTGATCCGCAGAGGCTTGCTTAAAAGTACCGCCCAGCCATCCATGGGTTGTTCAGGATTCGATTGATGGCCGCAGGAAAATCAAACCCTGCTGTAGGCGAATGGACGGCGAACATGGGAGAATAGTGGGAGCGTGATCAGAGATCTGGATAGGGATTTTTAATACAGCGCCCGGTCTCATAGACGTGCAATGCATAAAGCAGAGACAGCAACTGCCAATCTTGGCAAACGCAAGATCGTTCATGTCGATATGGACGCATTCTATGCATCTGTGGAGCAGCGAGACGACCCGCACCTTCGTGGTCGTCCGGTGGTCGTCGCTTGGAAGGGCAAACGCTCCGTAGTGTGTGCTGCGTCTTATGAAGCGCGACGCTTCGGCATTCGTTCAGCGATGCCAGCGCTTACTGCAGAAAGACTGTGTCCTGGTGCAGTCTTCGTCCCACCCGACTTCGTTCGGTACAAAGCAGCCTCGCAAGCAGCACGCGATATCTTCCAGCGTCATACCGACGCTATTGAACCACTGTCACTCGATGAGGCTTACCTCGACGTCACCGAAAACAAGACTGCTCTTCCAACTGCAACATTAGTCGCCAAGACCATCCGGCAACAGATACGTGAAGAATTAAACCTGACTGCCTCGGCAGGCGTTGCTCCTAATAAATTCCTTGCCAAGATCGCTTCTGACTGGCGAAAGCCGGATGGTCTCTTCGTCATCCAACCTCATGAAGCGCAGGATTTTCTTCTGACCCTGCCCGTGGGGCGTATCCCGGGCGTAGGTAAAGTCACGGAAGCACGAATGGCGAAGGCTGGCATCAAGATCGTAGGTGATATCCACGCGATGGATCTCGCCACACTTGAGTATCACTTCGGGAGCTACAGTCAGCGTCTTCACGAACTGGCTCGTGGCATCGATCACAATCCCGTGATCTCCAATCGCCTGCGAAAACAGGTCTCTGCCGAAGACACCTTTGCCGAGGACATCCCGCTCGCGGAATGTGAAATACACATCCGAAGGCTGGCTGAAAAAGTCTGGAATGCTTCCAAGGGCAATGCACGCCAGGCTCGAACCATTGTGCTCAAGCTAAAGACCAGGGAATTTACTTCATTCACGCGAAGCCATACTCCAGCCGCACCCGTAACGACCTGTGAAGATCTAACGAAAGTCGCTCTCGCGCTTCGGGCGCGCATGGGGTTGCCGTCCCAGCAGCTGTTTCGGCTGGTCGGCGTAGGCCTCAGCAACTTCCAACTCGACGACAGTGCAACTGGCAAAGGAACGTCAATTGTGCCTATGGCTGAGCTTTTCCTTGATGCGCAATAAGAGTGGCTGCTGCTCTTCTCGTATGAAGATGGCGGCTTCCTGAAGCGCGAACCAGGCCCCTCGATCTACCTCAGGAATGACCAGGCGTCTGCCAGAGCGCGGGGGCCACTCCACCTCGCAGGTATTACTGACGAGGTCGCGCGGGTCGCAGTCGCCTTCGAATGCCCATACGAAGACCTCCTTACCACTTTTCTGATGTACGGAGCCAAGTTCGATGAAGGGACCCCTGGCGATGAAGCCGGTTTCTTCGTGAAACTCACGCTGCGCTGTTGCAAGCGGTTCCTCACCGTCCTCGCACACGCCCTTGGGCAGCGTCCATGATCCTTCATTGTTCTTGGACCAGTACGGGCCACCGGGATGCACAAGAAATACTTCGTATGCGTCTCCGGTCCCGCGAAACATGAGGAGTCCTGCGCTTCGTTTCGTCTTAGTCGCCATTGGTTCTCAGAAGATTGCAGTGCTGCCAGTTCATGGGAACCTTTTGCGCAGGATATATCCTTGACATAGGTTCAAACTGCAGCCTGCTCTTGAGCAGAACTACTGAAGGCGCCGAGTCGCCGCATCGATCTTCGCTGACGATTGGGATTGCGGCCGTAAATTGCATGGGTGCCGTCGCTTTAATTCTTCGACTAACAGATAAGAGCCTGAGCGCCGAGGGTTTACCGGACACAGGCAATCCGTGTTCTGGCCCGCTTGGACACTAAGTCGAACAATTATTCCTGGAGCCGGAAGCTTAGTTGTCGCAGCCTTCCCAGCACGAGCGTCCCTGCTGGCAAACAGAGCGATGAACATAATGCTCATCCGGACCGGCCTTGCCCATAGTCTTCAGGCACCAGTACGTGGTTGTAGAACCGACCAGTTCATGCATCTCTTCATGGTAGTCACCGAAGGCCCCGTAGGACGACTTACTGCGCAGTGAGTTACACCGGATTTGTACGAGAGAAGGTGTCATAAATCTCCTTAGCCGATTGCACTCGGGTCACGCTGCATCTGACCAGCAGCCAGCAGAATGGTTCTGTAGATGGCTGTCTGGAATAGCTGTGTCTTGAAGGCATTACCAGACAATGGCGTGGCGCCTTCCATAGCAGCTCTGGCAGCCTTGCGAGCCGTCGCTTCGTTGATCTTCTTACCCGTAAGTACTTCTTCTGCAGCTCGCGAGCGGATAGGGGTCGGTGCTGCCACACCCATCACCACGGCTGCCTTGCGACAATGCTCGCCATCCATCACGAGCACGATGCCAGCATCAGCAAGCGGCCAGTCGAAGCTCTCCTTTTCGCCGTATTTCTGGTAAGCAGAGCGCGTGCCTGGTTCAGGCGCCGGCACAAAAACTGCAGTGATCAGTTCTCCGGGCTGCAGTACTGTCTCGTTGATCACGCTCTTCTCCGGCGGAACATAGAAGTCACTCATTTCCACCGTTCTTTTACCGCGTCTGCTTGTGAGTTCGACCTGCGCATTCATGGCCAGCAGAGGCACCGCCGTCGAGGAAGGATGCACCATCGCGCATGTGCCGTTGTTCATAACGGCGTGATACTGATTTTCACCCTCATGGGCATGACACTCCTGACTTGTGCCGCCCTTTTTCTTGCAGTCGAAATCGCTCGAACGGAAATACCAGCAGCGCGGTCGTTGCGTGATGTTGCCTCCGAGAGTGGCCATGTTGCGGACCTGGGGCGTGGCTGCGTGACCGGCAGCATCAGCGAGCGCTGCGTAATCCCGCTGAATATCAGCATGGGCGGAGATCTCGCTCAGCGTACTCAGCGGCCCTAGTTGCAATCCCTTGCTAGTAGCTGTAATGCCGCGCAGACTGGCAACATTGCGGATATTTACCAGTTTAGTTGGCGCCACTATGTCTTCCTTCATCAGGTCGAGCAAGTCAATCCCACCTGCTTTGAACATCGCGCCATCATTCAACTCGGAAAGTGCCTGGTCGACAGTTGTGCAATCAACGAATGAAAACTTGTTCATGCCTGCTCCTCGTCATTCAACTTGCCGAGCGCACTCAGCACATTTGCCGGTGTCATGGGTATGCGCCGCATCCGCACGCCAGTTGCGTTATAGAAGGCGTTCCCAATTGCAGCAGCGAGAGTGATGATCCCTGCGGACTCGCCGATTCCGGCAGCGTCCGTTGAACTCTGTGCAATGTAGTTTTCGACCAGAGCTATTTCAATCTCGGGAATCTCGCGAGCGCCAATGATCTTGTAGTTTTCCAGGTTCGCATTCAACATGTAGCCTGCCTTGCGATCCATAACACGCTCTTCAAAGAGGGCGTAGGAGATACCTTGCAATATCCCGCCATTGATCTGACTGATAACGCCCGTCGGGTTAATCGGTCGTCCACAATCATGCGCACCAAATACTTTTTCAATGTGAACGCGACCCGTCTCGGTGTCGACTGCAAGTTCCACGTAGTCAACTCCACCGTAAGTGAGCCGCTCCTTGGCGTATTCAGCTCCCCGGGTAGTACGCGCGGAGATCTCGCTCGTCGGCATCTTTGCCGCCAACTGCTTCAGCGAATAAGTGCGGGCTTCGTCATCTTTCACAACGAACTTACCAGCCTTGAAATTAAGATTCTCGGCTGTGGTACCAAGCCTGGGCGCAACTGCCTTATACAGTTGCTGCTTTGCCAGGTAGGCCGCATTGCGCACAGCCGGTGTTATAGAACCCGCTGTTACACTTCCACCAGAATCAGGACCAATGGGATAGCGTGTATCTCCAATGCGGATGACTACCTCTGCAGGCGGTATTCCAAACTCCTCGGCCACAACGATCGCTAAGAGTGTTTTTGTACCTGTGCCAAGGTCCTGCACAGCCGACATCAACTCGACAGAGCCATCGCGCGAGACACGCACTTCACACGATGAATCCATGTTGACAAAGCGGTACCACACAGACTGTGCGATACCCATACCGCGCTTAATGGGGCCACTGTCGGATGCAGCGGGCCGCCGATTCTTCCAGTTCGTGCGTTCGCGGATCACCTGCCGCTCGACACGGCGCGCGGGACTTTCATCGATCTGATCTCGCAGGGCAAGCGGATCCATATCCAGCTTCATCGCAAGTTCATCGATTGCCTGCTCAAAGGCAAAGCAGCCCTGCGGATGTCCCGGCGCCCGGAAGGCCGCACCGGGACCGGCGTTAACGAACACATCATTCTCTTCCGTGATCAGGTTCGCGCACTTATAGAGGTTTGTCGCGGGTCCTGCAGTGCCTGCGCCTGTTCCAACACCGGCAGTACCAAAGCTGACCAACTCGATGGCTGTAAGCGTGCCATCTTTCTTCGCGCCAATTCTCAACTTCTGATGCGAATCGGGACGGTTGCAGACAATGTGCTCCTGTTTCCTGTCCAGCATCAGTTTGACTGGTGCATTGGCTTTCCGTGAGAGGTTGGCTGCGACCACTCCCTCGTTGCCTGCACCGAACTTGGCGCCAAAGCCGCCGCCCATGTATTCGGTAATGACACGGACTTGGCCTTTAGGCAGTTTGAAAACATCAGCGAACTCGTCGCGCACGCTGGAGGTGCCCTGCGTCGAGGCGTACACTGTCACCTCTTCAGGTTTCCAATCGACAACGAAACCATGCGTTTCAAGAGCCGAGTGCGTCTGCACCTGTGTGAAATACTCGCCGATAACCACGACATCAGCCTCTCTGAAACCTTGCTCGGGATCACCCACTTTCTTCGTCTGCGGCCCGTGCACATTTCCTACCTGGGGCACATCTTTCGGGCCGCCGCCCCCGCCCGCGCTCGCGGCGGCATCCGCCGGCCCCGGAAACACCCTGGGAGCATCAGGCGCCCGTGCATCAGTGCGATCCACGACAAAGGGCATCTCGTCATAAGTGACTTTAATTAAAGCCGCAGCGTCATTGGCAATCTGCTGCGTGGTAGCTGCCACGCCCGCAATGGGCTGTCCTGCATAGCGAATAACGGGATACCGCGAGGGTGCTTCGACTTTCGGATCACGTAGTTCCGCAACACCATAGGTGTGTTCGATCACGTGCACAGCCTTCACACCAGGAAGCTTCTGCGCTGCACTTATATCGATCGAGACAATGCGGCCGTGAGGGATCGTCGCATCCACCATCCGGGCGTAGAGCATGCCCGGCAGATGAACGTCCGCGGTATATTTTGCGCGTCCCATCGCCTTTGCCGGCCCGTCATAACGGAGCGTCGGTTTGCCATAGTAGCTGAGCTCTGCATTTGCCGCGAGTGGCGGCGGCTCATTGAGAGGAACTTCGCGCTGCTTCTGCTCCAGACCGGTCTGCGGAATGCCGAACACAAAACTATCAGTACGCGTAGCCTTACTCGCATTGGCTACTGGCGTCTTGGCATCTTTCTGCTCAGCTTCGCGCGTGGGCTTAGCTTCACCCTGGACGCCCTTAGCGCGTGACTTTTCAGTGGAGGAATCCTGTTGCTGAGGAGAATCGACTGTCTCGAGAACTTCTGGCGCCATCTTAAGCTCCTTGTGTCGACTGCAGGGTGACCAGTCCAGCAGCCTCTTTGCGCTGCTGCGCTACCTCGAGAGTGGCGGCGAAAATCTTCGGGTAGGTACCACACCGGCAGAGATTACCACTCACCGCATGCTTCACATCTGCCAGCTGAGGATTAGGGTTACGCTCAAGCAGTGCAGCGCAGCTCATCACCATGCCAGGCGTACAAAAGCCACACTGCATTGCGTCGTGTTTGACGAATGCCACCTGTATCGGGTGCATCTGCTCGCCGTGAGATAAGCCCTCAATAGTCGTTATCTTTCGACCGACCGCATCAATCGCAAGGGTCATACACGCCAGGGCGGGTGTGCCGTCGATCCACACCGTACATGCGGAGCACGAGCCTCGATCACAGACTACCTTGGTTCCTGTCAAACCAATATTGTCGCGCAATGTCTCCGCCAGCGTGTAGCGCGCTTCGATCGTTACAGCGTGCTCATGACCGTTGACCATGAGTGTCACGGCAGTGGCGCCGGGTCCAATTGTATGATCTGCGTGCGCTGTCTCTTTCAGATCCCGGGTGAGTGCGTTGGCCGACTCGATCACAGTGGACGCCGCCGTGAAACCAGCGCCCTTCAGAAATCCCCGGCGAGAGACCTCGACTTTAGGCTTATCCGACATGCATCGACCTTTCACTTATGACAGATGAACTTGAAGTAAGTCCTTACCTGGCGGCAAGAACTCAATGCAAGTCTATTCTGAACCTGATGGACAATTGCTGCAATGCCGTGTCGATGAGCAGTTCTGCTACATCCACATCGCTGCGGTCCACGTCCGCCTCGCAACCTGCCGTTCACAAAGGCCCGGTACCTACCAGCGTCCTGGCGATCTAGATGGCAGAGAAGCGACTGCACAAGCTGGAATACAGGAGCAGAAGACCTGGTATTCGCTGGAGTAATATCGATTCGGCCACTGAGTGCGGATCGAATCGCGCACATCTATCTATACCTATTGAATAAACATACGATTTTGGTGTGTTGTATCCCATGAGTCGCCACCGTTCTGTACTGCATAATCGATAAGCACGTACAGGTTTCAGGCGGAGTTTTCCAACGATCACCCATTTTCAACGAAACTATCGCAGGGTTGGCATCCTATCCTGAAGAGCCGGTCGATCAGACCGTACTATTCGCCAAGTCCTGGCATTGAAAGGTAGCGTTCTTCTGTGTCCGACCTGAAGCAGATTTTAAAACTTTGGCAGCAGGTTAACTGCTCCGGCGAGGACTGCGTGCTAGCCACAATCGTGCACGTAGAAGGCTCGTCCTATCGCAAGCCTGGCGCAAGGATGCTCATCACCAGGAGCGGGATGCGCGCAGGGACCATCAGCGGCGGTTGTCTTGAAGGTGAAGTCATCAAGCAAGCCTGGTGGCTCACTGAAAACGGTCCCCTGGTAAAAGCATATTCAACCTCTTTCGAGATGGACGATGACCGTCCCTATGGTCTCGGCTGCGGTGGCACTGTTCATCTGCTGCTCGAACGAAGACACAATGCTGAGCCGTTCCTCAATGAACTGCAGCGTGCTTTCCTCGCACGTGAACCGCTGGGATGCGCAGTTGTTCTGTCTGGAGCCGAGTGTGGAAGGCGCAGCGTCGCAGCCGTGACGACCAGGTTAGATTCTTCGCACCTTGGCGATCATGCAGTTGAAGCATTAAAGAGCCGCCATTCCTCACTCCACAACAGTGGTTCGCTCTGGGCGGAGTCCATTCCTGCGCGCACTGGGTTATTCATCTTCGGCGCAGGTGACGATGCCAAGCCGCTCGTAACACAAGCAAGCACTCTGGGATGGCATATAACCATAGCCGATGGTCGCTCACACCTGGCGACGCGGATGCGTTTTCCGGAAGCAGATGAGGTTCTGGTTCTGGATGCCGGGAGCCTGAGCTCGCTGCAACCAGTTGCGCGTGATGCAGCAGTCATCATGACCCATAGCTATGAACAGGATAAGTCGATCCTGACGCACTTACTAAGTGCCGACATTGCATACCTGGGCGTTCTCGGCCCGCGTTATCGGACAGGAGATTTATTGCGCGAGGTGAAGGCGGATCTGGCTGCCTCCCGACCGCAGGCTGAAAGCAATCGTCGTCAAACATGGAATGAAGTGCACTCCCCGGTTGGGCTGGATCTCGGCGGAGATGGCCCGGCTGTCATCGCGCTTTCCATTGTCGCGCAGATACAGGGCGTTGTAAGTGGCAGACTGCACCATGACAAGAAAGACGCTTCCGCGCCAGCGAACAAGTCAGATCCAATAACCATCGCAGGCTAGTTCGTAACGCTTAGCGGAATTAAGAGGAAATCCTCTTCAAATCAAACACCACGTATCTAGGATCATCGCATGCAATTACACATAAACGGTTCACTTGTCGAACTGCCGAGCGACACACGTGTTTCGCTGCTGGACCTTCTACGCGACCATCTTGCTCTATCCGGCACGAAAAAGGGCTGTAACCAGGGTGCCTGCGGAGCGTGCACAGTACTTGTAGATGGAGAACGTATCCTCTCCTGTCTCGCCCTGGCTGTTCAGTATGAGGGTCGATCGATAACTACGATCGAGGGACTATCCACGGATGGAGCGCTGCATCCACTGCAGCAGGCGTTCATTGATCACGATGGCTTTCAGTGTGGCTACTGCACTCCCGGGCAAATCTGCTCAGCTGTGGGCATGCTGGGGGAACTCAGGCGGGGTCTGCCAAGCAACGTAACAATTGATCTGGCAAACGGCTCAGTCCCACTTACACGGGATGAACTATGCGAGCGCATGAGCGGTAACCTGTGCCGCTGCGGCGCCTACAACGGCATCGTCGATGCAATCACGGAGTTCGCGGAGACCTCAAAGTGAACAGCTTCACATACGCGCGCGCAGTCGATGCAGCAGACGCAGTCAGGCAGGGTGCCGACGGCAATGCTAAGTACCTTGGTGGCGGAACCAACCTTGTAGACCTGATGCGTGAAACGCTGGAACGTCCATCGGCACTGGTCGACGTCACCGGCCTGTCGAGCACGATCATCGAGCAGGAAGATGGCAGCATCATGATTGGAGCGGCTGCCAGGAACACAGCAGTGGCCGAACACGCAGCAGTGCGGTCCCGCCATCCCCTGCTATCGCGCGCCATTCTGGCCGGGGCCTCAGGTCAGATCAGAAACATGGCAACGGTCGGGGGCAACCTGTTGCAGCGGACACGCTGCACGTACTTCTACGACGACGATGGCTCGCGTTGCAATAAGCGCGTCCCGGGCCAGGGTTGTGACGCGATAGACGGGTTCAACCGCATTCACGCGATCCTGGGCGCGTCGTCTTCGTGCGTTGCCACCCACCCGTCAGACATGTGTGTAGCCCTGGCGGCACTCGATGCATCCGTGCACATCACAAACGCACAGGGGCAGCGGATCATTTCGTTCACCGACCTGCATCAGCTTCCGGGCGATCATCCTGAGATCGAAACAACACTTATGCCGGGCGATTTGATCACGGCAGTTAAGGTGCCTGCGAATAACTTCGCTCAACATTCGATCTACAGAAAGGTGCGCGACCGGGCGAGCTATGCCTTCGCATTAATTTCAGTCGCTGCCGCTGTCGAACTGGATCATGGTACGGTGAAGAACATCAGGCTGGCATTAGGCGGAGTTGCCCCTAAGCCCTGGCGCGCATTGAAGCTTGAGGCCTCGTTGACGGGTCAGCCTGCTACCCGCAAAAGCTTTCTCGCTGCATCAGAAGAAGAACTCGCAGCTGCGCAGCCGCTGACCCACAACAACTTCAAAATAGAGCTCGCTAAACGCACGATCGTAGCCGTGCTGGCAGAGCTGGCAGGAGATCTTTCATGAGTATCAAGGACACTGCGCAAGCTGTCATGAAGAAAGCGGTTCAAATTGCTCCGGACGCATGGATGCCCGGAGGAACGCCTGACCCACTCATCCGGCAGAAGCACGGCTTGATCGGAACGTCTGTGTCGCGACTGGACGGGCCAGAGAAAGTCAGCGGAACAGCACAGTTCGCTGCTGAGTTTCCGATGGAAAGTATGGTGTACGCGGCATTGCTGTACAGCACCATCGCTAAAGGAAAAATCACACATCTCGATACCTCCGCGGCAGAAGCAGCGCCCGGCGTGGTGCTTGTCATGACGCATCGAAATGCGCCCCGGATGAAGCCTGCACCCGCCTTTATGTCGAGTGCCAAGGCAGCTGCGGGCGACGATCTGCCGATCATGCAGGACGAAGAGATTCACTGGAATGGCCAGCCCGTCGCGCTCGTACTGGCTGAATCACAGGAGCAGGCAGATTACGCTAAATCACAAATACATGTCGCTTACGAGGTGGCGTCAGCACTGACCTCATTCGAGAAGGCGAAGCCCAACTCCGAGCCAGGAGTCTTCCAGGGACAGCC
This sequence comes from Acidobacteriaceae bacterium, assembly GCA_963692885.1. Classification (GTDB taxonomy): domain Bacteria; phylum Acidobacteriota; class Terriglobia; order Terriglobales; family Acidobacteriaceae. The sequence continues at coordinate 2,799,333 of OY843586.1, forward strand.
GCTCCTGCTGGAGATCGGCGATGCCGAGGCCGCCCTGGCGGCGGCCCCTCGCAAAGTGGACGCTGTCTACCGTACGCCTCGCCACAGTCATAATCCCATTGAATTGCATGCGGCGACGGTCGGCTGGAATGGTGACGATCTTATCGTGCACGATGCCTCGCAGTGTGTGACGCATGCGGCCTGGTCAATCGCAGAAGTCTTCGATATCAAGGAAGAGCAGGTGCATGTCACGTCGCCTTACGTGGGCGGAGGATTTGGCAGCAAAACGCTATGGCAGCACCAGATTCTCGCTGCCGCCGCTTCAAAGGTTGCCGGCCGGCCCGTGCGGCTTGTGCTCTCCCGCAAAGGAGTGTATCGAATCGTAGGCGGCCGCACGTTGACTGAGCAACGCGTCGCAATCGGGGCACAGGAAGATGGACGTTTCGATGCACTCATCCAGACTGGCGTGGTGGCCATGGGCCGGCATAACAATATGCCGGAACCATTTATTCTGCCGGCGCGTTCAGGCTACCAGGCGAAAAGCTTCAGGCTTGACGTTGAAGCAGCCAGGATGGACATGCTCGCAAACACGTTTATGCGCGCTCCGGGAGAGTCGGTCGGCACCTTTGCCCTTGAATGTGCCATTGATGAACTGGCAGATAGCCTTGGTATGGATCCTATCGAACTACGTAGTCGCAACGAACCGGAAAAGGATCCAACTACCGGCGCACCGTTTTCCTCGCGTCATATAACCGAGGCTTATACATCTGGAGCAGAAAGATTTGGCTGGGCCGCGCGGAATTCAAAACCCGGAACGCGTCGTGAAGGTGAGTGGCTTGTCGGTATGGGGTGCGCGACGGCCACCTATCCTTACTATCGGATGGCCGGGGGCGCGGCGCGTCTTACGCTGACAAAAGACGGAAGGGCGACAGTAGAGATCGCTGCGCATGAGATGGGCATGGGCACCGCGACTACGCAGACCATGGTCACTGCTGACCGCTTCGGTCTTGCCATGGAATGTGTCAACGTCAAGTATGGGGACTCGCACTTCCCCGGTGTTGTGCTCGCGGGCGGTTCACAGCAAACTGCGTCCATCGGCGCGTCGGTGATCGCGGCACATCGAGAGCTCATTACCGAATTGATCAAACTCGCAGGTAAGGAGTCGCCGCTTGCAGGCCTTGATCCGGACGAGGTTATCGGCCGTAACGGATATCTGTGTAAGTCCGACGAACCGGAGCGCCGCGAAAGCTACGTGTCGCTGATGGAGCGTGCCGGACGCGATCAGTTGACGGCCAAGGGTTCTGCTCCGCCCCCGCTTGAATTCACGCACTGGTCCATGCACTCTCATGGAGCAATGTTCTGCGAGGTGCGCGTCAATGCAGTGACGGGCGAAACAAGGGTGAGTCGTTTTCTTGGCTCATTCGATTGTGGCCGCATATTGAATACCAAGACGGCTGCAAGCCAGTTTCGCGGAGGCATTATCATGGGCCTCGGCCTGGCGTTGATGGAAGAAACGCAGTTCGATGAACGTAAAGGCCGCATCATGAATCCCAGCCTCGCTGAATATCACGTCCCGGTTCACTTGGATGTTCCCGAGATCGACGTCATGTGGACCGATATCCCGGATCCACATGCTCCAATGGGCGCGCGAGGAGTCGGAGAGATCGGCATCACCGGAGTGGGCGCGGCAGTTGCAAACGCTGTCTACAATGCCACCGGCAAACGGGTGCGAGACCTCCCGATCACCCTCGACAAGACTCTCTAGGAAGCTTCACATCAGACAGGCACTTGAACAGGTGTAGTTTTCAGGCTAAGCTGCGGAAGCAAAGAAGAGGAGAGCAGACGAGCTCTCCTCTTTCCGTCTGCGCCGTTTGCGCGGAGGCTGATCAGATAGCTGACCCGCCCGAGACAAAGATCGTTTCGCCGGTGATCCAGCGCGCATCCTCTGAGACCAGGAAGATTGTCGGCAGGGCAATGTCTTCCGGTTGACCAATGCGGCCTAAAGGTGTCGTCGCAATGGCCTGCTTCTCCATGTCACTGCCAATGACGCCCATGCTTCGTGCGCCTTCTGTTTCTACCATGCCAGGGTTAATGGCATTCACGCGGATCTTGCGCGGACCAAGTTCCTTGGCAAGCGATTTTGTAATCGTATCGAGTGCGCCCTTAGTTCCCGAATAGACCGAGCCGAATGGCGGAGCAAGAGTGCTCACCACTGAACTGATGTTGACAATACTGCCGCCACTCTCAGGGAAGAGCGGAAGCGCGTGCTTGGTCGCCAGGAAGACGCCAAGAACGTTCGTGTCGTACTGGCGGCGATAATCTTCGACAGTGACCTGCTCAATTGGTGAAAACGCGAAAACGCCGGCATTGTTGATGAGAATATCGACCTTACCGTAGGTCTTCTTCGTCTCGTTGAAGAGCTTGACGATCTCGTCCTCTTTCGCAACGCTCCCGCCAACTGCGACGGCCTTACCGCCATCCTTGATTATTTCGGCTACAACCTTGTCAGCACCCTCTTTACTCGAAGCGTAGTTCACGACAACCGAGGCGCCCTCAGCCGCAAGGTGTTTAGCAATAGAGGCGCCGATACCTTTCGAAGCGCCAGTGACAACTGCAACTTTATTTGCAAGCTTAGCCATAGTATTTTCTCTCTTTCGTTTACCCGAAACCTGGAAGTTCGATAACTATCAAAGAGATGTAGAGCGACTGAGAACGATGCAGAATTGGGACCGGCAATGCTTAATAGCTCAATCGTGCAAGGGAGGACGCATCATCTTTGGTCCGATCGGCGAAGAATCGACGAAGCTCCCGCTTAGGCAGCAGCACCCGGCGGTACTGTTCGAGTACAGCGATTTGGCCGTCGAAAACCACTATGCCCCTCTTCACGGGTTTGGCCAGGTCAATCACGATTTGGGCTATGATCTGGTCGTGGGAGCATACAAGCCGCTCATCAACACGACGTTTCGTTTAGCTGAAAACGTTAGGCCAACCGCTGTATGGAAGCAAATACTCAAATCGGCAAGATCGTCATCAGGTTTAAGGACAAGGAAGCACGACCCATGGCACGCTTGAACGCCCGGTGCCGGTCTATCCATAAGGAGTGAGTGGGTGGCGTAAATACAGCGGGACGGCAAGGTAATTAGTTGACTGTCCAGACGTTTATTTATAGGATGACCGTATGGCAAGACCTAGGAGCGATGAAAAGCGAGTGGCAATCCTGGAAGCGGCTACGCGCATCATCGTGGTCCAAGGCCTGAGCGCGCCGACCGCTCGCATCGCTCAAGAAGCTGGTGTGGCCAACGGGTCGCTCTTCACATACTTTGAGACAAAGACAGACCTGTTGAATGATCTCTATTTGGAGATCAAAACCGAGATGGCATCAGCTATTTTGAAAAGCCATCCGACGGATTCTAAGCCGTATGATGAATTCCTCCACGCCTGGAAAAACTGGATGAACTGGGCTGTCGCCCATCCCGAAAAACGCAAAGCATTAACTCAACTGGGTGTGTCAGACGAGATCACAGCAGAGACCCGCTTCTCCGGGCACAAAACAATGGCACCCATCGCAGAGTTGTTAGAACGTTCCCGCGCGCATGGTCCCATGCAGAAAAGTCCAAAAGGTTTTGTGGTTGCGCTCATGACTTCTGTCGCAGATGCAACGATGGACTTTATGACACAGGATCCGGCAAACGCCAAAAAGCACAGCAAGGCTGGCTTTGATGCCCTGTGGCGGATGCTGCATTAATTTATCGAAGAATAGAATGACTGATCAGACACACATTTCGAGAAGCAAAGGAGCTCTTCAATGCAGAACGTAGCAAATGCAATTCACTCCAGCAGCATTGCGATTGTCACAGGGGGCAGTCGAGGCATCGGGCGGAGTACGGTGGAATGTCTCGCCAAGCGCGGCGTAAACACCATTTTCACTTACCACACGCAGGGTAAGGACGCGGCGGATGTAGTCGCTGCAGTGAAAGAATCTGGGACGACAGCGGTCGCTCTGCAATTGGATTACGCTAACCTTTCGTCCTTCACCGCCTTTGTCGATGACGTGAAGAACGCACTCGCAAATCTGGGAGCCAATTGCTTTGATTATCTTGTGAACAACGCTGGCAACAGTCATCACAACATGCCTTTCGAACTGGCGACTGAAGAAGAACTCGACAGCATTTACACTGTCCACTTCAAAGGCGTCTTCTTTCTGACTCAGAAATTGCTCCCACTCATCAACGATGGGGGGCGCATCATCAACGTGTCGACGGCACGAACGCGCATTACCGGTCCCGGCGGATCAATTTACGCGTCGATGAAAGGAGCAGTTGAGGTGCTTTCAAGACACATGGCCAAGGAACTGGGATCGCGCAGGATTGCCGTCAATGTTGTTGCTCCTGGAGCGACGGAAACAGATTTCAGTGGAGGCATCGTCCGCGACAATCCTGCAATGAACAAAAGGGTTGCGGATGGTACGGCACTCGGCCGCGCCGGGCTACCCGACGATGTTGGCAAGACGATTGCCTCGCTACTCTCCGACGATAATGGCTGGATTAATGCTGAGCGTATCGAGGTTACGGGCGGCTACGTTTAAGTCACCCGCGAAGTTGCAGTTGTCATGTTTCAAGCGACTCCGATGAGGAGACGAGGCTCACTTACCTCCTCACTTTGAAGCAGGCCCCGTCTGCAGTCTGTCCCGGCGCGCGGCGGGTTTACGCGTGACCTTCAATCGCCTCTTTCATCTCTGCCAACGCGACATCCATGCGTACCAGGGCTTCGCTACCGCTTTGGAAGACCTCAACCTTGGTGTCGAGTGAGGCAGCCTCGGCCAAAGCTTCGCGGATTGGCACGATGTCTTCCAACACGCTCATTAACGCGCGTCGAGTGATCTCTATCTTGCTTGCGGCATCCAGCACAACTGTTCCCATAACTTTCATCCTTCCTCGTCTTAGGTATTGCAATGTTGGATACAAGATGCTGACAACAGTTCCGCCGGAGGTTTGATAAGCTCAACATCCAAGCCTTGGCTTGCTGGATAGATAATTGGTAGTTCACGTTTCTGCTCAGACTCACAAGAAACGGTATTGCTGCAAGGCTAACTACCGCATCTAGGCAGTCTGCTTGCGCTCACCGGACCAGAAGGCATTTGGCTGTCCTACCATGACGCATGTCAACACGCCAATTAGCCCGCGTGCCCGTCCGAGAGCCTCTCATCCACAAGTGTGTAGAGGCTTGCAAGAAGTTTTCTCGTAATTTGGTAGCATTCACAACTCGCATCTTCTAGACCAATCGGATCGAGGATGCGAATTGTCCCGCGTGCGTATTCGATGAGACCGCGCTCCTGCAAGGAACCCGCGACAGCGCCTACCGTTGTTCGTTGTGAGCCCATCATCTGTCCCACAAACTCCTGCGTGAGCTTCAGTAATGGATCGCCCGTCCGGTCGCGGATCATGAGCAGCCAGCGCGCAAGCCTCGGTTCAACCTCGTGCAGGCGGTTACATCCTGCCATCTGCCCAAGCATCAGGGCATGATACTGCGCATACGCGAGAATCGCCTTTCTCAGCGCCTCGTCTGCGTCAAACAGCCGTTCGAATACCTTGAAGTCCATGCGCAGGCCGGTGCCTGCGATCTGCATAAAACACCGCGTGGGTGTCGGTGCAGAACCCATAACGTGCAGGCTCTGTGGTGCACCCTCGCGGCCCACTGTACCTACCTCTGTAGTGTTGCCATCTCCCATCGTTGTCACGATAGAAGCAATTCCAGAGGTCAGGAAGTGTATATATTTGGGCTTTTCGTCTGATTCATACAGGGAAGTACGGATCGGTACGATCACCCGTGTCAGCTGAGGCTGCACACGACGCCTGCTTTCTTCCGGCAATGCCATCAGAAGAATGTTCGACAAAGGATAGGGCATGTTCGTAACCTCGGCATGATCAAAGCAGTTTGATGCCTGCTTTGGAGTTTGCTGCCTTAAGTCGGCTAGCCGTCATAGCCACTGGTTAGTTTCTACATCTTATTAAGAAATGGCGTCATCACGCCGGGAGGGTACACATGTATCACCACGTAAAGAAGCTAATGTACACGGTAAATATTGGCGAACCGGATCCGAAGTTTGGCAGGATGCTCCTGGAGCAGTTCGGCGGAGCGAACGGCGAGCTGGCAGCCGCCATGCAATATTCGATTCAGGGTTTTAACTGCGAAGATCCGGCGAGAAAAGATCTTTTGATGGACATTGGCACTGAGGAACTAAGTCATCTGGAGGTAGTGGGCGCATTAATCCGTATGCATCTAAAGCCTATGAAGAGTGAGCGGGAAGCGGCGGAAGCAGATCCGCTCGTCGCGATTGCCGGCGGTGCCGGAGTTTCATTGTTCGACTCGATGGGCAACGCCTGGACTGCCGACTACTTGAAGGTGACTGGTGATCTGGCAGTTGACCTTCGCAGCAATATCGCCGCCGAAGCGCGAGCGAAGATAGTTTATGAACGCCTCATAGGTTTTACCGAGGATCGCGGATCGAAGGAAGCACTGCAGTTTTTGATGACACGCGAGATCACCCACATGCGCGCATTCACCGCTGCGCTTGAAAGCATGGATAAACCGCAGTTCTCGGTAGGCATTATTGAACCAACGCCAAACTTGGTCGATCAATTTTTCAATGGTTCAACCGGCGAAAGTCAGTATGGCGAAACTGACTTTAAGGGACCGTGGAATAGTGGCAATGGTCTGCACACTGTGCAATCCGAGATCAAGGGTGGCGAGGGGTTGGACGTCACTCCTTACGATCCTCAGCCTGGGACAGAGCGGACCTCACCTGTTGATTCGACCCCGGTCGGTCAATGGACTGGTGGGATGGGCGAAAAACAAAATGCACTCCATGAAGCAAAATTGGCAGAAGCCGCGAAGACAGCGATGGTTGAAGCGTAGGCTGACCTGCAACTCATGTTCGAAGAAGGGAGCCGACCTGAAAGGTCCGCTCCCTTTTTTCGCCGTAACTGTTGTGGCAAGACGCCCTCGCTCTACAACGCGCTGTGGGTCCTATGAAATGATCTCTGTGTACACCTTAGAATGAGTGACGACCGCGCTTCATGAGCAAGCGAAAAGCTTCGGAAAGTGGCGCATTGACGCCAGATGGCCGGTACATTGTGGTGAGGGGCAGGCTTTGGCGTGCGACGAACTCGCAACTTTCCAGGGATGAAGCTGAGGCCCTTGTCAAGATGCTCATGGAAGCGCGAAGAGCGAAAGGGATCGCCATGCGGGCGAACGATGCACACGCCCGAGAAGTCGCTCGACAGGCAGTCGATGAAGCGAAGCGGAGACTCGGTGAGCGCGGCCATGTCTGGTGGGAAGATGGTAGTCCTGACTACAACAGGCACATGGTGAAAAACACTCCCTATGCGGCCTGGTACGAGACACTGAAAACTTCAACGGGTTAGATCTAAGTAGTGAGGATCAAATAACCTCAGTCAGCTTCTACTCTGTAGCGGCTTTGAAATGGATTCGAGAGATTTTCCTGCAGCTTCAACGCCGATCGCCCACTCACACGCTGCGCCGATCATCATCAGGACTGCACCGATCAGGAATCCGATACCGACGTTCCAACGCGACCCTGTAGCGATCAGTTCGCCAAAAAGAAAAGGCGCACCGACACCTCCAACCAATGTACCGATGGCGTAGAAGATAGCAATGGCAAAAGCCCTAATCTCCAGTGGAAAGATTTCGCTGACTGTCAGGTACGCTGCACTCGCCGCAGAAGACGCCACGAAGAAGATGACGCTAAAGGAAATATCTAACGTGCGAACGGACATGGATCCATGGGCGAAGGGAAATGCTACTGCTGCCAGCAGTATTCCTGCAATTCCATAAGTCGCAGTGATCATTGGCTTTCTCCCGACCTTGTCAAAAAGGCGGCCGAGAAGCAGCGGACCTAGAAAACTCCCGAGAGCGAATGGAAGCAGATGTAGTGGCAGTTTCTTGGAAGGTATGCCGTAAAATTTTTCAACAACGAGACTGTAGGTGAAGAAGATTGCGTTGAAGAAGAAAGACTGCGCCACCATCAGTACAAAGCCGAGCAAGGACCGCTTGCGGTTTTCACCTAGCATGTTCTTAAAGATTTCAGACCATGGAGTATGGTCTCGCACTGCGATCTTCAGCTTCTCACCTTCGGGATCTGGAAGCCTTCCCTTCTTTTCGGCGACGCGTGCTTCTATATCGCTTACGATCTTACCGGCATCCTGCTCCTTGCCTCGAAGCATGAGCCATCTAGGGCTCTCGGGCACAAACAGTCTAAGAATAAGTACACCACCGCCGAGAACCGCGCCGATCCCAAAGGCAACTCTCCATCCCACGTTGACAGGAGCGATGTTGCCGTTCAGCAAGAGCAGTGAAGCACCGCTTCCTAGAATAGCTCCGAGCCAGAACGTTGCATTGACCACAAGGTCGACCGTACCACGTACGCTGCCGGGTATGAGTTCGTCTACTGCTGAGTTGATAGCAGCATATTCGCCGCCGATGCCGAGTCCGGTAAGCGCGCGAAAGAGTGCGAAGCTGAAGAAGTTCCAGGAGAGCGCGGTAGCAGCCGTCGCCAGGGTGTACGTTGCAAGTGTTACCAGGAAAAGCTTCTTCCGACCCAGTCGATCGGTGAGGTAACCGAACAGAATAGCTCCAATAACTGCGCCAGCCAGGTAGGTCGTTGCTCCCGCAGTCACCTGGGGTGTAGTTAAACCGAGCCCGCGCTTGTCTTCAAGGATGCCGGCGAGCGAACCGGCGAGCGTGACCTGAAGCCCATCCAGCATCCACGAGGTCCCGAGAGCGATAATGATTCGCAGGTGCCAACTGCTCCAGGGAAGACGGTCCATGCGGGCGGGCACATCTGTCTCAATAATCTGCTCTTCTACTTCGGTCTTGTTTACCTGGAGCTTCTGCTGATCTGGCATCACTATTTGTCTTTTCTGATAATGGAGATGGTTCCATTACGTTCAAGGATGGCGTACTTGATCTGAGACAGGTCCTTTAATCCTTTTGTGCGCGCGGCCGCCATGATGTCATTCGCATCGATGCGCATCCCCTTCATCATCTCGTCGACCCAGCGGTCATCTTTAAGCAGGACCAGGGGAGTACCGTCGACGATAGCGCCGAAGGTTCGAGACTTGGTCTTGAGCCACGATACCGACCCATGCAGAAGACCGATGACAATTACGGCGCAGACGCAGTTAGTCACTGAACGATCGTCACCAACCGTCGAAAGAATAATGACACCACCGATCAGGAACACAATGACAAACTCGAACAGTGTCATCTGCCCACCAGGGCGTCGACTTAGAATCCTCACTGTGAGGAGCAGAAAGAAGTAGCCGAGAACAGCGTGAATGATCGTGTACATAGTGTTCAGCCCTACGGCATAACGAGGATTTTAAAATGAAGCTCTGATGAAGCAGAAACTCGCAATGTCAGGTCGTATAACCCCGGCGCAGACGGTTGAAGGGAGAACACTGCAGTCGCTGGCTGTTTCGTTGCGTCGAAAGTATAATGGATGCCGTCGTCGCCGATCACTGACTTGGCTGGTTGGGGCGCGACCTGCTTATTACCCAGCTTCGTGACCAGGTTTTCATTGGCCCACAATTGAATCTCGCTTCCCTGTATGGCATTGTTGCCGAACTCAACTTTCAACACAGACGGAGTGCCCGTGCGTTCGATTCGTTCATAAGTAACATTCATGACTCCATCTGGAGTTGACTTATGTGCTTTCGCCAAGGGACCGCGGCCGAATACACCGGCGAGGTCGAGTAGAACGAGTAGAGTAAAGATAATAAAGACAGCGCTTTCAAACTTCCACCACTTGCGCTGAAATTCAGGATCCTCTCCAACGGCTACTTCCCCGTTGACTTTGGGAACGGTGTCCTCGACCGGACTCTTTCGAATAGGTACTGCCATGTTCTTCCTCGTCACACTTCCGTTGCTTATTTCCCGGCAGCCATCTTATGGAATTCTGAAGATTTGATGATGCTGATCTCTCCATTGCGCTCCAGGATCGCGTACTCGATTTCATCAAGCGTCTTCAGTTCTTTATCCCGCGCCATGGCCATAACATCGTCATCGGCAATCCGCATGCCTTTCATGGCATCCGGCCGCCAGTGTCCTTTTTCAAGCAGCACGAGCGGCGTTCCATCCGTCAAGCGGGCGAAGCCACTCGACCGGGTGCGAGTCCATGAGATCAGGTAATGCAGAATGGCAATCGTCATAATCTGGCACAGAGCATTCGTGAAGGACGCTTCGTCACCAACGACAAAAGTCAATGTAAGTCCCCCGATGAAGAAGATGAGGACGAACTCGAATGGAGTCATCTGTTTGCCAGGGCGGCGGCCCACCACTCGGACCATGAAAACGAGAAATGCATAGCCGAAAATTGCACGGAGAACAGCTGCCATGGTCGTTATCCCTTCCTGGTCATAGACGAACGAAGCTTGCGTGTAGATGCTTTAATTGGAACATCTACCGTTTATGCTGAGTAACTTTTTTCTCAGCTTCCGCGCGTTCGTTCTTTGCCTTCTCGGCGCTGTCGCCATCCTTTGAGGCTTGTTCCGCAAGCTTGTCTGTTGCGTCTGTCACTGCGGCGTTGCTTTCCTTTTCAGCCAAGTCATTTCTCCCTCTCACTGGCTGAATAGATGCCGTTTGAAGATAGATCAAATAGTTTGAGCTGAAGTTATGTTTCATGCGACAGGCGCACAAAGCTCCAAACAAACAAAATCTAGGGAGGACCTGAGGGTAGCAAGTTTTCCTGCAGTGCAAACAGTTTCTATATCTCTGACCGGTGCACATCCAGCCCAGCATCAAGATCAGCCAATGGGCCTCGATTGTGATCGAGTCGCTAAGCTCGTCGCATCTGGTCTTTGTGCATGCTGTGAGATGGGCGCAGGTCCTCCGTGTCACCCCAATGCCGTTCAGGTTGCGTGGATGCGCTCGCCGGCTCAAAGGAAGGATCTGCGAAACATATGCGAAAGTGAGTCCCAGACCTTCCAGACCGGGTAGAGCTCCGCACGCGTAGAGTGCCGCCATACTTCTCGATCAACTGGCGGGTCACCCACAGGCCGATCCCGGTTCCTGATTCTCCCTTTGTTGTGAGATACAACTCGCCCACTCTCTCTCGAATCGAGCGCGGCATACCATACCCGGTATCGGCGACTGTGATACAGAGCGCGCGTTCGCGGCAAGATCCTCGTCGAACGCGTATGGTCAAGCGACCTCCGTTCGGCATGGCGTCGATTGCGTTCGATATGAGGTTGGAGAACATTTGCCGAAGCTCTCCGGGATGCGCCTGGACTGACCCCTCGGTCTGATAAATCCGCCTGACTTCAACTTGATAGCGACGCAGACGGGAACCATGCAGGGACAGGACACTTTCAACAGCCTCTGTCACCAGGCTCTCCGTGACCTCTTTCGAGTCGCGATGGAAAGTCAACATCTGCTTCGTGATTTCGCCTACGCGCGTCAATTCCTGTTCGGCCATCTTCACACATTTGCGGATGAACTCCTGCTCTGTGATGTTGCGTTCCGTCAGGAAGAGCAGGTTTGCAATAGCTTCGAGAGGGTTGTTGATCTCGTGCGCGATCGATCCCAGCATGCGACCGATCGTGATGCTCCTCTGATTGTCAGCCAGCAAAGCTCTCGCCTGCATAGCTTCAATAGCCAGCTTTGTCTGCTTCTGAATCAGACCGGATTGCACACAGGCATTCTCCAAGCTCAGGGTCAGGCGATCAAGTTCAGATGGCAGTAGTACGTCCCACAGCTCGGGCCGGCGTTCTTCGAGTAAACGCTGTCGCGCTTGTATATCAGCGATGCAGATGATGGGCACGCGTTGACCCGCCTGCTCAAGCTGTTCCAGGACATCGAGAACTGTTGCAGTCTCGCCAATCCCGCTGATCAACATCACGCCTGCTTCTTCTTTTGCAAGCAGCCTTTGGCATTCTGCTACATCCCAGACCGGATGAAGAGAGAACACCTCCGGGTTCACTTCCTCGGCCAACGTTGAGCTGGAGTCACCCTCATTCGGGAGAACGAGGTGGATGATTTTCCTCAGCATACTTGGCGTGTTCCTCCCAGAGATTTAAATCGAGCCGACCGCCAAGTAGTTCATCGATCTCGACTAAGATGCGGCGCGGGCCTATCCTGTTAATGACGTGATCTGCTTGCGTATTCTCAACTGTATTTACTTCTGGCTGAACCAGTAAGGCAACGCACGCCACTGGGTGAGCGCGCTTCACAACTCCGCATAACTCTTCCCCCCTCCGCCTACCTAAATTAGTTGCATCGATCAGGATCAGGTCTAGTGATGGAGTCAACTTCGCTTCGATGTCTGTGACAATCCCGCATGCGGTCGTGACCATGGCGCCACAGTCTTCAAGCAACATACGTCTTGTCTCGCACAGTCTCTGATCATCATTGACAATCAGGACCTGCGGCTTGGACAACTGCGCAGTCATGGATCCCTTTTGTAGATGCGTGGCGGAGCAGCTTCAGATGCTGCTGTCCAGGCAGGAAACAGCGTACGGAACCTTACATATCCGCACTTTTGAACATATACCAGGTCAATGCACTGCGGCGCTCGTTCTGAAGAGAAATGTCAGGGCAATTGATCAGCTTTCCTTCCACCGCTGGGCTGCCAAAGGTGGATCGACTGAAGCAGTTTTGAAGGTCTTCCGGCAATGGGTGCGAGATGGGAGGTCAAGCCAAGAATTTGGGCTGGATGCGCCAAGTCAAGGCAACGCCCGGCGGCAATCTACGCTGCTCGTACTTAATCGCAGTCGCACATGGATGAGTGACTCAGCAGTCTGACGATCAGCCGCCGGTTGCTTCCTAAGAGGGTCTGCTGCGAGGCCTCCTGCATAGTGCACAAAAGTAGGGAAGCTCAAGGCTGGAACGACCTCTGCGGTGTATTCTGGTTGGCGTGTCGAAGCCAACCGAAAATTTTCCCGCTACGGAAGTTACTCAGTCCACCACTCAATCGCGTACCAGTCGCCGCAAATTCATACAGAAGGGCTCTTTGGCCGCCGGCGCTCTCGCCTTTGGGGTACCAACGCTGTTGCGCGGACAGAATCTCAACAGCAAGTTGAATATCGCCTGTATCGGTATCGGGGGGAAAGGCCGGAGCGACACCGATGCCTGCTCTACTGAAAACATCGTGGCTTTGTGCGATGTGGACACGGGTTCCGAAGCATATCAAAGGCAGACGAACAAGTATCCGAGCGCGAAGTTCTATAAAGACTTCCGCCAGATGCTGGACCAGATGGACCACCAGATCGATGCAGTGACCATTTCTACACCGGACCACATGCACGCAATCGTGGCATCGATGGCAATGAAGCAGAACAAGGCAGTCTTCTGTCAGAAGCCATTGACTCAAACCATCTACGAGGCACGCTACCTGCGGAACATGGCCCACCACCGGAAGCTGGTCACGCAGATGGGCAACCAGGGCAGCGCCGCTGAAGGGCTGCGTCGCGGGGTGGAAACCATTCAGGACGGTCTCATCGGCCAGGTGCATGAAGTGCACGTCTGGACCAACCGCCCCATCTGGCCGCAAGGCATGGAGCGGCCCGCGGGAGAAGATCCGATACCCGCGACACTGCAATGGGATACCTGGATTGGCCCGGCTCCCATGCGGCCATACGTGGGCAGCCGCAACCCGAATGACCGGCAGGGAGTGTACGAGCCGTTCAACTGGCGTGGCTGGCAGGATTTCGGCACCGGCGCGCTGGGCGACATGGCCTGCCACACAGTGAATATGCCATTTCGCGCTCTCGACCTCGGCTACCCGACTGAGATCGAGGCGACGCCCCTGGGCACGATGAACAAGGAGTCCTACCCCATTGGCTCCAAAATTCGTTTCGCTTTCCCGAAGCGGACAGCTCAGGTCCCGCTCGAGCATCCACATCTTTTTCAGCACGACCGGAGAGTCGAGCATGATGCGGTGACACTCTGGTGGTACGACGGCGGTCAGCCCGATCCAGCGGACCGTGGCGGCCATGACCTGTCCAACAAGCCGCCTGCCGACGTCACCGCCGATATCGTGGCCCTGCAGGGCAAGCTTCCCGACAGCGGTTGCCTCATGATCGGCGATGAAGGTTCTGTGTTTTCGCCCGACGATTACGGCACCAATTTCTTCGTAAAGCTCAAGGGCGATGAGAAGTTCATTCAATACCTCGAGCACCCGGCGATGGCGCACTATCCAGTCCGGATCCCACGCAATCCTGGCGGTGGCAATCTGGTTGTTGCGCATGCTCAGGAATGGCTTACGGCTATCAAGGAAAACAAGTCGGAGATGTGCTACTCGCGTTTCGACGTTGCGGCGCGGCTTGTCGAGATCATGTTGCTGGGCTGTGTCTCTTTGCGCGCCGGTCAGAAGATTGAATGGGATGGGCCAAAGATGGTTGCGACGAACTGCCCGGCTGCCGCGCAGTTCATTCGACGCGAGGACCGTTCCGGCTGGGCACTCTCCTGATGCAGTCTAAGGCCTCAAGAGCCTTGAGTTTGCGGTCACTTCTCTATCCGCAAGGTGCGATTGGAACGTCACGCCCGCCCATGGGACTCGCCAAGCAGCAAGTTCTCAGGTCTACCGTTCCGGCAATAATCTTGAACAAGGAAAGCTACAGTCAAACGCATGCATAAGAAGATCCTGTGGATGTCAGTTTTCGCGACGGCGCTTACCTCGACTGTTGCTGCGCAAGAGGCTAAAGAGTTCCTCGGCCGTTGGGATCTGACTGTGACACCGGCTGGCAGCGAGCCTTATCCGCAGTGGCTGGAGCTTACGGAAAGTGGCGGCAAGATCGAGGGCCGCGTTCAACCGAGGGGCGGCGCCTGGCATGCAATCGCAGGTGCGCGCGTGGAGTCGGGCAAGCTCATCGTCGATGTGGGAGAAGCACGCCCCGGCGCCGAGATCGATTGGGTACTTACGCCTTCTGGTACCGGCAAGCTTACAGGCGTCGAGAAGAGTGGTGACACTCCAGGTCCAACGCTCGTCGCCGTGCAGGCTCCTTCATTGGATCGGCCAATGCCGAAGCAGTGGACCAAACCCCGGCCGATCTTCGACGGCAAAGACCTGAAAGGCTGGGAGCCAGTCGGCAACATTGAAAACAACAAGTGGGTGGCGCGCGATGGTGAGTTGGTCAACGACAACCCTGAAGTGCCAGGGCAAAGAACTCACGGCGCTGCCAATATCAGGACTACGGAGAAGTTTCAGGACTTCAAGCTGCATATTGAAGTGAACTGCCCGGAAGGTGGCAACAGCGGAATTTACCTGCGTGGCCGCTATGAAGTGCAGGTCGGCACCGAAGGCGGCAAACTGCCGTCCCACGAAATGGGCGCCATTTATAGCTGGTATCCGCCGCCGGCAGGTGCTGAGAACAATCTCGGCAAGTGGACAACCTTCGACATCACATTTGTCGGCAGGCATGTGACTGTCCTGCGCGACGGCAAAATGTACCACGATAACGTCGAGATACCCGGGCCAACCGGCGGCGCTCTCGACAGCAACGAAGCCGAGCCCGGTCCCTTCTATCTGCAGGGAGATCACCACGGCGTCATTGCCTATCGCAACATCACTGTTTCAGTGCCGAAACAGTAATTGCCAGGTTGAAGGGCGGTTCTGAATCGCCTCACGATTCTGCAACCGCCCTTCGAGGATACTGAGCTCGCTGACTGAAGTCCCGCTTACCATTACCGGACTTCCCTGCTCCATAGCTTCCCGCCATAAATGAACCATGAGGACGTTCGCACCCGTCGCCTCGCATCAATGCCCTATTCTTTCGAAGAACATGAGTTCAGAAGAATCCGGGTTTTTCAGTCGGACCTCCACGCCGCTTGAACTGAGCACGCGCCCTTCGACGATGCGATCTCCTGAGCTTTTATCCTGGAAGCTCAATCTGTATTGCGCATCGGTCTGAAGCCCGCGCAGGATGAAGATGTGTACCGGCTGTTGCAAATCACTGCCGTGAAACGCATAAAGCACGCCATGGCTGTGATCGTGTTCGACATACTCGATTCCATCCCAACCTGTTCCGTCCGGCCGGCTGGATACGTGGAACAGATCTGCATTGCGAATGAGCGGCCGCAGACGCACTTTGTACAAGGCAATCGCAGCCTTTGCCGCCGTGCGCTCCTCATGCGTCCATGCGCGCGTATCCATCATTAAAGTGAACCAGCCCAGCATGCCACTGCGTAATCCGTACAGGAAGTTTTCAGTTGTCGGCGCCGGAAACTTCTGTACGTAGGTCTCGAGCATCGCAGGCGGCAGGACATAGCTGGCGTCGTAGAAGGCGCGGCGGTTCGAGAGTGGATCGTAAGCATCTGAAATAGAAAAGTAATCGCCATGAGCTGCGCTGCCAAAATCAACCATGCGGCCGCCGTCGTTACATATCTCGAGTAACAGGCGGGGATTTTCTTTTCGCAGGCGATCGTGGATCTCATAATAAGCGCGGGTAGCGTGGTAACTCACGTCGGTCGAGTTCGACGCTTCCACGAACGGAAAGCCTGAATCCACGGAGCGCCGCAGCGTACCTGGATCGGGAGCAGCGTGAGGATGATCGCTTCGCTCGCAGCCCTGCGCAACCACGTAGCCATCATGCTCAAGCATATCGAGATGATAGTTGTGGACCCTGGTGCGAAGCTCATCGTCAACCCAGCGATGCACCGCCGGATCACCTATATCCATCGTCACTCCCTTGAATGGATCGAGCGGTTTGTAGTCGGACGCAACATCGGTGGTCAGCCAATCCCGGTACTTCGGATCATGCGCCGAAACCACTTGATCACCGTTCGCCAGGCCTGCCTGCGACCAGTCCATCCACAGGCCGAACCTGAGTCCATGCGCATGCGCGTCGTCGGCAATGGCTGCAATGCCGTCCGGGAATTTCACCGGATCTGGACGCCAGTCACCCACTCCGCGAAACCATCCGGCGTCGAGATGGAACATCTCGAATCCCAGTTCCGCCGCATCCCTGATCATGGCGTGCGCCTGCATTGCGTCAACCGCCATGCCACTGCCCCAGCTGTTATTAACGACCAGCGGATACTGAGGGTCGCGAACTCTGCGGCCGTCATTCAAAACACTGCGCACCCAGCCGCGCAGCACGTTAGCCGCAGTGTCCTCGTCGCCACGAAAGGCGCCGAGAAACACCGTAGGCGTGATAAAGCTCTCCCCGGGCGCAAGCTGCGTTCTGAATGGCCCGGGGCTGGGATTCAATCCCGCGGACACCAGCAGCGCCCCACCTGTACGGCTCAGCTGGATCTGTGTGCGACCGCTGAACTCGATGCCCATGTACCAGCCATCGCCGCTGTCCGTGCCCTGCACCAGCAGGTAAGGAATCATCTCGCGCTGCGTGTTCGGGGACGGGTAGGCATAGGTACTTGACGTGCCCGTGCATTCATAACCATCGCCTATTCGCGAGCGATGAACGCCCTGGTCCGAGGGACCACCCGCGCCTTTCTCTACCCACATCTGCTCGAGGAGAGTTGCGGCTGGAATCACCCAATGGATCTGAGCGCTCGCATGCAATGGAATCCACACAACGCCGGCACTCACATTTCGTATGCGTATAAGGTGCTCGATCGGGCCGCCACGCGGCAGCGGGCCACGAGCGCGCCATTCCCAGGAAGCCTGAAGAAGGTGTTCGCCCGAAGCCCCGTAGCCTTCGTAAACATACCTGACAGACCGACGATCCGTGACACTCGCACTACTGTTCCACTCCCAGCGCAGAGGCTCGACTCCACCACTGGTCTGCACTGTAGTGATCATTGGTTCTGCTGCGTCCTGGGTCCAGCACGAAGCCGGGAGGTGGCATAACTGTGCCAGCCGGGGAGAAGATTTACCGGCATCCACAGTGATAGCTGTATGACCCGAACGAAGGACTGTCCTGCCCCAGGCACAAGCAGACCATGCACTAAGGATGCACACGGACAACACGTAGATGAGCAGCGATGGCAAGCAGAGCTGGCAGTCTCTTACTGAAATGATAATTGCAGAAAGCTAGATGGCCTCGTAGATGTGATGCTCGCGAAGGCCACGCTCATTCTAGAGAGTATTCTACGAGGTCTCAACCCCCATATGCCTCGAATGACAATTTACGCTCGTTCGCCGAGGACACCCTTGCAGGAACACCCAAAGCACAACACATCACCTCACGCCACAGTTTCCCTCCAGGCTAAGTATCCAGGGAGAACCGCAAATCGGTCACTCCTGCAGCTATCCTGACCAGTGAATCGAAGCCAGTAATCGTCGCACGTTCGTCACGACACCGACGCAGCTACGTTCTTGTGCGAAAATCATCTCGTTCATCCCCGGCTTCATTTCGAATCGTTTGTTTCATCGCTCGCTGGAGCACGGCAACATTAGGACCAGGCGGCGGCCTGGGCTTGATTCCCCGATGGCTTGCTCATGAAACCTTCCGGTACCTACTCTCCAAGGCTTCTCTGGTTCTGACCCAAAAGAGGAAGTGACAGATTTTAAATTGTATCTTTTTAGATTACATACCCGTGACGTCAGTGCTAGGATCACGTCACAATCCCAACGGTTCAAACTCTATGAAAATCATGAAAGACCTGATGTACCACGTCGGTCGTGTCCATTGTCCCGTTCACGGCCATGGCTCGGTCAGGTTTTGTGAAGGCAATCGGGCGACGTCCTGCTATCTGGGTTGGGCGTGCATGGCCGAACAGGACAACGTGCTCACCTGCAACCGGCGGGCGCTCTGGACTTCAATCGAATCGATAAAGGATCCTGATGTGCTTGCACTGGCAAAGCTATGCTGGAATGCACACCATGAGGATGCGGCGATCGAAGTTGCTCCTCCGCTCCCAGGTAAAGACAGCGTCGAATTGGCCGCTTGCTGAATCGCGATTATCGAAAGCTAGGAGGAAGCTTGCAACAACCCGCTCCGTTTCATCCATTCCGCGCAAACCTGGATGGCACAAGGAACGCCATATGTCTTCGGTGTATGGCGCAGATCAATGGTGTCGATGATCAGTCGCTGCAGGATGAGCAATTCGCTCATCATTGTGTCGCAGTCGACCTTCGACTCCTCCAGGTAGACCGATGTGCCAATAAATGGCTCTCGAGTCTAGGTCGAAATCTTCGCAAGCCAAAGACCGAAAACAAACCAGAGTCGCTGCCACGCCATTAATCAAAATGCTTTTTTTGACTGGTAGCCTGAAGACGTACCTGTTGTCAGCGAGGCGTTCACTTACCTCTTCGCGTTGCATTGAGCATCAGCAACAATCTGGAGATAAGACAGCATGAAGCATCCTGGACAGATCCTGCGCGAAGAACTGGCGTCGACCGCTGAGATCGAGCCATTCGTCGGTATCTACGATTGCTTCTCCGCAAGCATAGCCGCGCCTTACTCCTCTAACCTCTTTCTTTCAGGCTTCGGTTTCAGCGCAGCCTTCTACGGTCTGCCAGACGTTGGTTATATTGCCTGGAGCGACATGACGGCAGCTGCCTGGAGGATCCGTCAGATTCTGCCGGAGCACAAATTGCTCGTCGATATCGACGATGGCTACGTGGACATCCACACGGCAACCCACGTCGTCGGGCAGCTGGAGCGCATGGGCGTTGCCATGGTCATGCTTGAAGATCAGGCTCGCCCTCGTCGCTGCGGTCATGTCGACGGAAAACTGCTCTTGCCGCTTCCTGCCTATCTCGAAAAGCTCAATGCCGTGCTCGCAGTTCGACAGGATCTCTGCGTTCTGGCTCGCACCGACGCCTCTGGAGACGAGATCTGCCGCCGTATCGAAGCAATGTCAAAGACAGATGCCGACGTTTTACTTGTCGACGGTATCGCCTCCATCGAACTCCTGCAGCAGGTGGTGCAATGCACGGATAAGCCACTCCTCTTCAACCAGATCGTCGGTGGCAAAAGCCCCGTCCTGTCAGTCAGCGAACTTCGCGCCTATGGTGTCCGGGTCATTCAATATTCCACCCCGCTGCTCTTCGCCGCACAACGCGCTATGGACGACTCTCTACGCCTTCTCTTTGCCAACGATGGCAACTTAAATTCAGAACGGCGCCGTGGTGCTGTTGGCGTGGCTGAGTGCCTGGCGCTGCTCCAAGCAAACACTGTCCGCTCAGCACCGCGCCCTCCTTCAAAGATGAATTCAGCCACTCCCGAAGCAAATCCTGCTCATCCGCTTTACTCGCTGCAAAAGACTCCTTTAGATCCGGCATTTCCTGACTCCCATTCAAACGCAGGCTGCGAATGACACGTACCGATCAATCCGGTACAGAAAGATGCGACGTTGGTGATACAGTCTCTGTTATGTTTACGAGAATGAATCCGCCTCCTATCGGTCAGAAGGTCCAGAACAGTCTTAATGTGGGTCAGATATTCACCTTTGTCGGTGTAGACGAGCAGGACGGAATGGCGTGGATACAGTTCTTCGATCCTCGATCGACCTTTGATCAGCCACTCCTGGAAAAAGCGGCATGGACAGAACTGTCGCCTTATACCAATCAGCGCTCACTCCCTCTTGCTGGCGAGTAGGCCGCACTAAACTGCACATGCTTCTGATAACTTAGCGTCCCGTTGGATCAGCCTCCAACCCGCAAGCCAACTGCCCTGGTCGGTTAAGTGCAAAGGTCGCAGCGGAAGAGATTTACTTGTCGGGTACATCCATTGCGTCACACCATCCGCT
This sequence comes from Acidobacteriaceae bacterium, assembly GCA_963692885.1. GTDB lineage: Bacteria > Acidobacteriota > Terriglobia > Terriglobales > Acidobacteriaceae. The sequence goes on from OY843586.1 coordinate 2,819,982, forward strand.
GCCTGGTTTTTCCCCTGGTTGTCGCAGCTACCGGTGCTCCCCTCAGGCTGCCGAAGCAAAATTACTAAACCTCAAGCCGGATTCGCTACTGATCTATATAGAGCAGTACTGAATTACGTTCTTTCCATATCGTACCTTCAGTAAGGCTCTCCTTTTTGCGCAACACCCTTGAATAACGTCTCGTAGTACGGCTCATTTCGTGGAGAAGCAGGATAATGCCGTTTTCAAGATTTCGAGGCCCCACATGCCGCAACGCAAAAGACAACACGTAGATTGTCATGAGCTCAGGGCGTTGGTAGAACAAGCACCCGACGCGTATTTTCTCCACGACTTCAATGGCCACATCATCGATGTAAACCACTGCACTTGCGAAACACTGGGCTACTCGCGCGAAGAACTACTGGAATTGAGCGTATTCGAGATCGAGATGGATTTCGATCATGCCGCTGCGCAACTTGCCTGGAGCGCGATGGTACCCGGGCACGGATCCACTCTCGCCGGGCAGCATCGGCGCCAGGATGGCACGGTCTTCCCGATCGAAGCAAGAGTGAGCGTCTGTGTATTTGGAGGGGAGAGGTTATACCTGGTTCTGGCGCGTGACCTGGCGGATCGAAAAACTGCTGAAGAAGCCCTGCGCGTTTCGGCAGAGCACTACAAGACCTTGTTTGAATCGATCGACGAGGGATTCTGCGTCGTTCAGGTTCTCTTTGACGCAGAAGGACATCCCGATGACTACCGGTTTCTTGAGGTGAATCCAGCGTTCGAAAAGCATGTCGGCATAATGAATGCAGCGGGCAGAACGATCCGGGAGCTCGTGCCGGGTATCGAGCGCAAATGGATCGAAATCTATGGTCGCGTAGCCCTGACGGGGCAATCGGTGCGCTTCCGAGAGTTCTCGCCTTTCCTGCATGCCAGGTCATTTGATGTTTACGCCTTCCGGTTTGGAGCCGGCGGAAGTGCGCGGGTCGCGATCCTCTTTGCCAATGTTACGGAGCGCGTCCTGGGCGAGGAGGCACTTAAAAAAAGCGAACGGCTCGCGCTGATCGGGCGGATGGCTGGAGTGCTCTCGCACGAAATTCTGAACCCCCTGGCTGCGGTACAAGGCCTTCTCTACCTGGCGGCATTTGGAGACGATCCCGCTACTGCCCTGGACTACATCCGCAAAGCACAGCATGAAGTTTCGTCAGCAGCGCACATAGCTTCTCACACTCTGAACTTTAATCCGGCAGATGGCCGACCCTGCCCGAGAGAAGCTCTCAACCATTCTTGATTCCGCCCTCACTCTGTTTGATGGAAAGAGGAGGCAAGCGAGAGTTTTAGTTGTTCGCGACTACCAGGCTGAGGCAGAGGTCCTGTGTATCAGTTCTGAAGTGCGCCAGGTCTTCGCAAACATTCTGGCCAACGCGTTCGATGCCACGCCTTACAACGGCACTGTAACTGTCCGAGTTCGTAATTCATCTCACTTCAGTTCGAGTGAAGCCGGTGTACGCGTCACGATCGCAGACACCGGGTGTGGCATGACTCTTGCGACTCAGAAGCAGTTGTTCCAGCCTTTCTATTCAACCAAAGGGCGAAATGGTACAGGTCTTGGCCTTTGGATAAGCCAGGAGATTCTTGCACGACATGGTGTGACAACCAGGGTTCGAAGCCGCCAGGGTGCTTCTCGAAATTGCACCGTTTTCGTGCTTTGCTTTCCTCGCGATACCGGGCCCAGGTCGCTTGAGGCAGTGCAGTTGGAGGTGCAGGCGGAGCTAATGAGGGACATCCACCGCGATGGACAGTTATTGCACCATGATTCGGCGTACCAGTGGTCGTCCTGATTGGCTCCTCGCGAACTCCTGTACAGGAAGGCTCGAAAGTTGAGCCGCTTGACAAATGGCTGCCAGGTCCACTGCCGGCGAAGTTACGGACCAGGGCTGCGAAGGCACGGCGGTTCCTTGCCACAATGGTCCTGCCCCTGATCTTCGCTACTGCCCATCAAACTCTAAAGTACAAGGCGTCGCGGAATCATTCTCTACCCGTAGCCCCTTTCACACCGAGGGCAAGTAACGAAACACGCCGCCGGGAAGCAGGAACATGCCATTCGTGGCCGGGCTCAGCGTTCAACGTCGCAGGCAGGCTCTTCAACATCATCCGGAAAGTGCTGGCCGGTATACCAACGCACCTAGGTATGAAGAGTACGCGCATATGGGACGGAGGCTCAGCAGTACCCATTTTTAAAGTGGTGAAATGGATTGGCTCCTCAGGTAGGACTCGAACCTACAACCCTTCGATTAACAGTCGAATGCTCTGCCATTGAGCTACTGAGGAACATACTGGCGGTGGGAAAAGCTTGGGTGCTCTCTATTGACTATACCAAGCGGTGCTTTGAACCGTCAAAACCGGATAAGTGTCGAGAGCTTCTTTCTTCAATTCACATTCGCACGGCTAGCGAAGTTGACGCAGGGCTGCTTCAGCGGCTCTCCTGCCGGAGGAGAGTGCGCCCTGGATGGATGGCAGCTCCCGGTAATCCCCACAGACTAGAATGCCGTCGGCAAGCCGCACTGCGCTCTGCTCCCACATGGCGTTGCGGCAGAGTGGGAGCGCATGGGTGATGGGGTAGCCGCCAATTACCTCCCATCGCGCAACGTCTATCCCGAACCAGTTCGTCAGTTGTTCGCGGACCTCGGCCTCCAGCTTTTCCATCGTCGATTGCGCTTCAGGTGCCTGGCCGACCACGCTCGCGGCCACCAGGTGTGCGCCCGGCGGTGCGTAGGCGGGACTGACCTGGCTCATCACAACGGCATTGTTCACGGGTCCGGCTTTTGTACCTTCCCCGTTGAGGATGAGGATCGGGTCTGCGATCGGTGTGCGATGCGAGGAATAGTAGAAGGTCGTGGTCCGGTTCCATTGCACGTCGCGACCCAGCTTGGCGCGGCCACTAAGACCATCGAGCAGCTTGCGCACCTGCGGATCAGGCAGTGCAAGGATCACCGTGCGAGCACTCACCGTGTAGCCGTTCTGTAGTTCAGCAGTAACTCCGTTCCGCTCCCGGCGGAGTCTCTTTACCTCGGTGCGCAGCTGAAGCGTGTCGGCCTTGAGACGCACGGCGAGCTGACGCGGGATCATCTCCATACCGTTCTCAGGAACCGCTGCATCGCTGAAAGCGAACATGCGAAAAAGAAACTCGAAAAAACGGCTCGACGTGACGAGTTCCCGCTCGAGGAACACACCAGCGAAGAATGGCTCGAAAAAACGCTCGATCATCTGCGGACTGAAACCAAAGGCAACCAGATGTTCGCGCGTAGTGCTCTCATCGCGAGTAAACAGTTCAGCGATGGTTCCCTTCTTAACGTGGCCGCGCAGCTTGGCGATCAGAAGCTTGTCTTTGAACGGTACGATACCGTCGAAGGCGAGGCTTAGCGCGGCAGCCATCGAACCACGGAACGGGTCGGTAAAATGGTGGTACCTGCCTCCATGGCGCACCAGCGCGCCGCTCGAGAACTTCTTGAGGCGAAGCGCCTTAAGATCGATCGTTTCTTCGAGCGCAGGATAACCGGTGAGCAGAATCTGGAAGCCACGATCAAGGCGGAATCCGTCCACAATATCGGTACGAATGCGGCCGCCGGGCGCATCTTCCATCTCAAGAAGACGAACATTCGCCCCTGCTCCTTCTAAACGGACGGCACAACTAAGTCCCGCCAGGCCTGCACCAACGATCAGAGCGTCAAACATGCTGTTCTTACTGTCTCCGTTTGGGGAAGTTGCTCTTTCCCCTTCGCTTTTCAGGGACTTGCTCAGCTATTTATAAACCAAAGCGTTCCTTGCCGGGTCTCGCCAAACATTACATTCCACGCGAGTTAGAGTCAGAGACTACTTTCTAAACGGCCGATCGGTAATGCTACTAAAAGTGCAGAAAAAAACTAAGCGTGTCTCGCGATTTCAGTGTAGAGGATTAAAGAAACACCCAGGCAATTCACGCTGCTTCAGTGGAAGAAGAACTTTACACGACAGCCCCGCCAAAGAGATTGTCAGGCCACCGAACCTTCGACCGTTTTCCGGTTGGGGGCCATGCCGCCCTCCTGAACAAGACTACGCGCCGCCTCCGCCGTCAGCGGTCGAGAGAGAAAGTAGCCTTGGAGCAGGCCACAATCCGTGGTCTGCAGTTCTTCCATCTGCTCCTCGGTTTCAACACCTTCCGCGACTGTCTGCAGGCCAAGTTGCTGCGCGAGTGCCAGGATGGCCCGAACAATGGCTGACTTCTTTTCAGTTCCGTCGAGAGGTGCAATAAATGAACGATCAATCTTGATGGTATCGATCGGAAGGGTCTGCAGGTAGCTGAAGCTTGAATGACCACAGCCGAAGTCGTCCATCGAGATATGAATACCGAGCGCACGCAGTTCACGCAGACGGGTAGATGCCGCGCCAGTATCAGCGACCAGGGAAGTCTCGGTGATCTCGAGATCAAGCAGGCCCGATGACAGGCCGGTCTGACGAAGCGCCTGCGCGATGATGGTTGGGAACTCCGGCTGGCCCAGCTGGACTGCGGAGACGTTGACTGAGATCCGGACCGGGTGCTCAGACGTTGTATTCCATCCCTGCGCTTCTCGGCACGCGGTCTCGAGCACCCATTTGCCGATAGAGAGGATGACGCCCGTCTTCTCGGCAATGGGGATAAAGACCTCTGGATTGACAGTGCCAAGATGGGGATGCACCCAGCGGAGCAGTGCTTCAAAGCCGACCAGGCGGCCAAGGATGTTGAAGAGCGGCTGATAGACTACGTGGAGTTGATCGCGTTCGATCGCCGTGCGGAGTTCCCACTGCACCTCGATGTCGCGCTGGATGCGTTCGCCCAGCGTCTCATTAAAGACCTGGAGGCGGTTACCACCACAATATTTCGCAGCATACAGGGCAAGGTCTGCCTCCTGCAGGAGAGCTGCTCCATTGTCATCGTTGGTGGGATACATGCTGCGGCCAATACTGACGGCGAGTGTAAGCGTCTGCGGACCAGCCTGGAGTGGCGAGCGCAGGCTGAGAAGAATTCTCTCGCAGATGGCGTCGGCCTCTGCTTCAGACTTCAGATCGGACAGGATCAGGATGAATTCGTCGCCACCCTGGCGCGCGACGGTATCGATCTCCTTCAGCGTCTCTCGCAGGACTTTGGCAACGTGGCACAGCACTGCATTGCCAACGCTGTGGCCAAGCGTTTCATTGATCTGCTTGAAATGGTCAAGATCAAGGTGGCAGACGGCGACCAGCGTGGCATGGCGCCGGGCATTAACAAGAGCCCGCGCCAGACGATCTTCGAGCAGCATCCGGTTGGGCAGCCCGGTAAGGTGATCATGCTGCGACTGGCGCAGTAGTTCTGCGTGCAGCAATTGATGTTCGATGGCGAGACGTGCCAGGTCGCAGATGCCCGTCATGGCAGCCGACTGCGCCCCTTGTAGCAAATCCTCTCGTGGGTAGCGGCACAATTCCTGCATCGACAGGTTCTGCGCGTCGAAGAACGCGATGACGCCGAGCACCTTGCCGGCTGCGCAACTCAAGGGAATGGCGAGGCAATTGTCAGAGTCCGACGCTGCGAGTTCTCTGCAAAGCGGCGCATCCACACCACGGGTGCGCTCGACAATCGAACCCGATTCCGCAGCCTGTGCGCAAGCGCTAAACGCGTCGCCGATCGACACATTCGCGAACAACAGCTGCAGTCGATCAGCAATATCGCTTTGTGCGGAAAGACGAAGCCCGTTGGCGGACCGGCGAAGGATAGCGACCGAGTGTTCAGGAATCAATTCCACTGCAGCCGCCGTAATCATGGCAAGCGTGGTATCGAGCTCCTGGTGGCTGGTAATGGCAGCGAAGATTGCGCTCTTGGCAAACTCCCAGGCTTCCCGCCGTTTGCGCAGTGTTACGTCCTGAAAAACGATGACAGCGCCGGAGCGTTTATTGTCGCGCACGATGGGCGTGCTGGTGTAGGCGACCGGGAAGCTGGTGCCATCCTTGCGCCAGAAAACCTCCGTATCACAGCGATGAACCAGGCCATCCCGCAGCGCGCCGTAAATGGGACAGACTTCTGCCGGATAATGGCTTCCATCTGCATGCGAATGATGGATGGTGCCGTGCTGCGGCTTGCCGATAAGTTCGCCTTGGTTCCAGCCCGTCATCCGTTCAGCAGCGGGATTGGCAAAGGTCGTGATGCCATTCGCATCGATGCCATAGATACCTTCCCCTGCAGCCTGAAGGATCAGGTCGCTCGTCTCGTTAATTGTCCGTGCGCTTTCTGTATGCGCATCGCGTGCAGGTGCGACAGCGAAACCAGCGGCGGCGGGCAACAAGGACACGGGAGAAGCGTCGCTATTCGGCCGTAATACTGCCAGTTGCGCCGTCGAAGCCGGAAGAAGCGCCCTCACCGCCGGCACCCTTAGCGACGCAGGGCCGAGGCCTTGCCAGGTTCGCCGAGCCTCTTGTGAGCCGTCCATTGTTGTTGTATCGGCAAGTGAAAGGGGGCCTTGAATGCTGCGACGGTTACCTTTGATCGCACTGCCCTTCTGACGTATCTGCAGATGACGGGCATCGTGCCGCCGCGCTCAGTATTCCGGGCGCGGCTGGGCAGCAAGGTCCTGGATAGCTTCATCGGCTCGTTCACGCAGAGCTTTACGTTCAGCAGCCGATTTCTTCCGCAGTGTGTTGTATGGCATGGCGAGGCGGATATTCCTGCCCAGTATCTCTTCGTTGCGTTCAAGGAATGTCCAGTAGAGCGCCGTAAACGGACAGGAGCCGGGGCCGGTCGATTTCTTCGGGTCATACTGACAGTGCCCACAGTAGTTGCTCATACGATTGATATACGCGGCTCCGCTGACATAAGGCTTGGTCGCCGTCAGTCCGCCGTCGCCATAAGTGCTCATGCCGAGAACGTTCGGTTCAACCACCCAGTCATAGGCATCGACGTACGCGAACCAGAACCAGTCCGTCAGTTCGCGTGGTGAATAGCCGCAGAGGGTCGCAAGATTGCTGAGCACCATGAGCCGCGTGATGTGGTGCGACCAGCCCTCATGGATCACCTGCTCGACGACCGTATCAAGACAATGCAGACCGCTCTTCGCGCCCCAGTAAGCTGCCGGCAGCGGGCGGGTCGCGTGAAGGGCAGACGGATGAGCGCCAGGATCACCCTTTCTCTTTTCAATAAAGACAGGATTGGACACAGGAAGATGACGGTAGCCTTCAGTGACCCGGTGGACATGGCGCATGAACTCGCGCCAGCCGATAACCTGGCGGATAAATCCTTCAGCTGACGCGAGCGGAATCTTTCCAGCCGCATAAGCGTTCGCAGTGTCATTCACGAGATCAGACGGCAGGATGCGGCTGAGATTGACAAGCGCGGACGTCTTGCTGTGAAACAGCTCCAGCTGGTCGTCGCGCATGGCATCTTCATAAGGACCGAATGTCGGCAGAAGCTTATCCAGCGCGAATTTCCAGAAGGCGTGGCAGTCTTTCGCAGTGACGGGAAAATCAAAGCCATCGAGCGTCCCGAAGGTATGCGGGTACTCCCGTTCCACAAGAGCAAGCACCTCCTGCGTGACAGCGTCCGGGGGGTAGGTTGGACGCACAGGGACGGGCACCTGCCCTTTGTAGGTCTGGCGGTTGTCGACATCGAAAGAGAAGCTCTCGCCCACGGGCTCGCCATGCTTCATCAGAACGTCAGTCTTCTTGCGCATGTACCGATAGAAGCGGTCCATGATGAAAGCACGCGGCAGCTCGTATTTGCCGTCTCTGGTTTTTGTGAGCTTGAAAGCAGTGTCGAAATCAGCTTCAGTGGAGAGCCATGTGGTGTCTTCGACTTCGTTCAGCCGCAGCCCCCGTGCCCGTGCGGCAGCCAGGTCGACCCGCAGTTCGCGCTCTGCGGGTTGCATGCACGTAATGGACGGAAGATCGAACTCAGATTGAAGCTTCAGCAGACCCTCACCATGCGTACCTGTTTCGGTTGCATATAGAATGGACACGCCACGGGCTGCCTGTTCGAGTGCAAAATGCCGCTCATTCGCGAGCAGCAGAGCGATCTTCTTCTTGTGATACTCGCGACGGTGACCCTTGGCTGCAGATTCGATCAGAATCAGTCCGGCCTCCGCTGGCGGAGTGGCGTGCAGCGGTCCTGTACGGTCGGTAAGACGGTCGTAAGGAAGATAAATCCAGCGGCGTGTTTTTACATCTTTCTTCGTCGGACGAGCTTTGGCGATCTGATCAAGGAACGGTTGCATGTGCTGACGGTACGGCCTGCCTTCGTACGGCGCAAACGAATGTTTTACCCGGATGAAAGCGTTCACACCTAAACTTCGAGACCAATGGATCGCATTAACTGCAGCGCGTTACTGGTCTGTACGATACCGGGCGTCAACTTGTATTCGAAGTGCAGTTCGCCGTTCTCGTAGCGATCCTCAAAGTGATAGTTGGCGGCATGTGCTCCCATGCTGGTCGCTATCTCTGCCAGTGCAAGATCATGTGTGGTCACGAGACCGATAGCTCCGCGCGAAACCAGGCTTCGCACCATGGACTCGGTGCCGACGCGGCGGTCGTGCGAATTCGTGCCGGAAAGCAGTTCATCCAGCAGAAAAAGAACAGGCGTCGGCTGCCGGCTTAGTGTGTCGATGTGCTTCAGGCGCATGATCTCTGCGTAGAAGCGCGAAAGGCCACCCTGTAGAGAATCGAGGATACAGATGGACGCTGCGACGTTAACCGGCGACAGGCGCATACTGGCAGCCCGCACCGGCGCACCCGCCTGGGCAAGCACAACATTGATGCCGACGCTGCGGATGAACGTCGACTTGCCGGCCATGTTAGGACCGCTGATGACAATGAGCTGCCGTTCACGGTCCAGGCGCAGACTGTTGGTAACCGTTCGGCTGCGCGGCAGTAGAGGGTGGGCGAAATCGGTAGCGTCGAAATACGGTTCGCCATGCACCAGGGACTGTTCCGTGAATGCAGGAAAGCTGTCCAGTGGGTTTTCATAGGCATAGATCGCGAAGGCGGTAAGCGCTTCAATCTCACCGATGGCCACCAGCCAGCTGCGGACAGAGGCTCCATGCTCGCGCCGCCAGTCTTCAATAGCTATGACCGACAACAGTCGCCAATGAATGAAGCGGTCCAGTATCTTGACGAACCAGTTATCGGCTGAGGAAAGCCAATCAACTCGCCTGATGAGACGACCAAGAGCCTGGGACGGCAGAACGTCCTTCTCATGCAACTGACTCTGTAGCGCTTGCAGCTTCGAACTTGAGAATGGCTGCTGCTCGATGGTGCGCAGTACGTTCTTTAGTACGTCAAGATCGCTCGTGGCGGCTTCGATACGTGCCGCTGAGTGGGCTACCTGCGCGCGCGAGCGTGACCCGACTCCTATGGTCACGAAAGTTGCCAGTCCCGCGACAGCCAGCCATTCGAATGAATGACCATTCACTTTCGGATCAAGCTGCCAAACGATAACGGCTGCAATCCAGGTAATTGCAAGGAGGATAGCGGGCAACCGCAGTCTGCGTTCCGGTCCTGAAACCGACTCACTCCAATCTGCCAGGGATTCAGGCGCTTTCCCGGTGCGGACGTTCTTCTCTTCCAGGGCAGAGGCAGCCAGGGCAAGTTGTTCACGAAAGTCGAGCTTTGGCGCAAGCTCTCTGACAGCTTCGTGCCGCGCGTAGATTTCAGGCACAGGCGCGGGTGCAAGAAGCCATGCGGCTAGCATATCCCGGCCAACATGGGTGCGCGCTGTGCAGAGACACTGGTAAAGACTTCCGGTGCCGAACAGGTCAAGGTCACGGGCGTATGGGTGGGCGTCCGGCGCGGGATGGATGAGGCTGCCAGTGGCCTGCTGCAGGTATTGCTCGCCTGTCGGCCCGCTACCCGACCAGCGATCTTCCAGGCGCGCAAGTCCCTGATCGTAGTTCGCGACCAGGCTGCTGTTCTTGCGCAGCGCCGCGAGCACACGTTCATGCAGCAGAAAAAGCAGGATTAACGTCGCAACGGGCAGCAACAAAAAAGCAATCTGTGCAGCATGGTATTTCGCAAGCCAGATACCAAGGATAATCGTAATAAGCCCGACGATCAGCTTGGCGCTGATGAAAAGCGGATCGCGCTGCTTCAGTCGCCGTTGTATCTGCTTCAGCTGGTCCAGCCTGCGGTCGTATTCTTCCTTTGCTCCCATCGATCGTTCAATAGCAGGCATGAAGTTCATTAGAGCAGAAGCAAGGTGACACAGGACCCCGTCGCTCGTTCCTGCTCAACCGACTCCGCCAGCTGGCTAGTAAAGCAGGACAGCCACACGATAGGTCGTAAACCCCTGCTGTGGATGCGAACTCGTGCACGAGCCGACGGCAGCAGTCTTAAACTGGCCGTTAGCTGTATGCTGCGTAAGCTGATCAGGAAGCTGCGCCAGGGATGAGCTCTCCCATCGCATAATGAAGCGCGGCTGCGTACCCCCGGCCGACCCGGTATTCATCTCGCAGGTCTCGCGTGCATCCCGAATAAACTTTGGATCCTGGCTGACGGCGAGCCCCTGCTTCTGCAGCAGCGCAGCTACCTGCCCTTCTGCCTGTTCGGGCGTGACCGCATGGACACTATGCGCAAAATCTTCTGTTGCATAGTAGTCACCACCGCGGCGGATCAGACTGATGCCGATGGTATCCATACGCGGATCGTAGATGTTGGCGCGGTGTGGCACCGATTGCAGCCACTGCCGTTCGATGGCACCGGGGCTGGGGCCGACAGCAAGATTCTCTGCTACTGATGAAAAGTGTGCGCCCGCCTCGGCAGCGCGATCGACCAGGGCTGGTTCATTGGGATACTGATGCGAAAGATCGGGCTGTCCGCGCATGAGCTGGTTGTGCTGCGCGGCAGCAGCAGCAAGATTGGCATCCCACTTCAGCGGCCCTAGGCCCTGGTCAGCACGCGCAAGATTGGTAAGGTCAAGAAGCTCCTTCTCCTGTTGCGATGGAGCCGATGGGTCGTCCTGTCCCCCGGCTGTCTGGTCCTGCGCCTGGACTACGGCAAATGTGCAGAGAAGTGCAAGGGCAAATAGTCCTGACTTCCAAAGTCGATGCATGCAATCAGTCCTCGCTGGAACAAACACTCTTTCGCGCAGAAGGATGCGCCTGGTCTGCCTGCTATTTCTCCATGTTAATCCGCGCCATCGACTATGGACGCGTGCGATCATGTGGGCATGGAGATTCTGGGTCGTCTGCGCCGGCAACCACTGGCGGTCATCGGGATTTTGCTGCTGGTCCTTTTTATCATCCTCGCGGTGTTCGCGCCCCTCATCGCCGCGCATGATCCCGCATCGATTGACCTCACGCAGCGGCTCGCCAGCCCTTCGCACACGCACTGGTTTGGCACCGATGAGCTGGGTCGCGACATCTATTCGCGGATTGTCTACGGCGCGAGGATTTCACTTGAAGTTGCCGTCAGCGTAGTCGCTCTTTCTCTTGGGACGGGGCTGATCCTGGGTGGCCTGGCAGGTTACTACGGCGGTGTAGTCGACACTGTGCTGAACGTATTTCTGATGAATGCTTTCATGGCGCTGCCAGGCATCCTGCTCGCGATTGCGTTTGTCGCGTTCCTCGGTCCGGGCCTGGTAAACCTGGTTTTGGCGCTGTCTATAGGCGGCTGGGTCGGGTACGCGCGACTGGTGCGGGCGCAGGTCCTGAGCGTCCGTGAAAAAGAGTTCGTCGAAGCTGCGCGTGCTCTCGGCGCGAATGATCTGCGTATCTTCGGGCGGCACATCCTGCCGAACATCGTTCAGCCGATCCTGGTGCAGGCAGCCATCGGCATGGCTGGAGCAGTACTGGCAGAGGCGACCCTCAGTTTCCTCGGCCTCGGCATTCCAGCGCCCGCAGCGAGTTGGGGCAGTATGTTGAATGACGCACGGCCGCACCTGTTTGATTCGCCGCACATCGTCGTTTTTCCTGCGATCGCAGTGATGCTCTGCGTACTGTCATTCAACTTTCTGGGCGATGCGCTGCGTGATTATCTTGACCCGAAAACGCGTCTCGCCGTTGGCCTTTAAAACCACACGTACGGCAAATCGGATCGCGCAGGAGACTGGAGTGAGCTGGTGGTGATAGGGGTCATCTCGGATACGCATGGCTTACTGCGCGGTGAAGCACTTTCTGCGCTTGCAGGCGTCGATCACATCCTGCATGCAGGCGATGTGGGTGGTCCGGAGATCCTCGACCAGCTAAGCGGAATCGCGCCACTGACAGCCATACGCGGCAACATTGATGAACACGGGCCCTGCGCCTTTCTGCCGGCGACTGAGGTCATAGAGTTGGATGGATCCACGTTTTACATGCTGCATGATCGCGGGCAGCTCGACCTCGATCCAGTAGCCGCGGGCTTTGCTGCCGTGATCAGCGGGCACTCCCATAAGCCATTGATCGAGTGGCGGAAGGGTGCTCTGTATTTCAATCCGGGGAGTGCAGGACCCAGACGCTTTCGATTGCCTGTGACAGTGGGCAGACTTGTCGTAACCGCCAGCGGCCTTGAACCTTCGATCATCTCGTTACTCGGCTGAAGTGGATTGGCGAGCACTTTAGATTTCGCTCCCAACTTGTTTTATTTGGGAGGAAAGTGCGAAATGCTCTTCTGACATCCAACCGCATACGCAAGATTTGTGAACTTCTATGAGAGCTTTAGCGTTTCCTACAGGATAGAATGCACGCAATTCTCTTCCCAGGAACTTCATGCGCCCAATTGCTCTTGCCTTGTTTTTATTTGCCGGCTTCATCTGCCTCGCGTCCTTGGCCACTGCACAAACGCCGCACCTTCTGCGCTCTCCGTCTTTATCGGATTCCGAGATCGCCTTCCGGTATGCGGATGATATCTGGACAGTGCCGAAGGAAGGTGGCAGTGCCCGGCGTCTTACGTCGACCGGAAATGTCGATGGCGCTCCCTATTTTTCTCCGGATGGAAAAACGATAGCCTACACCGCGCGCACGGGCGGCGTGGAGACGGCGTATACCATTCCGGCAGCCGGCGGCATGGCGAAGCGCATCACCTTTTCGCCGCAGGGCCAGGGCGTGGTCGGCTGGACGCCTGATGGCAAAGACCTGCTCGTAGCAAGTTCTCAAAACTCGGTACGCTCTTATCTGCAACTGTTCCGCGTGCATGCGGATGGAACAGGATTGCCGCAGCGGCTGCCCCTACCCTCTGCCAGCTATGGTTCGATGGCCGCTGATGGTGTGCATCTCGCCTATAGCCCGTGGACGCAATGGGAGCCGGCATGGAAGCGTTACCACGGCGGACAGACGCAGCCGGTCCTGCTGATCGACCTGAAGACCCTCGACGAGGTGAAGGTGCCGCGTGAAAACTCGAATGACACCAATCCCCTGTGGCTGGGCGATGCAGTGTATTTCCTGTCGGATCGCGATGGTAAAGTGACGCTCTTCAGCTATGACGTCAAAACGAAGGAAGTGAAAGAACTTTTCAAGAATCACGGTCTCGATCTGAAGACGCTCAGCGGCCGCGGCAGCAGCATTGCCTACGAACAGTTCGGTGTCATTCACCTGTATGACGTAGCGGCCGGAAGCGATCACATCGTAAATATCCAGACGGATGGTGATCTACCAGCGCTCGAGCCGCATCTTCAAAAGATCGGCGGCGATGAGATTCAGAACGCCAACATCTCGCCCACCGGCATGCGCGCCGTCTTTGAAGCGCACGGCGATATCTTCACCGTGCCGGCAGAAAAGGGCGATGTACGCAATCTGACGGACACTTCGAGTTCGGCTGAGCGTGAACCGTCCTGGTCTCCCGATGGTAAAAAAGTTGCCTACTTCAGCGACGCGACAGGCGAGTACAAGCTTTATCTCAAAGACCAGGATGGACTGGCCGCGCCGAAGGTCATTGACGTGGGGGTAGCCGATAAGGAAGGTCCGACCTACTACTACTCGCCGCGCTGGTCGCCTGATTCCAGGAAGATTGTTTTTTCTGATAAGCGGTTAAACCTGTGGTGCGTGAATGTCGACGGTGGCACTCCTGTAAAGGTTGATGCTGACCTGCGCGAAGGCTTCGGGCCAGCCGGCTTCAGTGCCAGCTTCTCGCCGGACGCGAAGTGGATACTGTATGCGCGCTCGCTGCCGAGCCTGGACAATGCTGCGTTTCTTTATTCGACTGAAACAGGTAAGAGCACGCAGATCACCGACGGCATGAGCAATGTCACCAATCCTGTTTTCGATGCGAGCGGCAAGTACATTTTCTTCACCGCCAGCACAGACATCGGTCCGGCCATCGATGGGTTCGGACTGGGAAGTCTCAATCGCACCACCTCGGCTAACGTGTATGTTGCCGTGTTGTCGAAGGACCTGCCGTCGCCGATTCCGCCAGAGAGTGATGACGAGAAAGACAAGGCGGACAAGGACAAGACGGACAAAGACAAGAAGGACACGGATAAATCCGACGACAAGAAAACAGACGATGCCAGGAAGGACGACGCCAAGGAGAAAGATAAAGATAAAGACAAGCTGCCGATAGTGAAGATCGATCTCGACGGGATCCAGCAGCGTATTCTGGCGCTACCCATTCCGGCGCGCAACTACACATCGCTCAATGCCGGCAAGACGGGCATCCTCATACTGGGCGAGTCGGGCGAAGCAGCAAACCCTTCGCAGGGTGATGGTTCGGGAAGCCTGCGATCAGTGTGGCGTTTCGATCTCGAGAAGCGCAAGACTGAAGACGTCCTGCACGGCGCGTCCCACGTGACGACTTCGTTCGATGGTGACAAACTGCTCTACAAAAAAGGCGACGGGTGGTTTATCGCGGCACAGGGCGACCTGAAACCCGAGGCCGCCGATGGCACTCCTGGCAAGTCTCTGCACATCGACGGGATGCAGGCAAAGATCGATCCGCGCGCGGAGTGGAAGCAGATGTATGCCGAGACGTGGAGGATTGAACGCGAATTCTTCTATGACCCTGGTTTCCATGGACTTGACTTGAAAAAGATAACCGCGAAATACGAGCCCTATGTCGCTGGGCTTAGCGCACGCAGTGACCTGACCTATCTGCAGACAGAGATGCTGGGTGAAATCACGGTTGGTCACATGTTCGTCGGCGGTCCACACCAGGACGATGACGCTCCGAAGACTGGCCTGCTTGGCGCCAATTACGTTATTGCAAACGACCGCTACAAGTTTGCGCATATCGTCAGCGGCGGCAACTGGAATCCGACGCTCTATTCACCGCTGACACAGCCCGGCGTGAATGTGCATGAAGGCGACTACCTGCTGGCGGTGAATGGCGTGCAGGTGCATGCGACTGACAATCTCTATGCGGCCTTCGAAGGTCTGGCGGGTAAGCAGACGACCATCACGGTTGGGCCGAATGCCGATGGCTCAGCATCGCGTACGGCCCTGGTGGTGCCGACGGCGAGCGAGACGGCCATGCGCAGCCAGGAATGGATCGATGGCAATATCAAAAAGGTGGATGCGCTCTCAAACGGGCAGGTCGCGTATGTCTACATGCCGAATACTGGCGGCTCGGGATTTGATAGCTTCAATCGTTACTTCTTTGCGCAAACAGAAAAGAAGGCAGTCGTCATCGATGAACGTTACAACGAAGGCGGCGACATAGCCGACTATGTCATTGACGTATTGAAGCGCCAGCCGATGCTTGCATACGAATCACGGCAGGGACTGCGGACCACGGAACCCACCGGCGCAATCTTCGGACCCAAGGCGATGTTGATCAACCAGAACGCGGGCTCCGGCGGCGATGCCATGCCGTGGCTCTTTCACAATGCAAAACTGGGTACTCTGGTCGGTACACGGACTTGGGGTGGACTGGTCGGCATCGGCGGCTTCCCTTCTCTGCTCGACGGCGGCTACGTAATGGCACCGCGCACGGCTCTCTATGGCCTGCACGGTGAGTTCGAAGTGGAGAACCATGGCATCGCGCCGGATGTGGAAGTAGAAGATGATCCAAAGGAAGTCGCGGCCGGCCATGATCCGCAGATGGAACGGGCAGTGCAGATCGTGCTCGACGAGTTGAAGGCGCATCCCATTCCGGCCATTCCCGTACCGCCGTACCCGAACTATCACAAGGATGACGGGCTGGGTAAGTAGGGCGTCCAGAGTGGTCGTTCAGCAACGGGCGGATACGTGGGAGGCTACTTCTCCGCCCGTTTCTGGGATCGTGACGCTACCTTTCTGACTGAAGGAGTTTTGTTTTTCTCGACTCGCAGTTGCCATGCACTGTAGATTGCGCCGGCCAGCGACTCTTCATTCGCGGCGGTAAGGCGAATGTGGGTCGCGCCCATCCGACCCCATCCCCCTTTGACCGGCAGAAACAATTCAGGAGCTTCACCGACGAACTCGGCCTGCACTTCGGGCGTAAGCATCAGGTTGCCATAGCCCAGCGCCTGCGAGGCGAGCGTGGCGAAGATGCGTCCGCCCACGCGGTAATCGGCCGCGCCCATGTGGGACCCTTCTTCGGCTCCTTCCATGGTGAGACAGATGCGGCGAAAATCTGCTGGAGTCATCGACGTAGCTCCCGGACTTTCCCAATCGCAGACAGTCTAACCCAGGCTCGCTTGGAGCCGATGCGCCCACTCCTGCATTGGATTGAGAAGTTTTCAGTCGCGGATGCGGGGGTTCAGCACAGCGTAGAGTGTATCCGTGGCAAGGTTTACCAGCACATAGGTCAGTCCCACGGCGAGGATGCAGCCCTGCACCAGTGCGTAATCGCGATTTGAGATGGCAGAGACCGTCAGGCGGCCCAAACCAGGCCAGGCGAAAATTGTTTCGGTGACGATGGCGCCCGCGAGCAAAGCCCCGAACTGCAGACCAACCAGCGTGATGATGGGGATCATGGCATTGCGCAGTGCGTGGCGATACAACACTGTTCGCTCAGGCAGCCCCTTGGCGCGTGCAGTACGGATGTAGTCCTGGCCCAGTTCTTCGAGCATTGCCGTGCGCACCATGCGTGTCAGGATCGCGGCAAGCGCGGAACCCATGGTAAGTGCGGGAAGGATGAGGTGGTCTGGCGTGCCGGCGCCGGAAACAGGCAGCCATCCGAGCTTGATCGAGACCAGGAGAATGGCTATAGGGCCGAGCGCGAACGACGGGAACGACAATCCGAACAGGCTGACGACGCCGACAATATTGTCGCGAGTCTTACCGCGATGCAACGCAGCAATGATGCCTGCGGGAATTGCCAGCAGCAGCGCAAACACCAGTGAAGCAATCGTTAATTCGAGCGTGTAAGGATAGCGTTGCAGCACGAGGTGGGTCACTGAATCATTCAGGCGTAGTGAGCGGCCCAGATCGCCGTGGAGTACGCCATGCCAGTAGTGGACGTACTGCTCGCTGAGCGGGCGGTCCAACCCATATTGATGACGCAGCGTCGCAAGGTCCGTCGAGGATGCGCCTTCTCCCAGCATCTGTTCGACCGGGTCACCGGGCACGATATGGATGAGGAGAAAAACAAGTGTCACGACCAGCCAGAGAACAGGCACGGTGTAGAGCAGGCGCTTGATCAGAGGCCGGAGCGGAATGCGGTTCAGGAGGGCTCTCCTGGCTGGCCGTCCCCTGGTAGCGCAGCTCGCGTTTCTCCATCGGGTACAGGCCTCAGCAGCGCCGAGACATGGCCAAGACTGCGCGCCGGCAGCGGCCTCGGCGGAGGTGTGGGAGCAACGCGGAGTTTGCTGATACGATGACCGGCCATTTCGACTACGGTAAACCGTCGGCCGCTGTAATCCAAAAAATCGCCTTCAGCGGGAATCTTACCGAGCCGGGTCAGAACGAAGCCGGCCAGGGTCTCAACTCCGCCATCGCGCGGCAGGTCCCATTGCATCTGGGTTTCAAGATCGCGCAGATGGACGCTGCCATCGAAGATAAAAGCATCGTCGCCGCTCATCAGCGCGAGTCGCGGGCCGACGTCGAACTCGTCTTCCATCTCGCCCACCAGCTGTTCAAGCGCATCTTCGACAGTCACCAGGCCGACGGTCGAACCATACTCGTCGACCACGATCGCCAGGTGGCGCCGGCGGGATTTGAACTCCTGCAAAAGGTCGAGGACAGGCTTGGTCTCGGGAACAAAGAGCACGTCGCGCATAATCTGCCCCAGCTTC
Source organism: Acidobacteriaceae bacterium (assembly GCA_963692885.1). Taxonomy (GTDB): domain Bacteria; phylum Acidobacteriota; class Terriglobia; order Terriglobales; family Acidobacteriaceae. The sequence continues at coordinate 2,838,058 of OY843586.1, forward strand.
AGGTCGCCGAAGGGCGACTGCGCACGTGGGAACCGCGAGGCGATGCGAAAGTGCATGAGCCGCGAAAGATCTTTCGAATACGCAACGCCGATAATGTGCTCCGGACCGCGTGCGGGATCAAAAACCGGGACGCGTGAATGCTGCTCTTCGACAATGCGGGCGCTGGCGTCCTCGATGAGCGTATCGGCCGAAAGCGAAAAGATGCGCTGGCGCGGGACCATGATCTCGCGAGTCGAAAGATCGTTGGCTTCAACGGCGCGATGAATAAGCGCTTCCTGAAATTCCGGCAGCAGCCCCATGCGGCGTGTGGTCGTCGCGATCAGCTTGATCTCTTCCGGCGAGTGCGCAGTACCCTCACGGATCAGGGGCGCGTTGAAGAGACGCAGCACGCTGGCGGCGGAACGGTTCATCACACTGACGCCGGGGCGGGTGAGAGTGATGAACAGATCCATGGGACCGGCTACGGCGAGTGCCATTTCTTCTACCTTGCGCAGCGCCAGCGACTTGGGCACCAGTTCGCCGAGAAGCACGTGTAGATAGGTAACGGCGACGAACGCCAGTGTGGCAGAGGTCAGGTGTGCGTAGAGAATGCCATGCGGCAGGCGCATGAAAATGGGCTCGAGGACAGGCGCAATCGCGGGCTCACCGATCCAGCCCAGCGCCAGGCTGCAGAGTGTCACGCCAAGCTGAACAGCCGGCAGGAACTCATCGAGATGGTCCTGCAGGCGGCGAACCGTACGCGCGCCGGAACGTTGCAGGGCGATAAGCTGATCGACCTGCGTCTCGCGGATGCTGACCATCGCGAACTCAGCCGCCACGAAGAAGCCGTTGGCCAGGATGAGGACAGCTATTGCAACCGCGCGGAAGAGCAACCACCTGAGCATCTGTACTGTCAGTTATAACAAGACGGCCAGATTACCGGCACGATATACCGACCGGGTACTAACGAATCCGAGTTTGTGCGAAGCGTACCCGGAAGTAATGGGTCAGGAACCAACGAGATGCTTTGCGGAAACAACCGGCGGCCTTAGTCTGACCTTTCATGGACAACCAGCCACATCATCTACCTGAAGATCACACCAGGCCTTGCAGAATCCGGGTCGTTGCAGCGCGCCGCGGTTGTGGCGCGTGACGACGACTGCACTGCCCCCATCGAACGCTCCCCGGGAAACTTCAAAGCTTGACACGATCAGCGGCCACCGCGAACGGGCCCCTGCGGGCGATCGGGACGACCCGGCCGGCAGCTTTCGCAGCATGCTCAAACTCTCGCTGCTCTTCGCGCTTATCAAGCTGCTGATGCAGGCCGGCGATAACCTGCTGCAGGCGCATCTTGGCTGGGGCTACTTTACCGACGAAGCCTACTACATTCTTTGCGGAGAGCGGCTGGACTGGGGTTATGTCGACCACGGCCCGATCATCGCGCTTCAGGCGCGGCTGGCTGTGCTGCTCTTCGGCAAGTCCCTGATCGGCATACGCCTGCTGGCGTCCATGGCCGGAGCGGTCAAGCTGCTTCTCACAGGCATCATGGCGTGGCAGCTGGGGGCCGGAAGGCGCGGGCAGATGATGGCGCTTGCAGCAGTCCTGCTGTCGGCGCAATTCATTGCCCTTGACAGCTTCCTGTCCATGAATTCATTCGAACCCGTTTTCTGGATGACAGCGCTGATCGCCATGCTGCAGATTGTCAAGAGCGGCAATCTTCGCTGGTGGGTCCTGCTCGGCGTAGCGTCGGGCATAGGTTGTGAAAACAAACCATCGATGGTCTTCATGCTGGGCGCCCTGCTCATGGGGCTGATGATGACCGGAGAGCGCCGGGTTCTTCGCTCGAAAGGCTTCCTGCTGGCAGTCACGCTCACGGTAGCACTGGCTTCTCCTTACCTGCTCTGGCAGATGAGTCATGGATGGGCGACTTACCATTTCCTGCACAACGAGACCGCGTCGCGCCGCAGTTCAATCAGGATGTTCCTGCCATTACAGATCCTGCTGCTGGGATTCGTCAGTGTGCCGATGGTCGCTGCGGGCCTGCTCTGGCTGCTCAAAGCGAAGAGCGCGGTCAGGTTCCGCTTTCTGGGCTGGACCTATCTCTTCTTTCTCTTTCTCATGATGTCCCTGCGCAGCAAGGATTACTACCTGTCTCCCATCTATCCCATGTTATTCGCAGCAGGTGGAGTAGCCTTTGAACGCTACATGGCGACTCACCGAAGATCGTGGCTGGTACCAGTCTGCCTGGTGCAGATGTTTACCTTCGAGCTGATGTGTCTTCCCCTCATCATGCCTACCGTTTCCCCGGACCAGTGGCTCAGGATCGCAGCACTGAAAAATCTGGGCCGGCCAGGTCATACGGGTTCCCACTTCACGCAGTTTTACGCACTGCGTTTCGGATGGCAGGAGCTGACAGACGATGTGACCCGCATCTACAGAAGTCTGCCGGCTGCGGAACGAGCACAGGCTGGGATCATCTGCGTAGACTGGAATACTGCGAGCGCCATCAATTTTCTGTCAGAGGGCACTGGACTCCCCTTCGCCATCAGCAGCCATAACAACTTCTTTTTGTGGGGCCCGCACGGAGAGACCGGCGCAGTAATGATTGTCGTTACACGCCAGACGCGCGATGAGTTGCTGAATGAGTATGACCGCGTCGAGAAAGTCGGCTCCATGCATGATCCGTACGCCCTGGACTGGCACGCAGGAATCTATCTGTGTCACGGGCGCAAGCGACCCTTCAACGAAGACTGGCAAAGCCTCAAGCACTACGACTGAGATACTGCAGACCAGGCAAAAGGGCCTTCCACGCTGGAAGGCCCGTTTGTCTATGCAGCCAGGCAGCAATACTTTAGAGCTACTGCCCCTGCACCATGCTCACGGGCAATTGCTCCAGCTGCTTGTTATGCTTGCGCTTCAGAGAAGCAGCCAAGGGTCCGTACTGTATCGCTTTCAGCGCGTGATCCTGGTTGTCCTGCGAGAACGTCAGAATCGCGCGCGTGTCGGACGGCGAGGGGTCGCCGGGACCAAGTGTCAGGGCGAATGTCTTGCTGGCATCCTGGCTCTGCAGCACAACATTGGTGCCCTGGGCCTTCTGCATAAGGTAGGTGCCTGCTGGCCAGCTTTGTCCGGCAACAGTAAAGCTGAATGGAACCTCGAATCTCTTTTCAGAAGTGGCGGCGTTGGCCGCGAACGTGGTTGCTGCGACGGCCGACATAAGAACGAGCTTACCGAGAATGTTGCGCATTGTGTGTGTCCTCCTGCCTCTGAAGACCACACTAGCGATCGCTTAAAAGAATTGTGTCAAGTCCTCGTCCAGAAAACGTGAAGCTTTCTAACGTACGCGCGCGATTGATGAATTTCCTGCCACGCCGAGTGCTTCGCGTACAGCCAGCAACTCGCGTTGTATTTCCTGCTCCAACATCTCGCTTTCATCGGCGGGCAGATTGCCGGCCAGACGCTGCGTATGCTCGAGCAGGTCAACCGCCTCTGCACAGGCATGTCTCTGGCTTGCCTTATGCGCGGCCGAACGGAGTGCCTCTATTGCATGCTGCCAGTCTGTCGCCGCTTCATAATGAAACGCAATCTCGCGTGCGACGTCTGAGCCCTGCCCTTGGAAAATTTCTGCCAGCCGTTCTGCAATCCTGACATGCCATCGCGCACGGCGAGAGGCGGATTGTCTCCGGTAAAGTACATCGCGATAGAGTCCGTGCGCAAAAACGTAGAAGGCCGAGCGCTTCCCGTGAGGCAGTTCGTCCTGCCCCGCTTGGTCAAGGAAGTAGAGCTTGCGCGCGAGCGCATCACAGGCTTCTTCTATCTCTTCTGCATCCTTTTGCAGTGCGGCAGCTACCGCCCACACGGGAAAGGCAATACCAACCAGGCTGCCTGCCTCAAGCACTCGTTGTTCGTCCGTCGGCAGGCAGCCGATCTCGAGTTCGATCATCTGGGCGAGTCCGGTTGGCACTCGATCTTCCATCTCTTCAAAGGGCGTGCGCTGTTTCCACACGCGCATGCCGTCGGACGACTCACACACGATGCATCGCTCCGCAAGCAGGTGCTCCAGCAATGCGATCGCAAAGAGCGGATTTCCTTCTGAATACTGGTGTACGAAGCTGGTAAGCCCGGGTGGGAGGGCCTTTTGCTGCAGTTGTTTTGCCAGCAGTTCGCGAACATGATCTTTTGCCAGCGGCGGCAGAGCTATCTCTTCACACAGGTGACGCATCTGCAGGTCCTGCTTCAAGGCTTTCAACGGATGCTCCGGAGTGACAGCCTGGGGCCGGAATGTTGCGACGACCAGGAGTCTAGCCGGTGCGCGTCGGCGGGCAAGCGCGGAAAGCAGGTGAAGCGTTCCTTCATCCGCCCAGTTGATGTCTTCAAAGACCAGCACGAGTGGACGATCTGCTGAAAGTTCTTCAAGAGCCTCGCAAAGATTTCCGGGCATTCGCTTGAACGCCGTTGCAGACACTTCTCCTGAGGGAACGGCCGGAATATGCCGCGACCTCGCAAGCCATGCCGGAGCCATGGACGAGAGCACCTCCCGTGCACGGCCACCTGCAGGCGAAGCGCAAAGCTGGCCGAGTGCTTCCATGACCGGGTAATACTCTTCTTTCGCGCCGAAGCCCTCTACGCACTGGCCGCGCGCCAAGCTCAGTGCTGGAGAAGCTACCAGCTGCCGGCTGAATGCTTCAACCAGCGCGCTCTTGCCGATGCCTGTTTCGCCGGTGATGAAGATCATTCGTCTTTTTGACTGTGACAGCTGCTGCATCTCTGCTGCAAGCCGGGCGAGTTCCATCTCGCGGCCGACGAGTCCTGTCGAGACGACGGCACCGGCCGCCACTCCAAGGGCGCTGCATTCAGTTACAGGCAGGTCCGTCACAGGGGCGACAAAACAGTAGCCACGCTTCGGCAACGTCTGGATAAAGCGCGGCTGTCCCGCGTCATCCCCCAAAACCTTCCGCAATTCAAGTATGTAGGTACGAAGTACCTGCGGCTGCACATAGGTCTCCGGCCACAACGCATCCAGCAACTCATCATGCGTTACCAGGCGCGCCGGGTTCTCAACCAGGTAGCGCAGGACTGCGAAAGGCTTGGGCGGAAGCGGCACCTGGGTCGCATTCAGCCAGAGACATTCGTTCGATCGATCCAGCCGGAAGGATTCAAACTGCTTTAACGTGGCGGTACCGTTCATTGTCCATCCCCGCGTTAAGAGTGCACGCGCCGTACCAGTCCTGTAAACCGCGCTGCCCGACAATTACCTGCATTTTGTTGCGCATGACAGGCTGCTTCATCACTGTTGCCCGCGGCCGCCTGTCCATTTGCGGACGCCGTGTCCTGATATGGACAAGACACTCTTCGCGCGACGAAAAAGAGTCCATGAAATCAAGTACGTAGCGAATGCTGAGTGGTTCCATTCGTGCATCACTATTCCTGCTGAAGCAGCAAACGGAGACTTCTCGCGAACACAACGCCTGAGGTTAGAGAAACAGTGGGGGTTAGAGAATCTGCAGGAGCGCGGAACTTGCATGCGGCAGTCTGCGTACCTTCGCTGCAGACGACAGTGCTGGCTCAAAAAGCTTAGGCTGAGACAGGCAGGCTTAAAGGGTCGGGGGAGTGTAACGTGGCGGCACAACGAAAGAAGAAGCGCTGGTGGATGTGGGGATCGATCCTGGCGATTGTTATTGTGATCGCGGCAGTCGCGGCGAAGATCGCGCACGGCAGCGGCACGAAGATTGATCCGAGCCGTCTGGCCGATGTGACTCGCTCCGATATCGCGAAGAGCGTAGTCGCCACCGGCAAGGTCGAGCCGATCACCAAGGTCGAGTTGAAGTCGAAGGCCAGCGGCATCGTCGAAAAACTGCTCGTCGACGTGAATGCAAAAGTGCAGAAAGGCCAGGTACTCGCAGTACTCGACCGGCAGGAGATCGAGGCGCAGGTGGATGCACAGCGCGCCCAGCTGCTGGCTGCGGAAGCAAACGTGAAGTCAGCCTCTGCCAGCATTCAGCATGACAAGGTCGACGCACAGGCACCGGATCTGCCGATGTACAAGACGACGCTCGATCGCAATCAGGAGATGATGAAGGACGGCATCGTTTCGCAGCAGGCACTCGACAATGCCAATCGCGATTACCTCTCCATGCTCAACAAACAGCATGTCGCACAGGCCGAGATTGCAGTCGACAATGCCAAGCTGAGCCAGGCTGAAGCACAGGTTGCCCAGAGCCAGGCCAGCCTCAAGCAGCTGGAAGAGCAGCTGAGTTATACGACACTTACCTCGCCGATGGATGGTGTGATCCTTTCGCGCGATGTGGAGTTGGGCGACGCCGTCAGTTCAATCCTGGTACTCGGTTCGGGCGCAACTAAGGTGATGACGTTAGGCGATATCAAGCAGGTATACGTTGATGGAAAAGTGGATGAAGCAGATATCGCTTCCGTCTATATGGGCCAGCCGGCGCGCATCCGCATCGAATCGTTTAAAGACAGGGTCTTTCTCGGCAAGGTCACCCGTATTGCTCCGCTTGGCGTGGAAAAAGATAATGTGACGACCTTCTCCGTGCGCGTCTCGATCGATAATCCGAATGGCGAGATCAAGGCCAACATGACGGCCAATGCAGAGATCATCAACCTGGAACATAAGAATGCGCTGGTAGTGCCGGAGCAGGCTATCAGCTACGACCAACAGAGAAAAGCGTTTGTGAATGTTCCGGATGCGAAAGCAAAGGACGGCATGCGCCGCGTGGATGTAACGGCAGGCATCTCCAATGGAAGCAAAACAGAGATACTCGCCGGGTTGAAAGCTGGAGACAAAGTAGTACTGGCGCAGTAAGATTTTCGAGCGACCAGCAAGAGCAATGGAGGTTGAACAATGAATAAGTCAAACAGCACGATGCGCAGGTTTGCGATGACGGCGGGTGTTTTGATGGTGCCTGCCATGATGTCGACAGCAATGTTTGCAGCTGAGGGTCGTTTCGAGAAGACGGTACCTGCCGGCGCCAACCTGACGGCCACGGTCACGACTGGTTCAGGTTTCATTCACATCATTCCCGGCTCTGCGAACGAAGTTCACATCATCGGTCACGTGCATGCCAACCATGGATGGATGGGCAGCGGCTCGGATGATGACGTACGCCAGGTCGAGTCAAATCCTCCCATTGACATCTCCGGATCGAACCTGCGGATCGGCACCCGCAACGACGGTCCCTATCGCCACGTCGCGATCGATTATGAGATCACTGCGCCCTACTCTTCACAGTGGAAGGCAAGCACCGGCTCCGGGGACATCAAGGTGTCGGGCGTCACTGCCAACAAACTGGAAACCGGCTCCGGTGAGATCGAGGCAAACAATGTCACCGGTGACTCTGCACTCGAGACCGGTTCGGGCGACATCCACGTGGCCTTCACAAAGAGCGGCATGGTGACTGCTGAAACCGGTTCGGGAACCATTCGCCTGGATAACGTTGATGGCCGTCTCAAGGCCGAGACCGGATCGGGCGATATCAAGATCACGGGCAAGCCCGCCGACAGCTGGAAGCTCGACACGGGCTCAGGTTCGATTGAACTGGGAATCGGCGGCGCGCCGGCCACTCTCGATGCAGAATCTGGTTCGGGTTCCATCACCACCGCGCAGGGCATCACTATGCATGGCAGCCTGGACAAACATCATGTGACGGGCGATATCAACGGCGGTGGCCCAACGATCAAGGCTGAAACCGGGTCGGGTGATATCCGCATCCACTAGTCGTTCGTGGAACGGGCAAGCCGGTACACTAAAGGCGTGCTGCATATTGCCCGTTCCATCCCAAAAGATAAACTCAGGCTGATCGTCTTTGACCTTGACGGCACGTTGATCGATTCGCGTGCTGACCTTACGTCCTCCATCAATGCCATGCTCCGCTACTTCAAGCGTGCTGCACTTCCGGAAGACGTAGTCGCCAGCTTCATCGGTAATGGAGCCACTATGCTGGTGCGCCGCTCGCTCGGTGATCCGGTAGACGAAAAGTTTGTGAGCGAGGCCGTTGAGTATTTTCTCAGCTATTATCGCGAGCACAAACTTGACCATACCTATGTTTACGATGGAGTCTTCCACGTGCTCGAACAACTGCGGACCCGCTACGGTGCTGCATTGCAGATGGCAGTCCTATCGAACAAGCCGGAAAATCCATCGCGCGAGATCTGCGACGCGCTTCTGCTGAAGCCGTACTTCTTTCAGGTGTACGGCGGGAATAGTTTTTCCACCAAGAAGCCCGACCCCGAGGGACTCCTTACCCTCATTGCCGAAGCGGGCGTGGCGGCCGAAGAGACGCTGATGATTGGCGACACCGATGTCGACATTCTCACCGCGCGCAATGCCGGGGCATGGGCGCTCGGATGCAAGTTTGGTTTATCGCCGCATACCCTTGAATACGCCATGCCGGACTGCCTGGTCGATTCTCCGCACGACTGGTCGGCCGCCCTGCTGTAAGCTGTCTGCGTGCGCCGGTTCCAGGTTCGAGGGAACAAGCGCGTGATGCATTTCGTATGACGATGGGAGGACTCTCCATGCACTTGAGGCAACCCGCGTTTCGTTTTATGTTTGGCCTGGTCCTGTTTACTGGCGCGCTGCTGGCGTGTACCCGCGCAGCTAAAGCGGAAGACCGGGATCGTGTCAGCTTCGGCGACCGCATCGTCGTCAGTGAGGGCGAGACCATCGGTGACGCGGTGTGCTTCTTCTGTTCGGTTGAGTCACACGGGACGATACAGGGCGACGTCGTCTCCTTCTTTGGCGGAGTCCGCACCGACCAGCCAGTGCATGGTGACCTGGTCTCGCTCGGAGGCAACGTCAACCTGGACGATGGCGCGAGCGTGGACGGCGACCTGGTCGTCTTCGGCGGTTCACTGCGGAAAAGCAGTGAAGCGCGGACCAGCCAGAGTGAAGTGGTTTTTCCAGCGATCATCTTTGCCATCCCTCTGCTGATTCTTGGCGCAATCATCTGGGGAGCTTCTGCCTTGTTCCGCCGACGGGTGCCCCACTACTACGTCCCGCCGGCACGCTGAAGGATTCCTTCGCCTGGTACAACACTTAGTGAAATAAGGGGCCTCTTTGCCGTGCCGACGCGCCCAGGCCAGCCGAGCATCACGATGCCTTGTACCATGAAGGTAAAGCGATGACGGATTTTCAATTAGTAAGCGACTATCAGCCCCAGGGCGACCAGGGACGTGCTATCGGCGAGCTTGTCGACGGCGTGGCTGCGGGCGAACAGCACCAGACACTGCTCGGCGTGACCGGATCAGGCAAAACGTTCACCATGGCAAAGGTGATCCAGCAGTTGAACCGGCCTGCGCTGATCCTGGCCCACAACAAAACGCTGGCAGCGCAACTCTTCCACGAGTTCAAGCAGTTCTTCCCCAACAATGCGGTCGAGTACTTCGTTTCGTACTACGACTACTACCAGCCCGAAGCCTACATCCCGGCGGGCGATCTCTACATTGAAAAAGAAGCGACCATCAATGAAGAACTGGATAAGCTGCGACTGTCGGCAACTCGGTCCCTCTTCGAGCGACGCGATGCAATCATCGTTTCGTCCGTAAGCTGCATCTACGGCCTGGGTTCGCCTGAAGCATACTTTGGCATGCTACTGATGCTTGAAAAGGGTCAGCGCATCCGTCGTGAGGACATCACGAAACGCCTTGTCGAGATCCTTTACGAGCGCAACGAAGCAGATTTCCGGCGCGGCACCTTTCGCGTGCGCGGCGATGTCATCGAAGTCTACCCAACCTACGATGAAATGGCGTATCGCATCGAGTTATTCGGCGACGAGATCGACGGCCTGTCCCAGATTGACCCGCTCTTCGGCACGGTCAAGCAGAAGTATGCGCGGCTGCCGATCTATCCAAAGAGCCATTACGTCGTCCAGCCCGAACGCAAGACGACGGCGATGGATTCCATCCTTGAAGAACTCGAGGTATGGGAAAAGGAACTGGAAAGCCAGGGCCGGATGGTCGAGGCGCAAAGGATTCATCAGCGCACACGATTCGATCTGGAGATGATCAAGTCGGTCGGCTATTGCCATGGCATCGAGAATTATTCACGCCACTTTTCCGGGCGCCTGCCGGGTGAACCGCCGCCGACGCTTCTCGACTATTTCCCGCGCGACTTCCTGGTCTTCATCGATGAGAGTCATGCAACGCTGCCGCAGCTGCATGGCATGTGGCACGGTGACCGTTCGCGCAAACAAAACCTAGTGGATTATGGGTTTCGATTGCCATCTGCAACCGATAACCGTCCGCTGCGTTTCGAGGAATTCGAGGCGCGGACAAACCAGCTGATCTATGTTTCGGCGACTCCGGGTCCGTATGAGCTGACCAAGTCAGCAGGCGTAGTCGTTGAGCAGATCATTCGTCCTACCGGTCTGCTCGATCCCATTGTCGAGATACGTCCAATCCGCGGCCAGATTGACGATCTACTGGCCGAAATTCGCGACCGCATCGCCAGGAACGAACGCGTCCTGGTCACGACGCTCACTAAGCGCATGTCCGAAGATCTCGCGGGCTACTACACCGAGGTCGGGGTAAAGTGTCGCTACATGCATTCCGAGATCGAGACGCTGGAGCGCGTGCGACTCCTGCGCGATCTGCGGAAGGGAGAGTATGACGTGTTGATCGGCATCAACCTGCTTCGAGAAGGACTCGACCTGCCGGAAGTGTCGCTGGTCGCGATCCTCGATGCAGATAAGGAAGGTTTCCTGCGCTCCCAGGGTTCGCTCATCCAGACCATGGGACGAGCCGCGCGTAACGTGAATGGCCGGGCGATCCTCTACGCGGACACAATGACAGATTCCATGCGCCGGGCCATCGATGAAACCGAGCGACGACGTGCCGTGCAGGAAGCGCACAACACCGAGCATGGCATTACGCCAACATCCATAATCCGTCCGACCGATATGGCACTGGCACAGATACTTAAAGCCGAATACGCAGACATGACCGAGCAGGAGCAGGAGATTCCCGAGTTCAAGGACCAGCACGACCTCGAAGATTTTGTAGCGAAGCTCGAAACAGAGATGCGCGAGGCAGCAAAGAAGTTCGAGTTCGAGCGGGCCGCGAAGCTTCGCGACGTGATCAAAGAGCTAAGGACGAAAGAGTTTCTATTCGGTTAGCTTTTGTTGCGGCTGCATGACGGTAAAGCCTGCCTGCGTGGCGGCTACGCCCAGCCGCGCATCGCCGCATCATAAGGGCACGAGTGCACTCGTCTCCCGGAGTGCGCCGGCGTTCACACTCATCAACCCTCATTCCGCTCATCAATGACGGCCTGCGTACCGGCATTACCGATATCTCTGGTTTGCGGGAGCATTGCAAATGCTTCAGGGTCCCATCTCTTCGTTGGCGGCCGCATCAGGCCCTTCGCAACCAGCTCAAGCTCTTCTTCCGTAGCATCGACGGCCACGTGAGGCACCAGCTGAGCGACCGGCTTGTTCCGGTTGCGGATAATCACCTCTTCCCGGCCTTGGCAAAGTTCACATAGGTGCTCAACCGGTTGTTAAGTTCGGCGATATTGACCGTGCGCATGAAAAAGCCCTCATGGCCATTGTAGCCATGAAGGCTTCGAAGTTCGCTAGCTACGCGCCCGGCGCTTTGGCAGCCAGGATCGTCGGCGTATCCACTTCAGGCTCCTTCACAAACAGATCTTTGGCCTTGGCGAAGAGTGCCTTCGCAATATCGCCATTCAGGTGAGCTTTGCGCGCATCTTCGTCGGCGAAAGTATCGAAAATGCCATATTTAGATGGACCGATCTTCAAGGCATACCAGGTGGTGGTTCCGGCTTCTGCCTCGGCCATCGGCTGCGCGGACTTCAGGAACTCTTCGACTTCTGCTTCTTTACCGGGTTTCGCTTCCATCTGCGCCCAGATTGCGAACTTATCCATAATCTGACTCCTCGTTTGTACTTGCTTGACGATAAGATGCGCATTCCATCGAAGACAAGAAAAGATCAGGATTCGCGTGAAGGAAGACACACCCCGAAATAGGCCAGGCTGGCGTCAATACAGTCATCCAGGGACGAAGTCGTGTCGAGGTCGAGGTGGGGCCGGGTGATGGGCTCGAAGTTCTGCTTCAAAGTCAGGTAGAGTTCGAAACTTCGGTCCGCTGCAGGATGAGCTTTTGCCGAATCCAAACGCTGCTTGGCTGCGTCGTTCGTGCAGAAAAGATGCAGGATGCGCCAGTCAGAGGGTCCACCCGGCGTCTCGGCCGCGGCAATAACGTGCTCGATCTGGGCAGCTCGAGAAAATGTGCGGCCGTCAAAAAAGACGAAGCGTGGATTGCCTGGATGTCTGCGCAGATAGTCTGCAGCAGTCAGCATCGCGTCCATGCAGAGAGCGTTCTGCGGCTCCGAATAGTCCGTCGCGGCACCCGGAAAAAGCGCAGAACGGACATCATCCTTGTTCAGAATGACCGTCTTTGCCCTGAACTCCTGCAGACGGACGGCGAGCGCCTTCGCCAATGTCGACTTCCCGGTTCCCGGAAGCCCTGCGAGCAGGACATAGGTACAAAGTCCGGCATCATCTGTCAAAGCTACTCGACTTCCTTTTTCGCGCGGTAGCCATCGCGAGCCACAATTTCGTACTTCAGGTTATGGTGTTTTTCATCCTGCATCTGCAAGGGCTTGCCCTCTCCGTCTACCAGTTCCACGCGGATCTTGCGATAGGTGCCATCCTGGCGCGGATTCGTCGGTGAATATGAGAGCGCGTATTGATTGCGAATAGACGCGTTGATCTGTTGGAAGATCTCCGGCATCTCGGCTTCGAAGCGCGGGAAAAAGGATTGACCGCCAGTCATACGGGCGAAGGTGTTGAGTTCGTTGTCAGCCTGCAGGTAATCGATACCCTTGGGGCCAAACATTCCGCCCTGGCGCGCGTTGCCGGTCAGCCGCGCCGCACCACCCGTGCCGACGGTGAAAATGGTGACATTCGGAGTGGTTTTGATCTTCTGCATGATCTTGTCCAGGTTGATCTTCGAAAAGGTGTCAATGCCGGAGGAGACCAGGATGATGTATTTGCGGCCGTCGATGCGCGTCAGTCGATCAAGGGTTTCGTAGAGTGCGTCAAACTCGTTAGTCTCGCGGAAGCCGGGGATCATGAGCTGGTTCAGGGACTGCATCACTACGCGCTTGTCCTGCGTGAAATCCGTCAGTATCTGCGTATGCATGTCGTAGGTGACGACGGCTACATAATCATCCGGCCGCAACTGCTGCGCGAACGAGTAAGCAGCGTTGCGCATGTCATAGATAAAGTAGTAATTGGTCGAAGCGAACTCGCACAACAGAACAGCAGTAATCGGTGCTTCGATACGGCCAAAGCTGACAAGCTTCTGGGGCTGCCCATCCTCGAAGATGCGAAAATTCTCCTGCTTGAGGTTAGGCACAAACTGGTGCGTCTTCTCGAGTAGAACGCCCACATCCACATTCACCACCGGCACGTCGACGCGCAGCGAATAATTCTCAAGTCCCGCCGGGTTCTTCACCTTCGGCTCTGATGGCGGCGGCGGAGGAGGAGGCGCGTTGTCGGGGTTCTTCTTCGGAATGACAATGGCGCCGTTCGTGTCCGCCGGTCCCTGGTCAGAAGAATCGGGCTGAGGCGCAGGCGGCACATTCTGCTGGTTTGGCGTCTGGGCCGGAGTCTGCGCGGGAGGTGAAGTCTGCTGAGCCATTGCGCCGGGTACTCCGCAAATGGCGGCAGAAAACAGCAGGGAGGCAATAAGCGGGCGGAGGCGCATTCCAGTAATCGTGGCAGGCGAAGATGATCGGGACAGAGACTGCATACAATCCTCAAACTACATGAGAGCTGTAGAGACAGGCGACAAAATCGCCCGATCTTTCCATCCCGCCATCGCTCCGCGCCGAGGACGTGCCACGCGAACCGGCGCCGGGAACTCTCAATTGTTAGTCTAAGAGACGTGCCCATGCGTGTTGAAGCTTCGAGGTGGATGTCCGTCGTTTTTTTAATTGCAGCTGCAGCCCTGGTGGCAGCCGGCCAGGCAACTCCTCCCGCGCCTACCCTGTCGCCGACCACCGTCGACGGCTACTTTCCTCTGGAGCAGGTGCACCGTGGCCTGCACGGCGTGGCCTACACTGTCTTCGAAGGCACGCAGCCGGAAGCCATGCAGGTGGAGATACTCGGGGTCCTGCGCAATGCCCTGGGACCGCATCGCGACGTGATCCTGGCACGTTTGCAGGGCAGTAAGCCGGAGTACACCGGGGTGGTGGCCGGCATGAGCGGCAGCCCGGTCTACATCGATGGCAAGCTGCTGGGCGCGCTCTCCTACCGCATCGGCCAGTTCAGCAAGGAGCCGATTGCCGGCATCACGCCGATCGCGCAGATGCTTGATGTGCGGGACATCGTCGGCAGTCCGTCAGCGCCACTGCTGCAGACAGCTGGTATGCAAAAACCCGGCACGTCCGACGCCAATGCAGATATTCATCCGATAGAAACGCCTTTGAGCCTGAGCGGCTTCAGCCCCGAGGCTTTGCGGCCGTTTCGTGATCGCCTGGCTGCCGTGGGCCTGACGGCCATCGACGGCGTAGGCGGCGGCGCGCCTGATACCAGGCAGCCCGAGCCGCTGGTGCCGGGGTCTGCCGTCAGCGCCCTCATGGTGACCGGCGACCTGGAAATGGCGGCCACCTGCACCGTGACCTATATCGACGCGAAGCAATTGCTGGCGTGCGGTCACCCGATCTCGCAATCCGGCGGCGTCTCCATGCCAATGACCAAGGCGGAGGTAGTCGCGACACTCGCTTCCCCACTCAACGCCTTCAAGATCATCAATACGACAGAGATGGCCGGAGCCTTCAACCAGGATCGGGCTTCGGCCATCCGCGGCACACTGGGCGAAAAGGCGCAGTTGATCCCCGTTACACTGAGCGTGAATGGGCCCGAAGCCGCGAAGAAACCGACCGAGATCTTGCATTTCGGCGTGATCGACGACCCGCAGATGACGCCGCTCCTGATGCTGCTTTCCACCTACCAGGCCCTGCTCGAGAACAACCAGTACGGCGTAGAAATGAGCTACCGGGTACGCGGAACAATTCGTACGAGCACCGGCCAGGAGGTGACGCTTGATTCCCTTGCCGCGCCTTCTGAACTGATGCCTTCGGCCATCGGCGCCGTCATCTCACTCGGCGATCGCTTCAGCCGCGTCTACGCGAACCGGGCGCGCACACTGAAGATCGATAGCGTCAACCTGCACATCGACTCGACTACCGGTAACAGCAGCCTGGAGATCGAGACCGCGGCATCCATGCGGCCGTCTGCTCACGCCGGCGATACGGTCATGATCGACACCGTCCTGCGACCCTATCAGCAGCCGCCACGGCATGTGCAGGTGCCGGTAACACTGCCGACTGCACTGCCGTCAGGGCCTGTACGCGTCGTAATAAGCGGCGCCACGGAACTGGACCGGATGCTGCAGGCGCCGTCACCTCTGCTGCAGACCGGCCTCGATGAAAATGCCACCATCGCACAATTGAACGCAGTGCATACCAACAATGCCGTGTACGCGACCATCCTTACGCCCGGTGCCCAGGCCATCCTTGAGGGCAGGACGCTGAGTACTCTGCCGATCTCGATGGTGAATGCGATGGAACCTATGCGCAACAGCCGCAAGATGACACTTAATGGCGAATCGGCCATTCTCGCTTCGACATTGCCACTGGATGGCATGGTGACGGGACAACAAGTTGTGACAATAGAGGTCGAATAAGTGAGCCTATCCCGCTCTGCAGCATCTTTGCGCTCAGGTTGTCTGCGCGTGGCATTGAAAAGTCTTTTCCCGCTGACAGCCATACCGGTTCTTCTCGCGGGTGCAGGCCTGCATGCTCAGGGCACGCGGCTCTGGAGCCAGTCGCACTACGACGAGTTTGAAAAAGGCACGCCCAAAGGTGTAGCCATTTCAAGCCAAGGCTATCTCGAAGCAGGGCCTTCCCTGAAAGAGCTTGCAGCGACTGGCACCACCTACGTGTGGTCGATCGCAGCCGACCAAAAAGGCAACGTCTATGCCGGCACCGGCTCGCCCGCACGCGTCGTGCAGGTGAGCACAGATGGCAGGCAGACGACACTGCTCGAAAGCAAGGATCTGTCGGTGCAGGTGGTGCGCGTCGGGCCGGATGGATCAATCTACGCAGCGACGCTGCCAAGCGGCAAGGTCTATCGGCTGAAGCCGGGGCAGACCAGTATCGAAGAGAGCAAGGCCGAGGTCGTCTTTGACCCGGCGACGGCGGAAAGCAAGCCTCAGGCTCGTCCCCGGTATGTGTGGGACATGGCTTTTGATGCCGAAGGACGCCTATACATCGCGACCGGCGCTCCCGCTGCAATCTATCGCCGGGACACGACCGCCGGTGCGAAGCCGGAGAAGTTTTTCTCGACCGATGAGCAGCATATCCGCTGCATGCTGTTCGAGAAAAATGGTTCGCTGATCGCCGGTACCGACAGTGGCGGACTGGTATATCGCATTGATCGCAGCGGCAAGGGACTGGTTATCTACGACGCGCCGAAGGCAGAGATTACGGCCCTCTCGGAGTCGTCTGATGGCATGCTCTACGTGGCCGCGGTCGGCGAGAAGAACAAGAACAACCTGCCGCCGCTGCCTGTCCAGGGAAATGTATCGGTTACAGCGACGATTACCATTGTGCAGCCGGGCTCGATTCAGGCGTCAAACGCAAACGGGCTCATTCCGGATGGCTCTGAAGTGTACGAGATCAACCGGCAAGGCGCGCCGCGCAAGGTCTGGACGGCACGCGAAGATGTCATCTATGCGCTCTCCGCAACCGCGCAGGGCCTCTACGCCGCGACCGGCAATCGAGGCCACGTCTACCGCGTGCAGGAGGACGGCAGCTTCGCTGATATCGCGCATGTCGAAGCTTCACAGGTGACGGCATTTGCGCCGGCGAGCGACGGCTTCTACCTGGGCGCCAGCAACAGCGGCAAGGTGCTGCTGCTGAACAATGACGACGCGAAAGCCGAGAGCACCTATGAGAGCTCGGTCTTCGATGCAGGCTTTTTCTCGCAGTTCGGAAAACCCGACACACAAGACTCAGGCGGCAACCAATACGAGCTGTCAGCCCGCACTGGCAATATCGAAAATCCGGTACGAGGATGGGGAGACTGGCAGAAAGTCAGCGCAGCCAGCTCTTCACTCGCGTCGGGACGATTCCTCCAGTGGAAGGTCGTGTTGCATAAGGGCGGAGGCCGCGTAGACTCGGTCGGCTTTCACTACCTGCCGGTGAATGTGGCGCCGGTGGTCGATGAGGTTATTGTTGCGACTGGCGCGCGCGTGAATGCCCAGGCCCTCCAGCAGTTACAGCCGCAGCAGATACAGATAACCTTCCCATCGCAGCAGAACAATAACTTCATCAACCTCAATCCCGACGGACCCAACGGCCCGCTGCCGGCCTTCAAGGACAAGACCGCTATTACCACGCGCTGGGCGGCGCATGATGATAACGGCGACGAACTGTCGTTCAAGGTCTACTTCAAAGGCGAGGACGACCACGACTGGCTTCTGCTGCGGGACCGCACACGCGAGCGATATACGAGCTTCGACGCGATCCATTTACCCGACGGCATTTACAGGCTGAAGGTAGTTGCGAGTGATCAGCCTTCGCATGTCGAGGGCGAAGCGAAGACTGGTGACCGCATCAGTGATCGCTTCATCATCGACACAACGCCGCCGGTCATTTCACTGATGACAGCGCAGGCTGCCGGCGCAAAGATTCATCTCGCGCTCGATGCGAAAGACGCCATGTCAACCATCGACCGGGCGGAGTATTCGGTTGATGCGGGCCGCTGGATGTATCTCGAACCCGTGGGCAAACTGTCCGATGCGAAAGACGAACGGTATGACGTAACCGTCAGTGTCTCCATCCCTGAGGCCTCACCGGACACGGCTGCCGATGATGACGCGGAGAGCGGCAGCCCGCACCCGGAAAAGTCGAAAGAGCATGTCGTAACTGTCCGCGTCTATGACCATTACGGCAATGTGACGGCAGCAAAGGCCGTGGTCCACTAACGCAATGAGGTTTGAACTCTTCATCGCCGCGCGGTACCTGCGGGCCAAGCGCCGGCAGGCGGTCGTCGGCGTTATCACGGCAATTTCGGTAGCAGGTGTAGCAGCCGGGGTGGCATCGCTGATCATCGCGCTCGCCATCACCAACGGCATGCAACGGGACTTGCAGGACCGTTTACTTGCATCGACCGCGCACGTGCAGCTGGAGCGCGTCGCCAACGACGGCATGCGCGACTGGCGGCCGCTTGTCGAGCGCATGGCCGCGCTGCCGCATGTCAAAGCAGTTGCCCCGGGGCTTTACGGACAGGTGCTTATCTCGAAAGGCCCACGCTCAGGCGGCGTACTGATCGAAGGAGTCATTCCGCGCTATCAACGTACAGTCAGCGACTTGCTCGACAAGATAACGATCGGCAGCGCGGCAGCGCTTGAACCTGCTCAGAGTGACGACGCTGCACTCGGGCCAAAACCCGGGATCAACTCTGCCGCACCTCCCATCGTGCTGGGCTATGACCTCGCCGATTCAATCGATGCCAGGGTTGGCGATTCAGTGTTGGTTACAAGTCCGCAGGGTGACCTGACGCCGCTCGGCCTCATCCCCAAGTTCCAGCAATTCCACGTGGTCGGCATCTTTCATTCCGGCTTTTATCAGTATGACGACGGCTACTCCTTCATGCGCCTGGCTGATGCGCAGCGGCTCTTTGGCGAGCCTGATGTCGTCACCGTGCTCGCCTTCAAGGTCGATGACATGTACCGCGCCGACGTCATCGGCAGAGAGATCGAGAAGGCTGCAGGCAGGGGCTTTCTGACCACGAACTGGATGGAACAGAACCGCGAGCTCTTCCGAGCACTTAAGCTCGAACAGTATGTGACGTTCATCGTGATCGGGCTGATCGTGTGCGTCGCTGCACTCAACATCCTGATCGCGCTTACCATGATGGTGATGGAGAAAACGCGCGATATCGCAGTGCTCATGTCGTTCGGTGTCCGGCGTGAGCAGGTGCGGCTCATCTTTCTGCTGCAAGGACTGCTGATCAGCGTAGTTGGCACCGCGATCGGGTTGATACTCGGATACGGACTGTCCTTGCTGGGCGGCCGCTATCATTTCCCTCTTTCGGCCGAAGTTTATTCGATCGACTACCTGCCCTTCGCGCCGCGGCTGAGCGACGCGCTGATCGTTGCCGGGGTCTCGCTTAGCATCTCGCTGCTCGCCACACTTTATCCGTCGAGTTCGGCAGCGCGGGTACTTCCTGCTGAAGCGCTGCGCTACGGATGACCGAACCTACTCAGCACGCAGGGCATTGATCGGATCAATCGCCGCAGCGCGCCGGGCAGGCAGCCATGTGCCCGCAATCGCCAGTAGTGGCAGAAGCGTGATCGCAGCCAGCAGCGCCACCGGATCATACTCGGAGATCTGGACTACTTCGCCCCGGGCGAAGCGGCCTGCCGTCAACGCGATAGGCAGTCCCACAACCACACCGATCGAGGCCAGCACAAAGGCGTGCCGCAGAACGATCCACATCACATTGCGGCGGCTCGCGCCCAGGGCCATGCGGATGCCGATCTCACGCGACCGCTGTGAAGTGACGAAGGACAATACGCCATAGATGCCGACAAAGCACAGCACCAGTGCGGCAGCAGCGAAAGCGCCGAACAGAGCGAGTGCGAACCGCGGCCCGGCATAGCCGTACATGTCGAGCATCTGGCGCAGCGTCGCGGCATTCACGATCGGTTGATCTTTATCAATCGCATAGACAGCCTGGCGCACCGGGTTGAGCAGGTTTTCAGCCGGAATCGCAGTCGACACGATCAATACGTTGGCGAATGGAGAGAGGGAATAAGGAATGAAAATTCCCGGGTACTTCTCTCTCGAATTGACGAAGTTCGGCAGGTGGTCAATGACGCCGACGATCACGAACGCATCATCCTGCAGCGGAAACTTCGGGACTCTCTTCAATCCCGGCAGGTGAATGATGTGGTTGAGAGCATTCTGCCCTTCGAAGTAACGCCGGGCGAAGTCCTCGGTCACAACAACGTCATGCGCGCCGTCGGCGATCTCACGATCATCCAGAAAATGACCGGAAAGTACCTTCCGGCCGGCCATGGAAAGATAATCCGGGGTTGTGAAATGGACGGCGGTCACCCGCTTGTCAACCGGCTTTCCGGGTATCTGCACATAGTCTTCGAAAATATCGATAAAGGGTAAAGAAGCATCCACTGTGACGTTTGTAACACCCGGCAGTGCGCGTACCCTGTTCATCAGGTTCTGCGCGAAGCGGGTCCGTCCGTCGAGCGTGGGATAGCTCTCATCCGCCAGGGGCACACCCATGGCCAGCGTGTGGTCCGGGGAAAACGGTATGGGTGTGTTGGTGATCGCCAGCAAAGACCGGACCATCAGTCCGGCCAGCATCAGCAAGGCCAGCGAGAGCGCAATCTCGATCACTACAAACCCGTTGAGCAGTCGACGCTGTGCGCGGCTCCCCGACGAGCGGAGGCTGTTCAGCGCAGTCGCGAGCCGTGGATGCGCGCTATGCCATGCCGGCGCCAGGCCGAATAGCAGGACCGTGGCGACAGAAATGCCGATCGAAGCAAGCAGCACCGGCAGGTTGAGCGTCACCACCGCTTCGTCCGGTATAGTTTCGACGGGCACGATCCGCAGCGTGGCCTGCAGTCCGGCGTAGGCGAATAGCAGCGCGACCGGCATGGCAATCAGTGCCAGCAGCAGCGACTCGGTAAACGCATAACGCATCAGCCGAAAACGCGAAGCGCCAATCGAAGCGCGTACGACAAATTCATGCTCCCGTTTAACCGCCCGCGCGAGCAACAGGCTGGACACGTTGACGCAAGCGATAAGCAGCAGCACCGCAACCGCTCCCAGGAGCAGGTAGAGAGTACCGGCCAGGCCGGATTGAAACATCTGCTCGAAGGGCATGATGCCGACGCGCAGATCTTCCGGAAACGCATTGGGCGTCCTGTGCGCAATGTCCGCAAAGACGGGCTTCAGTTCGGCGGCCGCCTGTGCCTCTGTCACCCCCGGCTTCAAGCGTCCCACCAGGGCGAATGTCCGCTGGCCCTGCACGCTGTCCTGCTCGGTGAGCTGGATCGGCAGGTACACATCCGCTCCGCGCCACAGGAACCGCGGCGGCATCACGCCGATTACAGTCCGTGGATGGCCGTTCAGGTTGAGGACGCGGTTCAGAATAGACGGGCTGCCCCCATAATGAGCCTTCCAGTAGCGGTAGCTGAGCAGCGCGACCTCCGGCTGGCCACTCTGCACATCGCTCTCGACTGACGCGCGGCCAAGTATCGGCTGAACACCCAGGACGTCAAAGGTGTTCGGAGTGATGTAGTTGCCGCGCAAACGCTCGGGTTCGCCGTTCCCGGTCAGGACTACATTACTGATCGTGGATCCCGTAACGCCGCTGAAGATGGTCGTGCTTTGCGCAATCTCCTTCACCTGTGCCGGCGTGTAAACATTCCAGTGACACTCCGACCAGCGCGCGGAGCAGAGACTCGGGGTCGCGAGCGTATGCACGTCCTTATACGGAAAGGGATCAATGAGTACGCCATAAGCCACGCTGAAGACAGCAGTCGTCGCGCCGATGCCCAGCGCAAGCGTGAGAACGGCTGCGATCGCAAAACCGGGATTTCTGCGTAATTGCCGCAGGGCGTAACGAAGATCCTGACGGAATATCTGCATCGGAAAACCACCTTCCTCATGAACACGCCATAGCCGGTTCGTCGCCAGGGAGGACATTCCGGAGGCCGTCTCCGGTCGAGCTACATCCCTCGAAGCCATGCGATGTTGCTGCGTATTCTACGCCCGCGCAATTCCGAAATGAGAACTGCCCGCAACCGGGCATGCTGATCGTTCTTCCCTGCTGAGTGCCGGAGGTGATAGACCTAGGTATGGCAGTTGGGTCAATAGCGGCGCGGGCCGATCGGAGAGAGGATGCGACGCCTGACCCGCTGCTGCGGGTCGAAAATCTCCGCAAGGAATATAAAACCGGGCGCGGCAACCTGCTGCTCTTCTCCGGACTGGACTTCAGGGTAGAGGCTGGCGAGATGCTGGCGGTCGTAGGGCAATCAGGCGCAGGAAAAAGCACGCTTTTGCACATCCTCGGCGCGCTTGATACGCCCACAAGCGGTGACGTATACTTCGACGCAATCCCATTGAGCAGCCTTTCTTCCACGCAGTCCTCTGATTTTCGCAATCGCGAAATCGGCTATGTGTGGCAGTTCCACTACCTTCTGCCGGAGTTTTCGGCTGTCGAGAATGTGGCGCTACCCCTTCTGGCGCGTGGCGAGTCCAAGAAGAAGGCATTAGTCGAAGCATCCAAATGGCTGGACGAAGTGAAGCTGGCTGACCGGGCGCAGCATCGTGCCGGCGAACTTTCAGGTGGAGAGCAGCAGCGCGTGTCATTGGCGCGCGCCCTGGTGACCAGCCCCAGGCTGCTGCTGGCCGATGAACCTACCGGCGATCTGGATGGCGGCAACGCCGAGGCGATGTTCGACCTTATCAGCGAAGTTCATCACAGAAGGGGACTTACGTCCATCCTGGTGACCCATAACCAGGAGCTTGCAGCGAAGTGTCACAGGACGGTCCGCCTTGAAGCGGGCAGGTTACAGGAGGAGAGGAGCCGATGATCCCAGTGATGGGGTCAAAGCTTCAGCGGTGGCCGTTTGGCGGGATTGAGTCTAAGCAGGGGTGCGTGGCATCCATGAACAAGATGTGAAAACATAGATCAGGTTCCCGTTCGCAGGTGGCAGGTCCGTTTCAAGGCCTGCTTCGACATAGGCAGTAGCTCCTTTTAAGGGGGAACATGTTCGAACGCTATACAGAAAAGGCCCGGCGCGTCATCTTCTTTGCGCGGTATGAGGCAAGCCAGTTTGGCTCTCCGTATATTGAAACGGAGCACCTGCTGCTTGGACTTCTGCGTGAAGATAAGGCGCTCACCAACAGGTTCCTACGCTCGCATGCGTCCGTTGAGTCCATTCGAAAGCAGATCGAAGGACATACGACTATTCGCGAGAAAGTCTCCACTTCTGTCGATCTGCCTCTCTCGAATGAATGTAAGCGCGTGCTCGCCTATGCGGCAGAAGAAGCAGAGCGCCTGTCCCACAAACACATTGGTACGGAACACCTTCTCCTTGGTCTCCTGCGTGAAGAAAAGTGTTTTGCAGCCGAAATTCTGCACGAGCGCGGTCTGCGCCTGCTGGCCATCCGGGAAGAACTTGCCCGGGCTACACAGGAAAAGGCTCCCGCGCAGCAGCGCAATCGGGAGTCCAGCCTGCTGGCTGAGTTCTCCCGCGACCTGACCCAGGCTGCGGCAGATAACCAGCTCGATCCGCTGGTCGGACGCGACTCGGAAGTCGAACGTGTCATCCAGATCCTGTGCCGCCGTACTAAAAATAACCCGGTACTGATCGGCGAGCCGGGAGTTGGCAAGACCGCCATCGTCGAGGGACTCGCACAGAAAATCTCGGACGGCGACGTTCCGAGCTTCCTGGCAGATAAACGTGTTCTCGCGCTCGATCTTTCCCTGATTGTGGCCGGCACCAAGTATCGCGGCCAGTTTGAAGAGCGGCTCAAGACCATCATGAAGGAATTGATGGAGAACCAGAACTCCATCGTCTTCATTGATGAACTGCACACCCTCGTTGGCGCTGGATCGGCCGAGGGTTCGCTCGATGCAGCGAACATCCTCAAGCCGGCTCTGTCGCGTGGCGAGATTCAGTGCATCGGCGCCACCACACCCGGTGAGTACCGCAAATCGATCGAGAAGGACCGCTCTCTCGAACGGCGTTTCCAGGCAGTGAAAGTGCCGCCGCCCAACGAAGCCGATGCGATCAAGATCATCATGGGCATCAAGGACCGCTATGAGAAATTTCATGCCGTCAGCTATACCGATGACTCGATCGAGTTCGCAGTCTCTCATTCAAACCGCTACATTCCGGATCGCTTCTTACCCGACAAGGCCATCGATCTGATTGACGAAGCAGGAGCACGCGTGAAACTGCGCCAGACATCCCTGCCGGAAGAGATCACCGAAGTCCAGAAACGGATCAAGTTCATCGTGCACCGGATGGAAAACGCCATCGCGAACCACGAGTTCGAGAAGGCCCGTTTCTACTCCGACGAAGAACGCAAGGAGCGCGAAAACCTGCGTGCTCTGCGCGACAAGTATCACCTCGACGATTCTGCCGCGGGTATCGTGAGCCGCGCAGATATCGAAGATGTGGTCAGCCGCTGGACGGGTGTGCCGGTCAACTCGATCAAGGAAGAAGAGACGCAGAAGCTTTTGCGTGTCGAACAGGAGCTGCACAAGCGCGTCATCTCGCAGGAGAAGGCCATCTCGGCCCTCGCCCGTGCGATCCGGCGTTCGCGTGCCGGCCTCAAGTCTCCAAATCGCCCCATCGGCTCGTTCCTGTTTCTGGGACCGACCGGCGTCGGCAAGACGGAGATGGCGCGCACTCTGGCGCAATTTCTCTTCGGCAGTGAGAAGTCACTTATCCGCTTCGATATGTCGGAGTTCATGGAGAAGCATTCAGTCTCGAAGCTCATCGGTTCGCCTCCGGGCTACGTGGGTTACGAGGAAGGCGGTCAGCTGACGGAACGCGTCAAGCGTTCGCCTTATTCGGTTGTCCTGCTCGACGAAATCGAGAAAGCGCATCCGGATGTGTTCAACATCCTGCTGCAGGTTTTTGAAGATGGCCACCTGACCGATGGTCTGGGCAACACGGTCGACTTCAAAAATACGATCATCGTCATGACGTCGAACATCGGCGCGCGGCACCTGCAGAAGAACAAGGGTCTGGGCTTCTCGTCCGATCGCGAAGACCTGGTGATGGACAAGATCGAAGAGATGGTCAAGAGTGAGGTCAAGAGGACATTCAATCCGGAGTTCCTCAACCGTCTGGATGAGATCATCATCTTCCTGTCACTGTCCGATGCCGACCTGATCCAGATCCTCGAACTGCTGGTCCAGCAGCTCAATGCGAACCTGGTGCAGAAGGCGATCACCATCTCTGTCGCGGAAGATGCGAAGAAGTGGATCCTCGAAAAGACACTGGTCGACCGCAGCTACGGTGCTCGTCCTCTCCGTCGCGCTCTCCAGCGCTACGTGGAAGACCCATTGTCCGAGGCACTCATCGCGGGCGGCATCGCCGAACGTCCGGCCTTCCTCGAGGTGTATCTCGAGAACAACCAGCTCTTCTACCGCGGCCTCAAGGCCGAGGGCGAAGAGAAGTCAGAGGGTGTGCTGCTCTACACGGCTTAGTCAGTTTCAACATCACAAACAGTAGGCCCGCTTTCGAGCGGGCTTTTCTGTTTCTGAACGACTCTTCATCCTTCCTTAAGCCTGGTTCAGTTAGTCTCGGAATCGAGGTAGAGGGCTTGTACGTACGTTTATATCGGCCCGCTGCATGTTTGGGCGTGGGCATGGTGCTCGCTGCGCAACTCGTAGCACAAACTGTCACAAACGACAGGCCTGCGGGCGATGCTCTTCCGGTCGGTACCCTCCTGCGGGTGCAACTGGATCGAACTGCCAGATTAAAGCCTAGCACTCCTGTGACAGGCCATCTTCTCGACGCGGTTTACCTTGCCGATCGCGAAGTGTTGCCACCTGGAGCATTGATCACCGGTCACGTGGCCGGTTCCATAGCAGTGCCGGCAAGGGATCGCGTCTGGCAGCTGCTGAACGGCGACATGACACCGACGAGGATGCCACAGGTCGTCTTCGACAAAGTCGAGTTGCCCGGCGGACCCATGCTCACGATGCGCGCACCAGCCAGCGAACGTACCGCCTCCCTGATACACATGCGGTCAACCCCGAAGCGGAAACTGGCCTTCGTCGCGATGGCGAAAGAACAGGCGCGGGAGCGTCTGCAGCGGGCGCGCGATACGTACATTGCTCCTGGCAGGAAGGATCGACTGGAGAAGTTCGTTTTCGACCAGCTGCCCTATCACCCGCAGCGCATCTGGCGGGCAACCCAGTTTGACGCAGAACTGAACCAGCGCATGGAACTCGCTCCTGCAGAAAATGGAGCTTCACCATCGGCGTGCGCGCAGGTCCCGGATGATCAGCTGCCGGCCACCACTCTGCACGCCCGGCTGCTCACAGGTATCTCTTCGAAGACGGCCAGAGCAGGCGACCCGGTGGATGCAGTGCTGGCGCAGCCAGTCTTCGCAGAGGACAGCGCCAGCGGCAAAGGCCAGCTATTGTTGCCGGAGGGGGCGCAGCTGCGTGGCACGGTGCTGCGCGCGAAACCGGCCCGCATGTTTGCGCGCCCGGGCATTCTTCGCTTCGCGCTGAAGCAGGTGTCTGTAGCACCGGAAGAAACGTGTGCAGTGGAACAAAGGGCGCGGCAGCTAGCGATCTTCGGTCAACTGAGTGCCGCGGAGAGCACGCCCGGCGAAAATGTGACCATCAACTCGGAGGGTGAAGCCCAGGCAGGTCCCAGTCCCAATCGCCTGCTGGCACCTTTGACCCTTGCCGTCCTGCTGGCACGCACCCAGGGTGATGACGGCAGTAATGCCGGCACTGGCGCCACGTCGGGCGGCGGCTTCGGTCTTGTCGGACGAGTCGTGAGTCTCGCCGCGCGCAACGCCAACGTGACAGCCGGTTTCGCTTATTACGCGCTCGGCAAATCGGTGATCCGCCGATTTATTCTGCGCGGCCACGAGGTTGAGTTTCCCAGGAACACGCGGTTCGATATAGAAGTAAGCCCGCGGAACAGCGGTGACAAACCGCTTCGCTAAACCAGGACTCCACAAGCCCCTGCGCCGCGCAAGGTAGACAGCGCACTGGCGAGCCCTGTCTACAATGGCGTATGGCTCAAACACTAACCGCCTCATTGGATGTTTCACTCGAGACCATCCAGGCGGCCTATGCACGCGTCCGCCCCTTCATCTATCGATCGCCCTGCCAGTACTCCGCCGCGCTTTCGAAGATGACAGGCGATGACATTTATCTGAAGCTGGACAATCTGCAGCGCACGGGCGCCTTCAAAGAGCGCGGCGCACTGAATAAAATCCTCACGCTGACCGAAGATGAGAAGCAGCGCGGCGTGATTGCAGCCAGCGCCGGCAATCATGCGCAGGCAGTGGCTTTTCACGCGACGACGCGCGGCATCCGGGCGCAGATTGTCATGCCCCTGGCAACGCCGCTGGTGAAGGTTTCGGCTACACGCGGCTATGGTGCCGATGTCATCCTGCATGGCGACAATTACGATGAGGCCTACGCCGAGGCGCAGCGCCGGTGCAACGAAGAGGGCACGACCTTTCTCCATCCGTTTGACGACCCCGCCGTGATCTGTGGCCAGGGCACCATGGGCATCGAGATGCTCGAACAGCAGCCTGATCTCGAAGCCGTCGTCATCCCCATTGGCGGCGGCGGCCTGGCAGCCGGCGTGGCCT
Source organism: Acidobacteriaceae bacterium (assembly GCA_963692885.1). Taxonomy (GTDB): domain Bacteria; phylum Acidobacteriota; class Terriglobia; order Terriglobales; family Acidobacteriaceae. Next base: position 2,865,479 of record OY843586.1, read on the forward strand.
GCGCCATGAAAGAGATGAAGCCCGGCATACGGGTCATCGGCGTCGAAACAGAGCGTCTCCCCTCCATGCTGCGTGCAGTCGAAGCAGGTCGCCCAGTCACATTGAACCCTGAAGCAACCATCGCGGATGGCATCGCTGTGCGCCGCGCCGGGGAAAAGACACTTCCGCTGATACAGAAGTATGTAGACGAGATTGTGCTGGTCGACGAAGAAGAAATAGCCAAGGCAATCCTCATCCTGCTGGAGCAGGAAAAGACCCTGGCCGAGGGCGCGGGTGCGGCTGCTCTCGCTGCCATGCTGCAGAAGAAAACGTCGCTCGTGAACAGGAAAACAGCAGTGCTGGTTTGCGGCGGCAACATCGATGTCACTTTGCTCGCACGTATCATCGAGCGCGGTCTCGTGAAAGACGGCAGGCGTGTACGTGTCCGTGTACATCTTTCGGACCGGCCTGGTGCACTGCACCAGCTGACGCGGGTCCTCGCCGAAAACGGCGCCAACATAGTCGAGACATTGCATAGCCGCGCCTACTACGGCGTCAACCTGGGCGACACTGTGATTGACATCACGCTTGAAACGCGTGGCCCCTCGCACATCACTGAGATCCTGCGCGCGCTGACGAATGGAAGCTATCGTCATGAGCAGATCCAGTAGCGCTCCACCCGGGGATGGATGGTAGCTTCGTCCACCTGGGCGATAGCTTCCTTATTGCAATCCGCGTAAGAACATACAGTCACTTATCTCCTTTGTTGAGGATGTTCTTCGCTCATGAAACTACGCATGCGCCGCTATCTGACGGCGCTCTTTGCTGCACTTCTTCCCTGTGCTCACTTCGCCGCCCAGGCGCAGAACAATTTCTTCAGTAGCTGGCAGGCACGTGCTTCTGCCACGCAGGCCAAACAGCCGGGTTGGAGTACGCCCGTCATTGCGCCCTATCCAATGCTGATCCAGGTCTTCCGCGCAGAGTTCGTGCGCCAGATTGCGCCGGCCCGTACGCAGACGTGGAACTATGGCGACACCAAGGGACTGAACCTGATCCCGTTCGCGCGCACAGAGTTTGACTTCTACATGCCGCCTTACCTTCAGCACAACAGCAAAGCGAAAGACGGCTTCGGCGATGCGTCGTTCCTCGCGAAGTATCGCATCTTCTCCGGCAATGAAAAGAACGGCAACTACATCGTGAGTGCAGCGCTGCTTTCCACCATCCCAACGGGCAGCTACAGCAATGGCGCCGCGGATGCTACCGTGACGCCACAGCTCTCGGCCGGTAAGGGCTTCGGGCATTTCGATGCCTTCTCGACCATCGCGGGCACACTGCCGGTTCACAACGGCGACAAGGCAGGCAGGCCGATCGCATCAAACACTGTCGCGCAGTTCCGTCTGGGCAAATGGGTCATCCCCGAAGTCGAGGACAACGCCACATTTTATGAAGGCGGTTCAAATGATGGCAGGACGCAGAACTTCGTCTCACCAGGCCTCATGCTGGGTAAGTTCAAGGTCCAGCCGCATGACCTCAAGGCGCGATCCGGACTTTCTTTCGGCGCCGGCGAGCAGATCGCAACGTCGAAGTTCCACACGTACAACCACGCTCTCTATTTCACCGGGCGTTTTCTATTCTAGGAGTGGATTCAATCCATCCGCAACGGTTACGGATCAGGAACGGGCGGGTGCGGCCAGCGGAATACTGCTATCGTGCCCGGCTTTGCGGCGCCAGCGTCGGACAGCATCCAGATGCACGAACAGCGCCAGCAGGCCGCCGGTAATCGTGCAGAGAGCGCGCCGATGCGCGATGACAGGTCCGGGAAGATTCGCAAGCGCGAGCAGGAAGACGATGTAGGCAGTCATGAACATGGTAAAGAGGGCATAGTTCACATTCACCAGCGCGTACGAGAGAAATGCGAACAGCACAATCAGAATCGCCAGCAAAATCGGTGACGGCTGCAGATGAGCGACCAGGTAACTGGTGAGCACAGCGCCCACCAGTGTGCCTGCTATACGGGCCACGGCGCGTTTGACGGTTTCATTAAACGCCGGCTTGAGCACCAGCAGGGCAGTCATCGGGATCCAGTAACCGCTGGGTATCTGCATCCGGCGGTAGATCTCGGCACTCAGCGTGAGCACGACTGCCACGCGTAGTCCGAACTGAAAGACAGGATTTGCCGGTGCGTCCTCTGCCAGCGCGCTGCGAAAACTGGCCGCCATGCTCTCTCGGAATGCTTTCTTTTCCGCCAGCGAACTGCAGATGAAGGAGTAGACGTCCGCACGAAGACCGCGAAGCACGCGAAGTTGAATACTCGTGAACAGGATCTGGATTGCACCCCCGGCCAGAACAAGCGAAGCGCGTATGGCAGCCTGCCGCCAGCCGAAAGGAAAAGCAGAGGCAACCAGCATAGTGACGACGCACTGCTGACCAACCCAGCTCACGCCCGAAGCGCGAGTTGTGAGTAGACCATACCCAAAGCCCCAGATCGCACAGTTCATCAGCAGAAAATAATTCTGGTGGCCGGCGACCATGCCAACCAGCGTCGACAGTGCCATGCCGATCGCGGCGCCGATCATCGGCACGAAACGTGAACCGTCAATATCATGCATGGCGCCAAAGCCGACGGTCACTGCACCGCCCGCTGCGATCATGCCGGCACCAGGATGCCCCACGCTTATGCCAATCCCAAGACATAGCGCAATAGCCGCGAGACACATGAGCGGCACGCGCCAGGAAAACTGCGTCCAGTCGTACAGGTACAGGTCACCCAGGTAGTCGCGACGGAAGGAGGCTGGCTCCTTGGGTTCTGCGGCAGCAGGCAGGATGGCTGGGATGCTCATACGTCTTGTCTCATGGTAATGCCAGCTATGCCGACTGACGGAGTGCCGCAGGTCTCCTCTCCATGAGCAGACGCGTCGCTGATTTATAATCGGAGCACTGCGCGGGAGTAGTTCAGTGGTAGAACGCCAGCTTCCCAAGCTGGATGTCGCCGGTTCGATCCCGGTCTCCCGCTCCACATGCCTTCGCCGCGACGCGCGTCAAACGACGTGAAGCATCAGCAGAATAATCAGGATGGCCACGATCACGCCAATGCCTCCTGAAGGCCCATATCCCCAGTTCCGACTGTGAGGCCAGGCAGGAAACGCTCCTATCAGGAGCAGAACAAGCACAATAACGACTACGTCGATCAACATCTGCTGTCACCTTGCAGCTAAGAGGATGCCGCGGAATAGCGCGCGAGATGCATGTCAAACCCTGGGCAGCGTGCCTCGACTTTCACCTGGTCGTTTTATCAGCTTTCGTGCGTTCTTCCATGGCAGCGCGAGCCCGCTGGAAGATGCCCAGAAACATGGCGCGTGTCAGTCGACCCGTATTCGTATTCTGTAGCGAGGGATGATAACTGCCGATCAGCGTGCGACCGTCAGGCAGCCTGTATTCGGCTCCGTGACTAAAGGTATAGCTCGTCCTGGTCGCAGATGGCCGCGTGCGATGCAGATGGGCGCGAAAACCATCCCATGCAATGCGCCCCAGGCAGAGGACGACCTGCAGATTTTCGAGCAGGGCGAGTTCTTCATCCAGCCACGGCGCGCAGTTGCGCTGCTCTTCAATGGACGGCTTGTTGTCCGGCGGCGCGCAGCGAACCACTGAGGTGATCCAGGCATCGTGAAGACGCAGGCCATCGTCTGCGGAAACAGCTTCCGGTTGCGAGGCAAAGCCTGCCTCGTAGAGCACCGGGTACAGAAAGCTACCGGAGCCGTCGCCGGTAAACGGACGCCCCGTCCGGTTCGAACCATGAGCGCCGGGCGCCAGTCCCAGGATAAGGAGACGAGCAGCCGGATCGCCGAAAGACGGAACAGGCTTTCCCCAGTACGTGTGATCGAGATACGCACGGCGCTTGGTGTCCGCAATGGCAGTGCAATACGCCCTCAGGCGTGGGCAGCGCTCGCAGGCGATCAGCCGTTCCGTGTGATCACGGAGCAGATTGAGTGTGGCAGGCTGCACGCGCGGCGCGTCCCGCTTTATGGATGGAGGCACGCGATGATTCTAAGCTGCGGCCCGGTCCTTGAGAAACGCGCGGCAACTACCAGGTGAAGCAAGTCGCGCGTCCAGGGCCTGGGTCGACGTCAGCCGTGCCTGTAGACGAGCGAAACGCGTAGCGGCGTAGAATGGGTTCGCTTCGACGCCCGGCATCCAACTGCCCGTGGATGTGAAATCCAAGACCAGCAAAAGGAACCCACCGAAACCATGATCGAGTTCAGCAGAAGTAAGCGTATTCCCCTTGCAGCCCTGGCCACTTCCCTGCTCTTTGCAGCGGGATGCAAACCGGCGAACAGTCCAGCGACGCCCGCCGCTGAAAACGGTTCTGCATCGACCGCGGCCCCGAAGATCGGTGGCGAAGACGTCGTCGTCCTCAAGCGCAGCGCCACCAGCAATGGCACCAAGCCGGAGTTCCTGTCAGCAACCATTCTTCCCGGACGCGGCATGAACATGTTCCAGGTCACCGCCAATCTCCCCGGCAAGGGTGTCACCAACCTGTTCTTCTCGCCCTCGCTCGACGAAGCCGCAGCCAAATTGAACGGTGGCCCCGGCGATATGAACGGGAGCAACAGCACTTCGCTTGGCGGTGCATTCCTGCTGCCTTATCCGAACCGCATCATCGGCAAGCTTTCCGCTGACGGCAGCACAGTCGAGACCGAGTGGCAGGGCCACACGCTGAACCTTCCCGCCAACTGGGCAGGCAAAAAACCGGGTGCGCAGAAGCACGCAATCCACGGACTCATCCTGGCGGCGAAAGCCCAGGATGTGACGACGGTCGATTCGGAAGACGGTCAGACGCTGACCGCTGTTATCCATGGCGGCGATTTTGGCGGCAGGTGGCTTTCAAAGACCGACGTACTCTTCAAGATCAAACTGCAGGGCGACGCGGTCGACGTCACGATCACAGCCAAGAACATCGGCGACGAACCCGAACCGATGGCGATCGGCTGGCACCCCTACTTCGCCATTCCGAGTGGCGACCGGACGCAGGTGAGACTGGAAATCCCCGGCAGTAAGCTGGCCCAGGTCAATAACTATGACGACGTCTTCCCCACCGGAAAACTCACGCCGGTGAAGGGGACAATCTATGACTACACTGCTCCCGGCGGCGTAGCGCTTGGCGATCACTTCCTGGACGACAACTTTTCCGACTTGACCCGCACAGATGGCAAGGTGGAAGTGAAGCTTACCGATCCGAAGGCGAACTATGGCATGAACATCGTCGGGCTGTCACCGGAGATCAAAACGGTACAGGTCTACGCTCCGCCAACCAAGCAGACAGTGGCGATTGAGGAGCAGTACAACTTTGCTGACCCATTCGGCAAAGAGTGGAAAGGCATGGACACAGGAATGGTCACCCTGAAACCAGGTCATTCCACACAGTGGCATGTGCGGCTGGAGTTGTTCACGCCAAATAAGTGAGCCGTCCTCTAGTTAATAGATGGCTTCAGTGAAGGGCCGATCCCGCGCGGATCGGCCCTTCTCATTACGCGAGCCGGGCGAGGCGGGAAAACTTCTGCAACTTTCAATTTGAGATGGCGTCTGATCTAGCATGCCGACCGAACGCTCTCGCTGCATGTGCTGCGGTTTCCTGACCCTCGATCAGCCTGATGCCAACGTACTGTGTCCGGTCTGCTGGTGGCAGGACGATGGCCAGGACGACGAAGATGCCGACGTCGTGCGCGGCACCGTCAATGGCGCACTGAGCCTTACCATGGCGCGGGCGAACTTTGCGCGCTGCGGCGCGGCAGATGATCAGTTTGTGCCCCATGTGCGTGCACCACTCGCCATGGAACGTTCAGCAGCCTGAGGTTTGCACTACGGTGTGAAGTCAAGGTTTGTGAATCGATGCAGGCCGTTTGACCCCCTACCTAAAGCCACATAACATGATCAGAGAGCCGCTCGTGTGATTTTGGAGATGCTCCGGGCGCTGTCCTGCGATGTCCTGCCCCGCATAGCGTGAGCATTTCGGAAGTGGTGTAGAACGAAGTGAGGTTCCGGGCTGTCTTTTCGCCAAGAGAAGGCCAACCTGGATACTGAGCCCAGGGCCACATGCTTTCCGAGAATGTTCTATTGCACTCCCTGAACAACGCATGAGCGATCAAACAATTTTGGAAGGCATTCCGTTGAGTACTGAGACCGTAGAAACCGCTGCTTCCTCCACTGAATCTCCTGCTGCAGACACGCAGGCAATCGAACACAGCCACGAAGGCCACACTCACGATGGTCATGACCACGCTGGCCACAACCATGAAGGCCACAATCACGGTCCGGCCCTGAACCCGGAGTGCACGCGGGAGGTCGAAGTCACGATCGACGCCGACACCGTGTCCAAGGCCTTCAAGAAGATCACGAAGCGCTACCAGAGCCAGGCGCGCATTCCCGGCTTCCGCGCGGGTAAAGTGCCAGAGTCGCTGATCCGTTCGCGCTTCGGCGAGTCACTGCGCCAGGATGTCCTGGAGCAGGTAATGCCAGTCCCCTTCCGCGAGGCAATCGAAGCGCAGGCCCTCAAGCCTGTCTCCCAGCCGCAGGTTGTCGACATGCGGATGGAAGATGGTCAGCCGCTTTACTTCAAAGCAGTCTTTGAAGTGCTGCCCGAGATCTCGGTCGACGGCTACCAGGATGTCAAGGTCGAAAAGCCGGACACAAACCTGTCGGAAGAAGAGTTCCAGGCAGAACTGGAACGGGCTCGCGATTCGCGTTCCACCATGGAAACAGTAGAAGAAGAGCGTCCGCTGGTTGACGGCGACTGGGCGCAGATCAGCTTCAAAGGCGCGATGCAGCCATCTGAAGGTGAGACGGAAGCCCCGAAGCTTGATGAGCCGCTCGAAGCCGAAGATGTCGATCTTGAAGTGGGCGGCAAGAATACACTCGAGGCCTTCAACAATGTGCTGCGCGGCGCGAATGTCGGCCAGGAGCTGAAGTTTGAAGTCACCTATCCTGCAGAATTTGGCGAGCCGCGGCTGGCTGGTAAAACCGTCGCCTACGACGTGAATGTCAAGGCCATCAAGAAGAAGAACCAGCCGGAACTGAACGACGACCTGGCGAAGGAACTGGGCGACTACGAGAGCTACGAAGACTTCACGACGAAGTTGCGTGAGCATCTTTCCGGGCAGAAAAAGCAGCAGGGCGAATCCGCTACGCGCGAAAAACTGATGGAAGCTCTTACCTCGAAGTACAACTTTCCGGTACCAGAGACACTGGTCCAGCAACAGATCGATGTACGACTGGACCGTGGTCTGCGGGCGCTCGCGGCCCAGGGTATGAACCCGGACGACATGCGCAAACTGGACTTCCAGCGACTGCGCGCAGCCCAGCATGATGCAGCAGCGGCTGAAGTAAAGGGCATGCTTTTACTGGATAAAATCGCAGAAGTCGAGAATATTGATGCAACGGATGAAGAAGTAAATAGAGAGATGGAAATCCTGGCAATCCAGATGCGCGAGCCGGTAGACGAGCTCCGCGCACGTTTGACGAAGGATGGGAGCATCGCTAGAATCCGTGAACAACTGCGCCGCGATAAAACCGGAGCACTGTTGTACGAGCGACTGTAGTCCGTATAAGGATTTACACTGAAGTAGTACGCAGGTTTGTTGTCTTCCACTGTTGTTTGCCAACCGGGATCGCAAGGTCCCTGAGAGTGACTGAAGGAAAAGCATGGCACTGGTACCGATGGTTATTGAGCAGACGAGTCGTGGCGAACGCGCCTACGACATTTACTCCCGTCTGCTGCGCGACAACATCATCTTCCTGGGAACGCCGATCGATGACATGATCGCGAACCTGATCATCGCGCAAATGCTTTTTCTTTCCGGGGACGATCCGGAAAAAGATATCCAGCTGTACATCAACTCGCCGGGCGGTTCCATCACGGCCGGGCTCGCGATCTATGACACGATGCAGTTCATCAAGAACGACGTTGTGACGTATTGCATCGGGCAGGCAGCCAGTATGGGCGCCTTTCTATTGATGTCGGGTACAGCCGGGAAGCGTTTCGCCCTGCCGAACTCCCGCATCCTGATTCACCAGCCATCCATGGGCGGACTTTCCGGCCAGGCGACAGACATTGATATTCACGCACGCGAGATCCTTCGCATACGCGAGATTACGAACAAACTGATGTCGAAGCACACGGGCCAATCGCTTGAACGCATCGAGCGAGATGTAGAACGCGATTTCATCATGAATGCCAACCAGGCGAAAGAGTACGGCATTATTGACGAAATCATTGACCGCCCTCGTACCTGAGAGCGGTGCAGTGACTGAGGAGTTTGCATGAAAACGCGCACGGGATCCGACGAAACACTACGTTGTTCGTTCTGCCACAAGTCTCAGGATGCTGTCGCCAAGCTCATCTCCTCACCCAGCGACTACCCTCGCGCATATATCTGCGATGAGTGCGTCGCAGTCTGCAATTCCATCCTCGAGGACGATCGGGGAGAGACGCAGACAGGAGCAGCGCCGGCGCACCTTCCCAAGCCGCAGGAAGTGAAAGCGTTCCTGGACGAGTACGTCATCGGTCAGGACACGACCAAGAAGAAGCTGGCTGTGGCCGTCTACAACCACTACAAACGCATCCAGATGAACCGTACACGCGGCACGGATGTGGAGCTGTCGAAGTCGAACATCCTGCTGGTGGGACCAACAGGCAGCGGCAAAACCCTGCTTGCACACACACTCGCAAAGATGCTGGATGTGCCCTTTGCCATCGTCGATGCAACCACGCTCACCGAAGCCGGGTATGTCGGCGAGGACGTTGAAAACATCATTCTGAAACTGCTGCAGGCCGCGGACGGCGACGTGGCTCGCTGCCAGACCGGGATCATCTACATCGACGAAATCGACAAGATCGGCCGCAAGGATGAAAACCCTTCGATCACCCGCGATGTATCCGGCGAAGGTGTCCAGCAGGCCCTGCTGAAGATTCTCGAAGGTACGGTTGCCAACGTTCCGCCGCAGGGTGGACGCAAACATCCGCACCAGGAATTTACTCCGGTCGATACGACCAACATCCTCTTTATCTGCGGGGGCGCGTTCGTCGGACTGGAACGGATTGTGGGCCGGCGTGTTGGCAAGAAAGCATTGGGCTTCAAGGCTATCGACAAATCCAAGGCTGAAGAAGAAGTGCTGCCGGCTCAGCGTGACAATGAGCTGCTGCGCAAAGCCGAGCCGCAGGACCTGATCAAGTTCGGCCTGATTCCGGAGTTCGTCGGACGTCTGCCAGTGATCGGCATCCTGGACGAACTCGACGAAGTTGCCTTGGTCGAGATTCTCACCAAGCCACGCAACGCGATCCTAAAGCAGTATCAGCGTCTCTTCGAGTATGAGGGCGTGCACCTGCGCTTCGACGCAGCGGCATCCGTCGCCGTGGCCCGCGAAGCACTGGCACGCAAGGTTGGCGCACGCGGATTGAGAATGATCCTGGAAGAACTGATGCTCGACCTGATGTACCATCTGCCGAGCAATAAAAAGATAAAAGACTTGGATATCACGGCAGAAATGGTGCAAAAGCGTGACCTGTCAGTGACATTGCTCGAGAAGGCTGGTTAGCACCGAATCCGAAAGGCGCTAATCGTTGTCTAATGGATCAGGAGCGCCGCCTGGCAATCGAAGCTGTTCTTGGCTGAGCAGATTCGATGCAACTGGTGCTCTTCTTTCTTTGCACTCGTAAGTGCAAGGAGCAAGATGCGGAAGGGATTCGCGTGAGTCAGACTAAAGAACCAAAAGAAAAGAATAACGACGTCCGTAAACTGCCCATGATGCCCATTCGGGACATGGTCATTTTCCCTTACATGATGACGCCATTCGTCGTCGGGCGGGAATCAAGCGTGCGCGCCCTCGAAGAAGCACTTACCGGCGACCGCAAAATATTTCTGGCGACGCAGCATGATGCCAGCATCGATGAGCCCAAGGCCGACGACATCTATCCCGTCGGCACCATTGGCAATATCGTGCAGAGCGTAAAGATGCCGGACGGCAATATCAAGGTGCTGGTTGAAGGTATCGAGCGCGCTAAAGCTACTGAGATGAACGACACGGATGGCTTCTTTGTCGCCACTGTGAAAACCTACAAGCCATCGCTTGAAGTTGCGCCGAACACCGAAGCCCTGATGCAGCGGGTCACTTCCCTGTTTGAGCAGTACGTGAAGCTGCAGCAGAGTCTGAACTACGAAACCATGATCGCTGCCGTCCGCATGGACGAGCCGGCAAAGCTCTCCGACACCATCGCTGCAAATCTCCAGCTCACCATCGAAGAGAAGCAGGAACTGCTGAATGTCTTTGATCCCATGGAGCGGCTCGCGCGCGTAGCCGATGTACTCGATGTCGAGATCGAGAAGCTGAACATGGACCGCAGTATCCAGAGCCGCGTGAAGCGGCAGATGGAGCGGGCGCAGAAAGAGTACTACCTCAACGAAAAGATCAAAGCGATCCAGAAGGAACTGGGCAAGCAGGAAAAAAGCGAGTTCGATGAACTGAAGAAAAAGATCGAACAGGCGGGCATGCCGAAGGACGTCTTCGAAAAGGCAGTGCAGGAGCTGAAGAAGCTCGAAGCCATGCCGCCGATGTCTGCCGAGTCGACTGTCTCCCGCAACTATCTCGACTGGCTGCTCGCCGTGCCGTGGAAGAAGCGCTCGAAGGAAACGCGCAGTATCGAAGTCGCCGAGAAGGTCCTGAACGAAGATCATTACGGCCTTGAAAAAATCAAGGAGCGCATCCTCGAATTCCTCGCAGTCCGCCAGCTGGTCAAAAATCCCAAGGGCTCGATCCTTTGCTTCGTCGGACCGCCGGGCGTCGGCAAGACGTCGCTCGGTATGTCGATTGCGAAAGCGACCGGCCGCAAGTTCGTCCGCATGTCACTGGGCGGGGTCCGCGATGAAGCCGAAATCCGCGGGCATCGCCGCACCTACATCGGCGCGCTGCCAGGGCAGATCATTCAGATGATGAAGAAGGCGGGCACCAAGAACCCGGTCTTCATGCTGGATGAAGTGGACAAGATGGCGTCGGACTTCCGCGGCGATCCGGCATCGGCTCTGCTCGAAGTGCTTGATCCGGAGCAGAACACCAGCTTCCAGGACCACTACCTCGACGTCGAATACGATCTGTCGCAGGTACTGTTCGTCGCCACTGCCAACGTGCTGCATACCATTCCCGGCCCGCTGCAGGATCGCATGGAAATCCTGCGGCTCCACGGCTACACCGAGACAGAAAAGCTCGAAATTGCCAAGCAATACCTGGTCAAGAAGCAGCTCGAAGCAAATGGTCTCACTGCTGAAAACCTCACCTTCACTGACGGCGCACTGACTGAAGTCATCCGTGCGTACACACGTGAAGCCGGCGTCCGTAATCTCGAGCGTGAACTGGGAAATATCGGCCGCAAAACAGCGCGGAAGGTTGTTGAACAGGGCGCAAAGCACAAGGCGGAACTCACCGAAGAGAATGTCCACGAGTTCCTCGGCATTGCCAAGTACCGCGATTCTCAGCTGCACGAGAAGAGCGAAATCGGCCTGGTCACCGGCCTTGCTTGGACAGAGGTTGGCGGCAGCATTCTGTCGACCGAAGTGCAGGTGCTGGACGGCAAGGGCAAGTTGACGCTGACTGGGCAGCTTGGCGACGTGATGCAGGAATCGGCCCAGGCCGCGCTCTCCTACATGCGCAGTCGCGCACAGCATCTTGGCCTCTCGAAGGACTTCTACCGTAACGTCGATATCCACGTGCACGTGCCCGAAGGCGCCATCCCAAAAGATGGTCCATCAGCCGGCATCACGATTGCGACGGGGCTTGCAAGTGCGCTGGCAAAAATCCCGATCCGTCGCGACATTGCGATGACAGGTGAAATCACGTTGCGCGGCAAGGTTCTGCCCATCGGGGGCTTGAAAGAAAAGCTGTTGGCGGCTCACCGCGCCGGCATCTTCGAAGCGATCCTGCCGAAGGAGAATGAGAAGGATGTAGCGGACCTGCCGGCAGCTCTCAAGTCTGCCATGAAGCTGCATTTTGTCGAGCAGATGGATGAAGTGCTGAAGATCGCACTCGAAGGACCGCTGCCGGAGCTACGGGAAGAAACGCCCGAAGCGCTGGCCGGAGTCCGGCCGCCGCTGCCTGAGTCCTCCCACGCACACCAGTAGATATTCCGCGCCAGATCGCCACAAAACCGCTGTTTTGTGCACGGAAACGACCAAAAAGGGGCTCCTGGCGAGCCCCTTTTTCTTGTCTGCAGCTCCTTCTATAGACTGAAAGTGACCATGCGACCGACCCCACAGTTCCTGTTGTCCGCCACTTCCGCTGCGCAGTTCCCCGAATCGGAGGCGCCGGAGGTTGCGTTTCTGGGTCGCTCGAACGTTGGCAAATCGAGCCTGTTGAATGCGCTGGTCGGCTCGAAGCAGGCGCATGTTTCGTCTACGCCGGGACGTACCCAGGCCATCAACTTTTTCGCCTTGCACGAGGGTGCTCCCGATCGTCCGCCGACGCTGATGCTCGCTGACCTGCCGGGCTATGGTTACGCAAAAATCTCAAAGTCGATTTCGGCTGAATGGCCCAAGTTCATCGAGCCCTATCTTGCCGACCGTGAGCAGTTGGCACTGTGTGTCTGCCTGGTGGATGCGAAGATCCCACCTCAGGAAAGCGATGCGCAGTTGATAGGGTATCTTCGCGGCATCCAGCGCTCTCTGCTGGTAGTTGGCACCAAGGCGGATAAACTCTCCGGTAATGAAAAGACCAAAGCAGCTGCGGCGCTCAAGAGCGGGCTGGGGATCGACGAAATTCTGCTTTGTTCTGCGAAGTCGGGCCTTGGAATCAAGGAGCTGTGGGTCGCAATGCGGGCGTTGCAGATTTAGTACTGCGCGCACGGCGGAATGCGCATTGCGCCGGTACCGACTGGTGCGGCGTGGTGGCACGGCTGGCGAGATGGACATCCCTCTTCGGTCGGCATGACGATCGGTAGAAGCTGGGTGAGCCGCACTACGAGTTCTGGATTGGTGGCGGGCGTCGGAAACGCAGGTCCTTCGACTTCGCTCAGGAAGACAGATCTCGGCGCGCTGGAAGACACCGATCTCTGCGCCCCAGTCGAGATGACAAATGTAATTAGTCGGTCAAGGAATGGCCGGACTTACCAACTGGAGTAGGGCTGGCCGTCGCTGCCTGTTTCAGCCGAACCGCTGTGCACGTCGGTCATGCCGGGATCGGTCTCATTGATATCGGTATAGGCACTGTCGGTACTCGGAACCCAGGTGTCATTGGCGCGGGTCATTGGATCTTTCGGTATCTCGCGCAGGTAGCCTGAGGTGACCAGATCGTCGAGAGCCTGCGGGGCCTTCGACTTGTCCATGGTGTAGGAATCGATCGCGGCACGGATGACGTGGAGGTCCTCTTTGAGGACTGCTTCCCGCGCAGCTTTGACCGACGCCAGGTAGCTTGGGATCGCGATGGCAGCGAGTACTGCGATAATCAGCATGACGACCATCAGTTCGACCAGCGTAAAGCCGTTGGCTGGCAATGTGGCGTCAGCGCTACCCCCTCGCAGGTCGGCCTGGCGAGGAACATTGCGGAGGCACTCACCTGGGCGTGCCTGAGCGTCAGCCGTACGGGTGCCGGATTGTTTTGCGGTCAAGCGCATAGAGAAGCTCTACCAGTCCACATACTTGGTTCCGTCGAGTGCAGTGCCAGTCGACTTTGAGTACACATCGAAGACGTTCTGGCCGCCCCACGACGTGCTTGTCGCTTCATCCTGCATGGAGCGCTCGCCCCATTCGGCCTGGCCGGTCATGGGGTCGACAGGAATCTTGCGAAGAAACTTAAGCTTCTTGCCCTGCACGTCGACGCCAGTGACCAGCGTGTCCAGGTCGGGTGGGTAGTTCATGCTGTCGACCTTGGTCATCGAAATCGCGCCTTTGTCTGCAGCATCCTTGTATTTGTCGATGGCGTCGCGCATCTGCCACAGGTCATAACGCAGCTGGCGTTCTTTCGTCCGCTTTACCTGGAAACGGGCAATAGGAATGGCGGCTGAGGCAAGAATGGCCAGGATCGCAACCGTCACGATCAGTTCGACCAGGGTAAGGCCGGCAGCGGAGTGCAACTGCTTTCGATTTGGACTGGCGCAAGGACGAGACTGCATCACGGTGCACCTACTGCGTCACATGCATGATGGCGCCCGACATATTCACCGGGATCGGTTGCTGTTTGCTGTCCCTCGGGTTCGCCTTCACAACGTTGATGATGCTGTCGCCGGCAGCCTTGGCCTGGAACGTCAGCACGCAGAGCGAACCATCACCGGAGATGCCTGCCACGCCGGGTGGACGCGAAATAGAAAGAGTGACGTTCCCCTTGTCCGCGTCATCGCGATGAACCATGGCGACCGCCTGGCCATCGTTTGCGAGGAATGTGCCGGTGTCGGAATTGATGAACGTCAGTTTGGCAGGGTCATACGTAACCTGCATAGGCACAGAATAGACGTCCTTGCCGCCGTTCAGCTTGACTGCGACCTGGAAGCTGTTGCCGACGCGCGGCATGGTCGGCGGCGTAATCACCTGCAACCGGATGGGCGGCTGGTTGCTGATGGCGTTAGGGCTCACAGCATCATGCTCAAGGTCAGCCGCAGCCTGCGGGGTACTGCCAGTTGGCGGCGGTGGCGGAGCAGCCCCTGCCTGTGGAATCTGCGCGCCTGACTGGGTCGGGCCGCTGGACGGAATCATCTTGTCCGCGGCAGCAGCGGGAACCTTGACAGGGATAGTTGCAATGCGACGGACTTCCACATTCTGCCCCGTGCCGGTGTCAATCTCCTGCAGGTTGTCTGACGTCAACTGTGTGCCGCGAACGACGTGCGGCGTCACGATGAAAACGATCTCGTCCTTGGAGGTGATCTTGTCATTCGAACTGAACAGGTACTTGAGAAGTGGCAGTTCGCCCAGTCCGGGCGTGCCGGAGATCGAGTTCGAGGTCTGCTGAGTGAGGATGCCGTTCAGGATACTGGGCTCGCCGTCCTTGAGGCGGATGGTCTGTTCCGCCGTGCGCTGCGTGATGATCGGTTCGCTGACACCACTGATAGTTTCGACACCATTGGTTTGCGAGACAACGATCTTCATTTTCAGCGAGACGTCGTGATCGTAGTGCACAGTCGGCGTGATTTCGACCTCGACACCGACGTCAAGATATTGGAACTGCGTATTAACGAGTGAACTGACGACCGCGGTGGCGGCGCCGGTCTGGTAGGAACCGGTTGCGACCGGGATCTTCGAACCGATCTTCAGATCAGCCTTCTGACCGTCGGTGGCGCGAATCCTGGGATTTTGGAGCACCTTGGTATCAGTGTCGCTGTAGAGCAGGTTAGCAGTGGCCTGGCCCAGGGTGACGCCGAAGTTGCTGGCGCTCAGACTGCCGAGCTGGTTCAACGTGACACCACTGCCGGTGGTCGATGGCGTCGTCGTGCCGTCGGCTGTGCTCGTGCTGGTCGATGTAGTGGTAGCGCCCGTTGTCGTGGTATTCGCCTGCAGCGTCAGTCCGAATGACTGCGGCAGAGACATACCGATGTTATGTTCGGTCGTCCGGCTGACCTCAAGTACTGCGACATCGACGATCACCTCCGGACGGGCCTTGTCGAGGTCCGAGATGATGCGCTGGGCAAGCAGTAGTTCGTCCGGCGTAGCGCGCATCACGATGGCATTCTGGCTCGTCAAGGCGTAGAGCTTGGAGTTGCTCATCAATTGTCGGATAGCAGTCTGGATGTCGTTCAGATCGTTCTGCTGGGCGACGTTGGAAAGATAGAAGGTCTGGACGGCCTGCTCTTCCAGCTCTGTGCGCTTGGCCCGCGTGTCGGCGGCAACGAAGATGGTGTTGGGCGTGACTGCATGCCAGAAGGTCTTTGAACCCAGACCAACGATGTGCAGGGCATCGAGCAGGGTGACATTCTGCAGGTCGACAGTGATTCGTTTGGAGTTGTAATCAGGATCGAAGAGCACGTTGATGCCCGCGATCTTGCCGATGGTCTGATAGACCTCTTTCGAATCAGCGACCATGTGGACGGCAGGCAGTGTCTCATCAGAGGCCGGCTTTAGTTGAACCGGCGTCGACATCTGGCTGTCGTCCCCGTTAGGGTCCCGGAGCGAGGTTTCCCCTTTGCCTGCGGGATTATCGAGCTTCTCGCGGACCGCCTTGATGTCCTGCTGGGCCAGTTCGTAAGTCGGATCGATTTCGAGGGCGCGCATGAACTCAGCCAGCGCGCCGCTCATGTCGCCCTGGTCGCGCAGCTTCTCGCCACGCGTCACGCAGATACCGGCAGCCTGCACCTTGATCCGCTCGTATGAGGTCTTGAAGGACAGGTCTTTAGGATTTTTCTGATAGGCCTTGTAGTAGTCCTCGTACGCGGTGATGTAGTCTTCCGCCGCCTCGGCGTTCACACCGGCCTTGTAATAGGCCTTGGCAGACTTGTCTTTTTTCGAAGCGTCCGCGGGAAACGGGGTTAAAGCTATTGCGGCTAACGTCAAAGCGACAGGGAGGGTCCAGCTCAGGGTAGGGTTCACGGTACGGCTATTCATGCAACTCCAGGCCGACGGCTGCCGCCGACGGCAAATCAGTTAGTGCCCCTCAAAGTCAGGTGCTGCAAGGCGCGATCCTTGCCTGAAACGGAACGGGAGAGTTCATCCGCTGGTCTCGGCAAGCCATGCAGTCACTGTGTCGCTGTGGCGTGATTATAGCATCGTGCGAACGAGCAGCCGCATCCAACGCATCGCTTCTACATGCTACGATTTAGCTGGTCTATGTCCCGCCCCGCAAGTACTCCCACACAGTCCGGACCCCAGAAAAATAAGCCTCGTGACCCGGTCGCAGCGGGTCTGCGCGATGCTGCGGTGAATCGCCAGGCGGGTCATAATTATTTTCTGATGGAAAAATTCGAGGCCGGTATAGCACTGCAGGGCACCGAGGTGAAGTCCATCCGCCAGGGGCAGGCGAATCTGCGCGACGCCTATGGGATCGTCAAGAATGGCGAGGCCTTCCTGCTGAATGCTCATATTGGTCCATATTCGCATGGCAATACGGAGAACCACGAGTCTCTGCGCACGCGCAAACTGCTGCTGCACCGCTCTGAGGTGCTGAAACTACTAGACGCCACGCAGCAGAAGGGTCTCACGCTGATTCCTACCCGCATCTACTTCCGCCGCGGTCGTGCCAAGTGTGAGATAGCTGTGGCCAAGGGCAAACAGGACTGGGACAAGCGTGAGACAGTGCGACGGCGTGAAGCTGATCTCGAAGCAAAGGCTGCCATTGTCCGAAGTCAGCGCAGAGCGATGGAATAACCTGCTTTCGGGCGCAGGCAGAACACAATTCCACGCAACTTTTGAAGGAGTACTTGAAGGAATGGAAACGAAACTGGTACATGCCGGCGTGGCTGCGACATCGACAGAACTGCTGGTAGTTTTCGCGGTCAATACGGCAGATAAGAAGGTGCCTGATGCCAAGGCAGTAATCGAGCTTGTGCATTCCGATCCTGCACTGAAGACTGCTACTGCCAGGGCGTTTGATTCAGGCGAGTTTACGGCGATGAGTTGTGAGACGCTGCTTTTGCACAACCCGGAAGGACTGGCGGCAAAACGGCTGCTGATTGTCGGCCTGGCTGCTCCGGGCAGGAAGAAGGCGACGGTGCACGAATTGCGCAAGGCTGCCGGCACAGCAGTGCGCTTCGCCAAGCCGCGCAGAATCCGTGAAGCAACGCTGGTATTCCCAACTTCTGCAGATCTCGATGCGAGGCAGACTGGCCGTGCACTGGCAGAAGGCGCTGTGCTAGGCAACTTCGACTCGGATACGTACAAGTCTGACCGCGTCGACCGGACGCTGACAACAGTGAATATCCTGGCAGGAAACGGAATGGACAGCGCTCTGATTGAGGCCGGGGTGCAGGAAGGCATCATTGTCGCCGACGCACAGAATTTCGCGCGATCGCTGGTCAATGAGCCGGGGAATGTGCTGACGCCTACGGTCCTGGGCCGGCGCGCAGCAGAGATGGCAAAGACCGCAGGATTGAAGGCCGAAGTCTACGGGGCGGAGAAGCTGCACGAGCTGAAGATGCGTTCGTTCTGGGGCGTGTCACAAGGATCGGCCGAACCGCCGGCACTGATCGTGCTGACCTATGAGCCGGAGAACTATAAGCCCGGCGGCCCGGTGATGGGATTGGTCGGCAAAGGGATCACCTTCGACACGGGCGGCATTTCGATCAAGCCGGCTGATGGTATGGAGAAGATGAAGTACGACATGGCGGGCGGCGCCGCGATGCTCGGTGCCATGCAGGCGATCGCCGCGCTCAAGCCGAACGTGAAGGTCATCTGCGTGGTCTGCGCTGCGGAGAATATGCCTTCAGGAACAGCACAGAAGCCGGGCGATATACAGACGGCGATGTCGGGTAAAACGATTGAAGTGATGAATACGGACGCTGAAGGCCGCATGGTTCTGGCCGACGGCATCACCTACGCGAAGAACCTGGGAGCGACCCACCTGATCGATGCCGCGACGCTGACCGGCGCCGTCGTCGTGGCGCTTGGGCTGATTAATGCCGGTGTCTTCTCCAACGATGATGAAACGTATGCGCAATTTGCCAGTGGACTTGAAGTTTCGGGTGAACGTTTCTGGCGTCTGCCGGTCGAAGAAGACTATCGCGATCACATCAAGTCAAGCATTGCCGACATCATGAACACTGGCGACGGCCGGTGGGGTGGGGCGATCAATGCTGCAATGTTCCTGAAGGAGTTTGCGGAAGACACTCCATGGGTACACCTGGATATCGCGGGTGTTGCCTGGATCGACAAAGCCAAGCCATGGATGGCGAGCGGCCCGACGGGCGTGGCGGTGCGGAGCATTCTGGAGTGGGCCCGATCCTACGGCGCCTGAGCGGTTCTTCAAACAATGAAGGGGCGCCAGGAAGGCGCCCTTTCATTGTTACCGACGTAGATAAAGATCAGGATGCCGCTTTCAGTCGCTGACCGTGTGATGCAACTTCGATGATCTTCTTGCTGAATGCCGGGATGTCTTCCGGCTTGCGGCTGGTGATTATGTTTCCGTCCTGCACGACTTCCTTATCAACCCAGTTCGCTCCGGCGTTCTTCAGGTCTGTCTTGACGGATGGCCAGGAGGTCATGGTCTTACCTTTGACCACGCCCGCTTCGATTAGTACCCACGGACCGTGGCAGATCGCGGCGACCGGTTTGCCTGACTGCGCGAACTCCTTGACGAAGGCGACGGCCTGCTCTTCAACGCGCAGCTTATCCGGATTGATCTGGCCGCCGGGAAGTACGAGAACGTCGTAGTCGCCGGCCTTCGCCTGATCGAGTGTCTTGTCAACCTTGACGCTCTTGCCCCAGTCAGTCTTGTCCCACCCCTTGATCTCGCCGGCCTTGATTGAAACTACTTCAACCGTTGCGCCCGCATCTTCGAGGTTCTTCTTGGGATCGGTCAACTCCACCTGTTCGAAGCCATCTGTCGCCAAAATCACTATTTTTTTACCGTTAAGAGTGTTGCTCATGAACTGCCTGCCTTTCTTTGCAATGCCCTCATTTAGAGGACGGAGGGGCAGCTGCCGTTGCCATCGGCAGGCAGATTGGCGTTGATGAAACTCTGATGAATGTGAAAGCAGACCTGCGTCTTTTTGCGAACCAGTCTGCCAGAATATGTGTGGAGGACTTCATTGAAAATCACAAAGAATAAGACGGCATCTTTGCCAACGGCCTGTGTGGCGGCCGGCTTTGCAGTTTGCAGTCTGGCCGCGGTTGCAATCGCCGGAATAACTGGCTGTCATTCGGGCTCTACTCCCAGCAACAATGTCACCCTGGTGGGTGCGGGCAGCACATTTGTGTACCCGGTGATGACGCGATGGACGGCAGACTTCCAGACAAAAAACCCGAATGTGCAGATCAACTATCAGTCGATCGGCAGCGGCGGCGGTATCCAGGCTGTGAAGCAGGGTACGGTGGATTTCGGCGCGTCGGATGCGCCTCTTGCCGATGACAAGATGACCGGCATGCCGCCTGTTCTGCAGATCCCCGAGTCCGCTGGCCCGGTCGCCATCATCTACAATCTGCCGACGCTGAAGACGCCGGTAAAGCTTTCGCCGGCGACGCTGAGTGGGATTTTCCTCGGCACGATCAAGACCTGGCAGGATCCGAAGATCAAGGCCGACAACCCGGGCGTCGATCTGCCCAAGGCGAACGTACTGGTCGTCCATCGCGCAGAAGGCAGTGGCACCAGCAACATTCTGACCACGTACCTGACGGCGGTGAGCGACGACTGGAAGACCAAGGTAGGCAAGGGCTCGCAGGTGAGCTGGCCGACCGGTAATGGCGGCAAGGGTAGTGAAGGCGTAACCGGCCAGGTGCGCCAGTCGCCCGGCGCTATCGGTTATGTCGATCTGACCTATGCGCTGCAGAACAACCTGCCGGTCGCGGCGATCAAGAACCAGGGTGGCAGCTTTGTGACGCCGTCGACCGCCAGTGCTTCGGCTGCGATTGCAAGCTTTGCGCCTGACCTGGCAAAGGATGTTCGTACGCCGATCGTAAACCCGCCGGCCGGTGCGACAGATGCCTATCCGATCTCGGGGCTGACCTTCTTCATCATTCCGAAGGATGGCACAGACAAAGCAAAGCGTACGGCTTTGAAGCAGTTTGTGCAGTACGTCGTGGGCGATGGTCAGGCGACTGCCAGCTCACTCAACTATGCTCCGCTTCCGGATGCGATCAAGGCGCAGGATGCGGAAACACTGAAGCAGCTGACGGTCAATGGTCAGCCTATCCAGTAAGAAACTGCTGCTGTTGCTTAAAAAAAGGGACGCCTGCTGGCGTCCTTTTCCTGGTCAGATTGGTCGCTGGTATCTCGTGTGAATTCGAAGTACTGCAGAGTCTTGAGCTTCATGAGTGCAGATCACTCCACTCCGCTCGCTCTGGCGGGCATGACAAGGGCGTAAAGACCGGGACGCTAATCGTAGCGTTCAAAGATGATCTGCTTGCGCTCCCAGCCCAGTTCCTTCAGGCGATCGCGGTTGGCGCTCACCATGTCATTCAGTCCACAGATATAGGCATGGATATTGAAACCGTCCGGGGCAGACGGGCCGGGTAGCTCACCATGTAGATGCTTGTGCGCATGTTCCTCTGCGATTTTTGCTACAAGTTCCTGGACGTAGCCGCGGGGGCCTTCCCAATCATCATGCGGGCGGCTGAGAGTCGCGGCGAAATGAAAGTTGTGATGTTCGGCGGCAACCTTCTCAAAGTAATGCCGGTAGTAGAGTTCGGTCGCATGGCGTGTACCGTAGACCAGCCAGAAATGGCGGCCCTCGCTGCGGTCAGGCCCGTTGTCGGGAAACAGATGTTCGACGAAACCGCGCATGGGAGCGATGCCTGTACCAGTCGCGATCATGATGCCGTCGGTCAACGGCGTGCGCAGGGTGAAGAGGCCGTGCGGCCCGTGAAACTGCATGGTCTGGCCAACTTCAAGATCGCAGATTAGATTCGAGAAAAAGCCGCCTTCAACGCGATTCAGGCACAGGTCGAACTGGTTGGCACGCGGCGCCGAGGCGATGGAATAGGCGCGGGTCTGGGTCTTTCCATTGCTGTCTTCTGCGACGGCAGAGATGAACTGGCCGGCGACAAATGGAAATTCATGCAGGCCCTCCACAGAAAACTCCATGTGGAAGCATTTCATTGGCTCAGAAAGGAGAAGCTTCTTTTCGACTCTGGCTGTGTAAAGCTGACGCTGGACCATCCGTCCTCGTTTCGTTTGCGGTTTCGTTTGGGGCAATAAGACAGCTTGCCACTGGCTCTTTTACTCGACCGTTACCGACTTCGCCAGGTTGCGCGGCTGGTCGACATCGCAGCCACGCCGAACCGCGATGTGATAAGCCAGCAACTGGAGCGGCACGGTTTCGAGTACCGGGGCCAGTAGTTCAGGCGCGGGCGGAATGTAAATGACGTGGTCGACCAGTTGCGCGATGCGATCGTCGCCGGCAGTCGCAACAGCAATCACTTTACCCGAGCGGGCAGTGACTTCCTGGATATTGGACAACGTCTTTTCATACCGCTGGACAGAGGCCGGATCAGCTTCATCCCGGGTGACGATCACGACACTCGGCAGTGTCTCATCGATGAGCGCGTTTGGCCCATGCTTCATCTCGCCGGCAGGATAGCCTTCCGCGTGAATGTAGGAGATTTCTTTCAGCTTGAGTGCGCCTTCGAGAGCGATTGGATAATGAATGCCGCGGCCCAGGAAGAGAAAATCGCGGGCGTTCGAATAGGACTTCGCAAGGGTCTCGATCTCTTCATCACGCGCCTTGAGGATCTCTTCGATCTTGCCGGGGATCAGGCTGACTTCTTCGACCAGCTTCTGACTGTATTCTTTCGTGATGGTGCCGCGCACCTGAGCCAGATGCATGGCAAAAAGAAAGAGCGCCATCAACTGCGCGGTGAAGGCTTTCGTCGAGGCGACGCCAATCTCCGGGCCGGCATGGGTGTAGATGACGCCATGTGCTTCGCGGGCGACCATGGCGCCGACGACATTACAGATGGCGATGGTCTTCGAACCCTTGGCAATCATCTCGCGCTGGGCCGCGAGCGTGTCGGCGGTCTCGCCGGATTGCGTGATGAGCAGGCCGATCGCACTGCTGTCGGGAATGGGGTCCCGATAGCGATATTCGCTGGCGTAATCGACTTCGGTGGTCACGCGAGCGAGGCGCTCGATCATGTATTTTCCCGCAAGCGCGGCGTGCCAGCTGGTACCGCAGGCCGCGATATTGATCTTGTCGGTAGCGCGGAACTCCTCGCTCGTAATGTCCATCTCATTCAGGAAAACATTGCCGCTTTCAAGCGATATGCGGCCGAGGGTCGTGTCACGAATGGCACGCGGCTGCTCGAAGATCTCCTTAAGCATGAAGTGCTTATAGCCGCCTTTTTCTGCCTGGATGGGGTCCCACAGGATGCGCTGGACAGGCCGTTCGAGGGGACTGCCGTTGAAGTCAGTAAGGACGACCCCATCACGCGTGAGAACGGCTACATCGCCATCTGAAAGAAAATAAAAGTTGCGCGTGTGGTGCAGGATGCCCGGAACATCCGACGCCACGAAATACTCGCCGTTGCCGAGGCCGATGACGACCGGCGGCCCGCAGCGCGCCACGACAATCTTGTCCGGCTCATCTGCGGAGATGACGGCGATAGCGAACGACCCGGTGAGACGGACGACTGACCGCCGCACGGCTTCTTCAAGCGGCATGGATTTGCCGGAGTCTTCGGCTGACTTGATCTCCTGCTCGATCAGGTGAGCTATGCTTTCTGTATCCGTTTCTGTAACAAATTTGTGCCCTTGGGCCAGAAGCTCCTGCTTGAGCGCGAGATAGTTCTCGATGATGCCGTTATGCACGACGACGATGCGGCCGGTGCAGTCGCGGTGGGGATGCGCATTTTCTTCCGTGGGACGGCCATGCGTCGCCCAGCGCGTGTGGCCGATGCCATAGCTTCCCTGCCCGGGTACATGGATGGGATTCTGGCGCACGACTTCTTCAAGGTTGCGCAGTTTGCCGGAGGCGCGGCGCAGTTCGAGTACATTGGTGGTGCTGCCTGCCTTGGTCTCCCCGCCGACGGCTATGCCAGCCGAATCGTAGCCGCGGTATTCAAGGCGGCGCAAACCTTCAAGGATGATCGTGGTGACGTCTTCCGGACCTACATACCCAACAATTCCACACATGTCGACTATTGTACGAGGACTGAGCTGAAGGCTCTTCCCCCTTTGGCCAACGGATCAATTGCGCGACTGATTATGCCAGGGGCAGAAGACGCGGGTCCTTCGACTTCGCTCGAGATGACGCATGTCGTGAAGTGGTTGGCTGTTAATCGTCCTGGTGGACGGCGCGGTAGGTGGCGAGCAGGGCCTGGACGGGGATGCCGTCGATCGTCATGCCATCGAGCAGTGATTCTTCGATGCTCGCATTCGATAGATTTGCCTGCGTGATGTGCAGGTTCGACAGGTTGGCGTCTTCAATGTGCCAGTTCGTCAGGTCGCTGTTGCTGATCTTCCAGCCAGCCATCTTCGCGTCATCTATTTTCGCGTCGGACAGGTCGACATCGCTGAAAGCCGCGCCGGCAAGACTGGTGTGCTGAAAAGTGGAGTTCGACAGGTCAGCCTGGTCGGCTTCGATGGTTCGCTTTTCCTTGATGAGCCTGAGCGAAGAATCCACTTTCATTGAGAACCTTTCGCAACGCGGACCAGTACGCAGATTGAACGCAGACGACCCGATCTCAGGCTTCGAGGCGGTAGGTAAACTCTTCGATTACGGGGTTCGTCAGCACTTCGCGCGCGATGCGCTCGACCTCGCTTTTCGCTGCGTTCTCGGCGAGTGAGGTGTCGAGCGTCAGCAGAAAATACTTGCCCTGCCGTACGTCTGCCACTCCCTTGTATTGCATCTTTTTGAGTGCGCCGTGAATGGTCTGACCCTGCGGATCGAGGACAGTGCGTTTCAGCGTAACGTAGACATGTGCCTTCATCTTCGCTGATTATAAAGGCAGAACCCCCAAGCGCTGGAAATCCCTAATCCCAAGAACGCAAAGAGTGAACACAGAATGGTGAATTATCTTGAACTTCCCGTAGGCGAACGCAGCCCGGAAGTGATCAATGCAGTGATCGAAATCCCCCTGGAAGGCATTAACAAGTACGAGTACGACAAAAAGCTGCACGTTTTCCGGCTGGATCGAAACCTCTACTCACCAGTGCACTATCCCGGGGATTATGGCTTTATTCCTTCGACCCTGAGCGAAGACGGCGATCCTCTGGATGTACTGGTCCTGGTGGACGCGGGCAGTTTCCCGGGTTGCGTGATGGAAGTGCGGCCTATCGGACTGATGGAGATGCTGGACCAGGGCGTCGCGGATGAAAAGGTGCTGGCTGTCGGCAAGGGCAATCCGCGTTACCAGGATGTTTGGAATTATTCGGAGATCTATCCGCACATCCTGAAGGAAATTACACATTTCTTTTCCATTTACAAGGACCTCGAGGGTAAGCGCGTAGAGATCAAGGGCTGGCACGATGCAGCCTATGCGCGCGACAAGGTCATCGAGTCGCAGAAGCGTTTTATCGAGAACAAAGAAGCGCAGGCGAGCGGCAACAGGTAGCCTTCCTTTCAACGGCGTGTTGAAAGAGGCAAATCCGTCCACTTCCGTAGTGATGACGATTCTTCTGGCGGGATCAGTTGGTCGAGCCGGCTGAAGTTCGCTGGCTTCAATCGCCGATGGCAGGATCAGTAAGCGTGGGCGCAACAGAAGTTCTTCGCCCCCACGCTTTGCACGAGACCAGGTAGAAAACCGGACCGCCGGCAGCGATGATCGATCCAAACAGGATTGATGGCATATGCGCGATGCGTTCAGCACGGGCGGCATAAATCGCATAGACAATGAGCAGGACCGGCCCGGCGCTCACCAGGCAGGCGACAGCCGTGTTGCCGGGAATCCGAAATGGCCGGTTAAGGTCTGGTTCCTTGATGCGCAGGGCGATGAGCGCGCCAAACTCCAGCAGCAGGCTGGCCCCGTAGAGGATCAGGTCGATAGAAATGAGCCGCTCATAGCTGAGTCCCAGGGCGAGCGCCCAGCCGAGGCCGCAGAGCAGGATCGACACCCAGGGACTGGCCCGGCGATTGCGCAGGGTCATCTGCCGCGGCAGCATGCCATCTTCTGCGAGCACTACCGGCAGGCGGCTGTAGGAGAGGGTGAGTGCGTTGAACATACTGAGGCCATTCAATGCTCCTCCGACCACGATCGCGAGGCCGAGGACAGGGCCGGCGAGCAGCGTTGCCGCGTCCGTCCATGAGCCTGTCGTAAACTGCGCAACAGGAATGCCCGCGGCTGCAATCGCACCTAGTGGAACGATGTAGGTGAGAGCAACCAGCGCGGTGGCCGCGATCATGGCGATGGGATAATTCCGACGCGGATTTTCTACTTCCTGCGCGACCGTCGATGCGTTGTCCCAGCCCATGTAGTTCCACATGGCGACGAGGATGGCGGTTGAGAAACTTCCCTCCGGCGAGACATGAGCCATCGCCGGAGCGTGGTGCAGGAACCGCAGCCAGCCGGACCAGAAACCAGCGCCGACCAGTACGACAAAAGGCAACAGCAGCAGAACGAAAAGCGTGACCGACCCGCGGCCAACGGTACGCGCTCCTCCCATGTTCCAGACGCAGCAAAGCGCGACGACGGCCACGCCCCAGAAGATGCCGCGGTTGCCGGCTGTCCACGCGGGCATGAGCTTGCCAAGGTACAGGACTGAGAGCTTGGGATAGATGGCCATGTCGAAGATGCTGGCACTGAGCGACAGCCAGGCTTCCTGGTAGCCCCAGAATGGTCCGAAGGCGCGGCGCACCCAGACGTAGAAACCGCCTTCATCCGGGATGGCGCTGGCGAGTTCACCGATCATGAGCGTGGTCGGCAGGCTCCAGACAAAAGGGAGGACGATGAGGATAGCTAATGCTGCCAGGTAACCTGCGCCGCCGAGAATGTCCTCAATGCCATAAGGGCCGCCGGAAACCATGAAGTAGGTCGCGGCGATGAGTGGAATGAGCCGCAACTTTTTCGGGGAAATCCGCCGGGCCATGGGAGAAATGTAATGGAAAACAGGCGCCGGCGTGAAAGCAATCTGTGGCGGCATGCATAAATCGACCGCGGCCGACTGCCAGTGGCGGATTGCAGATGTTCGGATATAATCCGGGTAGCGCAGTGACACACTCACAAGCGTGGTCGCGGAGAGATGGCCGAGAGGCTGAAGGCGGCGGTTTGCTAAACCGTTATAGGGTCAAAAGCTCTATCGAGGGTTCGAATCCCTCTCTCTCCGCCAGTAAATTTTGAATCAATCACTTAGATCGAAACGGCCACTCGAACTTTGGGTGGCTTTTTAATTTCCAGAACTGCTGGTGCCGGTTTCGGTGCCGGTTGCTCAGGTGGAATTAGGAGCAGCTGTGCATTATTGTGCAGTGCGAAGACATCGCCAGAGTAGCGAGAGAGTCGCCAGAACGTATATATCGAGTGGAATTTCCGATCCGACAGCCAACTGAATTAAAGCTTTTTCCTCAGCGAACCATCCAGTCATCGGGATGAGATGCAATATAGGCGCGTGCCAAAGCGCGGACTTCTGAAGCAACGGTTGACGGATTTACTTTTCCGTCCGCACCAAATCGGACAATGTCCAGTTCTCGAATCGCGCTGGTGGATCTGAGTTTCAATCGTCTCATCCCGACTGCCCGCTTCAGCCCCATGACAGCCTCGTGAATGTCTACCCCGAGGATTATGTCCGGTTCCATCGCCATCTCACTCCCCGCGACAGTCTAAACCTGTCAGGCTATCGAATTGAACCACACCCGTATACCTCCCCGTCGATTGCTGACCCCAGCCCCGCTTCCGGTATCTTAATAATCAAATGAACGAATTAATTGCCTATCAGCGACATCTCTTCGCGGTGCTTGAAGAGTTCTTCGAACGAGCCACAGGAACAAGCCCGAAGAAGTTCGCTCCGATGAATCGGTTTGCTGAGAAGGTGAAGACGTTGAACTCGAGAATAAGTCAGGTGCAAAAGGCCTTCGAGTGGGCTGAACCTGAATTGAATAAAGTTTACAAATCTCTTGAGCCTTATGGTCATGAGGCGAATTTGGGGGGGCTCAAAGCGGTTATGGGCGGCGGTGGCCACTTCAGGACGACACAACTTTCCGCCGCTAAGAGAATGATTCTCTACACCGACACTGTTTTGATACCAGACCCCATCTTTGCTTTGATTGAAACTCAGCGGCCAGAGGAAAGATTCCGCTCAGTTCGCATTTTAGAGGAAATGTTCTTTCTTCTTCGATTAAAGCCCCTTATCGACGCGGATCTTGCTATCCCCCCTATCGTCGTATTTCCAAGCTATGACAGAATGCTTCAGCAGCACGACCAGACAACCCGCGAAAAACTCACAGAATTCGTGGGAGGTACGCTGGGGACCATTCTCAACCTCCCACTAACTTGTATCGAGGACGCGGTGGCATTTGCGACTGAACATCCGCAGGAGTTCCTTGCCGCTGTCAGCGGTAAAAATCTGCTGGTCGCACCTGGCGGTCCGATTGGTGAGCCTCTCAACGAAGCGTTGCAACGTTACATTACCGAAATCGAACAGTGGCGTACTCCTTCTTATATGTCGTTTATCAACAGCCTCTCGGATGCGCAAAAAGTTTGCAACGCTCTACTAGAGCGGCTCGAACCTCAATTCCATTTAATTGAAAATTCGATCGGAATGAGGGCTCAGCCTCTTTTATCGGTAGATCAGCAGGCCTACTATTTCAAATTAAGCGCGAAGGCATGCGGGGATAGTTTGGAAAGGACATCGACTATCTCAGCTGCCACGCGGGCATCGATTGAAGCTTTGGCCACCCGACAATTCGAATGGATGTCGAATGCAACAGTCGATGCGCTCGTGGAGATGCGGCTGAACAATGAAAACTCAAAATTCCGCAAGCGCCTGGCTGAATCGACCTCGATTCTGCGCGATGTTGACTTCCAAGATTTAGACCGAGTTGCTGCAGAGGTGACCTCGGGCATCGGGACTCTCCTGAATGATTACCGCAGCGAAGCAAGAAAGCTTGATGAAAAATATCGGCGCAAATACACCGGCTTAGCAGGCGTTAGTTGGCTTTCGTTAGGCGCGTTTCTAATACCGCATCTAGTACCTCTTATCGCAGGGGTGCCGGGGCTTAGCCTTGCTGGTAAATACATACAAAGTAAGCTCGAGGAGGGGAACGAACGAAAAGATTTTGGCAATTCGCTTGTAGGTATATTGGCAACTGCACACCACGAGCAAGGTCAAGAAGAATAGGGCGATTAGAATTCGGCCCTCTCCGACCGATTAAGTAATCAGCTGCTCGCTAATCAAAGCCACTACATGCACTGCAAAAGCAACTATTACGAGTCTCACAGCCTCAGGAAAGGTTCCCCCTGCCCTGTCTTCTGCCACCTCACTTTTTTTGGTGATCCCTCGTGCAAAGCTCTTGCTCAACATGACATATTCAAGGGCGTGATGCCGGAGGGACTTGTCCTTTTCAGACCCACCGCAGGCCCGCACCCGAGAGACAGGCTATCCTTGGGCGACTCAATCTTGAATCCTCAGCCAGACAAAGTGAGACTATTAAGGTCGCCAGCCACACCCGGAGCCACAAGTCGGCCCGGTAAAGTTATCCAAGCGAGACAGCCTGTGGCTGAACCTGAATGCTTACACTTTTCTATATTCGTTTGCCAATTCTGTTAAATTAACCCATTCGTATCAGTAGAACAAACATTTGATACATTGATCGCGAAGCACAATCCACCTCAGAATCTGTATGTCGAGGTGATTCGTGAAATCTGCTAGCGCCGTCGCTCTTCTGTTTCTATCGCTCTCGTTGTCAAACTTCGCTACCGCGCAGGCCCTTTTGTGCGAGGGATCTGCCTGCGACGCAGCATATGTGTCAGGTGTGCGCGTCAAGACTTTAACAAGTCTATCAGCGCTCGTTTCGGTCTCAGCAGCCGATACTGGCAGGTATCTCGCGTTGACCGTAACGGTCAGAAACGCAGGCGATCAGCGCTTCGATGTGTTACCTAAGACGTTTTCTGTGACAGCAATCACATCAAAGAAGGAGAAGAAATTGGAATACATTGCCGCTTCTCAAATGGAAAAGAAGGCTGAGCGCAGAGTGGCTTGGGCGAACGGCATTAATGCCTTCGGCGCGGGTATGGCTCAACAGCAGATCACGACACAAACTACCTCTTCAGGGACTGTCAACGCTTATGGTTCGGGTGGTGCTAGCGCTTATGGGAACTATAGCGGCACCACTACCTCGACAACCTCAGTCCCTGACTACCAAGCTCAGGCTCAAGCCCAGGCGAACATTGCGGCACGAAGAGCCTCGCTACAGGTAGAAGAGGCCAGCTTGGAAGCACGCGTGTTGCGAAACAGTACTCTGTCGCCTTCGGAATCCGTTTCCGGCGTAGTGTACTTTAAACGCGTTCCTAAGGAGGGCAAAATCCTGATCCATATACCTGTTGCGGGTACAGATTACGAATTTCCCTTCCAATTCGAGAAATAGGGCGTTAACATGCGCTTCTTAAACAGCTAAACAATTTGGTCAATTGTTACTGTTGTAATGCAGCCTTGTTTTTACCTTCATTACACCTAATGTGACAGATGACAGAGCTTTGAACAAAGTAGCGCGATGCTTGAATATTCGAAGATTCCTGACGACTACCTCATGGAAATAGGTAGAGTTTCGAGCCACTGGAGCCATTTCGAGATGGTGCTTCAGATGTGCATGGTTTTGGTTTTGGGTAAGAAACAGAACGATTTTAGGGCTCACGCGGTATTCATACATATGTCCTATCCTCAACAAGCTGATGTCCTTGGCGCGATGATTTCAGGACTCAATCCTCCAGATGGATACCCTTCGTCGCGTTACCGCCAAGAAATACTTCCACTTCTTAATGACGCAGCAAGCAGAAGAAACGCTGTGCTTCACAGCAGGTGGGGCGTGATTGACGGGGTCGTGACACGCCTTGATGTAAAAGCTCGAGGTTCTATTAAACTGACACAGTTTGCTACGAGCATAAAAGACGTTGAGGACGCTTCAGAATCAATCCTCAAAGCCTCTAGGGCTCGCATGGGAGCTAAGGCAGGGCCTCGCAGAGGGCAAAAGAGGAAAGCTTCATCGACATCTGCAAGACCGCTGCGAGGGGTGTGACGGTCTTTCCATACGTGGACTTGGGTTTTCGCGCCGGTTCCTGTTAACACGCAGTACCTCTTAGATGAGGGTCTTGCTTGGGCATTTGAATTTGCAAAGCCCACTCAGGGTAGAGCGACCCATCGAGGGATGACACTCGTGCAATGGAAGCCGAAACTAAGCCAGAAACAAAGCATGAAGTGGGTTAATAAATCGGCAAGATGGCCACCGCAGAGGTTGACCAAGTCGATCATGTGCAGAATCGCTTATCATAGCTGAAATGACGACTCGTCCGACAGAGCCATTTTCTGCAAGAAACCGTCCAGTCAATCGCCTCATCGAGGACGACTTTCCCGCTACAGCACGTATCGGACTCCTTCATCTGTTGAACCATGCGATTGACGAACACTACCTTTCCAGCTGGATTATGGTCGCGAAGGAAGTCGGAAGAATAGCGAGAGTGGAACTTGAGCAGTACGAGTCATCTTCATATGACTACATAAGAATGGCTCGGACCAACGTCGAAGCTCAGCTACACAAACTGGAATGGCAAAGAGTTTACGATTTCTGTGAACGCCTCCATAGTTATCTCGCAATCGGCGGAACTTTTCAGAAGGGATTCGATGAAATCGTAGTTACCAAGGCGGAGGCGCAGGCGTTTATAGCTGACGAATTGCAACGCCTCTTTCAGGAGGAAAATCTGGGTTATGACTTCAAGCATGGCATCGTAGAGAGGCGCGGTAAGCAACATACGATTAACCTAATAACGAAGGCCGAGAAAACACTGTCGGACCATCGCTTGAACTCCGCCCGATGGCACTATTCAAAAGCCCTTCGACAATTTCGTGATCGCGAGCACCGTGACCTCGAAAACACGGTCAAAGAGGCCGTTTGTGCAGTTGAGGCAGCTGCGAAAGAGCTATTCCCTGATGCAATGGCTGACACCCTCGGAGACTTCGCCAAGTGGGCGTGCAACGATGGCCGCTTGCTTCCGAAGACGATCGGACAAACTTTTACTGGCTTGTATGCCTTTCGAAATAGCGGCGAAGGCGTGTCGCACGGTGCCACATCAGGCGGAGTTGTTACGAACGAACTTACTGAATACATCATGGGATTGGTGGCATCTCAGATCGTCTTACTCGCCGGTCTCGCCCCTGACGAGGAATTGCCACCGTTTTAAAGCCAAAGTGGCCAGACTATCGTGTAAAAAATCTTGGCGTTTCATTCCTCTTAACACTGATACAAAACGACCTCTCACCAGTCAAGTTCTTAAACATACCAGTAAAGAGATTTAGAAATACAGCATGCTTAGTATAACCATTGGGAAATCTGGAGTAGATGCCCAACTCCTCGAGGTACGACGATGTGGGAATGGCTCAAAAGTCACGAAGATTTATTAGGCGGCATACTCACGCTGACAGCAGGATTGATGGGCGCGTTTGCAGAAAAGCTCAAGGGACGCAAATTGTTTAAATGGCTCCCGAATGCCGTCATAGCACTAACATTCGTCGGCGGCATAATGGTACTCCAGTCAAGCCTTAGCGCTGCCAAATCGCAGGACGCGTTTCAGAATCGCGTCAAGGTGTTGCAGGACGAACTCTTGCAAAAAGCTAAAGATATCAACGACTCGGTCACTGGAGGCGACAACTACTGCTACATCGCGCCCACACCGGAGTTGAAAAGCATATCAACTCAAATCGAAGTTTATATCGCCAATGATGGTATGACTGACTGCCACGATGTCCACTTTCAAATTACCCCAACCCTAGTTTTAAGCGACACATCTCTGACGCCTTTTCAGAAACGCGCTCAGCAGGTGACCGGGTGGTTACCCGCAGTCCATGGCCACAAGGAACCCAAAGCGGGCGACGGTTACATGCAATCAACTGGAACATTCCTTCCTTTTGGTTCTTATGTTGCAACCATCGATGAAAGAAACGGGCAGGTTTACGAGGAGTTCACCTTAACATGGCGGGACAACAAGTGGCATTCAGCGGTCAAGGTAGTAAGAGCTGACAATCAAGAAGTGATTATGGATTCGCACTCTGACTGAACGCGTGTTAGACGCGGGCATATTTAATATCCCTTCCACACCAACGCATCAAAGCTTTCGGACGCATACTCTGGATCGATCTATTAGCGGGTGGGACACAGGCATAGACGGCACCACAAAACTGAGGTGCAATTATGCGGGCCAAAACGATGAGATAGATGAAAAAACTAGACGTCCGCTAATTCTTGGAAGCTTGTCTCTTCAAAATACCAAGTTCATCGGCTTTAGGATGCCGGTCACTCTTGCCATAGCGGTCTAGGGATATGAGTACAACCTGACTCTGAGGTTGGTACTTATCCTTCTCTATGGCAAGAACCCTAACAACAAATGTGTGACCATCCTGAAAACCGGTGCGTCGAACTATGGACGACATCGACGCAGGTAGATACCCCAAATCCACGAACGACTCGCCAAAAGCCGCAATGACCAGGATTGCGTTCTCGTCAAAGCGATTTCCTTGCTCATGTAGGAGTCGAAGTCGCTGTCCAGTATTCAACAAACGAGACCGCTGCAACTCGCTATAAATTGATTGGCGACTCTTCTTCGTTATCGAACTCTGATGGCCACCTCCCCTTACATAGATTGTCTGAGAGAAGAGCGGTTTGGGTTGCGCACCGACGACATCGACGACTGCTGTAAGCGGGTCGGAGTGCGAATGATCTGACTTCCCGCGAACAGCCAAAAACGCAATTACCGCGATAGCAAGAAGAGCAATAAGGCATACAGCAAGTATCGATCCTCCATCTTCACCGACACGCCGAAGGCACGTACACCATCTTACTCTGTTGCCGCAGTTTGCCGTCACGGTTTTGCTCTTGAGCTTGCTTTAAACTGGCACAACCTTTTTACCTTCTATGTGAAGCGTGCTAATTGCTTGAATAGGTCTCCCTCCACAGGAGAGGGGGCTGGCTTGGGATGGACTTTAAATTTGAATCCTTTGTCGGGCCAAGGGGGACCCTATCGCAAGTCGCCACCCACACTGGGAAGCCGAAACTCTATCAGGAAATACTCCACTCGCTAACCACGGCTCCCTGTGAGTGGGCGCTCACGGCTGGGCCTGTGTGAACCAATTACGGAGAGTATTCAAGTGGCCTTGCTTCCTTTCAGTAGAGGCAGTTGAGAAGATGTCCAAAGCCACTTCCCTCGCCACCTACTTTGCGGAACATGCCGTAGCCCCTCTTGAGACTTGTAGTACAGGGTATGCAAATTAATCAGGCGATTATCGCAAGAAAATCTTTGTGAAATACGTCCCTGCCAATCACCAGATTTGTAGTACAGGGTACGGAGAATAGAGCATGAAAATCGAGATTACAAACGAGATGTTGACCAGCATTATCTTCACCATACTGACTACGGTGGTTTTGCACCTGTGGCCATATTTCTTAGATGCGACGCGCACTGAACTTAGATTAAGGCGTCGCAGAGCACGGCGGTGAGGTTCATCCCACCTTATGCCGTATCAGCAGAACATTTGAGCAAAATCATGGCTTGACTTTACAAACCTGAACTATTACATTTGCTTCATCGAAGGTAGAAGGAAACGTAACATGAGGTCAGAGTTATGGCAAAGGGCAAGTTTGTTTCCTATATTAGGGTCTCCACCACGCGGCAGGGCGCATCTGGTCTTGGATTGGAAGCACAGCGTGAGGCAGTCACACAATTTGCCCGCAGCCACGGCGGGACGTTGGTAGCTGAGGTTAAAGAAATTGAGTCAGGAAAGAATAACGACCGGCCTCAGATTGCCGAGGCTTTAAGTCTCTGCCGCCTGCATCGTGCCACGTTGGTGATCGCTAAGTTAGACCGCCTCGCACGCAACGTTCATTTCATAAGCGCATTGATGGAGTCTGGCGTCGAGTTCACGGCTGTAGACTTCCCTACCGCCAATCGTCTCACTGTCCACATTCTTGCCGCTGTTGCCGAGCATGAGGCAGCAATGATCTCTCAGAGGACGACGGCAGCACTCACGGCAGCTAAGGCCAGGGGCGCGAAGCTAGGCGGTCAGCGTGGCAGCATCACTCGCATGGCGGAAATGGCGAAGAAAGGGAACATAGCAAGCGCGATTGCACGTAGCGAAAAAACCAAGGAACGGAATGCTGACATCCTGCCTCAGATCGTGGCTATACAGGCCAGCGGACGCACCAGTACACAGGCAATCGCAGAGGCTTTGAACGCGCGGGGCTTTGAAGCTCCAAGAGGCGGGCGGTGGTCAGCAACTCAGGTCTGGCGTGTCCTCAAGGCGGCATAACGAGTGTTCCTATTATTTGATTTCCCTTTAGATTCAACGACCTAGATACCTCCGAGGGAGCTAAAGCCAAAACCAGCCTTCGTAATCTCTCAAAATTTGCCCCGCAAAACCGACAGTCCCAGGGTGAGTTCTGTCCAGTAATGGCGAGGGTGATTCATCGAGACATTATTTTTCTGATAACGATATTAGGTAACTTTCGTTGGTTTATTGCGAAATGTCTGATGTCGCAACTCCCGCCTTTTGGGCGAGAGCGCGGGGTGTCAGCAGGGCACTGGTCTCAAAGGGAGGTGGTGAGGGGGGTATTAACGCTCAGCGATTGAGTTTAATCCCTGCTGGCGGTTTCATTAGCTTAGGGGACGCAATGGGGCCTTCAGGTGACTTGCCTTCTAACGGTCGCATGGTGAGGCTCCTGAGACCAAGGCGGGGCATCCTGAGAAGGGTTTAGCACCCCTCGCCCGTTGTTCCCTACCTATCCCGACCCCCTCTGATTGTCGAACTGAGCTTCCAAACGCCATCCCAGCCTCTAGCCACCATCTTTTCTTGCTTGCGCGGGTAGTCGTGCTTGGTCAGCAGCGCATCGATGAAGGATAGTCCATCCCGGTTCACATACAGGCGTGAGTAGCTTTCAGAGGGTGCCCACCGATTGATCTTTTGCCCGAACAGCTTTCGGTACGCATGAGTAGCATGCTTGTCAGAGTCAATCACTCCATGCTTTCTAAGGAATTTAAAGAGGCTGATGGAACCGACGTTTAAAGCTTCGGCTGCTTTCTGGATGGTAATGAAGTCTTGATCCCAGAAGGGATAGACATAGTTGTTCATGGAGTTCTTTCCCGCCCTCTGTGGGGCGTCGTTAAGTTGGAGATTCAGCGCGGGCGGTGAGAGAGACGAGATTCGTTTACCCCAAGCCGCCCCTTCTCTGCGGGGGAAGTACGGCAGAAGACTCGTTCATCTGTGTCTTTTGTTCTTGCTCACATGTTTGCCCATTGCTCAGTGCTCGCCTGCTCTCCCTTAAGGGGAGAAGCATGGGCGGGCGAATGCTAATTTTGGGCGAATAGTTGGGCGAAAGATTTTAAATAATTGATTCATAGAGACTTAAGTGAGATGGGCAATAGTTTGGGCAGAAACGGGCGAGCGGATTAGTTGGGCACCCGCCCACGTCTCTTTATCCCTTACGCGACCACCGGCTGAGCCCAATTCAGTGCTAAAGTGGATCGCTCATCGTGCTTCCGCAGTCTATTTTGAAGAGTCTGACGGGGCATGCCAAGCGTTGCTGCAATGTTCTCCCAGCTTATTCCCGGATGCTTAGCCTTAATCGCTGCAACTTTCGCAGCCAGTTCGGCAAGCTCCGTCGCCTGAGTGTCCGTCTTCGCTTGGCTTTTCTCTATCGCTGGGTATTCAAAAGAGAAGCGGTCTCCATCGAATTTGCCACGCAAACGGAAGTTGGAAACTGTCTGCCCGTCGCGATTTTTGGGATTATGCACTGTGAAGTCACAGTCGTTCTTCTGGTACTTCTCCAGAGTCAGAGCTAGGTCGAGGTTGCCAACCAATTCTCCTGAACCGCGCATAGCTGTTGCCATAGTTCCGTTAGAGGTGCGATTTTTTGGCAAATGATGGAGCATCAAAACTGCTACAGCTCCCTTACGGCGCAGTTGATTGATGTCGAATTTAATCTCTCGCATATCGGACGCACTGTTCTCTTCACCCTCCAGAAAGTTCGAAAGCGTATCAAGGATGACTACCGGCTTGTCACGGCTGATAGCCTCTAGCAAACTCTCATCCTCTAGCAAGCCCTTGTCTCCCCCCGGGGATTGGTCTTCTGATCCTTTCAATTCAGAGTCCATCGTCTGACACTGAAACCAACCGCGCTCCACCTTGTCAAGTCCCACCTTGATCAAGCGCTTGCGCAATGACCCATCACTTACTTCCGGGGTGAGGTAATAGACTGGCGCACGCTCCAGCACTTTGAAGTGACCGGCAAAAGGTTCCCCTGTGATCAAAGAATGCGCGATTTCCAAACCCATCCAGGTCTTACCGGTACCAGGGTCGGAGCTGATGGAGCAATTGCCCTTAGCTAGAATGCCTTCAATCAGGAAGTTCTGTGGAGTGTCATCCAGGTCATCAAACGTCTTCAAAACCGAATAGCAAGCATGCTCGCGCTTCCAGAAATCGACAATGCGACCATCTGACCCTCGCTCTTCGCTGACCTCAGTTGGAATCGCCGTCACCACCGACGCATTTTGAATCTCTTCCAGCAGTTTCTCAATGGAGTTGGTCTCAAGAAAATCGTAAGGATCACCTTTGGCAGGAAGGCCGGAAAGCAGTACGGTCTTCACCTCCTCGGATACCCCAACGGTGGAGCGGAGCACGGCATTTGCATAGACGCTTCCAGGAGCGTCGTTGTCAGGGAGAACAAAAACGGTCTTCCCTGCAAGGAGCTTCCCAAAGTGCGGCTTCCAGTTGCCCGCACCCCCGGCTGTGGTAACGGCAATCGCGCCGAATGCGGAGGGATAGCCCTTCGTGGCAAGCTCTTCCTCTAAACGGTCGGAAGCCTTCTCTCCCTCTGTGATGAACACAGTGTCTGCTGCCAGTACTTCAGGCAGGTTGTACAGAACCCTTGTGTCGATCCCACGGGCATGAGTAATGACGTTTCCACCAGAATCACGGTGGCAATAGCGAATATCTTTTTTCCCATCAGGAAGGGGACGACGGCGCTTAAAGAACAATTCATTGCCCTTTGCATCGGTATAGATGTAGTCGATATGACTTTGAGCTGAGGTATTTGACCCAACCACCGCCGCTGTTTCTGGGAGAAGGCCGAAGACGTTCTTCTTTGCTTCAGCCTTGCTGAGTCCGTTGTTTATGAAACTCTCGAACGCGACAAGCCCACCTTGTTTGCAGGAGCCCGCGTGACATTTGAAGAAGCCCTTGTCGAGTGAAATGCTCAGTGAGTTTACGTTATCGAAGTGGAATGGGCACCTGGCAGAGATGTCGCCATGCTCTGAGTATTTGATGTCAGGAAGGTATTTGGAAAAATAATCGAATCTTGTTTTACGAATTGATGATTGAGACATAACAGCCCCTCAAAGCGCGGAATAGCGCTTCAGCTTTAGGTTGATTGATGTGCGGAGCCCATCCCGCGTAGGAGTGCCTGAGGCATAGTCAACAAGGCCAGCGATCTGCGAGAGGGGTCGCAGTCACTTGGCAAGAGTGTGTGTCAGCCGTGGCTTAGGTGGCGTTAGAGCCGTTTGCGCGGGATGCGCCTTGCAAAAGATTTAGTGAGACGATGCAGGACTCAATGTTCATGTATCTAGCGAGTGATGGCCTGCTGTTCAAGCCAGGATGCGATTTCATTTCCCGAGAAGCGGATAGCATTTCCAATACGATAAGCAGGTAAGAGCTCAGAGGCAGCATGCCTGTATAGGGTTTTGGTTGACAACGAAAGTAGTTCTGCAAGCTCCTCAATGTAGAGAGCCTGCCTTCGTGACCGCAAAATAGCGAGAATGTCACCTGATGAGGTGGTTAAAGTCATAGTTTGTCCTTGATGTGACGGGTGAGAAACTGCGAACACAACTTCCCCCTATACAAATAAGACGCACTAGAATGCCTGTTTGTACGGTCCGACATAGTGCTTTTTTGCTTTAGCTCTCCACCTCGCAAGCGCATCCGATATCGTCCCCAACGCCTTCCTTTCATGTTCTGCGA
This sequence comes from Acidobacteriaceae bacterium, assembly GCA_963692885.1. Lineage (GTDB taxonomy): Bacteria > Acidobacteriota > Terriglobia > Terriglobales > Acidobacteriaceae. Next base: position 2,904,203 of record OY843586.1, read on the forward strand.
ACCATCGTTGCGTGTATCCCAACTCAAAAAGCATGTGAATCATTTCGCGCTCATCTTTGGTACTCAGGTCTAAGATTTGCTTCCAAGATATTTCCGCATCGCTGTGATTCTCTTCGAACAGTTCGTGACCTCGTCCTTTTCTTGCCGCAATATCGATCTCGAAGTCTGCCGGTATCGGGTGTTCCCGCCTTCGCAACTGCTGTCGCCTCATTGATCGAATCTTGTTCCGCAATACCGTCCTTGTCCAAGTAGACAAGAGGCTTTTTCCATCAAAGCGGGGGAGCTTATCGATAACATGCTGGGCCGCATCATTGGCTGAATGCTTGTCCTCCCGTTTAAGGATTTGCCAATGTAAAGAGGTCGCATGTCTCACAAGGTGCGGTCTCATTCGCTCTTCCACCACCCTACGTTGATCGACGGGACTAGAAACCCACTGAGACCACTGCGAATTGAAAGCTTCATATTTGCGGCTTCCTACGGCTAGATGATCCGGGAATATGGACGCAGGTTCGCCGATAAGCGGAATATCCATCTTTTGAATTCTCCTGATTGAAGTTGAGGGGGTGTGGCCTGGTGCTGCCTAACTACAGTTTAGAGCCGACTTACAGATTTGTTAATGGGCTATCTTCCGATTCTGCTCTAGCCCGAACTCATCCCTTATTTTTCGCCGCCGAACTCTGCACAACAGGATTAGTAGTGCAGTTACAGATACGTATTATATTAAAATTCGAACGGCATACCCCAGGAGGAAGCATGGGAAAAAGGAAAGACAGGCGTCGTCATAGCAGGACAGCTAAGGACATTGAGAAGGGGACCACATCGCTAGCATTGGCTGCAGGGGATGCTTGGCAGAATGACATTTACACAAATGACCCGGCAGAAGCTGCCCTGTATGAACTGGCGGGGAGACTTGCGGTAAAGGGTCTAGCGGCTAAGCTCGGTCAGTTGCTGTTGAGACCGCATAGGAATTCCAACAAGCTACCTAGAGGAGAGACGGGCGGTGAACAGGCTGGGTCTCGGCGATATTAGCCCAAGCAAATCTCCTTCTCGACAACCTCAACTCCTTCACAACAAGGCTAGATATGTAATCACTGCTGATACGTGACTTTGGTGATCTTTTGCAATAAACCGTTAAGAGGGATGATCTTCTCAGCCTGATCGGGCCGCGAACCCAAAGGCCAAAGAAACTGGAGCAATATGAAGGACAAACGGAAAGAAAGAGACCATCTCCGCCAATGGCGGGTTCAAAGCGCAAAGGTGATGAACATTGAGTCCTGCATCGTCTCACTAGTGGAGGCCGTTGGGTAAGAGTTCTTGGAGTGTCTACGCTGGCAAGCCTGCTGAATTCGCTTTGTATGATTTGGCTGTCGGCCTTACGCTCAAAGGTCATGCAGCAAAGCTCAGTCAGTTGCTGAGTGAAGCAATATACGAAGTCAAGCAGCAAGCCGTCTATCAAGGCGCTTCGCATCGCGGATCGTGGTCTGGGAGAGCGCCAACTCTTTCAGGCGATTTCTTCGATTAGTCCTAGCGTGCTGATGTTATGTTCCTCCTGTACTATCCCTCCCCTATATCTCAGAAAGGTGTGTTTATGGCCAGAAAAGACGGAAAAGATCGTGGTTTGTTTGAAAGGCCAAGAGGAATCTGGTGGATTCGATACCACGATGAAAACGGTGATGAGCACCGTGAGAAAGTCGGCGCGAAAGCGGCAGCGAAAAACCTTTACTCGTCCCGTCGGAATGCCATACGTCTTGGAGAGAAGCTTCCTGATCTAGTGGCGAAGAGAAAAATCACCTTCGCTATGATTGCGGAGGCTGCGTTGGTCTGGGTCTATGCGCACCGGAGCAGGCGGTATGCCGACGCAGTGAAATGCCATGTAAAAGCCCTAACGGGTGCTTTCGGGAACGTAGACGCAAAGAAGCTAACCCCGGCACAAGTGGAACATTGGCTATCGAAAAAACGCTGTTCACCGGCGACCTTGAATCGGTACCGGACGACCGTATCCCTCATTTATCGCCAGGGCATTCGTGACAAAAAGGTGGAGTCCAACCCCGCCCGGACTATAGGCCACAGGAGGGAGCGCAACACCGTGGTCCGCTGGCTACAGCCCGATGAAGAGGCAAAACTCAAGGAAGTCATGTTGGCGGACTGCCCGGAGCATTGGCCGGAAGTGGTTTTGGCAATAAACACTGGATTGCGGCGGGGGGAACAATGGAATCTCCGGTGGTCGCAGGTAGACCTGTCAGCTCGGCGCATAACGCTCACCGAGACGAAGAACAACGATATGCGCCACATACCTCTCAACGACGCAGCCTTGGCCGCTCTGGAGCTGGCAAAAGTTGTGGCAGATGACTCTGGGTACGTGTTCAAAGCAGCCAAAACATCAAGGGACTACTCACAAGGTGGGCTCTGGTTTAACCGCGCTATTGCGAAAGCTAAAATTGCGGGTTTCACATGGCATTGCCTGCGGCACACCTTCGCTAGTCGGCTGGTGATGGCTGGAGTAGACATCCGAACAGTGCAGCAACTCTTGGGGCATCGCTCGATTCAACTGACCGTCCGATACTCACATCTGGCACCAGCGCACGAAATGGCGGCGGTGCAAAGGCTAGTGACCCTGCCGGAGATAGTTCACACGGCAGAAGCAGAACAGGGCGGCGGTGATGAGAAGGGATGGTTGAATTGAACAACGCGATTTCTGGTGCCGGTTCAGGTGCCGGTTGCTCATGTCACATCAAGAGCTGTTGTGCAGAATTGTGCAGCATTTCGATACGACTTATTGGTTATATTCGCATAAAATGCGTCATTTCCTAGCAAAGCGAGTCATATTAAAAAGGTTTGCTAAACCGTTATAGGGTCAAAAGCTCTATCGAGGGCTCGAATCCCTCTCTCTCCGCCATTCCTCCTTCCCAAAATCCACTTGCTACAAGGCCTGAAGTAAGAAGCTGGGTTAACCTGGGTTACTGGGTTGCGGTGTTGGCCGCTTTACTCCTTGCCAGCGCCGCTTCATAACGAGGGTCGCCATGGAGAGAATCAAAATGGGGTTCGGCGATCAATTGAGCACTCGGTAAGTTGTGATCGATGGCTTTGTTGAGATATTCAATCGCCTCATCCTTGTGTCCGGCGACAGCAGCTGCACAGGCAAAACCATCCCATGCGGTAGCTAGTGTACCCGGCTCACTTGTCTTCTCCAGACTCTTCAGGATGGATTGAAAGGTATTTTTAGCTTCGGGATAATGGCCCATCTCACTTTGAATGACCGCTACTGATTCTTCTATCGTGAGCGTGGACGGATTCTCGGGCCCAAGAAGATGTTGTTCAATGGCCAGAGCTTCACGAAGAGTTTTGTCTGCCTCGACCAGTTTTCCTTCATAATCCAGTGCGGTCCCAAGATTATCCAGGGTGACGACAAGGTCAGGATGCTCCGGCCCGAGTATCCTTCGTTCAATCGCGAGGACATCCCGGCATTGCTGCTCAGCTTCCGGGAATCGCTCCTGCTGCAACAACGTAGCTGCCAGGTTGCCCATGGCGCTCAGCGTGTTTGTGTTCTCCGGACCGACCACTCGGCGAGATATTTCTATAAGGCTGCGATATTGCTTCTCTGCTTCTGAAAAGCGTCCTTCACGTTCGACAGCATTCGCCAGGCCATCCATGGTCATGATTGTCTGTGGGTCCTCGGGACCAAGCACACGCTGCTGCGTCACAAGCGTCTGCCGCAGCACCTTTTCTGCTTCTGCATAGCGTTCTTCGCCATTAAGAGTAATGCCAAGCCAAAAGGATGCTTTCAGGGTTGCCCTGTTCTCCGGGCCGAGAACCTTCCGGTCAACTTCCAGCTGCTCCCGCTGCAGCTTCTCTGCTTCTCTGTAATTACCCTCATCGGATAGAAGGCCGCCGAGGAAGGTCATCGTCTCCAGAGTGTCAGGGTTGTGGGATCCCAAGACTCTTCGCTGGATGGACAGGGCCTGCTCTGCGAGCGATTGTGCCTGGGGATAGATGCCGAGGTTGTAATAGGTATCGGCCATCTGATACATCATGCGAGCTTCCAGTTCGGGATCGTCTTTAAGCTCTGCCGCGATCTGCTTTGATCCGTTATCCAGCAGGTCACGTGCGGTGATGGTCTTACCCTGCGACTGGTTAGGATTGGAGACCTTGAAAATCCCTGACATGAACTGACTGATGCGGTCAGCACGATCGCGCTGACGGCGTGTATTGCGTAACTGGATCGTCTGCGCGATCGCAAAGCCTGCAAGCAGCAATATGCCGGTTGCTGCGATCAGCACTCCGGCACGGTGCCTTCGAACATACTTGCGTGCAAGGTAGCCGAAGCTTGCTGCGTGCGCTGTGACTGGTTCATTGCGCAGATAACGTTCGATGTCGGCTGCAAGTTCAGCAGGTGAGGCATAGCGTCGGTTACGCTCCTTTTCAATCGCCTTCAGTACGATGGAATCCGCATCACCGCGTAGTTGACGGATAAGTGGAGCGGTCTCTGTACCTCGATCCTGAGCGGCAGCATTGGAGTTGGCCAGGTCACGCAGTCGCGTGCTGGGCCGCGGAGCATCCTGTTCGCGCAGGACTCGCAGGACCTCGAAATACGTCAGCTTTCGTTGATCAAACGGGAGCACTCCGGTAAGCAGTTCATAAAGCACGACACCCAGCGAGTAGACATCACTTCGCGTGTCGACATCGTGGCCGCCGTCCTGACTGGTGCCCTCTGCCTGCTCGGGGCTCATGTAGCCCATGGTGCCGATCACAGATCCAACACGAGTGAACAGGGTTGGATCATCGATGCCGGAAGTAAGCGCCTTGGCGATGCCAAAGTCAATGATTCGCGGCGTTGGCTTGCCGTCTACTTCTGTCACAAGAATGTTCGACGGTTTGAGATCCCGATGAATGATCGCTTTTTGATGGGCGTGCTGCACCCCATCACACACCTGTTGAAAGAGCCGCAGTCTCTGGTCAATCGAAAGTTTGTGGTGATCGCAGTACTCGGTGATTGGCTGACCATCCACGTACTCCATCACCAGGTAATGCTGGCCCGACGGCGTGGTGCCTGCGTCAAACACCTTGGCAATCGAAGGATGATTCATCAGGGCGAGCGACTGACGTTCGGCCAGAAACCGCTGAGCAATTTCACGGTCACGAAAACCGCTGCGAATCAGCTTGATTGCGACAAGCCGGCGCACTGGTTCAAGTTGCTCCGCCAGCCATACCTGGCCCATGCCGCCGGCGCCTAGTTCACGTTCGAGCCGGTACGGACCAATGGTCGCTGGTGTTTCAGCGTCAGGGCTGGGAGTTATATTCCAGTTGCTTTGCGACAGGCCGCCCGAGAGCAGGGAGGAACGTTCATACGCAGCGATCAGCGATTCGACCTCGGCCCTTAGTTGACTATCTTCATGGCAGGCAGTATCCAGAAATGCCAGGCGCTGACTCTGCTCGCATTCCAGCGCCGCGCCCACAATTTCCTTCACCCTTAACCACTGCCCCGGTGTCGTCACGATTTCCTTCGTCTCGGTTCAACTGCGCCTGTAGAAGCTGGTCCTGTTTGTACAGATTGTGCGCCGATCTGTCTTTGCGTTACATCCATGGTGCAGCGTGGAACCTTAACAAAGTACCGCGCCCGAGGATGGATGCAGCAAGCAGGACTGCAATAGCAGTAATCCAAACTCTCTATCAAATCAAGAAAGAAGTAGGGTGAGCGAGTGATGCGGCCGCTCCGCTCGTAGAGTTGCTACGTCCAGCGAAGCGTTTCGATCAATGGCTCTCGAAAGATGGAGTCGCCAGACCTATTCCTCTTAGTCCGGTCAGCAGCAATCAGAATGAGGAGACACTTACTCTTATTCCGTATGGAGCAGCAAACTCCGCCTTACGGCATTTCTGAAGTTGAAAGTTACACAGACACTTAGCGGCTGCTCGCGGAATCGATGGCAGGTGTCGGAGACGGAGAACCCGTGACTGGCAATCGTGCCAGATCCAAACGATATAAATGAATTTCTAAGTCTCTCTTAATTCTCAGGGATGGGTCTGGCCGCCAGTCGCATTCTGTGCGGCATAGACGAATTGCTTGACCTCTGCGCGTTCTTTATCTACATCGGCCAGGTACTGCGCATGTAACTTTTTGTAAGTATCGAATTCGGCCTGCGCGCGATCTTTTTCGCCGGAGCGCACATAGTATTGGCCGAGCCGGAAATGAACATCAGCCTGGTTTGGATTGAGCTGCAGGGCGCGGATATATTCCGGGTAAGCCTTGGCATATTCATGCTGTGTTGCGTACAGAATACCGAGTTGCAGATGCGCATCTGCATTATTGCCATCGAGAACGATCGATTTATGCAGCAATGATTCCACGGTCCCGAAATCTATTGGGGTCGCCTGGGTTCGACGGCCTTTCCATAAACTCATGGCGTAGTAATACTGCGCGAGCGCATCATGTGGCTGCGATTCTGCATACCTTCGGAAGCGGCCTATGACATCCTCGGCCTGGTTCGGGGCGCTCAGATAGGCCTTTGATAAAAAGAGATAGCAGCGGGGATCAGCCGGGTTCAAATCCGCCGCCGTGATGAGTGCCTTGATTGCCTCGTCGTAAAGCCCGCGGGGATAAAGCGCCATACCCAGTCCTATAAACATACGAGGCGCTTGCGGATACCGCTGCGTGCCCTGCCGAAAGACTTCTATGGCTGGTTCATATGTCCGGTGCAGCAGGAACTCGCTGCCCCACGCAAAGATATTGTCTTCGCTCGGATCCAGGTGAGCAGCCACTTCGAATTCTTTGGCTGCTTCAAGAAATCTACCGTCTTTCTCTTCTATCTGGCCTGCGAGATTGTGAAGCTCGCCCGTATCTTTCTGCTTCAGGAGTTTCTGCACGACGTCTCGTGCGTCAGTAAGCTGCCCGCTCATGAAATCGGCCTCAGCCAGGTCGTACCCGTTGTCGTAGGCCGCGGGATCAATGCGCTGCGCCTCTATGAGGAGTGGAATGGCATCGGGAAGGTTTTTCGACTGTAGATAGTACTCAGCAAGATTATGGTTAGCGCTGTAGCTGCCGGGCTCCAGCTGCAGTGCCTTTTTGAACTGCGCTTCTGCCTCTGTCATCCGCCCGGCGTGCAGCAGACCGGTTGCCAGGTTGGTGCGCGCAACCCCTGAATCAGGCTTGAGGTCGACCGCAAGAGAGAGTTGTTCAACGGCATTTTTATTTTCAGATTCTCCGGCATAGGTCAGACCAAGCAGCTCATGGAGTTCATAGCTTTGAGGAGCCCGCGGAAGAAGTTTTTCAAGCTTCGCGGCTGCCTCGGCAAAATTTCCCGACCGGTACTGGGCGAGTGCTGCCTGAAACTCTTGGTTCATGCCGTTGGAGTATGGCACTGCCGAGGCGCTCTGATTTACACCGCGAGCGATGGTCGCACCGGCTAGGATGACGGTAGAGGCGAGCAATCGAAGATAAGGCAGTCGAGACAGATTCTTTCCTTAAGGCACAGCTTCTAGCAAGCATAGAAGAAACCCCGGAAGCGCACACGGACTGCATGTGTCTTCCGGGGTTCTCCGGTTACGGTCTGGGACCAGCGTTTAGTAGTAGAGCTTCAGAGCGAACTGGATCTGGCGTGGATCATAGGGAGCATCGCGGGTAGAACCAATCTGTCCAAAGGCCGAGTTGTTAAAAGAGCCGGAACCTGAAACCGCGGTTACGCCATTGCCGCCAAAGTTAGGCGAATTAAAGTTCGGGTGGTTGAGGATGTTGAAGAACTCAGCCCGGAACTGGGCCGAGAACCGCTCATTGATCTTGATAGCTTTGAAGGCTGAGAAGTCAAAGCGTTTGAAGTCGGGACCGTAGGTCGTGGACGGACCGCCGCCAAGAAGGCCGGCGCCAGAGGTATTCACGCAGTTTGCCGGCCCGCTTGCGCCCAGCGGGCAGGGCTGCGTAAATGCGGCAGCATTGCCAAACCAGAATGGCGCCGAATGCTGTGTGGGATTATTCGGCACATCGTGAATCTTTATGCCACGATCCTGCTTTTGGCCCGGGACCAACAGATCATTGCAACCCAGGCCTGATGTTGTGCCTACTGGGCAGCCAAGTGACAGAGGCTGACCACCCTGCAGGGTAACGATTGCGTTGGCGCTCCAACCGCCAATAAACTGGTTTTCAAACTTGTTCGCGCCACCCGCAAAACGCTTGCCCTGTCCGAATGGAAGCTCGTAGCCACCACTCAAATGCACAACATTGCGGAGATCAAAATTTGCCAATCCCCAATCAAATCTGGGTCCGTAGAGGTAGGGCGCCCGGTAGCCGTTCGTGCTGCCGCCGTTGAGAAGATCGCCCGCGTCGGAGAGAGTCTTGGAGTAGGTGTAGGTCGCGAGAAACTGGATACCATTCGACAACTGCTTTTCCAGCTTGGTCTGCAGACCATTATAGATACTGCTGCCGATCGTTCGCTGATACTGGCTACCTTCCCCGAAATCCGGAAAAGGAATGTAGCTCTGAGACTGAGTGGCGGTCGGCGTGAGAGACGTGCCAACCGGAAGCAACTGTGACGGCTCGTTGTTACCGATACCAGCCTGCAGATCGCTGCCGTCCGTCAGGACATAAGCCACGGTTGCTGACAGTGTATTGGTGATTGCGTACTGAAATGTGAGATTCGAACTGAAGGTGCGCGGCGTCTGGAAGTTGAACTGCAAACCCTGCAATCCAAGTCCCGAAGCATTGACCTGCGTGGGGCTGAATGTAGTGCAGGAGAGACCTGTGCCGATTGGAGCACTGCCACCGACGCCTGCCGTTCCGCAGCCAGCATAAGGATTGGAACCCTGACCGAAGGGCGAAGAGTCATTCGGACCAGTGAAGTTGAAGTTGTAGATAAATGGATAGTTCTCGCCGATATTCGGTCCATAGCCCTGGTTTTCGAAGGCGTTGAAGAAGAGCCCGACGCCGCCGCGGACAACTAATTTCGGATCTACTTCATACGCAAAACCAAAACGCGGAGCGAAGTTGTTCTTCTGCGGCTGAGTCAGGCCGTTTCCGTATTTATTGGTGAACTCGATTGCAATCCCATCCTTAGCCGCGAGGGAAATAAAGCTCGGCGATAGTGCGCGGAGATCCTTTCCTTTGGCCGGAATAAGGAAGGTGGGCACTCCATTCGGTGGTCCGCTCTGAACAAAGTTGGCCTGACCGCCATTCTTTTCAGAGATGGAGCTGAAGTAGTCCCAACGCAAGCCCAGGTTAAGGGTGAGCTTGGGGCTGACCTTGAAATCGTCCTGGAAATAAGCAGCAAAGTAGGTACGAGTGTCGTACGTTTTGCTAATATTCGAGGCGTGCACATCATTGGCGCCACCCACACCACTAATGCCGCCCGGCACGGTTGCAGTTGTGGGCGTCAGCAGGAACTGGCCCCGACCCGTATTGTCCCCGCCCTGGTTAGGCACACCAGCGTAGTTCCCGTTAAAGTCGAACTCACCGCGAGAATACGCGGGCTGCAGAGTGTTGAAATCCACATTCTGAAATTCAATACCCGTCTTGAAGCTGTGGCGGCCATAAATTTTGGTGAAATCGTCCGTCACCTGGAGTGTCTGGCTGACTTCATCCGAAGGCAGGAAATCATTGCTGCCGAGTTCGGCCAAACCAGAGATCACGATTGCTGGTAATCCACCGTTCTCTGTAGACTGGGGAACGCCCTGGATACCGAACTGCGCCGGTATGCCAGAAACTGTACCTTCCGGGCCAAAACGTGTGCTGTGCAGGTGGTTAAACCCGACATGCGCAACGTTGATGGTGCTCGGCGTAAAGACGTGGGTATATCCGAGGACGGCCTGATCCGATTTCGCCGTCTGCAAGCCTTGCTGGAAAGCGCCGCCATCGGCGATGCCACCGAAGGGACCTGGGATGAACTGTGGATCATCGACGTAGCTGAAGCGGCCGAAGATCTGATCTTTCTCGGAAGGGTTGTAATCGACGCGAACGTCAAATGCATTCCGATGTTCGAAAAGGGCCGGGGCAGCTCCAAAATTGCCGGAGAGTCCACCAGTCGTCGGCAATGGGAAGAGGTTGAGCAGCTTGACCGCGTTCGGGTCAAGCCGGCCGGCGGGAATCTGGTTCAGCGGGCAATTGTCGAAGCTCTTGGTATTTGGACCGCATCCGCCATTCAAAGCGTGTATCGGGTCGCGCACGAAACCATTTTCAGTTGCTGCGAAACCGGAGACAGGATCAATTGCACCTTTGGTCACCGCACGAGTAGTGGCGGGATCCATAATGGTGCCGATCGGTATGGAACGGCCTACTGCGTCAGTGCGGTCCAGTGCTGGGTTGGTGCCGCCCTGACCTGAGCTGACGTCAGAAAGATCGGTATAGCCACTATTACGTTCGGCAAGGGTCGGCACGGAAACGCCTGAGGTGGTTTCGCCCTGTACGCGGCGGAAGCCTTCATAGTCGCCGAAGAAGAAGACTTTGTTCTTGATGACCGGGCCGCCGATAGAGGCCCCAAACTGGTTGAAACGGAGTTCGCTCTTACCTTGATATTCAAAAAAATCGGCTGCATCCAGCTTGTCGTTGCGGAAGAACTCCCACGCAGCACCATGAAAGCTGTTGGTGCCAGTCTTGATGGTGGCATTCAGGACAGCGCCAGCAGAGCGTCCGAGTTCGGCGCTGAAGTCTGCGGTCTGCACCTTGAATTCCTGGATCGCGTCAAGTGGGGGCAGGATGACGAAGTTGGTGCCGTTCAGGAAGTCGACTGCATTCGAGTTATTGTCGATACCGTCGAGCAGGTAGTTGTTCTGCGCAGGACGGAGACCGTTGGCAGTGAATGCACCGGAAGCTGCGTTTCCGCGAGTGTCAGCCTGTGAGGTATTGACGCCGGCGCCGAGCTGCGCCAGGAAGGTAAAGTTACGGCCATTGAGCGGCAGCGACTGGATGGTGTGTTCGGTCACCGTCTGGCCGACTGACGCTTCGTCCGTCTGCAACTCTGGTGGTGCGGAGGTGACAGTAACAGTCGTTGCCGATGAGCCTGTATTCAGCTTGACGTTGGCCTGCACCTGGGCGCCGACCGTGACCGTGATGTTCTCCTGGGTCGTGGTCGAGAAGCCCAGCGCGGTCACCGAGACCTTGTAATGACCTGTCCTGACGGGCGAGAAAATGTATTCTCCGCCGGCATTGGACTGGGTCGTAAGGACCAGCCCCTGATCCGTATTCGTCAGGGTAACCTGCGCATTTGGCACAACGGCGCCGCTGCTGTCCTGAACGGTTCCGTTGATTGCGCCCTCATCCACCTGGGCATGCGCGCCCTGACTGCTTAGCAGAAGCAGGCAGAAGCAGGCCACGATCGTATAGGCAATGCGTTTCGACCATCCAGAAATGTTGCAATAGAGGCTCATCTAATGTGTGCTCCGCTCTCTCATATAAAAAGCCACTGACCTGGGATTGCCGCCTTCTTGGAAGAGCGACTGAGCAACCGAAAAGTAAGGGCTTACATTCGTCGGAAAAGTAGATCAGCGAGACAACCATTGTCAATCAAAAGGTTGACATTTTTTTCACCAAGGAAACCTGGTAGTCCATCAGTCCCTATAGAAAAGCTGGACTGGGCCCGCCCCAGGTTCAGGAATCCACTACCTGCCGGGTTCGCGTTTCTGCAATTTAGTGCCGGCAAATGCTAAGATTGCGTCCTGCGGAACCTGCAGGATGTCGCTCAAGAAGAAAGAGAATCCGCTGTTTTCTCGAAGGTCCGTACTCAAAAGTCTGGCATTCGCGCCCTGGGCCTTCCGCCCGGCACCGTTACATGGCGCCGGGCTCTTCATGGAGGATTTGGCAGGCACCGCTGACGCGAACGTAGTCCGGGATCCACACTTCCCCTTTACAGACGCGCGATTTATCCCGCACTACCCGTCCAAATCGCCGCTCGATGATGTACTTCGCCTGGTACCGCCAGGTGCGGACAACTACGTCACCGAACGATATGCAGTCGAGATAGGGGGCCTGCTTGAAGGTTGGGCTGGCTCACTGAAGGCATCGGCTAGAGAAACAACCGTGTTGGCCGCGCTGGTTGATCCTTCGATGGAAGCCACGTCGCTACAGCCGGTGCAGAAAGTAAAGCTGCGTTCCGACAACGGGATCAACACTGCTCGAAGACACTTCAGCAGCGAAACAGGTCACGGGCCAGCGTACTTCCTAAAGCAGGTGCAAGCGTGGCTCGGCTCTTTGTTATCGATCGAGACAGCTGAATTCGAGATCACTGCGCTGGAGCAATTGGCGGATTCGCCCTTGAAGCTGCGATTAACGATCCAGTATGACGTGGCCGGCCGCGGGAGCGAGCACGGCCGTGAAGAGCGCGTCGGTAGCTGGACAACAGAATGGGTGCAGCACGAGCCTTCCGTGTGGAAGGCTGTCAAGTGGCAGGCCAACAGCGAGACGCTGGCGGTCACGAGCGGCCCGATGTTCATTGACGTAACAGAGCACTGGCTGGGGAAGACAGAATCCTACAGACAGCAGATGCTTCGCGGTTCTGATTACTGGCGAACAGTGCTTGACGGTGCTTGCGGCATCGACGTTTATGGAAACAACGGCCTCGCTGCGGGTGACTTCGACAACGACGGCTTCGACGACCTCTACATCTGCCAGTCGGCAGGGCTGCCGAATCGTCTCTACAGAAACAAGCGCGACGGCACCTTTGAAGATGTGACGGATAAAGCTGGAGTCGGGGTGCTCGACAATACCGCGTGCGCTCTATTCGCTGACTTCCAGAATCGCGGCCTGCAGGACCTGCTGGTGGTTTGCGGCAGCGGCCCGCTGCTTTTCGTCAACCAGGGTGATGGAACATTTGCCATCAAGCAGGATGCCTTTAAATTTGCGCAGGCGCCGCAAGGCACGTTCACCCACGCCGCCCTGGCAGACTACGACCGCGATGGCAGGTTAGATATCTATTTCTGCCTCTACAGCTATTACCTCGGCCTTGACCAATACCACTATCCGGTTCCTTATTTCGACGCACGCAATGGTCCACCAAACTACCTTCTTCACAACCAGGGCGATGGAACATTTGTAGATAGAACGGAGGCCGCCGGTCTGCATGCAGACAATAACCGCTACAGCTTCGCCTGCGCCTGGGGTGCGTCGGAGTCAGGTGAGTATCCGGATCTTTACGTGGCTAACGACTTTGGTCGCAACAACCTTTATCGTAACAACGGCAATGGCACCTTTACTGCTGTGTCGAGCCAGTCGCACGTCGAAGATGTGGCGGCAGGTATGAGCGCTGCCTGGTGCGATGCCGATAACGATGGCAGGGAGGATATTTACGTAGCGAATATGTGGTCAGCTGCAGGCCAGAGAGTCTCGATGCAGGAACAGTTTCATGAGCATTCGGCACCGGATCTCCGAGCCTTCTACCAGCGGCATGCGCACGGAAACACGCTTTATCGCAATCTCGGGGCTGGCCAATTTCAAAACGCGAGCCAGCAGGCCGGCGTTGAACGAGGGCGGTGGGCCTGGTCATCGGATTTCTGGGATTTTGATCATGACGGGTACTCCGATCTTTACGTAACGAACGGCTACGTATCGGCGCCCGGTTCGGTTGAGAATCGGAAGAAGAATGATCTCGGCAGCTTCTTCTGGCGACAGGTCGTCGCGAAATCTCCTGATGACGCAACACCAACGCTTGCTTATGAACGTGGCTGGCAGGCGCTGAATGAGCTCATCCGGTCAGACAGCTCCTGGAGCGGCCACGAACGGAACGTCGCCTTCGCGAACAATCGAGATGGAACGTTCACAGAAATTTCCGGCGCCCTGGGAATTGACTTTGTCGAAGACAGCCGCGCGTTTGTACTGACGGATATCGACCATGATGGTCGTCTCGAATTGATTCTCAAGAATCGTAATGCACCCCAACTGCGCATCCTGCACAACAGTTTGAAGGAGCTCAGTCCCTCCATTGCATTCCGATTTCGAGGACGCAAGAGCAATCGCGATGGTGTGGGCACAGCAGTGACACTCGAGGCGGGAAAGCTCAGACAGACAAAATACCTACAGGCAGGCTCCGGCTTTCTCTCGCAGCACTCGAAGGAACTCTTCTTCGGCGTCGGTGATTGGACTGGTGCCGTTCATGCTTCCGTTCGATGGCCCAGCGGGCACACGCAGAAGTTTGACGGTCTTCCGATCAATCACCGCATTGAGATCGACGAAGACGCGACCACTTTTCACGCCGTTCCCTTTATGGCTGCGGATGCTGACGTGCAGCAAACGCCGGCTTCGACTGAAGAGATGCCGGACAGCGTGGAGACCTGGCTCATCGAACCACTCAAGGCCCCGGAATTATCTTTACCGGATCTCGCCGGCACTATGTACGAGCTGAAGCAGCTGCAAGGCAGGCATGTGCTGCTTCACTTCTGGGCGACAACAGCTCCCGTGAGTCATGAGCAATTGACACGACTCGCTCATCATCTGTCGGCATTTGACAAGGCAGACGTGAAGCTGGTCGGCATCAATGTTGATGAGAGCTCAGCCACAGGAAAGGCTCGCACGTTTGCGGAACAGGCAGGAGTCTCTTTCCCCCTGCTCTTCGCGACAGAAGAAGCTGCGGGCATCTACAACATCATCTACCGGTATTTGTTCGACCGGCGCAGAGACCTTGCACTTCCAAGCTCCTTCCTCCTCGACCAGGACGGCATGATCGTCAAGCTGTACCAGGGGGTCTTTGATCCAGCGAAGGTCGTCGAAGACGTTGCATCCATCCCGGCAACTCCCGGGGCGCGCCTGCAGAAGGCACTTCCTTTCGTGGGAAGCTTTTACCATGGTGGTTCTCAGCGCAATGACTTTACCTATGGTGTGGCGATGTTCCAGCATGGCTACCTGGAACCCGCGGCTGAGGCTTTTCAACAGGTCATTATCACAAAGCCTGACGATCCTGAAGGCTATTACAACCTGGGAACGCTTAACCTCAGAAGAAACGATCTGCCGCAAGCGCGTCGATACCTCGAGCAGACTGTCAAGCTTCGTCCGGAGTATCCAGAGGCGTGGAACAACCTGGGAATGATAGCTGCCCAGCAGGGCCAAGCGGATGAAGCCATTCAAAACTTCCAGCAGGCTTTATCGCAACGGCCGGCCTATGCCATCGCCCTTCTGAACCTGGGCAATGTTTATAGAAGAATGGGCTCCTTTGATAAAGCGCTGGACTGTCTTAAGCAGGCCCTGAAGCTGCAACCGGATGATGCGGAGGCCAATTACAGCCTGGGTATGCTCTACGCGCAGCAAACACAGCTACCGGCTGCAGCAGAGTATCTGCAGAAAGCTATTGATCAGAGGCCCGCGTATCCTGAAGCCTTGAATAATCTTGGCATTATCTACGTGCGCGAACATGATTATGCAGGAGCCGAGGCGCAATTCAGAAAATGCATACTCGTTTCTCCAGGCTTCGATCAATCGTATCTAAACCTGGGTCGCCTCTATGCGCTGCAGCAGGACACGAAGAAGGCCACTGACGTGGTTCAGGAACTTCTCCGCCTGCAGCCAGACAATGTGAATGCAAAGAAGGCGCTGGAACTATTCACCGCGGCTCACTAAGCATCCATTCGTTCAACCGCGCCAATTCTATAATCACAATCTATGAACTTTCCGCGGCGACGTTTTCTCGGCTCTTCCCTTTTCCTGCTCGGCGGCGAATTGATGGAAGCACTTGCGACTCCGCTGTGGAAGTGGAAAGATCCGACTCTCGTCGAAAGTGCTCTTTCACCGTCGACGAATCATCCAGTTCAGTTTGTCGATGTCGCTGCAAAAGCAGGACTGAAGATCCCGGAGGTATGGGGAGGCATCGATCACAAGCGTTCGATTATTGAAGCAAAGGGCAGTGGCCTCGCTTTTTTTGATTATGATCACGACGGCTGGCTCGACATCTATCTGACAAACGGCAACAGGCTTGACACTACGTGGGCTGCGGGGAAGGCTCCAACCTCGCACCTGTATAAGAACAATCGCGATGGTACATTCACCGATGTCACGGAAAAATCCGGACTCGGTGTCACCGGATGGCAGACTGGCGTCTGCGTTGGCGATTACAACAACGATGGTTGGGATGATTTGTTCTGTTGCTTCTGGGGGCACAACATCCTGTTCCGCAACAATGGCAATGGCACCTTTACAGATGTGACACGTAAAGCGAGACTCTACCAGGAGAAGGTGCGGTGGGGCGCGGGGTGCAGCTTTCTTGACTACGACCGTGATGGCTGTCTGGATCTTTTCGTCTGCAACTATGTCGAACTGGAATCATCGAATATAGCTCCTGCGACAGATCCCCACTTCTGCCAATGGAAGGGCGTGCCTGTTCTGTGTGGCCCGCGCGGTTTACCAGGCGGAACCAATATCCTTTATCACAACAATGGTGACGGTACGTTCAGCGATGTCTCACAATCATCGGGGATACTGAAGCCTGGACCGCGTTATTCCATCACAGCTGTCTCTTACGATTTCGACAATGATGGCTGGCCGGATATTTATGTCGCAGTCGATTCCGAGCCAAGCATTCTTTTCAAGAACAATCATGACGGCACCTTCACTGACATAGCTGTCGCATCGGGTTGTGCTTACAGTGACGCGGGTCACGAACAGGCAGGGATGGGCGTCGCTGTTGCCGACTACGATTGCGATGGATGGTTCGACATCTTCAAGACAAACTTCGCAGACGACACTTGCAACCTGTATCACAACAACGGCGATGGCAGCTTTACAGATGTAGCAGTCTCTGCAGGCATTGGCGCCAATACCAGCTATGTCGCCTGGGGATGCGGTTTTCTGGACTACGACAATGATGGCTGGCCGGACATCATGCAGATAAATGGCCACGTGTACCCTGAGATAGATAAATACCCTTTTGGCCAGAGCTATAAGAATCCCCGCCTTATTTATAGAAATATGGGAGACGGCAGCTTCAAGGATGTATCAGCGGCGATGGGACCAGGTATCGCTGAGCGATTTTCCAGCCGCGGCGCAGCCTTTGGCGACTATGACAATGACGGCGATGTGGACGCTCTTATCCTCAACATGAATGACCTTCCATCGTTGCTGCGTAACGATGGCGGCAACCAACAAAATTGGATCAAGGTGAAGCTGATCGGCACAAAGTGCAATCGAACCGCGATCGGTGCTCGCGTCCGTGTCATTACCGGCAAGCACATCCAGATGGATGAAGTGAATAGTGGAACAAGTGTCATGTCACAGAGTGACCTGCGGTTGCATTTTGGACTTGGCACGAACAATGATGTCGATATGATCGAGGTGAAATGGCCGACCACGCAGAAGCTCGAGCGCTTTGCTCACGTCCTGGCTAACCAGATACTTACAATTCGTGAGGGTGAAGGGATTGTCTCGACCCTTAAACCAGCTCCACCTGGCGGCAGCAAATTTAAGTAAGACCTGCTACTGACTGGGCGCATGAGTCTGCGGCCCGTGTAACTCGACCTGAAACTGTTTGATCTCCCGCCGCTGCTGCTCTACTTCGGCGGCCTTGCGCTTCTCAATCTCTTCGTGCGCTGCGAACTCCATCTTCGCCTGCTCTGACTTGCCCAGGCGATCGTCGGCAACGCCAAGCCGATAGTGCGCTTCGCCCGACTGCGGATCCGCCGCGATGGCTTTGCTGTAAAAAGCCGCCGCCTGCTCATAGTCGTGTGCGGCCGCAGATAGGATGCCCAGTTGCACATAGGCATCTGCGCATTTCGGATCGAGTGCTACAGCTTTCGCAAGAAGCTCTTTCACCTTGTCAGTCCGGGAGGTATCGCCTGCCCGCTGCTCTTTCAGAAGAGACATCGCATACAGGTAATTGGCAGTTGCATTCTGCGGCTGCTGCTCTACAAACCTGCCAAGCTTCGGCGCCACGCACGGTAGTGGTGAAGGAGAAGCTATTTCGATCTTCCCCATGAACAGGTACGGCTCCGTATCCGACGGTGCGAGGTCGGACGCAGCGCAAAGGTGAGCCGCGGCTTCATCGTAAAGGTCGCTCGCGAACAATGCGGCTCCAAGCGCAGTCAACATTCTTGATGACGCCGGGTACATCTTAGCGCCATTGCGAAATACCTCTGCAGCCTGCCAGAGCGCACGATGCAGCAGCAGCTCAGATCCCCATGCGAAGTAGTTAGCCTCACTCGGGTCGTCCTGAACTGCGTGCTGATATTCGCGAACAGCAGCGAGCGGGTCACCCTGTTTCTCGGCCGCAGCTCCGGCTAATCGATGCAGGTCTCCATCCTTATTCTTTAGATGTCCATCACTGCCCTGCGCTTTAAGCGCGGCGGTCTCCCGGGCGAGATCTTCGCTCGTACGCAAGGTCGAATCCGAGCCATGGCCGCCGACTGCGGTCCAATCCGTAACGCCCGCAACTGTGAAGCTGGGTGTATCAGAAAACTCCATGCCCGCTGTCGCTGCAGGAGAAGTCTTACTGTCATTGCTTTGCGCACTCAGAGTCAGCAACAGGTGCTGTTGATCCCCTTCCCCTACCGTTACAACAACGTGAGCAATGCTCCCCTGCCCCGGCCTGGCAGCGGTCAGCGTGTAGCGTCCAGCAGGAAGGTGAGTAAGCTGGAAAGCTCCCGAACTATCGGTTTTCGTTTCAAGATGTTTAGAAGAGCCTTCCTGATCTACATCAATGATGGCGCCGGCGACTGCTTTCCCAGCTTCGTTAATCACGCTGCCCTGGATACCAGTCGGTGGCGATGAGGTCTGCGCAAGACCCGAAGTAGACAGGAGCGTCAGCAGGCCCAAGGCAGCGTGCAAAAAGGTCTTCTCTCGCCATGTGGAATTGGGCCTGGCCTGCCGTTGTGATGTATGCAGGCACTTCAACGCATTACCTGGTTCAGATTGCCGATCGCGCATGCAATTGGAGTCCTACTCTTTCGCGCTGACTACCAGCAACAGTACTCCATGCGATGGAACCGTTGCTGTGTAGTCATCCTTCGTAAACGATACCTGCTTGTGCGCCCAGACATCGCTCGCTTTCTTCACGCTGCCGGAAAGGTGCAAGTCGGCGGCATGAATAGTCCCCTGCGCGGTTGAAGCTCCAAGGTTGATGACGCCGACTGCCACTTCTCCATCAGCAAGCGGCTTGACCCACGTTTCCAGTTCACCGTTCTTGATGGGGGATGCCTGTTTGCCGAGCGCATCCTGATCGATCCCAATCACTTCTTTATTCAACAGGATCGCCTTCGTCGCTTCAGACATGCTTCGAATATCGTTTCCGGCGAGCAGCGGCGCAGCCGTCAGCGCCCACAAACTCATGTGCGTGCGATATTCATCGTCACTCATATGGCCGTTGCCGACTTCCAGCATGTCGGGATCGTTCCAGCGTCCAGGGCCGGCGTATGGGGCAGTCGGCACCTGTTTTTCAATGTTACCAATCATGCTCGACCAATCGTCCCGGATATCGCCAGTGGTGCGCCAGGCGTTGCCGCCGACCTGCGTGCCCCACTTCTCGACGCTGCCCCAGCCGTATTCGCAAAGGCTGTAGACAATCGGCCGGCCGGTCGCCTGCAGCGCCGCGCCCATCTTCTGATAGGCCGGCTGTAGATCATCGTTCTTGTAAATGTTGCGCGCGCTGCACCAGTCATACTTCAGGTAGTCCACCCCCCAGGCAGCGTACTGCTTCGCGTCCTGCTCTTCATGGCCATAGCTGCCTGGATAGCTGGCGCAGGTGCGCGGCCCGGGCGATGAGTAGATACCCAGCTTGAGTCCTTTGGCGTGGACATAATCGGCCAGCGCTTTCATGTCGGGGAACTTGTGATTTGGCTGCAGATTTCCCGCTGCGTCACGAACGCCTTGCCAGGTGTCATCGATATTCATGTACACATAGCCGGCATCGCGCATACCGCTCGAGACCATGGCATCGGCCATCGTACGCACTGTCTGATCGTCCACTCTCCCCTGGAAGAGGTTCCAGCTGTTCCATCCCATGGGCGGCGTTTTCGCGAACCCATTTTCAGGAACGGGATGCAGAGTGGGCGGCTGAATATACGTAACCAGCGGCATATCTTCGCCGATCACCCCGGGCTTTGCGAGGAAGGGCCGACCACCACGGTCCGTCCCGTGCAGTTCCCCATTCACAAGATCACCTGTCAGAAACGGCCTGGACGCATCCCACGCTGCGTAGACGGTGAAGTGGGTACCGGTTGCGGTGCCTTTCAGTTGAACAGCAGTGCCGAAATGCTTCAGCGTGCCGGTCACTTCATCGCCCGTCTGCTTCAACTCGACGGTCGAATTCGACTGCTCGCCATTATCCAGCGTCTTGCCGACAGAGGTCCATGTGCCCGTCAGCGTCTGGGCATACAGGGCGCCTGCGAGGACCACACAACAAAGAACGACTGCGCCTGCCCTCAGTAAACATCGGTCAAAGATTCCAATTCGTTCGCTTCCCGGCATCCTGTTCTCTCGACTCTCCCTGCTCCCTGCAGAAGCCTGGACCCGCCTCCAGGCGACACGAGGATTGCGAATCAAATCCTACCCTATCCGTACTACGTTCTGCCTGAGTGACATCAACGTTGTTCGGTTGCGGACGGCGCTGTTCGTGATTACCGTCCAGGATCGTGTATGCGACCGTGGGCTTGGAGCCGATCCTTCGGCGTCGCCGGAAATCGCAGGCCACGGGCAGTACGGGCGGCCTATTGTTACAACGTAAGGATGCCGACAAAGGTGCGCCCGCGCCCTGTCGGAATCAATCCTTTTATATTCGGCACTATGAAATGTACACTTTGATCGTTACCCGGGCCTTGTAACTGAGGAACGCTGATTTCACGCGAACACTATTAAGGATCCAGTTCCTGGTGATACTCAATGCTGCATCAGCATCACCCGCTCAGGGCAGTACGGTTTCGCCGGCACTTCGCCCTGACGGCACACCGCGAGATGCAGACAGCCTGCTGCAGCTGATTCAGGAGATCTGGTTCGGGATCTGGCAGCGCGACGCGTGGACGACATCCAGCACGGTCCGACTGTGCTGGGTCTTTGCACTCGTCACCATCTGTTCCTGGCTCGGCATCGACCTGTCTCATCAGTCTGAAGGCGTAGCGACCATCTGGCTTTCCAATGGTCTGGTCTTCGGTCTTCTTATCACGCAGCCGCGCCGCCTGTGGCTGGCCTACTTCCTCGTTGGGCTGATGGCTGACACAATCGCCGATGTCTTCTACGGTGATCCTTTGCGCATCGCGATTGGCGTATCGCTTGCCAACTCGCTTGAAGTCGTCACATCCACCCTGCTGCTGACACGATGGTTCGGGTCGCCGCTGGATCTGTCCAGACGCAGGACGCTTGTCGGCTTTCTGCTGGTCGCGGTGCTTGGAGCAACGTCCCTTACCAGCGCGATCGGAGCCTGGTGGACCCTGCTGCTGCTCGGCGGACCTTCGTGGTGGCAGATGTTCCGCACCTGGTATCTCGGGGACATGCTGGGCATGGCGCTGCTGGTGCCGCTGGTGATGACTCTACAAAAGCCGGCATTCTTTTCGATGTTCGAGCGAAGACACCTGCCGCACACACTGCTGGTTCTGGTGGCCTCCATGACCTTGACGGCGCTCGTCTTCACGCACGATAACGATCCGCTGATCTTCTTCATCTTTCCTGCTTTTATCGTGGTCGTATTTCGCCTCGGCATGCCCGGCACGGTGGTCAACATTTTTTTGTTCACGCTTCTTGCCATCGGCTTCACCATAAAAGGCCACGGGCCGTTGATGCTGATAGCCGGCGAACACATGCTGCTGCGCCGGGTTGTCGTGGCCCAGCTTTTTGCCGCCGTCGCCATCTTCACCATGTTCCCTGTAGCGGCATTGCTTGAAGAAAAAGAGGCGCTCAAAGACTCGCTTGCGGCAAGCGAAGCACGCTACCGCACACTGGCGCATGCCGATGAACTCACCGGCCTGCCGAACCGGCGTGCATTCAATGTTCAACTTGAAGCAGCCTGGCAGAGTGCCCTCACCAGCGGACGTTCGCTGGCGCTGCTCATCCTTGATGCTGACCGGTTCAAGGAATACAACGACAGCGTCGGCCACATCGGCGGAGATGAGTGCCTGCGCTCCATCGGCCAGGCGACGGCCGCGATTGTGGAAGCAGCCAGGGGATTTGCTGCGCGCATCGGAGGAGAAGAGTTTGCCGTCATCCTTCCTGAATGCACAACGGCACAAGCCCTCAGCGTTGCCGAGCAGATCCGGAAGACTGTTGAAGACCTCGCCCTGCCGCATCCGTTCAGTTCGTGCGGCGTACAGACAGTCAGCCTCGGGGTCGCGGTCCGTGTGCCACTAGACAACCAGCTGCCTGTCGACATGATGCGACAGGCCGATGAAGCGCTCTACGCAGCGAAACTGGCTGGCCGGAACCAGGTTTTCCCGGGTTGACGGACTTGTATCTGTAACAATTATAGTATCCATAAAGAACAACTTCCACAGACTCGCTCGTTATTGCTGCTGAAGCGAGGTATCGGGCTGGAAGGGATTGCAGGTGTTGCAATATTCATCTGCCGCGGTTCACAGACTTGTAGAAATTGTCGCTCATGGCTGGTGTAAAACGCAGGCGATCTACTTGCTCACTGTCTCGGGCTGCCCGTGGATGACGACACACGACTT
The DNA here is from genome assembly GCA_963692885.1 of Acidobacteriaceae bacterium. Classification (GTDB taxonomy): domain Bacteria; phylum Acidobacteriota; class Terriglobia; order Terriglobales; family Acidobacteriaceae. Next base: position 2,926,742 of record OY843586.1, read on the forward strand.
CTGGTGACGGGCAAGATCATTCTGCGCCTTCAGAATTCTCTCTTCCTGCTGATGCGCACGATTGCGCTTTCCTGCTTCCGTCAGACCAACTAAGAGCTCCGGCGCAACCGGCTCCCGTGCTGTCTGAATATGGCGTTCCAACTCGGTACAAACAAGACAAGACATTCGTTTTCTTCCCCTTACCAGACTAAGAGTAAACCGAATGGTGTTTTGGCGCTTTTCGTAAGCCAGATGACGTTGATCCAAGTGTCGAACTGGTGATCGCCTGGTCACCTCTGCATGAGAATCCGGTATTGCAAACTCTCCTGGAAATGTCCCGCCGAAAACGACAGAAGCAAAAGACCGAGCTATAGTTCATTGCAAAGCAAGGTGATCTGCTACAAGCCTGCTACTCAATACCTGGTGAGCAAAAGATATGACCAAGACTATCAAGGGTCGCAACACGGCTGACGGCACTTCGATCGACGTCGAAGTCGAGGACGGTTTGATCCGGATGATCAGGCCATCTGCGCAGGAACAGGAGCTGTGGCTTTCACCGGGGTTGATCGATTTGCAGGTCAATGGCTACGGAGGATGCGACCTGAATGCAGAGACTCTCACATCCGATACTGTATCGCTGCTTGCACACAAACTAAGCCTGGCCGGGACCACGACCTTCCTTCCGACACTTGTCACGGCATCTGAACAAAGACTCATCTCCGGTCTTGCGGCGATTGCACAGGCACGGGCAAGCAGCGCTCTCGCTCGTCATATGATCCCATGCGTCCATATCGAAGGACCACACATCAGCGCGGACGATGGCTCCCGCGGCGCGCACCCGCTGGACGGGGTTCGCCCGCCGGACCTGACTGAATTTTATCGATGGCAGAACGCCTGTGACGGACTTGTCGGGCTGGTCACAATGTCACCGCACTACGACAACAGCGTGGACTACATGCGCGCACTGGTATCGCAGGGGGTGCATGTCGCGATCGGACATACAACTGCGACACACTCGCAAATCATGGCGGCGATTGAGGCTGGTGCCAGTCTGTCTACTCACCTGGGTAACGGTATTGCCCTGCAATTACCTCGTCATCCAAATGCCATCTGGACACAGCTCGCGGACGACCGTCTCACTGCGACACTGATCGCCGATGGCCACCACGTGCCTGCCGAAACATTGAAGGTAATGGTGCGCGCCAAGGGCCCTGCAAACTGCATTCTCGTGTCCGACAGCGTGGCGCTGGCGGGCATGCCTCCCGGCGAATACACCACGGCAGTAGGCGGACGCGTAGTCCTTTCTCCCCATGGGCTGCTTACTTTAAGAGGCTCTCAACTCCTGGCTGGCGCGGCGTTTCCTTTGCGCGATACTGTGCTCAAAGCGATGCGGATGTGCGAACTTCCAATGGCGGATGCGTTTCGCATGGCCACGCAAAGTCCCGGCCGTATCTTTGGCAGAGGCGAGCTACGCGAGGGCGCTGATGCTGACCTGATTCAATTTGCGATCAAGCCCGGCTCCACCACGCTCGACCTGCGCATGGTCATGGTGCAGGGGCAGGAGCAGTTCTAAGACACAGTATGCCAGACCGAACACTGTTTCACAGCTTGAAGAGTTCACGAAGGCGCTTCGTCTGTGCGCGACTTACAGGGATCTCGGTCAACTTCTTATCGCTCATCCGCAGCTGGTAACTGCTTTTGAACCATGGCACTACTTCCTTGATCTGGTTGATGTTCACGAGGTAAGAGCGATGCGCTCTCCAGAACAGCGCCGGATCAAGCAGGTCCAGCAGTTCCTCCAGGGTGCGGCATTTTGAATGACCTTCAATCGTCGGCGTCACGACGTGGATGATCCCTTCATCGATCGAGGCGAAGCAGATATCTTTCTGGTCGACAAGAAGCAACCGTCCCTGTGCCTGCAGAACAATTTTGCCGCTCTGGGCGCCATATGGCCTGCCGGGTTGAGACTGGTTCTGTTCGATTAACTTGATCAGCGCATCGAGCCGGCTGTCCGCCGAGTCTGATGTGGGCGTGCCATTCTTCTGCGTGGAAGGGTGAGCGTGATTCTCATTCTCGGCGATGCGCTGGCGGGCCCGGTCGACAGCCTGCATCACGCGGCCGCGATCAAAGGGCTTCAGCAGGTAGTCGATTGCATTCACATCAAAGGCCCGCACTGCATACTGATCAAACGCTGTTGCGAATATGATATGCGGCAGGGTCTCGCGGTGATCTTTCTCGAGCAGCTTTTTCAGGACGGCAAATCCATCCAGGCCCGGCATCTGCACATCGAGGAAGACCACGTCCGGCTCAAGTTTGCGGATCATGTCCACTGCCTCGATACCGTTCTGCCCTTGTCCCACCACTTCAACGTCCTCCGCAGAGTCGAGCAGGTATTGCAGCTCTTCACGAGCAAGCTGCTCGTCGTCCACGATAAGTGCAGTCATCGCCATGCTTCGAGAATATAGGAAGCGGAGCCGACCCGGTCAACGCCGCACCGGCGTGCAGACGGAGACGCTAACTGGTAAAGGCGCGAAGACGGGCCGGTGTGTTGTCCTTGGCAAGTTCATGTCCGCAGTGCACGCAGTAAAGGTCCGTGATCCTCGCACTGCGAAAGCAGACGCCGCAGGAGTTCGAGACTTGAAAAGCGCACTGGGGGCAGAAGTGATAGTCGCTGTGCACCGGGGTGCCGCAGGCGGGGCAGGTGGAAGCAATCGGCTGTCGCATCAGAAAGTAAAGGACGGCACCCACGCCGCCCGGTGCCAGCAGGCACGCCAGTATCCAGAAGGGCGAACTCATGTTGCGGCGCGGCGCGTCCTTGCTTACGTAGCCGATCGCGAGCGCGTAGAGGGCTGCGTAGAGGCCCCAGGAAATCGCGAAGTATGCATGGAAACCAGGCGGGGGGCCAGGGTGGTGACGGTGTTCCGGCAGTACTACCCAGAACAGGTATTCAACGATCAGAAAACTCACAAATGCAAGACCCACCGCCCATCGCGGGATGAGCTTCAACTCATCTGTGAGCGAGGTATACGTATCCGGATCTTGTGCTTGGGAAAAAGGCATATGAGCGCACGCTGTTATGTATGTGGCTGGCTACTTGTTTCTTCGCACGATAGCCACATGGCAAGCCTAAAGTTCGCGACGGCTCACCCGGTCGTGATGTTTCTTGAAGGCAATCGTCGCCGCTGCCACTATTCCCGGAAACAGCATCAACGGGAGCAGGTACGTCTGCGTCTGGGGATCGGCAAAGTGCGCGCCACCCAAAAAACTTTCAAGCGTCGTCCAAAGCGCGGGCGTCAATAGAGTGACGAAGGCCAGGCAGAATACTGCTACGATTCTGCCCTGGCGACTACGATCCTTCTTCTGCTGATCCATGTCCAGATGCGCACTGTAGACGCGACGCCGGGTGCGGTTTACTGCCAGATCCGTCTGCTGATCTGCTCCGGTCAGCGCGCGCAGAAGAGCGTTTTCATCCGCAGGGGCTGTCTCCGTGGAGAGAGGTGTCCCGCGAGTCTGCTCAGACGTATGCAGGTCGTCCATCATCATCTCCTGGCCTCGGCACGCCTTGTGTCGGTGCGCGCTTCAACTCTTTGCTCAGTCTTGGGCTCCGGACGTTGCTCCTGTGCCAGCATGCGAGGACGCAGGGCAGCCAGGCCACGATAAAGTCTCGACTTAACAGTCGACAGTGGAGCACGGGTAACCTGCGCAATCTCCTCGAGCGACAACTCCTCGTGAAAGCGCAGAATGAGCACCTCGCGGTAGAGCGGCTCCAGTGTCAGCAGGGCAGCAGCAACCCGGCTGCTGTTTTCGCGCAGCTGGCATGTTTCGAAAGGGGAGGGTCCGACGGCAGGCACCTCGAACGGCCGCTCATCTTCGTGCGTCTCGCACAGTTCCTCAAGGCTGGCCATGGTGCGCTTGCGGCGCATGTCGACCACGAGATTACGGGCGATGGTGAACAGCCACGTGTCGAATCTCGAATTGCCGTTGAACTGGGCGCCGCGCATCAGTACACGCATCCAGGTTTCCTGGAAGATATCTTCGGAAATTTCCCGGCTGCTCGTCAGGTATAGCAGGTAGCGCATCAGGCGGTGCTGGTATTGAACGATTAGGTCATCCAGCACGCCGGCATCGTGGCGCTTCAATGCCTGCGCTACAGCACTGTTCTGCTGGGTCTGTTCGGCGATCGCGATGGATGCTGCGCTCATGTTGCTAACAGAGACGCTCGTGTTTCCGCCAAAGACGCTTGCCGTGTCCGATTTCGGACTATTTTTTGTCGACCTGCCCATGTTCACCGCCATTTTACAAGAGAGTGTTTGCTGGGATGCGAGTTGCCGGGACACCGCCTGCACCCTGACGGACGACGCTGCAACGCACAGCGATTACACTTGGCTTTATGGAAGTTTTGTACGGGCTTCATCCCGTCACCGAAGCCATTCGCTCGGGAAGCCGTGAGTTTGACCACATCTGTATTGCCCGCGAACGGCAGGACAAGCGACTGGAAGAACTGGTCGAGACATGTAAGGCCGCCGGGATACGTATTCGCCTGGAGCCGCGGGAGCACCTCGCGCGACTGGCCAAGACGCCCTCTCACCAGGGTGTCGTCGCACTGGTACGCAATCGTACATTCCTGGATATTGAAGATCTCCTGCCCGGCGAAAGCGCTGCCGATTCCCTTCTACTTGCCCTTGACGGTATAGAAGACCCACAGAATCTTGGCGCCCTGCTGCGCGTGGCGGACGGCGCAGGAGTCGATGGCGTCATCATGACTGAAAGGCGTTCTGCGCCGCTGTCACCGGTCGCCATCAAGGCATCCGCTGGTGCGGCCGAGCATGTCAGGATCGCCAAGGTCGTCAACCTGGTGCGCTCCCTGGAGTGGCTGAAAGAGCGAAACGTCTGGTGCATTGGTCTGGACGAGCGCGGCACGCTTGACTATGACCAGTACAGCTATCTTGGCCCCTGCTGCCTCGTACTGGGCCGCGAAGGGGAGGGCTTGCACGAACTTGTGCGGAAGACCTGCGATCAACTTCTACGTATTCCAATGGCAGGCCAGGTTTCGTCGTTGAACGTATCGGCAGCCGGAGCGGTTGTGCTATATGAGGCCTTCCGGCAGCGGCGGGCGAAGCATGCGGATCCCGTAGCAGAGCAACATACCGAGCCGGCAACTGCCCCCAAGGTCCGGAAATTGAAAGGACTGGGTTCGTGACCTTCCGCTGCAGCCTGTGCGTATTGCTGCTGATCTCGACGAGTGCAGTCGCGCAGCAGACCGGCACATCTCCGGCATCTGCACCTCCAGCAATTGCACCTCCAGCAACTGCGTCCACGCAGGCTCCTCCAGCCTCGCACGGTAAAGTCGTTTTCTCTCGATCAAGTGAAAATGTGGGTACAGCAGAAGACAAGGCCGGCCAGCATGCTTCTGACGTCGTCAGCACCGTGACAGACGCTGATCGGGCAGCCGTCACCTTCACCCGCTATGCTCTCGATGTCCGCCTGCGTCCGGATAGCCATGCCATCTCGGCGCGCGCCCGGTTCTCGGTCCGCAACGATGGCAGACAACCGTTGAAACAGCTTCCCCTGCAGTTGTCCTCAACCCTTGCCTGGGACCATATCCGCCTCATTTCGGATCCTGAACCGGCCAGGTTTGCCCAGACAACCATCCCGAGCGACAGCGATCACACCGGCCAGTTGCACGAAGCCGAGGTTGAACTGCCACAGCCACTCGCTCCCGGCGCCAGTCTCGACCTGGATGTGCTGTACAGCGGCAGCCTGGCGCAGGATGCCACGCGGCTGCAGCAGATCGGTACACCCGGGGATGCTGCCCTGCGATCGGACTGGGACCAGGTCTCGTCGAGCTTCGTCGGCATCCGCGGCTTTGGAAACGTCGTCTGGTATCCCGTAGCGTCGATTCCGGTCCGCCTGGGCGATGGCGACAGGCTTTTCGCACAGGTCGGGCAGACCAAGCTGCGCCAGTCCAGCGCCCTCGTTTCCCTCACGGTTTCTTCCGAAACGCTCGGGGATCCGCCAAATGTCGCGATCCTCGATGGAACTGTTGTGCCTGTGTCCTTTACACCGGGAGACCCGACCGCTCACGTTCCGGGCCTGGCCAGGGCTTCGCTAGCTGAAGCTCCGCTGGGTTTTCAGACGCTCAGCATCTTCCTGGCGAACCGACAGAAGCGCAGCGGCAATGCCCTCGACATTTACGCTCGGGAGGCTGACGAGCATGACACGCAGCCCTATCTGGCCGCAGGCTCCATGGTGACGCCGTTGCTGCGCACCTGGCTCGAGTCATCCTTACCCGATCGGCCGAAGCCTTCTCTTGCGATCCTCGACCTGGCGAATCCCGAGGACGCTCCCTTCGAGGAACGCCAGACCCTCTACACCGGCATACAGCCACTCACGGCAGAGCAGTTGACTGCTCCCATGAGCCATTCGCTCTCGCATGCCTATTTCCAGTCGCCGCGGCCCTGGTTGAATGAGGGCGTCGCCCATTTCATGGCAAGTCTCTGGACAGAGCAGACGAAAGACCGCGACGCTGCACTGGCACAGCTTGATGAACAGCGTTCGGCACTCTCGCTCGCCGAGCCCGGCGACGGAGCGACCGACCTTGGCGCCTCCGTGAGTGACCGTCCCAGCCTGCTGAATGCTTCCGAAGCAATCTTCTATCGCACCAAGGCGACCTATCTTTTCTGGATGCTGCGGTCGCTGGTGGGCGACGCAGCTTTGCAGGCGACCCTGAAAGCCTACGATGCAAAGCTCGATACGCATGATGACTACTTTGAACAGCTCGTCAACGCTCAACTGGCGACGTCACCCCTGCCGCCATCGACGACCGGTAGCGTGACGGCGAAAGATGTTCACCAGTTCTTCGAAGACTGGGTGTACACCGACCATGGCCTGCCGGATCTGACGATCACCGGCGCATTTCCCAGTGGAGCCAGCGGCGAAGGTTCGTACCTCATCGCTGTTGAAGTCACCAACAGCGGGGGCTCCGGGGCGAACGTCCCCGTAACTGTTACCTCAGTCAGCAACTCTGTCACGGAACGCATGTATGTGCCGGCGCATGGCCGGGCGACACATCGCATCCTGCTGCAGGGCGAACCGACAGAGGTACAGGTGAATGACGGTGTAGTCCCGGAAACAACGGCGAGCATCCATGTCCAGCAGATCCACTACACGCAGCCGGTGAAGCACTAGCGCAAACGGATCATGGCTGCGTGTCGGGCGTAAACTCCGGCGCTGCCATGGTGCCAGTCAGTTCGCCGCCATCGGCGCCTGACTCGCTTGATGAAGATGCGGGGGCGGCAGCCGTCTTCAGGTTCAGTTGCGTGTTGAAGCCGATCGTGCCCTGGACGGCGCGCGCCGCGTTCGCGCCGGTCAGCAGGCTCTGCTCGAGCATCAGGCCGGAGTCACGCACCTGTCCGTCGGCTGTCCACTGGTCGAAATGTGCAAACGGCGAGGCGGCCGGTTTTGCCTCGGCCGCGACGGGCAGACCGCCGCCACTCCAGTCGAAGTGGAAAATGCCCTGCGCGGACGATAGCAGGTCCTGCCGGGTCAGACCGCTGAGACTCAGATGGCTCGCAACATTGATCGTGCCCGTACCCCAGTCCTGGCTGAACAGGCTCCCGACTTCTGACACGCTCGCCTGGTTCAACTGGCCGTCCAGATGGTAGGCAGGCGAAGCACTAGCCTCGAGCGTACCGTTCAGGTGGAGAGTTCCATCAAGTGCCCTCGCGTCCAGAGACTCAATCCTGACATGGCTCCCCTGCATCTCGATATTCGCCACCAGGTCGTCCAGCACAAGCGCATCCAGGCTCGCCTTCGCCACGCGGATGGTGCCATGCAATGGTGGCCAGCTGTTCGGTCCGGTATCACTCTCGATGCGGTTCCTGATTCCCTGGATCAGTTCATGCATCACGGGATGATTGCCCATCATTACCGTCGGCAGCGTACCGATGTTCAATGCCGGGACGCTGATGTCGAACTGACGCTGGCACTGGGTTGGACTGGAGGCGCCGGACTGACACGCCACCGGCACACGGAAATTCCCCGTGAACCGGATCGGTCCGTACTGACCCACAATGCCACTCCAGGCCACCTGAGTGGGGCCGCCCTGGACACCTGAGATCGAGGCCTGCGCACTCCGAATGCTCAGCGGTGCAGCCAGGTAAGGGGTGATCAGGCTCGCATCGCGCAGGCTGATACTGCCGCTGGCGGAAACTGAGGGCCCGGCATGGTTCGCATCATCCGTCAGCGCTTCCATGGGAACGAGCCACGGACCACGCAGCTGTAGGTCGAGATTGGCCTCACCCCTGGGTTGAAGTGCCTCTATGCCGGGCGCGAAAATGCCGAGGTCCCGGATGGCGGGCACCATCCTGGCCAGTTCGCCGCGTCCGCCGAAATGTAGCAGGAAATTCTGCCGGTTGAAGACCCCGTCCACGATCAGGGGAGATGACGATCCCAGGTCGACCTTCACAGGAGACAGCAGCAGTGACAACGGAGCAGCGGCTGACTGCAGACGCACTACGGCAGCCACCCGGCCAGACGCTCTGCCATTTGGCGAGGAAGCGCCGTGTCCACGCGCCGGATTCGCATCGAGCGTTGCCAGGTGCACTTCTCCGAGGGCAAGCGGCGCATGCAATCCCGGAGCACTGATACTCAACTGGCGAGTCACCGCGCTTCCCGAAACGGTTGTCGCACCCTGGCTGTAACCCAGCGCGAAGCGCCCGTTTACCAGCCCGGAGACTGCCAGGTCCCTGCTGATCCGCTCCCGCGTGAGCCGCAAAAAGTCCAGCGCTCCCGATGCCGGCGCATCTACCAGCAATAGGTCGAGCTGCGTACCCTGCGCATTGCCAGGCGGGCGGACCGTGCCGGCTACCGCCAGGTGACCGCTGCCCAGCGGCACTGCGCAGGCCAGGTCGCCCAGTTGTTCCTCCGCCTTCTCGTATGTCCCCGTACAACTGGCTGAGTAGTTGAGCGACTGGTCGGGCGCAAACTCTACGCGATGCAGATCATCGAGTCGCATGGCCGTATGTATAACCAGCTTTGTGGGCGTCCCGGTCAGGACGGAGCGGACCTGCAGTTCTCCGCGCCATCCCTGGTCTTCGCCGCCGAAGAGCCTTCCCAGCTGACCGAGTGGCGCGTGTGTCCACTCCGTTCTCAGGTCAAGCGGTATGTCGCCCAGCGAGGTAGCGCGCCGCATCGAACCTTCGACTCGTATCAAGCCGGTATTCGACGCGAAAAGCGGCATGTCCGTCCGCACCGGTTGCGCTCGAAAGCGAAGCTGCCACTCTTCGGGATTTTCAAGCCAGATAGACAGGTCGCCATTCAGGAAGGAAAACGGCTGCTTTTCGTCACCGTACTTGAAGTTAATGCGCGCATTCGAGGCTTCGATGTAGGGAAAGCGCAGGGTGCGGCTGGGGCGACGCTGCCCGGTGGGCGCAACCTGGGTCTGCGAAGCCTGCGTCATGACCGAGGCAAAGTTCCATCGGCCCTCCCGGTTGCGTACCAGGTTCAGGCTGGGCTCTTCGAGCGCGATGCGGGCAATCTCCAGCCGGCCCCGCCAGAGGGAGAGAAGTCTGACCGAAGCGCTGACCGACGACGAATGCAGGATCGGCTCCGGCCCGAATCCCGGTCCCTCTTCGACGGTGAAATCGTCCAGGTCAAAGCCGGGTCGGGGCAGAAGGTGAAGGGTGATACGGGAGAAATGGACGGGCCGGCCAAGACTGCGGCTGATGTTGTCAGCGATGCGATGCTGGTAGCGGCCGATATTGAAGAGCGGCGGCACCACGATGGCAATCGCCAGCGCAATGACAATGATCAGCGGGAGCCAGTGACGTGGACCGGGGATACCCCCGTTCGGACGTTCGGGTTCGCCGTTCTCGATAAACTCCCGGGTCGCTTCGTCAACCGGGGTGACAGGGCCGGAGAAGGCGGAGCCGGGAACCGCTGAACCGGGAGTCGCAGGATCGAACTTCGGTCCGGTGCTCATGGCGTCGGTCAGCGGATCAGGTGGAGAGTGCGGCTCCAGCGTGTCTGGTCGAAGAAGTGGACGACCATGTGTGTCATAAAGCTGACACGCTCCGAGGCACTGGTCTTGTACTCCTGCGACTCTGACGTGATGAAGGACCAGTAGACAAAAAGCGGCCGCCCAACGATGTTTTCGCGCGGAACGAAGCCCCAGTAACGGGAATCCAATGAGTTGGGTCGATTGTCGCCCATCGCAAAATAATGGCCTGCCGGAACGACCAGGTCGTCACCCTGAATGCGGGTCGGAAGTTCAGCACTCCAGGTCGGCTCAACATCGGGGGCTTCGCTGGTCGGGACAGCGGGGAAATCGTCTTTGTAGGGAGAGTAATTGCTGTAATCCGTCTTCACGGCAAGCGGCTCGTTCTGTGCCACGCCGTTCAGGAAGACAACTCCGTTGCGCAGATGTATCCGATCGCCGGGGATGCCGACAACACGCTTGACCAGGTACAGGTCGGGATAGCCGGGCTTGAAGAAAACGATGATATCGCCCCGGCGCACATCGCGATAGTGCACAAAAGGCGCCCAGTGCGTGCGCGGCGCAAGTGTCACGCGGTCGACCAGGACATGATCACCGATGAGCAGCGTCTTCTCCATCGAAGACGAAGGAATCATGAAGTTTTGAAAGATAAACGTGAGGGCGAACAAGCCGATGACCAGGATGCCGCAGATGGACGCGAATGCTTCCAGCGGCGTCTCCTCGGCTTTACGCTCTTCCGGGGTAAGGTCGCGGGGCGTAGGCTCCGGACTCACGACTTCGACTTCACGGTTTTTTGTCTCGAGATCAGGCATGGTTGAACTGCATATCAGGCGCCGGTAGTGGTCGCTCTACTGCACCACGCGGAGGGTACGTTCCCATCGCGCAAAGCTCAGTATGCGACCAACCGCACTGTTGCCGAGTCTATCATCCTGCATTGACGAGGGTACGGGGGATCGGTCACTGCGCGACGGCTCGCGCACCGAGAAGTAGATCAGCAGGGGCATGCCGACGACATTTTCGCGGGGCACAAATCCCCAGTAGCGGCTATCCCGGCTGTCGTCGCGATGGTCGCCCAGCACGAAATAGCGAGCCGGCGGCACCACCAGGTCGCCCTGGGAAAGGTCGTGGTGCAGTTCAGTCCACCAGTGAGCGTCGACGCCGGGATCGGTAAAACGGGCTGTGGGAAAGTTGTCCCGAAAAGCATCACGCCCGTCATTCAAGAGTCCATATGGCTGCCGGGTGTACGGCTCAACCAGTGGAAGACCATTGCGATACACCACCCCCTCCAGCAGGTGCAGCCGGTCACCGTTGACACCGATCAACCGCTTCACTACGTGATCGTCCGGATCAAGCGGGAAATGGAAGACGACGATATCGCCCCGTTGCGGCTCGCGGTACGGCAGCAGCCAGCCCCAATGGCCCGCCGGGCTGTAGATGACCTTGTTGACCAGCAGGAAGTCCCCGACCAGCAGCGTCCTTTCCATGCTCTCGGACGGAATGCGGAAGGGCTGCACGATGAACGTCAGGACAAAAGTCGCCAGGATCATGACTGCCATCAACGAGCGGACGCGATCCAGCACAATCGCGGACAAGGAAAGGTGGTGTCCTGAGCGGTGCGGAGGACCAGTGCGCACCTCGTAGCGTACTTCTTCAATCAGAACAGCAGTGGTAACGATTTCGACAGTTTCGCTGTCGCCGCCGGCCTGCATGCGTTTGCGAGCAGTGCCCGACCGATCATCAGCGGATGAGTGCATCAGGAGGCCCGGCCTGCCAGCGGAGAAACGCTCGATTCTTCCTCCTCGCTTTGATGCTCGGCAGCGAGGAGTGCACTATAGGCAAGACGCGCGGCTTCCTGCTCTGCCTTTTTCTTGGTGCTTCCCATGCCCTGGGCGACGATAAGGGGGGCGTCTGTTGGCTCTGCATCGCAGATCGCCCTGACTTCGACCAGGAAACGCTTGCGATGATCCGGCCCTGACTCTGCCTTAACGGTGTATTGCGGTGACCCGGCTTTATGCGCCTGCAGCCACTCCTGCAGGGCCGACTTGTGATCACCCATGGCTTGTCCGGCTTCGAGAGCGGCATGCAACTCGTCCATGTAGGGCTCGACAACGCTCTGCAGCACAAACCTGGTGGCCGCCTTCAATCCGCCATCCAGGTAGAGGGCAGCAATGACGGCTTCGAGCGCATTCGCCAGCAGCACAGCCTTCTGCCTGCCGCCGGAACGCTCCTCGCCCCGGCCCAGGCGCATATAGGATCCGAGAGAAATCTGTGCAGCCACCTGCCCGAGATGCTTCCGGCTTACCAGCTGGGCGCGCAGCCTGGTCAGATCGCCTTCATGAAGGCCGGGATAGGAACGAAACAGGTAATCGGCCACGACCATGCCCAGGACTGCATCGCCTAAAAACTCAAGCTGCTCATTGTCCTGCTCTTCCTCGCTGCCGATGTTCCTGCCGGCAGGCGACACGAGGATGGCAGCTTCGCCTCGACCGGTGGCTCTCTCATAAGCGAGTGAACTGTGCGTCACCGATTGTTCGAGCATGCAACGCTTTCTGAAGACGTGGCCGAGGGTCTGCTCAAGCTCTGACCAATTTGGCGTCGCCATCCGATCGTCCCCCGTCTCTCCCGGTTTGCGTTCTTCCAGAAAGGTTACCCCACTCTAGCGATGCGGCCTGGTCGCCTGGGCTGCCCCGGGAATGGAAGAAAGCGGTGGAACATTGGGCCGGGGTGCCTGATCGGTACTGGAATCGGTGTTCGTGTCGCTGCCAGTCGCAGGTGCGGAAGCCGCCGGAGACGCGTCGTCATCATCATCATCTTCCGTTGGCCTTTTCGCGCCGGGAGGAAGGGTGTAAGCCTGCTTGATTCCCTTCTCCGCCGCAACCTTCGTGTCAGCCTGGCCATCGCGGACGGTGAGAGCCGCGTGATACTGCGTCACCGCCTGCTCCCTCTGCTGCTGCACATCGTAGACGCGTCCCAGGTAAATGTGGGACCAGGCCAGCATGCGTGGATCTTTCGAGAGCCGCACGGTCTCTTCAAAGTCATGGACGGCTTCGGTCATGTTGCCATGCAGGGCGGCGACGCGCGCCAGGATGAAGTCAGCGCGTCCCGGATCGTCTGTATGCTGATCGATCGCCTGCTTTGCCAGGACCGCAGCGCCGTCAGAATCACCTTTCATCAGCTTCATCTCCGCCAGGTCGAGTCCGCGCAACTGGCGGGGAACCTTGCGCACGACATCACTCTCACCAGCCTGCGAGAACCTGATCTGCTTGATCGCGCTCATCTCGGACGGAACATCCATCCCGTAGACCATCTCGCCGATTGATTCCTTGAAACTCTGCGGCTGCGTTTCGAAGGCCGCCAGCTGATCGTAGAAATAGCGCGTCAGCACGAAGCCCTGCTCCATGTCATGCTGCACGCGCTCATGGCGGATCGCCGCATCCCTGGCATGCGCCGCCTTGATCTCCTGGTCAACCAGCTCAGCGTCCGACTTGCGCATACTCGAGGTCACTTTCGGGATGACGACGCCGGTCTGCATCGTCCGCGCCTCGATGCCCTGGATCATGCACTCGATCACCAATGAGACGATGTCGGCCCGGTATGTATAGTCGAGCGGCGCTTCGCGGATACTCTTCAGCACCGGCAACAGGCGGTCCATCGCGCTCTGCCGCGCATACAGCATCGGCTCTACTTCGTAATGCAGGTAGGTGTGCCGGACCTCGTCCATCTTGATGGTGCCATTCGATGGCGAAGCGACGATCACGTAATCGGTGCCATATACCCGGGCGTTCACCTGGCCTGGCGCCAGCAGCGGCTCAAGGACGACAAGGAACCGGCTGCCGCTGGTCGCACTTGCCGGTGTCTTCAGATAGGCATTGGTGTCGACCACCATCTTGGTCAAAGGATCGTGCAGGTGGGCAATTTCTTCGTCATACGCGAGCTTGTTGCTCACCCAGATGCCATGCAGGTTGATGTCGCGCGCAAACTCGCGCAGCATGGGCAGGATATCCAGCACCTGCGTCGAATCGGGCGGAAGATCGGCTCCCTCAACGGAGGTCGTCAGCTCGGGCGGCGGCGTCAGATAAAGAGCCAGCGAAACATACTGGGCCAGGTCACGGCTGCCATCCGACAGCCGGTGCTGCGCAACAAAGCTGCATAGCTTGTCATGCGCATCCTGGCCGGCAGGCGAACCCTGCAGGGCCACAAATATCTGTTCCCGCACATGCAGACGGACGGGGTCAGACTGATCCAGTCCCGCGTCATAGCCACAACTGTTCAGAGCGGCCGCGACAAAAAACAAGGACTCGCTCGTCTGCAGCGAAATCTGTGGTCCTGCGGGATCAATGATGGCGGGCGGCTTGATGGGCGGGGGTGGCGCCGGAACCGATGAAGAAGACGAAACGGTTCCCGATGAAGGTGACGATTGTTGCGCCTTCGTCTGCGTAGAAAAAGCAGCCACGCAAGCGACCAGACCCACACAGAGGAGAGAGCAACGCGAGCGGGCAGACAGAGAAGGAAGGATAGGCACGGCCAAGGTTAAAGCAACCCCTCCAGTCTAGTGAAGCAGGAGATAGCCGGTCAAACTTTGAGGTAGGAGGGAGCAGCGATCCGCGCCGGAACGCGAACGCCAACGACCTGTTGCTCCGAAAATACTTTAGTTGTACCTGTAACACTTTCTGGTCACTTCGCACTATCTACTCGTTGCTGCTATCGGCCTGAAGGAATGAGCCATGGCGAGGCAATCAGGGCCAGTCACAGACTTTCAACGAGGAAAACGGCGATGGCAAACAGATTAGTGACCGCAGCAGTATTGACGATGGGATTGGCGACTCTTGGCATTTCCGCGCAGGACCGCCAGGGCCGTATCGGATCAGGGCAAATGCAGCAGGAAGTATCCATGCCCTCCCTGCAGACTGGCAGTGTCTTCAAGCCGGAGAGCAGCAAACCGGCTGGCGCTGGCCGCTTCCACACCAACTACGTACTCCGCAGTACGAATGGCGGCCGACCGGCAGGCACCAGTTCGCCAGATGAAACAGAAGTGTCCGGCCCGGATGGCACGATCGAGCTGTCGGAAACGCCTTGTTCGCTCGGCAACCTGTACGTAGGCAGTCCGAGTACACCCTGCACACCCTCCTTCAATGCAAAGGGCGGCCCAAATGCTGCAGGCTATGGCGCGATCGCCCTGGTCGATGCTTATGACAATCCCGACGCGGCCACGGACCTGGCCAACTTCTCCAGTCATTTTGGTCTTGAGGCTGCGAATTTCAAGAAGATTTACGCCAACGGCAACAAATCCTGCCAGGCTCCTCCGCCGAACGCTGACTGGGCGCTTGAAGAGTCACTCGACATTGAGTGGGCCCACGTATTCGCACCGAAAGCAGAGATCATCCTGGTGGAAGCCTGCTCCAACTCGTATGCAGATCTTTTTTATGCAGAACAGACGGCCTTCGCCTATATCGTTGCGCATTATCCGACTGGCGGACAGGTCTCCAACAGTTGGAGCGGCGGCGAATTTGCGAGCCAGATCTCTGACGACCTGCTCTTTGCAGACACCACCTACAACGGCAGCACAGGTGTTAAGACGCACATTACGGCTTTCGCCTCGGCGGGCGACTCGGGGGAAGGCCCCGGTTATCCAAGCACCAATCCGTGGGTCGTCTCGGCGGGAGGAACGGAAGTGCTCCGTGACTCGAGCACCAAGAAGGTGACCGGGGAGACCTGCTGGCCGGGTTCGGGTGGTGGCATTAGTACAGTCGAGACCTGGTCGAACTCTTTTACAGGCGGGAATATGGGACCATGGGCGGCTTACCAGTATCCGATCTTCGGGCAGGCCAGCCGCGCGACTCCCGATCTGTCCTTCGACGCAGACCCATCGTCCGGCGTGTATGTACTGAGCACGTATAACGGTGGCTGGTACAGCGTTGGGGGGACGAGTGTGTCCTCACCTGCGCTGGCCAGCATCGTGAACCGCGCCGGTAATCAACTCGGATCGGGCCGTATCCATGCCCTTACCGGCGATGGCTACATTACGAACGAAGAGAACGGGCTTCTGTATTCGCAGCTGCCGGGCACCAAGGCGTATGCAAGCAACTTCTACGACGTTAAGTCTGGATCAAATGGATCGAGTGCAGTTGCCGGTTACGATCTGTGCACTGGCGTCGGCACACCACGCGGGCTTCTCGGTAAGTAACCACTTGACCGGTAGCCTGAACAGGAAAAAGCCCCGCACAAAGCGGGGCTTTTTCTTGTTCCATTCTATGTGTCGTGTGCGATGTTCGACTGCCTAGCCCTTGACCGAAACACCCGAGAAAGACATGACGACTGTGCCGCGAACCGGGGCGCCGAAACTGCGAGCGGGCTCGAACAAGCTGA
Source organism: Acidobacteriaceae bacterium (assembly GCA_963692885.1). GTDB lineage: Bacteria > Acidobacteriota > Terriglobia > Terriglobales > Acidobacteriaceae. Next base: position 2,943,084 of record OY843586.1, read on the forward strand.
AGAGTAGTGTGCTGTCGAGTTGTGCGCGCGTGCTCGCATTGCAGTGACCCGACACGATGCGATAGTCATACACCCGGCCACTGTTGTTGACGAACGCTTCGACAACAACCGGGTTTTCCTTGTCTCCAATCGGAGCATCGGGTTCAATCGATGTGTACAGGAAGTGCGGACCGGTGGCGAAAGCGACCGGCTGCTCCATCGCTTCAACGGCCTGTGGAGTGGCAAGCCTGCCTACGAGCATGCCGACCGTGCCGATCAGGAACAGCGCACTGGCGAACCCTGCACTCGCCCGCAGCGCGAAGGGACGATACACGTTGTCCCACTGAATTTTCCAGCGGTCGACAGCGGCGCGAGGGGTCTGTGCGGCGGCCTGCGAAAGCGAAACCCTCAGACGCAGCGCGAGATCAGCCGGGGCCTTGGCCTGACCAACCGATGAGACAAGGCGCAGGGTCTCACGCCAGGCAGCGAAGTCATCGGAACAGTCAGTGCAATGCTCCAGGTGCCTGGCGATCTGTTGCATCACCTTGCCACTCACCAGTCCATCGAGATAACTCGAGAACTGATCACGCGTGTGGCGACAGACTGCCGGTAACCTGGTCACGGCCTGGTCGGTCGCCATCTTTACCATCGTCACTTGGCCGCCTCCTGTGCTTTCAGATCACTGCTGTAGCTGCCGACGCGAGCTGCCTGGCTCGGCCTTTTCAGCGCTGCTGCCGCCGCGTAGGGCGCCAGTTGCTTTTTCAACTGAGCCCGTCCGCGCATCAGGCGCGACTTGATGGTTCCCAGGTTGGTATTGAGGATCTCTGCTATTTCCTCGTACCCAAACCCTTCGATGTCCCTCAGGATGACGACGGTTCGAAATGGTTCCGGAACCTTGCGGATCTCTTCTTCTACCCGCTCGCGGATCTCCTGCTGCGCGCGCATGTCGAAAGGTGAATCATGCTGATCAACCAGCATGTCTTTCAGGAACGTTCCCGAGCCATCGAAATGGTCGCCGCATTCGGTCTCGATGGTGATCTCCTGCTTTTTGTGCCGACACCACCAGCGCCGCTGATTGGACGCTTCGTGCAGCGCGATGCGGTAAATCCACGTCCGGAGACTCGCGTCGCCATGAAAGTTGCCAATACCGCGGTAGACCTTGACGAAAACTTCCTGGGTCAGGTCAGCCGCCTCTGACTGATTCTGGATCGTGCGGGCAATCAGCGAGTAGATGGGCTGGTGGTACTGAGCGACCAGCCACGCGAACGCAGACTCTGAACCGGCCTTCAGTTCAGCGATAACCGCTGCTTCTTCCTGCTGTGCTCCGATAGCGCTTACAAGGTTTCCCAATGCGAGTCCTGCTTGCATCCGAATTTCCTCACAACATTATCAGGAAGCCACAGCCAATGTCTTGCCGCAGCGCCAGCGCCGGATCAATGACCTGCGTCAGGTAACCGGATGCAGGAACTTAGGGCATCTACGAACAATCCGACGAAGATGAGAGACAACCATTTTGTCCGTCTTCCTCTTAGACACTGACGCCATGTCGAAGGTTCCCGGCTGGCTGAGGAAATCAGGAACCCAGGCGTTGCCCAGGTCCCAATATGGAACGCCTACTCTGGCGGTTCTTACTGGGGAGCGGGGGCAGTCGCAGCCGGAGTTGCCGGCTTGACCGCCTTCTTCTTGTGTGTTGTCTTGGCCGCGCTGGACGGGCCATCATCGACTACGATCTTCTTCGGTCCGGCACCAGCGGAGGAACTAACAGACGCCTGCCGCGCTGCATCGAGTGATGCACGCAGATGAATCACCGAAGCGTCCTGCGCAGTCGCCGAACTCAGCAGCGCGTCGCCGAGTTGCCGCCGGCGTGTCTGCAGATCAGCACGGGCCGATTCAAGATGGTTTGCCTCCTGCTGGGAACCCGCAAGGTTTGCAGTCTCGGTCACACGCAGAAGCACATCGTACAGAGCGTCAATATTGCGAAAGACAGCGAAGCTGGGACCGACAGCATTGGGCGAAGCCTGTGCCTGGCTGATCAGGCCCGGAAGCGATCCATCAATGTCACGCTGAATGGACTGGATATCTGAAGCAGTCTGGTCCTTTACATCTCCGGGCACCTTCCATCGATGCACGTCGACGGATGCAAGCGCGCTGTTGACCGAAGTCATCGTCGGCTGCAGCGATCCAAGCGCATCTGTAATGATGCTCGAGGTCGCGCCCGCAGGCGCACCCGGCTGCGGATCCCCCGCGGTCTGTGCTGACGCTGTAGACACTGGAGCCATGAGAATGGAGGCGGCGATCGTACTGGCCGCAAAGAATGACTTGATGGAACGGACGGCTGAAAGCAACTCGGTGGTCCTCTGCGTGCAATCGATCTGTGTACCGCAACGATTAGAATACGCCAGCCGGTGAGGGTCTGCGCACAAGGATGGTAGTGCGATAAGTGATGCAGGAGCGGCGAATGCTCTCTCTGCGCGCTCACCATGACAGGCAGCGTTTGACGAATCCCTCCCTGTCAACGAGAATAACGAGAGTCCTTCCCGACGAGTGGGCCTGTGGCGCAGCTGGGAGCGCGCTTCCATGGCATGGAAGAGGTCACCGGTTCGATCCCGGTCAGGTCCACCAAATATCTCAACAACATAGCGGACACCCCAAAAACAGTTTGGTAGCAACTTGGTAGCAAATCTCAATTTGCCTCGTTGCTCAACTATGCCTGTCATCGCTCATCTCCCTTCTGAAGCGTCTCGCTTCGAGTTCATCGCCAACAATCTTCGCCCGCGCTAATTCACCAGCGCGGATGCTGTCGTTGCGGTCTGCTGGCCTACCTTGCCGGCCAGCTTCTTCATCGTGCCGTCGAGCTCGTCGTGGATGGAGTCGACGGTTGCGCGTACTCCCTCCGCAATCTCCTGCATATAGATGTCGGTCGTGGTTGCGACACGGGTATGCCGCATGACGCCCTGAACATCCTTGACCGTGCCCTTCCTCTGGGCCAGCGTCGCGATGGTGCGACGGATGACCTGGAAGTTGAACTTCGGTAAGCCGAGTTCCTCAGCCAGTTTGTGCAGAACCCGCTTGCGATAGTTGCTCGGGTCCATAAACGATCCGAACCGGCCAGGAAAGATGAACGCCTCCGGGTCGGATGGCGGCAATCCATATCTGTCCTTGTTCTTACCTCGACTCGGCTTCCTCTTGTCGTACCCTTCCTGACAGACCTCCCTCCAGACGAGAAGCTCGTCGGAGAGATCCTGCGGGATCGGTATTTCCTTGAGGCTGCCCTTCGTCTTCCCGAACGGGCGAATCTTCCCCTTGTAGATCGTCTCCACAATGGTGAGCGAGAGAGTCGCGCTCCGATGACACTTCCATCGAAACGCAAACAACTCACTCGGACGAAGCGCGTTGGTCATGTCGAGCTTCATCAAAATCCGATCCCGAAGCTCCATGCGAGCAAGTGCAGCGGCAAGCTGGTCCCAAGTGAGCACCGTCTTGTCGCTCTCCCGCAGGTTCGCGGGAGTCTTCAGCTTGCGCGCAGGATCTTTCGCAAGGAAGTCCTGATCGACTGCCTCGGAGAAGACCGACTTGATGTACGAGCGCATCTGCAAGACTCTGTCCCGTGACCGAATCTTCGCTAGCTTGTTGAGATGGGTTTGGAGAACGAACTTGTCGAAGTTCTCTAATCGGAACTCGCCAAGCTCGCTGAGGACATCGATCTCGATCAAATGCTTCTTGATCTTGGCCGTCTCCTCTCTCCAATCCGGCTCCTTGAGCGGGATGAAGCGGTTTTCTACAAACCAGCGCAGAGTAACCGTTCCACTCACGATGGATCTGTCACCGTTGGCTGATTGCTTTCCCAGCTTGCCGATCTCGACTTCCAGTTTTGCTCTGGCCTGCGATTTCGACATCTCAGCCTTCAATCCAAGGATGATGGGCGTGATGGCTGGTTTAGGTTCGTTAGTCTTTGGATCGATCACCGTTCGCCGGAAGTATCCGTACCACTTCTTTCCGCGAAGCATGACCCACCCCTTCTGATACGAGGTCCCCATGTATTCCTCAATTTCTGTGGGCGGAATAACGGGCTAAGCCCATTTTATCCTTTGTTTACGCGGATCTTCGACAAGATTAACTACCCGAAACACCTTGGGGATCGCAGCGCGGAAGTGCTTGTGCAAGCGTGCAACTATGCTCTGCGACGCAATGCCGACCTGCGTTCCTGTTCATCCACGAACGCCTCAATCCCGCTGGGCCGGTAGCGCAACGTACCGTCTCCCATCCGTATGACCGGCAAGAGCGGCTTGCGACGGGAGGAATGATCCCACACCCAATCCGTGCTGACATTGAGGCGCTTGGCCACCTCATCTGCTGTAAGTAACGGTTCGAATTCCGAGACGCTCCGCGGCGGCTTGCGTAGGCCTAGAGCAACCTGAGTTTCGATGGACTCATTCCTGGCACCCGCTGCGGAATGATTGGCGGTAAGAACGGTTTCGGACGAGCTATTCATAAGCACCTCACGCGAACGATTCAGAGTTGAGCGTGAAGCCGGAGCGAGATTCAGTCCAACACTTTTTTCCGATTTCGCCACAGTTTTTGTCTATGGCTCCAGCGAAGTTGCATCTGCAGACGGTTACCTGGAGGAGTCCGGTCACCGCGCGGAGCCTAATTGACATTTGTGATTTGTTACCAACAATGGTTTTTAGCGCAGGTTTTTCCACAGCCGATGCTTGGGCCTGTGGGATCGACGAAAGCCAAGTGGAGTATCAAGGCCGATGTCAGATTCCCTAACATTCCGTCTCCTCCGATACATCAAGGCGGCCGCTGAGACGCTTAACTTTACCCGCGCTGCCGAGCAAGTCTTCGTTGCACAGTCGTCCCTCAGTTCTCAAATCGGAAAGTTCGAAGACACCGTTGAGCTTCTGCTGTTCGCCCGTTTGCAGAATGGTCTTAAGCTCACCTCGGCGGGCCGCATCGTTGCGACCTTTGCAGAGAACACTCTGAAAGAGTGGGACCAAACTCTGGCAATGGCCCTCGCTGTTCAACGCAACGAGGTGCCACCCCTGCGCCTCGGCTTCTCCTCCTTCATCAACGCGAAGCTCCTTGAAAGATTTCGAGAGAACTATGAAGGGATGTTCCCAGGATGCGCCATTCAACTGTGGAGCGGCGATCCTCTGCTGTGCCTGCAACGACTCGATGCCAGGACGCTCGACTGTGCGATTCTTCCCCTGCCAGTGGATGCGACTCTCTACAACGTTCAGCAGATCGCTCAGTCTCCCTTAGTGGTTTGCATGCGGTCCGATGATGTACTCGCTGATCGCGCGCAACTCGACATTCATGAAGTAGCTGAACGCATCACAATATTCCGCGACCCAGAGCTGCATCCCTCGGCACATACGCGTCTCGTAGAGATGTTTAGGGAGGTAGGCATTCCGATCCATTTAGCGTGCGCCGCTCGCACTCCCTCAGAGATTCAATGGATGGTGAAAGAGCGCTATGGACTCGCTCTCATCGATCAATTAACGCCTCTCGATCCGGGTCTCATTACGCGACCAATCGCGGGCGTCAACTGGACGGCTGATACCGCATTCGTTCATTCGAGCCACATGGATCATGTTGCAATCCCGTTCATTGAACGATTCCTTCAGCAAACCTGGTCAGATTCAAGACGAAGCAAGCGTCCGCCGAAGGCACGGCACCCTGAGCAGTTGGAGCTGCTAGGTTGAGCGCAATATCCGCCATAGACAAAATGTGTGGCGAAATCGATAAGAACTGTTGGACGAGCCAGTGAAGCGGCTTTAGGTTTTCCCCTATGGCGACGGGTACACGCCATAAGGAGAATGCCTATGTCACTTCGTTCACGCTTCGGAAATCGCAACTTAGAAAGAAAGCTCATCCATGCCATCCGTGTGATGGCTCCAACCCTCCTGGCCCTCTCTTTTGCCGGTGTTGCCAAGTGTGACCCGAGCAGCTTACGGGAAATTCAACGAAACGGAGATCACCACCATGTACTCAAACAAAGTCACCCTCATCGGATTCACCGGCGCTGATGCAGAAGTTCGCACCAACAACGACCGCAGCCTCACCACTCTCTCGCTGGCTACCAAGTCCTCCTACAAGAAGGATGGCAAGTACATCGAGCACACCGAATGGCACCGTTGCGTGGTCTTCGGCAAGCTCGGAGAGTTCGCCGCCACGCTCAAGAAGGGCGCTCATATCCAGGTCGAGGGCGAGCTGCGCAGCCGGAAGTACGACAGCACGAAGACCAACACCGAAGTGACCATTTGGGAGATCCGGGTGAACTCGATTCTCAAGCTGGATCGGGCTCAGAAAGCGGCAGCGGAAGACGACGATGAATCCACCGAGGAAGAGGCCGCATAGGCCCTTCCTCCTCTCCGAAGAGTCCGGCATCCAGCCAAGCTTCTTCGGCTGCTAAAGACCCGTGGCATCGCGCTCGCAGTGCAGGTCGGATTGGAGGTATCGAGATGAATGGAACAGCTCAGGACTTTCTGACCCGTTGCTTCGCTCCGGGTGACACGATCGCTCTCTTGCTTCGGAACGAGAGCACCGCAAAGACACAGCAACGCATCGTTCCTTTGGAACGTGCGCTCGCGCCACGTTACCGTGGCTGGCTCGCTCATGAAAACCATAGCGGCACGAACGTCTACGTGGCGGCCAATCCGCTGCTCTCCGGCAGCCGGAAGCGCACCAAGGATTGCATCGCTTCCATTCGCCATCTGTATATCGACATCGACGTGAACGGCGAGGCCCGGCTCGCTGCGCTCCGTGCCTCAGAGCTTGTGCCGGAGCCGAACGTGATCGTCTCCACATCGGCGGCCAAGTACCAGGTGTTGTGGCGCGTGGAAGACTTCGACTTCTACACGCAGGAGATGACACTGAAGCTGCTCGCGATGGCCTTCCACGGCGACATCTCCTGCACCGACTGCAACCGGGTGCTTCGTATCCCCGGATTCAAGAATTGCAAGTACGATCCAGCGCAGCTTGTCACCGTCGAGTACCTCTCCAATGCGACCTACCAGCCGGATGACTTTCACCTGTATGTCCTGCGCGAAGCCTGCATGATCCCACCTATCCCGCAGCAGCCGATTCGCCGAGATATGCAGACCAACTCCGAACATGATTGGGCTTGGGTCTCGCGTGAGCTTGCCCACGGCAAAGACGCCGTGACGCTCACTCTGGAGCTGGCTTCGCGCCGCTCCGATAAGCCCAATCCCACCTACTACGCGCAGCGCACCGTAGACATGGCTTCGGACCGTCTCTGGCTGATGGAAGGCACATCCATCGCGGACGTAATTGCCATCCTTGAAAGCCGCAGACAGGCTGAGCTTCCTGCAGCACTTTGCTCCGCTCGTGCGCGGGAGATTGCGGCCACGGCGCAACGCATGATTGCACGCAACAAGGTCGCCTGAATTTATCACCCAAAGGAGAACAGCAATGCCACTACTTGAAGTCGTCCAAACCCGCCAGGTCAGCGCCTCTATCCGGCTCACTGACTCAACCGCTACGCAGGTCGATCAGTACGCCGCTTTCATCCACGCATCCGCCGATGATGTGGTGGAGCAGGCGCTTGCGTATGTCTTCTCAAAAGATCGCGACTTCCAGGACTTTCTGAAGACTCCGCAAGCGAAGCAGGCTTCGTCGACGCTTCGCATCCGTCGAGCGCCAGCTACCGATGCAGCGGAGCCGCCCGTAAAGAAGCCGGTATCCGCTGCATCATCGCCAGCACAACCAGCAGCATCCGTGGCGGCATCGAAGGCATGATCCCGCTGCTACATCAGTGGCAGGGCCACTACGGTGCTGCGCACCGGAAGAGATTGATACTCCATCCCTTCCAGGGTGTCGCGAAATGAGCAACAGGGAGCCTATAGGCGACCTCGTTGCAAACAAGCAGGTTACATGAATCTGGTTGCTTATAGGAGACCGCAAGGCTCCTATAAGCAACTTCGGGGCAGACGACATGGAAACAGAAACCCAAGGTTCCCATATCAATTTAGAGACGCGGATTCGCCGGTCTAAAGGCAGGACTGGGCGGACTATTAGTGCCACCGCCAAGGTCACGCGCGACGAGCAGAATGAGATGGAAGCGGCAGCCATGCAAAGAGGTCAGAGCCTCAGCGAGTGGTGCCGTGAGGTGCTTCTGGCAGCGGCCAGAGGCGAGACCATCACGCCAATCTTTACTGAGATCGTGGCTATCCGTCAGCTCCTCAACTCAACTTTGCGGAACGTGGCCTGCGGTGCAGTCATGACCCCGGAGGCCTTCCAGGCCGAGTTGCAGGGCATTCGTTCCAGCAAGCACAAGGCAGCAGCGGAAGTCATGCAGCAGTACGCAGCACAGGAGGCAGGACAATGAATAGCGATCAGAAGTGGGGCCGAAAAGAAACTATCGTATGGCCGCCGCACGCGCCCATCTATACCTTCAGCGCGTTGGCGTTGGGTGTTTTTGCAACATTGTTTTTCGTGTGGCAGTTTCTCCGCTTCACGGAGACGCCGTTGCGCCGGACGTATACCCCCACGTACATTCAGTCGCTCATCGGTGCGACGTTCAAGCAGCACGGCAAGTACCGGCTGCTGTATGTCGGGGGCGGCAAAGCTGCGCCCCGACTGGCCCTGCCAGCCGACTTCGTTCCCGGCGAAACCAAGTTGCCCAACGGTGCTGTCTTTCCCGTTGAATTGTCCGAGGCAACGCGGCATCAGGGATACACGGTTTTCTATCGAGGGCCGGAGAAGGACTACAACGACGCCGCGCTGAGCCGGTGGCTTCGCAGCGTGTATTTTGACGGGCAAGGGTTGCTCGATATCTACGCAACCTCGTTAGGAGAAGGGCTTCTTGTCCTGGTGATCGCTCTCATGCTCGCCGGACGCGCCGATGTGAAACGGTTCCGCGAGTTGAAGTACGGACGCCACCTGAAGGGGCCGGTGATGGTTTCCCCGTCCGAGTTCAACAAGGCGCTGAAGGCCGATGGCTTGGCCATCGAGACTTCTAAGAAGCCGTGGTATCTCCGAAAGCCGATACAGCTTCGCATCCCAAAGAACGCGGAAGCGAAGCACATCCAGATCATGGGTGACACCGGCACGGGCAAATCGACACTCATAAAACAGCTCCTCCAGCAGGTCGCCGACCGGGGTGAAATCGCCATTGTCTATGACCCGGCAGGCGAGTTCACGGAGAGCTTTTACAAGGAGAGCAGGAAGGATCTGATTTTGAATCCGCTGGATGCGAGGACGCCTTATTGGACGCCATCGAGCGAACTGCGGAACCCCGCCGAGGCGCGGACTATCGCGGCTTCCATGTACCAGCCGCGCGAGGACAAGCGGGGCGAGTTCTTTACAGATACGCCGCAGAAGATCTTCGCTCACCTCTTGAAGTACAAGCCTTCTCCTGAAGAATTAGTTGCATGGATGTCAGACGAGGATGAGATTGACCGACGCCTGGAGGGCACGGAGCTTGCGAACTTCGCGCCCAAGGATGCGCCGCAGCAGCGGAGCGGCGTGCTTGGTTCGCTTGGCCTTGTGGCCGACAGCTTGCGCCTTCTGCCTACCCGCGAAGAAGCCCAGGGCCGCGAGTGGTGTGCGACGGAATGGGCCGACAAGCGTGAGGGCTGGATCTTCCTTACATCCACGGAAGCTGAGCAGGAAGCGCTTCGTCCGTTGCATTCGCTCTGGATTGATCTGCTTGTGTTGCGTCTTCTGACCAAGCCGAAGCCGGGGCAGAAAAAGGTATGGCTGGTGATCGACGAGCTGGCCAGCCTCCAGCGTCTTCCGCAGTTCCATACGGCGCTGACCAAGGGCCGCAAGAGCGATAACCCTATCGTCTTTGGCTACCAGGGCAAGGCACAGCTTGAAACCATCTATGGTCATCTTGCCGAGGTGATGCTTTCGCAACCGACTACCAAATTCATCCTCCGCACCGCCGAGCCGAACGCGGCGAAGTGGGCAGCGGAAATGATCGGCGAGGTCGAGATCGAGCGCGTCCGGGAGACGGTTGCGGATGGCAAGCGCCAGGGCAAGAGCTTCACCCTTGACCGGCAGATCGAGCCGCTGGTGATGAAGTCTGAGGTGGAAGGTCTGCCCGACCTCCATACCTTCGTGAAGATCAACAACTACGTCTCACGCTTTTCATTCCCGCCCATGAGCCTCCCCAAGGTGGCAGAGGCACTAATCCCGCGCGTGATTCCTCCCCACAAGATGTGGTTCAACCCTCTCGCGCCGGTACCCGTGGCCGGTCCACCTGCCGCGCCTTCGACCGCGGAGTCCGGCAGCGACCCCGGGAATGCCGCATCAAGCAAAGGCGCTCCGATCAAAAAAGCCGAGGCGATGGCTCCAAAGCTGGAGCTTCCCAAGGCCGTGGTTCCTTCGGCGCAGGCCCAAACTTCCTCCATCTCGCACAACCTGTAGGCTGCCATGCTCACTATTTCGAAAGCCATCAGCTCTGCCCAGGCGCAGACGTATCACAAGCTCGAATACACCAGCGATGCACAGAGCTATTACAAGCAGGACGACACGGTAAAAGGAGAGTGGCAGGGCAAACTTGCCGCTTCCCTTGGCCTCTCCGGTGAGGTCGCACCGTTGGAGTTCTCCCGTCTGACGGAAGGCATACACCCGCAGACGGAGGCGCAGATGGTGCGGCACCGGGAAGGACAGGAATACACAAACGCGGATGGTTCGGTGACCAAACCCGTCGAGCACCGGGCCGGGTGGGACGCGACCTTCTCCGCTCCCAAGTCCGTTTCGCTGACTGCCCTCGTTGGCGGTGACGAGCGCGTGACAGAGGCACACCGAGCTGCCGTGACGACCGCCCTTGATGAGTTGGAGAAGTACACGCATGCGCGGATCGGCGGCAACAATCCCGCCGAGGTGACCGGGAAGTTCGTCGCTGCAAAGTTCGAACATGACACGGCGAGGCCTGTGAACGGCTACGCCGCGCCGCAGCTCCATACCCACGCCATCATCTTTAATGTCACGGAACGCGAAGATGGTTCCACCCGTGCCATCCAGGAACGGACATTCTTCGAGTCGCAAAACTATGCGACCGCCGTGTACCAATCGGTGCTGACGCATCAGCTACGCAAGCTGGGCTATGAGATCGAGCCGGGACAGAGCGGCGCACCCGAAATTCTGGGCTTCACACAGGCATACCTTGACGCCTCCAGCCCTCGTTCTCGGCAGATCAAAGAACAGATGGAGCGGACGGGTTTCCAGGGACCAGAGGCGGCGCAGATCGCCGCCCACGCGACCCGTGACCGGAAGCAAACCCTCACGGCGTCCGAAGTGTTGGCGGCGCACAAGGAGATGGCCAAAGACTTCGGTGACCAGCCGGAACGGGTGATCGCCGCTGCGCGCGAACGCGCCTTGATCCAGGCCCAGGAAATTAGCGTGCAGCCGGATTCCCGTGGGGCAGTTGCCTTCGCAAAGGAGAAAGTCTTCGAGCGCGAGGCTGTGGCCGATGAGCGGGTTATTATGCGCGAGGCCCTACGTCGTGGGATGGGTGAGGTCAGCTTTTCCGATGTGCAGAGTGAGTTCCAGCGGAGACAGGCGGAAGGCGAGTTCCGTTCCGTCCAAGGTCAAAAGTATGCTTCCGGTCGCAGCTTCACGACACCGGAGACGATTGCGGACGAGCGCGCAAACGTGCAGCATGTCCTTAACGGACAGGGCGCATCGGCTCCAATGCTGTCCACAGCCGCCGCAGGGCGGCAGGCCACGTCCCGCGAGTTTCTGAACGAGGCGCAGCAAACGGCCATCCGCGAGGTGCTGACCAGTACCGACCGCGTACACGGATTCCAGGGATTAGCCGGAACCGGGAAGACGAGCACCCTGGCCGCCATCCGCGAGGGTGCGGAGCAGGGCGGCTATAAGGTCGAAGGCTTCGCCCCGACCTCGAAAGCCGCAGGCCAGCTTCGCGAAGCAGGGATCGAGGCCAATACGCTTCAGAGCTTCCTTGCCCGGCAGAAGGACGCCGGTCCTGTCAGCAGACATCTCTACATGCTCGACGAATCGAGTCTCGCCAGCACCAAACAGATGCGTGCCTTTCTCGAAAAGATACACCTGCGGGATCGTGTTCTGGTCATCGGTGATACGCGCCAGCATCAGGGCGTCGATGCGGGCCGCCCCTTCCAGCAGATGCAGGAGGCGGGGATGCAAACCTCCAAGCTGGATACGATCATGCGGCAGAAAGACCCGGAGCTGCTACGTGCTGTCCAGTACCTCGCCACAAGCGAAACGGAGAAAGGTATAGCTCTGCTTTCCGAACAGGGCCGAGTCACCGAGCTTGCCAATGCGTCGGAGCGCATCGCCGCCATCGCCCGGGATTACGCCGCCAGGCCGGAAAACACACTTATCGTTTCCCCGGACAACCGCAGTCGCCAGCAGATCAATGAGGCCGTGCGCGGCGAACTGTTGAAAGCTGGCACGCTCTCCGAAGATGGGCGGCAGTTCCTCACGCTGTCCCATCGTTCCGATATGACCGGCCCCGACCGCACCTGGGCGGCGATGTACCGCACCGGCGATGTCGTCCAGTACGAACGCGGCAGCAGAGCCGAGGGGATCGAGCGCGGCAGCTTCGGCGTGGTGCGGTCGAGCAATGCAACCTCAAATCGGCTGACCGTAGAGTTCTCCCATGGTTCCAGTGTCGAGTACGACCCTAAGCGAGTCTATGGCGTGAATGTCTATCGAGAGACCAGCCGCGAGTTCGCCACCGGTGATCGGCTCCAGTTCTCGGCTATTCATAAGGATCTGGGGATCTCGAACCGCGACATGGGAACTATTACTAAGATGGAGCCGGACCGTCTCACCGTACTTATGGACGGGAACGAACAGCGTTCTGTCAGCTTCAATCCCACTGAGTTTCGGCAGTTTGACCACGGCTACGCTGTCACGTCCCACAGCTCTCAGGGACTAACCGCAGATCGCGTGATCGCCAATATAGATACCGAATCCAGCCGCAGCCTCATCAACAACCGGCTTGCCTACGTCGCGATCTCCCGTGCCTCCGAAGACGCTAGGATTTATACGAACGACGCTGCAACGTTGGGCCAGCGGCTCGCTACCGATGTGACCAAGACCGCCGCTCTCGAATTCACTGCCAAGCCCGAGTCGCCCGCAACGCAGGAAGTTTCGAAGGCCCGGGCCATCGCGGTGCATGAGTACAACAGCTCTGATTCGCGGCTTGCCGCTGTCGCCACTGAGTACGTTAGCCGCCCTGGGCGTTCCATTATCGTCGCGCTTGACCGCGCGGAGCGCGAGGAGCTAACCCAGATCATCCGCGCTGACCTCTACGCGCATGGCAAACTTGGCCGCGACGCTCAGGCTATTTCAGTTCTGATCGAAAAAGAGACCGGAAGCAAGATGCTTGCCGAGAGCTACCAACCCGGTGACAAAATCCAGTACAAGACCGGCAGCCCCGGCCTCGACGGTATCCCTCATGACAGCCAGGGCACGGTTGTTTCCACGACCTCGCGCGGCAATCTCCTCTCTGTTCGCTTCGACGCGACCCGCGAAGAAGTTACCTACGATCCCGCGCAGCTCCGAACTCAAACGCGCGAGAGCAGCGTCTTCCAGGAAGAGACCCGCGCAATCTCCCAGGGTGAGCGCGTACGCTTCGCCACCTACGATAAGGAGATGGGCGTGCGCTCCGGTGACCTCGGGACTGTTACCCGCATCGGCGAGGACCACGCCATGACCGTGAAGATGGATTCCGGCAAGATCGCCGAAGTTTCTCTTGAGAAGGCACAGCACATCGACTACGGTTACGTCGTCGATTCTTTGAAGAACGTTCGCGCAGAACGCGTGATCGCAACTGGCGATGGACTCACCCAACAGGCGTTCCAGGCAGCGTCCGCCAAAGCGGATCTCGCTCTATACACCAGCCCGCCGCAGCAAGAATTCGCTTCTTCCAAGGAAATCGCAATAACAGAATTCGCCCAGCCCACCAAGCAGCAGAATGATTTCGGAATCGGCTTCTAGTCTAACGATTTCTTTCCAAAGAGGGGCCCTTCCACCAGATGCACGCTTAGGGACATTCTGCGGTTTTGGTTGCATTCGAAGAGTAACAGGACTTCCTGATCCCAACCTCCTCAATGAGCGCATTGGCGATTTAGCGCCAAACGAGAAGCACCGCTGACGAGGAGAGTCTTGATCCGCTACCTGGTACTGACGTTCTAAAACTCGATTCTTCCTTGGAAAGCAATCATGCGCGGCGAACTATCTCCCCCGAGTCCGACACCGAGCAGACCTGTGGGTGGTGAGATGGTGCTCTGCAGCGTTCCAAAGCGAGCCAGGATCATGGAGACCGGCACACCCGCCTCCACATTGCTAGGCAGCGCAAAGTTCGCGTGATTGAAGGCGTTAAACATCTGAGTGTCGAAGCGGAAGGTTACACCCTCGTGGAGCTTGAAAGTCTTGGTGATGTAGATGTCCGAATCCGTGAAGTGCGGCCCTCGAACGGTGTTTCTTCCCGAATCTCCGAACTGACAGGTGGCCACAGAGTCGCCACCTGTACAGGCTCCCGTCGATGGGTCGACGATCGACGCGAATGCGTCGGGATTGATCCACTGCAGCGTGCCGGCTACGGTGACGCCGTTAACGGCGGATTTCTTGTAGAGCGGCACCCCAGGAATACGACGGGCAAACTGCGGACCGCTGGATTGGAAGACACCGTTTCCATTCGCAGTGTAGGGCTGGCTGAGAATCGTGAATGGCAATCCCGTATGGAAGAACGCTGTTTGCGAGAAGGACCATCCACCAAGCACCTGGCGCAGGAGCTCATGATTCGAGTGGAAAGGTATCTGGTAAAGGCCGAAGGCAGAGATGTTGTGGCGCACGTCGTAATCGCAGCTTCCATAGCTGCGACTCAGCTCGCCGGGAAGAGGCGAAAGAATTCCCTGGCTCGAAAACGACAACAGGCCACCATTCGAGACTTCGTCCAGGCAATCGCTCATGGTGTAGTTGCCGCGCAGAGTAAGCCCAGCTATTTGCTGCGTATAGCTGGTCTGCAGCCCGGCGTAGCTGCTGTTCGCATCTGTCCTGAACTCGTTCACACTGCCGAAGCGTTGATCGAGTGGACGGCCATAGGAATAGGGTGCGAAGCAGCCGGCGCAGACGTTCTGGTATCCATTTAGCTCCACCTGATATGGCTCGTGAAGTCCGCGGGTGCCGACGAAGTCCACACGCACTGCGCCTTTGCCGCCGACCTGCTGGTCCACTCCGGCGCTGTACTGGTAGTACACAGGAGTCTTCAGGGTGCCCGTCGGAAAGGTATTCAGCCCGACCGCCAGCGGGCAGACAGCATCCCCTGAAGAGATGCCGGTACACGGCGGAGCGCCGGCGCTGAAGCTTGATTGCAGGGCCTTGTTGGCGGAGGCTAGAGCATCGACGGCGCTGCCGGGAACTCCTGGGAAGATAGCCACGCCTCCAACCTGTCCACCCAGGCCTCCCACGAAGCTCGGAGCATAGGGCGCGTTCGTTGAAGCCAGGTCGGCGATCTGTGCGGGGATGATGTCGCTGAACACTCCGAAGCCCGCGTGAAGGGCAGTATGAGGTTGAAGCTGATAAGCGATGGACACACGAGGTTGATAGATAAACAGCGGTGTGGCAGGAAAGAGATTATGAACACCCGTAAGGATGGCCTGATTTAGCGGCTGGGCGTTACTGTGCTGCATGTCGAGAAACGAACTTGCAGGCCGGGCGAAAAGAGCCTGATCGTTGACGACGTTTGTATTCCATGTGACGCGCATTCCAGCAGTCAGAGTGACCTTAGCTGACGGCTTGTAGCTATCCATCGCATAGAACTCGAAGTTGCCATTCGCGACGCGCTCTCGGGTTCGCACCGGGAAGCTCTGAGTCGCTGTATAGGCCGCTCCATACGTGAACTGAGCGAGATCATTGACTGTGACGAGCGGTACAGTCCCTTGCCCAAGATCATAGTTGCTCACGTCAACACGGCGGGTGTTGACTCCAAACTTCAGCGTATGGCGATGCAGCGTCCAGATGAGGTTGTCATTCACTTGCCACTGCGTGACCTTGCGGCCCTGCGGATACGTTTGGTCGTTGCCGCCAATGGTGGTGAAAGGCAGGTTGGAGCTTCCGGCCGCGAGAACAATCGGAAGCTGTTGCTGCACGGAAGCGAAGTTGTTCGGCTCGAAGATGCTCGCATACCAGCTTGCGCCGGGATTGATCTGGTTCACAAGGTTAGGCGTGAAGAGATGCGTGTATCCCAATACAAGCGTGCGCTGTGGCTGCGGAGAGAAGGCATTGAAGATCGGGTTGATCGGATCGGTATACGCAGCCTGCAGCCCGGTATCCTGCTGAAACCGATACCAGACACTGTTCTTCTCGTTGATCGTATGATCGATCTTTAGCACGATGAGATCTTCGCTGTCCTTATTGTTCAAAGAAGCTTGTCGCTGATTCGCGCAGCCGCTGCCATTAAGGAGAGTTCCAGCAGCAGGCGTAGGCAAGAGTGTCCCATTCTCGTCAAGAGGGCACGTGCTCACCGGTACTGGCGTTCCACTCGTATTTGAGTAGAGCGCAAACATAGAACGATAGAGTGGTATTTCTGCTGGCTGCGCAGGCAGGGTGACTCCTGTGATCGGGTCCACGCCACCCAGCCCAAGCTGCTGCAACACGTATTGCTGGTACGAAGGTGACGGAGCCGTGACCTGCGACACCAGCGGTAGCGCAATGCGAATCCCTTCATAGTGAGTGAAGAAGAAAAGCTTCTGCGGCAGGATGGGACCGCCAACGCTCACGCCAAACTCATTCACCGTGGACCGAGGCTTCTTGGCAATGTTTCCGGGAGAATCGTTCGCGTGCAGGAAATAGTTCTGGGCATTCAGCAGCGAGCCATTCCACACCTCATACACATCGCCGTGGAAGCGGCTTCCTCCCGATTTGGTGAAGTAGTTGACCTGCGCTGCGCCGTAGCGGCCCTGGTCGACGGCATACGAATTCGTGTTCACTGTGGCTTCCTGCACCGCGTCTAGGCCGATGACAAGATTGGTAGACAAACCGATGTTCAGCCCCAACCACGGATCGTTGGTGTCATAGCCATCGAGAATGTACCCGTTCGAGGTTGCAGGGAGTCCATTGAATTCGACGTTGCCATAGCCACCGGCCGCCTTGGCATCATTCGACGATCCGGCCGTGTTCATCAATGCTCCCTGCGCGAACTGGGCAATGAACGTAAGGTCCTGCCCTGGGTTCGGAAGGCTCTTGATCGTCTTCGCTTCGAGCGTCGTCGTCGTGTTCGGATTGTCCAGACTAAGGAGGCCCTGTTGTGCGGTCACTTCGACAGTTTGCGAGGCGGAGCTTACAGAAAGGATGAAGTTAACCGTAATGGTGCGCCCGACGCCTACCGGCGTCGCCTCCGAAGACGCGATGCCAAATCCGGAGGAGGTGACCTTGACCTGATAGGTGGCAGGATTGATCTGGGACAGCAGGTAGTGTCCACTCGCATCCGTTTCACCGCTCCGAGCTGTCTTGGTATTTACGTCAGTTGCTGTCACCGTCGCGTGCGGGATCACGGCACCACTGTTGTCGGTGACGGTCCCGGCCAGGGCGCTCGAAGTGCCGCTTTGCGCACCGGCGTCAGCGAGCGGAAGGAACCAAAGGAGTGTCAACAGAATGAGTGTTTTGACCATAAATCGCATATTTAGGTGCACCTAATACTTCTTTAGGATAACCTAACACAAAGATTTGAAAGCGGGTGGTCAGGCTTTGAAAAAGACAAAGCGAACGCATTGGGATCGCAATACGGAATCTGTCGACGATTATCTGAAGGCTATTCACTCCATCGGCGGTGACGAACGTAGACGAGTCGGCGGCTCGGAATTGGCCGTGCGCCTTGACGTTTCGCCGGCGTCCGTCACGAATATGCTCCAGAAACTCGCAAGCGAGCCAAAATCATTGGTGGACTATAAACGAGGCGAAGGCGTAAAGCTGTCGAGCGCCGGACGAAGACGGGCCCTGGAGATCGTAAGACATCATCGATTGGTTGAGACGTTTCTCTTTCAAGTCCTCGATTACCCGATTGACGAGCTTCACGACGAAGCCGAGCGGCTGGAACACTTCATCTCAGAATCGTTTGAGGAGCGGGTTGCGGCGAAGCTCGGGCATCCGACTGCCGACCCCCACGGCCACTGCATTCCAGCCCTGGATGGAACGATGCCACCCGCTCACGGTGTGACGTGCAGGTGCGGTCTCTGATGCTGGCGTGAGTAATCCTCAGGCCGACAATCACGGTTCAATCGAAAGATTAGAGCGGGCGAGCACGCAGCATTAATGATGTTGTCTTCTTATACCGATCAAAAGGCCTGCGCTCATCCCGATAGACTGCTGATGACCGGCCATGAAGTTGTAGTCGTAAGCCGGTTCCAGATACCAACCGAAACGGTGTCTGCCATTGGGCCAGAACATGAAGTCTCCCGCGATCTCACCCGAGATGGAGTTGGACGTTGTTCCATGCTGTCGAAGGTAGACCCACTCAGGTCCGACTCCCAGCATGAACTCAGCTTTCGAAGAAAGCGTCCAAGGCTTCTTGAAAAGAAAATCTGTGTCCCATTCGGTGGTGTTCCGCGTGAAGAAAGGCGAGGTGCCAGCCTCGATTTCCAACCAACCTTCGATAGGAGTGGTTTCTGCCGCGAGATTCGGGGCAAAGCTCGCAGCGCCACCCGTGGTGGTCCAACTCGTGGCAGCACCTAGCTCAAGGATGACGCTCGGGTCATCGTCAAGCGGAGGTGTGCTGTGTCCTCCTGCTTGGGCGAACGAGTTTGACGCCAGTGAAATCGCCAACAAAAGGCTGAGCCTTCGCATGTAACGAGGCTAAGGTCTATAGTGGCTATAGGGTCAACATGAGCGTAGCCTTCCGCATCGGTGATCTAGCAAAACAGGCCGGCGTCAAAGTCGTCACCATCCGCTATTACGAACAAGCCGGGTTGCTGCCCGCATGCGAGCGAACCGCCGGTAACTATCGCGTGTACGCTCACGAGCACCTGCAAAGCTTGAACTTCGTACGGCGATGTCGCGAGCTTGGATTCTCGCTGGAGCAAATCAGGGACCTCCTGCAACTCTCCGCAGCCCAATCGCCCACCTGTGCCGATGTCTGCAATGTCGCTGCAGATCATCTCAAAGATGTCGAGTCGAAAATCACAGATCTGAAGCGCCTAGCTTCCGAGCTTCGCCTTATCGCTTCCTCATGCAACGGAAAGTGGTCGAGTGCGGAATGCAGGCTCATTGCCTCACTCACCGGTGCTTGAGTGAACTGTTCGACCGCTCAGATAAGTTGAGCGGTTGGTCGCTACCGATAAATCAGCTTGTGTGTTAAACCTGCCGCGAGATCTCGACTGATGCGAACAGGCCAAGTCGCTCATTGAGCAGTTTGAAGCAAACCCTAGGAATAGATCGTTATTGTTCACGTGACTCGGACTGCTTGGTCCATCCTTCCAAAGCCTTTCTGGCCTCTTCGACGGCCTCGGGCTCTTCGTACATCACGATTCGCCATTCCTCTTCATGTCTGGCAAAGACCAGGCCGCACTCGCTCATCATCTCGCAGATCAGATCGTAGATAGGCGCAAACACTTCGATGGAGTCCCAAGCAAATTCCCGTAGCCAGAGTTCATGCAGGATACGTTCAAGCTGGGTCAGTAGGTCTTTGACGGACGGTTTCTTTCGGAAGATCTCCTCGAGGCGCGGCGTGCGATCCTTCAGATTCCGTTCTATTCCGTGGACGTGGCCGAGCAGGTAACCGGCGCAGATAAAAACATCACCGAAGATTTGCTGAAGTTCGCGAAACACATCGCCGGCGCCGCGCCCTTCGCGATGTGCCTTGATCTGTTCCAGTGCCGCTGCAGAGCTATCTTCGATTGCCCGGCAGAGAATCCCTTCAAACTCTTCCACCGCTTCCGGACGAAACGTCGCTGAGGACCGGCACGCGGCATATTCGCTCCAGACATCCATGGCCTTCAAATAGGTCTGGCGCGAGCGGTTGCCGCACTCCAGCGGCTTGCCATAGCTGTCGGGAAACATCCGGTAGAGATGGCTTTCGTGTTCCACATGCGCGGCTTCGTGGGCGATGCAGCCCAGCGCCAACCGCTGCATCTCCGGCTCCGGTGAGAGTGTCGATAACGCGAGACCGCGGCGCAACACGATATGGAAACGCAGGTCTCCCTCGCGACGGACCGCAGCGGTCCGTGCCATCTCCATGACCTCCGGCTGTGGGTTCATCTCTAACGGAACCTGGCCTTGGGAAAGGTCTTGCAGCGCGCACGCAGCAGCACGGCAATCCGAGGTGACCGTCACGCCGTCCAACGCCTGCAACTCGATCCCGGAAAACGTGACGACATAGAGTATTTCTTCGATGGCGACGGCCAGCGCGTCTTGTACCTCGGGTTCTTCAAAGCACGAGAGATCAAGACGGCATCGGTCGGGCAACGGTAGCCGCCCTTCGCCTTTGGGCGCGAAATTCAGTTCGCGAATAGCGCTCATCGCGGAATCCCCGTCGCTCTCGCACATGGAATTGTCATGCGCACAAAGCCGTGCCTCCATCGCCTATCTAAGGGCAACACAAATACCGGTTCCTTGGAGACCGGCAAGAACCATTTGCGGGAAACAATATGCGGGATCAGCATAACTCCTCAATCAATGGGGAGGGGAAAACGTCTGCGGTGCGCCCCCGCAAACAGCCCTATAACCCGAGGTCGGGGAGTTCGAAAGCCGATAGACAGGCTCCTGCGGCCTTTAGCTTTAGGGGCCTGGACATACGCCACAGGCTCCCCGACGCCAAAAGGTCTAGGGAGTTGCTCAGAGCGCCCGGCGGCGCTCACTTGTCTATCGGGGTTTCGACACCCCAGGACGGTGCGTACCCGTCCCACCTCCATCATCGGTCATACCCAATGCCTATGGCAATTCGCCATCCACGGGAGGGGTTTCCTCCCGCGCTGCGACTGCTGCGCATTCTCCGCTTCCCACCACAGCGGCCTGTTCCTGCCGCAACGCGACCCTATGATTCATGTGCGCTGACGCGCACGGATAGGGAAACCAAACCTTGCTGAGGGCTCTGCCCTGGCGCAGCGCAAGGGGTTTCCCAACAGTCTTCCGCGCTGCGCTTGTGCAGACCTTCGCTTCGCTCGTCCTCCGCTTTGCTCCGGATGGGAGATACCCCTCCCCTTGCGCTTTGCCGCCCCGCCTTCGCCAGGAGGCGTTCGGCATGTAGGTACATGCCACGCATGGCATGAAAAGCAACCGCAAAGGAGACACACCCATGAGCAGCGTAGCCACCACAATCGACAGCAAAAAGCCCACCACCAAGCAGGAGCTTATCGCCGCCAACATCAAGCTCTTGATTGAGCAGTTGGAGGCCGGACAGTCCGAAGCCCTCACCAACTACCTCACGGCCATGAGCCGCTTTCACAACTACAGCTTCGGGAACGTGCTTGAAATTGCGCGACAGATGCCCACGGCAACCCGCGTTGCAGGTTTCTGGACGTGGAAGAACCTTGGACGTTCCGTCAATGCAGGTGCCAAGGGCATTCGCATCCTCGCCCCGATTGTTGGCGTTCGCCGCAAGAAGGACAAGGAGGCCGAGAAGGACATCACCAAGCAGAACGAACGCGCCTTACTGGGATTCCGCAATACCTACGTATTCGATATCTCGCAGACCAACGGCGTAGACCTTCCCGAGTTGCGCGAGGTTTCGGGCGACCCCGGCGAGAACATCGACCGTTTGGCCGCGTTCCTCAAGAGCCAGGGCATTCAGCTTGTCTACAACGAGAAGATCGCTCCCGCTCTCGGCATGAGCTACGGCGGACGCATCGCCATTCTTCCCGGTCAGTCAAAGGCCGAGGAGTTCTCCACGCTGGTACATGAAGCCGCACACGAGATGATGCACAAGGCCGAACGGCGTAGGAACGGCTTGTACGGACTCTTCGCGCCGAACCGACGCGAGCGGCTAATCGCAGTCTCCACCCCCAGCCTGTCCTGGTACTCGTAGAACGAACCGATGGCCGCGAGGATCAGATTGATTGTGGCATCGGAACGATGGTCCCGACCAGCGCGCGTTGCATGCCGCACCCAGCTCACGAACTCCGCCAGTTGCGTCAGCTTGAGGCGTCTCCAGTCATGATCGTGCTCAACCAGGAACTCCCAGAACGCTTGCAGATGGTGCGCATAGGCCCTCACCGTGTTCGGTGATCTCCCTAACCGATGAAGATAGAGAAGGTACTCGTTCAACACTGTGACTGGGATATGCTCCCCATCCACGACGATCCAACTCAGATGTCGTGACACAGAGTCCCCAGGTAAGCAATGCAAGTCCCGGCTACCAAGGTGACTTCTCCGTCAATGGACAGCGCACGGAATCGAATTACTACACCGTCGACGGACTGGCCGCGTCCGGCGGAGGAGCTGCCGGCGGTAATCCGCAACCGGGCAACACGGGATCGGTGGCAGCGACCACTGCCTTGGGAACAACACAGAGTCTTCTCTCTGTCGACGCTCTTCAGGAATTCCGTGTATCCAGTTCGACCTACTCTGCCCAGTACGGAAGAAGTCCTGGTGGACAGTTCTCGTTCTCGACACGATCGGGAACGAACATGCTTCACGGGAGTCTCTACGAGTATCTCCGCAATGACTTAGTCGACGCGAATGACTGGTTCAACGACAGCTATGGCCTGGGCAAGACAGCACTTCGCCAAAACGACTTCGGTGGAACGCTCGGCGGCCCGATCTGGATACCGCGTGTCTACCGGGGAACGAACCGAAGCTTTTTCTTCTTTTCGTATGAAGGCTTGAGGCTGGTGCAGCCCCAGGCGGCCACGACCCAATACGTTCCCTCGCTCGCCGTTCGGGCCGCAGCTCCCACGGCCATGCAAGGCATCCTGAATGCCTTTCCTGTTCCCTCAGGACCCGAGATCAGCATAGCGGGCACCTTGACGGGGCTCTCGCCGTTTGTGCAAGGCTATTCCTTGCCTGCCGCCATCAACTCAACATCCCTGCGTCTCGATCAGAACCTGTCCGCTCGCTGGAGCGCATTTCTGCGCGTCGCGTACACACCCACCGACACGAAGACCCGCAACCTGTCCTCTGTCTCAACTTCCTCGATTGGAACCGTATCCTACGCGTTCGGACTGACGGGGCAATTCTCCCATGGCATCAGCAACGACTTTCGCGTGGGGTATACGCGAACCCGCTCGGCCCTCGATATGACGCTCGATGATTTTGGGGGCGCGACTCCAACGGACCTTCGAGCGGCTCTTGGCGTGACTGGAGATTACTCTCCTTCCGCCGCCGAGCCCTACATCGTCGTCAATGGCGTGGGCACCACCTACATCTTCGCCTACGACGCGGCCACGAAGTTCCAGCAATGGAACATCACAGACACCATCGGCTTCACCCTCGGTCGTCACTATCTGACTGCGGGCATCGACGAGCGCCATATCGACTCGCCCATTCTGCCTCCAGCACTTGTCGTTCTACCCCAGTGGTACAGCCGCTCTTCGCTGCTCTCGAACAGCGCGGACAGCTTGAGCATTCAGAAGAATGCGGGAAAAACTCCGGTGACGAACGAGTTTTCAGCCTTCCTTCAAGATGACTGGAAGATCGTTCCCACCCTGTCGCTCTCGACAGGAGTTCGTTGGGAGGTGAATCCAGCTCCGACCGAAGCCAACGGTAAGGATGCCTATACGATCAACGGCGACATCAACCAACCCAGCAGCGTAACGCTTGCACCGCGCGGAACACCGCTCTGGGACACCTATTGGTTCAACGTCGCTCCGCGCATCGGAGCCGCATGGACGGTGAACCCGCGCTCCGGCCACGAGACCGTTCTCCGTGCCGGAGCCGGGACGTACTTCGATACCGCCACACAAGCGGCAAGCCAGGGGTTCATCGGTCTCGGCTTCTACGCATTCACCACCGCAACAGATGTCCCTGTTCCCGTGACCACGGCCCAGACCGCGTTCTCAACCGCCGCGACGGCTCCGTATACCAGCACCGCCATCTATGCGTTCCCGCATCATCTCCAGCTTCCCTATGCTCTGCAATGGAGTTCCGCCATCGAGCAGGCGTTCGGCAAGATGCAAACCCTCACGATCTCCTATGTTGGCTCGTCCGGGCGCAGACAGTTGCAGCGGCAGCAGCACAACCTGAAGAGCGTCAACCCGCAGTTCGGAACGATCTACTACTTTCCAACGGGTGTGACCTCCAACTACAACGCGCTCCAGGTCAAGTATCAGCGCACCGTTGCTTCCGGCCTGCAAGCCCTGATCAGCTATACCTGGTCTCACTCGTTAGACTATGGCTCGAACAACTCTTCGCTTCCCTTGACCTACGGAAACTCCGACTTCGATGTTCGGAACAACCTGGAGATGGGAGTCTCGTGGGACATTTCGCACTATCGTGGACGCCGCTTCGTCGAAGCCATCGCGAATAACTGGAGCGTGGATGAGAGGCTGATGGCGCGTACGGCGTTTCCCATCACGCTCCAGGGAAAACTCTTCACCGATCCGACGACCGGAAATCGATTCTACGGAAATCTTAATCTCGTCGCCGGTCAGCCAACGTATCTTTACGGAGGCCAATATCCCGGCGGGAAAGCCATCAATCCAGCCGCCTTCGCTTATCCGGCCAGTGCAAGCGATACAGGCAACGCCCCGAGAGACTTCGTGCGGGGATTCAGGGAGACGCAGTGGAACAGCAGCATCCGTCGGGCCTTCCACCTCTATGATCCCTTCACCCTGGTCTTCAAGGCTGAAGCCTTCAATTTGCTGAATCACCCGAACTTCGGCTACGTCGATCCCACACTCACGGATGCCCAGTTTGGCCGCGCGACGGCGATGCTCAACCAGAGCCTTGGATCGACGAACCAGCTCTACCAGCAAGGTGGGCCGCGATCGTTCCAATTTGCGCTGCGCCTCACCTTCTAAATGTCTAGGCGGCCAGACAGATGACTCACACGCTTAAACCCCGCGTGGCGGAAGCGTTGTCCTTTCGCCTGTTCGCAAGGTGCCTGTGCGCGGCATGCATGACTCTGGGCCTGCCCTTCGCACAGGGGCAGGTAGAGAAGCATCCGTTCCGTGTCGAGGACTCTATCTCGCGGATGACATTCAGCGATCCGGACGAGACTCTCGGAGACTCGTTTTGCCAGCGGTCTCCTGACAAAACGAAGTTCCTTGTCGTCACCACTCGCGCGATCCTGAGCAGCAATGAGATTGAGTCCACTCTCTGGGTCTACGATGCCGTGCGGGTGCGCCAGTCTCTCGGCCCGAATCGCTCGCAGCCATCTCCCCCGGCCCGCCTATGGTCAGTGAGAGGCGTTCCACGCCTGGAGCAGTTTCACTCCTATGGGTCGCTCCTCACCCGGGTTGTCTGGGCATCCGACTCCTCTTCCATCTACTTTCTTGTCGAAGGGGAGGATCATAAAAGGCATCTCGATGTGTTTTCGCTCACCACGCATCGTCTGCGTCGCGTCTCCTTGACCACTCAGGACATCGCGGACTACACGGAGGCACACGGCACAGTCGCATACCTTGTTCGCAACATTGTCAAGTCCAATGCGCCGCTGCAACGCCGAGATGCGGTGAGTGTTGACGTAACGGGGCAATCTCTGTTCCATCTCTTCGATCCCAAGCAGTTTCCCGACACGCGATCCCTCTATCGGCCGGCAGAACTTTGGGTTCGCTATCACGGTCATACGTGGTCCTTGGGTCGTGGTGTGCAGGGGAACGGTTGGAGCTACCCTGTTGCAGCTCAGGCGCTCTTCCATCTCTCGATCTCTCCCGACGGACAGGGTCTGATTGCGGCGCAAGCGGCGAACGAGGTCGAGACAAAGTGGCGCAGGCTCAAGAGCTACGCCGCCCGCTATGATCTCGCACATCTTCAAAAGCCGGAAGGCGACCCGGGACTCGATTGGGACTGGCCGTGGGTCTATGTCTACTTCGATCTTCGTTCTGGCACATCGTTGAGCCTCGCGGATGCTCCGAGTTCAGTCACCGCCGGCTACGGAGGAACCGCCAACGCCATCTGGTCGAAGGACAGCAAGGCGGTGGTCCTTACCGACACCTTCCTGATGAAGGATGCCTCGCAGGAGTCATCCCTGCAACTCTCCGCGTGCGCTGCCGCTGTCTCTTTTGTTCAACAGCACAGTACGTCTTGCGTGGCGCGCTCTCGCTATCCTGCGCAAGCCACATTTGTACGTTCCGGCACATTGGGAGATAGGAACCATGCAGCGACCTTGGTCTGGTCGGACGGACATGCGGAACAGTACGGCTACAACGGAGCGCAGTGGCTTCCAATTCCTACGCTTCCGGCAAGCACGGAGAGGACCGAGCGACGTCAGGTCGAGGTCAAACTTCGACAAGGATTGAATGACGCTCCGGCACTGTGGGGTGTGGATGAGAACACCGGAACGACCAGGCAGCTCTGGAACCCGAATCCGCAATTGAACAGCGCTCTCTGGGGTCATATCTCCGTCTATCAATGGACCGGAGCGGACGGCTATCACTGGAGCGCGGGATTGGTTTTGCCCCCCTCCTACGTCCCTGGTCATCGCTATCCTCTGGTCATCCAAACGCATGGATTTCGGCAAAACCTCTACCTGGCGGACGGCCCCTATACGACCGCGTTCGCTGCGCAGGCACTTGCAGAGCACGGGATGATCGTTCTGCAGTTGGAAGATCGCTCGGACCGGCATCGTGTGCCTGCCGATCAAGAGGCCGTTGCGACCGCAAAGGGGAGTATCGAGGCGATCCAGAGCCTAAGCAGGGACGGTCTGATCGATCCGAACCGAGTCGGCATCGTGGGATTCAGTCGAACGAGTTGGTACGTGGAAACCGCGCTTGAGCTGTTTCCATCTGCATTCCGTGCCGCCGTCATCGTGGACGGGATCGATCAAGGCTATATGAGCTACATGCTGTTCTGTCCAACGCTCGAATCGTGCAGATTCGACATCGAAGGTGCGGACGGAGGAAAGCCATTCGGCGCTGGGCTTAAGGAATGGATGGATCGTGCCGTGAGCTTCCACACGGACAGGATTCAAACGCCCATTCGGATCGAGGCGATTCAGTGGTACTCCCTGCTGCAGGAATGGGAGTTCTACTCCTCGTTGAAGCAGCAGCACAAGGTCGTCGATCTCGTCTATATCCCGAACGGCCAACATATTCTCCAACAGCCTTGGCAGCGCTATGCGTCCCAACAAGGGACGGTATCATGGCTCGCTTCCTGGCTTATTGATGCGAACGCGGACGACATAGACTCTTCGAAGCCGGTTCCTGTTGCGAACGGCTCACGATGAGCGAATGGAACTCGGAGAGGGAGGCCAATCGATGCAACCTCCCTGCCAAGGTTGAGCCGGACTAGCAGTTCGCCGTGTAGGCCGAGCTGTCAGTCTGGGTTGCAGCGTTGTCAGGCGCGCCGTTTCCCTTCATGCTGGAAAAGACCGACGTGTTGGCGTTGGACCCAAGAACGGCTGAAGCCTTCCGGGTACTGGTGACGGCAGGAGCTGTGTACTTCATAATGCACCTCTTCGCTTTCCGTATTTCCGGTTACGCTGAAACGCTCGAATGTTCCAGATAAACGGATTCGTGTGGCTCCTGAAACGGGCTCGTCCGAGATGTGAGACGAGCGCGGAGCCAAAGCTCTAAGTGGATGGCGCGCATGAGCGGCTGCCGGTGTTGCGCAAGGCTCTCGATTGCGTCGCAATCCATCATCGTGCGGAGATAGCTGGCATCGATAAGGCCTAGATCGTCCAACCTCGATGAGTCAAACAACGAGGAGATCACGCCTCGGTTCTCATCCAACAGACGGATGGGACCGCGTTGCAAAAAAGCTTTGCGGGTCCTCTGCATCACCTCTCGCGGGATAAGGGAGCCCAGCGATCTCCGCATCAAGGAGCGCCTCTGTCCGGGTCTGCGGAGTTGATCGGAGGGAACACGCAGCAGGAACTCCACCAGATTCCGGTCGAGGATCGGATAGCGATATTCGCGCCGCGTCAGAAAGCCCGGAAGGCGGTGCGGTAAGGTCTCTATGACGCTACTCCACAGCGCGACCGAATCCCGCGTGCTGGGAAGCATCCCGGCATCCTCTCGCATCCACCCAGAAGTCTTCCTTACGAGAGTCGATTCGGAGATCTTCAGCCACGGAGGAAGCGTTGCGGGGTCAGGCCCTTTCGACCAGAGATATCGGTAGGCCGAATGAACCGCCTCATACAGCATCTGCCAAACGGTGACACGCTCCGCTATGGACGACCGAACAAGTCCCTCGTACAGCCTTTCAAACCGCCCCTCCACGAGCGCATCGGCCAGAGCCGGAACCGGGTTGCTTGGTCCTCCAAGGAGTTCATCGCCCCCGAATCCTGAGATCACGATACGCTTCTCATGACCGCAGAAATGCTCTTGCACTCTCCGCTCCCAGACCGCAGCGCTCCCGTCGATTCCAGGCAACGGATAGCCGTTGAAACTGCAGTCAGCGTGACTCTAGTTTTGATGACCGGATTGCTCACCGCAAGCCTTACAAAGCTCATGGACGTGGACCGTGGATTCACCATTGAACGAAGCGTGACAGCGACAATCGACTTGCCTTCCGAGGCATATCAAGATGACCAGCACCGTGCCGCGTTTTATCGTGAAGTCCTCGATCGCATGAGAAAAGGCGAAGCATGCCGAAGTTCTGCCATTCCGGGTCCCGCGGATAGAAAACAGCAACAAGGACGAGGTGGCAGATGTCTGCCGAACAAAGCAAGAGAACCTGAAAACAGAACGCGGCAGGAAAGGATCATGATTTTAAAAAAATAAAGGACGGCCGAAGCCGCCCTTCTGGATACGACTTGATGCAATTTAGAAGGTGATACGAGCCGTCACCTGAAGGTTTCTCGGTGGAGCAATCGTACCAGTTGCAATGCCGAAGTTTGAATCAACCGGATTAAGATCTCCTGGCGCTGCGAACTGATGGCGGTTAAAGGCGTTTAGGAATTCACCTTTGAGAACGAAATCCACACCTTCGCGGATGTTAGTTGTCTTCAACAAGCTTATGTCTTCGTTTAGGTACGGCTGGGTACGCACCTCTCCGGTCACTCTTGGAATGTTGCCGAAGGTGTACGCAATCGGCGCAGTCACGGGAGCATTCGCTGCGGCGAGGTTTGGATCTATAAAAGCCCTTGTGTTAAAGAAGTTGCTTTCAGAAGCAATCAATGGATTGATGTGGCCCTGCTGGTAGTTGGCGCTCTTTAGCGACTGCTGGGGATCGCGACTATAGTAAACAGAGTTTTGGAAGCCTGGAATGCTAGTAGCACAGCAGAACGAGAACGGTTGACCTGACTCGTACCGCTGAACTGTCCCGATCTCCCAACCTCCGGCTATGACACCTGTGATGCCGTGGTTCAGGAAGCGCTGATCATGTCCGAAGGGTAAACGATACAGCGGCGCGACGACAAACGTATGAGGAATATCCTGCGCGCTGATCGCTTTTTCCTGGTGGAGGTTAAAAGGATTCTGCACCTGCGAGACGCCAATACCATTGTTCGGAAGAGCGCTGTCGGCATCGGTATAGTCTTTCGCCCAGGTATAAGAAGCCTGTAGTGTAAGACCATTACGGTAACGACGTGTGAGTGAGACAAGCAAAGCGTCATATGTAGACATGCCGACGTTCTGCAAACAGCAGCCACTGTCGATGTAGTCATATTGCGGGAACGGGCGAAGAGCCCGTTGGACCTGAACGCCACTCCCCCATAGCGAGGTGAAGCCGGCGAATGGCGCTGTGACACCCGCATTATTGTTCGCCACAGTCTGGTTCAACTGGTTACCAAGTGCGAAGTCTGAAATAGGAATGTTGTTGATGTTCTGCACATTTGAACGCAGATTCTGTGCCTTGTTGCCAAGGTAACCGATTGTCAGGATAAGGTCATTTGCGATCTCGTGCTGCATCTGCAGACTCCATTCATACACAGCAGCTGGCTTGCCATCTGTCGGCTGAATGTAGGAGCCTGTGACTGGCTGGCCGTTGAAGACGCCGGGATCAAGTTTTGGTGGCTGCGAGTAGGCGGGAAAGCCGCTGTCTAGGTTGAAGGCAGCTGAAAAACCATCCTGACTGGTGAACGTTGGGGCCGTCTTGTAACCGGTGTCCATGCTGCCGCCAAAGTCAGAAAACTGCAGCGGACCATAAAAAATCGCGCCGCCGCCGCGGAAGACCGTCTTGCCATTGCTGCCGCTGGGTGTAAAGGCAAAGCCGATACGAGGAGCAATGTCCTTATAGTAGGTGTTGGCCCAGCGCTGCTGACCGCTGAGCTTCGTTCCAAAAAGGAGCGCGCCCTTGATGTTGTATTCAGGGTCATTAGCTGTCGGACTGAAGTTGGATGTCGCATTATGAGCTTCAGAGCGCGGGACGTCCACATCCCAACGCACGCCCAGATTCAGGGTCAGATTGTTGCTGACCTTAATATCGTCCTGTGCGAACAGCGCATAGTAGACCGAAGTCCAGCGCGGTTTTTCCGAGTACAGACCCGAGTTGAAGTTGCCCCCGGTGGTGTCGCCTAGCAGGAGACTGGCGAAGCTGTTGCCGTCATTCTCACCGTTGCCAGGATCAGAAGCGGTCTGCACACGCGCGAAGTTGACCGCAGGGGTAGGGTTGTTGATTGGCGAGTACTGCTGGAGCCGATAGTCCAAGCCGAACTTGAAGCTATTGCGGCCCTGTTCCAAATTTACGCTGTCGTTCGCACGCCAGCCATTGTCGATGTTGTCATCGTTATTTGTGTCTCCTAGATTGACCAGATCATCACGACCATCAAATGTGACCTGTGGGAAGTTAAGAGATGCGGGAGCGTTCTTGATGCCGATTTTCTGCGCGTAGTCGATGTTCTGAAAAGTGGGTACAGCAAAATTGGCACTGTTTGTCCGATTGAAGCCGAAGTTTAGGTGATTCAACAATGTCGGCTTGAGGGCGTAGTCCCACCCGACACGAGCAAGATGCGTCTCGAAATCTTGTTTCCAGGTGTTGGGGTCTTCAGGGTACGGCAACAGAGGATTGCCTCCCGAAGTGCGATTATTGTCACGCGTGCTGTAAGACGCGAAAAGCTTGCTCTTCTCAGAAAGGCTGGTATCAATACGAACCGTGTAGGTCGTGTTGACCAGTGGAATTGTACTGGCGAAGAAGAAGTTATTGAAAAGCGCCGGACTCGAGGGCGTGGGGATGTAGTTCAGCAGTGCATTGGCTGCCGCACTATTTCTGGAGGGAAGTACTTTATTACCGGTAAATGGCAACCTGCATGGCGTGCCGTTCACATTGTGCTGGGTGGCAGGATCGAAGATCTGTCCCGCGAGAATGGCCGCTCCAGTGCAGGGATTAGTAATAGGTGCGCCGCTGCTTGAGGTGAGTGCAGCTCCCAAGCGGTCATTGAAGTCGCCGCTGCGTTCAGCGAGAGTGGGTACGGTGCTGGTCTGCGTCGCTCCCAGGTTCTGCTGAAACTGCTCCCACGCGAAGAAGAAGAAGAGCTTGTCCTTAGCGTTGTAAAAGTGCGGAATACTCAATGGGCCTCCTAGGCTGCCGCCGTAGTCATTCTGGCGATCGCTTGGCTTCTTGAATTGCGCAGCACAGGCTGGTGTATCGTTAGTACCGACGCAGGTCAGAGCACGATTGCCATCGTTGAACCAGGTATTCGCATCCATGGCCTCGTTGCGAAAGATGTCGAACGCCGTCCCGTGATAGCTGTTCCCGCCGGATTTGGTGACAAAGTTCTCAATACCACCGGTCGTACGGCCGTACTCTGCTTCCGGGATGGCAGTGGTGATTTTGAACTCTTGAAGAGCTTCGACAGAGGGCGCTTCTTCGTCGAAGGATGAACCGTTCTCACTGCGCGTTTGGCTGGCGCCATCCAGCAAGACTTCGTTTCCATATTCCTGACCGCCCGAAATTTTCGATAGAAAGATGCCGTTGTTGCTGTTTGCTGTACCGGGACCAGTGGTACCTGGGAGCAGGAACTCGAATGCTTCCGGCGAACGGAGAGCACCAACGCCACCAAGTGCAAGCGGTAACTCTACGATCTGTTTCGCATCGACGGTCCCGCCAACATCAGAGGATTCCGTTTCCACCGTTGGGGCGGAGGCATCCACGTTGACTGTCGTGGCTCCGCCACCAGGCCCCAGGGTAAGGTTCAAAGCCGACGTGCTGCCGATGGTGATCTGAACGCCGTGCTGCACCTGGCTGCCGAAACCCGCGGCTGAAGCTGTGACGTCATACGTTCCCAGCGGCAGTTCTGGAAAGCGGTAGGAACCAGCCGAAGTGGATGTCGTGTCAAGCGAGACACCGGTGGCGGTATTCCTTACCGAAATTTGCGCCCCCGCGATCACAGCGCCGGTCGGGTCGGTCACGTTTCCGGCCATTGAGCCGCGCACACTCTGAGCATGAGCTGCAAATTGCATCATGACAGCAACTGCAAATATTGAAAAGATGCTGAGGATAAACCTGATGCTTTTCATACTGCCTCCGAACATGCACGACAATTACGCCCTGCTACACCTGAGACGTGCTGAGAAGCTCACATCAGGCTCAATTGATCACGCAATGTAACTGATTACATCGCACACGGTAGAGCACCAGATCGACCATTGTCAACGCTGCAGGAGAACAAAAAACCGCAACCGCAGATGGATCAACAAAGCAATCCTTGTGGTGACCACTGCCGCGCGTCAGCCGTGAAGCGACGGGGCTACTTGGTTTCGTCGCAACACGCGGCGATATACGCCTCCATGTTGCCATTCTCCGTGCCGGTATGTTGAACGCGAGGATCCAGCTACAACTGACCATAATTGGTTTGTTCCATACATACCTGATGGAAGAAGGGGTTCCTCCGGCCACGCGGCCCAGAACATCAGCGGTCGCGCGATGGTCGTTTAGGCATACAAGCTGCCCTGTATTTCCAACGAAGAGGACTGGCAATTGATTCGGCGTTGGCACGCCACGAGTCAATCGGCAACAGGACGATGCTGGCCTCTGCCTATTAGGCTTGTCTGCACCGTGAGGACCTTTGTGGCTTGCAGAGCGACGATATCGATTAACGCAAGCAATGGCTGCTTGACAACTCTACTTCGGCAGGAGTGTTTCGTCGTCTTCGTCCGGCTCCTGATCCAATCCAAACTCGAAACTTTGAGGCCATTCGTAATCAGGCCAGTAGAGAACACTGTTGCGTCCAAGCTGATCGATGTTCTTGCCATCCATTCCGCGTCCGCTGTAGGAAGAAGCCTGCGTCAGTCAGTGCATCGATGAGTTCCTGTGTTGATTTCATACCGTGACCATCCGTCGTATGCGGGTGGAGGGGCAGACGATGGATCGAATCACGCGCCTGCGTGCGAGTAGAGAGTTTCCCGATCCAGGGCACGGATCTTCTCAGTCTGCAGATCTTGAAACGCGGTGACTGAATGAGTAAGGTCTTGAGCCAAGTCTTTCGTTACCTGTTCACGCAAGCGACTGCGAATGAGCAGCAGGCAGGCACACGTAACGATCGCAACAACGAGGGCCATCGCCATTGTTAGCAGAACCTGTATCCGAATGCCTTGCTTCCCTCTGAATTCGTTTGTGTTCATTCCGTCTTGACCGTTTCCACCAGATCGACGGACATTTCAGGGGACAAACTTGTATCCAGCTCCATAAATCGTCAGAAGATGCTGTGGGTTCCCTGGGTCGCTTTCTAGTTTCTGACGCAGCTTCAGAATTTGATTGTCGACAGACCGCGTAGTCGGATAGGAGTTGTATCGCCACACCTCGATCAGCAATCTCTCTCGTGTAAGAACGTGTCCCAAATTATCGGTGAAGAAGTTGAGTAGCTTGAACTCGTGGGCAGTCAGGGTAACAGGAGCTCCGCTACGCCAAGCACTCATTGATTTAAAGTCGATTTCGCAATCAGCAAAGCGAAAGAGTGGCGGCACTGGACGCCGGCGCTGTTTCCGTATCGCTGACTGGATGCGTGCCACCAGTTCGCGTGGACTGAATGGCTTTGTTACATAATCGTCCGCTCCGAGTTCGAGAAGCAACACCTTGTCCACAACTTCGCTAATTGCACTCAGTACAATGACCGGCGTTTGCTGGGAAAGGTCCTTGAATGTCTGGCAGAGCTCGCGTCCCGAGATCCGCGGAAGTATCAAGTCGAGGACCACTGCCAACGGATGTTCAGCACGGAAAAGGTCCAGTCCACTTTGTCCATCGCCGGCAAGGGTGACGGTGTAGTTCTCGTCACAAAAGATCGTTCTAAGAACCTTCTGCAGGCGGGCATCATCTTCAATAATGAGAATTGTCCCGAGCTTTGCCAGGTGTTCCTTGATCGGTTCGATTTTCCTCGGCGCTGATTGTTGATCCATCGTCACGATTACGAACCTTCAACTCACACTCTGACTGATTCTACCGACCTATCTACAGTCCGACCTCAGAAATGACAATTTAATGACAATTAGGAAGCTCAGCTGTCTGCTCCATCTCAACTCAAGCCTGATCAAACGATCGGTGCATTGCTCTTCCCTTTCCATTCTTCCTCTAGGAAGAGGGCAGCTTCTCGTGTTCGAACATGTTTATGCTTCTCTGAGCCATTAGGGAAAGGTCGTTGAACAGAGCTTTCTAAGTCGTTAGCCTTTCTTGTCTGCGTTCAGCGTGACGCGCTCAAAGCACCCCCGCCCTCCGGGCGCACGCTCTCCTTGCCTTCCCCAAAGCAAGTTCCGGTCCCCTTCCATAGATCTGTAGAGTCTTCAAGGGAGTGGGTCGCGATGCGCAGCCGCTGGCTGAGCATGTACCTCAAAGCAGCGGACAAACCAAAAAAACAGAAGCCTAACATCATGTTCAACAAAATTAAATTCATCGGCCGCCCCGGTCAGAACGCAGAAGCCAAAACCGCTCAGAACAACTGCGAATTCATCGAACCCGGTTGCCCGGCTGTTCAAAAGGGGCATATGCGTCCGTACTGGTCACGGCCTTGCTTGAGCGACTATCGGTGGGCAGCAAAGCGAAAGAGTCGCGAGAACAGGTGTAAGCAGGATCTTCATTGTTCAGCAGACAACGCGGAGATTAGGAAGGGCTGCCTGAATGATGCTGGCCAAGGTTTATCTAGACGGGTTCCTGAGCCGGACGGCAAAATAGCTTCGTCCACCAGTAAACAACAGAAGAGAAAGCGGCTCCATGGGTCCGATCACCACCTTCCTTACTCTCCTAGTCGTCCTCGCGGCGGCGGCTAGTGCGCTGCTGGTATCCACTCATAGCCTTGGGGGCTTGCTCTACCTTGTTTTCTATGAATGGACGCCTGGGCTCGCAGCGCTCATCACATTCTCCATCTTCCAAAATACTAGAGCGGCCCTACGCTGGAGATGGCTTCGAGCCAAGGGCACGTTCGGCGCCTATTTGCTGCCTCTGTTCTACATCCTTCCAGTTTATTTCGCAGCCTGGATAGCAATTCCCCACGCCTACGATGCTTCTTCCTTCATTAAGAGCAGTGCCACTCTCTTGGGTTTTACTCTGCATCCTGGGCTGGCAACATACGGGTTGTTTGTTCCGTTGAGCCTCACCTTTGGTCTCCTCAATCGCTTTCCGTACACTCTTGGCGAGGAGCTTGGGTGGCGAGGCTTCTTGGCGCCGATCCTCTATGAGAAACATGGATTCATCACGTCGAGTTTGCTCACAGGTGTCATCTGGGCTGTTTGGCACTATCCGCTGCTGTATGGGTTGGGTTTGTTTTCAGGCCCAGAAGCCGGAGGGAGAATCGGTTGCTTTACCGTCATGGTAGTTGGCCTGGCGTTTGTCTTCGGTTGGCTGCGGCTCAAGACGGGAAGCATGTGGCCTTGTGTTCTCATGCACGCAAGCCATAACGCTTTTCTGCAAACCCTCTTCGAGCCCCAGACCGCGAAATCCACAACAACGATCCCTCTCACTTCCGAGTTCGGTTACGGGTTAGCAATTACCATTTGGCTTGTTGCCCTCGTTCTCGTCTTTGTGGAGCGACACAAGCCGGTCGGAACGGCCAAATGAAGCTCGCCCAGCTTTACAACCGGGTGCAATGCACCGTGCTCCTGGTCGTGTTAGCCGTAGGGGTAAACAGCAGCTCTGCAATGCAAGATTTCACCTCGCCCAACTGGACAGACCCCTCCCCACATCGAACCCTACAGATTCCGGTAGAGCAAGGGGTTCAGCTGGAAGTGCTGGAGTGGGCCGGTCAAGGATCACCTCTCATCTTTTTGGCTGGCCTCGGAAATACGGTTCATATCTGGGACGACTTTGCTCCACAGTTCACAAACAACCACTACGTCTACGCGATCACGCGTCGCGGTTTCGGCCACTCGAGCCAGCCGTTAACGGATGCAGCGCGTAAAGACTTGCAGACGACGTCTTGGCTGTCATGAGCCGACTCAAGATCGTGCGTCCCGTCGTGATAGGTCACTCGATCGCCGGGGAAGAGCTGAGTTCGATTAGAACGCGATTTCCAACGAAAGTTTCCGGGCTGATCTACCTAGATGCCGTGTATAGCTCCGCCTTCTATGATCCCACCGCGGACTATGTTGGAACGCTCGCAGATCTGAAACAGAAGCTAGATGATGCACTCGCAAAGGACCCAAACAACATGGGTCTCATGCAGCAAGTACAGTCGGCACTATCCGCAATTGCAGAGAATCTTGATCGGAACGAGAACTCTCTTGAACACCCTTTGCGGCCACGGTCGGCCCAGCCAGCCCAGCTGACAAGGCGAGCTACGCGGCAATGCGAAACAGGATGAGATCGATCATGGGCGGCGTACCGCCCGAATCAGAGCTACACGAAAGCTTCTTACCTGGTCCAGGAGGCAGCCTCGGAGGTGCGAACTCGGTCCCTAATGTAGGCACGAAGGTTTATCAGGGATATGAGCGATTCACCGGAGTATAAAGGTTCCAATTCTCGCCATCATGGGCTAATGGAAAGCGCCCACATTTCATCCCGACTCCGCACCAAGGTAGCAGCAGAGACGGCCGCAGATGCGGAACAAGCTCGTCAGATCGCCGCTTTCGAAAAGGCTCAGCCGGAGGCGAAGAGCATCCGCATAGCGGGAGCTACTCACTACATCTTCGTCTCAAATCGAGATCAGGTTGTTGCCGAGATAAGAACGTTTCTGGGCGAGTAATCGGGGAAGTGAACCGCAGATGATGGTCGGGGGCTTCCAGAAATGCCTCCTTTGAAGCACCGGCGAAAATCCTCAGGAAGGTTGGTAACGCCAAGTCGCAATGTGGGAAGTAATTCGGTCAGAGCGAAGCTCTGATCACGAATGAACGTTTCTGGTGATTGTTGGTCGGTACGATCCCATGATCTGAGCGGTCGCTAGCCGGCCCATTAGCGGCGCAAAGGTAACGCCGGGATGAGCGACCGAGATGTACAAACCCTGCACAGCTTCAGCAAAACCCTGTAGCGGCTCTCCTCGTTTCGTCATAGGTCGCTGGGCAGCCGTGACGGACTGTACTTTGAGCGGTTCAGGCAAGCCCATAAGCTGGGAAATGGAGACGGCTGTTTTATCGGCGAGCGCACCGAGCCCAGGTCCCACTATCGGGAAAGTCTGCTGCGGAGCAAAGCCCTCCATCTATCCGAGGGCACACTACGAGTCCAGAACCACAGAGCAGATGCCGCAAGAAGCCCACTTCCGCTTCTAAGCGAATGAGAACCGCAGGTGATTGTGACAGAGGTAAGGCCACCCCTAGTGGTGCAGTGAGCGTGTGGGCTCCATAGCCGTTGGCAAGGAGGACAACAACAGCGGGAACGGTATCAGCACTAACGCGTACGCCGGAGACGCGTCCCATTCTAGTGTCGATCGCAGTAGCGGTATCGCGTATAGTTCTTGTCCCAAGGTGTTTTAGCAGCAGCAGTGAACTGAAAGGCAAGTTTGTCCGGTTCAACCGCGAAGTCGTCTGGTGCCCAAGCTGCGAGAGGTGGTCTGATCGCAAGGCCTGGCTCCTGATCGAGCATGTCTTTGGGGAGCAGCGATTCCATGCGTACTCCGAAGGCCTGCTGCTCCGCGATAAACGATGCTGTTGCTTCTTCCGTGCTCCACCAGATAAGAGCACCGCGAGCGCCGATGGGAAGCGGGCCGAACTCCTGCTGCAAGCGGCTGAACTCGTTGATGGCCTCAAGGTGAAGGGCAAATGCCGTCGGGTTATCCGAAGGCAAGCTCGCTCCGATGCCAACCCATCCAAAAGAGTGAGCGGTTGCGTCGTTTTGGTTTAGCTGCTCTTGAGCGATCAATGTGACGTCGGCACCAGCTTTAGCTAGATGCCAAGCCGAGCATGTTCCCGTGATGCCGCCGCCCACAACGACCACTCTAGGATGTGCTCTCATATGGCCCTTAGTCTAAGGCTGTCGCTACACGTCATCACACACGAACGTTTGTGCTGGTGTACTCGGTCGCTACTTACAGCGACGTTAATAGCTGATATGAAGAACCTCAACGGCTGTTGAGCGCCTCTTTGCAGCCTGCTGGACACGCCGTCGTCTCATAGTGCTGTGCTCCTTTGCGAACACACGTGGCCTCTGCCTCGGCACCGCCGCCGTTCTTGAAACCAGAAGACGCGATCATGATTTCTGGGTAGAGACTACTGGATGACGCCAGCACACTAAAACCAAAGCCTCCAAGTTCAAAGCCGGATGAGCGCTTGTTCCGTAGTGGTGCAAGGTTGCGTGCCCCCTTTTTTGCCAGCTCTATGATCCAGATGGCACCGTTGACTCCGAATGAGCTGTCCTCCCAACTCACCATATACAGAGCGCTGTGCTGCGCAACTGTTCCAATAAGTACCGCCTTCAACGGTACGCGCTTGATGTCTGTCCCTTCCAGGCCCATGGCTTTGTTGCTGATGGTGGCCTGCAGACCTGGCTGCACAGCTTTCCTCAGGAGCACTGATGTGCTCAGTGGAAGAGAGTCCAGGTCACCTGAGCTAAGCATCGTTACGTTCATGCAACTACGGCCCTCTTCAGCTTGGCCGTAGGGCACCGCGCTCGCATGAGCGACGGTGATCAGGGTACCCAAGCAAGCGACAAGTGAATGACGAAGCATGAGCGCAGTTTACTGCACAGCGATGAAGCTTCATGGCTGGTCGGAGGAGGTCTGGTTGGGAGAGGAAGTCGGCTGGGCCGCTCTCATCACAAACGAAGGTTTTTGCTCGCGTTGCCCCTCAAGTTGGAGTCGTGATAATCAGCGGTATGAATTTCTTTATGCCAGCAAGCGCCCAGGTCGTCGTTTTCAGGCGGCGGTAGGTCTTCGCTTGGCAACGGCATTTGCCGAATGACTTCGAATGCGAGGCAGCGCAACTGACCCTGGAAGAAGATAATTCGACCGGCCTTTGCATATTTCTGCACGAGCGGTACGTATTTCGGCTTGAAGATGAACTGTATCCATTTATCCTGCGGTTCCTTGCTTGCCGTCGTTGCATTCTCAGGCCGTAATCGAAGGTCACGCTCAACTGGGGAATGGCAATCAGGACTGCGCTCGGCCGCCATTTACCGAGGAGCACACGAAACTCCTCATGCGTTCCTGGAGGTGTGTTCGCGACATCGCACCAAGGCACGAAGGCCTTTATGGATATTGTCTTGCTCATCGGGGCTTCCAGACGCTTCAGCAAGCGCCTTCTGGATTTCAGCCGGCGTCATTTGCAGAAACCGCCTTTCGTTGCTTTTGCAAGCGCGATCAGTATGGCAGTCGCGAGGCCAGTTGATACGACGCCAGCAATAGCGAAGTGCATCGTGAGCCATGTGGCGATGCCGGCGATGCTCGCATGTGTGCCGCTACTCAAATTGTTGCGGCCACCTTTGCAGAGTATCTTCTGCAAATCGGCCATAGAGAGGCTGACAAAACGAAGCAGGATGATGCCGGTTTTACCTTGGTTCACGCCGCTGTAGCGCAGGCCAAGAGCCGGAACCTGCAAGAGCTGGCATCGGATTCGATACTGGAAGACACAACCGCGTACCAGGCACATCTTGCGGCAGGTTTTCATGAGGTAGAACGCTCGATCAAGTACCGTCTCTCGATCCCTCGTGTTCGCTGCTCATGTGACTACCTTTAATCCTCCAAACTTCGATGGCACCGTGCATGTGAGCTTTCCAAGCCCCGCAGCGGACTAGCTGGAGGCTCCTCCCAGCCTTTCCGAATACTTGGTAGAGATTAAAGTCGCGACGTTCATGATGCGGGTCGATGGCGACTAGAGTAAGGGTACCGGCATTCTGGACGGCGTCCATACTTGTCGTGGATCGCGCGGCGAAAGCGGTGAATGGTTCCGTGCCGGCAGCCTACGATCGCGCAATAAAAGCTGTCTCCGAGCGACAACTTAAAACCGGCAAAATCGAGCACGTCTTTCTGACCGATGCAGAGGTATGGTTCTTTGCCCAAGCCGGGGCGGCCAAGCCACGCGATGAGTTGATGTTCCGCTAGGCAAATGGTTCACCGTGAGTCAAGAGCGCTCAATAGTCAAGGATGCGCGCAGCCTTGAAAGCCGCCGGCATCAAACGCCATGTAAGATTTGATAAATTACGGCACAGTTCGCTACCCTGCTGACTCAACAGGGTGTCAGTATCCAGATCGTGGCCGACCAATTGGGTCACTCGGCAACCCGTGAAGCGCAAGAGCATTACAGCCACCATTCTCTTGAGTACATCGCGGCGCAGGTGCGCAGCGCGAAGCCGAAACTGTAGAGCTAAGCTTGCGTCGTCGTCCTGTTCCATCTTGTGGCGGAGTTGCAATGCAGGCGATCAACCGAGCACTTCAGAAAGCGAGTCTGGAGCATCAAGACGATTAAGCTCCGACTCCAGCGCTTCAGTAGATTGATCATACTTGTCCAACTGATTTAGAAGCCTTCTAAATTCGATGGCCTTCCCCACTATGATTCCAAGCACGGCAGGAGCGATGACAATCAGCCTAAGGTCGAGTCGGCGGAAGACAACTATCGTTGCAATCGTATCCAAAACAACAGCCGCGGCCGAATACAAGAAGGTGTTTACCAGAGTCCAAAGAGCATAAAGCAGTAGCGAGTATGCGTTCTGGTGAAGCCCCCTCAAGATTGAGATTCGATGTCGCGTGTTTCGTCTGGATCGAGAGCGATGCTTTTCAAGGGGCTCAGCTATGGCAATGCGCTTGATGCTGCCGGGAAACAGCGAGACGCAACAGCCCAACGCAAAGAGTGCCAGCGGGAATGAAAGGGGATGGTTATTCGGAATCGCCGATAGCTGCATTTTGACCTCAACTGCCATTCCGCAGATGCTGGCGAATCATTCGCCTTTAATCCACGGATACCGTCATCATATTTCGTTCGCCTCCCCCCGCACCCTACACAAGGGTGGTATGAATAGACACTTTCGTTGGTCCTATTCAGCAGTTGCCAGCCTTCACGATAGGTTCGCTGGCGAATTGAAAGTACTCCTGAATAGCGGAAGCGTCATCGACGGAGGGTAAGAAAGATAAGGTTGCGACCACCTCAATGGTCGAGTGCAATCGTGGCATTGCGGTTCGCCTGAGGACAAACACTGCTCTATCTTAGCCACTGCGACACGCCGCCGTGATGAGAGCATGTCCCCTGGGGGTGCTGACTGAAGCTGTAAGAGCCATCTCCACAGTGGGCGGATGCGCCTGCTGGTGCTGCGAACGAGAACGCCGGCGCATGGACCGTGGCGCCATCGAAATTGATGTAATGACGATTGTTGCTCAGAGTAGCATGGGGCTTAGGAATCGTTGAGCGCGAGGTGGGGCACTGATAAGTATGGGTGGATGGTTGAGTTTCTGACTGCGGTTGCTGCGCTGCCACAGGAAAAGCGGAACCAATGAGACTGCTCGCAAGTAAAATTGCCGAAAAGACTTGGCGGAATCGCTGCATTTCTCTGACACCTCCAGGTGCAAAGCTTAGCAACATCACCGCTAGTGATTCATTGCCTCGAAGAAGCTACTACTTTCGAATCTACCTCACAGCTCCAGATTTGTTACTCACTCTATGATCAAGTGGAAAGGTTCTTGCCCATTCTCGGGCGCCGTATCCTCTTACTTGCGGTGCGAAGTAGCGTGCTTTTTGGTGTTGATTGAGGAAGGGCTTTTAGGTACCGAGAGGACTCTGCAGCATGCGCTAATCGACGAAGCTACCAACGATGACGGCTAATTGATAGGCGGCGATGTCCCAGCCGGAGAACGCCCGGGCCGACAGGAAGGCACCCGTCAGTGTCAGTAGAAGGCGTCCAAATCAGCCGAGTGGTATAGCTTGACGTATTCGAAAGCCGTGCCAGAACTACGGTGAACGAGATAATGGCTGAGAGAGGCCACGAGGGAAGTAAAGTCAAAAGGATACGGCAGACCTCCCGGCCTAGAGGATTGATGGTCCTAGCGCCTCTGAGTTTCGGAAGCTTTGTCCGCTGCTTCTCGCAGCAGGTGAAGTTGGTCAGCCTGACCGTACCGCAGAGGAAGCCTGGACCTTGATGGATGCCACAGCGGTTGTATCGGACAAGTGGCTGAATCCGGAAAGTAGATCCTGCATGCCTTCGTCGGTCTTGATGCGAGTCCATCCCCACCTGTGCGCCATGGCTCGAAGTCCAGGACCATCAATATCGCCCTGAAAGTGCAGACCATCCAAGACGTCGGTGCACTTGTCACACCGCAACTCGATCCACGTCACGATCCCCACGCCTTCTCCTCTTTCAATCTGCAAACCAGCTACTCCGTGTCTCGAGAGGCGCGCCTTCTTGGCCGTTACTTTAATTCCTTCCGGAATTGACTGCTCACCTCATATATGAAGGGTTAGCTACCTGATCCAGCAAGGCCCACTACCATAATGTAGTAGCTCAAAAGCTGATACTTTGGATTCGACCGCACTTCGCTGCAGTCAAAAAAAGGCCCAAGCCAGCCAGCGCCTGGGCCTACCCTTGGGCCGAGCCGCGGTGACACTGGCCGAGTCAGGCGTCACGTGCGGCGCTACTTCGATGGTCATGGGATAACCCCGCAGTAGCCCACCGATCATCTGTCATGTTGCTGACGTTCACAATCAGATTTTGGTTGTAGTTCATCTGATCGTAACAATGACGTAACTTTTCAACCCATTTCTAGTTGTCATTGGTGTGCCCCAAATCGTCTCGCTGCGTGCCCTCAGGCCCGTCCGCGCCGCGCGCTTTGAGCGCCAGCAACTCCGGGATTGGTCCGCGATTCCCCGCGGCCGAGCTTCCTTTTCT
Organism: Acidobacteriaceae bacterium; assembly: GCA_963692885.1. Classification (GTDB taxonomy): domain Bacteria; phylum Acidobacteriota; class Terriglobia; order Terriglobales; family Acidobacteriaceae. The sequence goes on from OY843586.1 coordinate 2,986,221, forward strand.
CCACAATGTCTGCCCGCACCCACATGGCCCAGGACGTGGCCCGCGCCCCCCATCGTCGCGCGCTTACGTCATTGGATCGAAGTACGACACCACGTGTCGCGCCATCCGCTCCTTCCTCGGCGCAAATCAAATCCAGCACAACTGGCGCCTACGTCGACGAACCCGAAAGCTCACCCTTGAGATCGATCAAGGCATGCCGCTTATCATCCCACCGTCCGCCAGGTCGGCGAAGCTCTCGGCTTCAGGACCGTTCCTCAGCAACAGCAGTACGACGTCGTCATCGTCGGGGCCGGTCCCACAGGCATGACAGCCGCCGTATACGGAGCGTCCGAAGGTTTTCGCGTCCTCATCATCGAGCAGTTTGCCGCTGGCGGCCAAGCCGGCACGTCCTCTCGCATCGAAAATCATCTCGGACTTCCTTCGGGCACCTCCGGACCTCACCGAGCTCGCCTTCAAGCAAGCCAACGAATTTGGGGCGAATTTGTCCTCGAGCGCAACGTCGAAGAGCTTCAACCCGCAGAGCGCGGCGACTGCGTCAGGCTTGATGGCGAGGATCAAATCGAAGCCCGCGTTTCTTCTCGCTACTGGCGTTGATAGGTCGGCGCGACCGCAACCACCGATTTGCTTGCGCAGCAAGTTGAGCGGGACCTAAAAGGTTACATTTTTACCGGGCGCGACCTCACCAGGTGGCAAGGCGGTCGCGAACCCTTCGCCCTCGAAACAATTTGCCGGGCGTCTTCTGCGCCGGGGACGTCCGTCACAGCTCCATCAAGCGCGTCGCCAGCGGCGTTGGCGAGGGCAGCATCTCCATCTCCTTCATCCACGAGTACCTTGTCTCAAAAGGCGAGCCTACCCTCATATCGTAGTTTTTGGCCGCTAGGTGTGTCACTCACGGCACTGCTCAGGAGCCCCCATTGATGTAGAAGTCTTCGAACGGATCCGAGCTCGTGGGATCGTCCCAAGTATACCGCCTAAATTTGGAAGCGGATGCGCTAGACGCGTTACGCGGGTATTCCCAGCAGATCTGCACCGGCTGTTTCGAGGAATGGCCATGTGCACCAGGCCGTTGACCACCATACTCAAAGCAGGCCTGAGCGGTGCGAAGCGCATCTCAACCGACTACGGCAGGATTCGCAGTTCTGGTCCGAATTGGTTCCGATGAAAAGTTCACAGCAAAGAAAAGTGCGGCGTGGGTCTTGTTGATCACCTCCGCTGGGTCTTATGTATCGTTATTCCTGATAAGCCTCACTGCAGCTGACTCGATTCACATATACTTAGTAAGCGGGATTCAAGATGGATGACAACGACGTAATCGTCGAGAGTTGGGTAAGCAACGCCAAAGCCTGGACAGAGGCAGTTCGAAGTAATAAGATACTGAGCCGCGTGGCGGGGACCAACGCGGCGATCCTTCGAGTCATTGGCAGCCGACTGCCGTGTCGCGTTCTGGATGTTGGTTGTGGGGAAGGCTGGCTGTCGCACGAACTCTCCCGGTTTGGCTTTAACGTGGTTGGAATCGATGCTAGTCTGGAATTATTGCAAAGTGCCCAAGACGGACTTGCAACCTTCTTGCACCTTAGTTACAGGGAGTTCTCTTCTGACCCATCTCTGATTGATGGGACTTTTGATCGAATCGTATGTAACTACTCGCTTTTCGAAGAAGACCTCCAACCGTTACTTCTCGCGCTTCGTTCGAAGCTATCTCCTGAAGGCATTCTCATCATTCAAACGATGCATCCATCTCATATCGAGATGAAGGAGAGAAATCAGAGCTCAGGATGGAGATCAGAGGACTTCTCTTCCGTCGGGCCAAATTTCCGCGCATCGATGCCATTTTACTTTCGAACCATCGAGGATTGGCGAATTGAGCTCAGCCATGCAAAACTCCAACTCATCGAGTGTCTAGGACCTCTCCATCCAGTTTCAGGCGCGCCTCTGTCCCTCATAATGCTTGCCCACGCACATGGACCATCGACTACGAATTAGTCGTTTGCACCCTTCTGCATGCTCGGAGGCATGAGAACAAGTGATTGAACAGGCTGGCTCTGTACTTGGTCAGCCTTTCTTCTCAGCGTTCAGCGTGCCAGGCTCAAAGCACCCCCGTGCTTCGGACGCATGCTCGCCTGCCAAGATTTCGCTACGCGCCCCGTTGGGATGCAAACTCCCCTCCCTCTAAGCAAGTGTGGGTCTCTTCCGCAGAACCTTTCCAGTCGCCGAGGGAGTCGGTCGCGCCGGCACACGCGTTGGGCAATGTATGGTCCGCCGCCCGATTGCAAGCGAAAAGTTCGGATGACGAGAAGTGGTCTGCGGCAATGTATTCGGCTTATTGTTGAAGCTTTCGCTTCTGGCCATGATGTACTCCGCGCCCCGCGCTTCCTATCAAGCATGTCGGCATCGAGTGCCTTGCCCAACGACAGGTTATGAACGGGGCAGGTTTGACCTGTTCTCTCATCAGTTCTCTTGCGCGCAATACCAGGGGGAACTTATATCAAGTCGTCGTCGTGTGGTGGGAATGTGCTAATCGCGCCTTTGCGATTTGCATATTCCCACCACTTTACGTGGCGGCACGATACTGCTGGCCGGTCGTCAGTACAGCCCAAGCGATGCGAGCAATTTTGTTGGCCAGGGCCACTACCGCGACGTGGGAATGCTTTCGTGCTTCGAGCGCATCCATCCACGATCCGAAGCTGTGTTGAGATCGATTCAAGCGTGCATATGCAGCCCGTGCGCCCTCTACCAGCAGCTTCCGCAGGTATTGGTTTCCACGCTTGCTGATTCCGAGCAGCTTCGTCTTCCCGCCTGATGAGTGTTGTCGCGGAACAAGCCCCAGCCAGGAGGCCAGGTCACGGCCTGTCCGAAAGGCGGTCGCGTTGCCAACTGCCGCGACAAGTGCCGTTGAGATGATTGGACCGATGCCGGGAATCGCCCTCAGACGCTTGCACCCTTCATGAGTGCGGGAGATACGACCGATCTCCTCGGTCACGTTGCTGATCTTTACCTCCAGCTCGCCCCACTCTTCTCGAAGGGCGAACAGGATGGTGCGAAAACGTCCACTCATTCCGTTGTCGCCATCCTCCAACAGGTTCGGTAGGGCTTTCCATAGATGCTCTGAGCCAACCCGGACAGGAAGCCCACGCTCAAGAAGAAACCCGCGAAGCTGATTGGTGAGTGCGACCTTGCGCTGGATCCAACGCTCACGTACGCGGTGAAGTGCCTGCAGGTCGAGTTGCTCCTCCGTCTTCAGCGGAACAAAGCGCATGGTCGGCCGTAACACTGCCTCGGCGATCGCTTCAGCGTCAATGAAGTCGTTCTTGTTCGACTTCACATAGGGCCGAACGTATTCCGCCGGCATCAACCTGACAGTGTGGCCTTGGTCGACAAGAGCACGAGCGAGGCAGTGCGATCCGCAACAGGCTTCCATCCCGATCGTCCCGGCTTTCAGATTCGCTGTGTACACGAGCAGCTGGGGTCTAGAGAACTTCTTCTTCACTACCACTGCGCCCGCTTCATCAAGGGCAACGAGGTGAAAGACAGACTTCGCAATGTCGATTCCTACGGTGTGAATGTGCATGACAGGTCTCCTCCTGAACGCCACTGAAAGTTTAGCGAGCGGCGGACCATTACATAAGCATGTACCGCAGACAGCGGACACACCAGAAGAAACGGAGCCAAACACCATGTTCAACAAAGTCATCCTTATCGGCCGCCTCGGACAGAACGCAGAAGCCAAAACCGCTCAGAACAAGAACGAGTACGTCATCCTCAATATCGCAACCCAGGAAAGCTGGAAGAACGACAAGGGCGACTACGAGAACCGCACCGAATGGCATCGCGTCTATGCCTGGAGGAATCTCTCGAAGTTCGCCAAGACTCTCCAGAAGGGGCAGCTGATCACCCTGGAAGGAGTGCTCAGGTATCGCGAGGTCGTGGAAGATGTCGATCAGCAAGAGACGCAGCCCATGGATCCGGCTAAGAAGCGGCGCCGGATCATTATGGCGGTGGTAATTGGGGCCGTTCTGTTTGCGGGCGGCTTACTCTGGTACCTCCATTCGCTTACTTATGAAGACACCGACGACGCGCAGATCGATGGCCATTTCAACGCCATCGCCTCTCGCGTGGCCGGAACAATCGTAGGGGTCTATGTGGAAAACGATCAACCTGTGAAGGCCGGCCAACCGCTGGTTGACCTGGATCCGAAGGATTACCAGGTCTCAGCTTCGCAGGCACGCGCCAACTATGAACAAGCGGTGGCTCAAGCTGCGGCGCAAAATCCAAACGTTCCTATTACCGTCACATCCAATCAAAGCACAATTGATGTAGATGACCAGCAGGTTCTCGACGCTCAGGCAGCATTGGCCAGTGCGGAACGCGACTACGACAGCAATGTTGCCAAACTCCACCTGGCTGAGGCGAACAATCGCAAGAGCCAGGCGGATTTGTTGCGCTACAAAGAATTGGTCGCGAAAGAAGAAATCGCCAAGTCGGATTTCGATCAGTACATAGCCAACGCAGACTCAGGCGACGCTAATGTGGAAGCCGCCCGGTTCGCGGCTGCCTCTTCGGCCAAAATCGTTGACCAGCGAAAAGCGCAGTTGCTGCAACAGCAGGCAAAATACGCCCAGGATAATGCGAATTCACCGCGCCAGATTGCCATTCAGCAAGCAAATGTGAAATCGCGCTTCGCCAACGTCGATTCCGCCAAAGCGCAACTGGACAGCGCCCTGCTAAACCTGAGTTATTGCCATATCGTCGCTCCCGTTGATGGGATCGCAACCGAGCGCAGCGCGGAGGTTGGAGGGAGAGTTTCGGCTGGGCAGCAGCTCATCATGGTCGTGCAAACCGAGAGTGTGTGGGTGACCGCCAACTTCAAAGAGACGCAGCTACGCAAGATGCGCGTAGGTCAGCCGGTAAAGATCAAAGTGGATTCGCTCGGTGAGTCCTTCGACGGTCAGGTGGAGCTAATGCCGGCGGCCACGGGGGATAGAGCAAGCTTGTTTCCGGCCGAAAACGCCACCGGAAACTACGTCAAGATCGTGCAGCGGCTGCCGGTGAGGATACGGATCGATCAGAACCAGAAGGACTTCGATAAGTTGCGCCCCGGCATGTCGGTCGAGCCTGAGGTTTATCTCGACCGATGATGAAGGACGTCCAATCGACGTAGCTTCGGGCACTGCATTGAAGCCCGAAGGGGCGAACATTTTCGGAGCGAAGACCGGCGATGCGAACGGCGAATCAGCCCATCAAGGACCCCGCCGTGGACACGCAGGCACGCAAGTGATTTTTGCAGCCGTGCAAAATGCTTCCAAAGCATCTTGGGCATCTATAAGCAATGTGCGGAGACCATGGGGAGCGAGTGGCGTGATCAATTTTCTCTACGGTTCGGGCGAACTCATCCTTTTTGCTGTGGCCACATTGCGCCGCGCCCTTCGCCCGCCCTATGAATGGCGTCAGCTCGCGATAAACCTGGCTGAGATTGGCTGGCGTTCTCTACCGCTGTTGCTTGCATCTGGGTTTGCTGTCGGCCTGGTCACCGTCCTGCACACGAGGAGCACCCTCGTCCGTTTCGGCGCAGAGGCCATGATACCCAGCCTCCAGTCCGACTCCTTCTTCAACGAACTCGGCCCGCTTCTCACCGGTTTGCTGGTTGCTGGAAGGGTTGGCGCCGGCATCGGCGCTGAACTAGCCAACATGCGCGTCACCGAACAGATCGACGCCATCGAAACCTTCTCTATCGACTCGCTCAATTTTCTCGTCGTACCACGGATTATCGCCTGCATGATCGCCCTTCCCATCCTCACCACCTTTGTCGACTTCGCTGGTTTGGCCGGCGGTTTCATTGGCGAACGCTTCAACTCCGGGATATCGATCCTCCTTTACATCACGCAGGCCTTTCAGACCGTAGAGATGGCCAACTTCATCCCGCCTACCCTTAAGACCATCGTCTTCGGCTGGATCATCGGCACCGTCGCTTGCTTCTTTGGTTACACCATCAACGAAGGATCGGTTGGCGTTCGCCGAGCCTCCACCAGCAGCGTGGTTGTCTCTTCGCTGTTGATCATCTTGAGCGATGTCATTCTCGTCAAGCTCATCTTCTTCTTCTATCCGGAGCAAGCGCTATGAGCAACGGCAGCGTTGGAAGCAGCGATAGGCCTATGACCGACGCTAGCCCAGTGAGCCACGGGCCGGCCGTTGAGTTCCGCAACGTTTCCATACAATTCAATGGCAAGGAAGTCCTTCGCGACGTCTCGTTCAAGATCGAGCGCGAAGAGGTCGTCTGCATACTCGGCCGCAGCGGCGTAGGAAAGAGCGTCACCCTCAAGCTCATCATCGGCCTGCTTAAGGCAGATAGCGGCACCATCTGCATTAAAACTGAAGATATTACTCGCGCCAACGAAGATGACCTGTCCCGGGTTCGACGCAAGATGGGCTTTCTCTTTCAAAGCGCAGCGCTGTTCGATTCCTTCACCATCTTCGACAACTTGGCCTTGCCCATGCGCCGCTTCAACCCCGACAAACCAGAAGAAGAGATACGGTCAACGGTTATTGATGCGCTCCGCCAAGTCGGGCTGGAAGATGACAAGTTGAAGATGCCTGCTGAACTCTCGGGCGGCATGAAAAAAACGAGCAGGCCTTGCTCGGGCGTTGGTGATGAACCCGGAGATCCTTCTCGTCGACGAGCCCAGCAGCGGTCTGGACCCCATCACCGCGTCCGAGATCGATGATCTTCTGCTCAAGTTCAAACAAGAGCGGCACACCACCATGATCATCGTTACCCACGACATCCGCGGGGCCAAACGAGTCGCCGACAAGCTTGCGGTTATCGATAATGCAGCACTGGTCGCGTTGGGAACTGCCGCAGAGTTGCAGAGCAGCGAGAACGAGACCGTCCGCAAGCTCCTGGAGTCATGACCTATGAAAGCTTATCGTCTCGCCGTCGCCACCTTCGTCATCCTTGGCATACTGCTCTTTGGAGTCACCATCTTTTTGATTGGCGACCACAACAAACTCTTCCAACGCCACACCGACTTCTATACCGATCTTGAGAACATGAACGGTCTGCGCAAAGGCTCGCAAGTCCGAGTTTCGGGATTCCAGGCCGGTCAGATTATCGGCATCGAGTTTCCGTCCGAGCCCGGCAACAAATTTCGTCTCAAGCTGCACATCGACGACAAGTTGCGTAATCTTATCCGCGGCGATTTCGTCGTCACCGTCGAGACCGATGGCCTAGTCGGCGACAAGTTTCTTCTCATCCACCAGGGCAGTCTTCGCGAGGCCGAGCTCGCCACCGGAGCCACCATCCTGAGCAAGGAACCCATCGAACTGTCGGCCATCATGGAAAAGGTAAGTGGCACCGTCGACCAGGCCAATGCAACGCTGGGAGACGTGCATCTCGCCATTAACGACGTTCATGGACGGCTCGACCGGGCTCTCGATACCGTCACCGCTACGGTCCAGAACACCAATGGAGTCGTTGATGCTGTTCGCCAAGGACACGGTCCCATCGCAACGCTGCTCAACGACCAGCAAGTCGCACTGGATATCAAGACCGCGGTTGCCAGCACCCGCGACGCCACCGGCAACCTCGATCAAGTATCGCTGCAGGCAAAACAGTTCATGACGGACTTTCAGTCCAGGGATCTGATTGGCAAAGCCGACACAACGATCATCAACGCTCGAGACGCTACGCAGAACCTCGACCAGGCCTCGCAACAGCTCAATTCCACTCTTCACGATGCACTGGAGCCCGATCCTTCTGGCCAGACCATCGCTTCCAACCTTCGCGATACTTTTTCAAACGTCAGTTCGGCGACGGCAAACATGGCCGACGACACCGAGGCGCTAAAACACGAGTTCTTCTTTCGTGGCTTCTTCAAGAGGCGCGGTTTCTACTCTCTTCAGGACCTAACCGCTGATCAGTGTCGCAGCAGTGACTTCATCAGGAAGAATCAGCAAAACCGCGTATGGATCGACGCGCAGGAAGCCTTCGCCCCTCGTAGCGACGGAGCAGAGCTACTGACCGTCTACGGTCAGCGGCAGATTGACCAGTTTATCGCCAGCAGAGGTGGCGCCGCCGCAAGTTCTCCCCTTGTCATCGAGGGGTATTCGACCGCCGCGCTGCCAGCGGATCAGTTGATCGACTCCCGCAGGCGGGCGTTCCTGGTAAAAGTGTATCTTGAAGAGCATTTTCATCTCTCGTCGAAGAACATAGGAGTAGTCGCTCTCGAGAATACCGCGCCTCCCTCAAGCGGCAAGAGCACATGGAACGGTGTCAGTCTTGTTTTACTTTCCAACGAAACGCATTAGGCGACCTGCCGAGCATCTCCCTGGGCGCTGCCTTGCTCTAGTCGAGTTCGGCCGGGGTAATGAGGGTGGGGTGTTCTTCACCTCGTGGTCGGAAAGGCTGACGCGTCCTGCTTCAAACCTCGTCAGACTTAGCTGACGAGGATCTTCTACCAGAAGCGCCACACTTTTCAATCCGTCTAGTGCGTTGGAAACATGACGAGAACCGCCATTCTAAGAGAATAGTCAGGGCAAACCATGAATCGATTCGAAGGAAAGGTAATCATCGCGACGCAAGCCAGCTCCGCTTGGACCGATTGCTGCCGACAATGCGACTTCTCATTTCAAACCCGGCGTCCAGCACTTAAACGGAGGTTTCAAAGAGTACAAGCGTCTTCAGCGCCTTTCGCTAGCAGGCGGCGATTCCGTTAGTTCAACACAACTTCGCGAGCCCTTGAATGAGCTTTACGTCGTCTCACCTGTAAGGATAAGTGCCATTTAGCGGATCTTCAAAATGCGTTCGGCGTTTTTCCAGGCGATCTTTTCACGCGTTGTGTCGCTTAAGGGAGCAGACTTCAGGAACTCAACAGCGATGCTGCTTGACTCGTACGGATAGTCGATCGCAAACATGACGTTGTTTTCTCCAATCGCGCCGATAGCACCGAGCAGTGCATCTGGTGAACACACGCCGCTGGTCGTAATGGAGATGTGGCGCTTGAAGTATTCAGACGGCGGAAGCTGCAAGGGCTGTTCCTTGAAAGTCTTGTAGCGGGAGTCCAGCCGCCAAAGCTGAAACGGCAAGAACTCACCCATATGTCCCAGGATGAGCCGAGCCTTTGGATGCCGGTCAAACACTCCCCCGAAGATGATCCGAATGGCATGGCCTCCAACCTCTGCTCCCCATCCCCAGGCTGCGCCTGAAACATGTGGGTATCCATTGAGGACGTTCCAATGGTCTGCCTTCGGAGCACCGGGGTGGATGTAGAGCGGCACATCCAGTGCTTCTAATGCCTCCCACACTGGGCCGAACTGCTCTTCGTCCATGTAATGGCCGTTCGTATGATCGTTGATCAGAGCGCCGCAGAAACCGAGTTGCCGGATGCAGCGGTGCAACTCCGTAGCGGCAGCTGCGGGGTCCTGCAAGGGAAGTGCAGCGAATCCCCTGAAGCGGTTTGGAGATTTCGCGATGGTTGCAGCGAGAAAGTTATTCGCCTTTTTCGCGTTCTCAACCGCTTCTTCCCTGCCCGACGCACCTTGAATTCCTGGAGTCGTCAGAGAGAGGACCTGCAGGCTGACGCCATTCGCGTCCATATCAGGGATGCGGCGCTCCGTAAAATCCTCCAGACGCTCCTTCCATTCCGCGAGTATTTCTGGAGTAATCGGAGTCGGCTTCTTGGTGTCGGCGTCGGACAGCCCCATGCCCGCCACCGCGAACGCCTCTTCAATAGCAATGATTTTCACGTTGTCTCCAGGTAAGTGCAGAGAGGAAGCAGCATCCTTACTTTGAGGGTAGAGTCGCTACTGCTTACCAAGCATGTTGATGATGATTTTGCCTTCGCTCAGCTTTGAGCCATGATCTTGCCAGGCTTGCGCGGCAGCGCTCAGCGGATAGGTGCGACCGACGAAAGGTGTAATCTTCCCAGCATCGATAGCTTTGCTGAGTCTGGCAAGGCGGGCCGCCTGGCTGTCGGTTCTTACAAGGATTGCCCGGACCTGCAATTTCGCAGCCTCTTCCTGGGATGGGGGCTGGACAATGCCGATGAGGACTCCGCCCGGCTTCAACACGGAAAACGCTCTCTTCTCAAACTCTCCTCCGAGTGCATCCAGCACAACGTCGACATCGTTTGCGACGCTTTCAAAGGGAGTGGTTTCAACATCGATGATCTCGTCTGCACCGAGGGAGCGGAGTCGGTCGATACTTCGCGTCCGGCACACGGCCAAGACCCGAGCGCCAAGCTCTTTGGCGAGTTGAACCGCGACGTTGCCGACAGCGCCTCCAGCTCCGAGGATCAGAATGCTTTGGCCGGATTTCAATTCCGCCGCTTCAAGTGCCAGCAACGCGGTCTGCGCCACGACCGACAGAGAAGCTGCTTGTGAATGATCGACGGAAGTTGGTTTGAGCGCGATGGCTTCCGCTTCCACCGCGATGAACTCGGCGTAAGCACCGCCGCTTGCGCGGTAACCAAACACAGCGTCTCCGGCGCGAAAGGCAGTCACACCCTCCCCAACTTCTTCGACCACTCCCGAGATAGCCGCTCCCGGTATCCACGGAAAGTCCATTGGAGGAGCTCCGGGCATGAGCCCAGCCGCTCGCTTCACTTGGCCTGGATCGACCGACGAAGCGTGAACGCGAACCAGCACTTGACCCGGTTCAGGTACTGGCTTCGGAATGTCCGTCAACTTGAACAACTCCGGACCACCGGTTCCTTCCAAAATGATCGCCTGCATTGCGTTTCCTCCATCACAGCACTTGGTACCTTTTCGTAACCTGCTCTCATTATGTGAAAGAATTGGTTGGAGGGGAAGACGGCACATTTCTCTGCCTGAGGCACATGAAGGTAACCAACCCACCCATCGAAGACTGTTCTCCTTGCCCCGTGCGAGGCATTCTGACTCAAGTGGGCGACAAATGGTCGACGCTCGTGATTCTGGACATTGCCGCTCATGACGGCCCACTGCGCTTTTCCGAACTCAAGCGAAACGTCAGAGGAATTAGCCAGAGGATGCTGACGGAGACAGTTCGGGATCTAGAACGGAATGGCATCCTGACACGAACCATGTATCCCACCATCCCGCCCAAGGTGGAATATGCTCTGACGCCACTCGGACTGTCGCTCGTCACTCCGATACGAGCCTTAGTGTCGTGGGCGACGGACCATCGGTCGGAGATCATGGGCGCTCGGGAACACTTCGATGCTGGCAGACCAGTCAAGTAGAGGTACGAATAAAGGGTTGGTTGGACCGACGATTGAGCCGCGCCAAAGGTATAAGAGCGTGCCGAGGAAACCGGGATGTGTGGAGGCTATGTTCGCAGGGCGGCAAAGAAAGCGATAGCCGACTGGTTCGTGTGCTCATCTTTACTCATAAATGCGTCGGTTCTTGACTTCAGCAACCGACATGTGATCGGGACATGCCTCGCCAGTCTGCCTCTTTCCCGACCGACGAGGCCGCTATCTTTCAGGAGCCCTCAATGACGACAATGCGACTTACAAGGACCAATGAAACAGCTCGTGTCGTCCACTAGGCACCACCGTGTTCACTCGGCGACAAGCGCTTTCCGTGGTGCATTCATTGCTTCAAAGATGTCGGTGAACTTGCCATCGCGTTCGGCAAACCGTAAAGCCTGAACACGTTCGACAAGAACCTCCGTCGGTGTAGGCGTTTGTTGGAGGATGTCCATCGTCTCCTGGATGTATTCCTCCAGCGGCATGGCATGAGGATCTGTCTTCTGGTGTGCTCCTTGGAGCTCTGTCGCTACATAGGGAGGGATGATCTCCACCACTTCTATGCCTCTCTGTCTGGTTTGGAAGCGAAGCGATTGGGTCCAGGAGTGCAGCCCGGCCTTGGTTGCGGCATAGGCCGGAGCGGTAACTCGGGGAACAAAAGCAAGGCCTGATGTCACGACTGCGATCACGGGGTGGGGAACCTCTCCGAGGTGGCGGAGCAGTGCGGCATTGAGGCGCATCGTGCCCAGGAGATTGGTGTTGACCGTCTCTTCAGCAACCGTGCTGGTACCGCTCTCAAGCAGAGCCTCATCCTTCATCATGCCGGCATTATGAATGACCACGTTCAGTTGTGGGCGCTCCGCAAGGAGCGCCTTTGCGAACCGCTGGATGTCTGCGGGATCGGCTATGTCCAGCCGTCGTCCAACGATGCCGGGGTGCTTCGACTCGATCTCCTCCAGGAGATGTTCTCGCCTGCCGGAGACGATGATGTCGTTGCCCCTCGCGCGGAACTCCTTTGCAAGTTCGAGTCCGATGCCTGACGTTCCGCCGGTGATCAGAATGGTATTGCCGGATAGCTTCATTGATCTTCTCCTCTCATGTTGCTTCCTCGTTGAAAGCCTTACTGCTGGGCCACCTGCTCGTGTATGAATCCACCGACGACTTCGAAATACTCCTTGTCCTGCTCCAATTCGATCAACTCGCCACCCTCTTCGAAGACCACCAGCTTCGCTCCCGGAATCCCTTGAGCGAGTTCTTCGGAAAGCGGTAGCGGTGTGCAGAAGTTATGGGTCCCGCATACGACCAGAGTTGGCTGTCTGATTTCGCCGAGCCTGCCGGACGTGTCATGGGTAGCGATCATGTCAATGCGCTTGAGGCCAATCTCCCGATCGCCGGGCTGCTCCGGATGAGCCGACCCCCGATCGATCCATGCCTGTACCGTTTCCGGATGCTCGCTTGTATAGCGGGGCGAGAACAGAAACAAGGAGTATCCCGCGAAGAACTCGGCGCGGCTCCACTGTTCGGTCATCTTCCGGCGAACCTGGAACTCACGATGGGTATACGCATCAAAGCGAGCGAAGGTCGAGGATAGTGTGAGGGAGCGAACGGTGTGAGGATGGTCGAGCGCCATATGCTGTGCGATGGCTCCGCCCGTCGAAGCCCCAACGACGTGCATGGGACCAAAATCGAGGTGTTCCACAAGGGCTGCCATGTCCCTGGCAAGCTGCTGTGTCGTGTACCCGTCCGGAGTGTGCGTGCTCTTGCCCGTGCCGCGGTGGTCAGGCAGGATGACGTGGTACTGCTCAGCAAAATAATTGGTCTGCGGACCCCAACTCGCACCGACACCGCCGAGCCCGCTGATCATCAGGACGGGCGGCTTGGAACGGTCTCCCAACTCCTCGTAGTACTGAGAGAATCCATCTAGATCGATTGTTGCCATGCTGTTATCAATCTCCTTCGATGATCGAATATTTATAATACCTAAGTAATAATGAAACGAGGTGAGAATGAAGTCAAGTGCTCGAATGCGCGCCTATGTTCCGGTCATTCGGAGATTTGTAGGGAGGGTCTTGCTGTTCCATTCCGCTGTGGGAGCTCAGCTGGGGTTGAACGCAACGGATGTAAATTGCCTTCGCTTGTTGGCGGATGAGGCCATGTCTGCGGGAGAACTCAGCGAAAGAATCGGTCTGACCGGCGCCGCGACCACCGCCCTGATCGACAGGTTGGAAGCGACCGGCTTCGCGCGTCGCGAAAGAAGCAAAGAGGACCGCCGCCGTGTGACTATCCACGCCGATGAAGAAAAGCTTCAAGAGGTGGATGCACTCTATGGCAGCCAAGGCGATCGCATGACAAAACTGCTGGCAAAATACAGCGCTGAAGAGTTCGCCGTGATCCTGGATTTTCTAGAGCAAACGAGTGCAGCGCTTGGCGCAGAGGTGCAGGCTTTGAACAAGGCTGCAAAAGAGGCGTCTTCTTGTGCACCGTAGATCCGAACGGCCGCTATCGTTCTCAGCCATGCCGAACTCTTTGGCATAGGTCGTGAGAAATGGGATGAGCAGGTCCTCCGAAGGAGGAGCAGACTGTTCCCATGAAGAAGCCCACGCAACACCTCATCGCAGAAGTACCTCGTAAGCAAGGCCAGGTAGAGCTGACGATCGCATTGATCTTGGCGACGTATGGAGCCATTACTGCATTCTCAACCAGCAAGGTGAAGTGATTGATCGCGGTCGTTTCAGGACGACGCCGAAGGCGATCAACACGTGGTTCACCGATGTGCCTCATGCTCGCGTTGCGATGGAGGCTGGTGTTCATTCGATCTGGATCAGCGAGCAGCTTGAAGAACTGGGCCATGAGGTGGTTGTCGCGAACGTGCGCGAGTTGCGGGCGATTTCACACAGCGACCGTAAGAGCGACGACGTGGATGCGGAGAAGCTGGCTCGTTACGCTCGTCTCGATCCTGAGAGTCTCCGCCCGATCTCTCATCGCACGGTCCAACAGGAGGAAGCCCTGGGTTGAAGTCGGAAAACTTGGCGAGTGGCACCCTGTTCCGTTCCGTGGCCAAGACCGGCAAGGTTTGGGGTAGCGGATTTACGGCGAAGGTCATCTACTCGATCGTGAGAAAAGCAGCCTCAGATTGCGGCTTTGGCCCTGTTGCTCCTCACGACTTTCGTAGGACTTGCGCTCGCCTGTGTCATCAGGCGGGTGGGGAGCTCGAACAAATACAGTTCATGCTCGGGCACGTGTCCGCCCAAACGACTGAGCGTTATCTCGGCTGTAAGCAGCGGTTGCAGAATGCGGTCAACGACCGCATCGGATTAGAGCCGGAGCCGCCCGGACCGGTGTTGCTCCTGACTATGCGACTTCAACTTACTAATCCGTTCGCAGACTTACGTCATGTAGCGCCCTGCGTTTATATGAATGGTTTGCCCATTGATGTACTCGCACTCGACGAGCAGGCGTGCCACGTCGCCCACCTCCGATGGCCAACCGAGGCGGCCAAGGGGCATCGTTTCGGGCGAGGGAACCGGCAAGGCGGAGATCATGTCGCTTTCGACCAAAGCGGGTGCGATTGCGTTTGCTGTGATCCCAAATTCAATCAGGGCTGCTGCATAGCTATGCATCATCCCAATAAGCGCTGCTTTGGAACTTGCATATGGGGTTGATACAACGCCGCCATTGACCGCCGCCATGGAAGACAGGAAGATGAGTCGCCCGAATCGTTGCTGCCTCATCTCAGGGAGGACTGCCTGGGTCAGAGCAAAGGCCGAACGAACGTTCACATGAAAAGTTTTGTCAAAGTCATCGAGCGTGTTGTCGAAGACGTTTCGATGTTCGCCAATCCCTGCATTGTTCACCAGGATGCCGACAGGACCGAACACTTCACGGGCTTGTGCCAACAGCCGTGGGAGGCTCGTCATGTCCGAAACATCCACCGCGATCACAGTGGCCTCTGCGCCGGCGGATCGTATGGACTCCGCGACCGACTCGGCTGCGTCCCGGTCCTTCCGAAAATTGATGGTGACAGCGCAGCCTGCGGATGCCAATGCTCTTGCAATACCAGCACCGATCCCCCGGCTTGCACCCGTGATCAATGCATGCCTGCGAGATTTCTCGTGTAACAGGGGCATCACTACTCCTTCGTGTTTGACACTGCGGCACTTGCGAAGAAACGCAGCAGATGGTCGTTGATCGCAGAGGGGGCTTCGAGTGGAAGCATGTGCGAGAACCCTGGGAAGATGTGCAGCTCGGAACCGGCAATCTCCTGATGCAGAAGCTTCGCCGAGGACGGTGGAGAGCTTGGGTCCAGTTCGCCCGTCATGATGACCGTAGGAGCAGTGATGCAATGCAGATCGCTCACGATGTCGAACGCGGAGATCATGTCCCACATCGCTCCATGCACCTCCGGATCGTCCGCTAGCAGTGTTTTAGTGACTCGGTCGATCAGGTCCGGTCGTCGTGCCATCGTAGCTTCGGTAAACCAACGCTCCAGACACTCCTGCAGCACGGCCTGCATGCCGCCTTGACGTACGTTGGCGGCACGCTTCCGCATTGCCTCGCGGCCTTGCTCCGAGAACGTCGGCGCAGTCGAGATCAAGGTAAGAGAGCGCACAAGCTCCGGATGTGCCACCGCAAAAGCCTGGGAGATGATGCCACCAACAGACAAGCCAACGATATGCGCGGCCGGAGAGCCTGTGGACTCCACAACCTGCTGGAGAAAGCTCACTGCCTGCGGAATGCTCCAGTCCTGCGGAGTTCCCGGGCTTAGTCCCTGGCCAGGAAGATCAAAGACCACTACGTCGTAAAGATCGCACAAGGCATTCACTTGTGAACCCCAGTACGTCAGGTCCAACCCCACGGGGTGAACCAGTACAACCGGCGTTTGACCTCTTGGCCCGCATCGGGCCGAATTCAACTGCCACCATCTCGTTTCAGCCGAAGGGCTCATAGCTTGCTCCAGATCTTTCAGGTTAAGGAAGGGAAAGTCCTCGCGTGCGCTGGTGGTCGCCCTTCCTAGTGGTCGCCGTTCCAGGAATCGGGCTTCTCATCGAGTGGAACCTGAAGGATGCCAAGAAAACGCGCCACCATCATGTAATGCCCCACCAGGACGATCACGGTTGCGAGATCACGGTGCGTCAGCACGCTGCTTGTAGCCGCAAAGGTTGAATCTGGTACGTTGGTACCAACGACACACGAGTCCACGAAAGCGAGGACGGCTTTCAGCCTTGGATCGCTGAGAGCTTCTCCGCCCGCTTCAATCGCTGCGATGTCTTCGTCATTCCAGCCGACCTTGTGTGCCTGCTCAAGGTGCTGCATCCGTTCATAGGCGCTGCTTTGCAAAGCCGCAACGCGTAGAATCACGGCCTCGCGAAGGCTGGCTTCCAGGCTGGAGGCTCGAAGCGCATTGGCCAGGTTGGGCAGAGCACCGGCAAGCCGCTGATCCATCAGGAGCAAAGCCCGCGTGAGATTCGATGGAAATCTGTCGTACTGGCCATGTTGCTCTTCAGTCATCTCTGCGACGGAAACGAGCGGTATTCGGGACATCGGGTATCTCCAGGTAGGAACACGGCGGTCGCCCGCTTATCTGAAACGAACGTTCCTAAATAGATTCTCCATGTGCCCGTGAAGATGCTCACGCTTTGAGAATTTCTGCAACGATAGTTACAATAATCTGAGAGGTACTATGGCACCCCGAGGAAGGCCGAAGAGTTTCGACAGGGAAACTGCACTAGAACAAGCCATGTTGGTCTTTTGGGACCGAGGGTTCGAGGCGACTGGCGTGGACGAACTTGCCAGCACCATGGGCATTAGCACCTCCAGCCTTTATGCCACGTTCGGCGGGAAAGAAGATCTCTTTCTTGCAGCTCTGGACCACTACCAGGGCGACCGCGGACACTATACGAAATCCGCGATGGAGGTCGGGGCGACCGCCCAGGATTGCTTCAGGAAACTTTTTGAGACGTCTGCGATCGAGCTCACCCGTACCGACCAGCCGCGTGGCTGCATGCTCGCTCTAGCGTTGCCGACCTGTTCCCCAGAGATGGAACCTCTGCGGACGAAGATGAACGAACGCCGAGAAGTATCGCTCCGCCGTTTTGTGGAGCGGCTGCGGAGGGCTAAAAAAGAGGGAGAGATAGACTCTTCGTGCGACACATCTTCGTTGGCGCTTTTCTTCTTGACGACAATTCAGGGCATGTCTATACAGGCGCGCACCGGAGCATCGAGAGAGAAGCTAATCGAGGTAGGAAAGCTGGCCATGGGCGTCTGGCCTGAAAATCATAGCAGCAGGAATCGGCCTGGTAGGTCCCGGTAAACGCGCTTGTGGAAAGTTGAGATTCCGGAGCGACCTCGGGGAACTGCCCGGCCCGGATCACTTCTCGTATGCGACATGCCGGTACTTTCATCGGGACGCCTTTGAATCATGTTCTCTCATGTCAGCGTTTGCTCGCCGGGAAGTATGGGCGCAAGCTGCTGGCCAGCATACGGTCAAGCATGCGATCTGAGAGCAGTCTGATCAGCCGGACGATGATTGCGGTACTGCGGCCGATGGTATAGCGCGTCCGAGGTCGTTTGCTGGTAATCGCGTCTGCAATGACTTGGCCTGCGTTCTCGGGAGATGCTCCTCCGGCAGTCGCCGCCTGAGCCTGCGCAACAACCGCATGCATCAATGCGGCATAGCGTCCACGCTGCTCCTCTGTCATTGCTTTAACGACTTGTTTGCCACGATGATAGACCTGCCCGAGCATTCTGGTGTTTACAGCACCAGGTTCAATCACGACGACCTTCACACCCAGCGGCCCCAGCTCGCGGCGCAGAGAATCGCTAACCGCTTCCAGGGCGAACTTCGTACCCGCGTAGGGGCCGTACGTCGCCATGGCTACCTTTCCCCCTACAGAGGAGACGTTGATGATAGTGCCGTGGCTCTCTATCAGCGCAGGCAGCAGAGCTTGCATCATCGCAACATGGCCGAAAAGGTTCACGTCGAACAAGCGCCGCCAATCCGAAAGCGGATATGTTTCCAGCGGCGCATTCACCGCCATACCCGCGTTGTTAACCAGCGCACGCAAGCGGCGACCCACAGGATCGTCCGCTATTCGCTGCACGAGCGCTGCGATGCCTGCTTCGTCAGTGATGTCGAGTAGAACGGGTTCTAGGTTTGTGGCACGTACGGCTTCCCTATCCTCGTTGCGCCGGACACCCGCGAGTACATGAAACCCACGCTGGGCAAGTTCCCGCGCAGTGGCAGCACCGATCCCACTGGAGGCACCAGTAACAACAACGAGTTCCTGTTTTTTTGACAAAGTCTTTACCCCTTCGATCCTTTCTTTGCAGTGGCAGGGGCAAAGCGCGCGGCAAGTAGCTTCGTCCGATGTTCAAGTACGTCCATCGAAGGCTGATCCGCAAACAATCCGTCCAATGCGAGGAGAAAGACCTCAGCACTTGTCTGGTCGCCCAGGATGGTGGTGGCGCATTGGTGCACGATCTTGCGGTAGAGCGCATCGTTTTCAGCATCAATCAGGGCACAAGTTTGAAGAAACTCGCTTCCCATTGGAGTGCCTACCATCTCCGCCCAGGGCTCCAGCGCCATTAGACGGCAGACCTTCCTCAGGCGATCATAGGCACTCCCTGGCACTTTAGCGGCCAGTTTTGCCGCAGCTTGCCGGGAGAGCAGCCAGTCGGCGAAAACCGCTTGATAGATTTCTTCTTTGTTCTTGAAGAGACGGTAAAGCAGAGTGCGCGAAAGGCTAGCCCTTTTCGCAATGTCCTCGAACGCCGTCTTTGAATAACCAAAGTTAAGAAAGCACCAGCGTGCGGCAAGCAGTACCTTTGCCTTTCGGATGGCTGCTTCGTCTTGAGTTAGCTCTTTCACTGCCGACGTCATAATGACACGCGATGCACTGAATGTCAACATGTAGCCTATGGGGTTTGCAGTTCACACATTGAGATGAGGTCTCGCGAGCATTTGGTCACAGGGTGGTTGGTACCGAGGAACGCCTCTTCCGCCGGTCAACTAGTTGGCCACCCTCACAGGGGCTCTGTAGGGGAACTTCCGCTATTGCGACTTGCAGAGACTAATGCCCAGCCTTATCGAAGGCTGACGCCGCACCCGCCGAGAAGTAGTCGCCCTCTTCTAGATCCTGAAGGAGAGTGGAGTGAATGGGTTTCCAGCCCAGCAGCTTGCGTGTGTAGGCGCTGGAAACAGGTGAATCGATGACAAATGCCTTCGCGACGAAGGGATTTTGGAAGTGTTCCACAGCTTTGTCTGACGCAACAGAAACGACAGGCACTTTCAGCATGCGACCGATCAAGTGTGCAATGGTCTCGAAGGTGACTGCACTCTCGCCGGTACCATGCAGGCGTGAACCAGCCGAAGCTTTTTCGACGGCAAGGCGATAGAGCGTTGCGGCGTCCTGGCGGTGAACAGCGGGCCAGCGGTTTGCGCCCTCCGCGACGTATCCAGAGAAACCGGTTCGCCTCGCCGTAGAGATGAGGAACGGAATAAAGCCACGGTCCGGCTCCATGCACCGTTGTGGCCAGGCGCAGGACGATCGAGCGGACACCTTGGGAGGCAAAACCGAGGCATACCTGCTCTCCCGGGATTCAGCGTTCCAAGCGGTTGCGAATCGGGTCATCCTGCTCCCTTGCGACCTTTCCGGACGGCATGACCAGGCTTCCTGATGTGATCACCAGGGGTTTTCCCGAGCCGGTGAGCGCGTGGCCCATGGCCTCAATGGTCGCACAATCGCGCTTCGTCATACTCGTGGAGTCGGAGAAGTCGCCTCCGAATGCCATGTGAATGACGCCATCGGCATGGCTCGTACCCGTCGCTAACACTTGGAGATCGTCGAGCGAGCCGAACAGCATCTTCGCCCCGAGTCCGTCGAGGCGAGCGGTGGATGTGTCGGAACGGGCCAGGCCCGTCACGGAAAGGCCATGGGCGATCAGTTCAGAAACGATCGTAGGGCCAGTCTGTCCAGAGCCGCCGGCGACGAAGATGTGCATGTGAGCCTTCATTCAGAGGTGATGGAGTCTGAGTTGTACGATCAATGCGGGAGAGTTCAAATCATCGTCGCGTGCGTACAGAACTAATAGACCCGCTTTCTGACATTCTGGCCCTTGTCCAGCCAAGCACCTATGCCACAGGCGGTTTGAGCGCTGGGGCGAACTGGGGTGTTCAATTCCCGGCACACGGCATGATCAAGTGCTACAGCGTAGTTCGGGGTGAGTGCTGGCTGGCTGTAGAGAACGTGGAACTGCCCGTGCGACTCCGAACGGACAGTTGCGTTCTGCTTCCCAAAGGTCGGCCGTTCAGCCTGTCGAGCGACCCTACGCGACAGCTCGCTTCCTGGGCAACGCTTTCCCAAGAAGAACGGTGTAACGGTATTCTTCCGCTGCCCCCCGGCGATGACTTTCTGTTCTTGGGAGCCACTTTCCGCTGGACGGTGAAGCAGGGTTTCTGCTGGATTCTTTGCCGCCGATTGTTCTTCTTGAAAGCGAAGCGCAACGCGAATCGCTGCGTTGGACAGTAGAGCGATTGCTGAGGGAGGGAGATGCGTGATCCCCAACCGGGCGGCACTTTGATTGCACAACAGATCGCCTCCACGATGCTCGTGGAAGCGCTGCGATTGCATTTGGCGGGAGTTATGAGTACATCAGGATGGCTTGCTGCGCTTGCCGACACCCGTCTGCGTCCGGCCCTGGCCTGCATGCACGGGGAACCGGCACGAGCATGGTCGCTGGCAGAAATGGCCCACGCAACAGGAATGTCGCGGACAGCCTTTGCCCAGCGGTTCAGGGCAAAGGTTGGAAGAACTCCGATGGATTACCTTGCGCACTGGCGCATGGCCATAGCTGCAAAGCTCTTGAATGACGGAAGATCGGTATCTTCGGTTGCTTCCGCCGTCGGCTACCGGTCAGAGAGCGCCTTCAGCGCAGCATTCAAATAGCTAAGAGGCAGTTCGCCTAGAGCTTTCATTCGCACGGAACAGTCGAATATTCCCCATGAACGCGCTCATCGTCCGTTGCGGTTTACCCGCAACACAACGACTTAGGAGGACCTGAGCCGGCGTCTACCAGCTTCCCTAGGGCGCGATTACACGTCGCCAGTGAATCTCCACGCGCACATCTCCACTCTGGAAGATTTCCAGCATGTGATCACCGTCAACGATCTCCTTCAATTGCTCGGCTGACCGTTGGTCGCCGATCCAGTTCGGGAAGGTGCAGCCTTGTACCAGGTTTCCGGTGAAGTTTCCTTCACCGTCTACGGTGTAGGTGCCAAACAGGGCCAAGTTTCCGATCACTGCGGCTTTGTACTCCTCGGCTGTCCCAGCTTCTCGAGCATCGCTCGCAAAGCGTGGGACGCTTGGGTCGGACATGAGCTCCACGAAGTGCAAGCTTTCGTGAAAGCAAAGAAGCCCAGACGGCTTTCGCCCGAAAGGCTCCATCGTCTTGCCTTCTACCGTCGCAGTGATCGTCTCTGGCCGCCACATGCCGAGTACACGGTTTTTCATAAAATCTCCTTCGGTGTTTCGAAACACCCCGCCACAAGTATGATTCGGCTTGTATCCCTTTGCAATAAGGCACCTTAGCTGCGCGTAGGTACCTGGAGGTAACTATTGGCGATTAATTGGGCGGAAGCAGATGCACTATGCGAACAGCTCACTCCAGAGCAGGAGCTCTTCGCGCGGCATACGATCAGTCAGCTTGCAGACAAGTGGACTCTTTGGACGCTGGCGGTGCTCGATGAGGCAGGTTCTCCCCTACGCTTCAGCCGTGTCCTGGAGCAAGTAAAGGGAGTGAGCCAGAAGTCGCTTACAAAGACACTTCGGTTGCTGGAAGAGGACGGCCTGGTGGACCGGACCATCTTCGCCGAGGTACCGCCGCGCGTCGAGTATGTCCTGACGGACCTTGGCCGCGAGATCCTGGGTGAGATCTATCCGCTTTGGTATTGGACTGTGACGAATATAGGGCGTCTCGCAAACGCTAGACGCCGCAAGACCGAATAATGTCAAATGGTAAGGAGAGGCGGGCTTGTCGTTAGTCTGGGTAGGTCACGGACGAGAATGCCGATTGCGACTACCTGCGTGATTACTCCTTGGTCCAGTTGGCGATTGTGGAGTACCAAGCCGGGGTGCGCTCGATCTTCAGATCGACGATCATTTTCTCGAAATCTCCTCGATAGGCTTTGCTCATCTGGTTCTTCATGAACGATTCCGGGCTCTCATTCCAAACTTCGTAATTCAGAATGCTTTCCGGGTCACGCATATCTTGGACTAACGATGCTTCTACGAACGTCTCCTCCTGTTCTATATGAGCGAACACCTTTTTTAGTTGGCTAACAAACTCTGCCTTGGCTTGCTCTTGCAATTTAAAGCGCACGATAAGAGTGATCTTTTCGGACATTTGAATCCCTCCTTGTGTTTCCCTGTTCAGGCATGACCCATGCTATATCTCAGTCATGCCGCCGTCGACGAACAACTCGATACCGGTTATGAAGCTGCTGTCATCGAAGGCCAGGCACAAGACGGTCTTAGCAATTTCGTCCACGGTGCCAGGACGGCCGAGGGGTATGTCGCCAATCGAGTTCTGCACATACTGATCAACCTGTTGTTTGTTCATCCTAAGCGAGGTGTTGTAGCCCGATGTGTATCCAGTTCGCTTTGACCTCGGCCCGTGATGAACACGCGGGTGCCTTGAACGACGAACCGCTCGACTGTGGCGAGCCCAATCCCGCTGCTTCCCCCAGTAATCACTGCACCCTTCCCCGCGAGTTTTTGCAGCATATAAATCTCCGTTCGGAACAGGCACCAGCCATGCTACAGGAATTGCGTATCGGCATTGTTATGGTCGCACTTGTATAGCGATCACTAAATAAATTTGATATGTTCTTTGGATGGCAGTGAGAAGTTCCCAAAACGTAAAGGACTACCGCGCCGTTTCGATGAGTATAAAGCTCTGGAGCGCGCTATGCAGGTCTCTTGGCGTAAGGGCTTCGAGGCGCCTCATTGAACGACCTCACGGCTGCGATGGGAATCCAGCCGACAAGTCTCTATAGGGCGTTTGGAAACAAGCGCACACTGTTTCAAAAAGCTCTAGCACGGTATATGGCAGGGCCGGTTGCGTTCGTGCATGATGCTCTCAACGGCGTATGCCGTTGCCAACAGTGTCCTACGACGCGCGGCAGAGTTTCTGACCGAGGGGAGATCGCGACGCGGATGTATGACGATCCAGGCAGCCCTCGCCTTGCAGTCACGCGGCGGGCCATACATTATCGTTATTCATTCTCAGGCATATGCGTTTGCTGGGATAGTCTCCGTCGGCAAACCAGAATAGAAAGCTAAGCCGCTGGCAACAGCACCTTGACGCCACATGCCATCGGCGTTACCTTCATCTCAGTCGCGAAAAACGACGATCCGTTCAGCGGTTTGTCGAGGACAAGTCAGCCACACTCTTCGTGGTTAGGCCAGCGTCTCCAAAGCTAATTGCCTGATGAACTCATCAGGCAATTAGCCCTAAAGGAGCGCTCCATGCAAAATCCCATCGCAATTATAGGTGCGGGCCCTGGCGGCCTTATCCTTACCCGTGTCCTTCACATTCACGGCATTCCCGCCACCATCTACGAAGCAGAAGCATCCGTTCATGCGCGAGCGCAGGGCGGCCTTCTCGACATGCACGAATACAACGGGCAGATCGCCCTCAAGGATGCAGGCCTGTTCGACGCCTTCCTTCCACTCGTGCGGCCCGGCGAAGATGCGAAACGCATCGTCAATCAGGATGGTGATGTTCTTTTCGATAAACCCGGTGGCGACTCCGGCAAACGCCCCGAGGTAGACCGCGGCGATCTTCGCAGATTGCTGATCGAATCTCTTCCAGATGAAACGATCAAGTGGGGTCACAAGGTTACGTCTGTTAGGGCTATGGGCAATGGGAGACACGAAGTCATCTTCTCGAACGGTTCGACCTGTATCTCCGACCTGGTCGTCGGAGCGGATGGCGCGTGGTCTAAGGTCCGTGCGATGGTCACCGACATAAAGCCCAAATATACCGGCACCTGCTTTGTCGAAACACACCTCTCGGGAAAAGATCCAAGGCACAACGATAGCGTGGAGGCGATCGGGAGCGGCACACTCATGGCGGTGGCTCCTGGCAAAGGCATTCTGGCGCATCGCAATGCGGACGGTAGTTTGCACGTCTACGTAGCCTTGAACAGACCGGAGGAGTGGGTCGCTTCCATCGACTTCCGCAACGCGAAGGGCGGCCTATCGCAGATTGCTGAACAGTTTGAGGGGTGGGCCAAGCCGCTGACCGCACTCATCACGGACAGTGAGATTGAGCCAGTGCTGAGGCCGATTTATGCTCTTCCGGTCGGGATTCGATGGGACAGCGTGCCGGGTGTCACGTTGCTCGGAGATGCGGCGCATCTGATGTCGCCTTTCGCGGGGGAAGGTGCAAACCTCGCGATGTACGACGGCTCGGAATTGGCCAGGTTCATCTCAGAGAACCCCGATAACATCGAAGCTGGCCTTGCAGCGTATGAGAACGAGCTCCACATAAGGAGCGAAAAGTTTGCCCGGCAAACTGCCGAAAACCTCAAGAGGTTTTTTGACGAGCGCGCTCCGCAGAGTACCGTCGATCTCTTTCGCGAACATCTGAAATGAGTGATCGAACCGAATTACTCCTGATAACTGCGCTTCTCGTCAGTCGTCTCGATTGTTGGACTTACCAAGCGACTTGTACTGACGGGGCGAGCAGCCCATCGCTCGCTTAAAAGCCTTTCCGAAAGCGCTTTCCGATTGATAACCAAGCGATGACGCGAGCTCGGCAAGGTATTCACCGGATGCTTCAAGGCGACCACATGCAAGCAGCATGCGCCACCTGGTCAGATACTCCATCGGCGACGTGCCAACGATGTCCTTGAACTTCACAGCAAAGAGTGAACGTGACATGCCTACACTTTCTGCTAGCTCCTGCAGGCTCCAGTTATTGCCGGGTTTTCCATGCATGCAGCGTAACGCTTTGCTCAACTTCTCATCTGCGAGAGCATAGAGCCATCCCGACTTTCCGGTCGCTTCGTCTTCGACGTAGAGGCGAAGAGCTTGTACCAGCAGAGCGTAGGCGAGTTGCTGCATGACGATCGCCCCGCCAGGCCGCGCCTCGCTGACCTCCTCACGCATCCGGGCTAGAGAGGATCGCATTGCGTCCTTATCGGCGTCCTTCCGGAGGTGGACCACGGGCGGCAATGGCCCCAGCAATAAGTCTGCCTGCGGCCCGGTCAGCACGAAATGTCCACCAGCTAGAAAACAGCCGCCCTGTTGATCGCTCGGTACTTCGTTCCCCCACTTGCGAACAGAGCGAAGGGTTTCATAGTCCACCGGCGTCGCGGCCCTATCGGTTGCCAAGCAGAATGGAAGACCGTGTGGCAGGATGTAGCACTCTCCCGCCTGGAGTAACACAGCGTCACCAGATCCCTCTACGGACAGCCAGCACTGCCCGGACATAACGGCGTAGCACTTCACTCCCGCTCGTCTGGGGAACTGCACCGCCGTTCCAGGGGCGACTTCGTAGCCGCCTGAGACGTAGCTCTGCGGCTTCATCAGGGCGAGAACTTCTGAGAGTGGATCCATGCTCTTCTTCGGACGATCAGACCTAATCTTTGGATTTTGGGTATGGTGCGTCCAATGGGCCTCATCTGTCTAAGTTATACAGGGCGAAGATGCCGCGTGGCTCATGGCAAACGCAGCCAATCAAATGTCCTGAATCTGCACTGAAGGAAAACGACAATGCGAATTTTTGTTACTGGCGCGAATGGCTTTATCGGTTCCGCACTGATCCCGGAAGTTATCAAGGGTGGCCACGAGGTATTGGGACTGACCCGTTCCGAAGAAGGAGCAAGATCGCTAGGCGAGGCTGGCGCTGCGGCTTGGCGAGGGGACGTGAATGACTTGGACGGCCTGCGCAAGGCCATCGAGCATAGTGAAGGCGTAATCCACACCGCGTTCAATCACGATTTCTCGCGCTTCATGGCAAGCTGCGAGGAGGATCGAAAGGTGATCACGGCCATGGGAGAAGCACTCGCAGGTTCCAATCGCCCGATGGTCGTGACTTCGTCGATTGGCTCTTCCAACACGGTTCCAGGTACGCTGCCCGTGGAAGATAATCCGACGGCAAGCTCGAAGGTGTTTCCGCGCGCCGCTTCGGACGAGGCTGCGCTGGCGTTAGCGGATCGCGGGATCAACGTCTCCATTATGCGCAATCCCCAGATTCATGACACTGTGAAGCAGGGTCTGGTAAGCGACCTGGTCAAGCTCGCTCGCCAGAAAGGCCGCGCGGCTTACATCGGAGATGGAGCCAACCGCTGGAGCGCTACGCATGTCTCCGATGCTGTCCATCTCTACCGTCTGGCGATTGAGAAAGCGCAGATCGGCGCGAAGTATCATGCCGTCGCCGAAGAAGGGATTGCCATGCGAGAGATCGCCGAGGTAATCGCAGAAGGATTGCATGTGCCGGCTGTCAGTATTTCCGAGGATGAAGCCCCCGAACACTTTGGTTGGCTCATCAAGTTCGCCGGACGTGAGCTGACCGCTTCGGGCCAACTCACACAAGAACGACTGAACTGGATCCCTAAAGGCCCCGGCCTAATTGCTGACCTTCAACACATGAAGTACTGACATGTGTCAGAGGGCGTGCGGCAGACAAGTAGCTGCATTTAGACCACGTTAATCTTGATAAACACAGTTTTCGTCGTCTGCGATCTCGATGAGTCAGAATCGCCAAAAGCGCTCATCGATAGTAGTTATGCATCTTTGCTCTAGTGCACGATTTCGGTCGAGACTACTTCGGCCGTGGAGTGCAGGAAAAGGATCAAATTGGCTTCCTAGACTCATCGACTCGGGCAGTCTTCGCTCGTGGATACGCGGCTGACCCGGAGGTTCTCATCGAGCAGCCGCGGAAGGATGAGGCAATCGGTACGGCAGACACTCTACTGCTTACAGTTCCGCACCAACCCGGGGGTTGCGTATAACGTGCACGTGATGGAAACGATTCTCAAACCGTCGCTCCCGCACTGGGCTGGCTCTGAAATGATGATTGATCATTCTGGGACTGACCAAAACTCGGCACATTAGTGACGATAAGCCGATCTGTGAGGACTTAGGCTGAAGGGATGGGGCAAGCCAATGTGAACACGATGAAGCAAAGAACAAAGGGACGAATAACGGAGCGTCTTTTCGAATCGCCCGGAATTAGATCCCGTCGGCTGAGAGTCCATACATCCCAGGCAGTGGCAACCCAAGCGCGCGGATATACGTGCCGAGCTGGGCGCGATGGTGAACAATCTGGTTGACCCCTTGATTGCGAAAATAGGTAAACCGGTCGGCAGAAAACAAAATGTTTGGACCGCGCTTAATGGTCCATGGCTCGTGGAACGCCTCGTCCGATGTTTGCTTGAAAGCCGTGAGAGCATCACTGGCATTGTCCTCGAAGCGTTCGAGCATCTCCGCCTTGACGACCATAGTGTAGGGTTGCCACGCGACAGCCATATCGAACTCGGACATGGTCAACGTGAACACCATAAGTCGAAAAAGGTCGGTGGTGTGACCCGCCAGCCTGCCGAGGGTCATAGATTTCTCATAGGGCCTGAACTCAGATTTGTTATCGGGCAGCGCCTCAA
This sequence comes from Acidobacteriaceae bacterium, assembly GCA_963692885.1. Classification (GTDB taxonomy): domain Bacteria; phylum Acidobacteriota; class Terriglobia; order Terriglobales; family Acidobacteriaceae. Next base: position 3,014,109 of record OY843586.1, read on the forward strand.
AGAGGCGACGCGTCTTGCCGATTTCTGTAGTCAGCTCAGGAAGAAGCAGGTCGCGAACGAAGTATGTCTCTGCCAATGAAACTCCTATGCTAAGCCTTGATTAGTGACATTCCTTCATGCCGAAGAGAAGAAGCTGACTTAGTTGCTCGCTCACAACATCGGGCTGCTAAAACAAGCCTGCTTAACGATACCTGTTTTTCCGCGCAGCAAAGGGTGAAGGTGCAGGAAAAGGAACGTCTTTCTGCCGCGCAGCCCGCGAGCGAGGGCCGGAAGCACGGCGGGATGACAGTCCCGGAGAAACCGCAGGGGGGGTCTCCGGTGCCGCATAGAGTGCCCCGGGACGAATCCGGGGCCCTCGCTGCGTAGTGGCGTTAGGCTGTTTTCCTTTTGGCCGTCTTCTTTGTGGACGTAGAAACTGCGGCGGCCGCTTCCCTCCTCTGATGGAGGCGGGGCTTTTGCCTTCTTAGCTCTGCTGGCTTCGTTGGCGGGGCCGCAACGAACATAGCTTCGGGTCGGCAAGGCAACGCGGCTTCGCAGCTTGGGTGAGCGCATTTGATCCCGCGACGGAAAAGCAAATCTCCATGCCCTCACATGCGACGCTGCTGTCTGCTCGACTTTGACTTACTTTCGTTGTTTATTTAGTCCTCGTTGTGGTTGCCGACGACGCAAATCAAGTTTGCATCCTCGCAATGGAAATTCCCCCCAAATGGGGCTCATTTCCCACATACTTTGATGAGCGGGGTTGCGACGGCAATCAACAGAGCCTGCGCTTATTTCGGCTAGCGGGGAGCCCAATTACCGCCCTCAGACGTAAGGAGAGTATTGCCATGTCGAACGCTACTCAGATCTCCGCACCGCCGTATCACGTCCAAACAACCGCGGCCGAGTTAAGAGATGGCTTCCCGTATTTCTCGTACCACGAATCGATCTCCAAGCTTTGGGCCGAAAAGTGGCGGCCACCGTGCTCACACGGGATTTACCCTTTCACCGATGGCAATGTTCTGGATTTCGACCCAATTTTCGCCGAGCTTGTGCGCATCTCTCAAGACAAATCGGACATTTTGTACCGACCGGATGAGTATGCTAAACCGTTTTTCCCTGTGGCGGAAAACCTCGTGACGCTGGCCGCAGAGTCGGAGGCGAAGGGGGACACGGCAAAGGCGAAGGACCTTTACCTACGGGCTGCGGCGGTCTATCGTATCGCCCGGTTTCCAGTCAACCGGTCTGCACTAAGCCAGCAGGCATGGGTAAAGGGCAAGGAGGCTTATGTTAAGGCGGGACAGTACCTCAGTCCGCCAAGCGTTGAGGTGGAAGTGCCATTCAACCATGCCGACTCGTCTGCAGGCGACCAAGAAGTGCCAATCCAGACCTACTTGCGAATGCCCATGGGAACAAAACCGCAAAAGGGCTGGCCTGTACTCTTGTTCATCTGCGGCCTAGATGCCTATAAAACGGACCATACGCCGCGTACTCAGGTTCACGTGGATCGAGGTTTTGCGACGCTAAGCTTCGAAATTCCCGGGACTGGTGACTGTCCGGCAGCCGCGAACGATCCCAACTCCCCAGACCGGCTCATGAGCAGCATACTCGATTGGGTATCCACTCATTCCACGGAGTACGGCTTCGACCTGACAAAGGTTGTCGCTCGCGGAATCAGCACCGGTGGTTATTACGCGATGCGAATCGCCCATACTCATGCCAACCGTCTTTTTGCTGTGGTGGCGCAGGGAGGCGGCTGTCATTACATGTTTGCTCCTGCCTGGATTGGCGCGTCGAACCAGATGGAATATCCTTTCGCGCTTGCGGACGCCCTTGCGTATAAGTTCGGCTATCGCGGTGCTGATCCAGTCGCAACGTATATGGCGGAGGCGGGCAAGTTTAGCCTTCTCGATTCGGGAGTACTCGACCACCCGAGCTGCAAGCTCCTCGTTATAGACGGCATGGAAGACTCCATCTTCCCCATTGAAGACAACTTCATCGTTGGGATAAGAGGGGACAAGAAAGACCTGCTGGCTAGGGGTAATCGGCAACATATGGGCAATCCTGGAGCGGAAGATATCCTTTATACCTGGATCGATAACGCCATCGCTGGAAAGCCTTGACTTTGGTAGGTGTCGCTCATTTCGCGCAAACGATTGGATGCAGTGACCAGTGGCTGCAAGTCTATTCCCATCCATCACAGAATTATGATTCCGAGGGCTGACCTCATGTTGGAGAATCCTATCAAAGTTGGGCAGCAATTTAGTTGGGACTGCCAGGCAAATGGCACAGCGGGAGAGGCCGTAGTTGCCGGCGTCCGAAACGACCGGCAGGAGGGGCTTTCGCCCGAAGCCGAAGAGTACATAGCTCTCTGGATTGACGCAAATGGCCTCACCGGGTCGCGAGCTCAACGATCGTTTGAGATTCTGCTTGGAACCGACGGTCAGAGTTATTTGGACGGAGCAGCGGTCACTATCGAGGTTCAATCGGGCAACTAGCTAGGAGACCTATGGCCGTCACATTGATCAACTCCTCTAGGATCCTGTGACTCAGGAAGAGGCCTTTCTGAGCGTCCGGAAGAAAACAAGTGCTCTTCTCGTAAGTAAAGTCGATTCCTCGAAGCCCATTTACACCGAAACACTGGAAGGTCCGGGGAGGAGTTTCGTTATGTAAGCGTGGCGCGGTGGGAGACTGCTGAAAATCTCATCGGCGCCCATCCTTAGTCAGTCTCGGACGCGGATAGTTTATGCGACGTCCAAGCCTTTCCCGGTATTTCTGAAGTTGTCATCACACCCCCATGATAACGTCCTCAACGCTTCCACTCGTCCAGTGACGATATGGCCTCGACTTCACAAGATCAATCTACCTCAACGGCGATGAGGAGGTTTAATGAAGTCCGTTGCAACCTGCCATAACCTGAACGTTGTCGGAGGGAATACTGCGAGTTGTGGGGTCGACATGACAGATTCGGGCACCGCTAGATATACGACCGACAGGAGGATAGCAGCAGCCTGCCTCATGATCCTCTTGGCTTTCGCCCTGCCTACACATAGAGCGCAAGCACAAGCAGGCCGAAGTTCGGCGGGCTCGTCGCCAACTCTAGAGGAATCCAACTATCCGCCCCAGCCAGAGATCTTCCGTCCCAAGTGGAGACAAGATGGAGAGAAGCACGGCGTCACACTCAACCTTGAGGAGATCTACGATTTCCAAGGGAATCTGTCTGGAGGCCGCACGCAAATGGGGACCGTCATTGGCCGTGCGACGGGCGTGCTCAATCTCGATCTGGAGAAACTTGTCCGCTGGCACAATGCCAAGATCACGGCGAGCGGAATCTTCGAAACCGGCTCGAATCTAGCCCAAACTTACATCGGATCTTTTGTCTTCACCAGTTCGATCACGGGACCTCATACGCTCCGCTTCAATGAGTATTACCTGCAGCAATCGTTCCTTTCTCAAAAGATTACATTGAAGGCGGGACAAATTGCCGCGGCCACCGAGTTTGATAATCAGGCAATCGGATTCGACGATCAGGAAAGCGCCTTCAAGTCTTGGATCAATCTCAATCTCGCAAATAATCCGCAGGTCGCATCGCAGGCGAACATCTCTTTCCCTCCCGCTGACAAACCTGGGTTCTTAGTGCTCGCTACCCCCGCCCCGCACCTCTTGTTCAAGGTGGGAGTCTTTCAAGCACCTCATTCGCCATTTCAGGGAGACCCGAGCGGGGTGCGTTTTGACCTGCGAAACGCACCTCTCGCAGCCTTGACGCTTGGATGGCGTCAAGGGGGAGAGAACACGGCTCATCCAGGCATCTACAAAATCGGCCTGATTCACAACTTCGGCACCTACCAACGATTTGTTACCCACGACAGCATAAAGGGTAACGACGTGCCGTTCATTGATGTAGGGCAGGCCATATGGCGCGTGAAGAACGGCAATGGCACCTACTCTCACACGGGCGTAGACGGCCAGTTCAGCATTACCATAGCCCCGCGAGCGCAGAACAAGGAGGACGCAGAGACTCTAGGAGGCATACGATTTGTCGGCCTATTCTCCCACAGGCCGGCTGACACTCAGGGACTCCCCACGCTTTACGCAAGCAAATTGGTCATGGAAATGGCGCAGCTATGCGAAGGGTGGAAAACGATGGAGCCGTTTCCCACCCTTCACACAGCCGCTTGGAAGACGCTGATGAAGCTCGCGTCTCCCACATTGCCGCGACCACGGCGACGAGATTTAATAAGGAAGGACAAGCAACTGCGACTGCTTCACCAAAGCATCGGTCTGCTGTCGCCAAGTGATAATGCCGGGCGGATCGCTTCCGAGAATGCGACTTGTGGAGACTTTCGGCCGGGCTGCCGCTCTCAAGGCACGAGGACCGCTTTCGCGCCTGGCGTCGCCTCATAGGCCATTGCCGCGTCGATGTGATCGAACGCGAACTCCTTGCCTATCCGCGTTTGAAAAAGAGGATCATCCATCACGCCTTCCAGATAGGTGATGGCCGCAGTAAGGCGCTGGGGATCAGTGGCTGTTTCACTTGCGAAGTTGCTAAAGCGCTTGAGCACAAGGTTCTTCGCCATGATGAGAAGAGAGGAGATGGTGACGGGTGCGGCAGCCCCCAGGAACCCATAAAAGTAGATCGCGGAGTACATGGGGAGCGTCGGCGCAATGCGGCTGGTGAGCTCGCCGCCAACGCCGTCAAACACCGCCGTTGTGCCAAGCTCGGCCGCGAGCTTGCCCAAGTCGCTCTCGAAGCTTTTATCGCTCATCACAAGCGCATGCTCAACGCCGTGGGAGCGCAGCTTTGCAGCGGCGTCCTCTGACCGAGTGACGAAGATTGCCGGCACGCTGCGCCTGCGCGTAAGAGTCGCCATCGCGAGCCCTGTTGCGGAAGTGCCTGCCGTGACAATCACGCCATTGTGGCCTTCCGCCGCGATCTGCTCAAGAAAGGCATAGGCAGTCACTGCGTTGACCAGCGATCCGGAGTAGTCACGCGGGGAGGCACTCCCCGGTAGAACCACGCAGCTCGTGCGCTCCACCACAACCTGTTCGCTCCAGAGGCCAAGAGTTTGCGCGGTTTTGCTCAGCGAACGATAGATCGCGACACCGCGGCCAACCAGCTCTGCGGGTAAATCCTCCCCGACGGCCAAGACTATGCCAGCCGCAGAGGCACCCCAGATATCGTATGTGCGATTCAGAGCCCGCGATGCTGCCGCGCCGGGATTAATTAGAAACGATTTGTCCCCATGATTGATCGCCGCCCCTCGGATCTTGGCCATGAGATGACCGGGCGGCGCATTGTTCGGGGTTGGAACATCACGCACTTCAAGTTTACGGTCGGCATTGACGCAAATGGCTTTCATTCTTCCTCCATATCCGAAGCGAGCTGCTCCGCTCCGGGCTAATTTCAGAAGATGCCTATGCAAACATTTCAGCAAGTACGGATTTATTTGTTAGTGTGATCTACATGAAGCTCGCCACTGTCTGTCCTGTCGCCTTCACCTCGCGCATTCTGGGTGGCAGATGGAAAGCACGCATCATCTGGGCCTTAATGCGCAATGAGCCGCTACGCTTTTCCGAGATCCGGCGCGCGTGCCCGCCGGTGAGCGACCGTATTCTCACCAAGGAGCTGCGCGAGCTGCAGCAGTGCGGTCTGATCGCGCGTCACGACTACGGCGTCATACCCCCGAAGACGGAGTACTGCCTCACAGCCTTGGGCAAGACACTTCGTCCCGTGATGGCTTCAATGGCCGAGTGGGGACTTGAAAACCGGTTAATGATTGCCGAGCCCTTGTAGCATTCACAAGGCGTAGTCCATGAGTCCTGCTAGACGCCGCTCACGCCAGTCAGGAGCCGACCACGGTCCGCGGGGGGAGGAATCGCAAACTGCCGCCTGTGCGACTTGTGAGGACCCATACCGCTTTCGCGCTCCCACGCTCATCCCAGTATTACGCTGAGCGCTCCGCTTCCGCCTTCAGTGCATTCAACCAGTTCTGAAGATGTTCACCTAACTTCCGATTGCTGTACAGCGTGCCAATCATGAAACCGGCAGAAGACTCCGTAAAGGAGACTTCTGTCCGGGTTCCGTTGACTTGCTTTACGTCCCATCGGGTTATCCCTTTGTAGCCCGCCATTGTGCCGTAAAGCATGACCAGCGCTCCGGGAACCACTTTCGCGATGCGGAAGCTTGTGCTTGATGAATCCGCCATATGTTAGTTGAGTGTCTGCGGAGAACGGCCCTTCCAGTCTGGCGTCCTTCAGATACGGGTGCCAACGCTCCCAGTCCGATACTCCGGTCAGAATGGACCACACCTTGTCTAGCGGAGCAGTAATCTGGACCGAACGTGTCGCTTGTACCGGAGCTTTCGGAATCATTCGCTCCCCAGCGGCGAATCGTGCAAGCTCGTTCATCGTCATCGCAGCACCTCGTTTTTATCCGTAGAGAGCACTTTCAGAAGGAGCGCGATCCCATCGCTCACGCTCATAAAGCCTTTTTCGGTTTTCATTCGACCGCTCGCCTGGAGATCGACCAGTCCGTGAACTGAAGCGTAGAGCAGCCCTGCTAACGCAGCAGTAGGCCCCCCAGGCAGCACCCCAGCCTTCTGACACTCAGCCACAAGCAACGCAAAAGCAGAAAAGGACGCCATTGCTGCCCGTTGCAGCTCACCTTCCTGCTTCGCAATCTCTGGATCACTGAAGAGAAGTTGATAGCGGCTGGGGTAATCGCGGCCGTACTCAGAGAAGGCTTGCAATGCCCGCTTGAGTTTGGTCAACGGTTGCACCTTGTCCTGTCCGAATGCGGTAAATGCCGCTGCCAGCTTCTGGAACTCTTGAGTGGCGAGAGCACCCAGCAGGCTATCGCGGTTCTCAAAGTGCTTGTAAGGCGCGTTGTGCGACACACCGCTTGCCTGTCCCACGGCCCGAAGTGTTACGGCTGCGACTCCTCCAGAATCGAGGAGCGCAGCTGCCGATTCGATGATTCGTTCACTGGTCTTCAACGAAGAACCTCGGAGCCTTCATTGGGCTGTAGCTTTACCAGCGTCGCTGAATCAGTCCAGAGCTTCGCGGCCTTCTGCTTATCGTAGGAAGCCTTGGAGGATCTTGAAGTGACGAGAGAGCCATTCTTGGACTGCAGATACTGACCGGTCGCACCCGCAAAGTCGGGGTCCACCGCGATCCGTGCCAAGGCGTCGCCTGAGAAAGCCAGGCTGCCCATCGTAACGCCCAGAGTTTGCAGCAGGCGCTTGATAAACTTCGTTCGCAGCAGCCTGGCGGCAAACGCTGGAGCAGTCCGGCTAAGACCAGTTTCTGGAACAAGGCCCGGGTCAAAGGCAATGGATACTAGACGGCTACCTCGCTCCGCAAAACGTCGGTTCAACTCGTAGCAAAACAGCAAAACGCATAGCTTTGAAGTCGCGTAGCGTACTCCGCCTGAACTCGGCTTGCTACCCTGCTTGCCCTCGTTCGCGAGGAGGAAGGCATCCGGCTCGTTAGCTTTTCCGACCATCTTGCCGTCCATTGTCTCCGGATCGTGGGTGCCGCTCGCCGTAAATACAACCCTGCCATCCTTTGTCAGGCAATCCAGCAGCAGGTTTACCAGCAGAAAGTGACCAAGATGGTTGACGGCGAACGTCTGTTCAAAGCCGTCTTTGCTGTACGAGATCGGTCCCCGGAACTGGGCACCGGCGTTGCAGAGCAAAGCGTCGAGGTGCTGAATCTGGCCTTCAGCCATCAGCCGCTGTACGTCTTGAGCGGCAGAGCGCACCGAAGCAAGCGATGACAAGTCTAGTTGCACCGTTGTCACCTGTACGCCAAAACGCACGCGAAGGTCTGATGCAGCCCTTTCGATCGTAGATTTATCTCTGCCAGCAAGGATGAGGTTTTGCTTCTTCGCTGCAAGACGCTTCGCCGCCTCTAGCCCCAAACCTGCGTTTCCACCAGTGATGAGCGCCGTTCCCATATTCATTACTCCTCTGGTTGACAGCGTACACTCATTAGGTTGACAGCGTCAACCTAATGGCAAGGAGCGGTCTGCTCGTTCACTCTTGCCTGCCTACTCGCGAGTTGGTTAACTTGAGCACTGAGAAACGCATCTCACGCCAGTCAGCGGGCTTGGGCCGCCCAGAGCTGTCCGCTTTGGGGGGTAGTCTTCCGCTATTGCGACTTAGCGGTACCAATCCCTGTCGCTTTCGAAAATGCCGCTTTCTCTAAGTACCTTCCCTGGATGGCGCAAAGGTTCGCCTAGGCACGAGTGTTCATGTTCATTCACATTGACCCCAAGACGTATCTGTATAAAAGGCCACCGTATACCAATGCTTCTCTAGACGGTGAACACGGTAGACAGCGCAGGAAACACCAACAAACTTACCGCTCAGGTGGTTCTTAGCTGGTTCGGAGAGAGAGTCGCTCGAATCGAGAACGAGGTAGACGGTCGTGTCGCCTGCTCCAGCGAATCCCCAACCTTCCCATTCGACGTGCCTGAAGTCACCATTGGACGAAACTGGCAATGCCAGAACTTTCGCCTTATATGCCTTCGCTTGAAAGAGCCATCGGCTTACATCACGCACTTTAGAGAAGTGCCAGAGGATCAATGCTGAGATCAACCAATAGGAAAACAACGCGGCAACCACGATTAGACGTCTCAGGCCTTTTCTTTGGAAACCCAAATGCCCAAGACGATGCTCACGGCGGGAGCCGCAACCAAGAAATAGAGCAACCCGCTCAGGTCGGACCTCTCAATGACGAATGGCGAAAAAACCATGATCCCGGCCAAGCAGTGGAGGAAAAGCCGCCGCGCTCGAGTAGCATGACTGCCGTACGTCGCGTTCATTTCAATGCAATCATACGGGATCAACGGCACTCATAGTCAGAATGAACTCGTCTACTTCCCACGGAAAATCAGGTAGGCAAGACTGAACCCAGGAGAGTCTTGTATCGGCAGATCGGTAACGATAAACGCCGTTCTCGGCAGCTTTAATCTGGATAAGTGCATTATCGCCGAGTGAATCATCAAGTACGCGAGCCCATGGATATGGCCTGTGAAGTCAGCTTTTCGAAAACTCCACCATCTCCGCATTAGCTCGTCGCCTAGGGATGTAAGCAGTTTTTTTCTCTGTTTGTCTCTCCTACCTGCCCCGGAATAGCCAGCCGCTTTTGACCTTTGCAGTTGGTCTGTCAGGGCTGCCGAAGGCACCGCATGAGCGGCTGCGGCCTTGACAGACCAACTGCAAAGGCTACGCTCCCATGATCTGGGGCAGGTAGGAGTTACAAACCCATTCCTCTGCCGTAGCTGTGTTCGACCCTGGGCGCAATCTCCTGCTGCGGCACAACAGACCGCTCCGGCTGCATTTCAGGCGCGAGGGCGCTCCGGTGCGAGACATCTCTGCCCAGCGCCAACCCCAGCTTTTCGCTGTCATTGGTAAAGAGTTGCGCATCGTAAGCTCCACGCGAGATGGCAACGTACGCCTTACGGTTGTTGAGCAGGTCTTTGGCCCCGAGGTCGGTGTCGGCATGGATCAATACGCGATCAGCAGTCTGGCCCTGGCTGAATGGCTGGTCACCGCATAGCCGTGATCGAGATGCGGATGCTGACGTGGATCGAGCTCGATCTCCCGGCCGCCGTCCATTCTGAGTGACAATCGCCCATCTTCACCGATGCTCGTCACTGTTCCGAGTTCACGATTGGCGACCTTCAGATCCTGCGCGGGCGCAGTGAACTGCACGCGATCGCCGGCGGAGAAAGCCCGCTCCTGTTCCCGATAGACGGAAACGCCCTGCTGCCGGCGTGGATCGTACGTCCGCTGGGTGCCGTCCTGCAATTGAACAGTCAATCTGTTATTCGAAGCGTCGACACTCTTGACTTGCGCATACTCGCCTTTGTCGATGCCGGTCTCTTTCGAGCCCCGCGAATAACGCAACACGTCGCCGACGTTGTAGCGCTCGGCCCAGGTGCGGTCCGCGCCGGTGAGGTCCCTGCGCAACATGGCGGCCGTCGTATAGTGCGGTCCGGTCCCGACGTTCTCGACCAGGCGGAACTCGCCCTTCTGCACGCGGCGCTTGAACTCTTCCCGCACCTGGCTGGAAGTCGCCTGCCCCATGCTCCTGTCGAGGGCCGCTGCCAGAATATCTTTCCGGGCATGGACGGCTCCACGCTCAAAGAAACGATCGCGGGCGTAGGTCACAGCCTGTTGTGCCGCCTTGTCGATTGCGGTTGGGTGTGTCTGCCCTTGTTCTTTTGTCTGGAGATGGGCTTGGGCCTTTGCCTGGGCCAAAGCTTGAGAAACGACGTGGTCGGCCTGATGGCCGTACTGCGCGGCAAGGTCGCGATGCCGTTGCAAGACTTCCTCGGGCGACAGCAGCTCTTTGCGATCGCGCGTCCGGTGCGCAGCGATCTGTGCTGCTCCATTGCCGTCCAGCCCCTGCTCCCGTTTGTAGTCATGGATCTGTTCCCGGCGCAGGCTCGAAGCTTCGAGATATTCCCTCGTATAGCCCTTGATCTCCGGCTGCCCGTACTCGCCACGCTCCAGCTGATAGCCCAGCCCCTGCAGCCGCGTTGCCAGCTCCGACCGGTAAACGGCCGTGACATATTTCTGGATGGCATAGAGTTCATGCGATTGCACAGAACGCGTCAGCTTGCCCGGACCGCTCTCGCGCTCCGTGACATTGAAGATGACCGCGTGGGTGTGGAGCTGCGGCGCGGCATAGCCGTCGACCGGCCGCGCTGTGTCGTGCTCGAAGGTCGCGGCTACGAATTTGCCTGTCGTCTCCGGTTTGTGGACGTTGCCGATCCGCGCCTGTGTGAACTGCTCGAGCTCGCCCAAAGCAACGCGGACACTTTCCCGGTGCGCCAGACGCACCCGCTCATCGCCGCCCACAAGCGCAGTGAGCGAAACCGACTTCGGCGCGGAGATCGTGCCGTCCCAGCCGGCGCGGTGCTCGACGCTCGTGACTTCCCGGCCGATCTGGTTTTCGTAGGTCTTCTCCGGCTGATGGCGAACCAGCTGCTCGCCAGTCCAAGGATGCTGGCCTTCTGTCAGTCGCGCGAATTCTTCATTGCCGACTGAGCCCTGCAGGTCCCACTTCTCTGCCAGCTGGCCCTGCCACTCGCTATAGCCCTGCTGATCCTGGCTCCAGTAGTTCTGTTTCTCCGACGTGAACTCGCGCGCGTGATACATCCGCGCCTGGCCTGCTGATAACGGCTTGGGGGAAATGGAAATCATCGGAGCCCGGTTCGTAACAGTTTGGCAGAGGAACGGATCCGCCTGGAAGGATTTTAGAACTCAACTCGTCATTGGTGCTTCTATCGTGGTCAGATGGCGATCACGTATCACGACCCATTATTTCGTCGTCCGCGACTCTGGAGGGAAGAGGAAGCTGACAGCAGGGCCGAAACGTTCTCCCCAATACCTGACCTGGTGCTGCCCATCCGGCTCAACGGTCAGTTTCACTTCCGGATGGTTCATCAGACTTTTCTTCATGTTTTCGGAAAGCGCCCGGCTCATTGCGACGAAGGCAACATCGAAATCAGGAAATCCGTGGGCAGCAGCTTCTGCTGGCGGAACTTCGGCCGTTCCCACTCCAATTGAAATGCGCAATGGCCCTTGGACGATCGTCGAGGTCTCCTGCAACGTTCTACCATTCCCATTTTGTAATGAAGTGCTCTCAAGCAAGCCTATGCCGAACGTATCCGGCTGATCCAGGAGAAGAGACAACGCAGCGAGGGAACCTAGCGACGAACCACCGACCCCCCGGTGGGTTCGGTCCGCGATCGTCCGGTACCGACCATCGATCAGCGGCAGGACTTCTCGCGTCATGAACGCGGACAACTTTTGTGGTGCGTCCGCCATCGCGCTATACCTCGAATATTCGTCCTCGCGACGGCCGGGCCCGGGATTATCGATTCCAATAACAATCAACGGTTGTACGGCTTTTCTCGCGATGAGATCGGTCAAGGTTTCATCGACGTGCCATTCATCTGGAAACGGCGGAGAGGTGCAGCGGTCAAAAAGAAATTGTCCATCAAAGAGGTAAAGAACGGGGTATCGCTTCGCAGACGCCTGAGCACTGGAGTAGCCAGAGGGCAGCCAAACCCGAAGGCGACGCGTGTCGCCATAGACCTTGCTTTCAAATGGAATGATTTCGAGCGTACCGGTGACAGTGCTCTTGCACGGCCGCGCTGGATCCGCCGCCAATAGAGCGCGCTCACTTGTTCGTACTACAAGCAATAGGGTCATTAGCACAATCAGGCGAATAACCATTCAGGACCTCTTTCCTGTCAACTTCTCTATGGCACCGGCCTGATAGCGGCTTAGCCTCACCTGAGTGCCATCCTTCATCAAAATCTGATGGCCACCGCGAAACCAGGTCTGTACTTCGCGCACGTAATCCATATTGATGATCGTCGACCTATGCACACGGACAAAGGTGTCAGGGTTTAGCTTTTGCTCCAAAGACTGCAGCGTTTCTCGCACGTCGTAGTGTTCATTTGCGACGTGGATCTGGGCGTAGTTTCCCATCGCCTCTATTCGTTCGATAGAAGAGACGGGTAGAAGTCGAATGCGTCCGTTACGATTTGCTGGGATTCTCTCAACAAAACGTGTCTGGCTCCCTTGCCCGCGCAAACTCGCTAGCAGCTGTTCGAAAGACTCTGCTGACACTGGATGGAAGGTGCGTTCGCGAACGCGTTCGAGCGCCTGGCTGAGGCGTTCTGGCGTGAACGGCTTCAACAGATAGTCGAGCGCATTCAAGTCAAATGCCTCCAACGCATGACGATCGTATGCAGTTACGAAGATGACTGCCCCAGAAAACTTACGAAGCAGTTCGCCGGCCACATCCAGTCCGTCCATTCCGGGCATGCGAATATCTAGAAACACAAGCCGTGGCTGCAGCTGTTGAACGCACTCTAGAGCGGCTTCACCATCCGCGCATTCAGCGACGACAATTACATCTTCATGCTGTTGCAGCATGCGGGCGAGAGCGCGCCGTGCAAGAGGCTCGTCGTCAACGATTACGGCGCGGATCAAGAGCCACCTCGGTAGGTTCTGCGGGTAATATGACACGAGCACATACACCGCGCGGAACAAGAGAGCGCAGGTCTACAGTTGCGTGTCCGCCATACATTTGCTCCAGGCGAGTGCGTGTATTCTTCAACCCAACGCCATGACCCATCACTGTCGGAGCTTCATCGAGTGTGCTGGCGAAGTTTCTTATTTCCAGCACCAGGGCCCGACCTTCTCGCCGCGCCGCGACTTCAATAGAATCGGTGCCCTTGTGTCTTCCAATCCCATGGTGGATCGCATTCTCTACCAGAGGTTGCAAAAGAAGTGTGGGAACGGCGATCCGAAGCGCTTCAACCGGAATATCGAAGCTTACTTCCAATCGTTCCTGAAAGCGCTGTTTCTGTATTTCCACATAGTGGCGCAGGAAAGTGATCTCTTGTTCTAGCGTGACCTGCAGGCTCCGCATGTCATCAAGCGCTACTCGTAAAAGCTCGCTGAGATGCTGAAGAAGCTTTTCGGCGGAAGCTGGATCCTCGTGCACGAGCACTGTGGTGGCCTGAAGGGCGTTGAAGAGGAAATGGGGATGGAGTTGCATCCGTAACATGTGCAGTTCGGCGCTGCTTACCTGAGCTTTCAATTCCGCCTCGCGCAATTGAAGTCTCCGCGATTGACGTTTCGCATTTTGATAGGCGCTCAAGAGGTAAAGCAGAAGGCAGACCTGAATGGCACCTATAAGAGACTTGTGTCCCAAGTCTAGGATCGTACCGAGCAGTGGCAGATGCTGGTCCGGCGTGTAGAACCATGCAGGAGCCTTGAGGATGGGTTGAATCGTCACAACAATGGCTGTGAGTGCTACGTACTGCCCGGTGCGTACAAGCCACCGGCTTGCCTGGAAGGGATACTGGCGAGCAAACAGGAAGATGAAGGGCGTGATGATTGACCAAGAGAGGGCTTCAGCCGCAGCCCATGCGAAGTAATGCGCGACGGGAAGATGATTGGCATGATCGCGATCGTTCACAAACATCATGCGTCCATTAACAAGGCCCATGGCTGCCCAGCAGATTATCGCGACGCACCACGATCCCCAAAACGAGACGCCATCTTCGGTTCTGCTGCTGCTCATGGTCTGATGATGCATTAGACGACGATTGCTTCGCCATGGTCGCGCTGCGATTCATCATCGCCTATTGTTATTGGTCCCTTTATTTTCCTTTTGAACCGATTGCACCCTAGTTCGAGGGCAACTAAACCCTAGGCTGTCTCCTGCGTGCCTGAGGAGGCCGTTTGTCATGAACCATATTCCTGCTTTTGCTCTTCTTTTTTCATTGCTCTGTCCGACCACGTCACCGTCATTCGCCTCGATTACGCAGGAGCAAGGACAAGGAAAACCGCGTCCTATCCGCTTCTCAGTCATCAATATGTCCGGCAAGAGCCGCGAAGCACGGATTCACCATGCCTTCGTGACGCTACCCGTCGCAGAACCAGTAACCTTGCAGGCTTTTCCCGGTGAAGCTGTGACTATCACAAGCGACACGAACCAGAAGATTTCGCGCACCATCGTCATTTCAGCCTCCGATGAAGGGCGTTTGTACCCGATCGACTAGCGCGCCAGTCTCAGCGTCGGTGCGCAGATAGTCCCGTCCCGTCCCAGCCGGCGCGGTGCTCGACGCTTGTGACTTCCCAGCCGATCTGGTTTTCGTAGGTCTTCTCGGGCTGATGGCGAACCAGCTGCTCGCCTGTCCATGGATGCTGGCCTTCCGTCAGCGGCGCGAACTCTTCATTGCCGACTGAGCCCTGCAGGTCCCACTTCTCTGCCAGCTGGCCCTGCCACTCGCTATGGCCCTGCTGGTCCTGGCTCCAGTAGTTCTGCTTCTCCGACGTGAACTCCCGCGTGGTACATCCGCGCCTGGCCTGCTGATAACGGCTTGGGGGAAATGGAAATCGTGGATGGCCTAATTTGCCCTAGACTTTTGGGGCTCGTCGGTTCTCTTCAGATGAATACGATTGATCGGCGTAATGAAATCGATGTCATTCACGCTTTTCTGTTCGTCAACGTTGAAGGAAAGTTCCTGCGGGCCGTCCAGGACGAAGAAGTGGGTTCCCGACTCTGCGTAGAGATTCTGCGGCTTCGAACCTGCGGGGATTTCAGCGGTTAACGAATCACCGTTCATCGCAACCTTTACGAAACCGTAGGTGCCGACATACTTGGCCAACGTACTCGAGGGTACTGAAATAGAAGTGCGTTCAATCGGTTTGAAATCAGGCAAACCGTAAACAGTTCCTGCGCTTCGGAGGAGCTGTTCTACCAGAGTCCCTCCGCCCCCTCCGTTCGTCATGACGACGAGGCCATCACCATGGAGATAAACAAACATCTGATTCTGGAAAATGGCTGAGCCCTCATGTTTGAGGTAGAGATCATCCGGTTCTCCTCCAACTTCGAAGCCTAGTCCCCAACGAAACGTCCCATGTTCGACGACGTGACGCATGGTGCTTTGGTGAAGAACTCTGTGAGAGGTGCCAGTATATTCCCTCTGAGCTTCGATCAAGAACTTTGCCAGATCTGTCGGCGTCGTCCATAGGCCGCCGGCTGCGAGATTAGGCTCCACGAACTTCGCGGGCGGCACCGCCGAGACCCCATCGCCCCAATAAGCTGTCGCCGCTCGCGCAGCTAACGCTTGAGGCAATGGAGCTTGGAAGGTGCTGTCCTTCATGCCGATGGGATCGAGGACGGCGTGCTGCATGTACTGCGAAAATGACTTGCCGGTCACATCTTCAATCAACAAATAGAGAATGGCGTATCCGCCATTGGAGTACGCGAACTTCGTTCCGGGTATGGCTTCGACGCGGACTGCAGGCGTCTTTGCGGGACTCTTGCCATCAAGCAGCTCAAGAAGTGTCGGCACTGGCTTGTTCGGATCGTAGATTTCGCCGTTGTGTGTTCCGATCCCGGATGTGTGGTTCAGCAGTTCACGTACGGTGACCTTCTTTTGTACTGTGAATGGGCTATCAGGAATCTTCCATCGCTTCAGGTATTGGTTTACGTCGGTGTCCAGGTCGATTTTGTGTTCCACTGCCAGCTTCAGCACACCCAATGCAGTGACCGGTTTCGAGATAGAAGCCGCCCCAAAGAGAGTTCGCGTCGTGACTGGACTCCCGCCGCGCGACGAAACTCCCTTGGCTTCAGACCAGTCAATACGGCCATTGTGAATGGCGGCCATGCTGACTGCAGGGACGTGCAACGCTACCATCTGCAGCTCCAGGTGCATATCGGGCTCGGACGAACCCGTAAGCCGTATGGGGCGAGACAGGTGAAGCTCAACTCCTGCCATTCGTTGTTGTGGGGATGCTGGCGGACCCGTAACACTTGCTGCGCTGCAGAGGTTTACGCTGTCAAGAAGCAAACAGCCATTGCCTGACGTCGCAATCCCACTCTGCCCATCCCTTTTCCCTCATCTTCCGACACTAAGTCTTGCGCGTGATGCATCCGCGCCTGGTCTCTTGAACGGCTTGGGAGAAATGGAGATCATGAGGCCCGGTTCAACCTAAACTTGGCAAAGCATACATCAAGTGGAAAAGCTCAAGATTACTCGACTCCTAAGGCGCAAAAGCGATGGCCTGACTAGACAGGCTGCACTTTCGTACGGGCGGCGGCTACGATTTCGGCTGTGTATAGGGCCAAGCCGATGACTGCGATGCGGGATAGAATCGCGCCTACTAAACGTAGAGAAGCATCGCGCTTGCTGATAAGAATGTCGAATGGGTTCAGTTGCCAATTTGGCAAGGCTGGATGAAAAGAGCCTGGCAGATATTGCACTCCATGCTGGAACACAATATAGAGGGCAAACACCAAAGCTGCGAGCAAGATGCCGACCCCCGTTCTGCGAGCCAACACTACAGCTAAATACGATGTGCTGAAAAGCATTCCAGCAAAAAGCGTCATGCTGCAACCCGCTAAGAACGCAGCGAGAGAAAGCGGAATGAATTCAGGACGCCCACCCATCGTCGTCATTTGAAGGCCGAAAAATATCAGCCCGGAGCGGTACATAATTGCAAAACTTGCCATTGTGATCACGGTGAGCAAGATGATTTCGCTGAGAACAAAGGCGCTCTGGATCGAGACATAGGACGAATCTCGCTGTTTGAGGTTCTGGCCGGTATTCGCCCCAGCAATCGCATCTGCGCGCAATGCAATACCGCCTAACAGCCAGGAACCAAAACCGAGGCCAGCCCATAGAAGCGAAAAGTCGCGCCATCCATCAATACCAATCCTCAGGGTGCCCAGCGGCATAGGAGCATGTCTGAACACATCCCAACACACAATAATCAGACCCAACAGATACGCGAACACAATCACTCGCGTATCGCGCCAGCATGTCCAAAAAGATGCGCCTTCAAGTCTCATCATTGATTTTTAATTGATCGATTTTAAGATTTCATCTTTGCTACTCGGAACGAAGAACATTGGTTAAGTCTGTACGAGCAGCCTGCGCTGCCGGAATGGTGCTTGCTAACAATGCCACGAAGGTCATAAGGACCCAGGCGAGCGAGAAAGCCACAGGATCGTGCGGCGTTACTCCGATGAGCAGGCTGTTCAAGAGGCGGCTCAAAACGAAAGCCGCGCTCAAGCCCAGAACGCCACCCAATGCGACCAGGCGAACTGCCTGCACCATAACGAGCCGCAGCACTCCGCCTCGTGTGGAACCCAGAGCGAGGCGGATGCCCATTTCCTGCTGGCGTTGATTGACGGAGTAGGCAAAAACTCCATAGACACCAATGGCGGAAAGAATGACCGCAAGCATGGCGAAGCATGCGGTAAGGAGCATGATAAGCCTTCGCTGTGCAACCAGGTCGGCAACTCGTTGCTCCATGGTCTGAAGATCGAAGAGCGGATGTTGCGCGTCTATTGAAGCTACTGCGGCGCGCAAAGGGTTCGCCAATAAAGCCGGATCTTCCCAAGTACGTAGCACCAGCTTTGTGTTCACGACCGGTGCCCCTTGAGCGAGGGGTTGAAACGCCTCCGGTTGAACCTCCTGCTCCGGGCCGCCGTGCCTTACATCGTCAACGACGCCGACGATAGTAACCGTGCTCAATTTTCTCTTGAGCGAGAACAGATCGCCGGCCTGGACAGCATCTGTTTTGAAGCGCTTTCCTAATGCATTCCCTCCAAAAAACCGCTTGGCAAAGGACACGTTCACAATGACGACGGGCGGAGCAGTCTGGTTATCCGTGGAGTTGAAAAGTCGGCCGGTGATGATTGGCGTACCAACAGCGCGGAAGTAATCCGCTGTGATCTCGGTGATGGGGACAAACTGACGCTCCGCAACCGGAGGAACGGGCACTCCGTCATAGACAAACATCCTGTCATTCTGTAAGGAATCGAAAGGGAACGAGCTGGTCAACGCAGCGAACCGTACGCCTGGTAGCGCCTTGAGGCGTGGCAGCAGTCGATCGTAGAGATCAAAGAACCGCTCTCTCGGCCACGGTGGACTGGGATGGCTCAGCGACGCAACTCCAGTGTGCAGCGACGTGACGCCTGTGAGGGTATTGCTCGCATCGATGCCAGAGTCGTAGCTCATGACGCGGGCGAAGCTGCGAACGAGCAGGCCTGCCGCCACTAGCAGCGTTACAGCCAACCCGACTTCAATTACGAGCAGACTGTGCCGCAGTAGACGCTGCTCTCTACCTGAACTGATACGCAGAGCGGCTGACTGCAGGGCATTCCTCAGATCTACGCGTGTTCCGCTGATGGCGGGGGCCAAGCCAAAGAGCAGGGTTGTTGCTAAAGCGAGCCCAATTGTGAAGGCGAGGACCCAACCATCGACATGGATCACCGCGCTTAATTTACCGAAGGGGAGGCGCAGAACCTGAGTTAGGCGTGCAGGTGCCTGCGACGTGTCGACCGTTCCCGTGTGCCGGATCAAAGAAGAGATGGCAAGAGCAATGACTAAGCCCAACACCGCAGCGAGCGACGAAAGAAGCAGGCTTTCAACCAATAATTGCCGAATGAGCCGCGCCCGTGAAGCGCCTAACGCTCCTCGCAATGCGGTCTCATGCCGCCTCGAAACTGCTCGCGCCAGTTGCAGGTTGGCGACATTCGCGCACGAGATCAGCAATACTGCCGCTACCGATGCAAGCAGGATGAAAAGCGGCTTTCGTTCGTCGCCGGTCAGATGGCGCTGGAGGGTCTCAACTCTGATTCGACGACTCTTTGCCCAATCAGCGAGTACAGATGGATAGCCTTGTGCGCGCGCCTGGAAAAAAGCCTGCATCTCCGCTTGGGCTTGTTCGACGGTAGCGCCGGGACGCAAGTGAGCGATGGCCTGAATCGACCAAAGTTGTTTTGTGAACGAGACCGTCGTGTCCTTCTCAAGAGCCGCGGAACCATACAAGTCAGGTTCAAGGAACGGACTGGGAAAGCTGAAGTAGCGCGGCAGGACACCGATCACCGTATAGCTTGCTCCATTTAACGTGATTGCCTTCCCAACAATTCCGGAGTCGGCGTTGAACTTGTTTCTCCACAGACGATCGCTCAACATCACAACATTCGGGCTTCCACTCCAGTCTTCGCTGGAGAGGAAATTACGGCCAACCTGGGGCGCAACGCCGAGCATTGAAAAGAAGTTCGCGGTCACCGCAGCCCGTGTCACCCGTATGGGATCTCCAACACCGGTGAGGTTGTCATTCGAAGGCATATGGTGGAATCCCGCGACCTGATCAAATGACTTGGATTCGGACTTTGCCACGATAAAATCTGGATCGAGCAGCGGGGCTGAATGCACATCCGTTATGGTGACGAGCCGGTTCGCGTCCCGGTAAGGCAGTGGCTTGAGCAGCAGAAAGTACACAGCCGAGAATATGGCCGAGGTCGCTCCGATCCCGAGTCCTAGTGTGATCACCGCGGTCAGCGTAAAACCGCGATTGAGTCGTATCTGCCGAAGGGCATAGCGAACGTCCTGCAAGCAGGTCTCTATAAGCGCTCCGGCACGATGATCGCGCACTGCCTGCTTCGTCTGCTCGATGCCGCCGAACTCCGCCAACGCCGTGCGGCGGGCCTCTGAGGGCGACATACCGGCGGCGATCCTTTCGTCCGACACTATGTCGACGTAGGCGCGCACTTCATCGTCCAATTGGCTTTCGATCTGTGGCTGTCTGAGAAGGTTGCGGAGACCGGCCATGAACCGAGACAAGGTTTGCATCAACAGGCTCCTATACTGCCTTTAAAGCATTAGCCATGCCCATTGCCACCCGAGCCCATTGTTCCGTCTCGGCTTCTATCTGCTTCGTTCCTAGCTTCGTGAGCTCATAGAACTTTGCTCGCCGATTGTTTTCCGACTCACCCCAGTGCGAGCGAAGCCAGCCAGCTTCCTCCATGCGATGCAGAGCTGGAAACAAGGAGCCTGGCTTGACGAGGAATGTCCCTCTTGTGATGAGTTCAATGCGGCGGGAGATTCCGAGTCCGTGCAGTTCTCCGGGACCGAGTGCCTTAAGAATCAGCAGATCAAGCGTACCTTGCAAGAGGTTGGCCTTGACTGCGCTCATCTCATTCTCCTATCCACCTTCTATATGAGAATGAATCTATTCGTATCGAATGTCAATATGTCTGATTGGCTAAGGTTTGCTTAAGGACTCGTGTGTGGTCATGCCCATGGAGCAAGGGGCCAACGTTTCAGCGAACGGCCAAGTCCTGTCAATCGCCACCGGTCGGCTATTCATTCCTGAGCAGGAGCGCGATTCCTTGCAGGCTGTCGAGCTGTAAACTTTTGATGTACTCAACGATGGAGGCAAGGATATATCCGTTGTGTTCTACAGTTCTCGAAAATGACTGCACAGTCTTAACGATGTGCTCAGGACCGAAAGACTCCTTGTAATATCCGGCTATCCCTATCAAAAGCGTATCGAGCCACGCGAACTGGGTTGCCATGAGAATGTACTCGTCGAAGATAGATCGTGGTTGATCTCGAATGGTGTCTTTGCGGCCGAACGGAAACAGATTCTGAATCATGTAGTTCACAAGATAATTCTCAAGGATGAATGGTGCACTCGCGAAAAAGGGACGATGAAAGGTCTCTTCTGCGCAAACAAAGGTGGTCGTATCCTCTTGAAGAGTGACATCCGGGACACATCCGGATCCTTCCACAAATAGCTTAGCTATCTCTAGAAATCTCGGCCTTGTTGCCTCGTCCTCGATTCGAGCTTTTGTCAGCTTAAGGAAAACACTCAACTTGAGTCCTGGCTGCGCTGGGATGTCATTCAGGCTGCGGTGCAACAGGCGGTCTGAGAGTGCGATCCTGTGATCGTCAAGAATCTTTGGGATTTCTGCGTCGGCCCGTCCCGAGGTAAGCCTGTCAAGGTTACTGCAAAGCGAGCCTATGAACAGCACTCTCTGCCACAAGGGCAAAGTTCGATCTCGAACGATCTCGAAGAGTAGCTCTCTCGTCGAGCGGAAGTATGCATAGGGCTTATGAATAGAGCTTGCGCCACTACTCTGCAGACTAACGGCCGAGTATTTGACCTGTTTTGCGGAAAAGCTACCAGACTTTCTGAGGAAAAATGGGTCGAGCAGTACAGTTCTTGCAGCCTCGGGGCAGGAGAGAAATAGAGAACCCTCTATTTGCCCGTCGACCTCATTGAGCGTTCTTGGATAGGTAGAGCAGGTTGCAGATAAAAGCTCTTCGCCATACGTCGCGTGAATAGAGCAAAGTCGATGTGCGTTGAGGAATGGACACGTTCCGGAAGGCTTAGGGTGAATAAGCGCAAACTGCGCGTCGGATGACATCGCAAGCGTGATCGGCTTTACATAGTGCGTGAAAGCCGCTCGTAGCGTTCCATTTTCGAAGCTCTGGTAGTTTTCATAAGTATTGCGATCAATCGGGATATTCCAATTCTGACAACAAGTATCTTCGCAGGCGCCACCTATGCATGCGAAAGCACCGGCATAGGTTGGAATGGCTGTGACTGCGTCGGCTATCGAGTTGTTAAACTGCCGAGCTGACTCAAGCGCAGCATCCCCGGGCGTCTCCTGGAAATTAGAGTCGATCTCGGCGCAATGCTTCCACGCTTGCAGCGCTCGCATCCGTGTCTTAAAACCGACGGGTATCCGTCGTGACTCCGCCCATGATGAGGTTCTTGCGGCCTGTAGCTTCGATCGCGCCGCTGAAGTTCGGATCAGACCATGCATTGACGATACCGGCTCGCTTCACACGCGCCTTGTAGGCGGCCGGCGACGCCTGCTGCAAAGCCGGGGCTAACGGCCCCTGAATATGATCTTGCTGGCTCGTGGTGAAGATGATCGGCAACTTCAGTCGCTCGGCTGCTTTGGTCAGCAGGACGGCATTGCGCAGCGAGACATCGGAACTGACGTTCCGGATCTACTGTAGCGTTCCCACCTGGTAGTCGATGAGCACGAGTGCGCTGTTGCTGGGAGTGAACTGCCCACGTATTTCGAAGTCTGCTTTCTTTCCGCTAAACATTTGGCTCTCCTTGCATCACACAGTTACTTACGCTCGGTGAGCGACACTACGTGCAGCGAGCTCTTCGAAGTATGTCCGCAGAGTTCGGGGCTCGCGTTGGAGGGTGGCTCGCAATGTGAGCGCATTGCCTACGAGTGGGTGTCGGTCGTACCAGTGGAACATCTGCTGGAGCATGGCTCTCTGCTCGTCCTCCGGGCTTACGCCAGCCGGTGCCTTGCCCGCATCTAACGTAACGGCCTTCATGTCACTCCCTAAGACCTCGCTCAGCAGCTTCGCTACGTCCTTCCGATTCAAGTGACCTTCCGCGCACAACTCAAAGGTGTCAAACAACAGCCGGTCCTCGGTGAGGGCGACGGCAGCCACTTCCGCGACATCGCGATAGTCGACCCGTGAAAACCGTGTATCGGCTGACCACGGTTCAGCGACGACCCCCGTCGCACGCATTTTGGGGAAAGATGTGGCATAGTTCTGGAAGAACATCGCTGGATGCAGAAAGACATACTCCATGCCCGATGTGAGAACAGCTTCCTCCACGGGTATCTTCGCGGCGTGATTGATTAGTTCTGTCAATACCGGATGGATCACAGAGGAAAAAACAAATCGACGCACGCCAGCCTCTCGCGCTACGGCTACGAAACTTCGGCCTATTTCAGCCTCGTGCGGCAGAAAGGCGGGCGCCAAATAGAAAACTGACGATACGCCCTTCATCGCCCGCTGCACGCTGTTGAGTTCGCTCAGATCTCCAATCGCGACCTCAGCTGCCCCCGCCTGGAGGACTGCATCCGCCTTTTCTGCATTTCTAACGAACGCCTTGACCTTCACACCACGCATTGCAAGCGCGGGCACCACAAGACCTGCGTATTTTCCGGCTGCGCCTACAACTAGCACGGTGTCCTTGCCATTGCCAGAGTAAGCACCTGATTGCGGACGTTGCGGACTCGAATGTTTGCTCACGTTCTCACTCATACGATTCGTTAGTTCTTGACCTTTCCGCCGTCTACAACAAGGACCTGACCCGACACAAAGTCCGCGTCGGGTGAAGCGAAAAAGAAGACGGGGCCGGCAAGATCGTCGGGCTGTTCGTCGCGCTTGATCGCTCGTATGGATTTCTGAGATTCGATCATCGACTCAGGCATCTCCCGGCGAACAGGTTCTGTAACCGTTAGACCAGGGGCAACGAGATTGACCGTGATACCAAATTCGCCAACCTCCATCGCCAGGGAGCGGGTGAATCCAATGAGGCCTGCCTTTGCCGCTACGTAATGTGTTTGGCCGGAAACACCCTCGAACACGGAAGCAGAGCCAATATTCACAATCCGTCCCCGATCGCTTTGCTTGAGAAGCGGCAGCAAAGCATGCGTCATCAGGAAGGCGGAGCCCAGGTTGATGCCGAGAATCTCCGTCCAGTTATGGAATGTCATCTCCGCGAAGGAGACTATCGGGTAATAGCCTGCGCAATTCACCAGGATGTCTACGCGCCCAAGCCTTGAGCTTATTTCCTCCGCCAGCCTGATAGTGTCACTCTCCTTCGAAACGTCTCCAGTGAGGGTCGTTAGTAGAGGTCCCGCGGCGGGACTATCCTGAAGGCGATTCAAGGCATTGGCATCACGGTCAATGGCGACAACCCGATCGTAATTGCGAACGAAGCGGTCGACGATCCTGGAACCGATTCCTCCTGCTCCTCCGGTAATGATCACGGCCCGATCGCTATCCAATCCGCATTCCTCCAAGAATCCGCACAGCTCTTATAGATGTCCTGGGCGCTTTGGCGGCCCTTGCAGACATGCAATCTCGGATTGCGTGTCTGCAATGTAACCCGAGAACTATTTGATACATCACTACACGTTCAGGAACAGCTCCATGAACATCGTGGCGGACGCGAGCAAGAGGCCTGTAACGCGATCACACATGAAGCTGAAAGGAGAATGCACATGAGCCACGAACAGCACGAAACGACTGATGAGGCGCTTAGCGCAGTGAAGGAGTTCTTTGCCGCCAAAGAGCGTCATGATTTGGACGCAACCATGGCGCTGTTTAGCGAGGACGCGGTGTACATCTTTCCCCTGTCTGCATCCGGGAAACAGGAGAACTGGTTTATCTATAAGGGCAAAGAAGCCGTCACTAAGTACCAGGGTCAGGTCTTAGAACGTTTTAAGCAGATAAGGATGCTCGAGCCCAGGTACTTCGTCACCACGGACGGCAACAATGTCTTCGTTGAGTCAAGGGGAGACTACATCGCTCAAGACGGTACCGCCTATAACAACGTGTACATCTTCAAGTTCGTGGTTCGAGATGGCAAGATTGCAGAAGGGTACGAATACGCCAACCCGGTCACCTATGCCAAGTTGGCTGGTCTGCCAATAGGCTAGCTCATCGTTGCAGCGCACCCACGCGCTCCATGACCTATGGAAAGCCTTTATGCGTTCAGACTGGCTCACTTAGGAACCCTGAGGCAGTCGTCGTCAGTTGCTTAGCGATGAGAACAATATGCTCGTCCGGAACTGTTACCAGACCGGTCACATCTCCTTAGGACGACAGCAGCATGCAGGAATTCTAACGGAGATCATTGGTTTTGCGACGAGCGCGGGGTGCGAAATGGAGTCACTTCTATTCGCGGTGACTTGGGTCGACCCATCGAGAACAGGTCTATCGATGAGATCAAGCAAGCTTGTATGGGACAGGGATGACTTCGTGTTCATAGCGTCCAGGAGAACCCATGAGAAGGACCTTGAGTCTACGTCGGTCTAGACCGAGTGAAGGACAAGGAGTTTCATAGCGTCTCCGAAGGTCTTGCGAACAGTTGCTTCCTCTTGGATTAGTGCTTAGGGACACACCACTCTTATGCGGATTGCTTGGAGGACGCTTTGGCGATCCTTCAAGATGGTTTCAACTTTCGTCTAGTGACGAACGATCCGCGGTAGGACCGACTTCGGAGGATGAGTCCCAAGCAATAATGTGATCTAACAGAGCGATAATCGAAGTCCCCCTGTCCTTCGACAAACTGTATTCGACGTGCAGTAACGTGTCACTCAGGTCTCTTCGTACGATAATGTCGCCTGCTTCCAGAGAACGAAGGCTGGAAGTGAGCGCCTTCTTAGACGCAGAGGGCATTGCCCGCTTAAGCTCACTCAAACGGACCGGACGATCACGCATGGCATAGAGAATCTGGAGAGTCCATTTGCCTCGGAGAAGTCGTAGTACTCGTGTTGCGTGTCGTAGGTTTATGAATTGTTCTTCCCGCACTCAAATAATCCTCCAAGAGCCTCCTTAGCAGAGACAGGATGCAATCAATCTGTCTCTCTTCAGACTCTCTGCAGCTGCTTAATCCTTGTTCTTCAACCGACCGCTCATTTCGATGAGGCTGCATCTCTTGACTGATCGTTGAGGAGCCAGCGTGGATCAACCAATATGAGACCAATACCGTCTACAAAGGCTGGAGCGGGGTTAAGGCGCACGCTTGATGCGTCATCCATCCAGACGATCTGCCCTTTGCTGAGCACACCGCCGTAGGGCTGAGTAGAGGGAGCCCCGAAAAGATAGGGCATGTTTCGGGCCGCTACGTACGGCTGCCGAAAGGCTACTGGCTTGTTCATAGGTCTACTCCGATGTGTGCTGGTGTGTGAGGCCCGGTCTTGGCGGTTCTCATCGATGATGCGAAGAATCTGTTTGCATGCGACAGGGTTGGGAGGAAGCTGCCAACGGCAGGCGACGATCGTCCTAAGGGAAGCAGCTCCGGTAGAGCACTTGTGATCACGGACTACATTGCTGACAGCGCTTAATGCCCGGCTCCACCGTCAGTCGCTTGCGCCTTTTTCATCAGGATCAGCACACTTGCACTTGCTAGAAGCACGATCCCTAACGCTAGAAAGCAGTCGCCGAACGAAAGAAAATAGGCTTGTTGCCGAATCGATCCTCCAACCACACCGATGGCACGCGTCTGCGCTGAAGTTGGATCCGCTCCTCTCGACAGGAAGAGGTTCGTAAGGTTCTGAAGCGCGGACTGAGTAGCGGACGAGTATAAGCTAACGGATTCTCCTATGCGGAAAGAGTGAAGGCGTTCACGGACTGACAACAACGTCGACAGGCCTGCTATCGCGAAAGACCCGCCGAGATTGCGAAGCATGTTGAAGAGCGCAGAAGCGGCACCTATCTCCCGTCCCTTAGCCATCCCCGATGTCGCCATCGCTGACAACGGCACAATAATAAACGGTTGCCCCATGGCTCGTAACAACAAGGGGAAATACAGTTGAGGGCCTGAGAAGTCCTGATTGAGAGAGGTAATGAGAAAACAGCTGCCGCCGAAGAGCAGCATTCCAAATGCGATGAGGTAGCGGCTGTCAAAGTGCTTCATGAAGAAAGGAATGAATGGAATAATAATCAGCTGCGGTAAGCCTAACCAGATGACGACCGTCCCGATCTGGAAGGCGTTGTACCCCTGCATCTGACTCAAGTAGACGGGGAGAAGATAAATGACGCCGTAAAGACCCATTCCAAGTGCAAAGTTAATGATGCTGCCAAGGCCGAAATTTCTCCGTCCGAAGAGGCGAAGGTCTACGAGTGGCTCTTTGTGTCTGAGTTCGTTCACCACAAAGACTGCTGTGAACACCGCTGCGGTCCACGCGAGCCGTGTGAGTCCCGGATCCCCGAACCAGTCCTTCCGATTGCCGTCTTCGAGCACAACCTCTAGTGAGCTTAGACCAATTGCCATTGCTATGATTCCGACCCAATCTCCCCTTTTTAGATCTGCAAGGTGCGTGGGCTGCATGTCCATCGTGAACCAGATGGCCACGAGCATGAGAACGCAGGGAAAGATGTTGAGATAAAAAATGAAGGGCCAGCCGTAATTCTCGGTTAGCCATCCGCCAATCAGTGGTCCGATGGCAGGAGCAAACGTTGCCGTGATGCTGAAAAGGGCCATCCCGACCGGGTGCCTCGATTTTGGCAGATAGGCCAGGATGACGGTGAAGGAGAGGGGAATCAGGACTCCCCCAGTGAACCCCTGCAGAATTCGGAACACGATCATTAGGCTTAGCGAAGTCGCCTGACCACAGCAGACAGAGAAGATCAGGAACAGGGCAGCGTTGACGAGCAGGTATCTCTTCAACGAAAACGCGTGCGAAAGCCACGACGTCAGTGGAATCACTACGATTTCCGCTACTAGATAGGATGTTGGCACCCATGAGATTTCATCCGCACTAGCTCCCAACGTTCCAGCGATGTCCCGCAACGAAGAATTTGTCAAAACGATGTTCAAGACGGCCATGAAGCACCCGAGCAGGACACCCAGCACGCACAGCCAGGTCTTCACCGGAACGTGATCTTCGATTTGCAACTCGGGACGAGAGGTCGGGTTGACTGCCACGGTTCCCATCGTTCTACCTCTTCTGTTTCGTGGTGACAGTTACGAGTGCAGAGATCCCTGGAGACATCAAGCCTTCATACCCGTCCATGCTGTCTGGGTCGAAGACGATCTTCACGGGAACTCGCTGCACGATCTTCGTGAAGTTGCCGGTTGCGTTGTCAGGAGGGAGAAGGGCGAAGGCGTTTCCCGACCCCGGGGCCAAGCTGTCAACATGCCCGCGGAACTCGTGGTGGGGGAAAGAATCGATCTTTATCTCTACCGGCTGCTTGTCGCGCATCTTCCCAAGTTGAGTTTCCTTGAAGTTGGCCACGATCCAGGGATTGTCTTCCACGACAGCGAGCAGTGGCTGACCAACCTGCACCCGCTGGCCCACTTCAACCGACTTTCTGCCGACCCGTCCCGAGGTTGGTGCAATGATCCGCGTATAGGAAAGTTGCAGCTTTGCATCTTCGAGAGCGGCAGTGGCTTGCGCAACGGACGCCTGCGCCGATGAATACTGGTCGTTCCGTACGTTGATCTCAAGCCCCGCTGCTTTCGCGGACTGAAGTACTCCCTGAGAGTGCTCCAGTTGGGCGTGAGCGGTCGAAATCGCCTGTTGCGCCTTCACCACTTCGGCTTCCGCCTGAGACACTGCTTGTTGGGCGGCAACCCGGGCAGCTACAGCGACTTGATACGCTTCGTGTGCATGGTCTGCTGTCTGACGGGAAACCTGGCCCTTTGCAAGAAGATCGTCATATCGTTGCTGATCGAGTTCTGCTCGATGTTCTGTTGCTTCTGTCTTCGCGAGTTCCGCTTGAGCCCGAGGAACCCCGGCTTGAGTGACGGCCAAGTCTGCTTGTGCGCTCGCGATCCCCGAATTGGCCTCGCTGATCGATCCGTTCGCCTCGGTCGATTGAGCCAAAGCCGATTCTGATGTCATCTTCACGGAGGCCTGGGCAGTCTCCGCTTGTCGCAAAGCAACGTCGAGATTGGCCTGAGCCTGATCCACGCGCACCTGGTAATCGTTGGGGTCTAGAAGAGCCAGCGTTTGCCCCGCATTGACATGCTGATTGTCATCTACCAAGACCTGCGCAACGGTGCCTGCGACGCGTGAACTTACGGCGTGAAGATGTGCCTCAAGGTAGGCGTCGTCCGTTTCTTCGTGTGTTGACGACCAGAGTATGTATCTCACCCCGAAGAAGATAGCGAGACAGGCTAACGCGATACCCACCCCAATCCAGAGCTTCTTGCGGGTCGTGACCCTGGACGCTTCTTGAGCAATAGCCTGGTCTTCGGCTAAAGCCTCACTATAGGTGGGCTGCTCCATTTGCTGTTCAGCAACACTATTCATTGTCATCTTTCCGTCTCCAGTCGTTACGGATGTGTGTAGATGTTCTCTATCGAACCCGTGGCTCTTGCGAGATTTGCTCTCGCGGTGTTGTAGCGATATAAAGCTCCTATCTCAACATCGTTGGCTTGGGCCAGCTCGTCCTGTGCGGTGGTTACCTCGATGTTGTCCGTCACTCCTGCAGCGAATCTTCCTTGTGCCAACTGGACTTCCTGTTCTGCCAACCGCACGCGTTCTCTCCCGAGATCCACGTCGTTGCGGGCCGCTTTCAACTCCGACTCATCGTCATGAACTTGTTCTGTGACCCGATTCCGAGCGTCTTGGAGCTGCCTCTGTAATCTTTGTTCGTCTAGAGTGGCGAGTTGACGTTCAGCCGTGAGTCGCCCTCCGCTGAACAAGGGAACACTAAAGGTCGCTTCGTAGTCGTATCCGGGGTAAATCGCACTCAAGCGGCGACCTTGTTCGTTCCAACCTCCCGAGAAGGTCAGCTTCGGCAAACTGTTTGCCACGGCTGCTTTTCGTTCATCGGACGCTGCCTTCCCTCTATCGCTGAGCGCTCGGAGCTCAGGGCGGCTCGATAGAGCTACGGACACCGGATCGGTAATGTCCAGGGGCGGTGTGTCGGCAAATGCTCCCGTATCCACCAGTTCGACGGGTTGAGCGTCAGGAATGTTAAGGATTCGTTTCAACGCAAAAAGGCTGGTCTGCGCCTCTCGTTTTGCGTCTACCAGTCTCTGCTTCTCTGCCAGCACGCGGACATCCGAACGTGCCGCGTCAATCGCCGTAGCAACGCCCCCGTTTTCGAGATCGTGCGCCTGCTTGGCTAAATTTTCTGCCAGATGCACTCGTGACTCAGCCGCGTCTACCTCAGCTTCGGCACGGAGGCCTGCGAGGTACTCGGATACTGTCAACAACACCGTCTGTTCGCGAGTTGATGAGAGGTCGTCTTTACTCGACTGTAAACGGTGGCCGCTGGCTTGATAGCTCCGCAGGAGACTCAGATCAAAAATAGGCGTTGTGAAGCGCGGCCCGACCCGAAGGTCTTGAAACGGTCCAACGTTGTTCGTAACTCCGGCGATCTGCAGGCCGATGAGGGCTTCGAGGTTGTATCTCTGAATCTGCTCTACGCCTTGCAGGTTTGCTTGCGGGAGCAGGGCCGCGCGAGAGACGCGCTGATCAGCCTGGCTCGACGCTGTGTTGATATTTGCGACCTGTAGATCGATGTTCTGTTTGAGCGCTATCTCTGTGGCGCTCCGTAGTGTTAGTTCCATCGGCGCGCCTGCCTCGCTTTGTCCAAACATGTTATGGGCAGAGGACAGGAAGCAGCACACAAGCCCGGCCCAGACCGGCATGCCCCACGAGCGAAGGACCGCTGGAGATCTCCGGCCGAAGACCTTTTTGACTGGTGGACCAGTCAATATTGAGGCGCCAGGAAAGTGAGCCGTTTCCTTGTTCATCTGTTCTCCGTTCCGCGCGCGACGAATTCCAAGATTTCGCGAGCATTCTTGCGCAACACTCTCTGATCGAGCGGGTCCGTCCCGCGGTGACCCACATGAGTTATGTTGTTAGCCGCTGCGAAGTAGTAGTTGCAGAGGCCGATGATGTTGATCGATAAAAGCCAGGGATCACATTTGCGAAAAGCACCCTCTGCGACTCCACGGGTAATGATCGGTAGAAGCTTCAAATAGAGGGAAGAACTCTCGAACGTCTGATAGTGGAGCCCTTTACACTGAATACTCTCAAACATGAAGAGGGAAGGTAGACTGGGTCTCGCCTCAAAAGCCTTCATTAGGGCGTCTACAAAGGTGGCCAGTGCTTCGGTCGGCGTGGCCCCCGCGCGGCTCGCAAGATCGATCGCTCTCGAGCAATAGCTGTTGCCGTCCGCCAAGACCGTTACGAACAACTGTTCCTTGGTCTTGAAGTAGTGATGAATGAGGCCCTTTGCCACGCCTACGCGCGCGGCGATATCCTCGGTTCTCGCAAACTGAAGTCCGTGCTCGGCGAACTCCAGTTCGGCCGCTGCCAAGATTGCAGATGTGGTGGCCTCTCGATCCCGAACAGCCGCTTTGTCTGCATTGCGCTTCCCGGTCTTCACTTATCACCTCAGAAAATGCTCCAATCAAACATACCACGAACTGGCCCACCAGTCAATTGTGAGCACTCTGTACTTCTCAGGCTTCGCCTCTCCAGTTTTCCACAGAGGGAGTGTTTGACTGGCTGGCCAGTTTATATTAGCTTGATTTTCGTATGACTGCGGAGAGAGCTACCTGAGGAAAGCTGCTTCAAGTGCGAGGAACCCGACAGACAAGGGAAAGAGCCGCGACCACCACCGCTATTTGGCCGCAGCTGAGATCGGTTTGCACGACACGGGCTTCAGTATGCACGGACTGATCCTGCAAAAACGTGTCGGAGGCGCTGCAGCTACTATTACGGCTCTGCAAACAACATCGCCATCATGGAGCACCATACCGGAGTCGCACAAGGATCGCGCTCCCAACAGTTGAGTACACAAGACGTCTTTTTCAAGTGGGTCGAGGCAATAACATACGATGCACCTCAACATCAATTTTCTTCCGCTCAATCACGGCCGCTTTATTGACTGGTTAGCCAGTCATATCGTGCGGTCGCACACCGATCCTTCCCTGGTTGCGGCCAAGCGCAATCGTGTAACCAAGCACCTATGTCGGGCGAGGAGGTCCTGGTCGCCCATATTCGTAAGCGCGACTTTAGCAAGGAGAGAAGAGGAGACGACACGTGCAAAACATAGCCAGCCCTGCTCACACCCCACTACGCATGACTCAGCTGTCTGTCGGCACGCCGAAAGCGCGCCCCACAATTGTAGTAGATATGGACGAAGTGCTAGCTGACACACTCGGTGGCCAGCTGTCGAGATACAACCGGGAATTCAAAGAACGGTTGTCTACCCATGATCTCCACGGTCGGTCGATCTGGGAGGCTGTTCCAGCTACACGTGTGCCTGATCTCGAGAGACATTTGGCCGCAAACGACTTTTATCCCGGCCTGGCCGTCTTCCCGAACTCTCAAATCGTCATGGAACGCTTACAGCACCGCTATGAGCTATATATCGCCACTGCTGTTATGGAGTACCCGCGCAGCTTTCAAGGCAAGTACGAGTGGATTAGAAAATACTTTCCCTTTATCCAACCGTCCCACATCGTCTTTTGCGGTCACAAGGGAATATTGAGTGGTGACTACCTTATTGACGACAACCCATTTCAGCTTAGCCAGTTCACAGGGACGAAAATTCTGTATAGCTCCCCAGCTAACTGCCGCCGGACAGACTTCCGCCGTGTGAACAACTGGAAAGAGATCGAACGCCTCTTCTTAGATTCGTTTCATGTCAGACCAGCGGCATAGAACGGTTTTAGATCCCCAACAGGCGCATCGCCCAAAGGAGAACTCACAATGTTCGATCCGTTCGTGACAAGCTTATCGTTTGGCTGGTTTCTAATGGCTGCTGGAGTTATCAGTGCCTTGGTCGTAGCGATTTATAGACCGACACCTTTCCACACGGTTCAACCCCAAATGCGTCGTTCTAGCAGCCGAGATCCGGATTGACGGCCCGCGGTGCGGTGGACCTTAGTAACTGTATTTGTGTTGCTCGCTGCAGTCGGTGCCTTGGTAGTCCGTTTGAATCACGACTGGAATGCCTTCCAGATGCCACACCTGTGAACCGTTGCTGCGGTTGCCGCCCCCCGATAAGGAATGAAGCACTTCTAAGCGAGTTTACAAGCTGCCACCAAATGCTCTGTTTAACGAAGAGACACACCAGCCGGTGGGCTCAAAAGCGGTCAAGCCCCTACCCACAGCGTAACTTTGAAAACGTTTGTATTGCCTTGTGTCGTGATGAGAGGATGACGACGGTATGAATACGATGATCGTTGGCACACGGCGCCCGAGAAAAGCGCAAGCGGCACGTTTGTACCGAAAGGAAATAGCGCCAGTCGGAGTCGTAGAGATGGGCGTTGCGTTCACCTTATTTCGCGGAGCGATATTAGACGAATTCGGTCAGAGTCCCTCGCCGCCCCTAACCGATGATTTCGTAAAGGCCTGTTTGTCTAAACAGGCATATCAACGCGGGATGCTGATCCTTGCAATCCATTTTGATCACCCTGACACACCGAACGCCTTCATGAGACGACTCGACTCGTTTGTGCGTCTTCTTCAAAATGTCGGGATAGCACCTGGAGAAGGTGTTCCCGCCCTCTTAGCAACGCACAACACTTTCGGACCACTCCTCCACGCAATCTCCTGGTGTCCCGCACAACAAGAGCAGGCCTTTCCGACCGCAGACTTTCTGCGTATCGCGGCAGGAGCACCTCTTCAGATCTCCTCAGACGCGAGTGCACTCAGACCGAACTAGTCTCGGCAGATCGGAGCAACATTGTGACGCCGCACACCACGCCACCAAGCATCGTGACCTGCCACGAAGTCTTTTCCTAATAGGAGGCACCACCATGCACAAGCCAGACATGTTCAACCTCCCTTTTGTCACCGTACGCAATACTCCCTATTTGCAAGGCTTCCCTGAAAACCCGGAGCACTCAGAGGGCGGCGTACTCGGGCAAGGTCAGTTGGTTTGGACCATGTCGAGTACCAGCTTCTCGCATGCAATGAGATCACAACCGGCTTTTGTCGATGGTGTCGGGGTTGTCTCGCTCAATCCGGGATGGCTCATACCCGTCGGCATACTTACAGCGACTCGAGAGAAGCCGTAGCGGTCAGAGTCCAGCACGCAAGCAGCTTGGTCGTGTTAGAACCGATACTGTCGGCGCGGCGACTGCCTCGCCAGAAGCCTCCGTCAACGTCCGTATTCTTAGTCCTTTCTCTCAGACTGCTCTATTGGCACTTCCGCACAGGGCGTTTACGTCGGGAATCCGCCTTCAAAAGCTAGTTCTTCCAAGGAGCGCCGGTCGCTGGGCAGCTCGCAGGCACGCAATTCTTCCGGCAGACCCGCCGGATGGGCTCTCCTACCAACCGCATAGACAGCTTCGACTTTGTGACCTTTCGGAACGCTCAGGTCGTCAAAGGCGCGGTCAGCGTCAAAGCCCACCATGCCGTGCACGTACCACCCCATCAGCGAAGCTTGGAGAGCGAAATAGCCGGAGGCAGTTCCGGCATCAAATGAGTGGGTCGGGGACGGAACTTCGTTACCGCTTCGAGGGGACCGCATGGTCGACTTGGATACGAGAAAGACCAGTGCGGACGACTCTTTCGCCCAGGACTGATTGAAGGGCACAAGGAGATTCAGGAAGCGCTCCCATGCCGGCGTATCGCGCAAGGCAAAAATAAAGCGCCAAGGCTGAGAGTTATAGGAAGAGGCCGCCCAGCGAGCCGCCTCCAACATCGTCAGAAGTTCTTTCTGGGTGATTGGCTCCCCCGTGAAGGATCTTGGCGACCAGCGATTGAGGAATATTTCGTGAATGGGATAGTCGGGCTTGCGCTGGTTCGTCATGGACTGTGGCCTCTTTCTTCAGCTGTGTTCTTACCGTTCTAGTGCTTTAAGAACGCATAACCGCAAGCCGCGATAAGAATCAGGCCCACCAACAACCCCACAAAGAGTTGA
Source organism: Acidobacteriaceae bacterium (assembly GCA_963692885.1). Taxonomy (GTDB): domain Bacteria; phylum Acidobacteriota; class Terriglobia; order Terriglobales; family Acidobacteriaceae. The sequence goes on from OY843586.1 coordinate 3,048,829, forward strand.
GGATGCATCCCCAAGACTGACCCGTTTTCTTTCGTGAACTCAGGGTCGCTCCAACCGACACCCGGAAAGATGGGCGACAGCAGCATTGCCACAAAGTAGAGTGAGGCTGCGATCGCGGCCAGAATGAAATGCAGAAATGTCAGCGGCCCCGTACCAAAGAGAAGAAATAGCGAGTAGAGACCCAACCCGATGCCCAGCAGCATCGTTTGGCCATTGTGGAACTTGGCATGGGGCGGCCACCGTGGATTGTGGATGTGCTGCTTTGCTGTAAGCGGGATCACTGCGTCAGCGACGTAGCCCCCGAAGTTAAACACAGCAACCACCGCGACAATCCATTTTGCGACTTCCATTGCGTCCCTCTTTCTGCTGGGCGGCAAATCAACCATCAGCATCTCACATAATCGTTATATCATATATCTATGCCCGGAAAACAGCCTGCAACTTCATTGAACAACCAGACCCCAGACTTGACACAGGATCTTGCCTTCCTCATCGCACAGGTTGGTTCGCATAGCCAGAGTTCATTTGGGAAGCTGGTCGATCCATTTGGGCTTCGTCTGGCTCATGTGGGCGTGCTCAAGACAATCTTCCGAGCGGACGGACTGACCCAGCGGGAACTAGGGGACGCCCTGGGAATGTTTCCCAGCAATCTGGTCAGGCTGATCGACGAACTGGAAGAAAAGGGTCTGGTGAGGCGCGGAAAGAGTGCGGAGGACCGCCGGTCCTACACGCTGCAGCTTACGAGAAAGGGTCAAGGTGTCGCGTTGGAATTGATCGCCCTAACGAGAGCACATCAAGACCGAATCTGCACGTCGCTTGCCCCGGCGGAACGCAAGGAACTGACGCAACTACTCCAAAAGATCGCGACAGAGCAAGCTCTTCGGCCGGGGGTGCACCCTGAACTGCCTGGCCTCAGGTCTCGATCAACAGTAAAGCTTTAGAACGCGCACTGAAGAGGGGTACAGCAATTCGTCCGCACATGTCTCATAAGCAGAGGCGAACAAATTGCGCGTGATCCGGAGCAGCCGCGCCGCTGACTGACCAGAAGGGGGTTTCTCGTTACCGAATCGGTTTCGTGCGATCCATGAATGTACCTGCATCCCGCAACTGTGGGGAACTTTGCACGCGTTAGATCGTATCCATACCAGTCCGAATGTCCCCGCTGTGTTCGGGGACCAGATTCGCTTAGAGGAGGTTCTACTGAAACGAGAACGGCTGACACAAACTGCGCTGCTTCTTGTGGGACTGTTCAATCTTGCCCTCGTTCGCTTTCTGTACAGAGATTTGTGGCGTTCCCAATGGATGGTCGAAGGGAAGAACGAGATCGAGCCGATGTTTCTCAGTGTTTTCATCACGATTGGTGTGTTTCTGCTTCTTGCGGTGAGGAGGCCGTCTCAACATCGATCGATGATTGCTTTTATCGGTTGGTGGAACATCGCCCACAGCACAGTGATGCTGGTCGAAACCGTGCAATCGTACAGGCACCACATCCATCGGAACTACGATGATGTGATCCTGTTCTACGTGATCGGAATCGTCCTGCTCGTCCTGTTGCCCAAGAAAAGCAGAACCGTGGCGCCAGCAACCGAGTAACGCTGCGAATCCATTCTTCCTTGCGACACTGCAACTACTCCGGGAAACCGCCTCAGGGGGTGATGCGACTCGATTGCTCAGCATTCTGTTTGGAATACTTTCGGACGCGATGTCTTACTGACTGTCCTGGCGAATCAAATGGAAGTGAGAAGTCGGCATAGCGGAAGTTTACCGCTCCAGGGACCGTCTGAAGCGGGCTGAGGCGGCTGACTGGTGTGAGCGGCGTCTCTCAGGAGCATCGAAGGCAACAAAGATTAGGGCTGAGCTTTCGAGAGAAGCGTCACCTCACCGATGTTTACCTCCGGTTGCTGGAGGATGTAGACCACGGCGTTTGCCGCAGCCTCAGGTGACATGGCAAACTTGTCTCCTGCCTTCTGCATTTGCGCCTTCAGTTCATGGCTTCTTACATGCTCGCTGAATGCAGTGTCGAAAAAGCCTGGCAGTATGGTGCTGACGCGTATCTGTCCCGTCAATTCCTGCCGAAGACCATCTGAGAGTGCAAGAACAGCCGCTTTCGTGGCCAAGTAGACTACCTGATTCGGTACTGTCTTCCGAGCAGCCGTGGATGCGGTATGGATGAAGTGGCCGGAACCTTGCTAGCGAAAGATGGGCAGCGCAGCCGCAATCCCAAACAGGACGCCTTTGATGTTGACGTCAACCATCGCCGTCGTCCGTGGGATGCTGATAGAAGGTCTGAACCAATACCCGGCAGACTGGAAGGTGTCTCAGCAAACGCTGGCGAACACGGTGAGTTGGGGACTGTATGGTGCCGCAAGGGATTGGATCGACTCGCCTGAACGAAGATCGGCAGAAGAGACCGCCAATGGCGTCACGGGCTTACTGGCCCCTCTTTTGCATCCGGGCTAACCGGAAATCTTGCCAAGATTTCCCTTCGTTCAATGAAGCGCCGTTTGGACAGTTCCCGCGTCGAGGCAGGCTTCTATGCCAGAGCGGGGCTCCTCGTTCGCATCTTCGTACTGTGCCTCTGGAAAGAACACCACGAGGTTGATCATCGTCACGGGAACTCCGCTCGTGATCTTTGATCTGCGATTAGAGGTCACCTTTGGCTCCGGAACCACGGTGATTCCAGATGGAGCTAGTTGGCTGACTCGGTGGCCACGAAATGGAACTCCTGACCCACCTTTGCTGGTCATAGTCACCAGTGCCACTAGATCAGCTTCAGGGTTTGGACTTTGATGCTCATTTTGAAAGCCTCAAGGCCTTTAGCCGTGAACGGGCGAAGGCCGCAAGCCAGGCACCAGACAGTACGTTGTACGGTGGAATTGCGTACGCTATCGACAGCTGCATGATTGTGTTCAAGGCATCTACACGGTGACGCCGTGCTTCAGGGTCACGGTTGCGACTCGTCTTGGGGTTCTCGTTTAGCCGTCCGAAACGATGATCGTGAATCTGTTGGGAGAATCGGGCACTCGCTTGAATTGTTGCGCCAACGAGACGTGTGCCACCAGTTTGGCCGGCGTCATAGATCAGTAAACCCATTCGCTTCCACACGAGCGTGCGGGACGTCACGGTTTGAGTGAACCGAAGGTACTCGACAATCGTCTTATGTTCATTCCTGCTGAAATCGATGATTGAAGAACAGGACGTACCGCACTCGGCTGGAAGGTCGCTATGGCCACAAGAATCTATCGCAATCACGCTCGAACTTGAGGCTTCTCCGTCGATCAAAGTCGTGTGAGTTGGCCCGCCACGACCCAGCCCACGTGCCCATACAGTTTGTGTCAAAGACCGCCGATTAGGCCGGTTTTTTGGGTTACTAAATTATTTACAATGAATAACTTAGTAGTTTGAAAGTTCCATGGCATGGAGGCGTCAAGCCCAGAGGCAAGAGATAGGAGCGGCGAATAGGCGGTCCCCGAAAGGGACCACCTTCGTTCCGTCGTACATTACGATTCCAAGTTTCAGATCATCACCACAAATGTCCAACAGCTTCCTGATCCCTTTGAAGTCGCTCGCGTGGACGGTTGCGCTTGCTTTGACCTCAACACCGACTAGTGCGCCGTGTTCATCCTCTACGACGATGTCAATCTCATCCTGATCCTTATCTCGATAGTGATGGAGCGTATAGCCTTCGTCAGACCATGTGATCTGCTTCATGACTTCGGCAAATGCAAATGTTTCCAGCAACGCACCAAACGTTGAGCGGTCCTTTGCTATCTGCTCAGTAGTCAATGCCAGCAAGGTGGCAAGCAATCCCGAATCGACGAAATGTAGTTTGGGGGTCTTGATCAGTCGCTTCAGTTCATTGCGGAACCACGGGGAGACCCGCTGCACGAGAAAGAGCTGTTCAAGGATGCCGGTGTATTTTCTCGTCGTCTTATCGTCCATCCCGATCTGTCCGCCGATTTGAGTGAAGTTGGTAAGCTGCCCGGACTGGTGGGCAAGTGCCTGGAGCAGGCGCGGCAACTGATCCAGCTTCTCTACTTCCGCGATATCCCGCACATCCCTCTGTACGATCGCCTTCACATAGTCGCGAGCCCAAGCCTGACGTCGCCGGAAGTCTTCTCTTCGCAGCATCTCCGGGTAGCCGCCTACGAGCACCGCATGGACAAGCTGGTCGCCTTCGATATCCGGCCCTGGCTTCACCAACTTGCCATTGAATGCCTCCTTCAGGAAGCTGGGCAATTTGCCGAGTGTTTCAGCTCTGGAAATCGGCATCAGGTTTACGATTTCCATGCGGCCGGCAAGGCTCTCGGACACTTGAGGAAGAGTGAGAATGTTGGCAGATCCCATCAGCAGGAAACGGCCTGCCCTGCGGTCGTTATCAACGGATCGTTTGATGGCTCTCAGAAGTTCCGGGGTTCTTTGCACTTCGTCGATGGTGACCAGATCGAATCCACGCACAAAGCCAGCGGGATCGTTGCGAGCGGCTTCGAGCACAGTGTCGTCATCCAAGGTTACATACTCGCGGTCTTTATCGGCGAACTGTTGGACGAGCGTAGTCTTGCCGCACTGCCGTGGTCCTATCAGCATGACCACTGGAGTATCAGTAAGTGCAGTGGCCACGCGTCGGGCCGCGAATCTCTGCACAAATAGGAAATTGGCGTCGGCCATCTCGGATTATTGTATCGTCTAATCCGGATCTAAAGCCCGTCCAATTCGGATTACGGATCCGGCCAAACCGGAGCGGTTGGAAACTTGTCCCCAATCCCGGCACCCATCATCACCGAATTCCGCGGGGATCTCGCCTTGATCCAGAACTACGGCACACCCCCTAAATCCTCAGTCGACGTACAAATAGCGTACACATAAGAAGCGAAATGAGCCCAAATGGTCCCATTCCAGCCCAAAGCGATTTCTCGTAAAGCTCATCCCTTCAACAACTTCCATTGATCCTAAACCGCTTAGCGTACTTGGAAGGCGGCCCTGAAAAGGCCGGCGTTGGCGGTTCGATCCCGTCTCTGGCCACCATTTAGAATGAATAAGTTAGCGGAATCTCCCACGACGACTCTGCGACGCCATTCTTACTCTTTTCTGGTAAATAACTGAAAATAAAGAATCGACAATGTTCCCGTATTGTTCCCATCAGTACAAACTTACTTCATGGCGCTGAAATAGGTCGATCAGCCGTACAACTTGTCGTGTCGTTAGCGGGAAGGATCGCAGACGCTCGATGAGCGCATTGTCGATGTGTCAAGTTTCCTGTCAGGTGACTTTGCCCACCAGACGACGGTGGTAGAGAGTGAGCGACAGAATTACAAGGGGCACGACGAATTCGGCGATCAGGAAGATACGATAGTTGTGGCGGCGTGATTGTTGTTGAGTGTCATCTGCCGGACGTGCCCGACGGCGTCGCCCCACAGCCAGACTGCGTTTGCAATTGCGGTCGCCAGCCAGAAGTTGCCGCGGAACCACAGACAAGACTGACCCAAACCGAGGACGCGCTTACGCGCGAGATGGTCTTCCGCATCTCCGACAAGTGGTCGCTCTGGACCATAAGCGTGATCGCCGAATCGCGTCAGCCCATGCGTTTCTCCCGCATCATGGAGCAGGTCGAAGGCATCAGCCAGAAGTCCTTGACCAAGACTCTTCGTGGATTAGAGCGCGATGGACTCATCACCCGCGAGGTCTTCGCCGAGGTTCAGCCGCGAGTTGAGTACACCATCACATCGCTTGGCTCTGAGATGCTCGACAATGTAGCACCTCTCAGGCTCTGGGTGGCAAAGAGCGTTCAATCTTTTCAAAGCCATCGAGCCGCATTCGATAACTACGAACTGTGATCGGCTGACTAATCGACCGAGTAGCAGTCGCAGTTCCGGTCGCAGCGAACTAGGCACATGGGGGACTGAGTGTGCAGGTCATTCTCAGAGGGGAGGCCAACGCACACAAAGCTTACTTGAGTACTATATGCTGATAAAGCAAAGCGATTTTCCTGGCATGGTTGACGTTTAGTGACTATGAAGATTAGTCAAGAATAACCCGCCTTTTTGAGGGTTTTCCCCATAAAATCCCCACAGTCTTTAAGGCTTACTTCTCTGTCCAACAGCTTCGATTTTTGTACTTTGACCATCGCGGTTCGGCGTACGACGCAAATGGGGTTTGACCAAACTACCAGCACATTTCGCGTTAAAACCCGGGGACGATTGCGTGATGCTTTCTCAAGAAAATAAAGGCATGGTTAGCGTTCGGGGCGCACGGGAGCACAACCTGCGCAACGTGGACGTTGACATTCCTCGCGATGCGCTGGTGGTCTTTACCGGCGTCTCCGGCTCCGGAAAATCCTCGCTCGCCTTCGGAACCCTCTACGCAGAAGCGCAGCGCCGTTATCTGGAATCCGTTTCGCCCTACGCGCGCCGGTTGTTCCATCAACTCACCGTTCCCGCTGTCGATTCCATCAACGGTCTGCCGCCCGCGGTCGCGTTGCAACAGCAGCGCGGCGCGCCCACCACACGCTCCTCCGTCGGCTCCGTTACCACGCTCTCGAACCTTCTCCGCATGCTCTACTCCCGCGCTGGCGATTACCCTCGCGATCAGCCGCTGCTATATGCCGAGTCCTTCTCGCCCAACACAGCTGAGGGAGCTTGCACCAAATGCCACGGCCTGGGGCGGATCTACGAAGTTACCGAGCAATCCATGGTGCCCGACCCTTCGCTTACCATTCGCGAGCGCGCAATTGCCGCGTGGCCGACGGCGTGGGGCGGACAGAACCAGCGCGACATCCTCGTCTCCCTCGGCTACAACGTTGACATCCCGTGGCGCGATCTGCCGAGAAAAGACCGCGATTGGATCCTCTTCACGGAAGACCAGCCGCAGGTGCCCGTGTACGCAGGTTTCACGCCAGCTGAAACCCGCCAAGCCCTCAAGCGCAAGTTGGAGCCGAGCTACATGGGCACCTTCACCAGCGCCAAACGCCATGTGTTAACCACATTCGCCAACACACACAGTGCGCTTATGAAAAAGCGCGTTGCTCAATTCATGCTCTCGACAGAGTGCGACCTTTGTCACGGAAAGCGCCTTCGTCCCGAGTCGCTCTCAGTAAAATTTTGCGGCTACGACATCGCAGAGATCGCTGCTCTCCCATTGAAGCGTCTCAACACATTGCTCGCTCCATTCGTTGCAACGGGCGGTAAGGCGCACTCCGCAAATCCAGAAAAAACTGAAGTCACTAAACGCATCACATGCGACATCGCGGCACGCATCGCCGTGATGCTGGACCTCGGCCTCGGCTACCTGTCGCTGGAACGCAGCACGCCCACGCTCTCTCCAGGAGAGCTCCAGCGCCTCCGCCTGGCAACCCAGCTGCACTCCAATCTCTTCGGCGTTGTCTATGTCCTCGATGAGCCCTCAGCCGGTCTTCATCCCGCCGATACCAGAGCTCTCCTCAATGCGCTCGACGCACTCAAAAACTCCGGAAATTCCCTTTTCGTCGTCGAGCATGAACTGGATGTTATCCGCCGCGCCGACTGGATCGTCGAAGTAGGCCCCGGCGCCGGTGTCAATGGCGGTCACGTCCTCTATTCCGGTCCGCCAGCCGGTCTGAAACACATCGCCGCCTCACAGACCCGCCGCTACCTTTTCCCATCTGCCGCGCCACCACGCGCCAAGGCGCGTAAACCCCAACAGTGGCTCAAACTAAGTGGCATTACGCGCAACAACCTTGATTCGCTCGATGCCGATATTCCACTCGGCGTCTTCACATCTGTGACCGGCGTTTCCGGCTCAGGGAAATCCACGCTCATTAGCCAGGTGCTGGTTGAACTCGTCGCTGATCACCTCGGGCAGAAGATTGAAATCGGAGAAGAAGATGAGGCGGCCGATCTGGATCACACTGTCGTCAACACGATCGGCGGCAAGATTGTCTCCGGCGCCGAGCACATCCGCCGTCTGGTCGTGGTCGACCAGAAACCGATCGGCCGAACTCCGCGCTCCAACATGGCCACCTACACTGGTCTCTTCGACCACGTCCGCAAACTCTTCGCTGCCACCACATCTGCGCGTGCACGTAAATATGACGCAGGGCGCTTCTCTTTCAACGTGGCCAAGGGCCGCTGCGAAACCTGCGCGGGTGAAGGATTCGTTTGCGTCGAGCTCCTCTTCCTTCCCAGCGTGTACAGCCCTTGTCCCACATGCCACGGCGCACGCTTCAACGCGAAAACACTCGAAGTTCTGTATCACGATAAGAGCATCGCCGATGTGCTTGCATTCACCGTCGACGCCGCTGCGGACTTCTTTGCCGAAGACCCTCAAGTCTCTCGCGCTCTAGAGGCCCTACAGGAAGTAGGCCTTGGCTATTTACGCCTTGGCCAGCCCGCAACGGAGCTCTCCGGCGGCGAAGCGCAACGCGTCAAGCTTGCCACTGAACTCCAGCGCGCCCAGCGCGGTGACACTTTATATATCCTCGACGAGCCCACCACCGGACTCCATCCATCCGACGTCGAGCGACTGCAACGACAGTTGCAAAAACTGGTGGACGCGGGCAATACGGTGGTCGCTGTGGAACACGACATGCAGATCATTGCCGCGAGTGATTGGATCATGGACATCGGCCCTGGAGCAGGCGACGAAGGTGGACACATCGTCGCATTCGGTCCTCCGCCCGCTGTCGCGAAAAACAAGAACAGTAGGACAGCCTCGTTTCTGGCGGCACATCTGTAGATATTTTGGAGGTCCGCGTCTTGCAACAAGAATTGTCGGCGCTCGTCAACTTCCCCAATTTGCAATTCAACGAGTGACCTTGGAGGTATATATGACTTCAAAAAAGATTGTCCTTGTCGCCGGCGCTCAGGGCGTCATCGGCTATGCCGCCGCCACCCACATGGCTTCATTGCCCGGAACCCGGGTGTACGGCATTTCCAGAAGGCTCATTGGCGATGCAGAGCCTTTCACGCCCTTGAACGTGGACCTGCTCTCCGAGGCAGACACAGAGCGAGGTCTCTCTCACCTTACGGACGTGACTCACGTTGTCTTCGCAGCATACGTGGAGAAGAGCACCCCTACGGAGCGCAGCTCTGTGAATGTCGCACTGCTTCGCAATGTGTTGAACGTCGTCGAAAAGTATTCCACCCGCCTCGAACATGTGACTCTTTATCAGGGTGGCAAAGCGTATGGAGCCGACCTTGGGCCGTTCAAAACACCGGCCCGAGAAGACGATCCCCGACTCATGTCGCCAAATTTCTACTACGACCAGGAAGACTTTTTGAAGGCCGCGCAGTCAGGAAAGAACTGGCACTACACCGTGCTTCGTCCAGAAGCAGTTTGCGGCTACGGCATCGGAAATCCTATGAATCTCACCATGGTGATCGGCGTGTACGCCGCGATCTCCAAAGAGCTTGGTCTACCGTTGCGTTTCCCTGGGCCGGAGGCAGCGTACCGCGCCCTCTATCAAGTGACATCAGCGGATATTCTTGCGAAGGCCACCTCATGGGCAGGCACAACCGAGTCGGCACGCGAACAGGTTTTTAACATCACGAACGGAGACTACTTTCGCTGGCAGTTCATGTGGCCGAAGATCGCGAAATCGTTTCAGATGGACATTGCGGAGCCAGTGCCTATGTCGCTAAACATCTACATGGCAGACAAGACTCACCTCTGGTCTGAGATGACGCAAAAGTATGGATTGAAACCCATTCCATATGAACAGATCGTTAGTTGGCCGTTTGGGGATTTTATCTTCCACTCGGCATTCGACAACATCTCATCTACGATCAAGGCCCGGAGGCATGGCTTTCAGGAGTGCATCGATACGGAAGATATGTTCACAGACTTTTTCGCCGAACTGAGAACCCAACTCGTTCTGCCGCCGCTTTAACCGGGACCCTCTGATTGATTCTTACAAGCCGGCGTCACCAACGCAACCAACATACGAGAGAGATGCGGTTGCTCTACTAAGCCTAAAGTCGTACGAACAGATCCTACGGCCGGCCCGGATATTTCTATTCGCTATGAAGAATTGTGCCCGGCTGCATCCGGGGCTAGTTTGTAATGCATACAGGCATGAGCGTGAAAAATTCTATTTTGGGATTGGGTATCATGGGTGCGGGGATGGCCCGTAGCGCTGCTCGCGGCGGTTTGGATACGACGGCCTGGGATCGGTGGCCCGAACGCGCCTCCAGTTTTGCTGCCCCCGGGATCCAGATTGCACAATCCGCGAGACCAAGGTCGCGTGGACGCGACCGCACAGCCATTCTTCGATGCAGTCGCCGCACATACACATTGGCTCGGTGATGTGAGACAGGGAACGCGCATGAAACTCCTGTTAAACGCCTGGGTAGCGGTCATGATGGAAGGGGTAGCGGAAGTGTCCATACTAGGTGATGCACTCGGGATCGTCATGGGGCGTTTTGCGTCACTGGTTTCAGGCGGTCGCCTGGTTCCGTCGTGGGCTGTAGCTAAACTGCAGAAGATAAAAGAAGGTCGCACCGCGGAAACGGGATTCCCGCTTCGCTGGGCACATAAGGATGTTCAACTTGCACTCGCGGCGGCTGGACAAGAGCGTGCTCGGCTTCCTGTCCTCAACAAGATCGACGCTAGCTGGGCGGAAGACGAACCCGCCTTCGGAGGAAACGATCTCAGCGCTATCTACCTGGCGCTTAGGAATGGAGTTATGCCATGACCACTTTATCAAGCCTTCCGATAGTTATGACAGCTGCAGTTGTGGATGCGGCGGGGCCTCCTGAAGCCATTCACCTCAAAGAAGTGCCACTACCCTCAGTGCCACCGAACCATGTCCTTATCGCGCTGCAGTATGTGGGTGTGGGCATATGGGACGCTCAGCAGCGCTCAGGAACCTGGGGAGCAGTGAAGCCGGGAACAATCATGGGATCCGATGGGAGCGGAACAATCGCTGCCGTTGGAAGCCATGTGACAAAGTTCCACGTGGGCGATCGCGTCTACTCGTACAGCTACGAGAACGGCAACAGCGGATTCTACGCGCAATATGTCAGCGTCCCGACTGACCGGGTAGCTCCGGTTCCCGCACACCTGGATATGAAGATCGCGGGTGGGATGCCCTGCATTGCATTGACAGCTCAGTCCGGCCTGGAAACCCTGAAAGCAACAAAGGGACAAACGGTCCTGGTGTTCGGTGCGAGCGGCGGCGTAGGTTCATGCGCGGTCTGGCTGGCCCGCGAGAAAGGGGCAACGGTCATAGGCACGGCGCGGGCCGACGCGCAGGAGTATGTTCGGACGCTGGGAGCTGCGCACACAATCGATCCAAATTCCCCGCAACGCGAGGGCGCGATCAGACGTGATGCAAAGGACGGCTTCGATGCTGCTTTGATTACGGCCAGCAGCGACGCGTTGACGTACTTCCTTTCGCACTTGAAGCCGAAAGCGCCGATTGCCTTTCCGAATGGAGTTGAACCCGCCCCACACCTCGACGGCCATCCGGCTTCAGCATACGATGGTGCGATGTCGCATGAGGCCTTCGAAAGGCTCAATGCGGCGATTGGTACACGGACCCTCCCACTAAGGACCCACGTATTTTCGTTTGACGACGTGGTTGCAGCCCATCACAGGATCGAAGAAGGACACGTTGTCGGAAAGATCGTCCTGCACGTCGACTTATAGACTTGCCCGTCAATTTATAGATTGGGCCGCCTGTGGTAATGCGGGACCCATTGGTCCACGTCATCCAGCATGACATCGTCAACATAGCACCAGCCCCAACTCTCACCGGGCTCGAAGGACCGCATGACGGGGTGCCTGGTGTGATGGAAATGTTTGGTGGCATGTTTACCGGGAGACTGGTCGCAGCAGCCGACGTGGCCGCACTCCAGGCATAAGCGAAGGTGAACCCAATAACTCCCGGTCTTTAAACACTCTTCGCAGCCTTCGGGAGTACGAGGGGATACGGGTCGAATCTGGTCCAAATGGGAACAGCCTGACATAGTTTTTTCCTTTAGTGGCTGGCTAAATAGCGGTGAACAAAGGTAACAGCCATTGCGCCTTCGCCGACAGCCGAGGCGCACCGTTTGATAGAGCCATGGCGAACATCGCCGGCTGCGAACATTCCGGGAAAGCTGGTTTCCAGATAGTAGGGTTCGCGGTCGAGCGGCCATGTGCTGGCGAAGCCCGTGTGCTGTCGCAAATCAGGACCTGTAACCAGATAAGATTGTTGGTCGCGCACAAGGCCGGCATCTCCAGCCCACTCCGTGTTGGGGCTGCCGCCCAGACAGAGGAAAAGCCAGCACGTCTCGACCGTCTGCTGTTGACCTGTCACATTATTCGTGAGGGTAATGGCTTCTAACCGGTTCGTGCCGTGCAACTCGCTCACTTCGGTATGTGGTTTTACCTCAATGCGCGGAGAATTCTGGATTCGATCGACCAGATACTGGGAGAGCGTTTCCTTCAAGCCATCCGCTCGAATGACGATGCAGACTTTCCGGGCGTACCGTGAAAAATGCATCGCAGCCTGACCGGCGGAGTTGCCGCCTCCCACCACGAAGACTTCCGTGTCGGTGCAGAGCTCCGCCTCACTCGTCCCGGCGCCGTAGTAGACACCGGCCCCCCGCAAGCGGTCCTCGTTCCAAAGGTTCAGGCGACGGTATTCTACGCCTGAGGCGCAGATCGCGGAATGCATCACAAAGCTAGTTCCATCCGCCAAGTGGCCAATAGACTGTCCCGGCCGCAGTTCAGCGCGCACGCCTTCACGCAACAGCAGGATTTCTGCGCCGAAGCGGCTGGCCTGCTCGCGTGCACGTTTGGCCAAGTCGGCTCCGTTGATCCCGTCTGGAAAACCTAGATAATTTTCAATCCTGGAGCTGGTGCCCGCCTGTCCGCCTACGGCAGAGCGCTCAATGAGTAAGGTCCTAAGACCCTCGGATGCACCGTACACCGCGGCACTTAGGCCAGCGGGCCCCGCACCCAGAATCGCGAGATCGTATTCTGCGCTCGAAGATTTTCGAAACCAGCCTAGCTTTTCAGTGATTTGCCGGATGGTGGGACACTCCTGCCGCGTCCCGTCAGGAAAGATACAAACCGGCAAGCGGACATCCTGGAGATTCTCAACCTGGGCTAACTTGCGCGCCTGCTCATCGGTTGTTAGCTCAATCCATTCAAACGGGACAGCGCTTCGATGAAGAAAATCACGCAGAGCATAGGACGCAGGCGAGCCGTGTGTCCCCAGAAGCTTCAGTTTGAGCTTCCCATTTGCCGCATCAGACCGTGTCATGCCGAACGCCCTTTCGATCCAGCCGAAGTTGTTTGTCGTCCACTACCGGAGTTTTCCACCCAGGCAGAGGAAGCGCTGTCAACGCCATCTCTCGTCCACCCAAGGTTTTGGTTCTTCGCCTCTCTCCTGGGCGAGACTCAGGTAATCGATATACCCAACGGCCCCTCCGCCGTAATAGGTGGAGGGATCGTCAGCATTCAGAAGGGCACCCTCACGAAATCGTTTCGGCAGATCCGGATTCGCGAGAAACTTGCGTCCGAATGCGATCAGATCCGCTCTGCCGTCCCTTAGCCAGCGCTCTGCGCTATCGTGATCGAAGCCGCCTCCGACAATGAGATTACCTTTGTACTTCTTTCGAATCAGGTCGAGCATGCGCAGTGCGCGAGGTTCCTGTTCCCTTCTTTGTTCCGTCGCCGCGATGTACGGATTGACGATATGCAGATACGCAAGCCCGCAGTCATTCAGCTTTTTGGCAACACAGCTAAAGGTCTTTTCGGGGTCCTGATCACCGATGTCATTCAATATTCCCATCGGAGAAAGCCGCACGCCTACGCGGTCGGCGTCCCAAATGTCACTCACTGCTTCGACCACATTGAGCAGAAGTCTCACTCGATTCTCGATCGATCCGCCATACTCGTCCTCTCTCCGGTTGGTACTGGAGTTGAGAAACTGGTCGAGCAAATAGCCGTTGGCCGCGTGAACTTCTATGCCATCGAACCCGGCTTCGAGTGCGTTCCTGGCTCCGCGCACGTACTGCCGAACTAGGTAAGGCAGCTCTTCGGTTTGCAAAGCGCGGGGCGTTACGAACGGCGCCATCACCCCTTCGCCGTCTTCGTCCTCGATAAAAGCCTCTCCAATGGGCTTGATGGCGGAGGGCGCGACCGGCAGCATCCTATCGGGCTGAAGCGATGGATGAGAGATACGTCCAACGTGCCATAACTGCAGGAAGATCAAGCCTCCTGCTTTGTGTACCGCCTCGGTGACCAATCGCCAACCCTCAACCTGATCGGGGCTGTGAATGCCCGGAGTCCAGGCATAGCCTTGCCCCTGAAGAGACACCTGAGCTGCTTCCGTAATGATGAGGGAGGCAGAGGCCCGCTGCGCGTAATAGCACGCATTGAGAGCGGAGGGAATGTTGCCTGGCTGGCGAGAGCGAGAACGAGTGAGCGGCGCCATCACAATCCGGTGCGGAAGGGTATATCGTCCAATTCGAACCGGTTGAAAGAGATGTTCCGTAGAGGCTTGCGGCAGAGCAACCGTCGTTTCTGCAATGCACAGTGAAGTGATCGACATGGCATTTTCATCCCGGAAGTTTCACTGCCAGCACATCGACTTTTTCGATACTGGGCGGATGGGCAAGAAGGTCAGGAGCCTTCGCTACCAGCGCCGCCGCGATTTTTCCGGCAAGATGCGCCTGCCTCCCCGATTCATCAGGGAACGCGTCGAATATGCCAAAGGTAGATGGCCCTATCTGGATCCCGAACCAAGCCGTGGTGCCCGGTTCGGCTTGTGCCAACGGTAATGCTCCACGCAGAAACTGAGCGACTTCCTGCTCTTTTCCCGGCTTTGCTTCGAAGCGAATGAGTAGAGCAACATTTGTCATCGTTTTCTCCTTCGATTTGTGGTTCTTGCTTCGTGCGGTTGAATTCAAGTCTTCACTGCGGGCCGACTAATTTTTGCTACAAGGTAGGCAGATGATTCGGGCGTGGGCCACGCGGAAACCCTTTATCGATTTGCTCGATGTCTGCAATCGACAACTGAAAGTCGTCGGCTCCTGCGTTTTCCTCTACGTGCTCCGGGGTGGAAGCCTTGGGAATTGCAAACAAGCCTGGGCGGCTCAACAAGAACTGAAGTGCGACCTGACGAGGCGTTACATGCTGCTCTTCCGCGATCTGCTTCAGCACACGGCCGCCCCTGGTGCCCGGCCCCGGAAAATCGCCGTGGCCGTAAGGGCTATAAGCAACCACCGCGACCTTGTGCTTCTCGCACCAGGGAATGACAGCATGTTCAATCGCGCGTTCTTCCAGGTGATAGAGAACCTGGTTGCAGACAAGATGACCGGGGTCCGCGATCCTCCATGCTTCTTCTAAATCGGGCACGTCGAAATTACTGACTCCCCACGCCAGGATCTTTCCCTTTTTCCGGAGCTCCTCGAATGCGGCGATCGTCTCTACTAAAGGATGGCTGCCCCGCCAGTGAAGGAGATACGCATCCAGCCGATCTGTCCCAAGACGCGCGAGCGATGCCTCGCAAGCCTTGATCGTTCCGCTGCGAGAAGCGTGCTGTGGAAGAACCTTGGAGACCAAGAAAACCTCTTCGCGCCGTCCCTCAATCGCCTCGCCTATTAATTCTTCGGCCGCTCCCGAGCCGTACATCTCTGCGGTATCGATGTGATTCAGGCCAAGGTCGAGGCCCCGACGCAAAGCAGCAATCGCGGAATTACGGTCCTTATCCTCGATATACCAGGTCCCCTGGCCGATTAGGGAGACCTCACGTTTCATGGAACCAAACTGACGACGTTCCATATTTCCCTCGCACGCGCCAACCGCACTGCAGAGATGTTCTAGGCTGCAGGAAGCGCTCTCCGTCCTTGCTTGAAGAGATCAATTACCTTTGGATTGAAAGCTGGAATGTCCTCGGGCATTCGGCTCGAAACGAGATTGCCATCGACCACGACCTGCTGATCCACCCACTCGGCGCCGGCGTTCCGGAGATCAGTCTTAAGTGAAGGCCATGAAGCGATTTGCCGGCCTCGCGCGACACCTGCTTCGATAATTGTCCACGGACCGTGGCAGATCACCGCCACTGGTTTGTTTGCATCGAAAAAGGCCTTTACGAACGCCACCGCCTTCGGTTGTATTCGAAGTGCGTCCGGGTTCGCTACGCCACCCGGTAAAAGCAATGCATCGAACTTCGATGCATCGGCCTTATCAAGTGGCACATCCACGGGCAAGGTGTCTCCCCACTCGGTAAACTTCCAGGCGCGGACCTGCTCGCTCCTGGGTGAGACAATCTTCGTGTCTGCGCCGGCTTGATCAAGGGCCTTTCTGGGCTCGACCAGCTCAACTTCCTCGAAGCCATCGTCGACCAAGATTGCGATTTTTAGTCCTTTTAGCTCTTCCATTCCCTTTCTCCTCATGTTTCCATGCGACATTTGGTAAAGAAGTCGAAACGAGTGCCGCTCCCACCTCTTAGCCGCCATTGCGCCCTAACGATGGTCACTGGCTCAGTGAGTCAGGCAGCAGGTTTGAGTAGAACTTTCGTCCACCCACCGTCGCGCGCGTCGAAATGTTTGTAGGCATTGGGTGCCTGGTCGAGAGGTAGTCGATGCGAAACGATCCAGGATGGTTTTGCCCGGCCCATGTGAATCAGATTGCGCAGGTGCCGGTTGTAATGCTTGATGTTGGCCTGCCCAGTACCAATCGACTGCCCTTTGAACCAGAAGAGTCCCATGTCAAAAGCGATTTCACCTTTTTTGGCAAGCTGGTCGGCACCGCCGGGATCCGCGGGCAGAAAGATGCCTACTACACCGATTCCACCGGTGAAGCGTACAGAGGCCACAAGGTTATTCATGGTGAGATTGGGTACCTCGCGGCCCTTTGGCTCGTGACATTGGTAGCCCACGCACTCACATCCTCTGTCGGCGCCCAGTCCCTGCGTCTGCGCCAACACCTGTTCCACTGGGGAGGCTTTCGAGTCGTCGATGGGAATGCAACTGATCTTCTCCGCCAGGGCAAGCCTGTCGGCATGGTGATCGACGACCATCACCTTGCTTGCGCCCTGGATCATCGCAGACAGGGCGGCCATCAAACCAACCGGGCCCGCCCCATAAATCACAACAGACTCTCCGGGTTGTAGACCTGCCAGGCGCGTGCAGTGCCACCCGGTAGGAAAGATATCGGACAGCATTGCATAATCGTCCTGTTTTTCTTTGGCGTCCTCCGGAAGGCGCAGGCAGTTGAAGTCGCCGTAAGGGACGCGGAGGTATTCCGCTTGTCCGCCCCGAAAAGGCCCCATGCCAGCAAAGCCATAAGCAGCCCCGGCCGCTCCCGGAAAGACAGTGAGGCAATAGGCGGTAAGGCCCGCTTCACAGTTTTTGCAGAAGCCGCAACCGATGTTGAATGGCAGGCTCACCCAGTCACCTTTTTTGATGCGGCTGATTCCAGAACCTACCTCGACGACTTCACCGGTGTTCTCGTGACCGAAGACGCCTCCTGGTGCGAAATCGGTCCGGCCCTCATACATATGCAGGTCGGAGCCGCAAATATTGGTCGTTGTGATTTTAACGACGACATCGTTGGGTTGCTCAATCTTGGCGTCAGGAACATTCTTTACGCTGACGTCGCGGGGTCCGTTGTAAACGACTGCTTTCATTGTTCTTCCTCCTCTGTTGAGCCGTGTCTATGGCTGGAATCGCCATGCAGGCCGTTGGTTCCCGATGCAGGCGCCGCAATGCCCGGCATCCCTCACTAACAAACCAGCCGATGGCGATGCCGGCAGCCGAATTAGAAATTCGATGTCTACAGTAAGTTCTCAGTCATAGCTTCACGCGAACTGATTTCTCTACCTCAGTCTGGGTCAGGAGATGAAGTCACTCATCTGTGCTCGGCGCTCGCTAAACTGAGGAAGCGTTCTGTCCATTGAGGGATATTAGCGGGCGCTGTTTAGTGGAGCAATCCATCGTGAGGATGAACACTGGGTCAGAGAAGGTTCTTAGGGGGTGTTACGCCAGAGACCCGACACTGTTATACGACTTGCGGATTAGACAAAATGCCGTTCACCGTGTCGCCGAGCCTAGTTCTCTGGGCTTCGTTCTCCGTTTAGGCTCCAATCACCCTGTGCTCGACATGACAGGGACCTTGGGACACGGAACAGAGTGAGCAACGTTAAAACTTAGAACGGGAGCGTGACAATTTAAATTTGTTGCCAACAGTCGAAGGACAGGTCAAGGGACGCTTCGAGGTTGCGCGGGCCGAATGATACGGGGAGATGATGTCTCGTTGGGGTGGACTTCCTTGAAAATGAAGGGTCGATGAAGCCTAACCCATTAATATCTGTCTGGGTGGCGAAATAAAGCTTATATTCTGACGTGACGGAAGCACAGCAATAGTCGTCCGATTATATCGGCCAGAAACCCTGCTTATCATTCGAACGCTTTCGGCTCACAGTGGCCGCCTTTGGGCCAGTCCTAATGCTGCAGCTCAAGGGACGGCCTTTCACTCTTCTTTACCGCTATCGCGTGGGGGTCAGCCATGAACGATACTCCTCCCATCGTGCATGTCGTGGACGATGAGCCCGCGGTGATTATCTCGGTCAAGCGGCTCTTGCGATCGGTGGGCCTCGAGACCCGAACGTACACTTCAGCACAGGAATTCCTGTGCAGCGAACGTCCGGAGGCCCCAGAATGTCTAATACTGGACGTCCGCCTTCCTGGATTGAGCGGACTTGATCTTCAACAAGAACTTACAGCTTCGAATACTGATCTCCCCGTCATTTTCATCACCGGCCACGGCGACATCCCAATGTCGGTTCGAGCTATGAAGGCGGGTGCGGTCGAATTCCTTACCAAGCCCTTTCGCGAACAAGACCTGCTGGAAGCAATCGAGCGTGCGATCAAACAGAGCCGGATCATAAGGCAACTTAACGCGATCATGCTCGTATTGCAAAAGCGCTATGCATCATTGACCCCGCGCGAGCGGGAAGTGTTTCCTCTGGTCACTAGCGGTTTCCTAAATAAGCAGATTGCCGGCCAACTCGGGACAAGTGAAAAAACGATCAAGGTGCATCGCGGCCAGGTGATGCAGAAAATGAAAGCTGAATCTCTGGCTGATTTGATCCAAATGGCCGCGAAGCTGGGGGTGCTGTCAGATTGATCTTAAGCTTCTGGGACCAAGGTCCAATAGACACACCGAAGTAGCGGAGTTATTTTCCTTACATGCAAAGGCAAGAGAAGCAAATGGCTCCGCGAACCCGGCACATTTGAGGCGGACATCTACATTGTCACAGGTGCGACGTTTCTGGCTCTCCCTTTTATATGCCACTTTCGCTACTTGTCTTAGTAACACGGCCCGCAAAGTGCGGTATTGGCACTCAAGGAGATTGAGATGAAGACCACCCAGCTAATCACGCGTGATACGGCGGGCACGTCCGTATCTCTGTTTGAGCCATACACGGTATTGATCGCAGACGATCATCCGGTGGTGCGTGAGGGATTGACCACAATGATTAACCGCAGATCGGACATGCGCGTCGTTGCCGAGGCGGCCAATGGGTTGGAAGCGGTAGAGAAATTCCTCGTACATTCTCCCGATATTGCGCTGGTTGAATTGAGACTGCCGATGATGGATGGAGTGGAGGTGGTAATGTCCATCTGCGAGAAATTGCCCGCTGCACGTCTTGTCATCTTCACCACCTGTAGGGGTGAAGAAGATATCTATCGCGCCGTAAAAGCAGGCGCTTTTGGATACCTGCTCAAGGAGACGCCGCTGAACGAAGTGGTCGAGTGTATCCGTGCCGTGGCGCGGGGAAACAGATGGATTCCACCCGGGGTAGCGGCAATGCTAGGAAAGCGAGTCGCTGACAGAGCATTGACGGCAAGAGAACTGGAAGTGATTCGCGCGTTGACCAGCGGCAAATGCAACAAAGAGATCGGGACCTTGCTCGACATCAGCGAAGCGACTGTCAAGGTGCACGTCACACACATTCTGGAAAAGCTCAAGGTTACCGGGCGCACAGAAGCGATCAATGTAGCCATGAGACGCGGTTTGGTGCATATCGATCCACTCGCGGTCGCGTGAAGGGTAATAGGGCTCCACTTAGAAAGCAGAGCAACGCACGTAAAGAGCCGGCAGAGTAGGACTAACGTGTTTTGGACAGGTCTGACTCTCGCATGTCACTTTAAGTGCTGATTCACTAACCCAGATTTCCATCCCAAATGGTTGGCCCTCGAGGAGCCCGCATCTCATGCTTGTCGATCACACCAGGTCTCAGCAGCATCATTTGCGCACTCCTGAGGAAATTCTTGTCTCAAGAAGCGGGCTTGAAATACTGCAACACTACGCTGCCATGATTACGGATTCCGAAGACGCAATCATCAGCAATACGATCGAAGGCACGGTGAACAGTTGGAATAACGGAGCTGAATGGATCTTCGGATATACCGCACAGGAAATGCTGGGACAGCCTACTTCGCGCCTCGTCACTGAGAGAGGCGGGAACGATATGGCTGAGAGTCTTGATCGCATTCGGAGGGGGGAGCACGTCGATCACTATGAAGCAATGCGGCGCTGCAAGGATGGCAAGGAGATTCCGGTCTCCGTGACCATTTCTGGCTTAAGAGATTATGCGGGTAAGTTCATCGGGGCGGTCACGATTGCGCGAGATGTTTCCGCCTGGAAGCATGAGGAAGTGGTGATACGCACAAGCGAAAAACTTGCTGGGGTCAGCCGCATGGCAAGCAGCCTCGCACACGACATCAATAACCCTCTGGCATCGGTTACGAATCTTCTATTTCTGCTGGAACACGAAGAACTGTCTAAGGACGGGAAACAGTACCTTGCAACCGCCCAGCGCGAGTTGTCCCGCATCGTCCAGATTTCGGCCCAGGCTCTCGGTTTCTACCGGAGAAAAGGAGAACCAGTATGGCTCTCCCTTGCTGCCATCCTTGATGATGCGCTAGCGCTACACCGCAATCGATGCGAAACACGGGGAGTTGAAGTTTCGCGAGACTATGAGCCGGCGCCCAACATCTATAGCCATCCGGGTGAGTTGCGGCAGGTGATGGTCAACCTGATCGGCAATGCGCTCGATGCCATGCCTTCCGGAGGTAAATTGCGGCTAAGGATTCGGAGGACTACTGATTGGGTAACGCATCGGCAAGGGTTACGTGTTACGGTTGCAGATACAGGCGACGGGATGAGTGCAGAGACACGCAGCCGGCTATTTGAACCGTTCTTTGAGACAAAGAAGGCTATTGGGACCGGGATGGGGCTGTGGATTTGTGCGGATATCCTAAGCAAATCCGATGGCCGGATCGCAGTCAGAAGTAGCGATACCCGCGAACAAAATGGTTCCGTCTTCAGCTTATTCCTACCGCTCTAGCTGTGACGGGCTATGGCCGTTTCTGTCATAGACCATTGGATGTAGCTTTTCCACCGCGCACCTCTAGGTGGCCGACGCCAGCGCAAACAGAAAGGTCGCGCCACCTGTGGGGTTTAGTGTTGCCCACAACTTTCCACCGTGGGCCTCGATGATCGAGCGACTGATGGGCAGGCCCAATCCCATCCCGTCCGGCTTCGTGGTGAAAAAACTGTTGAACAATTTGCCCATCTGATCGGCCGGGAACCCTGGTCCGCAGTCGCGGACAGCAACGACCACTTCTCCCGTCGACGCCAATTGCGAGCGTACCGTCAGCGCGCGTGATCCGTTCATCGTCGTTGTCATGGCCTCTATGCCATTCATCAGGAGGTTGATTAAGACCTGCTGCAGTTCCACACGGTCGCCGAGGATCACAGGAAGGTTGTCTTCGAGGTGTGTTTCGAGTTTCGCCTGGTGCCGGTCGACTTCGCCTCGTATAAGCGACATGACCTCCACGATGACCTCGTTAATATCGAGCTTGTGCCTGCCGGAATCGGACTTCTTCACCTGATTCCGGATGCGCTCGATGATTTCCGAGGCTCTTTTACCGGAGGCTGCTATATCACCGATGGCAACGCGAAGCTCTTCCATGTCGAGAGGCTGGGCATTCAGCATCCTTGCGCATGCATTGGCGTTGGCGACGACCGCAGTCAGCGGTTGATTGACCTCGTGTGCGATGGAAGCGCTTAGTTCTCCCATGGAAGCAATCCGAGAGACGCGAGCCAGCTCCGCATGAGCTTCACGCAGACCTTCTTCAACGCGCTTGCGCTCCCGGATGTCGCGGCTGATGGTCGCTAGACCGATCTTTCCGCCGCTCTCCACAGGATCGACGACGAAGATGGTCTGGTACATAGGGATCACAGCGCCCGATCCGAAGTGACGAAAGCGCATCTCGCCCTCCCAATTGCCTCTTTCAGTAGCCGCTGCGATGCCTGTGAGAGCGAGATCGTGGTCTTCTTCAATCACGTAGTCGAGCGGAGATTTTTGCTGGACCTCTTCTTCGCTCAGCCCAACCAGTTCCCTGCCGGCCGGATTGACGAAGATCGTCCGTCCATCTCGGGAAGTGAAGCCGATGAAATCGCGGCTGTTTTTCACAAGAGCGGTGAATTGGCGCTGCGCTTCCAGGTTCTCCTCAATCAGACGCTTGCTCACGATCAGCTCTCGCGTCAGAAGAGCCAGGTCCTCACCTTGACTGGCGAGTTCTTCCTGGAGAAGATCTTTAGTCCGTTTGATCGTGACGAGGTTCCGAACCCTCGCCTGCAGTTCGGCCGCGAAAAATGGCTTCACGAGGTAGTCCTGCACTGACTCCGCTAGCAGTCTGAGGCGCAGCGCGTCATCCGCCTTGGCGGAAAGCACCAGCACTGGCGGTTGTGGCAGTCTATGACGTGCGCGCAGATGCTTCACAAACTCATCCCCGCCCAGTTTTGGCATCATGAGATCCGTAACTACCAGATCGGGCCTTTCAGCGATAGCCTTGGCCAGACCCTCGGCGCCATCCGCGGCTTCGATCACTCGATAGTCGCTAGACAGGGTTTCTGCAATGAAGCGGCGCATCTCCGGATGGTCTTCCACCACCAGCACAGTGGGAGTTCCTGCCGCATGAGCAGGTAGCGGGTTCTGCACCCGGTCGCGCCGCAGTTCTTCCACGGTTGTGCTTGTGATCATCGAGACTGCGGACACCGATTCGTTATCGCTTGCGGTTCTGACGACCGAACCACGAGGAGCACGGAGCGGAATCTCGACCTGCACCATGGTTCCTCCGACTGGCGCGTCCGAGATGGCGATCGTCCCGCCGTGCAGTTCCACAAATTCTTTGGCGATGGACAGACCCAGGCCCGTCCCGCTGAATTCGCGAGTAGTTCCGGCCTGTGCCTGGCGGAAACGTTCGAAGAGTTTGTCGCGCATTGCGGGCGGAATCCCCGGTCCGCTGTCTTGCACGGTCAGCACGAAGCCTTCGTTTTTGACTGCAAGCGTGCACCGGATACGTCCGCCGCTGGGTGTGAACTTGAAAGCATTGGAGAGCAGGTTGAGAAGTACCCTTTCCAGCTTTTCTGCATCGATCTCTGCACGAACGACATCGGGCGTCACGATAACATAGGAAATTGTCCGCTGTGGAGCCAGAGCATCGAAGTGCGCCGCCACAGTGCGCACCAGCCACGAAAGATCTATGTCAACGTAATCCATCGTCATCCTGCCGGCGTCGAGCTTCGAAAGATCGAGCAGGTCGTTGACATGTTTGAGCAGCGTTGCGGCATTGTGCCGGATCACGCCCAGATCGCGCCGCTGCACTTCGCTAAGATTCTCGCCGGCAGCAAGCATTGACTCGGCCGGCCCGAGGATGAGCGCAAGAGGCGTGCGCAATTCATGGCTGACATTCGCGAATAGGTCGCTCTTCAACTGATCGAGCTGGCGAACTTGATCGAGAAGCCGCTCGAGCTCCTTATTCTTCCGCGCCAGTTCTGCTTCGGCCGCTTTTTTTTCGGTGATGTTGCGGCCTTCGGCCAGCAGGAACACAATTCTGCCCAGCTGATCGCGGACCGGCATCAGCGAGAAGTCGATAACGATCGTATCTTCGCCGGCAGACCGTCCATAGATCTCGATGTCGCAGCGGACAAACTCGCCGCGTGCCGCTCTTCCGCATAACTCACGCTGCTTTTCCTTCGTTTCACTGCAGACCTGCCACCAGCGTGCTTCCCAGAATGGACGGCCCTGAATGTCGTTCAGCTGGGTTCCCGCACCTTCCAGAGCGGCGCGGTTGATCTCGAGCGTCATGCCGTTGACGTCGAGCAGGCCAATGAACTGATACATCTCGTCCAGGATGACTCTTGCCAGTTTCTCCCGAAATGTCTGAGGAGCATCGCTTTGCGAAAGGACGACATCTCTCAGGTACAGGATGGAGTCTTCTGCAAAGAGTTGTGCGTTTAGCGGAGC
This sequence comes from Acidobacteriaceae bacterium, assembly GCA_963692885.1. GTDB lineage: Bacteria > Acidobacteriota > Terriglobia > Terriglobales > Acidobacteriaceae. Next base: position 3,073,121 of record OY843586.1, read on the forward strand.
CACGATCTCCTCCCCTCTAAGCCATCGAACCGTGCGAATGCTGTTCTTCTCTGGGTGCTGCACTTGCGTGGTGCCCAAATATCTGCGACGGAGAGATCTCAGAGTAATGAAGATCGCCGTGCGATGGGAGCCCTGAAATGGACTGGCCAGCGCAGCTGCTCGAAGGCAAGACGGCCGGCAGCGTACTACAGCGCGGAAGACCGTTTCGGGCGAATGGATGATTCGCACCGCGAACAGCACAGCCTAAGGAAGGCGGTTCCACTCTCGGGCACTCGTTCGCCTTATGTGAGATCGCTGCGCTGTAACCCGACGATGTGCTTAAACGATGTGCTCGTACCATTGTCCCGATCCGGTTCCTAGTATCCGGCCAACTGCAGTGCTGTTTGAACTATTCGCAGCAAACCCTCGTCACTGAACGGCTTCCCGAAGAAAGCGAGCGCACCTGCCTGCATGGCCTGCGCTCTTGTGTGGGCATCGTCGTGAGCTGAGACAAAAATGACGGGAAGTCGAGGATGGGTGGCAGCCAGGCGACTCTGCAGTTCCAGGCCAGTCATTCCTGGGAGCCCATGATCAAGGATTAGACAATCACAACGGCGTCCGGAAGATGCGTTCAGAAAATCCTCCGCCGATGCGTAACTCTGTGTCTTCATGCCGGCCACTTTGAACAAACGCCGAAGCGCACTGCGGACCTCCCCTTCGTCGTCGACGATTGTGATCCGGTGTTCCAATCGGCTGTCCTTTGTCTGGGAAGATTACATAGCCTCAGCGGTGTGTGTCTATTGGACCTTGGTCCTACATCACGTGGCCCTTGGTCCTGCATCACGCGAATGGAAGTTTCGGTGGACATCGATCTTGGCAAGACAACGTTTCATCTGGTCGCACTGGGTGAAGCGGCCAAGGTGCTGGTGCGGAAGAAATTCAGAGAGTATATGCCATGGCTCCGTGGAATGTTCCCAATACGGACGGCTTTGACCTCCGCGACATCAAGATCACCGTCTACGACACCACCATCTCAAATGGAGACGACAATGTAGCCATTGGCACTACCGCCACCGAACCTACTGGTGAGATCACTATCCGTCGTGTTGGCTTAGATTTTTCGTTCACGATAGATCTGACGACTTTCAAGGCCAAGGGCCCTGATACGGCTCGGCTGTAGTGAGAGGAGCGAGAAATCGGCGGATCGGGCTAGGGCTCGAAGTCCATACTCGCGATGTCGTGCAGCTTAGTAGTAGATGCGCTAGCAGCCGTGCCGGTATTGACTCAACCGTTGTTGCCCCGAGGGTCAACAACGGTTGGTATATGCGGCAAAATGATAGTTGATGGAAGACGCTGAAATCAGATAATAATCAAGCCCACGGGAACAATACGGGAACAACCTGGGGAGGAAACCATCCTAAATGATCCCAAACAATCCTAAATAGGTGCTGCTCTAACACCTTTCGTATTAATCACTTCCGCTGATTCTAAGCCACTTAGGTCCATTGGTAGGGGGCCCTGAAAAGGCTGGCACGGACCGGACCAATGCTGAACCTGCTCAGGCAAATCCGCTGGGACCGAGGGCCTACCTCCACTGAGCGGAACAAATTTCGCAGACGTGGTCTGCGAAATCTTTGAGTTGGGATCGGCTCAAGATAATGCCGCATCAAGCTCTTGAAGCATTGCCTGATACTTTTCTGGATTCTCAGTTCGCAATCGTTCCAGATTCATTAGCTTCCATCGAATCGCCGGAAGATTGCGAATATTCGGTGAGTTTATGAAGTCCCAATCTGGTCTGAGCGTATGAAAAGACCGCAGAAAAAGCTTGGAGGTTTCATCCAGGCGAGAGTGAATCTCCGCGACCAAGTGCTTTCGAGTTTCGAGGAGCATGTCCAGTGAAGTTTCGCTAACCGTCATTCCGGCAAACTCTCTCTCGAAGGCTTGCCGTATGTCCTTCAAGCGGGGTTGCAGGAGTTCGTGCGCTGGACGATTGTGGCTCAGAATGTATGCGAGAAACGTTTGGTAAAGAGTTTTATCGATCCCTTCATTGGCAAGCAGGTGCTGGACATCGAACAGATCGCGAGGATGCTGCCGGTCAAGTGCAGCAACCAGTTTCCCTGCGTAGAGGTCGGCAAACGAGACGATTTCGATCTCTGCGAAGCCGAATTGTTCTTCTACGATGGGCCGGACTGTCTTTAACTCTGTGGGATGGACAGTGCCCCGAAGTACGGGAGTGACTTCGATTTTGATTTGAGCGTTTCTTTGACGAACAAGGACGAGGGTTCCGCCTGCGTTGGCGCTGTCGGTGACGATGCTATCTGGGATCGCTTTACGAATCTTCTGGGCAATATGACTCAGCGCAGATCGTATCCCGTTAAGCGATTTCTCTCGGTCCTCAATCGGCAGATAAACCAGATCGATGTCCACCGAAAGACGAGGCAGGTCTCGGACGAAAAGATTGATTGCTGTGCCGCCCTTGAGAGCAAAGCAAGCCTCGGTCGCCACGTATGGCAATACACGGACGAGTAGGGCAACCTGTGCCTCGAACATCTCACTTGCCATCGTTGCTGTCTCCAGCGCTGAAAAGTTCCATGGGAAGCGTGATCTGATAGCGCGCGTCGAAATGGCCCTTGCGAACCAGTTGACGCTTTCCTTTCCCGAGATCGACGGCAGACAGATCCAGATGTTTGAACCAAGCATGTCCATGTCTGTCCGCGTACCAGAGGAAGAGCCGCTTTACCTTCACACTCCTGCATTCCCGCAGAAGCCTCCCCAGCAGTTGAGGACGGAGATTGGCCAAACCTTCCATGACGACATCGACTTGATGAAAGCTCTCGCGATGCGGGAGTTCATCCATCATCTCCAGGATCGCCCGTTCAGGAGCAGATGTGGTCAGCGACCATTCCCATGGACTCCTCGACTCGGCGCCTTCCGGCGATGCTGATGTTCCACCAGAACGCAGGTCGTAACGCCTCGCTTCAACTCCAATATCAGAGTTCGCAAACAGTCCCAAAGAGCGGGTTTCAAACTTGGCCGTTATTGGTAGCTCGGCGAGCCATGAAGGGAGACCAGATCCGTATAGGTAGACATGTGGAGTGTCGGCCTCAACATAATGAGCATACCCAGACAATTCGACCGCCGTTCGTCCGCCGACGTGAACTGGTTTGTGCATGATTTGCTGGAGGGAAAGCACGACAACATCCCACCGCAACATGGCCTTGTTAAGTTGGCTTGGACGCCGGTACACGCGGGGGGCTATCCTCTCGAGCCAGCCGCGTTGCACGTAGTCTCGTATCGACGAGCGAGAGAGCCCTTGGTCCTGAAGCCAGGCGCTATCCGCTAAGAACCTCTCTGGTAAGCTCAGAAGCAGTCGGTTTAGCCGAGATGATCTATGTGCGTCCATGACGCACATAGTCAGCCATGCATAAACCAAAAGTCAAGTTTATAGACATGAGCTTTCGTGCGTCTTGAACGCACATAGAGGCTGAATCCTAAACTCGATCCACAGAAATCTTCTGGTGAGAAACATCAATCGGGCTGTCCGCCCACGGCGCAGCCCGATCGCCCGATGATGGATTTTGGTAGCATTTTGGTAGCAAATACTGCCGATTAGGCCGGTTTTGCCGGTTTTACCGACTCATAAGTGCTGTTCCGTCAATAACTTAGGGTGGCACCCGTAACATGGCATGGAAGAGGTCACCGGTTCGATCCCGGTCAGGTCCACCAAACAACCCCCGTACAAATGAGTGGATTAGCGAGCCAGAGCTACCTCCCTCTGGGAGCTTTTGGTGTCATTTGGTGTGAAATTTCCAAACGCCTTTGCAGACACCGCTCCACGATTGGATTTGCCACGACCTGCCCCCGACGCCGCCGGCAGAACTGTTGCCGCCTGGCGATGTTCTTTTGTGGGCGTTCGTCGCAACTCCTCATTGATGGAATTGACAGTGGACTGAACACTCTCGCGGCTCTCCTGCATGTAGACATCCGTGGTCGCGGCGGTCCGGGAATGCTTGCATCAATCCTTGAACGTCCTTCACTGTGCCCTTCTTCTGGGCCAGCATTGCAATCGTTCTGCGGATGACCTGAAACGTAAACTTGGGCAGTTTTAGATGACGAGCCAGTTTATGAAGCACTCGCTTGCGGAAGTTGTCCGTATCCAAAAAGCCTCCCGCTTGGTTCGCAAACATAAATGCATCAGGCGACGAGTCAGGGCATAGTTGCCGCCACTGCTTCAGATCGTCTGAGAGATCACTCAGGATGTGAATGACCGTGAGGCTCTTTCTGGTCTTCCCCCCAAGGACGGATCTGGCCCTTGTAGACGGTTTCTATGATCTTCAACGAAGAGGCTTCGTAGTCGAAGCACTTCCACCGAAAGGCGAGCAGTTCGCTCGGTCGAAGAGCATTGGTCATGTCCAGCTCAAGCAGGATACGATCCCGCAGATCAAGCTCCATGAGAACGAGGCGGAGTTGATCCCAGATCAGAGTCGTCGTGTCGGTCTCTCGCAATTGCGTCGGAACCTTCACTTTACGCGCAGGATCTTTTGAAGGGAAGTCCTGATCGACTGCCTCGGCAAAGATGTCCCGAAGGTAAGCACGCATCTGGAGCACTCTGTCCTTGGATCGTGTTGTAGCCAGCTTGTTGAGATGAAGCTGCAAGCTGAACTTATCGAAGGTGGCCAACGGAATCTCTCCGAGAGGCTCGATGAGATTGCGTTGAATCCCGGCAGGGCTGATGATGACGCAGCAAGGGCCGGCCGGGTTGACTGGTTCAGGTGGCGGAGGAAAGATTGAACGAGATCACTGGTTGGAGCCGACCTTTGCCCTTGATCAACGCAACACCCTGAGCCCTTGCGCTTTTCCCTAGGCGCAGCCAGGCCAGCGTATGAACCTCCGAAATGTAGATGCCGTGTACCCCATGCCTATCGCCCCGCCGCCCGCATCCAGGCGGGTGTCGCTTGCCAACCCACTACACGACCGGGGACCTTCTTCGCGAACGGACTGCTCAATGTACGCAAGATGGGTCACTCGCGTGAAGTCCTGCAGGTCCGCAACAAGTATCTCGCCGCCCCAGGTATGTCCGTCCAGGCCAAAACCGGTTCCGTCAAGGGCAACGCCCACAACTGATCCTGCAAGCCTGCTCCGCCATGCAGCTGGCCACGTGCGCGTGATGATGTTGAACGCCCACCAGACGCACACTCGCGTGGTCAATCTGCTGTTGCTTGCCCGTTGCGTCGAAAGATAGCCGGGATGCAGGTCGTGCGCGATGATGTCAGGCTGCACTTCAGGGATCGCTTTGAAGTGTGTCATCGATTCTTTAAAAAAAGTCGTGGGCGCACAGGTTTTCCATATCGCCGACGTGTTCCTGCAGTCGTCCACTTGTCGCGTACAGGCTTTTCTCGCCGCAGGTCACGTCTGCAGCGTTATGGGCTACTGGCAATATCACTCGCTTGTCGATCGCTATGCAGTTTCGACTGTCATAACCGGGTTTGAACCACTGGACCTGCTTGAAGGCATTCGCCGCACAGTCATATTGCTAGAGGCTGGCACACCACAGGTCGACAATGCCTATGAGCGGGCGGTCTGTTTCGAAGGTAACCAGCCCGCGCAAAAACTTCTGGCTGAAGTATTCGAAGTCTCTGATCGCACCTGGCGCGGCATCGGCATGATTCCATCAAGCGGCTGGAAACTAAGCGCGGCCTATGCTGCCTTCATGAAGTCAAGGTTTGCTCTTCAACTTCGGCTGGTAAATATCGGTAACACCATGAAGTTGATCCACTGTGTAAATAGCATCTACTTTACTCACGTTCAGCTTCTGGATTTTTCCATCTCCCCAATAGATCTCAACCAGGTCGATCGCAGTCGCGTTTCCTATGCCGAAGAGCAGGCGAGGATCGCCGGAAGAAGCAAAGCTGCCTCCGCTGAGGACATCACGCCTTTGTCGCATGTGATTCGCGGTTACGAAGACTTTCGTGCCGATTGCATCTTTCGGCATTTTATCGCCGCCGACAAGTTTGAATTCAATCCAGTGGTGACCCGTGTTCAGTATGTTGCGGAGAACCGTAGGTGGTCCGGCAAGATTATTAATGACGACATCGGTGTGTCCGTCATTAAACAGGTCTCCAAACGCCGCGCCGCGAGCAGTCAGGACGGTCGCCAATCCCGTACCCTTGACTGCGGGTACCAGGGAAAATCTGGAGCCGTTCTCGTTTCTGAATAGAAGCGGTTTTTGTGCGAAGCTCGTTCCCCAGTCATGATGATCCGCCTGCGGATACACATGGCCATTCGCCATAAAGAGATCTGCCCAGCCATCCAGGTCGAAGTCCAGGAACGCGTCGCCCCATCCCAGGTAGGGCAAACTTAGATCAGCAATCCCCGCGGCTGAGCTCACGTCAGTAAAGCTGAGCTTGCCGTCATTATGATAGAGAACCTTGTAGTCGTCCGAAAAGTCGGTGTCGAGAATACTTAGTCTTCCGGAGTTGTCATAGCTGCCCACGGCTATGCCCATCGTCGCTGTCTCCCGACCTTCACCATCTACCCCGTATCCGGATTCAAAGCTGTCGTCCTCGAACGAGCCATCGCCCTTGTTGCGGTAGAGATAGTTGGGAGTAGAGTCATTTCCGACCAGCAGGTCCAGATGGCCATCATCGTCAAGATCAACAAAGAGCGAGACCAGTCCATAGTAGCCTGGCTTGTCGGAGACGCCGGCTGCCTCACTTACATCCCGGAAAGTTCCGTCTCCATTGTTATGAAACAGATGATCATGCTCACCCTTCAAGCCACGAGGACCACAGAAAGTATTTACACCGCGGAATTTGCATGTATTTGAGACCACGACATCTGAATCCACCTTGGGTGGATTCGCAAAATCGTAGGCAGTGTAGCCAGGCACAAATAGATCCAGCCTCCCGTCACCGTCATAGTCCCCGAAAGTGGCGCCAGTGGACCAGCTGCCGAGCGCAACCCCGGCATGCTCGGCCACATCCGTGAAGGTCCCATCGTGATTGTTGTGGTACAGGCGATTTTTTCCTGCATTGGTGACATACAGATCAGGCCAGCCGTCGTTGTCGTAGTCACCAGCGATCGCACCAACGCCCCACCGGTCATTCGCGACTCCAGCGTGTTTAGTGACGTCTGTGAAAGTCCCGTCGTGATTATTATGAAAGAGTGCAGCGTGTGGTGCTTCCGCTGTTCCTGCGAGTGCGGCGTACGTCATTGCATTCACGAGGTAGATATCGATCCATCCATCCTGATCGAAATCCAGCAGGGCCACGCCGCTCCCAAGCGACTCTATGATGTAAGACGTTGAACCGTCACCAACCTGGTGTTTCCAGTCAGCGAGTCCGGCCTGCTTGGTCACATCCTCAAAAACAATCAACCCATGATCGACGAAGCCACCTTCGGTAATGGGGCGATGCTGTGCATCGTATACCGGTGGATGAACGGTGCCCGTGCTTGCTCCGCCTGTTTGTCCCATCGCCTGCGCACGCAATGCCTCGGGATGCAGACAGCACGATGCAATCAGCAGGAGCGCAAGCGACCATCGAAGTCCCTGAATGAGCTCCCTGTTCATGAATAGACTACGGCGGGTCAAGCTGCTGCATGGTCATGATCAGTTCGGTGCCACCCTCGAGCCGGACACTTCGTTCCTCGCTCGTAAGCAAGGCTGCGCATTGTGGACCACCCTCCGGCGTCAGCTTCAAATGAGGCAGCCCGCTGACGCTGCCCGGATGGATACTCCCTGGCGCAAGTTCCGTGCCCAGCGAGTTGTAGTCCAGGTTGCCCTGGTTGGCTGCAGCTACGCTGATACTTCGGCCGCCACCCTGGACTTCGGTGGGAAGGTCGTTGTGGATAGCCCTGTATTGCGCATCACCGCCGGCCAGTCCGATCAGTCTTACCAGCAATGCCTGGTTAGGATGACCGGCGCAATCTCCATGATCGAAGACGAGCGAAAGAGAGGAAGGATCAGCAGCTTTAGACGAGGTCGCTGCCATCACACGGCCGTAAAGATGTGAGCCCGTCCTGAGCGTACATACTGCCGAGTCCCAGTTGCGTAGTATACGGACTGTGACTGACTGGCCTGTTTTCAACTTCGCAGAATCCATTCCCCCCACAACAGCGGCTTCCACCATTGAGTCGGTGGGTCTGTCTACATCCTGGCCTGGATAACGGTTGCAGGCCTCCGTGGGATCAGGTGCATCAACAGAAGATGGCGCTGCCGCGTTCGCTGCGACACTCGTTCTTGCCGGACCGGATGCGGGAGTCGTGAACTTCACAACCCCGTCGCGATAATCCAGTTGAATCGACAGGTTCTGCAGGATGTTGAAGCCAAGCAAGCCCGCCACCTCGATGCCGGTGTTCGCGTTCAAGGCAGAAGGATCGAACTCAATGATCTGCTTCTGACTGTCCATGGCCATATTAGCGAACTGGAAATCAAACGAATCGCGATAGACCTGCAGGCTTCCACCCGACACAGTCTTGAGTGTGTTTGTAAAGTTTATCCTCGTATTTGAGACGGCGTGAGCTGCAGAGGGAGTCATCGTTGTCGTGCGCACACCCGTATCGAGAACGAACAGCTGACGCTCGACCTTGTTCAACATGACCGGCACAAGCAGAAACTGATTACGACGAAAGACCGGGCTGAAGCCTTGACGAAGCAGTGCGTTTGGCCGGTCGCCAGGAAGACTGATCGTCGCACCCCCCGGTGACTCCGGAAACGGAGCAAGCTCCAACCTGGCCATCGGAAAATCCAACGTGATCATGTTGTCCGCGAACACGTCTGTCCCGATGAAGCCTTCGCCCCCATCCGAAAATGGCCCGTCACTTACGCCCACCAGGCAGTCATGCAACTCGAGAGATCCTACCCGGATAGTCGCAGCTCGCACAGTTCCCGGAGGATCGGCGTCATCATGCAGAAAGCTGTTAGCATCTGCAGCTGCGCGACTGATGTAGAGACCGGATGCTGCGGTGTCGAGCAGCAGGCGAACGCTGCTCTTCGGCAGGTCCACACGCAGCTTGTAGGCATTCACTTCTTTCACGCTGGCGCGAGAGGCGATCAGCGGAAATGTGACAGGCGCAGAAAGCGCAGCTTCCTGGCAGGTCTGCGAGTTCTCTTTCAGGAGCAGGCGCATCGCCCTGGCTGAAGCAATTGCTTTGTCGCGTGTGTCGGTGTCCAGATCAGGCATGGTTCTAAGCGACTCGTTGATGCCTTCGATCTCCTTTGCCGGCCGGATGATCTGCAGCCAGGTGTGCCAGATGTCCGCATCGGCTGGATCAAGCTGATAGGCAGTCACCAGTTCGGCGCGCTCCGACGCGTACATGGAATCGATCCGGTAGATGCGGCTGCGAATCAGATGTATCCGTGCATAGCAGGGGTCTGCCGCGGTGGCACGATCAAGCGACTGGGCAGCCAGCCATGGATGACCCTGTCGCAGCTGGACCTCGGCAGAGGCAGTTAATAATTCAGCCGGCTGCGGATGATCCTCAAGGGCTTTCGCGACGCGTCCGGAAGCGTCGTCTACCCGGTTCTCGTGGAGCAAGGTATGCACTAGCGAAGCATTAAGATTGGCATCGGAAGGATCAAGCGCCAGCGCCTGGACGAACAGGCTTTCAGCTTTCTCGTACCTGGCATCCTTATAGGCCTGCTCTGCGGGCGTCAGCTCCTTTGCCGGTCCCGCCGCGCAGGCAGCTTCTGCGAAGCACTCCGTCGCGCGCGGGAGCACACAGCAGGTCAGCAACAAAGGCACTATGAAGCTTAGCCGCGCGCGAAACACACGATTCCTGCTATGACTGCCCCTGTAAGACATGGCGTGATGAGTAATTTCAACGCCTGTTTATGCAGCTTGCAGCCCATCGTTGTCAACGAAGAAATGCAGTGAAGGCTCTGCTCTGTGCAAACCGACACAAGTCGACGCGGCCATCAGCCTGTGCACTTAGCGACCTGGTCCAGCACGCAACGTGCGTTTGAGCTGCCTTATGTATCGAACTGCACGTCACCGGCACGGATAGTTGGCGCCCAGCAGGTGAGTAAGCAGGTCTCCATCCTTCGGTGGAGATTTTTGTTGACATGCCTGACATGCGATCCCTATATTTGGCCAGCTTGGTAGCGTTACCAACCTGAACACTAGTTCTTCCGTACGCTACCTGCTTCATCACACCAAGCTGTGATCATAACGGCATTTAATTGATTGCTGTGCTTTAGGGGGAATTTGATGCAAACGCTTTACACACAGGGGAAAAGCCTGCGACTTACCCAAGTTATTTTCCTGCTTCTGGCTTCGTGCTTCCCGTTCATCTCTGTCAATCACGTGCATGCCCAGGCGAGTGCCGGTATCACCGGTACCATCACAGACTCGACCGGAGCCGTCATCGGCGACGCCAAAGTCTCCATCGCCGACAAGGGCACATCAGACGTCAAGGTACTGATGTCGAGCAGCTCCGGGACCTACGAGATTAAAGGCATCAACCCTGGCCACTACACCATCACGGTAGAGAAGGCCGGCTATCAGAAGGTAGTGCAACAGGATGTGAACGTCGAAGTCAGCTTGATTGACACAGTCGACATCGTCATGAATGCCGGAGGCGGCGATCAGACCATTCAGGTCACCTCGCCGTCGATCGCTCTTAACACCACCCAGCCCCAGATCGGCAGTACGCTCGAGCCCGCCGTGGTCGCTGCCTTGCCGGTTGAAGTTTCCGGACGTGGCCGGCAGATTGACTCACTCCAGTTCACTGCACCCGGGGTCACCGGCAACACCTTCTCTCACCGCATCAGCGGCGGCGTCGACTTTGAACAGGAAATCCTTTACAACGGCATCCCGGTTTCACAGCCTGAGACCGAGGGTTATACCACCAACTTCGACCCACCATTTGAGATGGTTCAGGAGTTCCGCGTCGAGCGCTCGACTTTCGCCGCGCAGTTCGGCCTAGGCCTTGGCGCTCTCACCTACCAGATGCAGTCCGGCACGAACCATTACCACGGCGATCTTTTTGAGATCAACCGTAACAGCCTGTTTGACTCTGTTGGTTTTTTCAACAGTCCAGCGTTCACTAACAATCCGAAGGATACTCCTCCAACCGATCACGAGAACAATTACGGCTTCAGCGTCGGCGGCCCGCTCACCATCCCACATCTCTATAACGGCCGCGACAGGACCTTCGGCCACTATAGCCAGGAGTGGTACAAGCAGAATAACCTCTATACCAATCCCGCGACGGTGCCCACATTGGCCGAAAGAGCCGGTGATTTCACAAATTACATCGACAACTCCGGCAACCAGATTCCGATTTACGATCCGACAACCGGCAATCAGTTTGCTTGCAATGGAGTGCTGAACAAGATCTGCGCAGACCGCTTCAGTGCGAACTCGAAGCTTCTGCTCCCCTATCTTCCAGCTCCAGACCTGCCCGGAACGGGCCCTGCCGGTCAACAGAACAACAGGAGCGCTGTCAGATTTCCGATTCCGAATATCCAGCACAACTGGGGCTTCACGCTCGACGAAATCGCAACCGAAAAACAGAGCGTCCACTTCAGTATGTGGCACAACCACTTTGAAAATTACGGCTTCAACAACGGTCTCGCTACACCTCCGAATCCTCTGAACAGCCTGGTCTACTATCCAAACTCGGGCAGCGGCTACCTGCTGACCTACAACGATTCGGTGACGACCAACCTGGCAATGACGGTAGGTCTTGGCTGGATCGGCGAAACCAACTTCCAGATTTACGAGTTGCCTGGTGACACGTTCAATTTCCCGGGCGCTCAGGCAAGCGTTCAACTGCCGAACATTACCTTTGATGGCCAGAACGCAGCTTCAAGCTGGTCCGGCGCAAATGCACGTTCGATCAACCGGAAGCTCGGACTAGCTGCCACCAACAACTGGCTCTGGACAAAGGGCAAACAGACCTTCAATATCGGCGGCGAAGCTCGTCGAGCCTACCAAGACGATAATGAAGAGCAGACCGCCCTAGGTCAGTTCAACTTCAGCCACAACACTACTTCACAGCCCGGAGCAACTCCAGGGACTATCGGACCGAACTTCAATACGGCCGGCAGTTCATTCGCGAGTTACCTCCTCGGTGTTCCAGACAATGCCAATCGCACCAACTCGCAGGAGTTGATCCTGCGCAACTTTGATCTGTCGCCCTATATTCAGGACGACATCAAGTTCTCTCCCAAGTTGACGGTCAATGTTGGCGTTCGCTGGGACATCATGGTTCCGTTCACAGAGAACAACAACAACATCGTCTTCTTTAACCCGGCGGCAACTTCTCCTTTCTACGCCAACGTCTCGGGTACACCGATCGCTGGTGGAGCAAGCAAGTTTGGCACCTGCACTGGCTGCGCTGGCTACGATCGGGCTCCCACTGACTTCAAGCACTTCGGTCCCCGCATCGGCTTCGCCTACGAACTGAATAAGAAGTCTGTCATCCAGGCCGGCTTCGCTGTTGCCTTCCTGAATGGCGGCGCTTACGAGTACGGCACCAACAAAGTAGCCGTCAACTACGGCAACCTGCTGGTCGGCAGCTTCAAGCGGAACTCAACCGGCACTACGCAATCCTCCTACGGCGACTGGGATACCAACATCCTTCCCAATCCTCCGGCGCAGGCCTTCACTCCTGCTCTTGGTGCCGGCACACAGATCAACGCCTTCAGCAAGAACGATAATTACGCTCCGTACGCTCAACAGTGGAACGTCAACTACCAGCGTGAGCTTCCCTATAACCTGTACCTCCAGGCAGCATGGCTGGGCAACAGGATCATCCATCTACCCAGCAACCTGAACAAGATTGATCAGCTTGATCCGAAGTACCTGGGGCTAGGCAGCAAACTCGCCCTCAGCTTCAATGATGGATCTGCCCAGGCTGCCGGCTTCACCACTCCTTACAAGAACTTCGTCAATGATTTCGGCGGAGGTGCAACCGTCGCGCAGGCGCTTCAGCCCTATCCGCAGTACTCCTACATCATGAACAACTTCGAAGGCGCTGGTACGACCTATTACCAGGCCGCCCAGGTTGAACTCGATAAGCGCTTTACCAATGGTCTCGCGTTCCTGACCGGATACACACTTTCCCATCAAATGGATAACACCAGCAGCGGTTTCACCAGCTTCGCCAATGGTGGCATCAATAAGTACAACCAGAAGCCTGAGTATGTAATTTCAAGCAACAATCCGTTGCAGGTGTTGAAGTTCAGCGGAACGTATGAGCTCCCGATCGGTCCGAATAAGAAGTACTTTTCCAACCGGGGCGTTACAGGACAGGTCCTCGGTGGCTGGCAAATCGGCTGGATCACTCAGTACGATTCCGGGACTCCCCAAGGTGTAAGCCAGAACGGTACGCCATTCCCCAACGGCTTTTACCGTCCTCTTCGCGTAGCCGGAAAGCCCTTGACCACGTACAGCTACAACAATGCCCGAAAGCAGTTCATCACTGGCCTGCCTCAGCAGATTTACCCAACCTCCTGCCAGGCTGAGATCAGTGCAACCGAGCCACAAAGTTCAGGCTGCAATTTTGTGGATAGCCCGCAGTACACCCTGGCAGATACACCCCGCAACTTCGGTTCGCTCAAGAGCGCTGCTTTCTATGACGAATCCCTCAATGCCAGAAAGAAGTTCTTCTTTGGGGAGCGCTTTACCGGCATCCTCCAGGTTGACTACTTTAATGCATTCAACCGAACCATCTTCCAGACTCCCGATACAAACGTAGACGACAGCACATTCGGTCAGGTCACGAACGCCAGCAATGCTGCCAGTCTGCCGAACCGTCAGGGTCAGGTCTCCTTCCGACTGGAGTTCTAACCTTCAAGCTGTAATCTTTCCTTTGAAGCGGGCTGCCCAGGCGGCCCGCTTTTTTTCGATGATTCGAAATCGACAAATCTATAATGACTAGGCCATGCTCATCTCACTCTCCCGCCGTTCAACCTGCTATGCACTGGTACTGATGAGCGCTATATTGCTTTCCGGCAGGACCCTGGCGCAGAGCGATGAAGTGACACCAGAAGTTCAACGCCTTCATACCGAGGCCAAGATTGCCGAGCAACAAGGCAATACCCGGGGGGCCATTGCCGATTATCAGAAGATGCTGAAGCTCGCGCCCCACCTTGCTCCCGCCTACAACAATCTCGGCATGCTCTACTTCAATCAGCACGAATACGAGCGCGCAGCCGAAGTACTCAGTCGGGGAATAGCGATCGATCCAGCGATGTCTACTGCTTCAGCTTTGCTCGGCATGAGCTATGCCCAAATGGGCGAGGATGAAAAAGCGGCACCACTCCTGCATACAGCTCTTGCGAGCAGTCCTGACGATAACAACCTGCAAATGGCATATGCCCACACCTTGGTAAATCTGCATCAGTACGACCAGGCAACTCCGTACCTGCGAAGCTATCTTGAGCGCAATCCTAAGGATCAGCAGGCGTGGTATCTACTCGGAAAGACTTATCTCCAGCTTTCAGAAGATGCCCTCGGTAATATCGACAAAATCGATCCTGATTCGGTCACAGCGCACGAGGTGAATGGCGAGATAGACGAGAGCATGCACAACTACGAAGGAGCAGTCGTAGAGTACAAAAAAGCCGTTGACCAGGCGCCGCGCCAGGCTGGCACACACATGCACATGGGCGACGCTTTTCTTGCCATGGGCAAATTCGATTCGGCCCAGGCAGAGTTCAAGGCCGAACTTGCAAATGACCCTGGCAGCTGCACGGCGAACTGGAAGCTTGCCCACGCGACCATTGAGCTGAACGGATCAAACGCGGATGCATTGGCAGAGTTGGAACGGTCCATCGAAAGATGTCCTCAGCTCATGCAGGCACGGGTTGACCGCGCCCGCGTCCTCATCAAGCTGAATCGCCACCAGGAAGCGTTGCCGGATCTTGTCATGGCAGAAGGTGATACTCCTAAAGAGCCAACAATCCACTTCCTGCTGGCGCAGGTCTATCGCGAGGGTGGCAAGCCGGACCAGGCACAGCAGGAAATGCGAACATATGCACAACTACAGCGGGAAGCAAGCGAAGCTGTAGCTGCTCAGGCGAATAATGCCATTTCGATCAAAAGCGCGTCTCACTAGTTTCGAACTTCGACAAGCATTCCTGTTGATAGCTGCGCTTACCTGGTTCTGGCCCGGGGCATTCCAGCATGATGCCCTGGGACAGGCAAGTACTAATCAACAAAGCGCTCGGGCTACATCGGTGCGCGAAGCCGATGCCGTATGCGCCCATTGCCACGAGGTGATAACAAACAACTATCTTTCAACTCCAATGGCCAACGCCAGCGGCTCGGCCAGTGATCGCTTCAAGAGTGGCGACTTCTTTCATCAGCCCTCAGGTGTTACCTATAGTTTCTCGATGACGGCAGATGGTCCGACATTTACCTATCGCGAGAAAGGTTCCTCGAAAACTTACCCCTCGCGAAATCTGCAGTACTTTCTCGGCTCGGGGCATCTTGGGATCACCTATCTTTACTCCTTGCATAACTACCTGTTCGAGACACCTCTCGCCTACTATGCTTCGCACGGGTTAGACCTGAAACCCGGGCTTGAATCTCTTACCACTGCGCCCCCTTCTCTTCCAGTTGAAGCAGAGTGCATCCGGTGCCACATGAGCGACGTTCGAAAGAGCGACCCAGGAACACTCAACCGGTATAGCAACCTGCCTTTCGCTCACACAGGCATCACATGCGAAAGTTGCCATGGCGACGCCACCAGGCATGTTGCGACAAATGGTAAGACATCAGTCACCAATCCTTCCAGACTCGAACCTGAAAAGCGCGATTCCGTTTGTATCAGTTGCCACCTTGAGGGTGATGTGTCGGTCGACAAGGCCGGCCAATCCATGTTCGACTTCAAGCCGGGCGACTCCATCGAACAATACCGCAGCTACTTCGTCTATCAAAAGCAGGACGCTGCCGCCAGAGGAGTCAGCGAGGTTGAACAATTCAGTCAAAGCATGTGTAAGCGAACTAGCGGCGCGAGCATGTCCTGCACCAGCTGCCACGATCCGCATTTCTCACCCAGTCCCCAGGAACGTGTACAGTTTTATCGAGCCAAATGCCTGGCCTGTCATACCGGGGCGACCTTCGAAAAGTCCCATCATGCAGATACCCCTGACTGCACAAGCTGTCACATGCCCAAAACCGGTGCGCAGAATACACCCCACGTTGCCTGGACAGACCATCGCATACTGAAACTCCCACTATCTCCCGCTTCCCCGCTGGACATAGCGGATGGTAATGTCCTGCTTCCCGTACTATCCTCAGCCGCCACCGCTCGCGATCTCGGCATGGCCTACTACCGAGCACTAATGGAAGGAAATGCAGCCGCAGAGACGAAGGCTTACGAAGACCTTAAAGCACTTCGAAACCACCTGTCCGCAGACAAGGATGCGCTCGACGCCCTGGGCGTGCTGAGCGCGCAGCGTGGCGACTTGCCACAGGCTACCGAGCTGTTTAAAGAAGTGCTCGCGTTGAACCCAGATGATCTCATCGCTTCGACCAACCTCGGGACGTTGCTGGCCAAGTCCGGAGACCTTCGCGCGGCTATTCAACTCTGGGAGCCAATCGCCACACTCAATCCTGATATTGTAGGTCTCACCAAGAACCTGGCCCGGGTCAAATGCGCGACGGGAGATATTGCTGGAACACGTGAAACTCTGCTCCAGGGGCTCGAATACTCTCCAGGTTCGTCCTACCTGCAAACCATGCTTGCCAACCTGCCATCCTGCGGAACACATTGATGCGTGAAGCCGGGGTCGTGCTTAGATTCAAGCACAATCATGGAGTATCGTATCCGCCGCCGATACATACCCTTCAGGATGTCACCTGGAACTGCCAGGTACAGGATTGATCGATCAGTGGCCACCAGCGATTGCGGACCGAATCAGAGAAGCTGCCTGGACGCCCTGCAACCGGGCTCCTTCGGCGTTGAAGTGGACACCATCTTCATGCAGATCGCTGTGCTGCATCATCAATGCGTGTTGATCGTCGACAACAATCCCTCCAGGCTTCACGATGCTGAGAGCAATCGCATTACGCTCATCAATCCTTGCATTGGAAGCGCCCCCAGCCACCCCGGGCCGCACTGGAGTTGTACTCGCCCAGATCAAAGCGCCTCCCTTGTCTAACAGGGCGTGCGTTGACTGAACGAATGAGGGGAATGCGTCTTTATACTGCGCCTCAGTGAATTGCCATCCATGCATCCCGTTGTTGAAATGTACAACGCGAAGATGGACTCCTTCAAGCTCCGCGAATTCGTCGATCTGACCCGGCAGGCGGGGATCGCCGACGCAGGTCGATGATGCCATAAGGTAGACGTTTGCGATGCCTGCGAGTTCCTTTGTCACCTCGGGAAAGTAATTGCGTGAAATTGAGTCTCCGAGGAGCAGAACGTTTGGCAGTTTGAGATCGGCGTGCGGTGGTCGCACCTCCCACGTCCATTCCACCTCTTCCGGTAATGGTCGATCTTGCGCGATCAAAGAAGATCCACAACTCATTGCAAAAAGCAGCAGTAAGAGCAGTGCCATGTGACCAGAAAGTCTGTCAGTGGCTCTGGAGAAAGTCCTGCAGCCGCACGTTGCTTTTCGAAGAGGGTTGCGTTGAACATTCCATCCCATGTTTCATCCTTTCCGTCGCAGACTCCGATGCACAGGGTATAGAGTGCATAAACAAAGCCTCAATCGCAAGTCGCTCCACTCCTGCGATGCGCAGGGTCGGCGCAGGCAACGTGGCAGGAAAGGCTTGGACGGGCAGGCTAGGCAGCCATTTGTCTTTCTAAGGCCAGCCAGCGTCCTTGTCATGTTGCGCGGGAGGAACTCCGCGGACGGCGAGAACAGCCCCGACTGACTATCGGGACGCAGCAAAAAGCGGGCCGCGTTCGCCACTACAGAGATGAGTGCTGATTTGATTGGTAGCGCTATCGGGGCTCGAACCCGAACTCTTCGCCTTGAGAGGGCGACGTGTTAACCAGTTACACCATAGCGCCACGTAAGGACAAGAATATCACGCTGTGATCAACCCTCTGGCTGGGCCGACCCCTCTAGATACCGAGCTTCTTGACTTCGTCGTTGTAGTACTTGCGGTACAGGATATCCCACTCCTGTGAACCTTCCATGATGATCTTCCGCTGAGAAGAGATCTTCAGCCGGGCGGCGGCGTCAATCCGCATTTCTTCCATCAGCAGCTTTTCAAGGGCCTTACGCGCTTCCTGGCGGATCGTATTGCGGTCCTCGAGGAATTCGCATTCGTCCGTCTCTGCTAGCGTGTCAGCAATCGTGTGCGCCAGTTTGTTCAGTTTGTCGCGGCTGATTCTCACAGAACCGCCTTGTACTTCTTGGCCAACTCGTTCTTGACCTTCTTGAACATGTCCGCATACTGCGCGCCGGTGCGGTGCATCTCGTCCTGGTAAGCTTCGAGAATCATCCGCACTTCTTCGTTGATACGGTCTTCCAGCTTCAACTCGTCCAGCAGTCCGGCCGCCACGCGTTCGTTCAACTTCTGCGGTTTCTCGGTGCGGATGACTTTGGCTTCGATCAGTTGGCGCACGGTTTGCTTGGCCAGATAGCCGACGTACTCATTCGAAAAGATCATCTAGGTTCTTTCGGACTATAGCACACCGGACAGGGCAACATCCTCGGCAGACCCGGGAGTTCCGTGGCTCGGCGGAGCCGTCACCGCAGGCCGCGGCTTGTGAGGACAAGTCGCTGTATTCAAACACGTATCCGGCAGGATCAATCGCTCCACGGGCCGTCCCCCAACCAGGTGCTCCCGGACAATCTCGTCCACGTCCGCCGGCTGCACAAAGCCGTACCAGACCTGCTCCGGGTATACCACCACAACCGGCCCATGCTCACACTGCTCCAGGCACCCTGCCTTGTTCGCACGGACAGAATTCTTGAGTCCCGCTGCGGTCGTCTTCTCCTTGAAGAGCCCGTGCAGTTCGCCCTTGCCGTCGTGCGTACAGCTGCCGCGCGGAGCTGACGGGTCGCGCTGGTTTGTGCAAATGAAGACATGTCGTTCAAACTTCGCCAAGATTCACCTCTCCAGTCTTTCGACATGTTAGAGCAGGGTTGGCCAATGCCGATTCATCCTTTTCCACCACAGTTTTCTGCCGCGGCTGCCGCCATCTGCGACAATGGAAGTTCATGCAACCCGACACGCTCCACTCTCTGAAAGACGACATGGTGGCCTTCATTGAAGGTCACGGAATCCGCCGGCTCCCCGGCTTCGTAACGGAAGATGTGCCCTCGGTTCTCTGGGAAGACGAAGATAATCCGGACAGCTGGAAAGATTTCGTCGAGATGGCCAAGGTTGCCGCCGTCCCCTTCATCACCATGAGCGACATCACGCTGGAAAAGGGTGACGTAGAGGAACTCCTCGAAGACCTCCGTGACACGCCCTTTCCTGATCCCGAATCTTCAGAACTGGAAGAAGCAGAGTACCTGGTCAACTACGTTGGAAAGACCGGCTTCGTGCAGCTCGGTTTCGTTTACCAGGGCGTCATGTTTCTGCACGAGAGTGCGACCGAATGGTATGAACGCTACCAGCATCTGCTCGATACAGCCGGCCTGGGCGGCCTGGTCGTCGACGACAGCTCAGAAGAAGAATAATCATCCCTAACGATGAAACGCGTGGCGGCACTATACTGCCGCCATGAAAATCTCTGCTACAGCCACCGTGTTTCAAGTCAGCGACCTCGAAGCTTCTATCGCGATGTTCTTGGCTTTAATGAGGACTTTCGTTTCGGACCCTACGCCGGCGTCTCGTCGGGCGAGTGCTGTTTCCATCTCTGTGCACACCACCACTGGAAGCGGCCAGTCGGCGGCGGCGCAGTCACTCTCTTTGCCGAGGAAATCGACACTTTCTGCCAGGCTATTCAGAGCCGGGGCGCAGTCATCCTGGGTGGTCCCGCCGACCAGGAGTATGGCCAGCGCGATTTCGTCACCAGCGATCCCGACGGCAACATTCTCACCTTCTCCTGTCCACTGCGTGAAAGCTCGGCCAGCAAAGAGGCGTCGCTTGCTGATTGACGAAGCTGCTACGCATCGTTCCCCCTTCGCCGCTTCTACAATCAAATGACCGCATGATCGAAGACCCCATCACTATCCAGGCCACCTCCCGCTATCAGCGCTGGGAGGTGCAGAGCTTAGATTCCAAAGACGCTGAACGGCTCGCCGCTGAAGCGCAGATTCCACTCACCCTCGCCGGCCTGCTCATCGATCGCGGCGTCAAAACAGCCAGCGAAGCCGGAGCATTTCTCACGCCCACAATCGATCACCTGGCTGATCCGTACAGTATGCTCGGCATGCGTGAAGCCGTGACCCGCGTCCAGGCGGCCATCGCGACGAAAGAATCCATCCTCATCTACGGGGACTACGACGTCGACGGCACCACGGCCATCGTCCTGCTCAAGACCGCCATCGAGATGCTCGGCGGCAGCGTCCGCTTCCATATCCCCCACCGCCTGCGCGATGGCTATGGCATGCAGGCAGAGATACTCTCGCGTACTGCGGCCGAAGGCGTACGCCTCGTCATCAGTGTCGACACCGGCATCCGAGCCTTTGCTGCTGCTGAAGAAGCAGAACGGCTGGGCATCGATCTCATCGTCACCGACCACCACCTGCCGGATGCATCGGCACCTCTCCCTCGTGCGCTCGCCATCCTGAACCCTAATCAGCATGGTTGCGGTTACGTATGCAAATACATCTGTGGTGCAGGCGTTGCCTTCAAACTTTCACAGGCGCTGCTCGAGGCAAATGACGCAGCGAATGGCACCGAGCGTGCACGGACCAAGATTATTCCGTCATTCCTGAAGATGCTGGTGATCGCGACCGTCGCCGATGCCGTGCCCCTGCTCGGCGAGAACCGCGTGTTTGCGAGCCTGGGAGTTGAAGAACTACGCCGTCCCGTCAACGCCGGTCTTCGCGCACTGATGGAAGTCGCCAGACTGGACGCCCATCTCACCAACAGCGCGAAGCGGCTTACCTCGACCGACATTGCCTTCCGCCTCGCGCCGCGCATCAATGCCGCCGGGCGGATGGATATAGCCTCGGACGTTGTCGAACTCTTCACCACCCGCGACACGCATCGCGCCCACGAACTTGCCGCCAAGCTCGAACAACTGAACCAGGACCGCCGTAACACGGAAGCATCGGCCCTCGCGGAGATAGAGCGCCGCCTGAAGGAAGACGCCGATTTTGCCGCGAGTGCATGCATCGTGATCGATGGCGATGGCTGGCATCGCGGCGTCATCGGTATCCTCGCATCGCGCATCGTGGATAGTACCGCCAAGCCGGCGCTGGTCATCGCTCACGAAAATGGCGAAGCCTACGGCAGTGGCCGTTCGATCGACGGCTTCCACCTCCTCAACGCACTCGAGTCTTGCCCGGAACTCTTCACCCGTTTCGGCGGCCACGCCCACGCGGTTGGTTTTTCTCTGCCGTCTGAACGCGTCGCCGTTTTGCGCGAGAGATTGCAGGCCTATGCTGACATCCATCTAACACCGGAAACCGCGGCACGCAAACTGCACTGTCATGCAGAGTTGTCCCTGCCCGCCATCTCACCAGTTCTCTTTTCTTGGCTTAACAAACTGCAACCGACCGGCATGGGTAATGCTGAACCAATCTTTGTCGCTCATCATGTATTGGTCGACGGCGCACCGCGCATATTAAAGGAAAGACATATCAAAATCCGACTCTCACAGCAGGGCGCAAGCTATTCGGCGCTCGCATGGGACTGGGCAGAACGCGCAGCGGATCTGGGCATCCAGAGCGGCTCCACAATCGATGTCGCTTACCGGCTTCGGCACAACGAACATCCCGAGTACGGTGGCCTAGAACTCGAAGTTGTCGATATGAAACCCGCCTGACGCTCTCCGCAGTCACATGCTTTGTCATCCTGACTGAACCACGGAGATGTCATCCGAAGCGAAGTCGAAGGACCTGCGTTTTCCAGACCAGTCCCAAATCGTCTGGCAAGCCCGATGCTAAACTCCACCCATGTCCCGCGGCTTTTTCCTCACCTTTGAAGGACTCGATGGCTCGGGTAAATCCACCCAGCTGAAAAAACTTGTCCGCACCTTCGAGGCGCGCAACGAGCCGTACACCGTCACCCGCCAGCCCGGGGGCACAAGCCTCGGTGATCGCATCCGTTCCCTGCTGCTTGACAGCCGCGCAGAAAGTCCCGCTCCCAAAGCTGAGCTGGCCCTCATGTTTGCGGACCGCGCGCAGTGCATCCACCAGGTGATTGCGCCTGCTCTCGAGCGCGGCGACACAGTGCTCTGCGACCGCTTCACCGACTCGACCGAGGCCTACCAGGGCGGCGGCCGTAAGCTCGGTTCACAGCTTGTCCGCGAGCTTCACCAGACGCTCTGCAATGACCTGCAGCCTGACCTTACCATCCTGCTCATGCCGCCCTTTGAGCGTTCGCTCGCACGCGCACGTCGACGCAATCAGCGCGTACACGAAAGCACCGGCCGCGATGAAAATCGCTTTGAAAATCTCGACACGGAATTCTTTCGCCGCACCTATGACATGTACCGCACCATCGCAGAACGCGACTCTTTGCGTGTGGTCGTAATCGATGGTGAAGCCGGGATTGAAGAGGTTTTCGGCAGTATTCTTAGGACAGTGGACGAAAGACTGAACGCTTTCCGCCACCAGGCAAAATAAACCGCTCATCATGCCCATAGTCCCAGAAGAAACGACGCAGGAAAAAGAAAGCGCCGTCCTCGCTGCCAGTAAGGCAGACCACGGATACGAGCGCGATGGCTTTCGCTTTCCGCCCGGCCTCAGGCTCAACCTGCCCTTCTACATCCTGCGGCGTTTCTTCAAAGCCTCGAACCCCATCATGCTGTTCGAGCACCTGGCCAGCACCTATGGTCCAATCTCGCACTACAAACTTGGCTGGCAGCACATCGTCTTCCTGAATGATCCCGAGATGATCAAAGAGATCCTCATCAACCAGCCCCAGCACTTCATCAAGGAGCGCACGCAGCGCCGCATGAAGATTCTGCTTGGCGAAGGTCTCATCACCAGCGAAGGCGCCTTCCACATGCGCCAGCGCCGCATCGCCGCACCTGCATTTCACCGCCAGCGTATCCAGGCCTATGCCGACAACATGGTCGAGCGTGCCCGTACCATGCGCGATGACTGGAAGGAAGACAGCACTATCGAAGTGGGCGGCGAGATGATGCATCTCTCGCTCGAAATCGTTGCCCGCACACTCTTCAACACCGACGTAACACCCGAGATCCGGCAGATCAATACCGAAGTCAACGCCATCATGGATGTTTACAATCTGCTGATCGCGCTGCCCCAGGCAGAAAAGTATCTGGCTGCACCGATCCCGGGCCTCATGCGTTTTCGCCGCGCCCGTAAGCGTCTCGATGCAGTTGTGCACAGGATGATCGCCGACCGCCGGCGGCAACAGCAGACGGACTCGACCGATCACGGCGATCTGCTCTCCATGCTCATGTCCAGCCGCGACGAAGAGGCAGCCAGCGATGCAGAGAAGACTGGCATGACGGACGAACAACTGCGCGATGAAATCCTTACCATCTTCCTCGCCGGTTACGAGACGACCGCCAACGCGCTCACGTGGACATGGTTTCTACTCGCGCAGAATCCAGAAGCAGCCGGCCGCTTCTACGAAGAGATCGATCGCGTGCTCGGCAACCGCCAGGCCACGCTCGAAGACCTTCCCCAGCTTCGCTATGTCGAGCAGGTGTTTGCCGAGTCCATGCGACTCTATCCGCCGGCCTGGGCCATGGGCCGCCAATCGACCGCGCCCATCACGCTAGGCAACTATCGCTTCCCGGCCCAGACGTACTTCTTCTTCAGTCAGTACATCATCCAGCGCAGCGCAACATACTTCCCTGAACCGTCACGCTTCGATCCCGACCGCTTCACACCGGAGAACAGAGCAGGGCGACCGCAATTCGCCTACTTCCCTTTCGGCGGCGGTGGCCGCAAATGCATCGGTGAAGCTTTCGCATGGATGGAAGGCGTTCTGCTGCTCGCGACTATCGGCCAGAAGTGGTCTATGGAGCTTCTGCCCGGGCCAATTATGAAGGCAGAGCATGTTCAGCCGAAGATCACCCTGCGCCCGAAATATCCCATCCACATGCGCCTGCATGCGAGAAAGACTCCCGCCTGACCGGCAGCCATCACTCGGAATCGGCAACTTCCGCCTGAATCGGCCCAACTCTTCGCTGCATCAGAAAGATGAACAAGCTTCACGATTCCACGTGTCGTCAGGCAGTTGAAAGACACGAACCAGGGTGACCCATGGAATTCGCACGTTTGCTCGCCGCTCCCATCGTCCTTTTCTCAATTGCTTCTGCTGTGCCTGTAATCGTCGCGCAGGACTCCACTGCGGCCACCAGCACGCAACCAACCGACGCTCCGAAAAACCAGGTCAAGGAGCAGAAGAAACAGGAGAGCGCGCAGAAGAAGCAGCTTAAGGCGAACGAGAAAGCCGACAAGGCAAAAGCCAACGCCGCCAAGCAGCAACAGAAAGCTATCTCGGAGAACGACAAGGCCACTGCGGATGCACAGAAAGCCGCCAAGACACAGTAGCTTGCGGTGATGCTGGGTGAGGGTCACAAACCAGTGATTGCTGGACGTGATCCTCACCCTATTTGATAAAACTCATCAGGCGTTCCTCCCGCCATCCACTGTAAGGTTTGCGCCAGTGATGTAGGACGACTCTGGACTTGCGATGAACGCGACTAGTGCCGCGACCTCTTCCACTTCCCGTAACGGTAGTCGAGCGCGGTCACAGCCTTCTATGGCGTCGCCCAGTCTCCCACCGCAGGATTCAGATCCGTGTCGATTGGCCCCGGCTGCACATTGTTGACCGTAATACCCCGTACGCCTAGTTCTCTCGATAAGCCCTGCGTGAACATTTTGATCGCGCCCTTGGTCGCCGAATATGCCACCAGCCCGGGTTTCAGGACACGTTCTCCCACGCACGAACCAACCATGATGATGCGGCCACCGCTTTTCATGTGCCTGATCGCCGCCTGCGTTGCCACCATGGTACCGCGCACATTGATGTTGAACATCTGGTCGATCTCCTCAAAGCTGGTCTCCTCGAACGGTTTCGGGATCGCTATATCAGCATTGTTCATCAGCACATCCAGCGCGTTGAAAGCGGCAACAGTTTTCTCGACCGCCTCCGCTACTGCCGAGGCATCAACCGCGTCGGCCTGAATGGCAATTGCCCTCCCGCCTGCCTTTTCAATCGCACTGACAACAGCATTCGCTGCGTCTGCGCCTTTGGAATAGGTGATCGCCACACTGGCACCATCGGCGGCCAGGCGCTTCGCGATCGCGGCGCCAATGCCTCGTGATCCTCCAGTAACGAGAGCTGCTTTCTGCTTCAACACTTCCAACATACGTTCCGCCTTTCTACTGTTTACCTGCAAGTGCCCGCGGGTTCCCGCAGTGCTATGGCGGACAACCTGAGGTTTGCCTCACATCGTCGCCCTTCCGTCTTTCCCGCAACAAGACCTTATCCGGTCGTCTGCAGACCCCTCGATCGAGGCCCGAAGGCGTAGCACTCCTGTTATACGGCGGTGATACCATCGCTCTCATCCATGCGTAAGACTCCAATGACTGCCCTCCTTGCCCTGCTGCTGACAGCACCACTCAGTGCGCAGACGACGCCGCAGGAGACTGTGCTCCATGCCGCGCGACTACTGGTCATCGAGACCGGTGAGGTTCTCTCTCCGGGTGAAATCCTCGTCACAGGTGAACGCATCACGCAGAGTGGAAAGACGGTTCCGCATCCGGCTGGGGCGCAGGTCATCGACCTGGGCAATACCACGCTCCTGCCGGGTCTCATCGATGCACACGTTCATCTCTTCCTGCACCCGGGTGACGAGGAGTTGCAGACCGTGAAAGAGTCGGTCGCCGAACGCACGATCCTCGCGACTCTCGCGGCGAAGGCTGACCTCATGGCCGGCTTCACTGCCGAGCGCGACATGGGCACGGAAGGCGCCGGCTCTGCCGACACAGCAGTCCGCGACCTGATCAACGACGGCACCATCCCCGGCCCGCGCATGCGCATCAGCGGCAATGCCATCAGTGTCACCGGCGGCCATGAAGATGCTCTGCATTTCAATCCCGAGCAGCATGTCCTCGGTAACGCGACCTATGCCGACAACACCAGCCAGCTCGTCTCCGTCATCCGTGAACAGCTCAAACAAGGCGCCGATTTCATCAAGATTTACGAGACCGGTCACGACTCCCTGCGCGATGGCAGGTTCTCTGCGCCATACCAGTACACGCAGTCGGACCTGACTGCCGCAGTCTCAGAAACAGCACGGATGAGCACGCGCGTCGGCGTCCATTGCACGGGTGAGCCAGGCGCCCTCTACGCAGCCGAAGCCGGGGTCGCCTCCATCGATCATGCCTACGATCTCAGCGACCAGACAATGAAGCTCATGCGCGAAAAACACATCTTCGCCGTGCCGACCTTCGCCATCTCCGAGTATTTCGTCCAGCATGCGAGCACGCAGCTGAATGCCACTGCCGAACAAGCGCTGCAAGACTTTCACGCGCAGCAGTTCAAGAAGCAACTCGCCGCCGGCGTTCCGATGGCCGTCGGCTCGGACGTCGGTCCCTTCCCGCATGGCACTCAGGCCCGCGAGCTCGAACTGATGGTCCAATACGGCATGTCCCCGCTCTCAACACTTCAGGCCGACCTGCTCAACGGAGCCGAACTCCTCGACTGGAAAGACCACATCGGCACCCTCAAGCCCGGGGCCTATGCGGACATCATCGCTGTTCCCGGCAACCCGCTCACCGACATTGCCGCCTTGACTCATGTCAGCTTTGTCATGAAAAACGGCACCGTTTACCGGAAGTAAGAAGGTCTGACCATGCGCCACCTCCTGATTGCTACCGCCGCTGCCCTGCTCGCCATGAATGCAGCAGCACAGACCAAGCCTCAACCAGCTCACTGGGCAATCATCCTGCACGGCGGCGCCGGCGTCATAGAGCGCAAAACGATGGACGCAAAGACCGAGGCAGCCTACCGTGCCTCTTTATCCGAAGCCCTTCAGCGTGGCTCCGCCGTTCTCGACAAGGGCGGCTCGTCTCTCGATGCAGTTGAGGCCACCATCCGCTATTTTGAAGACAATCCCCTGTTCAATGCGGGCAGAGGCGCGGTCTTTACAGCCGACGGCCGCAACGAACTGGACGCCGCCATCATGGACGGCGCCACCCTGAAGGCAGGCGCGGTTGCAGGAGTTACACGCGCCAAGAACCCCATCACCCTGGCCCGAGCCGTCATGGATCAGTCGCCCCACGTGATGCTCATCGGTGCCGGAGCAGACGCCTTCGCCGCCGAAAAAGGTCTGCAGATGGTCGATCCCAGCTACTTTTTCACGGAACGTCGCTGGGACTCGCTCGTCGAGCAGTTGAAGCGTGAGGGTCGCCCTGTTCCGCCACGTCCCGCGAACGCGCCTCCGGCTCCCCTTGCGGACTCCTTGCCCTTCGAGCCGCAGGACGCGCACAAGTACGGCACCGTTGGCGTCGTCGCCCTTGACCGTAAAGGCAACATTGCCGCTGGAACTTCTACGGGAGGCGTCCAGGCGAAACTCTATGGTCGCGTTGGCGATTCGCCCATTATCGGCGCAGGTACCTATGCTTCAAACGCCTCCTGTGCCGTTTCAGCTACCGGGGCCGGCGAATACTTTATCCGCCTCACGGTCGCTCGCGAAATCTGCGCCCTGGTCGAGTACCGGCACATGCCCATCCAGGCCGCTGCGGATGATGTCATCCATCGCCAGCTGGCAGCGATCCACGGCGACGGCGGCGTCATCGCACTCACTCCCAATGGCCAGATGGCGTGGAGCTTCAACACTCCGGGCATGTACCGGGCTCAGCTCGCCGAGGGCGGCCAGGCGAGAATATCCATCTATGCCGACGAACCCTGAAACACAGCCACTCTCGGAATCCTGCCGCGCTGGCTGTCGCTATAACAACTTCGTTGTATTTCGACAGTAACTACTTTGCTAAATTATGTCTTTAATACCCTTTCCCGAAATGGGACTGCATCTTAAAATCGGAATCGCGGATCATACCCGTAGGAAATTGCCGTACTGAGAGTTCTCCAGGCGAGCAATAAGTTAAGGCTTGCCCCTTTTGGAGGAGAACACCCATGATGACCGTCAAGCGCGCTGCACTCTGGTTCGGTAGCAGTCTTTCAATGATCGCGTTGACTGCCTGCAGCGCACCGACCATCAACTCATTCAGCATGACTGCCGGGCCTTCTGTCATCAACATTCAGCCCGGTGGTCAGGCACAGTTGACTGTTTCCGCAGCGACGACCGGCAGCAAAGCCGTTACCGCAGCGATTGTGCTCTACTACCTGCCGACCGGCGTCACGGCCTCACCCGCCTCCCCCACTGTCACCACCGGTTCCTCGACTGTGATCACGCTCACCGCCTCTCCCAACGCCCCTACCGGTGTCACTTCAAACGTACAGGTCGCTGGAATAGGCTACCTGGCGGAACGGGACGTGTATTTGAGCGTAGGCGTGGTCGGCAGCCAATAGCCTGGACAGATGAGAGCGTGTCGGAAACCGGCGCGCCTGCTACCCTTTCCAGGTGAGCTTCAGCGAATTCCTCGGCAGTGAAACAACTGTGCGGTACCTGCGTGAGACTGTTTTCGCGCAGCGCATTCCGCCTGCGCTCATACTCTCCGGCGCGCGAGGCTCGGGAAAGTTTACCCTTGCGCTGATGCTTGCGCAGACCATCAATTGCCTTGTCCAGCCGATCACGGACGGCCTGCCTGATTTCTGCGGGACCTGCGCGAACTGTGTTCGGATCGCGTCCGCCCAGCCCCTCGAAGATCGTGTTGCTGAAGCCGTGGCGGCCCGGGAAGAACTGCGCGAGACGGACAAGAAGGAAACCCGCATCCTCATCCAGCCCCACCCGGATCTGCTGGTCATTCCTCCCGATCCGCCACAGTTACTCATCAAGCTCGGTCAGGTCCGTTCCGTCATCCGCGGCATCTACCGGGTACCGGCGCAGGCCCGTCGCGCGATCTACATTTTTACCAGCAGTGCCTTCATGAAGGAGGCGGCCAACTCTCTGCTCAAGGTATTGGAGGAGCCGCCGGCACACGCCAGCATCTTTCTTCTAGCGGAGAACATCAGCGAACTCCTACCCACCATCCGGTCGCGTGCAGCCATCTTCCGGCTGGGCGCACTGCCCGTCGCACAGATCCAGGCACTCATCGCGCAGAGGCGTCCCGAGCTCCGACCGCAACAGCAGGCCCTGGTGGCTCGCCTGGCGGAAGGCACAGTCGGTAGGGCACTCACCCTTGATCTTGAAACTTACCTGGCAGGTCGCAAGGACGCCATCATCCTTCTGCGTCACGCAACGACAGCTCCCGACCATTCAGAACTCTTCAAGATGACCGAGACCTACCGCGCTGGAGCAGAAGGTGCGGAGAAGACGACAACGCTGCTGCGCGCATTCTCGTCTCTGCTGGAAGATCTGCTGCTCCTCCAGGCTGGCGCGGCGTCGCTCGTGCGCAATATCGACATCATCACCGAACTCGAGCGCGTCTCAGGGTCCATCGCGCCTTCGTGGATCGAAGCAGCCTCCCGCTCGCTCGATCAGGTGGAATCGGGCATGCGCCGCAACCTTCTGCGCTCGCTCTCACTCGACAACCTTGCCGCGGCCCTTACCCGCGCATAGCTCCACTTTCACCACCCAGCACCTTTGTTGCCGTCGTTCCTACGAATCCCATTGCGGTAGCCATCGCTGTTGCGTAGTATTCGATTCCAGAAGCCAAAACAAAATCATGGTGCGAACGACATCTTGCGCCCTCTTCGGAGATGCGTCTGAAACGGTCGCATCCATATGAGCACTTTCCATATACCTATGGCTAACTACTTTGTAGCACCTCCTCAATCTGCCGGTATCTCGAACGAAGCATCAACGGCCACGCGCGACTTGCATGTCGTGCCCAGCGGTCCACGAAAGCTTGTGCGTCCACCGGTCCCTAAGAGTGTGGCGCAGCGGCATTCCCACCGTCACGGCGAAACCACATTGATGGCGCACCAGGCGCTCGCCGACCATGCCATCGCGTCGGCCGGACACGATAGTTCACATGCCGAAGCCTTCTATTTTCAAAAACAGGTACAGACGCAGACACTCATGTGCTTCGTCCTTGAAGATGGGGAGAAACTGGAGGGATACATCGAATGGTACGACCGGAACGCCATCAAGATCCGCCACAGTACTCGTACCTTGATCTACAAGGCGAGTATTAAGTATCTGTACAAGGCGAGCGAGAACCTTCACTGACGCCCATCGGATGGCGGTTTGGCAGCCTTGCGAAGTCTGTCCTGCAGTGCCGCACCGATTCCTTGTCCGGATGGCAGCGGGCAAAAGATGACCTCTACTCCCCGGTCATCGAGCGCGCGTAGTCCAGCGAACAATCTCTGTGCCATTTCATCAGGATGCGTCCATCGTCCCCATCGCCACACGGCGACGCTCTCTTTGTGGAAGCCGGCGAAACCCTCAGGCAGCAGCACACCGACGCGTTTATCCCCTGCCCGCTGAACGTGGTCCTGCAGGGCCCGCTCAATGGCTTCACCCTCCACCAGAACAAGCCGGGCACGCGGTGCGTAGTGGCGTAGTCCAACTCCTGGTGACGGCAGCGATTCTGGCTTAAGACTTTCGACCGCACCGGCTTCGGCGAACGCAACCAGTTCCGGCAGCAGTTGTTGAAGATTCTCGAGGGAGACCATTCCATGCCGGTACAGCGTCGGCGGAACAGCACTCGCATCCATTACCGTCGATTCCAGGCCAAGCGTAGTTGCTCCGCCGTCAAGAATAGCGTCAATACGCCCATCGAGATCTTCAAGAACATGCAGCGCCGTCGTTGGGCTGATATGCCCGAATGAGTTCGCGCTCGGCGCCGCGACAGGGACACCTGCAAGTTCAATCAGCGCCCGCGCCACAGGATGTTGCGGCAGGCGCACTCCGAGCTTTGGCCGGCCGGCGCTTACCTGCGCCGGTACCCTTTCACCTCGCGGCAGCAGCAGTGTAAGAGGACCCGGCCAGAATGCCTTCATCAGTGAGCGCTCGGCGACGGACACGTTGCTCGCCACCATTTCAAGCATTCCGTCGGACGCAATGTGAACGATCAGCGGGTCCCACGAGGGCCGCTGCTTGGCGACGAAAATCTTTTCAACTGCCTCTGGGTTAAGCGCGTTAGCACCCAGTCCATAGACTGTCTCCGTGGGGAACGCAACGGTCCCACCATCCCGCAGAATCTGCGCCGCGCGATCGAGAGAACTGCGGGAGACGGCGCCGGAAACATCCAGCGGATCGACCGGCAACAGAAGAGTCTGCGTCATTTTCCTCCCATTATCGTGTGTGGGCATGCAGCGTTCGACCCGTTTTGCGGTAGACTCGCCCGTATGCAGTCGCTTGAAACAGAAGTGAAGTTTTGCGTGCGTGATCGTGCGGTTTTAGAAAAGCATCTACAGGCAAGCGACTTTCAACTTGTCACGCCCAGCACGTTTGAACGCAACACGCTTTACGATACCGCAGACCGGAGTTTGCGCGCGCAGCACCAGATCCTGCGCGTCCGCCAATATGGGGACAAGTGGGTCGTCACCCACAAGCGCACCCCGGATGACAGCAACGATCAGGAGTTGCACAAGCATCGCCTGGAGACCGAGACGGAGGTCGAAGACGGCGAAGCCATCGCCAGCATCTTCACCATGCTCGGCTTCGGACCCGTCTTTACCTATGAGAAATGGCGGACGGAGTTTGCCGACGGCCGGGGTCATTGCGTGATCGACGAAACACCAATCGGCCTCTTCGCCGAGCTTGAAGGTCCGGACGACTGGATCGACACCATAGTCCCACGCCTCAACATTGCCGCAGCCGATGTCATGACCCTCAGCTACGGCCGTCTCTTCGAACAATGGAAAAAAGATACCGGCAGCACAGCTGAACACTTCACTTTCGAAGACGTTAAGATATAGTCCGGTGCGGGCCGACTGCCAGCAACTGAGATTCTGAGGCTGTCCTCATGTTCCGAGTATGCTGAAGACATGAGTATGGCCTCAGTTTCATCGGCCGTCGCACGCCGGGTTCCACAGCAAAGCCGGTCATCCAGAAAAGTCGCGTCGTTTCTTGATGCCGCCGAGGCGCTCATTGCTGCCTCTGGCTACGAGGCGACGACGATGACAGGGATCGCCCAGCGTTCCGGTGCCTCGATTGGCTGCGTCTATCAATACTTTCCGGATAAGGAGTCGGTCGCTCGCGCCCTGCACAGCTGGTATGGCGACGAGATGGAAGAGCAGCTGGCGCCGATTATTGAGCAGGCCGGCGATCTGTCCGCCGAAGACCTGGCCCACCGTCTCGTCGCAATGATGGTGGCTTTTGTCGAAAAGCATCCGGCGTTTCTGCGCCTGCTCGACTCGCCCATCCGCTTTGCTCGCACTCCAGAAGCACGGCATCGCCTGCGCAACCGGATCGCGGAAGCGCTCCGGGCGAAAAACAGGAGATTGTCAAAAGAAGATGCCTGGCTGACCGCAACCGTCACGCTGCAGATTCTGAAGGCTCTGGGCGGGTTATATGCACCGCTCTCACCCCAGGAAAGAGTCCGGGTCACACGGGAATTTCAAGTGGTGCTCAGCGGCTATCTCGCACTCCGGCTGTAAGCACTGCCGGCCATTCAAGCACCGTGGCACTTTTTGTACTTTTTGCCGGAGCCGCAGGGGCACGGCGCATTCGGACCGACCTTGTCGCCGGTGCGTCGTTGCACATCCCCGCCGTTCGCAGTCGTGTCACTGGCGCCGGCGCTCCGCGACATTTCGAGTTCCCGTTCCTTTTTGCGCATGAAGTCGCGCTCAATAGCGTCGATCGTCGTCGCCGGCGCCTTTACCGGGACAGCAACCGGGCGCGTCGGCTCGGCGACCGGCGCAGCAGCGAGCTCCGCCGGAGCATGCAGATGATGACCATTGCCATTCGAAGTGCCACTGCCGAGCGCCCCGCCGATCGTTTGCTCGCTGGAAGTTTCACCAATGGTTTCAAACGGCAGGTCAAGCGTCTCAACAGGCCGCTGCGGCGGCTGGGTGATCGGCTGACCATCCGGCCCGACGATCTGCATCAGGAAAAGGTAACGGACGGTGTCTTCCTGGAAGCGATTCATCATCGCCTCGAACATATCGAAGGATTCTTTTTTGTAGGCTACAAGTGGATCCTGCTGGCCGTAACCGCGTAACCCGATGCCTTCCTTCAAGTGGTCCATGTTCAGCAGATGATCTTTCCAGAGACCATCAAGGACACTCAGCATAATCATCCGCTCATGGAAGCGCATGGCGTTGCTGCCAAGTATCAGTTCCTTCATCTCGTATTTTTCTTTCAGACGGTTGAACAACGTCTCGCCCAGTCCATGACGATTCAACTGACCGACATCGATGCCCTCGGCCTCCAGGTCCAGCCCAAACTGCTCCAGCAGCTTCGCCTTCATTCCTGCCACGTCCCACTGGTCAGGGTGCATGGCCTCGGGCGTGTGCTGTTCCATGATGTTGCTTAGAATATTCGAGACATAGTCCTCTAGAATGAGCAACTTCTGATCAAGACCTTCAAGCAGTTGATGACGTGTCCCATACACTGCTTCGCGCTGCTTGTTCATCACGTCGTCGTACTCGAGCAGGTGCTTACGGGCATCGAAATTCTGCGCTTCGACTGCCTTCTGGGCGGACTCAATCCGGTTCGTGATCATCTTCGATTCGATTGGCACGCCCTCTTCCATACCCAGGCGCTGCAGCAGCGTCGAAACCCATTCCTTCGCAAAAATGCGCATCAGGTCGTCTTCGAGCGACAGGTAAAAGCGCGACGCACCGGGATCGCCCTGGCGTCCTGCTCGGCCACGCAATTGGTTGTCAACGCGGCGCGACTCGTGCCGCTCGGTTCCGATAATGTGAAGCCCGCCCGCTGCCAGAACTTCCTCGCGCTCACGGGTAGTATTCGCCTGGTGCACTGCGAAGGTGCGGTCCCAGTGTTCCTGCATGGTCTCGAATTCCTGGCCCTGGTAATAAAAGCGCATCATGCCCGGTCCGGCCATCGGCGAAATAGCGCCCTCAGCTGCACTCACCGCGCGCGCCAGTCCACGCTTCAGCAGGTCCTGCTTCGCGACGAACTCGGCATTGCCGCCGAGCAGGATATCGGTACCCCGGCCAGCCATGTTGGTCGCGATTGTCACCATGCCAAGCCGGCCCGCCTGGGCTACGATTTCAGCCTCGCGCTCGTGATACTTCGCGTTCAAGACGACGTGCTTCACGCCTTTGTTGCGCAGGATTGTCGACAGCAGCTCCGACTTCTCGATCGAAGTCGTGCCAACCAGCACCGGCTGCTTCTCTTCATGCAGGCGCGCAATTTCATCTGCAACCGCGAAGTATTTCTCCTGCGCTGTGCGGTACACCACGTCCTGCGCCTCGATGCGGCGCATTTCGCGGTTCGTGGGAACCACGACAATCTCGAGCTTGTAGATCTTGTCGAACTCCGTCGCTTCCGTCTCCGCCGTGCCGGTCATGCCGGAAAGCTTTGCGTACAGACGGAAATAGTTCTGGAAGGTGATGGTCGCGAGTGTCTGGTCTTCGCGCCGGATATTCACGCCTTCCTTCGCTTCGATAGCCTGGTGCAGACCGTCTGACCACCGACGCCCCGGCATCAATCGACCGGTAAATTCGTCGACGATGATCACTTCGCCATCCTTCACCACATAGCCGACGTCGCGCCGGTACAGGTGATGCGCCTTGATCGCAACCTCAACGTGGTGCTTAAGCTCCCAGTTCTCCACCTCGGCAATATTGCCGATCCCGAGCAGTCCTTCGATCTTTTCCCAGCCTTCATCCGTGACCGTGATGGTCTTGTGCTTCTCGTCGATGACGAAATCCCCGGTCAGTATCTTGTCCTCACCCCGGGTGATCTCTTCGCCCATTTCCAGGCTTGGGATGATGCGGTTCACGCGCGCGTACTTGTCGGTGGTCTGGTCGGTTGGACCGCTGATGATGAGCGGCGTACGCGCTTCGTCGATCAGGATTGAATCGACTTCGTCGACGATTGCAAAGTAATTGCCGCGCTGCACACACTCAGCCAATTCGAACTTCATGTTGTCGCGCAGGTAGTCAAAACCAAACTCGTTGTTGGTGCCGTATGTGATATCGGCAGCGTACGCCTGGCGGCGCTGCGCATCGTCAAGATCATGCACAATCACACCAACAGTCAGGCCCATGTACTCATAGATCTTGCCCATCCACTCGGCATCACGCTTGGCCAGATAATCATTAACTGTAATGACATGAACGCCATGGCCTGCAAGCGCGTTCAGATAGCAAGCCAGTGTTGCGACCAGCGTCTTGCCCTCACCGGTCCGCATTTCAGCAATCTTGCCCTGGTGCAGCACCATGCCGCCAATCAGCTGCACGTCAAAGTGACGCATGCCAAGAATCCGCCGGCCAGCTTCGCGAACCACTGCGAACGCTTCAGGCAGCAGCTCGTCCAGTACTTCTTTTTCAGCCTGCTTGCGCGCTGCCTTGTCCTCGTCGCTGTCCGTGATCGCACCGGTCCCGATGCCTTCCAGGCGTGCAGCAATCCGAGCCTTGAACTCATTCGTCTTGTTCCGCAGGTCCGCGTGGGAGAGCGTCTGCAGTTGCGGCTCGAGGGCGCCGATGGCGGCAACAGTCGGCATCAGGCGCTTCACGATGCGCTCATTACTGGTGCCAAAAATCTTCGTGAGAGTACTACCGATCAATGGGAATCCTTACCAGAACAATGGTTTGTTCAGCCAGTTTCTATTTTACGCGAGTGGACCGTCCAGAGCAGAAGCACTGTGAGTGCAAGGCGACACAGAAGCCGA
Source organism: Acidobacteriaceae bacterium (assembly GCA_963692885.1). Lineage (GTDB taxonomy): Bacteria > Acidobacteriota > Terriglobia > Terriglobales > Acidobacteriaceae. Next base: position 3,108,993 of record OY843586.1, read on the forward strand.
TAAAGGCTTTTTTGCGGTGAAAAGGAGTGGTCCGGCGCAGTGGTTGTGCTTCTGCTCAGCGTGCGCGCGGATGCGTCCGGTCGTAAACGCGGGTGATCTGGCTGCTGGTCAGCTGGGTGTACCGCTCAGTTGTTGAGAGACGCTCGTGCCCCAGCATCTCCTGGATCGCACGCAGATCCGCCCCCTCCTCCAGCATGTGTGTACCGAAAGCATGGCGCAGTGTGTGGGGGTGAGTCTCGGCCGGTAAACCGTGCGCGACCGCCACGGCCTTCAGGATGCGGCCAACACTGCGGGTCGTCAGGCGGACTTCGGCGTCCTGTCCCGCGGCCGGTTTCACCCGGCTGCTGATCAACAGCGCCGCCGAACGGCGACCGGACTCTTTCAAACGCTTTTCTCGTTCCGGCAGGTAGCCACGAAGCGCGATTGCCGCAGCGTCTCCCAGGGGGACGTAGCGTTCTTTCTTACCCTTGCCGCGGACCAGGATGGCCTCGTTCGCCCAGTGGATGTCTGCGAGATCGATGCCGCACAACTCTGCGTTCCGGATGCCGGCCCCATACAGTAGTTCAAAGATAACGCGATCACGAGCGGCCCAGGTGCCAGGCCTACTTCCCTCCCCGGTCATGGGAGCAAGACTGTTTGCCGTCCGGTTCATCTGTTCAATGGTCGGCACTCTTGGCAGATGCTTTGGCAGTTTTGGCGTTGATACAAGTCTCGCGGGGTTCTGCTCGACGTGGTTCATCTTCGCCAGCCACTTGTACCAGGATCGGATAGCCGCGAGCGCCCGCGCAGTCGAGGCTTTTGAAAGCGCCAGCTTTGCCTTTTCCACTGGACTCAAAAGCGTTCCAAGATAGGCGCGGATCTGCGTATGCTCGACGGCTCCAAGGGAACAATTCTCGCCGTTCTGCGCGATCAGGTACTTCGCGAATGTATGAATTTCTCGTGTATAGGCGCGCAGGGTATGCGGCGACGCGCCACGTTCATTCGCCAGCATCGACAAAAAACTACGCGCCAGGCGCAGGACTTCCGGCTCGCGGGCGTCCCTCACTGCAGTTCCCCAGCACGCTTCGCGCGAGGATGGTGCAGACGATGCACCGTCTTTATCCGGCCCAGTGCCAGGTGCGTGTAGACCTGCGTGGTCCCGATATCCGCATGACCAAGCAGCGTCTGAACAGTGCGCAGGTCTGCTCCGTTCTCCACCATGTGCGACGCACAGCTATGCCGCAGCATGTGAGGACTGGCACCAGCATTCGCACGTTTCACAAGGGACCATACCCACCCGCGGGTCAGCGGTTCACCACGCGTCGACAGAAAAAGTGCGCTTGCATGGCCACGCAACAGATGCGGACGCGCCTGCTCCAGGTAGCGACTGACCGTTTCGATGGCCGCACGTCCCAGCGGGACAATACGCTCCTTGTCGCCCTTGCCGCGCACCAGCACACGTCCCTCTTCAAGCGAAACATCTTCGACCTTCAGCCCGGTCAACTCAGAGACACGGATCCCGCCTGCGTACAAAAGTTCGAGAATCGCCTGGTCCCGCACCACCAGCGCACTTGCCTGCGGATGATTCGCTGTAGTCGCCGCGGTATCGAGCATAGCCGTCACTTCAATCGGCGCGAGTGACTTCGGCAGCACCTTCCAGCTTTTTGGAGATTCCAGATTCAGCGTCGGATCGTGCTGCATCCTCTTGTCCAGCAACAGCCAGCGATATAGCCCGCGCAGGCAGGAAAGTTTGCGCGCGATCGACCTCGATTCCACCTGGTGGGCCCGCAGATGCTCCATAAAACTGCTGACGTCCTTCTGCTGTGCACCGGTCAGCAGGAGCGGTTCGATGTGCTCCGCGAAAAGCAGAATGTCCGACTGGTACGCGTCACAGGTAAGCGGGCGCAGGCCTTTTTCCACACGCAAATAGGTTAAGTATTCGCTGATCAGCGCGCGATTGCCAGTGGCGGTCACGTCCTGATTATCGACCAGATTGGCGACGATGCGACCCTCGGGGTACCTAGTCGGTACAACAAGCCAGGCAGCGCAGACGTACAGAATGCACAATCTCCCCATGGATGACGCGGCACGGGGAATCACGCGATCAACCACACCGCTGTCCAGAAACGACACTGTGTCCGTTTCCTGAAAATTAACATTCGGCATCTGTAACCTGGCGCGAGGTGCCTAGTCGCATGTAGCGGGCCCCTCTGCCACAAAAAGGGGAGGGCCCGTTTCAGATTGATTCAATGGAGATCCACCATGCGCAAGAGCCTGCTCGTTCTCGGCCTGTCAGCCTGCACTATCGCGATGCCCACCTCCCAACTTCACGCCAGCGACACATCCACGTATGTCTATGTTGAAAGCAATCTCAAGGGACCAAATGCCAATTCGATCTACGGCTTCGCGCAACAGGGGAATGGACAGTTGAAGACGATCGCCGGGTCGCCTTTCGCAACAGAAGGCGCCGGTGTCCAGTACAGCGGCTACAACATTGGTCCGTACGATTCGGATCAGGAGATCATTACCAACCCACAACACACTTTGCTGTTCGCCGTGAACTCCGGCAGCGACACCATCGCCGTGATGCACATTGGTGAGAACGGATCGTTGACGCCAGTGGAAGGCTCGCCGTTTCCTTCCGGCGGCAGTGATCCCGTCAGCCTTGCACTCGACGGCAACATTCTCTTCATCGCGAACCAGAGCGGCGACTTCGCGCGTCCCTCTACCACCCTCCCCAACTACACCACCATGCGCGTCCAGCAGGATGGCACGCTGGTTCCCGTCTTCGGCCAGGGTAACGACACGACCAACGACACGGCGCGCGCCTTTCAGCAGACCGTCAGCGTGGCAGCCGGGAGTTCTCCATCCCAGGTTTTACCCGTGCCCGACAGGAAACTTATGTTCACAGCGGATTTCATCGGCGGCCTGCTGGGAAGTTTCCGCTACGACGACCAGGGTGGCATGCATCAATTGCCCGCCATCGCCCTGCCGGCGTCTGAATTCAACAGTGACAGCACCACTCCCCGACTCCCACTCGGCATGTGGGTTAACCCCGCCGCACCCATCCTGTATGTAGGCTATGTGACGGCAAACAAGATAGGCGTGTATCGCTATGGTCAGGCTGGGGCGCTTGAGTTCCTGCGCACGGTGCCCAACGCCGGCAAAGGAATTTGCTGGATTCGTTCTAATCACAACGGCTCCAGGCTTTACACGACTGACACTGCGACGAACCAGATCAGCGTTTATGACAGTTCAGATCCTGAGTACCCGGTGGAGATTCAAACATTGACCCTCCAGGGTGCGGGACAGGCCTTCCAGCTTTCGCTCTCACCTGACGGCAGAAGCCTGTATGCACTCTCACAAAGATCGGCTGCTGCTCTTCCTGTCGGAGAAGGTAATGAGTTGCACACTCTCCAGGTGAAAACAGATGGAACAGTGGTAGAAGAGGCTGCCCCGATTAGTCTGCCTGGAACCAACCTCGCGCGGCCTCAGGGGGTTGCCGTCATCGAGGAATAGTCGCGCTGTCGCCCGCTTACAGATGCTGTCTCCCGGGATCTCCATCATCCCCGGGAGACAGCGCTGCTCCATCAGATTTTCTGGGTCATCCACCTGCCACGCCGGAATAGTACCAGGCTGATCAGCACAATGACTGATTGCGCCACAACCACAGACACAAATACACCATTCACCCGCATGGTCGTGTGCATGGCCAGGTACCAGGCCAGCGGAATTTCCAATATCCAGAAGCCGAACAGGTTGATGTACGTCGGTGTGAGCGTGTCGCCGGATCCGTTGAATGCCTGCATCAGCACCATTCCATAAGCGTAGGCGATATTGCCGCAGCAGAAGATGCGCAGACAGTTCACCGCAACCGGGACCACGCCAGGATCATCCGTAAACAAGTGGATGACCCACGGCGCAAGAACGATGAACACTACACCGACTGACCCGAGAAACGCTACATTCCACAATCCGGTCCGCAGCACCGCGGTGCGCGCCCGCTGCAAATCTCGAGCACCGAGACTTTGCCCTACCAGCGTAGCGGCCGCATTACTCAGTCCCCAGGCCGGCAGTATGTAGAAGATGACGATACGGATCGCGATTGTGTAACCCGCGAGCGCCGGCGCGCCGAACAGGCTCACGATGCGTACCAGTCCGATCCAGCTTGCCTGCCCGATCAGGAACTGCAGGATTCCGGTGATCGAAACACGGATCAGCCGCCATAGAACATCCGCCTGTATCCGCATGTTGCGCGCCAGGATCCGCAGCCGCTCCGTGCCTTTGCCAAGCCGGTAGAACTGGTAGAGTACGCCGATCCCGCGTCCGCTGAATGTCGCCAGCGCCGCCCCGGCAATGCCCATTTTCGGGAACGGCCCCAGTCCAAAGATGAGGCACGGGTCGAGGATCAGGTTCAGGATATTCGAGACCCACAACAGCCGCATCGCGATCGCAGCATCGCCGGCGCCGCGGAAGATCGCATTGTTCAGGAACAGCAGCAGCACAATGCCGGAACCGCCGAGCGCTATGCGCGTGTAGTTCACGCCTGAGGCAATAATTGCCGGCGAAGCTCCCATGACAGCCAGCAGTTTCGGCGCCAGAAAGAAGAACGGCACTCCCATCACAACCGACGCAATCAAGCCGAGAAAAATCGCCTGCACTGCCGATACCGCGGCGCCGTCTTGGTCCTTTTCGCCAATCCGCCGCGCCACCATCGCAGTGGTCGACATGCCCAGACCCATCCCGACTGCAAACACCAGCGTCAACACTGACTCGGTAAGGCCGACGGTCGCGATCGCGTTCGCACCCAGCCGGCTGACCCAGAAAACGTCGACCACGGCGAACAACGACTCGAGCACCATTTCGAGCACCATGGGAATCGCGAGCAGCAGAATAGAGCGGTTCAGACTGCCGGTCGTGTAATCCTGGTGGCTGCCGCGCAAGGCCTCGCGGATGGATTGCCACAACGTCGGTGACGGATGGCTCGCAATGGTTTCGATCGGCTGCATGGGGTATACCGATGGTAGGCGAAGTCAAGATCTCCGCCTACCAAATCATTTCCACAATTCTGGAGCAGCAGATAATCTACTTACGGCCACCCGATGGATCTGGAGAGTTCGCCATATTCAGATCTACAAACGTGCCGGGCCCATGAGGCAGACCCGGCGCATAGCAGTTTCCATCAGCGTCATTGTTCCTGGGGCATCCCGCGCTGAACTGCGCTCGACGTGGCGACTGGGCATACTGCCAGACAGATCCGGCCGCCGCGCCGCGATCCTTGAGCGACTCGGGAAACCCTGCCCTCACCGGTCCGGCGGCTGCTGCACATCCAGGCGCCGGCGGACACTGATCATTCGCAACCCATAGTGGCACGACCGGCTCGTGGGAGCTTCGTACCCGTTCATGCTGCACGATGTCTTCGGCAGTACTTACTTGCGAACTCCCATCCTGCACCTCGATCCCGGAACAATAAACGCCGGCTTGCGCTCCCGCCGACCGCACTGCATCGATCCATGCAAACACGTAGGCAAGCTGTTCCGGCAGCAGACGGCCACCCTCTTCCTGGTCCAGGTAGATCAGCACGTTCTGCGGAAAGCCCTCTTTTACCGCTGCAGCCTCAGCCGCTTTGCCGTCTACCGTGCCAAGGGCTGCGGCGTTCAGACCCTTCAGCTGCGCATCAAGCCGCCCATTGAACAGCACCATGAAACCAAAATCATGCTGCATCAACACTGCCCTCTTGCCTGCCCATCCATTCTCCGCGTCTCCAGGTGGCGTGTTCAGCCAGTAGCTTGTGTACCGGAAGCTCCTGCGCAGTACCGCCAGGGACGCATCACCGGGATAATCATTGCGATCAAAGCCGACATAGGCGGTCGCAGCATGTCCTGCTGGCTGTGCGTGGCTTTGCCTGGTTAACAGCAAACTCAGGGCACAACAGGCTATGTGCACCCACTTCTTCCCTTGCAAACAGACCTCCACATTCACACGCTCTTTAAGCGCACCCGGTATGATGAACGGAAGGAATTCCGCCGTCCGTGACAACTGCATCCCATCTTCCGCGTACACCGGCACGCTACACAACTGAGCAGTTTCATGCCGCCGTGCTGGCGCTCAATCCTCGCGTTGCCGTCTTTGATTGCGACGGCACGCTTTGGGATGGCGACGCCGGCTACGGTTTTATGCTGTGGTCCATTGAGACAGGACTGGTCTCGCGCAACGCCAGCGACTGGATCGACTCCCGCTACCGGCTTTACCGCACCGGAGAAGTCTCCGAGCGTGGTATCTGCGGAGAGATGACGCAGATGTATGCCGGCCTCAACGAGACTGAGTTGCGCCGCGGTGCGGCAGAGTTTTTCCGTACGCGGGTGAAAGCCAAGATTTTTCCGTCCATGCGTCGCCTGGTCGCCGCCCTGCGCGAGCGAGGAACGGAACTGTGGGCCGTGAGTTCCACCAATAACTGGGTCATTGACGAAGGGGTAAAGGATTTCGGCATCCCCCCGGAGCGCGTCCTCTGCGCACGCGTCGAGGTGGTGAACGGTCGCATCACCAGTAACCTGGTCGACGTCCCGACCGATGAGGGCAAGGCTGCCTCGCTCGAGCAAGCCGGCATCTCGCAGCCGGACGTAGTCTTCGGTAATTCGATCCATGACGCTGCCATGCTCGAGATCGCGCGCCAGGCGTTCCCGGTAAATCCAACGCCAGCGCTCGAAGATATCGCCGGACTGCGCAAGTGGCCGCTCTACTACCCGCTGGTCGAGGAAGCCCTCTAGAACTGGATGCAGCCGCTCCGCATCGCCGCGCTTCAGCCCAGCATCAGTATCACTCTCGACCAGCTCGGTGCTCTGGGCTCGCTGGTCGCCTGTACAAAGTATTGCGTGGACGCTGTTCCTGCATTGAGGCAAAGCAGCGTCCGTGTCATCCACGATTCCTGGTCTGCCAGCACGGAGGAGATTCTCTCGGCGCGACCAAACCTGATACTAGCCTCAGTTCCCTACCGCATGGAGTCTCTCGCTGCCATTCTCAAGGCGGGTTGCGCAGTCGTCACTTTCGCGCCCAGGACCCTCGACGATATCTACACGGACACCCGGATCATTGGCCGCCTGGTTGACCGGGCAGAGAGGGCCGAACACTTGGTCAACCAGATGGAGTCTGAGATCGCTGCCCTTCGTCGCCAGTTCTCGGAATCCGCGACCAGGCCGCGCGTCTACTGCGAGGAATGGGGCAAACCGCTCATCCACTCACAGCCGTGGGTCGCGGAGTTGGTTGAAGCAGCAGGCGGCGTCTTCGTCGGCATACCGGCGGCCACCACGGATGCCCCTACCGTCGCCGCTACTGATCCCGACGTGCTGCTCTTTGCCTGGTGTGGCGCCGGCGAACGCGTACCGCTTGAGAAAGTCATCGGTCAACGCGGCTGGGACAGCCTTGGAGCCGTGCAGACGGGGCGCGTTTTCTGCATCAATGACGAATACCTGAACACACCTGCAACTACCCTGCTCCATGGTCTGCGAGCTATCGCAGCTGCCCTTCACCCGGACCTTTTTGGTGGCACGCAAGGACTACGCGCGATCGCCCGCGCCCCGGCAGCCGAAACTTCCATCTAAACTGTAGCAATGGGGAACATCCAGACCGTCGATTACAACGGAAAGCAAATCCGCATGGTCGCTGTGGCCCTCATCCTGCGCGGCCAGGACGTACTCATCTGCCAGCGACGGCCTGATCAACCGATGGCCCTGAAGTGGGAATTCCCCGGCGGCAAGATGGAAGCCGGCGAATCCGCGGAGCAGGCTCTGAGACGGGAACTCGATGAAGAACTCGGCATCGATGCCCAGATCGGCACTCGCGTCGCTCATACGCGCCATACCTACCGCAGCGGGGGCGCCGTCGACCTGCAGTTCTTTGTCGTGCACACCTTCGCAGGTGAACTGAAGAACGTTATCTTTAACGACATGAAGTGGTGCCCGCTGCGCGACCTGCCGGCCTACGACTTCCTGGCCGCCGACCGCGACCTGGTCCGCGACCTCGCCGCCGGCAAACTCCTCTAGCCCTGCGCGTACTGCGAGACCGCTCCGCATTCTAAAGATGGGTCGGAAGCAGTTTCTTTCGCAGCCCTTCTTCACTACCGAGTTGCAAGTCTGCGGATGCTATGCAAAGCGAGTTGTCATCTAGACCGAAGCGAAGCGCCGTGGATGGACCTGCATGTTCTTTCCGCCAGAAGGTGCCGCCGTCAATGACGAGCCTTGGCAGGCAATCCCGCCCTCATGCGAACAACACACACGTCGGATAATCGATCGGATAGGTCCGCCCGGTCTCCGTCAACTTGCCCGTTGTGGGATCGCGCGCAAACACTACCAGTGAATGAGAATTCTGGTGCGCAGCAATCAGCCACCGTTCGCTCGGATCGAGCGCGAAGTGCCGCGGTACCTTTCCACCGCTCGGCATTCTCTGCACAAAGGTGAGTTTGCTCGTCGCCGGATCGATCGCAAACACGACGATCGAATTCTCTCCCAGCCTGTTCGACACATACAGAAATTTGCCTGCCCGATCGATCACCACGGACGCGACAGCAGCCAGCTCCGTCAGACCCTCAGCAACTGTCGTGATGTGCTGTACGCGTGTCAGCGTCCCGGCCGAAGCATCCCATGCCAGTACGTCAACAGTGTTCGACAATTCATTTGTCGAGTACGCAATACGTCCATTTGGATGGAAGACGAAACTACGCGGCCCCGACTTCGGCAGCGCCTGGTAGGCGGGGGGATCATTCGGCGTGAGCTTCGCTGTCGCCGAATTGAACTTGTAGACGTGTATGCAATCAAGGCCCAGGTCATTGATCAGCACATACCGGTTGTCAGGCGAGGCTGTCGCACAATGTGCGTGCGGCGACTCCTGCCGTGTCTTGTCAGGGCCGGTGCCGGTATAGCGGATGTCTTCAACAGCCGCGCTCACCTTGCCGCCCGCTTGCACGCGAAAGGTCGAAGCACTGCCACCATCATAATTAGCAACCAGCAGAGCTCTCCCGGTGTGGTCGAGGTTCAGGTTGCATGGTCCTGCTCCGCCGGATGACACCTCGTTCAGCAAGGTTAGTTTTCCCGCCGCAGCATCGACACTGAATGCTGAAACAGCGCCATCCTTCGCTCCCTGGTAGCTGTCGACCTCATTCGCTGCATAGAGCACTTTGCGGTTATGCGCTAGAGCTAGAAATGACGGATTTGCAGTCTCGACTGAGAGGCCCATGGCTGACAGCTCGCCTATTTTCGCATTCCACTTGTACGCGTAGATCCCCTTGCTTTTGCTGTCCTTATTTGTATAGACGCCGATAAACGCGGTTGTGGCTTCCGCAGACCTTTGGGCGGTCATAGGCAGGGATTCAGCAATCGCAATGGTCGAAAGACCAATCAGGAGAGAGCGGCGCGTAATGTTTTCCATCGTCGCTTATGGTAACTGAAGTGGACTTCTGCCGCTAACGGAGCTTGCCCGCTATGCCGCAGGCTTCAACAGCAGCCAGACCACAAACAGCAGCGTAATAATACCCACCGTCAGCCAGGCCACCCCATTGAAGATCAGCGAATTTCTGTACTTGCCCATCAGGTCTTTGCGATTGATAAGCCGCAGCATGAAGATGATAATGACCGGCACCAGCAGTCCATTTAGAAACTGCGAAAGCAGCATCATCTTCACCAGCGGAAAATCCGGCAGCAATACAACAGCCGCTCCGCCGATGATCAGCAGGGTGTAAAGCCAGTAAAAGACCGGCGCCTCCCCAAAACTCTTGTCTATCCCAGACTCAAGACCCAGGCCCTCGCACACGGTATAAGCCGTCGAAAGGGGCATAATCGAGGCCGCGAACAAAGAAGCATTGAACAGGCCGATGGCAAACAGCAGGTAGGCGTATTTGCCGGCCAATGGCTTCATCGCTTCAGCCGCATCCGATGCCACCTGGATGCCGCCGAGGCCGTGCGCGAAAAGCGTCGCTGCGCACGCGACCACAATGAACCACGCCACTATATCCGTGAACAGCGACCCGACAATCACATCCAGTCGGGAGGCTGCGTAATTTTTGATGCTGACGCCTTTCTCAACCACGGAAGACTGCATGTAGAATTGCATCCAGGGTGCAATCGTGGCGCCGATTACAGTAACCGTCATAGCGACGTAATCTTTATTACTCCACTCCGCCCGGGTTGGCGGTACAAAGGTGGCGAGTAGTGCGTCCCGCCAGTTGGGACCGGCCAGCACCCCGGCAACAATGTACGCCACGTAAAACACACTCGCACCCAGGAATATTTTTTCGACGCTCTTATAGTTCCCGCGCACGACCAGGAACCAGACCATCGCCGCGCATACCGGCACCGCGATGTACTTGCTGATATGAAAAAGCCCGAGGCTTCCGGCGATACCGGAAAACTCCGCGATCACGTTGGTGAAGTTCACAACCACCAGCAGGATCATGGTAAAAAAAGTTGCCCGCAGTCCAAACTCTTCGCGAATAAGGTCGCTGAGTCCTTTGCCGGTAACTACACCCAGGCACGCGCTCATTTCCTGAACGACGATCAGCGCAAGCGTCATCGGAATCATCGTCCAAAGCAGGGAATAACCGTACTGCGCGCCCGCCTGTGAATAGGTCAGGATGCCGCCGGCGTCATTATCGACATTGGCCGTGATGAACCCCGGTCCCAGGACCGCAAGGAAGATCAGGATCCGGATTCGCCACCGTCTCAGCATGCTCGCTCTTGGGTCTTCAGTTAAGTTGCAGGATTAAGGACAGGACAGCGCGCGGAAGCAGTCACACCTCACGCGAACATACCAGAGCTTTATGGTCAGTGTCGCTTGCGCAGGAAACCTATCACGTGGTCTGCCTGCACCACTCCCACCAGTACGTTTTCTTTATCGACGACTGGGAGGGCGCGCAGGTTGTATTTGTCGAAAAGCTCCGCCACATCGTCTTCATGGGTTTCGGCGTGGCACGAGATCAACTGCTCCTCCTTGATCGTCTCTAATCGGGTCTCGGGCGGCACCAGCAGCAGGCGGCTCAGCGTCACCGCAGCCCTCAAAACGTCCTTCTCGGTCACGAGGTAGATGTCGGTGATGGTCTCGGGCGAACCGTCAAAATTCTGCAGAGCATGCACTGCATCCTCGACCGTGCTGGCTTCCGGCAGCTGGATGTAATCAGTCGTCATACGGCCGGCAGCAGAATTTTCGCGAAACTCCAGGAGCTCTTCCACCTCCTGCCGCTCCTCCGGTTCCATCTGCTCCAGAATGGCTTCGGACCGCTCCTCGGGCAACTCAGCGAGGAAGTCGGCTGCGGCCCCGGGATCCATCTCTTCGACGATGTCGGCCACTCGACCTGAATCGAGCGACTCTGTCAGAGATTGCTGCAGCTTCGGGTCGACCTCTTCCAGCGCTTCTGCGGCAGTTTCCTCGTCCAGCGATCCGAAGACGGCTTCTCGTTCAGCTGGCGCCAGTTCTTCCAGGATGTCTGCGATATCCGACGGGTGCAGACTGGCCAGACGCTGGTGTTCAATCTTCAACTTCACACGCCGAGCCGGATCAACTTCGATGAAGTCGACGAACTCCCACGGAATCACCCGCGCGGTAAATTGCTTGGAGAAGCGTTCCAGCTGCCGCACAGGCATAGCGCCTTTCAACAGCCGCCGGATCGCGCCACGCAGACCAACTTCGACCTGGGTCACGTGCAGTCCCGAATCGTCGCCTGTGCCTGCGCGCCAGCAGAGATCCACATCATTCACCCGGACAACTTTTCGTCCGTGCATATCGATAATCTGCTGATCGACAATGTCTTCTCGGAGCAGCAGATGATTCTCCAGCGTTTCAAGCGGCTGCAGCTGGGCGCCGGGCTTAAGTTCGATTGCGCCACTGACCGTCGCACGAATGTGCTGTACATCCACCAGCCGTCTTCCTGCCCTGGTCTTCAGCACCAGCCCCGTCACCTTGCCGGCATCGGATCCCGTTCCGACAGCAATGTCAGACACACTGCCGCAAATCACGCTCTGCGCATCCATCACGGGTGCGCCCTCGAGCAGCGACAGGCTTGTTTCCGGCAGAACCGTAGTGTGCATACCTTGCCTTGCGGGAGTCCCGCTGCTCAGGCACCAGGGATTTCGTTGGTGCGCGTGCCTTATGAAGATAATCTATCCGGCTGGGTTCGATTCCGATACGGACGCAGCCAGGCCGCAGCCACAGAGCGCTCCATGCCTTCAGGGTTTAATCATCTAAATGACTCATTCGCCACAGACGCTGATCAATGAATTGCAGGCCGACTCAGCGCAGGCCAAAACCAGCTAGCCATTGGATGCGGGCAGTGCCCTGTCGAGCAGGTCACTCCGCAGATGCGGCGCACCTCCACGAGCCACCGGCTGCAACACCTGGGCCTGTCCGCCCTACCGCATGTTCGGCTTGCGCAGGTCGCTGTAGTTCCCTTTGAACGACCGGGTTTGCGCCTTGATGAGAGGCGGCTTGACCACCACCATCGGGGCATCGTCTTTCCCCTTGCGATGCTTACCGGCTTTTTCAACCTTGGCCTCAGCCTTGGCACTCGCCCGAAGCTGCTTCGTCAGCGCCGCCTGCTGATTCTGTTTAAACTGCGCCAAGGCACCGATATTGATCTGGGCCGACGCCAAAGTTGACCCCGCGGCCTGGGCGAGGACCAGGACCAGGGCACAGAATAGGATCCGGATCGTCTTAAACGTCATGCATGTCTCCGGTCGCTTGCCGCCTGCGGGATGTCGCAGCAAGGCTGACTGCTTGCAGGCTATCCGAAGTAACCATTCAAGATAGGCATCCATCTCTTCTACTTGACCATCATGTCCCTGATTGGGAAGAGGAGTACTCAATCGGGAAGATCCTCAGGAATCTTTCGCCGCCATACTCTGCTTGACACAAGGGGGTACCTGCAAGCACACTGCCCTAACATGTGCATCCGCGTCCAGTGAAGGCCCCGAATGCAACAGGATGTCATGCTACAAGGCGGGGACAGTCGATTGGCTGAATCACAGGCAGACAAGATCTCCTACACGCTCGATTCCTCGCTTGCGAGTGTCGACCGTATCGAGCAGACAGCCGAAGAGGTAGCCAAGAAGGCGGGCCTCGACGAGGATGAGATTTACCGCGTCACCATGGCCGTCCGCGAAGCCGCCGTCAATGCAGTCCTCCATGGCAACGCCTACGACGCCACCAAGCAGGTGATTGCCTCCTTTGAAGCTTCCAAGACCGAGCTGGTGATCCGCATCTCCGACCAGGGAAAAGGCCTGGACCCCGATACACTGCCAGATCCACTCGCACCGGAAAACTTGCTGCGTGGTTCAGGTCGCGGTATCTTTTTGATTCGGTCCTTTATGGACGAAGTACAATTTCGGCAACTGCACCCCGGCACCGAACTCACTCTCATCAAACACATACATACAGCTTGAGCACCAGCAAACCAGGAGGAACTCTTTCGTGAGCATGAAGATCAGCACTCGTCAGGTGGATGGCGTCACCATCCTCGATTTAAGCGGCCGTATTACCCTGGGCGAGGGCAGCGTGCAGCTGCGCGACGCCGTCCGCGATCTGCTGTCGAAGGGACAGAAGCACATCCTGCTGAATCTTGCCGACGTCAGCTACATCGACAGCTCAGGAATTGGCGAACTGGTCAGCGCCTTCACCACCGTCCGTAATCAGGGCGGCGAACTGAAGCTGTTGAACCTCACCAAGAAGGTCCATGATCTGCTGCAGATTACCAAGCTCTATACCGTATTCGACGTCAAGGACGACGAAGCCAGCGCCATCGGCTCCTTCACCAAGTAATCTCGCTCGAATCGGACCCGCAATGGCTGCCACCCCCGGCAGCCATTGCACTTTCCGGTCTCTGCAGAACGCATCGCCTTCATGTCGTAGGCTTCGGATCAACGAAGAAAGTCATCTCCCAGCGAGTAGGAAGGCAGGCCGTCTGTTCGGCGATCGCCCGCAGATTGGCAACGGAAGGCTGTTCAGGATATTCAGCAGGCACATAAGGGACACTTCTCGCCGCAATCGGCCCCTCGAAAGGTGAAGTATTCCGATGCGCTGCATCTTCTGCCCTGCCGACATCGAGAACGTTCGACGCCTGCAATTCGTTGAAGTATCCCGGGTTCGCAGCAGATGGAAGACCCAGGAGCCATGGCCCATAGAAGAGCAGGCGCCGCTTTTCCAGCGCTCCCGTTCCTGCCGGCCGGTTGTCGAACATCATTCCATACCGGGCGGTGATCACATCTCCGCCCGACAAGTTCGTCAGCCGGTAGTCCGCGGTTGCTTTGCCGTTCCTCGTGACCTTAAGCTCGGAAGCCCATGATGGTTGTCTGAGTGTCAATGTTTGTTGTGGCGAAGCCTCACGGATCCGGATGGAAACAGTGCCATCCTGGCCCAGCCGCGAAGTAGCTTCAACGGAAACTCCGGGCATGTTCAAGGTGCCATCTAACGGCAGATCATAGAAGACTTCTGCATCTTTCACCCTGAAGACACTTCGCTGCACGTCAGAAAATGCCCGCAGCCCGTGCAGCGTACAGCACCACCAGGCCCGCACCGCCACAACCTGCGGAATACCAGCGGAGTCAAGCATGGCGTGTCCGAAGTCACCAGTCGAGAACTGGTTCATCGCAAACTCGTTGAAGATTATCTTCGCTGCCAGTTCGAGGTAGATAGACTTGCCGGTCGCCTGCCACAGGGCAAGGTTGAGACGTAGCCAGTCACATTCGGCGCAACCCTCCGTCCGCAAACGCTTCGGTGACCAGGCCTCCGGTACCCCACCTGTAACCAGCACATCCCCCGACTGCTGAACATCCTGCCACGCGGCCTCAACGAGTTCCAGATGCGAGACGTCCCGCGTCGTCTCATAGAGGGCCATCATGCCGCGCAGACTACAGAGATAACCATGTACGTGGTCCGACGGACGCCGCTGGATGTGCTGACCAATCTGGACACAGAGGTCCCGGTATCGCACATCCCTGGTCGCTGCATACAAGGCAGCCAGCCCTTCTGTCTGTTGCGTCCAGCAGATATAGCTCGACGCAAAATGCGCTGCTCCGAACGCCGCCGCCATCGCAGTCGAGTTGTACTGCGGCCCGAGCCGTAAAAGGAATTCGCCTTGCCTGCGGGCTGCAGTCAACACCGCGGGATCCTGATGCAGAGAGTAATACTCCATCAGGCCGACCAACAGGCGCCCGTTGCCCCACAACAAAGCCAGGTCCACGTCCTGAGGGTCATCAAAATTAAAGCTCTTACCGAAATAGCCCTCTGGATGCTGCAGTGCAATTACCTGCTGCACGACGTCATCCAGTTGCGAGAAGTTCTGGCCGTATACCGCCGACGCACTGGCCAAAGCTCCTATCCACCGTCCTGATACATCACCTGAAAACTCTGTGAACCGTCGCCCCTTCGTGCCATGAATATCTTCCAATAGGAAATCACGGGTGTATGCCGGGCCTGTGCCATGCAGGACACGGGCGAGGGTTAACTGGTATCTCGCCTTCATCGGCTGGGCCATCGGTGGCAGCCAACCAGAAGTATCAGGCCCTGCAGCGGCCGCGATCGCCGGACTGCCAAATGCCTGCGCTCCCACCGTGGCCTGGATCGCAGCCGCACTCACCAGGAACTGCCTGCGATCCATCATGGCTAACCCTCTACACCAAGCACGCGCAGCAGGAATGCATAATCAAACGCAATCTCTTCCAGATACTCGTAACGCCCCGATGCGCCGCCATGCCCCGCCGCCATATTAGTGTGCAGCAGCAGGACTTCGTCATCCTCTTTCAATGTCCGCAATTTCGCGACATACTTCGCCGGCTCCCAGTACATCACCTGGCTATCGTTGAGTGAAGTCTTGACTAACATGGCTGGATATCGCGCGACCTTCAAATTGTCATAAGGCGAGTAACTCAGCATGTAACTGAAAGCTGCTTCCTCATTGGGATTGCCCCACTCTTCATACTCCGGAACCGTCAGAGGCAGCGTCGGATCCAGCATGGTATTCATTACATCCACGAATGGAACATGCGACATGACGGCGCGGAATAAATCAGGCCGCAGGTTTGCAACCGCTCCCATCAACAATCCACCTGCACTTCCACCCTCGACCGCCACTCGATCCTTATCTCCGAAGCCATGCGCCGTAAGGTATTCGACCGCGGTGATGAAGTCGGTAAAGGTATTCATCTTTTCCATCAATCGACCCGCATCATGCCATGGCTTACCCATATCTCCACCGCCGCGGATGTGCGCGTATGCGAGCACGACGCCCCGGTCGAGCAGGCTCAGGCGATTGCCATTAAAGCCCACCGGCAATGAATAACCGTAGGATCCGTATGCATACACATGCAACGGATTGCTGCCTTCAATCTTTCTATCTTTGCGGTAGACGATTGACACCGGTATCTTCTCTCCATCCGCTGCCGTAGCGAAGACTCGCTCAGAAGCATAGAGTGTGCGGTCGAAGCCGCCCGGCACTTCCTGCTGCTTCAGCAATATTGATGTGCCTGTCACTGTGTCGTATTCGTAGACTGAACCAGGTGTCACCAGCGATTGATAGGCATAGCGATATTTCGTCGTCTCGAACTCACGGTTTACATGCCCTGAAGCACTGTATACAGGCTCTGGAAAGGCAATCTGCCGACTGAGTGCGGCATTTCCCGGAAACGGTTCGATGCGCAGGTGAGGCAGGCCGTCGTACCGCTCGTCAACTACGTAAAAGGACCGGAAGAGGTCAATACCCTCCAGCATGACGGAATCGCGATGGGGAATCATCTCTTGCCAGTGCGCACTGTCCGGTGTTGAAACGGGAGTCGTTACCAGGCGGAAATTCCGTCCCTTGTCATTCGTGCGAATATAGAAAACTCCATCGCGATGATCGGCGTAGTACTCAACATTTTCGCGGCGCGGCTCGATCAGCGTCCAGTCACCCTCCGGCTGATGAGACGGCAAAAAACGCTCTTCACTTGTCGTGTGACTCGCGCTTTCCAGCACCAGGTACGCATCGTCGCCGGTACGCCCTGCGCCGACATTAAAGCGTTCATCCGCTTCTTCAAATACCAGGGCGTCTTTCTCCTGCGCGTCGCCCACCGTGTGCCGATAAAGCCGGTATTGCCGCTTCGTCGCATCGTCTTCTACGGAGTAAAACAGCACCGGCAGGTCTTTCGCCCAGACCACTGACCCGACGCGTTCTGCTGTATCGGCAAGCACTTCACCTGTACTTAGATTCTTGATGTGCAGCGTGTACTGGCGAAACCCCGTGTAATCGACCGTATAAGCCAGCAGGTTATTGTCGTCGGCGATGGTCATCGCACCAACCGACAAGTACTGCTCGCCCTGCGCCAGTTCATTCACATCAAGGATGATCTGCTCCGGCGCATCGAGCGTCTGGTATTTGCGGCAGTAGGTCGCATACTGCTTTCCTTCTGTCGTTCGCGTGTAGTAGTAGTAATTTCGATATCGGTAAGGAACTGACTCGTCCGTTTCTTTGATATGCGAAAGCATCTCCGCATAAAGCTTCTTCTGCAATTCCTCAGTCGGCTTCATCCATGCATCGGTATAGGCGTTTTCAGCTTCGAGATACGCGATCACCTCTGCATTTTCCTTTTCGCGCAGCCATGCGTAGTCATCCTGCAACGTCTGGTTAAAGAATTGGCGGACATTTGGAAGCTTCTTTGCGACAGGAGGTGCCGCTGCAACAGCAGGCTGAGATACTTGCTTTTCGGTCGTCATCACTACAAGAATACCGCGACCGCTTTCGGGCAATGGCCGGTCTTTAGAAAAGACAAATCCCGGCGCCACGCCTCAGGCTCGAGGGTAGCAGCCGGGATGGCCGTTACCTATGTGCCTAGACAGACTCTGAAGGAGTCCGACCCTCTGCCTGCAGTTCGAACAAAAGTACAGACCGCGAAGTCACCTTGTATTCGGTGCCCGTCTTGAACATGCCCTTCGCGTCATTCTCCTCTGTATTTGTATCAAATAATAGTTTCCACTTGTCGCTGCCCACAGATTCAGGAATACAGAAATTCACCACATCCGAATGATCATTGAAGACGATCAACAGTGTAGCCTCCTTACCCTGCTTGCGGATGCCGCTGACCTGCGCGCGACCATCGAGCAGCATGCCGAAGCAGCGCATGCCAGGGTCATCCCATTGAGCCTGTTCCATCTCAGTACCGTTCGCATTGATCCAGGTGACATCCTTCACACCCAGTTCCTCAACGAAGTCACCGGTGAGGAAGCGGTCCCTGCGGAGGATTGGATATTTATGGCGCAATGCGGCAAGTTTTTGAACGAACGCGATCAGGTGATTACCCTTCTCCTTGATATCCCAATCGAGCCAGCTGATCTCATCATCCTGACAATAAGCGTTATTGTTGCCCTTCTGCGTCCGGCCAAATTCGTCCCCTGCCAGCAGCATCGGCGTGCCCTGTGAAAGCAACAGCGTCGCGAGGAAGTTGCGCATCTGCCGTGAGCGAAGTGCGTTTACCTCTGGATCATCCGTCGGACCTTCCACTCCGCAGTTCCAGGAGAGATTGTTGGAGTTACCGTCCTTGTTGTCCTCGCCATTGGCTTCGTTATGCTTTTCGTTGTAAGTCACAACGTCATTCAAAGTAAAACCATCGTGGGCCGTGATGAAATTGACGGAAGACCACGGCCGGCGGCCTTGGGTATTGAAGATATCGGCTGTACCGCATAGCCGTTTGACGAAATCGGTGACAGTAGATTCACCCTTCCAGAACTCCCGGACGTTATCGCGGAATTTGTCGTTCCACTCCGCCCACCCCGGCGGAAAGCCGCCTACCTGGTAGCCACCGGGACCGCAGTCCCACGGCTCGGCAATTAGTTTGACCGTGTTCAGCACGGGATCCTGGCAGCAGGATTTCAGGAAGCCGCTGCGATTATCAAAGCCGTTCGGCTCGCGCGCCAGGATTGTTCCCAGGTCGAAGCGGAAACCATCCACGTGCGTCTGCTCGACCCAGTAGCGCAAACTGTCGGTCACTAACTGGATAACTCGCGGATGGCTCAGGTTAAAGGTGTTGCCCGTACCCGTGTCATTGACGTAGTAACGCCGGTTGTCCGGTGTCAGGCGATAATAACTATAATTATCTATACCTTTGAACGACAATGTGGGACCGAGTTCGTTGCCCTCCGCCGTGTGGTTGTAGACCACATCAAGGATGACCTCGAGACCCTGTTCATGGATGGAAGCGACCATCTCTTTGAACTCTTTCAGACTTTCCGCTTCGTTTGAAGCATAATGAGCGTTCGGCGCGAAAAACCCGATGCTGTTATAGCCCCAGTAATTCTTCAACCCTTTTTCCAGCAGGTTACTGTCCTGCACAAATGCATGCACCGGAAGAAGTTCAATTGAAGTTACGCCAAGCTTCTTGATGTAATTGACAATGGATGGTGAACCCAGACCTTTGTAAGTTCCCCGGATCTCTTCCGGGAGGTCCTTACGCAACTTCGTAAAACCTTTCACATGGGTCTCGTAGATGATCGTGTCGTCCCACGGATGACAGACGCGGCTCGGTTTGCCATGCCAGTCAAAGTTAGGATCAACCACGACACACTTCGGCATGAAAGGAGCACTGTCGCGCTCATCGAAGGTTGTATCATCGCCGGATTCCATCTTGTATCCAAACAGTGCCGGGTTCCATTCAAGGTGGCCCGTATAGGCGCATGCGTAAGGATCAAGCAACAACTTGTTGTGATTAAAGCGGTGGCCATTTTCCGGATCGTACGGACCATACACGCGGTAGCCGTAGCGCGTCCCCGCCTTTACTGATGGCACGTAACCATGCCAGATCTGGTTGGTATATTCGGGCAGCTCGATCCGCTCAATCTCTTCTTTACCCTCATCATCGAAAATGCACACCTCTACCTTGGTTGCATGTTCCGAAAAGATTGCGAAGTTCGTTCCCTTCCCGTCCCACGTTGCGCCGCGTGGGTGCGGTTGTCCTTCACTAATTTGTGCTTTCAAATCGCTGGCCATTGGCATCCTCATTCGTGTTCATGCAATACGGCAATTCCCCGCACGGCGGGGCTCTACAAAGCACATGCGCACGTCCAGGCAGGCGGCCATCGCCGTCAAACCCGCCTTGCATGTACCGCAAATTCTGGAGTGACTCTTTGCCTTAGACGACAATCTTTGGCTTTGGATGCCTGCATTGACTTTCACAGCGTTTCAGGCGGCAAGCCATCTCAGCCAATTCCATACTTGGCAGCAAGCAGAAGCTTCGTCGGTGACGGCAGAAGCGGCGCGATTTCCTGCCAGGTCAGCAGCATGATCCGGGTCCGCAATTCAGCACTCTGCACGTGTCGTAAAACCGCAAACCAAATTTCGATCAGGTCTGGTCGCCTTGCATCGCACAGCAGGCAGAACCTTCCGCCCGTGGCGAAAGCCGCCAGCATCCCGCGCATCACCTGGTACCCACGCCGTTCAAGCCCAAGCAACGGGAGAGCGTTCAAACTATCGAGGTCCCAGCCAAAAACT
Source organism: Acidobacteriaceae bacterium (assembly GCA_963692885.1). Taxonomy (GTDB): domain Bacteria; phylum Acidobacteriota; class Terriglobia; order Terriglobales; family Acidobacteriaceae. Next base: position 3,129,463 of record OY843586.1, read on the forward strand.
TCCTGCAGGTCGCGGTATCGCAACAACTTGGCATTGCCAGCCAGTTGGAAATCCGTCTCGGTTAGTTTCGCTTCGATCAGCAGGTCACCGAGCTTCATATCTACTTCTGTCTGGTCGGTCCGGCCGTTGATGAGTGGAACCCGCGGCTTGTGCCCAAGCACTGGCGAAGCGTCCCCTGTCACACCCAGAAGTCCTCGCAGACGATCGTTATCAAGCAGCCCTGGATGACAGAAAATATTCATCAGCAGGGCGTCGGAACTGCATGCGCAATCCAGTTCCTTCCAGTCCCAGTCGCTGCGAACATGCATTCTGCGCGAGGCCGTGTGCACCTTGCTCAGCCGCGCTTTCCATTGAGCATCTGCACAGATCCGGCGGTAAGTGGCCGCGTGAAAATTACCATGCCTGCCTTGCTCATCGCATCCGAAGATTACGCTCGGTGAAGCTCCGTCCGAAAGCGCATGTCTTAAACCCTTGCTGCGCGCATATTGCAACGCCCGAGCGTTCAAGTCTCTGCGTAGTTCGCCGGCTGACATCCTGTCCATCCGAAAAGGTTAGGCGAACAACCATCGAAAGTCCACTCCGTGAGCTGAGATGGATGCGGGCCTTGCGCAAAGATGCGCGCATCTGCGTACGCTCGTATACTCCGAAGGATATCCGGGAGTTCGCTCATCGATACCGAGTCGCTACGTACACAAACCACCCTGCGTTCCGACGCCCCTGCCGGCCATGTGCGGTGGACTGTCTGCGCGCTCCTCTTCGCCGCTACCTCGATCAACTACACGGATCGCCAGGTGCTCGCCGTCCTTGCGCCAACGCTGCAGCATGTCATCGGCTGGAATGAGCAGCAGTACTCGTACATCATCGCGGCCTTCCAGACTGCCTACGCACTCGGCCTGACGCTGATGGGTCGCTTCGTCGATCGCGTCGGTACACGCGTCGGTTACGCTGTCATTATCGCGGCGTGGTCGCTGGCCGCCATGTCCCATTCCCTGGCCTCGACTGTCGTCGCATTCGCAGCCTGCAGATTTGCCCTCGGCCTCGGTGAATCCGGCAACTTTCCTGCTGCTATCAAGACCGTTGCTGAATGGTTTCCACGCCGCGAGCGTTCGCTGGCGACCGGCATCTTCAACTCCGGGTCCAATCTCGGTGCCATCCTCGCGCCCCTTGCCGTTCCCTTCATCACGCTCCGCTATGGCTGGCATGCAGCATTCCTGTTTACGGGCATTCTCAGCGGCTGCTGGATCATCGTCTGGCTGATCCGCTACCACGTCCCTGAGCAGCAGCCAGGATTGTCACAGTCGGAGCTACACTATATCCGGAGTGATCCGCAGGCCGCCTCGGGCACCTTCAAGTGGAGCCAGTTGCTTACCTACAGGCAGACCTGGGCCTACTCCTTTGCCAAGTTCGCCACGGATCCTATCTGGTGGTTCTATCTGTACTGGCTTCCGAAGTTTCTCAACCATACTTATGGGCTCACGCTCAGTACCATCGGTCTGCCGCTCATCGCCATCTATGTCGCCGCGGATGCGGGCAGCATCGGCGGCGGCTGGCTTTCCGGTCGCCTCATGCATCGTGGCTTCACGCACTACAACGCCCGCAAGATGACCATGCTCATCTGCGCCTGCGCCGTGCTGCCAATTGTGTTTGCTGCGCATGCACGCAATCAATGGACAGCCGTCGCTGTCATCGGCCTCGCCTGTGCTGCTCACCAGGGCTGGTCGGCTAATCTCTATACGATTGTGTCCGATATGTTCCCGCGTTCGGCAGTAGGAGGTGTTACTGGTATCGGCAGTACCGCGGGAGCCATCGGCGGCGTACTTTTTTCGCTGCTTGCAGGGTTTCTGCTGCAGAAGACCGGCCTCTACTGGCCGCTGTTCGCCATAGCGGCCGCAGCTTATCTCATCGCCCTCACTGCATTGCAGCTGATCGTTCCAACGCTTGAACCCGCAGTCCTGCGGGAGCGCTCAGCCCCCAACGCAAGCTAGAGAATCGATACACGGTCCCATGTACCGCTCGCTGCTCTCCACTGGCTCGATTGGCACCAGCTCGTCTCAATCTCCGGAACACTCAGCCGGCCATGGCCACGCTTGCAGCTCAGCTCCGTGCCATTCCATTCAAGCAGGTTGTGCGACGGACGACCTACGCGCGCCGGTGTCGTGAGCGATTGCAGGCACTCCTTGCACCGCTCTTCCTGGTCGCGAAAGGCCCAGCGCATTCCAAGCAGCGCGAATGCCACGAACACGAAGACCTGAGAGATTTCCGCAGTACTCGGCATGGATGCGAAGAGCGGCAGGCAAAGGTCCGCACTCAACAGAAAAGCGAGCAGCAGCACCTGCGCGATCTTTGCCACAAAAAACAGCAGCCGCCTGAAGCGGTAGATGCTTCTGGCTGTCGATACTGGCTCCATATGCCGGCGGGATGCCGTAGCAAACGCGACAAAGATAACCAGTGGCGCAGCACAGATTGTTCGTTTAAAGTCGCCCGTCATATAAAGTCCGAGCTGCCGCCAGCCTCCGCCGAGTAGCAGCGCGAACAGTGTCGAGAGGACGCTCATGCCTAGCAGCGACGCGAGACAAAGTGTCGCTGTACCGCCGAAAGAGCGCCGCCAACTCTCCGTTCGCAGCCAGAGAGCATCGCGCAGGATGCCGACGGCCAGGTCGCTCGTCGCCGCAACTCTGCGCATGCGCTGGTCGGTGCCACGATGATGCACATGCCACAACTCGGCCTGCCAGGCGCGCGACCACTCTTCGCGTTCAGACAGCGGCACGACCTTTCCAATTCCGTGCAACAGCGTGCGATCGAAAGGCGTTAGCAACAGGTCATCCATCATGAGCGCTTCCTCACACCAAACTGGGCCAGCAGTGGATATCGTTCGGTAGCAGCCTGCGCCGCGACCTTGCCTTCATGCGTTACCTGGTAGTAGCGTCGCGCCGGCCGCTGCTTGGCAGTCGCCTCTTCTTCCGGCTCCCACTTTGACTCCACCAGTTCATCACGTTCCAGCCGCCGCAGCGCGGGATAGACCGTGCCGCTCGGCAGGCCGGTCACCTCCATCACGTCCAGGCCAAAGCAGTAGCCCAGGCTCAGCGCCTTCAAAATCAGGGCCGCACTATGCGACAGTCGAGGTGCGTTCATATGCTATGTAGTATGCTATCTTAAGTAGTACGCTACATAGGGTCACCGGAGAGGAACCATGCTTGAACTCAACCATGTTTCGAAAAGTTATCGCAGTATCCCCGCGGTCGATGACGTAAGTTTTGTCCTCCGGCCGGGCGAGGTTCTGGGCTACCTCGGCCCTAACGGCTCAGGCAAATCGACCACTGTGAAGATGGTGATCGGCATGATCCGGCCGACCAGGGGCAAGGTCATGTTCTCCGGCAGAAATATCAATGACGACCTGCCCACGTACCGCGCGATCCTGGGATATGTTCCCGAAGAAGCGCAGGTCTATACGCATCTTTCCGGTCTCGAGTATCTCCAGCTGGTTGGACGCCTGCGCGGCATGCAGGAGAACCTGATCGAGCATAAAGCTCGTACACTGTTGCAGTTGCTCTCACTCGAAGCAGCGCAGTATTCAGCACTCTCGGATTACTCCAAAGGCATGAAGCAGCGCGTCCTGATTGCTGCCGCGCTGATCCATGATCCGCAGCTGATCATCTTCGATGAGCCCCTCTCAGGACTCGATGCTGTCTCGGCCCGGCTCTTCAAAGACCTGCTGGTGCTGCTCGCCAACGAAGGCAAGGCGATTCTCTATATCTCGCATGTGATGGAAGTCGTCGAGCGCGTGTGCCAGCGAGTGATCGTACTCGCAAAAGGCAAGGTTGTTGCCGATGCTGCACCGGGCGAGCTTACCCAACTGATGCACCTGCCGACACTCGAAAGCGTTTTCGCGCAGCTCGTACAGCAGACAGATACGGCACTCATCGCACGCGACCTGGTCAACGCCATGAAGGTGCAGCATGCCTGAGCCAACCGGGATCACGCGCCTGCTGGTGAAACATTTCTTCCGCCGCTTCTTCGACAACGACACCCTCCAGGTGCAGGGCGATACGCTTATCACCGTCGTCCGCGCAGCCTGCGCTGTCGCAGTGCCCGGCCTGATGTATGCCTTCTTCCTGCAGCTTGCTTATCCGCCGAGGCCGCCGAGACCGCTGTGGGGCCGGGTGCAGGACGAATATTTCTTCATCCTGATTTCCTTCGTCGTCATGGGACTCATGTCAATTTTTGAATGGGAGATGCTCTTTCCGGACCGTCTTGATTTTCTGATCCTGACCCCGCTGCCCCTGAAAACCTGGCAGTTACTGGCCGCGAAAGCGTCAGCCCTGCTTGCCTTTTTCGTCATCTTTCTTTTCAGCAGCAATGTGTGCGGAACGAGCATATTCCCTTTACTGCTGCCCGGAGATCCGCTCCCGCAAATGGAGGCGCATGCTGTCGCGGTGTTGTGCGCGGGAGCCTTTGCCGTTTTCTTTTTTCTCGCCCTGGGCGGCATCCTGTTGTGCGTGCTTGGAGCCGCGAGGTTCCGCGTTGTCTCTCCTGTGATTCAGATGCTCTCGGTCGCGGCGCTGGTGTTGCTGCTGCTCTCTTATGTGAGGTATGTCGACACTCTGCCAACGCTCCTGGCCTCTCCGCAAGGATGGGTGCGCTGCATCCCGCCATTCTGGTTCCTCGGCATGTATGAGTCGCTGCTGCGGGGACAGGCAGCGCCTACGTTTGCCCATCCGTTCACACTGCTCGGCCTGCAGGCGACCGCCATTGCCTTCGGCACCGTGCTCGTGACTTACCCGCTGGCGTGGATCCGCATGCGCCGGCTGGCGATGGAGGGTGGCACACATCAGCGTGCCAATGCGACGCCCCTGTTCAACCGCTTGCTCCATCGCATCGTCAACAATCCTAATCAACGTGCAGTCTTTCATTTCATCGGTCAGACCATGGCGCGCAACAACCGTTACCAGGTTTACCTGGCGATGTATGGCGGCAGCGGCCTGGCGCTTGCCATCGCATGCGCCGTTACCTTCCGCATCCATGGCGACAAGCTTGCCCTGGCGCTCTCAGGCCAAGGCATGCACGCCATCATGCCACTGCTTTTGTTCTGGGTTGTGGCGGGACTGAGGACTGCGTTCGCCTTCCCGCTCAATCTCCCGGCCAGCTGGGTCTTCCGTGTCGCAGGCGCCGACATGGCGCGGTGTGCATCTGCGGCACGTGCCTGGGCACTCTGCTGTGCGGTCAGTCTTGCCGCTATCCTCGCTGCCGTGATCCTTTCCACAGACCACGACTGGAGACAACTAGCCGTGCAGGCAGGTACAGGCGTGTGCCTGTGCGTCCTGCTCACTGACATGATCTTCTTCTTTCAAGCAGGCATCCCCTTCACACATCCGCGGATGCCCGGCAGGACCAGCCTGCCGCTGGTGCTCACACTCTATATTGGCGTGTTCCCGCTGTTTGTCTACGGCATCATTTTTATGGAGACGCAGATGGAGAAGCAACTCCTCAAGCTGCTCTTCCTGGCCGCTGCCACAGCCCTGCTTCACGCCGGGCTCATCGCCCTTCGTCGCGAACTCGGCGTATCCTCCGAAGAGGTCGAAGGCTACGAAGGAGAGTTCCAGATCCTCGGCCTCTACTGATCGAGAATAATTTTCTTACGCCGCAAGCTGGTCAGCCGTCAGGCTGCCGCCCGCTGGATACGCGCGATCACGAAAAGCAGGTCACTGGGATTAAATGGCTTGTGCAGTATCTCGTAGGGTGACCAGTCAAACGCCGGCCGGCCGAGAAACTCGGTATGCCGCGCCCCTGAAAGAATGACCACGTGACACGCAGGCCATAGATCCGAGATGCGGTTCGCGAGCTCAATGCCATTCATCTTCGGCATGCGCATGTCCGTGAGCACCAGACCCGCCGGCCTCTCGCTCAGGGAGTTCAATGCTTTTTCCGGATCAGTGAAAGTTTCTACCTCGTAGCCAGCCTGGCTGAGGATCATTCCAAGTGTCTCTGCTACCACCGGTTCGTCGTCAACGACAAGTATTCGCATCGCACACCGCCTTACCCGAACCTGCTGATTACCATTCAGTAAACGAGTAACCAAACAGTAGATACTCTTATGTGCAACTAACGTGGTAATAGCTAAATCGGATGTAAGTGAATTGCGAATATGCGAGAAATTTCATAATTTTTCGAGGATTCATTCACCAGATTGAAGGTCGCCGATTCCGCCATCTGCTTGCGGCAGCAGATTAGCCGACTTACTTCGCCAAGCAAACTTGAACAACCTAGGTTGCTCCGCCGCTCTAAGTGGGCCGCGTGAAGCTCCGGCTTTTCTTCCGTCGGTTACTGTTCGATTGGCTGTGCGCCCACAATACTGAAGTGCACCGGTGTATCTCCATCCGCAGGCTGGCCTCCGCCGACAAACAGTGAGTAGCGGCCCGCCTGCACGCTGCGGCTGCCGTCGCCGCCGACTTCGCTCAAGGTGCGCGGGTCAAGAGCGAAATGCACTTTACGAGAGCCTCCGGCGGGCAGCGAGATCCGTTGGAATCCCTTCAGCGCGACGGACGGCAACACGTCCGCCGCCCCTGGCTTCACGTAAAGCTCAGCGACTGCATCGCCCGCCGTCAGGCCCGCGTTGCGGATGGTCGCATCGACACCGAGCGTCTCCCCTGCTTTCAGGCTCTCGGTCGATAGATGAACGTCAGAATAGGTAAAGCGGGTGTAACTCAACCCATAACCAAATCCGTACAAAGGTTTACCAGAAAAATAACGGTACGTCCGGCCGGCCATGGCATAGTTATCGAATGCCGGCAGTTGGTCAATCGATGCATAGAATGTCAGCGGCAGCTTCCCGCCTGGGTTATTCGCGCCAGACAATGTTTCCGCAATCGCCTGCCCTCCCGCTTCACCTGGATACCACGCCTCCAACACAGCGCTCGCATGCTCCTGCGCCCAGTTCACAGCCAGGGCACTGCCATTCATCAGCACGACAATCAGCGGCTTATCTGTCGCCGCTAATGCTTCAAGCAACTTCTGCTGCACGGCGGGCAGTTGTATGTCCGTGCGATCGCCCCCGGCGAAGCCTTCGACATGCACTGGCATCTCTTCGCCTTCAAGCTTTGACGACAGGCCAACAAATGCAATCACCACATTTGCGCGTCTCGCTTTAGCAACTGCCTCCTCCCGAAGCGCTTCTACCGGTGGCAGCCAGTTCAACGTAAGGCCGCCACCGAACAAGCCGGCTTTGTGCATATACCTGAGTTCGAACGCATGTGGATGCGCGTCCGCAAAGTGAATAGTGAATGCAGGGAGAATCGCCTCGCGACTCTCACCCGGTTCGTGACTTTCATTGCTTGCCACCTGCTTGCCGTCGACCAGTACTGTCACCACTTCGTGGTCCCGGCAGGGAAAGCAATCGCCCAGCGTCAGGCCAAACTTGTAATCGCCGGTAACTGGCGGCGTGATGGTTCCCTTCCAGCGCACGGCGAAACCATCGCGCGGAATCTCCGGCAGAGGCTTCGCTGCGTCCCAGTCAAAATCGATCTGCCGATCAATCCGTACCGCCGCCGGCTTTCCTGAGAGATCGGGCGAAGCAAAGTATTCTGCAGTCAGTCCCTCCGCATCGGGCCTTGAATCCCGTCCGACAGCGCCCTCGAGATAGACAGGATGGAAGACCGTCCGCGGCACCGGGAGCATCACCTGCTCGGCATATGGCGATCCCTGGGCATACATCACGGTGGAATCGCTGAACTCCTCCGCTATCCCGTCCACTGGCAGCACCGGGTGAGAAGGCGCCGCGTTGTAGTTCCCTTCAAGGGCCGTCTGCGAAGCAGCATTCGGTCCGATCACCGCAATCTTCAGCGCCGCCTTCTGGGATCCCTGCTGCAGCGGCAACACGCCATCTGCATTCTTCAGCAGCACCATCGATTCGCGTGCGGCCTGCAAGGCCAGTCTGCGATGCGCAACCGAATCGTTCTGATCAATGCCGATCTGCCCATAACGGCCGGCGCCCGAACCATTCATACCGCCATCGAGCATTCCCAGTTCAAAGCGCGCCACAAAGAGTCGCTTTACTGCTGTATCGATCTCGCCTTCAGTCACCAGCTTCTGCTCCAGCGCCTTACCTAAAGCCGCGTAGGTATTGCCGCAGACGGTATCGGTTCCTGCCAGTAGTGCCGACGCCGATGCATGCTCGGCATCCTTTGAAAAATGATGCCCATAGTCCTCGAAGAAATCATCGACCGCGCCACAATCGGAAGTCACGAAGCCTTTAAAGCCCCAGTCCCTGCGCAGAGTATCTTCCAGCAGCATTGTGTTTGCACAGGCCGGTTGGCCGTTCACCTCGTTATACGCACACATGAGCGATCGCGCGTGTGCCTCTGTAATCGTCGCGCGAAATGCCGGCAGGTAGGTGTCTTCCAGATCATGCGGCGACGGCACCACATTAATCCTGTGTCGCGTCGACTCCGGCCCACTGTGTACGGCGAAGTGTTTTGGCGTCGCAATCGCCAGCGGATGTTCCGGATCATTCCCCTGCACGCCCTTCACAAAGGCCACACCCATCCGTGCGGTCAGGTAAGGGTCTTCTCCATATGTCTCCTGACCACGGCCCCATCGCGGATCGCGAAAGATGTTAATGTTCGGTGACCACACCGTCAGGCCAAAATAACGGTCCCGGTTTCCATGCTGCACAGCATCGTTATATTTCGCGCGCGCCTCTGTGCCGACAGTCTCGCCCATCTTGCTGACCATCGCCGTATCCCATGTCGCCGCCATGCCGATCGCCTGCGGAAACATCGTCGCGTATCCTGACCGGGCAATCCCGTGCAGTCCTTCATTCCAGTAGTCATAGGCAGGTACGCCGAGCCTGGGGATCGCCGGTGCCGCATTCACCATCTGTGCAATCTTCTCTTCCAGCGTCATCCGTCCTACCAGGTCGTCTGCGCGTTGCTGCGGCGACAGTTTCGTGTCCTGGTAGGGATAAGCCTGTCCGCTCGCCACCACTACCCCGAACCCTCCAAGGCTCGCTACTGCCATGCAGCCCACGCGCATCCACTTCATCATTTTTGACCATCTCCAGCCCACAAACCCGCCAGGGCTATTTCACGACACACTCGATTGAACCCGAACTGCCGGTGCGGTGCAATCCTGCCCATCCATTACGTCCTGTTCATAAACCTTAAAGCGCTCGTAAAGATGCAGACCATTGTCCATGGCATCATCCGATAGGTATCCTGATCCCGCCCTCGCGCGCCGGCAATTGGCTGCAATCGATTGACAGCGGCAGCGAGCAGGAGTTTTCGCCATGTCGACCACTGCAGACCTCGTCGAGCAATCGTCCCTCATCCATCCGGATCGCCTCTTTCCCCCGGATCCGGACACGCGTGCGATTGCCCGGCGCCTGTATCAGTCAGTCGCCGGATTGCCACTACTCAGCCCGCACGGCCACACCGAGGCGCGCTGGTTTGCCGAGAACAAACCATTCGCCAACCCGGCCGAGCTCTTCCTCCAGCCCGACCACTACCTCTTTCGCATGCTCTACAGCCAGGGCGTTTCGATGGAGGCGATGGGAATTCCTACCCGGCCCGACCAGTCGTCCGCCACGCATGCCGATCCACGTGCCGTCTGGCGCCTCTTCGCCGAAAACTACCATCTTTTCCGCGGCACTCCCAGCCGCCTCTGGCTCGACTATGCATTCGCAGGGCTCTTCGCATGCACCGAACGCCTTTCTGCCACAACAGCAGATACCTATTACGATCGCATCTCAGAAAAGCTGCGCACCCCGGAGTTCCTGCCACGCGCGCTCTACCATCGCTTCAATCTTGAAGTGCTCTCAACCACTGATGGCGCTACGGAGACGCTCGCGCATCACCAGGCCTTGCGGAACGACGCGAGCTGGCAGGGTCGCATTCTTCCGACATTTCGTCCGGATGCTGTGGTCGATCCCGACAATCCACACTTCGCCGACCATGTACACAAACTCGGCGATCTTACCCGCGAAGACACGCACACCTGGAAGGGCTATCTGAACGCGCTGCGCAAACGCCGCGAATTTTTCAAGGCGAATGGCGCCACCGCGACCGACCACGGTCATGCCAGTGCGCACACGCTTGACTGCACGACAGAAGAAGGCGGACGTCTCTTCACCAACGTCCTCGGCATACATCCACGGCACCAGGGCGCCACGGCAAAAGATCACGAGCAGTTCCGCGCGCTCATGCTGATGGAGATGGCTCGTATGAGCCTGGACGACGGCCTTGTGATGCAACTGCATCCAGGCGCTCACCGCAACCACAACAAAATCATCTTCAAAAAGTACGGGCCGGATAAAGGCGCTGATATTCCTGGTCCTACCGATTATGTCCACTGCCTCAAGCCGTTGCTTACGCGCTACGGCAATGAGCCGACATTCTCGCTCATCGTCTTCACGCTCGATGAATCCGCCTACAGTCGCGAACTCGCGCCACTCGCGGGCCATTATCCCGCCTTGAAGCTGGGTCCACCCTGGTGGTTCCATGACAGCCCGGAAGGTATGACGCGTTTCCGGGAATCTGTAACCGAGACTGCAGGCTTCTACAATACGGTAGGCTTCAACGATGACACCCGGGCTTTCTTCAGCATTCCCGGTCGCCACGATACAGCCAGAAGAATGGATGCGGGCTATCTAGCGAAGCTGGTAGCCGATCACCGCCTGGACGAGGATGAAGCTTTTGATCTTATGCAGGAATTGACTTACCGGTTAGCTAAGAAAGCGTATCGACTCTAAAATCCGGGTCGTCCTGCTGACAGATTGCTCAACTCAACAGCGTCGTTAAAGCTGACGTTCGTCCGCTGTTCTTCCCGAAGTCCTGTCACGACATCGGAGGGAGAGCCTCAGCCGAGACCGCCCAGGGGAGGCATGGCAGAGCGCTTTCCGGCCATCCGCCGTCGCCGGCGTGTATGCGCAAGCGGTACATTTACTTCGCGAATATTGTGGACGAACGATGTCACCAGCAACAGCAGTGACCGCGCAAGCTGTAGTGGCGATCCTCTCTGGTCGCGCGTAGAACCTCCGGCCGCGTGTGCATCATCGGCTCTCTCTGTAGCGCGGCCGTCGACATACTGAATCTGCGTTTCGAGTTCCGCCAGCAGCCGCGCACTGCCGGCTTCATACCGGTCCATCGTCTCGGCCGGCTTGCCCAGGATGTAATCCGGCGTCTCAGCAAGCAGCGCGGAAGCATGCGCCGCAGCCTCTTCAGCCAGCGGCGGCAGTGAGCCGTCGCGCAACCTGTCCTGCAGGAGCGCGAGCTTGATTAAAAAGATTGTCCGCAGCTCCGGCTGCCAAGCCCGTACGTGCTGCCGCGCCGCCAGATCATCAGTCCGTGATTGCCGAAATTCGAATAGAACAGCGTCCGCCTGCGAGCGAACGTTGGCGAAATTCCTGTTGATCACGTTGCGTTCCGCCCACAGTACCTGCACCCGTTTCCGGGGCAGCGTTTCAGAAATGGCATGGTCCCGTGAAGTACCGAAGTCTGCAATTTTGCGGAGGTTTTCGAGAAACACCGTCCTCATCGATTCGGCAGAAGGCTTCGCCCCCAACTGGTCGAAGATCATCCACATCGCCAGCAGTCCAACGAACACACCCACCACGCGGTCACGCGCTGCTGCGAGCGAGATACGAAAGGCAAACTCGTTCAGGTTAATTAAGTAGTAAGCCAGGGCGACCTGCAACCCTGCATAAGCAAGCCGCGGACTTGAGGTCGTAATCCACGCCGAAACAGTGGTGACAAATGCGAACAGCAGCATGAAGCCGGTGATTGAATCCAGGTTCGGCAACACGAACACCTGCGCACCGAGTCCAAACAATACACCCCCGGCAAGCGCACCGGAAACGCGCAGCAACTGTTTCTGCCGCGAAGCGCCGATTGTTGTAAACGCCGTCAGGATACAGGTCGCCACCGAAGTATTGATGCCGGGCCAGTCCACTGCCGTGTAGAAGATGTAGCAGGCCGATGAAGCCAGGCAGCCACGGATCGCAAACTTTACGTGCTCAGGATTCGTGAACGCATCGCGCGCGAATAAGGGAGCCGCTTTACCTTCACCGGCTCCTGGCAGATGCACTTCGACTGGGTCGCCCGCGAATCCCTGCGAGATCAGGACGACACAACGCTCCATCTCCGACAGCAGCGGCATCGCAGCCGATGCAGGCCGCATCGGCTCCACACTTAACACCTGCGGAACCTGCTGCCTGAGCAGGCTTCTCCGCATCCGCTGCAGACGAAGCCGTAGTGCTCTCACTCGCGAGACGTCTTCCGCGCCAGGCATATGACTCGCTTCCGTCATCACCGCCGCAAGATCAGTGAGCCTGCCCGTAAGCGCAATCACCGCGCCCAGTTGCCCGAGATACGCGGGTGCGTACCGTGCCTGGCCAAGCAGTTGCCGCAGAGCGCCGGTGCCGATGGTCGCATACTGCTCCAGCCGCGCCACCGTTGTCCGTTCAGGCTTCAATCGTTGCTCATAGCAATGCAGCAAACGCTCAACCGTTAATAACCTGTCGGCAACTCCTGCAAGAATGCGGTCGCCTGAATGGGTGAAGGCAGCCGCAACATACTCGACAGCCACCGCAATGACACAGCCGACTGCGACCGCAAGAAAAGTGAACAGTGTTCCCGACACCTTCGAATTTGTCGAGCCGGATCGGTCCCATAGCGGAATCGCAATCGACACCAGGAAGCCGAATCCGATGGCCGCGTTATACACGGAGGTGACACTCAGCACATAAAAGACGACGAAAAGACTACCGACTACCCACAGAAAATGCGTGACCGGCGAATCAACAAACAACATGACGCCGAAGACGACGTACACGGTACCCGCCGCAAACGCTGCGATAGAAATACTCGCTGCTTTCAGCGAAGACCGGGGACTGTCACGCGGGATATTGAGCGTGTAGTACGCACCGAGCGCCGCCCCCGGAATGTGAAACGTCATGATAGCAATCATGACCAGCGTTGCCGAGATCACCATGCGGGCAACCACGGAACCGCGGCCGGGATAAGGCGTTAGCTCCGACACCAGGAAGTTCCACAACCATCGCGCATACGTGCCGCGCTGCGGCGCCTTCTGGAAAGTGACTGTGGGCGAAACCGGCGCAGCCGTAGCCATAATCAGCGATCGCCGCGCAGGACAACAACCGCTGTCTCACCCACTCGAAATAACTCCGGTGGAGGGTTCAACACGCGAATGCGGATAGGATAACGGGACGCGAGGTGCACCCAGTTCAATGTTCGCTGCGGGCTCGGCAGCCCCTGCGTCGCCGTTCCGACGACATCCGCGTCCGGCGTCACCCCGAAGCCAAGACTGTCGACGACGCCATCGAAGGGCACACTCGACTTCGACATGACATACACCTGTGCGTGCATGCCTGGCCGGATATGCGTCAGTTGTGTCTCGCGGAAGTTGGCGATCACCCACCAGACGCGCGTATCGATGAGCGTAAACAACTGCTGACCCACGTGCGCATACGCGCCCTCGGAGATGGTCAGGTTCGTAACGCGCGCATCAAACGGCGCATAAATGCGCGTGTTGTCATAGTCATATTGAGCACGCGCTACGGTCGCAGCCCGCGCTCCACGCTGTGCGATGTACGGATCAAGCACGTTGACCGCGTGGGCGGATTGCTGCGCCTGCGACTGGCTTTGCGAGACCTGCGCGACGGCCTGCTGTTGCTCGGCGAGCATCGCCTCAACCCGCGAGTGTGCAACGCGCAGCTGCGCCTCCGCCTGTCCCACGGCTTCAGCCCTTGCGGTCGTTGAAGATCGCGCACGATCTACCTGGTCTACTGTTACAAATTGACGGGCCAGCAACGGCTCAAGCCGCTTGTAGTTATTGTTGGCGTAGTCGTACTCAGCCTGCTCCTGCTTAAGCACAGCTTCCGCATGCTGCACTTCCTGGCGCGCCGATTCGATAGCCGCCTTTGAACGATTCACATTTGCTTGCGCATTCAGAGTCCCGGCTCGCGCCGCCAGGGCCGCCGATTGCTGCGATTGAATACTGCGCGCCTCGTTACGGATCTCGCCTTCCAACTGCAGTTGATCAGCCTTTGCATGCTCAAGAGAATAGAGGTACGGCTTGTCATCAATCTGGTAGAGCAGGTCGCCCTGGTGTACGAACTGATTATCTTTTACAGCGAGCTTCACGAGCGGTCCCTCAACAAGCGGCGCTATGCCTATAAAGTTTGCGTAGACTTCCGCATCGTCTGTCCGCGGATACCGCGTCGTCACAATCAAAACCAGGGCGACGACGACCAGGGTGGCCAGGACTATGCCGACCGCAGCCACTTTGCCGCCAAGTGTCTGCGGTGGCGGCCCTGAATCGAAGTCATCATCGTCTATTTCTTCGCGCTGGTCGCGGCGATTGGTTTCTTCTGCCATGGTTCCCTTCAATTGAAAAACAGCAGCCAGAATGTGCAGGCAAAAAGTAATGCCAGGCAGGTGTAGACGAGGGCGAGCGGCCGCAGCTGGTGTTCAATGTGGAGCCGCAGCAGGAGCAATCGTGAAAGAGCCGACACGATGATTCCGCCGGTCACGCAGAATATCCACGATGGGAAATAAGACCCGAGTATGTTGAAGTCAGGTGACCGGGAACATCCGGCGAGCATCGTGAGCAAGAACGATGCTGCAAGCGGATGGATCATGGTTCGAGTGAGCCGCCGTATCTGCGAAGTGCGTGCTACCTTCATGGCTTCCCCGTTGCAACATGGCTCGACAATAAGCTTCCCGTTCGAAAGGCAAGCTCCGACAAGTTGCTGAGCACGCCCGAACGCGCCGCGATATCCGACGATCGCGCCTGCGCCAGCACGCGCTGCGCCGACAATACATCAAGAACATCGCGTACCCCGGCGGTATACGCTTCGAGCGCCGCATCGTACGACGCCTGGGCAGACGTAAGCAGCGCGGCGGCTGCCATGCGCTGCCGAAAAGCTGTCTCCGTATTCGCGTAAGCCTTCCATACTTCGTCTGCTATTTCGTCACGGCTTTCATTGATCTGCGCAGCAGCCGCGGCCTTCTCCGCTTTCGCCCGCGCCAGGGCACTCTCTCGCTGCAGTCCGTCGAATACAGTCCAGTTCAAACTGAGTTGGGCAGCATAGTCACTGGCGCCTGCATAGGTTGGTGGATAGCCGGACTGTTCCCCAAATGCACGCAGAAATCCATAGTGCCCGTTAAAGCTCAGGCTGGGATAGTACGCGGACCGCGCACCTTTGACACCGGCATCGGCTGCCCTGAGTTCAGCGACATGCTGCAGTAGATCGGGCCGTTGCTGCAGGCCATGCTCTATTGCTTCTTCAGGCGATTCGTCCAGCTTCTCCGGTATGACCATCTCATCGATACTCTGAATCCTGAAGCGCTCGGCAGGTGTAGCAGTGAGCGCCGTCGCAAGGTCTCCAAACGCAACCTGCTGCTGACCAATCGCCGATTGCAGATCAAACTCTGCCTGCGCTGCCGCGCTCCGGGCTTCAAGTACATCCGGCAGAGTTGCCAGGCCGTTGGCCAGCCGAGCCTCCGACGCATCACGAACTGCCTCTGCATTTTTCAAGCTCACTTCAGCAGCCGCGCGCTCTGCATCCGCATTCTGCAATCGATAAAAATTCTGCGTCACCCTGTAGATGATCTGCAGGTGCGTATTGTTGAAGGCAAGATTTGCGCCGAGCAGGTTTGCGAGGCTTGCAGCAATGCGCTGCTGGCGAGCGCCGAAGTCAAGCACCAGGTAGCTCATCCGCAACTCCGGCTCATACAATCCTTCGGTCTGCAGCACGAAGCTGCTGTTCAAGAGCGTGCCGAAGTTAAGCGTCTCCGCCATCACAGTAGCAATCAGGGTCGGGAGCAGTTCGCTTCTGGCAATGCCGACAGATGCCGCCTGGGCCTTGGCCCGCGCCCACGCCAGTCGCGTTTGCGGGTTATGCTGCTCGGCGATATCAATGAGCTGGCCCAGGTCATAGGTTGCCGCAGGATCCATCTTGACAGCGTTCTCAGGCACCTTCGCAAGACTGTTCTGCAGATGATCGACTGAGCCATTCCAGGGCTGGTCCGGCGTGGACAGACTCGACTGCGCAAGGCAGAGAGAGCATGCGACTATCCACATGCCCGACCACGCCTCCGCTCGCCCTGAAAGCCTCATCACAAAAGCATACCTGCTGCTGCAAGTGCCTCTGCTCACCCATGCTAAGGGAGTCGTTCGAGCGGCACGCTGGTGCTGTCATAGTCGCCGGTCAGGTGAAACACCAGGCCATTGTGCATCAGCGCATTGCCGCTCAGTACATCAGGCAGCCTTGCAACGGTCTGCCGAATGCCAGGTCTCAGACCATCAGGGAATTTCGACTTTATTTACTTACCAGTCGCCCAGGCCCGCATTCTTCGTCTTGATCTCTGCCTGCTGAAAACATTGCAGAAGGCGCGCAGCATCGCCCTGGCCCCTGCTGGTGTAGCCGGCGTAAAAGATCGGCGTCTTCAACGTCTCGATGCCAGCCAGCTTATAGCCGAGGTCAAATGTATTGTATCCGCTGGTGATACCAGTCTGCTCAAAGGAGCCGGTCTCCATCGTGATGTGCCAGCTCCCGCTCCAGTCCAGTTCACCAAACCATGCCGGTCCGCTCTCTTCGGTGACCTCGTGTGCACGCCCGACTGGAACCTCCGGGCAGCTGGCAGCAGCCACTCGCAACTCTACCGCATTTCTAAAGCAACCTGGCAGTCCATGCGAGCACGAGCAGTGATCGAAGCGTCCAGGCAATGGTGCGCACCCAGTTGGTAGCAACGAGGCGTGCGATCACCACCGTATCCGACCCGGCGGCAAGTCGATTATGCAGCGGCACCTGGATGAATGCAGTAGAGGCCCAGATCAGCAGGACCAGCGCCAGGCCGGTCCACGCGGATGCATTCCAAATCGCGCCAGGACGATAGCCGGGCAGGAGAAGAACCGCGGCCGTCGCCAGCTCCACGCACATGAGCGGACCAACTACCCAGCCGGTACGCGTGGCATGCTCGGCCTCGTAACGGATAAAGCCTGCCGCATCCACCTTCGCAAAAAGTGGATAGTGAACTATCTGTACAAACCAGATGATGCCGGTCATCAGCAGGGTCGAGGCGATCTGCAGGATGAAGACCAGGCGCACCATGGGATACTCCGGCTTATGCAACTATGCCAGCTTCTTGCGCACGATGCGGCGTACTGCTTCGGTCGCGACCCCGTAAAGAATGTGCGTGAAGAATTCGCTGAGGTGTTCGCGCATCGGCTGCTGCGGCGCAGGTTTGTCCAGACCCGCTGCAGGAACAAGTGTCTCGTGCGTGAATAATTGCAGCACCACGCCAAAGACCGATCCATAGCCTGCTGTTACGATCGGCGCCACTTCCGCGGCGGCACCATAAACCGCGCCGGTAGCGGCACCAAAGGTGAAGTGGATCGCGTTCATCGCCACCTGCTCCTGCATGTGGGTCAGCGGGTGCCCGGCAACACGGCGCACCAGCACCACGGGCGGCGGCACCTGGCCCTCGGTGCGCGGGTTATACACCATCTCGCCTGCAATCTTGGCGACAGAGCCGGCAAGTCCTCCAAGCAGCCCCGCAAGTAGACCTTTGGCAATCGAGCGTGAAGTAGACTGGCGGGCAAGAAATCCGGGCATGGGGTCAGGCTCCTGAGTTGCAGTCAAATGAATGTCGGTTCTGCGCTTTTAGGATGCAGGCTTGAACGGCAGGCATGCGCAATCATCTAGTCAGATTTGCCAGCGTCAATCCGCGCGTCCCTGGTCACGAGCGCGATAAAATCGTGTAGCTATATCGTATACTTTCATCCATGGCGACCCTCCTCTCTCCACGCGATGCAGCACTGCGACTGGGGATCTCCTATCCGACCATCAAGCAGTGGCTCTATCGCGGCAAGTTGAAAGCAGTCAAGACTCCGGGCGGCCACTACCGCATTCCGGAGGCGGAACTCGACGAGCTTCTGCACAAAGCCAAGCGGCCCGAGACCCCGAAACGGCAGATGCTCCGTATGCTGAGCGGCCGCAATCAGCTTGTCGGCCGCGTCGTCGAAATAAAAGTCGAAGGACTGATGGCGCAGGTAAAACTATCGATTGGCGGTCAGATCATCACGTCCATCATCACAGCTGAGGCTGCGCTTGAACTGAACCTGAAAGTCGGGGAGACAGCTGCAGCACTCATCAAATCAACTGAGGTCATGATCCTTCGTGCCTAGTTACTCAAAATCGGGACTGTCAAGACTCGCAGCACTGGGCGCCGGCGTCTTCTTTGCTGCTGCATCGTTCGCACAAACGCCCATACAGATCGCGGCAGCAGCAGACCTCGCGCCAGTCCTGCCGGCACTGCTTGCAGAGTTCCAGGCGAAGAGCGGCGTCGCCACAAAAGTATCCTTTGCGAGCTCCGCGACACTGGCGACACAGATCACGAATGGCGGCCCGTTTGACCTGTTCCTTTCGGCTGACATGGGCTTCGCGCAGCGTGTTGCGGATGCCGGCCTTTCGACCAGCGATAAACCCGTCGCCTACGCACGAGGAACGCTGGTGCTGTGGGAGCGCAAGGACGGGCCCGTGCAGCCGGTAACGCTCGACGCGCTTTCGTCGCCGCGTATCCAGAGCGTCGCCATCGCGAATGCCGAGCATGCCCCGTACGGCCGCGCGGCAAAGGCATCGCTAGAATCTTTGCACCTCACCGAGCAGGTCCAGCCCAAACTCCGTGTCGCCGAAAATATAGGGCAGGCTGCGCAGTTCGTTGAGTCAGGGAATGCGCAGCTGGGTCTCATCTCGCTGACTTCTGCAAAAACAGACAAATTGCAGTCGGAAGGCAGCTACGTCGAGATGCCTGTTTCCTCCTATCCGCCCATCCTGCAGGGCGCGGTCGTGCTCAAGGGCAGGAACAGCCAGGACGCGCAGAAGCTGCTGGATTTCTTACTCTCTCCCGCAGTCGAAGAAGAACTCGCGGCACGCGGTCTGAAAGCACCCCGCTAGCCGATGCAGCCTGGGGTGGACTGGCAGGCACTTTGGCTCACACTCCGGCTCGCCTCCATCACGACGGCCATCCTGCTGATGATTGCGCTGCCCCTCGGCAGCTGGATGGCGCTGAGCCGATCGCGCATCGCACGGACACTCGAAGCCGTCGTTGCACTGCCGCTTGTATTGCCTCCAACCGTCCTCGGCTTCTACCTCCTCGTACTGCTAGGCCCGCGCACGGCTCCTGGGCGATGGATCGCAGCTGTCCTCGGGCATCCACTGGCTTTTTCGTTTCAGGGTCTGGTGGTCGGCTCAGTCATCTACAGCCTGCCCTTTGCGGTGCAGCCCATGACGGCGGGTGTCGGCAACATCGATCACGACCTGCTCGACGCAGCGCATCTGCTTGGCTCGCGGGGTGCAGACCTCCTCCGGCGCGTACTGATTCCGCTCACCCGGCGTTCCATACTCACCGCTGCCGTGCTCAGCTTCACGCATACCATCGGCGAATTCGGCGTGGTGCTGATGCTGGGCGGCTCCATCCCCGGCCGTACACAGACCCTCTCGATCTCGATCTATGACCAGGTGGAAGCCTTCGATTACGCCTCCGCCAATCGCACTTCCCTATTGCTTATCGTCATCGCGCTGGCTGCCCTGCTGGCCATCTACTGGTGGGGCACCGCGCCTGTGAGGAATGCCGATGCCTGAGCTGCATGTATCCGTAGGGCATCATCGCGGAAGCTTCAGTCTCGACGCTGCCTTCACGGTAGCGCGCTGGCCTGCACTCCTCTTTGGTCCGTCAGGCGCAGGTAAAAGCACCCTGCTGCGGATTGTGGCCGGGCTTGACCGTCCAGACACCGGCCGCATTGCTCTCGACAACCACGTACTGACTGATACGCAACAGCACAGTTTTCATAAGGCAGGCTCAGGTGTCGTGCAACTTGTATCGCAAAGGTCGGCGCTCTTTCCACACCTCAGCGTGCGCGACAACGTCGCCTTCGGCATCCACCGCCTGCTCCCGGAAGAACAACGTGCGCGTGTCGACGAGATGCTGACCCTGCTGGGTGCGGCTCATCTGGCGGATCGGAAAATAGACCGGCTCTCCGGCGGTGAGCGTCAACGGGTAGCCCTGGCGCGTGCACTCGCTCCTGGCCCCCAACTGCTCCTGCTCGACGAAGCATTTACCGGACTCGACGGCGCAGCAAAGCAGGAGATCCTGTGCGAGCTCACCGAACTACTCGCCCGCCGCCATGTTGTGGCCCTGCATGTGACGCACGAGGTCGCCGACGCTTTTGCCATTGAAGCCGAGGTCTTCCTGATGAGGCAAGGGAGAATTGTCGCCCAGGGTCCTGCGCAGGACGTACTGGCGTCTGAGCGCGAGCAGATGTTGAAAGTACTCGGTTGATCCGCCACGTAGGCAAACCGGGGTTGTCATCTACACCGGAGCGGCCCAGAGACCTGCATCTTTGCCCGTGTCGCCAGAAATGCAGATCCTTCGACTACGTCACGCTACGTTCAGGATGACGATGCCTGAGTAGCGCAGGAGGCACTTTCGGCCCCGCAGATAACAATAGCCTCAGCCGAGCAGCACAGGCTCCTGCTCAAGCCGGATACCGAAGCGCTGCTCCACCGCCTCAACGATCTGGTCGCGCAATGCGATGATCTCCGCGGCACTGGCGCCTCCGCGGTTCGTCAGCGCCAGCGTGTGACGGGTCGAGATGCCGGCTGCGCCCATCGCGTATCCCTTGTGAAAGCCGGCCTGCTCCACCAGCCAGGCCGCGGGCAGCTTGACTCGTCCTTCAGCTGCGGGATAACGCGGCACCTGCACTTCGTCCATGCCAAGCGCACCCGCCACGGCGAGAACTTTCTCGGAGCAGACAACCGGGTTCCTGAAGAACGACCCGGCACTCCGGCAGTCAGGATCGCCTTCAACCAGCAGCATTCCCTTGCTCCTGCGGATCGCGCGGACTGCGGCGGCAACCTCCGCCAGCGTCGGGGCGCGGTCAAAACCCTTGAAGTGAGACTTCAAGTCTGCATATTTGAGCTCCGGCGCACCGCCGGGATTCAGGCCGAACGCAACCTCGGTAACGACATAGCGGCCGCGCTGCGTTGTATTGAAGACACTGGTCCGGTATGCGAAGCCACAGTCGTCGGCGGACAGTACAACAAAGCTCCCGAGGTGCAGATCGAAGGCCCTGACCTGCTGAATCGTGCTGCTGACCTCCTGTCCATAGGCGCCCACATTCTGCACCGGCGTACCGCCCACCGTTCCGGGAATGCCGGAGAGACATTCGATCCCGCCGTAACCAAGTTCCACTGCACGCGTTACGAAATCGTCCCAGTTCTCGCCAGCCGCAACGCGAAAGACGCCCGACTGCTCTGTTGTTCCTCGCAGAGCGATGTGCAGAACCAGTCCATCGAACCCTGCATCCGCTACCAGCAGGTTGCTGCCGCCGCCCAGGATAAAGAGCGGCATCTGCTTATCCCGTGCAAACTGCACTGCGGCCATGACGTCCGCCTCGGACCGGGCCTCGGCAAACCATCGTGCCGGACCGCCGATCCCAAACGTCGTGTACGAAGCAAGCAGTACATGCTCCTGAAATGTGAGCGGCGAAGGCATTCAAGTAGAAGGTACAACAGCCTGCCGGATGCAGTTGCATTACAATCAAAGGAGCGGCTGGAATGCCGCTGTTGATAGAGAATCGAGACACACAAGGGAGTGGCACATGTACCCAGAGATCATGGTTCAGCCGATGCGCGAAGAGTTGACGCGCGCCGGTATCAAGGAAGCGCGGACAGCAGCAGACGTCGATGCAGCAGTCAAGACACCAGGAACGACGATGGTCGTCGTGAACTCGATCTGTGGCTGCGCCGCAGGCAAGATGCGTCCCGGCGTGCGACTGGCGCTACAGAACGGCATCGTGCCTGACCAGTCCATCACCGTCTTCGCCGGGCAGGATCGCGAAGCCACCGAACGCGCCCGCGGCTATTTCGAAGGACAGCCTCCTACATCGCCGGCCATTGGCCTGATGCGGGATGGCAAGCTGGTCTACCTGATGCAGCGCTTCGTTATTGAAGGCTCTACCGCACAGATGATCGGCCAGGAACTTTCACGGGCGTTCAACGAGTATTGCGTCAAGACGACTGCCTGAGCCTGCAGTTCGCATTGAACGTGCAACACACAGCTGGAAGCCTTGCCTCGGGAGCGAGTACGGGCTTCCAGCTTCATAACTTAAGTACTCGCTCATTTTGCTTAGTAACGTGGTACTGAAGGATCAATCTCGCGCGACCACGCATCAATCCCTCCGCGCAGTGACTGCACGTTCTCAAAACCGTTGTTCCGCAGCCACATCGTTACATTCATCGAACGTACTCCCGCATGACAGATCACGACCAGTGGCTCATCCGGGTCAAGTTCCTGGTTGGCGCGCGAAGGAATATCGCCCATAGGCATCAGGATCGAGCCTTCTATGTGCGCGGTTGTGAACTCCCACGGTTCGCGAACGTCTATTATCTTGGGAACATCCCTGTTGGGTGTTGAAGTCTTCGCTGCCAATCGCGAAAACAGGTCCTGAGCAGTGATCTCATAAGCGAGCATAATTGAGAATAGTATGCGTGCCGGGCAGGAACAAACCTGTGACCGTCCCCCAGCGCAAGCGACATTTCAGCAGTGAGCGGTGAATCGACCGTGATACAAAAGGACAGCCTGGCAACGCCGGGCTGGTAGGAAGCAGGAAATACAGGATGGGAACGACCGAGAAGGTATTAATTGTCGAAGATGAACCGCACGCTCTTACCGGGCTCGCGGAGCTTGTCTCCGGTTGGGGATACCGCACAGAAACAGCGCGCGATGGTATGGAGGCGCTCGAAAAAGTCAGCAGCTGGGTTCCTGGCATCATTGTCACCGATCTCAAAATGCCGCGCATGGACGGTTTCGAATTACTGAAGCAGTTGAACGAGATGCAGGAACGTCAGACAGTGATCGTGCTGACGGCTCAGGGATCGATCGAGCGCGCAGTCGAGGCAATGAAACTTGGCGCCTATGATTTTCTCCAGAAGCCTATCGAGCCACCCCGCCTCAAGAGCCTGCTGGCCAGCGCGAGCCACAAACGCGCCAGTGAAGGCGAACTGGAAGCCACGCGCAATAAACTGCGCCAGGCCGGCACACTCGGTACACTCGTCGGCAAATCGAAACAGATGCAGGACATCTTCTCGCTCATCGAACGCGTGGCGCCAAGCACCGTCTCTGTTCTGATTACCGGCGACAGCGGCACCGGCAAAGAAGTTGTTGCCCGTACCCTGCACGAACTAAGCCCGCGCCGCAATAAGCCCTTTGTCGCCGTCAACTGCGCGGCCATCCCCGAAACACTCATTGAAAGCGAGATCTTCGGTCACGAAAAGGGTTCATTTACCGGCGCCATGGAACGGCGTGCCGGATGCTTTGAACTGGCAGAAGAAGGAACACTGCTGCTCGACGAAATCGGCGAGATGCCGATCGGCACGCAGGCCAAACTGCTGCGCGTCCTTGAAGATCGTAAACTGCGTCGCCTGGGCAGCAAGGTGGAGATGCCGATCGACGTACGCGTGCTTGCAGCCACCAATAAGGATCCTGACATGGCAGTCGCGGATGGCCACCTGCGCGGCGACCTCTACTACCGCCTGAATGTCTTCAACATCCACATGCCGCCACTACGCGACCACAAGGAAGACATTGCGGCAATCGTCGAAGGCATGATCACCGAAATGAATGCGCGTCATGGCCAGCGCATCGCCGGTATCGATCCCTTCATGCTCGAGCGGCTTATGGATTACGACTGGCCAGGCAATGTACGCGAACTACGGAATACCATCGAACGCGCATTGATCCTGTGTGGCGAAGGAACGCTTGACATCCGCCACCTTCCCGCCGGTTTCGGCGATCGGCAGGCAGGCCGGAGCGCGCCCGTCGCAGTACTGCATGACACGCCCGAAACACCCTCGAACGTGGTTGAAGTCGAACTCGGTTCGACGGTGGACGAAGCAGAACGCCGCCTGATTATCCGCACACTGGAGATGACCCGGAATAACAAGACCAGGGCAGCGGATATACTCGGCATCAGTCTGAAAACCCTGCATAACAAGCTGAAAGAGTATGGCGCCGCAGCCGCAGCGGAGGCCGCCGACGGGGCATGATCGCCGGCGAACTGCCACCATCCGAACTCCCAACGTGACAAATCTTGAAGATTCGCTACAGTTAAAAGGAACCAGGCGGTTACTGGCGGCAAATCTTGGTTGACCGTCGGGCACTCCGCGACTTGAACTGAGGCTCTTCACGTTGACCCCTCTGCCGACATTCAGGCTGAAGACCAAACTTGTGCTGGCGATCACGGGACTCATTTTCGTGGTCGTCACTGCCCTGTCGTGGCTCTTTCTTGACCAGCTGCTCGAGCAGAGCATCAAGCAGTACTACGTCGGCAATGACATCGTTGCCCGCCAGATCGCCTACTCGACCCGGCAGGCCCTGCAGAATGACGTCCACGGCCAGGCCACCCCTTCAAACGATCCCGGGGCCCTACGCAGGACCGTCGCAGTCGCCCTTCAGCAGGACAAGCCGCTTGAGGAAATGCTCAACTCTGTCATGCGCTATTCGCCTACAGTGTTTGACGTTTCAATCGCCGACGACGAAGGCCGCGCCCTGGTGAGCACTGATCCGGAGCAGGATGGCCAGATGCTGCCGTCCGTGCCCGACTACTCCCTGCTCCTGAATGGCGGCGTCGTCCAGTTGATTGAGGCCGTCTTAGGGCCGCCTCGCGTCTACGGCATCAGTCTGCCCATACAGCGGCAGAACAAACTCTTCGCCACTGTCCGGGTGGACGTCCGGACAACTTTCCTGAAGAACACCCTTGCTCCGTGGATCATCCCTGCCATCACGTTGACCGGTGTTTCACTGTTAAGTTCGCTTGCCATCGCTGCATTTCTTGCCAACATCGCGTTGAAACCCATAGCCGACATCAGCAAGCGTCTCGACCTCCTGGCCGAAGCCGAAGCCGGCCACGCCCAGGAAGAAGCCCGGGAACAGGAGAAGCCGCCTGCCGAGAACCTGCCTGCCAGCCCGCCTGGCAAGCGTCCGGTGCGGTCCGTTACGCCGGATACGGTCGACCAGGTTTCTAACAAAATCGAGCGCATCGGCCGCAGAATGCGCAATGTTGAAGAAGTCTTCTCCGCCCTGCGGGACAACCTGAACCAGGTCATGACCAACCTGCAGGACGGCATCATGCTGTTCACGCAGGATTCGCGTGCTGTCCTGGTCAGCGATTCGATGGAACGCTTTCTCGGGACAAATCGCCAGAGGCTCTACGGAGCCACGATCAGCGAGATCTTTCGTGACAACACGCTTCTTGACCAGACGATCCTGGATGCTTTTGTAGCGGGTCGCGCTCTCGTTCAGCACGAAGTCCGCACCGAGACGGGCAGGCTGCTCGAGGTCTCGCTCGACCTGATCAAGGATCCTGCCGCATCAAACCCTCGCGAAAGCCTGGGCGCGCTGCTCACACTCCATGACACCGAGTCTGTCCGGGAGATCGAGAACGAGCTCGAACTCTCCCGCCGCCTCGCCGCCATCGGACGCCTCACCTCCGGCGTCGGCCACGAGGTCAAGAACCCGATAAACGCGATAGTCGTACACCTGGAACTTTTGCGGACGAAGCTGAATCTCGCCGGCTCTGACGAACGCGCCGTCCGCCACCTTGACATCATCGAGAGCGAGATTCAACGGCTGGACCGCGTCGTTCAGACCCTGGTCGACTTCTCGAGACCGGTCGAGTTGCAGTTGCGCGATCAGGACCTGCGCGGGGTTGTTTCGAGTGTACTGATGCTGGCCTCGGCCGAGCTGGAAACCCGCAACGTCCATGTTATGAGCAACCTGCCACCCAATCCGCTGATGGCGAAGTTGGACGCCGACCTGATCAAGCAGGCCATCCTGAACATCGTTCTGAACGGCGCGCAGGCCATGGAAGAGGTTGGTGGCGGCCAATTGACGGTTCTTCTGCGGGAAGAGGGTCGTATGGCCGTGCTGAGCATAATCGACCAGGGCGCAGGCATCCCCGAAGCGATTCGCGACAAAATCTTCGACCTGTATTTCACCACCAAGAAGGAAGGCAGCGGTATCGGATTGGCCATGGCGTATCGCATCCTTCAGCTGCATAATGGAAAGATTGACGTACAATCAGCATCAACAACTGGCACCACTTTTGTTTTACGTATTCCTCTGTTGAGTGCAGCAGAGGTTAAACTGCGCGGTTCTCTACAACTGGCAAGATCGGAATTTGCAGATCCTCGTGTCTAGAGCATCTTCGGAAATGGTGCGACCGGAATGGGGATCGCGGCTGGTCTTTTCTTCAGGAAAAGTCCCGGACCGATATTCAATACAAGGTCACACGATTCCTGCATGCGCTAATGCAGAATTCCTGTACGTGCACCCCCGAAGAGTTGATGACTGCTGGCCTTTGCTTGTAGAAAAGACCAGCTTGAACAACGTCGATAGGGGCACAGCACCGGGAGTACTGCACTAGAGGGTCTTTGTGTCATGAGCGTTCACGTCCACAAGACGTTGGCGGTACTTCTTCTGTCTGGAATTGCGGGCTGTGCCTCGGGCCCCTTCCACCGGAAGACGGTGCCCCCGCCTGCCCTGCAGCCGCAGCCGCCGGAGCTTAGCCAGACGCCGCTTTACTCTCCGGAAATGAGCGAGAACAATCCCCGGACGCCCAGTCTTCCTGCCTCGCAAACAGCAGTTGTGGTCGTCAAGCAGCCCGAGCCTGCTCCTGTAAAGCCACACAAACCTCGCAAAACGAAGCCTCAGCCCGCCGCCCCCGCCAGGCCTCCAACAGCGGATGCGGAAGTAGCGTCTAACTCTCCGTCCCCGGCCTCGAACCAGGGAAGTACCCCTGCTCCCCCGGCACCGCCAGCCCCTGCTCCCGCGGCCGAGAAGCGTCCCCAGGAGGCACAGCAGGCAAAGGCCGCGAAGCCAGGACCATCGCCCATCGGGGAGCTCACCACGGGCGATTCAGCACAGGTCGCCCAGACCAGTCACCAGGCTTCCGAACTGATCCGCCTCACGCGCGAAGGCATGGAATCCATTAAGCGCACCCTCTCCTCTGAAGAAAAGAAGACCATGGTTGAGATCGGCACTTTTCTGACACGCGCTGACCAGGCGCTCAAGAATGGCGACGTGGATGGTGCGTACGGTCTCGCGACCAAGGCGAAGATCCTTCTGGACGAACTCACCCAGAACTAGGATTGCCCTTCTAAATAAAATCCGGGCCATCAACCCAGGTCGGGAAGGTTCAGATCTGCATTTCCGCTTCCGGGAATCTCTGCGAAATATCGCCACTGATATGTATCGACTTCGGTATCCAGGCTGTTAACGTGCAGGCATGGATGTAACCATCAGCCTGCCGGATGAGTTCGCCGAACGGATACAAAAATACGGAATCAGCCCGGCGGACTACGTAAAACTGCTGTTCACTGAGGCCATGCGCAAAGCCAGCGCCCGCGAGCTGAAAAGCCGTCCGGCTGACACGCAGAAATTTCTAGATGCGTCCGCGGCTGAGCGGAAGGCGGCGGTTGATGCTGAAATCCTGAAAGACAAGGCCGACAGGATCGAAGCCCTCAGGGTAGAGGAGGAACAGCAAGCCGCGGCGAAGAAAGTTGCAGCCGAAGAGCTGGCGGCTAGCGCTCTCCCCACTTGAGTTTTTGCCGCAGAACATTAAAGAACCCGACTTCGCCGATCCGCACCAGCTTGAGCTGGTGGATCGACTTTCGGCAATGCATCTCGTCGCCAACACGAACCTGCACTGCTTCCTGACCATCAACTGTCAGAAACGTCTGGTCGGGAATGCCTTCGATACTGATACGTATGTTCGCATCTCCACGTACCACCAGGGGACGCAGGGTAAGCAGGTGCGGACAGATCGGAGCAATGACCATCGCATCCACGTCCGGAGACAGGATGGGACCATTGGCTGCCAGGTTGTAAGCAGTCGAGCCGGTCGGCGTCGCCACAATGACACCATCCGCCCGGAAAGACGCCGCTACCTGCTGATTCAGATGGACCTTGAAGTCACCCATACGCGCGATAGCGCCTTTGGCGACCACAACATCGTTCAATGCCTCAAACTCGCGATACAGCTGCCCATCGCGGATGATCTCACCATGCAGCATGGCGCGATGATCGATATTGCAGCAACCTTCGCGCCAGCCAGCGAGGGTGGTGTAGAGGTCAGAGAGCCGCACTTCCGTCAGAAAACCGAGAGAGCCGAGGTTCACGCTGAGAATCGGCGTATCGGAGCGCGCAAAAGCCCTCGCTGCGGCCAGAAGGGTTCCGTCCCCGCCGAGCACGACCACAAGCTCCGGATTCTCTGCCGGCATCTGGTAGCGCGGCACAATCCGCGCCGCCTGCGTATAGTTGCCGCTCACAGGATCGATGATGGGTTCGTAGTCATGAGCGCGGAGCCATGTCGACAGTTCAGACAGCAGCGACGCAAGCTCAGGTTTCTGCGGTTTTGAAATGATGGCAACTGTACGCATGCAGCCTAAGTGTACCTATGGTCGGCACCTGGAGCCTATTCCTGGGGTCGCAGACCGCCCGGACGGGAGAGTTTCATCTTACTTTTGCGTGACCTGCGTGCGCGCCATCATCTGTCCGGGCGACGTTGCTGCGGGCGCACCAGTCTGGGAGATATCTGCAAACCGCGTTCGCGGGAATGCGTCGGGATAGTTCTTCTGCAGAAATTCAACCATTGCCTCTCTCACTACGCAGCGCAGATCGAACTGTTCGCTGGCATTGCGCGCACTCAGCAGGCAGCGGACCTCCATCGTATGCTCTGACAGATTGGTTACCTGCGTCGAGCAGACATTCCGGTCCCAGAGCGGTGATTCATCGAGCACCTTCGCGAGATGCTCCCGGAGGGCTGCCACGGGCACGGAATAATCGACATAAAGAAAGGCCGTACCCAGCAGCTCTGATCGTTCCCGCGTCCAGTTCTGGAAGGGCTTTTCGATAAAGTAGCTGAGCGGAACGATCAGGCGGCGCAGGTCCCAGACCTTGATGACAACATACGAAGTCGTGATCTCTTCGACCTTGCCCCATTCGCCTTCGACAATCACTACATCGTCGATACGGATCGGCTCGGTGAACGCTATCTGCAGCCCGGCAAGCAGGTTCGCGACGGTCGACCGCGCCGCAGTGGCGAGCACGAGGGAGGCCAGTCCCGCTGAAGCCAGCAGGCCGCTGCCGTAGTGCCACAGTTGTGGATCCGGGAAGCTCCACAGAATACAGCCGAAATCGATGACAATGATGAAGGTGATCACGACACGACGCAGGAACTCCGTCTGCGTATGCACCCGTCGCGCCCGGATATTGTTTTCGGCGCTCACATCGAAGCGACTGACCAGTGCGTCCTGGGCGACATACACGCAACCTACCCCAAACCAGCCCATCAGGACGATCAGCAGTATCCGTATGCCTTCATGCACCATGACGCGAATGTCGGGCGGCATGGGGATCCATGGCAGCGTGGCGAGGATGCAGATGGTAAGAAAAATCCAGCGCGCCGGACGATTCAAATGTCCATTGATGTTGAGCGGAATGCGGACTCGCTTCGCGATCGAATTCCTGCGATGGCGACGGATCAACGTAAACGCAATCCAGTGCACCAGGTTGCTGAGCAGGATGGCGCAGCAGACAAGAAAGATCGCAAATATCCAGTGATGATGAATGCCAGCTGTATGCATCCCAGGCTGCCCCGCAGAGCCAGGCTGCACGACAGAGCCAGGCTGCACCGCAAAGAAATATGCCGCGAGGTCGTCACGCGTTCTGTTGCCAGCGTCTGTTGTCAGGAGCATGTGACCTCTGAGGCATCAGGAAAGGTGGCGTACAGCAGGAACTCGTGGTTCCCCTCTGCTCCCAGGATCGGCGAAGGTATAACAGCGATTCCCTTCCCTCCCAGGGCATCGACCGCAGACGAGACCCTTTCCACGGCGAACTGGTGGGCTGCCGGATCACGCACAATACCGCCCTTACCGATCCGCTCCCGGCCAACCTCGAACTGCGGTTTGACCAGGATGACCGCCCTTGCGTCCGCATGATGCGGGTGAACATAAAACGCAGCCGCGATCACCGCCGGCAGAACCAGGGTGGCCGAGATGAAGGAGACATCCATTGCCAGGAAGCTGATCCCGGCAGGTAGCTCGCCGGCCTTGAGATTCCGGGCATTTGTTCGTTCCATCAACGAAACGCGCGGGTCGGAGCGTACAGAATGGGCGATCTGGCCATAGCCCGTGTCGACGGCAAGAACGGAAGCCGCGGCGTGCTGTAGCATACAATCCGTGAAGCCGCCGGTCGATGCTCCAATATCCAGACAGTGCAGGCCATCAAGCGAGATCTGCCAGTGCGTCAGCGCATGTTCGAGCTTGAGACCACCGCGACTGACATACCGCTGCTGTTCGCCAAGGATGCGCAGCTGGGCGGTGGAAGCGACCAGGGTACCGGCCTTCTCCACTTTCTGCTCATCGACCAGGACGCGGCCGGCCACAATCAGGGCCTGGGCCCGTTCCCTGGAAGGTACCAGCCCGCTGGCCGTAAGCAATTTATCCAATCTTTCCTTCATTCCTGCATCTCATTTCAAGTTCTACAAAGGTGCGCACATGATGCTTTCATCTGGCTCGTTGCTTCAAGGTCGGCCCTCCTCGCGCTCCTGCCCGGATGTTGATCGTCGATGGTCTTGCGTAGAATGAGAGAAGTGTCCGGAATGTCCGATAATCCCTCGAATCCGATTCCTCCCTCCGCGCGTAACTATAGTAGAGACCCGGATGGGGTGGAAAATTCCCCGGCTGGTTCCAGTATCACCGACATGGATGATCAGGAACTGCTGCGAAGGATCCGGCTCAGCGATCAGGATGCCATGGGCGTACTGTTCAAGCGTTACGGAGGCGCTGTCTTCTCCGTGGCTCTGCGGATCCTGCGCGACCCGAGTCAGGCCGAAGATATAACGCAGGAAATCCTCTTCCAGTTATGGAGGAGTTCGGAGTCGTTCGTGCACGGCCGGGGCTCCCTCGGTGCATGGCTGGTTGTGGTTGCGCGTAACCGGTCGATAGATGCCTTACGCAGAAGAAAGCCGACGGACTCAGTGGAAGACGTGATTCTGGCGTCCCCACAAAACCTTGCGTCGGAAGCAGAACGGGACGTGATGATTGAAAAGGTGAGGAGCTACATGACCAGTCTCCCGCCTGAACAGCAGAAGTCGATTGAACTGGCATTTTTTCAGGGGCTGAGTCACACGGAAATCGCGACCAGGACAGGAGACCCTCTGGGTACTGTCAAGACGCGCATACGGCTGGCACTCCTTAGTTTACGAAAGGCGCTCGAGGCATGATGAACACTCAACACATCGCACCTGAAGACCTCGCGCTGTATGCTTTGCATGCACTTTCGCCTGAGGAATCAGCCGCCATCGAAGACCATCTACGGACCTGTGAGCAGTGCCGGCAGGAGGTCGCGGAATATCGTGGCGACATGGCGGCCCTGGCCATGTCTGTTGAACAGGTACCGCTGCCGGAAGGCGCGACGGAACGATTCATGGAACGCGTCGCCGCTTTCGCGGATAAGCGAGCTGCCACACAGGCACAAAGTACATCTGCAGCTGCAACGGTCCTGCCCTTTGAAGCTGCGCGTAAGAAGCGGCTCTGGCCAACCATCGTTCCCTGGGCAACGGCAGCAGCACTTGCGGCAGTCTGTATCTCGCTCGGGGTGGAGAACAAGAACCTGAGCGACACGGTCAATGCCGAGTCGGGTATCCTGACGACGCTCTCCGCAAAGGCGGCGCATGCTCAACAGATTGTGGACGTTCTCACCTCCCCGTCGGCCCAGCGTGTGACGCTCACACTGACGAAGCATCCCGCTGAACCGACCGGTCGCGCTGTATACCTGCCTGACCGCGGTTCGCTGTTGTTCGAGGCCAATAACCTGAAGCCACTGGATCCGGGAAAGACCTATGAACTATGGGTGATTCCGGCGGACGGCAAAGCACCATTACCAGCCGGCACCTTCAAGCCGGATGGCGCGGGTTATGCAAGCGTAGTGCTACCGACCCTGCCCCCCGGTGTAGGCGCAAAGGCATTCGGCGTCACTATCGAGAAGGATGGCGGTGCAACCACGCCGACCATGCCGATCATCCTCGCTGGCGGTTAATGCAGTCGTGAATCAGATGAAAAAGCCTCTGCGCTGCAGGGGCTTTTCATTCGAGTGATCTCATCACCTACTCGGCTGCTTCGAGCACTACATCGCCCTCGCCTGGAGCAAGGAAGCGGTTTGAATCCAGTCCATGCTGACGGTCATAAAGATCGCGGTATCTTCCCTGCAACCGGTAGAGATGATCATGGTCGCCGCGCTCGCCGATCTGGCCGCCTTCGACGACAAGGATCTGGTCTGCCCGACGGATCGTTGACAGCCGATGAGCGATGACAAACGTCGTCCGTCCGCGCATCAGGTAGTTCAGCCCTTCCTGGATCATCGCTTCTGATTCGGAATCGAGCGACGACGTGGCCTCGTCAAGGATCAGGATACGAGGGTCGGCGAGGATGGCGCGGGCAATCGAAAGCCGCTGCCGCTGGCCGCCGGAAAGCTTCACTCCACGCTCGCCGACGATCGTGTCGTACTGCTCCGGAAACCGTTCTGCAAATTCATCGACTCGCGCGACTTTGCAGGCGTGCAGGAACTCGTCTTCCGTTGCATCCGGACGCGAGAAGACGACATTGTCGCGAATCGTGCCGTCGAAGAGAAAGGACTCCTGCAGAACGACGCCGAGCAGACTACGGAAACTGTCCAATTCGATGGTGGAGAGATCAATGCCATCCACCAGGATCACGCCTGAGTTCGGTACATGAAACGCGCAAACCAGGCTGATGATCGTTGACTTGCCCGATCCCGACGATCCAACCAGCGCAGTTACGGTGCCAGGCGCAGAGTGAAATGAAAGATTGCGCAGGACGGGTTTGTCAGGATCATAGGCGAACGATACGTTCTCGAAGCGGATGTCGCCATGAATGGTATCGACAGTGGATGGAAGCGAAACAGTGCGCCGCGGATCAGCATACTCTTCGCGCTCATTCAGGATCTCGTTCGTGCGGTCGAGGCCCGCGACGGCTTCGGTAAGTTGCGTACCAACGTTCACTACCTGGAAGACAGGAGCCACCAGGAAGGCCAGCAGCATGGTGTACTCCACATACTGGCCGGTCGTCATATTATGGGCCAGCACCTGGCGGCCACCTAGAAACATGACCAGCGAACCGGCGACGCCGACAACAGTAGTCGAAGTCAGGGTAAGGAACGAAGTGATAGTGATCGATTGCATCACGTTATCGAGCAGGAGTTCCACGCCCCTGACGAACACACCGGTCTCACGCTTTTCAGCGTGATAACCCTTCACCACGCGGACACCGCCAAGTGACTCGGTCAGGCGTCCTGTGACTTCCGCATTGATGCGCGAACGTTCCCGGAAGATGGGGCGCATCCTGCGGAATACCTTCTGCAGCAGGAAGGTGAAAACGATCAGTCCGGCGGCGATGATGAGCGTAATCTGCACACTGATCTTCAGCAGCACAAAGAAGACCGCGACTGCAGTGATAATGCCACCGCAGAAATCGACCAGGCCGGTCCCGATTAAATTTCGGACGCCTTCAACATCGGTCATGATGCGGGAGACCAGGACGCCCGTACGATTGGCATCGTAGAAACTGACGGGAAGCCGGCTGATGTGGTACTGCACCTTCTTGCGGAGGTCGGCAATCAGTCTTTGCGCAGCCCGCGAGAGGGACTGGGTCAGCGCGAATGAGGTGATCGCCTGGATGAACGTTGCGCCCAGTACTGCTGCGATAAGCAGCGGAAGCTGGTGTGCCTGCCGCTTCAAAAGAATGTTGTCGACGAAAAATTTCGCCGACATAGGCAGCACCAGCCCCGACAGCCGGTTGATGATCATCAGGCCAAATCCAAGGATCATCAGGTTGCGGCGCGGCTTCAGCAGCTGCATCACCAGCGGCAGCGCCTGTTTCAGCTTGGGCTTGGGCTTTTTGTCAGCATCACTGCCGGCGCGATCACTCGGCCGGACACGGGTGCGTTCTGCTTTCGATGACAGGTTGTCAGCACTGGTACCTGGCCGCATGGAGGACATATCTTTGCCTAGACCCGTGCCCGGCGTGCCGCGATAAAGGACCGCACGCACAGCAGCACAAAGATGAAACACAGAATGGACATGGCTGCCTTGGACTGGACGGCCGCCGGATATGCAAACACTTTGCCGCCCAGATACTGGAACCACTGCACCAGGCCCTGGATGGTCGCGAGAAAGCCCAGCAAGCCAAACGTGACGGCGATATGCATGAAGAGCATGCGTCGCTTGCTGTCCGGCGTGTCGGCCAGCAGGCCGAAGATGCCCAGCAGCAGTCCGAAACCGGCAGGGATCAGGGCCGTTGGATGGACGTGCCCGGTGGCGAAATAGCCGATCAATCCAACGAGTATGAGCAGAACGCCGAACAGGATCGTAAGCTTAGCCATGATGCGATAGCATCGTCAGCGCAAGCTGCCTGCACGACGTGCCCTTCCAACCTCGCCGGAGATGTCCGGATCAGAGCATTTTCGCACCTGGTATAGAGCTACATCGGCATTCCGGCTGATCTCTTCACTCAAAAGGTCAACTTTCGTTCCGAAGCCGAGTCTAAACTTTCGCAAAAATCCTCTGGTTACCAGAATAGCCGACGGAACGCGTTTTCTCCGAGTTACTTCAAGGCAAGCCCGGGTAACGATCAGGGGATCGTGCTGGCCCCTTGGCGCTCTACCCCCGCGGCACAAGGTTCAGGCTGGCCATGATGTTGTTGACTGCTTCCTCCGGCAGACCTTCTACCGAAACGTGCAGTGCATCCCTTGGCACTTCCAGCGTCGCCAGCTGGCTGTCCAGCAGCGATGGACTCATGAAGTGTCCTCTTCGCCCTTCAACGCGTTTAGCAAGCGTGGCCCTTGAGGCCTCCAATAGTACAAACCGCAAACGGTCCTCCGGCAGGCCGCCAGCCAGCACTTCGCGGTACTTCTGCTTCAGTGCCGAGCACGTCAGGATCGCGTCTGTGCCGCGCCTGTCCCACTCCGCAATCACCTCGTGCAGACTTGTCATCCACGGCGCGCGGTCCTCGTCCGTCAGGGGCCTTCCCGATCGCATCTTTTCCACGTTTGACGCCGAATGGTAGGCATCGCCCTCACCAAACTCCCAGCCGAGCCTTTTGGCCAGAAGCTCGCCGACCGTGCTCTTGCCCGTCCCCATCACGCCCATCATGACCAGGATCATGCGGGCAGCCCGGCGGAGGCCTTCTTAAGCGCAGCCATCACGTCGCTGACGGTCCAGTCATTGGTCGGATACCAGGCCGCGACTTTTCCATCCGGCCCGATCAGTACTGTTGAAAGGGAGTGCGTGATGGTCCTGTCTTTTTCCGGCGTAGCGCCCACGTCGAAGTACTCCAGGGTCCGCTTCAGCTCCGCCGGCGGCGGCGCGGCAAAATCCCAGTGCGCGAAGGTTTCGTTTGTATAGTTGCCAGTGTAGGCGCTGCCATAACTGCGCAGAACCGCAGGCGTGTCGTACGCGGGGTCGAAGCTGATACTGATCAGGTGCGTCTTTGCGTAGAGTGCGGAATCGGCATGCAGTTGCTTGTCGATTTCAGCGAAGTTGCGGCTCATGCGGGGACAGTAATCCCCCAGCGGACAGCGCGTGTAGATGAAGGTGATCAGCAGGGTTTTGCCATGGAACTGGCCGAGACTGATCGTCTGTCCACTCTGGTTGACGAAGTGGAAGTTCGGCACCGCATCACCGGCTGCGGGGACGTGGAAATCCGCCGAGGGCTTGTAATCCGGTTTCGCAGACATGGTCACTACAATCTGGTCGAGCAGCGACGCAGTATCTGACACAAGCAACGTGGCCGTGAGATGGTCGCCAGCGTGCAGGTCCTGAATAATCCCTGGGTCCTTGAGCTTATAGGGCATCGCCATCGCATCCATGAAGCCCGGAATGGCCTCGGAGTTGATCGTGACCTCGCCCCTCGCAGGATCGGTCGAGACAATAACGCCTTTCAGGTGGTAGCTCTTCACATCCCCGGTCAGTTGCTGCGGGGCGGCAGGACTGGACGCCTGATGGCAGCCGGGAATGACGGACAGCGCGCCGGCTAATACAAGAAGCGTGAAGATCCCATGCCGCCGGCGAGTAGGAAGGCTGCGGCCGAGCTGTTTCAAGAGCATTCTGTTTCCCTTTGCATACTTCGGTTTGGACACCTTAACGATAACGGAATTCGCGGACGCAGGCACCTGCCGGCGGAAAAGCAGCGACCCGGTTTTCCTCAGCTTTGACAGGCCACAGCTGCCTGGTCCCTATCGTTAAACCATTACACTTTGGAGATGCAGTTCCCCCAGGGCGTGCTGGCGATTCTCGAACGTGGCGGACAACTGGTCACGGCGAACGCTCGCTCGGCTCGCGACCTTCGTCAGCTTTACGGCGAGCATCAGGTCCTTCACGCCGGACGAGAGGCGTGGGCAAGTCCTCTGATCTACGACTGGCACAGCTGGCTGGCAGAGCAGTGGCACCAGCTTCTGCTTACCGGCTCTGAATCGCGCCTGTTATTGAGTGGCCTGCAGGAAGAATCCGTCTGGGCGACCATCATCCGGCAGGATGTGGAAGCCCGCTCTCTCATCTCGCCTCAGGAGGTCGCCCGCCTTGCACAAAACGCTTGGGCGCGGCTGGCGACGTATGGCGGCCTGGCAATGCTTCGGCAGGGTCCATGGGGCACGGCCGACACGCACAGCGACCGCTCTCTAGGGATCGAGACCCAGGAGCCCGAGCTTTTCCGCAGGTGGGCGATGGAATTCGAGCGTCGCTGCCAGCGCCACGGCTGGCTGAGCTCTTCCCTTCTACCGTGGGTCGTCGCTGAAGCAATCGTCAACCGCACACTGAACGCGCCGGCAGAGATTGCGTGGACCGGCTTTGATCGCACCACTCCGGCCGAATCTGCAATACGCGCGGCATTAGCGACCGGCGGCTGCCAGCAGAGCAATGCCTCGTTGAATATGCATGCAGACACTCGCCGAGTCTCCCTGCCTACCCTCGACCAGGAGTTCGAAGCCTGCGCCCTGTGGGCACGTGACACGCTGCGTGAGAATCCATCCGCTCGTGTGGGCGTCCTGCTGCAGAATCCTTCGAGCGCTCGGGCTCAGCTTGATCGCATCTTCCGCCGCGTCCTGACGCCGGAAAGCGAATCCCTGCGCAGTACTCCGGAAAAAGCCGTTTATGAATTTACGCTCGGCCTTCCCCTCGGCGATGTACCAATGGTCCGCGCCGCACTTCTATTCCTGCAGTGGATGGATGGGCCGATCGAGCGCGAGCAGATCAGCTGGCTGCTGTCGACCGGTTTTTTCGCGCTCTCGGAAGACACCCCCGCACTGATAGCCGCTGATGCGCGGCTTCAGCAGGAAGAGCTATTGCCGCCCGAGATGACGCTCGATGCCTTGACGACCAGGCTCGAGAAACACGCGTGCGGCGGCGGTGCTGTCAGCCGCTGGACAACAGCGATGCGCCATGCCAGGGCCATGCACACGCCGCAGCTGTCTCGCGAGCGCGCTTGTCGGCAATGGGTTGAAACGACCGTCGCCGCGCTGTATGTTGCCGGCTGGCCGGGCACGCGTGCAGAGGACAGCGTCAGCTACCAGGTCCGCGATCGCTGGCAGGAGATACTCGAAGATGTGGCATCACTGGACTTCGCCGAATCGCGCCTCACGTATGCAACGTTCCTCAAACACCTGCTTCCGCATGCAGAGGCTGCACTCTTCACTGCTGAATCCGAAGGCGCTCCTGTAAGCATCTCCGGCGTGCTTGAAAGTGCAGGTCGCGTTTACGATGCGGCGTGGGTCCTGCAGTCCACGGATGAAGCATGGCCCATTCGTTCCTCTGCGCACTCCATGCTGCCCCGCTGGCTGCAGGCAGAACTCGGGATGCCGCGCGGTGATGCGCAACAGGATGCAGCATTTTCATCCGCAGTGCTCGAGCGGTTGCGAAAGAACACAGTGTCGCTTACATTCAGCCACGCGCATGAGTCTGCGAATGGAACGCAGCGGGCGGCTCCCCTGTTCACGCACTTTCCGGAAGAAGTTATGACTCCTTCAACAGGCCGGCAAGCTGCTTGTCTCGCCGAGGCTTTCGAGGACCTGCCAGCCCTCGCGTGGCCTGGTGCCACGCACGAAGCAGGCGGTCAGGACACGCTGAAGATGCAGGCAGCATGCCCGTTTCAGGCGTTCGCGGCGAAGCGTCTCGGCGCACGGGAACTGCGCTCGTCCGCGCATGGACTGGACGCGTCGCAACGCGGCACCCTGCTGCATAATGTGCTGCAGACACTCTGGAATGATCCCCGGATGAAGAGCAGCGCCGGGCTGCATGCCGTTGTGGCCAACAACACTCTCAACGCCTGTATCGCAGAGCATGTCGGAAAATGGCTCAGCAGGTATGCAGTGGATGCAGCCGAATGGGACGAGGCGTATCTACAGCTTGAAAAGCAGCGGCTTTGCACGCTGATCGAAAGCTGGCTGCTGCTCGAACTCGATCGTCCTGCATTCGAAGTCGAAAATACAGAGCAGAAGAAGACGGTCGACATCCATGGACTTCGTCTCAACATTCGACTCGACCGTGTCGACAAACTGGCAGGCGATGATGAAAATGCCGGCCGGATCCTGATCGACTATAAGACGGGTGACGTGCATGCTTCCCGATGGATGGGCCCGCGGATCGATGAACCGCAACTGCCATTGTATGCAATCGCGGGAGACGTCGACGGCTTGCAGGATGTCTTCTTCGCACAGCTGCGGCCGGGCAAGGTCTGCTTCACGGGCAGCCGCGCAGAGAGCCAGGAACTGGTCTCTGTCAACGCGGCAAAGAAGCAGACGGCAGCGTCACAACAAGACTTCAACGCCATCCTGGCAGGCTGGACGGAATGGCTCAACGAGACCTCCCGGCAGTTCCAGGAAGGACTGGCCAGTGTCGATCCGAAAAAGGGTGCGGAGACCTGCAAACACTGCGCGCTGGGTGGCCTGTGCCGCATCGCCGAGAGCGGCCGTGCACACCAGACCGCACTTGAGGAGGAGCTGTGACGACTGTATACATCCCGGCGACTGTCCTGCCATTCAGCAGCGAAGAGACGCGCGACCAGCAGGCAAGGAACGACGCACTCGATGTGACCCGCTCCTTCATCGTCAAGGCGCCAGCCGGCTCGGGCAAAACCGAGTTGCTTACGCGACGCTTTCTGGTCCTGCTCAGCGTGGTTGAAAACCCTGAAGACATTCTCGCCATCACCTTCACACGCGCAGCCACGGCAGAAATGCGCGACCGCGTACTAAGATCCTTACTCGAGGAAGACGTGCTGCGTCGGTCCGGTATGCCCGCACAGAATGCAGGTACCCGGGCTGCACTCGAGCGATCCGAAGTCAAAGGCTGGTCGTTGCTGGAACAGCCGCACCGGCTGAACATCCAGACCATCGATTCGCTCTGCCTCCAGATTGCGCATGAAGCGCCATTACTCTCGCGACTGGGCGGCCAGTTGCAGCCCACAGAGGATGCGCAGCCACTCTATCAACGAGCCGCTCGCCGCACCATGGAGCAGCTGGGCCGAGGTCCCGAAGCCCTGAACCGTGCGCTTGCGCATCTTCTGCGCCTGCGCGACGTGAACGTAGCCGACTGTGAAAGATTGATCGCGAGCATGCTGGCGCGGCGCGACCAGTGGCTCGCCGATTTTTCATCGACTACCGACCACGACGAAACAGACTGGCCGGCCCTTCGGACCCTCCTCGAAGAGCCCTTCCGCCGCGAACGCAGCAACGTACTGCAGGCGGTGCGGCATTATCTGCACAAGCATCGTCCGCAGACCGAGCAACTCCTGAAGCTCGCAGCGTATGCCTGCACCAATGAGCCGAAGCATCCGATCCTGAAGATCAAGGATCTTCTCGATCTTGACCAACTTGAGCATCCTGAGCATTTCGATTGCCTGCGCCATTTCCTGTTAACGCAAAAAAATGAATGGCGGAAGGATGCCGATATCCGCCTCGGGTTTCCTCCAGGTACGAAGGGCATACCAGCAGAGCGTAAGGCCGCTTTTAAAGAACTGCTGAAAGGGTTCGCCACGATTGAAGGGCTGCTCGAAGCGCTTTGCGCGCTCGACGGCCTGCCCAACGAACAGTTCTCTGATGAAGAATGGCAGACTGTTCGCAGCATCATCACCGTTCTACTCCATGCTGCCGCGCAACTAAGAGTAGTCTTCGGCGAAAAATCTGTAATCGATTTTGTTGAAGCCGGCCTGGACGCGCAGCATGCGCTTGACGACCCGGACGTACAGCGGCGCTGGAGCAGCCGCATCCATCATCTACTGGTCGATGAATTTCAGGACACCTCTCGCCGACAGTATGAACTGCTTGCCGAAATCGTCGGAGACTGGAACACGGAGGAACACCGGACATGCTTCCTGGTAGGCGATCCGATGCAATCCATCTATCTTTTCCGGCAGGCTGACCTCGCACTCTTCAACGAAGTGCAGGCGCACGGCTTCGGCGAACATACCTCGGCCCTTACATTTGACGCACTCACACTGGGCCGGAATTTCCGCTCGGATGCGGGCATCGTCGAGCCATTGAACCAGATGTTCTCAAAGCTCGGCGAAGACCGTTTGAGCGGTGCCGGGATCCGCTCACACTTCGCGCCGGCCGTCGCGAATGAGGGTACGCCCACGGAGCACGCACTGAAAACCATCGCGCACTTTGACGATGGAACCGGCGGCACTGCAGAGCAGGAAGCACTGCGCGTCGTCGATGTTGTCCGCCAGCACCAGCCGGCGATTGAACACGCCCGCGCGACCGGCACAGAGTTCCGTGTAGCCATTCTCGTGCGTGTCAAAAAGCATGTCGCACTCATCGCCGCAGCCCTCCGCGAAGCTGCCATCGACTACCGCGCAGTCGAGATCGAGACGCTCGAAGAACGCCAGGAGATTATCGATCTCTCTTCTCTTGTACGAGCACTCCTGTCTCCGCTCGATCGCATTGCATGGCTCTCGATCCTGCGTGCTCCGTGGTGCGGTCTTTCCCTCGCAGACCTGCACATCCTGGCTGGCGGCGACGATCCTCATCTTTTGAAAAAGCCGGTGCCAGAGCTGCTTGCCACACGCATCCCGCTTCTAAGCGAGGATGGAGCGCATCGCGCGCAACGCCTGGCCGCGATCATGCAACTGGCCAGCAGCCAGAGATTCGCTGGAACCTTCAGCAGCGCACCTAACGGCTTCGCAGCATGGATCGAGCGCACCTGGATCAGCCTCGGCGGCGAGTACTGCGTTGACCAGGACGCATATCAGAATGTCCAGTCGTTTTTTCAACTGATCGCTTCCTTTGCACCGGATGGCAGCGAAGCCGCTTCGCAGCAGATGACACAGAATCTGCGTCGTCTGTTCGCACAACCGTCCGCTACAACAACCGACAGGGCCGGCGTTCAGCTGATGACCATTCACAAAGCGAAGGGCCTGGGATTCAACATCGTCATTGTCCCGGCCCTCGAGCGAATAACAGGCCAGCCGGGCAGCCCGTTGATTCATTGGATGGAGCGCACACGAAGGAACAGCAGTACGCGCGAACTGCTCATCGCGCCCATCGGGACCAAGGGTATCGAGAACAGTGTTACTTACAAATGGGTCTGCGACCAGCGCCGTAAAGAGGAGGACGAAGAATTGAGCCGGCTTCTCTACGTCGCCTGCACCCGGGCAAGAAACGAACTGCATCTCTTCGGGGCTGTGGGTATCAAACAGGAAAGCAGCGGCGACACAGCACCGGCCCTGAAGATGGGAAAGCCGAAGGCGCGCAGCCTGCTCGCAACCGGTTGGCCCTACTTCAAGCAACCGTTTACAGACCAGTTTGAGACCATGCGACTTGCAGCATCGCAGCCTGCGCACAATGGTCCGTTCCTCGTTCCCAAAGCAGCGGGAAACATTTTGAGGATAGCCGCAGTCGCGTCCCCGTCCGGCCAGTTGCTGCAGCGACTGCCGTCGGACTGGTTGCAGGCAGCAGGCGGTCATGCCGAAATGCCAGTCGCTCTCCCTGAGCAGCGCCGCCGCCCTGAAACGCATACTCCCGCCAATGCAAATGCCCAGGCAGTTGGCATCGCCGTACATGCCCTGTTTCAACAGATCGCGTCCTTCTCTGCCGATGATCCACGGACCGATCCTGCGAAAACCAGAGACCATTGGCAGCGTGTTGCTACGGCGCTTCTGCGCCACGCCGGCCTGAGCGGCAGACAGTTGACGGCACAGGCCGAGCACGTCGTGCGCATGTTGCAGGCAGCAGCCCAGGACGCTTACGGCCAATGGATTCTGGGTCAACGACGGCACGCCAGGAGTGAAAGCGCATGGACCTCCCATCAACAGAGATCGTTGAAAACCATGCGCGCGGATCGCGTTTTTATCGCTGGCGGCGAACCGTTCCTTCCCGGGGAGACACATCTCTGGATCGTGGATTACAAGACGACGGCTTTAAGCAGCAGTGACAGTGACTTATTCCTGCAGCAGGAGCGCTCGCTTCATGAAGCACAGTTAGCAGGATATGGCCGCGTGCTGCGCGCCGCCCTATCCACTGACCTGCCTGTCAGATTTGCTCTTTACTATCCGTCGCTGCCGCGTCTTGACTGGTGGATACCGGCATGATCTTCTGCAGCCCGGCCACATCCGAGGAGATGTGATGGCGCACATCGTCGCCCTGCACCCAGAAGATCACATCTTCAGCGATATTCGTGGCGTGATCGCCAACGCGTTCGAGATTCCGCACGATGACCAGGGCGTTCAGAGACTGCGGTGATTCAGCGGCGTTATCACGGATGCGCGTCGCCAGCGCGAAGAAGTACTGCCGATTCAGGCGGTCCACATCATCATCCATCGCGAGCACGGAGCGCGCCATCTCAACGTCGCCTTCGATGAAAGACTGGATGGCTTTGCGGACCATCGCAGCCGCGATCGAGGCCATGCGCGGGATATCGATGGGCAGGTCTGCGGTTGCACATGCCTGCAGGTCGCGCACACGTTCCGTGATGTTGACGGCCTGGTCGCCCACACGCTCAAGGTCTGCGTTGATCTTGATCACGGCGAGGATGAAGCGCAGGTCAATCGCCATCGGCTGCTCCATCGCGAGCAAATCGAGCGCCATCTGGTCGATCTCGCGTTCGAGGCGATTGATGGCGACTTCGCCGCGCAGTACCAGGTCGCAGATGCTCAGGTCACGCTCACGGTAGGCCTCGATCGCTCGTTGAATGGCCTGCTCGGCCATACCCGCCATCACCAGCAGTTTGTCCTTCAGGTCTCCCAGGCTTTGATGGAAACGTATGCGCGTCATCCAAACCTCCCCGTGATGTAGTCCTCTGTCCGTTTGTCGCGAGGATTGGTAAAGATTTTGTGAGTCAGATCGAACTCGACCAGTTTGCCGCTCAGGAAGAAGCCGGTATTCTCG
Source organism: Acidobacteriaceae bacterium (assembly GCA_963692885.1). Classification (GTDB taxonomy): domain Bacteria; phylum Acidobacteriota; class Terriglobia; order Terriglobales; family Acidobacteriaceae. The sequence continues at coordinate 3,172,989 of OY843586.1, forward strand.
GCAACTCGGGCAGCCTGCTGCATGTTATGCGTCACAATCACAATCGTGTACTGCGACTTCAGTTCGAAAATCAGGTCTTCAATCTTGGAGGTCGACACGGGATCAAGTGCGGACGCCGGTTCATCCATCAACAGCACCTCGGGATCAACTGCAAGCGCCCGCGCGATGCAGAGACGCTGCTGCTGACCGCCGGACAGGCTGGCACCGGATTTCTTCCGCAGATCGCTCTTCACTTCTTCCCACAGCGCAGCCGATTTCAAGGACTTCTCCACCACCTCATCCAATATGCGGCGGTTGCGGAAACCATTCAGTTTCAGACCTGCTGCAACATTGTCATAAATTGACATGGTGGGAAAAGGGTTTGGCCGTTGAAACACCATGCCAATTCTTCTACGTATCTCGACTGGCGAAGCACCTTTGTAAATGTCGATACCGCCGATCTCGACCGTACCTTCGACCCTCGCGCCCGGCGTTGTTTCATGCATACGGTTCAGGCAGCGTACGAACGTGGATTTACCGCAGCCCGATGGCCCGATCAGCGCCGTCGCCTTGTTGGCCGGGATCTTGAGATTAATATCCTGCAGCGTGTGGTTCGTTCCGTACCACGCATTCAAGCTGCTTACATCAATGCCGACGCCCATCTAGTGCAATTCTCCCGAGACCATGCTGTTTCTAAATGCCTGTTCGTTGGCTTCTCATTACTGAAAACCAACTGTAAATGCGCTTCTCTACACCCGTGGACAACGGCTCAGCGACTCCCTTTAAGAGCACCTCGGCCCACAAAGTAGCGCACCAGCGCGACGGAAACAACAATCAACACGATAAGGACCAGAGCGCCGGCCCATGCGAGCTTGTGCCATTCGTCATATGGCGAGATGGCGTACACGTAGATCTGCAGCGGCAGCGCAGAGATGGGCTGGTTCAGATCCACACTTCGCATTGAGCTGCCGAATGCCGTGAAGAGCAGCGGCGCTGTTTCCCCGGCTACGCGTGCAAACGCCAGCATGCAGCCAGTCACAACGCCGGCGGACGCTGAACGCAGGGTGATCGACAGCACTGAACGCCAGTGCGGCAGACCAAGTCCAAGTGCCGCTTCGCGGATCGAGCCCGGTACCAGCAGCAGCATCTCTTCCGTCGTGCGCGTGATGGTCGGGATCATCATGATGCCTAGCGCCACCCCGCCGGCAAAAGCCGAGTAGTGCTTCTGCGGCAGCACGATAAGCGCGGAGACTGCGATGCCGACCACGATCGAGGGCACGCCGTTGAGGACGTCGGCGGTAAAGCGGATCGCCGTTGCAATGCTGCTGCGGCTTCCAAACTCAGCAAGAAAGATCCCGGCGCAGATACCGATAGGAATGCCGATGACACTGGCGATCATCAGCAGCAGGGCCGATCCGATGATCGCCTGCTCCATGCCGCCTCCAGCTACGCCGACCGGCTTAGGAAGCTGCGTGAAGAATGCCCAGGTGAGCGATGAAAAACCCTTGGCGAGCAGGTACAGAAAGATGCGGATCAAAGGCAGGATGACCAGCGCCGTGGCTCCGAGGGCCAGCACGGTCACGAGGCCATTCATGATATTGCGGCGCACATGATTGCCGCGACTGCTGCGCAGCGGTGGACGCAAGGGTAACTGGGCTGTGGCCATGGCTAGCGCACCGTATCCGGCGTGCCGCGGGTGACCGCCCAGACCATCAGTCGCGCAATGGCATTCACGATAATCGTGACCACGAACAGGACCAGCCCGATCTCTACCAGGGCGCTGATGTAAAGGCTGCTGTCCGCCTCGCCATACTCGTTGGCGAGCAGGCTTGGCATGGTATTCGCAGATGACAGCAGTGAATGCGCGATGATGTTCTTGTTGCCGATGACCATGGTGACAGCCATTGTTTCGCCCAGCGCGCGGCCTAGTCCCAGGATGACCGCACCGACAATCCCGATGCGCGCGTTCCGCAGCACACCCATCCGGATCATCTCCCAGCGCGTTGCGCCGAGCGCCAGTGCGGCTTCGCGCTGCGTAGACGGCACGGCGGTCATCACCTCGCGCGTCAATGAAGAAATGATGGGCAGAATCATGATCGCCAGGATCACACCGGCTGCAAACATGCCGTAGCCGGTATTGTCGCCAGAGAACAACCCGGTCCAGCCAAGCGTCGCGGCGAGGACGGGATTCACATGGTCCCGCAGGAGCGGGATGAGCACAAACACTGCCCACAGGCCATAAACAACACTCGGGATCGCGGCCAGCAGTTCCGTGAGGAAGGCGAGCGGCCCGCGCAAAAAGCCGGGACACATCTCTGTCAGGAAGACGGCTGTTCCAATCGCCAGCGGAACAGCAATGATGAGAGACAGGAGTGCAGAGACGAGCGTCGCATAGATAAACGGCAGTGCGCCGAACTCGCCAGTCGGATCAGAAACCCCGGCAGTCGATGGCGGATGCGGGTTCCATGCCTGACTTTTCAGAAAGGCAGCTCCGAAGGTGTGGATGGAAAGATTGGACCGCAGCACCAGCACGGTTGCGATCAGCACTACGATCGCGAAAATGCTCAGGCCGCATACCAGCATCGTGCCGCGAAAAGCTTCATCGGCGCCGCGGGAATTGCCTCGTCCGTTTAAAAACGCACGTACGACCGAGACCGGCGCGGCCTGCGAAACGGATGGTGTGTTTTCTTGCGGCAAGTGCACTTGCGCGGTGACGTTAGAAGGTTCTGCCAAACGCGCTTCTTCCTGAAAGTTGGATTTCACCACTCGCAGGATAAATCCCTGGGATGAATACACGATAAATCAGCCTCTCCAAGCTAAGAGTTGCGATCCGCACTCAGGACCGGAGAAACCTCTGTTTCCACGGGAGATAGCGCAGCCACCCTCGTCGATTCCGCGCGCGCCAGTACCAGTGCCGGAAGCCGGAACAGAAAAGCTGTACCCTGCCCGATCTCGCTCTCGACCCAGATGTCTCCGCCATGCGCTTCCAGTACGCGCTTGACGATAGCAAGTCCCAGGCCCGTGCCGCCGCTTTCACGAGACCGCGCCGTATCGACCCGGTAGAAGCGCTCGAAAATCCTGGATAAGTGGTGCGACGCTATTCCGGCTCCAAAATCCTGTACAGCGAACTCGACGTTCTCGCCCAGCCGCCGGCAGCTTACGATGATCCTTCCGCCCTCGCGGCCATACTTGATCGCATTTTCGATCAGGTTCCCGAACACCTGCTGCAGTGCATCCGGATCGGCAGAGACCAGGTCGTCCGTCGTTTCACCCGCGATCAACAGCATCCCGGCGTCGCTCGCGAGTGGCGCCAGTGATTCGATTGCATCCACCATCAGCACGGAGGCGCGGGTCGGCTGCGGCGTCAGTGCGTAATCCTTCGATTCAACGCGCGCCAGTGCCAGCAGGTCTTCTGTCAGACGATTCATGCGCGAAGCATTTTTCAGGATGACCGCGAGAAACTCCTTCACCTGCTCTTCCGGCAGCCCGTGGCTCTCGATCAGTGTTTCGACGTAGCCGGAGATGGAGGTAAGGGGCGTACGCAGTTCATGCGAAACATTCGCCACGAAATCGCGCCGCGAGATCTCCGCCTGCTCGATCTTGGTCACATCGTGCAGCACGACCACGGCACCACCGCCAGGCGTCGGCGCTACATTCACCTGGAAAACGCGCCCCGCAGCCACCGAACTGGCGCGGCCTCTGCAGGCCGTGCGATCCCGCAGCGCGGTCTCAACACAGCTCAGTACGTCCGGGTCGCGAATGGTGTGCACGAGTGCCTTGCCCCGCCGGACGGGATATTGGGAGATCTTTTCGAGCACAGCATTGGACCAGCTCACCAGGCCTTCGGGCGAGACAGCGATGACGGCCTCCTCCATGCTGTCGAGCAGCGCGGTCAGTTCGCGGCGACTGGTATCCAGGTTGCGATGCAGCTGCCCTAACTGCGCAGCCGCCAGGTTCAGGCTGACAGCGGAATCATGAGCACCAGCGATATCGTCGACGTACACACGGGCTGAAAAATCGCCTTTTCCAAGGTTACTGGCGAACTCGATGATGGCTTTCTGATTACGTGCGGCACGCCGGGCCACCAGCAGACTCAGCAATGCGGCGACGGGAAGCGTAAAGAGGAAGGCCAGTGCAAGGTCCGCACGCAGAGGCAGCCCCAACAGCAACAGCGCGTGTCCAACCTGCCAGTGCAGAAGGACATCCACACACAGCGCGAAAAAGAGAAGTACGGCCGCAATTGCGAGCCATAGCTTTATCGAGACTCTACCAACCATCGTCTTTCCCCGCTTCGCTTACTGGATGCGCCGGAGCGGACCTCCTGCTGCCATGGTGTGCTCCTTACCATCGAACATGCCGTTCCAGCGGCAAGGGCCGGCCGAGACCTTAGCTTCCATACATCTCGGGGCATTGCTCTGCAGAATATCTCTCCGCAAAGCATCCGAGCTACGGAAGGGGACGAGGTATCTCGAAGCGATAACCGGCACCGCGCACCGTCTTGAGGAACTGGGGATCTTCCGCATCCACTTCAATTTTTTCACGGATCCGGCGCACATACACGTCCACGGAACGGGGCGTCACAAAGCGCGCATCTCCCCACACGGCGTCGAGCAGGTGGTCGCGGGTAAATACTCGTCCGGGATGGCGCGCGAGATAATCCAGCAGCCGGAACTCGGTGGCTGTTGTCGGTACCACCTGCGCCTTTACTTTCAGCTGCATGGCGCCGGCATCAATCAGCACGTCACCAAAGGTGACGGTGGTTGGCGCGGACGGCCGTTCAAATCGCCGCAGCACAGCCTTGACACGGGCCAGTAGTTCGCGCGTCGCAAAGGGCTTGGTAATGTAATCATCCGCACCCAGTTCAAGCCCGAGGACGCGGTCATTTTCTGTCGCCCTGGCAGTCAGGAAGATGATGGGAACGGTACTGAGCGTCTGGTGCTGGCGAAGGCGCCGGCATAGGTCCAGCCCGTCGCCGCCCGGCACCATGATGTCAAGCAGAAACAGCGCGGGCGGGGTGTTCTCCGCGTCCTGGATAAGGTTGACCGGGCTCCGGTAAAGACGAGTGGAAAACTCGGCAGCTTCGAGGTGGTGCTGGATTAATCGCGAGATGTCGCTGTCGTCTTCTAAAACGAAAATTGTCTGGGTCAAGCCTGTTTCCTTGGGTCTCGAATGCCCGTTTTTGACGTGTATTTCTGCGAAAGTCGTGAATTAGTGCCTGGAATTCGCATTTTTAGAGCGGACTGGCTAAGCGTACTGCATCCAACCCACTGGATTGCTAACAGGATGTAAATCTTTGTACGGTTTCCAGCCTGCGCGCGAATGCCTTATGCTCTAACGCAAAGGTAGACTTCACGTTACCTTGTTGCAATATTTTTCCCTGCCGAATTAACGTCCGGGAAGTCTCCGTGTCATACTTTGCGCGGGGCCCTGCCAGTTGCGGCGGTGGCAGTTCGACCTGAAGGTGGTTCTCTGGCAATGGGTGCACGTGTTTTATGTGTCGATGATGAACTGCTCGGACTGGAGATCCGTCGCGTGGTTTTTGAACGCGCCGGATACACAGTCCTGACAGCATCCGACGGTCCCTCTGCCATTGAACTTTTTAAAACCAATGCAGTCGATGCCGTGATCCTGGACTACGCCATGCCGGGCATGGATGGCGCACAGGTGGCTCGCGCTCTGCGTCAGATCCGTCCCGGGGTACCGATTCTCCTGCTGTCTGCCTACCTGAGTCTGCCGGAAGAAGTGCATCAATGGATCAATCTGCTCGTGAACAAAGGCGACGGAGCACCGACGCTGCTGCGTAAAGTTGAAGAATTGCTGGCCGGGATACACGGGGCTCCGCTGGACAGGTAACAATCGCTTGAACCTGCACGCATTTAATCGAGTCCTTCGTACGACCCTGCTGATGCCTGTCATCCTCCTCGGCCTGCTGGCGGGTGTGCTGGTCTGGCAGATCCAGGAGGCTGTCGGATCACAGGCGCGTGTCGCCCGTGCGGACGAGATTATTCAGTCCCTGTACCAGCTCGAAGCACAGGTGATTAGCGAGGAAACCGGCGTTCGCGGCTACCAGCTCACCGGCGACAACCGCATGCTGAAGCCCTTTGAACAGGGCGAAACCAGTATCCCTGCGCTCTTCACACGGCTCGGAAAACTGATACAGAATCCTGATCAGCGGCTGCACCTGGCGCAGTTACACGACAACTACTCTCTGTGGAAAGGCTATGCCAATCCGGCATCGCTTACCGGCAGGCAGGTCATCGACCCATCGAGTCTTCAACTTGATCTGGACGCAAGAACCAGCATGGATGCGATGCGGGCGCAGATCGAGTCCATGATCGATTCGTACCAGCGCTCGCGGGACAGCCTGTCCATGGCTGCGCACCTGCGACTGCAGGACTTTCTACGGATCGTGCTGGCTGCCGGACTGGCAGTCGGCGTACTGATTGGCACCTTCACCAGCAGCCGCCTGCGCCGCGTCTCGAGGGCTTACGAAGAAACTCTGCAGCAGTTGCAGACGCGCGCAGATGAACTGTACGAGAGCCGGCAATCCTACTTGACGACGCTGGAATCGATCGGCGAGGGCGTCATCGCCTGCGACACCATGGGCCGTGTCCGTTTCATGAATCCTGTTGCCGAGCAATTGACCGGCTGGACCATCAAGGCAGCTCTCGAACAGCCGCTCTCCGAGATTTTCAATGCCGTGCACGAAAAGACCCGCGAGCCTATGCCCCGCCTGACCGGGCACGTGGATGCGCAGGGTCAGACACTCGCGCGCGAGGAGCCGGCCCTGCTGATCTCAAAAGACAGGCGCGAAACCCAGATCGCCCGCAGCGCTGCACCCATCCGCGATGCCAGCGGCAAAGCGCTCGGCATCGTTGTCGTCTTCCGCGATATCACCGAGGCACGCAAATCTGAACAGGCGCTGGTGGCCAGCGAGAAAGTTGCTGTCACCGGGCGCCTGGCTGCCAGTATCGCGCACGAGATTCACAACCCGCTCGATTCCGTGGCGACTCTGCACTACCTGCTCAAGACCGAACTCGACTCGACCAAGCGGGATGAATACCTTGCCCTGGCGCAGCAGGAGCTTAGTCGCACCCTGCAGATCAGCCGGGCCATGCTGAGCCTTTACCGCGAGTCGCAGGTGCCGGTCGAGGTAAGACTCCCAGAGCTCATTGACAGTGTCCTGCTGCTCCATGATCGCAAGGTGAAAGATGCAGAGATCAGCGTCGAGCGCCGCTATAAGAGTTCGGGGATCATCGCTGCTTTTCCCGGCGAAATCCGCCAGGTGATCACCAACGTATTCTCGAATGCGATCGAAGCCGCCGGTCAGCACGGCGCAATCTGCATCACGATCAAGAAAGCTACCCGTGAGGGTGAAGCCGGAACCGCGGTGGAGATTGAGGACACCGGTCCCGGCGTGGATCCTGCGATCCAGAACAAGCTGTTCCAGGCATTTGTAACGACCAAAGGCGAGAAAGGTACGGGGCTCGGCCTGTGGGTGAGCCAGGGAATCGTGCAGAAACATGGCGGCACCATGGAGATCGGCAATAGCGGGAACCGGCGGTTGAAGGGTGCCTGCGTCCGCATCTACCTGCCGACGAAGTTTGACGGAGGCCTGAGCGCACCAGCAGGCATTGCTTCAGCTGACCCGGGCGTTCGTCAGGATAACCTGCAGCCACCGGTCAAAGCCGGCCGGGCAGCCACCGGCCCGCATGCCGACAAGACAACACTAGCGTAGATCGGCCGTGTTTTCCGGTTGAGATTCAGATGGACGCGACCGGCAGGAGCATCAGGTCGTCGACCAGGCCAACTTCCTTCTGCACAAAGGGCTCGGCGTACCGAACGCCTGCCAGCAATCCATAATGCCGCGCCAGGGCGAACATGCGCTCGCGGATCTCGTCCTCCGGCACAAAGAGGCCGCCGCCGTTGTCCTGGCTGGCGTACTGCGAACGATAGGCCATCAGCGAAGCGAAACGCGTTTCGGCGAACTCGGTGATATCGACGACAAAGCTTGGCCGCACGTCGGCATACAGACTCGCATAAATCACCTTGTAGGGCCGGTGCGCGGGAGTGCCTGGGTCAAGCTTCGCCAGTCCGGCCAGGAAGCATGCTTCGTAGCCAACAATCGAGGCCGTGTAGTGGTCGGGATGGCGACCCTGCCAGTACGGCAGGATGACGACCCGGGGACGCAGTTCGCGCAGGACTCGAATGATCTTCAGCCGGTGTTCATAAGTGTTCTCGACCCGGCCGTCAGGGAGATCCAGCGCCTCACGCCATTCCACTTTGAGTATCCGGGCAGCCTCTTTAGCCTCGCGCTCCCGATCGTCCGCTGTGCCGCGTGTGCCGCCCTCCCCTCGCGTCAGATCGAGGATCCCGGTCTTCAATCCAAGGCTGTGCATCCGCAGCAGCGTTCCGGCGCAGGTCTGTTCGACATCATCGCGGTGGGCTGCGATGGCAAGGATATCGACGATCGGTTGAGCGTCAGGCATGGGCAGGCGGAATTGAAGGACTCGCTCTAGTAGTTGGCGTCGTCGCCATCGGTCGGAGCATCCATGTAGGCGACATCGTAGGCAGTACCCTGCACCGTCACGTTGCTGTTGTCGCGCTCCGTGCCGTCGGTGTTGTAGATGTGCACCTGGCCGCCTTCTGCCACATACACCTTACTGAGCCCCGTCACCGCGGTGATGCCCGTGAGATCGCCTTTGTAGGAGTCGACGATAGGCGCAGCATTGGTTGACGTATTGAAGAGACTGAGGCAGCCCAGTGCTACATTCGCGTTGCCACCCTGGCTTTGCGCATAACGCACGCCGCCCTCGCAACCCTGCGCGCCGATCCACAATGTATTGTTGTCGCCCAGGATCATCTTCGAATGGTTCCCATCGCTGATACTGAAGGGAGCACCTTGCACTGTGCCCGTCGACAGATTGATGATCGTCAGATTGCCCGCGAAAAGTCCTGCATAGCTGCCGGTCGTCTGCAGCTGCTGGCCGGCTACGTAAAGGAGCGTGCCATTCTGCAGTGCATTGGTCGCGCCTCCGGGCGTCGCGATGACCGAAGCTGGTCTCAGACCAATGGCTGAAGGACCGGTCACGCCTGTATTCAACGCATTGCCGAGGAGAGGGACAGTGACGATGCCTGCAGCGGTACCGCCGCACTCCGGGCCGCAGTTCACCACGTAGGCGGTCGAGCCGTCACTCGAGAAAACTGCTTTGACCGGGCGATCGAATTGTTTGTCCGGGTCGGCAACCTGCACAGCGCAGTAGACCGGCAGGTTCTGCGGTTCGCAGTCCTGCACCACCGCGCCGGGATAACCCGCTACCAGCGTCGGCCAGGTCGAGGGTCCGGCAGAAAGCTGTGCCTGCTGGGTCGCCGTGAGGTGCACCAGGCTGTAGACCAGATTGCTGTTCTGTACGAAACCCAGTGCGACCGTGCCACTGGAGTTGATCGAGACCTTGTAGATATCCGGTACATTCAACGGGAAGGAGCCGCCGGTCGCGGTCTCATCGAGGAGTGTGAACGCGTGGACCTGCTGATTGGCTGCCACGTAGTACGTCAGGTTGCGTGCCGCGAAGACGCTCGAAGAAATGCCGGCCAGTCCGGTCACCGCATTCGAAAACTTTTCTGTGCCGTAATTCACCAGGCCCAGGCTGCCGTCGCCGGTACCGTAGACGACACCCGTCTGCTGCTCGGCCAGGTTCTGGATCGTCGCTGGATCCGCCCCTGAATAGCCGCTGATGAAGAAAGTTGTGGTGTCACTGTTATAGGCATGGCGGATGTCATAGTAGGCATCCTCAATCTGCAAAGAACCTTTGGTCAGCGCGCTGGGATTCTGGATCGCCACAAGCACCCGGTTGGCGATGCCGCTCGGCGGAAGCCCTCGATTGGCGAAGTAGAAATTTTGCCCGCACCCCGTAAAAATCAGACTGCAAACACATGCTGAAAACAGCGCAACAACCGATGACCACAGACTTCTTTTGCTCAAAACCTTTGGACCTCATCCTTCAACGTGCGCGGGAAGTGCGGGAAAGCAAAGTATAACAAAGCAGTTTGGTGTTTCCCTATCCGCAGCCCTGCCTGCTGTCACGATCCGCTGCTTTGGAGCAGAAGCGCAGACGGCGTAAGGTAAGCACATCGCAGACCGGCTTTTCAGCAGCAGAAGCCCCTGCGCGAGTATTGTTTCACATGGCACTGACTGTGCTTTTGCTCTAGCATGAAGGGGAATCACCTGTCTCGGTGACCTTCTCCTATGACTGATCTCTATGAATGCTGATTTATATGAATAAAGACGGGTCCACCACGCAGCCGGTCGCAGAACAGTTCTCAAATTCTCTGACCCATCCCGACACCAACCCGCTGGAGTCTCTCTTCGCACAGCGCAGCGTGCTCTGCGACGGTGCCATGGGTACGGTTCTTTATGCCAAGGGCGTGTTCATCAACCGCTGCTATGACGAACTGAACCTGTCGCAGCCGGAGATGATCCGCACCATCCACGAAGAATATCTGCAGGCCGGCGCCGAGATCATCGAGACCAATACATTCGGCGCGAACCCGTTTCGCCTGCAGCGGCATGGCCTTGAAGACAAGACGCGCGAGATCAATGAAGCCGGCGCCCGTATCGCGCGCCAGGCCGTCGCACAGCTTGCCGAAAAGCAGGCCGGCACCGCACTCGTTGCCGGCTCCGTCGGACCGCTAGGCATTCGCCTCGAGCCGCTCGGCAAAACTTCGCTCGCCGAAGCCCGCGATGCCTTCAAGGTGCAGATTGAAGGCCTGGTCGCAGGCGGCGTCGACCTGATCATTATCGAAACCATGCAGGCCCTGAATGAAGCCGAACAAGCAATCCTTGCCGCCCGCGAAGTCGCGCCAGACCTTCCGGTGATGGCCATGGTCACGGTCGATGAAGATGCTGTGCTGCTCGACGGATCGTCGCCTGAGACTGCGGCCCTGCGGCTGACGAAAGCAGGCGCGCACGCAGTAGGCGCGAACTGCAGCCTGGGTCCGGCGACCATCCTGACGGCCATCGAAGCGATGCGCAGCTCTACGCACCTGCCGCTCGTAGTGATGCCCAATGCCGGCATGCCGCGGGCCATCGACGGCCGCAATATCTATCTTTGCTCACCGGAATATATGGCAAGCTTCGCGAAGCGCTTTGCCAAGGCCGGCGTGCAGTTCATTGGCGGCTGTTGCGGCACCACGCCTAACCATATCCGCGCCATGAAGTCTGCCCTCCGCGCCATGGACGCCCAGCGTACTGCTCCCAGTACGAAGACTGCTGCCGAGATTGTCTCTGAAGTAAGGCCGGCACCGCTGCGCGAGCGTTCACGCCTCGGCAAGCACATCGCGGACAACAAATTTGTCACCATGGTCGAGATTGTTCCGCCCAAAGGCATCGACTGCACGAAGGAGATCGAAGGCGCGCGGCTGATGATGAATGCCGGCGTCGATGTCGTGAATATTCCCGACTCCCCGCGCGCCTCCGCCCGCATGAGCGCGCAGAGTCTCTGTATCCAGATCCAGCAGCAGACCGGCATTGAGACACTGCTGCATTACACCTGTCGCGACCGGAACGTCCTGAGCATCCAGTCCGACCTGCTCGGCGCGTCGTCGATCGGCCTCAAGAACATCCTGTGCCTCACAGGCGATCCGCCGAAGCTGGGCAACTATCCTGATGCGACTGCTGTCTTCGACGTGGATGCGATCGGTCTGGTCAATATCGTGAATCGTCTCAACCACGGTCTGGATATCGGCGGCAACCCTATCGGCGCGTCGACCGGCTTTTCGATCGGTGTCGCCGCCAACCCGGGCGTGCCGGACATCGAAAACGAACTGCGCCGTTTCGCCTACAAGGTTGAAGCCGGCGCGGAGTACGCCATCACGCAACCGGTCTTCGATATGCGCATGCTGGAAGATTTTCTCAAGCGCATCGAACAGTTCCGCATCCCGGTGATCGCCGGCATCTGGCCCCTCACCAGCCTGCGGAATGCCGAGTTCATGAAGAACGACCTCCGCGTGTCGGTCCCTGACGACATCATGATCCGTATGCAGAAAGCAGCAACGCCCGAACACGCGCGCGCCGAAGGTATCGCCATCGCGCAGGAGATGCTGACTGAAGCGAGAGGCATGATCCAGGGCGTACAGGTAAGCGCGCCCTTTGGCCGCTATCCGCTGGCAGTCGAGATATTGAGCGTGCTTGGAAGCGCATCGTCTGAAGAGACGGCAATACTGGAAGGGACAGAAGTTGGCGACGTTTGAAGAATCATTGAAGAAGCTGGATGAGATTGTCGGTCAGCTCGAGAATGGCAATCTGCCGCTTGAAGACTCGATCAGGTTATTCGAAGAAGGTGTCCGCCTTTCGACTGTCTGCAAACAGGAACTCGAGACAGCCGAAGGGAAAGTGCAGATCTTGATCAAACAACGTGACGGCTCGATGAAGACAGAGCCTTTTCCGCCGCAGAAGTAGCGTACGTGTTTCACATTGTGTCTGGATTTGCGGTGCAACATTGTCATCCGGACCAAGGCCCTTCAGCTTGTCCATCCGGACCGAAACGAAGCAGATCCTTCTGCTTCGCTCAGGATGACGAATCAGCGGTCTGGTGACAAATCATCGCTCAGGATGACACTTGAGCAGCCGCGGAAGCAGCGATCTTTGTCTCCACAAACGCAACGACTTCATCGCTTACATATTTTGGCGAACGCACCATAAAGTGCGGCTTGCCTTCGATCAGCTTTGCCGAAACGCCTGACCATCGCGGTGCCAGATGGGTGTGATCTTCGCGCATCAGGATGGCGTCGGCACGATCGAGAAACAGGCGCGCCGACTCTTTGAAGTCCGCCGTGCCGGCATCAAGCACGCTCAGGTAGAGGTCCGGCTTGAGAAAACCCATGATGCTGTTCGATTCGATAATGACATTCTCCGCCTCGGCTATCTCTTTGCGGATACGCGGCAGCGCGGCAGCCAGGTTCCCGATCCTGGTCCGCACCCAGAACGATCGCTCCGCGCCTGCTTCTAAGAAACGCGCTGAATCGGTCGTGGTCTCATAATGCGCCGAACCGGGCCGCTCGATGCTCACGGCAACAGTATGCTCATCGGTCTGGCAGTCGCACGGCGCGCCATCTGCCGTGCAGAAGCCATGGCCGAACTGCGTGATCTTGAAAGCAGTCCAGTGCAGATGAGGCAGACGGGCAATCAGGGCCGCAACGACCGATGTCTTGCCAATGTTGCGAGTATGTCCGCCGATTACAACTACGGCCATCGCCTAATCCTCCGCCTTGTCTGATGCCTGCTTCCTGGATGGATGGGCAGCCAACTTCGCCAGCGTGGCCAGTTCGCGGAGATGCGTCTTGAGAGGCTTGGCCGGCACTCCCCAGAACATCTGCCCTGGTCCCTTCAACTTTTTGTGCGGCAGGATGCCGGCGCCCGATCCGACAATCACGCCTTCACCCACCGTCGCATGATCGCCCATCCCCACGTGGCCGCCGATCACCGCGCCATCGCCAATCACTGTACTGCCGGAGATGCCCGTCTGCGCCGCGATCACGACGTTCCGTCCAATGCGCACGTTATGCCCGACATGCACCAGGTTATCGATCTTCGTGCCGCGCCCGATGCGCGTTTCTTCGAGCGCTCCGCGATCAATCGTCGTGTTAGCGCCAATTTCCACATCGTCTTCGATCACCAGTGTTCCCTGCTGCGGAAACTGCAGATATTCGCCGGTCTGCGCATCGCGGACGTAGCCAAAACCATCCGCCCCCAGCACTGCACCGGCATGGACGACGACACGATCTCCAATCGTCACGCCACCGTAAATAGTGACGCGCGGATGCAGCGTACAGCCTGTGCCTATCGAGACATCATCCGCCAGCACACAGCCTGCGCCAATGGCGGTTTCTTCACCAATCGCAGCCTCGCCTACGATCGCAGTCGGATGAATCTGCGCAACCGTGTGGTCCGCCAGCAATCGGGCTGCGTGCGCGAAGGCGAGTTTCGGCTGCCTGACTCGCAGCAGTGGTTTTGCATGTTCTCCTGGCGCCACACTTAAGGGCACAAGGGCCGCGGCTGCTTCCGTCGCAAGCGCAGAAGCCAGCAGTGCGTCGCTTTCTATAAAGATTAATGCGTCAGACGTGGCCCCAAAGAACCCTGAGACTCTGGCAATGACCTGTCCGCGAGCAGCCTCACTCGCGCTGTCATCGAGGACAGCCCCAACAGCCTCGGCAATCGATTCAACAGTCTGCATCGACCTTGAGTGTAGCGGGTCAAACCATTCCGGCACACCTGCTGTAGAAGGAAAAGCAGCAGTGCCTCATCCTCCTGCTTTTACTTCTGCGAAATCGCCGGTTCGGGCAAGTACCGCCGCCCGCGCAGGGCCTGCCGGAGGCTTGGGGCGAATGCCTACTTGGGGCGAACGCCTAATAGATCGGCGGTTCGCCGGGCGGGCGCGTCTTCCAGCGGCGATGCACCCACAGCCATTGGTCGGGATATCTCCGCACCCAGTTCTCGATTGCCGCCGTGCAGAGCTGCGTATTGGCGATGACGTCTGCTTCGGCATCAACCGTACTCGACAGCTCAAGTTGTTCGCCGAAGCGCAGAACGTAGGCCTGCTCTGCCTCTTCCCACACCATGAAGCCTGGCAGCACAGCCGCGCCGGTCTTGGCGGCTACACGGGCCAGCCCCGATGCAGTGCATGCCTGGTGTCCAAAATAATCGACGAACAGGCCCTGCGGCGGGGTCATATTCGTGTCCATCAGGATGCCGACCGTCTCGCCCTTGCGCATGGCGCCGATCAGGCCACGGGCAAAATCATCCTTGTGCAATACTCGGTTGCCGTGCAGGCAGCGGATGCGATTCACGTAGCGATCAAGCCGCGCATTATCGAGCCGCCGGATCACCATGCTCATCGGGTAGCCCATCAGCGAGTGGTAGAAGCTCGACAGCTCCCAGGCTCCCAGGTGGCCGGTGACGATCAGCACACCGCGCCCCGCACTCTGTGCCTTTACATAGTGATCCAGACCTTCGCAGCGTAGAAAGCGGGCACTGTTCGCACGCGTATAGCTGGGCATCTGGCAAAACTCCGCCATCTGCCAGCCGAGATTGCGGTAGAGCTTTTTGAGAAGATGCGTTCGCTCTTTGCCATCGAGCGAAGGGTAGGCCAGTTCAAGGTTGCGCTCACCGACGCTACGCAGACGGCCAAGAACTGTATAGGCGATGGCACCCACGGCCGCACCAAGCCGGCGAGAAAGAGGACGCGGCAGAAGGCCGAAGACCTGTACCAGCAGCCACACCGCGAAGAACTCTAACCATTCAACCATGCAGGAGCGTTCAGTCTACAGGACGGCGCCGGCAACACTTTGGACGCCAAAAAGCAACGGCCCGCCGGTTCAATGACCAGCGGGCCGTGTGTCGTTGTGGAGCCCGATTACATCTGGCTTCCCATGAAGTATTTTGCAACTGTACGAACGAAGGGAGCCGCATCCGGCGGAACCGGAACGCCACCGTGCAGTATCTTTTCGAAGCTGAGATCAGCGCCGTCGTAGAAGGTGTGAGTGTCGTCAACGTTCTGATCGACGACCGCGCCATTCAGATCGATACCGGCAAACAGTCCCTTGGCACGCGAGTAGGTCAGAAGCTCCGAATCCAGCTTCCAGTTGGTCGAAGCGCCTGCATCGCGCCCAACCGGGCCGGCTGCCGCCGAAGCACTGCCACCGATCTTGAACTTGCTCTGCAGCAGATCCTGGAAGCCCTTCTGGTTCATCGCCACCAGGACGAGATCCGTTGCCTGGCCGCCAATCTGGAAACCAAAGCTCCCGCCTGCGATACGGATGAACACCGGGGCACTCCAGCCATTCGGCGTACGGCAGGTAACGACTCCCTGACCATAATTGCCGCCCACGATAAAGGCAGCTTTCAAAACTTTGGGAAACACGCCGATGCAGGTTGCGCTCTGCGTGATCTTCGAGGGGATACCCTTGTCAGGAGTGGACTCAATCTCCTGGATCACTGCCTGCGCCTTGGCCAGGCGGTCATTAAGGTCACTTTTTGAGGATGCTGCAAATGCACTGCCTGTCATCAATCCAAGGCAGACGATCGTGATCAACTTCTTCATATTGGTCTTTCGCTCCAAGTCAGTTGGTTCATGCCCCCAGGGGCAGGCGCGATGGTGTGTGGACTGCGTAAAAAAGGGCCGGAGTTGTTTCGTCGTCCATACGCCCGCGCTGTCCGGTGAGATGCAAATGGTTTCATAGGAGCAAAGAATATTCGGAGGAACGGGAGCCGGTAGCGAACGCCGCACCAAAAAAGATGGGGTCAGACCTCCTCGCAAGCGATTCGGATGACCCCATTCCCCAGATCTGCGTTGTTTCTAGAACCTTTGTACCGGTAATCAGAGTACTTACCAATGTCACTTTAGTGGTATGTACCTAAGTTACCGTTCTGTTTACTGGCTTGCTAACAAGCAGACGTGGACGCGCTACCGGCTGCCCAGATCGTCGCTGGTCTTAAAAATCGACTGCCTGACGGCAAAGACTGACAGAGCGATTCGATTATCGACTCCGACCTTCCGCATCAGCTTCGCCACGTGAGCCTTGACTGTTCGCTCTTCAATGCCCAGTGCGTTCGCGATCTCGCGGTTGGACTGGGCAGCGACCAGCAGCTTCAATACATCGCGTTCGCGAGCAGTAAGATGCATCTCGACTGCCGGTGCCGCTGGCCCATTGACCTTTCGGCCCGCCAGTTCATTGACGACGCGATGAGGAGCCCATATCGCCCCGCCGCGCACGGTGTCGATGGCCTTCTCGATGATTTCCGGCGTCGCCGTCTCGTCCAGGTACCCCCGCGCGCCGCGGCCGACCAGCGCCAGCATCTCTTCGTCTGAAGCTTCCGGGCCCATCAGCAGGATATGCAGATCCGGACGGAGACCATGGAGAGTGGAGAGAGTGGTGGCCAGGTCCAGGTTGCCATGCAGTCCAATGATGCAGACATTCAGCTTCAGGTCGGCAATCAGGCCGGAGAGGTCAAGCGGCACGAACAGTAAACGGTGGTGCTGCTCGAAAGCAGCCGAAAACCCGAGGACCCGTATGGGATCCGCGTCGAGGAGAGCGACTCTGAGGCGAGTCTGAGTTGGTGGAGTACCTGACATGGTTCAGACCCGGGAGATGAAGGCTACAGTTTTGGCAGAACAATTCCCTGCTGCTTTTGATACTTGCCCTTGCGGTCCGCATAACTTACTTCGCAGATCTCGTCTGATTGAAAAAACAGAATCTGACACAGCCCCTCGTTGGCGTACACCTTTGCGGGTAGTGGTGTGGTGTTGGAAATCTCCAGCGTCACATAACCTTCCCACTCTGGTTCAAAAGGGGTGACATTCACAATGATGCCGCAGCGTGCGTAAGTGGATTTACCTACGCAAATCGTAAGCACGTCTCTTGGAATCCTAAAATACTCGATGGATCGTGCCAGAGCAAAAGAATTAGGAGGCACAATCACCGAGGCGGCCTCAACCGTGACAAATGATCGCTCGTCAAAGTTCTTGGGGTCGATGATGGCACTGTTCACGTTGGTGAAAATCTTGAATTCGTCGGAAACGCGAAGATCGTATCCGTACGAAGACAAACCGTAGGAGATGACACCATCTTTTACCTGTTTTTCACTGAAAGGCTCGATCATGCCGTGCTGGGTGGCCTGCTCACGAATCCAGCGGTCGCTCTTGATTGCCATGCTTCTCCTGGGTTCCAGGCTGGAGGATTTGTAGGTATCGGCCAAGTTACCCTTTACCTGCCCTCCCGGGTTACCTGGGTGGTATTCCTGCTTGGAATCTGCATCTTAGCGGTTGCTGGCATGGTTGACAATGCTTAGGAAGAGACCTAGCATTCGGCCTAAGACCGGCCCAGTTTGCCATATCGACCTTCCGGAGCGCCGCACGTGATCAAGCAGGATATTGTGCACCAGGTAATCGAGCGGACGGGTCTGCCCCGTACTAAAGCCGAGCAGGCTGTCGACACGGTCTTCGGAAGCCTTAAGAAGGCCCTCACCGAAGGTGACCGCATTGAACTGCGAGGATTTGGTGTGTTCACGGTCAGGCCCCGAAAAACCGGCATCGGCCGCAATCCCCGCACCGGCGCCGAGGTCTCCATCGCTCCCGGCAAAGCCGTCCGCTTCAAACCGGGGAAAGAACTGCACCTGAGCGACGCCAAGGAATAAGCGCCCGCCGATTTCGCTTGCGCGGTACACATAAATCTGCGATCCCTACACATCGAATTTGAGTTCAAGGTGAATCGATGCGCACGAATATCGAAATCGAAGACGAGTTGATGGAAGAGGCTTTGAGCGTGAGCGGGAAAACCACAAAGAAAGATGTGGTTGAGGCTGGACTAAAGTTGCTCGTGCAGATCCATAAGCAGACCGCAGCGCGCCGTTCCCGCGGGAAAGTGGAATTCTGGCCTGAAGTACTCGAAGACCGTAAAAAATACGACATTGAGGATTAGCCAGGCGTGCTGATCGTCGATTCCAGTGTATGGATTGATTACTACGGAGCTCAGGACAACGTACACACCATGTGGTTGGATCGGGAAATGGGACGCATCCGTATGGGACTGACTGACCTGATCCTTTGCGAGGTCTTACAAGGTACTCGCACAGACGCCACTTTCGCTACTACCCTGCAGCGATTATCCCTCTTTGAGATGTTCAACTCTGGTCGTCGAAGTCTCGCAATCGCCAGCGCACAAAATTATCGCTTCCTTCGTGCCAAAGGGAAAACCGTTCTCACGGCTGTCCATTGCCTGATCGGCACTTTCTGCCTGACCCACGGCCATCAACTCTTACACCGCGACAGGGACTTCGATGTGTTCGAACAGTATCTCGGTCTAAGCGTCCTTCATCCGCGTTCGAACTAGAGTATGTTCGCCGCCGCTCCCTACATCAGACTGATCGCGTCCACATCGAAGATCAGGTTCCGCCGCGGGATGCCCAGCGCATCCGCCTGTGCCCGTGCAGCCCGCAGTGTCTTCGCCAGTGCGCCACGCTGGCCGGCTTTGAGCAGTATGTGAAAGCGATAGGTGCGCTTGATCTTCGAGATGGGCGCGGCTGCCGGCCCCATTACGCGGATACCATCCAGCTGCGTGTTCTGGAACCAGTGGCCGAGTGCCGCAGCCCACGCCGCGACCTCCTCGAGTTTGGGACCCTGGATGAGCAGGTTGGCCAGCACGCCAAAAGGTGGATAGTGCATGTAGCGGCGGAACTTCAGCTCCTTTTCAACGAAGGCGTGGAAGTCATGCTTCTGCGCGCAGGCGACGGCGTAATGATCCGGATGATATGTCTGCACGACGACCTTACCGGGCAGATCGCCGCGGCCTGCTCGGCCCGAGACCTGTGTGAGCAATTGAAAGACGCGTTCCGCGGCGCGGAAGTCCGGCATACCCAGCGCATGGTCGCAGCCGACGACGCCGACCAGGGTGACGCCGTGAATGTCGTGGCCTTTCGCAATCATCTGTGTGCCGACCAGCAGGTTGATTTCACCCGCATGCAGACGGCCCAGCATACGCTCCATGTCGTGCCGCGAACGCACTGTATCGCGATCCATGCGGCCGATGCGCGCATTGGGAAAAATCTCCTGCAGACGCTCTTCGCCCTGCTGCGAACCGGCACCCAGAAAGTACAGATGTTCGCTCTGGCATTTGGGGCAAAGCTTTGGCACCGTACGTCTGTAACCGCAATAGTGGCATTCCAGCCGTTCGCCCACCTGCGCATGAAAATCATCAGCCTTCGGTTGCCGGTGATGAGTAAGAGATATGGCGCAATTTTCGCAGTCGAGTTTCTCACCGCAGCCGCGGCACATCACCACGAAGGAGTAGCCGCGACGGTTCAGCAGCACCATCGCCTGTTCGCCGCGCAGCAGAGTCGCCTCGGTTTCTTCAATCAGCCTGCGCGAAAAAATGTGGTCCTGGCCGGTCTCCTTGAACTCGCGCCGCATATCAATCAACTCGACTTCGGGCAGCGGCCGCTGGTTCACGCGTTCATGCATCTCGATCAGCGCGTACTTGCCCGGCTTCATTTCATTGGTGGCCTGGTCGAGCACCGGCTGCGCATTCTGCCAGGATTCAAGCGACGGCGTCGCCGATCCGAGCACAATTGCGATGCCGGCAAGCTTGGCACGCATCACTGCGACATCGCGTGCATGGTAGCGCGGATTTTCTTCCTGCTTGTACGACGAGTCGTGTTCTTCATCGACGATGATCAGACCGAGCTGCTGCATGGGCGCGAAGACAGCCGAACGCGTGCCGACGATCACGCGCGCGTCGCCCATCCGGATGCGGTACCACTGCTCAGCGCGTTCATCCGGCGTGAGCGCGGAATGAAGCAGGGCCACGCGATCACCGAAGGCTCCGAACAGTTGCGCAGCCATGGCCGGGGTAAGGCCAATCTCCGGCACCAGCAGCAGCGACGAGAGGCCGGCATCGAGCGCGTACTGCATGGCCGCGAGGTACACGGCCGTCTTGCCCGAGCCGGTCACTCCATGCAAAAGCGCAACGCGAAATTCTTTTGTGGCGAGGTGCTGCGTGACCTGCCTGAGGGCTCGCTGCTGCGCTGCATCCAGGTCGTGGCGGACATGCTTCATCCCGGAAAGATGAAACTCCAGCGGCTTCTCTTCGATGACAACCAGTTCGCGCCGCACCAGCGTGCCGAGTGTGGATTCCGGAACATCCATTCCGCGCAATGCTGCAACCGGCAGCGTACCGCCGGCACCCGCAAGTTCTGCCAGGATGCGCTGCTGATTCTCGTTCAGTTTTGGTAACCGCGCATCGGCGACCAAGGTGGCGTAGCGCTCAAGGCGCCTAGCATCGCGCGTGTCTGCTTCTGTCTCACGGGCCAGCCACTTCTTGCGCAGCATGCCGGTCAACAGTTCGCGGCTTGCGCCAGTAGCCGAGCGCAGTTTGCTCACCCTGGCAGCCTGGCCATCGGCAAGATAGTTCAAGACCGCGTATTCGCTGTCCTGCTCCTCGGGAGACTTGCGGCTGCGGCGGGACGATCCTTGTTCCGCGCTCGCATACAGAATGGCGCGGCCTGTGTCAGTAATGCGGTAGAGCACCTGCTTGCGCACTTCTGCCATCAGCGGCAGCATGGTCCGCAGAACTTCGCCTAGAGGCGACAGATAATACTGGCTGATCCAACGGCCAAGCTCCATCAATTCCGGAGACAGAATCGGCTCCGCATCGAGTACTGCTTCAATGGGTTTTGCGGTTACCGGCGGCGGCTCGTCATGCAGGCGCGTCACGATGCCAATCAGCTTCTCATTGCGAAATGGAACAATGACGCGTGCCCCGATACACGGCAGCTGCAGCGGCAGAACGGCGTAGGTGAACGCCGCGTCCAGCGGCACAGGTACGACGACATCGCAAAATGCAGGCAACGTAGTCGTCTAGGCGGGCGGCGCTTTAGGCGCGCGCAGGCCGAGTTCCGCCATCGCAATCTTCAGGTCAGCCCAGGCTTCTTTCTTCTGCCGCGGATCACGCAGAAGAAACGCAGGATGATAGGTAACGATCAGCTTCGCACCGCGGCTCGCATGGATACGGCCGCGCAACAGTCCGAGTGCACTCTTCACGCCCAGCAGATAGGTCGCCGCCGTCGAACCAAGCGCCACGATCACTTCGGGAGACACGGCCGCAATCTGCTGCTCAAGAAACGGAATGCACGTATGGGCTTCATCCGGTTCGGGCACGCGGTTGGATGGTGGCCGGCACTTCACAATGTTCGCTATGTAAACCTGTTCGCGCTTCAGCCCCATGGCGTTGATCATGTTATTCAGCAGCTGGCCGCCGCGTCCGACGAAGGGCAGGCCTGACGCATCTTCATCGGCTCCAGGGCCTTCACCGACAAACATCAGCCTCGCCCTAGGATCGCCGTCACCGAAGACAATCTTATTCCGCCCAACGGCCAGCTTGCAGCGCGTGCAATCGCCGATCTCTTCCCGGATCTGCAGCAGCGCAGACTCGCCTTTGCCCTCAATACGCGTGTAACTCTGAGTGGGATTAGCTAACGGTAAGGGCGGAGAAGCCTTGCGTGCAGCGATGGGAGTTTCCTCTGGAACCTTCAGTGGTGGCGCGGGAGCGGATGCAGCAATGTCTTCAATTGCTGATGTCTGCGGGACGGCTGTCTCGATCTCGCGTGCGCCCAGAGCAGCCGGCACTGTGCGCCGGTAGAAATCATAGATGCCAAGATCGCGGTAATACTCAAGCTGCGCAGCGACGGCAGCCTGCAGATCCGGGTTCAGAGGCGGCACCGCTACTCCTGCATCAGGCTGAGCGTGGGACCAGTCTCTGACACGAACGATACCGGCCGACGCAGCGAGAGAATCTCCCCGAGGATGCGATCAGCCAGTTCACGCTTGGACATCTCGGGCAGATCGACCGCTGTCTTCAGCGTCAAAAATGTTACGGCATTGCGGTCGGAATCGAAGCCGATGTCCTGGCGCGAAACATCGTTCAGGACAATGGCATCTGCGCCTTTGCGGGCAAGCTTCTGGCGTGCATGTTCGAACGGGTTTTCCGTCTCCGCTGCGAACCCGATCACCAGTGTTCCCGGCCGTTTGCGCTCAGCCACTTCGCGCAGGATATCCTGCGTGGGCTCGAGGTGTATGGTGATCGGTCCATCGCGCTTGATCTTCTGCTCGGCGGCGACCACCGGCTTGTAGTCAGAGACCGCCGCGGCCTTGATGACGATAGTCGCTTCCGGCAGACGCTCCATCACGGCGTAGCGCATCTGGTCAGAGGTGATGACCTGGATGACATCGCAGTTCATCGGCGGCCGCAGCGAAGTCTTGCCGGTTATCAGGATCACGCGCGCCCCGCGTTTGGCTGCAGCCTCCGCCAGCGCATAGCCCATCTTGCCGCTCGAGCGATTGCCGAGAAAACGGACGGGATCGATTGCCTCCCGAGTGCCGCCGGCAGTGACCAGCACAGTCTCACCAGCCAGGTCGTGGCGATGGCTTAACTGCTCCAGCACTGCCTGCACGATGCTCTGCGTTTCCGCCAGGCGGCCATTGCCAACCATGCCGCAGGCTAGGTAGCCTGACGCTGGAGAGACAATACGCACGCCGCGATTCTCGAGCAGCGCGAGATTAGCCTGCGTAGCGGAATGCTCCCACATTTTCACGTTCATCGCTGGAGCGACGATGACGGGGGATGTGGTCGCGAGATACATGGTCGAAAGAAAGTCGTCGGCAATCCCATGGGCGAACTTTGCCAGGATATTGGCTGTGGCCGGCGCAACCACCAGAGCGTCAGTCTGTGCTTCCGCGATATGTTCGATCGCTGAGTCGGCCACTGCGTCGGCGTAATCCGCTTCAGCACCCGTTGCCCACAGGTTCGTAATCACCTTGTGTCCGGTAAGTGCGGCGAAGGTAAGCGGCTGAATGAAACGTTCAGCGGACGCGGTCATCACAACGTGAACATCGAGCGCCTGCTGCTGCAGGGCGCGTACCAGTTCTGCTGCCTTGTAGGCGGCAATACCGCCGGACACACCGACTGTAACCTTCATGTAACGATTCTACCTGCGGGCTGCGGGCGCCGCCAGTACTGTTGAAAACAGGACAACAGGCTCAGGGGACCCGCGGTGCACTCCGGTGAAGCTGGCTTTAGACCTCGCTGACCGGCGGCAGATCCTCGGCGCGGATCTCGGGTTTGCGGATGACATTCGTGGTTTTGGTGTATTGCACTTTGCCGGCTGCAATCTCATCCTGCGCAACACGGCAAGCCTTGGTCGACGATGAAGTCACCATGGGCAGCGATCCACCCTGCAACTGCCGAGCCCGCTTGGCTGCTACAAGGACGAAGCGATAGTTGCTGTCGAAGCCTTCCTGAATATCCATAGCGCGTGTAACCCCCTGAAGTGTTCCCTACCTTAACTAGACCTGTACTGCTGCGGTATGTTGAAGACCGAACGACAGCAGGACCGGCTGTAAACGCTCTGCGGCATTTGACTGCAGACACCTCGAAGCTACTTCCTTCGCCCTGGATGTCTCAGGATCAGCATACACTTGTTGACGGCCTGCGCGTTCGGCGGCCACGATTGCAGCCAGCTCCTCGACTGCGCGGTCCAGTACATCGTTGACGAGAATGTAGCGATAACGCTGATAGTTCTCAATCTCATGCCTCGCCTGCGCCAGGCGACGCTTGATGACTTCTTCGGAGACGCTGCCCTCGGCACGACTGCGGTTGCGCAGGCGGGTCGCCAGTATTCCAGGGTTCGGTGGCATGACAAAAATGGTCACCGCGTCTGCGATGGCGCGCCGCACCTGTTCTGCTCCCTGCACGTCGATGTCAAGCAGCAAATCTTTCCCGCGCATCTCTGCGTCTGCCAGGGTGTGCCGCGCTGTACCGTAATAGTTCCCGAAGACCTCGGCCCACTCCAGGAACTCTCCGGCCAAAACCATCTTTTCGAAGTTTTCGCGGCTGGTGAAGTGGTATTCACGGCCGTCCTGCTCCGAGCCGCGCGGGGTGCGTGTTGTGTAGGATATGGAAAACTCCAGGTCGGCCGTCAATGACCGCAACTGGTTCACCAGCGTCGACTTTCCCGAACCTGATGGTGCCGAGATGATGAACAGAATACCCGCCAATCCTTCCCCCTCTTTCTAACGTTCGCCCTTGGAGCTATTCAAGATTCTGCACCTGTTCCCGGGCCTTCTCGATCTCCGACTTCATGCCGAGTCCCAGGACCGTGAGGCGCGAGCCTTCGTCGGCGATACCGGCACTCTTGGACAAGAGTGTATTCGCCTCGCGGTTCATTTCCTGCAACAAAAAGTCGAGTTTCTTTCCCAATTCGCCGCCGTCGCGCAGCACTGACCGGAAGTGTTCGATGTGCACTCGAAGCCGCGCCAGCTCTTCTTCGACATCGCTGCGATCAGCCAGCAGTGCGGCTTCCTGCAACAGGCGGCCGTTGTCGATCGCACCTTCGCCTGCGTCGCTCAGCAATGCGCCCAGCCGCGCAAGCAGCCGCTCGTAATGCGCTGGCTGCACCCGCGCCCGCAATTCCGACGCACTCTTCACATCCTGCTGCAGGCGATCAAGCGATGCCGTCAGAGCCGCTGTAAGCCCGGCGCCCTCGGTCTGGCGCATCTGGTCCAACGCACCGAGAATTTCATCCAACCTTTCGATGACAATCTCTTCGAGCCGTTCATTCACTTCGTCGCGGCGGCTGGAGCCATTCGCCGTGCTGCCCGCTTTGAAAACACCGGGCAGGCGCAGGATAGCATTCAGGTCTGGCTCCTGCTTCAGTTCGTACTCCTGCTGCGCATCACGGAAGGCGGCAAGATAACGCGCAACCAGTTCCTTGTCATAACCAATGACTTCCGGCGCAGAAGCTTGCTCCCAGCTCAGCGTTATTTCAAGGTGCCCGCGCTTTACGCGTTCTTTTAACAGCCGTCGCAGCTGCATCTCCAGAGTGTCCATACCTGAGGGCAGCCTCAGGTGCAGGTCGAGGAACCGATGGTTCACACTCTTGATCGAGAGTGTCCAGGTGGCGAGCGTTCCGTCTTCGTGATCAGTTACTTCACCGGCGATCTTCGCGAACCCGGTCATCGAATGAATAGCCGTGCGTGGGGTCGATTCCACCTTGATTGTCTGCCCGGCATCGGGCTCCGCTACGTTGCTCAAGCTTTCTCCTCCAGTGCTGTTTCCAAGTCAGTCACTGTGGCATCGCTCGCCAGGTCACCTTCCGCAAATTGTAACCGGTACAGCTTCTGATAGGTTGCCGACGTATGCAGCAGCTGCTCGTGCGAACCAATGTCTGAGATTCGGCCGTTCTCAATCACCACGATGCGCGTCGCCCGGCGTACGGTCGACAGGCGATGCGCAATCACGAGCGATGTTCGGCCCTGCATCAGGTTCGCGAGCGCGATCTGCACCAGTGATTCACTCTCGAGGTCGAGCGACGAAGTTGCCTCATCCAGGATCAGGACAGGCGCATTTTTGAGGAGCGCCCGCGCTATGGCCAGCCGCTGCCGCTCACCGCCGGACAGGCGAAAGCCCTTCTCGCCGATCATGGTGTCGTACTTCTCAGGCAGGCGCTCGATGAAGTCGTGGGCGAGCGCTGCTTTTGCGGCAGATTGCACCTGCTCGAGCGCGACATCGGGACGCCCATAAGCAATGTTGTTGCGCACCGTATCGTTGAACAGGATCGTCTCCTGCGTCACGTTGCCGATCAGGCGGCGGAGGCTCTCAAGCTTTACATCGCGCAGGTCATGACCATCGATCAGGATGCGGCCTTCGGTCACATCGAAGAAGCGCGGGATCAGGTTCACAAGCGTCGATTTGCCCGCACCGCTTGGACCCACCAGCGCAACTACCTCGCCACGCGGAATGGTCAGATCGATATGTTCGAGCACTCGTTTGACGCCGTCTTCGGCGTCGTAGCGGAAGCTGACATCCTGCAACTGGATCGCATCCTTGAAGCCCTGCAGTGTTACTGCGCCCCGCTTCTCGAGCACGTCGTCTTCGTCATCCATGAAGTCGAAGATGGCGGAAGACGCACCAAGCGCCTGTTGGAAATTGTTGTAGAACGCAGCGAATTTGCGCACCGGATCGTACAGCTTGAAGACGGCGACGATGAAGGCAAAGAAGGTGCCCTCCGACATGCCGCCGTCCTTGATCTGGGCACGTCCGACGCGCAGCAGCAGCGCGATGGCAACTGCGCCGATCACGTCCATCAACGGCGAACTGAGGGCCTGCGCCCGCACTGAGCGCAGGTTCGCACGGAAGAGACGTTTAGCCGCGGCCTTGAAGCGCAGCGTCTCCCATATCTCCATGTTGAAGGCTTTGACGATGCGATTTCCCGTAACCGTCTCGTGCAGGATGTTCTGGATCTCGGCCAGTTTGTCCTGGCCGCGACGCGTGGTTTGCCGCACCTGCCTGCCGATTCTGCGCGCCGATCCGATCACCACCGGCACGAAGATCAGCAGGACCCAGGCCAGCTTGCCGCCATACACCACCACCAGCGCGGCCGTAAAAAGGAATGTAAATGCCTGCTGCAGAAATTCCGACAACACGGCCGACATCGCGTACTGGACGCGCTCGATGTCATTGATCAGCGTCGAAAGAATGGTGCCCGTCGCATGCTTCTGGAAGAACGATACGGAGCGCCGCAGGATCGCCTCGTACAGTTCGTCGCGCAGGTCGGTGATGAGCCCGAAACCGGCATAGTTCGTCAGGTACGTACCCGAATAGTCACAAAGCCCCTTCACCACGGTCGAGGCGACGAGCGCGAAACCGACCACCGTCCAGTCATTGTGCAGTGATGACGGCACAAGCTGCTGCAGGTTCAGGTGGATGGAGGTGTGAGGGATCGAGAAAAGCTGGATGTCATGACTGGGCGCGCCGGGGTTCAATACCCGATCAAAGATTGGCTTGATGAGCATAACGCGGAACGCGTCAAGCAGACCCACCGCAGCCATGAAGACAACCGACAGAACGGCCTGCAGCGTATAGGGCCGCACATAACGCAGAAGGCGCAGGAGTCGCATCACAGGCATTCGCCATGGATTGCACGTGCGCCCGGCAGCGAGTCTGGCAATCTCGTAAACACTTCCCGTATTGTACTTGCGCGCGAACTACGGACCGCGGTGCCTGTTCCTGCCTGAAAGCCACACGTTTCATCTGGACCGTCGTGACTTACTTCTGCAGGGTCACACGAAAAAGCCGCTCGCGAACGCAGTGTCGACGAGCGGCTGAAAAGCCTGACTTCCCTGGGGTAGTCAGGCGGACGTAGTTCTAGCGATGGCCGCCTCCGCCGCCATGGCCACCCCCGCCGGGATGGCCGCCGCCCGAGAAGCCGCCGCTGTGTTCGCCGCCACCGTCATGGCCGGCATTGCCGATGTGGCCCTGGCCATCGCGTGCCTCGTTTGCATGGAAATGATTGAAGGAGTGCTCGCCTCGCTCCGGGTAAGGACCGCCGTAGCCGTGACGCGGGTCATACCGGTTATCGACATGGCCGTAGAAACCGCGATGGCCATGAAACCAGGGGCCTGCACCGATGAAGACGCCGCCGTTGAACCAGTCAGGCCCATAGTAGCCATAGGGTGAGCAGTTGTAAGGAGCATAGTCGTAGTAGCCGTAGGGACAGGCAGGAGCGCCGCCAATATTTATATCTATCTGGGCCGGGGCGGCGGGAACTGCAGCGACCAGCGCAACAGTGAGGGCTGACAACACGAACGACTTCAACGGCAACATATTTTCTCCTGTAGGCACAACCCTTGGAGCGGTAAATATCTGCGGGAGTTGTGTTTGCGCAAAAGATTGTTGCCTGGCGTACCATTGAGCCCGAGTTGCCCGGATCAGCGTGGCATGTCGCGGTGCGATACCTTGATGCGGTAGCCGTCCTTCGCCAGCCGCTTTTTCATCTCTTCCGCAATCATGACGGAGCGGTGCTGGCCACCAGTGCAGCCGAATGCGACGGTCAGATAACTCTTGCCCTCCTGGATGTAATGCGGCAGCAGGAAGAGCAGCAGCTCCGTCGTCCGGTCGAGAAACTCTTTGGTCTGCGGAAAGCCGCGCACATAGCGAGCCACCTTGGGGTGCTTGCCGGTCAATGGACGAAACTCAGGGACGAAGTGCGGGTTTGGCAGAAAGCGCACATCGAAGACGAGGTCGGCTTCGAGTGGTACACCGTTCTTGTAACCGAAACTCATCGAAGAGACGACCAGGTTCTTGCCTGAATCGCCGCGCTCGAACTTGCTGATCATGTAGGCGCGCAGTTCGTGCACGTTGTAGTTCGAGGTGTCGAGGCTCAGGTCGGCCACATTGCGGATCGGCTCAAGCATACGCCGCTCGGCATCGATGGCACGGACCACCGTCTCTGATCGCCCGAGGGGATGCGGCCGGCGCGTCTCTGAAAAGCGCCGCAGCAGGGCCGGGTCCGATGCGTCCAGAAAAACGACAGTCGTCGCAAGCACCTTGCGGATGTCTTTGAGCATAGCCGGAAAGCGATCCAGTCGCTGTCCCTCGCGTACATCGACGACCAGCGCAGCCCGCGTGATCTCGACTGACTGACGTACCAGGTCGGCAAAATTCGGGATGAGTTCCAGCGGCATATTGTCGACTGCGTAGAAGCCCATGTCTTCAAAGGCTTTGAGCGCCGAAGCTTTGCCGGACCCGGACAGACCGGTAAGAATGACAAGTTCTTTCGCGGCGGCGACTGGCAGTGAGATCGGCTCACTCGTTTTCTTGGATAGTGCGCGGGGCTTGCGCATGACTGCCCCGACGTCTTTCGCCGGCGTCTTCACTCTGGAGGGTGAGGCTTTGAGCGAGGTCGAGGCTTTGCGCGGCATGGCCCATCGTAGCATCGGGCATGGAGCGCGGCTGAGTGATTTCCGCCACGTTCCAGGCCCGCGTGTTCAGGAACAGTCAGGAAGAGAGTGGATTCAGGAGGCTTCGATTAATTCCATCTTGCCGTCGCGTTTCCGGTGCAGCACGTTCAACGAGCCGACTGGCGTGCGAAAAACAAAGACTTCCTTATCGCGGAACTCTGCTTCTTTCACTGCTTCTTCAATCGTCATCGGGCGATCAGAGACAGCATCGGGAGAGCGAACGATATGCGGTTCTTCATAAGTGGACTTAGCCGCATGGAGAGTGACCGGCTGCACCGGGAGTTTGCGGCTGGCCGCGATTGCCTCGACCTTACCGGCAACCGCTGCTGCGCCATTTCGACGGAGCGGCGCTTCGAGCAGAAGCTTTTCTTCCTTCGGCTGTCGCTTTGCCTCCCGCGTCTTCTCCTTCAGTCGCTTGGCCTGCGTTTCGACCTTGGCGACAGCATCACGCAGGGCCGTTTCCATACTGGTCGATTCACAGATACCTACCAGGCTGTGATGACGCGACTGCACCGTCACTTCAGCGGATTGCCGGTATTTCTCGGCAGTCAGCACGACGTGTGCCCCAATGGATTTACCAAGGATATGGCTTACTCGTCCAAGACCTTCTTCAGCGAGTAGGCGGTGTGCGGGAGTTACGGCCACCTGTCTTCCGGTGTATTCAACCTGCATCGTCATTCCTCCTATAGAACAGAGATGCGACTCTTTACAGAAGAGGACCGAGTATAGAGCATTCTTTTGGCGCTGTCGCCGGTATGTTGTGGCACTTGAGTTGCAGATGTCCGCGAAAATATTTACGCAGCGGCGCCGGCAGTCGCTAGACTCTGACGCGGCGCTGGTGAGTGCTGGGGATGTTCAGGTCTTCGCGATACTTGGCCACCGTACGTCGCGTCACGCGGATGCCCTGCCCACGCAGCACCAGGGCGATGTGATCGTCTGTCAACGGCTTCTGCGGATCTTCGTCTTCAATAAGTTTCTTCACCTTGCGTTTCAGTAGCATCAGGGGCGTTCCGGCACCCTCGGGACCGTTGACGCCTTCAGTGAAGAAGAACCTTAATTCGTAAACGCCCTGCGCCGTGTGCACATACTTGTTCGAAACAGCACGACTCACGGTCGAGGGATGGACACCAATTTCTTCGGCCACATCCTTGATCATCATGGGGCGGAGAGACTCGACTCCATGCTCCAGGAAATCCGGCTGCCGGCGGATGATTGCTTCACACGTCTTGAGGATGGTGCTCTTGCGCTGTTCGATATTGCGCATCAGCATCAATGCGGCCCGATAGCGTTCCTTCACATAGTCCTTCACATCCTTGTCTGTTCCGGCCTGGGTCAACAGCTTTTTATAGCCATGATTCAGCCGCAGGGTGGGGATGTCTTCCTCGTTCAGGACGATGCTGATCTCGTCACCTCGTTTCACAAAAGCGACGTCCGGTTCAATCAGCCGGGTACTGGTGCGATTGAAGCGCTGGCCGGGTTTTGGATCCAGCGTCCGGATAAGTTCGATTGCGGCCTGGAGGTCACTGACGGAGCAGTTGGTGATCTTCGAGAGTTCGCGCGTATCGCGTTTCTGCAACAGGCTCAGGTGGTCGCGGATGATAAGCGCGGCGGCATCGAAGCATGCAGTCTGCAGACGAAGCGGCGCATCGGCTTCACCGGGCGCTGGATG
This sequence comes from Acidobacteriaceae bacterium, assembly GCA_963692885.1. Classification (GTDB taxonomy): domain Bacteria; phylum Acidobacteriota; class Terriglobia; order Terriglobales; family Acidobacteriaceae. Next base: position 3,203,982 of record OY843586.1, read on the forward strand.
CGCAGCATAGATCAGCTCGTATTCGCGTCGGCGCTCGGCGACCTGCAGCAGCAGGCACTCACGCAGGGTGGCCGCGCCCACGCCGACAGGGTCGAGACGGCGCACAATGGCCAGCGCCTCCTGCAGGAGTGTCCGCGGCTGGTCGTCTACGGGCACCGACGAAGTATCATCCGCCTGGTCAGGAGGGTCCATTGCTTCCAGGGAGCGGTTTTCTGCTGGATCCAGTGGCGGGGCGGGTCCGATCCGGGCGGCAGTTCCCTCGCCGAAAAATCCGTCGAGTAGCTCGGCATCGCCGGCCACCAGATAACCATCTTCATTCAGGTTGCCGACTATGTACTCGGCGGCTTCGCGAAGCTCAGGCGTGAGATTCAGCGAACCCAGCTGCCAGATCAGGTGGTCGGTAAGTTTCTGAGGAACCGAAAGAAAGTTCTCGAACGATGGCTTGTCGTCGTACGATTCGAAGTTGTTGCCGGTGCGAAAGCCGGGGTCAAGATAGTCCTGGAAGTAGGAGCCGAAATCAATCTCTTCGAACGGATCGCGCTCTTCAGGAGAGTTTTCCGCAACGGCGACCATCTCTTCAGCCGGCCGCTCCCGCTCCGCTTCCCTGCCCGCGACATCGTCGAGCAGAGGCACATGCTCCTCAACCTCTTCAAGCACCGGGTTCTCTACAATCTCTGCGTTGATCATCTCCTTCAACTCGAGCTTGTTCAGCGCCAGCACGCTGACCATCTGCATCAGGCCGGGCGTCAGTATCTGCCGTTGTGACACCTTCAGGCTGAGCTTTGGTTGGAGAAGAGGCATTGCATCCTGACTGCTTAAGAATGTGGGACCTTTTGTTCGAGTCTACATCCGGGCAAATGCCGACAACAGTGCCAATTCTTGAACGGGCAAGCCGGACCTCATCAATTGTCCCGAAATGGTACTAATCGCCCGTTTCGCAACTATTCGACAAATTCCCTTAATTCAGCGAGAAACCTTCTCCCAGGTAGACACGTCGCACCTCGGGATCCCGCCCAAGGACATCGGGCGTTCCCGTCTTGAAAATCCTGCCGTCGTTGATAATGTACGCCCGGTCGGTCACGGACAGAGTCTCGCGCACATTATGGTCGGTGATCAGGACGCCGATGCCACTCGCCTTGAGATCAAAGATGATCTCCTGCAGGTCAAGGACCGCAATCGGATCGATTCCCGAAAACGGCTCGTCCAGCAGGATAAAAGAGGGCTGGATGCAAAGACAGCGCGCAATTTCGACCCGCCGGCGTTCGCCACCCGACAGGGCATAGCCGCGTGTCTTACGGATGTGGCCCAGGTTCAACTGGTCCAGCAGTTTTTCCGTACGGGCACGCCGCATCTCCCACGAGATGGATTGCGCTTCAAGCACTGCGAGGATGTTTTCCTCTACCGTCAGTTTGCGGAAGACGCTCGGCTCCTGCGGCAGATAACTGATGCCGTACTGGCGTGCCCGCATGTACATCGGCACGCGCGAAATATCCTTGTCGTCGATCAGTACCCGCCCCGAATCAGGAGCTATCAGGCCAACGATCATATAGAAGCTGGTGGTCTTTCCCGCGCCGTTCGGGCCAAGCAGTCCAACCACTTCTCCCTGAGAAATATCTAGGCTGACGCCGCGCACCACCTGCCGACCCTTATAGGCCTTCCCAATTTCATCAACGATTAATTTCTGCATTCCACCACTTAGGTCGGTCTACCTGGTTGTCCGCGTGTCGGTCACGGTCGCCGATTGTCCCCGGCTGACGACGACGCTATCATCGCGATTGTTGAAAATCAATGAAGAGCCGGTGACCGTGCCATGCACCGGATCGGTCACCCTCGGCGGCGCTTCCGCTGTGCCGGTCAGCACGAAGTGTTCGTCGTCTGCCGTGTAGATCAACCTGTCGCCTGTAGCTTTGCGCTCGCCCTGCTGATACTCCACATGCCCCATGGAAATAATGTGGTCGATCTGGCCGCCTGGTCCGGGCATCTGGCTGCCCACGGCGCTTTTTGCCTTCGAGACCGGAGCAGCTTTGGCACTGGCTGCGCGCTCTGGAGCCAGATACACATCCAGCGACGCGGCGTGCAGCGTTCCGGTCGCATCCTGCCCCATGACGCCCCCGGTGAAAGACGCTTTTCTTTCCCCGCCGGAGTACGTCATGCCACTGCTGGTGATCCGCATGACGCCGCCTGCAGATGGAGCATTCTCCTGGGCTGTGTCAGTATGTGATCCCGGCTTGCCAGGTTTCCCCGGCCCTTCCGCGAATGTCGCTTTGACGCCGCGGGCTGGCCCCTGCGCGATGAGCAGCTGCCGGGTGCGCGCCAGGATGATGGTTGGTGCTGTGATGGCATTGGCTCCCTGCCATAGCCGCGCGTCGGCATTCGGCGCTCCGAAGAAGGTGGTCTCGTCTTTGGCATGGTCGAGCGACGCATGGTCGGCGATTACATGCATGGCATTGCCGCCAGGTGCATTGGCGGAGCCGGTGCTGCTGTCATAGCTCGCCTTGATGCCGCCCGTGGCGCTGCCATCCCCGGTCAGTCGATTGAACTCGATAGCAGTAGCGGTCATCTCAGACGACGGCTGGCTTTCTGTCTCGTTGCCGGCTGCTGGCTCAGTCCCGCCCTGGGTGATCCTCGGGGTCCCCCCGGTCAGGCTGATCCTGCCGGACGCGCCGTCATACCTGATCGTGTCGGCCGTGGCGGTTGTCTTGACCGGAGGCGCACCGGGCGTAGTCGATGGCTGCAGTTGCACCAGCACTGCGTGACCCTGCTGCGTGGCTGATTCGATCTGGCTGCCGCCCTGCCTGCCCAGAAGTAACGGCGTCTCGGCACTCCTCGAGCGGGCAGCGCTTTTTGCAGAAGCACCCTGCCCGGACGTGGCAGCGTTGGCGGCCGGAGAAAATTTCACCAGCAGGTTATCCGCGCTGCTGGTCTGGCTGATTCCGCCGGGACTCTGCTGCAGAAGATAAGTGTGCCCATCGCCGCGCAGCGAGGAGAGCTTGTGGCCTTCTGTCAGGGTGGCAAATAACTGGTCACCCTTGAGCGTCGTGCTCTGCTGCGGAGCCGCGGCGTGGATCGTGTGGACGGTGACCAGCGCCTCGCCTGTCGCAAGGGCATTCTTCGGCTGCGAGCGTCCACTCGCGTCAGGCTCAAAACTGACGTCGAGCCTGGCCGACCGCATCTCCCGCGTCTCCGACCCATGCGGATCATTCGCCAGGCCAACCTGCTGGTCGACGACGGATACAGCCTGGTCGAGTTGCACATGCTGCAGCCGGTTCTCTGCTCCAAAATTGAGAATGGCGGAGTTGCTGTCTGCGTGGAGCGTCTGCAAACTGTCCACCGAATGATTCTCAGCAGAAGAACTACCTGAAGACGGCAGGCCGCCTCCGTTGCCGCCTTGCGTGTGCACCACCAGCAGCACACCGCCGTTCAGGCGTATCTGCTTCAATTTGTTCTGCTCATCCAGCTGCGCGTTGGCTTCACTGGAATGCATGTCTGTTCCATCGTCGGTCACTACATGTACATTGCCCTGCGAAAACACATGGTCTGCTGAGCCGTCCGGCCGGAAGTAGACCGTCGACTGGTCAGAGGTAGCGTGTTCCTTGTCGTATTCCGTGAGGCTCTTGATGAGTATGAGTTGCTTAAGCACGCGGTTGAAGTTTGCGCTCTGCGCTTTCACGTTGACTTCGCCATCGTTCATCGTCGTCTTCAGAACGACATCGCTGGCCAGGTCGAGGGTGCCGTTAGCCGAGTCATAGATCGCGCCGCGCGCGGACCCTGTAGCCGCACCATCCTGAAATTCCAGCGCCTGGTCCGTGCTCGCCACTTGTGTCTTCTGGTTGAAGACCAGGCCGCTGGTCCTCACCTTTACCGGGTTGTCGGCTTTCGAGAGGCTGGCGCCCCTGGAACCTCCGGCCGGGTTGGCGCTCGAGACAGGCGACGCGAGTTCAATATCCACAGCGCCGTCCGCACGGGCAATACCAGAGGACTGGTCATAGTCAAACTGGCTCCCTGCAATGTGATCGGCACGGCTGCCATCCTTCCCGTACATCATGATGCTGACGTCATGCAGCACCAGGTGACCGCCGTTCTTGTACTGCACGGCCTTTGCAGCGTGCAGGACAAACTGGGTGTGGCCGGCATGTGATCGGGAGACGGTGAAGCCGTTGGTAGATTGCTGAATCTCAAGCCCAAGCTTGCCCGGAAGATCATGCGCATACTGATGCAGGCGATAGCGGGCGTACATAAAGAAGGAAGCAATCGCGAGGATGAGAACGACGCCGGCTACCAGGATCCACATCCGCAGACGTTCGAGAGTGATAGCCATAATCCTGATTGCAGTACCCTTCAAACGTACGAGCGCACAGCGAATTCAGATTCCCCGAAGCTCCGCCAGTAGTGAAGATGCATCTCTAAGTGTGTGCGATTCTAAGTGTATGAATTTATGGCAATAGTTGACCTCAGGGAGCCGCTGCAGGCGACCCGTCCCATGTCTGTCACGTCCCTCAGCCAGCGACCTGTCCCGCACAAAAGCAATACGTGGAGGCGCGCAATCCTACTGGGCTGCATCTTTGCGGCCATAAAGCTTTGCATCCACATTGCCGTCAATGTCAGGGCGCAGCAGGTAGGATACGGCATCTTTCGCGATGAACTGTATTACATCGTCTGCGGCCGGCGGCTGGCGTGGGGTTATCTCGATAACCAGCCGGTCATTGCCGTACTCGCCCGCGCGTCGGATGCTCTCTTCGGACATGACCGGCTTTGGGCTTTCCGGCTGGTGCCATCGGCAGCAGGTGCAGTCAAGGTGCTGCTCACCGGCCTGATCACGCGCTCGCTCGGCGGAAAACGGGCTGCGCAGACGCTGGCCATGATTGCCGTAATCGGTGCGCCTGAATATCTCGGCGTCGACACCATACTTTCCATGAACTGCCTGGAGCCTGTCTTCTGGATGACTGCCATGCTGGCCATGCTCGAGCTTGCAAAAGGGCCCGTCAACCGGGTGCGCACAGCCTGGTGGCTTGTCTTTGGAATCGCTGGCGGCCTGGCACTCGAGACCAAGCTCAGCGGCGCCTTCTTTCTACTGTGCCTGCTGGCCGGCCTGCTGGTCACACCGCAGCGCCGACTGTTGTCTGACTGCCGCGCCGGCGCGGGCGTTGGACTTCTGCTGCTCATCGAACTGCCGAACTTTCTCTGGCAGCTGCACCGCGGCTTTCCAACGCTGCAATGGCTGGTCGCGGCATCGCACGAGCACAAAGACATCGTGCTCGGACCGGGCGAGTTCCTCTGGCAGCAGATGCTGGTGATGATCCCGTTCAGTGCAGTCATCTGGATCGCAGGACTGGGATGGCTGCTGGTGAGCCGGCGGGCGCGGCCGTTTCGTTTCGCAGGCGCTGCTGCCGCACTCTTCATTGCGCTGATGATCGTGCTGCACGCCAAGATCTACTACGTAGTCCCTGTCTATCCCGTGCTGTTCGCTGCCGGCGCTGTCTTCTGGTATGGGGTCGTCGCTCGCGCGCCCGTCAAGCACCGGCGGCTTTGGGCCGCTTTGCCGGTGGCGTACATGGGATCATTCGCCCTGGCAGCCTGGTACTGGATGCCGGTCGTGCTCCCGATCGTGCCACCTTCCCAATACGCGACATGGGAGCATCGTCTGCACTTCCGGCCGGAAGAGACGGAGAATTTCCAGCATTCCCGCCTGCCGCAATTGCTCGCAGATATGACGAGCTGGCCCGGCTTCGTGGAGCAGGTAGCGGCGGCTTATAACAGTCTTCCCGCCGCCATGCGCCATGGCAGCGAGGGCCAGCTGGGCATCTACTGCACCAACTACGGCGAGGCCAGCGCGGTCGATGTATTTGGAGGCGTATACGGTCTGCCAGCGTCGATCAGCGGCCATCAACACTACTGGTACTGGGGATCGCGCGGCGAGCTGCATGACTCCATCGTCGTCGTCGGACAGCATCGCGAGGACATCGAGAAAGCTTATCGTGACGTGCGCCCGATCGGCGTCATTCATACCCCCGATGCCATGCCATTTGAAAACGGAGCCACCATCTGGCTGGCGCAGGGCCGGCTCCGTTCTCCAGCGGAGATCTGGGCATCGGCCCGCGAATTGTATTGAAATTTCGCGGGCGATTTTATCAATTCGCTGGTGCAAAGTGGCTGCGCAGGTGAAGATTTAACCACTTGAGCACAATCGCCCCAGCAGAAACCGTCCACCGCCTGCCGCGCGTTCTTGGCCTATCGACCGCGACTGCTATCGTTGTCGGTACGATCATCGGGAGCGGCATTTTCCTGGTTCCACAGGAGATGATGCGGGCAGTCGGCACGTCGCCGATGGTGTACCTCGCCTGGATCACCGGTGGCCTGCTGACCCTGTTCGGGGCGATGACGTACGCGGAGCTCGCCGCCATGATGCCCTACGCCGGCGGTGAATACGTCTACCTGCGCCGGGCCTATGGCGACCTGACCGCCTTCCTTTATATGTGGACCTGGTTCGCTGTGGCCAAGCCCGCCTCGATTGCGAGTGTAACGACAGGTCTTGCACGCACGCTCGCCATCTTCCCCAGTCTCCGCTGGCTGGAAGGGACTGCCCTGCACCGTCCCCTGCCGATCCTCTGGTCGCAGATCTTTGCTATCGCGGTCACATGGCTGGTGACCGGGCTCAACTATATCGGGGTCAGGAAGGCGGGTAATTTCCAGCTGGTGTTTACCTGGCTCAAGGTGCTGCTCGTGATCGTGATCGCCGCGGCCTGCTTCTACAGCCCGGTCGGAAGCATGGCGAATTTCCGCACCATGTTTACCGGGGCCGAGGGTGGATTTACCGGTTTCATGGTCGCGCTGATCGCAGCACTCTGGGCCTATGACGGCTGGAATGATCTGAACATGGTTGCCGAGGAGGTAGAGCGTCCGGAGCGCAACCTGCCCATTGCCCTGGTACTCGGTGTGCTGATTGTTGCCGTGCTTTATATGAGCGTCAATGCGGCGATCCAGTACGTTCTGTCGGCGGATGCAGTGGCTGCCGCGCAACGTCCTGCTCTTGCTGCCATGTCGCTCATTCGAGGTGGTTTCCTGGGCGGGAGCGGACTGATGCTGGTGACCGGCGGCATGGCGCTGAGCATTCTTGTCACGCTCAACGGCACCATCATGTCGGGTGCACGGGTGCCCTTTGCTGCAGCCCGCGAGCGACTATTCTTTACCCAGCTCGGACGCATTCATCCAAGATTCCAAAGCCCGGCTAATTCTCTCCTGGTCCAGGGTGGCTTGAGCACCCTGCTGCTGCTGCTGATCGGGAAGTTCCAGCAGCTTTTTGAACTTGCCATCTTCGCCGAGTGGCTCTTTTACATGATCACGACAACTACTATCTTTTATTTCCGCATCCGAGAACCAGAACGGGAGCGGCCGTTTCGCATGTGGGGCTATCCGGTGCTGCCTGCTCTTTTTATTGCAGCGTCCGCAGTATTGTTGGTTTACTCTTTTGGAAGTAACTTGCGTAACTCGCTTGTAGGAATGGTAATCATCGCATGCGGCCTCCCCCTGTACCTGAGGTTCCGAAAGGGTGGAGAATACGCATAGCCTATGTACGCTTGGGCGAAAGGTGCCGATACAGGTCATATAGAGGCCGATCGTGAGTTCAAGTGTCTTAGCAGTAAATGTTGCCGTTCAAAAACCGGTTCAGTCGCGACCCCGTCGCGACCTGTCGATCGACTACCTGCGCACCATGATCACAGTCGGAGTGCTGCTTCACCACAGCATGCTGGCCTACGCCACGTGGGCTGTTGTGCCAACAGGCAACCTCTTCAAAGCAGTCGTACCGATCGTCGACTCGACCCGCTGGAGCGTCATCGACTACATCATAGGGTTCAACGACAACTTTTTCATGGTGCTCATGTTTTTCATCTCCGGATTGTTCGTTTATCCGGCGATTCGCAATCATGGCATCAGCGGTTTTGTCCGCGAACGTTTCCGTCGGCTCGGTCTTCCATTTCTCTTCGCGATCTTCATCCTGAACCCGATCGGCTATTACGTCCCGTGGCTGACGAACGGCCATACGAGCGGATTCGCGGAGATGTACCGGCAGTTGGCCGCGGGCGGCTTCTCCCCCGGGCCGGCCTGGTTCATATGGTTTCTGCTGGTGATGGACCTGGTCGCGGCCGCAGCCTTCAGGTTGTTCTGCAGGACGCCATTCACGCGCCTGGCGCCGGTGCTGAAAGACTTCACCGCGAGGATGGGAGAACACCCCATCGAGATAGCGATTGTGATGTTCTTCGCGACGGCACTCGTGTACATCCCGATGCTCTACCACTTCGGCTACGGGCGATGGACAGCGATCATCACGCCGCCGTTTCTTCTGCAGATCTCACGGTTGTTTTTGTATCCGCTGTGGTTCGCGTTCGGTGTCCTGGTAGGTGCCTGGGGGCTCTCCCGTGGCCTACTGTTTCGTGCGAGCGTTCTCGCCCGATACTGGCCATGCTGGATAGCGACCGGCCTCTTTATCTTCAATATGTCCTGGCTGTTCCGCGTTCTGGCGAGTTCGCACCCGGCCTTCAGCGCCCATTCCCGGGCACCGATCACGTTGCTCTGGGTGGCCTGCTGCGTGTGCAGCAATCTCGGCATCATCGGCATGTTCTCGCGCATTCAATGGTCGTTTCATCCATGGATGCACTCACTTAACCGCTGCGCCTATGGGATCTACCTGGTGCACTATATGTTCGTTACGGCAGCGCAGCGCCTATTCCTCGACAGGCCTATCCAACCGGCTTTCAAGACCCTGCTGGTCTTCCTGATCACCTTACTGCTCAGCTGGCTCACGGCCAGCCTGCTCCTCCGCATCCCCCGCGTGAAAACAATTCTTTAGAGAACGGCCAGCGCGCGTTGCGTCGGGCGGCCCGTGCGCGGCTTACGACTTGCTGCGCACGGTGTCTTCGTAGAGGCGGACGTAGTCAGCGGCGGGTTTGTCCCAGGAGAAGTTCCGGGCCATGCCCGTGAGCATCAGCTGCCGCCAGGCTGCTTTGTCCGTAAACAGCGTCAGTGCCCGCTGGATGGCCAGCCAGAAGTCCTGCGGGTTGGTGCCGTAGAACTTGAAGCCTGTGCCGCTCCCCGTTGCCGGGTTGTAATCCCCAATCGTGTCTTCGAGGCCACCGGTTGCGCGGACTACTGGCACGGTTCCATACTTGAGGCTGTAGATCTGGTTCAGACCACAGGGTTCATAGCGTGAAGGCATCAGGAATATATCGGAACCTGCTTCGACTTTGTGTGCCAGCGTCTCGTCATAAACAATCTTGACGGCGATCTTCTGCGGATACCGTTCAGCGATGCTGCGCAGGAAATTCTCGTAGTAGGGTTCGCCCATCGCGAGGACGACGAGGTAAATGTCTTCTGCGGCGAGTTGATCGATGATCTCGGCGACGAAATCGAAGCCCTTCTGCGTGGCCGCGCGCGAAACCATTCCGAGGACGGGTGTACTGGCTTTGCAATGGTCAAGATTAAAGGCATGCAGAAGGTCTTTGCGACAGGCTGCTTTGCCGTCGAGCCTGTCCGGCGTGTAGTGAGCAGCAATCTTGGGATCGGTCGCAGGATTCCAGTGGTTGTAGTCGACGCCGTCGAGAATGCCGTGAAGGTCAGCTGAACGTTTACGCAGGATGTCATCCAGGCCGAACCCGAATTCCGGCGTCTGTATCTCTTCGGCGTACGTTCTGCTGACGGTCGTGATCACGTCGGCATACACGATTCCGCCCTTCAGGAAATTCACCTGGTTGTAGAACTCGAGCTTATCCATGGTGAATGTGTCCCACGGCAGCAGCAGTTGCGGGATGACGGACGATGGAAAAAGCCCCTGATAGCCGGCGTTGTGAATGGTCATGACCACGGGCACGTGCTTCATCAACGGGTCGTAGTAGTAGATCGTTCTCAGCATGACCGGGAGCAGACCAGCCTGCCAGTCGTGCACATGAAAGATGTCAGGAACGCCCAGTTGCTTGGCACTTTCGATGACGGCACGGCAGTACAGTCCATAGCGCTCGGCGTTGTCTGAATATTCGCCGGCATCCGTCCCGTACAACGATTCCCGATCGAAGAGTTCAGGGCATTCGAGAAAGTAATGCTGCACACCCTCGTGTTTCCCGCCGTCCAGTACAGTCACGAAGCGGCTGTAGTTCTCAAACGGAATGGTCAGGCTCTGAATGGCGACCCGGCGCGAAGTGGGACCACCCTGCAGACGCTTCTGCGTCTGGCGATAGAGCGGGAGGTACATTGTCACTTCGTGGCCGAGCCTGGCGACTGCTGCGGGGAGTGCCCCCATGATGTCGGCGAGTCCGCCGGTTTTCGCATAGGGCACACACTCCGATGCTGCAAATACGATCCGCATGGGTCTCGCTTTCCTGTTCACTGCTAACGAGTGTCTCTCGAATAATTCGGTTACTATGCCGGAATGCGTAGTCTACCTTTGCAGCTGTCCCGCTTCCAAACCGGCAGCCGCTGGCGGGGCGATATCAACGAAGATGCAGCGCGAGGCCGGAGCGACTCATGAAAGCGAAAGCGGCCCACGCAAAGCCTCCTGCTGCGAAAGCAAAGCTGGGTCAGAATTTTCTTATCAGCCAGACGGCGCCGCGGGCGATCGTCGCGGCAGCAGGAGATTTGTCCCACGCGGCAGTACTTGAGATCGGGCCGGGGATGGGTGCCATTACGCACCTGCTGGCGCAAAGCGCGCGTCGCCTGGTGGCGATCGAGTTCGACCATGGCCTGGCAGAGCGGCTACTACTGCAGTATCCCCTGCAGGACTCTTTCAAAACAGAGCAGGTACTGAGCGGCGTCGACATCATCACGAATGACGTACTCCGTGTAAACCTGACTGCACTGGCGGAACGCGAAGGCAGCAGGCTGGTAGTGGTCGGCAATCTTCCCTACTACATCACGTCGGAAATCCTGCTTCATCTCTACGCCCATGCGGATGCGCTCGACCGCGCCGTGCTGATGATGCAGCGCGAGGTCGCTGACCGCTTATGCGCGGAGCCGGGCACGCGCGATTACGGCCTGCTGACGGTGACGACGCAGCTTTATGCCGACGTGCAGCGGCTCTTTGAGCTGACGCCGGCTGACTTCTCGCCTCCGCCAAGCGTGCACTCCACGGTCTTGAGACTTCATTTCACGCCGCGGCATCGCGAACTGGGCGTAGCTCCGGCGGCGTTCGTCCCGTTTCTGCGCCACTGCTTTGCGCAAAAACGAAAGACGCTCGGCAACAATCTGAAGGCCGCCGGCTACCCCTCCCAGCGGATCGAGAGCGCGTGCGTTACGGCCGCGGTAAGCCGCGAGGAGCGTGCCGAGGCAGTCAGCCTGCCACGGCTCGCTGAGCTGTTCCACGCCCTCAAGGTGTAAGCGCGGGCTTAGTGCGGCCGACCAGCAGCAGGAGGAGGTGGCGGCGGTGGTGGCGCTGCGCGTGGTGCAGGAGCCTCATACCTCGGCGCAGGAGGCGCTGTGTACGTTGGCCGTGTCACTTCAGGGGCTCGCGGCGCCTGGGCGGCGCTGCCAATGGATCTCTGGGGCATCGGCATCCTGCCACCTTGGTTTTCCGGACTACTGCCGGGACGGGCGATCGGTATCCCCACGTGTGTGCCGGTTGCCGTGGTCAGACGATCGCCCTGCACGCCCAGGCCCGGCGCTGGCCGATGGCCCAATGGTTCAAGCACACTACCCTCCAGGTTTAGGGATTGACGGTGCTGTGCTGTCGCGATCGTATGATTCAGGCCGCTTCCCGGTCCCCACGGTCCGCGTGCTGCTGCCCCCCGGTCAACCAGCAAAAGCCGGGAGGAATTTGGCCTGTGGGTCCTGCTGGCGATCGCGAATCCTCCGGGCGGAACCAGCGGACGACGGTAGTTTTGCGGAGCATTCCAGATGGTCCCGATGGGCGACCAGCCAAGCCCGCAGCCGCCCGGGATCCAGCCCCAGCCGAACGGAAAATAGTTCCACGCGCCGCAGTGATACGGCAGCCATCCCCATGGATAGCCGGAGACCCAGGTCGTTCCATAGATCGGGTAGTCAGCATAGTAGCCATAGCCATACGGATCCCAGTTTGCATCGACGCCATCCGGCACCCACACGTTCCCGTAGCCATCCACTGGAAACCAGTCGCCTGCTGCATCCAGGTCATTCCAGCCCGGATCCTGCGGGGCAGCCGAATCGTTCCGCGCATCCGTCTGGGTCTGCGCTTCACGGGCAATGGTGTCGTCGCGATCCATGTTCCACCTGTCCCAGGAGTCAGGCGTGACTGTCTGCGCGAGCGTGAATGGCTCGGCAGCACTCTCATCAAAACGAACACTCTGCCGTTCGGTCACATCCGTCGTGAACGTGGCGTCATCGCCGTCGACATGCAGGGCTCCCTGGAAGACTGCTATCTCAGGTACCTTGTCGAGATTCGCGCGAAAGATTGTGTTCTCTTCAGGGTGAGCGGTCGCTGGACCAATCTTCACGGCGAAACGCTGGCCCTGTCCAACATTCAACTCAAAGTAAGCCAGTCCGCTGGTTAGAGCGATGTCAGTGTGGCCGTTTGCGCCTGCACTCTGCACGTGCGTCAACTGCAGCGAACTATTGGGTGTCAGGCGCGCCACGCTGCCGTCTGCGAATTCAATCTCGGCCTGACCGTCGATGGCTGTGGCAACCTGCGAATCCTTGAAGAGCGGCATGTTGGCGACTGCTTTGTCGAACTGCACGACGCCATTCTGCAGAATCTGGACGTTGCCGCTCACATAAGCCAGCCGCACCACGGCCGCATCCTGGGCGCGGGCGGCCGGCAGTACGCAGATGGCAACCGATGTCAGAACTATGCACTTCACCGCTGGCAGAAAGTGTTGCAAAGCCTTCAAGGCTCTATGGAACATACTGCTTCCCCCGGAGTCATCTAAAACGAACCCATGCATGACCCCACTAGATTAGACACGATTGCGGAAGTTTGGCTGCGCCGTATGTTTCGACTTCACCGAACTGAAGTTCCCAGCCGTCCGGCTGGCCGCGTGTCTGGATCGCCGCAGGCCGGCAGCGCAGGTCGGTATCGGAGATCGGCAGCGCAGGTCGGTATCAATGAGCAGCAGATGCGGGAGTACTGTCCAGCAGATCCTGTGCGCGACGGCGGGCGCGCGTCATCACGTTTTCATCAGCGACAATCGTCTGCAGGATCGGCGCGATATTTTCGACTTCAGTCGCCTGGCCTTCTTTCACCATGGTCGCCAGTGTCTCCAGTTCTGCATCGAGAGTGAGCCGGCCGTGCGTGTGCTCAACCGTCAGCCGCCGCCCCTCTTCGAGCGTTGCCGCGATCCCGAGCAGCTGGTTTGTCAGCCATTGAATCTTCTGATCGGAACTGTAGTTGTACGTGCAGGCGCCCTTCAGGTCCGGCCCCTGGTAGACCAGTGTCTTGGTCCCCTGGAACGCTACCTTCGATCCGCCGGTATCGCACTTCGTTGCGAATCCATGCTCTTTCACAGCCACCAGGAACATCTGCTTGCGAACAGGCGCGCTCACCGTGATGTCTCTGTCCTGCCCCTCCGGCGGAAGGTCGGCAATGTCAGGCGGTGGAGCGCTGCCGACCGCAGAAACGAAATGGCCTGATCCATCCGGGTGCAGGGTGATCTGATACTTCGCCGGCTGCAGCTGCGGATTTTCGAACTTGAACATGAGTGTCGCAACCGCGGGCACTGTTTCATCGCGGAAGGCGGGACCGACCACTGCCGACGGATCAGGCGTCGGCGAACTCTCCTGGGCCGGCTGCGGATTCTCCTGCGCCTGCCCGCAGAGACACGCGCCAGTAAGCAGCAACGTAAGGATGAACGCGCGAAGCATCAGGCCGGCCGACCAGCTTTCCGCATGAGCCCTGCCCCGTTACCCTGAAGCAGGAGCGTCTGCGCGGAGTGAATATGGCAGATGGCGATGGCAAGTGCATCGGCTGCATCCGCAGGCCGCGGTATTTCATCCAGCCGCAGTAGACGCGCGACCATGAAGCCGACCTGCTCCTTATCCGCCAGGCCGTAACCCACTACAGCGGACTTGATGGACAGCGGCGCGTATTCCGCTACCGGAAGCCCGGCATTGGCCGCTGCAAGCAGAGCGACACCACGCACATGGCCCAGCTTCAATGCACTCTTGGCGTTAACAGAGTAGAAGACGCCCTCCACCGCAACGGCATCCGGCCGGTAGATCTCGAGCAATGCGGAGAGCTCTGCATAGACACGCGCCAGGCAGTCCGGCAGCGTATCTTTTTTCGGCATGGAGATGCCACCGCACGCGATTGAGACCAGCCGCGCTTCACGCTGGTCTTCCACTACCTCGACTACTCCGTAGCCGGTGCAGACCGTGCCGCAATCGATGCCGAAGACGCGCATGGCTGGAGTCTATACGAATGTGCCGGCCTGCGACGAACACGGCATCAGCTACGACAATCCTGTTTTAACTTACCGGCTGATTCCTTCAAGCGGCGAACTCGCGGTTGCGTACAGCTTGCGCGGCATCCGGCCCGCAATAAACGCCTGGCGCCCGGCGAGGACACCATGCTGCATCGCTTCTGCCATCAATACAGGATTTCCGGCATGCGCGATACACGAATTCACCAGCACGGCGTCGGCCCCGAGTTCCATCGCGAGTGCTGCATCGGAAGCCGTACCGACACCGGCATCGATAATCAGCGGCACCTCCGTGATCAGCTCTCGCAGGATACGAATGTTCGCTGTATTCTGCAGACCGAGTCCTGAGCCGATCGGCGCTCCCAGCGGCATCACGGCGGCCGCGCCCGCGTCGATCAACCGGCGTGCGAATACTATGTCGTCCGTCGTATAGGGCAGCACGGTGAAGCCTTCCTTCACCAGCACGGTGGTCGCCTCGAGTGTCGCCTGCACATCGGGATAGAGGGTCTTCTGGTCGCCGATCACTTCGATCTTCACCCACTCGGAAAGTCCGACCTCGCGGCCCAGGCGCGCTGCGCGAATGGCTTCGTCCGCGGTGTAGCATCCGGCGGTATTCGGCAGAAGAAAGTAGCGCTGCGGATCGATGAAGTCGAGCAGCGATTCCTTCGAGCGGTCAAGGTTGACACGCCGCACCGCAACCGTCACCATCTCGGCGGCGGATGCTTCGATCGCGCGCTGCGTCTCCGGTCCATCCTTGTACTTGCCCGTGCCTACAATCAGGCGCGATTGAAATGCCTTGCCTGCAATGACTAGTGGTTCCATAGGAAAATTATAAAGCTGGCCTCGTCACAAGACCGGGCGCCCCGAATCTCACTTCTAAGACCCGGGTGGTGAATGGCGGGATACCTCTTCCCCTGCTCCGACAACCTTTCGGTATAGAGCAAGGTCGGAAGAATTGCAGATCCTCTCCACTTCGGTCGGGATGACAATGCTTAGTGTAGAGACGACAAGCTTAATGTCGGGGATGATGATGCGTAGTGCAGGGGTGACGCTGTCACAGGAAACAGTGGCAAAGTGAAAGGCCTGCATTCTGGGTAGAATGCAGGCCCACACACCGGTGAGCTGTTGGAGTTGACCTGAGGCGTCCACGCTTACGCATACAGCGGAAAGACTGCATGGAAGTGGGCCTCGGCGAGTGGTACTGGCGATCGCCAGGTCTAGAGCGTGGACGCTCTAAGCCTCAGTCACCTCACGTGTTGTTTTACAACTACTACCATCAGAATTTTTCATTCGCTGGATCATCCTCCTTTCCCGTGTAAGGACAAACTAAACCCGGACACCATGAAGGTCAAGGCCTCGCCTTTCATCGCATCGAGCAGCGTGCCATGGCCGCCCATCGATGACTAACCGATCGGCTAACCGCCGAGCGAGTAGACCACGTTGATCGTCGTCTCTACTTCTACTGGCTCACCATTCAGCAGGTAGGGTTTGTACTTCCATGTTTTGACTGCGTCGATGGATGGTGCCTGCAATTCCTTCGGACCTGAGACGACTCGCAGGTTTTCGATCGCGCCATCCTTGCTGATACTGGCGGCGAGCACAACCTTGCCCTGGATCTTCGCCTTCTTGGCCGCCTCAGGATAATGCGGGTCGTCGCCGGTCAGTCGATTCCCTGCCATGATGCCTGACGCGATCATCACTTTTTTCGGCGGCGTCGCAGCACCGTTCTGACTACCGGTCACAGACGCTGGCGCACTTACATCCATGCGCAGCGCCAGTGCAGAGCCGCAGGTCGCTACTCCAAACGCCGCACAGGCTGCGACTGCTGCCACACGCCGCAATCCACGCATTTCCTTTGTCATTTCAGTCAGCTTCATAAGTCTCCTTTCGAACGTGTTGGCATCGAAAATTCCGATGGCGTGGGGAATCCTGACCGGCGCGCCTTGCACAAGCAGGGACGCCAGTCGCAGCAGTGATCGTGCATATTGACTGCGCCCGCTGACGGCCGCTGCCATCTGGTCGCAGATCATCTCGCGGGTTTCCGTAATCCGCTCCTGTGTGAGCCACAGCAGGGGATGGTACGCAACTGGCAGCGAGACCAGTTCATACAGCAGGTTCTTGATAAAGTCATTGCGCCGTATATGCGAAAATTCGTGAGCAATGACTGTATCGAAATCTTCTTCTGCCAGGGTGCCGACCATGGTTGCCGGCAGCAGCACTACCTTTTGCCTGCGCCCCAGTGTCACTGGACCAGACACGCGTGAAGACGCAACGATCGATACATCCCTGACGCCAAAGCGCTGCGCACATCTCGACCAGGAGCGCTCTGCGTGGACGGAAAGTGGGACGTCGACCGACTCGCGCCGGATGATGAAAAGCATGCGCGTGCGCCACAAAAATCTCGCGACAAAGTAGACGCTTGTGCCGCAGTACGCGATGAAGGCCGCGGTCAGCAGTGCTCCGGGAATACGCAGACTGCTGCCGGTACTGGCAGCGCTCATCACCACGGAAACGTGCGCACCTGCAGGATCAGCATGCCGCCACACGCTGAGCGCGTGCAGCCATTGCCGCGAGACACTCTGCCAGGGCAACAGTGAGAACACTGGAAGGGAAACCTGCAACAGCAGCACGCCGACCCATACGCGATGTTCGGCGGCAGCACCGGCGCGGCGTAAACCCAGTGCTGCAATCCATCCGGCCAGCCACAGCAGCGGCACCTGCCAGAGAGAGTTCGCCAGGTAAGACAGGACCCAGCCCTCGAAGATTTTCATCGCTTTCCTCCTTTCCTGCCGGGCTTCTTGGCGTCAGCCGGAGCATCCTGGGCGGCGGTTTCGCTGAAGCGCTCGGTCAGTTCAGCCAGCCTCTTCGCATCAATCTGCCGATTCTTGAGCAGGCTCATCACCAGTTCTTCACTCGAGCCGCCGAACATGCGGTCGATCAGGTCGCGCAAACCCTGGCCATGCGCCTTCGCCTCAGTAACGGTGGCGATATATACATATGCCTTCCCGTTCAACTCGCGCGCGAGCTTGCCCTTGCGCTCGAGGATGTTGAGCATGGTCTGCACCGTGGTGTAGGCGAGCGGCGGATCGAGCTCCTCCTGCACCTCACCAACCGTACTGCTGCCCCGCCGCCAGATCACCTGCATGATCTTCAGCTCCAGCCTGGTCAAACCCATCGCATCGGGCTTCTTCATGCAAACCTCCTAAGTGATTAGGACATTAGCGCCGACACGAAGCGGCTGTCAACTAAAAACTTAGGAGTTTGCGGTTTGAGTCAGGCCGGTCGCGCTGCCTCTAAACCCTGGTTGCATGCACCCAATAGCCATCAGTCCGGAACCTTTGACCGCCATCAGTCAAGTTTCCGTTCAATCCTGGTAGATGACGCAGTAGGATGAGGTTATGAAGGCGCTGCACCTGCTTATACCGGCAGCTTTCCTTATTCCGCTCGGCTGCACCTCGAGCCCGCGGAGTCAGGACATGGTCCGGCGATCGACCGCTGCCGTGACCCGCACAGTTGCCAGCAACCTCAAGGGAGCGGCGCTGGGTATCCGTGATGGTTTGCAGCATGACCCGAAGAACGATCCGGTGGACGTGAATAAATCCTCGAGCGAGGCGCTGCGGACTCTTCCTGGCGTCACTGCGGCCATGGCCCAGCGCATCATCGAAAATCGACCCTACAAAAAGCCGTCCGACCTGGTTCGACGTCACATCGTTCCCAAATCTGTCTACGGCCAAATCAATTCCCGCCTGATAGCTCATTAGTTGTGTGGAGGCATACTCATGCTGGATGTCTACCAGTCGATAGACCAGGCTGGGGGTAACTACACGATGAGCATGTCAGTCAGCGGAAACACGGTCGCAGCGTCTGCTGCTGCCGAGGTACAAAAGCCTGTCACGCCGCCAACCGTCTCGGCACAGAGTTCCGCCTCAACGGCCAAAGTAGATACGGTAAGTCTGAGCGCCGCAGCCCACGCAGCGGTAGCTGATGCCGACCACGACGGAGATAGCCACTAAAAACTGGAAGCGCACATGGCGGTGAAAAGCGAAGCGTGGCGCGAATGAACGGGCGTCATGCTTCACTTTTCAGCTTCACCCGTCTGAGACCAGGTTCTCCGCTGGCCTTGTACGGTCGGAAGTGGAGGCCACCTGCATCCGAGATCGATTTGAGTGGGGCAGTCGCGCTCGACGACCTTGAAAAGCCGTCGGTGAGTCAGCGGCAACTAAGTTACAGGCTGCACAATAGTAAAGAGCAGCCTGCGAATCCATGGACCTCTTTCCGATTTACCTGAAACTCGAAGGCCGCCGCATCCTGATCGTTGGCGGCGGCAATGTTGGCCTGGAGAAGATTACCTCCCTTTCTACCTCGGGCGCTCGCTTGCGCGTGGTCGCGCCGGTCGCGATTGAAGCCGTCAGGCAGCTTGCCGACGCGGGCAAACTAACCTGGGAGGCGCGCGCATTTGCCGACGAGGACGTTCTCGACGCCGACCTGGTCATTGCTGCGACCGATCAGCCGGCGGTCAACCGGGCGGTGTTTCTCGCGGCGAGCAGACGCCACGTCCTGTGCAATTCAGCAGACGATCCGCCCAATTGCGACTTCTACTTTCCATCGATTGTGAGGCGCGGCAAACTGCAGATTGCTATCTCGACGGCCGGCGAAAGCCCGGCGCTGGCACAGCAGTTGCGGCGCGAAATCGACGCCGCCCTGCCCGCTGACATGGGCGCGACTCTCGACGCGTTGGGCCAACTGCGCCGTGATGTTATCTCTGCCTATCCTCCGGGAGAGGAACGCAAACGCCTGCTGCATGCGCTTGCCCAGCGGCCGGTGTGCGAGGCAGAAGAGTGCCCGGCACGGCTGCAGGCGTTTCCTGCCGGACAGACCCGGGAGCAGGAGGTGCTTCCATAGACGCGCTGCAACGTGAGCCTGCCGGCCGGCCATCCCGGGCGGAACAGGGCCGCGTCTACCTGGTCGGCGCGGGTCCGGGTGATCCGGAACTGCTGACCGTCCGCGCGCTTCGGCTGCTGGCGTCGGCAGATGTCATTTTGCATGACGACCTGGTTCCGGCAGTCATCCTCGAGGCTGCGCCGGCGACGGCTGAGATCGTGAATGTCGGCAAACGCTGCGGCGTCAAGACCATCACCCAGGCCCGGATCAATGCCCTGATGATCGACAACGCCCGCGAAGGATTGAGTGTGATCCGGCTCAAGAGTGGCGACCCGCTGGTCTTTGGCCGTGCTGCTGAAGAGATGGAGGCACTGCGCGAGGCATCCATCCCTTTTGAAGTAGTGCCTGGCGTCACATCCGGCTTTGCCGCGGCCGCGGCGCTGCAGGTCTCGCTGACTGACAGGCTTAGTTCGTCCGGCATCCATATTTCAACTGCGCATCACGCCCCTGACGCGGATCACCCAACGGCGCAGAGGGACTGGAGCGCAACGCAGATCATCTACATGCCGGGCCGCTCGCTCGAAGCACTGGCTGCCGAGTGGCTGGCTGAAGGTGCGGATCCAGCCCTGCCCTGCGTCATCGTGAGCCGGGCTGCACAACCGGACCAGCAGATCCTGCGCACTACGCTCGAGAAGCTGCATGAAGCCGGGACTGCCGCGCCACCTTCCCTGCTGCTGGCCGGATGGGCACTTGCGGCCCCGAGGGTCGACAACGCGCGCGGACCCGTCCTGATTGACCCAGTGTCCGTGGATGTCCGGCATCCATAGCGGACGGTTGCGAACGACTCTGCAACCACTTAGTCTTAGAGGTTGTAGTGGTACCGCTGACCTGCCCCGGTCAGCGGCCCCGCGCCGGGCAAAGTACGCCTGGTAGCCAGCCATCCAGGTCGATGGCGGCAGGAAGCTCTCATATGAAGATCGCGGTAGAAGCACCCCCGACAACAAACAAGCACCTGATCCGCTGGGTTGAGAAGATGGCGGACCTGACAACTCCCGAGGCAATTCACTGGGTCGACGGCTCGCAAGCCGAATACGACTTTCTGTGCGGACAACTGGTTGCAAACAGGACCTTTACCCGGCTGAACCAGGAGACATGGCCAGGATGCTTTTATGCCCGCTCCGACCCGAAAGATGTCGCGCGCGTGGAGGAGCGGACCTTCATCTGCTCTTTATCGAAGGACGCCGCCGGTCCGACCAATAACTGGGAAGACCCGTTCGTGATGCGGAAGAAGCTGAAGTCGCTTTTCAGGGGCTGCATGAAAGGCCGCACCATGTATGTGCTGCCATTCAGCATGGGACCGATCGGTTCGCCCATGGCGCGGATTGGCGTGCAGCTGACAGATTCGCCTTACGTCGTCGTGAACATGCGCATCATGTGCAGGATAGGTCTGCCAGTGTTTGCGGAGATCGATAAGGATGCGCAGCGGGTGGTGCCTTGCATGCACTCCGTCGGCGCACCGCTGGCGCCGGGTCAGGCGGACGTTCCATGGCCCTGCAATGATGAAAAGTACATCGTCCATTTCCCTGAAACACGCGAGATCTGGTCCTATGGTTCGGGTTATGGCGGCAATGCCCTGCTCGGGAAGAAGTGCTTCGCCCTGCGCATTGCTTCGAATATCGCCCGAGACGAGAGCTGGATGGCTGAGCACATGCTGATCGTCGGCGTGGAAAGTCCGACAGGCGAAAAGACCTACGTGGCAGCAGCGTTTCCCAGTGCCTGCGGCAAGACAAACTTCGCGATGATGATTCCGCCGAAGGGCTTTGAAGGCTGGAAAGTCAACACAGTCGGCGATGACATTGCGTGGATCAAACCCGACGCTACAGGACAGCTGCGCGCTATCAACCCGGAGGCAGGCTTTTTTGGCGTAGCACCTGGTACATCGGTCAAGACCAACCCGAATGCCATGGCGACGCTTTCGCGCAATACGATCTTTACCAATGTCGCGTTAACGCTCGATGGCGGGGTCTGGTGGGAAGGTATGACCGACCAGCCGCCGGCGGAGTGTCTCGACTGGCAGGGCCGGAGCTGGACGCCCGAGATCGGCAGGGAGACCGGCCGGACCGCGGCCCATCCCAATGGCCGGTTTACCGCACCGGCTTCACAGTGTCCGACGATTGACGCAAGCTGGGAGGCGCCGGAAGGTGTGCCCATCAGCGCGATCATCTTTGGCGGGCGGCGGTCGACGACCATCCCGCTGGTCTACCAGTCGTTTAACTGGAGCTCGGGTACCTACGCCGGTGCAACCATGGCTTCTGAAACCACCGCCGCCGCGACCGGCGCCGTCGGTAAGGTCCGCCGCGATCCCATGGCCATGCTGCCATTCTGCGGCTATCACATGGGCGACTATTTCCGGCACTGGATCCAGATGCAGCGGAACCTGTCGGTGACGCCGCGGGTATTTCATGTGAACTGGTTCCGCAAGGATGAAGAGGGCAAGTTTCTGTGGCCCGGCTTCAGCGAGAATATGCGCGTACTGAAATGGATTGTTGATCGGGTGCGGGGCCGGGCGCTGGGCAAAGAGTCGCCGATTGGCTGGACGCCGCATTATGAAGACATGAACTGGGAAGGACTCGATTTCCCGCGTGAAAAGTTCGAAGCGCTACAAAAAATCGACCGTGCCGCATGGCGCAGCGAAGTGATCGGGCACGAAGAATTGTTCATCGCACTCCACAGTCACCTACCGCCGGAGATGATCTTCGAGCGTGAACTACTCATCTGCAGGCTCTAGGATTGACTTGGCGTGCGCACGATCTGAATATGATTCTTTCGTAGCCTTGTTAGTGCTTTCTCAACTCGTTACTCTTGAATGTCAGGTTCCCCGATGGCTACAAAAACACAGCTAGAAAAATCTCCGACACCCTCCAGTCCTCAGACGTCCCATGAACAGGTCCTCGACACCTTCCGCAGGTGGGGGTACCTGGAGGCGACGCTTGACCCACTGGGCAAGAGCCTCATCGCTGAGCCGATTCCTGAGTCGTTCGCGGATGGCGAGGCCGCGGACGAAGCGCGCGGCTACTACTGCGGCACCGTTGCTGTCGAGTTCATGCACATTGCCGATGCAAGCAAGCGCCGGTGGCTGCAGCAGCGCATGGAGTCCCCGGCGCAGAAGCCGCATCTCGATTCTGAACGCACACTGGAACTCCTTACCCGGGCAGACCTGTTCGAGCAGGTGATCCAATCGCGCTATCTGGGCACCAAACGCTTTTCGCTCGAAGGTCTGACTGCGCTGATCCCGTTTCTGGATGAACTACTGCAGCGCGCTGCAGGGCACGGCGTACGTCAGGCGATGCTGGGCATGAGCCATCGCGGTCGCCTGAACGTGATGGTCAACATCATCGGCAAGAATACCAGCGACATTTTCACCAAGTTTGAAGATGTCGACCCACGCAGCACCCTCGGCGGCGGCGACGTGAAGTACCACATTGGGGCAACCGGCACGTTCAAAACGAAGGAAGGGCGCGAGGTAGAGATACACCTGGTATCCAATCCGAGCCACCTTGAGGCGGTTGACCCGGTGGTAGTGGGACGGGCGCGCGCCAAACAGATCCGTATCGGCGCAGAAGGCGAAAAACAGGTGCTCCCGATCGTGATTCACGGCGATGCAGCATTTGCCGGCCAGGGGATCTGGGCAGAATGCCTCAACCTTGCCTCGATCCCGGGATTCACGGTTGGCGGCAGCATTCATATCATCGCTAATAACCTGCTCGGGTTCACCGCCGAGCCGCGTGAATCGAATGCCTCCCGCTTTGCTTCGGATATTGCGAAGCGCCTCCCTATACCGATCTTTCACGTCAATGGCGAAGATGCCGAAGCTGTCCTGCGGGTGGCGGATATCGCCGCCGATTACCGCCAGACCTTTCATTCGGATGTGGTCGTCGACCTGATTGGCTATCGCCGCCACGGGCATAGCGAAGTCGATGATCCGACTGTCACGCAACCGCTGCTGTATGCGCGCATCAAAGACCATCCGCCGCTTTATCAAAAATATGCAAAGCAGCTGGGCATCGATGCCAGGGATCTCGTCGCCCGCTACCAGGCGGAGTACCTGGAAGCGCAGAAGCAGGCCAAGACTTCTGAAAAGGTTCCGAAGATGGCTGATCTGCCAGCGTACTGGTCGAAATATCCAGGTGGAGCCTATAAGCAACAGTACGAGGTACAGACAGGCCTGCCGGTCGAGCAGGTGACCGAGATCGGCCTGGGACTGACGCGCTACCCCCAGGACTTTCATATCCATCCGAAGGTTAAGAAGCTGCTGGAACAGCGTGCGGAAATGGCACGCGGCGAAAAACCTTTTGACTACGGCATGGCCGAGGCAGTGGCTTTTGGCTCGCTGCTGACACAGGGCACGCCGGTCCGGCTTACCGGGCAGGACAGCCAGCGCGGTACCTTCAATCAGCGGCACAGCGTGCTGGTCGATATCGAAGACGAGACCCGCTACATTCCGTTGCAGCATCTGGATGCGGTGACGGGAAGGCCGCAGGCTTCCTTCGAGGTATACAACTCGATGCTGTCGGAGGCGGCCTGCCTTGGCTATGAATATGGCTATGCCCGCGACTATCCGGAGACGCTGGTTTTATGGGAAGCACAGTTCGGCGACTTCGTGAATGGCGCGCAGATTATCATCGACCAGTTCATCGCATCGGGTGAAGACAAATGGGGACTGCTGAGCGGCGTGACGCTGCTGCTGCCACATGGCTATGAAGGCGGCGGACCGGAGCATTCAAGTGCGCGGGTTGAGCGTTTTCTGCAACTGGCGGCGCACGACAATATGCAGATCTGCCAGCCCTCCACTGCAGCGCAGTACTTCCATTTACTGCGACGCCAGGTGATGCGTCCATGGCGGAAGCCGCTTGTCGTGTTTACGCCGAAAAGCATGCTGCGCCATCCTGACGCGAATTCTCCACTGCAGGATTTCGCGCGTGACCATTTCCTGAATGTGCTGCCGGAAACAGAGATCAGGAATGCCCGGCGACTGTTGCTCTGCACGGGCAAAATCGGTCACCAGTTGCGCGTAGAACGCGAGAAGCGGAAAATCGATTCTGTCGGCATCATTTTTCTGGAACAGCTCCATCCATTCCCTACCGCCGAAATGCGGGCGGCGCTGCAGCAGCATCCGAATGCGGAGCTGATCTGGGTCCAGGAAGAGCCTCGGAACATGGGTGCGTTGAATTACATCAAGCCCTACCTGCACGAGATTGTCGGCGACCATCCGGTGACCAGCATCAAGCGGTCGGCCAGTGCGAGCGTGGCGACAGGGTCTGCGAAAGCGCACGAGCTGGAAGAGAGAACGCTGCTTGACCTGGCGTTCGGACATTTACCTGGCTAGTCTTCAGATCAATTGAAAGAAAGGGCGGAGAATCGATGCATTCTCCGCCCTTTTTTTATCTCTCGACCTGCTCCCGGTGATCTTTTGTCAGACAAGGAAAGCGCACGCCCGGTGTGAGCCCGGGCCCAGGTTTCGTACACTGAAGTATCGCCCGGGAGAATTGCTTGCTGCTCTGGAATGCTTTTCTGATCGCCTTCAGCGCGCTGCTGCCGCTCATCAACCCGCTGGGGTCGGCGCTGGTGTTCGTCGGGCTGGTTGGCGAAGCGCCGGCCCAGGTCTATCGTTCGCTGGCCCGCCGGATTGCCATCAACAACGTCGTCTTTCTGGCGATGTTCGAACTTCTTGGATCAGCCATCCTGAACTTTTTCGGAATCTCGCTGCCCATCGTGCAGGTGGCGGGTGGCGTTGTGATCGCAGCCATTGGCTGGTCTGTTCTCAATGAAAAAGACTCCGAGGCAAATACCCGTAACAAGCGGGAAGAGTTGCAGTTAAGTGTGGATGAAAATGTGCGCAACCTGCAGCAGAAGGCCTTTTATCCGTTTACATTTCCCGTCACATCCGGCCCGGGCACTCTGGTAGTTGTGCTGACGCTGAGCGCGCGCTCGTCAGGTACGGCACTTACAGCGAATGTGCTTGGGCACGTGGGACTTTTCCTTGCAATCATCGTTTTAAGCGCCCTGGTGTACGTCTGTTACGGCTATGCCCCGAAGATTACGGCTGCGATTTCCCCGTCGACGGCGCACGGCATTTTGCGGGTGGTTGCGTTCATCCTGCTCTGCATCGGCGTGCAGATTGCGTGGAACGGGCTCTCTGTTCTGCTTTCCTCGGTGCTGAAACACTGATGTGCGTCCTGGCTCAAACTCTTCGCGTCCTCTATGCAGGGAGTCTGAGTGGATACTCCGCAAACGAGTGATTCCGTGATGGGGCGGAAGACGATACCTTTCAATCTTGAACGGTCATGACGATCCTTGAAACGTGACCGCACTCACATGAAACTGAACAGAAAGAGAATGCAAAGCCGGGGCATGCACGTTTGAGAGATACCTTGGTCAGCCGGGACGACAATTCGCCGCGGGAAAAATCTTCCTCATCCGTCCACACGTTTATCGTCTCACTGGTCGGCATGCTCGCATGCTGCGGCTTCGCCCAATCCATCGCAGCACAGCAACCTGCGTCGGCATCTGCACCTGGCCAGAGTGCCGTCGATGAACAAGCAGCAGGCAGCATCAGCGGTATAGTGCTCGACCAGAATGGCAACCTTGTTCCAGCGACGCTGGTGACCCTGAAGCCCGCAGCCGGCGGAAGCGCACGGGAGAGCATTCCGGACAGTAGCGGACTCTTCTTCTTCAGCAGTGTGCCTGCCGGCTCTTTTCAGATCGTGATCGCGGCTCCGGGCTTTCAATCGTCATCGATCACAGGCGCACTCCGCGCCGGCGAGTCGCTTGTGCTGCCGGACACCCGCCTTGCCATCGGACTCGCGGTAAGCGAGGTCCGGGTCACGGAGACGGCACAGGAAGTGGCTGAAGAGCAGATCCACGTCGAAGAGAAACAACGTGTGCTCGGCGTCATCCCCAACTTCTATGTCAGCTACGATCGCAATCCGTTGCCGCTCACGTCCCGGCAGAAGTACGAGCTTGCATGGAAGACCAGCCTGGACCCTGTAAACTTCCTCGCAACCGGGGTGGTCGCAGGCATTGAGCAGGCTACCAACAGCTTCAGCGGCTTTGGCCAGGGCACTGCCGGCTACGCCAAGCGCTATGCGGCCTCTTACGGTGATGGGCTCATTGGCGGCTATCTCAGTGACGCTATCCTGCCTGCGCTGTTCAGGCAGGATCCGCGCTACTTCTACAAAGGCGAAGGCACGGTCCGCGCGCGGGCCGCGTACGCTATCGCGAACGCCGTCATCTGCAAAGGGGACAATGGCCACTGGCAGGTGAACTACTCGGGGATAGGTGGAAGCCTGGCGGCGGGCGCTATCTCAAATCTGTACTATCCCGCAGCCAATCGCAATGGCGTCGGGCTGACCTTTGAGAATGGTCTGATCGGCATTGGCACGGGCGCCATCGCGAACCTGTTCCAGGAGTTCCTGGTCCGCAAACTCACCCCTCACACGCATGATGCGAAGACTGCTCAGCCTTGATCGGGCAATGATGCTTCGTCGACACGGCCCGCTATGAAAATGCTACCCTGACTGCGAAAGTTAATTGGACGAACCAGAAGAGCAGCACCCAGGCTGTCCACCCCTGACGGGAAAGGTAATTACCACAGATGCAGTTACAAATGCGTGTGCGGCTGAGCACGATGATGTTTCTCCAGTACTTCATCTGGGGTGGATGGTATGTAACGCTGAACACCTGGCTCTCGTCGTCGCTGCACTTCACTGGCCAGGAGATCGCACTTGCGGCAGGCACGACCGCGGTCGGGGCCATCCTCGCGCCGTTCTTTGTTGGGCTGGTCGCTGATCGTCTTTTTGCCACGCAGCGCATGCTCGGGGCGCTCCATCTGCTGGGCGGCGCATTGCTGCTGGCGGCATCCATGCAGACGACGTTTGGGCCGTTCTACTCGCTCGTGCTGCTCTACTGCCTGTGCTTCATGCCGACGCTCGCCCTGACCAATTCACTTGCTTTTCGCCAGATGACGGACCCCAAGCAGGAATTTGGGGCCATCCGCTTCCTTGGTTCAGCGGGATGGATTACGGCGGGCCTGCTGATCGGCCACCTGCAACTGGAAGCGACTGCCATGCCGATGCGGATCGCAGGATGCGCCTCGCTGCTCATGGGCCTGTATTGCTTCAGCCTGCCCAATACTCCGCCGCTCGCTCGCAGTGAACGCTTTACCCTTGACTCGATCTTTCCGCGCGAGGCTGTGGCGCTTTTGAAAGAGCGGCCGATGATGATCTTCGCGATTGCGTCGTTCCTCATCTGCATCCCGCTGCAGTTCTATTACGCGTTTACAAACCTGTATCTGAACCAGGCAGGCGTCCACAATGCGGCCGGGAAAATGACCGGCGGCCAGATGTCTGAACTCTTCTGCATGATCCTGATCCCCTGGTTCTTCCGTAGACTGGGCGTCAAGTACATGCTGGTCGCGGGCATGGTCGCCTGGGTACTTCGTTACGTATTCTTCGCATTCGGAAACGCTTCCGACTACATGTGGATGTTGTGGGCCGGCATCCTGATGCACGGCATCTGCTACGACTTCTTCTTCGTCACCGGCCAGATTTACATCGACCAGAAAGCCAGTGTGCGGCTGCGCGCTGCTGCGCAGGGACTGATCACGTTCCTTACCTACGGTTTGGGTATGTTCGTTGGTTCGTGGCTATCGGGCCTGGTCGTCAGCCATTACGCACTTGCAGTCGCGCAGGGCACTGTCACGTATGACTGGCGCTCGATCTGGCTGTTCTCTGCCGGGACTGCGGGCGTGGTGCTGCTGTTCTTCCTCTTCACCTTCAGCGACAAGGTACGTCAGACGAATGAGACAGCCGCGGGCAACGATCTTCTGCCGGGGACCCTGGAGTCGAGCATTCCCCTCTGATCGTTGTTCCATATACAGCCCTGGCCACCGGCTTTTCGACTACGTGGCGAGCGTCGTATCATTGACGTGTATGGCATTTCCGATCAAAGTCTGCGTGGTGTGCTCAGAAGAATTTGAACTGCGGCCCGACAAGCCGGGATTCGCCAATCGCTGTCCCGAGTGTAGTTCGCCGGAAGCCGGCGATGCGGAAACAAAGCAGCGCATGGACGCAGACGAACGCCGGAACATCAGCGAGGCAAACGCAGCGCGCAGAGACGCGATGAAAAACCTTCTCTACCGAAAAGACAGCTGACGGCTTTTGACTTACTGCCTACTTACCCAGCGCGACTACGCCCCATGGTCCCTGACGGGCAGGAATTGTCTTCTTCACCGTGTTAGTCGCAAGGTCGACCACCGAGACGTTGTTCGATGGCCCGTTAGCCGAGTAGAGGGTCTTTGCATCGGGCGAAAGAGCAATCCCCCACGGGCGCTTGCCAACCTGCACTGAACCGACAACCGTATTCGTTGCCGTATCTACCGTGAAGACGTGCTGGCCGCGGCCAGTACTGACGTAGAGCTTGCTGGCGTCGGGCGAAAGAATAACGTCCATGGGCTTTACCAGGCCGGCCTTACCGATCTGAATGGGCTTGATCATCTTGTGCTTTGCAGCGTCGACAAGCACCACAGTCCCGTCATTCTCTGCATTCACATAGGCATGCAGACCATCAGGCATGAATGCGACCGAACGCGGACGATGCCCAACCTTGAAGGTGTCGGTAATCTTTTGCGACACTGGATCGAGAACAGAAATTGTCCCCGTCTCCTCTGACGTGACGAACACCTGCTTGCCATCGGGACTGACTTCAACCCCTTCCGGCTGCGCACCCATCTGGAGAGTCTTCACAATGTTTCCAGAGGCGGTATCGACAATACTTACCGCGGACACATCTTCATTCGAGATGAAGAGCTGCTTGCCGTCTTTGCTGACGTCGAAATTTTCAGGATCAGAACCGCCGTGGATAGTGCGCACGATCTTGTTCTGTTTCACATCGAAGACTCCGATGCCGTCTGCGCTCTTGTCCGGCGGCGGAAGAGTGCTTTCGTCCACATCCGGCCCGGCAATCGGTGAACCACTCAGTGCTATGTAGAGAGTCTGCTGATCGGGACTCGCGTGGATGCCGCGGGGACGCTTGCCCAGAGGTACAGTTGCGATTACATTTAGTGTTCCTGCATCAATGATGGTCAGGTCTCCGGAAACCTCGTTCGTTACGTAGACCCTTGGACCGGTATATTTCACGGAAGCCTCGGGAGCGTTCACCACGCTTTTCCTGGAGCAGCCAAACGACAGCGCAGTTACTGCCAGCGCGCAGGAAACCATCATCCACTTCTGCATCATCTATTTGCCCTCGAAGATTACGTTTGCGTGGTTCTCGCTCTTTGGCGCCACTGTCACCTGCTGCTCCTGCGCGCCCATGGTTTCGTGCCATATTCCGATCGTGTACGTGCCTGGCGGAAGGTTGCTGATACTGAACGTTCCGTCGTCTGCCGAGACGGCGAAGTAGGGATTGTCGACGACTCCGATGTAGGCGTGCATCCAGCTGTGAATGTTGCACTTGACCTTGATCATGACTTCAGGTTTCAGAAACCTGCGATTGATGGGAGGATCGCCTGCACCCTGGCTGTGATTCCACTCGCGATTGATCTGCGCCATGGGATGGATGTTGTGTGTTACGGGATCTGAATTCACGACACGGAGATCCTGGCCCATCTGAATGCCAAGGACGCGCGGGCGAAACCAGCAGCCGCTCTGGTCAATCGTTACCGGCGTCGAAGGCACAGCAAAAGTCTTGCCCTCCAGACCCTTCTTTACATAGATGAAGACATTTGCCAGGCCACCTCTTGGACTCACGACCAGGGACTCGTCATAAGCCCTGCCATGGTGGGCTTCGACACAGGCCGGGTCTTCGCTCATGTCGATCAGTTTACGGGGCGGCCTGGGTCCCTTATAGCGAATGGTCCCGGTGATCGAACCGGCGGTGGCGGGGTTTACCTGGAACGCGGGAGCGGCTGCGGGCACCGGCGCGTCTGTTTGCCCTGTCGACGCCGGTGCTCCGTGGTTGTCCCGTGAACAAGCAGCCGGAATCAGCAGCATGAGCGTCATGATGGGCGAAGCCAGTGTGCGAATCAGTTTCATTTTCTTGGTTCCTTTGCAGGCTCACCAACGTCAGGGGGCATGGTGCCAGTGAGAGCATTCAGGAAGTCGACAAGGTCGCTCCGGTCCCGACCCGTGAGATGAATGGCCGAGATCTGTTTGTCTAGATGCGCGTTCGAATTCCCACCCCCGGCATAAAAATCAACGACATCCTTGAGCGTCTTCAAATGGCCATCATGCATGTAGGGCGCGGTGAGCGCGACGTTGCGCAGAGTTGGTGTCTTGAAAGCGCCCATGTCGGTGTCGACATGTGTCTCCCGGTAGCGGCCAGGGTCGATAAAGTTGCCGTCGTCGCCCACGCCCTCCCCCAGGTTATGGAACTTGTTATCGGTAAACAGCGCCGAAGAAGGGCCGATGGTATGGCAGGCCGTGCAATTCCCCCGGTGCGGGTCAGAGAAGATAGCCAGGCCGCGGATCTGTGCCGGGGTGAGAGCGTCTTTCTTACCGGCATACTGGTAGCGGTCAAAAGCAGAATCACCGCTCAGCAGGGTGCGTTCAAAACTGGCCAGGGCATTCTCCACACGATGAAGCGTAATGGCTTCCGTCCCGAAGGTGTTCTTCAGCATGAGCCTGTATGTGGGATCTGACGCCAGCTGCCCTACAGATACGTCATGGGTCTGGTTCATCTCGAGCGGGTCGGCGATAGGGCTTGCGGCCTGCGTCTCGAGACTGTCTGCCCTGCCATCCCAGAAGAGGAGCGGCGCGTAGGCAGCGTTCAGCAGTGTGGGGGCGTTGCGCAAGCCGACCTTGCCGCCCACTCCAACCGACAGCCGAAGGCCGTCAGTAAACGCGAGTTCAGGACGGTGGCAGGAGGCGCAGGCTAGGGAGGCGTCCTGAGAGAGACGCTTGTCGTAAAACAGCTTCCGGCCAAGTGCAACAGCATTGGCAGTTGGCGGATCGTCTGCAGGGATCGGCACGGGAGGCAGCCCGAGCGGTGCCTGTATCTGGATCGGCGGCCCGACAGGTCTGTCATCGACCTTCGCCCTGCACCCCAGAACTGCGGAGATGGCAAGCAGAGCCGGCACTGCGCATAACCAGCGACAACCCTGACGTTGGATCCCTGCGCGGGCCCGAAGAACGATGCCAGGGTCTGGAGGAGTTTGCTTGAGCACTTTTCCGGTAGTATCCACTCCGCCTGTCTTCACTGCGAGCTATGGGAGAGTCGTGCGCCGCACTGCGCCTGAACTCTCAGCATAGAACCAGCGGCGCACGATTACAAAATCGCCGCGCGTATCACGGGTTGCGGAATCAAAAAAGCTTGGGCCCGGCGGGACACTCGACCGGATGAACCAGATTGGCTGCCGTCGCCTTGACAGGGGTCGCATGCGACAGCTAGCATCCGGTCGAAATGAGACGTCTCAAATCTGAAGTCTGTTCCTGAGGTCATGAATTCCTCTGACCGGGACACAGGCTGTCTGCAGTAGTGATGAAGGTTCGTCGCGAATGATTTCTTTCGCTCGCGTGGCCCTTGTGTAGATGAGTAGTCGATGTTGTTAAAGCGAGGTCCGCGCATGAAAAACAGCTTGAAAGCTTTCGCAGTTCTCTGTTCCCTGGGTTGCACCCTGTCATGGGCGACAAATGCCCTCAGCCAGTCTTCGACAGAATGGACGACCAGCAGCGGCGATGCTGCCCGCGATGGCTGGCAGCGTGGTGAGTCGACTCTGACGCCGGAGAGCGTTAAAAATCTCCAGCTGCTTTGGAAGGTCAAAGTTGCCAACAAGCCAATGGGCATGTTGTCGTTTCGCGAGCCGCTGATCATTTCGGGTGTGAAGACGACCGAAGGCGGCAAGACGCTCGCAATCCTCGCTGGAGCCTCGAACGACGTCTTTGCGATCGATGCGGACAGTGGAAGCGTCGTGTGGCAAAAGAAACTGAAATGGGAGTCTGACAAGCCGCAGGAAGCGGGCGAAGGCCGAGGGTTTATCTGCACCAATGCGCAGAGTGCAACGCCCGTGGTGACGCCGGCAGACGCAGGCCCGCGGCACCTGTACGTGCTCGCAAGCGACGGTTACATGCACACCATGGATCTATCGACTGGCGAAGATAGTGATCCAGCGATCCAGGTACTGCCGCTGCCCTACGGCAAGCCGTATGGGTTGAACCTGGTCAACAACGTGATTTACACGATTACAGGACAGGGCTGCGGGGGCGTGCCGAACGCCCTTTACGCACTTGATCTTGCCACCAAGAAAGTTGCCGTTTCGAGTCCGCCGCAGGCGGGCCTGTGGGGTGTCGCGGGCGCAGTGGCAGGTTCAGACGGGACCATGTATTTCGAGTCAGGCGACGGCCCTTACGATGCTGCGGCTGGCAAGCTTTCAACCAGCATCGAAGCATTCACTTTCGCCAACGATGCTTTGACGCTGAAGGATTACTACACGCCCACCAACCATGAATGGTTGACACGACGCGACCTCGACATGAACTCGAGCCCCGTACTGTTTCCCTACAAGGGCCGCGATGTACTGGCCGCATCCGGTAAAGAAGGACGGTTCTTTCTAGTCGACAGTAAGTCGCTGGGCGGCGCGGATCACATGACTCCGCTCTTTCGAAGCGACCTGGTTTCCAACAAGAATGTGAACTTCCAGACAGAAGGCACGTGGGGAAGCCTGGCAAGCTGGGAGGAGAAGAATGGGATCCGATGGGTGCTCGCACCCATCGGTGGAGAGACTGCCGTTAAGATCCCTGTGACCTACGGTCCTGCTCCCAATGGCGGGATTCTCGCTCTGAAACTGGAAGACGCGGACGGTAAACCGGAACTAAAACCTGCATGGCTGTCGCACGACATGCTGACGGCTGAGCCGCCCGTCATTGACAACGGCGTTGTCTTTACGCTCGCGGGCGGCGAGTTTACCGGTCAGGCGAACGATACGGAAGGCGGTCTGTTCAGCTCTGAAGAACGGATCAAGCGTTCGGTGCCGGCAAAACTGTATGCGCTTGATGCCCTTACCGGAAAAGAACTTTATTCCAGTGGAGATCAGATCAGTTCGTTTCTTCACCAGGCCGGACTCTCCGTGGCCGATAACAAGATCATCTTCGGTACGTTTGACGGCACCATCTATTGCTTCGGCCTTAAGTAGCTTTTTGCTTCTGGCAGCGGCGGCGTGAGTCGCTTAGCTGTCCGGCTACGAAGCATAGATGCCTAGGTCACTTTTTGGCACGAGTGAGAGGACACGTAGTGAAGAAACAATTCAGATACAGGTCGGCCGCAATCTGCTGTGCTATCGCACTCTCCAGTTCACTCGCCAGCGTTGCCCAGAGGGGCGGCAAGGGCGATTGGAGTATGACCGGGGCAGATGCTGGTCAGAATGGATTTCAGAAGGCGGAAGCAGATCTATCGCCGGACACTGTCTCCGGGAAATTCAGGTTCCTCTGGAAGATCCAACTGGGCAAGCCGGATAAGCATGGCGGCTCCTTTACAGAACCCCTGCTCGCCATGCGCCTCATCAATGCGCAAGGCTTTAAAGATATCGCCTACTGGGGTTCGTCCGACACGCTTTACGCAGTCGACTCCGAACTTGGCAGCCTGATCTGGAAAAAACAATTCGATCTGCCGGGTAAGACTTCGACCGGGAGTTGTCCTGCAAATCTCGGCCTTATCATTGAGCCGCCTCCGGTCATTAATTTCAACGCAAGGCGTCGCCCCGCGGGCACACCGCCTCCACCTGAGCCTCCGCCGGCCGCAGCAAGTGCACGTCGCCTTGGCGTAGCGCCGGGAGGAGGCTACTTCGGTCTAAAAGGTATCTACGTCTTGACCGGCGATGGCATGCTTCATGAACAGGTGCTGACGACAGGTGCCGATTTTGCACCACCGGTGAAGTTCCTTCCCTCCGCAGGCGGCAGCGCTTTCGGCCTGAACATTACCGGCAAAACGATTTATACAGCGACGGGCCGTAAGTGCGGCGGTGTTGCAGATGGCGAATGGTCGATCGATCTTTCGTCATCCGATTACCCTGTTAAAAGCTACAAAACAGATCCTGTCACTCCCATAAGCCTGACTGGTCCAGTCATTGCTCCGGATGGAACGTCCTTTATCGCCACCGGAAGCAGCAAGCCAGGCGCAGCCGATTCGACGCACGCCGATAGCATCGTTGCAATCGATTCAGCCATGAATGTCAAGGACTGGTATACGCCTTCGCCAGCCACTGGAAACGCCCATGCTGTCTCTCCTGTGACCTTCTCTTACAAAGGCCGGCAGCTTTTAGCAGCTCCCGCCTCCGATGGGAGCTTCGTGTTACTCGATGCAGCGTCACTGGGAGGATCTGATCATCACA
Organism: Acidobacteriaceae bacterium; assembly: GCA_963692885.1. Lineage (GTDB taxonomy): Bacteria > Acidobacteriota > Terriglobia > Terriglobales > Acidobacteriaceae. The sequence goes on from OY843586.1 coordinate 3,238,617, forward strand.
CTCCGCTCTTCAAGACCCCGATCTTTGCTTCTTCTTCCCCCAAGGATGGCTGGGACGGACTGGCTACGTGGCAGGACAGTGGTGGCAATACCTGGATCTACGCTTCGGTCAGCGGCAGGTTGTCTGTTAGTGGTGCCGACGTAAAGACAGCGGGTAGTGTTGAGCATGGCGGAGTCATCGCATTCAAACTGATGGATGCGGACGGTAAACTCACTCTCGCTCCGGCCTGGGTCTCGCCCGACATGGTCAATCCCGCGCCGCCCAGGTTGGCCAACGGTGTCCTGGTCGCTCTTGCTGGCGGAGACAAGAAGACGCACGCCACGCTGCACGTGCTGAATGCAACAACCGGCGCCGAGCTTTACACAAGTAAGGATGAGATACCGACTTACACTCGCTTCTCTGGTGTTGCGATCGGAGACAGTCATGCGTTCTTTACCGATCACAACAATGTCCTCTATTCGTTCGGCCTGGCTCTTGAGCATTGATCAGTGACTTGTAGCGATAAGTGACCTGCAATTTTCCACAATGGCCGCTGAAGTCGAGCTATCGCGTTACCAACACGAGTTATCGGAGTGAATGAATGTTAGACCGCAAAACCGTTCAGGAAGCAATTAACACTGGTGAAGGAATCCTCAGGCTCGAACCCTCATGGGTTCCACGATCCTTTATGATCCCGGGGCGACGTCTCAAGCTTCATCCCGACGACCTGTACGCCTTCGGCGGCCATCGCGGTGGCATCAACGAACGATGGTTTTCATCCACTACCAAGGCATCGAATGGTCCTGCGACAACTCCGGACGAAGGACTTAGTTATGTACATCCTGCCACGGGCTCGAAGTTTCTGTTGAAAGATGCTGTCGAAACAGCCGGCGATCTTCTTCTCGGCAGCGATGTCATGGAGCGGGAGGGTGGCTGGAGTCTTCTCTGCAAGTTCTTCGATAACATGGGCCCCATTCCACACCACATGCATCAGAGCGATGAATTCGCGAAGCAGGTTGGTCACAAAGGAAAGCCGGAAGCTTATTACTTTCCGCCCCAATACAATCAACTGAACAATAACTTTCCCCACACTTACATGGGCCTTGAGCCAGGAACTACCAAGGAAGACATACGGCGATGCCTGGAGCGCTGGAATCGCGGTGACAACGGCATCCTCCTGCACTCTCGCGCATACCGCCTGGAACCAGGCAGCGGATGGCAGATTAACCCGGGAATACTTCATGCGCCCGGTTCGCTTGTGACCTACGAACCACAGGTAAATAGCGATGTTTTTGCCATGTTCCAGTCTGAGGTAGAAGGTCGGATTGTAGATTGGAGCCTCCTTACCAAAGACGTCCTTCCTCAATATCAGCATGACCTTGATTACCTGATTAGCATGCTGGACTGGGAAGCAAATGTGAATCCTGAGTTTGCGAGCACGAATAAGACTCATCCAAAACCCGTGAGCCAGGTCGAACAGATGGAAGGCTCAGGTTATCGGGAGATGTGGATCACCTATGGCACGAAATATTATTCCGCAAAGGAACTGACCGTACTTCCCGGAAAGTCCGTAACAATCAAAGACGCGGCGGCCTATGGATTAATTCTTACGCAGGGCCATGGCCATGTCGGAAAGACACAGGTTTCTACTCCTTCGATGATTCGCTTTGGCGAGCTTACAGAAGACGAACTGTTCGTCACTGCTACTGCGGCGAAGGAAGGTGTCAAAGTGGAGAATAGGAGCGAGACCGATCCACTCGTGATGTTGAAACACTTAGGGCCCGGTAACCCTGACGCCGAATCTCTTCGAAAAGATAAGTAATTTCTGGATGATCGAGAATGGAGAATGCTGTGAGTACCCCGAGCAATAAGTTCCCTGCGCTTCACAATGCGATGTGGCCAGGCATCGTAGGTAAAGGTCAGGGCTCTGAACCGGCCATCGCTCTGGATACGATGCTGGAACTGACTGCATCTGCCGAGGTGAATGGCACCAGGTTCGACGGTGTGGACCTCTTTCTAGCTCTTCCGCACACCGACATCGATTCGAGCGAAGAGGACCTGAAGAAACTCGCAGAAAAACTTTCTACCTATAACCTTGTTGCCGGCTCTCTGGTGGCGCCGGTGTGGCCACCAGTGGGCGGCGGCTCAGCCATGGGTTCGGCAGAAGAACGGCAGATGTTTCTTACTCAAATCCGCAAAGCATGTGGAATCGGTCAGAGCCTTCGAAAGCTTGGTGTGCGTAAGTACGGTGTCATCCGGATTGACTCTGCAGCAAGTCCATCTGACTGGACCAATGACCCTGTAAAGAACACGAAGCAGATTGCTGACACTTTTCGGCAGGCATGCGACATTGCGGAAAGCTACGGCGAGCGACTGGCAGCCGAGGGAGAAATTTGCTGGGCCGGCATGCATGGCTGGAAGCACATGGTCGAACTGTTAGAGCAGGTTGATCGTCCGCGGACTCTCGGCTTTCAGGCGGACATGGCCCACACCATGCTCTACACGCTTGGGTATAACTCGCCGGATAGCCGATTATTGCCGGAGCCGTTTGACTGGTCGGACAAAAGTACTCTGATGGATGCGCTCAAACAGGTTGCTGACGCTTTGAGACCCTGGACGATCGACTTTCATATAGCGCAGAACGATGGGACGGTAAAAGGATCGGGCTCACACGACAAAACCGGACGCCACTGCCCACCGGATGATCCGAACGGCAGAATGAACATCGTCGAAGTTGCGGGACTCTGGATGCGCGATGCGAGTGGCGCACCAACACGCGCCTTCGAACACATCTGCTGGGACGGCTGCATGTTTCCGAACTCTACAATGCTCGCCCACGAAACGTGGAGGAAGATACTTTCCACCATGATCGCTGTACGCGATGCACATGGCTGGAATTAGTTCCTGGGAGATAGCAAGGTTGGCTACAAAGAAGCAGCTTAATATCGGACTCATCGGCTACGGCTTCATGGGACGCACGCACTCCAATGCGTTTCTGCAGGCTCCACGATTCTTTGATCTTCCATACCAGCCAGTTTTGAAAGCCGTATGTGCGCGCAATGCTGAGCGCGTAAAGGGATTCGCCGAGAACTGGGGCTACGAATCGATTGAGACAGACTGGCGTGCACTTATCGATCGCAAGGATATAGATCTAATCGATATAGCAAGCCCGAATGACACTCATGCCCAGATTGCTATTGCAGCTGCCAGAGCGGGGAAAATGGTTCTTTGCGAGAAACCCCTGGGTCGTACAGCTGCGGAAGCATTGTCGATGGTTGAGGCAGTAGAAGCTGCAGGGGTTCCTAACATGGTCTGGTATAACTACCGCCAAGTTCCTGCTGTTGCTTTGCTTAAGGAGCTGTTAATTGAGCAGCGCTTCGGACGCATCTTTCACTATCGCTCGCAATTTCTGCAGGACTGGACAATCTCTCAGGAACTGCCGCAGGGTGGTGAAGGACTGTGGCGTCTCGATAGTTCCATTGCCGGGAGCGGAGTTACCGGTGATCTGCTGGCTCACAACATCGACATGGCCCTGTGGCTGAATGGTCCGATCACAGAAGTCTCGGCTATGACCGAAACCTTCATCAAAGAACGCAAACACAACCTTACCGGAAAAATGGAACCGATCACCATTGACGATGCCAGTGCTTTTCTCTGCCGATTCGAAAATGGTTCGATCGCGTTGTTCGAAGCGACCAGATATGCTCGCGGCCACAAAGCTCTCTTCACGCTGGAAATAAATGGTGAGAAGGCATCCGCCGCCTGGGACCTGCATGACCTGCACAGGTTGGAATACTTTGATCATCGAGATGAAGGGCGACTTCGTGGCTGGAAAAATATCCACATTACAGACAGCGATCATCCCTACATGAAGAACTGGTGGGTACCAGGCTTGCAGATAGGATATGAGCACACCTTTATTCATCAAGTGGCAGACTTCCTGCTGGCTACCGGAAACGGTAGAACTGTTGCGCCCAACTTTCGAGATGGCCTGGCAACCGAGTATGTCACAGACGCGGTGTTGCGCTCTGCGCAGAGCAGGCAGTGGGAAACAGTCACGAGCAGCTAATCTCGCTCATTACAGGAGGGGACTTATGGCATCTGTATCTCGCTCAAAGATCAAAGGATTAATGATTGGTTCATTTCTATGCGCATCCATGAACCTGACTTGGGCCGGCAACGCGCTGGCCCAGCAAGCCGTGCCAAAGAAACCTGCACCTTTTCACTTTGTCCAGCCTGAACCAATCAACTTTGATGATCATGTCGGCTGGACACAGATTTTTGATGGGAAAACACTCACCAACTGGGATGGACCCTCTGACGTATGGCACGTCGAAGATGGTTCTATTGTCGGCGAGTCTTCGCCGGAACATCCGTCGGGCACGACTAACATCATATGGCGCGGCGGAGAACCCGCGAATTTTGAGTTGAGGCTCGAAATGAAGTTAGAGGGTGAAGGTGCGAACGGCGGAATTCAATATCGCAGTTCGACCATAATGCCTGAACCGCGCCCGATGTCTGCCGACGCGACGGATGAACAAAAGAAGCGCATGCAGCAGAATGAAGAACTAACGCAGAAGCATGCCAAGTGGAACATGCGCGGATACCAGGCTGACTTCGACTACAGCAATCGCTACACCGGCCAGCTCTACGAGCAAAGCTCAGCCCGGGGGATTGTTGCTTGGCGATCACAGGTAGTCGCTACCGAACCGGACAAGAAGCCTACGCTCCTCGGATCGGTGGGCAATGCAGACGAGCTCAAAAGCTTTATCAAGCCGGGAGAATGGAACCAGGTAGAGATCATCGCAGATGGCAATACTTTAATTCACATTATTAATGGCCACGTGATGTCTATCCTGGTCGACACTGATCCAAAGTACAGCCGGGCCAAAGGTCTGATCGCGCTCGAGATTGAAGGTCCCGGCACGCTTAAAATTTCGCACCGCAACATATGGTTGAAGACGCTTCCGTAGGCCAGTGCGTGCTGTCCTGCAAAGACATGCTCTAACCAGCAACGGCCTTAAGCGGAGCTTGATGATGGCTAAGTTGAATTTTCATGGACGTCATGCGTTCCGGCTTGAGAACGAGTACCTTCGGGTGACTGTGCTTGAGCAGGGCGGTCACATCGCGGAAGTATTTCATAAGCATGCCCAGGTCAGTCCTCTCTGGATTCCCCACTGGAACTCAATCGAGCCCTCTGACTTCAGGGCAGAGCATAGGACGATCTTCGGTGATGGCTCGGACGCCAAGCTGCTTGCCGGTATCATGGGCCATAATCTATGCCTGGACATCTTTGGCGCACCATCGATAGAAGAGGCTGCCGCTGGTTACACAGTCCATGGCGAAGCTTCTATCTTGCACTATCAAATCGCTGAGGTGCACGACGGACTTACTCTGGAGCTGTTACTACCACTCGCGCAAATAAGCTTCACTCGGCATTTGCAGCTTCATGGTGAGACTATCCGTGTGCGAGAGTCGATCAAGAACCTGGTCAGCTTCGACCGACCGATCGCATGGACGCAGCATGTCACCCTGGCGCCCCCATTTTTGAATCCAGCAACGACTGAATTCGCTGCCTCTGTCGGTCGCTCGTTCGTTGCGGAAGATGATCCGGGCAGTCACGCGTACCTTGCGCACGGTACTACATTTAAATGGCCGAATGCTCCTGGAAAGAATGGCCTCTTTTGTGATCTGCGCAAAATGCATCCATCCGCACCCGCCAGCGGATACACGGCGCACCTTGTTGACACCAAGAATGAGCATGCATTCTTCACGGCTTTCTCCCCAGAGTTTCGCCTGGCGTTCTCATATCTATGGAAGACTGCTGACTATCCGTGGCTTGGAATATGGGAAGAGAATTGCAGCCGGCAGTCATCTCCCTGGAATGGCAGAACGGTCACTCGCGGGATGGAGTTTGGAGTATCGCCCATCCCGGAGACGCGGCGAGAGATGGTGGAGCGCAGGCAGCTTCTGGACAGCCCCACATTTCAATGGCTTCCCGCCAACGGCTTTCGCGACACAGAGTATTGGATTCGTTCTCAGATGGCCGATCAGTTACCAGCTTCAATTGATTGGCCATCTGACTGACGATCAGTAGGTAAGTCGATCTTTTCTCGCGTCCAGATTCTTTACGTCGATACCCGGAACCTTTTTCAGATCGTCGAGAGCTTTAAAGCTGCCTGCCTTTTCTCTATAAGTGACGATAGCTTTTGCGTCTTCCGGCGTAATTGCAAGGGCAGTTGCGATCTCTGCGCTGGTGGCTCTATTGATGTTCACTTTCTGAATTGCTACCGGTGGAAAGCTCGCAGTCAGATAGTCTGCTATCTGGGTGAAATCCTCATCAGTACCAACGGCGCCAAACGTCACCATTTTGCTGATGATAGCTTCCCATCCATCTCGATCTCGACCCGTTGCAAGGATGACGTTTGCCGAATGACATCTTGTACACAGACGCAGCGTGGTGTCTCTGCCGTCTCCCGCGGGAAACTCAGGGTGGACGGGCTTCTGTTCCTGCGCTGGCGCTTGTTGTGCAACCACAATCGGCGCAGACAATCCGCAACATGCAATCGCTGTTAGCAGAAGCCTCTTTGTCATTAAGGGGAGCGCCGAGCGAAGGTCCCTAAGCAGTTCTGACTGCATACCTATCCTCACGAGCCAAGCGCCGGCTGGCGAACAAGACAATGAGACGTCTCAGCTCCAGAAAAGTATACGCAGCCACGAACTTCTTTGTCGATGCGCCAAGACTGACTTGTAAGTCGCCTGAACATTCGATCGGTCTTGACCTGGAATGATCCATTGGTGGAGGTTTAATTGTGGTGCAAGGTTCTTCGCCTGAGAATTTCAGCCGGCGTCCTGGGCCTCACCCGCTGCAATACCATTGCTTGACGATTCCCTGATCACGAGAGATGCAGGAAGCCTCACTCTCTCGATGGAAGCGATAGTTCGGGGCGAGGCTATCCGCCGGAGCAGTACTTCGACTGCTCTCGATCCAATTTCAAACGCCGGCTGTACCACCGACGTGATGCCGGGACGGAAGAACTCTTCTGAACTAAGTTCGTCGAAGGTTACGCAGGCTAAGTCGCGAGGCGTCGCCAATCCCATTGAGTAGATCGCTTTGATGGCTGCAAGTCCTGTCACTCCGTTGGTCGCGAATAGCGCGGTTGGCCTGCGGGAAGGGTTAGAAAGATTTTGTTCGCAGATGCAGGCCACTTCTGCCTGGTCAAAACTGCCAGTCCAGATAAGTGACTTCGAAATCGGAACATTGTGTTTCTGCAATGCTCGTTGATACCCAAGCAGCCGATCCTGCTCATTTTGGAAGTTGAGCGGTCCTGTAATGACCGCTATCTTCATATGTTGCATTTCCAGGAGATGCGACACCGCCATTTCGGCAGCTTGTGTGTCATCCACGCAGACTGAATCGACATCGAGGCCCTGGGGTAGACGATCGAGATAGATAATAGGGGGCCCAGCCAATGGAGATGTAAGTCTCTCACCAGTCGCTTCTTGACCACCCGCAGTCACCAGCAATACTCCCTCGACCCGCTGTGAACGCAGAAGTTCCATGATAGCTGTCTCTCTCGCGGGACTACTCTCCGAATCAAGCACACTCAGGAAATATCCGGCATCGCGCGCCGCTGATTCCGCACCTCGGATGACCCTTGGGAAAAAAGGCACAGTAATATCGGGGACAACCATGCCCAATGTAAGAGTTCGGTTCGTCCTGAGACTGCGCGCGATAAGGTTTGGCTGGTAGTCAAGTGCCCGGACAGCTGCGAGGACCTTCTCACGAGCCTGTTCACTCACCCCAGGGGCGCCGCTGATCACATTGGAGACCGTACCAGCAGAAACTCCGGCAAATCGGGCAAGCTCCTTCTGCGTAGGCGGCATGATGTTAAATCCTACAGCAGCAGCAAAGACCGTGGTAGCTGAAGCGCGAACGATTGAAGCAAATGGCGGCTCGATCGCATACACTTTTTATTGCCCTGATCATGATCGAAAAATGTCGCGGAGATCTGCGCAATTTCGAATGGATCTTGCATACGCACGATGGCACGGGTCGGCCATAACTCGACTTAGCTACCAGTTAGGCGTGTATTGGGTCTTTTCGGCGCATAAGACTAAGCACGGCGACCAAAGCGGCGGCAAAACCCGCAGCTGCACCGATACCGAGTGACCAGCGCGGTCCGAAGTGGTTTGCGACCCAACCGATGATTGGAGCACCAATCGGTGTTCCTCCAAGCGCGATGCCCACCCGTAAAGCCATTACCCTGCCACGCATGGCCGGCTCGGTCGATAGCTGCATGATGCTGTTTGTGCCATTGGTGAGGGTCAGGACGGCACCCCCGCTGAGCGCGAGAGCAGCCGCAAACGACCAGTAACCAGGCGCAAAGGCGGCGATAGTACAGCCGAGTCCAAAAACACCCGCTCCAGCACACAAAGAGGGCATGCCTGGTTTCTTTTGCCCGGCGGCTAACAAGGCTCCCGAAAGCGAACCGATAGCCATAATGGAAGACAGCAGGCCAAAGGCACGGGCATCTGAATGAAAAACATTTACAGCCATCGTAGAGATGAAGATTGGAAAATTCAGTCCGAACGTGCCGATAAGAAAGAGCATGATGAGGATCGCTCGCAGGTCCGGCCTTCTCCACACATATCTGAAGCCTTCCAGGAATCCCGAGGCACTGCGGTGTGCTCTGGCGCTCGCGCGCAATTCCGAGAGGCGGAAGAAAGACATCGAGAATAGTACTGCAGCGAACGACAGCCCATTAAGAATGAAGGCCCAGCCGATGCCGATTTTTGCAATCAGCACACCGGCGACAGCAGGCCCAATCAGCTGCGCCGCGTTGAACGAACTGGAATTCAGCGCCACTGCGTTTGGAAGATCCGCATCACCCACCATCTCTGCCACGAATGTCTGTCTCACCGGAGCATCCAGTGCAGCGGCCGAGCCGGATAAGAACGCGAGTAGATAGACATGCCAGAGCCGGATGACTCCCGCAATTGTGAGCACTCCCAGGATGAGTGCAAGAACGCCCATCGCGGCCTGGGTGAGCATCAGCAGCTTTCGCTGATTGAGGCGATCCGCAGCTGACCCGGTCCAGGGCAGGAATAGAAGCTGCGGGGCAAACTGCAGTCCCATCACAATGCCGAGTGCCGAAGCATCATGATGAGTCAGCTGTGTAAGAACAAGCCAGTCCTGCGCGACCCGCTGCATCCACGTGCCGATGTTCGAGACGAGACCGCCCGCAGTCCACAACCGGAAATTGAAATTTCTGAGTGAGCGAAAGGTGCCGGATGCCGGGTTCTGAATGGGTGGCTTTGTCACGACCGCGCCGTCGAGTTGCCCCCGTGAAACTGCCCAAAGTGTCGAGCCAGTAAAACACTGATGAGCAGAATACCCAGGCCAACCGCAAGGATGTGGCTTGTCGCACGCGGCTGAAAATCGCCGATGTGCCCGAGCAAAAAGTACGCGACGACCATGTTGAAAAATCCCCAGATCACGTTGACCGTAGCAGACGAAAGTCCTTTGCCCGGCGGCGTAGCAAAAGGGGTTTGGAAGGAACGTCCCATCATGCCAGAGACAAAATGAGGTATGGCATTTGCCGCAAAGATCCCTCCGAAGAAATAAGACACAAGCCAGGGCCAGTTCATGATGCGGCATTCCTTTCGTGCACTAAGTTTTGGAGTAACGCGATAATCTCCTGCGTAGCTCCCGTCTCGCCGAGCCGCGGAAAGACATTGCGGACGCAGTATTGATGCGCCTCTTCGCGAGTGTCTGTCATAGCATCGAGTGCAAGCGTCACGTTGAAACCATGCTCGTAGGCCTGACGGGCAGTCGCTTCAACACCACCGGAGGTCGCGACTCCAGTAATCACGACCTGGCTGACCTGGCGCTCACGAAGCTTGCGTTCAAGCTCCGTGGTCGCGAAAGCGCCCCAGCTTTGCTTGGTCACAATGATGTCGCCTGGTTGCTGATCCAATTCTGGTAGAAGGTCCGTCCATCCCTCGGTAAAAGAGGTGCTGCTGCGCGGACCCTGTTCCGTGCGGCCGGGCGCTCGCCCGTCTACATTGACCAGTACAACGGGAAGGTGGTTCGTCCGGAATATTTGTAAGAGTAAGCGCGTCTTCTCAATGACATCGCCGATGGGATGAACAAATTGTCCACCAACAATTCCCTTCTGCAGGTCGATGACGATCAGTGCCGTAGTGGGATCAAGAGTAGTGAGGGGCATCAGGTTTACTCCTTCTATTTATAGAAACTGTTCAGTCGCCGGAAGCATGCCAGCTAATCCTCAGTAAGCCGGGTGAGTAGTTCGAGTGCTTCCCCAAGCTTTGTCTGCTCGGCGACAGTAAGCTTTTGTGCGATTGTCGTCGTAAGCCAGTCCTGTCTGGCACTCCGGCCATGCTCGAGCCGCCTCTTACATCTCGGCGTGAGGGAGATCAGGGTCTGGCGGCCATCGTCAGGGTCGGACATGCCTTTGACCAGGCCAGCTTTCTCGAGTGGCGTCACCACAGCACTCATCGATTGCGGACGCATGCCTTCCATACGCGCCAGGCTCGAAACTGTAGCTGCCCCATCCTTCTCTAACCGCAGAATTACGGCGACCTGTGAAGGAGTCAGGTCGTTCTGGCCGCCGTGCTCGCGTAGACGCAGCTTGAGCTTGCGGAAGACCGCCCGCATCTCTGCAGCGAGCGTCGAAGCGCGTCCGGCCTGGTCAGAAGAGTTCTGCCGTTTCACTTGTTCAGTGTTGCAGATCTACAGGTAACCTGTAAAGGTTAGCTGTAGATTAGCTGCTGCGAAGAGCTACCGGATCTTCCCGAGCACGCTCTTGTTTGAGAGCTCGCCATCCTTGGTTCGACGACCAGGACAAAATACATCCGTGCACGAACGAAGAGGAAATGCGGCAGCCTCTTCCAGAAGCCGGATGCCTCAACAACGCATCCCGAGCCTCGGGATCTGCAATCTGAAAGGTTTTGACTTGTCATTTCGGGCAGAACGAACAGCAGCGGAAAGTCCTCTCCGCCAGTCGCCAGCCGCCGGAACGTTGCGAAGTTGTAAAATAGGATTGAGGGCGTGATGTCAGAAATAGTGCGCAGGAAGACAGTGACGGTTCGCGTTGGGCAGGTCCGCGTCGGCTCGGATGCTCCCGTGGTTGTGCAGTCGATGACCAACACGGATACGGCGGATGTCCAGGGTACGATCGACCAGGTGGCCGCACTTGCCGCAGCCGGATCGGAACTGGTCCGCGTTACTGTAAACAACGACGCTGCTGCCAAGGCTGTACCTTACATTGTCGAAGGACTCGACAAACTGGGCCTGCAGACACCGATCATCGGCGACTTTCACTACAACGGGCACCAGTTGCTGCGGAAATACCCGGACTGCGCGAAGACCCTCGCGAAGTACCGTATCAATCCCGGCAATGCATCTATTGGCCTCAAGGGCGACGAGAATTTTCGCACCATGATCGAGTGCGCCATCGAGAATGACAAGCCGGTCCGCATCGGTGTCAACTGGGGCTCGCTCGACCAGGCTCTTCTGACCCGCATGATGGATGAGAATTCCCGGCTTCCTGAGCCGAAAGATGCCCGCGACGTCATGATGGAAGCCATGATGGTCAGCGCCCTGAGCTCAGCTGAAACCGCTGAACGCATCGGCCTAGGGCACGACAAGATCATCCTCAGCGCCAAGGTCTCCGGTGTTCGCGACCTGCTGGACGCCTATGACATGCTGGCCAGCCGCTGCGATTATCCGCTGCACCTGGGACTGACGGAAGCAGGCATGAGCATGAAGGGCATCGTCGCCTCGACTGCCGGCCTGGCGCCGCTCCTGCTGCGCGGCATCGGTGACACTATTCGCGTCTCATTGACGCCGAAACCAAATGGCGACCGCACTGAAGAAGTCCAGTGCGCACAGCAGATCCTGCAGTCGCTTTCCATCCGCAGCTTTACCCCGCAGGTCACGGCCTGCCCTGGCTGTGGACGCACTACCAGCACCTTCTTCCAGGAACTCGCGCAGCAGATCCAGGGGTACGTTCGAGAAAGCATGCCGCAATGGCGTGAACGCTATCCAGGGGTCGAAGAGATGAAGCTCGCAGTGATGGGCTGCATCGTGAATGGCCCGGGCGAATCAAAGCATGCCAACATCGGCATCTCGCTGCCCGGCACAGCTGAAGATCCCAAGGCGCCGGTCTATGTCGACGGCAAATTGATGATCACGCTCAAGGGCGACAATATCGTCGCTGACTTCAATCGCATCCTGCTTGACTATGTCGATTCCCGTTACGGGACAGGTTCTAAACAGACTGAAAATGAGCTTGTAGAAGTACACTAAAGCGCTTTTTCGGCGTTATGCAGTGTTTTATCACTGCCGCTACAACCTGTTATGCGTGTAACCCCGCGCCTTTATGCTTAGGGTGGCATTATCCTTTACGATACGGTCCTTCCGTACTCTAGTCATCGCTAAAAACCTGGCCTACTTTCTGTAACAAGAACACGCACATACAAGAAAGTCCAGGGGTGATGCAGATGCGCTACTCTGCTCTCTTTCTGCTGTCGGCTCTTATGCCGATAGCAATCGCACACGCTCGTACGCCTTCCTGTTCGCCGGCAGCTGATACGACGCTGCGTGCCAGTGAAGATACCTGCCTGCAGGCACATGTCTTCGATGTCGTGACGGTTCCCGGAGGCACACGCTTTCTGGATCTTTGCAGTCCAGACACATCCGATGACGCCTGCCACGTCAGCATTGTCAGCTATGGAAAAGACCGTAAGCAGGTGGGAGATCTCGAAGCCATGCGCGGCAAGGACATTTCCATCCGCGGCGCACTGCAGAGCTACAACGGCCGTTACGTTCTCATCCTGAACGAGGAGCGCCAGTTCCGCGGAGGCACTGCACGGTTTGCGCCTGATCAACGATTGCTGCGCGGTACTTCCGCGGAGAGCGGCGAGGATCACTCGCCCGAGCTGAGGGTTAACTTTCATCATCGCGGGAAGAAGCTCGAAAACGAGTGACGCACTCATTGCAAATGCAGGTCCGTCCGCTTCCCTCCACTTCGCTGCGCTGCGATCGCGATGACAAAGGGGTGTCGGCACACGCGGGACGAGAGGTGCGTTCGCGCAATGGGAATGGCGCAGTGAACGTACCGCGCGGGAACAACAAAGCTGACATTAATGCAAGGGCCCGGCATGTTTGCGTAGTTCGGCCAGCGGATAGAAGGTTCCGCGCCAGGTCACGCCCTGCTCAAGGATTGTCCTGCTGATCGACCGGGCAAGGGCGAACAGAAACAAAATGGCGCCTGCAGGAAAGGTAAGCACGTAGGCCAGACGCGGCAGCCCGAAGCGATAGTAACGCGAATACAGTGCGGCCAGCGCGACCATCGTCAGCAGAAAAGGCGCCACCCCCGCAGAACCGAGCGCCACGCCGATGAAGGGCAGAAGGCACAGCAGGAAGATCGATCCCATGGCTACGCTGGCCAGCAACACCCGGAAGCGAAAGATCGCAAACAGATTCTTCGTCATGTTATTGACGACGCCCATTGCGCCCTCGGCCCATCGGATACGGGTTAAGTCGCGACCGAATACTGCGCGTTGCCGATATCCCGCACGCTTCACGGTGAAGCCCATGCGCAGGTCTTCAAGTACTTCGAGACGCTGTGCTGCCCAGCCGCCGACCTCGTTATAGGTCGTCCTGCGCATCAGGTTGAAGGCGCCGACTCCGATAAAGTCGCCCTTCGCCTCGGGATCACTGATCTTCCATGGCCGCGGTCCCCAGATGGACATGGCATGCAGAAAGGCCAGCATCATACGCTCGCCGAAGGTCCTGAAGATCATCGTCGGATAGAGCACGACATGATCGGCTTTTTCCTCTTTAGCGAAGCGCAATGCACGGGCCAGCGCGTCGGGGGCGAAGAGCATGTCGCCATCCGTGAAAAGCAGCCAGTCGCCAGTGGCTTCAGCAGCTGCAAGGGCCATGGCATGCGTTTTACCCATCCAGCCGTCCGGCAATGCAGTTACATGCAGGACCCTTAACAGGTGCGGACCCGATGCTGCTTGCTTAGAAACCTTATCCATGATGCAGCCAGTGTCATCTGTAGAGCGGTCGTCGACGGCGATCATTTCAAGGCGCACGCCTGCACTCGCGAGCAAGGATTGGAGACACGCCTCAATCGCCTTGCCTTCATTTCTGGCCGGCACAATGACGGTCAACGTTGTCTCATTTTTGGAGTCAGGCGCGGCGTAGCGGGCGGCTCGCAGATCGGGTACAAGTGTAAGACCGCGCAGCCACTGCACACTTCGACCTGTCCACGCACAGGCGATCAGCCAGTCAAAACCAAGCACAATCGTTCGCGCAACAGCCGGCACCGCCGTCATCAAGTATGCGCACCCCGCCCGGCAGGCTGGGCCAGGCGAGGGGCGAAACCCGCGCCGATGAACAGGATGACAGCCGACAGCACCATGGCGAGGAGTGTCAACGCGAGCCCGATGCGCAGGCCATGATTATCGGAAACCCAGCCGATGATGCGCGGTGAGGGCGCATCCCCTAGGGCGTGAATCATGAACAGGTTGATCGCTACTGCGCTTGCACGGATGCGGGCCGCGATGGAATTGACAATCGCCGCATTGATCGGCCCCGTACCGAGGAACAGAAAAAATTCAGCGACCAGGGTTGCCGGCATCAGCAGTGATTTCGGCCCGAAGAACATCACCAGGCCACCCGGCACTGCCAACAGGGCGCTCAATGCAGAGACGAGATAAAGCGCGCGATGGTTGGTGCGCAGCCATCGCTGGGCGAGCCAGCCACCGATGATGGTGCCGGCAAGCCCGTCGATGACAGTGATGGCGCCGATGCGCTGGTTCGCTTCGAGCAGCGTATAACCGCCGAAGCGTGCATAAAACGTCGGCAGCCAGACAGAGATTCCGCCCATCGAAAAGGTCAGCGTTGCGAGTCCCAGCGTGGCGAACCAGAAGGCGGGATTGCGGAAGAGCCCGCGTAGAGTACTGCGACTGCGGCTGGGATCAAGATGGTCCGCGCTGCCTCGTACCGGTTCACGCACAAAGAAGTACAGGAGCACAGCGATGAGGATGCCCGGCACCGCGCCCAACATGAAGGGCGCACGCCAGCCGTAGTGCGGTCCAATGGCGCCTGCCAGAAGATAGCCGAGGGCCGCGCCGACAGGAATGGCGATGTAGAAAATGCTGAAAATGCGGTTGCGCTCAGCCTCGGGATAGAAATCCGCCAGCATCGCCGGCGCGAAGATACTGAACGTCGCCTCACCGATGCCGACTGCTGCATGGCGCCAGAATAACTGGCTGTAAGTATGCACGTAGGCGGTCGTCAGAGTGGCCAGGCTCCACAGCAGTACGCCGCCGATGATGAGTGGTTTGCGGGACAGACGGTCGCCGAGCCAGCCGGTCAGTGGGGCGGCGATCATGTAGGTGAAAAAGAATGCAGTGGTCAGAGCGCCCATGCGCTCGTCGCTCACGCCAAACTCATGCTGCACGAGCGGCTGTACGCCTGGCAGTACATATCGATCGATGAAGTTCACAAGGTTGAGCGCCGTCAGCAGCAGCAGTGCGATGACTGGCGGCGACACTCGAGGACTTCGAGTTGATGGGTCTAGGGCGATGAGCTTGGTCCTGAATCCCTATTCTAGCGGGCGCGGACCGGGACTGGTTCTACGGGCGAAGTGGGAGGCGGTTAAGGAAACGCAGATCTCTCCGCCTCGGTCGAGATGACGAAGTTATTTCAGGCCGACACGTTGGGACATAGTGACTCAGTCAGAAGTTTCAGGCCCTGTGGCTTCGCTCAGGGCGACGCGATTGTGGCGCCGCCCGGGGCATGGAGGATTCACCTTAAGCAGTCGGGCTAGCGAACGATGGTGGTTGACCGCGCCTCGGCGTCTGGCAGTGGAAAGCGGGCTTCGACAATGGTTGCGATGCCGCCGCGGGGACGGAATTCACCCCTGACCATCGCCCAGACCGGGTCGCAGGCCTTTACGATGTCGGCCAGTACCTGGTTGACGATGTTCTCCTGGAAAATGCCAAGGTTCCGGTAGCAGAAAAGATATTCCTTGAGCGACTTCAACTCCAGGCACGTCTCGCGAGGCATGTAGCGGATCGTGATCGCGCCGAAATCCGGCAGACCGGTTTTGGGGCAGACGGAGGTGAACTCCGGATCGTCGATCAGAATCTCATAGGCCGGGAACTGGTTCTGCCATGTTTCGATCTCGGGAAAGCGCGTATCGAGGCCAGCCTTCGCGTGTTCATCGGTGTAGCGTGCAATTGTTGCCATCCTGTTATTGTACCCAAGCAGGCTCATCCATAGGCATCTACAGGGTCAGCAGCTAACTTTTTGACTCCCGCAGAGCGAGACTCGCCTCTTATATACTGACCTCCGGTTTCATGAATGTCCGAAGCAACTAAAAGTAAACTCGATTCCCGCTGGCTGTGGGTTCCCGCCATTCTTCTGCTCATCGGTGTCTTTGTCGTGGTGCGTCGACTCACGCGCCCGCAGCTACCGGTGCGTGTCGCGTACGTGGCGCGGCATGATCTGACCAAGCCAGACAGCACGAATGGCCGCGTTGAACCACAACACAATTACGAGGCGCATGCGCCTGCGCCCGGCATCGTGAAGAAGCTCTATGTCCACGCAGGTCAGCAGGTCAAAGCCGGTGAGTTACTGCTCTCAATGGATGACGCCGATGCCGTCGCACGCGTTGCCACTGCACTGACGGCGGTACGGGGCGCTCAGTCGAACCTGGACGCCATACAGACAGGCGGCACCCAGGAAGAGCAATTGAATCTCACCGAAAACCTGACCAAGGCCCAGGTGGATGTGGATAATGCGCGCAAGAACCTGGCTACCCTGCAGCAGTTACAGGCGCAGGGCTCGGCCTCGGCCAGCGAAGTCACCAACGCACGGCAAACGTATGACTCGGCGACGCTCAGCCTGCAGTCTTTGCAGAAGCGCAGGACGGATCGCTACGCGAAGGGTGATCTCGCCCACGCCCGGTCTTCATTGACAGACACCAAGGCCAGCTACCAGGCAGCGCAGGCAGTGGTCCAACAATCGAACGTGCGCGCGCCCTTTGCTGGTACCGTTTATTCGCTTCCCGTTTCGCAGACAGAGTTTGTGCAGCAGGGCCAGTTGCTCTTGCAGATGGCGGACCTCTCGAAGCTGCAGGTCCGCGCTTATTTTGACGAGCCGGATATTGGCGCGCTCGCCGTTGGCCAGGAAGCCAGTATCCAGTGGGACGCCAAGCCCTCGCACTTGTGGAGCGGCCATGTGATTGCATTGCCATCGACGATCATCAGCTACACCACGCGGAATGTCGGCGAGACGCTGATCAGTATCGACCACTCTGACCAGACTCTTCCGCCGAATGCAAATGTGACTGTCAAAGTGACGACCCAGGATGTAAGAAACGTGATGAGCGTTCCACGCGACGCAGTGCATCGTGAGGCAGGGATCGATTATGTTTTCCTGGTGCATGGCAATTCCATCCGCCGGAAAGACGTGAAGACCGGCGCGATCAACCTGGCATATGAGCAGATCCTCTCCGGGTTGAATGAGGGCGACGAAGTGGCCCTCGGCACGACCAACGGCGAGCCTCTTGCTGAGGGCGTACCCATACGCGTAATCCAATAAATGACCGGTTGGCACAAGGCGTGACGCGAACGAACAAAGCGATCGGTATCATCAGCGCAAAGTCGAACTCGCGACAGATATGCGGGGGGCGTTCGGTTCTGGCCATAACAGCGTGCGCCTTGGTCCTGGCTGCAACTCGGGCTAGAGCACAGACTCCTGAGCACGGGGGCGTGTCTCTCAGTACAGTCGTCGATCTGGCGCTGCGCAACTCACCCGAAATTCACATGGCAGAATCAGACATTAAACACGCGGCTGCCGGACTTGCCGAGCAGCGCGATGCTTACCTGCCCAACTTCGCCTTCTCGTCGAACATCGGTTATTCCTACGGCTTCCCGGTCGGCCAGCCTTCGGTCGCGAGCGCCCAGTCCAACTCGCTGGTTTTCTCCTTTTCGCAGCCGGACTATATCCGCTCCGCGCGCCTGGCCACCGACGCAGCTCGCTTTTCACTGGTGGATACCCGCGAAAAAGTCGCCCTGGAAGCAGCAACGGATTACATCGAGCTAAGCACCGATACACAGGAACTCGCGGCACTGCGAGACCAGCAGGCGCTGGGCGAACACCTTATCCGGATCGAGGAGGAGCGCTTTGCCGCAGGCCTCGATAGTCATGTGGATGAGACACAGGCGCGCCTCACCAATGCCCGCCTCGAACTGCGGCTGATTCAACTCGAAGGCCATGCCGATGTGCTTGCTGAAAAACTCGCTAACCTGACTGGTCTGCCGCCGGGTTCAATCGCGCCGGATCCGTCGAGTATTCCGGCAGCCCCGTCTGACGCTCAGCTGACCGGGACCGTTCACCAGAGTTCAGGCCTGCAGGCGGCCTTTGCGTCGGCCAAGTCCAAGCAATACGTGGCTTTCGGCGACTCCCGGCAGAATTTTCGTCCGACATTTGCCATGGGCGCGCAATATAGCCGTTTCGCCGAATTCAACAACTATCAGTCGTATTACCTGCGCTTCCAGCACAACAACTTCGATGTCGGCGTGAATATCACTGTCCCGATCTTCGATGAGGCACGCCGTGACCATGCCCGCGGCTCGGCTGCCGACGCAGTGCATGCGACCGCGCAGGCCGAACAACAGCGCAACATGGAGACTGAGCAGAAACTGGAGCTCTCGAAGAACCTGCGGACACTGGCGGCACAGCAGAAAGTAGCCGAACTGCAGCATGAACTGGCACAGGACCAGCTGGACGCCGCCACCCTGCAGATGCAGAACGGCACGGGCCGGCCCGGCGCTCCGCCAGTGACGCCGAAAGAGCAGCAACTGGCCAGGATTGACGAGCGCCGATACACAGTGGATGCGCTCGACGCAAAGTTCCAGCTGCTCCAGGCCGAACTCAATCTACTGCGCGCCAACGGCCAGATGGTCACCTGGGCGATGCAATCCAGCAAGCCTTAGGTGCACTTTAATTTGCACTTTAAATGAGGCAAAGTTACCTGGTTTAGCAAGCCCCGACAGGCGCAGAGACCGGTCGAAACTGTTACACTTTGATATACGCCATGCCATTAAAAACGCTGTTCCTGAACCCGCCGTCTTTTGAAAACTTTGATGGTGGCGCCAGCTCTCGTTGGCCTGCCACACGTGAAATTGAGTCCTACTGGTATCCCGTCTGGCTGACCTATCCTGCGGGCATGCTTGAGGGTTCGCGGCTCCTGGATGCGCCGCCCCATCACGTCTCTGCGACCGAGACGATTGAGATTGCCAAGGATTACGACTTCCTCGTTCTCTTCACGAGCACGCCCGGCTGGACCGGCGATCAGCGCCTGGCCGAGGCCATCAAGAAGGCCAACCTGCGCATCAAGATTGCTTTTGTCGGACCGCCAGTCACCACGTCTCCGGACAAGGCGCTGAATGAGTGCGAGGTGCTTGATTTCGTCTGCCGCCGCGAGTTTGATTACTCCGTCGTGGAGTATGCCAACGGCAGTCCGCGCGAAGACATCCTCGGCATCAGCTTCCGCAATGCGGAAGGCAAGATCATTCATAACCCGGATCGTCCGCAGGTCGAGAAACTCGATAAGCCTGACATGCCGTGGGCGACTGATATCTACAAGCGCGATGTAGACGTGACCAAGTACAACGTGCCCTTCCTGCTGCACCCGTATGTCTCGCTCTACTCGACCCGCGGATGCCCGGCACAGTGCACCTTCTGCCTCTGGCCGCAGACCCTCTCCGGTCATGCATGGCGCAAGCGTTCGACCGATGACGTTGCTGCCGAGATGGCACACGCGAAAGAGATCTTCCCCGAAGTAAAAGAGTTCTTCTTCGATGACGACACTTTCAATATTCAGAAGGCGCGGACGATCGAGCTTTGCGAAAAGCTTAAGCCGCTCAAGCTCACCTGGTCCTGCACATCACGCGTCACCACCGACCGCGACACGCTGAAGGCCATGCGTGAGGCCGGCTGTCGCCTGCTTATCGTTGGATTTGAATCAGGCGATCCGCAGATCCTGAAGAACATCAAGAAGGGCGCCACTGTCGAACGTGCCCGCGCGTTCACCAAGGATTGCCACGATCTCGGCCTTACCATTCATGGCGACTTCATTCTCGGTCTACCGGGCGAAACCAAGGAATCGATTCGCAACACGATCAACTTCGCCAAGCAACTCGATGTCGAGACGATCCAGGTTTCGATCGCCCACGCGTACCCTGGCACCGAGTTCTACGATTACGCCAAAGAGAACGGCTTCATCGTGAACAACGGCGCCATGGTCGACGAAGAAGGTCACCAGCTTGCCCACATCGAGTATCCCGGTCTGCCGACCGAGTACGTGCTCGAGATGGTCCATCGCTTCTACGACGAATACTATTTCCGTCCAAAGGCAGCGTGGCGTGTGGTCAGCAAGGCCATCATCAACCGCGACCTCAAGCGTCTTTATCATGAATCGGTTTCGTTCATGAAGTTGCGCTCACAACGCAATAAGGTCGTCGCGAAGAAGAAGCGCGAAGTCGCCGATGCCATCACCACGGCGAACGTCGGAGCATAACCCACTCCCCGCAACGCAAGTTCTTCTCAAGCATCAAACAAAGCGGCCAGGCAGACTGGCCGCTTTTCTTTGGATTCCCCTGCCATGCACAAGTCCACCATGACATTTCGGCGCTGGATCATTCTCGTGGTGGTGATGTTGTGTTCGGCATGTGGCGACACGTGCCTCAGCGTGGGCATGAAGCGTGTTGGTCCGGTCTCCTTGATGCATCTCGGTACCCTGATCGCCGCCATTCGCACACCATGGGTCGCGATCGGGATCGTACTGCTGCTCGGCTTCTTCGCTTCCTACCTCACTGCTCTTTCATGGGCAGATCTGACCTTCGTCCTCCCCGCTACATCTTTCGGCTACGTGATCGTGGCACTGCTCTCACGATTCTGGCTGCATGAGCATGTGTCGTTATCGCGATGGATTGGCGTGCTGGTGATTACGGCTGGTGTCGGCTTTGTGACGCAGGGGCCGTCTTATACCGAGGTGCCGAAAGACCCGGCTCTCCCCGAAGATGCAACAGAACATGTGGGGCAACACTGATGCCCACCCCCGCCATTGCGATAGCCGGTATTGCCATGGTCGTGCTGACTGCGACGACGGGCGACGTGATGACAGCATCGTCCATGCGCCAGCTCGGCGACCTGGACACACTGAAAGCAGAGCGCGGCCTACCTCGAACCATACTGGCCGTAATGACCAATGCGCATTTCGTGATTGGTGTACTGTCAATGACGCTCAGTTTTTTTTCGCTGCTGTTCACGCTCAGCCACGCAGATGTAAGCCTGGTTGCGCCTGCAACCGGCTCGCTCACTTTCGTCAGCAATGCCGCGGCAGCCAAGCTGTTCCTGAAAGAACGGGTGGACACCCGGCGTTGGATCGCTGCCATCCTGGTATGCTGCGGCGTCGTTCTGTTGAAGCGTTAGCTCAGCTCCACTCGCCCTGCGCTTGACCTGACAGCGCACGATCCAGGTATGTCGCCGCACTGATGAACGCCAGGTGGGTAAGGGCCTGCGGGAAGTTCCCGAGATGCTGGCCGCTTGGACCCAGTTCTTCCGAGTAAAGACCGACATGGTTCGCGTAGCCCATCATCTTCTCAAAAAGCAGCCGCGCCTTTTCTACCTGGTGGGCGCGCGCAAGGCACTCGATATACCAGAAGGTGCAGGCAGTGAAGCCACCCTCTTTCCCGTTAAGGCCTTCAAGCGTGGCTTCATTCTTGTAACGGTAAACGAGCGTATCGATCGTGAGATCTTTTTCAATCGCGTTCAGAGTGGACACAAACTGGTCATCGGTGGCGCTGCAGAAGCGCACCAGCGGCATCAGCAGTGCGGCCGCATCAAGTGTCTCACTGCCCTTGGACTGGACAAACGCTCCCAGCTTTTCGTTCCAGAAATTCGCGTAGATATCTTCGGTGATGGCATCCCGGGCGTCTTCCATCCAGCCGAACGGTCCGGCAAGCGACCGCTTCGCTCCCAGTCGGACAGCACGGTCAAAGGCCACCCAGCACATCAATCGTGAATGAAGGAAATGCCTGCGGCCGCCACGCACTTCCCAGATGCCTTCGTCGGGACGATTCCAGTTCTCTGCCAGCCACGCAAGCACTTCCTTCATCTTCACCCATCCCCGGTGAGGGATAGCATTACCGTACTTGTTGGACAGGTAAAGTGCATCGAACATCTCGCCATAAATATCCAGTTGCAGCTGGCCATACGCAGCATTGCCGATGCGCACTGGCCGGGAATCCCGGTAGCCTCGCAGATGCGGCAGTTCTTCCTCCGGGGTTTCCTGCCGGCCATCAAGGCCGTACAGCACCTGCAGCGGACCGTGCTCCGTATCTGTGTTGAAACGCTCCTTCAACCAGTTGCGAAAGCACTCTGCTTCCTCGGTGTAACCAAGCCGCATGAATGCGTACAGGGTGAAGGCAGAGTCACGCAGCCAGGTAAACCGATAGTCCCAGTTGCGGTCGCCGCCAATGGCCTCCGGCAGGCCGAAGGTGGGCGCGGCAATCACAGAGCCGAACTTCTGACTGGTCATCAGTTTCAACACCAGCCCCGAACGATTCACCAGTTCTCGCCAGCGGCCCTTGTACTTGGAATGGCTTGACCAGTCTCTCCAGTACGCCAGCGTCGCCTTGAAGCACGCTTCCACTTCATCAGGATTCAGTTTGTCGATGGGATGGTCTGGACGGCGCATTTCGAATAGAAAGTATGCTGTCTCTCCTGCTTTGAGCGTGAACACAGCAATGACGCCGTCCTTGTCTGAGGCCAGTGGCACATTCGACTGGAGAAGAAGTGACCGTTTCCAGTGGCTCGCCCGATCTTTATCCCTGTCACTGGTATGTTCTTCGTCCAGCGCGGGCGTAAAGATCGCCAGCCTGCCTTCGTCCGAGATTTCCGTGGTGTGCGGCGTCCGCGCATAATTGAAGCGAGGGAAGCAATCCATCTGAAACTCGACTTCACCCTTAATTACCTTCACCATACGCACCACCTGGTTCGGGCCACCGGCCGGGGTTACCGGCATAAAGTCAGTCAATTCAGCCAGGCCGTCTTCTGCAAGAAAGCGCGTAAGAATCACATTGGTGTCGGGCAGATAAAGCTGCTTGGTATTTCTGCCGTCAAGCTTGGGGCGAATACAAAAGTAACCGCCCTGGTCGGGATCGAGCAGTGCGGCAAAAATAGACGGAGAATCGAAATAAGGGAAGCACAGGAAATCGATCGAACCCTGTTTGCCTACCAGCGCGAGCGACTTCATATTGCCGATTGCCGCGTAATTCTCGATTGCCTGATACTCCATTTACACCTCGCCTACATTCGATGCTGCCAACCAAGGTATCGTCACACAGCGGACGTTTTGTTGGGCATCGCCAACAATTCCGGCGGATTATTGTGGGAGAAGACGCATCAGGCCGGCAGGCGCAAGATCGGGGACGAGGAACACAGCATTGCTGCCGGAAGAGGCAACCAGTGCTTCAGCTGCCAGGTAGCCACTACGCGCCGCGCCTTCCATGGTCGAAGGCCAGTCTGTGGCAGTCCAGTCGCCTGCCAGGAAGATGCCCGGGCATGGTGTTTTCTGTGCAGGCCGATTCGCATCCATACCGGGCGTGACCGAAAAGGTCGCGCGCGCTTCTTTCAACACACCCGATTTCACCAGCTTCGCGCGACGCGATTGGGGAAAGAACAACGCTAGTTCATCAAGCGCAAGCTGCACCAGTTCTGCCCGCCCTGCCGGCAAAAGGTCACGCGAGCCGCCGATGACCAGTTCAACATAACTGCCCCGCTCGGCAGGCCAGTCTCGGATTCTGGATTTATGAAATAGCCACTGATACTTGGAGTCGAGGAGAGCGGCATGATGCAGGTCAGTGAAGGGCTCTTCAAACCAGAGGTGGGTGGTGATGTAAGGCGACGTCACGAAGTTCTGCAACTTTGGGTCGAGTGCTTCTGATTCGTTTGGGATGGAAATCTTCGCCACCTGGTCAACAGAAAGCGCCAGCACAACAGCATCGGCTTCGTAGCTCAAGTTATCTGCACCAACACACCAGCGCCCGTCTTCCATCCGACTAACGCGATTCACACTCACCCGCTCGTGAACAATACTCCCTCGTTCGCGGAGATGCGCGGCCGCGTGCGCATACAGCTCGCCGAGCGGCACCTTCGGAATGCCGAGACGGCTGCCGGTACTGGTCTTTAAGAACAGCTCCCTAAAAACTTTTGCTGCATAGCGCAGCGAGCAGTTAGCCATCGTGTCGTTGAGCGTCACGATCAGCGTTGGCTCCCAAAAGTGACGGATCGCCCGCTCTGTCTGGCCGGAACGAGCAAGCCAGCTGGCCACGCTCTCACTGTCATCCGCCGGCATACCTTGCAAGAACTCTGCCATGCCGCGGGCGATACCGAGTTTGTCGCGTATGTCGAGCATTTTCGCGCGCAGAAAGCTTGCGGATGTATGCAGTGGCGGTGGCAGCGCCGAGGGCGTGATCTCACTCAGTCGGCCGCCTGGCTCAAGGAACGAAATGGTGTCATACCAGCGGATCGCACTGCTTGCCCCGACCCGATCGAGCAGATCAATCAGGTTTGTGCAGCAACCCAGCAGAACATGCTGGCAATCAATTACTTCATGCAGGGCGGGATGCTCGTAAGACGACGCCCGGCCACCAACGAAGGGTTTGCGCTCAATCACAGTTACCTTATGGCCGGCGTCGCATAACGCAGTTGCCGCCGCAAGGCCGGCCACGCCTGCTCCCACGACAACTACATCTTTGATCGGCCGCGATGGATTGTCTTTTGCGCTCACGCGCGTCTGCTCGAAAGGCGTTTCCAGAACGCGAGCCGGTACCAGACGATCTTCAGCATTCCCTGCACAAGTACAGAGACCTTTTCGAATGCCGGCACGCTCACTCGCTCGGAGAACACATCGTAGTCTTTACTTTCGATACGCAGCAGCAGCCGGTGATAGATGGTGACAAGCACCCACAGGGCGGGGCGGCTGTCCGGTTCGATGAGCGTCAGCAGTTCATTGGCAGCCTGGTAGTAGCGCTCTGCCTGCTGCGAAGTCTCAGCCAGCATTGCCTTGTGGTGCTGCTGCGCCTTACCACTCGACCGGGCGAGCATCGCGATCTGTTCGACAGAGACGTCGTAGCGGGCCAGCTGCTCGAGCGGTAAATAGATACGGCCGCGTTCGGCATCCTCTTTCACGTCGCGCAGAATATTGGTCAACTGGAAGGCTATGCCGGTCTGCTCTGCGAGCTTCTCTGCCCGTAGATCGCTGTAGCCAAAAATCCGTATACAGACCAGCCCGACAACAGATGCCACCAGGTAGCAGTACCGGTAAAGCTGGTCGAAGCTCTGGTAGGTATCGAAGTATCCGGCTGGCCGGACCGGTGTTTCGAGATCCATGGCGGTACCGGCGATCAATTGATCCAATAACTGTGACGTGATTCCGAAACGTACTTTAGCATCCAGGAGCGCCGGGAAAACGATGTCCGTCGCTGGCCCACCCTGCTCTGCACGATGCCAATCGTCGACCCATGCTGACAATTCTTCCCGCCGTCGGGCGTGGGGCTTTGACTCGTCGTCCGAGAGGTCATCGGCTTTGCGCATGAAAGCATAGACCGCGCACATTGCATCCGACTTGTGTTTCGGCAGAGCTACAAAAGAGTAGTAGAAATTCTTCGCCTCGCGTTTGGCGATCTCGCGGCAGGCCGCATATGACTCGGCTACGCTCACGTCGACGAGAACGGGCGCTACAGTCTCGAGCAGTGGATCCTGCACTGCGTCTAGTAGGCGATCCTGCGTCTCGCTGGTCATCCCACACTCCTGTCACCCTTCATGGCACGGGTACCACGACTCATTCCAGGCACAAACTTGGTCGCGAGCGCTCTACACATCAGCGCCATTTTGCGTCCCTTCGATAATGATGGTCTGCTTGTCAGCACATCATATTTCTGCTTCTCGATGGCTGAAAGAATTTCAAGGCCTCCGCGCGAGAACAGGTCGAGATCGAGCGCCAAATCCTGATCGACCATGCTGATCAGCGGCATGCCGGCGGCGAACAGCGCTCGCGTCCATTTCACTTCATCCTTGATCAATGCACGAAAATGATCGTCCGCCACGCTGCCTGTCATGACGGTGTCAGTCAGACCAAATCTCCGCAGGTCTTCCTGCGGAATGTAGACGCGATCCTTCTTCCAATCAACGGAGACGTCCTGCCAGAAATTGGCAAGTTGCAGTGCAGTGCAGGTGTGGTCGGACAGAACAAATCGTTCGGCGTCGCGATAGCCGCACGCATACAGTACAAGCCGGCCTACAGGGTTAGCGGAATTGCGGCAGTAGTCGATCAGTTCGTCGCGTGTCTCATAGCGAGTGACGACCTGGTCCTGTTTGAATGCGACCAGCAGATCTGCGAATGGCTCCTTCGGGATCTCACATGTCCGAATCGTCTCAGACAGTGCTACAAATACGGGATGCCGTGTAATTCCGGCATAGCAGTCATTCAGTTGCTGCGCCCAGTAATCCAATAAAGCCAGAGACTGCTGCGTGTCACCGACTTCGTCGCCCAGGTCATCCGATATCCGGCAATAGGCGTAGATGCTGTTGAAATGGGGCCGCAGCCGCGCAGGCAGGAACCACGACGCGACCGTGAAGTTTTCGTAATGGGATTCGGTGAGATTTTTGCAATAGATCCGCGCTTCTTCAAGCGTCGGCGCACTCGCCGGCATGCGATAGGCAGCGGGCAAAGCCGCCCATCCTGCCGCAAGCAGCTGCTCGTTGCTGGCGGACGAAGCTGGCGCGATTGTCGTTGTTGCCATTGGCATATTCGTTCGCAGCTACTCGGCCTCAATCATGATCTTCATCGAATCTGCACGGGGATGCGAAGCAAATTCGATCGCTTCCGCTGCGCGCTGCAGCGGAAAACGATGCGAAACCAGCTTAGTTAAATCATAGCCGTTGCGATAGCCGTCGAATGCCAGTTGCACGCCCTCATCCTGCACATCGACCGACGCACTGTATGACCCCATAAGCGTTTTCTCGTCTACGCACACTGCTGCCGGATCAATCGTGGCCGAGCCCCGCTGCGTCTGCGCAAACAACAGTATGCGACCGCCGGGCCGGGCAGCATCCATCGCAACCCTGATCAAAGCATCGCCACCCACTGCGAGAATGACTGCGTCTGCACCGCGGCCGTCACTGGCCGCGTGCGCTGCTGCGACGACATCCTCACGTGAAGCATCGATTGGAAAGCGCAGACCAAACTCAGCCGCTAATTTGTGCCGGTCAGGATAGAGATCCGACGTGAGAACTTTCGCGCCGGAGCGCAGCGCAAGAGAGGCCAGCAGGATCCCAATGGGTCCCTGACCGATCACCAGCACCGTTTCATCCGCCTCAAGTTTCAGATTCAGCACTGCTTTGAGGCAGGTATTCAGCGGCTCGATAAAGGCAGCCTGCTCGAACGGAATGTCATCGGGAATTTTCACTACACCACGCTCAACAATCCAATCCATGGCGCGCACGTACTCGGCATAACCGCCGCCTGATGGCTCAAAACCTGCGGTGACACCGACCTTTTTATAGACGGGACACTGCGCAAAAGTTTTCTTGCGACAGTAGTAGCAGTGGCCGCAGGGGATGTGATGAAACACCATTACCCGGTCCCCGATTTTGAATGTCCTGACCCCTTCGCCAATGGCCGCGACTGTCCCGGCCGTCTCATGGCCGAAGATGCGCGGGGCCGAGTGCGAGCCGGTGTGTACCTTCTTCAAATCGGTACCGCAGATGCCGCAGGTTGCGACCCGGATGAGTATTTCACCAGCGCCGATCGCCGGCACTGGCAATGTCTCGAGACGTACGTCATCAATGCCGCGATAGACCGCAGCCTGCATCGTCCCAGGAACCTTGACAGCTGAAGCGCTTTCTTCAGACTCTCTGCTTAGTGTCTGCATATTCGATCTCGTGCACCAGCGCCTTTACGCCTGCCGCAAGGGCAACGGCACCGCTGCTGCTGTTCTTCCCCATCCTCATCAAGGCCGGCCAGTATTTTGGCCGCGCCGTCACACTCGCGACAAAAGCCGCCATCCTGAACTCGCCTGACCGCGTCAGGTATGGATTCATGTCCGGCAGTATTTCGGTGGTCTCATCCGATACTGCCTTCAAACAGTAGAAGGGAATGTCATGCACCCGCGCAAGTCTCGCCACTGTGGCGGCTTCCATATCAACGAGCACTGCTTCATAGCTGTCCCATAGTGGGCGCTTGTCAGCCTTCATCGCGATGCGTTTGGTGGTAACGAGGCGAATCTCGGCAGGGCCGTCCTTAGCTGCGGCTGTCTGGTAGCGCTCACCGGTGGAAGCGTCGACCACCTGGTGCACTGTGTGAGACAGGCCCGGCTTCATGCCACATGAGAGTGCACCGGCCCACCCGATCGAAACCAGTGCATCCGGTTTACCGCCTTCAAACGCAATTTGGCAGGCACGCGCCGCCGGCTCTCGACCAATCCCGCAATGCACCGCGATCAGTTCGACTTCCTCCAGTCTGCTTCGATAGACGACCCCGCCATCGACGTCAGTACGCCCCCAGCCCTGCACCAGCGGCTTGAGTTCGCCGGCCAGCGCAGCGATGATCGCGATCTTCCTGGTTGCGGGTGTGGTCATGATGATGGCGTGTGTCCAGAAGATGAAGTACCGGAAGGCGAAGTACCAGAAGGTGAAGTACCAGAAGGCGCATAGCCGTGCGCGCGAAACCATTCAATGGCAGAACGCAGCGCACTGTACACCGGCATTATTTTAAAGCCGAGATCCCGTTCGGCCTTTGCGGAAGATGCGTACATTTTCTTCTTCCCCATGCGTACGGACTCGACCGTCGCCCGCGGTTCCCTGCCCAGGATCCGGCCCTTCAGCGTCTCATCGAAATAGGCGAAGGCCATGGCCACTGCATGCGGCACTCTCATGGTCGGCGAAGGCAGCCCGGTGATCGCAGACATCTTGTCGAGAATCTGTTTCAGGGTCAGGTTCTCGCCGCCCAGGATATACCTCTGCCCTGGCCGCCCGGTATCCGTAGCCGCGACATGGATGCGCGCGACCTCGTGCACATCGACCAGGTTCAAGCCTGTATCCATGTAGGCCGGAAACCGCCTGTTCAGAAAATCGACGATGATCTGGCCGGTAGGCGTCGGCTTCAGGTCATGCGAGCCGATCGGACTGGTGGGATTCAGAATCATGACCTCCTGCCCATCTGCGGCGGCTTTCAACGCTTCCTGCTCTGCCAGGTACTTCGAACGCTTGTAGTGGCCGATCATGTCCGTCAGGAAAACTGGTGTCTGCTCGTCGACGATCGTGCCGTCACTCTTGAAGCCCATGGTCGCGACGCTCGAGGTGTAGACGACCCGGCGAACTTTTTCTTCGCGGGAGATGCGCAGCAGGTCACGCGTGCCGTTCACGTTGGCGGCAATCATCGCGGCGGGGTTGCGCACCCACAGACGGTAGTCTGCTGCAACATGGGCCACGACCTCGCAGCCGGCAATCGCTGTGCGTAGTTGCTCAGGCTCGCGCAGGTCGCCTGTGACACGCTCGCCCGGCAGGTTTTCAAGATTATCGAGTTTGCTGGTCTTGCGGATGAGGAGGCGTAGTTCGGCGCCACTCGCTGCGAACTGGCGCGCGACATGGCCACCGACAAACCCAGTCGATCCGGTCAGAAACACCTTCATGCCGCGCCTTGCTGACTATGTGACGTTAGGTAGTCGCCTGGAGGAGAAATAACAGGCGTGATGCCCGGTTTAGTCGAGAGCTTCTGCTTCAATTCCGATGTTCTTCTCGCCCGCTGCCTTCTTTTCCCAGTACTTCTTCATCCATGCTTCGAAGCTCTTGCCGGCAGCCGTGTCACGACCGGAGAACTTCAATCCGGCAATCTCGCTGTAAGGAATGGACAGCCGGGTGCGCTCTTTTGCCGGGATCACACGCACAGCCGAATCCTCGAGCGTATTGCCCGTGCGGCGATCAAATACGTAGCCATCGATGATACTGCCGTCTTTGCGTGTGATGGTCACGTCGCCGCGATAGTCGAATGCCTTTTCGAGGGCTTCACGTATCTCTTCCGGAGAGGCTAACGCTGGTACCCAGCCTTCAAGATTCTCATGCTCAAAGCCTTCCGCAACCTCGAGAGTGTCGGCCTGCTCTTTAGGTATTTCATGCGCCGTTGTCGTCATACGCCGACCGTCTCCTTGCTCGAGACCTTTGTCTCCACTTGCACCAGTGGCGCATGACGCGTTTCGATTGGCTGGTTCAGCAGGTCGAGTGCGCCGCGGTCTTCATATTTATGAAAGAGCGTGGCTTTAACCATACCCATGAAGCCGCTCAGCGAACCAAATCCATGGTTCACCGTGGTCGGCTCATAGCCGCAGCTGACCATGCAGTTGGCGCACTTTGGATTGCCTGATTCAGTGCCGTAATTCTTCCAGTCCGTCGTTGCCAGCAATTCCTGATAACTGTCGGCGTAGCCATCCTGCAGCAGGTAGCAGGGCTTCTGCCAGCCAAAGACGTTGTATGCAGGCGATCCCCAAGGTGTGCACTGGTAGTCGCGCTTGCCCATCAGGAACTCGAGGAAAAGCGGCGACATATTGAACTTCCACTCCTTTTTACGGTTCGAAAGGATGGCGCGGAACAGCCGCCGCGACCGGGCGCGGCCCATGAAATGTTTCTGGTCAGGCGCTTTATCGTAGGTATAGCCAGGCGACAGCACCATGCCTTCAACGCCCATCGACATTACTTCATCGAAGAAGGCTCGGACACTGTTCGGATCAGTCCCGTCAAAGAGCGTCGTATTGGTCGTAACACGGAAGCCACGCTTGACTGCCTCACGTATGCCCTCGACTGCCTGGTCGTACCCGCCTTCGCGGCAGACCGACAGGTCGTGATGCTCACGCTGTCCATCAAGGTGGACAGAGAACGTCAGATACTTGCTCGGCTTGAAATTCGCGATCTTTTCTTTCAGCAGCAATGCGTTGGTGCACAGGTAGATGTACTTTTTACGCGCAACCAGGCCATCGACAATCTCGTTGATACGGGGATGCAGCAGCGGCTCACCGCCCGGGATCGAAACCATCGGGGCGCCACATTCATCCACTGCGGCGAAGCATTCTTCGGGCGTCAGTTCCTGTTTCAGGATGTGCGCGGGATATTGGATTTTGCCGCAGCCGGCGCACGCCAGGTTGCAGCGGAACAAAGGCTCAAGCATCAGGACGAGCGGGTATTTGTCACGCCCGGAGAGACGCTGCTTCAACACGTACGTCGCTACGGTCCACATCTGCGAGATTGGTACTGCCATGCGTCTCATCTCCTCTAATCTTTAACTCTGTCTGTGCAGGTGCTAACTCTAATCAGTACAGCTGCTGCCGCTAAACCCGATCAGCAGTCCTGCGATATGTACTCAATGCGAGCAGGGGGAAGTAGTCACGGTATCCGTGATACGCCAGGTAAAACACTCGCGGAAAGCCCGTGCCGGTGATGATGGCCTGTCGCGTCGCGCCTTCGCCCATGGTCTCGTCCCAGCTGCCATCATGCCTTTGCCGTTCCAGCAGCCAACGGACGCCCTTCGCAACCGAGTCACTGCGGTTGTCACCGGCAGCGAGCAGTCCCAGGATCGCCCAGGCCGTCTGAGAGGGCGTGCTTACGCCGACGCCACGCAGGTTCGGATCGTCATAACTGCCGCAGGTCTCGCCCCAGCCGCCGTCTGCGTTCTGCACCATGCGGATCCACTCTGCCGCCTGCTGGATTTGTGGCTCGTGGTTCCATACACCTATGGCTTCAAGGCCCCGCAGCACCAGGAATGTGCCGTAGAGATAATTCACGCCCCAGCGACCGAACCAGCTACCGTCGGATTCCTGTTCATCCCAGATGAACTTGATGGCCTTTTCGATGCGCTTGTCCTTGATGGTGTAACCATACGTCGCCAGCATTTCGAGGATGCGCCCGGTGATATCAACCGTCGGCGGATCCAGCATTGCGTTGTGATCCGCAAACGGAATGTACTGGAAGATCATCTTGGTATTGTCTTTGTCGAAGCTCGCCCAGCCGCCATTGCGGCACTGCATCGCCATGACCCAATCGATTGCCCGGCGTGAAACGTCATACTGATATCGCTCGCGTGGGTTGTCAACCTTGTTCAGCGCCAGCAGAACCTGCGCAGAATCATCAGTATCCGGGTAAAACTCATTGTTATGCTCGAAGTACCAGCCACCCGGCTCCGCATTGCGCACGGTAACGGCCCAATCGCCTTTATGACGGACTTCCTTTGAAAGCATCCAGTCGACGGCTTTCAACAGGCGAGGATCGGTCCGTGAAATTCCGGACTCACCCAGCGCGAACACTGCCTGTGCTGTATCCCATACTGGAGAAACGCAAGGCTGCATGCGGAAGGTCGGGACTGGATAGTCGGCCGTACCCATTGGTTCATCGATGCCCAGCTTCTCGAATTCATCGATTGCGCGGATGACCTGCGGGTCATCTTTTGAATAGCCGAGGCACAGAAGTGCAATGATGGCGTTGAGCATGGCGGGATAGATCGCGCCCAGGCCATCGCTCATCTCGAAGCGCTCGAGCATCCACTTTTCGGCCTTTTTCAGGGCTACGCGCCGCAGCGGCCGGATGTGAACCCTCTCCGAAAGGTGTGCCACCCGATCGCAGAAGAGGAAGAAGTTTCGCCAGCTGATGAGCTTCTTGTCCCATCGCAGATGCAGATTCGCGTTCTCGCGACCACCGACGAATAACTCGTCAATGCCATGCTCCTGCGGAATCTTCTTGAATGGCTTCTTCGCGTAGGCAATTGACAAAGGCACAAGAATCGCCCGCGACCACGCCGAAATCTCATAGATATTGAAGTAGCACCACTTGGGGAACAGGACGATCTCAGGCGGAACCGCCGGCACTGCGTCGTATTCGTATTGCCCCAGGGAGCACAGATAAATCTTGGTGAACGTATTGCATTCGACGACGCCGCCATGTGCCAGTATCCAGGTGCGCGCCTTCGTCATTGCCGGGTGATCCGGCGACATGCCCATCAGCTTGCCCGCGAAGTAGCACTTGACGGCGAGAGACACATTCCCGGGACCGCCGGGATAGATACTCCAGCTGCCGTCTTCCAGCTGGTAACGGAATATCTCGTTCAGCGCCCTGCCCATCTTTCCCGGATCGCCCGTGCCTAACAGGATATGCGCAAAGATGTAGTCGGCTTCCAGCATGGCGTCTGCTTCGAGCTCGCCGCACCAGAACCCATCTGCTTCCTGCAACGAAAAAATGTGATCCTGGGAGCGTTCGATCGCGTCATTGACCTGGTCAAGCCCTACATCCAGCCGGCCAAACCTGGGTACCGCGGGTGACTCTCCTGCGTTCGCTTGCTTCATCCGAGGGAGTGTGCCTTCCATGCTTGAATTAACCGCTTCCGGCCCGAGCCGATGCCCAAACAGCCTTCAGCCCGCAATCGACGTGGCGCCTGCAGCTGGTGCAATCGCACGCACAATCTCCGGAGGCAGCC
Organism: Acidobacteriaceae bacterium; assembly: GCA_963692885.1. GTDB lineage: Bacteria > Acidobacteriota > Terriglobia > Terriglobales > Acidobacteriaceae. The sequence goes on from OY843586.1 coordinate 3,272,228, forward strand.
CAAATCTCACATTCTCCGGCATCACTTCTACTTCTTCTACTCCATCAAAGCCACGTTCCCGCAGGTACTGCACCACCTCTGCTACCAGCACCTCGGGAGCGGAGGCGCCAGCCGTAACGGCCACCGTGTTCACACCATCGAGCCACCCTGCATCGATCGCCTTGAAGTTGTCGATGAGGAACGCTTTAGTACTTAGATTCTGCGAGACCTCAACAAGACGGTTTGAATTGGAACTGTTGTTTGACCCGACAACCAGAACAAGGTCAGCATTATGCGCAACGTTTTTGACCGCCACCTGGCGGTTCTCTGTTGCGTAGCAAATGTCCTGCGAGTGCGGTCCAACAATGTTCGGAAACTTGGCTTTCAGTGCCTGGATAATGTCCCGCGCTTCGTCAAGGCTGAGAGTCGTCTGCGTCAGGTAGGCTAGCCGGTTCGGATCCGGAACTTCAAGGGTGGCGACTTCTTCCGCGGTCGAGACCACCTGTGTGACATCGGGCGCTTCGCCAAGCGTGCCCTCGATTTCGTCATGATCACGGTGACCAATCAGGACCAGCGAATAGCCCATCTTGGCGAATTTGACTGCTTCCACGTGGACCTTCGTAACCAGTGGACAGGTCGCGTCGATCACGCGCAACTGCCGGTCCTTGCTGTGCTGCCGCACTTCCGGCGAAACACCGTGCGCCGAGTAGATCACGCGCGCACCGGCTGGTACATCCTGTATCTCGTCGACAAAGATTGCGCCCTTCTCAGCCAGCTCATTCACCACAAAGCTGTTATGCACAATCTCCTTGCGCACATAGATGGGCGCGCCGTAGGCATCAAGAGCAATATTCACGATATCGATCGCGCGCACCACACCAGCGCAGAAGCCGCGCGGCTTGAGCAGAAGGACTCGCTTCTTCACTGCTGTTGATCTGGCATCATCATCCGCGGGAAAACCGGAGGTCGACGTGGACGCTAGAGGGTTAATCGCAAGTGTTGTCACATCATGTAGTATACCGGTTCCATTTCCCGGATGCCACAGCGAGGACGTGCCTGTCACCTGCAAAGCCAAGCCCGTCAGCGACCAGCTAGCCAGCGCACACCTTCATCGCTCCGGGAATGTGCTCGCCTCTGCAATTTGCAGCGCTAAGCCTCGACGGAGGATTTCAGCATCTGCTCCGCATTCTTCAGCGAGGCCTCAGTCAACTTCGCCCCGCTCAACATGCGGGCGATCTCTTCCAGGCGGTCGTTTTCGCCAAGAATGCGGACAGAAGTCCGCGTACGTCCCTGCACCTCACGCTTTTCGACGACAAAGTGGTGATCGGCAAATGCAGCAATCTGCGGAAGATGGGTCACACACAGTACCTGCTGTGCGCGGGATAATGCCTTCAGTTTCTGTCCCACGGCTTCGGCTGCGCGGCCGCCGATACCGATATCGATCTCGTCGAACACCAATGTCCGGGGCAAAGCTGCCCGCTTTTTTCCGCGATTTGCCTTCGACGCTCCCTCTTCGACGCTCACCTTGAGTGCCAGCAGCACACGCGACATTTCACCGCCGGAAGCGATCTCATCGAGTGGCTTCATGGGCTCGCCGGCATTGGTCGCGATAGTGCACTCGACTTCATCCCAGCCATGGCCGGCCCACTGTTTCTCGTTCTGCTGGGGACGCACATTGATGGCGAACCTTACCTTCATGGCGAGGTCATTAATCTGCTGTTCGACGACCTTCTCGAGCCGCTTCGCTGCCGTCCGGCGACTCTCGCTGATTTCCTTCGCCACCACGCGATAGGCCTGCGCCGCCTGCCCTAGTTCCTTCTTGAGCTCAGCCAGATGGTGCTCACGGTTCTGGATCTCGTCAAGTTTCCGCGCCGACTCCTCGCCATACAAGATCACTTCGTCGAGCGTCGCCCCATATTTCCGCTTCAACTTGTCAATCAGAGCGAGACGATCTTCGAGAACTTCCAGCCGGTCCGGCGAAGCCTGTGTGTGTTCGGCGAAGTCGCGCGCCGTTGCCGATACATCTTCGACAATCGCCCGCGCACTCTGCAACTGCTGCACGCTTTCGACGAACCGCGCGTCATATTTGGCGATCTCTTCGACACTCTTCAGCGCAGCCCGCAAGGTGGTCTCAGCCGAAGAACTGCTGTCGTATAAGTGGTCATAGGCGGTCATCGCCGCGGCAAAGAGTTTCTCGGCATTGCTCAGCACCCGCTTTTCGGCGACAAGTGCCTCGTCCTCACCCGGCTGCAATGCGGCTGACCCAATCTCTTTGCTCTGGAAGGCCCACAGATCGGCCATGCGCAGGCGATCCTGCTCGTCACGCTCCAATTCTGCAAGCCGGTTCGCCACTCCTCGCCACGCAGCGAAGGCATTGCCTACCATTTCGGTCGACAAGGCTGCATAGCGATCAAGCAAAAGTCTCTGCTGTTCAGCATCAAAGCCGGAGCGTGTTTCGCTTTGGGCATGCACCAATGCAAGTTCAGGAGCCAGTTGACGGAGAACGCTTGCTGTCGCCGGCTGGTTATTCACGTACACGCGCCCCTTACCGGTCACGACAATCTCTCGTCGCAGGATGATCTCGGAGCCTTCCGCATCCAGACCGTTGGCTTCGAGAATAGCCTCTGCCTCGGGAGTCGATTCGAATACACACGCAACAACGGCTTTATCAGCACCGTGCCGAACAACATCGGACGAAGCCTTGCCGCCCATGAGCAGCGACAACGCGTCCACCAGAATCGACTTGCCTGCGCCCGTTTCCCCGGTCAACAGGTTGAGACCAGGGCCAAGCGTCGCAATCGCGTGGTCGATCACTGCGTAATTTTCTGCACGTAACTCAAGCAGCATCGAGGCTGAGGATACCAGTTCGCTGGCTGTTATGGTCGGCCGAGGACACCTGTTCGCATGCAGGCACTTGGATCCCCGCCATGAACGTAGAAGTGGCACAATACATCATAGTGCCACCAAATACATTTCTCCCATTAAATGGTGGAGATACTTGTGCTACACTGATCGTGCCACTTTTCTTGCGAGGTTTCACTATGTTGGTGATGTCACTGGAAGCAACACTCGACACCACACAGACCTTTGAACCAGTGAGGGTCAAGGTCAGTGAGAAGGGTCGCGTTGTCTTGCCGATGCATTTCAGAGAAGCTGTCGGCATCAAAGTTGGGGATGTCGTCAACCTGGAACTTATCGATAACGAACTCCGAATCTCTACCTTCAGTAGTCGCCTGGCAAAAGCTCGCGCCAGGCTGCACCGACTGGTGCCTCAAGGCGTCAACCTGGTGGACGACCTGATCGCTGAAAGGCGGGCTGAGGCCAAGCGTGAAGAAGATGAAGCGCAGGAATGGTTAACGAAGCGCAGCAATGGATAGGGTCGTTCTGGACTCTTCTGCCGTGCTGGCCCGCCTGCTTGATGAGACAGGTGCGGTCAACTTCACAGACGAATTTCTGGCGCGTTCCGTGATCAGCACAGTCAACCTGTCGGAAGTTCAGGCAGTCCTGGTTCGACGGGGATGGAAGCCTGAAGAAGCATGGGAAGACGCGACCGGGTCGATCTATTCGATTGAACCATTCACGGTAAACCAGGCGAAGCTCGCGGGCAGTCTGATTGCGCAGACTCGCAGCCTGGGTCTCTCGCTTGGAGACCGGGCGTGCCTGGCGCTGGGCATCATTTTCAAAGCGCCCATCTATACGGCAGATCAAGCCTGGAAAGAACTGCAGGTCGGCTGCTCGATTCATCTCATCCGGTAGCTCGCAGCTTCCTGAGTATTTCCAGCCCGAATAGCCACTGGCCAAATCCATCGATCGTGGTGATATGGCCGCATTGGCCTGCATTCACCAGTGTTGAACCCCACATAGCGGCAAACTCCTGGGATCGCGGCCATGCGGCGTCGTTTGTACTGGCGACAACTACACTTCTGGCTGGCAAGCTTACCTGCGGAATGGGCGCAAAACCGGACGCGCCAGGCGGAAAGTCCGACCGTTCTGCATCGCTCGGCGCGACGAGCATAGTGGCATGAACGCGGTCCGTACTCTCAGGATGCACAGCCGCCCAATGCGCCACTGTGATGCAGCCGAGGGAATGGGCGACCAGGATCACCGGGGCACTCTGGGCCAGTATCACCCTATTCAGTGTTCGCACCCAGTCTTCACAGCGGGGCGTATCCCAGTCCTGCTGCTCGACGCGGGCGAAGCCATATTCCTTTTCCCAGAGTGTCTGCCAGTGGCCGGGACCCGAGTTGTACAGTCCTGGCACTAATAGGACCTGGTCAGTTTGTGGCAACGGATGAGTCCTCACGCCTTCACCATACATGTTCCCCGGGCCGCCTAAACAGCGGCTGCCGACTTCCCTGCTTTCTTCCAGTCTGCTACCGTGAATTGAGGTCTGATGATCCCTTCTCCTCTGTACTTAGCCACGATTTTCTTCCAGGCGGATGCACCGGACGCCTCTGCACCAGTGACTTCTCAGGGCGGCAGCGCTCTGGTGGAGATGTTTCACAACAGCGGTCCGGTGGCACTCACCGTGCTTGGCCTGCTGGTGCTCGCCAGCCTGTTCTCGTGGGCCATCATCATCGGCAAACTCGCCAGCTTCAAGAAGGCGCGCACCCAGGGACGCAAATTTCTGCGTGCTTTCCGCAAGGCGAGTCGTCTGCAGGAGATCTCCGCTGTCAGCGAGCAGTTCAAGCCCAGTCCACTGGTCAATGTTTTTGACGCTGTCTATGAGACCTATCGGCGGCAGACCGGCGGTTTCGGGCCGCCGCGCAACATTACAGCGCTTGAGCGCACAGCTCAATCGGCATCAAGCGAAGCGCTCACCTTTATGGAACAGCGTCTGACTTGGCTTGCCACGATCGGCGCTATCTCACCGTTTATCGGCCTTTTTGGAACCATCATGGGTATCGTGGATGCCTTCCACGGCCTCGGAACCGCGGGCGCCGCTACCCTGCGCGCTGTGGCGCCGGGTGTGTCGGAAGCCCTGATCACGACAGCCGCCGGCCTGGTGGTAGCTGTACCGGCCGTGGTCGCGTACAACCAGTTCACTGCGCGTATCCGCGAATTCGGTTCGCGGATTGACGACTTCTCCCGGGAGATGTTGAACGCACTCGAAGAGATCTCATTGCGTGATAACCAGGACCCGCTTGAACGTGAGCGTGCCCGCGAAACCACGAGCGAAATCCGAGGGAACCAGCGTGGCCTTTAGCGTTGGCGGCCAGACCAAGTCGGCGCTGGCCGAGATCAATATCACGCCGCTGGTCGACGTGGTGCTGGTGCTGCTCGTCATCTTCATGCTGACTGCTCCCGTCCTCCAGTCGGGCATTGATGTCGCTGTTCCCAAGACGCGCACCGTGAAGGAAATCACTGAGCAACGCGACGTCATCACCATTGACAAGGACCAGCGCGTCTTCCTGGGCGACAAGCCGATCAACCTTGCTGATATCCCGTCCCTGCTGCGTAAGCCCAATACTGATCCGACGCACCAGAGCGTCTATCTGCGGGCAGATGAGCGTGTACCTTTCGGTGCTTTCGCCTCCGTCATGGACGCAGTGAAACAGGCCGGCATCACGAATATCAGTATCGTGACCCAGCCTATCCAGAACGCTCCGAAGTAATTCCAGGCGAATGGCAATCGATAGCAGCTACGAGTACGACGAACTCGATCCCATGGACCGCAAGGGCGACTTTGGCTCAAACTTCGGCGGTTCGTTCGGTCTGCACCTCGCGATCGTGGGCTCGATTGTTCTTTCCCTGTGGTGGAGTCACCGCCTGCATGGCAATAACTGGGGAGATGCGACGACAGGCGCCATCCAGGCTTCGCTGGTCAGTTCTGCCCCGTCAGTCCCGCTGCCCTCGATTGCACCGCCAACCAAGAACGTGCTCGCTACAGAGACACCGAGTCCCGCACCAGCTATTCCGGAGAAGGCGTCCGTCCCTGCGCCTGATCTGAGTGCCGTCCAGATTCCTGTCAAACAGACGCCACCGAAACCGAAGCCGCTGCCTGAGAAACCGCAGCCACCGCAGGAGCAGAAGCATCCGCAGGAGCCGCCGCCGCAGCATCGCGCTAATTATGGAGAGCAGCAGGCTGCAAATATGCCGAAGTCCATGGCCAACACGCCGAATGCCAGCGCAAGTCCCGTCCAGGTGGCAGGAGGCGATTTCGGTTCGCGCTTCGGTTATTACGTGAACGGCATCACCCGCACAGTGAGCCAGAACTGGTACAAGCAGGAGGTGGATCCAGGCACGCCGGAAGGCGCTCAGACCATCGTCACCTTTACCATTGCCCGCGATGGCAGTCCGAGCAATTTCCGGATTGCCCGCTCCAGCGGCTCATCCAGTCTCGATACCTCAGCCATCCGGGCCGCCCAGCGGGTTGATAGCTTTGGTCCTCTACCACCTGCGTACAATGGCTCGACGGTCGATGTTGCGTACACTTTCACTTACCAGCATACGAACTGATAGCCTCGTCCCCTGAAGATGTACAGACAAGGACGAGGCAGGACGACAGCGCAAAGCCTATGAAAATGCTCCCCCTCCGTACTCGATTGACTGTAATCGCTTCCCTGGTCCTGACCCTTGCGGCCACTGCTTCGAAGGCCTATGCCCAGGACTGGGTTAAGACCGGCACCAACCTTGGCGTTGAAAAGATCCGTCTTGCTGCGGCCGATTTTAAGCCCACCAGCTCTGACCCGCAGACTGCCCCGCTCAAAACCACCTTCGACACTACCCTGTTCAACGACCTGTCGAATGCGGGCATCTTTGACATGGTCTCGAAGAGCATAGCGCCGCCGGTCACCCCTGGTTCGCCGCAGGAGATCAACCTGCCCCAGTGGAGCGCGGCACCGTCGAGCGCGGCGATGGTCGCCTTCGGGGCGCTCGGCGTCAATGCCGGCAAGATTTCAGTTTCCGGATGGGTCTACGATGCCAAGGATCCAAACGGCCAGGCCATTCTCGGCAAGGTTTATACGGACAATGCTTCGCAGGATTCGGCACGCCTGATTGCCCATCGTTTCGCGGATGAGATCATCCTCCGACTGGGCGGCGGTCTGAATGGTATCGCCGAGACCCACATCTACTTCGTCTCCTCCCGGTCAGGCGCAAAAGAGATATGGCAGATGGACTACGACGGCCAGGGTCAGCACCAGCTCACTCATCTGGGTGAGATCTCACTGTCACCGCATATCTCACCAGCAAACGACCGCGTAGCCTTTTCGACACTCGGCAAAAACGGCTGGACCATCCGGATGTACTCGCTGACCCTCGGTCGCCTGGTCGGCTTTACCACACCTGGCGGCACTACGCTTTCACCGGCCTGGGCCAGTGATGGCGCACATCTCGCCTTCTCCTCTGACAAGACGGGCGACAGCGAGATCTGGACGACAGATGCAAACGGCACGAGCCCGCACCAGATCACCATCTTTAAAGGGCCCGATGTCTCGCCCACCTGGAACCCGAAGACCAATGCGCAGATCTGCTGGGTAAGCGGCCGCACCGGGCTGCCGCAGATCTACATCATGGATTCGGACGGTGCCGGCGTTCAGCGCATGACCGATGGCGGCTATGCAACATCGCCCTCGTGGTCACCCAATGGCCAGTTCCTGACATTTGCGTGGGATCGTAAGTACGGTCCGGGAGCGCCTGGCGGCCAGGACATCTACGTGATGGACATCGCCTCCAAGCGTTGGACGCAGCTGACGCATGATGCCGGCCGCAACGACTTTCCTTCATGGGCTCCCGACGGCCGCCACATCGTTTTCCAGCGCGAACGCGGTCACCAGGTAGAAATCTGGTCCATGCTCGCTGACGGGACCGACCAGCACGCCCTGACTCATGGCAGTAACGACAGCATGCCAAACTGGAGTTACAAGTAAATTGCCGGCGGTACCGAACTGATAGTTTTGAACCGGTTACGCGCGCTGCAGGAAAACATCCATAGACCTTGCACCATTTCAAGGTCACACTAGAATGAATGAAGACATTGATGGAGATATCGTGATGACTCCGCATTACCGCAGGACTTTGGCCAGCAGGACGCTCGCAGGCTTTGTTGCCGCTGCTGCACTACTTTTCTCGACCGGTTGCCATAAGAAGCCAGTTCCCCCGCCGCCTCCGCCGCCGCCCTCCAACTCGGGGACCGCCCCGACGGCTACGCTGACCGCCACGCCCTCATCCGTTGCACCCGGGCAGCAGGTTACGCTCAACTGGCGCACCACGGACGCAACGGACGTGAGCATTGACGGCATCGGTCCGGTTGAGACCGCTGGCACCAAGAGTGTCACGCCGACCCAGTCGATGGATTACCATCTGGTCGCCAAGGGCCTTGGCGGCACCACGGACGCGACCGCCCGCGTGACGGTTTCAAATGGCAGTGCCATGACCGACACCGGCGCGGGCGACATGTCGGTTGACGACGCGACCTTCCACACGAATGTTCAGGACGTTTTCTTCGACTATGACGCGTACGACGTGCGTCCGGACGCGCAGCCGGTCATCACCAAGGACGTTGCGTTCCTGCATGCGCATCCGAACCTGAAAATTGTTGTCGGCGGCTACTGCGATGACCGTGGATCGACGGAATATAACCTGGCACTTGGTGAAAACCGCGCCAATGCCGTGAAACAGGCTCTGATTGCTGCGGGCGTCGATGCGGGCCACATCCGGACCGTTTCGTATGGCAAGGAGAAGCAGTTCTGTACGGAAGAGAACGAGTCATGCTGGCAGCAGAACCGCCGCGCAGGCTTCTCTGTCGACCGATAAACGGAAGCATTACCAGGGCGGCAGCATGGGCAACCATGCTGCCGCTTCTTTCATCATGGCCGTTTTATAATGAATCCCTGAGGTCTTTATGCGTCATCTTTTACTTCGTGCTTCCCTCGTGCTCGCCCTTGCGACGATTGTTCCCGTACCGGGTGCCCATGCTGCCTCGAAAGAGATTGTTGAACTGCAGACCCAGGTGCAGCAGATGCAGGACCTTCTGCAGCAGCTTAAGCAGTCGAACGACGAGCGCCTGGGCGCCATCATCAATCTAGTCCAGCAGAACACGGACAACGTGAACAAGATGACCGTGACCGTCAACCAGCTGCAGCAGGCGATGACTGCGCAGAATGAGGGCGGCGGCAAACTCGAGCAGGTTTCCGGCCAGCTGCAGTCACTGAACGATTCCGTCGATGAATTGAAGACGCGCATCGGCAAGCTGGACACAACCATCCAGAACATTCAAAGCCAGTTACAGAACGCGCCGGGTGGAGCCCCGGCTGGGAGTGCGGCTCCTCCGCCTGCGGGTGCGGCTGCGAGCAGCTTCCCTGCGCCGCCTCAGAATCAGCCTTCCAGCCAGTTCGGCGGCCAGTCGCCCGCACTGTCAGCCGCGCCCGCGGCAGGTGGCCAGATGCCGCCTCTGCAGCAGAGCTACCAGAGCGGCCTGCGCGACTACAACTCCGGCAAATACGAAGTGGCAAGCTCGGAGTTTGGCGATGTCGTGCACTACTATCCGCAGGATGACCTGGCGGGCAATGCGCAGTTCTACATGGGCGAGATTGCCTACCGCCAGGGCAAGTATCCGCTGGCCATCAAGAGCTACGACGCGGTGCTTGAACAGTTTCCCGGCAACAACAAGGCCCCTGCAGCCCAGCTGCGGAAAGGCGAGTCGCTCATCGCGATCAACCAGAAGGATGCCGGCGTGCGCGAACTGCGCAGCCTGATCCAGCGCTATCCGATGACGCCGGAAGCGCAGGAAGGCCGCAGCAAGCTGAACGGCATGGGCGTTCGCATCAATGCCTCTGCTGCCCCGGCCAAGCCGAGCGCCTACGCGCAGCAGTAGCGCCTGGCGCTGCTTCGAAAATGGAAGACGGCATCGCGCAGGCCAGCTTTGAGAGTGTCGGCGATGAAGATGGGTCGCCGCTGACGGCGGCTCTCAGAAGATGGTTGGAATAAAGCAGTAAGCCATGATTGAATACGACTCGTTGAAAATTCCCGCGCTCTACGTCGTCGAGCGGAGGAAAGATCCATGAGTCAGGTTCGTCTTCTCGTCGGCACCAAAAAAGGTGCCTTCATCCTTACCGCCGATGGTACTCGCAAGCATTGGAGGGTCGCCGGTCCGTACTTTGCCGGGTGGGAGATCTACCACCTGAAGGGCTCTCCCGTAGACCCGGAGCGGCTCTACGCTTCGCAGAGTTCAGGATGGTTTGGCCAGGTGATGCAGCGTTCAGATGATGGCGGCGCAAACTGGGCGCCTGTCGGCAATAAGTTTCTGTATGAGGGCGAGGCCGGCACGCACCAGTGGTATGACGGCAGCGCCCGTCCCTGGGAGTTCAAGCGGGTCTGGCACATCGAGCCTTCGCTCAGTTGTCCGGACACGCTGTACGCAGGCGCGGAGGACGCTGCGCTATTTCAATCCTCGGACGCGGGCCATACCTGGAGCGAACTCTCTGGCCTGCGTAAACACGGGACTGGCCCTGCGTGGCAGCCCGGCGCCGGCGGCATGTGTCTGCACACCATCATTGTCGACCCGCAGAATCACGAGCGTATCTTCATCGCGATCTCTGCCGCGGGCGCCTTTCGCACCGACGATGGCGGGCAGTCGTGGAGGCCGATCAATCGCGGCCTGCACTCCCTTTACATCCCCAATCCAACGGCTGAAGTCGGCCACTGCGTTCATCACATGGCCATGCATTCGGCTCGCCCAGATACGCTTTTCATGCAGAAGCACTGGGACGTGATGCGCTCAGACGACGCTGGCGAATCGTGGCGCGAGATCAGTGGCAATCTCCCAACGGATTTCGGCTTCGTCGTGGATGTCCACGCCCATCAGCCGGAGACAGTTTATGTCGTACCGATCAAGAGCGACTCAGAGCACTTCCCTCTCGATGGTCAGCTTCGTGTTTATCGCAGCCGCTGCGGCGGTGATGAGTGGGAGCCGCTTACCAGCGGTCTGCCGCAGACCAACTGCTACGTAAACGTCTTACGCGATGCGATGGCCGTTGATCAGCTCGACGATTGCGGGATCTATTTCGGCACCACCGGCGGACAGGTCTATGCTTCACCGGATGGCGGTGAGAGCTGGCAGGCGATCGTGCACGATCTTCCCGCTGTGCTTTCGGTGGAGGCGCAGACGCTTCCGTGACCGGCGGCTCGACTACGACCGTACGTGTTGAGCTGCCCGCACATCTCCGCCAGCTCGCCCGCATCCAACGCGAGGCAACTGTGGCTGTTTCCCGTTCGCCTGGCGGTGAGCCGGTCACCCTGCGCAGTGTGCTTGACGCATTGGAAGCGGCTTACCCGATGCTTGAAGGCACGATTCGCGATCACAGCACCAGGGTCCGACGGCCATTTATTCGCTTCTTCGCAGGACAGGAAGACCTTTCTCATCAGTGTTCCGGCGAGCCTTTGCCCGCGTGCATTTTATCGGGCCAGGAGCCTCTCATCGTGCTGGGCGCAATCGCTGGCGGCTAGCGAGCGCCTGCACTCCTCGGGAAAAACATTTGCGGAGAGGAGACAACGCAGATGAGGGTTTCGCCATCCCTCACCACCATGACCCTTAAGAAGGAACACGACAGCGACACCGGTAAGGGCGCAGTCGAGCAGGAAGCGCCACAGCCTGGGAAAGATAACCCCTACATCCATGGCCAGCTTGGTCATCGCGACCAGGACCAGGAATTAAAGGACAACGACACCGACTTCCCCGAGCCGGAGACGCACGGCGAACACAGCGGCGAGCACAAATAGCTTTCTGGAAAGAAAAAAGCCCTGCATCCGTGCAGGGCTTTTGTTCTATCGCGAGCGGCTACCGATGACGCTGCATCACGTCATCGAGGACGGACTGCGGCGGACGCACGCGTGACTCAGCCAGTGTGCCCAGTGGTTCATCAGTCAGGTTCAGCACATCGGTGAAGCTGGGCTTGTCTGTGTTGACATAGAAGACGCCGGTCAGCACTTCGCCTTTTTCATGCGCTTCCATCAGAGCTTTGACGGCAGCGATGCGGTTGGTCGGATTGTAATCCTCGCGCAATTTGCTCAGGCGTAGATGCGAACCGTCGTGCATTTCGACATTGAAGTTGGTGCCGGGCTCGTAATCGACAGCGATGTCTTCAAAGTGGGGCACAAAGCCGACTTCGGTGATCGCTTCTTCATGCTCCTGCATGTACTTGTAGCTTTTGGTCGAACCTTCGTGATCGTTGAAGGTGACGCAGGGCGAGATCACATCGAGCATGACTGTGCCCTTGTGCGCGATCGCGGCCTTGAGCATGGTGAGCAGCTGCTTCTTGTCGCCGGAGAACGATCGGCCGACAAAGGTCGCGCCGAGTTCTACGGCCATGATGCAGGTGTCGATCGGTGGCAAATCGTTGATGACGCCCGTCTTCAGCTTCGAGCCGACATCAGCCGTAGCCGAGAACTGACCCTTGGTGAGGCCGTATACGCCGTTGTCTTCGATGATGTAGATCATCGGCAGATTACGCCGCATCAGGTGAGCAAACTGCCCCATGCCGATGGACGCCGTATCGCCGTCACCCGACACGCCGATCGCCTTCATCGTATGGTTTGCCAGCAGCGCGCCAGTTGCGACAGAAGGCATGCGCCCATGCACACTGTTGAAGCTGTGCGAACGAGACATGAAGTAGGCCGGGCTCTTCGACGAGCAGCCGATGCCGGACAGCTTCATCACACGCTCGGGCTGCACGCCCATCTCATACATCGCATCGATGATGCGCTCGGAGATGGCATTGTGACCGCAGCCCGCGCACAGCGTAGTCTTGCCGCCGCGATAATCGAGCACCTGCAGGCCGAGCCGATTTGTTTTGGGAGCCTTGGGAGGAAGTGTCGGAGTTGCTGTGGCCATAAGTCTAGAGTTCCTCCTGCAAAATCATTTCGTCGGTTACGGAACGCGCATCGATCGGCAGTCCGTTGAAGTGGCGGATACTCCGCAGCTTCACGATGTCTGCCGCGGGAAGATCGAGCTTCAACAGGCTGAGCAGTTGCGCATCGCGGTTCTGCTCGATCACATAAACGCGATCGTGCGAGGCGACGAAGTCATGCACTTCCTTGGCGAACGGGAATGCGCGCAGCCGCAGGTAGTCGGTTTCAAATTTGTATTCGTTGCGCAACTGATCGCGTGATTCGCTAACTGCGAAGTCGGATGTACCGAAGGCAATCAGACCGACTTTCGACTGGCCGTCCTGTACGATGATCGGCTTGGGGACATACTCACGCGCGGTTTCGAATTTGCGCGCAAGCCGTTCCATGGTGGCCTGGTATTCGTCGGGGCGCTCGGTGTAGAGGGCCTTGTCATTGTGACCGCTGCCGCGTGTGAAATAGGCGGCACCCGGATGATCGGTGCCCGGCAGTGTGCGATACGGAATTGCATCACCGTCGACGTCCTTGTAACGCGCGAAACCGCCGAGGCGCGTAAGGTCTTCCGCACTTAGAATCTTGCCGCGCTGCATCGGTTTCTCGGGATAAGGGAACGGCTCTGACATCCAGTTGTTCATGCCGAGGTCGAGATCGCTCATTACGAAGATCGGTGTCTGCAACTGCTCGGTCAGGTTAAAGGCTTCGATCGCAAACTCGTAGCACTCTTTCACCGAACCCGGCAGCAGCATGATGTGCTTGGTGTCGCCATGCGAAAGGTACGCAGTCGAGAGCAGGTCGCCCTGCATGGTACGCGTCGGCATACCGGTCGAAGGACCGGTACGCTGCACATCGAAGATGACGCCGGGAATCTCAGCGAAGTAGCCGAGGCCGGCGAACTCTGCCATCAGCGAAATGCCGGGGCCAGAAGTCGCCGTCATCGATCGCGCGCCAGCCCAGCCTGCGCCAAGCACCATGCCGACTGCTGCAAGCTCATCCTCAGCCTGCACGACGGCAAATGTCGCTTTACCATCGGGCTCGATGCGGTACTTCTTCAGGTAGTCGATGAGGTTTTCAACGACAGAGGATGACGGCGTGATCGGGTACCAGGTGACCACCGTGACGCCGGCGAACATGCAGCCGAGTGCAGCAGCGGAATTGCCCTCGATGATGATCTTGCCATCTGTTTCATGCATGCGCTCAAGTACGAACGGATCATGTTTGGTGAAGGTGGTCTCGGCGTATTCGAAGCCGGCCTTGACTGCGGCCCAGTTCAACTCCGCGGCCTTGAGCTTCTTCGCGAATTGACGACGCACCGAAGCTTCGACGACTTCCATATCCATGCCGACAATCTGCGCGACTACGCCGACGTAGATCATGTTCTTGACCAGCTTGCGCAGCTTGGCTTCAGGACAGACTGCAGCCGTGATCTTGTCGAAGGGCACGGGATAGCAGGCAACGTCATCGCGGAACTGCGCGAGGTTCGCAGTCTCTTCGTAGATAGCCGCGCCGCCCGCAGGTAGGGACAGGATGTCCTCGCGCGAGGTCTCGGCATTCATCGCGATGAGAATGTCGATCTCTTTTTTGCGCGCGACATAGCCATGCTTGCTGGCGCGGATGGTGTACCAGGTGGGAAGGCCTGCGATGTTCGAGGGAAATAAATTTTTGCCGCTGACAGGAATTCCCATCGCGAAAATGCTCTTCAACAGAATGCTGTTGGCAGACTGAGAACCGGAGCCGTTTACGGTAGCAACCTGAATGCTGAAATCGTTGACGATGCGCTTCGGCGCACCCGACTCAGAAGTCTCCGGGGACGATGCAGCACGCGGAGTATTCAGGGCAACATTACTAGTCGCCATGTGAGCTGATTCCCTTCGTAGCGAATGTGAGCGAAAACGGGCCAGCGACATGGTCCAGCATGCCGAAAAACCACTTTCTCTTCACTCAAAAGTATATGTCAACCGGTTAAAAGGCACGTAGCTGAGAGGCTTAACTGCGCGTATTCCGCCGCCGACCGTCAAGATAGTCGCCTGAAATGCGATCGCATCAACCATCGAAGCCTGCTACTCACAGTAGACTCGAGGAGTAGCCAAACCTTTCAGGAGCAAAACATGCCAGATGCTGAAGTGAAAATTACTGTGCGCCCCAACGGACCATTTCGTGTCGAGGGTCCCATCAAGCTGGTCGACGCCGACGGTCGCGAGTGGAACCTCGAGGGCAAGCCCGCCATCTCTCTTTGTCGCTGCGGCGCGTCCACCAAGAAGCCGTTCTGCGATGGCATGCATTCGAAGATGGGTTTCCAGGCTGCGGAGTGCGCAGTCGCTGCCGAAGAAAAAGCAGCCCAGCAGTAGAAGTTGTGCGCCAGAGATGGGCAGCATCAATGGCTGCCCATTTTCATGCGCGCGGTATGCGATCATTCGGCAATGACCTTCCGGAAACTTTCGCGATCGGCGATCTGCCCTGTCTTCTGTCTTAGCTCCATCTTCCTGGTTTGGACGAGTTCACATGCGCAGAATGCTGCAGTGAACGAACCCATTCGCCTGCAGGTGGATCTGACCGATGCACCGCGCCACCTGCTGCACTCTCATCTGCAGGTCCCGGTAAAGGCCGGTCCGTTGACGCTGGAATATCCGGAATGGATCCCCGGCGACCATCGTCCGACCGGGCCGATCGACAACGTTGCCGGGGTATTCATCCGGGCGAACGGCAAAGACCTTCCATGGCATCGCGACCTGGTAGACATGTATGGAATTCACGTGGACGTACCTGGAGGTGTGACGCAGCTCGAGGTCAGCTTCGACTTTCTCGCTGTACCGGGCTCGACCGGTTCGGACGAAGACGATGCAACGGATAACAATATGGCGGTGCTTGAATGGAACTCCGTCGTGATGTATCCAGCATCCATTCCAGTCAGCCAGATCCCGATTGTTGCCTCGGTGACCTTACCTGCGGGCTGGAAGTCAGGGACCGCCCTCACGCCGACTGATCAGGCGGGCAGCACGACGAACTACAGTGCAACAACTGTCGAGCAACTGGTCGATTCGCCGGTGATTGCAGGCCTCTATTTCCGCCAGATCGCTTTAGCGCCTGAGGTGACGCCGAAACATTTTCTCGACGTGGCAGCCGATACACCTGAAGATCTTGAGTTGAAGAACACTACCCTGGAGGCGCTCTCGAAATTAGTCCGTGAGACGGGCGCTCTCTACCAGTCACGCCATTACAACTCCTATCATTTCCTGCTGAGCCTCAGCGACAACATCCGCGGCGAAGGCCTGGAACATCACCAGTCGAGTGATAACGGCATCGAGGCTCACGGCTTTTCTGATGATGATCTTGCACTGACGAATGCAGACCTGCTGCCGCACGAGTTCACGCATTCATGGAATGGCAAGTATCGCCGGCCGATCGGACTGGCGACGCCTGACTACCACGTGCCGATGAAGGACGATCTGCTGTGGGTGTATGAAGGCATGACGCAATACTGGGGAGACGTGCTGGCTGCGCGCACCGGCCTGTTTACGCCTGAGCAGTATCATGAAGCTCTTGCGTACAGTGCTGCGACACTGGATACACAAACCGGCCGCACATGGCGCAACCTGCAGGACACGGCCGATGCATCCAGTATCCTGCGCGACGTGAGCCCGAACTGGGGCAGCTGGCGGCGCAGCCAGGAGTATTATCCGGAGGGTGAACTGCTTTGGCTGGATGCGGATACCACGATTCGAAAACTGACAAACGATAAGAGGTCATTAAATGACTTCTGCGTGAAGTTCTTGGCAGAAGGCGGCAATACGCCGCCGAAGGTTGTGCCTTATACCTTCGACGAGATTGTCACTGACCTCAACAGCATCGCTCCATATGACTGGCGAAGCTTTTTGACTGAGCGTCTCGATTCGCATGTCGCGCATGCGCCATTGGGCGGGATCGAGCATGGCGGCTACAAGCTCGTCTATGCGGATCAGCCCACGTCTTACGAGAAAGCAGTTCTAGGCAAGCATGGCGCAGCTGATGCTGTTTTTTCGATCGGCCTGCGCATCAGTGGTGAAGGAGAAATTCTGGATGTCCGTCCGGGCTCACCTGCGTTCAAGGCCGGGTTGGGACCACAGGCAAAAATCATTGCAATCAATGGGCATGGCTACTCCGAGGCTGTCTTGAAGAACGCGCTGAAGCAGGGCAAAACAGCGTCTACGCCGATGGAATTCATCGTCTCGAATACAGACGAGTTCCGCATCGTACACATCGATTATCACGACGGGGAGAAATATCCGAAGCTCGAGCGGGTAAACGGAACGCCTGCGCTGCTGGACGAAATTATCCGGCCATTGACAGGGGCACCGCCGCCAGCCAGAGCCAAGTAGTTCCGGCTGAGATTATGTCTTCGATTTAGGCTGCCACTTTTTGCGTTCGACTGGCGGAGCGTCAGGCTTCTTTTCAGTTTCGGCGACAGGAGGCGAAGCGATGGCCTCCTGGGCAGAGTTTTCAGGAGGTACATTTGCGGTTGCCTTGGGCTGCCATTTTTTGCGCTCAGCCGTGGGCGCGGGAACGGGAGCCGCGTCGCTCGGCTGCGGCATGTCTTCAGCTTCTGCCGCGGCCACCGGCTGCTTGGGCCACTTCCTGCGCACCTGTGCCGCCGCGTCAGAGCTAAGCGGAACATCCTGGGGCGCTGTGGACGGCTGAACACCTGCTGTACCAAGTCCGCTTACTGGCTCTTCTGCCATCACTGACGACGCGACCTGCGCTGCGGTGACGCTTGGCATGGCTGCTACGGCAGACACACCTTTTGCCCGGTTTACTCCTTCGAGCAGTAGTTCAGCTACGTCCCTGATTGCGATCGCTGCGCCGCTGTCTTTCGATGGAGTACTGCCCAGCATGCTTTTGCAGAAGGGACAGCCGACCGCCAATGTTTTCTCTTCCGCCGCAGCGTGGCCAAGCACGCGCTGCACTTCCTTGAAACGATTTTCGGAGACGCGCTCGTCGCCCGGCTCTTCTTCTTTCCAGAATTGCGCGCCGCCTGCTCCGCAGCAGAATGCATTATTGCGCGTGCGTTCCAGCTCCAACACTTCGCTGCCGAGTACGCGCAGTAGATTACGCGGAGCATCGTAGACACCATTGTGACGCCCAAGGTAGCAGGGGTCATGATACGTGATGCTCTGCGTTGATTGCTCCGGCTGCAACTGACCGCTGGTGACCAGCGTCTCCAAATATTCGGTGTGGTGCATCACCTTGTAATCGCCACCAATCTGCTTGTACTCGTTGCCGAGCGAGTTCATGCAGTGGGGGCAGCTGGCAATCACCAGCTTCGGCTTCACCGCGTTCAGCGTCGACACATTCTCGTCGGCCAGCTGGCGGTAGAGAAGCTCGTTGCCGGCACGCCGCGCACTATCACCCGTGCAGCATTCCTTCTTGCCGAGCACTGCAAAATCCACATCGGCATAGCCGAGCAACTGGACGACAGCCCGTGCTGTTTTCTGTGCCTGCGGATCGTAGCTCGCTGCACAGCCTACCCAGTACAAAACGTCCGGCGTCGGATTCTCTTCGATGGTCTTGACGCGCAATCCGTCAGCCCAGTCCATGCGCTTTTCGTTACTGATGCCCCACGGGTTCTTTGCGCGCTCCATGCCGCGAAAGGCGGTCTGCAGCTGGCCAGGAAAGTCGCCCTGGATCATGACCTGGTTGCGGCGAATGTCGATGATGTCGAGCATCTGCTCGTCCTGCACCGGGCAGACTTCCATGCAGGCGCCGCAGGTGGTGCAGCCCCATGCAGCTTCCGGGGTCATTGCGAAACTGAGCAGCGGATGAGGACTCGATCCACCATTTTCGAACCAAGACACGCCGGCCATGTGGGCGAGGTCGTTCAACTCCATCCGCTTGTTGATCTCGAGTGCTGCAGGGCTTAGAGATTTGCCGGTAGCAGTTGCCGGACAGACATCCTGGCAGCGATTGCACTGGATGCATGCGTAGGCATCCAGCAGACGCGGCCATGCAAGGTCTTCGAGTTTGTCCGCGCCGAGCTTCTGATCTTCGCTTTCCAGGTTGATCTCGAGCAGCGGCAGCACTCCGGAACTCGGCTTGCGCGCGAAAAAGTATTTCAGTGGGGCGGCGAAGATGTGGATGTGTTTCGTGTAAGGAAAATAGGCGAGGAACGCGAACACGCTGCCGAGCGCACCCCAGTAGCCGAAGACCTGCCAGGCATGCGCATTCTGCGGAGTGAACAGGTGCGCAAGCATGCTTCCGAACGGCTCCGCGGGATCATTGCCCGCTGCGTTGAACTTGTCCATCGGCATTGCAGCGATGCGTGCACCGGCACCTATGGCCCTGCTGCCGACATGGAAGAGGATGAACGCTGAAACGATGATCGAATCACGATGAATGTAACCGGTGCGGACATCTTTATGAAGCAGTGTTCGTTCGTTAAAGCGGAAGTCGCGCCGTGACGGTAAAAGGAACCTGCGGACAACGAGCGCAACAACGCCAACCAGCACGAGGAAGCTCAGCAAATCCGCCAGGAAGAAGTAAGCGGCCACAAGTACGACATTCGCGATCATCCCGCGACCGCCGAATACTTGCAGTATCTCGAGTGCACGCAATGGTTCGAGGCCATAGCCTTCCATCGCGTCTACCAGGTTGACAAGCAGGTAGAAGACGAAACCGTAAAAGATAAATGAGTGAAAAAGACTAACGAACCCGCGCTTCTTGAAAGTGCGCTGCTGCGTGAGTGTCGTACTGAGCGCGTACCAGAGCCGCGATGGCCACTGATCCCACCGCAGTTCGGTGTCTGGACGACCGCGGCGGATGCGAAGATACACACGGTAAAAACCGCGAGCGCCAAGCGCCAGCATGACAGCGGCAAAGATGAGAAAGCCGATCCTGCTGGAGAGAGGCAGCATGCCGTCTATTTACGCAGTTCGTCCAGGATGGCCGGCACGAGCAGGTTCACATCGCCGACCATGCCGTAGTCAGCGATCTTGAAGATAGGAGCCTCGGCATCCTTATTAATCGCGATGATGTACTTGCTTTTATTCATGCCGGACAGATGCTGTACAGCACCGGAAATGCCGATCGCGATGTAGGCCTTCGGCGCGACTGTTTTCCCGGTCTGCCCGACCTGTTCAGCGTACGGCCGCCAGCCTGCATCCACGATAGCGCGCGTTGCACCGACTGCTGCGCCGATCTGGTCGGCAAGTCCTTCGACCAGCTTTGTGAAGCTCTCTGCACTGCCAACACCGCGTCCGCCGGCGACGACGACATCAGCCTCGCTCAACGGGACGCGTGTTGTCTTCTCTCCGGTCTTACCTGTCACCTGCAGCCGCCGAGGCGGTAAGTCGAGATCAACATCAAACTGTTCGGCAACTTCAGAACCACGAACCGCAGCAGCAAAAGCGCCGGGCTTCACCGTGATCACGGCCACGCCCTGTACTTCAACTTTCTCAGTCACGCGCGCCAGGTAGGTGTAGTGCTCCGCGATCAGTTTCTCGCCATCGGCCTGCAAGGTGATGATGTCTTCGAGTAATGATGCGTCGAGCTTGACGGCAACGCGCGGACTATAGTCGCGACCACTGCGGCTTCCGCCGATCAGCACGGTCGAGGCTTCGCCCTCACTGGCAATCTGCGCGACCGCTGCTGCCCACAGCTCGGAATCAAACTGAGCGAGTTCGGCGCGATCAGCGACCAGTACCTGGTCGACTGCGCCTGCGATCTCCGAGGCGACCGGGGCGATATTGCTTCCCAGTACAAGCGCGGCCACTGGTCCTTCGCGGCCAAGTTGTCGAGCACATGTGACCAGTTCGTAAGTGCTTTTACTTACCTTGCCGCCACTGTATTCCACTACCAGCAGGATCATCCGATCACCCGTGCTTCATTGCGCAGCAGTTTCACCAGTTCGGACGCTGCCACAGCAGCATCCTTAGTGTCGAGCATCTTCTTCATGCGCTCTTTTACCTGCACTGTTTCGCTGACGACTGTTGTTTTGGGAACAACTTCGAACTGAGCCAGCGACTCCTTGCGCAGCTCTTTCTTTTTCGCCTTCATGATGTTCGGCAGGGTCGGGTAGCGTGGTTCATTCAGGCCCTGCTGGGTCGTCACTACAGCCGGCAGCGGCATGGCGAAGGTTTCGCTGCCTTCATCCACGTCGTGCTTACCGGTTAGGGAGCCATCTTTCACTTCGAGCGCGTTGGTCCAGGTGACCTGCGGCCATTGCAACCGCTCGGCAGTGGCTGCGCCCAGTGCATGGCTATCCCAATCTGCCTGCTGACCGCCGCTGAAGATAAGATCCGCAGCTTCCTGGGTAGCAATGGCTGCCATCACTTTGCTGACGGCGATAACATCCAGCTTTGCGTCAGTTTCAACATGAATGGCGCGATCAGCGCCCATGGCCAGCGCATTGCGCAAGACGTCCTGGCATCTTGCAGGGCCAATGGCAACCGCTACAACCTCTGTCTCCACGCCAGCTTCACGGATGCGTAGAGCCTGCTCCAGGCCATATTCATCCATTGTGTCCATCACGAGCTTGCGTCCTTCAAGATCGACTGCGCCGTCCTTGATGCGGACACTTTCTTCCGCGTCCAGCACCTGGCGTATCAGTGTTAACACCCGCATGCAAATCCCTTCACTTCAATATTTCTAGAGTGCGTAGCGACCAGCTTCAATCATGGCGCCGGCAATCTGGCGGCCAAGGGCCACCGTGTTTTCCGGTTCATGCTTTGAGAGCCGGCGGAAGATCGTCATCTGCGTGCGCAGCATGTCGCCCTCTGCCACGGCACCAATGATAAGTTCTGCTGACTTCTCAACAATACGGAAGGATCGCGCAGCATAATATTTAGCCATCGCGATCGCCAGCGGTTTTGTGCCCGCCATCTTCTCTGTGCGCAGCAGCGTCGATTCGAGTGCGAGCACTTCGATAATGATGTCGGCCAGCGCACCCATCACTTCCTGCTGCTCTTCAAGGGTCTGGCCAAATTTCTGCGACGCAGCGCCGGCGCAGAACAGGCCTATTTTCTTTGCATTTGCCAGTAGTGCGCGCTGTGTGGCGAGCGCGCCGCCCTGCTCTTCGCGTGGACTGGGGCCGGCCATCACTTCATCCATCACTTTTTGAATCGCCGGAAGCAGTGCGAGTTTGCCTTGCAGGGCGCGCTTGATCATCCAGCCAGTGGTAATGAGCCGGTTGATTTCGTTTGTGCCTTCGAAAATTTTGTTGATGCGGGCATCCCGATAACCGCGTTCTGCGGGAAACTCCTCCACGTAACCGTAGCCACCATGAATCTGCAGCACGTGGTCGACGATGCGTTCAAGCATCTCTGAGCCCCATACCTTGATGATCGAGCATTCGACGGCAAACTCTTCGATCCGCTTCTGCACCTGCAGGCTGATGTCAGGAGCGCTCTTGTCGAGTTCAGCAAGCGATGCATCGATCGCGCCCACGACGCGGTAAACGAGTGCTTCGCCAGCATAGATAAGTGTCGCGCTCTCTGCGATCTTTTCCTGGATCAATCCAAAGGACGTGACGGCTTTGCCGAAAGCTATGCGGTCATTGCCATACTTGATGCCATTGCGGAAGGCGTGGCGCGCTCCACCGACCGCTGCTGCGCCGAGCTTGTAGCGTCCGACGTTCAGAATATTGAAAGCAATGCGGTGACCATTACCAGCCTCGCCCAGAAGGTTCTCGACCGGCACCATGCAATCCGACAGGCTGAGAGGGCATGTCGACGAACCACGGATGCCGAGCTTGTGTTCCTCGGGCCCGACGGTGAGGCCTGGTGTTCCTGCTTCGATGAGAAATGCCGAGAACTTCTGACCATCGATCTTGGCAAATACGGTGAATAGATTTGCCATGCCTGCATTCGAGATCCACATCTTCTCGCCGTTCAGAACGTAATGTCTGCCATCGGGTGAGAGCACAGCCTGGGTACGGATGTTCATCGCGTCCGAGCCTGAGGAACTCTCCGACAGAGCATAGGAGGCCACCCATTCGCCGGTGGCGAGCTTCGCCAGGTACTTTTCTTTTTGCGCCTTCGTCCCGTACCAGATGAGCGGCAGCATACCAATGCCGGTGTGCGCACTGAACGCAACCGAAAAGCTGCCGAGCACAGAGATGTTGTCTGAAATCAGTGCGGAGGTAATCTTGTCCATCTCCAGGCCGCCGAACTCTTCGGGGACATCCGCACTCATCAGGCCAAGGTCGCCGGCTTTTTGCAGCAGAGCCTTCGTCACGTCGAACTGCTTGGCCTCGATCGCATCGACGTGGGTCAGGATCTCTTTCTCTGCAAAATCGGCCGTGGTTTTTACGATCTGCTTCTGTTCTTCGCTTAAATCTTCAAGGGTGAAGACATCGGCAGCAGTGAGATCTTCAATCAGAAAGCTTCCACCGTTGACTCTTTTAGCCACCATTGGCGCAACTGCTGTGCTCATCGATGCTTCCTCCACCACCAGTTCTTTTGGAAATTCGGGCGCTCACAGATTCGACGGCTTCAACACATCTGGCAGCGTCCAACCCCAGCCGCTGAAGAATACTGAACGAGCGGTAAGTTAGTCAAACACCGTTTTCACGAACAGCAGCAGTCCATGAGAATTGGTACAGAACGCCGGATTTCAATCAGCTTAGAAATGCGAGGCCACCCCCGGCGTGTGACCGAAGAATTGTGCTGCAAATTAGACACGGCTTCTTGCGTTGGTATGGAGGCGATGCAATCCCTCCGTCAACAGGCAGGCAAACTCCTGGCCGATCTCGGCCGCGCTCAACTCGCCGCCAGGGTGGTACCAGGTTCCGATCCAGTTGATCGCGCCTGCAATGGCAAAGGAAGCCAGCTTGACGTTGCATGGTGCGACTGAACCATCCGCAATGCCTTCTTCAAGGTAATGCCGGATGGCTGCGTCAATACGCCGCTTCAGGCTGCGTACTTCCTTCCGTGCCGCGGGCGAAAGTGACGAATCATCGAGCATGGCAACGCACCGGCCGAACTCATGTGAAACGACCGTGGTGGCATACGCTTCGATGTACGCCTTAACCTTGTCGAAACCGGTCCCGTGGCTCACCAGTGCGCTGTCAAGCCCGCTCTCGATGGCGGAAATACCATGTCCGTAGCAATCGACCAGGATCTGCTCTTTATTTTTAAAGTAGTAGTAAAGGGCGGGCTTGGTGATGTTTAGGCGCTTTGCAAGTTCGCCCATTGAGGTACGCCGGTATCCTTGCTCGAGGAAAAGGTGAGCTGCCGTTTGCAGGACCGCGTCCTTCTTCTCATTGACGTTCCGCTGACGCACCTGGAAGGCTTTCCAGGGTTCGGGTGCGTTGGCAAATCCGTTGAACGTGCCCATCTTCCTAGGGCTATGCGACTTCGGGCTGTGCGACTCAGTTTCCAATGCGTGTTCCACCTTACAGATGAAGCAACCATTACAAGTGCTTACCTGTTTTTATTCTTCTCGTAGACACTCGTGCGTCTGTTCAGCTAATTTACTCTGCGGTAAGAAAATACCATGAATTCAGCAGCCAATGGAACGTCTCTAGAGTCCCGCGAAATGTCCGTAAGCGCATCCATTCCAAATCCTGTTGCGGTAACAGATCTACCGATGCAACGGATCTACCAGTCAGAGCAGAAGCGCGCCTCGAACACTCTCTTTACGCAGCCGTGGCAGGGTCAGTTGCAGAACTGGACGTGGTCGGAGGCGATGCAGGAAGTAAGGCGCATAGCGAGCTTTCTTGAAGCACAGCATTATCCGCCGGGCTCGAATATCGCCATCATGGCCAAGAACAGCGCGTGGTGGATCATGGCCGATTTCGCCATCTGGATGGCTGGTCACGTCAGTATTCCGATCTTTCCCACGGTACAGGAGGCGTCCCTGCTGGCGATCTTCAGGCAGAGCCGGCCGGTCGCCTGCTTCGTCGGAGCTGTCGAACATCTGCCATCGCTTGATGAGCCTTGCCTGCAGGCCATGACGTGGGTGACGTTTCCGTATCACGATCGTCCGCAGATGACGCCATGGTCGGCGCTGCTTCGGGACTACGCGCCAATGGCAGGCAGCCCGGTTCGCCCTGCGAATGATATTGCGACCATCATCTACACGTCCGGCACCACGGGGAATCCGAAGGGTGTCATGCACACGTTCGGCGCATTGAGCCTGATGGCGATTGCCGTCAAACGCGCGCTAGGCCGTGAGGATGATCAGGGTGACCGCATTCTTTCTTACCTGCCTCTAGCGCACATCGCGGAGCGGGCCATTGTCGAGACAAGTACATTCTTTCTGCCGCTGCATGTCTTCTTCACGGAAGGCCAGGCCACTTTTCTGGCTGATCTACAAAGATCGCGGGCGACTGTATTCTTCACCATTCCGCGTCTGCTGATCCGGTTCCAGCAGGGCGTGCTCGAGAAGGTGCCGCAGAAGAAGCTGGATGTGCTGCTACGCGTACCGGTGATAAAAACGGTCATTCGGAAGAAGATTCTGCACGGACTGGGACTGGGCGATGCGCGGGTTGCAGCCTCGGGGGCGGCGCCGCTCCCTGCGTCTGTCATCGAGTGGTATCACAGGCTCGGTCTCAACCTGATAGAAGGCTACGGGATGACGGAGACTGGGATCACACATGTTCCTTCCCCGGGAAAGGACCGTGTCGGTTACGTGGGTGAGTCTTTCGACTTCGCCGTCACTCGTATCTCCGATGGCGGCGAGATCCAGATCAAAGGACCGATGAACTTTGCCGGCTACTACCTGGCGCCGGAAGCTACTGCCGGCTCTTTCACTGAGGATGGATACTTTCATACCGGGGATCGTGGCGAGATCGATGAACAGGGCCGGCTGCGGATCATCGGGCGTCTAAAGGAAGAATTTAAGACGTCGAAGGGCAAGTATGTCATTCCGGCGCAGATTGAAAAAGTTCTCAGCCTGAGCAGTCACTTCGAATCTGTCTGTGTACTTGGCTCCGGCATGACCGCTCCCTTCGCAATGGTCGTGCTGGTCCCGGAAGCCCGGGCAAAGTGCGTGACGGCTGAAGCGCGCGCAGAGATGGAGACACACTTACTTGAGGATCTGCAGGCAACAAACTCCCAGCATGAACACCATGAGCATCTGCGTTTCCTGGTAATCGATGGCCAGCCCTGGACGCCGGATAACGGCCTGATGACGCCAACGCTGAAGGTAAGACGGGCGAAAATTGAAGAACAGTATGCAGCACGGTTTGAAAGCTGGGAAAAAGAGCAGACGAAATTTATCTGGCTGGAGGGAAAGTGAGCCAGCCATCGTTCCTGCGTCTGCCGACAGGCGGCCAGGAACTTGAGATCGCATCATGGACGGTTGAAGCAGCAGCCGGCACGATCCTGCTGCTGCACGAAGCTCTCGGCTCAGTCTCCTACTGGAAGGATTTCCCGCAGAAACTGAGTAAGGTCACAGGGCACAATGTGATCGCCTATTCCCGTGCCGGTCATGGCAATTCAGAGGGTCCAGTTGAGCCCCGGAGTATCGAGTACTACGAAAAGCAGATCGAGGTGGTGCTTCCAGTGATCCTCGAACATTTCGATGTCGAGAAGCCAATACTCTACGGGCACAGCGAAGGCGCAGCGATCGCCTTCCTCTATGCAGCAGGCAACCACAGTGTGCAGGCCGTGATCGCCGAATGTCCGATCCTGGTCCAGGAAGCGCAGACGGTCCAGACCATCGATTCGCTGGAATCGTCCTACGAAAACAGTGACATGCGCCGCCGGCTCGCTCGCTACCATCTCGATGCTGATGCTGTTTTTCACTCATGGATGCGCAGCAACCGTTCCAGGCTATTCACGGATTACCCGATGCAGAAATATCTCGAGCAGGTGGACTGCCCGGTGCTCGTACTGCAGGGACAGCGGGATGAGTTCGGCACGCTGCGGCAATTCGAAGTTCTGCAGCAGACTCTTCCCTATGCGCAACACGTAGCCCTTGACGCGGGACACCTGTTGCATCGGGAACAGCCGGATCTGGTCGCTGCTCATGTTGACGCCTTTTTGTTGAAAGCCGGGCCGGCATGTTCCGGGCCGATCGTCCATGCAGACAGTAAAGAGGATCAATGAAAAGCTTTACCTTCCACCTGTCTTTCCGCCGCAACTTGGAATTCATGTTTGTGCTTGCAGTGCTGGTTGCTTTTAACCACGCACGTGCGCAGCAAACGATCATCAGCCGCTACGACGTTCACACCGGCTCACCAGCATCATTCTCGTCAACTTGGTCTCAGCCAGCCTGGTTTTCACACGCAGGCGGGGGTCAACATGCGGCCCTGGTACTCTCTTGGTCTTGACTACAGCGTCGCCAGCGGCTCGGAGAACCTGAAACCCGACCTGCTGCCCGCTGCGCTGCAAGCACAGATTGCCGGCGCCGAAGAACTTTATCTCGCGGAAGGTCTCCTGCCTCCTGGCTATCAACTTGCAATCAAGACGGACGCATTCACGCAGACGTTCGCAGCCGGACCACAGTTGATGTACCGGCACTACGACAAGGCTACGTTCTTCCTTCGGCCTTCCCTCGGCGCATTACGAGAACGCGCCACGCCTCATCCCGCAGACCCGTTCGCGACAGCCATCGCGCAGCAGCTTGCGGCCGCCGGATCGAAGCTCAACTGGACCGGTTTCTACGGGGTAGGCGGCGGCGGAGACTAAAGACTGACGAAACACCCTCGGTATTCGGGCACAGCTCGACGTTGTCTACAACCAACCATTCAATGACATCCTCGCAAATGGTCGCTGGACCTTCCGTTATTCAGTGGGACCAAGCTTCCCCTTTGGCCGTAACATCTTGAAAACGCCAAAGCAGTCCGCTATGCTTCATAGTTCGTCTCAGGCGAGAGTGAATAGCTTGTGACGACACCGAGGGTGGAGTCAAGCCTCATCCGGGATTTCTGCCTGAAGGAGAGCCGCGCGCGATGATCCGTGGCTGGCTGCGTTTGCCTCAAAGAGCGGCCGGCCGGACAACATGAGTTGGGGTGGTATTCCCTGCCGGATGTTCAATTCAATCACCTGCCCGACAGCTATCCTGAAGATGTCATGGTACCGAACGCGGGAAGATGGCAGCTGCAGTGTCAGTTGACAGGCAATCTTTTTACTCAGCTGCATCAGGCGCTGGCGCACGATGGGTGAGTGTTCACGCCGGCCCTTCCAGGTGCCTGCAAGCTGCCTTAACAGGAAGCTTGAGACAGCGGCCGGCAGTGTCAGCATGAGATTTCCCTGGGTCGCGCCGACGCGCATCTCGAATGTCAGGCAAAGCACTTGTTCGTCCGAAGGCATCAGTCGGTTGATCTGTGAGTAGAGGATGCGGTCGAGATGTTTTGCAGTAAGACCGATACTGCGCCAGGAGGTAGTCAATTCGTCGCAGATGAAGATCATGACTGCCTGGAAAAGCTGCTCATCCACGTGAGAAAGCTCGGTATTGAGCGAGGGTTTCCCCGAGCCGCCAAGAAGCAGATCCAGAATGCAGTAGCCAAGCTGCATATCGAGTTGCAATAAGGAGACGGCACTGACGGCTTCAAAAGACAGCGAGGAGAAGTAAGCACCGCCTTCCGACATGGCTTCCAGAAGGTCGCTGTATGGTGCGCGTTCGACGGCGCCTAGTCGCACCGATACATCTGCTTTGAGCCAGGCACTGAGGCTCGAAGAAAAGCTGCGAGCGAAGCGTTCACTCAGGTCACCGATCTCCTGCGTCTGCTCGCTGCTGAGCGATCGTTGCGCGGAGAAGGAATGCTCCTGCACGTTATCGACCGCCCCTGCGGACTCGACAGCGGCTCCTCCGCCGAACATGGCGTCAATTTCTGATTGCGATAAGCTTTTAGGCATCGGTGGAGAGTCATGCGACCCTGTCAGCCCCTCGACAGCCGACATCGTCTATATGGAGCAATCAGACGGCCAATGAAGAGGCGCTGTCTGAGGAGATTCTAAGAAGGCATTCCGACGGCCGGCGGATCTGAGGCAATCGCTTTACGCTCGGCGCGCGGTCGCCTTGGTTGGTAGGGCGGTTCAAAACAGACCTTTATCACGAGCGTAAGTCCGTCCATCTGGAATGGGAGCAGCATCCATTGTTTGCTGTGACTATGCACCATGAAGTCTTGGCCGTGGGTCACAGTCGGAATGCTGAGACTAACCTCGCCGAGATGAGCATCAAGATCGGTTTTCACATTGCCGAGGATCATATTCGCAATCTCGGCCATGGCATCCAGAACTTCTTCGTCCACTCCCGCGCATTCCTGCATGAGGAGGATTGCAGCGATCGTGCACGCCAGTTCTGCAGAACAACAGACGAGGCAGGTGATCGACGAGCTCCCGACAACACTGATCTGGGCAATCACGCCCTCTGCTGCTACTCTCTTCTGCGGCTCGACGCGCGGTGCTTCACACAGCAGCTCTTTTTCAAGCATGGTTGCAAAGACACGCACGGTGGCGGCCTGAATGGCTTCTATCGCGATGATTTCCTGCATTAGCGATGCCTCCCGGCATTTCTTCTCGAAAGAGCGAACCGTCGCAGAGAGGGCTCACCCGCTGCTCTCCCGCAGGTTAGTTCAGTAGAGAGGCGTCGAGGCACTCTGATATTTTCTGCTTGATCTGTTCGGGCACAAACGGTTTGCGAACCAGGCCCTTCGCGCCCAGCTTGGCTGCATCCATCACCTTTGACTGACTGCCTTCAGTCGTAATCATGATGACGGGAATCAGCTTCAGCCGCGGATCTTCCTGCATCGCCGCGAGCATCTGTATGCCGTCCATGTTGGGCATGTTGATATCAGACAGAACCAGGTTAAACTCGTTCGTCTTCATGATGTTAAGTGCTTCTGAACCGTCGGACGCCTGCTGTACATCTTCGAGAGTTAACCCGGTCTGTCCGAGTGCTCGAATGACGACTTTGCGAATGACTGCGGAATCGTCAACTACCAGAACTCTAAGCGCCATTTTCGACTTCCTCCCGGTTGTGCCAACACTGCACTGCTCTTCAGCAGGCAGACAAGTGTTGTATCGGCGCTGGATGGAGTGGCATCAGCGGCAGGACAGGCTTCAGTCGCTCTTCTGTGCAGATGGGAGGTTGAGACAGGCGATCAGCGCGGCTGGCTCTCATTCAGCATGACACCCGCCAGGTGGTCTTTCAGGGAAGCGGCGACCTTCTTGAGGTCGCGCATATGGGTCTCGCCCGACCTCGCCACCAGCAGGACCGGATCGGCGTTCAGGGTGAACCATCGAGTCCATGAGGATGAGGTGACGGGAGGGCAATCGACGACGACCCAGTCGAACTGATCCTCTGCCCAGACCAGAAGATCGTTGAGCGCGCCGGATTGTCGCGCAGCCTCCTCGGGAGACAGTGGACTGCCGACCGCTAGCACCTGGAGAGTGCTTTCGCCGATCCGGAAGACGCAGTCTTCAAACGACGCAACTCCCAGTAAAGCCTCTTCCAGCCCGACGACCTCTGCGGGATGACCCAGCATGCGCAGAAGGCTGGGCTCGGTCAACCGAAGTTCGATCAGCAGGACCGAGGTATCGCGACGACGCAGGGCTCCGGCCAGATTGGCCGCGGTCGTAGTAGTGCCGTCACCGCCGTGCACACTCGTGACAAACAGTGCATTTCGCCGCAGCTGCCGCTCGCCTAACCGTGTGAGGATGCGCTCGTATTCCTCGTCCGATGGGTGTTTCGCAGTCCGCAATGCGACCATGGAATTGCGCGTACTCAGTGACGTCGGATCAACCCTCCTGATTGCAGTTTTCTCCTGCGGAGGAATCTCTTTCTCATCCGCTGCCATCACTGAACGATCCTCCGGACATTGCCAAGATAGGCGATGTCCCCAGGAAGTGTCGCGCGCACATCACTCTCGGAACTGATGACGGCAGACTCCGTCCAGCGAAGCGGGACCAGGCAGAGCAGCAGGAAGACCAACCATCCGCCGGCGACGCTCGCCAGACGGTTTGGACTAAGGCGTCTAATCGGGATGCTGTTGCTTGCTGAAGTGATCAGCCTGAATGGACTGACGGCGCTGCTGTCGAGGCGTGCTGCAGACGGAGGCGGTGAGCGATGACTTCTTTTATGCCTGGCTGCCGGTTTGACGGGAACTGGAGGCGGAGGAGGCGTTACCGGTTTCGCTGCAGGCTGTGGGACAGGTTGTGGCGACGCGGCACTGACGTCGGGCGCACTCTGCAGGGCATTTCTTACCCGGTCGCGATAATGTTCGAGGCCTGCAATCTGGTGCTCGACGTCCCGTAGCTTTTCACCCAGCTTTGATTCCTCGGCGGTCATCTGGTCCACGTTGCTCTGGTAAAGATCCGG
Source organism: Acidobacteriaceae bacterium (assembly GCA_963692885.1). Lineage (GTDB taxonomy): Bacteria > Acidobacteriota > Terriglobia > Terriglobales > Acidobacteriaceae. The sequence goes on from OY843586.1 coordinate 3,303,287, forward strand.
AGCATGCCGCGTAATGGATTGTGGTCGCGGTGGAGGCGGCAGGTCTGCCAGCTTGGCTTGGAGGTTTGTCACATTAGCCTGCGTGGTCTGCACGTCAGGATAAGCGTCGGTGTAGCGCTCGCGCAGCGCAACCAGCTTTTGCTGTTCTGCTGCCAGCTGTTGTGACAATTGCGTACGTGTCGCAGCATTCGGGTCGACTACGGATCGAGGTGTTTCGTGTGGAGCAGGTGCCTCTTCGTGCCCGGCCATCTCGAGCTGGCTTATGCGTCCCTGCAACGTGAGAGACGCGGAATGCAGAGTCGACTGTTCGGTCGCCAGATCCGCGAGCTGCCCGTCGATCCAGTTCATTTTTCTTTTTAGCTGATCCTTGGTCAAACCACTTAAATTACCGTTATCAACCTTGGGCGCGACTGGTGGTGCGGCAACTGCATTCGGCGCGACCGGCGGGTTGGATGCAGTGGACGCTGTGGAGGCGTTGTCAGTGCCAGTGGCAACAACCGGTGCAGCCGCAAGCGAATCGTCGTCCGGCGCCGGAGCCGGGAGTACCGCACTCGACCTCGCCGGAGCATAGGTGGCGAGTACATCCGCCAGGGCATTGGCGACGCTTGGGCTCTTCAGCGGACTGGGATCGCGAAAAGAAAGGTGTACATCAACCTCGCCCTGCTTATTCGCAGAGGATTGCGTGACGGCTATATTCGACCGGAAACGGATCAGCGCTGCCGTCTGCAGAGAGCCCTGTCGCATTTCCGGATAGAGCCCGAAACCATCGAGGATCGTATTCAGGTGAGCGTCATCCAGGGCCTCGGCTGCCACTGTTTCTGCAGACAGCGTCGACCCGCCGGAACCGGAAGTCGGGTCAGCACTGTAGGACAGCACCGCCTGCGACTGGAACTCGGTCTGACCCATTCCGAGGAAGACGCAGATGGCGATGGCGACGGCTGTTCCGGTGGCAGCGGCTATATATGCCGCTTTGCGATATTTGATCGCTGAAGCAGCCGTCCTGGAGGTTTCTGGCATTGCACTCCTGTGTGCTTGTCGTTACTGCCCGACCGTGTGATGTTTTTGCGGCGACCACCACACAGTCAGAACGGCCAGCGTGCGATTTGGCGGTGCGTCCACGCCGGAAACAGCGTAGTGGCGAATCGCCGTCTCCTGAGAAAACCCACCCGGGAGCGGATAGCGGATGCTGCCTTCAGCAAAACTTCCGTGGAGAGAAATGTTGGTGCGTGGATCGATTCCATAAAGCGCCGTTCCGCTCAACCGCGTGGTGATCTGCTGACGGAATGTATGTCTTAGCCCGGCACTTGCCGTATCCAGAAACACTGCTTTCTCGACCGCACCATCTCCAAGGCCGCGATTGGCCGATACGTAAAAATCACTTCTCGGGTTCAATGATACATAGAACGCGGCGTCCCCCTGAAACTCTACCTGCTTGCCGCAGGAAGCATTTGCACCGTAGACGCCTGCCGAGACATTGAGTGAGGCGTGTGTATGCCAGTCTTTCAGGAGACGGGCGCCCCCGCCGCCGAGAGAGCAATCCAGCAGATTGGTCTGGTGATCCGCCTCGCCGAATACACCGACCGCAGTCTGCCGGGTCAAAGCACGCAGGTATTCGGCCCTGCCACGGACAGTCTGCACCGAAAAGTCATCGTCCGAATAATGGCGGTAGGTATCGCCGGCCAGAAAGTCCCAGTGACTTCGCTCCGACCCGGCAAAGCGAAGTTTCACGCCTTCTTCCTGGTTCAGATAATTGCCGGCGTGCAGGCCGTAGGCAACGGTATCAGCCGCCGGAGCCTCCGACTGGCCAATCATGCGGTAATCGAGCGGCGCGTAAAGGCGAAATGCGTCCGTGCCGAAGGTATTGGTGGCGTTTCCCTGCCAGGTCCAGCGCTGGTTTACCTCACCAGTTGCCCTTGCGGCGAAACGGTTCAGGCCGGCGAAGTGAGCGCCCTGCAACTGGTAATCGCCTGCTCCGCCTGCGTCTTCAAGCATGGCCTGCCAGCGATGTTTTTCGATCAGGCCGGCCGCCGCGCCGAGTCCTCCGTAGACCTTGGACTGGGGTGCATCAGGAAACACATAGCTGGAGAGGCCGCCAGCGGTGTAGGCGAAGCTCGAAGGCACATCTGCTGGTATCTGCCCGTTGTCCGACCCGTGGAATGACACGCCTTCCGGAATGAACATACTGTTCCAGTGATCGACGGTGCGGATGTTGGCCCAGCACGGAAGGTTCGGCGTGTCTTGTTGAAGAGAAGCAGATACCCCATCGTCGCAGGTATGCTGAGGCCCGTTCGCCTCGACGACCGGCGCCGCGCCGACTGCAGGATCGCTGCCATCAAGCGAATTGAGTGAAGAATTCAGCGCAGGTGCGGATGCCGCATCTCTCGCCGGTGCGTCGGACTTTGCCGGCGTGTCCGATCTGGAGGAAGCTATCTCAGTGTTCTGCGCGTATGCACGAGGAATAATCAGGAGCGAGCAGACTGCGGCCGAGATGAGGACGGCAGGTGCAGAACTCAGTTTTTGTGGTTGGACGATCCTTAATCTCTTACACAAATGAGGCGAGAAAAATGCTGCAACGGGAATCTTCATTACGGAACCACCACTGTGTCGCCAGACGCTAGTTGGACGTTCTGTTCCACATGCTGGCCAAGTAGAACTTTGCGATAGTCGACTTTCGTGCGGACGCCCGTTCCCGCATGCAGTACATAGACATTCTTCTTTTTGGCGTAAGCTGTCACGCCGCCGGCGCGCGCGATCAGCTGCACTACATTGATGTTGCCGGCCAGGGCATAAGCACCCGGTCGTAGTACTTCTCCCGTCACATACACGACGCGGCTATGAATCTCCTGCACGGTAACAGTAACGCGAGGATGATTGATGTACTTTTCAAGCCTCGCGGTGAGAAGCTGTTCAATGGCAGTTGGAGTCAGCCCTGCAACATAGACCTCGGATATAAGTGGCAACGAGATTTTGCCGTCTGGACGAATGACCAGCGAGTTACTGAACTGAGGTTCCTCGAAGACATTGATATGAATTACATCTCCAACACCAAGTGCGAAGCCTCTCGCGGAGCGCAGATCAGTGCCGGCCCGGTTAACCAGGTTCGGAGTGTCGGTCTGCGATCCTGTCGCTCCACTTTGCGCTGGTTCGTTCTGCATCACCGAACTGTGAGCGGCAGGCAATCCGAAACTCCCCGCAGCTGCCAGGAAAAGCCAAAGTAGAGCCTGCTGACAATGGAATACCCTTGGGCTCATGCGGAATATGATGCGTCAGAAATTGGCTCTGGCCTAATGCATTTTCTCGTCCAATTACCACTGTGCGTACAATTGTTACCAAGGGAGCGTACTCCGTGATGACTATCAGGCAAAACGGAGGTGGTTACGCCACCAGGTAAGTACTCCCCGACCTTAGTTGCTGGACGATCTATTCAGAGGCGTTAGGGACCTGGTCTCCAATACTCTGCAAGAACAGGTATCGATCTCGATGTTGATCAGGACGCGCAGTCGACTCGCTATCCAGATGCATCACCTGCCACTGGCCGGAGGCATCATATTTCGGCCACGCCGGCACAGGAGTGGTTGAGTCCTTTGTACCATTCGGATCGTTCGTCTTCGCGAAGTTGGTCCAGTAGGTCTGCATCAGTTTTGACAACTTGTAATCTTCAGGCGTCCAGGCCGCTCCTTTGCGCAAGTCGAGATTACCGAAGACATATTCAATGTCGTCTGAATGAAATGCGCCGGATGAAGCAGGATGATTCGGGTCACCCGGCGAACCGCGATCGAAACGATAACGGTATACCGGTGCTTCGCCGGTTTTAACCTGCGCTTCCAACCATGCCCAGGTGGAGTAGGCAATGAAGGTATCGCCCGCATAGTCCTCTGCTACGCGCAGGGCCTCTTCATCATTGGCTGCGGCGTAGACACGCAGTGCCTCGTCTGCACGCTCTCCGAAGATCTGAGCAGCCATGATCCGTAGGCTCTCAACCGTTGGCTTCTGCTTCGCTGCGAGCACGGAGCCACTTCCCTCGTCCTTGTTCCAACCCGCCAGCAGCGGAATCTTCGCCTGCTTTCCTTCGGCGTAAATAGCTGAAACATTTTCGGGCAGGAAGTAGCCGTCTATGTCCGGAACAAAGCGAGGCACGCCTGCGTCTTTACGACTAGCCCCTTCAAGCACCTGCTCTGCGCTCAGCGCGCGTAGAGAGGCGAGTGAAGTCGTGTCGAAAGCCTTGCCGGCGAATGCTACATCGATCTTTGCAGCATCCTCAAGCATCGGGAAAGCGAGGGTCCTTGAAAAAGCGCCGCCGCTCTCTCCGATCGCCTTGGCGAACATGCCTTTGGCAAGTGGCGAAGCCATTTGTGCGCTCACTGAGAATGAACCTGCGGATTCTCCGAATAACGTGATATTGTCCGGATCGCCGCCGAAGGATTTGATGTTCTCCCGCACCCATCCCAGGGCAGCCGCCTGGTCCATCAATCCATAGTTCCCTGCTGCATGATGCTCGTTCTCGGCAGCCAGGTCATGATCGACAAAGAAGCCGAAGATGCCCAGCCGGTAGTTCATTGAGACAACTACGACACCGTTCTGCGCGAGTGCTGCGCCATCCTGCCGCGGCTCCGACGTACCGCCAGCCAGGAAGCCGCCACCATAAATCCAGACCATCACCGGCAGCTTCTTCTGCTTTGCCTGCTTCGCGCCTTCCGGCGTCCAGATATTCAAGGTGAGACAATCCTCGCTCTGACCAGGATCGCGAAAGATCATGTCTGCATACAGTGTCGGTTGCATACAGTGGTAGCCAAAACTGATAGCCTCCCGGGTGCCCTTCCACTTCAGGGCAGGCGCCGGCGCTTTCCAACGCAACGCGCCGACCGGGGGCGCTGCGAAGGGCACGCCCAGGAAAGCGCGTACACCGCCTGCAGATGCTTTTCCCTGCACTTTACCCTGGTGGGTCTTCACGGTCAGATCGTCAGCCTGGGCCGCCCATGAGGTGGAAGCTACAAACAGGACAACTAGAACATAAGACAACAATCTGAAAGATTTTTTGGACATGTAGATAGCGGGCATCGCCGGACGTTTTCCCCTGTGGTTCATTCCTAATGGTATCTGCCGCACCATTCTAGCTGTTCTGTGCTTGGCCCGGCCTGGGCGCTAAGCTGAGTTCGCGCGCCTGCGACGGACGAGCCTGTGACGGATGTAATAAGTGAACGCACACAGGAGCAGCCCGGCCAATACAAGACCAGCAGCGCGCAACAGACGTGTATGCACTGAAAGCGACCTGCGAAGGGGACCGCTCTTCTGCGCAGCGGATACCTTCAACAGGTCATCGCGCAATCCCGGAATTGTAATTGCGTTGAGGTCAGTAACAGGCAGCGCGCCAAGTACGCGGCTGACGGGCGGAGTTTTCCCTGAACGATCGCTGGGAAGCTTCTGAAACTCGTCGAAGAATTCTCGATCACTGTTCTCAGGTGCAGGAAAAAGCGATGGATCGTGAGTGATCGGAAAGAGAGTTGTAGAGCCTTCAAGATGTTGCTCGACTGCTGCACTGGCATCCTGGCAGACACCGAGCGTGTAGTACCCGCCAAATGCAAGCTCTGGATGAGCTTTGTGCGCCGCCATGTAGACGCGCAGGGCCTGCGATAACAGCCGCACTGCAGTCTGCGCCTTTTCGCCGGTATAGATATGCGCCTGCCGACCCAGCACCCATGGCTGATTCAGGCTGTCCATGGTGCGGAACTCAGCCTTTCCGTCGATACCGAAGTAAAAGCTGACGTCGGCATTGAGATGCGGACCGCGAATATGCAGTTCGTAGTCGGAGTGGCTGACCGGCAGGCTCAAGGACCTTTTCTCATGTGGAAGGATGATCTGCGAATCGATCCAGAAAGGCATCAGCACATCGCGGCCGTTATCGTGCAGGTGGCCGAAGTTTGCAAAAAAACGATCGTCGTCGACAGTTACGCGTTCACCATGTTCGGCGATCACCTTCAAGAGAGCGTCTGCTGTCTGAACTTCCTCGCCCGCGTAACTGGCGGTAAGCGTTCGAGTAGATGATGAGTTGAGTGCCATGCGGTTCAACACCTGCGCCAGCCTCGCACTCTCGGCGTGAAAAGGTGCAAGCGCGGGGTCAGGTCCGTCGCCCATCACCAGGCCATACGGCAGCCGCGTGACACGTGTCTCTGGATCTTCTGCGTAGGTCGGGTGCGAAACCGGAGTATCAAGCTGCACGCTGAACGATTTCGAAAGGGAGAATCTGCCGATATCCGGCATGAAAGCCTGTTCAGCCTTTTGAGAATTGCCAGCAAACTTGAGGGTTGCGTCCACACTCTGATTCAGCGCGGCGATTGTGAATGACGGAAAGTGATCAACACGCTGCCAGTCTCTTCCGAGGATGAGTTTGCGCAACTGATCGAGCATACCGGGCGTGAGGAACTCCCGCTTTTTCGAGTCCGCGCCGAGCGAGTCCTTGCCAAGCAGATTCTGTAGGTAATTCGCATAGCCGGGCTCTGCCGAAATGCGCTGCATGACTCCGGACAGAGGCTCGGCATTGTTCTTATCTACGTTATCGGAATGGCCAGCGCCCGTTATCAACAGCAAACAAGTGATGCAAAGCAGTTGAAGACAGCGAGCCCTGCAAGTGTGTTGAGCCGACGCTTTTACATTAGCCACGCGGTGTATCTTTCGCTGCGCGTGTCAGGACGACGATAGACCGGGCTTTCACGGTCTGTACGTGCTCGACTGCTATGCTTTGCGGGCTTTCCAGAATATCACCGGGAGAGTCAGCGCTTGTATCGATGACTCGTTGCCAGCCTGCTTTTTCCTGCACTTGAAATTGCAGGTCCTCCCAATACATGTTGATCATCACGTAGAGATCAGCACCATTCCCTTCAAAGCTACGAAGATAGAATGCGAGCGAGCGGGACTCCCACGATCGGTCGGGCTCGCCGGCAACTCCGTACCAGCGGACATCATTGCGCCAGAACCTTGATCGCGCGATCGAGTGCTTCTTTCTGAAGTCGATCATGAGACGAAAGAAGCGATATACATCCTGATTTGACTGGAGTCTGTCCCAATCGAGCCACGAGGTCGCATTGTCCTGGTTCCATGGATTCGAGTTTCCATTCTGCGTCTGTAGAAACTCATCTCCCATGCGAAACATGGGCACGCCGTTTGAAAGCATGAGGAGGGCACAGAAGTTTTTTACCTGCTGGCGTCTCAGCCTAAGCACTGCAGAAGGCGCACCAGCGTCACCTTCAAAGCCGCAGTTCCAGCTTAGATTTTCAGCTGGTCCATCAAGGTTGTTCGCGCCATTCGCTTCGTTGTGTTTCTGCTCATAGGCGACCGAATCATAAAGCGTAAATCCGTCGTGCGATGCGCAGTAGTTGACACTTTGGTAGGGATGCTTCGCATTATGCAGGTCGTCCGGAAACAGATCGTCGCTGCCATAGATGCGTCGCATGACGGCTTCGATAAGGCCGGCCTCACCCCGTACAAATCGCCTGATGTCATCGCGAAACTTTCCATTCCACTGCGACCAGCTTTGGCCGGGAAAGTTTTGACCAAGCTGGTATGCTCCACCTGCATCCCAGGGTTCGGCAATCAGCCGTACTCCGGCCAACTCAGGGTCTGCCGCCATTTCCGCGAAGATCGGCGGCACACCCATGTTGAGTGTGCCATCGGAATTGCGGGCGAACACAGAGGCGAGATCGAAGCGGAAGCCATCCACGTGCATCTCCTTGACCCAGAAACGCAGACTATCGAGCACCATCTTCCGAACAGCCCTATTTGCAGCATTAAGCGTGTTTCCCGTGCCAGAGAAATCAAGATAGGTGTGAGGTGGAATGCCATCTGTAAGGTAGTAAGTGGTGTTGTCGATCCCCTTCATCCCAAAGCATGGCCCATCCGCACCAGCCTCCGCCGTGTGATTGAAGACGACATCCAGAATGACTTCGATGTTGGCGGTGTGAAGCGCCTTTACCATAGTGCGGAACTCGGCTACCGCGCTCGCCGCTGAACTGGCATACGAACAGTGCGGGCTGAAAAAACCGATTGGCATGTAGCCCCAGTAATTTTCGCTGTCCGGCTCGAACTGGAATATCGGCATGAGCTCGACCGCAGTAATGCCCAGCTCTTGAAGATAGGGTATTTTTTCGATTACCCCTAAGTAGCGCCCGGCCTGCGAGGAGCCGACGTGCGAATTTTCATTGCGTGTGAATCCGCGAAGATGCATTTCATAAAGGACAAGATCACCTTCATGCTCAGGGCGCCGGTCGTTTGCCCAGTCGAAAGCATCATCATGGCGGTGCGGTAGTTGAGCGAGAATAGCCTTGCCTGTATTTGGTCCGTTGCCCATGGAAGCATAACGATCAAATGCATCGGGGAGAGCGATTTCGCGAGCGTAGGGATCGAGTAACTCCTTACCTGCAGGAAAGAGCACTCCTTCGCCCGCAAGCCATCCGTCAAGCGAATCCACATGATACGAATAGCAGGTGGCGGCGCCGGCGGTGGAAGCTGTCACCCGGCAATGCCATATGTCATCCGACTTATGACAGGAAGGCTGAAGCTCAAGCACCAGAAAGGCAACTGTGTCATCAGGGGAAAGAAACAGGCAGAGTCGCACCGCCCTGGCATGACGCGCGAACAAAGCGAAGTTGTATGCGTCTTCTTCCGGCAGCCAGGTCGAACCAAGCGGCCAGGGCGACCCTTCCCTTTCCTTCCATGACGCCGTCATTCTTATACACCCATGAGCTGAAGCATTTTCTTCGTATGAAGAGTTAATCCTGCGTGGATACTGCAAGGTCATCGTCTTTTGTCTCGCGGATGCACAGCAGCCCGATCATGGTGAGGATGGCGGACACGGACAAGTAGTAGCCCACATAGGGCAGACCAAAATTTCTGGCTAAGGTGGTCGCGGCGTAGGGAGCGAGCGATGCTCCGAGGATACCGGCAAGACTGAAGGCGAGCGAACTTCCGGTGTAGCGAACAGGCGTAGGAAACAATTCCGAGATCACTGTTCCGAGTGGAGCATAAGTGAGACCCATGAGTGAAAGTCCTATTGCCATCATGAGGAGCGTCCCTCTGGTACCTGCGACAAACAGGGGCGCGAGGATGAAGCCAAATAAAACGATTCCGCCGTTCACCCACAGCATCAGGCGTCGACGTCCCTTCTCCGCCAGCAAGGCAGAAACAGGAATGGTGACGGCGAAAAAAGATATGTCCAGTAGCTGCATCAGCAGAAACTTACCTCGTGGATAGCCGAGCGCGCTCGTCCCCCATGAAAGGGTGAATACGGTCATGAGGTAAAAAAGAACGAATGCAGAGAGGCAAACCAGGATGCCAGCGCCCATCGATCTTGCGTAATTCCTAAACACGGCGAGCACCGGTATTTTCTCCTGCTCGCCTCTGGCCAGCGCTTCCTGAAATACGGGCGTCTCGGTAAGAGTGAGCCGCACATACAATCCGAGAAAAACCAGGACGGCGCTTGCCAGAAATGGCAGGCGCCATCCATAGGAAAAGAATTGCTGATCCGTCAGGTAGCGCGACAGCAGTAGGAAGACACCGCCTGACAGGAAGAAGCCAATAGGCGCACCGAGTTGCGGGAACATGCCATACCATGCGCGTTTCCTTGGAGGAGCGTTTTCAATGGCCAGCAGAACTGCACCGCCCCATTCGCCGCCGAGGCCAAGCCCTTGTCCGAACCGGCAGAGTGCCAGCAAAAGAGGCGCCGCAAAGCCGATGGAAGAGTAAGTGGGCAGCGCTCCTATCGCGAATGTCGATAGCCCCATGGTTGAAAGCGCCAGCACCAGCGTTGTCTTGCGCCCGATGCGATCGCCGAAATGACCGAAAAGCGCTGAGCCTACCGGACGCGCCAGAAAAGCTATGCCGAACGTGGCTAGCGACGCGAGCCTTGCGGCAGCGGCATCGGCAGCCCGAAAGAAGAGGTGCGGAAAAACCAGGACCGCAGCTGTCGCATAGATATAGAAGTCGAAGAATTCGACAGTGGTCCCGATCAAGCTTGCAAACAAAACTTGAAAGGGTGAGTTCAGTGGCTTAACGGTCGCAACTTCCATCTTGCTCATCGGTTGTCTGCTATCCAGCGAACCACACACACCTGTAAATGTCCAACCGCGTGTCGGGAAGGGCAAACGGTCTGCACAGAACTTAGTTAGTGAGTCGCGGCTGCTCTTAGCAGTTCTTGAAATTTACCAGGATGCTCCGCCAATAGAGTCGAGTAGGCAGTTGCCTGCTTCCATTGAAAGAGCAACTGATCTTTCGGCTGAAGGTCGAAGAGTAATTCGGTCCTTGCAGGTGAATCCGCCGGCCGCCCCTCATCCCAATCGTTCTCGAGCGCACGAGTGAGTGATTGATCGCGACTGGAGATGTCCCGGATAAACTCCGCATCGGCTTCAGGGTGAGCCAGTGACTTGCCAGCCTGCTCAACAACGAGAGCATTTCGTGCCGACGAATACGCCAGCATGTCAACGCAGAGCAAGAATGACTGGAAATCCACCCGGTTCTTTTTCACTTCTGCTTCAAGTGGTGCAAGCAACTCGCGAAGTATGCTGAATGGAGTGGGGCCAGTAGCTTTCTGCCTAAGGACCGTTGCCAGTTCATCGCTGCTGCTCCAGGGTACGGTCATCTTTGGTAAGGCAGCTTCCGCGCCACTGAAAGACATGGCATCGTCGTAGATCATCTGGTAAACCTGGCGCCATTGATCGTTCCAGGCAGCGTTGTAGTGGCGCTCCACAAAACGGCGAAATCCCTCAGCTCGCGCGATCTCGCTCCCCTCGTTTAGTGCGACCGCAGAGTATGCGAATCCATCCCAGACTGATCTCTGCAGATAGCGGCTGGGAATCCAGTTTGTGACCATCACGCCAAGAGCTGCTGCATTGGTATGGTCGAGGTAAGAGTCAGCAAAAGCCTCGACATTCTTCAGCTGGTCGGTACCGACCCTGGCGCCCCATCGATAACACGAAAGCGCCGGCGCACCGATGCAGCGCGAACCATTGTCACGAACAACTTGAAGTGTGTCGGAAAGTTTTCGCGGATTCGTTTCTGCATAATCCCAGTCCATCAGGATAATGTTTTTCGACAGCAGACCCAGGATGTCAGGCTGTTTATGAAGAACGAAGTCACCCCAGACGATGAAGTCTTTACCCAGACTTCCTGCCGTCTGGTTAAGCGTATTTAAATAGTCAGCCCAGATGCGCGCACGACTTTTCTGTTTCAGAGCCGCCTGCGAGATGGCAGAGCCACCCCAGTTCACCTCATCACAGCCGCCATGCAAGTACCTGGAGGGGAAAATAGTTGCGATCTCGCGATAGAGTTTCGCGAATAAATCTGCGGATTCTGAGTTGACGGGAATTATGCCGGAAAATTCGGAGTCGCCATGCGCATCCGTGTCGAGTAAGTGAGAATAGCGAGGAGAGCGGGTCACGAAGCCGGTGTGCCCGAAGGATTCCAGTTCGGGGATCACGTCAATGCCATGCGTGTGCGCGTGCTCTGCGAGAGCATGCAGTTGATCGGCGGTGAAGGCATTGCGATGGATGACGAGGTCAGGGACTGACGTAAAGCGCAGGGCAGATCCCTGGTCATCAGCCAGACGGAATTGGACTGTGTTGTAGTTCCAGTCTGCACAGAACTCGATGAGCCGCCGGTAGTAGTCCATTGACTCGGGAACGCGGCCCGCATCGATCATCAGACCGCGCATCCTGGTATTGCGAACGGGCAATGGAGGCGACGCGCTGGCAGACGGCGGATTGCCAGGCAGCAGCGAGACAGTCTCACATTCAGCGCCGTTAAGCGCGAGTAGACGGGCTCCTGTTGCTGCACAGCCCGTGAAGACGCTGGCATCGCGGATGAATTCTCGTCGAGTTCGTCGGCGGCTTTTCAGTTGCAGAATCCTTTACCGATGACCGGCTTGGTTCGGTCGAGACTAAAGAAACTGCAAGCACAGGGAGCTGAGCTTACAAGAGCTTTTAGATGCCCCTGCGGCCCCTGCCGAGAATGAGATAGATGATGACGAGGGCAAGAATGATGCTGAGGCCACCGCCGCCGTAGTAACCGATGCCGGGGCCCATGTAATAGCCGCCGCCGCCGAAGAGTAGAAGGAGAATGATGAGAATGATTATCAGAGGCATGCGCGGGAGTGTAGCACAACTGGCCTGCTTATGGCTTTACGACAATCGATAACCCGGATGCGGTCACGTGAGTGATCACTTAGCAGTCACTATGACCCAACGACGGCGCGACGGCGCTTGGGCGTGGAAGATGGTTGAACATGGAGGGACTTCGCAAGTAGTGTACTCATACGAATCATTCTCCGAAAAGCTTCCACCCTCAATGGTTCGAGTGTGTGCACTAAAAGGACCTCTGTGAAAAGTCTATTGTGTTCTCTGTTGCTGGTCGCTTCATCTCTGTTGGTCACCACTTCGATGAAAGTGCATGCGCAGGCGCCGCTCGCCCTTGATCCAGGATTGGGTATCACGACCATTCCGCTGTACGACACGCCGCCACCAGGTGCTGCCAATGATCCTGCTGATCAGCCAACCTTGACAGTGTTCGTTCCGCAGCCAGGCCGTGGCAGGGGCAGCGCGATTATCGTTGCGCCAGGCGGAGCCTATCTTGGACTTGCCAGTAACCTGGAAGGTCGACAGGTTGCTGACTGGTTCACGGTGCGTGGATTTACTGCATTTATCCTGAAGTATCGAAAAGGGCCACAAAACCTTTTCCCTATCCCATTGCAGGATGGCCAGCGCGCTATTCGGCTGGTTCGTTCCCTGGCCCAGAAATATTCGTTCGCACAAGACCGCGTGGGTATCATCGGCTTTTCAGCTGGCGGTCATCTCGCGGCTTCCACTGCAACGCTCTTCGATCAAGATCCACCGGCATCTTCAGATTCGGTTGATCAGTTGAGCGCTCGACCGGACTTCGTCGTCCTCGGTTATCCATGGCTAAATGCAATGGAGCCGGCGCAGGGAAAGGAGATCACTTATTGCTCGGTCACATCTGGAGTAACTGCGGCGCAGTGTGCTGCCTTCATGACTGCCTACACGCCGAAGCTTCACGTCACCAGTCGCACCCCGCCTACATTTATCTATTCCACGACGGACGATAAGACAGTCCCGATCCGCGCCAGTGTTGAATATTATGAGGCCATGGTCAAAGCCGGTGCTCCCGTCGAAATGCATCTGTTTGGGCATGGTAACCATGGTTCAGGGTTGGGGATGGGCGATGCCGCTCTCGATCTATGGCCGATGTTACTGGAACAGTGGCTGCGAGACCTGGGATTGCTGACGCAACCTTCTAACCTGAGTCCGGCACACTAACCGACACTTGCCTCCCAGGGGCTGCGAGTTGATCGAGCCGCCCGTGCCCGCGCTGAATGATCCGGGTTCGACTACTCCAACAAGGAGTAGAAAGAGCTTTTATTCCGACACAATCTATTTGTTGGCCCAAATCCTTCGCCTTTTACGCATTGATGAGTAGAGGCAGAGTGGCATGCTGGTCGCTGGGCAAGATGTCTTCGCGATTGACTATCGGCAACCAACTCGCCTTGACCACCGGTGGAGGAAGTCATGGTTGAGCCGCGTCTCGGAGAATCGCAGCCCTGTCATCAGGCAGGCTGGTTAAGCAAGTTTGTGGCAGATTTCATTCACGATCAAAGAACCCAATTTGACGGCTCCTGCAGACCGCTGCGACCTCAGCACATGGAGAGGATGGCACCTTATTTCCCCGCAGTGGATCTGGAGCGGGTACGCTTCAGGAATATCTATCCGGCCCGGGTCGCCAATCCCGCTTTTTACGCGGGATTGCAGGCGGTGGGATTTACATGCCTGCCCGACTTCGGGTGCAGGAAAGCTGTCACGTTCGACCACGTCATCGTCACGCATGAGCCGTTTACTCCTGTCCTGCTTTTCCATGAACTTGTGCACGTTGTTCAATATCGATTGCTCGGCGTAGAAGGATTTGCGAGGGCGTACGTGCAAGCTCTTCTGGCTGGCGATTCGTTTGGAAGCACCCCACTTGAAGCCTGCGCGCGATCACTTGAAGAGCGCTTCGTGAGTGGCTCGGGAACCATTGATGTGGAGGGAGAGGTCAAGCGCTGGCTTTCCGACTCTACGCCTGGTCGAGTATCGCGCCTGTTCGCTGGCAGTCATAGCTGGCGCAGCGCTTTCCTTTTAAAGCGGTGAAGCGGCTCCGCGTTCTGGCATCGTGCCTTGAGAATGAACCGTACGTAAAGCATTCCAAGATCACAGGCATTCCCGCACGGCTCGCATGCTTCACTACTCATAAGAACAATTTCATTTGTCTGAAGTAGTGATGCGATGCCGGCGAGCGGGCTGCGTGCGCAGCCGATGACCGCTCTTCGACATGTGTTTCACGGTGCTTACAGGATGAACTACGTAGATATCCGATGATAGAGGCGGTACGCCGGCTACGGACGCCAGAAGGTCATTGATCATCTGGAAGAAGTTGCCGTGCGATGGCGCGCGACCCTCAGTAGCGGCAACAAAAATCCCTGTGTGCCGCGCAGGACTCAAGGCAATGTAAGTCGTAAATCCGGCACCGCCGCCAGTCTTTTCGATGATCATGGAAGGACTGCCGGCCTCACCAATCCGCAACCAACCCAGACCGATGCCGGTAGGCGTGCCCGCGTGGTCCAATCCCTGAATTGAAGCGAGATTTCCCGGGTTAACGTACATAGCAAGATAGCCCGCAGGCTGAGGCGGCACGCCTGGAAGGTGCAGAAGCGATTGCACAAAACGGGCCATGTCAGCGGAGGTCGAGTAGAGACCGCCGCTGCCAGCCGACGCCTCCGTGTCAGTGCAGGGGCCCTCGTCTTCAGAGCCTCGCAGGAGTCGGGAGCACTCATCCGCTGTCGGCTTGAGCGTCGTGTCGTGCATTTCGAGCGGAAGGGCGATCTGTTGATGGAAAAGTTCTTCATAGCTTCTGCCGGCTGCCCTGGTGAGAACATCTCCAAGAAAATCAAATGCAATATTCGAGTAGCGAGCAGCAGACCCGGGCGGCGTCAGGAGTTTCTGATGCGGCACCCACCGCCACCGATAGTCGTAGGAAGGAAAGGTGAAATGCGCGGTGAGTGCCGGGTAGGCTGCAACTTCTCGCGGCAGGCCGCTGGTATGTGTTGCCAGATTGCCTATTACGACAGGGGATGTTGCAGCGCCACGGACTGTCTGGACAGGAACCTGTACACCCGCAGGCGCAAATTGCTGAAGAGGATCGCTCAAATGCAGCGAGCCGTCCAAGACGAGGCGCTCGAGCAAATCGGTCGTCATCACTTTAGTCAATGAACATAACCGCACGACGGACTTTTCGTCCGGCGGATGGCCGCTGCCCGGGAAGGTCTCGCCATAGCTGAAGAACCTGGTCTCCTGGCTTCGAACAATGACCATGACCATGCCCGTGATGCCGGACTGGCTGGCGATCTCGGTTCCGCGAGCTTCGGCCGAGGCCAATGGAATTGGTTCCTGCGCGCTGCTCTTGCCGGTGCAGCACGACACAGTGAGAAGAAATGCAGCGAGTCGAAGTTTGCGCTGGATGGAAGCGCAGTCCGGCAGTTGATTCATACAAGCATTAAACCCTGATTCAGGCTTCGACTGCCATATGGTGTGCGAGCGCATAGACAGCATCAATCGCTGTTGTGCAAGTAGCGTCGATGTCAAAATAACAATTACGCTGGTGCCGCAATCATTTCCAGGCTTTCGGGGAGCACGCGTGAAGAAGATTGGCTTGCACATCTATTGCCTCGGCAACATAGCCTTGATGCTGTCTTCCTGCACGTGGTCGCCGGGGCAGCCACTCGCCAGACCGGAAAGCGCTGCCAGCGGCAGTCAGTACTACCGGGTTGACGCTGCTGGTCTTCTTAGCAGAAGCAAGATTCACCTGGAGCGACCAAACCTGCTTCCACGCGAAGCGATGCCGCTTGGCAACGGCCGGCTGGGTGCGGCCGTATGGTCAGAGAACGGACTCACGATCCAGCTCAATCGCGTGGATACGCTCCCCCACCGGCTCTCTCCTGGCCAGCTGCATGTGCCGGGTCTGTCAGCGTTAACGAGCGCGAGTGATTACTCAGGTTTGCTCGATCTGTACAACGGTGAATTTGTAGAACGCGGCAATGGTATGACTGCGACGATCTATGTGCAGCCGCATTCCGATGTGGTCATCGTCGATGTCACCGGTGCCAATCCTAAAGTGAAGCAAGAAGCACAGATTGCACTCTGGTCACCGCGCAAACCACGCGCGTCTGTAAGTGGGAAAATGGGCGCTCTGGCGGAGTCGTGGAAAGATGATAGCGAGCCTGGAGCCTCCGGTAGAAGATTTGGCTCACTCGCAGCACTGGCTGCTGCGGGCCGCGACGTTTCTATTCAAGGCAAGGGTGATCTTGAAGTTGACGCGTCCTTCTTCCCAGACAGCACGGGGCATTTTCGAATCCTGGTAGCTGCTCCTGCTTACACGGGAGAAGAGCCGCCATCAATGCTCGCGGAACATGCATTGAGAGATGTCGATACGCGTTCGCACAAGCTGTGGTGGCATGCATTCTGGAATCGAGCCGGCCTAATAAAAGTAAGCTCGGCAGATGGCTGGGGCGATTACATGGAGAACCTTCGCAACATCTATCTGTTCACGGCCGCCGCGGAAAATGGTGGAGCCTATCCGGGCTCGCAGGCAGGCATCGCTGATCTCTTTTCTGCCGTGAAAGACACGCACCAGTGGGATCCAGCCGCCTTCTGGCATTGGAACCTGAGGATGCAGATATCGGCAAATTTAGGAGCCGGCATCTTTGAGGCGAATGCTCCTTACTTCAACCTCTATCGCGCGAATCTCGAGAATATGTCTGCCTGGACGCGGCAACACATGCAAGGCCGTCCAGGCATTTGTGTCCCTGAAACAATGCGCTTCAATGGTGCGGGGATCGAGTACGAAACCTCGGATAGTGAGAAGCCGGTGATTGGATTGAATTGCGATGCTGAATCCAAGCCTTATTACAATGCTCGCACCATCTCGACCGGCGCAGAAGTTTCCTTATGGATCTGGCAACAATATCTACAGACCCAGGATCGTAGTTTTCTGGCTGAGAATTATCCGGTCATGGCTGCTGCATCCCGCTTTCTGCTGGACTATGAAAAGCCAGGCCAGGATAAGCGCATGCACACGACTACATCGAATGCTCACGAAACGCAGTGGGATACCGCGGACCCGACGACAGATCTCGCTGCCCGCCATACACTCTTCGCCGCAACACTACAGTCCGCTCAACTTCTAAGCCGGGACTCTGCACTGGTGGGCGAACTCAAAGAGGCGCTTAAGAACATTCCGCCTTTTCCGAGGACGCAGGAATCGGGGACGCTCAGCCTGCTGCCAGAGAGCGCGGATGCGAACTCACATGACGTCATTGCCAGCTCTTATGAACCCGGTGCGCCCCAGCACAACGTTGAGAATATCGGGCTGGAACCAGTCTGGCCTTATGGCTTGATTGGACCGGACTCTCCGCTCAAGGCAGTTGCTCAAAGAACGTTCATGCACCGGCCATACCCTACAAACCAGGATTGGAGTTTCGACCCCATACAGGCAGCACGGCTTGGACGACCAGACGAGCTACAACAAACGCTGATCAAGCTTACGAAGACCTATCAGAAGTATCCGAATGGCATGGCAAGTTGGGGAGGTAGTTCTGGCGAGTTCTACATCGAACAGGATGCTGTCGTCGCCACTGCTCTACAGGAAGCTCTCGCACAGGATTTCGATGGAACGATTCGCATTGCACGCGGGGTGCCTGCAAACTGGAAGATGGAAGGTACTGTTTTTCTTAGAGATCGAATGAGAGCCCATGTTCTGGTTGAAGACAGCGTCTGCCGCATGTTGGTGATCGAAGCGGGTTCAACCGGCACGGTCAAGCTGGAGAATCCATGGCCTGGCATGCCGGTAATTGTTGAAGAAACTGGTTCCAATATCCCTCTGGTCAAAGGCAGCTCGGAGCGCATCCTCGAAATGCGGGTCCATGCGGGCAAGAGCTACATCGTTCACCAGGCAAGCAGAACAGCAAATAGTGCGCCGGTGGAGACGGTGTCGGGATCGTCAACTGGACATGCTCGCAAACTCGGGGATAACTCGATAGGGCTATCAGCGCAATAGTCGTTAGTCGATAGATAAAGCGGTAGCTCTCTTGTTCTCAGCGCGCAGGCACAGGGCTGTCTGTTTTAAAGAAAATCCTGCTCTAGACTACAAGCGTGAACCGCAAACGGATTGTTTTCCTGGCGATTGCTTTGATTGTCATTCTTCTCGTTGTCGCCTGGCGGATTGCGCCCAGGCATTCCAACAGGACGAACCTTGATGCAAGCCAGGCCTCCCGGAGCAGCCAATTATCGGAGACAGGGAAGATCGATCTGGATCTCACGCTTGTCTACGCTCATAATCTACTGCTGCGGAAGGGCCCTGACTTCCGTGTCTACGTGAGTTGGATCCGCGGGCAGATGCGGCGCACTCACAAGCAGATCAATCCTTCCTTTGATGAACCCGACTCGTTCGTATTTGAAATCCAGAAAGGAGTCATCCACGCGAACATCGGAGACATCAGTCATTTTCTGAACACCAATGCCCCCGACAACGCACCGCTCAAGAACATCACTCTCCAACCGGATGGCGATCAACTGGTACTGCACGGAACAGTGCACAAGATAATCTCTCTGCCCATCGAGCTGCGAGGTACACTTGGCGCCACGCCCGATGGCCGCGTGCAGTTTCATCTAACAAAGCTGGACATTCTGAAGCTGCCGCTCAAACGTTTGCTCGGTGGTTTTCATATTCAATTGAGCGACCTTGTCCATGCGACCGACATGCCTGGAATTTCAGTGGCAGATAACGACATTTTCTTCGACACCCAGAAGCTTTTACCGCCGCCACATATTCACGGTCAGCTAACTTCAGTACGCGTGGTCGTGCCTGATATCGAGGTCGTGTACGGCGCTGCCAAGGTTGATCAGACAAAGCTCGCGCAATGGCACAACTTCCTGAAGCTTTCGGGCGGCACCATCGATTTCGGTAAACTTACTATGCACAACGTGGATCTAACGATGATTGATGCATCTACCGATCCGTGGTTCGATCTTGACCTGGTGAACTACCAGGCCCAGTTAGTAAATGGCTACACACGGATGACTCCGCAGGCTGGTCTTGAGATTTTTATGCCTGACGTCGATGAGCAGGCTGCGCGGAAGAACGCCGATCATAAGATCAGTCTGGAGTGGCTCAAAAATCGCAGCAGAACATTACCTTCCGATGTACCGATCAGGTAGTAAAAATGTGCTGATCGTGGCCAGAAACCGGTCATGTCGGGCTGCAGGTGCTGATAGAAGTTCGGTTGATGATGCTGTACTTTTGAGGAATGAAAAAACGTCTCATCTTCAGCCTGCTGTTTTCCGCCTCAATCACCCTCGCGCAGACGCCTGATCCTCTGCACCTGGTAGATCCGATGATTGGAACGGGGCCGGAGGGTCACACGTTCCCGGGAGCAACCGCGCCGTTCGGCATGGTTCAGCTTTCACCAGACACCCAAATAAGACCCTTTAAACAAAGCTACAAATGGGCTGCGGGCTACCGGTATGAGGATTCGACGATCCTTGGCTTTTCGCACACACACTTTTCCGGAGCGGGCCACAGCGATCTTGGCGATGTGCTACTAACGCCGATAAGCGGCGACACTGTGCCGCTTGAACCCGGCGATCCGGACAAGCCGCACTCTGGCTATCGATCACGCTTCTCGCATGCGACCGAACATGCGGAACCAGGCTATTACAAGGTCATGCTTGAAGACTCCCATGTACAGGCAGAACTAACAGCGAGCGAACGAGTAGGAGTGCATCGCTACACATTCAGCGAGGGAGCGGCGCGCCATCTGCTCATCGATCTGCGCAGTAGTATCTACAATTATCCTGGAAAAGTTTTATGGTCACGCATTCGTGTGAGGAATGATGGCACGGTATCCGGAATGCGTGAGACGCGCGGATGGGCGCCTGGGCGGCAGCTTTATTTTGCCATGAGATTCTCGGTTCCCATGACGGGGCACTCACTCTATGACCACGAAGAGGATCCGCCACCATATCACGGCTTCAAAACGCCCGGCACCTCTCCCAAGGATACCCAGAGCATTGAAGGGCGAGGGCTCGAAGCAGTACTCGACTTCGCATCTTCGTCTACGCCTCTGATCGTGAAGGTTGCGATATCGTCAGTGAGCGAAGAGAACGCCATTCTGAATATGGACACAGAGGTACCTGGATTCGATTTTGACGCCGTCCGCGCAAAGACGCAGCAGGAGTGGCGAACGGAACTTGATCGCGTTGAGCTTCACGCCTCTCCTCCGATGCAGAAGTCACTCTACACAGCGCTCTACCATTCATTCATGTCTCCAAGTGTGAGCATGGACGTGAATGGCGATTATCGCGGACCTGATAATCAGGTCCATCGGGCGAATGGGTTTCACTTTGTGTCCTCCCTTTCCCTGTGGGATATCTATCGCGCTGAACAGCCGCTGATGACGATTCTTGAACCGGAGCAGCGTACGAACGACTTGGTGCAGTCGTTAGTTGCGTCACAACAGGAAAGCCCCTTCGGGATACTGCCTGTGTGGCAGTTTCAAGGGCAGGAGACCTGGTGCATGATTGGATATCACTCTGTACCGATCATCGCTGACGCATACATCAAAGGCATCCGCGGCTACGATGCGCAGGCAGCGCTCGATGCGATGGTAGCAAGTGCTACATACGCTCCATATGGCAACCTGGGAGCTTACATGAAGCTCGGTTATGTACCGGTCGATCATGACGGCGAGGCTGCATCAAAGACAGTTGAATATGCATTCGACGACTGGACGATTGCGCGCATGGCGAGCGCCATGGGCAGGAGCCCAATCGCCTCCACCTTTGACAACAGATCCAAATTCTGGCGAAACAACTTCAATGTCGCCGATGGTTTTGTTGAGCCGCGTCTTAGCGACGGGAGTTACGCAAAGCCATTCGATCCGGCCAAAGCCGGCGAAGGCAGTGGATTCACAGAAGGCAATGCGTGGCAGTACTCATGGTATCAACCGCAGGATGAACAGGGATTGATCAATCTACTTGGCGGCAACGATAAGCTGGTCGCCAAGCTCGATGCAATGTTTGATCAGAAGGTCGACCCTGCTGCTTACGCGAATATTGAAGATATCTCTGGCATGATTGGACAGTACATACATGGCAACGAACCCAGCCATCATCTTCCTTATCTCTACATGTATGCCGGGGCTCCTATAAAGACTCAAATGCGACTGAAGCAGATTGTCGATTCGCAATATAAGCCGACAGCAGATGGCCTGGTGGGCAATGACGATCTGGGCCAGATGTCTGCGTGGCTGATGTTTACTGCTTTCGGATTCTATCCGGTTGCACCTGGTTCAAACCAGTACGTGATAGGACGCCCGTTTGTCGACAAAGCCGTACTCCATCTTCCCAACGGAAAGCTGTTCACCGTCGAGAGTGTCGGCATGAGTGAGCAACACAGCTTTCTCAAGGATGTACTGTTGAATGACACCTCGCTCGATCGCAGCTTTGTAACACACGATGAGTTGATGAGAGGTGGCGAACTCAAGTTCATCTTCAGCGGTGAAAAAGATGCGGCCTGGTCTCACCGGAAACTGACGCCGCCATTCTCGCAGTCGGCCTCTAAATGACGATTATCTATCGGTATAAGGCGGGGGATGAATGAATCGCAGATCGTTTACACAATTGGCTGCAGCAGCAGGAATCGATCAGCTGATTTCTCGAGGCGTGAAAGCTCAAATGCCTCGCGCGGGCGACGCTTTGAAATTCTCAGTCATGCTGTGGACCCTCGAGAAACAGGCTCCATTTGACCAGTGTCTTGAAATTGTCGCCAGGGCCGGTTACCAGGGCGTTGAACTCGTAGGTGAGTTTCAAAAGTGGTCTCCGGAAGAGACAAGCCGCATTATGGCGAAGATGAAATCGCTTGGATTAGTGTTCGACATGCTAAGTGGCGTGAAGGCAGGCTTTGCAGATCCAGCCAACTCAGCCGACTTCCTGAAACAACTGAACGCCCAGATGAGTGCGGCTAAACTGCTTCATAGTCCCCAGATCAATCTTAAGTCCGGCGCCATGGTGAACGGGCTGTCTCGGAACGTGCAACACGCCGCGTGCATTGAGAACCTTAAACGCGCGGCTGACATTGCCATGGCAAATAACATCCAGATTGTTATTGAGCCGATCGACCCTTTGGAAAGCCCCGAAATGTATCTCACCAGCGTCAGCGAAGGCTTTGAGATCGTGAGGGCAGTAGGAAACCCGATGGTTAAAGTGTTATACGACTTTTACCATGAGCAACGAGCTAACGGAAATCTACTGGAAAAGCTCGAACAGAATATCGACTGGGTCGGTCTGGTGCATATAGCCGACGTGCCGGGTCGTCATGAACCGGGAACCGGCGAGGTTAATTACGCCAACATCTATAAGAAGCTGGGCGAACTTAAATATGACAAGTTCATCACCATGGAATTCTATCCATCGAAAGACCCTGTACTTACCCTGACGAATGCGAGGCTGGAAGCTCAGCGAAATTACGCGCGCGCGTGACTGCTGCCGCCTGGACGAACATGCCCTGCGCACTACCACCACACGGTGCGGCAAGATAGTCAAGGTATTCAAGGCCGGCTGTTCCCTGCATTTTGAGCAGAACGTTCGCCAGGTTGGGCACACTCTCGTTATTGGTGAGCGGAGCCTCTGATCTTCCCATCTCGGTTTGAACCGAGCCCGGCGCCATCAGAACCATTGCACGCGCCTTCGCTGCATGACGAGCGGCGTAGCTGCGCATGAACTGATTCAAGGTTGCTTTGCTTCCACGGTAGACTTCGCGCGCGCCTTTGACGGTGTTTGTCACGCCGTCCTGGCCCGAAGACATGACGCCTATCAGCCCATCAGCGGCTATTAGATCCTGATCAATCTCAATTAAACGCATGGGACCGGTCAGACTGCTTTAGAGATGCACCTGAGACTTTGTCTCGCCTCGGTAGACATATCGATGACAAACATCGTGGATGAATGAAATCCAAAGGTAAGTTACGTGCGTTCTGTCTAATGTACGATCCGGGACGATCGAAGATCTGCCTTTCACAAGATTGAGCCTTTCGCAAAGGAAGCTGGGTGTTTGTTCAACCTAGGGCGAGTCTCAACATGGGTAGCCAGAATAAGCACTTCTCAGGAGACTTTTGTGGCTTAGCCCGGTCAAAGGCGGGTTGGCCGCATTGATCTTCCGCTTCGTTTCGTCCTCAGCACGCGTCCGGCAGAACAACGTTCTTTTCAAATTGTAATTTCAGGAGACGCATTGTGAAAACACTCGATCAACTTGTTGAGAAAGCCTTATCCCGGCGATCATTTCTCGCGAGCGCAAGCGCTGTAACCGCGTCAGTAGTCGTCAGTGGTTGTGGCGGCGGTAGCAGCACCACCACGCCCACACCAACAACCACCACTACGCCTGTCACTACTTCGACTGCTGCGTACAGCGACGCCGATGTTCTGAACTTTGCCCTCAACCTGGAATATCTCGAGGCGCAGTTCTACCTGTATGCGGCGACCGGCGGTGGTTTAGCGAGCGCCGACACTTCTGCTCCAACAGGCTATACAGGCACCTACACTGAGGGCTCGGTGACGGTTGGAAGCGCTGCCCAGGTTCCCGGTTTAACCTCCGCTCAGCAGGAGATCCTGAACGAGATTGCCTTTGAAGAGCAGACCCACGTACAGTTTCTGCGCAGCGCCCTTGGCCCTGCTGCCGTACCCATGCCGGCTATCGATCTCTCTTTCTTCGGACCCCTGGGTGTTGCGGCAAAGGTGACAACAGCTGCGACCGGCGCAGGCTCCTTCAATCCATTTTCAAGCTTCGACTACTTCCTGGTCGGTGCCTTTATTTTTGAGGATGTAGGCGTCACCGCATACTCTGGCGCAGCACCGCTGATTACTGCAGCAGGCGTTTCAGCAGGATATCTCACTGCTGCAGCGGGCATCCTCGCGGTCGAGGCCTACCACGCCGCATACGTCAGAACCTCCCTGACTGCACGCGCTATCGCGGCCGGCAGTGCAAGTGCCTATCCCTACCTCAACGCCGCCAACATGGTCGAGGCTCTTCGCGCCACTCTCACAGTGGGTGCGAGTGCTGCACCATCCACCGCAGGCTCGGTGGAGACACTGCTTGTGCTTCCTACCAATCTGACAACGCCGAGCGCGATTGTCGCGGCAGATCCCTCCAACGCAGTCGGCTTCGCCCGCACGGTCAACCAGGTCCACCACATCGTGTACGGCTCACCCACTGTTGGCGTCGCCAAGGGCGGATTCTTTCCTAACGGCACAAACAGCATTTTCGCCACCACAACAGCCTAAGCAGCACCCTAAGGACGGGAGAATTTCATGGCAAATCAAGAGACTCAACTACTGGATGAGATTATTGTCACGAGTCGGCGAAAGATGCTGACTTTTGGCGCGGCATCCCTCGCTGGCCTGGTTGCGGCGGCCACCACTAAATCAGCTTCTGCACAGGCCGCTGCAGTTGCTTCCTATGACGATCAGGACATACTCAACTTCGCCCTCAACCTTGAGTATCTCGAGGCGAACTTCTATTACATGGCGGCATTCGGCACGACGATTGACGTTGCGAATGCAGCGTCAACAGCAGCCGGTGCTCCTCAGGTCTCACTCACCGGTACGGTCGGAACAGCCGGCACTGTTTCCGGTGGCAGCAAGGTTCCCTTCACCACGATTGAGGTCGCGTCCTACGCGATCGAAACGGCAATCGAAGAAGGCAAGCATGTCGCCACGCTGCTGATGGCACTTGGAGGAGCCGCTGCTGCGCAACCGGCGATCAACATCGGCACATCCTTCCAGACACTTGCTGCTGCAGCAAACCAGGCACAGCCGTCGGGAAATATCCCATCCTCGTTCAGTCCTTATGCCAGCGACGTCACCTTCCTTGTCGGCGCGTATGTGTTCGAAGATGTGGGTGTAACTGCGTACCATGGCGCTGCTTCGCTTCTCACCATGTCATCGAACCTGACGGTCGCTGCTGGTATCCTGTCGGTTGAGGCCTATCATGCAGGCCTGATCCGCACTACCCTGAACTACCTGGATCCGGATGGATCTATGGGTCTGCTCGGCTACACGAACTCCATTTCTAATTTGCGAGCAGTGCTCGCGAACCAGGCATTGCTTGGAGTTCTTCCCAGTCCGACCTCGTACGACGCGGTTCCGGACGACTACGGTCTCTCGAGCTTCACAACTCCCAAGCCGCTCGGTGGCTCGATGGCAGCGACAGCGACACGTATTGTCGATGCCAATCCTGCCAACGTGGTCGCATTTGCCCGCAATCCAACCCAGGTACTGAACATAGTGACGGGCGGGGGAGCAGTAAACGGCACAACCGCAGTCAGCCCTGCCAAGGGAGTCTTCTTCCCAGCCGGATTGAATGCCGGTCCGAATGGCTTCAAATAGACTGATCCAATTCAAAAAGAAGAACGCCGCCCTATCCGGGGCGGCGTTCTTCTTTTTGCGAGGAAAGTAGTCTGGGAAGATATCAACGCATATACTTGCACGCGGTTAGTCTTTTCGAAAACGTCACCAGAAAGCCCAAAGGGTGCGAGCCTCGTTCATGTTCAGCAGATGGATAGTTATTCTGCTGCTGCGAAGTTAACGAGGTTTCCCGCGTCATCTCACCAGCTGCATCGTTCCGAAACGCTCAGGCACATGGAACGATGGCCCCATGGGAGCCTGCCAGGCAAGTAATTTCCGTGCCGGCTCTTCTCCCTCGCAGCGAAAGAAGTTTACGCGAAACTCCTCTCCTGTGCGCGGAGCTCTTGGACTGACTGCAGCCAACGGGATTCGCATCGCGCCATACCAGACCTGATGATCGCGATCGATACGCGCTGCTGTTTTAAACCCGGAGTTCCACTGCCGACCCTCTCCATGTTGTGGCTGATCCAGGTCGATGGCGAGATCGATCCATTCACCTTGTGGTGATACTTCAAATTCCTTATAGCTTCTTATGTGCTCGAAGTCGCAGCCAATGAAGACTTCAGCTACATCCCATTTCCACAACTCGCTTGTTTCAGCGTGGGTGTCGGGCATGGGTTTTAAACTGAGCTTCTGATAGTGGCAAACGAATAGCAGATAAAGACTGTCCCTGGTCCAACGCGACCGCACAAGTGTCTGCGGCTGTCCGGCAGGTCGCCCGTAGTTGTCGCTGGCAAATGAAATGGCGGGCGCATCATGCCAGAAAGCAGATCCGGGATTCAGCGTGAGCGGAACATCCCGACCTGCCCGCACAGACCTTATGATCGCGGAGTCGGGATGCCGGGATTGAGCCATACCAACCACGGAGAGCACCAGCAGCAGGACGATCATTAATGGATAAACAGGCGCATGATTGTCATTCCGCCCTCGCATGCCCTCCCTTTGTACACTATTAATGAAAGATCTCGTTGACAGACGTTTCCTGTTTCCTGAAGCCGCTTACGCATCCGGTGCCGGCAGCTGCTTCCTTTTCTCGGGCACATCTTTTGTGAAAAATGTGCCGGTAAGTCTCCTCTACCTAGCGCATCACGTAGCCGCCATCAACAGAGATAGACTGCCCGGTTATATAGCTCGCTGCATCACTACACAGGAATAGAACAGCGTTTGCAATCTCTTCGGGGCGGCCTTCCCGCTTCATGGGCACGAAGTTCTCGAGCATCGCCTTGAGGGCTGGGCCCTGTCCTTCAGCTTCCATCTTGTCACTCATCGGTGTCCGGATCATGCCAGGGCAAACGTCATTCACGCGGATACCACGCGTGGCATACTCAAGCGCTGCGCTCTTGGTGAAGCCGATTACTCCGTGCTTCGCTGCGTGATATGTTCCGCGCTGATTGCCGCCAATCAGACCACCGAGTGAAGAGCAATTGACAATGGCACCGCTTCCCTGTTCGCGCATCACCTGAAGCTCGTATTTCATGCAACTCCAGACACCGCGGAGATTGATCGCCATGACACGGTCATAATCGTCGCGGGGAGAATCGGCGGTCTCGGCAAGAACGTTCTGGATACCTGCGTTGTTATACGCGGCATCCAGTCGGCCAAATTCCGCTACAGCCTGCTTCACCATGGCTTCGACTTCATTGTCATTCGACACATCGCAACGAACGGCGAGCGTCCTGAATCCTCTGTCGGCAAGCTGTTTCGCAGCGCCGCGGACTTCATTCTCATTCCAGTCAGCCAGAGTAACCGCGGCGCCAGACTCCGCAAACGCTTTCGCTGTCGCAAGACCCAGTCCTGAGGCAGCGCCCGTCACGAGCGCCACCTTTCCTTCAAACGAAATCTGCATCCTTTTCCTCTCGTGTGTACTTCCATTGATTCGACGGCTGGATCTGTAAGGCGGCTATCTGCCGACCAGCTGTTGATGCGTAGGCGAATAGCGATCGCCCTGCAGTTTCACCCTGGAAGAACTCTCATCCAGCTCACGCAACTCTGCGGCGGTGAGTTCAACATCAACGGCTCCAAGATTTTCTTTAAGGCGTTCCAGCTTTGTCGTTCCAGGTATCGGAACAATCCAGGATTTCTGGGCAAGGAGCCACGCAAGTGCAACCTGGGCGGGCGGCACCTTTTTGCGATTCGCGAACGAGGTCACCACGTCGACAAGTGCGTGATTTGCCTTGATGTTCTCCGGGCTGAACTTGGGAAGTGTACTGCGGAAGTCTGTCTTCTCGAATTTCGTATCGGCGGACATCCGGCCAGTTAGAAACCCCTTACCCAGCGGACTGAAGGGTACGAAGCCGATACCCAGTTCTTCGAGTGTAGGAATAATTGTTTCTTCCGGCTCGCGGAAGAATAGCGAGTATTCACTCTGTAGTGCTGTCACCGGCTGCACAGCATGAGCCCGGCGGATCGTCTTTGCAGCTGCCTCCGACATGCCAAAATGTTTGACCTTGCCTTCCTGGATCAATTGCTTTACTGCACCGGCTACATCTTCGATCGGAACATTCAGATCGACTCGGTGCTGGTAGAAGAGATCGATCGTCTCTACCCTCAACCGCTTCAATGAAGCCTCAGCGACAGCGCGGATATGCTCCGGATGGCTATTCAGTGCAGACCACTTACCGTCTTCTTTATTCGCTTCAAACCCGAACTTGGTGGCGATAACTACTTTCCCCCTGAAAGGTTCGAGTGCCTCGCCGACAAGTTCTTCATTGATATAGGGGCCATAGACCTCGGCTGTGTCGAAAAACGTTACGCCCTGGTCGACAGCCGCGTGAATCAGCTTTGTCATTTCAGCCTTGTCTTTTGGCGGACCGTAGGAAAAGCTCATGCCCATGCAGCCAAGTCCAATCTCGGATACTTCGAGATTGCTCTTCCCATGTTTCCTCTTTTTCATGGTGGTTCTCCTTCAGGCGCCTTTGTTTCCTCTCGCCTACTCGGTTACCAGCTTAGCGAAGGCGGAGACACAGCCGCTTACCCGATTCTGCCGATTGTTTGCCTGATCCTGTTTGACATGCAGGTTTGAGACAAGGCGCGGTAGGCTTGAGATGGAGGTGTTGCGATGCCGGCCAACGCCAAAAACTTCTTAACAGCAGGTTCCACGCTACTCAAAGCAAGGCGCGACATGGCAGGTCGCATTGCAGCTATCACACGTAAAGCCGGCGAACACCAGACGGCTATACCGGAGTTGCTTTTATACCAACGGAATGCTCCCACACCCTGCTACCGGGCCTCGTATGAACCAAGCCTGAGCATTTTTGTACAGGGACGAAAGCACGTCATCCTGGGTGGCCACGAGTATATCTGCGATTCGTCTTCGTTCCTCCTGTCATCGATTGATGTCCCAGCGCAAAGCCAGATCGTAAACGCCTCCGAGAAGTGCCCGTTGCTGGTGATGTTTCTCCGCTTCGACATGCCGACTGTGCGAGAAGTTCTTAGCCGTGATGACCTGCCGGCAGTGAAGAGCGACATGCATCGGCAAGGCCTCGCCGTCGGTGAAACAACCATCGGCCTGCTTGGTGCATGTAACCGGCTGCTCGACCTTCTGGACACGCCGGAAGACATCCCGTTTCTCAGCCCCTTGCTGCAGCGGGAAATTGTCTATCGCCTGCTGAAGACCCCTCAGGGCACGCGTCTTCGTGCGATTGCCACGAGCGGCGACCTCACTCAACGGACTGCCAGGGCAATCTCCTGGCTGCGTGCCAATTTTGCCAAGCCTCTGCACATTGAGGAACTGGCCGACACGGCGCGAATGGGCGTTTCGACGCTTCACCATCAGTTTCGTGCACTCACCGCGATGAGTCCTTTGCAGTATCAGAAACTGCTGCGGCTTCAGACAGCGAGGGAGCGCATGCTGATGGATGGGTTGGATGCAACGACCGCTGCGTACGAGGTCGGCTATGAAAGCATCAGCCAGTTCAGCCGCGAATATAGTCGCTGCTTCGGCTTGCCGCCTATCCGGGATATCCGGACGTTGAAGTCGAGCGGGGTGTCAGCCGCTACAAGAACTGTTTAGCAGTTTTTCTGCTTGATCCATGATGACGGCGCGGGTTGTAGTTGCTCGGAGCAATTAGCTTCAACGGAAACCTTGTCTTCCAAAACGGCCAAGCCTGGTCGACACTGAAAGCTGCCCTTACAGCAGGGTTGTTTTCGCATCCTTCCGCTACACGCGGCTCCATAAAGTGCGCCGCCTTCATGCCGATACAGAGAGGAAGGGACACAGCCCTGAACTTTGTGGGAAGGCTGCTCTGTAACGAGTCGTGCTGCTGCGGTGACCTTGCTGAATGAATTTCCAAAGTTTTGTGTCAGGTCGAGCCTGTCTCGTAGTTGATCTTCGGTCGGGAGAATGGCAGGCATAAGAGCCCATCTGCGTGCTCTTATCGTTCTGTTGCTCGTCATGCGCAGCTTGACGCTGCCAACATCGGCCGAGTCACTGCTGATCTCCAAAGCAGGTATCGCTCACGACCTCGCGCCTGCTCTGAGCCGAGATGCGCGCGTCCATCTTGTCGGCATCATTACTTACTATGATCCAGACAATCATGCGGCCTTCCTGCAGGATGAGACGGGTGGCATCTTTGTGAATGTCGATCGACCGTATCCCATTCGGCAGGGAGAGCAGGTTGAGCTCGATGGCAGAACGGACCCCAGTTATCGCTCAGATGTCGCTACTGACCCCGTGATCCGCGTACTTGGCAGGGGCAGAAAAGTCACGGCGCCACGCACAACATACGAAGCCCTCGCGTCCGGCAACAAGGACTGCCGGCTGGTAACGATACGCGGCAAGGTGCGTGCCGTGGATGTTGGTCGTCATCCGAATGCTCCATCCGGACACATGGATATTGTCGTGGCGGGAGGCGAGGTCGAAATATACGTCCAGTCGCCGGCCGGTCTGGACCTAGCATCGTTGCTGGATGCCGAGGTCGAGGTCACTGGCGTGGCTGGTGGTTCCTTCGATGCTGCGTGGCAGATGACGGGAATCATCCTGTACGTGCAGGATGCTTCAGCCGTGCACATACTGCATTCTCCCGCACTGGATGCAGCAAAGCTTCCCCTCATCGGCATCGATGACCTGCTGAAGACTCGATATGTCCTCGATCAGTCCAAGCGGGTGCGCGTAAGGGGAACGATCACTTACTACAAAAAAGGGTACGCAGCAGTTCTCGAGACACAGGGCAAAGGCATTTACGTCGAAACTCATCAAACTACCGACATGATGGTCGGTGATGTCGCAGAGGCTTTCGGGTTTGCCAGCGAAACGGGGTACGCGCCAAGTCTGCGCGAAGCCGTCGTGCTCAAGACGGGCGATAGGGCCGAAATCCTTCCGCGAAGCATCAGCTACGCTGAAGCCCTGAGCGGCTCATTCAGCGATAACCTGATCTCGCTTTCCGGCGATCTGGTTTCGGAACTGCATGATGTGGGAGCTGATACGCTCGTGCTGAAAGTCGACGGCCACCTGGTGAGCGTCTACCTGGAAGGCTCGACTAAAATCAAGGACTTTCCGCCAGGAACCCGCCTGCGCATCGCCGGTATCTGCCGCGTGATGCCAGGCAATCCCTGGCAGGCGCCCTACGTCTTTCACCTTGACCTGCGCAGCGCAGCGGACGTCGTCATGCTGATGAAGCCGCCGTGGTGGACGATCGGGCATCTCGTTGAGGTCCTAACCGCATTTGCGTTTGCATGCTGCGGACTGGCTTTATGCACAATGATCCTGCGGCGGCGCGTTCTCCGGCAATCCGGACGCATTGAGCGCTCCATGAAAATCGCTTCAGAACGCAGCAGGATTCTCGAAAGGATCAGCTCCAACCAGCCGCCCGATGTTGTTCTTCGCGAAATCTGCAAGTCGGTTATGGCTCTCTTGCCCGGAGTTGAATGTTCGTACGTACTGGTTCCGCAAAGAGGAGAGCGACGGGAAAAGATTCGTCCACTCCCGACGGCGAACAGTCTCTTTGATCTCCAGCTGACCGGACCGGCGGACGAAATGCTGGGCCACATCGTCGTCACCTCCACCGGAGGGACGCTGTTCGCACCGGCAGATCAACACGAGGTGTACGGCATCCTGAAGGAGCTGGCCGCGCTGGCAGTCAGGCAGTCACTTCTGCACCAGGGTCTGCTTCATCACTCGACGCACGATCCGCTGACCGAACTGGCAAACCGCAGACTTTGTGATAACCGTTTGTCTTCCGCTCTTGAAGAAGCATCGCTGCAGGGAGGAAAGCTTGCGGTCATTTATATCGATATCAACTGCTTCAAGCAGGTGAACGACAGGTTCGGACATAAGACAGGAGATAACTACCTCAAGCTGATCAGCGCGCGACTTTCCTCGCAGATACGCGCCGGTGACACGCTCGCCCGGGTGGGCGGAGATGAGTTCCT
This sequence comes from Acidobacteriaceae bacterium, assembly GCA_963692885.1. GTDB lineage: Bacteria > Acidobacteriota > Terriglobia > Terriglobales > Acidobacteriaceae. Next base: position 3,335,197 of record OY843586.1, read on the forward strand.
GGTCGTAGCGCCGCTTGGCATGCAGGTTGATCCAATTACCCTGATTACTGCTCGCCTCAAGGCATGTTTTGACGAACCATTTTCGATTGAGGGCGAAATCATCGAAGGTTCCGCCAGCTTCGGCGTCGCAATCTTTCCCGAACATGGCATCACGGCGGAAGCGCTTAAGCGCAAGGCTGATCATGCTATGTATCTTGCCAAAAGAAACTCCAGGGGAATGGGTGAAGCTTCTACAGAGATAGCCATCTTCACACCAGAGGAATTATCTGCGGCACTGCGGATGAATATGTTCCGTCTGGCTTACCAACCCCAGTTTTCAGCAGAAGGACGGCTGACCGGCCTTGAAGTTCTGCTTCGGCTGGAGGATCCGATCCTCGGCATGCTCGCGCCGGATGCTTTCATCTCAGTCGCTGAGCGCAGTGACGTCATCATCGACATTGGCGAATGGGTATTACGCCAGGCTTTACAGGATGCGATGCGCTGGCAGCTAAACAAAGGCGATGCGATCTCTATCGCCGTCAATGTGTCCGTGCGCCAGATTCTTCAGCCTGACTTCGCAGATTCCGTACTCGCGAGTCTTGAGAAGCAGGGCTTTCCACCCGGCCGCCTCGAGATTGAACTCGTTGAAAGAAGCTTACTCGCCGGCAATGCCGAAGTCCTTGTTCAGCTGGAAAAACTTCATCATGCCGGTGTCCGCATCTCAATGGATGATTTTGGTACGGGTCAATCCAGCCTCAGCATTTTGCATAAGCTGCCCATCGACACCATCAAGCTCGATCGCAGTTTCATACTTGCCATGGATACCGAACCGACAGTGGTGCCGGTCATCCAGGCCATCGCCTTCATGGCGACCTCTCTCGGCAAGCGAATTGTGGCCGAAGGCATTGAACATACCGGTCCCGTTCCCACGTTATTGCGCATGGCGGAGATGGACTTCCAGGGGTACCTCTTAAGCCGGCCTTTACCTGCGCCAGAAGTGGATCGCATGATCGCTGACTGGCGGACAGGAATCGATATGCCGGCAGCGTTCAAGACGCAGTATCCCACTTCAAGTGAAATCAGACGCGCGCTGCACTAGGCAACGCCATCGTGTGAGCCTCGTTCGACACTCGCCAACAGAGAGCAACTGAGTATTGCTGTCACGCAATTCGGTGTTGCCCGGATGATTGCTTCCCCGCGCCCCTTCGCAGCGTCTCATGGAGGAAAGCAGAACTGAGACAGGAAATCAGGAGTCGCGGAGAAGATATGACAATTCTCGTAACAGGTGGAACAGGCAATGTGGGCGGTGGCGTCGTCACCGAGTTACTCACGCGCGGAGCAACAGTAAAGGTTCTGGCGCGCAAACAGCCTGCGGCCGGCAAGCTGCCGCATAACGTGCAAGTCGCTGTTGGCGATCTTCTCGACCCGGTCGCAGTGGAAGAGGCAATGCGCGGGGTCGACAAACTCTTTCTACTCAATGCAGTCGTTACCGACGAATTGACGCAGGCCCTGATCGCCTATGGATTGGCACGAAAGGCAGGCCTGAAGCATGTGACTTATCTCTCGGTCTTCAAAGCAGACCAGTTCCGCGATGTTCCTCATTTCGCGTCCAAGCTGGCGGTTGAAAGTGCACTTCGGGAGTTCGGAGTTCCTTACACCATTCTGCGTCCCGGCTATTACATTCAAAATGACGTGAACCTAAAAGACGCTCTTACCGGTGCAGGCATCTACCCGATGCCGATTGGCACAGCGGGAATCGCGGTCGCGGACACGCGCGACATCTCCGAAGCAGCAGCGATCTCGCTCACCGAAGAAGGCCATGATGGCCAGACCTACGACATCGTCTCTTCTTCCCTCATCAGTGGTCCTGGCAATGCCAGATTGTGGGGCAGTCTCCTGGGCAAAGAGATCAAATACACCGGCCACGACTTTGACCAATGGGAACAGGCCATGCGCGCCAATATGCCGGATTGGAGTGCCTTCGATCTCCGCATGATGTTCGAGGGCTACTTCGATCGTGGATTTGCTTCGACGGAGACCGAGGTCGGCCGCCTCACCAAATTGCTTGGACATGCACCGCGCACCTATGAAGATTTTGCCGCCGAGACAGGACAATTATGGAAGGCATGAGCCTTCCCAGAGGAAGAGCACACCAACGCAATGCGACCGCAAAGTAACGCCACAGAATCATCCAGGAGAAAGCATGCCAGAGCCACAACAATATCCTTCCGTTCCGCCGGACGATCTTGATCGAAAGCTGATCTCCGCCAATCCCGATCACGATGGAAAACTGCCGCACATCGGCCTGGTCGGCGATACCTATACCGTCACTGTCGACGGAGATGACACCAACGGTCGATTCTGTGTGATCGACATGCACATTCCGCCCGATGGCGGGCCGCCCGCACACCGACATGACTTCGAAGAAACATTCATCGTACTGGCTGGAGAGATCGAAGCGACATTTCGTGGAAAGAAATCAGTCATCCAAGCAGGCGAAACAATCCACGTTCCGGCAAACGCTCCACACCGCTTCCACAATAAATCTGCAAGCGCAGCGCGGCTGGTGTGCATCTGCTCGCCGGCTGGCCAGGAGAAATTCTTCCTTGAGGTGGGCGCACCGGTAGCGACCCGCACGACTGCGCCGCCGCCGCCCAATGAACAGGAGATGGCCGAGTTCATGCTCGAAGCGAAGGCGCTCGCACCTAAATACAGAACTGAACTTCTCAAGGAAGCTTGAGAGTTTCTGGCTTCAGGCCGCGTGTTGTCTTTCGAGTCTGCCTTGGGCCGGGAGAGGTCCATAGAGGCAGCGCAACGATCAACGTCCGATCAGTTGGATCTGAGGAGCCGATAGCCGCCCGAGTTGTTTATCGTCGTCAAGTCGAAACATTGCATCGGCCAGCGGTGGGCGCGTAGGGGTAATATCCTGATGGAAGAATCAGTAGCCACCGGGAGAAACTTCATGTTAATTGCCAGTTGGAACGTGAACTCCATTCGAGCGCGAATGGAACACGTGACGCGATGGTTAAAGGCGAAAAGCCCCGATGTTTTGTTATTACAGGAATTGAAAGGCACGGATTTCCCCGCGGCTTCTTTCAAAGAACTCGGCTACGAGAGCGTTGCTGTCACGCAGAAAGCCTACAACGGTGTCGCGATTCTGGCGCGCAGGCCGCTTGACGTCCTGAGTACGACGCTGCTCGGTGACGAAGCAGATAGCCATGCGCGTTTCCTTGAGGTAAATGTGGACGGCATCCGCATCGTGAACATCTACCTGCCGAATGGAAATCCGGTGGGAACGGAAAAGTTTGACTACAAACTGGCATGGATGGACCGCCTGCAGAAACAGGCTGCGGTGTGGCTGGAGAATGATCTTCCCGTCGTGATCGGCGGCGACTTCAATGTGATTCCTGAAGACATTGATTGCCATAAGCCGGCGTCGTGGATACGTGATGCTTTGTTCCAACCAGAACCGCGCGCACGGTACCGGTCACTCCTCGATATGGGATATACCGATGCGTTCAGAAGCCTGCATCCCGGCGAAACAGGCCAGTTCACTTTCTGGGACTACTTCCGGCAGGCCTTTGAACACAACCGGGGAATCAGGATCGACCACTTTTTACTTTCGAGTGCCGTTGCAGAGAGGCTCGAGTCCTGCGAGATCGACAAGGGACCTCGCGGAGAAGTCAAGCCTTCAGATCACACCCCTATTCTTCTTTCTCTTCGCCAGGCCGCATGATGGCAAACGGTCATGGAAGCATTGACAAATCATTATGCAGATCTTGTTCTGCCACGGCAGAACTTTAGCAATTCTGATTCCCGATTTGAGACTGTGAATGGTCGAACTCCCTATTCGGCAAACAGTCGCATCGGTACATCCTGCTTGGAGGCAGATAAGTAGGAGCACTGATCTACTATCCAGACAGCGAAGACCACTTGGAAAAACAAGCCTTCCGATTCTTTGGTGTGAAGAGGTTTCTACTTGCCTGCAAAGTGACCGCCTGGGCATTTGTAAGCAACGGAAATCCAGCGGAGTCTGCTTGGACACAGTGATTTTTCTTTCGGGGCAAACGCGGGGAGCAACACTCGAAGGCATCGGGCGCTCGCTTTGCAAAGCCTTCGCACGGCTCGATATTGCCTATATCGAGATCAGTCTCCTGGACCACGCAGCCTTTCTCGAAACTATCAAGACAATCGATTTCCGCAAGGTCTTGCTCGTTTTCTCTTTCGTCTCAATGGGAATGGAGATCCCCCTGCGTCGTGAAGATGGCAGTGTGTTCGACTTGTGGCAGGAAGCCGGCGTTCCCTTCTTCTCGTTTCATGGGGATTCACCCGCTTATTTCTTTGACCGGCACATAGTGAAAGGCACTCGGTTTGTCAGTACTTACATCTTTCCGGAACACCAAGTCCTGCGATCGCGCCTGCCTCAAATCCTGGGACCGCTCGAAACGACATGGCTCATCCCACTCGACCAGGTCCCGAAAGAAGAGATTGATTTCCGACTCAAGAGGCAGAGCGGCAAACTGATCTTTCTCAAGAACGGCAAGGATCCAGCCCAGCTCCGTCGTCACTGGCAGACGAGTCTCGAACCACGGCTCCTGCTGGCAATGCAGGAGATGGCATCCGAACTTGAAAATGACCTCGATGGATCGATTGCCAACCAGATTGATGACCTTGTCGTGCGCTACTTCACAGAATGCGGTTTCGATATAAGCTTGCTGACCAAACTACGGTTGTTCTTCATCGCACAGCTCGACGATTATCTGCGTGCCGTGAAATGCACACGCATGGCATCCGTGCTAATGGACTATCCCGTAGAGATTCGCGGCAATAACTGGGGGCATCTCGATTTCACTGGTAAGCAGGCAAGATACATCGATGAGTGCGACTTTACGCGATCGACGCAGTTGATCCGCGAATCCTTCGGCATCATCGATATGTCCCCCAACACGGCTTCACAACCCCATGACCGCATTATGCGTGCTTATGGCGCACATACAGCCTGCCTTACCAACCGGCAGAAGTTTTTGGAGGAACTACCACACCAGCAGCAGCTCAGCTTTGCATTCGAAAAGAACGATCTTCAACATAAAATCGAATACCTGCTTTCCCACCGGGCGGAAACTGTAGATGCAGGAATAGAGGTCGCTGCTCGCTACAATCAGTTGCATCCAGAGGAAGCAGCAGTTCGTAAGTTGCTGGACTGCGCGTCTCTGGTACGGTTCGACAATCTACGCCAACGGCCAGCCGGATCGCAGGATTACTTCGTCTGGTCTCAGCGCCTTGCGTGAAGTTTCTGCCGCTGAAAACCTGCAACACAGCCTTTTCAGACCAGCGCGACCTTGTTGCGACCAACCTTTTTTGCCTGGTAGAGAGCAGCATCGGCTGCTCGCAGCAGTTCTATCGGCTCGGCGCCCGCGACTGGAATAGCCGCGGAACAACCAACTGACACGGTGACACGCGAGTGAGGACTCCTGTCATGACGAATCTGCAGATTGAAGACTGCCTCGCGCACACGCTCGGCCAGGTCAAAAGCGTCGCTGGCCGGAGTATGCGGCAACAGTATTGCAAATTCTTCGCCGCCAAATCTTCCTGCCAGGTCCTGTGGCCGACGGACATATTCGCGAAGAGTCTCAGCAACAGTTTTGAGGCACCGATCCCCCGCGTCGTGGCCATAAAGGTCATTGAAGTCTTTGAAGTGGTCAAGGTCGATCATCAAGAGTGAAATCGGGCTGTGCACGCGTATCGCGCGCTTCCATTCGTCTGCAAATCGTTCGTCGAGCGAACGACGATTGGCAATGCCGGTCAGTCCGTCCACCGCTGCCAGGATGCTGAGCCGTTCGTTCGTCTCGGTCAGCCTGGCTGCCATCTTTCTCCGTTCCATCAAGAGAATGGAGGCAGGAAAGAGAGCAACAAGATTGAAGCCGAGAAACACCTGCAGCGCCACATTCCGAGGGATGGGCATATCCGCAGGCCATGATCCAAAGGGACCGTGCCCGTGCATGGTGAGATAGACGGCATTGATGCAGACAATTGGAAGCGCGATCGCGGAGCCGGCGAAGGCAAGCAATGCCTCCACAATGAGCAGCATTGGATAAAGAAGAAATAATAGCGGAAAGCGGGTGACGTAGAAAACTAGTGTCGTGACCGTGAACAGCGCAACCAAGATTCCAAGGGTTTTTATCAGCCGGCGGTACTTGAAGAGCGATCGCAGTTCCTGTGAACCGACTGCGAGCGAAATAGGAAGCATCGCCGCAATCCCCAACGCATCGGCGGTTGCCCAGTTGTTGAGAGCAGTCAGAAAGTGTTGATGTTGCAGATGAGTAAAAGCAGCTGCTGCCAGGAGTCCGGAAATACCAGGACCAAGGATGATGGCAGCGCAGAACCTTAGAAAGAGATAACGCCTGCTCAACCAGCTTTCAAGGTTCGAGAAAGAAGGCAGGAGCCAGGCACAGATAAATACTTCCAGGACCGAAAAACACCGGAGCCACAACTCCAGGGCGAGTGGATTGCCATCGAGACACTCGCCGATCCCCATGCCAATGGCAACGCCCACCAGAAAGGGCGTCCAGTCCCGCAAGGGTCGTCGCATCAGGAACGCAATGGTGACGCCGTTCAGTGGCCAGAAGATCATCCAGCCCTCGCTGAACGCCAGCCTGTTCAAACAGGTATCAACGATGGCGTAGATGATCATCGCAAAAAAGGCGAGCCGAAGTGATGGCATGAGGCCCATGCGGCGCTTTGCAGCATCAGCAGCAGTAACCGTGGCGATTGGTCCCCCTCGTCCGTCCTTCGATTGTCTGATGCAATACCGGGTCGATGTGCCGATGGAATGTAGACTTTGACATGTTTTCTCAATGGCGAAGGCCGATTTCGTGGACTCAACTTGATGGTGTACTGGAAAAGCAGGTGGATGAACGCAGGATCTGTCTTTGACGGCGTCATCTTCACCGAAGACCAAGTCCTTGTCGGCCATGACGCCGCCGGAAGAAACTGACTGGCGGGCCGCTCTCGTCCCAATTGCTTTGTTGGAGAGTCTCACCTACGCGATTACCGGCATCCGAGTAGTTGGGAGAACGTTATGACCGAAAACATTGACAACGAAAAAGTGACGACTACGCTTAAAAAGCTCATTGATGTCTTGCGCGACAGCCACGAAGGCTTTCTAGAAATCGGCAAGCACATCAAGGCTCAACCGGCGCGGATCTTCTTTATGGAAGAGACGCAGAAGCGGGCGGAGTTTGCCGCAGAACTCGAGAATGAGCTACATCACCTTGGCGTCAAGGATGTGCACCAGAGCGGCATGGTCTCAGGGAAGATTCATCGCGCATGGGGCGAACTGAAGGCCAATCTCGGCGGCGGCGATCACACGCTTCTGGCAACGGCGGAGCAGGGCGAGGATGCGGCCAAGAAGGCGTACAAGGAGGCTCTCGAAGAGCATTTACCGCTCAACATCCGTGAGGTGCTCACCATCCAGCAAAGTCACATCGAAGCATCCCACGACAAAGTCCGCGGTTTGCGCGATGCCAAGGCTGTCTGACCCGGCTGAGACTGCCTCACCATAAGTATCCATCAGTGGCGGTGCCTTCAAGCGCCGCCCTTTTGCGTCTGCCGCAAAGATGCTCGCAACAAACCATTTCCCACCGTCTGGCACTCTCGGCCCACCGCCACAGCTATTTGAGTGTAGCCATTTTCTTTGGAGGATCATCGGATTGGCATCGTTGGGTGATAATGTTTCACTTTCCGCAAGACGCTAAGCGTGTAAGCAGTTAGCATGGGATAATCGTCGGGTTTCGGACAAGGTTGTGTAACTGTGCTGCCTTGCCGGGACGGTCAATTTTGTTGTTCTCCATAATCCAGGAGCGAAGGACAGGTCGGCCACCGACATTTCGGTCGTAGCTGAACTGGAAATCACGGCCCTTCTATCGGCCGTGCGGCAGTCTCCGCATGCCCGGGCGTTTCCTGTCCGGCAGTTGAGCTTCTTAATGGAGTGCACTCGTGACAGCAGCTTCAAACGAACACTTTCCCCAATACTCCCTGCCGCCGGTTTCTCCAGCGGTACTGTCAGCAAAGTTCGGGGCACCGACTGGCCGCACATTCCCGGCGTTGGGGCAGAACCTCAAAGTTCTGATGGTCTGGCCGCAGTTCCCTCACTCGTTCTGGGGCTTCGAGGGCGTGCTTGAGCTGGTGCCGGAGAAGTCCGTGATGCCTCCGCTGGGTCTCATCACTGTTGCCGCCTTGTGTCCGCCGACGTGGAAGATCCGGCTGCTGGATCTGACTTTCGAAGTAGTGCGCGACGAAGACCTGCTCTGGGCCGACCTGGTCATGGTCAGTTCCATGCAGGCGCAGCGCGTGAGCACGCTGTCGACGCTCGAACGCGCGCGGGCGCTCGGCCGGCGTACATTCATCGGCGGACCCTGGGCGAGCAGTGAACCGGAATTTCTCCTGAAATATGCTGACCATGTCCTGGTGGGCGAAGCCGAGGAAGCCTTCGGCGGGATAGCAATTGCCCTCGAAAACGGCACCGCGCATGCCCTATACGAGATCATTGACAAACCGGACATGTCGCAGAGTCCGATCCCTCGGTTCGATCTACTGCGCATGAACGCCTACACATCCATGCCGGTGCAGTTTTCGCGCGGCTGCCCCTTCCAGTGCGAGTTCTGCGACATCATCACGATCTACGGCCGACGCCCGCGTGCCAAGTCGCCCGCGCAGGTCATTGCGGAACTGGACACCCTTCGGAAGCTGGGCTGGGCCAGTGAAGTGTTCGTAGTCGATGACAACTTTATCGGCAACCATAAATTGGCGCTGCAACTGACCAAAGCTCTGACTTTGTGGCAGGAGGAGAACAAGCATCCGGTCTCGTTCTACACCGAAGCTTCAATCGACCTGGCAGATAAACCCGAACTTCTGGCTTCGATGGTCGAGGCGAACTTCATGTATGTCTTCCTGGGCATTGAGACCCCCTCTGCTAAAGCGCTCAAGGGGTCGTCGAAGTTTCAGAACCTGCGCGGCGACCTGTTGACACAGGTCAATCGCATTCGGGAGAGCGGTCTGTGGGTAATCGCCGGCTTCATCGTGGGTTTCGACTCCGATGACGAGACAATCTTCGAACGTCAACTCCAGTTTATTGATAAAACCGCTATCACCTGGGCGATGGCCGGGGTGCTGCAGGCGCCACCGACAACGCCGCTGTTCGATCGTATGCGTAAAGAGGGTCGCTTGATCGAGGATAGTGACGCGACATCGAACTTCAGTCCTCCCAACTTCCGGACGAAACTCCCGCTGCCGGTCTTACTGCGCGGACTAAGTACTTTGCTGTCGGGTTTGTACACGCCGGAAGCTTATTTCCGGCGCGCCTTCAACTCGCTTGAGTCCTGGCAGCCGCGTTCGACTCAGCATCCTCCCGAGCTGCCGTTCATGTACAACGTGAAAGTCTTCTTCTCATCTGTGTGGAAGCAGGGTGTGATCTCGAACTACCGTCTTGCATACTGGCGTTTCCTCTGGCTCGCGATCCGCAAGTGGAGCAGCAATCCGGCCAAGATGTGGCTCGGCTTCATGGTGCTGATGTCCGCCAATCACTTCCTCAAGTATGCGAAAGTCGTGGCCCAGGACCTCGAAAAACACGTCCGCCAGATCGAAGCGAGTGAGTCAACCAAGAACGAGTTTTACGAAGCTACTGCCACAGCAGGATAGCTTGGCAGTAGCTTCTTGAATTACGGATCATGAGTTGCAGGATATGCTGCACGAGGATCCGGATGTCTAGCCAAGGACATCCGGATCCTCAGCCCTTATCGACAATTTTCATTTCCTTGGCATTCCAATGCACAATGGCATCACGCTCGTAGCTCACATTACTGAGCAGTGCTGCTCCAGCAGCCCGGAAACCAAAGACGGGATCTTCCACCACAGGCGTTTTTGAACGCACAGAAGCGAAGAAGTTCTTGAAGTGGTCATAGTGATCGCTATAGCCGTGCGGCGCCATGTAGCGCTCAACACCAACATCTCTCATCCCTTCTTGACCGCTCGAAGGATACTTCTGGCGATAGGCTTCCAGTAACTTCTTCTGCATGTCCAGGGTGAAAGTTTCAATGGTATAGCCGGGATCTTTCTCGCGAGGCACACGGCTGACGATCACCGAATTGCCGGCGATCTCGAGCGTGCCTTCGGAACCAGTAAAGATCAGGCCTTCGCTCTCTTCGCCGCCATCCACGAAGTTTACCCTGAGGCTGAGGTTGAACTTCTCCGGATAATCAAACAGCGCCAGCATCACGTCCGGCACATCGCGACCATCTTTCCAGAAGCGCAGACCGCCTGTTGCCATGGCACGCGTGGGACCGATCGCGCCGGTAACAAAGTGAGTGCCGCTGAAGAGATGGACAAACAGATCACCCGCAACGCCGGAACCATAGGCTTTCCACTTACGCCACTGGAAGAAGTGCTCAGCATTCCATGGGATCTTCGGCGCTGTCCCAAGGAAGCGCGGCCAGTCGCAAGTCTCTGTATTGGCGTCGAGAGGGACGGTGTAATTCCAGGCGCCAATCGAGGAATTACGATCCCAGCGAGCGGTCACCATGTTCAATTCACCGATCGACCCCGCAGCCAGTAATTCCTTTGCTTTTGCATAAACAATCGAACTCACACGCTGACTGCCAACCTGCATGATCCTGTTCGTTTTCCGCTGCGCTTCGATCATCTCCGGACCATCCGAATACAGATGGATCATCGGCTTTTCGCAGTACACGTCCTTGCCGGCCTTCATTGCGTCGATCGCGGCCTGCTTGTGCCAATGGTCAGGAGTCGCAACGATCACTGCATCGATGTCTTTGCGTTCGAGTACCTCGCGGTAGTCGCGTGAAGTGAACACATCATTGCCCCAGACTTCCTTGCAGTGGTCGAGCCGGCCCTGGTAGCAATCAGCGACAGCGACCAGTTTGACGCCTGGCACGCTGACCGCGACCTCGGTGTCACCCTGTCCCTGGCCGCCCGCGCCAATCAGTGCAATCTGTATGTGATCGTTCGGGCCAAAGGTTTTCGTGCCCGGCTCCCCGGCCTGCGCCAGCATGTGCAGGTTGGGTCCGATCAGCGACTCGGCGGCGACTAATCCAGCAGTCTTCAGAAAACCTCTACGCGTAGCATTCGGCATCATGGACAGATATACCTCAGGACTTCAAGATTGGAAGATCGATAGTAGATAAAGCTATTTTCTTCGCAGGAGACTCAAGCGCGATGCAGCATGTTCTTTGTTCAAGCATAATACGTAATAGCATTGAGTACGTATCTCGAAGCTATCGCAGTGGGTAAACTTTCATGTTGCGGAAGTACACTTCGGCACCTCTGACTGGAACAGGATCTTGCCTTCATCCGGCGACGGATTCGTCCCGACGTTGGCTAGTTTGCCATTCACATACTGCTTGACCTGATAAATGGTCCAGGTCATTGCCATCGAACAGCTGATTTATGGGCAGTAATTTTATCTGCCTTTGCATGAACCAACGAGCCAATGCACATCAGGGATGCGGATGTTAGACACAGGAATCTCCAAAGGCAGGAACCAGACAGCATGCACACTCCTGAAACTACAGGCATGAAACACAAATCAAATTACAGATGACGCCCATTGTAGACGTACGCCACGGAGAGGGCCAATTGCGAACGTCATGCTGGCGCTGACCATGTATGCTTTGCAGCGCATCCCTTCCTGCCAACTGCTGAGCGGAAGCTCTCTCACAGGTCTCAAAGACACGGCTTCGCCTTCATCGTCCTCATGAAAATTACCCTACGGCAGTGCGAAGGCTATGTAGTCACCACCGGCTGGCTCCTTGGGATTTCGGCCGCCAGATGCAGCAATCACGACGTATTCTCTTCCGTCGACCATATACACGGCTGGCGTCGCTACGCCGGCGAATGGCAGCTTATACTCCCAAAGCAACTTACCGGTGCTGCTGTCGAAGGCGCGGAACTTGTCGTCGAACATGGTCGCGCCAATGAACAGGACGCCGCCTGCTGTGACGACCGGCCCGCCATAATTCTCAGTTCCGGTAGTCTTCATGCCATGGGCTGCAAGTTCCGGATATTCACCCAGCGGAATTTTCCATAGATACCTACCCGTGTTCAGATCGATCGCATTGAGCGTTCCCCATGGTGGAACCACGGCCGGGTAACCGTCAATGTCCTGGAACTTTCTATAGCCTGTAAAGCGATAACGAGCGCGCGGTCCTTCACCATCCGCGCTCTCGAGCTCGCGCTTGCCGGGTGGTGCAGTTGCTGGTTGCGCTCCGTGCCCATCGACTGCCGGCTGGTCGCTGACTACACTCGTGCCGACCCGAGTGATTTCCGGCCCGCCCGTTTTCAGATACGCCAGCAGCAGGTCAAGCCGACCGTCCGAAATGCTGGGGAACGATGGCATGCGACCTCGGCCATTCTGAATCGTGGTGGCGATCTGCGCGTCCGTCAGCCGTGAACTGATACCAACCAGGGAAGGAAACGCAGGCGGCGATCCGCGACGTTCGTCGCCATGGCAGGACGCGCAGGACGACTGATAAATTTCCGCGCCCGGACTCCCGGCCATCTTGTTCCCGGTCAGGCCGCCTGTCCACGGGACATCGTTGGCGTTGACGTAGAGTACGCCTGTCTTCGGATCAACTGCCGGCCCTCCCCACTCCCCTCCGCCATCAAAGCCGGGGAACACGACCGTCTGTTTGTCGACCGAGAAGGGAACGAACTGCCCGTCGCTGCGCAATTCGTTGAACTGCTGCAAAGCCTGCTCGTGGGCCGCAGGTGTTCGGTCTGTGATCATATCGGCGGTCAGCCGCTGGCGCGCAAATGGCGCGGGCGCGGTCGGGAAAGGCTGCGTCGGCGACGTCTGCTCACCTGGCACATTGCTTGCAGGGTAAGGCCGTTCTTCGATAGGAAATAAAGGCTGGCCAGTGACGCGATCGAATACATACAGGTAGCCCTGCTTCGTTGTCTGCGCCAGGGCGTCCACTTCCCTGCCATCTTTGTGCAGAGTGAGCAGAACTGGGGGCGATGGAAAGTCGCGGTCCCACACGTCGTGATGCACTCCCTGAAAATGCCAGAGCCGCTTGCCGGTATTCGCATCAAGAGCCAGCAGCGTGTCCCCATACAGCGCATTCCCGATGCGGTCCGCACCGTAGAAATCGGAGACGGGCGACCCTGTCGGCGCGTACACAACGCCGCGCTTTGCATCGACTACCATCCCAGGCCAGTTATTCGCCGAGCCTACCGTCTTCCACGCATCCTTTGGCCACGTGTCATATCCCTCTTCGCCTGGAGGCGGGATGGTATGGAAGCTCCAGCGCAGTCGTCCTGTATGCACATCAAAAGCGCGGATATCCCCATGCGGCGCCGGCGCCGACTCCGAGGTGCGGAAGCCGACGATGATCATGTCCTTGTAAATAACGCCAGGCGACGTCATCACTACCATCAACTGCTTGTAGTGCGCATCGTCGTCAAGGTTCAGGCGGAGATCGATCCTGCCGTGATCGCCGAAGCCCTCTATGACCTTGCCGGTCTCGGGATCGAGTGCGTACAGGTAATTCATCACACCCACCAGCAGGCGGCTCTCTTTACCGTTAGTCCAATATGCGAGTCCACGGCTTGGTTGGCCGCTCTGCACGCCCGGATCAAACTGCCAAAGCCGCTTGCCGGTCGCGGCGTTCAGCGCGAAAATGCTGAGCGTCGGCGAAATGCCATACATTACCCTGCCGATCACCAGCGGATTCGTTTGTATGCCGCCCTTTTCGCCGGTGTCATAGGTCGAAGCGGGTCGCAGCTGGTGCACGTTGTTGCGATTAATCTGGACAAGCGGCGAGTAGTGGCTGCCGTCTGCACCACCGTTGTAGACCGTCCACCCCTGGTCTGCAACCGCAGCATGTGCGTCACCGCTGAACTGTCCAATACAGCCGAAAGCTGCCACGGCAAGGGCCAGTGCAATGGTCCCGAACGCGCTACCTCTGCGACTGCCTGCAACTGAAGGGAGATGAGACAAAACAACTCCTCGGGCCGGGTACGGCACTGCCGATGACCGCCCCAATCATAAATTCAGACAAGACATTCTGGCTCGGGAGGCTCTTCACTTTTCTTGAAACGATTTCTGACAGGCTGCCACTATCCCCTGGTACGCACCTTTTCCTGCAGTGAAGGATTGAACGCCAAGATGAGCGCCCTCCTCTCGATCGATCGAAAAGACATGCACGAGGCACGACAGAGTTTGTATTCACCCGCGGAAGCTTCCCACCTGAAAGCTCGAATCAAGGCAGTCCCTCAGACCAGCCAACTCCGCAGTGTAAACTTGGGCTCGCTCTGTATAGTGCCGGAGGGACGTGGGTTGCAATTCTATGAATTTGACGCGCCATACGTCGAGAAGCTCAAAGCCGGCGACGCGCACACAGAAAAGCATTTCGTCGACTACTTCAGCGAACTCATCCGGCTGAAATTACGATCGCGGTTAAGTTCGAAAGAAGCCATTGAAGATGTTCGGCAGGAAACCTTCGTTCGCGTCCTGATGATCCTCCGGAACGAAAACGGGTTGAAGCAGCCTGACCGTCTCGGTGCCTTTGTCAATTCAGTCTGCAACCATGTTCTGCTCGAACACTATCGGTCAAGGAGCAAAACAGAGGCTGTCATCGACAATGAGGGGCAGGAGGCATTCGTGAACCGCGGTCCCAGTGCTTTGAATATCCTCGAAACAAAGGATACGGAACGCGTCGTCCGTCAGATCCTCGAGCAGTTACCTGTACGCGACCGGCTGCTCCTGCAATCTGTACTACTCGAAGAACGCAATAAAGATGATGTCTGTGCAGAGTTCGGCATAACACGCGACTATCTGCGTGTCCTGCTCCATCGGGCAAAGCAATCATTCAAAGTTTTCTATGTAAGTCGCCTTGGCCAGACAAGGATGTATTGAGGATAACTGATGGTGGACAGGAATATATTAGCCACGGCGATGCTCGATAGAGGTAGTAACGAATGAATCATCTTGAAGCAGTCCAACAAGCAGCTGTCGAAAAATACCTTCTTGACGAACTTGCGCCGGAAATGCGCGATGCCTTCGAGGAGCACTACTTCGATTGCAGGGAATGCATGACGGATCTGCAGGCTACGACTGCCTTTATGGACGCGGCCCGGCAGGAACTCAGGTCCCATCCGATGCAAAGCCCAGCCGAGTCAATGGCTCGGGATCTTCCGGCCACCATCAGCAATGCCACGCCACACTCTCTTGATAAAAAGCAGAATTTTCTTCGTCTTATCTGGCAGAGACCGGCTATCATCGGCATCGCCCTGGCAGCTTGCCTGCTTGTGATGATTTATCAGAACGTGTTCGTCTATCCGCACCTGGAGCACCAGGTTGCAGAGCTTCGTTCGCCGGAAATCCTGCCAGCCCTTTCTCTTGCCGGATCGAACAGCCGCGGCGGTTCCACACCCAGTATTGCTGTCAGAGCCGCACACCCTTTTCTGCTTGCGGTGGATATTCCGGCGGAAGATCGATTTGGGAGTTATACCTGCGAGCTACTTTCACCCTCCGGCGAAATACTCTGGCGTGTTCCCGTTTCGAGTGAGGCAGCGAAGGACCTGGTCACTATCCATGCGCCTGCAGTGAATGGAAACAGTGGCCACTATCTTCTCGTCGTCCAGGGAAATGCGAGTGCAAATTCAGGTGGGAATTTAGGTGTGGGCAGCATAGAATTAGCGCGCTACGCTTTCGATCTGTCCGTTCAGCCTTGACGCCTGGATGACCGCTTCCAGCACTTGTTGAGATAAATACCGTAGTCAATGCCAGCCGACAGGCAGCATGGGCCCTGAACTAACGAGCTTCCATTCCCAGCAACCAGCTATAGGTGACTATGCGCTCCCATGCGAAGAAGATCTTCTATTACAACGCCAGTGCCAGCTCACTGGGCGGTACTATCCTCACTCCCGTCAAGCGACTGATTCCGACACAGGCCTCAGTGGCGCTCCCGTCTGTTGGCGGTCACGCTCAGCATAGGACAGAGACGTTTCATCATGACGATACACTCTCCTGCCGCTCCGCCTACACGCATGTTTCGGGCACCGCGGCCAGTGAAGACGGTCCATGGAAAACGCTCATCACGTCAGTCGTTGAGGGGCTGAATATTCTTGAGGTCGTTACTGCTGAGCGTGTAGTAGCGCAGCTTTCGATTGAACATCGCCTCGGCTCGAAATTTCCTACAGTATCTTTTGCCGGCTCGCACTTTCACGATCTGCGCATTGCCGGTTTCGACCCTCATCTCGCACATAATCCTGGCCTCTGCGGTCTGCGGGAAAAGAACAGCGCCACGCGTACGGCGCTTGAATGGAAACACTTTTTCGAGACAGGACACCAGCAAGCTGGCAAACTGGTAGGCGGCATCAAAGCCGACAAGTCGGACCGCTCTTTTTCCTGGCTCGCAGAACGACTGCAGTGGATGGCCGATGGCAAGATCGATGAGGGTGACACGGTTTTATGTTCGCTGGTCGATGGCATAGGCGAGAAGGCAAGCATCCCGGGAAACAACTTTGGTCACGTCATCGACATCCCCGACTTCGGCCGGCTCTACCTTGGAGAAATCCTCGCTCATGGGAAGAGTGTGGAATTAACGATGATCCGCGCCGAACTCGGCTGCGCAACGAGTGGAAGCGTCAGCGCCAGCAAAGGCAGCGGTGGCGGTACACACGTTCCCCCGCCATAAACTTGGTGAATCTGTTCCTGCTGTTGGGTCTTTTAACAGGTTGCAATGCAGTTGCGCAAACGAATCCGGCTGCCGAGTATCAGAACATTCGCTTAGAGTTGATACATGGAAATCTGAACCTTGCCCTAAAGCAGGCAGATAAAGACGAAGTTATCTATTCCTCTGATCTTTCCTGGAGCATGAAGTTCAGACTTCTCGAGGCTGAGATTCTCTCCTATCAAGGGCTCCCATCGAGAGTCAGTAAACTTCTGGCTTGCGATACTCTCTCCTATGCCGCAGCCAATGACGCCATTATCGAGCGAGATATTCTATGTGCACAGGCGCAGGCGGTCATCGGAAACGTTCGAACGTCAGATCACGAGATCTATAAGGCTAAGACACTCTGTACGTCTACGCATTCTCCGCTGCTAGGTGAATTGCTGCGGATGCAGGCGCTCATTGCTGACGAATACAAGAATCAGCTGAATGCTTCGATTGTGCTCTACCAGCACAGCTTGCACGTGGCTCGGGCATCAGGCGACACATTTCTGGAATCGACTGACTTGCTTAATCTTGGGATGGTCGCCTTTGAGAGAGAACGTTTTGATGAAGCTTTGGATTACTTCGAGCAGGCTTCAGCGCTCGCTCAGAAGATTCAAGCTCGGCAGGTGTCAGAGGCTTCGATGGGGAACAGTGGACTTGCTTATCTGCATCTGGGCGACTCAATGCGGGCGTTAGCCGCCTTCATCCAGGCAGAGAAGGACGCAATTGAAGATGGCATAGTGAGCGACCAGGCCACTTGGCTCTGGGATGAAGGGATTTCCTACTATCGACTTGGTAAGCCTGATCAAGCTGAGGACCGCTACAAGCGCGCTCTCGAGCTTGTTCGCACCATTCACGACTTTCATACACTCGCAGGCCTCAACACGGATGTCGGTTTTATATTCTACGAGCGGGGCCAATACCCTACGGCACTCTCCTTCAGCAGAGACGCGTTACAGGCAGCGGCATCGTCACAGAATCGAGATGCTACGCTCAAGCCATTATTCCTGCAAGCCTTGATCGCGACACATCGGCCAGATACTCGTACTGCTGAAAATCAACTAATGAGTGTCCATACCAGAGCTATAGGAGATTCCGAGATCAGCTGTGCGGTAGAAGAGGCTCTGGCCCGTCTCTACGCTCAAGACAATCAACCAGGGAAAGCCGGGCTCTGGTATCAGAAGGCGATCAACACGTTCGAAGCGTCGCGCGAAACAGTCAAAGCGGAAGAACTCAGACTTCCCTTCTTTACCAACGGCGAATCGACTTACCACGATTACGCCGATTTCCTCATCGCCACTCATCAACCGGATAGAGCCCTAAGCCTGCTCGACCAGGGGCGCGCCCGAACACTCTCTGAAGGTCTCGGGCAATTACCCGCGCAGTCGCGGTTCCAGCTGATTACATCGCTTCAGCCGCAACAAACAGCTAAGAAACTCAACGCAACTATCCTTTTCTATGCGCTCGGCCCGGATCAATCCTATCTCTGGGCTATTAATTCAAAGCAGTTGAAGCTCTTTACCCTTCCAAAAGCTTCCGACCTTGAATCAGCTATCCAGAGCTATAGCAGATCTCTCTTCAAATCGAGCGATCCACTTAGAGAATCGGACAGCAACGCGACCTTCCTTTATAAGTCGCTTGTTGCACCAGCAGCGGCAATGATCCCAGCAAACGGGCGTGTCATCATTATTCCCGATGGCGCACTGAACCAGCTCAACTTCGAAACATTGATCGTGCCTGGCATGCAATCTCCGCACTATTGGATTGAAGATGTCACCGTCACCAATGCAAGTTCTATTCGGATGCTGACGCGTGCCGCCATCCAAAAGCACTCGCCTGTCAGGGAAAACCTGCTGCTGATCGGGAACCCGAAAACGAATGGTAGCGGCTTCGAACCACTCCCGCATGCTGCCGCTGAAATGCTGACGATCGAAGATCAATTCCCGCAAACTGCCCGCACTGTTATCTCGGATCTCTCCGCCATTCCGTCAGCCTATATATCTCATCAACCAGGAGATTACGCTTACATCCACTTCGTCGCTCATGGCACGGCCAGCCTTCTCAGCCCGCTTGACTCGGCCGTCATCCTGTCACCCACGCCACAGCATCCGGAGAGCTTCAAGCTGTACGCTCGCGACATCATTCACCATCCTCTTCATGCGCAACTGGTCACCATCTCCGCCTGTAACAGCTCTGGCGCGCGGGCATATGCCGGCGAAGGGCTGGTAGGCCTTTCTTGGGCTTTCCTAAGGGCGGGCGCCCATAACGTGATCGGCGCACTCTGGCAGGTGGACGACGCGGCTACCCCGCTGATCATGGATCGGCTTTACGGAGATCTGCGGGTGCGTCACTTCACTCCTGATATCGCCCTCCGCAATGCCAAGCTGGCGCTCATTCACACCACCGGCGTCTATCGCAAACCCCTTTATTGGGGAGCCTTCCAGCTGTATACAGGCTCATAACATCTTTGTTTGACATTGAGGTAGACTTGCGAATGAACTAACACCCGGCGTGCCGGGAAACGTTTACGGGATTCAAGGCGGCAGCCAATTCTCCAACTCGCGCCATCTCGAAGGAAGAAGATGCAACGACGTCAATTTTTGAAGACAAGTGCCCTGGCAGGAACGGCCTTTCTCGTCCAACCGGAGAAGATGTTCGCGGCGACTGCCGACGCCAATATAGAGGTCCTGCTCGACGCACCACTGGGCACCATTTCTCCATTCATCTATAGTCACTTCACCGAAGAACTTGGCGCCGTAATCTACGACGGCATCTGGGTCGGCGAGAAGTCAAAGATTCCCAATCAGCAGGGTATTCGCACCTCTGTTGTTGAGAAGCTTCGGCAGATCAAGGCACCGGCAGTGCGCTGGCCGGGCGGCTGCTTCGCCGATAGCTATGACTGGCGTGATGGCGTCGGTCCGCGCGACAAACGCCCGACGCGGACGGACTTCTGGGTGGACGATCCTGATTCCAAAAATACTGCGCCACTCGGCCCCGGCAACTTTGATCCAAACCAGTTCGGGACCGATGACTTCGTCCGCTTCTGCAAACTATCCGGGGCCGAGCCATACCTGGCCGCGAATGTCCGCAGCCTTCCTGCATTGCAGTTTGACCAATGGGTGGAGTACTGCAACTCTCCCGCTGGCAGCAATACGTACGCGGACATGCGGGCGGCCGGCGGTTCGCGTGAACCATACAACGTCAAATACTGGGGCGTCGGTAACGAAAGCTGGGGTTGCGGCGGTTCCTTTACACCCGATGAATACGCTGCAGAATACCGCCGCTACACTGCCTGGGTTCCACGCTATGGCGTCGACCTGAAGCTGATTGCCTCAGGGCCCAACCAGGATGACGTTGCCTGGACTGAAAGTTTCTTCTCTAACATCTTCGGCCCTCGTCATACGCAGGCACCCTACGGCTGGTCTTTGCACTACTACACTGATCTTCCCGAAGCGCTCAGCTTCAAGAATACCGATGTCTATCCTGGCTACACTCTCGCCAACCGCATGGAGAAGATCATCAACGATCACTGGACGGTGATGGGCGTGCATGATCGCGATCACCAAGTAAAACTTATCGTTGACGAGTATGGGCCCTGGTACCGGTTCAGTGACACTAAGGTTGACCCTTCTCACGTCCTCGGCCAGCAGCTCACGATCCGTGATGCGCTGATGACGGCGATGACTCTCGACATCTTTAATCGTAATCCTGAGAAGGTGGCGATGGCGGCATGCGCGCAATTGATCAACTGCATCGATTCGCTCTTCCTTTCGCATGAAGACAAGTTCATCACAACGCCCATTTTCAACGTATTTGATATGTACAAGGACCACATGGGTGGAGAAGCAGTGCGGGTGGAATTTGCCGCGCCATCTATTCACTACCCGCGCGTCACAGTCAAAAAGCAGTTGAGTCCGGTCGGCGATGAAGCAGTTCCTGCCGAAGAAAAGACCGCGGATGTGCAGCTGTGGGGCCTTAATGGTTCGGCCTCTCGCAACGGGAGGACGCTTACATTGACAGTGGTGAATCCTCACCTTTCGGAGGCGCGTGAAACACTGATCAACCTGCGCGGTGATGCTAAGCCTTCTTCTGCTACAGCTCTGGTCCTAGGTGGCGGCATGGATGTGCATACGCACAATACCTTCGTCGAGCCGAATAACGTACAGACCAAGTCAGCCACGGTAACAATCAATGGTTCGACGCTCACCTTTAGCTTTCCACCATCGTCGGTCGTCAGGCTGACTGTTCAACTCGCGTAGAGTACAAGCGATGAGTTGATATTGATTCTGAGAACATAAAAGTCGATGGCACGATACCACTTCTGCTTCTTACAACTAGGTCTTTTCAATAAATGCGTAGGCTTGCCCGGTGACGAAATTTCGGCGATGCGGATTATTGCACGGTGACGACTATCACGGAGCTGTGTTGAATTCCTGCTGAGACCGCCGTGATGGTTAACGGGTAAACGGCAGCGGTACTTCTATTCACAGTCAAGCCACAACCTGTCTGAAGCAGGAGACCAAACGCGGCCAGGCCACAAAGCCATCGTCTCTTCCGCCGCACCCATCCGCCGAGAGACAACAGTGCACCAATAGGGAGAATGCCGAGTGCCATCGATTGCAGAGTACCCTGCACCTGTATCGATGTTTTTGGTGTCACAGTTGTGGGAACAGAACAACCATAGCCGTCGATGGAGCCGCTGCAAGTAAGAGTGATCGCGCCGGAAAAGCCGTTTGAAGGGGCTATGGTGATCGGAAAATTTCCACTCTCTCCCGAAGAGATGCTCAGAGCAGCGGGCACAGTAATGCTGAAGTCGGGCGCCGGAGGTGCAGCCGAAGGTACGGGCGATGCTCCAACGATAGTGATTGAGACAGGTGCTGAGATCTCGGCAGCATAGTTGCTGTCACCGCTGTAATGCGCCGTCAGAACATTGACGCCAAGCGGCGGAAGCGTGGCTGAAATCGTCGACGCCGTCCCTGCGGAGACTGGTGCCGAGCCGATCAGTGCGTCGCCCAGATAGAAATCTACCGAGCCGGTAGGGGCCGCAAGTTGTCCGGTCACCAGCGCGGCGAGCGGCAGGTTTATCCCTCCCGGAAAAGCAACCTGCACATCCACAAGCGCGACCGATGCTGGTGGCTGCCCCGTGACCTCAACATGCAGAACTACTGGCGTTGACACTGAACCAAGCAGAGAAGTAGTTCCCTCGAAGATTGCTGTCACAGCATTCGATCCATTCGGCAGACCAATTACGCTGGCGTGTGCAATTCCATCTGCGTCGACAGCAACACGCGCAAACTCCGCAGGAACGTTCGAGTAGGAAGGATTGGTCCAGGAAAATACAACCATCCCGGGCGACGGGTTCTCGCTCGCCTGCACCTCGGCCTTCAATGCGACCGTGCCGTCACTCGCTGCGGACGCTGCACTTAGAAGGATCGTCGATGCCCCGATATCTGCAGTACCCCAGGCATGGGCAAGCTTATCAGCATCAATGCTCCCGAGTCCTGTCACCATGTCGTAGCCGGCCCCGGCGTTATACCCGAGACTGCCATCGATGCAATCGACAGTCCCTGCAGCGCAGCCTACCCTGTTCGTACCCGTGGTGATGTCATGGAAGGCTTCGGGCGCTACCTGCGCCAGCCGGTAGAGCATTGGATTGATGTTGCCCAGACCTGGCGTCTGCAGACTTCCGTGTGCCATCAGGTATTGATTAAGCAATGCCGTAATCCCTGCAAACAATGGTGTCGCTGCTGACGTTCCGGCAACAAGCTCAAGCCTTCCACCGGTCACGATCACGTACTCAGGACTTTTTTCTGCAGCATCGAATGCGAGATCCGGAACCTCGCGCGCAGCAATCCCATCTTCGATTGACGACTGGTATCCCGGCTTGAAAAAGTCCTTACTGCTACCGCCGCCGCTTGCCGTCAGGAACTCGTTCTCCTGCAGACCATTCCAGGCCGTCTCCGGAACATAGGATAAAGCTGTCGTTCCGCCGCTGGCCGGCGAACTGCTCCAGTAAGTGCTCGAGAGATTTGCGAAACGCGTGCCACCCACACCAGTAACCTCGGGCAGCGAAGCCGGCAGATTCACGGCCAATCCGGATATGGCTCCTGCTGCGGCGCCTGGTTCATCGCAAGCCGCAGCTCCTGAGTCGCCTGAAGCATTGATCCACGTAATGCCTTCGACGATGCCCTGCAGGGCTAGCGATTCATAGGCAAAATCTTCAGGACCGGGTGTTTCACATGCGGTGTAACTCAGACTCAGCACATCGGCGATACGGTTATCGATTACATAGGCTGCGCCGGCAAAAGGCGAATAAGCTTCGACATATACAAGCCTGGCTTGCGGAGCGATGCCTCCGGCGATCTCGAGGTCCAGCGCCGTTTCGACCGTGGCCTGTGCTGTTGTTGCCACTTCGGTGCCAGGCACACTGACAAGCCGATAATCATTCGCCGGCAGTCCGAACAACTTCTTGTATGCATGAAAATCATCAAGCGAGGGCGCAGCAGTTCCGATGACAGCAATCGTTGCCTGCCCTCCGCCTGCTGCTTCCGCATAGAGCGGCTTGATGTCATACAAGATGGCCAGGTCACCGGGCCCAAGGTTTTTCGCGCTGCCCTCGCCACCTGCATCCGCCGCCGCTCTCCCAACAGTTCGATTACCGGGAGGCCGGCGGTCGAAATCATTCAGACCCTCAACACTGGAGACGGTGCCAGTGAGAGCAGTCCGCATTCTCGGTTCGGTGACGTTGGCATAATGTTCCTCTCCCTCGACCTGAAAGCGATGGAGCTTTACCTGGAATGCTCTTTCGACGTTCGGAACGGTCCCCGTAAACGCAATCCTGGTGTGGCTTCGCGAGACCTCAATGTCCTTCATACCGCGGCTTTGCAGCCAGGTAGTGATGTCCTGTATCTCTTCCTTTGATGCTCCAAAATTTTCAGCGAATTGTTCGGGAGAAATCCAGCGGTGATAGGCTT
The DNA here is from genome assembly GCA_963692885.1 of Acidobacteriaceae bacterium. Lineage (GTDB taxonomy): Bacteria > Acidobacteriota > Terriglobia > Terriglobales > Acidobacteriaceae. Next base: position 3,358,883 of record OY843586.1, read on the forward strand.
CCGAGTGGATATCCTGCTGCGCGATCGACAACGCGACCAGTCCATTTTTTTTCGCAAGCGATTGCGAAAGTATCAGGTGCATTGGTCGCAGGAGAGTTGCCGATGGCAGGTCGCCGAGATCATATCCGATATGCGTCCTTGCCACCGAACCCTGGCGAAGAGCCGGGAGAGCGCCGGCATATTGCGAGAAGGCGGACGGAACGCCCAAAGCGAGCAAGGAAGAAAGAAAGCAGACGATCCGGATCATCGCACCATATCTGGACAGCCACATGCTTCCCCCCGATCGCACGAATGATGCTGATCCTCACCGAGGAAGCAGCCGCGCATGAGCTGTCTCGGCGAGGCAGCTGACGACATTGCGCTGTTGTTTGTATCGGCGATTCGGAGAGGGGGATGAGACAGGGATATCTGGTGATAAATATCTACGGCTTTCTCTGTCGACTTACCCGGGAACTAGATGCGTAGAGCACTTATCGTCCATTTCTGCAACTATTTACTCATTCAGTTGCAGCACGCGATTGGGTCTTCTTATCGTTAGATGGCTTCCGCGAGTACTACGCTGAACCACTTCTTACTGTCCATCCAGCGGTGTTGCACCCTGAAGCCACTGCGCACCATGAACTGCTGCAGAATTTCCGGAGTGAACTTGTAGCTGTTTTCGGTGTGGATCGTCTCGCCCCGCTTAAAAGATACTTCGAGACCCAGTGCAGGTATATCAACGGTCTGGCGGATAAGGCTTTCGAGATGCATTTCGATCCTCGAAGCCTCGCCATTCCAGCGGACTTTGTGGCGAAAGCACTGAGGGTGAAAGTTCGCGCCGAGTTCACGATTTATACGCAGCAGAACGTTTTTATTGAATGCTGCAGTCACACCTTTGGCATCGTCGTAAGCAGCAAGCAGAGTCGGCAAGTCCTTAGCCATGTCCGCACCCAGCAGGAGCCGGTCGCCTGGCCTCAACTGACTGCGTACGCCGCGCAGGACCTCCATCGCAGCAGAAGGCTCGAAGTTGCCGATGCTCGATCCTATGTAGAGGACCAGTTTGCGGGTACCATCCGCGTCGATTGCTCCGAGCCCGTCGGTATAATCGGCAACGCGCGTTTCAACCAGGACACCTAGAATGGTCTCTTCAATCTTCCTCTTTGCTTCATCCAGCGCGCTGCCTGATACATCGACTGCGTAGTAAATTACATGCCCCTGTTGCTGAACTGCTGCTCTAAGCAGGATTCCGGTCTTCGTCGCTGTACCTGCTCCGAGTTCGATCACCGACAGCTTCTGTTGCGAATCCAGACCGACCCTGGCGGCTTGAAGAATTTCTTCTGCGTGGGCCTGGAATATGTCCCGCTCGGTGCGCGTCACATAATACTCATCCAGTTCTGTAATCTCTTCAAACAGGCGTGAACCGTCGGCATCATAGAACAGCCAGGGAGAGAGTGTTTTGGGCCGTGAGGAAAGTCCCCGGTATACTTCGGATCCCATAGCTGTGTACGCTGCAGCGGGTAGTTGGGGCAGTGTTGCTGTGTTCATGGTTACTTCATCTCCGTTGCAGCAGATACTTAATCTTTGTCTTCCGCCAGCCGTATTCCCGAAAACTGCCAGCGCGTCGCCGGGGAAAAGAAATTCCTGTACGTAGTACGGATATGGCTTGCCGACGTGACAGCAGAACCGCCGCGCAGCACCATCTGGCTGCTCATGAATTTACCGTTGTACTCGCCCAGAGCCCCAGACACCGGTTTATATCCCGGGTAGCCAATATAGGGACTGCGCGTCCATTCCCAGGCATCACCAAACAACTGCTGCGGCGCCGACCCGCCAGCATGGCCTGAAGCAGCCAACGGATGCAGAGCACCCTCCTGGCCATCGTGGCCTTCGAGAAAATTGCAGCCAAGAGCGAACGGCGAGCCAGCGTGCTTTTCCGCCGCTACCTCCCATTCAGCTTCCGTCGGCAGGCGTTTACCGGCCCAGTGTGCAAAGGCATCGGCTTCGTAATAGCTCACGTGGCAGACCGGTGTTTCTGCGAGCGCTGCCGCCGTGGCGTCGCCGCGCAAGGTAAAGATGCTCCAATCCGCCTCACCTTCGCGATGCCAGTACAGCGGAGATTTCCAGCCTTCACGCTTCACCGTGTCCCAGCCATCTGACAGCCAGAGGTCAGACCGCTCGTAGCCGCCGTCCTGCATGAATGCAAGATACTCACCAACAGTAATAAGACGTGATCCCATTTGAAAGCCGCGTAAATATTCGGCGTGGCGCGGACTTTCATTATCAAAGGCAAACCCGTCACCCAGATGACCGATGTCGAAGAGACCGCCTTCATACGACAGGTACGCCAAAGGCTGCTTCACGGCCGGAGCGATCAATTTCTCGATGTCCTCCAGGTAGGCCGGATGCAGCGGATTGCTCCAGAATGCATTCTTGATGTCATAACAGAGAAGCTCCTGGTGCTGCTGCTCGTGATGAAGACCCAGGATCATCCTGCGCTTTGCTTCGTCAGGCATGTCAGGCTTGATCAGCGTGGCGATTGCTTCTTCCACATATTTTCGGTAGGACAGAATTTCGCCTGCACCGGGACGCGAGAAAGAGGCGCGAAGCTTCTTTTCAGGCTGCGCTGACAAGGCGTTGTAGTAGCTGTTGAACAGCCAGTGAAAGTCGGGATGATAGGGCTTGTATGCGGGCAGAAACTCCGCCAGGATGAACGTTTCAAAAAACCATGTCGTATGCGCCAGGTGCCATTTAGCGGGACTCGCTTCTGCGCAAGACTGCACCATCATGTCTTCGGAACTCAGCGGCTCGCAGAGCGCCAGGCTCTGCTGCCGCACGGTACAAAAAAAAGCGTGAAGTGCACGCTGATCCTGGATCAACGACTTCTGGAGAGTGTCGGTGTCAGAGTGTATGCGCAAAATCGGAGAAAGAGCGGAAACAGCAGATGGGGTCATAAAAAAAGATTCCCTCTCTAGGAGAGTGGTGAAGACAACAGCGTTGCCCGTCCCGTCAACACTCTAAAGTAACGGCAGAGATTCGCTTTCGACCGTTTCGAGTTACCGCAGGCACCAGCATTGGATGTTGCGACAGGCGCTCCGGGTACAAACTTCCCCCATCGCAACCTGAAACAGGTCAGGAACCACTGAAAAGCCGCGCCAGTCCGAAGGCAGCTGCTGCAGCAATGCCGCCAATCGATACGGTCTGCAGGCTGCTGCGCAGGGCGCCGGTTCCTGTCAAACGTCCCTTGACGCCGCCGAAAACCACGAGCGCCAGGAGTGTTGTCACTACAGATACTTTCAGCGCCTCAAAGCCATTTTGCAAAAGCATGTAAGGCAGCAGCGGGATTATACCGCCCACGACATAGGAGAGGGCGATGGTCAGTGCACTGCGGTGGGCTCGACCCTTGACCGGCTCCTCCAGCCCTAGTTCAAAGCGCATCATGAAATCGACCCAAGCTGGCGGATTGCGTTTCAACGCCTCGAGTACGGGGAAGGCTTCGACGCGCTGCACACCGTACGCATCGAAGATCTCGTAAATTTCTTCTTCTTCATCGCGGACCCTCTCCACGACCTCGCGTTCTTCCCGCTTGCGTTCGCTGGCATAATGCTCAGCATCACCCTTCGCAGCAAGGTAGCCACCGAGGCCCATGGCAATGGAGCCGGCGGCGATCTCTGCCAGCCCGGCGAGCACAATAAGGTGTGTTGCGTGCAGGGCCCCAGACACTGCTCCAGACAGCCCTGCAGCCAATGCGAAAGGCACTGTCAGGCCGTCTGACATGCCGATAACGACATCGCGCACCATCTCCGTCGACTGGAAATGCTGCTCGTGATGATGGTGGTGGGCGTGCCCTTGCATGGCTGACATGTCTGCCCCCGAGTATACCCGCGCAAAGTTTATCGTCTGAGCGAAGCGCAGCAGGATGTGCAGACCCTGGATTTTTCCTTCCAGCCACAAAAATCCCGGCAGATAAGCAACTATCCCATGCCCTCACAAATACATGCAGCGTTCAAGCGACTACGATCGTCTGAGCAGCGTCTACCTTTCACAACAGCGATGTCTAGATTCTCCCTCCATCCCGGCCGTCTGGCGCTCATCGCCACACTCACCTCAATGCTTCTTATCGTCCCGCCCTCAGGCGCACAGGACGATAGCAGCACCTGGCCCGGATTTAACGACAGCAACACCATTCGCGGGACGGTCACGGCCTCGGGCTTGAACACCTTTACCATTCGCACAGACGACGGCGCCAGCTACAAGGTGCTGTACAGCGTAAATTCGCGTGTCCTGGCGAATCGAGGACCGGCGAAACCGGCCGACATCCACACCGGTGACATGCTCATCGCGACCGGCAATGTCGATACCGGGGCGAAGACCGTAGGAGCAGCAGTACTCATCGGCATCGACGCTGAAGAAGTCAAAAAAGCCCGGGCTGGCCTCGGGAAAACCTGGACGGCTGGCAAAATCACTGCCATCGAGATGGGCGACGAGCCTCGTATCACCCTCGATCGATTGGACGGCGCCAGGCAGACCTTCTCCGTGGACGAAAACACCTCCTTCAAACATCATCATGAAAGCATCACCCTCGCCGACATCAAGACCGGCGAAAGTCTGCGCGCAGAAGGCCACCTGAGCGGTAAGACATTCGTTGCCACCAACGTATATCTGTTCAGAGCCGGTGAGCACGGCGACAGCGATCCTTCTTCCCCTGAACCGGGACGCAGCCACGGAGACCGCCAACCATGATCCTTCCCGCGCCCTGGCGCCGAGCCCGCTTTTCCAGGCGTAATCACCAATTACTGCTATCGCTTGCCACCGCGGCCCTCAGCCATGGATTGCTGGCACAGCAGACATCGCCGCCGTCTCAGCCGCCGGCTGCACCGCAACAATCTTCGCCACAAGCTCCTTCCAGCGACGTGCCTTCCGGCGCAGGCAGCGAAGTACAGGCTGCGCCAGCTGTGGGCCGGACAGAAATTCACGGCACCATCAAGTCCGGGACTACGCCACTGCCTGGCGTCACCGTTACAGCGACCAACACTCTTACTGGTCAGAAGTTCACCACCGCAACCGATGTGAACGGCAACTACAGCATCAGCATCACCGGCCATGGCCGCTACGTTCTGCGCGCGGATTTTTTCGCCTTCGCACCTCTCACCAAAGAGATTGTGATCCCGCCCTCCGGTCCCAATCCGGTCGGCGGAAGTACTCGCACCTCGCCACCATCAGCAGCTGCTACGGCTTCCAGTGCTGTACCGGGTGTACAGGATTTCACCCTGGTCCTTGCCTCCCGTCAGCAGGCAGCCGACACGCGCGCAGCTACTGGAAGTGGCAACAGGGGAAACTATCGCCAGTTCACCGGTGGCGGCGCGCAGAACCTTGGCCTTATGAGTGCGGCTGCGGATGCGCTCGCGTCTGGTGCTTCCAGCGGCTTCGGTGGAACGAGCGGCGCGTCTCTTCCCACCATCGCCGGCAATACCGACTTCTCCGGCGATTCGGTGGCAGTGGCCGGACAGGCGGGGAGCAGCAATCCGTTTGCGGGCGTAGATGTCAATCAGCTTCGGAGCAACTTTGAAGACATGCAGCAATCCCAGCAGCTCGGCCAGATTCCCGGTGGATCGCAGGGTGGCGGAGGCGGCTTTGGCGGCGGTGGCTTCGGCGGCGGTCCCGGTGGTGGCGGCTTCGGAGGCGGCGGTGGCCGTGGTGGTGGCGGGGGAGGACGCGGCGGTTTTAACTTCCGCAACTTCAATCCATCGCAACCGCACGGAGCCTTTTTCTGGACGGGCGGTAATGGCGCCATCAACGCCAAGGATTATGCTCTGCAGGGTCAGCCGATCGAGCAGCCGGCCTACGGCTCGAACAAGTATGGCGCGACTTTCATCGGCAATCCCTCGATTCCTCACCTGTTCAAAGACACGAAGGACTTTATCTTCCTGACCCTGGCCGGACAGCGATCGTCATCACCGTTTGACCAGTACGCCACGGTGCCGACAGAAGCCGAACGCATCGGCAACTTCAGTAGCCTGACGACTCCCGGCGGCCTGCCCATAACCATCTATGACCCGACAACCGGCCTGCCGTTCGCCAATAACACGCTCCCGGCAACGCGCCTCTCACCGCAGGCACTGTCTCTCCTGCAGTATGTGCCGCTGCCGAACATCACTACTCCAGGAACCCAGCAGAACTATCAACGCCTCACTACCTCTGAGACCAACACCGACACGGTGGGCGCACGTTACATTCGAAGCTTCGGCGCTGGAAGCGGCGACCCCATTCGCAGTATGATCCGCCAGTTTGCCGGTTCGCCGACGCAGGGCATCCGGCAGAGCATCAATGTGAACTTCAATTACAGTCACTCCGCCGCCGACAGTCCCAACGTCTTCGCCGACCTTGGCGGCAAAACTCAGTCGCATCAATATGCAGTGCAGGCCGGCTACACACTCAGCAAGGGTCGCCTGAGCAACACACTCACCGCTGGCTGGAACCGTACAAATTCGCAGAACATCAACTTCTTCACCAACGTGAATGATGTGGCCGCGGAGGCAGGCATCGGCATCCTGAACGGCAAATCGGAAACGCCCCTCAGCTTCGGCCTGCCGAGCGTCACACTGAATCAGTTCACCGGCCTGAGTGAACAACAGCCCAGCTTCCTCACGAACCAGACCATTTCTCTGTCCGAAGCCAGTTCCTGGAACCATAAGAAGCACAACATCCGCTTCGGCGCTGACATCAAACGTGTCCATTACGACCTGTTCGGCGAGACCAACACGACCGGCACCTTCATCTTTACCGGCTTCGCCACGCAGGCCCCCGGCACCAGCGAGACTGCTACCAGCGGCACAACCTCTGGCGAATCCACTACAGGTTCTTCGCTTGCTGATCTCCTGTTAGGTACCCCTCAGCAGACCAGCCTGCAGGCCCCCTACCAGAAAAGTTACCTTCGTGAAAACGTGTGGGACGTTTACGCGCAGGATGACTACCGCGTGCTTCCCTCTCTTACACTGCTCGCCGGCCTGCGCTATGAATACTTCTCTCCATACAGCGAGAAATCCGACCGACTGGCAGGTCTTGATACCGGCAACAACTTTGCCAGTGTTACGCCAATCCTTCCGAACGGCGTCGGCCCTTACACCGGCAAATATCCCGGGACTCTTATCTATCCCGATCGCAACAACTTTTCCCCGCGCATCGGTTTCGCCTGGCGCGCGCACCGCAATACCGTAGTTCGCGGCGGATTCGGCATTAACTTTGCAAATGGACAGTATGTGAAGTTCGTGCAGGACCTTGCCTTTCAGCCACCCTTTGCCGACGTACAGACCAACGAGGCAACGAAGCCGGGCGATTTGAGCCTGGCTGCAGGATTTGGTCAGTCGCAGAGTACCGCGAATTACGCCGTCAATAAGAATTTCCGGCTGCCCTACGTCCAGGTCTGGAACTTCGATGTGCAGCGAACTCTTGGCAAAGGCATTGTGCTCAATGTTGGTTACAATGGAGCAAAAGGCACCAAGCTCGACGTCGTCACTGCTCCGGGCCGCAATGCTACGACCTCTCTCAGCGGCGTACTTTATGACTACGAAGACTCCGTTGCCTTCTCGAACTACAACGCCCTGGTCATCCGCGCCAACAAGCGACTCGCCAATGGCATCGCCCTTACCGGGACATACACGTATGCCCATTCCATTGATAACGCGAGTTCCATCGGCGGCAATGGCGGCAGCGCCACCGTCGTCGCGCAGAACTGGCAGGACCTGCTGGCGGAGGAAGGTAATTCTTCCTTCGACATTCGCCATCGCGTCACCGGGACCTTCCTCTACGAATTCCCTTTTGGCCCCGACGCCAAATTCCTGACGAGCAACAACTGGCTCGGCCACACTTTCTCGAATATGTCTGTCTCCGGAAACTACACGTTCGCAACCGGCACACCGCTCACGCCCAACTATGAAGCAAACATTGCCGACGTCTCCCGCGGCAGCACCGGATCGCTTCGTCCCAACCGCGTCCCCGGCACATCCCTCACTGCCGGCGCGGGAACATCAACGCGATGGTTCAACACCGGCGCCTTCTCCTCGCTCACGGGCGACCAGGTTTATGGCTCGGCCTCGCGCAACAGCATTCCGGGGCCTGGTACTGTGCAGATCAACGGTTCATTGTCCAAGACTGTTCACGTCACAGAGACGCGTACGTTAGAGCTGCGAGCAACTGCCGACAACATCTTCAACACTGTCCAATATGCTGGAGTCAACACCACGCTTGGCTCGAATGCCTACGGCGAAGTCACGTCAGCCGCTGCCATGCGCCAATTCACCTTCCTGGCGAGGTTCCGTTATTGACATGACCAGACTTACCGTTCATCGAGCGATCCGTCTTTGCCGTGCAGCTACCAGTTGCGCAGCAATCGTCTGCGGGATGGTGCTCACGCTATCCCTTCACGCGCAGGATGACGCGTCGTCGAACTTCACCCTCAAGGTCGACTCAAACATCGTGCTGACGAATGTCGTTGTCCGCGACAAGAAGACGGGCGACATCGTAAAGGGCCTCACGCGCAAAGATTTCACCATCACGGAAAACGGCAGGAATCAACAGATCCTCACCTTTGATTACCAGTCCGTCGACCAGGCTGCCGCTCTGAACGAAGCCACCGTCTCCGGCTCTGCCGGTCGCGTGGTTTTAGGCAAGGGCATTCCCGGCGTCGCGACGGAAGAACAACTGCGCGATCATCGCCTTGTTGTTCTCTTCTTCGACACAACGTCCATGCAGCCTGAGGATATCGAGCGTTCCGTTGACGCCGCGAAGAACTACATCAACCACCAGATGCAACCGGCTGACATCGTAGCCGCTGTCTCGCTCGGTAACTCTCTTTCTCTTGATCAGGACTTTACGCAGAACAAGCAGCTGCTGCTTAAAGCAGTCGACAGCTATTCTGCGGGTTCGGGTGAAGGCTATCAACTCGGCGCCACTTCAACCACCAACCAGGTGGAGGACGCAACCTCCTTTACCGCCGATGAGAGCGAATACAACGACGTCAATACTGACCGTGAACTATTCGCTATCCAGGCTGTTGCAAAGTCACTCGCCTATCTGAATCAGAAGAAGTCCATGCTCTACTTCTCCGGTGGATTGCAGCGCGACGGCATCGAGAACCAGGCATCGCTGCATGCTGCGGTGAATGCTGCCGTTCGTGCAAATCTCTCTGTCTACAGCGTCGATTCACGCGGCCTCGAGGCCATCTCGCCACTGGGCGATGCATCCACCGGAAGCCTTCGCGGAACTGCTGCTTATACCGGCGCAGCTACGCAGAACAATTTCGATAGTAACTACAATTCGCAGGAGCTTCTGTCCACGCTCGCTTCGGACACCGGCGGCAAATTCTATTCTGATTCAAATGACTTCGCACCCGCCTTCCAGCGTATGCAGCAGGACACGTCGGCCTACTACGTCATCGGCTTCCGGTCGACGGACCCTGCTCAGGATGGGCGCTTCCGCAAACTCACCATCAAGGTCAATCGCCCCGATGTGAAGCTTGAATACAGGCCAGGCTACTACGCACCCGCCGACTACAAACACGCTAACCACCAGGGCCGCGAACAACAACTGCAGGACCAGCTAGCCAGCGACTTACCAGCTACCGATGTCGCCGTCTATTTAAATGCTCTCTACTTCAGAACCGGTGTCGGGACTGGTGCCGGCAATACCGATCGCTACACCGTGCCAGTATCGCTGCTGATTCCCGGATCGCAAATCCCCTTCGTCAAAGGCGGCGATCGCGATAAGGCCACACTCGACATCCTCGGGCAGATCCGAGCTGTTGGCAGCGCCAGCAATAACGCAGACAATCCTGGTCACGGCCCAGGCAGCATCTCACGCGACGAGGGTGACGTCCGGCAAACCATCAAGCTCGCTATCGATTCCTCACAGCAGGTGCGGCAGAAGAATATCCAGTACTCGACTTCTTTTGTCCTGCCTGCAGGGCGCTATGAACTCAAGTTCGTGGTCCGCGAGAATGAGACGGGCAAGATGGGCTCCTTCTTTACCGAGATCAATATTCCTGACCTGAAAAAATATCCGGTTAAGTTGAGTTCCATCGTCCTTGCAAGCCAGAGAGTTGCCGCGCCAAATCAGAAGAAAAACGACCCGTCCGATCCCCTGATCCTGAATGGCCAGCAATGGGTGCCGAATATCGCGCACGTCTTCCGTCCCGATCAGCATCTCTACCTGCTTTACAACGTGTACGATCCGACCAAAACGACGGCAACCGTGAAGGTGGACCAGGTCTCGAATGTGAAGTCCGGGGCTCCATCAATCAACAGGCCAAGCCCGACGGATGCTTCGAGAACTGCGGGACCTGGAGGCATTCACGTCCTCACATCCATCGAATTCCTCTCCGGCTCAACCAAGGTGTTCGAGTCGCAACAGGTACAGGCCACCGAACTCACAAACGCCGCAACTGGGGATCTTGCCTTTCAGTTCGACCTTCCCCTCACCGAACTAAAGCCCGGCCCATATATCTGCCAGATCAACGTAGTCGATGACGCAGGCGGTACTTTCAGTTTTCCAAGAACAGCGCTGCTTATCAAAGCGGCGACAGCCCCGACCGCAACGCCTGCTCCCGCAAGCCCATAGCGGATTCACCGAACACAAGAAAGGGAGGAGCCGTGGCTCCTCCCTTTCTTGTGTTCAACTAATTCTGCCTATTTCGCTTCGGCAACAACAATCACTGTCGCGGAGTAAGCCGGATAGGTATAGTTCAGCACATTTGAATGAATCGAGACCTTCCCAAGATTCTTGATTTCCTTCAAATTCGAGTTGCTGTAGTTATACACAGAGGCTGAACCTGAGCTCTTGAAGTTAGAGAGTGTCAGCTTCGTGTCTATTGACGCCGTGGTCTTGTTGATGACAACCATCGTCAATGCCCCGTCGGAGCTCCTCTGCGCTCCGTAGATGGAAAGCTCTGCCTGATTGCTGCTGTTCGATTCAACGCTGGTCTGGCCGAACTGGCTGCCATTCCCGTCATAATTGCGATAAAGGCGGAAGGCATAGGCAATCGGATCGGTAGGAGCAGGCGTTACCCACATATCGGCAAAATCGACTGACTGGCGTCCAAAGATACCGAGGACATCAGCTTCAGCCAGGGCATCCGTAACCAGTTTCTTACCGCTGTCAATCGAATACTCCGAGAATGATAGCTTCGTGCCTGGATAATATTTGGCAATCCAGGACTGGAAGCGTGGAATGAGCTGCATCCCGGCCCCGAATACGTACTGCTCCACCCAGGTGCCGCCATTGTAAGTCGGATCCCACAGTGTACGTGTCGAAGCCAACTGGTTCGTCGGATTTGTAAATACCGGGTAATAGTGCTCGTCAAAATAGTCAAGATGCCGCTTGCCTTGTACCTTGTCATAGGCGGCCAGCTTCTGCAGATAATACTCACCGGCCAGCAGCCCGCCCTGCTGGCTTGTGGTTCCAACCCAGCCGCCGAGCGTAAAGTCGGACGGTCCCATCACCAGCGCAGAAGGATCGGCCTGCTTGATTGCCGTCGCATACTGTTCGCCTAAAGAGATGATCGTGTTGTACGTTGCGGCGGTCGGTACGATGTCGCGGTGTGTGTTATCCCATCCACCCGGCTCGTTGTCCAGCTGGTAGAAACCGACACCACCCTTGGCGGTAGTGCCATGTTCTGCAACCAGGTGTTCCACCCAGCTCTTTTGCAGACTGGTCGAGTTAGCGATATTGTTGGCCGAGATATCCGTATCTTTAATCGCTACATTCTTCGTCGTGTAACCTGTGCCGCAATTCTCGCCAGATGGATGAATATAGGGGTTCGTCCCGCTCTGTGCTCCATACCTGTTTGTTGGATAACTGCAGTTGTATTCTGAGGTCTTGTTCACGTAAGGAATGATCGGAATGGTCACCAGGGACTTTGTGCCCGCGGTCTTGTATGTATTGATCATTTCGTCCACGGAAGCACCCGCCTTGGGATTGCTCGTTCCGCTGCCGCCGGTGAAGTACCAGTCGCCGCCGGAGTTACTGGAATCCTGCTCCCAGTTGTAACGCGAAGCAGCATCGCCACCCCAGCGTGTATTAGGCAGTTTGATCTCTTCTGCAAACGTAGCGTCCAGCCCATTGGCTATGCCATAGATGTAAGGACTGATGGCATGCCGCTCTGCAGTTGCGTTCACACTCAGCGAAGGTGTTGTGGCGCCATACATTGTCGAAGCTAAGTTAAATGCGATAGCAGTTACGGGTACGAGCGAACGGATAGTACGTTTACGGATCACAGCTATTACCTTTTGACCTTCGGGGGAGTGGTTGTTTGTTAGAAACTAACCCAGACTTATTCAAATCAACAAACAAAATCTGAATTAATTTTCAAACAAAGGCAACCACGCGAAAATGCTGAAAAAAGGTAGCTCTTCATGAAGAAATTCCCGGCATTTCAACGTGTATACGGCGATTAGTACACGGTAGCTTTTACATTTCTGTTGGTGTCGCTTTGGTAAAAATAACAAGTGGGCTTATCGCCTCCCACCTTTGTCGCATGCCCTGCTTTACGTATACGTAACAGTTACTAATAATCTGGCCGTATGAAGCTAGGATTTCCAGGGCGTGCTACTAACACCAAAGTTGTATCAGGTTAGAAGTTGGTAGCTCTTCACCCTACAGGAGACAAGTAAGAAGGTGATCGCTTTCCAGGGTGTAGCCCGGCGAGGCAGGGCGCATTTTTGGGTTAAATGATCGATGCGGGTGGGTCTATGTAGAAAGCTGTAGTGACTAGGCGAGCACAGCGTCGCGGGTCTTCTTCAACTGCCCGCAGGCGGCATAGATATCACGTCCGCGGGGCCGGCGGATGAACGTTGGCACACCGCCGGCAATCAAACGCTTTTGAAAGCGATCGACATCCTCAGCATTGGGCTGCTCATAGGCAATCCCAGGGCCGGGATTCCAGACAATCAGGTTCACATAGCCTGGCAGACCGGCCCGCCGTAATAACTGGATGACTTCATCCGCATGCTCGATCCGATCATTCACGCCGCCGAGCAGCACATACTCAAAGGTGACGCGGTCGCGCGGCCGCCGCGGCATGGCTTTGAGCGCTGCCATCAACTGCTCAATCGGCCACTTACGCGTAATTGGCATTACCGACTCACGCACGGTGTTGTTGGACGCATTCAGAGAAAGCGCCAGCTTCGGCCGAATCTCTTCCCTGCCAAAGCGTTCGATGCCAGGCAAAATGCCTGACGTCGATACGGTCATGCGTGACTCGGGTATGTGTACTTCCTGCACCAGCAACCGCACCGCATCCATGAAGGCGTCGTAGTTCAGGAACGGCTCACCCATCCCCATGAAGACCAGGTTGATGCGGTCGCGGCCGACCTTGATGCCCTGCCGCTTCAGTACAGCCACTACCTGCCCTGCTATCTCACCGGCAGACAGGTTTCGCTCTATACCCAGTTTGGCGGTCAGGCAGAACTGGCAGTTCACTGCGCAGCCGATCTGGCTGGAGACGCAGATGGTCGCCCGGCGATAAATCTGTGGGGGACGGCCCGATTTTGGGCGCTCGCCCAGCCCCTCTTCATCCTCATCCGGAGGGCCGCCGCCGTCACCGTCGGGCATCCAGACCGTCTCAACCGTCTGGCCGCCGCTCACCGAGATCAGGTAGCGTTCTGTGCCATCTATCGACGTAAATACCTGAGCGATGCGGGGCAACACGACCCCGAAACCTGCGTCATCAATTTCTTTTTGCAGGAGTTTGGGCCAGGTAGTCAGCTGGTCCAGATCATCAATCCAGTCCTTGTACAGGGCCTGGGCCAGTTGCCGGGCGCGGTAGGGTTTGTGGCCATATTCAGAAACGAGGTCTGTAAGTTGTTGCAGCGATAGGCCAAAAAGCGGGCTCTTCGCAGCTTGAGCCGATGAGGCCCCCGCCGCGTCTAATACCTGTACGAGATTTTCTTCGCCGGCCATTCGCTCCATAAGAATAACAGTGCTTTATTTGGAAAAATTCGTACCCAAACGGTACGTAGAGGAAGTCGATACACTGAAATGGTGAATGAAAGAAGCATAAGGAAAACGACCCTGCCGAACGGGTTGGTGATTTTGACGGAACGCATGGAGCATATTCGCTCCGTGGCGATGGGCGTGTGGATTCGCGCCGGCAGCCGTCATGAAGTGGCGGAAGTCAATGGAATCTCCCACTTCGTGGAGCACATGGTTTTCAAGGGCACAAAGTCACGTTCAGCGCAGAAGATTGCACGCGAGGTCGACGCCATCGGCGGCAACCTTGACGCGTTTACCGGCAAAGAGACGGTCTGCTTCAACGTGAAGGTACTCGACCAGCATGTACCGACTGCGCTTGACGTCCTAAGTGACCTGGTTCTCAACCCCGTCTTCGCGAACGAAGACATTATCCGCGAGCGTGGCGTGATTCTCGAAGAGATCAAGATGGATGAGGACAATCCTGACTATCTTGTCCACGAAATTTTCACGCAGAATTTCTGGAAGGATCATCCACTGGGCAAGCCGATCCTCGGCACGCAGTCGACCGTCCGCACATTTGAGCAGGACACGCTGTTCGAGTACTACGGCAAGCGCTTCGTGGGCGGCAACATGGTCTTCTCGGCCGCGGGTAACCTGCACCACGATGAATTTGTGAAGATGGTCTCAGACCGCTTCTCTGCGTTGCCAGGCGGCTCGGACAAGGAATCGCAGCCTGCGCCGAAAACCAGCGCGCGCATCAACCTGCGGAACAAGAAGGCCCTTGAACAGGTTCAGCTTTGTCTCGGCGTTCCCTCGCAGCCCATTGGCCATGAACGACGCTACACAACCCTGCTGCTCAATACGGTGCTTGGCGGGGGCATGAGCTCGCGTCTCTTCCAGACAGTGCGCGAAGAACGCGGCCTGGCTTATTCCATCTTCAGCGATCTAAGTCCCTATAGCGACACTGGTTCGCTGTGCGTCTACGCAGGCACTTCTTCGTCGAAGGCTGTCGATGTGATTGGCCTCGTGATGAAAGAGTTCAGCCGCCTGAAAACGGAAGCACTGCCCGAAGATGAACTGCGGCGCGCCAAGGACCAGCTCAAGGGCAATATCATTCTCGGACTCGAGAGTTCCATGTCGCGCATGTCCAACCTGGCCCGGCAGGAGATGTATTTCGAACACTTCTTCGGTGTCGACGAGATTATGCAGAAGGTTGAAGACGTGACTGCGCCAGAGGTCATGGAGATGGCCAAAGAGTTGTTCGACGGCGAAAAGGTGGCAGTGACGCTGCTCGGTCGCCTGGACGGGTTGAAAGTCAACCGCAGCCAGCTCGTCTGCTAGGTACGGCGCAGAAGGCGAGACGCGCGTTGCGCTGGTAAAAACTGGATGGCTATCTGCGGCTTGGCCGGCGAGATGCAGGTCCCTCTACTGCGCCGCGCTTCGGTCGGGTGACAGACTTGCCCGTTACATGCCGCTACAACCGGCAAGGCATAGCGACGTGGCCGCCAATTTTGATACTCTCTGGTTGGAGTGATCCCGCAGTGAATATGCAGACCTGGAATTCTCTTGTTCGTCCTCGCCGCCAGTCCGGCAGCGCTTTTCGTAACCAAGCCCGGCGTGAGAGCGGCTTCACGCTCATGGAACTATTGATCGTTATGTCGGTGATCCTGATCATCAGCCTCATCGCCATACCGAGCTTGATGAATGTGCGAAGTCAGGCCAATGAGACTTCCGCGCTTGGATCTCTGCAGGCCATTTACAAGGCTCAGATCCAGTACCAGACAGAGTTTCCGGCGAATGGCTTTGCGTCGACGCTGGCAGCGCTCGGCGGTGATGCGGCAGCCGGGCCACCAAGCCCGCAGGCTGCGCAGATGCTGCAATCCGATCTCGCGACCGGCGTTAAATCCGGCTACATTTTCACGATCACGAATCCTACCAAGGTGAGCGTCAACAACGTGGACATGATCACGTCCTACGAAGTGACTGCCGTGCCGCAGGCAGTGGGCAAGACCGGCCATAACGGCTACTGCATGGATATCTCCGGGCAGGTGAAGAAGGATCCCTCGGGAGGCACCAACTGCACCGTCGCCATGCAGTAGGCGCTCTCGTTCATGACAAAGGCCGGCGCATGCGCTGGCCTTCGTCGTTTTTGCTGACAGTTCTCGCGCTGACTGCTTTCCAGCTAGCCGCTTCATCGCAGACCGCTCTTTCACCAACTCCCGAGCAGCTTGCGGCCAAAGTCGATCACCACTACAACAGCCTGCGCTCCCTGCGCGTGCAGTTCACAGAATCCTATGAAGGCATGGGCCTGAAGCGGACCGAGAGCGGCGTCATGCTCCTGAAAAAGCCCGGCAAAATGCGCTGGAGCTATACCAGTCCCGCCGGCAAAATGTTTGTGCTCGACGGCAAGTATGCCTGGTTCTTCGCACCCGGGGATGCGCAGGTGCAGCAGCTGCCGGCAAGCCAGTTGGACGACCTGCGGTCGCCGCTGCGCTTCCTGCTCGGCCATACCCAGCTTGAGAAGGAACTGTCGGGCCTGACGATGACTCCGAAAGACGGTGGCTACCTGCTACGCGGCGTCCCCAGGGGTATGGAGAAGCGGGTTGCCTCGATCAGCCTTTCCGTGACAACGGATGGCGCTATCCGCTCCATGACGATCGAAGAAACGGGCGGCGCCGTGACCAGTTTTACTTTCTCGCACGAGGAGCCGAATGTCCCGGCGACGCCGTACGACTTCGAGTTCACCATACCGACGGGAGTGCCGGTGGTAAAGGGCTTGCCACCGGTTTAGCTGACCATTCGAGTGGAGAGTTGGAGGAGACATGCAGATCCCTCCGCTCCGCTTCGGAATGAAAATCTATGTTGGGCTGGGAAGCCGCATTTCGGCCGGCCTCGGTTCCCGTACAACCTGCACATTCGCCCCTCCCGTAAAATCTAGAAAATGCGCCGCCCTGCCGTTGCCCTGATTGTCATAACTGCCCTGTTCGCCTCGTCCCGGCTGCAGGCACAGAAGCCGCAGCCATCCCCTTTTCAGATGGAGCAGAGTACGTCGAAGGCCTCACTGCGCGGCATCCATGCCGTCGGCGGCGGTGTGGCGTGGGCGAGCGGGACCGACGGCACCGTTCTGCGCACCGAAGATTCCGGTTTCGTCTGGCAGAGTTGTGCCATGCCGCCGGGCGCGGAGAAGCTGGATTTCCGCGGCGTCTGGGCCTGGGATGCGATGACGGCAATCGTCATGTCCTCCGGGCCGGGTGATGCATCGCGCTTGTACAAGACGACGGATGGATGCGTTAGCTGGAAGCTGCTTGCGACCAATACGGACAAAGACGGATTTTGGGATGCGATCGCGTTTTCGGATAACAAAAAAGGCTACCTACTAGGTGATCCGGTCGCAGGCCATTTTGTCGTGCGGCTTATCGCCGCAGACGGCGTGATCAACTCAAGCCCAGCCGAGAAAGATCCCAAAGCGCTGACTGGCGCAGGCGCCTTTGCTGCAAGCAATACTTCAATTGTCATCGTGCCAGCCACTGCAAAGCAGAAATCTTTCCTTGCTGATCCGGCGCTGACGACACTAATGTTCGGAACAGGTGGAAGCCACGCGCAGCCGTCTACTGCAAGGGTTTACCGACTGGACTGGAGACCTGTGCGTCAGTCTCTCGACTTCAGAGAGCCCTACTGGACATTCAGCACAGTACCGCTTGCCTCGTCCAACGAAGCGTCCGGGGCTTTCTCTTTGGCATTCCGCAACAGCCGGGCTGGTATGGCCGTTGGCGGCGACTATCAGAAGCCGGACGTGGCGGCGGGCACTGCTGCCCAAACCGGGGACGGTGGTAAAACGTGGATCGCGGCCACCAGACCACCTCATGGTTACCGTTCAGCCGTCGCGTGGGATGCGGCCGACAAAGCGTGGGTCACCGCGGGTCCGAATGGTAGTGACTATTCGCTCGATGATGGCAAGACCTGGCAGACACTCGATGTGACCGATGTCAAGAACGGCTGGAACGCCATCAGCCTGCCCTGGTTTGTGGGACCAAACGGGCGGATCGGGAAACTAGTATCATTGCCACATTGAGCAGCGACGCTGAGCAGCAAGAAAACGCAGGTCCTTCGACTTCGCTCAGGATGACACGATTTGCACTTACGAACTGATGACAATGAAACATCAGCACTTGCCTGCGAAAGACAGGCAGAATTGAAACCTTTGTAACGAGGAAGCATGGCAGAGTTCGTCATCAAGCTGGCCGATGAGCGGGGACGGGTGCAGGAGCAGGTGCAGGTGGCGACGACTGCCGAAGAACTGCGCAGCCGCTTCCTGGCCGCCGGCTACTATGTCTACTCGATCAAGTTGCGCGGGCTCACCTCCGGCAACATCGGCGGAGGCCGCAAGAAGGTCAAGCTCGAAGCCTTCCTCATCTTCAACCAGCAGTTTCTAACGCTGGTCAAAGCCGGCGTGCCTATTCTGCCATCGCTCGAGATGCTGACCAAGGGCCAGAAGAATCCGCTCTTCGCAGCCCAGCTCGAGAACGTCGTCCAGCGGGTGAAGACAGGCGAATCCCTGTCGACTGCGTTCGACGCCCAGGGCGGCTTTCCGGTGATTTACACGACGACACTGCAGGCTGGTGAACGCTCGGGCAACCTTGAAGAAGTCCTGAGCCGCTATCTCTCCTTCCAGCGCATTTCTCTGACTTTCCGCAAAAAGCTGTCGGCCTCGCTGATTTACCCGGTCCTGCTGATCGCGATGGTGATCATGCTGTTCACCTTTCTCATCACGTTCGTGGTGCCGCGTTTCGGCCAACTCTACGAACAGGTGGGTTCAAAGCTGCCGGCGATCACGATCTTCCTTCTCGCGCTGGGCAAGGACTTTCAGAAATACATCCTGTACGTGCTGCCGGTCCTGCTATTGATAGGCTATGGGGCCTACCGGTGGTCGAAGACCGAAGCAGGCAATTCGCGTATAGACAAGATCCGCGTCGCGATGCCGATTTTCGGATCCATCTGGCTGAAATACCAGGTCGCGCTGTTCTCGAGGACCTTGTCGACACTGCTGCAGGGTGGCTTGCCGCTCGTGCCATCGCTTGAGACAGCAGCGCGGTCGATCTCGAGCAAAAGCATCGCTGCCGCAGTCTTCACCTCGGTAACAAGCGTGCGCGAAGGCAAGGGGCTTTCCTCCAGTCTGAAGCAGACGGGGATCTTCCCTGCACTCGCGACCGAGATGGTGGAAGTCGGCGAATCGACCGGCGCGCTCCCACAGATGTTGAATTCCGTGGCAGAATTTTTCGAGGAGGATGTGCAGACCGCCCTAACGGCTGCCCTGTCGCTCATCGAACCGGTTATTCTGATCATCATGGGCGTCGCGGTCGTAACGATTATGATTGCACTCTACCTGCCGATGATTCAACTAGGGCAGGGCGGCGGCATGAGTTCTCAGTAGTTTGATACGAAGAAGATGCAGGTACCTCCACTTCGGTCGAGATGACAAGGGTGGTTTGGTTGAAAGTTTTGGTAGCGTAGAAGGCGAGTCCGCATAGCAGGACGCCCGCGCTTAAGTGGCAAGGCAATCGTGATACTTTCGGTGGCAGTCGCAGATTGAGGAGTTTTCGATGGCACAAGCACCTGTAGTTCCCAGTCCTCTGCCCACCCCTGGCTTGCCGACCCCGGTCCTGGTTGATGAAGTGGCTCAAGCGCAGGCCCTCGCCCGCCGCTACCGCTGCGACTTTACCGACCTGAAGAATTTCCGGATCCAGCATGAGCTCTTTCGTTCAGTGCCGGTCGACATGATGTTCCGCTACAACTTCGTCCCGCTGGAGCAACTCGAAGACCGGCTGATCATCGCCGTCTCCGACCCCAGCAAGCTGATGGTGATGGATGAGATAGCCGGCCTGCTCGGGCAAAGGCTTGTGACCAGGGTCGCGACGCTGTCGCAGATCACAGACCTGCTGAAGAAGACAGAGCAGTCACAGCGTGTACTCGACGAAGCGTCGGAAGGGCTGACGTTTGTGGTCTCCCTCGAAGAAAATGCCGACGAGAATATTTCGATCGAAAAGCTGACGTCGGAAGAAGACATCAGCCCGATCATCCGGCTGGTCGAGACGACGATTTTTACCGCGCTTGAACGGCGTGCTTCGGATATTCACTTCGAAACGTATGACGATTCGCTGATCGTGAAGTATCGCATCGACGGCGTACTGCAGGCGGCGATGGCGCCGATTGCGCGTGAACATCACTCGACGATCCTGTCGCGTATCAAGGTTATGAGTGAACTCGATATTGCTGAAAGGCGCGTGCCGCAGGATGGCCGTTTCCGGGTTCGCTATAAGACACGCCTGATCGATTTCCGTGTTTCGATCATGCCGACAGTGCATGGCGAGAATGCTGTTCTGCGCGTACTCGATAAAGAATCGATGAGCGAGAAGTTTCAGAAGCTGACACTGGATGTGGTCGGCTTCGGTGACGAAGATCTACGGCGCTTCCGGCGGTATATTCGCGAGCCGTACGGCATGGTGCTGGTGACGGGGCCGACTGGTTCGGGTAAGACGACAACGCTTTACGCAGCACTGAACGAGATCAAGAGTGATGAAGACAAGATCATCACCATCGAGGATCCGGTCGAATACCAGATCCGCGGCATCACGCAGATTCCAGTCAATGAGAAGAAGGGGCTGACGTTTGCCCGTGGACTGCGTTCGATTCTGCGTCACGATCCGGACAAGATCCTGGTCGGCGAAATCCGTGACCAGGAGACGGCGCAGATCGCCATCAATTCGGCCTTGACCGGCCATCTCGTGTTCACGACCGTGCACGCGAACAATGTCGTCGACGTACTGGGCCGTTTTCTGAACATGGGCGTTGAAGCCTACAACTTCGTTTCGGCATTGAATTGCATTCTCGCGCAGAGACTGGTGAGAATGATCTGCGAACATTGCTCCCGGCCGATCGACGTTGATCGTGAGACTTTGATTCTGAGCGGCATCGATACAGAAGAGTGGCGTAACTTTCAGTTCCATGAAGGCGCCGGCTGCATTGAGTGCGGCGGCACGGGCTTCAAGGGCCGGACTGCGATTCATGAACTGCTCGATCTGACTGATCCGATCCGCGAGATGATTCTCGAAAAGAAGCCCGCCTCGGAGGTACGTAAACTGGCGCAGGCCGAGGGAATGCTGTTTCTGCGCGACTCGGCGCTCGACCGCGTACGGCGGGGGTTCACGACACTGAAGGAAATCAACAAGGTGACGTTTATCGAGGCAGGCCGCTGATGTCGATCGCTGCAGGTATGGCCAAATGAGTATCGTCCGGCGAATTTTTCCTTCAGATGCGGACGCGGTACGGCCGCGACTCGCTGTCGAGATATTGCCTTTCCACGTACTCGCTGCGCGGCCCGGCGATGTTGCCGTCGCCGGCGAATCGCAGGACGTGGTGACGGCCGTCGCGCCGCTGCGACTGGGTACAGTTTCACCCGGCCTGAAGTCCGCGAACCTGAAAGACAGGGCGGCAGTCAGTGCGGCCATCCAGCAGGCGCTCAATCAGGTAACGGGGCAGGTGGCCAATGCCGGCGGGCGCGGCGGAACCCGGCCGGGTGGCCGCTCGAAGAAGGTAACAGTTATAGTTCCGGATGCGGCAGTGCGCGTGCTATTGCTTGATTTTGATACGCTGCCCACTAAGGCAGTGGACGTGTTGCCTATCCTGCGCTTCCGTCTGCGCAAGCTGGTCCCGTTTGAAGTAGAGGATGCTGCGATCAGCTACCAGGTACTCGATGCGCAGCGCCAGGCAGGCAGTGAAAACCTGGTGCGTATTGCCGTTGCGGTGATGCCGAGCAGTATCCGCGAAGAGTATGAGGACGCAGTGCGCGAAGCCGGGTACGAGCCGGGATCGGTGCTGTCGAGTTCGCTCGCCGCACTGGCAGCCCTGCCGAATGACGGAGCGGTGCTGCTGGTCAATCGCAACGCGAACTCAGTGACGACTGCGATCTCGAAAGCCAATGACCTGCTGCTCTTTCGGACTCTTGACTTCCCGGAACCGACGCCGGACGCGATTCTTGATGAAGGCATTGACCAGCATATTGGCGACCAGTTAATCACGGAGGAGTTACAGCAGGCCGTATCCGTGTCGGTCGCGTACTACGAAGACATGTTGCAGACGCCAGTGACGCAGATATATTCCGTTGGGCCCGGAGGCGCCGCGGAATTATCGCGCCTGCTGGCCGATGACACATTGAGCGTCCGCGAACTGGTGCCATCGCCGCCCGGCGCCGCCCACGCAGAAGCCACCGGCATGCTGGCCGGAGTTGTGGGTGCGCTTGCAAGCTAGAAGCCTACAAGACAACAGTCGCTACTCGAGTCGTGACTACAGACGGGATCAGAAGAAAGAGACGATGCAGGTCAGTCCAATCCACGCCAGCTCAAGGATCAGAGATCACTACGCACATGCTTCAACATACCTGCTGTTGAGGAAACGGCCCGCATGCGCGTAAGTCTCAACCTGGCTTCGCGGCCCTATGTAGAACTGCGCCCGCTTTACAAACGATTGCGCATCCTGATTGCCGTGCTTGCACTGCTCGCCTTCGCTTTCTGGTACGTACTGCGAACGGAGTACGTGCGCGCCCAGGAAGCGCAGGCGAAAGTCGACGCAATCCATGCTTCGGTTGCCCGTATGGAGTCTGAGCAACAGCGCGACCAGGAAGAGATGCAGCAGCCGCGGCAGGCTGCCGTACTGCACCAGGCACAATTCCTGAACAATGTATTCCTGGCCAAGGCCTTCTCCTGGACAGCAGTCATGATGGATCTCGAACGGGTTCTGCCAGCCGGAGTACAGGTGTCTAATATCGATCCGCAGGTGGCGAAAGATGGCCATGTGACAGTGCGGCTTCGCGTTCTTGGCCAGCACGATCGGGGCGTTGACCTGATGCGTAACCTCGAAAAGTCAAAACGTTTTCTCACGCCGCGGCTGACCGGCGAATCTGCGGAGACCAGTAGTTCGTCCAACCAGAATCCGTCGGCCAGCGGCGTGGTGAATGGCGTTCAGTTCGAGATTGTTGCCGACTACAATCCCCTGCCGCTCAAAGCTGAAGAAGCCGCGGCTAAGTCTTCGAAGACTTCCAGACACGCGGCCGCGGATGCGGGTGGCGCAGCATTGAAGCCGCGTACGCACAGAAAGCCGATGGCGAGTTCCATGCCTCCTGCCCCGGCCGATGTTCAGGGCCGACGGCCAGGGATGCGGCAGACGGCGCCCCGAACTATGCAGCCGGGAGGTCCGCAGTGAAACTAACGCGCGAAAACCTCCTGACCTTTCTCAACGCACATCTGCTGGTGGTGCTGATTCTCGCAGCGGCCAACATAGTGTTGTTCACGCGGCTGGCGCTGGCATGGAATACGCTGCGCACAGATAGTACGGAACAGATCCAGCAGTACCAGGCGAATCTGAAAACCCTCGAACTACAGACGGCGCCGTTACGCGGACTGCCTGTAAAAGTCGAGACTTCGCAGAAGGATGCGACTGCTTTTTATGGAAGACGCATGCCTTCGAACTATTCTTCCATCTCTGCCGAGCTGGTGCAGCTGGCGGATCAGAACCACGTCCGCCAGGCGCACCTGACCTACACGCCGACGCCGGCGCTTCCTGGCCTGGTGCGAGTCGCGCTGGATGCCAGCCTGACGGGCGAGTATGCGCCCATCATGCGCTACATCAACGGGGTGGAACGCAGCAAATTGTTCTTCGTCATCAACGGACTTACTTTCGCCGGTCAGCAGGGCGGCAATGTAAATGTGCGCCTGAAGATGACGACGTATATTCACGCAGCGAATGCCGAAAGCCAGACGCCCCCTGCGGAAGAGGGCGTGCCGGATGATGCCAGGCCCGCAGCGGCAAGCGCATCTGAAACAGCGCCTGCGACGACTGATACGACCTCGGGAGGGCGCTGAGTATGGCTCTCAAGCTTGGCACAGAGAACAAGACGAAAACCTACCTGGGCATAGGGGGGATGATCATCGCCCTGCTGTTGGCAGTCCACTTTGTGTACGACAACTTCATCAGCACGCCGACGCCAACTGTCGCTGCTCCAGTTGCACCAGTCCGCCCTGTCAGGACGGCGACCCCTGCTTCGTCCGCCAGCAGCCGTGCCAGTGCAATCAGTGAAGGCGCGGCGCCTTCAGCGCCTTTTGCGCACCAGGCGATCGCCCTGCCGTCTGCTTCCGCGCTTGATCCGACCCTGCATCCGGAATGGATGGCGCAGGCGGAGTCGACGACCTACACTGGCAATGGCCGCAATATCTTCTCCATCAATTCAGTGCCTGAAGTGGCAGCGGTAAAGATCGAGAAACCGCGTGGGCCCATCCGTCCCGAGGTCGTTGTGCCGCAGGGGCCGCCTCCACCGCCGAACATCGATCTCAAATTCTATGGGTACTATGTTCGCGGAGGCCAGCATCGCGTCTGCCTGATGCACGGAGAAAGCCTGTTTGACGCGGCTGAAGGGGATGTCGTCGACCGCCGCTACAGGGTAGTGAAAATCAACCCTTTTTCGGTCGATGTCGAGGACCTGGGTTACAACCACACGCAAACCCTGCCGCTTACCCAGAACTAAGCGCGCGGGTCGAACGTTCGCCCGGCGCGTAAAATAGAGAAGTCAGAGAACAGGCGGTCGCTGCCATGAAATTTTATCGCTCATACTCGAAAACGAGACCTGCGCGATCGTGCGCTGCGTTGGGCGAAAGACGCCCGGCCTGCCTGGGAGATGACGAAGGCTATCTCTTATTCGGCGTCCTCATCCTGCTCTTCCTGTTCACACTCGCGCTGTCGATTGCGGCCCCGATGGTCGCGAAGGACATCCAGCGCGACAAGGAAGAAGAAGCCGTACAGCGGGGCAAGCAGTATAAACGCGCCATACGGATGTACTACAAGAAGTTCAATGCCTATCCGACCACGGTGGCACAACTGGAATCAACAAATAACATGCGTTTTCTGCGCAAGCGCTACCTGGATCCGATCACCGGGAAAGACGACTGGCGGATCATCCACGTGGGCGAGGCCAAGGTGCCGGTACTGGGCTTTTTCGGGCAGCCGCTGCAGGCGGGGATTTCGAGTGCTACGACTGGCTTGATGGGTAATGGCACAGGTGGCCTGGGCAATGGTTCGACGACCGCCGGAACTGGTTCTACCTTTGGTAATTCCTCGTTTGGAAGCAGTTCGAATGGCTTTGGATCGTCGTCCGGTGGCTTTGGCAGTTCGTCGGGTACGTCGACGGGCGATGGCACTACGCCTGCCGCACCAGTCGGCGTATTGCCCGGAATGAGCGCGGGTGCGGGTGTGAGCGGGGCCCCAGGGTCCACGGACGGAAGTGGCACAGCGACCCAGACAGGTAGTACGGGCAGCTTCGGCACAAGCATCGCCAGCCAGTCGAATAGTATCGGCAGTGGCGGCACCACCGGGCCAATCGTCGGATTTGGAATCGCTCTCGATAAGCCTTCGCTCGTGATCTACCACAAGCAGGACAGGTACAACAAATGGGAGTTCACCTACGATCCCATCGAAGAGCAGATGTATGTGGGCAGTAGTGGCATTCCGGGAGCTTCGCCGGTAGCCGGGAGCAGTGGAACTGCCGGTTCCCCTGGAACTGGATCAAGCACGCCCTTTGGCAGCACAAACAGTCCCGGTTCTTCTACCGGCATTGGCTTTGGTGCGACGCCCGCGCCGACGACAAACAGCGGCTCTTCGTCGACTCCCAACTAGTCATAAACGAGTCGCAACGAAGCGTAGCCTCCACTTCGTTGCGCCACACAGGCATGTTCATCCAGCTTATTTTCTTTGAAAATCAGGTGAGCCGAGTAACAGTCCAGCGATGGTCGAAGCTTCCGGATCGGTTGGCGACGGGATCGGCTGACTACTGTCGGGGAGTTCTGAGCGATAGCGCCGAGGAATGTCGCCAGGTGCAACTGGCTTGATTGAAGCTGCCTGGAAAGGTGCCGACGCTCCGCTACTTTCACTGATCTGCTTCAAAATTGCTGCCTGGGTCTGGGAGGTGGCCGGCCCGTTCAGCAGGATGTCGGCCAGCCACCCCTCCTTCTGCTGCGGGTTTGTCTGCAGCGCAACCGTGGAAGACTGCCGCGACAAATTTGCGATCAGGCTGTCCATATCTGTTGCGACGCCGAGCCTGTTGTTCGCGATGTTGATAGCGATATTGATGCGGTCGAGCAGATCGCCGGTGTTGACCCATGCGCTGCTCGCCCAGGAGTAGCCGTTGGGCGTCTGGCAGCCGTAGAAGGGCATGCCAAGCTGCTCCAGTGCCTGCAGTTCCTGCGCGGGGCGGACCACCTCCCCGCCAGTCGCCCGGACAGCGGACAGCACGAACTCCTCCGGCGTTTTGATCTTGGCGCGATAAGCTTCCCTGGACCAGAATTCAGGCGAAGCAAACATTGTGCGAAGGACCTCGCGGATGTCTCCGCCGGTCTTCATCCAGGTGGCGGCCATGCTGTTCACGAGTGCCGGCGAAGGATTGTCACTGACAAAGCGGACGGCAAGCTGCTGCGAGATATGCCGCGCGGTTCTGGGATTGGTCGCAAGCATGTGCAGCACCTGCAGACCTTCGTCCTGGCCCGACCCATTGATCGTTTTGCCCAGTACAGTTTTGGGTCCCGGTTCGTGGCGTTTGGGATTGAAGTTGAAGCCGATCGGTCCACTCTTCTGCGGCGCGCTGGGCTGGTTGACGCCCCAGCCGGTGAAGACTTCGGCTACCTGGGTGACATCCTGCTGGGTGTAGCCGCCATCGACCCCCAGGGTGTGCAGCTCCATCAGTTCGCGAGCGTAATTCTCATTCAGTCCGAGATCGGCTTTCGGCTTCGGCGGCTGAGCAACGGACGTTCCAGCCGGCTGGTTCTGGCTGATCTGATTTTGATGCTCCTGCGAACGGAGCCCGGCATCTGAGTGCGGTCCGACAGATTGCTGATTATCGAGATAGGTCAGCATGGCCGGACTTTCCGCGGTGGCGACCAGCAGGTCTTCAAACTTGCCGAGCGCGTGAGGGCGGATGGAACTACGCTCATACTCGACCAGGTACCACGGCGTGTAGGGCTGCTTATGCAGATAGACGTTGAAGTGGTTCAACCAGAAGTCGGTCATTACTGCTTCGAGCTGGCGGTTACTGTAGACATCGCGCAGAAAGCGATCGGCGAGCAGTTCACCCGCGACCAGTTGCTCCGGGTTGCGCATGGCCAGCAGCACTTCTTTCTGCTGGGGTGTCAGATCAACGAGCAGGGTCCGTTTTTCATTAGGCGTCAGATTTTTCTGGAAGGCGATGAAGTCGGCCGGCGGCATCGCCAGGATCTTCGCCATGCGTGCAGCCGGCGGCAGGTTCAGGATGCTGGTTGCCGCCAGGTCAGCATACAAATGCTGCTCGCGCACTTTGATCGAAGGCGAGCGCGCTGCGTCATCTGGCGCTGCTTCTGTAGCTTTCCCCTCCGACGTACCGTCGAGAGAGGCATTGCCGCGGTTTGCCGGCGCAGTGCCTGTACTCATGTTGGCAGAAGCAGGTGTGGGCGATGGAATTGTACTATTGGGCGGGATGGATCCATTGGGCGACGGGGTTGCAGTAGCGGACTGCTTTTCTGCCAGCTTCTGTTGATACATGGTGATGCGACTGTTGTAGATGGCGCGCGTTTCAGGATTCTCCGGCATGGTCATTTTGCCATCGGCAACCGCACGCACCAGGGGTTCCGGCGGGTAGTTGGTGAGGAGAGCCTGCTCGCTCAGGCGCATAGCCGGATAGCTGTCCAGTCGCGCTTCGAGCATCGAGTCGTCGATGGTTTCAGGGTTCAGTTGTTGATCGATCCAGCGATCCACTCCCATGGCTTCGACGCGCTCGACATCGCCCGGACGCGGCCCGAAAGTCAGGCGATTGAGTGCCTGCAGAGCGCGTTCATGGGGCGGCAGCTTTGAGCCTGTGATGGACTGGCTCGTATGCCGCGCATGCGCAAGGACAGGCTGCGTAGTCGTACAGACAAGCAACCAGATGAGCGCCGAACTCAGCAGGCGAATGGGCAGACGCGGCAGCGGGAGAGTCTGCGCTTTCGCGGCACTTCTTTTATGCCTTCGCTCTGTACTTGCCTCGTTCAGTCGCATTTCCGATGCTCCCTGCATTGCTCCGCTGCCTATTATGAACCCCCGATCCGGTAATTGTTGCGTTCTGTCCGGGCGGCCGCATCGGAAAACACTCTTCAGCTGCCGACGCGGTCCTTCAGTAGTCCCATTTCGACATAGATGGGCCGCATGACGGAGCGAATTGCGGGGAGCTGCGTCGTGAACCAGGCCGCGCCCGCGATGCAGCAGCTGCCCGTAAAGAGGACTGCCCGGGGTGCGCCAAAAACGTGGGCGAGGCCGCCGGCGAGCAGGCTACCGAACGGCGCCATGCCCACGAAAGCCATGGTGTAGTAGCTCATCACGCGGCCACGCATGTTCTCTTTCACCAGCGTCTGAATAATCGTGTTGCTGGCCGCCATGCCCTCCATCATGCCGTAGCCGACGAACACCATCATGATCATCGAAAGCCAGAGCACGTGCGAGAGGCCAAACAGGATCAGACCTGCGCCGAAGATGGCGGCCGCAGTAGGGATCACCTTCGTAAGGCCCACCACGCTACGGCGGAAGGCGAGCGAAAGTGCGGCGACCAATGCTCCACTGCCGGCTGCGCCCATCAAGAAGCCAAGTGTATGTGGACCGCCATGCAGCACCTTTGACGCAAAAACCGGCATAAGGACAGTGAACGGCATGCCCATAAGACTGCAGATCGCGAAGAGCACCAGGATGGAGCGGATGGGAATGAATGCCCTGACGAAATCCCAGCCTTCGCAGAGCTGCACTACCATCGATGGGCGAGGTCCGCGTGCGATCGCTATTGCAGCAGGCACAATCCGCATCAGCAGCAATGAGGCAATGACGGCCAGGTAGCTGATGGCGTCAATTAGAAAACAATACCCTTCGCCGACGCCGGCGATGATCAGGCCGGCCAGCGACGGACCCAGCAGGCGCGCGACATTGACCATCGATGAATTGATGGCGATGGCATTGCCGAGGTCCTTGCGATCTTCAACCATTTCAATCAGGAAAGCCTGCCGTCCCGGCATATCGAACGCGTTGATCAGGCCCTGGAAAATGCTGAGCGCCAGGATTTCATGAATGGTAATCATCTTTGACAATGTAAGTACGGCAAGGATGAGAGACTGCAGGCCGGCAAGCACCTGCGTCCACACGAGCACTTTGCGGCGGTCGAGGCGATCGACCCAGACACCGGCAAAGGGCGCAAACAGGAACGTGGGAATCTGCCCGAAGAAACCGACAACACCCAGGATGAGAGCCGAACCGGTGAGCCGATAGACCAGCCAGCTCATGGCGATGCGCGTCATCCATGTGCCGATGAGCGAGATACTCTGTCCACCAAAGAACAGCCGGAAGTTGCGATGACGCAGGGCGCGCCAGCCATGTGCAATACCGGCGTCCTGGCTCACCGGCTGCGCCTGTGAAGGCGGAGCATTGGGCTCGACTATCGTGTGATGGATCGTCTCGGCGGAAGGAATTCCCTCCTCCGTGGTGACTTCGACTACCTCTTGCGGATCGGTGGGGGGCACACCCTCAGTTTATAGGTATTGACTGGAACTGTTCCGCGTTGCGCACGACAGGATCGACCTTCCATCTGGGATTCGATGCGACGCACACTGTTCAACTTCGACGCCGGTAAGCGCCGGCGTCGACGACGTATCCTGTGTTTTCGCATGATCAAATATCCTCTCATCTATCGCGAAGGCTTCTACCTGCCATTCGGCAAAGCGCACGTGTTTCCCGGCGTGAAATACAAGCTGGTGCGCGAACGGCTGCTGATGACTGGCGCCGCGCAGGAAGAAAATTTTCTCGCGGCGCAGGCGATCGACCTTGAAGACGTACTGCAGGTGCACGAGCAGGGTTTCGTGGAACGGCTGGTACATGGGACGCTGAGTCCGCAGGAGATCCGGCGTATGGAGCTGCCCTACTCCAAGGCACTCGTTCAAGCCACGCTGCTTGGCTGTGGCGGGACGCTTGCAGCAGCCCGGCAGTGCCTCAAGCAAGGCATTGCTGTGTCGATTGGCGGCGGCTTCCACCATGCGCATCCTGACCACGGCGAGGGCTTCTGCATGCTGCATGACGTAGCCATCGCCCTGCGAAGACTGTTGCGCGATGGCGCCATCCGGAGTGCCATGGTAATCGATCTGGACGTACACCACGGCAACGGCACCGCGACTATTTTTCCACCCGCTCTAATTGCAACTGACACGGTTTCTAACGAAGAGCTTGGTTTTGGAACGCTCACTGGATCAGCCCTGCCGAGCAGCGATGGCGTCTTTACACTGTCGCTCCATCAGAAGAAAATCTACCCGGCGTACAAGCCTCCCTCCTCACTTGACCTGCATTTGAATGACGGCGTGGAAGATGAAAACTATCTGGCTGCGCTCAGGCGCGCAGTTTCACTTTCAATGGAGCGCTTCATGCCAGACATCATCGCTTATATCGCCGGAAGTGACCCTTACTTTGATGACAAGCTGGGCGGCCTTGCGCTGACAATCGAAGGCATGCGCCGCCGCGATCGATATGTCTTCCAGACAGCGAAAGAGCGCGGCCTGCCTGTGTTCAGCGTCTTCGCAGGCGGATACGCACGACAGCTTGACGACACGGTGACGCTGCATACAAATACAGTGCTGGCCGCGGCTGAAGTCTTCACCGGCTAATGCGCTGCCATCACATCTGCAGAGCTTTTTCAATGGTGCTTTCGGCGAGCGGCGCCATCACCTTGTAACCGGCGTCATTGGGGTGTAGTCCGTCATCGGAGAGCGACCGCTGCATCTGGCCGCGCGGATCAACCATGGCTCCGAAGTAGTCGACATATAAATCACCACTGGACGTGCAGTAGTTCTTCAGCCAGGTATTCAATGCAAGGATCTCTGATGCCGGCCTGGTCTCGAAGAGTTCACGATTGCCAGGTATATCGCCATTCACCGGCGTTATCGAGGTGAAGATGATGACAATATGGTGGACGCGGGCGAGCTCTGCCATGGTCGCGTAGTTCTTTTCGATGTCCTCGATCGCGATCGGGCCGGTGTTGCCGGCAATGTCGTTTGTGCCGGCGAGAATGATGACGACATGGGGCTGCAGGTCGATCACGTCCTGACGAAAACGCAGCAGCATCTGCGAAGTGGTCTGGCCGCTGATGCCGCGGTTGATATAGCCCTTACCTGGAAAATAGTGATCGAGCTTCCAGGCATCCGTGATCGAGTCTCCAAAGAAGACCGCACGCTGCTCGCCTGCGCGTACGGGATGAAGCGCGGCGTTCGCCGCCCGGTAGCGCCCAAGCTGTCCGAAGTCGTTCATCAAGGCGGCTGCACCTCGCTGCCGGTAGGCATCAAGCTGTGGATGAGAAAATACGGCTGCGGATGCTGGCTGTTGAGCCGGTAAATGGCTTGCACAGCCAGAAAAGAGGAACAGAATGCCGGTAAGCAGCAGACTTCTCATCCGTTGAAGATATCACCCGCACGGACCAGAAACTCCGCTGCTAAACTGGAAGTACGCCATGTTTGAGAACCTATCTGATAAGCTGCAGCGCGCCTTCAAGAACCTTCGCGGTCAGGGCTCCATCACCGAAGAGAATATTGGTGAGGCACTTCGCGAAATTCGCATTGCCCTGCTAGAAGCCGACGTCAACCTGAGCGTCGTAAAGGAATTGATCGAGCACATCCGCGTGAAGGCGCTGGGCTCGACGGTGATGACAGCTCTCTCTCCAACGGAGCAGGTCATCAAGATTGTGCGCGATGAACTGGTTGCACTCCTGGGCGAAAACACTGCCCGTTTCAACTTTGCCTCAAAGCCGCCGACGGTCATTCTGATGGCGGGACTGCAGGGCTCCGGTAAGACCACGACCTCCGGCAAACTCGCGGCCTGGTTGCAGAAGGGCGGTCACCGACCAATGCTGGTGTCAGTCGACGTCTATCGTCCAGCTGCACGCGAACAGTTGAAGGTCGTGGCCAGGAGCATCAAGGCCAGCCTGTATGAAGGTGACCAGAACGGCGAAGTGGCAGGGCCTGAACTGGTTGTTCGTCTCGCGAAAGAAGCACGCCGCGAAGCAGTGATCGCCGGCTGCGACACGCTGATCGTCGATACCGCCGGTCGCCTGCACGTCGATAGCGACCTGATGGACGAGATGCGCCAGTTGAAGGCATTGCTGGCACCGCAGGAGATACTGTTTGTTGCCGACGCAATGACTGGCCAGGACGCGGTGCGTTCTGCTGACGAGTTTCACAAGCAGCTTGCGCTGACCGGTACCATCCTTACCAAAATGGATGGCGACGCGCGAGGCGGTGCTGCTCTATCCATCCGACAGATCACCGGCCAGCCGGTCAAGTTTATCGGTACAGGCGAGAAGCCGGATGCCTTCGAGGCTTTCCATCCGGACCGTATCGTCAGCCGCATCATGGGCATGGGCGACATGATGACGCTGATCGAACGGGCAGAAGAAAAGCTTGATCGCAAGTCGTCAGAGGATTTTGCGAAGAAGGCGTTATCAGGCGATGGGTTTTCGCTGGAAGATTTTCGCAACCAGCTGCGACAGGTGCGCAAACTCGGTTCATTCCAGAGCATCATGAAAATGCTGCCGTCGGTAGGTCCGTTCGCAGGCATCCAGCAACTTGCGGACCAGGTGGACGAAAAGCAGTTCAGCCGCGTCGAGGCAATCATCGATTCGATGACGAAGCAGGAGCGGGCGAACCATGAAATCATCTCCGGCTCGCGACGCAAACGAATTGCGGCCGGCTCCGGCACGAGCGTTCAGGAGATCAACCAGCTGCTGCGGCAGTACGCGCAGATGCGCAAGATGTTCAAATCTGCGGGCAAAGGCGGTGGCCTGCAGCGACGGTTGATGTCACAGATGGGCGGTATCAAGGGCGCGGGCGGCATGGGCGGCTTTGGGCGTTGATTTGATCGTGTGACTCGCGCTTGAGACTGTGTGGCTGAGAAGGAATAGTCTGAAGGGGATGAAAAGCGAAACGCGGATGGACCCTCTACAAGCCCAGTTGGACGACATCACCACGCAGACGCGCAAACTGGTACAGCCGGAGCGGCTTGAGCGCAACGAACGTGTCATCGCCGAATTGTTCGCGACGGGGATCGAGGACAGGATTCTCAAAGCCGGAGACTCCATGCCGGAGTTCGCGCTCCCGGATGCGCATGGCAAACTGGTGCAGTCGAACGATCTACTCGCTATCGCGCCGCTGGTCATCAGTTTCTTTCGCGGCCGCTGGTGCCCCTACTGCATCACGGAACTGGAAGCCTGGCGCGATGCGTACAGCATCCTGCGTGAACGTGGTGCTCTCTTCGTCGCCATTTCGCCGCAGAGCATACGGCAAAACGACTTTACTGTGACCCAGCACGAACTGCCCTTCCCCGTCCTGCGCGATGAGAAAGCTGCAGTCGCTGCGGCATTCGGAGCAGGGTATACAGTGCCGGCTTCCTATCGCGACTACTACCGTTCTATCCTGGTGAATATTCCCTTTATCAATGACGAAGATTCGTGGCGGCTGCCCTTGCCCGCTACGTTCGTCATTGGGCAAAACGGTATTGTGCAATGGTCGAGCGGCTTTGCAGATTTTCGCGTACGCCCAGAGCCGGAAGATGCACTCAGTGTGCTGAAATAGGCACAGCCAGCAGCGCTTAGTATAAGAAAAGGAACGATTTAGAGAGCCGCCTCCGACAGGCGATAAGCCGAGGCGTACCTTGACCATGCAGGTAGCCTTTGTTACTATCAAGTTGCGGGGTGGAGCAGCCCGGTAGCTCGTTGGGCTCATAACCCAAAGGTCGTAGGTTCAAATCCTACCCCCGCAACCAATCAAATCAGTGGTTACGAGAAACGAAAAACCCAATTAAGTCCCCATTATCCCCAATCGGAAATGGCAACTGATTCAGCCCTTCTACTGAAGGGCTGTTGTGCTTAACGCCTCCCTTCTCGATTCCATCGTTTCGCCGAATGCCAGCCCAACGACCTGGCTGTTGGCTTTTCATTTGGAGTCGTTCATCGCCCGTCCCTAGATGTTCATCGTCGTCTGGATGGAGGCGTGTCGCATCAGCTCCTGCTGCACCTTCATGGGAGCGCCTGTCTCGTCCAACCAAGAACGGTAGGTGTGGCGGAACGTATGCCACCCGATGCCGTCCGGCAGGCCGATGAGTTCGGCAACCCGGTGGAGTTGATGCTTCTTGAGGCTTTCCTGGTGGAAGGGCTTTCCGGTCTGCGGATTGGCGAAAACCCATCTGCATCGCTGGAATATGCGCTGAAGGTCCGCTATTCCAACAGCAGTCCTTCAAGAAGCGGATCGAGCGGAACGTAGTTCTTTGAATATTCCGTCTTCACCGCATCTATCCTTCCGCTGACAACGCTGCGCTGAACCATAAAGGTGTGCGCTTCAAAATCGAAGTCGCCCCGCTGCAGGCCAAGGATTTCGCTGATTCGAAGCCCCGTACACTGCGCCACCATGACCATCGTTCGGTACGGCTCCGCGAGATGCTTGAGCATCTCGAAGAACTGAGCCACTTCCAGGATCTGAGGCCGCTTCAGCCGCTTGCTTGCATTCTTGACGCGCACCAAAGCAACGGGATTTTTGCCGATCTCGATTATTCCCCATCGTTCAGCGCACTTCATGACCAGGTGCATCAAGCTTGGGATGTGGACCTTCGATTTAGGTGCAAGCGGCAGATCGCGCAGCCACTGCTCCATCGCCATCGGTTTCATCCTGTTTATTGGTTGATCGTTCCAACGCGGCCTGATGTGCTTCCGAATGTTCGAGAGATGCGACCTCTGGGTCGAGTGTCGCTCTGGCAACTCATGCTCGATGTACCGATCGAGCAGAGCCCCGAACGTCGGAGCCTCCATCGCAGCGCGTGGAGCTTCGTCGTTGAGCCGCATGAGAAGAGCTTGCGTCGCCTTACGTGCATCGGCCTCGGTCCGGTAGAGAAATTGATCCCCAAGGATGACGCTCTGCCTGATCCGTTTGCCAACCGGGCTGGTCTCGTAATAACGAAACTCCCACACGTCGGTGCTCCGCTCGCGCTTCCGTAGCCGCAGACTGCCATATTGAAATCGTGTCCGAACAAACATGGATATTCCTCCTGTTAGTTGCGGACACAAGTGGTACTTAAAGCGTACCGCTCGGCAGTGTCGGAGTCGAGTGTGGAAGAGAAGCTATCGTGGCGGCCTTCGAGGTCGGAGGCGTGAAACCGCCACAGCTTACCAACGCGATAACCGGTGACACGACCACATCGCGCGAGGCGCTGAAGGGTCTTGGGGTGAATGCGAAGGATAGCGGCGGCTTGATCGCTATCCAGGAACGGTTCAGAAACAAGCTTGAATTCGGACATGGCTCGTACGCCTCCTGAAGACACAATGGAACGTGCGTTTGGATTTGTC
The DNA here is from genome assembly GCA_963692885.1 of Acidobacteriaceae bacterium. Classification (GTDB taxonomy): domain Bacteria; phylum Acidobacteriota; class Terriglobia; order Terriglobales; family Acidobacteriaceae. The sequence goes on from OY843586.1 coordinate 3,394,278, forward strand.
TATGGGCTGGCAAGGCGGCGAAGGCAGCGGTCTTTGGCGCTCTGGAGTCGTTACAGTCGCTACAGTGTCTTCTAAGGAATCCATGGGAACTCTACGGACACGATTCAGCTGTGGAAAACCAGCAAAAAATAGTCGGCGACAGAGATAAACACGCTTAATTCTCAGATTCTGGAGGCGTGTCACAATCTGTTATGCGGAAGATTTTGGAACTGAAGGCAAGCTCGTTAGTGGAGGCCATCGGCCATGCGCAAGCTTGGATGAACACCAATGCTCCGTCAGATGTTTGTTGGTTCCGAGGCGTGAAGGATTCAACCCTGCCTCTCCTGCCTGGAGCCTACTGGCGCAATAATTATGATGAATTCAGCACGCTGTTGCAGTTCTCTCAAGATGGGAGAGCCTTTGCAGATGTCGGTGAGCTAGACGATTGGAAGACGTACTATCTCGCTCAGCACAATGGCGTTCCTACTCGACTTATTGATTGGACAGAGAATTTTGTCACTGCCCTTTTCTTCGCTACTGACGGATGGAGCGGGGCTACAACACCGTGTGTGTGGATAATGAAGCCCTGCCATGTGAACAAACTTTCACTCGGTTGGTCGGGGCTCATCAGCCCTGAGCGTAACGCCGAATTGAATGCCTGGATGCCGAGCTCCATTCTCACAGGAAGCCAAAAGATCCCAACTAAGGATGGGAAATGGGTCTATGACAGTGCTAATCCGATCGCACTATATCCGAGAAAGAACAATCCGAGGCTGATTGCTCAGCAAGGTACATTCACGGTCCACGGCACTAATCGGGAACCTCTTGAAAGTTGGATAGCAAGCACCGCAACGGGGAACCATCAGTCTCTGATTTGTAAAATAGCCTTCTCAAAGAGAGTGAGAAAAGACGATTTGGTGCAGCAACTTGCTGACCTTGGCTTGCGGCGCAGCACCATCTACCCTGATCTTCACAATTTTGTCCTTGAAATGAAGCAACAGCATCAGTGGGAGTAAGACGACCGTTCCTCAGATACGACTGTCGGTCACGTAAACTTGCTCTTGCATGCTGCTGACAATATCCACCACTAGTCAACCCGCGACTGACCTTGGCTATCTGCTCCACAAGAACCCGGCACGCCTCCAGACGGAAGAGCTTTCGTTTGAAAAGGCCTATGTCTTCTATCCTGACGCCTCTGTTGACCTCTGCACTGCGGCTCTGCTGGTCGAGATCGATCCAGTAGCGCTCGTTTGGGGTCGTGGACCGGCAGGCGAAGGTGGGCAGTTGGAGCAGTACATGAATGACCGTCCGTATGCTGCGAATTCTTTTCTCAGCGTCGCGATGGGGCGGATATTCAGCACGGCAATGAGCGGTCGGAGCAAGGATCGACCGGAGCTTGCCGAGATGGCTATTCCGTTGACCGCCCATCTGCCAGTCATAACGGCTCGCGGCGGTGAAGATTTGGTCAAGAGTCTCTTCGAGCCGCTGGGCTACTCCGTAGAAATGCAGGGCTCACAGCTTGACGAGAAGTTCCCTGAATGGGGTGCGTCCCCCTATGTCGCATTGACCATCGCAGGTACTGTTCGGTTGCAAGACTTGCTCACGCACCTCTATGTGCTGATTCCTGTCCTCGACAATGAGAAGCACTACTGGGTAGCCAACGACGAGATCGAGAAGCTGCTGAAGCGCGGTGAAGGATGGCTTGGCACCCATCCCGAAAAAGACCTCATCGTCTCGCGCTACCTAAAACGCCAGCGGAGCCTTGCGCGAGAAGCGTTGAGCCGTTTGATGGCGGAGGACACTGCAAGCGATGAGGCAGACGACGCGCCTTCTGTGGAGTCGCCTGTGACAGCGCGCACACCGTCCCTGCATGACCAACGCCTATAGACGGTTTTATCAGTCATTCGGGATACAGGTGCAAAGCGCGTTGTCGATCTCGGTTGTGGCGAGGGAAAATTGCTCAAGCTGCTTCTATCCGAGAGGCAGTTTGAGACTATCCTCGGCATGGATGTGTCTTGGCGAACGCTCGAGTCCGCGAAAGAGCGCTTGCGACTGGACGAACTGCCGGAACGGCAACGCAGCCGAATCGAACTCATCCAAGGTTCGCTCACCTACCGCGACCAGCGACTGAACGGGTTTGAAGCAGCCGCCATTGTGGAAGTCATCGAGCATCTCGATGCGCCTCGTCTTGCTACCTTCGAGCGCATCGTGTTCGAGTTTGCACGACCGACGCACGTCGTCTTGACCACGCCGAATGCGGATTACAACACAGTCTTTGAGACGCTACCCGCAGGCGAGTTCCGCCACGGCGATCACCGCTTTGAGTGGAAGCGCTCTGAATTTGAAGGCTGGGCCCGCGGAGTCGCAGAGCGGTTTGGATATGGAGTTCGATTTTAGCCCGTAGGTCCAGTCGATGCAGAACGAGGGGCACCAACGCAGATGGCAGTCTTTACACAGAAGGAGGTGGCAGCATGAAGATCAGCATTCCCGAACTGTCGCTCGTCCTCCTCGTTGGCCCTTCAGGTTCCGGCAAGTCATCGTTTGGCCGAAAGCACTTCGTGTCGACGGAGGTCGTCTCCTCCGACTTCTGCCGTGCGCTCGTATCCGATTACGAAAACGACCAGTCTGCGACCGGCGATGCCTTTGACCTGCTGCATGAGATTGTGCGTAAGCGGCTTGCTCGTGGTCGTCTGACGGTAGTCGACGCAACCAATGTCCAGCCAGAGGCACGGAAGTCTCTTATCGCGCTAGCGAAGGAGTTTCATCTTTTTGCAGAGGCGATCGTCTTCGACCTCTCGGAGCGCGTATGTCAGGATCGCAACGTGCTTCGTCCCGACCGGCAGTTCGGGCCGCATGTCATTCGCAACCAGTCGCAGCAGCTCCGCCGTTCCCTGCGCGGGTTGGAGCGAGAAGGCATCCGCCACGTCTTCAAACTCTCAAGCCCTGAGGAAGTGGACGCCGTAACGATTGAGCGCCACCCCCTTTGGAATAACAAGAAAACCGAGCACGGCCCCTTCGACATCATCGGTGATGTTCATGGGTGCTTTGATGAGCTTGTCGAACTGATGGCGCAGCTCGGCTACACCGTAAATCAAACCGATGGTGTGTATTCGGTGTCGTCCTCGGGCGACCGCAAGCTCGTCTTCGTGGGCGACCTTGTAGATCGTGATCCAGGAACAGTTCAAGTTCTTCGTCTCGTATCCAGCATGGTGCAGTCCGGCCAAGCGTTCTGCGTTCCGGGCAATCACGACATCAAGCTCGTACGCGCGTTACGAGGTAAGGACGTGAAGCGCACACACGGGCTTGCGGAGACGATGGAACAACTCGGCAATGAGTCGAATGATTTCCGCGTCGAAGTTGCCAAATTTCCCGATGGCCTCGTTAGCCACTACGTTTTCGACGACGGAAAGCTCGTTGTTGCCCACGCTGGCCTCAAGGAGTCCATGCACGGTCGTGGGTCAGGAGCAGTGCGGGAATTCGCCCTCTTTGGTGAGACAACCGGAGGGACGGACGAGTTTGGCCTGCCCGTTCGTTATACTGGGCAGCGGACTATCGCGGCAAGGCTTTGGTGGTCTATGGACACACGCCCGTTCCCGAGCCGCTCTTCCTCAACAACACGGTCAACATTGATACAGGCTGTGTCTTCTGTGGCCAGCTAACAGCGCTGCGCTATCCCGAGCGCGAGATCGTGTCCGTCAAAGCGCATCAGACATACTACGAACCTGCCCGTCCCTTCCTGCCTGAAACGACCGAGACTCAGCGGCCCTTGCAGCACGCCCAAGACGATGTGCTTGACCTTGCAGATGTAGTTGGCAAGCGCCTCATCGACACACGGTTGAAGCCGAAGATCACGATTCGGGAAGAGAACGCTATAGCTGCACTTGAGGTCATGAGCCGGTTCGCAAGCGACCCCAAGTGGCTCATCTATCTTCCGCCGACGATGTCGCCCACAGAGACAAGCAAGCACGAGAACCTGCTCGAACATCCCGACGAGGCATTCGCCTTCTATCGTAAGGAAGGCATTACCACCGTCGTCTGCGAACAGAAACACATGGGCTCTCGCGCTGTCGTCGTTCTTTGCAAAGACGAGGCTGTCTCTCAAAAGCGCTTCGGTGTTGTGCAAGCCTCACTCGGAATCATCTACACCCGCACCGGTCGCCGGTTCTTCACCGATGAAGCGTTGGAACATCAGTTCCTCGCCCACCTGCAATCGGCAGTCGAGAGGTCTGGCCTATGGGATGAACTGGCGACGGATTGGCTGTGCCTAGACTGCGAACTGATGCCTTGGTCTGCAAAGGCGCAGGAGTTGCTCCAGAAGCAGTATGCGCCTGTAGGCAATGCCGACGTCCACGCGTTGCAAGCTGAGAGCGAACTCATCACCAAGGCGCTACTGCGCGTTCCCGGCATGGAATCGCTCTCCGCACAGACGACGGAACGGCTCAACGCTGTCGAGCAGTACACACAGGCCTATCGGCAATATTGCTGGCTGGTCGGTTCGCTGGCCGATCTCAAACTTGCGCCGTTCCACATCTTGGCCAGTGAAGGCGCAGTTCATACAGACCAGCCACACACATGGCACATGGAGACGATTGCCAAGCTCTGCGGTGCGGATACAGAAATCCTATTCGCCACACCATTCAAGATCGTTGATCTTCACGATGAGGCGAGCACTGCGGATGCAGTCGCTTGGTGGACGGAGATGACGGCTCAAGGCCGTGAGGGCATGGTCGTCAAGCCGCTCAACTTCATCGCAGAAGGCCGACGTGGCATTACGCAACCTGCCATCAAGTGCAGCGGCGCAGAGTACCTTCGCATCATCTACGGCCCGGAGTATCTCCTGCCAGAGAACCTTGAACGGCTGCGTTCACGGAACGTCGGAGCCAAGCGTTCTCTTGCAAGCCGGGAGTTCGCACTGGGCATCGAAGCCCTGGAGAGATTTGTTCGCAAAGAGCCCTTGCGCCTCACTCATGAATGCGGCTTCGGCGTATTGGCTCTCGAAAGCGAACCGATTGATCCAAGGCTGTAATGCTGACGGCTGCTCAAACTACACCGTGAACCTAAGGGACCAATCAGCTTTGCGTGTAGCTCGTAGCCGGGTAGAGCGCTGGAAACCAGCGCTCCACGACAGCAAGCGGGAGTCCAAGACGTACCTTGGCAACGTGGCTTGGAGACACCAGCAATCCCGCATCAAGCAGCTTCGATACCACAGTACGCGCCATCCGCTCCTTATAGCCGGTCAATGAGGGAGCCAGTCCGCGCTCAAACTCACCAGCAAGCAGAGCCTCTCTCAGTAAAGGAAAGCTGCCCTTCGGGAGACGGCCAGCGCGTGTTTCATCCTCCACGTAGATTTCCATGCGCCGGAGGAGTTCCGAAGGCTGGAGGATCGAACTCATATAAGTCACCTGATCGTTCGAGACGCGCAGGAAGAAGCGGCAGAAGGCATCGAGAGCCGCTTGCGACAGATTGCCGCGTCCGTCCAGATCGCCACGACGCGAGTCATCCGCAGCCATCAGCAAGGCTTTGTAATCGCCAACATTCCGCGCGAGCCCTCGCGCGACGGACCAGAGGCTATTGCCGACGCCGAGGCGACGGAGCAAAGCGTGTGACATCAATCGCATTACGCGACCATTGCCATCGTAAAAGGGATGAATCCAAAGAAAGCGGTGGTGGGCCGCCGCGACGGCAGTTACCTGTCGCACCTTCGATAGACTCTGCGGATTGTAGACATGCTCGAAGCGTTGCAGGAACTCAGGAAGCGTCACAGCGGGTGGAGGGAGGTGCCGACCGACGACGACTTCCCCATCCCGTAGCGCCCCAGGCGTAAGCCGTACGCGGCGTGTTGTCTCGGGATCTTCTACCCAGAGAAGCTCATCCGGCAGGCGACGGCAGAACTCGCGATGAAGCCAAACTGCATATGCCGATGACGCCGGGAAATCTTTCGGATCGTCGCCTTCGTCGATTGCTTTCTGCACTTCGATGTGCGCGACCGCTTCGAGCTGTAGGGCTCTCTTGCGAGGTTCGGTCGAGTAGTCTTTATGCAAAGCGCGGTCGATGTCACGCGGATGCGTCTCGTGCCCTTCGATGAGGTTCGAGTAATAGCAGTTCATCGAACGAACCAGGTTGCCGACTGATTCCGTCACGATAGGGTGAATCTGGCCCGCCAAGGCATTCGCGTTTGAGATCAGGTCAAACGCCATGTCTTCCAACGCTTTGCCATCGGATGGGAGCATCGGCTCCATCCACGAAGGCAAGATAGCGGGTTGTATTTTTGCCGGTTCCATATACAGATCAAATAATACAATACAATAGATTTATGTTCCTCAATGGCTCTAGCAATGCCGGTATTATTGCCGGTTCCATTGCCGTTACATGCTGAGTTCGAATCCATTCCCCAAACTGATTTCCAACTGAGGCGGCGGCACTTCGATTGACGCCTTTGGAGTGAGATCGACACTCGGCTGTTTTGAATGAGCAATTTCATTTGCTAGTTCTATCGCAGACGGACGAGCCATGGACACACCCAGAGACTCGCCCAGGCGATTCACATCAGACGTCAGAATGGCAATGTCCTCCCGACCTCGCGATGCCGAGACGTAGAAAAGCTCCCGTTTCATCACATCCGCTGAGATGATGACGCTATCGACTGTCTTGCCTTGGCTGCGATGGGCCGTGACTGCGTACCCATGCGTAAACTCTCGATAGTTGGCAGGGATGCTTCTGCCATCGTCGAGATGAATGCCGTCACGGTCTATGCCGCGCACGGTGGTCAACTCACCATTCGTTGCGCGGAAGCCCTCATCCTTTCGATTCGCAAGCATGAGGAGATTGTCACCCGCAGCTACCTCTATCGACTGGCGTTCATGGACGGCAAAAGACCGGGCCTGTCCGATGCTGACCTGCGTCTCACCACCGCGCTCGTTGCGTGTAGTGATGAGTTCTCCCGAGGCTGACGTGACCGTAAGCGCCTCGTGCTTTTCAATCCCCCTTGATGCGCGATGAAAGACGAGAACCTGCCCCGGCTGATAGTTGGCAATGTCCTTCTTTTGAGCCTCTGTCCACTGCAAGGGGACATGGCGGTCGAGCACAACACCGCCGCTGAGTTGCCCATGCTGTTTCTGATCCTCACGGATTGCGTGGGTCACGCGGCCTACCTCTTCGTGCGTGGCAGCCACTACGAGAACACTGCGACCTGAGTTCGCCGTCATCTCCCTGTAGACATCGGCGACGGCGCTTGCTCTTTCAAGGTATGGCACCTCACGGACAGCTCCGATCTCCTGTAGCTTGGCGAATCCCTGATCGGGCGATTGCCGGAATGTCTGGATCGCCTCACGGTATTCAGGATTGGACTGACGCTGAATGCCAGTCAGGGATACGCTCGTCATTCTGGACTCGCGCTCCAAGATTCGCAGAGCATCCGATGACTCCACACTCTGTATCTGTCAGGTTGGTCAGATTGTCGGTGAACTGGTACAGCCAATCGACGCCGGAACTCGCGCTTGGAAGGGCCTGGGCTAACAACACAATGGTGAGCGATCCCTTCCCGTCCTTCAACTCGTAGAGCGCTGGCGTTTCCTGAAACTGTCCGCGCAGATAGGTGAACTTGTCGTCGTGCCATATTTGTTGCAGTCCAAGCTCTTTGCCCTTCTTCTCGTCCCAGGTGAAATCAAAATGAAGACTGCCTGGATACTGGCTCCGGTAGGTCTCGACTTTCGCCTCTTCGGACTTCAACTCAGCGATCTGCGCCGCTTTCGCGGCAATGGCCTCCTGCCTGGCTTTATCCAGTTTCTGCAGCGGGCACGAAGACCGGCATCTCCGTAAGTCTGTCCTTTGCGGCCTTGTCGCTGCGGACAATGAACACCTTGGAATCGAAGTGCGCGTCCGCGTCATCGGAGATCTCCTGAAGTTGCAACGTGTGTTCGGAGACGATGTGGATGTCGGTCGCATTCGCCAGCTTCGGCTTGACGCTGATGAAGCGGCTAGCTACATGGCCGCCATCGAACACCCAGTCCACGGTGTCGCCGCCGAAGACAGTTGCGATCTTTTCCTCGGCGGGAAGCAGGATGAGCGTCGATTGAAGCAGGCCCGCGCGAATCACCGGAGGTGTCTCGGCTTCGGTAACAGTGAAGGAACGCGGAGCGTTCGGCTGCAAGTGATGCGGTTCGGGCGTCGCGCTCGCGTTCGAGGGGACAGATGCGAGGGCGAGTCCGAATGAGACAAAGGCAAGGATGGGCGGCTTCACGGGTGATGCCCTTTCGGTTAGGGGGCGGCGAGTGGGGTTTGATTAGACAGTCTCGCCCTGGGCAAAGCGCGATAAGCCCTCAGAGAGTCCGTACTGTTCGATCAGCTTCGTCCGGCGTACACGGTCCTTGGGCTTGGTCGAAAATGTTGCGTAGCTGCGGTCGTCCAGATTCAGTGTGACGACCTTCGTCAACCCGTCGCGCCGCATGTAGAGTCCTTCGCGGTCCTGCAAGCTCTCGAAGAGGGCGAGTTGCTGCTCGTTCATCTTGAAAAGCTCTGCGTAGCGTCGGTTGAAAGTCGCGTCCTTCAGAAAAAGGAAAGACGTGCAGGAGTTCACAATGCTGTCTGCGTTGGCTCCCAGATCGTCGGCGGACTGGCAGATCATTGTCACGCCGCCAAGGTTCTTGCGGACAGTCTTGATGGAAGCCAACGCGCCATCCAAGAGCTGCTTATTCTTTATGGAAGAGAAGATCTCTTCAGTGAGAATGTGCTTCGGCACCTCGAGATTGGCGGGGTTGTAGAGCACGTCGTTAATTCGCCTTAGCAGCCAAACCATCAACGGCTCGATCAGGTCAGCGTACTGCTCGTTGTTCACTCCCTGGAAGTCGAAGCATTGCAGGCGGGAGAGTGAGAGGCTTTCCTCCACGTTGTTGAATATGGCGTTGTAAATACCCTTGCCCACCACTTCGACAGATAGCGGTCGAGCTTCTCCGGAAGGAAGAAATTCGACAGCCGGCGATTCGCAGCATCGAGCAGGTACATATCCTGGACGGCCTTATGAATCACGTCGTCGTCTTCGGGTTCCAACTCAGCTCCGCCGTTAGTGAGCAGCAGCTTTACGAACGAGTACAGGAACTTGATGTTGCTGTCGGTCGGCTCCAGGGGTGAATGGGTTCACCGTGGGCCGTCCTTGTCAACTCGGCCGCCGTCCAACTCGACGACACTCTCCTAGCTGCCGCGATGTCGAAGATATAGGTAAATCTACCGTGTTTCCGCTCAAACGCAATCAGGTTGTTCCCGTGTACCGATTTGCCGGTTCCTGTAGGACCGATGATGAGCATGACCCGAACGCCGTCCACATACACGTCCTGAAAGAACGGCGTCCGTGTGCGCGTCTCGAAGATGTTGAGATACTCCGAATCGAGATCTTCGGAATGCGGATGCCCGATGTGCGGAGCGAACACAGAGGAGAGCCGTGCATGGTGGTCCTCGGCCAGCCACAGCGGGAAGACATCGCGTAGAAGGCCGATAAATTGCCAAGCGGCTCGGCAAAGAGCTTTAAGCCATCGGTGTGATTTCAATACAGTGACCTGTGTCGGAGCCATTGCCCATAACGCTTTCGTGTTTTCCCGTTAGCGGATCGAGCTCCATTACCACACCGCGGTTTTGCAGGTTGAATAGAGCTGGCCCTTGTTCCCCAACGCATGCCATGTGGGGCGAGATACGGGGACACACTCCAATCGGCAAAGTGTTCTTTCTTCTCGAGGGCGATACCAGCGATAAGATGACCCGGCATGGATTTTTTCCACGGATGCCATCTCTATAGATCGGAACATACGCACGAGTGCCATTCTGCGAAAGAAACAGGTCATGAATCCTGGGTGAAAAAACCTCAAGATTCTTCACCACTTTATACTTATTGCCTTCAAACTAAGAAGGCAGTTCACCGATCCTATCGACGGTAACTATCCCACTGTTTCCTTTGGTGAAATCCCGCTGCGATATATTGGTCATCGATGGCTCCAAGCGGATGTGACTACGTCTTCTTGCGAGAAAAACGCGTGCTCGCCAGTCCTGCCTACCATCGTCCGATTCAGTTTTTCCCAGGTGCAGCATGTCTCAAAACCCTCTAACCGGTGCCTGTGGGGTTCCTGTCGTGCGCAAACCAAGGAGAAATCCCTCCATTTCTGTCTTTCGTCGACTTTATTATCATTTCTCCTCCTATGTCGTACTCACAGATCTATAGGCCACGGCTCATGCGTTTGGAAGAGCCGAGAGGATGTGGATACTTCGTACGGCAGATGAGCGGGTCGGCGAAGCATCTCCATCAGCGCTCCCCAAGGTGTCCTAAAGTACCAGATTTGCTCGCCCGTTTTCGGAGTTCCTGATGTATCGATCGGCCCTTCCAGGAGAACGGCCCCATGCTTTTGGAGCGAAGCTGCGGCTGCGCGCAGATCGTCTACAAAAATGCCCGCGTGCACCGCTCCCCAATCGATGTTGCTCGAAATGATATTTCTTTGCTGCCCAGCGTCAATTTGCTGGAGCTCCAGGTTCAGGTTCGGACCGAGCCGGAGCATGGCCAGACGAACGCTATTGATGGGAACGCCCGTCGGCGTTTTAAAGAACGGCCCAAGAGTCCAAAGGTGTTGTGCGCCGAGAGCCTCTTTAAAAAAGCTGATTGCTTCTTCTAGGCTGGGCACCACCATGCCCAAATGATCCACGTGTCGAGCGGAGACAATTCCATCGGTCCAGAAGTCTTTCGGGTTGAAGAGTCGGCCCGCAGTGTCCTGCTCATATGGCATATGCTCAGGCCTCGAAAGAATCTCCATGAACGCTCCCCAGGGAGTCCTGAAATACCAGATCCGCTCACCCATCTTGGCTTCTCCGGCCCCTTCCAAAGGTCCCGCCAGAAGTTCGGCTCCATGCTCCCGGAGCGATTTCGCGGCCGCCAGCAGGTCGTCAACGAAGATCGCGATGTGGGCAGCGCCCACATCGATATTACTTGGCATTGTCTTGCGTTGCGAGTCGGCGGTATAAGCCAGCAACTCCAGGTTGATGCTTGGTCCGAAGCGCAGCATGGAGATCTCTACACTTTCGATCTTCACTCCAGTAGGGGTCTCGTGGAAGGGCCCGATTCGCCACAGCAGCTGCGCGCCTAGACCCTGTTGGAAAAAGTGAACGGCGGCGTCCATATCGGGCACCGTCATCCCGATGTGATCCACATAGCGAGCGGACGCGATGCCTTGTGCCTGAGTCTGTTCCATTTGTATCTCCTGAGGTCTATCTCAAATACAGCTTTAGCCATGTGTAACCGTTCTCACCGGCCAGCATGCCCAGCAAACCTATCAATGCCACGACCGGAGGCGCCGGACTCCTTAGGCGCACCACTGCATAGATGACGCCGACCAGGCAACCGATGAGGAAGGAAAATAGATAAGCTTTCATGCGCCTGCTCCGTCGACTCTGGCGAAGAATCTCAACAGTTCGCCGGCTACGAACTCCGGTTGCTCTTCCATGACGTAGTGGCCGCAGTCTTCGATCTCCCCACCTTCGACGTGGATGGCGAGGGATTCCATTGATTTGCGGAGGCGATCGCCGGTGCCCGTTTCTCCACCGAGAGCCAGGACCGGCATCTGCAGTTTGGTCTTACTGAACTCGAGGTTCTGCCGAGCGCTGGTGGCTGCGGCGCGGTAATAGGCGAAGCCGTTGCTCATGCCTCCCGGCCTTGCATAGCACTCAACGTAGCGGTCATGGTTTGCCTGGGAGAGCCTCTCCGGATGCTGCGCTTTATGCTTGAACAGCCACTCGAAGAGTTCCCTTTCGCGTCCCTGGGTGAGGACTTCGGGGAGGTCGGGAAGGGTGTTGAAAGAGAACTGCCAGAGCTTTACGTTGAGCTCATACGGTAAGGGGAAGCTCTGCGGCGGGGCCAGGCCCGGAAGTGCCGAGTCTAGCAGCGTAAGACTTTTGATGCGCTGGGGAAACTGCGCGGCCCAGGCATACGCGATCCAGGCTCCTACATCGTGGCCGACGAGATGAAAGGGGTCGGGCGCGGCATTCTTGATCGAGGCTTCGAGCAGGTTGCCGATGGCGCTTGTGTCGGTGCCTTGCACCGAAGGCGCAGAATCGCCTAGGCCCGGAGGGTCAACCGCGAGCACGCGATAACGGCTGATAAGCGCGGGGATGACTTGATTGTAAGCTTCCGCCGTCTCCGGCCATCCGGGAAGAAGAACAACCGTGGTACCCGACCCTGCGGTAATGGCGTGAATACCTTCGCCCAAAATCAACCTTTGCTGATTGTGTATCATGCGATTTATCTCCAGTAGCTGGCGAGCGTGGTTGGTATTGCTTAATTTGGCGCGCCAATCCCTCGATGGCGCCCGGGAATCCATTGCACGCGAAAAACAAGCTTATTGCCCTCCGGGCGGTTCTGCGCCCCGAACTCGTGATAAGCATTGATGTAAAAGAGATATGGCCCATGGTCCAGAAGCGCGCCCGGGCCTATGGCACCAACCCTCTCCGGGGAGTCAGGAAGAGAGACGCCGTTGATCTTAGGATCCGTGATCTGTTCCAGAAAGTAGCCATTGGCGCCTGTCCATAGGTTGTGCGGCAATTGATATGCAGCAGTCGCGTTGAAGTGAACCGCCTCTCCGGCCTGGGTTGAACGAACGCCGACTCCCCCGGGCGGTGCGTTGTTCACCGTGTTGTAGAGATAACTCGTGCGCCAGCTTGTCTCGATCCGCTTTGTGGGCAAGAAGGTGAACGCATAATATGGGTGCACAGTGAACGCATGACCGCTCAGGTTGAGAGCGGCCCGAGAGTTGTACTCGCCCACAGGCAGTTCAGAGTCAAGCACAAATCGCTGGTTCAGTCGGGTAGACCCGAGCTTGAGCTGCCTCCATTGCAGCACCAGCGGCGATACTGTGAGATCGCCAACACCGCCCGCATTGCCACCAGGTCCCGCATTGACATGGGCAGCGGCCATCACCACCTCGAACCCATACCATGCTCCAAGCACCCGATAGTGAGTGAGATACACGCTGTGTGTCAAACTGGTTATGCTGTTGACGTCCGTGGAGCCGGTCCCCGGTTTCCCCGCTGCGTCAACGGTCTTACCGCTATGATCGCCGTCGGCGATTTCCTCTATCAGAAAGCCTGGTGCTCCGAGCGCATCAAGGAAGCTGGTGTCGCCCAAGTTGACCGCTGGCTCCGGCGGGTGTTGCTGTGCAGATCCTATGCAACTCATGCCAGCGAGCGATAGCAGGAAAAACAGGCCAAGTTGAGATCTAACGCTCGCCATCAGGCGCTCACTTCTTGAGCGCTTGAAATTTGTCGCAGCCTATCCAGCCCGGTATTGATAGACGGATCACTTTGTTCGCCGCTAAACCTTTCCTCCTTCATTTTCTTGGCTACTTCTCCCACCAATATCTCCCGTCCCGGTACTATGCGGGCGTGCATCGAGGTCAGAGTTTCGCGGGGTTGGCGCTGCGGGCATACAGCGCCGGTGAAGGTGGGTGCCGAACTTATGATCAGGGTTGACTTGCCGAGCAAGCACGCTGCGAAAACCGGGCGTGAGCCCCAGTTGAGGGCATTCCACAGCAAACCGGCAATTCCATGGTTGTACCCAGGCGTGGCAACCATCCCTCGGTCGCTGCTGACAACAGCGGACCGCTGCGCGGCCGCCGCCGGCAACGCCGGTTCATTACCGAGATCCTCGGTATACGAGCAGATTTCCTCAAGCGCTTTCACCTCAAGGGTCGTCTCAAGCAAGCAACGATTTCGTAGCGCGCCGAAAAAAGCCGACCTCAGACTTCCCGAAATCGCCAGTCCTCGCAGACTTTCTCTATGTAAGTGCATGATTTCTCCAGGCCCGGCATTAGGCAATATCCCTATTTGCCACCCTCCATTAAGATGTGCGGATCATTCATCCGATTTACGACATCTCCTGATGCTATCTATCACCAAAAAAGATAAATTTAGTCCGGGGAGGCGTAGATGGAAATCCGGCATTTCAGGAGCTTCATAGCACTCGCGGAAGCGGGCGGCTTCACCGCGGCCGCCCGCAAAATGAACGTCGTTCAATCGGGGCTTTCGGTGACCATTAGAGAGATGGAAGAGGAGCTTGGCGTCCAGCTCGTCAGCCGAACTACCAGGAAGGTCTTCCTGACCGAGGCAGGCCTCCTCTTTCTTGAGTACGCAAGGTCAGGGCTGGCAACGCTAAATAGTGGAATTCAGGCCGTTCGCTCTCAGAGCGACATTGTGAAAGGCCGTCTCAATATCGGCATCCTCCAGAGCCTTGGGCCCTATGTCGATCTGCCTGGAGTCTTAGGGGAATTCCGCACCAAATATCCAGAGGTCGATTTTACGGTGCGCTCCGTGGACAGTAATCGGGCTCCAGAACTCGTTCGTTCCGGATACGTCGACATGAGCTTTCATGCGCTCAATTCGGAGAGGATACCAGCAGGGATGACGACACTTCACTACATTCAGGACCCCCTGGTTGCCGTCTGCTCCAGGACTCATCCGCTGGCCAAGCTAAGGAGTGTGAGCCTGGAAATGCTAAGCAAGGAGGCATTTGTAGATCTCACGCCGGGCCGCGCCCTAAAAGCTCTCGTCGATCAAATCTTTGCGGAACATCGCTTGAGGAGAGAGCATCCCTACGAGGTAAGCGATGTACAGACGCTGATGGACGTAGTCAGTGCGGCATTGGGCGTTGCGATCATCCCTGCCGGCCTGGCTGAGGGTGCATCGGTTTCAAGTAAACTGCAAATGGTCAAGATTGCGTCGACGTCGCTCGCCCTCCCAAAATGGAGATTGGCGGTGGTCACACGAGAACGGCGGCAGCCGGTCTCGGAAAGAGATCCACTGCGTTTATTCATTGCAGCGCTCTATGAGGGCCGCCGTTCCAATTATTCAAAAAGTCGACCCAAAGCACCCCGCCTCTGGCGTTAGCCAATGCCAGTTCTAGTCAGCCCTAATTGGTTGAAGCCTACTGCACCCACCAGCGACGGAGAAAGCCCCGAGCGACCACATCCCCTCAATGATGCCGAACGGCCACGGACCTTGCATAGGCAGAAGCAGCAAAAGTATAGCTCAGCGTCTCCATGGCAGTCTCAACGCCAGCATGGCCAATGCTTCACCCACGAGCTAGTCCAGGCTGAATACGTCCGGACAAAAAAAGCGCGGATACTGCCAGAGACAAGAGGTAAGCAGGGCACCTTTCTTCCCGGTAGGTTTCTGCCTCAGCCGTAGGATGATGAGGAACTCAGAATCCTCTTTGTTCACGCAGGAGGCTGGCATGGTGCTGATCGTCCCTGTTAAAGCCATTGGTTCTAGCGCTGAGCTTGTTCAGCAGTTTTGTATTTCTTGGCTTTCTAGGCTCGTCGCTATTCGAAGAAGAAAAGCCGTCCTTACCCGAGGTCGCGCAAGGAAGAACCTGCTAGTGAAGCAGGATGATTCAAAGGCAAGTTCTGGACACAGGCCGCCACTTCAAGTCTCTGCGTGCGAGCCGCTAGGACGTTCCCGGCCGCGCAGAACCGAATTCTCAATCCCGCAAGGCAAACTGTGTTGTTCCAGGCAACTGGACGGCTGAGTTCGGTAGCGATGAAGCTTACTGCGAACCCCATCCGGTTAAAGCGTTGATGCGCTGCATAAGGGGCAAAGTCGCTTGAATCCGAAAGCAAGTGTTCTACACGCCTCGCCCGGCCGCTCAAGTCTCTGCGTGCGATCAACCCGTCTCTCCAGTTCACGGAGATGTTGGGTGATCATTTTCTTGGACGCCAGCGGGAACGTCCGGCGCAGTTGGCTCAGTCGTGCAGGTCCCTCTCGAAGCCTGCGTAGAACTCTGACTTTTCACTTTCCTTGGATCAGCGCTATTGCGAACTGAACCGATTGGTCTCCCTCGGCTGAGGACTGACAATAAAACAGACGTTCCACGCTCATTTTGTTTTCGATCCGAATACCCTAGCTGAATCAATCCATGATCAGCAACAGTGTTTAACGTAATTTCGTCTCGCCTCTTGACTAAATTCGCTTCCAACATTCCTAAAGTATGGCTAATCATCTCTCACGTCCAAACATCTCATCGAGGCGCAACATTCCCCTTACGCACCTTAGCTACTAAAGGCACTTTCGGATGCCGTTCGGGGCAAACTTTTGCTGTTTCTTTGTGTCACGATTCGGAAAACGTCTCCTATCTTAATGCTTACAGGGTTCATCTCCCGAGCGGGCGGTGGATAATGCCTCCTAAGTATCCATCGGGCAAGGGCTGACGTGGAGTTGGGCCTTTTCCACCGGGCATACCGCTTCCGATCAGAGAATGGACGCCGTCGTTAAGGCCGCTTGGTCTGACGCTGTTCTTTGCGCATAGACCTACCTCAATGACCAGGATTTATCGCACGACCTGATGAATTTTCGCGGTTCATAAGGTTGCTGGCTACGCTGCAAGTCACCCTGAAAATTTCAAATAAGCTGACCGGCCGCATTAAGAGCGCGGATCGCCGGCGGGGTAGGCGCCGGCATCGGAACTCAAGTTGCTAACATGCGAGCCACCGAGCAGATCGATGCCATTGAAACTCTTTCTGTCAACTCGTTCAAGTTGTTCGTCGTCACTAGAATCATTGCTTATACCCTCATGCTCCCGCTGCTGACTATCTTTATGGATGCAGCTGATATCAGTTGCGGCTTTCTCTCTGAGCATCTCTGGTCACATCTAAGCTGGACGCTTTACATGCATCGCGCCTCCGACGGCGTTGCCCATTGGTTTTGGGCATTCTGAATCGGCCCACTCTGGCGGTTTAAGTTGGCCCACCCATCGAACGACAAGGACGTCAACCGGGCACGCGGGCCAAGGTGGAGTTGGTTCGCATGGGACGCGAGTCGGGCTATGAAAAGTTCACCATCGCGGTCGAACAGGCGCTCGATCTGGGCTGCGCCGATATCGCCGCCGTCCGTCATCTGCTCATGTCCGATCAGTTGCGGCATACCATGGGCGAGGCCCTCGACATCGGCAGCCTGTCCGCCTATGAACGTCCTCTGCCGACCATGATCGAGTACGACCAGCTCTTCTCAGCCAGTGTGCGGGCGGTGCAGGCATGAGCCTCCAGACTTCCAGCATCGCTCAGAACTGCAAGACCTTGAGACTGCCAGCCGTCGGAGCGCAGTTCGCTTCGCTCTTCGAAGAAGCTGCACAACGCAGCCACTCGCACCTGCACTACCTGGAAGCCCTGCTCCAAGCCAATGTCGGGGACCGCGAACGGCGCATGCACGAAGCACACCTGCCGCGCATCAAGACGCTGGAAAAGTTCGACTTCGCGCAGTCGCCGCACATCCCGGCAGCCCGCATCCGGAGTCTTGCCGAAGGCGGATACCTCGAACGCGCCGAGCCGGTCCTGTTGGTCGGCGATCCCGGCACCGGCAAGAGTCCTCCCGCCACCGGCCTCGCGATCGCTGCATGCCGCCAACGCCGGCGTGTGCATTTTGCAACCACCGCCGCCGCGCTTGTCAACCAACTCGTCGAAGCCCAGCGCGAACAGACTCTGAGCAGGGTGCTCGCCCGATGGTCGCGTGTCGAGCTGATCGTTATCGACGAACTGGGCTACGTGTCGCTGGCCGAGGTCGCCGCCGAACTGCTCTTCCAGGTTGTCGCTGAAAGAGCCGAAAAGACAGCCGTCATCGTCACCACCAACCTGCCCTTCTCAGAGTGGCCCCAGGTGTTCACCAACCCACGGCTCTGCAAGGCCATGCTCGACCGGCTCACCGATCAGGCTCACATCATCGAGACAGGTTCAGACTCCTACCGCTTCCGAAGAACCCTGAGGAAGAAGACGAAGGACTAATCCGGGTGTTCAGTTCTGCTTCCGCTACGCCCTCCGGGCTACGCTCCAGCAGAACTGAACACCCTCAACTTCAACGTCGCAAAGGGTGGGCCAAAACAAACCGCCGAAGTGGGCCAAGCCAAGTTGCCGAAGTCAATACTGGCCGATCTCGTTCCGCCCACGCTGAAGACTGCGGCGTTTTGATACCTGATCGCTGTCGTCTCCGAATGGTGACACCCACGCATCCCACATGCGGCGTTTGCCTTGGGCGGGCGTCGGATTTGTCAGCTCTGCTGACGCGCAACGCCGCTCCTAGAAATAGGCTTCGTTTGAGGACACTGCATTCGTATTATCATCCTCAGAGCCCACCAAGTCCCATTCCTACTCCCGAAGTGCACTTCATTTCAGCGCATGATGGAATTAATGTTAGCGGTAGCGGCATACCTAGCGAGAGATCGAAGCATCTGCCCTTAGCCTCAGCTTCACCATATCGCTTCGATACCAACGGTCTTCCTGCCGTACCCCGCTTTATGTTTCGAGAGACTGCTTCCATCCGGTTCTACTTGTCCGGGGGATACGCCCATTCCATCTCGAGGTGCGCGGCTCAAGCGGTTCCAAAGGGATGTTCCAGTCTGTAGGGCCGAATGAACAGCTGGATATTTACAGGGTGATCGAATGAATCGCTGCGCAGTCTTGGTCGAACGGGAAGGTGGGAAGAACAGTCAGTCGTATTACTGCATGCCGCAGTGGTATGGGGATTACGAACCTCCGTCCCGCGCCTGCCTTGCAGCTTTCGATAGCGTGAGCGATTCGTACCGCTCCAGTGTCTATCAAGGCGGGATCATGAACAACTCCTTTTCTGTGGTTTTGAATCTGCAGGCTTGCATCGGAGGTTTTCCTGAACGACCAAACCCAATAAGGTCAGGAGCAGCTACTCGACCATAACCTTGGACATGGGGGATGACATGTCGCCAAAGGAATGACGACTCAGATTGCGGTAGTTTGAAGCCGCCAGGGAGATGAGCCTTGAGCTTAAATAGCGATAGTTTCGGAAGAGGGTCCATAAGGTCTCTTTACGATTGGGATATCGATTTTGACGTTAGTCGCAGATCGTACGGCTTTCCATCTGCATCTATTCCAAATGAACGGGTGCATGCGCCCGTAGCAGACGGAAGGCAGAGTCGCCAGAAGTGGTGGGTCACCTGTGAGCCCTTGTCGGAATCGCTTTCCTCGACAGCTCGCGCGCGTCCTGTAATCCGGATGATTCCCGTCCTTTCGACCTTTACTAAAGTTCAGGTCGAGTTTTGACCTCTTGCAAGTTCCGCAAACGAGGAACTCACGAAGACATTCGGTCGGGGGTGGTACTGTGGCGCCGAGCAGCGGACAATGCAGTCTTACCAGTATGCTGATCTTCCGAGCTGTAGGACACACACGCACTTTTACGCAGGCCGCGGAATCCCTGAAAGTGCCGCTGTACAAGGTGAGTCGGGCGATCACGAGTTTAGAACTGGCGGCGAAACTTCAACTCGTTCGACGTAGCGGTGGATTCGTGCATCTCACGGATGCCGGCCGAGAGTATCTAGCAGCGTGTGAGCGCGCACTTTTGGCCTATGGAGATGCGGTAAACGTGTTAACCACGCATCGGGAAGAAGCTGAAGGAAGCTTGCATGTCGGAGTGCCGGCGCTCTTTGCCCGACATGTCCTTGCGCCGCTTATGCCGCGTTTCCGGGCTCTTCACCCGAGAGTACGTATCGAGATGGTCCTTTACTCTGACTGGGATCAGGAACCCTCTGCAAATCACGACCTTCTTATCAAGGTCAAAACTCCAAAAGATTCAGGATATTTCCTCAGGGGCTTCCCTCCCATACGCCAGGGAATCTTTGCCGCTCCCAAGTACCTTGCCAGCAAACCTGAGATACGAGCGCCCGAAAACCTGCTCGCGCACCGGTGTATCGGTTATTCCCAAGAGAGTGGAATGGTCCCTTGGAAAGGTTCCTACTGCGGAGAGCAAATTTTCTTGAAGCCACAATTCGACACCGTCGCCGGCGACGTGGAGATCCAAAGTCTTCTCGCGGAACGAGGAATGGGCGTCGCCGTCCTGCCGCTGTGGTTCGCTCATTCGTCCGTAGCAGGTCGCAAACTAACGCGAGTTCTGCCGGATTTTGAACCCAATCCCGTTGTTTTCTATGCCTTGCACGCCGGAAAAACTCGGATGGCCGCCAAGGAGAAGGCGTTCCTTGAGTTCCTAGAAGATGTGCTAGTTACGGAGGAGGATCCCAGAATCCAGGGTCGACCGCGTTCCGAATTCTTCCTTGCTTGATAGCTTGCAGTTCTCGCAGGACCGCGTAGCGACTCACCTTCTGTGTACAGAACAGATCTCCGCCCCCGCGACAAAGTGTTCTCGGATCGCTTGACCTCAGGGAGACTTCGCCAACGACAGGCGGCACGCCACGGGCTAGCGGTCGCCGATAGGAGTCGGAGACCAACGGTGATCCATGAGGAACGGAATCCTCCTAGTCAAGCCGAGGCGCTCGTGAAAGTGCTCGGTGGTGCTTTGCGTGACTGAAAAGCAGTCGACCCTTAGACTCCCCCGCGACGAGTCGCTCATCACTCGGCTCGCAAGTCACGGCGACCAGCCTCGGTAAATTCGCGCAGAATGTCGAAGCTATCCCGGCTCTCCTCCTTCTTAATCCTAAAGTCCCGATTCGGCTGGTAGTAAGTCTCGAATATTCTGTGGACCACCTGTTCGGACGAGCGCAGTGTATTTTCCGACGCGAAGAGCCTCATGCGACTTTGAATGGCGAAAAGCGGGACGAGCTTTGTGGGATCTTCGAGTTCGTGTGTGAGTGCGTCGGCAAAGAGCTTGGAAGCTTGATCAATGAAATCTCCGTACAGCTTTTCTCTTCGACTGCTCTCCTGGGAGACACGTTGCATTCGGTTCTGATAATGCTGAGTAATCCAGGTAGTCCCAAAGGATGCGAGCGCTCCAATTGCCGAGCCAGCTAACGCGGCAAGCGCAGAAATATAGGCGGTATTCATGCAAACCTCGATCGCGGGCGGGATGGTGGACCATGAAGTCCCGCTCACAAGTCAGATGCTGTATTCAGTATCTTCTAGTCACCCACTAGCCTTGGGGTGCTTTCCTGATGATTAGGTGTAATGAATCGCCGGAATTTGCTTGAACGGTAGCGGATGGCTGATCGAAGCGAATCAAGGGCAGGTTGAGAAGCGTTCCGGGAAAGCGGCGTTTAGAGTCTTCATTTGGGACTACTAGGCACCGACGAGATCTCGACACGGTCATAGAAGTACAAGCAAGAAGCAAGCCGTTTTGCCTTCGTTCTTCCCCGACAGAGGACTTGGTCATTTCAGACTCCTAAAGGTTTCTGGACACAAACAACCGAGGATGCACCCGCCGTCTCGGTCGTCGCGTCTCTTCCTGCAGCATTTCCTTGTAGAAATTGCAAGGACTACCGGAGGATGCGGAGGGCCTGGAGATGCCGATAACGAAGCTGTGCCGAGAGATCCCGAGTAGGGAGACGGCGGCAAGAATTCATCTCGTTCGCCGGCTGTCCATCTTACAGACGTGGGCAGAGACTACTTAGGCACGAGCGGTCCCTCGCGGCGCATGGGGAGGCGCCAAACATACTTACCGCCGCGAGTCAGCCGAAGGCGTCTTGCGCGTCGGGGAGCCAATCCTTTTTGCGCGACATGTGCTTGCGCCGCTCTTGCCGAGCTTCTCGGGTCTCTAACCCAGCGGTGCACATGAACATGGTTTCTTACATCTCTTGTTGGGAGCCGCAAACCTCTGCGCCAATTTATCCGGTAAAATCACGGTTTCCCCCCGACCGCATCGTCAATCCAGTCATAGAGTATATCCTCGGCGCCGGGGTTACCCATATGAGCTCGGTTGCCTCTGGCAAGCAAGTCCTTGTTTTTTCCTGCCACACCAACGATGAAGTTGTCCTCGATTGGAAAGATGGAGTCTTCCATGCCGTCGATAACGAGAAGCCTGCAGCTCGGGTTGTCCAGCACGCCAGACGCGAGCAGGCTGAATTTATAGGCACCGGCCGCGTAAGCCCGAACAGGGTCGGGTTCACGATAGCCGAACTTGTGCGCCAGCGCTTCGGCCAAGGCGAACGGATATTCCATTTGATCTTGGTGCTGAATCCACTCAGCGTCGAACATATAATGACTGCCGCCGCCTTGAGCCACAACTGCAAAGAGTCGATCAGCATGGGTGTGGGCGACCCGCATCGCGTAATACCCGCCTGTACTGATGCCACGAGCCACTATCTTCGTCAGGTCGAAGCCGTGATGAGCACTGTTGTTGACTACCCAATCAAAGATGCTGCTCATGAGGCGATCGGGAGAGGCCGGGTCATTGGGGGCGGCCGGGCAATCCCCGGTTCCTGGGATCTCGAAGCTGAGCGTCGCGAAACCGCGGTCAACATGGACCTGGGTACGCGGGGTGTGGTCAGTTTTGTATGCATCAAGGCCGCATATAAATAGAAGTACGGGCCAGCCGTTCTTGGGCTTCTCGCCTTTGGGCATGCGCAGATACGCCTGGATCGGCACGTTGCTGTCGCCCATAGATTCTGCGGCATGAGTAAACGGCACTTCCACTGGGACGCTTGGTGGGTTCAAATATTGGCCGCCGCTGACATATGCCGCTTTTCCTCGTTCCCACGCTTCCTGGCTAGCGGGAGAGCGATTGATCGGAAACCGCGCGATGCGGTACACGGCCGCAGCACGCAGGTAAAGGCCGCACGCCCTTGCGATATCCCCTTGACCTTCGGTTTGCTGGGCCATCCTGGCGAGGTTTTCTGCTACAGGGAAAAATGGCTGCGCGTACTCATCTGGCCGGTAAAGAATATTCGAGTCGTCGTTAGACACCCTGACGAGTTCAGCGAAGATAGGATCAAAGTCGTCGACGTTTGCGTCTGTGAAGGGGTAGATGCCATGGGCGCACGGCGTTCGCCATTTCTGATTCCACAGCGAGGAGACAGAGTCGTGATGCGAGAAATAGGGGAAACCAGACCGGAGTACGGCTGCTGTGGACTGCACATGGTAGGGAGGTGCAATGATTGAAGTCTTTAGTGCCACAGCTGCTGTATTTTCCCGATCCGGTGCCGATTTCATGGAAGTCTTAGTAGTCAACGTTTTCATGTATTTGTTTCCCTTCTAGGAGCCGCTCTTACAAGTTTGTCGCTGAATCTAACTCGTCTACCAGTGGCGCAGCAAACCTGAGTTACCAACAATGTAGTGCTACTCGGTGCGCTGCATGCTTAGGTAAAGCTACAACCGTGCAGCGCACCGAGTCGTAGAAAAGATAAAGCTTTCAGACCAGGAACTTTGTCGAACTAGCCGGTTCGCTGCGCCTTGATTTCGCGTGGCTGCGCCTTTGCATCGGTCCTGGTTGGGGTGGGGTGGGCTCCCCAGCCGGGAAGATCTTGACTGCCTGAGATCAGTCGAACACCATCGTTGAACGAGAGGTAGGTCCACGCCCACTGACGTAAGACAGAAAACCGGTTCCGAAAGCCTACCAAGAAGAAGATGTGAACCGTCAACCAGGTGAGCCACGCCATAAAGCCGCTCCAGTGGGCCTTGAAGGGCCACAGAATCTTGGCTACCGCTGCCTTCCGGCCGATCGTCGCTATGTCTCCCTTATCGAAGTAGCGGAATCCGCGATCCTTGTCCGTATCGCCCCGGAGAAGATGGCCGATGCGCTTGGCAGCGTAGGCGCCCATCTGCATGGCCGGCTGCGCAACACCAGGCACCTGTCTGCCGTCTTGTTCGAAGTGCGCCAGGTCACCGCAGACAAAAATCTCCGGGTGACCCGCGGGGTTCAGATACTGATCTACCATCACCGACCCATGCTTGTCCGTTGCAACGCCCAGCATCTTGCCGAGCGCCGAGGCCTGCACACCTGCCGCCCAAAGCGTCACCACCGCATCGATGCGTTCCTTTTCCACCATTACGTAACCCGGTTGAATGTCGGTCACGTGAGCTTCGGTTCGAATTTGTACGCCAAGGTCTTCTAGCTGCTTGCAAGCGCTCTTTTGCAGGTTCTCAGGATAGGTGCTTAAGATCGTGGGCGAACCCTCCAAAATCAATATCTTCGCCTTCCCTGGATCGATGCACCGAAAATCCCTGGCAAGGTAAAGCCTAGCAATATCTGAGATGGCGCCAGCTAGTTCTACCCCCGTGGGGCCGCCCCCAATGATCACGAAGTTCAAAGAAGTGTGGGATCCAGTCTCAATCATGTCGCGTTCGGCCAATTCAAACGCCAGCAGAATCCGTCGCCGGATTTCAGCCGCGTCCTCAATGGTTTTCAGACCCGGTGCAAGCTTCGACCAATCATCTCGGCCGAAATAGGAGTGCGTCGAACCCGTGGCGAGAATTAGATAGTCGTATTGGAGTCGCGATCCGGATTTCAATTCGACGAGTTGCTGACCCAACTCAAATCCCGTGGCCTCGTCCAACAGCACCTGAACTTGTACGTGTTGGCGCAATACTGACCGAATGGGCTGCGCAATGTCGCCGGGGTTCAAAGCCGCCGTCGCTACCTGGTAGAGCAGCGGTTGAAACGTGTAGTGATTTGTTCGATCAACGAGCGTGACTTTCACCGGCATTCCGCCAAGGGCGGAGGCTGCGCGTATACCGGCGAAGCCTCCGCCAAGGATGACCACGTGTGGACGACGCGGGTTATCTAACGACATGTGAACTCCTCGATTGCAGCACTAACGAACAAACCGAAAAAGAATGACTACTACCGCAGCGAAGAATGCTGCTGACTCGACAAACAATTTTGACTGCCCCGTTATAGGGAAGCGAGTGGCATTTGAGCGCCTTCATCAATTCGACCCTTCGAACCAGTAGCTTCAATTGCCTCTGTGGGACAGAAGAAACAGTCTCACCACCAGCCCACTAAGACAGATCTCGCTGATTCATGCTTGTTCTAACAATCGGAGGATTAGGATACACACAGCTATTTCCCCATCCTGATTGATAATGCTCCAGCATTCTTTCACTCACTTTATAGATGCCTGTGGGCAGCAGGAGAAACCTTGCGTTTTCTGCAAACAGAAATTGCAGGACGCAACAAAACAATTGTTTTGAAGATAGCTATGCTACGGTCAAGTGGTAGCTGCGAGCAGCTTAGGTGCCTTGTTGCGATGGGATACAAGCTGAATCATACTTGCGGCGAGGTGTTCGAAACACCGAAGGAGAGGCCATGAAAAACCGTGTACTCGGCATGTGGCGGCCAGAGACGATTACCGCGACTATAGGAGGCAAGACGACGGAGCCTTTCGGGCGAAAGCCGACCGGGCTTCTTTGCTTTCACGAGAGCTTGCATTTTGTGGAGCTCATGTCAGACCCAAGCGTCCCACGCTTCGCGAGCAATGCGCGTGAAGCTGGGACGGCCGAGGAGGACAAGGCCGCAGTGATCGGGAATCTCGCCTTGTTTGGTACCTACACCGTAGATAGTGAAGGAAACTTCACGGGAAACCTGGTACAAGGCTGCACGTTTCCGAACTGGATCGGCGACGAACGGACAGCCGAGCAATTGAAGGAGATCGTTGACGGTGATCACATGCTGGAAATCTTTCAGAGTGGAGATGTGCGCGTGGAGATCCACTGGCGACGTGTGATCGCACCCTGGTAAGTCTTTAGACGCCAGGCTGGGTCCCGCCGAGCATCGTTTTAACCGATCCGAGCCGGGACGGAGGGGTTCGTGGCCAAAGCAGGTTTAAACCTCTACAAGCGCGTTCGTGGACAATGCCCCATGTCGGCCTCCAACCCTCTGCTTGTTGAGAGCATTGGCCTGTTCTCGCCAGCCGAGACTTGGATTACTGACACGTGAACACAAAGCGGCTTCACAGGGCTAACGCGCCATCGAATGTTCCATGAGAACTGCTGCTGGTCTCTGGGGTAGCGTGTCGGCATCACTGGTCGAACCAGGAAGCGTTGCATGCAGGGAGATACGGGGTTACGGCAAATGTTTTTGCGTTTTACGCCAGGACGTCACTTCGCCTTTGGAGTCGTGGCCCAAGGCCGATGAAGCGGGTGAAACCGTTCCACTTAAGCTGCGGGTCTTCCCGGTCCAATGGCGCATCTTTCAGGATGAGCCGGGGACATTCAGCTTGATCTACTTATACGCTTCATGCATCGGCGAGAACTAGATCCCGTCTGCAGAGGTGCCATACATACCAGGCATTGGCAACGCGAGGGCACGAAGGTACGTGCCAAGTTGGGCGCGATGGTGAACAATCTGGATTATCCCCTGATTGCGATGATAGGTAAAGCGACCGCCAGAAAAAGAATGTTCGGACCACGCTTGGTAGTCCAAGGCTGGTGGAAGGCCACGGCCGAACTTTGCTTGAAAGACTTCAGAGCGTCGCTGGCGTTGCTCTCGAAGCGCTTGAGCATTTGCCCTTTGCGGATCATGGTACAGGGTTGCCAAGCGACAGCCATATCGAGTTCGGAGGGTGAGCGTGAAAGCCATCAATCCAAAAAAATCGGTGGTGTAACCTGCTAGCCTGCCGAGCGTCATAGACTTCTCGTACGGCTTGAAGTCCGATTGGCTATCGGGCAGCGCTTCAAAGAGGCGGCGCGTCTTGCCGATCTCAGTATCAAGCTCCGGAAGAAGCAGGTCGCGAATGAAGTATGTTTCTGCCACTCACTCTCCCATGCCCAGCCATGATGGATGTTGTTGATTCGTGCCTATGAGAAGGAGTCGAACTTGCACTCCTCTTTCACAACACGGGGACGCGAGAACAAAGCCTGCTTAAATTATAAGAAAGGTCATTTGTCTAATCGTCGGCAGCACGGGGATGCAGGAAGGGTAACGTCTCACTGCGACGCTGCCGCCGAGCGGGGCAGGCATGTCGGCCTGATGGACGATCATGCCTTTCCAAAATGCGACCGTGTGATCAGCACCCTCGTGGTTTTGTAGCTAAACTGTTGCGCCAGGTTTTGATGATCGTGAAGTGAGAGGTTGCCCCATTCTGTTGACGTCTTTCTCACCCCTAAAACCGGTTTTAAGCACCGAGCTTCGCAGTTCTGTTCTTGCGCGCGCGAGCCTGGACTTTACTGCTGCAGCGGAGATTCCCAGAGCCTCCGCGATCTCCAATATTGAACACTCTCTGCCGTGCTTGAGCCGGATCGCGTCGCGGGAAACCCGAGGCAATCGAAGAATCGCTTTGCGCATTATTCTCTCCCTCTCTCGCCGGGCACAGTGGCTTTCAGGATCCTCCAATGTTGACTCGAACTCCAATGGAGCAACGTTGCCGGCAGGTTGGTTCTGATTATCAATCGAAGTTTCATTGCAAGCACGCTTCTTGCGTAACTTCATCAGCGCCGAGTTGATTGCGATGCGCGTAAGCCAGGTGGAAAAACTGGACTGTTGCTCAAAAGTCTTTATGTGAGTAAACGCTCTAAGCAAGGAATCCTGAAGCGCATCCTCCGCATCTTGGTGATTCCGGGTGATGCGAAACGTGGCATGAAAAGCTTTCCTGGCGTGACGTCTGGTGAGTTCGGCAAACGCTTCCGTGTCCCCCGACTTGGCGCTTGAGACCAGCACCTCATCGCTCATCCCTGTTTCGAAGTTAAGTAAACTCATCATGGCTTCTCCTCGAAGTGCACATTCGGTAGCTTGTGACTTATTCATCCATCCATTAAGCTGACTGGCTATACTTCATTACCGATCGAGATATACCTTCGGCTCGACTGACATGCCAGGGCGCAACTTGTCGAAATCTCTCTGGTTCTGATTGATACGTATTCTCACCGGCAGTCGCTGCACGATCTTGACGTAGTTTCCGGTGGCGTTTTCGGCCGGAAACAAGCTTGCTCTATCCCCCGTGGCCGCCGGCATTAGCTCCACCTGACCGTCGAAGAACTCACCGAGTGAATCGACTTTGATCTTTACCGGTTGCCCTACGCGCATCTTGCGTAGCTGAGTCTCTTTGAAGTTAGCGGTCACCCACACACTCTCGGTTTGCACAACCATGATGAGCTGTTGGCCAGCCGAAACTCTCCCCCCAACTTCCGCGCTGCGCTCGGTTGCGATCCCGTCCACGGGAGAGACGATATGGCAATAACTCAGGTTAAGCAGGGCGCTGTCCAGTTGAGACTTTGAGGAGTCGACGCTGGCAACGCGAGAGTGGACGGTTGCATGCTGAATCGCAATCTGGCGCGGTGAATTCGCTTTATCCTGGGCGAACTTAGCCTGCTGTTGCAGCAATTGCGCTTTGCGCTCATCAACGATTTTGGCCGAAGAGGCGGCCGCGGACTGGGCGGCTTCCACATTAGCGTCCCCTGAACCTGCGTTAGCGACGTACTGATCGAAATCCGATTTGGCAATTTCTTCCTTGGTTACCAACTCTTTGTAGCGCACCAGGTCCGACTGACTTTTTCGATTGTTCACCTCAGCCTGGCGGAGTTTGGCAACATTGCTGTCGTAGTCGCGCTCAGCACTCGCGAGTGCAGCTCCGGCGTTGATAACCTCCTGGTCATCTACATCAATCAGGCTTTGATTGGATGTAACGGTAATCGGCACGTTTGGATTTTGCGCCTCGGCTTGCGCCACTGCTTGTTCATAGTTAGCGCGTGCCTGTGCAGCTGAAACCTGGTAATCCTTTGTGTCGAGATCGACTAGCGGTTGGCCCGCCTTCACAGGTTGATCGTTCTCCACATAGACACCTACGATCGTCCCCGCCACGCGCGAGGCAATGGCGTTGAAATGGCCATCGATCTGCGCATCGTCGGTGTCTTCGTAGGTAAGCGAATAGAGGTACCAGAGCAAGCCGCCTACCAACAGAATGCTCCCGACGACCACGGCCATGATGATCCTTCGCCGCTTCTTGGCCGGATCCATGGGCTGCTTCTCGCCAGCATCTTCTTTGTGATCGTCTCCAGTTTGGCCATCCTGCTGTTGATCGGCCCTGGTCTTATTCTCCGTGGCCGTGCTCCCGTTCTTACCCTGGCGACTGCCGGTGTCGGCCTTCGCCGGCTGCGATTGGTTCTGGTCGTCGCCTGACTGTTGCAATGAGTTTTCTTTAGTCTGGGTGGGCATGGTCTCAATTTCCTTTAAGCATGTTGGGAATAAACTGTTCGGCTTGGCCGGTGGCTCGGGCCAGGTTGACCCGCGCAAGGTTTAGAGTGAACAGACTGCTTACGTAGTCGCGCTCGGCCGAGGCTACGGTTTCTTCCGATTGCACAACTTCGACCGAATCGGTTACTCCGGCGCTGAAGCGATCTATCGACTGCGTAAGAGTTTCCGCAGCCACTCTCCGATTTTCAATGGCGGTGGCAATTTGCTGGGTGGCCACCTGCAGGTCCACATACGCGTTTCTTACATCCAGTTCGACGACGCCCTTTTGGTCGGAGTACTCCGCCCCCCGTTGGCTGAGCGCCGCATCAGCCTGTTCAATATCCCCCCGTGTACGACCACTGTCGAAAATGGGGATGCGGACCGAAGCCGCAGCCTGGAACACCGAAGCGCCCTTATTGGGGTTTATTCCCTCAACTCCGTAATTACCGCTCACGTCGATTGAAGGCAGGTATTCGGCCTTTGATGCTTTGTGCGCTTCTTGCGCGGCGTTCAGTTGCAACCGCGCCGCTTGCAGATCGTACCGGTCCTTGACCGCCAAATCGAGCGCTTGCTCGACCGGAATCACCTCTGGGATCCGTGCGGGCAGCTCTTCGCTCAAGGTAAGTGCCTGGCTTACGGGGAGACCAATGAGCCTTGCCAATTGCATGGTTTGTTTCACCAGCTCGGCCTGCAGCGAGACCAGTCTCTGCTCCTCCGTGTGGTACTCCACAAAGTCCCGGTTGCGGTCGATCACCGGCCTTGTGCCGGCGTGGTGTTCGTCATCTGCTTGTCTAAATGTCGCCTCCGATTGCTTCACCTGTGCTTCCTCCGACACCACATTGGCCTTAGCTGCAAGCACCTGAAGATAAGTGCCGGCGACCGCCAGGACGATGAGCTCACGCGCGTCGTTGGCGCTCATTTCCCCGGCTTTCTCCGAAGCCGACGACTGCCGCAAATTGTGCAATGAAGTCAGGCTGAGGCTTTCGTCGAAGTTTGCCAGCGCGCCGTAGTAATGAAACGGCCCGATGGTGGTGGGAACGGGCTGTGGCCCCAAAACGCCAGTCGTAATGCCCAGGGTTTGGAGATCCAGTTTGGTTCCGGTCTCGGATAGAGTGGCGTAGATGTTGGGGAGCATCGCGCTGAGAGCCGCGAGCCGTTCTCCTCGTAACTGTGTGACCGACGACTTCGCGCTGACAGTTCCCAGGTTGAAGCGCAAACCGCGCTGGATTGCATCTGCTATGGTCAAAGTCATGGGGCCTTGCGGTATATTCGGACTGGGGATGCTGCCCTGGTACGCGCCGGACACCTGGATACTGCTGTTTACCGTGTCCACGCTGGAGCTGGCGGCGCCGTTCGCAGACTGCTGCACCTGCACGTTGCTGCCGGTCGAAGTCATGCCAGAAGGCGTTACCTGCTGCGCTTTGGGCGCGGACGATGATGTAGTTGCCTGCTGCGCGAAGCTGCTCGCGCAAAGCAATGCCATGGTGATGAAAGCCACTGCTGGATCGCGATGGCGACCGAAAGCACAGAGCACTCTCGAACTTCTATTAAGCCATAAGCTCATCATGCTATCCCCTCCCCGGCAGGAGCACCTTCACCGGGCTTGTTCTTGCTCAATAACAAAGCACAGAGAAACATCACCACCGCCATCCAGCAAAGCACGCGATAGACATCCTCGTATCCCATGACCGTAGCTTGTTGATTGAGCTGGTTGTAAATTTGGGTACGTGCCATCGCCGGTCCCTGGCCACTGCTTACGCCATCGAAAAACGTGCCGAGGGCGTTGAGCCGATTGGTAAAGACCGGGTTTCCAGGGTTCATGAAAGAGCCCAGGCGTGACTGATGAAACAGCGAACGATTCTGCTGCAGGGCTGAAGTCAGCGAGATAAAGATGCTGCCTCCAACATTTCGCGCAAAATTGATAATTCCCGAAACTTGATTGCTGGCTTCTTTAGGCAAGCCTACGTAGGCCGCGGTCGTTACCGCAATGAAGCAGAATGGAAATGGAGCCATCTGTAAGACGCGCACCCAGGCAGCAAACCCGAAGCTCATCTGCAAGGTAATGTGAGTGGAAGTGTAAAAGAAGGCGGCAGCGAATAAGGCAAACCCGCAGGCGGCAAGATTTCGAGCAGGATACTTGCCTGTTGCGATGCCTCCTATGGGCATCAGGATGATCAGGATAAGCCCCCCGAAAGTCAGCGCCTCTCCGGCTACAGTTGCCGTATAACCAAGAACCTGTTGAGTGAACTGGGGCAGTAGCACGGTGCCGGAGTTAAGAATGCCGCCCAGCAGTAACATCAGCAACGCGCAAATCGCGAAATTCTTGAACCTGAAAAGCTTGATAGCAATGATCGGATCTTTTGCCTTCCACTCTCGCCAGATAAGGCCGATCATGCCAACCACAAAGAGAGTGGCAAAGGTGCGAATGAAATTGGAACTCAGCCAGTCGTTTTCTTCTCCTTTATCGAGCATGATCTGCATACCACCCATAGCGATGGTCAGGAAACCCAGACCGGCATAGTCAAGCGTCTTCAAGTTGTTGAGAGAGGCCTTGATCCAGGGGGGATCTTCGACATAACGAGTCACCAGGAATGCGGCAAGGATCCCGACCGGGATGTTGATATAGAAAATCCACCGCCAGGAATAGTTATCCGTGATCCACCCGCCGATGGAGGGTCCAATGGAAGGAGCCAATACGGCAACCAGACCGTACAAAGCGAAGGCTTGCCCACGCTTACTTTCATCGAAGGAATCAGCCATAATGGCCTGTGCCATGGGCTGCAAACCACCGCCTCCAGCGCCTTGGATGACGCGGGCGAGCAGCAGGATCGGAAGCGAGGCGGCGATGCCACATAGGAAGCTTGCAACTGTAAAGATGGCGATGCATAGAAGAAAGAACTTCTTGCGGCCGATTACGCTCGATGCCCACGCTCCAAGAGGAAGTACGATAGCGTTAGTTACCAAATAGCTGGTAAGCACCCATGTTCCATCGTCATTGCTGACCGCTAAACTGCCGGCGATGTGGGGTAGAGCGACGTTTGCGATTGAGGTATCCAGGACCTCCATGAAAGCTGCAAGCGCCACCGTCCCGGCGATAAGCCAAGGATTATACTTAGGCTTCCAATTCTGGTCTGTGTTTTGGTCGGTCATATCTGTCGCTCTTTGGCTCCGGCAAATTGTCTATCTACGACCTTGGCCAGCGCTTTATGCGCCGTTGTTGAAACTAATGCAAGTGAAAGGCCAAAAGGTTTTTCAATGGCGAAGGTAATAAGTCCAGCGAAACAGGCTAGAGTTGACAAAATTTAGTGGCAAGACAGTGTCGAGTGTTGAAGTGTCGAAGTTCCTTCGACACTCACGGACTGTCATCTGGCCAGCGAGCCGCCGAGGCTGACAGCATGTGCGAGCATCGGTGCGAAGAATAGTGGAGGGACCTGCTGCTTTGTCAGACACCGGCGACAAAGGTAGAGTACAAGTCCTATCTGGCTTCAAGTGGCAGCCCAATGCCGAGATAACCTGGACTGCCACTTAGCGGAAAATGTTTTGTGGACCCAGTTGGGTGGTGTGGTCTGACTCAGCGGCCTTTTTTCAACTGGTATGGCAATCTCGATAGGCGGAAGTCCGGAGTTCCGGTTAGAAGACAACGCCTCGCCCCAAGCACCTGCTCATCCAAAGCTATCTTGGCAATCTGAAACATGGAGATCCTTAGGGGGCGAAACGTTGCCGGAGTAAAGCTAGACAGCCATGGCATTCAGTGTTTGAGACATTTATTTCGAAATCCACCTGCACCTGCGTCCACGGCCTCTGTTTCGATCCGAAGCCGGCGTCCTATAGCTGCCTAGATAAATGGCTTTGTCGCCACTTTTCACTTAGATCTTGACTTCGAGCTGGTAGATCAGAACCTATGGAAGGACTTTTATTTAGAGCACTCTCTCCTAGATTAACCATGCTCCCGGCCCTGGTGCGGCGGAGTCCCTATTCCAGGCTTAGCTAGGCGGACATTCTGAAGGCGCAAGAACTCACCGCGGCTCTGGACGATATTGGCGTCGAAGAGCATTAACAAGATGAAATCGGTCGAAGCGGCCGGGGGGACAAAAAACGGATGGCAAATTTTAGGCCATCCCGGAACGGAATCCCGCTTCAACACCCGATCGTTTCTAGACGTGCCTAATCGTCTAAGCAATCCTGTAAGTTATCGACCCATGGGTTTCCCTCATACCTGCTCGCCAGTTGTTCAATCACACGCCTTGTGAATATTCCCTTGCAGGTAAACCTTGCGCCTTCGATCATTAGTTGTAGCAGCGCGTTCTCGCCCTCTTGACTGATGTGAGTCACATCGCGCAGGTCGATCAATGGCTGACGGCCTCGAAGCTGCGATTGCGTCACCCTCCAAGTTCTTCGTAGCTCCGAAACCCAAGGCGCGATCAACTTGCCTTCCAAAACAAGTCTCAATCGTGTCGGACTTTCAACCATGGAAATCTTCAGCATTATGATTCCTAGCGTTGAGTTAGCAAATCAAATGCCAAACAGCGGGCACTGGAAGTTTCAGAAAAACTAGGAAGAGACGCAAACCAGTGCGGTGTGTTGTCGAACTGTCGAAAGGTATGTCGACGGAGGCTTCGTCAGTAGCAGAACTGGAGAATTGGAGAATAGAGCATCTTCGGAACGCGTGGGGGCGTCGTGGTTTCAGGTTGCACTAGCGAAGCTCTTCGGCCTGTATGTCCAACTTCTTCATGCGCGAAATGAGTGTTGTGCGATTGATTCCCAACCGAGCCGCGGCTCCATTGGCGCCTCCCACACGACCGTGGGTTTCGCGAAGGATACGCACGATCTCCAGCCTTTGTTCCTCGTCAGCGGCAGGACTTGCCTTTTGTCCTCTCAAGCTCTCAAGAGTTTCTCTTACCAAGCGGGCGACATCTTGCCGTCCGCCAGAGTCCTTCGACGGGGAAGAAGGAAGAGTGTTGTTAGTCTGGCGCAATTCACCGAGCGGCGCATCCAAGGACCTTCCGCGGGTAAGGATTACGGCTCGCTCTATGAAGTTTTCCAACTCTCGGATGTTGCCGGGCCAGTCCCAGTTGGTGATCGTTTTCAGAGCAGCCGTAGGAACTGAATCAATGCTTCTTTTCATTTGACGTGAATACTTTTGGACGAAGTAACTTACAAGCAATGGAATGTCTTCTCTACGCTCCCGAAGCGGCGGAATATGGATCGGAAAGACGTTTAACCGGTAATAAAGATCGGCGCGAAATTCGCGGTCCACTATCATCTTTCTCAGGTCTCGATTAGTGGCAGCCACTAATCGAACGTTCACCTTCCTCGTTTGGGTGCTGCCCAGCCTTTCGAACTCACGCTCCTGCAAAGCGCGCAAAAGTTTCGGTTGAATTTCAAACGGAATGTCGCCGACCTCATCTAAGAACAGGGTCCCCTGATCGGCAAGCTCCATTCGTCCTTGTCTTTGCGCGATGGCGCCCGTAAATGCGCCTTTTTCATGACCGAATAGTTCGCTTTCGAGCAAACCTGTAGGAATAGCAGCGCAATTGAGTTTCACGAATGTTCTGCTTCTGCGTTGACTACGCTCGTGTACGGCACGAGCAATCAGTTCTTTGCCTGTTCCACTTTCGCCCAGCAGCAAAACGGTGGCATCAGTCTCCGCAACCACCTCTACGAGTTCCAGAACTTGACGCAACGCCGCACTTTGGCCGACGATTTGCTCGAAGCCCATCTGATCCCGAATTTCCTCTTCGAGGTACAATTTTTCCTGAGAGAGCTTGTCTTTTAGTTCTGAAATTTCGCGAAAGGCCAATGCATTTTCAATTGCGATGGCAATCTGACCTCCGATCTGCATCAAGAAGTCAATCTCCTCTTCCCGGAAAGGTTCTTCCCTTCTCCGGCCGATGCTCAATGCGCCGAGCATACGCTCTCGGCTAACTAACGGAATGAGGCAGACACATTTGATACCTTCATTAATGAATAGCTCGTACAGCACCGGAGGCAGATTAGCTGCTTTGATCTCTGTAAACAGCACGGGTTTCCGCTCCTCAAACGCTCTGAGAAGAGCCCCGGTAGGCGAAACCAGCAATTGTTCCGTGTAAGGTCGCTTTCCGCTGGGAAACTCCTGGATCAGTTCATGCTGGCTGCTATTCGCCGTAGGAAGACCGACATTGACAAAGTCGCACTCCATGAGTTCGCGAAGGCTGGCCGCTGTGGCGCGCACAGTTTCATAAAGATCCAGATTGGAAGTGACTCGATTGGTGAGATCCAGGAGGAATTTTAGGCGTTCGTTTTGGCGCTCAACTTCCCACTTCGCTCCGCGCGCACTCTCAAAATTGAGGGCCCACTCAACAGCCAACGCCAAGCCATCTGCTACTAGCGAGACAAACCGGAGTTCTTCTTCGGAATACGCAGTTCGGGGCGAGCCGACGACAACTAAAGTGCCCAAACGGCGATGTGGCGAAGTAAGTGGTACAGCGAGCAATGAATTAGGCGCTGAACCAACAACCTGCAGTGCCTCCCTGAAGTCGGCGAAACGCCCATCCCGACTCCACTCAGCTATCGAGAGTGGCTGTTGATGTTGGTAGACCCACCAGGATGGCGTTAGCTCTGCACGAACGTCGCTGCCCATTTGGCCCAGGGTCCACTGCACTTCGGTGGTCCCTTCCTTATAGACGACGGCATCCAGGTGGTCAAAATCCAGCCCCAGACGAAGTCCGTTGGCCAGCTTGCTTGCGATGTCGCCCGGCGGGCGCGAATCGAGGGAACGAAGAAGAGAATTCGCTAGCAACTCGGGGCCCCTGGGATACGTTTCAGATCCGTTGGCACCAGCCATCGCCTGTCTCCTCATTTACCAATTTTGGGATGACTGGTGCTTCTCGGTGGTTGCAACTTTTTGTTGCATTCGGGGCTCAGCGCTCAAAGAAGCTGCGTGACCTGTCGCATAAGCCCGCATCCAGTCAGAGACGATGATGCGCAGGTTAGTTCGGCCCGGTGACAGCGAATGCACCGTTGCCCAAAACTACCATCGTTACTTTGACCGATGCGCTCACCCAGGCCCTTTTCTCCGCCGATCGTGACAATGGGCACCTGAACTTTCTTCACGGTGAGCGGCAGAATCTGAGCCATGGTTGTAAACGCTGTTCAATTAACTCCGAGCGTCCCGCGCACACCTTCGACGCCAAAGAATGTGCGCAGATACTCATCTATCGCCTTAGGTGCAATAGCGCCAATCAAGAGTGCCTCAGAAATACCAGGCGCCGGAGGCAGGATCCACCAACACTAGCTGCCGCGGGCCATTGCCTGAGAAAGGGGTGACGAGGCTCTGAAGGTCCTCACATCTGCTCACATCCGTTACTCGGTATACGGCTTGTCCACCGGCAGCACCACTTTCGCGCCTTCTCGGGCCATCGATGGGAGGACGTGGCTAACTTTCCATTGCTCGGTAGCGAGCAAGAAAAGTATGGACCGCCTCTTGAACGACCTGTTTGCGGCGATCTCTTGAGGGGGACCTGTCGGCACCGATGACGCGTGATGAGAGCAGCGGCTCATTGACGAGGCCTATGAATTGGGCCGCTGCGAGGTCTGGATCGGAAAGGTCTAACGTCCTGGTATCGCGAAGCGTGCTTAGGTATTCGGTGACGGCACGTCGAGCCGAACCCTGTCCGAAGGTAAAGAAGCTTTGGGCCAACTCTGGAAACTTGGTGCTTTCGGCTATCACCATACGTAGGAAAGCGACTGCCTCCGCGGGAACCCAGAACTCTGCGATGGCATTTCCGATCTCTAGAAGAGCTTTCTCGGGAGTGCGCTCCGGTTCCGCCCGGCTGACGATGCGATCGATCGACATCTTCTCCCACAGGAGTGCCACGGTGTCGTCGAACAAAGCCTTCTTACTTGCAAACTGGTTGTAAACGGTTTGTCTGCCTGCGCCTGACTCCCTTGCGACCATCTCCATGCTTGTGCCTCGATATCCTTGTGTCAGGAAAAGATGAGCAGCGGCTCTAAGGATTTTCTGGCGCATCGTTAAGTCTTCTGCTTCAACAACTTGTTTCTGCCGAGCGGATTTGGGCATAGGTCCTCAGTATCCATTATCACCACTGCTCTTCTCCTCGCATGGATCATTGAAACTTCAGCCAGGAGCGCAGCATCTATAAGACTGTACTGTACAGTCTATACCAGACACGACAGACTGGCCGCGGAAAGCGGTGCACCAACACTGGAGGGAAGATGAACGTCGCATTCAAAGATGGATCGTTTGCATTCGAGTTCGTACGCAACCTGGGTTTCACTTACTATGGAGGCGCGGACATAGGCGAGATGATGGTTACCGCTGGCCGGATCAAGGAAAGTGATTTAGAGAGCTGGTTCGCGGAGTGGGACAAGTTGGGCCGACGGATCTTGTCGCGGGCTGACGTCAGCCTGGCCGCGGGTCACCTGGAAAGTGCTCGCGAAGCTTATCTACGTGCCTCTACCTACTTCCGGACGGGCGAGTTCTACCTTCATGGCAATCCTGAAGACCCTCGCATCCTCTCAATGGCCAAGGCGTCGCAGAAGGCCTATGCCGAGGCAGCAAAGCTCGCCGGTCCAACCTGGGAGCCGGTACATATCCCTTATGAGGGCACCACACTTCCTGGCTACTTTTATAAAGTGGATGATTCCGGCAAGCCGCGGCCCACGCTTATCTTCCACGGTGGCTACGATTCCAGCATTGAGGAACTCTTTTACTTCGGGGCCGCCGCTGCCATCCGTCGCGGCTACAACTGTCTGACCTGGGATGGTCCCGGACAGGGCATGCCGATGCGTGAGCAGAAGCTCACCTTTCGGTACGACTGGGAGGCGGTTGTGACGCCGGCGGTGGACTATGCTCTGAGCAGGCCGGATGTGGATGGTGACAATCTGGTCCTGATGGGTATGAGCCTGGGAGGCTATTTGGCAGCCCGCGCCGCTGCATTTGAGCATAGATTCCGCGCCGCGATCTTCTTTGGCGGGGTATACGACTTGCACGCGACCCTTGAACACACGCTGCCGCAAGAGGCATTGGCTGCTTTGAACTCAGGCGACACGCAAACCTGCGAAGCGATCGTACGCGCAGGCATGGAAAAGAACACGGGTCTGCGCTGGACCATCGAACAGGGGGTCTGGTCTTTTGGCTCGTCCAGCATCAGCGACTTTATCGAGGAAACCAAGAAATACACGATCAAGGATGTGATCGGCCAGATCAAGTGCCCCTGTTTGGTCATAGAGGCGGAAGCTGACATGTTCTTCAAAGGTCAGCCACAAGAGGTCTACGACGGCTTGCAGGCACCCAAACAGCTCTTCGAATTTACGAGCGAAGATGGAGCCGAGAACCATTGTCAAGCCGGCGCCCTGGCCTATAAAGACGAAGTAGTCTTCAATTGGATCGACGAGACCCTGAAACTGAAATCCGGTCGAGAGGGCTAGCCGGAGGCTTGTAGGATTCTCGTTGTACGTGGCTGAGAACGTTCCATGCTGTTGGCAGGTCCTGGTCGCATGGAACATTCACCACTGCTGGACAAGCTCAGCGAAAGTTGTTCTGACAAACGCGATGATTCTGGATTTACGTGAATCGCCGATGAACTCACCGACACCGGATTCGTTCCGGTACTGTCGGCATTGTCAGAAGTTTGCCATCATCTAGAGCCGTAGAATGTCGGAACGGTGCAAAACATGGCAAATATTGAAGCCGTTTCCACCCTTCACGCCGCTCTCAAATGGAGAAAAATTGAGGAGAGGAGGCCGTGATGCTGCGGCTCTTCACGTGCTTGTTACGGTTAGCCCAGGTGCACGAGAGGGGCCAGTAAGCCGGTGACACCGTTGGCGATCTCTTCAGCCGGTGTTCGTTCGGGCGAGTCGATCCAATCCCTTGCAGCCCCATACAAAGACCCCAACTCACCGTGTTCGCCAGAGTTTGCTGAGACACCTTCCAGTCTGCCGCCTGCGCTTCGCCCATCGCCAGAGCAAGTGCCAGAGGTCATTCTTGACCTTCCAAAACGTCGAACCCGCTTCTATGTGGCGGTGATAGTAAGCCCAGCCTCGGATAAGGGTCTCGGCAAACTACGAACAGAAATGTTGGCCGCGCCCAGGAGGGTACATCCTTCCGGGCGAAGCGTAACGATTGAACACTTGTGCGCTATAAACAAGTCTTCTTCTTCGCAGGGAAAGGGAGGTTGTTTAGGCTTGCGCCTTTGAGCGAAGCGTAACCTCACCGATGTTCACTCCCTCGGTCTGCTGGAGGATGTAGACAACCGCGTCTGCCACAGCCTCAGGCGACATGGCGAACTTCTCTCCAGCCTTCTGCAACTGCGCCTTCAGTTCAGGGTTCTTTACATGCTCGCTGAACGCAGTATCTGTGAAGCCAGGCAAGATGGTACTCACACGAATGTGACCGGCAAGCTCTTGTCTTAGGCCATCCGAGATGGCCAGCACAGCCGCTTTCGTCGCTGAGTACACCACTTGATTAGGCACCGTCTTGCGAGCTGCAGTAGATGCCGTCTGGATGAAATGACCCGAATCTTGTCGACGGAAAACGGGTAGGGCGGCAGCGATACCAAATAGGACACCCTTGATGTTCACGTCGACCATCGTCTCCCAGTCATCGACCGCTAGATCGTCAAATGGCCCTATTGGCATGGCACCAGCATTGCTGAAGAGAACATCAAGGCGACCAAAACTCTTTTCAGCAAGAGTTATCAGGCTCTGAAGATCCTCCCGCCTGCTTACATCCGTCACTCTGTATACGGCTCTGCCGCCGGCAGCGGCAATCTCCTCAGTCAGACTCCGTAACCCATCTTCATGCCGTGCACCAAGAACCAATTTCGCGCTGCGTTGGGCTAAATGCAAGGCTGTAGCTCGTCCGATACCACTGCTCGCGCCGGTGATTGCAACGACTTGACCATCAATCCTATTCATCTCAATCTCCCTTAGAACTTGCCTATCAGCCCGGATGCACCAGGGGGGCCAGTAAGCCCGTGACAGCGTTGGCGATCTGTTCCGCCGGTGTTCGTTCGGGCGAGTCGATCCAGTCCCTTGCGGCACCGTACAGACCCCAACTCACCGTGTTCGCCAGAGTTTGCTGAGACACCTTCCAGTCTGCCGGGTAGTGGTTCAGGCCTTCTATCACCATGCCACGAACGACGGCGATGATGGCCAGTTCCATATAGGGGTCCAAACGTGGCCGATGCTCGTGACCGTGACCGAGCACGCTGAGCATGAAGTCGGTAATGCCCAGAAAGATCTTTCGAAGGGCAGAGTCACACGTGCCGTCGAAGGAGACCGCCCGCTTCTCGAGAAGATCAGCAAAGCGGGCGCCCGTGGTGCATTCAAGGAGCGCGTATTTATCAGGGTAATGCGCATAAAAGGTGGCCCGGTTGACGGTGGCCGCGTCAGTAACATCTCCCACCGAGATCTCCGCAAACGTCTTTTTCGCCAGGAGCTGCATAAGGGCATCGTGCAAGAGCTGCCTGGTTCGGCGCACCCGGGGATCAAGGCTTTTACTGAGATCGTTCACTTTACCAGTCTACGCCTAAACAACTTTTATTGTTTACGGAACAGATGTTGCCAACTGTGTATACTCTGAGACATGAGTGGGCGACAGTTGTTGCTTTTTATGACTGCGGGCGCCTGCTTGGTTTTCCCATGACTTCAACGCTCTTCCACACTGGCCGGCTTGTTCAGAAAGGACATTGCTCATGAAACTTGCTTCCACCGTCGCACGATACCTGCTTGGTCTCGTTTTCCTCATCTTCGGGCTCAACGGGTTCCTGCACTTCATTCCAACTCCGCCCCCTCCAGGACCTGGGGGCATGTTTATGGGAGGGTTGTTCCTGTCCCATGAGCTTCTGGTCATCATGGCGCTGCAGGCGCTCGGCGGCCTTCTGCTGCTTGTGAACCGTTTCGTACCACTCACGCTGGTTGTGCTCGGAGCCATTACCGCCAACATCGTCCTGTTCCACGCCTTCATGGCCCCGAGCGGCTTGCCAGTCGCCCTTTTTGTCTCCGTTCTACTCGTGCTCACGTTCTGGAACGTGCGTGATGCCTTCCAGTCGATCTTCCAGGCCAGCTATCACACCGCATCAGTACCTGAACCCCGAGGTATCCATGCTTGAACTGAAATCACTCGATACGATTGCCGGCGCGGACATAGGCTGGCTCAAGGCAAAACATCACTTCGCCATCGGTCGGTTCGGCAACCCTGACCACAAACCAGTCGGCAACCTGTATGTCCTCAATGATGACCAAATCGCTCCTCACACCGGCTTTGATATGCACAGCCATGCCGATGTCGAGATCGTCACCTATGTACGAGCTGGCGTTGTGTCCCACAGGGATAGTCTAGGCAACGAAGGACGCATCGAGACCGGGGATGTGCAGGCCATCAGCGCCGGTACCGGTATCCAGCATGCGGAGCACAATCCCGGCGATGTGCCCACAAAGATTTTCCAGCTTTGGCTGAGGCCGCGCGTCGCAGGACACGCTCCGCGTTGGGGCACGCAGTCCTTCCCGAAGTCTGACCGCGCGGGCAACTTCATCACCCTGGCAAGTGGACGGGGAACGGCAGGCAGCCTGGAACTCCGCTGCGATGCTGAGGTCCTTGGCGCGTCTCTCCTCGCGGGGACAGTAACGAACTACGACTTCGGGGCAGGCGACCTTGGCTACCTTGTCGTCTCTTCCGGCGCCGTGAAGGTCAACGACGCACACGCAACGATGGGAGAAGGGATCGTTCTGCGCGAGGAAGCGACCATCCGCGTAGAAGCCTTGCAGGATACCGAACTCGTGCTTGTCATCACATCGCCCGAATGAGGACTCAGTTTCAAGGAGAGACAAGCTATCCCGCGCCTCTAGAGCGGCCGTGGCCTATTGGACCGGTTCTTCGAGAACGCAGTGTTGCAGCCAGATTGTCGTATGATCGGTCGACATCAAGTGATGCCCGATTACATCAGCAAGGAGATCATGGCAGACAAGATAACACTCATCGTAAACTTCCGAGTCGGCGAGCCGATCAGGCCGATATTCCTGGCTTCGCTGCAGGAACTCTTCACCCACATTGTGAAGGAGCCGACGTTCGTCGAAGCATCCTTGATCCAGGATGCGAGAAACCCGGACATCATCGTGAACTACGAGGTTTGGAACGAGACGCCGGAGTCCTTCATGCAACAGCAGATGACCCGGCGCTACCGTGAGGCCTTCGAGAAGTTGATCGCGGACCTCAAAATCGAGCGTACGCCGATCTGGTATTCATCCATCGCAGAGTGGAAACGGCTCACATAGATTTGGCTTGCTGCGTTCCACAAACCGCTCGCGGACTTCCAGCATGCCACCGCGCCTAACCGATTGTCGCTCACGATTTGCCGGACACAGCCTTGTCGGTCCTCTCATACAATATCTCCTCGGCACCTGGATTACCCATGTGCCTGCGGTCGCCACGTGCAACTAAGTCTTTCTTATTTCCTTGTGATGCCTCAATGAAATTGTCTTCGATCGGGAAGATGGAGTCCTCCATTCCATCGATCACCAGTAGCTTGCACGGGGGGGTCCCAACGATGCCGGAGTCGACCAAACTGAATCTCCGGCTCTCGGCCACGTAATGCGAGACAGCCCATTCTGGATCGGCGTCACGATAGCCAAACTTGTAAACAAGCGCGTCGGCTAGCGCGAATGGATACTCCATCTGGTTTTGGGCATGGATCCAGGCGGCGTCGAACATATGATGACTTCCCCCGCCCTGTCCAACTACGGCAAACATCCTCTCTGCGTGCGTGTGGGCAGTTCGAAATGCGTAGTAACCGCCAGTACTGATGCCACGCGCTACAACTCTCTTTAGATTGAAGTCATATTTCGAAGCGTTGGCTGCAACCCAGCCTATGACACTGCTCATCAGCCGATCCGGCGAGGCCGGATCATTCGGTTCAGCGGGACAATCGCCAGTCCCTGGGATTTCGAAGCTTAAGGTGGCGAATCCACCATCAACGTGTTTCTGCGTTCGCGGAGTGTGGTCGGTCTTGTAAGCATCCAGCCCGCAGATGAAGAGCAGAACAGGCCACCCCTCTGCCGGCTTCTCGCCCTTAGGAAGGCGAAGGTATGCCTGGACGCCGATGTCGCGATCGCCAGCGGACAGATCGACCTGTGTGAATGGAATCTCAAGCGGCAGACTTGGAGGATCGAGTAGCTGGCCAGCCATCTCGTAGACCGCTTTGCCCTTTATCCAAGCCTCCTGGCTCAGTGCCGATCGATTGATCGGGAACCGCGCAATCCGATAGACCGCCGCTGCACGCAGAAAAAGATCTCTTGCCTCTGCAGTAATGCCCCTACACAACTCTTCTTCCGCTTGGGCGGCGAGTTGCTGCGCCACGGGAAAAACGGCCTGGCGTAATCATCGGGTCGGTACAGGATAGTGGCGTCGTCATTTGAGATTCCGCCGAGGTTCGCGAAGATTGGGTCGAAATCGGAAGCCTCACCTTCACCGAACGGGTAGATGCCGGCGGCGCATAGCGGACGCCATTTCTGAGACCACAGTGACGGAACCGAATCGTGGTGGCTGAAGTACGGAAATCCACCACGCGAATCTGTAGCGGTGGACTGTACATGATACGCGGAAGCAACGATCTTCATTGAAAGCGATGCTTCCACATGTACTGATGTACTCTTCGGGGCTTTCGCACCTTGCACGAACGCAAGACCAGGTTGCACCCGCGCAAGACTTACCAATGCGCCGTAGGCATCTATCTATACGTAGTGAGCTGGACATTGGAGGAGTGCAGAGTGGAGACCGATCGGGTAGTGCCGTTCGCGCCGGGCGTTCCCAAGCGCCTGGTCGTGGGACATGAGCGAGCGTTCCTCACATGGTTCTACGATGGCGCCACGGCAAGACGAAACTCCATTGACCGAGACACAGTGGACGAGTACCTCCGCACGTTCTCAGGAACACAGGGGGTGCTTGGCGCCCCCGGCGTATGTCACGCAGCGTTCGAAACGATCACTCAGACAGAGCCGCTCCAAAAGAACAAGGTGAAGGTGCCACTGATTGCTCTTGGAGGGGAAAAGGGTTTGAATCCGAAAGTTCAAGAGATGGTGAAAGCAGTGGCAGCGAGCGTCGAAGGTTTAGTGCTTCCTGATTGCAGTCATTTCATTCCCAAAGAGGCCGCCGAGGAGGTAGTCAGGAACATTCAGGCCCTGGTGGAAAAGAGGCCAGAGAAGTGAAAACGACTAGTCGCCGTTCTGCGGCCCAGGGCGCGGCGCTGACAATTTCCGAATGACTCACGAAGAGGCATGGGCCCTTGCGCTGTGGGAACCGAGCCCCCAACACTAGCAGAATACCGAACAAAGGAGTAACAGCATGTTTGACCCGAAGTCGCAATATCCGCCACTCCCACCCGATGATCCGAAGCGCAATCTCACACTAGCCGACGCCGACAAGGATGAGACTCTGCCGCACATCGGTTTAGTGGGTGACACCTACACAATTACTTTAAGCGGCAAGGATACCGATGGCCGCTTCTGTGTGATTGACATGCACATCCCTCCCAACGGCGGTCCAACTCCACACCGTCATGACTTCGAGGAGACGTTTATCCTTCTGGAAGGTGAGATCGAGGCTACTTT
Organism: Acidobacteriaceae bacterium; assembly: GCA_963692885.1. GTDB lineage: Bacteria > Acidobacteriota > Terriglobia > Terriglobales > Acidobacteriaceae. The sequence continues at coordinate 3,438,729 of OY843586.1, forward strand.
TCGAGGGAAGACGTCCACTGCCCGGGCAGGGGACACGGTGAACATCCCGGCAAACGCTCCTCATCAGTTTCATAATGCTTCTTCCAAGGCGGTTCGGCTGCTTTGTATCTGCTCGCCCGCGGGTCAGGAGAACTTCTTCAGAGAGGTGGGAACTCCGGTCGCTACTAGGACCACACCTCCACCCAAACTCGATGCCAAGCAGCAGGCGGAGTTTATGAAGAAAGCGCAGGAACTTGCTCCCAAATACCGAACCGAGTTGTTGAAAGAAGCGTGAGGACGGTCTAAACAATCACGATTGAATTCGTGTGTTCCCCGGCAGGCTATTTGAAGAATCCAGGCGTGAATAGTCTGCCCTTAACACCAGTCGACTTCTCAAAGCAATCGTTAGCGGAGCAGCCAGCCGCGCGTGGGTCTTTGTCCGTCCCAAGATATCCGGACACAAAATCAAGAAACGCTTTCACCTTCGGCGTCATGGTCGAGGTTCCAGAATAAAGGGCACAGAGCGGTAAAGAGTCCGGCCGCCAACCTGGAAGCACTGGCACCAGTTCGCTCCCAAACGCGGGATCTTTCGCCATCCAGATCGGGAGCATCGTCACTCCTGCACCACCGAGAGCCAGCTTCCGATGAACTTCGGGATCAGTGGCCATCACCTGAAAGCTCAAATCGAGGATGACTGATCTTTTTCCTTTTGTTAGCTTCCACTTAGCCCAAAGTGACTCCGATCCATCCCCAATGCAGCGGTGCGCCTGCAGATCCTCAGGTTCTTTTACTACCCCGAACTCCGACACATACCTCCTGCTTGCATAGAGAGCAAGCTTGGTGGCCGGATAGTGCCTCACGCGCCTTCGAGAATCGTTCGGCTCACGTACCTTGAAGTGAACATCAACATTCTCGTTAGGCTCCTTATCGAAACCTGAACAGTACGGATAGATCTCCACCTGCAACTCCGAATGAGAGTTGAGGAATGATAAGAGGATCGGTGCGAGGAAAGCTCTGGCCATAGTGATCGGGCAGGCCACTCTGAGCAGACCTGCTGGATGAACTCTATGTCCTTCGAGAAGTTCTCCTCCGTCCTTGAGGGTCTGCAATGCCTGCTTGCAGGAACCTAGATACTCGGTGCCGGCATCAGTGAGAACCACACCCCTCTGCCCTCGTTGTACGAGCAGGAGCCCAAGGTATCTTTCCAAACGAGTGATAGATCTGCTCACCGTGGAGGTAGGTAATTCCAATTCGCGCGCGGCACCGCTGAACGTTGCAGTCCTGGCTGCAATGACGAAGATCCTGACATCATTGAGGTCCAATCGCTTATACAAAACTTCTCCTCTCTTAGTAGCCTGGAGACATGGTAGTGTGCCGCCTCCGGCGGCGCAGCCAGCTGTCGCGAACAGGATCACGATGTTCAACACGTTTGGAGCGATAGGACCGTCTGCCTATCCGCAGGTCCAACACGAATTCTTGATCATTTTCAAGCAACGACCCGAGTACTGTAGCAAAATCAGCAGTCGAGCAAATTAGTAACGCGATTCTAGTGTCATGGTGTGCCGTGTCCTAGCGCTAAACTGCTGAAATGTCCGAAAAACCGCGTCCGGTGTGCCCGCTGCGCGGTCCAGATGTAGTTCATATCAGGCGACCGACACCTTGAACCCGGTTGCAGTCTCCACCGCTTGGGCCAGCATGGCGGGATCAGATACACCCTGGTAGTCCATACGTGAAGTGTGTGGCGCTTCGAGTCGCACAACCTCTTCGTCGGTCAACGGGACGGCCAGCACCGCGAGCGCGTCGTCGATGTGCCGGCCTTAAGCGCACCTACAATCCGGGACAAGTCTTCGGTTACACAGGAGAATAGCGGAGAACTCTCCGTTTAGTTAAGAGATCAAATGGCCGATGATGAATTGCTGCGCGCCGACGCAGGCAACCGGGACCGCATTCTGGATGTCGCGCACGATGCCTTGGCCGCTGATCCGGCCGCATCTCTGAACTCCTTCGCGAAGATGGCCGGGGTTGGCGCCGGAACGCTCTACCGGCATTTTCCGAGTCGCGAATCCTTGGTGCTTGGTGTGTACCGGAAGGAGATCGACGTGCTCGTGGCACTTGCTCAGAAGTTGCTGGCCAGGCACCCACCGCTCCGGCCTTCCGCACGTGGTGCGACCGCCTCGCGCAATTCGGAAGGATGAAATATGGCGTCCAGGACATCGTTCATGCGGCGACGTCGGATCAGGACCTTCAGAAAACGTACACGCCTATGCTGAACTCGGTCCGCCAGCTCATTCTTGCCTGCGAACGCTCCGGCGATATCGATCGAGGATCCGACCTGGAAGACTTTCTGGTGTTTGTCGGACTCTTAAGACGCGTTCCTCCAACTGCTGGCGGAGAGGCGCGCATGAAGAGACTTCTTGCGCTTGCCTTCGATGGATTGGGAGCGAAAGATTAGTACCAATAAATGGGATGAGCAGGTCCTCCTGAGGAAGAGCAGACCATTCCCGTCAAGAAGCCATCGCAACAACATATTGTGGAAGTACCCCGGAAGCGTGGCCGGGCAGAGCTGACGATCGGCATCGACCTTGGCGACGTTTGGAGCCCTTGCTGCATGCTTAACCGGCAAGGTGAGATGGTCGATCGAGGCCGGTTCAGGACCGCACCGAAGGTGATCGAAAAGTGGTTTGTTGATGTCCCTCATGCACGAGTCGCCAGAAGCCGGCGTCCAATCGATCTGGATCAGCGAACAGGAGGCTGCCACGTGAACGAACCTGCTGTTCCATATGCTCTCCCCAAATCAAAACAGTCCCCCTTTCTGCCTCATTGACGCCTGTGGATGCCGCCCGCGGGCAGCTTTCTGACGAATGGCAACTTCTACTTTATCAAACCAGTCTTTGGCGCTGACATCGGCGATTCTTGCACTCCTATCCTTCCGATGAAGAGCTATACATCCTCGCGGGGCACTGCAGTTTCCATGCCGGAGGCGAGACGGTCAAGGCGGGAAGCACCCTGTCAACGTTATGAGGCTATTAAAAACCTCGCATCAGAGGTGTCCTTAACTTACCGTCACCTCAAACGATTAAGTTGGCTTGGGCTTTCAGAATTAAGGCCAATTCCGATCGACCTTCAGAGCCACACACATCGCTGACCTTGGCTAAATGATCTGATCAAACAGCCTATCGACAGAGCTAATAGGATGGTTGCCGCTTCAATCCACGGCGAAATAAGAGGTGCACGGAGGAGGTTCCATGCAAATGCATACGATCGCCATTGATCTTGGCGAGGCGGTTTTCACTTGGTAGGCCTGAACCTGCGGGGCGAATCCGTGGAGCGCAAGAAGTGCTCGCGTAGCAGCTTCTGCAGTTTACCGCGAACATTCAGGTGGATCTCATCGGCATGGAGGCATGTGCTGGAGCTCACTTCCTCGGAAGAGCACTCCGGGAACAGGCACACGAAGTACGAATCATCTCAGCCCTGTACGTTAAGTCCTAAGTGAAGATGAACAAGAGCGACTTCATCGATGCCGACGCAATCGCCGAAGCCATGGGTCGACCAACCATGCGCTTAGTTTCCGTCAAGACCAACGACCAGCTTGATGTGTAGTCACTGCACCGTGTACGCGAGCGCTGAGTAATTTGCTGGAGCGGTGATCAACCAGATTCGAGGTTTGCTGCTTGAGCGGGAAGGCACTTCCGCCAAGCCGGCGGCACTTGGAAGCGGTACTGCCAAAAATTTTCGCGGATGCAACTGCAAAGCTTTCTGGTACGCTTCGCCTGTTGACCATCCAGCTGAAGCAGTAATTGGAGGAAATGGCCAACTTCTTAGGTGAGGCGAATAGCAGTACGGAGCGCGCCTCCTATGAGAACGAAGCATGCCACCGATTGCTCGCCGTTCCTTGCATCGGCCCCGTCAATGCAACAGCGCTCATCGCGGCGATTGGAAACGGGCTGCGTTTCGGAAAGGCCGAGAGTCTCAGCCTGGGTTGGCACGGTGCCAAGAGAATTCTCCACAGGAGGAAAGCAGAAATCGCTCGGCATCAACAAACGAGGTAAACCCTATTTGCGAAAGCCATTCATCCAGGGCGCACGCGCGGCGATGCTGCAAGGAGCTAAGCAGGCATCGATCTTAGAACATGGATGGACAACATAGCTCTGCGGAAGCACCATAATGTCGCTGCGGTTGCTCTTACAAACAAAATGGCACGGACTGCATGGATGGTTCTGGCGAGCGGGAGTCGTATCGACCCTTATTGCCGGACGGCACTGAGCCCAAACAAAGTGGCCTAACGATGATGGCAGCATGAGGTCAAGCTTGGATTTGCCTTCGCGAATCCCAACTCGAGAGGCCACGGTTACGAAATAAACGAGGTTTCCCGCCATGTTTGCTGGCGAACAGTGAGATGGCAAACGGCCTGATCCGGACGCTCTACTAGCCTGATGCGCCAAGCAGTCTTTCAAAGGCTAAATAGTAAGAGGGCATAGCGCACATCATCCTGGCAAGGAGTCGTACTCTCCGCTAAAAGTTGATTACATTGACGCAGACCGAACTGTCACAAGGCGGCGGACCATATAATTCGCGCGCGTTCTTTGCAGGTCAGGCGGCCCGAAGTGCTCAATGCCGATCTCCTTGGCAGATGGCTCGATAATCTTCCAAGCAGCCCGGTCGCTCCAGGATTCGCTGTCGATTTTGTTCGCTTTGTTGACCTTCCGAAGCAGCGGACCCTCGTCCTCCAGCCGCGAGTCTTCACTCTGCAATCCCCTTCTTGATCCAGACCGGGACGGCGACCGTAGGCAGCCTTTTCCCTTTGCCGACCATGTCGACGACGACCCAGCGGTTCTCCCGCTCTCGGGTATCTTCGATTTTGGGCGACGCGAGCCCCTGCCGGCGGAGAGCACACTCGACCGGCAATCGCAGGATCACATAATCCCACTTGCCCTTATTGATCTTGCAGTGTTTGTACAAACCGCGATGCAAACATCGGGACGGTTAGAATTTGGTGATCAGGAAGAGAATTTCAGCAGTAAAGCGAAATGGGCAGCGGTGGACGATAGACCGCACGCGCATGACGCTGCGTCGAGGTGGGCTGCCGCAGCCTCTGTGGAGGCGAGCAGCGGTCCCGCAACTCCGCCCTTACGTGATCGCAATACCGCCGCACCCACTCGGCCAGCCAGCTTCAAGGTGAGCCTCCCCTTCAAGACCTGCTTCGCTGACGCCTCTCGACTGAATATCGTCTGTCGGGCAGGCTGGTGATAGTCCATCTGGTCTCCTGAGTCGCAAAGTCTTCGCAAACTCAGCTTTCCACTTCTTTATCAAATGCACAATCTATTCAAACCTCACTTTAGACGTTCATTGACCCAGCCATCCGCGGCAGAATATCTGTGTTCCGTCTTCGCTTTGCCAGCCATGTGTACCATTTTGGGCTGCTTGGGATCGGCCTTGAGAACACCGTCTCTTTTCTGTCGCTTTAAACTGCCGGCGCTAATTAGCCGGAAGCTGATCGCCGTGCCTTCATGGAAGGAATATCCGTAGTTATAGGCACAGGCGGCAACTTGCCGAAGGATATCGTCCGGGACTGCTGTACGAAATGAATGCCGCCATGCGTGAAAGACTTGGTCGCCTTAAGCGAGTTTTCCCGGAGGTGGACAAGAATCGTTCCGTCGATAAGAGAGAGATGATCGATCATGTCCCGCAACTTCAGAGCAAACGCGGGAGAGATGGCGAAAACCCTTGACCGTTGCAATCCCGTCCTTTAAAAGTGAAGCCCATCTCTCGGAGCAAGAAATGGGCCCGTAAGCAAAAAACTGACTGGTCCAGAGCTTAGAACACACGCTTCTCTTTGTTCACCATCGCCTTAATGTCAAAGTTCATACCGGTAGTCCAGCCTTGGCGGTTGATGTCGAAGCCATGCGCCGTCAGCCCATGCGTATAGTAGCCAATGGCACTTACACCAGGAGCTACTTGGTACGATGCATGGACAAACGGGTGTTTGCCTGCGCCGATCGTATCTCCATTTAGCGCAAAGCCGACGGAATTAAAATAGCGGCCAGCATAAACAGAGTAGTTCTGGTCGATATCCGAGTACCCAACATCACCGCTCAGCTTGCCGATCTTCTTATTGAAAGCAATAGCGAAGCCGGAGTCGCCGCGAACCGGCAGCGGAGCAACGACACCGTAGGGCCATAAGCCTCCGGCGAACGTAATTGTGTTCAATCGCTCGTAAGCCTCGAACCGCATGCTATCGATCGCTTTAAGTTCCTCCGTTTTCACAACCAGGGCCTCGCGCAGTGTCTCCGTTCCCGCCAACCAGGTGTAATCGCCCGAGAACGCAACATGATCGTTGAGCTTTTTCTTCGCCGACAGCTGTCGGTAGTTGAACTTTTTCAGACTCGAGCCGCGCTGGAAAAAGTTGGCGGTCGCGAAGTCTCCGAAGAACGCATTGGTAAACTTCACCTCATCGAAGAAAAGATGCTTCGGGCTATGTAGAGCAATCCTCTCGCCGCTGATATAGCCATCATCATCGAACGTTGTGATTTCGCTGGCGTAACCATGCTCAATGCCAAAGGAACCAAAATCGACTGCAACTGACTTGACCGGTGTTGCGCTGAAGAAAAGTTCGCGCAGGTAAAACTGCCATCCGTTCGACCGCAATGCGCTGACGGTTGCATAGCCTGCCGGGTCACTGTAGGCACTCTCCACCAATGCAATATATTGACTCGGCGTGTACGTGCTTGCCGCGAAGCCGGGACTGGTGACGCGGTCGTTCAGAGCCTCTCCGGTGTAGCTGCCGAATGCCCAGTTAAAATAACGCCCGGACGATGCACGGAAGCCGATCGTGTAACGTGCGTCCTCGTCAAATTTGAATTTGCCGACGATCAGTGAGCGCTGCTGGGCATTGTCCCAGAGACGTGCGCCGCCCAGGACAAATGTATCGCGATAACGCTGAGAGTGGGAAAGAGTCTCAAGATCCAACCAGCGTTCGGTTAGCGGCTTTTCGTCCGCTGGCTTGATTGTTGTCACAGATGCGACTAGGCTCCCTGAGCTCGAAGTTGCCGTGGCATTATCCGGCGTATCCACCAAATATCGAAGGGCCAGTTCTTGCGCCACACAGAAGTGGGGTGCAAGTACAAGGGCTAAGGTGTAAAGAAACGTTGCGTGTTTGATGGAGTTTCCTTTCCGGCCCGGATGGCGCCTAGAAAAGGCATGAATCTCTTCATAGGAGCATTATCGGCATAAGTGGGGGTTCTCTTCAGTCAAACCGAAAACCAATTTCCAAAGCGCGGAATCACCGGAAGGCTTTATACAAAGCTTGCGTCCGGATGGAACGCCACGATTACGATTCGATACAGTAAGTCGCGTATGAAGCGCGCTCGTGATCCGTCTGGTAACTCAGGCAGTCTGGCTATCGCCGTGATTCGAGACGAGCAGATCCAGACCGTTCGTCCCGAAGCTCAGCCGGAATCGATTCGATCAGTTTCGCGTTAAGGCTGCTTTCGTCCCCCCTTTCACCGGCGCTTTGCGGCTCTGATCGAAGCACGCAGGCCAAAAAGGTGCTGGTCATCAGAGAATGTTGACCAGCAAGCTTGCATTGCCAGTTGAAAGACGGTAGGGAACTGGCGAGAACGCGGTTATTGGTGACAAACTCGCAGTTTGATCAACGGCAACCGGTTCCAAGCTGACTCTCGAGGTAGCCTTCGTGAATATGGCCGAAGACACTTAGCCTCGGCTTGATGCGGAGCAACGGAGTTGGAAGTCGATTTCGCTTAAAGCAGATATAAGTCTGGTGAAAAAACCATAGGCGGCTGGCCTCCTTCTACGAATTGACTCTCAACTTCTGCTCATTTTTGGTCGATCCTCCGTATGGAAAACAAACACACAGTTCTTGCCATTTCCCTTGGCCTCGTATAGCGCCTGATCCGCGGCATTGACAAGGGCGTAAGGGGTGAGCGTTGCAGCATCGAGTGTGGCGATCCCGATGCTGGCGGTGATTTTCCGAACATCCCAAGCATTTGAAGAAATGACAGAGCCGAGCCGTGTAGCAAGCTGCAGAGCCTGCTCGCTGCTGGTATCGGGAAGAATGACCACGAACTCTTCTCCACCGTACCGTGCTGTCGTGTCGCTTATGCGTGAAGAGGCGCGGATGATGGAGGCAACCTGACGGAGAACTTCATCTCCCTGCACGTGGCCGTAAGTATCGTTGAATGACTTGAAGGAGTCGATATCGAGCATAAGCAGCGAGAGTGGCAAGCGGCTGCGGTGTGTCCGCTGGAACTCAATATCCAAGGCAGCTTCGAAGGCACGGCGGTTATCGATGCCAGTCAGCGGGTCGGTGAGCGATTGTTGGAGCAGTTGTGCATTGGCGAGCTCGAGCTGTCGCTTCGCCGACTGGACTGCAAGCTCGGCTCGCCTCCTCTGTTGAGTGGCGATGTCAAGCGCGTGCAGCTGCTGCTTGAGCTCAATCTGAACCATAACCTGGCGGCCCAGTACACGCATGGCTGTTTGCTGATCTTGAGTCAACTCACGGGGCACACAATCGACAACGCAAAGGCTGCCCAGCTTTGCTCCGCTACTGGTGCTGAGCGGATAGCCAGCATAGAAACGGATAGAAGGAGCACTGGTTACTGCGATATTCGAGGCGTAAAGCGGATCCTTGAGTGTATCCGGTATAAGGAACAGGTGATCATGTTGGATGGTGCATGAGCAGAAGGAGAACTTCCGTGGTACTTCAGAAACGGGAACATTCACGCGAGCCTTCAGCCAAAGGCGATTCTCGTCTACCAGAGTCACCAGACTGATGGGCACCTGGCAGATACATGCCGCAAGTTGCACGATGTCGTCGTAGGCCTGTTCGGGGCCGGTATCGAGCAATCCAGTGCCTCGCACGGCCTCTAATCTAAGTTCTTCCATCTGCAGGTAAGTCATGTGCATCCTCGCAACAATCTCTCCTCAGCTTATCGGCTCGATGAAGGATTCTCATTAGTTGTTCACTGATCCAGTTGGAGTTTGTTCCCGCTTCCATCGAATGCTGGTTTAGCAGAGATCGATAAGCCTCTCCTTGATACCAGAGAATATCTTTGAAACTTGCCTTGGATTGAACACTTCTACATCTTCGTTGAGCGCGCAGTAATGGCTCCGAACATTCCCGTGACGATACCGATCATATCTTTACCTTGATTTGCCTGACGGTTGTTTATGCGATGACCTTTTCCACTCGTCAAGTTCGGCGTGGGTTGGATTCAAGGAAACAAGCTGGCGATGTAAATACCCTCGCGCATTGAGGCTCAATCCGTAGTCAGCGACTTCGAGATCAGCGCAACAATCAGATATCATTTTTTTCTTTTCTTCGGCAATGTGGATAGTAAGTCACTCGAGCACTATTTTTTCTGACGTCGCGGTAAGTGGCAGGGCAGCACTTGGCAGGAATGGCATGGAAAAGTTAAAGTCGTACGTAATCACGACCTTGACGAGGCAACTCGGACTGTTGGGTCCGTTAGTGGAAACGCAGCCCGCGCCTGAAGGGATTGTAGCCGGCCAAGTAGTGGTGGTATGGATCGCGCTTGCGACAAGGCCAGGCGCTGCGATACTTTGTACATATTTGTTAATGTCTGCACTGGTGGCGTCGCAGCTGAACGTAGATACCGTGACGCAGTTTGTGCCCGCCCAGGTAGAGCCGCGGACTGAGGCATACCGTGTGGCCTCGCTGGCCGCGAAGGGCAGAAAGTGGAGAGCATAAAGCGCCCAAGCGAAACCCATTGTGCCGAAGATGACCGCCAAAAGCACGCAGATTGAAAGAACAAACTCTATTAGAATCTCGCCACGGTCGTCGTTCCAGAAGCATACAAGGCCCGTTCCCGGCTTCACTGCAAGCCCCTCATGGTGGCCACAGCCTGCAAGTTGTAGGACTTGGGGATTCCCGGGTAAGGCAGAAGCGGATTGTACGACCAACTGGTATTAACTTGAACGTAGGTGACATAGCGAGTCTGGCACGAACTCGGAGGAGAAGCGCACGTGGATACTCGCTGACTGCCGTCAGAGCATTCGCAGCCCCATGAAGCTACAGCCGTTACACCTCCCTTAAAGTCCGCAGCGTCAACGAGCGCGGCGCTCACCATGCCGGCGCTGTCTACTGAATTAAGCGAGCCATACATGGCGCCCGCTTCCGCTGCATCATTTACTTCAATAGCAGCATAGAAGCCTAGACTGACATCAATCATAGCTATGAGGATGAATACGAAGACAGGCAGCAAAAGCGCAACCTCGACCAAACTGCCACCGCATTCGTCGGCAAAAAGTGCGGTGGTTGGGCGAAGAGCCATACAAGCGCAACGGACACGATTCGAAATCCCGCTCATCACTGCACCAACACTGCACCAATGCAGGAATAGTCTTCTGCAGGGGTGAGCCACCACCGAGTCCCGAGAAGTTATTGAGATTGTTAGCCCCGGACACGATGCCCTTCAGGCCAAGAAAGTTGATGTCCTTCGCAATGAGCAGGCTATAGTCGACCGAGCCGTCGAAAGCAAAATTGACAATGGCAGAGGGAAAATAATAGGCACCCCCGAGAACCGTGCTCCAGCCGTTAGTACCGAGGATGGTGGCAGGAGTCGTGTTGCCGGGATCCTGGTAGAAAAGAACACCGCTGTAGGTACCGCTTGTTGGGGCCTTCAAATTAACTTTGCCACCCAGCGAACTTGCGGTGAAGTTGATACTACCGAACGGTCCATAGTTATAGAAAGTGACGCCGTTGCCGCTGACCGTAGCGCCACAATGAATGCCGAGACCATTTGCGCCATGACTTGATGTAAGCACATAGGTCCCAGGCATGAAAGTGGCATTCCCGTCCAGCAAGACGGATATCCCCCCGCAGTAAGTTCCCGGATAAAATGTCGCATTCTGGAGAAGGCCTACGTTTACAGGATTATTGGCGCCCGTATATGGAGTTGAAGTTGACGAACCGCAACTTCCGACAGCGGTTTCGGCAAATGGGCCAGCGGATCCGGCGTACTGGGTGTATTGATTCGCACGGGGGTCGGAGTAATACCACACAGTATTGAAAGGCTGCCGCCGACCACCTGTATCTGCGAGGCCGAGATGTTTGATAATGGAGTACAGACAATTGCGTCCTGATTATTCGATTCGACGACGATGCCGCAGTTTGGCGAGCTGAAACTGGCTAGCCCAGAAACATTCAACGCGCCGAACCCTGTCGGATCAAGAGCGTACATGCAGGCAGTTGGACTCTTCACCCCTGCTTCTGCCCGCGCCGACAGATTGATGGAGGACATCCCGAAGAGACCCGAAAAGTACATAGGCTGGACTTTGCTTACCACTGTTTCCACGTACGAAACGTCGCCAAAGTGCGGGTCTTTTGATGTCGATCCCATGGCGCAGGAGCGTTATTAAGAGAAATTATGGTACCGCTGCCCCCCACTCGCAGAGCAGTTCTCGACGAGAGCGCTGATAGGTATACCGTTCTCGGCTAGGGCCGATTTGACAGCGCTTTGCATGGCACTACAGTTGCTTACCCCGGCACAGTTGCTGATTTCGATGCTTGCCGCCATCGCGGCCGAATCCGCAGCTATCTGCATCTGGCGTTCTGTCAGTCGCATCTGTCCGACATCAACCGCAAACCCGACAAAACCAAGAACTACGACAAACATGATGGCAGCCGGAACAAGTGCCTGGCCGTTTTCGTCTTTCATGAATAAAGCTATAGCCATTCTCTCGGTTCCCGATTTTCGAACGCCGTCTGAGGATCTTTCCTCACCCGAAAACAAGCGCAGCCAATACTGTAGCCACGGAGTGGCTCGTGGCTAGAATCGCTCAAGCGCTTGCGAGGTATTGCTTCGCTGATCGGGAGAATAATGCAATGATCGCTGATCCCTCAGAGCATAGTCACTTGCATACTGGTTATCGGCAGCAAGATCGATTACTTGAGGCCGATCGAGGTCTTGCCGGCCTTGCTCTGCTCGCTACCTATTACCTCTACGATCCCAGTGTTCACTAACCTTCAAAGTCCGCTACTGCATAGCGCCATATGAAGCTCCATGGCGATATGGTCTAGTGTCACTACAAAGGAGTGGTGTTCTTGTCTCTCACAGAATAGCCTTGACACAGTGCCCAACCAGCATCTCTCCATAGGACGGTATCTACTAGACAGCTATTCCCTAGTGTGTGGAACAGTATCTAAACTATTCATTCTCCTGGATAGCCTAGCCCACATAAAGCTTCGACACACGGACTGTGGGCATGGGCTTTGAGTTGCTGCTGAAGCAACGCCAGTCAAAGGAGAGCTAAATTCCGTAGCAGGAAATGGCCAGTATGAAAAGCTGCACTGCAGACGCGCGACATCCTCTGCATAAGTGAGACACCGTGTCTCTTGGCAGACGCAAGGAGTCCGGCTATTCGCGTCGCGGCCGTGCTGGCTGCAGCTATAGGCTTACGATGCTCAGAGGTGTCTGGATTAAAGGGGAAGACACCATCTGGAGCGAGGTTGGATCACGCCTATGCGGGACAAACGCCAACCTCCAACTCATAGTTGCGTTGGCTTCATCGCCTCGATTCTGGAAGTAGAGAAAGTAGGCTCTGCTTCTGGGTAGCGGACACGAGCACACCCACCAGGGCAACGCACTGGTTGAGGCTCATTGCGAGGAGCTTACGAAACGAGGAGACGAGAGACCATGAACCAAACATACTGGCCGGGACCCATGCCGGAGCCGCATGGAGCTCCGCTCTACCGGACGTGTAGACCCGATATCCCAAGTCATTGGAGCAAGGTTAATCCTTCCTGCGGTCCGCGTGCGATGGTCAGCGCCTCGCTCCAGCTAGCTCCGCCGCCACGCCGCGTTCCTGCAACGGGCACACTTCTCGAACGCGATACACCTGGGAGCACGGCAGCGCAGCCAGAGAAGCATGTCGAACTCGAACGCTGTGGGTAACGATTGCTTGTTTGGGAAGTACTGGTAAAGCGTTCCGACCGATAACCCGGCACGTTCTGCAGCCCGTACGGTCGTCAGTCGCTCCAGACCAGCTTTCAGCAAAACCTGAACAGTAGCATCGATGAATTGCCTGCACGGTGATCACGGGCCGGCTTTGTTGCGGCGTCTTTCTTGGTTCGAACTCGAGGAAGGCTTCTCTTGTAATATGCGAATCGAAACCTGAACTGTCCTTCGCATCTTCAGGGAAGGAGATAAAACATGGAAGAGACGAAGAAGATCGCGCTCATCACGGGAGGGAACAAGGGAATCGGCTTTGAGGTTGGCCGCCAGCTTGCGAAGTCTGGTTGGACGGTACTGGTTGCCGCGCGTAATGAGGAGATTGGAAGGAAGGGTGTCGCAAAGCTGCGAGCAGACGGTCTGGATGTGCATTTTGTGCGCATTGATCTCGATGAGCACCAGACAGCCAAAACCGCATCCGCAGCAATCCAGGCTCATTTTGGCAAGCTGATCTCCTCGTCAACGACGCGGGGATCTTCGGAAAAAGCGACGGCCCTCCGAGCAAGACAAGCCTTGCGGATGTAGAGACCATGATGCGGACCAATTCTTGGAAAGCGTTGCCGTGACGCAGGCCATGTTGCCTCTGCTTCAGCGGGCTAAGAAGGTGCAAATCATAACGTATCCAGCGAACTTAGCTGTATCAGCCAGCAGAACGATCCCGCCTGGAAGTATTTTCTAGTGAAGGTCTTGGCCTACTGTACCTCGAAAGCCGCACTTAATGTGCTAACCGTGCAACTCGCCCATGAGTTCCGCGATGCCACATCTGCGTAGATTCTATCAACCCTGGCTATACGGCAACGGATCTGAACGGGCTTAGCGGTCCGCAGACTGTGGAAGAGGGCGCCTCGAAGATCGTGCGTCTTGCGCTGCTAGACGCTCCGTCAACGGGAAATTCCTCGAGACGGGTGGCGAACTGCCGTGGTCATCGCCATCGGTGCTACGGACTTAAAGACGTCCGCACATCCGCAAGCTACTGATGTTGAGAGTCAATTCAGAACCTGACCGCAAGAGAACTGCATTAATGTGAGGGAAATATGATTGTTGTCACAATACCCAGAGGAAAATTGGATCGCAGGTGATCCCCATCTGCTTGCTGCGAACGAGGCTGTTCGGTTAGTCGCGCAAGACCCTGCAAGGCTGGCGTCCGAGGTCCGCAACAAGGTCGAGGTAGTAGCCGATTCGCTGGACGATGAAGCCATTCTGCAACAGGCACTAGAAAATGCGCAAAGCGTCTTCCTGGTTGTTCCTCCCCCATTCACCAACAACAACGATGTGGAGTTTTACCTCTGCTTCACACGACCAGCGCCCGCCGCAATTAAGAGCCAGGGTGTGAAACGACTTGTCCATGTGTCGGTGCTGGGAAGGGACATGGGACTTGCGAAGGATGAAGAGATTGAGAGAAGCGGGGTGGATTGCCGCACCCTCTGGTGCCCGGCGCTGAGGGAGAACATGCTGACTATCAAGCAACAGGGGACGTTCTTCTCGCCGAGCCATCCGGATTTGAAGACATCTCAAGTAGCGACGAAAGATATTGCGGCGATTGGTGCAAGGTTCCTTTTGGATTGGACATGGACGGGCCAGGGCGGTAGTGCTGTGCTTGGGCGCGGGGGATCTTTCCTTCAATGACTTGGCAGCAATCATGTCGGATGTGCTCGGCAAGCAGGTCCGTTTTCAGCAGGTTCCCAGGGATGCCTATAAAGCACAACTCATCCAGTATGGTGCGAATGAAATCTTTGCTCAGGGCATTGCGGACATGCCGATCGCCAAAGACAATGGCATGGACAACGTCGAGGCGCGCACAACCGAGAACACGACCCCGTCCAGCTTCCACCCGTGGTGTGAAGATATCGCTGAAACCAGCGATCAAGAGCTAAACACGCAAGATTTCACATGCGCGTGGCTCGTCCCGTCCCGGTACGTTCCCTTTTCTGCACCGTTTCCCTTGCTGCATGCGGTGCTCGCATGCACGAAAACCCGATTGTAAGTTGAGCTCCAGGAGCTAGCAGAGAGTTTCGGCATGTCACGTTCACTGGTTGTTGTGAAGTGATCAGCATTAGGGGCTGGGTGCTGGCTTACGACAGCGGCGTTTCTCGGTACCTATCATGGGTGGCGTGTGAACAAGCCCGGTGAGCGCATTGGTCTGTTGTCGACCATTGAGATACCAGGTCGGATTGAATCCGACAAGCCGACTTCAACGGACTAGAGATGTTGATGCAGTGGGGTTCTTTCGCCGCGTTCGGATAAGAACTGCTACTAATGCCGCCCCGAAGTCGGCAGCAGCGGCGATTCCAAGCGACCGACGCGGACCAAAGTGATTCGCGATCCAACCGAGGATGGGAGCGCCAAGCGCCATCCCACCAAGCGCAATGCCGACCCGAAGGGCCATGACCCTTCCCCTCACCGAGGTTTTCTGTCGAGAACTGCATGAGGACTGTTGGTGCAATTGGTGAAGGTCATGGCTGCCACCGCCATGATGACAATGGCCGCCGCAAACCAACAGCAGGCGGGTGCAAGTGCCGCAAGGGCGCAGCCTATACTGAAGGCAAGGACTCCCATCCGCAGCGATGCAAATCTTGGCTTTTCCTGGCGGGCAGCGATCAACGCTCCTGATAGGTTCCTGACCGCCATGATGGAGGAGAAAAGACCGAAGCGCGTGCGTCGGATTGGAAGAGACCCACCGCCATCGTAGAGATAAAGATTAGAAAGTTGAAGCTGAAGGTGCCGATCAGGAGCAGCATGATCAGCATCGTACGAAGCTCTTGCCGCTCCCACACGTAGCGCAGCCCTTCCTTGAACCCTGATGCGCTCTGGCACTTGTACGGAGCTCGGAGAGGCGTAAGAAGGTCATCGACACCAGCACCGCCCCAAAGGAAAGACCGTTTAGGATAATCGCCCAACTGGTGCCCAGCTTCGCTATGAGCAAACTAGCAATGGCCGGGCCGATCATCTGGGCTGCAGTAAAGGACGTGGAGTTCAGGGCTACAGCGTTCGGAAGATCATCGTCGCCAACCATCTCTGCCACGAAGGTCTGCCGAACGGGTGCATCGAGGGCTGCGGCAGAGCCGGACAGAAAGGCAGACACGTAGACGTGCCAGAGGCGAACGAAGCCTTCGACGGTGAGAACCCCCAGACAAGTCGCAAACACACCCACCGCTGCCTTGGTAAAGAGCAACAGCCTACGCTAGTTCAGACGATCCGCAGCTAAGCCGGTCCATGCCAGCAGAGAAGCTGTGGAGCAAATTGCAGCCCTGTGACGACACCCGGCGCCGACGCGTCATGATGGGTCAGTTGCGTGAGGACCAGCCAGTCCTCGGCAAGGCGTTGCATCCAGGTTCCGATGTTGGAGACCACAGCCTCCGCCGTCCACAGACGAAAGTTGAAGCTACTCAGTGAACGGATGGTATCGGACCAAAGTGTTGTCATACGCGTTGGGCACCCTGGACCTAGGTGCGACGTTGCGACAGCTATGGATAGAAGCCTAGCTTTGATAAGCGTGTCCTTAGGACTGGTCGGCGGGCCATGCCATCATCGCTGCCTGTACCACTGACAATAGTGCCTTTCTGTCGGCTCCGTCTCGCGCCAAGGTAGACATGCCTTGCATAACGGCGATCGTCATGGCCGAAAGAGCTCGAGCGTCGGCGGTTTTGGGAAGCCGCCCCTCGCGTACGTCTCGTTCTGCCTTCCTTTGAAGAGCCTTCTCATTTGCTTTACGGATCGTGGTGAGAGCAGCGCGAACCCGATGCGAGGTTTCCGATCCACTGGATGCCGCGCTCGCGACCAAGCACCCGGCAGGATAATCGGGTTGAGTAAACCAGTACGCCGAAGATTCCAGGAGAGTCTGCGCGGCCTGCCGTGCCGACGGCGCTTTCAGGATGAGCTCCGGAGTTGTCTTCGGGCCTGGGTTTGAGTACCTCTCCAGGCATTCGAGAAACAGAGATTCTTTATCCCCAAAGGCTGTGTACAGGCTTGGCGCAGTAATACCCATGGCGTTTGTAAGGGTGGAGACGCTCGTCGTCTCGTAGCCTGTCCGCCAGAACTGGAGCATTGCATCGTTAAGCGCCTTCTCGCGGTCGAAGGAGAGTGGTCGTCCTGGACGTTTTGCGATGGAGAGCTCAGCCGTATTCATAGCGAATATTATGAAACGCTTGACGAAACGGAGCAAGTGTTCGACAGTAATACATAACGCTCGTTACGTATTGAGGAGGCGGAATTTGGATTTACGGCTGAACGGGAAGCGTGCCCTGGTGACAGGCAGCACAAGCGGAATTGGGGAACAGATTGCCAAGACGCTCGCGAAGGAAGGCGTTCAAGTCATCGTTCACGGCCGACGCAGGGCTGAGGCCGAGCGCGTTGTGCTGGAGATTGCGGCAAGCGGGGGAAAAGCCGTCGCAACAACCGGCGATCTGGGGAATGATGCGCAGACCGCCGGGGTGGTGAAAGCCGCGCTCTCGGCCTTCGGTGGCGTTGACATTCTTGTCAACAATGCAGGGGAATTCCCTGTGAAGCCGTGGCTACAATCGACAGCGTCTGAGTGGGTCGGACTCTACAATGCGAATGTAGGCTCTGTCGTACGGCTAGTCACGCAGCTCGTTCCTCCGATGGTGGACCGTAAGTGGGGACGTGTCATTATGCTGGGCAGCTTTTTTGGACCTATGCCCGGTCCGCCTGTTGCCAACTACGGGACCACGAAGGCTGCGAACATTGCCCAGGCCGTTTCGCTGGCAAAAGAACTTGGCGGGACAGGTGTCACCGCCAATACTGTTAGCCCAGGGCCGATCCGGACACCGGGCATGGAGGCTGGAGCGCGGCAAGCCATGGTTGCGCAGGGGCAGGCGTATGACTTCGATGTCTTCGAGCAGTTCTACGTGCAGCAGACCCGTCTGCCCGCAGGTAGGATCGGCTCCCCTGGCGATGTTGCCAACATGGTCGCCTTTCTTTCCAGCCCGCTGGCGGACTTCATCACGGGAACGAACCTGCGGGTTGATGGCGGTATGGTGCCGACCACCAATTAAATGCAAGCGAGGCTGCTGTTCTGCAGCAGCCTCAACGTCCACTCTCATAAAGCTGTTAAGTAGGAATGTCCATGTCTCTTGCTGATTTCCGTTCTCTTGGTCGATCGGGCCTCATTGTCAGCCCACTGGCGCTCGGTACGATGACCTTCGGCCCAAGCGCATGGGGCGCAGATGAAGCAACCTCGCGGGCTATTTACGATGCCTACCGGAGTGCCGGCGGAAACTTCATCGATACCGCTGATGTGTATACAGGCGGGGAAAGCGAGAAGCTGGTCGGCCGATTCATTGCCGAATCGGGTGCGCGCGACGAGGTCGTACTCTCCACCAAATTTGGTTTCAACGGGGCAGGGCGCGGCAATCCCAATGCAGGCGGCGCGGGGGCCAAAAACATCCATCGGGCACTTGATGCTTCCTTGCGGCGGCTGGATACCGACTACATTGATCTTTACTGGATGCACGTCTGGGACGGGGTCACGCCCATCGAGGAGATTGTTCAAACGCTTGGTGATTTCGTGCGCTCCGGCAAGATCCGCTACTACGGGTTTTCCGATATGCCGGCGTGGCTCGCGATGAAAGCGGCCACCATTGCTTCCGAAAGGCGTATCCCCGGGCCCATAGCGATGCAGCTTGAATACTCTCTTGTTGCGCGTGATGTGGAGAGCGAACATGTTCCCGCTGCAAGAGAAGCCGGGATGGGAGTGGTGCCATGGAGTCCTCTCGCAGGGGGCCTTCTATCAGGCAAATACCGGCGTGGGAACACCGCTGACATGGGCCGGCTAAGTGGTCCAAATCCCTTTGGGAACAGCAAATTTACCGATCGCAACTGGGCCATCCTTGAAGAGCTGGAGGGTGTCGCCGACGAGCTTGGGCGCTCCCCTGCGCAGGTCGCCATTGCCTGGACGCTGGGCCGCTCCAGTGTTGTATCTACTCTGGTTGGTGCGAGAACGTCCACACAACTGCAAAGCAACTTAGCCGCAACCGAGATCCGACTCAGCGACGCGCAAAAGCAGCGTCTCGACAAGGCAAGTGTACCGTCGCAGGGGTTTGGTTCGGAAGTCACCTGGGCGCACATCCGCCGCATGGTGTTCGGTGGACACGATGTCACCGGATGGGGCGACGGGCGCGCCTAATCAAGTTCCAGCCAAGTGTCTCCTCGCAAACGGAGAATGACGAGAGGACTTCCGATCGAGAACACAAACTGATGGATCATTGGTTTGAGTTCTCGAAACACACTCTCAAATCTAACCTCGTTTTATGTCTACCCTGTCGAGTTCCGAGAAGAAAACGTCGGCCAAGGAAGCTGCCGCTGCCAAAATGCAAAGTCGAGGCTAGTTGATCAAATATGCGCTAGTCTCGACCCAGGTTCAGAACTTGGAACTGCACACCGAAGCACTCCATAAGCCGGATGCAAAAAGATTTTCGAAGACCGGGTGAGCGGTACCCGAGCGGAGCGCCCGGGCCTTTATTCAGGCGAGGAGTACTGACAGCCACGCTTCTCAGAGCACTTTGCCAAGTCGGCCCAGAATTGCGTATGGTTTAGTCGCTCCAGGTGCCGTTCCGCTTGGTACGAAGGTAGGAAATTCCTGTCACTGCTTTTGCTCAACAACTCACCGCTCTTCGCGAACTAGGGCTTCGTACTGCTGGTGTACACGTGATGATTGGGCCTGCAGGCCCGGCTTAACCCAGCCATGCTGCGGGCTCGCACGTTGCTCTCTTCCGGAGCGCTCGGCCGCCTGCTTGCAGCACGTGTGTTCTCAAGCGCCGTGGCTTTTGGTCCAAAGATAGAGTTCGCAAAGAGCTTTGCCGAAGATGTAAGGAATGGCGTCACGCTGCTGATGCTTCAGGATGCCCACACGCTGGATGTTGCTGCTGCTGTTCTCGGACCTCTTGTCGACCTGACCGGCTAGACGACGCAGTACCCGCTGGTTAGGGTCGGCGATTCGGAGACGGAACAGTCGAGAACGACGAGGTCCTGACGGGCCAATGGACTGTTCCAGACTTTAAACACGCGGTGCGATTAGCGCGGTTGATCGAAGATGTGTCAGCTTCATCCGAGACTGGCTCGCGTATTCGCCTTGTCCGATCGCTCTTGCATGCTCGGCTTTGTCAGCCGGCCGTTGCCGTAGCTCGGCAGACAATCTGTTATGTGCTTCCTCGTTCCACTCTCCGCAAAGCGCCTGTGTCCGCAACGGTGGTCCCCGCAAGCCGAGTCGCCAATCCGCTCATTCTCGAGATAAGTACGGCGAAGTCGCATTCTCTTGACTTGGCTCACTACGATTGCCGGGCTTTGTCTGACGCCGAACTTTGGAGGCAATCTGAGCCCCATCAGGTTCGTGCGAAGCTTGGCCCTATCTTCCATCCAGAGGAAGTCGCCCATCCCAAGGAAACGCTGCCCCGCGGCCTTCGAATCACGCATTGCCTTGATGTGCAGAGCGGCTAGATCGCGCACGTCGACGACGCTGAAGCCAATCCTGGGAAGGGCGGGAACCTTTCCTGTCAGCATCCGGGAGATGAGTTCGACTGCGCCGGAAATCTTCCGGGTCATTACAGGGGCCTGCCTCTAAAGTGCCTATGGATTGTCGCCATCCGACCCAGAGGCGTTCATCTTTCCTGACCGGCTCGGATCGTTCATGGACCCGAGCAACTATCGCAAGCGGGTTCTGCACAAGCTGGCTGAGGTGGCCGCCGAGACGGGTCGCCGATCAATATTTGTCTTGCACAGTCATAGTGACTCCGCCGGATGGGGGAGACTCACCCGCGGCATCGGTGGTTCGGGCAGCTATGATCAATTCTGTGAAACAGATGATGCGCATCGGGGATCTGGCCAGGCTTGGGAAAGTCACTCCGCGCACTGTCCGCTATTACGAAGGCCTTGGCCTGATCCCTCCGGGAGAGCGCGAGGGCACTGGCCAGCATCGTTACCCTGAACAGACTCTTGCGCGCCTTCGAAAGATAGATCAGTTGAAAGCTCTTGGTCTGAGTCTTGAAGACATCGGCAAGGTAATTCACCTCTACTTCGAAGATCCCACCGGCAGGAGAGCCAAGATCAAAGTGCTGGAGATGCTTCGTTGTCATCTTGTCGAGACGGACAAGCAGCTGGCCTCACTCAAACAATTTCGCTCGGAACTGATGGACCATATCCGACGCTTTGAGGGCTGGCTGGACGACCAAGCGAATTAGGTCTACTCTTAGTTGGAACATGACGTTTACGTAAACTGTTTGTTCCGGAGTGAGGCCTGCGTTGAGCGAACACGTTGGATGGATCGGATTCGGCAAACTGGGTTATCCCATGGCCGTCAATTTGTTGGAGAGCGGCTACCATCTCACCGTTTACAACAGGACCCGGACCAAAGCTGAGCCGCTCGCCGAGCGTGGTGCGCAGGTAGCAAGTGATCCTTTGCAGCTGGCGGATAGGGATCGTATCGTTGTGTCGGTCCTCTGGGACTCTGACGCAACTGAAAGTCTTGTGACCCCTGCCTTCCTTGCACGCATGGTCGGTGGAATCCATATCGGTATGTGTACCGGATCGCCAGAAGCCGCGAAGAGGCTGGCAAAGCTGCATGCAGACCATGGTTCAGCGTATGTGGAGGCCCCGGTCTTCGGTCGTCCTGAGGCAGTCGCAGCACGCCAGCTGGCCATTCCCTATGCCGCTCCCTTGGACGCAAAGAACCGCGTAAAGCCCGTGCTTACCGCTATGGGCGGCTCTTCACTCTTCGATATGGGAGAACAGCCAGGAATTCCCACGGTGATCAAGCAACTCGGGAATTTCCTCATCATCTCGGCTACCCGCTCCCTGGTGGAGGGCCTTGCCATTGCGGAGAGTGCGGGTGTTGATGCAAAGGCTGCGGTGAAGATGCTCACGGAGACACTCTTTCCATCGCCAATTTATCGCAGCTACGGGGCGGCCATCGCTGAGAAAAAGCATGTCATCAACGCGTCCCCGATCCCAGCCAAAGACCTTGGACTCTTCCGCCAGCTAGCGGAAGAGTATGCCTTGCCACACCCAATCACGGAGGCGCTACTTCGGTTGACCGGCGCAAAAAGTCGGTAGCACTTGTCAAAAACCATCATTTAAGGAAGTTGGTCACAAACACGAGGATCTGTCATGAGAGCTGCATGGTACGAGCGAAACGGAAGCGCGCGGGATGTGCTGATCGTCGGGGAGCTTGCGAAACCGGCCATAGAACCCGGCAAAGTTCTGGTGAGAGTGCACGCAGTTGGTGTGAATCCATCGGACACAAAGCGGCGGGCACGCGTTCCTCTGCTCCCCGGAAATACGCGGCAGGTCCCTCACCAGGATGGAGCCGGTGTGATCGAAGAAGTAGGTGAGGGCGTCTCCGCCTTCCGACTCGGACAGCGAGTCTGGATTTACGAAGCTTTGATTGCGGGGAAGTCTGGATGTGCCGCAGAGTACGTCGTCGTTCCAAGCGCGAATGCGATCAAACTCCCGGAAAACGTCTCGCTCGAAATGGGCGCATGCCTTGGCGTTCCGGCCTTGACGGCGCATCGTTGCGTCTTCGCGGATGGCCCGGTGAAAGGTAAAACGGTCCTCGTGACCGGAGGCGCGGGCGCTGTCGGTGCCCATGCTATCCAGTTCGCGAAGGCAGCGGGCGCAAGGGTCTTCACAACCGTCAGCCGTCCCGAGCAAGCGCTCGTGGCTGGCGGCGCGGGTGCGGATATTGTGATCAACCGGCACGAAGAAGATGTGGTGGCTCGCATCCAGGAGACGACGGGCACGGCAAGCGCTCCAGCCGTAGACAGGATCATTGATGTTGCCTTCGGCGAGACACTTGCCTCCTCCATCAAGCTCCTCAAAGTGGGCGGCGTGATTTCCACGTACTCCTCGGATACTCAGCCAGAACCAACCATCCCGTTTCTGCCTCTCCTGATGCTCGACGCAACAATCCGTTTTGTGAACGTATACATGATGTCTGGGGAGGCGCATGAGAGCGCGATTGCGGCAACCACAGTAGGCCTAAGAGAGGGTTGGCTCAAATCAACCATCGCTTCTCGGTTCCCATTCGATCAGATTGTCGCGGCTCACGAGGCATCGGAGTCCGGAAAAAGCGTCGGTAAAGTCGTCATTCATCTCGACTAGAAACAGGCTTCGCGGCAACAGAGCAGTTGGCTGCCATGAGAACGCCAAAGACCGGGTACAAAGCTCTTCGCTGTTTGCGTAGGGGTCACTTGCTTCCTTTGTGGCCCTTCTGCTCGTGCTCTTTCTTTTCCAAAGTTGATAGTTTGCGGCAACGATGAATGGGTAGAAACAATCAGCACGAAAGCACCACCCAACCATGCGGGAAGCCGAAGGTAGGTCTCGGTCGCAAAGGGCAATACGACGGTGCAGCCAAGTGTCGCGAACAACAGCACAAGGAGATCCAGGAAGCGCTCCATACAGAGGTGTCACGCAAGGCATAAAGAAAGCGCCAAGGCTGTGAGTTGTACGACGACGCTGCCCAAAGTTCCAGCCTCCAATATGGTAAGGAGTTCCTCTTTGTGATGCGTCCATTCGTGAAGGCTCAGGCGACCATCGATTGAGAAACATCTCGTGGGTGGGATAATCGGGCTCTCGGTGGTTGTTCATTCAGTCCGGTTTCTTCCGCTCTATGTTTTCCGCAAAATCTTAGTGCTTCACAAACGCATACCCGCATGCCATGAGAAGAATCAGGCAGACCAACAACCCCACGAAGAGCTGAGGGTGCATCCCGATAACCGATCCGTTCTCTCTTGTAAACTCAGGATCGCTCCAGGCCGCTCCGGGAAACAAAGGCGAAAGGAGCATTGTCACGAAGTAGAGCCCAGCTGCGACAGCAGCAAGCATGAAATGCAGGAAAGTCAGCGGGGCTGTCCCGAAAAGGAGAAATAACGAGTAGAGCCCCAACCCGACGCCCAGCAGCATGCTTTGGCCGTTGTGAAACTTCGCGTGGGGCGGCCAGCGTGGATTGTGGATGTGCTGCTTCGCTGTAAACGGGATCACTGAGTCGGCGACGTAGCCGCCGAAGTTAAACAGGGCGACCAGCGCCACAATCCATTTTGCAATTTCCATAACGGCACCTTGTGTGAAGATCAAAAATCCAGAGCGGCGTTACATCTAATAACGGTTATATTATATATCTATGTTGGAAAAGAAGGCCGCGTTTCCGCCACGCAATCGGGAAGCTGATTCCCCGGGCGATCTTGCTCTTTTGATCGCGCAGGTTGGACCCATGCGCAGAGTTCCTTCGGGAAGCGGGTTGATCCTCTTGGTCTTCGGCTCGCGCATGTAGGCGTGCTCAAGGCGATCTCTGCAGCGGATGGCCTGACTCAGCGCGAATTGGGGAGTACTCTGGGGATGTTTCCGAGCAATCTGGTGAGGCTGATCGACGAACTCGAAAAGAAGGAGCTTGTACGACGCGGTGACAATGCCTCCGACCGACGCCCTATACGCTCGTCCTTACGAAGAAGGGACAAGGCATCAGGTCAGAACTGATTGCCCTGACGGAGGCTCGTCAATATTACATTAAAGGCCCGGCGAGCAACAAAACTCGGATCTCCATAGTCGAAATAAGCCGCATGAGTGCATGGAGGTCCGCTTCTTGGAAGCAATAGTCAGGCGTCTGAAATGACGAGGACCGGCTAATACGCTCATCGAACTGCCAGAGGCGAGCGTTCGTCCTGACAAACGTTAGCATCCTGTTAGGGCTGCCCCGCGCAAGAAGCTGGACCTGGTGAGCAGACTGCCGGGGGCAGTTTTGATAGGGTCGTTTGAAAGAAGCCGCTGGCGTGCGGATGCGGGTAAATGTCTATGGGATTTCAGCGGGTCGTCCCGGATGGGACATCGTCTCCGAGCGAAACGATTCTCAACACTGTCGCTCCCGTACTTGGGGTGGCGGTGAAACGATGCTTGATCATTCTGGGACTGACGCAATTGGCGATCGGACGCCTGGTGCGGATCCTCAGCGTGGTGGATGCGCACACGCGGGAGTGCCTGGCCCTGGAAACGGACGCGAGTCTTGGCAACAGACATGTGACCCGCGTTCTGGAGCGGCTGATCGAAGGGCGGGCTGCCGGAAGACGTACGTTCAGGTAATGCGCCGGAATTCACATTCGACGTATGTTGGGCTGGGCCGAAGAGTCGGAAGATCGGCCTGAGCCACATCAAGCCGAGCGGTCCACGCAGAACGAACACTTGGAGAGCTTCCACGGCCGGGCTGCGGGATGACTGCCTCGACGCCAGCTCGTTCCTCACTCCGACGACGACGACGCGCTCAACCATGGCGATCGAGTGCGAGGAGTACAATTGCGCGCTGTCCCAGAGCAGCCTGGACTACCCCACGCCCCAGGAGCACGTGGCTCCCATCAAAGGCCGTATACATTGCCGCAGCTTTGTCTTCTCTACCAAAGTTGCCCTTGCAGTCGCGCGGCAGACCATACATTACGGTTTCAGGTCTTCGGGCGGCTCTATTGACGCGGCTTCTGCCCCGAGCCTTAATAGGCGTACGAACCACCCAACTCCGCGAGAAGATCTAGCAACGTGCCCGAGGGCATCCGCATGGGCTCGACGAGTTCATATTCTACATGGAGGACTTTACTGCTCAGGTCTCTTCGAACGATGACATGGGCAGCCTGTAGAGAACGTAGGCTGGAGTTGACCGCATTCTTTGACGCGGGCGGAATCTCTCGCCTTCGTTCGCTCAGGCGTACTGATCTAGATCGCATCGCGTATAAGATGTGGATAGTCCATTTCCCTTGCAGCATCTCTATGCCGAAGAAGATCTGTTCCGCGCAGAAGGTATCATCGAGTGTAGTACTTCTCTCCATAGGGTGTGCCGGTCAACTCTCGCCATTGTTGCGTAGCCGCGGGTTTGGCGAGTTGCGCGGGCAGTGGATCGGTTTGGAAGGTGCTAAGTGCCCTCGGAGTCTTTCTGCGCCCAGGATTCCTTGGATTGATACCTCGGAACGAGGTATGGCTCGCACCAAGAGTGTCATTCGCGTCAACTCCGTGAACTGTAATAGCATGGGGGTCATCCCCGTGACTCGCAGTCTGAACTGGTAGCCACGTTCTGTTGGCTTGCCCAATCCAACGATCTGCCTACAAATGGAAGAGAGTGGCATGCTTCTGTCCCACTCGAGTTATTGAGGTGAGCCGGCGTTTTGTCCCGCCAGCCGCCACATCAGGCTTTCGCAACCTGCGCGACCGACGGCTCAAACTGGCTGAGCAACTCCGGCATCGTTGTCTTGCCAAGATCGACGGCTGCTGTTCCCCCTGCAAGTACCACGCTTACATCTGTAATGCTGACGAAACCGAAAATTTGTTTGAAGTAGCTGATGGCGACGTTGTACGACTCCGTCTGGGCTCCAGGCGTGTACACACCACCGGAAGCCAGAGTGATAAAAAACTTCTTGCCTTTCATCAGACCTTCGTAGCTTGGGCCGAAGGTTACGCCTACCCGTACGATATGGTCGATGTAGGCCTTCAGGTTTGCTGGGATGGAGAAGTTGTACATGGACGTCCCGATGACAATATGGTCGCCGCCATCAACTCGGCAGTAGATTGTCGGAAATTGCCATGGCTTGCTTGATTTCAGGGGAGTGCCGCTCAGCGGGGGTATACGCACCCATGATCCAAGGCAGCAAACGGCAGGTTTGTTTTCATCAGATCGCGGACCGCGACCGTTCCACCGGAATGCGCGTTTTTCCAGTCGTCAATAAAAGGTCTATGTGAGTCTGCGGGAGACGGAGTAGTAACCTCGGGGGCTGGATTCAAGGGCGAGCAGGCGGCGCATAGGGACCTCGTATTTTCGGTTAGAGAAGTCGTGGTCGGGATCACAGGCCTATTCGGCTCAGCAGGCGGAAGTTAGCGCGTGAAGAAACCAACGAGACCTCCGTTAGGCGCGGTGGCATGCTGGAAGTCCGCGAGCGGTTTGTGGAACGCAGCAAGCCAAATCTATGTGAGCCGTTTCCACTCTGCGATGGATCAATACCAGATCGGCGTACGCTCGATTTTGAGGTCCGCGATCAACTTCTCGAAGGCCTCACGGTAGCGCCGGGTCATCTGCTGTTGCATGAAGGACTCCGGCGTCTCGTTCCAAACCTCGTAGTTCACGATGATGTCCGGGTTTCTCGCATCCTGGATCAAGGATGCTTCGACGAACGTCGGCTCCTTCACAATGTGGGTGAAGAGTTCCTGCAGCGAAGCCAGGAATATCGGCCTGATCGGCTCGCCGACTCGGAAGTTTACGATGAGTGTTATCTTGTCTGCCATGATCTCCTTGCTGATGTAATCGGGCATCACTTGATGTCGACCGATCATACGACAATCTGGCTGCAACACTGCGTTCTCGAAGAACCGGTCCAATAGGCCACGGCCGCTCTAGAGGCGCGGGATAGCTTGTCTCTCCTTGAAACTGAGTCCTCATTCGGGCGATGTGATGACAAGCACGAGTTCGGTATCCTGCAAGGCTTCTACGCGGATGGTCGCTTCCTCGCGCAGAACGATCCCTTCTCCCATCGTTGCGTGTGCGTCGTTGACCTTCACGGCGCCGGAAGAGACGACAAGGTAGCCAAGGTCGCCTGCCCCGAAGTCGTAGTTCGTTACTGTCCCCGCGAGGAGAGACGCGCCAAGGACCTCAGCATCGCAGCGGAGTTCCAGGCTGCCTGCCGTTCCCCGTCCACTTGCCAGGGTGATGAAGTTGCCCGCGCGGTCAGACTTCGGGAAGGACTGCGTGCCCCAACGCGGAGCGTGTCCTGCGACGCGCGGCCTCAGCCAAAGCTGGAAAATCTTTGTGGGCACATCGCCGGGATTGTGCTCCGCATGCTGGATACCGGTACCGGCGCTGATGGCCTGCACATCCCCGGTCTCGATGCGTCCTTCGTTGCCTAGACTATCCCTGTGGGACACAACGCCAGCTCGTACATAGGTGACGATCTCGACATCGGCATGGCTGTGCATATCAAAGCCGGTGTGAGGAGCGATTTGGTCATCATTGAGGACATACAGGTTGCCGACTGGTTTGTGGTCAGGGTTGCCGAACCGACCGATGGCGAAGTGATGTTTTGCCTTGAGCCAGCCTATGTCCGCGCCGGCAATCGTATCGAGTGATTTCAGTTCAAGCATGGATACCTCGGGGTTCAGGTACTGATGCGGTGTGATAGCTGGCCTGGAAGATCGACTGGAAGGCATCACGCACGTTCCAGAACGTGAGCACGAGTAGAACGGAGACAAAAAGGGCGACTGGCAAGCCGCTCGGGGCCATGAAGGCGTGGAACAGGACGATGTTGGCGGTAATGGCTCCGAGCACAACCAGCGTGAGTGGTACGAAACGGTTCACAAGCAGCAGAAGGCCGCCGAGCGCCTGCAGCGCCATGATGACCAGAAGCTCATGGGACAGGAACAACCCTCCCATAAACATGCCCCCAGGTCCTGGAGGGGGCGGAGTTGGAATGAAGTGCAGGAACCCGTTGAGCCCGAAGATGAGGAAAACGAGACCAAGCAGGTATCGTGCGACGGTGGAAGCAAGTTTCATGAGCAATGTCCTTTCTGAACAAGCCGGCCAGTGTGGAAGAGCGTTGAAGTCATGGGAAAACCAAGCAGGCGCCCGCAGTCATAAAAAGCAACAACTGTCGCCCACTCATGTCTCAGAGTATACACAGTTGGCAACATCTGTTCCGTAAACAATAAAAGTTGTTTAGGCGTAGACTGGTAAAGTGAACGATCTCAGTAAAAGCCTTGATCCCCGGGTGCGCCGAACCAGGCAGCTCTTGCACGATGCCCTTATGCAGCTCCTGGCGAAAAAGACGTTTGCGGAGATCTCGGTGGGAGATGTTACTGACGCGGCCACCGTCAACCGGGCCACCTTTTATGCGCATTACCCTGATAAATACGCGCTCCTTGAATGCACCACGGGCGCCCGCTTTGCTGATCTTCTCGAGAAGCGGGCGGTCTCCTTCGACGGCACGTGTGACTCTGCCCTTCGAAAGATCTTTCTGGGCATTACCGACTTCATGCTCAGCGTGCTCGGTCACGGTCACGAGCATCGGCCACGTTTGGACCCCTATATGGAACTGGCCATCATCGCCGTCGTTCGTGGCATGGTGATAGAAGGCCTGAACCACTACCCGGCAGACTGGAAGGTGTCTCAGCAAACTCTGGCGAACACGGTGAGTTGGGGTCTGTACGGTGCCGCAAGGGACTGGATCGACTCGCCCGAACGAACACCGGCGGAACAGATCGCCAACGCTGTCACGGGCTTACTGGCCCCCCTGGTGCATCCGGGCTAACGTAACAAGCTCGTCAAGATGTTCCTTCCTTCAATGAAGCGCCGTTCCAACAGTTCTGCGTCGAGAGAGGCTTCCATGCGGGAGCAGGGCTCCTCATTGCGCACTTTGTACTGCGCCTCTGGAAAGAGGGCTACAAGGTTAATCATCGTCACGGGGACTCCGCTGGGGATCTTTGATCTGCGAGTAGAGGTCACCTTTCTTTGGCTTTAGGAACCACAGTGGCGATCCCAGATGGAGCTAGGCGGCCGACTGATGACCACAAAATGGAGTTCCTGACACGCCTTTGCTGGTCGAAGTCACCACCGCCATTAGATCAGCTTCAGGGTTTGTGTTTGAAGTACATTCTTAAAAGCCTCAAGGCCTTACGTTGTGTACGGGGCGGTGGCCGTAAGCGAGGCCCAGACAGTAGGTCGTATGGAGGAATTGCGAAGACCGGCGACATCAGAGTGGCCCCGCGAACACAGAGGATCAAGCAAGTGGGTCAGCTAAAGAAACATAAATGCTTGCGCGAACGATCTTCTTTGAAGCACTATGTGCAGCATCACCAATTAACTTGTGGAAGCTACACTTCAACGTTGAGTCAGTTACGATCTTTTTGATCGGCTCGCGGTTGCCCGGCTCGCCAATCTGCGAGCATTCCCGCGGGCCGTCCTTCCTTGAATGTTGTTCCTGCGTGTGATCAGAAAGAGTCCAAGTAGCTTTGCTGGTAAAGTTTTCGAGTCGACATTGTGAACAAGCGGCAGTGTTACACGATTGTTAAAGAGCTTCGATTTCCATTGAAGATTCGTTCTGAGCTTTACGCTCATCACTGCAGAGGACGTCCTACCTTCCCGAGCTTAGCTGTTATGGTTCTGCTTGGAGGAGACTCATGCGTTCGCTCATCTTTTTAGCCATAACTTGCATCACCCTACCAATCTCTGCTCAGAGCCACCGTGTTGACGCAACTTCCCTTCCCGGCGATGACGCGAGCGTCAAGATCAATGCCTGCATTGCTGCTGTCGTTCACGCTGGAGGCGGAGTGTGCGACGCTAGCGGCTTCACAGGCGTTCAGAGAATGTCCCAACAGATCAATCTAGGAAGCACGTCGCAGGTGGCTGCCAAGGTGGGTGTCTCGCTGCTGTTGCCGGATTCGGCCGTGTGGACATGGGACCTGCGGGACGGCACCAGTTG
The DNA here is from genome assembly GCA_963692885.1 of Acidobacteriaceae bacterium. Lineage (GTDB taxonomy): Bacteria > Acidobacteriota > Terriglobia > Terriglobales > Acidobacteriaceae. The sequence goes on from OY843586.1 coordinate 3,469,138, forward strand.
CGGCATACGTCAATACAGTAGTACCTCGCTGATCGGCAATCAGCCAGGAGGCGGCGGCGACAGGATGGGTCTTACAGCTCGCGGTACAGCAAAAATGGATTCGATCTACTGTACGGACGACAATCCAGCCGGCGTTTATGTCCGGGCAGAAGGATTTTCAGCCTTCAACAATCAGGACGCGGTCTTCACAAATGGCGTGGTCCACATACGGAATGTAGTTGATGAAAGCAGCTTCACGCGCATCTATGGCGGTAATTACAACGGCGACGGCTGGCATATAGACAGTGCCTGCTGTGGCGCAAAGTTTGATGACATCCAAGGCGTAAGCAACGGCAATCTTCATCAGACCAAAGCCGGCGGCGTGCCCTTGACTATTGGCAGTCATAAAGAAAATGTTCGCTCCATCGCGTTTTATAACTCTACATTCAATCAGCCTGGCCAGGGTTTGCCAGACATTCACATGATTGGCGGAGGTCGAACATTGGGGGTTGCTTTCTTTAACGTTTACATGGAAGGCAACGGCGCCACTGATAGCAAGACGCCCATGGTTCTGATCGATGCGCTTAATGGGCCCGTCCATTTTTATGGCGGTTCCGCTAATGCTGAGAGCCCCAAGGTGAATGGCGCGGTTTCAGACACCAAGCCGGTCTTTGAAAATCATGGCGTCAGTCTGACTCTGGATGGATTTGAAATCACGAACACTGCAACGGCAGTAATCGACGCTACCGCAAAAACGAAAATTAACACCTTCCTGTGGAATGATAATCTTGGAACGGTTGACTCCTACAGGACCGTGGTGGCTCCCGGCGTGCGAACTCGCTGAGCCAACATGCTGAGCAGCACCCAATGTTCGGAGCTAAGTAGAAGCCTCGACTTCTACCCCCTCAGTATTGGACCGTGCCCTACTTCTTTGAGTAAGAGAGTTAAAGAAATTTGACAGCTATGAATTCAGGAAGAGGATTGGCCTCGCTCCTCCTCTTGAGGCGACTCATTGCAATCGGAATGCGTGTTCAAAGCTTTTGGTTGCCCGCAACTCGGCATCACGGGTTAGTTCAAGCCCGGATTTATTGATCCTGTGGTGAACTAAAAGAGCAGATTGCTGATCAAAGTACCAAAAGATGCGCGAATTCCGCTTTGATCAGTTTCTAGTTATGTTAGTCTCGCATAAAGGTAATTAACCTATTCGCGTCGCTCGCGAACTACCTTCAGGCTGGCTGAATTTAAGTGGCTAATGAAATTTGGGCTCCAGCAGACTTGGGGATGGTTTTACATGGTTGAAACAGAAGAAATCTATTCGCGACTTACACCGATATTTAGCGATGTGTTTGACGATGACACGATTCAAGTGACGCCGGAACTTTCCGCCAAAGACGTTGACGGCTGGGACAGCCTGACTCACATCCGGCTCATCATTACTATCGAGAAAGCCTTCAAGATTAAGTTTACAACCGCCGAGATGGGCAGGCTTCAGAATGTCGATGATCTGGCCCGGCTGATTAAGTCGAAGACCTAGAACAACCCTCTTCTGTATGAGGAGTGAGACCGTTCAGGTTTATTTACCTCTGATTCATCCGGCGGCAGCATCGTACCCATATGGGTCCGGCGAGCGCCTTGTTTGTAGCTCGCCGGACGACTAAAAACAAACCTCAACTTGCAAAACCGGAGACAATCAGTGGATACGTTGTTTGCCGAGCTGCAATGGCTCCCTTCTGCCCCTCATGACTTTAATGAGCGAGTCAGGAATATCTCGAAATCCACAGACCGGATTGGATATGGTCTACAGGCGCTGGCTAACTACTCGCTCAACACGAACCAGCTTACAAAGCTGGCAAAGTGTGTAGACAATACCGGCTCAGAACAAAAGCTGGCCACTGCCCTAGCGCCATTCAAGCTCGCGGTGCTTAGCAACTCCACGATTGATCTGATCGTGCCAGCTCTGAAGGCAACTGGATTTCGTCATGGTTTGATGCTTGAGATCATTCGACCCTCCTATGACCAGGTGGCGCAGGAAGCTCTGACACCGGATTCGAAAGTTAACAGCGCCAAGCCTGACGCGGTCCTTTTTGCCCTCGATTATCGCGCCTTGCCGTTAAAACTTTCGCTGGGCGATCCGGATGCAGCCCTGGCGACTGTCCAAGGTGCAGTTGGCTATCTACGAGCGCTGCGCGATGGCATCAAGGCAAATTCAAATGCAGTATGCATCTTCCAGACATTTGCACCGCCGCCTGAAACCTTGTTAGGTAGTCTCGACGCTGCTATACCTGGAACCCTCCGAAATCTAATTTGCGAGATTAATCGTGAACTCGCAGCATACGTTTTTAATTCCGGAGATGTTCTTCTAGATGTCGCCGGAATCGCGAGCACCGTGGGGCTGGCGACCTGGCACAACACACAGCTCTGGAACATGGCGAAGTTCTCATTCTCTGACGAACTTATACCGCTTTATTCCGACCATGTAGCACGCGTAGTTGCTGCGCTGCGTGGCAAGAGCCGGCGCGTGCTTATTCTCGATCTTGATAACACTGTCTGGGGCGGTGTCATCGGGGACGACGGCTTGGAAGGAATAAAGATAGCGCAGGGAGACGCAACTGGCGAGGCGCACCTTGCAGTGCAGCGCATGGCGCTTGACCTGCGCCAGCGTGGTGTTGTCATCGCCGTCTCTTCCAAGAACACCGACGAAGTTGCCCGTCAACCCTTCCAGCAGCATCCAGAGATGTTATTGAAACTTGATCACATCGCGGTCTTCCAGGCGAATTGGAATGACAAGGCGACAAACATCCAGGCCATCGCTAAAGAGCTATCTCTTGGCCTTGACGCGATGGTGTTCCTTGACGATAACCCAGCGGAGCGCGGATTGGTGCGTACCCTGTTGCCCCAGGTTGCCGTTCCTGAGCTGCCTGAGGAGCCAGCGTCCTATGCTCGAACGCTCGCGGCTGCAGGCTACTTCGAGGCAGTCGTTTTTGCCGCGGAAGACCTGAAACGAGCCGGTTTCTACCAGGACAATGCAAAACGAGCAGAGTTACAAAAGCAGGTCGGCGGTGTTGACGCTTACCTTGCTTCACTCGACATGACGATTACTTTTCAACCATTCGACGCGATGGGAAGAGCTCGCATCGTGCAGCTGATTAACAAATCAAACCAGTACAACCTTACGACTCGGCGCTATACCGATCCTGAGATCGCAGAAGTGGAAGCGGATCCGAATATCTTCACGCTGCAAGTGAGGCTGGCAGACATCTTCGGCGATAACGGGATGATCAGTGTCGTCATCTGTCGTCCTAACGAGCCGAAGGTTTGGGAGATCGACACCTGGCTCATGAGCTGCCGGGTTCTTGGTCGAAAGGTAGAGCACATGGTGCTCAAAGAAATGGTCGCACGGGCGGGCGCGGCGGGCATCGAGAAGATCATTGGCACGTATCGGCCGACTGAGCGCAACAAGCTCGTAGTCGACCATTACTCCAAGCTGAGCTTTACCAAGGTTGCTGAGGATGGTGCTGGACTTACTTCATGGGAGTTTACGGTGCGCGGAGCGCTGATTGATAGTGCGCCTATGAAGGTCGTTTCCAGCGGCTTTCCAGTGAGAGAGGACCAGTTCGTATGAACCTAGGGCGAACTGACCAGGCGAAAAGAACTACGATCCCCAACCCGGAAAATGACCGCGCTGGTTCACGTTTTGCGAGGGCGAGCAAACCGCGTGGTTGGATGAAGCTGGCTCTCGTAAGCATGCTCACACTCCTTCTTTTTGTAGGTGCTGTGGAGATTGTTGCCCGCGAGCTTTTCAAGGAGCATCCTGTAAATGTCTGCCTCGATCTTAGTGACGGAAGCGGTGTCGTCAAGGGGCGCCCAAACTGTACCTGCAGACTAAAAACACTTGAGTCAGGATGGGTAACGTACCACTTCAATGAGAGGGGCGATCGGGCGGATGGGGATTACCAGGCGAAGGCACCTGGTACCTATCGCATCGTGCTAGTCGGCTCATCGATGGCGGAAGGTTGGACGTCTCCGCTCGATCAATCATTTGCAGGGCGGTTGCCAGGCCTGCTTACCAAGGCGACAGGCAGGAAGGTTGAAGTCTATGACGAAGGCATGGATTCGTCGCCTCTTCCGAATATTCGCAAACGCTTTCCAGAAGCCTTATCAGCAAACCCGGACCTCATTTTATGGACGCTTACGCCGTGGGATATTCTGCATGCAACCGACGCATCCCTGAACAAGGCGCCACGTGCCAAGCCCATGCAAGCAGGTACTACCACCCCCCGCGGTCTCCTGCCTCGCATTCGTGCCGAATACGACAGGAAGCATGATGTCGTCGGTGCACTACGCGACCGCTTTCGAAGCTTCTTCATGCTGCAGCATTTGCTCTATAAAAGCCAAAGCATCTATCTCGCTCACTCAATTACCGGTACGGATGAATACACACCTTCAATCGAAGCGAAACCCGACGCGTCCTGGAGCAGCAAGTTACAGCTTCTTGATGCTGCCGTGACAGATATGGCGGCCCGCGCGCACGCTGCCGGTCGCCCTTTTGTAGTGATGGCTTTACCGCGTCATGCGCAGGCAGTCATGATTGCTTCCGGATCCGTGCCCGCTGGACTAAACCCCTATGCGTTTGGCGATCAGGTCAAAGCAATTGTCGAGAAGCATGGCGGCACTTACATCGACATTCTTCATGACTTCAAGAATAAACCGAGCGTTCACGATGCATTTTATCCCGTCGATCAACACCTGGAACCGGCAGGCCAGGTTCTCTTCGCGCGGATTATTGCCAAAGAGCTTACGAATGGAAGTGTCCCATCTCTCGCGGTGAACAGGGATACCAGGTCCACAAGTGAAACGCAGCAGCTGACTGGTGGAGTTCAATAGGTATGGATTCCGCTTCCCTCGCTTTTATTGGATTTGGGCTTTTGGCCGCTATCCTCTCGAACTTACGGTCTTCAGCCAGATGGAGGACCGGCGTTCTCTTGTTTGCCAGCCTCAGCTTCATTGGGTTGTTATTGCCGTACTTCAGCTTCTCATACCTGCTTCCCATGGCAGGCTTTCTTCTGCTGGGATACATTGGTATCTCGTTAGCCCAGCGAGGCTGGTCAAAGACCGCGGTTGGCGTCATCCTCGCAGTGATTGCGACCTATATCTGGCTGAAGAGATATAGCTTTATTTCGGAAGCCAGTTTTCTCCACTTCCCCTACCTTACACTGGGTCTATCTTATATCTTCTTCCGCGTTCTGCACTTGCTCATCGAGTCTGGACACGGCGATGAGCGTCGACAGATCGGCCCTACCGCATACCTCACTTACCTGCTCAACTTCACCACTCTCGTTTCAGGTCCCATTCAGCGGTATGACGACTTCGCTCACGATCAGTTTGCCGACGAATCCATCAAGCTCGGGTGGGATGACATCGGACGCCAGTTAAGCCGCATCGTCGTTGGCTTCTTCAAAGTAAATGTGGTTGCGATGTTGCTGCACGCAATCCAGCAGGATGCTCTTACCGAGCTTGCGCAGCCACTTCCAGTTTCAGCCCGGCTCTTTGCCGCCTTTCGTGTTTGTGTAGTCTACCCATTTTTCCTGTACGCGAACTTCTCTGGCTACATCGACATCGTGATCGCGATCGCTCGTCTCATGCGCTTACGATTGCCTGAGAACTTCAACCGTCCATTCTCAGCATCTTCGTTCATTGATTTCTGGAATCGCTGGCACATCACTTTGTCTTTGTGGCTGAAGACTTACGTCTACAATCCCCTGCTGCTTTTCCTCATGCGTCGCATCAGTTCTCCTTCGATCGAACCTTACCTTGGAGTCTTCTGCTTCTTTGTAACCTTCTTCCTGGTAGGAATCTGGCACGGACGCACATCGGAATTTGCGCTGTTTGGCGTGCTTCAGGGTGGCGGAGTCGCGATGAACAAACTGTGGCAGATTAATCTGACGCGGGCATTAGGACGAAAGCATTATAAGCAACTTACAGCGCAGTCCATTTATGTGGCCCTTGGACGCGGTCTTACCTTCAGCTGGTTTGCCTTCACCCTCTTCTGGTTCTGGGCTGACTGGAAGCAGATCGACGGCATCTTTTATGCACTTAATGCGGTTCAGTGGATGGCCGTCTGGACGACAGTCTGGTTGTCCGCAACTGTGGCATTCGAAGCATGGGAGCAAATACGCGCGGCACTGCTATCAATCAGGTCTCAGGATGGTCCAGTCCTCACTAATCGGTACGCTATTGTTGTCTACACATCTATACTGGCTCTCGCAGGACTAGTTATTACTGTGGTACTTAATCAGCCTGCGCCAGACGTTGTTTATAAAACCTTCTAACCAAGCCTGGGATTTGACGCCCGCCAAACAACCTTCCTGAACAGCCGACTCAACGGTTAGCCTGGGGTGAATGGCGGCCTCTTGAATGCCTACGTTGGTGACAGGACTACTTATCTTGGCCGTGGTTCGTGTGATTCTTGATCCCGACGCCAGCGTCTCAAACAGGCCATCAACCAGCATGCGCATCAGGCGGAGAAGAAAGTCGTAGGCACAGCGATGCCATTTCCGAAACATTTGCAATGCCACCGCATCAAGATAGGCTGATCCATTTCGTGTGTCGGGCTCAAGATAGCTTCCTTCGATGACTTCACCTTCAGCAATCCCTGCGCACAGCTTTCGGCGTGGGGCTTCATCACACTGCCAAAAGCAAATACCAGGGATTCATCGCGCTGTGACAATCATGGTGCTCAATAGCTGAAGCAGGAATAATGAAGGCCTGCTCAGAAATAGCTGGCGAAGTCCGATGATCAGGAGAGCATTCTTATGCAAAGACGCACTTTCATGCATGTAGCGGCCACGGTAAGTGCCGTAGCGTGGACTACATCCATTCGCAAGCTTGTAGGGGCAACGCTTGGCGGGCAGCCTTATCCTAACCAGGTTCCTGTCGTCGGGGACGTAGAGAGTTCAGGATTAAGTGTGGACGATGTTTCTCAACTGTTCGCTTTAGATCCTGATTTCACTGTGCAGCAACAGAGCTCCACCTATCCGCAGAGTGTCGCATCGGGCGACCCGCAACCGAACGGCATTGTGCTTTGGACGCGCATAGCGCCGGCAGCAATGGGAAATCCCTCTGCCGGCATGGTGGCCTGGCAGATCGCTTCCAACTCTACGTTTGCGCCTGGATCGATCGTGATCCAGGGCGTCGCGCCGATCGCGATGGCGTCTGACTACACTGTGAAATTGCCGGTGGCGAGTACTGTGCTTAAACCTTACTCCCTTTACTACTACCGCTTTATCTACAACCTGGTGCCGAGCCGCACAGGCCGCTTCAAAACACTACCGGCGGCTAACGCTCAACTCTCGCAGCTTAAGCTTGGTTATGTTGTCTGCCAGGACTACAACAACGGGTATTACACAGCCCTCAAATATCTGGCCCAGGAAGACGTTGAGTATGTTGTTCACCTCGGCGATTACATTTATGAAACTGTAACGGCGACGAATGCTGCCCGCCAGGTGCCGCCTTTCGCGTCAGGTGGTGTCATCCCCCAGAATGTCGACGATTACCGGCACCTGTACCAGGTGTACCGCAGCGACCCTGATCAGCAGGCCGTCCATGAAAGCTTCGCGTACATCCAACTCTGGGATGATCACGAGTTTGCGAATGATTGTCACCAGGACTTTCATCCAGACAATAACACTGCGCCCGATACTGCAACCACTCCGCAGTCCGCATTGCGGCAGGCAGCAAACCAGGCCTGGAGCGAATACGGTCTTGCTGATGTATCTTTTGACGCGTCCCAGAACTGGGAGCAGTCAATCCAGGTCTACCGCAATTTCAATTTCGGCACGCTGGTAGATCTGATCGTTACGGATGAGAGACTCTATCGGGATGGTCCCCCATGCGGAAGCAATATAGTGGGCGAGCGGTACTTCTCGCTGGGTTGCGGAGAGATGGGCGATGCGAGTCGATCAATGCTGGGTCTTACGCAGCGACAATGGTTTCTTGACCAGTTAACTGGTTCACAGGCAACGTGGAAAATCTGGGCAAACGAAGTGATGCTTATGCAGTTGAAGTTTGGCCCGGTCTACATCGACCTGGATCAATGGGACGGGTACCAGCAGGAGCGCAACCTGATATTGAACGCAGTGAAACACGGCCACATCAAAAACTTCGTAGCCATTACTGGCGATCTACATACCTTCCTCGCAGGATATCTGAAGACTGACTTCGACAATCCTTTTGAAAGTCCGGTAGGCGTCGAGTTGATGGTCGGTTCGATTTCCTCAGCGAATTTCGAAGAAGATATAAAAGCAACTCTGGAACTGCCAAGTGCGCCCGTTCCTGCCAAGCAGATGGGGATTGCGCCAAACCTGCTTGATCCAGTGATCCGTGCGGCCAATCCACACATCAAGTACTGGGATTCATCGACGCACGGCTACGGCGTCCTGACAATCACACCAACACTCCTAACCTGCGAGTTCAAAGCAGTAACAACTATCCGCGAACCAACTGCTTCGCTTGTGCCTCTGAAAACTTTTTCTATCCCGGTCAATGAAGTGAAGCTGAACACGCTGAGTTAATCATTATCCCGGCGGATTTCAATCTATTGGCAAAGGCAGGAGCAATGACCGATTGTTGGGTCGGTCACTGCTCCTGCATAGACTTACAAGCACTCTGGGATAGCCCCCGCCGGTCTCTACGAGTCTCTCGCTTCAGATGCAGACAGCGATAGATCTAAACCACCTCAGCTAAGACCATTCCTGGGCACTCCGAGTCTGGTTCAGGCTGACTTCCAGCACCCGCGAACCGTTGTCGTCTAGGTTTGACACGAATGATGCACAATAGCTGCCTAGCGATGACCGCAGGACATTCCGGCTATTCGTAAGCGAAGTCCGGCGCATACAACCTACTCAGTCCGTAGCGCGCTGGTAAGGTCAACCGATGCAGCACGAAGGGCTGGTCGGCTAGAGGCCACTAATGCTACAAGGAACATAAGAGCTACACTTGCCGCATAAATCAGCGGATCGGTGGGGCTGACATCAAACAGGAACGCTTTCACGACTCGCGACACCGCCAGCGAACCCAGTATGCCTAGTCCACATCCGAAAAGCGCCAGCTTCCCGCCTGAAAGAAGTACGAGCCGCGCAATGCTCGCACGTTGTTCGCCGACGGCCATCCGGATGGCAATCTCCTGCGTCCGCTGAGACACAGAAAAGGCGACCACTGCATAGATCCCGGTAATTGCGAGCAGGAGTGCCCCACCGGCGAAAGTGGTGATCAGGTCTGTGTTGAACTTCCGTGGCGCCTCCACATTGGCCATTACTTCGCCCATCGGTTTAACGTCCCTTAGTACAAGAGATGGATCGAGCGCAGCGACCGTGCTCCGCAGTCTTCCTATCACCTGTGCAGGCGGCAGCGGTGAGCGGAGAACAAGATAGCCACCCGCGGGCTGCAGCAGTGCCTCGCCGGCATTGTTTCCGAAGAGCGTGGCTGGCTGTTCGTCGGGCGTATACCATTGATCCGCATCCGGTTCGTCGCGTGCACCCAGACTGGTATCCGCCACGATGCCAACGACTGTCGCCCACGGATAGCCTTTCCGTGGATTCCCCGCATGCAGTCGCTTGCCTATCGCACTCTGGCCCGGCCAGCAATGCTTTGCCATCGAAGCATTCACTATCACGACCAGAGGAGTGTTCGACCTGTCGTTGCGAGTGAAGTATCTTCCTGCCAGCAGCGGATTCCCTATCGCTTGAAAGTAGTCGCCGGAAACAGTTCCGAAATTCGCGAAGCTCAGCTTCCATGTTGCGACCGGCTGGCCCTCAATGGTGTAGGTTGCCTGCCCGGAGAATCCGGATGCGGGCAGACTATTGGTAAGCCCTGCTGCGGTAATCTGCGGTTTACCCTCCAATTGTTGAACGACCGCGCGGTGAAAGAGCTCAACCGAAGCAAAGGTCGAATATCTATTGATAGGTAATTGGTAGCCCGCGACCAGAACGTGCTCAGGCTCGAAGCCTGGATCGATTGAACGCATCTTTTCGTAACTACGAAGAAACGCTCCCGAAGCAGTCAGCAGTATCAATGCTATTGCGATCTCTGCTACCACTAGAGCAGACCTGAGGCGCGCCTGGCTGCCTGTTGCGGAGGTACCCTGGGCACTCTGCTTCAGATTCTCCAGTAAACCTGTCTGCATCGCTGCGAATGCTGGTGCAAGACTGCACAGGACGCCTGTCACGACCGCTAACAGGAATGCAAATGCGATAACCGGACCGTTCATCGCAATCTGGTTGATCCGGGGCATCGACTCAGGAAGAAGATGAAGTACCAGCCGGATAGCTCCAGCAGCGATTGCTAATCCAAACAAAGACCCAGCTAAGCTGATCACCATCCCCTCCACGATCGAATCACGCACAATCGTTCCTGCAGTCGCCCCGAGTGCAAGCCTCACGGCGTACTCGCGCCGACGTCGAATCGCCTGAACCAACAACAAACCGGCCACGTTGACGCAGGCAATTAACAATACAATTCCTACCGCGCCCAGCAGCACATGCAGCATAGGCCGTACATTACCAACCACTCGATCGCGGAGTGAGGCAGCGTCCCCACGAATCTTGATGGCAGCCATACTCGGAGGAAAGCTGCGCGCGGTAAGCTGCGCTACGCGATCCACATCTGAAGCAGACTGTTGCACGGTCACTCCGTCTTTGAGCCTTGCCACCATCTCGTAAGCCCACACTCCTTCATGTGCCTCTGCGCGCTCATCAGAAGTCAGGCTTAAGGGAACCCACAACTCAGTATGGTTCAGCCGCCCAACGTTCACCGGAAACTCGAAGCTACGCGGCATCACGCCGATCACGGTGTACGAACGGCTATCCAGATCAATGGTCTTTCCTAAGACGGTCCGGTCGCGATGAAAGCGATTCAGCCAGGTCGCATAGCTGATCACGGCCACTTGTCTGTTTGCGTTTTCTTCTTCGCGGGTGAACACTCGTCCGAGCAACGGCTCTACGCCGAGCGTAGGGAAAACCTCAGCAGACAAGCGCATTGCAGGTATAACTTCGGCATGGGCGCCCTCATTGCCCGGAGTTTCAAAATCTTTGCCGGTATATGCACCGACCGATGCAAATGCTGTGGTGGTTGCCGTGTAGGTTTCGATCTCTCGCGCCGTTACCCCAATGCCGTCGTGACCACCAAGGTGATCTCCAATCTGCACCAGGCGCGCCGGGTCGGCAAACGGCAGAGGCCTCAGCAGGATTCCTTCTGCCAGAGAGAAAACTGCCGTCGCAGCGCCAATCCCCAGGGCCAGTGTCAGCACGACAGTTAGCGTGTAACCTGGCATCTTTAATAGTCGGCGAGTAGTGATTCGTAAAGAGTGTGCAGATGGGCCCATCGGTCTCGACTCCTGCGGTCTTCCATTTTTGTTCGAATGAGAGCGTGACCCATCTATCGGCATGCTGCATCAGATCGCGTCGTGTCCTGGTCAGATGCTATTACCTATCAGCGTGCCTGTTCAATCTCTTGGCAGCCATCTGCAGCAGACGACACCTACTCTGCGCGTAATGCCTGCACCGGGTTCACCGTTGCTGCACGACGCGCTGGAATTATGGTTGCAATCAAAGAGGCCAGTCCAAGGATTAAACCTACCAGGACCAGCGTCCACATGTCCCATGCCTGTACCTGGAACAGCAGGTTTCGCATCAGCAACGAAGTTCCGACTGAACTAACTAGACCTATTCCCAAGCCGGTGAGGGTGAGCCATCCCGCCTGCTGCATCACGAGCCGGTAGAGCGAGCCGCGCTGCGCACCCAAAGCTACGCGCACACCGATCTCGCGTGTTCGTTGACCGACCGAATAAGAGACAACTCCATAAAGGCCCACCACGCCGAGCACGAGTGCTACTCCCGCGAATCCTCCCACCAGCCAGGCAGAAAATCGATGGAGAAGGGCGGATTGTGTATTTGCTATCTTCCCCAACATCGTACTTTCGTCCGAGACGCCAATGTTCGGATCGACTGCGTGAAGCGCTTTGACGAGCGTCGTTAGTATCGACCCTGCATCCTGCGAAGTCCGCACTACCAGGGTGAATGAATGGTCCTGTGTCTGGTTGATTGGAAAATATTCCGCAGGACCATCAAGAACATCCAGCGGGCCTTCATGAATATCCTTAACAACACCAACTATCTCCCACACAGCCGGCCTGCCATCTTCATCATCGGCGATCCTCTTTCCCAGAGGGTCTTCACCGGCGAAATAGGTCTTCGCGAGCGATTGATTAATCAGGGCAACGCGTGGTGTTGCATTGGTGTCTCTTTCAGTAAAGAAGCGTCCGCGTATCAGACTCGCCTGGAGTGCCGGCATATAGCCCGAACTTACGTGACGTTCTTCGAGCTTCTTACTTTCTCCCTGATCCGGCTTATCGGGAAAGTGAACTATGTCCCAGGAGCAATCACACTGCACTGGCAGAATGTTCGTCATTCCTGCTGCCTGCACGCCGGGAAGCGCAGAAATATGCTGCGCGATCGTTTTGTAGGATTCGTTTGTGTCCTTCGAGCTATCCGGTATCGACACACGTATGGTTGCGAGTTGATCCGCCTTGAAACCTAAGGGTACGTGCAGCAGGTGATACAAGCTGCGACCCAGCAGGCATGCACCAGCCAGCAGCACAACCGCGGCTGCCAGTTCCACCACGACCAGGTTCGCTCCTAATCTTCTCCACGATGCGCCTGTTGCTCCTCGATCTCCGTGAGACAGGCCGATTCGGATCTCCTGCAATGAAAGTCGCAACACCGGCATCGCGCCCAGCAGCAGGGCGGCCAGTGACGCGACCACAAGCGCGAACAACACCGTGTCACGATCCACGCCTGCCGCGCCGAGGAACGGCATGTTTGCTGCCATATCCTTCGGAACGAGCCGCGTCAGCAATCTGATGATGCCGAGCGCCAGAAGCATCCCAGCCACATCCCCGAAAAAAGCCAGGAGCAGTCCCTCGGTAACAAATTGCCGTACCAGCCTTGCAGGTGTCGCACCCAGTGCGCCCCTTACTGAGATCTCACGCCGCCGACTCTCTGAGCGCACCAGTGCGAGGCTGCCCACATTGACGCATGCAACCGCCAGCAACAGGCACGCGCCAGCCAGCAGCGTCAGAAGAATAGAACGTACGTCACCGACGATCACTTCTGACAGCGGCACAACGCTGGCACTCAGATGGCCGTCAGGGCTGCCGTACTCCTTCTGTAGCTGCAAGGAAATGGTGTTCAATTGGATTGCAGCAGCCTGTCTTGTGACCCCATCACGGAGTCGGCCAACTCCCCAGAAATTGAAAAACGAACGTGTTCTCTCGTGCTCGCTAAGATGGTTCAGCGGCACCCAGAATTCGACATTCCCTCCAGGCGCAAAGACGAAGCTTCGCGGCAGTACGCCAATGATCGTGTAAGCAGCGTCGTCAAGATGCACTGTCCGACCGATCAGATCGCGTCGTCCACCAAAGCGGTCCTGCCAGCTTCCATAACTTAGTAACAGGACATTGGGACCGCCATCACGATTCTCTCCTGGAAGAAAGTCCCGCCCGAGTACGGGATGAACACCGAGGGTCTTGAAGAATGTACCGCTCACACGCTCCGCCTGCACTGGCTCCGTACCGCCAGGGGCATGCAGTAGAAAGCCGGTGCCGCTGTAGACATCGAGCGATTCAAAGGAAGAATTTAATAGCTGCCAGTCCACATAGTCCGGATACGGTAGCGGCCAGCGCGAACTCTGTACGCTGCTTTCGTTGACGGACATCAACTGGTGAGGCCGCGCATACGGCAGCGGCTGCAACAGTGCCGCATCCACAAACGCAAACATCGCCGTGCTTGCCCCGATGCCGAGTGCAAGCACCATGATCACCACACTTGCAAATTCCGGATTCCTGGCAAGCTGTCGCATGGCGAACTTCACGTCCCGCCACAGGTCTTCCAGCCACTCCGAGCGGTCCTTTAGATAAAAGCGCTCCTGTGCTCGCTCGACATTCCCAAAATTTATCCTCGCTCGTCGCTCTGCCTCTTCTTCACTGCAGCCCTCATCCTTCAGCTCATCGGATTCAAGCTGCAAATGAGCTTTGATCTCCTCGGTGAAATCAGCCCGGCTTCTGCTTCGCCTGAACACACTCATACCTCTTCACCGCTCTCCCCGGCGTGTCCTCGGAGCACCATCGCCATCGCTCGTGACAGCCGTTCCCACTCGCTCGTTTTCTCCACCATGCGCTCACGGCCCTTCGTCGTCAGCGAATAGAAGCGGGCTCTCCGATTGTTCTCGCTCACGCCCCACTTTGCACTGATCCATTTCCTGTCCTCGAGCCTCTGCAAAGCGAGGTAAAGCGAGCCGTGATCCACGAAGAACACCTCTTCTGACATGCGCAAAATGGATCGTGCCACACCTTGTCCGTGACACGGTCCCATCACGAGTGTTTTCAAAATCAGCAGGTCGAGTGTTCCCTGCAGCAGTGCAATTCGATCCTCGTTCATACTTGGGTCGTCATCCGACCCGAGCATCCCACTTATTTGGGTCGGATGTCAACCTGTACGTAGGATCCGGGCAGTTGGTTCCGGGCTTAGAGAGTTTGAGCTGCCGCACACGTCGTGAAGCTAGCCCAATTCCTGGGAGCGAGGCTGCAGGAACTAAGTAGATATGAGCTTTCCAGAAAATCTATAAAGGTGCATTCGAAAATCCAGCGCAACTCGCCTATTCCAATACCATCCAAGAGCAGACAAGTGCGGCTATGATCGTGAAGAATAAGCCGCCTTCAGGAGGGACCCTTGGACCGTCGTGAGTTTAAGACTCGCTCGATAGCCGCCGCGTCAGGCGCTGCCTTTTACACACCCTCCGACTATCTCAGCGCGGCCGTTTCAACCGGGTTATCGCAGATAGCCTGCGGTACGTTCAGCATGCGAACGCCGGCAGGGACACCTAGACGCTGGGAGGTATGGCTCGGCCAAGACCATACTTTCGCTCGAACTTTCCAAGTTCATTCCGGAGAGAATCCGCACTCCGGTGTTCAGCCCAGAGCAATGCCCCCTTGCATGCAAAGACTACAGTGTTGCCGTCGACATCTGTGGAGAGGAGCACCTGTGTGCCAAAGCTCTTCTGGATACGAGAGAGGATGCGCCGATACTTGCCGCAGAGATTTACGACCAGTAAGCCGGATGCGGTCAGACACCTTTTGCAGTCAGCGTAGAATTTCAGCGAACATAACTCCTCGGGAAGATGATCCCCGCTGAAGCAGTCCACTAGAAGGACATCAAAACGCCTGGATGTCTTCGCAACAAACTTCGCACCGTCTTCACAACGTATCTGAAACCTGCGATCGTCCCGGGGAATCTTGAACGCATCTCTTACCGCGATGACGTGTGGATTCAGCTCGACGACCGTCAGTTTGCTGGCTGGGTGATGGCGATAGCACCACTTTGCAATGGAACCGCCGCCAAGCCCGATCAATGCAATGCTGCGAGGTCGAGGCTTGAACATCTCGAATGCCATCATCGTGCGCGTATAAGCGAGAGCCAGCGTTTCGGGCTCATCGACGATCATCTGGCTTTGTATGTAATTGGAGTTGAAATGTAGAAGCAGTAGCCCATTTTCCCGCGAGACAGTCGGAATAGGGAGTGCCGAATTTCTCGACGATTGAGTGGGTTCCTGGCCAGTACCGAGCGTCGAGCGTCTGGGTTGAGGAGGCATCTTCAACTTATAGTACGGGTCCATCGACTCCGGAAATAGTGACAGCGCGCCGACAGTGAAGTAGCTCCTTCCCGACAATCGAGGACCGACGATGTCCAGTAACAGCATTCTGGTATACCGAATCACCCACCCTTTGGGTACTTCGGTCTGCGGACAGTCAGCAGAGCTGCTAATGATGCTCGCATGGGCACACTACACTTGACCTCGAACGAAGGTGCTAAAGGTGTACATGCAACAACTCAGCAGCAAAGACAAAGAATATCTCATCACCTTTCTCGAACACGCTATCTACGCCAGTCAGACCTGCATCGAGGTTCTGAACTACCGGTATGCAGATCAGGGTACGCACAAGCATGCAAAAACGCTGTATCGCCAGATGCGCGCGCATTGCCATCTGACGGGCAGCCCCTGGCCTATGAATGACTCTTTGCACGAGAACCCGCGCAGCCCTGCTGCGCTGAGTGTCACGGCTGAAGCGCTGAGTGTCACGGCTGAAGAGATACGCGCTTATTGATCGATCGTCACGGCACAGGCGGGCGGGGAGACATCTCCGCTCTGCAACACCATCGCCCGCAATGCCTAGCACCAGAGGCCTAGTACAGCTGCTCACAACGCGCTGAACATCTGGTCCTGCGTGCCTCTCAACAGGCTTCGCCTCTAAGTACCAGGCGAAGATCTTCTCGTCTGCAAACGAGTTCATGCTGTCCGGCTGCATCTGTGTTGTCAACAGCGGATCTGCCAAGAGAGTCAAACAGGAAGAGCTTTTCGCAAAATTAAGCCAGCGCTCGATCTTGTTCATCGGGTAACAACGCCTCGGACAACCTGTGTGAGCGTAGCATCACAGTCGGTAAAGTAAGTCGGTCTGAGGTAAGTTCACTGAGCGTCCTCCATGTAACTGAGAAGCCATGCGAGGCTGATACTCTTCCTCGCGAACTGAAGTTTACTGCTCGTCTTGGCGGACCGCTCGCCTTGGGCGAACTCGGCTGGATGTCCACTTACATCGTCGATGCGCTGATGATCGGCCGTCTCCCTCACTCTGCTCTTTCTATCTCAGCTTCCTCTCTGGGCAATACGATTTTCTACGCCATCGTATTCTGTGCCATCCGGCTTATGACCGGCATTGACACACTGGTGGCGCAGTCCTATGGTGCGGGTGACCGACCTGACTGTGAACGTACCCTCGGCCAGTCGTTATGGTTCGTTGTTTTTGGAACGCCGGCTGTCATGCTTCTTACCCTGGGAGCACTCCGCCTGCTACCACACTTAGGCACGCCGCCGGATATCTGCGCAGAGACGAGCCGTTACCTGCATGCTCTGGTCTGGTCAACAGGACCGCTGCTGATCTACATGGCCCTGCGTTTCTATCTTCAGGGAATTTCCCGCGTGTTGCTCGTGACTGTTTCACTCGTCACCTCCGCGGCGGTCAACTGGGCTGGCGACTGGGCGCTTCTCTATGGACATCTCGGGTCCAGGCCGCTGGGCATCGCCGGCTCAGGCTGGGCCACCTGCATTGTGCGCGTTTACATGATGGCGCTCCTGGTCGTAGGCATATGGCTCACGCGCCGCAACAATCCGGCCCGCTTCACGCGGCAGATGCTTCTGCCGAGCCTGGAACGGCTGCGATTGCTCGTCCGTATCGGCTGGCCCGCGGCTCTCTATTCGCTCACTGACCTTGGCGTTTCATCGTATCTCTCCATCCTCT
Source organism: Acidobacteriaceae bacterium (assembly GCA_963692885.1). Lineage (GTDB taxonomy): Bacteria > Acidobacteriota > Terriglobia > Terriglobales > Acidobacteriaceae. The sequence continues at coordinate 3,486,518 of OY843586.1, forward strand.
GCGCCCGCTTAGGAACACGACTCCTGGCAGCTCACCAGGTCGTACTCGATCTTGACGCGGTGGTCTACATGGTGCCTATGGGGATCTCCTGGGCAGCCATCGTCCGCGTAGGCCAGGCCGCTGGCCGCAACAACCTCGCCCAGGTCAGGCGCGCAGCCCATGCCAGTATCATCCTTGCGCTCGGCTACATCAGCATCGCCTCCTGCCTGTTTGCAGGATTTCCTCACACATGGGCTGGCCTCTACACAAACGACCCATCCGTCGTCGCTGCCGCAGCCCCTATTTTTCTTATCTGCGGCATTCTCCAGATTGGCGATGCCGCTGGCGTCATTTATGCCTCGGCACTTACCGGCCTGGGTGATACGCGCTCGCCACTCATCATTAATACTCTCTGGTACTGGGCACTCGGCATGCCTCTTTCGTACTGGCTGACCTTCCACAATGGCATGGCGGTTGAAGGCCTGTGGATAGGTCGGGCCATTGCCGCTATTGGCTCTGGTGCCAACCTCGCGTTTCTGTGGCATACGCGGATGCGAGCTGCTTCTGCAAGTCCGCAGCGAAGTCGTCTCACGCTTCTGACCTCTCTGCATGCAAGAGAGGTTCACTCATGACGGCAAGAAACAAACTTCAATTGAACTATTTCTCAGGAAAGTCCTTCGCCAATGCGCACCTATCATCGTATACAGGCAGTCTCCTGGATCGGGCTTGCGGGCATAACGCTCGCGGCCACATCCCTCACGGTCCAGGCTCAGTCCACTCTCGCCCGCATCAGTGGAACGGTCCACGATACTAGCGGCGCCGCAATCCCCGCGGCGTCCATCGTTCTTCACCGGACAGAAAGCAATACCGACCGCACAATCCAATCCGATGCAAGTGGCAACTACACTGCCCTCAACATCGATCCGGGAACCTACAACATCACTGCTTCTTCGCCCGGCTTTGGCAAGACCCTGTCTGAGGGAGTAGTCCTCCTGGCTCGTCAGCAGCTTCAATTCGACATCAGGCTCGCGGTCTCTGCCAGCGAAACCGTGAACGTCAGCGCTTCTGACGTCGGAACTATCCAGACGGACAACGCGGCGATATCGGCCTCGCTCTCCCCTCGCGACGTCCTCGACCTTCCCGCGAATTACCGCGGCAATGGCTCGACATCGCCGCTCAATGTCATCCAGACGCTGCCCGGCATTCAACCGGACTCCGGCTCCTACCCGCCGACGCCTTCCGCATCTCCAGCGCCTGGCATCAAGTTCTCCATCCAGGGCGGCCTGCCATCTCAATCAGAGACTACCGTTGACGGAATCTCCGCGCAGAATCAAACCACTAACAATATTCAGGCTGATGCTTTTCCTTCCGCCGAATCGATCGCGGAGATACGCGTGGATGGCGTGAATAACAACGCGGAATATGGTCAGCCTGGCGAGATCACTACCGTTACCAAGTCAGGAACAGATAGCCTGCACGGTTCCGGCTTCTGGTATTTCCAGAACAGCGTCTTCAACGCCATTCCTTACGGCACAAACGCTGCGAACAAGCCACACATCGTGGCCAATGACTATGGCGGTTCCATCGGTGGCCCGGTAGTCCTTCCGCATTTCTACAACGGACGCGACAAGACGTTCTTTTTTGCGACTTACGAAGGCCTCAGCTTTCCCCAGACGACCGTGGTGCAATACCTGGTGCCGACAACGCGCATGAAGGCCGGTGATTTCTCGCAGGAAGTCAGCACGCTTGTCAATCCGTTTACCGGTGGCACGTATGCAGCAGCTACGCTGCCTGCAATCAATGCAAGCTCTGCCGCGTTCCTCTCTCTTTTTCCAGACCCGAATCTCAATCCGAATCAGTCGGTGCAGGCGTCCTTCGCGAATCCTGGTTACAACTATCTCAGCACCCGTCGCAGTAACATTGATTCCAACCAGTATGACCTCCGCGGTGATCAGAACTTTGGCCAGCGCACCCGCATCTTTGCACGCTACACGAATAAGTCAATTAACCAGGATCAGCCCAATACATTAGCTATTCCGGTCGGTACAGCATTTGCGGATTATCACATCTTCGCCGCAGCAATGAACTACTCCTTCACTGCGAATCTGTTTAATGAGTTTCGTTTCGGCTTTACCCTTGAACAGGATGGCAATACTGACCCACTCAATGGCTCCGCGATTACTAATGCAGCCAACCTCAATGGAATCAACCATACTTTTCCTTTCAACGGGATCAGCCATCTTGGCTTCACGCAGCTGACTTCAGTCGGCGCACGCCTTAATCAGAGCGAACGCTCACACCTCTTCCAGTACGTGGACAACATCACCTGGCAACGAGGAAACCACTCCATGCGCTATGGTGTGGATATCCGCCATCTCGACGCATTCACGCCACTCTCGTTTACGCCCTCTGATAACTACGGGAACTTCTACTTCCAGCAGAACGGAAGCTATACCGGTAATGAATTTGCTGACTTTCTGCTGGGCGTGCCGTATCAGACGCAGATCGATAACATTACCTCTGATAACAATGGCACTGCCAATGCATACGCTTTCTACGCGCAGGACAACTGGAAGACCACGCCTGACCTGAACCTGACTTTCGGCATTCGCTACGAGTTCCATCCTGCTTTCGCCGCCAGCAATGGGAATATCGCTAACTTCGATCCTTCTGCGGCTAAGTCGGGGACACTGATCTATCCAGACGGCTATGCCAACCTGCTCTCGACCCAGGAACTCGCAAATGTCAATGCCTGCTCTACCGCCGGTGTCAACAATCCTTACGCGACCAATGCGCCTGCAAACGGGGCGCCGTGTACACCGGTGCTGTCGAACTCACAGGCAGGATTGCCATCGGGTCTGCGCCACGCGCCCACTCTTCGCTTCATGCCTCGCCTGGGGTTTGCCTACCGGCCATTTGGCAATGACCGCACCGCCATACGCGGTGGCGTAGGCTACTACAACATCACTACCTCGGGAGCCCTCTTCTACGCACTTACGGGAACACTGCAGTCTAACCTGCAGACGTTCAACAACACAGTGACGCCTGGCCATGGTCCTGCCTTCGCTTTTCCCAACATCTCCAGCGCCACGGCGAACGCGTTTACCGGTCCTCAGCTTGGCAGTACAACGTTCTATTCAGCCATCGATACGAACTGGCACGATCCTTATTCGCTGCAGACAAATCTATCGATCGACCACGATCTCGGCAGAGGCACTGGACTTCGTATCTCTTATGTAGGTCTTAAAACCTGGCACCTGGTCTGGCAGCCGGAGTACAACATGCTTCCCTACTCCAACACTACGATTGCGGCTAAGCAGCCTCGCTCCGCCTTTCCTTATCCAAACTTCTACTCTATTTACGACCGCGCAACCTCAGCCCAGGCAAGCTATCATTCTGCGCAGGTTGAACTCTCTCATCGCCTGTCACGGGGCCTGTCGTTCGACAGCGCTTATACCTTCGCCAAAAACCTTGCTGACAACCAGGGCACGTACGGTGCGGCAGGAGCGACGTCGAGTTTCGTCGACGAACAAGGCGGCTACGACGCGACTTACACTTACAATCGCTCGCTTGATTATGGCAATGTGATTGGAACCCGCCGTCACCGCTGGCTTACCAGCAGCGTCTACGAATTGCCCGTAGGCCGCGGCAAAGGCTTCGCTTCCAACCTGCCTCGCATCGCGGACCTGGCGCTTGGTGGCTGGCAGCTATCGAACATTTTTATTCTGCAGTCCGGCCCGTTTCTGACTGCCTACATTCCGAGCGGCAATGCCGATCCTTCAGGCACCGGTTCTGGCTCGCTCTTCTTTCGGCAGCAACGGCCGGACCGCGTTGCCAATGCCAACGCCGGGCCACGCAATCGCAACAACTGGATCAACAAAGCGGCCTTTGCATGCCCTGGTTCTACCGGCTTCGACTCATTGCAGAATGGCGCCTGCGACGTCGGCGGTTATGATGCCAATGGCAATGCTGTTACGCCAATCGGACGGTTCGGGACTGAGCACGTCGGAGACATCACCGGACCAGGCACCATTAACCTCTCCTCCGGAGTCAGCAAATCCATTCTTATCAAGGATGGTATTCGGCTTCGCGCAGAAGGCACTTTCACGAACGTCCTGAACCACACGAACCTAAGTGACCCGAACCTTGATTCGACAAGTCCGAGCTTCGGCGTAATTACGCAGGCGCGGGGCTCTGACTTCGGAGGCAATCGCACAGGCCAAGTGTCCCTCAAACTCGAATTCTAATGACTTAGTGGTTCCTTAGTCGTATGACCTGCATGCCGAGATAGCAACAAAACATGGTTCATTGGAATTGCTAAACAACAAATTTCGGTGCATCTCATCGAGTCTTTCCTGTAGGTACAGAAAGAATGTCGAATGCAGCGCACCTGGGCAAAGCAGGCTATGGATTTGGCATCAGCATCGCCGCGCTGGCTCTTCGCTTCTTCTGGCTAGAGCTTCGCGCCGTGGTCAGACCTGTTCCTTGGCTCAATCTAAGTCGCGGCGGTATGGGCGAGTTTGCGATCAACCTGGATCAGATCAGCAGGCTGGCGCAGCGCGAGGCTGAGCATATCTCAGGGAAGCGCGAGTTCAAGACTATTTGCACAGACGCACAAGAGCGGCATTGGCGTGAAACAGAAGGTATCAGTGGAACCCGGGCTGGCCTACATGCCACTGGCGGAACAGGTGCAGCAACGCGTCAAGAAGTCACTCGAGCATTGTCTTGGATTCCCAGTGTCAACCTTCAGAGTATTACCACAGCACGCTTCCCTGCTAAAAGTGTTATCTAAAATCAAAAGGAAACTGATCAGTATGGATAGCAATAACGTAGAGGAAAGCTTGAAAAGCTTGGTGGAATGATCAGGGAAAGTTGGCGAGTTGACCGGCAATGAAAAGCTGAAGAATAAGGGCGAACAGACCAGGTAAAAGGCGCCGCTCATGATGCATCTCGCCATAGCCACTGCGAAAATTGAGGAGGGTTCCCGTCAGCCAATTGGGGAATCATTGGCACGCGCGAACGAGCACGCGGTCTTGGGTGCAAGCTTGAATTCTTCGACACGATCGATGTTGGCACCGAAGTAGCGATTCGCGTTCCTGCACGCAAGGCATACATGTACAAGAACAATCGCGATTCATGGCGCAGTCATATTCCAGTCTTCCTTAGGAAACGGAAAATGACTCCGGGAAGCCGCACCATGGTCGACGTGCCGGGCGACTCCAAGGCAGTGGGCGCGAAGGCAGATCACTCCTGAATCCGCTGACAGCGGCGGCTCGCAGCACCAACCCGAAAGAGGGATGAGGCGACCTTACCATCAGGTCTGCTGCCGGATTGCAGTCGAGGCTAAGTTCAATGCAGGGTCACCCTCGTTTTCACCCCAGCAAAGAATTTGAGGATCCGCAATGACAGTCCTGATGGCACGCCACATGAACGCAATCGAATCCACCGAACAGATCTCCGGCAGAAGTCATGCCGCTCCGCGCAGCGTCCTGCTGGAACTGCAGCAGCACAATGAGCGCCTGTCACAGATCATCAATGAACTGCTTATCAAGAATCAGGCTCTGCGGTCAGAACTCCAGCGCATCGGTGCAATGGAAGTGATTGAAAGGACCTTTGCTTTGCCGGACGAAGCCGCTTGACGAATTCAGCTCTTGCCTGCTGATCCACTGCTGTCGCGACTTCCTCGACTTAGTTCTCTTGCCAGCCAGGCTTTCGCTACATTCCAGTCCCGCTTTACCGTGGATAAGGAAACGCCCAGGGCTTCTGCTACTTCCTCGTTGCCGAGCCCGCCAAAAAATCGCAACTCCACAATGCGAACCTGCTGTTCGTCAAACTTGGCGAGAGCTGTCAGGGCATCATCAACCGCAATCACATCCATACTTTTTCTCTGGGGAAGCACAAACGACGTGTCCAGACACACTGTCTGACTGGCTCCCCGTTTAGAAGCCCCGTGACTGCGTGCGTGGTCAACCAGGATCTGGCGCATGAGGCGCGATGCCACCATGAGAAAATGGGTGCGATTCTCCGTATGAAACGGCTGCTGCACGATCAGCCGCAGATACACTTCGTTGACCAGTGCCGCGCTTTGAAAACTATGATCAGGCCGCTCGCGACGCAACTGGCGGCGCGCCACGCGACGCAGTTCGTTATAGACCAGCGGGATCAATTCCTCAAGCGCCTGCTGGTCGCCGCTCTTCCAGCGGAGCAGCATCTCGGTCACAGGCTCAGAGGCTTCTTGAGTGTCCGGTACGTTCACTTCTTTCAAATCACTCCTGCGCATGAGCTATGGCCGATTATCCAGAATTAGTCGCTCTGCATGAACCGAATGACTGCGTGTTTCCGCAATTACAGGTAGAACAACAAATGCGACAGGCGACAGAGCTCCCGCAGGGCATACGACTGCAATAGCTTTAGCTTAATCGGTCGCCTAAATCAAGAGATAAGTACCCACAGCGCCGACTTGCGGCGACAACAAATCCCGGGCAGATCCCCGCCTGTAACAAAGCGGGAGCAAACCGCACTATCTGAAAGACGAGCTTATCTGAAGCACCAGGAGCAGGATATGTCGCAGGAAATGACCGCCGCACTCATTACAAGTGGATGTATCGCAGGATTGGTTTTATGGATACCGGCAATCTGCCTGACCCGGCATTGCGTCAAGACTTTGTTTACAAAGGTCAACGACCGCAGCGCCAGAAAGCACAATGTTGAGATGGAAAGAGTTGCGACCTACCTGATGTCTGGCAGCCGGCACGAACAGGAGTAAGCAACGCCGCGCCGGCCCGTTGGTCTCCCGCATGAAACATGGATACTGACGAAACCGTCGGCTGCGTGGCGCTTTTCGGTGATTGCGTTTAGCCCTGACATTCTGCATTGTGTATTCAGCACAATTGTCGAGTTGCCGGATCTTAGAGAATGAATCTGCCGAAGAGGACTTTGATCGCCGCTGCACTCACGCTGGCCGCATATATACCGGCGACAGCGAGTCCCTCTTCACCAGCCATTCGCGAAGCGCTCTTCCTCCAGCAGCAGTCCTCTGTCCTCGATACTGGAACGCCCTCGGCCGGGATGACGCCGGCAATCCAGCAACTGCTTGACTTCAAGCCCTCGGACGTGAAATTCCACGTTGAGACGTTGATGGATCTGCTGCGAGACCATCGCCATGAGGGTTGGGTCCTTTCGACTTATCCTGACCCGAAAACACATCTTCCGCTCATTGGTGCCGGCTTCAGCCTCGACCTCCCGGCTCGGGAGCACCTCCAGCAGGACGACCTGAATTCTCACCAGTTCCTTGAACCCTCATCTGCCGAGCTATGGCAGGCAGCCGGCCTTGATCCGGAGCTTCTCAAGAAGCTTCTGCTGCGCTTCAACACTACACCCGTCGCGCCGGTAAAGCGCAGGTCTCAAAAGCGGCGCAAGCCACCGACACCGGAGATCACCAACGAAGAAGCGACAAAGCTTCTCCGCATCGCCATAATCCAAGCCATCTACAACGCCAGGGCTTATAGTCGCGACTTCGACAGCTTGAGCGCTTCGCAGCAGATGGCAATGACGCAACTGGTTTACCAGATGGGCGTCAATCTGGAAGCGTTCACCCGCTTTTTAGGCGTGATCAACGATGATTCTGCCGCCATTCTGACATTTGGTCCGGGAGTCTTTGACGCGAACCACTGGGATGACGTGCAGACTGCTCTTGTGCAAAGCCAGTGGGCCCGCACCTATCGCAGCCGTGCTGTCTCGGTGATCGCCATGCTCGATCCGCATTATGTAACCGATCCAGGCGGAGCAGAACTTAATGTGGCAGCTGCGCTGCCACCGGAGATGGTACCGGTGCCTTCAGCCCGGCCGGCATTAGAACTGCGGACTGCTGCCTATCGAAAACGCACAACCCGGCAACATCGCAGACAGGCAATCCGGATCAGGAAAACAGCCTGAGATCCTGCGGAGTCATGAGTCTTCGCGCTCATGCTTCCATTCATTGACGCGATCCCGGTCGACTAGGTCCTCACGATTCTCTCGCTCCTCTTCTTCGATACGTTTTTCCCGCTCTTCTCGCTCTTCGCGACCATCGCTCATACCGCCCCTCCTGCGTCAGTCTAAAATACGGCTGCTTCAAGGCAGCCGCGATCATGACAACTACTCGACCTTCACTGCACCGTCGAGTACTGGTTTCAATTTGCCTTCCACCGAGCGACCCGGTTGACCCTTCAGATCGAAAACTACCAATTCATTGTCGCCCTCGTGCAGCAACGGACCGGGAAGATACAGCGTCTGTTGCGGACCCACATCCCAGAATCGCCCAAGCGCCACACCATTGATCCAGACCATGCCTTTGCCGAGTTTTCTGGTATCCAGAAAAGTGTCGCCGGGCTTTTCTACAGTGAAATGCGCGCGGTAATAACAGGCGCCCGTGCAGGGCTGCGCTGCGTAAGGCAGGGTAGCCGGTGTGAGCATCGGGACCGAATAGGTATTCCAGCCGTTGACTGGTTTACCGGCCAGGATAGGCGTGTGCAGAAGGCCGGTACGCTCCTCGTTGATCTTCTTTCCATAGTTCACCCGTCCTGTATTCTCAACCAGGATGTCCAGCTGGGCAGGGTGACTGCCCGGCATAGAATGCAGGGTCAGCGTGTTCTGGTTCAACCGTCGATCGACTGTGCCCTGCAGCTCTCCATCGACGTAAATTTGGGCGTAGTCATGAAGGCCGGGCAACTCCAGCTGCCCCTCTGCCGGTACGGTCAACTGCGTGCGATACAGGATGTACCCGTACGACTGATCCACTGCTTCCATGGTCAACGGGTTCGGCCCCACGCGAGGTTCAGGCAGGTTTGCCCAGAAAGAACTCGCCTCCTTCAACTCAATCGGAGCAAGCGTGACTGCTTCGATCGGCGCTGGCGGAGGCGGCGGTGTCTTGCCGGTGATCTGCGTGATCAGATCGCGAAACTGGAAGAACTTCGGTCTTAGCTCGCCGCTTTCAGCTACCGGCACGTCGTAGTCATAGCTCGTAGTGTCAGGCTGATAGTCTTTGCCATTCGAGTTAGCGCCATTCATCCAGCCAAAGCTTGTGCCGCCGGCAAACATGTAAAGATTCACGGAAAAACCACGGCTCAACATCCACTTCAAATCGGCAAGCTGCTTCTCTGTGCTGCGCGTTTCGTGCTTGCTTCCCCAATGGTCGAACCAGCCGTCCCAGTACTCGCTGTTGAAGTGCGGTGAATGCGGTCGTAGCTTGTCGAAAAGAGCAAACGAACTTTTCGCATCGCCTTCACCAAAGTTCACGCCTGCCGGAAGTTCCGGCAGCGATCCATTCTGCAGCTCTTCTGCTCCATCAGCCGTGTACAGCATTGACTTTGTATATCCCGCATCCACCAGGGCCTTGTGAATCTCCTCCATGTAAGCGTGATCAGCGCCGTAGGAACCGTATTCGTTTTCTACCTGCACCGCGAGGATGGGTCCGCCATTGCCAATCTGCAGCTGCGCGGTCTGGGCGGCCAGTTGCTGAATATAAGTCCGGGCGGCTGCCATGAACCCCGGATACGAAGACCGCACTACCATGCTGGGGTCTTTGAGCAGCCATGACGGATAGCCACCGAACTCCCATTCTGCGCAAACGTACGGGCCGGGTCGCAGGACAACATAAAGCCCTTCCTGCTGTGCCTCGCGGATGAACTCGGCAATATCGTACTGGCCCGTGAAATCAAACTTGCCGGGAGACGGTTCATGGACATTCCAGAAGGCATACGTCTCGACCGTGTTCAGGCCCATCGCCTTTGCCTTGCGCAGTCGATCGCGCCAATAGGCGCGCGGTATACGGGGATAGTGGATCGCTCCTGAAATAATCTGGAATGGTGCACCATCGAGCACGAAGTGATCGCCCTCGGCAGCGAAGGTATGCGGCTTACCGTCGAGGCTTGTCGAGGCAAGCGTCGCATTGACTGACTGTGCGAAGACAGGCAACGCGGCCAACACGAACAATCCAAAAGCAGTACCAGCGATGATCCGGCTAACTTTCAGCTTCAAGGCAATCTCCATTTTCTTGTCCAGAACAGGCGTGCCCTCAACGGCGCTCCAGCAGTATCGATCCTTCTTCTGCACCTTCTACTTTGCCTTCAACACGGATAGATCTGTCGATGCCGGTAATGTCGAGAATCACTACATCCTTCCGAGCCGGCGATAGCTTCACAAACAACTGGCTCGCTACCCCACCAAGCAGCAGAGTCACGTGGCTCAGCCCTGTAACCACGCCTCCCGTTGGCTGGAACCGCAAAGCATATTGAGCTGCGACTCTAATATGTTCGGATAAATCCAGCGAGAAAGCGCCCCCTGTCCACTTGCCCACCAGGTTTGAAGACCAGAGCTCCGATGACGCATTCCAGTCTAGCGGCGGAGCAGTCTGCGTATCGTAGGCAGCGAACGTTCTAAGCGCAGGCTCGCCGACCGACTCCTGTGTGACCAGGCGAAGCGCCGACACCGTCTCGGGAGGCACAGGCTGGATGCGCTTCTGGCCTATAGCCGAACCAGTCGCAAGCATCTTCCACTGGCCATTCACCTGTCCTTCCAGGCGATACGCGCGGACCCGCTCGCCCAGCTGCGTCTCTTCCTGCAGGATGACTGTATCGATCCGTGATGGCTTCGGCAGCGGTAATACAATCGATCGCCCTCTGCCTTGCGCGCGTGCAACGGGTTGATTGAAGCGACGCTTTATCTCGCTGCCAAAAGCCTGCGACACTTCACAATCAGGCCGGGAAAGCAGCCCGTCGCGGTTGGCTGGAATATTCAGCAGGAGTTGCGCACCGCGCCCGACGGACCGATAGTAAATGGATAGAAGCTGGTCGAGTGTCAGAACCTTGTCTGCGTTCTTAGTACTCCAGAACCAGTTTGGACGACGGATAGAGACATCCACTTCATTCGGCAGCCAGGTATTTCCATCTGGATCCCCATCCAGGGCAGTGGAGGTTCCGCTCCGTGCCTCGGCCCGGTCAATGCCGTTCCAGCAGGGATAAGGCGCGAACCCATCTTCATTTCCCACCCACCGGATCGTCGCCTGCGGACCCTGGAACACCATGGCTCTCGGCTGATATTTTTTCAGCAGATCACCTACCGGCGTCTTCGTCGAACCATCGAACCATATCTCGACCAACTCACCGTAGCGCGAAAAAACCTCTGTCAGTTGTTCGCGGTACATTCTGTCATACTGTGCCTGCAAGTCCGGGGTTTTACAGATGCCGCCCGTCGTTGCGCCGAAGTGATCGTCGCGCGGACACACATACACGCCGAGTGGCATGTTATGCCGGCGACAGGATGCAGCAACTTCGCCCAGCACATCGCCCTTGCCATTCTTCCACGGCGTATTCCGGATACCATAGTCCGTCGTATGCGTCTGCCACATGCAGAAGCCGCCCTGGTGCTTGGCCACAAACACGATGTAGCGCGCGCCTGCAGCCAGTGCAGTGGCCACCCATTGATCCGTGTCGAGTTTTGCCGGATTTATTTTCGCAAGCGGTGTGGACAGATCGTCTGATTCAAGATCCTGCCAGGTGTTCGGGGCGAAATGTACGAACATGCCAATGCCCAGGTCCTGCCACGCACGCTGTTCAGCCGAAGGATGAGCTAACCGGGATGCCCGAAGCGGAGCCACGTCTGCCGGCCCTAAACTCACTGTCGACGCCAGCAGACGGTCAGCAGAAGAGATGGAAATGGCAGCGCCGGTGAGTTGAAGTACTAAATCGCGACGATTGATAACTGACTCCGATCCATTGGGCAACAGTATATTTAATTCAGCCTGACGGCATGCGCAAAGTCTGACCGTTCACAGGGCGCGGTAGACGAATGCCTCGGGGAAAGGGTTTTCCATGGCAGTAAATGCAAGCCGGGCGATCGCCAATTTGCGGGAGCTGCGAAAGCTGACGAGTGACGAGTCGGGAGCGCAGCGCGTAGCATGGACTCCCACCTGGATCAAGGCTCGCGAATGGTTTCAGGACAAACTGAGAGACCTTCCCGTCGAGCACCACTACGATGCCGCGGGTAATGCGTGGACCACGTTGCGCGGTACTTCAGACACGTCACTGATCCTCGGCAGCCACCTGGATTCGGTGCCGAATGGCGGCTGGCTCGATGGCTGCCTCGGCATTCTCGCGGCACTCGAAGTCTTGCAGACCATCACCGTGGAAACCGCCGGCGCTCCTGAATGCACCATGAGGCTTGTCGACTGGGCTGATGAAGAAGGTGCTCGCTTTGGCCGTAGTCTCTTTGGTTCATCAGCCTTTGCCGGAACGCATACGATCAAGGCGGACGCGGCGCGCACTGATCGCGACGGGATCACGCTTGCATCCGCCCTGCAAACCTGCGGCATATCTATCGATCACATATCCGATGCCGCCATCGAACGTAAAGATGCGGGCGCTTATCTCGAACTGCATATCGAACAGGGACCCGTTCTCGAATCCTTGAATATCCCATTGGGCGTTGTGCTCGGCACCAAGGGCGTTGAACGCCATGCGATCATCTTTCACGGGCAGGAGGCACATTCCGGTTCGACGCCCATGGGAGCGCGTCGCGATGCGCTCGCAGCAGCCGCGAAGCTCGCGCTCGAGATCCGGACCATCGCTCGCAAGCATACTGAAGCAGTCGCGACCATGGGCAGCGTCAGGACTTTCCCGGGAATTGTAACAGCAGTTGTTGGACGCTGCGAGACGACGCTCGATATGCGCGACCTCCATGCAGACGTTCTGGCCCGTATGCTCGCAGAGGCACGCGAAGCCAGCGAACGCTTCGCCGCAGAAGAACGCTGCACAGTAGAATGGTCTAAAATCTGGAGCATCGACCCGATCCCCTTTGATCCGCAGCTGATCGAGCGATGCGAACAGGCAAACATTGAAGTGACCGGGTCGTCACACCGGATGCCCTCAGGTCCACTGCACGACGCAGCCGAAGTATCGCGCGCCGGTATTCCAACCTCGATGATGTTTGTGCGTTCGTTGAACGGCCTGAGTCACAATGCCGACGAAGACAGCAGCGTGGCCGACCTTGAGGCAGCCATTCATGCGTACTATCTTCTGGCACGAAAAACCATGAACTGGCTGGTTCATAAAGCCTAGTGATGACTGCATTCTCATTAGGCCAAGCGTCCATCGATTCGTGCATGGGCCTCGAATAGTGGATAATGACCTTTCCAGAAAAGCAATGAGCAGTGGTGCAGAGATCATGTTCGTCTCCCTGAAAACGATAGCAATCAGCTCTATGGATACCGGCGAAGAGCAGGCTCCGCGGGCACGGCGAGATCCATCGCTCACTGCTCGTCCAGGGCCAACCCTCTCTGGTCGAGATTGACAATCGATGAATGACCGATTCAACTTCGCCGAGAGCATTCCGGATAACCCGGAGATTGCTGCGCGGTTCAGTGACCTTCATCCTCCTCTTGATCTGCAGGCCGCCATACCTGAAGCTAACCGCTGTCTCTTCTGTTTCGACGCTCCCTGCGCCACAGCCTGCCCGACGCACATCGATGTACCGCGCTTCATCAGGAAGATCAGCACCGGCAATATGGCGGGCTCTGCTTACACGATCCTCGATGCAAATATTCTCGGAGGCAGTTGCGCACGCGCGTGTCCTGTCGAAGTTCTATGCGAAGGCGCTTGTGTCTTGCATCGCTACAACAGGCAGCCGATTCAGATCGGCCGGCTGCAGCGTTTCGCGATGGATACTTTTCATGCAAGTGGCTCACCGCTGCCCTTCTCACCGGGCGCCGACACGGGCCACTCGGTTGCGTTGATCGGCGCAGGACCAGCCTCGCTCGCCTGCGCCGCGGAACTTCGCCGGCGGGGCATCGCGGCGACCATCTACGATGCACGCCCGCTGCCAGGCGGATTGAATACTTACGGCGTTGCAGAATATAAACTTCCCCTGCGCGAGAGCCTCCATGAGATCGACATGCTAACTCAGCTCGGCGTCGGTTTTCACTTCGATACGTTTGTCGACGCAGAAACGTTGACAGGTCTCGAGCAGCAGCATGATGCCGTATTTCTGGGCATTGGCCTCGGCAGCATACGCAAGCTGGGCATCACCGGCGAGCAGCTTCAGGGGATCACGAACGCCCTCGATTTCATCGCTGGGTATAAGTCAGGGCGGATATCGAACGCTCCTGCCAGGGTCATCATTATCGGGGCCGGGAACACTGCAATCGATGCTGCTATTGCGGCCGTCCGGCTGGGCGCGGCAGATGTTTCTATCATCTATCGACAGGGCGCGGCGCAGATGTCCGCATTCAGCTTCGAGTATGAGCACGCGAAAACGGAAGGCGTGAAGTTCTTCTGGCATACCCAGCCGACGCAGTTTCTTGGCGAGCATGCGGTTGAGGCGGTCACGCTGAAAAGACTTGCCTATGTGCAGGAGGCTTCTACTCTTACTGCCTCCGGATCAGAGTTCTCACTGCCGGCAGACCTCGTCATTCTCGCCATCGGTCAATCCGAGCCTGATCAATTCTCAGCCGGTAAAATTGCTCTTGAACGAGGACGCATCGTTATCGATCGCGCGAATGGTCAGACATCGCATCCGAAATACTTTGCCGGTGGCGATTGCACTAATGGCGGTCGAGAAGTCGTTGATGCAGTCGCCGATGGCAAGCGCGCCGCTATCGGGATTGCAGCCTGGCTGGAGGGACAGAATGCTCGCACCTGACTCAACGCCGCCGAAACCATCCCTCCACAATTCCTTCTGCGGAATCAAGTGCATCAACCCTTTCTGGCTTGCGTCCGCGCCACCCACAAATACTGGCGAACAGATCATGCGAGCCTTCGACGCAGGCTGGGGCGGCGCTGTCTGGAAGACGATTGGCGCACCGGTCACAAATGTAAGTTCCCGCTATTCATCCATCGATTGGGAAGGAAGGCGGATGATGGGCTTCAACAATATTGAGCTTATTTCCGATCGGCCAACGGATGTCAACCTGCGGGAGATCGCCGACGTCAAACGGCGTTACCCCCGGCATGCCGTGATAGCTTCCCTCATGGTCGAGAGTAAAAGGGACAGCTGGCACGAGATCGTACAAAGGGCTGAAGACGCGGGTGCCGACGGCCTTGAACTGAACTTCGGCTGTCCGCACGGGATGAGCGAGCGCGGCATGGGATCTGCCGTAGGCCAGGTGCCTGAATATTGCGAACAGATCACGGCCTGGGTGAAGGAAAAAGCACGCACGCCCGTCATCGTTAAGCTGACACCGAATATCTCTGATATTCGCATCGCTGCGCGCGCCGCAAAGCGCGGAGGCGCCGACGGGCTATCTGCCATCAACACCATCAACTCCATCACTAGCATTGATCTCGACACGTTCCAACCCAATCCGAACGTCGATGGCTACAGCTCTCACGGCGGCTACTGCGGACCAGCAGTGAAACCGATTGCGCTCAACATGGTTCAGCAGATTCATTCCGACGCCTCGTCCGTACTCCCACTCTCCGGCATTGGCGGTATAAGTTCGTGGCGTGACGTGGCTGAGTTTATTCTTCTTGGCTGCGGTAACATCCAGGTCTGCACGGCTGTCATGCACTTCGGCTATCGCATAGTCGAGGATCTGCAGGATGGACTCTTGAGGTGGATGGCTGAAAAAGGCTTCAACACGATTGACGACTTCCGCGGACTGTCACTGCCTAACTTCCGTGAATGGAAGCATCTCAACCTGAATTACAAAGTAGTTGCGCGTATCGACGAAGACCTTTGTATCGGCTGCCAGCTCTGCTATACCGCCTGCTGGGATGGTGCCCATCAGTGCATTCACCTCGATCGCACTTCTGGGATCGAAGATGTGACTCGAACACCCGCCATGGTCGAGGCAGACGCCGCGCGTCGCCTCACCATGACTCCCATTCCAAATCTGGATCACAGCGGAAGCGCCCTCGCAAGCAGCCTGACCCCGCTTGACCGCATCCCGCGCGTAGATGAAGAGCACTGTGTCGGTTGCAATCTATGCTCGCTCGTGTGCCCGGTCACTAATTGCATCACCATGGAACCAGTCGACAGCGGCTTGCTGCCTGAGACATGGGAAGAACGCGTAGCAGCAGGCGCCGTTCCAGAGGACGCGTCTGAAGTCATGAACACAAATGGTTAGTCCAGCGCATGGTTCAGCAATAGATCAAGCGGAGGCTCAGCATGGGAATCCTTATCCAGAATGGCACCGTCGTCAACGCGAACGGCCAGCAGCGCTCTGACGTTCTGATCGAGTACCAATCGATCACCCGGGTGAGCGCCGATATTTCACCGGCCGGCCATTCTCTCGTCGATGCAACCGGTCTGCTCGTCATGCCGGGCGGCATCGATGTGCATACTCATCTCGATATGCCTTTCGGCGGCACGGTATCTGCGGACGATTACCTGACCGGCACGATCGCTGCAGCTATCGGCGGCACCACAACAGTCATCGACTTTGCATTGCAGAGCAGAGGCCACACCATGCGCGAGGCTTATGACACCTGGCGCGCAAAATCCAAAGACAAAGCGTGCGTTGATTACGGACTGCACATGGCCATCACTGATCTTGGACCGGGCGATGGCTCACAGGGCCTGCGTGAGATGGAAGAGATGGTGCATGAGGGTATCTCTTCCTTCAAGCTCTTCATGGCTTATCCAGACGTATTGATGATCGACGATGGCCTGATGTTCAAAGTCATGCAGAAAGCGGCGTCCCTAAAAGCACTCTGCTGCGTACACGCAGAGAATGGAAGCGCCATCGACATCGTGGTCGCGCAGATGGTTGCCGAGGGAAAGACGGCACCACACTATCATGCGTTGAGCCGCTCTACCAAGGCGGAAGCTGAGGCTACGCATCGCGCCATTGCGCTTGCCGAAATGGCGGGAGCCGTCGTCTACGTCGTGCATCTCTCCAACGAAGATGCGCTCCGCGAACTGCGGCATGCACAGGAGCGCGGACTGCAGGCAATCGCCGAAACCTGCACGCAGTACCTGGTTCTTTCGATCGAGGATCAGATGCCCGGCAAGAACTGGGATGAAGCAAAGTACGTCTTCACGCCTCCTCTGCGGGAAAAGAAAAATCAGGCAGCGTTATGGCGCGCGCTGGCAGATGGATCACTGTCCGTCGTCTCCACGGACCACTGTCCCTTCCGCTTCGCCGATCAAAAGGCGCTCGGGAAAAACGACTTCAGGAAAATTCCAAATGGTGGACCCGGTATTGAGAACCGGCTGCAGATACTCTGGCACTTTGGCGTAAATGCCGGACTGCTCACGCCTGAGCAGTTCGTCGAGCTATGCTGTACTGCGCCTGCCCGCATCTTTGGCATACCGCGCAAGGGCATCATCGCACCCGGCAAGGATGCCGATGTCCTGCTTTGGGATCCACTTGCCGATTACACCATCAGTGCCGCGACTCAGGCCATGGCGACTGACTATTCTATGTTTGAGGGCTGGCAGGTCCGTGGCAATGCACGCCATGTTTTCTCGCGCGGCGAGCACATAGTCGACAACGGAAAATGGGTTGGCGTAGTCGGCCGCGGACGATTCTTAAAGCGCGAAGCAAATGCCGGGGGCTTCGCTCGCTAAGCACAACCTGCCCGCCTGCGTCGTTCATCCACCAGTTAACATTTCGCCCGGCACTCTCATCTTTTCAAGCCGGCCTTCGGATAGCCTCGCCATACATACTCGAGTGCCTCAGGGAGTGTCTGCTCCCTCGCAGCACGGTCTACATGTCCGGCGTGACGGGCAAATACAAACTGGTAGTGATAGTGCTTAGCGGCGAGCACTTTCGCCATGTTTTCATTCGCCAGCGTCCAGTCGTGCATATTGTCACGCATGGCATTTGGATTGAAGAGGTCCGAGTCACCCACTTCCATCCAGATGCGCAGCGGCTTGGCTGGTGAGTTGGGAATTAAACGGTCATGAAACTCCCATGCACCATGCGGCGTCTTCGGATTAGAAGGCCACTGCTGATTCACGTAAGTACCTGAGTAAGTCAGCACGCGGTGATATAACTCCGGGTGGTACCACGCCATGATCAGGGCGCATGATCCGCCGGAACTGTTACCCGTCGTTGCACGCCCATCAGGATCCTTCGTGAGCTTCAAACCATAACGCGACTCCACCTGCGGAAGAACTTCCTGCTCTACCCACTCCGCGTATTTGCCAGACATCGTGTCGTACTCAAGTCCACGTTCGCTGCCCTGCGCATCGCCGCCCCCGTTTTGGATGGAGATGGCAATCATCGGTGGCAGACGTTTTTCAGCGATCAGATTATCCAGGACCGGGAACAGGATGCGATCCGGCCCATCGGCACCGACGATGAAAGGTGCGATCGTCCCGCGCACATACTGTTTCGGAACGTATACCGTAACGGAGCGCGTCCACGGCGCAGGATGACTGGTCGTGACAATCATCTTCGCAGGATCGGAAGGATCGGCAACACCGGCGGTCCCCGGCTCCCTCACAATCCCGGGATAAAACCTGCTATCAGCTGAGTTCATCGTGAATGAGGTGACCGCGCCACGAGGAACCCTAGGGCCAGCTACCAATTCAGGCGCCGGTCTGTACGATGGCCCAATGATGAAGTTACCGTCCGCATCTGCCGGTGCATTCGTGCCATCGGGCAATGCTTTCGCCTCTACATAGCCGGGCGTTAGAGGATCACGGACAGGAGCCGCCATACTGACATTCGCTCCCGCCATACAGAGCGCAATGACAGAGATCGATACACGCAGCGCGTTGGACATGCGAATCCTTCTTCCGGTTAATTGGCTTCCATCATAGCCGGGATCAATCTGCATGCATTTTCCCTCCGTAAGATTAAAAGCATACGAAGCATCACGATGAAATGGGGCTGATAAAGCTTTCGGGCGTTCCGTCCGCAGGATTCACGAAGATGATATCTTTCGGATCGCGACGCGGCGTGTCGATGGACAAGAACACTACAGGTCCTTCGAGGATCTCGGGCAATGCATGGACGACCGCACGTCTGAAAAAGAGCAGGTCACCGGGAGAGAACTCCGACCCGTTCGAAGCATCGCCCATCCAGAACGTCCCCCTCCCCGACAGTACGTAAAGATACTCGCTGCTGCCCGCATGGTAATGCGCCGGAGTTGGCCAATACACTCGGAACACACGGGCGCTCGCAGTATCTTCATCCGTCAGGTAGGTATCGAGGAGGAGCGTATCCGCCATCTCCGGAAATGACTTTGCAATATCGAGAACTTTGAAACGACTGAAGCTTTTTTGCGTAATCATGGCCTTCCTTCAAACTTCGAGTTAATTCTGGGGAGCAGGCTGCGCCACCAGCTTCCCGTGGTGGTAGACCGCTGCAATCTTTTTGGTGTTTCGAATATCCGTAAGAGGATCGGCATCCAGCACAATCAGGTCGGCTGAGAAACCGGGCGCTACCAGTCCAACATTCAGTGTCGGCTCCAGGGTATGCATCAGCATGCCAGTGGATCCAGTCGCATCTGCAATCGCCTGCAGAGGCGTCAATCCCGCGGCCACCAGGTCCTCCAGTTCACGATGCTCAGAAAAGCCCGGGATACGTCCCGCCATGGCACCCGAGTCAGTACCCGACGCGATCTTTACGCCGGCATCATAGAGCGTCTTTAGATCCTTGCGAGCCATCGCTTCGTCCTGCTCATGCTGCTTCGTGGCGGGGTCGGAGAGCGTCTTGGCCACGTATCCGGGAGCTTCCAATTTAGCCAGCAAGGCCGGACCCGCAGCCTCTCTGAAGAATGCGCTCTTCATGATTGATGGGTCCTCTGCGTAGATATAGAAAGCTTCGTCAAGTGCAAGCGTCGGGATATACCAGGTGTGGTGCTGCAGCATCGACTGCACAAACGCGTCGTCCACTGGCTTGTCGCGCACCGAATGCGCCAGCACATCAATCCCGTCGTTGACGAGTCGGCGTGCATCGTCCAGTGCATACTCGTGAGCTGCCACGAGCAGGTGGTCCTTGTGCGACTCACTGATCACAGCCGCATAGATCGCCGGATCCATCTCCGGTGCCTTGCCATGCAGTGGATCGACCCACACTTTCACGATGTCCGCGTGATGCTCTGCGAAAGTGTCGACGTCACGCCGTGCTTCTTCCTCGGTCGCCGGGCGATCCACCTGGTCCGGCGCAGCAACCACAGGAGGCGCGCCATTCGGGACGCCGATACCCCGTCCCGCTGTCAGCAACGTCGCTCCTCCCAGCGTTCCGGCACGCTGCCGGTCGCGCAGGGAGTACACCAGATCGCGATTCATCCCCAGCGCCAGGATGGTCGTAACGCCATAACGCTCAAATTGCTTGAGTGCCGCCGTAACGTTAGCCTCGGTATAAGCAGTGGCACTGTTTTCTTGATTATTTTCGAGAACGCCCACGTGGGAATGCGCGCTCAACAATCCCGGAATAATGGTCTTCCCGGTACAATCCACCCATACGACGCCTGCAGGTTTGGAGGGCAGCGCGGGCATGACTTTCTCAATCAAACCATCGCGAAAGAGAATATCGACATGCTCCCGTACAGACTGGCCTGATCCATCGATCAATGTCGCGTTATGCAGGATAGTCGCTTGTTGAGCGGCAACGATAGAAATGGGAGAGAAGACCAGACTCAGCAAACCCAGAAGTCGACGTACCCTGTACATAAAGCTCCAGTTCACTTTTCAGGTGTAAACAATTTCAGATGCAGACAACGCTCAGTGCCTCCGCCTGGTTCCGAACGCATGCTTACCGCATATGCGGTAACCGGGAGAGATCTTCGTCTATGAATTGGATGACGGACCTTCAACGAAGTACAGCTTATGTGACGACAGCATCATGACAGCATCGCCAACCAGACTCACCACAGATGGCACCTGCGCGCTTTCCTTATTCAGCTTCGCCGGCGGGTATGCCGATGCCAGCGGCTACCTGATCGCCCACAGCTTTACCGGCCACGCCTCGTTCTGTTTGTCATAGCCGCAGTCGGACGGGACTTCAACGCTATAGCCCCACACAGTAACTGCCGTCCTGATCTTCCTTGCCGCCACTGCGCTCGGTCAGAGCATGCTTGCGCAGGCAAAGGGATTCATGGGTAAAGGACTGACCTGCTTCATCACGGGCGTTCAGATCATCCTTGTCGGCGCATCAGCGCTGGCTGCTCTGCATGCGGGCAGCTACGGCGCACTTGCGATGGTTGCCTGCCTGTGTGGTGCACTCGGCTTACAGAACGGTATTGTCAACTCCATCGAGGGAGTCAGCGTGCATACCACTTATCTCACCGGCACGATCACCAACATGATCAAAGCAGCCGTAAAGGTCAAGACCGGCGCACAGCCAATCGATAAGCAACGTCGTTCCATTCGCTCGGAATTACTTGTCTGGGCAGCGTTCACGGCAGGAGCTTTAACTGCGGCCCTGCTTATCCATCAGTACGGTCCAGTCGCTCTGCTCGGGCTCGAGTTGCCGATCACTCTCGGCGGTATTGTGCGCATCATGCACCCGCAGGATCACGCACTCTGAGCTTGGAAGATTCGCCTGGATGGCCTCGGACGGGCGATGCCTTTCGCGATAAGCATTCGGTTTACACGTCGCCGCGCTGCACAGCGCCCGTGGTGTGACGTGGTCACATCGTAAAACCACGAACACATTCTGCATCCTCGCACCTTCGCACCAGCGCAAGGTCTTCCGGATCAAGCAGCTCCCCTGCTTCTGCCAGTGGGGCGAGGATCTGCTCCAGGCTTCCTGCAGCCACTCATGCGCCAACATCATCCCACCGAGAGCCTTCCATGAAAGCTTGCGCGCACGGCGGGACGACGCGAGATCATGGCACGTCGTCTTCCGGCAACGCCCGTCGTTCATCGCCCAGGCCTCCTCTCCTCATCTGTGAGACTCTCCTTCAGCTAGGCTGCGCATGCGATGTTTTCGCCAGGAAAGCTTTCATCGCAGCAGCCACCTCTTCCACATGTGTTTCGAGCGCAAAGTGTCCCGTATCCAGAAACTGGACCGTAGCATTCGGGTTATCAATGATGAAGGCTTCAGCACCCGCAGGAGTAAAGAAAGGATCATGCCTGCCCCAGATGGCTAGCAGCGGCGGCTTGGACCTTCGAAAATATTCCTGGAAAGCCGGGTACAGCTTCACATCATTGGCATAGTCAAGAAACAGGTCGAGCTGAATATCCATATTGGCCGGCCTGGCGATCATCGCGGCGTCAAGCGTATAGCCTTCGGGAGCAATCCTCTCCGGGTGCGGCACGCCCTCTGTGTACTGCCACTTAATACCATCCGGGTTCAACACTTGGCGCACCGTCTCGCGATGAGCCGCGGTCGGCTCCTTCCAGTAGCGGCGGATGGGTGCCCACGCATCGCCGAGTCCCTGGTCATAGGCATTGCCATTCTGCGACACGATCGCGGTCACACGTTCAGGGTGCGCCATCGCCAGACGAAAGCCGGTAGGCGCGCCGTAATCGAACACATAGAGTGCGTAGCTCTGCAATTGCAGTGCATCTGTAAATGCTTCAATCGTGCGGGCAAGTGCTTCGAAAGAATACTTGTAGTTACGCTTTTCAGGCACCTCCGTAAACCCAAATCCGGGCAGGTCGGGCGCAATCACGCGGTATTGATCAGCCAATCGAGGAATCAGTTCGCGATACTGGAAAGACGAAGTTGGAAAGCCATGGAGCAACAAGACGACGGGCGCGTTGGGAGAACCGGCTTCGCGATAAAAGACATTCACCCCGTCTGCCTGAATCCGATGGATGGAAGTTGGTGGGATCATGTAAGTCTCCTTCTATGAGCCGTGATCAGGTTGAACGGTGTATCAGACCAAAGCTCTTCTAACCTGCTAGACGAGAGTATGAAAATTCACTATTTCATTGTCATGAATCATCTGCTACCAAGCAGCATTGATCGCATGGCTGGCATATATCCTGATCAGATGTAACCCGTGATCGAAGGATTCTCAGGTTACTTCCAAATTCAGCCAAGGGCATTTCCACACAGTTCGCCCGATTCATAATTGTGTGGCGGAGAAGATGTAAACAGGATTTGCGAGCTTAGCTCATGCTCGCTGGTTGTCCCGCTCACTCGCCGCTCGAGAGTCTAATCGGTAAAGGCGCGTGGCGCGCGAAACCTCCAAAGGACCTCGCTGGCACGGATCGATCCGGCTGGGGAAAGAAGCTCAGGCGCTTAGGAAGACCTGAGCACCTGTCACTGCCGGTGATTCGAAGTTGGCTAGAACAGGAACGGCAAAGATCAGGCACAAATGTAAGCGTCCGCTTTTCACCGTCTAGACGGAGGGACCGCACCGGCCCGATGCTGTGGTTGTGAGCGAGACGATGGATGTGGGAGTAGTAAAGCGACAGTGGCGGTCTGATCAAGCTGTTGTGGTGGGATGGCGACGGCCTATGTCTGTTTCAGAAGCGATTGGAACGTGGTCGCTTCATCTGGCCGCAGGCAACGACCGGTACAGTTGTACTCACGCGAGCGCAGTTATCGATGCTGCTCGAAGGTATTGACTGGCGACAGCCGCAGCGTACCTGGGAACCACAAGCAGCAGGATGATCGGAGTAGTTTTCCAGCTCTGATTCTTTCTCAGCTATGGCATACTTTCTGCGATGCAAGAGATGCCTTGTGTTGCTGCGGGTCTAAGCTCACTCGATCGAGAGGCACTCACAGCCCTCGTCATTGCGCAGCAGCAGAAGCTGCTCAGCCGTGACAGTGAGATCGAACATTTGAAGCTGGTTATTGCCAAGCTGCGACGGATGATGTTCAGCGCCGGCAGCGAGAAGACCACACGTGAGATCGAGCAGTTAGAACTGCAACTCGAAGAGTTGGAAGTGCGCAAGGCAGAACGCGACTCGGCCACACCGTTAAGCGAGCCGCCGCCGAAGCGATCATCACGACAGCCCTTGCCAGAGCACCTTCCGCGCGAAGTCCATGTGCACATGCCGGCAGCAGATGCATGCACGGCATGCGGTGGTGAGCTGCGCAAGCTGGGCGAAGATGTCTCAGCGATACTGGAGTATGTGCCTGCAAGCTTCAAGGTCATTCGGCATGTGGGACCGAAGCTGTGCTGCACGAAGTGCGATGTGATCCTTGAAGCTGCCGCACCATCACGGCCTATTGATAGAGGTCTTGCGGGACCTGGTCTGCTCGCTCATGTGCTGGTCGCGAAGTATGCTGACCACTTACCTCTTTATCGGCAGTCAGAGATCTATGCGCGTGAAGGCGTGGAGATCGAACGCTCTACACTGGCCGACTGGGTTGGATCCTCCAGCCACTTACTGGCACCACTGGTAGATCAGCTAAGACTTCATGTACTCGCGGCCTCGAAGCTGCATGCGGATGATACGCCTGTGCCCGTGTCAGCACCTGGCTTCGGCAGGACGAAGACAGCGAGACTCTGGACGTATGTGCGCGATGACCGCGCTGCGGCTGACGAAACACCACCGGCACTGTGGTTCGCGTATTCGGAAGATCGCAAGGGCGAGCATCCCAGGCAGCATCTCGCCAGCTTCGCCGGTATCCTGCAGGCGGATGGCTATGCGGGTTTCCATCACCTCTACGAAGGCGGTCGCATCGTGGAAGCTGCCTGCTGGGCGCACGTCGGGCGCACGTCCGGCGCAAGTTCTACGACATCCAGGGAGCCAACGGGTCGGCCATCGCTGCCAAAGCGGTCAGGCGTATCGGCACACTCTATGAGATCGAACGTGAAGTGCGCAGCAGGCCAGCGGCGATGCGATCCGAGATCAGGCAGTCACGCGCTCGCCCGCTGCTCGATGAACTTCATCGTTGGTTGAACCAAACACTTACAGGACTGTCGCGTAAGTCTGATACCGCGCTCGCCATCCGCTATGCGCTCTCCCGCTGGCGTGCCCTGTCGCGCTACATCGATGATGGTCAGATCGAGATGGATCATTCGGCCGCTGGACGCGCCTTACGCACCGTTGCTTTGGGTAGGAAAAACTATCTCTTTGCTGGATCCGACGCTGGCGGCGAACGCGCTGCTGCGATCTATAGCCTGCTCGGCACCACGAAGTTCCATCGACTCGATCCGGAATTCTATCTGCGCCACGTCCTCGAGCGCATCGCCGATCATCCAGTCAATCGTCTGCGGGAACTGCTGCCATGAAATCTCGCCGCCTCTCTGCCATCCCACCTTGCTAAAAGTTAAGTGCCCATCAAGAAAATACGTGGACACCTGAACCTCATCTGAGATCTCACTCTCAAACTACTCAGCTCCGTCAACACGGTCCATACTGGACGCTTACGCACAACCCTGCCACCCGAACAGTCCAGGTGGTCGGGTGACCTTGCCTGAACCGACGGGATCCTGATTCCCGGACCGTAGGAAGTATCCGGAGCCGCCGTCTCGAACAATCCTTGGCAAGAGCCAGGTCGCGCAGCCGATTTGGAACAGAAACCTTCTTTGCACGCTCGCTACGATCTATTTCTTTCGGTAGACCACTGCTGTTTTGTCCGCCAGCCGCTCGAATCGATCCTGCACCTGGAGCAGGGATTCTGCGCCACCTAGAAAAAGGTAGCCGCCTGGTTCCAGGGCAAGCAGTAAATGCTGCAGAATCTTGTTCTTGGTTTCGAGGTCAAAGTAAATGAGGACATTGCGGCAGAAGATAATGTGAAAGCGACCCAGCTCAGTCATCGACTGCCGAAGATCAAACGGGCGAAATTTTACCATAGACCTTATTTCGTCTTTCAGGATCCAGCCGATGCCATCACGCGTGAAGTACTTAGCCAGATAAGCAGCTGGCAAACCGCGATTGACTTCAAATTGCACGTACCTCGCAGCGCGCGCACAGTCCAGAATCTGTTCGGAAATGTCGGTACCAAGAATGCTTGTCTCGCGTCCTGCAAACGCCACCTCCCGTACCAGCATCGCGATGCTATAGGCTTCTTGTCCGGATGACGCAGCGGCCGACCAGATCTTCAGGCTTTCCTGAACTGGAAGGCTTGCCATCAGTTCCGGGAGAAGCCGTGTTTTCAAGGTCTCGAATGGCGCCATGTCCCTGAAGAAAAATGTCTCGTTGGTAGTGAGCGCCTCCATCACCTGCCTGGAGAGCCCCGCTTGCAGTTTTGACCGGAGACGATCACAGAGTTCATTGAGCGTTGGCACTCCAGCCGCCCGAGCAATCGGCGTCAGGCGCGATTCGAAGAGATAATGCTTGTCTTCATCCAGCACAATGCCAGACTGCCGGTAGATTTCCTGCTGCAGGAACTTGTAATTGACCTGCGAAAGAATTGAACCTCGGTTGCCTGCTTCTTGCAGCGTGCCCTTCAATGGTCTTCCCCCGCGCTCATACTTTCGCGACTAGACGAAGAATGGCCGTCGCGATCTCGTCAAGGTTAATGACCGCATCTGCCAGGCCGGCTTCGACGACTGCGCCTGGCATCCCCCACACAACGCTCGACGCCCGGTCCTGGGCGATGACATAACCACCCTTTTTCTTCAAAGACTCAGCTCCGCGAAGTCCATCCTGGCCCATGCCGGTTAGAATGACGGAAAGGGTCCGATCGCCATAGATTGCAGCGACCGATCGAAACAGGGCGTCTACTGCAGGTCGGCACGAATTCTCTCGCTCACCATCGTCTAATGTTATTTGAACCGCATGGAGCAGTCTCTTCAACCGCATGTGACGCCCTCCCGGCGCGACGAATGCTCTTCCTGGTTCGAGTGCCATTCCTACCTCTGCTTCCGACACCTGGATGGCGCATTCCGTGTTCAGGCGTTCGGCCAGTTGTTTGGTAAAAATGGGCGGCATATGCTGCACAATGACGATAGGCAGGGGAAAATTCGCCGGCAGTCGAGGTAGAAGATTCAGCAGCGCGGTTGGGCCTCCAGTCGAAACACCGATGGCAACAATCTCCGCCCGCAGCGAGCTTGCCTCCGCCGGATTGCCTGGTACCGCCCTATGTACGGCCTCCCTGTGAATCTCAACGTCCGGATGGGATAAAGGAGCTAGCATCGATGGCAATCCGGAACCTGTTCTGAATCTTGTTCTGGGCGCATTAGGGCGCCCAAAAAACTGCCTGATTTTGGGAATAAGTTCTAGACGCATGTTCTCAAGTGCGCTCTCCATCGAGTCATTGCCAGCAGGCTTGGTTACATAATCATTCGCCCCTCGCAGCAATGCCTCGATGGCAGACTGGCCACCGTGCTTTGTGAGAGTGCTACACATGACGATGACTGACTTTGAGCCTCGCGCTCGCAAAGCAGACACCGCGGCCAGCCCATCCATCCCGGGCATTTCAATGTCCATCGTAATCACATCAGGCTGGAGCTCGGCCTCTCGCAACAAGGCCAGGGCTCCGTTTGATGCGGTTCCCACAACCTCAAACGCAGCATTTTCAGCAAGCACTCGTGTTAGAAATCGCCGGATGACCACGGAATCATCCACAATCAAGACGCGGATCTTTTTGGCAGAATCGCAGGCATCTTCTTTTCTGCCGGTGGACTCGATGGACGGCATCAGCATTTCGTCCAGGCAGGGCGCGCGAGTTTGGAGCCAATCTTCGACCATTGTTGTGTGAGTGATCTCATTCTGTACTCATTAGTGGCAACACTGAACGCCTGTGATCTGATGGGCGCTCGTTCCGGTCGCGATCATGACGATGCGGCTGTATTGAACCCACGATTGAGAGAGATGCGCCTTTACAACTTCAAGTAAATTCGCCCTTAGCATACCCCGGTACGCGAAAACTAACTTCACCCTTTGCCTTCGAGACTTCGCTTCTGAATCGTCATTACTTTATGCGCCTCGACGCAATTTAAAGCCGCATGGTGCACTTTCGACGAGGCCTGTCGGCCGCATGCCAACACTGCCAGAGAAAGCTCGACGACCATAGCCTGCGCTCTCGTTAACAAGCTAGTCCTCGACGCACGGTTTGTATCAGCAAAGTAGACAAACCAGTCTTAAAAGTCGTTCTTAGGTATCCGAATGCTGATCGTGCCAACACTATCCAGCCGGCTGTCGGTAGTACTCACCAGAGAAATAAACGCTTTGCCTGTTGCTGAAATGGATACAGGAAGAACACCGTCACTCCTTTCTACTCTTTGCCATTCCTTGTAACTGAGCTGCCATTGCGCTTAGCGAATGCGCCGCGGTCTGGGTCTGCTGAGCGCCCGCTTGCGTTAATTCAGCGGACTGTGCAACGCCGGAGATACTGATCGCAATCTCTCCTGACCCAATGGCTGCCTCAGTCACGTTGCGTCCGATCTCAGCGGTTGTTGCGGTCTGCTCCTCTACTGCGGAAGCGATAACATTCGAGATGTCATTCACTTCCGTAATGATGTGGGTTACCTCGGCAATCGCCTTCACTGCTGCGTTGGTGTTGGTCTGAATTGCCTCGATCTTTTGGCCGATCTCTTCAGTGGCCCGGGCCGTTTCCTTGGCGAGTTCCTTCACTTCGTTAGCGACGACTGCAAATCCACGGCCCGCCTCGCCCGCGCGTGCCGCCTCGATTGTCGCATTCAGCGCAAGTAGATTTGTCTGTTGTGCGATTGACGTGATCACCTTGATGACCTTGCCGATCTCGAGACTCGAAGCTCCTAGCTGTTGGATCGTTCTATTCGTCGATTCGGCGATCGACACCGCGTTCTTTGCGATACGCGCGGCTTCAGTAGCGCTCTTCGAGATTTCGCGGATCGACACCATCATCTCTTCTGAACTGGCCGCCACCACATTTACGTTGGATGAAACTCTCATACTCGTTTCTGCTACCGAGTTCGCCTGCTTAGACGTTCCCTCTGCGTGGGTCGAGAGCTCCTGGCTAACAGCAGTCATCTCTTCCGCAGAACCCGCTATCGTTAGCGAAATGTTGCCGATTGAAGTCATCAGCAACGCCATTTCCTCACGCATCTTTACCCTTGCAGTAACGTCGGTAGCACATTTTACAACTTTGCTGAAATGTCCATTCAGATCGAGAATCGGATTGTAGGTTGCTTCGATCCATACGATTGTGCCGCCTTTCCCGATACGCTTGAATTCCGCTGATTGAAACTCTCCTCGGTTGAGCTTTGCCCAGAATTCGACATACTCAAGGGTGCTTTGAGAACCCGAATCGGTGAAGACTTGATGGTGACGCCCTTTAATCTCATCCAGCGTATAGCCAAACAGACCAAGGAAATTTTCATTCGCTGTCAGTATCGTCCCATCCATCGCGAACTCGATAATAGCCAGCGACTTATCGATCGCAAACATCTGGCCCGAAGCATCAGCAGAGAGCAACTTTCTGGCAGTGATGTCGGTTGCAAACTTAACCACCTTTGCCGGTTCACCATTCTTGTCAAGTACGGGATTGTAGGAAGCCTGAATCCAGACCTCGCGCCCATGCTTGCCAATTCGCTTGTATTCGGAGACTTGAGATTCTCCGCGCCTGAGTCCTTCCCAAAAGTCCGCGTAAGCTGTGGAAGTGGCGTGCTCAGCTTCAACGAACATCCGGTGCGACTGTCCCTGAACTTCTGTAAGCGCATATCCCATCAGGTCCAGGAAAGTTTCGTTTGCCGTCAGAATGGTGCCTGCCAGATCAAACTCTACGACGGCCTGCGACTTGTTCATTGCAGCTATTTGGTAGCTGCAGTCGAGATTTTTTTGCTCCTGTTCAAATCTCCCGGTGATATCAAACCATTCGATGATACTGCCGCTATATCTTCCATCTAGGTCGCGGGAAGCACTAACCCGCAACTCAAAGCGAGCCGATCCCACACTGATCTCGGTACTGTAAGGCAAACTTTCAGGAGCTGCCATTATTCGCTTCAGGAGCGCTGGCTCTGTATGGAAGGTATCGATGTAGTCCACCAGGAAATCCCTGCTGGTGGAATTCGGCGAGACGCTCCCAAACTCAGTTTTATGTTTCGCAATCATCGCCATGGCGGCTCGATTCGCGTATGTAATAAGGAAATAGCGGTCGACTATCATGACTGAGGTTGAAATGGCTTCTGCAATGAGTTTGAGTTGATCTAGGAGCAGCTGCTCATCGTTGTCACCTGAATGCGCCAAACCTCTTAGAGAGGCTGCTCTGCTTTTTGGCGGCGCAATCGAAGGTCGAATGATTGAGCCGGGAACGGTAGGTTTTACCTTGGTCTTGCTTCTGCTCAACGGAGGAGCGTTGAGCATTGCGTTATCGTTGCGTCCTGCTGCTAACGTCATCTTCTTTAGCCTTTCATGCTTTGACGATTACGACTTTCATTCCTGACACTTCGCTTTTTAAAGAACTCGATACGCTTCCCGATACGAAAATCTATGTTCAAGGCGCATGGGCCTTACTGCACCCTCTTTGACCCCTTTTTCTGGATCCTGATGCGACAGTCTTACGGTGCAGAAGTTCAAAGGCCACCAGCCAGGATCACGCGTTCAGCGTTCATAACAAGAAGCAGGCAAGATTCCAGTTGGTGAACTCCCAGCAACAAGGCCTTTTGTTCAGCTGGAAGGTTCTCTGGCAGTTGCATTATGGCTTGATCGGCAGAGCTCAAGGGGACATCAATCACATCGCAGATTTCGTCCACAAGGAGACTCACAGGTCCTCCGTCGCTATGAACAACGATATTCATCGGCAGCGGGGCGTTTCTGCTAAGGGGAGCGAGTCCGAGAATCCTGCGCAGGTCGAGAGCAGTCACGATCTGTCCACGGAGATTGATCAGACCTTCAACTGCCGCCGAAGACAGGGGGACAGTCGTGGTCTCCTGCCAGCGCATTAGTTCCTGAATGTGAGACAGCCCGATGCCGAGAAAAAGCGAGCCAACCTTAAAGGTCACGAACTGCTTCGTCTCGGACAATCTCTCGATCGTCGGGCGCAGTGTAAAGGCAGAATTCTGGGTCGCTGTCGGCGTCTTCATTGCAAGTGACCTGCGCTTGTCAGTTCCCTGCGGGATTGAATCACTGGTCTTCTACCGGCATTCTCTCTCGTTAGAGCTTGAATATTAGTCAGAATAGATCGGCGATCGCCTATATCGATGATCTCGTCCATTACTTCAGTCAGCGAACTCAGATCGTCTGCTGAATCGTCCATTGAACTATGCGTGATTCCAATAATGGAAATACCGGCTTCAGGCTGATAGGACAGGTTTCTTACCTGGTTACATATAGCGCTGTAATCCCCAAGCGATGCGCTAGGTTCAATCGACATCAGTACCAGATCCGGCTTCACTCTATGTACCATGTCGATTGCGTTTTTCAACTCGGCACATTCGAAGACCTTATAGCCATGCATATCAAGGAAACTGCGCATGATGCCGCGCGGGATCTTCCTTCCGCCAACGAGCAGCAGGGTTTTACTGCCGCCAGGCGAGGTCATCAAACCTTCTCCCGTGGAAGCCCTCGCGCCGGAGAACAGTGCAGCTAGGTCGACAAAATCCGTAATCTTACCGTCAACGACACCGGAACCCAGTAGCCCCAAGGCTGAACTGGTTCGCTTTATAGTCACATTGTCATCTACGATGTCGAGGATTTCATCCACGACCATACCGACATACTGACCTGCGTCGCTGAAAACAATCACCTGCAGGATTTCCGCGTCCATCTCCGGAGCAGCAGCCTCGGGGTCGAGTAACTTACTAAGAGAAACAAGAGGCAGGATCGCGTTCCGGTAGCGAACCACCGGGATTCCCCCAGAAAACTCGATACGCGACGCTGGTATTTCTTCCAGTCGTGCGACCAGGGAAAGAGGCAGGACGAGCCTTGCAAATCTGCCGGATCGGAAAAGAAGCATCATCTGACGCATTTCTGCAGTGCTGCTGTCCAAAGCGCCCTCGCCACGCGAGCGCTCCAACGGCAGACCGAGCATGTTTGCCAGTCTCGCGACCCCTGTAACATCCAGGATCAAGGCAATCTTCCCATCTCCCATGATGGTCGCCCCAAGGTAGCAACTGAGTGACTTCAAGTGTTTACCGAGCGCCTTGACGACAATTTCCTGAGTGTCGTTCACTTCGTCAACCACCAGGCCAAAGGCTGTATCTTCTGCCTTGACGACGACTATGTTGATCACGTCTTCTGGCTGTCGTTCCGATGGAAGACCAAGGAGATCGCTGAGGCGAGCAAGAGGCAGTAGTTTCCCGCGGCGACGATAAACTTCTGCCCCGTGAATTCTTTCAATCTGTTGAAGGTGCTTCGCTCCTTCGAGGCGCACAAGCTCCAGAAGGTTAGCCTGTGGAATCACAAAGCGATGTTTCATAGAAGCTTTGTTCACTATGTCCGGCATCGGATCATCTGCGATCGAAGGTCCCGTGCTGAGTACGCTCACAATCAGGCCAGGAATGATTGCCAGGGTGAGTGGAATCTTGATCTTGATGGTAGACCCTAGGCCTGCACGATTAGCTAAGTCCACCGTGCCACTGATTTTTTCGATGTTGGTCTTAACGACGTCCATACCAACGCCGCGCCCTGAGATACTGGTCACTTTCTCAGCGGTCGAGAAACCGGGATGAAAAATGAGACGCAAAGCCTCCCACTCCGTCATCTGTGCAGCTTGCTCCATCAGGAGAAAACCTTTTTCGATCGCCTTCTTCTTCATTCTTTCTGTGTCAAAGCCAGCGCCATCGTCTGAGATTTCAATGTTTACGTGGCCGCCTTCGTGGAAAGCGCGCAGGAAAATTGTTCCTTCTGCTTTTTTGCCTTTGGCGACGCGCTGCTCCATTGTTTCAATGCCGTGATCACAGGAGTTTCGGACAATGTGAGTCAAAGGGTCTTTGATTGCTTCGATGATTGTCTTATCGAGTTCGGTCTCCGCTCCTTCCATCACGATCTCAATTTTCTTGCCCATCTCGGAGGCAAGATCACGCACGACACGTGGCAGCTTGTTCCACACGACGCCGATCGGCTGCATCCGCGTGCGCATCACTCCTTCCTGCAATTCGCTCGTGATAAGGTTCAGCCGCTGTGCCGAGGCGCTCGTACTGGCTGATTGTGATGGCTCTTGCAAGATCTGATTACGTGCGAGCACAAGTTCGCCCACCAGATTCATGAGCTTGTCGAGCAGGCTCACCTCAACACGAATCGTCGAAGTCGCCGAATTCTGATCTTCGGGACGCCGCCGGTTCTGCACTTCTCCATCGCTGCTGCGAGCCAGGTCCGGCATCCTGGTGGGCTCCTGCGCGTCATGAGTATCCAACTCAGTCGCGGATTGCCCCGGCTTTCCAGTAACTTCGTCTCTCGACGCCGACCGCCCCAAAATTGGCCCAGGGAGCGCCGTATCTTTCGCTGCGACACGATCGGACTCCATTCGCGCGGCCTCAAGCCGATCGTTCGCAACCCTTTCGGCGTTGCGGCGTTCTTCGTGAGGTAGAACTGCTGACGCGGGGGGCTGGCATGCGGGTATCTCGTTTGTCTGGTATGCGCGCTCCAGGCGCTGCCGAAGATCTTCATAGATGTCATCGCCTTCAACACCGGCGGCTTCTACATGCACCAGAACTGCCCGTACAGAGTCCACGGTCTCGAGAACCAATGAAACGATATCCGGAGTGAGGTCGCGTTGCCTCTCGCGAACCTGACCTAAAATGTTTTCAGCCACGTGCGTGATCGACCCGAGAATCTTGAAGCCGAAGAATCCGGACGTCCCCTTGATGGTATGAATCGTCCTGAAGACGCTGGCGATCAGTTGCTCGTTCTTCGGGTCTTTTTCAAGCTCGACAATTTCCTGATCAAGGTTCGCAAGATTCTCATTGCTCTCAATCAGAAAGTCTCGTATCTCTTCGGCGAACTCCATTCAACTCCTCGCAATTTGCACTGGCCGCGTCGGCACCTGATATCTCCTGGTGAGAAGAAAGTGTCGGCGGCAAGCAATACCTGACCTATTTTGCTTATCGGCAGAACAAAGACGGAGATCACATGAAAGCTGGAACTATGTACGAGGAAAATGGACGTGAATCAGCTACTTTATCCGCCTGCGAATCGAGGAGAACATGCACCCGATTCCGACACAGCACGCAATGCGCCGATCAGGAGTCATCTGGATTAGGTTTGTCAAAGAATCCAATGCAACTCAGTTGGCCACGGTCTCCACCAGGAGCCTGCGCAGACGAGTCACACCATCTTTCTCAGGCGCCGTGACTTCAGGCTGCCTTGACGCACTCAAACGCCAACTGCATCCCCTCGTCCGCATGCAAAACCCACGCCGCCAGCTTTGAGTCACGAGTAGTGACGCAGCGATCCCCGGCCATCGTTGCCTCGTTCAACGAGGCGTCCAGATCCAATCCCCAGCCACCAAGACCAGCGCAGACAGCAGTCCGAACTTCCGGAGTATTCTCACCAATGCCTCCGCCGAATACGATGGCTTCAGCCGATCCAAGCACCGCCAGGTACGCGCCTATCTGGGCACGCACGCGGTACGCGAACATCTCCATGGCAAGCCGCGCCCTCGCCTCGTTGCTTTTCCTCAGTACGCGCGTATCCAGGCTCGTCCCTGAAATACCCAGAAGTCCCGACTTCTTTTCGAGGATGTGGAGCACGTCATCGGCCGAAATGCCAGCCTTCTTCATTAGAAAAGGCACAATCGCGGGATCAATACTCCCGGATCGCGTCCCCATCATCAATCCTTCAAGTGGCGTCATGCCCATCGACGTATCAATAGACTTCCCATCCTTTATAGCCGCTACTGATGACCCACTTTCCAGGTGCATTGTGACGACGGACACCTCTTGCTTGGGTCTTCCTACCAGGTGCGCATACTGCTCCAGCATGTAGCGATGTGAAAGACCATGGAAGCCGAACTTGCGAATCCCATGGCGGTCTGCAATCTCCTTGTCGATCGCGTAACGCCATGCGCGCTCCGGTAGCGTCTGGTGAAAAGCAGTATCAAACGCAACCACAACTTTTGCATCCGACTGCCGCTCCCGCACCTTGCTGATGATCTCTAGCGCATTTGGGTTATGCAGTGGAGCCAGTTCTTTCAGCGCCTCTATATCCCGAAGCACTTTCTCGTCCGCCAGGACGGCATGGTCATAGATGCCACCTCCGTGGACCACTCGAACGGCAACAAGATCCAAATTGGATACGGCGGGAAGCTGCGGGCCTCTGGCTTCCTCCAGGGCATCGACAGCAGCGTCAACCGCGTCACCCATGTCACCAGCTTCCAGTTTTTTGGAGAGCAGCTTCTCATCACCGCGCAGCAGTTCGAGCGAGGTCTCTTTGCCGATGTTATCGATGGTTCCGGTGACCAGCCGCTTGCCCTCACTGGCGCGCGCAGCTCGGCTGTCTATATCTATCAAATCAAATTTCAAGGAGTTACTGCCGGGATTGAAGCAGAGAACCAGTGCCATCCGAACACCCCTTCTCTCGACTGGGAGGATCACTCGATGGGATGCATCATGCCTGCACGGGATTTGTCACTCAACCATCCATGCTCAAAATGAATGATGCGTCTGCGACGGCCGGCGATCAAGGGTGGAGCTGTGCCGTCACTGTCCCACTATCCTGCAAGGATTTCAGGTAATTGCCATAGCCAATGATCAGGGTCGAGCCGATCAGCAGCGTCAGCCCCAGGGCGACCAGTGCCTTCGTCCGTCTGCTCGTCCCGATCCACTCTCTCAGCACCAGGCCCCAGAGTGTCGCGAAGATGATGATCGACGCCATATGCAACGCCCAGGATGAAAAGTCGTACTTGCCCATCTTGGTCTGGCCGAGTGAGTAGAAGAAAAATTGGAAATACCAGATGACGCCGGCCAGCGCCGCGAAGAAATAATTCTGCAGCAGCGTAGTTGGTGAAATGCGTTGCGACAGGTGACCGAGTTGCACGGGATCGACATATTGAAGCGTCTTGCCATTCATCTTCCCCGCCCGCATGGGATTGTTCCCCGGCTCGCCGCCAAACTGGGCAAACGAGTGGTTGCGGAGGATCAGTACCACTGACCATACGAAATTGGTGGCAAACCCGCCCCACAGCACAACGACCAGCACCGGCAGATTCTGCCACAGGTCCTGTCGCCCTTCTGCCAGCAGTCTTTGCTTGGCCACGGCGGCGATGGGCGCGCCTGCTGTGAGCCCAAACGCGAAAAATGCACTCATCACGCCGGCAAACACTGCAACCGCGAGACCCCGAACGAGCGAGAAATCGGACTCGCCCGCCTCAATCCGCTCCTCCGCAGTTACCTCCCGCTCTTTTGACCAGCCGGCGAACCCGTTAACCGCAACTGCAATCAGGCAGACCAGCACCCCGAGCAGGATCACCTGTCCCGATCGCTCATGCATGATGGTATGGATTGCCCCGCTATAGATAGGCGGAATCAATGTACCAAAGGCCGTGCAGAGACCGAGCGAGATGGAGTAGCCCAGCGCAATCCCGAGATACCGCACGGACAGGCCGAACGTCAAACCGCCGACACCCCACAGCGCTCCAAATACGATCGCGTAGGTCAGGGATGAATGCGGCGAAGCGCCGAGGACCGTGAAAAGATGCGGCACAAAAATCGAGGCGATTACCACCGGTGCAACAATCCAGGCGGCGAATCCCTGCACGATCCAGTAAATCTCCCAGGACCACCGCTTGATCCCGCGGAAAGGAATAAAGTTGGTCGCGGAGGCGAAACCGCCGATCCAGTGATACACAATACCGATGAACGGGTTAGCTCCCACAGGCCCTCGAGGACAACAGTTCTTTGCCTATTTGTTGATCCTTGCGCATAACCGGATTACTCTATCCGACCAGCGTTGCTTTTGGGAAATATAATCTCTATTGAATTCAGCACTGTCGGCCGCGACGGCCAATGGAGGCACTTCTGCGGGTCTCGCTTTTCATCACCTGCTATAACGACACACTCTTCCCGGAGTCGGGACAGGCGGTCGTCCGTGTACTCGAACGCCTCGGCCACTCTGTCGACTTTCCTGCCGGCCAGACCTGCTGCGGCCAGATGCATTACAACACCGGCTACCAGCAGGACGCCATGCCCCTCCTGCCGCGCTTCATCGAGCAATTTCGAGATGCCGAAGCAGTCGTGGTGCCTTCTTCCAGCTGCGTCGCCATGATGCGCGAGCACTATCCTTCCATGGCCGAGCGTC
Organism: Acidobacteriaceae bacterium; assembly: GCA_963692885.1. GTDB lineage: Bacteria > Acidobacteriota > Terriglobia > Terriglobales > Acidobacteriaceae. Next base: position 3,523,433 of record OY843586.1, read on the forward strand.
TGCAGCAGAGCGGCAACCATCCCGGCATCATCGAAGAAGTGGAGGCCCTCCTGCCCCGGGTGTGGGAGTTTTCTGCCTTTCTGACCGAACGGCTGGGCCTCACCGATGTCGGCGCCTACTATCCGCACCGCGTGACCTATCACGCCAGCTGCCATGGCCTCCGCTCCCTGAACCTGGGCGACGGACCCCATTCCCTGCTGCGTGCGGTTCGCGGAATCGACCTCGTGCCGCTCGATCATGTCGAACAATGTTGCGGCTTCGGAGGTACCTTCGCCGTCAAGAATGCAGACGTGTCCAGCGCCATGCTCGCTGAAAAAACTACAGCTGTTTTGAATACCGGCGCGGAAGTCTGCACTGCCTGTGACAACAGCTGCCTTATGCACATTGCCGGCGCACTCCATCGTCAACGCACCGGCGTCCGCACAGTACACCTCGCGCAGATCCTGGCCGGCGAAGAAGGACAATAGAGAAATGAGCAGTCTGACCACAATTGGATCGTCCTCCGGGCCGCGGCTTACCCCTTTAGACCCGCGCACAGCGTCGGCCTTTCCGATAGCCGCGCACGCCGCCGTCGGTAATACGCAGCTGCGCAAGAACGTCCGCCATGCGACTGAGGTCATCCAGACCAAGCGCGCCCGCGTCGTCGGCGAAATGCCTGACTGGCAGGCCTTGCGCGAAGCCGGCAAACGCATCCGCGAACACACCATGCAGCATCTCGATGCCTACCTGCTGCAGTTTGAAGAGAACTGCACCCGCGCCGGAGGCCAAGTGCACTGGGCGCGCGATGCCGAAGAAGCACGGCAGATCGTCGTCCGTCTCGCGCTCCAGGGCAGCGCAGACAGCTCGACCAAAGAAGTTATCAAGATCAAGTCCATGACCACGGAGGAGATTCAGCTTAACCATGCGCTGCAGGCCGCGGGCGTCACTCCCTATGAGACTGATCTCGCCGAACTCATCATCCAGCTCGGGCACGATCAGCCCTCGCACATCGTCGTGCCCGCGTTGCACAAGAACCGCCAGCAGATCCGCGACATCTTCATTCGCGAGATGAACCTGCCTGACCTGGGCGAATCCCCGCATGACCTGGCTGATGCAGCCCGGCGTTTTCTGCGCGAAAAGTTTCTCCGCGTGCAGACCGCCATCAGCGGCGCCAACTTCCTCATCGCCGACACCGGCGGCGTCTGCGTCGTCGAAAGCGAGGGCAACGGCCGCATGTGCCTCACCCTGCCGCAAACCCTCATCACCATCGCCGGCATTGACAAGGTCCTGCCCCGCTACCAGGATCTTGAAGTCCTGCTGCAGACCCTGCCGCGCAGTGCCACCGGCGAGCGCATGAATCCCTACAATTCCATCTGGACCGGCGTTCACCCGGCAGATGGTCCACGCACCTTCCATGTCGTTCTGATGGACAACGGCCGCTCCGATGTTCTCGCTGACAAGGAAGCACGGCAAACTCTCAACTGCATTCGCTGCGGTGCCTGTCAGAATGCCTGCCCCGTCTATCGGCAGACCGGCGGCCATGCATATGGCAGCGTCTACGCCGGGCCCATCGGCGCCATCCTCACGCCGCAGTTGCAGAAGATGGAACACGGCGAAAGTCTTCCTTACGCCAGTTCCCTCTGCGGTGCCTGCTACGAAGTCTGCCCGGTCAAGATCAACATTCCGGAAGTGCTGATCCATTTGCGCAACCGTGTAGTCGAAAGAAAGACTGCCGGTCTCGGCTTCTTGACCAGCCCCGAAGCCATTGCCATGAAGACCATGAGCTACATCTTCCAGAGCGAGTCGCGTTTTCGCGCCGCCCAGCGCCTCGGCCGCATGGCCGAATCTCCACTTACGCACAAAGACGGCAGCGGCGAACGCTGGATCAGCTGGCTTCCAGGCATTGCCGGCGGCTGGACACAGGTACGCGATCTCCGCTCCATGCCAAAACAAAGCTTTCGCGAATGGTTTGAACAACGCGACCAACAACGAGGTACTCATGGCAACTAGCGCAGACGCTAAAGCAGATGTCCTCGCTCGCATCCGCGCTGCCAATCACGGCGCGACCGCCTTGCCTGCCGCAGCCAGCCACTGGACGCAAATCCCGCGCGCCTACAAATCTGCAGCAGCGCTGACGACCGACCTCCGGCTGAACCTGCTCGTCGACCGTCTTCGCGACTATGACGCAGAAGTTGACTGCATCACGCGCGATCAGGTGCCGTCTACCATCAGCAATGTACTGGCCGCCCGCGGCTATCCAACCATGCTCATGCCCCCTTGCTTTCCCGCCGACCTTCTGCCGGCAGCCGACCTCATCGCGACGGACAATCACTTTACCTCCGCCGAACTCGACCACTTCAACGGCATCCTGACAGAAGCGACACTCGCCATCGCCGAAACCGGCACCATCGTTTTACAGAATGTCCCCGGCCAGGGGCGCCGCGCCGCTACCCTCGTGCCTGACTTTCACCTCTGTATCGTGAATGCGGAGGATGTAGTCGAAACTGTGCCTGAAGCAGTTCGACGCCTCGGCCGCTCCGCCCATCTGCCTACAACCTTCATCTCAGGTCCATCTGCAACAGCGGACATCGAGATGACGAGAATCAAGGGGGTCCATGGGCCCCGCTTCCTCCACGTTTTATTAGTGACCTCCGCAGTACGCTCGTCATCTGTCTGACTGGCGGCCAAAATAAATGCACTTGCTTCCATCAGTTTTTCAATAGAGAGTATATTTCTGTTGGGCAATGCAGGAGAGAGACACCATGGCGAATGGCCACGTTCTAAATTCATCCCAGGCAGGCCGCGTTTTTGCTGCGCTGGACAGCTTTCGCATTGAACTTCCATCATGGGGCTTTGCCAATACAGGTACTCGTTTCGGGAAATTCGTACAGGGAGCCGCTGCCACCACCATCGACGAACGCTTCGCCGACGCAGGCCAGGTGAACAGGCTCACTGGCGCCAGCCCAACCATCGCGCTCCACGTTCTCTGGGACTTGCCCAACGGCACGGCCGATGTTCCACTCATCCGCAAACTTGAAGCGCAGCATGGCATTAAAGCCGGATCCATCAATCCCAACCTGTTCCAGTCGCAGGAATACAAGTACGGTTCCATCGCAAACCCCAGTGCGGAAGTCCGCAAGAATGCCCTGAGCCACCTGCTCGAGTCTGTCGAAATCGGCCGCGCTCTCGGCTCCCGCGACATTTCCATATGGGTCTCGGATGGTTCCAACTACCCGGGCACACAGTCCATGCGGAAGCGCATCGGCTGGATGGAAGAAGTGCTCTCTGCGACGCATGCGGCCACCAGCGAAGATCAGCGCCTGCTCATCGAATACAAGCCCTTCGAACCCGCCTTTTATCACACTGACATCGCCGACTGGGGCATGGCACTGCACCTCGCCCGCGCCGCCGGTCCGCGCGCCAAAGTCCTCGTCGATACCGGTCATCACTACCAGGGTACAAACATTGAACAGATCGTCGCCTGGCTGCTTCATCTCGACGCTCTCGGCGGCTTCCACTTCAACGACCGCAAGTATGCTGACGACGACCTGACCCTCGGCTCCATTGATCCCTACCAGGTCTTCCGCATCTTCCACGAAATCCTCTCGTCTCCCGCAACCGCCGCCGTCAACGGCATCGCGTACATGATCGACCAGAGCCACAATATGAAAGGCAAGATGGAGGCGATGGTGCAGAGCGTCGTGACTGCACAGGAGCTCTTTGCCAGGGCCGCGCTCATCGATCAGCAGCGACTCGCCGAGTTGCAGGACTCCGCCAGCCTCGTCGAAGCCGAAGAGTGTTTCCGCGATGCCTTCTGGCAGGATGTCCGTCCGCTTGTGCGCGCCTGGCGCGAAGCCCGCCAGCTTCCGCCCAATCCGCTGCAGGCCCTGCGCGAGAGCGGCTACGTCGAAGCCATCACCAAAGAACGTAGCAGCAAGAACGCTAAATCTGTGACGACGTACGCATAACCCTGGTCACCCCGCAGGTAATCGAAAAGTTCCAATAGCGAAACCGGGCTGATAGCGCCATAATAGGGGCCATGATCTCAATTTTGGTGCGCGTTGGCTAAGAGTACACGGCGGCTTTACCTCATCCCCGTGCTGTCGAAGGCCCTCGACATACTTGAACTGGTGCAATCGGAGACCGAGCCGATGACGCTCGAGTCCATTCACAAACGTACCCGTGTCTCGAAGACCACTGTTTACCGCGTCCTCAAAACCTTCGTCCACCGCGGCTATCTTTCGCAGGCACAGGACGGCACCTACCGTCACGTGATGCGTCCGAAAAAGCTGCGCTTTGGCTTCGCCGGCCAGAGCGCCGATATGCCCTTCTCGAACGAAGTCACGAACAGTCTGCGCGAAGCAGCTGCAGCCGTAGGTGTAGATCTCGTCATCCTCGACAACCATTACGATGCCGCGACCGCAATCCAGAATGCAGAAGAGTTCATCCGCAGCCGCGTCGACCTCATTATCGAATTCAACGTCGAGCAGGAGGTCGCGCCCGTTATCGGCGACAAGATTGCAGCAGCTAACATTCCGCTGATTGCCATCGACATTCCGCATCCCAACGCCACCTATTTCGGCGTGGACAATTACCGCGTCGGTTTTACCGCTGGCGAAGTCCTGGCCGAGCATGCGCAAACTAAATGGAACGGAAAAGTTGACTGGGTGCTTGGCCTTGATCTGCCGGAGGCCGGCCTGCTGGTGCAGGGCCGCGTCTCCGGCGCATTCGATGCTATCAAGGCCGCGTTGCCTCTTCTGCCCATCGAGTGCTACGTGCGTATGGATGGGCGCGGCATGCGCGATCGCAGTCACAAGTTGATCTCGGACTTCCTCGAACGCCATCCCAGTGACAAGCGCATCCTGGTCGCCGCGGCGACTGACACCAGCGCCCTCGGCGCCGTCGATGCCGCGCGGGAAAAACGCCGCCAACAGCAGGTCGCCATCGTCGGTCAGGACTGCATCGCTGAAGCCATCGAGGAAATGCGCAAACCCTCGTCCTCACTCATCGCTTCTGTCTCGCATGAAACAGGAACCTACGGGCCCAATCTGATGCAGCTCGGCCTGGCGCTTCTGAAAGGCCAGACCGTCGCTCCCTATAACTACGTTGTTCACCGCCTGGTCACCCGTAAATCCCTCGCCTGATCAATCATTTAAGCAGGCACCATGGTACCCAGTGCCAGTGGGAAACAATTGCTCTATTGGTGTAGACTGTCGGCTGGTTAAAGCAAAGTGTTTGCAGGCCTGAACAGATCCTGTAAGAACGCCAGCATGCTCACCGCCTAATAGATCGCCTAACGGAAACTGCCGAACCAAGCTCTGGAACTGGAGTCGTCGATGTCGCAAACAACAGGAAGCAGCAAGCTCAAATTTCTTGAAGACAAATGGGATGACGCAGTCGCGTCCAAACTCGACGCTCCCGAGCTGTTACGCTATCGCTCGAATCTTCTCGGCTCTGATCTCCGCATCACCAACTTCGGTGGCGGCAATACCAGCTCCAAGCTCGATGAGATCGACCCCGTCGACGGCCAGACCACGAAAGTGCTCTGGGTAAAAGGCAGTGGCGGCGATCTCGGCAGCATCAAGCGCGCCGGCTTTGCGACTCTCTATCTAGACAAACTGCTGTCGCTCGAAAAACTCTACAAAGGTGTTTCCGAAGAAGACGCCATGGTCGACCTGTATCCGCTGGTCACCTTCAACAACAACCCGACGGCTGCTTCCATCGACACGCCGCTCCATGGCTTTCTGCCCTTCCCTCACGTCGATCATCTCCATCCCGACTGGGGCATCGCCCTCGCCGCCTCTGCTAACGGCCTGACCAAGATGCACGAGTTCAACAAGGAGTTCGGCCACAACATGGCCTGGCTCCCCTGGCAGCGGCCCGGCTTCGAACTGGGCATGATGCTCAAGCGTATCGTGGCAGAAACACCCGGCTGCGATGGTGTCGTACTTGGCGGCCATGGCCTCTTCACCTGGGGCGACACGCAGCGTGAGTCGTACCTGAACACCATTACCATCATCGACCAGCTCGGCCAGTTCATTGAACGCCACGGCCTGCGTGAAGGCCATAAACATTTCGGCGGCGCAACCCACAAGACCCACGATACCCCCGAGAAGATTGCCGGCTACGTCATGCCTTATCTACGCGGTGCCATCTCCCGCAAGCAACGCTGGATCGGCCATTACACCAACTCCCCGGAGGTGTTGGCCTTCGTCAACTCCTCGAGCGCCGAACAACTCGCCCACCTTGGCACCAGCTGTCCAGACCATTTCATCCGCACCAAGATTCGTCCCATGTTCCTCAAGTGGGACCCGACCACCGATCCGAAAGCGATCCCGCCGCTGATTGAAACAGCGCTTGAGACATATCGTGCGGAGTACGGCCAGTACTACACCAAACACGCATTGCCCGATTCGCCGAAGCAGCGTGATGCCAGCCCGACGGTCGTCCTGCTGCCCGGCGTCGGCATGTTCTCCTTTGGCAAGAACAAGACAGAAGCCCGCATCACCGGCGAGTTCTACACCAATGCCATCGGCGTCATGCAGGGCGCGGGTGCGCTCGGCGGTGGCATCGACTGTAAGGACATTCCGCAGGCGGGCCCCGCTGCCTCCGCTGACCAGTTCACTACGCATCAGAATTACGTCGCCCTTCCGCCCAGCGAAGCCTTTCGCATCGAATACTGGAAGCTCGAAGAAGCGAAGATCCGGCGTCAGCCGGCAGAGAAACAACTGAGCCGGCAGATTGCCCTTGTCATCGGCGGCGGCAGCGGCATCGGCCGCGAAGTTGCGCTGCTGGCAGCCGAACGCGGCGCGCACGTCATGGTTGCCGATCGCGACATCGCCGGTGCAGCCAAAGTCGCCGAAGAAGCCAAAGCGATTACAGGTAAAGAAGCTGTCGCTCACGTCGGCATCGACATTCGCGATCGCAAGGCTATCCGCCAAGCCCTGCATGAGACCATCGGCCGCTTCGGCGGCATCGATATTCTCATCAACACCGCCGCCTTGTTTCCTTCATCTGCGGACGGCATCATCACCGATGCGCAATGGGCGCTTACACTCGAAGTGAACGTCACCGCAAACTACCTGATTGCCGACGAGGTCACGCCCATCTTCAAATCGCAGGACCTCGATGTCAGCATGGTCCTGACCAGTTCTGCGAACGCAGTCGTGGCCAAGCGCGGCAGCGAAGCGTATGACGTCAGCAAGGCCGCCCTCAGTCATCTTGTCCGCGAACTCGCCGTCGGCCTCGCGCCGAAAGTCCGCGTGAATGGCATCAGCCCGGCAACCGTCGTTCGCGGCTCAACGATGTTCCCGCGCGATCGCGTCCTCTCGTCACTCAAGAAATACAATCTGCCCTTCAATGAGAACGATACAGACGACGGCCTGCGCAACGAGCTGGCAAAGTTTTACGCAACCCGCACGCTCACTCATCAGCCCATCGATCCGAAAGATTGCGCGGAAGCCATCATCTTCCTCGCCGGGCCGCTCGCACGCTGCACTACAGGGCATCTCATCCCGGTCGATGGCGGCCTGGTCGACGCCTATCTTCGCTAAGCGGACGCATGAGCCAAGCCTCCCATCCTGAGCAACCCGACGATCCCCGAGCCTCTGTTGCCGTTGATCTCGGCGCAGAAAGCTGCCGCGTTTCACTGCTGCGCTGGATCAACGGCGAGCCGCGTGTGGAGCTGGTTCACCGCTTTCCGAACGGGCCCATCCGCCATGCTGACAACTCCGCACGCTGGCCTCTGCGCAACATCGAAGCCGGCGTCGATGAAGGTATGCGCCGCTGTGCCGAACTCGCAACCGAGGGCATCCGCTCGGTCGCTGTCGACGGCTGGGCAGTCGATTATGTCCGTGTCGACGACAACGGCAAACCACTCGACGAGCCCTTCTGCTACCGCGACGAACGCAACCTCGCCGCGGAGCAACACCTGCACACCCTCATCAGCCCCGAACGCCTCATTGAATTGACCGGCGTCCAGCAGCTCAGCATCAACACTCTCTATCAACTGCACGCTGATCGCATGGCGGACCTGCCGCCTGGTCGCCGCTGGCTCAACCTGCCCGAATACATGCTCGCCCGCTGGGGTGCCGAACCCGTCGCTGAATTCAGTAATGCCACGCATACGCAATTGATCGATCTCTACAGCCGCAACTGGAACCAGGAGATCTTCGACATCGCGGGTCTTGATCTCACCTGCGCGCCTCGCATTGTTCCTTCCGGCACCCTGCTCGGCAAACTGGAAGGTCCGCTCACTGCCCTCGCCGCTTACCGCGACACGGACCTCATCGCCCCTGCTGCGCATGACACTGCCTCTGCTATCGCCGGCATTCCGGCGCATGGTGAAGACTGGGCGTACATCAGCTCCGGCACATGGTCGCTCGTCGGCGCTCTTATCCAGCAGCCTCAGAACAGTCTTGGCGCCCGTGCCGACAATTTCACCAATCTGGGCGCCGTCGGCGGCGCGACCTGCTTCCATAAGAACGTCAATGGCATGTGGCTCATCAAGCAGTGCATGGATGCCTGGGCTGCCGCGGTCCCTGCAAATTCGAAGCCGTGGACGATCGAAGAAGTACTCGCCGCCGCTGCTAAGCTCTCCGCACCTGACCAACTGCTTACCGTCGATGACCGGCCACTGTTGCTGGTCGGCCACATGCCGGAGCGCATCAATGCTCAACGCGCTGCGAGGGGGCTACGTGCAATGGATGAGTCGCCGGCAGGCGCTCCCGCCATGGTCGCCCTCATCCTGCACAGCCTTGCCGCCCGCTACGCCCAGATACTCGCTCGCGTCCAGCACCATACCGGCAAACAGCTCCAACGGCTCTTCATCGTCGGAGGTGGCAGTCGTAATACCCTGCTCAACCAACTCACCGCAAAAGCAACAGGCCTTTCCATCCATTGCGGATCCGCAGAGAGTTCGACCATCGGAAACCTGGCTGTTCAACTGGCTGTCCTCGAAGGCCACAACCCTTCTGAGAGCCGACAGTTCTCCCTTGATGTTGCCGGTTGGGCCAAAAGGCTTTCCTCCTGAATTTCACCTCGTCAAAAAAGGTTGCCTCACAGATGGCCGGAACAATGCGTCATCTGCCCGACAGAATGTCTAAAAAAGAACACACCATTCAATGTGACGTGTGACATACTTCACGCGTAAGCTGGCGAACAATGTCTGAACGCAATAGAACATTTGTCCGGCTGGCAGGGAACGGGATGTTCTATTGATTTGCTGCTGCAGACTGTGTGACAGGATCCGTTGTCATCGCTTGAAACCCCGGCAAATTCAAGGGTCCACGCCGAGTCAAAGGATGAAGACCAATCCTGGTCATCGTGCTTTTCTTCCCGCTGTCCACTTTACGGGACGTGTTTATGGGACAAGAAGGAGCTAACCGATGCCTCTCCAAGCGCACCATGCTTTCGATCCAGAAGCTTTTCTAACCAGTGCAGGCGTGGGACGAAGACTGATCCAGCTTAAGCCGAAGCAGCCTTTTTTTACGCAGGGAAGCGAAGCTGATTTCATCTTTTACCTGTTGAGGGGCCGCGCCAAGCTGACCGTCGTCTCGGCGGCAGGTAAGGAAGCAACCATCACCCTGATCAGTGCCGGTGAGTTTCTGGGGGAGGAAGCAATTGCGAGTATGGTTGAAAGGCGGCTTGCCTCTGCCAGTGCCATCACCACCTGCCATGCGCTCAAGATAGAGCGGGCAGAGATGATCCGCGTGATGCACGAGGAACACCTGTTCTCTGACCGCTTCCTGAAATTTCTGATCGCCCGTATCATGCGGACGCAGGCCGACCTGGTCGATCAACTTTTCAACTCCAGTGAAAAGCGGCTCGCCAGGATCCTTGTCCTCATGGCCGAGTTCAGCCAGCCCGGGGAAGCCGAGCGCATGATCCCCAAGATCACCCAGGAGACCCTGGCCGACATGATCGGCACCACCCGCTCACGCGTCAGCTTCTTTATGAACCGCTTCCGCAAACTCGGCCTGATCGAATACAACGGCCGCATCCGCGTCAGCAAATCCCTGCTGAACGTTGTGTTGCATGACCAGTTGCCCGGCCAGAATGCCACGCTCCCTCCCTTTCTCGGGCGCCCCGCGATCGACCCGCCTCCCGATAAGCATCTCCCTGCGTGCGACGCCGAACCGGGCGCTAAGATCTACTGATCAAGACGTACTGATCGGGATCTACTCATACAAAGTCAGCCTTGCAAGGCAGACGCGATCACGCCTGCCTCTTGAACATGATCGCAAGCCGGACCTCGCAGGCCATCTGTGTTTGTGTCTCCGGTGTTAATCCCGGCAGCACCTCCCCGCACTGCGGGAGGTCTCAGGATCACCTTCCAAAAAAAAGAAACAATTATTGTGTCGTAATTCGCCAGAATGCCGAGTATGTTTATCCCATTCCACCCTGATTTGAATGTTTGGCAGCAATGTACTTGCGTCCGGATTATAAAGGGAGGCCCCATTTGCATTCTGAACTGGAAATCGCTCCAAGCATTCTTTCCAATTCGAACCTGGCTTCTCGGCCGAAACTTGTGTCCCTGCAGGCTGCTCGCGGAGTGGCCGCATTGATGGTTCTGGCCTATCACACCTCAGGCTTTGTAGCGGGCAGCGGCCTGTGGCCGGGCAGCAGGCTCCAGCACAGCTTCCAGGGAGGATTCCTGGGCGTGCAGCTCTTCTTCGTCCTGAGCGGCTTTGTGATCCTATCCGCGCACTGGAAAGATCTGGGACGCCAGAGTCGAGTCGCGCGATTCTTCTCGAAGCGCTTTTTCAGGGTCTATCCAATTTACTGGGTCATCCTCGCTGTCACCTTTGTGCAGCACTATCACAGCCACAACTCTGCCGACGCCAAGATGAATCACTGGGTCATCCTGAGCAGCTTCCTGCTGGTACATATCCACTCCACGAACCGCCTAGTCGACGTGAGCTGGACTCTGTTCCACGAAATCATCTTTTACGTTTTCTTCTCATTCGCCGTCATGTGGCGCAAGCTCGGCCTGGGCATCATGGCAGTGTGGCTCGTCGGATCGGTTGTCTTTTCAAGCAGCCCGATTGAGCGCTTCCTACCCGAGATCTTCTACCCGGATCATCTGCTTTTTGGCTTCGGGATGGTCAGTGCATGGGTGCTCAGCCGCCGGTGGAATCTGCCACATCGCCTGATCACCGCCGGCGGCGTTGCAATTTTTGCCGGCGCAGCACTCGTCAGCATCTCGATGGGTCTTCCTACTGGTCTCAAACTGATTGCGGGCTTCGGCGCTGCTGTGCTCATGCTTGGAGCGACGAGTTGGGAGCGTACGGAAGGCTTGAAGCTCCCCCGATTCATGGGCTTCCTGGGCGATGCTTCCTACTCGATCTATCTTGTGCATCTGCCGGTGATCCTGATCCTGTCTAAGGTCATGAAGAAGTTTGGTACTCACCATCACTTCCCGCAACAGGTCGGTTTCCTCTTTCTGGCCCTTGTTTCCCTCGGGTTTGGCATCGGCGTCTATCTCACAATCGAACAGCCGATCCTGCTATGGTTTAATAAGCCGAAGCACGGCGAAGTGCTCAGCCCGCTCCAGGTTCAACCGGCATGATCTTCAGTGGAAGGCATCATGACCGGAGTTTCAGGGCAGGTGTTCGACGAACGGCCTGCCGTTCTGTAGCCTCAACAGCCGCTTGATTCAACCTTCTGAGAATGTTGGCTGCGACGCCGGGTGGAGGTTTGCAGAATACCCGGCTAGCTGGACAATTGTTCGAACCATGAAGAATTGTGTACACTAAGGGTTCGTAAACAACCGTTAGGAAAAATTATGTCTATTCATCCAGTTATGCAGCGCCTAGCCGAAAAGCTCGCGCGCACCGATCTTCCCGATTTCGCGCCAGGCGATACCGTCCGCGTACAGGTCAAGATTAAAGAAGGCGACAAGGAACGCGTCCAGGCATTCGAGGGCATGGTGATCGCCCGCAAAAATGGCCCGCAGGGCAGCTTTACTGTTCGCAAGATGAGCTTCGGCCAGGGTGTCGAGCGTATTTTCCCCATCAACTCCAAGGTCGTCGACCGGGTTGAGAAGGTCCGCTCTTTCCAGGTCCGTCGCGCCAAGCTGTTTTACCTCCGTGGTCTCCGCGGCAAGGCCGCACGTCTCAAAGAAGTCGAGCGCACCGCCTAGAACACTGTCAGCTTTCTTCCAGTTCACAAAAAGGGTCCCTGTCCACGGAACCCTTTTGTGTTGATGCACACCTGCCTTTCACATTTCCGGCATCTGGAATGTTTGAAAATGCAATCGTGGCTTCGACATTTTATGAAGTTGCTTCTGTACGGTCTCCCCTGCTATTGCCTCACCCGCCTGGTGTGGGACTGGAGGACTGTCATTCATTCCGATCATCCTCGTTCAGAAGCCGGAAGCATACTTCTCCAGGGGCTTTTCTTTGTACTGTGTTTTTCATTCGTCAGGCGGAACCATACTGGCTGGTAGCGCCATTCCGAACGCCCTCAACAGCCGCGTTTCGATTTAAGATCACTGCATGGGCAAGTCTGCCGACGCCATCGACGAACCTCTCACGCTGATCCCTGTCGAACGCCAACTCTCCGCCGCCACCCGCAAGTTGCAGATGCTCCGCACCCTGGTCTGCGGCAACCGGTATGAACGCGCCGCACGCGCGACCGGCGCCGCACGCGTTGCAGGTGTCGATGAAGTCGGACGCGGCGCCCTCTTCGGGCCAGTCGTCGCAGCCGCTGTCATCCTTCCTCCAGACTGCCGTATCCGCGGCCTCCGTGATTCGAAACAACTCGAAAAGGAGGATCGCGAACGCCTCGCGAAAGTCGTCGAAAAGAAAGCGATCGCCTTCACCATTGAAGAAGTCGATGCCGAGACCATCGACCGCATCAATATCTACCAGGCCTCCAAGCTGGCGATGCTGGCTGCTGTCCGCCGCCTTCTTCCTGAGCCTGACCACCTGCTCATCGACGCGCTCCGCCTCGATCATCCCTGCGCCCAGACAAGCATCATTTACGGTGACAGTCTCAGTATCTCCATCGCCGCCGCGTCGGTGATCGCCAAGGTTTATCGCGACCGGCGCATGTGCGAGTATCACGAACAATATCCGCAGTATGGGCTTTCCTCGCACAAGGGTTATTCCACGCCCGAACATAAGCGTGCGCTTGCGCTGCATGGACCCAGCCCGCTGCATCGCTTCACCTTCCGGCCCGTCGCCCAGCGCAGTCTGCCGTGGGATTACCCCATGCGCGAAATCTCCGACGAGATCACGGACGAGTTCTACGCAAGTGCAATCGAAGACGATGTCTTCGAGACCATCTCGGATACCCTACCGATCACGCAGGCGGACCTGCTGCAGGAAGAATTGACCACAGCCCTTTAGAGACAATCGTAAACAATCGGAGGAGAAGAACTTGGCCCTGCGCCTGCTCTGCATCACGGCCCATCCTGACGACGAAAGCGGCGGCTTTGCCGGAGCCCTCATGCAGGCCCATGATCTGGGCGCCGAGACGAAGGTCATCTGCTTGACCGAAGGGCGGGCTGCCTCCAACCGCGGCCAGGCGCAGTCCGACGACGAACTCGCCATCCTGCGCCGGAGCGAATTCGCCAGGGCCTGCGAAATCCTCTACGTCACCCACGGCACCATCCTCGACTATCCCGATGGCGACCTCAACAAGGCCGATTTCTATGCCGTCGTCACCATGCTGGTAGCAGAAATTCGAATGTTCCGGCCGCAGATCGTGCTCACCTTCGGCGCCGATGGCGGACCGAACCTGCATCGCGACCACATCATGGCGGGCCTCTTCGCCACCGCAGCCTTTCACTGGGCAAACCGCAGCTTCTTCGCCCTGGAACAGTTTGCGTCCGGACTCAAACCCTATGCTCCTCAGAAGCTTTATTACGCCGCGACGACTTTCACCTTCTCGAAGTTCACGGAAGAAGCTGCTGTCGCTCCCCGCGTTCCCATCAGCCTGACACTCGACATCGCTGCCCTCAAAGAACGTAAGCAGCAGGCCCTCCAAGTCCACGGCTCGCAGGGAGTACTGGAACGTGCAGGCGAGATGTACGAGAAATATGGCCATGAGGAACACTACCTGCTCGCCGCCGCGCTCCATCCCGAGCTGTTCGGCAAAGAAAAAAGCATGTTTGAAGGCATCGAAGAAGACTAGCCACGGGACTGCTGCAGCTGCGCAGCAATGATTTAAGCTTTGGCATCCCGACCGAAGCCGCGGTCCCCTGAACGCAGTCCTGGCGCGCAGAGTGGGTTGCCGGGCCGGCGTGCGCGGGCGGGGAGCATAGCGTAATGAAGGGAGCTGCATGTGCTGAACCTCATCCCAAGACGCCTGCTCCAGCCGCCGCTGGCCCTCGTTACCCTTCTGACCATGCTGTTGCCCTGGCCGCTTTGCGAAGCCCAGTCGGGTACTGTCATCGGCCAGGTCTTCTGCTCTGATACGCAGAAACCCGCCCGTTTCGCAACCGTCAGTCTCACCCCTGACTACGGCTCAACAACCATCACCGGCTCAGGGTTCCGCGGCGGCGGCTCCACCAATATGACCGGCCCGGACGGTACCTTCACCCTCAAAAACGTCATGCCCGGCGTCTACGATCTGCAGATCAATTTCCCCGGATACGTCCAGCCAACGCGCCTGCTCAATCTGCTTGCCAACAGCGACCCGGCAACCCAGCAGCCATGGCTCAACATGCTGGCCCGTGTCACGGTCCAGGCCGGCCAGACTACCAATGCCATCGCCACCATCTATCGTGGAGCCGACCTCCTCGGCACCGTCTCCTATGACGACGGGTCACCCGCCGGTGGTCTCACCGTGCAGGCCCTCTATGCTGTTCCAGCCAATGGCAGCACCAGTTCTGAATCGTCTCTCAGCGCCGCGAATGCGAGCCTGCGCTACGCGGGTGCCACCTCGGTCTCCGACGACCACGGAAAATTCCACCTTAGTGGACTTGCCGACGGCGCCTACGCCATCGAGGTCACGCCGCGCGGGGGCGGTAATATCTTCCCTGTCTACCTGGGCAACACCGTCGATCGCTCGGCCGCGCAGCTCATCAGCGTCAAGGCAGGTTCGGAGCGGTCGGACATCGAGATCCAGATCGACATCAACAATCTCCACCAGGTCCGCGGCATCTCACTCGGAGCCGACGGTCATCCACTGGCAGACTCGGGCGTGAGTCTTTCCCTTACCGCCGGCGGTGATTCTCTGCACACCACTACCGCCCAGGATGGCTCCTTCACCTTTGCCGACGTCCCTGACGGGAAGTACACGGTGTCCGGCGGCGGCAGCTCCCAGATCACCGTCAGCGGCACCGATATCACTGACGTCGTTCTTACCGCCTCGCACTAAATCGCATCGTGCCCAGCTTCCTAGCCGGAGCACCCTCGAAACACCCAGATCGCGCTTTGAGACCTGGGTCTTCACCAGCCCGAAACCTAGCAACATCCTACGGAATCCGCTGCACCGAACAACCCCGCCACCCGTCCCGCTTCCAATACAGTTGAAGCCGAAGGAGCCATCCATGAGCACTACGCCGGTAACACCGAGCAACGACATTGCACCCATCGATCGCGACCGTCTCCGCCAGGCCAGCGAAATCCTGCTTGACGCACGCCGCACCACCACGCCAATTACTGACCTGCCTGCCGGTCTCCGGCCCACATCCCTCCTCGAGGCCTACTACCTGCAGGACGTCATGCTCGAAGAACTCGGCACTGCGGCAGGCTGGAAGGTCGGCGCACCCTCACCGGATGCCACACCAGTCTTCGGCCCCATGTTCGACTTCGGCATCACCTCGAATGGATCGCTCATCTCCGTCAACATGCGGCGTATGCGCGGAGTCGAGGCCGAGATCGCTTTCCTCCTCGGCAAAGACCTCCCTCTGCGCGACACACCCTACACCCGCGACGAAGTCGTGGCCGCCATCGCCAGCGTACATCCCGCGATCGAATTACTGGAGACGGCCTTTGTGGATCCTGACGCTGTCGACCGCCTCTCCATGATTGGAGACCTGCAGCAGCACGGCGGCTTCGTCCACGGACCCGCCTATCGCGGACCTTCCGGCACCGACCCGGCTTCCACTGCATGGCGCAACTTCGACTTCTCTTCAGAAAATGTAACAGTTGCTGTCGACGGCGCCATCCGTACTCACGAAGGATCAAACGCAGCCGGGCCTGATCTCGTGAAACTCGTCGAGTGGCTCGCCAACCATGGGGCTAATCGCACCGGCGGCCTCAAAGCCGGACAATGGATCACCACCGGCAGCTGGATGGGCAAAACCCTCGCCGAGCCCGGATCCACTGTGCACGCTCACTTCAACCACTTCGGCGACGTGACCTGCACGTTCGAAAGCCACGCACCGACGCATCCGCGCGCCGAACCGGTGATCAATCACAACTGATCTGCTGAGCAGAATGGGCTTGGTCATCCCGGCTCGTCGCTGGCCTCGATTACGATCGGCTCGCCGCTCGCCTCTATTTCCGACTGGCGCCCGCCTCTATGAGGTTGATCGCCCTTATAAGAAAAGGGTCACCCTGAGTGAAGCGCAACCGAATCGAAGGACCTGCATTTGCTGGATCAGCCACGATCGGATCGATCGGTGGTCCGCTTCAAAACGGCAGATCCTTCGGCTTCGCTCAGGAGGACACTGCCTGAGGCTGACAGGATGATTTATCCGTGACGCGTATCCTCTGCAAATGGCCAGTCCCGCTTCTTCCACGCTCGAATGCCGTAAGCAACAGCCCCGGTCAAGCCCACGGCCAGTGCAGTCCAGATCTGCCGCTCAGCCTTCACCCGCGCCGTCAGGATGAACAGGAACGCAGCAATCGCCACCAGCGCGGGCAGCGGATACAGCCACATCCTGAACGGCCGGAAAAGTTCCGGCTGCTTGATGCGCAGAATGATCACGCCCACCTGCTGCAACAGGAAAGTCAACACGATCCGGATTGCAATCATCGATTCAATCAGTGTCGCGAGGTGCAGAAAGCAGCACAGGCAGGCCACGCCGCCGAGAACCAGCAGCGCGCGGTCCGGAAATCCCTTCACGTGGACATGTCCCAGCGGCTTGAAGAAATTGCCGTCGAGCGCCGCAGCATAGGGTACACGCGAACCACCCAGCATAGCCGCGAATAACGAGCCGAATGCCGTCCACATCACCAGCAGCGCGATAATCCTCGCCGGGATGATCCCGAAGGTCCTCTGCATCACCACGGCGACCACAGCATACCGCGTGTCTCCCTGGGTATCGTGGACCAGTTCCTGCCACGGGATGACTCCCAGCACACTCGTATTCATCGCGAGATACAGCACGGCAATCGCCGCAATCGACCACAGCATTGATCGTGGAATGGTCCTGCCCGGGTCCTTCACCTCGCCGCCGACAAAGCAGATGGTGTAGTACCCCCAGTAGTCATACGAAGCAATCAGCATTGCCGAAGCCAGCCCGGCAAAGAAGCCGCCCGTCAGATGAAACGCATGCGGCGGAAATGAAAATGCCTGCCGCGCATGGAAATGCGTAAACCCAGCGACGATCACAGCAAGCAGCGTCAAAACGCTTCCGGCCCACAAGGCCCGCGCCAGCTTCGCGACTACTTCAAGGCTCCGGTACAGCAGCAGGATGATGAGCAGGCAGGCAATGATCGCCAGCAGGTTCGTACACTTGACTTCGCCGATGAGCGGGGCAACCAATACGGTCCGCCGCAGAGCAGGCCACAGAAACGAAGCATACTGCGCCAGTCCAACTGCGCCTGAAGCGATCACCAGTGGACCGCTCAGCATGTACTGCCAGACGAAGAGAAACGACACCGCGCGACCGGCTTTCTCCGGCCCGTAAATCTGCTGCAGAAATTTATAAGATCCGCCGGCTTCGGGCATCGCCGCACCCAGTTCCGCCCACACCAGTCCATCGCAAACAGCAAGCAGCGCACCGAGCACCCACCCCAGCATCGCCTGCGGACCACCCATCGCCGCGACAATCAGCGGCAGCGTAATGAACGGCCCCACGCCGATCATCTCCAGCATGTTCAGCGCAATCGCACTCTTCAGGTCCAGCTGCCGATGAAGCCCCGCCATCCCACCTCGGTTGTCTTGCTGCTCGTTCTACACCAGGCACGTCCTCCGCTCGCACTGAGAGGATGTGTCCTCCTGAGCGTAGCAAAGCGAAGCCGGAGGACCGGCGTCCTCCACAACGTTACGACGCTGCTGACCCACCTGCTTCAGTTTTGTCATCTCGACCTAAGCGCAGCGAAGTGGAGAGACCTGCATCTTCCTTCCAGGCGACAACCGATGAACCAGTCTTTATGGGCGTACTGCGCGATCAGCCGTCCGCGCAGTACCCGCGGATTGTACACTGACGTTTGATACCTCAGACCTCTACCACTCTCCGCAAAGCAGCCCTGTCCCTGCTCGTCGCGGCGCTCTCGGCGCATGCCCAGGATACGCAGACGGCGGTCCCCGTACCCACCGTCAGCCAGCTCTCCCTCACGCCCTTCACCGGCCAGGCTATCCAGGAGAACCGCGGCTCCCCCGCTCTCTGGCAGACTCTCAAGCAGCTCCACACCTGGGCCAGCGTCATGACCATCGTCGCCCATCCCGACGACGAAGACGGCGGCATGCTCGCCTATGAATCCCGGGGTCTCGGCGCCCGTACAGCGATCATGACGCTCACCCGCGGCGAAGGTGGTCAGAACGCCATGTCCGGCCAGACCTTCGACGCCCTTGCCCTCGTTCGTACCAACGAGTTGCTGGATGCCGACTCCTGGTATGCCGGCAGTGGCATCACCCAGTACTTCGGGCGGGTCGCCGACTACGGCTTTTCGAAAACCATGGACGAAGCTCTCGCCCAATGGGGCCACGATCGCGTTCTCTATGACGCCGTGCGCGTCGTCCGCATGAACCGCCCGCTGGTCGTCACCTCGACCTTCGTCGGCGGCATAACCGACGGACATGGTCACCACCAGGTCGCGGGGTTACTGGCGCAGGAGGTCTACAAGTACGCCGGCGACCCGAAGTATTATCCCGACCAGATCGCCGCGGGGCTGCGTCCCTGGAAGCCGCTCAAGGTCTATGCTCGGCAGCCCTTTTTCTCTGTCACCAGCAAGGGTATGTTTGACTACGCCACCGGCAAGTGGGCGCCGGTCCTCTTCCACAACTACATCGACGACACGGATATGCACGGCGTTCCTCCCGTCAACGTCAAAATACCGGAAGGCACCTACGATCCCGTCCTCGGCGAAAGCTATTTCCAGATCGCCCGCACCGGGCTGGGACAGCAGCGCAGCCAGCATGAGGGCCCCAGCATCCCGCTCGCCGGCGAAGTCAGCGTCGGCTACCACCGTTATGGGGCTGACCTGCCGCCGGCGCAGCTGAAAGACAACGAGTCCAGCTTCTTCGATGGCATTGACACGTCTCTCCCCGGCCTCGCGACTCTGGCCCATTCCGACGCGCCCTTCCTCAAACCTGCGCTTCAGCGCATCAACGAAAAAGTCAGCGGCGCCCTGCTCAACTACATCCCCGCACACCCGGAAAAGATCGCGCCGGACCTGCACGAGGGATACACGCTCACCCAGCAACTGATCGACCAGGTAAAAAGCAGCAGCCTCTCCGAAGATGACAAGTACAACCTGACCACCGAACTCAACCGCAAACTGGAGCAGTTCAACCAGGCAATGGCCGAAGCGCTTGGCCTCGAAGTGTCGGCCTATGTGCTGCCGCCGCAGCCGACAGACGCGAACGCCAAAGGCAGGCCCGGCCCGCTCGGCCTCAACGTCGAAGCAGCACAACGCGTCCTCGTCCCGGGGAGCGAGATCAACGTCCGCCTGCACATCTCATCGCCATTGGGCGCACCCGTCGGCAAGACCAGTCTCGAGACACCTCCCGGCGAACACTGGAACATCACCCGTATCAGCGCTCCCGGTCTCGACGGTCCTGCCACCTCCGACCAGGCAGCAAACATCAATGGCGACGTTATTTTCCACGTAGCCGTCCCGCAGAACGCCGCTCCTACAGCGCCTTACTTCTCACGCCCTTCGATCGAGCAGGCCTTCTACAACATCAACGATCCGCAGTGGCTCAATCACCCATTCGCGCCCTACCCGCTCAGCGGCGAGGCGACCTTCGACTACGACGGCGTACCCATCCATCTCTCAAGCACCGTTCAGACCAGCCACATGGTCGACGGCCTGGGCTCTGTCTTCGAGCCGCTCATGGTCACACCTGCTCTCTCGCTCACGCTTGACGGCCACTCCGGCATCCTGCCCCTTCACTCTCAGTCGCAATTCAATCTGCCTGTCACCCTGCGCTCCAATGAACCGGGCAATAGTGACGGTGACGTGAAGCTTGACCTGCCGGCAGGCTGGACAGCTGATCCCGCGACTACGCACTTTCACATTGCGCAGGGCGAAACCCGCTCCGTCAACTTCGTCATTCATCCGGCAAGACTCGGCACACAGACCTACACCATCAAGGCCATCGCGCAGAGCGGCAACCATGAATACAGCAGTGGTTACATACAGGCCGGCTACCCCGGTATCCGCCCCTATAATCTCTATAGCCCCGCTACGTACGCAGTCACCGGCGCCGATGTCACCACCGCGCCCAACCTTAAAGTCGGCTACGTGATGGGCACCGGCGATGACATCCCGACTGCGCTGGCCGAGCTCGGAGCAGCGCCCCACCTGCTCACCGCCTCAGACATCCTGTCCGGCGATCTCAGTAGCTACGACACCATCCTGATCGGCATCCGCGCCTACGCCAGCCGTCCCGAACTAAGTACGGCCAATGCGCGTCTGCTCAACTTTGTTCACGATGGCGGCACCCTCATCGTGGAGTACCAAGGTCCCGAGTACGATCACAACTTCGGTCCATATTCCTACATCCTCGGCGATTCACCCGAACGCGTCGTCGATGAGAAAGACCCGGTCAGCATCCTCGCGCCTGCTGATCCTCTGCTCAACTTCCCCAACCACATCACCAGCGCCGATTTCGACCACTGGGTCGAAGAGCGCGGCCACTCCTTCATGCAGTCCTGGAGTCCGCATTACATAGCCCTCACCGAAACGCACGATCCAGGAGAAGATCCTCAAAAGGGCGGGCTGCTCTCCGCGAAATATGGCAAAGGCACCTACATCTACGTCGCCTACGCCCTCTACCGCCAGACACCGGAGGCTGTGCCCGGCGCCTTCCGTGTGCTCGCCAACCTGGTCAGTGCAGGTAAAGCACCTGGCCCTTAAGCCTCATCATGGTGCCATCCATTACCGGAAGGACTACCTGTGGATCGTTTGTGCAGTTACCGGCGTTACAGAGCAGCCCTCCCGATAGACCGAAGGCGGGATGGCTGTTTCCAGAGCCCGCCACTACCATAGATTGGTATGGAGTCTTACACGAGCGAAAGCCCTTTTCGCATCATGATCGTCGACGACGAGCGTCCCGTTGCGAATACGCTCGCCACGATCTTCCGCCAGGCAGGCTATGCGTGCATCGCCTGCTACAACGGGGAGAGCGCCATCGCGGTTGCGCCAGCCTATGTACCCGATCTTCTGCTCTGTGATCTCCGGCTCGGCGAGATCAGTGGCGAAGCCACCATGGCTTCTATCGCGAAGCTGCTGCCGGAGTGCCGAATCCTGATCCACACCGGTGACTACCAGGCGCTCGCGCAGGCACAGCATTCTGCCCGGATGCAGGGATTTGTGCAGGCGTTCCTCACCAAGCCGCAGCCACCCCTTGTGCTGCTGCGCGAAGTCCGCAAACTACTCCGCCACTCCCGCCCCAGGAGCCAGGGTGCCGCGAGCACAGAAGAAAGTTCAACGGGAGCAGCTTCCGTGGCCTGAACCTCTTACCCTCTGTGCTCGTGTCGCGCCTCTGGAGTGGCATAGTGGTCTGCTATCTCCGCTGCAGTGATCTCGATGGTGCTGTGGCTGCGGATAATGGAGGCGATTTCTTCGTCAGATTTGCCGCCTCTACGCAGCGCCTCAATCTCATCACTGATCATCCCGACAAAGGCTTCAACCGGAAACTGCTCAGTCCCCAGACCTGCGGCCTCACGCAGGGATTTCTGGGCCTTGATTGCCTCTTCCAGCGGGTACATCCGGGTTATGCTCATCACACTCCTCCGCAAACGCAAACATGCTGTTTGCTTTTCTACCTGGCCGGGTCGCACATCGATCATAGAGTGTCATCCGCACGCGGTCTTGGCTGTGACAGAACTTCAGGTGGCCGACCTTGGTCCCATCAATGACAGTCAACGATGCGCGCCCTATTCACGGAACGTTAACATTAGGTTGCCCAAATCTTAACAAGGGTTTGCGACACTCGAAGCTACATGAAATCCTCAATTCTTTCCATTGCAACCGCCATACTAGGAGCGGCTCTGCTCTCTCCGCAGCACAATTTGCAGGCCCAAACCGCATCCTCTGCTGCACCCGCCAAAGCCAAGACAACCACGAGGAAGCGCGCGCATCGCCCGGTGAAGCCCGCGAAGCCCTCCATCGAGTCGCAGATTCAGTCCCTGCGCGAAGACATGCAGAACCAGATTCAGACCCTGCAGCAGCAGCTGACCGCGTCGCAGAGCCAGCTGCAGCAGGCCCAGGCCGCCGCAGCCGCTGCTCAGGCCGCCGCACAGCAGGCGCAGCAGCAGGCATCGCAACAGCAGCAGACCCTGGCCGACAACACCACCGCGGTCAGCACGCTGCAGGGCGCCGTAACGGATCTCAAGACCACCAGCTCCAGCGTACAGACGATGGTCACCGAAAATCAGGCCAAGGTGCAGAAGCAGATCGAGCATCCTGACTCGATCCACTTTAAAGGTGTGACCATCTCGCCCACCGGCTCATTCATTGAAGCCGCGACGGTCGACCGCACCCATGCCACCGGTTCGGACATCCCGACTCCCTTCACCAGTATTCCGCTGGAGAACACGGACCAGGCCGCGCTGACCGAGTTCTTTGCCACCGCCCGCCAATCGCGCGTCGCACTCGACTTCCAGGGCAAGCTCGACCACGCCACGCTCGAAGGCTACTTCGAGGCTGACTGGCTCGGCACGGGCGTTACCTCAAACAACAATCAGAGCAACTCCTACGTGATGCGTGAACGCGTCCTCTGGGCGCAGGCCAAGATGGATAGCGGTCTCACCATCGCAGGCGGCCAGATGTGGTCGATGGCGACCCCCTACCGTCACGGGTTAGCCAATAGATCGGAAGATGTGCCGCTGACCATTGATCCGAACTACAACGCCGGCTTTACCTGGGCACGCCAGTACAGCGCCCGGGCCATCCAGAACTTCGGCAACAAGATGTGGCTCGGTGTTTCGATTGAAGCTCCCGAAACTCTCGTGCCCGCAGGCTCTGGTCTGCCTACCAATTACCTGATCGGCAGCGCCGGCACCGGCGGCGGTCTCTACAACAACGCCGGCCAGCCCGGTTCCGCCAGTTCCGCGAACGTTGCGAACTACTCCTTCAATTACGCACCTGACATGCTGGCGAAGGCCGTGTTCGAACCAGGCTACGGTCACTTCGAGGTCTACGGCATCGCCCGCGTCTTCCGTAACCGCATCTATCCAAACTTCACGGTAACCTCTACCACCACGGGCGGCGTCACTACTGTTACCGACGTCTATAACTCCAAGGGCGCCTACAACGACACTACTGTCGGCGGCGGCATCGGCGGCAGTTTCCTTGCGCCGATTACCAAGCACTTTGACGTCGGCCTCGAAGGCCTCTACGGCGATGGTATCGGCCGCTACGGAGCCTCGCAGATCGGCGACCTGACCCTTCGCCCCAACGCGCAACTTGCCCTGCTCCACGGCTTCTCTGCCCTCGCCAAGGTTGAGTATCACGCAACTCCGCGCCTCGACATCTACGCCTACTACGGCGGTGACGAAGCCTTCCGCCGCTACTTCTATACCAATGCAGCAGACACCAAGGCAGAAGGCTACGGCAGTCCGCTGGCAGTACAGACCGGCTGCTTCACTGAACCGGCTCCGTCAGCCACCCCGACCGCCGGCTTCAGCCCGGGTTCGCAGAGCAATTGCACTGCGAATACCCGCGCCGTTGAAGAAGGCACCTTCGGCTACTGGTATGACTTCTACAAGGGCGACAAGGGTCGTTTCCGGCAGAGCATCCAGTACAGCTACATCGACAAGCTCACCTGGTCCGGTATCGGCAGTCCCCAGGATCGTGCGCCGATGGGCAACGAAAACGTTATCGAGACCTCACTCCGCTACTACATCCCGTAAATTGCGCCACCACGCAGACAAAAGGGACGCCCGCAAGGGCGTCCCTTTTGTCTTTAGACTGATTCCCATCGCGCCCGGCGCAAGATTCCGCCTGCTCATCCTGATCGAAGTGTGCGGACTTGATCGTCTTTCCCGCCCAGTTTGGCACGCAGCACCGACGGCGCCGGGTTGCTCAAAGGCGATTGTGCCGTCCGGACAGTAAGCGCCGGATCGACAGTACCACTCCCTTCAGCCCGTACGTGCAGTACACAGGCCGAGATAATCGGGCCGGTCTGAAATCCTTTTACACCGGAAAGCCCGCTCGATGCGCCGGTCCTTCAGAAAAAATGCTCCCGGCATCTGGTACGCATCTTCCCGCAGCACGACGCCGAAACCATGTCTGAAGATCGCTCCGGAAAACCAGCCTTTCCATGCACTCGGCAAAAGAAAATGACTCAGGGGATGCGTCCTGTCCAGATCGAAGCCGGGACTGCGATACAGCAACGCCTCCGGATCGCTCACTCGTTCCACATCGGACAGACCGTAATAGTCGAAGTAGGGTTTTGCCCGCTCCGGCGTGCCTACGTGGATGAACACGGGGCGAATTCCGCGCGCTGCCAGTTCATCCTTCACCTGCGCAACATCATCAATCGCCTGCCGGCAGAAGGTGCAGCCGAAATGACGCAGAAAGACGACAAGCAGAGGCTGCTCATCGCATAGTTCCAGGAGTGTCCTGCCACTCTCTGCGCGCGTGGCTGTGAGCGCTGCCTGCAATCCACCAGCCGGCGCTGAACCGCCTGCTTTGCCAAGTGCCGTGGGAACGGGTCTAAAGCCTTGAGCAGGCATGGCTGCGATGACCTCAGCAGTGATCCTATTCCTTGTGCCTCCTGCCAGTCATTGACACTTCCCTGTTAGCCTTCGCCCTGCTTTAGCCTTCGCCCCACGCTCCCGGCACAATCTCGGGATACGCCTGGGGCAGCCCGGCCACTGATCGAGCCAGCCGCCACAGGTCTTTCACCAGCGGGCACGCAGGCGCATGGTCAACCACGGTTTTTCCGCACAGCAGCGCCTCGTTTACCAGGGGACTACTGCGCAGCGTGAATGGCAGCAATCTCTCCCCCAGCTGGGCGCGAAATCTTCCGCGTATGTTCACGTGTGCGCGGTCACGTTCATCGAAGTGGTTCAGAACGTACTGCCAGTTCGTCACGTCTCCCAGTTTTCTGGTCCTCTGCAGCACCGCCTCAGTGGCCGACAGCTGCATCAGGCACTTTGCCGTGGGCAGCAATGGCACAATCACCCGCGCACCCTGCCGCAGAATGCGCGCACTCCACTCCACCGGTGCATTGCCGAGATCCCACACCACCCGGTCGAACCCCGCTGCCTCTCGTCCGAATGCAACCAGGATGCGGTCCATCTCCTCATCGTTCCAGGCAAATGATTCGACATCGAGGCTTAGCATACTGACCGTTTCGCTGCTGGGCACCGCAGGCGCAATAAACTTTCGCACTACGCCCTGGCGAGAGCCCAGTCCACCAAAGTAATGAGGCAGAAGGCTATGGCCGCCCGCATCAGCGAGCATCACCTTCTCCCCGCAGTTCGCCAGCACCCGGGTCAGTCCGGCTGCCAGGCTGGTCCCGCCCACGCCCCCGACCAGTGAGAAAATCAGGATCGACTGTCTGGCCGCAGGTGCCCGGAAGGGCAGAACGCTCTCCTTCGAACGATGCGGTACCGGCAGCGTCCGCGCGGGAATTCTATGGGGAATGGTCAAAACCGCTGCTGATGCGGTCGCAGGCCCTCCACTTCTCTGCCCTTCCACCTTCTTAGGCTCACGCAAATTTTCCGGGATGCCGGAGATCCCGCCGCTTGCCTGCACGGTGATGCCGAACAGCTCCGGCAGCTCTTTTTCTACCGGGCTGGTGTCGGGAAATCCAAACCACTCCGGTGCTTCCATCCCGCTTCGATTTCTGCGCCAGACACTTTTTGCGAAGCGATCATTTTTCATCCGAGACAGGATGGCATCGCATGCCTTCCTGCTCTCCTCAGCGTGATCAGCAGCAAGGTCAAACGCGATCGTTGTCGCTGGAGGAGGTTCCCATTGAGCCAGCGCCGGCAAAGCCAGGACCGGCTTGATGGCCGACTCCGCTGCATTCACACGGGCGGCCGCCTTGGCATAGGCACTGTACTGCATCCACTTGTTGTCTTCAGGCTGATCTTCGGGCATCCGCATGCCTCTCCATCCCGGCAGTCTTTGCTACCGTTGCTGAGCCGTGAGAAACAATCCATCAGGCTGCGTCTGCCGAAAGAACACGAGGGCATCCGCAACCTGACGGAAGAAAACATTTGCAATCACGGTCAATATCAGCCGTCCCCGAGAGCCTGCATGCACTCTCTTGAAACGCAACCGTGAATTTCCGGGTCCCGCTTACAAAGCTGTAAGCAAACGCCCTTCGATAGTCAAGTCTGGGAAGTTGTAACAACTATGGACCGAATGGACAAGGATGCCAAGCAAAATCTTTTGCAATCCATGCACGGCCCGCCGCTCTGTGTCATTCTGACCATGCAGCACGATGGCACGCGTTGTGTTCGCCCTGCCAACTGACTCCAGGTCGCAGCGGCTCAAAGCAGCCTCCTGAGCCTCAAATGTGATAATTTTGAAGAATCCACACGAGTTGTGAGCTCGTAGCTCAGTTGGTAGAGCAATGCACTTTTAATGCATGGGTCCTGGGTTCGAGTCCCAGCGGGCTCACCAGTTTCATCCCCCACTTGCAGGCATCTCAGTTGACGATCAGGCAGTCGGCTTGTCCGGCACCGGCTCTACTGCCAGGAACCGGTCGGCGAACCCCGCGGCATACTCCTCCAGCAACTGACGCACGCGCTCCGGATCACGCGACTGCACAATCAGTCCCGCATGATGATGCCGCTTCATCCGGTACACCACCTCCGGCGCATTGAACGCACTCGTATCCGGCTCAGCCTCGCGCGCCAGGCAAAGCACGCTGCCGGCATAGGCGTCCTTGACCGCGGGCAGGGCATACGCCTGGCCGCGCATCGCCGCAATCTCGGTCTTCGCCCACTCCGCCCACAGGTTCAGGCCATTCGCGAACTCCACCAGTTCGGCTATAAACGCCCCGCCGACCCGCGCGGCTACTTCAAGAAAGTAGAACCGTCCATCGGCATGGCTCCTGATGTACTCGCCATGCGTCACCCCGCGCACCATGCCAAGTTCCGGCACCAGACGCGCATTCAACTCCGTCAACGTGATCGCATCTTTACTCCTGCGATCTATGGTGCGCGTGGTGAACACGCCGCCCTCATGCATCACCTGCATCGGTGGTTTCCCATATTGGCTTACGGCGGAAAAAATCACTTTGCCGCCCCACGTGATCGAGTCGACGTGGAATATCTCGCCTGGTACAAATTTCTCCAGCAGGAAGTGGCTCTGGCGATCACCCAGTTCATCCAGCGCCCGCCACACCTGCTCCGCCTCTGTCACCTTGCGGATACCGATCGCCGAAGCCACGGTCCCGGTCTCGCCTCCATCCACATCCGCAGGTCGTCGTAGTTCGAGACACCGGTGAACGCCGGCACCAGCAGGCCGCCCTGGTCCGCCTTGATGCGCATCGCCAGCTTGTCACGGAAATATCCAGTCGTCGTCCGACCCATCCCAGGCAGCCGGAGATGCTCCCGCAGATGAGCAGCCACCTCCATGTCAAACTCATCCAGCGCCACGATGCGTTCGATCCGCCGGCCGCGCGCGAGATAGCTGATCGTGTTCGTGATCTGCTCGAGCGTCAGCCCTTCCGGCATGGTGATGATCTCGTCCAGAATGTCAAAGGGCCAGTCCGCATTGCGATGCTTATCGAGTGTCACCAGCAGCACCCGGCAGCCCTGGCGCACGCACTCGCGTATGAAGTCCTGACCCTTTTCATAGGTCGTATAGCAGAGAACAAACTCTTTCGTGCCAGACGTGCGTCTCTGCACCGCGGGCTCCCACACAGACGATTGCGACATGCTCTTGATCGCCCTCCTGTTTACGCGGCGCTCCAACGCCAGGCGCAACATGGCTTTACTATAAGGTCACTGTCCCGGGATGCATCTCGAAAACTGCATGGAGCTATCCGCCAACAAGATCACCGCGCTGCACGACCAGGCCAACACGTACTGGCATGCGCAGTCGTCTCCCCTCGACCAATCGATGAATGATGGGTTGATGGATCATGGGTTGATGGATCATGGGTTTGTGGATCAAGATTCGATGGCCCAAGGGTTTGCCGAGACCATCCTCGCCCAGCACCACGCCAACTACGAACTCTGGCACGCCGAAGACGCTGCCCGTGCTCTCTCCGCCAGCGACAGCGACGTCGTCGCGGCCAAGCGCCTCATTGACATTACCAATCAGCGCCGCAACGACCTAACCGAGCAGATAGATGAACTCCTGCTGGCTTCGCTGCCCGCGCATCCTTCGCGCGAAGGTGCGCCGCTGCATTCGGAGACACCGGGCCTCATCATTGATCGCCTGTCGATCCTCTCGCTCAAGCTCTACCACACCCGTGAGGAGATCGATCGACCTGGTGCACCTGCAGGGCATGCAGAACGTAACCGTGGCCGCCTTGCCCTCCTGCGGTCGCAGCGCGACGATCTCAGCATCTGTCTCGATCAGCTGTGGCAGGCAGTCCTGCAGGGCGATCGCCGCTTCAAACTCTATCGTCAGCTCAAGATGTATAACGACCCTTCCCTCAATCCCGCGCTTTATAAAGCGGGCATAAGGGATTGACCTGGCACAATGCGCGGTCCGGATGGGCACGGGGTTGACGTACCATGGGGTGCTACGTGTAAAACGTACCCTACGGCATAATCTGTTTCCCGCAGCTCGACCAACGCAGGCAACGCACACGCCGCAGTCAAACGAACACCGGTATAGAGGACAATTCTTCGTATGGCACAAGCAGGACAGGGAACGCCCAAGCGCACTCCCAAAACGATCGCCGGCAAGATGCGCCCTGTGGTCGACGCCGCCCATCAGAAATCATTGAACGACTACCAGGGTGCGCTCAAACTCATGCAGGAAGGCAAATTCGACAAGGCGCACGATATTTTCCAGGCCCTCATCGAAAATGCCGCTCCTGAATTGAAGGAGCGCTCGCGCGTCTATCTCGTCGTCTGCGCGCGCAATGCCAAGAAAGAAGCCCGCACCTTCGCGACCCCGGACGAGCACTACGACTACGCCATATCGCTGCTGAATACCGGCGTCTATGATGAAGCCCGCGAGCAGTTTCACAAGATCCTGCAGGGTCATCCCAAAGCCGACTACGCCCTCTATGGCCTCGCCGTGCTCGAAAGCATGACCGGTCAAACGGAGGGCTGTCTCGAACATCTCGGCCAGGCGATCCAGATCAATCCGCGCAACCGCATCCAGGCCCGTACCGATTCTGATTTTCAGGACATGGCTGACGATCCACGCTTTACTGAACTGCTCTATCCGGAAATGGCCTGAGCAAACCACCTGCAGCGAACCAGCCGTGACAGTTGAAACGGCGGTCAGAAGAAAGTCCGACAAGCAGTCAGCACCTTGGCAGTTCCCCTCCATCCCGGTCGCGCCTCCTCATCCAAGGCCGGTCCGTCTGCAAAACGGAACGGCCAGGCACCCGCCGCGCATTCCGAGCGACGCAAGCTTCCTGCCGCTCCTCCCGCTTCTTTAAAGGTTGTTGCCATGGGCGGCGGCACCGGGCTCTCGACGCTCCTGCGCGGCCTGCGCCGTCACGTCGCTTCGCATACACAGCCTGCGCCGGGCCACCACAAAAGTGACTGCGTCGATCAGCCCTGCCTCATCCGCGAGCTCGCCGCCGTCGTTACCGTGACTGACGATGGAGGATCGAGCGGCCGCCTGCGCAAACAGTTCAACATGCTGCCGCCTGGTGACCTGCGTAATTGCATGGTTGCCCTGGCGGATGACGAGCATCTGCTCTCGCGTCTCTTCCGTCACCGCTTTTCTGCCAGCGAGACAGGCGACCCCGGACTTGAAGGCCACAGCTTCGGCAACCTCTTCGTCGCGGCCCTCGCAGAAATTACCGGCGACTTCGCCCAGGCCATCAAGCTCTCTTCGCAGGTGCTCGCCACGCGCGGCCATATCTATCCCGCCACCACGGCAAATGTCTCGCTCTCCGCGCTGATGACTGGCGGGACCATGGTGCATGGCGAGACCAACATCACTGCCAGCAAGCTGCGCATCGAGAAGCTGATGCTCGAACCCGCCTCTGCCGAACCACTGCCCGAGACCCTGGAAGCACTCAAGCATGCAGACCTCATCACCGTGGGGCCGGGCTCGCTCTACACCTCGCTGATTACCAATCTCCTGGTACAGGGGATTCCTGAAGCTATTGCGGATTCGAAAGGCGTCCGCGTCTACATCTGCAACCTGATGACACAGGCCAATGAAAGCCTGGACCTTTCAGCCTCGCAGCACATCGAGCGCATCTACGAGCACGCCGGCCGGCCGATCTTTGACTATGCCCTGGTCAACACCGCCCCGGTCTCGCAGGTACTGCTCGATCGCTATGCTGCCGAGGGCGCTGCCCCCATTCAGCCTGACTGTGCGGCGATCGAGAAACTCGGCGTCCGCTGCATCACCGGTGACTTCGCGGACGAAGGCGACGTCCTGCGCCACGCCTCCATCCGCGTCACCGACACCCTGCTGAGCCTCGGCCTCGAAGGCCGCTGAAGCACCAATCGCAGTCGGCCGCTGTTTACGCCGGTGCCATCTCTGCAACAACCGCGGCGATTTTATCGAGTATCTGGTTCCAGCCCTCCAGTTGACCGCTGTTCTTAGCGCTCTCCATAGGTTCATTGCCAATGTGGGTGAGCTTCGTCCGGCCGTTGCCAAGGTCTTCAAAGAGGGTCACGTCGAAGGCGCCATCGATGGCTTCATGTTCTATGCCCAACTGCGCCGCCTCAACCTTGTTGCCCTCAGGGTCTGAGAAGTACATGGAGGAAACGATCTTCTCGTGCAGAACAATCTCGTGATATTCAACTGCGTTCCAGAACTCCTGCCCATCCGGCGCCTTCATGCAGAAAACAGATTTTCCTCCTGTGCGAAAGTCCATCCGGCACACCGGAGCAGTAAAACCCTTCGGCCCCCACCACTGCTTCACAAATTCCGGTTCTGTCCACGCCTTCCAGACCAGTTCGCGTGGAGCATCAAATACTCGTGTAACCACCATTCGCTCTACCTCGTTAGCCGCGCTCTTTATCATCTCTACCCTCCGTCTTTTTCATCTGGTTCACCACCACATCCAGCTTGTCGAAACTCTCTTCCCAAAACCGGCGATACGAAACAGCCCAGTCGCTGACTGTCTTGATCGCCTCTGGCCTGAGCGTGCAGATACTCTCTCGTCCACGCTTCTTCTTGATCACGATCCTCGCCCGTACCAGGTAGGCAATATGCTTTGAAATCATCTGCTGCGAAAGTGCAAACGGTTCCGTCAGTCCACGCACCGAGGCAGGCCCGCTCGAAAGCCGCTCGATCATCGCGCGCCGGGTTGGATCAGCCAGAGCCATAAATGTTGTACCCAACTTATCCACAACCATATGGTAGTGAATTGCTGGCTGGTGTCAACTGCAAAATCTCCACTCGGATCGCCCATAAGTTCCTCACCGAGAGCGAAGCCAGGTGAAGAGTTATCATCTCGACCAAATCTCTCGAAGATTTGTCATCTCGACCGCAGCGAAGCGCAGTGAATAGACCTGCATATCGCCTGCGCTCCCACCATCCCCGCACAATCCGCCCGAGCGGGCCGCGCGTCACACCGCATGCGCAGTGGCTTAAACTTGAGACTGGCCATGACCTCCGACCCGTTCGATTTACCAGCCCTCGATCATGAACTCGCCAACACCCCTTTCACCGGCAACCTCCGCTACTTTCCCACCATTCACTCGACCAATACGCTGGCAATGAAAGAAGCCGAGGAGGCAGCCCTATCCGGCACGGTCTATTTCGCCGACGAGCAGACTGCTGGTCGCGGCCGCGGCGCCCACGCCTGGCACTCAGCGCCCGGCTCCGGTCTTTACGTCAGCATCCTCCTGCGGCCCCGCATCGCGCCTGCCGACGTCCTGTGGCTTTCTCTCGCCGCCGGTCTCGCGGCCCACGATGCCGTCAGACAGGTGACTGCCCTCGATCCGGATATCCGCTGGCCCAATGACATGCTCTTTGGCCGCAAAAAGTTTGGCGGCATCCTGACAGAGCTCAACGCCGAGGTGACACGCGTCCGCCACGTGGTGATCGGGATCGGCATCAATGTTCATCAGGAGAAATTTCCGGAAGAGCTCGCACCGATCGCGACTTCGCTCGCCATTGAATCGGGCCGCGACTGGCCGCGCCAGGACCTGCTGATCGCCCTGCTGAAAAATATCGACCGCGAAACCAATGCGCTCGTCCTTCCCGGCCAGCTTCACACGGCAACGCAGAGCATCCTCACGCGCCTTGAAACAGCTTCGACCTGGGTCCGCGGCAAGCAGGTTTATGTCGAAGAAGAAGACGGCTTCGCAGGTGTCACCGACGGCCTCGATCCACGCGGCTTTCTGCGCATCAAAACGGCCCGCGGCGTGCGCACGGTCCTCTCCGGCGGCGTCCGCGAAGCGGCCTCAAAGTAGACACGTTATCCTGTAAGTCGCATGCTGCTCACCCTCGATGTCGGTAACACCAACACAGTCCTCGGCCTCTACAGACTCGATCTGCCGGCTTCCGAGTCAACAGCGCTCGTTGCCGACTGGCGCGTCACGACACACCTGAAGCAGACGGCCGACGAGTACGGCGTCCTCTTCCTCAACCTGTTCGCCATGCACAACATCCAGGCGAGCGTGGTGGAAGCCATCATCATCTCCTCCGTCGTGCCGCCGATCGAAAGCACTCTGCGCCGCGTTTGCGAGCACTACTTCAAGGTCAAGCCGATCTTCATTGAACCCGGCATCCGCACCGGCATGCCAATCCTGGTCGACAACCCGGCCGAGCTGGGCGCCGACCGCCTGGTCAACGACGTCGCAGCCTTCGCGAAATACGGCGGCCCGGTCGTCGTCGTCGACTTCGGCACCGCCACCACCTTCGACGTCGTCACCGCTAACGGAGAATACGTCGGCGGCGTGATCGCACCCGGCCTCGGCATCTCTGCTGACGCTCTCTTCGCGCGCGCCGCCAAACTGTCGCGCGTCGACATCAGGAAACCGGCCAGGGTGATCGGCACTAACACTATTACGAATCTGCAGAGCGGATTATTTTACGGCTATATTGGCCTGGTGGATGGCATTCTTGAGCGCATGCTCGACGAGATGAAGACGACGCAGGACAGGAAGCCAAAAGTCGTCGCGACCGGTGGACTCGCGCGTCTCATCGTCGAAGATTCGAAGTACATTGAAGTCGTCGATGACATGCTCACGCTCGACGGCCTGCGCATCATTTACGAGAAAAACCGCCTCCAAAAAGGCGCAAAACGACACGAAAACAGCTCGAAATAGCTCGTTCCGGATCACTTTTCGACTACTTCCAAGGCCAAGCCTCAGGTAAGACTTGCAAAACTATTTCAATTACTTCACCGAGATCGAAGACCATTTCCAACGGCGCCGCGGCTCCATCCTTCTACTCTCGACAGTTGACTGGGCGCTGATTGAAACCTGGCGAGAGGCCGGCATTCCACTGGCCGCCGTCCTCCGTGGCATCGACTCTGCCTTCGACAAACACGAGGCAAAAAAACATCGGCCCGGTACGCGCAAAGTGAACGGCCTTGCCTGGGTCGCGCAGGCCGTGATGGTCGCGTTCGAAGAAATGCGTGAAGCCTCCGTCGGCATGGCGCCGCAGAAAGAAACCATGCCGGAGAAACCATCATCTGGCTTTGAGCAGGAGCGCATCGCACAGCATCTTCTCGTCTGCGCCGAAGCCCTGCGACGCGCGCAGGAGGGCTCGACCTGTGCTGCCGCGATCGAAGAAACAGCAGCACGTTTAACGGCCATCGCAGATGAAGTACGCACCACCCTGCCGAAGCTCGAAGAGCTCGACCGTAGTCTTCTTGTCATGGATGAAAAACTTTTCGCGGCAGTGATGGCCAACGAGCCGGAGTCGGC
Source organism: Acidobacteriaceae bacterium (assembly GCA_963692885.1). Classification (GTDB taxonomy): domain Bacteria; phylum Acidobacteriota; class Terriglobia; order Terriglobales; family Acidobacteriaceae. The sequence goes on from OY843586.1 coordinate 3,557,703, forward strand.
CCTCGTTGCCTTGAAAGAACAGGCAGCGCGCGAACTCGCGCCCTATCGCAGCCGCATGCAGGCCCTGCAGATCCGCCAGATTGAACAGCAGTTTCTGCACAAGAAGATCATCGAGAAATACCGTCTTCCACGGCTCAGCCTTTTCTACATGAGCCAGTCGTGAAGCCATGAAACTCCGCATCGAGAAAGCAGTCTACGGAGGCGCGGGCCTGGGCCATGTCAGTAGTGACGATCCATCCGGTGCAGTCGCGATGGAGGGCAAGACAGTCTTCGTTCCACATACCCTTCCAGGCGAAGTGATCGAGTGCGAGATCACCGAAGACAAGCGCAGCTTCGCCCATGCGCGGCTCACGAAAATTCTTGAAGCAGTGCCGGCACGCATTACACCGGGTTGCGAATACTTTCCCCGTTGCGGCGGCTGCCAGTACCAGCACGCATCGTACGAAGCGCAGCTTTCCATCAAGCGCGACATCCTCGCCGAAACGCTGTCCCGGGCAGGCATCGACATCGAGGCGTCTGCCATCGACACACTGCGCAGCGAGCCCTGGCAGTATCGCAACCGTGTCCGGCTGCATATCCGTTTCGGTGACTTCGCACTGGGTTACCGCGAGACTGCCTCGCACCGCGATGTGGTGGTCGATCACTGTCCCATCGCCGCGCCACTCCTGCAGCAGGCGATCAAGGCATTTCCGGAAGCAGCGCAGTCATGCGGCATCGACGCAGGCGTCTTCGACGAAGCAGAGTTCTTCACCAACGACACCGAGGACACACTGCTCGTCTCGTTGTGGACCACGCACGGCAGCGACGCAACGCGGGCGCTGCCAATCCTCTGCGAGTCGCTGCAGGAGCATCTACAGACGCTAAGCGGTGGCACGCTCTTCCAGTCCGAATCGCAGAAGGGCCAGGGACGCCAGCAGGCAAGCTGGGGCAATCCTGAACTGGCGTATCGCGTCGGACAGCATCGCTATCGAGTGAACGCCGCGTCCTTCTTCCAGGTCAACCGCTTCCTGGTTCCGCAACTAGTCGAACACGTTACGGCGAATAAAAAAGGCCAGGCTGCATGGGACCTTTTCGCTGGCGCAGGACTCTTCTCTGTCCCGCTGTCACATCACTACGAAAGCGTCACCGCGGTTGAGCAGGCGGCTTCCTCGGTGCGCGACCTGCGTCAAAACCTGCAAGGCAAACAGCATCGCATCGTCGCGTCCTCGACACTGGACTTCCTTAAATCTCAAGCCGGTCATTTGAAGAGCGGAACCGCGACCAGGGCGCCTGACCTGGTAGTCGTCGACCCGCCGCGCGCTGGTCTCGGCAAAGATGTGACGGCACTGCTTTCCCAAATCGGGCCGGCAGCCATAACTTATATCTCCTGCGACCCCGCAACACTCGCCCGCGACGTGCAGCAATTGTTACACTCTGGCTACCAGCTCAGAAAAACCACGCTGGTCGACCTGTTCCCGCAGACCTATCACCTGGAAACCATTGCCGAACTGACACGCGACTGACGCGCTCAGCGTAGCGGCGCTCGGAGAGTGCCGTGGCCACACAGGCCGTCTATAACTCGCATGCCCGCCCGCAGGCGCACAGACCGCGAGCAGCAGTACGCGTAACCGGCCGCGCCGCACGGATCGCGATCCTCGAAAGGCTGAGTTTCCGCGCCCAGCCTGCCCTGCTTGCAGCAACAGCGTTGTCCGCAGGCATTGCCACTACGCACCTGTACTGGATCGCACCATCATTGCTGCTCATCGCAGGGATAGTCCCGTTGATGACGCTGTGCTGGTGCGCGCGAAACACCTCCCGGATCGTCCTGCTGCCGCTCTTCGTCACCTTTGTGCTCATCGGCGCGCTACTGGGCGAGGTGCAGCCTCATCCTCAGGCACAGTCTGCCCTGGTCCACCTGGCCGATGGTGACAAGCACCTCATCACCGGCGAGATCGTGCGCTATGGCGCAGTCCGCACCATAGAATCGCAGCGTCCTTTCAGCAATGAACCGGTACAGGAACAGCAACTCTCTCTGCAGCTTGCTGTATCGAGCATCGATACGAAGCCGGTGACGGGCGGACTGCGGCTGGCCATCTACGCGCCGATGGACATCCAGATTGCAGGCGTCCGCTGCGGCGACCGGATGACCCTGAACGCAGCCCTCAAGGAGCCGCAGCGCTATCGCGATCCGGGCGTATGGGATGGTCGCGCATGGCTGCTCGGCCAGGGCGTGGGAGTGCTGGCGGCGGCGGGCGCGACGGATATCCTGCTCCCGGTCCCTGACAGGCACGGCAGCGCCGCCTGCTGGATCCATGCGCTGCAAACGAGGGCCAGCGAGCGCCTGGTTGCTCTCGGCACCACGGCAAAACCGCATTGGCTGCCATCTGCGATGACCATCACCGAGGGCGACACCGGCATGATCACGGCCATGGTTACCGGCGACCGGTCCTACCTAGAACGCAGTGAACGCATCGGCTTTGAGCGCACCGGAGCGTTTCACGTGCTGGTGGTCTCCGGCCTGCATGTCGGCCTGATCGCTGCGCTACTGCTCGCGATCACGAAAAAATTCGGCTGTTCACGCGGCTGGTCGGGCCTGGTCACGGCCCTACTTGCGACCCTCTATGCCATCTTCACCGGCTTCGGCGAGCCGGTGCAACGCGCGCTGGCGATGGTGCTGCTTTATCTCGCGGCACGCGCCTGCTACCGCGAACGCCACGCCATGCAGGCGCTCGGCGTCGCCGCACTTCTCCTGCTCGCCTGGCAACCATCGGCCCTCTTTGACGCAGGTTTGCAGATGACCATCCTGACCGTCGTCGCCACCGGCGGCCTGGTCGCGCCGCTGATCGAGCGGAGCGTCGGCCCATATCTTAAAGCCACGCGCCAGATCAACACCGTCGCCGTTGACGCTGGGATGCCACCGCGGCTGGCACAGTTCCGCGTGATGCTGCGGCTCTTCGCCTGGCACCTCGCACCGCTGCTTCTGCCGCGACGGAACCGCAGGCAGTCTGCGCCGCTCCTCGCTGCCGGCCTCCGCTTCCTGCTCCGCCTCTGCGAGTTGCTCCTGATGTCGATCACAGTCGAAATCGTCATGGCGATTCCCATGGCACTCTACTTCCATCGCATTACCGTGCTCGCACTGCCGGTGAACCTGCTGCTTATTCCCGGCCTCGCACTCCTGCTGCCTGTTGCCGTTCTGACTGCCATGGTCGCCCTCGTTATTCCTCACTTCGCCATTGTTCCCGGCATGCTGCTCGCACTGCTGCTGCATGCCGCCGTCGGTATCGTGCATCACTTCTCACAGCAGATCGGCGATGTACGCGTCGCCACCCCGTCTGCGTGGATCACAGCCCTCGCGTTGCTGCTGCTGGCCGGCTCTGTCTGGGCCATGCGCCGCAACAGGGTGGCTGCCGGCATTTGTGCCGCAGCAGCAAGCGCAGCAGTCATCCTGCTGCTCTGGCCGCATGCAGTCCTTGCACGGCCGCACGTGCTTGAGATCAGTGCGCTCGATGTCGGCCAGGGGGACGCGCTTCTCGTCGTTACGCCCGACGGCAGGACGATGATGGTCGATTGCGGCGGCCCCACCGGGGGCGACCTGGCGCAGCACGGCAATTTTGAGATCGGCGAAGATGTTGTCTCCCCCGTTCTGTGGTCGCGCGGCATCAGTCACCTGGACGCGGTCGTGCTTTCGCATGCCCACAGCGATCACATGGGCGGCATGTTCGCCGTGCTCAGCAACTTCCATCCGCGCGAGCTCTGGGTCGGCAATAACCCGCCGACCTTCCAGTACCTCGCCCTGCTGGCTGAAGCCGATCGACTGCATGTCACCGTCAGAAAATTCCATGCTGAAGACACTTTCAGCTATGGCGGCATGGATGTCCGCGTGCTCGCTCCGTCAGCTGACTACATGCCCGGGCCGGCCGCCAGGAACGACGACTCGCTGGTCCTGCGCATTGCGCTGCGCCATACGTCAGCCCTGCTCGAAGGCGATGCTGAAGCGCCGAGCGAAGCGCAGATGGCGCTGCTGCCCTCCATCCATGCCGACCTGCTCAAAGTCGGCCACCACGGCAGCAAAACTTCGACTACGGCGCCATTTCTGGCAGCAGTATCCCCCGAGTATGCAGTGGTCTCGGTCGGCCTGCACAACCTCTACCACCATCCCCGCTTCGAAACTTTAGAGCACCTGCAGGGAGCCGGCGTTCGCACGTGGCGCACAGACCTTGACGGCATGAGTACTTTCTACCTTGACGGCGAGCATGTAACGACTTCCCCGTAGAGCAGAACCAGCATTCGCTCTTCCGCAAGTACGCGCGAGGATGTATGCTCGCACACAATTCGCGGCAACAGGGAGCGGCTCACCAACCCGCTCTTCTTCGTTCATCGTTGAAACCAAACGTGGAGGACACGGGATGAGGTCGGACCAATCAGAAGGCGAACCAAGGGACGGAAGCTCCACAGTGAATGAAGGCGCCAGGCAAAACTCCAACCTCGACGCCGGCCATAACTCTGCCAATGAAACCAGCGCCTTCGACCGCGAAGAACAGCGCAAGATCCGCCGGCTGCAATTGATGATGGAGATGGTCATGTCCGTCATCAGCCAGGACCACAGCCTGACCGTCGACGAAGCCGCAGAGATGATCGGCGACAGTAGAAAAGCCGCCCTCGCCATGTTTCCCGGCAAGGAACTCGCCTATAACCTGATCTACAAGCCTCGACTGCAGCGGCTGATGCGCGAACGGTTCCGCATCCAGTAGCGGTTAGCCGAAGCGCGGTTAGCTGAAGAGCCGGTAGCTGGAAGGCGGATAGCTGAGAGCACAGTTCGCTGCCCGCTAATCGCCTTTTCGCTAACCCGCTACTTCTGGTCAAAGCTCGAGAGCCGCAGCGTGATGGTGCCCCAGAACAGCCGGGCGCGCATCTGCACCGGGATGTGGCGAACATCGTCGGTGTACCAGATCCAGATGTTGCCGCGATTTTTCACCACGCCTGCATCAGCAGTCGGCTGCACACGGATGGTGTCGAATGTTCCGGCAGGCGTAATGACACGCTCCCGCGCTTCGACCTTCATCGTCACATTGATGGTCCGCATGGCATCGGCAACCGGAAACACGAAACTTTGTCCGACGGTCAGTTCCTGGGTGGCGCCGTAAAAGATCGCGGACATCAGGTCGCTGACACAGGGCGGGATCGCCGCCTGCTGGTGCTTGGCCGTGCCCTTCACCATGTTCTTCTCGTCGAGCACCTGCTGGCCTGCGGCGCCATTGAAGCTCAGACTGCTCGTGATCTGGCGGCGTCCTTCCTGCAGCTGCTTGTTGAAGTACTGCGAGCAGCCGGTGTGCCGATCGAGCGCGGACTGGAAACGATCATTCACTTTGAACAGCAGGTTGACCGCACCGATATCGACACCGGTCGTATTGATGCGCTCAGTATTGCCTTCGGCGTCCAGGTGGATCGTTGCCGTGCCGGCGGGAAAGACGCGCCAATCCACGATGTAGTTCAGCGTCTGGTGCTGCGGCAGTGTATAGCGTGTATCCGCCGGGTGCAGCGGCGCTAGGTTCGGCGACGAAGAAGCGGGTGCGGACTGGAAGGCATAAGCCGGGTCAGACAATGCCTGGCCGGTAAAGACGAGGGCGGCAACCAGGCAGGCAGTCGTCAGAAGGCGGGTTCGAATCAATGTCGGCTCACTCTGTGGGGTGTCAGAAATGCCGTGCGCCGATGAAGATTCTCAAGAGCAGGGCGGCATAGATTGCGATTGCGCCTAAACCAGCATTGTACTCGCGGTGGCGCAGGTAAAGCTCGCCGGAGAAGCCTCCGCCTGTTACGTCCTGGTCACCGGTACGGGCGGGCGTGAGCCTTGGAAGCATTCGCGGAACTTGTCGTGCGTAGGCCTCGAATTCCGGGAAAGCCTGGCGCAGGTAGGCCTCCTCCGACAAAATGGTCGGCAGGTAGATGACGGCGAAGAGCGCGGCCAGCAGGATGAAGATGACCCAGCTGCGTGACGCTGCGGCAAAGCCGAAGGCCATCAGCATCGATCCGAGGTAGAGCGGATTACGCGTATAGGCATAGGGCCCGGTCGTCGCAAGCTCGGCGTTCTTCTTCACGTATCCCGAGGCGTAGCCGCGCAGGAGTGCACCCGGCACCACCAGCAACAGGCTGAGAGCCAGCGAACGATAGGTTGGCGGCACATAATACAAATGCCAGATGTAAAACGCGGCGAACAGGAAGCCCATCGGTACCCGTATGCGGCGGGCAATCCTGCTCCATGGCTGCGGCTGCGAAGGCGAACTCATGCAGGTGGCGTGGTCTCCTTCATCTCCATGCCGGGAGGTACGTCGTCGGTAGTCGACAGGACGCCGATGGCTTTAGCGGCTGGTTCTTCAGCGCCTGGCTCGGCAGTTCCCGCGAGCAGTTCCTGTGCGGCCGCGAGTACTTCTTCTGCAGTAATGGTAAGCAGGCCGGGTTCCGGTTCACGATGACGCGTGTGGTCACGCTTGCTTTCCGGATGACGCAACACACGGAACGGCACTCCGAATGGTCCATTGCGCGCTGGATCCGTTGGCCCGAAGATGCCGACCACCGGCACATTGAGAGCGCAGCCCAGGTGCAGCGGCCCCGTATCGCCGGCAATCACCAGGGCCGCCCGACGCGTCACCGCGATCAGCTGGTCGAGCGTCATGTTGAGCGCAATGGCGACGCCGCCACTCGCCGCAATCACCTCGCGGGCGATAGCTTCCTCCCCCGGCCCGGCATTCACCACGACCTTGTAGCCGAGCGCATTGAGAGCAGCGGCAACAGCACCGTAACGGTCGGCGGGCCAGCGTTTCGCTCCCCAACCGGCGCCAGGATTCACCAGCACCAGGGTCTGACCGCGCGCGATCGTCCGGTCGCACCATGCTTCTGCCTGCGGACTGCGCGGCAGCAGCGGCACCGTAAATGAAAGTTGATCGTTGGCGATCCGGTTCGCCACTTCAATGGCCTGATCGATCACGTGGACGCCGGTCGTCGCGACGTGCTCCTTGAAGAATCGACGGGCCAGTGGTTCTCGCGGCGCAGCTTCACCGATCATGCGTGCGGGTTTGGCGAGACGGCCCAGGATGGCCGACCGGACGGCCCCCTGCAGATCGATGCAGACGTCGTATTGCGCAGCACGCAGTTCGCGACGGATATCGCTCAGATCGCCCAGTGTGTCCGGCGTCAGGGGAGCACGCGCCCATTTCTTTGCAGGCACATGATGAACGCGGTCGATCAGCGGCATCGTCGGCCGTTCGCCGGCAGCCATGCGGGCAGGCGCATCGCACGCCGCCAGCAATGCCTGCCATTGCGGCTCGACCGCCCAGCCCAGGAACCACTCAGGATGCTGCAGCCGCAGCGCCGTCACAGCCGGCAGTGCATGCAGGATGTCGCCCATGGCTCCCAGGCGGACGATGAGCACTCGAAGTTGGGTCGCGGGGGCTTGAACTGGTCTCATAGAATGATGAAGTCGAAAAGCCTCGTGTGCGACCCGCTCACAAGGCGGGTTGCAAGATGTTAGCGGAACAGGTCAGGCGTACATGAGACTCGTTCCAGCAAACCCTGATTTTCTCACAGCGACATTGAGTTCTCGTGACGTTGATGTCAGCTCTTCCGCAGGCTACCCACACGCGCCAACACCTCGTCCGGCTCAAGCAGCGTTACTGTGAGCGGAACACTCTCAACCGGCGCATACCCTCGCAATGCTTCGAATGCCACCGGCGGAAGACGTACGAGATCTTTCGCTGTTGTCAGGAGACGTGCAGCGCCGGAGGCTTTTGCCCGTTCAACAATGCGCTGCAGGTCTGCCGGGCGGAAGACATGATGGTCCGGAAACGCCAGCGTGCCGACGAGATCCGCTCCCAACGCATGCAGTTCGGCGAAGAACTCTTCTGGTCGCGCGATGCCGCAAAAAGCGAAGCATGTTCCTGCTGCCTGTTGGATTTTCAATTCACGGCGGACATGCCAGACAGCTGCGTTCGTTCGCAGATAGCGCTGGATCTCTGCCGCCAGCGCGCTGTCTTCTTCGCGCAGCACGAGCGCGTCAGCACGATGGAGAGAAGAAAGCGGCTCGCGCAGATGCCCTGCAGGCAGCAGCCGTGTGCAAAGGTCGTCGCGGTGCAGCAGAACAATATCGAGGTCGCGCGCAAGCTGCCGATGCTGGAAGCCGTCATCCAGAATGTGCAGGCGGTGCTGGTGCGGAGGCAAGGCTTCCTGTTCTGCCCGCAGCCCTGCTTCATAACGCTGCGCGCCGACATACACCGGCACCTCGGCTTCGCGGGCAATCAACAGAGGCTCATCGCCGAACTGGTCGCTCGTCGAAGCCGCGGATGCATCTACGCGCTCGACTTCCACGCTACTGCGACCGTATCCGCGTGACAGTACATCGACTGCCATGCCAGCGCCGGCTAACAGCTTCGCAAGCGCGATGGCAAACGGCGTCTTGCCACCCCCGCCTGTCGACAGATTGCCGATACTGACGACCGGGCTGCCCAGCTGCTCTTGCCTGATCAATCCGCGATCATAAGCAGCATTCTTCGCCGCGACTGCGGCACCATACAGCGGCGTCAGCGGCGCCAGCCATCCCTGCGGCTTCATACGTCTTTCCCGAGCAACTTCAGGATCGCATCGGTCGCATGCCCTGTCGCACCGGCCTGTGCTGCGAAAACTCTCTGCGCATTTTGCCCGCAAGTGGAAGCTTCATCCTGCAGCATCGCGAGCAGTTCCTGGTCGAGCCTGGGCGAATGAACGATCCTGATCGCATCCTGATCGAGCAGCAACTGAACGATCTCGCGGAAATTTTCGTAATGCGGTCCGGTCGCGACAGGTACGCCGAACTGTGCCGGCTCCAGCGGATTATGGCCGCCCGCCCGGACCAGGCTGCCACCCACAAACGCCACCGCAGCCAGTGCATAGAGCGACGCCAGTTCGCCGATCGAATCGAGGAGAAAGATACTTCCAGCCGGCAGCGGCGCGGGACTGCTGATCCATGCTGAACGCTTCGTCCATTGCGTGCGAGACGCCTGCAGCAGCTCCGCGACTTTTTCGAAACGCTTCGGGTGGCGCGGCGCGAGCAGCATGACTGCATTGGGAACGGCATTGACAATACGCGGCCACGCTGCAAGCAGCAGCGCCTCTTCCCCGTCCAGTGTCGAGCCGCACACGAGCAGCTTCGTCGATCCTCTGAGCACGCTGCCGAGCAGCTCGACGATGGGCGCATCCAGCGGGGCGCGCACATCAAACTTCAGATTGCCCCCAACGGTGACTCGCTCTTCCGGCACACCGATCGCGATCAGCCGCCGGGCATCTTCAGGCGTCTGCGCCTGCACCACTGTCAACAGCTTCAGGAATGGTCGCCACAACATGCCAAGCTTCAGGTAGCGGGGCAGCGAACGATCCGAGACCCGCGCATTTACGACCGCAACCGGGACGTTCGACTTCGCGCAGCGGCTCAGGACATTCGGCCACAGCTCCGACTCCGCCAGCACCAGCGCCGACGGCTGTACCCTGTCAAACGCCGCGCGAACGCTCCAGGGAAAATCCAGTGGAAAATAGAAGCAGCGCTCTCGACCAAAACGTTCGCGTGCCAGTTTCTGCCCGGTGCGCGTCGTGGTTGAAACGACAATCCCGACGTCGGGCAACCGGCTCTGCAGTTCCCGCACCAGGCCGCTGATTGCCAGCACCTCACCAACCGATACCGCGTGGATCCAGACACGGGGTCGTGCCGGCAGGCCGTTTGCGAAGGCAGCAGATGGCCCAGAGAACCGCTCACGCAATCCTTCGCGAAAACGCTCGCTCGTGAACAGTCGGAAGAGCCACCAGGGTGATCCCAGGACGAGCAGCAGCAACAGCGCAAAGTTGTAGAGGATGCGAACGATCGACTGGTGCACCTGAAGTCCAAACCGGAGATTCAAAACTGGGAAGTCAGTACTGGACGATCTGCGCCCGACATGATGATAATCGGTTCCACATGCGCATGATCAGGAACGCTGGCCGAAGCTACCACTTACCGGGCTGCAAGGTAAACGACAGAATCAGCTTTACGCGAAAGCTGCCGCTTGGGCTGGTACTCGCGCTCTCGGCTGGTCTCGTAGGCAACGCTGCCGACAAAACGCCTCCGCCGGCGCAGCCTGCAACCAGCTATGCCGACGCCGACACCCATCCCGCGGAGCATGTCTCCATAGCGGCTGAACCCTTCACCGGCAGCAAGGCAGAATTTTTCAAGATCAACTATCCGGCCTACGGCATCATGCCCGTTCGCATGATCGTTACCAACAATGGCGACACGCCCATCTCGCTCTCGCAGGCGCGCATCGACTTCATCACGGCTGCGGGCGATAAAATCCCTGCCGCCCAGATCGATGACGTGCAGCGCATGATTGATACGCCACCGAATCCCGGTGCGAAAATTCCGCTTGGCCCCATCCCCATCAAGGTCGGAGGCAAAGGCAAGAACAGGGATAAGCAGATCAAGGCAGACTTTGACGCCTACGGCTATAGTTCCATCGCAATCGAGCCACACACCACGCATGCGGGCTTCTTCTTCTACGACGTTACTGGCGTCGACCATCCCCTCATCGGCGCCAAGCTTGAAGTCCGCGAAGTACAGGACTCAACCGGTAAGCAGTTGTTCGCCTTTGAAGTCCCGTTTTACAAACTGGGTGCAAATTACTAGCGGCCAGGTGCCCCGCATCTGACGTTGCAGATCCGGGGCACCACTCTCAGTCGCCGAACGACGTCTGCTGTGTCTGGATCTGCACCGGCTGTCCTGCCAGCATCCCCGGCGAACGCTGCGCACGCGGTTCCCACTTCGGATACATCAGCTCAGGCATCGGCTTCGACTGGAAGATCTTCCGCGTCTGCTTCGCAATCCAGCGGGCAGACGTCTTGGCCTTCTTACGTCGTGCACTGTCGGTCGAGATGCCCGTCCCGGCATACATCTGGCGGTACAGCTTCGACAGCAGCATAAACGCGACGCGGGCTTTCAGGTTCGGCGTGCAGGCAGACCGTTTCCACACCGGCCCCCAATCGTAAAAGCGGTCCCATACCTTCTGCGTGCGGTCGCTGATCTCGGTCGAGCTCATCAGGGGATGAGGCGTGAACATTTTCGGACGGATGGCAGTCGGAATCAGCCAGTACTTGGTAATGGGCGTACCCTCAACGAGGGTCGGCGCGGCTGACTGTTCTTTCTCCCAGCGATTGAAGTCGACCGTTCCCGGAAAAGGCGTCATCATCACAAACTGCGCAAAGGTCACGCCTGCCTTGAGCGCTAATTCAACAGTCGCGTCGAAGGTACTCGGCTTGTCGCTTGGCAATCCAAAGATGAACGAACCCAGCACGTGCACGCCATGCTCGCTGAAGCGCTGCAACTGCTCAACCAGGCGGTCGCCGGAATAATTGAAGTCCTTGAAAACATTCTTCAGGCCTTCTGGTGTCACTGCTTCGACACCGACCAGTGCACCCTTGATATTGGCCTTGCGCATCGCATCCAGGTAGTCGCCATCTTCAGCCGATTCCATGGTGATCTGCGTGAAGAACACCATATCCTTCGGCAGCTTCGCGAGTTCAGCCATGAGCGAAAAACGTTCGGCGCGGATCTGCAACAGTTCATCCAGCTTGGCCTGGTTCTTCTGTTCACGGGCCAGCCGTAGATCCGTCAGGGTGACCGGGTAGAAGTTATCGTCAGCCAGTGCGATGAAGCGGAATCCAAGCCGGCGCAGGTCGATGATCTCGTCGATTACCTTCTCGAACGACCGCTGCCGCGGCTTCTGCCCATCCGTCCGCCAGACCGAGCAGAACGAGCAATGTTTTGGACAGCCGCGAATCGTCTGCACGGAAGCCCACATGTACTTGTCAGCCTGCATCAGGTCCCAGCGCGCTGCCAGGAACTCTTCGCCCTCGATCTTGCCGCCTTCGTACACGCGCCGCGCCTTGCCGGCCTGCAGGTCGCGTAAAACATTGCCCCAGGCTACATCGCCATCGCCTTTGACCACGGCGTCAGCGAACCCGCGTTCGAACGGTTCGTCCGGAAACAGTGTGGCATGGATGCCGCCGTACACAACAGTAGCTCCCCGCTCATGGGCGAGTTTGCCTACCTGGTACCCGCGCAGGGCATTGCCAGTGTGGACGCTGATACCGACGACATCGCCAGCATGAATGGTAAGAGGGTCGAGTGGCTCAATCGATTCATCAACCAGGATGGGATCGCCCATTTGGGACGGCGTCGCGGCGGCCAGAACAAACAACCAGCGCGGTGTGATGACGGCAGTTCCAAAGGAATTATCGCTGGGATTAACCAGGTGTACGCTCATATACGCAGATGCCCCTGCAAATCTGGAATACCCTGGGCCCGACTTTCCGGTGGCCTCCCAGAGGGATAGAAGCTGCATCAGCGTTTTCTTTTCCGACGGCAGACCATGTCTGCGCGGATGCACCCTAAGCATACACTTTTGTACGGTAGATTACATTGTTGGGCTTTGGAGTATACGCGTCTTCTCCGCCTGCGCAGCATTTTTAAGCAGGATCAGCCAGCGCCCGATATTCTAGAGCTCCGTTTGGACAGGACAGGCGGGCCAATCCGGACGGCCTGCGCGACCCCGCTTCGTAAAAGCGGCTTCACATAGCTGCTTTTGCATGTTCCGATGTTGCAATCGTTCAGCCGAATGCTACAGCGTTCGCTAGAGACACCCGTGCACCCTGCAGTTCTCCTGGAGGCCCCCATGATAGATTCGCCCGGCAAACGGAATATGCGTACGCTCCTTCCCCACTATGGAATGCGACTGTTCCGGACTTCCGCAGTAGTGGCGCTCAGCCTGTTGACCGCCGCTAGCCCTTTGTTCGCAACGGCACAATTCAGACCGCCCGGACCATGACGGATGGGAGCGTCGCGAGAAGCCCAGAGTCGTCGGCTACTTTACTCAATGGAGTATTTACGACAACTCTTTCGTCAGGAACCTGGTCACCGGCGGCTCTGCCGAAAAACTGACGCAGATCAATTACGCCTTCGCCGAATTCCAGAACAACCAGTGTGTCAGTGCCGACACCTGGACGGACTATCAGCTTCCGCTGCCCTCCGACGAGACAGTAAACGGCAAAGCAGATTCGACGACAGCCGGCACCTTTGCCGGCAACTTCCGACAGCTGCAGGAGCTGAAAGAGAAATCCCGAACATCAAGATTGTCATCCCCATCGGTGGCGGATCCGCCGACCCGGCGGACTTCAGTGTTCTCGCCCAGCCGGCCAACCGCAAAGCCTTCGTCAAGAGCTGCATCGACATGTACATCAAGGGCAACTTCGGTCCTGGCGTGGTCGAACCGAGCATCTTTGACGGTTCGAGATTGACTGGGAGTATCCTGCCTCGACCGAAGACGAAGCAAATCTCACCGGTCTGCTTGCGGAATTCCACACCCAGATGGACGCCATCCACAAGGGCATGCCGCTTTCGATCGCGTCCTCGGCGGGCAGTTGGGCCTACCAGTACATCGACTTCAAGAAGGTGCAGGAGTCGCTTACCTTCTTCGACCTGATGAACTACGACTTTGACGGACCATGGGAAGACACCACCGGCTTGGTCTCGCCACTCTACCAGGCAAATGGCGATCCCGATCCCACCAACAACGCAAACGCCGCAGTACAGGCCTACCTTGCAGCTGGGGTCAAGCCCGACAAGATCGTTTTCGGGATGCCGTTCTATGGCTACGAATGGACCGATGCCCCGAAAACGGCAGACGGTCTTTTTCAGCCGGGCGCGCCCGTCGGGGACGGTGCCGGCTACAACGTGAACCAGCCAATGGAGAGCAGCTTCAAGAAACACCGAGACCCGAAAACGCACGCGCCGTGGCTCTACGACGGCACGAATTTCTGGACATATGACGATCCCGACTCACTCGCCTTCAAAGCACAGTACGTGCGTCAGCCCAGGCTGGGCGGTGTGATGATCTGGGACCTGAGCGGCGACATGCCGGATGGCGTGCTCATCAGGACACTCGCCAGAACGATCGATGAGCGTCACCCGGAGCACGGCTGGTAACGCTGGCTAAGCTGACGGTTGCGTCATCCCGGCCGGAACGCAGCGCAGTGGAGAGATCTGCATTTGGCAATGCGCACCGCGAACAATCATTTGTAGAGGCCGGGCGATGAAGGCTAAACCCCCTTCATCGCCGGCTCCCAAATGAACTTGTGGATCTGCAGGTTCAGCCGCGCAGGCACCCCGTCCTCAAGCATCCAGTCAACCAGCTGTCGAGGATCCATGGTGCAGTTTGAAGCGTCACGCTCGATGCTGGGGCGGTTGGTGAAGGCTGGGGAAAAGAGGATGTCCTTCACCCTGGCGGCAAGCTGAAACTCGGCAACAAAGTCACGCGCGAATTCGTAATCGCGTCGGTCCGTGATCACGAATTTGATCTCGTCGCGATCCGTCAGTGCTTCAAGGTTCGGCAGATGGAAACGTTCGCTCTCACCCGAACCCGGACACTTCACATCCATGATCTTGTGCACGGCTTTGGGCACGTCGGCCAGTGGCCGTTCACCGCTCGTCTCGATCATCAATTCGTAGTCTTTAGCGAGCAGACGATCCATCAGCGGAAGCAATTCCTTCGCCTGCAGCATGGGCTCGCCGCCGGTAAACTCAATCAGCCGGACCGGCGACAGGTTAAGAATCACCTGCTCGACTTCTTCGATCGATTGCTTGTAGCCGCCCTTGAAGGTGTATTCAGAATCGCACCAGGTACAGCGCAGGTTGCAGCCTGCAAGGCGCACGAAGATGCACGGCAGACCGGCAAAGCTCGATTCGCCCTGGACGGATTTGTAAGTTTCGATCAGGTACATTTCGGCTGATTACTCGTAGTAGCGCGCGCTGGAAGTGTCGGTCTCGTACATCGTGCAGTCTTTGACAGACACGCGACCGCCTGTCATCTCGCGCAGTTGCTGATTCGTTTCATCATAAAAATAGCGGGCGAGGTTTTCGGCCGAAGGATTCAGTTCTGTCTTGAATGGCTCGATGTCATTGATCATCTGGTGATCGAGCTTGTCGATGACCGGACGCATCACCTGCTTCAGCAATTTGAAGTCAAGCAGGAGTCCCGTCGCATCCAGTTCTTTGCCCTGCAGTGTTACGAAAACCTTGTAATTGTGGCCATGCGGGTTCTCGCATTTGCCGTGATAATTGCGCAGGTAGTGTCCCGAGGAGAAGCCGGCCTCGACCGTGATTTCATACATTCAAGTACTTTCCTTGCTGGCTGCTCCCTGAAGAGTGAAGGTGGTGGAACGCCATCTCTCATTCTAATGGCTAGAGGTTACGCTTGCGCCGCTTCGCGGCTTCGGCATCCAGGCGCGCCTCGTTTCGCCGCTCCACTTGTTCAAACAGTGCTGTCATCACCCCGCCGAATGCAGCCACGACTGCACCTAGAAACAGAAACAGCGAAGTTGTCTTCCACAGCGAGCCGTTCCCCGGCAGGCCCGGCTGCATGACATTTTCCGTGAACATCATGCCGCAGGACACCAGCGAAAACAGCAGCAGCGTTGCGGCCAATATATATAGGTTGCGCGACATATTTGCTTTTAGATTACGCCTTCACCTTCGGTTTCTCAGGTGCCTTGAAGAAGTCATCGACCATGGCAATGTCATGGGTGACCCGGTACGGCGGCAGGCTGTCGAGGAAGACTTTCCCATATCGCTGCCGCTGCAGACGGGGATCGAGCAGTACCAGCACGCCGCGATCTTCAAGCGAACGAATCAGCCGTCCAAAACCCTGCTTCAGCGTAATGACAGCCTGCGGGACCTGGTACTCGAAAAACGGACTGCGGCCCTCTGCTTCAATCGCGCGCATCCTCGCGGCTACCACCGGATCACTCGGCACAGCAAACGGCAGTTTGTCGATGATGACGCAACTAAGCGCCTCACCCTGAACATCCACTCCCTGCCAGAAGGACGACGTCCCGAACAACACTGCATTCGGTGTCGTGCGGAATTCTTCAAGCAGCGCTTTCTTGGGTGCCGTCCCCTGCAGCAGCAACGGATAGTCCAGTTCCACCAGCAATCGATCGTGTACGTCGCGCATCTGCGCATAGCTGGTAAACAGGCAGAAGGCCCGGCCTTTGGTGATGTCGAGTACCCGGCGAATCTTCTTCGTTGCCTCGACTACGAAGTTGGGATCGCGAGGATCAGGCATATCCGGCGGCAGGTACAGCAGCGCCTGCTCCGCATACTTGAAATGCGACGGAACGATCATCTCGCGCGCGTCGTTCATACCGAGGCGCCGGCGAAGATGAGCAAACCCGCCCTCAACCGTCAGCGTGGCAGAGGTCAGCACTACGCTCGCGAAGTTTTCAAACAGCGTCGCATCCAGGATCTCTGAAACATCGATCGGCGTGGCCTGCAGATACGTATTTCGCACGGACTGCCGCAGCGGACCGGCCGATCTTCTTTCAATCCAGAAGACTGTGTTCTTGTCCTCGGCTTCGAGCAGAAACTTGAGGTGGTCGCGGATATCCGTCGTCCGCTTCTTCAACCCGGCGGCTTCTTCGACATTCCTTACCCGGTCTAGTTCACCCTCCAGGCGGTGCAACGCATTGGTCAGCCCAAGATATAGATCGCCATACGTTTCCAGGAATTCATCCCTGCCCTCGAACGGCATTCGGTTGTCACCGCCATTCCCTGGCGGATGCGGGAGCGCCCCGAAAAACATGCGCGCACGCTCACGCACCAGCTGCGCCGACGACGTAATCCCGGCAGACAGCGCCTGCTTGTTGCGCAGTGTCGCTTCGAGATCGCGCACCAGTTCTTCAAAACGCACATTGCTCAGCCCGATGCCGAAATAACTTCCCGCTATGTCTTCCAGTTCGTGCGCTTCGTCGAAAATCACGGCAAAGGCTTCAGGCAGGATCCCGACATCCGGGGCGGATTTGGCATGTTGGCGAATGGCTAGATCAGCAAAAAACAGGTGGTGATTGACGATGATCACGTCACTTTCGGCCGCTTTTCGACGCATTTCCGTGATGAAACAGTTGTCGTAATTCGGGCACGTGGTGCCCAGGCAGGCTTCCGTCCGGGCATCGAGTTTGTGCCACAACTGGCTATTCTCGGGCAGTCCGTCGACCTCGGCGCGGTCTCCGGTCGTTGTCGTCTTCTCCCAGGCAGCGATCTTCTGGTACTGGTCAATTTCTTCAAGCCCGTTCAGAATGGGCGTATTCGCCAGCGCGTACAGCTTGTGACGGCAGAGATAGTTCGCGCGGCCCTTCATGTAGCAGACTTTCAGTTCACCCAGCAATGACTCCAGGAATGGGATGTCCTTGAAAAACAGCTGCTCCTGCAGGTTCTTGGTGCCGGTCGAAATGATCACCCGCTGGCCGCTGCGCAGGGCGGGGAGCAGGTAGGCGAGCGTCTTGCCGGTGCCCGTTCCAGCCTCCACGATCAGGTGTTTACGCTCAGTCAGCGCACGTTCGACGGCCTGCGCCATCTCCAGCTGGCCTTTGCGGAATTCATAGGGCAGCGGTGATTGCGCGAGCACGCCGCCGGGCGCAAAAAACTGGTGCAGCGACGGCAATTTGCCGGGCGCACTCTTGAAAGGCGAGCCTGCTGCGGGTTGGGGTATGGGCGGCTGCGAGGTGATCGACAAGGGCAGGCCGCTCCCTGAAACGACCCTCTCCCTATAATAGAGGAGTGCCGCGACCGTACCGGCGCCAATCCGCCTCAGAATCGATAAACAAGTTGACGTCATCCCGTAACAGGAAATCCGCTGTGTCCGCTGCCGAATTGGCAGCCGCGCCACTTTTTGCTATCTGTGGCCGGCCAAATGTCGGCAAGTCGACGCTCTTCAACCGACTCACGAAGAGCCGCCGCTCCATTGTGGGCGATGAACCCGGCATTACCCGCGACCGCATTTATGGCGAGGTCGAATGGATGGGCCATGTCGCCCGCATCGTTGACACGGGCGGAATCGTTCCGGACGACGAAGAGCTCATTCCATCCGAGATCTTCCTCCAGGCCAAGGTAGCACTCGAAGAAGCAGATGCCGTCGTGATGGTGGTCGATGGCCGGACAGAGCTAGCTTCGCCTGACATCGAACTCGCGCGCCTGCTCATCCGTTCGGGCAAGCCGCTGTTCCTGGCAGTCAATAAGATCGACACCGAAGCAATGGAAGCCGCAGCTGAAAATTTTCGCACCCTCGGCATCAGCAATCTCTACTCCATCTCGTCAGAACACGCCCTCGGCATCGGCGACCTGCTCGACGCGATCTGGGAAGTTCTGCCGTGGCCTGAAAAGACAGCCGAGCAGATTGCTGCAGAAGAAGCCGAAGATGAATTTCCGGAGCTAGAGGACTTCGATCCCGATGCTGATCCAGATGCAGAAACCGACGACGAAAAGCAGGCGGTCCACCGCACGCATGGCGAGTACGAACAGCGCGAGACATCTGTCGCGATCATTGGCCGGCCGAATGTGGGCAAATCGACGCTGCTCAATGCGTTGACCGGTAGTTCGCGCGCTATCGTGTCGCCGATCGCCGGCACCACGCGCGATGCCGTCGATGAAGCCATCGAGTACGAAGGAATGACGCTGCGCTTCGTCGACACAGCAGGCATTCGCCGCAAGGGCAAGACTGAAGAAATGGCGGAGAAACTTTCGGTCGTCATGGCGCGGCGTCACCTCGAAGCCGCTGATGTCGCCCTGCTGATCATCGACGCGAATGAGGGTGTGACTTCTTCCGACGCGCACATCGGCGGCTATGCGCATGAGAGTGGACGGTCGGTCATCATCATCGTCAACAAGTGGGACATGGTGACGACGGGCCGCACTGACGGCAAGCCGCCGGCCGATCGGCAGATCTTCGAAACGCAGGTGCGCAATGTGTTGAAGTACCTGCACTACGCGCCGATCATTTTCCTTTCGGCCATGCAGCGGACGAACCTGCATCTCGTGCTGTCCAAGGTCAAGCTGGTCGCTGCCGAGCGCCGCAAGCGCGTCACCACCGGCCAGATGAATCGCTTTCTCGAGCGCGTGGATTTTCAGCGAGCCACGGTACCGATGGCCAAGCGCGTCAAGATTTACTACATGACCCAGGCAGCAGTCGCGCCGCCGACCTTCGTCCTGTTTACTGACCGTGACATCAAGCTGCACTTCTCGTTCGAGCGCTTTCTTGAAAACCAGATCCGCGATTCCTTCGGCTTCGAAGGCACGCCCATCTGGTTCAAGATCAAAGCCCGCGGCCGCAAAGGCAAACTCCTCTAGCGATCTGCCATCGAGGCGGGCGCGCCGTCGGCGCTTATGCTTCCGTTGGTCGCATGTCTCCGTGTCAGTCGAAGAGACTTGGCTGCAGCTTGTTTTTTTCTTTTCAGGCAAGCTGGTTCGGGATAGGTTGGAGCGGTAATGTTTACAGAGCAACAGACTTCGGCACTCTCCATTCGCGGCCTGCGCAAAGCCTTCGATGATGTTGTCGCAGTCGATGGTCTCGATCTCGAAGTTCTGCGCGGTGAATGCTTCGGACTGCTCGGCCCGAATGGCGCGGGCAAAACGACGACAATCGAAATCTGCGAAGGACTCACCAAGCCTGACGCCGGCACGGTCGAGCTTCTTGGACTGAACTGGAACAAGCAGGCCAACGAACTGCGGCAGAAAATCGGCGTCCAGCTGCAGGAGACGCAGTTTCCCGAGAAGCTGAAAGTCGAAGAAGTGCTGACCCTCTTCCGCAGCTTCTTCAAGACAGGATTAACCGTCGAGCAGTCGATCACGATGGCGCAACTCGAAGAGAAAAGAAGTTCACGCGTTGGTGGCTTATCCGGCGGGCAGAAGCAGCGGCTCGCCATGGCTTGCGCCCTGGTCGGTGATCCCCAGTTGCTGTTCCTCGATGAACCGACGACGGGCCTCGATCCGCAGGCGCGTCGCAATCTGTGGGACCTGGTGGATGAACTGAAGCGCTCCGGCCGCACAATTATCCTGACGACGCACTACATGGATGAAGCCGAGCGTCTATGCGATCGTGTCGCAGTGATGGATCATGGCCGCATCATTGCGCTTGGCACTCCAAAAGAATTGATTGCGTTGATCGGGGGTGAGCAGATCGTCGAGTTCGCAACCGGCGCTGCAACCCCGCTCGACTCGGTGCAACTGACTGGTCTGCCGGGCGTCCACTCCTACAGGATGCATGCCGGAATGCATCAGCTCTCCGTGTCCGAGTTGCACACGGCAGTCCCGGAGATCTTCGCCGCGCTGGCGGCACAACAGCAGCCGCTGACGCAGTTCCGCACGCATTCGGCGACCCTCGAAGATGTTTTTGTGTCGCTGACAGGAAGGAACCTGCGCGATGAGTAGCCTCTCCTCCAGTTCGCTCTACCAGCTCACAGCGCAACGCTTCCGCCTGTTCTTTCGCGAGCCGGAAGCGGTCTTTTGGATCTTCGTTTTTCCGTTGCTGCTTGCGGTGGGTCTGAGCATCGCCTTTCGCAATCGGCCGGCAGATGTCCTGCAGGTCGGCGGCACCACGACACAGATCACACAGGCGCTGAATGCGGACAAGGGGCTGACGGCGACGACGCTGGATGAAGCGGATGGCAGGAAGTCTCTTGCGCTCGGAAAGATACTTGTGCTCGCTGTGCAACAGCCGGGCAGCGTGACTTTTTACTACGACGACACCAATCCGGATGCGCGCACAGCGAAGCTCATTGCCGATCATGCGCTGCAACAGGCGAACGGTCAGCACGATACGGTCGCTACGAAGAACGAGCAGGTGCACGAAGCCGGTGCACGCTATATTGACTTCGTCGTTCCAGGACTGCTGGGAATGAACCTGATGAGCTCTGCCATCTGGGCGCTCGGCTTTGCAATCGTCGAAGCGAGGCAGAAGAAGTTACTCAAGCGACTGGTGGCATCGCCGATGCCGCGCTGGCAGTATCTCGGGTCCTTCCTCTTGTCGCGCCTGCTCATCCTGGTCGTCGAGGTGGGCGTCTTTCTTACCTTCGCGCGACTGGTTTTCGGCGTTCCGTTCCGAGGACCAATCTGGCAGCTGACCTTGCTCTGTATTCTGACTTCGCTCAGCTTCTCCGCGCTTGGCCTTCTGCTCGCCTCGCGTGCCAAGACGATGGAAGCAGCATCGGGGCTGATGAACCTGACTATGCTGCCCATGTGGATACTCTCAGGCGTCTTCTTTTCCGCCAGCCGTTTCCCACATGTCCTCCAGCCGATCATTCATGCGCTGCCGCTTACGGCGGCCATCGACGCCATCCGCGGCAACATGCTGCAGGGTCTGGACTTCTCGCAGCTGCTGGTGCCTATTGCCGTGATGCTTGGCTGGCTGCTGATCTGTTTCTCGCTGGCACTAAGGATCTTCAGGTGGCGGTAAACGATCTGCTATCGCGATCTGCCATCGAGGCAGACGCGCCGTCCGCGCTGATGCTTCCCTTGGTCGCACTGATAAATGCGATCGCGTGACTGGCCACGATCTCATGGTGAACAAGTGAAATGCAGGTCCCTCCACTGTGCTGCGCTTCGGTTGGGATGACAAATCGGGGTGGCTCTTGCAGGGATGACGGATCGGTGGGCATCGTTGGACATCAGGATTCAGACAAAACCGCGTCACTATTTGAGGTTTAATCGATCGTCGCCGTAGACTTTAGTCATGAGCACTGCAACATCGATCGAAGACCTGAACAGGCAATTCGCGATTCCCGGAGTCGCGGAGATCGTGGCAGGCAACAACGACCTGCCCAAGGTTCGCATCACGCTGCCATCCGCAACTGCCGAAATTTATCTGCATGGCGCGCAGGTGACGTCCTACAAGCCTGCAGGCTCGGAAGACGCGATCTTTCTGAGTGAGCATTCAAGTTTCGAACATGGCAAGGCCATTCGCGGCGGCATTCCTGTCTGCTTTCCGTGGTTCCGCAATAAAGTGGACGATCCGAAAGCACCTTCGCATGGCTTCGTCCGGACCAAGGCATGGGCGCTTTCAGCGCTCAGTCACCATTACGACACAGCTACGGTCACATTTACGACGGAGAGCGATGATTCGACCAGGGCGTGGTTTCCTTTTGACTTTCGCCTGACCCATCGAGTCACCGTCGGAGCAGAACTAAAGCTCGAACTCATCATGAGCAACCTCGACACGAAGCCACTTCGCTTTGAGGAAGCCCTGCACACGTATCATCTGGTCGGCGACGCTCGCAAAGTCAGTGTCGCAGGGCTCGATGCCGTCGACTTCCTGGATAATACTGACGGCAACAAAGAGAAGCTGCAGCAGGGTGACCTCCATTTCACCCGGGCCACCGACTTTGTTTTCCTGAACACTTCACATAGCGTCGACCTGCTCGATCCGACCCTCAAGCGACGTATCCGGATTGAGAAAAAGAACTCGATGACGACGGTTGTCTGGAATCCCTGGCAGGAGGGCGCGAGGAGCCTGGCTGATCTCGGTGATAACGAATGGACCAGGATGGCCTGTGTGGAAGCGAGCAATATCCGCGCTTTCGGTATCGACCTGCCGGCCGGCGAAGAACACATCATGTCCGCGACCATCCGGGTCATTCCACGCGACTGATCAGATGCCGACCAGCCGGCAAGTTTTTTGTATATCGTGAACAGCCAAAGCCCGGGGCCCTGAATCATAGAAGTCCTATGGCGAGACCGTATTGGCAAGGATCCATACAGATTTCCCTTGTATCAGCGCAGGTAAACCTCTTCCCTGCCAGTAATTCAGCGCGTGCTATTGAGTTCCACCGCATCCACCGCGACACCGGCGAACGGGTGCGGCAACAGAATATCGTTCCTGGTGGCGACGACGGCGATGATTCCCGAGAGGTCGACAAAAGCGATATCGTCAAGGGTTACGAGTATGAAAAGGGCAAGTACATCGCGATTGATCCCGACGAGATCAAGCAACTTCGGCTGAAGAGTCAGAAGACCCTTGAGGTCGTTCAGTTCGTCAGTCACAACGAAGTGGACCTGGGCTTTTTTGAAAAGCCGTATTACGTTGTACCGAAGGATGACAGCCAGGCCAAGGTGCTGGCGATCCTGCGCAAGGCGCTCGAAGATACCAATACGATCGGTCTCGGTGAGATCACCTTCAGCGGCCGCGAACACCTGGTGGCATTGGCCGCCCCGGTCAGCAGCGAAGTGCGGGGACTGATGCTCTACGTGATGCGCTACGAAGAAGAACTCCGCGACCCGGCGGATTATTACAGTGGTATCTCGCAAGCAAAGGTCGACGAAAAACAGGTTGCATTGGCCAAACAGCTGATCGAGAGCTATCGCGAACCGTTCGACGCCAGCAAGTTCAAGGATGATTACGAAGCCTCGCTGCGAGAACTGGTCGACGCGAAGCTGCACCATAAGAAGCCGCCGGCGCCTGAGAAGGAGCCGAAGCGCGGCAAGGTGATCGACCTGATGGAGGCACTGAAGCGGAGTGTGGCGGCGAAACAGGGTGGCGGGGTTTCATCACCCACGGCTTCGACGTCTGTCTCAACTGCTGCATCGGCGCGAACGGATACTGCGGCGCATCGTTCGGTCGCCCGCGGCCGGAAGCCGGCTGCAAAGAAGCGGAAGGTTGCGTAGATTGGTATGGCGCTGAAGAAATCAGCTGCTGCGAAGAGCGCGAGGACCAAAGCAGTCTCGTCCAAAGCAAACACCAAAGCGTCTGCTAAGGCTTCGACGAAGTCTTCTGCTGCTTCGTCGGTCGATGAGCAGTTAGCCAAATACCGCTCCATGCGCGACTTCAAAACCACTGCTGAGCCTGCAGGCGCGGACGCCGGATCCAATGAAACTGGCCCTCTTCCCTTCGTCATACAGAAGCATGCGGCGACGCGGCTCCACTATGACTTCCGCCTCGGCTGGCGTGGCGTACTGAAAAGCTGGGCAGTCGCCAAGGGTCCAAGCTACGTGGTGGCGGACAAACGTCTTGCCGTCCAGGT
This sequence comes from Acidobacteriaceae bacterium, assembly GCA_963692885.1. Taxonomy (GTDB): domain Bacteria; phylum Acidobacteriota; class Terriglobia; order Terriglobales; family Acidobacteriaceae. Next base: position 3,581,571 of record OY843586.1, read on the forward strand.
GGAAGACCATCCGATGGAATATGGCGGCTTTGAAGGGACAATTCCGAAGGGTCAATACGGCGGCGGTACGGTGATGCTCTGGGATGAGGGGACTTGGGAGCCGGTGGGCGATGCCGATGAAGGATTGCGGACCGGGCGGCTGAAGTTTCTGCTTCATGGCCACAAGCTTCAGGGCCACTGGACGCTGATCCGGATGGGCGGCAGGGCAGCGCAGGAGTCTAAGCCGAACTGGCTGTTGATTAAAGAGCATGATGAATTCGAGCGGACCGCCAAAGCAAAGGCAATCACCGAAGAGGCTCCCGACAGTGTCGTGACCGGCCGCGACCTGACACAGATCGCAGAGGCTGAGGATCACGTATGGGACTCGCGGTCAGGGCTGGCGGCAGATGAGCGGAAAGCCGCTGCAGACAAAGCTTCAAAGCCGGAAGACTTGCCGGCTGAAAAGACGCGAGCGAAGAAGGATTCGGCAAAACCTGCAGCCTCAAAAAAAAAGTCTGATTCCAGCCCCTCCCGGCTGAAGCTCGCCGACTACCCGGAAGAAACGATGCCCGGCTTCATTGAGCCCCAGCTTGCCTCTTCCAATCCGACGCCTCCGGCGGGCGACGCGTGGATTCACGAACTGAAGCTTGACGGCTACCGGATCCAGGCGCATCTCCGCGGTGGCAAGGTCAAACTGTTCAGCCGCAACGGTCTGGACTGGACCGGACGCATGGCTAATGTCGCCGAAGCCCTGAAGACGCTCCAGGTTACGAGCGCTGTGATTGATGGCGAAGTGGTTGTGCTCGACGAGCATGGCCTGAGCGACTTCGCAAAATTGCAGGCGGCTTTCGACGAAAAGAAACCGACCGCGCTCACCTATTACTGTTTTGACTTATTGCACCTTAACGGCCACAGTCTTCGCGAGGCAAGACTCATAGAGCGCAAGGACCTTCTTCGCTCCATTCTCGATCCGGGCGATGCCGATGCCATCCGTTTCTCGGAACATCTGGACATCAGTGGTCAGCAGATGTTCGGTGAAGCGTGCCGTCTGGGCGCGGAGGGCATCATCTCCAAGCGAGCCGATTCAATGTACGCGTCTGGCCGCAGCGCGACCTGGATGAAGACTAAATGTATCCGTCAGCAGGAGTTTGTGGTCGGCGGTTTCACGCCCCCATCGAAGGGCGGAGACGGCATCGGGGCACTGCTGCTTGGCTACTATGACGGCGATGTTCTGCGCTATGCCGGCCGTGCAGGTACAGGCTACACCCAGAAGACTGCACGCTCGCTGCGACAGCAGCTTGATGGCCTTCAGCAGAAAGCCGCGCCTTTCGCGCAAGTCTCCACCATGGCGCGGAAGGACGCTCTCTGGGTAAAGCCAAAGTTGGTCGCCGAGATCCAGTTCCGCACCTGGACAGACGACAGCATGCTGCGCCAGGCGTCCTTTAAAGGACTTCGTGAGGACAAGGCGGCCAGTGAAGTCAAGCGTGAGAATGCCAATCCCGGCGACCCTGCTCCTGCGTCCGGAGGAGATGATCCGCCCGCTTCCACAGGCCTGGCATCAACTTCCAGGAACAGCAAGGCGCCGGCACAGAAATCCTCCGGCAGCAGAGAGCGGGCTAATATCCGCCTGACGCATGCGGACAAAGTGATAGACGCAGAGTCGGGCCTTACCAAGCAGATGCTGGCGGACTACTACGACGCGGTCGCGGAAGAGATGCTGCCACATATAACGGACAGGCCGCTCAGCATTGTGCGCTGTCCCGATGGCAGCACCGGCACCTGCTTTTTCCAGAAACACGTCAAGCCGGGTCTGCCGAATGGCACGGGGTCAGTCGATGTGCCGGACAAGAAAACGGGAAAAGTCGAGCAATACATTACCGTCTCGAACCGGGAAGCGCTGGTCGGTATGGCGCAGATGAATGTGCTTGAGTTTCATCCGTGGGGATCGCGTGATGAAGCACTCGAGGAGCCGGATCGACTGATCTTCGACCTGGATCCGGACGAAACACTCCCATGGAGTGTACTGGCCGAGAGCGCGGAAGACGTACGGACGCGCCTGCGTAAGCTTGGCTTGCAGTCGTTCCTGAAAGGTACAGGCGGTAAAGGTCTGCACATTGTCGCACCCATAGTGCCAGAAGCCACCCATGACTGGCCGCTCGTCAAGGAGTTTGCTCATGCCTTTGTGCGAAGCATGGAGAATGCACAGCCAAAGCTGTACCTGACGAAGATGACCAAGGCCGCGCGGACGGGAAAAATTTACCTCGACTACCTGCGAAATGAGCGCGGCGCTACCGCAGTCGCTCCCTACTCTCCGCGCCGACGCGCCGGCGTACCTGTCTCGCTTCCCTTTGCGTGGTCCGTGCTCAAAGAAAAAGCGATGCCACACGCAATCGTCGCTGATTTTAGGGATTGGATCGGCAGAATACAGCGGAATCCATGGAAAAGTCTTCCCAAAACGGATCAGAAATTGACGCAAACGGCGCTTGACGCAGTTGGCGTATCTAAAAAGCGGTGATCTTCCCGCTTTGAATCACCCACAATCTTATTTGTGGTAATTACTGTTGCTTATAGCGTAAGACCCGCCTAAACTCGATTCACATCAAGCAACACAGTTCGGATAACCAATAATAGATTGCCCCCGCCTTCTATTCGCCTGCAACACTGTTTCATTTTGCACTTGGGGATGTGCCATGCTTTGTTTGCCTGTTTCACCGCGTTATAACTTCCTCGATATCTGTGTAGACGCAATCACGCGTACTGACCTGGATGCGATTGTTGCCGATTCGATCAAAAACGAACGGCGCCTGTTGATCGGAAATCATAACCTTCATAGTCTGTACCTCTTTCATCAGTCCGCCCTGATGAGGTCATTTTATGCAGCAGCAGATCGAGTCCACGTGGATGGCATTTCCATCGTCTGGCTGGCGAAATTGCTCGGCGTGCCGCTTCGCACAGAGCACCGGACAGGCTATCTCGACTGGCTGCCGTCGATGATGACAGTTGCACGCGACCGAGGCTGGCGGGTGTTCTACCTGGGCTCTCGTCCGGGAATACTTGAAGACGGCTTGCGCAAACTACGCGAGCAGTATCCCGGCCTGCAGATTGAAGGCAGGCACGGGTATTTCGACAAGTCAGTGCGCAGCCTGGACAACCTGGATGTACTGACAGAAATTGCCCAGTACCAGCCGGACCTCCTGATGGTAGGCATGGGTATGCCCATACAGGAGGAGTGGATTGTGCAGAACATCGGCCATCTGCCGGTGAGTACAGTCGTCGCCTGTGGAGCGTTGATCGATTATGTAGCAGGCGTGATTCCGACGCCGCCACGATGGCTCGGACCCGCGGGACTGGAGTGGGCTTTCCGCCTGTTTACCGAGCCACGCCGTCTGTCCCGCCGCTACCTCATTGAACCTTGGAAGATTGCGCTTCTAGTGCGCAGGCACCTTCATGCACGTCAACTGAGTGTTGTTCCAAAAGAAGCGTAAACAGCCTTTCGATTCAACGACAACCATGTCCTGCCTGCCGGAGAGGAGCGTACTCATGCGCTACAGCAGTAATGTCACAGTCGTCATTACAACAAGAAACCGCGCTGACCTGCTGCCGCGCGCACTGCGCAGCGCACTTCTGCAGACACGGGGGCCTGCCGAGGTCATCGTAGTGGTGGATGGCGTTGATGGCGCTACCCGCGAATTTTTGCATTCAGTGAAAGATGCGCGCGTGCGCTCAATCCTGCTCGATGAGCATGTTGGCGGCTGCGAAGCCCGCAATGCCGGTGTTGAGGCGGCGACCAGCGACTGGATTGCCTTTCTTGATGATGACGATGAATGGATGCCCACCAAGTTGGAGTCCCAGATGGCGATCGCCGTCCGATCGCCCGCACAATATCCCATCGTGTCCTGTCGCGTGGCCGCCGTGACAGAAGGGGGACGGACTTTTCTATGGCCGGCGAGAAAGCTCGCAACAGGCGAGCACTTGAGTGATTACCTGTTGTCTCGGGATACATGGGTGCAGGGCGAGGGGCTTATCACTACGAGCATGATCCTGGCGCCGCGCGAACTGTTGCAGCGCATTCCCTTCCGGGCCGGGCTGCGGCGCCACCAGGAATGGGACTGGCTCTTGCGCGCTGCGGCATCGGCAGAGGTGGACATACTGACGGCGTGGGAAGTACTGGCAACCTGGCACATCGAGGGCAAGTCGGCAAGTATCAGCAAACTGGATCAGTGGCAGACATCCTTCAACTGGATCATCAGCATGCGCCGGTTGGTAACGCCTCGTGCCTACGCGTCCTTTCTTATGGTCTTCGTCAGCGCAATCGCTGCGAGAGAAGGAGACCGTGCGGCATTTCGCATCATCTTCGAAGAAGCGCGACGCAGCGGTCAGCCCGGGACAATCGATTACCTGCTTTTGGCGGCGATGTGGCTGCTGCCGCAAACCACGAGACGGAGACTTCGCAACCTGTTCACTCCCGAGGTACAAACGGCATGAAAGTAATTCAGATCGTGACTCAGATGGAAGCCGGGGGAGCGCAGAAAGTAGCGTCTCTCCTCAACCACGGACTACGCGAGAGCGGCCACGACGCCAGCCTTTATTTCCTGTATAAGAAGCGTCCCGCGTATGACGGAGAGGCTCACATGGAGTGCCTGTCCGAGCGCAGACCCGCTGCTTCGGGCTGGATTGACGTTGCAGGCAATCTCTGGAAAAGGCTGCGCACTGAACGTCCTGATGTGGTCATCACTCACACCCACTCGGCGAACACGTTCGCTGCACCGATTGCAGCACTGGCCGGCGTCCCTGTCAGGATCGCAGTCCATCACAACCCGGTCGACACCTATTCTCTTATGGCACGCGTGGCCGACCGGCTTGCGTTTGCGGCGGGTGCGTATTCGACCATGGTGACCGTCTCCGGCGGTGTCACCCGCTCGTTCGAACATCATGGCGGTCTCTACCGGAGCCGTCTGCACCGGATCTACAACGGCATCGCACCCGCGACCGAACCTGGCTCGTTCGACGTCCGTGTGCGCTATGGCATCCCGGAGCAGCATGCTGTGCTCGTGAACATTGGACGCCTCTCGAAACAGAAGAACCAGGCTCTTCTTTTCCGGACTCTGCAGAATATTCCGAACGCCACGCTGTTGCTGGTCGGAGAAGGTGAGCTGGGTAAGGAATTACGCGCAACCGCTGAGGCACTTGGAGTGTCTGACCGCGTCCGGTTCACTGGCGAACTTCCTGCGGAAAGCTGCGAAGCGATCCTGCGCCAGGCTGATCTGTTCCTGCTGCCCTCCCGGTATGAATCCTTCTGCCTGGCCGCGATGGAAGCGATGCATCATGGTCTTCCCGTCGTCGCGAGCGACTTACCGTGTCTTCGTGAAGTGATCGGTGATGATCAGGTGTTCTTTCCCTGCGACGACGAAATTGCTCTTACCAACATCGTAGGGCGGCTGCTTTCGTCATCGAGAGAGCGCGAGTCCATGGGGATTGCCGGCAGGGCGCGCGCCATGCGCTTCAGTGCCGAGCGCATGGTCGGAGAATATGAATTATTGATGAGCGAAGCGATGCTCTATGCCACGCGGCCGAAATCAGCAGCGCACGATCTTCGGCGAATCGATACCCTTGGTGGCGTTTCTCGTATCCACGACCAGTTGTGACTGCTCAACAATTGCTGGATAGTCATAGTTAGAGTGGTCCGTAACGATCATCACGCAGTCATATTGGCCCAGGTTATTCAAAGGTGTGTTGCGCATCCGAAGATCGTAATGACGACCACTGCCGACCACGGGAAAGTAAGGGTCGTTGTACGAAACAATGACGCCGCGTTTCTGCAGCAGTTCGATGATGGTAAGAGAGGGCGACTCGCGAAGATCGTCGATGTCACGCTTGTAGGCGAGACCGAGAACAAGAATCTTCGAGCCATTCAGCGGCTTCCGCACTTCATTCAACGCAGCCGCGGTACTGTCGACCACGTAGAGCGGCATTGCGGCATTGACCTCCCCGGCAAGTTCGATGAACTTTGTCCTGAAGTCAAACTGCTTCGCCTTCCACGAAAGATAGAAGGGATCAATCGGGATGCAGTGACCTCCCAGCCCGGGACCAGGGTAGAAGGGTTGAAAGCCGAAGGGCTTGGTCTTGGCTGCCTCGATGACCTCAAAAATGTCGATGTCCATGCGATGACAGAGTTGCTTCAGCTCGTTGACCAGCGCAATATTCACGCAACGGTAGATGTTTTCCAGCAGCTTGGTCATCTCGGCTACTGCCGGCTTCGAAACACGGACGGTCTGCCTGAAGATCGTGCCGTAAAGCGCAGCGGCAAGGTCAGTGGCCATGGCATCGGCGCCGCCAACTACCTTTGGAATATCGCGGCGCGCCACAGTGTCATTGCCGGGATCTTCGCGCTCGGGCGAGAAGGCAACGAACATCCCAGGTTCCGACCCTGCCGCCCGCACTACCTTCAGGCCCGGTGCTCCTGCCTCCAGCATCGGGATGACAATCTCCTCCGTGGTGCCGGGATAGGTCGTACTTTCAAGCACGATCAGCTGACCTTCACGGGTCCTCGGAGCGATCGCCGCAACAGTACTGCGGATGTAGCTCAAATCGGGCTCGTGGTATTCGTCGAGCGGCGTTGGGACGCAAATCAGGATCGCGTCCATCTCGCGCAACTCGTCATAGTTCTCGGTCGCGGTAAATCCTCTCGAGCAGGCTGCTGCGATTTCTGTCGCTGGAATCCGCACGATATACGACTGCTGACGATTCAGAGTTTTGACCTTCTCGGCATCGACGTCGAAGCCCCTCACCGCGAAGCGTTCTTCACTGAACAGCAGCGCCAGCGGCAGGCCGACGTAACCGAGCCCGACGATGCCTATCTTCGCCGTTCGATCTGCAATTTTTTCTTTAAAGCCTGCCACTTCGCCGGGCATGGTCATCGCACTTCCCTGCTTCATGTTTTCCTCTCTCTTCACAGGAAGCACTTCCAGCATCAGGAAAGGCGCCAAACAATCCCATGAGCACTTTTACAGAATACCGGTTAGGCGGGATTGCTGGCGATCTGCTCGATGCTGCAGGTCTTGATGCGGCTGGTGATCGTCCGGAGCAGGCTCGAAAAACGAGAACGAACGTTCTGATCTATCGCAATGAACTTATCGAAAGATCCGAGACATTCATCCTCGCGCAAGCTGCCGCCATGGAGCGTTATCACGGCATATTCTGCGGCATAGCTCAGAAGCCAGACGGGATTCTACCCGGACAGGCTTCGCGTTCCTTGCTGATGTACGCGAGCCGCGACTCTAGATTGAGAAATTTTCTGCAAAAACGGGCCTTCATGGCTACAGGTTTTGCACCAGCCTGGAAAGCACGATGCAAAACATATCGTCCGGGGCTGTTACATGCTCACTTCGGCGTCGATGCAGCGTTTGCACTTCCCCTTCACGCCGCGCTCGACGTGCCGCTCGTTGTCTCACTGCATGGCTACGATGTCACCAGTTCAGTTGAAGCCCTGCGGCGCAGCGCGGGTGGGCGACTTTACCTCCGGCGCAGGGAGGAACTGTTCGCACGAGCAGAACTCTTCATCTGTGTCTCGCGGTTCATCCGAGACCAGGCCATCGAGCGCGGCTATCCTCGGGAGAAGCTCTGGGTCCACTCGATCGGCATTGACCTGGAGACATTCCGTACCGACGACTCTGTTCAGCGGCAGCCCATCGTTCTCTTCGTCGGTCGACTGGTCGAAAAGAAGGGCTGCGGCCATCTGATTGCGGCTATGAGAGCAGTACAACGAGCACTGCCCGCTACGCGCCTGGTCATCATCGGGGACGGCCCTTTGCGCCAGAAGCTCCAGGCGCAGGCAGCGCAATCGCTTTCCGGTGAATATACCTTTCTGGGATCGCAGCCGCCGGAAATTGTCCGTTCCTGGCTGCTAAAGGCGAAGGTATTTTGCGTGCCCAGTGTAACGGCGGCAAATGGTGACCAGGAGGGCCTCGGCATGGTCTTCTGCGAAGCCCAGGCTATGGGCGTTCCTGTTGCCAGCTTCGCAAGCGGTGGCATACCGGAGGCTGTGCTGGATGGGAAGACTGGCTATCTTTCACCCGAGAAGGATGAGACCGGGTTGACCGAAAGTATCTGCAGGCTGCTGAAAGACTCCGTTCTCTGGACAGAGATGAGCAGGCGAGGACAAGAGCGCGTCAAGCAATGCTTCGACCTTCGGCTGCAGACGAGATTGCTCGAGTCGAAATATGACCAGGTACTTGCCGGACTACACTGCCAGGGAGCCGCTGGCTATCGGTTCCCCGCGCGGCGGCCGGACGATGCCGGACGCGCGTGAGGACGGAGCCAGATTGACAAGCGTGGTGACGTATAGCATCCACAGAAAATCATTCGGTTGCAGGAGTGAACTCTCATCCAGGTTATAAACAAGGGTCAGCAGCAGGATAGCGAACGGCCACGCGGCGCGCGCGTAGGATGGCTGGCGAATCCCCTTGATCGCGCGACAGACGGCAAGGAAGAAGCCTCCGAGAAACAGGAAAAGACCGATTGCCCCTGTTTGCAGCCAGACATCGAGGAAACCGTTATGCGCGGCGGGGACGGCCCACCGCAGGGTGAGTATTATGTTTGCGGATTCTCCGCGAAGCGACAGCCAGAATGCAGCAAAACCGTACCCGAGGAGAGGGTGCTTGAAGATCGCCTCGAGGACTGCTTTCCAAATGTCCGTGCGGCCAGTCATCGTGCTGTCCCGCCCCAGGAGAGCGATCAAATGAGGCATGGCTGATGCCGCAAAGATCACGCTCGCACCCGCTACCACGAAGGCTGCGAGGGTGCCGGCCAGAAGCAGTCCCCGATCAACGCGCCGTAGCAAATGGATGGCTGGAAACGTCGCGCAGACGATGGTCATGATCAGCAGCGCAGTCTTCGATTGGGTACCGATGACGACTGCGATGACGGTCAACAAGGTCATGCGACGTGCAAGCCGCCATGCTTTCGTCTTCGGTTTGAAGGGAAGCACGGATGCAAGCAGAAAAAGCATCTCCCGGGCGCACACGTTCTTCTGCGTAAAGATGCCGAGCCACACGCCTTCATGAACATCGTGATCGATGCCATACGCTGGCAGTAAAAGGGCAAACAGGATACTCAGCGTCGCAGCCGTGCCTGCCGCAGCGCAGATCAACTGCATCTGCCGCTCCATCGTAAACTGACGCGCGAAGTAAATGGCGAAGGCAGTCGTAAGTAGCAGGAAGGCCGATTTTCGCAGCGTGATGCCTGCATCCTGCGACCAGAATGCTGACAGAAGCGTGAAGATCGGTAACGCTACCGCCCACAGAAAACGATGCCATCCAACGAACATCAGCCGGAAACGCCGGATCATCAGCGAGCCTGCTATTGTCCAGATGCCGAGGTTGATGCACTCGCCGAGCATTGTCTGGTCCTGGGAAGTCGCAGCGAACAGTGAAGATTGCACGGGATCCAGGATCGGGATGTAGAAGTGTGTGAGAAAAAGCAGCAGAAGACCGGTAACGACGACCTCTTCAACTGTGCAATCCAGCAGGCCTGCACGCACGTCGAGGTGCTGCTGCGATGTTTGCCGTTCCGATCTGGTCGTCCTGGCTACAACGCCAGAGAAGACCTTCTGCTCGACTGGAACCTCGAGAAATTGCGCTTTAGTGGACCGCATAGATAGCGGCTCCGCCGGTACTGGACAGGATTGAACTGGCGCCCAGCATAATATTCTTTGTTGTGCTGTACGGGATGTACACGACATCTTCGGCCTTCAGTTCGATGTCGGGCTGCGTACCTTTTTCCACGCATTTGAGACAGACCGGAAGCTCGACGGGGCCATCAGCCGAGTTACGCAGCAGGCGGGCATGCGCTTCAGATGCAGTCTTTGTCGTCCCGGCCGCAAGGGAGACGGCCTGCATGAGCGTAAGCTGTGCATCGTTCGCCATGACGTATCCGCCCGGATGGACAACATCGCCCAATACGTACACGATGCCGGCCTTGGGGACGATCACCAGATCACCCGGGTACACCAGCACAGAATTTCTCAAAGCAATCGAGGGATCGTTCACCAGCGAAGCCTGCAGTGTTTCGCCATGAACGCCGCGCCGCTGCACAGTTACGTGCGTATCTGCAGCCGGTGTCAGACCGCCAGCCATCGAAAGGATGTCCATCAGGTTGCGCGGGATGGTTGACGGGTAGCTGCCGGGATGTTGTACCTGTCCACTCACAGCTATGTCTGCGGTTGCATATTGATCTACACCGATGTTCACTTGCGCATTCCGGATAAACCGTCCTGCGGCCAGCGCTGCTCTGACCTTGTGCTCAGCCTGCGCGGGCGAAAGGCCGGCTAATGTCATCTCGCCCACCAAGGGCAAGGTGATCGCACCGCCATCCGTGATGCGGACATGCTTTTCCAGTTCCGGCACATCGAATACAGACACGCTGATGAGGTCGCCGGGAGAGAGCAGCAACGACTCTGCTGCGGGCTTCGCTGTGTCGGCCTGGCCTGCGCAAGAACGAGAAGGTGCGTAAAGCAGCAAGCATGCAGCGATGATGACAAGGAGCTTAGACATCGTGCTTAGCTCCTGCGTCATTGTCGTCGTAAGCGTAGCCGTAATACTCTGCATAATCGGCGGAGGTCCGCTCTACCCCATTAAGAACAACGGCCACGTCCACAGAATTACCATTCGCGTTCAACTTGCGATAGGCGCTCTTGATGCCATGCATGGTGGAAACGTGCTGACGCGTGATCAGCAGGGTTATATCAACCAGTGGGGAAAGCAGTACTGCGTCGGTAACGGCGAGCGAAGGTGGAGAATCGATGAGAATGAAATCAAAGTTAGCTCGCCATTCCTCTAACAGCGATTGCATTCTCGGTGAACTGAGTAGTTCTGCTGGATAGGGAGGTTTAGGTCCAGCCGTCAACACCCAGACATCATCGCGGCCTCCAATCGACCGGAGAGCAGTTGGCGCATCGTACTCGGAAAGCATTGTGCTCAAGCCGCGCTCATTCGGTATATCGAGCTTTGTGTGCAGAGAAGGACGTCGCAGGTCGGCGTCAATGACAAGCACCCGGCGCCCTTGTTGTCCAAGGATGGTCGCCAAGTGGAGTGCCGTCGTGCTCTTCCCCTCACCCGGCTGGGCACTCGTAACGAGGATTACTTTTGGATGTTGCTGACTACGAGACAGCATGAGAGATGTCCGGAGTGAACGAAGCGCCTCGGCGTAAGTCGAACCGGAGTCAAGCGGTACCAGGTGCTGAGCAGCGCGCATCGCGTCGCCGGACGAACTTTTTAACCGGGCCCTGCCATTCAGTTGCGGCAGAACCATTGGCCAGGTACGGTGCACCTTGAAGGATGGCAGTACCGCGAAAGGCGGTGTGCCCAGAAGGCGTTCGATCTGGTCAGCAGAGTAGATGCCTTTGTCGTGATTGTCGATCAGAAACGCGGTAAGACAGCCAAGACACAGACCACTGAATAATCCTGCAAGCATGGTCACAGGAATGTTCGGTTGTTTGGGATGCTTGCGCGAGGGTATGCGTCCGGGATCGACCACCGTCACATTGCTTGCCTTGAAGCCACTGAGCAGCTTCGCGTTTTCCACCTTCTTTTTCAGACCCTCGAGAAGTTCGCGGCTGGCATCCGCATCTTCCTTGGCGACAACAAACTCCATAGCTCCTGCGCTCAACTTCTGTACGAGCGACCTCTGCGTTACGAAGCTTTGCCGAGCTGCATTCTCATTCGAGAGCGCTACCTCCACATTGTTATGAGCGCGTTTCCGGATCCTTGAGATTTCTTCCTGAATAGAACTTTGCACGCTTGTCAGCTGAGCTTCCTGTTGAAGGACAAGCGGGTAATTGCGGTCGTACTTGACAGAATCCTGCTGCAGTTTGGCTTTAAGTTCCGTCTCGCGCGCCCGCAGCTGCTGGATAGGTGCGAGCGTATTGACTGCACCAGACGGGGCTGTTCCACTGGCGCCCGCCGTCAGCAGACCTATGTCCTCCGGATTGCCTGTCGCCGCAGCTTTCTCGAGCGCCTGCGCCATGATCCGGTCGGCCTCGCTCGCCACCAGATCATGGTTCAATTCATCCAGCCTTGTCAGCACCACGTTATGCTGCTCATCCGGCGCGAACAGGCCATTCTCGCGCTCGATGCGTAGTACCTTCTCCTGCGATGCATTAGCCTGCTTTTCGATGCCGTCCAGTTGTCCCTTCAACCATTCAGACACCTTGGCAGTTGCCTGGGAACGAGTACTGAAGTTGTAATTCGAAAACTCATCGATCAGGTTGTTTACGACGCTCGCCGCCGTCTCAGGCGAGGTACTAAGAAACGCTATGTTGATGATCCGGGTGCCGGGTTCAATCTGTACCTTAAGATGTTTCGAAAATGTTTTCAGCGCGAGGCGTCGTCTTTCCGGAGCATCCTCTAAAGGAACCATCACCGCTTCGGCGGAAGGCTTATCCCATGGCGTCAGCCAGGCTGGTATCCGCAGCCACGCGTGCGCTCCGGTAAAGTCATCATTCGCTTCCAGACTGTCGTCGTGAATGACGCGCAGTGCAAGCGTATCCGAAGTCAGTACACGTGCCTGCGTCTGCAATGTGATGTTGTAATCGAGGGCGTCCGACGCACCAGCCTCTGCTGTGCCCAGCGCACTCTCAAGACCGAGCGCATCCGAGTCGTCCTTCTGAATCTGGATGGCGGCAACGCCTTCATACCGGCGCGTGCTGAGGACGCACTTGAGTACAGCCAGCGACAGACAAAGCAGGCAGATGGACAGGACGATACCGCGCCTGCGCCGAAGGACCGCGGCCACATCTTTCATGGTCAGGTCTGTCGGAACTGTCGAGACACCGCCGCCCTCTGGGTACGTATTCAATACAATTCCTCTGGATCAAGATGATGTTCGTCGTGCTCAAAGATGAGGCTGCGCCCCATGACGCCACACCTCAAGTGAGAGCCGGCTGAATGCCGGTAATCACAACTGTGCCAGATATGAACAAATGGAAAGTCTGCTGAAGGGCTGTTACCTGTTTATCAGCAGCGGGGCAGATGCGAAACGTAATTGCGGCTTATTCTGTGATGAGCAATGCCAATTTGGGAATCGTCGCGGCAGCTACTGTTTGCTGTCGCGATGAAAGCCAGACGAGAATGATCCAGTTAGCAGCTGCAAGGATTCCATCGGTGAGCAGGCTGGCGGCGGCTGCGCCTTGCCAGGACCATCGCGGGATCAACACAAGGTTCAGCAGTAGATTCAGGAGGGCTGCGAGCAACTGACTGCCGGTTCTCCACCATTGCGAACTGGTGGCGGTAATGCAATCGCCTGCTGCAAGATGAAGACTGCGCAGCAACGGCAGCACGCAGAGCCAGCGAATAGCGGAGACACTTTCCGCGTAGCCCGGGCCCATCAGCAAGGGCACAATACCTGCACCTGCGGCAAGCGCTATGGAAGCACCCAGAGCATAAAGGGATGTTTTCGACAGCAGCTTTCTAACGAAGGGCCGCATCGCGTAAGCACCTGCGTGACCGCGTCGGAAAAATTCCGGCAGGGCGGCGCCGTGGATTGCAGTGATGGGCACGCAGGCGATGTCGATGATGCGATAAGCGGTGCCGTAGATACCTGCGGCACGGAGTTGGCCGAGACTGGCAAGCATGGCTTTGTCGACGTCGTTGTAGATAGACGTCGTTGAGTTCGCCAGGGAAAAGCCGAGTCCCTCGACCCACAGTTTTTGCGGGATGCGGCTGAATTTCGGCAATCCGAGGTGGATCGTGACGAGCAGCACAGAGAGCGCCGCGCCAGCAAAGGACGCGGCCAGGTAGAGTCGGGCCCATGTCATCGCCGAAGCAAACCCGCTACGCTCATGGAAGAACAGGAGAGCAGCGGCGATGAGCCGGATGGCACTCGTAATCGCGACAATCTGCGCCGTGTCCCGCAGACGATGAAAGGCCTGGAATGCCTGGCTGGACAACTCGGCAAGCTTCGCGGAGACAGTATCAGCAAGCGCGACGAATGGAACAATGAGCAGCAGCTGGGATGAGAAGAACAAGTGAGCCAGGCCATAGACGAGTGCAAGGACGATCACGCTGAGGCTTGCCGTCATCACCAGCGCATTACCCCAGGCGCGCGGAAAGCTCGAGCGATCGCGACTTACACTGCGGAGCATCAACATGCCGCTGCCCCAGGTGGCAAACTGCGCGAGCACAGCAATCAAGGACGCAACCCCGATGAACGCGCCATATTGCTGACTGCCCAGGGCGCGTCCGATAAGGATGAAGTAGAGACCCTGCAGAACAAGCTTGGCCGCCTGGCCGCTCAGAACCCACAGCGAATTCCTCCGGAGGGATCGGCTTGCTTCTTTCTCTGCGCCACCCGGTGCTATCAAGGCAATGCTTCGCGGCGCGGCGTCAGTCCTTCGGAAACAGCAGCGATCAATTGCACATAAGAGGCGGCCACCTGGGGCCAGCAGTAATTGCGTAGAAAACTCTGGCGTCCTTCACGTCTGAGAAGCTTTGCCACGCCGGTCCTGCCGAGGATCCGTTCAATGGCATTGGCGAGTGCTATCGCATCCGCGGGTGGAACCAGGAGCGCGCCCCCCTCGAAGAAAACCTCTGGAATGCCACCGACACAGGACGCGATGACGGGCACGCCAGTTGCCATGGCTTCCACATTTGCGAGACCGAAGGCCTCATCGCCCAGCCACGGCGAAACCACCACGGCAGCGGACCGCATGGCCTCCGCCACATGCTCGATGCCGGAGTAGGTTTCGAACCAGACGTTCTCTCCCGCCTTTGATCGGAGACGACGAACGTAGTCGTCATAGTCCGCGCGGTTAGGCACGGCATCGTTTGAAGCGCCGGGCTCTGAGCGCTCAATGATCAGCAGACGAATGCCGATCCCCCGACCCCGCAGAAGCCGGGCCGCGTCCAGCAGAACATGAGCGCCGGCCTGATGTGTGAGCGGACCAGCGTACACGATGAGCGGGTCCCAGCCACTCAGCGTTGGAGGCTCCTGGGGATCAGGGAAAAACATGGTTTCATCCGCCCCGAAAGGCAAAACAGCAGCGCGCATGTGCAGCCGGTACTTCTCGTAAGACTGGTGCTGCAGAAACTCTGTTGGAAAAACGACACGCGTCATACGGCCAGCCACGTGCCGGACCATTGGACGCGGTGCGACCGCAAGCTGGGTGTCATTCATTGCCAGGATCACAGGGTTCTGCCTGCGTGGATCCAGTTGCGCCCAAACCATGGCAAGCGCCATCTCCGGCCGGTTGTGTACATAGATAATGTCAGTTGTCTCGAGGCGAGCGACGAAACCACGCAGCAGTCTCGAGTAAAAACGGGCACGCCTCCGCCAGAGAACCGGATGCTGCAGCGGACGAGGCAGGAGGCTGATCTTACCCATTTCTGGCGCGACCCATACGTACGGAAATCCCCACGAGTCGTCTGCTTCCGGGCAGACGACAACCGTCTGTTCCTTCAGTCCGGCCGCAGCGACGACACCGGCAACCCACTGCGCAGAAGCTCCTCCCATGGAACGGGAAAAGGGTTCGGCGTCGGGAAGGATGTGGTACACCGCCACTAGGCGTCCGCGGCCCTGCAGATACAGCAATGCTGGGGGTAGTGTCTGGAGTATAGGCGCATCCTCATTATCCTACGATGGAGTCCGCACGCATTTTGTATGAGAGCTTCCCAAAATGGGTCAGTAACCAGGACTTTTGGAGTATCGCCAGCCTGAAAACCGTGAGTGGCTCATCGCCCGGTCGAGCCGAAGCCCTTCGCCGCGCGGCTACTATCCGATAACTCGTCGACTATCTCGATGGTGCGGTCGGTGTCTGCGCGGAAGAGTGACATCTGCACGATGCGGTCGCCTTTTCTAACTTGGACCGACGCATCTTCATGTTTAAAAAAAACGTCGGTCACAGCACCAAAGCTGTTTTGCGTCACCTGGAGGGTTTGTTTCGGTTGGTTCACGTTCATCAGGCAGACAAGGATCTCGCCCCGATATCCTGCGTCGATGCGGCCGCCCAGGTAAGTGATACCTTTCATCGCCATCGAAGAGCGGTCGCCGAGCACGAATCCGTAACCCTCCGGACCCTCTACGGCGATTCCTGTCCGTAGTCTTGCAAGGATGCCGGGCTGCAATATGGCATCCTCGAGAGCGTAGAGATCGAATCCTATATCGCTGCCTGCGTGACTTACAGTTGGAGCTTTCGCGTCCGGGTGCAGCAGCTTCACTCTAAGCATGGGTCAAGTCTACTTGGCGGCTTTGAATTTTGCCCAGCGAAGTCTCTGCGCTTCTGCAATCCGCTTGCGTCCTTCAGGGCTCATGTTTCGCCGACCGCCGGCTTGTGGGCTGCCAGTGCCATTGGCGACAAACTTTGCAAGTGCCGGCCCCAGGCCATTGCTCCCCTGTATCAGCTCTCTGGCCTGTGTGAGTCTGTTAATCTCTTCGTCCAGCGCATGGATGATTTCTGTTCGATTCATGGGTCCCCTGTTATGTTAATGAACAAATTACACTACGCATCCAGCATAACCTCACTTTTGAGTTACACACCGATGATGATGAAGCAGAGGTGCGAAATTAAGACGGCTTTCAAGGGCAAGTTTAATTCCGGAATACAACGGGAACAGGCATCCTATTGCTAGTGAACGGACAGACACCATTAAGATGGAAAGACCTGCGGAAGGATCATCCATTCTTCCACCGACTGGCATCGGCAGGCAGCGCAGTTCTGATGCTCGACTACGATGGCACCCTGGCACCTTTTCGGGAAGACCGGCTGTTGACACAGTTCTATCCCGGAGTACGTGCACGCATCGACCGACTATCTTCCATCAAGGATGACAGACTGGTATTTATCAGCGGCCGCAATGCACGGGAGTTGCGCGACCTGATGGGCCTTGCTAAACCTGTAGATATCTGGGGATCGCATGGTCGAGAACTTCTTGAAGCCAATGGAGACTACTGCCTCGCTCCACTTACCGGTGATGAAGAGCGGGTTCTTGCTCTTGTAAGGAAAACGCTTGAAGCTGAATATGATCCGGCCATACTGGAGCTGAAGCCGAACAGTGTTGCAGTTCATTGGCGCAAGGCCACTTTGCGGAAAGATGAAGTAGAAGCTCGGGTAAGACAATTGTTTGAAGAAATAAGAAGTAACAGCCAGATCGAAGGCAGTATCAATCTGCTTGCTTTTAATGGCGGCCTGGAAGTGAGAGCAGGCGAAGGGAACAAGGGTTTTGCAGTTCGTTCGATCTTAGGAAAGCTGGCAAGTGACACCATGGCATCTTTCCTGGGCGATGACATTACAGACGAAGACGCGTTTGAGGTTTTCGAGGAAGAACAGTACAGATCAAGAAGTTGTGCTGTCCTGGTGCGCGACAAACCGAGGCCCAGTTATGCCTCATTATGGATTCGTCCTCCTGCTGAATTATTGGAGTTCCTCGACATGTGGATTCAGGCACGCGAAAACCGTCCGATATGACCAGGCGGACACAACTAATCGTAGTTTCAAACAGGTTGCCCATTTCCTTCAAGGAGGAAAAAGGCCATCTTAAGGCAGAGCCATCGAGCGGCGGGCTGGTCAGCGCTCTTGTTCCTATCCTGAAAGAGCATGGAGGTACCTGGATTGGCAGCCCCGGGATAGCCGGGCTCGGAGATGACAACACAGATTCCAACCAGGTGGCCGACGAAGCAGAAGTACAGAAGCTTCTCGACGAGTCGCACGATCATGCTTATCGCTATCTTGCCGTGCATTTAACGCAGGAGGAGCAGGCCAATTTCTACGAAGGCTTTTCCAACGAGATTATCTGGCCACTCTTTCACGATCTTCAATCCCGCTGCCGTTTCTTCCCTAAGTACTGGGATTACTATCAGCGGGTAAATAAGAAGTTCGCGGAGGTAACCAGGCGTGCCGCGAAAAGCAATGACATCATCTGGATACAGGACTACCAGTTGATGCAGGTAGCAGCTTATCTCAGGAAGCGGATGGCAAAGGCACGGATCGCCTTTTTCATGCACATTCCTTTTCCCGCACCCGATATCTTCGAAAAACTACCGTGGCGTCAGCAGATACTCGAAGACCTGCTGCAGCATGACCTCGTCGGACTACAGACTGCGCGTGATGAGCGCAATTTTGTCGCATGTATCCGCACATTTCTGCCTACAGCGAAGGTCGAGCGCCACGGGGACACGCGCATGATTCACTATGGCGACCGCATGACACGCGTGCAGTTCTTTCCTATCAGTATCGACTTCAAGCAATTCAGCGAAACAGCACAGAAGAAGACTGTACTGGAGCGCGTGGCCAGGATCCGTGAAGAGTTGAGAGACGTTCATATCGCGCTGGGCGTGGATCGTCTGGATTACACCAAGGGAATTCCGGAACGACTGCGAGCCTTCGCGGCATTGCTGCGCGACTATCCTGACCTGCGTGGAAAAGTAACCCTCTTCCAGATAGTCGTCCCCAGCCGGGAGACAATCATCGGCTACCAGACATTGATGGCTGAGATCGAGCGTTCCGTTACCCACATTAACGGGGAGTACGGGAATACGGGCTGGATGCCGGTGCACTATCTTCACCGTTCGATCCCGCGTGAAGAGCTCATCGCCCTGTATCGCGCTGCGAACACCGCATTGATTACGCCACTGAAAGACGGCATGAATCTGGTAGCGAAGGAGTACTGCGCGGCTCGCACGGACAGTGACGGGGTCTTGATCCTCAGCGAATTTGCCGGGGCTGCTTCACAGCTTCAGCGCGGAGCTATTCTGGTCAATCCATACGATGAGATAGGTGTCGCCAATGCTCTCAATCGTTCCATTCACATGGCACGCGACGAACGGCGAACACGTATGAGCCGGCTTCGCGGGGAGATACGCAGGCATGACATTCTGCGCTGGCGGGACGACTTTTTCGCTGCCCTCTCGACGAAGGCCTCGAACAGCAGCGAAGAACCCATCAAGCTCTAACGCACTCCACAATAATTACTGACTCCGGTCCCAGTTCCGCCTGCTTGTCCTTCAGCCTGGACGAATCATCGGAAGCTAACAGGACCTTCCCAGCGATTGGAAGACTGATTGTCGCGGGCTTCTTCGCCAGGTTGCAGATGACCTGGTACGGTCCGCGCTCGAGGACAAGCCATTGCGCCTCCTCATCAAAGCGAACCTTGGATGCCCGCATGTCGCCATCGAGCAGTGCCCGGCTTGATTTGCGCAGGAATATCAGCTTCTTGTACCAATCCAGTATCTCGGCATGGCCAGCCTCGGCGGTCTCGTTCCAATCCAGTTTCGAGTGCAGGAAGGTATCCTTCGACTGTGGATCAGGAATATCTTCAGGAGCCCAGCCGAAAGTTGCAAACTCCTGTTTGCGGCCTTCGCTCACTGCGTTGCCTAACTCTGCATCATGGTGATCGGTAAAGTACTGGAAAGGCGTGGAAGCAGCGAACTCTTCTCCCTGGAAAATCATTGGAATAAACGGCGCGAGCAACACGAGCGCTCCCGCGATCTTTACCTTGCCCGGAGAAACAAGGTCACTCAACCGATCGCCGACAGCTCGATTGCCGACCTGGTCATGGTTCTGGATATAGCCGAGAAAACGGTAGCCAGGAATGTCGTGCACAGGGCGTCCATGGTGCCGCTTACGGTAGTCCGAGTACTGCCCCTGATACACAAACACTTCTTCAAGTGCAGTAGCTAATTGTGCGATGGAACCGAAATCGCTGTAATAGCCTTTCAGGTCGCCTGTAAGTACAGTCCACAATGCGTGATGGAAGTCATCGCTCCATTGCGCTTCCAGGCCATACCCTCCGGCCTCCCTTGCGCGCACCACGCGGGGGTCTCCAAGATCACTCTCTGCCACGAGAAAGAAGTGTTTTCCCCGCTCAGCGCCAAGTGCCTTCGTCTCGTTGGCTAACTGCTCCAGCAGGTGCACGGCGGATCGATCAATGTAAGCTGTTACGGCGTCCAGGCGTAAACCGTCAAAGTGATAATCGCGCAGCCACATCAGTGCGTTGTCACAGAAGAAGCGCCTCACCTCAGAGCTGCCTTCCTCCTCAAGATTCACGGCGCCACCCCACGGTGTCTTATGGCTTTCAGTGATGTAGGGGCCGTATTTGCCGGTGTAATTTCCTGTCGGTCCAAAGTGGTTGTAAACGACGTCATTGATGACTGCCAGGCCCTTACCGTGAGCAGCATCGACAAAGCGCTTCACTGCCTCGGGTCCACCATAACTTTCCTGCGGCGCGAATAGTGCTACGCCGTCATAGCCCCATCCACGCTCGCCGGGCGACGTCGCCAGGGGCAACACTTCGACATGCGTGATGCCGAGATCCTTAAGGTAGTCGAGCTTCGAAATAGCAGAATCAAGCGTACCTTCGGGCGTGAATGTGCCCAGGTGAAGTTCATAGACAACAGCATTCGCAAAGGGGGGCGCCTGCCAGGCCTGGTCATGCCATTTGAAACTGTCATGGTCAACGATGCGCGAGAGGCCGTTAACTCCATTGGGCTGCCACTGCGATCTTGGATCGGGGATGGGGGGCTGCTCACCATCTAGGATGTAGCCATAATCCATGCCGGCCTGCGCCTGCTCGACATTGGCCGCCCAGTACCCGCGCTCTGTTTTTTTCAGCGGATATGTGGCCTCTGCCACCTGTACAGCAACCGAATTGGCCAATGGCGCCCAAACCTCAAACCTGTGCATTGCGTTTTTCCTGATTCTGTCGTGATCGTGACGCAGACCTGCCTTCGCTGCATACAGCGCTACGTTCCCAAAGCAGTCGGCGTACTTATCTGATGCAGTGAATTCCGGAATTGCTCCTGGATTGCGGTAGACGACCAGTGATTTGTTTCAGTGGCGCGCGATTAGACCTGGGTCATCAAGATCAGTAGCGGACGGAGACATCCTCAAGCGAGGGCAAATAGACGGCGTAGACTTCAACTGCAATCCGCTCGGAGATGACCCCGGGATCGCGACTGGCTATGGAGATCGCAGCGTCTTTGCTGGCTGCATCGATCACCATCATGCCAACGTACTGGGCCTCTTCGTTAATCGGACCGGCGACGATGTATTTCCTGTCTTCCATCTGGCGGCGCAGGAATGCTAATTGCTGTGGCAGTAGTTCGCTCGCTGCCTGGTCGTCGGTCTGGTTCCATCGAGCGCCCCTGGTCAGAAGGCCGAGATAGTACTGTTTCAAGTTGCGGGGAATGTTGCGTTGCGGATGCTCGCGCGGGTTTTGTTCTTCGGTCATGCCTTGATGATAGCGCTGGCGCTTCACTCACCAGGTAGTGGCAGTGGCAAAGTTCGTTCGGCTATGGCGAAGATATTTGGTGGAGCTAATCGGGATCGAACCGATGGCCTCGTCGTTGCGAACGACGCGCTCTCCCAGCTGAGCTATAGCCCCACATCCGGATGGGATATGACTTGTTAAAGTTTAACAGGGGTGGCAGCTTTGGCAAAGTCGTCGACTACTTCGACCTTCCATCATGCTCACTGGCGGCACAGCGGAGCATTGTCCGCCGCGCCAAGCAAGGTCGCTGTGTGAAAGTAAAGTTCTCCGGGCTTGCCTGCTTCCGGCTTCAGCGCGATGACATGCAACGTTGGGAGTGAGTGAAGGTAATCCAGAAAGAAGCGCGGATCATCCAGGTTGCCGCTGCCCATTCCCGGGTTTCGATAACGATAATTTCCATTCGGCAGCTGTTCCCATCCACGCTTGAATGGTTTTGATTTGATATATCCCTCGAAGATAAGGGCGATCGGCAGTGTTGGATTGCGAGGCGGGAACAGGTCCGTGTCGGTCGGATGGAATGGCTCAGGGAAAGATAGATCGGCCACGCGGCCGAAATTGACGTACAGGCTAAGCATCCGCTTGTTCTTGAGCTGCGTGCATTCGATGGTGAAGGTCGGAACCACGTGTGGATCTGCCGGGGCGGCTGCAGCATCCGCTGACAATGGCTGGGCAGTCGTAAAGAATCGGACGTACTCTATGCCGGATGCGGCATGCGTGCCGGAGAGGCGAAACAGGTTGGCCGCTATGGAAACAGGCTGAGCCTTGTCCTCTGCGAAAGCCGCTTTCGCGAGTGGCAGCAGGATAAACAAGAACAGAACGCTGAGCAGCGCGCGGACCATCTGAACACATCCGGAATTGAGATGAGGGGCCCGGTATGAAGATAAAGCGCAGGTTTGCGCCGCGCCAGAGTTTTCAGGATTTTACATCGCGTATCGTCACAGCTTGCGCACGGAGAGTATCCGCGACCCTCTCGAGCAACTGCGAAGCGACCTGTCCCTGTGCCATCTCCGGTGAGCCGCCGCCACGGCTTCCCTGGTCGGCGAGCGCGGCTGCCAGCCATTCGCCGCAGCGGATCTGTTCCTGGTCCTTACTGCGGGCGAAGATGATTGAAGCCGGCTGCTGCTGAGACGAGGAAAGGATAGCGACGGTTTGAGGCGCGGCTGCAACTAACCGCGACGCCAGCAGCTTTGTATACGCCGCGTCACGATCGCTGTAGCTGCGACGCACAACACGCAGGCCGCGGTCGACCGGGTCTTCCACCAGCAGGCGGGCGGCATGGTAATCCGCCAGTTCTTCGCGCAACTTCTGCTTCTCTTTCGCGTCAGCCTTCGCGTCAGCCAGCTTGCGTTCGACCATCTCCGGCAGAGAACTTCTTTGCGCAGAAAGACTCTTCGCAATGGACGTCAGTAGATGATCATCGGCTCGAACCATGCGAACAGCACGCAACCCACACACGAAGCTCAGACGGATACCCTGGCGGACTCTTTCTATGCCGCGCAGCAGCAACCCGCCGATCTGACCAAGCGAACGCACATGGGTGCCTCCACAGGCATTCAGATCAATCTGTGGCATTTCGATCAGGCGGATCGGACCTTCACGTTCGGGAAGCTTGCGCAATATGCCGGCCGCCAGCAATGCATCAGCCTCGGCTCGATCAATGGTCCGCACAGTTACGGGCAGATCTTCGGCGATAGCCAGGTTTACCTGCTGCTCTACCCGCTCCTGGTCGGCGTAGGATAACGTATCGACGGCGAGGTCGATGGTCGACATTTCCTCCCCCAGGTGAAACGAGACCGTCAAGGCTTTCAAATCGCGCGCCAGGATCGCCGAAAGCAGGTGCTGGCCCGAGTGCTGTTGCATGTGGTCGAGCCTGCGCGGCCAGTCGATGTGTCCGGTGATCCGGGTGCCTGCGAGCAGCGGTTTGCTGGTGGCATGCCACACTTCGCCGGTCTCATCTTCCTCCACTCCGGATACGACCACGTCCAGCATCGCGCCACTACGCGCAGTTGCCGTCAGCCCGCCTGTGTCATGTGGCTGGCCGCCGCTGGTCGGATAGAAGGCGCTGCGGTCGAGCGCGATCCGCCATTCGGAACCGCCCTCACGGCGCGCATGCTCGCGAATGTCAGTAACTTCCGCTTCGAACGTCTTCAGGAATGCATCGTCATAGTAGAGACGCTCAGTCATAACCATATTGTAGGCATTCATTTACAGCTGGTCACGCAGCGGGCGAGCGCGTCAGCCTCCTGGCGCATCCAACCCTTGCAAGGAGTCGACGATGACCACACCAGCGCTTTCTCGCGATGAGATTCTCAGCAATATCCAGGACATGATCAAGGACATCCGTATCGCCATGCTGGCGACAACCGGTGAAGATGGCAGTGTCTTCAGCCGTCCCATGGCGACACAGGAGACGCGCTTCCAGGGAGAACTATGGTTCCTGACTCGCCAGGATTCAGGGAAGGTTGCCGAGATCCGGCATGATGCACACGTGAATGTCTCCTATGTCGATGTGAAGAACAGCACGTTCGTCAGCCTGTCCGGCCGCGCACAGGTGAGCAAGGATCGGCAGAAAATCCATGAACTATGGAACCCGCTCTACAAGGCGTGGTTTCCGAATGGCGAAGAAGACCCGGAGATCTCTGTACTTAAAGTCGTGGTGGAAGACGCGGAGTACTGGAGCGCGCCTTCAAGCTCCATCGTGCGCAACTATCGTTTACTAAAAGCTTCCATCACGAAGGACGGCTCGCAGGTTGGTGAACACGAGCACCTTTCGTTGACCGGCAGCCGCAATGCATCCTGAACCGGTACTGCATCATTAAAAAGGGGAGTGGATGGCGGCCTCAGAGGTAACACCAGAGACAGAAGAGCTCCGGCCGGAACTGGACGCCATCAGCGAAGGTGGTGGCGACCGGGCTGACGACGGCGGCAGCCCTCCTGCGCAACGCGATCTGGAGCGTCCGACCGCGCACGAAATCTACGTGCAGGTGGCAAATAACGGGCGGCACGAACTGGAACGCTCAGCGCGCGCGCTGGCCGTCTCTGGCCTTGCCGGCGGTATGATGATGGGGTTGACTGCGCTGAGCATGTCGGTTGTGCATGCGCTTCTGGGCGATGGCAAAGCAGCAAGCTTCATTGCCTACCTGCTTTACCCGATCGGCTTCATCACGGTCATCGTGGGGCGCGCACAATTGTTCACGGAAAACACATTGTTTCCGGTTGCCCTTGTTCTGGCCGAACGCCGCCACGTCTGGAAGACGCTGCGGCTGTGGGCGATTGTACTGGCGAGTAACCTGGCCGGCGCATTTCTGTTTGCCCTGCTGGCGGTCAAGACAGAAGCGCTCAAGCCTGAGTACGTCGCAGCCATGTCCAAGATCGGCGTCGAAGCCGCCAGTGTGAGCACCAGTCACGCCTTCTGGAGCGCCGTCATCGGTGGCTGGATGATCGCGCTTGTGGCCTGGCTGGTGAGCGGGAGCCACTCGGTGACTGGTTCGGTGATGGTGATCTGGCTGCTTGCATTCGTGGTTGGCATTGGTCACTTTGCGCACTCTATCGCGACGAGCGGCGAGATCCTGGCCTCAGTTTTGTACCACCAGGTTAGCTGTGGCGCCTACTTTGCATGGCTGCTGCCCGCCGTGTTGGGAAATGTCTGCGGAGGCGTTCTGCTGGTGACACTGCTTGAATACGGCCAGGTCAAGGGCGGTGCCTGAGCAGTTAACGATGGGCGTGAATGCCCATTCCGAACGTGCCCAACCAGACACACACGATCCCGATGATTGTGGTGACAATCAGGATTAGAAGCCCGATGACCCTTTGCCACTTCGGCATATTCTTCCATCAACAGCAAAGCCCCAACATGGCTGGGGCTTTGCCACGTTAAGGTTGCTTCAAAGCGAGTTCATCTTCAGCAGGAACTCAGCATTGTTACGAGTTTTGCCCAGCCGGTCGACCAGTAACTCCATGGCTTCAACCGGCGATAAAGGATTGAGCACCTTGCGCAGGACCCAGATGCGTTGCAGGTCCTCTTTCAGGATCAGCAACTCTTCCTTACGCGTGCCGGACCTCTGGATATCGATGGCCGGGAACACGCGCTTATCCACTAGCTTGCGGTCCAGGATGATTTCCATGTTGCCAGTTCCCTTGAACTCTTCGAAGATCACTTCGTCCATGCGTGAGCCGGTGTCGACAAGCGCCGTCGCGATGATGGTCAGCGACCCACCCTCTTCAATGTTTCGCGCGGCGCCGAAAAAGCGCTTTGGACGCTGCAGCGCATTTGAATCCACGCCGCCTGAAAGTACCTTGCCCGACGGCGGCACGATGGTGTTGTAGGCACGCGCCAGACGCGTAATCGAATCGAGCAGGATGACGACATCGCGTTTGTGCTCGACCAGGCGTTTGGCCTTCTCGATCACCATTTCGGCAACCTGCACGTGACGTGCTGCCGGTTCGTCAAAGGTCGAGCTGATGACTTCGCCTTTCACCGAACGTTGCATGTCCGTGACTTCTTCCGGACGTTCATCGATCAGCAGGACGATCAACGCGACCTCCGGGTGGTTCGTCGTGATTGAATTTGCAATCGATTGCAACAGGACGGTTTTACCAGTGCGCGGCGGGGCAACGATCAGGCCGCGCTGACCCTTGCCGATCGGTGTCAGCAAATCCATCACACGTCCACTCGTGTTGTCGTGGACGGTCTCCATCTTGATGCGTTCCTGCGGATAAAGCGGCGTCAGGTTGTCAAACAGAATCTTGTTGCGTGTCTCTTCAGGCGACTCGAAGTTGATGGCTTCTATCTTGACCAGCGCGAAATATTTTTCACCCTCGTGCGGCGGCCGAACATTGCCACTGATGGTATCGCCCGTCTTCAGGTCGAACTTGCGGATCTGTGATGGCGAGACGTATATGTCGTCGGGACCGGGAAGGTAATTGTAGTCAGGAGACCGCAGAAAACCGTAGCCGTCGGGCAGGATCTCGAGCACGCCTTCAGCGAAGATATGACCTTCTTTTTCACTCTGCGCCTGCAGAATTTTGAAGATCAGGTCTTGTTTACGCAGACCGCTGGCGCCTGGAATCTCCAGTGTGCGCGCAATGCGGCTCAATTCTGTAATGTTCTTCTCTTTTAATTCAGAAATAGTCATGGGTACTCACAGGTGGGACTGTTGAAGGAGGGGCCGTACCGGGAAGGATGGGCGGTGCAGAAAGAATGAATGGAAGGGAACCAATGGAATGTCTAAAAAAAGTGTTGCAGGCCGCGCTAAGCTGCGCGGCGCTGCTGGATCGGTGCACTTACATTTGCTTCTACGGCTGGAGACATCGGGCTGGACTCATGAAAACGCACGAGAACATCATTCGTGGTGTCCTGCAGCCGAGTATTTGGCTTGTGCAGTTTGCGCGTAGCCTTGGAGGCAAGCTGACAAAGCTGGTAGCGGTTATTTACGTGGGTAAGTGCCCCAAAAATGAGATCAGAACGCATAAGTTCTCCTTCTAAGTACCGTGCTGGGAAACAGTCAGGCGTAACTGACTTTGCATAGACAGCTTCGGTCTTATCACCATTAATTGTAATTTCTGCACTTTGTTAGACGCGCACCGTGTAAGTCCGGTCTAACTTTTTTAGAATTATTTTCAACCTTTGACTTGGTTGAAACCTTTCGGATCAATCGGTGGCTCTTCGAACTCGCGCCTGCACAGCTCCAAATGAGGAAGCTGGATGGCGCATTTCCGGAGTTTTGCAACCAATCAAACAGCGGCAACTTGAAGTTAACGCCATGGTGAACGCGAGGTCAACACTTTTTTTCATATTCCGACCTATTGCGATGTTCCATATTTTGTAGAACTTCGCAAACAACCTGCAATCTTAATGTTGCGCCGGTATCCGAGGAGGTTCCTCCGAAGTACACGGTACGTCAATACGGTTGCATTTCGACTTCCCTACTGAATTCGGGAGCAAAATTGATCACTTCAAAACACTTGATCTACGACCAGTATGTCCGGTCGAGTGTCCTGTACTGGATTGCTTCCGCCAGGTGACCGACGGCCAGATCAGCTGCTCCTGCCAGGTCTGCAATTGTGCGGGCGACCTTCAAAATGCGGTCATGTGCACGAGCACTCAGGCCCTGCTGCTGCATTGCCCGCTCGAGTAAGTGTTCGGCGTCGGATGTCAATGCACAGTGCGTCCGGATAAGTCGAGTATTCATCTCGGCATTGGCGTGAATTTTCTCTCCGACGAAACGTAACCTTTGTTGTTCGCGCGCAGCCAGTACGCGTTCGCGTATCTCGGCTGAACCCTCACTCGCGGCGCCGCCCCGCAGTTCTCTGTACTTCACTGCCGGCACTTCAATGTGGATATCAATGCGATCGAGCAGTGGACCGGAGACACGCGACACGTAGCGCTGCATCATGGGCGGCGTGCACATGCATTCCCGTGACTTGTCATTGAAATAGCCGCAGGGACAGGGATTCATCGCGGCTGCGAGCATGAAGCGCGCGGGGAAACTCAGGCTCATTGCTGCACGGGCGATCGTGACCGTACCATCTTCGAGTGGCTGCCGCATCACTTCGAGTACACTGCGCGGAAACTCCGGCAGTTCATCCAGAAATAGAACGCCATTGTGTGCGAGCGATACCTCTCCCGGCCGCGGCATGGCGCCTCCACCAATCAGTCCCGCGTCTGAGATCGTGTGGTGTGGTGCCCGGAAAGGCCGGTGAGTCACAAGTCCGGTTTTTGCATCCAGCACTTTTGCGACGGAATGGATCTTCGTCGTCTCCAGCGCTTCCTGAAAAGTGAGTGGAGAAAGAATGCTTGGCAGGCGCTTGGCCAGCATGGTTTTGCCGGAACCCGGAGGCCCGATCATCAGGATGTTGTGTCCACCGGCTGCCGCTACTTCAAGCGCACGCTTGGCAGTCTGCTGTCCACGGACATCCTTGAAATCGGCGGCGAAGATCTGTTCTTCCTGCAGCAGCTTTTCAGTCGACACGTGGCATGGCTTTGACTTGATG
Source organism: Acidobacteriaceae bacterium (assembly GCA_963692885.1). Classification (GTDB taxonomy): domain Bacteria; phylum Acidobacteriota; class Terriglobia; order Terriglobales; family Acidobacteriaceae. The sequence continues at coordinate 3,609,797 of OY843586.1, forward strand.
CCACCATTCGCCGACTGGTTCAGTAACTCTCTTACTTCTGCCAGAGAGTTCACGGCGTATACATCGATGCCGTCGACGACTGCGGCCTCGGCTGCATTGCTCGCAGGCGCCAGCAGGTGCTTCACACCATGACGCTTGGCCGCCACTGCGATCGGCAACATACCCGGCACTGCGCGCACACCGCCATCCAGGCCAAGTTCGCCAACCATTAGAAAGTCGCTCAGGTCTTTTTTCTCAATGGCACCGTAAGCGCCGAGTATGCCGATCGCCATCGGCAGATCAAAGCCGGAGCCTTCCTTCTTAATGTCTGCAGGAGCCAGGTTGATGGTGATGTGCGTCGGCGGAATGGAGAAGCCGGAATTCTTGATCGCCGCACGTACCCGGTCGCGGCTCTCGCGCACTGCCGCATCGGGAAGACCGACAGTGTGGAAATGATCCTCCGCGGTAACAATCCCCGAAAAATCTACTTCGACATCAATGATGTGCGCATCGATGCCATAGACGGCAGCGCTGATGGCCTTGAACAGCATGGGTCCAACTCTTCTGACAACAGGTTGTTTGGATAGGTGTCCTGAGCATAGCACCCGGACAAACGCACTCATAACTGTTTGTGACCGCAGACAGGCCACTCCGCCACGAATTCTCAGCCTCAACACCTTTGAATGCCATTCTGAGCGAAGTCGAAGCGCCTGCTTCTTTCCGTCCGGCGACAGGAGTGCACTTAAGTCTTGACTCCCAGCGAACCGGTACCATAGGGGAAGTGAAAACCAGTCTCTTCGATCTCTATAAAGTCGGCGTCGGCCCATCCAGTTCGCACACCATGGGACCTATGCGCGCGGCCTGTCGTTTCTCAAGCCTGGTGCGCTCCTCCGCGCTACTGGACCGGGTCACCCGCGTCCGCGCCGACCTGTACGGTTCCCTCGCCCTGACTGGCGTTGGCCACGGCACCGATCGCGCTGTGATCCTGGGACTGACTGGTGAAGAGCCGAGTGCAACCGATCCGGCAACCATGGAAAGCAAACTGCAGGCAGTACGGACCTCTGCCCTGTTGCCACTCGCCGGCACGCATGAAGTGCCTTTCCGCGAGGCAGATGACCTGCTGTTCCATCGTGAACAGATGACGCCGCCGGGTGCGGTGATGACTCATCCCAATGGTGTGCGTTTCACGGCCTTCGACGGGAGCGGTGACGCATTGCTCGAGAAGACATTTTTCTCAATCGGCGGCGGCTTCATTGTGGAGGACGGCGCAGACGAAAACCACACGCCGCTGATGACAACTACAACGCTGCCCTTCCCTTTCCGCAGCGCAGAAGAGCTATTGCAGATGGCGGCACACGACAGGCTTTCCATCAGTGAACTGGTGCTGCAGAACGAGTATGCACGCCTGGAAGGACCGGCTTCAGCCACCGCAGTCAAAGAAAATGTTTTGAAGATATGGGATGTGATGCGCGGTTGCATGGAGCGCGGCATGGCGACCGAGGGCATTCTCCCTGGCGGCCTGAAAGTACGCCGCCGTGCAAAACGTCTGGCCGAGCGACTGCGCGACAAGTTAACCGGCGATCCGCTCGCGCCCCTCGACTGGGTCACTGTATACGCCATGGCCGTGAATGAAGAAAACGCCGCAGGGGGACGCGTAGTCACGGCACCGACGAATGGCGCAGCAGGCGTTATCCCCGCCGTAGCGCGCTACTACCTGGACTTTGTCGCCGGGGCGAATGAAGAAGGATTGCTGCGCTTCTTTCTCGCGTCGGCCGCCATCGGCATTCTGTATAAAGAGAACGCCTCGATCTCCGGTGCGGAGGTCGGCTGCCAGGGCGAGGTGGGCGTAGCCTGCTCCATGGCTGCCGGCGGGTTAGCCGCGGCACAGAACGCGACGAACGAACAGATAGAGCACGCAGCTGAAATCGGCATGGAGCACAACCTCGGCATGACGTGTGATCCGATTGGTGGCCTGGTGCAGATTCCCTGTATCGAACGCAATGCGATGGGCGCGGTCAAAGCCGTGCATGCCTGCCGCATGGCCATGGCCGAGACGGAAGGCCACAAGCTGTCACTCGACCAGGTGATCAAGACAATGTACGAGACCGGCCTCGACATGCAGTCGCGCTATAAAGAAACGTCGTTAGCGGGTTTGGCCCTGAACATCATCGAGTGCTAGTACTGCGAGTATGGCGGAGAGCGCTTCGCGCAAGGGCATGCTCCCGTTGGTCGCACGTGGCATGGCAGTTGGACTTCTCATCGAGTGCTAGGCGCATTGAAGATGCCCGAATGAAACCGTGCAGGCATATTCCAGTCTTACCCGGCCGTGATGTTCTGCCTTGTCGAACAAGGAAGCGATCGCCTTCAGCATCGCTGGATAGGTCGCGTCTTTCGCAGTCGGCATGTAGGACGATGAAATGATGCGGCCCGTCAATCCTTCAAGATCGAGTTGCTGCGAATTTTCGAGCACCACCCGCTTCATTGAACACGGTTCGAAAAAAGCTGTGATCTGCGCTTCGGACAGGTGACTACTCTGAACCTCCTGATATCCCTCACCATACGTCTTAAGCAGCTTTTCGTATCCGCTGTGGAATGCATCGCCACCGCGACGCCGCTCGTTATAGATGACGACACACCATCCATCCGGCCTCAGGATGCGTCGAAATTCCTGGCGCGCTTTTCTGAGATCGAACCAGTGCATGGCCTGGGCTGCCATGACAAAGTCGACAGATCGATCAGCCAGGCCTGTCGCTTCTGCTGTACCGCTTTTCGCGGATAGATCCGGGAACGCAATCTGCAGAGTGGCAAGGTGCGCCAGCATCGCGGCGTTCGGCTCAACAGCGATGACCGGATTCCCGTTCTCGAGAAAGATTTGCGTCAGCAGGCCAGTGCCGGCTGCGACATCGGCGATGCAGCTTTCGCGAGTAAGTCCGCACTGCTGACAGAGCACATCGACCATTGAGGATGGATAGCCAGGGCGATGCCGCGCGTAGGCTTCGGCACGATCCGTAAAGCGCTCTGTGGGCGACAACGGCATACGTCCATCTTAGCCACTTCGCAAGGGACGCCGCCGACCTATCGCTCGACTGCCATGGCGACCGAGTTACCGCCGCCGAGGCAAAGCGCTGCGACGCCGCGATGCACATCGCGCCGCATCATCTCGTAGATCAGCGTCGTAAGTACGCGCGCGCCGCTTGCGCCGATGGGATGACCGATCGCCACCGCGCCACCATTCACATTCACATTTCCCAGGTCGAGCCCGAGTTCCTTAATGACTCCGAGTGCCTGCACCGCGAATGCTTCGTTCAATTCGAACAGGTCAACATCGTCCTTTGACCATCCTGCTTTCTCAAGCACGCGCCGCACACCAACCACTGGCGCCAGCATCACCCACTTTGGATCGACTCCGCTGGTTGCCTGCGCGCGCACATGGACCATGGGCTGCAATCCGAGTTCGCTCGCACGCTGCGCCGACATAACGACTACGGCGGCTGCGCCGTCATTGACACCAGGCGCATTGCCCGCCGTCACTGTGCCATCTTTCTTGAATGCCGGCTTCAACGCACGCAGCGCTTCGAGCGACGCATCGGCGCGCACCGATTCGTCCCGATCCAACTTGCCCGGCGCGTCGCCTTTTTTCTTCGAAGCAATCTCTACTTCCAGAATCTGCGACGTGAAGCGGCCCTCCTTCGCCGCGGCGTCCGCGCGGCGATGAGATTCGAGCGCATATGCATCCTGCTGTTCCCGGGTGATGCCGTGCTTCTCAGCGACCAGTTCACCGGTAACGCCCATGTGGTAATCGTTGTAGATCTCCCACAGTCCATCGTGAATCATCGAATCGACAACCTTTGCATCGCCCATGCGAAAACCATTGCGGCCCTGCGGCAGCAGGTAAGGCGTGTTGCTCATGGACTCCATGCCGCCGGCAACAACAATCTCTGCATTGCCCGTCTGGATCGCCTGCACCGCGAGACCAACAGCCTTCAGACCCGAGCCGCAGACTTTGTTGATCGTCAGCGCGCTCACCTCTGGCGGAAGGCCGCCATGCAAGGCAGCCTGGCGGGCGGGGTTCTGGCCGAGCCCGGCAGAGACAACGTTGCCCATGATGCATTCATCGACCTGTCGCGGCTCAAGCCCGGCGCGGCGTACTGCCTCACGTACGACGAGCGCGCCCAGTTGCGTCGCAGTGTAACCGGCGAGCGATCCCTGGAATTTCCCGACCGGCGTGCGTACCGCCGAAACAATGACTACGTCTTCCAATCTGTTTTCCATTGCAGCATTCCATTTCCGGCCCTGTGCACACCTGCGCTTGCGCGCAACAGGAACCAACGTGTGAAGATAGCAGTTGCCGCTTCCCAAGAGCAACGAAGGACCAGTTACGCATGCAGCCCGGTTTAAACGACGAAGCAGATCTGAACAGCCAGACAAATGCACTTCAGCCCGACGCGCCAATGACCGCGCAACCGCAGAAGCTGCTCGCCCCGCTCTGGCACACAATCCTGATCATTACCTTTGTCGCTGCTGCTTCGATCGCCGGAGCAAGAAGCTCGCGCCACCTTCCCGCACTCGGCCATGCCGCCGACAAGTACGGTCATCTCTGGACGTACGTCGCATCCATTGCACTGGAGTGGACGCTGGCAGCTCTGACGCTATGGGGTCTGCGTCTGCGTAATACTTCGGTGCGTTCCGTCCTCGGAGTGAATGTGGCTGGTATGCGGGAGTGGTTGATCGACGCGGGCGTCGCAGCAGTGTTCTGGATCGTGGCGCTTCTTGTTCTTGGCACGCTTGCGACTCTGCTTAAACCGCTGCACCTGCATCCTGAAAATATTCGTGACACCGTTTCTAAACTTGCGCCCACCTCCGCACTCGACATCGCCGCATGGACTGTTCTCTGCATCAGCGCCGGCATCTGCGAGGAGTTCATCTTTCGCGGCTACCTGCAGCTGCAGTTTGAGCGGCTCAGTCACAGCGTGTGGATCGGGGTACTTGCATCCGCTGCCGTCTTCGGTCTGTCGCATGGCTACGAAGGATTGAGCGGCATGTTGCTCATCATTGCATTTGGAGCGCTCTTCAGCGTGCTTCGTCTTCTTCGCGGAAATACACGCGCAGGCATGATGGCACATGCATGGCATGATTTTTTCAGCGGCATTGTTCTCTATGCACTCGCACATCACAAGCTTTTGTCGTGACGCTTCATGCTCCACAAAGTGTGTAGACGGATGAGTGACATGAATTTTTTCTGCAAAGAATTCTATTTTTTTCTTGACACTCTTTTTTGGTACTTCTATACATTCCCTAACTGCAATGAGCGCGTTGCAGTGAAGGGAGAATAGCAACCATGGCAACCAAGAAGGCAGCAACCAAAAAGCCGGCCGCAAAGAAAGCGGTCAAGAAGGCAGCTCCGAAAAAGAAGTAAGGTCATTCAACGGCAACAGGCAACACCATCGGGGGACGCGGCAAGCGTCCCCCGAAGTGTTTGTACTCGCCCTGCGGGCACACGCACTACGCGCCCTGGAACATTCCGGTGGTCGTGCCGCGTCATTCCTTCCTGCATTCGCATGCCTCTCCAGCAGGCGTCGAGTGACGAGACAACAGCATGATGGATTCCCAGCAACGCAAGATCAACCTGCACACGGAATCATCGATCATAACTACTGCCGCGCTGTTCTAGAGTAAGAGCATGACGCGACGCCGGTGGATTGCCGACAGCTGGACTGACTCAACCGCAACTCTCACCGGCAACCAGGCCAATCATCTCTTCCGCGTTCTCCGCGCCGAAGTCGGCACCAAGTTCGATGTTCTTGCCGGAGACCGGGTCTGGCGATCGGCAATCACAACTGCAAATGAAGATTCGGTTGCATTTCAGTTCCTGGAAGAAGTCGCTGCTTCTGCTGCGCTGCCGCTGACCGTGTTGCTCAGCGTCTTCAAGTTCGATCGATTCGAATGGGCCGTCGAAAAATTAACAGAACTCGGCGTCGCGAAGATAGAACCCGTCATCAGTCGTCGAACAGAGAAACACCTCGGACAGGCCGCGACGAACCGCGTCGAGCGGTGGCGTCGCATTGCCGTTGAAGCCGCCAAGCAATCGCGGCGGGCATCGATCCCTGTCATCGCTGACCCGCGACCCTTGCGCGACGCCATTCTCCCCACCGATAAAGCCGCGATCCGCCTGCTGCTCGCGGAACAGGAAATGGAACAGAGCCTGCTGCACGTACTGCAAGGCGAGCGGATCGCAGATCGCAGGGAATTTGTGCTCGCTGTTGGACCAGAAGGTGGCTGGACTGAAGACGAGGTGTCTCTCTTCATTGAGCAGGAGTGGAAGGCAGTTACCCTCGGCAGCACTATTCTGCGAGCCGAGACAGCCGCGATTACAGCCGCTGCGCTTACCGCCGCCTGGATGCAGCTTTGATCCTTCGCTCGATCTAGAATCGCAGGACCTTGGTCGTCTGTGTTTCAGTAGATAGAAGGAAATGCAGACCCCTCCACTTCGCTGCGCTTCGGTCGGGACGACAAATCAAAAAGCGTCTCCAGCCGGATGGCATTCTGCTTAAAATGCCAGATCGCCTTGCTTCGGTCGGGATGACAGAACATTCAGAATCTCGAGCCGGACGGACAGCATACTATTCAATTCGAAGTTGCTTCCGGCCAATAGAAAAAGCCTGCCAAGGAACAAGGCAGGCTTTCACAATCCGCGGAAAGCCACGAAGGCTGATCCGTCAAGGATGAGTGTCAAGCGGCGAAGCGCGCCGACATAAGCGCCCTCCGGCGCGCCCGCCCGGATGGCAAATCCTCAGGTGAAGAGTTCTTTCATTTTGTCGAGGAGGTTCCGCGAGGTCGGCTTGTTTTCAATCTGTAGTGTGTCGCCGAGCTGACGGATCGCTTCACGCTGAGCTTTCGAGAGCTTCTTGGGAGTCTCAACCATGATCTGGACGATCAGGTCACCGCGGCCGTGCTCATTCAAAAACGGAACACCTTTGCCACGCAGGCGAAATTCTTTGCCGCTCTGCGTACCTTCCGCGATCCGCATCTTGGTCTGGCCTTCGAGTGTCGGTACATCGATCTCGGCACCCAGTGCGACCTGGGGAAATGAGACCGGGATAACGCAGTGCAGGTCATTGCCATCGCGTTCAAAAAATTCGTGGGCTTTCACGGCGAGAACAAGATACAGGTCGCCATTCGGTCCATCAAATTTCCCGGCATCGCCCTCACCCTGGTAACGGATGCGCGTACCGTCTTCGACGCCTGCCGGAATGTTTACGCTGATCTTGTGTTCCTTCTCGGTGCGGCCGTCGCCACGACAGGTGCGGCATGGATCAGAGACGACGCTGCCCGTACCACCGCATGCGCCGCAGGTACGAGCGATCGAGAAGAAGCCCTGCTGAAACCGGACCTGTCCTTTACCGCCGCACTGGCTGCAGACCGATGGGCCGCGTCCGGCAGCACTGCCGCTGCCATTGCAATCGACACATAGTTCGAGGCGGCGAATCGTGACTTCCGTTTCCTTGCCAAAAACAGCTTCTTCGAAATCGATGGTCAGGTCGAAGCGGATGTCGCGCCCGCGCTGGGCACGCGAGGGTCGACGGCCGTTTCCGGCGCCGCCCATGTTGAACATCTCTCCGAAGATGTCCCCGAAAATGTCACCGATGTCCACCCCACCTGCGAACGGATTTCCCTGCGGGCCACTCCCGCTGACGCCGGCGTGACCGAAGCGGTCATAGGCTGCGCGCTTTTCGGGATCGGAAAGGACCTGGTAAGCTTCGCTCGCCTCGCGGAATTTCGCTTCGGCTTCAGGATTGTCCGGGTTGCGGTCGGGGTGATACTGCATCGCCAGTTTGCGATACGAGGTCTTCAACTCCGCATCGGTGCAGGTCCTGGTCACGCTCAGCACTTCGTAATAATCGACTTTTGTCACGTTAGCTTTTGTACTCACGATTCCTTCTGTGATGGATTGCTGGCGATGCGCACCAGCGCCGGACGCAGCAACCGCTCCTTGATGCGATATCCACGCCGAACTTCATCCAGCACCTGCTGATCTGGCAGGTCCTGCCGTTCGACGCTCTCGAGTGCCTCATGCACGCGTGGATCAAACTGGGCGCCGACACTCTCCACCGGCAGCACGTTGAGTGAACGCAGCACTTCTTCCATCTGTTTCACGATCAGCTCCACGCCCTGTCGCAGCTGCTCCGCCGAACCGCCCGACTTCAACGCCAGGTTGAAGTTATCGAGCACGGGCAAGAACTGTTCGATGGCGCCAGCGATGGCAAAGTCGCGAAAATCTGCACGTTCGCGCGTCTCCCGCTTGCGGGCGTTGTCGAATTCAGCATGCAGACGGGCGAGCCGGTCCGTCAACTGGTCGCGCTCCTGCTTCGTACGCTCCAGTTCTTCAGCCGTTGCGTTGCCCTGTGGGTTGACGACCGTAGTCGTTTCCTCAACCCCTTCAACACCAGTCGTTACAGCATCCGTGGGATCAGAAACGGGATCCGTGTTCTGCTGCGATTCGATTTTTTCGTCTGTAATTCTTCCAGTCGTTGCCATATTCCTGCTTCTCTCATTCAATGTGTTCGGGATCTGCCTGCTTGTCAGCAAGGCTATAGCGCCCATCGGCAGTCTACAGTTCAGTTCGGTACTGCCATTTTAAAGCAGTTCCCTGTTGCCATGCCCCTTCGGTTAAAGTGCAGGTTGACCGTTTCCTCTACCTGGTACATGCATCGCACGTGCTGGCGACACCGGTGTGAAGAAAAAGCGGGAGCGTACCGCCTTTCGGTGTGCACCTGCTGGGTGACTGCTTCATCTTTTGCGGTACGGTCGTGCGAATCAGACGTTCAGGCCCTAGTGTTCCGAGTGCAGGATCCGGTCGGAAAGCTGTGCAATATACGAAACAGTATTGATCGTTTCCTGGTAATGAATGCGCGTATGTGCCAGCACTGCCACAGTACCCAGGCTATTCGCCCCGAGACGAGCGCCGGTGCCGATCAGCACCAGGTCCTGCATCTCCGGCATCGTTTCTTCCAGTCCAACCACGACGCGTACTGCCTGCTGCCGCGCATCCACATACGCTGTCAGCAGATCGACCAGACGCTGCTTCTCTTCAAGCGCAGCCAGCAACTGCCGCAGACGCTCGCGATCAACGCGGCCATCAATCAGGTTAGCGACGCCTTCCACGTACACCAGCATCTCAGCCGCCGGCTGCCGGTCGAGTGCGCCCTGTTTGTAAAGGTCTTCAATCGAACGCATCAGCTTGTCGTATTCGGAGCGGTCCTGCTCAATCCGACGGGCGACTTCTGTCCGGATCCGCTCGAACATCCATCCCCGGTAATTTTGATTCAGAAATGCGGCAGCGGCTTCAAGCTCGGCTGAGCCCAGGTCGCGCTCCATCTGCAATACCCGGTCCAGCACTGAACCGGATTTGGTCACCATCACGGCAAGTACCCGCCGGGGTGCGAGCAGTGTGAAATGAATATGCTCCAGCTGACCGGCCTCGCCGCGCACAATAGCCGCGAGTCCTACACCACTCGAGACGAGCGCCAGTACGTGCGAAGTGCGCTCCAGGAACTGCTCGCGGCTGGTCACACCGTTAAAGCAGTCATCGATCTGCTCCCGCAACTCGGTACTGATGGGGGCTGGCAGCGCATGTGGCTTGCCGGAAAGCTGCTCCACGTAGACGCGGAACGCCTTGGCCGTCGGCGTCCGGCCCGCCGAGGTATGCGACTGCTCAAGAAAGCCCGCTTCCCCCAGCGAAACCATCACATTGCGGATAGTGGCTGAGCTCATCCCCTCATAGCTGGCATACATGCGGGCGACCGCCTGCGAGGCTACCGGTTCACCGGTAGCGATGTACATGTCGATGATGGCGGTCAGTACAAGCCTCTCCCGCCGCCCGATCCTAAGCTCGGACACCATCGCTCCATTTCGCCTTTGCAGGCTAACTCTTTGCAATTCATAAGGTTAGCCGTGAGAAGCCGACAGAATTACTAGGCTAAGTCTAAGGATCGGGTGGGCTGAAAGTCAAGCAGGGATGGCCGTCCGAGGTTACCTCGCAATGATACTGTCGACATTTCACCGGGCCGGGCGACATCCGACCACGTTGGTCGGCTAGCTGATCTCGAATACGTCCTTTTCCTGCGCCCGCTGCTTCTCGGCTCCGGCTGCGAGCAGTCGTGCAATCTCAAAAAATTGTGCTCCGGCCACCGATGTCTCGCCGCCCAGTGCAACCGGCAGACCGCGATCGCCGCCCTGCCGCACATTGGGATCAAGCTCAATCGAACCCAGGAAAGGCAGCTTGAACTGCTTCGCTGTTCGCTCGGCACCGCCCTTCGAGAAGATGTCGATCTCCTGGTGGCAATGCGGGCAGGTAAAGTGGCTCATATTCTCAACGATGCCCAGGATTTCGACATTCACCTGGTGGAACATCTCAAGAGCCTTACGCGCATCCTGCAATGCTACGTCCGACGGCGTCGACACGACGACTGCGCCGGTCAGTGGAACTGTCTGCACCAGCGAGATGACAATGTCGCCTGTTCCGGGCGGAAGATCAATAATGAGGTAGTCGAGCTCGCCCCACTCTACCTGCTGCAGAAACTGCCGGATGATCTGGTGGAGCATGGGTCCGCGCATCACAAGCGGCTTGTCGCCGGGCGATAACAGGCCAACAGAGATCACCTTGACGCCATGGGCTTCGATCGGCTCGATCCGGTTGCCCTCTAGCACGCGCGGCTGCTGGGAACTGCCCATCATCAACGGAACATTCGGGCCGTAGATGTCGGCGTCGATCAGCCCCACGCGATTGCCGAGTTTGGCGAGTGCGATTGCGACATTGACCGCGACCGTGGTTTTACCAACGCCGCCCTTACCCGACCCGATCGCGATGATGGAACTGACGCCGGCAAGTGGCTTGGGCTGCGGTGCTTCCTGTGGCGAATGCGGATGTGAATGTGCCATGTGAAGCTGTTCTCCTTATGTTCTATTTCTGCGTCTGGCTTTTCGACGTAAGCTCGTCATCGCCGTCTAATTTTGTCATTTCCCGCTACCGCCTTGTCATCCGACCGAAGGGAGAGATCTCCATTCAAAACTCTACGCTCAGCGATGAAGATGCAGATCTCTCCACTTCGCTGTGCTCCGGTCAGGACGACAATCGTAGTTTCGGCTACAGAGACGGCTTCACTGCGCAGCCGGTGTCGTCGCTGCTTTACGCCGGGCCTGTTCCTGTTCCCGGGTTGCGCGGCGTCGACCTGCATCTTCAAATCGGCGTTTCTCCTCGTCACCCTGGGGCTCCATGCCGGGAACCATCACCTTCCGGCCCTGCGAATCTACTGCGACAAAGGTTAGATAAGCCGAGGCGACATGACGATGCATTCCGGCGATGGTGTTCTCCACCCAGACCTTCACGCCAACTTCCATGGACGTGCGGTAGGCGCGATTGATGGAAGATTTCAGGATCAACAGATCGCCGACGTGGACTGGCGCAATAAAGTCGATGTGATCCATCGAGGCGGTCACGACGTGCGTGCGCGAGTGGCGGTAGGCAGCGATGGCGCCGACCAGGTCAATAAAGTGCATGAGCCGGCCGCCCAGAAGGTTGCCGAGCGTGTTGGTGTCATTGGGCAGGATCAGTTCAGTCATCTCCGAGCGCGACTCGACACCGCTGCGCACAGGCAATGACGGGGTGGAAAAATTCATGCAAGTCTCTTTCACACTACGCATGTTCAATGGAGGATGCATTAGGAGAACAGCGCAGGCCGGGTAAAATTGGGAAGTGCGTGGCTGGTGAGGCCATGCCCTGCTACGAGTGTCGGCCATGCGGCTTGCGGAAGCAACTCCCGCGTTTACCGGAATGAAGAGAAACAGACCAATGTGGACTGGAAAGGATTTCTGAATGGATAAGATCGCGATGCTTTCGGAAATCCTGGGGCAGAACCCTGCAGATGCATTCGCACGCTATGGACTGGCCATGGAATATGCGTCACAGGGAAACAACGAGACTTCGATCAACGAGTTCGACCGGCTGCTGACGCAGCATCCGGACTACACCGCCGGCTACTTCATGTGCGCGCAAACGTTGTTGAAGGCCGGCCGCGAAACTGAAGCGAAAAAACGGCTCGTGCAAGGCATTGAGTCAGCGGAGAAAACTGGAAACCAGCATGCCCGGAACGAAATGCAGGCAGTGCTGGATGATTTGTCCTGAAGCAGGTTCGCTTCTGAACGAATTGTGAATCGAAGACATCTGTGCCATGCGAGGTCTGCAGGTCGATACTGCCGTGGCAATGATTCTTCTGAATTGCTGATGATCAAACAGCTTGTCATAGAGACAGGCAGTCAGGCGCGAAGGATTATGCCGCACGCATTGCTACATATCATGCAGCGCGCATAACTGTTCGCACCGGCAGATCGGTTGCTGTATGAAGATTCCACTGTTTCCGCTCGATGTCGTACTGTTTCCGGGGGCCCCGCTTCCGCTGCACATCTTTGAAGAACGCTATCGCGAGATGGTGCGGGACTGCGTGAACCGCGAAATAGCTTTTGGAGTGGTATGTGCGAGTCCGGAGGGGCTTGCTGTCGTCGGCTGCACAGCGCGCATCGCCCGCATCTTGAATGAATATCCCGATGGCCGCAAGGACATCCTGACGGAAGGCATGGATCGTTTCGAGATCAAGCACCTCGACGACACTCTTTCCTACCTTCAGGCGGATGTCCAGTTTTTCAGCGATGCCGGACCCTACGCTTCACGCGAACTCCGCGAACTCTGCCTGGCCATGCATTTCGAGGTGCTGGAACTGGCAGGCGCCGATGTGCGCCACATCGGTCTTGACCTGAACGAGCCGATCTCTTTCCAGGTAGCCTGGTCGCTCCCGGCGGGCCTGGATTTCAAGCAGGAGTTGCTGACCCTTCGCTCCGACGTGGAACGCACCAATCGCCTGCTCGATTTTTATAAGATGATTCTCCCCAAACTGCGCGGCGGTATCCAGGCGCGCAGAAGTGCCGAGAGCAACGGGCATATCATGTAGGGCAATTCGGACGCCGCAAAACTGTTCGTCGCCTGACGATCCACGTAAACTAGAAAAAGTAGCTGCCCGCTCTTAATGAGCGCTCGCAGACTGGAGTTGATTGATGCCTGATACGGCGAAGATTTCCCCCGCACACGCTGCACCTGTTCAAGACGATTCCCTGCCTGCAACCCTCGGTCAGCTGCGCACGTCGCGCGAATATTCCGAGGACCGCATTGCGCGCCGCACTGTGAAGGACGAACTGCGGGAAAACCTGATCGCCCGCCTGCGCGCCAAGCGACCGGTATTCACCGGTATCGTCGGTTATGACGACACGGTTGTGCCGCAGATTGTCAATGCCTTGTTGTCGAAGCAGAACTTCATCCTGCTTGGATTACGCGGCCAGGCAAAGAGCCGTATCCTGCGCGCGCTGACTGAATTGCTGGACAGGATTTCTCCCTACATCGCCGGCTGCGAAATACGCGATAATCCCTACAGGCCCATCTGCAAGCGCTGCCGCGACCTGGTGGCCGCAAAGGGTGAAGACACGCCGATTGCATTCATGTCGCGGGCGGATCGCTACGTTGAGAAACTGGCGACGCCGGATGTAACCGTGGCTGATCTGATTGGCGATCTCGATCCGATCAAGGCAGCGAAGAGCGGTGAGGACCTGGCCAGCGAACTGACTATGCATTATGGCCTGCTGCCGCGCGCCAATCGCGGCATCTTCGCGGTCAACGAACTGGCTGATCTTGCCGGCAAGATCCAGGTCGCACTGTTCAATATCATGCAGGAAGGCGATGTACAGATTAAGGGCTATCCGGTCCGCCTGGAACTCGACGTGGCCCTGGTCTTCAGCGCAAACCCGGAGGACTATACAGCCCGCGGCAAGATCGTGACGCCTCTCAAGGACCGCATCGGCTCGGAAATTCGTACGCATTATCCAGCGACCGTTGAAGAAGGTATGGAAATTACGGCGCAGGAAAGCTGGAGTGATCGCGGCCTGGCGCCGACCGAAATTCCGCCCTACCTGGCCGAAATTGTTGAGCAGATTGCTTTCTCCGCGCGTGAAGACAAGAAGGTCGATAAGCGCAGCGGTGTCAGTCAGCGTCTGCCGATTTCCACGATGGAGCTGGTAATTTCGAACGCCGAACGCCGCTCGCTGATTCACGGTGAAGTAACCATCCATCCGCGCATCAGCGATATCTACGCAGCACTTCCAGGAGTGACCGGCAAAGTCGAACTGGAGTACGAAGGTGAGATGCGCGGCGCCGATACAGTGGTTCGCGAACTGATCCGCGGCGCGATTGCCAAGGTCTTCGACAAGTACTTCGCCGACGTGAACACGCAGCAGATTGAGCAATGGTTCAATCTGGGCGGCTCGGTGAAGATTGAAGACGACCAGCCATCGGCCTCGATCCTCAAAGAACTACTGGGAATTCAAGGGCTGTTCGAAAAGCTCGCGCCGTTGAAGGTGAAGGACAGCGACTCTGCAGAGAAGCGTGTCGCCGCTGCTGAATTCCTGCTCGAAGGGATGTATGCGCATCGCCGTGTAAGCCGGAGTGAAGAGCGGGGCTTCAGTGCACAGGAACGCGCACAGAGGAAGGCAGAGCGGGCAGTGGATGAGCGCGAGCAGCAGGAGATGTGGCAGGGGCGTCGTTCGCGTAAGGGCGGCCTCAACTAGGTACTGGCCGTACGGGGTACTGGCCGTACGGGCGAAAGCGCCTTCGGCGCGGATGCTCCCATTGGCGCACTTCTTATAACGGTTATTGCCACTCCTTATGATCTGTCATCCGATTGGAGCGCAGCGCTACTTGTCATCCCGACCGAAGCGTAGCGTAGTGAAGGGATCTGCATTTAACCATGACCAGGCACAGTTATTTCATTTACTTCATGGCGAGTCGTTCGCGGACACTCTACTGCGGCGTAACGAAGAGCTTGTATAAGAGGGTAGAAGAGCATAAGGATGGGACGTTTGAGGGCTTCAGTTCGACTTATAACTGCAACAGGCTAGTTTGGTTCGAGCATTTTCAATATGTCGGCAATGCAATTGCCAGGGAGAAGCAGTTAAAGCACTGGCGGCGAGAGAAGAAGCTGCATTTGATTGAGGCTACGAATGCTTCATGGACTGACTTGAGTGAGGGATGGAGAAATGCAGATCCCTCCACTACGCTTCGCTTCGGTCGGGATGACAAATCGTAGGGGTTGAATTTAGTAGCTTCGGTCGGCATGACAAGTCTTAAGTCGAACCGGCTCATTCCCGGGCAGGCTTCAATCATTATTGGGTCGGAAGTAAGCAAAGCATTCACAAAGAAGGACACTTATGAAGCGCGTCCGGTATACGAAATACAACGGCGACCTCGCCTCCGAGATGGAGTTGGACGACCTGCTGAAGTCGCTGTCCGACTATCTGCTCGACTCCGGCTTTCAGGATCCGTTTGCCAAGTTCGCCGAACTGCAGGGCGATCAGACGATGGACAACCTTCGCGAAGCGATCCGGCAGGCGCTTGAAGCGGGCGATCTTGACGAGCAGACGCAGCAGAAGCTTGACGAGATGTCGCAGGACCAGATGGAGCAATTGATCGAACAACTGATCCAGCGCATGGAGCAGGAGAACTACATCTCGATCGACGGCCCGCATGATCCCTCGCGCATGGCGACGACGCCGGGCAATGTCGGCAACCAGGCTGAAGGCGAGACGCGCTTCGAAGTCACTGACAAGAGCATGGATTTCCTTGGCTATCGAACGCTGCGCGACCTGCTGGGTTCGCTCGGCAAGTCCAGCTTTGGCCGTCATGAAACGCTGAATCTCGCGACTGGTATCGAATCGAGCGGCGCTTCAAAGCCTTACGAGTTTGGCGATACGCTTAACTTCGACAGCGTCGCAACGCTCAAATCCGCCATCGGCCGCGAAGGCCTGGCGACTCCGCTGAACATCGAGTACGAAGATCTGCAGGTGCACCAGTGCGAATACCAGAGTTCGTGCGCGACTGTAGTCATGCTGGATTGCTCACACTCGATGATCCTCTACGGCGAGGACCGCTTTACGCCGGCGAAGAAAGTCGCAATGGCATTGTCGCACCTTATAAGGACACAATATCCCGGCGATTCGCTGTCCCTGGTACTGTTTCATGATTCGGCCGAAGAGATGCCGATCTCCCAGATCGCGCGCGTGAAGGTCGGACCCTATTACACCAACACCCGCGAAGGACTGCGCGTGGCGCAGCGAATCCTTGACCGCCAGCGCAAAGACATGAAGCAGATCGTGATGATCACCGACGGCAAGCCTTCGGCGCTGACGCTTCCCGACGGACGCATCTACAAGAATGCTTTCGGTCTCGATCCGCTGGTGATCTCAGAGACGCTGGAAGAGGTCTCGCGCTGCAAGCGGAAGAACATCATGATCAACACCTTCATGCTGGCAAGTGACTTTGGCCTGGTACAGTTCGTGCAGAAGATGACCCAGATGTGTCGCGGGAAAGCCTACTTCACCCGGCCCGAAAACCTGGGCGAGGCGCTCCTGATGGATTACATGTCAAACAAGATGAAGACCATTCACTGAGTGGGCTTACCCTCCCGTCTCATTTCAATATCCACATGCGGGAATGCAGGTCCGTCGGCTTTGTTGAGTTGAGAAGCTGATCGGGCCTGTTGATTCCCGCGTCTGCCGCATGGGTCGAGGCGTCGGCCAAAACGCAGGTCCTTCGGCTTTGCTCAGGATCGCCATACCGTGGCAGGCAAGAAACGCAGATCCCTCTACTGCGCTGCGCCCGATCGGGTGGCAATCGGGACATAGAGCGGCGAGCAATTGACCGCTTATGCCACCAACCAATGCTCACCAACCGGCGGGGAACCAAGTCGGATAGCTATGCGTATCAGCTTTCATGAGTCTGGCAGCTACACTACCGTGGAGCGGATTTGCTGATACAGGATGGTCGGACCGCGGCAAGCGGACGCCGTCCCGCATCCCTGCACATTCGACAAGCCCGGTTGTGCCGCAGAGCAGTCGTTCGATCCAGACAGGAAAAGTGAGTCCACTGATTGATCCAAACCGTGTCGCCGGTGCCCGCGCATATGCCGCGAAACCAGGCGCTGCGCCGGAGATGGACTGGGTCGCGCTGGTCAGGCGTTGTACCGAGGGTGACAGCAGTGCATGGACTGAACTGGTCCGGGGTCAGCACCGGCGCGTATTCGGCCTGTGCTATCGCTTCACAGGTTCCTCCCATGATGCCGAAGATCTTACGCAGGACGTCTTTCTGAAGCTGTATGGGAATCTAAAGAATTTTGACAGCAGCAAGGGCGGCTTCAATACGTGGATCACGACGTTGACGCGTAACCTGCTGGTCGATCATTTTCGAAAGAATCGCCTGGAGCGTGCGAGCGACTCCATGGACGAGGGATGGGAGCAGGCACCGGGTGACCAGGAAGGGTTGCGTATGAGTGACCGGATGGCGTCGCACGCCCCTTCTCCTCATGACCAGGCAGCCAAGCAGGAGCTGGGCCGGATGGTGCAGGCGGCTCTGGCGAAGGTTTCGCCGGAGTTGCGTGAAGCGGTCATCCTGAGAGACCTGCAGGACATGGATTACAAAGAAATTGCTAGCGTACTGCATATTCCCGAAGGTACGGTGAAGTCCCGCATCAGCCGGGGCCGGGCGGAACTGGCACGATTGCTGGAACGTAGTAAAGGTCAGGTGATGTAAGGTGAGTGGAAAAAATCCAATCCGGGGCAAAGGCACGCCAGGCGAAAGTATGAAGCCAAAGGCACTCCTCTGCGAGCAGTGGGAAGCACTGCTGGTGGATGCGCTGGACGGCACGCTCGGCGCCACTGAGTCGGCCGCCTTCTACGCTCATCGCGACACCTGCCTGGCTTGCGCGCAGCTGCTGGAAGAGTCGAAGCGGGGCAGCGAGTGGTTGCATTTTCTGGAAACAGAGCCGGAAGTACCGGCGGACCTGATCAGCAAAATTCTTGCCAGGACAAGCGGCGCGGAAGACACGCAGCCGGCAATGGTGCCCGCTGGTCTGCCACTTGCCATTCCCACCGCAGCCGGCTGGGCTGGTAGCTGGACGGGCGGCTGGCTGCCGGTGATGGAGAGACACGCGGCACAGTCGCGCTGGATCATGACTGCGGCCATGGCCTTCTTCTCAATCGCGTTCACATTGAATATGACCGGCGTCAAACTGAACGGCTTTCGCCTGGCTGACCTGAAGCCGACAACGCTTGCGAGTGGTCTGACGCGTCAGTACTACGTAGCTAACAAGAGCGTCATGCGCTATTACGACAACCTGCGTTTCGTATATGAACTGGAATCGCGGGTCCGGGAGATGCGTCGCGACGCCCAGCCGGAAACCCCGGCAACGAACGACGGCAAGGGAACGAATGCGGTCACAGGGACGGATGGCAAGAAGACCTCCAGCCCAGGCGACCAGAACGCGCCAACCAGGCGTCCTGGTGGAAGCGCCCAGGTGCCGGAGCCGAAGTCAGAGGCTGAGCCGGTGCTGCGTGCCGAGCCGGTGATGGCCGCCCTGGCACGTCAAAGAAGCCTGAAGCCATCATCGAATGAACAGTATGTCTGGCGGCGCATGCCCGGCAGGCTGGCTGAAGTAGCAACGGACTCTTACAAAACGTGTGGCGATGCAAACAATGGCAGCAGGACGAACCGGAGCAGGACTGCCGGGTGTACGAAGAACGGCGACCGCAAGAACGTAGACGACAAGCGGTCGGAAGGGAGCTTGGCATGAACTGTATCAATCATCCTGATGTACCTGTTGCTGCCTATTGCCAGAGTTGCGGCAAACCGCTGTGCCAGGAGTGTGTCCGCTCCATTGGCGGAGTTATGTACTGCGAACCGTGCCTGGCGGCGCGCCTGAACAATCCTGCTGCGCATCCCTCCGCCGGGATGCCGCAGACACCAGGCGCCGCTGCTTTTGTCGGTCTGCCGCCGCTCGAAGGACCGAATCCCGGGCTGGCTCTTGGGCTTGGCTTTATCCCGGGAGTAGGCGCGATGTACAACGGCCAGTTCGTGAAGGGCTTTGCGCACGTGCTAGTCTTTGCGCTGCTTTGCACAATCGCTGGCTCGCACACTCCTTTCGATTCGATCTTCGGCCTGTTGATTCCTTTCTGGATTGCCTACCAGGTGTTCGATTCCTACCAAACGGCGAAGGCGAGACGCGATGGAACCCCGCTGCCCAATCCCTTTGGTCTGAACGACCTCGGTCACAAACTCGGGCTGCAGCAGCATCCTGAAGGAACGGTCCCGCCATTTGCCGGTGGTCCAAATGCCGGCTTCCGTCCCGGCTGGCAGGCGGCCCCCCAGGCCGGTTCCCAGTCTGGCGCTCAATCTGGAACAGAGGCAGGCACGACCTCGAATTTTACGTCGACGCCCTATACGACGGGAGCTTATGCCGGTGCGCCCGGTTCTGAAAAGACAGGCTACACGCCAGTCGGAGGTCCGCAGGATCCCTATGCGCCCCCTATCTCCGGCTTTGTGCCGCCGGCAGGCGCACCGGGCGTACCATTTGCCCCATCGCAGGGGACTTTCGGTAGTTCAGGAATACCCGTCGGCGCAGTAGTCCTCATCGGCCTGGGAGTACTGTTCCTGTTGAGCAGTCTCGGGATCTTTCGGGATGAATGGTTGGCTCGTAGCTGGCCACTGGTACTGATCGGCATCGGCGCGTGGCTGGTGTATCGCCGCACCCGCGAAGCACAGGGAGGAAAAGGCTTATGAACCCGCGATGGGTACTGATCCGCAGACTGCGCGGCCCTGCCTTCCTGCTGACCTTTGCAGTGACGGCGCTGCTGCACCAATGGGACATCCTGGGTTTCGGGCAGAGCTGGCCTCTCTACCTGATCGTTGCCGGCGCCTTGACCCTGGCAGAACGGGCAGCGATGGCAGGGGTACCGCCCGAGACGTATACCGGGCCCTATTCAAATGCGTATCCCGGCCAGGCTTACGGTGGCCCACAGCAGTACGGGCCGCCGTACCAGCCAATCTATCCGCAGGCCGGCCAGCAGCCGGGGACTGCGGTCGTTCCTACTGCGCCCGCGGGCATTGAGCCGATGCGCCCTGTTGATCATGATCCGCGCAACGATCCGGATGCCGGGGGGAGGTTCTAGATGGCTGCTTATCCTCCACCGTTCTCTCCGCGCGAGCAAGCCCGGGCGCAGGTGCGGGCGCAGCGCGATGCCTACCGTGCGCAGCGTGACTACATGCGTGCCCAGCGTCGCCCTTCAGTCGTCCGCCCGCTGATCCTGATCACCATCGGGGTGCTGGCGTTGTTGATCGAAACTGGAAAACTCAGCGGCTCGGCATTCTGGGAATGGTATATCCGCTGGTGGCCGCTGCTGCTGATCGGCCTGGGTGTACTGTCGCTCGGCGAGTGGTGGCTGGAGCGCGATCAGCCCTACGGCAACCGCCGGCTGGGTGGCGGAGTTATCTTCTGGATTGTCGTGCTCGCACTGGTTGGCTCGGCAACGCACCACGCGCGAGAGCATCGGGGATGGCAATGGTTCCAGTCGCAGACGGACGGCGACGACTTCAACTTTCACATGTTCGGCCAGGAGCACGATGCCGATGTGACCCTCGACCAGCCGGTGCCGGCGGATGCCGCTATCCACATTCGCAATCCACACGGTGACGTTCTGCTGTCAACGTCCACGGACGCCAGGGTCCACGTAGCGGCGCACGATGTTGTCTATGCGTCGTCTGATAAGGAAGGCAACCGGCAACTGGAGCGCGTCGCACCAAGGCTGCATGTGGCTGGTTCGACGGTTTCGATCGACGCTGCTGATATCAGCGGAGCCCATGCCGACCTGACGGTGAGCGTACCTGAAGGTGCTTCGCTCGATATCGACGCCGGCCATGGCGACGTGAGTGTCGACGGCAGCAAAGGCGCAGTACGGGTGAACTCCGGTCATGGCGACGTGAAGTTGAACAACCTGGCAGGCACTGCCTCCACCCACATGAGCAAGGGTGACTTCAGCGGACAGGACATTGCCGGCACCGTCGCCATCGATGGCCGCATGGACGACGTGACGCTGACCGGTGTGAAGAACAATGTCTCGTTGAATGGTGATTTCTTTGGAGACATGCACCTGCAGAGTATTATCGGGACTGTAAACCTGCACTCCAGCCGCACGGACATCACCCTCGCCAGCATTGCTGGTGACCTGACACTCGACTCGGGTGATTTGAATTTCAAGAATGTGACCGGGCCAGTGCGGGTGGTGACACGTTCAAAGGACGTGGAGGGCACGGCGGTCCATGGCGCCGCGCATATCGAAAACAGTAATGGCGACATTACGCTGAGTGTGCTGGCACCCCTCGGCGATGTCGAGATCCACAACGACAATGGTGCCATTGACCTGACGCTTCCCGCCAAGGCCGGTTTCAACCTGGAAGCGTCGACTGCCAATGGCGATCTGTCGAATGACTTCGATGTCGCGACCACTGGCTCCGATGACAGGCACACAGCCAACGGCAAGGTTGGTGCGGGTGGACCGCGCGTCTCTGTGACCTCAAATCACGGCGATGTGCACATCAAGAAGGCGGGATCAGTGGCAGCTTCTTCAGACGAGACAGATGACGGCGATGAAGGCAGGCAGCCAGTTTCTCCGAAGCCGCCCCGCAGCGCCCGGCACCTGCGCTCGTCGACTACGGACGAACCGCAGCCGACGGTGCAATAGCCAGCCGCGCCGTCACGATCGCTTCAGCCTTGGCGATCACTTCTTCCAGGGTCAGCTCGGTCGAGTCGATGATGATGGCGTCTGCAGCAGGCCGAAGGGGTGAGTCGGCGCGGTTGCGGTCGCGTTCATCGCGCTCACGCATCTCTTTCAGAATGGTGTGCGTATTTTGATGGGACGTCTGTTGCGACTCAATTGAACCGTTTTGCGTGTAGCGACGTTCGCTGCGGCTTTCCGGGGACGCGTCGAGATAAATCTTCACCTGCGCATTCGGAAAGACAGCTGTCCCGATATCGCGGCCTTCCATGACGACACGGCCATTCGCACCCATCTCCCTTTGCAAAGAGACGAGCCAGCGGCGCACCGCCGGGTGAACACTGACGCGCGAAGCTGCAGCAGTAACAGCAGGGTCGCGCAATTGCGCTGTCACGTCCCGATCGTCGAGCAGCACACGATTGCCGGCGCTGCCCGGCTGCAGCGTGATACTGGTGGTCGCGAGCAGAGGCTCGAGCTGCGCCGGGTCATCAGGCGATGCGCCGGCGCTGATGGCTTTGAGCGCAAAAGCCCGGTACATCGCCCCTGTTTCGAGGTTCAGGAGACCGAAGTGTGCAGCAAGATGAGCGGCAAGCGTACTCTTGCCCGCTCCTGCCGGACCGTCAATCGCGATGATCAGGTGATCTGGCGAGGTTGAAGCTGCCTCGCTCATTCGTCATCCTTTTTAGGCTTGCGGGTCGGCGGACGCATGCCGCCTGGACGCGAGGCGCCGGGACGGCCACTGGACGGACGCGCACCTCCTGGCCTGGAGCTGCCGGGACGTGGCCCGCCGGGTCGTGATCCGCCGGGAGGTGAGCCGTAAGGACGGGGACTGCTGCTGCCGGGACGTGGTCCGCCAGGACGGCCCGTGCCTCCTGGATTGCGGCCCGGCGTGCCGGGACGACTCCCCGGGCGCGCCGCGGGACGTCCCGAAGAGCGACCTGCTCCGCCTGAGAATGATCCTCCCGAAGCTGGACGACCCGAGGCGGGGCGGCCAGAAGCAGGGCGGCCCGACGACGGTCGACCCTCTGCTGGACGACCTGAAGATGGACGACCGGCCGATGGTGGCGCCTCTCTTCGCGTAAAGCTACTGGACGGACGTGAGAGTCTGCCTCCGCCTGTGCCGGGTGCGCCGGAGCCTGGACGGCTTGAAGCGGTACGGCCCGCACCGTCCCGGCGCGGGAACGAAGGGCGACCTCCGGACGGGCGTTCGCGGCTGTCAGATCGTGGCCGGTCGTTGCGTGGCCGGTCATTGCGTGGCCGGTCACCATCGGGACGCGGGCGGAACGGCCGATCGCCACCGGCGCCCGGTTTTCCGCGGAACTGTGGGCGCGAGCCTTCGCGAGGAGTGAACGGCCGGGGTGTAGATGGACGACCTTCGCCGCCCGCTCTCTCGAAGCGAGGACGGTCGCCGCCTGTTCGCGAACGGAACGGGCGATCGCTACCTTCACGCGGCCGATCACCTTCTGCGCGAGGTCGAAAAGGACGATCGCCGTCAGTGCCCGGCCTGCTGCGGAAAGGTGGACGCGAACCTTCGCGAGGAGTGAAGGGCCGGGACCCGGTTGGGCGCGGCGTGAACGGACGTCCTCCGCCGCTCGATCTTTCAAAGGATGGCCGATCGCTCCCTGCGGTGTTGCTGCGCGGACGATCATTGCCCGGCCTCTCGCTGAATGGACGATCGGCGCGAGGACGATCGCTGGATTGACGATCGGCGCGAGGACGATCGGCGCGAGGACGTTCGGCGGTCCCGCCTCCTTCACTCCTGCGGAAGGGCGGTCGGCTCGATGCACCACGGACGCGGTCGCCAAAAGACGGACGGCTGGGCCGGCAAGACCCGCCTGCTCCAAACCGAGAAGGCCGCGATGCTCCGCTTTCGCCACTCCCGGACCCAGGGCGTGGCGCTCCAAAGCGCGATGGAGCCGGCCGGTCGCCACCTGGGCGCGAACGATCGGAGAACCCGGTGCGGCGTGGGCGATCTGCACCCGTTTCGCCGCGACGCTCCTTATAGATGCTGGGACTGGTGTCTTCCGCCTTTTCTTCGTCCGATTTGCTGTATTCTTTCGTTTTGTTGAGCATGCGCTCGCGGTAGGCGCTCCGGCCCATGAAGGCCGGCTTGTCGCTCTCGGCGGATGGGGCAGCTTCCGGCATCTCGGGCAACGTGCCTTCGACGAAAAGAAATGTTTGTGCGTCCATCGACAATGTCTTCAATTGCCGGGTCGCGCCCAGGCCGCGAATGACGTCCCGCAAACGCGAACGCGAGGCCACGGGCGAAAGAAAGGCTTCAACGTCTTCTGCGGTCGCGGTCAGGACGGACTGCACATAATCGGAGACCAGCAGCGAAAGCGCGGTGGACTGCGACATGGTGCTGCCTTTAGCCATCTCCTTCTTGTGGGTGGTCGAAAGAATCTCCCATTGGGCAGGTTCGCCTGCGCCTTGCGGCAGAGGGGCGACGCGCATATTCTGCCAGAGTTCAGACAGGCCGCGAATCGTTGCTGCTTCGGTGAGTTCGTGACCAAGCTGTTCACGGATTTCTGTAGCGGTCAGAACACCCTCGCGTTCAAGCAGCTTCCAGATCTCGATGGCCAGCGGTGATACTTTGCCCGGGCCGGTACGGGCCGGCGGTTTCTTCCAGTTGCGGTCCGCCTGCAGGGCCGCCAGCTGCGCAAGGGCTGAAGTGACGATGAGGAAGTCGGGCTGTTCGCCAGGCGTGCCGAAAAGATTGAGCGGCACGACGAAACCATCGGCAACCAGGCGAACCATGTAATCATGCGCCTGCTGAATAGTTTCCGGTGGCGGCGTGGCGCTGGAACTCCCGAGAACGGCGCCAGCGAAGGATGGAGCAGGTGCTAACAACTGCGATTTACGGGGCAGGTAGAGACAGAGTTGCATGCGCTCGAGCCAGGCTTTGGCATCGTCAAGCGTGAGAATGGGCTGGGCGTTTTCGCGCCAGTGCGCGGCGCGGGCCGACGCGAGTTGATCTGGTGTCACTTAAATCCTTCTTTCGAGATCACGGGCAGGCGTCATCAGGTCAGTTCAGGACGAAAAGCCCGTGAATGCAGCCGTTCCGAAACATCAGCGAGCAAACATGCAGATCCCTCCACTACGGTCGGGATGACAATTCAGTCTGGTTGACAGGTTTTGCGGGGCTCTAGATGCGGTGGAATGCCTTCTGGATCTCTTTCCAAGAATACCGCAAGACGATGGGGCGGCCATGCGGACAGCTGGTCGGATGCTCGGTTTTCGCCAATTCGGCCAGCAGCCACTCCATGCGCGCAGGATCGAGCGGGGTGTTGACCTTGATGGCGGAATGGCAGGCAATCGATGCGGCGACCCGGGTGCGGACAGCTTCCAGGTTCTCCGACTGTTCTTCGCGCTCCGATTGTTCGAGCACTTCCATCAGCATACGCTCGAGTTCGCGGCCTTCGAGGCCAAGGGGTGAAGCCTTAATAGCAAGAGTGCGCGGGCCGAACGGCTCTGCCTCAAAACCGTTGCGGTCAAGTTCTGCGGCAATTTGCGCGAACTGGATCATCTGCGCCGGCGTGAGTTCAATCAGCATGGGCATCAACAAACGCTGGCGCTGGACCTTCTCGACCTTGCGCTCACGCAGAACTTTTTCGAAGAGCACCCGTTCGTGGGCGACATGCTGATCGATGATCCAGAGACCTTCTTCATTCGTCGCGAGAATGAACGATTCGCGGAGCTGGCCGAGGGCTTTGAGCGTGCCAAGTGTTTTGAGGGTCGCGGCGTCTTCGTTCTGCGAATCAGCTTCAGCTGCAGGTACACCCGGGCAGTCTTGTTCGGCTACGACTTCGGCGTTAGTGAAGTCGAGGCGCACCGCGACCGGCGCGACTGGAGGCGGCGCCAGTTCGAAGCTGTTCGTGTCAGCGTAGCTGGGTGGATTCTCCGACTCACGCTCCGACTCGCGTGCAGCTTCTTCAAGCTCGGAGCGGCTCGGCGAGATATGCGAGCCGAGCGATGGGCTGGCATGAGGATTGGTCTCGAGTGCGGCGCCGAAGCTCATCGCGGGACGCGCCATGATGAGCTTCGCTCGGATCTGGTCACGCACAAAATCGTGGACCAGGCTGGGCTGTCGGAAGCGGACTTCTGTCTTCGCAGGATGAACATTCACATCGACTTCGCCGGGTGGCATTTCCAGAAACAGCAGCACGACCGGGAACGACGTCGGCGGCATGATGTTTCGATACGCCTCGGTGATGGCATGGATCAGGACGCGTTCGCGCACCAGCCGCGCATTGACGAATGAATACATCGAATTGCGGTTGAGCTTCTGCAGCTCCGGCTTGGAGATAAATCCGTGCATGCGCAGGTGCCCTGGCGCAGGAGCCACGTAGCTTGCATCGCGCTTCCATGGCGGCGGCTCTGGCAGGCCGATGCGGTCAAGGTCAATCTCGGCCGCGATGTGAACCAGCTGATCCAACGTCTCCTTGCCGAAGATCTGGTAGATGCGCTCTGAAAGCTGCGCCACAGGCGGCGCGATGAGGAGAGCGTGTGTCGCGGAATGCAGTTCAAAATGCTTGTCCGGATGGGCCAGCGCATAATTCGTCACCAAGGCAGTGACGTGTGACAGCTCGGTGGTTTCAGCTTTCAGAAACTTGCGGCGTGCAGGCGTGTTGAAGAAAAGATCACGCACAGTAATCATGGTGCCCTGCGGCATGCCGGCTTCCCCCACGCGATGCATCTTGCCGCCGACAATTTCAATGTTAGTGCCGGCCACGTCTTCCGCAGTACGCGTCGCCAGTTCCAGGCGGGAGATTGAAGCAATGGATGGCAGCGCTTCGCCGCGAAAACCAAGCGTGGAAATGGTGAGCAGGTCGCTCGATGTGCGGACCTTCGAGGTCGCGTGCCGCTCAAATGCAAGCAGGGCGTCGTCCTTGACCATGCCGCTGCCGTTGTCAGTGATACGGATGAGTTTGCGGCCGCCACCCTCAACCTCGATCCGGATGCGTGTCGCACCTGCATCGATGGCATTCTCGAGCAGTTCCTTCACGACGGAGGCCGGACGGTCGACGACCTCACCAGCAGCAATCTGGTTGGCGACGAGGTCGGAAAGGATGCGTATCTGGCCCACAGAGTTAAGGTAAAGCATTCTGCATTCCCGTGTTGGGTCTGCTGCTCCCAAGGAAGTGCAACTTTCAAGAGTACATATTCTTCCGCATGCAGCGGCTGTGAAAGTTCTACCCTTGCGGCGGATTGCTGCAGCCTGGTTCTACCTTTTCAGGTGAGCCGGGAAGTACCTTCCGGTGGCGGACACCGCCGGAAGTCAATCCTGAGATGTCCGGTCAGACAGTTGAGCGCTCTACCAGATCAGGCATACAGCACTAACGTAATCCCAAATCAGGCGTGAACCGGTTCTGGCGTCTGCTTTGCGGGTTTGGTCGTGTCCGGCAGCTGATCTCCGGTGACGTGCAGTCGCAGGAAATTGGTCGAACCGGACAATGTTCGCGTGCCGGCGACGATGCCGAGGATATCGCCTTTCTTGACGTGACCGGCATCCTCCAGCAGATGTTCGGCAATGGTGACCATCTGCTCAGTGGTCGAGAGCTTGGGACAAAGAATCGCCTGGACGCCCCACAGCAATGGCATGCGGTTAATCACCTGCTCGGAACTGCTGAGCGCAAAGATCGGCGGCTTGGGACGATACTTCGAGAGCTGCCGCGCCGTGGTGCCAGTCTCGGTGAACACTGCGACCGCCGCAATATTCAGGTCTTCGGTTGCATGCGCCATGGACTCGCAGATGGTTTCAGCAATCGACAGGTGGACGCGCGAAGAGTGCGGCGTGGCCAGCGGCGTAAGCTGCAACTGTTCTTCAGTCTCGACGACGATGCGGGCCATCATCCGCACGGCCTCGACCGGATATTTGCCGGCAGCCGATTCCGCTGACAGCATGACAGCGTCTGTACCATCATAAACAGCATTGGCCACGTCGCTCGCCTCGGCGCGGGTCGGACGAGGATTCTCAACCATTGACTCGAGCATCTGCGTAGCAGTGATAACGGGTTTGCGGTATTCAGCAGCCCGCCGGATGACGAGTTTCTGGATGGCCGGCACTTTCTCGGGCGGCACCTCGACGCCGAGATCACCACGGGCGACCATCACGCCGTCTGCTATGGCAAGAATGCTGTCGAGATTTTCAATCGCCTGCGGCTTCTCCAGCTTGGCAATAATCCATACGTCTCCGCCATGCTGCGCAATCTTGTCTTTCACTACGCTCACGTCTTCTGCTGTGCGGACGAAGGAGAGCGCGATCGCGTCAACTTTTGCTTCCATGCAGAAGACCAGGTCGATCTCGTCCTTCTCAGTGAGCGACGGCACTTTGACGGGGATGCCTGGAAGGTTGATGCCCTTGAACTCGCCGAGCGTACCCCCATTGATCACGAGGCATTCGACATCATCGCCGCTCACAGAGACGACATGGAGCTCAATCAGGCCGTCTGACAGCAGCAGGCGCGAACCCGGTTCGAGGTTTTCCGCCAGGGTGGGAAACACAGTGCTGATGGTTTCGATTGTGCCGGGGATGTCGCGGGGTGTAATGGTGAGTTTCTGCCCTGTCTCGAGCTGGATTGGCTTCTTGTCCAGCAAGCGGCCGGTCCGGATCTTCGGACCCTGCAAGTCACCCAAAATACAGATGGTTTTGCCTTCTTCTTTGGCGACTTTGCGAACCATGTGGATTAGTTCGAGCTTTTCCGGATGCGTACCGTGCGAGAAATTGAGGCGGGCAACGTCCAGGCCGGCACGTACCAGCTCACGAAAGACGTTTTCGCTTTTTGACGAGGGTCCAAGGGTTGCGACGATTTTGGCGCGACGCTGGGTAGCGACGGGGCTGTTTCCCAAATGATCCACTGCAGTAAAGCTCATCCATCCCCCGAAGTCCGCAGTGCTGGGTGGTTGCAGCGGACTTCCGCTCCATTCTAGTGCAGGCGGAGCATCCTTGTGGAGGCGTTGCCACGAAAGGTAACGGTCGGCTGCGGATCTCGCGGTGAAAATCAGCCCCAATCCCTGAAGATGCAGTCAAACAGTTGGAGTATGTTCGTGCACTTCGACGGGCTGTTCCCTTGCGTCGACAAGCGACCGCCGTGCCTCGTAGAACGCATTCTCCATAGGGAAGACCTGCGCGTTCAGTTCCCCTCCGATGAACACGCTCATGCAGGTGATGTAAAGCCAGACCAGGGTGGCGATGGCCGTACCCAGTGAGCCATAAACCACGCTGTAATCGGCGAACCGGGTGACATACCAGCCAAAGAATAAGGTAGCCAGGAACCAGATAATTGTTGCTCCGGAGGCGCCCGGAACGACTGAGCGCCAGTCGCGCGGCCGGGGTGTCCCAT
Source organism: Acidobacteriaceae bacterium (assembly GCA_963692885.1). Lineage (GTDB taxonomy): Bacteria > Acidobacteriota > Terriglobia > Terriglobales > Acidobacteriaceae. The sequence goes on from OY843586.1 coordinate 3,638,815, forward strand.
AGCGATAAACGATGGCCAGCACAATTGCCGTGGTGCTAAGGGCGATTGCCCAGCGTGCCATCCGCCAGGCAAAAAGAATGTAGTGCTGCAGGGTATGTGTCGAGTTGTCGATGATCCAGGTTTCGATCTGGTGGCCGAAGGCTACAATCAACGTCGCGAACAAGAGAGGCACCAGGCAGAACGGGATAAGCCCAATGGCGACAATGCGTTCGCGCCAGAAGCTCCAGCCGCCTTTTTCCAGGTTGTAGGCGCGGCGAAATCCTTCCATGAAGGATGTCATGACGCCCATACCGCCAAAGATGCTGACCAGTGTCGCCGAGATGAGTACAGAAACGGAACGGCCGTGCTTGGCCTGGAAATAAACCTGGATGGCAGACATCATGTCAGTCGGAAGAAAGTCGGAAAGGGTGGAACTGACCTCGCCGGCGATGGTCTCATTCTGCGGCACCAGGGCGAGCACGGTCGTTCCCACGAGGATTGCGGGAAACAGGCCGAGGATAGCCGAATACGCCGCCGACTTCGAGAGCGTGAGCACCTCGTGCGCCAGCGCTTTCCAGACTGCCCGCCGTAGATGGTGGAAGTGCTGCAGCATGCTCACACAAGCGTAACCGATGGAGTTTGCGCTGGGAAAGCGATTCGAGACATTCGCCAACGACTGGAACATGACCCGCCATGGTTACCAGCCAGTTTTGTAAGAAGGTGCAACCTGTTCTTTCGCCATGGTCACTGCTCGCGAAGCATTTCCGTTGGATCGACCTGGACTGCGCGAATGGCGGGAAAAACCGAGGCCAGCAAGGCGACGACAATCATCAGGAACACGACACCCAGGTAGGTCATAGGATCGATCGATGAGATGCCGTAGAGCATACCTGCTAGAACGCGGGTGAAGGCAGCGCCGGCGGGAAGGCCACGCGCGCAACCGATGAGCGTGACCCTCAGACCCTGCATCAGAAACCGGTTGACGATCTGTTGCGGCATCGCGCCAAGAGCAAGGCGCAGACCCACTTCGCGGCGCCGAGTGCGGCCCAGGTAGCTGATGGTTCCATACAGGCCGACACTCACCAGGGCAATCGCGGCAACCGCAAAAAGCGAAATGAGCAAAGTACGCAGGCGGTTCTCAGCCTGCCGGTCTGCCAGGTGATCGACCAGCGGCATGACGCCGAAAACAGAACGGGCGGGCTCGACTTCATGAATCTTCCGGCGCAGTGTATCGGCCATGACCGCAGGATCACCCTGTGTCCGAATGAGGAAATAGGGATCAGGAATGGGCGAGCTGAAGCACCAGTAGACAGCAGGCCGGGGCGACGTCTCCATACCCTCCTCACGCACATCGCCGATCACGCCAAGGATCGTGTCGGGCCTCGCGCCGGGAAGCAGGCTTTGTAAGTGGTGGCCGATCGCGGTGCCGCCGGGGAAATACTTCTCGGCAAAGCTGCGATTTACAAGGAACGCGTTGTACAGCAGCCCGTCCCGGCAGTCTTCACCCTGCAACAACGGGATGCGAAGGGTCGACAGGTACTCAGCGGAGATCACGCGGGAGTCGGCGACGACTTTGTGATCAGGCTCGCCGGACCGATCAAGAATCTTCAGTTCGATCGGATAAGGAAAAGAGTTGCCTGGAACAGTGGCCGCCGTTGCAGCCGACTGCACGCCCGGAACGCTGCGCAAGGCATCGAGATCGCGGTCTATGCGCTGCGCCAGTTTACCCATGTCGCCCGTCTCTCCCCAGCTGCCGCTGATGCGAAGTGTCAGGACGTGATCCGCGGAGAAGCCAGGGTCGACGCGGCCCAGCGCCTGGAAGCTGCGCAGCAGCAGTCCGGACACGATCAGCAATGCGACCGCAAGCGAAACCTGGACGCCGACCAGTATCCACTGCCAGCGGTTCCTGCCGGAAACCTGTGTACGCGCTGAATGCGACAGTGATTGCGACAGATGGCGGCGTGTTCCGCGCAAGGCAGGGAGCAGACCACTGGCGACTGTTGCCGTCAGCGCGCACCCCAGCGAATAGGCGAGTACCCGCCAGCTCAACTTGACCTCTTCAATGCGCGGCAGATCCTGCGAAAGCAGGCCCAGCAGATGTGCGGCTCCGGCAGCAAGCATCAGGCCCAGTATGGAGCCGGCGAGAGCAAGGGCAAAGACCTCGGTGAGTAGTTGACCAACGATTGCCGTACGCGATGCGCCTAGCGAATAGCGAACAGCAATCTCATGTTCGCGTTCGGCTGTACGCGCCATCAGCAGGGCCGCGATATTGGTGCAGGCGATGATGAGCAACAACGAAACAGCACCATAAAACAGCCACAAAGACTTTTGTGCGCCACCGATGACCGCGGCTTTGAGCGGCTCGACAGATATCGTCAGGTCGCCATCCGATTGCGGGAACTGTTTACCGAGATGGGCCTGAACTGTTGCCAGATCGGCTTGCGCCTGGGCCACGCTGACGCCAGGTTTCAGCCGGCCCATGACAGTAAACCAGGTGGAGTCGCGGCTTTGCGCATACGGTGCATCGGGCGGATTAGGCTCCCAGACATCAATGTCGTTCTGCGGATAACGGAAGCTCTCCGGCAGCACGCCCACGATGGTGAAGGCAACACCGCTGAGGGTGATTGCTTTCCCGATCACAGCCGCATCGGCATGAAGATGGTCCCGCCAGAAGCGATGCGACACCAGGACAGCATTGGGGCCACCAAACCTTTCTTCATCCGTGCTGAAGTCACGGCCGAGAAACGGCACAATGCCCCAGAGCTGCAGAAACCGGGGAGCAACCAATGCAACGGTGAGCTTCTCCGGCAGTGGCCCGGCGGTGTATGTGGCGTCGCCAGTGTAGTAGCCGCTGATGACCTGGAAGCTTTGGTTCAGATGGTTCCAGTCTTCAACGCGCTGCGTCGCGACTAAATTTTCAGGTGCCCTCTCTTTCAGATTGTGCTGGTGAATGCGCACCAGTTCATCGCCATGCGGAAACGGAAGCGGACGAAAGACTATTGCATCCATGGCTGAAAACACGGAAGTATTGGCGCCAATCCCAAGAGCCAGCGTCAGGATGATGGTGACAGCGAAGGATGGGGAGCGGCGGATGAACCGGAACGCCGAAGATACATTGGCGCGAAGCATTTCTAGCAGCCGCGATACATGGATCTCGCGCACTCGTTGCTTCACCTGTTCCGTGCCCCCAAACTCGATCACTGCCTGCCGGCGCGCTTCGGCCGCGGCCATTCCTTGCGCCATTTTCGCCCGCGTCAGTTCTTCCAGATGGAAAGAGATTTCGCGCTCTATGTCCTCGTTCCTTGCACCGGCTTTATGCTTCGCATCGCGCATCGGGTCTCCTACCGGGCTGCCTGCATCACCAGGGCCACTGCTTCAGAAAGCCGGTTCCAGGTCGCTTCTTCTGCTGCCAGTTGCTTCCTGCCGATGGGCGACAGTTTGTAGAACTTCGCCTGGCGACCGTTCTCCGATTCGCCCCATTCGGAAGCCAGCCATCCGCGCTTCTCCAGGCGATGCAGTGCCGGATAGAGAGAACCCTGCTGCACCTGCAGAACGTCTTTCGATATCTGCTGGATGCGTTGAGAGATGCCGTAGCCATGGATAGAGCCGAGGGCAACGATTTTCAGGATGAGCATGTCGAGCGTTCCCTGCAACAGCTCGGTTTTGGCAGCCGGCATCAGCGCCTCCTAGAGGTTCTACACATAGTAGAGACGCATAGGTAGAACGTCAAGGGGAGCACGCAAAGCAGCAGCGGAATGCCGGGCGGTTGCGTTAGCATGGTTAGGTTGCGCCAGCCATGAAAACATACCCTGTCCTCCACGCTCCGTTGCGCTTTGCCGCATGCCTTTCTCTTGCTGCTCTCGCCTGTCTCTCCAGCCATGCTGCCGCGAAGCATGCGAGTCCACCGCCTGCTCCTCTGGTGAACCATCCCAATGCGCAATTAACAGGCAAGGAACTGGATAAGAAGGTCGAAGCACTGCTCAGCCAGATGACGCTGGCTGAGAAAGCGGGGCAGCTGAACCAGTTTACCGCAGGCGTTGCGACCGGGCCTGGAACCCATCGCGAGAATTATGACCTGATGGTGCAGAAGGGCGAACTGGGCTCTCTCTTAAACGTAACCGATGCTGCGACATCCAATCACTACCAGCATATCGCCATGGAGAAGTCGCGGCTGCATATCCCGCTGCTCTTCGGCCTGGACGTCGTGCATGGTGACCGCACGACGTTTCCTGTACCACTCGGCCTGGCTGCAAGTTTTGATCCGGCGCTGGTCGAGCAGACAGCGCATGTCGCGGCCGTGGAATCGCGCGCAGATGGTGTGAACTGGGTCTTTTCGCCGATGGTCGACATTGCACGGGACGCGCGCTGGGGGCGGATGATTGAGGGTGCCGGTGAAGATCCGGTGCTGGGCAGCGCAATGGCGAAAGCTTATGTGCGCGGCTACCAGGGCAACGATCTGTCCTCGCCCGATGCAGTCGCGGCCTGCGTGAAACATTTTGCCGCCTATGGAGCACCGGTGGCCGGGCGTGATTACAACGCAGTCGACATGTCTGAGTTGCAATTGCGGCAGACCTATCTGCCGACCTACAAGGCGGCTATCGATACCGGCGATGGAGCGGGCGCAGCAACAGTGATGAGTTCCTTCAACTCACTCAACGGCGTGCCGGCCACAGCCAATCCCTTCACGCTTACACAGATCCTGCGCAAAGAGTGGGGCTTCGATGGCCTGGTCGTCAGCGACTACGGCGCCGTATCTGAGCTACTGAAGCATGGCATTGCGGCCGATGGCGCGGCAGCCGCCGGCAAGGCGTTGACGGCCGGCGTCGATATGGACATGGAGGGCGACCTGTATCTCACGCGCATCCCTGCGCTGGTGCAGAGTGGCCAGCTGCCGCTGCCGGTGGTCGATGAAGCCGTGCGCCGCATCCTGCGCGTCAAGTTTGCGATGGGACTTTTCGATCATCCCTATGCTCCTGAAAATGGCAGGCCGTATGTCGCGACCGATGAGAAGCGCCTACTCGCGCGCAAGGCCGCGGAAGAAAGCCTGGTTCTATTAAAAAATGAGGCACTGCAGGGTTCGGGGCCGCTCCTGCCTTTACAGACTGACAAGAAGAAGCAGATGAAGATTGCACTGATCGGTCCACTCGCTGATTCGCAGCACGACATGCTCGGCTCATGGGCGGCGAGTGGAGATGCGAAAGATGCCGTGACGCTGCGCCAGGCGCTGGCAAAGCGGCTGCCGGCTGAGACCCTGCTCTATGCCAAAGGCACCGATGCAACCGGGACCTCAACCGGTGGCTTCGCCGATGCAGTAGCACAGGCGAAGCAGGCGGACGTGGTGCTGCTTGCTCTGGGCGAGCCAGCTGACAATACAGGCGAGGCATCCTCACGCACGCGGCTTTCCCTGCCGGGCAACCAGGAAGAACTGCTCGAAGCAGTGGCTGCGGCGGGTAAGCCGGTAGTGCTGATTCTCTTTGGCGGAAGACCTCCGGCCATTCCGTGGGCTGCGGCGCATGTACCGGCGATCGTCGAAGCATGGTTTCCGGGGATGGAAGCGGGCACAGCCATTGTCGATACGCTCTTTGGCAAGGATGCAAACGGAGCGGACGCAAATTTCTCCGGCAGGTTGCCGGTCGAGTTTCCTCAATCTGTCGGGCAGGAGCCTTTGTACCTGGCACAGTTACCGACAGGACGGCCTGCCGGCGATGCCGACCTGACCCATCCACCGACCAATGCCGAGGAGCGCTATCTCTCGCGCTACATCGACGAGACCAACGCACCCGTGTACCCATTCGGGTGGGGACTGAGTTATGCACGCTTCAGCTACAGTACGCCGGCCGTGAAACATACGATGGGTTCAAGCAGCGAAGTCGGTAGAGTTGAAGTCAGTGTCGACGTGAAGAACACGAGCAGCGTGGCCGGTGCAGAAGTCGTGCAATTGTATGTGCGCGACATGGTGGCAAGTGTGGAGCAGCCGGTGCGCGAACTGAAAGGATTTCAGCGGGTGGAACTCGCGCCAGGAGAGCAGAAGCATCTCAGCTTCACGCTTGGCTTCAACGACCTCGCTTTTTACAACGCTGCCTTGAAGCGCGTGGTCGAACCGGGAACCTTCAAGGTATGGGTGGGCGGCAACTCGGCCTCGACAAACGAGGCCGAGTTTACCGTGCTCCAGTGATCAGCGAAGGTCAGTGCTTCGCCTTCCATTGGTTCAGGAAATCTGTCACAGACTGCGCTTCCATGTGTCGCATGTTCTCAAATTCACCGGCTGTCTGCGCGTAGAGGACTTTTCCATTCGGCGCTAGAACGGCAACAGCGGGTACGCCTTTTTTGAGCGGGACGCCATACTTCTCCGCTACGTCGGTATTCATGTCGTACCGGCCGATATTGACATCAACCAGCACGAAGTTGTCGCTCAGCAGCTTATCGTTCGGCGCCTGGTGCCAGTAGGTGTCGAGTACGTGGCAATCGGGACACCAGTTGCCACCGAAGTCCAGGATCACGCGTTTATGTTCCTGCTGAGCTTTGAGCAGAGCGGCATGAATCTCCGGCTTGGCATCAGGAGTATCCGGATATATGTCCTTCATCTGAGCTGATGCCGAAAGGCTTGCCAGGGCGATAGTCAGGCCGGCGACGAAAGTGCTGGTGCGAGAGATCTGCATCTTGGTAAAGGTATCCTTCAAGGGAATTCTACCGCGAGCTGTATCCGACTACATTCGATCAAGACATACCCATGGCCAGACGCTGCCATAGCTTTGGTGTGCCGCCAAGTTGCTGAGCCAGGTCTGCCCACCGTCGATCGAGCGCGCTGGCATACAGGTAGAGCTGCGCGGAACCACCGGGCGACCAGGTCCCGCTGAAGCCTTCAAGACCGGCATTGCGCCGATCAAAATCATACGCGACACCGGAGCGCGTAAACTCCTGGTGCGTGTCCGCGCCCGTGGCATAAGTATTCAGCCAGGCGAGCGCAGACTGCAGCGTGACGCCACTCGGCGCCGTGATGCCGTACCAGTTTTCACCATGGTCATGTGCGGCGAGAGCTGCGGTAACCATCGGCTGCAGATCGCGGACTACGTAGTAAAGTGCGTCGCGCTTGTCGTAGTCGGTGGTTGACCCATTGGATTGAATATTGCCATTCAACTGCGCGGTGAACGCCGATTCAAGATGACCGATGGCGCCCGTATCCGCGACCACGTAGGCCGCCATGGTCGCAAGCTTGATGCGCGTGCTCTGGCGGTTGTCAGCATCCGCGGCGTGGCGGTCAATCTGGGCTATATAGCCAGCGCTCAGGCGCGAGGCGAACCCCTGCCACTGCGCGAGCAGCGGTGCGGGCATGGCACTGTCGATGATGTCGGCTGCCAGAAAGAGCTGTTCAAGATTTGCTTCGTCGCCCGGGTTGAAGTCAGGCTGATAGGTCCTGAGCCATGCGGAAAGGATCGCCTCGGCGTGCGTAAGATACACCGGATCGCCGGTCACACAATAGCCGACAGCTAGATCACGCGCCGCATCCCAGTCCCGCTCAGCATTCACGCTTTCATCACGCGCACCCTGGTGGGGCAGCAGGCCATCGGTGTGAAGGTGAACCATGGGATGAGGAAGACGCGGCAGTGCAGCCTGCGCAAGAGTGACGGCAGCTGCGCGCTCCTCCGCGGATGCAGCTTTACAGTTGTTCGCTGCGAGGTCACCGTTGGTGAAGGCGAATCCCTGCGCATGGATGGAGCCAACAGCTAGAAGTGCCCAGCAGGCAGCGGCAAGGAACACGGTGAACGCTCTCGCCGCCAGTTTGTGCATGACTGTTGGAAGCATCCATGAAGGATTTTGACGCAATTCTTTGGAAATATTCCGCGATGCCACTCATCGAGGTTCCCGACAGCCTTACTCCGCAGCGCGCTCGGCCTGCCGTATGAACTCGGCCAGCGACCTGAGTGGATCGTCTGAAACGCGCTCATTCACTACGTCCAGAGAGGTGATCCGGTCCAGCCGGAAGGTGCGGAAACCGTCGCGGATTTCGCACCAGGCGAGCAGCGTCCACTGTTTGCCCCAGAAAGCGAGTCCCAGCGGGTGAACCGTTCGCTCGCTTTCCATCTCCTGCAGATTACGGTAACAAAGGTGGACCTTGCACTTGTCGGCAATGGCCTTGCGGATGGGATCGAGGAAGGCATAGGTGTTGGCTGGTATGTGGTACCCGGGCGCGTAGAGAGGGGCTGTGGCAATCTCCTGCCGGCGATTTTCGGGCAGCGCGTGCCTGATCTTCTCAAGCGCCGAACGTGCGGCACTGGCGAGGCCGGGGCCGCCCCAGCTCTCCATGACGCGGATGCCGGCGACCAGGGCTTCGACTTCGTCATAGGTAAACATGATGGGAGGGATCTCGAATCCCGCGCCCATCCGATACCCTACGCCCGCTTCGCCCAGGATCGGCACGCCGGAGAGAGACAGGTCGCGGATATCACGGTAGAGCGTGCGCGCCGAGATGCCGAGCGCGGCAGAGAGCTGGGCGGCGGTGACGACCCGCCTGCCGCGCAGCAACTGAACGATTTGAAATAGCCTGTCGGCGCGCCTCATGTCGTCCACGCTACAACAAGAACAGAATCGTCATCCCGGATGAAGCCAGCGCTACCCTTGTCATCTCGACCGGAGCGCAGCGTAATGGAGAGATCTGCATTTCCATCCGCAGCTGCTTCGCTCAGGACGAACCCTTTCAGATGGGTCATCCTGAGCGAAGCCGAAGGAGCTATGTTTGTCTCGCCAGCAACTACCGCCGTGGCCCATGTCTCAGGCTGAAACATGCGCCTGGCAACTCCCTACTGCATGGCGTGGAGGCCGATCAGGTTCCCCTCCGTATCCTGGATGCGGGCAAAGCAGCCCATGTCATCGGGCAGCTCGGTATACGGATGGACGATGCTGCCGCCGGCTGCTTCGACCCGGTCGAGCACCGAATCCAGAAACGGATCGGCATTCAATGCCGGCAGTGCTCCGTGACCGGGCTTGAGGCTGGCGGCCTCGATCAGGCAGCCGCTGATGGATGGCGCTGTATACGGGAAGACAGCGATCCGCTCGTCACCGAAAACTGCCAGTGTGAGCCGGGTTCTGAAGATAGTCTCGTAGAACTTTTGCGCCCGCTCCATGTTGGCAACAGGAATCTCGAACCAGACGACACGGCTGTTGCGCTGCGCTTCTCTTGCCTGCGGTTCGACTGCCGGCTTGCTCGCTGGAAGTGTTTGGGTGGACATCAGCTTTCCCTCCTGTATTTGCTGCTGTATGCAGAAGGTAGAAGAGTGCTGCTGACAGCATGGTGTCAGCAGTGTTGGGTGCGCGAAGCGAATTAGCATGCTGTCCGACCTGTTCATGCCATTGTCAGAACGAATAATATCCTCGTACATGCGGATGGAATCCGGACGTTCACGTCTCCTGATGTTCAATTTCCGGGTATGAAGGCAGACTCGTTGATATGGATCTTCAGGTTGAAACATTTGTCCGGCTAGCCGTTGAACCGGGAGCGACTGCTACCGGGGAGCCGGAGGTACTGGCAGCTTGGACCAGACTAAATCCCGATCAGAAAAAGCAGGCGAGAGAAAGCCAAATATTCATTGAATTCTCCAGAACTCGCAAGCTTGTCTCGGATCCGTTCGCTCACTCTAATGAGAATCCGCCACTTCCGGACATCCGGTTGCTAATCAACAACTGTGATTCATACTTCGAATTAGGCGAAATCGTATCCAAGGAGCTCGCAGAAAGCATCTCTGTTTCACAGAGGCAGAGGTCAGCGACGGGGTCTAGAGTTTCGCTGCTTGATCCCCTCACCTGTATTTTGGCCTCTAAAAAGGATAAGACGTATCCCACCAATGGAGCACCAGTTGAATTGCTGCTTTATTACTGGACACACTATCCAGACGAAGCAACGAAAGCGGCCATCTTCGAACATCTAGCTAGGAATCGTGAGAGTACCGAGCAGCTAGTTCAGCAGAGTCAGTTTGAGAGAGTTTGGATTTACGATTGGCACTCCAAGGCAGTGTTTTGGAACTATGAAAGGTCAGCATTCAAGGCTTTCTAATCAGGCGCAGCAACTAAGACTGTTATCCACGGAAAAGCCCGGAGCTTTCGCCCCGGGCTTTGTTTACTACTAAATCAACCTACTCTTCAGTGGTCGCGTACTTGGTCTGCGCGACGGTCCAATTGTTATCGCCGACTTTGAAGCGGGCGAAGCGGCTGACAGCGATGTTCTCGCCGAGCTTGCCGATCTTGGTCGCGATCATGTCCTTGATGGTGACGGACTGCTCCTTGATAAACGGCTGATCGAGCAGACAGACTTCTTCGTAGAACTTGCTCATCTTGCCTTCGACGATCTTCTCGACGACGGCAGGCGGCTTGCCCGTCGCTGCTGCCTGCGAACGGTAGATATCCTTCTCGCGTTCCATGTCGGCTGCGGTCACGTCTTCGCGACGCACATACCGCGGATCGGTCGCGGCAATGTGCATGGCGATGTCCTTCAGCAGTTCCTGGAAGTCTTCGGTGCGGGCAACGAAATCGCTCTCGCAGTTCACTTCGACCATCACGCCGATCTTGCCGCCGGCATGAATGTAAGTGCTGACAGCGCCTTCGCTGGTCGAACGCGATGCCTTCTTGGCAGCCGAGGCCATGCCACGTTTGCGCAGTACGACGACAGCTTCTTCCATATCGCCCTTAGCTTCCTGCAGGGCCTTGAGACAGTCGCCCATGGGCGCGCCGGTCTTTTCGCGAAGTTCTTTTACCTGGGTGGCGGAAATCTTGTCTGTAGTTGTCGACATCGGAGTAATCCTTTTTAACTTCTTGATTCTTGCGTTACGCAGAACTCACTCGCAGCTGAAGCTCTGCAGACAATAAAGGCGTGGCCACAAATTGCAGCCACGCCCTGGTCGTGTTTCTGAATGCACGAACTGCGTAGCTTAGTGGCCTGCTGCAACCTCGGGCTCATCGGCTGCGGTGACTGCCGCCGGGGCCTTGCGGATGCCGCCGCCTAGAACTGCTTCCAGGTCAACAGATTCATCGGCCGCCGGATCTTCATCAGGCAGCGCACCAGCCTGGATGCCCTCTGCGCCTTCAACATCAGCACCAGACTCGAGCTGACCTTCATGGACCTGTGCGTTGATAGCAGTAGCACCGGCAATCGAGTCAGCATACTGCTTGTCGGTCGCCATCTGGACGCCTTCTGCGATCGAATCAGAGATCTTCGACGTGAACAGGCGGATGGCGCGCAGGGCGTCATCGTTGCCGGGGATTACGTAATCGACGACGGTTGGATCGCAATTGGTATCGACCACCGCGACCACCGGGATGCCGAGCTTGCGGGCTTCGGCCACAGCAATGGCTTCGTTATTCGAATCGACGATGAACAGCGCATCGGGGAGGCGGCGCATGTTTTTGATGCCGGCCAGGTTGGCCTGCAGGTGCTTGCGTTCGCGCTCGAGCTTGATGACTTCCTTCTTCGTCAGTAGTTCGTAGCGGCCGTCTGTTGCCATCTCGTCCAGTTCCTGAAGGCGCTTCACAGACTTCTGCACGGTCACCCAGTTGGTCAGCAAACCACCCAGCCAGCGCTGGTTGATATAGAACATGCCGCACTTGGTCGCTTCTTCCGCGATCGCATCCTGGGCCTGTCTCTTGGTGCCGACAAACAGAATTACCTTGCCCGTGGATGTCAGGTCAGTCACATACTTGCTGGCTTCCTTGAACATCTTGAGGGTCTTCTGCAGGTCAATGATGTAAATGCCGTTGCGCTCGCCAAAGATGTATTCCTTCATCTTGGGGTTCCAGCGCTTCGTCTGATGCCCGAAGTGAACACCAGCTTCGAGCAGCTCCTTCATAGTGATAGTGGCCAAACGACCTCCTCGTTGATTTGCATTCCCACTGTTTCGTAACAGTGAAGAATTCAGCCCTGTTGCCAGGGAGATTTAACTACATACACTGGATTGCCCGTGCACTGTCAAAACGATGCCCAGGCAGAACCTGTAAAGCCAGTTCATGAGCGTTCTAGCGCTTGGAGAACTGGAAGCGTGCGCGAGCACCCTTCTGACCGTACTTCTTCCGCTCTTTCACGCGGGCGTCGCGGGTCAGCAGGCCTTCGCTCTTCAAAGTCTTGCGCAGCTCAGGATTGAACTCGAGCAGTGCGCGGGCAACGCCCATCTTGACTGCGTCCGCCTGTGCTGAAACGCCGCCGCCCTTGACGGTCGCGACCACGTCAAACGTGCCGGTCAACTCGGTAAGGATTAACGTCCGCTTGCCTGATACGCGCTGCTGTTCGGTGACGAAGTAGGTCTCGTAGGGCTTGCGGTTAATCATGTAGTTGCCGGCGCCGGGGCGAAGGAATACACGCGCAATCGCCGATTTGCGGCGGCCTGTTCCGTAATACTGGACTGAATCTGCCATATCTCTTGAACTCTTCCTTAAGCTTGTAAAAACGCTTGCGTGTCGCTTCGTGACCAGTCATCTCGACCGAAGTGGAGAGACCCGCATCTTCGAAAATCTAGCTGGCCTTTTTCTGGCCGTTACGGGTTTCGAAGTCCAGCGCAACTGGCTGCTGTGCCTGGTGCGGATGCTTCGGTCCGCGGTAGACCTGGAGCTTGGTCGCCATCTGGCGGCCCATCTTGGTCTTGGGCAGCATGCCTTCAACAGCTTCTTCGACAATCTTTTCCGGACGCCGTTCAAGCAGGCGCACAAACGACTCTTCGCGAAGGCCACCAGGGAAGCCGGTGTAGCGACGATAGAGCTTCTGGCTCGACTTGAGGCCGGTCAGGACGATCTTCTCGGCATTGACGACGATGACGTGGTCGCCCATATCGATATAAGGCGTGTACTTGGGGCTACGCTTGCCCGCGAGGATGCTGGCGACTTCGGTCGCGAGACGTCCAAGGGTTTTGCCCGATGCGTCGACAAGGAACCACTTGCGTGTGATCTCTTTCGCGCTTGGAATGTAGGTCGACATCGTATTGGTTCTCTTGTCTTTCCAAAACGTTCTCTGTGAGAACGTTTTTGCTCAACTTGCTCTCTGATACTTCAACCCGCCGGTAGTACAAAAACATTAGCAACGCGCAGCCCGTTCACACGGTATACGACGTGCGTTCAACTCTTCACGGCCAACTGCTTTAGATCGCGTGAGTCGCACAGGCCAACTTCTGAGAGCCCGGCCATTTACGGCCGGCCGGTTCGCCTTCCACCCGGACCCGCTGAAAGGGCACAGGAAGGCAAACGCAGCACTGCGCAAGGATTACAGAATAGCTCAGCAAATTGGAAGAGTCAATGAAGATAAGAAGATGAGCCGGCCCTACCTGCCACTGATGGTCAGGTTGGAGTTGCTGGGCCGGTGCGGCGGCGGATGACCTAGCCGGCGGCTTTCCGTTTCAAGGCCTCCGCCGGTTCATCCTGCTCCTGGATAGAGTAGACCAGATGGCTCCTGCGTTCTTCCTGTTCGCGAATGAACGAAGCTGGCACTGCTGGATTGATTCCTGCACGACCCTGGCGCACCAGTGTATAGATCTTGTCGCTGAAAACCCGCTCCGGCTCCTTTCGCCAGAGGCAGACAATCCATATCAGAAGAGTGACGTGATACACCGGACGGAGCCAGTCGTTGGACTCGGTGATGATATCCGTGCCAAGCAGGACGACAGCCCCTTGCATGATGAACTTGCCGAACGTATACAGGGCCAGTCCGTAAACGACTGCCTGGGCATGCACGCGGACTTTCACCCGGAAGAAGAAGGTAAGCCCGAGAACCATCAGCAACAGGCCGCCCACGCCGACCGTTGAGACCTGGCCGAGGCGAAGAACGATCGACTCAAGGTGAGAAGCAGTGTTGGTGGGGTACGTAAGAAAGTACACGCTCAACACACCCATGCCCAAGAAGGCAGTCCAGTGACTGCGGATCTCGTCATGCAGACGGAGGCCGAGGTGGTGCTCGATGAGGATCCGCGCGACCTCCCAGATGACCAGCACATGCAGGACCGCATCGATGGCATCGCTGCTGTACCACGCATAGGCATACATGTTCTGTGAGGCATAGCGATGGGTAAGGAAGAGGATGATTGTCTGAAGAGCATCGAGCCCGATCAACGTCGTAAATATGGGAAGCGTCCGATAGCGCTTCTTATAAAGGAGGATGGCGAACAGCGCCAGGTTCAGAGCGAATCCTGAAACCCAAAGCACCACACTCCAGAGGCTCAACGGCATCCTTCACTCCCAGAAAATTTCTATCACACCCGGCGCTGATTCGGAGGTTTTGGCAGAGGAGGTTTTGGGTCAACCGGAGTTTGCGGGGTCGGTCGAGCAGAACGACAGCGATTCGACATGGTCATTATTCCTTGGGCAGAACCTTCAGACTGCCGGCGTTTTAAATCTTTCTCAATGCAGGCGATCCTCGATAAGGAAGCCCTCTACAAACTGGAGCGTTAGAGGCCGATCGGCCCTATCGGCGGAACAGGAAGAGGAAACGGCGGCATAGGGTCGATTGGGGTGTCCGGCGTTGGGCGAACACCTGCGGAAGGCAGACTGGTTGCACCGGCCAATGGGGAGAGAAGCAACACGCCGAGGAGCAAAGCAGATAATCGTTTCAATTTTTCCTCCACAGCACCGCTGGCATCGGATGCTGACGTAGCCCGGCTCATCGCGAAAGTCGCAGATGGCACGGTGCTTACGTGGTAAAGATAGGAAGAATGGGGGTTATACGACATACCTATTTAGTGGCAGCGTGCACCGCCAGCGGATACACCATAGGTAACGTGACCCTGCTCGAACGTGCATATCAGGCCTACCACGCTGCTTCGCGGTCATGCAGAAGGGCCAGCTTGCGCTGGCCCTTGGGTTGATCCATTTGCAGTTGCTGTTACTGCGCTGCTACTACCTTGCCGCGACGGAACATCTGGTTGACGGTGAAGATGAAGTGCCTGGCCGAGGCCGGAGTCGGTACGCTGCCGCTCAGGATCTTCTGGTAAGGCACGTCGCCACCATAATAGGTGCGCGTGTCGTCCTGGTTCTGGTTGACGACGTCGCCAGTCAGATCCACGCCGGCGAAAAGGCCCTTGCTGCGCGAGTAGGTAAGGAACTCCGCATTGGCCAGGATGTCAGTGCCTGCCTGTGAATTACGACCGACCGGACCTGCGGAGGCAGCAACGTCTCCGCCCAGCTTCAGCTTGTTCTTCAGCATGTCATCCATGCTCTTGTGGTTCACGCCAACCATCACCAGGTCGGTCGATTGGCCACCGGCCTGCAGGCCGAAGCTTGCACCCGTGAGCTGAATGAATACCGGTGCGCTCCAGCCGCGTCCAGTGCGGCAGGTCGCGACGCCCTGGCCATACTGCGCGCCTACCAGGAATGCACCCTTCTTGAAACCGGGAACGACGGCTACGCAGGTGGCCTTGGCTGCAATCTGCAGCGGAATGCCCTTGTCCGGTGTTGCCATCAGTTCGTGCAGAACGGCGTGTGCTGCATTGATGCGTTGATCCAGCTTGGCTGTGTCCGTATCCGCGGCCCTGGCTCCGGCACTCACACTCAACGCGCCCAATGCGATCAATGCACCAGCAATAAGTTTTCTCATAAGCTCCTCTATTTCCGTTCTTCACTCTTTCCGTGAGGAATGCGGCAAACAGGAGCTTTGAGGCGGAAAAGGCAACCCGGGTTGGCCGCAATCTAGAGTAGAGGATCGGCGCGGGACGTTTACCAGGCAAAGTACAGATCGCTTCTCGTAGTTTCCAACTGCAACCTGGACAGTTCAGCGTCGTCTATGTGGCCATGTGTGGGCTTCCGCGATCCGGCTTTCTGTTGCTCCTCGTTGTGCTGTCGGCCGGGTCATTCGGGCACCTTTTCGGACAGCAGACGACTGCCGCAGCTGATCCTGCTCCCGGCACCATTTCAGTCGACGCGCGACTGGTCAGCCTGCCGGTGATCGTGCGGGACAAGAAAGGCAGTATCGTGCAGAACCTGTCCAGGACAGACTTCGCGCTGAGTGTCGACGGTGATCCACAGACGATCCGGTACTTCGATCGTGACAGCGATCTGCCGCTGACCCTCGGTCTGCTTGTAGATGTCAGCGGGTCGGTACGGAGTGCGCTTGAAGACGAGCGGTCCGCCAGCGAATCCTTCCTGGAGCAGATGCTGCGGCCGCTGCCCGAGGCTCCCGCGGCTGCAGCAGGAAACACGAAGGAAGGCTCTGCCAGCCGTACACCCGACCAGGCGTTCCTGATCCAGTTCGCTCATGAAACCGAACTGCTGCGAGGTCTGACGTCTTCGCGTGCCAGGTTGCGCGAAGCACTTAACCTGATCGGTACTCCGCCGAAAGATGAACAGCAGGAGGATGCACAGCAGAATGGCCCGGACAACGGCGGGTACGGTCAACAGGGTGGACACAGGCGCGGCGGCCGTGGGCATGGGGGCGGCACGACACTCTATGACGCGGTATTCCTGAGCGGCGACGAGCTCATGCAGAAGCAACACGGGCGCAAGGCCCTGGTAGTGCTGACGGACGGCGAAGACCGCGGCAGCAAGGAGACACTGGCGAGCGCGATCGAAGCAGCGCAGAAAAGCGAGACGGTCGTCTACGCCATCTATTTCAAGGGAGACGGGCACGGCGGCGGCCATGGAGCGTATGGCGGGTACGGCAGCGGATTCCCAGGTGGACGAGGCGGAGGCTTTCCCGGCGGCGGTCAACGAGGCGGTGGTGAATCGCACGTAGACGGCAGGAAGATTCTGGAACAAATGGCAGCCGAAACCGGCGGACGCATGTTTGAGGTGAAAGGGAAAGAGACCTTCACGACCATTTATGCGCAAATTGCGGAAGAACTGCGTTCGCAGTACCGGCTGGGCTACACTCCTAATCCCAGGGCTGCGTCAAGCGGCTACCACCGCGTTGATCTTTCGATTCCTAAACAGAAGAAGCTGATCGTGCAGACGCGGGACGGCTATTACTCAGGGCAGTAGGCGGCTCGTCATTTCTAAACTGCGAGCCTGCTATTCACTGCGATCCTGCGCCTGTTTTACGAGGATGTCCCTGGCGGCGCGCCATTCTTCTGCGGTCATCTCCCACGTCTCAGCGAGAAAGCGGCCGCCGACAAAGTCTCTCTCTTCACTCGAGACCTTCCGCATACCGGTCTTTTCGGAAATACGTATCGATTCCACATTGGCGACGGCCTTGAGCACACGCATGACGTTGAAGCCGAGTACCTCAAACCAGTAATCATTCGCAGCAATGACGGCTTCAGTCATCAGTCCATTGCCCCGCCATGGGAGGCCGAGCCAGAAGCCTCGATTTTCCTGCTCGCCTTTTTTCAGACTGATGAGGCCGATCAATTTCTCAGGATGTTCTTTCAGGCGGAGAGTCCAGTACCACTCGTCTCCCCGAAGGACTGCAGGCAGTGCGATATCCCTGACATAGCTGAGAGCGCCATCCGGTGGATACGGCCAGGGGACGGACGCATTCAGAAACTTCACTACTTCCCATTGCGGAAAAAGCTGCTGCGTCTGCTCGGCGTCCGCGAGCTGCAGCGGTCGCAGGAGTAGACGGTCCGTGGTGAGAACAGGAATGGTCTGTGCAGGCGTCATCGTCATCCGTCAAGCGATCGTTTTCCGTCGAGCAATTTGCGGCTATCGGTCTTAATTATGGACGTGAGGTTCGCCGAGAAGGTTAATCTCCATCGGCTGGCGGGCCGGGTTGATGGAGAAGCCGCCGTAGCAGAGCATTCTCAGGATCGAATCCGGCCGCAGGTGCCAGCTTGCCCAGGACAGGGGCGAATCTCCATGGACATCCTTCGCGTCCTTCCGCGCACCCGCGTTCAGCAGCAGTTGAATGGCCTCTTCGCTGGCCACGGCTGCAGCCCGGTGAAGCGGTGTTCCTCCGCGTGTACGCGCATCGCGCATGAACGCGCCGGTGGGTATGCCGGGATGGGTAACGGCGTTTGGATCAGCGCCGCCGGCCAGCAGGATCTTGACCACACGATCGTGACTTGGACTGCTCTTGCACAAAGCGGCATGCAGGGGTGTCTCACCCGTATCCGGCTGCGCATGGTTTACATCTTCACCGATTTCAACCAGGAATTGAGTGAGGCGCCAGTGGCCATGGAAGGCTGCGGCATTCAATTCTCCTGCCAGGGCCGATCGTGATTCACCATTCGCCAGCAGGTATTTGATCGCGCTGACGTCGCCGTAGTAGGCGCACCACTGGATGAGCGAGACGCCGGCTGCGTCCCTGGCGGTAGCAGCGTAGCTTTCCGCGAGATATTCAAAGACCAGGTCCGTTCGTCCATCGACGATCTTTTCCATCATAAGTACGAAGCTCCAGTCCCGGTCAACGACCGCCGGGACGCATTGGATTAGGGCCGAGTACCTCCATCGTACGATGGAGCCGGTGGATGAAGACGGTCGGGTTGTTGGCTGGAGGCTGAAACATGGCGATGTTCACCTGCCTGTCATCAAAGTCGATCGCAGGGGCAGCCACGCGGCTGGTCTGAAGTGTTGTGCCATCCACTAGACTGACGACAGGTAAAGACCCATGGCTACTGTTCCCCTTCGTCTCGAGCCCGCCCGATCGAATGCATCGAAGACCAGACGCTATCCGCCGGGTCCCACCCTGGTGAGCCGCATTCTGAATGGAAGAATCTTCCGCCAGAGTGCTATCGACTATATGCAGGCGTGCGCAGCAGAGCATGGCGACCTGGTGCATTACATGGCGGCGACACGGCATATCTACCAGCTGAATCATCCTGATCTGATTGCCGACTACTTTTTGAAAGACGCTGCGAAGCATCATCGCGGCGTCGTGATGCAGCGCGCGAAAAGTGTACTGGGTGAGGGTCTGCTAACCAGCGAGGAACCGCTGCACATGCGTCAGCGACGGCTCGCGCAGCCTGCGTTTCATCGCAAGCGTATTGCCGCCTACGGCGAGGTGATTGGCAGCTACGCCGAACGAATGACCGGCCAATGGCAGAATGGCGCAACCATCGATCTGCATGGGCAGATGCTGGAGCTGGCCCTGCTGATCGTCGGCAAATGCCTGTTTGATGTGGACGTGAAGGCCGACGTGAAGAAGGTCGAGACCGCAGTCAACGCATTCATGAGCTTCCTGCCACTTGCGCTCCTGCCTTTTTCGGAACAACTGCAGAAGTCGCCACTGCCGGCGATGCGGCGCATTCGCGCGGGGCAGGCAGAGCTGGATGCACTGATCTACAGGATGATCCGAGAACGCCGCGCATCTCCGGGCGATCGCGGCGACCTGCTGTCGATGCTGCTTGAGTCTGTCGATACAGAAGGCGAGCAGAGCGCCGGCGTAGCCGCAGGCGGCACGATGTCCGATCAGCAGGTGCATGATGAATGCACGACTGTACTGCTGGCCGGCCATGAGACGACAGCGAACGCGCTCAGCTTTGCCCTGTGGCTGCTCGGTAAGCATCCGGAGATGCAGGATCGGCTGCATGCGGAAAGCGCGGCTGTTCTAGGTGGCCGTACACCAGTCGCCGATGACTATCCCAGGCTGCGGTACGCAGAGATGGTCTTTGCCGAAGCGATGCGGCTCTATCCGCCAGTCTGGGTAACAGCGCGGACATGCGCAGTCCCCTACGACATTGCCGGCTATCACATCCCTGCCGGAGCAATCCTGCTTGCTCCGCAGATCTGTGTGCATCGCGATGCGCGTTTCTATGACGACCCGTTGCGCTTCGATCCGGAACGCTTCTCTACGGAGAACAAAGCAGGCCGGCCACGCTTCGCGTACTTCCCTTTTGCTGCCGGTTCTCGCCAGTGCATCGCTGAAGGATTGGCCTGGATGGAAGGTGTGCTGGTGCTGGCAACCATCGCGCAGAACTGGAAGCTGACGCCGACGGCTGATGCGAAAGCAGAGATTGCGGTGCAGCCCGCGATCTCGTTGCGTCCAAAGGCTGGTGTGCCGATGGTCGTCTTGCGGCGGTAGCCCATCGGCTTCGCGCAGTCACTGCTGTCTGCCTCAAAAAGCAAAATCTCCACCAAAGTTGTATGCGTCGCCTTCGTTCGAGACATTCCTTCGTCACTCCCACCGGTATTAGATAGGGATCAGCAACGAGGGCCGGACTTCGCGTGCCGTGGCGTCCAGAGCGATTCCGCATGGGCATGCGCTGTATCTCAAGTGTCGCTGGCCTGTTGCCGAGGGGTTATCCATGTACACTGCCAGCTCTTTGTCGCGCCGTCTACTCTTCAGCCTCGCTGCTGCCGCACTGGCTTTGGCTCCACTTTCTCTTGCTACCATCAGCCGCGCCGACACGCCTGTCGTCAAGCCGGTCGCCCCTGCATTCGGGCCCGCGACGACGGAGCAGGAGATCGATCAGAAGCTGGAAGGAAAATTCTTCTTTCTCCGCGGCTTCTATCTTGACGACAAGTTGGAGTTCGACACGAACGGCAGGATAGTCGGAGCTCCGCAGAAAGGTTCATTTACCCTGTCCGGTCTTGAAGTCAAGAAGGTGCACGCGACCAAGAAGTCGATCGTGATTGAAGCGGACCGCATCGGCCTGCACTTTTTCGGCGGACTGCCGTACGAGGACGACAGCAAGCCATTCGAACGCATCAGGGTTTCGAAGAAGCCAGTCGAAATTACAATTGACCGGCTGGTGATTGAACCGGAAAAGAAAAAGAAGAAGAAGGATCTCGAGAAGGAAAAGGCTGCCCTGGCTGCACCTGTGAAACCGGGCATGCCGGCGCCCGCTGCGGCTCCCGCATCAAGTGAAACATCAGGTGTGGCAAATCCGCCCGACGTGACATTTGATGACCAGGCCAGCACTGCCAAGCCGGATCTAACATCGCAGGCTTCTGCAGCGAGCCTTGCGAAGATGCCGGTCGAGCCCGTACACCTATTGCCGAAGGATAGCTGGATCCAGGTAGCGAAGGCGCTTAACGTTGTGTTTGCGCCCGGTCTTGATGATTCGGTGATTGCGACCCTGCCGGATTACTGGCAGGTCTACTTTGCGACCAAGGCAGGGAAATCCCAGACAGCCCGCATGGACAATTCTGTACTGCGCCCGGGCAGCGGCGTGGTCTCCCCGCGCTTGTTGAGCAGTCTTGATCCCGCATCGAATGATTACGCGCAGAAAGCCAATATTGCCGGTATGACGCTGCTCTCGACGATCGTCGGTGCATCGGGCGAACCAAGCCAGGTGGCGATTGTCCGGCCTATCGGCTTCGGTCTGGATGAAGAAGCAGTGCAGGCAGTCGAACGCGCCAAGTTTCGTCCGGGTCTGCGCGATGGCCAGCCTGTACCGGTCGCGGTGAACCTCGAAGTGACGTTCCGGATCTATTCGAATGCGACGCGCCCGCAACCAGGAGCGCCAGTACAGTCTAAACCCGCCCAGGCGGTGCCTCCAGCCAACCCGGCTTCTCCGCAATCCGGGAAAGGTAATGGGAAGGAGCTGGCAGTAGTTTCCCCGCAGTAGTTTGGAGGACCACATGCCTGCCGTAATGGCCACGGCAGGCATGTGGAAATTTGCTGCATTGCAGGCGCAGGCAACAGCCTGCGCTTTTGCGCATTCCCGGGCAGAGATATAGTTTGGACGTGAGCCAACATTTTGTTTCGCTGGTGCGGCGCGGGGCTACGACCGAGATCGCCGAGTACGTTAAAGAAGATCCGCTGATCGCACGGAGCCGGGACGCCCAGGGTGTCTCGGCTTTGCTATGGGCGGTGTACAGCGGCCAGACAGTGGTGCGGGATTTTCTGCTCTCCGGACTCGAGTCGATCGATGTGCATGAAGCAGCCGCAGTGGGCGATCTTACGCGGTTGAATGCACTGCTGTCGGCTGACCCTGCCCTGATCCATACGTTCTCAAGCGATGGCTGGACCCCGTTGCACCTTGCTGCTGCTTTCGGCGGAGTAGATGCAGTGGCGCTGCTGCTGTCGCACCGCGCGGATGTGCACACATACTCGAAGACAGCTATGCGCAATCAACCATTGCATGCGGCGCTTGCCCTGAGTAACAGCACTGAATCAATCGCGCTGCTGCTGAAGCATGGCGCGCATGTGAATGCGACGCAGATGGGCGGGTATACACCACTGCACCAGGCTGCGTCTGCCGGGAAGACTGCGGCGGCAGAGATGCTGCTGGCCGCGGGCGCTGAGCCTTCATTGCGCTGCGACCAGGGCAAGACCGCAGCGGATTATGCCGAAGCCAAAGGGCATGTCGAACTGGCAAAGCGGCTGCGGGCAACAAAGTGAAATCAGCCCTTCCCGACTTTCTTCAATCCCGGCCGAAGCCATCGCCTTCAAACACTTTGCCATCTCCTCCAAAACTTGTGTCATCTGAAGCGAGCCAGCATTTTGTCATCTCTCCACTACGCTGCGCTCCGCCCAGGATGACAATCGTGGGGCAACGACGACAGGTGAATGGCTTGCGAAATAAGCTGACAGGGCACGCATGAATCGACGCACATTACTCACTGGCTCCGCCATGCTTGCGGCTGGAAAATCTTCTCTGGGTGCATTGGGCAGGATGCTGCCTGCTTCGGTAGTCGGGGCCCCACAGACCCTGCTCGGCCACCGCTATGTCACGCTCTGCATCGTGATCCGCACGACGCCGTGGGAGGTGTCGCGCGATGTGAAGCTGATGGACCGCGATGAATCCACCTGGCACACACTCGCGGGCGTGCGGGCCCTGCGTGAGGCCTTCGCGCGATCGAATCCCGATGGCCGGCTCACCTGGGGCTTTACGCTGAATGCTCTCGAAGACAAGCGCAGGAATTATCGTGAGATCCGCGCCTACGCCGTCGAATGTCAGAAGACTTTTGGCGATGAAGTGTCTTACTTCCCCGGCTATTTTCCGGCAATGTATCTGCCGCGTGCACGCGTGAATCGCGAGATGACAGAAGCGATTCAGATCATCACGGATTTTGTGGGCGATGGCTACCGGCCGCAGGCCATCATGGGCGGTTTTCTATCGGCGAACACTCTGCAATATCTCGCCGAGAAAGAAAATATTCACACTGCGCATGCCGTCATCTGGAGCCAGTATGCGGTCGATGGCGGCGGCGCGGATGGGTCGCCGTCCTATCCCTTCTATCCATCGACCGAACATTTCTGCAAGCCGGCGCAGGGTGCGTCCGACTTCATCGACTGCGTGAACCTCGACGGCTGGACGATGGATTTCATCTGCGCACGTCGCGCTGGTTCGCTCGGCCAGAAGATTACCGGCTACAACAGCCGGCGCGGCGTAGGTCCACTTGAAACGTATATCGGTTACGGTCTTGATCTTGGACATCGCGAGGTGATGCACACGACTTCGATCCACTTCGACGAAGGCTTTCAGCGCAATGGCTTTGGCTGGGTGACGAACATCTGGGAGGCCGAGATGGTGCACGAGTTCGGCCAGGAACTGGTGTGCTCAGCCATGAACATGTGGGTGTCGGGCACGAAGAAGCAATGGCCGGATACGCATTTCATTACCTTCGGCGAATTCGGCAGCCTTTGGCGCAAGCACTACAAGACGAACGACGACTGGCACTATAACTTTCTTGAACGCGGGTCGGGGCTGGGCGACTCGTATAACTATCTCGAGATCGAATGGTTCATGAACCACCATTTCCGGCTGGCGCTGCTGCGCGACTGGCAGGAAGAGACGCCGCGCAAGGTGATCGATTTCACACGCTACGATCTGCCCGCGAAGGAACCGGCAGACCCCGATCCGCAGCATCCGGTCAAGAACTGGAGCCTGATCAACCGCATCAACCAGAAAGGGCTCAGACCTCAGGACAAGCCGGTGCTGCTGAGAGAACTTGCGTTGGAGGATCAGGAGTTTATTTATAAGGAATTGCCGGAGTTGAAGAAGGAGTGAGTTTCTTTAGATAGCTTCATGAAGGGCTATGACCCAAACTACAGCCCTGCACTTTTGGCGACCCCTGTCGATGAGCGAGGCTGAAACGTCCTCAATCGGCATTGTTCGCTGTCGATTTGCATACCTGGCTCGCCGTCCTATTCTTCTTCAACTTAGGCGGTGTTTGTCGAGCTCCCCTGGAACTGCAACCTTTACCTATTGATCTAACCCGTAAGTAGCTTTACAGGTAAGCCGTCGTCTCCATATCCCAGTGTGTATCCTCTCTGATGAGCACCAGATTTTCCCCACTTATGTAAGTCCTGAGCGGCAGATGCGCAAGCGCGCGGAAGATCTGGAAGGCGGCCCCGGGATAATCACGGTCGGGGCATTCAAACACGAATGCTTTCACATGATTGACCCATTCAGTATCCTTGCTGAAAACTTCGTACTCAGCGCCTTCTATGTCCATTTTAAGGATGTCTATTTCGCCGCCCACTTCAGAGAGCACCCTCTGCATGGTCACGGCATCGATCTCGCCAGCTGTCTCTGCTTCGGCGGCACACACGGAAAAAGCCTCATTACCGGAACCGCTTAAGACTTTCAGGCGTGTATTACTTGACCAGAGCCCGGCCATGACAGTGCTGACCCGCTCCTTCTTCTCAGCGATGTTCTTTTGAAGGATTTCATAATTGGCACGAACTGGTTCAATCGCCAGCACCGTCGCTTCAGGATGAAAGTGAAGCATGCGGACAGTCTCGACTCCGATGTTTGCACCTGCATCCACGATCGTTCGCACTGGACACTCCGGAGTGTCGAGGATGCGGGTGCCTGGATAGAAGAGATGGGAGATAGCTCCTTTATCTTCAGCGCTGCGGAAGAAAAATTCCTGTCCCAGGCGGGGCACGCGGATCGCACTCAGTTCCTTACCACCTCGAATGGCCTTGAAGGTCTGGAGTGCATTCATAAAGCCGAGATTACGGACAGCTATTGCGAACCTGCCCAGATAAGCAAAAGACCGCTCTGTGGATATGAATCGCGCCATTGATCTCCCTCTTCAATTTGCTCCCATCGTCAGGAGCTAATTTCGTGATCTCTCCTTCTAACTCAAAGATTGCTTCTTTGCAGCGCCGGATCCTGTCGATCAGCGACGGCAACAGGCATCACAGGCGGTGGCAGGTTCCAGCCTCATGCAACAGGCTGATCCAAGTCACTCCGGGGACAAAATCAAAGGAAACAACAGTTGCTCAAACACTGCCGATCATCGTTTGGACGGACACATGTGCTCGGCATATTGATTATGGATCATATTGCTCTGATGTTCACTTCTAATAGCTACGACCAGGAAGTTAATTCTTAAGGTATGTGTGAGATCGCTTGAAGGAATTCGGAAGGATCGTCCGTCATCTGAAGGTATTGGCTGCTGCGACATACTGCCTGGCTAAAAAAAGCGTTTCAGACGTTGCCCGCCTATTGATTTGGAACGATGCGCGAAGTCACTTCAAGCTTGTGGTAGTCGTAGTAGTGCGCAAAGTAGGTGTAGACCGTCGACGTCGTCACTCGTTCTGTCACAAGGGTTGAATTGAGGATGGAGGGCATCCAGAAAGTCTTTCCGCCGAGCGATACCGGCGCGTAATCAATGGCTATCTTCCACAATCCATGCTCGCCGGTGTTCATTGCGTGATGCGGCGCCTGCAGTTCCATCTTTGTTACCTGCAGTGTGACGGGATCAATCAGGACCCGGCCAGCGCCATCTTCTTTTCAGCACGCAATCCGGATTATTCCTGGCGTCCGGCAAAGCGTTGAACTTGATGATGAGGTATTTACCCGGATATCCCGGGGCACCTGGCTGCACTGGCACGTCTTGCTGCAATGCGTAGTGCATGCAGGCTTTCCCGCTTTCCGATACTGTCGCGAGACCGCCCGTAAATACACCGCCAAGGGTGACCGGGCCATCCAGGTGTTTCCGGCTGACTGGTGCGCCGTTAATCGCTTTCACCTCGCGCGACTCGATCAGCTTTCCTGAGTCGTCGCGGAGAACGCGGAAGATTGAATCTGTGGCTCGATACTGACGTTCGCCTGCATAGTTGGCATCGGAGACAACGTGCTCGCTGCAGTAGAAGCTGGGAACGAGTTTGCGGTACTGGTCCAGGTTGTCCTGCAGGTGCTGCAGGATGTCTTCGAGAGAGGAAACGGGTTGCTGCTGCGCAAGGACAGAGGGCAGCACAGCTAAATGCGCGCAAAGAACAAGGTGGAGCCGGAGACGGAATCCCCAGCACTGTTTCTCATTCCCGGCCATCGATTAAGAAACCCGTTTATTCGTAGGCCAGTGCGTCGATCGGATCTTTCAGGGCCGCTTTGATGGCCGGGTAGAATGCGCCGAGCAGGGCGCCACCGATAGCAAGGGCGAGTGTCTTCAGAATCCATGCCTTCTCGATCGGGAACGGCAGTGTCGGATGCGTGGCGTTGAGCCACGCCTTGATCCCGAAGGTCATGGCGACACCGAGCAGCCCTCCGACCACTGCGATCAGGGCCGTCTCCCGCAAAACTGCATCGACGATGTAGAGCTTGCTAGCGCCCAGTGATTTCAGAATGCCGATCTCACGAGTGCGCTCCATGATCGCCGTGTACATTGACTGGAAAATGGCGATAAAGCCGACGATCACAGCGATGCTGATGACAGCAGTGAGCGCCGCTTCAAAGCCGGGCAGATGGTCAGGCGTCATGAGCGAAAGCCATTCCTGCATTGTCTGAACAACGTACTGGGACATGCCCGGTGTGGCTTTAATTTCCTGGCGGATCAATTCCTGGTTTTTGATGTCGTCACTCTTGATGTAGAAGAGGGAAGCATTGTTCTCGGCGCCGCCCATCAACTGGCCTAGGGTCTGCCGCCGGACAAACTTGCGCCCGCCCTTACCGTGCTCGACGATGCCGCAGATGCGGAACTTATTGTCGCCGATCACCTTCACCATGTCCCCAACGTGGTGGCCACCGTCGGAGCGGGCGTAGAAGTCGTCGACGATCATGTCGTTGGGCTGCTGGAATGGTGTGCCTTCGATAAATTTGAACGGCTTGAGTGCGTTAAAGGTGTCGTAATCGATGCCGTAAATGGTCTCGACCGAACCACCCATATTGAAGTCGGCGATAACGGCTGCAGCGACTGCCACGTGCGGCAGTTTTGCCAGTACATCGGCGACCTTCGCTGGCACCGGGGCGCCACCGACACCGGCGATGAAACTGCCGTTGGCCGGATGCACGAACATGTCTGCGCCAATCCCGCTGGTGGACGTGCGCGAGCCATTCACCTGACCAACCATGACAGCGACGATCGACAGGATCATCACGACCTCGATGGCAATCGCAAAAATGCCGATAAAGGCTCTAAGCGGGCGATGCAGCAGATTACCGACTACTAGCTTGTTCACTAGGCGAGTGTATCGCAGTGGGCCCGTTGCCGACGGTTTACGACGAGGGGTTTACAGCCTGGATGCGGGTGTTGAAGGAATCAACCATCAGGAGCCGTTGTAGGTACGCTGCCCCAAAAGTTGTGCTGCATAATTTTAATTTCGGCGTAAGTTAGTAATCAGCTCGAGGCAGAAATCGCAGGTACGATCGTGCTGCCCTTCGACACACAAGTTGCGAGCAAACGGACCGGTAGATAGTGGAAAAAAGGGACGAGGTCGGAAGACGCAGGTAGTGCACTATGGCTAACTTTGGCGAAGCATTACGGAAGGAACGCGAAAGCCGGGGTATTGCGCTCGATGCAGTGTCGGGCGCGACAAAAATCAGTCTGCGCCACCTGAATGCGGTCGAGTCTGACCGCTTTGAGCAGCTGCCGGGTGGCCTCTTCAACAAAAATATTGTGCGTAACTACGCACGGACACTGGGCCTGGATGAGAACGAGTGGGTTGACCGCTTTATGACTGCCAGCAGACAGCCTCGAAGTTTTGAAGAAGACGATCTCGACTGGACTGCATTTGCAGAGAATGTCGGGCGCGCGCGAGGCAAAGACCTGAACCATTCCGACAGCATGATGCGCTGGGCAGGCGTAGCTGTGCTCCTGTTGTTCCTGGGCGGCCTCAGCTGGTTTGTCTGGGATTACGTTCACCACAAGAATATGGTGGGCAGCCGGATCGTTCAAATGCAGACGCTAGCGCTGCGACGATGAAGTCTGGGACGACCGCGACCTTCCTGCTTCGTCACGAATTGTCGCCGGTGTAGACCGGGATCTGCCTCAAAGGCTCAGATCGAAATCCCGTTCCGCTTCAAATCCATACCATCCACTTCAAATGTTGACATCCTGGCTCCTGTTCTTTGCTGGCGGCTTCTGTGCTCTGCTAACCTTGTAAGGTTGAATTCAGGGCAGAATGCTCTCCCTGCTTTCAGACGTACAGGAGGATTCAGTTTGTCCACACGTGACAGATTTTTATTTACCTCGGAGTCGGTGACCGAGGGCCATCCCGACAAGATAGCTGATCAGATTTCCGATTCGATTCTTGATGCCTGCCTGGAGCAGGATCCTTACAGCCGCGTTGCTTGTGAGACGCTGACCGCGACTGGGCTCGTTGTCATTGCCGGCGAAATCACGACCAAGGCTTATGTCGATTTTCAGTCGCTGGTACGCGGAACGGTTGCGGCTATTGGCTATGACAACGCGCTTTACGGCTTCGATTCGAATACCTGCGCGGTGATCTCGACCATCAACAAGCAGTCTGGCGATATCGCAATGGGTGTGGATACCGGCGGCGCCGGCGACCAGGGCATGATGTTCGGTTATGCGTCGAACGAAACCGCGGAACTGATGCCATTGGCCATTTCCCTGGCCCACAAACTGACCTTCCGGCTTTCGGAAGTGCGCAAGAATGGCCAGCTTTCCTATCTCCGTCCTGACGGTAAGAGCCAGGTGACGGTCGAATATGACGCGCAGGGTAAGCCGGTCCGCATCGACGCAGTCGTCATCTCCACACAGCATGCAGAGAACGTCTCGAACGAGCAGCTCCGCGGCGACATTCTCAAACATGTCATTCAGGCGGTTCTGCCAGCTCACCTGCTGGATGAGGACACCAAGTACCACATCAATCCTACTGGCCGATTTGTGATTGGCGGACCGATGGGCGATACGGGTTTGACGGGTCGCAAGATCATCGTCGACACCTACGGCGGTATGGGCCGTCACGGCGGCGGCGCGTTCTCAGGCAAGGATCCGACAAAGGTTGATCGCTCGGCTGCCTACATGGCCCGGCACATTGCCAAGAATATCGTGGCGGCTGGCCTGGCTGATCGCTGCGAGGTGCAGCTGGCGTACGCGATCGGTGTGGCAGAGCCGGTCAGTGTACTGGTCGACACCTTCGGTACTGGCAAGGTTGAAAACCGGAAGCTCGAGGAGTTGGTCCGCAAAAACTTCAAGCTGACGCCAAAAGGCATCATCGAGAGTCTGGACCTTCGCCGTCCCATCTACAAGAAGACGGCTGCGTACGGTCACTTCGGACGCAATGATAAGGACTTCACCTGGGAAGCGACCGACAAAGCGGCTGCCTTGAAAGAGCAGGCCGGGCTGAAGGTTGCTGCAGCGAAGTAGCAGAGTCATGTAGCAAAAAAGCCCGCCAGCCATGGCGGGCTTTTTGCTGCCTGGAATCAGGTCGACCAACTGCCGAAGGTAGATAGTCTGGAACGTACACTGGTGGCTGCCGATTCGGATGGCGGAGGGCCAGGTAAGGATGATCTCTCGAAATTTACAGCAGGCGGCGGCTCTGGTCATCATGGGAGCTGCGGCCCTGCTGGCGCAGTCGACATCTTCGACCGGTACACCAGTCAAATCAAATTCTGCTCCATGCGCAGCCGCTTCGAATGCGTGCCCGCATATTTTCATTCGCGTTCAGTCTGCGACAACCAATCCATCGGGCCTGCATGGCCGGTTGCTGATTTTCATTAAGCAGGGACATGGGGACAACGAAGTAGACGTCGATGAGTTTCATCCAGCGGCTACCTGGGTTGCTGCGAAAGAAGTGACCGATCTCGATCCCGGGCAATCCGTTGAGGTGGATGCAGACGAGATCGCTTTTCCCAGGCCTTTTTCTGCCATGCAGGAGGGCGACTACGAAGCCCAGGCAATCCTTGATGTCGGCCACAGCTACAACTACAGTGGGCGCAATCCCAATGATTGGATCAGCAATGTCGTGCCATTGGCGCACTGGAGGGCGGGCAGCGGCGCAGAGCCGGTACTGACCCTCGCCTCGCTCCGGCCGCCAGATCCCCGCTCCGTCGAAGCGATGGATAAGGCGAGGGCTGAAGCCAAGACAGATAACGCGCACGAAGAGACCCTTACGAGTGCTTTGCTGAGTAGCTTCTGGGGAAGGCCGACCGTGCTCAAGGCCTGGGTCGTTCTTCCCCCGGGTTATGCCCGGCATCCCGGGGAGCATTACCCGACCGCCTACTGGACTCATGGGTTTGGCGGCAATCTCGATTACGCGTTACAGAGCGGCCTCAGACTGTATGGGCGTATGGCGGAGGGAAAAATGCCGCCGATGATCTGGGTGATGCTCGATGAATCCTGCGCACAGGGGACGCACGAATTCGCCGATTCGGTAAACAATGGGCCATGGGGCGCGGCGCTGACCACAGAGTTCATTCCCTACCTGGAGAAGAAGTACAGGATGGATGGAAAGGCGAGTGGCCGGCTGCTGAATGGCCATTCCAGTGGGGGATGGGCGACGTTGCAGCTCGAAGTCAACTATCCGCGGGTGTTTGGCGGAACGTGGTCGACTTCGCCTGATCCCAGTGATTTCCACGACTTTACCGGCACCGACCTCTACGCGTCGCGAGCCAATGTCTACCGCAAACCCGATGGCACAGCAACGCCGATCATGCGCGAGGACGGCAGGGTGATGGCGACCTTTGAGCAGTTTGCAAAACTGGAAGCCGTCCTGGGAGCATACGGCGGACAGGTCTCTTCCTTTGACTGGGTCTTTTCGCCCAAGAGTGACGACGGCGCGCCGATGCCCATGTTTAATCGCGGGACAGGGGTGGTCAATCCGTTGGTAGTCGCCTACTGGCACGATCATTACGACCTAGCACACCTGGTTGCGACGCGCTGGACGACAAACGGCCATGCATGGCAGGGCCGCTTTCATCTCTTCGTGGGAACCGCTGATACCTTTTACCTGGATGGCGCGGCTCACAAATTTGAGGCGGTTCTAACCCGGCTCCAGGCTGAGCCGCATTTCACTTACATCCCCGGGCGCACACATTTCAATCTGTACCGGGTGGGCGACGACCGGGAAGGTCTGTTCGATCAGATTGGGGCAGAGATGTACGCTGTCGCCCGGCCAGGCACAGATTGGAAAAAGGCGGGTAACCAGGGAAATATACCAACTCACTATTAGCCGGGGAATCCTTCTTAGAACTGCCTCAGGACGAAGTTGCATGCTAGGCTCCGTTCAACTGGGCCAGATTGTGAATCCGAAATGAGGGCAGTGAGGAAGAATGGTTATGCACCGAGTCGTTTTCTGGGCAGCCGTATTATGTACGGGCATGCCTGGTGTGCAGACAGGTTATGCCCAGAGTTTTTCAGAATGGAACCAGGCGACCGGAGTCAAGACAATCGAATATCGCTGGAAGCCGAATGAATCCAAGGGCTGCGATGTGGAATATCGCAACAATAAGACGAATGATAAGAAGAAGTACAAAGCCCGGCTCGTCTACCAGACGAATGATGAGGAGAAGGATGTTCCAAATGCCGTGATCTCGTTCGCCGCAGGTACAAACTCGACGACTGACCAGATTCCTTCGTGCACGATGGTCACCGACATTTCAGTCACGCGCTTTTGAAGTTTCATCCGTCATTGCCAAAAAATATACCGCCCTGCCGGGCCACGCCGGCAGGGCGGTTCTGTCTGTCTTCAGTCACTCAGGAAGGCATTTAACTCAGGAAGGATGCGAAAGCAGGAGCTCCTGCACGCGTTTCTTCTGGTCCTTAGCGCGCTGCGGGACGTATTCGGACCCGCGTACGATATGCTTCATCTTCTGGCCCATCGTGATTACGGCGCTTTTGGCGCGATCGACGGTGGGATGGACGCCCGCCGGGGCAGGCTGCAAACCCCGTTTACGCAGGTAGTAATTGGCCTTGTGGATGTTGCCCCACTCTGAATCATGAAAGACGAAGTTCACGTTCATCGACACTGATACATTGTCGCCATTTTTGAGCCAATGCGGCGTATTCACGGGAATATGGACGCCGGTGCCGGGCTTCATATGGAAGACCATTGCCCGCTCTTCAAGTTCCGGCTTGTACTGCGCGGCCTGGTTGTCGGCAGCCCAGTAGCGTTCCAGCTCCTGGTCAGGAACCATGTCCTTGTCGGCACGATTGAACAGGTGAATGTCTTTATTGCCCTGGATCTGCAGCAGCCACGCGCACTCGCGGTCCAGATGGTACGGTGTCAGACGATTGGGAGATGTGACAAAAATGATCGCCTCAAACCATTTGACTTTGCTCAGAAGGTTCCGCTTGGTCAGGCGCAGTACATCACAGATAGTCCTTTCAAGGACTGGGCGATAAGCGTCTTCGTACTCGATGTGGTTCAGCATCAGCCAGGCATCGGAGTGCTCAATGCTTTCGATGGCTTCCTGCACAGATGGAGCAAAAACCGAGCCTTCGATCTCGCGCTGGCCGAGGGTTGGCCGGCCAAGCAGGCAGGAGACGTCGCCATATTGACGATGCGGATCCTTGCGGTTGTTGATCTGCACGGCCAGGTCGACGAGTGCAGGCACTGCGAAAAGTGGATCGCCGCTAAGCGTGTGCTGGACTTCAAACGGCAGCACATTCAGGTTCTGTTCAAATACTTCCGGCGAACAATAAATGCTTGGGGTGGCGGCAGTGTTCTGTACGCGGCCCTGATCCTGCGTTTGGGTCATCATTTTCATAGGGTCACCGTGAGACCGCGACCGTGAGGCCAACGTCTGACCCGTTCAGTTTATCGGTTATGCCAGCCAATTGCGACCGTCAACATCGCGCAGGGGGTACGTTGGTACAGCGAAAAACGTTGCCAAAGTGCGCTTTCCAGTACCCGCCATTGTGAGCTGCCACACCGAAACACACCCGGGATGCCAGCACTTTCTACCTTCGCGCCAGAGCTGATCAGTTGGAACGCGCGTAAGAAAGAGTTTACCGGTCGACCAGAGGGATGTGCGCCAGCGCTTAATCGATGAAGTAGCCAATCTCTTCAAGAGCCTGATCGCGCAGGTCAACGCCGAGCAGGCGAACCTGGCTTGAGGTTTGAAGATTGCGCTTGAACTCGCTGAGGACAGACCCGTTCAGATCAGTCTTCCGGTGCAGCATGGCCAGCAGCGCAGTGCTGTCGGTCTTGTATTCATAGGTGCCGGGAAGGCCACAGGCAGGCTTAATGGTGAGCGATACAGGAAAAGAACCGGCTACCGGAGTAGCTGCCGAAGAAACGTGCGCAATGAGATTCACTCGCATAATGTGACGATTATTGTCACGTGTTTCTCAATGAACCCATACAACGTTGTGGGTAGTTCGGAAACAGACCGGGCCACTACAGAATGATCTTCCGATAGGGCCTCTTCAAGCGCCGAATCCTATGTTGAGGTTACGGCAGTCACGCAGGTGATGCGATGACCGCACCGCGCTCTTTGGCCGCACTTCTTTGCACTGTGCTTCCATCAGGATTGGCGGGGCAAGAGTCTTTTCCTGCCGGGAAAGATTTTTATTCGAACAAACTATGCCCTGGTCGGCTTTCTGCATCACAACCACCGCAGCCTGTCTGCACGGGAGAGCACGCTTATGGTAGGTCATGGCATTATTTTTTGGATCATCGTTGGTTTGATTGCTGGGTTTCTGACCGGCAAGATCATGAAGGGCAGTGGCTATGGTGCGCTGATGGACATTATTGTTGGCATCATTGGCGCAATTATCGGTGGATTCATCATGTCGCACGTTTTCGGAGCCGGTCAGGGCGGTTTAATCTATAGCATCCTGGTCGCCATACTCGGGGCCGTGCTGTTGACATTCCTGCTTCGTCTGGTCACTGGCAACCGAACCGTTTAACCGCTGTAATTGATCGCATCACGAATACTTCGTATCAAACGGGTCGAGTACAACAACTCTTCGCGCTGACACGAACTGTTTTCATTTGCGGGATCACGCAGCCGCGACCGGGTTCCCCGAGTCGTCGGTGTCCCACGACTCTGTCTGGAAGGCGATAAAGATGGCCGTCCATTCCTGGGTGCCTGGCAGGTAGATGAAGATGGCTCCGTCCTGCCAGGTGCCATTATCCCGGCCGTAGCTGTTGGGTGGATTGCCCTGGTTCATGTGAATGTCATGGATGCCGTCGACCTGGCCGCTGTCCGCGTAGGCACTCCCAAACGCAAAGATTGTTCCTTTTTCAGCGACCGCCTGGTTGAGGAGCGTATCGACTGCATTCTCGAGTGGTGTCGCCTGGTCGCCCGGGTCAGCGCTCTCGGGCAGTAGCGTCATCTGCGCTTGCGTGATCATCGGCTGGCCGTTGACCTGTTCGCGGACGAAGTCAAGCGCGAGGCCACCGGGCTGACTGAGTATTGGGTGCATGCCAGAACTCAAAGCCAGAAGTGAGGCTGTATCCGGTGGCTGGAAGTTATCGATGATCGCGTAAAGAACTTCAGAGCCATCGGTCGACTGGATGTTAACGGCAACAGTGAACGGTCCCCCGGTCGCCTGCATGCTGATCTGGTAATGCGTGCTTGCTCCTGTCACAACCTTGCC
This sequence comes from Acidobacteriaceae bacterium, assembly GCA_963692885.1. Classification (GTDB taxonomy): domain Bacteria; phylum Acidobacteriota; class Terriglobia; order Terriglobales; family Acidobacteriaceae. Next base: position 3,673,318 of record OY843586.1, read on the forward strand.
GGCAGTGGGCAGGCCCTGCAGGACACTGTAGTTGGGAATCGGCATTGCTGTCTCCTTTAAGGAACTGCCCCTCACTAAGGATTGGATCCTTACCAAGGAGCTGCTCCTCAAAGTTCGATGCGGAGTCGAGGCCAGATGTGGAAAGGGCCCGCTTGTTGCGCAGGCCGCTGCACGATTACTGGGTGACTGCGGCTTTACCGATGGCGTCCAGATCCCTGAGAACGTCCGGCCCAAGCCTGATATCTGCCGCTGCAAGATTCTCGCGAAAATGCTTGACTGAAGAGGTGCCTGGGATCAACAGCATGTTCGGCGAGCGATGGAGGAGCCAAGCGAGAGCTACCTGCATTGGCGTCGCGTTCAGGGATGCGGCTGCGGAGTTCAACTCTTCGGATTGCAGCGGCGTGAACCCGCCAAGCGGAAAGTAGGGCACGTACGCCACACCCTCATTGGCAAGTTCCTCAATGAAAGTGTCATCCGCGCGATTGGCGACGTTGTAAAGATTCTGGACGCAGACGATCTTCGCGATCTTCTTGGCCTCTGCATACTGATGAGGGGTGATGTTGCTGAGGCCGAGATGACGGATCAGTCCCTGGTTCTGCAGTTCTGCGAGAGCGGTCAGCGGTTCTTCGATGGAGAAATCCGGCGGTGTCAACGGTCCGCCGACGCGCAGGTTCACGATGTCGAGTGCATCGAGACCGAGGTTGCGCAGATTATCGTGTGTGCCGTCAGCGAGGTCTTGCGCCGATAGCGCGGGAAGCCACGAGGCGTCGTCGCCGCGACGGGCACCGAGTTTGGTGACGATCACAAGTCCATCCGCGTAGGGATGCAGCGCCTCTTTGATGATCTGGTTGGTGACATGAGGACCGTAGAAATCGCTCGTATCGATATGGTTGATGCCGGCTTCAATCGCTTCACGAAGAACAGCCACAGCAGCTTCGCGATCTTTCGGTGGCCCTGATACGTGCGGGCCGGCCAACTGCATCGCGCCATAGCCTATGCGGTGGACGTTCATGGTGGTGCCGGGAAAGGTGAAAGTACCGCCAAGATTAGTTTGCTTTGTCATCTGTCTCGTTCCTCGCTTGTATGTTTGCCGGTCGCATCCTGCGGCCACATGTGATTAGATGAATGAAGCTTCAGTTTCGGAGTTCGCATTTGCCCCAGTCCTCTTCAGCCGTGTTGGAGCCGCGTAAATCGCCGATGCAGGCGCGCTCCGCTGCAAGCGTCGAGGCATTACTTGAAGCAAGCATTCAGGTTTTGCTGCAGTTCGGCAAGGAGCAGTTGACCACCACGCGGGTCGCAGCGAGGGCCGGCGTTTCTGTGGGAACACTGTACCAGTATTTTCCAAATAAAAGCGCCCTGCTGCAGGCAGTTCTGCGACGCCATTTGAATGAAGTGACCTCTGCCGTTGAAGCGGCCTGTGAGCAGCAACGCGGCAAGCCACTGGAGGAGATGGCAACTGCACTGATGACGGCTTTCCTGGTGGCAAAGATGCGCGACCCGAAGACGAGTGCCGCGTTGTACTCAGTGAGCAGCGATGTGGATGGAGCAAAGATTGCGAAACGGATGGGAGAGCGTTTGCACGTGGCCCTGACGAAGATGCTGGCATCCGCAGCCGAACCGTTGATGATCGACCCGCGGCTGGCTGCTTCGATGCTGCATGGCGTGATGATCGGTGTAAGCCGGCGGCTGCTGGAATCGGAAGCAGCAGAAAAACAATTGCCCATCCTGCGACAGGAACTTATCTTTCTTGCCTGCACCTATCTCAAGGCGTGCGCAGCGAGACGCTTGCAGCCACAGCCCTAAACACTCCAACCACCATCGATGACGTGTGCCTGCCCGGTGGTAAAAGATGATTCGTCCGAGGCGAGATAAAGTACCAGCTCAGCGATCTCTTCAGGTTTCCCCAGGCGACCCATCGGCTGGCGTGCAATGAATGCCGCGCGCGCATTTTCTTCATCGCCCTGAGCTTTGATGCGCTCCCCCAGCGAGGGCGTTTCGATGGTACCGGGGCAGATCGCATTGCAGCGAATACCTTTGGTTACGTAATCAGCCGCAATTGCTTTCGTCAGACCGATGACTGCGGCCTTTGTCACGCCATACACAAAGCGATTCGGTGCGCCCTTGATACTTGACACCACCGACGCCATATTGATGATGCTTCCACTGCCCGCAGCCAGCATGCCCGGCAGAAAGGCCCGGCATGTCCGGTACATGGAATGAACATTCACATCGAATGAAAAGTCCCAGTCCTTCTCCGAGCAGGCGAATATATCACCCTGGTGCACATAGCCGGCACAGTTAAACAGGACGTCGAGCGTCCCGGTCTTCGCAGCGAGTGCTTGGACAGCATCACTATTCCGAACATCAAGAATGTGTGTGTTGATCCTCGACATCAGAGCTGGATTTTCGTTCGAAAGCGCCTGCAAAGCCTGCTCATTGATGTCAGTCGCCCACACCTTTGCGCCCTCTTCTGCAAAGCGAACTACTGACGCGCGTCCTATTCCCTGCCCGGCGGCGGTCACCAGCGCCGTCTTACCTTCAAGCCTGCCACCCATACTTATCTAACTCCTATTGCTCTTAGATCAGGTAAAACCGTCGCTCTAAAATGTTTCGTTCTAAGCAGCACCTTCACGCGCACTTTTCCAGAGGTCGATTGAACCATCCTTTGCGTTCTGGTCGATCGACTGTAGTTCTGCAGCAGTGAATTCGAGCTTATGCAGTGCATCCAGCGAATCGTCAAGCTGCTCGATATTCCGCGCGCCAATCAATGCAGAAGTCACACGAGCATCGCGTAGCACCCAGGCAATCGCCATCTGCGCCAGGGTCTGGCCGCGCGCCACGGCTATTTCATTCAAGGCGCGAACACGGGAGAGATTCTCTTCGCTCAAAAACTCTTTCAGAAATGATCCGCCACCTTTCGCACGCGAACGATCGGGTACACCATTCAGATATTTCTTAGTGAGCAAGCCCTGGGCCAGTGGAGAGAATGCGATGCAGCCAACGCCAAGTTCATCCAGCGTGTTTAACAGCCCCTGCTCAATCCAGCGATTCAGCATTGAGTAAGAAGGCTGATGTATCAGCAGCGGTACACCTTCACTCTTCAATATTCCGGCGGCTTCCCGCGTGCGCTCCGGGCTGTAAGAAGAGATGCCAACGTAGAGGGCTTTGCCCTGGCGCACAGCATGGGCCAGCGCTCCCATGGTCTCTTCGAGCGGAACGTCCATAGTCGGTCGATGCGAATAGAAGATATCGACATACTCGAGGCCCATGCGGCTGAGGCTTTCATCCAATGACGCCAGAAGATATTTGCGCGAACCGCCTACACCGTATGGTCCCGGCCACATATCCCACCCGGCCTTGGATGAAATCACCAGTTCATTGCGATAGCTACGAAAATCCTTCCGCAGGATTTCTCCGAAATTTTCCTCGGCTGATCCATATGGCGGACCATAGTTATTGGCTAAGTCGAAATGGGTGACACCACGATCGAATGCTCGACGAATGATCGCGCGGCCTGTTTCGAATACATCGACACCGCCAAAATTCTGCCATAGACCCACGGATATGGGCGGCAGCACCAGTCCTGATTTCCCACAGCGTCTGAACGCCGCGTCATCATAGCGTTTGCTATCCGGCTCATAACTCATTTCAGGCTTCTCCTGTCGTAACAGACTTAAGTGGCAGCGTTCTTCTGGCTATGAATAACTTTCCTGGCACTAAGACTACGCACTAAGCCTTCTCTTTGGTTATACCCATGAGCTCTCGTAATTCATTCTTATCGATACTCGATCCGGCAAAGTCATCGAAAGCGCGATCGGTCACGTGGATAATCTGTTGCTGGATAAAGGTCGCACCCAGCCTGGCGCCATCTTCGCTGCGTTGCAGGCAGTCTTCCCATTCAAGTACGGCCCAGCCGGGATAGTCATACTGCGCCAGTTTGCTGAAGATCGCTCCGAAGTCGACCTGGCCTGTGCCCGCTGTCCGAAATCGTCCGGGCCGGTCGATCCAGCTCTGGTATCCCGCGTACACGCCCGCGCGCCCATTCGGCCGGTACTCGGCGTCTTTCACGTGAAAGGCCCGCACATAGTCGTGATAGATATCCAGGAAGGCAAGGTAGTCCATCTGCTGCAGGACCATGTGACTCGGATCGTAAAGTATCTTCAAACGGGGATGATTACCGGTCGCAGCCAGCATGCGTTCAAAGGTGACGCCGTCATGCAGATCTTCTCCTGGATGAAGTTCGAAGCATACATCAACCCCAGCTTCATCGAACGCATCCAGGATAGGCAGCCATCGTTTCGCAAGTTCGGCGAAGCCTTCTTCTACCAGGCCTGCGGGGCGCTGCGGCCATGGATAGAAATAGGGCCACAGCAGGGCGCCGGAGAAGCTCGCGTGCGCAGTAAGACCAAGGTTGCGACTCGCGGCCGCCGCGTACTTCATCTGCTCGACAGCCCATGTTTGCCGGGCAGCTCCACTCGTTAGTTGTGCAGGCGCAAAGCCGGCAAACAACTCCTGATACGCAGGATGAACGGCGACTAACTGCCCCTGCAGGTGGGTTGAAAGTTCAGAGATTTCCAGTCCATGCATTGCTACTTTGGCCTGCAGGTCTTCGCAATACGTTTTGCTTTCCGCCGCGAGTTTCAGGTCAAACAGCCACGCATCCGAGGTGGGAAACTGGACTGCTTTAAATCCAAGGCCGGCTGCCCATCCCAGCAATCCGTCGAGTGAATTGAAAGGTGGTTCGCTGCCGATGAATTGTGCGAGAAACAAACCGGGGCCTTTGATCGTCTTCACGAGCTTCCTCCATGGCGCTCATCCGAATTTACAAGATACTGCCGCAACGTGCTTGCGCGCGAATCAGTGAAGCATTCTTTCATTTCGATGCCGGCGGACCGACGTTGCGTTCCTTTGCATAGATCGTATGTGTGATCCGTGGTGGTTCAGGACCGCGATGCAGGCTCACCACCCGGTCGCGGATAGTCCGGTCCGACGAGGTGAAACGCTCGCGCTGTCGAAGGTAGTCGATCCAGGACTCCATCACGAATGTCTCGTTGAGATGGCGGGGATCATCGGCGTCCTGAAAGATTCCCCAGCGGATAGCGCCATCGCGCAGGCGAACATTCTTAAGTTCGTGGATGGCGTGAACGAAATCATTGTAATCGGCCACATCAACGTAGTAGTCGATCAAGATGCGCACTGGTCCGTCTGATAATTCGGGCTCGTTTGCAAGGTGCGGCAATGCGGCTGATGTACGGAAAGGACTGAAGTCCGGCAGCTCGCCGCGCAGGACATGGAGCCGATTGCTAAGTGGCAACGAGACCAGGAGGCCTGCTGCTGAAATTGCCAGTGACACCGGAGTCGACACATGTTCTGCGACAACTCCCCATATGACGCTGCCAATTGCCATACCGCCGGAAAACACCATCTGATAGGTGCCGAGTGCGCGTGCCTGCACCCAGTTTGGTACAGACACCTGGACGGCCAGGTTGAATGTTGACATGGTGCTGGTCCATGCGAAGCCCGCGCAGAGCAACACGGGAATAATAACTACCGGATAATGTACGAAGGCCAGAATCAGCAACGTGACGACGAAAACAACAGTCGATACAGCAATTATCCTGTCGGCAGAAAAGCGGTGTCGCACACGCGGCAGAGATGTAGCGCCGATGACAGCGCCAAGTCCCATACTGCCATTCAAAATGCCGTATCCCAGCGCACCCTGGTGTAGATCACGCGCAGCTACGACGGCCAGCAGCGACCAGACAGCGCTCACGAAAATGGTGAAAACAAATGCACGTGCCAGGGCAGCTTTCAGAAGCGGAGCATACTGCACATAGCGAATGCCGGCGCGCATGGAACCATAAATTCGCTCCGCTGGGAGTGCACTTTTGAAAATAGGATTGCGCTTCCACTGGTAGAGCACCAGAATTACACCGACAAAGGAAAGGGAGTTGATCAGGAAGGTCCATGCGGCGCCTGTACCCGCGTGGGCGAACGCGGCGATGGCCAACCCGCCCAGCGCCGGACCAACGGCTCGCGCAAGATTGAAGCCTGCACTGTTCAATGACACTGCTTCCGGCAGTTGTTCGCGCGGCACCAATTCAGGCATGATGGCCTGCCAGGCCGGACTGTTCATCGCTGTACCGACATTCAGCAGGAAGGTAAGCAGTAACAGGACGACTGGTGAGATGATGTTGAAGAAGGTCAACGTACTCAGAAGGGCCACGGCGCCGAGCATCCATGCCTGCCAAAACAGCAGCAGCCGCCGTCGATCGAAGATATCAGCCGTTGCTCCAGCGAGTAAGCCAAGCATTACCACTGGCAGACTGGCCGCGGTCTGCATTAACGCGATCAGCAGGGGTGATGGTGTCAGCACCGTCATCAACCATGTGCCGGCAGTGTCCTGCATCCATCCACCAAGGTTCGAGATGGTGGACGCTATCCATAGATTTCGGAAGTGCGGAGACTTGAGCGGCTCAAAGCCGCTCGCTCGCTTCTTGATTAACTCTGCGGCTTCTGAAGCAGGCGGCGGATTGGGCGGGAGGGATAGCGGCATGATCACGGAACGGAAGGCAGCAACAGTTGACATGATACCGTTCCGAGGCGGCACGATCACGTCTTCCCTTTAGCGCAAAAAAAATGCCGCAGCCCCGGATGGAGTGCGGCATTCGAAAGAGGAGAGCTTGTGCCGACTAGAAGTAGAGCTTGCCTCCGAGCTGAATACGGCGCGGCAGGTGCGTGCTTGTTACCTGTCCAAAGCTTGTATCGTCGATTCCTGAATCTACTCCCGCAAAGTTGGCGTGATTAAATGCATTGAAGAACTCGCCACGGAATTGGAATTTGAAGCGCTCGCCGAGCTGCACATTCTTTATCGCGCCCAGGTCCCAGTTCTGTAGTCCCGGGCCGATTAATGGATTGCTTGACTCACTCCCAAAGTGCCCGGTTGCGGTTGCGAATGACGAAGTCGTAAACCATTGCGCCTGCGTCTTGGGGTAAGAGAAATGACTTACCTGATCTACCCGCGGCGCTATGTCATAGTTTGGCGACACAATACCAAGGCCGCCTGGATAAGTACCTGCGACGCAACCATTTGCAGTGGTTGTAGATGCAAGGCAAGCAAACGGATCCGTAGCCTGGGTGACGCTGAAGGATTGCCCGGTCTCCACACTCGTGATGCCCGATACTTCCCAGCCACCGAGAACGTGCCCTGTAAGGCCATGCTGCGAAGCGAAGAATGGTAACTGGTACACGTAATTTGCAATGAAGATTTGGGGCGTATTGAGAGCAGAAGGACCGTAGTCCAACTGCGGATTGTAGGTGTCCTGGTTTGCTGCACCGCGATCTGTTGACTGCGCAGTAAGGTTGCGCGACCAGGTGTAAGCAATTCCCAAGGTGAGCCCGTGAGTTACTCGATGATTGAGTGAAACCTGGAGTGAGTTGTAGTTGCTGTTGAACGCAGGAACACGTGCCTTGAACCAGGAATACCCCAGATAAGGCCGGATCTGATTGACATTTGCAGCCGGATTGGCAGCCCTCGCCGCCAGTGTGGGCTGATTGAGATCTAGCTCCCCAACAAGGTGACGGCCCGAGGATCCGACATAGGCTATCTCCAGCACAGTCCCCGCATTAATCTCCTGTTGCAGTGACAGGTTGTAAGCCGCTTCAGCAGGTACTTTGAAAGTAGGTGTGCCGGTTGACGTGATCTGGTTCGGTGAGAGCGACACGCTTGACGTTCCTTGCAATGGATTGTCGAAGCTGGTGTTGTTTACAGTCGAAGTCTGTACAAGCGGTGGATCCTGGAAAGCGTTCTGTTCCCATATGCCATTCAGCGATCGGTCGTAAAAGATACCGAAGCCGCCACGTATGGAGGTTTTACCTGAGCCGTAAGGATCAAAGGCAAAACCTACGCGCGGTGCAAAGTTATTGTTTGAGTTAGGATTCACGCGACCACCGAAGGGCGAACAGGCGATGCCAGGCGATATCGCTTTTGCCTGATTACATGCCGTTCCCTGCGGGAAGATGAGCCCATTTGTATAGGTAGCCGGGATCGATCCCTGCCCCGCAACAAAGTTACCACTCGAGTCTATCTGGGGCGCCGCTCCGGCATTGTACGAAGTCGGATCAAAGTTGTTCAGAGTGTTGTTTACGTCTGTCGGTGACGGAAAATAACTCCAGCGCAAACCCAAATTGAAAGTAAGTCGCTGACTTATCTTCCAGTCATCCTGCGCATAGGCTTCCATATTGATGTAATGGAGATCTGGAATGATGTCTCGACTCTGCTGCTGATAGACGCTGACGTTGCCAAGCAGAAAATCCTGGAATGTGGGGAACTGGAAGCTTGCATTTCCTCCCGAGGCGTTTTCGGTTTTTAACATCTGCGAGACCGTGTAACCAAAGCGCAGCGAATGTTTGCCCTTAGTCCATGACAGGTTGTCGAACAAGGTGCGATCAAGGTTACGCTCATCGTAGGGTGCACTTCCCTGGGACAGAACAGTGGTACCGGTATTGATAGTGATGGAAGGTATGCGGCCGTAGGGATCTTTATAGGCGGTGTTGTTAGTGAGTTCACTCAGTACTGTCGGTGAATTGGCGACTCCGTTGAGGGAAGCGTTGATGGTCCCCTGTGAGTAGGCGAACTCGGCTTCATTCACGAGGTTTGGCGTAATCGTGTAAGTCAGATTGCCTACGATATTCTCGCCTGGCGCGTTCACTGCGGTATTTACAAGTCCCGGATAATTATTCGCCTGAAACAGGCCTAAAGGGAAATTCTCAGGTGTCTCGTCCTGCATAGCGCGACCAAAGAAATGAACCTTGTCGGTGAAGTTGTGATCGATGCGAACGATGTCCTGCCGGACATTGTTGAGAGACGAGAATGTTGACACATTTTGCCCGCTGGCATTCGCCGGAAACTTGTCAAGCACATTCGTTAGATAGACTTTCGAGTTCTGGCTATAGCACACTGGATTGACTGATCCGTCGTACATTGCCGCCGCCGTGCTCGTCGCGGGAATGATCTTCGTGATCGTCACGCAACCGGCGGGCGCAGCAGGTATCGCCGCAGCATTTGTAAACTGCCCGGAAAGCTGAGCGGGTGTCGCGGCGAGGACACTACTCGTTGTCGGAGAACTAACCTTGCGCCATTCTTCTGACCAGAAGAAGAAGGTCTTACTCTTGCCAGTGTTGTAAAGCTTCGGAATGTAGAGAGGTCCACCAAGGGTAAACCCATAATTGTTGTATCGTTCTATTCCGCGTGGATTGCCGGCCTGCTTGGCGAAGTAGTCATTCGCATTAAAAATATCGTTTCTGTTGAACTCATAAACGTCGCCATGAAACGCACTGGTGCCCTGCTTGGTCGCGACCAGAACCTGCGCACCAGCACTGCGTCCATAGCTTGCATCGTAAGATCCGCGCTCTAGCGTAAATTCCTGGATTGCGTCGACACTCGGGACGTTCAAGAGGGTCGCATTGGAGCCACTATCATTGATGTCCGCGCCATCGACCGACCAGTTATTTGAGGTGTCGCGCCCACCATTTACCGACAAAGTTGTGGTGTTATTCAGTCCGAAACCAGTCTCATCGCCGAGTCCGCTCACCACACCAGGTTGCAGGGTCACAAGCTGCTCAAAGTTGCGGTTGCTCAATTCGAGTTCGCGCACCTGCGTACCGCTTACAGTGCCAGCCTGCTCGCTGCTCGAAGTCTCAATCGCAACAGTATTTTCCTGAACAGTGACAGTCTGATCGACCCCGCCAGTCTGCAACTGGGCATTCACCGATCTTTTTTGCGCAACGAAGAATGTGACATTTTCGGCTACGAATGTTTTGAAACCAGGAGCAGTGACCTTGATATTGTAAGTCGCCGGGGGCAGGTTCGTAATTGTGTAGCTACCGCTTTGATCGGTCTGCACAGTCCTTGATGAACCCTTCGTACCAAGGTTCGTCAACTCGACCGTTGCATTCGCGATCACTGCGCCAGAGGTGTCTGTTACGCTTCCATTCAGACTCGCAGCTACTTCCTGGGCGAGCACGGGTAGGCAACAAGCGAAAAGAATAAACGAGAGCGCACATAGACTCCGGAGCAACTTTTGCATGTATGACCTCGAGAAAGAATTCAAGAAAGCACGTGCAACTAGAGCGTGGCTAGGATTGGATCCCCTGTCTGACAATCACAGGAACACAGGCCAGTCGTCTTACACGGAATGCTCCGGTGCAAGCGAGCTGAACCTCAGCCATCTCTCTTAGTTCGATTCGTGGCCTGTCAAGCGGCCGAAGCAACAGCAATCGCTGCAATCACAGGTATTGACTGCGCCGGACAGGGGCGGCAGGGAGAGTATTCATCCAGGAGCAGATCAGGAGCGAACGCTCTGTGTCATGATGATTACACGAATATTAAAACGATTCGTTCTGCAATACAAGCATCTATTATGTTTTGGCAGGAACCGGTGACACGCTTCGGCAAGCTCCTACTCTTCGGCACACGCTCGTCGCAGCTTTTCGGAGTTATCTGCAGAGACAACTATCCTTGTGGACAACACACAGCGCGAGACTGTTTTGTAAGTGGCTCGTTTTCTGCCTCTTGTACTATGCGCCTGGCTCCCTGATCGCTGCCGCGTCCCAGACGGACACTACTGCGGCGGTAGCTACGGGCTCGACTGCAATGCAAAACGGTGACTATGCAGCGGCTGAGCGCGCTTATCGCGAAGCTCTCAAAGCAAATCCGGATTCGGTTCCATTGCTGAACAACCTTGCTATCTGCGTTGGGCGGCAGCAGCGGGAGACTGAAGCTATCGCAATCTACGAGCGTGCCCTTCTACTAAAGCCTGGTGATGACATCACCCGGAGAAATCTTGGTATAGCTTACTTTCGCGCTGGGCAGTACGGCTTGGCGTTACCACTTCTTCAGTCGTTCGCAACGAACTCACCTGGGTTCCAATCCTTCAGTCTCCTCGGGCTGGATATGTTTGCGCTTGATCGCTTTGCAGATGCCGCGCATTACCTTGAACAAGCACATTCTTTACAGCCGGAAGATATGCAAACCCTCGACATGCTTGGCAAAGCCTATCTACGCACCAAGAACTATGCTGGGGTCACAAACGTCTTTCAACAGATGATGACCATCCAGCCAAACTCTGCCGCGGCCCACTCCCTGATGGCGATGGCCGACGATAAACTTTTTCGCGAGGACGACGCCATCAAGGAGTTTGAAGCTGCTCGCGTCTCTGATCCGAAGTATCCCGGGATACACTCCGGCCTTGGTACTATTTATTGGCGCAACGATAATCTGGTCGCCGCCGAGCGGGAGTTCAGGGAAGAGCTCCAGCGTTACCCTGATGATCCAATCGCAAATTGCACCCTTGGCCGTATCCTGCGAAGACGAAATGAGCCCGCGGAAGCCATCCATTTTCTTCACGCTGCGCTCAAGGTCAACCCGGCCTATTTCGATGCGCTGGTGGAACTGGGGGAATGTCAGATCCTGTTGAACCAGGCGGCAGATGCAGTGCTGACTCTACGAAAAGCTCTGGTACTTCAACCAGAGAACGCTGACATTCATTATGTTCTCGGCACGGCGCTAAGCAAAGCAGGCCAGCCGCAAGAGGGTGCGCACGAAAGACTTATCAGCGCACAGCTTCGAAGCAACGCACATCAATCATCCGGAGAGAGCAACCGATAGCCACGCGAGAAAATCCTGGCTCGGGTCTGCAAACCATCATCCTTTGTCATACTACAATGAGAGCTTCGCTACTCCTACTGCGCGCTTCTAGTTGCTCTTAGCTCTGATCTCTCTGTCAGCAGATGACTTACTCAACCTTCACCCCTTCGAAATCCGGAGTAGCCGCCCGGGCAATCAACCTCGTAGTAGAAAATCCTTCGACAGTCTGCACTATCTTGACAACGCCTCCCCATGATCGGACCTCTCGCGCGCCGACGATCGCATCTTCCGTATAGTCTCCGCCCTTTACGAGAACATCCGGACGAAGCGCCTCGATCAATCGAATGGGCGTAGGTTCTCCGAAAACAACAACAGCATCTACGGCAGCGAGGGCCGAAAGTACTCGGCCGCGATCTTCTTCGTGGACGACCGGACGGCTTGGCCCCTTGAGCCCGCTCACAGAAGCATCACTATTGATGGCGACGACCAGTCGGTCACCGAAACGCCTTGCCGCTTCCATCAGCGTGATATGTCCCACATGCAGCAGATCGAAGCAGCCATTGGTGAAGACGACGCGCTGCCCCTTGGATCGCCACGCATTCACTCGCGTGATCAGGCGATCCAAGGAAAGCACCTTCTCGGAAGCCTGCAATTCCAACTCGGGCATAAGTCCAGTCAGTAACTCGTTACTTGTAACAGGGACAGTACCTATCTTACTGACGACGATGCCCGCAGCTATATTCGCAAGTGGCGCTGCTTCCTCAATGGAAAGCCCGCTCGCGAGAGCAAGCGTAAGAGTGGCGACAACTGTATCTCCCGCACCAGAGACATCGAAAACCTGCCGAGTCAAAGCGGGATATGTTTTCTTTCCATCGCTTTTCAGAACAGCTATCCCTTTTTCACTCAAGGTCACGGTTAGATATTCGAGTTTCAGTTCTGCCAGCATGCTGACTGCCCGGGCGAACATTGACTCAGTCTCTTTAGTCGAAAGGCCGGTCGCAGTAGCCAGTTCCACAAGGTTGGGGCAGATGGTAGTCGCGCCTGCGTAGCGAGAAAAGTCCCGATGCTTAGGATCAACGACTACAGGAATACCGCGACGCCGCGCAGCATCAATAATGGAGCGACACATCCCTTCACTCAGAACGCCCTTGGCGTAATCAGAGAGCACGATTGCATGGACACGCTCGAGCTCAATCAACACAGCATCCTGCAACTCTTCGTAGGATTGAGCAGAATAGCCGCCGATCCTCTCCGTATCAAGACGGAGGATCTGGTGCTGGCCACTCAGGATGCGCAGCTTTGACGTCGTCGGATGAGTGGAGACTGCTACCAGTCCTGCCTCTATGCCCGCTCGTGAAAGGCTTTGCTCGAGCGTGGTGCGGTCAGCATCTTCTCCGGCAAAGCCCATCACTGTCACCCGCGCGCCCAGGCCTGCAAGGTTCATCGCCACATTCGCGGCACCGCCGGGCTGTTCACTCCGATGCGCCGCCAGAACCACCGGCACCGGCGCTTCCGGTGAGATACGTTCGACGTCTCCCCAGATATAACGATCGAGCATTACGTCCCCGACTACGAGAACGTGTGTCTGTTTCCAGTCTCCCTCAATCAGTTCAACGATGCGATGAAGGTTCTCGATCATCGCCCGGCTTCCAGCTCTTCCTTTTTCGTCGCCATTTCTTGACAATAAGCGATCTCAACCCAGTCGCATAGCATGTGCCCGCAAAGGATGTGGCCTTCCTGCACGCGTGCTGTGTCTTTACTCGCTACACAGATGGCAGCATCAGCAATAACTCCCATTTTGCCGCCGCCCAGGCCGGTAAATGCAACCGTGTAGGCTCCCTGCTTTTTCGCTTCATGCAGCGCAGCAATCACATTACTGCTGTTGCCGGAGGTTGAAATGCCCACAACAATATCGCCGACCTCGCAATGCGCTTCTACCTGCCGGCGGAATATATCGTCGTAGCCGTAATCATTTCCAATCGAAGTGAGCACCGATGTGTCAGTGGTCAACGACATTGAGGCAAGTGCCTTCCGCTCGCGCCTGAAGCGGCCGACAAACTCTGCTGCAAGGTGCTGCGAGTCCGCGGCGGATCCGCCGTTCCCGCACCAGAGAATCTTTCTCCCATTGCTTATGGCCGTCGCCATCTGATCCGCGACCTGTTCCAGCAGCGGCTGCTGGGCATGCAACTGCTCGATCACACCCAAATGTTCGCGTATTGCCCGCCCAAAAACCTCGGCTGCGGTTAAAGACGTTTCCATTACTACTCCATGAACTGCTGCGTCCTGCTAAATGGCTCAGCACAAGCCTAAATCACTGTGAACGATCCCGTCCGGACAGCAGGCGCCCGGCCCTTCTGGTCAAGTCGCCGTGCAGTTGGCTACACCCGCTTTTTCGTGGCGACAGCTTCAAACAACAGGTGCTGATGTCCATCGCTGTTGAAGTGCGATAAGTCTGCCGGGGCTGCGTTCGGAGGCAGGCGCGACACCTGCCTGGCTTCACCACACTGTGCCTTCCTTTTGGATTGACACGCCTTCTGCGGATTGGTATCAAGCTACCAGCCTGCAGCGCCCCGATCCGCGGACGCGCTTGTCGATAAGGAGATATCCCCATGTTCAAGCCAAAAGGAAAATTCGCCTGGTATGAACTGATGACCAGCGATACGGCAGCCGCCGGCAAGTTCTATTCCGACGTCGTGGGCTGGACGACCAAAGAAATGCCGTCCGATGACGGCTCTGCCTACACTACTTTCAACCTCGGCAGCGTGGGCATGGCCGGCATGCTGCACCTGACAGGTCATACGGCGTGGATAGGTTACATCTCCGTCGATGATGTCGATGCCCACATAGAGAAGATTGTCGAGGCAGGTGGCAAACTGTGGAAACCTGCCACCGACATCCCCGGAATGCTTCGCTTCGCCGTGCTCTCTGATCCCCAGGGCGCAGCCTTCGTGGTTTTTACTCCTGATCCGGGAATGCCTTCGCCGGAACGTCCCGCGCCACCTGCGCTCGGAACCATTGGCTGGCATGAGCTTTATACGACTGACCTCGACCGTGGATTCGAGTTCTATAACAAAATATTCGGCTGGACCAAACTCAGCGACATGGACATGGGACCGATGGGCACTTACCGCATCTTCGACCAGGGCGACCATAAGCAGATGGGTGATGGTGGAATGATGCTGAAAACGCCCCAGATGCCTGTGTCATCGTGGGCCTTCTACTTCGTCGTTGAGTCGATCAGCGCGGCCATAAAAAGGGTCGAATCCGGCGGCGGCAAGATCGTCCACGGTCCGTCACAAGTGCCTGGAGGCGGCTGGATTATTCTGGGCCAGGACCCACAGGGGGCGATGTTCTCGCTCGTGGGCAACAAAGAGTAAGCAGCGTCGACCCGCTACGGCACCAGGGCACGCATTTCGCAATCTTTTACTGCCCAGAGATCTGAATTCCTACATCCATCGTTCTACCTTCAGTAACACACAAGTGTTACCTCCAGTAGCGAGGATGGAAGAATGGACATCATGCTTAAATATCGTAATTTCAAGGGCTCGGCCTGTTTTGACCAGGACACTGGTCGCCACTTCGGCATGGTCCTCGACATCATCGACGGTATCGTCTACGAGTCGTCATCTGTCGAGGGACTGGTAGCCAACTTCGAGGCAGCAGTCGATGAGTACATCGATTTTCAGAGTTGTCTTGAGAACGAGGCTGCCGGGACGGTCTTAGCCCGGCCGGCCATCTGCATCACCGTCCGCCGCAACGCAGAGGCAGCGTAAGGCAATATAGATCAGACCGGGACGCGGACCTTGTGGCTGCGGAGGTATCGTCATCCGTATTCTTCGGCCCGAAAGTCGAGAGAATACGGGCGCAGTGCTCGCACACCTTCGTAAGGAATGGGTCGCATCGGATGCAGACAAGCACTGAAACCGCGGCCGATCCGGCTTGGTGTCCTTGAGCTTCCTCACGAATACGTAATCCTGCCGGTGCTACACTCCCAGCACAGATGCGAACCATCCTGCTCACCTCGCTTATCGCGCTCGCCCCGGTCGCAGCACGCGCCGCCAATTGTGCAGCCATCTCTTCGCTGACGCTTCCCGACACAACGATCACTAGCGCTACCGACACACCGGCCGGAGCTTTCATCCCGCCCTACGGTGAACCTGTCGACGTGCTGCCGGCCTTCTGCCGCGTTACAGGCGTTCTTCATCCAACATCGGATTCGCACATTCTGTTCGAAGTCTGGCTGCCTGAGAAAAATTGGAACAGCAAGTTTCTCGGTGTAGGAAACGGCGGCTTTGCCGGCACCATCGGCTATGGCGGTCTCGCCAGTAATCTGCGCCGTGGTTATGCCGCGGCCGGTACTGACACGGGCCATCAGGCAGAGGCAGAAGACGCAAGCTGGGCCTATCATCATCCCGAAAAGATCACAGACTTTGGCTATCGCGCGCTCCATCTCACGACTGATCGCGCCAAAAGCATCATCCGGGCCTACTACGGCTCGAGCCCTGTGAAATCTTACTTCGATTCCTGCTCTGACGGTGGTCGCGAAGCTCTGATGGAAGCCCAGCGATACCCTGAAGACTATGACGGCATCCTCGCCGGAGCTCCCGCCAACAACTGGACCCGCATGCTTGCAGCCGGAATTGACGTTCAACATGCCAGCCTGGCCGATCCTGCTGCCTACATCTCATCGCTGAAGCTGCCGGCCATTACTGCTGCCGTGCTTGCCTCATGCGACGCGGCGGACGGACTGAAGGATGGCATCCTCAACGATCCGCGGCAATGCCACTTCGATCCTGCTGTCATCCAATGCAAGGCCGGCGATTCCCTTACCTGCCTCACCGCGCCGCAGGTTGCGGCTCTTCGGAAGGTATACAGCGGCGGCAATGACAGCCATGGCAAACTGATTTTCCCCGGCCTGATGCCAGGAGACGAAGCAGGCAGCTGGAAGAGCTGGATTACAGGCTCTGCTCCCGGAGGCAGCAATTACATTCAAAACTACTTCCGTTACATGGTCTACGATGACCCAGCCTGGAACGGCCTTACCGCCAATGCGGACCAGGCCCTGGCTGCTGCTGACAAGCATACAGCCCAGCAGCTCAACTCCACTGATCCGAACCTGAGCCGCTTCAAAGCCCGCGGCGGTAAGCTGATTCTTTACCACGGCTGGAATGACCCTGCGATCTCTCCGCTCAACACCATCGCTTATTACGAGAGCGTTCAGTCAAAGCTGGGTAAGGAACAGGCGCAAACGTTCGTGAGCCTGTACATGGTTCCTGGAATGGGGCATTGCGCAGGCGGACCCGGGCCAAGTGCATTCGGTCAGCTGGGCATTCCTTCTGCGAAGGGCCAACCCTTCGGCATCTTCACAGCGCTTGAACAATGGGTTGAAGCGGGCAAACAGCCGGGCAGCATTGTCGCCACCAAGTACACCGAGGATAAAAAGGTAGAGATGACCCGGCCCCTTTGCCCCTATCCGCAGATCGCAGCCTACAATGGCAGCGGCGATAAAGCCGATGCCGGCAGCTTCTCCTGCAAGCTTCCCTGAAGAGGCGCAGGCACACTCGAACGTTCCGTGGCTATGCGGGTCATGGTTTACAAGCTTGTGTCTCCGTCTGACGCGCAAACCGGTTCGATGTCGCTTACTGCTTCGCCGCCAGTCCGCTATCGACGCAGCCCTCCGGCTTCAGCACTGGGTTGCATCGGGCGACTGCATCTCCCGGCAGTTCCACCACGTAGCCCGAAGCTGCCTTCTCGGCCGCGGGATAGTCTGTGCTGATGATTTGCGCTCCGGTCCCCAGCACCACGTCACGTCGCGAGGTGTCATTGACCGGCGCCTGCTTGCCAGGCTCATCTGACCGCGTGCGAACCAGGTAACCCTGCTTTACCAATCCGTCGATTACGTCAGGAGCGCCGTCATTCTCTTCAACAAACGCTGCGTCCGGCTTTCCGGGGATCGCGTTCGTAAACAGGATTCGCCCCTTCAACGAAGGATGACCTTCAAGATACGCAGGCCCGGCGTTCTGCTGGTCCATCAGGAAGACCACCTTGCCTCGGGCTGTGGCAAGTGTCGGCCAGTTCCCTGCTCGGATCGCTTCGTTCAGTGTTGCGTACTTTCCGCGAACATCATCCGGCGTGATGATCTCGCTCTCCTGAAACACGGAACGGATCTCTTCATCCAGCGCGTTGAATGTCCGCGGCGTCCATTCTTCCGGCGTCACTGTCGGAAAATTTACTTTGAGCTTTCCGCCCTTTGTTTCAATCAGCAGATACAACGGCAGGTGTTGCGGATGTGCCATCGACCAAGCCCGCACTTCAGCCAGGCACGCGGTAAAAGGCTCGCAGCGGCTGCGATAGTCCACATCCTGAACATGCATGACCTTGAAGCCCGGCTTCTCCATGACATGATCCGGATCATACGGCGGATCGGCGGGGAGACCCGCATCCGCAATCGCCTTCTCGCCGTAGGGATGCGCAAACAGGCCACCCTTCGTGTCGGCAAAGATATCGATCTCCAGCTGCCGCACGCCGCCATTGAGCTGCTCGGTCAGTGACGGATGGCTGTAATCGAGCTCCTTGTATACCTTGGGATTCTTCTGCTGCCAGAGCTTCGCAGCGCTTGGCGCAAACCCTGCGTGGTAACTGTTATGTGTCCCGATCACCTGAACCTGATTCATGCGCACATCCGCATCAGTCTGTGCCGCCGCACTTAACGACCTCGTGAACGCAATGACTACCAATACGCATGCCTTATTCACCCAATCTGCCTTTGCCACGCGTCCGTCCTTTCGCCTCAGAAAAAAGCTCCGCACGAGACCCTATGCCTGTACGGAGCCTTGGGGAAGACAACTTGTTAGAAGATGAGTTTGCCGGCAACCTGCAGCTGACGAGCCGGAAAGGCTGTTGTAATGTCGCCGAAGGTGCTGTCGCTGCGATTGTAATCCGGGGCTCCGTAGTTCACATGGTTCAATGCATTAAAAGCTTCGCCGCGTAGTTCAAAGTGCGAACTGTCGTTCCAGAGGCGAAAGCTCTTGTGCAGCCCCAGGTTCAGCGAGTTATAAGTCATGTCGCGCAGTGCATTGCGACCAGCGTTGCCGAGCGCATCCGCGGCACTCGTTGGAAGGCTGACCGTGCTCGGATTCAGGTATCCGTTGAGTGCTGTCGATGTTTTTACCCAGGCGCTCTTCGGATTGACCGGATTGCCAGAGACATTCGGCCGATACACCAGTAGATCGCTGATATCTTCAGCCGCGTTCTCTGAGTAATTAAGGTTGACCGGCGAGCCGCTGGTAGCCATATTCGTAGCCGTCAGCTGCCAGTTGCCCAGGATCATCTGCGCCCACATGGGAGCGCCGCCGCCCCATTGCCGGCCTTGTCCATACGGCAGATCAAAGACCAGGGTCGTCGTGTTATTAATTGGCTGGTTATATGCGGATTGGCCCACGTTGTACCGGGGATCGCCCAGTACGATACGCGAGTTATCGCCATTCGGCGTATCGAGGTGACCGGCAGAGTTATCGATTGCATGTCCCCATGTAAATGAATTCAGCAGATAGAACCCGTTCGAGAAACGGTGCTCCAACTTTGCCTGCAGCGAATCAAACAGCAGGAAGCCATCTGCCAGGGACACCTCAATCCCGGTAAATCCCTGAATCGGCCGGCGCGACAGCAGGCTCGCCTTTCCGCCGGGAGCATTCAGCGCTGCCTGGTTATAGTCAGCCAGTACCCAGAGATGAACGCCGTGCGAACCTACATACGACAAGGTGAATGTCGTGTCTTTACCGAACTGCTGCTGTAAGTCAGCGTGCCAGCTCTGTACATAGCCGGTCGGGATATTCTTCGGGATGTAGCGCGTCTCAGCCAGCAGGGTGCTGAAATTGGATGAGCTTACAAAGTTCGTTGGATACCCCTGTGCCACTGTTCGAAAGCAGCCACTGTAGTTCTGACCAGTGCAGAGTGGCTCCGGCGTGCCGGTGGTCGGATAGGCATTCGGGGCGACCTGGGTAATTTCCGAGTTAACGATGTACGGCCCGTTATAGGCCAGCAGATTTTCACCGCCTTCACGATTGAACTGGTCGAAGCTGATGCCATAGGCCGCGCGGATGACTGTAGTTGGTGCTGCCTGGTAAGCGAAGCCGAAGTTTGGCGCGAAGTCCAGCTTCGGCATATTGACGAGAGCGCGGTTGTAGAGCGAACCATACGACGCCTGGATAAGGGTATTGTTTGTAGGATCAAGGTTCGCCAGATGATTGCCACTTACAAAGGCGGGCGTTGCCAGTTCGTAGCGAAGACCCATATTGATAGTCAGCTTTGGCATCAGCTTGAAGTCGTCCTGCGCGTAGAAGAAGTTCATGCGCTGATGCTGGTTGATAACGACAAAGTTATTCAGCTCATACTGTGCGCGAGCACCAGTCAGGAAATCTGTGAGATAGGCAGCCTGTGCAGCCGCAGGAGTGCTGGTTCCTGCTCCGTTCTGGCTGAACGCGCCATTGAAAACCTCGTCGCCATAGACCGGGTTGAAGTCATCTATTTCTGTATTCAGAGATAGATACTCCCAACCGAATTTCATCGAATGGCGTCCCTTGAGAAATGTGTAATTTACTTTGGGATCGATCACGAAGGGGTTCTGAAACTGCGGGTTCGAGGTTTGCGCGCCCCATGCAGTAAAGTCTTGCACGGTTTCTGAGCTCAGAGCGCGGATTACTTCCGGATTGGTTGGAAGACCGGGAATACCAGCCTGCGTATTCAGACTTTCCTGGCCGGCCAGGTAAGGCGTCTTCCCGCCCTGCGTCCAGGTAAATCCGATCCGCGCGTCCAGGATTGAATCCTGCGAGAAGGAGTGTGTGACCCCCGCGGCTACCTGCTTATTGTAAGCATGGATGTTTCCATTGCCTCCACCGCCGGCATCACCGGGGATCGGTGATGCATCGACAATGTCCCCATGGTGATTACTGAATCGGCCGAAGATATTGGTCTTCGGACTCATGTAGTAATCGACGCGCCCATCGCCTTTATTGTCAATAAGCGTAGCTACTGGATCGGCTGCGTAGTTATTAGAGGCGGAAGGCGACGTGCTCGGAACGTTCGGTTCTGGGAGAGCCGCCAGGACCAGCTTTGCCAGTGGCGTCCAATCCGAAGCGGGCACCACGCCGTCCGGGTAAAGTGTACCCGTGATCGGATTGCGCAGCGGGATCGGGTTACCCGAAGTATCCGTAAAGATGCCCTGACGCTGTAATGCCGTCGGCATGGTCGAGGTAACGTAAGAGCCTTGTGACTGGCGATCGCCTTCGTAGTCGATAAAGAAGAAAAGCTTGTCCTTCAGAATGGGTCCACCCAGCGCTCCACCAAACTGATTACGAACCAGCGTAGGAATCTGTTTTTGCCCGGTGATCTTATTCGTCGGCGCGACAAAAGGACCCTGCGCATTCAGGTCCGTGTTGCGGTTGTACTCCCATACCCGTCCATGGAAATGATTCGTTCCACTGTTGATGGAGACGTTGATCACCGCGCCGGAAGCACGTCCGAATTCTGCCGTGTAGTTGTTTGTCGCGACCTGGAACTCACTGATCGCATCCGGAGAGGGTGGAATGGCCTGATTTGAAAAACCCTGGTTAGATGTGCCATAAGCATTGTTGTCCAGCCCGTCGAGCAGGAAGTTATTAAACTCCGATCGTTGGCCGTTCACATTGAATGATGCGTCGCGGCTGGTCACGGTCTGGTTCTCAAGAATGTTGGTACGCACGCCGGGCACCAGGGTCGCCAGATCGCCATAAGCACGGCCATTCAATGGCAGGTTTTCTACTTCGGTATGACCGATGATGGTCGCCGAATCGCTCGTCTCCGTTTGCAGCGGCGATCCCGCACCGGTTACAGTCACGGTCTGTGAGACGCTGCCGGGCGACAGGCTCACGTCAACTCGTTGACGCGCATTCACTGTCACCGTAAATGGAGAAGTATCCGACTCGCTGAAGCCGGCTGCTGCTGCGTCAATCTTGTACGCACCGGCGTGTACGTCGGTGAATTCATACCGACCCTGTCCATCCGTGTTCACGGTCACAGTCGTACCGGTTGCCGTGTTGATCAGTTCGACTTTACTGTTGGCAATCGGCGCGCCCGCAGCATCGCGAACATAGCCAAGCACTGAGGCGGTCTCAAACTGCGCGTGCATCGGGAGTGTGGCGGACAAATACACTAGCGCTATAGAACTCAGCAGCCTTTTGGCTCCGCGCTGCCTGGGAGAAAAGAAAATACTTCGGATCCCTGTCAATTGCCTGTTTTCTCTTTTCTGCACTCATGATCCCGCCCTCAAGCCGCTCGAGATCTTCGGTGCCAGTCTCTGATTTCAGATTCAAAACTCTTGTCCGCATCGTTCCATGGATACGGTCTGTTGACGCTCCGGCGGTAGAGGCCAGGTACGCTGTTCTTCAATTTAATTGCTGTGAGTTAACGTCAGGTTACGAAGCGGTCCAGCGCCAGAACGCGGCAGCCGTCTTTTGCAAAGACGCGCAGATATCGAAGCGGCTTGCTTTCGCAAACGCTAGTGCAAGCGATGAGATGCTGTGCTGAACGCGTCTGGCATGTATTTGAAGATGGCGATGAGGCGCAGCAGTCCGTTGTCTTTTGTCTTCGTCACAATTTAATTATCTTTGAGTTCGATGCAGAGCAACGCTTGATCTGGAATCACTTGTCCAAGGTACCCGAAAAAGCGATGGCCGGGATGATAGTTCCGACATCCATCGACTACCCTGTCGCGGAGAGTCATCATTCGACGAGTTTACTTCTTCGCTGAACAGACGATGCCAAATCGCTAATCCGCTGACACGCACTGTATCGGCAAGGCAGTGCACTCGATCTGCTTCAGGAGGATGTACTTGCCACAAAGCGCTCGGAAGCGGCCGCCGTTCGCCCTTCGGTGCGGCCAGGCCGGTCGCTCTGGCTTGCTTCGATCGCAGCGATTGGAGTAGGTGCAATGCCGAACAGATCGCCGACCGCAGAAAACTGTAACACTCTCACTACAGGCGTAGAAATAGCTGAAAGCCACATGGACAAGCCGGCGTCGAGCAGCACCCGACGCGCGTCAAGCAAGCCGCCAATCCCTTCTGCTTCAATCCGCAAAGTGGCTGACATATTGACGACAAGCGTCTGGCCGGCAGCCGCCGCAATTTTTGCCTCTTCCACGAGAAGCGCACCGGCCCGATCACCGATTTTGCCGGGTGTGGCGATCACGCGCGCGCCCATGATGATCTCGACAGCAGAGCCGCGTTGACGTCGTTCAAACGGTTGCATCCGATTAGCCATGACGCCTCTAGGCAAATATCTCAGCAGTGCCTTCGCATCCCGCACATAGCGCGGCATCAGGCGTCCGGGCTCCTGGGCCATTCTGAACATCCACTCCATCTGTAGGGACTGTATCCACCGAGGCGCTCGATGCAGCTTCCCCGCGATCATGTCGAGTGCGCCGCCGATCCCGATGACGACGGAAGGAGGCAGCCGATCTTTGTGACGATGAATCCAGATCTCCTGTTTCGGATTGCCGAATCCGATGAAGATGATATTCGGTCTGGCTGCCTGGATCTCGGCAATCATTTTTTCGTTGTCCATCTCAGGCAGCGTGGCCACCGGCGGACAGGAGCGTCCGACGATCTTAAGTTTCGGAAAACGTTTGAGAAGTGAGTTCACGGCGGTCCTGGAACTCTCCTCGGACGAGCCTAGAAAATAGAGCCTGTAGCCGCGGTCCGAAGCGAGTCGAGCGAGCGCAGGCACCAGATCCACACCGGTTACGCGCTCCTGTAGCGGGACACCAAACATCTTCGAAGCCCACAGCATCGGGGCGCCGTCGGGCAAAACCATACTGCAGTCGCAGATAATACTATGCAGGTAGGAGTCCACCAGGGCATTCCTGGCGAAATCCAGGTTCGCGGTAGCGATTTGATGAACGCTGCCGGAGAGAATGTAACCATCAACTCTCTTGATCGCCTGGTCCATATTGACGTTGGTAATTGGCAGCCCGAAGAGAGCAACCGTAGTATGACCAACCGACCGAGTCGAACCATTCGATCGCCGAACTGACTCCCATCCGCCCTGCGGAATCCGGTCCATTTTACGTTCCACCTAATCGCAGCTTAGAGGTTTGCAACCAAGGTACTCAATAGCACCTTGGCTCTGCGTGATCCCCCGATAGTCATCGACCTGCCTGCCGGGAACTTAGCGGTACGATTATGTTTCCTGCGGGATCGTTCAGAACGAAAGATCAATTCTCTGCGGTACTGCATTGTTATGCAGATGAAGAAGCAGTGTGCGCGCGTCCTGCGCGTAGCTTTCAGTCGGTAGCGCCTGCCCATTAAGCGTGACAGTGCGAACCGGCTTTGCGAACAGGATGCGGATGACAGAGTCTGTCTGATCGATACCCTCAAAGTTGAAGCTCAGATAGCCTGCGCTTGCTTTCTCCCCTGACACTTTCGAAGATGCAGCAAGCACCCGCGGAACGTTGCCATGTACAGCATCGAGATCGAGGCAAAGACTGCGTGCGCCGGCATTGAGTTCAATGCGATCCATCTCACCCAGGCCCGGGTCGAACAGATTGATAAAGTGCCCCTGCAATTCGCTTGTGCGGTTATCGCTGGTGGACGCTTGATTCAGGCCCGCAGCAATCACGTACGGACCACGGCGGAGCACCAGTGAACTGGATGGATGGATGGACAACTGAATGGCATCAGCAGCGGTTTGCACTTCATCAAGTACTTCTCCGGCGCCGAGTGGACTATCGGCCAGCGCCGAGGGACTTTTCGATGTGTATAGGACGAATCCCTTACCTACCTTATGCAGGCCCGTTGCACCAGGCTGCAGCCCTAGAAGCCTGAAAAGATGCTCGCGCGGATTCGCAAAATGGAACTGGACGGAGTTCCACCAGTCAGATGCATGGTTGTAAGGGTCCGCGCCGTCGTCCACAAACAGCAGGGCGCCCCCTTGACGCACCCATGCAGCCAGCGCCGTGTGAAAGGCCGGCGACGGTGGCTTCTGCCCTTCATACGTAAGCATGAGCAGTTTGTATGGCTTCAGAAAATTATGAGGGACAGCCGGGCTGTAAGTACTCTCAATCTGCACCGGCTCGACAGGAATGCCATGCAGCAGCAGCGGCAAGGCCAATCCATAAAAGTTGCTGAGGTTTGCATCAGAAGGTTGCGGTGCCGCACGTTGAAACATCAGAGTGTCTGACACGAGCACACCGATGCCCTGCGTCCCGGCTCGCTCCCATCGTATCGAAGCGGCAGGTTGTTCCATCTTCGATAGAGCGTGAAATACGGTCTGGAGCTCTGTTTCATACGGCTTCGGAATCACGGTCTTTGGTGGATCAGGAATTTCGGTCGTTGGTTCCTGTGAAGGTCGAGTCGAGTTAAGTCCGAAGATACGATCGGGCCAGGGTAAAACTTCGTAGCGCGACACGGCGGGTTGCAGCAGAGAAGCTACGAGCGTGCTCTCCCAGTTCTCGCGATAGTCCGTCCAGGAGTGGCGAGGATTATCTTCTATAGGATCATTCAGGAACCAGATAGGCTTGCGGGAAGAGCGCGCAATGTTCTGCAATGCTCCATACTCGAGGAATGCAGTTTCAAAAGTTCGCTGCCTGCGCTCGCCTTGATACATGTTCGGCTCGCGAGAGGTACCGGTCCAAACCTGCGCGACGTAACCATCTGCGCCCACTTCAAGCAGCGACGATTCGGGACTGACGATGGACCACTGCGCATAGTTAATGAGTGAATGCGTCGCCACATAGCAGGGAATGAGCCGGTGATGCGCAGCACCGTACACCTTTACTGCATCGAACACCTGTGCGAGTGCCCGCCGATACAAGAAATATTTAAGTTTAGAAGCGCGGTATTGTGCATCCGGAGAACTATCCGGCGCCTGCCATGGCTCGTGATAGTAACTCCGCCACTCGCGCTGGAAGCTTGGACTCCAGCCGGCACGGGCCCAGAACTCCGGCTCTTCCAAATAGATAGCTTCAGCCCCGGCATTAATCGCCGCCTCAGCGCCTTTCGCCAGAAACTTCCCATAAGCGAGGGATGGTGAAACATAAGGCACTTCGCGGCCGCCATGCAGGATAAGCTTGCCACTCTTCTCCTGCTGCGTCTCATCCCAATGCTCCTTGCCATCGAAGTCACCGCGAAGATACGAACCATAACGGCCCCACGCCACACCAGTCATCACGGTCACGCGGTAGCCATGCGCCCGCCACGATTGGATGCGCGAAGCAGTGGTGTCATCCAGGCCATAGACCATTACTGTATCGGCATTGATGTTGGTGCGCGGCGACCATGCGTGGTCCGTCTGGAACAGCAACTTCCCCGGCGCTTCTGCTGGAGGCCGAGCCGCAGCAATGGAGGGCAATGCCAGTAGCAGTGCGGAAACGAGCGATGTGAAAAGGTGAGGCGCTCTCATTCGTCTCATTGCATGTCCTTCGATCTTGTCGTTACAGGTGCCCGCACTTCACGCTGTGCATTCAAGTACGACTCCCTCGTTC
Organism: Acidobacteriaceae bacterium; assembly: GCA_963692885.1. Taxonomy (GTDB): domain Bacteria; phylum Acidobacteriota; class Terriglobia; order Terriglobales; family Acidobacteriaceae. Next base: position 3,699,480 of record OY843586.1, read on the forward strand.
GTGGCAAGTTCTAGTGATGAGGAGACGCTGCTCGCCTGGCGTCCATGAATGGATGACATAAGGACCATCGAGGGAGGCACGGCCCTCTGCACTGGCTCGCCACCCAGGTTTAAGAACACAAGTAAGCGCGTTGTGCCATTGACGCGCTCGTAGCTAAGCAATGCTTCCTCTGCAGAGATATTCTTCAGAGATCCACTTATTAGCACAGGATATCTTCGGCGCAGATCGATCAGCAGGCGATAGAGACTAAGAATCGAAGAATCGTCCGTCGCGAACGAAGCAACATTACGCTTTTTGTAGTCCGCGTTTAATGGCAGCCACGGTCGTCCGGTCGTAAATCCCGCGGTTGAAGAGCCGTCCCATGGCATCGGGGTTCTTTCCGGATCGCGGCCGGCACCAATGCCCGGTTCATTTTTTTCTGCCGGGTCCTGGACCTGGTCTGCCGGTATCGGTACATCTTCCAGGCCGAGCTCTTCGCCGTAGTACAAGGTAAGTGTCCCAGGGAGCGTAAGGAGAAGCATCGCTGCGAGTGGAGCCTGCGCACTTCCAACCCTCGTGGCGATGCGTGCATTGTCGTGATTTCCAAGTACCCAATTCGGCCATGCTCCTGGAGGTAAGGCTTCTTCGTACTCAGAGATAGTCTTTGCCAGCGAAGCCGCGTTCCAGGGGCACTGCAGTAACTGGAAGTTAAAAGGAAGCTGCGCACCAGTGAGATTCTTTCCGTAATAGGTGACCAGTTGTTGTACCGGCAGATAGATCTCGCCGATGAGAACTCGATCTCCAAATGCGTCAAGTACGCTGCGCATTTCCTCTACAATCGGGATCACTTCCGGCCGATTCGAAGTATAGAGCGGCAGAAGTTTGTGGCTCTCAAGACCTCCGCTCTTGTAATCGGGATTTGGTGGATTATCCCGGAACAGATCGTCCTTGATCATCAGCCACATCACGTCGACGCGGAACCCATCTACTCCTCGCTGAAGCCAGAAACGCAGAGCGTCAAACATGGCAGCGCGGACTTCCGGATTGCGCCAGTTGAGATCCGGCTGTTCTTTTAGAAACGAGTGAAGGTAATACTGCGATGTGGTCTGGTCGTATTCCCACGCAGAGCCGCCGAAATTGCCGAGCCAGTTGTTCGGCTCGTCCCGCCACAGGTACCAGTCCCGCTTTTGGCTGTTACGGGAGGAGCGACTCTCCAAAAACCAGGGATGCTGGTCGGAAGTATGGTTCGGCACAAAATCGAGAATCATCTTGAGACCACGCCGATGTACTTCACTGAGCAGCGTGTCGAAATCCGCAAGCGTGCCAAAAAGAGGATCAATGTCACAGTAGTTCGCCACATCGTAGCCAAAGTCTGCCATGGGCGAAGGATAGATAGGCGAGATCCAGACGGCATCCACACCCAACGTGACGAGATAATCAAGACGCTGCAGGATTCCATTAAGATCCCCAACGCCATCACCTTTCGAATCCTGAAAAGAACGAGGATAGACTTCGTAGATAATTGCATGTTGCCACCAACTCATTTCCTGCATCCCAACACTGCTCCCCTTAGCCATTCTCTGGATCGGATTCTTCCATGATCAATGATCTCTGGTACAAGAACGCCGTCATCTACTGTCTTTCCGTAGCCACATACATGGATGCTAATGGCGACGGTATCGGCGACTTCCAGGGCTTGATGAGCAGACTGGATTACCTGCAAGGCATTGGCATTACCGCTATCTGGCTTATGCCCTTTCAACCCTCGCCATGCAAGGATGACGGCTACGACGTCGCAGATTACTACGGAGTCGATCCGCGCTATGGCACCCTTGGCGATTTTGTGGAATTTACGCAGGGATGCAAGCAGCGCGGTCTTCGCGTGTTGATCGATCTGGTGGTGAACCATACTTCGAATGAACATGCATGGTTTCAGGAGGCGAGGAAAGATGCGAAATCGAAATATCGCGACTGGTATGTCTGGTCGAAGAAAAAACCAAAAAACGCAGCCTCTGGCGTAGTCTTCCCCGGCGTGCAGAAGTCAACGTGGGATTATGACGAAGTAGCGAAGGAATATTATTTTCATCGTTTTTATAAATTCCAGCCAGACCTGAATACTGCTCATCCCGAGGTGCAGGCGGAGATACTGAAGATCATGGGCTTCTGGCTGCAGCTTGGTGTCTCTGGATTTCGTATGGATGCCGTCCCTTTCGTTATCGCGCAGAAAGGTGCGGACCTGCGGAAGCCAGCCGAGCAATACGATATGCTGCGAACGTTCAGCCAGTTCCTTACATGGCGGCAGGGCGAGGCTATCATCCTCGCAGAAGCGAACGTACTTCCAGACACAGACCTGCAATACTTCGGCACTCAAGGCGAACGCCTGCAGATGATGTTCAACTTTGATGTAAATCAAAATCTTTTTTACGCTCTTGCAAGCGGCGATGCGCGACCCATGGTGAAAGCAGTCAAAGCCACCCGCAAGCGGCCAGAGACGGCACAGTGGGGAAACTTCCTTCGCAACCACGACGAACTGGACCTCGGTCGGCTTGAAGACACACAGAAACAGCAAGTCTTCAACGCTTTTGCGCCGGACAAGACTATGCAGTTGTATGGCCGCGGCATTCGACGAAGGCTCGCTCCCATGCTCCAGGGAGATCGTCGACGTCTCGAGCTCGCCTACAGCCTGATGCTTACGTTGCCCGGAACGCCGGTCATTCGTTATGGCGATGAGATCGCAATGGGCGACAATCTGAAGCTCCCGGAACGTAATTGCTCACGAACACCTATGCAGTGGTCGACCGAACCGCAAGGCGGCTTCACCAGGAGTGACAAGCCTGTATTGCCGGTCATCAGCGACGGCGCCTATGGATTCCAACACGTGAACGTGGCTCAACAACGACGCGATCCCGACTCCTTGCTCAACTGGATGGAGCGCATGATCCGCATGCGTAAAGAAGTGCCTGAAATTGGCTGGGGCGAATTTACGTTCCTGAATACTCGCACTGCCAGCGCGGTAGCCATGCAGTATTCATGGCGAAATAATGCCGTCCTCTGCGTGCATAACCTTATCGCAGAACCAAACGAGATCAGACTGGCGGTGCTTGCGCCGGACGCCAACGGATGTACGTTGGTGAATGTTCTATCCAATGATCACAGCCACGCGGAGCAGGATGGCCGCCATTGCATCCTGCTCGAGCCATATGGGTACCGGTGGTATCGCGTGTGTGGGCTGGATTATATCCTCAATCGTAGCGAGGCTTAACGCTGCCAGAAGGGGCTTCTGCGGCCTGCCGGCGATCATTACGTTATGCTGCTGACTTACCCTCGCAGGATTTTTGCTTGCCACATGTCTGAATGAGGATGCATGGTCTACAAACTATCCAGTCTGCTTACTCTGTTGTTGACGGTTTCTGCTCTTGCACAGAACGCAAGAAGTGTTGATCCACTTCTTGGTGTGGCTGGCGGGGGTAATACCTTTCCCGGCCCCTGCCTGCCATTCGGCATGATCAAGCCTGGGCCGGACATGGGAGACAATACCGGCAATGCGGGCTGGCTCCCTCAGAGTGAAATCAACGGCTTCAGTCAGACGCATGTGAGCGGCACGGGCGGCGGTGACAAGTACGGCAACATATTGATACAGCCGACGACTGGCAAACCAATGTCAGCCGGCAACGCCTCGCCTGCAGATAACGAGCAAGCGAGCGCTGGTTATTATCACGTGACGCTCACGCGCTATCCCATCGATGTCGCTATCACAAGCGCACGTCGCACTGCTCTGTACCGCTTCCGGTATCCAGCAGAAGTGCAGCGAAATATGCTATTTGACGTAAGTCATGTGCTCAGCGCCTACGCGCAGAATGGTGAGGGACAGACAGTCCTTCACTCAGCGGTCCATGTACTCTCACCGACCGAAGTAACAGGTTCAAGCACGGTCACGGGTGGATGGAACAAGCAGACAACCAGCTACACGGTCTACTTCTACGCAGTCACCAGCAAAGTAGCGACGGCGTGGGGCACATGGCTCGGCAAGACAATGCAGGCCGGCACGCGGATACAGGCGGGCGGAACATCAGAACCAGTCGGAGCCTGGTTGACGTTTCCAAAAACTCCTGACCAAGCCAATATAAAACTGAAGATTGCCATTTCATTTATCAGCGAGGCGCAGGCCAGGCAGAACGCTTTAACCGAAATTCACGGCTTTGATTTCGATAGCACTCGTCTTGAAGCAGTGATCGCCTGGAACAAAGCCCTTTCGACAATACAGTTGGAAGGAGCGAACGAGACCGATCGGAAGATCTTTTACACAGCCGTTTATCACACGATGCTGATGCCGGTAGATCGCACAGGAGAGAACCCACTTTGGAAGTCAGGTGAGCCGTACTACGACGACTTCTACACCATCTGGGATACCTTCCGAAGTTCCAGCCCATTGCTGACGTTGATCGCACCAGAGCGTCAGGCCGGGATAGTGCGCTCACTGGTAGACATATACCGGCACGAGGGTTGGTTGCCCGATGGCCGCAGCGGGAATTTCAACGGACGCACGCAAGGCGGAAGCGATGCGGAATTTGTGCTGACCGACGCCTATGTTAAACATCTGCCCGGCATAGATTGGAACGAAGCCTACAAGGGAATGCTGCACGACGCCGAGGACGAGCCGGTGGATCAGGTGAAAGAAGGTCGCGGTGGTCTTCCCGACTGGAAACATCTGCATTACCTGAGCATAGAAGGCGTCGACAGACCAGCGTCCAAGCAGATGGAGTATGCCGCAAATGATTTTGAGATCGCTCTGATGGCGAAAGCGCTTCATCATGAAGATGCCTATCAGAAATATCTGCAGCGCTCCGGCTACTGGAACAATCTCTGGGATGACAAGGCCGAAGATGGCGGCTTCAAAGGATTCATATGGCCGAAGCATCGTGACGGCACTTGGAAAGCTGACTTCGATGCACTCCTGGAAGGAAGTTGGGGAGGGGATAACTACTACGAAGGCAACGCATGGACTTACTCGACCTTCGTGCCACAGGACGTAGCCGGACTTATTGCGCGATGTGGTGGCCCGGAAGAGTTCGTGAAGCGGCTCGACGCATTCTTTGCCGTACCGGGCCGCTATGCGGTCGGCAACGAGCCAGGATTTTTGAGCCCATACTTATACGTTTGGGCAGGTCGTCAGGATCGCACAGCAGAGCAGATCACGCAGATACTGGCAGGCAGCTACCACGCCGGAGAAGATGGCCTTCCCGGTAACGATGATTCAGGAGCGATGTCATCCTGGTACGCGTTTGGAAAAATGGGGTTCTACCCGAATGCAGGACAGGATATCTACATCATTGGCAGCCCGGCTTTTCCCGAAGATTCTATTCATCTCTCAAATGGCAGGACTTTTATCATCGAAGCCCGGGATGTCTCCGCCACTAATCACTTCATAGCATCTGCTGAATGGAATGGTAAGCCGTACACAAAGGGATGGTTTCGCCATGAAGACATTATGCGCGGAGGTAAGCTCATCCTTAAGATGAGCGCCTCTCCCGCCACATGGGCAACCGGTCCCCTGCCACCTTCTGCCTCATCTGACAAACCGGCCAATTAGAAAGTACCTTCTTAAAGCGGGAGCTAATAGCCCCGAACATCAGCTATAGTTTGCCGGTCAGCGGTAGTTCTCTTATTAAGGTTCAGCCCGGTAAGTACTGCCTGGAATAATGCACCAAGAGTGAGTGGACGGGCGATTGCATGGCGTTAGCCAAAATCTCGCCTCTATGGTTGTTGCAGAGGATCGATCTGCTGCTTTGTAACTTCGCCCTGGATCGACGTTGAGCCTTTGGCCCGCTGCTCAAGCGCAGCCTGGTGCAAGCTTTGAAAATGCACAAGCGCATCTTTCTGTTCACTCATGTGACCAAGCAGTCTCTCCGCCTGGGCTAACCGGTACCAGGCCACTTCATCATCAGCACGGAGAGCAAGGGCGGCACGAAGGTGTTCAGCCGCGGACTGTGGTTTATCCTCCGCCATCAGCACACCAGCAAGCCCGACATGCGCTTCCTCTAAGTCCGGATACTGAGAAAGCGCCCGCTGAAAATACTCATCAGCCTGCGCGTAGTCACCCGCCTGCCTCCGCATCTCGGCTATTTCGTAAGCTGCGTTGCCGTTCCCCGGATCAATTTGCAGCTCCTGCTCAAACTCCTTTTGCGCGTCAGTCAAGCTAATCCCTGCCCCGACACAGCCCTATCACCGCCAGCCCTGCTTCATATCCTGCGTTTGGATAAGCATGCCAGGCGCCGATGTAGTCGCCGTCGACTTTGACCAGCTTACCCGGCGCGGCAATATCATTCTCGCGCAGGATCTAGGTCACCGCTATGTTATAGCGAGTGATCGGCGATGGGGATCGCGATGCAGGATGCAACCCTGCCGTGTCCATGTGATCAGGTCGCTCGAAGATGCCAGACCCGTCTAATAACCCTTCCCGTCGAACCCCACAAAGGTCATGTAGAAGTTATCTTCGCCGCGGAAGACGAACGGACAATCAACACTTTTTTCATCGAACGCTCCATCGACTTTTGATCCGCCAAGCACAAGACGTCCTAACTTGTAAGGTGTCGTGAGCCCGGACGGAACAGCCAGCCGACGATCCTGGGTCTGTGACAAGAGGAAGTTGTTATGTAATGCAAAGGCACCTGCACCACTTATAAAATTTCGACGGGAGAACGCACGACTCATCAAAAACCTCTTTCGGCGTCGGGGAAGCAGCATCAATTCTCAGAGATATTTCTAATCTCTTGAGGTCATTCTTTCCAACGATCGTCTCCGGAGATGTCGACGTAAGTCATGCGCAGCCGTTGGACTTCCTGCATCGATGCGTGCGCAGAGTACAGCTACGATCAGGAAAAAAGCCTCGGTGGAGCTTGCGCAATCATGACAACTCGCAGGACAGAGGCTCACCTAGAAGAGCGAAGGCAGCCAATCTCTCCGGCAGAGTTACACAGCTTCACTGAATGTATCTCGATGTATTTAGGCAGTTGCATTCATGCGTGCTGGTGGCGGTGGACAGAATCGAACTGTCGACCTACGGGTTATGAGTCCGTCGCTCTAACCATCTGAGCTACACCGCCAATGTGGGGAAACGCGAATAGCGCCACGGTACCAAGGCAGCACCGGTGGTCCCGAGCCTCCCGGGACCATGAACCAACCAGTCTTGATGATACGGAGGCGTTCAGCCTGCGTCAACGTGCGCAGCTTGCCTGATGAAGCTGCTGGAAGGCTGACTTGCTACCATTGGGCACTGCATGCTTGCTTCAATCAACAGCGGGAATCCCCGCGTCATCGCCGTCATTCCGGCAAGACTTGCCTCGAGCCGCCTGCCCGGCAAAGTATTGTTGCCCCTTGCCGGTAAGCCAATGCTCGCCTGGGTCTATGCAGCCGCTAAAGCCTGTCCGCAGCTGGAACGAGTCATCATCGCTACTGATGCAGAAGAAGTTATGGCCGCTGGCCGCATCTACGGATGGGAAACCCGCATGACGTCAACCCACCTTGCCAGTGGCAGCGACCGCGTTCATGCCATTTCGCTTGATCCGGAGTTTGACGCCGACATCTACGTTAACGTGCAGGGCGACGAACCACTTCTCCGACCCGAGCACATCGATGCACTCCTGCGTCCCTTCGTTCTCCACGGCGACGGCGTAGACGCGACAACCCTCTCGACCAGCTGCACGACCGCCGACATCACCAATCCAAACGCCGTGAAAGTAGTGACCGCTGCAAACGGACGCGCCCTCTATTTTTCCCGCGCCACCATCCCTTACGATCGGGACAGCACGGGCACAATACCCTACCGCAAACATCTTGGGCTGTATGCCTACCGCAAAACGGCCCTGGCACGTTTCGCTGCACTGCCGTCGGGTGCCCTCGAACAGGTCGAAAAACTTGAGCAGCTCCGCATGCTGGAGAACGGTATGCATCTCTATGTCGAGCCGACCGAATTTGAAACGATCGGCGTCGACACTGCCGAAGACCTTGCGCAAGCTGAAGCCTGCCTGCTCAAGCAGCGTTAGCGTCTAGACCTGGCAGCGGCCAACATTTCGCGCTCGCCCGCTCACCAAAATCTGACACAATATATCTATGAGCGCTACGACCGCAATCCCGTCCGCCACCGCGACCAGCAAAAAGATCTTCGCGGACCGCATCAACCGCATCGAGGTCTCTGCCACCATGGCCGTCACGGCCGAGGCAGCGAAACTCCGCGCGCAGGGCGCCAAGCTCGTCGACTTTGGTGCCGGTGAACCCCACTTCGCCACGCCTCGGCATATCAAGGATGCGGCCATCGCCGCCATCGAAGGCAATTTCTCGCGCTACACCGTCGTCTCCGGCATCCCGGAAGTCCGCAAGGCCATCGTCGACCGTCATGCGTGCGACTTCGGCTCGAATTATGCCGTCGAAGAAGCCGTCTTCACGACTGGGGGCAAGCTCGCTCTGTTCAATGCCATCGAAGTCCTCGTCGATCACGGCGACGAAGTCATCCTGCCCGTTCCCTACTGGGTTTCCTTCAAGGACATCATCCAGTTCGCCGGCGGCAAAGTTGTCCTGCTGCAGACGCAGGAATCAGAAAACTTCCGCATCACTGCCGAGGCCATCGAGAAAGCCATCACGCCGAAGACCAAGGTCATCATTCTTAATTCGCCTTCAAACCCGGCCGGCTCCGTCGTCTCGCCCGAAGACCTCGAGAAGATCGTTGAGCTTGCGCACTCACGACAAATCTTCCTGCTTCTCGACGAGTGCTACGTTTATCTGCAGTACAAGGGCGCGCCCATCTCCGGCGGATCATTCCTTGACGCAAAAGAGCATGTCATTGTGCTCGGCTCGCTTTCAAAAACGTATGCCATGACCGGTTGGCGCGCTGGCTTCGCCCTCGGACCAAAGGCAATCATCGCCGCGATGAGCAAACTGCAAAGCCAGTCCACGTCATCGACCACATCGCTCGTGCAGAAGGCATCCATCGCCGCCCTCACCAGCTCGCAGGAGTGCGTCACCGAAATGCGTGGCGACTATCTCAAGCTGCGCGACCGCATCCTCGCCCGTCTCGGCGAGATTCCCGGCATCACCTGCACTGTCCCCGAAGGCGCGTTTTATGCGTATCCCAACGTGTCGGCTTACTTCGGCAAGAGCGGCATTGAGTCGGCGACTCAACTCGCCACCAGGCTCCTGAATGAAGCGCATGTCGTCGCAGTACCAGGCGAAGCTTTCGGCACCAGGGAGCATATCCGTCTCTCTTACGCCGTCTCACATGACGACGTGGAAGAAGGCGCAAAACGCATGAAGGAATTTTTCAGCAAGCTCGGTTAAGGCTTCAGCATACCGCGCTCGCTCGAGAATTCGTCATCGCGACTGCCTTGCAAACAATCGCTCCGGAAATGTGCGATTCCGACCGATGCTTAGCGAAGTGAAGGGATAGGCATGTCCCTTCACTTCGCTCAAATCCTGGCGACTTGTCTTTAGTGGCATCGCATTTAGAGCTCCATTCGCTAAGATGTACAGATGACGGCTGATCCCCTTGACTTCAGACCTGTAGTTCTTGCTGGCGGCAGCGGCACCCGTTTCTGGCCGCGCAGCCGCAAAGCCCGCGCCAAACAGGTCCTCGCCCTCGAAGGCCCCCGCACTATGATCCAGAGCACAGTCGATCGTCTTACGCCGCTGGCCGCGCCCTCTGAAGTATGGGTCATCACCAATGACCTTCTGGCAGAGACCATCGCTGGCCAGATTGAGGCACTTCCAGCACAGCAGATCCTCCGTGAACCAGCCGCCCGCAACACTGCTCCTGCTGCTGGCCTGGCTGCTTTCATCGTCGAGAAGACTGCCCCCCAGGCGATCATCGGCATCTTTCCGTCAGACCATGTGATCGCCAACGAAGCCGCTTTCATCGGTGTTCTTAAACAAGGCATAGCGATCGCGGCAGCAGGTGAGAACATTGTCGTTATCGGCATTCAACCCACGCGCGCCGAAACCGGCTATGGCTATATCGAGACGGGCGCGACAGTAGAATCCGGCGTCACCCGCGTTCGCCGCTTCACCGAAAAACCCGACCGCGCCACGGCCGAGCAATTTGTCGCGAAGGGTAACTTCTACTGGAACTCCGGCATGTTTCTCTGGAGCGCCAGGACGCTGGCCAATGGTATACGGGAACATCTGCCGACTACCGCGAAGTTGCTCCAGCAGATCGCCGATGCCTATAGCACACCGGAATTCGCAACGGTATTCGCTGACGTTTACCCGCAGTGCGAAAACATAAGCATTGATTACGCAGTGCTCGAACCACGCTCAGCAAAAGGCGAGGAGCAATCGAACATGTACTGCCTGCCCGCTGAATTCGGATGGAACGATCTTGGTTCCTGGGCCGCGCTGTATGAGCATAAGTCAGGTGCGAACGGCAACGGACCGGCAGCTGTCAACATCACAGAAGCAGCCGACACGCTCTATATCGAGGCCAGCGGCAATTACGTATACAGCCCGGAGAAATTCGTAGCGATCGTTGGCGTCGACAACCTGGTCGTCGTTGATACCGGGGACGCTCTGCTCATCACCTCTCGCGATCGCTCGCAGGACGTTGGCAAGATCGTGAAGGAGCTGACCGCGCAAAAGAAGACTGCACTCATATAAATCGCAAATGATTTGTCATCTCGACCGAAGCGTAGTGGAGTGACCTTCATTTGAAAGGCAGACGCGCACATCATAATTCCGACACGCAAAGAGTAAGTGCTCGCTAAACAAGAGTGCCCGAAAAGTCATCATGAGTTTTAAGTTGATCTGTCATCCTGAGAGCATCCGAAGGACCTGCGATAGATCGCTGAAACCGCGTCCATCAACAAAGTGACCGCGAGCACAGAGAAAGAAAACATGGACACACAACCCACAATCAAGTTCGGAACTGACGGCTGGCGCGGCCTCATCGCCGACGACTTCACTTACGCCAACGTCCGCATCGCCGCCCGCGCCATCGCGAAATACGTCATCGAGAATGAAGACCCGTCGCACGGCATCTGCATCGGCTATGACACGCGCTACGGCTCACGCGACTTTGCGAAAGTTGTCGCCGAGACAGCAGCCACATCCGGCATACCGGTCCGTCTTTCCGATCGCATTACACCTACCCCGGCTCTCTCCTATGCCGTGCTCCATTCCGGCGCGGCAGGCGGGGTCATGATTACATCCAGCCACAATCCCTTCCAGTGGAATGGCGTCAAGTACAAGGCGAGCTATGGTGGCTCAGGCAGTCCAGCCATCATCTCCAAGATCGAAACCTGCCTCGGTGCCGCTCTGCCTGCAGCGAAAGAAAAAGCCGCCATCACAGAAGTCGATTTCGCCACGCCGTACATCGATGCCATTTCGAAATTCGCCGACCTTGATCTCATTGCAAAGTCCGGCATGAAGCTCGCCATCGACTGCATGTATGGCTCCGGCAGCGGCGTTCTCGCCGGCATTTTCGACAAGCTCGGTGTCGACTACATCCAGATCCGCGCAGAACATAACCCGCTCTTTCCCGGCATCAATCCCGAGCCCATCGAGCCGCACATTCGCGCTTTGCAGGACACCGTCATCGAGCACAAGTGTGCAGCCGGCCTCGCTACTGATGGCGACGCTGACCGCATCGGCGCCGTTGATGAGCATGGCAACTTCGTCGATCCGCATAAGATTTACTCCGTCCTTCTGCGCTGGCTGCTTGAGCGAAAGAACTGGCCCGGCGACGTTACGCGTGCCTTCAACACCACCGGTATGCTTGATCGCATCTCTGCCAAATACGGACGCAAACTTTACGAACACGGCATCGGCTTCAAGTACGTCTGCAACCTGATGCTCGAGAAGGACATCCTGATCGGCGGCGAAGAGTCCGGCGGCATCGGCATCAAGAAACATCTGCCCGAGCGGGATGGTTTACTCAATGCACTGCTCCTCGCGAACGTCATGGCAGAAGAGAAAAAGACACTTGGCCAGTTAGTCGAAGACCTGCAGCAGGAGTTTGGTGAACATCACTACGGCCGCATCGATCTGCACATCGACAATGCCGTCAAGGAAGCCGCTATCGCTCGCGCGCAATCAGGCATTGCCGAGATCGGCGGCATGAAGATCGCCCGTGTTGACACCATGGATGGCGTCAAGTTCTACCTCGACAACCCTGAAGCCGCGACCAAACCGAACGCCGCAAAAACCTGGCTGCTCCTGCGCGCTTCCGGCACTGAGCCCCTGCTGCGCATCTACTCGGAATCAACATCGAAACAATCCGTCAACACCCTGCTCGAAGCCGCGCGTACTTTCGCCCTAACCAGTAAACAGAGTTGAGGAATACATGAAGATCCGCACACGTGGTTTGCTCTTTGACATGGACGGCGTCCTCATCAGTTCCATAGCATCCGTCGAGCGTAGTTGGAGTGAATGGGCCCGGGCCCGCAACCTGGACGTGTCTGAAGTAATGGCTCGGTCGCATGGCCAGCGTGCGCTCGAGATCATCCAGAGTCTCGTGCCGCCGGAGGAAGTTGCCGCTGAATTCAAGCGCATCGAAGATATTGAGATTGCAGACATTGAAGGGCTCGAAGTCCTCGAAGGTGTGAAGCCAATCCTCGAATCCATTCCACAGAAATTCTGGACCATCGTCACATCAGCCACTGAAAAACTAGCCCGTGTCCGCCTCGCCGCAGCCGGCATTCCCGTACCCGAAAACTTCATCACGTCGGACAGGGTCACAAAGGGGAAGCCCGATCCTGAACCGTATAGGAAAGGCGCGGAACTACTTGGTCTCGATCCGCTCGATTGTCTGGTGATTGAAGATTCGGCGTCAGGCGCCCGTGCCGGCAAAGCAGCCGGCTGCAAAGTACTGGCGACGCTCTTCTCGCACCGACACGACGAACTCGAAGCCGCCGACTACGTCGTTAAATCACTCGCCGATGTAAAAATCCGTGTCCTTCCCGGCGACCACGAATTGCAATTAGAGTTTGAGCCGATCCTGAAACCGACAGGCCTGCATGTAACTTCAAAGTAACCCATACACCCGCGCGATCGAGTGTCACCTGACCCAGCGCAGCGTAGTCCAAGGACTGCGTCTCCCACCCTCGCCACAAATCCGGGTACCCCGGGTCTCGCTTTTGCATTTGGGCTAAGGGATTGATTCGTCATCTCATGGAAGCGCAGCGCAATTGTCATCTCGACCAAAGCAAACGTGGTGGAGAGATCTGCGCTTCTCTATGCATCATCTGTAAACGCTAAATCTCCCCGTCGCTCTCACCCAGATTCCGCTTCGCACGCTCCCGCAATCTCTCGACAATCCGTGGAGGCACCAATCCATCGACTGACCCACCCAGCCGAAACACTTCCTTGATCAGCCGCGAACTGACATACGAATACTTCTCCGCCGGCATCATGAAAACAGTCTCAAGCTCCGGCGCGAGACGGCGATTCATCAATGCCATCTGAAATTCGTATTCGTAATCGCTGATGGCACGAATGCCACGTACCACCGCCTGCGCCTTCTGCTGTCGCGCAAAATCGACCATCAGCCCGTCGAACGTTGCAACCGAAACATTCTCGAACGGCTCGACTGCCTCGCGCAACATCTCCACGCGCTCCGGCACGCTGAACAGCGCGCTCTTCTGCGAGTTATTCAACACGGCGACAACCAGGTGATCGAAGATACGCGCTGCCCTTCCAATTACATCAAGGTGCCCGTTGGTCGTCGGATCGAAACTTCCGGGATAGATCGCTTTAACTTTTTGCAAACGTCGCCTCGCATGGGGATTGTATGCGGCTCACGCCCAAGGTGCAAAAACGGGCCGCACCGCACTCCTTCGTACTACTGCTCTGGATGCAAATTCTTCTTGAGAAATTCGACATAGATCGCCCAGTCGGACGGCACCATACCATGGCCACCTTTATGCATGGAATAGCTCAAGTCATGCAAAATGGGTTGACCGGCGCGCGGCCAGACATCAGTTCCCAGGTCTTCTTTACCCAGCAAGCGGTAGACCTTGCCGGCTGCAACCGCTGCCAGAAACTCACCTTTTGGATCGGACCAGGCATCGGTACTTCCGGTCTGCAGTAGCAGCGGTCGCGGCGCGATCAGTGCGATAAGCAGGTTGGCATCCATCGGCGCCTTGTCCGGAAAGCCGGCATACTTCGCATAATTCGCAGCGAACTGGTAAGGAAATCTTCCCGGCGCGGTCAGATGCGCAATCGTCTCGCCATAGTTGCGATGGCTGAGTGCAGCCCCACCCTCGCCCGAACAGCTTGCGAGGACCGCGGCAAAACGCTGGTCATGCGTTCCTGCCCACATCACTGTCTTACCCAGGCGCGAGATCCCATGGATCGCCACCCGCTTTGCATCGATGCTCGCATCTGTTTCGAAGTAGTCCTGTACGCGGCTCATCCCCCACGCCCACGCCGCGATTGATCCCCAGTCATCCGGCGCACGCTCGGCCTGCCCCGGCTTCAGGTAGCGCGCACGAATACTGTCAGCAAAACCTTCTGCATAGTCAGGTTCAATGTCACCGTAGTAATAAGTCGCCACGCCAAAGCCGGCATCAATCAGTGCTTCAGCATTGATGTGGCCGAATCCATTGCCAGGCGGCGGCGCGATCCGCGTATGCGTCTTTGCACCCCACGCTGTCCCGAGCCTGATCCCGGGATCATCGACCGCTTTCTGCACTGCGCCGAAATTGATACTGAACAGCATGGGCGCCGGCCTGGTCGCTGCTGTCGGCAGATACATCAGCAGGTCATCGATGGCCGGCTTTTTCCTTGTTCAGATAAATAGTGACCTGCTTGCGGATAGCTTTTCCGTTCAGCGCAGGCGTTCCCTTGTCCACAACCTCAAAGCTTTCATCCGCAGGCATGCCTGGCGCCCGGCCAAACTGCTGTGTCTCGAACAGGTCGACATTTCGCATACCAGGTCTTCGCATTCTCGACAGGCTTTCCATTCTTGAGTCGCAGCGCGTCAGGCAGCACATACGTACTGACCTTAGCCTCGTCGTAATTGACAGGAATTCCGGCGACTACATCCGGAGAAGCCTGGGGCGTCGCTGGCGCAGTCTGTGCTCGCAAACATCCTGAAGAAGTTAGAACAAGCAACGCTAAAAGCTGTACTTTCAGGTTCGTCAAGAGGCCCCTTTGAAATCACGGCAAAGTGCAGCCCTGGCCGCTCCGATGCCGCTTTCCATTCGAAACACTAGGTCCAGCCGATCCTCCTGTCAACTGCGGGAGTCTCGCCCGCAGAAAGGCGTCAGCCTCAACTGACGCCTTCCCCATTTACTGCTGAGACTTCGGCAACTGCAGCAGGATACCGCCGCCCTGCCCGCCACTCTCCACCTGCGGAAGCTGCCCATTCCAGCGGTCGATTAACCGGCCCTGGTTTTCGAGCTTGCGCAGTTCCAGCAACTGCGGAGTGATCGACGTCTGCCGAATCCTGTTCGCCTCTGCCTCTCCCTGCGCACGCGTTACGTTGGACTTCGCATCACCCTCAGCCTCGGCTATTTTCTTCGCTGCCTGCGCCTGCGTCTCCGCCAGCTCGTTGTTCGCGCGTTCCGCATTCTGGATAGCCTGTGCCTTCGCCGTAATCGCGTTTGCGATGACCTCCGGTACACGGGGCGCCCCGATAAAGCCGAACTGTTGTATCACCACGCCCACCGGTTCGACCTTCTGCTGGATCAGCGCTTCCACCTGCCGAAGAAACTGCGCCTTCTGCTCACCATAAATCTGCTCGATCGTATAGGTGGAAGCAACTTCATTCAGCGAGTTCCGCACAATGTCCCGTAGTATCCCGTGCGTAAAGCTATCCAGTTCATTCACGCGATACTTGAGATAAAAGTCCGGCACTTTTCGCGGCTCGATCGCATAGGACAGCGACGTGTCCGCATAGATTTCCATCCCCTCTTTCGAGTTGAAGCTCATCTCTTCATTCGATGGCCTTCCCTCCTCAAGATTGCGCGTCCACTTCACCGTCTGTACATACGTCGGGAATTCGATGATCTGGCTGCGCAGCGGACTATAAAAGACCCAGCCTGTACGAATCGGAATCTCCGAAGCGCCACGCTGACTACCCGACAGCAAGATCTCGACACCCGTATAACCCGCGCCGATCCGCGTAACGGCGAAAACGTAATTGAAGAAAATGATGAGCGCGATGATGCCAGCGATCGCCAGCGCAATCAGCTTGAACAACTTCGTCGGCAGCTGCGGCATGGATGGCAACACTACACCGCGCATCGGTTCATTCTGTTGATAAATATTCATATAGGCCTCCGCCAGAAACGCCAGAGCGTAAAGGGAAGAAACAGAAACAGTCCCGCGAGAAATGCCATGCCCTCATACACGGCAGCGTCGCTCGGCCGATTCAGCAGGTGAAACGCATACACCATGCACTCGTAGCCGAGTAAGAGAAGAAAAATTGTTGCGAGAGTTTTTAGAAGAGTCATCACGGCATTGTGGCCTCACTTTCCGGGCCAGCTACCGATATCAAATACTACGCTTGAGGAACGCGTTTGCAGCAGCAATCGGCGCTATGTTACCGAATAGCGATAAGCAAACCGTAAGGATGTCGATTGCGCCAGACAGTAGGTCTAGGCGTCCCTTGTACCTGGCTAAACTCGCGGCTGGATAGCTTAGTCAGACAGCCTTGTCATCCTATAGCGAAGTCGAAGGACCTGCGTCTTACCGGGCAAGGACTTGCATCCAGCATTAATGTTTCAGTTCGCCGATTTCAGCAAATAGCGATCTCTCAAAATCCCGAGGTGATGCCGCAGATGCCCCGCGGCAATCCAGGCAAATGCCCGTGCAGACACCGGGGACCCGCTTGTCACGCAAATGCGCGCCCATGCCGCCTCATCCAGCCCGCTCATCATTGCAAGGCTTGCCTCGCGCAGCAGGCGCCACTCGCCAGCCAGGTCCCCGAGAGACCGCGCATCGAAATTGGCCGTCTCGACAAATAGGTTTTCATCGAAAGGCGGCAGCGGTTCTTTCTGCCCCCGCGCAATGCACAACACCCGGTAGCCGAAGATCCTCTCTGCGTCGGCAAGATGTCCGAACACCTGCCGCACGCTCCACTTTCGCGGGGCATAGCGGAAGGATTCCTGCTCCCGCGTGACACCGGAAACGAGCTCCGCCACCACCCTGAGTTGATCATGTAGCACAGCAAGAACATCGCCTTCCGGCACCAGTGAAACATAGGTGCCATGGAAGGCGGTGTATTCGGTGGCTTCAGGTCTTTGGGGCATCGGCCTACTGTGTCTGCGGGCGTCGGCCAGGGCCGGGCTTGCTAATGGCTTCCTGTGCGATTGCCGCGCCATTCACTGGCACCGGCGGCAGATCAAGATCCTTTGCCCCGCTCAGGCCCAGCTTCGTGCGCAGTTCGGCATCAATCCGCGTAAACACATCGCGATGCTCTTTCAGGTATTGCCGCACATTCTCGCGGCCCTGGCCAATGCGGTCGCCGGAATAGCTGAACCACGAGCCGGACTTCTCGACGATATTGTTCGCGACTGCTAGGTCCAGTACGTCACCCTCGCGCGAAATTCCTTCGCCATAGAGAATGTCGAACTCGGCCTCGCGAAACGGCGCCGCGACCTTGTTCTTCACAATCTTCACCTTGGTCCGCGAACCGACGACCACGTCGCCTTCTTTCACAGCTGCAATCCGTCGAATGTCGATGCGCACCGACGAATAAAATTTGAGCGCGCGGCCACCAGTCGTTGTCTCAGGGTTGCCGAACATCACGCCAATCTTCTCGCGAATCTGGTTGATGAAGATCAGGCAGGTGCGCGACTTCGATACTGTACCAGTCAGCTTGCGAAGTGCCTGCGACATCAGCCGCGCCTGTAGGCCCATGTGCGAATCGCCCATCTCGCCGTCAAGTTCAGCCTTCGGCACCAGTGCCGCCACCGAGTCGACCACCAGTACGTCGATCGCGTTGCTGCGCACAAGGGCTTCCGTAATCTCCAGCGCCTGCTCGCCGTAATCCGGCTGCGATATCAGCAGATTATCGATATCGACGCCCAGCTTGCGCGCATATGCCGGATCGAGTGCATGCTCCGCATCGACAAACGCCGCCATGCCGCCAAGCTTCTGCGCCTCGGCAATAATCTGCAGCGTAATCGTGGTTTTGCCCGACGACTCCGGCCCGAAGATCTCGACTACGCGGCCACGGGGCACGCCACCTACACCCAGCGCAGCATCAAACGAAATCGATCCGGTACCGATCACGGAGATCGGGACAATCGCGTCCTTGTTGCCCAGACGCATGATCGAGCCCTTGCCAAACTGCTTTTCTATCTGCGCGAGCGCCAGCTCAACAGCGCGGGAACGATCATCAGCCACATGTCACCTCAGGATGCTCAAACTTGCTGCTATGTACTATCAGTGTACCCGCCAAACACGGGGCGAACAATAGGCAAATACCGGCGTTTTTGGTATAAAACCCGAAAGCTGTGGAGAACGCGTCAGGATCAATCAGGTTGGCCTGATACTAGCAATCGGCATGGAACCTTGACAGCACAATCAGTCATTTTCGAAATTTAGTCGGCTCCGAAGTTCAAAATGGGAAAATGACCCCGATAGTAGGGATTCTCCATATTCGCATCCCGAACGGAGCGTCGCGAAGTGGACGGACCTGCATTTAAATTTTGCGGCCTATCCTATCGCTTCAACAAATCCACCGGCTCCCGCACGTCCGTGACACGGAAATAGTCCGCCAGGGCAGGGTGCTGCTTCTGTACCGCCTGGTACATCTCCCACGCCACGCGCCTGTAGGAAAAGTGTCCCTGCGGCGCCGATCGCAGCTCCGAGATATAAAGCGCCTCCGCAAAATCCATCTTGAACAGCGAACGGCAGCGCGTGCCGAGCGGCAGCACATACTGTGCTTCGCTTCCGGACAACTCGGCAAACGTAGTGTGCGCCGCATCCATTGCCTCGCGATATTCTGCTTCCAGGCCGGCCTCAGCGAGGCCGTCCGGAAGTTCATACCCATGCAGAGCCGTGAAACCCTGGATGATCTGCGTGCATTTACGGTGACGATGCATATCGCGAAAGCCGCCAATATCCATCAGGATGTCGAAGCGCAGCGCCTGCCCCGCAGAAAACTCACGCAGCAGTTCATCATGCCGCCCGCGATGACGCATGCCCAGCTCGATAATCTCAGCGACCCGCGCCGCCGTCTGCGAAGCGACCTGGTCACGGACCTGCCGGAACGGATAGGGGCTCGCGCCATACAGCAGGGTCGCGGCAATTTCGACCTCGAGTGATTCGCCGCGCTCAACCAGGTCTACCACCGGAGCCCGGGCGACGGGCGCATCCTTCATCCACTCGTTGGCAGCCTGGCGCAGTTCATCCCGAGTTTGTTTCTGGTACGCATTTGCAACGGCATACTTGACCAGTGTCGGCGCAACTTTTACTTCACGCAGCAAGAGAGTTTCCGCAGCCGCACCAAGTTCCGGATCAAACACTGCAATCTTTTTCTGTAGATCATCAAGCGCTGCTCCGTGCACGTTCCAGGCCGCTCCAGATGCTGCTGCGCGCAGCTTTTCGCCCAGCTCTCGGATCTCCGCATGTTCATCCGTCAGCAGCCGTGAAACCTGTGTTTCGAGTGTGCGCGCATTCACAATCTGGCCGAGCGAAGTATTCGCTGCAAGCGGCAGCAGGTAGCGGGCGACATCGAATGCTCGTGCCTTCAGCGTTCGCTCGAAAGCATCCTGCTTCATGTCTTCAGGTTTAGCGATTTTGGACAACAGCGAGGCAAAAACACCCTCGAAAACCGCATGATAGGTGCCAAAAAGTGCCTCAATGCGTGCACAATAGGCCGTTTTTCTATCGGTTCCGGTACCGAAATCGGGCAGATACCACCCACTTTTGCGGAAGTTCTGGTACCGAGTCGACCGCTCCTGCCCGTCCCATCGCTGCTCGTCGACCAGGACAATTGCTGCCAGCAGCGACAGCCGTTCGATGGCGAAGGCGACGTGCGCCAGGTCGGCTATCGATCGATGGCCATATTGAAAATAGAACGTGTTCAGGAACTGCTCGGCGCGCTGACTACTGATTTCGCGCAATGACTCTCTCATTGAGAGCGCGGAGCGGGAGTACTTGGCCATGGCGTATGCCAGTACCTCAGGTTCAGCTCCATGAACAGCGAATACTTCTGTCACATTCTGTGCATGCTCAGCAGCGGCGATGGGCGATGCTGGCGTGGTTTGCCTGTCCTGGATCATCTCTGGCATTGTGCCCACAGCATACGGCAACCGTCGCCGGGCGATTGTGGAATTCGTGCCGCAATTTGAACTGTAGCGACCCGTGCTGGTCGTCCGGTCCAGGAAACGCCGCCATTACGGCGCTGGATTGCTTCCCGTGGCTGAGTCGGCTAGTCTTTTGTCTGCAGGGGCTACCGCAGAACGCTGCTTTAGATCTGAATTTGCAGAACTGGGTCTTCGGACCCGACATTCCACAGTAGGACATGGACTACGAAAGTGCGGCAGATAGACCGCCCGAGGAAGCCCGCGTGAACGATGTTCTTTCCACCGTGAAGCACCGTCCGTGGCCCCTTCCCGACCGGCCGTGGGTGATGACGCAGCGTTGGAACAACCTGCTTTTTGCACACTGGCCCATCCCGGCCGCGAGCCTCGCCAACCTTCTGCCTGAAGGCCTGGTTCCCGACACATTCGACGGATCCGCATGGGTGGGTGTCGTTCCGTTCAGCATGGACAACATCCGTCTGCGCACGCTTCCGCGTATACCGGGCGCCAACAGCTTTCCTGAACTGAACCTGCGCACCTACGTCCGCGAAACGCACACAAACCAGGTGGGTGTGTACTTTTTTTCGCTCGATGCTTCAAGCCTGCTGGCGGTCACGGTGGCGCGGACCATCTTCCAGCTGCCTTACTACTGGGCGCGGATGCATGTGAAAACCAGTGACGAGCGCGAGTTCTACTACCGGAGCGAGCGCATCTTCGGACCCAAGCCGGCGAGCTTCCGCGCGCGCTATCGCAGCCTGAAAAAAAGCCGTGTCGTCGAACTCTCCAGTCCTGGAACCATCGAGCATTTCCTTACTGAGCGGTACCGGCTGTACACCACTGATCACAAGGGTCAGTTGTTCAAAGGTGACATCCACCACGTGCCATGGCCGCTCGAACAGGCTGAAGCAGAGTTTGAGATCAACCAGCTGCCGAATGCGCATGGCATCCAGCTGCCTGATACCGCGCCGCTGCTGCTGTATGCACGCGAACTTGTGGTCTATGTCTGGGCACTTGAACTGGTACCGTCGCTGGCGAATGCTCTGAACCGCCAGCCGGCCCTGAGCCCCGAGACACTGTAGACGCTCTATAATTCACGTTGAAATTCTCAGCCGCATTCTGCGTGGCATCGAAGGAAATATGACAGGTCTTGAAGGAAAAACAGCACTCATCACGGGTGCCTCGCAGGGTATCGGCCGCGCCTGTGCAGTGGTGCTCGCGCAGCAGGGTGTAAAGATCGCTGCGGCAGCCCGCAACCAGGCAAAGCTCAATGAAGTTGTCGCCGAGATCCGCGCAGCCGGCGGCACTGCTGACGCCTTCGTGCTCGACGTCGCTTCTGAGGAATCAATCAAGGCCACGGCCAAGGCAGTGATCGCCCAATACGGCGCCATCGATATCCTGGTGAACAATGCCGGCATCACAAAAGATGGCCTCCTGCTGCGTATGCGACGGCCTGACTGGGACGACGTACTGAACACCAACCTCACCGGCGCATTCCTGATGAGCCAGGCCGTCATCTCGTCGATGATGAAGGCTCGGTGGGGCCGCATCGTCAACATTTCAAGCGTGGTCGCGCAGGCCGGCCAGGCAGGCCAGGCCAACTATGCCGCCAGTAAGGCAGGCCTCATCGGCTTCAGTAAATCGCTGGCCAAAGAGATAGCATCGCGCAATATCACCGTTAACGTGGTCGCACCCGGCCTGATCGAAACTGCCATGACTGCCGTGCTCGATGACAAGCAGCGCGATGCCATGATGGCGCACATCCCACTGGGCCGCGCCGGCTCCGACATGGACGTCGCCCATGCCGTCGCCTTCCTCGCCTCGGACGACGCCAGTTACATTACGGGCGCCGTCCTCGACGTCAACGGCGGCATGTACATGTAGCATTTGCCATGCAGGCAGACGCGCCGTCGGCGCTTATGCTTCCGTTGGTCGCATGCCCTAGGGCAAAGGGGAGCATAGTGGCTTTCATCGATTGCTGACGAGCTCCTTGCCTTCGCCGCCGCTCCGGTCGCGAAGGGCGGTACGGGTTGTCGTCTTCAACATGCCCATTCCGTAGATCTCGAAGCGCGCGGTGCGCTGGCTGATGATCGGCACAAGCGTCTTCTGGATGGTGTGCGCAAGTTCCAGCACCGTCTTATAGCGCAGCGTCTCATTGCCGATCTTGCGGATGTAGTGGACGAAGAGAACGTACGAAAGCATGACGCAGAACAGGATGGCCATCGCGGAAAACCGGATGCCGTCATGTGCTGAAACAGGTCCGGGATGAGCCATCATCAGCCGGGGTCTGGCGCAGAGGCACGTGCCGCAGGTGCACCCACCGCTTCGGCCGGCTGGTGAGCCATGGAAGAAATTTCCGTACCATGGCAGGACGATAGCAGACCTGTGCAATTTGCTGCCGGACGCAAATCCTGATCAAAGCTGAGGACTTATGGCGGGTGTCTGCTCGACAGTCTTCTGCCAGGGTTTGTAGGATGAGCGCTTGGGATTGATCGAAACTATACCCGGCCTGCTCCGCCTCCATCCGGCGGCGGCTTTGCCAGCCAGGATGCAGAAAAGCCATTCCCACTTCATCGTGGCGATGAGACCGCTTCTGATGTTGAACTTCTAAACCTATTGCAGATTCAGGAGACTGCCAGTGAAACGTAACTTCCCGATCCACGCGCTGATGCTTGCCACATTGCTTTTTCTTTTTACTGTTACGAATGCTGCCTTTGCTGCCGGACCGGAGCAGGTAAGTTTCAGCAGCGGCACAGAGACGGTCAAAGGCCTTCTTTACACGCCTGCCGGACCGGGTAAACATCCAGCCGTTGTCGTGATCCACGAATGGTGGGGCCTGAATGACTGGGTGAAGGAGCAGGCAGCGAACCTGGCGGCCCATGGCTACGTAGCCCTGGCAGTTGACCTGTATCGCGGACAGACGGCGAACGATCCGGAGATGGCGCACGAATTGATGCGCGGGCTGCCGCAGGATCGTGGCGTCCGCGACCTGACCTCTGCTGTCAGTTATCTGAAGACGCGTCCTGACGTTGCCGGCGCCAAGATCGGTGCGATCGGCTGGTGCATGGGCGGCGGCTACGCACTGCAGCTCGCCATCCACGAGCCGACGTTGAAGGCCGTGTCGATCAACTACGGCGCGCTGGCGACGGATCCCGCGGACCTTGGCAACATCCACGCAGCAGTGGTCGGCAACTTTGGCGGGCAGGACCACGGCATTCCGACCGCGAGTATCGACGCGTTCGAAGCACAGTTGAAGAAGCAGGGTGTGCCGGTCAGTACCAAGATCTATCCGGATGCCGGTCATGCCTTTGAGAACCCCAACAACAAAGCCGGCTTTCGTGCGGCGGATGCGGCCGACGCACAGGCAAGGAGCATGGAGCTGTTCGCCAGGACTCTGGGCGGCAGGCCCTAGCCGCTACCTGGAAGTCTCCGTTGGACAGACGCTTGTTGGAGCACCAGGATGCACGTACGAACGTGTTGCGTAAACGGCGTGCTTACTGGTCGGTCATCTCCCTTGATTCCCGGAAAGCGGTCAATTCGGGACGCTCCAGGGCATTTCTCGAGGGTTCGAATTTTTTGTACAAGAATTGTCTTGCGGATGACTTGTGTAAATGTTAACTATGCTGCCAACAGGCAAATGCAACGCCCCTGCCCCAGATGAAGGGTGTGCGAAAGAAGCCAGCATGATGAAAATTGGAATCACGATTCGAGGCTATCGCCTGCAGAAGGGTTATTCGCAGGGAGATATTGAGAAACGCACCGGCCTTCTGCGCTGCTACCTGTCGCGCGTAGAGAATGGCCACACCATTCCGTCACTCGACACGCTCGCCAAGATTGCCGAGGCGCTTGATCTGCCGTTATCTCAGTTTTTCGCCGAAGAGGCGCTGGACCGCGAGATGGTGACCCAGAAGCTGACGGAAGAAGAACTACGCTTCCTGACTCAGATTCGCCGCTACTCCACTAACCTGAATGACAGTGACCGGAAGCTGCTCCTGGCCATGGTCAAAAAATTCGCCGCCACCGCCGTCAAATAGCACTTGCCATGCAGGCGGACGCGGCTTTGCCGCTTATGCTTCCGCTGGTCGCGTGGGGCTGTGGCTGAATCGCGCCATTGTCTTGCCATCAATGGGGGCGCCCCAGGTTTCGTTTTTGAGACCTGGGTCTTGCGTCAGATGAAGTGTCGACGGAAGTTATAAAGCGCTATCTCGGCGCATGCCAGTAGGCGTTCACGCCGTAGGCAAAGAGCAGTAGCAGAAAGGTCGCCCCTGCGAACGTCAGCCACTGGCGCCGGACGAATCTATCGCGGATTGAACCGATGCGCGGCAGCAGCGGCAGACCGATCAGCAAGCCATAGAGCAGGCCGCCGAGATGCGCCATGTTGTCCGTCTTGACCGGACTGGGCAGGATGGCCGTGCCGAGACCAATCACCAGGTTGAGCACGGCGAAATAAATCACACTCTGGCGTAGTCTCTTGAGCTCCGATTGCGGTACCGGCAGAAGCGGCGACTTGAGCAGCAGGATCAATACACCGGCTATGCCAAAAACCGCGCCGGAAGCGCCGACACCGACAATCTGGGGATGGACCGCCACACTGAGCAGGTCGCCCGCGAGGCCGGTGAGCAGGTAGGTCGCCAGCATGCCCGCCGGACCAAGCAACGGCTCGCCCAGCAGGCCCAGGTTCCACAGGCACCACATGTTGAGCCCAAGGTGTACGGCCCCGGCATGGACGAACATGGCGGTCAGCAGGCGCCACCAGTCGCCCTGCAGGACGAAGACTCCATAGTCAGCGCCCCAGTGGACGAGCTGATCTGTCGTCGGCGCCAGGAGCGAACAACCGTTCAACACCATCAGTACAAAGACAGCGCAGTTGATGCCAACCAGCAGATACGTAGCCGGCGCGGAAGCCCAGCCGCGACGCTGCCGATTGACCGGCGGTGGAGGCGGAGGTGGCCGATAGTAGCTCGTCTCCTGATAGGTGGGCTCAGGGATTGCCGTCCCCGGCGGAAAAATCTCCGGATAGGCGCCGGGCCGGTCATTGCTGCGATAGGTCAGAGAAGAAGCGCCCGCGGAATCCATAGCGTTAAAGCTACCGTTTGCCTCGCAGAACGGCAAATAGCACTCGGCATAACCGGCAGCCAGCCCTGTCGTGGCGCCTGCGCGTGTCGCCGGAGGCAGACACAGGACAGTGAAAGACTGCTGCCACAAGGTGATAGCAAATGAGATAACTGTGATGGTTACTTTACCCGATGGGGCGCTACGGCTGAGATGTACGGCGAGTAGCAAAAAGAAATTCACCGTCGCCTACATAAAAAGCTGTAGGCGATCTGACCCGTTCAGGGTATGCTCCGCCTACGTTTTTTTAACTGGAGGCACAGTGGCCAAAACAAAGTTGATACCCGTTCTCGCCCTTGGCATGGGAGTTCTTGGCAGCACCCCGCTGTTCGGAGCTTCTGCAGCAGTCGGTGGACTTACGGTCACAAACAACACTCCCCGGTTCACGGCGTCGTCGAAAAGCACGGGAGCAGTCAGCCCGTCCACGGTCATGGATGTCAGTATCTGGCTGAAGCCGCATAACAAGGCTGATCTCGATGCAGTTGCGAAGGATCTGTACGATCCCACCTCGCGCAACTATCGCCACTGGCTGACCAAGGCTGCATTCATGCAGCGCTACGGCCCGACCGAGGCCGAGGCTAAAACCGTTGAGCAGTTCTTCACTTCGCACGGACTGAAGATCGTGAAAAGCGATGCTGATCACTTTTTCGTCCGCGCCCAGGGAACAGCAGCGCAGGTCAGCGGCGCTTTCCACGTCACTCTCAACAATTACGAACTGAATGGCCGGACCGTCCGTGCCAATACCGGCGATCCTGTCATTGCCGGCGCAGCTGCGGAACTTGTTGCGTCGGTTGCAGGACTGGACACACTGGGATACACCCATCCCGTTGTCAACAGGACGACCACCCGGGTGCCACTGCCTGCCGCATCGGATGCCCAGGCGGCGGCAACGCCCAAGGTCACGACTGCGGCAATGAACCCGGCATGCTTTCCGGGAAAAGAGACCCAGACCTTCACCTCCGAGGGTTCACTGCCAGATGCTACCTACACCGGCAACGCCTACACAAGGAGCAACACTGGTTGCGGCTACACACCGAACAACATCCAGACTGCCTACAATCTGAAGCCTCTTTACGCGCAGAAATACGACGGCACGGGGCAGACGATCGTCATCCTGGACTGGTGCGGGTCGCCGACCATCACTGCGGATGCCAATGCTTTCTCAGCCAGGTTCGGACTGCCTAAACTCACGTCTTCGAACTTCAAGATCATCTACACGCCAACGCCTTCGTATTGCGAAGCCGTTGATCCGGAGATCAACATCGACGTGGAATGGGCACACGCCATTGCACCGGGAGCGGGCATTGACCTGGTCGTTCCACCGAGCAACAGTTTTCAGGACATCGACGAAGGTCTCTACTACGCCGTCGATTACCAGCTCGGCAACGTGATCTCGGGCAGCTTTGGCGCTGAAGAGTACTACAGTTCGCCGACCACGCTAGCACAGCTCGATCTGATTGCCGAGACGGCTGCGATCCTGGGGATCTCTGAGAACTTCTCTACGGGCGACGAGGGCGACTTCACGTATGACCAGCCGAAGTACAATCCCGCATCGGTCAGCGCACCTGCTGATTCACCCTATGCGACGGGCGTTGGCGGCATCAGCCTGGCGCTCAACAGCAATAACACGATCGCCTGGCAGTCGGGCTGGGGAACGAACGAGAACCTGCTGGCGGAGGAGGGGTATGTGAACGATACTCCCTCGACTACCGGCTACTTCAACTTTGGCTCCGGCGGCGGTCCCAGCGCCTTCTTTGCCAAGCCGTATTACCAGAGCAAGCTACCGGGTGCGACACGGCAGCTGCCTGATATCTCGTGGCTGGCCGATCCGTTTACTGGTGCGTACATCGCTATCTCCGAGCCCTTCCAGGAGCCGGAGTTGACCTACCAGGTGTATGGCGGCACCAGTCTTGCCTGCCCGATGTTCTCAGCGCTCTGGGCAATTGCCAACCAGATCGCGGGTGAACCGCTCGGCCAGGCTGCTCCCTATCTCTACAACATGCCGGCGAGCACCATCACCGACATCCTGCCATATGCCTCGAAGACCAACGTAACCGGCAAGGTGACGACGGCGAGTGGCACCGCTGGCTACTCGGCAAATTCACTGGCACAGCCGCTGGAAGGCACCAGCAGCTTTGTCAGTGCCATATGGGATTATCCGCTGACTGAGGACACGGCGATCCTGCTCACCTTTGGCACAGACAGTGGCCTGAAAACCACCAAGGGCTGGGACAATGTGACAGGCGTAGGTGTGCCCAATGGGCAGGCTTTCGCCGAATACTTCAAAAAGTAAGTGCTGTTCATGATGGAAGCCGGACGCGCAAGCGTCCGGCTTTTTGTTGTGAAAAACTTCGGTTTGGTATGTTTGTGTTCCTTCCTTGTAGCGGATGCAGTGTCCTTCGTGCTGCCCAGGTAGGCTTTTTGCGGACGACCGCTAATGGCTCGTGACAGTTGGAGAAAGCGCAGGTCCTTCGACTTCGTTCAGTGCTTTGCCATCAAGTCGACTGCAAGCGGCTTATGCTTCCGTTGGTCGCGTGGGTCCGTGGGGGAACTGCGCCGATGGCTTTCCCCGAAATGCGTGCCCCGGGTCTCGTATTTGAGACCTGGGTTGCACGCGCAAGTTTGGTGGGCTGGAGAAAACTCAGATCCTTCGACTTCGCTCAGGATGACACACCTGTGGGCGGGCTGGAAAATGCAGGTCCCTCCACTGCGCTTCGCTTCGGTCGGGATGACAAAGGGATGGGTCACGATGACAACTGCCTATGCACAATTCATCCCTTCGATGGACGCTTCCGCACGCTGCGCACAGTAGGCTGCGAGCATGCCCATCCAGACTGAAGCTATCGGCAGTATTCCGCGGCCACCCCAACTGATCCGGACGATGCTAGATGTGCAGGCGGGAAAGCTTACTGCTGATGTACTGGATGCTGCATATCACGAGGCGCTGCAGGATACGGTTATGCGCCTGGAGCAGACAGGTTCACCGGTATTGACGGACGGCGAGCAGACCAAGCCGAGCTTCGCGACATACCCTCTGACCGGACTCACCAACCTGTCGCCCGACGGCGTCGTGATTCCCTTTGCCGACGGGCATCAGCGACAACTGCCTGCGCTCACTGCGGGCCCGTTTCGCTATGGCGTCCACGCGGGTACCTATACTGAATCGCTGCGTAAACTGACGAAGCGGCCAGTGAAGCAGGCCGTACTTTCAGCTTCGGCGCTTAGCCTGCTTTATCCGGCAGACGGCATTGCCGGCTATACGCGCGACGCCTTTATCGCCGACCTGCTCAATGAAGCAGAAGCGGACATTCGGGGAGCTTTCGATGCGGGTGCGAGTATCGTGCAGATTGATTTCACCGAGGGCCGGCTATCGCTGAAGCTCGATCCCTCGGGCGGCCTGCTGCGCAGCTTCATTCACCTGAACAACCAGGTGCTGGCGCGGTTCACGGCGGCAGAACAGCAGCAGATCGGCGTGCATGTCTGCCCCGGTGGCGATCGAGATTCGACGCACAGTGCGGATATCGACTACGCGGCCTTTCTACCGGAGGTGTTCAGGCTGAAGGTCGGGCGCGTGTATCTGCAGATGGCGAGTGAGCCGGACCGTCCGCACGTGCTGGAGACGATTGCCAGACTGGCCGGTCCGGATCAGCTGGTGTTCATTGGCGTGATCGATCCAATCAGCAGGCACGTGGAGACCCCGGAACAGGTGCGCGATCGCGTGCTCGAAGCAGCCCGATTCCTGCCGATAGAACGATTGGGCACCACAGATGATTGCGGCTTCTCCCCTTTCGCCGATGACACGTCCACCTCGCGTGAGATTGCATTTGCGAAGATCAAGGCGAGAGTCGAAGGCACAGCGTTGGCGGCTGAGGTGCTCGGCGTCTGAACGACGGTCCCACCACAGCATGACAGGCGGGTGGCGGCTCTTTACAATCCTGATTGAGAGTCCGCTCCGGAGAATCCCGGTCCCACACACCCGCAGCCCAGGCAAGGAGCCACCATTTTGAGTAGTGAGCATTCGTCCGCCAGCGTCACGAAGACAGTTGCAGGAGACAGGAAGCCGGTTCGCCGCGCCCTGCTGAGCGTCACCGATAAGGCCGGCCTTGTGCCGTTTGCCAGATCTCTTGCCGCGCATGGCGTTGAGTTGGTCTCGACCGGCGGCACCGCGAAAGCACTGCGTGAAGCAGGTCTCGACGTGCGCGATATTTCTGACCTGACCGGCTTTCCGGAGATGCTGGATGGGCGGGTGAAGACGCTCCATCCCAAGGTCCATGGCGGCATCCTGCATATTCGCGACAACCCGCAGCATGTGGCGGCTGTGAACGAGCACGCGATCCAGCCGATCGACATGGTGGTCGTTAATCTTTACGCGTTTGAGAAGACTGCGTCCAAACCGGGTGTGCACTTTGCCGAGATCATCGAGAACATCGACATTGGCGGCCCATCGATGGTGCGCTCGGCGGCGAAGAATTTTGAGGACGTCGCTATCGTGACGTCCGTCGACGACTACACGGCGCTGGCCGCCGAACTGGACGCGAACAAGGGACAGCTTGGCCGCGAGACACGCTGGAAACTGGCGCAGAAGGCCTTTGCACTGACTGCTTCCTATGACGCCGGCATTGCCGCGACACTGGCTGCCCTGCCGCTTGGCGGATCGCCTGCCGGTGCAGATGCCGATGTGCTTCCGGCCGCAGGCGCTTTTCCGGCTGTTCTGAAGATCGATTATCCGCTGGTGACGTCGCTGCGGTATGGCGAAAATCCGCACCAGGCGGCTGCGCTCTACACTGATGGCACGGGCGCGGGCATTGCCGGGGCGAAGCAGTTGCAGGGGAAAGAGCTGAGCTACAACAACCTGGTTGACCTGGACGCCTGCTGGGAGCTTTCTCAGGAATTTGATTCGACAGCCGTTGCCATCATCAAGCACACCAATCCTTGCGGGGCGGCGACTGGCAGCTCCGTTCTGGACGCCTATACACGTGCGCTCGCGGCTGATCCTGTGTCTGCATTCGGCGGTGTGATCGGCATCAATCGCGAGGTCGATGGCGAGGCTGCAGAAGAGATTGCCAAGCTTTTCGTCGAAGCCATTATCGCGCCATCGTTCTCCGAAGCTGCCCTGCAGAGATTTGCGGCCAAGAAGAATCTTCGGCTGGTGCAGGTCAGCGCCGCGAAATCTTCAGCCACACCGCGTGTCATCAAGCAGGTGTCGGGTGGCCTGCTCTTACAGGACGCTGACACTGGCCACATCACTGCTGCCGAATTGAAGGTCGTCACAGAACGTAAGCCGTCGGACGCTGAACTCGCCAACCTGATCTTTGCGTGGCGTGTCTGCAAGCATGTGAAATCGAATGCCATCGTCTACGCACGTGACGGCCAGACACTGGGCGTTGGCGCGGGGCAGATGAGCCGCGTCGATGCTGCGAAGTTCGGCGCCATGAAAGCCGTGCTGCCGCTCGCCAACTGCGGCGCGGCGTCAGACGCCTTCTTTCCTTTTGCCGATGGCCTCGAAACTGTCGTCGCCGCCGGCGCGACGGCTGTCATCCAGCCGGGCGGGTCGGTGCGCGATGAAGAAGTGATCGCCGCAGCCAATAAGCTGGGCGTCGCCATGGTCTTTACCGGTATGCGGCATTTCAGGCACTGAGCTGGCGGCACCCTACGGAGACCACTACGGTTTCGTGGATGGCTCCGAAAGAAGGGCCGCGTGCGGCTGGCGAAGTGCCGAAAGCCCTCGTGCACCTGAATGCTCACCCTGCGGCCAGTATCACGGGAGCGCTTTGCCCGCGTCTTCCGTTACATTGATGGGAGACAGGAGCAGGCTGACAGTATGACGACCATTGCACAGCCTATCGGTACCGTCATCGGTGACCACGCGATCAGCCGTGTCGGCATCTCGGTGATTGTGCCCTGCTTCAATGAAGAAGAAGGCATACTCGCCTGCCATGAACGGCTTACG
The DNA here is from genome assembly GCA_963692885.1 of Acidobacteriaceae bacterium. Taxonomy (GTDB): domain Bacteria; phylum Acidobacteriota; class Terriglobia; order Terriglobales; family Acidobacteriaceae. The sequence continues at coordinate 3,730,758 of OY843586.1, forward strand.
GCAGTGTTGCGGCAGACTGGCCTGATTTACGAGATCCTTTACATTGACGATGGCTCGCGTGACCGCACCTTGTCGATCCTCGCCAACCTGCACTTCACTGATCCCACGGTGACGGTAGTGGAGCTCTCGCGCAACTTCGGCCACCAGGCGGCTGTTTCCGCCGGACTGGAGCTGGCACTGGGTGAAGCCGTGATGATTATCGATTCGGACCTGCAGGACCCGCCGGAACTGATCCCGCAGATGCTGGAACTGCGCGCTCAGGGCTACGAAGTGGTCTATGGAGTCCGGTCGACGCGCGAAGGCGAATCCGGTTTCAAGCTGTGGACGGCCAAGGCTTTTTACCGGCTCATCAATTCCCTGTCCGACGTCGAAATACCTCTCGACACAGGGGACTTCCGGCTGCTCGACCGCAAGGCAGTGGATGCGATGAATGCCCTGCCCGAGCGGCACCGGCTACTGCGCGGTATGTCCAGCTGGATCGGTTTCAGGCAGTATGGGCTCAAGTACGCCAGGTCTGCGAGGTTTGCGGGCACGACCAAGTATCCTCTGCGCAAAATGCTGAACCTGGCGCTCGACGGTATCGCGTCCTTTTCGGTGGTACCGCTCCGCATCGTGACGCTGGTCGGCTTTCTGACAGCCCTGCTTTCCGTGCTCGGCATTTTCTACTCGCTGTTCGTCAAGTTGTTCACCAACACCACGGTAAAGGGCTGGACGATGCTGTTTATCGGTCAGCTTTTCCTTGGGGGCATCCAGATGCTTTCGATCGGCGTGCTGGGTGAATATATCGGACGCATCTACACCGAATCCAAGCAACGGCCGCTGTACCTGGCGCGACAGGTGTTGCGCAGGCGTGCAGTTTAGGTCAGCCTGTTCAAAGCCCGAAGGTACCCGGCGAAAGCCAGTTGTCAATCTTGAGCATCCAGGGGCGCGTTACAATCGTCTAGTAGCCAGGAGCGCGTGCGCCCAACCAATCGATGACCACGAATCCGCAGCATCCCAGCAGTTCTTCTTCGGAATCCGGCATGACCCAGAATGCCTTCAGGCGCGTCAGCTTCCTGGCCCTGGCGGCAGTGCTGCTCGCGGTTCCCGGCGCCCTGCATGCCTATGCAGCGGATAAAACACCGGCGCCTGCAGCGACACCGGCAGTCGATACTCCGCCGCCCGATCGTGCGGCTGCGTATTACCATTTCGGCCTCGCGCACATGTATGAAGAGATGGCGACCAATAGTGGCCGGCAGGACTACGCCACCCGTGCCATTGAAGAATACAAGCTCGCGCTGAATGCCGATCCATCTTCGCCCTACCTGAACAACGGCCTGGCGCAGCTCTACTTCGGCACTGGCCGGGTACGCGACGCCATTCTTGCAGCCCAGGACATGATCAAGAAAGATCCGAATGACCTGGAGGCGCACAAACTGCTTGGCCGCATCTACCTGCGGTCACTTGGCGAGAACCAGAATGCCGAACAGCAGAAGATGCTCGACCTGTCGATTGGAGAGTACACCCGCATTACGCAGCTGCAGCCGAATGATATTGAAGGCCACCTGCTGCTGGGCCAGCTGTACATTCTGAACCACGATACAGCGAAGGCCAAGGACGAGTTTGTAGCAGCCCAGAAGATTGACCCGAATAATGAGGATGTCGCGATCAACCTGGCGCGCCTCTACAGTGATTCGGGCGAAAACAAGCGTGCTGTCGAAGTACTGAAAGCTGTTCCGCCCGAGGACCGCTCCGCGAAGATCTCCTATACGCTCGGCGCGATGTATGACCAGCAGAAAGACACAAAAGAAGCGATCAGTGCCTACCGCGATGCAGTGGATGAAGAGCCTGAAAATCCGGATGCACAGCGCGCACTCGCACTCGACCTGCTCAATGACAACCAGCTCGACGCGTCGCTGAAAGTCTTCCAGGATCTCTCTGCTTCGTCCCCGCAGGATGAACAGGCGTACGTGAAGATTGCCGAGATCCAGCGCCGCAAGGGTCAGTACCAGGACGCACTGACAACACTGAAGAAAGCGCGCAGTCTTGCTTCAAAAGAAGGCATGCTTGAAGTGGACTTCAACGAAGCGCTGGTACAGGATTCGCTGGGCCACTACGACGATGCAGCAACGCTGCTGAAAAAGCTGCTGGCCGAGACAGAGCAGCCGCATTACTCGGAGGGCGAGCGCAGCAACCGCGGGCTCTTCCTCGACCGGCTTGCGAATGTTTATCGCGAGGAGAACCATACCCCCGAGGCCATTGCCACGTATCAGCAGATGATTGCGCTGGGCGGCGATTACAGCCAGCGTGGTTATGAAGGCGAAGGGGATGCGTATCGCGATGCCCGCGAGTACGACAAGGCAACTGCTGTCGCACGCGAGGCTGCTGCGAAGTATCCGAAGGATGCGAGCATCCAGTTAATGCTGGCTCTGCAGCTGGTCGACACGGGCAAGGCGGAAGAGGGCATCAAGCTCGAAGAAGCGCAGAAGGGTAACGCGAGCGACCACGAAGTCCAGATGGGCCTGGCGCAGATTTACCTGCGCCTGCGCCGCTTCAAGGAAGCCAGTGAGCAACTCGATCTTGCAGAGAAATCAAGCACCAGGCCCGAAGACAAAATCTTCCTGCTGTTCCTGCGCGGCTCGGTGGAAGAACGGCAGAAGCACTACGACGCTGCTGAAGGCTACTTCAAGCAGATCCTGGCGATCGACCCGAACAATATCCTGACATTGAACTACTACGGTTACATGCTGGCTGACCGCGGCGTGCAGCTTGATGACGCATTGCACATGATCCAGAAAGCCGTGCAGCTTGACCCGCAGAACTATGCCTATCTCGATTCGCTGGGCTGGGTCTACTTCAAGATGGGCCAGTACACGCTGGCAGAAGACAACCTTCGACGTGCGAGCGAACGCATGGGCACAGACCCGACGGTTCACGACCATCTTGGTGAACTTTATGAAAAGACCGGCCGCCTGAAACAGGCAGCGGAGCAGTGGCAGATCTCTCTTCACGAATACGAGAAGACCAGCCCGAGCGACACCGAGCCGGGTGACGTGAACAAGGTGCAGAAGAAACTGGAAATTGCCAAGGTGAAGCTGGCGAAGGGCAACCAGGCTTCGACAGCAACTAAGGAATAATTCCCGCTCAGGTTACGACCACTATACTGGGCTCGTGACTCAGGCTTCGACATCACGTATGAGCGACCGGCAGCTTGCCCCTTTCGCAGTCACCGGGGCTGTCGATGATCCGCTCATTTCTCGCCAGCACTCAGAGCCGGGACATGCCTATCGCACACCCTTCCAGCGCGATCGCGCGCGCATCATTCACTCCCGCGCCTTTCGCAGACTTGCGGGCAAGACGCAGGTGTTCACCCATCGTCCGTCCGATCATTTTCGATCGCGCCTGACCCACACGATGGAGGTCGCACAGATCTCGCGAGCAGTCGCTGGTGCCCTGCACCTGAATGACGACCTGGCCGAGGCGCTAGCACTGGTGCATGATATTGGCCATCCGCCTTTTGGCCACGCGGGTGAGCGCGCGCTCGATGAATGCCTGCGGGAGTATGGCTTGCGCTTCGATCACAACCTGCATGCTCTGCGCATCGTCGAGTTTTTCGAGCAGCGGTACGCGGCTTTCCGCGGATTGAACCTGACGCTCGCAGTCCGTGAAGGCATCATCAAGCACTCGCGCGATTATTCGCCGGCAAAACATCCTGAACTCACCGCGTACCTGCTTGATCAGCGGCCCCCCATGGAGGCGCAATTGATCGACTGGGCAGACGAGATTGCTTACATCACGGCTGATCTCGATGACGGCTTTGAATCGGGCATTCTTAAGCTGCAGCACGTGCAGGAAAACCTGCCGCTGTTCGCTCGCTTTTACACTGCGATGCAGAAGCAGTTTCCGGCAGCGACAGACCAATTGCTGATAAATGAAACACTCAAGCGGATATTGGGAGCGCTGGTCGATGACCTGATAACGACGACCAGCCGGCACCTGAAGACTGCGAACATCCGCTCGCTTGAAGATATTCGCCAGGCGCCGGAGCGACTGGCCGGCTTCAGTGTCTCGATGGAAGCCGAGCGCGCCGCAGCCAAGAAGTATCTGTATCAGCATCTGTATCAAAGCGAGGAACTTGAAGCCGCGCATGTGGAGGCCGAGGGTGTCATCAAGGCGCTCTTCACCTGCTGGGTGACGCAACCTTCGCTGCTGCCTTCAAGTTGCGCGGCAGATCTTGCGATGGATGGTGTTCCCCGCACAGTGGCAGATTACATTGCAGGTATGACCGACCAGTTCATCCTGGCGCAGTACAGCAGTTACAAGGAGCGTTGCTGATTGCCAGGTCAATCACTTACAACGCCCGCGGCAATGCCTGCGCCTGTCACTCTTAGAGGAAGGCTCATTTCGCTTGAGAAACTTGATCCAGCGCGCGACACTGGCGCGCTGTTCAAGTCTGTCAAAGGGCACGATGCACTTTACGATTATCTTTTTGACGCGCCGCCTGTGGATGAAAGTGCATTGTTTGAAAGCCTCACAGCGAAGGCCGCGAAGACCGATCCGTTCTTCTTCACGATTCTCGAAAACGCTACGCACACAGCAGCCGGCATTGCGTCGTATCTCAGGATTGAACCTGCACACCGCGTCATCGAGGTCGGCAACATACTTTTCAGTCCCCTGCTGCAACGGACACCACAGGCGACTGAAGCGATGTACCTGATGGCCAAGCACGTATTTGAAGACCTTGGCTATCGACGCTATGAGTGGAAGTGCAATGCGCTGAACGGCCCGTCCCGCCGTGCCGCGTTGCGGCTTGGTTTCACCTTTGAAGGGATATTCAGACAACACATGGTTGTCAAAGGGGTGAACCGCGATACTGCATGGTTTGCGATGCTTGATGCTGAGTGGCCCCGATGCAGAAAAGCCCTTGAAGAGTGGCTCGACCCATCGAACTTCGATCCTGAAGGAAGGCAGAAGCGGTCGCTGGCAAGCATACGCGAAGCTTGCTCAGCAAAAAGCCCCACTGTGTGATGTGGGGCTTTCTATCTGTTCGTCAAGCTAAGCTGCTGGTGGCTGTATCTGCGCGCCAATCTGCTGCAGGATGCCAAACTGGTCCGACGAGCCCCAGCGTTCTACCAGCTTGCCCTGCTCGAAGCGGCCAATCTGCAGTCCGTGAGCCTTGACCTTCCTGCCTGTCGCGGGAATGCCCATCAGCGGACCTTTGTGGGTGCCGGTGATGGTGTAGGCGAAGGCAACATTATCGGCATCCGTAACAAGATGGTCGACTTCGACATTAAGGTCAGGAAATGCAGTACGAAATTCCGTAAAGAAATCGATCAGGCCCTGTGCGCCTGGACCCTGGTTCGGTGCGGGATCATGGTCCATCAAGTTGTCTGTAACGTATTTGCGGATGTCTTCAAGCTTGCCCTTGTTCACAGCTTCACCAAAGCCCTGCTGCGCTTTTACATTATCTTCTGTCGTGCTCATAGCGTTCATCCTCTCAGTTTGCCTTCGTTCGGATAGCAGCGTGCGCTTCGATTTTTTGGATGCAGCTTCAGGTCAAAGGGCAATCCATCCGGCACGAATGGCCAGCAGAGAGGCTGTGCCGATCGCAATCCACAAAGCCACACCCTGCAGCATAGGGCGCAGTCCCACCTGCCTGAGTGTTCTACGCGAGAGGCCTGTGCCGATCAGGAAAAGGGTTACGACCAGGCCGGTTTTTCCAAGCCTGTTCAGCACGCCATACAGTGCATGACCTGCAGGCAGATAGCTGTTGATGAAGGCCGCGAGCACAAAGAAAAGGATGAACCAGGGAAAGCTGATGCGCGCTTTGCTCTTGATGAAGAAGGCTGTCGCAAAGCTGATGGGAACAATCCACAAAGCGCGGGCAAGCTTGACTGTGGTGCCGATTGCGAGGGCCTGCTGTCCATATTTTGATGCTGCTCCAACGACCGAACTGGTATCGTGAATGGCGAGCGCAGCCCAGAGTCCAAATTGCGTCTGTGTCAGGTCACACCTGTGCCCGACAAACGGAAAGAGTAGCAGCGCGATCGAATTGAGGGCGAATACTGTCCCCATCGAAACGGCGATTGCGTCATCATCTGCCTCGAGCACAGGCGACAGCGCGGCGATGGCGCTGCCGCCGCAAATGGCAGTGCCCATGGTGATGAGAAATGATGCTTTGCCGGCGACGCGCAGCCAGCGGCCAAGCAGCAGGCCGAGAGTGGTTGCGATCGTGATGCTGATGGCTGTGTAGAAAAAGCCGCTGCGGCCGGCGTGCACCACCTGTGCCAGGTTCATACCGAAGCCCAGGCCAACAACCGATGCCTGCAGCAGGAAACGCGACAGCATCCGGCTCTCCGCCGCAAAAGGATGCTCGTTGATCGCAAGACCGAAAATCAGTCCGCAGATCAACGCAACCGGCGCTGAAAAAATGCCGCTCGCAGCCAGGATAATGCCAATAAAGAAAATAGCTTTGCGTTTCATCCTGATCAGGATTGCAGCCGCGATTCTTCGCGTCCAAGCGATAGTTCTGATGGCTCATTCGCGGACTTTATCGATGGCGCAATCGTTGCGGCGGCATGCAGGGTATGCTGAAGGCTCACCATGGCCGGCAGCATCGAGAATTTTCGCCTGAAAGTGTTTCGCATTGTCGCGCGACAATTGAACTTCCGACGCGCGGCAGAAGAACTGCGCCTGACGCAGCCGGCGATCACCAGCCAGGTCAAGGCACTGGAAGAGGAGCTGGGCGTTGCGCTGTTTGATCGTGCAGGCGGCCGCGTCGTGCTTACGCCGCATGGAATCAAGCTTCTCGAATATGCCGACAAATTGCAATTGCTCGCAGAAGAGGCTGTGCAGGCCCTGGCCGCAGGCTCCCAGCAGAACGCGGGCACGCTCGCCATAGGCGCCTCTCAGACAGTCGGACAGTATCTGTTACCAAACCTGATCGCGGGCTTTCTTCGTAAACACGCCGGCATAAAAGTCACCACGCTCGGCGGAAACACAGAAGAGATGCTCGATGCGTTGGCCGATCACCGGGTTGACGTCGCGCTCATCGAGGGGCCGGCGATGCGACGCGACATACGCACCGAGCCATTCCTTGAGGATCACATGGTCCTGGTTGTGCCGGCTGGTGACCCGTGGGCTGATGATGAAGTAGCCCTTGAGGATCTGATCGGGCCGCCGCTTCTGACGCGTGAACGTGGTTCGGGTTCAAGGCGCGTCGTCGAAACAGCGCTTGAAGCAGCAGGACTGAAGATTAAGGAATTGAACCTGGTACTCACACTCGATTCGACCGAGGGACTGCTCAGCGCAGTCGAGGCAGGACTCGGCGCAGCCTTCGTGTCCCGCTGGGCAGTGCGCAATCAACTGACTCTCGGGACCTTGCGCATCGCTCATGTGCGCGGCCTCAAGCTGACCCGCATGTTCTCGATTGCCCACCTTGCGGGCCCTGCGCCTGCCGGCAACGCGGGCACGTTCTCTCGCTTTGTCCTTGAAAATGCGCAGTCATCGCTGCCTCGCGTCACTGGCCGCGTGCCGGTTCGCATAAAGGCAAATCATGCTGCGGCGGCCGTGAAACCAGGCAGTGAAGCGCCGACATCGAAGAAGGCAGCAACAAACAAGCGACCCGCCAGCCGCCCGCGCGTCTAAGAGAATGACATGACCTCAGGCCATTCCCCTCATCATGCTGTCGGCATCGATTTTGGAACCACGAACAGCTCCGTCGCTCTGGCGACCGATGCATCCGATACACAGGTCGTGCTCGTGCCCTATGCCACGCCCACCGGGCTCACGGAATCCTATCGCTCGCTGCTGTTCCTGCAGCAGATCAAGGAAGGCGCACGGTCGCGCCTGCAGTCGAGCACAGGGCCCGATGCCATCGAAGCATACCTGCATGCGGACCAGCCGGGACGATTGATTCAGTCACTTAAGTCGTGGCTGACCAGCCGCACCCTCACCGGCACCGAGATCTTCGGCCGCCGGCACACCCTTGAAACACTGATCGCCCGCATTTTAAGCGACCTGCGCCAGCATGCAGAAAAAGCCTTCGGCTTCCCCATACGCAGTGCTGTTGTCGGACGGCCCGTGCGTTTTGTGGGAGCAGAAAATGCTGATGACGATGCCTTCGCGGAAGGCCGCCTGCGCGAGGCCTTCACCCACGCCGGCTTTGAGGACATTGAATTCCAGATGGAGCCGGTGGGCGCGGCTTATCATTACGAATCGACACTCGACCATGACGAGTTGATCCTGATTGGCGACTTCGGCGGGGGCACCAGCGACTTCTCTCTGCTGCGCGTAGGGCCCGGCGTCCGCAGGCGAGGTCGTACCGCAGGCGATCTGCTTGGGAACAGTGGCGTGGGCCTGGCGGGTGACGCCTTCGATGCGAAGATCGTCCGTAAGCTGGTTTCTCCGCAGCTTGGCCTGGGCACCATGGAGCAGGCACTCGGCAAGACTCTGCCGGCTGTGCCCAACTGGGTCTACGTGAAGCTTGAGCACTGGCATCATCTCTCGTTTTTGCGCACGCGTGCAGTCGTCGAGATGTTGAATGGCGCACAGCTGCGCGCCTTCGAGCCGGAAAAGATCGAGGCATTGCGGACGCTGATCGACGAAGACCTGGGATACCAGCTGCACCGCGCAGTCGGTCGCGTCAAGGTGGACCTGTCCTCATCCGAGACAGCCGAGTTTCGCTTTAAAGACGGCACTCTCGACATCCGGGCGCATGTTGCGCGGGTTGACTTCGAAAACTGGATCGCAGAAGAACTCGCCGCAATTGAAAACTCGGTGGATGGATTACTGAATGCCAGCGGCGTTGCGGCCGGCGTTGTCGATCGCGTTTTCCTGACCGGCGGCACATCCTTTGTGCCCGCCGTGCGACGGATCTTCGAATCGCGTTTCGGCGCGGAACGGGTCGTCACTGGCAATGAGTTTACTTCCGTCGCTCGAGGTCTCGCATTGCGAGCTGCCGAAAAGTATTCTGTTTCTGTTACGAGTTGACAGGTCTTCGCCTGTTCCTGCCTGCGCGGATAAATGCAGGTCCCACCACTTCGCTGCGCCTCGGTCGGGATGACAGATCAAGGGCTGCATTTCGGTTGGGTGGCTTGCCAGGAGGCATTCAGATTTCGCTGACTGGCACCTCTTGAGGCAGAATGGATGCAATGTCTACTGCGCCCATTCGTGTTGCACTTATCGGCTACGGCTACGTCGGCGAAACGTTTCATGCGCCGCTTATCGCGGCGACTGACGGGCTCGAACTCGCGGTCATCTCATCGAGCAAGCCTGACAAAGTGCATGCGCGTTATCCGAAGGCACGTGTAACGGCGACACCGGGAGAAGCAATTGAGGATGACGCTGTTGACCTGGTCGTCGTCGCTTCTCCCAACACGAGCCACGTGCCACTCTGCACGCTTGCACTTGAAGCGGGCAAGCATGTGGTCTGCGACAAGCCATTCACCATTACGACGCAGCAGGCACGCGACCTTGAAAAGCTGGCGAAGGAGAAAAACCGGGTGCTCTCGGTCTTTCATGATCGCCGCTGGGACGGCGACTTTCTCACGCTCCAGCGCCTTATTGCCGATGGCACGCTGGGTCCAGTCAATTATTTCGAGTCGCATTTCGATCGCTATCGACCCACGGTGCGGCCGCGCTGGCGCGAGGGCGCAGGTAAAGGCGCCGGGCTGTGGTATGACCTGGGCCCGCACCTGCTTGACCAGGCACTCGTGTTGTTCGGGCCGCCGGAGACGATCCAGGCCAGCATCCAGACGCAGCGTGAAGGCGGCCTGTCAGACGATTACGCGCATGTGGTGCTGGGCTACGGAGTTGCATGCGGCAACCGAGCCACAGCCCTGCAGGTGACTCTCCATGCAAGCCTGCTCGCCTCGGGCGGCTCATCACGATTCCTGGTGCACGGAAACAAGGCGAGCTGGCTTAAACGCGGCCTCGATCAGCAGGAAGCGCAGTTGCTTCGCGGCATGAAGCCGGGCGATCCCGGCTGGGGTGTCGATCCGGAAGACGGCCTGTTGTTCAATGGGGCGGCCTCGAATACGCCTGGTACAGCGGCCACGAGCAATGCGCCCGAAAAAGTGCCAAATCAACTGGGCTGCTATCAAAAGTACTATGCAGGCGTACGCGATGCGATTCGTGGAACCGGGCCAAACCCGGTGCCGCCAGGCGACGCAATCCTGGTGATGGCGGCGCTCGAAGCAGCGATCGAAAGTGCTCGTACGGGCTGCCGGACAACATTCCATCCCTGAATCTCACTCAACTTAAATCAGTTATTCACATGCTTCGCCGCATCTTTGGATTGCTCCGGGTCATCTTGTAGAGCATGGTATACGGACCGAGTATGGAGCCGTGCCAAGGAGACCATACATGCCAACACTTCTACATATTGACGCGAGTCCTCGCGGTGACTACTCCATTTCCCGCAAGGTGAGCGCAGCCTTCGCCGATTCCTGGAAACAGGCCAACCCCGGCGGCAAAGTGATCTACCGCGATCTCACGACATCGAACCTGACCTTCGTCGATCTAGACTGGATCGCCGGCGCCTACAGTGCGCCAGAACAGCATAATGATTCCCACAAAAAGGCCCTTGCCATCTCCGACACCGTGATCGCAGAACTGCTGTCCGCTGACCAGGTGATCATCGGCACGCCGATGTATAACTTCAGCACGCCCGCTGTCCTGAAGGCATGGATTGACCACATTGTGCGCTTCGGCAAGACCTTCAAACCCAGCGCAACAGGGATCGAAGGCCTGGCCGGCGGAAGAAAAGTAACCGTCGCCATTGCCAGCGGCAGCAACTACCTGCCGGGCAAGCCGTTTGCCGCCTACAATCGCGAAAGTGAGTACCTGACGCAGATCTTCGGTTTCATCGGCATCACGGATGTGAAATTCATACTCGCCGGCGACACCAACGATGTGACGCAGGGCAAGGTGGATGTGAAGACCTTCGTGGCTCCTTTTGCGGAAGAAGCTAAGGAACTCGCTACCGCGTGACGCAACATCTGCAGCAGATCGACTGCAGTAGATCGGCGAAAAGGGACCCGGCCCGGGTCCCTTTTTACTGCTTACCTTCCTAACCTTGAGCGATCAATTCCACAGCCGGCTCAATCGTCACCACACCTTCGGGCAGACCGGCATAGCGGCGCGCGCTGCTCCACTCCCAGTCCGTTGCCGTTTCCACCAGGCCGGCTTTTACGGGAGCCTGATGCATAAAGCTCAGCCGCGCCCGGATATGGTCCGCATCAAAAACGTGCAGATCGCTGTAGCGTGTCTCCCAGACCTGGTCGTCGACGCGCGCCGAAGTATTGTAACGGCGACCGTAACGTTGCCTTAGCATCTGGATGGAATTGTCTGCCGTGTCGATGCCCGGCTCTGACATAAGCAGGTGGAAATTGGTTGGCATTGCTACGTAGCCGACTACGTTGAAGCGGAACTTGATGCGCAGTTCCTCGAGCAGCTGCGCAAACAGGTCGCGATGCTTTTCCGCAGCAAGCTTCGGCTGCTGCCTGAAAAACGTGCAGGTGATGAAGTGCAGCTCACCTTTGCCGTAGACCTGTTTTTTCCCCCTGGGCATGTCTCTATTGTAGCGGTGAGTGCTTACCAATAAGTTGTAGCAGCCATTTGCGATTGCATGACAAGCTACATAGAGCTTCACGAACTCCCCACACCACCCAAATCAGGAAGTCACTTCAGGATCGCGATGATCAATGTGGCACAGACTAGCATGCATCTTGGCAGTTTAATGACCCTACTCCTCCGAACGCTTTTCTGCAGTTCTGATGACCACCTGGAGTTATCGACGGTCAAGAATGCTTCTCTTCAATACCGCCGATAACTGCCCGAGCCCTTGCCCTTTTGGATTACCAAACATCCGATGGACCATTCGACTCGTACCTAGCAACTGAATGGCGCGTTACGTTTCATACTCACCTGGAAAGGCTTTTATTGTGGATAAGCTAAAAGATTTACTCAAAGCGGCACCGTCCAGGCGCACCTTCCTGGCAGGAGTTGGCGCTGCTGGAGCATCCGCGGTTGTTGTCGGCTGCGGCAGCAACAGCACAACTACACCAGTCACCACGGCTGCGCCGGCAACGACTTCGACGAGCACGGCGACGGATAATGACATCCTGAACTTCGCGCTCAACCTCGAGTATCTTGAAGCCGAGTTTTACCTGCGCGCTGCTACCGGCTCCGGCATTCCTTCGAGCTACACCGGATCCAATCCAGGCGCGGTTACCGGCGGAACACAGGTTTCCTTTGCCGGCCAGACGGTGCTCCAGGAATATGCAAATGAGATTGCACAGGAAGAACTGAACCACGTCATCTTCCTTCGTGCCGCTATCACTTCGAACGGCGGAACGCCAGTGGATCGCCCGGCGATCGACTTCACGGATGCATTCAATGCAGTGGCGCAGGCTGCCAATCTGGGCCAGACATTCAATCCCTTCGCCGATCCGATGAGCTTCCTGGTCGGCGCGTTCGCATTCGAGGATGTGGGCGTGACCGCCTATCACGGTGCCGCCACCCTGTTGACCAGCAAGACAATCCTCGCCGCTGCTGTCCTGATCCATGCTGTCGAAGCCTACCATGCCGGCGAGGTACGATCGCTGATCGCGGCCATGGCTGCTATGCCGGGAGCCAGCCAGACCTACCTCAACGCTGCGAATGCCATCTCCGGCGTACGCGCATCACTCGGCGGCGGCATGGAGACGACACTGAGCACCTCGAGCATCGTGGCTGCTGATCCGACCAACTCCATCGGCTACTCGCGTACGTACAGTGAAGTGCTGAACATTGTGTACGCGACGCCGGGCGTTGGTGTAGCCAGCGGCGGTTTCTTCCCCAAGGGCATGAACGGCGCTCTCACCACGACAGTCGCGGCAAGCGCGTAAGGACGGATAATAATGGAAACTCTGGAAACGAATGTAAGCCTGTCCGAGACACAGCGCCTGGACAATATCATCACTTCGAGCCGTCGCAAGATGATGACCATCGCGGGCTCGGCGATCGCCGGTCTCGTGCTCTCGAAGTTTGCCACCCCGGCAGAAGCCCAGACAGTGACGGATGCAGATATCCTGAACTTCGCGCTCAACCTTGAATACCTGGAGGCGCAATACTACACGCTCGCGACTTCCGGAACGACCATCGACAAGTACTCGACGCCAGTGAGCATCACGGGCGGCGGCGGTACGGCCGGTACAGTGACGACCAAGCCCGGCGGACCGGCAGCATGCCTGGTTCCGTGGGGTACGTACACGACCATCCAGGCATATGCCATGGAGACGGCCCGGGAAGAGCGCAATCACGTCAACTTCATCAGCACGGCGCTGGGACCCAATGCTGTCGCCATGCCGAATATTGACCTCTACAACAGCTTCAACGGACTCGCGGTCGCAGCAGGCCTCGGCGTCAGTACCTTCGATCCGTTTGCTAACCCGATCTACTTCCTGCTGGGCGCGTTTATCTTCGAGGACGTGGGCGTTACGGCTTACTCCGGCGCAGCACCGCTGATCGCGAAGGCGGCCTACCTGGATGCAGCTGCCGGCATCCAGGCAGTCGAGGCGTACCACGCCGGCCTGGTCCGTACCACGCTGTTTGGACTAGACGCAGCGAATCCGACGCTCGGTATCAATGCACTTGCTAGCAAGATCGCTGCTGCCCGGGCGAAACTCGATGGCACAGGCGCTGATGACGTGGGTCTGGGCGTCGTGACGACTACTGTCGGACCATCTTCGACCATTGTCGATTGTGACCAGAACAGCCTGGTGTATTCCCGCACCACCAGCCAGGTACTGAGCATCGTCTACGCGGGCGGCGCAGCCGGCACCGGCGGCGGCTTCTTCCCCAATGCATTGAACGGCACCATCAAGTAGTCGCAGTCTGTTTGAAAGGCCTCCTGCATAGTCCTATGCAGGAGGCCTTTTTGATTCGTGAGTTGATGCCGCGGGCAAGACGAGCAGGTCTTTCGCTTCGCCCAGGATGACACATTGTTCCTGGCGCTTGGATCAGGATGAAGCGCTTTACTGGACGCTTCCCTGTGGGCGAAGTTTCTTCAACTCGAGCGCGCAGGCTACGGCGTTGTACGCGGCCAGTTTCAGGTTATCGGTAGCAATCCATAACCAGAATCGGCGTGACGCCCCAACTGTATCGACGGCGGGACGGATGCGCAGAAGAACCTCTTCCTGACCCGCGGCGGCGAGGTTTGATGGAGCATCGGCATCAGTAATCGCGACTTCAATATGATCGCCGCTCAGTGCAGCCTGCAGGTGTTCGATCGTGACCGGCTTCTCGAACTCGAGACCCAGAGAGATGGTGTGGCCGTGAAAGACGGGGACGTGCACCAGTTGCACGGCGACTTCCGGCAGACGGCCTGCGGAGATAAGCGCGTAGTGCCTGCGGATGCGCGCCTCGGTCGCCGAGAGATTGATCTTCGCGTCATCGCCACTGACTGGTGTCACATTGAAAGCGACCTGCGCGTCGTAGGTCGACTTGGGCAGTGGCTGAAATGACAGGAGGGCGACCGTCTGCTGATGCAGTTCATCCATCGCGGCGCGGCCGTATTCTGACGCAGGCTCGAGCACCGTGGCCCACGCGCTGCGAATCGCGCCCAGCCCTTTAAGTGCGGCAAAAACCAGGCCGAGCACCAGCGCTACCGGATGCGCCGGAACAATGGCAGGGGTTTTGAGATCAGGGGCAGACGGGTCAATGGCATCGCCTTCGTCGTCATGCTCGCCAATGGCTGTGCGCACCCATGGAGCCCGCACCATCACGCCAGGCTCACCTTCGAGCGCGCAGGACATGTCAATGATGCTCGAACCGGCTGCATGCGCACTCTGCCAGCGGCGTAGCGTTACGTCTTCATCCGCAGCGAAGAAGGTAAAGTCCGCCTTCTCAAAAGAGAAGGCGGAAATCGGCTGGATGAAGGTCACTTCTTCTGCAATTGATTCGAGCTTACCCAGTGCTTCTTCGTCATCCATCAATGCGAAATCTGCCGCGGCGAGGGGCGATTCGCCGAGCACTTCATTCAGTTCCTTGCCGCGCAGTGACGCAGCTCCCACAATAGCAATACGTAAATTGGACATGGACTCTCGATCTGGATGTGTGATGCCGCCGGCTGACGCAACGCGCCCGCAGGCATGAAGAACTAGTGTACGGCAGGGAGGGTCGTGCCTTTACGCGCCGGCAGATGGCAATTCACGCTGCCTGCGTTTTCGTCGCTGGAGCGAATAGGCGAAACGCGCGCCGATGCCGGAGAACATATAGCCGAACCACAGGACAAAGAGCAGGATCTCGGAAAACGTCACCAGTGCATACAGGAAGACCGCCAGCAGCACGATGAGCTGGAAAGGATGGCGTCCGGAGAAGTTGATCTCCTTACCGCTCCAGAAACGCCAGGTGCTCACCATCAGGAAGCCGGACAGCCCGACCACGACCATCCATGCGAACGCAAGCCAGGTATTGGGTACAGGATTGCCATGCACGAGATGAACGACCGCTGCCAGCAGGCCTGCCGCGGCCGGGATCGGCATGCCGACAAAGTATTTTCTATCGGGACGGCCGGGGTTCTTGGGCAGCGGATCATTTGAGATGTTGAAACGAGCAAGCCGGCTTGCGCCGCAGATCAGGAACAGGAAGCAGAGGAAGCCGCCGCCTTCGATCAGTTTCTGGCGCAGCATGTGATCCATGGTGAGGGGCAGCATACGGAAGCCCCAGGCGAACGCGAGGATGCTGGGAGCGACTCCGAAGGTGATGACGTCAGCGAGCGAATCCAGCTCCTTGCCGAAGTCGCTGGTGGTATTGGTCATGCGCGCGATGCGGCCATCGAGTGCGTCGAAAGGGATAGCGAACAGGATGGCGATGGCAGCAAAGTTAAAGTGCTGCGGTTCCAGCGCGGAACCCTGCAGGCTTTGCGTAATGGCGTAATAGCCGGCTGCGATATTTCCGGCGGTGAAAAGCGATGGCAGGACGAACATGCCGCGACGCCGGCGTTTGCGCCAGTCACGCGGGGGTCGGCCTGAATGTGGCTCTGGCGCCGGGCGCTCAGGGAAGCCCAGCGGCTGCGCGGCTGGTGGCAGCGGTGCAGGCTGGGGTGCGTTCAACCGCGCGGCTCCAGGAACGGTGACGACATCACGGGGCGATTCATCATCGATTCGGCGGGGACGACAGCCATATCAGCCAGAATGCTCGCGCCGCCCTGTACCTTGTCACCCAGTTTTACGCGTACGGCGGCCGCGGCGGGCAGAACAATGTCGACACGTGAACCGAACTTGATGAGGCCGACCCTCTGGCCGCGCTCTACCCGGTCGCCGGGTTTGTAATTGAACACGATACGGCGGGCCAGCAGCCCGGCGATCTGCTTGAACTCGACCGTCGCACGCTCGCCTTCGACTACCACGAGATTCTGTTCATTGCGCGCAGCCGAAGCAGGGTTCATGGCGTTCAGGTATTCACCTTTTTTGTAGGTGACTTCGCTCAGGATGCCTTCGATCGGTGACCGGTTTACATGCACGTTGAAGACGTTCAGAAAAACGCTGATGCGGGTACGTGCCCCGCCCGGCGTCATGATGCTGATGATCTCTGTGACCTTACCATCCGCGGGCGAAACGATCACACCAGGCCCCTGCGGGATGATCCGTTCAGGATCACGGAAGAACCATAGAAAAAAGATCGCCAGCAGGACAGGAATCGCAACCAGAACAAGGCTTACCGCGTGGCCCGCGGTCAAAACTCGAACGATCACCGCAGCGATCAGAAATCCAAAACCGTAATAGTAGCCGTCGCGAACCATATGTCTTCCCTGTTCATTATAAAGGGGAAAGATGCAACAGGCGCTGTGCAGACATGCCGCTTTTGTGTGGGAGCCAATGGGGTAATAACCAACATCGAAGGATCTGCCCGGTAACAGGTGTGTCCACTGGAGTCGCACGACTGATGGAGCCAATCAGATTGCGTCTCTTCAGATCGGCGGAGAGTGTGGGCAGCTGGCCCTTCATCAGGAAAAGGCCAGCCTTAAGGCCGCAGGCTACTCTACTCAGCGGTTGTGTGACTCGTTTAATTCTGACGTTCGCTGATCTGGTCCTTCACGTGTAGTTTGAGTTTCTTGAGGCGGGTCTCTTCGATCTCTTCATCGGCGGACAGGTAAGGCTTGCTCGCCAGCGCACTCAACTGCTGGTCGTAATCGCGGTGCTGCTGTTGCAGTTGTGAAAGATCTGGCTGTGCCGGGTTTGCGGATTGGGAAGTTTCCATCGTGTCTTCTTCTCCTTCCCTGTTTGGAAGCATCGACGCCGCGAAAGGAAGGTTGGGGCGTCGACTTTCTCACGATCAAACAATCAGCCAGGTAAGTTGAGAGCCATCAGGATAGCATCGTCATCAGGCGCATGATAATAGCCGGACCGCGTGCCCACAGCGCCGAAGCCGGCATGCTGATAGAGACCGATGGCTGGCATATTCCGGCTGCGGACCTCGAGGCGGATGATGGACACCTTGTTCTCCCTGCACCAGGCAAGCGCCGTCGCGAGCAGGGCGTGGCCCGCACCCCTCCTCCGGAAGCCCGGATGGACGACGATTGATTCTATTTCGCACTCTGTTTCGCGCCGTGCCTCTGCCGAGATACGTAGACCCTGCAGAACGATGAAGCCGGTCACTCTCTGCGAGGAAACACTCACCCAGCCGCGACGAAACTGCAGACCACTGCCTGCGTCGTGAGCAACAATCTGGGCAACATGCGCTTCATTCCACCAGGGCGCTTCAGGCACCATGTGGGTGAGAGCCAGTACATCCGCGAGATCGACCTGGGTCATAGGACGAATCGGGACAGCTTCCATCGAAGCTGTCACACCGGGCCTGCAAAATTGGCGTAAGGACGACGGACGTAGTTCGCATCGAGTGTAGCGACATCTTCAAAGTTGTCGGCAACTACACGCGGCGCGGCAAGCAAAATTGCATCGAAGGCAGTCGGCGGTGTGAGGACTTCCAGGCGCAGGCCGGCGAATTGTCCTTCGACCCTGGCTTCGCAGGTGCGGACCAACGCTGGTCCGGCTGCTTCGAGAAGTTCGGCGTGCGACATAACCGACTCTTCGCCCGAAGGCATGCGGGTGTAATATTCTTCACGGCCTGCATCAAGCACAGTTACGATTGCACGATGGTCTTCGAAAGAAAGTCGGGCCGATCCGATGTGGGTTGCACTTAAGCTGTCAACGCCAGCCAGCAGGGCGAGGCGGGAGACGGCGACGATCGGCAGACCGGCTACTTCAGCCATGGCTTTCGCAGCAGCAATGCCGGCGCGAAGACCGGTAAAGCTGCCTGGACCACTGACCACGACAATTGCTTTGAAGTCCTGCAGGGTCACGCCCGCCTGGGTGAAGAGCACCTTCAACTGCGGGACGACCTCGTCCGCATAGTGTCGTCCCTGCAGCACAGCCTGCTGCATGAGCGTGACCCCACCCCCTGCAGCCATGCGGCCAATGGCGAGCGAGCCTTCGCTGCCGCTGGTGTCGATGCCGAGGAGCAGCCGTGAGGCCTCAGACATTGCTGATAGGATCCTGGCAGATTTCCGTGAGTACACCGCCGGCACTCGAAGGATGAATAAAGAAATACAGATGGCCGCCGGCGCCGATCTGAATATCGTCTGACAGGACTTTGAGTCCGCGCGCCTTCATCTCGTCGAAGGCCGCAGAGATGTCATTCACATGCAGGGCGACGTGGTGCAGACCGGGCCCGCGCTTCGCCAGGAATTTGCCGACCGGTGTCTCCTGCCCCAGTGCTTCGAGCAGTTCGATGCGGCTCTCGCCAACCGGGATCATCGCTGTCTTTACGCCCTCCGGCTCAACGGTCTCCTCCTGCACAACTTTCAGGCCAAGCGCTTCGTAAAAACCGCGTGCTTCGGCAATCGAAGTAACGGCAATGCCAAGGTGATCAATCTTTGAATTGGAGCCAGTTTCCATGGTGAATCCTCTTTAGATATTTCCGTGCATTAGATTTGAAACAATGGAGGGTACGAGTGCGAATGGGTCTTCCCTGCGAGCTACGATCGCAGCAGCATGCTGCGCTATCTGCTGCTGCCCCAGTCCGTGAAGCTGCGCTGCTTGCAGTACCTGCTCACGCACCATCTGCGCAAGCCTCTGCTGCCATTGCACGCACCTTCGCAATGTCAGACGCTCGTCCTGCAACAGCCATGCATGCAGGTGTTCGATGGCTGTTACCAGCGCAGAGATGCCGGTCGGGCCCCCGTCCGCGCTGGCCGCCACAGTACGAATAATCGGGGGAATCCATTCACCGTGCTCTGCTGCATGCGACTGCATCGCACGCACTTCAGCTTCGAGCCGGTCTGCTCCGTCGCGATCACTCTTGTTGATGACAAAGATGTCAGCAATCTCCATGATGCCGGCCTTGATACTCTGCACATCATCGCCCATGCCAGGAACCAGCACCACGAGTGTAATGTCCGCGAGACGCACCACATCCATCTCGTCCTGGCCGACCCCGACAGTTTCAATCAGTACGTGCTCAAAACCGGCCGCATCGAGAACAGAAGCAGCATCGGCAGTCTTATGCGCCAGGCCGCCGAGCGCGCCCCGCGTTGCCATACTGCGCAGGTAGAAGTTTGGATTCGCGTGATGCTCCTGCATGCGGATGCGGTCACCCAGCAGCGCACCACCGGTGTAAGGACTGGACGGATCGACCGCGAGTACACCAACCCTCGTCTGCTGCTGCAGGAAGTGGTGACTCAGTTGATCGACCAGCGAGCTTTTGCCCGCGCCGGGCGAACCAGTCACGCCAATCTGCAGCGAGAGGCCCGTATGTGGAAAGCATGCGGAGAGAAGTTCGCGAGCGAGACTGTGGTCGTCTTCGATCAGAGAGATAGACCGGGCCAGTGCGCGGGGATCGCGGCGCATGACGCGCTGCACCAGTTGCTGCACTCTATCTATCCCGGTCACTGCTCCCATATTCACTACGATAGCGCGTGCGGTAGATCAGTCATAACTCATACTCAGGACTGCTTAAGAATCTCGCGTGCAATCACCATTCGCTGGATCTCGCTGGTGCCTTCGCCTATCGTGCAAAGTTTCACATCGCGGTAAAACTTCTCCACCGGATAATCCTTGATGAAGCCGTAGCCGCCATGCAGTTGGACTGCCTCATCACAGATGCGCACGGCAACTTCGCTCGCATGCAGCTTGGCCATGGCAGATGCCAGCGTCGTTTTCTCGCCGGCGTCTTTCATCGATGCTGCCCGCAGGGTGAGCAGCCGCGCCGCATCAAGCTGCGTTGCCATGTCTGCCAGCTTCCACTGGATGCCCTGAAAATCCGCGATAGCCTTACCGAACTGCCGCCGCTCTTTCACATACTTAAGCGCAGCGTCATAGGCGCCGCGCGCGATGCCCAGAGCCAGGGCGGCAATTGAGATACGGCCGCCATCGAGGATGCGCAGCGAATCCACAAAGCCCTCACCCTCTTTGCCAAGCAGGTTTTCCGCAGGAATGACGCAGTCTTCAAAGATGAGTTCAGAGGTGTCGCTTGCGCGCAAACCAAGCTTGTTTTCCTTACGGCCTGAGCGAAAACCCGGTGTCCCCTTCTCAACTATGAATGCAGACAATCCATGTGTGCCGGCAGACTTATCAGTGACTGCGATGACGACGGCAACATCCGCATAGTGGCCGTTGGTGATGAAAATCTTGTTGCCGTTCAGCACCCAGGTGTCGCCCTGGCGGACAGCAGACGTCCGCGCGCCCGCTGCGTCCGAACCTGACCCGGATTCAGTCAGTCCCCAAGCGCCCAACCACGCGCCGCTCGCAAGCTTCGGCACATATTTCTGCTTCTGCTGCTCGCTGCCGGCAAGAAAAATGTGGTTGGTGCAGAGTGAATTGTGCGACGCGACAATGATGCCTACTGAACCATCGACGGCTGATAGTTCTTCTACGGCCATCATGTAATCGGTATAGCCGAGGCCACTGCCGCCATACTCTTCGGGAAAGATGATGCCCATTAATCCCATCTCACCAAGCTGCTTCACGACGGCCGAGGGAAACTCGCTGGCCTCATCCCACTCCATCACATGGGGAGCAATTTCTCTTGCTGCAAACTTGCGGATCAGGTCGCGCAACTGCTCCTGGTCTCCCGTCAGTTTGAACGAGTGGGCGCGGCGCGGTTCAGTCGAATTCAAGGTACTTGTGGACATACGTTTCAGGCCTTAGCGGGTTGACCGCGGAGAAAACTCTGAATCCTATCATCCGCAGTGCGCCCTTGTCTGCGTGACTGCTGAGAAGACGCAGATCCCTCCGCTAGGGTCGGTTATGAAAACTTAAAAAGAGGGGGCCGAATCGACAACAGCGCCCGCAGATGAGCGACGGAGAGTGGTCAATCAGCGGCAACAGACTGCAAGCGTTGAGTGCGGGCAGTCTCTTCCCTTTCAACTGCAGAGGGCAGGCTTCTGCCCCGCCCATACTGGCGCGGCGAAAGACCCATGACTCGTTTGAATGCTTTACCGAAGGCGCTTTCCGCTTCATAGCCGAGCGCCGAGGCGATAGCGTAGATCGTGTCGCCGGATTCCTTGAGCCTGTCGGCTGCCAGCATCATCCGCCAGCGCGTCAGGTATTCCATAGGTGTTGTGCCGGCAGTCTGCTTGAATTTCAGTGCGAAGATTGATCGCGACATCCCGGCGCGGGCGGCGAGTTCCTGCAGCGTCCACTGGTGGGCCGGCTCTTCGTGCATGCATGTGATGGCGGCACGCATCTGCTTGTCGGCGAGCGCGAACAGCCATCCAACGCCGCCTTTTACTCCTTCCGCCAGGTGCAGCCGCAGGGCCTGCACCAGCATTACGTAGGCAAGCTGCTGCGCGATGAGCGAACCGCCCGGCTGTGGGTCGCGCACCTCTTCCCTCATACGCTCAAGCGACCAGCGCATAGCCGCTTTATCCGCGTCTTAGCGAATATGCACGATGGGCGGCAGAGAGCCGAGCAGGACTTCGGTATGGTCGCCGTCAGCCTAAAATATCCGCCGACTATGTAGCAGCTTGCGCCATCTTCATGCAGGGCAATGTGAGCATTGGCACGGGCGTTTTGCATGTCAGCGAGCAGGATGTGAAAATCGACCGGTTTGATCGAGAGATCAGTGGCGAGTGAGAATGGCCACCCGCGCGGCAGGAGAAAGCAGTCGCCCGCAGTCAGCAGTACCGGGTCGGCAACATTGTCTACGGACAGCCAGCACTGCCCTGCCACCACGGCATAGCACTTGATGCCCTGGTAGTTCGGGAACTGGATCGCCAGATGATCTGTAGCGCCAAAGCCACCCGCCACGCAACTGCGCGGCTTGAGCAGAGACAACACATCTGAGAGCGGGTCCACACGATCTCCGGACGATCAAACCAATACAACGGACTATCTGCATAGATCGTATGCTTCACCCGTCCCATCTAGCTAGTGGACAGACGAGATTACGGCGTTCTGCTCAAGCGAGGATAGAAATCATGCGCGTCTTTGTGACCGGGGCTACAGGACTTATCGGGTATGCAGTCGTCAACGAACTGATCAGTGCGGGCCACCAGGTGACCGGACTGGCACGTTCGGATGCTTCGGCAAGCAAGCTCTCTGCAGCCGGTGCGCAGGTGCATCGGGGCGACATCGAAGACCTGGAGTGCCTGCGCCGGGGAGCTGCCGCCGCGGCTGGCAGATCTCGAACGGCCTCAAATCCTGAGGCGCCACCGATTGAACGCGCCTCCGATGAAGAGAGCAGCTACTTCCTGTTGAGGGTAAAGATCAGGAAATAATCCTGTCCGTCTGCCTTGGTGAAGTCGTAGCTGCTGTCCAGGTGGAAACCTGCGTCCGCCATTTCTTTCTTCACCACGTCCGGCATCAGGCCGTGATCGGCGCCATTACCATTTCGATCGATGATGCCGACCTTCGCACCGGGCCGCAGCGCAGGCTTGAGTTTCGCAAGCAGGGCGTTCGTATTCGCGACCTCGTGGTACACCTTCAGGAACAGGACGGCATCGATTGAAGCAGGTGGCAGCTTGGGGTCCTCGGGTGTGCCAAGTGTTGTCTGCACATTCGCAAGCTTCGCTTTCCTGGCGCGTTGCTCGATGTAGTTGATGGCTTCGGGATTGATGTCCTCCGCAAACACCTCGCCAGTACTGCCGACCCGCTGCGCGGCGCGCACCGTGAACCAGCCCGAACCAGCGCCGATGTCGGCGACCACTGATCCTTTTTTAATACCGAGCAGGTCCATCACATGCTGGATCTGCAGACGGTCGTCGCGTCCCGGCGTCTCGAAAATTGACAGGTCGCCACTATACGGCGTGCTTGTAGGACGCGATGGCGGAGCCGGATTCTGGGCGTGCACACACGGCAGCAGGAGAGACAGGACGCAGATCGGAAGCAGGACGCGGATTCGGCGCATGAAGATAGCATCGGCGCATTGCCGGTAGATGGCAATGCGCCGGCATTCAACATTTCATTATCGTGAAGATGCACCTAGCGCACGATGATGGAAGAAATGCGATTGTTCCATGTATGGCCACCCCGGAACTTGTAGGCACGAAGGTCAGGCACACTGCCTCGCACTGTTTCGGTACCATTTCTGAAATTGCGGTCATTGAAGATCTGGACCGTACTACGCCCATAAACCTGGATGGCTGAGATGTTATCGCCGAAGTTCCCGGGGAGACTGGGCAGGCGGTCGCCCGCGCGCACGCAGAACTTGTTACCGCGGAAACCGGCGCTCGTAAAGAAGCACGCACCACGACCAGGGGCGGGCCGGTTATTCCACGAGCTGTCCCAGTTATTGTTGCCGCCGCCATAATTCCACGGATTACCATTAGGCCGCTGCGCGAGCATGTTGTGGCCGGGAAACAGGGCGGTGCCGCAGAGCATCAGGGCGAGTAAGAGGCTTCTCTTCATGCGTTTCCTCCAGTACAAAAATGGCCGCAGAACACTCGTAAGGGCGTTCGAGTGCGACGGCGACATCCTAGCCGATTGCAGCCATAATTCAAAACAATGTCATTCATTGACGCTTCCCGTGCCGTCGATCGCGCTGCTCATGGCTGGGCAACAGCAGGCGTCCATACTCAACGACTGGCGGCGAAACAGGATTATGATCGCGTTGCGGTAAGTACGAGGTCTAAAAGACCAATGCATCAATTCCCTACTGCAAAGGAAAACTCATGCGTCCTGCTCACACCAATGCCACTCTTCGACTTTTCCTGGCCTTCTCAATGCTCATCCCTTTCGCTGCCGTGAGCCGTGCGCAGACACAAACGCCAGCAGCATCTGTTTCGCTCATCCAGACGCACGCGACCGCGCATACGCGACTCCCGAATACTGTGGCGGATATCAGCGTATCCATCCAGACGGATGGCCCCTCGGTCGCTGCAGTCTCGAAGACACTGGCCGCAAAATCGCAGCAGTTGCTGACCTATCTCCGCACGCAGCATGCAGACAGGCTGGCGACTGATCAGGTCTCCGTTAACCCGAAGATGCATACGCCCAAGGGAGGCCCCGATGAGATCGTCGGCTACAGCGGCCGCATGAATGTGACCTTTCGCGCACCGGTTGAAAAGGTCTCCGACTTCATTACCGATGCACTCGCGCATGGCGCCAACACGCTTGGTAGCGTGAACTTCCAGCCGCGTGAAGAAGAAGCCGAAGCAGCACGCCGCGAGCTGGCGTCAGAGGCGGCAAAGACTGCACTGGCACAGGCGGAAGCAGTGGCGAAGGCAGTCGGCACACGTGTCACTTCCATCCACCAGATCACAGTTGATCCGAATGGCGGATTCACGCCGCGACCTATGATGTTTGCCGATATGAAGGTCGCCGCACCTCAGGCGCAGATCGCCACCGAAGCAGGCGAACAGGAGGTCAGCATCACGGTCAACCTGGAAGCGAACATCACGCAGTAAATCGGTGGGTCCGCGACTGCAATGCACATCCCTCCCCTGCGCTTCGGTCGGGATGACAAGAAAGCATTAAAGCTTCGCGACGGCCTGCTTCAGATCGGCAAGAATATCATCGACATCTTCGATGCCCACGGAGATACGTACCAGGCCGTCCGTGATGCCAATCTTCGCTCGACCTTCTTCGCCAAGCGCGGCATGCGTCATCGACGCAGGGTGCGAGATAAGAGTTTCGACGCCGCCCAGGCTCTCGCCCAGTGTGCAGACGTGTACGTTTTTCAACAGAGTGTTGGCATTGTGCAGCGAGCCTGTTTCAAAGCTGATCAGCGAACCAAAACCGCTCATCTGTTTCGTCGCCAGTTCGTACTGGGGATGCGTTTTGAGTCCCGGATAGAAGACCCTGCCAATCTTCGACTCTGCATCGAGCCAGTCCGCCACGATGCGGCCGCTGATGTCATGCTGACGCATGCGCACAGCCAGCGTCTTCACACCGCGCAGCACCAGCCATGCTTCGAAGGGCGAGAGAATGCCGCCGGTGCACTTCTGGATGAAGGCAAACCTTTCAGCATGTTCCGGCTTGGTGCAGACCAGTACGCCGCCGAGGCCGTCGCTGTGGCCATTCAGAAACTTCGTGGTCGAGTGCATCACGATCGTCGCACCATGCTCGATCGGCCGCTGGAAATAGGGAGACATGAAAGTGTTGTCAACGCATAAATCGATACCGTGCTGATTGCATATATCGGCTACTGCACGAATATTAGTCAACTGCATCATCGGGTTGGTCGGTGTCTCGATGTGAACGAGCTTCGTCTTCGGCGTAATTGCCCTGCTGACATTAGCCGGGTCCGTCGTATCGACATAGCTGAAGTCGATGCCGTAATGCGCGACGATCTGGTTGAAGAGCCGCGGCGTACCACCATAGACATTCGATCCGCAGATGACATGCTCGCCTGTCGTCAGCATCGTCACCAGCGCCGAAATTGCCGCCATGCCGCTGCCGAAGACATGCGCCGATGTGCCGCCTTCAAGCGCGGCGAGGTTTTCTTCCAGTGCCGTCCGTGTTGGATTCGAGACACGAGAGTATTCGTATCCTTTATGTTTACCGATCTCTTCCTGCACATAAGTGGAGCTTAGATAAATGGGCACATTCACGGCCCCGGTCTCGACATCGGGCGCCTGCCCGGAGTGGATCGCGCGCGTGGAGAAACCTCTGCCGGCAAATGGATCAGTATGTTCTTTAATCATGGATTCCAATCAGAATGAGATCTAACGCGGGTTATCGAGAATGCCCTTCGACAGGTATCGCTCGGCGGAGTCGGGGATAATTGTCGCAATTCTCTTGCCAGGCCCAAGCCTGCGAGCCAGCACAAAAGCTGCGTGCACAATCGCACCGGCGCTTGAACCAGCCAATACGCCTTCTTTGCCCGCCAGCGCGCGCACCATCGCAAAGGCTTCGGGATCAGGGACCATCATGATCTCGTCCGCGACTGCACGGTGAAATGTTCCCGGCACGAAGTGAACGCCAATGCCTTCCACCTTATGCGGCCCTGGCGCACCACCCTGCAGAATGGAGCCCTGGGTCTCGACTGCGACCGTATGGATGGCTGCATTTTTCTTTTTGAGAAACTGGGCAATTCCGGAAAAAGTTCCACCGGTGCCGATGCCTGCCACAAAGCCATCGACCTCGCCGTCCATCTGCTCCCATATTTCCGCGGCCGTGGTCGCCTCGTGAAAGTCGGGGTTCGCCTGGTTATCGAACTGGAAAGCCGGCCACGCGTTTTCCGTGGTCTCCATCTTTGTTTTTGCCTGGCGGATCGCGCCGGCCATGCCTTCGTTTTCTGCTGTACGGATCACGGTCGCGCCAAAGCCGCGCATCAGCGTGCACTTCTCTTCCGCATAGCCTTCCGGCACAAACAGCACCACGTTGTAGCCGCGGTTGACGCCTATAAGCGCAAGGCCCACTCCCGTATTGCCGGCAGTCGCTTCGAGGATCGTCATCCCGGGTTTCAGAATGCCGCGCTTCTCCGCATCGAGGATCATGCCCAGGGCCGCACGATCTTTCACACTGCCGCCGGGGTTCAGGAATTCCAGCTTGGCGAAAACGTCAGCGTCGTCCGGACCAGCCAGGCGCTTGAGCCGGAGCATCGGCGTTGAGCCGACCAGGTCTGTAATGTCGTCAGCTACCCGGAGCGCAGCCGTTCTTGGTTCGCCTGGCGCGATCATGTGCATGGAGGAGGTTGTGCTCATAGATTTTTCGGATGCGCGGACTGCGCCAACATTTCAGTGTACCAGCGTGCGCGGCCGCTTCTCGGCGAGACGTCCGGTCCTTGATCGGCCGAAAGTATTGCGACGTGCAACAGCGCGCAGAACGAACAGCTCGTTGGCATTTATAGTGCTCAGATGGGGCCGGCGACCGACCGACACACAATAACGCAGACAACGCCTGCGAGCCCGAGAACATCCCCGATCCTCCGGGGAATATTGGCTATCTGGCTTTTCTGGATGGCAGCCCCTGCCGCGATCCCCCAGCTCTATCAACCTCCGGCCCAGCGCGCTGTTCGCGTCAAGATCATCAACGGTGTCCTGCTGGCGGAAGGCAGTATTGCGAGTAGCACCGGTCACCCTGAAGTCTCCGGCCTGTTTGTGGTTGATACCGCGGCGACGACGACCATCGTGACTCCTGAGACGGCGCGCGCGCTGGGCGGCAGGGGCACTCCCGGGGAGAAGCTGGCGGACACTACGCTCAAGCTGGCCGGCGCCCAGGTGAGCCATCGGCCGGTGTTTGTTTACAGTCTGGATGTGTTTGCAAAGGAGACGGACCAGCGGGTGATCGGCATCGCAGGGTCGGACATCTTCGGGAACTTCGGCGCGCGCATCGACTACAACAACAAGTCTTTGACCCTGGTTGTACTGCAAAGCTGCACCACGCCGGATGAGCACGTCCACCTCAAGGTGATCGAAGGTCTGCCCTTTGTCCAGGCAACGCTGCAGACATCCTCCGGCAAACTCGTGCGTGGCGTTTTCCTGGTGGATACCGCACAGGCTGGTCCAGGCCTTGTTTTCACCAGCGAATTCCTGAAGGCCCACTCCGAACTGGGCACGCCTTCCCAGGCGATAAGGGTTGCGGCCCTATCACTCGGCAGTCACACATTGAAAGACGTGCCCGCAACCATTGCGCCGCCAAGTCCGAAGGGTGTGGGCGCCGACCTGGCCGGCGTCATTGGCGGAGGCATCCTGGGCCGCTTCAACGTGGTGGTCGACCTGCCCAGCTCATGGCTGATGCTGACGCCAAACGACCATTACTCTGACCCGTTCGCGGCGGACGCCCGTTGACCCGGCTCGCTGTTTCCACCCACCGGTATCAGTCTGGCGAACAGGACGGTCATGTCGTCTACGCGGTTGCAGGGATAGCCCGGAATGCCGTCCGGCGTGAAGCTGATGGAGAGACAGCACAGCCTTGTGCCAGGCAGTCCACTTCAAGCCAAGCGAGCCGATACGATGACCATGGAACTGGTGAAGGAAGCCTTCAAGTCAAACCCGAGTACCCGCCTGGTGGTCGCCATCGACCGGTCCGGCAAGAAGCTGCAGGTTACGCTCACGCTGCGTCGCGCTTCTTAGCTGCGCTCGCTCCACAACGCTTGAGCCTCCACTATGCTTGAGCCTCCACTATGCTTGAGCCTCCACTATGCTTGGGTAGGGATAGCTGCGCCATACAGGCATCGGTAACCCAGCTGTTCGTCAATACTGTCTGGAGCAACTTCCTTTCGGGTGAGGGGGATCTGCGATGAACAATCGGTCCGCTCCGCCGTGCACGATTATTCCTGTGGTCGCGTATCCGGATGTAGCAGCGGCTGTGTCGTGGCTGGAGAGCGCATTCGGCTTTCGCGTGCGTCTGCGCATCGGCAGCCATCGCGTGCAGATGTGGTTCGGCGCGGCCTGTCTGGTGATTGGCGAAAGAGGCAGCAAGGATGAGTGGGCGACCAGAAGCTCAACGATGCTGCGCGTGCCGGATGTCGACGCATGGTGCGCGCGTGCCATAGAGCAAGGGGCGCGCCTGATCCATGCACCGCAGACGCACGTCTACGGGGAGCGCCAGGCTACGTTGCAAGACTTCGGTGGCCATCTCTGGACGCTGACCCAGACAGTGGACGACGTAGATCCGGCGGCCTGGGGCGGTGAAGCGCAGGAGCTGTGAATTCGTGAGCGACGTTTACGCAATATGGGATTTCAGGAAATTTGCCTATCCGCCAGCCCTCTAGGAGCAAGTTACCTATAACGCGACTTCACGGGGGTGTCTGTCGTCTATGACGAGAAATGCGTTATGAGGATTAATCAACGCGCTATCCGCGAATTTCCTTGAGAAACGCCTCAGCCGTAGAATCGTCAAGCTCTTGGATGGCTTCACCCACCACAGCGAAACCTTTGCTAACTGCCAAGGCTGCAAGAGCGCACACCAGGAAGTCGCGATCCCAAGTTCTATCAATAACAGAGCAAACAAGGCCCCCGAGCGTGGTCAGAGCAGCGAAATAGTCGCCCGCAAGATCGTCCGGCACGTCCATCGAATGTCGTTGTCTGCATATCTCGACCCACGTAGGAAATTGGAAGTAGGCAAATGGGGCGGCAGATGGATTAGACGAAAGAATGCGAATAACATGCGGCATTGCCGCGAAGGAGGCCGTGTACACGTCCCCCTGATGAGCCAGGGCACTCCAAATCGAGAACCAAGGTTCTGCGCTGCCCTCCGACTTCGGGAAAGATTCAAGCTGCCGCAAGAGTTCGGGCACATCTGAAGCACTGCCATACGCATGTTGAAGCGTTGACCATACCGGGCTATCAAGGCTGAGCATGGATCAGCGTAGCGCAAATGGATTAGTACCGCGAAGTCGGCATATCGTCAGTAATCCGTCTCTCTCCCGCAAAACGGGGGTTTCAGTAAGTTCCCAAAGAGGCAGTGAAAACGCAGCTAAGTCAAAAGTCTCGGGCACGGCGAACTGAGCCAACTCAAGGGTTGAGCACACTCTGATGCTTCAGATGGCTTGAAGGCGAACGAAGAGATTTCTACATCAAAGATCTTTTTATCCTTATCTGGGATGAGCAAAGCCAGAAAGACAGGAACCGCACAATTTTTATTGTGAGCCGCTTGAGAGAAGAGCACAATTGCTGTCTCAGAGGCGTCTAGGATCACTGCGCGTCGTGTCTGTTTTATTGCTGCCTTGGCCCTCTTACTCTGCCACCAGTACAGCTGGGCATCTTCCACCTGCAAAGCCGGCTGGTTCGACATCGGCACAATTACGAACAATCCTTTCACTGCTGACATCGTCGCCGGTGCGTACCATGTCTCACCCGATGCAAGCATTCGAGAAACAGGTCTGATCCCGACAGTTCATATCGCACGCGACAGCGAAGGAAGAGTTGCCGTCAAAATTCCTATGTGGTGGGCGCCCGGTCGATCGCGTCGCGAGGATGCGGACTTCTACTGGACGAATATCTGTGATCCGGTCGCAAAGACGATGATCCACATAAAGCCGGAAGGCACCACTGACAGTAAGCCCGAGGCAGCTGCTAGCGGAAGCGACCTCGTGTTTCATATTTCCGGGAAGGCAGAGATACTCAGCAACGAAAGTTTCTCTGCTGCCAGCGAGCCTTCGGCATTTCGAACACTTCGTGAACCGGAGGCGAAAAAACAGGAGGACATCGGAGAGCAATCACTGCTTGGCGCGCAGGCACATGGTTATCGCTGGTGGCTGCCTGTAAATGGCGTCGTGCTCGAAAGTGACTACACCGAGGTGTTCCAGTCAGAAGAACTTGCATCGGATATCTCGCGGCTCAGTACGCGGGGCGATGGTCCGCGCGGCCGTGATGAAATGCGCGCAGAACTCAAGAATCTTCAGCGAGTTGAACCAGATCCGGGTCTGTTCCAGATCCCACAGGGCTACAAGATCGAAGATCTCACCACGAAGCCTTCTGGCAAGACAAGGTTCTGAAAACCTGTCCGATTCACTGGCTCGCCAGCGTCCAGATCATAGAAATGAAATGCAGTCCGTTCTCTGATTCGATTCCCAGAAGTGCAGGATCATCGAACGAACCTTCTGTGGGAAGGCGCCCAAGGCTGGACAGGCTGTCTTTTACCGGACCATCCTAAGCGCGCCTTTTGCTGAACTGGCTGCCTCACACAAACCCGGCCATGGGTAAGATCGTTTTACCGATTGCCACCTGTCCGCCCCGGAGGTGGCGCTTCACTGCCCTTCGGGAAATAACCGGCACGCGTACGCACGGTCAGTTTGCCCATGCCCTTTTCTTTTGCGTCGACATGCACGGCGCGGTAGCCGCCCTGGTTTGCCGGCTTGGTCGAGTGGTAGCCAATGGTGTATTGCGCGCGGATGTCGCTCGCGACTTCATGCGCCAGTTCATCCACCTGGTTCAGCGATTTCGGAAAATACGCGACCCCGCCAGTCTCGTCCGACAGCAACTGCAGGGCGCGCTTGGCGCGGCGGCCCTCACGGCCTCCGCCATTGTCGTCAAACAGCAGGCCGATCGAGTAGACGACCGGGCCCTGCAGGTTCTGGATACGGCGCACAGTTTCTTCGAGAGTGCTGCCGGAGGCATTGTCTTCACCGTCCGTGATGATCAGGATCACCTGCTTGGGACGCTTGGCGGTTTTTGAGAGGTAATCGGCTGACGCGATCACGGCGTCGTAGAGCGCCGTGCCTCCCTTCGATTCAATATGCGACAGACCTTCCTGCAGTTTCGGGATGCTGGAGGTCAGGTCAGTGTCCTGGTACGCCTCATCGGCAAAGTTCACAATGACTGTTTCGTCTTCGGGGTTCGAAGCTTTCACCAGGTCGAGGGCGGCTTCATTCACAGCCTGCCGCTTGGTGCGCATGGAGCCGGAGTTGTCCACCAGGATCGCCAGCGAAATAGGAATGTCCTGGTGCTGAAAGGAGGCGATCGTCTGCTGCACGCCATCTTCGGCAACCCTGAAGTTGTCCTTCTGCAGGTTTTCGATCAGGTGTCCATGATCGTCGATGACGGTAGCCGTCAGGACGACTTCTTCCACATCGCGCGACAGGGTGAACTGCCCTTTTTCGCCCCGGCTCACTTCGCCCGACCGGCCGCCCTGGATTGGAGGCGCAGGAGCGTTCTCAACTGGCTCACCATCGGGCGAGCGCACCGGGTCGCGATCAACCGTAAGGGGCTGCTGCTGCTGCGAACGAGTGTAGTCAGGCTGCTGGGCGCTTGCCGGCTGCCCGGCAGACGGCGCGGCCGGAGCAGGCGCCTGTGCCAGGGCCCCCAGGTGTAAGCTAGCGTACAGGACTGCCAGACAAAGACTTCCCTTACTGCAAAGGTGCATAGTATCCAGTTCTAGCGTGAACAGTGAGCGGTGGCAACCCCGGTGGAGGCACCAGCTTCACCTTGACCTTCCGCCACTTGCCATCTCTGCGCGTGTCGTCTGGTTTATAGCCGATCACATACTCGTTACGCAATTCTGCGCTGATCTTGGTCGCAATATCCCCCATGTCAGCTATGTCATCGACCCGGTAGAGCTGGCCGCCGGTCTCGTCGCTGATGTCATTCAGCAGGATCGGACCAGTCCGCTCCTCCGGCGTCGCGGCATACTGATCGAAGATGCCGATTGAATAAATCTGCACGTCTGACTCGCGGACTATGTTGCGAACCTCATTCTCGGTGTACCGGCTGCGATTGTCGCCGCCGTCAGAGACCACCAGCAGTGCCTTGCGCTCGTTCTTCGCCTGCTTCATCTTGTTGACGCCGAAATAGATAGCATCGAGCAGAGCAGTCCGCTTGCCGGGCCGGACGTTCAGCAGGCGTGCTTCTATGTCATCGACCGATGACGTAAAGTCTTCAATCAGTTCGGGCCGGTCGTTAAACCCGATGACGAAAAATTCATCCTGGGGGTTGGCTGTCCGCAGAAATTCGAGGATCGAATCGCGTGCCCGCAGGATCTTGTTGGTCATGCTGCCGCTCAGGTCGAAGATGATGCCGATCGACACGGGTGCGTCCTCGGACGAGAAGCTCTTGATCTTCTGCAGGTTATTGCTCTCGTACATAAAGAAGTTGTCTCGTTCAAGACCGGTGACGAGCCGGTTGAGAGGATCGGTGACGGTGAGCGGGATGAGCACCAGGTTCACGTCGACGCGGATGTTTTCGTTCTTGCGCGCCTGCATGGCATCTTTGCCCTCGAGCGGTGGCGGCTGAATGAGAACAGGGGCTTTGGGTGGAGGCGCATCCACATGAACCTTGTCCAGGGGATTGTCCTGGGCCCAGGTCCTGGTCAGCGAGCAGGTGAGTACCAGTAGCATGAGGATGAGCAGACGCGACGGTATCCGGCACGAAACAATGGGAAAAGACCTGCCTGGGCCACGGTTTGCCATGGATTGTAAGACCCTTGCGACTACTTGCGTCGTCACCTTTGTCGTGAATGCTAGCACGGCGGGACGATGATCGAATGCACCTCGTTTGATCGGATTTCCACCTTCGCTACCCGACCACAGCACCATCGCTTTGAAGGGGCTCGTGCTGGCGCCCGGCAGGGCACGAGTAACCCATGAAGCAATGCCTTGCCTCGTGGTGCGCCGGGGCTGCTCAGGTACAATTCCATAGAGAACACCGGGCCTCTGGATCGAGAGCAAATGTACTGTTCCATGCGATTTGCACTGCATTTTCAGGCCTTTCCGTTCAGCTCTTTCAGCCCTGACCCGGATTCATGTTCGGCATCCGGGCATCCCCACAAGAGCAATTCAGGAGTAACACCGCACCATGGCCCGCATCTTCCCATTCCGCGCTCTCCGCTACAACACCATGGATGTGGCCATTGCCGATGTCGTTACCCAGCCCTACGACAAGATCACGCCGGCCATGCAGCAGGCCTATTATTCGCGCAGCCCCTATAACCTGGTGCGCCTGATCCTCGGACTGCCTGAGCTGTTCGATGAGGCGGGGAAGAATGACGTCTATACCCGTGCCGCGAGAGACTTTGCGGAATGGAAACAGCAGGGCGTCCTCTACCAGGAAAATGAGCCGTGCATATACGCTTACCTGCAGCGCTACAAAGCGCCAGGATCATCTGAGACCAGGGAGCGCCGGGGCTTTCTCGCGCTCGGCGAACTTCAGGACTACTCCGCCGGCGTCGTCTTCCGTCACGAACAGACACTGGCGCGCCCGAAGACCGACCGCAAAAACCTGCTTGACGCCACCCGCGCTCACTTCGGACCCATCTTCATGCTTTACTCCGATCCGGCCCTGACCGTGGAGCGGACTATTTTCGGCAGCCGTTTCCGCGCCGAGATCGAACTGACGGATGAATCCGGTACTGAGCATCAACTGGCCCGCATCAACGAACCGAACCTCATCAACATCATCGCCGGCGCGATGGCCGACAAAAAGTTGATCATCGCCGACGGCCATCATCGCTATGAAACGGCCCTCGACTACAGCCGTGAGCACGCTCCGGCCAGGCCGCGCCACCAGGAACGCAACCTCAGCAATACCCTGCCGGCTCCACCCTATCCTGAGGCCGCCACGGTCATGATGTTCGTCAACATGGATGCTGAAGGTCTGACCATTTTGCCGACCCATCGGGTGGTACACGGCCTGCCGCATTTTGATTCTGCAGACTTTCTCAAGCGTGCCGACACCTTCTTCACCATCACGCCGCTTACCGGCACCAATATCGAACAGCATCTGCATACATTGGCGACGGCCGAGGCAGAAGGTCCGGCCTTTGTGGTCGTTCTAGCCGACGGCCGCTACCTGCTGCAGGCCAAGGCGGAGCCGATTGCCCAGGCCCTGTCCACAGTCTCGCACCGCCAGCGTCAGCTCGACGTCGTCATCCTGCAATCCCTGCTGCTCGAGAAGCTGCTTGGCATCAGTCCGGAAGCGATTCGTGAAGAGTCGCACCTGCGCTATCTGCGCGATGCCAATGAGGCTTTAGCGCAGGTGAAGGGCACCAGCCAGGTGTCGGGTGAGGGTGCCGACGCAGCCTTTCTGCTCAATCCATGCTCACTTGAGCAGCTGCGCGAAATCGCCTTCGGTGGCGAAGTGATGCCGCAGAAGTCGACTGATTTCTATCCCAAGCTCCTGAGCGGCCTCGCGATCTATGGCATGGATTAAGACCCGGCGCGCATATTGCAGGACACTAACAGCTGCCCTGGTGGCGACATGCAGCCTCCACGCCCAGGCGCCGTCCGGCAGTGCAAATGGCGTCGCGGCCACTGCTCCACCCGCAGCTGCTTCCCCGTCGGCACTCAAGCCCGAACGCTCATTTTCAGTCGTCATTGATGCAGCCCATGGCGGCTCCGACACTGGCGCCCATCTGACCGAGCAGCTGGAAGAAAAGGACCTGGACCTGGCGCTCTCGGTGCAACTGCGCTCGACGCTATCCGCTCACGGAATACAGGTAACCACTACGCGCGAGATGGATGTCAACCTGTCGCCCTTGCGCCGCGCCGAGATCGCCAACCATCGCGGGGCCGGTGCATGCATCCTGCTTCACGCTACGGCGACCGGACACGGCGTTCATCTCTATACGTCGTCACTCTTCCCAGTCGCACCGAAAAAGATCATGCCTTGGGATACGGCGCAGGCGGTCTACGTGCAGTCGAGCCTGAAGCTTTCGTCCGAGATCAACTCCGCGCTCACGCATGCTGAAATACCCGTGACCCTGGGTCGTACCTTCCTGCTGCCAATGGATAACCTGACCTGCCCGGCTGTCGCTATCGAAATCGCACCGCTTGGCCGGGCGTCGGTTAAATCGGAGATGCAGCCCACCCCGGTCACCGATCCGACGTATCAGAAGGACGTCGTCAGCGCCATCGCTGCCGCGATCGAAGAATGGCAGCATGACTGGTCGCCCGAACTCGAGGAGGCGCAGTGATTCCACGCCTACCCCATCATGCCGACCGGAGCGGCCCCGTCTCCCTTGGTCATCCCGGCCAGAGCGGAGCGCAGTCAGTAGACGTGCATACTGAACAGGCCTGGAGCCTGCCGCAACACCCCTGCGACGAGGCTCGCCGATGATTCCCCGCTACCAGAAAATCTTCTTCTGGGTGCTGCTCCTCGCCTCGGCGATCATGGCGACTTACCTTATCCGTCTGCATGAGAAGACGCAGGAGCACTTGCTGACAACGGTCGAACAGGTTCCTCTCAGCGCCCCCGACACTGCGACCGTGACCCCGGTCACCCTGATGGTCGCTAACGACTTTGACGGGTCGCTCACTCCGCTTCAACAGCAGGTCCAGCTGCCCGACCAGCCCAATACCCGTGCCCGCTTCCTGCTCAACCAGTTGCTGACGGAGTACGCTCGTCCGAACGCGCTTCACCCTATCGCCCAAAATGCTGGTGTCGACGACGTTTTCCTGATGCCGATGACGGCGCAGCGGGACGGGCTGGCAGGTACTATGGCCATCGTCAACCTGAGTGGCAGCCTGGCCCAGGTGCATCCCAGTGGCATTGAGCCGGAGACGATGACGCTGCTGTCGCTCATCGGCACCCTGCACGCAAACCTGCCCGAGATCACCGAGGTCCGCTTCCTGGTCGACGGCGAACCCCGCGACACCCTCGCCGGCCATGCCGACCTGTTGCGCAGCTACCTGGCTTCCAGTCCCCCACCGCCCGGGGCCGATGCAGGCGGACAATAAAGTGAGGATCACCTCACATTTTCATCCCGGGCGATCATACTGGTCGTCCTGCCTAGCCATGATTGTCATCCTGACCGGAGCGGAGCGATCTGCATTTCCTTCGGTTTCAATGGCGAGTCCAGTAACGCGACGGTGCTCACTTGGATGGAAGGAAAAGCAAATGGAGGTCTCTCCACTCTGCTGCACGCCGGTCGGGATGACAAAGCTGAGGGATCCCTCATATCGATTGCCACATTGGTTAGAAGTGCGCATTCCATTCCACCATCCACACCCCAACAACGGCTCCAGCCGCTGAGGTAACACACTTGCCACCACCCTTGAAGATCGGTGTATTCGATTCTGGCGTCGGGGGCCTTACGGTCCTGCGCGCCCTGCTCGAAACGATCCCCTATGCCGACTACCTCTATCTTGGCGACACTGCCCGACTGCCGTACGGCTCCAAGTCACAGACGACTATCGCGCGCTATGCCACCTCCAGTACCCAGTTCCTGCTCGAGCAGGGCGCCCAGTTCCTGGTGATCGCCTGCAACACGGCCAGCGCCCTCGCGTTGCCGGAAATTCGAGCGGCCGCTGAGCCATTTCACGTCCCTGTCATTGGAGTCGTCGACACTGGCGCCATCGCCGCCAATGCCCAATCGAGAACACGCGATGTGCTGGTCATCGCCACGGCGGCAACTGTCGCCAGCCACGCCTACAGTGCGGCGGCGATATCCTATGGTCTCCGCGCACTGGAGAAAGCCTGTCCGCTCCTGGTTCCGCTGGTCGAAGAAGGCTGGATTGATCATCCTGTTACGGAGCAGGTCGTCGACATCTATCT
The DNA here is from genome assembly GCA_963692885.1 of Acidobacteriaceae bacterium. Taxonomy (GTDB): domain Bacteria; phylum Acidobacteriota; class Terriglobia; order Terriglobales; family Acidobacteriaceae. The sequence goes on from OY843586.1 coordinate 3,768,094, forward strand.
CAATGAACTGCTTCGCTCTGCTGCGGAGAACCATCTGACACCCGATACGCTGGTGCTCGGCTGCACTCACTATCCACTGCTGCGCGACGTCATCCGCCGCGCCGTCCCGCCTGCCATCGCCGTGATCGATTCGGCTGAAGTTACCGCCCGCCAGGCGCATGACCAACTCGCCGCACTCAACCTCCTACCCGGCAGCGACCAAAGAAATGAGCCACGCTGCAGGTTCTTCGCCACCGATTCGGCTGACAAATTCAAGGTGCTCGGCGCCCGCTTTCTTGGCCGGCCGGTGGAGCACGTCGAACTCGTCGACCTCGGCGGCTGATATCCTAGGTCGTCGCAATACACGCGTGTCGCCGCAAGACACGCATCAAGATCTGAAGGAGCACCAACAGGAATGATTTCGCTGCAAGGTCGCACTGCTGTCGTATTCGGAGTAGCCAACAAACGATCCATCGCCTGGGCCATCGCCCAGAAGCTGCACGCCGCCGGTGCCAAGGTCGCCATCGGCTATCAAAATGAGCGTCTGCGTGGAGAAGCCGAAAGCATGCTCGACGACATTCCCGGCTCTGAAGCCTTCCAGTGCGACGTTACGAAGGACGAAGACATCGAAACAGCCTTCGCCGGCCTGAAAGAACGTCATGGTAAGCTCGACGCACTCGTTCATTCCATCGGTTTCGCTCCCGCTGAAGAACTGCATAACGACTTCCTGTTCACGACGCGCGAAGGTTTCCGCATCGCGCACGACGTCAGCGTCTACTCACTGATCGCACTCAGCCGCGCCGCAACCCCACTCATGACGGGCGGCGGCAGCATCACGACGCTGACCTACTACGGATCGCAGAAAGTTGTGCCGCGCTACAACGTGATGGGTGTCGCCAAGGCCGCGCTCGAGGCCTCGGTCCGCTATCTTGCGGCTGATCTGGGCAAGCACAACATCCGCGTCAACGCTGTGTCCGCCGGCCCGATCAAGACACTGGCGGCCCGCGGCATTGGCGGCCTGGGAGAGATGCTCAGTGCCCACAAGGAACGCGCCCCGCTTGGCCGCAACACGCAGCAATCCGAAGTCGGCGACGCCGCATTATTCCTGGCCTCTGACATGGGTGCCGGCATCACCGGCGAAATCCTCTACGTCGACGCCGGCTACAACATTATGGGCTTCTGAAAACTCCAGCCCTGACGGATTGTCATTCGGCTTGTCGGGGGAGGGATATACCTAAATCATTCGTCCATCACGTTCTGCGCGGTCCATCCTTCTCGCTTTCTGCGAAGGGTCAACCGCCACAAACGTCAATTGACAGCAAGCAGAAATGCAGGTCCTTCCACTACGCTGCGTTCGTTTGGGATGACACGCCGGGAATGAACCTGCATTTTCTCGACTGATGCAGCCATAAGGACAACCCTAGTTACAGCCCCGTACCACTGCCAGGTACAACAGCGATAGTACGATCGACCCCGCAACACCGAACGCCATCAGCGGAAAACCCCGCGCCTGCGACCTGAAAGACTTGTCATTCTCACGCGGATTTAGCGGGTTGTACGTGACCATGATTGTCTCGCCTACATCAATCGCGACAGGCGACAGGAAAGAACTGGCAAAGTCTTCTCCATGCGCGTGGTAGGTGAAGTCAATCGTGAAGTGGTTCGAGTTTTCGGGAAGTCCGAAGGCCAGAGTCTGCAGACCGCCGAATTCGTACCGGCAGGCCGTCACTTTTGCGTCCGTCTCCAGCCAGTTGGGTTCGTACCCTTTTGGCAGCGCACCCTTGCGCTTCATCGCTCGATCACTGCAAGCCGCTCCAGCACGATCATAGTCTGCTGTGAGCGAATGCGCCCGCCGGGCTGTTCGCTGCAGACTCTCTGAAGCATTTAGACTCACTAGCGATGCCTACCCTTTCCCGCCGAAGCTTTCTGGCGACCGGTTGCCTTGCTGCCTGCGCTTTTCCGGTCCGCAACCTGTACGCCATGCCGGCGGCAACGCCTACGATCGTCCGTGCTCCCTGCGGCGCACTGGGCGGCGAAATTGTCGACGGCGTTCGGATCTTCCGCGGCGTACCTTTTGCCGAAGCGCCCATCGGTCCGCTGCGCTTCCATACAACCGAAAAAGTCAAGCCGTGGAAAGACGTCCGGGACGCCACGCATTTCTCTGCCGCTCCCATGCAGCCGACGCAGCTGGAAGTGCCGCATAGTGAAGACTGCCTATACCTCAACATCTGGGTGCCTGAAGGCAACGGGCCCTTCCCTGTCTTTGTCTGGATCCACGGCGGCGGGTTCACCGGCGGTCACGCATTCGAACCGATGTACGACGGCACGGAATTTGCGCACGAAGGCATCATCAGCATCTCCGTTGCGTACCGCCTCGGTGTCTTCGGCTTCCTCGACTTCGAACCACTGCTTGGAGCGGCATACGCAGGCACTGCGAATAATGCGTTGCACGATCTCGTCGCGGCACTCTCGTGGATTCACGAGAACATCAGCGCCTTTGGCGGCGATCCTACGCGCGTGACTATCGGCGGCCAGTCAGCCGGCGCCAAGCTGACCGATATGCTCATGGGCATTCCGTCCGCACAGCCGTTGTTTCACCAGATGATCTCGGAAAGCGGCGGCGCTGAACGCATCCTGACACGCGAGAACAGTTTCTCTATTTCGAGAGGCTATAGCGAAGTCTGGCAGAAGCTGTCGGGCGACACCAATGCCGAATTGAAAACAGCGGCAGGAACAGGGCTGATCGAAGCACAGCAGCAGTTCATGCAAAGCTGGCCGTTGCATTTTCCCCTGCGCGCCGAGATCGACGGCACATTCATCCCGCGCCTGCCGATCGAAACCATCGCCGGCGGATCGTCTCGCGGCAAGCGTCTGCTCATCGGCACCAACCGCGAAGAGAGCGCCTTCTTCATCGGGCCGCACCCGGCAAAAGATGCAACGGCAAGCCAGCTCGGCAACCTGAGCGTCGCCAGGTTCGACGCCGTGTACCAGCAGTACAAAGACGTATATCCACAACTCTCCGTGGAGCAGCGACGCATCCGCGCGGTCACCGCGGAAGAGTACTGGGTGCCTTCCATGCGGGTAGCCGAGGCGCATCTGAAGGGCGGCGGCACTGCCTACGTCTACGAAGTGGAGTTTGAAGAAACCAGCGGCAAGCTTGAAGGGACTGCCTACCACTCGATCGAGGTGGGCATGGTCTGGGACCATCCTCACACAATGGTCGCCAATGCAGCCGCCGAAGCATCCCTGGGCAAACAGATGCATGCCGCCTGGGCTGCTTTCATTCGAGGTGAAACGCCGGCTGCTCCCGGCCTGCCTGCATGGCCACAGTATGACGAACACTCTCGCTCGACCATGATTTTCGGAGCAGATGCAGTTGCAGCCAGCCGCATTGAACAGGCGTCGCAGGCAGCAGAGCTTAAATTGTGGAATGGCGTGCTTTGAAAAATAAAAAATAACCCTGGCGGATGCGTATAGCGAAGCGCACAATCGACACAATGTCTCGCGTCGCATTGATCCGACTCCGCCTGTACGCTTCAGCCCTGATGGCCATGCGTCGCATCGCCGTGAGGTGGGGACGGGTGGCGCAACTGGCACCGCATCTCGACATGGGCGAGCAGGGCGAAATGGCTGCCCTCTTCCACCTGCGGCAGAATGGCTACGTCGTGGTGGCGCGGAGATGGCGTACGCCCAAGCAGCGCGGCGACATCGACCTGATCGCCTGGGAACGCGACACACTCTGCTTTGTCGAGGTGAAGACGCGTGCTTCCCGCGCAGTCGCGACAGCAGAGTCGGCAGTCGATGAGGACAAGCGCACGACCCTGCGGCGCATGGCCCGTCACTATCTGAAAGCCGTCGATCCACCCGCCGAGGCAGTCCGCTTCGACGTTGTTTCGGTGTATCTTGAACCGCAGACAACAGAGATCACGCTGTATCGCTGGGCCTTTGACTGGTGAACGCTGGAGATTGTCAGCTCCAGCCAAACACGCGCTGCGCGTTCGCGCGGTACAACTTCACCAGCACTTCCTGCGGTAAGCCGATGCCGTAAATCTGCCACCTGCCCTGCCTCGAAGCGTGCGACGGATAGTCGAAATATTCATCGAAGGTTTCAAAGAACCGGTAGTGCAGACGGTACATCTGGTCATCAGGCAGAAGGTCCGTCCCGAACAGGATGCGATCCTGGAAGCGCAGGAAAAAATCGCGCGCGCGATACGGCTGGCGCCCCAGTTCGGCAAGGCGTGCGCTCATATCCACGCAGACATTTGGATGCTTATCAAGCATCGCAGACACACGCGCCAGGTTCTCGCTACTCTCCGCAACGTGCGCACAGATGAAGCTTGTTTTCGGATGCCGCGCGAAGACCCGGTCTCTCTGCTGCAGTAATTCACCCTTCGACATTTCCGCATCAAGGAATGCCCAGTCAGGGTGAGCAGCCAGTTCTTCATAGCGCTCATTGTAGCGATCGATCGGCCGGAAAAAGGCATCGGGATCGGAGGTGTGGAACATGACAGGAACAGCCAGTTCTGACGCCTTCTCAAAAATCGGCGCCAGGCGCTCATCATCAATGTGCAGCAGCTTTCCGCTCGCATCGCGAACACTCAGGCCAAGATCTTTCCATATCTTGAGTCCGCATGCGCCATGCTCCACCATCCGTTCAAATTCGTCGGTCAGTTTGCCCCAGAAGCTCTCCTGCCCGACGCCGTCCCAGTTCATCCAGGCTATCGTGGCGAACTGGTCTTTATCCGCCGAGTGGTAAGAATGCAGTCTCTCAAGAGCGGCATCGCCGGTCTTCATGGTGATGTTGATCACGCGCTCGATGCCACAGCGATCCATGATGGCGAGTACCTGCGCGGGTTCCATCGAGTCGAGATGGTTATGAGCGTCAATCGCATCCACTTTTGGCCGCAGTGGAAGATGCTCCGGTTTCGTGAGCGATGAGACCGGTTCGAAGTCACTTAACCGCAGATCAACCTCGGCCCTGGCGGTCACCATGTTGACGAACTTATCTGCGATGACTGACTCCTGATTAGCGTCGAATGTGTCCTGTGATTCGTCCCGGGCCATAAAAATCCTGTTTGCCTTGATATGCCGCCGAGTTACGCCGGCTTCCTGCTCCTGCGTCCCTTATACAGCCGGGGATCAACCTGGAGTCGTGATTCACACATAAAAACTCGCAACCTGGTTGCGAGTTTTCTGGACGCGTGATCCTTTTACGAGGCAATGCTATTTCGCTGCGTCCTGGTACTCTTCGTACCACGCCATCTGGATCGCTTCCAGTCTACTTTCATTTGACTTGGCAGCGTCATCCGCAAAACCATCCAACTCTGTTACGTATTTGTGCAGCTCGGTGAAACGTACCTTGAGCGGATCCAATGACGGGTATTTCTCCTGCAGCTGGATACCAATCTCTTCAGAATCAGCCCACATCAGTTCCCTTGGCATATTCGTCTCCTACTTGCTTTCAAAAGTTTTTTCAGCTATCTCGAGTGCGTCGCGAGCCGCGATCTCGGATGCAGTCAGAGGTTTGCCTTCCTGGACGTAGTTCTTGTTCCACGCGGGAATTTCGACAACATACGTTCCCGGTCCCTTGATGACAGCCTGGCAGCCAAGCCGCGAGTTGAGTTGCAGGCCGGGCGAAAGGTCAACGCGGTCCATCTCGTCGTCGTCTGCCTCGGTCAAATTCTGTGCCCCCTGCTTCACGTAAAGGTGGCACGTGGTGCAGGCGCAAACACCGCCGCAGGCATGATCGAGAAAGATATTGTAGTTTTCCGCCACGTCCAGGAAAGACATTGGCTTGCCGTGATGATCGTAAGGCATCGTGCCATATTCAAACTCCACGGTACGGTTCTCCGGCTCGAATGTGACGCGCACCATGTTTGGCGCGGGTGGCTGAGAGAGATCGATAGCGGGCTGGTCTTGTTCGTGAGACATAGTTACGTTTCTTCTCTATTTTCTTTTGTCCGGAACTTACTTGAAGTCCGCCGGTGCAAATGGATGAGGAGCGTTCGGAGCCTGACCCAGACTCTCGCTTGCCTCGTTCATGGTCTGGCCGCCGATTGCGCTGGTTACTGCCGAATCCATCATAATCTCGGCGAAACGGGTTGTGGCCTTATCGAGCGACGCTGTTCCGGCCCGGATGGCATCGAGATCACCGCCCTCGAGAATACTGGCCAGATGCCGCTGCGCCTGGGCAATGGCGTCTCGCTCGCTCGCAGTAAGCTGCTGCCAGGCGGCATGATCGTGGGCCTTGGCGACCGCATCGAGGATAGTGTTGGCATCGTTCTTCGCTTCGATTAACTGGCGTTCGGCGAAATCCTGCTCGGCAAAGTCGAACGATTCGAGGATCATCGACTCCACCTGTTCGTCGGTAAGGCCATAAGTAGGTTTGACTTCGATCTCCGCGGCCTTGCCTGAACGCTGCTCAGTGGCTGATACGTGTAGCAGGCCATTCGCATCGATCAGAAATTTCACTTCGATGCGAGGCAGCCCGGCCGTCATAGGCGGAATGCCTTTAAGATCGAAGCGTGCGAGCGATCGGCAATCTTTCGCAAGCTCACGTTCGCCCTGCAGGACATGAATGGCAACATTCGTCTGCCCATCTACACCGGTGGTGAAGTGCTCTGTCGCCGAGGCTGGGATAGTTGAGTTGCGCTGAATGATCTTTGCAACCACGCCGCCGAGTGCTTCGATACCCAGCGAGAGTGGCGTGACATCGAGAAGCAGCATATCCTCGGTGGCGGCAGAACCACCGCCCAGGATGTTTGCCTGGACTGCCGCGCCGAGAGCAACTACCTCGTCAGGATTCAGTTCAATGTGCGGATGCTTGCCGCGTGGCGTGAGAGCAAAGAGTTCGTCGACCAGTGCACGCACTTTTGGGATACGCGTCGAACCGCCAACCATCACCACTTCATCAATCTGCTCGGGCTTGATGCCGGCATCGCGCAGGGCCGATTTGCACGGCTCAACGGTGCGCGCGATCACCGGTGCGATGAGTTGTTCATACTGCTCACGCGTGATGGTCCTTTGATATCGTTTGCCGCCGGGGAGGGCAATATCGATCGCTGCCGACTCCGCGGATGAGAGCTGAATCTTTGCATCGATCACGGCTTTGCGCAGGGCCTGGATCGTCTCGGCATGGGCGCCTGCTGCAATGCGCAGGTCGATGCCGTCATCGCCCTTGATGTCTTCAATCGCGACCACGATCAACAGGTTATCGATGTCATCGCCGCCCAGATGGGTGTCACCATTCGTCGCAATAACCTCGAAAATGCCGTCATGAAGCTTCAGGATGGAGATATCGAACGTACCGCCGCCAAGATCATAGACAGCAACGATACCTTCCTTCTTGCGATCGAGCCCGTACGCCAGCGCAGCGGCTGTCGGCTCGTTCACCAGGCGCAACACTTCAAGCCCGGCCATACGTCCGGCATCTTTTGTGGCCTGGCGCTGCGCGTCATTAAAGTAAGCGGGCACAGTGATGACGGCCTGTGTCACGGGCGATCCGAAATAGCGCTCGGCATTACGTTTCAGCTGACGAAGGATGTGCGCAGAGATCTCGGGCGGGGTATATTCAGTGCCGCCCAGAAGAATGCGAAGCACTTCACCTGGTTGAATATCTGCCGCGAGTTTGAATGGGAACAGCTTCAACTCTTCCGTTACGTCTTCGACGCCGCGGCCCATCAGTCGCTTGACGGAATAGATGGCGCGCTCAGGGAAAGAAAGCAGGGATGTACGCGCGGCGTGGCCCACGACGATCGTGTCACGTACGGCTTTTCCAGCCTGGGCAACCGGCACAGCCACAACCGACGGAACGAGATTGGAACCATCATCGCCGGGAATGACCACAGGCGTGTCGCCCTGCATGAATGCAACGAGCGAGTTCGTCGTTCCTAGATCAATGCCAACAACTTTTCCAGGCGCGGTGCTTTGTCCCGCGGCGGCTTGTTTCTCTTCAAACATTCTTTTCTACCCGTTCATGCTGATCTTTGCGATGCGCGCCGTGGTCAGCGTGCTACGGCTTCTCCAGTGTTTCGTTTACATCGCGAACTAAGTTGCGCAGATATCCACGCCGGTCGAGCAGCGCCGCCAGATCCTTCGCAATCGCTTTCTTGCCGACATCATCAGCCTGATCGAGAGCGCTGTCCCAAGCCTTGCCGGTCTGTTCCAAGTCATGATCGACTGCCGCAAGCTGATCGGTGAACTGCGTTCGCGCGCGCTCAAGATCGGCTCGCAGTTGAGGATCATCCTCGCCCATCTTGTTATTGGCCCGCATTTCTTCGAGCTGCATATTCAGCTCGAATACTTCTTCGAGCAGATCGGCTGGAACACGCGGCGCGTCCGTCTTTTTGTCGGCGTTATTTTCATTGATGCGGAAGCCGGTAATTTCGAGGAGATATTCCACGCGTGTCACAGGATTTTTGAGGACACGATACGCATCGTTCAACTGCGAGCTTTGAGCCAGGATCTCGGCTTGCGCCTCCGGGCCGGCCTGCGCGTTCAGGTCAGGATGCAATTTACGGCTAAGTTTGTAGAACTGCTTCTCGAGAGCGGCAACGTCTATCGAAAGCTTGCGCGGCAGCCCGAAGACAGCGAAGTAGTCGCTAGTCAGGACGGGATACTCGAGTTTTTGTTCGGTTGTCATAGATAAATAACGACTGAGACAGCTCACGAAACCACGTCTGAAAAGCGAGACATGGAGACCAGGATTTACGGGCACAACAAAGGCGGACGTGGGTCACGGACTTCTGTGCATGCAGCGAGAGTATGCAACCGACGGAAGCATAAGCGCCGACGGCGCGGCCGTCCGTACGGCCAGTACCTAACCAGAGAAGGAGGAGCCGCAGCCGCAGGACTTCTTGGAATTCGGATTGATGAAATTGAAGCCCTGGCGCATCAATGTTTCTTCGTAGTCGAGAATCATTCCGTTCAGATAGAGGAACGACTTCGGGTCTACGAATACGCGCACATCGTCAAAGGTGTACACGCGATCACGCTCACGTGGCTGCGTATCAAAGCGGATGTTGTAGGACAGACCGGAGCAGCCCCCGCCCTGAATACCGAGACGCAGTCCGCCCTGTTCAGGCGAAATGCCTTCCTTCACCATGGCGGTGCGAATGCGGCGCACAGCCTTATCCGTAACCTGCACACCCTGAATTTTGCTGTTTGTTTCAGCAGGGGATACAGGCTGCGGACTTTCGGCTACCGTGCCGGCCGGCGTAATGGACGTCAGTTGACTCATTCTTGGCGGCTACTTTTAGTGCGCCACGGCAACTGCCGCGTCAGCTGTCTCAGCTACGTTGTTCTTCTTCTTCCAGTCGCCGATCGCTGCACGGATGGCGTCTTCTGCCAGCACGGAGCAGTGGATTTTGACAGGCGGCAATGCCAGTTCCTTCACAATGTCGGTGTTGGTGATGGACATCGCTTCTTCAATCGTCTTGCCCTTGACCCACTCGGTTGCGAGTGAAGAAGAAGCGATTGCCGAGCCACAGCCAAAGGTCTTGAACTTGGCTTCTTCGATAACCTGGGTCGCGGGATTCACCTTGATCTGCAGACGCATAACGTCTCCACATTCAGGCGCGCCTACCAGGCCGGTTCCCACTTCAGAGCTCGACTTATCAAGCTGTCCAACGTTGCGGGGATTGTTGTAGTGGTCGATTACCTTGTCGCTGTATGCCATGGGATAGTCCTCCGGGCGTTTCTAATTTCTGCTGTTAGCGCAAAATTGCGCGTGCTGAGTGCCTGTAACCTAGTGCGCCTGCCATTCAATCTTCGAGATGTCGATACCTTCTTTCACCATCTCGTAGAGTGGTGAAAGTTCACGCAGCTTCTGGACGACGTCGATGATTTTGTCAGCAACGTAGTCGACTTCGGCCTCCGTGTTGAAGCGGCCGAGACCGAAGCGGATGGAACTGTGAGCAACATCGTCACCCAGGCCGAGGGCCTTCAATACATAAGATGGTTCCAGAGTCGCAGAGGTGCAGGCAGATCCGCTTGAAACCGCGATATCGTTGATGCCCATCAGCAGGGACTCACCTTCAACATATACAAAGCTCATGTTCAGGTTGCCCGGCAGGTGGTGTTCCATCGTGCCATTCACATGGATGTAGTCAAGCTGTGATTCGAGCTTGGCCTTGAGCCGGTCGCGCAGACGGCTGAGGCGCTCAGCCTCTGTCGCCATCTCTTCGCGAGCGATTTCGCATGCTGCACCAAGCCCAACAATGCCGGGGACGTTCAGGGTGCCGGAACGCATGCCGCGCTCATGCCCTCCGCCATTGATCTGCTCCGAGATCTGCACGCGAGGATTGCGGCGCCGCACATACAGCGCGCCTACACCCTTCGGCCCATAAATCTTGTGCGCAGTAAGCGACAGAATGTCGATGTTCATCGCGTTCACGTCAACTGGGATTTTACCCACGGCCTGCACTGCGTCCGTGTGGAAGATCACGTTCTTCTCGTGGCAGATCTTGCCTATTTCGGCAATCGGCTGCACAACGCCAATCTCGTTATTCGCGAACATGATGCTGACCAGGATCGTCTTGTCCGTGATCGCAGCTTTCAGGTCCTCGATGTTGATCAGGCCATCTGCCTGCACCGGAAGGTAGGTGATCTTATAGCCAGACTTTTCCAGGCGCTTGCAGGTATCGAGCACTGCCTTGTGCTCGGTCACCTGGGTGATGATGTGGTTGCCGTGTTCGCGATACATCTCGGCAACACCCTTGATTGCCAGGTTGTTGCTCTCAGTCGCACCCGAAGTAAAGATGATCTCCTTGGAGGTCGCGCCAATGAGCTTAGCGACCTGCTCGCGTGCGACATCAACGCCCTGCTCGGCCGTCCACCCGAAAGAGTGATTGCGGCTGGCGGCATTCCCGAATACGTTCGTGAAGTACGGCAGCATGGCCTCAAGCACACGGGGATCCATTTTTGAGGTCGCATGGTTGTCCATGTAGATCGGCAACTGGACCAGGTGCGCCGTGGCGGGCGTGTGGATCTCTGGCGAAGCAGTGTGAACTGGTCCGCTGCCTGATCCGTTCTTCAAACCGTTGCTCAGTTCGGTAGCGATGGCACTCATGATGAATCTCCTTGCTGCTCGACAAATTACTCAATACCCGATATTGGACGGAAGCAACTGGGCTCCCGCCTTCCTGTACAAACGACCCGTAGCCGACCTAAGACACGCGGTTGCCCTGTGACTCAGGAATCTTGCGGGAAAGCGTCACCAGCGTTGTTCCAAACCCGCTTGGATGGCGCTGCGCATGCCGCTGTAAAGCTTCTTCTGACTCACACAAGTCAGCAATACTCAGTGCTTGCAGGACGTCTGCAATGCTGTCGTTTACTTTGCGCAGTGGTTCTTTGATGGTGCAGCTGTCATTCAGGTCGCACTGTCGCAGCCCGTTATCACATGACGTGATAAAAAGCGGTCCATCTATTGCGCGGATTACCTGGAAAGCCGTAATCTCTGCCGGCGAACGAGAAAGAGCATAGCCGCCGTTGATCCCTGCATGAGAACGGAGCAGGCCGACCTTGGTAAGGCGCTGCAGAATCTTCGCCAGCAACTGCGGAGGAATGCCGTACGCATCCGCGATATCTTTCGCGCTGTGCGACGCAATCTCCGGGCGCTCTGCCAGGAATTTCAGAGCCATCAGCCCGTAGTCCGCTTTTTTGGTCAGTCTCAACATTGATGTATGACTAGTGTAACCGAATTGCGACTCCGCCGGTCGTACTTCAGTATATGGCGCTATGAAGTGGTGTCACAAGCGAGTGGTGTTCTACCGGTCACCTAGGAGTGGGAAGGCGCACATACGCTTTCCGTTGCATCAGAACTGGCAATGAGTTACGGAGATTTCGCATGCCTTGGGTGCTGTTTCTGCTTGCCCTGGCCGCCGGCGCGGCCAATCCTTTCCAATCCGGAACCAACGCGCAGCTGAACCGGCAACTGGAATCGCCGGTATGGGCGGGGATTATTGTCTATGCGAGTGGTCTTCTCGGCCTGTTGCTGGTGCAACTTGTTCTTCGGGAGCCCTTTCCCACAGCTGCCCGTTTTGCGCAGGTGAATGGCTGGGCGTGGCTGGGTGGACTGGTGAGTATTCTCTCCACCATGGCGGGACTGACCCTGGCACAGAAGCTGGGCTCGGGAGTTTTCACCGGGCTGAGCATCACGGCGGCGATTGTGGTATCGGTGCTTCTTGACCAGTTCGGCTGGATCGGCTTCAGGCAGCAGACGGCTTCTCCCGGCCGCATCGCCGGCTGCGCTTTTATGGTGGTCGGCATATGGCTGGTGGCGCGGTTCTGAAGATGGTGATGCGCACGTGGAATGCCGATTTGAGTACACGGGAAGTTGTAGCCGGTGCTTAAAATCAGGCTGCGGGATCAAACGCGGCGAGGGTTTTACCAAAGTCTTACACGTCTCTCGCGGGCTTCCGCCGATACCGCTTGTAGGCTTGGATTCAGACCCCTATGGCAACCACGACGATCGATCCGACCTCCTCCGCTGAACTCTACAGTCCTTCTGAAAAAGACCAGATCCTTCTGGAGACGGCATCCGGTCCGCTTGACTGGACTTTCACTGTCTTCCTGGTCATCTTCCACGTGGCGGCTGTCGCGGCACTCTTCTTCTTCTCCTGGAAAGCACTGGCCGTAACGGCGGTTTTATGGGTCATCGCGCAGAATGGCGGTATTGCCATGGCGTACCACCGGCTGCTGACGCATCGCGGCTACCAGGTGCCCAAGTGGCTGGAGTACGCACTGACCACCGGGGCGACACTTTCCCTTCAGGGTGGTCCGATTTACTGGGTTGCCGTGCACCGGCTGCATCACCAGTACACCGATCGCCCGGGTGATCCCCATTCGCCGCGCGAGGGCGCGTGGTGGTCGCATATCGGCTGGATCACCAATGGCAACCTGAGCAATCACAGCCCGCTGCTCAAGCGTTACGCTCCTGACCTGATGAAGGACAGCTATTATCGCTGGCTGAGCAAGTACCACTGGCTACCGATCTTCGTGCTTGGCGCGGCCTTGTTCGCGGGCGGCTACTACGCAGGTGGCCTGCACGACGCCATCGGGTGGCTGCTCTGGGGCGCTGTACTGCGGGTCGTCTGTGGCTGGCATGCTACCTGGCTGGTGAACTCGGCTACGCACATGTTCGGCTCGCGGCGCTGGGCGGTGAAAGACGACTCGACCAACAACTGGTGGGTTGCCCTGCTGACGGGCGGTGAAGGCTGGCACAATAACCATCATGCGCACCCCGTATCTGCGAAGCATGGCATGGCCTGGTATGAAGTCGACTTCAACTGGTGGGGCATCCTGTTCCTGAAGAAGATCGGGCTCGCGAAGAAGGTCTACGCGAAAGAATTGCAGCCCGCCGAAGTCTACCAGCGCGTACCGCACAACGGCTGATCGCCCGATCAGCCAGTAGCAAAACAAGAGACCCTGCAGCGCTACTCTTCATGCTGCAGGGTCTCTTGCACGAAATCGCGGCGATCGCACCGTTCGCGCTTACCAGCGAAGCCGCATTTCTCCTGCTCAAAATCGTCAAACCTGTTGGAGAAATGCCAGCCGGTGAGCAGGTCTCTTCGAGCGGAATGGCAATCCTTTTGCGCCCGGCGGTTTGCATCCAAGGTGAAGTTGCCATCGAGGTTCTTATGCATCCGCGCGCCAAAGTTCGTCTACTGAGTGCTATTGCCTGCCTGCTTGCCACAAGCTATCCGGCCGTCGCTGCTTCCGGCGACGCGGAAACCATCACCGTCGATGCGCATGCTACAGGCACACCATTCCCGCATTACTGGGAGCAGATGTTCGGCTCGGGCCGTGCTGTACTCTCGCTACGGGACGACTACCGCCGCGATCTACGAACCGTGAAAGCGGCGACTGGTTTTACCTATATTCGCTTCCACGCGATCCTCGACGACGACATCGGCGTGTACGACGGCGAGGACGCCCAGGGCAAGCCGGTTTACAACTGGTCGTACGTTGACCACATCTACGATGGCCTGCTCGACAACGGCGTTAAGCCATTTGTCGAACTCAGCTTCATGCCGAAGAAGATGGCTTCACGGCTCGACTACCACGCCTTCTGGTACAAGCAGATTGTTGCTCCGCCAGCCGATTACAACAAGTGGGGCGCGCTGGTGCGGGCCTTCACGCAGCACCTGGTGGATCGCTACGGCATCGACGAAGTTTCCAGCTGGTACTTCGAAGTATGGAATGAACCGAACATTGATTTCTGGACGGGCCGCCCGGCGCAGCAGACCTACTTCGAACTCTACGACCATGCCGCGCGCGCTGTGAAAGCGGTAAGCCCGAGGCTGCGTGTAGGCGGCCCGGCAACTGCACAGGCGGCGTGGGTGGACGCGATGATCACGCATGCGACAGCGCAGAATGTGCCACTCGATTTCGTCTCGACCCACGTCTACGGCAACGACACGGCCAGAGATGTCTTCGGCCACGATGAGCCCATTCCACCACATGGCATGGTGTGCGCCGCAGTTGCTCATGTGCATGACCAGATCAAGCATTCCGCCAAGCCCGATATGCCACTCATCTGGAGCGAGTACAACGCAACGTACATGAATCAGCAGGAGATCACCGACTCAACCTACATGGGCCCGTGGATGGCGAGCACGATCCGCGCATGCGATGGCATGACGGCAATGATGTCCTACTGGTCGTTCTCGGATGTATTTGAAGAGCAGGGTGTCGTGAAGACACCGTTCTACGGCGGCTACGGACTGATCGCCGAAGACGACATTCCCAAACCGTCCTACACTGCATTTTCAATCCTGCATGAACTGGGGACGACGCGACTGGCGAATGCAGCTGCGGACGCTCTGGTTACGAAGACAGCAGACGACAGCATCGTTGTTGCGGTATGGAACCTGGTCGAACCGGGAGTAGCGGCACCCGATAAAGACTTCCTGATTGACCTGCACGGAACCACCACCTACGCAGACGCAGAGGTCAAGCGGGCAGACTCTGAGCACGGCGACACGCTCGACGCCTGGAAAGCGATGGGAAGCCCCAAGTATCCGAGCAGGCAGCAGATCGATGAATTGCGGAAAACCGCCTTACCCACGACGCACGAGAAGATGGAGTCTATTTTGTCGAAAGACGGCAGGTTCAGGCTGAGTGTGCCTCCTCAGGGCCTCGCCGTCGTGACGCTCAAGGCAGCTCGTTAGCAGCAGCAAAGACAAACGCCCAACCTGAATCGATCAGGCTGGGCGTGTCGAGTAAGACTGGAAGCGAAACTTAAGCGACGTACTGACCGGAATAAAGTTCGGTGAGCTTGTCAATCAGGTCCCGATAATCTGTAACTTCCATCTGGACTTCTGTACCAGAGTGCAGTTGCACAACAGCCAGCTTGCGTTTATGGTCCATGGCGACGGAGGCAATCTGATCGAGAGGGATTGACCTGGTTTGTTCGAGTGCGCTTGCAAGTTGCAGCGAATTCATTCGGGGATACCTTTCCTGCAGCGGACTCATCTGTTTTGGTAGTCCGCGGCGATTCTTCTTTAGCCACCTGATCCAGAAGCCCCTCCCCCGAAAGGCTGCTGCTCCAGGCAGTTCAAGAAGAACCACCGCATGCATTCACCATACAGCTTAAGTGGGATATTGCCAGACCTCTACCGTAACGTAGGGGCGGAATCTCAGTAATGACCAGTAACGTGACCGGGGCCCGGGGCCTGCACCTTAGAGCTCGATGTTTACAAGGTCCGAGGTGTGATCTGCTGCGTCTGGCGTCGCCGGCAGTCCGGGAGAAGCCTGCTGATGCTGCGGAGCCCGCCAGTGATCGATATATGAAATCTGATGCACGCAGGAGACTGTACAGTTTGGTGCGCAGCTTTTTTCTGAAAGAAATTCGCGATCAAGGTCGGCCTGCGTATATTGCGCAAGCGGCGTTCCCGGCCAGCCACGCTGCTGCGAACAATAATGCACCAGCCCGTTTTCACAAATGTAGAGGTACCGCGAACCGGCGCGGCAACGCCAGTCATTCGGTTTCCCATTCGCGATCGCTTCCTGGAAATGATTGAAACGAGAGTAGTTCTTCTTCTCAAGGTTCACCATTTCGTAGTAGACACGGCGTTCTTCATCGACCAGTGGCTTCAACTGACCGCTGCCGTCATGGATGATCCCGATGGTCGAGGTAAATCCCAACTCCAGTGCGCGATGTCCGATCGTTAGAGCATCCTGGGGATTTTTGATGCCGCCACCAACCACGGAATTGATGTTCACGTGGAAATCCGCGAACTCGGACAGATTCTGCAGCTTCCTGTCGAGCACCTTCAGGCTTTTTTTCGAAATCTCATCCGGCTGCACATTGTCGATCGAGATCTGCATATGATCCAGCCCGGCGGCATTCAGGCGCTTGATTCTCTCCGGGACCAACAGGTAGCCGTTGGTAATCATGCCGGCCATTGCACCAGTCTTGCGAATGCGCCGGATGATGTCATCAAGCTCCGGATGCAGAAGGGGCTCGCCGCCGGAGATGGTGATGATACTGGTTCCGAGCCGTCCCAGATCGTCAATCCGGCGTTCCATTTCGGCCAGTGGCACCGGCTTCGACACTTCGTCGTATTCATTACAGTAGGCGCAGGAGAGATTGCAGCGGCGCATGGGCACAATCTGCGCCATGACCGGGTGGTGCGTCGAGGCCAGCGCATGCCCCACCAGGCCGAGTTCCCGGGTCTTGCGGACTGCAGCCCTGGCGCGGAACGACAGGCTTGATCGATGGGCGGAAACTGGCATTTGTCCTCATAATTATAGCTTTACGCAGGGCAGCCGTAGAGGCGCGCAACAGCCAGCGGCACAGATGTTCCGCGAACGGCACTCCAGCAGTTCTGAAGTGCGGTGCCTGCTAGAACGGCTGGAGACCAGACCCATCCGGCAGGGTCAGTGCGTCCAGGGAGTGGCGAAGTTGCTGCTGTGCCTTGTCCATACCCTCTTTCAGCTTCTGCTGTAGTTCAGGCGACAGCTTTCCATCAGGCGACAGGCCGGATTTTTCCAGGCTGTGCTCGACCTGGTCATGCAGCCGGACGGCGTCCAGCAGATCAGAAACATCCAGGTCCAGCTTCCCGATCTCCCTGTTAAGGTCTGGCAGGGTAAGCTCTTTCTGGGCTTTGGCGATAGTCTTGTCCATTGCATCCCTGCTCAACGCAGGGTCGTTCTTCAGCCGCGAAGACAGGGCATCCATCTCTGTTTTTAGCTTCTGCTGATCGATTTCAGGCAGAACCGGCCAGTCAAGCAGCGCCTGCGTTTTGGGTGGAGCGATGGTCAGCGTCTCCACATGCTTGTTGCGCATGATGGTCAACTGGATGGGCTTGTCTTCCACCTTGCGCATGGCGCGGATCCAATCCATCGGTGTCGTCACCGTATCGTCATTCAACTTCAGAACTACATCTCCAGCCTGCAGGCCGGCCTGCGCCGCAGGACTGTCTGGCTCGACATTTTTTACCAGCATCCCGGTTCCGTCTTTTACGCCGAAGTAAGCAGCGAGTTGCGGGCCGATCGAGTCAAGGACTGCGCCGATCCGATAAGGCCGGGTGAGCACCACCTGCTCGGAACCCTCACTGTCGTCTTCACTCGCAGCATCGCCGGCCTGGCACGATGCCACGCTGCTGAAGGTATTGCCAAGCTGCGGCGGCGCTACGGAGAAGTGCTGTAACCACGCCTGTTGCTGGAGCTTGACGCGGTCTGCCAGCTTGATGACGAATTTCATCGGTTTGCCCTGGCGCACTATGCTCAACTCTACGATCTTGTTTGGCGGAAAGGCTTTCATCGTCTCCCGAAACTGCAGGGCGCTGGTCACCGGCTTGCCGTCAACTGTCAGGATCACATCGCGCAGGTGAACTCCCGCTTTACCCGCGGGTGCGTCGTGATCGACAGCCGTCACCTCTACGCCATTGGTGGTTTTCAACCCAAGTGCGCGCGCCCCATGGTCGTCCAGGTCACGGATGTTCACGCCGAGATAGCTGGCCGCGTTACTCACCAGCACCAGCTCAGCATTGTCGTCCTGGGGTACAACCGCGTAGGCAGCAGTCGCGAGTCCCACGCTGGTCACCATCGCTGCTGCCAGAAAACCAGCGTGTCTGAATCTGATCGTCGATCTGAATTTCAAGTGAAGCATCTTCTAACTCCCTGCACGTGCTATTGGATCTTTAACCCGATGTCGCTTGCATCCCGCGACATTCTTTCGGATTGACTCCTGATGGCCGGATCGTGGTCGCTGTTCGAGACATTCTGCAGAACCTCGCGCACGCTTGAGTCTGCCTCAACCGGATGCAGCATTTCCATCGCCGTCGACCTCACCTGATTTGACGCGTCGTGGGTCAACGAATAGAGGGCCATATCGCGCACCCGCATGTCCTCGGCGACATACGGTTCGAGACTGTTCAGGGCCTTGCTGCGCAGCTGGGCATCGCCGTCATAGCGTGCCGCAGTCAGCAGCGCACCACGCAGGCGCACATCATCACACTCCGGACCGTGCACGCAGGAATCGGCCAAAGCACGGGCCGCGTCATCCTGCACTTCAGGACCAGTGGGATTCTGAATGCCCATCGCGAGCAACTGCCGGATACCCGGGTCATCGGTCGGCCCGGTCACAGATTCAGGGACCAGCCGGTTATAGCGCACCATTACACTCTTGCCATCCCCCTGCTGCGCAATCCCGCTCACGCTCGCAATGGGCGAATTCGCAACGGGCACCAGTTCACTCTGCTTTGCCGCTGCGGGGACCGGCGTATGCGCTTTCATACCCAGTTGATAGCCGCTGAAACCGCCGGCTCCCACGCCGGCCAGCAGCATGGCGGCCACGGCAAATGGCGCTGCCCGGAATCCCTGCCCTGGAACCTGAAGAGGAGCAAAAATCGGCTGCACAAAGCGCCGGAGAAATGACTCGCGCAATGGGGTCTTTTGCAGGGCCGCTTCATCAAGCGCCGTATCCAGCCGCTCGCGCGTGGCGGCAAGTAATTGCTGTGACGGGTCGTCCGCAGGCTCGGCAGCGAGCGTCTCTCCAAGCGCCCGCAGAGCTGCTAGTTCGCGCCTGCAGTTTTCGCAGCCAGCCAGGTGTGCATCCAGCGCCTCGGCTTCTTCGGGTGGCAGTTCGTCGTACAGCCGCAGCATCAGCCGTTCTTCTGCCAGGGCGCAGGAGATCGGTTGCTGAGAGAACGCACTCACCGGGCACCTTCCCGCGCCGGCATGTAGACAGGTGCCAGGTCTGCCCGCAGCTTTTTCGTTGCTCGGAACAGCGTATTCTTGGCTGTTTCTTCGGTCGTGTTCAGGACCTCGCCAATCGCCCGTAAACGCATGCCCTGGTAGTGCTTCATCTCGAAAACCATGCGCTCCCGTGGCGTCAGCTTGTCGAGTGCCGCATGAATCTTCGTGCTCAATTCCTTGTTTTCAAATTCACGCGCCGGATTCGCCATCGATCGCTCATCGGACACATTGCTGAGCAGGTCAATCGAGCCGCCGGCTGCATCTGCAATGGTCGCCGGCTCTTCCCGCCGCGTCTTTCTCCGGCGCATCGAGTCGAGCGCGACATTGGTCACAATGCGGTAGAGCCATGTGTAAAAAGAGCATTCAAACCGGAAGTTCGGCAGATACCGGTAAGCCTTAAGGAATGCTTCCTGCACAATGTCCTGCGCGTCCGTCTCCGAGCCGGAAACGTGGAGGGCGAGTCGCAGGACGGCCTGGTCGTGCTGCCGGACCAGCGCGTCAAAGGCGGATCGTGACCCGGCCTGGGCCTCACGGATCAGCTGGTTTTCGATCGCCCGCTCAGGATCAGCTGCATTGACCTTGTGCGCGATGGCGTCCGATGAGCCGCGCCGCGCACTATTCGATCGAAACGGGTTGGCCAAAACTCCCAGAACAGTTGCCGACATCCTGTCTCTCCTGACCTTTACAGAGTGGTGCCGATCTAGATAAACACCATTCCTACCAGGTAGACGCGGTCATCCGTAAATCGTGAGCAAACGAGTCCGCTCACACGAATTACATGCCGCCAGAGTGCGAAGTTAACGTTGTTATCCCCTGCGAAGCGCAGAATCAAAACCCTTATCCTTCCGGCTGAAACACAGTCTTAAACGTTTGTCACCCAGACCGCGGCGCAGTGAAGTGAAGCGATCTGCGTTTCGTCAGCTCACCACCCCTTGGCATCCGGAGCGAAGCCGCAAGACCTGCGTCTTTCAGCTTAGCCAAAAACGCCGGTCAGGCTCCACCAGCGCAATCCACAATTCGCCAGGCACGCAATGTCCGCACGTAGATTGGGAGTCGTTAAACTAATGCAATGCCAGGAAGACTTTTTGAAGAAAAAACGGGCGCAATGAAGACGATTGGCGGCCAGGAAACAATCACTGCCTTCTGCGACGGAGGCTCGCGCGGCAATCCCGGGCCAGCCGGATATGGTGTCTCGATTGAAGGCCCGACAGGCCAGCGGGTCGGCGAACTGAGCGAATTTCTCGGTGTCAAAACCAACAATTTCGCCGAGTACTCGGCCCTGCTCGGCGCCCTGGAATTCGCCCTGACCCAAGGCCACAAATCGTTGAAAGTCATTGCCGATTCCGAGCTGATGGTGAAGCAGATCAAGGGCCAGTACCAGGTTAAAAGCCCCGAGCTGCGACCGCTCTACGACGAAGCAAAACGCCGCATCGCCAAGCTGGGCAAGTTCGAGATTCAACACGTTCTCCGTAACAAGAACAAGCGCGCCGATGAGCTTGCGAATGAGGCCATGGACAGGGGTACCGGCAAATCAGTCCGCGTGGCAGCGCCATCGGCTGTCACGACCGCGCGGCCTGCGGCAGCTACCGCGCCAAAGATCGAGATCACCGGCAGGCCCACCCCAAAAGCACCGCCCCCACCCGCAGCCTCTGGCCGCATCTTCCGCGGCTTCGTCAAGAACGGTGTTGTACACCTGCTCGAGGGAGAGTTACCCGAGAATGCCTTCGTGAAGGTCACGGTTGAGTGACGCCCGCCGCGAGTAGACCGGAGGACGCAGCCGCAAATCACCTAACCCTTTGCGAGCTCCGACTTCACAATCTCGCTTACCAGCTTGCCGTCGGCTCGCAATCCTGCGGCGACCAGCTTCGCCTGGGAGGCTTTCATGACGATCCCCATATCTTTTGCAATCGGTCGCGAACCGTTTGCGGCGGCAATTTCGTCGATCGCCTCGCTCACCAGGGGACGGATCTCCGCATCCCCGACGGCCTTTGGCATGTAGCTCTCGATTACGACTATCTCTTCAGCCTCTTTCGCGGCGAGTTCCGGGCGATTGCCTTTCGTAAACTGATCAATCGAGTCGCGGCGCTGCTTGATCAGCGTCGTCAAAATCTGCTGCGCCTCGGCGTCGGTCAGCGGCGCGCGCTTGTCGATCTCTTTCATCTTGAAGGCCGTTTTGACCATCCGCAGAACGGATAACTTATCGGCTTCGCGCGCCTTCATGGACGCGACGATATCTTTATCGATTGTTTCTGCCAGGCTCATTTGTTGTGTGGACCGCTTCCGGGGTATGCGTGAAAGCGCCTTTCCTGTTGCAACTCTTCATTATAGAGACGCCTTGATCCGCGCCTGCCCCGCTACAATGAAAGGAAAGGACCTGCCAACCATGATTCGCAAGACCCGCCTGTTTACGCCCGGCCCGACCCCGCTGCTTCCGGCCGCGCAGTTCGCGATGGCTGCCGCCGACATTCATCACCGCACAGCCGAGTTCCGCGCCCTCTACATGCGCGTCCTCGAGCAGCTGCGTGCCTTTGTAGGCTCAAAGAACGACGTCATCCTGATGTCCTGTTCCGGCACCGGCGCAATGGAAGCCTCGGTTTCGAATATCACCTCGCCCGGGGACCGGGTGCTGGTTCTGAGCGCCGGCAAATTCGGCGAACGCTGGACAGCCCTGGCCAAAGCATTCGGCTGCCAGGTGGATGTCGTTTCCGCGCCCTACGGCAAGACCTTTGACATGGAAGAAGTGCGGGCTGCGCTGAAGATCGAAACCCGCGCCGTGTTCATGCAGGCAACGGAAACCTCGACCGGTGTCCGCCACTGCGTACCGGCTGTCGGCGAGCTTTTAAAGCAGAAAGAAAGCGATGCCCTGCTGGTCGTCGATGCCATCACCGGCCTCGGCACCACGCACATCGACATGGACGCATGGGGCGTCGATATCCTGATCGGCGGCTCGCAGAAAGCTGTCATGATTCCGCCTGGTCTCGCCTATCTCGCGGTGAGCGAAAAGGCCTGGGGAGCGATGGAGATTGCCCTCAACCCACGCTACTACTTCGATCTGCGCAAGGAACGCAAGAATGCTGCGAAGGGTGAGAGTGCGTACACGCCTGCAGTCTCACTGATTGCCGCTCTGGGCGCTTCGCTCGACTTCATTGCGGAGCAGGGCGATGGCGACCTGGCCCGCGGCCGTGAGCGGCTCATTGAAAATGCAGAGACCATCTCGGCGATGACCCGCGCGGCAGTGCAGGCTCTCGGCCTGGAGTTGTTCGCACCGGATGCGCCAGCGGCTGCCGTCACAGCCGTGCTTCCGCCGAAAGGTCTCGACTCAGGCGTGATCGTGAAGGAACTGAAGAGCCGGTTCGGCGCCATTATCACCAATGGCCAGGGCGAGATGAAGGGCCAGATCTTCCGCATCGCGCATCTCGGTTTCTTTGATTATCTCGATACGATCGCGCTGATCGGCGCCTTCGAACAGGTCGCGGCTTCATCGCTCAAGCTGGAAGGCTTTGCCTTCGGCAAGGCTTTGACTGCAGCGCAGAATGTGTATGCCACACGTCGTCCGGATGAGGCTGCGCAGAGCGGCTGCCCCTGCGGCCGCAGCCTGAATCACTGCCAGGCAGTGGGCGTCCGCCAGACGGTGGGGGCTCGCTAGAACGGTCGTCGCTACGTGGAAGGATTTGCAGGAATGCAGGTCCCTCTGCTTCGCTTTGCTCCGGTCGGGATGACGAAACGCGCGGTGCTTCGGTCGGCTGACAAAGTGCGCTTCGTTTCAATGGGGATCACAACTACCGTTTAGATTCAGGTACGAAAGCCTCGGCGAAGAGCTGTGCGTTTCAAAGGAAGAGTTTCAGGAGAAACATGAAGATCGTTCTGGCAGAAAAAGTATCGCCCGCCACGCTTGCGGTGTTTCAGGCCGAAGCTGGTTGGAACATCGTCACACATGACCAGATCAAAGGTTCGCTGGCGGAAGAATTGAAGGATGCTGACGGACTCGTTGTCCGATCCGCAGTGCAGGCAGACGAAACGCTGATGGAGCATGCCCCCAAGCTGCGCGTGATTGGCCGCGCGGGCGTCGGCGTGGATAACATCGATGCAGACGCAGCCACGCGGCGCGGCATCGTGGTGATGAATACTCCGGGTGCCAACGCGATCGCCGTTGCCGAGCTGACCATCGCCCTGGCCCTCGCGCTTGGACGCCAGCTACCGAAAGCCAATGCCACGATGCACCAGGGCAAGTGGGAAAAGAAAACTCTGCAGGGTACAGAGCTGCGCGGCAAGACGCTGGGCATCCTGGGGCTCGGCCGCATAGGACTCGAAGTCGCCAAACGGGCAAAGTCGTTTGGCATGGAGATTATCGGCCACGATCCATTTGTCGCTGCTGCGCTTGCACGCGAAGCCGGAGTCCAACTGGTCACGGTCGATGAATTATTCAGCAAGTCCGACTACCTGACGCTGCATGTCGGGCTGACTCCGCAGACCACTGGCATCATCAATGAAGCACGGCTCGCGACCATGAAGAAGGGCGTTCGCATTATCAATTGCGCGCGGGGCGAACTCATTGAAGATGGCGCCCTGGTCGCAGCGATCAAGAGCGGCCAGGTTGGTGGCGCTGCTCTCGATGTATTCGTGCAGGAGCCACTCAAAGACTCGCCTTACTTCAATGTTGAGAACGTGATTCTCACGCCACACATCGCCGGTTCAACTAACGAAGCGCAGGAAGCAGTCGGTATCCAGATCGCCCGGCAAGTGCGGGATTACTTGAAGCTCGGCGTCGTGCAGCATGCAGTGAATATGCCGTCACTCAGCCACGAAGAGTATCTTGAGCTTTCGCCATTTCTTGAGATGGCAGAGAGCCTTGGGACATTTCTTGCGAGCATCAGCACGGGCACGGGAAGCGTCGAGAGTGTCAGCCTTTCCTACAATGGCAAACTAGCGACGGCCAAGACTGACCTGATCAAGAACGCTGCATTGAAAGGCGTGCTGGGGCACTCCGAGAATGTAAACCGCATCAATGCGGCATCCGTTGCAGAAGAGCGCGGAGTGCGCGTGCATGAGACGAAGAAAGAGCAGGCGACTGGTGGTGCGGGCAGCGTACTTCGGCTTGAACTGCATACCAGCGCGGGCCATTCGGAAGCGACAGCAACGGTACTGCACGCGACTTCGCCGCGGCTGCTCTCCTGCGACGGCATTGATATTGAAGCGCCGCTGCATGGCACACTGCTGTTCATCCGCAACGAGGATGTGCCCGGTGTCATTGGCCGTATCGGCACCATACTGGGAGACCATCGGGTAAACATTGCGAACTTCGCGCTTGGCCGTGATCATCGGCAATCGAAGAGTGAAGCACTGGCGGTGATCCAGATCGACGGCGCGATTGTACCGGCTGTACAGTCGGCGCTTGAAGCAGTGGAGGCTATCACGCAGGTGCGGAGCGTGCATCTGGCAACGGCTTAGAGCCGGCAACTGGCTGGAAGACTCTACAATAGATACAGAGCAAAATCTTGCAGTGGCAACAGGGAGCAACAGCAGTGCCGCTTTACGAATATCAATGTAAACAATGTGGGCATCGTTTCGAAAAGATCCAGAGCTTCAGCGCGCCCGAGATCAAAGAGTGCCCGGTCTGCGGTGGCGAAACGGAGAAGATGATCTCCGCACCTTCTTTCCAGTTCAAGGGATCGGGCTGGTATGTAAGCGACTACGGCAAAGGGGGAGCAGCCGGTTCGAATACCAAGCCGGATACCTCGAAACGTTCGGAAGGCAGCAGCGAAGGATCATCGTCGAAGGGCGACAGTAGTTCAAGCGAGAGCAAGAGCAGCGGCGACTCGAAAACCGGTGGCTCGAGTTCTTCCTCCGAGAGCGCGGGGTCGTCGTCGAGCAATGCTTCAAGCAGTGGCAGCAGTTCGTCGCCGACGCCAGCCTCCTCGAGCAAGAAGGATTAGTTCGCGTCAGGCAAACAAAAGCCCGGAGAGACAAGCTCCGGGCTTTTTCTTTTGATTTACTTTGCCGACTTCTTACTTGCTGCTTTCTTCGGGCTCGCTTTCCTGGTGCTCGCCTTCTTCGTACTCGCCTTCCCGGCCGCTGACTTTTTCTTGGCCGGCGCCTTCTTCGCCGCAGCTTTCTTTGTGGCGGATTTTTTGGCAGCGGCTGACTTCTCGGGTGGCGGCGGTACTTTCTTCCCTGCTCGACGTGCTTCGGACAAAGCAATCGCGATCGCCTGCTTGGGATTCGTGACTTTTTTGTTGCTGCGCCCCGACTTGAGTTTGCCGCGCTTCATCTCGCGCATTTCAGTTTCGACCTGCTTTGACGCACCCGCACTGTACTTCTTCTTCGCACTGCTTTTCTTCACAGCCATATGTGCCTCCGTTCAACGTGAAATGGGAAGCAGCGGTAGCGCGATAGGTTGCGTTGCAGGATCTGGATTGACAATGCCTTATCGAACGGCAGCGGCGGCGGGAAGAATCTCTTTTACATCCACCCACTGCGTCGGATACTCGCCGGTGTAGCAGGCTACGCAGTAACCCAGGTCCGGACCTTCCCCGCACGCCTGCTCAAGTCCATCCAGTGAAAGATAGCCAAGTGAATCGGCTTCGATAAACTGGCGGATCTCTTCGACGGAATTGTTGGCGGCGATCAGGTCTTTCTTGCTGGGTGTATCGACTCCATAGAAGCAGGGCGAGATGGTTGGCGGACAACTGATGCGCAGATGGACTTCTGTCGCGCCGGCTGCACGCACCATACGCACGATCTTGCGGCTCGTGGTTCCGCGGATGATAGAGTCATCTATCAAAATAATGCGCTTCCCTGCCAGCAGATTGCGCACAGGGTTCAGTTTGAGGCGCACGCCGAAGTCTCGCACGCGCTGCTCAGGCTCGATAAATGTGCGACCGACGTAGTGGTTACGGATCAGTCCGAAGCGAAACGGGATGCCGCTCTCGGCTGCGTAGCCGATGGCTGCAGTGACGCCGGAATCAGGCACGGGCACGACCAGATCGGCGGCAACACTGGTTTCACGAGCAAGCCGCCGTCCCATCTGTTCGCGGCTCTCCTGCACCCATCGGCCATAGATGCGGCTGTCGGGCCGAGCGAAATACACGTGCTCAAAGATGCAGCTCGATTGGGGGACACCGCTCGCATACTTGCGCGTGGTTATACTGCCGTCGCGTGTAACCATTACAAGTTCACCCGGCTCAACGTCCCGTTCATACCGCGCATGCAGCAGATCAAAGGCGCAGGTTTCCGACGCGAAGACAATGGTGTCCGGACCGTTGTCATTCGAGATGCGACCCATTGAGAGTGGCCGGAAGCCGCGTGGATCGCGCGCAGCAAAGATCCGGTCGCGCGTCATCATCACAATCGAAAATGCACCTTCAACCTGATCCAGAGAATCAGCGATGGCGTCGACGAGCGTCGTCTCCCGAGAGTGGGCAATCAGCTGCAGGATAATTTCAGAATCGCTGGTGGTCTGAAAAAATGCGCCGGCACGTTCAAGGCGTGAGCGGACTGTACCGAGATTCACCAGGTTGCCGTTGTGCGCGATCGCGATGAGGCCCTTGGTCGAGTCGACGCGGATCGGCTGTGCGTTGAGCAGTGCGGAATCACCTGTCGTCGAGTAGCGGGTATGGCCGATGGCCATGTCGCCGGTCAGCTTGCTCTGTACTTCATCAGTAAAGATGTCGGCGACGAGGCCCATGCCCTTGATGTTCTGCAGGTTGGTGCCATCGGCAACGGCGATGCCGGCGGATTCCTGCCCACGATGCTGCAAGGCATACAGGCCCATGTACACCTGTCGCGCCGCATCCGGGTGAACACTGATCGCGACCACGCCGCACTCTTCGTGCAGTTTGTCACCATCAGGTGTGGGATTGATGGCAGCCGCGTTACGCAGGGCTTCGAGGTTATCCTGTTCTTCGTCGACGTCTCCGAAACCTTCACAGTAAAGAGCCCGGGTCATGCATGCTCCCCGTGCAACGAAGATTCGAGTGCGTCTGCCCAGGGCGCGCGCAGTTCAGCGATATCAGAATCAATTGCAACATTACCGCCAACAGAAACGTGCAGGCGATCCACAATCGTTACGCCGAGGCTGAGAGGCCGCAGAACCTCTGTATCTTCAACGATTGAGATAATCCGGCTCACCATTTCCTTGGAGCAGGAGATGAGGACAGTCGTTGCACTTTCATTGAAAAGCTTAAGCAGATCAGTCTGCGCAGAGACACGATCCAGATCGACCTTCGCGCCGACGCCGTACGTGAAAGAAGCTTCAGCCAGTGCGACGGCGATGCCGCCATCGGAAATATCACGAGCCGAGTGAATTAATTTTTCTGCAGACAGGCGTGCCAGGCACTGGTGAAGTGCAGCCTCTTCCTGCAGATCAAGCGCGGGCGGCGTGCCCCAGAGACCTTTGAGGATCGACTTTGCGAAAGCTGACGACCCGAATGCGTGCTCTGAATTGTCAGTGACGGCAGACGCCGGTTGCAGCAGCAGGATGGCATCGCCGGGATGCTTGAAATCTGCCCCGACAGCCTTCGTCACATCTTCGATAATGCCGACGATGCCGATGACCGGCGTGGGATAGATACCTTCGCCGCGCGTCTCGTTGTAGAGCGAAACATTACCACCTGTGATGGGTGTACCAAGCGCAATACAGGCCTCGCTGATGCCATCGATGGCAGACGAAAGCTGCGCCATGATCTCCGGTTTCTGCGGATTACCGAAGTTCAGGCAATTTGTCGCAGCCACTGGCACAGCTCCAGTACAAGCCACTTTGCGGGCTGCTTCGGCGACGGCGAGCGATGCGCCGAGTTTCGGATCGAGGTAACACCAGCGGCCATTGCCGTCGAGCGCCATCGACAGGCCGCGCTGTGTACCCTTAACGCGCATCACGCCGCCTTCGTTGCCGGGCCCCTGGACGGTGTTGGTCTGCACCATCGAATCGTACTGCTCGTAGACCCAGCGTTTGCTGCAGATATTCGAACTTGCCAGCAGCGCTTTCAGGTCAGCCGTGTAATCGCGGACTTTGTCGATCTCGGAGCGTAGTTCAACCGATGGTTCGAGTGGCGCAGGCGATAACCAGACACCGACTGGACGGTGATAGAGCGGCGCGTCATCGGTGAGCGACTGGTTCGGAATATCGGCGACGAGTTCGCCATGGTGGCGAATCTTCAGCCGCGATTCGGCGACGACAGTGCCTACGATGGTCGCATCGAGTCCCCACTTTTCAAAGACACGCAGAACTTCATCTTCGCGGCCCTTGTCGGCAACCAGCAGCATGCGCTCCTGGCTCTCTGACAGCATGATCTCGTAGGAGTTCATACCGGTTTCGCGCTGCGGCACCAGGTCGAGTTCTACGTCGAGGCCGACGCCGCCACGCGCGCCCATCTCGCATGTCGAACAGGTCAGGCCGGCAGCGCCCATGTCCTGAATACCGACGACAGCGCCGGTGCGCATGGCTTCGAGGCACGCCTCGAGCAGAAGCTTCTCCATGAACGGATCGCCCATCTGCACATTGGGGCGCTTCTGTTCGGAACCTTCGGTAAACTCTTCGCTGGCCATGGTCGCGCCGTGTATACCATCGCGGCCCGTCTTTGCTCCGACATAAATCACCGGGTTACCCACGCCGGTTGCCTTACCGTAGAAAATTTCGTCTTTACGGACGAGGCCGAGCGCGAAGGCATTGGTCAGCGGATTGCCAGAGTAGCAGGCCTCAAAGCGGGTCTCACCGCCAAGGTTCGGCACACCGAAACAGTTGCCATACGAAGCAACGCCGCTTACCACACCTTCAACGATGGAGTGATTTTTGCGGATGTTCTCGGCAGACGGCTCTTCTTCGCCTTTAACCAGAGGGCCGAATCGGAGCGAATCCATGACCGCCAGTGGCCGCGCGCCCATGGTGAAGATGTCGCGCAGGATGCCGCCCACGCCCGTTGCGGCGCCCTGGAATGGCTCGATATAAGAGGGGTGATTGTGGGATTCGATCTTGAAGGCGCAGGCCCAGCCGTCGCCTATGTCGATGATGCCGGCATTTTCACCAGGCCCCTGCACAACCAGTTCACTTTGAGTCGGCAGACGCTTGAGATGGACGCGCGACGACTTGTAGGAGCAGTGCTCGCTCCACATTACGCTGTAAATTCCCAACTCCGTGAGACTGGGCGTGCGACCGAGCGCATCAAGAATGC
This sequence comes from Acidobacteriaceae bacterium, assembly GCA_963692885.1. Classification (GTDB taxonomy): domain Bacteria; phylum Acidobacteriota; class Terriglobia; order Terriglobales; family Acidobacteriaceae. The sequence continues at coordinate 3,797,442 of OY843586.1, forward strand.
GCTGATATTCTTCGGCGGTAACACTGTGCTGCGCCAGAAGCTCAGGAGTGATAGTAACTGGAGACGGGGCCACGGCAAGCGACTCAGGTTGCATAGCGTTAACATCATTGTCGCACGCGATTTGCCATCGAGGCAGCCGCGCTTCGCGCAAAGACTGCTTGCCACCGTCCGTAGAAAGACCGGACTGAGTTCGTGGCGCTGCCTGGGAGAGCCTCGATACAGCTAATTGCCCAGGGCCGCGCGAATGGCCCTGATGTGTTCCGGACTGGTCCGGCAGCATCCGCCAATCCAGTCGGCACCAGCGTCCCGCCATTGACGCGCCAGCTTGCGCCAGTGATCCGCTGATGCGTCAGGCTGGCCGGCGTCAGAAGCCTTCCAGTTGCGGGTGACCGCGTCCCACTGTTCACCAGAATTGGGATACACGGCGATCTTTTTTGACGAGACTGTCCGCATGCGGCGGACAAGCGGCGTAGCGCATGCAGGCGACAGGCAATTGATCCCGATCGCGATTATCTGTGCGAAGGGTTCAAGAGCTGCAGCGCATTCGCTGATATCTTCGCCGTGCGCAGTCCTTGCGTCGTCACGGCAGGTAAAGCTGATGGCAGCGGCGATGTCCGGAGCGCCGGCTAGCGCGGCCACAATTGCCCTGGCCTCGTCGAGCGATGGCACGGTCTCGAAGAGCAGAAAGTCCGCATGAGTTGTTGCCAAAGCGCGGATGCGACGGAGGTGAAACGCCGTCAGCTCCGCCTGGCCGATGTTGTACTCGCCATGATATTCCGCACCATTGTGCAAAGCGGCGCCATAGGGTCCGAGCGAAGCAGCAAGCCATACAGGCCGCCGATATCTGTGGTGGAATTCCGAGCAGGCGCGCTCCGCCAGGTGAACGGACAGACGCATGGCTTCAACAGCTTCGGCATCGCTGAGCCCGATCTCCCGAAAGCCCTCATTTGAGAGCTGATAGCTGGCGGTAGAGATGCAGTCAGCCCCGGCAAGCAGGTAGGCAAGGTGCAGTGCTTCGATCTTTTCCGGTGCCTGGCGCAATACATGCCCTGACCAGAGAGGACCGGTGATATCACAGCCTGCAGCTTCGAGTTCGGTAGCCAGGCCGCCGTCAAGAACACGCAGGCCGCTCAAATCAAGTTGACGTCTAGGTTTCATCGGTGTGGATTTTAACGCGCCGTGCACGCGTCTAGATACAGGATAGAAAGGCAGACCGCCCGACGGTTCAAACCGCGGGAACCAGGTGGTGTTTGCCGACTACCCTGCTCCCATCTTTGCTGGTACACTTGCTAGGACGCGGAGGGTTCGCCAGGAACCCGGAATGGTACGCGTTACCTGCAGATGCCAGGCCGAAATGTGAGGCAGCGGTGCTGCAAAGGCAACAAATCGGGGAGTGGCTCAGCCTGGTAGAGCACCTGGTTCGGGACCAGGGGGTCGGAGGTTCGAATCCTCTCTCCCCGACCAATCTTATCGATTCCACCTGTAGTGGCCGTCTCCCTGGAGTCGACTCCTGTTCGTCTCAAAACCTGGCGATAAGGGTAATGCCGCCTATTAGAAGCAGGCCCCCCGCAACGCGTCCTGCATTCAGAGGATGAACGTCCATCCGGAACCAGCCAAAGTGGTCGATGAGTAGGGATGTAATCAGCGCCGCTGTCACGGTGAAGCCAATGAATGGGCCTGCGCCTATTTTGTTGACCAGGGTAAGGCCGGCGTAGACCTGCACTGCTCCCAGCAGGCCGCCAACGACGGCCCACCACGGCAGTGCGGCAAGTTCTTTCTGGGTCGGCAGCGGACTGGGATGGATCAGCGCAGCTCCGGCGAAGAAGAACGTAATCAATGCGAACGAGATAGCAGAAGCCAGCCATGGATTCACGACATACTTGTTAAGTTGTCCGTTCATGGCGGCGCCGCAGCTCTGCAACGCGCCACCCAGGATGATGAAGGGAAAAATCCAGCCTGCTTTCATAATCGTCTCCTTGTTTGTTCAGCGTTGTCCGATGAGCATCTGCATCAGGATTGCTCCGCAAAGTGCGGCGAAGAGTGCCACTGGCATGGCGATGGCCCCTACTTTCAGAAACTTCCAGAAGCTCACGTCGAGCTTCTCTCCTTCGGCGTGCCCGCCGGAATCCTTGCGGAGCGCGAGCAGCCAGAGGATTGTTGCGAGTGAGCCTGTGACGGAAAGATTTGGGCCCAGGGCCACGCCAATGAGTACGGCATTCGCCATCAGACCCCGGGTGTGAGCCGCCTGGATTGTGCCGCCTGCTATGAGGCCTAAAGGCAGGTTGTTCACGATGTTGTTTGCTACGCCGACGACGAAGCCGACGACCATTGCGCCGGCGTTCTGGCCCAGGCTCGATGCCTGGGCCAGCCACTGCTGCGTGAGCTTCAAGGCTCCCTGGCTTTCGACTGCATCCACCATCACGAACAGACCAGCGACCAGTACTAATGTCGCCCAGCTTATTTCGCGAGCCGGGTTAAGAGGATTGCTTCTGGCCTTGATAGACACGACAGCGGTAATCAGAAGTGCAGCCAGGCAGGTCGGGAGTCCCAGGTCCTTCCTGAACGCAGAGGCGGCCAGCAGAACGGCGATCATCAATGCGAGACCAGCGAGAACGAGCTTGCCATTGCTGCTCAGTTCCGCATCTTCTACTTCACACTCGATGCTGCTGCGAAGTTCCTCCCGAAAGATGAAACGCATCACTAGAAACGTAGAGACAATCGAGAGCAGTGATGGGACGCCGAAGGCTGCGAGCCATTTTCCCAGCGGGGGCATGCCCGTATGAAAGACCACCAGGTTCGCAGGATTCGAGATAGGAAGCACGAAGCTCGCTGCATTCGCAATCAATGCGCAGACAAACAGATACGGAAGCGGCGACACTTTCGCCTTCCGCACTGCTGTGAGAATTGCCGGTGTCAGCACGACCGCGGTAGCGTCGTTTGACATGAAGATGGTGACGAGTGTTCCTGCTGCGTAGACGAGAAGGAATAGGCGCGAACAACTGCCTTTTGCTCCGCGAACTGCTACTGAGGCTACCCAGTTAAAAACGCCTTGTTCACGCGCCAGTTCGCTGAGGAGCATCATGCCGATCAGGAACAGATAAACATCGCTCCCTTCAGCAACAGCGTGTCCAGCCAGTTGGAGTGGAACGAGTCGCAGTGCAACAAGAAGAAGCGCACCACCTGAGATCCACCAGACCTCGGGAATGCCGCGTGGACGAGTAAGCATCAGCGCAATACTGACGGCGACGATCAGGGGAAGAACAATGTGTGCAATTTCTGGTGGAAACATCACCACTTCTTTCCGTTCTTATTCGGCCCGAGCTGTGTACCGAGCAGACCATGTTCCGGCCACGCTCCAAGAGCATTATCCTGATCGCGCATTTCGAACTTCTGCTCGTTACGCTGGCTGGCGGCGAAGTGTATCTCGTCCTCCGCAACTTTTCCGTGCAGATCTTTAAAGACCACCTTCAAACGGTAGCTTCCGTCAGGTGGAGCGGCAGTTTCAACTTCCCACACATGACTATTACTTATCCGCGTCATGGGCATTGTCTGGCCATCCAGGTGGGCGATCGCTTCTATGCCCTCAACCTCGCTCCAGAATTTCGCCCGGATCTTTAATGTGTCTTGCGTAGACTCGCTGGACCTTTTCAGAAGCCGCACATCGCTCGGCGAGGTAATGACAACGACGGGCAGTTTACCCAGTTCCATGAACCGCCAGCTCACAATATCGCCGTCGACGTTCGTGACGGAGTAGCCGACCGGCCCTTCTTCAATCTGCCCGGTAGAACGGGTGGCAGTGTAGAGTGTCCGGCCATCGTTGGCGATCTCGTTGTAATGCGTGTGGCCCATGTCAATGAGCTTCACATCGTAGCTGCGTATCAGTTCTGCCAGCTCGCCGCCGCCAAGCTTTAAGTCCCTGGGATAGCAATGCAGCAGAAGTACCTTGCTCTGACCCGCATCGGTCGCTGCCCGCAGTTGTTGCTCGACCCAGACCAGTTGATCCGCGCTTACTGTAAAGGATGCTGGATGCGGGACATCGAATGCATTCATCGCGATGAACCGAATTGCCCCGACGGTGAATGAAGAATGTGTTCGTTCCGACATCGCTTCCAGAAAGTTCGCGAAGCTCTTCTCGTGAACATCGTGATCGCCAATAATGGCTAACCAGGGCACCTGCAGGCGGTCCAATTCGCCGCGGACCACTGTGTATGCAGAACGGCTTCCATCGTCGGCGACGTCTCCGGGCAGGTAGGCGAAGCTCACCGAATCGACAAAAGTTCTATTCACCTCATCGACGATTTGCGCAAGGTCAAGATGATTCTGTTCACCAGCCCTGGTCATGTGAAGATCGCCGAGATGAATCCAGCTGACGACACCTGCGGCATCTGGTGGAAGAGGTCGAAACGGACTCTGTGGTGCGAAAGATTTCAAGCAAGATACTCCTGGTGAGTGGCTGGGGAAATATCTTTCTTCTGCTCATCGTTGATGGTCAGAGTTTCAGGAATCATGGTCCACAGCAGAATGAATGCGAGCGCGGCGATAGCTCCCACGGAAAGGAATGAGATGCGATAGCTGAAATGTTGAACCAACTCTCCGCCGAAGGCATTACTGAGAGCTGCGCCTAGCCCGACGGCAGTTGCCAGGGTGCCTTGCACAAGGTTGAAGCGGCCGGTGCCGCGAGTTCTGTCCGCTACGACGAGGATTGAAACTACAACAAAAATTGCGTTCGCAACGCCGTCCAATAATTGCACGGCAACCAGGCTTATCGCATTGTGGGTCAGGGTATAGAGAAGCGCACGAATTGGCAGAACGCCGAAGCCGAGCAGCAATAGAGGCTTCCGGCCATGCAGATTCGCGATGCGTCCTATGGCTGGCGCGCAGCACATGATGACCAGTTGCGTCACGATAATACAGGCGGACATGAACGGAGCAGCAGAAGCCTGGGCGCCATGTGAAAGCATCTCGCCGAGTTGCGGCAGCATGGCTGCATTCGCAAAATGAAACAAGAAGGCACAGGCAAGAAACACGATTAGTATTCTGTCTCCGAGGAGTGTCTTCATCGCGGACAGTCTGGCAGGAGCCTGCTCGTCCCGCAATTTGGCCGCACTGCCACGCGCAAGGTCATAGTCGATGTCCTCGGTCCGGATCGCCCTGATGGCGAGCACAGTAGGAACGATCAGCACGGCCGCAGTAATGAAAATAGCGCGGTTCCCAAAGATGGGGCTCAGGCCGACGATGAGGAGTGCGCAAACCATATTGCCTGCCGAATTGCAGCACTGGTTTTTGCCGAACTGCCGATCAAAAAAATTGACGCCGACAATGCCCATCGTGACAGCAGCAAGTGTTGGTGCGAGGAATGGTCCTGCCCCACCAATGAGGAGTTGGAATGCGTATACGGCCCACGGGGCTGCCGTGAGACTCAGCAAGATAGCTCCGACGGCGAGCACCGCGGAAGCAGTAACCAGGATGAGTTTTTTCGACCTGACCTGATCAACCATGGCGCCAGCGGGAGCCTACAGGGCAACCGTAACGATGCCGCCGATGGTTATTAGCGCCATCCCAACTCGTCCCGGCTTCCAGCCTGCTCCCGCCAGGTAGGCAGCGAGAAAAGGACCGAGACCGGTCTGCACATCAGCAAAAAAAAAATCGTCGCTTCGAGAGCGTGAATACTTCGCTTTCTGCCGGCATCGATTGAGGTGGCGCTGACCGTTCCTGACTCTCGAGAGACTAGCCTTTCAATGTCAGGTTCGTGTGGCCGGGCCCAAGTTGAAGTGTCCCATGATGCTTTGCATGCGCGATTGCTTCTGCAGCACGAGCAAACTCCAATGCACGATGGTAGGCGCCACCCTTGAATGCTTTGGACGCATACTTCCGCGAGCTCTCGTAAAGTGCGACCAGGATGCCGGAGTGTTGTTCCCCGCCCCAGTGATCATCCGCCCTGCGAAGAAGTTCATCGAAGTGTTCTGTGATGGACTCCTGCAGTTCGGCTGAGATGCGGCTTGTGTCCGACTTCTCTTCGGCAAGGAAGGCGAAGCCCAGGTGCTCTGACGCTCTTAGAAGATCGGCAGCATCCTTGACATGTCCACCATCTATTTCTTGCTTGGATAAGTTGATGAGGGCGCCAATGGTGTCCTGTGTGGACGCATCGAGAGACTTACGAAGAATATCTATACGCCCCATGTGTTCGTAAGCGCGGCGCAGCTCCTTCGCTTGGTGGCCCTTCTTGTGATGATGACCGGCGGTCTTTTTGGCTGCCTTCTTTGCAGCTTTTTTCGCAGCCTTCTTGGGGGGTGGCATAAACATTTCCTTTCCTGACTCGTGAGGTATTCGATGCCGGAGAGGTCAGCATTATCGAGATCTGCAGATATTTTTAATAAGCAGAAGCTCCCGCTCGGCGGAATCATCAGCCAAGAGGAGACGTCAAGGCTTCCCTATCGTTAAAAAAAAGCGAGGCGCATGGCCTACCTGAGCGAACAAGCCGCAGTTAAGGTTTGCCTGCAAGACCAGGCTCATACAGGGCTGGAGAAGCGTTATAGCTACTTCACAACCTCAACAGGTGACTGCGTTTTATCCCAGGCTTTTGCGCCCTGCTGCGTCAGCTTGCGATTCGCATCATCCCAGTGAAGTTTGGTGATTTCATTTTTCCCGCTCTCATACGCGTAGGTTGTCCCATCGTCTTTGTAGAGAGTGAAATCAGAGTCGGCGCCGGGATAGACCTTAACCTTCAGGATCGGCTGGTCTTCATGTGTGCTCTCCACTGCAGCGCCCATGGGCAGAATGGAACCGGCCTTGACGAACAGCGGGATCGTGTCTATCGGAGCTTCTGCTGTAACCGTTCGGCCGCCGTGCAGCTTCTCGTTCGTCCAGTAGTTATACCAGTCAGTTCCTGCTGGCAGATATACCTCTCGACTTGTCGCGCCCTGTTCGACGACCGGCGCTACCAGCAGAGCCGGACCAAACATGTATTCATCCACCATGTTCACAACTTTTTCGTCATGCGGGAAATCCATGAAGAGAGCGCGCATGAAAGGCGCGCCTGTCTCGTGCGTATACCAGCCTAGCGAATAGATGTAGGGCATCAGCGTATAGCGCAGCTTGAGATATTTTTCAAGAATTGGCTGAGCCTGCGGCCCATAACTCCAGACTTCGTTATAGTTGCGCGTTCCATGCGTCCGCATCGTAGGCAGGAATGTGCCGTACTCAAACCAGCGCACATACAACTCCGGATAGTCATCATCGTTGCCGACAGTATTGCGCGCACCAGCCGGATCAATCAACGGCGGATGCGCGGGTGTGTGGTGCGAGGGCAGGCCCTGCCAGCCGCCAATGTCATTTCCAGTGTAGGCAAGACCGGACGCCGCGACGTTCAGTCCGGTCGGAATCTGGCGACGCATGGAATCCCATGTCGGCGAGATATCAGATGACCAGAAGATGTCGCCATTTCTTTGCGCGCCGGTAAAGCCATCGCGCGAGAGCGTCAGTGAACGCTGTTGTGGCTTGTCCTTACGTACACCGTTATAGATGGCAGCAGTATGAAAAAGAGGATAGACATTGAAGTATTCACTGCCCGGGCCAACGCTCAGGTAAGCACCGTCTGGTGGAAGGTCAGGCTCAGTCTCATCTGCCCAGAAAAAATCAAAACCTTTCGAAGCTATATTGTCCCTGATCAAATGCCACCACCACTGGGCTGCCTCGGGATTGGTCGTATCTATATCCGAGCCGGCCTTATCATAGGGCAGGCAGTTGAGTGGTTTACCCGGAGACGGCACATCTCCGGTCTTCGGTACGTCACCGGAGTAATGCTCAAACCATCCCTTGTTCAGCAGGAAATCGAAGTAGCGCGAGCCGGGTGCAAAACGCGGCCACACGCTGATCATGGTCTCGATGTTCTGCGCATGCAACTGCTTGTTCATGGCACCTGGATCAGGCCACAGCTCTGGATCGAAATCATACTGGCCCATTTGCGTGTAATAGAACCAGTCCACCACGATTATGTCCAGCGGAAGATGGCGTTCACGATAACCCTCTGCTACGGCCAGCACTTCTGCCTGGGACCGGTAGCGCTGCTTGCACTGGATAAAGCCATAGGCCGCTTTGGGCAGCATCTGCGTTACGCCTGTCAGCAGCCGATAACCGCCATACAGTTCATCGGTGGTGTCACCTGCGATGACGAAGTACGAAACGCGTTTGCCAAGATCGGACGACCACTTTGTTTCGCCATCAAATGCCGGGAAGATGGTGGTCGACGAAGCATTGTCCCAGAGGACGGCGTAGCCCTTGTTCGTCACGAGAAAAGGCACGCAATACGATGGCGATCCCGCGGCGAGGTAATTCGCGGCACAGGTAATAGGCCGCTGCCGGTGGTCGAGATAGCCTTCCTGGTTTTCACCGAGTCCATAATAATGTTCGTCGTCGGGGGCGACGAAGTCTGCGCCGACTGTGTAGAGAGGCAGGTCTCCCGGCTTGATGCCCCGGGCGTTCTTGAGTGTGTCATCCTTCTGATTCAACTCGGCCATCTTCCAGCCATTCATTTCAGTTAATGGCGAGCCGTTCGGAAGAGAGAATTTTATATCGACACCTGGGACCGATCCTGAGAAGAACTTGGATGTATCCGGCGGTCTCACATTGGGGTCGCGATGATGCGGAGGCGCAACCGTAACTGTCATGCGTGCGCTCTTGTAGATGTCGGCGCCGTCAGCATTTGTTGAGTGGCTCCATCCACTGCCCTCAGGTCTTCCGACAATGCCGTAGCCCGGCGCCGCTTCTGCTTCCCTGCCAATGGTGCTCAGCGTGACGCGTACAACATTGGGCGCGTACGGCTCGATCGAAACAGTCTGACCATTGCGTTCAATCGGCGTCGTCAGTCCAAAGGCGGAAGCGGACAGCGAAACCAGGAGAACTGCCAGGAGATAACGTTTCATTGAGGCCTCAAGCCGGGAGTGAGATCACTCCCGACGATACATCACATTGTTTCGGGGAATCATCATCGATGATTGCTGAAGCACCCACGTCTCTGTGCGGAATCGAAACAGCTGCTCCAACAGCGGCAATAAGTGCTTAGCCTGTCGGCCTGCCTTCTTAAAAAGCTTTTGTATCTAGCGGAAGCAAGTGTCTTACGGACTTATAAATGCCATCCGCACTAAGCCCCTGCGCGGAGCGAAGTTCTTCCTGTGATCCGGACAATTTGATTGGATCCCGACTCAGGCGTAATGCATGGAACGGCATTCCCACCTGCATGGTTACCAATACCTCGGCGACCATGGTACCGAGGCCACCGGCACCATGCTCTTCGACAGTCAGGATTGCGCGTGTCTCCCGCGCAGCTTTGCCGATCGCGTCTGCATCGAGGGTCACCAGTGTTGGCATGCTCAGCAAGCGCGTCGAGCATCCTTCTGCATCGAGTCTACGGGAGGCCTCAATGGCGATACCAAGTACAGCTCCAGTAGTAATGATAGTGATGTCTTCCCCGTCTTGTATCTGGATAGCTGATCCCAAGGTGAAATCAAGCGGGGCCTGATGCAGGATCGGCTCTCCGGCCTTGCCGAGCCGCAGGTAAGCCGGTCCGGGCTTATTCGCAAGCGCTGCAGTGGCGGCGCGCGCCTCAAGCGGGTCACCGGGGGCCACCACTGTCATGTTGGGCAGTACGCTCATCATAGCGAGGTCTTCGACACCATGATGCGTGTACCCATGGCTGCCGTAAGCCAGGCCGCCACCTACCGAAACAATCTTGACATCGAGATTATGGTAACAAACATCGTTACGAATCTGTTCAAGACAGCGCATGACAGGGAAATTTGCGATCGAGTAAGTAAATACAGTCTTCCCGGTCAGAGCGAGTCCAGCAGCGATTCCGGTCATATTCTGCTCAGCGACACCCGCATTTAAAAAGCGCTTGGGAAAGCGTTGAATAAATGGGTCCAGGACTGAATAACCTAAATCACCGCAGACCAGCCACACGCGTTCATCCCGGGCAGCCACCTTCAGAAGTTCTTCTATAAATGCGGTTCTCAACTGGCGGCACCCAGTTCCTTCAATGCCTGGCTGAGCTGTTCATCGGTGGGACTCTTGTAGTGCCAGGCTAGAGTATCTTCCATGAAGCTGACACCTTTACCTTTGATCGTGTTAGCAATGATGGCCGTTGGCTTGCCTTGTTCCATAGGAAGGGACGTCAACACATTACTCAGCTCATTCATGTTATGACCATCGACTTCCTTTACCGCCCACCGAAAGGCTCTGAATTTATCCGCGAGCGGTTCGAGCTCAAGTACATCCTTGACGAGTCCGTAGCTCTGAATCTTGTTGTAATCGACGATCACGACAAGATTATCAAGCTGGTGCTGGGGGGCGAAGAGAATTGCCTCCCAGTTTGACCCCTCATCCAGTTCTCCATCGCTCAGCAATACGAACGTCCTGAAACTGCGATCTTCCCGCTTGGCAGCCAGAGCCATGCCGCAACCCACAGGCAAGCCATGACCCAGCGAACCCGATGAAAGCTCGACGCCAGGCACGCCGCTTGTCGCATGCCCGGTAAGACGAGACCCGCGTTGGCAATAAGAGTCAAGCTCAGAAACTGGAAAAAAGCCCCGCTCTGCAAGAGCCGCATAAAGCATTGCCGCCCCATGCCCTTTGCTCAACAGGAAGCGATCCCGATCAGGCCATTCTGGTTGCAGCGGGTTAAGACGAAGAATTTGCCAATAGAGGCTGGCGATCACGTCGGCCATTGAGAGACTGCTGCCGAGGTGAGATGCTTTGGCCCGATGGATCATCCGCACAGCATGTGCACGCAGCGTCGCGGCTCGACCACGGAGGTCTGCCTCGGTCAATTTTGAAGGGCTTGGATCGTTCTCGATCATAATACCTAGTCGCCGAATACTGCCCATGCACAGAATGGCTGATGGGGAAAACGCCGGAGCGCTAGTTTATTCAGGCCAATAACTTCATCCAACGCTGTCGTTTCGCCTGGAAAATGTGGGCAGTTCAGCTCGTCGAACACGAGGAGTGAACCCTTCGTTAAGCGAGGGAGAAGTTTCTCGAGCACGTCTTTAGTCGGCTTGTAGACATCCATGTCGAAAATGGCCATGGCAACGATCGCGTAAGGATTACGATCGAGCCATGGCTTGATCGTCAATGACGCATCACCTTTGACTAACTCGAACTTTTTCACATGGGCAATCGGAGCAAAGGATTCATGAAGCGTGAGGATTTTTTCGAGAGTCTCCTCATAGTTGAGCGTAATGGCATAATCGCCGACTTTGGAAAATCCACCATCTTTCTCATCAACGACCGAAAATCCTTCGAAGGTATCGAAGCCAATAATTTTGCGACTGTGATTAAAGGGTTCGTGAATGCCACGGAGGTTTACTAATTCCGCAAGCGTTGCGCCCCATTGAACGCCGAACTCACAAATCACACCAGGAATGTCCACTATTTTTTTATAAAGCTCATTGTAATAAAGAAGTCGGCTTAAGCTCTGGCGCTTGAGTGTCACCATGTTGTGCAGGTTCCACTGATTTCCATAACTGGGCAGTAGAGATGAGGCGATGCCAAGTAACTCCTGGTTGCGCTGCTGCTCATCGGTCGACTGGCGTGTAAGTTCACCAGCAACTTTTTTCAGGCCGCTATCGTGTGGCTCGGATTGTTCAATTACTCTAGTTGACATGATGATCCCATCGGCTCTCTGTTCGAATTCTATGTTCTACGCACGCGGCCATGACAACGAATCTCTAAATTAATGCATTAAGAGCACATTGGCGAATGTATCGTCGTCAAACGCCGTAGGTTTGCCAATCCCTTCTCGGAACCGACCGGTATCAGACTCGCCTGCCCTCGACTCCCGCGGACGCCATATGATAACTGCCACCGAGAGCTTCATAGGCTGCGATCTGGTGCAGAGTAAAGGCATGCATCTCCGAGCCATCCTGCCAGGCCCGGTACCAATCCACCAGCCATTCCAATGCTACGGAAAGACGCAGACGCGGATGCCATCCCAGTTCCGCGCGGGCCTTGCTCGAGTCGAGCTTCAGGAGCCCGGCTTCGTGCACGCTCTCCTGGCCATCCTTGAACCACGCAGCACCGTCGCCCCAACGCTCCGTCATGGCCGTCGCTATGCGTTCGACCGGCCACGCGTCATCGTCAAAAGGTCCGAAGTTCCATGCGTCCGCGAAGGTCTTGTCGCCGGCAAGAAGCTTTTCGGCCAATGAGATATAGCCGGCAATCGGCTCGAGTACATGCTGCCACGGCCGCACTGAAAACGGCCGGCGGATGGGCACGGAGTGTCCACTGACGAAGCCGCGGATGAGGTCAGGAATCAACCTGTCCTGCGACCAGTCTCCTCCGCCGATAACATTGCCGGCACGCGCAGTCGCGAGGGCAACACTGTGCTTCTCAAGACTCTCCGCCGAAAAGAACGAGTTGCGATAAGAAGCTGTCAGAATTTCTGCGCAGGCCTTGCTGCTGCTGTACGGATCGTAACCGCCAAGGTGGTCGGTCTCGCGATAGCCCCATCGCCATTCGCGATTCAGATAGCATTTGTCCGTGGTAATTACAACGACGGCGCGAACGGATGGGAGCGTACGCACCGTCTCGAGCACATGCGCGGTGCCCATCACGTTCGTCGTGTAAGTCTCCAGTGGATCGGCATAGGAGAGCCTTACCAATGGCTGCGCTGCCAGGTGAAAGACTACATCCGGGGCGAACTCACGCATAGCGCGATCGAGTTTCGCAAGGTCTCTGATGTCACCACGAAGGTCTTCAACGACAGTCGCGACTTTTGCGGAGTGGAAAAGAGTCGGCTCCAAAGATGGATCAAGCGCATAGCCGCGCACTGTTGCGCCCAGGCCTGCGAGGGTAAGAGCCAGCCATCCGCCCTTGAAGCCGGTGTGCCCGGTGAGGAAGATACGCTTGCCCTGGAGAGGGCTCGTCACCAGGTTTTCCACGGCGCTTTGCCTGAACTCCATAAGGCGTCCAGCTGCTGTTTGTCTCTCAACGTATCCATCGGCTGCCAGAAATCATGGTGATAGTATGCGTGCAGATTACGATCACGGGCAAGCCGCTCCAACGGTTCACGTTCCCACATGATTGCGGGATCATCGGGCAGCAGTTGCAGGACCTTGGTAGAAAGCACAAAGAATCCACCGTTGATCCAGCCGCCATCCCCGGTCGGCTTTTCCTGGAATGTATGAACCTCTGTTCCCTCGATGCCCAGTAATCCGAACCTGGCCAGCGGCTGGACGGCAGTCAACGTCGCATCTTTGCCATGGCCTTTGTGGAACTTGATCAGTTCCGTGATGTTCACATCCGAAACGCCGTCGCCGTAGGTCATGCAGAAAGCTTCCTCGCCCGCCAGGTGCTGACTTACCTTCTTAAGCCGTCCGCCGGTGCCAGTCTGCTCGCCTGTCTCAACCAGCGTCACATGCCAGGGTTCCGTAGTGTTTCCATGCACCTCCATGCGGTTCTCGGACATGTGAAAGGTTACGTCTGCGGTGTGCAGGAAGTAGTTCGCGAAATACTCCTTGATCACATACCCCTTGTAGCCGAGGCAGATCACGAAGTCGAAGATGCCATGCTGCGAATACATCTTCAGGATGTGCCAGAGAATCGGGCGGCCGCCGATTTCAACCATGGGCTTGGGGCGAACCGAGGTTTCCTCGCTGATGCGCGTTCCCAGGCCACCCGCCAGAATAACTGCCTTCATTTCCACCTCATGTTCATCTCACTCTTGCATTAGCCAGAGATGCGCGATAAGTCAATCACCCGTAAGCGCGCCTAGGGCCAACAACGACTCTCTCATCATAGACTTGCTCTCTGGAGATACGGTGCCGACTCCGAAGTTGGTAACCTGCAACCTAACTCCGTGGAAGCTGCTGAGGCTGGTAGCACTGAGTTATCATAGAGGTCGTCATCTGTCAGATTACGAGCGCCGGACCAAGATTTGAGGGGAACAACACTGGTGAGTGAACGCGCCGAACAACTCAGGAAGCAAATACTTGAATTAGCGGTGGAGTATCACCGGGAAGCGTTTCCATCACGCACCTTCCAGGCCGGCGAGTCTGTTGTCCCGGTCTCCGGCAAAGTGATCGACGGCGCAGATCTGAGCTCTGTCGTTGACTCGGCGCTTGACTGCTGGTTCACGACCGGACGCTTCGCAAAGGCTTTTGAAAAGAAGCTGGCTCGCTTTGTAGGCGTGCGCGGCTGCTCACTCGTCAACTCGGGTTCATCGGCAAACCTGGTGGCGCTGACAGCGCTCACTTCACCCAAGCTGGGCGATCGCCAGCTAAAACCGGGCGATGAAGTCATCACCGTCGCGGCCGGCTTTCCCACAACGGTCAACCCGATTATTCAGAACAGGCTCGTTCCGGTGTTTCTCGACGTCACCTTGCCCACGCTTGAAATTGATATTGAGCAACTCGACAGAGCGTTCAGTCCGAAAACACGCGCCATCATGATCGCCCACACGCTGGGCAATACCTTCAACCTGGATGCAGTGATGGCCTTTGCGAAGAAGCACCGGCTGTGGGTAGTCGAGGACTGCTGCGATGCTCTCGGGTCGACGTATCGCGGCCAGAAGGTTGGCACCTTTGGCGACCTGGCCACACTGAGCTTTTATCCTGCGCACCACATCACCATGGGCGAAGGCGGTGCTGTGCTCACCAATACTCCGCTGCTGCAGACGCTGGTTGAATCCTTCCGCGACTGGGGCCGCGATTGCTGGTGCGAACCCGGCGTGGATAACACCTGCGGCAAACGATTTGACTGGCAGCTGGGTACGTTGCCCTGCGGTTACGATCACAAATATACGTACTCGCACATAGGCTACAACCTGAAGGCAACGGACATGCAGGCCGCGCTTGGCCTTTCCCAACTTGACCATGTTGAAGAATTTATCCAGGCGCGGCGAGATAATTTTCGCTACCTGCGCCAGGCTCTGGAGCCGCTCGAGAACGTGCTTATGCTACCCGTAGCAACCGAGGGTGCTGATCCCAGCTGGTTCGGCTTCCCTCTTGGTGTCCGCGAGGATGCGCCCTTCACACGAGACCAGTTGGTGCGTGCACTTGAAGCGCAGAAAATCGGAACACGCCTGATGTTCGCAGGAAACCTGCTGCGGCAGCCTGCGTACCAGGGCATTGAGTACCGGCAGATCGGCGACCTGCCTAACTCTGACTTTGTCATGCGTAATATTCTCTGGCTCGGTGTCTATCCTGGCCTCACGCGACCAATGATCGATCATGTGGCGAACACAATTGCTAAGTTTGTGGAGCAAGGCGTAGCCCTTCCCGTCCTTTAACTGATGCAGGTCTTGGAACGATGCCAGCGGCTGTGAAGGAATGAGGATGAAGCAGACTGTTCTGGCTGCACGTGATGTCGACATGGTCTGCGAAGCGACGCGCGGACTGTGGGAAGACCTGCGTGGGCAGCATCTCTTCATCACCGGCGGCACCGGCTTTTTTGGCCGATGGCTCCTCGAAACATTTATCGCCGCCAATCATCGCCTTACGCTCGAAGCTCGCGTGACGGTACTGACCCGCAATCCGGCAAAGTTTGCAGAAGCCTGCCCTCATCTTGCGCGGCACTCTTCAGTTACGCTCATCGGCGGCGATGTGCAGACCTTCGCCTATCCTGCGGGCGAGTTCTCGACCGTGATTCATGCCGCGGCCGACGTTGCGGCAGCACGCGGCGCAGGCAACACGACCAAGCCAGGCCTGCTCGCAGCGACATTCGATGGCACGCGGAGAGTACTTGATTTTGCTGCTGCTCATGGCACGCGAAGGTTTTTGATGGTGAGCTCCGGCGCAGTGTACGGCCCGCAACCATCAGCAATGACACACATCCCTGAAACCTATCCAGGCGCGCCAGACACGTGCGCGAAAACCAGTGCTTACGGAGAGGGCAAGCGAGCCTCGGAAGCATTATGCGCTGCCTACTCCGGGCAGAGTGGACTCGAGTGCCTGATCGCCCGGCCATTTGCTTTCGTTGGACCGCATCTCGAACTCGACCAGGGTTTTGCCATCGGAGATTTCATCCGCAGTGCAATGGCTTCGGAGCCTATCGTGATTCGCGGTGACGGTACGCCGCTGCGCTCGTACCTTTATGCAGCCGACCTGGCAACCTGGCTGTGGACGATACTATTACGCGGCATACCACTGCGCCCGTACAATGTGGGCTCGAGCGATGCCATCAGCGTTCGTGAGCTCGCGGAAAAGGTCGCAGCTATTCTTTCACCCGGTCTCCCCATCCACGTGGCTCAAACTCCTCATCCAGATTCCGCCGTGCTGCAGTATGTGCCCGATGTTCAACGATGTGCGCAGGACTTGAAGCTGACTCAAACTGTCACGTTGAGCGATGCAATTACGCGAACGGCAGAATGGCATGGCTGGCAATCAGCTACTACCTCTTCCCACCAGGAGTTCTCCATTGAAGCTCATTAGTATCGTCAGTCCCTGCTACAACGAGCAGGACAACGTGGAGCAGCTCTACATACGTCTTCGCGATACGCTGGCGCGCTTTCCTCAATTCCGGTATGAACACATCTTCATCGACAACGCGTCGACGGATAATACGGTCGCTATTCTGCGCCGCCTGGCCGCGGAAGATCCACGCGTCAAAGTCATCGTCAACGCACGCAACTTTGGCCATCTGCGCTCTCCGCAGCACGCTATTCTTCATGCCGATGGCGACGCAGTGGGAATGCTGCTTTCCGACTTGCAGGATCCGCCTGAGCTGTTCGCAGAGATGATAGAAGAATGGGAGCGGGGCACACCTGTCGTAGTCGGCATTAAGAATACCAGCGAAGAAAATTGGCTGATGTATAAAATTCGCAGCGCGTACTACGGGACCATCGCCAGGCTGACCAGCGTACGCGTGTTCGAACATTTCACAGGATTCGGCCTGTACGACCGGAAGGTAGTCGACATCCTGCGCACGCATTTTCGGGACCCTTACCCGTATTTTCGAGGCATGATTGCCGAGATAGGGCTGCCCTACAAGGCTTTCTATTACAACCAGAAGCGTCGCGAACGGGGCATCACCAAAAATAACTTTTATACCCTCTATGATCTCGCGATGCTGGGCATTACGAACCTTTCAAAGGTCCCGCTGCGCCTGGTTACATTTATAGGATTCGTTTTCGCACTGCTCAGCCTGGCAGTAGGCACCGGCTATCTACTGGCAAAACTTGCCTTCTGGAATCACTTCGAGATAGGCGTCGCGCCAGTCGTGGTAGGCCTCTTTTTCTTCGGCTCAGTGCAGCTTGTGGCTATAGGAATTATCGGTGAATACATCGGATCCATTCATACGATGGTGCAGGGACGACCGCTCGTTATCGAGAAGGAACGGATTAACTTCACGGAGTCAACGTAGTTAACCTGATCCTGGCCTGGCGCGGTCATTGACCTGACGCCTCATAGGAATACAGCACGCCATCCTGGTCCCTCTGCTCAGAGATGAGATGGAAACCAGCCTTTTGAATCGTGTCTACACAATCGCCGCATTGTGGTTGAAACTGTCCATCATTGGATCCGTAGATCAGAAACTGCTGGTGACTTTTGAGAAATGCGTCCAGCGTGGAAGTCTTCAGATCAACGCGAGCCCACTCAGCCAGTAAACGATAGGCATTCAGAATAATGTCGTTGTTATCTATAGCTCCATCGTATAGCCGCGACGCGACAGATGGTGGAGCGTAGTGGACCAGGTATATGTAGTCGAGTTGATGCAAAACCAGGATGTCACGATCGTTCTCCAGATGAACAAGGGCTTCATGCCGCAGCATCGGCCGATTGACGTCGGAACTGAATGCAAGTTTGCTGGTTGGTTCAACTAAAGCAAAATCGCTGTGATTGATGAGATGGCGCAAAGCCATACCCACGTCTGCTGCAAAAAGTACGAGCAAGGATGCCAACAACCACTTTGCAAGCATGGACCGGCCTAACAGTTTAGACGCGACGAACCCCAGCAAGATCGACCAGCCTGCTGTGCTTGCCAGGAAGTAACGATTGAAGAAAACACCATGCGTGATCTTCACGCCGACCAGGCCCGCGAGAGGCAGACATGCGAAAGCAATCGCCAGTACAATTTCGCGCTCCGGAATAGTCGGCGCGGGAGTCTCGGTCTCCGGCTGTGCTCTCGACACGAATGAGAGAAATGCTAACACTATGAAGGCGAAAACAATTGATGGCTCCAGGAGACTGCTAAGGAAGGTTTGAATAACATCCAACGGTCGCTGTTGTAAGCCACCTACCTGGTGAAATAGAAGTCGGTAAGCCCTGAGCATCGGTAAATAGATTGGGAAAGCTATGACGGGTGTTAACGCGAGTGGCAGTAACACTGACCAATTCAGCCGGCGCTCCTTTAAGAAAGTGAAGATTTCTGCGCAGCCAAAAGGTATTAACAAGTAGATGGCAAAAACATGTGTGAGCGCAGCACCGACCAGGGCCACAAAAAGGCCTAAAGACCATAGCTTTCTGTTGGTATTAGTATCGCTCGCCAACTGCCAGCATAGAAGCGCCAGCCCGCACCAGCCAAGGACAAGGCCGTGCGGACGGGCTTCGTAAGCGTAATAATTCGCAAGCGTGAAGAAAGGAAAAAGGGCTGCTATCGATGCAGCCGCGATCCCTGCACGGCGACCCACGAAAAAGAAGATGGATAAGCAGAACAACCACAGTCCGATCGTCTCAGGCAGCCTTGTGGCAATTGCGCCATGTCCGAATATCATTTGGGAAGTGCGAGTGAGCAGGTAAAAGAGCGGCGGATTAAAGTCAGCGCCATGCATCACGGCGTTCCAGGTGCTCCTGAAATCAGGAAGCCGGCATAAGTACACGGTGAACAGTTCGTCTGTCCAGTAAAGCTTATTGGCCGATCGGATGAGGATATCGACGAAGTATCCCACAGAGACAGCTGCCAGGCTGATCCAGACGCCTGGACTCAGGATGAATTGGTTCGATCCGCGGCCCTTTAGTGAATTAGACAATGCGTGTGTTCTCATAGTGGCTTCGTAGCCTTTGCAAAGCGATACTCGCGACTGTAACAAGTACTATGGACACTTACTGCACATTCGTTCATTCCTGGTTCCTCGATACTCCCCAGACAGCATCTTTGAAGCTCAGGATGGGTTGCTCGTAGAACTTCCAGGACATGGCGGCGAGAGTAGTTGTCATTAAAGCTGCGAAGATTCCAAGCGTGGGATCAATCGATGCCACATGCCCTTCTACCTTCGACACCAAGCGGTAGACCAATATCCATACCGGAATATGTATGAGGTAAACCATGTAACTGATTGTCCCGATATAAATAATTGCCCTGTTGCGAAGTATGGCAGTCCACCACCTGCTGCTTCCTGACTCGAGTGCACACAACCCGACGATGGATGTAAACAGGAGGCCAAGCAGGGAATATCCAAAAAACGAAAAGCTTAGCGTGGAGCGGGGCTCGATGGAACGGAAATAGCCGTCTTTGACAAAGAGAACCAGGAGCGAGGTAAAGCTGATGATTCCACAGAACCTTAGTCCGAGCAGCAGCCGCGAATAGCTGAGCAACGCTTCCTGCTTGTGGGCTGTCAGCAACAGGGCAAGCAGACTGCCCATGGCAAGCGAATCGAAACGAAACGGGAAAGAGAAGCACTCCCTGAATGTAGCGTCATGCCCCAGCATGCGCAGAAACGGCGAGACCAGAATAATTAACGCCGCACTTATCACCAGCGTACGTCGCGAGAAATGCAGAGCCACAGGCGCCCATACCAGATAGAACATCTCCTCAAAAGAGAGCGACCAGAAGATCGCAGTTGCATTCTTCAGGCTGTCAAAGACATGGTGGTCTATTGGAAGATGCTGCCAGTCAAGCGCATGACCATGAAACAGCACTGCATAGACCTGATGCATGGAGTATGTCTCCTGAAACGCGCTCAGGAACAGCATGGGCAGGGCAATCTCCTGCCGGCTGAAGTGAACATGCGTCAGGATACCGGCGGCGATCAAGGCAAATAAAACGAGGTAGTATGCCGGGAATATACGCAGAGCACGTCGCCAGTAAAAAATCCGGTATGGGTGCTGCGTTCCCTTCAATGAAAATAAAACATTTGTGATCAGGAACCCTGAAATTACGAAGAACAGGTCTACACCAACCCAGCCGATTGATAAGACATTCAACAGCGGTCTGTATGGAGGTCGATAATGAACGCACAGAACCCCCAGGATGGCGAAGAACCGGAGGCCATCCAGTTCCCTGATTCTTTTCATGTTTGCAGTTTACACAGGGAACATCCAGTGTTGAGCGTGCAGCGTATGCTGGAGATGACCTGCGGCATCTTCAATATGCGCACGGGTTCATCGCATGTAGAAGACTCCCGCATGGCGGCTTGTTCTACTTAACGTACTCTCTGGCGCGCACGGCACGAGGCTTGCACTTCGTGGAAATGGACAAGCAGGAAAACTATGGGCGAAAGCAAGAATGACAACAGGCGACACCAGCATAACGAGATGCCGACGCTCGTTCACCGCCCTGATCATAACCATCAACGCCCTTATTGGCAGAGAGCTCACCGCGACTGGCGCTTCTGGGTTGGGGTGGTCTGCATCTCGGTCGCAATCTATGTCTACGTCATGAGTAACGATCTATCAATGCTTCCGCGCCGATAGATCGTTACGCAATGCACATGTTATAGCCCTGCCGCGGTTCCTACTGGCCGAGCCTGAATGAGAACAGCGATGTACCAACGGCTACCAGTACATACTGCTGGCCATCGAGCATATAAGTTTCGGGGGCATTTGAAATAGCGCCAATGCGGGTATGCCATAACGGCGTTCCCGTCAGCGGGTCGTAGGCGACGAGGTTCCCGGTCATATCACTGCTGAAGAGCAGCTTTCCAGCCGTTGTCAACAGACCTGTAATCCCGATGGGCGAAGACGAACCTCCTGGAAAGCGATATTTCCAGGCAATCTTTCCGTTCTTATAGTCGATTGCGACGATAGATGTTCCCAGCGAGCCGACAGCGTCCTCTTCCTTTCCTCCGAGGCCGGTCACCAGGCGGGGATTACTTTCAGTGAGATAGTACATCGCGTATATCTCGCGTAACTGCACATAGAAAAGGCCGGTATCTGGATCAAAGCTGGGGGGTGGCCAGTTCGTAGCGCCCCCGTTGTCCGGCGAGACGAGCGTGCCGGCGGGCAAAGAATCTTTCGCAGGATCGCGCACTGGTTCGCCACGCTTGTCGACACGTGCAGCCCAGTTAGCTGACTCTGCATATTTACTGGTCAGCAGGTGCTCGCCTGTAGTTCTGTCGATAACAAAGAAATAGCCGTTGCGGGTAGCCTGAAGAACAAGCTTGCGCGGTTTGCCATTGAAAATCGCATCGGCAAACACCGGAGACTGGGTGGAATCCCAGTCATGCGTGTCATGTGGAGAAGTCTGGAAATACCAGCTCATCTTTCCTGTGTCCACGTTTAATGCAATCAATGAACAGGTGTAAAGATTATCTCCTTCGCCGCGCGTTTCATTGGTGTAAGCAGGTGTCGGATTACCAGTCGAAAACACATACAGGTGAGTCTCGGGATCGTAAGAACCAGGCATCCACGTCTGTGCTCCGCCATGGCGCGCTGCATCCAGGTTCTTCCATGTATCCAGTCCCGGATCACCTTCCTTCATGGGAACCGTATAGTACTTCCACTGCAATTCGCCGGTCGCCGGATCAAAGGATTGTAGAAAGCCCGGCGAATCAAGATCGTCGCCAGTACCAACGATCAGGTGATTACCGACAGCTATGGGAGCCGCGGTCGAAAAATACTCCTGATTGAAGTCAGCAATTTCTTTATGCCAACGCTCTTTGCCGGTTTTCGCTTCAAGCGAAATAAGGTAGTCGTCAGGCGTCTCGAAGAAAAGCCAGTCACCCACCATAGCCATACCGCGATTGCCAATATGCGTTCCGCCCTTGGTCTTCCAGAAGTAATGCCAGAGCACTGTTCCCGTGCGCGCGTCAACCGCCCACGCGTTGTCCGGCGCGGATACATAGAGAATGCCATTCACCTGAAGGATTGCGCCGCCCACGCGCAGCGGAAAACCACCCGGCGCGGCTGCTTCTTTCGCCTCTCCGCCGATAATGGTTGCATCCGCACCAGGCCCGAAGAATCCTCCGGGATTCGCGCCCGTTGGTAGAGCGTCGGTCCAGGCCAGACCCAGGTTCTTAATGTTCGTCTGGTTGATCTGTTTAAGAATGCTGTAACGACGCTGCGAGTAATCACCGCCGTAGGTTGGCCACGCGTCCGTGGCTGGTTTGGTCAGTAAAGCCGGATCAAGACTCTGCCCTAGAAAATTAGTTGGACCAAGAGCTATAGCTAATACCGCAAATATCCCAAGAATACTTTTCATTTCAAAGTCACCAGGTAAGCCGTCAGGTTGTGAATGTCCGCGTCTTTTATGGTTGGCAGCATGTCAAGGTGCTGCTGCAACGGATTATGGACAACTACCTGAGGCACAGCACCGTGGATGGCAAAGCTGTGATAGGTTTCATCACCTGATGTCAATGAGACGTCGAACGCGTCGAGATGATCCAGTCTTCCCTCATACTTCTGCCCTCCTGGAAAGCTCACCGTCACAGTTGTGGGAGGGACGTGTGAAGCTGGCGCTCCTGCCAGATTAGAAGGTCGCCCTCCTCCACCGGAGAGCACAAGATTCTGCAAAGTTTTTGGATCATGCTTTGAGCCGATACCTGCCAGATCACCAGTGGCCGAGTGGCAGCTGCTGCATTTGCCTGCGCCGTTGAAATAGGCTTCACCGGCCTTCGCGTCCCCAACAACTATGTTGACTGGCGGCGAAATAGCTTCGCCCCGGGTCGATGAAGAGAGGCTATGGATGAATGCGGCAATATCCGCGACCTGGGCCATGTCGAAGTCGAACTTAGGCATGCCTCTATCGACGCGACCATTCATGATGGTCGGCGCGATCGTCTCCCCGTGTTGATCGTCCAGGACGAGTTGTGAGCGCACCAGGTTCGGACCCGTTTCGCCCCCTCGTGCATCGGATCCATGACAGAATCCGCAGCTCACGCCGAACGTCTGCTTCCCGCGCGCAACAGCTGCCGGATCCTCCGGCGATCGAACGGGATAAGCGTGCATGATGGCTCTTGCTGGCGCTGGTGCTGCAGCAGGAGTCTGCGGGCTGGCGGCAGGCTGCGCAGCAACCGGCACGGTCGATGTCTGAGCAGATGACGCGGCTGAAGGAGTCGATGTTTGCGCCTGCAGAAAACAGGCGAGCCCTGAAACAAGAAAGGTCCCGAGGATTGGTCCGCGCCTCAAAAGTATCCACCTCTATGCAATTACTTGATGGATGCATCCTATACAAATTGACGCAGGCTGGCGACGTCACGACCGCGCCTACTCCAATTTAAGGGCGCCGCATAGCACTAGCGGCTCGGACATTGCCAGTCAAAGACTCGCTTCGGCTGCGCGGCAAAGTCCTGGTAAGCTCTGGCCAACAAGTTGAATTTAGCTTGGCACGCGCATCGAAGGCGATCGTAGCCGGTCCTGTTCAGAAGACGATCTTCGCAGCAAGCTGGATCTGTCGTGAAGCATTCGCAGTCGAACTGATGACGCCGGCCGTAGGGGAGTCAACGGCCTGCGCTCCTCTGTTCGCAGCAGTTCCCTGGGTTGGGCCACTGGCGAAAACTACTTCATTCGGTAGTTGCAGATTGGTGTGATTCAGGATGTTGAAAAATTCTGCTCGCAGTTCCAGACGACTGCTCTCACTCAAACGTGTCGTTTTGTACAGGGCCACGTCCCAGTCTGCGTATCCTGGACCGTAAAGTGCGTCACGGCCTGCATTGCCTACTGTTCCGTAGGCAGGCGCCGAAAAGGCAGCAGGATTGAAATACTGGGCAACCCGCTGCGCCGTATTTCCCCTGGTGTAGAGCGAACCAGAGAAAGCCGGATTGACATCGGGACGAATGGGGTTGCGGGTGTCGCCAGAGCCGGTTGGGTTGTAGCCCAGTTGGGGCGAGAACGGAAAGCCGGTCAGCAGGCTGGCAATTATAGAAACGGACCAGCCCGAAATAGCGTCGCTTGTCCTTCCTCCAATTCCGCTGAAAAACTTTTTGCCGCTACCCACAGGCAGTTCATAGGTGGCGTTGAAGGCTGCAACGCTGCGGATGTCCGTCGCAGAAGGGCCGTAGTCGAGGTGCGGAAGCTGTGGCACACTCACAAACGCCGGCGTATTGGATGAGACGGAAGTATTCCACGCAGAGCCGTCATCCAGGTTTTTCGACCAGGTGTAATTGCCGCGTAGCTGAAAGCCATGCGACAGGTCATGTCGAAGATCCACTTCAAGCGCGTTGTAATTCCCTGAGCCGCCGGCCCACCAAGACGTTGTATTGGCGAGCTTTGGATTAAGCCTCGTCGTAGTCGGATAGTAGATAGTGCCGTTGGGCTGGACTACAAACGCAGGTTCGTTCAGATCGCCGGAAAGTATCTGGTGGTAGCTATGGGAACCGACATAGCCGATTGTGAGCGAAGTCGATGGTGCTACCTGCTGTTCAAGCCTCAGCAAATACGCGAGCAACGCAGGCGTTGCCATGTTGGTCGCCACGGTCGATGGTGAAATACTAACCGCGCCGGCAGTCGGATCGCTGACCGTGCTGCCTGTACCGTAACTGTAAACAGTGTTGAACGGAGCTGCCTGGTCGAGACGATAATCCAGCGCATCCAGCAACGAATGATGCAGGCCAACGCCGGCGCGCAGGCTTGTTCGGCCGCTGCCGAAGACATTCCATGCAACTCCTAATCTTGGCTCAGGCAGGAAGAGCGCCCGGTTGTTTGTCAGTGCATTTGCCTGCACTGTTGGTTTGGTGTCGATCACGCCATTCACGAAATTGTAGATACCTGCTCGCCCCTGCGACTCGGACCAGCCAGTTGATGACTCCGATCGAAACCCGGCACGAACTTCCACTCGTACGCCAAGGTGAAAAGTGTCTTCGAGATAAGCATTGGCAAAGAGCGTGCGCCAGCCCAGTTCTGTTGGCTGCGGCACGTAAGTGAATGTCTTTATGGTGCCCGCCAGGAACGAAGAGAGCGATACGAATGAAGCCTGCCCATACTGGTCCTGCGCCAGGTTGTCATTGGATTGCAGCCGTTGCAGCCAGATGCCTGCCTCAATCTGGTGGGAACCAAGCGAATAGAAGACATGATCATCAAGTGTGAACAGATTACGAGTAATGGCATTGTCAGCGCCTACATTCGCGCCCGCTGTTGTAATCTGGGAAGCGCCATTAGAAGCGGTTGAGCCGGCAATGACGACGGCGCCAGTTGGCCTCCCCGCTATAAAGGTTGAAGTAACTGCCTGGACATCTGCCGGCAGCGAACCCGCGAAGTAGAAGCTCGCGCGAGAGAAGCCGAAGCGCACCGTGTTCAGAAGCCGAGGTGAAAAGACATGCTGTTCCTGCAGGCTGAACACCTGCTCGCGAAGACTCTCGTCAATCAGTGAATACGGATTCTGGGTGGGCGTGTTTGCAGTAGAGTCGTCTACCGTATAGACACCAAAGAGTAGATCGTTTGTCGTCAGGTTTGTGTCGAGACGCGTGGTCCCGAAGTCTTCACGGATGTGCTGCGTGGGACTGGAAAAAGCTTCTGCAATGCCCGTTTCAGCTCCATCCAGTGTCAACTCCGGTCCGTTCGCAACAGGCCATAGGTTGAGCAACGGCCTGACCGATGCGACGGCTTTTGCGCGAGAAGCATTGTCGGGTACAAAGGTGACGTCCGAGACACCAAGGGTCTGCCTGTAGCCTTCGTAGTTCCCAAAAAGAAATACTTTATTGTGTTTGATTGGACCTCCGGCAGAAGCGCCGAAGTTATTGCGCTGGAATGCGGGGATGTGAACCGGATCAAAATAATTGCGGGCATCGAAATAGCTGTTGCGCAGGTACTCATAGACTGAGCCATGCAATTGGTCGCTGCCTGACGCAGTGACAACTGAAATCTGCGCCCCGTCGCGCTTACCGTAAGCAGCTGAATACGTGCCAGAGATAACGTTGAACTCGCGCACCGCTGCAACGCCGAGTAATTGGCCGCTTGTGCCTCCGGGCGTCACGTTGATGAGCGAAGCTCCCGTGTACTCGATTCCATTTAACAGGAAGAGATTGTCCTGCGGTCTGCGTCCGGAGACCGCAAACATGTTGCCAACGGATGAGTTGGAAGTACCAATCCCACCTGAGCGCTGGTTAGTGTAATTAACTGCACCAGGATTGAGCGTTATAAGCTGGTCATAACTACGGCCGTTCAGTGGGAGCTGCTTTACCTGCCGTTCGTCCACAAGCCCGGCCGTCTGTTGCGTAGACATATTAATCACGGGCTGCGAAGCACTGACGATCACATTTTGAGCAATAGAGCCAGGCGATAGTGTCACGTCCACCTGGTTGCTCTGGCTGACGGTGATAACGACGCCGCTGCGCTTCTGCGTGGAAAATCCATCGCCTGTGACAGTGACATCGTAACGGCCCACTGAAAGCGATGGAGCCGAGTACCGGCCATTGCTCCCCGTCACGAGAGCACGCTCTGTCCCTGTTTCAGTATTGCGGATTGAGACTCGCGCACCGCTGACCGCTCTCCCTGATACGTCAGTAACGAGGCCGCCGATCAAACCGCCGACCACCTGCGCATGAACACCGATCGGGACCATCAGCAGAAGAACAATCGAACGGGTCGAATAGAAATGGATTGACATATGCGTCTCCAAAGAATGAAAGCAAGTAAGCATACTGAGCGCCATGAATGGAAAAAGCAGACAGCGTGGATGCAATAAAAAACCCACGCGGCGAGCGTGGGTGTTGAGTATTTCTATGCTCCCCTGCCTGACAGGGTCAGGATGGAAAAGGGTTACAAAGATCTTCACCGACGCGACAATCCGTCATGCTGCGACAGGCGCAACAGGAGCGACACGGAATGCTCGCAATCAGCTTCATTCTTTTGTGAACCTAACCCGGGCGCTGGGTGCTGTCAAGCGACAAAGACCGTGAACATTGACAAACAGTGTGGAATCGTACACGCTTATGCCATGGTCACCTGCGCAGTGCGGACATGTTTGACGTATCGCGACATCTGTTGCTGCCCTACATGCTCTTCCGGGTGTGAATGTTGTCGATAGCCATCTAGCTCATTGAACATTCTGAAAAAGCACCCACTCTTCGGCCAACGGACAGTGGGATTTTTATTTACCGACATCAGAGTTGCTACCCATCAGAGAAACCATGCCACCTGCAGCTGCCTCGTCACATGCAAGTCATGACCCCTTCGTCAATGGAGAGGCAGGACCGCGCCTCACCCATCTGAAACTGCTGGAAGCAGAGAGCATCCACATTTTCCGCGAAGTGGCAGCAGAGTTCCAGCGGCCCGTCATGCTTTACTCGATTGGAAAAGATTCGTCAGTGATGCTGCGCCTCGCGCAAAAGGCCTTTTACCCGGGAACCATTCCGTTCCCGCTGCTGCACATTGATACTGGCTACAAGTTTCGCGAGATGATCACCTTCCGCGATACTGTTGCACGCGATCTCGGGCTTGATCTCCGTGTCTGGCGCAATGAACAGGCGCTTGCAGACGGCGCAAACCCGGTCGTCCTCGGCACGCAGCGCTGCTGCGGGTTCCTGAAGACGACGGCGCTGCTTGATGGTCTGCGGGCGCATGGCTTCGACGCTGCGTTCGGCGGCGCGCGGCGCGATGAAGAAAAATCGCGCGCCAAGGAACGGATCTTTTCCTTTCGCGATAAGGCCGGTCAATGGGATCCCAAGAACCAGCGGCCGGAATTATGGAATCTCTATAACAGTCGTATCTCTCCCGGCGAAAGCATCCGCGTTTTTCCTCTGTCCAACTGGACAGAACTTGATATCTGGCACTACATCCTGCTTGAAAATATTCCGATTGTGCCGCTCTATTTCGCGAAAGAACGTTGGATGATTGTTCGCGGCGACAGCCTGATTCCAACCGAACAAAGCTTTGTCAAAAGCCTGCCCGGGGAAGAACAACTGGTGCGCTCGCGGCTTCGCTCGCTGGGCTGCAGTCCATGCACCGGCGCCATCCGTTCCGACGCGGACACTCTGCCGAAAATTATCGCGGAGTTGTTGTCTTTCCGGTCGTCGGAGCGCGCAAATCGTGTCATTGATCACGATCAGGACGGCTCGATGGAAATCAAGAAACGCGAGGGCTACTTCTAAATGCCGGTAGAGGAGTCGGAGAAGAAAATCGCCTTCCATATAGATGACTTCCTCGCTGCTGAAGCAGATAAGGACCTGCTGCGCTTCAGCACGGCGGGGAGTGTGGATGACGGAAAATCCACTCTCATTGGAAGGCTCTTGTACGACTCACGCAATGTGTATGAAGACCATGTGCGCGCAGTGACCGGAACACAGGTTGGCGATGGTCAGCCAACGATAGATTTTGCGCTGCTCACGGATGGTCTGCGAGCTGAGCGCGAACAGGGCATAACGATTGATGTCGCATACCGTTACTTCTCTACGCAGCACAGAAAGTTCATCATTGCCGATACTCCCGGCCACGAGCAGTACACGCGCAACATGGCCACCGGCGCATCGACTGCTGACCTAGCCATCATTCTCATCGACGCCCGTAAAGGTGTACAGGTGCAATCCCGCAGGCATGCGTACATTGCGTCACTCCTCGGCATTCAGCACCTGGTCGTTGCCATCAACAAAATGGATCTTGTCGATTTTTCCCAGGAGATCTACAACCAGCTTGAAAATCAGTTCCGCGAGATCGTCCAGTCCTTTGGCACTGCAGCCCTGCAGACAATTCCTATCAGTGCGCTCGAAGGCGATAACGTTGTCGAGCGCTCTTCCCGCACACCCTGGTACAGCGGACCTACCCTGCTTGACCACCTGGAGCGCGTGCCTGTCTGGACTGACCAGCGCGAGAAACCATTCCGGCTTGCCGTGCAGCGCGTTATCCGTCCTGATCAGAACTTCCGCGGATTTGCGGGGCAGATTTCTGCCGGAACAATCCGCAAAGGACAGGCGATGATTGCTCTGCCATCGGGTCGCACCAGCAGCATCGCGTCTATCTCTACTTTTGATGGCGAGTTGCAGGAAGCGAGCGCGCCTTTGTCTATCACAGTCACGCTCAATGATGAATTAGATATAAGCCGAGGCGACTTACTCGCCGATCCTGCGCAATTACCGCACCATGCCACCGCTATCGAAGCTTCGTTGGTCTGGTTCGATGCGGAGCGCCTGGAGACGCACCGGCCTTACCTCTTGAAGTCCGGACCGCAGGTGCTGCCCGCGCGCATCACCCGCGTGCACCACCGTACAAATATTCAGACGCTTGCGGATGAGGCTGTTAATTCGCTGCAGATGAACGACATCGGCGTTGTGGATGTCGAGCTTACCCGGCCCCTGCACTTCGATCCATACGTACAAAATCGCGCCACCGGAAGCTTCATCCTTATCGATCCTCAACGCAACGCGACTCTTGCCGCCGGCATGATCCTGCGGGCAGTCTCTTCGTCCCATCAGCCTACTCGCCACAGACCTGCTCTCCTCTACTACACAACTCGTAAAGAGGCGGCATTATCTATCGACGAAGTGGAGAGCCTTCTTTTGCAGGCTGGTGCAGACAGTGTACGCACGTCTGTGACTAACGAAAGCACTCTGCGCGGCTTGCTCGCACTAGGGCTGGTCGTGATTGTCGATGATCCTGCGCACTTACTCTCTCATGATGCACTACATGTCGACCGGCTTGCCGTGATCAACCTCAATGATTTTGCGACTTCCGAAGAGCTACTCAATCACCTGCGAAAGAATGTTCTTCCATCTGTAGATGAAGGAGAAGCAAATTGACTGACACTCTTCATGTCACACCTCCGCAATCATCACAACCGTTGAATGGAAGTTTGAGCTATCTCGGGAAAATCGCACACGCACGATCATTGATCAGTCAGGAACTGGATCAGGCAGCGGGCGACGTCGTCGTGACGAACAGCTTCCAGTCCGAAGATATGGTGCTGCTTCATATCGTGCGTGAGACACTTCCGGAGGTTGCCGTCATTTTCCTGGATACCGGCTATCACTTCTCAGAGGTCTACGAATATCGCGATCGCATGACTGCGGAATGGAAGCTGAACCTTATTAACCTGCTGCCAGAACTTACAGTCTCTGAACAGGAATCGCAGTTCAGTATCCTGAACCGGCAAGATCCTGGCCGTTGCTGCGCGCTAAGGAAAGTGAAGCCATTATTCGCTTCGCTTGAGAAATATTCACTATGGTTCACCGGGCTACGGCGCGAACAGGCGAAAAGCCGTGCAACTCTCTCGGAAGTGGACGACTTCCTGCTTCCGACCGGCACTCATATACGCAAGGTAAGTCCGCTGACAGAATGGAACGCGAGAGACGTGTGGGCCTACGCTGCTGATCACAGCGTCCCACTGCTTTCCCTTTATGAGAAGGGCTACACCAGCATAGGCTGTGAGCCCTGCACCAGTCTTCCACTGGATCCGAATGATCCTCGATCCGGGCGCTGGGGCGGCCAGAAGCAGGAATGCGGCATCCACCTGCAGCCCTGACTGTGACTGCTATCTATTATGGATTTCATCTTCGGTTTTCTGATCGCCGTTGTTATCGCGCTGACCGGCGTAGGAGCCGGCGTGATCACGGCGCCGCTGCTTATCCTGTTTCTGCACATACCGGTCGAGGTTGCCGTCAGCACGGCTCTTGCTTACTCCGCGATAGTCAAACTGATCGTCGTGCCAGTACAGATTGTTCGTAAGCAGGTGAACTATCGCGTACTTGGCTTCATGCTGATCGGCGGACTGCCGGGCGTCCTCCTTGGTTCGATCCTCTTCAAACATGTCGCTGGACACGGACCACGCTCGCTGCTTTTCTTCGTCCTGGGAGCGATCATACTGTTCACCTCGGGCTGGTATATCTTTCGGCATTTCAAACCGCAGGGGATTGTCCGGCCCACGCGCGACCGCGCCAGGTGGATCGGCCCGGTCATGTTTCCTATCGGTGCAGAGGTTGGTTTTTCCTCCTCGGGCGCAGGCGCTCTTGGCACCGTTGCTCTCCTTGGTATGTCCAGTCTTAGTGCCTCGCAGGTAGTGGGTACTGATCTTGCCTTCGGCCTCGCCATTGCCGTTGCCGGCACCGGCGTACATATGATCGGCGGCCAGTATGCGGCGGGTCTGCTGATGAAGATGGCAGCAGGCGGAATCGTCGGCGGTATCTTCGGGACGGGCATTGCGCCGAAGATTCCCAACCGCCACCTGCGGCTGATACTGTCCCTGTGGCTGATGGTGATTGGCCTGCAGTTTTGCTACCAGGCTGTCGCAGGTTAGGCGACCTGCAGTACGCGAGCGGGCCATACAAGACAATTACTGAAAGCCACTTATGATGCGCGTGCATGCGGATAGTTGAGCAGCATGATACATGCTCATTGCTTGCATGAGAGCGGTACCAGATTATTTTCAATTTTCACTGGGAATATTGCTTTCTGGTGACGCCGGGCCGAACTTGCGTTAGCTTGGATGAACTCAGCAGGGCCAGCCCCAGCAAGTACTGAGTCACCAGCTGCTTCACTCGTGTCTCTCGATACGGGTGCATTTCAGGAGGCATAGTTTGCAAAGTTCCATCATCCCCCGCATTGCCACTTGTCTGCTCGGCCTGTCGATTTGGGGCACGACGAGCAGTATCGCTCAGCAGCGGCACACGCTGCCCACCAACCTGGCCGCGCCGGCCAGCGCGCAAGCTGTCGCCGCTTTACCTGACCAGCAGCAGGTCCGCTTCGGCCTGACGCTGCCCATGCGCAATACTGCTGCACTACAAACACTTATCCACGCGCAGCAGGACCCTGCCAGCCCGCAGTACCACCAATACCTCTCACGGCAACAATTCGTTGATCAGTTCGGTCCCACTCAGGCGGACTACGACAGCGTACTCGCCTTCGCCAGAGCCCAGGGCTTCACCGTCACGCGCACCTTTGCCAACCGCCTGCTGGTAAACGTGAGTGGAACTCCCAGGCAGATCAACTCGGCCTTCGCAGTGAAAATGCAGACCTACAAGCAGGCAGCAGAACTCCCCGGGCCGGAGGCCAGGGAGACCACTACGGCCAAGGCTGTGTACTACGCGCCCGATGTCGAACCAACGATCGCAGGCTCCGTGCCCATCCTGAGCGTTGTTGGTCTGAGCACGCGTGAGCAGCCGAAGCCGATGCTGGTGAAAGCCACCGAGGTTCACGCAAACACGACCGGCTCAGGACCGGATGGCCAGTTCATCGGCAGCGACATGCGCGCGGCCTACGCCCCGAACGTAGCGGCTACTGGTACTGGCCAGAGCGTGGGCCTGATTGAGCTTGGCCCTTACAACCTGAGCGATGTGCAGGCTTACTTCAAACTAGTGGGCCAGCCGTTGAAGGTGCCCATCTATCCCGTCCTGCTGGATGTGGATGGAGTCTGCTCAGCCGGATGCGACGACGGCGAAGAGGTGATCGATATAGAGCAGGCCATCTCCATGGCGCCAGGCTTGTCCGGAGCCATTGTCTACACTGCGTACGGTTCAGGCAGTGATGCGCTGACAGCATTCAGCCAGGCGGCTAGTGACGATGTGGCCAAGCAACTCAGTCTTTCCTTCGGTTTCGGTGGCACACCTGCCACCATGCCGGGCTACGAACAGGTATTCATGGAACTCGCCGCCCAGGGGCAGAACACATTTATCGCCTCGGGCGATTCCGGAGCAAATGTCGGCGGCGTCGGCTATCCCGGCAATAGTCCAAATGTCACGGACGTGGGCGGCACTGATCTTACGACAGCTGGCCCCGGCGGCACATGGTCGGCGGAAACCGCATGGATCGGCAGCGGTGGCGGCTGGAGTACCCAGTCACCGATCCCGGCCTATCAGAAGCCTGCTATCAACAGCGCCAACCAGGGGTCGCCCAGCTATCGCAATATCCCTGATATCGCGATGGAAGCGAATACCGACAACCTCTTCTGCGCCAATGGTTCGTGCCAGGAAGG
The DNA here is from genome assembly GCA_963692885.1 of Acidobacteriaceae bacterium. GTDB lineage: Bacteria > Acidobacteriota > Terriglobia > Terriglobales > Acidobacteriaceae. Next base: position 3,830,424 of record OY843586.1, read on the forward strand.
AATCGGCGGTACAAGTCTTGCCGCACCGCGATGGGCTGCCTTTGTCGCGCTCGCAAATGAGACAGCTGACGGCTTTCCTGTCGGCTTCGTGAATCCAACCTTCTACACGCTGGGTAAGACACCCAGTTACAAGACAACCTTTCACGACATCACAGTCGGCGACAACTTCAACAGCAGCAGTCCTGACATGTTCTCAGCCGTTCCCGGCTACGATCTGACCACTGGCTGGGGTTCGCCGAACGGCCAATCGATGCTGAACGCGCTTTCCCCGGCGAACGTCAGCACTGCTCCCAACTTCACCCTGGCAGCTTCGCCGATCATTCTCAACCTGAAACCCGGAGCTTCTGCAACTACAACCGTTTCGCTTACATCCGCCAACGGGTTCACTGGAACAGTTGACCTGGTGGTGAATGCCATCGGTTCACCTGCGGGCGTGACTGCAACACTCGGCACCTCCACTCTTTCAAGCGCTGGTTCGACAACGCTTACCGTAGATACAACGGCGGCGACGCCCGGGGGAAACTACGCGATCACCGTCACAGGCTCAAGCGGTGGTGTGCAGCACACCGCCTATGTGCAACTGGCATTGCCTGATTTCACCGTATCCGCGGCGCCCTCTGCACTCTATCTGGATCAACGGGCAAGCACCTCTTCCGTCATCGGTATCGATCCAATCAACGGCTTCAAGAGCCCGGTCAAGCTGGCATTTACCGGTACCCCTCCATTGGTGAATGCAACCCTCTCACCTGCCACTACCTCGACCACCAGCAAGTTGACGCTGAGTGCCGCTGTGACTGCACCAACCACCCCTGCAGCACCACTTACGCTGACCGGAACTTCGGGAGGCACTACGCACTACGCTCCCGCGCTCACGGTTGCCGTCAGCGCTGCCCTGGGAGATTGCGGCGTAGGGACGCAGGTTGATCTGTCAAAGAGTTTCAACCTGGTCGCAATCCGGTCTGATGGAACAACCTTCACCGATGGCGGACTCGATGGCGGCGGGTCTGCCTACTCAGGAAAGCTACTGACGCAGGCTCGTGTCCTGAATGGTGTTCGCTTCCACATCGGCGCACAGAATGTCGACGACGCGATCTACGGCGCTGGTCAGACGATCGCTTTACCTTCCGGCCGTTTCACAACTCTGCAACTGCTTGCTACCGGGATTGAAGGCGACCAGGCCGATCAAACCATTACTGTTACGTATACAGATGGCAGCAACCAGAAACTGAGACAGGGCTTCAGTGACTGGTACGCTCCCACCATCAACGTGAATGAAGGCGAGGCCGTTGCCATGCCGTACCGCAACACCGCGACAGGCACTCCGGATAATCGTCAGTTCAACCTCTACGGCTACTCGATTCTGCTCGACACTAACAAGACCATCAAAAGCTTTACTCTGCCGGATAATCGCAACATCGTCGTATTTGCGGCAACGCTGTCGGATCTATCCCTGGGTAACGAAATCAATCTCGCCAATTTCTACAACGCAACCGGAATCTACACCGACGGTTCAACCTTCCCTGCTGATGGCGGCCTGGATGGCGGCGGTGCAGCGTATTCGGCAAACCTGCTGCAAGATCCTGTTCGACCGGGCAAGGACATTGTCGTTGGCCCTTCGAAGTTCCATCTCGCAGACGCAAATGTACCTAACGTCGTCTATGCCGCCGGCCAGACGATCGCTCTTCCCTCTGGTCTCTTCTCTGAGCTCAAACTGCTTGGCACAGGTGTACAGGGTGCAGAGATAGATCAGCCGCTCACGATCCACTACACCGATGGCACGAGTGAAAAGATCAGTCAGAGCTTCAGCGACTGGTCAGCCCTCGGCGGATACTCAAACGAGTCCCTCGCGATCACAACCGCCTACCGTGACTACAACGATGGCAGCCAGGATCAACAGGCGTTCAACGTCTATCTCTACACCTATAAACTGAATCTACCCAAACGCGTGAAGAGTATCACCCTGCCCAATAACCGGGATGTTCTTATCCTTTCCATGACGCTCGCGCCGCCGTCCGTCGTAGACCTTGAACCAGTCGTCTGTGGGGTCATTGAATAGCCTCACTGATAAACCTAAACGTCCAGCGTCCCTGAATAGAAAAGGCCTCGCCAACCAGCGAGGCCTTTTCTATTCACTGCGAAGGACTACTCGAAAGAAGGCGGCGCGGCCGTCGCACTGCTTCCCCATTGCTTGTCGGGCGTCGACCCCAGTGTGAATGTCAACGTTCCACCACTCTCAGCGAAGGATTCCGGCAGCCAGGTCTGCGACCACTGCTTTCCGTTCACACGAAGCTCCCGCACATAGGGCGAGTTGGTTGCAGCGCCATCCGCCGTGATGTGAATATCACCTGCTGCCCGATGCACAGTCATCTTCGTGAACATGGGCGAACCCAGTACAAGCTCGGCACGTCCAGGTATCTCTGGATAAAATCCGAGCGATGCAAAGACTGCCCACGAAGACATTTCTCCAAGATCGTCATTGCCGGGAATACCATCGGGTGCGTTTTTCCAGATAGTATTGAGCACCTGGCGCACCAGTTGCTGCGTCTTCCACGGCTGGCCTGCCCAGTCATACAGCCACGGCGACTCAATCGAAGGCTCATTGTTCAACTCGGCATGCAGCGGCCCGGCTTCTGTTACTGCGGGGGCACCGTGCTCGTCATAGAAGAACTTGTCGAGACGAGCGCCGGCCTTGTCGGTGCCGCCCATCGCGGTGAACAATCCTTTCACGTTGAATGGCACCATCCACACGTATTGCGCTGCCGTACCTTCTACAAATCCGTCTTCAGTTGAAGGAGTGAAGGGCTGCGGTGGCTTCTTCTCGTCGTCCTGCACCATCGCCCATGTCCCGTCTGCGTTACGGTTTTCGAAGTAGCCTCCTTCAGGGGCAGCCTTGGGATTGAAGATGTTATGCCAGTATTGTGCCCGCGTCAGGAAGCGCCGGCTGACGTCGTCCTGGTGAAGGCGCGATGCGAGCGCCGAGATGCCGAACTCCGCAGTCACATCTTCCAGCGTATCGGCCGCTGGTCCCCATGCCGGCGCATCGGTCGGGATGTAGTGAAGCGACAGCCACTTGTCGAGACCCGGTCGCTGGCCGGCACACTCCACCGGGCAGCCATTCTTTGAAAGGTCTGCCGCGGTCGGCACATCGGCTGCATGCACCAGCGAAGCAAGAGCCGCGTGCGCATCAAACTCACGGCCGCCAAATGCATAGATGTCCGCCAGCGCGGGCGCAGACGGATCGCCATTCATCACGTGCGTTGCGCCACTATTGTTTGTCCATCGATCCCACGCGCCGCCATTCTGGTCGGCCTGGTTAAGCAGGCTTTGCGCGATGTCGCTGCCGATTTTGGGATCAAGCCAAGTCACCAGCTGCATCTGCGAACGATATACATCCCATCCTGAAAAATTAGCGTACTGCACCTTCTGGTCAGCAGCGACTTTATGAGTCTTCTCATCCATACCCGTGTACTCGCCATTTGCATCGCTTGCAGTCGTGGGAGTCATCAGCGAGTGATACAGAGCAGTCGTAAATACAGTGCGCTGGTCGGGAGTGCCGCCTTCAATTTCAATCTGGTTCAGACGCTTCTCCCATGCTGCGTTCGCCTGTTCGCGTATGGATGCAAAGCTCGCTTGATCGCCACCTTCAGCCGCCAGGTTCGCACGTGCATTCGCCTCGCTCACATACGAAATCCCCACACGCATGCGCACGTCGCGTGCGCCATCAAAGCTGACCCACACACCAGAACCATGGCCCTTCTCAGCGAAACCCTTGGCGCCAAACCCGGTGCCGCCATTGGCTGATAACGCACCCGGCGTAACGGCATCATCGTGCCAGGCGCCAGTCGCCGAGAAAGGCTTATCGAGCTTCGCCACGAAATACAACGTGTAATAGGGACGGCGATCTTCTGTACCCAGGTAGCCACAGAAGTTCCCGCTCCTCACTGATCCTGTAATCAGCTTTGCTGCGGGATCTATGACCGTATGCGCGTCGACGGAGCCAGCCTCAGAATCCGAGGTGCGCACCAGCAGTGACGCAGGCTTGCCTTCCGGAAAATGAAAAACTGCCGCACCGGTGCGTGTCGATGCAGTCAGCTCAACCGAGACGCCGCTCCCCATTTTCACCTGGTAATAGCCGGGCTCTGCGTGCTCATCCGCATGTGTAAACGACGCCGCGTAGGCGTGCCGGAAATCAGAGGACGGTGACTTGTCGATGGGTTCGGCGATCGGCATCATCGGGATATCCCCCGCGCCACCGCCACAACCCCAGCCCTCCACATTGGTCAGCGAAAAGCCACGCAGGGCGACTGAGCGATATTCATAGCCGCCCGGCGCCGCGATCGGCCGGTCTGCACGAACAGGAGACGCCTCAGGACTGAACTGCACCATGCCAAACGGAACCGTCGCGCCGGGAAATACATTGCCGCCGTGCGCCGTGCCGATCAGCGGGTTTACGCGCGAGACCGCGCTTTCAGGCTTCTGACCGAAGCAGGCGAAGCCGATGAACGGCAGAAGGAAGAGAGCAAAAGGAAACCTGGCTATCAAAAAATGACTCCTCTGTTTCCATACTAGGTCAGCTCGGATGTAGATGAACGAATTGTCATCGCTTTGTGATGGCAGGGAGCGACGGCATTTTCACTGGAGGTGCACCGGTGGCTCGATACTGGAACTGCAGGATACAGAGCATCGCAGTTGCTGAGTGGATGCCTGATTGAATAACATCGCGGAGCAAATCACTGGATGACCCCACCCGCAAAGTCCAGACTCTTATCTGCTCTGGAAGCGAACTGGCAAGCTGAAACCCAGGGCTACTACACCTACCTGGCACTGTCCGAGCGCGAGCAGGATACGCAGAGGCGCGGTGCGCTGAAAAGGCTGGCAACCGCGGAGAAGCATCATGCCGAATTATGGGCTGAACGTATCCGCGCGAACGGCGGCCCCATGCCTGTTTATCGCGGCAATCCTTCGGGACAGGCCGCGAGCCTGGCGAACCGGATTGGCGGCGTGGACCTGGCTCTGCGGCGCCTCGAGATCGAGGAAAGCCGCGACATCGCAAAGTACGGCCGCCAGCTGCGCGAGTTAAACGACGAGCCGAGTATCGCCGTCCTGCATGAAGTTGTCGCTGATGAAAAAGAGCACTATCAGACACTGGCCAACCTTATCCGTGTCGGCCGTCCTCGTTCACCTCTCGACCACACGCTCGACGCGCAGGGAGACACAACACATGAAGCAGCCAGGGCCGCCCTGGATGAGCTTCTCGCTGCGCGGCGGCAGGGCCATGCAGAAGCTGCAGGCTGGGTTGGCGATGCAATCTATGGTGTGAATGATGGACTCGGCTCCATCTTCGGAATCGTTTCCGGCGTATCGGGCGCAACGCTCGGCAACAGCCATTTTGTCCTGATTGCGGGCCTCGCCGGCATGATCGCCAGCGCTCTTTCCATGGGTTCGGGCGCGTACCTCGCCGCCAAAAGTGAACGCGAAATTTATGAGGCGGAGTTCGCGCGTGAACGTGATGCTGTCGAGTACAACGAAGCAGAGGCGCGGCAGATCCTTTCGCTCAGCTATCAGATCCGCGGCCTTCCGGAAGAAGATGCCGACCGAATGGTGGAACATCTTGCACGCGATCGCGAACAACTTGTTCAGGCGCTTGCGCGTGAGCGTCTGAACACGACAGAAGAAGGGCTCAGCAAGCCAATGGTGTCTGCTGTTTCAGGTGCATTGTCGACCGCAGTCGGCGCGTTCATACCGATTATTCCGTTCTTTTTTCTGGCAGGCATTCCAGCGATCACCGTCGCTGCCATCGTCTCGTTGATTGCTCACTTTGTCGTTGGAGCCTCGAAATCGCTGATCACCATTCGCTCATGGTGGAGCAGCGGCCTGGAGATGACGGCAGTCGGCGCAGTTGAAGGCGTCGTTACCTACCTGATCGGCGTCGGCCTTGGCCGTATTGGAGGGGGCCAGTGAGAAGACGCACATCACCGACACTGCTCCACACTTTTCGCGAGGTTTTTCTCGTCTCCGCTACACTTCTCCTCGCGCGTTCAGCAATGGCACAGAATAATTACGAGATTCAGGTATATGGCGCAGACACTGTTGCACCCAGGTCAACCATGGTCGAACTGCACAGCAACTTTACAGTCGACGGCGCCAGGGCAATCAAAAATTCCACCCTCGGTGCGGGCGCGCTCTACCCGACCAACCATGTCGAGCATGAAACCGTGGAGATCACCACCGGCATCAACAACTGGTCAGAAGTTGGCTTCTATATCTTCACTGCGGAACACAACGGCCAGGGCGTGCAGTGGGTAGGCGACCACATCCGGCCCCGGGTGCGTGCTCCCGATCAATGGCACTGGCCGGTCGGCGCCAGTCTGTCCATGGAGTTCGGCTACCAGCGCCGTGTCTATTCATCAGACACATGGACGCTCGAACTGCGACCTATCATCGATAAACAACTGGGCCGCTGGTATCTTGCGACCAACCTGGCAGTAGACCGTTCCTTTCACGGCACCAGTGTGCCGATGGGCGTCACCTTTGCGCCCGCGGGCAAAGTTGGCTACGACTTCACAAAAGTGATCTCCGGCGGCTTCGAATACTACGCGGACTGTGGCGACATTGTTGCCCCGGACACACTGCACAACCAGCAGCAGCAGCTATTTGCCGTGACTGACCTGAACGTCTCTCCGCAATGGGAGATCAACTTTGGCGTCGGCATCGGTCCGACCGCCGGCACGGATCATTTGATCGTGAAGGGGATACTGGGCCGGCATTTCGACTGGACGCATCATCGTGCGGGCACGTCGGACAGCATCCAGTGAACAATAGATTCCAGATGGATCGACGAAGCTTTCTAAAAGTTACCGCCGCCAGTATTGCGGCTGGCTCACTGCTGAACAAACCAGCGTGGGCACAGCCAGCCCCGGACTATCGCCTGGAGATCGCGCCGCTCAAGCTCGAGATCGCACCCGGCAAAGTCATTCACACCTTCGGCTATAACGGCCAGGCGCCGGGGCCGCTTATCCGCTGGCCAGAGGGCAAGCCTGTCCGCATCGAAGTCACAAATCACACTGACCGGCCGGAAGAAGTGCACTGGCACGGCATGTTCACCCCGTCCAATATGGATGGCGCCATGGAAGAGGGAACGCCGATGATCCCTCCCGGCAAAGTCTTTACTTATGCGTTTGCGCCGCGGCCCGCCGGCTTCCGCTGGTACCACACGCACACCTACGCCGGACACAACCTCAGGCTTGGTCAGTATGGCGCGCAATTCGGTTGCTTCCATGTCGAACCAGCGAGCCATCCCGGCGCCTATGACCAGGAGCTGTTTCTTACCCTGCATGATTGGAATGCCTACATGGGCGGCGGCGGCGATTCGACCATGGATGCGCTGTACGATTATGCGACCATCAACGGCCGCATGCTTGGCCATGCCGAACCAGTGCGTGTGCAGCAGGGTCAGCGCGTTCTCATTCATGTGCTGAATGCCAGCGCTACTGCGACGCATTGGTTTGCACTGGGTGGCCATGACATGCAGGTCGTGGCCATGGATGGCAACCCTGTCCCAAGACCAGCCAGGGTCCAGGCGATCCGCCTGGCTGCTGCGGAACGCGTCGACGTGGTCATAGACATGAATCATCCCGGCGTCTGGATCATGGGTGAGACGCGCAAGGAGATCCGCGAGATGGGCATGGGCGTGGTCGTCGAATACGCCGGCCAGTCAGGCGCACCGCAATGGGTAAGCCCGCCGGAGACAGCATGGGACTATCGCATCTTCGCGAACGAAGCAGCGTCGACCATGTCACCGGACAGCCGCATTCCCATGGTCTTCGAATCGAAGTTCAAAGGCCATGGCGAATTCGACTATTGGATGATTAACGGGAAGTCGTTTCCCAGGACCGACACCATCCACCTGCAACAGGGAAAGCGCTACCGCCTGGTGATGAACAACAAGAGCACGGACGACCATCCCGTGCACCTGCATCGTCACACCTTTGAGGTGACCAGTCTTGATGGCAAGTCTATGTCCGGACTGCAGAAGGATGTCGTCATGGTGAACGGCGGCACCACTGCTGAAGTGGATTTTACCGCCAACAATCCTGGCGCTACACTCTTCCATTGTCATCAGCAAAGCCATATGGATTTCGGTTTCATGACGTTGCTCGACTACCTGTGACGCGCCTCGTGAACCAGGCACGTCTCCTCAAATTCGCGAGCAAAATCGGATAAAGTTTCTCCGTAGAACGCCTGCTTGCGATAGTTTCAAAGCATCAGCACCCGATTGACTCCGATCGGCTGGGCCATGGCCCGTCTCCGGCGTGATCGCCATTCGATCGTCGGAAACAGCTGCGTGAGGACGAATGGGCACACAGGTCTCCCTGCATCACCGGACTGCTTACAGGTATGGCAAAGCGGTCGCGCTCGGGCCCCAGGTTATACAACTGCGCCCTACGCCGCATTGTCGAACCCCCATCCTGAACTACTCGCTTGAGATCACCCCCGCCGATCGCATCCTCAACTGGCAACTCGATCCCCACGCCAACCATCTGGCCCGCGTCCTGTTTCCTGCCAGAACGACCGAATTTATTGTCGACGTCAACCTGGTTGCGGATCTCACCCCGTTCAATCCCTTCGCTTTCTATCTGGAGCCGGGCTTCGAGAACTATCCCTTTGAGTATTCTCAAGAGCTGGCCAGGGATCTTGAGCCATATCGCTCGATCGAACCACCTGGCCAGCGGATGAAAGCTCTCGTTGATTCAATATCGAGACAAGCGCAGAGCACCGTCGGTTTTCTGGTTGCGATCAATCAGCGTGTCCGCGACGACATAAGCTACGTCGTGCGCCTTGAACACGGGGTCCAGACCTGTGAGCAGACGCTCGAAATGCGCACCGGCTCCTGCCGCGATTCAGCCTGGCTGCTGGTACAGCTGTTCTGTCAGTTAGGTATCGCCGCGCGTTTCGTCTCCGGCTACCTGGTTCAACTGGCCGCCGATGATGCAGCCGCAGACAACGCCTCCGGTCCAAAAATGGATACTGCCGATCTGCACGCATGGGCCGAAGTGTTTCTTCCCGGCGCCGGCTGGATCGGCCTCGATCCAACATCCGGCCTGTTGGCTGCCGAGGGACACATTCCGCTGGTCTGTACTCCGACGGCAGCACAGGCAGCGCCCATCGGCGGCACCGTCGAACACGCGAAGGTTGATTTCAGTTTCGAGATTTCCGTTCGGCGTCTGAACGAAGCCATGAAGCTTGCCAGGCCTTACAGCGATGACGACTGGACCCAGGTGCAGAAGCTGGCACACGCTATCGATGATGACCTGTTGAAGCACGATGTCCGTCTGACCATGGGCGGCGAGCCCACGTTTGTCGGGATCGATGAGCCGGAAAGTCCGCAGTGGAATATCGATGCCCTTGGTCCGCTCAAACGTACACGCGGCCTCACGCTCATCCGTCGTCTGCGCGAACGCACGGCTCCACAGGCGCTGCTCCTTTTCGCCCAGGGCAAGTGGTATCCAGGCGAAGCATTGCCGCGGTGGGCCTTCCACTGCGTCTCCCGCAATGACGGCGTCGCGATATGGGAAAACGGCGAGCTATTCGCGCAGGAGGAGCGCGAGTATGGCTTTGGCCCAAATGACGCATTAGCTTTTCTGCAGGCACTCAGCCGTCGCCTCGGCGTCAGTCCGGAAAACATTCTCCCGGCATTCAATCCTCAGGCAGACAGCGACCAACCAGCCGGCTATGTACTGCCGCTGCGCCGCCGACAGCCCGAGGGCAAACTTGCCTGGTCGAGCCAGCCGTGGTTTGTGCGCCCCGAGCGCCTGGTGCTTTCGATGGGTGACTCGCCGATTGGCTTCCGCATTCCAGTAGAAGCTATGCCATGGGTCGCGCCTGATGAACTTGTCTACGAGTATGAAGGCGATCCGGCGGCGAAGCAGGTCAAGCTTCCAGCGGGTCCCACACGGCGACCCGATCTGTTCGAAACGGAGCCCGCACCGGATCCCTTGCCTCCACTTTCGAGCACAGCAGAAACTGCTACCGAACTCATCCGTCCATCCCTCTGCGTACAGGTGCGCGAAGGCCGACTACACGTATTCCTGCCCTATGCTCCCGTTGTTTCTGACTACCTCGACGTCATCTCTGCCGTCGAAGATACCTGCCAGTATCTGCATAAGCCGGTCTGGCTTGAGGGCTATACGCCGCCGTCCGATCCTCGCCTGCGCGCCTTCAGCCTGACGCCCGATCCAGGTGTGCTCGAAGTAAATCTTCCGCCGGCGGCCAACTGGGATGAACTGGAAAAACTCAACGCGATCCTGTTCGAAGAAGCCCTTGGCAACCGGCTCATCGCAGGTAAATTCGCCTACGATGGCAGTCATCTGGCGACCGGCGGGGGCAGTCACATCGTGATCGGTGGCGCGACCGTGATGGAGAGCCCTCTACTCCGGCGGCCTGACCTGCTGCGCAGTATGGTTGGCTTCTGGCAGAATCATCCTTCGCTTTCCTACCTGTTCTGCGGCATGTACGTAGGTCCTACCAGCCAGTACCCGCGTGTGGACGAAGCGCGCGCCGACGCACTCTACGAACTCGAAGTGGCCTTCCACCAGCTCCCCGAAAACGACTGCACGCCCTACACACTGGACGGCCTCTTCCGCAACCTGCTGGTCGACGTGACGGGAAATTCGCACCGTGCCGAATTCTGTATCGACAAGATGTACCCGCCGCCCGGCATGGGTCTGCAGCTTGGCCTGCTCGAACTGCGCGCCTTTGAAATGGCCCCGCACTATCGCATGGGTCTGATCGAGATGCTCCTTGTCCGCGCCCTCGTCTCGACCTTCTGGCGGCAGCCGTTCACCAGCGGACTTATCCGCTGGGGCACCACCCTGCATGACCGCTTCATGCTTCCCTACTTCGTACAGCGTGACCTCGCCGACGTACTTGGATTTCTCCGCCAGGCCGGCTACAACTTCGACGACAGCTGGTTCGCGCCGCATGCTGAATTCCGCTTTCCCAGGATCGGATCCATCACGTCCGACGGCGTTGTGCTCGAATTACGCCAGGCGCTCGAACCATGGAATGTCCTTGCAGAGGATTCAACCTCAGGCGCAACCGTGCGCTCTGTCGATTCATCGCTCGAACGCATGCAGCTGAAGCTCACCGGCATGACCGACACAGAGCGCTACGTCGTCACCTGCAATGGACGACGCGTGCCGTTGCATCCGACAAAGGAAGCCGGCCAGGCTGTTGCCGGTGTACGCTATCGCGCCCGTAAGCTGTCGAGTTCTCTGCACCCCACCATCCCCGTGCATGTACCGCTCACCTTCGACCTGATCGACACATGGAAAGATCGCATCGCCGCCCAATGCAGATACCACGCCGGTCCTCCTGACGGCAGTGTTCACACAGCGCGGCCGGTCGATGCCAACGAAGCGATGCAGCGTCGCCGTGAACGCTTTGAAGTGACTGCGCCGCCGTCTGATCCCATCAAGGCGCCGGTAGAAGACCTGAATCCAAGCTTCCCTATGACCCTAGACATGCGCTGGCCTGCTACCGTCAGCCGGACGCACAGCGAGACCCGCGAGCGCCTGCCATGATCGGCGATCTCTACCAGTCGCCGCTTCGCTACGGCCATACCTATGACGAAGCCTCAGCCGATGGCGTAAAGCCGCGTGAACATTGGGTCAGACTGATGGATTCGCTACGCACCATCGGGCCGGATGAGCTTGAACAGCGCGGCATACGCGCCGATCGGCGGATTCGGGAAAACGGCATCACCTACAACATCTATGGAGACCCGCAGGGCGCAAATCGCCCATGGCGCATCGACCTTGTCCCACTGCTGATTCCCGCTGACGAGTGGCGTTACATCGAGCAGGGCGTCATCCAGCGCGGCCGCCTGCTCAGCCTGCTCCTGCAGGATCTGTATGGCGCACAGAACCTGTTGAAGGAGAACCATTTCCCGGGAGCACTGCTGTACGCCAATCCGGAATTTCTGCGACCCATGGTCGGTGTGCATGTTCCGGCGCACAGCTATCTGCACATGCTCGCTGTCGATCTCGCACGGTCGCCCGACGGCCAGTGGTGGGTTCTGGCCGATCGCACGCAGGCGCCGTCCGGCAGCGGCTATGCCCTCGAAAACCGAACCATCGTCTCCGACCTGCTGCCGGAATTGTTTCGCACCTCGAACGTCCGGCGTCTCGCTCCATTTTTCCGGGCACAGCGCGATACCCTGGCCAGTCTTTCTGCCAGCGAAAACCCGCGCATCGTACTGCTTACGCCTGGTCCGCACAACGAAACCTACTTCGAGCACTCCTACCTGGCAAAATACCTCGGCTTTACCCTGGTGGAAGGCGCTGATCTGACAGTGCGCAGCCGGCAGGTCTTCCTGAAGACCGTCGGCGGCCTTGAAAAAGTCGATGTCATTCTCCGCCGCGTCGACGACGGCTTCTGCGATCCACTCGAGCTGCGCAGCGATTCATTGCTCGGTGTTCCCGGCCTGGTCGACGCCATTGTCGCCGGCAATGTGAAGGTGGCCAACGCGTTGGGCAGCGGCGTCATCGAGTCCGCGGCCATCATGCCGTTTCTGCCCGGGCTCTCCCGCCATCTCCTCGATGAAGAACTCAAGCTGCCTTCTGTCGCGACCTGGTGGTGCGGGCAGACGCCGGCACTCGAGTGGGTGCTTGATCACCTTGAGTCTGTCGTCATCAAACCCGCTTTTCCCGCGAAAGGAATGGAGCCCGTTTTCGGTTCTGAACTACCGCCCGCAGAGAAAGCAAAACTGATCGTCCGCCTGCGTGAACGGCCGCACGAGTACGTAGCCCAGGAACAGGTCGCACTCTCGACCGCTCCTGTCTGGGAGAATCGAAGACTGAGTTCGCGCAGTGTCGTCCTGCGCACCTATGTCCTGAACACAGGCAAGGAGTGGCTCGCTTTCCCTGGCGGCCTGGTGCGTGTCGCAGAAGCTCACGGCTCCGTGGTGTCCATGCAGCGCGGCGGTCATAGCAAAGATGCCTGGGTACTTTGGGATAGCCCTGTCGACACCTTCAGCATGTTGCGGCCCCGCGATGAACCTCTGCAGCTTCGTCGTATCCCGCGCGTTGTACCCAGCCGCGTAGCCGATAACACCTTCTGGCTCGGTCGCTACGTGGAACGCGCGGAAAACATCGCCCGCATTCTACGCACCATGATCCCCCGCGTCCGTCATGCTGAAGAATCCGACCTTGGCAGCCTGGTGCTCTTGCATGCGTGCCTCGGCCTGAGGCGTGGCAAGGCTGCGAAGAGCCGAAGACAACCGCTTAACTATCCCAAGCTGGAGAAAGAACTACTCTCGCTTCTAAGGGACACGAAGCGATCTTCGAGTCTTCCCAGTGCGCTTGAAGAAGTCGCACGCATCGGCGGCAACGTACGCGAGCGGTTGTCAGCCGACATGATGCTGCTGATCGGACGGTTGCGGCATTCCATGGCCAGGCCGCCGGCAACAGAATTCCTGGAATACCCAGCGATGCTGACCGCCTGTCTCGAACTGCTCTCAGCCTTTTCCGGCATGGAGCGCGAGAACATCAATCGCGGCTCAGGATGGCTCTTCATGAGCATTGGCCGGCGCCTGGAGCGTGCAATCTATCTAACCAGGCAGCTGAGGGTCATCACCAGTCCACTGGCCGCCGCTGACGCGCCCTTCCTCGATTGCCTGCTTGAGGTTGCCGACAGCTCGATGACCTATCGGACGCGCTACTACACGACCCTGCAGCCGCTGGCCGTACTCGACGTGTTAATGGCAGATGACAGTAATCCGCGATCACTCGACTTTCAGCTTTCTCACCTGGTCGAGCTGTACGAAAAATTGCCTCGTCATGTTGCTGCGGATCGACAGGCAATGGAGCACGCTCTTGACTCCCTCCGCTGCATCCAACTGCAGGCGGTTCACGCGCCTGCAAGCAGAAAAACGAAGCGCCCCGCGAATGAACTTATGGGAATTGATACTTATTTAATGAAGTTGGAAGACCTTCTACCGTCCTGGTCAAATAATCTGGCCAGTCAATACTTCAATCATGCGCGAACTATGCCTATCGCAATGGGCCTATAACACAAGGTCATGAAGCTTCTCCGATGATTTATAAGATCAGCCACCGCACAACTTATAAATATGTCTACCCGGTTTCATTTGGAAACCACGTAGCATGCCTGAAACCGCGTTCCTTCCCGAATAATGAATTAATTGATAGTGAGTTACACATTACTCCCGCACCGACCAGCAGGACCGAGCGGACCGACTACTTCGGCAACTTACTCTGTTTCTTTACAGTGCAGGATCCTCATGAGGAGTTGACCGTCGAGGCGCGAAGCAAGGTCATCATTCGCTCCGACCCAGCGCGGAATGCGTTAACTTCCGGGCCCTGGGAAGACTCTGCGCAGCCACTCTCGCAGGCCGGGAGCGCGGAAGCGCTTGAGGCCCACCAGTTTCAGTTCGAATCGCCGCGCATTCGCAGAAGGCCGGAGTTTGCCGCCTACGCCCTCGAATCCTTTACACCTCACCGGCCAATGCATGAAGCATTGCGCGAGCTGACGACGCGTATTCACCAGGATTTCCAATTCGATTCAAAGGTGACCACGGTGCGCACACCTATTGAAGAAGTCTTCAGGAAACGCCGCGGCGTCTGCCAGGATTTCGCGCATATACAGATTGCCTGCCTCCGGTCTATTCAGCTGGCAGCGCGTTATGTGAGTGGTTACCTGCGGACCTATCCGCCGCCGGGCAAATCGCGCCTCATCGGTGCTGATGCTTCGCACGCCTGGGTCTCTGCCTACTGCCGCGGCACCGGCTGGCTGGACATGGATCCGACGAATGACGTTGCCCCCTCCGACGGTCATGTCACCCTCGCATGGGGACGTGATTATGGCGATGTCAGTCCGCTGCGTGGGCTCATCCTGGGTGGTGGCGAGCACTCGCTCAAGGTTGCCGTGGACATGGAACCTGTGGCCGAATAGCTTCCTGCAATGGGCTTACTCAAGGGTAAGATCACACCCCCAACCTGCTAGCTTCGCAATGTTAATAAGTCATGACCCTTTAATTCAGGTCCGACTTCAGTGGCAAAGTCCAGCGCGCCACCATGTAGATAATACGCAACTACTGGTGCAGTTTTACCGGCTAAGTGTCTAAATGGCTCGCATCCTGCAAGTGCAGTGCTTTCAACAGGTTAGTGTTACCTTTCGAGGCACTAAAGGACGACAAAAATTATTGCTTAGGATGCTTAATTTATGTTGCGGGGAAGCTAAGGTTTGTTACCCTTCAGCCAGTTCTAAAGACACTTACGCAGCGCCTGGGGCAATGTTTACTGTCCGCAGAGCAATAACAGTGCAGCAGTCTTTTATCTTCTTCTCGTCCGCTGTTGGATGATGGCGTCGAGCTTTGCCAGGTTCGTTTGAAAAGATGTGTGAGTGATCGCAATTGCCGAATTGCATTGCGGTGTCGGGACTTAAGGCCAGTCACTTACATTGAGTTATCGCGGGAGTTTTAATGAATTACCAAAATCTGTTTAAAGATCAGAATCGGCGCTTCTGGTCCATGTTGTATCTAGGAGTTCTCAGTCTTCTCTTTCTGGCTGCGGTCAGTGGTAACGAGAAGCCCATCTGGGCGGCAACCGGTCCGACCATCATCAACATCGGTACGACCATCCAGCATGAAGATGTCAAGAGACTGGGCATCAACGTCAGCGGTCAGCTTTCCTATGATTCCGCGCAGATGCTCCGAGACATCACCTTTAATAATCCTGGTTTCGAGTCGCAGATGTGGCAATCAGTGCTGACCTGCGCAGCCGTCAGTGGCAATACATGCACTGACGCAAATGGCTGGTCGCAGTGGCCGGCGAACTTTCTACAGGGCGGCTCTTTCGAATTTATCTATGGCAGCGTGAAGGGCAAAACCGGGACACTCGTCAGCATGACCAAGGCGAGCGGCAATGGAGGCGCAGGCGGCTGGTATAACTTCGGCAATGTAAACCCTGCGGTCGGCGATATTTTCATCGTCAAGAAAAACTTTCCAGGAGATCCTGCGGCAGGATGGTGGCCTTCAACAAGCGGTGGCGGAACTATCACTGCAGAGACTTCGGACCTATCGCCACACACCGCCGGCAAGCAGGCCCTCGTCTTCAACACCAGTGGGAGCGGCCAGTCTGCCAGCATCCATTCTTATTTCGACAGCACAGCGGGACGTTCCTTCCTCCAGATGAAGGGCAGCTACACGCTTACCTTCCGCGCCAAGTCAGCATCCGGCTCAAAAACATTGAGCGTTGAAGTCGGCCGCTTTACTTCGACACACGGCAACGCCACATACTTCAACCAACAGGTTCCGCTTACGAACCAGTGGCAGGATTTCACCTTCAACTTCAATGCCGATGAAGACGGCACTTACATCGGTACTGCTTTCCTGGGCTTTTCCGCGACCGGCGGCACAATCTATCTTGACGACGCATCTTTGACGGAGAGCGCGGAGGCTTCCAACAAGAGTCCGTTCCGCGACGCCGTCGTCGATCGACTCAAGGAGTTGAATCCCGGGGTCCTCCGTTACATGGATAGCGGTGTCAGCTTCGGCACCTCCATCGACAACATGATTGCTGTGCCCGACGCCCGTCTGCGCACCGGCTTCGGCCAGGGTTCCTCCGAGACAAACGCAGTGCCGATGGGGCTGGAAGAATTCCTGCAGTTGTGCGAGACAGTTGGCGCAGAGCCCTGGTACACACTGCCCATGGGTGTCTCGCCTGAGGAAACTCAGCACCTTGTTCAATTCCTCGCCGGCGACAGCTCTACGCCTTATGGTGCAAAGCGCGCTGCTCTCGGCCAGTCGACTCCATGGACATCCGTTTTCCCGAAAATCCATCTAGAACTGGGCGATGAATCCTGGAACACAGCTTTTTCCGGCGACGCGATCGTTGCGCCAACGGCCTACGGCTCTCGCGTCGCGACCATCTTCGGTGCAGCGAGGTCAGCTTCCGGCTACGAAGAATCGAAGTTCGATCTCATCATGGATGGATGGGCTGCCGTGCCATGGTGGAACCAGCAGGCCATGAATGCCGCGTCGAACAGCTACGACACCATCGATGTGGCTCCCTACACCTTCGACACGTTCACCGACTACTCGTCGAATACTGCCATCTTTGGATCCATGCTGGCGCAGCCTGAGGCGATCGACAGCAGGCCGACCGGCAGCATGTACCAGCAGATGCAGACCGTCAGCGGCCAGGCAAGTGGACTCTCAGGCAAGCCAGCCAATCTCGCAGTCTATGAAGTGAACCTCAGCACGACAACAGGTACGGCTCCGCAGAGTGTCATCAACGAGGTGGTACCCTCACTCGGCGCCGGCCTGTCCACTGCTGAGCACATGCTCCTGATGATGCGCGATGACAATGTGCAGATGCAGACCATGTTTGCCCTGCCCGGCTATCAAAATGGCTACACGAACACGCATGGCGGCGGCGGCAACGTTCAGCTCTGGGGAACGGTCATCGACATGGGCGGTCAGTCCGATCTCTGCCGGCCACAGTTCCTCGCAGAAACGCTGGCCAACACTGCCATTGGCGGCAATATGATTGCCACGACGCAGACCGGCGCGGACCCGACATGGAATGAGGCCAGCGCCAATGACAATGCAAATCCCATCATCATCAAGGGCGCTCATTACATCCAGTCATTCGCATTTGTGAACGGCACACAGAACAGCCTCGTCCTGTTCAACCTGAACCTCACCTCAGCCCTTCCAGTCACCTTCACGGGAACGAATGCTCCCAGCGGAGAAGTGCAGGTAGGGGTGCTGAACGCCGCCAACCTGACCGACACGAATGAGTCGGGCGCCAAGGTTGCCATCACGCACTCTACGATGGCGGGCTTCAATCCCGGATCTACAATCAACCTGCCCGCTCATTCCATGACGGTGTATACCTGGTCCACCGCCGGTGGTGTCACTCCTCCGAAAGGTGTGCCAACAACCACGAGCCTCTCTGCTACCCCGACAAGCGTCAGCAAGGGCAAAACAGTTGGGCTCGTGGCCAGGGTTATCCCTAAAACCGGCAA
The DNA here is from genome assembly GCA_963692885.1 of Acidobacteriaceae bacterium. Taxonomy (GTDB): domain Bacteria; phylum Acidobacteriota; class Terriglobia; order Terriglobales; family Acidobacteriaceae. The sequence goes on from OY843586.1 coordinate 3,848,475, forward strand.
TAGTCTTCCGTCCGGCAACATCGTCTTCAAAGATGGTTCATCCACCCTCGGAACAACTACGCTGAGCGATGGTTCCATTTCGCTGAATGTCACAACGCTCGCAGCAGGCACGCACACCATCACCGCCAACTACGTTGGCTCGACTGCTTACGGGGCTTCAGTTTCGCCCGCAGTCGTCGTCAAGGTGGCATCTTCCACACCCCTCATCACGACTTCCACAAAGCTGACGGCTCCGGCCCAGGTGGACGACGGCAGGTCGCTTGCTCTTTCCGCCGTCGTTGCCCGATCATCGGGCGCAACGCCAACAGGCACAGCGACGTTCTATGCCGGCAGCACCAGGCTGGGCTCTGCTAACCTGAGCGGCGGTAAAGCCAGCCTTACTGTATCTGACGTCACCCTGGCTGCGTGACCTACGGTGTCTACGCAACATACAGTGGCAATAGCACTGACGCTTCTTCCAGATCGAATACCGTCAATGTGAAGGTCGAGCGAGCGACACCGCTCATCGCAACCTCCACCAAGCTGACCGCTCCTTCACAGGTGGATGATGGCAAGTCTCTCGCTCTCTCCGCTGTCGTGGCTAAAATATCAGGCGCTACGCCGACTGGAACAGCGACTTTTTTTGCCGGCAGCACAAAGTTAGGATCGGCAAACCTGAGCGGTGGTAAAGCCACACTTACCGTCAAAGATGTCACGCTGGCTTCTGCGACCTATGGCGTCTACGCAACCTACAGTGGCAGTAACGCAGACGCTTCGTCCAGATCAAACACGGTCAACATGAAGGTGGTAAACACTGCGTACGCCACGAAGACAGCCGTCGCCCTCTCATCTACAAAAGTGAAGAAGGGGCAGAAAGTTACCGCAAAAGTGACTGTGGCGGCCTCATCGGGAGCAGTACCAACGGGGTCGGTCAAGATATATCTAGGGTCGTCGGTCCTGGCGACCCTAAGCTTGTCAAAGGGCACCGCGACCTACAGCACAACAGCTACCAAAACGGGAAGCTATCAGACCTACGCAGTCTATACAGGCTCGTCCACTGATACATCTTCTACTTCAGCAAAGGAAACGTTGACTGTCGGCTCGTAATCGCATTGTTCGATACGCCGCCGAAACAATCCAGTCGGATCATGAGCTGACAGAGCCACTTGCTTGACTCATGGATACCGAGGATCAATCAAGCACCCAGCCTCCAAAAGGCTGGGTGCTTTTTCTTTGTTCAAGAAGGAAGCATAAACCGCCACCGCGAAGAGTAGGATCAGAACGACTGAAGCTGAAAACTGATATTGTCCGCTATCCCCCGTCACCGGAGATCAGTCATGGGATTTGCATTTCTTGATGTCGCTATCGGTATTACTTTTATTTACCTGCTGCTGAGCCTCATCTGCTCCTCGGTAAATGAACTTATCTCTGCCATTCTGAAAGCACGCGCAGATTTTCTCGAAAGAGGGATCATTCATCTGCTCGAGGACGAGCAGTTCGCCAGCAAGATGTATCAGCATCCCCTGATCCGCAGTCTTGGCGGCAAGGTTCATCCGTTCTTGGCAAAGTTGGGCATGAAGGAAAAGCCTGCGTACATTCCTGCGCGCAATTTTGCTCTCGCACTCATGGACATGATCAATCCCGGCATCGGTACCCAGGATGCCCTCACCCCTGCCGTCGCATCCCCTGCATGGGCGGCAAACGCTGAGCCATCGGGCTCGCATCTGCTGGAAGCATTGAAGACTGAGCCGTCCGGATTGCCACCAGGCGTCCGTCGCGCACTCGTCTCCCTGGTGCAGGCCGCTGGTGCTGACGCTGCACGCAGCCGCCAGAACATTGAGGACTGGTACAACAGCGCGATGGACCGCGTCTCGGGTGCCTACAAGCGACGAACGCAATACACCATCTTCTGCATCGGCATTGTCGTCACTATCGGCATCAATGCGGATTCGCTAACCATCTTCAAACGGCTTACCTCTGATAAGACGCTTGCCGCCGCCGTCGCCGACACTGCCGAGCAATATACCCGCGCCCAGGATGCGACACCCGTTCCAGTCGATCCGCGCCTGTCGCCTGAAGAACAGAAAGACCACGCCGAGCGGGAGCTAAAACGTAAATTGGATACACTCGACCGCCTGGGCCTGCCCATCGGCTGGGACAAGAAGGATGAGAACTCCACTCCTCCCGGATGGCCTGGTATGACGCACCTGTACGACGCCGCACCTCGCTCACAGCGGCTCCTTCTTTTTCATTGGCCAGGATGGCTGCTCACCGCCTTCGCCGTATCCTTCGGCGCACCCTTCTGGTTCGACCTTCTGAATCGCTTCATGGTCGTTCGCTCGACGATCAAGCCAAAGGAAAAAAGCCGCGACGGATCCTGACGAAAGCGCTCATCATCCTGGCCAGGACATGCACGCCCTGCCTACCGCTGCACATACCCGCCTCTCATTTACCAGGCTGCGAGAAGCACCTTGGTAACACTTGTATGCTCACGGGGCACGTAGTCGTTCATCGCCAAAGGTCATCTATCGCCAAGCGTCCCATCCATGCGTAACATAGGACGCACAAGGATAACGATGTCAACTGCGCTCCCCCGGCAACATGCATACTCCGGACCCGTCCCGGCTGCACTCCCTGAGCCTACCTATGCGGAACGCGTCCGCACGCTTGTAGCGCATACTTCCACTGCCACACTGTCGACTATGTCGCGCAAGCATCCAGGCTTTCCCTTTGGCTCACTCATGCCATTCGCGCTTGATGACGTGGGACGGCCGCTATTCCTGATCAGTAATATGGCCATGCACACGCAGAACCTCAAGACCGATTCGCGTGCCAGTCTTTTTATTGAACAGAAGAGCAATGACGGCGATCCGCTTGGCGCCGCGCGCGCGACACTTATCGGAAATGCCGAACCGGTGCCCATGGAGGAAGTGGCTGAAGTTCGCGAGCTCTACCTGGCGCGCCATGAGAATAGCCGCTACTGGGTTGACTTCGCGGATTTCGGTTTCTGCCGGCTGCAGTTAGTCGAGATTTACTATGTCGGCGGATTTGGCATGATGGGCTGGGTGAAAGCCTCGGACTATCAGGCCGCCGCGCCCGATCCACTTGCCGATTCAGCTGCAGGGATCCTCTCGCACATGAATCAGGACCACGTTTCGTCAATGGTTCTGCTCGCCCGTCTTGATGGTGGCATCGCGGCAAGCGACGCCACCATGACCTCAATCGACCGTCTCGGGTTTACGCTTCGCCTCAAAACCAAGGATGGTATGAAGGGCACGCGCATCAACTTTCTTCACGAAGTCACGACGGCCTCTGACACGCGCAAAATGCTCATAGAAATGGTCCGCCAGGCCAAGCTGAAAACCTTTATCTAAGGCTTTCAGCTCGCCCGCTCGCGATTCCCTCACTTCTCGCTGTCCAACGCCTTCATCTGTCCTTCGTCATAGCGCATTCCGGCAAGCGGCGCGTCGGCTGCGAGCTTCTCCAGCTGCTGCAACTGCTCCGGGGACAACTCCAATTCGACAGCGCCTAGGGCCTCCTCCAACTGCGTTCGGGTGCGCGCGCCAATGGTCGGCAGCAGATCCTGTCCCTGCGCCAAAACCCATGCGATTGCCAGGCGCGTTTGTGTAGTGCCAAGCTGCTGCGCAAGAGTCGCCAGGCCCTCCACGAACTTACGATTCTGCTCACCATTCGCACCTTTGAAGCGGGGCAGGAACGCCCGCATGTCCCCCTTCGCGGGAACGCTGCCTGCCAGCAATCCTCGCGACAGTACGCCATACGCGGTGATGCTCATTCCGCACTCGCGCGTAGCCGGCAGAATCTGCTCCTCGGGCTTGCGCGTCACAAGGGCATACTCCAGTTGCAGATCTGCAATGGGATGCACCGCGTTTGCCCGCCTGATCGTCTCAACACCTACTTCAGACAGTCCGATCTGGCGCACATATCCCTGCTTGATCAGGTCGGCAATCGCCCCCACCGTTTCTTCAATCGGCACACGTGGATCAAGGCGAGCCGGACGATAGATATCGACATACTCCACACCAAGCCGCTGCAGACTGTAGGCCAGAAAATTTTTGACAGCGGCCGGGCGCGCATCGTACCCGCTCCATCCACCGCGCGGATCACGCATCGCGCCGAACTTCACTGACAACAATACCTTGTCGCGGCGATCTTCAATCGCCCGGCCAATCAGCATTTCATTGTGGCCCATTCCATAAAAATCGCCTGTATCGATGAGGTTTACACCACGATCAATCGCCGCATGAATGGTCGCAATACTCTCCCGGTCATCACTCTGCCCATACATGCCCGACATACCCATACAGCCGAGTGCAATGGGAAAAACCTCGGGGCCCTTCGCGCCAAGTCTACGTTGCAGTATGCTCATCATTTCCTCGAAGAAGCCCAACGAGAAGTATTCACGAAAGAGCCGCAGGAATGACGGCGATCCCTCAATTGACTTTCACTCCAGTGCCAGCGGGCCGAAAGTTTTCGACCCTGTGCAGACTGCCCTTCTGAGGCGGCTGCGCGCAGATCGGGACCCCGGCATACGGTCTTGTGTGCTGGGTGAGCAGGGGCGGCAGGAGGCAAACGCGACTTACCAGGCGTTCGACGCCGTAGGTTGCTTGCCGGTATAGGGTGAGCAGCAAGGCTTTTTTACTGGCAGGAATTCCATGAACTCGACGCGTGTGCCATCAGGATCATGCAGATCCAGTTGCAGCTTGCCGTCAACGCCCAGCACCTGGGGATTTTTTCCGGCAGGCGCGACCCATCCTCGCTGCTCCAGGCGATGCTGCAGATCGGCCACACTCACAACGCCCGGAGCGATATGGTTGGCGCTGCCCAGGGCTTCGCGTGACGGAGGATTCTGCAGATACAACATGTACTCGATCCAGTCAGTCCCGTCCGGGACCTGCATCATCACCCAGTCAATGGGACCGCCCTCCTTCGCGCCACCCTGCCAGTAAAGATGAAAGCCCAGAATGTCCTTGTAGAAGTGATCAAGCGCCGCCCGATCGTGCACCTGATAGCCTGCGTGCATAATATGCGTACTTAAGCGTGCGGAGACATTCTTCGGTGCTGCCAGCGGGTGCATGCCTGCCTGCGTAAACACGACCTTATTGCCTTCCGGATCACGCACCAGGAAGCTTCGACTACCATCGTTCTCATCTGTAACTGAGTGCGGTACATTTATTCCATGCGCGCCCAGGTACTGACGCAGCTTCTCAGCATTCGCCGTTAGAAATGCGACACTGTCCAGGCGGTCAGCCTGGCCGGCCTGCGGTGGGGACAGCAGCTCAACGTACTGCAGATGGTTGGCATAGAAACGGACCCCGGCACTCGATGTTCCCGCCGGCACCTGCGCCCAGCCAAGCAGGCCTGCATAGAACTTGCTTGACTGAGAAAAGTCATCGGCATACAAGGTCACATGCGAGATGCCGGTAATCGCCGGCGGAGAGCCTTGCGTTGACTGACCATGAAGAGCCGTGAAAAAAGAAAACAACAACACTGTGCAGAACAAGTTGCGCATTCCGTCCAACCCCAAGGCAGTGAAAAGAGCCGATCCATCCACGACTGCTGATTATTGCACGCAGTGGCTCATCAGCAATAGCCGCTGCCCCTTAAGGCCTTGATAACGACACACCGCTGAGGATGTCGCCTACTGCACCTGGAGCATGTAGTTATATTCCAGCTGCACTGTGCCGGCAGTTGCCGTGACATAGAAAGGGTACGTTCCTGCAGGGAGATTTCCTGACGAGTTGGTGCTGCTTTTATTCCCGCCGCAACCTGTTGGCAACAGCAGTAAGCTCGCGAATGCAACGACGAACCAGCCTGCTTTCCAGAGCGCCCGCCGCCTTCCAGGCCATAGCAGCAGAACGCTTCCAGCAAAAATGCCGCAGGTGAACAGTCCTAGACTACTGCCTGTTAGCGGCTCAGCCAGGGATGCAGTGGCGCTTCCCGCATTCGAGATTGTGAGTGTTGAACTCTGGGGAGTCGCCCCCGAAATATTCAGTCTTGCGGGACTGAATGAACACGTGAGATTCGCAGGCAGGTCTTTGCAGCCCAGCGTCACCGTATCACTGAACCCGGCCACGCCGGTGACGCTGATTGGCGTAGTTGCAGATGGACTGGAGGATGCAGAGATAGTCGGAATCGTCAGATCGTAGACTACGCTGAAAGTCGAATTGACCAGCTGACTTGCCTCTGTCATGACCGGTGAGTAGTTCGCATCCCCGCTGTAGGTGAAGATCAGTGGGGTATTAAAGACATTCAAAAATGACACAGTGATTGTTGTTTTGCCACTCGCATCAAGGGTTGCGGTTCCGGTAGGCGCCGGTTGCGGATTTGCGTTTGTGCCGGCAGGTGGCGCCATAGCCTGCAGGGTTACCGTACCCGTTGGCGTTATACCCGATCCACCAATCACAATCGAGAAAGTTACCGATTGCCCGGAATACGATGGATTCGCAGACGGCGTGACTGCGATTGTGGCTGAAGTCGATGGCGTGATTGTCACCACCGATGGGGCGGACGTACTCGCCGCGTAGTGACTGTCGCCCGAATACTGCGCAGTGATCGAATGTGTGCCCGGAGCCAGTGTCAAGGCCGGCAGACTCGCCGCAGTCACCAGGTTGTGCGTGGCAACTATGGATGAAACGAACACAAAGGATGCATACGCAGCGCCTGCGGCTTTTACGAGCGCCAGGTGGGCAAGCGGTATCTCGTCTGGACTAGCTGTGTTGTCAGGTACTGTGATGAAAGGCGCACCAGAAGTAAAGCGACCTGTTCCATCTCCAAGCACAACTGCCCCGCTCCCGAACACCACGTCCAGGTTTCCGTCGAGATTCACATCGATAACATCCGCCCGACCAGCTGGAGGTTGCCCTGTAGCCGCTCCGCTGCTTACATAAGGTGTCGTAATCACCGAATCCGTCTCGGCTCCGAACGTGCCATCCCCATTGCCGGGCAGGAAGACGAAAGGCTGCGTAAAGTTCAGCATCCAGTACGCAGGATACATAAGCAGCAGATCCATCTTGCCGTCGTTGTTAAAGTCTCCCACCCGTACATTCTCGAGTTCGATACTCCCGCCGTTCTGCTGAGGGGTATAGCTGGCCTGTACGGGCGCTGCAAACGTTCCATCACCATTGTTCAAGGAGACCGCAACCGTCGCCCGCTGCGCTGCCTGGACTGGCGGTAAGAAATAGGCCTGTGCCACCAGGTCAGCCTTGCCATCGCCGTTCACATCGACAACTTCAAGCGACGCCAGTGAAGCCATCTCAACCACCTGCGACGATGCCACCGGGAATGTGCCAAGTGACTGAAAGTTGCCGCTTCCCTGGTTGGCAAACACTGTCACCTGCAACGTGTAAGGGTTACCATCCAGTCCACCCGGCACTGTATTCAACGCGAGAATATCCGGCTTGCCGTCGCTGTTAACGTCGCCAGCGAAGGTGTCGCTGTAACCGGAAGCGAGAAAGCTAAGAGCCACAGGCTGCTGAAAGGTCCCATCGCCATTGCCGTAAGCCACCGAACCGCCGAGCAGCAGGTCAGGCTTGCCATCCCCGTTCAGATCGCCCACGAAGAAGGAGACGTTTACAGCAGAAGCAGGGACAGTAAGGGTCTGCAAGGCAGAAGCCGTGTACCCGCCGCTGGTGTTCGCCAGGAAGGTCTGGACGTCCTCGACGGTGCCGGCTGAGTTCCCACCGAGAACAAGCAGGTCCTGTACACCGTCACCGTTCAGGTCCACACCCACCTGCCCGGTCTTAAATAGCGAACTGAAGGCTGCGTCCACGGATCCGAAAACGCTACTGAATGTACTCGTGTTGAAGGCTGGACCTGAGGCCAATGCAGCCGGCGTGGCGTTCAAAGGCGTTGTACCATCCAGAAAACGGACGGTGCCCGTCGGCAGAACAACGGCTCCTGCAGCAGTAGTGAAGGGCGCAGAAGTTGAACCTACCCCCGCTGAGACAACAATCCCTGTGCCGTATGCGCCGCTGGAGGGCGCAGTCGTTACAGTTGTGTTCGTAGCGGTTTGTGCTTGAGCAGCACCGGCAGAAAGAAGACTGGACAGCAGAAGAAAAGAACCAAGGCAGCGAAACATAAAAACACCAGGCAATCAACGCGCAAAATTTAGTCAATCGTGCGCAGCATAGCAGGACGCCTGTCTCTTATGCCATCGAAAACAACTTGCTACCGAATCTTGCCTCCGGCGGCACCTGCGCGGCGTGCGGTGTTGCCACACGTGCATATTGAAAACAGAGGGAGGTACTACTTCCCTCTGTCTTTAAAATCGACGCTCATACGGCGAGCATCTGCCCGCGCAGGGCTGCCGGCGGCAGTGTCAGCTAGGCGTAGATCCCGCGCTGCTTGATGGTGAAGGCGACGCGGTCGATGGCCAGCATGTATGCCGCAATGCGGTTGTTCACGGCGTGGGCTTCTGCATAGCGAACAACGTCGTCGAAGCTCTCAGCGAGGATGCTCTCCAGTTGTTCATTGACGACCGACTCTTTCCAGAAGTAGCCTTGCCGGTCCTGCACCCACTCAAAATACGAAGCAGTCACCCCGCCGGAATTCGCAAGAATGTCGGGGATGATGAAAACCTTTTTGTCTTCCAGTATCTCGTCGGCTACGGCCGTTGTCGGACCATTCGCGCCTTCGCAGACAATCTTTGCGCGAATACGATCAGCATTGCGGCTGGTGATGACATTTTCCGTCGCTGCAGGAATCAGGATCTCGCAATCAGAGACGATCAACTCGGAAGAATCCGCCGCTTCGGCACCCTTGAAGCCGAGGATCGTGCCATTCCTCTGGCGATACTCGAGCAACTGGTGAATATCGATGCCGCGGCTATTGAACAGGCCGCCATCGAACTCCGCAATGCCGACGATGGTGTAGCCCTTTTCCATCATCAGCTTCGCTGCATTTGAACCCACGTTGCCAAAACCCTGGATGACGACGCGGCAGCCTTCGCGCTGCATATTCAAATACTTCAACGCCTCATCGCAGACCACGCTGATGCCGCGGCCAGTTGCCTCGCGACGGCCGCGCGAGCCGCCGATGTTCAGCGGTTTTCCTGTAACAACGCTGGTTACAGTCTGACGCATGTGCATGGAATACGTATCCATGATCCATGCCATTACCTGTTCATTGGTATTCATGTCCGGCGCCGGTACATCTTTCTCCGGTCCGATAAATTCGATGATGTCCGACGTGTAGCGGCGCGTCATGCGCTCCAGTTCACCGAGCGACATCTTCTTTGGATCGCAGATCACTCCTCCCTTGGCGCCTCCAAATGGGATGTTCACGACTGCGCACTTCCACGTCATCCAGCTGGCCAGCGCGCGTACTTCATCAAGCGTCACATCGGGCGAGTAGCGGATACCGCCCTTGCCCGGGCCCCGTGCCATCGAGTGCTGAACCCGGAATCCGGTAAAAACCTCGATCTTGCCGTCGTCCATCGTGACCGGGATGTGAACGATGATCTCGCGCTGCGGATAGCGCAGCACTTTCCAGATACCTTCGTCCAGGTTGAGCTTACGGGCGGCAAAGTCGAAGCGAGCAGCCTGGGCTTCCCAGGGGTTGATTTCCTGCTCAAGTGTGAGTGTCTGCATACAAATCTCCAGTTCAACTACAAATCGTTGGGCCGAGTACGGCATGGTACATCGGAAGCAGCCACACGACAGGGTGTGGCAAGGACTGCAAACAAGTAGCTCCTGGACCAAAGATGGTCAGCAAGCTACGTGGCAATGTTTGGATTCACCCAAACCTGCTGAGTATAGGCTCTTGACAAGGCACCGGCAACCCATCACGACTGCCACTATGGATGTACTTGGTGACCCCCTCGATGTATCGGGAACCCGTGATTCGAACTGGTTTTACCGCAAAAACAAAGACGCAGCCGAAGCTGCGTCTTCGTTTTTTACAATTCGAGAAGTTTACGCCCGGCTCAGGTAAGCGCCTTCTGCCGTATCGACCCGGATCTTCTCGCCCTCATTGATAAACGGCGGCACCTGGACGACGAGTCCCGTCTCCATCTTTGCCGGCTTGGTCACCGACGACGCCGTAGCCGATTTCAGGCCAGGTTCCGTCTCAATCACCGTCATCACCACCATCTGCGGCAGTTCGATACCGACCGGTACGCCGTCGAAGATCGAGACATTGATCTGCAGATTGGGAATCAGGTACTCGACCGAGTCACCGAGCGTATCCCGCTTAAGATTCAACTGCTCGTAGTTCTCGGTGTTCATGAAGTAGTAGTCGTCGCCATCGTTGTAGAGAAATTCCATCGGAATCTCGTCGACGATCACCCGTTCAATCGGGTCGGGGGAGCGAAAGCGGTGCTCGAACATCGCACCGGTGCGCAGGTTGCGCAGCTTAGCCTGGATAAAGGCACGCAGGTTGCCCGGCGTTCGGTGCTCCACGGCAAAGACCGTGTGGAGCTCATTATTGTGCTTGATGATCATGCCCGGACGCATTTGTGTGGCGGGAATCGCCATAAAAGATGTTGCTCCTTACCTTGCATTCACTTGAAATTCTTCTGTCGATCTTTGGATGCCGCCTATGGCAGAGACCGCCCGGTACGATTGCCCAGCATACCAGCGGCAACTCCCCTGAAGAGCACTGTTCTGCGATCGCGGCCCTACGACCAAAGTTAAATTGTAGCGCAGGCAAGCATTAGGTATGGTGGCTCTGGACCCCGTCCGTTATAGTCATGGCGCATGAGTTGTACATGCTCACTTGCCGCAGGAGCAGGCTTGCTGCCAGCGTTGCGTGAGCAATCCACGAACCATAAAGCGGGCAGAGGATTTTATGCAATCGATCGTTCGAACCCTTGATCGGCGAGCCTTTCTACAGGCGACGCTCGCCCTGGGTGCAGGTGCACTGCTTCCGTCAAAACTGCGGGGCAATGCTTTATCGCATCGGGCATCAGTTGCCGAGTTTGGCGCAGATCCCAAGGGAGAACAGGATTCGACAGCAGCGGTCAGGGCAGCCATTGCTTCGCTTGCGCGGGAAAATGCCCGTCTTGTCTTCCCTGCCGGCAAGTATCGCTTCGCTCCTTCCAGCGACACTGCCATGCAGTTTTCCGGCTTCCAGGGAATTGAAATCTACGCCAACAATGCCGAACTCCTGTTCTCGGGTGACACTGTGCCGTTCGGCTTCCGTGCCAGCAGGGACGTTGCGATCCACGACATGAAAGTGGACTGGGAGCGGCCTGCTTTCTCGCAGGGTGTCGTCCGCGAAACAGATCCGCAATCGTTCACCATCGACATCGACGAAGCCTTTCCCGTCACTGGATCAGAGACCATCACCGGCTTTGCCGAGTTCGACATCTCCGGCGCCAGACCGGCGCCAGGTCACGTACACACGCGTGGCATCTCTACATCGGTCGCCCTTGTCCAGCCGCAGCGCCTGCGCATCACTTCATCCGCTTCCGGCGCAGTCCGTCCCGGCATGCGCCTGGTGCTGCTGCATGCCACCGGATCAATGGCCTGCTTCCGGATCGACGCCTGCGAAAACATCCTGCTCGAAGACATCACCATCCGGCACGCCCCATCCACCGCTTTCCTGGTGCGCGGCTGCCGCGATCTTCGCCTCGACGGCATCTCCGTCGAACCAGCCTCCGCACAGCGCGCACCTGCTCTACTCGCCACCGGTGGCGATGGTCTGCACTGCAGCAACAGCCATGGCAAAGTCACCCTTAAAGACGTCCACTTTACCGGTATCGGCGGAGATGCAATCAACATTCATCAGCCTTACTGGAAGATCATCGAGCGCCCGGACGACCGCGCCATCGTCATCGCAGGAGCGAGTGGAAAATTATTGGAGCCGTGGGAACTGCCCGGGCCCGGCGATTTCGTTCAGTTCTCCACGCCCACAACTCTCCAGTTGCTTGGCGAGATTGGCGTCACCACCCTTGAGCCCCATGCGAAAGGCGCGAAGCTCGGCCTGTCGGAGACGCTTTCGCCAGTCATTGTTCCCGGTACGCTGGTCTGCGGAGTAGTCTACGCACCGCGCATCACCATTGACGAAGCTGCAATCACCAACACTCTCGGCAGGGGCCTCACCCTGCATGCCCGGGCAGAGATCGTCAACAGCACGTTTCAGGGCTGCTGGGCAGAAGCAATTCACCTTGCGCCTGAAGTGCAGGCCTGGCAGGGCCCGACGATTCAACACATCAGCATCCGCTCCAATTCGTTTGAGAATTGCGCGATCGGCATCCCCAATCGCCAGGGCATGATCTCCATCGATGCTTCACTCCTCAGGCCGGGCAGTAGTGCTTCTGAAAGTGAGGCCAGGCCGCATGCCATGAATAGTGGGGTGCGCATCCAGAACAATACGTTCTATCGCACGAATCGGACTGCCATTTTCGCCGATGGCGTGGATGACCTGGTCATCGATGAAAATATCCTCGGACACATGCCTTCCTCGCAGAAGCAGCGTGCCGGCATGGCCAGCGTCGCCAGTTCCTCCAGCCATCAACCGTCCGCGATCGTGCTGAGAAATGTCGCCAATGCGGAGGTCTCGAATAACGTTTCCGATGTTCCGCAAACCATCGCCATGACCGATTGCGCCGACACCGTCAAGACCGAAAATAATCGCCTCCTGACCGCCGCAAAGCTGGGCTAGGCTTCAATACAACGAAGCGTGGTCCCTAACCTTTCCCGAAAACTTTCGCGAAGAAGTGACCCAGCTTATGGAAGATACCCGTCTGCTGCGGCGCATTGGCAGGCGGGGCGGCAGGTGACCTGTTCCCACTATTCCCTGCAGGCGTAGACGTTTGCGCGTCAGCAGAAGCAGCCGGCACCACAGGCGGCGCATTGCCATTGCCGTCATTGCCGTTAAAGACCAGCGGCACACTCACCTGCGCATGCACTTCGCCCGACGGCACCACGGGCGTCGTCGGCAGTGCTGGAGCAGGTGCCAGTCCTTCGCTCTGGGCCAGCGGAAAGGGGTTCGCGGCTGCCTGCGCAGAGTGCGTGGAGTTGCCCACATCCGCGATCGCCGGCGCCTGTGCCGGGCACCCGCATGGCTCGGTCTCTGTGTCGATGACATCCTGCAGCCCACCATGCTCCAGCGTCACGTGCTGGTCCGGCTTGATGCGGTACAGGCCGCCATCCATCTGGCTCGTCACCGTCACATACGGCGCATTCGCACCATGGTTATCGATGCAGGTATCGCCCTTCGCATTCACCCTGATCTTCAAGTCAGCGTGTCCCGGCCCGGAGATCAGGATGCGCAGATCCGGCGTCAGCAGTACATCAGAATATTTGCCTGTCTCGTAGTTTGCTTCAATCGCGCCCCGGTCGAGAGCCATCATGAGTGCAGTCGAATCCTGCGCGTCGATGCTTTTGTCATGCGAAAGATGGACTGCAGTCGTCGCGCACAGGCGCAGCGAGCCGCCCCGCGTCAACGTGATATTTACCGGCTGCTCGCCCGCCGTGATCGCACTGCCATTGCCCAGAAGCATCTGGCCATCATGCACCTGGACTGCGCCGGAGACCTGCACTTCCTTCGCGCTGGTACGCCCGATCGGCGCCGCCTGCTGGGCTGCCAGCGGGAATGCCGACCCACTCACCAGCAGCACGGCGACCTGCCAGCGGGCAAGTCGCGACAGTGACACTCTGGAGCGTTCTTTAAATGCGGATGGCCAGTATTTCTGTAGGCCTGCAGCGCCCCTCGATTGCGGATTGCAAAAGGGGCATCTTGCCTGCTTCGTGTGCATGAAACACTTTTCTTCTGCACAGACAGAATCCGGACCTGCACTGACAGAATTTGGCCGACGCATTTTCAACGGTTATGCTCAAGTTGTATTGTATGCGCCGGCTGGTACAGCACGCCGCGCAGCCTGGAGATGAGGGTAGATGGGAACGGCACCAGTTACGACCGCAGATGGCGACATACCGGCAACGGGCAGAGCAGCGCAAGGGAGCTATGTGCAATTTGGCTGCGGCCTCTGCGCCCCGCCTGCATGGCAGAATTTCGACGCTGGACCAGCCTTCTGGATGGAGAAGAACCTGCCATTCCTTAAGCCCATGCTGCTCAAACGCGGCTTCCCGGACTACCCGGCAAACATCCGCTACGGCGACGTCATCAAGGGTCTGCCCGTCGCTCCAAATTCGGCCGCCGGCGTCTATTGCTCGCACGTGCTCGAACACCTTGCGCTGAATGAATTCCGGCAGACGCTGCGCAACGTCCACGCCTACCTCGTTCCCGGCGGCACTTTCCGTTTCGTGCTGCCCGACCTGGAATGGCTCGCCAGAAGCTACATCGACTCACCGGACAGCGAAGCTGCCAGCCGGTTTATGCGCGACTCCTACCTGGGCGTGGATGAGCAGAAAGGCGGCGCTTCCGGCATCATGAAACTGCTCTTCGGCCGCAGCGCCCACCTGTGGATGTGGGATTACAAGAACATGGCCCGCGAGCTCGAAGCGGCCGGCTTTACGGCGATCCGCCGCGCCCGCTTCAGAGATAATCCCGACCCCAGGTTCCAGGAAGTCGAAGACCTGGGACGTTGGGAAAACTGCCTCGGCGTTGAATGCCGCAAGCCCGCCTGAGACGCTGGGCTTTAGGACCTCTCAGTGTCCTGCATCGTCAACTCGGCCGGAGCGTGTTTGGCGATTGTGCAAGCGCCCAGAGGCTAACGCGTTTTAAATGGTCACTTCGAGTGCAGCGCAGTACAGTGGAGCGTTTTCTGATCCAGCAACAAGTGGTGCAGTCGGCGACTAACCCGGATGTCTCGTCCTGGGCGAAGCCGAAGGACATGCGTTCTCCATCCCCGCCATTATCGTCGCACCCTGGCTATTTGCGAGCAGCCTGCTTCTCCAGGAGTTCGATCTTGCCTCTGGACTCACCCGCCATCGAATGAAGGCTGCGTAATTCGCCTTCCATCACCAGCAGGCGATTCTCGACCCGCTGAAAGCCCGAATCCATCCGCGTCGTCAGGCGGTCTTCCATCTTGCTGTCATAGGCATGATTCCACACGGCTGCGAGGATGATGACCACCGCTGGGATACCGACATTAGCAAGTTCGAGCATTCAGCGTGATCTTACACCTGGCGATTGGTGAACAATGTTCTACATCGATCATCCACCCGCCTCTTCACAACTCGAGAAAATTCTTGATCAGCCGCTTTCCATCCTGCGTAAGCACGCTCTCCGGATGAAACTGCACACCTTCTACCTGATACTCGCGATGCCGCAGCCCCATGATGATTCCGTCTCTTGACCGCGCCGAAATCTCCAGCTCGCCCGGCAATGTGTCTTCCGCAACAATGAGCGAGTGATAGCGCGTACATGTCATGGGACTGTCGATTCCCGCAAAAATCGACTTGCCATCATGATCGACAGCGCTTGTCTTGCCATGCATCAATTGCGGCGCGCGGACCACATCCCCGCCAAAGGCCGCGCCGATCGCCTGGTGGCCAAGGCAGACGCCCAGGATCGGCACCCTCCCGGCGAATCGCTGAATAAGTGGAATCAATATACCGGCATCCTGCGGCGTGCAGGGCCCGGGCGACAGTAGAATCCGCACCGGCTCAAGGGCCTCAACCTCGTCCACGCTGAGCTCGTCGTTGCGCCGGATGGTCATCTCCGCACCCAGTTCGCCCATGTACTGCACCAGGTTGTAGGTAAACGAATCGTAGTTGTCGAGAACGAAGATCATGGCTCTGTTCAGTGTACCGTCGCCTGCATAAGCGGCGCTCCATTAACCAAGGCCACGGCGTGGCGTGCGATAACGGTGGCTGTTGCAGAAAATCCCTGCTAGACTGGCCGTGCAGCCGGGCCCCACTTCAAAAAGGGGTGATCTCCATGGCCAGTTTCGTACGCTTCCTCCCGCTTCTCATCCTCCTCGCCGACGTACCGCCGGGAGTCTTCTCCCAGGCGAGTCCATCGCTTCCTCCAGCGACCACCATCGACGCCTCGGTCCTCACCTACCACTATGACAACCGGCGAAGCGGACTGAACGCGCGTGAAACCACGCTGACTCAAAGCAATGTCAACGAGGAACAGTTCGGTAAGACTGCGTTCTATACCCTTGACGGCAAAGTGCATGCCCAGCCGCTCTACATAGCTGAGACCACAGGAACCTTAAAACACCATTACCTTTTCGCGGCAACCGAGCATGACAGCCTCTACAAAATCGACCTCGACACGGGACGGCAGGTGTGGAAGATTTCGCTGCTGGGCAAAAGCGAAAAACCTGCTCCAGCCACCAACGTTGGCGAGACCACTGAGCTGGGCATCACGGCCACACCGGTCATCAATCTTTCCGCTGGGCCTGACGGCGGCATCTACGCCGTCGCCGCCTCGATCGATACGGCCGGGAAGTACCACCAGCGTCTGCACGCCCTTGACCTGCTGACCGGCGCCGAGCTATTCGATGGGCCAGCCGAAATCACAGCCAGCTATCCTGGTACGGGCGATAACAGCTCAGACGGGGTCGTGATTTTCGACCCTAAGCAATACATCCATCGAGCCGGTCTTCTACTCGCGAACAATACCATCTACACAACCTGGTCGTCGCGCGGAGATGTGCGTCCCTACACCGGCTGGGTCATCGCCTACTCTGCCGCAACGCTCAAACAAACGGGTGTTCTGAATGTCACGCCCAACGGCCACGAGGGCGGCATCTGGATGAGCGGCGGCGCCCCTGCTGTCGACAGCGAAGGCAAGGTCTACATCGTGGATGGAAACGGCACCTTCGATACGACCTTCGATGTCGCGGGAAATCCCAGCCATGGCGATTACGGCAATACGCTCTTCAAGCTCGACACCGTGGCCGGCAAGCCTGTCGTTGCCGACTACTACGCACCCAATAACACCTACAACGAGATCAACAACGATCTCGACTTCGGATCGAGCGGGGTCCTGTTACTGCCTCCGCTGAAAGATGCCAAAGGAAAAATCTGGAACCTCTCTGTCACTGCTTCCAAAGAGGGCGATGTCTATCTCAACGACCTTGCGAATCTTGGCAAGTTCCATCCTCATGGCGGCGTCGTGTATCAGGAGCTTGACGGCGTTCTCCCGCGGGGAAGCTATGCGACGCCTGTTTACTTCAACGGGACCATTTATTTCGGCGTCAACTATGGTCACATGCTGACCTTCACTCTTGCGGACGCCAGGATCACGAGCGCGCCGCCGCAGTCGCCTTCTACGTTCTTCGGCTACACAGGACCAATCCCTGTCATCTCCGCAAATGGGACGAAAAATGGCATTGTGTGGGCGCTCGACGCAGCGAAGCCTGAGGTCTTACACGCCTACAAGGCAAACGATGTTTCAGATGAAATCTACAACAGCAGCCAGGCTCCGAATGGTCGCGACACCCTGGGCGCGCCCTTTCACTTTTCGACGCCGATCGTCGTCGATGGCCGGGTCTTCGTCGGGACACCGAATGGCGTAGCCGTCTTCGGACTGCTGAAGTAGTCCTCTGCATTCGCATGAGTATAAGCAACCATGGCGGTAGCTAGATTACACAAATAAAAACCCGGAGCAGTTTCACTCCAGGTTTTCAGGAACGTAAGTTGACGCCATAGGCAGAGATCCTACGAGAGTACGGGCAGATTGATCTGCTGTCCTGCCTGGATCTTGTCAGGATTATCGATGCCATTCGCTTCAGCGATCTTCTGGTAGTGGTTCGGCGAACCATAGAAGTTCTTGCTGATCTTCGAAAGATTATCGCCGCTTTGAATGGTGTACGGCTGCTCCGCGCCACCGGTGGTGACGATCTCATGCTGCAGGTCGGCATAGGATGCATCGACCGCCTTGATCGAATCCCAGACACGGTTGGCAATCACCTGTGAAGGCACTGTGGCCTTAAGGTGCAGCTTGTCGCCTGCGAGGCTTTCGTCCTCAACCTTGGCGCCTTCTGCGCTGAACTCCTGGATCGTGGCAACAACGGGCGCATACTTTTGCTTTAATGCTTCTAAATCGGCCATTATTATTCTCCTTGAAGTGACTTGTAGGTGGATGCAGAACGGGCAAAGTCGGCAGCTCGCATTCTTTCACTCCGGGCCGTCTCTACAGCCCCCGATCTCCTGCTTTCACAGAATCTTCACATCACCACAATCCCTGGCCTGGCGTGCACCTCACGAACGCCGTGCACGCTCGATCGCCCGGATCACGGCCTGAGCCTTGTTGATCGACTCCTCGTATTCTTTCTCCGGTACCGAGTCCGCCACGATCCCCGCCCCGGCCTGAATGTAGCCCGTCCCGTTTTGTACCAGCATGCTGCGGATGGCGATACAGGAGTCGAGATTTCCACTGAAATCGGCGTAGAGCACACTGCCGCCGTACAGCCCGCGGCGCGTCGGTTCCAGTTCTTCGATGATCTCCATAGCGCGGATCTTGGGTGCACCCGAAAGCGTACCTGCCGGGAAGCAGCTGCGGAAGGCATCGACCGCGGATAAGCCTTTCCGCAGTTTGCCCTCGATGGCGCTCACCAGGTGCATCACGTGCGAGTAGCGCTCGACATACATGAAGTCTTTCACGCGTACTGAGCCGAACTCCGAAACACGTCCGACATCATTGCGACCCAGGTCAACCAGCATCACGTGCTCAGCCCGCTCTTTCTCATCCGCGAGGAGTCCCTCTGCTATACGGTTGTCTTCCTCTTCGTTCGCCGAACGTGGACGGGTGCCGGCGATCGGGCGATATTCCACCTTGCCTCCGCTGCCCATGCCACTGACGCGCACCAGCAGTTCAGGCGAAGAACCGAGCATCTCAAACGACGAAGATTCTTTCGCTTTCGCGGTCTTCACCTTAGAATTTCTGGTTACTCCGCAGCGAAGAAAGTACATGTAGGGTGATGGATTGACGATGCGCAGCGCGCGGTAAATGGAGAAGGGATCGGCCTCCGGCTTCACCTCGAAACGCTGCGATAGAACAGCCTGGAAGACATCACCGGCGGCGATATATTCCTTGGTCCTGCGTACTGCCGCAAGGAAGTTTTTCTTCGAAGTCCGGTAGGTGATCGCTAGCCTTCCTGTCGCCCCGCTCTTCGCTTTGGTGTTCTTCTGCGGAGGAAGCGCGCGCGCCAGCCGGCGCTCAAGCGAACGTAGCCTTTTGACTGTATCTGCATACGCGGCGCCTGCCTTCGTGACCGTCAGATCAGCCGTGGCAACCAGCAGAATTTCCTTCTTCACATGGTCAAACGCGAGTACGTCATGAAAGAACATCAGGCATGCATCGGGAAGCTGCAGATCATCGTCTGCTGTCGACGGCAGCTGCTCGATCTGGCGCACGACATCATAGGCGAAAAATCCGACAGCTCCGGCAGTAAAAGGCGGCAGCCCGGCAATACGCGCGGGCTTGTGGCCAGACAATGCCTCCTTAAGAAACGCAAAGACATCGGCCTCCACTGTGGTCCTTCGTTTGCCATGGTAGACATCGAGGGTGCGTCCGCGAGCAACCACTCGCTGGTAGGGCCGGACACCGATAAAGGTATAGCGGCCGACTTTTTCACCGCCCTCCACTGATTCCAGCAGAAAGCATTCCGGCTCGTTCGCAGCCAGCCGGAGGAAAGCAGAGACCGGCGTTTCAAGATCAGCGGTCAGCCGCCGCACAACAGGAACCAGTGTGTGCGTGCGCGCCAGGCGCAAAAATTCGGTCCGGTTCGGTTCAAACCCGGTCAATTCAGTGGATCTGGGAGTAGCGGCCATCCACTCCACTGTAAGGCTCAGCCGCGATGCGGTACAGCCCGCCTCGTGTCCGATGCGTCGTCGCGCTGAGCGCAGGGGAGCCAGAAGGTGACGTGTCGCCCTGGAGGAAACGCAGCGGAATCAACTGAATCTGCACTCCCGGGGGCTGCCGGACAGCCCTGGTAAATGCAGGTCCCTCCGACTTCGGTCGGGGCGTCAATGGTGAACGGGTCGGCCGCGTACGCGAGATCGTAGGAGGACCGGGCACACCGGCGAGAAGATCGTCCATGTGCCCAGAGCCACCTACTCGCCGTCGACATCATGCAGCGCACTGATGTGACGCTTTACGATGTTGTCTGTCTCGTACGCGAAAGGCTTGAAGTCAGCTGAACCATCAATGTTTTCCTGCGCGAACAGTTTCTCGTCCTTGTCGTGAATCTGCTGCATGTCGGTAATGTAGGCGGCATCGAAGGCCGGCCCGGAAACAGCTTTCAATTTGTCCAGCCGCTGCTGGAACTCGTCATTCAGTTTGGGCGCTACAGGAATCTGGTGGGCGGCGGCAAGCTTCTTCAGCTTCATATTGACCTGGTCATGGTCTTGCACCTCGGTCAGCGCAAGATTCTTGACCTTCTGGCTGGTCGCCATCTGCTCAGCCAGTTTGCTCGCTGCCACTTCGTACGCGCCACCCTGCGAGACCTTTCCAACGAAAGCCTTGTCGGTCTCTGAAGCTGGCGCAGCATTCGCGTTCGGTATGGCAGTAAGGAACGCGGCGGCGAAAGTAAGTCCAAATGCCGCCACAGGCAATTGTTTATACAAAGTTTTCATGGGCAGTCTCCTGAAAATTGCCGATGGGCGTTCCGGCAGAGCATTGGATGCAGGAGCTAGTATCCCCCGCCGAATTTCTACAATTCGAGCAGGTCCGGCGCAGATACTGCAACAAAGCGCCGCCGCCAGCATCCCATCTGGAGAATGCGAGGCGTGCCCATGGCTGAAGAGATTGAGATCGAGCACCAGGAACAGAAGCACCGCTTTGTCCTTGAAGTCGATGGTGAGGAAGCCGAACTGACCTACCAACGAAACGGCGACGTCATCGTCTTCGACCACACTGCTGTGCCGACAGCGATCCAACACCGCGGGTTTGCGGACAAACTGGCCGAGACGGCGCTTGAATATGCCCGCGAACAGAATCTGCAGGTCGACCCGCAGTGCCGTTTTATGTCGGTCTATATCCAGCGTCACAAGAAGTACCAGGCGCTGCTCCGCAAACCAACCGAATCGCACACACCCCGCCCCCTGGCTGGCGGGACTCGCTAATCCAAGCCTGCTTAGACCCGGTTCCTTGCATGCGGGGAGGCCATCTGCAACACTCAGACAGATGGTCCGCTATTACCTCGTGAAGGGTCGGGTGCAGGGAGTAGGCTTCCGCTGGTTTGTCCACCAGGAGGCGGCTGCGCTCGGTCTGCGCGGCTGGGTACGTAACACCGAAGAAGGCCATGTAGAAGTGGTCGCTGCCGGCGCAGAAGAAGAATTGAAAGATCTGCGCTCGATCATCGGCAAAGGCTCGCGCGGGAGCCGCGTGGACCACGTCGATGAGCGCGAGCTCGCCGAAGCTGAACGCGAAAAACTTGGACCATTCAAGATTGAAGGAGCATGGTAAGGCACTCTATGACCGATTTGTTAGCCAAGGCCGGACGCAATCCGAAGTCGTTGAAACCGATCGACTGCGAACCCCTCAAGAGCCTTATCCGCACCGTACCCGACTTTCCCAAACCCGGCATCCTGTTCTACGACATAACCACGCTGCTGAAGGATAAAGTCGGCTTCGCGGAACTGATCGACGCTCTCGCGGCCCATTACATCGGGCGCGACATCGACCTGGTGCTCGGCATTGAGGCACGCGGCTTCATTTTCGGCCCGGCCCTTGCCTACCGCCTGAATGCAGGATTTGTGCCGGTTAGAAAACCGAAGAAACTTCCCGCGCCTACCGTCCGCGTCAGCTATGACCTGGAGTATGGCGCCGACGCCCTCGAAGTGCATCTTGATGCAATTGAACCAGGCCACCGTGTTGTCATCGTCGACGACCTGCTTGCCACCGGCGGCACCATGGAAGCAACCATAAAGCTGGTACGCCAGTTGGGCGGCGAGATTGCCGGCCTTGGGTTTGCCATCGAACTGGATTTTCTGAAGGGTCGCGAGCGCTTCCCCGAGTACGACGTTTTCAGCCTGATGCACTACGACGAGTAGCAAACCTTTGCACGATCCCTCCATTCCTTCATGCCGACCGGAGTGGAGGGACCTGCGCGTCGCTTAGCTCAGCATCAGCCTCCTACAGACCGGTCCTACCGGCCGCGCAGGAAGTGGAATACGACTGAGATCACCGCCAGGATGATCAGGATATGAATAGCGAAAGCGCTGATATGAAAGACCACAAATCCCAGCACCCATAGAACAAGAAGCAACCCGGCAAGTCCTAAAAACATTTTTAATCCTTCATTCGAAAATTTCGCGACGACCGCACCGCTCAGGTGCAGGCCCTTGCGCGCTGCCTTTACGATGCACGAATCGCGACCCGCGTCTGGAGCACCGCGAACCACGCTGCCATGCATCTACCTGGTAATAGCGCATGACGAGGATGAGGGCGAAGATGAAGCAGATCAAGTTAGGAACGCAGGGCCTGAAAGTCTCCCAGCTGGGCCTTGGCTGTATGGGCATGTCCGAGTTTTATGGTGCCCGCAACGATGAGGAATCGATTGCCACCATTCACCGGGCCTTGGATCTTGGCATCACCTTCCTCGACACTTCAAACATTTACGGTCCCTACACCAACGAGGTACTCGTCGGCAGAGCCATCTCCGGCCGCCGCAATGAGGTACAACTCGCCACTAAGTTCGGGATCGTGCGGAGCGAAGATCCTGCGGCACGCGGCGTCAACGGCAAGCCGGAGTACGTAAAGAGTTCCTGCGAAGCCAGTCTGAAGCGGCTCAATGTCGAGGTGATCGACCTCTACTACCAGCATCGCGTCGATCCCAATACTCCCATCGAAGACACAGTGGGCGCGATGGCCGAGCTTGTGAAAGAGGGCAAGGTCCGGTACCTGGGCTTATCGGAGGCGGCGCCAGCCACCATCCGCCGGGCACAAGCGACCTATCCCATCAGCGCACTGCAAACCGAGTACTCACTCTGGAGCCGCGAGCCCGAGGAAGAAATTCTGCCCACTCTGCGCGAACTCGGCATAGGCCTGGTACCGTACTCACCGCTGGGGCGTGGCTTCCTGACCGGCCAGATCAAGTCTCCCGACGATTTTGAAGCAGACGACTATCGCCGGAATTCGCCCCGCTTCCAGGGAGACAATTTCCAGAAGAATCTTGATCTGGTCACGCGCATCGAGAAAATGGCGGAATCGAAGGGCTGCACTGCCTCGCAGCTTGCCCTCGCGTGGGTACTGGCGCAGGGCGACGATGTTGCGCCCATCCCCGGCACCAAACGGGTGAAGTACCTGGAAGAGAATGCCAGGGCAGTCGCTGTCACGCTTTCAGCGTCTGATCTGCGGCAATTGGACGAGATCGCGCCGCACGGTTCAGCCGCAGGCGAACGCTACCCGGCAGCCGCCATGAAGGCGGTCAACCAGTAAGCTAGGGTTTGGGCTTGTCGAGTACGGTGCCGGTGTCGCCGGCATCGCGCACCAGCGGCAGGATCGGCAGGCGATCAGAAGACCCGGCTTCCTGGACTACTGCCTCCAGGTGCTCCAGCACTTCTTCAACGCTCATCATGTAAATTTCACGACCATTGTCGTAGCCATTCTCGATCGCTGTCTTTAAATAGCGGCCTGCTATCTGCGCCGCCAACCGGTCCGTGATGACCTTGCCCGTACGCTTCTTCTGTTCCACCCAAGCCATGGCCGGCATGGAGATCCACAATGGCGTGCCATTGATCTCATAGCGCACATCGATGGCATCGGCATGGCGAGTGGCAATCGCCACAATGTTGGCGCGCCAGCGGCAGTTGAGAATCTCACCCGTCCAGCGATCGGCTATCTTGAATTCTTCATACATGACTCTTCCAATCTACCGGCTGGCCCGTGCAGTAGCAAGGCTGTGTGTCTCATCGACTTTTCCGGTGTGGGCAAGCAGGAAAGTTTTGCAACCCCAGCCAGCCGGGACGCGTCCATTTCAACGTTCAGGAAAGGAAGCTCGAGTAATCCACAGAATTGTGCCTTTGGAAACATATTTTTTGGCATCTCGTGCGTCCAATACCTGCAACGGAATCGTTTTCAGTCTGTTCGTCAGGAGTAGTTACTGTGCCTTATACCCCCGCAACCGCGCGCCCATTCGTCGAAAAGCTTCATCAACAGCGCAAACTTATTGAGCAGGCCATGCTTTCTGCGGTCGAGCAGGGACGCGAAGCGTCGACCGCCGATATCCAGGACACCGCCGACCTCGCCGTCGCTTCCTACCAGCGCGAAATGCTCTTCAGCCAGGGCACCAGTCAACACCTCCAGTTGCAGATGATCCAACAGGCGCTTGACCGCATTGAAGAAGAGACCTTCGGCGAATGCCAGCACTGCGGTAAGGAGATCGGCAAGAAACGCCTCGAAGCTCTTCCATGGACTCCCTACTGCATCGAGTGCCAGGAAAAAATCGAGAACGGCGAACTGGAGCCCGCCCACCGCGCTGCCTAGCATTTGCCGTGCAGGCGGTCACGCTGCGCGTTTATGCTCCCGTTGGTCGCATGCTTCTTCGACCCGTCAGTGAGTGGGTTGATATGGAATGCTGGATGACTTTCAGTCCTGAGTCCTGAGCGAAGCGTGGCGTAGTCGAACGGACCTGCTTCTTTTCCGCCAGCCATAGGTGTCGAAGCCATAGGTGTCGAAGAAAGAGGCAGGTCCCTTCGGTTCAGTCAGGGTGACTGATCAACTTTGACAGGATGGCAGTCGGGTGACCAACTGCTTCCCTCGGCAATGTCTCCTCATGTGCGAAGCGGAGAGGCCCGCGCCAACTACTTCGTCACAAACGTCGCATGCGACCAGGGATGCGGATCAGCATCCAACCAGCATGTCCCGCCTTCTCTACGTCGAATCCTCTCCGCGAAAAACTCTGTCCGTTTCGATGGAAGCGGTGCATGTCTTTCTGCGAACCTACGCTGCTCTGCATCCGACTGACGAACTTGATACGCTCGATCTTTGGGCTGAGCCGTTGCCGGAGTTTGACCAGGCTGCCATCGGATCGAAATACAAGTCCGTCTCCGGCGAAGAGTTGGAGTCGGCGGAAGCTGCCACATGGCAGCAGATACTGGCATTGATCGAGCGCATCCAGCACGCCGACAAACTGATCTTCGGCGTGCCGATGTGGAACTTTGCGATCCCCTACAAACTGAAACACTTCATCGACCTGGTGACCCAGCGCGGCCACCTTTTCAGCTTCGACGAAAGACATATGGGCCTCTTCTAAGAGACAAAAAAAGCGCTGGTGATCTACACGCGCGGCTCGGATTACGGCCCGGGTTCGCCAAGCCCACTCGCCAGGTATGACCACCAGCAGAACTACTTTGATTTCTGGTTGCGCTTCATCGGCGTGACAGACATCACGGAGATCGCAATCGAAAACACCTGGGGTGATAACGAGCGGGAAGCCAGACGCTTCGCCCGTGGAGAAGCAGCCTCCGCCGCCCAGTCTTTTGACCCGTGCTCTCAACCAAAAACTTATTTGTCATCCCGAGCGAAGCGTAGAGCAGAAGAAAGATGCAGCTTCCCTGAACTTCGGTCGGGTAACAATGGTGGTGGGTGACCGCTTCGCGGAAATAGCGATGTTCAAACAGAGTGACACAGCACGCAGGATTGTCATCCAGAGCGTAGGCAAATGGATCCGCATTCCCCCCGCCAAAACACCGGGTGCCCCAGGTCTCGCGTCTGAGACCCGGGTTCAGACCAGCCGCTCACTCATCGAAAGCCGCCATCCTCCGCTATTCTAGGAATTATGCGATTCCGCACTGGTTCTGAAATCCGCGAGATGTTCCTGAGCTTTTTCGAAAGCAAGGGCCACCGCCGCGTGCACTCGTCCTCGCTCGTCCCGCACCACGACCCGACGCTGCTGTTCACCAACGCCGGTATGAACCAGTTCAAGGATGTCTTCCTTGGCCTCGAACAGCGTGACTACTCGCGCGCCACTACTTCGCAGAAGTGCGTCCGCGCCGGCGGCAAGCACAACGATCTCGAAAACGTCGGCTTCACGCGGCGTCACCACACCTTCTTCGAGATGCTTGGCAACTTCTCTTTCGGCGACTACTTCAAGCGCGACGCGATCGCATACGCGTGGGAACTGGTTACCTCGCCCGAGTGGTTCGGTATCCCGAAAGACAAGCTCTACGTCACCATCTTCAAAGGCGAAGGCGCGGTTCCCCGCGACGCCGAGGCTTATGGATACTGGCTCGAACAGGGCGTGCCTGCCGAACGCATCTTCGAAATGGGGATGAAGGACAACTTCTGGCAGATGGGCGATACCGGCCCCTGCGGTCCCTGCTCCGAGATTTTCTACGATCTCGGGATTGAAGCTTCGGAGACAGGAGAAGACAAGCCGTTCGGTGAAGACGACCAGCGCTATGTCGAAATCTGGAATTTAGTCTTCATGCAATTCGACCGCAGTTCATCGGGCGAACTCACACTGTTGCCAAAGCCGTCCATCGATACTGGTGCCGGACTCGAACGTGTCGCTTCGGTGCTGCAAGGCAAACTGTCGAATTACGACACGGATCTCTTCACTCCGCTGATTGCGCGCGCCGGTGAGTTGACGAACGCGACTTACGGCGATGGCACAGCGCTCGGCGACGCTTCGCTGCGCATCATCTCTGACCACGCGCGGGCTGCAACATTTCTGATCAACGACGGAGTGCTACCTGCGAACGAAGGACGCGGCTATGTGCTGCGAAAGATTCTGCGTCGCGGTATCCGTCATGGGAGATTGCTCGGCCAGCAGGAACCGTTCATGTTCCAGATGGTCTACGCGGTGCGGGATGAAATGCAGGTCGCCTATCCTGAGTTGACCGAGAACGCTGAGCGGATCGCGAAGGTTGTTGAAGCGGAGGAGCGCCAGTTTGCTCGCGTCCTGGAATCAGGTTCGAAGAAGCTGGAGGACGAGATCATTGAGGCTATGCGCTTCGTGGTTGGCCCTGAAGTTCATGACAATACTTCAAACTATCAGGCGATATTTGAGTCGACCTATCCGACTGCCAGTCTTTCTCTAATCGAGGCAAGGTCCAAATATCTTAAGGGTGATTCAGATCCAACCGTCCGCTACCTTTACAAACCGATTTTCCAGTTTAGACCTGACCAAAGTCGGGCGGTTCTGAAAGGAGATAGGGCGTTCTATCTCTATGAAACTTTCGGCCTCTCGGAAGACTTTATTGCCGATGCGACACACGACGCCGGCGTGAACTTTGACAAAAAAGGATTCGAGGAAGCGCGCGCCGAAGAACAAGCCCGCGCCCGCGCCTCCTGGAAGGGCGGTTCAAAGGCAAGCGCGAGTCCTGCATATCGCGATCTGCCGAAGACAATCTTCGATGGTTACACATCGCTTCAGGACACGTCGGCTGCAGTATTGGCCATCGTGAAAGATGGCGTCGGTGCCGACTCGGCTGCTGTTGGCGACGATGTCGAAATCGTCCTCGACCACACCACCTTCTACGCCGACTCCGGCGGACAGGTCGGCGACCACGGTTGGCTCTACTCGGACGACCACAACACTATCGTCGCGGACGTGCACGGCTGCACGAAACCCGTGCAGGGCATCTTCGCGCATAAGTGCACCGTGCGTCAGCCGATCAAAGTCGGGCAGCGGGTCGATACAGTGGTCGACCAGACTTATCGCGATGCGACGCGACGCAACCACACCGGCACGCACCTGATCCATGCCGCGTTGCGCGAAGTCCTCGGGCCGCATGTGAAGCAGGCTGGGTCATTGGTGTCAGACAATAGACTGCGCTTCGACTTCTCGCATTTCGCGCCAGTCGCTGACGAAGAGCTGCAGGACATTGAAGACCGCATCAACAAGCAGGTGCTCGGCAACACGACAGTACAGACGCTGGTCGATCTGCCGATCGATGTCGCAGTTAACGAGTACCACGCTATGGCGCTCTTCGGCGAAAAGTATGGCGACAAAGTACGCGTCGTCAAGATTGGCGACTACTCGACCGAGCTATGCGGCGGCACGCACACGTCTGCTACCGGCGAGATCGGCCTGATCAAGCTGACTGGTGAGAGCAGTGTTGCGTCGGGCGTGCGCCGCATCGAAGCCCTCACCGGACTTGGCGCCCTCGGCGAGTTCCGCCGCGGCTATGACGTTGCGCAGGTCGCGGCCCAGTTGACAGGGGCAAGCGAGAGCACTCCCGCCGACGCCCTGCGTCACAAGCTCTCCGCGCAGGAAGAAGAACTGAAAAAGCTGCGCCGCGAACTGGACCAGGCACGGATGAAGTCAGCCGCATCTTCCGTGTCGTCCGCCGGCGACAATGCAGTCGACGTGAACGGCGTGAAAGTTCTCGCTCAACGCGTTGAGGCCCTCGATCGCGGGCAGATGAGGACGCTCGTCGATAACCTGCGCAACAAACTTGGGTCCGGCGTTGTCGCATTAGGCGCCGCGACGGAAGATGGCAAGGTCGCTCTCATCGTTGGCGTCACAAAAGACCTGACGGCGAAACTCCAGGCTGGCAAGATCGTTGGCCTGCTGGCGCAGAAAGTCGGCGGCGCTGGCGGCGGACGACCTGACCTGGCCGAGGCCGGCGGCAAAGACCCTTCGCAGCTTGACGCCACACTGGCAAGTGCTGCCGAGCTAGTTCGGACGTTGCTGGGTTAAGTCAGCGCGGCTTTTCGGACAAAACCGGGTTTAACGTAACGTGTTGATCCCGGTACATCCCGGGCGCTTTGCAGGCAGGCGCGGTCAGCCGCAAATTTATACTGGAGGCGGACGCCGGCCCGAGTCGCGTCATACGCCTATGCCGTCTTATGCCCTGCTGCAGCGCGCCGCCGCCGTCCTGATGCTCTGCGCCGGGTTGGCAGGGCCTGGTACTGCGTCGGCGAGCCACAGGGCTACGCATGTGTCGCCTGCAGATACAGCAGGTGCGTTCGACCATGCCGAGCGAATGCGGGAGGCGCTCGAGGGACGGCCAGCAGAACAGCGTACCCGGGCCGCGTATGGGAAGGTTCTTGACACGTATCGAGCTATTTATCACCTAACGCCGGACAGTCCACATGCCGATGCCGCGATCGACGCCGTGGCCAGCCTGCTGGCCGAAGAGGGCCGGGCGCTGAACGACACGCAACTGCTGCACGCTGCCGTCGAGCAATATGAATATCTGCGCAGTACGCATCCGGCCAGTCCGTTTCGACAGAGCGCCCTGCTGAGTGAAGCCGAAATACAGGAAAGCGATCTGCACGACGATAGTGCAGCACAGCAATCCTTCGCCGAGTTTCTGAAGCAGTACCCGCGCAGCCCGCTGACGGGCGAGGCACGGCAGCAGTTGAAGGGGCTGCATCGGCGCGATACTCCGGCACCATCAATGGCATATCAACAGCCTCAGAATGCCCGGCAAACCGACCCTGCAAAATCGCCTGGTGGAGCGACCGAGACAGCACGTGAGCACGCACGGCAGCTGGCAGAGTTGAACGCAATCCCGCCGGAAACGTCCGGGTCGTCTTCACGCACGCTGCAAACGCATACTGCACCGGTAACAGGAACGTTGACCGCCAATGATGCGGCTCAAGTCGTGCGCACGGCCTCGCAACCAGCCTCAGGTCCGGGCCGGCCGATTCTTGTTACCGGCATCCGACACTGGTCGACACCCGTCTACACCCGCGTGGCCATTGACCTGAGTGACCAGGTGCAGTTTGAAGCAGCACGCGTGCCCAATCCCGACCGCATATTCTTCGATCTTCACGGCGCTCGTCTTGCTCCGGAGTTAATCGGCAAATCGGTCGATGTGACAGACGACGGCTACCTGAAGCGCGTGCGAGTGGCGCAGTATTCGAATAACTCGAGCCGCATTGTGCTGGATGTGTCGCATGTGAGTGAATACTCGGCATTTTTTCTACCGAATCCATGGCGGCTGATTATCGATATCCACGGGGCCGCGAGTGGCAGCACTCCGACGACACTGGAGGCCTCGTCGCCATTAGACAATAACGCTGCCGTGCCGACAGCGCGGCAGGCGGCGAGTGCGGGCACACACAGCAGTGCGCATTCAGCAAATCCCTCTGCGAATGCTGCGCCGCTGCAGGAGGCGGCGACGCTGGGGCAGCAGCCGAACCGCGTCAAGGCCACGCACCATCCCACGACCAGTCCTATCGCTGCATCGGTGAGTGGAACTACGCGCGCTGCGCAGTCGAATGAACTGGAGGAACTGGCCGCGTCGCCGGCGGTTGCAGGCACATCGTCCCCGGCAGCCGCAACACTGCCTGCGCGGGTGGCAGTTGATCCGGCTGCCGATGCTTCAACATCGCCAAAGGTCAGACGGACGCGGCATCCGGCACCAACAGATATCGTAACAAATTCAGATACTAACACAGCAAAGCTTCCTACTCACCTGGCGCCGGAAATTCCTGCAGCCGGTGCACGCGAGGCAACGCCCACTTCAACGGGCGAGCGATCACTGGTGCGCGCACTCGGTTTGAAAATCGGTCGCATCGTAATCGATGCCGGGCATGGCGGGCATGACTCGGGCACCCTCGGGCCAGGAGGCATTGAGGAAAAAGATGTAGTGCTTGACGTGGCGCTGCGTCTGGGAAAACTGCTGAAGCAACGGCTCGGCGCGGACGTGATCTACACGCGGGATGACGACACGTTTATCCCGCTCGAGACGCGGACAGCGATTGCCAACAAGGCGCAGGCGGATCTGTTCATCAGTGTCCATGCCAACTCGAGCAGTGATGCGTCGGCACGCGGCGTGGAGGTTTACTATCTGAACTTCACTACGTCGCCCGAAGCACTGGAGGTGGCGGCGCGCGAGAACGCAGTGTCGGATCAATCGATCTATCAACTGTCCGACCTCGTGAAAAAGATCACGCTGAAGGACAAGATTGATGAGTCGCACGAGTTCGCTGCGAATGTGGAAAGCTCGTTGTATGGCGGTCTGGAAGAAGGGAATGCCGGACTGAAAGATCGAGGCGTCAAGAAGGCTCCGTTCGTGGTATTGATCGGCGCGAATATGCCATCGATACTGGCAGAGATCTCGTTTCTGACCAACCCCGAGGATGCGCGCCAATTGCGTGATCCTGCCTACCGGGAACGTATAGCCGAATCGTTGTACCGTGGCATTGAGAAATATGTTTCGGGGCTCTCCGGTGTACGCCTCGCGCAGACCGGAAGCCGGCCTTCCGGACAATAGATACAACTATTGTTCCGTATTTCGTAAGGTTTACTAAGCAGCAAACTTCGGTTTGAATGCATACATCGTTTTTTCGGTTATGCCCCTCTCTTCGTGAGAAAGTTGAGCCTTGAATCCGGGCGCACAGAGCGCTTATGCTGCTTGATCTTTTGCATTTCCAAGAAGCAGAGTGCCTGTTGCCTCACCTCGGATAAGGAGACTTTCATTGAGACCTTCCGGAGATCGCTTTCTTGCTGCTTCACTGGTTCTACTCGCTTCCTCGCTCACAATGCGCGCGCAGGTGGCTTCGACCGTCATCCCGGTCTCCGGTACACAGATCGATGAGACAAGGCTGGTAGCTCTTGCGGGCAATACGCGCAGTGCAGCCCGGAATCCTGAATACGACCGCGGGCCTGTCGATGATGACCTGCCATTGGAGCATATGTTGTTGCTGTTGCAGCGCCCGGAAGGTAGAGACGCAGAACTTGAGAGATTGGTGGACGCGATGCATACGCCAGGTGCCCCGGAGTTTCATCGCTGGCTGACGGCGCAGGAGTTTGGCGCGCGCTTCCGCGTCTCCGATGCAGACACTGCTACGATTACGGATTGGCTCGAAAGTCATGGCCTGACTATTAATCGTACTTACGCCAATGGCATGCTGATCGATTTCTCAGGGAGTGCCGGACAGGTGCGGGAAACCTTCCACACCGAATTGCATACTCTCGATGTACATGGCGAACGGCACATCGCGAATGTTACCGATCCAATGATTCCTGCAGCATTGGCGCCGGCTGTTCGTGGCATTGTGTCGCTGAATGATTTCCGCCCGCACGGTCTGCATAAGGAAGTAGTGCATTCGCATGTTGATGTGAAGTCGGGTCGATTGATGACCGCACCGCAAGGAACACCGGAGTATGCCTTTACGGAGCACGGGGAAACCTTCCAGGCAGTGACACCGGGAGACCTGGCCACCATCTATTCGCTGACGCCGCTGTTTGCCTCCGGCACCACGGGGCAGGGGCAGACGATCGCTGTGATCGAAGACACGAACGTGTACGCGCCGGTCGACTGGAGTACCTTTCGCAATACGTTTGGACTGGCGAAATACAAAACCGGCGCGTTCACGCAGGTCCATCCCGCAAACTGTACGAATCCCGGTGTAAACGCAGACGACGGCGAAGCCATTCTGGATGTAGAGTATGCGTCGGCCGCGGCGCCAGGCTCAACGATTGAGCTGGCATCCTGTGCGGACACGCGAACGACCTTTGGCGGCCTGCTGGCGCTTGTAAACCTGGTGAATATGTCGACGGTGCCGGCGATCGTGAGTATCAGCTATGGTGAGTGCGAGGCAGAAAACGGGGCCACAGCTAACGCGACGTACAAGGCGCTTTATCAGCAGGCCGCGGCGGAGGGTGTCTCGGTTTTCGTCGCATCCGGCGATGAGGGTGCGGCTGGATGCGATGCGGACGCGCCGTCAGCGCTACACGGCATCAACGTGAATGGTTTTGCCAGTACGGCATACAACGTAGCCGTAGGTGGCACTGATTTCGGCGACACCTACGCGGGTACAAACGGGACCTACTGGTCATCGACTGATTCCTCCGCGGATGCTTCGGCGAAATCCTATATCAACGAGATTCCATGGAATGACTCGTGTGCAGGAGCATTGCTTTCGTCGGCGGCTACCGGGTCGGCGGCGTATGGTGCAAACGGATTCTGCAACAGCGCGACAGGCAGAGACTACTACCTAGGCACGTCAGCGGGATCGGGTGGCCCTTCGGGCTGCTCCAGCGGCGTCGCAACAGGTTTCGGCATTACCGGTGGCAGCTGCAAGGGCAATGCAAAGCCATCCTGGCAGGCTGGTGTGCTCGGCATACCGTCCGACGGTGTTCGCGATCTGCCGGATGTCTCATTGTTCGCAGCAAACGGGGTGTGGGGCCATTACTACATCTACTGCGACTCTGATACAGCAAACGGCGGCGCGCCATGCACCGGTGCGCCCTCGGGCTGGTCCGGAGGCGGCGGCACGTCCTTCGCCGCACCGATCATGGCAGGGATACAGGCGCTGGTAAACCAGAAGACGGGAACTCGGCAGGGTAATCCCAATCCGGTTTATTACAAACTGGCTGCGGCTGAGTATGGACAAGCCGGCTCGGCCAGTTGTAACTCGACGAAAGGCAATGCGGTAAGCGCTGCCTGCGTCTTCTACGACATTACTAAGGGCGACATTGACGTGAACTGTACGGGCGGCACTGAATGCTACCGGCCGTCCGGCGCAAACGGAGTGCTTTCGACCTCCAGCACGGTGAACAAAACAGCCTACGGAACGACCACGGGTTATGACCTGGCAACCGGCATCGGCTCAGTGAATGCCTCCAACCTGGTAGCCAACTGGCCGGCTCCGGCGAAAACGGCGAAGAAAGGCATTCAGAATCCGAAACCACCTACTGGAAAGTAAAGCGGCGATCTGGACCTAATGTTCTTCTGCTCCGCTCATCAGCTCGCGACCGATTCGACACGATTCCGGCCCGCGTTTTTGGCGAGATACATCCCCGCATCGGCGCGCTGTAACAGCGATTGCCAATTATCTCCACCGCCATGCCAGACGGCGACGCCGATGCTTGCAGTAACACTCAACTGGCTTCTGCCGAGAGCTACCTGGCTCAGCTGGATCTCCTGGCGAAGACGCTCGGCGATGGTGTCGGCTTCCGATTTCTCTGTCTGCGGCAGGAGAGCGACAAACTCTTCGCCGCCTATGCGGGCGACCAGATCCATGCGACGCAGGGTCTGCTGCAGGATACGGGCAACGTCACATAACAGGAGGTCGCCGGCATAGTGACCATAGAGATCATTTACGAACTTGAAGTGGTCTAGATCCAGCAGCACCAGCGATAACGCTTCCTTATTGCGGTCGGAGCGTTCGGCTTCGCGCGCGAATTCCTCCTCCAGAGCCCGGCGGTTCAGCAGGCCGGTCAGACCGTCCAGTCTCGCCTGAATCTCGAGATCGCGCTGCAGGCGCTCTGCCGTCATCCAGAGAAAGCAGAGCAGGATGCCGGTGGCGCACACGATGGTGACGACCATGTTGGCAACCATCATCTGCTCCAGCACGACCGGGCTCAGCGGAGCGCTTCTTGCTGCAACGACAAGTCCATGGAACACACTGAATACCAGGTTCAAACCAAGCACCGCGACCATTGAGCCCGTGGCCGCGCGCATGCCTATGCTCGCCGGCCGTCCTTGCCCGGGCAAACCCTGTTTCAGTACCAGGTAGCAGATGTGGATCAAAGTTGCCATCAACAGCAGGGTCATCAGCGATGTGCGCCACCGGTAGGCGTGGGAACCATGGAGCAGGAACGGCCCCAGACAGGCCTGAGCCACAAGCGCGCCCGTGGCGATCCAGGGTCGGCTGCCACCCGGCTCAAGCACCCGCAGCAAGGCACAATACAGCAGCAGGTAAACCACCAATACCAGCGTATTGCTCAGGTAGACCAACCATGGCTCGGGCACAGCTTCCGGAAATATGCGCAGGCCGGATGCCACGGCGCCCGCCAGGTAAGCCGCTGCAAGCCATTTTGTACCTTTGAACGCCGGACTTGTGCGGCTGACAATGAACAGGGCTATGGCAGCGAGTAAGGATATGGCAAAAGAGGCAAGGAAGAGCGCAAAAGCCTGCAGATCATTTCCCGACACTCAGCACCCCTTGTCGCCGACCAACGTTCGCCTTAAGCGGCTACGTGGATGCAGCCTACGACTTTGTCGAAGCGTATGCAATCCAACGTTCGTAGCTGGGCAACGACTTCTCCAAAAGCGGAAAGACAGTAGGAGCCAATTCCGAAATGGCATTCCGACCGTAATTCATACAGCTCATTTGTTGGTACGAGATGTTAGAGTCGATCTCGTCAGACAGCGCGCTCTTGTTACCATCAGAAGGGATGCAACGCCGCCTTTTCGCCACACCTTTATCTCTCCTGCTGCTGTTTACAGCACTCTTTACATTTCTCATCCAGTCCGGTGAACTGGGAACGGCCGACACCACCTATCGTTTGCAGGTGACGCACTCGCTCTGGACGGGCCAGCCGCAGGTCTTTCCGAACCAGTATCCGGAATTTGGATTGCATGGGCGCAACGGCCATATCTATGCCTGGTTTGGCATTGGCCAATCGCTGCTCATGCTGCCGGCAGACCTGGCTGGCTCGGCACTCAAGCACCTGCCACTGTGGCAGAGTTATGTCGATACGCAGGCTGACCCGGCGATCCGCAGCATTGTCGTGAGTATCAGCACCAACATTCTGCTGAACGTGCTCACTGCGCTCGTGGTCTTCCGTTTCCTTGAGCTGCTCGGCTTTGATGTGCGGGAAAGAATCGCCGGTGCGCTGAGCCTGCTGCTGGCCACAACGCACCTGCACTATGCGCAGAATATGCAGGAGAACAATTACATCTTCCTGCTGGCGCTGACCGGTTTCGCGCTGCAACTGCACTGGCTTAAAACGGGCGACAGGCGGGGGCTATTCTGGGGATCGTTTGCCCTGGGCTTGAACCTGCTGACGCGGCTGACGACCGGCCTCGACCTGATGGCCGCGGGGCTGTTCCTGGCTCTTACCGGAATGCTCATCCCTCTACATACAAAGGGATCGAAAACACATCGCTGGTACATGAACAGTGACGGGAGTGGGCCGCTTGCGCCGGAGTTTCGTCCGTCACTTGAGAAGACTCTCGTCTACATAAAAACTGCCCTGCCCGTTTACTTGTCATTTTTCTTCATCGATCGGCTTTATCAATGGATACGGTTCGGGTCGTGGACAAATACCTATGTCACGATCTTTGCGCGTGAGGAGCGCCAAATCGATCCGAGTCTGCCGCTGAAATATCCTTTCAGCGGACACTTCTTTGCAGGGGGCCTGACGTCCGGCATGATCGGGCCATTCTTCGCACCTGAGAAGTCGGTCTTTCTGTTTGATCCGCTCTTCGGATTTACGCTTCTGGTCGCGGTCCTGTTCTGGAAGCGCTTCACCCCGCTCGTGCGTGCGTTCATTGTGACTGCCTTCACACTCGTACTGGCCTACCTGCTCTTCTATGCGCGCTATTTTTCATGGCCGGGCGATTTCGCGTGGGGTGACCGCTATGCCTCGAGCGCGATCGAGTTCAGTACGCTGCTGACCTGGCCCCTGCTGCTCCGTTACTGGAAGACGCTCGGCAAAGGAGTCAGGGGGTTGGCGATCGTGGTAACTTCGGCCAGTGTCGTAGTGCAACTCGCCTCGATTGCCTACTGGGTCCCGCTTGAGATCTACCAGGAAGAGACGCTGGGGCATCCGACCTGGGTGATCCTGCTCCGCTTCAAGAACATTTTGGCACGGGCCCTGGGCAAAAGCGCGGCCTGGGCAATGACTTCGCAGGACCGTTTCCCCGCCATGTACCAGGACCCATGGGACGCTCAGCACATCACCACGTGGTACTTTCTGCCATCGCTGCTGCGGCATATCGGCGTAGCGCCTATGTGGGCGATCCACGTGCTGTATGCGGTGTGGATTGTAGTGGGAGCCACGATGGTCGTGGTTGGCGTCCGCCTGCTGCGCTCGCTCGACGGTTTGAGCGATGGGAAGCATTCTGTACCCGGAAATCCCACGGTTGTCGACGATGGTTTGCAACAATAAAGAGGTGAGTTCGCTCGAACATGCTACCGGACCGCTGACGACGCCCGCTCCTGTAAATCATTCTCCGCACAAGGGGATGCTGGCGCTGCTGGGCCTGGCATGTGGCGTGGGCGTGGCAAATATCTACTACAACCAGCCCCTGCTCCTTGAGATCAGCCGCAGTCTGCACATTGCCGAGCACCAGGCGGGGTTGATTGCAGTCGCAACGCAGGTCGGCTACGCTGTCGGCATTGTCACCTTTGTGCCGCTGGGTGATGTTCTGGAGCGGCGCGCACTGATGATGCGACTGTTTACGGCCGTCTCCTGTTCACTGCTTTTGTGTGCCGTGGCGCCGCGACTCTGGCTGATGGTGGCGGCATCCGTCTTTATCGGGTTGACTGCGTCGGTTACGCACATCGTACTGCCGATTGCCCCTGAAGTAGCAGATGAAGCAGACCGCGGACGGGCGATCGGCACGGTGATGACCAGCCTGCTGTTAGGCGTGCTGCTGGCGAGGGCAGTGGCCGGCTACATTGCCACCTGGCTGGGCTGGAGAGCAGTCTTCTTTGCTGCCTTCGTCGTCAATGCGGCGTTTGTACCGATCCTGTGGAGACGATTCCCTCTACTACCCCCGGCGCATCCATTGCCTTACACGCAGGCGCTGCGGTCGCTGTGGACTATCTTCCGGACAGAACCGGTCATCCGGGAGTCAGCGACCGAGGGTGCATTGTTCTTCGCGGCCTTCAGCACTTTCTGGACTACGCTCGCCTTCCTGCTGGGAACGCCGCACTACGACCTGGGGCCGGGTACGGCAGGAAGCTTCGGCATTCTCGGTGCGACCGGGGCCATGATTGCACCGGTCGCGGGCAGGTTGAACGATCGCCGCGGCTCCCGCTACGTGGTCAATATCGCCCTGGGCGTGATGATCCTCGGATTCGTGGTGCTGTGGGTGTTCGGCCATCACCTGCTGGGACTGGTGGCAGGCGTCATCATCTTGGACTTTGGCGCGCAGGCGAACCAGATCTCAAACCAGACACGCATCTTTGGACAGCTTCCGCAGGCGCGGAGCCGGGTCAACACGATCTACATGACACTGTATTTTCTGGGTGGCTCCATCGGCTCGGCCCTCTCGACCTGGGCCTGGGCCCGGTGGCACTGGAATGGTGTCTGCGCCCTGGGCATAACTTTCTTACTGCTCGCTTCAGTCAGGCATATGACGGGAGTTCGGGCCAGGATCCACCCGATGGAGGTCCAGACTGCTGAAACCATTGCTGAAGATGCCTAAAACTCGAACTTTCGTGATGGCGTTCAAAGAAACGTGGTCGGTTTTGGACGCCATGGCTGTTAAACTGGTAAACACAGGGGTGAACTATGGAAAAGTCGTTCTGTGACACCGAAATGAACCTCAGCGAGATGTTTTTCGCCGCCTGCACGGATGAATCCACTGCCGAGCCGATCACCTACAAGCAGTCCTGCGCCAAGAGCAACATCCGCAGCGACGCGCGTCGTACCCTGTTGACCCACCGTAAGGCCTGCCCCGTTTGCAATCCGCGCGTTGGCGCTCGCTAGCTGCCACCAAAGTCGCCCCGACACCCGCTTTCCCGGATCGGTTTGATCGACATCTATTGTCATCCCGACCGGAGGAAAGCTCCCCTCGGCCAGCTATCCCGGCCCTGAAATCTAGTCACCGTCGTCATCGTCTTTTTTGCCTGCGTGAGGGTGAAGGACCATCCATGGAACTGGTGCGTTGCCCATGGCATCGCGCCAGAGGATAACGTTGAGCTTTCTTGCGTCCGCCCGGTCCTCGTGCGTGAAGTCCATCCTGCTCGATTCTTTCGCGCCCGGCGTCTGCGGTGTATTTGCTGTATAGATCAGCTTGTTCTCGCGATTTGCATAATCGGCTGAATAGGCGGGTTGATCGCCATTGCCTGTGAAGAGCGGCTGGATGAGCGGCGCGAATGCATCATTGCTATTCATCGGGGGGATGCCGAGGAGGTCTTCCATGGTCCGGAGGATGCTGACTGTTGTGTAGAAATGATGGTCGACCACTGGCGAAGCGGCGCGCGGCGCATATTTGCTGACGACGATGGCAAGACTGCGGTGGGCGTCGACATGATCGGCGCCGTCCTGCGCGTCGTCTTCAAGAATGAAAAAAGCAGTGTCGTTCCAGTAATCAGAGTGAGCGATGGCTTCGACAGCGCGGCCGACCGCCAGGTCGTTGTCGGCAACTGAAGCTTTGGGCGTCGGGGCGCCGGGCGAGGTGCCGGCGGTGTGGTCGTTGGGCAATCGCAGCATGACAAAGGACGGCATGGTGTCATGCCCCTGGTTCCGATCGTTGACCCAGCTGTGGAAGTGGGTCAGGAACTCTTCTATGCGGATCTGGTCTGGAAACTTGAGGTTGAAGTCCGGAAACTTGGGGTCGAAGTGGCCGGCGAGTTCCGGCTTGGTGGCCACGTTTCTGTAAATGAGTGGAATGTTCCAGGGATACGGACTGCGGCCGCCACCATACTCGGCTGGAAGTTCATCACCCGGATGAATGACCCCTTTCGTACAGCGGGCTGGTGCTGGTTCAGGTGTACCACTGAGTGGGGATGGATCTTTCGGCGCTTCGCCGGAGTCGTCACAGAACTTGGTCGAAACGAACTCGCCAAAGTGATAGAGAGATTTGCCGTGGGCTGCAAGATCAGTCCAGAGATAGCTGCTGTCGGGTTCATTGATGTCTGAGATGCCTTCGGTAAGCGGGTATCCCTGCTCGACAACGCCTTCGAAGTCATACTGCCGTTCTTTCCCACGGTAGGACTGCTGCCAGGTCTTTTCGGTGTAGTCGCTGGTGATGCCGGCGGTTGACCAGACGTGGCCGTCGCCCGACACTTCGCCTGAATCATAGAAGTTGTCCAGGACCCCGAACTGGCGGGCCAGCTTGTGCAGGTTGGGGGTGATGCTCTCGCCGTACATGGTGAGACTCTTGTCGCCGTCACCTGCGCCGAGATCGCCAAGCACCTGATCGTAGGTGCGATTCTCCTTGATGATGTAAATCACATGCTTGATGGGATTCGCACCCCCGGCAAACAACAGGTGCTGACGCTCCGCAGTGATTCGGTTACTGGCCACAACGGCAGCGGAGAGTTGTGGCAGGTCTCGGTTGGCTGCAACTAAATCAATCGACGCCAGCGAACCGTAGAGCAGCGTCGCGATATATGCATGGGGACGTTTCATACGGCGCGTCAGGGCCTCGGCGTGTACCGGGGCATGTTGCGGCTGCGAGTTCGGGCCAGTGCCCTTCCCTTTCGCCGTCGCAACAAAGAGCCGGTCAGCCTTGACCTCGACTGCCGTGGGGAACCATTCAGTCGGGATAAAGCCTTTCGCGTGCAGCGCGACCTTTGTTTTCGGCAGGGCCTGCACATCGAAGACTGAAATGTTGTTTGAGCCAGCGTTGGCAGCGTAGAGCTGGTGGCCGTCAGACGAGACAGCAAGCGATGCGGGCATAGCGCCGAAGAAGCCCTGGCCGGGCAGGCGCGTATCCAGCAGACCCGCGAGCTTCAGACGACTGCCCTTCACATCCACAACGGCGATGGTGTCACGGTTAGCCAGTGCGACGAAAAGCCTGCTGCCATCGGGACTGAACGCGAATGCGGTGGGATGCGAACTGGGGCCGGTTGCGACCGTAGGCGGCAACAGCGGCAGCGTGACTCCAACTTTGCCAGTGCGCAGATCAAGCGCAGTTATCGCCGAGCCGTTCCAGAGAGCAACGTACGCAAAGTGCTGATCGTGACTGACGGTCACGGCAATGGGATAAGTGGATGGGACGATGACATTTTTTGCCAGGTCGAAGCGATGAAGAATTTTTCCCGACGCGGCATCTAGCTGCAGTACGTCGTCAGAGAAATTATTAGCGACCAGCAGTTGCTCGCCGCTGTTTGCAGGAACGACAGCGAGGCCGGTAGGAAGAGGGATCGCAAGGTCATGAGCAACAGGCTTGCCAACCTGGTTCTGCGTATGGCCCGCGGCAAGTTGCTGGAGCGGAATGGGAATGAGCCGATCGGCTTTAATGGCGCCATCTTCAAAGGAGTAGACCGCGATCGCGTTGCCCGTCGCATTTGTGCCTTTGCCTTCAGGATCAGAGAGCGAATCGAGACTGGCGTAGAGATGTTTGCCATCGCTGCTGAACGCAATCCCTGAATAGAGAGTCTGCGGCATGGAGGCAGTTGTCCGCTTTTCAGGGAAGTCGACAAGCCGCCCGCTATTTGTATCTAACACTGCGATTGATTGCTGGTAATCCGATTCGAACGTGCCGAAACCCGCATTCACAATGGCGAGATAGCGCTTGTCCGGCGACCAGGCCATGGCCATCGGTAGACTGTTCAGTTTTTGCGGGTTGCCGGGGACAGGCTCCATAAGCTGCTTGCTGGTCGGCAGATCGATGCGCGGACTGACGAGCGTTGGATCGGTTGCGGGAGTGGCAGCCGGCAATTGGGCTGCCACGTAGACCAGCGGAGACATAACAACGAGTGCACACAGGGAGCGCGTGGAAAGACGCATAGGCTTACAAGCAAGTTAACAAATGATGAACGGCGACGAGCAGCACACAAAAGGATTTACCGAAAAATTCACCCGATCCGGATTGGCAGACATGCGGCCTGTGCGGGGCGAAGCGAGCAGGCTTTTTGTTGATCAGATAGCAACCCCATCAAGTAACAGGAATTTAACGTCGAAGCGTCTCCAACTATTGCAGCATTGCTTTGGGTCATCGACGTCAGATGTCGGGGACCGGGTACAGTGCCCGTCGCCAGGACCCTCCACCAGCAAACTGGCCACTTACGACGCAAACCATCAAGATGCAACCAAAGGATCTCGCAATGAATATGAACTGGCGCAAAGGCTGTGCCGCACTCGCACTGATTGCGGTGATGCAGCCTGGCTTCCTCATCGCAGAGGATGCTGGACCGGTCTCGCAAAAGACCCTTGTGCTCGCCCCAAAGTCGAGCGATGAAGTCTCAAAGCACGTTTTGCAACCCGAAGCAGAACCGAATCTTACGGACGCGCAGAAGCTGGTGCTGCTCCGCAAGAAAGTTAAATACGTATTCGTTCTCTTCCAGGAGAACCGTTCATTTGATTTTTACTTCGGCACTTACCCTGGCGCGCACGGGCTTTTCTCTCAGCCAAAGTCGCAGACCCCGGGCTTTGACCAGCCGATCGTAAATACTGATGGAACGGTTTCGACCATCTCGCCATTCAAAATTCCAACAACTGTGACCGCGACCACGACTGGCGCCACTGTGCCGATCTATCCCGCCGATACTGCGTCAGTGGATCACTCGCATGCCGGCATCGATAACGACCTCGATGTGGACGCAGACAATGTTCCGCACAACGATCGCTACGCGCTGAACGCTGAAGGTCTGACTACGCGGAACGGCTCCATCGTAAGTTCAACGACGCTGGTGCCGCCAACGACCCATCCCACACTTGCCCAAAAGCAGACTGCGGAACTGGTACTGGGTCACGTGGATTGCGATGCTGCTCCCGTGTTGTGGAACTATGCCGATCGGTTTACGCTGTTCGATAATTTTTTCGACACAGTCATTGGACCGTCCACGCCGAATGCGCTCGGCATGTTCTCCGGGCAGTCTGGCAAGACGCAGTGGGTTGAGCACCCCAATCAAAGCAGCCTGTATGTGACGAATAACTCGGCACTGCCGATCGTCGCCGACCCGCAGCCATTCTGGGGTTCAGCTCTGGATGTGTTCACACCGCCGGGAGAGAAGCAGCCGGTAGATAACCCTGGTGGCGTCACCAGCAATCCTGCGTCGAACCTGACGTATGCTTCGCTGGGTCTGTCATTCATGGGCTCGAAGATCTATGACACTACCTCTTACGACAACAATGTCGGTGCCGACCTGGCCGATGTGCAGAGCGACATCGAAAAAATCGCCGGCGACAAGAACAAGCCGGTAAACTGGGCATGGTACCAGGAAGGCTACGATCACGAGCCGACCGATCCACACGGAACTGACACCCACTACGATTACATCGCTCATCACAATGCGCCGCAGTACTTCGGCTATGAAGCAAACAATCCAGTTGAAACAAAGGCGCACCTGAAGGGACTGGGGGATTTCTTCTCTGCCGTGAAAGGAAAGAGTCTGCCGGAAGCTGGCGGTGTGTTTTACGTCCGGGGCGGCTACGGCAACCTGGATGGCTTGAAGCCGGTTGATCCCAACCCGACGGTGCAGGCAGATTTCGCCGGCAACGACGATCACCCGGGCTACTCCGATCTGCAGATCAGCTCGGCACTGGTGGCGGACGAAGTGAATGCAATTGCCAGCAGCCCGTACTGGAAAGATAGTGCGATCATCATCACCTATGACGAAACGGACGGCGAATATGACCACACCCAGCCAATCGTTCGCTCACAGGATCCGGAAGGCAATCCTCTTGACCAGGGTCCGCGTATTCCGACGATTGTGATCTCACCGTATTCGGTTGCCCATGCAGTTTCCCATGAGCGCACAGAGCATAGCTCGATCATCAAGTTTATCGATAAGCTCTATAACCTGACGCCGCTGGCAGATCTGCCGGATGAAGCGGCAGCCCGCAAGCTCGGTGAGAAAGAGTTTGGACAGAAATACCTTGGACCGACGGATGATGGTGTCGGTGGTGTAGGCAATCTGTTCAGCGCTTTCGACAATAATCGTCTGCTGGGTAGGGCGGCTCCGCTCGAAGCGTCTTACGCGATGATTCCGACCAGCCAGGCCACCACTCTGCCGCAGTTCGGAGGCGAGGGATGCCGCATTCTGGGCATTACGCCTACGGACACAGGCAAGGATGGAAGCGTGATTGACCCTGCGCCGATCGACTTCAATCCGCGGCCAAGCACAAACCCTGGTATTCCTACCTCGGGTACGTGGACACCGTAATTTGTTGATTGCTGCTTGGCCGAGTTGTTGAAGGTTGTACCAAGTCAGGGTGCGGCAACCACCGCCCCTGACTTCCTTTTTTGTGAAAGACTTTGTCGGAGAGTTTATTGAATGGCCGGTAGTTATTTGAAAGCAGTTCCAGGTTTTGCACTCTTCATCCTGTCCACGTGTGGCATAGGTTCAGCTGCGCCAGTTTCCCGTGGAGTTCTGGATACAGTGAAGGCTACGACTACGCTCACCTGTGGCGTGATCCGCGAAGAAGAAGATTATTCCAAGGCTGATACGCACGGCAATCGTGCAGCGCTGGACCGGGACATCTGCAAAGGATTAGCGAGTGCAGTGCTCGGCGACAAGGGTAAGGTGATCTTCGCGACCTATCCTGACGAGCCGACAGCGATCAGGGCGTTAAGTGATGGCAAGGTGGAAGTGATCGCGACTGCCACGCCCAGCTTTACAAATACCATTGTGTTTCATGCCGGATTTTCGCCGGTCGTGTTTTTCGATGGCCAGGGATTCCTTGTCAATAGATCTTCGGGCATCACGGACGTAAAACAGCTCGACAGTAAAAAGGTCTGTTTTATAGATGAGACGACCAATGCTGTCCACCTGCCGCTGTATGGCGCGCGCGAGAAGATCAAGTTCTTACCTTTCCCTTTTGAAGAACAGGGCGAGATGGAAGCAGCGATGTATACCGCGAACTGCGCTGCGATGACTACTGACATTACGCAGCTTGCCAACACGCGGGCACGCTTCAACAGCCGTGCGAAGGAGTTTGTCCTGTTGCCGCAGATCATCTCGAAGGATCCTCTTGCGGTTGCCTACCGATCAGGCGATGTGCAGTGGGCGGCAGTGGTTGACTGGACGATCGCGGCGCTCATCCAGGCAGAAGAGAGTGGTCTGACGACTGCGAACGTCGACCTGCAACGGGAGACAACAGCAGACCCGGCGGTTCAACTCTACTTCAGCAAGAGCAGCAGCATGGGTACTTCGCTCGGCCTGGATGCCGACTGGGCGGTGCGGGCAGTGAAGAGCGTGGGTAATTACGGAGAGCTGTA
This sequence comes from Acidobacteriaceae bacterium, assembly GCA_963692885.1. Lineage (GTDB taxonomy): Bacteria > Acidobacteriota > Terriglobia > Terriglobales > Acidobacteriaceae. Next base: position 3,893,036 of record OY843586.1, read on the forward strand.
TGAACGCGACCTGGGCAGTGGTTCGCCCCTGCAAATTCCACGGGGCATGAATGCACTCTGGAGTCAGGGCGGCCTGATCTACGCACCAGTGGCGAAACGGTAGATAGTTGCAGGAGACAGCGAACAACCAGGTCGACGCTCTGCGAATACGGCCCTATACTCCGGTATGCTCCGTTTCCTGTTTCTGCTGATTGCCGCTTTCCCCACCCCGCTTTTCGCGCAGATGTTTTCCGTCAGCTTTCCTGCCGCGCAATCTGCCAGGCCGCTTGATGGACGCGTACTTCTGCTGCTCTCGAATGATGCGAGCGAAGAACCACGCAACCAGATCAACGACACAATGAAATCGCAGATGGTGTTTGGCGTGACGGTCGATGGATGGAAGCCGGGCGAGCCGCTAACGATCGGCGACAATGCAAAGGGCTATCCCCGCGCAAGCCTCAGGGATGTACCACCCGGCGATTACACCGCGCAGGCAGTGCTTAATATTTACGAGACATTCCACCGTGCAGATGGCAAGACAATCAAGCTGGCGCCAGACCGCGGCGAGGGGCAGCACTGGAACCTGGCGCCAGGGAATCTTTACTCGAAGCCAGTGAAAGTTCACATCGGTTCACCGGCACCAGTGGCTCTTTCGCTCGACCAGGTCATTCCGCCAATTAAGCCCGAGCAGGATTCGAAATACATCCGTCACATCCGGATCCAATCGACACTGCTGACAAAATTCTGGGGCACATCGATGTATCTTTCAGCAGTCGTGCTGGTGCCGGAAGGATTCGATACTCATCCCGAAGCGCATTTTCCACTGATCGTTTCGCATGATCACTTCGTAAGCGACATGAAGAGCGATTTTCGCGAGACGCCGCCTGATGCGAATTTAAAGCCGGACTATTCAGAACGGTTTCATCTCGCGGGCTATAACCGTATCCAGCAGGAAGAAGCGTACAAGAACTATCAGACGTGGATCGCACCGGGAGCGCCGCGCTTTCTGATCGTGAAGCTGCAGCATGCGAATCCTTTTTATGACGACTCATACGCAGTGAATTCCGCGAATGTTGGCCCGTACGGCGACGCCATTGAGACTGAACTGATTCCAGCAATTGAGAAGAAATTCCGTGGTATCGGCCAGGGCTGGGCACGCTTCATGTATGGCGGATCAACCGGTGGATGGGAGTCGCTCGCTGTACAGTTGTTCTACCCTGATGACTACAACGGAGCGTTTGTAGCTTGTCCCGACCCGGTCGATTTTCATGCGTTCATGACAACTGACCTATACAAGCAGGACAATATTTTTTATCTGCAGGGTGCGAATAAACAAGTTGAACAGCCTGCCATGCGCGACTACCTGGGCCACACGCTGATCACGGTGCGGGACAACATTGCGTATGAAGCAGCGCTCGGCGATCATGGGCGATCAGGCGAGCAGTTTGACATCTGGCAGGCGGTGTACTCGCCGACAGGCGAGGATGGTTACCCTCAGCCTATCTTCGACAAAGACACAGGTGCGATTGATCACAGAACCGCCGAATACTGGCGCGAACATTATGACCTCGATGCAAAACTGCAAAGAGATTGGAATACGCTTGGACCTAAGCTGCAAGGCAAACTGCATCTTTACGTCGGCTCGGACGACACATATTTCCTGAATGATGCAGTCTATCTGATGGAAGATTTTCTGAAGCAGACGGGCACGCCCGGACATGGTGTTCCCTATGAAGGCGAAGTGAAGTATGGTCCGCGAGCCGAGCACTGCTGGAATGGCGATCCGACCAGGCCAAACTGGTACACGCGCCTGCACTACGACCAGATGTATGTACCGCAGATCATGGAGCGTATCCAGAAGACTGCGCCTCCCGGCGCCGACCTTACCAGTTGGCGCTACTAGATGAAGACCTTCGACACAGATGTCCTGATCGTCGTCGATGTGCAGAATGATTTCTGTCCCGGCGGCGCGCTTGCGGTTCCCCGAGGTGATGAGGTCATCGAGGTTATTCATCGCATTGCGCAAGACTTTCAGCATATTATCTGTACCCAGGACTGGCATCCACGAGGCCACGTGTCGTTCGCGAGTGCTCATGCGGGACACAAACCCTTTGACCGAATCGAGACTGCACACGGCGAGCAAGTTCTATGGCCCGACCACTGTGTTCAGGGCACTCAAGGAGCAGAGCTTCATCCTGCTTTGCAATTGTCCAATGCGGAGCTTGTACTGCGAAAAGGATTCCGGACGAACGTCGATTCCTACTCGGCATTCTTCGAGAATGACCATACGACCCCGACCGGTCTCGGCGGCTATCTGCGCGAACGAAAACTGCAACGGGTGTTTCTGGCTGGACTCGCCTACGATTTCTGCGTGGGCTTCTCAGCCCTCGACGCCAGGCAACTTGATTTTCCGGTGGTGGTGTTTCGCGATGCGTGCCGCGCAATCGATGAGCATGGGTCGGCCACGACTATGAACGCACGCCTGGAGCGAGCCGGGGTGATGCAAACCTGAGGCGCGATCCAGGAAAAAAAGGCACCCACCCTCCCCCGAGAATGAGTGCCAAGCGGGGCGACTTACATCTGTCGCTGAAGAGTAGTGACGGGTGAGGCAAAAACGTTTCAGCCCCATCTCACAATCTCTATGGTTCCCGCAAGCGAACGCGCAAATCGGCTCGCTATCCAATCACGCATTCAGCATCGAGGTCTTTGACGGACTGCGCGGGCCATGTTCCGATGAAGGTTCGTGGACCGCAGACCTACACTTCCCGTAGACGCCATACTGGCAGATGTCGCCGCCTCGCTCGCATGCAACCCAAGCCTGGTCATTGAAGCACCGCCAGGCGCAGGTAAGACCACGCGCGTGCCGCCAGCACTGCTGCAAATTGTCTCCGGAGACGTCGTTGTGCTCGAGCCGCGTAGGATCGCAGCGCGTCTTTCTGCGCGGCGAGTGGCGGCAGAACTAGGCGAGCAGGTCGGCGGCATTGTTGGGTACCAGGTGCGCTTCGAGGAAGCGTCTGGCCCGCGCACCCGCTTGAAATTTGTGACTGAAGGCGTGCTGACTCGCCGCCTTCTCTCTGACCCGGACCTGGGCGGGGTCGACGCTGTGGTGCTCGATGAATTTCATGAACGGCACCTCGACAGCGATCTTGCTCTCGCGCTCTTGAAACGTCTGCAGCGAAAGAGACCGTCGCTCCGCATCGTAGTGATGTCGGCTACGCTCGATGCCGGCCCAATCGCGAAATATCTTGGCGATTGTCCCGTGCTTCGATCAGAGGGCCGCATGTTTCCGCTCACTATCCGGCACCTGCCTTACTCGCCCCATCCCCTCGATGCACAGGTACGCGCAGCGGTGGAAATACTGATCCGCGAACAGATGACCGGCAACATCCTCGTCTTCCTGCCTGGTGCAGCAGAAATACGGCGGTGCCTGCGTGCGTGCGAGGAATCGGTGAACGGGTTGGGCATACTCGCGCTCCCCCTGCATGGAGATCTGTCGTCGGCGGAGCAGGACCGCGCGGTGTTGCCGACTTCGCAGCGAAAGATAATCTTCGCCACAAACGTCGCTGAAAGTTCAATCACGGTTGAAGGCGTGACAGCTGTGATTGATAGCGGTCTGGTGCGGGTGGCCACTTACTCCCCATGGACAGGGCTACCTACGCTGCAGGTTGGCCGCGTGAGTAAAGCTTCGGCCACGCAGAGAGCTGGTCGTGCAGGACGCACGGCGGCCGGCACGGTGTTGCGGCTCTACTCGACAGAAGACTTTCAAGCGCGGGCTGCTTACGAAGCACCCGAGATAGTCCGTAGCGATCTGTCACAACTTTTTCTGGCATTGCGTGCGATGGATAGGACCCACGCTGACGCCATCGACTGGCTGGATGCGCCACCGCCAAACGCGGTTGAGAGTGCGGAAGCGCTGCTTGACCGGCTTGGCGCAACCGGCGAGATGGCGAAGCGGCTCGCGCGTTATCCACTCTCGCCGCGGCTCGCACGTGTTCTGGTGGAAGCGCAGGCGCGCGGTGTTGGCGAAGACGGTTGCGTGGCCGCCGCGCTGCTTGGCTCCGGAGCGCAAAGCAGCAACAGCGATTTGCTGACCGCGATAGAGATGCCGCTCGATGCGCGGACGCTGCAGCAAGTGGAACAACTGCGGCGGTTAGTGAAGCCATCCCGACAGATGAAAAAGAATGATGACGCTTTGCTGATGGCAGTGCTGAGCGGCTTTCCTGATCGCGTTGCCCGATGCCGAAGCGGCAGCCAGGTGATGCTTTCAAATGGAACATCCGCTGAGTTTACGGGCGACGCGCCAGTATACGAATTTATGGTCGCGGTGGACGCAGAGGACCGCAAGGACAAGCCTCTGCCGTTGATCCGCATGACCGCGCGCATCGAGCCGGAATGGCTGATCGAATTATTTCCCGATCGCGTAGTCGAGAAATCAGTCGTCGAGTGGAACGCAATCGCTGAGCGGGTCGACGCCGCAGAGATGCTGCTCTATGACTCATTGATCATCCAGGAATCACGGAACGCAGCACCCGATGCAGAAGAAGCTGCGACCATGCTGGCCAGCAAGGCACTCGATGCCGGGATAGGCCGGTTTGTCGATGAAAAGGATCTGGCTGAATTGATAGCGCGCATTCGATTCGCCGGCCTGCCTGCAGCATCTGTTGACGACACCGTTGCCGAGCTTTGTAAAGGTCTCAGGAGCTTCGCAGGTCTTAAAGATGCTGCTGTTCATATCTTTGCGTTGCTGAAAGAAAAGGCCGGGGGCAGACGCCTAGAGGAGCTCGCACCAGAACGTTTACGGCTCCATGGCGGACGCCTGACAAAAATCCACTACGAGCAGGAAAAGCCGCCATGGATCGCCTCGCGTTTGCAGGATTTTTTCGGCATGACAGAGACACCGCGCATTGGCCAGGAGCGCACGCCTGTTGTCGTACATCTCCTTGCGCCCAACCAAAGGCCACTGCAGATGACGAGCGACCTCGCCGGCTTCTGGGAGCGGCTCTACCCACAGATTCGACGCGAGTACATGCGCCGCTACCCGAGGCACATCTGGCCGGAGAGGCCTCAGGATTACACCTGAGTCAGCTTATCGAAATCTGCCAAAAGTAAAATGCGTAAAGGATGGTTTGATTGAAATGTTGAGATACTCAGCACTCGCACTTATTGCGTTATGCAGTCTTCGAAGTGGCACGGGGGCAGCAAAGCTTTACCCGGATGGACGACCCTCCGCGGCTATACGGTACGAGGCCCAGGATACAGGCGTCGTGCTGCCCTATGGCGGCGGCCCCGGTGACTGTGACAAGTATGGCGCGCGCGATGTATGGGTGTTTGAGGATCACGGACATTTCTATATGCACTACGACGCTGCCGGCGATACCGGCTGGCTGACGGCCCTCGCGACCAGCGATGATTTAGTCCACTGGAAAAAAGTCGGTGACGTACTCACACTGGGTCCCGCGGGAGCGGGCGACAGTGCCAGCGCCTCCTATGGCACTACTTACTTTGACGGCGAGACGTGGCATATGTTCTATCTCGGAACGCCGCACACTACACCGCCGCCAGACCGAATTCCAGCGTTTCCCTATCTCACGATGAAGGCACATGCGTCTTCGCCTGGCGGTCCGTGGTTTAAGCAGCCAGACGTAACTCCATTCAAGCCGACAGCAGGTACTTATTACTCTGACACTGCTAGTCCAGGACAGATTATCCGCAACGGCAAGGAGTATCTACAGTTCTTCAGCGCATCGACCGACCACCCTATCTTGAGAACATTGAGCATTGCACGGACAACCAACCTGAACGGTCCCTGGAAAGTAGACGCTCAGCCCATATTTCCTTCCACACAGCAGGTCGAAAACAGTTCACTCTACTATCAGAAGTCGAATAACACGTGGTACCTGTTCACGAACCACGTTGGACTTGATAAAGATGGCGAATATACCGACGCGGTCTGGATGTACTGGACCAAGGATCTGAATCATTGGAACTCAAAGCAGAAGGCTGTTGTGCTTGATGGGAGAAATTGTCGCTGGTCCCATCGATGCATCGGCCTGCCTTCCGTTGTGCGCTACCACAATCGGCTGGCAGTGTTCTACGACGCACCTGGAGGCGACAGTGTCTCGCACATGAGGCGCAGTATCGGCCTTGCATGGCTTAAGTTGCCGCTGACGACTCCCTCGACCTGATCAATACTTTCTCCAGTTAATCAGCAACGACTTAGTTCGGACGAAACCGGATAGCTTTCCCTTTGCAGCTGTAGGTACCCTGACCACTTTTTTCGCACTGTGTCGGGACATGAAGACTACCGATAATTTCCAGCTTTAACAGCTCCGCTGGCAGCTCAACATTCGCTCTTACTTCGGCAGGAAGATCAATCGAGAGCATTTTGGCTGAAGGCTTCCATGAAACGAAGACTGCTCCCTTCGGCGTCATGGTATTTCCTTCAACATAGGGCAGGCCTGCTGCATCAGGTTTGACCTGCAGCACACTGCCCCCGGGCTCAATAATCCTGACGCCGAGTAGACTATCGTGCAACCACACCAGAGCCACTGCATTCCATCCGTGCGAACCTGTCGGATCACCCGGTTGCGCAGGGTTGAGAGTGCCGTCTGGCAGCTTAATATCCTCTCGACTAATCCAGTACTCCGGCAGAGGACCACCCCATGGACCTTGAAGCACCTGCGGACTTGGGTTACGTTTGTCGCCTGGAAGATATGGCGCGAAGCGCTCCAGCAGGTGCTGCAAAGCGCGATTACTTTCTCCAGTAAGTGTAAGTGCATTTAATGCACGATAAAGATAAGTGGGATTATTCCATCTGTCGACACCAGCAGTCGGCGAGCCATTCGGTGCGGCAAAAGTGTAATTAATATCGGCGACGGATTGTTCCCTGGTAAGCAGACCACCCTCAATCGCCATCGCCTGCGCAGCCTGGCTGAAGCCGCGTCTGACACCCGGATTTGCCGGATCAGCGACATCATCCACGTGCAGTGGTATGCCATCGGCGGCACCAACAAGATGATCGCGCTTAAACGCTGTTTCCATTTCGTCATGGATCTTCTTCCATGCCTCTGCCTGATCATGGTCGCCGATTGCGTTCGCCATCTGGATAGACAACGTCAGACGTTGAATGATCTGCGCGGATGCGATGCCGCTCGACTGGCCTGCTGATGCATGAGTACCTACGCGGATGTCGGCAAATACGTTGGAGTCTCGCCACAGACCGTTGGCATCGACTTTGGACAAGACCAGCGCCCACCACCTGGTGATCTCCGGCCAATACTTTTGCACACGCGACGTGTCGCCCGTCCACAGGTAGTCGTCGTAAATGGCCCCGACCCACTCCGCGGCCCAGTCCGCATTTGCCTTAATAGGATAGTTACTGGGAGGAAAGGGATGGAGGTGACCATCAGGTAACTGGCTTTGCGCCGGTAGCCGCAGAAGGACCTGGCGCAGCTTGACATCTCCAAACCACTGCGCAGCCAGCTGAGCTCGAAGCCGCGCATCTTCCAGCCACTGCCCATCCTCTCGTCCCGGTGTATCAACATACGTGTCGCTCATCGATACAATTGCATGTTCCAGGCTCAACCGGACTATGCTATCTACGCGCTCATCTCCGCATTTGAAGCTGCCTTTTAGATCTACGGGATATTGCGAGCTGATGAAGCCAGCCTGGCTGATTTGGAAAGATCCCGCCTTGGGGAAATAGATGTGAATGGTCCACCAGCGCGCGGTGCGCTCGTCGGGCATCTCGAAATGCTGCTTACCCGGCCTTGCATAATACCGGTCGATGTATCCTTTCCCGACTATGGCTTCAGGGTTCAGCCAACCTGTGTCTTTCACGAGGAAATTACCAGTAAGCAGGGAGTAGTTAAGTTCGCCATAGGCCAGGTCAATGACAGGGCTGGCCCCGGTTGCCGTTCCCGTAAGAAATGGAAAACCGTGCACCGGCTTGCCAAAATCAAACGTGACATAGCGTGTTTCTCCGGCGTGCCCACTCAAGGTAAGTACCGGAGGCGTCCGGGCTGCCGTTAGTCGAACCGCCCGTTCACCTTCCGACTGATAAGTTCCGTGCAGCATCTCTTCTTCAATCGCAACTGGATCGTCAGCATCAGTATGTTTCCCATCTATATGTCCCTGGGCCAGTAAAAGAATGGGCAACACAGGCTCTTCACGTTGACCTGTCGTTTCCACTGCCGCAGGATTGTCAGGCCAAGGGCCTTCCTTGACCACGACAGCTGGCGACCATGAGGAGTCATCGAAGTGGTTTTCGAACATCTTCAACGGTGGCAGGCGGTCCCCGTAGACAAACTGCGCGAAGCGAATGCGCGGATCTCCATTGCCCTTTCCTTCTGGATGGACACCGACGATCTGCCTGGGATTCAAGCCAAATTCTTCGGCAGGATGCACTTTCCAGGTGTCATCCGAATCAATCCAGCTGGAGGATACAAATATTCCGGCGTGCGCGCAGCCGCTTCGCTGGAAAGTAATCAGCGGACCCCAGCTGTGGTCAAGGATGACAACTGTATTCAAGCCGGGATGAAGGAAGCTTCGAGCATCAATGGTCTCCGTAGTAATCATTTTTTCGAAATATCGCGTTACTTTGCGACGCACAATATTTCCATTTATCCATATGTGCGCGTTGCTGTCTGCAGCAACATGAAGTGTCAGGTCGCCAGCGAGACTTTCGAGATTCGCTTCCTTCCTGAAGTAAAAAAAGCGATTCACAGGACATGGTTCTACTGTGGGTGCGGCTATCCACTTTGCAGCAGCTGAAAGCGGCAGCGCCTGGGCTAAGTGGTTCGCAAGGACTACCAGGAGAATGCCGACTAACAAGAGCCGTAGCAGCGATGCTTTGCGATGAAGGCGAGCGATTATCTTCATAGAATGGAGACCCGTGTTTCGTTTCTTTCGCAGGATATATGCGGGCATCTTCATGGACGATCGTAGCTTGTCTAAACGCAATATATCCGCGGGCAAGAGACCTCATCGCGACTAGACTGTTGACATGCTACCGAAGCGATTTCTTGCTGCCATGACTATTGGGCTGACTGTGACGCTGGTTAGCGCCACTGGAGGCGCACAGCGCGACATCGACGAAACACGACCAACGCCCGTAAGCGAACCACGACCAAGCGCGCAAACTGTCGCTGCATGGAAGGCCAGGCGGTTCGGCATGTTTATCCACTTCGGATTGTATTCAGAACTGGGCGGAGTGTGGCAGGGAAAGAATATTGATAACGGCTACAGTGAGCAGATCATGGCGAATGCGCCAATCGCGCGCGACGATTACGCAGCTCTGGCCAAACAGTTTGATCCGAAGCGATTCGACGCAGACGCGATGGTCGCACTGGCCAGGTCGGCCGGCATGAAGTTCATCGTAGTGACCGCAAAGCATCATGACGGCTTCGCCATGTTTGGCACCAGGCAGAGCGACTACAACATCGTGCAGGCTACGCCTTTCCACCGTGACGTAGTGAAGGAGCTTGCCGATGCATGCGCGCGCGGCGGCCTGAAGTTCGGCGTTTATTACTCAACCATCGATTGGCATGCGCCCACAGGAAGTCCCTATGTCGAAGGCAACAGCAATCCTATCTCTGATGCTCATGCGAAGTTCAATGCCGCCCAACTCAGGGAGCTCCTGACCGGCTACGGGCCGCTGAGTGAGATATGGTTTGACATGGGCAAGCCCACGCCTGAGCAGAGCAAACTCTTCGCACAGACTGTGCACCGATTGCAGCCACAGACCATGGTTTCCGGTCGAGTCTTTAACTACGAAGGCGACTTTACCGTGATGGGCGACAATGAGGTACCGGCTTTCGCCATCGATGAACCATGGCAGACGCCGGCATCCATCTTCAATGACACGTGGGGCTACCGCTCGTGGCAGAAGCGCGGCAACAGCGAAGAGAAAATTCGCGAGAAGTTACTGGAACTTGTAACCGTAGTGAGCCGCGGCGGCAACTACATACTAAATATAGGTCCTGAAGGCGACGGTTCTGTCGTTCCATTCGAAGCCGATGTCTTACGTGGGATGGGCGACTGGCTCAAGACAAATGGCGAAGCAGTATTTGGGACGACCGGTGTTCCCCCGCAGGCTTCCCCCTTCCGCTCGCTTGATTTCGGCTACGCCACACTCGGCCGTGACAGGCTGTATCTTTTCATCGCAAAGATGCCGGTCGATGGCAAACTGCACTTACCCGGAGTCCTGCCGGGAGTTCACTTCGGCAGACCCTATGTGTTAGGCAATAACGCGAACGGAATGGCTGAGGTCACCAGTGGCAGCGAGGGCACTGCTGTCGACATAACAGCACTTAAGAAGCCGGGTGCTGCTCAATTTCTGCCAGTCATAGCTATTCCCTACACTGGAAAGCTTATGGTGCGCCCTGCAACAACGATCCTGCCAGCCGGCGATGGCAGTGTCCTGTTGCCGGAGGCAGCCGCTGACAAATTTCTTAACTACAATGGCCGCGGCTATGAAGCTCCCGCCACGATTTACAAGCTTCGATGGTGGACGGCTGTCAGACCGGGTCGCTATCGAGCAGAGATCCATTATCACCAGCCAGGGCGAGCCGCGCTGCTTGATCTTGTTACCGGCGCAGGCCGTTATGGCGTCTCGCTACAGCCGGGGCCGGGTGAAGATGCGTGGTCTGGAAACATCACGATACCGTCCAGTCCGGATGGCGTGGAAAGTGTGCAGGTAACGCCGAAAGAACCTTTCGTGAAAGGGACTGCGCTGCCGGCAAAGTTGATCAGCATCCGGCTTCTACCATTGCATTAGCAGGTTGGCGAACTAATTACCTTGGTTGAACTTCGATCGTAGTTTTCAAGTGAATATTCTTTTCACCGGGACCAACGAAAACTGCAATACCCTGGGCGGCATAACGCTGCATCACCTCCGGACGGGCCCACTCGAGCGACCAGCCATCCGCAATCGCGACGAGTGTGTACTCACCGGGCATCACCTGCTTGAGTGAATAGCTGCCATCAGAGTCTGTCTCATCGCGCCGGAAAATGTCGGGATGCTTTACCGGATCTTTCGGTATCAGCACGATCATGACACCTGGCGCAGGTTTACCGTCATTCATCGCAAAGCCGTTGAGGGTTCGGTCGCTTCGCTGCAGGATGACTGCAAGCATCACGTCCTTTGATCCCACTTTCAACACACTGCCCTCGACAGAGGCGCCCCTGGCGGTGACGCTCTTCACTGCAGGATCAAAGCTCGGCGAACCGGCCCGTACTTCATACGTGCCAGGCGTGACACCGGACATGTGACCGACTCCATTCGCGTCAACCGGCGGTGCGCCCGGTGTTCCGCCGTGCTCCGGCCAGAGCACAACGCCCAGGAGTTGAGGGAGATGACTGCCGTCCTCCATGGCAACACTGACGTCCACATTCGCCAATCGCTGAGCGCTCGACTTATCCATGTCGTTGAGATCGGTGTTCGCGTTTACTTCACTCGACTGCACTGCACCCGTCGCGTTGTCACGCCATTCCACTTCATACTGGCCGGGGGCGACACCCGTTGTTTCGATCGTCACCATGCCGTCGCTTTGGACGGGAAGCGTCACAGTAGATTGCTCGACCCTCTCCATCTCTCCAAAAACCCGGCTTTCGAGCGAAGGCGCAGATGTTAGCCGGCCATCCTGAGATGTGGGGACCTGGGTCCGGATGTGTATCGCCGGCACAGCGTGCATCGCCACGTTAACGGCCAGATGGTCGCCAGCTTTAACAGCAAGGGGCGCTGCTGCATCTGAGTCAGTCGTGTCCGGATAGAAGGTGGTGGCGAAAGCGACGTCAAGAGGCTGATGCCTGCTTTCCGAAAAGTTCTGCCGGCCAAACTGCGCACTCGGCGCGTACCAGGGACGACCCCGCACAGAAAGAAAGTAGTTCGCAGGCGTCAGACGCGAGATTTCATAGTGGCCAATATCATCGGTCACGCTTCCATTCACGCGAGAGATGTTATTTTTTCCCGCCTGGTTACTCTGCCGGTACAGCGTCACGACAGCCTGCGGAACCGGATCACCAGCCTCGTCTGAGATCACGCCCGCGATAGTTGCTTCCGGTGGAAGTGTGACAGTGAGGCCGGTCGATATAACATCTTGTGCAACGACCACTCCGCAGAAGAATCCTTCATGCTCTAGGTAGGCGGAAGACAGATACCCGGGATGCGCAGCCCTTAGTTCATACTTCCCATCAGGAAGATCCGGAAACTGGAAATTACCTTCACTGTCCGTCTTCGACTCATTACGTAGAGGGCCACCCAACGTATCAGTCAAGGTAACATTGGCTTCACTTACAGGACTGCCGGTGATTTCATTCACTACCCGGCCGCTGACACTATGGGTTTGAACATGCTCTGCCGGCGGTGACGCTTGCGTATCAGCCGTAGACACGAGCATCGAACATAGAAGCAAGAAGACTGGGGTTAGCTGTCTCAACGCGGCTCCGCGGCGCCCGAACCTGCAAGCTCCGCTTCAGCGTCGATGACCTCAAGCGTCGCTACGGCGGAACCCTTTGCGTCTACATTGATAGTGGTGGCTTTGTTTTTTAAGCGCTCCAGCAACTCTGGTGCGAGAGTGTCAAGTTCTACTGGTTGGTTGACCGCCATTACGCTGTACGTTCCAGGCGCTAATGACGAGATGGTGTAGTCTCCCGGCACCTGGCTATTCGACTGAACAAATGGAACTGCGGCGTTGAATTGCGGAATTGCATAAACAAAGGCCGTGCCATGCTCATCCTGACTTTCATTCCCCGCCGCCTTCGCGCCAAGGTGTCCACTTATCTGGCCGCCATCGTTGCGCAGGGTGACGTCGATAGCCGTAGTAGTACTTCCATCTCCAACTACAAATGGAGTAGCGGCAAGATCAGTTCCACCACTACTGATGGCGCTGATATAACCCTCATAGGGAAATGCCCTGACCCAGTAACGTCCCGGCCGCACTCCCTCTATCTGCAGGATCGAGTTATCCGCCGATCCGGGAATGGGCTGGAGATTTCCCGAGCCTCCGCCGGAACCATCGACAGGTTCGAGCGAGAGGCTCAGGCCGGGATTTGCCCCAGCCCCGCCGCTTGTCTGACCCGAAGATCCAGTGTTCGCAAAACTGGCGTCCTTGTGAACCCGCACCGCGACAGGAAGCAAAGGAAGCAGCGATAGCTTGAGGCCTTTGCTGGAATCGGAGGGTACGCTGAAATCTATCCGGCCATACCGATTCGTCTTTCCCTGCGACTGCCCGTCGACTGAATAACGGCCGCCCGGCAGGTCAGCTTCAAAGTTACCTTTCTGTTGATCGAAGCGCCCCTGAAAATATCCCCTGCCATTCTCATCATGCAGTTCAACTGAAACAAACCTGCCGTCACCTGAACCTTCGACCTTGACCGATACCGGATAGAAACGTTCGCGTGTCAGAGCGATATCAGCGACAACCTGCTGGCCTGGAGCGAGCGATACTCCCCCACTACTCGCCTGTTCGGCGCCAGCGGGATAATAGACTTCCGAATACCCGCTTTTTGGCCTTTGAATATTCGACCGCAAGTCCGCTTCGGGGAAGGGCGCGCTCAGCAGTAGATAGGACCCAGGCGCCGGTAGATTCGCAATCCGAAACTGTCCTTCGCTGTTCGTCTGCGCCACACCGCTCGGCTGCCACGACCGCATTCCTTTGTGCATCTGGCTGCGGAATACCTGGATCTGGATCCCTTCCGCTGGCTCGCCAGTGGAAAGTTCGACGTGCCCCGTGATGACGGCCTGTGGCGTCAGGAACAGCTGCGATTCAGCCGCTGAACCACTGGCTGAAATCATTCTGAGCTGGTCGCTTGATCTGTAACCGGGCCGACGTGCTGTGAAGGTGGCCGTTCCTGCGGGAAGATTCATCTCGAAGCGGCCCTCGTTATCTGTCAGAACCGCCTCGCCGGAAGATTGCTCTTCGACAAGGGCTCGCGCGATCGGCTGGTTCGTGAGCCGGTCTTCGACCACACCATGCACTGCATAGGATTCCGGCGGCTGTTGTGCCGGAACCGGTACGCATATGCTGCTCATGACGCAGAGCAACACCACCCTTGTGGAACGACTCATTACCGTGGCGGCAGACACACTCCAGACGTTAGAGCACGCCGAACCTCGTCATCAAGTGAAATCAAACAGGTTGCATTCACAGTGGGCCGGAATCCGCCAGACACGCTCCGGAACGTAGAATGAACTATGAGCTCTACTTCACCTGAAGTTACAACTACCGGGACGACCGCTGTCCCTGCAGAGCACGCTCCCCTTTCCGTTCCCTTTACGAACAGCTACGCGCGCCTGCCGGAACAGTTTTTCGCGCGAATCAACCCGACGCCGGTGGCCGCGCCGCGACTGGTAAAGGTCAACGCAAGGCTGGCCGCAAACCTTGGAATCGATGCCCATGCACTCTCAAGCGCCCAGGGGATCGAGTTTCTGGCGGGTAATCGCATCGCTCAAGGGTCTGAGCCGCTGGCGATGGCTTACGCGGGCCACCAGTTCGGCCACTTTGTTCCTCAACTCGGTGATGGCCGCGCCAACCTGCTGGGAGAAGTGGTCGGGCGCGATGGACAGCGGTACGACATCCATCTCAAAGGGTCCGGCCGCACTCCTTTCTCACGCGGTGGCGACGGGCGCGCCGCACTCGGCCCGGTTCTGCGGGAATACATCGTGAGCGAGGCAATGGCGGCTCTCGGTGTGCCCACTGCACGCGCCCTGGCAGCCGTCACCACGGGCGAGATGGTCTTCCGCGAAGGTGCATTTCCAGGCGCGATTTTTACCCGGGTTGCGGCGAGTCATCTGCGTGTCGGCACCTTTCAATATTTCGCAGCCCGCGGCGATCACAACGACATATGCACCCTGGCAGACTATGCCATCGCACGGCACTATCCCGAAGCTGCACAGACCCGTACTCCCTATCGCGCCTTCCTGGACGGAGTCATCGAGCGGCAGGCGCACCTTGTCGCGCAGTGGGTGCTGCTCGGCTTTATTCATGGCGTCATGAATACCGACAATATGTCCATCTCCGGCGAGACGATCGACTACGGACCATGCGCCTTTCTTGAGGCTTACGAGCCCGACAAAGTGTTCAGCTCCATCGATCATCGCGGCCGTTATGCCTACAGCAATCAGCAACACGCTGCACAGTGGAACCTGGCACGCCTGGCCGAAACACTGCTGCCGTTGCTCGCGCAGGAGGCAGGTAGCGACGACGCCGCGCTGGCCTCGGCAACCGATGCCCTGGCCGCCTTCACCTCGCACTTTGAAGCAGCACGCTTGGCCGGCCTGCGCCGCAAAATTGGATTACTCGCCGAGCACGCGGCTGACGCAGCACTAGCCGAGGATCTGCTCGAGCGCATGGCCGCCAACAATGCAGACTCCACGCTCACCTTTCGCCGGCTCTGCGATGCTGCCCTCAGCGCGCAGAATGACGACGGTGTACGCACGCTGTTCAGTGATCCCAATGCCTACGAAGCCTGGGCCCTGGGATGGCGCAGGCGCCTGCAGGATGAAGCCGCAACAGCACAGCAGCGCGCCGAGGCGATGCGCAGCGTGAATCCCATTTACATCCCTCGCAACCATTTCGTGGAGGCCGTGATAACAGCAGCAGTAGAAGACGGGGATTTCGCTCCCTTTGAAGAATTGCTGGAAGCGACCTCGATGCCTTACGAAGAACGTCCAGGGCTTGAAACTTATGCCAGGCCAGCGATGCCGGACCAGTGCGTGACACAGACCTTCTGCGGCACCTGATTCCGTCGGAGAAAGGATGGACGGTCGTTTGGTAGGCGAGACAGGGATCGAACCTGTAACCCCCGGCTTAGAAGGCCGGTGCTCTATCCGATTGAGCTACTCGCCCGCATCTCTATTCTAACGTTTCCTGCAGAAGCACCTGCACCACATTGGCAAGAGCGGTCGCCCAGCACTTCCGAGCGTGGCCCACATTGTCCCCATAGCCGTAGACATACACTGTCATACCAAAGCCGGGCGCGTTGTCATACCATGCGGGACGGAGAATCAATTCTGCACGCGCATCTTCAGGCTCGACATGAATGAGTGACGTGGCTATCCGCTTCAACAAAGCGACCTGGTCGTCGACAGTAGCAAACAACTTATCCTGCAAGGCCAGGATGTCAATGTAGCTACCTGTGCCGAAGGCAACAGGCCCGAAATCGAGTGACTTCTCTTCATCTGACAGCTGCCATGCGTCGCACTTGGATGTCCTCAGCCCTGAAGCTTTCGCATTCAGCAGCAGCAATGCGGAACGCAGTTCGGGCCAGTGCGTGACCTCCGGGATCTGCGAAACCCTGTCCGGATCGCTGCGTAGATCCACATAGCTGCAGGCACCCGCATCATCCGACCAGGGCACCACGATGACTGGATCATCCGCGGCTGCGGCAGCAGACCATTCGACTTCCATCTCAGCCGCCCGTCGCATGCAGAACAAAGCGCAGCAGCATATTCTCTGCCCAGTAGCCGTCGTCTTCGCTGTTACGTGGTCCGAGGAAAGCACAGTGTCCGCCGTGATCGGTCTCGACCAGCGTTATGCGCGGATTGCTGAGAAGCGCAGCCCGGGTCTCCGGCAGCATCCTGACGAAGGGATCATCGAGCGCATGAAGGACGAGCGCAGGCACAGCAATGGACGGAGCAAACTGTGCGCTCGAGCAGCGGGCATAGTAATCGTCCGCGCCCGTGAAGCCTGAATAGACGGCCGTAATACGGTCGTCAAATTCCCTCAGCGTGTGGATGTTGCGCGCGCTTTCGAATCTGTAGATGTCCGGGTAGAGCTCTACCTTGCGCGCAAAACGCTTGATCAATCCACGGAGAAACTTCCATTCATACACCCGGTTCCAGGGCTCATGCAGTGCGTCAGCCGAAGCAGCCAGGTCCATCGCCGGTGATACTCCAATCGCAGCCTTCAGGTAACGAGGAGCATTCATGCCGTGTTCGCCGGCAAGTTTCATCACCAGGTTGCCGCCCATGGAATAGCCGATCAGCGCGAAGCTTTCGCAGCCATGTTCCCGCGCGAACGTGTCCATGACGACGCCCACATCCCATGAAAATCCTGAATGATACAGCGTCGGCGACAATTTCTCCGTGCCACCGCAATTCCGCATGTTCATCCGGACTACGTTCAACCCGGCAGCCCAGGCACGCGCCGCATTACCGACTACATACTGTGACTCCGACGAGCCTTCCAGCCCATGCACCAGGATGACCGTCGCCCGCCTGGCGCGCACAGCTTCTGGCTGCCAGTGACAATGGCAAAGTACGCGGCTGGCTGCCAGTTTCCCTGTCGCTGCCTGCACTTCAATCACTCGTGCTTCCGGCAGCGGCAGCGCCGGATGAGAACGCGGCAGAAAATTGCCGGCAATCGTCTGCACGTGCCCGTTGCGCAGGAAACGGCGAGGCACAAAATTTTCCAGCCAATTTGCGTGGCCTGCCGGCGCGTTCATTGCCCGCGAATCGCTTTCAGAACTTTCCGGGCCCGGATGGGGCCAAGCGGTTCATCTTCATGCTTGAAATACGCGAATACGTCGCCCGTCCTGGCGCGTACCTCGAACTCCGCGGCCATCTGTTTCAGTCTTTTCGGGGAGTAGGCAGATTCGCGCAATCGATAGCAGGAGAAGTTCGCCGTCTGCACATCAGGCGACGCAAGCTCATCGCTCGTGGCCACGCAGAGAGCTGCATTGTGTGCACGCAGAAGCGACAGGATCGCCTCGTCGAACCACGATTCATGGCGAAACTCGAATGCGGTCCGATGCTTGCTCATGTTGGCATCCTGCAGGAATGTCGCGAGTCTTTCGGTGTCAGCCTTGAAGTTCGGCGGCAGTTGAAACAGGATCACTCCCATGCGCTCTGCATCAGCAATCGGCGCGATTGCCTGCAGAAATGTGGCAAGTGGTTCTGCACACTCCCGCAGCCGCTTGAAGTGGGTAATGGATTGCGGAGCTTTAAACGAAAACGCGAACGGGGTGTCGCCGGCGGCGGCGAGCCACGTCTCTAGCGCTGCAGGCTTCGGCAGCTTCCGGAAGGTATAGTTCACCTCGACCGTATTGAGTTGCGAGGCGTAGTAGGTCAGGAATTGCCGCGACGGTGTTTTCTCGGGATAGAAGCCTGGCTTCCACGAAGGATAGGACCAGCCGGAGCAGCCAAGATAGACCGTGCCCTGCTTCGGGACGGACTTCGCTGAATGCTTTTTGGGAGCAGCGGGAGACCTAGCGATTGCCATGCGAAGGGGCAATTGGGGCGGCTAGTGGGGATTGAACCCACGACATCCGGATCCACAGACCGGCGTTCTGCCACTGAACTATAGCCGCCATACCTTTGTAAGTCTAACATTGAGAAGAGCAGTGTGCACACGCCAGACCCCTGCCTGCGACCCATGCCCAAGCCCACAGCACAACCCGAGATCCTGAGCCCCGGGAAGACCGCTGTCCATGGTGGCGGACGCTTCTCCAGTGCAAACCAGCTTTTCCGTAATGAGAACCTGGACATGCTGGCGCATCTGCTCGACGATTGCTTCCGCATTCCCGGCATCTCTATCCGCTTCGGCGTGGACGGCATCATCGGCCTCATCCCCGGGCTTGGCGACGTGATCGCCGGTCTCGCCTCTTCACTGCTGGTGATTGCGGCGTGGGCGCGCGGCGTACCCTACGTCACACTCGCGCGTATGGTGGTGAACCTCGGCATCGACGTACTGATTGGCTCCATCCCCATCCTGGGCGATGCCTTCGATGTGGCATGGAAAGCCAACCGCCGCAACTATGCGCTCATCACCCGGCATCTGGAAGCGCCGCGTCAGAACCATTGGCGGGACTGGCTCTTTCTCGGCGGCATCGCTCTGGTTCTGTTCCTTACCTTTACGCTGCCGATCATCGTTTTTGTCGCCCTGATCGACTGGTTTCTGCTGAAGAAATAAGTCCGGCCACATAGCTTGAGCCTTTCCGAGCATGCGGACGGCCGGGTACAGCCAGCAGGAAACGCCGGACGAAACTGCTACAATTTCAGAGAGTCGGGGCGTAGCGCAGCCTGGTAGCGCATCTGCTTTGGGAGCAGAGGGCCGGGGGTTCGAATCCCTCCGCCCCGACCACTTGAATGAGCAACTTACAAGGTATTCGCGAAAATGGCTTCCATGCTTGTGCCCTTTTTGTGCACCTCCGGTAGGAACGGCTCATTTCGGCGACTTTAGTTCCAGGGCGAATATTGAGGGAGAGGCTCGGGCGGCGACGATGTCAAAAACTGCGCTCCGCAAATTCGTCGACTCCACACTTCAAAGCGTGGCCGCGAATTTCCTATATGGGCTGATAGTAACAGCCGGAGTCACATTTCTTTCTAAAGAAGGATCGGTGTGGACACGGCCGCTGATCAACGGTGCGCTAGCGGGATTGCTCTTCTTAGCAATCCTATTAGCAGCCAAAATACTATCGAGGCTTCCACCGACGGGTGAAAGGGTCACGCTCGACAATGTCGAACAGAAAGCCCGGCACTGGCTAGATAGATCCAGTCTGACGGTTCAAAGATCTCCCTGGCCGACTGCGTTCTTCCGCTTCATCGTCACGACGACGGAGGGCGGAAAGTGATACTCGGAAGGGTAAAAGACGAGTGGCCAGACTATCTCATATTCAGAGCGGAGATTGCCGTGAGTGAAGACGATAAAGCCATCCTGGCCGACTTCACAGAGGATGAAAGGGTGAGCGCGCTTCTTTCGCTGAAGCTCGAACTTGCTAGGGCTGGAGTTGGGTACTCAGGGCTTACCGCAATCGACAGTGGACTGAATATCTTCACGAAAATTCCCATCAATCACGCGCTGAGTGAAGATCAATTGATCGAGTCCATTTGGAAGTTGGAGGCGGTGGTAAACCAGGTTTATCTCATCGGAGCTATTGCAGCTCAGCGACATAAAGCGTCTCAAAAAGACGTGGGAGTAGACCATCCTACCGCCGAGACGGAACAACTCTTACGCGTGTGACCGTTGCTGATCTTGGGTTGGCTCAGCGCGCAGGCGTGCTCTTAGAAAACCAGCGACCAGGCTCAGGGCTCCGGCGCCTAGTAGACTGCCTGCGGCTTTGGGATGTCCGTTTATGACTAGATAAACGAACCCGCCAATCAACGCTAGCGCGACTGCTCCACCAATTATCAGTGCGGCCGTTGCATAGATGAAGGCCCGAGCTGACTCCTTGACGGCAGCCGTCATCACCATGTCCGGCAAAGCCGGATGTATCAGGCTATACTCGCGGAGTTGGTCAGGGCTCGGGATAAGCGATTGACTGGGATTAGCGGTGATGTGCGTAAACTCCGTCATGATCTCGACTGGCGTTTACCGTTCTGCGTCGGGCATCATCGGCAGATTTCTCGGCGACAGCACTTTGGAAGCGAACACGCGTGGAATCATAATCCCCGGATGCGTGCAGGTCTTCGACAGATCGCGAATCGATCAGTGTCGACGGACCGCCTGGACGACGAAGCCTTCCAAAGAGACCCGCTCCGGTAATTCCATCGAGGAATGCATCAAAAGCAATCATCACGTTAGACATACAGTGCGCACCTGCTTGTTTGACGACTGGAACTGAGCTTTCGATCCAGGAAGCTGATAATAGCAGTGATCATGCTTCAACAACAAAAGGCTTGACGCCCCATACTCAATAACAACAATGATATTCCGTTACGTTGGTACTGGTAACTACGAGGCGTTACCAATGTGATAGCAGTGGAAGTGGTAGCTACAGCGTGGCTGACGCTTGGGCCGTAGATCGATTCAATCAGTCGTTCGTTTCCGAAGCCCTCTATTCAGTGAATATGTCGCACCGTATCCAGAACTGCCACAGCGTCCCGCTTCGCCTTCTTCCTGACCTGGCTATAACGCTCGATCATCATGGGCGACATCCAGCCAGCAAGCGCCTGGATAGTGCCATCGGTCGCTCCGCCGGCCGCAATCCTCGAGACGAATGAGTGCCGGAGATCATGCCACCGGCACTCTACCCTAGCCGCCTTCTTCGCCTGCTGCCAAACTGACTTCCAGAAGCCGACGGGGTCGTTCGGAAATGTCTCATAGGGAGCGACCTTCCCGCCAAAGGTGCCCTTTGAGCCCAGCAGCCCATAAGACTCGCGCGGGAACACCGCATGCTCAGGAACAGCCTCCGAAAACTGCGAACGCCATTCCTAAAGCACCTGCCAGGCTGTTTGACTCAACGGAACCACGCAGCCTTCGCCGCTATTCGTCTTCGACTTGGTCACTGTGACGGCGCCGGCGAGGAGGTCGACC
Source organism: Acidobacteriaceae bacterium (assembly GCA_963692885.1). Classification (GTDB taxonomy): domain Bacteria; phylum Acidobacteriota; class Terriglobia; order Terriglobales; family Acidobacteriaceae. The sequence goes on from OY843586.1 coordinate 3,914,269, forward strand.
TGGTGCCAGCGCATCAATCGCAACTCCTCATGCCGGAGCCCCGTTTGCAGGCAAACGAGGATTTCAGCAACAGGGTGCCATCTTCAGTGAAGAAGGACAGCGGCTTCTGGCACATACGACGCCCGACCCGTTGCCGGAAGCTGGTCGCACGGGTTCCGGATGGCTGCCCGGGATTCCATCCGTCACAATGGAGAGAATGACAGCATCTGGTGACACGGTCATTGTGAGGCGTCTGGCTCATAGCCTGGCCGGTTTCCGTCAGCGCCCTGGCCATTTATCATGGCTGCGTCCTCCTTGCCCGGCAAACCCCGCACTCTACGGAGGTGCGCCGTGCGGGAGAACTGTGCCCATGCTTCGACCAAAGGTCCGCGAACCCCTATGAAGTTGCTGAAAAACGTGTCTTTCCTGCTTGCCTGCGCATGTGTTCTGAGCGCCGGCGCTGCCCGGCTCCTCGCACAAGATGTGGACGCGAGCACCCTGCTCAAGCCTCCAGCCAACAGCTGGCCAGGCTTTCACGGCGATTATTCCGGTCGGCGCCATAGTTCGCTGACCCAGATCAACCGGCAGAATGTCAGCAGTCTTTCCCTTGCCTGGGCCTTCCAGACCAACCTGCCGCCAACCATCAAGTCTTCGCCGATCCTGGTCGATGGCGTCATCTATTTCACTATCCCTGACAATGTCTGGGCAGTCGATGCACGTTCCGGCCACCAGCTCTGGCACTACACCTATCCACCCAACAAGGGCGACCATATCGGCCAGCGAGGCGTGGCCATCTTCAAGGACACGGTCTACTTCGTCTCGCCCGACGCCCACCTCATCGCCCTGAACGCGAAAGACGGCACTGTCAAATGGATGGTTGAGCTGGCGGACGTGAACAAAGGCTACTGGGCGACGGAAGCACCGTTGATCGTCGGCAACCACGTCATTGTCGGCGTCGGCGGCGACCTCGACAACCTCCAGATGTTCATCCGTGCAGTCGATCCTGAAACCGGGAAAACGCAGTGGCAGTTCGACACGACGCCACCCCCGGGCACGTCCAATCAGCCCACCGGCGGCACCACGTGGATGGCCGGCACCTACGATCCGGACCTGCACCTCATCTACTGGGGAACCGGCAATCCTACGCCCGTCCTGAGCGCCACGACGCGACCCGGGAACGATCTCTACACCTGCAGCATCGTTGCTCTCGATCCGGATACCGGGAAGCTCGCCTGGGCCTTCCAGCCCTCCCCTCACGACACACATGACTGGGACGCAGTCGAGATTCCCGTTCTGGTTGACGGCACCTTTCATGGCCAGCCGCGCAAGATGCTCATGCAGGCGTCGCGCAATGGCTACTTTTTTGTACTCGATCGCACCAATGGCAAAGACCTGCTGACTGTCCCCTTTGGGCCCGTCAACTGGGCAACTGGCCTAGATGACAAAGGCCAGCCCATGCCTGACCCGAAAAAGGACCCCGCGCCGGATGGTCGCCTGATCGCTCCCGACGAAGGCGGCCTGACCAACTACCGCTCGCCCAGCTTCGACCCGAAGACCGGCCTCTTCATCGTCAGCGCACATCCGGCGTACAGTATTTACTTCTCGAAGCCCGCCGACGGCGAGTACGGCTGGGCAGGCGGCGATTACGGCCTCTGGGGTAAGGGCGTTCTCGAGGCTATCGATTATCAGACCGGCAAGATTCGCTGGAAACACGAACTAGGCGAAGGCGGCTCAGGTGCCGGCGTTCTGACGACCGACTCCGGCCTGACCTTCACGGGTGATGCACATGGTAATTTCCTGGCGCTCGACAGCAGCGACGGGAAAACGCTATGGCACGCCGGCGCCGGCGCAGGCATCGCGAGTTCGCCTATCACCTACACACTGGACGGCAAGCAGTACCTGCTGACCAGCGGCGGCGGCGTCCTGTTTGCGTGGGCACTACCCGCATCGCATGTTGCACCGAGTGCTCACGCGATGGTCGCAGCTAAAAAGTAGTAGCCTTCGCAGACAGCCATTGAAGCAGGCGTCCCACGTCTCGATCTTGAGACGTGGGGTTGGCAGAAGCCCATATCTCACAATGACTCCGCGACACTTGAACAGCAGGGGAAATAGCTTGGCGAATCAATCAGCAGAAACACGTGCACAGCACATCTTGAACATCGCCGGCGCACTCCTGCTGACACTCTTCGCCGTAGGCTGCCAGGCTCCACAACCGCCCGCACCCGCTCGCCAGGAATCAGCCAGAGCGCAGCGCCCCGCGAACGAGTATCCCTATAATCAGGACGATCGGCCTGGCCGCCGACGCTCTAGACGAGGACGTCCCGATGCTCAGGCTGCGCCGGGTTCATTCGATTTCTATTTACTGAACCTTTCCTGGTCGCCCGAATTTTGCGCTACGCACGGCAACAGTCCCGAATGTGGTCGCCACCTTGGTTTCATCGTCCACGGATTGTGGCCCCAGTATGACAATGGCGACTATCCGGAACACTGCAGTGACGCACCCGGCCCGAGCAATCCCCAGGCCTATACCGACATGATCCCGACCACTGGCCTGGTCGAACACGAATGGCAGACCCACGGCACCTGCTCGGGCCTGTCGCCGGATACATTCTTCGCGGGCGTCCGCCGTGCCTACACTGCCGTAAAGATTCCATCCGGCATCGGCGCCGGCAGCGATGCCGATGGCGTTACGCCTGAACAGGTGCTGGCACGTTTCGCGCAGGCGAACCCGCGATACCCTGCAGGCAGCTTCGCTCTGAGCTGTGGCAATAATCGCCTGACAGCCATTGGCGTCTGCTTAAACAAAGATCTGCAGCCGGAAAGCTGCCAGGGCGTACGCACCTGCCGTGCCAATTCGATCCGGGTCACGCCGCGCTGAACATCTGTCATCCCGACCGAAGCGCAGCGCAGCGGCGAGACCTGCGTCTCCTATAACTCCTCTGAACACTGTAATAACCCCTCGACGACGAAGGCCTACCGGGCAACCAAGACGTTTCATCCTGAGCGAAGTTGAAGGACCAACGGCTTCCATTCCTGCCACCCCACCCTCAGACTTGTCATACCGACCGGCGCGCAGCAAACCGCATTTTTCAATTCCGCCAAACCGTTCAAATCAGCGGGCTGGCATTCTCATCGAGGATGTTATTCTGGGTTCGCGTGAAGGGCGCACCCGGTCCGCGGGAAGGACAGAAGTCCACCTGTTGTTACAACAAGATAGTTCCACGAACTCACTTTCTGCCCATTGCAATGCGGACCTCGGGCACTCGAAAGGAAGTTCGTTATGCCGGTAAGACCGCTTCCCACTAATCCGAGCCTCGATCATCTGAAGTACCAGGCGAAAGATCTGCTCAGGGATCACTCCGCAGGTTCTCCCGACACGGCTCAACGCATCCGTGAATTCCATCCCCGCTTCAGCCACTCTGCAGACACTGAAATTTTCAGCGCCCCATTCAAACTAAGCGACGCACAACTCACCATTGCGCGCGAAAGTGGATTTCCAACCTGGGCAAGATTAAAGCAGCATATTGAAAAGCCGACACTTGCCGGGACGTTGCATCTGCCGCATCATGAGCGCATAGAAGACCCCACATTCCGACGCGCCGTCAACCTGATCGATAGAGGCGATATAGAAGGCCTGAGGATCCTGCTCAAACAGCACCCTGCCCTGGTACATCAGCATGTTCAATTTGAAGGCGGCAATTACTTCCGTTCGCCGACACTTCTCGAGTTCATCGCTGAAAATCCTGTTCGTCACGGAAGCCTTCCACCGAACATCGTTGAAGTAGCTCGCGTGATCCTCGATGCCGGCCCGGATATTACCGCATGGAACGAAGCACTGGCGCTGGTCGCAACCGGCAGCGTCCCCCGCGAATGCAACGTGCAGCTTCCCTTGATCAACCTGCTGTGCGCATCCGGAGCAGACCCTGGCAGCGCCGTGCGCCTGGCCGCCATCCTCAACGAACATGCGGCAGTACACGCACTGCTCAACCACGGCGCAAGACTGGATCTGCCTGTTGCGGCCGCGCTTGGTCAGGAAGCAACATTCAATTCCCTTCTGCCTGGATCAAGCCCGGAAGATCGCCACCTCGCTCTTGCAGCAGCAGCCCAGTTCGGCCACGCGGCCATTGTCAGAAGGCTGCTGGACGCAGGCGAGAATCCTGATCGATTTAATCCGCCCGGCGGCCATTCGCATGGAACTCCCCTGCACAACGCGGCCGGAGGCGGTCACGAAGCAGTGGTGCATCTGCTGGTGGAACATGGCGCCCGCCTTGACCTAAGGGATGTATTGTGGCATGCCACCCCGGCAGAATGGGCTGCTCACGAAGGTAAAAGGAAGATAGAAGACTTCCTGCGCAAAACAGAAAGAGAACGGCAGGCGAACGGTTCAGAGTAAGCAGCTATGTTTCATGCTTCTGTAAGTCAGCCCGCGATAAAAAATCTGCTCACCCTTCAAACCCGTCCCCGTCCAACATTCGCAGGCCGATTTGAACATCGCAACTCCCCTGTCCCACCGGACAGCGAGAGAGTTGTCACTGGCAAGAGAACGGCGCAGTGCGCCTTGATGAACCTGTTTGATTTGCAACATCCGCGCTCACAAAGCACGGCTGACCGACCACTTGAAATGTGCCGACCGCACTGGAGCAAACGAGAATGTCCTTAACGAATCAATCCACAGCAGACAAGATGAAGCGCTGGAGTGTACCGACCGCGTTTGCGGGCACACTCGCACTCGGCGCCGTGATGATTGCCAACCACCATGGCGTGCACGCGGCCGGCATCGATACCGGATCGCCGCTCGACGACCACAGCGTCACCGCCCTCACCTCCCTCGACCAGGCAATGGAATCGGTCGCGTCGCGTGTCACGCCTTCCGTGGTCAACATTGCCGTCACGGCCAGGGCGTCAGAGGAAGAAACTTCGGCTGACCAGTCACAGATGCCGCAGGGCTTGCCTCCAGGCTTCGCGCAGTTCTTCGGCCAGGGTGGCAACGGTCAGCAGCCACAGCAGCAGCCACAGATGCAGCACGGCATCGGCAGCGGCGTCATCATCTCGCCGGATGGCTACATCATCACCAATGACCACGTCGTAAACGGCGCCACGCAGATCCGCGTCACGCTGCACGATCGGCGCATCCTGACGGCAAAGCTCGTCGGCGTCGACAAGCTTACCGATCTCGCCGTCATCAAGGTCAACGCGACCGATCTTCCAGCTATCGCCTGGGGTGATTCAAGCAAGCTCGAGCCCGGCGAAACTGTACTTGCATTCGGCAGCCCCTTCGGCTACTTCCAGTTCTCGGTTACCCGCGGCATCGTCAGTGCGATCAATCGCGAAAATCCCTACAGGGACGATGCACGTAAGCCTGGCGGTTACATTCAGACAGATGCCGCCATCAATCCCGGCAACTCCGGTGGCGCGCTCGTGAATGCGCACGGCGAACTGGTCGGCATCAATACTTTCATCATCTCGGACAGTGGTTCGTTCGCCGGCGCAGGCTTTGCCATTCCTTCGCAGATGGCGCACGCAACAGCGATGCAGCTGATCGCACATGGCAAGGTTGAGCATGGCTATCTCGGCATCAGCCTCAACGATGTCACTCCCGACAACGCGCACTTCTTCAATCTGCAGGATGCCTCCGGCGCAATCGTCGCCCAGGTGACGCCCGATTCTCCGGCAAGCAGCGCAGGGCTGCACCAGGGTGATGTCATCAGCGAGCTGAACGGCAGGAAAATTGCCAACAGCAGCGCGCTGCAGGTTGCGGTAAGCGAAGAAACACCGGGCACAAAAATCGCGCTTGGCGTGTTGCGCAATGGGAAGCAGATGAATGTCGACCTTACCGTTGGCAGCTTTCACAACAAGGGCGAAGTTGCAGAAGCGAGTGGTGACGCGCGTCCGCAGGGCGGAAAGCTCGGGCTTGCCGTCGCCGATCTGACGCCCGAAACACGGCAACAGATCAATGCTCCGGATGGAGTGAATGGCGTGCTGGTCAAAAGCGTACGCCCGGACAGTCCGGCAGAAGATGCCGGTGTTCAGCCTGGTGACGTGATCCTTGAAGTGGACCGCAAGCCGGCTACTTCTGCGGAGCAGTTTGTCAACGACGTACACCAGAATCCGTCTGACAAAGACCTGTTGCTGCTGGTATGGTCCAAGGGCAATGCCAGCTACAGAACTCTTCGTCCCGCTCAGAACAATCTGAATGGCGAATAGTTGAAAGCAAACTGGAGTGCAGAGCGGGCCGTCAAATTCACGTGACGGCCCATTGCATTTTCCGCAAGCCTTTCGCACTCCAACAGGAGTCATCCTGATCGAAGCCGAACGACCCGTGTTTGCTCGACCATCCGGCATGCTACGCATCGCCAAGTCACTTGACTTGTGATCCCGACCAGAGCGAAGCGCAGCGTTGGGCTCGGCATTTGCGAGAACGGCTATACTGCCCCTGATGGTCCCACAGGAATGAAAGCGCTGCTTCTTCTATTAATCAAACCACTATCGCCAGGAAGCCTTCGCAGCGGGAGCGCATGGCTAGGGGGCGTGATTTTTGCAGCATCCCTGTTCGTTCTATCCTTCGCAGCGTCTGCTCAGAGCAAATCCCTCACACTCGCAGATACACCCGGAAATTTTATCGACATCACTCCGTCGTCCGGAGTGCATTTCGAAGGCAAGGCATCTCACACGTCCTACAAATATCTGCCTGAAACCATGGGCTCCGGCGTTGCACTTTTCGATTATGACAACGATGGACGCCTCGACATCTTCCTGGTGAATGGCGCACCACTTTCTTCACCCACGCCGACCGGCACCATCCCGCAAAAGACAGGCCCTGCTTACTGGAATCGCCTTTACCACCAGAAAGCCGATGGAACCTTTGAAGACGTAACCGAGAAGGCTGGTCTGCAGGGCGTGGGCTATGGCATGGGTGTGGCTGTCGGCGACTTCGATAACGATGGCTTCGAAGATCTGTATGTCACGGCACTTGGCGGGAACCGGCTTTATCACAACAATGGCAACGGCACCTTTACCGACGTCACCGCGTCCTCCGGCACCGGCGGCAGCGGTTGGTCGACGAGTGCCGCCTGGGTCGATCTTGATAACGACGGCAAACTTGACCTGATCGTCCTTCGCTATCTTGTCTGGGATTTCGACGACATCTACTGCGGCGAACATCGCGACGGCTATCGTGCTTATTGTCATCCCGACACGTTTAAACCTGTGGCGCCGCTCGTTTTCCATAACGATGGCAACGGGAAATTTACGGAAATTGCTTCGAAGATCGGTCTCGACAAACCAGGCAAAGGTCTGGGCATCTCGATCGCCGATTATGACCGCGATGGATTGCTCGATATCTTTGTTGCCAATGATTCGATGCTCGAATTTCTTTATCACCAGAAGCCGGATAAGACTTTCGAAGAGACGGCCCTCGCCTCAGAAGTTGCGGTCGATGGAGATGGCCGGACCTATGCTGGTATGGGCGTCGACTTCGCCGACTATAACAACGACAGCTATCCCGACCTGGTCGTCACTGATCTCGCCAACCAGAAGTACGCACTCTACAAAAATAATGGCGACTCGAGCTTCACCTATACCAGCGACATGGCTGGCGTCTCCGGCGCCACACTGCTGCATTCAGGCTGGGGTACGCGCTTTTTCGACTACGACAACGATGGCTGGAAAGATCTGATCGTCGCCCAGGGCCATGACATCGACAATATCCAGCTCAACTTTCCGCAGCTTCACTACCGCGAGCCATTGCTGCTGCTGCATAACAATGGCCACGGATTCACTGATGTTTCGGCCCGGTCGGGCGGTGTCTTCGAGCAGGCCTGGGTCGGCCGCGGCATCGCTCTCGGCGACATCGATAATGATGGCCGCGTCGATGTTGTCGTCAGTACCAATGACGGGCCCGCGTACATCCTGCGCAATGCGACAGTGACTAAAAACCACTGGCTGACGCTCGCCCTCATTGGCCATACAAGCAACCGCGACGGCATCGGCGCCGAGATCAAAGTCACAACGCCTGCGCTCTCGCAATGGCTCACTGTATCGACGGCCAGTAGTTATCTCTCGGCCAGCGACAAGCGCGCACATTTTGGACTGGGCGACGCCGCGACTGCTGAGGTTGAGATCAAGTGGCCAAGCGGCATTCATCAGGCACTGCACAACGTCAAAGCTGATCAGTTGCTTAAAGTAGACGAGCCACCACCTGCAGCGGACAAGGCTAGATAAAGCGGCTCCCGCATTGTTCGCCACACGCAATCTCTCAACGCAGTTGCGAGCATAATAAATCATGCAGCAGGCTCGCCGCGCTATCGTCATCGGCTCAGGACCCAACGGGCTTTCTGCGGCTATCGTTCTTGCTCAAGCAGGCGTCGCCGTCGATGTCTATGAAGCTGAAGCAATCCCCGGCGGAGCGTGCCGCACCCTCGAACTGACCCTTCCCGGCTTTCTGCATGACTTCGGTTCTGCAGTGCATCCCATGGGCGCAGGCTCGCCGTTTTTTCAATCACTGCCGCTCGAAAAATACGGTCTCGAATGGATACATTCACCCGCGCCTCTGGCTCATCCATTCACCAATGGCACTGCCGTGACACTTGAGCGCAACCTGCACGAGCAAGCCATCATGCTCGGCGAGGATGGGGCCGCATGGACGCGCATGTTTGAGCCGCTTGCGAGCTACTGGCATGACATCCGCGATGCCATCCTACGCCCCTTTACACCTTTCTCCGCGCCAGTCTGGAAGCATCCTCTGCTCATGGCGCGATTCGGAATCCCCGCGCTTTTACCCGCCAGTACCCTGGCCCGCACCCTCTTCAAAGGTGAGCGCGCGCGCGGTCTGTTCGCAGGTCTGGCGGCGCATTCATTTCTGTCGCTTGATGCACCCTTGAGTTCATCCTTTGGCCTGGTGCTTGGACTGGTCGCACATGCCGTGGGCTGGCCCATCCCGAGCGGCGGTTCGCAGGCCATCACGCGTGCCCTCGTTGCACATCTTGAATCACTCGGCGGCACACTTCACCTGAATCACAGGGTCGATCGTCTGGATGACCTGCCATCCGCCGACGTCGTCATCGGCGATATATCACCGCAACAATTACGAACTATCGCGGCAGATCGGCTGACTCCGGCTTTCAGGCGCGATCTGCGGATGTACCGCAATGGCCCGGCGGCTTTCAAAATCGACTATGCGCTCAATGGGCCTATTCCCTGGAAAGCGAGGGAGTGTCTACGCGCTGCCACAGTCCATGTTGGAGGGTCAATCGAAGAAGTTGCCGCTTCTGAAATTTCCATGGTCCGCGGGCGCGTTGCAGAAAAGCCGTTTCTCCTGGTCGCGCAACCATCGTTGTTTGATGCCGCCCGCGTACCGGTTGGGAGCAACTCACACGTCGCGTGGGTGTACTGCCACGTTCCCAATGGCTGCACGGTCGATATGGTGCCGCGAATCGAGTCCCAACTTGAGCGTTTCGCCCCAGGCTTTCGCGACTGCATCATTGCCAGGAGTGTGCTCACTCCCGCACGCCTGCAATCGATGGACGCCAACCTGGTTGGCGGAGACATCAACGGCGGCGCTATGGATGCTGCCCAGTTCGTATTACGCCCCACGCGGCATTTTTATAAAACATCCGCGCCCGACATATTCCTCTGCTCTGCATCCACGCCACCCGGCGGAGGCGTCCACGGTATGTGCGGGCACAATGCAGCGCGCGATGCACTGCGCTTTCTTGCAGAGCTAGAGTAGTTGAAATTTAGAACTGCGGATTGGTCGACATCCCCTGCAGTACACCAAGCTCGCTCTGCACCCGTGCCCATCGCTCCGGCTTCTTCTTGGTACTGATCGGCGCACCGGGATCTGCATAATACGCGCTGATGTCATCTTTCAGACCAGTCGGGATTCTCACTTCGGGATGCCTGGTTATTCTGTCCAGCAACTCTGCATACGTCCGATCCGTCAGTCGATAACCGCCTGGCTTTACCTTCGCGCCCGTATCCAGATCACGGTTTGGAATTGACTGCTCCGTTGTCCCCAGTTCTCTCAAGGCTTTCCGCAGGGCGGCCGTGGTGCGCAGCACACTCTCCACGTATCTCTCTTCGGTAGCAGCCGTCGGCCCCTTGATCGAAAGATACGATAGCAGCCCCACCTTCGGCACAATGACGATCACCCCTGCGAGCAGGTGCGTACCGATTCCTGCCCTCTTGCGATACTGATCCCAGCCATTTTCGAAGTCAGCCTGGGCAAGCTGTGCCTTGAACTCATCGAAGGGTTCACCCGGCATATCGTCCGGCATGTTCTTCTTGTGCAGCAGCGTTTCTGCATACGCAATGCGTGGCAGAAAACTGCGCACAGCAAACCTGTAGGTCCGCAATATCTGGTGATGACGACCAACGATCTTCAGTTCATCCAGGCCATAGGTCTCGTAGAAGGACCGTCGCAGCAGATCACCGGGCACCTGTAGTCCAACATGGCGCAGATAGGCTGATGGAGCGAAGCGGCGCTTGCCGAGTTCATTGATGTCGAAAGCGAACTCGGTACGCACATGCGCATGTGGGTCCTTGTCATAAGCGACTGAGGGTCCATAACGCTCTTCGAGCTTGGGAAACTCGACTGCGACTGCAGGGTTGATGGCATCAGCATGGCCTTGCGTATCGCCGATGTAATGCGAGAGCGCGCCGATGGCGAATGCGAGCTCATCGGGAGTGCGTGCGTTGCGTAAAAGACTGCTGATGAAGTCTCCGGACCGCACATAGTGGGTCAGGTCACTGAAGAATCCATTGCCAAAGGGATAGTAGCCCAGGTCCTGGATTGCGCAGCCACCATACGCGTAGGCATGCGCCTCGTGCAGCTGGGCCTCTGTCATGTTCGGAAACCGCGCCAGCAGCACAGGGCGGATCGAGTCCTTCCAGGTGAGATCGATCAACTGTTCATGCGTCAGGAAGGAATATGCTGAGCTCGTCCGCGAGGAGCCCAGGAGAAGCAGCAGCAGACACGCCATGGGGAAAAAGCGGCATGACGCTCGCAGCCGGACTGAAAATGGCATCACTGCTGAAGCGCCGCCTCTGCCTGCATACATTTCTGCACTAGACCACGCGGCATGTTGCCTGTGCAAGTTACCGGACGTGCTTCCATCGCTTACGGTGCAGGCTCACGCTTCCCGGAGATATCGCGATGCAGATAACGCTTCGTAAGATCGGGCAGAAATTCGTTCAGCAAAGCACCGATGGTTCCCTCAGCCGTGACCACCAGGCCGCGCTCAAAGGTAAGCCCCACGCCGCGTTCGTAGGCAGGATAATAGGCATTCGAGATGCCTCCGGCGGCGATGTTGCCTAGAACATTTGCATAGTTCGGACCCCATGTGCCGCTGTCACGCCGCGCCCATACCGTACTCTCGATAGCAAACAGAAAGCGATGGCGGATCGGTCCGTGGCCTTGACGGAAATAGCGCGGATCTTCCTTCAGTAAAATCGGCAGAAACGCGTTGCCGATCATATTACCGTCGAAGCTGTCAGCATAATTTGCGGCAAAGCGTTTGCCATAGCCCTCCCAACCCATGCCGTACCCTTCGTACCTGACCAGTACTCTCTGGCCATTGGCATTCGTCTCGTAGTCGTAGTCGGGACCATGATCATCCGTCGCCTGGCCATAAAGCGATACAAGCCCGGCAGTCACAAACGCGAAGGGATCGGTTGAGCTATGGAAAGCGATCTTGATCTTCTGGCTGGGCCGCAGAGGCGGCACATGCGCGTCATAGGCGACGTTAAAGTTCGGCACTACACCCAGCGTGCGCTGGCTCTCCTGCTTCTTCACCTGGTCTTCCGTCATCGTGCCTGGTGCTGGAGGCATTGTCCGCGGATTGACAACCTGTGGATCCGGCGCTGTGCTCTGCTGGTTTGAGGGAGCAGTCTGCGATGAAGATGAGGTTGTTTGTGCGTCGAAGGTCTCGTTCAGCGCGGCAGCTGTAGGCACAGGCGCATCGGGTAGTTCATTGGCAGCTAACTGCATCCGGTTCTCTGCTGCCTGGGCATGAGAAGGCATTCCTTCTGCGCCAAGGACCACGGCGACGACCAGGAGCAACCGGCGTATGTGAGTGAGCTGGAGTGTGGAACGTTTCAAAGCTTTGTGCGATACGAAGAATCGGATGATATTCCTACTTTAAATTGGTTTGACCTGGCTGACTCTCTATTAGGATTATCGCTTTCCAGACGCTTTTAAGACAGCTTTGGACGCAAATTTGCCCATTCCTGTCCTTCTGCCAGCTCACTTTTTACAGCCTGTAAACTCAAGCCATGATTCTTCAGGATGAGAGTTTCGTCGATCTGCCTACGGCAAACGGTCCCATGCGCACGCACTTTTTCCGCCCGAAGCCGGATAGCCGCTATCCCGCCGTAATCTTTTATTCCGAAATTTTCCAGCTGACAGGACCCATCCGGCGCTTCGCTGCTTTCCTGGCGGGGCACGGCTACCTGGTTGCGGTGCCAGAGGTCTACCACGAACTTGAGCCTGCCGGAACGGTGCTCGCCTACGACCAGGCTGGCTCCGACAAGGGCAACATCGACAAATATGCGAAGACCCTCAGCTCCTACGACGAAGATGCCCGGGTGCTCCTCGAGCACCTGCAGGCTCGTGAAGACTGCAATGGCAGAATAGGTGCGCTGGGTATCTGCCTCGGAGGCCACCTTGCCTTTCGCTGCGCCCTGCAACCGGCAGTCTCGGCCGCCATATGCTTCTACGCCACGGACCTGCATTCCGCCTCGCTTGGCGCGGGTAAAAGCGACGATTCACTAGCCCGCGCGGGCGAGATCAAGGGCGAGCTCCTCCATGTCTGGGGAAGGCAGGACCCCCACGTGCCACTCGAAGGCCGCACTAAGATCAAGGCTCGCCTCGAGGAGGCAGGTGTTAACTTCCAGTGGTTTGAAGTTAATGGCGCCCACGCGTTCCTGCGCGACGAAGGTCCCCGCTACGATCCTGCTCTCGCCTTCCAGTGCCAGGGTCTGATGCTCGAACTTTTTCACCGCCGTCTCGCGATCGGATAATCCATGTCCTGGTTCACCATCGACGACCCAGCTGATCCGCGCCTGGACGAACTTGCGAAGCAGTTTAACCTTCATCCGCTTCACATCGAGGATTGCCGCAGCGAGAATGAACGCGCGAAAAGCGAAGAGATGCCGAACTACCTCTTCGTACTGGTGAAGTACATCTACAAATCACCGGAAGGCGAGCCGACCTGGGCTGAACTCTGCATGTTTGTCGGCCACGATTTCTTTATCACTGTCCGCGACGCAGACTACCCAGCAGACATCGTGCTCGACTCGGCGCGTAAGGCCTGCGATGCCGGCAATGCAGAGGCGCGGCCATCAAAGCTTCTCTACCTCATCCTCGACACCGTCGTCGATTCCTACTTCGTCAATATCGATCACATCGATGACCGCATCGACGATCTGCAGGACGCCGTGCTCGAAAAGCCGACACCCGAACTGCTGGGGCAGATCTTCGAGGAGAAGCGTCGACTCACAGCGGTCCGCCGCGTGCTGGTAGGCATGCGCGAAGGCTCTACTCGACTGACCAGCGAACATAGTCAGTTCATCGAGTCAGAGCTTTCACTCTTCTTTCGCGACGTCTCTGACCACGTCTATCGTCAGCTGGATCTTGTGGAGAGTCTCCGCGACCTGCTCAACAATACGCTTGACGTCTATCTGTCCAGTGTCGCCAACCGCACCAATCAGATCATGAAAGTGCTGACGGTCCTGAGCACCATCGCCCTGCCCGCAGTCGTGATCTCGAGCATCTTCGGCATGAACGTCAAAGGCGTTCCATTTCTGAATTCAGACTATGGCTTCATCGCCGTTGCCACCATGATGGTCACCTCGACGGCTGGTCTGCTCTGGTTGCTGAAGCGCTTCGGCTGGTTTTGAACAACCGAAGCTTCACCCTTTTTGACTTGCCATCCCAACCGCAGCCAAGATTAGTGGAGGGATCTGCATCTCACCCAACCCACCAATCTGTGAGCCTGAGCGTAGTCGACCTGGGTCTTCTTCACCGGACTCAGAGGCACAGGAAACAAGGCTGCTGCTTCTGTGCCTGTGAGAACGAACAACCGGGCGCCCTAGTGAACAGTTGAGGCGACTACAACCGAAGCAATGACACCAGTCGCAACAGCTGCCAATACATAGTTGCCGTCCACTGAACGCCATTCATAGCCGCGCGGCGGTGCATTCAGATGATATTGCCGATAGTCGATGCGCTGCGCCCTGGCCCAGTCAGCCTTCTGCATGTGGTAACCCTTCCTCCACTCGGAGTGCTGGACATAATGCGCATCGTGATGGTCGTCGTGGTGATCATCATGATGGTCCTGCGCGAACGACATCGGACCGGTCAGGCTTGCCGACAGAGCGGAAATAACCAGAAGCTGGTAAACCTTTTTCATAACTCTCCTTACGTAAGCTAAAAGTAAGACGACCGGCCTTTCACGATGGTTTCAGATCAAAAAGCTGTCCATCATGCTTAAAGAGCAGCTCATATCTTCAACAGCAGTTCGTATCTTCAACAACACGGCTCTCACCAGCCGTCCTGGCATCCATACGCGACGGAAAGCGTACGCCGGCACAAACACAACGCCCGGAGCAACTGCTCCGGGCGTTGTGTTTATTGAATCATTAACCTTGACCTATCCCGTGATACCAACCTTGCTGTACCAGGGATGAGCTGCTTCGAGTGCCTTGTTCACGTTGGCGATATTCTTCACACCCTGGTCGTTGAGCCAGTCTTCAAAGGCCTTGGCTCCCTGCTTGGCATAGATCGGTACACCATCCGCCCACGTTGCACGGCCGCACAGAACGCCGTTAAACGTGGTGCCACTCTCTGCGGCCAGTGCTAACGTCTCAATGAAAGTTGCATTTGTGACGCCAGCCGACAGGTAAATAAAAGGCTTGTGCGTATTTGTCGCGGCATCGCGGAAATGCTGCAGGGCTTCTTCGCGCGTATACGCTGCTTCACCCTTGAAGGCCTTGGTACCGGCAACAAACGCCATCTCCACCGGGACCTCCACCTTCAGCACATCCACGTTGTACTTGGCCTTGCCAAATTCAGCCATTGAACCCGACACAATCTCGGGCTTCTTCTTCGCGTAGTCGAGTGTCTTCTCGCCCTTGCCGTGCACATCGTAGCCGACGAATTCGAGGAAGAAAGGAATGTCGTGCGCGATGCACTCGTCGCCTATTCGCTCGATAAAGGCATGCTTCTGATCATTGATGTCTGACGTTTCGTACGGCGTGTAGTACAGCAAAATCTTGATGCAATCTGCACCGGCCTCCTTCAGCCGCTGCACGGACCAGTGATCCAGCAGGTCGGGCAAACGTCCGGCTTCAGTCGCATCGTAGCCCGTCTTCTCATAGGCGAGCAGCAGTCCCTTGCCGTTGCGATGGTGCGTCGCCGGCAGTCCGAATTCGGGATCAAGCAGAATTGCCGAGGCGTGCTTGGTCAGCACCGACGTGACTAGCGACTTGAACTCTTCAAGCGCTTCTGCCGGCACATCCGCTATTCCCTTTTCTTTTGCAATGGATTTCTGCAGCGATCCGCGCTGATCCATTGCTGCGGCAGCAATCACGCCGCGCTCATTTGATACTGCTTTCAATCCGGCAAGTTTTCCCGGGGTAAGCTTCGGGCTCATGAGTTCTCCTGGTTTCGTATCGCTGATTTAAGATGTCTCGGCGCCGGACTGTGGACCGGCAATGCACGCGGCAATTGTATAAGACGCGCGAGCGGACTGGCTGGTCTGCCCGGCTCGGTTAAAGTTTCAGCCGCGTGCGGAAACGCCCAGCCCCATCGCCGGTTGCGCCGATAAATCCTCCGCCGCAAACTCACCTGCCAAGTACCTGGGCCACGCCGCAGCCGCAATCATGGCAGCATTATCCGTCGCGAGAGCGAGAGACGGAAAAGCCACCGGCAGACCCCTCTCCCGAGCCTCCGCAGTAAAGCGTTGACGGAGTTCGCGGTTGGCTGCGACACCTCCGGAAATTAACAGACTGGCTGCTCCGTAATGCTCGGCTGCAGCCAGCGTACGGCGCGCCAGGATGTCGACCACCGCATGCTGAAACGAGGCGATCAGGTCCAGCGTTTCCTGATCGCATAATGCAACTGCATCGGCCGGCCGCGGGTTCTCGATCGCAGCCAGCGCCACGCGACGCACCTCGATGGCGGGCTTCAGGCCATGTGTCTCGACGTAGCGCAGCACAGCCGTCTTGATGCCGCTGAACGAAAAAAGCGTGTCCGCCGCGAGCGCCTGCTGCCACGCTTTCGGGTCCTGCTGCTTATGTGCTTTTGGCTTGATCTGTGCGAACGCAAAAGGGACGGCGTGCGGGTTGCCACGCACTGCAAGCGCATCCATCCATGGGCCTCCCGGATAGGGCAGCCCCAGCAACTTGGCGACTTTGTCAAACGCCTCGCCTGCGGCATCATCCACCGTGCGGCCAACGTTGCGATAATGCCAGGTCAGCCCCTGCCTGCGCGCGAGATACAGATGTGTATGGCCGCCGGAGACTACGAGCGCCAGCGCGGGAAGAGGCAGCAGTTCCTGATCATTTTCGCTTTGTTGCAGCAGCACTGCGTGGATATGACCCTCAAGATGATTAACCGCGATCAGAGGCTTGCTCAGTGCGAAGGCCAACCCCTTGGCATAGGTGATGCCGACCAGCAGCGCCCCGGCGAGGCCAGGACCTTCCGTGACCGCGATCGCATCTAGTTCCTGCAGAGAGACATTTGCTTCGGCAAGCGCTGCGCGGACCACCGGCACGATATTCCGCAAATGTTCGCGCGACGCAAGTTCAGGGACCACTCCGCCGTAAGGAGCATGGAGCGCAATCTGCGAAGCCACCACACTGGAAAGCTGGTGACGACCTTCGACCACAACAGCCGCCGCCGTTTCATCACAGGAGCTTTCAATGCCGAGAATCAATCCGCGAGCCTGCACCTCTCTATGATAGTTGGAAAGAGTAAGCAGTAGGCGAACAGCAAAAAGCGGGCGCCGCACATGTCGCATTCGAGATGTGGGCCTGGTCCAGCAACTTTAGTAAACAGCCAAAATACTATGACCGAGTCACCGACACAAAGACCGGCAGCGCAGCAGAAGGCCGCAGCCCACATCGTGAAGGCGTTGCGCGACGCTGGCTATGCAGCGTACTTCGCGGGTGGCTGTGTGCGTGATTTTCTCCTTGGCCGCGATGCGAAAGATTACGACGTCGCTACGAATGCTCTGCCTGACGTAGTCCTCAATATGTTTCCCCGCACCTTCGCCGTCGGCGCGCATTTCGGCGTCGTGCTGGTCGCGTCGGATATCGACGGATCAGAGATCCTGACCGAGGTTGCGACCTTCCGCAATGACGGCGTCTACAGCGACGGCCGCCATCCTGACGAAGTTCGCTTTTCTCAAAGTGCGGAAGAAGATGTACAGCGGCGCGACTTCACCATCAACGGCATGCTGCTCGACCCTTTGTCAGGCAATCCCGGCACCGCCGTCCTCGATTATGTCGGTGGCCGCGCAGACCTCGCAGCCGGCCTCATCCGCGCCATCGGCGACCCTGAACGACGCTTTGAAGAAGATAAGCTGCGTATGCTGCGCGCCATCCGCTTTGCCGCGCGTTTTGAGTTCTCCGTAGAACCCTCAACCTTTGCTGCTATCCAGAAGCTCGCGAAGAAAGTCGAACAGGTAAGCCGCGAGCGTATCCGTGAAGAACTCACCCGCATGCTCACGGAAGGCCACGCCCGCTCTGCATTCTTAATGCTCGATGCATCGGGATTGTTGACCGAACTTCTGCCCGAAATTGCGAAGATGAAAGGCGTCGCGCAGCCGCCCGAATATCACCCCGAGGGCGATGTGTGGGTGCACACACTGCTGCTACTGCAAAAGCTCGAAGCAGGCTGTTCGCCGACCCTCGCCTGGGGCACGCTGCTGCACGACGTCGGCAAGCCACCCACCTATCGCGAAGCGCCTGACCGCATTCGTTTTGACGGCCACGCCGAGGTCGGTACTCGTATGGCCGAGGCCATTCTGAAGCGCCTCCGCTTCTCGAATGAAGAATGTCAGCAGATCCTGTTACTCGTTCAGAATCACATGCGCTTCGGCGATGTGATGAAGATGAAAGACTCCACACTGAAGCGGTTTTTCCGACTGCCTGCGTTTGAAGAGCATCTCGCGCTTCACCGCATGGATTGCCTCTCGAGCCACGGCAGCCTTGACCTCTACGAGTACGCAAAGGATCGCTACGAGCACATGCCGGCAGAGCAGGTGCGGCCCATGCTGCTGGTTTCCGGGAAAGACCTGATCGAAGCCGGATACAAGCCCGGACCGTCCTTCAAAGCCATGCTCGCCGCAGCCGAAGATGCGCAGCTCGAAGGGCTTATTCACACCCGTGAAGAGGGCCTGGCGTTCGTCCGTGAACGATTCGCCGCGGAGGTGTAGTCGTATGCCCAAGTCGAGCAGGACTTTTCATCCCCGTGACTCAGCAGGCTGGAAAGACCTGTGTTCGATCTTCCACAAAAAGTGTCATCCTGAGCGAAGCCGAGGGGCCTGCGTTTTTCTCCGGGAGCCGTTACCGTTATCGCTGCAGCTTGTAAAGCGCCCATGCCGCCAGTGTGCTTGCGTCCTGGATCTTCCCTGTCCGCATCATCTCTTCAAAGTCCGCAACGGGCACGCGGTGCACGACTAGATCATGCTCTTCTGCATCGCGATCGACAGCGCCCATCTTCAGTCCTTCGGCCAGGTAGATAAACTGTTTCTGATTCGCGAATCCATACGCGATGTGGAGCATGCCGAGACAGGTCATCGTCTCCGCGATAACCCCGGTCTCTTCCCGCAGTTCGCCGCGCGCCAGTTCTTCCGGATCGGTCACTGCTTCTTCCCATCCACCCTGCGGCAGTTCAAGACACTGCTGTTGAATGGTGTAGCGAAACTGTTCAACCAGGTAAATAACGTCACCCAGTTTCTCGTCATGCTCGATCGCGATAATGGCCGCGCAGTCGTCCTTGTCGACGACGCTGTACATCCCGGCCACCCCTGGCTCGTTCCCGTGATAGCGCTCGATCAGATCCTCGCGCAGCGTCAGCCACTTGTTGCGATACACTTCGCGCGTACTCAGCCTGCGAATGCCCATGCCCTGAGGATGCCACATCGAGCGGTTTTTGCAATCTTCATTCACCCCTGGAGGGGCACACCCAGAAGTAGAAGCGCGCCCTACCATCCGGTGTCATCCTGAGCGAAGCCGAAGGACATGCGTTTTCTGCTCCAGCCACCGCCCAAGGAAAAAGCCCCGAAGCATCGGGGCTTTCATTCATCTCCTACAAAACGAGCTACTTCAGTTGCGCCTGTGTAAACCGCTTGTCCACTTCAAGCCAGTTCACCACGTTCCACCAGGCTTCCAGGTAAGCAGGCCGCTTGTTCTGATATTTCAGATAATAAGCATGCTCCCAGACATCGTTACCAAGGATTGGATACTTGCCGGTGTGCAGCGGACTGTCCTGGTTCGGAGTCGTGACGATCTCAAGCTTGGAACCATTCCAGATCAGCCAGCCCCAGCCCGAGCCGAACTGCGCCGCGGTCTTCTCATTGAACTGCTTCTTGAAATCTTCAAACGTCCCGAAGTCCTTCTTGATCTGCTCGCCGATCTTGCCTGAGGGCTCGCCGCCCCCACCCGGCTTCATGATCTCCCAGAACATGGTGTGGTTCACATGTCCGCCGCCATTATTGCGGATCACTCCACGAACATCCTCCGGCAGAGTCTGCAAATTCTTCAACAAATCCTCTGCGGAATGCTTGCTCAGATCGGGATGCTTTTCGATCGCTCCATTCAGCTTGTCGATGTACGCCTGGTGATGCTTGTCATGATGAAGCTTCATGGTTGCTTCATCGATGTGCGGTTCAAGAGCGCTGTACTCATAGGGTAACGCTGGTAATTCGAATGCCATGTTGTTCTCCTCATCGTACGAACTACGTGGTTCTCACTTCGCTTCGTTGAGACTGCTTCGTCGCGCTGCCGCGGCAGCGCCATTCACCGAACCATTCTCTTGCATGGATGCGAACTTTGCATGAATCGGTGCAGGAATCGACCAATCCACGGGATTCTCTGCTCGATCTGTCTTCCATGCTCCCACACCCATTGTCATCTCGACCGGCGGCGAGGCGTGGCGGGCGACCTGCAGGTCTAATTCTCTGCGGACCCACCGATCCCGTTATCCTGAGCGAAGCCGAAGGACCGTGAAACCTCCGGCCGACCGTGACCTGGTACCCGGTGAACCACTATTCCTCACTTGTGCATCTAGAGAACTTGAAACCAACGCGTCCGCAGGTGAGTCTCATCGGGTAGATTGTTCATAGGCAAGTTCAGACCAACGCACCGCGCGCTACCGGTTTTTGCTGGAACCATGCAGTTGCAGCTTTTGAGGAACTGACACACTCGATTGGCCCGCCCCCGCATAACTCGCAGACAGTTGCTGATGGAAGCCGGCGCCTCGGGTGCACTCGCACTGGGAGCCCCCGCAATGGCCGCTGCCGCAGGTTTCCAGAACCAGGCTCTGCCGCCAGCCACCAAGGGTACTGGCCCGAAGCCGCAGAGCGAGACCGCGGAAGAGTACGCTCACCCGGAAGGCGTGTTCATCAACCGGCCGCTCACCCAGGTCTCAAAGATCGCAGACGCGATGCTCGATGACATGGAAGGCCGCAACTGCGACTTCTTCTACAACGAAGCCAGCCCCAAGACCGGCCTGGTCCGCGATCGCGCTCCGTCTGAGGGCCGCTCCCTGAGCCGCGTCGCCTCCATCGCCGCCACCGGCTTCGGCCTGAGCGCCATGTGTATTGCGGCGAAACGAAACTATCTTCGCCCCAGCGATTGTGAAGCGCGCGTTGAAAAAACTTTGGCCTTCCTGCTCGAACAGTGTCCGCATGAACATGGCTTCCTTTATCACTTCATCGATATAGAAAGCGGCCAGCGGATGTTCGGCAGTGAATTGTCCTCAATCGACACTTCGCTGCTGATGTGCGGGATCCTGCATTGCCGCCAGTATTTTGAGGGCAACTCCCGCATCGCGGCCCTGGCGACCACCCTCTATCGCCGCGTCGATTGGGAGTGGATGCTGAATGCCGGCACTACTCTCTCTATGGGCTGGCTGCCCGACCAGGGATTCCTGAAGCACCGGTGGGACATCTACGCCGAGCTCACCACCATGTACCTGATGGCCATCGGCTCCCCAACCCACCCGATTTCCGCTGCCACCTGGGACGCGCTCGAACGCCCCATCATCCAGTTCGGCGGCATCGACTACATCAGCGGCGTCGCGCCCCTGTTCATCCACCAATACCCGCAGGCCTGGGTCGATTACCGCGACAAGCGCGACAAGTACGCGAACTACTTCACCAACTCCATCGCCGCGACCAGGGCGCACCAGTTGTGGTGCATGGTGCTTGGCCAGAAATTCAACTGGATCGACCAGGGCCTCTGGGGCATTTCCGCATCCGATTCGCGCCAGGGCTATCGCGTCTGGGGCGGTCCGCCGGACATGGGGCCGCTCGACGGCACCGTTGTGCCCTGCGCTACCGCCGGTTCGCTCGTCTTCCTGCCCGCCGAGTGCTCGCACGTCCTGCTCGGCATCAAGGACCGTTTCAAGGAGAAGGGCTATCAACGCTACGGCTTCGTGGATGCCATCCAGCCCAAGGTCAACTGGTTTGCCGAAGACGTAATCGGTATCGACGTCGGCATTGGCCTGCTGATGGCGGAGAATCTGCGCTCCGGCTTCGTCTGGGAAAGCTTCATGAAAAACCGCGAGATCCAGCACGCCATGCGCGAGGTCGCCTTTCACCCCGATCCCGACGCGAATACGCAGGTTCTGTAGTAGATTCGGCATCTTTACCATCCCAATCTGCTTCGACCTGCGCGTTGCTGTCGTCCGGCCTCGTACCCTTTTTGTCAGCCCGGCGCAACCCTTTGTCATCCCAATCGAAGCGGGGGGGACCTGCATGTCTTCTTAATGGTTAATGGGCTTCCATCGGGCCTCGCTCGATCGGTATTCCCGATACGACACAGTAAGTCGAGAGATTTGCGCGACTGCAACATCCCACAGCGCATCCTTGCACTAGCATTGCTTTAGCGTTGGAGACGGAGTGGATGAGCGAGCCTGAACTGCAATACCGCTGGATTGAGGGCCAGGGAGAAGCTTTCGGCGCCCCGGGCATCGAGCCCCGCTGGACGTCGAGCGAAAAGAATACTGTATGCACTGCGTATTCTGCCTCGAGCCGCCTCTGGTTCACCACCTCGCATGGCATCCTGAACGAGATCTTCTATCCCACTATTGACAAGCCGCAGACCCGCGACCTGGGCCTGCTCGTCACGGATGGCGAGACTTTCCTTCACGAAGAGAAGCGCGACCTGCTTTCGACCTTCGCCTACATTGATCCACATGCGCCCGCGCCGCTGATTGTCAATCAGTGTCCACAGGGCACCTACACGCTCACCAAGGAGATCATTTCCGACCCGCATGCGCCGGTCGTCCTGATGCGCGTCCGGCTCACCGGGGATCCGCAATGGATTGACCGCCTGAAGGTCTACGCCCTCCTTGCTCCTCACATCCAGGTCGGAGGGGCGGGCAATTCTGCCCGGTCGCTCGACATCGCCGGACGCCGCGTCATCCTGGCGTGGAAGGGCGGCACTTCGCTGGCCATGACCACGGACCGGGGCTTCAAGCGCACCAGCTGCGGCTTTGTTGGCGCCAGTGACGGCTACCGCGATCTGATTCGCAGCTACCGGATGGAATGGGAGTTCGGCTCGGCGCTTGATGGCAACCTGGCGGTGATGGGGGAAATCGATCTCGGCCCTAAGCATGAGTTCATTCTCGCCATTGGCCTGGGTGGCGGCCATCATGCTGCGCTCACCCGTACCATCGGCTCTCTGAACACGGATTTCGACGAGCACAAAGACCGTTTCATCGAACAATGGAAGCGCTCTTCCGGCGCCAAAGAACTGGAAAAATTTTCCGGCGACGGCGGAAAGCTCCTGCGCACCAGCCATAACATGCTCCTGGCGCACGAAGACAAGACCTTTCCCGGTGCCTTCATTGCCTCGGCGTCGATTCCCTGGGGGCAGGCTGCTTCCGACGACGACCTGGGCGGCTATCACCTCGTCTGGACGCGCGACATGGTGCAGTCGGCGACTGCGCTGCTTGCCATGGAACGACCGCAGACCGCTCTACGTGCGCTCATCTACCTGGCCTGCACGCAGAAACCGGACGGCGGCTTCGCCCAGAACTTCTGGGTCGATGGCCGTCCGTACTGGACCGGCATGCAGCTCGACGAGATCGCGTTCCCCATCATTCTCGCCTGGCGGCTGTGGATGCTCAGCGCCATCCATGACTTCAACCTGGTCGACTTCGTCGAGCGTGCCGCCGGCTACCTGGTGCGTCATGGTCCGGTCACGCAGCAGGAGCGGTGGGAAGAGAACAGTGGCTACTCGCCATCGACTCTCGCCGTCGTCATCAGCGGCCTGGTGTGCGCCTCGGACCTGCTGGCTGCCTTCGGTTCGGCTGAGAAGGCTGCGTTCCTGGGCGAGTACGCGGACTGGATCGAAGGTCACCTCGAAGACTGGACCGTTACTGATCAGGGCGTTCTGCATCCCGAGGTCAAGCGGCACTATATGCGTGTCCGGCCGGCTGCCTGCGGTGATCCGTATGCCCGTCCCGGCTGCGAGGCGGCAACCGTTCATATCAACAACCGCCAGCCGGGCGAACGCACCGAGTTCCCTGCTCCGGAGGTCATTGACGGCGGCTTTCTCGAGCTGGTGCGCTACGGCGTCCGGAAAGCAGATGACCCGCTGATCGTGGATTCGCTGAAAGTGGTTGACGCAATCCTCAAAATCGATACGCAATACGGACCATGCTGGCGCCGCTACAACCATGACGGCTACGGCCAGCGAAAAGACGGGTCGGCGTTCAAGGTCTGGGGCCAGGGCCGCGCCTGGCCGCTCCTGACAGGCGAACGGGCACACTACGAACTGGCCGCCGGCCATGACGTCATGCCGCTCATCAAGGCCATGGAAGGCTTCAGCTCTCTCGGCGGTATGTTGCCGGAGCAGATCTGGGACCATGCCGACCTGGCCGAAAAAGGTATGCTGTACGCCCGGCCTTCCGGCTCGGCGATGCCTCTCGTATGGGCTCACGCCGAGTACCTGAAACTGTTGCGCTCCGTCCACGATGGCCGCGTCTTCGATCGTCTGGCTATCGTTGAAGAACGGTACGCCCATCCACGCACTAGTCCTGCAGTGGAGATATGGCTCCCGATACGACAGCCCGGTCAGATGCAGGCCGGCCGTAAGCTCCGCCTGGTTACGGAACAGGATTTTCAGATGACCTGGACGAAAGATAACTGGGCTACGACCCATCACACGAATAGTCGCGCCATCGGCTCCGCCGGCCACTATGCCGATATCCCCACTGAAAAGGATGAAAGCGGGCAGCTTGAATGGACTTTTTTCTGGACCGTCGAACAACGCTGGGAAGGCCGCAACTTTACGGTGAAATTGGAATCGCCAGCGACGATGTGACAAGATTGACAGGACTGACATCCAACCGATGCAGTGGGTGTTTTACGAAACTTGGGTCCTGAATTTACAGCTCATCCTATGATTTTGTCATTCCCGTCCGGAGCGCAGTGGAGGGATATGCATTTCAACAACTCGACGCAGCACACTGACGTTCCATGCTGACGAATGAAGGACCAACGAATCTTGCACCAGAGCCAGCAATCTTTACGACTCTGAGAGGGCCGCGAAAAGGTAGTAGAAGCATGTGTCGCGGAAGCCAGGAACGCAATTAAGACTCGATCTGCCGCCGTTGGCCCGCTGCCAGGCCAGATCGCATAAGACATTTGAAAGGGAGATGAACCTATGAGCGAACTCGATCAGCTATCGATCAATACACTGCGCTTTCTCGCAGTCGACGCCGTTGACAAGGCAAAGAGTGGACACCCCGGAGCGCCTCTTGGCGATGCACCGATGGCCTACCTGCTGTGGCACAAATACATGAAGCACAATCCCAAGAACTCGCTCTGGGCGAACCGGGATCGCTTTGTGCTTTCGAATGGCCATGCGTCGGCGATGCTGTACAGCCTCTTGCACCTCTCCGGCTACAAAGTCTCGCTCGAAGACCTGAAGCAGTTCCGTCAGTGGGGTTCCAAAACTCCTGGTCATCCCGAATACCACCATACCGACGGCATTGAAGTCACCACCGGTCCGCTCGGCCAGGGATTTGCTGCCGGCATCGGCATGGCAACTGCCGAGAAGCATCTGTCTGCCGTTTATAACAAGCCCAGCTACAGCGTCGTAGACCATTACACCTACATCATCTGCGGCGACGGCGACCTGATGGAAGGCGTCTCACACGAGGCAGCTTCACTCGCCGGCACCCTGCAGCTCGGCAAGGTCATCTGCCTGTACGACGACAACCTGATTTCGCTCGACGGCCCGACCGACCTGTCGTTTACCGAGGACGTGATCGAGCGCTTCGAGGCCTACCACTGGCATACGCAGTTCGTGGACGACGGCAACGATCTCGATGCCATCAGCCGCGCAATCGAGAACGCAAAGGCAGTCACGGACAAGCCCTCGCTGATCGCGGTTCGTACCGTGATCGGGTACGGCAGCCCTGGCGCCGGCACCAACAAGGTCCACGGCGAGGCCATGAACGAGGCCGATGCGAAAGCCACCAAGAAGAAGCTCAACTGGCCGGAAGACCAATTTTTCTACGTCCCTGATGAAGCCGCCAAGAACTGGGGCAAGATCGTCGAAGACGGCGCGAAATACGAAGCCGAGTGGAATGAACTATTCGCCAGGTACAAGAAAGAGTTTCCCGAACTCGCCGCCCAGTTCGAGCGCACCTACGACGGCAAATTGCCGGAAGGCTGGGAGAAGAGTCTCACTGTTTTCCCGCCGGACGGCAAGCCGGTTGCCACCCGCACTGCCGGCAACACGATTATGAACAGCTTCGCCAAGGTCCTGCCCGAGGTATTCGGCGGCGCTGCCGACCTGACCGCTTCCACCAAGACCATCCTGAAAGAAGGCGGAAACTTCCACGTCGATCCTAGCGGCCGCAACGTCTTCTTCGGGGTTCGCGAATTCGCCATGTGCGCCATGGTCAATGGCATGGCAGTGCACGGCGGCGTCATTCCTTATGGTTCCACCTTCTTCGTCTTCTCCGACTACTGCAAGCCGGCCATCCGCCTGGCCTCTCTGATGAAGTCCCACTCCATCTTCGTTTTCACGCATGATTCGATCGCGCTGGGCGAAGACGGTCCGACCCACCAGCCAGTCGAGCACCTGATGGCACTGCGCGCCGTGCCGAACCTGATCGATCTTCGTCCGGCCGATGCCAATGAAACCTCGGCAGCATGGGGTATTGCTCTTTCCAGTAAGGCGCCGTCGTTTTTCGCGCTCTCCCGCCAGGATCTGCCCATCCTCGACGCCGACAAATACAAGGTCTTCGAAGGCGTGAAGAAGGGTGCGTACATCCTTGAAAAAGGTGGCGACAAGCCTGACGTTCTGATCGTCGCCACGGGCGCTGAAGTATGGACTGCTCTCAATGGTTCCAAGGCGTTGAAGGAACAGGGCATCACAGCCCGCGTTATTTCCATGCCCAGCTGGCGCATCTTTGAAGAACAGACCGATGCCTATAAGGATGAAATCTTCCCGGCGCACCTGCCCAAGCTGGCCATTGAAGCCGGCGCGACCCTGGGCTGGTGGAAGTGGGTTGGCCGTCATGGTGAGGTTATCGGCCTTGATCGCTTCGGCGCTTCAGCTCCCGGTACCAAGGCGCTCGAAGAGCTTGGCTTCAGTACCGAGAACGTCGTCAAGCATGCCAAGATCCTCATCGAAAAGGCCAAGGCTTCCAGTCCCGACCGGGCGGAGGTCGTCACGGCGGCCGCACGATGAAGCTGGTCATTGCCGCTGATCATGCGGGCTTCCCCCTCAAGGAGGAAGTCCGCATGTATCTCGAGAAGGAAGGTCACGACGTCGTTGATCTGGGCGCGTTCCATGCTGAAGCTGACGATGATTATCCCGACTTCGCCGAAGCTGTCGGCAAGGCACTGATCGCCGGAAAAGCAGAGCGCGGCATCCTGATCTGCGGTAGTGGCGTAGGCGTCTGCATTGCGGCAAACAAGATGCCGGGGATCCGTGCGTGCATGTGTCACGACAGCTACTCCGCTCACCAGGGTGTTGAACATGACGACATGAACGTACTGGTGATGGGCGCAAGAATCATAGGGCCGGCCCTGGCCTATGACCTGGTCGATTCGTATCTCAAAGCAACTTTCCAAAGCCAGGAACCGCGCTTCGTTCGCCGGTTGAACAAGACGAAAGCGATTGAGGCCCGCAACTGTCCTGGACAGCCAAAACTCTGATTCAGAGCAGCATTCCGTACCGGGTTCCGTTCATCTTCAGGAATCACGAATATTGTTGCGCCGACCATTTCCTTCAGGGCATCTAGCAATAAGCACCCGTCATCACCCGGCCAGGCGTCGCAAGAACGTCGGCAACTCACGGGCTCTCCACTACGGACAGCCTTCATGAACAACCAAAACAGGGAGAACCAAGATGGCCGCGACCACCCACGTAACGCCCCAGACGAATGAAGCCGTGAAGGGCGCTGAGCGCATTCCGGAACCAACGGTAGTCGTCATCTTCGGCGCTTCCGGTGATCTCACGAAGAAGAAACTTCTGCCCGCACTCTTTCACCTTGAGCAGGCCGGCCTTCTGCCTGAAAAGTTTGCCGTTGTCGGTGTTGCGCGGCGTCCCCTGCAGGACGAGTTCACGAAAGACATGCAGGAAGGCATCACCAAGTACGGCGGCGTCGAAGAGAGCGATGAAAAACTCGCGCCCTTCATGAAGAAGGTGCGCTACCACGCGATGAACTTCGACGACCACGAGGGCTATGCCAAGCTCGACCAGCTCCTGTCTTCTATTGACAAGGAGATCGGCACCAACGGCAACCGTCTTTTTTATCTTTCGACTGCGCCCGAGTATTTCGCCGACATCATCCACCAGCTGGGTGATCATAAGATGGCCAAGCCTGAAAAAGGCCTGGTTCACGTCATCATTGAAAAGCCCTTCGGCCACGACCTCGATTCGGCAAAGGAATTGAACGACGACGTCAACCGCGTCTTCGACGAAGGCCAGATCTTCCGCATCGATCACTATCTCGGCAAAGAAACGGTCCAGAACATCCTGGTCTTCCGCTTCGCTAACGGCATCTTCGAGCCGCTGTGGAATCGGAACTATATCGACCACGTGCAGATAACGGCCGCCGAAGATATCGGCATCGAAGGGCGCGGCCCGTTCTACGAAAAGGCCGGCGCACTGCGCGACGTCGTTCAGAACCACGTTATGGAGCTGCTCTCCTTCGTTGCCATGGAGCCGCCCATCTCCTTTGAAGCCGAGGCCCTGCGCCGCGAGAAGCTGAAGGTCTGGAAGGCCATTCAGACGGTTGAAGACGAGAACATCGTCCGCGGCCAGTATGGTCCGGGCAAAGTTGGCGGCAAGGACGTGAAGGGCTACCGCGAAGAAGACCGCGTCGATCCGCAGTCCGGTACCGAAACGTTCGCCGCGCTCAAGCTGGAGATTGAAAACTGGCGCTGGGCGGGCGTCCCCTTCTACATCCGAGCGGGCAAGCGTCTTGCCAAGCGCACCACTGAGATTTCGATCCAGTTCAAAATGCCGCCGCAGCTCCTGTTCAAAGACCTGAGTGCGGGCAAGTGCAGTGAACTCCAGCCGAATGTCATCACCATGCGCATCCAGCCGGATGAAGGCATCTCCCTCCGATTCAGCTCGAAAGTTCCCAGCCCGAACATGGAGGTCTGCCCCGTCATCATGGACTTCAACTATGCCGAGGCTTTCGGCAAGTCTTCGGCCAATGGCTACGAACGGCTTCTGCTTGACGCCATGCTGGGTGACGGCACCCTGTTTGCACATCGCGACGGTGTTGAGGCAACATGGTCGCTCCTGACACCGGTACTCGAAAAGTGGGCCAGCACCAAGCCAGAGGATTTTCCCAATTACGAAGCCGGGACCTGGGGTCCGGAGGCAGCGCATGAGTTGCTGAGCCGCGACGGCCGTGCCTGGAGAAAGCTGTAAACTGACCAATCTTTAGAAAGCATTGTGTGTGGCTGATCGTCATGACTGCCACGCACATCTAAAAAGATCATGCCCGGAAAGAAAGCGATCAAGGTCGAGTATTTCGTTTACGAAGATGCAGCCGCCTTCGCGCAGCACGCCGCCCGTTACTTCAGCGACCAGATCACCCAGGCTGTCACTGCCCGGGGAGTCGCGCGCATCGCCATCTCCGGGGGCAACACACCCAAACCTGTCTTCGCGCTCCTGGCGGCCGAGCCCTATCTTTCGACCGTTCCGTGGGGAAAGGTCCAGCTTTTCTGGGTGGATGAGCGTTCCGTCGCGCCCGACCAGCCGGACAGCAACTACGGCATGACAAAGAAGGCGCTGCTCGACAAGGTGCCGATCCCGGCAAAGAATGTCTTCCGCATGGAAGGCGAACTCGAGCCCGAAGAAGCCGCCGCGAAATACGAATCGGCCATCCGCAACACACTCCGCCTCGAAGGTGCCGAGCTGCCGACCTTTGACCTGGTCGCGCTCGGTATGGGCGACGATGGCCACACAGCTTCGCTCTTCCCGCACACCGAGGGCCTGCATGAGTTTGGCCGGCTGGTGATTGCCAACCATGTTCCGCAGAAAGATACCTGGCGTATCACCCTCACCTCACCCGTCATCAACCAGGCCCGCAATGTCATATTTTTGATCCAGGGCGCCGACAAGGCCGAGCCGCTCAAGCGTGTATTGCTGGGCGATTACGACCCGGAAACGCTGCCTTCGCAGCTCATCCAGCCGGCGGCGGGGAAGATCACCATCCTGCTGGACAAGGCCGCTGCTGCTGAGCTGCCGCCGACGGTCGAGTCAGGTGGCCAGCTCGAGGTCAACCGATGATTCTCGCAGGCGACGTAGGAGGTACCAAGGTTGACCTGGCGTTGTACAACTTTCAACAGGGCAACTTGAAGCCTGTGACGGAGAAGAAATACCACGCGCCCTCTTACAGTTCACTGGAGGCAGTCGTGCGCGAATTCCTCGACGAAGCGAGACCGTCCGAAGACATCACCGCAGCCTGCTTTGGCGTGCCGGGCCCAGTCCGCAATGGCAAGCTGAAGCTCACAAACCTGCCCTGGTCGCTGGATACGCGCGAGCTTTCGCTCGGCCTCAAGATCGATCACCTGTTCCTCATCAACGACCTTGAAGCGAATGGATACGGGATCCCGGAACTACCCGGGGATAAGATCTTTACGCTCAGCACCGGCGATCCAAGTGTCGTCGGGCATCGCGGCCTGATTGCGGCCGGCACCGGCCTGGGCGAAGCAGTCCTGGTATGGGATGGTAAACGCTACATGCCGATTGCCTCGGAAGGCGGCCACACCGACTTCGCTCCACGCAACGAAGAAGAGGTCGACCTGCTCCGCTATCTCTGGCGTACGTTGAAAGGCCGGGTCAGCTATGAGCGCGTCGTCTCCGGCCTCGGCATCGCCAACGTCTACTCCTTCCTGCGCGACGAAAAGAAGATGGACGAGCCCGCCTGGCTCAGGGACCGCATGGCCACGGAAGATCCCAATGCCGTCATCGGTGAACTGGCGGAGTCAGGCGAGAGTGAACTCTGCGCGCACACCATGGACCTGGTCATTTCCGCGTATGGCGCCGAAGCCGGCAATCTCGCGCTGAAGATTCTCGCCGTCGGCGGCATATACATCGGCGGCGGCATCGCGCCAAAAGTACTCAGCATTATCCGCCGCGGCGGTTTCATGAAGTCCTTCACGGATAAGGGCCGGATGAGCGCTTTACTTGAACAGATGCCGGTTCACGTCATCCTCGAAAGTAGGGCCGCAC
This sequence comes from Acidobacteriaceae bacterium, assembly GCA_963692885.1. Taxonomy (GTDB): domain Bacteria; phylum Acidobacteriota; class Terriglobia; order Terriglobales; family Acidobacteriaceae. Next base: position 3,945,196 of record OY843586.1, read on the forward strand.
TGGTCGGCGCTGCCAGCTACGCCGAAGCACGCGCCACTGAACTCGGCGGCCACTCGTCGCGCGCCGCGTCGGTCGGCTTCACCGCAAAACCTTACTAGTCGCTGGAGCCAAGGACGAACTTCTAAAAGATGACCCCATTGAGCAAAGTATTTTCAGGCCGGATTGCTACTACCCTGCAACCTACTCTCAAGACTTCGGTGGTTGCGTCCCTGCTGTTCGCCGCCTTCCTGGCCATGCCGCAACTGGCACATGCGCACGCACTTCTGCAGAAATCCGATCCCGCGCCCAACGCCACCCTGCACGCGGGTTCACACCTGGTCGTACTCCTTTTCAATTCACGTGTGGACGCGGCACATTCCTCTCTTACGCTGCTGCAGGGTGAGAAATCAGAATCTCTCTCCATTGATACCAAGGCTGCGTCGAATGTACTGCGCAGCGAAGCCGGCGCCCTGCATCCGGGTCATTGCGTACTGCGTTGGCAGGCTGTCGCGAGCGATGGTCATATCACGCGCGGCGAGATCCCGTTCGACGTCAAATAAAGTGAAGCAGTCTGCACCGCACTTCGCGTCGGAGGGCGCTTCTTGATCTGGCTCTCCCGCGACTTTGATCTGCTCACCGTCCTGCTGCATGCCATCATTCTTGCCTCTGAAGCGCTACTGCTGGGCGGCATTCTCTTCCTGCTGGTAACTGCGCCTCCGCTTTCTTTAAACGCCTCCGCGGAGAAAGCCTGCCGCCGCTGCCTGCAGGCATCCGCGTGGGTACTCGTCTCCGCTGAGTCAGCAACCATTGCAGTGACCAGCTCCACCCTGCTGGTCGGCTCAAGCCTGGGTCTACGCGACCTGTTCAGTGCCTCCTATCTGCAGGCGGAGTCGGTCACCATCGTATGTACGCTTCTGCTTGCCATACTAATCAGGTTCCGGCCAACGCTCACCCGGCCAGTGCGGGCAGCGATCAGCTTTCTGGGCGCTGGCGTTCTCATCTCCATCGTCTGCCTGAGCCATTCTTTCAGCCAGATGGACCACCGTGCCGTGCTGGCCACGCTCACAGCCCTGCACCACCTCGGCACTGCTGCATGGATCGGCGCCATGCCCTACCTGCTCATCAGCCTCGCGCGCAGCAATCCGGAAAACGAGCACAGCCGGGGCGAGGCCTCGATCCTGGTCCGCCGTTATTCCACCATGGCGCTTGTCAGCGTTCCCGTCCTGATTGCCGCAGGTTTCGGCATGGCCTGGTTTTATGTGGGCGCCGGTATGAAAATGCTGGCCGGCCTGTACGGTTCGTCTTACGGACTGATGCTGCTTGCGAAGATTTATCTCCTTTTACTGATGCTCACTTTGGGCGCCGGCAACTGGTACCTGCTGCGAACTTCAGGCTCCATCGCTGCACCACTCCTGTTGCGCCTGCGTCGCTTCAGCGAAGCCGAGATCGGCCTGGGCTTCACTATCCTGCTGGTGGCTGCTTCACTCACTTCGCAATCGCCCGCGACCGACCTGCAGCCCGACCAGCTGCTCCCGGCGCATGCCTACCGCGTCCGTATGGCACCACGCTGGCCACGCCTCACCAGCCCATCTTTCAGTTCACTTAAGCCGCCGACCTCAATGCGCGAGGGTGTGGAACAGCACCAGTTCGGCGGCGGCAGCCTGAATGACGCGATGGACGACGCATGGTCGGAATACAACCATCACTGGGCCGGCATCATGGTTCTTCTGGCTGGCTGCCTTGCCTTTCTTGCCTCCACCGGCAGGCGCTCTCTCCGGTGGGCGCGTTACTGGCCGTTCTCATTCGTCGGCCTCGCCATCTTCATTGTTCTGCGTGCGGATCCCGAAGCCTGGCCACTCGGTCCACGCCCGTTCTGGGCCAGTTTTTCCTATCCTGATGTTCTTGAACATCGCCTGGAAGCGCTGCTGATCATCGGGTTCGCTGCCTTTGAATCCGCGATACAGGCTGGAAGACTGCGCAGCCCCTGGGCCAAGTATGTCTTTCCCCTCATCTGCGGCCTGGGGGCAGCCCTTCTACTCACCCACACCCATGGTTTCGCCGATGTTCTGTCTGAAGCACTCGCGGAAGCAAGTCATACGGCCATTGCTGTTCTCGGCGCCACTGCCGCCTGGGCACGCTGGCTGGAACTCCGCCTTGACTCCAGTGCCGAAAGCTCGCGCCAGAAGCATGTTGCTGGCATGGTATGGCCGGCGGCCCTCATGCTGGTCGGACTGGTCCTGCTGAATTATCGTGAAAGGTAGCCTTCAGTCGACCATTTCGGCGCATCAGTGTGTACAACTACGCTTTCCAAACCGGGTCGAACACACCAAAACTTGAAGAGCAATCTGCCGGCTATGGAGTTTTCCTTGTCTCCTCGAATGACCTGTTTCTGCTGTCTTGCATTCTTTACAGCAACCCTGTCGCTCCCCGGCGCAGCCCCTGCACAACAGGTCAACGCCGACCAGTCCAAACCCGCCGCGGCTGTTGCCATGCAGACTCACGGCACTCACGCTGCCTCGGTCCTGAGTGGACTCAGCGATGACCTGCAGACCCTTTCGCACTCTGTCGAACCCACGGTGGTCAAGATTTACGCGACCGGGCTGGCACCCGTTTCTGATGACAGCGATCACACTTCCTTCCTCGCGCAGCAGCGCATGCTCGGCTCTGGCGCCATTATGGATGGGAACGGCTACATCCTGACCAATGCGCACGTCGTGCAGCATGCGCGTTCACTCAGCGTGCTCGTATCCGATGTGTCCGGCGCCCAGACTGCTCCGGACAGCAGCCGCAGCGAGCCTCCGGCAACCGCCCTCCCGGCCCGGATCATCGGCATGGATACGCTCTCCGATCTCGCCGTCATCAAGGTCGAAAAGACCGGCCTGGCCGCCCTCAAATTCGGTGATTCGGACCACACCCATCCCGGCGAACTGGTCCTGGCCTTTGGTAGCCCGCTCGGCCTGCAGGACAGTGTCTCGCTCGGCGTCATCAGCGCCGTCAACCGGCAGCTCAATCCGGACAGCCCCATGGTTTACATACAAACCGACGCAGCCATCAATCCCGGCAACTCCGGCGGTCCGCTCATCGATATGGAGGGCAACCTGGTCGGCATCAATTCCATGATCGAGTCGCAGTCCGGCGGCAATGAGGGCGTAGGTTTTTCTATCCCCAGCAACACCGCAAAGATCGTCTATGAGCAGCTCATCAAGTACGGTCATGCCCGCCGCGGCTCGCTCGGCATCTTTCCCACCAACCTGACGCCAACACTTGCAAAAGGCCTTGGCCTGCAACGTGACTCCGGCGTCATGATCCAGGACATTCTGCCTGACTCGCCGGCTGCGCACGCCGGCTTGAAGATCGGCGACATCCTGACGACTGTCGATGACAAACCTCTGCGCGACACACGCGAGCTGGCCGTCCGCATGTTCCGCGAGCGACCGGGCGAAGTCGTGCGCCTGGGCGTCCTGCGAGATACTTCGACGAGTAACGTCGCCATTACTGTGACCGAATCAAAAAGGGATGCCGCCAGTCTCATCGATCCGTCAAAAGCCGACGAGTACGTCGTTCCCCGCCTCGGTGTTCTGGCCGTTCCTGTTGAAGGAGAACTTGCGCAGTCGATCGGCACGCAGCGCGAACCTGGCGGGTTGCTGATTGTTGCCCGCACTTTCGGAGCCAGCGCCGCCGAGGTCGATCTTAAAGTCGGCGACATCATCTACTACGCCGATCGCACTAAACTCGATTCTCTTGATACCCTCAAAAACTTCATGCTCGGCTTGAAGCCCGGTGATTCTGCCGTACTGCAGGTCGAACGAAACTCGCAACTCTCGTTCGTACCCTTCAAATACGAAGATTAACGACACAGACCAAGATTAGACTGATATTTTCGACACATTTCACCTTTGTAAAGGGCACATGCATAGACATCTTTCGTTCTTCCCCCGCCTGCAGAAACTTGGCATCGTCTGCAGCCTGTTCTTAGCTCCCCTCTGTTCACAGCTTTTCGCCCAGCGCCTGTCGCAGAATGTGGTCCCGGAGCACTACGTCCTTACACTCACTCCAGACCTCGTCGCGGCGAAGTTCACCGGCAGCGAAACCATCGACGTGAAGCTCGCGGCGCCGGCGAATGTCATCACGCTGAACGCAGCAGAGATCCTATTCAATACTGTCACTGCGACTATTGCTGATAAAGATTATCCTGCGCAGGTGAGCCTCGACGCGGATAAGGAACAGGCTACATTCACCTTTGCGCAGGCGCTTCCTGCGGGGAATGTGAAGTTGAAGATTGCTTATTCCGGGATTTTGAATGGTGAACTGCGCGGCTTCTACCTGTCGAAGACAGCCAGGCGCAATTACGCGGTCACCCAGTTTGAACCAACCGACGCGCGGCGCGCATTTCCATCGTTTGATGAGCCTGCGATGAAGGCGACGTTCGACATTACCGTTGTCGCCGATAAAAATGACACCGTCATATCCAACACTAACGTCATCGCCGACACTCCGGTTTCCCCCGCGAAACACGCCGTCCATTTTGAGACCACTCCCAGGATGTCGACCTATCTCGTCGCCTTCCTGGTAGGCGACTTTGCCTGCACGTCGGGCGAGGCCGATGGTGTGCCGATCCGCTCCTGCGCTACTCCCGACAAGGTGGAAGAAGGCAGGTACGCACTGAGTGCCGCCGAGTTTGTCCTGCATTATTACGACACTTATTTCGGCATCAAGTATCCGGTGCCGAAGCTTGACATGATCGCACTGCCGGATTTCGAGGCTGGCGCCATGGAAAACTTTGGCGCCATCACCTACCGAGAAACCGACCTGCTGATCGATGAAAAAACTGCCTCGGAAGCAGCCCGCGAGAATGTTGCCGAGGTCGTGGCACACGAGATGGCGCACCAGTGGTTCGGCGACATGGTCACGATGGACTGGTGGGACAACATCTGGCTCAATGAAGGCTTCGCCACCTGGATGGAAAGGAAGCCCGTCAATGCGTGGAAGCCAGAGTGGAAGGTGCCTGAATCCGTTGCGCAAAGCCTGACCAGTGTTCTGAATCTGGACTCGGGCAAAGCTACGCGCACCATTCGGGCAGAAGCAAATACGCCGGACCAGATCAACGAGATGTTCGATGGCATCACCTATGAAAAGGCGGGTGCTGTGCTCGACATGGTCGAAAATTATGTCGGCGAAGAGACCTTCCGCAAGGGCGTCCATGATTACCTGGCTGCGCACATCTATGGCAATGCGACCGCGGAAGACTTCTGGAATACCCAGACCAGCGTCAGCCACAAGCCGGTCGACAAGATCATGATCAGCTTCGTGACTCAGGCGGGCGCACCACTGCTGACCTTTGACCGCGCGAATAATGGCCGCGTCAGCATTACACAGGAACGATTCTTCCTGGATCCCAAGGACAACACGGGAGGAGATCAATCCTGGACACTGCCGGTGTGTTTCAAAGCTCCCTCCGGCAGCAGTGACAACGCTCACTGCGAGATCCTGCAAAGCGCACAACAGCAGTTGCCTATTCCATCTGCACCTTTTTTCTACGGGGATTCAGGAGCTACCGGCTACTATCGCGCAGCGTATGATCCGGCAGACTACAAGCGCATCCTCGCCAACATTGAAACCGGTCTCAAGCCGACGGAGCGGATCACCTTCGTGGGCGGTCAGTTCGCGCTCACGCGGGCGGGGCAGAGCAGCATCGGCGACTACCTGAACCTGGCGGCCGCACTCAAAGATGACCAGACGCCAACGGTGCTGGACACTGTCCAGGAGGCACTGAACACGACGCGATCCGAAATCGCCGCATCGCCTAGAGACATCACGGCCCTGGACGCATGGATTCGCCGGACCTATGGCGCCTCGTACGCGAAACTGGGTGCGCCCTCGAAAGGCGATCCGCTGGAAAAGCGCGAATTGCGCGCTACCCTGATGAGCATCCTTGGCAATGCCAATGATCCTGCGGCAGTAGAACAGGCAAAAGCGATTACACAGCAGAGGCTGGCCAATATCGAGTCAGTCGACCCGACCATTTCTGGCACGGCTCTCTACATCGCTGCACGCCACGGCGACTCGGCGCTCTTCGATCAGCTGCTGAACAGCTTCGAGACAGTCAATGATCCGGTGCAGAGAGAAAGCGCGCTGCACGCATTATCGATCTTCAGGGATCCGGCACTCGAAAAGCGCATGCTCGACTATGCTACGTCCGGCAAGGTCCGCAATCAGGATGCCGCCACGGTCTTCGCACTTGGTCTGCGCGACGCAAGCACGCGCGACGTTACCTGGCAGTATGTACAGGACAACTGGGCGAGAGTGAAGGCACAGATGACGACAGCATCCGGCGGCTACCTGGTGGGTGCGACGGGCAGCTTCTGCAGTGCAGACAAGCAGGAAGAAGTGGCGCGTTTCTTTGCAGCACACAAGTTGCCGGCGACCGAAACAGCGCTCGTGCGTGCGCAGCAGAACATAAGCGCCTGCGCTGACCTGCGCGCCGAGCAGGGACCACGACTCGACCAGTGGATTGCCGCGCAGCCATCGCTCGGAGCCACGCAGTCCGCGGTGGGAGGAAGATAGGCAGGAAACGCGAAGGCCAGGGCATGAGCCTTGGCCTTGATCTTTTTGGCCTTGGTCTTTCTGGCCTTGATCATCGCGCTTCCTCGGTGCCTTTTGACGTTCAGCCCTTCTTTTCTTCGCCGCCCTTATCTTCACCTTCTTTTTTATCGCCGTCCTGTTTGTCTTTGCTCCCGGCTGTCTCGCGCGTCTTCCAGAAACCCTGCTGCATCTGTGCGCGACTGGCGCCTTCAAGCTCCAGCATGCGCTGGTGGACCACGTGCGGTGCCAGTTCTTCCACCTTCGTCACCTCGACCTGGCGCACTTGGTGCCAGGGGTAGGCAATATTGCCGCGCAACAGGAAGCCGGACTTAGCCCAGTCCTCCAGCAGTTTGGTCACGTCGCTTTTGACATCGTTTTCATGACGGATGGGCAGCAGCTCCAGCGTCTCGCCGGACACCAGCACCGCGTGCAGGTGAGCGATCAGCACGACTTCCGGTTGTTTTTCACCGCCCTTACCGTCTTGCTTCTTTTCGTTCGAGTCAGCCACAGAATCCTCACTTTTGTCGTTTGTTGCTCGTAGGATGATCAAAAGCGGCCGCCGGTTGAGATATTTCCAGCACCAGTCCAGGAGTCCTGGCCGGTCTGTGAAGCATCTGTATTAACGTGGGCGTAACTTGGCCTTATCCAGCGCTGCAGGTTTACTGTTGAGCACGGATCCAGCCCTGGATGGGCTTCTTTATGCGAAGAATTCTTCTCGGCGCGGGACTTCTCTTTTCTGCCGGTCTTCTGCACGCCCAACATGGCGGAGGCCACGCCGGTGGAGGTGGCGGGCATGCCAGTTTCGGTGGGGGCTTTTCGCGCAGTGCTGTGTCGGCCCAGGGCTTCAGTCACGCTGCGCCAACCTTCACGGCACCTGCGCATAGTTCCCTTCAGCAGACCTCCCGCTTCCAGCAGGGTTCGGCGTACCGGAGAGGCGTCTGGGGATCGACCGGCTACCAGTCTTCGCATGCGGGACAGGGCCTTTCTCGTTATGGCAGGCCAGGCGGCCGGGTAGGCAGGTACGGATATGGGTACGGCTACGGCTATCCGTTGATCGGGTATCCGGCGTTTGGCTATGACGACGGATTTGACGATAGCTCTAGCGATCAGAATTTCCAAGGGAATGCCGTGACCAGCGACGCTTCACCAGCCTACGGGTATCAGGATAGCCCGCAGCAGGGTGCGGAAGAGGCTTACGGCGGCCAGGCCGACCCGACCTATGGCTTCCCCCCACCTAACGCCGCCAGGCCCCCCTACAGCCCCGGCGGTAGTGCATCTCGCGACCAGGGTCAGGCGATCAACCAGGGATCGGCGTCGGATGGGCTCCAGCATCCCAAGGTCACGCTCGTTTTTAAAGACGGCCACACGCTGCAGGTGCAGAACTACGCCTTGACCCAGACCAAGGTGCTGGTAACGGATAACAGCGCAGTACGCGACATCCCGATCAGCGCCCTGGACGTAAACGCGACAGCGGCGGCAAATGATGCAGCTGGCGTCGACTTCTCGCTTCCAGGGGCGAAGCAGCATTAATTAATGCAAGATGGATGCTGCTCAGATCCTGAATACTTCAAGGCGGACTGACGGTACCTGGAAATGGGCAGCGGCAGCGGCGCCCAGTCTGTCGAGTGTTTCATTTTCGGTGAGGCCGACAATCTTTAGTCCGGTGATGGAAGGAACGTTGGCTTCGTAACCGTGTTCAAGGCGTTCAATTTCAATACGAATTAACTGCTGGTCGAGCATTTGCTCTCCTCGCCCGCTGTGGATACAAAACAGGCAACGTCCCAAACCATGACAGAAGCGCGACACAGTGCGTAATAGCACAATTGAGTCACACTCAGGATTCATGCTGAATCCAGCATTGCCGATCGATCTATACCTGCTGTAACCATCCTGAGAAAATCCCACGAAAAGAAACGGCAACCATGCAACAGGTGGAAACGCGGCTTCGTTACATTTGTTGCGGGAACATTCCTGATGGCCCTTCTGCAGGCTCTTTGCCCTGCTGTCATCGCTCGGCTCGGTGCGTGTTGCTATTGGGTCAGGATCTCTGGCGGCTGCGGCCGGTACCGACGCGACGCCGTCCGGATGGCATCAGAATCTGGTCCGCATCCCCGATGATGTTCATCGCGGTGGCCCGTGCCGGGCTGAACCTGTTCGTGATCTGGCAGATTCGAAGACCATGCGCCAGGCGATCGTCACAGTGGCGGATGAGCCCGGTCTCAGTGAAGAGACTGCGCTCCGCGGATCCAGATCGCGCTTGCGCTGCTGACGTTTTTTTCTACTGGCGGCAGAGTGGTTTACCCACTCGATGATCCATCATCCGCATCAGTAGGAGCCTCATTTTCAGTTCCGGCACGCTTCAATTCCTGTTCGATGCGCGCATGAAGGCGATCACCATAGCCGACGGGCAGGCGAAAGACACGGTCGTCCGCGGTCAGCACAAGAATGTTATGCACGGAGTCGAGAATGGCTGAGCATATCTCGCAGTGCGCCAGGTGCAGTTCGATGGCTTCGCGCTCTTCCTGCGAGACTGAGCCGTCGATGTAGTCAGAAAGATAAGGCCACACGTGTTTGCAATCGAGTCTCATCGCGTGCCCCCTATCCATGAAAACCGGCGTTTGCTCCTGGTCGCAGATGACAACTGTAACTTAAGGTAGGGCGTCAGCTTTTTCTGCAGCATCATCCTTGCGCGAAAGAGCCGCACTTTGACCAGGTTGGGCTGGACGCCGAGCATCTCCGCGATATCGCTGATGGATAATTCGTCCTTATCACGCAGGACAAACACTTCACGATACGCAGGCGGCAGATCATCGACTGCCTGACGGATGTGCTGCGCCAGTTCTTCACGCTCCAGCATCTCGCTCGGTATCTCTCGCCAGTCCGCGATGATGGCCGGCGTGAAGGCATCCTCTGCGTGCGGTCCCGTGCCGCCGCCGGTATCAAGCGATTCGATATGCGCCCTGCCGAGTTTGCGAAGTTTGCTGCGAGCTTCATTCATGGTGATCGAGATGAGCCAGGTACTGAATTTTGCATCGCCGCGAAAGCCCGCCAGTGCGCGGTAGGCTTTGATCATTGCTTCCTGCGCAGCATCTTCGGCTTCAGCCTCTTCTTTCAAAATCGCAAACGCCGTGATGTAAACGACGCGTTGATAGGGCCGGATCAACGCATGAAAAAGCTCTTTCTCTCCGGCGAGAATGCGCGCGATCTGATCGAGTTCTTCCGGAGATGTCGCCATAACGTTCTACTGCAGAGCCTTGTCGAAGATTTTGCTCAGGACCTCTTCCTCCTGCTCACCTGCCTGGTTATAGACCGGCTTCCCCTGCGCATCAAGGATGATCAGATCCGGGATGGAGCCGCCGTAGTAGGTCCTGACGAGTTGTTGCTGCGCTGGCGATTCCGGCTTATCCAGGTCTACGATCACGAAGTTCACGCGGCCTTTGTATTTCTCGTAGAGGCTGACTGTGCGGCGCGCCTGGCGCTTCGAGTTGTAACAACCCTCGCCGTAGATGATGACGTAATTCGGCTTGCCGGCTTCAATGCCCGCCTGAAGATTATCACCTGTCATGAGCGGACCATCGATACTGTCGCTAGAGTAATCGAGATGCGGGTTGAGCTTGAGGTCATCAGCTGCGCGTGCGATTTGGGCTGTCGTGCAAAGCAGCAACGCTGTCAGGCAGGCCGGCAGGATTCGGATCGACATATGGCACCCCTTAGGACTGTGCGTTGGACTTCTTGCTCAGCTGAAAGTTACAAGTGTTGTCTCAGTGGCGTGGCGTGCAAACATCGTTAGTGGGCTTCCATAAACCCATGTCTCAAAGTCGAGACATGGGGCACCCGTTTCCACGGCTAATGTAAGGTGCGTTTGCGACAGCCATTAGTGACTGAGAGCTTAAACCTCGCTGTAGCAAAGTGCGACCAGCGGAAGCATAAGCGGCAAGGCCGCCTACGCCCGTGCGGCCAGCACTCACTCCCATTCGATGGTGCCGGGGGGTTTGGAGGTGATGTCGTAGACGACGCGATTGATGCCGTGAATTTCGTTGACGATGCGATTGGAGATGGTCTTCAATACCTCATACGGCAGCGGCACCCAATCGGCAGTCATGCCGTCTTCTGAATGTACTGCGCGTACGGCGCAGGTGTAGGCGTAGGTGCGCTGGTCGCCCATGACACCAACGCTCTTTACAGGCAACAGCACAGCGAAGGATTGCCAGATCTGTTTGTACAGGCCGGCGCTTTTTATCTCGGTGACGACGATTTCGTCGGCCTCCTGCAAGAGTGCGACGCGTTCCGGTGTGACTTCGCCGAGGATACGGACCGCAAGGCCAGGTCCGGGAAATGGCTGGCGCTCGAGAATTTCTTCGGGCATGCCGAGGTCGCGGCCGATACGGCGAACTTCGTCCTTGAAGAGATCGCGCAGCGGCTCGATCAGCTTCATCTTCATGTTTTCGGGTAGGCCGCCGACGTTGTGGTGGCTCTTGATGGTCTGCGACGGGCCTTTGACCGAAGATGATTCGATCACGTCGGGATAGAGCGTGCCCTGGACAAGGAAATCGACTTCGCCCTGCGTCTGCATAATGCGATGCGCCTCATCGTCAAAGACCGCGATGAATTCGTTGCCGATGATCTTTCGTTTGGTCTCAGGATCGGTGACAGCGGTGAGCTTGGACAGGAAGCGTCCGGACGCATCGACAGCATCGAGTTTCAGTCCGAGTTTGTTGCGCATGGTGTCCTGCACTTTGAAGAACTCGTTCTTGCGCAGCACACCATTGTTGACGAAGATGCAGGTGAGTTGATCTCCGATGGCACGATGGACGAGCACAGCAGCAACGGACGAATCGACGCCACCGGAAAGCGCGCAGATAGCCTGGCCTTTACCGACCTTCTCGCGGATCGCGCTGACGGTCGACTCGATGAAGTGAGCTGGCGTCCAGTCTGCTTTCGCCTGGCAGATCTTGAAGACGAAGTTCTTCAGTAGTTGTGTACCCATCTTCGTGTGGTGCACTTCGGGATGAAATTGCACGGCGTAGATGCGGCGCGCAGGGTTCGCAATGCCAGCGAGGGCGTTGGCAGTCTTGGCAGTCAGGTGAAAACCGGGCGCAAGTTCCTGTGCGTGATCGCCATGCGACATCCAGACTTCCATCATCGCCGGCAGGTCCGCGAAGAGCGGCAGGTCTGTATCGAGGATGGTGACCTCCGCGAAGCCGTACTCGCGCTTGTCGGCCGGGCGGATTTTCCCGCCGAGCTGATGCGTAATCCACTGCAGGCCATAGCAGATACCGAGGATAGGCAGGCCGCTATCGAGTATGCGCGGATCGGCGGGCGGCGCATCTGCGTCATAGACAGAGCTGGGACCGCCGGACAGGATGATGCCGAGTGGCTTGTAGGCACGGATCTCATCGAGCGTAGCAGTGCAGGGCAGCACGGCGGAGAAGACATTCTGTTCGCGGATGCGGCGCGCGATGAGCTGCGTGTATTGCGAACCAAAATCGAGGATGACGATTGCTGAGGTGTCCACGAGATTAGTTTATCGTCTCGAGGTTTCGCGAATGAGAGGCTATGGTCGCAGTGCCTGCCAGAACTCGATGAAGGCGGCGAGGCGGGCTACCTGGAAAAAATCAGAGGCTGCCAGGTAGAGGATCGTGATCAACGCCCAGTAGACGTAAAGCGGCGTGCCAGTTGCGACGGACTCGAAAGGCACAGGCGTTGCGCAGAAGACCATCGCGAGTACAACCAGCGCCATCTTGACGATGCCCAGGACGAAGTTCACCTCGACCAGTTTTGGCGTCATCTTGCCGAGGCGGAAGCTGCGGCCAAGACTGCTGACGAGCCTGCGATTTTCAAGCACGGCGACCAGCGGGGCGATCGACGAGATCCAGCTGACGAGCGCCCAGACGGTGAACGTCGCAAGCGACAATCCAATGACCCATGCGAAGTAGCCGACCAGGTTCGGCGAGTAATCTGGCTGCGCGCCGGTGGGCTGCAGGGTGACGCGCGCGGCCCAGTGCAGGCCGCCAAACCAGGCCAGCCCGGCACCGACCAGCGCGATGATCCGGAAAAATTGAAGGCCGATGAGCGTGCCAGGTTCCGGTTTGGAGCCACGCACCATGCGCTTGAGAAGGATGCTGCGACCAATGCCCGAGGAGAAGGCCCAGCCAACAACGAGGATAGGACCAAGCCACCAGGCGAGATGCTGCAGCTGCGGCAGCAGGGCCGCGCTGGTAGTTGAAAAAGCCTGCGCGGCGGCGTCAGGGGCGGTGAGCGCATAGTTGCTCAGGCCGCCGGGCGCGAGCGGTGTGCGCGCGACGATCAGCCTTGCCTGGTAGTAGCAGACGGCGAGCGCTGGTATGCCGAAGATCCAGCGCCAGGCCAGTTCGATCGCGAGCAATTCTGGTCGGCGCACACATCTTCCCAGCAGGTGAACGAGCGACTGCGTTCCCCGCAGTGGTGTCGTGCCATAAACAGCGCTCGTCGATGCCGGCTCAGTCGGCATTGGTTATTTCACCAGGATGTTCAGCAGCTTGCCCGGCACCACGATCAGCTTGATCATCTCTTTGCCCGTGATGGCTTTCTGCACCTTCTCGTTGCTGAGCACGATGTGCTCAATCTGCTCGCGTGTCGCATCAGTCGGCACGGTGACGACAGCCTTGAGCTTGCCATTGACCTGCACTGGAATTTCGATCTCGTCTTCTTTCGCAAGCTCGGCATTGTAGACCGGCCACGGATGGCGAAGGATCGAGCCGGTGTGGCCAAGTTCCTGCCACAATTCAGCCGTGATGTACGGAGCGAGCGGCGCAAGCAGCAGGACGAGGTTATCGAGCAGAGACGCGATGACAGCAGGCGGAACTTTGCCATCTGCCATCGCAGCATCAGCAGCATTTATCTCATTGACGAGCTCCATGATGGCCGCGATGCTGGTATTGAAGTGCCAGCGGCCGGAGAAATCATGCGTGATCTTGTCGATGGTCTTATGAAGCTTGCGCAGTAGTTCGGTCGCCGGGGCCTTGAGTGTCGCTGGATCGAAGGCTGCACCATCCGCCGACTTCGCGGCATCAGCATGCTTCATGACGAGGCGGTAGACCTTGCCAAGAAAACGGCTGACACCGGCGACGCCATCTTCCTGCCAGTCAAGATCGCGATCGGGTGGCGCGGCGAAAAGTGAATAAGCACGCGTGGCATCGGCCCCGTACCGGGCGATCATGTCGTCGGGCGAGACAACATTCCCTTTCGACTTTGACATCTTCGCGCCGTCTTTAATCACCATGCCCTGCGTAAAGAGTCTCTGCGCGGGCTCGTCGTTGGTGATGAGCTTGAGGTCTTTCATCACCCTGGTCCAGAAGCGCGAATAAATGAGATGAAGGATGGCATGCTCGACGCCGCCGATGTACTGATCGATGGGAAACCAATACGCAACTTTGTTGGTATCGAATGGAGCACTGCTGTTTTTCGAATCGGTGTAGCGATAGAAATACCAGGATGAATCGACAAAGGTGTCCATGGTATCGGTCTCGCGGCGCGCGGGGCCGCCGCACTTCGGGCAGCTTGTATTGACGAACGCGGGCACCCGGCCGAGCGGCGATCCGTTCTGCTGCGTGATGTCGACATTGTCTGGCAAAAGCACCGGCAACTGGTCATCGGGCACCGGAACAATTCCATCTTTTTCGCAGTAAAGCATGGGAATCGGCGTACCCCAGTAACGCTGCCGGCTAACGCCCCAGTCTTTCAGGCGATAGGTCGTAGTCGATTCGCCGAAGCCGCTCTTTTCGGCAAAGGCGATCATCTGGTGCTGCGCCTCTTCGCATCCGAGCGTGTTGTAGTCACCGGAATTGATGAGCAGAGAATCCTCTTCAATGTAAGGGAGCACTGCTTCTTCCTGCTCACCGGTTTCCTTCGGCTCACCGATGCGGCGTGGCAATACGACTACGCGTACTTCCAGGCCGTACTTTTTGGCGAACTCAAAGTCGCGCTCATCATGCGCCGGGACGGACATGACAGCGCCGGTGCCATAGTCAGTAAGCACATAGTTTGCAACCCAGATCGGCACACGCTCGCCGTTGAACGGGTTCACTGCGTAGTGGCCGGTGAAGACGCCATGTTTTTCGATCGCGCCGAAATCTTCTGACTCGCGCGCCTTCTTCTGCTCGTCGAGAAGCTTGTCCACTTCCCTTCCCAGGCCGTTGTCTTCTTTCATGAATTCGGTGACGAGCGGGTGCGCGGGTGCAAGTTGCAGACTAGTCGCGCCGTAGATCGTGTCAATACGGGTGGTGAAGACCTTTATCTCGTTGAGACCACTTTCGGACTGACCAGCCACGTTCTGCCCGGAACTCCAGCCTTCAGGCGCAGGCAATACAACTTTGCCATGACGTTCTTCGCGCGTGCCTTCCTCTTCATGAGCAAGGCGGTCGACAGCAAAAGCGATGGTCGCACCACTGCTGCGGCCAATCCAGTTGGCCTGCATGGTGCGGACTTTTTCCGGCCAGTCTTCAAGCTTGTCGAGACCGTCGAGCAGCGCATCGGCATACTTCGTGATGCGTAGGAACCACTGCTCCAGGTCGCGCTGTTCAACGATGGTGTCTTCGTGACGCCAGCAGCGCCCGTTAATCACCTGCTCGTTCGCGAGCACTGTTGCGCACTGCGGACACCAGTTGACCTTGCTCTTCTTGCGATAGGCGAGGCCCTGCTCATACATGCGGAGAAAGAACCACTGGTTCCAGCGATAGTAGTCGGGCAGGCAGGTCGTGATCTCGGTCTGCCAGTCGTAACTGAGGCCAAGCCGCTGCATCTGCCGTTTCATCGCGGCGATGTTTGCGAGCGTCCACTCACGCGGCGGCGTGTTGTTCTTGATGGCCGCATTTTCCGCCGGCAGTCCAAAGGCGTCCCAGCCCATGGGGTGCAGCACGTTGTAGCCCTGCATCCACATGTAGCGGGCCAGTGCATCGCCGATGGCATAGTTGCGGACGTGGCCCATGTGCAGCTGACCGGAGGGATAGGGCAGCATTTCAAGCACGTAATACTTCGGTTTGCTGTTGGGCTGACCCTCCAGGTGCGATGGTTCCGCAGCGTAAAGGTCGGGTTGTGCAGCCCACGTCTCGGCCCAGCCAGGCTCGATCTCTGCGGGGGTATAGCGCTGCTCGCGCTTTGTTTCTGTGGAGTTTTCCGATGCCATGGTCTCCCTATTGTAATTTGGGTGAGATGGGCCCGCGCAGCTTGCCTTCAAAGTTGCAGCAACCCTGGAGCGCGCGTTTCAGGCGCATGCCAGCCGAACAGCGCTGGCAGCGTGTGAACAATGGAGCCAAGTAAGATGCGATACATGCTTAACCATCCAAGAATTCTGGCTCTCCTATGTGTTCTCGCGATGGCGCTCACGGCTCGCTTCGGTGCGTGGGTGCGGGCCCGCTTTCACGTGCCGGAGGCAGAGGTCAAGGAGAACCTGACGCTGGTGATCTCGGCTACGCTGACGCTTCTCGGCCTGATCATCGGTTTCACCTTTTCCATGGCGACGACACGTTATGATCAGCGCCGTGTTTACGAGGAAGGTGAGGCGAACGCAATTGGCACAGAATACGTGCGTGCCGACCTGCTTCCGAGCGACAGCGCAGCGCATGTCAAACAAATTCTTCGCGCGTATCTTGACCGTCGCATCGCCTACTACGACGAAGGCTATGGCTCGCTCGTGACACTGGACGCTGGGACGGTTCAGTTGCAGGGACAATTATGGAAAGCAGTACTGCCGCAGGCTGCGGCCCAGCCTAACCCGGTAACGGCGCTCGTTGTCTCGGGTATGAATGACGCTCTCAACAGCCAGGGGTATACGCAGGCAGCCTGGTGGAACCGCATCCCTACATCTGCCTGGGGGTTGATGATTATCATCGCCCTGTTCGCCAATGCTCTTATCGGCTTTGCTGCGCAACGTTCTAAATACGGAGACCTGCTGTTGCTGGTGCTGCCACTGACCGTACCGATCTCATTTTTCCTGGTGGCAGATATCGATAGCCCGCGCGGAGGGCTGATCCGTGTCCCGCCGGTGGATCTGATCAGCCTGTCGAAGTCTCTGCAGACGCCGCCTGTTTAGCGCAAATTATCTGATCCGATAGGTGTTCTGGCTGGATATACGTTGGCCTTTTCCTCGCGAAAAGGTCAGCGATCATTGTTGCTCCGCTTTGCACCTTCAGGCAATTTGCTTAAGGCCAGTGGTCAGCGGATCAGAACTTGAAGAAGGCATTTTTCAATCGGGACCAGAAGACGGCTCGTGATAAAGGCTTGCCTAATCCAAACCACAGCACCACTCCGCCGATGGCAAAAGCATGCGAGACGAGAATAAGTACGCCGATTGCATCAAGCCACATGCGCGCTGCCTTCCACGATCAGTTACTTAGATGCTTCGACTCTACCAGCAGATCCAGTGCGATAACGAGTCACCATCTGCAGCAGGGAGCGGACGACGAACGCGGCCTGATCGTTCTGAATAAAGTGGCCCGAATCTTCCACGACGATGTTTCGCCCGAGAATTGAGAGCCGCGCCAGGCGTGAGTGCCGCCGCCGGTGCCCGAGTCCAACAGGACTGTAGGCGACCCATGCCTCATGCAAATAGATTAAGACGGCGCTTGCCATCAACGGGGACTAGTCTCTGTGGTGCGGTCAGGTACCGGGTCGGCACGATCGGTGCCGTTCTCGACGGGGGATGTGGCAAGAGCACCACGCAGAGTCGCCATGATGAGGAGGAGGAACAGAACTGCTGGACGCTGTTCGATCACGAATGACCGCTGCCAAATGGTTTGGGTCATTTTGTAGCATCCAGAAGGCTTTTTAACTTGGCGACCGTCCGGCGATCATCCTCGGGTTCGTCGACCGGAGTCTCGGCGATAAACGCGCAGTGGGCGAAGCGCTTGTCGGCCAGCAGGCGCTTGAAGGGAGCGGTGCCGATGGTTCCCTGACCGATGTATTCGTGCCTGTCTAACTTCGACCCGCACGGGGCCTTGGCGTCGTTCATGTGCCAGACATGGACGTGCTTCACGCCGATAGTTTCTTCGATCATCTGCATCGTTGCCGCATAGCCCCCGGGCGAGACGATGTCATAGCCGGCAACATGAGTGTGGCAGGTGTCAAGGCAGGCGCCGACCGGGGCGTGAGGGCGCAGTGTTTCGATCAATTCGCCCACCTGTTCGAAGCTGCCGCCGAGCGAATATTCGCTGCCGGCTGTGTTCTCGATCAGGATCCTGAAGTCGCACGCGTCCCAGGCGATCCCTTCCAGTGCGCGTTGAATACCATTGGCTGCGCGCTCCAGACCCTGCTCGCGCGTCAGGCCTCTCCATGAGCCGGGGTGGAGCACGAGATACTCTGCGCCAAGGGCGAGTGCGCGTTCGACTTCACCATGAAACGCGGCAATGGATTTTTCGCGGAATTCATCCGTCACGCTGGCGAGATTCACCAGGTAACTGGTGTGGATGACCGCCGGCCTGATGCCGAACTGCTCACGCAGTGTGCGCATCTGCGTGCAATGGTCAGTGGATGGTGTGGTGGCGCGCCACATGCGCGGACTCGATGAGAAAATCTGAAAAGTATTCGCACCAATTGCATGCGCCCGTTCTGCCGCTTTGAAGGTCCCACCGGCAATGCCGAGGTGTACGCCAATGGTGCGGGAAGCTTTTGCAGACTTTTTGAGCGAGCTCTTAGCGGATGTTTTCTGAGTCGAAACAATCCTGCGTACACCCGCCATCTACAGGTCTCCTGGTTTGCAGCGACGGGCTCGCCACAACGCTCCTTCGAGTGGGTCGACGGCTTCCGGCAGGACGTATACGGGTGGCAGTTCGCGATGAATCTCTTCAATCATCGCCGTCCGCACGGGGGCGATGTGACGCAGAATGCTGCCCGTGAAAGCGATGCCGGGAATGGGCGCGCCGTCTGGCTCAGAGGCGCGGATACGGCGGAAGATCAGGATGGCATCCTGGCCAAGCATGCGGCCAGCGGCCTGCAGGACGTTGGCCGCGATACCATCGCCGGCTTCTTCAGCCGCGGCGACTACCGGCGCCAGACTTGCGAAATCCGGCGCAGGGTTGGCGTGGGCAATTTCGATCAGGTGATTCAGATCGCGGCAGCCCCAGTGAGCGCAGATCTTGTCAAGCAGATAGGTCGGTTCACCGCGATCTCTTGCTCGTAAAGCAGCGCGAATGCCGGCGCTCCCGATCCAGTAGCCTGAGCCCTCATCGCCAAGCAGGGGTCCCCAGCCGCCAACATTGATAAGCGCGCCGGATGAAGTTCGTCCCAGGAAATTCGAACCGGTACCAGCGATGATCAGGACGCCGGGCGCACTCGGAAACGCGGCATCGAGTGCAATCTCGACGTCGCCGGCAACACAGATTGTCTGCATGCCGCCAAGGATTTTAGCGAGGGTGCGCTCGACCCAGTCCGTGACCGCCGGCACGGTATAGCCGGCGATGCCGATGCAGACTGCCTTGACCTGCTCAGGCAGGATGCCGGTCTTTTGAAAAAGTGTGTCAATGACAAAGCGAAGGTTTGCCTCTGCATGTTCAGGCGAGACGCGCAGTAGCTTGACACTGCCGCTGCTGGCCCGCGCGAGGATGGTCGTCTCATTTGCCAGGACGCCATCGGTACGTGTTCCGCCAGCGTCAAAGCCGAGGTAATAAGCCATCCCATGATGATACCGGCTATGGCGCAGGCTCTGCCGGAGCAGATTTCAGTGCGCCTTCAAGGACACTTAGCTTACCGTCGCTCGGAGGCGCATCGAGTTGCAGCAACTGGGCAATGAATGGGTACAGATTCACATTTTCGAATGGGCGCAATGTTGCGCCTTTGCGAATGTCGGGGCCTTCGGCATAGAAGATGGCGCGCATCGTCGGCATTTCACGCGGATCAAAACCGTGTGAGCCCTTGTTGGGCGGGAAGTCTTTGGCGGGATCTGCGGGCCCGTGCGCCCGGATCGCGTAAGGGCCGGTAGGCACGACGATTGGATCGCCCTCGCGAACGCTCTGGTTGTAATCAAGGACAGCAGGCACGTGGGCGCGTCGATAGACCTTGAAGTCACCACTGGCACTCTTCAACTGCTGGTAGACCTGCTCAGTCGCGGCCTCGGATGGGCCATAGAGCAGCGAGCCGGAAGTGGTGAAATCCTTGAGGTCGGCGAACTTGTCGAGATCGACCCAGTTGCCTTTTTCCGTCTCCATGCCGTGGTCGGAGACGACGATCAGGTCAACAGGCAGATGCGTTTTCTTCAGACGCAGACTGAGTTCGCCCACCAGCGCATCCACGTGGCGGACAGCTTCGCGCGTCTCTGCTGCATCAGGGCCGAACTTGTGACCCGCGTGGTCGACATTCGGGTAATAGAGCGTGATGAAATGCGGTCGCTGGGCTTCCGGGAGGGCGAGCCAGGCAAGCACCTGGTCAACCCGCTTTTCATCCGGGAACCCATCGTCATACTTCAGGTAAAAACTCGGGCGTTCGCCAGCGATCTCTGCTTCAGACCCAGGCCAGAAAAAACAGGCTGAACGCATGCCCTGCTTTTCTGCCAGCGACCATAGCGGAGTTCCACCATACCAGGATCCATCCGTCACAGATGCAGGATCGTTGTACGCATACTTCTGTTTGCGCATGGGGTCATAGAAGTTCATCGCGACAATGCCGTGATGCTCGGGGTAGAGGCCGGTGACAAGCGTGTAGTGGTTGGGAAATGTGACGGTGGGATACGACGGAATCATGCCGTCAGGAGCGGAAGCACCCGCCCGGGCAAGGGCCAGCAGATGCTTCGCTTCATACTTCTTCGCATAGTCATAGCGAAAACCATCGAGCGAGACCAGGACAACGTAATGCTTCGACAACTGGGCGGCGACATTGGGACCGTGATCGACTGCAATCACGGGCGCGATGTTTTGCGCGCACGCGAATACGGAGCTTGTGAGAAGGATGAGGAGGAGAAGGAAACAGGCCGGCAAATGGTTCGTGTGCGCGTTTTTGCGTTGCTTCACCAGGTTTGCCAGCATAGGTCTTCATTGTAAGAGGTCAAAGGAAAGCGTGCTCGGCGCGGCGTGAGGCCACAAAGTGGATGCCTTTCACGTAATATTTTCTGGTTGTTCCCGGAGACCCGATTCCTGATGCGAAATGTTCGAACGCTGCTCCTCACTCTCTGCACTGCCCTCATCGCCGCAACCACAATGCATGCACAAGACAGCCAGCCACTGCGGGTTGCTATTGTCGGACTTACCCACGGGCACGTCGCCGGTTTTCTGCCGCAGGTGCCATCGCATCACGAAATTCAATTGGTGGGCATAGTGGAACCGGATGCCTCGCTGGTCGCGAAATACAAGGCGCAATATCACCTGGACAGCACCCCGTTTTATTCGACGATCAATGAGGTCATCGAGAAGCAGCACCCGGCCGCGTTATGGGTTTATACGGCGACGGCAGAGCATCGGCGCATCATCCAGGATGCTGCCGCATATGGCGTAAATGTGATGGTCGAAAAGCCGTTGGCGACTACGCTCGATGACGCCCTTGCCATCCGCAAGGTTGCTCGCGAGCACCACATCCAGGTGCTGGTGAACTATGAGACGACCTGGTACTCGAGCAACAACGAAGCCCTGAAAGAAGCAGAAGACGGCAAGCTGGGTAACGTGTGGAAAGTGGTCGTGCACGACGGCCACAAAGGGCCGAAAGAGATTGGCGTGCAGCCGGAATTTCTCAAGTGGCTTTCGGACCCGCAGCAGAACGGGGCCGGCTCACTGTTTGATTTTGGCTGCTACGGCGCGGACCTGATGACGGTACTGATGCATGGCCAATCGCCCCTGAGTGTCACGGCAAAGACGCAGCAGGTGAAGCCTGATATTTATCCGCATGTCGAGGACGACGCAACCGTGATCGTGCAGTATCCGCGCACGCAGGCCATCCTCGAAGGATCCTGGAACTGGCCGTTCGATATCAAGGATCTGCAGATTTATGGCAGAACCGGTTATGCGTACACACTGAAGAGAGACCATCTGCGTGTTCGCTATGAAGGCGATGCGCAGGATCGCGACATAGCGGCGCCACCGCTTGAGCCCCCAGATGACGATCCAATCCACTACCTGGTGTCAGTCGTGACTGGTCATAAGAATGTCGATCACTCACTCGGCGGCATCGATACGAATGTTGTGGTGGTGCAGATCCTCGATGCAGCGCGCGAGTCGGCAAAGACCGGCCGGACAATCATGCTGCATCCAATCCCGGCGGAGTAGCGCAAACTAAATCTGGAAGGGCTGGACAACCGGCCCTGCACCGGCTGAAGCGTGACACCGGTAGACTTCGGCGTCAATCTTCAGCCGTTCCTGATATTGATCGTGAATCGCCGTGCTGAAGGATTCAGCGTAGCCCGCTTCGACCAGGTTGACCGTGCAGCCGCCAAATCCACCGCCGGTAAGACGTGCGCCGATCAGGCCAGGAAGTTCCGAAGCAATTGCAATCAGCGCATCCACCTCAGGAACACTGGCTTCGAAGTCATCGCGGTAGCTCGCGTGTGACGCAGCCATCATGCGGCCGACCTTCGCCAGATCACCGGCTTTAAAGGCTGCGACTGTCTGCTCAACGCGATCATTTTCTGTGATGATGTGCCGGCAGCGTCGATAGACACTATCCGGCATCTGGTTGCGAACGCTTTCAAGCTCAGCGAGAGTCGCGTCCCGGAGTTCGCGGAATTTCGCGTCGTGCTCGCGCAGGATGCGGCTGCCCTCATCCACCTCGGCACGGCGCGTGTTGTACTCGCCGCCTGCATGGGAATGCTTCACCATGGAATTGCAGATCACGATCTGAACATCCGGCGGAATCGGAACAGGTGTATGACCAAGCGAACGCGTATCCACCAGGACGGCATGGTCTTTCTTGCCGAAGCAGGCAATGAACTGATCCATGATGCCGCAGTTAGCGCCGACGTAGGTATTTTCCGCACGCTGGCAGAGCAGCGCGATCTCTTCGAGGGATATATGTCGCTGTGTCAGCGACAATAGGGCGAAAGCAGTCGCGACTTCAATCGAGGCAGAGGAACTGAGGCCTGCGCCGAGCGGGACATCGCCGGCTATGGTGATGTCGAAGCCCGGTAGCTCGATGCCCTTCTCGCGGAGAACGAAAGCCACGCCCAGCGGGTAATCACTCCAGTCGCCAGTACCTCGCGTGGGAAAGTGGTCGAGGTTCGCGACCGCCTGTTTCGAGAAATTGTCGGAGTAGATGATGCATTGCCGGTCGTCCCGCGGGCTGATGACGGCCAGGGTCGAGAAGTCGATCGCAGCGGGAAGAATAAGGCCACCGCTGTAATCCGTGTGCTCGCCGATCAGGTTGACGCGGCCTGGTGCGCGGTAGGCATGGCCGGCTGCGCCGCAGCGCTGCTGGTGTTTAATGACGAGTTCTGTTGGATCCATGTTGGCTGCGTTCGCCGATCTGGGTGCTTGCATCGCAAAAATACCTAACCTCGGTTACCAGTAGTAAAAGTGTCAGCAGAGACGTTCGCCGCTGCCAGGAATTGCTCATACGTCATAGATACAGCTACGGATAAGCGGAGCGGCCAGGAAAAGGCCGAGCCAGGCTTCAGGATCATCGAGCAGCCCTTCGCAGAAGCCCGATCAAGTGCATCGCAGGGGGCGAACGTGGGTTCGAGCGCAACCGTATACTGGCGGTGCGCACTGCCAGCAGGCCACTGGGCCTGGCTGATCCAGAGGCCGGCGTAAGGTGTCAGCGCAGGATCGAACTGCAGCAGTATGCCGAGTTGGAGTTTGCTGCGATAGAGGCCGCACCAGCCGCTGGACAGTCGTCCCGCGAAAAGCTTGTGCGCCGTCTGGCCGTCGGGCGATCCTACCTGGCTAAGATCAATCCACAGCCCATCTGCGAGCTCAGCCAATGGCCATGCACAGCGACTATCAGGACCGGCAAGACTATCAATGGTTGACCCTTCCACATGCACATCTGCGACGCTGCCGGGCAGAAGGATGTGGTCGCCTTCTTCGACCTGGAAGAGCGGGTGAGCGGACCACAGGAACTCGGTCGCCTGCTGACCGATATTCTCCACTGTGTATTCGGTCCGGAGCGTGTTGCCGTCAAGTGACAGTTCTTTCGAAAAGCGGACTGGAACACTGAAAGCTTCGACAGAAGCAGTGAGTGTTGAACCGTCAAGATGAGCCTGCCATGGTTTACGCCAGACATCGCCGTGGTCCGGGAACTGAACGCCATTCACGGTGCAGGCGGCGACGGTGGGCAGGCATTCATCCCAGCCGCCCGCGTCTGAATTTTCGAAGCTCGATGATTCAGTGGCGGGGCTGTAGGGATGCAATGGCGGATGCAGGAGCTCGACTGCACCGGCGGGAGTCTGCGCGACAATCGAGACAAGCTTGCCGCCCTGCTTCGGCCATACTGTGACACGCAGATGATCGTTCTCAAGTGTCAGGCCCTCAGTTGGAGGGACAGCTGATGCCAGGAGGTCAGTATGAGGGCCCGTAAGCGGCGCGTCAGTCATGACCATCCGCCGCAGCCAGGGTATAGTGCTCTGCAGGCAACGCAGCCAGACGTTCGGCTGCGGATTCAGCTGTGATATCGCGTTGCGGCATTCCCAGCATCTCAAAGCCGACCATGAATTTACGAACGGTTGCAGAGCGTAGTAACGGCGGATAGAAGTGCCCATGGAAGTGCCATTCGGGATGCGGCTTGTTGTCCGATGGCTGCTGATGAAAGCCCATCGTGTAGGGGAAGCTGATCGAAAAAAGATTATCGTACCGGGTTGTTACCTGCTTCAGGATGTCAGCCAGGCCGCCCGTCTGCGCCGCGGTGAAGTCATTAAAAGAAGCGATGTGCTGCCGGCTGAGCAGGAGCGTTTCAAAGGGCCAGACCGCCCAGAAAGGCACCAGCGCGATGAACTCGTCATTCTCACAGACGATACGCTCTCGCTGCTGCGTCTCTGTTTTAAGGTAATCACACAGCAGGCAGCTGCGGTGTCCGGCGTAGTAGGCCGCCAGATTCGCCGACTCTGTGGCCGGTTCATCAGGCACGTGCTCGGTTGCCCAGATCTGGCAATGAGGATGAGGATTGCTCGCGCCCATCATGGCGCCACGATTCTCAAAAACCTGCACATAGCCAACTTCCGGCTTCGCGCCCAGTTCCCGCGATTGCACCGTCCATTCCTCGACCACGCGTTCAATATCGGCGAGTTTCATGCGGGGCAGGGTAAGGCTGTGGTCCGGGTGGAAACACAGTACCCTGCAGGTACCGCGCTCGCGTTCGGCCAGTAAAAGCGGATTGGCGTCCTGCCTGGGCGGCGCGGGAGAGTCGGGGAGCAATGCGGCGTAATCATTGTCGAAGACATAGACGCCGCTGTACGTCGGCGTATGATGGCCGCCCGCTCGCGTATTGCCGGGACACAGATAGCAGGCTGGATCGTAATGAAGTGCCGGAGCTGTATCTGTCTTCGAGACCTCGCCCTGCCAGGGCCGCTGCGTGCGGTGCGGCGAAACCAGCACCCAGTCGCCGCGGAGCGGGTTGTAGCGTCGATGCGGAAAAGACAGTGCAGTCGGCGTCATGGATTCGACAAACCTCGAGCATGATTGTAATCGATTACACGTGTAACAACTGCAAGCCACATTCGTCAATAGCCTGTTAACCGCAGTGCACAATCGACCAACGAAAGAGTGTTTACGTGTATTCTCAGGTCACCTGAAACAGGGGAATGCATAATCACCCTCAGCATGAATATCCAGGAAGTCGCCAGGCGCGCCCAGGTTTCCACCGCGACTGTATCGCGGACGATCAATGGCTCCGACAAGGTAAAGGCGAACACCGCCGAACGTGTACGGCGTGCCATTGAAGCGCTCAACTATTTTCCGAATACCAATGCGCGCGCGCTCGGCTCGGGCCGCAGCCGGCTCTACGGGCTCATCATTTCCGACATCACCAATCCGTTCTTTCCTGAGCTGGTGAAGAGCTTTGAAGACACCGCGGTTTTGCACGGCCTGGAAGTAATTGTGAGCAACACCAGCTACAAAGCCGACCGCGCCGAACTGTGCGTACAGCGCATGCTGGAACGAAAGGTCGATGGCGTCGCCATCATGACCTCGGAGTTGGAACCGCAGCTACTTGAGCGGCTCAAGAGCAATGGCATCCCCCTGGTTTTTCTTGACACCGGCACAGTCGGCGAAGATACCAGCAATGTGCTGGTGAACTACTCCAAAGGGATCGATGAAGCCGTGGACCACCTGGTCTCACTGGGCCATGAACGGATCGGCTTTATCAGCGGACCTATGACTTTGCCCTCGGCACGCACTCGCCGTGAGGCCTTCCTCGAGTCTCTGCGAAGAGCCGGGATCTCACTCCGGAAAGAATTGATTGTCGAGGGGAATCACCGCATCGATGGCGGGCGCATGGCGATGGAGGAATTGCTGCAACTCACCTCTCTGCCGACAGCTATCCTCGCTTCGAATGACCTCACTGCGATTGGTGCGATCGGCTCGATCCATCAGCATGGCTTACGTGTACCGCAGGATGTCTCGGTGATCGGGTTCGACGATATCGAGATCAGTGCCGCGCTGTATCCGCCGCTCACTACTGTTCGGCTTTCCCGCTCGCATATCGCCGACCGGGCTTTCCATGCGCTTTTTTCAGCGAATCGCGAGCCCGGATCGAGAGGCGCTGAATATATCGTGCAGCCCGAACTGGTGGTGCGCGACACAACAGCAGTCAGGATCAAACCAAGGGCCTTGCACAGGATCGACAAAGGCAAAATGTCAGCGAAGAAGCAGGCGCGTTGATTATTTCTTCGATGCAGAAGCCATTTTCCCGATGACGCCTTTGCCCTCTTCTACTGTGAAAATTGTGTCGACAGCGGGCAGCGTCAGTTTCTCAACTGCGCCGCTTGGCCAGTGAATCTCTACCGCGTCCACGGTGGTGCTGTCGCCGATGCCGAAATGAAGGCGCTGATCACTCGAAGACGCGTAACTGCCTCCGCTCATCACATCTTCGCGGTGGCGCATGGTCCCGGCTTTTAAATAAACCGTCGCACCAATGGCATCGCGAGGGCTCTTCGGTCCGCCCACCAGCTTCATCTCCACCCAGTGATGCTGGTCTGCATTGACGTTGCGCAGAAGGGCCGGCACGCTATCCATGTTGTTCATTACCACGTCGATTTTGCCGTCATTGAACAGGTCGCCGAACGCCGCGCCGCGACCAGGTACCACGATGGCGAGGCCAGTGCCCTTGACTGCGGGTACCGGCTCGAACTTTTTGCCCATCTGGTTATGAAAGAGCAGCGGACGCTCGGCAAAAGTTGTACCCCAGTCGTTCTTATCGACTGACGGATACACGTGTCCGTTGGCAACGAAGATGTCCTTCCAGCCGTCGTTATCGTAGTCGATGAAGCCGTCACCCCAGGCGAGGAACGGGATAGTGGTCTCGGCAATGCCTGCCTGGTAGCTGATGTCGGTGAAGTTGGCGTCGCCGTCGTTGTGGTAGAGGACGTCATAGTCATCTGAGAAAGTTGTGTTGTAAAGATCGAGCAGCCCATTGTTCTGATAGTCGCCGACGGCCACGCCCATCGAAGCAGTCTCGCGACCATTCTCATTCAGCGCGTAGCCCGAGGCGTAGCTGTCATCTTCAAATTTGCCGCCGCCCTTGTTGATGTACAGATAGTTGGGCGTGGAATCGTCGGTCACGACCAGGTCCACTTTGCCGTCATTGTTCAGGTCAACGAAAACGCTGGCAAGTCCGTAGTAAGCATTGGGATCGCTGACACCGGCTTTCTCGCTGACGTCAGTAAATGTGCCATCGCCATTGTTGTGGAAGAGGTGGTCGTGCTCGCCGATCAGGCCTCGAGGGCCGCACATGACCGGTGCGCCGCGAAACTGGCAGAAGGTGGCCGCGGGACCAGTCGTGGTGCCCGGCATGGGAGGCTGATTGTTGTCGTAGTGGACGTAGCCGGGAATGAAAATGTCCAGTTTGCCGTCTCCGTCGTAATCGCCAAAGGTGGGACCCGATGACCAGCCGCCGAGGGTGACACCGGCCTTTTCTGCAACATCGGTGAACGTGCCGTCGTGATTATTATGGTATAGGCGGTTCTTGCCATAGTTGGTGACGAAGAGGTCAGGCCAGCCGTCGTTATCGTAGTCGCCGACTGCGACGCCGATGCCCCATCGTTCGTTGGCGACACCGGCTTTGGCAGTGACATCGGTAAATGTACCGTCATGATTGTTATGGAAGAGCGCGGCGTGCGGCGCAGGTGCTTTACCCTGCATGGCTTCGTAGGTCGAGCCATTCACCAGGTAGATGTCGAGCCAGCCGTCATTGTCGTAATCGAATAGCGCGACGCCGGAACCGACTGTTTCAAGAATATAAACCTTCCCCGGCGTACCGGATTTATGGGTCCAGCCTGTGAGTCCAGCGGACTTGGCTATGTCTTGAAAAACAATAGGGCCGGCATCAACAAAACCACCTGCAGTGATGGGGCGCTTCTCTGCGTCAAGGACCGGGGCAAAGTTTCCTCCGGTCATGACACCGCCGGCTTCGCCATGCTGACCCGGCGGGGGTGCAGGCGGAGTGGCTTGCGCGAAGACGGCTGAAGGACAAACCACTAATAGAAAAAGGACCGAGGTATAAAACGCACGCAACAAGGGCAGCTCCCGCAAGGTCTGAGGATACTAGAGCGGTCCACCTGTTGCTATGCCGTTTCCATCGGAATGAAAGTCGAGCTTCCCTGAAGAGCAAGCCGACCCGGGTTTACGCCCGTGCCCGGAATCTTCTAACGCTGACAAAGGACGTACCACGAAGCCGGAGCACAAGCCAACTGCGGCTTACCGGCTGACTGCAGAATGGGCCCGATCACCGCCTGGGAGAGCCGGTCGCCGGGGCCGGCAAAAAGGATGAAGGCGGCTCGCGGCAGAATGTTGTCCCGGGCGGAGGACGACGCCATGAGTGCTTCTCGTAGAACCTGGTAATCCTCCAGTTGAGCAGGCGGGACGGTGGCCGTCAGTAACGCAGTCCTAGCTCCCAGCGGCAGGATCGGGAGATCCATCCAGGGAGTATTGAGCAGCACGGAACCACTGCGGCGAAAGTAGGAGGTGCCGGCCCACATCGCTGGATAGAACGCGAGCGGCGCGCCGAAATCATCTACCTGATCGTCAGCGGGAAGAAGCAGGCCTGCCTGGCTGCGATGCTCAACCGGCTGAGATTCCAGTTGAGAGAGCTGAAGGGATACTGGTCGCAGATAGACCTGTCCCATGCTGAGCACGAAAGCAGTCATTGCAATGGCGAAGACTGCAAGCACCACGACGCTTCCGCGTGAAAGCTGTTGATAGCCGCTCGCAGCAGCAAGCGCGGCAAGCCATACGAAAATTACCAGCCGATCCGCAAAAAAATGCGAGCCATTCAAATCAGAGGGCAGGAAACAAAGGACCGGAATAAACAAGAGAGCTGTTGCGGCCCAGCTCATCTGCGGTGACCACTCTCGACAATGCCATTGCTTGCCTGTAGCTGCAATTCCGAAAACAAGCCGAGGATCAGGACGATGTAGAGTATGCCGCGATAGATGGTCGCGCCGGCACTGTTCCCGCCACAAAATGCCAGGCCAAAAAGCTTTCCGTAATGCAGAAACTCTGCCACGGGTACGTGAGGCTGCCTGGCTTCGGCAATTGATCTTTTTCTGTCAGTGTAGAAGCTGATGTACACGAGCGTGCTTGCGCCTGCAATAAGGGTAAGGAGTCCGGCCGGCCTTTTAGTTCTGCGTGCGGCGGTCCCACGAAGTTTCTCTGCCAGGTAACGCAAGGAAAAGTCGAAGGCGGCGAAGCTCATTGTCATGACGACCGGCACCGGATGCGTCAGGGTCATCAGCGCCAACAAGAGTACGAAGCTGAGCCGATGCCGTGCCACATGCCTGTTGAGCGGGTTTTGCGAACGAGTCCAGGAGCCGAGCGCCCAGCAGGCCATTCCGAGCGAAAGCGAAAAGTTCTCGAAGCCCATACCCAGCGGCCAATTGAATAACAGAGCCACGATTAAGAGAGATACGATCTCGCCGGCTTCTCCCACGCTTGTTGCGAGATGGCGGAAGCCGAACGCAAGATTCGCCACGATGAGACAGATGATGAGCTTCTCTGCCACCGGCGCACAGACAACTTTCATCAAGAGGATGAGCAGGTAGTAGTGGAGACTATACGGCGGCAGCAGGTGATGCACGTAGTAATACTGCGCGTACAGCGGCGAGTGATGGCTGAGCAGATCTCCCAGTACATTCGCGAAGTACAGATGGATGGGGCCATCTTCAGTGGGGAATACCGGCAGTGACAGGACGAAGGCACAGAAGCATGCTGTCATCGCTGCCAGAAGCCAGAAGCTCCATCGTTTGCGAGCCGTCATTCCCGGCGCTCGCCGTTGCTACTCACTGCGAGCTGCCAGACGCCCGCACAGTTCTGTCCATGTGGTGGTGGACGCACACGACCATTGCGAGCCGGGTTGCGCCTGAAGGATGCGGGTCACCGCATCGGCGTCGACTGGCTCGCCGCCAGTGGTGAACAGGATGAAGTCAGCGTGGGCCAGAAGAGCGAGCGATGCGGGATCGCCATCTTCAATATGCTGCCGAAGATCGTAAAAGAATTCGATCGTTGTCGGGTCGAAGCCTTCCAGTCCAAGTGCTGATGTCGCATTCACCGGAAGAATGGGAATATCGGTCCACGGAGTATTCAGCAGTACATCGCCACCCTGGCGAAAATAATGCACGCCTGCCCATACAAAAGGATCGACCACGAAATCATAGCGTGGCGTGACGTGATGTTCGAGGCCCGGCAGCAAAAGACCAAGTTTCTGGCGCTGGTTTACGGGCGCACTGGTCAGCTGCCCCATCTGACGTGCCTCCCGGCTGACCTCGCTGTGAGCAAGGCCGAGGATGCCCAGAGACGTAATCGACGCAAAGAAAACAAAGCAAAGCTCCACGATCCGCGGCAGGCGGGCTGATCCACTGGCAGCGGCAAAGGCTGCAAGCCAGACCAGTGCGACGAGGCGCGTCGCGAACATGTGTGATCCGTTAATGTCCATCGGCACTACGGGCATAACCAGGAGAAAAAGCACGAAGGCGACCCGCCAGGGCAGCGCGCCTGGTGAACTGCGGCGTGTCCTCAACAGAGCTACTGCAGCAGCAATCAGGAGCAGGAGGTAAATCGCCAGGCCATAGAGATGGACTGATGTGTCAGTGCCGTTGAAATAACGGACGCCTTCGAGATGACCATAGAATGAAAGGAATTCCGCAAGTGGATGAATGGTATTGCGGATGTTGTCAGCCGTTCTGCGCTTTTCAGTGAAATGGGAGATATAAAGAAGCGTTGAAGATGCTGCGATCAAGGTAAACAGATCGCGCAGCGGAGACGTTCTTTTAGAGGCTGTGATTGTCTCACTGAAACGGCCGCCTAGAACCGTCATGACCAGATCGAGCCCGGCGAAGCCGAGCACAATCGCTACGGGCACGGGATGCGTCAAGGCCATGACGTAAAGGATCAGCAGAAAACTTATCCGCAGCCCGACTGATGAATTGCGGCGCGTGTGCATCCACAAGCCAAGTGCCCAGAATGCCATGCTGAGCGAGAAAAGGTAATTTTCGAAGCCCATGGCCAGCGACCAGTTGAGCAGCAGGCAGAGCGCGAAGATGGAGAAGAGAGGACCATTCGGACCGATCGATAATGCGAGATAGCGGAAGCCGCATGCAAAAGAAACGAGGATAAGGCAGACGAACAGCTTCTCCGCCAGGAGCGGCGATATGAAATGCATCAGAGCTACTAACAGGTAGTAGTGGAAGCTATAGGGTGGAAGATAGTGTCGGACTAAGTAGTACGTGGAATAAGTATTCGACTCACCGCCAAGGAGCCCTTTAAAGATCGACGCAAGATAAAGGTGGACAGGCCCATCCTGGCTGGGAAAAAGCGGCAGAGAAAGAACCCAGGCACAGTACAGCAGCGATAGACCGACGAAGAGCCATCGGTATCCATGTGCGTGCGCGTGTGCCTGGTCGCTAATATTGCGATCACTCAAATGCTGCTCCCCGTAGCCGTGAAAGGTTGAATGCCACTCTCATCTTAGCTGTGAAGGCACAGCCTTCGGTATCCGGGTGTGACCGGCTGGTGATCAGTCGATCGTTGCCGACAGTGGAAGCTCGCGTGATGACGGACCAATCTTCAATTCACGACTGCCCTTGACCGTGATCCATGCAATTTGCGTCGTCGACCAATATTGAAACTGGCGGGGACTGACATGCATCTTGACTGTTCTCGACTCACCGGGACGCAGACTGACACGGTCAAAAGCGGCCAGTGTACGAACCGCAAATTGCGTGCCAGCCGGTGGATCTTTCGGCGCGTCCAGGTAGACCTGTGGCACCTCGTCCCCTGCAACGGCACCCGTATTCCTGATGTTCACTGAAACATCGGCGCCACCATCAGGAGCCTTGCTCACCTTGAAATCAGAGTATGCGAACGTCGTATAGGAAAGGCCGTGGCCAAAGGCATACAGCGGCGCGATGTTCTCGTGGTCGAACCAGCGATAGCCTACGAGCACGCCTTCAGTGTAGGTCGTTTTTCCGTCAATGCCTTTCGCGGAACGCTCCGGATGAGCAGGATCGGTAGCGGGATAATCAGTGAGCTGCTTTGCCCAGGTGAAGGGCAGCCGGCCGCCAGGATTATTCTGGCCGACGAGCGTCTTTGCTGTAGCCCAGCCGCCTTCGTCGCCAGGCCACCACATCTCAAGTACGGCCTTGACCTTTGGCAGCCATGGCATGGCAACTGGCTGGCTGGTATTCAACACAACGACAGTGTTGGGATTTGCAGCGGCGACTTCCTCGACCCGCCGATCCTGCTCGCCGGGCAAACCAAAGTTGGGCTTGCCGCGTGTCCAGAGAAATACGACGGCAACCTTTGCTGACTTAGCTGCAGCGATGGCAGCCGCGTGATCTGCCTGCCGGCGCTCGGGTGTCATCCAGTTCAGCCGCACCTGTGCTGGAGCATTTGAAGTGTCGCCCGTGATTTCCACGGACACCTGGTGCTTTCCCGTGGTCAGTTGGACTGCGCGTCGAACGTTGTCCAGGCCATCGGTCGTGGGCAGGCCATTGTCCTGCGAGGCATGCTGAATATCCCCGTGCACTGTTCCCTTTACTGCACCGGTCCGACCAACTTCTTTACCGTCAATGTGCAGGATGCCACGTGCTCCCATTATCTGCAGATAGAGCCAGTAAGAGCCATCAGCTGGAACCGAGATCTCGCCCTTCCACGTGGCTTCTGTGTTGGCAGGCAAGGCAGAGTGCTTCGTGTTCGTGAAATCAAGAGTCGCATCAACACTCTGCTTGCCGCCGGTTGCGACACGGAGCAGCCCGGGCTTGCCATCATGTGAAAGCTGGCTGGCCGGGATGGTCACTCCGGTCATATCGTCATCCACTGCATACGTAACTTTGGCGGAAGGCGCGAGCTTGCGCAGTGCGGCGAGTGGACCCACCTGGCGTTCGGGTATCCCGGGGGAGCGTTCACCGAACGTACCAATGGCGGCGACCTGGCCGGCTGTTGGGCCGATCAGTGCGACGTCCGCCAGCGCATCCGCTTTGAGTGGAAGAATGTGGTCATCGTTCTTGAGCAGCACCGCGGCGTCTTCCGCGGTCTTTTCGATGATGGCGGCATTCGCTCCGAAATCCTGCGGTGTGACGTTGTGCTTCTGCTTGCCATCAAGGTAGCCGAAGCGATCCATCTCATACAGCACGCGACGCGCAGCTTGTGTGATGGTGGCCTCGCTGACAGAGCCGTCGGACAAAGCATCACGCATCACCTTTGGATCCGCATCGCGCGGGAAGGCTGACAGGTCCATGCCGCCACCCGCCGGCTCTTCAGGAATGGTACCGCCGAGCATGCCGGCCAGTGTTGCTTCATTGAGCTTGGTAGGCATAGCCGTCGATGCGGGCGCTGTGCTGTAGAAGGTATGCATCATGGCTGCAAATGGACTGTCAGCGGGGATGATGCCTGGCATCTCCATATCCAGACCATGGTTGATGAAATCAACGCTGTGCACGGCGCCCCAATCGGAAGTGACGAAGCCTTTAAAGCCCAGCTCACCACGCAAAATAGTTTTGAGCGTGTCGCTGTTGCCGCAGGCGAAGGCGCCATTGAGCTTGTTGTACGAACACATGATCGAGGAGACGCCGGCGTTCACAGCATCGACAAACGGAGCAAGGTACACCTCGTGTAATGTCTGCGGATCGATGAAGACGTTGTATGAATCGGTATCGTAGCCGATGTAGTGTTTAGCCTGCGCCATCACGCCCTGCGCCTGTGCGCCGCGTATTTCGCCGACTCCCATTTTTCCGCTGAGCAGCGGATCTTCGCCGAAGGTGTTGTAAGCGCGTGCGAAGGTCAGATCACGGTCGATATTTATGAACGGCTGTAGTACTACATCGATCCCGAGCGATCGCGCCTCACGGCCAATGACCACGCCATTCTGTTCCGCGTCGTGTGTACTGAAGGTTGCGGCGACACCCATGGTTGCAGTCTCGGCCTGCGAAGGAACGCGGGTCAGCAGGCCGGGCGGTCCATCGGCAAAGCGCAGGGATGGAATATGGAGTCGCGGCACACCGGGAAGATAGCCCGCCTGGCCCTGGAACTCTGCCGCCGGCTCGACACCACCACGGATCAGGTCCATCTTTTCTTCGATCGTCAGTTGTTTCAGCAGGCGATCAACGCGGTTCTCGTCTGCCTTGTCCGGCGGAACAGCTTGGGGAAGAGCGGCAATGGGGGAAAGTGCAATCAGGCAACAGCAGACTAAATGCCGCTTCATATCAAAGTTCATCACGAATAGTTATCCTTCTGGCTGGCCGGTCTCCATAATTCGACAGCGCTTCGAGTACGCCTCTGAACAGGCTTGACACAAACTGCCCGAAGACTTTTCGGGTGACGAAGCCATGTAGAGCAAACAAGCGCAGTCTACTCTTCCGATGGTACGTGTGACGAATTTCCCCTTGGCTCCCATGACTCATTAAAGCCCCCTGGACACCTGGGTTCCATCGGTAACCGCGTATCAAGCGGCAGTTGCACGCAGGAACTGGAGGACTCCCGCGTTGAAAGCGGTGGCGGCCTCAATGTTGGACAGGTGCGCCGCATGAAGTTCAAGCGCCTGTGAACCTTTAATCTGGTCCAGCAGAAACCCTGCTTCAGCCGAAGTCGTGGAGCGGTCTTCCGTACCGTAAACCACTAGCGTTGGCGTTGCGGCTGCAGACACAACGTCACGCAGGTCGGCGTCACGCACCGCGGCGCAGCAGGCCGCATACCCTTCCGGGTTGTTCGCAAGGAGGATGCTTTTCATCTTCGCGATTGTCTCGGGATGTTCGTGATGAAACGGCTCTGTAAACGTGCCATTGAGCACGGTCGAAACGATGGGCTCGATGCCATCCTTTTGCACTGTCGCAATCCGTTGGTTCCAATTCGCTTCCGAGCCAATCTTCGCTGCAGTGTTACTCAGGATCAGGCTGAGCAGACGATGCGGCGCGTGTACAGCAAGCCACTGGCCGATGAGCCCGCTCATCGATATGCCACAGAAGTGAACACGATCGAGGTTGAGCGCGTCGATCAACGCAACTGCATCTCTGCCCATCTGGTCGATGCTGTATGGGCCAGCAGGCGCAGACGATTCGCCCTGTCCGCGCAGGTCATACCGCAGCACCGAGAAATCTCCCGAGAAGGCTTGCACCTGCTGCGACCACAGTTCCAGACTGGTGCCAAGAGAATTCGGAAGCATGAGGACTGGCCTGCCGGCGTTCCCATCGAACTCGTAAGCGAGCGAGACGTCATTCACGTTGAGTGTTGCCAAGCCTTTACTCCTCAGCGCCGTACTCTCAATGCGGCTATTACTCCGTCCGTTCACCAGCATATCTATCCTGCCTCAAGATCACTGATCGAGTGAAGCTGGCACTCCGGATTGAGACGTACACCGAAGCCGGGCGCATAGGGCAGCCGCATCCGACCATTCAGCGGTGCAGGTTCATCCAATAGAAGCGGCGAAAACATGGGGATGACAACATCGGCGTGCGGAGCCATCATCAGGAATTCCGAAAACGGACTGTTATGCCGCGTAATGGTGAAGTGATAGCTGTACACGCTGGAGCCATGCGGTACGACCATCACGCCGCGCGCATCGGCCATGGCGGAGATTTTGATCAACTCTGTGATGCCTCCACACCAGTTCACATCAGGCTGCAGAATATCGGCACACTCCATTTCAAGCAGGAGGCGAAAGCCCCAGCGCGTCGCTTCATGCTCTCCTGTGCTTGCCAACATGCCTGCCGGCAGCTTCTTTTTCAACTCCGCATATCCCCAGTAATCGTCCGGAAGCAGCGCTTCTTCCATCCACTTCAGATTGTATTCAGCAGCAGCGTGGGCAAAGCGTACTGCGTAGTCGAGATTGAGACTCATCCAGCAGTCGTACATCAGCCAGAAGTCTTCACCGGTTCGTGAACGCATCTCCGCCAGCAACTCGATGTTCTTCCGCATACCCGCATCGCCTTCGGACGGACCATGTTGCAGCGGCAGCTTTCCGCCGATGAAGCCCATTGTCTGCGCAAGATCGGGCCGGGCCCCGGTGGCATAGAAGATCAATTCATCGCGAACCGCTCCGCCCAGCAGATGATAGACCGGCTCCTGCCGCAGCTTGCCGAGCAGGTCCCAAATGGCGAGATCGACGCAGCTGATAGCGTTCAGCACAAGCCCCTTCCGTCCGTAGAAAATACTGGACAGGTACATCTGGTCCCATACTAATTCTACGTCTGTTACGTTAGCACCGATCAGAAAGCGGCTGAGATGATGCTGGACGATCCACGCGGCTGGTTCACCACCAGTGCTGACCGCAAACCCTGTCACTCCATTGTCTGCTTCGATTTCGACAACGAGTGTGCCAAGCACATTCAGACCGAACGATTGCCGACTCGCCCGATAGGCGGGATACTTTGCCATTGGTGTCGAGATATGATCATCAATCCAATGGCCCGGTGCCTGGTCATGATAATCGGCCCCACCACCTTTCGTGTAGGAGGCGCGTACGTGGCGGATCTTTACCTGTGACATGATTCGACATCTCCTGAATCGCTCATTGAATGCTAATGAACCAGTTTCTCCTGCTTCTCCCCGCGAAGCATTGCGATCATGACTGCGCTAAACAACGTGGCCGCGGCAAGAACGAACAAGCCGGCCCGTGGTGATCTGAAGTAGATGTCGGCCGCCGTCTTGATGTTCGGGGCGACGAAACCACCAAGAGCGCCGAGAGCGTTGATGATGGCGAGTCCTCCGGCAGCAGTATTTTCCGATAAATAGGTCGCAGGAAATGTCCAGAAGAGTGGCTGCACAGAGATGAATCCTGTTGCTGCAATGCACAGAGCGATGAAAGATGCGCGGGTCCCGAGCAATGGGAAGAGCGCGCTGGCAGCGCCGGCAGCCAGCAGGATCAAGGCCGCTACGCGTCTGTTCTGCTTCAGCCGTGTTGCTAATCGCGGCAGCAGGATCGTGCCTGCCAATGCGCAGATCCACGGAACAGCAGAGACGACTCCGACCGCAATGCCGGTGGGCTTGTGAAGGATTTCGGCAATTTCGCTCGGCAGATAAAAGACCACACCGTAAACGCTCATCTGGATCAGGAAGTAAACCAACACAAACTGAAGCATCTGCCGTTCCCTGAGCACAGACGCAATGTCTGTGGAGCCAGCGGAGGCGCGCTGAGCTTCTTCTGTGGCAAGAGTACTGGCAAGTGCCTGCTTCTCTTCAGAGGACAACCACGCAGCATTCGATGGACCATTATCCAGGTACCAGTACGCCCATGCACCCACCAGCACGGCGAGGCCACCTTCCACGAGGAACATCCATTGCCATCCCTGCAACGAGGCAACGGGATGCATCTGCAACAGCAGTCCTGACAGGGGACCACCGAAGATAAATGCAAGTGGTGCTCCAAGATAGAACAGGCCGAAGATTTCCGCCCGTATGCGGCCTGGAAACCAGTAGGTGAGATAGAGGATGACGCCTAGAAAGAATCCTGCTTCTGCTGCTCCAAGCAGAAGCCGCAGTAGATAGAACGAACGGCTGCCAACGACCAGCATAGTCGCCATGGAAATGATGCCCCACGTCACCATGATGCGGGCCATCCATACCCTTGCGCCAATGCGACGGAGTATGAGATTACTGGGCACTTCAAAGAGTGCGTAACTGACAAAGAAAAGCCCGGCCGCGAAGGCGTAAGCGGCAGGAGAAATGCCGGCATGCTGCTGCAGGGCCTGGCGGGCGAAGCCGATATTCGCGCGGTCCAGGAAAGAGATGACATACATCAGCAGGAGAAATGGAATCAATCGCCTGCGTGCGTGCGCGATCGCCCGGTGGAGCGCTAGGTCGCGAGCAGCCACCGAACGCTCGCTGGATGCGTGGCCTTCTCCGGCCGTAGTCCCACCTGGAGCGTTGTGCTCTCCTGGTGTCCGCGTTGGCCGGCCCGAACGATACGTCATGAGCACCTGAGGGTACGCCGATCCATTGGATGCACGCTCGCGGAAATTGCCAGTTGACAAGGATGAGCCCCGCTCGCTAGCGTAGCGATGCACGAAACTATTTCCCTATGGAAACATGCCTGCGTTTAGATAACACTTCGCCGGCGCGGAGAGCAAATGGACCGGCGTGAAGTCTTGAAACTGGCCAGCGCCTTTACTGTTGCCAGCGTGGTCGATCCTTTTGCGCAAGCGGCAGAGCAGGCGCCGGTCATCGACAGTCATATCCATCTCTTCGATCCGACCCGGCCGGGCGGCGTACCTTGGCCGCTGAAAACTGATACGGCCATTTACAAGCCTGCGGTTCCGGCGCGCTATGAACAGATTGCGCGGCCCTTCGGCGTAGTGGGGGCTATTGCCGTTGAAGCGAGCCCACTTGCAAGTGACAATGACTGGGTGCTGGCGCGGGCTGCAGATCACCCGATCATCGTCGGCCTTGTCGGAGACCTGGTCCCCGGGTCGGCGACCTTTGGGCAGCAGATGGACAGGCTGCATCGAAATCCCATTTTTGTGGGCATCCGCTACGGAAATCTCTGGGATCACGACCTCTCCATTGATATGAACAAGCCGGGCTTCGTCGACGATCTGCGTAAACTTGCTGCGGCCGGCCTGGAACTCGACAGCGCAAATCCCGATCCGAAGTTGATCAAGGCGTTACTTGATCTTTCGCAAAAGATTCCAGAGTTGAGGATCGTCATTGACCATCTTCCGAATGCTGTCGTGCCCGCTGATGCGGAAGCACACAAGGAATATGTGTCACACCTGAAAGCGCTCAGTCAGAATGCCAGCATCTTTATCAAGCTTTCCGAGATTCCAGTGAAGCACGGCGATAAAGTGCAGACTGGCCTGTCATTCTACCAAGACAGACTGGACGCCCTGTGGGAGATTTTTGGCGAAGACCATATCTTGTTTGGCAGCGATTGGCCTAACAGCGACCATATTACGAGTTATGCCGAAACGTTCAGTATTGTTCAACGATATCTATCGACTAAGGGTAAGGTTGCGTCTGAAAATTTTTACTGGAGAAACTCTAAAGCCGCTTATCGATGGAAGCCGCGCCGGGCTGACCAGAATCTGGCATGAGCCACTGCCGGATCATCTCGCCATCCACTACGAATAGTTTAGAAATACACAGATATCGCCAGGCCAGTTTTGACACAATCTGCTCGGCACTCTAGCGCCACACATGGAAACAGGAGAATTCGCGGACATGAAGATAAGAAGAGAAAATAACAGGCACGCTAAGAGTGTCAGGCTCATTATTGCGGGCATGCTGCTCTCGCTCAGTGCGGGCGGAGCGCCTGCACAAACAACTTCAGATGCCCTGATGAGCGGCTTTCAAAATCCACCCAGCAGCGCACGTCCGCGAGTCTGGTGGCACTGGATGAATGGCAACATCAGCCAGGAGGGCATCAAGCTTGATCTCGACTGGATGCACCGGATCGGACTGGCCGGCTTTCAGAATTTCGACGCGGCTCTGGCGACCCCACAGGTAGTAAAGCAGCGACTTGCCTATATGACGCCGCCGTGGAAAGACGCCTTCAAATATGCGACAACTCTCGCCGACCAGTATGGATTTGAAGAAGCCATTGCAGGCTCTCCTGGCTGGAGCGAAACTGGTGGCCCCTGGGTTCCCGCGTCGCAGGGCATGAAGAAGTATGTATGGAGCGAAACCTATGTCACCGGTGGCAAACCTTTCAAAGGTACCCTCGCGCATCCGCCATCCAAGACCGGCGCCTTTCAGGATCTAAGTATCCGCGATTTGTTGCCCTCGCCCGATGGCGCTAAAGCAGCGCCGCAATTCTATGCAGATGCAGCAGTGATCGCCTATCGCAGACCAGCAGACGACGTGCCTGTCGAGTCATTGCATCCCACCATCACATCCAGCTCAGGCACAATCGACGCTGCGATGCTTACAGACGGACTCCTTGAAAAAACTACAGGCGTTCCCATCCCTGAGAAAGTCGGCGATAGCTCGTGGGTTCAGTACGCATTTGCAGAGCCGGTGATTATGCAATCGATCACTGTCTCGACGGACAAACCGAACGGCATCGTTGCGATGATCGCGGGTCTGGCAGCGCCCGATCTTTCACTGACAGCAAGCGATGATGGACAGACCTTCCACGAAGTCATTAAGCTTCCCGACAGTAGTTCGCCGGAAAATACCTTCGCATTCCCTGCCGAAAAGGCTAAATACTTCAGAGTACTGTTCAAGCGTACCCCGCCGCCGCCTCTTCCACCATGGATCAGTGATCTTGACCCAGCCTCGCTGGGCATCAAAATGGGTGACAAACCCACTACCTATGAGGTTGCCGAACTCAATCTTCACCCAGGCGCGCGTACTAATCGCTTTGAAGAGAAAGCAGCCTTCGTTCCAGTTCCTGACCTGTATGAATTTGCTTCGCCAAAGGTGACACCGAAAGATGCTATCCGTAAAGACGAAGTTCTTGATCTGACCAGCAAGATGCATCCTGACGGTACGCTTGAGTGGACACCGCCAGCGGGAGACTGGGTGGTCGTTCGTTTTGGTTACTCGCTGCTCGGGATCACGAACCACCCGCCCACTGCCGAAGCTACTGGACTCGAAGTCGATAAGTTGAACTCTGGCTTCGTAAAGAACTACATGGATAAGTACCTCGACAGTTATAAGGAAACAGTCGGCGCCGACATGATGGGCTCGCGCGGTATTCGCTATGTCATCACGGATAGCTGGGAAGCTGGCTCGCAAAATTGGACTGACAACATGCTGGCTGAATTCAAGAAGCGGCGCGGCTACGACGCCACTCCCTGGATGCCCGTTTTAACTGGCGCCGTAGTCGAGAGCGCAGCCGCAAGCGACCGTTTCCTGTGGGATTTCCGTAAGACGATTGCCGACCTGATTGCCGATGAGCATTACGGGCAGGTACAGGCTTCCCTGAAAGAACGCGGTATCGGTCATTATGGCGAATCGCATGAAGATAATCGCGCTTTCGTGGCAGACGGCATGGAAGTCAAGAAGCTGGACGATATTCCGATGAGCGCCATGTGGACGCAAAGTCCCGGCGTCAACAACATCCAGTTTGACTTCAATGCAGATGATCGCGAATCTGCATCGGTCGCGCATATCTATGGCCAGAACATTGCCGCGGCGGAGTCGATGACCGCTGCAGCAGCACCGTGGGCATGGTCGCCATCCACGCTCAAACCTACCGCCGATCAGGAATTTCTGAACGGTATCAATAGATTTGTCATTCATGAATCAGCGCACCAGCCCATGGTTGGCAAGGGCACAGCTCCCGGCCTGACACTGGGACCCTTTGGCCAGTGGTTCAATCGTAATGAAACCTGGGCGAACGAAGCCGGACCGTGGATTAACTACCTTGCCCGCACGAGCTACCTGTTGCAGCAGGGACGGTTCAATGCCGACCTGATCTATTTCTATGGTGAGGACTCGAATCTCACGGCTATCTTTCACTCCAAATCACCTGATGTGCCAGCCGGCTATGGCTTCGACTACATCAATGCGGATGGCCTCATCCATGAGCTGAGTGTCAATGACGGGCGTATCACGACGAAAAGCGGAATGAGCTACCGTGTTCTCGGGCTTGATCCATACAGCGAGCACATGTCTCTTCCGGTCCTGCGGGCGATTCACAAACTGGTACAGGATGGCGCCATCATCGCTGGTCCCAAGCCAATGGATGATCCGAGTGAGGCCGATGACCAGGCCGAGTTCAGGAAGCTTAACGACGAACTCTTCGGCGACGGTAAAGGTGTGCATCATGTCGGCAAAGGCACCGTCTATGCAGGGCAGAACCTGAAGGATGTATTCCAGGCGATTCATGTGGCACCGGACTTCGATTACAACAAACCCGAAGCAGATGCCAACATCCAGTTCGCTCACCGTGAACTTGCCGACAGTGATTTGTACTTCGTCGATAACCGGACAACACACGACGAAACCATCGATGCGAACTTCCGCATGACCGGCAAGAAACCTGAGCTCTGGTATGCAGAAACCGGCAAGTCTGAACCAGTGTCTTACAAGATTGCCGATGGTCACACAACCGTACCGCTGCACCTGGAACCATGGGGTACCGTCTTTGTTGTCTTCCGCGAACCCGCCAACCAGGCATCACTTACTCTGCCCAGGAAGGTCGAGAGTGACAAAGGTCCAATCGAAGGACCATGGAGTGTGAAGTTCGAGCCAGACCTCGGCGCTCCTCCGACGGTCACACTGGATAAGCTGACGTCATGGAGTGATAACTCCGACGCGGGCGTGAAATATTATTCGGGCACCGGCACTTATACCAAAACGATCACGGCTCCGGCTGATTGGTTCAGCAACGGCAGCCATTTGTGGCTCGACCTGGGCGATGTCAAGAACCTGGCATCCATTACTGTGAATGGAAAGGATCTTGGCCTCGTCTGGCATGCGCCTTATCGCGTGGATGTGACAGAAGCCCTGAAGCCCGGCGCTAATGAGCTGACCATCAAGGTGACCAATGCCTGGGTAAATCGGCTGATCGGTGATCAACAACCGGGTGCAACAAAATACACATATGCAGATGTAAAGCCGTATGACGCCAAGTCGCCATTGTTGCCGTCAGGCCTGCTTGGACCAGTCCGCATCTACACAAGCAATACCAACTAGCTAAGTTAAGCCTGCTTCGAGTTAGCCCGTGAAGCAGGCTTAACTTTTCATCTTACAGGCGGCAACCCGGTCTGAAGAGGAAGGGCCGCTGACGGGCGATCTTTCGAAAAGACTCCCAGTGCGCCTTTCAAGATGACATAGAGCACGGGTATGAAGAGCAGGTTGAGTATCGTAGAGAGCACCATGCCTCCAACGATCGCTGTGCCTACTGAGTGCCGGCCAAGCTTCCCAGCGCCCGTCGCGAATACCAGTGGCATCACGCCGAGTATGAAAGCGAAGCTGGTCATGAGAATAGGCCGCAGCCGGAGCTCGCCTGCCTGGATCGCTGCCTCTTCGATGGACACGCCCTTGGCCCTGATCTGCTCAGCAAACTCAACGATGAGAATCGAGTTTTTCGCTGAGAGACCAATCAGCATCACCAGGCCGATCTGCACATAGACATCGTTCGTCAGTCCTCGCATAGTAATGGCACTAAGAGCGCCGAGCACTGCCATTGGAACAGCCAGCAGGATAATGAACGGCAGAGCGAACGACTCGTACTGCGCAGAGAGGGTAAGAAAAACAACCAGCAATCCAAGCCCGAAGATAATGACGGATTGACCTGAAGATTCAATCTCTTCCAGTGCGAGCCCAGCCCACTCAAATCGCATTCCCTGCAGCATGTTCTTCTTCGCCAGTGCTTCCATCCGCGCAAGACCTTCAGAAGAAGAAAGTCCTAGCGCAGGGGAGCCAACAATCTCGGCGGACCGGAACAGGTTGAAATGCGCAATCGTCTGCGGGCCTGCACTTTGTTCGATAGTTACAAGATTATCGAGGCTGATCATCTGGCCTGCGTTCGTCCGCACATAGAACTGCCGGATGTCCCGCGCCGTCTGACGAAAAGGTGCATCGGCCTGGATGTAAACCCGGTACGAACGATTATTGAAGTCGAAATCATTTACATAGGACGAACCCATGTAGATACCCAGGGCATTTGAAATCTCTGTAAATGGAACCCCTATCGCCTTCGCCTTCTCGCGGTCGATCTTTACCAGGAGCTGCGGATCGTTTGCTGTAAATGAAGTAAACAGGCCGGTCACGCCCGAGCCGGGAAGCAGGCTTTGATTCACGATCTGGTGAGCAACTCGATCGAGGTCGGTAAGTGTATTGCGACCCTCATCCTGCAGTTCAAACTGGAATCCGCCGAAGCTGCCAATACCGTTGATCGCTGGCGGCTCGAAGGCTGCGACGATGCCGCCGGGGATACTTAGAAACTTTGGAGACAGTCTCGCAACCACTTCCGCGGCGCTATGGCCCGCGCCTTTTCGCTGGTCCTGAGGTTGCATGTTGACGAAGATCAGGCCCTGATTGGGCGCATTGCCGGAGAAGCCGAACCCCATGACGGAAAAGGCGCCGGCGATGTCATGATCCTGCGAAAGAATGGCGTTTGCCTGGTCGGCAAGGTTGCTGGTGTAGCCCAGCGAAGCACCCTGCGGCGCCTGCACCTGGATGAAAAAAAATCCCTGGTCCTCCTGCGGAACAAAGGCAGTCGGCACACTGCGATAGATAAATGCGGTCAGTCCCAGAAGACCGAGAAAGACCAGAAGGACGACATAGCGGATACATAAGACGAAATGGATCAGGCGCCCGTAACCGTATGAAACGCGTTCAAGCGCATACTCGATCCCGTGCGCAGTTTTTGACCAGAGATCGGCGAGTATGCGGCTATGGGTCCAGTCAAGCTGCCGGTATTTCGCTTCTTCCCCACGCAGCAATAATGCGGCGAGTGCAGGCGAGAGGGTCAGCGCGTTGAAAGCAGAGATAGCAATCGAAAATGCGATCGTTAATGAAAACTGCTTGTACAGAATGCCAGTCGTACCCGGAAAAAAGCTGACTGGGATAAACACGCTTATCAACACCAGCGAAGTCGCAATGACTGCGCTCGTAACTTCTCCCATCGCTATCGAAGTGGCATGATGCGGATTGCTGTCGCCTTCCGAGATATGGCGCTGCACATTTTCAATGACGACAATTGCATCATCAACTACCAGACCCGTCGCCAGTGTGATGCCGAACAGTGTCAGCGAATTGATGGAGAAGCCGAACAGCTTGATGAACGCAAAGGTGCCGATCAGCGAAACCGGGATTGTGACCGCGGGGATGATCGTAGCCCGCCAGTCGAGCAGAAAAAGGAAGATGACGACAATCACAATAACGACTGCTTCAA
This sequence comes from Acidobacteriaceae bacterium, assembly GCA_963692885.1. Taxonomy (GTDB): domain Bacteria; phylum Acidobacteriota; class Terriglobia; order Terriglobales; family Acidobacteriaceae. Next base: position 3,990,130 of record OY843586.1, read on the forward strand.
GCAGCGTCGTCAACACTTCGTGGATCGAATCGCCAACAACCGTCGTCGTGTCAAAAGCAACGGCATAGTGCAGGCCTGGAGGAAATGACTTCGACAACTCAGCGAGCACTGCCTTGCCCTGACGATCAACATCGAGTGCGTTCGCGTTCGATAGTTGCTGAATGCCGATACCGATTGCTGGCTTACCAGAAAACTTTAACGTACTTGAATAAGTTTCGGCGCCAATTTCGGCTCTTCCCACATCCTTGAGCTGAACAACTCCAGCTGGAGTGCTCTTGAGAATGATGTCTTCAAATTCAGCCGGGGTTGTCAGACGTCCGACAGCACGCACCGAGATTTGAAAATTCTGTGCAGGGTCAGACGGTGGCTGACCAACCGCGCCGGCTGCGACTTCGACATTCTGTTCCTGGAGCGCATTCAGTACATCCGTCGCGGTCAGCTGTCGCGCTGCGAGCCGCACCGGGTCAAGCCAGAGGCGCATGGCATATTTGCGTACACCAAAAACCTGCGCATCACCGACGCCCTTGATGCGCTTGAGCGGATCTTTCACATACAGGTCAAGATAGTTGGAGATGAATTCCTGGGAATAACGATCGTTGTCGGCATAAAAGCCGGCCGCAAACACGAAGTTGGAATTTGCCTTGGTGATGGTGACGCCGGTATTCTTCACCGTCTGCGGCAACACGCCTTGCGCAGACTGCACGCGGTTCTGTACGTCTACCGCGGCGATGTTCAGGTCGTAGCCAGTCTTGAAAGTTATGGTGATGTTGCTGCTGCCGTCGTTGCCACTTGAAGACGTCATGTAGCGCATACCTTCTACGCCGTTAATCGATTCCTCGAGCGGTGTAGTAACGTCGTGCTCGACCGTCTGCGCATTCGCACCGATGTAGGCGCTGTCGACAGAGACCTGCGGCGGTGCAAGCTCAGGGTAGAGCGAGACAGGAAGACCCGGGATAACGACGGCGCCCGCGAGGATGATCAGCAGCGCACAGACCGTCGCGAACACAGGACGACGGATGAAGAAATCTACGAACACTGTTTAGGCCTCGACATCGATCATGGTTGCGCGGTGATACTCACCTGGATACTTCGTGGCTTATCAACTTAGCCAATCGGGCTTACAGGCATACCTTCCTGCAGGAACTGGATACTTGACAGGATGACTTTGTCGCCCTGCTTAAGTCCACTCAGCACTGGGTAGTCATTGCCAACAGTGTCTCCCAGCGTTACTGGAACCTGGTGCGCGACATAGGTGTTGCCGTTGGGAGCGGCGACAAACACGAATGCCTGTCCACTCACGCGCGTGACCGCCAGGACCGGGACTGTAGGTGTTGGATTACTTGACCAGGTAACACGCGCCTTTACCAGCTGCGCATTACGCAGCACCTCTGCAGAACGCGGAATAGAAGCTTTCGCCAGGATACTCTGCAGCCCATTGTCCACCTGGGGCGAAATGAAATTGATCGCTGAATGCGCGAGCGTCTTACCGTCATTATCAAACAATTGCACCGGCAGCCCCATGCGGATCTGGCTGGCCCGCTCCGTAGGAATATAGATATAAGCTTCCAGTTCTCCGCTCTCGTCGACTGTCGTCAGGACCGTCGAGCCCGTCACATAATCCCCAATATGTACCGGTATGTCACCGACAAGGCCAGGGAATGGTGCACGGATTTGATAATAGGCAAGCTGATGCCGCTCCGACGCAGTCTGCGCGGTTGACGCGTTATAGGCACCGCTTGCATTTTGAAACGACTGTACTGCCTGGTCATAGGCCTGGCGTGAGATCAGGCCACTTTCAAACAACTGGCGCTGACGCTCCACCTCTGCCTGGTTATATTGGAAGACTGCTTTCTGTTGTGCCTCCGCCCCTTCTTGTTGCCTGACGATTGCTGTCTGACGCAGCGGATCAATCTCGAGCAGCATCTGGTCTGCGTTCACCCGCTGACCAGAATGGACGAGGATGCGAATCACCTTGCCCTCCACCTGTGACTGCATCGTTGCCGAGCGACGGCTCTTGATTGTCGCGATGTATGTGTCAGAGGCAGGAACAGGTTTCAGAGCGACGGTATTGACCTGCACAGGCATTGCCTGCTGCGGCGCTGCTGCTGGCGGGTTCGCTGGCTTCGAGCAGCCAGCAAGTAGCAGCGTCGATAACGCGCAGATTATGAGCGAAGGCAGTGCATATGACACTCTGCGCGGAGAGCACTTGGGACGGAGAAGTATTGGTGACATAGATTTGCGGGATCAGTACAGGCCAGTGCGTCGGCTGTCACGATTGTACCGTCAATCCAAATGCGGTTCTACGAATCAGAATGTGGCAAGACTATCTAGGCATCTCATTTGGGGCGATGAGACGTTTGCTGAATGCCGGGTACAACACTGGTAAAACATAGAGCGTCAGTAATGTGGCTGTGATCAGCCCGCCAATAACTACGGTAGCGAGCGGCCGCTCCACCTCTGCGCCCGTCGAAGTCGCCACCGCCATCGGGATGAAACCCAGGCTGGCAACCGTTGCTGTGATCAGTACTGGACGCAGCCGGTCAGACGCTCCTTTGCGCACAGCTGCTGCCATCTCAAGTCCTTTGCTCCGCAGGTTGTTGATGTGGGATACCATCACCACACCGTTGAGCACGGCGACGCCGAAGAGCGCTATGAAGCCGATGCTGGCAGAGAGGTTCAGATTGATGCCACGCAGCCAGAGCGCGGCGATGCCCCCTACCAGCGCCAGCGGCACTATGAGCAGAATGAGAACGGTTTGCCGAAGGTTCAGAAATGTTGCGTACAGCAAACCGGAGATGATGAGCAGGGAGAGCGGAAGCGCCAGCACAAGACGCTGTTGCGCCTGTTGCTCGTTCTGATATTGGCCGCCCCACTCAAAGCTATAACCTTCCGGAAGTGCGAGCTGCTGCGTTATCTTCTGCTGTGCCTCTTTTACGAAAGAGCCGAGGTCGCGGCCTTCGACATTCGTACTGACGACGATGCGCCGATGAGCATTCTCGCGGTTGATGAGAATTGGACCGGAGATGCGGCGAATATCGCTGACCTGGTCAAGCCGAACGAGTTGCCCGCCGGGCGTCTTCAACTGCATGCTGTCTATGGCGTCGATGTTGTCGCGAAGTGCAAAAGGCAGACGAACAGCGATTGGAAACCGCTGTTCCCCTTCCACCATCTCCGAAACGCGCTTACTCCCGATCAGGGACTCGACAACGGCCTGAACGTCGGAGACATTCAGGCCGTAGCGCGCTGCTGCTTCACGATCAATTTTGATCTCCAGATTGGCTGCTCCGCCAATGCGCTCGAGCTGAGGTTGTGAAGCGCCTTTGATTGAAGAGATGATGCTGAGTGCTTTCTGGCCGAGGCTCTCCAGTGTATTCAGGTCTGGACCAAAGACCTTCAGGGCCGCATCTCCACGTGTGCCCGTAATGGTCTCATCCATACGCATTTCCATCGGCTGGGTAAATTCATAAGTGACACCAGGAATCTTGTTGAGTTCAGCTTCAAGTCTGTCTGCCAGTTCCTGCTTGGTTTTGCAGCACTTCCATTGCTTCTTTGGGTAAAAATTGATGTAAGCATCCGTCTCGTATACGCCCATTGCCTCGGTCGCGAGGTCAGGGCGGCCCATTTTAGCGACGACCGTGGATACTTCCGGAAAACTCCGTATAGTGCGATCGATCTGCTCCTGAATAGCAATCGATTCCGAGAGAGAAATACCCGGAAGCTTCTTCGAAGTGATAACGAGTGAGCCCTCATCAAGAGTCGGCATAAATTCGGTGCCGATAAATTTCAAGCTGATAACCGCCATCAGCACAAGAACGACAGCAATGCCAATCACCCAATTGCGATGAGCTTCTGCCCGATCAAGAGAAGCAGCATAGCGATCGCGCAAACGATCAAACCACGGCGACCGATTGTCTCGCTGCCTGGTTGAACTATGAAATCGCGCCACCAGGCGCGCAAGCCGGCTATTGCCATTCGAGCTTTTCCTTACGAGGGCAATCGAGCAAACCGTAGGCACAACAAACAGCGCCATGAGCAGAGAGCCGGTGAGTGCGGACATGACAGTGACGGCCATTGGGCGGAACATGCGGCCGGCAAGGTCCTGAAGCGTAAGCACCGGTAAGTAGACGGCAAGAATGATCAGCACGCCGAAGGTGATGGGACGAACAACTTCACGGCCGGCGTCTCTGATGACGTCAATCAAGTTCCCTTGCCGGTGAGATTCGGATGAAGTTTCCTGACCGGGAGAATCGTCGCCATTCTCGAGCCGGTGCATACAGTTTTCGACCATCACGACCGAGCCGTCGACGATCGTGCCGAAGTCGATGGCGCCGAGACTCATCAGGTTTGCAGAAATTCCAAAAATCCTCATGCCGAGAAAGGCGCAGAGAAGCGAGAACGGAATAGTTGCCGCGACAATGACAGCGGCACGCCAGTCGCCTAGAAAGAAAAGCAGGATAACGAGAACCAGAAGGGCTGCTTCGAAAAGGTTTTTCTTTACCGTGTGAATGGATGCGTTGATTACGTCCGACTGATCGTAAAAGGGAATGATCTTTGCGCCGCCCGGCAGCTTCATCGCACTGATCTTGGCCTTAACCTGTTCAATGATCCTGTTGCCGTTCGCACCACGCAGGATGATGACCATGCCTGATACAGTTTCACCGTTGCCGTCGTGCAGCACGGCACCGTGACGAATCATCGGGAGCGTCTGCATGGAGGCGACCTGCCTGATGAGTATGGGCGTGCCATTGCGCGTGGCGACGACGATTCTGCCGATATCGTCCAGGTTTTCAACACGGCCGATACCGCGCACGGTATACATCTGCCCCGCATGCTCGATGTAACTCCCTCCGAAGTTGGAGTTATTATTTTCAATCGCGCTGACGACCTCGTGCAGAGTCAGATCATACGCGCGCAGACGGTCCGGATCGATGACAACCGAATATTCCTTGGTGTAGCCGCCCCATGGATTAATCTCGCTCACTTCGGGCACGGTCAGCAGACTATAGCGAATAGTCCAATCGTTCAGAGTTTTCAGATCCATCAACGAAAGTCTGGGCGCCTGCACCGTGTACTGGTAGACTTCGCCAAAGGCAGTCGACATGGGGCCCATGACCGGCGCAATATTTGCGGGTAAGTTTGACTGGACCTGGTTGAGACGCTCTGCGACCAGTTGGCGCGCCCGATACTGGTCCACCGAATCATCGAAGATAATGGTGACCATCGTTAGTTCGAGCTTTGAGGTAGAACGCACCAGTTGCAGGTGCGGTAATCCCAGCATCGATGTCTCAATGGGAAAGGTGACGAGTTGCTCGACTTCCACCGGCGACATGCCTGGAGCCTGTGCGGAAACTACAACCTGGTTGTTCGTCAGGTCGGGAAAAGCTTCGACGGGTAAGCTAAGCATTGCAAAAATGCCGGCGGCCAGAAGCAGAACCATCCCGATCAAAATCAGCCAGCGATTGGAGAGGAAGAGATCGAAAAGCCTGGTCATGCCGGTTCTCTCAAATTATTCCTCATCAATCGTCCCTTTGAGCAGATCGGACTTCAGCATAAAGGTTCCCTTGACCGCTATGTGGTCACCAGCGCGCAATCCCTCGCTGACCTCGACTTCTCCATTCACTGGCTTCAATGTCCTTAAACTGCGCGGCAGGAAATGCGTACCATCCGCGGTGACGAATACAACCTGAACACCATTGACTTCTTGTAGTGCATCCTCTGGCACGAAGATTGCCTCGCGCATGCTGTTCCCGGCGTTTGCCTCGTTGATGGTTGCGGTCGCGAACATCTGTGGCTTCAGGCGACCTGCATGGTTAGCGAGTGTAATGCGGAGCTGAACCGTCCGGGTCGACGGATCCAGAGTGCTGCCGATGAGCGTGACGATGCCCGGAAAGGCCTGGTCGGGCCATGCATCAGACCGCACAGTCGCACGTTCGCCCACACGTAGATAATGCAGATCTGCTTCATTGATCTGGGCCATCATCCATACTTCCTCAAGATCGGAAACGGTGTAAGCTTCGTTCCCCGGCGCGAGCACCATGCCAGGCGTAATGGAACGAGTGATCACCGTACCACTGATGGGCGTGATGATAGGAACCAGTTCGTGTTGATAAAGATTTGCAGGCGTAATGCTGGCTGGCGCAATGGAAAGCAGATCGCCGAGATGCTCGCGCTCCATTGTGACCGAGGCTTCGGCATTAGCAAGGTCTGTCTGAGCCTGCACCAATTCCTGCGCACTGCCCTGCTTCTGCTCGAGCGACGCCGCCTGAATACTGTAGAGATGTTCGTAGCGGTCTCGCTTCTGCTGCGCATACATCACAGCTGCCTGAAGGCGGGTGACATTGGCAAAATCCTGCGCGAGTGCTCCGACGGTTTCGTGCACGGAATGGCTATGGAGATGTGCGAGCACCTGACCACTGTGTACCAGGTCACCCTGATTTTTCAGAATGTCCGTCACCCGGCCATCGGCATACGGAGAGATGTGAACTGTCTTCTGTTCGTTCATCGTAATCTGGCCCGGCACCGAGAGCGTGCTCTCCACATTGCGCGGCTCAACGACTGCGACCGAGATGCCGGCAAGCCGCTGCTGGTCTGGTGTAACAGTGATGCTTTTCTGACCGCTGGCAGTTTGCTGGGACTGACTATCGTCGGAGCTCTTACCACTGCTATCGGACTTACTATCTCCCTTGGCATCCGACGACGGCTTCATACCGTCTGTCTTTTCGCTGGAGCAGCCAGCCATGCTCAGAAGCACAATCATTGACAAGGCAGTGGCGCGGATCATGGCTGTTCTCCATAGGCAAGCTTCAACGAGACGACAGCATGCTGATAAGCGGCCCATGTCTCAATCGACAGCAGACTGGTTTCGATCAAAGTGCGCTCGGCGTCAAGATAGCGCAGCAGGTCGGCACCACCCGACCGGTACGCATCGCCGATGATATTCGCGTTCTGCGCAGCGCGTTCGTTCATGCCAGGTATCGTTGATCGAACCAGCGTCTGCTCCCGCTCATAATCATTCATCGCCGTCTCGATTTCTGCTTTCGCAATTTCACGCGTGTACGCCAGTTGATCCTGGGCAAGTCGCAGATCTGCGTTCGCTACGGCGACGCCACCCTGGTTCCTGTTGAAAATAGGTAGGTCAATCTGCATGCCCGCGTAGAGTGTGTCCGTTCCGGAATTACGCTTGTAGCCGCCCAATGCATCGATATTCGGTACTGCACTCGCATGCTGCAAAGAAACGTCAGCTCTGACCTCAGCTACGGCTTCAAGAGCAGCTCTTACATCCGGACAATTCTCGACGGCATCCGCCAACAGTTTTTGCTGAAGAGTCTTTTCCTGATCGAGACCGTCCACCAATTTTGCGTTGCGAATAGACGGCGTAGCTGTCTGCCTGGCTAACTCGATTTCAGCAGCTTCGGTAGTACGCTGCGACGTAGCGAAGGAAACTGCGACGCGATCTCGTTCCAACTGTGTTCGCAACAGGTCCACTCCCGCAGTAGCACCGGCCTTGACTCGATCAGACTGGTACTGCACCAACCGATCGAAATCCGCGAGTTGATGTTGCCATTCTGCTTCTTCGCGCTGCGCAGCTGAAGCGGACCAGTAGGCATCAGCGATCTTAGCTGCAATCTGCTGCAACCGTAATGAATGTTCGGCATCGCTGCGACGAACGCCACTTGTCGCATAAGCAATTCTCTTGCGTCGTTTGCCATCTATCTCGAAGGTCTGGCCTATATATCCGTAATCCTCAGTGTTGTTAGCAAAGGAGAAGTTTGAATCCCATGGATGCAGATCTTCAGATTGCAGATACAGCCGGGGGTTTGGACGCAGCTTTGCCTGTTCAATCTGCGCTCTCTGTAGCTCAACCTGATCGCTGGAAACGAGTGTCTCCGGATTGTGCGCTAGGCCGAGTCGAACAGCGTCTTGAACCGTGATTGCCTGCTGTGACTGAGCTGCCGACACCAAGAGAGTGAGCAGGAAGGTGGTAAGTAGCGCTCTCACAACACAGATACCCAGGTCTCTTTCCAATATGCTTGTTTGTAATCCAGACGTCCCAGGCTTCCTTCCGATTCCAGCGCACACTCTTTTTGGTTTAGTTGCAGGCTCGTCTGCCGGGCAGAATGAAATTTCGTTCATTTACCAGTCTGCCCCTCCTTACCTCGTTCAGTCCTGCCTTGTTTTCATACAACAGCCAAGAACGGCTATGCTGTTGCGTATGAAAAGAGTCATCGCACTTATCGCGCTGAGTGTCTCTCTCGCCGTATCCCTGGCTTCTGCACAAGAGGCAAATACTCTCACTCCACAGGAAAAGGCAGATGGATGGCGGCTCCTCTTCGACGGCAGGACGACGGATGGCTGGCGAAGTGCGCGGGGTGGCGGCTTTCCTGCAACCGGCTGGGCGGTGAAGGACGGAACCATCATGGTGACTGAGACGGGCGGCGAAGAAGCCGGCAACGGCGGCGACATCGTGACGACTCGAACCTACTCGGACTTCGAGTTGTCAGTAGACTTCAAGACATCACCGGGGGCGAACTCCGGGATCATGTATTTCGTGGATCTGGACTTGATGCCCTGGAAAAATGGCCATGGATCACCCATCGGTTTTGAGTACCAGATACTTGATGACAACCTGCATCCGGATGCAAAGCGAGGCAAGAACGGAGATCGCACGGTGGCCTCGCTTTATGACATGATTCCCGCCGCAGCCGACAAGCCGATCAAGCCGGTCGGCGAGTGGAACACGGCGCGCATCGTGGTACACGGCAAGCATGGCGAACACTGGCTGAATGGCGTCAAGGTATTAGAGTATGACCGCGACTCTCCGGAGTTCAAAGCGATCCTCGCAGAGAGCAAGTATCATGTCTTCCCCAGCTACGGTCAGGCTGCGAGCGGGTACATTCTGCTGCAGGACCATGGCTTTCCAGTGTGGTTCCGCAACATCAAGATTCGAGAGATCCATGGACGCACATCAGCGAAGCAGGCCGAATGAGGATCGCAGGCCAATAAATTTGGTCTAGAGCGATTGAAGAGCAGAGATCAGGTGTTCGGGCCGGATAGGCTTTTGCACCAGGTCAAACCTGTGGCCTTGCGCTACTGCATTCTTCACAAGCTCTGATGAGCTATCTTCTCCGGAGAAGAGCAGCACCTTGCACATAGGCATCTCCTGCCTGATTTTGATAGCAAGCTCGATGCCGCTCATAGCCGGCATCGCAATATCCGAAATGCAGTAATCGGGAGCGCTTTCCCGAGCTGCTGCGAGCGCCTCAAGGGGACAGCCATACGCTGTTGCGTTAAAGAGATTCATCTGAAGAATCACACTCAGCATTTTGGCGATCGCCAGATCATCGTCAACGACGAAGATGCTTGGGTAGGCTTCAAAAGGATTTTCCATGACACCTTAAGCCTAAGTGGCTTTCCTGTATTGCGCGATACAACGCAGGAGTCACTGTGATGACGCAACTGGCCGAGGCTCCGGTAATGCAACAAGCCAAGGTCAAAAGCTTTCTATAGCTACGTGCTGTCTTGATCACTTAGCAGCTGAAATTCGACGTTCCGCATGATCAAACATGACGGAATTGACATTTCCTCTTCCTGCAACTCGACTCTCTCTTCTTCGGCTCCTAGCCATCACCGCAGCAAGCTTAAGGGCGCATTTCACCCGTAGCGGCACCATCAACTTTCGCAGGAGCCAGTGCATGTCCCGGTCAATTATCTCCCTCGTCTCCACCGCTGTTCTTATCGCATCAGGTGGCATCTCGTCCTTTGCCGCTCAAACCCTCAGTACACAGGATCAATCGAATACCTCCGCTGCCACTCCAACCGCTATCTGGAGTTCATGGGGCGATAACCTCAACAACACGCGCAGTTCTTCGAGCGAGCGCACAATCAATCAGGACAATGTCAACAAACTGCACACCAAGTGGATCTTCAAGACCGCGGGCGATGTCAGTGCCACTCCTACTGTCGAAGGTGACGCCGTCTATGCGGTCGATTGGGGCGGCGGTATCTATCGCATCAATGCTCAGACCGGCAAAGCAGTCTGGAGCAAGATGCTTCCAACCCTGACCGGCAATTCCATGTCTTTCGCACGCACCTCTCCTGCTATCGGAACCAGCACTGTGATTATTGGAGACCAGGCCAGCGGGACCGTCATTGCGCTCGACAAGAATACAGGCGACATAGTCTGGCAGACTGTAGTTGATCCTCTAGCTGCTGCCTTCATCACTACCTCGCCTGTCATCTCCGACGGCATAGTGTACATAGGCGTCGCTTCGGGCGAAGAAGGCCTTGCTGCCACTGACCCACACTACGTCTTCAAATTCCGCGGCAGCATCCAAGCTCTCGATCTCACATCTGGCAAAGTCATCTGGAAGAGTTACACGGTGCCTTCCGGCTACACTGGCGGCGCTGTCTGGGGCAGCAACTTCATCATCGACCACAAACGGAATGCGCTTGTTGCGACCACTGGTAACAACTACACCGTACCCAAGGACGTGTCTGAGTGCCTTCTGAAAGCCGAGGGCTCCGTCTCGGATGAACTCGCCTGCCTGAGCCCCCAGGATTACATCGACAGCGTCATCTCCCTTAATCTGACCACCGGCAAGCCGCGCTGGAATCAACGCCTCGAAGGAGCAGACACCTGGACTGAGGGCTGCATCGTCAAGGGTGGAACACCGTGCCCCGACCCTGCAGGTCCAGACTATGATCTCGGTGCCGGCGCCAACCTCATCACCCTCGCTAACGGAACGCAGGTTATTGGTGCCGGTCAGAAGAGTGGCGTTTACTGGGGCCTTGATCCCGACAGTGGTGCGGTTGTTTACGGAACGCAGGTCGGGCCAGGCGGTAACTACGGCGGGATCGAATGGGGTACAGCTACAGATAATGCACGCGTCTATGTTCCGATCGAGAACTTCTATCACTACACCTACAGCCTCGCCGCGTCCGGGGATACGTGGAACGGTGGAAGCTGGGCCGCGTTGAATCCATCTGATGGCAGAATCCTCTGGCAGATTAAAGTGCCGGGCAATGACCCCCATCACCCAACGCTACCTTCAGGAGCACTCGCGCCTGTATCGACAGCGAACGGCGTCGTATACGGTGGCTCAATGTCCGGTTATTTCGTTGCCATGCGTGCCACCGACGGTAAGATCCTCTGGCAATATCAGAGCGGAGGCTCCGTGAACTGCGGACCGGCTATCGTCAATGGAACCGTCTATTGGGGCTCTGGTTATCGCAACGACCCGAGTCGTCTCGGCGGCAAAGGCAATAACAAGCTCTATGCCTTCACCCTCGAAGCTTCTACTACCGAGTAGATGGCCGGACACGGGTAGAAATCGATTGCGCTGGGTTCTCCGTGGAACCCGGCGCAATTACTTTTATCCAAATTGCAAGGCAGCGTGGCTTGGTTGATTTTATGCTTTTAATGCATGGCTTCTGGTTGAAACTGGGTAAACGTAACCATGCGAGTACAAAATTCACCAACTCGACAGAGTCTGTGACTTAGCTGATCCTAAATTAGAATCGCAAATAGAACAGTGTGGCTGATAAAAGTCCGTGAGCAAAGCCAAAGCCTGCTCACCACGCCCGGATATGTCTGATCGAAACTGAAAGACGGTCTTAAATCAGGGCACGCACCCGGCACAATGAAGGTCTGCTCCGAGACGCCCGACAGACGGTCGCGCCGTGGTCGACCTTTGAAGAAAGCATCACACGCCTCACCCAATACAAAAGGCCCTCTCTCCAGGTAATGGGAAGAGGGCCCTTCTGCTGCTGGATTAAATTAGTCGCCGTCCTCGTCTCCACCTTTGGCAAGCGCAACCTTCTTGATGAAGTCGCTTGCCGGCCGGACCTTCTTCTCTCCCGGGTATGGGAGCTTGAAGCCGGTTGCTTCATACCAGTCGAAATGGCTGACGGTATCCGGATCAAGAGAATCAGGTATGTGATAGTGAGCCGCGAAGACTTTCGCCTTCATTTTCATCCAGCCTGCCTGCAGCGCCTTCACCGAAGGGCTATCCTGCAGCGATGCATTGCCAGTGCTGCAGGTGTTAAAGCCGGACGGAATGTTCGTGGGCGGTGTGTATCCCGCGACTCCGTAGCAAAGCGGAACCTCGTTGGCTACGTGCGCCCACGGGAGGAAGTTGTTCAGCGGCGGGTCGTTGATAAACAGGTTTGTCATTGGCGACGCCACAAGGTCGTTCTGGTTCATAGGCTTGAGACCCAGGATCTGCTCGATCGTACGGGTAAGGTTAACCTGCGTGTAGAAGGTGCTTTCCTGTTGCACGCCTGCTCCGGTGCCATCAGGATTTACCTTCTGCTTGACGTAAGGACTGATGACGTAGCCTGGGCTGCGGTGACCATCAACGTGATCAACGCCGTCCTGTGCGTCGTCTTCCTCGATGAAGATCGCTGAGTCAGGCCAGACACTGCTATGGCTGATGCTGTCGACGACGCGGCCAATCGCCAGGTCGTTGTCTGCCTGTTCGGCTGTCGCGTTCGGCGGCCCGGTCGTGTGGTCCTGCATGATCCAGATGAAGCTCAGCTGGGGCACCGTACCGGCGGCCACGTCCCTGTTGAAGTCCTGCTGCCAGACATCAACGCGGTACTGATCCGGAATGCCGAGATCAAACTGCGGGAAGTTCTGAACGGCAAACTTCATGACGTTCGGAAGCGGGGAGTAGGACTTGATGGTGTTGAAGTATTTAAGCTGCGACTCCTTACCATTCTCGTATTCCAGGGTGTCGTTGTAGAACTGTTGCCAGGTCGGCTCGCAGCTATCTGTAACAGCGAAAGGTAAAGACGTCGGTGGAACGGTCCCGTTGTAGGTGTCGTTCTGCGTCTTGTTAGAGGGAGTGCAACCCGGAACCGTAAAGGTGTTGTACTCGATGTACTCGCCGTAATTTTTGATCTTGACGCCGGCTGCCGCCGCCACATCAAACAGTGTTCCCTTCTTCTGGTAAGCAATCGCATCGCCGCCATTGGAGGGATAGTCGCGGAGCCAGTCAGGCGACTGGATGTCGTCTGAATACGGCGCCATGGCCTGGAGAATCCAGTTGTGGCCATCAGCAGATTGACGGCTTGGATCGTAGAAGTTATCGAGTAGAGGGAAGCGCTGCACAAGTGTGTGCGCGTTCGGCGTTACGACAGGATATTCGGCATAACTGGAGTGATCGCCAAACACCGCGAGACTCGGGTCGCCATTGCCTTCGGACACATCTCCCAGCATCTGGTCGTAGGTCCGGTTTTCACGGATGATCAGGAAAACATGCTTGATCTTGGAAGGATCACCGATCCGCTCCGGGATGGCGACAGGCTTGGTGTGAGAGTTACCGCCGCCGGCACTCCAGATATTCTGTGCCAGGTCCCAGTGGTTGTTCTCAAAGACCTTCGTCGTGTAATCGCCCAAAGTTCCACTGTTCGGAATAGGAACGATGCTGACGGTGCCAAGATCCTCATGTGTGTTGAAAGCGCTGACACCGAAGATCGTTCCGTACGAATTCTCTTTGGTGCTCGTCGGCGCGGGTGCAACTCCAAAGCCCGTGGTGCCTATACCCTTGTCGTTAGCCACGATCAACGAGTTGTCCTTTTCATCCAGAACAACCGAGCTTGGCGCATAACCGACAGGGATCAAGCCAGTGACAGGATCCCAGCCATTGGCCTTGAGGTCCACGACTGCGACCGAGTTGGCATTGTAAAGCGCAACATAAGCGATGTCTTTCTTCTCATCGACGGCAATCGAGTTTGGACCCGCGCCATAAGCTGCCTCGCTATCACCGGGAACCCTGACCGGCAGTCCGGGATTGATCGTCCGCACCACACTGTGGGTGGTTGTGTCGATCACTGAGAGGCTGTCATCGTAAGTATTGGCGACCAGCAGGTTGTTGCCCCAGAAAGCCATGCCGGTCGGATGATGACCTACCGGGATGCTGCCGATGACCTTGAAAGTGGCGAGGTCGACTACGGAAATCGTGCCAGCCACTGTTGTGCCAGTCGGGTATTCCGCGGCGACCGGGGTGCCGTTGGAATAGAGCTGGAAGTCAGTCTCTTTGGGTACCGGGCCAGCCTCATTGGAGACATAGGCAGTCTTGCCATCCGGTGAAATAACGACACTGTTCGGCACGTTGCCGACGCGCACCTGTGCGCCTTCAACGGGGGTTTTCGCAGTCAGGTCGATTTTGGTAAACGTATCGTTATTGTTCAGAACGGCATAGGCAGTCTTTCCATCCGCCGTAACCGCGATGCCCGTGGGATAAGAAGTAAATGTGTCGTCTGTGAAGATTGAATACGGATAGCTGCACGGGATCTCAAAGCTGCCGGTAGTGCCGCCGGGGCTGCCGGACGGACGCTTCGTTGGTCCGTTGTATTTGTATGGATAGCAGGTAACGTTGGTCAGCTTTCCTTCGGCGTTGACGTCGATCGGAACATTGACCTGGGCATAGTTCGAGACCAGTCCTGTGCTCGGATTGACGCTAGCAATGGCGATAAAACTGGACGGGCCATAGCTGCCATCCTGGCTGAACAGCAGGTACTTGCCATCTGGCGAATAAGTGATGCCGGACTGGCCGCCATCTGAATCGGTACTGGTGCCGCCACTTGCGGTCTTATAAGGCACACTGTAGGTCTGCAGAACGGCGCCGGTTCTGGTATCGAAGATCGAGACGGCCTGCGGCGCACCCATCTGCAGGACCGCGGCCGTGTGATTGCCGGTTGGATTCAGCGCGACTGCCTTGGCGCGGGTAGTCGTGCCAAGGTATACCTGGGTGCCCGCGGGAGTGATGATTGTGCCATCGCTGACTACCCATTGCCTGCCCAAAGGATTTTTGTAGGTCGGCCCCGCGCCGGAGTCCTTGTTATCGCCTACGGAATATGTCGGGAATGGTGTGGACTGTGCGAGTGCCGTCGCGCTCAATCCTGTCGCAAGCAGACCTGCGACCGAAAGCAGACGGGCGTAACTCAATTTCTTCTGAGCAGTTGTGTGGGACGCATTGCGAGACATCGGTGGCTCTCCCGGGTTAGGTACGCAGTTTCATTGCCGACCGGTCTTGGCGATTCGCGAACCGATAGCCGGTCGAGTAGAGGAAAAGGAGCCGGCTGCCAGATGCGAATGGCCCTGCTGACCGCCGGGGAGAAAGCATGATCTGCGAAACTCGGACGAGACCAATGGACAAAGCCCTAACCCACCGGGATTTGGTAGCATTCGGCCCGTCACGCTACACGAAGTATTGCTGTCTGAACGTGACGAACTCGTGACCTTCACATTACATTCCCGTAATGTAGCCCCGACTTTTCGTGTCACTTCAAGCCGAAAGATGGAACGCTGCCGCTGTGCTTCCTCGGCATTCAGGAGGCTGGGAACGGAGATTTGGGACCGGAGACTGGGGGATGACATTATCCGGGTCTGCCATCATCAATAAACGACGAAAGCTGATGAGTCTGGGCTCAGCTTGATGCGCGTAGTGCAGACTGGAGGTATGCCACGCTCGCTCCTGCCAGCAAAAACCCTCCTTACAATTGCAGGTCTGCTCTTTCTGCAGCTTCGACCATGCCCGGCTTTGACTGACGGCGCTGGTACAACCTTGCCGAATGGCCGCAGGATTACTCCAGCCGGATCCATTCTGAAGCTTGCCCCTTTCCCGTTTGCCATGACCTTGAGCCCGGACGGTCGGCAGATCGTAGCGCCTTCCATTGGGTGGCCGTTCTCTTTGAATATCGTCAGCGTACCTGCGGGCGACGGCAATGCCGCAAGTGTGCTGCAGATACCGCCGGGCAGCAAGAACGTCGCCAACGTACAGGTGCACACCGGTGTTGCCTACTCGCCGGACGGCCAGCTGCTCTACGACGCGACCGGAGATTCCGGGGCCGTGGATGTACTGTCAACGCGCGACTGGAAGCGCGTCGCCCGCATCCCCCTGGGCAAACACAGCTTTGCAGCATCTCTGGCGCTCGCCTCCGACGGTTCCCTGCTCTACGTCATCGACCAGGGAAACTGGAGGGTCATCGTCATCGATACAGGAAGCAGAACGATCGTTTCGTCGGTGTCGACTGGAGTGAACCCGCTGAATGTCTCGCTGTCTCCAGACAACCAGCGGCTTTACGTTACCAACTCCGGGCTTTTCGAATACAAGCTGATCGAGAAGACCGACAAGAAGGCAGCAGACCAGCAGGCCGGCCTTCGCTTTCCGCCGACTGGCTATCCCTCCCGTGCCACCCGCGAGGGGGTTACAGCCGAAGACTATACGGCTGCGGGTCTGGGTGATGAAAATGACCCGCGGGGAAGTTCTCTCTGGACCTACGATCTTGCACAGCCGCGATCGCCGAAGCTGATGGCCAGGCTGCGCCTGGGTTCGAAAATTACCGAAGAACCGCTCGGAGTCGTCGGCGGCGCATCCCCGAGTGGCGTAGTCGCGAATAACCAGCATGCCTTCGTCTCACTCGCCCATGAAGATGCAGTCGCTGTCGTCTCTCGTGATGGCACACAGGTCACCTCGCAAATAGCGCTTTCGCCGTTTACTGATCCTTCCCTGCGTGACCGCAAGGGACGATTGCTGCGCGGGATCGGTCCGCTTGGTATGGCCCTTCAGGGTGACCGGTTGTTCGTAGCGGAGGCGGGAATCAATGCCGTTGCCGTCATCAATCTCACATCAGGCGAAGTGCTTGGACATATTCCGACTGCATGGTATCCGGCCGCAGTGCTGACCTCGCGAGATCAGAAGCAGCTCTACATTCTGAGCAACAAGGGTGAGGGCACTGGACCCAACATGATTCGCGGAAAGCGCGTGTACATTGGCGAACTGGAGTATGGCAGCCTGGCGACCGTTTCCCTGGAGCATCTCGAGAGCAGACTGCCGGCGTATACAAGGGCCGTGATAGAAGACAATCAGGCTGCCAACACTGCTCAGCCATCGCTTCCAACAACCGCGATCAGGCACGTCTTTCTCATCATTCGCGAGAACCGGACCTATGACGAAGTCCTCGGCGATCTGCCGCATGCCGACGGCGATCCCAGGATCGCGCGCTTTGGTATGCATGGCTGGGCTGCCGAAAACCCGCTGCTTCATGACCTGCATGTAACGCCCAATGCGCATGCGCTGGCCAGCCAGTTCACAACCAGCGATCGATACTCAACCGACAGCGACGTTTCCGCCGACGGTCACCGCTGGGCAGTCGATATTGCGCCGACCCCATGGATGAACATTGCCTGGACAAGCGGCTATGGCGGGCGTCGCAGCAGCAGTGTGCAAAGCGATGCTCCAGGCCGCAGGGCGATGTCCGGCGGCTCCGATGCACCGATGCCGGAAGACGAACCGGAGTTTGGATCGATGTGGGAACACGTCGCCGGTGCAAAGCTGCCGCTGCTGAACTATGGCGAAGGGCTTGAACTGGAAGGCAGCGACGAACGCGACGGCACTGAGCCGGAAGGCCAGCGGCTCTACCTGAACAGTCCCCTGCCAAAGCCCGTCTTCGAATCGAGTGACCGATCGTTTCCTACCTTCAACCTCGGCATTCCTGACCAGTTCCGCTACGCTGAGTTCAAGAACGACTTCCAGAAACGACTCGATGCCGGATCTCAGCCCGCACTCACCGTCATCCGTCTGCCCGACGATCACACTGCCAGTCCGCGCCCGGCTGACGGCTATCCGTACAAGGCGTCCTACGTGGCAGACAATGATCTGGCGCTGGGAAAGATTGTCGACTTTATCTCTCATAGTTCCATCTGGAAGGACTCCGCCATTTTCGTTATTGAAGACGACGCACAGGACGGTGCCGACCATGTCGACGCGCATCGCAGTCCGATCCTCGTCATGAGTCCCTATGTGAAGCACGGCTTTGTCGCGCACACCAGGACCAGCATGACGGGCATGCACAAGACCATCTATGCGCTGCTCGGTGTCGGACCGCTTAATCTGGAAGACGGGCTGGCGGCTGGACTCGGCGACATGTTCACCGACAAGCCGGACTTCACTCCCTATACCTTTCTTCCGTCGGATCCACGCGTGTTTGATCCGTCGAAGGCAAGGATTGCGCGCCCGAAAACGGCCAGGCAGGCGCGCGAGCTATTGGACTGCGATGACCCGGCAGAAATTGAGCCGGCCTTCCATCGAAAAGCTATAGCTGAATAAGCCGTCAAGATGGCGCATATAAGGGATTGGTTTGAAGCGCACTCCAGACTGCATCGTCCGCTGGGTCATCAGCTGTCGAGAAGGTAAATGTGCTTCGCCTCATCTGATAGCAGGGCATCAGGACTTTGCACTTTGGCGCACCCCTGCGTTAGAGAGCGAAAGGCAGCTAACAAAAGCTTCTAGTTCCGCCGTGTGATGCAACTTCGGCTCACCAGGCGCCGGGGACACTCACTGGTGTGTGCGGTGAACACATGTGCGATTCGCAACTGTCAGCGATATAGCGACTGCCGGCGGAGATGGGCAAGGTTTCCATAGAACGCCGGCCTTAAATACCGGCTTATCTCTGCCGGTCACGAGATATGCTGAAACTAATTAATCATTGACACAGATCATTGTTGTCTTAGCCTGATGCGCGTGGCTTGGCCTTTCCCCTGCAGCCCACATCTCGAACTTAGCGACAGCGGCCGGCAGTACTCCGCATAACAGCGTTCTGCCCAATCCCCTGACGACGACGGCTATAATTCACTCCAACAAAAATGGGGACGATCGGATCTCCATTCACCCTTACGGCAACTGTAGTGATGCTGTTGCGGCCCACGGTGTACCAGAGGGAATGGAACGAGGAGAGGCACGGATGGGCATCGAGGACGGAGACGTAACACAACTGCTCAAGGCCATGCATAAGGGAGATCCAAAAGCGGCTGAGATGCTGCTGCCGCTGCTCTATGCAGAACTGCACAGGCTGGCAAAAGCCTACATGCGGCGTGAGAGGCCAGAGCATACTTTGCAGCCCACCGCGCTGATCAACGAAGCCTATCTGCGACTGATAGAAGACCAGGTTGATTGGAACAGCCGGTCGCATTTCATCGGGATTGCTGCCCAGGTCATGAGGCGTGTACTGGTTGATCACGCGCGCGCGCACAAGGCAGACCGGCGTGCCGGTAAATTAAAGCGAGTCGAGTTGCAGGATGATCTTGCCTTTTCGGCTGAGCAGCTGGATGAAGTCACTGCGTTGGACGAAGCACTGGTGAGACTATCGACTGTGAATCAACGCCAGGCGCGGGTGGTGGAGTTGCGCTATTTCGGAGGCCTCAGCTTCGAGGAGATCGCGAGCCTGACGGAGATGAGTCCCCGATCCGTGAAGAGGGACTGGTCGCTTGCGAGAATGTGGCTCTACCGGGAATTACGGGCTGATTCGGACGAAGCTCCCGGGACAGAAAATAATCATTAGATCGGTTGCACTTTCGGTGACCAGACTCCGCGTTAGTAAGTGAAGGCGTTTTTTGAAGCGACTTCCAAAAGGAGAAACGGTCATGAGTGTTCTTTCAGTTACTAAATTTCGTGCAGGTGCGATCGCCTCAGCTATGGTCCTCGGACTCATGTCCTTCCACCTCCAGGCGCAGGACCAGGTGGCACGAGTGAAAGTGGTTGTCCCCTTTGACTTCACAGATGGATCCAAACAATTCAAAGCCGGCACATATACGATCGGTGTCCTGAACCAGAGCACGGCCCTCATTCGCAGCTGGTCGAACACCGGTATGGCGGCTATGCAGTCCACCATAGACGCTAAACCAGCAGAACGGGGCAGAGTCACTTTTCATAAGTACGGTGACCGCTATTACATCAGCGATATCTTCTCTGCCGGACGGTTGGATCACCTGCACATCATCAAGTCCGCGGATGAGAAAAAGGCCAGCCGGTTATTCGATGAAAGCCGCCACAACCAGCAGACGGTCGCAGTCGTTGAGATGCCCCACTAGCCCATCTTCAACGGAGTGCGGGCCTGATGGAACCGGGATGCTACCCGGCCTGGGAACAAAAGATAAACCAGCAGCCCGGATGAAAGTCTGTGTGATTTCGTCCGGGACACGCCTTCGCAAATAGATCCCTCGATCATCTTCGGCCAGTAGCACAGACCGCCTGACGCGGTCGAACCTTCAAGCGCAAAGCTTTGTATCCCTGCAGCGGGAAAAATCACAGATCGCTGAAGGTACCATCTCAAAAGAAAATGGACGCTTCCGACATGGCGTGCATGTAAGTGTCAGCTGCATTTTCAAGGTGGGACTTAAAAAAAAAGCCGACAGGCTTGCCCTGCACTTATGATTAAGCCGCGCACTTAGCTGGGCAGGGTTATGACTGATGATCAATCCAATGCGGAGGAACTGTTCGGAGTCGCACTCTCGCTGTCGCCCGAGAGACGTCCCGCATTTCTCGATGCAGCCTGTCACGATGCGCCAGCACTCCGTCAGCTGGTCGACGCGCTGCTTAACGAGCATGAAGCTGCCGGCAGCTTCATGGCCACGCCGCTCATCCCCTCTCAGCATCGGGTGCAAGTTCCAGAAGCAATGTTTGCGAGTCATCACCTTAGCCCTGGCTCACAAGTTAACCGCTATTGCATCATCGGGCCTCTCGGGTCCGGTGGCATGGGACAGGTATATAAAGCCAGGGATCTGGACCTGGCCAGACCGGTAGCGCTGAAGTTTCTTCCAGATGCTCTTGCGCTCGATCGAACTGCCCTCGAACGCCTCAGGCGAGAGGCTCGCGCAGCCTCGGCCCTGAATCATCCGAACATCTGCACCATTTACGAGATAGGTCAATATGCAGACGCTTCTTTCATAGCGATGGAGTTTGTCGACGGGTGCACACTCAAAGAGCTAATCTCCCGTCGTGCTCTGGAGGTGGAGGTTCTACTCCGCTTAGCGATAGAGATTGCCGATGCGCTCGATGCTGCGCACACCAAGGGCATTGTTCACCGGGATATAAAGCCGGCAAATATTCTCGTGACCGAACGCGGCCATGCAAAGATCGTGGATTTTGGCCTGGCCAAACAAGCGAGCAAAGCGATCAATCAGCTTATTGGCGCAGAGACAGCAGCACTGGGGGACTTAGCTGATGAAGATCTCACCAGTCCGGGATCGATGCTCGGGACTGTCGCTTACATGTCTCCCGAACAAGCCAGGGCCAAAGAACTTGACGCCCGCACTGATCTGTTCTCGTTTGGTGTAGTGCTGTACGAGATGGCCACTGGCCAGCCGCCGTTTCGCGGCGAAAGTCCGGCTACGATATTCGATGGAATCCTGAACCAGACGCCTGCGCCGGTTACGCATACCAATGCTCGTCTGCCCGCAGGCATGGATGGAGTAATCGAAAAGGCTCTTGAGAAAGACCGCGAGCTTCGATATCAGCATGCGGCTGATCTTCGTGCAGATCTCCAGCGTTTGCAGAAAAACACTGGCCCTGCTTCTGCCGGCAGGAGCATCCACGATCAAGGCATTAATAAGAAGTCCAGGATAGCTTTTTATGCAGCGTTTCTACTTCTACTGGCTGGGATCGCGCTGGCTGCGTTCCTGACCAGGCACAAGCCTGTTGCCCCCGAATCAGCATCTTTGAACCGCCGCCGGTCAATCGCCGTGCTGGGTTTCAAAAATCTTTCGGGCCGATCCGACCAGTCCTGGCTGTCAACCGCCCTCTCAGAAATGCTGACGACAGAACTAAGCCAGGGAGACCAGTTGCGGACCATACCCGGGGAAAGCGTAGCGCAGATGAAGCTTAACCTCGCTCTTCCTGATGCGGACAGCTTCGGGCAGGCGACGCTTAAACGCATCCGTCAGAATATCGGCAGCGACGATGTTGTCCTCGGCTCGTATCTTCCCCTGGGCAACGGTCAACTGCAGTTACGCTTCGACCTGAGACTTCAGGATGCTGTTGAAGGACAGACGCTCGTTGCAATCTCGGAGAAAGGGGAGCAATCAGAAATCGATCAGATGGTGAGCAGGGCCGGCGCTGAAGTGCGAAGAAAGCTTGGCATCTCGCCTCTTTCCGTCGGGGAGTCTGACGTGGTCAAGGGCTCCCTGCCCGCAAGTCCGGAAGCCGTCCAGCTCTATTCGGAGGGCCTGCAGAAGCTGCGTCTATACGATGCAGTCTCGGCTGTCGAACTATTAAAGAAGGCAGCATCTCTGGATCCGAATCATGCCGCGACCTATCTGGCGCTCTCGCAGGCCTGGTCGATGTTAGGTTTTACCAACAAGGCGAAAGAAGATGCGCAGCGGGCGCAGTCTCTTTCGAATGGATTATCGCGAGAGGAGCGCCTGCTTATTGCGGCGCGAGCCCATGAACTTTCCGCCGAGAAACCTCAGGCCATCGAGACATATCGCACCCTGTGGAATTTCTTCCCGGACAATATCGACTATGGCTTGTCTCTGATCCGTACGCAGGTCGCAGCGGGAAAGGCGAGTGAGGCCAGGGCAACACTCGAAGAACTTCGGAAGCAGGCTGCTACGGATGTCGATAGCGCTCGCATCGACCTGGCGGACGCCAAAATTGCATACGTACTAAGCGACTTCAAGCAGGAACAGATGTTGGCAGCGAAGGCGGTAAGCATTGCAAATGCTGTCGGAGCAAACCTGCTGATGGCTCAATCCTTGCAACAGGAAGCAAATGCCTGGGAACGCCTCGGGCAGACGCAGAAAACCATCGAACTTTCTCAGCAATCCAGCAACTTGTTTATTGCCGCCGGCGATCGCCGGGGATCGGCTGTTGGTTCGCTTACCGTCGGCGATGTTCTATACGACCGAGGAGATTTCGTCGGCGCCAGAAAGCAATATGAGGAGGCCCTCAACGTTTTCATGGAAATCGGAGACCAGGGCAACATCCGTACCGCGCATGAGCGAATCGGAAATGTGCTCTACCGTGAAGGAGAACTGAAGGACTCCGTAACGCAGTATGAGCAGGCACTGCATTTTGATCAGGAAACGAACGATCCTGGAGGTCTCGCCGGCGACTATGGAAACATCGCCAACGCCCTCGGCGACCTGGGCGACCTTGCGGCAGCCCTGAAGATGCACCAGAAGTCTCTGGCAGCATTCAACGCAGTCGGCAATCGGCGCGGAGCAGCCTCGACGCTCACCAACATAGGGAACGTGCTTGTGCAGATGGGAAGATTCAACGAGGCTCGCCCCTATTTCGAACAGGGACTGGCGTTGCACCGGCAGACCGGTTACCGCGATGGCGAACTCTACCCTATGTTCGGCTTGGGTGATGTCGCGCTTGCCCAGGGAGATGTGGCAGGGGCGCGCAAGCAATACGAGCAGACACTCGCTTTGTCAAAAGAGTTGAACGAAGAAGACATTGGAGCCGCGATGCATTTTTCCCTCGCGACGGTCAGTCTGTTCGAGAAGCACTACGAAGAAGGGGCAGCCTTGGCGCGCGAGGCCTCGACTGCGTTCGCAAAGTCCAATTCCTTTGATAATGAAGCACTCGCCCAGGCCATCCTGGCGCGAAACCTCCTGGCGCAGGGGAACCTGGCGGGTGCCCGGGCCGCGGCGGAACAGGGAGCGGCTTTGGCGAAGAAAGTGGCCGCTCCTTCCTCCGGCTTTGAAGTTGTTCTGGCCGACGCCCGGGTTAAAGCAAGATCAGGCAACTGGAACCAGGCTCGCGCCGAACTTGAAGGCGTCATCGCATCTACACACACGATTGGCTATCGATGGTATGAGTACCAGGCGCGCCTTGCCCTCGCAGAGATCGATCTTTGGTCGGGCTCAGCTTCTGCACGCATGCACCTGGACGCTCTCGAAAAAGAAGCAAGAACCAACGGCTTCCTGCTGGTCGCCGATCAGGCTCACGCTCTACTCAAGGGAGAGTAAACGTCAGGGGAGAGTAGACCGACATGTCGGAAGAGCTCGCGCTATCGGCCAGGGATGGTGGGCGCTGCAGGATTCGAACCTGCGACTACTGAACCTGAGGATGCTGACCTCTCGTCGGCTTGCCGTATTCTCGGGATCAAGGTGGCGGACATCTGAACAGATCTGCCAGCAGCTTCAGCCAGACTCTTGCTGCGGCGTATCAAAATGTTGCAAGCGAATCAAGAACGACTTGAGAAGAAGCATAACCGCCCGCGATCTTTAGGTCCAAACACGAGAGAGAACTCAGTCCGTAAGCCTCATCCTACGGCGAGCTTCGGTTTGCTGGACGGTCGATAGTTCCCAAAACTTTCAGAAACTTACGCGGTGGCTTTTACTGTCTGCCCACAATCCTAAATCGCTGCCGCTTGCAACCAACTGTGGATCAGACTCAAGCAGACACCGATACCGTCGCACCTTGATTGAAGCGATACAACAACGGTTTCTAATTTTCGTAAAATCCAATTTGCCGTTTGGATCGTTTGATGCGGACCTTCAAGTAATCCACAATTTCCCCCGGCGTAAACGTTTGCCTGAAGAGGCCATGTACTCTTCCGCAATTGCGAATAGCTGTAGCCTCAATGGAATATAAGTAGTGCTGAAAGAAAGAGAGGGGTTCTCGACCGTATGATCGCTAGGCCATTGAATGACATTACTGAAGCTGACCTTACCGGCCTCATCGCCAATGGCGTGGCTGAAGGTCGCACTATGGACTACAAGCGCAGCCTACCCGGAAACTCCGATGCGGATAAGAAGGAATTTCTCGCCGATACGTCTTCCTTCGCTAATTCTGGTGGTGGGGACTTAATCTTCGGATTAGACGAGGCTGCCGGTCTGCCTACCCAAATCGTTGGCGTACAAGCGGCAGACCTCGACCTGGAAATCCGACGCCTCGATAGTATTTTGGCCGCCGGACTAAGCCCTCGCATTCGGTACACAATGCGAACCGTAACTACCGCAGCAGGGCTGCCAGTTGTGATCTGCGTGTAGAACGCAGTTGGTCTGGACCACACCGCGTCATCTTTCAACAGCACGACAAATTCTATGCAAGGAATTCCGCAGGCAAGTATCCGCTTGATGTGAATGAGCTGCGCGCAGCGTTTACTCTTTCCCAGACCGCCACAGAAAGAATTCGCGCGTTCGGACAGACCGAGTCATCGCTTTATCAAACACCAGTCCCATTCATGGACTCTCCAAAGGTTGTTTTGCATTGCATTCCCCTTGAATCGTTTGCGAGTGCCATGCAGTATGACGTTCTCCCTATCTACGAAAATCCGGCGTCTCTTTCACCCATGGGTACGACGGCGTGGAATCGAAGGTTGAATCTGAATGGGGTTCTGACCTTCGGTCCTCAGGAGCCCTGTGCGAGCTATACCCAACTGTATCGGAACGGCACTCTGGAAGCCATCCAAGGGCGAATCCTTGCACACGAACACGAGAATCGCATGGTGATCCCGAGTGTCGCTTATGAGCAATACACTCTCCAATACCTTCCGCGATGTTTCCGTCTGCTCGAAGAAATCGGCGCAACTGCGCCGGTTGTGGTGGCATTGGCCCTGCTGAAAACCACGGGGCTGTACATGGGCGTCAATAACCTGTGGGGTGACAGCGGCTACCCCATTGATTCGGACAGTCTCATTTTGCCGGAGATTGTTGTCGAGAGTCTTACGACACCCGCCAATCAGGTCCTCAAGCCTTTATTCGATTTCGTCTGGAATGCGTGCGGTTTCCCGTCGTCTTCGAATTTCGACGCGGATGGAAATTGGGTTGCTAGAAGGTGACGCCGCCCCAATGAAGTGTTGAGGGCAAGATAATCCGCGAGGAAATGGGGCAGAACTGGAAGTTATTCCTTACCTCTGAGGTTCTACCTTTCGCACAGACGGACAAGATGTCCCTTCACCGACAGCAGACGAGGGAGAGCGGTAACCGGTCAGTGCTAACGCACAACAGTCGGACGATGAGATCGCGATGGCCGCGTTGGACGGTACCGCATACGAGAAGCTAACTGGCCTCGCCCTGCGCCTTGTCCTCTCCGACCATGTCGGCATGGCCAACCGGACTTGCTTACCGAGGCCGAGCGGGTATTCGCACCGAAGAAGCCCAAGGCAGTCAAAGCGAAGGCCGACGCTTCGAGCAAGCCTAAGCCGACAGCAGTGAAGGCTTCGGCAAAGAAAGAGACGAATAAGAAGAAAGCGGCCTAATCCAGAGACACTCTGGCCCCGGATTCGTCCGGGGCCGTTTTGTCTCCAAGAGATGCCGCACAAATCGCGCCGGGAGACACCCCTTCACACTGGTCGGTTCTTACCCGTTTCATCACGTGTTCGATTATGCATCGTTCACGATTGCATACTTGCTGACAGGGTTCTTAGGATCTCTCGTCATGCGGTTGGTCTCCTCTGATTATGGGAACGAACGCAAGGCGTCTTATTTATCGTCCTCACTTGTGTCGGCTTAGCCGGCATGATCGGCAGCTACTTCGCTTTCATCTGCCTGGCCTTTGGTATACGTGCGGATGGCGGAAATAGCCTTGCACAGTGCTTTCCACCCATCATTGCCGGAGCCACTGGGTGCTCGATCATACTTATCGCGTTCCTCTCTCAGTTCGCGGGCCGCACATTGCTCAAGTGATTCACCGCCAGGATTAAGGAAGCCGCCAACTAAACCCACGCATTCGCAAAGGCCCTTGATGACTTTACTCTTTGGCCAAGCAATATGAAGAAGACGCCTCCCTCGACCAGAAGGGGACGACAGAACGCGTGATGCCGTCGATAGTTTTATATGGCACTGAATACTCCATGCTTCTCGCTGGAATTGGTCTATCGGATTCTGGATAAACGAAGAGAGGCGGCACAGCTGACGACACGCTAACAAGCCCGAAGCAGCCACAGATTCAACACACTACAGGATCAAATCTTCGGCATGAACAATTCCTGAGCGCGGATCCGCCTGAAACATTCCATGCAATGAATGCTAGATGTTAAGGCGCAGCAGTGACTGAGCACATGTGACCAGCATTGCTTTGCCATTTCTCGGATATTGGTTAGAGACGAATAGCCGCATGACCGGGACGTAGCATATCTTGCCGATCCGTTCAGGCATTCTCACACATACGACTTCTCCATCAACTCCATCCCCGACCGCGCTCCGAAGGCAGGTATACGATGTCACTCCCGGCTATATCGCTTCGCGATGACCATCCGTGCCTGAAGCTGGTCACCGAACCACGACAATACAAGCCGTCACCGCAAATCTCGCTACCGACACGAATCGCCTTCATCGGTAATTATCTTCCGCGGCGATGCGGCATCGCGACTTTTACCACCGACCTGTGCACTGCGGTCGGTGTGGAATATGGCGCGGAAAGATTGTTTGCCGTGCCTGTCAACGATCCCGGTTCGAGCTATGACTATCCGGAAGCCGTCAGGCTGGAAGTCGATCAAGAGGAACGGTCTTCCTACAAGCGCGCTGCCGACTTTCTGAACTTCAATGGCAATGACCTGGTCTGCCTTCAATTTGAATATGGGATCTTCGGAGGTTCTGCAGGAAGTCACATTCTCACGTTGCTGCGAAATCTGAAGATGCCGTTAGTGACGACGCTGCACACGGTGCTGCGCGAGCCCGACGCCGACCAGCGGTTGGTGTTAGAAGAAGTCGCTGGACTGTCAGACCGGCTTGTCGTGATGAGCGAGCATGCGGCTGCGATGCTCCAAGAGGTCTACGCCATCCCGCGAAGCAAGATTGACGTGATTCCGCACGGCGTTCCGGATCTTCCGTTCATGGATCCGAATTACTTCAAAGACCAGTTCGGCACGGAGGGGCAGTCGGTTTTGTTGACGTTTGGCTTGTTGTCGCCAAACAAGGGAATCGAAAATGTGATCGTGGCGCTCCCCGAAATACTGGCCAGCCATCCTGACCTGGTTTACATCGTTTCAGGCGCCACCCACCCGCAGATTCTGCGCCGCGATGGTGAGCAGTATCGAGATTCTTTGAAAGCACTTGCAGAAAAGATTGGCGTGCCTTCGCATGTTCTGTTCAACAACCGCTTTGTGAACGCCGACGAATTGATAGACCAGGTGGGCGCGGCGGATATTTACATCACCCCTTATCGGCAGGAGGCGCAGGTCGTTTCCGGTACGCTTGCCATTGCGCTGGGCGCAGGCAAAGCGATCATCTCGACGCCCTACTGGCATGCTAAAGAACTGTTGGCCGAAGGCCGCGGGGTGCTTGTCCCTTTCGACAGTCCAGCTAGGATCGCGAAAGCCGCCATTGCTCTACTAAGCGGCGATGCCGAGAGACATGCGATGCGCAAGCGCGCCTATCTTTACGCGCGCGCGACCACCTGGCCAAAGACCGCGGTTGCCTACATGGCCAGCTTTCAACAGGCGCGTCTCGGCCGGATGTACCGGCCCAAGGCAGCGCCGGATGCAAGCGCGCTCGCAGTAGAAACAACGACGCTTGGCGAACCCTGCCGCCTGCCGGCTCTGAATACGCAGCACCTGCTGAGCATGACCGATGACACGGGTATCTTTCAGCACGCGATCTTTTCATTACCGAACTGCCTGGAGGGCTACACCACTGACGATAATGCGCGTGCCCTGATCGCGGCTGTACGTATGAATGGCTCGAGCCACGCTGGATTGTCTCGACGCTACCTCAGATTCCTGTGGCACGCGTTCAATGACAGTACAGGCCGCTTCAGAAACTTTCTGAGTTACGATCGCCGTTGGCTCGAAGATTCGGGATTGGAAGACAGCCATGGGCGGGCTCTGTGGGCGCTCGGAATGGTCCTCGGCAACACCAAAGACCCGGGATTGAGAGGCGCGGCGGGCAGATTGTTTGAGAAGGCCTTCCCGGCGACGTCTTCGTTCACAAGCCCCCGGGCATGGGCATTCTCCATTCTCGGATTGCAAGGGTACCTGGATTGGTTTCCGGGTGACCGGGTGGTGCAGCGCGCACGCAATGTGTTGGCGGATAAACTGCTCGACATTTATGGGCGGACGCAGTCACGCAGCTGGCACTGGTTTGAAAAGAGTCTTTCTTATTCGAACGCCCGGCTTTCTCAGGCCCTCGTCCTGGCGGGGCAAGCGAGCAGAAACCAGAAAATGATTGAGGTCGGCTGCGAATCGCTGGCGTGGCTGGTGGCCCAACAGCACCGCGAAGATCCTGCCGTCTTCGTGCCGATCGGCTCCATGGGTTTCTTCTCGGAGAGCGGCGAAAAAGCCCGGTTCGATCAGCAGCCAGTCGAGGCGTGCGCAACTATAGCAGGGTGTCTGCTCGCCTATCGCGTGACAAAGGATTCACACTGGCGCGATGAGGCGTGGTCTGCCTTTCGCTGGTTTCTGGGCAGCAATGATCTCCAGATTCCGCTTTACGACGAAGCGACCGGTGGATGCAAGGACGGACTGCATCCCGACCGTGTGAATGAAAACCAGGGGGCTGAGTCGACGCTGTCCTTCCTGCTCGCACTGCTGGACATGCAAAGCCTGGAAATTGAAACTGCGCCATCACAGGAACTAGAAACGAGCGTTTCCACTTGAGCACAATCCCTCTGTCGCACCCCTTGTCCGATCCAGCCGATGATTTTTCTGAACACAAGCGATTTCACGGGCAGGACTCGCTCTTCCTTCGCCATCCTTCCAATCCAATTCTCAGCGGCAAAGACTGGCCCTATCCGGTCAATAGTGTTTTCAATGCCGGCGCTGTTCGTCTCGATGATGGAGACACACTCTTGTTGTGTCGAGTTGAGGACAGGCGAGGCTTATCTCATCTTTGCGCGGCCCGTTCCGCCAACGGAATCGATGGCTGGCGCATCGATCCCAAGCCGACGCTCGAAGCAAACCCGCGCGAATATCCCGAAGAAATCTGGGGTATTGAAGATCCGCGGATCACGTATGTGCCGGAGATGAAGCAATATGCGATCGCCTATACGTCGTTCTCGCGCGGCGGCCCCGGTGTATCGCTGGCGCTGACGAGAGACTTCAGGAATTTCGAGCGCTATGGCGTCATCATGTCGCCGGAGGACAAAGACGCTGCCCTGCTGCCGCGCAGGATCGGGGGACTCTGGGCGCTGGTGCATCGTCCCATGACTACCCTCGGCGCTCATATGTGGATTTCGTACTCGCCTGACCTGAGGCACTGGGGAGGCCATCAAGTAATGCTTGAGGCTCGCCGCGGCGGGTGGTGGGATGCCAATAAAATCGGCCTTTGCTCTCCGCTCATCGAGACCGACCGGGGATGGCTGGCGATTTACCACGGCGTCCGCAACACCGCCGCCGGCAGCATTTACCGTCTTGGTCTTGCGCTCTTCGACCTGGAAAAGCCGAATATATGTCTGCAGCGCGGAGACTGCTGGATGTTCAGCCCGGAAGCTCCTTACGAGCGGAGTGGCGACGTACCCGAGGTGGTCTTTCCTTGCGGGCAGACGATCGGGGCAGATGGTGACACCATCCATCTCTACTACGGGGCAGCAGACTCGTGCATGGCGTTGGCTACTGGCAGCATCCGGACCCTCTTTTCATGGCTCGACGCAAATCCGAGTTGGGGCGATGACCCGCTGCGGCCATGACTCCGCCAGAATTTGACGACTACTTCGCATTTTGGCGTAGTTCCTGGAGAGTTTATACATCGTTTGCGATTTCTCTTATCTCCCAATTCCGCCAGTAAGTAAAGACACCAGAGGACACAGACCTATGAGTACAAAGAATGCGATCATGGCAATCGATTGCCGAATACGCCCACAAACGCCTGTGAAGGTGCCGGCTATGAAGACGCGGCCGAAACGTTCAGCAAGAATCCCAATTCACGGAATCCACAACAGCGCACTGTGCGGGAAGCTGCCTCAAGGACCCGTCTTTGTTTCTGCACGAGAGGTTCGCAGCCGCATTCAAGAAAGTGATGGAGCTTTTTCGCCCATCGCAGTAGTACCGGTCGGGCCTTGATAAGGAACCTTAAATGAGCCGATCTACAGTCTTCCTGGAAGCACGCTTTAGTGAGGCGCCCCGACACAGACGGCGGCTTCAAATAATACACGCGCTTGAATCGACAGCGTACTTTGAAGTCACAATGACCGAAACAAAGATCGACAGACCGCAATACCTGATGGAGACAAGTGATGAAAGCAACGCAAAGTCTGCATGACCTTGGCCAGAGTTTATGGCTGGACAACATCACGCGTGGTCTGCTGACCAGCGGAACACTGAAGCGTTACGTTCAGGATCTTTCGATTACTGGACTGACTTCCAATCCCACGATCTTCGATCATGCTGTTAAGAACAGCTGTGATTACGATGAGGCCATCAGCCAGAAAGTGGAGCAAGGCAAGTCGGGCGAAGCGCTCTTTTTCGAATTGGCTATTGAAGACCTGCAACATGCCGCTGACCTGTTTCGCCCAATCCACGACCAGACAGATGGAGTGGATGGATGGGTGTCACTTGAAGTCTCCCCCTTGCTCGCTCACAACACCGCTGGCACTCTCGCGGCCGCCAGGGCTTTGCACGCGAGTGCAAATAGACCCAACCTTCTGATAAAAATCCCGGGTACGCATGAAGGACTTCTTGCCATCGAAGAAGCTATCTTCGCTGGTATTCCTGTGAATGTAACGCTATTGTTTTCCTGTCCTCAATATGTTGCGGCTGCAGAAGCCTATTTGCGCGGAATTGAACGACGCATCGCCGCAGGCCTGAACCCGCAGGTTGGTTCGGTAGCCTCTCTTTTCGTGAGCCGGTGGGATGTCGCGGTCAAAGATACTGAGCCAGCGTGGCTTCGCAATCAGCTTGGCATCGCAGTCGGCCGGCATGTGTATCAGAAGTATCAGCACCTTCTCAACTCGACGCGCTGGCAGCGCGTGTTCAACGCCGGTGGACGCCCGCAGCGTCTTCTTTGGGCAAGCACTGGTACTAAGGATCCGCAGGCTTCCGACCTTCTTTACATCGAAGCTCTCGCTGTTCCGTTTACCGTAAATACCATGCCGGAAGCTACGTTGAAAGCACTAGCAGATTACGGTGACTGGAATGGATGCATGCCTCCGCGTGCCGATAATGGAGACGAGGTCCTCGCTCACTTCGCCAAGGACGGGGTCCAAGTGGACGCACTTGGCGAACGCTTATTGGACGAGGGTGCCGCATCCTTCGTCAAATCCTGGCAAGACTTACTCAGCTGCATCGCGGCCAAGAGCAAGCTGTTACAGGCAGTGTAGATGAAGTATTAGTGACGAGGAATTAAGGCGAGGTTATCACTCATGATGAAGATTTAGAGAGCGACAAAAATGAAAGTTACCCCAGCCCAGAAACGCCAGTCGCGATGGGCACGCTGCCAATAAGGTCGCTTCTCTGCATGAGTAGTCCGGTGAAGTGGTTCTAGATCTGGTCGCTCCTGGTGTCGCTTATTATCATTGCTGCTTTCGCCCATAGTTGCCTGCTCCTTCGCTTCGCAGCAGCGATTATGTTCTTCCTTAGCATTAGTGGCTAAGCAACCTTGCTCATAGCGCCAGTAGACCTTCATAAGAAGAATAGGGTGTGCGGGCTTCGGTGGACGATGTGCTCTAATGCTCAGACTTGAAACATCGACAATGCGAGAGTGTACCTGGTGATGTCGGATCGATCTAATTCTCAGGTCTGCGCGATGCATCCGAGAATCAGCCTATGCTCGCCTTCATCCTCATCTCGTACTGCTTTCCGATAACCGGCATGCTAGCGAGTGTCCTGCTGCTGATAGGAGCAACGCCGAAGCAGCTTGCCTGCTGCGATGCCCAATTCGTCCTTGAACCCCGCAAGACACCGCACCCAGGGGCGTCCGTCCAGCACAAAGGTGACTTACATGAGAACTACTAGCTCTGTTCCGGTTTTGATGTTCATTGTGATTGCAGGCAGCGGCGCAATCCTGGGATATGGTTTGCATGCAGCGGGGCAGGACTCTCTTGCATTGACACTCTTCGGGGCAGCAATCTTCCTGGCGGCAATCACCTCCGCCTCCATTCGGGTCGCGGACCAGTGGAGCAAAGCCGTTGTCCTGAGACTTGGAAAATTCCGTGCTCTTCAAGGACCTGGCCTCTTCTTCATTATTCCGCTGATAGAAACCATTCCCTACTGGATCGATACGCGGGTTCTCACCAGTTCCTTCAAAGCAGAGAAGACACTCACGAAAGACACTGTCCCTGTGGATGTCGATGCAGTCCTGTTCTGGAAGATCATCGATCCGGAGAAGGCGGCACTTGCTGTCGCTGACTACCAGGCTGCAATCGGCTGGGCCTCGCAGACGGCGCTGCGCGATGTAATCGGCAAGACAATGCTCTCAGACATGCTGGAAGGCAGAGACAAGATCAGCGTCCTGCTTCAGACCATCATTGATGCGCGAACTCAGCCATGGGGTATCAGTGTGCAATCGGTCGAAGTGAAGGATGTTTTGATTCCCGCATCTCTTGAAGATGCGATGTCGATGCAGGCCCAAGCCGAGCGAGAGCGTCAGGCGCGGGTCATCCTTGGCGAGTCGGAGTTGCAGGTTGCTTTAAGTTTCGGCGAAGCAGCCAAGACGTATACCAACAACCCGGTCGCACTTCACCTGCGCGCAATGAACATGCTCTACGAAGGGCTGAAACAGAATTCCACAATCGTCATTGTTCCCAGTTCAGCAATTGAGACGATGCAGCTCGGTGGACTCGCCGGGCTCACTGCCCTGACCATGGGACTCGGGCAGGACAATGCACTCGGAACTGCGAATAATCAGCCGCAGATGAATTTGCCGCCAATAATGCCCGACACATCTGCTGTTTTGCCCAACGGCAAGCTATAAACCGGTTCCAGCATTCCGTTTGGAAGGCGCACCAAGTGCTCCACTTTCGCATAAGGGCACTGCCGCTGTTACATCAGTAAGCTGATCGGGGAATTGTGAAAAAAACAGTGCCGCCCACGACCATTTTTATCGACGTAGGCGGAGTATTGCTCACCAACGGCTGGGACCATCTAGCGCGCAAACGAGCAGCGAAACACTTCAAGCTGGAATGGGCCGAGATGGACCAGCGTCATCGTCTCGTCTTCGAGACCCACGAGGAGGGCAAGCTCTCTTTCGAAGAATACCTGGACTGGGTCGTGTTCTTTGAGAAGCGGCCATTTACTCGGAACCAGTTTCGCGATTTCATTTTTTCTCAGTCTCAGCCGTACCCGAAGATGCTCGGATATGTCGCTGACCTCAAGGCGCAGCACCGCCTGAAGGTTGTCGTAGTCAGTAACGAGTCGCGAGAAGTCAACGCCTATCGCATCCGAACCTTCAAACTAGACCAGCTCGCGGACGCATTCATCTCTTCCTGTTTCACAGGAATGCGGAAGCCGGATGTCGCCATATTCCGGCTTGCACTTGACCTCGCCCAGGTGGCCCCGGAGCGTTCGGTATTTCTGGACAATACCCCGATGTTCGTTCAGATTGCGGAGCGTTTAGGGATGCACGGCATTCTTCACATCAATCATGAATCGACCCACGCGAAGCTCACTGCCCTCGGGTTACGAACGAACCCCGCTGTATAAAGTTCCACCAGCCCTAAGGAGATTCAACATGCCGACTGACACACTTACAACCGAGGACCTGCTCCACGAAACGCCCGACGCGATCGCTCATGAAGAATCGCTGAAGGGCGGCACCACACTCTCTCCCGATCTACTTCGTAAAATGAATGCATACTGGCGGGCAGCCAATTATGTGTCCGTCGGGCAGATATACCTGTATGAAAATCCCCTGCTCAAAGAGCCGCTCGAGCTCGGACACGTCAAGCCCCTCGTCGTTTCTCACTGGGGGACGACGCCGGGCCAGAATTTTATATATGTCCATCTGAATCGGATTATCAAAAAGTACGACCTCAATATGTTCTATGTTGCCGGCCCCGGTCATGGTGGACCCGCGATTGTAGGAAATGTCTATCTCGAAGGCACGTGGACTGACGTGTATCCCAACGTCACCGAGGACGAAGCGGGATTGAAGAAGCTCTTTAAGCAATTCTCCTTTCCGGGTGGGATCTCCAGTCATGTCGCGCCGACCACACCGGGATCCATCCACGAAGGCGGCGAGTTGGGATACTCGCTCAGCCATGCCTTCGGTGCGGCGTTCGATAATCCGGACCTGATCGTTGCCTGTGTGATTGGTGACGGTGAAGCAGAGACCGCGTCCCTGGCGACCTCCTGGCAGTCGAACAAGTTCCTTGACGCCAAGACCGACGGCGCAGTGCTGCCAATCCTGCACCTAAATGGCTATAAGATCAGCAACCCAACCGTGCTGGCTCGCATTGAGCATGAAGAACTGGATCAGTTACTGAGAGGGAACGGATGGACGCCGTACTTCGTCGAAGGGGATGAGCCGGAACAGATGCACGAACTGCTGGCCGCAACCATGGAAAAGGCCATTGAAGATATTCATCGCTTCCAAAACGATGCGCGTACCGGCAACAACACCACGCGACCGCGCTGGCCGGTGATCGTCTTCAAATCACCTAAAGGCTGGACAGGTCCGAAGGTCGTAGACGGTCTGCAGATCGAAGGAACCTTCCGGGCGCACCAGGTGCCGCTGCTCGTCGATCCCCAGCATCCCGATCACGTAAAGCTTCTGGAAGCCTGGATGAAGAGCTACAAGCCTGAAGAGCTATTTGATGAGAACGGCCGATTCAATGCAGAACTGCAAGAGTTGGCGCCGAAGGGAAACCGTCGCATGGGCGCTAACCCGCACGCAAACGGCGGCCTTCTTCTTCACGATCTTGTTATGCCAGATTTTCACGACCACGCGGTTACAGTGAAATCGCCTGGATCGATCGAGGCCGAAGATACGCTCGTACTCGGATCGTTTCTGCGTGATGTTGCGAAACTCAACCAGGACAAGCGCAACTTTCGCGTGTTCGGACCCGATGAGACTGTCTCAAATCTCCTGCAGGCTGTGTTCGAGGTAACGAATCGCCAATGGGACGCGCGTGAGTTCGGCAACGACGAGTTCCTTGCGGCGGAAGGCCGTGTCCTCGATTCCATGCTGAGCGAGAACCAGTGCGAAGGCTGGCTGGAGGGATATCTCCTGACCGGCAGGCATGGCCTGTTCAATAGCTACGAGGCGTTCATTCGCATCATTGACTCGATGTTCAGTCAACATGCGAAATGGTTAAAAGTCTGCCGCGAGCTACCCTGGCGGCGCGATATCTCATCGCTGAATTATCTACTGGCTTCGCATGTCTGGCAGCAGGACCACAACGGTTTTACGCACCAGGACCCGGGCTTCCTCGACCACGTTATTAATAAGAAGGCTGACATCGTACGCTGCTACCTTCCGGCGGATGCCAACTGTCTCTTGTCTGTTTTCGATCATTGCCTCCGCAGCCGGAACTATGTCAACGTGGTTGTCGCTGGGAAACATGCGCTTCCACAATGGTTGACGATGGACCAGGCAGTCGTACATTGCACGGAGGGAGTCGGCATCTGGCAATGGGCAAGCAGCGATCAGCAAAGTGAGCCTGACGTGGTGATGGCCTGTTGCGGAGACACGCCGACGCTCGAGATCCTCGCGGCAACCTCCATTCTTCGTCAACATCTACCCGAGTTGAAGATACGCGTCGTCAATGTGGTCGATTTGATGAAGCTGCAACCCAGCACTGAACACCCCCACGGCCTGACAGAGCGTGATTACGACTCACTCTTCACGAAAGACAAGCACATCATTTTCGGATTTCATGGCTATCCGTGGCTGATCCATCGGCTCACCTACGCACGGACTAACCGGAACCTGCATGTACGTGGTTACAAGGAAGAAGGCACGATTACAACACCGTTCGATATGCGCGTGCAGAATGATCTCGACCGCTTCCACCTTGTCATCGACGTGGTCGATCGTATCCCGAACCTGGGCTCGAAAGGCGCGTTCCTTAAACAGCAGATGCAGGACAAACTCATCGAGCACAAGCACTATATCGACGCACACGGCCAGGACATGCCGGAGATCCGCAACTGGAAATGGAGCGTCGCGCAGTGAACACCGAGACTCTTGAAGCAACCGCCAGGATGATGGTCGCCGGTGGAAAGGGCCTGTTGGCGATCGATGAAAGCACCACAACATGCAACAAGCGTTTTGCGAAATGGAACATCCCACAAACCCCGGAGGCCCACCGGAAATATCGCGAGCTGATTGTCAACACACCGGGACTGAACGAATCGATCAGTGGGGCAATTCTGTATGACGAAACAATTCGGCAGAAGAAGAACGACGGCACGCCTTTCGCCGTAGCCCTGGCGGCAAGCGGAATCATCCCCGGTATAAAGGTCGACCTCGGGGCCAAGGAGATGGCGGCCTTCCCGGGCGAAAAGGTCACAGAAGGCCTGGACGGTTTGCGGGTTCGCCTCGCAGAGTACTTCCAGATGGGCGCGCGCTTCGCGAAGTGGCGAGCGGTCCTCGCTATCGGCGATGGTGTTCCCACCCAGGAATGCATCGAGGCTAACGCTCAAGCACTCGCCCGCTATGCGGCACTCTGTCAGGAGGCCGGCGTCGTTCCTGTTGTCGAACCAGAGGTGCTGATGGAAGGAGATCACACACTGGAGGTTTGCGCCGAAGTGACGGAGAGAGTTCTTCGTACCGTGTTTCGAGAGCTCTACGCGCAGCGGGTGCAGCTTGAAGGAATGATCCTCAAGCCGAATATGGTGCTGCCCGGAGCTGCGTGCCTGGAACAGGAGACGGTTGAGGAGGTAGCCGATGCAACCGTGAGATGTCTGCTGCGTGCTGTTCCCGCCGCCGTGCCAGGTGTTGTTTTCCTGTCCGGCGGTCAATCCGGAGAACTAGCATCGGCTCGCCTCAATGCGATGAACGTCCGATACAAATCCCGTCTTCCCTGGGAGTTGTCATTCTCCTACGGCCGGGCTATTCAGGAGCCCGCCCTGGAAATCTGGCATGGCGAAGACGCAAATGTGTCTCGGGCCCAGGAAGCGCTTTACCATCGCGCCAAGTGCGACCGGGCTGCCCACCGCGGTCAATACGACGCCGCAGTAGAGGCGCATCATCGCGAAAGTGCGGCAGCTCACATGGCAGTTCAAAGTTACGCCGGGAGTGCGAGATGAAAACGCAAATTCGTCAAAAGTTCATCGTCGGCAATTGGAAGATGCATACGACCGCCTCTGAAGCAGAGAAGTTGGCCAGAGGTGTGGTCGATGGTCTTTCCGACAACGATCATGTTGTTGCCATCCTCTGTCCTCCATTCCCATATCTCGCGCTCGTTAGAGACGTGCTGCGGGGCAGCCAAATCGCACTGGGCGCGCAGAATATGTATCCAGAGGCCGAGGGTGCGTACACGGGCGAAGTGAGCCCAACCATGCTTCTCGATCTTGATTGCAAGTACGTCATCCTGGGGCACAGCGAGCGTCGACACAAATTGAATGAGTCCAACGAACTTATTAATCGGAAGGTGGAGTGTGCACTTGCTGCTGGTTTGAATGCAATTCTTTGTGTGGGCGAGACGCTGGAACAACGTAAAGCGAAGCAGACCGAGGCGGTGCTCGATGCGCAACTTACGAAGAGTTTGGCGAATGTGCCGCCCGAGATGCTTCCGCGGCTCAGTATCGCCTACGAACCAGTGTGGGCAATCGGTAACGCCGAACACCATGCGACTCCGCTACAAGCACATGATGTGCACTTGCTCATACGACGAAAGCTTAGCCAACTTTGTGGAGAGATCCGTGCCGCCGAGATGACAGTTCAATACGGTGGCAGCGTCGAGCCCGACAATGCGGTCGCATTCCTTAGTCAGCCGGGGATAGACGGTGTCCTTATCGGGGGCGCCAGCCTGAAAGCAGAAGAGTTCCTCGCCATCGTCAATGCAGGCAGTCATGCGGCAGAAGCGGAATTGCAACCCATGTGAAACATGCCCGGCCCAGCTAAGCATGATACGGCTGTAGCGGCAACCAATCACTTCCGCGCTGGTTTCCAACCAGGGAACTGCATCTTCGGAAAGCGAGCTAAGCTTTTGCGCGCCCAAGCCTGCAGGCTTGCCTTGATCGACATTCTTGGTCTTCGCTGAATCATTCAAGAATGTAATAGTGGTTGTTTTCTAGGCCTCGAAAGCAGAAGGTCGGGCCGTGTTCATTGCCTTCTGCGGTGTGGTTGTATACGACGTCAAGGATGACTTCGATGCCGCCACGATGAAGCGCCTTGACCATCGCGCGAAACTGATCGAGACAGGCGAGCGGATCGTTATTACCAGTGCTATAGGCAAGATGTGGAGCGAAGAAGGAGACGGGATCGTAGCCCCAATAATTGACCAGCCCAGATGGAGCATCCAGAGCGTCGAATTGGTAGACAGGCAGAAGTTCAACGGCAGTGATGCCGAGCGATTGAAGGTAGGGAATTTTCTCGATCACGCCCAGATAGGTGCCGCGGTTGACGGCAGCGACGCCGGAACTCGGATCTCTCGTAAAACCGGCAACGTGCAACTCATAAATTACCGTGTCCCGGAACAGCCGATTGATGGGCCTGTCATCCTCCCAGTCAAACAGCGAGAGGTCTGCGACCACGCTCTTCATTGAGGTTGAGGCATTGTCGCCAGACGCGCACGCCGCAGCCCGGCTGTAATCAGTTCCAACAAAGGTTGCTCTGCCGTAAGGATCGATCAGGATTTTCTGCGGATCGAAACGCTGACCGGCGGCTGGATCATGCGGGCCATCTGCGCGGTATCCATACCTTTGCCCCTGTTTAATTCCACGGAGAAAGATGTGCCAGTAATGCGACGTGCGATTGCGGACTGGGTCAAGCATGACTGTGCGCGTGACGCGACCATCATCCGCATTGTCGAACAAGACCAGCTGCATAGTGGTGGCGCTTGCCGAAAGGACGCTGAAGTTTGTCTCCTCTGAGCAGATGGTCGCACCTAAAGGATAGGAGCAACCGGTGTCGTCCTTTGTGTCGCTCATGATTGCCAGAGAATGTGCGCAGCTTCGAGTGGGACCAGGGCGCCGCCATGCGAGGAATCGCCGAATAGGGGAATAATGCGCGCTGTATAGTCCGTGACTGGACGCTTTGCCGGGCAGCAGGCGGAATACATGATGGCGCCCGAGAGCTCTGCTGAATACTTGCATGCAGCAAGAGTTTCTGGTGCGGACCCGTTCTCTCTAGTTGGCCCGGCATAGAGTTGCACTTCGAACTGATCAGGATGAAGTCCTCCGACCTCCACTGCTATTTGGAACCTGTGTTGACCGTCCTTTGTGTCAGAAGTGATCTTGCCAAATCGAAGGGTCTTCCATCGCTCGGCAACAGAGTGCTGCCACTGCAACAAGGCGTCGCCCAGCCTGCCGTCGTTCGCGGCGCGTACCTTGTACCCCGCGGCAGCAGGCAAGTAACGTTCGTTGGTATATTCACGGATCGCCCGACTTGCTGAGAACTCAGGTGTAAGCGTTGCCATGCTTTCACGGACACGTTCGAGCCATCGGGTGGGCAGTCCTTGAGCGTCCTGGTTGTAGAACTCGGGAACTATCTGCTTCTCTAGCAGTGTGTAGAGATTTTCGACTTCATGGGCGTCCCAGGCAGTGTCCTCGCCGTGTTCTTTCCCGTCCCCAATGGCCCACCCAACAGCCGGTGTAAAGGCCTCCGCCCACCAGCCGTCCAGTTCGGAGACATTCAGCCCTCCGTTGACCAACACCTTCATGCCACTGGTGCCACATGCCTCCCAAGGCCGCCGGGGTGTGTTGATCCAAAGGTCCATGCCCTTAACCAGCTCTTGCGCCATCTGCATGTCGTAGTCGCTGAGGAAGACCACGTGGCCGCGCACCTCGGGACGCTT
The DNA here is from genome assembly GCA_963692885.1 of Acidobacteriaceae bacterium. Taxonomy (GTDB): domain Bacteria; phylum Acidobacteriota; class Terriglobia; order Terriglobales; family Acidobacteriaceae. The sequence goes on from OY843586.1 coordinate 4,030,695, forward strand.
GATGAAATCATTCCATTGCTTGATCAATGCCTGTCCGGGCAGATCTTCGGGATGAGCCTTTCCTGCAAGGATGAGTTGCACCGGATGCTGCGAGTCCGTCAGCAAGCGAATGAGCCGTTCGGGATCGTGGAGCAGAAGGTCTGGACGCTTGTAGGTGGCGAAGCGGCGCGCGAATCCGACAGTGAGTGTATCCTCTCGAAAAATATCGGCAACATCCAAATGAGAGTCGCCTTGTGCCGAGAGTTGTCGTGCATAACGGTGGCGTACCGCAATCAGCATTGCTTTCCGCGCTTCGTTTCGCATGTGCCATAGCTCGCCGTCGGTCAACCTGCGAACATTGTCAGCAAGGGGACGATCGTCCCTCCATCGGTCGACGCCGCACACCTTCGTCCAGAGGCTATCGGCTTCAACTGAATCCCATGTCGGCACGTGAATCCCGTTGGTGACCGAGCCGATGGGCACTTCCACCTCCGGCCATCGAGGAAAGAGCGGCTGGAAGATCTGCCTGCTTACCTCGCCGTGGAGCTTGCTGACACCGTTGACGCGACCGCTCCCGCGGAGCGCAAGGTAAGCCATATTCAGAGGCTCTGAACTATCGTCGGGATTCTGCCTGCCAAGGGCGAGCAGAGTCTCCATGGAAATCGCAAGCTCGTCCTTCGCGTAGTGACCCAGATGTTTCCGGCAAAGTTGCGCGTCGAAGCGATCAAAACCAGCGGGCACAGCGGTATGCGTGGTAAACATGTTCCCCGCCCTGGTGATGGTCAAAGCAAGTTCGAAGGAGACATGATGTTCAGCCATGAAGTAACGAGCACGCTCCAGCACTGCAAATGCGGCGTGACCTTCATTCAGATGGCAGACCTCCGGGTTCAAACCGACCTCACGCAGTAGGCGCCAGCCGCCGATACCGAGAACAATCTCCTGCTTCAACCGCATCTCGGCATCGCCGCCATAAAGTTCACTGGTGATGCCGCGGTGCGCTGCACTATTGGCGAAGTCATTCGCATCCAGCAGATAGAGCTTCGTTCTCCCGACGAGCACCTGCCAGCAACGGAGCCAGATATTTTCTCCCGTAAGATGAATCTGGATGCGCAGCCATTCTCCATTCGCACGCCGCACCGGTTGGATCGGCAACTGGCCCGGATCGTTCACGGGATAGAGAGCGCGTTGATTCCCGTCTGCATCGAAGTCTTGACGGAAGTAACCCTGTCCCCACAACAAGCCGACGCCGATGATGGGAACGCCAAGGTCGCTCGCCGCTTTCATTTGGTCCCCGGCGACATTTCCCAGGCCGCCGGAATAAATAGGCAGAGCTTCGGTCAGCATAAATTCCATGCTGAAATAGGCAATTGTCGAGAGTGCCGCTCCGGGATGTGTCGTTTGAAACCAGGCATCTGCCGAGAGTGATTTGCGCTTGCGTTGCAACAACGTGGATAAGAGCTTCTGAAAATCGGGCGTGGCCAGAAGAACCTTGATCTTGTCATGGGAAACTGTTTGAAGAGTGACCCATGGGTTCTGCGTTGTCTGCCACAGGTCCGTGTCCAGTGCTTCCCATAGCTTGTCCGCCGCGTGGTTCCAGGACCAGTGCAGATTGAGCGCCAACTCCTGCAATGCGTCAATTCCGAGTGACGAATTTTCTGTTGAAGCCGCCTGCCCGGATTGGTTGGATTTCGGATCCATCGCTTTTTCTCCTGAGTTCACGGCAACGAGAGCATTATTTCTTCAGCTGCTTGCGAATGGCTTCCAGCTCGGCGTGTCGCTTTACGGTGGTCTTCGGGTATGCCATCTTGAGATCGCTGAGCGCATCGAGAACAATGCGGGAAACAATCAGGCGCGCGTCATCCTTATCGTCTGCAGGGACAACAAACCACGGAGCATGATGCGTGCTGGTCGCGCTGAGGCACTCCTCGTATGCCTTCACATAGTCCTTCCAGTACTCTCTCTCGTGGATATCGGCGAGACTGAATTTCCAGTTCTTTTCCGGATCGTCGATGCGGGCCAGAAACCGTTTGCGCTGTTCGTCCTTCGAAAGATGCAGGAAGATTTTGACAACCCGCGTGCTGTTTCGATCAAGATGCTTCTCTAAATCGACGATAGAGCAGTACCGGTCTTCCCACTTGGACTTGTCGGTGCGCAACTCTTTCGAGAGCCCTTCGTTGCGAAGTTCTTCCGGGTGGACACGAACAACCAGCACTTCTTCGTAATAAGAGCGATTGAAGATGCCGATGCGGCCCCTCTCGGGAAGACGGCATGTGGTGCGCCAGAGGAAGTCGTGTTCCAGCTCTTCGGCGCTGGGCTGCTTGAAGCTGTGCACGTCACAGCCTTCGGGATTCACCCCGGACATCACATGGCGAATGGCGCCATCCTTACCAGCGGCATCGATGCCCTGGAAAATCAGCAGCAGTGCATGTTTGTTGGACGCGTAGTGAAGGTTCTGCAGGGCGCTGAGCTGGCAGACGTGTTCATCGAGCAACTGCGCGTATTGCTTTTTCGACTTAGTTAACGGCGCTCCAAGCGTGTGCCATTCGCTTAGGTCCACCTTTTTGCCAGGCATTACCTGGTATTTGTTCGAAGCAATTGCCATCTTCTTCCTTCGCTGTCGCCCCTGCGAGCGAACGCCCGCATGTGCCCGGAGACCTCCTTCACCCTATGCGAGAAACATCGTCAGTTCTGGTCACATGTGATCAGCGACTTTGCATTCGGCCTAATACCATCAGGCGTAGTTTCCGCCATGCGTTCGAAACTGGAGTTAGTTCTCCGGATAACGAACTATAACTGCCATCCCAAGCGGAGTTCATGAGCCAACCATCTCTCTATCCTTTGCGCTTCGATCCCATCTACCAGTACCGGCTCTGGGGAGGTCGACGCCTCACCCACCTGCTGGCCGCGCCTTTGCCCGGCGAGGGACCGATCGGCGAGGCCTGGATATTGAGCGATCGCGAAGATCATCCCAGCCGTGTTTCCAATGGCGTACTGCGAGGCCGGACCATTTGCCAGTTGATGCAGGAGTTTCGGGAGCAATTGATGGGAACGCTTGCCCATCGTTTCACGCGATTTCCTTTGTTGCTTAAATTTCTCGATGTCCACGAAATGCTTTCGGTGCAAGTCCATCCCGCAGACGATCGCGCTGATCTGCTGCTGCCTGGCGAATCCGGAAAGACGGAAGCCTGGATCGTTCTTGAAGCAGGACCTGAGAGTTGCATCTACGATGGCCTGAAACCAGGAACGACCCCTGCGGAGCTGCGGAGATCGCTCGCCAACGGAACCCTGTCCGACCACCTCGTCCGCATCTCTCCCGCAGTCGGAAACGCAATCTTCACGCCGGCCGGCGCGGTCCACTCGCTTGGCGGCGATGTGATGGTCTTCGAGATTCAGGAAAATAGCGACACAACTTTCCGTTTATACGACTGGAAACACATCGATCCGAAGACGGGCAAACCTCGTCCACTGCAGGTTGAGCAGGCGATGGCCTCGATTCGCTTCGGACAGACAGATGCAGGGATGGTAACTCCAGTCGTCGAAGCAAAGACGCCCGTGCTACGCGAAAAGATCTTTAACGATAAGCATTTCCTGCTTTCACGTATCCACGGGGAATCTCCCTTTTCCGTCGGCGCTCCTGGCGACGTCCCGCGAGTGATTGTCTGCGTTGAAGGCGCGGGCAACCTCGAACACGCCGGAGAAACCTACGCGGTTGCAAAAGGCGAAGTGTGGCTCCTGCCAGCGATCGCAGGAGTCTGCGCTTTCAGCCCAACCGAGCAAATCACCTTATTTGAAATCGCAATTCCGAACGACTGAGGTTGCAATGAAGAAGCTGATAGTTTTCGATCTGGACGGCACATTGGCCGAGAGCAAGTCCTCTCTCGATTCCGAAATGGCCTTTCTGTTGAAGGAGTTGCTCGCGACGGTGAAGGTCGCCGTAATTTCCGGAGGGGATTGGCCGCAGTTCGAGAAACAGGTGCTTTCTCATCTGCCTAAGGACGCGCACTTCTCTAACCTGTCGCTGCTCCCCACCTGCGGAACCAAGTTTTTTCAATATGCCGGGACATGGAAAAAGATTTATTCGGAAGACTTCACTGCGACCGAAAAGTCGAAGATAGAGGCTGCCCTGAAGAAGGCGGTCGCGGATGCGGGCTTCAAAGTGGAGAAGGTGTGGGGTGAAACCATCGAGGACCGGGGCAGTCAGATTACCTACTCGGGCCTCGGCCAGCAAGCCCCTTTAAGTGAGAAGGGCAAGTGGGACCCCGACTACGCCAAGCGAAAGAAGATCAAGGCCATCCTCGACGCACAGCTGCCTGAATTTTCTATCCGCATGGGCGGAGCAACCTCCATCGATGTGACCAAGCCTGGCATCGACAAGGCTTACGGCGTAAAGAAGCTGCGCGACATACTCGGCATCTCTCTCAAAGAGATGATCGTCATCGGTGACGCCATGTTCCCCGGCGGAAACGACTATCCTGCGGAGCAGGCCGGCGTGATTGCCATTCCCGTTCGAGGACCCGAAGATACCAAGCGAGTGATCCAGGCCATCATCGCCTGCCTCGAAGTCGACATGCCGCCCGATTCCTTTGTCGGTGAGCATGCGCTGCATGCAGGCGCTCACTCGTGAGCGAATCTCTCGACCTGAAGCTGCACCGACTGGGCACGATCATGGAGCCGCAACCGGGCAATCCTTACGAGGTCGAAGGCGTATTGAATCCTGCTGCCGCTCGCGGGCCCGATGGACATCTTTACTTATTCCCACGGCTGGTGGCCAAGGGAAACTACTCACGCATCGGCATTGCACGAGTCCAATTCAACAATGCCGGAGATCCAATGGGTGTAGAGCGAGTTGGAATTGCGCTCGAGCCGGAAGTCGATTATGAAATGCGTCCCGATGGTGGAGGCGGATGCGAAGACCCTCGCGTCACGTTCATTGAAGCACTGCAGCAATACATCATGAGCTATACGGCGTTTTCGCCGCGAGGGCCGCGCATCGCGCTGGCTGCTTCGCGAGACCTGCTCAACTGGAAACGATTAGGCCTCGTCAAGTTTGCTCCTGCAAATGGAGTCGACTTTGACGAGGTGGATGATAAAGACTCCAGCTTTTTTCCCGTGGCAATTCCCAATCCGTCCGGGCATCGGGAGTTGGCGCTGCTTCATCGGCCGCTCTTTCCCGGTACCCGCCCGGAAGAAACCGTACGTCTTGATCGTCATCGTAATGTTGATCTCGACCGTGAGAGCATTTGGATCTCCTACTCCGCGGTTCCGCCGCACGTGTTAGCAGTAAGCAGCGCTCCTTTTCACTTTGAACAGTTCACCTCGCATCACCGGCTCGCGGCTCCAGTGTCGCCATGGGAGCGATTGAAGATCGGGGCCGGCACACCGCCCATGCTGACGAGGCATGGCTGGCTTATCGTCTACCACGGGGTGAGTGAAGTTGAGCACCCAACGGCTGGCGAACATCAGCTTTGCTATTCGGCCGGCCTGATGTTTTTGTCGAAGGAGCATCCGCAAGTTGTACTTTATCGCTCCGCACAGCCTGTGCTGGCGCCGCTGCTTCCGCAGGAGCGGCAGGGAACGATCGCCAACGTGGTGTTTCCTACTGGCATCGACCGCCGCGACGACTTAGGTAAGCCCGACCGTTTCGATATCTATTACGGTATGGCCGACAGCCGGATCGGCGCAGCACGCCTCGATATTCCTCAGCAGATGCCAGCTTTTTGAGGAAGGTTAGGAGGCCTTTGGAAGCTCTGCATGTTTCGCCTGGACGAGGTGTTCGGCTTCAAGCCAGTCCTGGTCCTGCGGGCTTTCTTCGCGCTCTCGTTGCTGGAAAAGCTCATACGCTTCTCTAGCGATCTCAGGTCTCAGATCGGTGTGTTTCTTAGCCAGGAGTGGCAATGCTGACGGGTCAAGGATGCGATAGGCCAACAGCTTCACGCGATCGGTGAACAGCGCCCAGACGATCGCGTAGCCCCATACGAACCCTGCGTACTTCCAGCCCAATGGCGTCATGAAGAGACCGTACACGGCGATAAGCGTGGCGATGATCTGCGTACCAAGTACGGCCATCCACAAAATCTTCGCAGGCTTGATCGACCAGAAAGGGCCTCGCGTACGGGTCAGGAAGATCGTAAGATGACCGGCGACGGACAGCTTCAGATACATAAGAGTCTGGACGTGCGCGCGGTCCATGTGAAAGACACGCTCACCCAGCCAGAACAACAGGAAGGCCGAGACCACGCCAATGACGCCCAGCACGGTCGAAACGCCCAGTACCCGACGCATATTCCAGGCCTCGGGCTTGTTGCTGTAGCGAACGTTGTCATAGGCAATGGAAAGAATTGCTCCGTCGTTCAGCAACGCAATCATGACGATCATAACTGCGGTGACGGGGTAGAAATTGAACCAGATGATAGCCACCGTCATGAACAGGACCACGCGCAGTGTCTCCGCGATGCGGTACATGGAGTAGCTGTTCATCCGTTGGAAGATCTTGCGGCTCTCCCTGATCGCGTCGATGATGACCGAGAGTCCTGGCGCCAGCAAGACAATGGAGGCCGCTGCACGCGCTGCATCTGTTGCGCCCGACACGGCGATGCCGCAATCGGCCTTCTTTAGAGCAGGCGCGTCGTTTACGCCGTCTCCGGTCATGCCTACGATGTGGCCGCTCTTCTGCAGCGCTTCGATGATGAAGTATTTATGCTCCGGGAAAACCTCTGCGAAACCGTCTGCCTTTTCGATCGCCTCCACGATCTGCGAGCTCGGCTGCTGTTTCGTATCTCCAAGAGCGTTCGCGTCGAGGATGTTGCCGCCCAGGCCAAGCTGTTTGCTGGTCTCCTGCGCGATGGCGATCTGGTCGCCTGTCACCATCTTTACAGTCAGCCCCATCTGCCTTGCGCTGGCGAGGGTTGCCTTTGCCTGCGGGCGCGGCGGATCGAACATCGGGATGACGCCGGCGAACTGCCAGTTTCCTGCCTCATCCGCGCGGCATACGCCCAGCGAGCGGAACCCGCGGCCAGCAAATGCCTTGACTGCCTGCTCGACTGCAGGCTTCACCGCATCCGCATTCTTCGACATCTGCAGGATGACCTGCGGCGCTCCCTTGGAGACGAAGAACTGCTTTCCGTCTCCACTTTTGACTGTGGCTTCTGTTCGCTTATGCACCGGATCGAAGGGGGAGAAGTGAATTACTTTAAACGACTTCAGCGCATTGGCATCCTTCACGCCGCCAATCACCGCAAGATCGATAGTGTCCTTATCTTCCGCGCGCGATGCCAGGGCTGCCCACAGAATGACCTGCTCGGCAGGAATGTTATTTACGGTAAAAGGATCACCCAGCGTGAGCTTGTTTTGTGTGAGGGTGCCGGTCTTGTCCGAACAAAGAACATCGACGCCGGCCAATTCTTCAATTGCAGACAGCCGCGTAACGATGGCCTGGCTCTTCGCCAGGAGACGTGCTCCAACCGCCATGGTTACAGAAAGGACAGTCGGCATCGCGACCGGGATCGACGCAACCAGCAGAACGAGACAGAACTCCAGCGTATCCAGCACGGGATTATGACGCAGCAGCGAAACCGTAAGAATGATTGCCACAAGAACAACGGCAAGAACAATCAGGTAGTCGCCGATCTTGAGGACAGCCCGCTGAAAGTGGCTGATCGTTTCCGCCTGCTGCACCAGTTCCGCTGTCTTGCCGAAGTAGGTGCGCGAACCGGTAGCATAGACCATGGCATCGATTTCGCCCTGACGCAGAATGGACCCGGAGAAGACAGCTTCGCCCGGCTTGCGCGTCACCGGCAGCGATTCGCCAGTCAATGCCGACTGATCAACCTCGACTGGATCCCCATCCAACAGCCGCGCGTCCGCAGGAACAATGTCACCAAGGCGCAAGCGGATAACATCTCCCGCAACCAGTTCACTCGCCTTTGGGGTGGCCCATTTCCCATCGCGCAGTACTTTCGCGTCGTTGGCCAATTTGGCTTTCAGCGCGGCGATCTCGTTTCCCGCCTGGTGTTCTTCCCAGAACGCAACGATGGCGTTGGAGAATAGCAGCGCCAGGATGATGAGGAAGTCTAACCAGTGCCGTACAACGCCCGAAAGGATAACGGCGGCTTCGATCATCCACGGGATCGGTCCCCAGAAATAGGTCAGAAATTTCAGAAGCGCATTCGTCTTCTCCACTTTGAGCGCATTTGGCCCGTCCTGCGTCAGCCGCTTGGCCGCCTCGGCCTGCGTCAGACCCTTGGGTGAAGACTGGAGCTTGGCCTCCAGGTCCGCCATGGGTATGGACTTCAGATCGTCTTTCGAAGTCGGCTTCGCGCCCGGCTTCAGGTCCTCTTTAGCACTGGCCTTTAGCTTGCCCTTTTGATCAGCCGGCGCTCCCTTGGTCGGAGGATTTTGCGCAGTTGGATTCAAGATAAACTCTCCTTAGGTGGCTTCGATGAGCATCGGGTCTGGCAGCCCAGCTACCCAGAGCAGCACACCTTTCACGGGCATGACTTGCTTGGAAGGCGTTGAAGAGACCCTCTTATTTCACGTTGACGTCCCGTAAGAGCTTGGTTCGCCGCTCTTCATATTCGTCCGAGTTGATCTCGCCGGCGGCATATCTTGCTTGCAGAAGTTGTAGGGGCGATTGTAAGAGTCGATAGCCGCTTCGCCGCACCGGATTGAAAAACGACAGAAACAGAATCCAGATGGCCACCCACCAGACCCACCAGTACGCGTGCATTCCCCAGTAGTACATAGACACCTCACCATACAGAAGCTTCGCTCAAGCGATAGCCCCTATAACGTTTCATGCGCTTTACGCGATTGCTGTCCTGTTGTGCTCATCATCTACATCAACGATGTAGCGCGGTGCAAAACGATGGAGTTACCTTTGGGAAATTGGGTAGTCCGTTTCTGATCGTCCTGGACGAGGCTTCTTATTAACTTTGCGGAGAAGCTTCATGGCATCACCATCAAAGCAAATTGAGACGGGTCAGCCGTCATGGTGTCTAGATCGCGGTCGAGCCGGTTGCGCGAACCGTCTGACCCTTTCTGATCTTCTTCTCTGCGCCGGCTTTGTCGAGCAGGACCGGACGGGTTGCTGTCTGTTCCGGCAAAGTATCGTTCGAATGGCGCATTGCACTTACGACGGTGAGCCCATCGCCCGGACCCGGCATGTGCAGGTCACTCAGCAGTACATCAAACAAGTCAGAGCTGATAAGTCGTAATGCATCCGAAACATTCGAAGCGCTGCTGACGTTGAATCCATGATGTCCAAGGATTCTGCCCAGGCTGAAACGAATGGCGTTGTCATCATCCACGAGGAGGACCTTGGCGGCTCCGCTCGGCGATTTAAAACTCGGCTCCGTTGGCATCGCTTATACCAACTTGGCGCGTCTGGCGGCGCGCGCCGGAGTGAGAGCAGGATCGAGCATCTTCGGTCTGGAGGCGTTTTGCTCGGGCAACTGGTCGTGCAGCACCACATTCAGAAGGGATTTATGGACCCGGATACGGCCGTTGTAATCGATATATCCAAGCTTTCTGAAACGGTTCATGAAGAAGCTTACGCGTGAGCGTGTCGTCCCGATCATTTCCGCGAGTGCTTCCTGGGTGATTGGCGGCAACAGTGTTTCAGGCTCGCCGGGCTGGCCGAATTCTGCCATCAGCAGCAATGTCCGAGCTAGACGCCTCTCGCTCGAGTTAAACAGCTGGTCGACGAGATCGGCCTCTGTTCTTGCACTCTTGGCCAACAGGAATTGGAGAAAGAAATCAGAAAAATGAGGCTCCTCACGAAGAACGCGAAGCATCTCTTTCCTTTCGATTTTGAGCATCGAGCAGAGAGTGAGGGCCGTCGCCGTTGATGTGCGGAATATCTCTGCATTCTTCATCGCTTCTTCGCCGAAAAAATCTCCGGAAGCGAGCAGCGTCACGGTGGCTTCTTTACCGCGCTTCGAGACGACGGTGAGATCTGCACGGCCAGACTGCAGGAAAAATACTGAATCTGCGGGTTGCCCTTGAGTGAAGGCGACAGCTTTTGCCTTAAGAGCTACGACTCTCCGTCCCGGTCCCGCTGTTGCGAGGAACGAACGTATATCGAACGGCTTTTTGTTTGGTCCATCCATTGGGGATGGCCTCTTCCTAGGCACGTCTTGTAAGGCATTGATGCATTCAAGATTACCTACGAGAGATGCAGATCATTATGCGGCGACAGATAAAAGCTATCTGTGGATAGACATAGTATCCGCCCCAGACGCCGCTCGTTCTGAGCAGTTCCGCTCACCTCGCCCGTTGAAGGCGTAGGGCCAGCAACATGGCTAAGCAGGAAACGCAGGCATAATGCTGCGAAACAGGCGCGAGACCACCACACAGGGGTAGCAGATGAGAGCCATCCACCGCGTGTTCGACAGGGTCCCTGGCCATTCCGCCCTGTTGATCTCAATAGGTCAAGCTATTACACAGAAGACCTCTAGATTCTCTCTGTGACTCTGCTGTCAGGCACCACTCAGGTCAATTTCTGCCTTACACTGATCGCTTGTAACGATCACCCAATACTTCAAAAATATTGGACAAGGACCATGATTCGATCGACCCTAACTGCAGGCTGCTGCTATTGAGCATTAGCTGTCACCTTGGAGAAACCTAATGGCCGTGATCAAGACCTTCGAACGAATCGCTCATACTGATCCTCTGCTCACTGCAGATGAGGTTGCCGTAAGACTAAATGTCACCAAGGATTGGGTATGGGATCATTCTTCTCGGGAGACACCATACCTCCCAGCGATCCGCATCGGCGACGGGACGCTCCGCTACCGGTCGAGTCAGATCGAAGAGTTTGTCAGTGAGCGCGAACGCCTTTCGCTCTTACGGCGCAAACGCCGCTAAAATTGGGAGACCCACTGTTTTCCCCACAGAAAAAGAGAAATCGATGGGTAAATCGCATCAGGCAGGATGGGTCGTTCTTCGCGGAAAGCGGTGGTATGGGTACTTCCGCAAGCGCGTGCTCAATCCTAAAACCGAAGAGGAAGAAGAGAAGACGATCTGTATTCGACTCGACCTCAAATCCAGGATGACCAAGTCTGAAGCAAAACAAGCGCTGCAGGCCGAAATCACACAACAAACCAATCAGAATCGCCTAGGAACCAGGGTGATCAAAGATAGCTCTGTCACATTCGAATGGTTCGTTCGCGATCGCTATTTTCCGCTTCGGAAAGGGGATTGGCGACCAGAAACGGCAAAGGAAAAAATGGCGCAGATCGAGATCGACCTCATTGCCAAGTTCCGCTAGTATCCACTTGACACGCTGGATCGATTCATACTGCAAACGCATGTCAACGATTTGGCAAAGCGGTATTCGCAGGACAGGGTGAAACAGGCGCGATCTTGTGTGAAATCGATCTTCGATGAAGCGATCGAGCAAGAGTTTCTCATCAAGGACCCGACCCGAAAGCTCAAGATTCCCCGGAATCTCCGAGCCAAAGACAAACGAGTTCTGTCCTGGGCGCAACTCAGACTATTCCTTGAGGCAGCTTCTAGAAAAGACCGGCTTTTGCTCAGACTTGAAATGACAGATGCTCTCCGGCCAAGTAAGCTTTTCGCGTTGCGCTGGCGCTGCTTCGATCATGGCAACACACTTACTCTTTCGGAAACGGTCTATCGAAGGCAGATTCGCTCGTTCGGTAAGACGCCGGGAAGCCTCACCAAGGTTCATCCTCCCGATGGCCTGGGGGAGGAGCTTCGTAGTTGGAGAGCCGAGAGTCTTCCTCAGTCGCCGGACGCCTTCATCTTTCCTAATGCGGATGGAGGCTTCTTGGACAGCTGCAACTACCGCACTCGCATTCTTAAGCCCTTGGCGGAGGAGCTGGGTATACCCAAGCTTAACTTCCAGATTCTCCGAAGGACTATGGCGACGCAGGCGCAAGCCATGGGTTCGGTGAAGGACATTCAAGCGCACTTGCGGCGCTCGCGTGCGGACACCACGGCCAACGATTACATGCAGGCGCTGCCAGAGAGTGTGCAGAGGATGGTTGGATCTGTATACGAAATGCTCACGAGGGGAGGAGAAACCAACGAGAATGCGGCGAATTTGCTACCAAATGCTATCAAGTCGCCCGACCAAGCTGCTGTAACTCATTGATCGATGGTGGGCGCTGCAGGATTCGAACCTGCGACTTCCACCGTGTGAAGGTGGCACTCTACCGCTGAGTTAAGCGCCCGCGGGTAGCCTAACTTTAACATCCCTTTCCACCCTCAACCAAACGCACCAGGGGGCGCTTCAAACTCTCCCACCACCTGTCACGGCGACCTTATCCATTGCAACGCCGGTGCCGCCGCTATCTGCATGTACGATCTGCATCTGCAGGGGTGGACCAGACTCCCTGTAGCTATACTGGGACTGATGGTGCTCGCTGACCTTTCCCCTGGGAATGCCAACGTGCACCACGTTTGCAAGGTCACACCAGCGGGAGAACTGCTCTAGAATCATCCCTTGACCTCTTGATGGCCTTTCGCAAATCAGATCGAGACAGTCTGTCGCGTGAAACCCCCGGTTCCCTTCCCGTCCGTGCGGAAGGCGTTGACCCGGCCGCAAATCCTGTTTCCGAAGACAATCCATCGAATCCATCCACCAAAACAGCGCTCCCGGCTGACCCACCCTCTGAAAAACCGGCAGCCGGCAAGGTAAACGCGCAACCTGTTGACGAGTCTGGTGTCTACAAGGATATGGCGACGCAGGCACTCAATCCGGGCCAGATCCATCCCGGCCAGATCCATCCGGGCTCCCTGGCGGAAGTGCGCCTGGGAGAGATCCGGCAGGAGCTGGTGATGGCTGCCAGGATCTCTGACTGGACCCAGCTGTCGGATGCCGAAATCATGCTGCGGGTGCGCCAGGGTGACGACGCCGGCTTCAACTACCTGATTCAGAAGTACCAGCGGCAGATTGTTCATTTTATGTTCCGCATGGTGCACAATCAGGCAGTTGCCGAAGAGCTTGCCCAGGAGGTGTTTCTCCGGGTCTACCGCTCGCGGGAAACCTACAGGGCGGAAGCGCGGTTTTCGACGTGGCTTTATCGCATTGCGACTAACCTTGGGGTCAACCATGCGCGCGATACGAAGCATGAAAGGGCAGCACAGAACATCTACCTGGATGCGCCTGATCCAGAGACCGGCAGCACTCCGGATGTAGCGGATGCTACACCTGACGTCGAACACAACCTGCTCCGCAACGAACGATTGAGCGCTATTCGCGCCCACGTACTGGAGTTGCCGGAGCGGCAGAGAACTGCAGTACTGATGCACAAATATCAGGGTATGGATTACAAGCAGATCGGCGAAGTGCTCAAGCTGAGCGAATCAGCCACCAAGTCGCTGCTCTTCCGTGCCTACCAGACATTACGCGAGAGTTTGAAGGAGTTCGTGTAATGCAGGAAGTGAGTACAAACATGAAAAATGAATTGAAATGCCGGAAAATTGAAACATACCTGCCTGACTTGCTGTTGGATCCTGAGGCGGTAAAGCCGTCTGTGCACGATCACCTGGCTTCCTGCCTGGATTGCCAGTCTGAGCTGTCGGCGCTGCGGGCAACCATGAGCGCTCTCGATGCATGGACTGCCCCTGAGCCGTCGCCCTATTTCGAGACACGGATGCAGGCAAAGCTGCGCGCCGCGAAGGAAGCCGAACCGGAAGGTTTCTGGGAACGCATGCGCGCCCGTCTGCTCTTCAGTACCAATCTCCATCTGCGTACTGCGGGTGCGGCTGCCCTGGCAGCTTTGCTTGCCATCGGCGGCGGCTCTGCGCTCTATGTTTCGCAGCTGCCTGCGAATCATCCGCAGATGGAAGCAGCGTCAGCTACTGTGCAGGATCTGCAGGCACTTGATGGAAATGCGCAGGTTTTTCAGCAGTTGAATGCTGTCGATGCCGGCGACCCGGATAATGGAAGCGACACGAACTAAACGGATACCGCCACGCGTAGAACGTGCGGAGGCACGCGGGTAAGCTGGCAGAGATCTCTGCCGCACAATACGAGATGATGCCGGTATGCTCAGGAGCAAACCAGCTAGGCAACCAGCAGGGCACACCAGCAGGAAGGGCAAGATGGCAGGCGGGCAACGCAGGGGGAGGGGGACTGGGCTGGTGAGGCGTTTACACTGGGCCGCCCTGCTTCTCCTGCCCGCAGGTTACTTCCCGGCCCTTGCGGCCACCACTCCCTCAGCTGTCCCCAGCACTGCAGCGGCTCCGGCAATGACCGCACCTCCAGTCAAGATTGCGAAGCCATCTGCCTATCACGCATTGGAAGCCGCTCCTAGACCGGCAAAGCCGTTGCCTAAACCGGTCGCTGCCCCAGCCAGGCATCCCGCAGTTACGCCAGGTCAGGCCCGCCAGAACCGTATCGAACAGGCTCACCTACAGCCGGCTCAGCCGCCGCAGCGCCAGCTTCCACTCAGTGCGCACGGGACTACTGGTTCCCGCCCCACGCCGCACTATCAGGAGCCGCATTACCGCGAGCCGCAGCCTCCAGCGCAGGCGCGTGTAGAGCCGCCTCATGCTGTACCACAGCCTTTGCAGGCGGAAGCACAGCAGCCGCCGCGCGTTTCCGAATCGTACGGGCCACCCCGGCTGTACCCGGACCCCGGGCCGCGAGCCTATTTGCCATACGGACAGCCGCGGTACACACGACCCATGATGACTGCGTATCCGGAGACGGCTCCGCCGCCCTTCGCACGAAGAGTTCTCTACCAGGGAAACAAGTATCCCGGAAACACCGGGCAGCGCCGTGAGAATGGACAGAATGCAACAGAACACCTGCCGGCCTGGATGCGAAAGCACCAGAACGAATCGCCGGCTGAGCGCGAACGATCACTGCGGCTGGAACCTGGCTTCAACCGGCTGCCGCCTCTGCAGCAGCAGAGCCTGATCAACACTCTGCACCACCTGGACGAGATGCCGCCTGAACAGCGTGAGCGAACGCTCATGCGTATGGAAAATATGGAGCGCCTGAGTCCGCAGATGCGCGAAGCCGTGCGCAGCTCCGCCCGGCAGCTCAACGAAATGGCGCCTGAGCGTAGACGCCTGTGGCAGAAGGCCTTCCGCGATCTCGAAAACATGCCGCCGGAACAGCGCCAGGAAATACTGCGCTCGCAGGAATTTGCCGGCCAGTTCTCCGCGCAGGAGCGGTCCATTATGGGCAACCTGCTGGCCGTCGAGCCTTACCGCAATCCTGGCCCTATGGAAGCACCACCGCTTTACGGCAAATAGAGAGCCGATCGCGCCTTCCGAGCCGTCCGAAAAACCAGGGCCGACTAGTTGTGTAACAGGCTTTTCGCCAGGAACAGCACGTTGGCAGGCCGTTCCGCGAGCCGCCGCATGAAGTAGGGATACCACTCCGTCCCAAATGGCACGTAGACCCGTACTTTGTAACCTTCTGCTACCAGCTTCTTCTGCAGGTCGCGGCGCACTCCGTACAACATCTGGAACTCAAATGCCGCGGGATCGATCTGCCGCGCCCGCACATACTGCCGGGTGGCCTCGATCATCGCCTCATCATGCGTAGCAATCCCGTGGTACACGCCGCTGCCTACCAAGGCCTGCATCAGGTGGACGAAGTTCTTGTCCACATCGGTTTTTGCCGCGAAAGCCAGGTTAGCCGGCTCCTGGTAAGCCCCTTTGCAAAGTCGTATACGGATGCCATCCTTGAGCAGCGTTTGAATATCAGCCTCGCTGCGAAACAGGTAGGCCTGGATGACTACCCCGATCCGGCCCTGGTTGCCCGGCTCTGCATGCAGGCGGCGCACCAGGTCGATCGTTGCCTGGGTATAGGGCGTACCCTCCATATCCACGCGCACAAAACTGTTGACCGTCCGAGCGTGAGCCGTTAGCCGGGAGACGATGCCCTCGGCCAGGGCCGGGTCCAGTTCCATCCCCATCTGCGAAAGTTTTACGCTCACATTCGCGTTCAGCTTCTTTTCGCCGATTACATCGAGGAGTTGGTGATAGATGTTCGCCGACCTTTCAGCCTCTTCCGGCGTATGGACGTTCTCACCGAGACTGTCCAGCGTCGAAGCAATGCCCTGTTCCTGTAGCAATTCCGCTGCCTGCACTACTTCGTCAAGGGTCATTCCTGCTACAAAGCGGGAGGACATGCGGCGGCCGGCGGCGGAACTCTCCGAAAAATGACGCAATGGCGCGTTAGTGGACAGGGCGATAAAGCTTGAACGCAAAATAGACATAGTCAGGGGGCAGAACTTCTAATCTTCTCACAACTTTCGCAGAACACCATGCACGTAGCTGCTAGTGTGACATTTATAGTCACCACCGAAGACATCCCCGGTAACAAATCGAAGCATCTATCGTTGGTGGAGACATTGATCCAGCGCGATCACCGCCCTGGTCCATCTGCCTTCACGATTTGTTGTAAGGCTAGTAAAACCAATGCGCCCTTCGAGGTCGCTGAAATGGAGATCCCCCTATGGTGAACCACTGCGCAAATCCTGAATGTTGCAAGCCCTTGCATTATCTTCGCGAGGGACGCATTTTCGTGTTCGAC
Source organism: Acidobacteriaceae bacterium (assembly GCA_963692885.1). GTDB lineage: Bacteria > Acidobacteriota > Terriglobia > Terriglobales > Acidobacteriaceae. Next base: position 4,047,196 of record OY843586.1, read on the forward strand.
GTTCCGGATCCTCTCGCGCCTGCCAAGGCAGGGAAGATTGTCCGCAGAATGGAACACTTCTGGCTGTGTGGAAACTGCTCCGAGGCCTTTACGCTCGAGCAGGGCACCGAACGAAATGTCCACATCATGCCCAAGCCGATGCGACACCGGCATGCGCCGGTCTCCATCGGACCGACCGCCATCGCATCTTAACTGCTGCAAAGTCGTTGCAAAAAGGCATCCCGGTCCAGGGTGCCTTTTCTGTTGCATGTTCCGGCCGCCGGAACCTCAAAATTCTTGGCTCCTGCCATATCTCTATCCGGAACCTGCAGCACCTGCCCTGGTAACCGGCCCATTCAGATAATTTGCAGCCATCCCTCTAAAATGTTGCATCTATCTAGCGTAACAAGGGTTATCCTTCCCCTGGAGCCGATCAGTCATGACGAAAGCAGACCTGGTTGAAGAAGTAGCGCAGCTCGGGGACCTGACCCGCCGCGACGGCGAAGTGATTGTTGAGACCATCTTTGAATCGGTCATCGGCGCCCTGCAGTCCGGCGACAAGATCGAGATCCGCGGCTTCGGCAGCTTCCGCATCCGCCAGCGCAAACCGCGAACGGGTCGAAATCCTAAGACCGGCGCCAAGGTGGAGGTTCCGGCGAAACGGGTGCCATATTTCAAGCCCAGTAAGGAATTGCGCGACCTCGTGAATCCGGCGGCCGCCAAGACATCTCCAAGCAGCAACAGCGCAGCCTGACATTGGCCGGATGCCCAGGGTCACCCTGCCGGAACTCAGGCGGCCGGGCTGATGCCGATGACACTCATCATTCGTCCCGTCCTGCCGCCACTTGTCCGATGGGAGAAGAATCGATCTGGATAGCAGCCAGTGCATTCTCCTGGCACATGAACTTCGTCCGGATCCAGGCCCGCATCGAGTAGCTGTCGCTGGTTCGCCTTAACCAGGTCAAGATGCAGCCCCGGGCCGGCTTTACCTGTATCGCTGAACAACTGGTCTGCATACGTGAACTGTTTACGAAATTCACTCCGTACTTCTTCGCCGACCTTGTAACAGCAGGCGCCGATGCATGGTCCGATTGCTGCCGAAAGATCCCCCGCGTGGCTTCCGAATGCAGTCTGCATCTTCGCCACACCCGTCTGCACAATCCCCTGCACTGTTCCGCGCCAGCCGGCATGGAAAGCCCCAACCACTCTTTTCCGGCGGTCAACAACAAGCACAGGCACACAGTCCGCTGTCAGAATGGCCAACAGCTTTCCAGGCCGGCCAGTCATCATGCCGTCGCCGGGTTCAACCGCCTTCTCGTCGTCCACCCGGTGCACCATCGCTGAATGGATCTGAGCAAGTGTCACCAGCTCCGCATCGCCGCGACCGGGCTGTCCGGTCATCAACTGGTCGAGCAGACTCTCCCGGTTCTTCAGGACTGTCTCCCGCAGATCTTCAATGGTAAAACCGAGGTTCAGTTCATCAGCGCCATAGGCCGTGCTGCTGCCACCTTTGCGTTGCGAGAAGCCATGAACCAGCCACTTGAGGGGCGTCCATGCTTTACATTGCAGTACGTCAAGCGGCATGCCAGCGGTTTCAGCTGCGATATTCATATCCGGTTGGATGTCAGAAGCTCTGGGCAGGGCGCAGGCTAAAGCGATAAGGCCCGCTTTCCAGCGGGCCACTTCAAGAGACTTTTGAGGTAGGAAGTCCAGAGGATAATTGGACGGGAACAGGCCGAAAGCCGGTTCCAAAAGGATGAACTACTAGAAGAATGGGGCATCGCCCGAAGTAGTCTCTTGTGTTACTGCCACTGTTGCATGCCAAGGGCCAAACGCGGCCTGCCCCAAGACGAGGCGGAATGACCGCGTTCCAGCGCCTGATACGAGCCTCTACTGAATCCGACGGGCACCACAGGTCTCCTAATCGTTGAATTGAGGCAAGATGTGGCACCTAGATACCACTAATTGCTTCTTGCATGCCTACTTAGAGATTTGGATCTCGTCGTTCAGGTCCTGAATCTTGTTCAGCAACGCCTTGTAACTCACGTTCAGGCGGCGTGCGGCCTCTCTCCGGTTCCACCGCGTCTCCCGCAGCATCTCTTCGATGGCCGCCCGTTCAGCGGCCCACGCGGCACGCTTGCCAATCTGGATGAGAGACGGTACGCCATCGGCGCCCACCACGTGGCTGCCCGTCCCGCCGTCATCCTCAGGTATGCTCGGGGCGACTGGTACGGGCTCGATGTTCAACGACGAGACCTCGTCACCAGCCGGCGGGTCGGTCAGTGTCCTGTGCCGCGCAGCAATATCACGCAGAATCTGCGTCGTTCCGCCGACGATCACGTAGCGCTTACAGAGATTCTCGAGCTCGCGAATGTTGCCCGGCCAGTCATGCTCCATCAGGTACGCCATCGTTGCGTCATCCAGTGGGGCGACTGCTTTGCCATAAATTTTCGAGTAGCGCTGAACGAAGTAATCGAGTAATTCCGGGATCTCACGCTTCCTCGCGCGCAGTGGCGGCAGGTGGATCGTAATGACATTGACGCGGTAATACAGGTCTTCCCGGAACCTGCCATCGCTCACCAGCGCATCAAGCTGCTGATTGGTCGCGCAGATCACACGGACATCCACGGAGAGGTCACGCTTCGCGCCCAGTCGAGCAAAGTCTCCATCCTGCAGGACATGCAGCAGCTTGGCCTGCAGCATGGGGTGCATCTCGCCAATCTCATCCAGGAAGATGGTCCCGCCGTGCGCCAGTTCGAACTTGCCCGGCTTGCCCTTCACCGCGCCGGTAAAGGCGCCGGCTTCATAGCCGAACAGTTCGCTCTCCAGCAGTTCATTCGGAATGGCCGCGCAGTTGACCTTGATGAAAGCCTGATCGGCACGCGGCGATCGGCTATGGATCAGCCGCGCTGCCAGCTCCTTACCGACGCCGCTCTCGCCGCGCAGCAGGACTGTGGCACTTGTCGGCGCCACCTTCTCGATCATCTCGCGCACCTCCGACATCTCATCCGAGGTTGCAAAAAGGCGTGGAATGGTCGAATGCAGGTTTCGGTGCGCGGACGCTGGAGCCTGCAGCGGGGCAGATGCGACTGCTTCGGAGGACCGGGCCCTCTCATCTCCTGCCTCCATGCGCAGGCGTTCGAAGACCTTTTCAAGCTTATGCGCGATCTCGGCTAAGTTCAGCGGCAATGACAATACGGTTTCGGCGCCGGCTTTCGCTGCTTCGAAGAACAACTCCGGATCGGGCTCCGCCAGGGCCACGACCGGCAGCATGCCCGCGAAGTATTTGGCCTGTTCGCAGGAGGCGCCTCCAGTTCCAATTTGCAGCAGTAACAGATCAGTCATGCGCAATCGAGGGAGATCGTCTGCCAGGGAGAGCGTCTCGACCGGCTCGCTGACACAGCCGAGCTTTCGCAGATGGGTTACGAGAGACGCCGCGGCTGCCTTGTCAGCAATTGCCAGCAGCACCAGCAATGGTCTGGGCGAGGGCATTTGAAACTCATTCTAGTCCCGTTCCGTGCTGCGAACTGCGCGGCATATCTTTCCTGCCGCCAGGCCAACGCATATCAAGGGCTGGTCCGTGGCCACGTTCTTCTAGTCGGCCCGTAGAGCGCTCGAAGGATCGACACTCGCCGCACGGCTCGCCGGAACAGCACTGGCGAGCAGGGCAACCAGCGCTACCCCTCCAATGGCAAAAAGATAACTTGCCAGGTCGAGCGGCTTCATCCCGTAGAGGGAACTCTCCAGGCCCCTGCCGGCAGCCATCGCCAGGGGGATGCCGGCTGCAATCCCGGCAGCCGTCAGAATAAGACTCCCGCGAAGGACCATCCACACCACCTGTTGACGTTGCGCACCGAGCGCCATGCGTACGCCAATCTCTGCGCTGCGCCGGCTGACACGATAGGCAAGCGTCCCATAGAGGCCGGTCGCAACCAGCACCACGGCCAAAAATCCGAAACAGCCGGCAAGCCGTGCGAACAGGGCCTGCTGCGATATGGACCGCTCAAAGACTGCGCTCTGTGTCATCGGATCAAGTAACGGCATATCGGGATCGATCTGCGCAATCACTTTGCGCACCGTGGGCAACATCGCCATTGGGTCACCGGGCACGCGCATCTCGACGTTGAGTTCATTCACCGCGCCACCCTGCGTAAACACAGTCCATAGCATCGGCCGGGTTTCTTCCGTGATGCCGGTGTATTTGTGGTCTTTAACGACTCCGATGATGCGAGCCGGCTGATCGCCCTTTGGACCGCTGATCATGTGGCCTGCCGCGTTCAATGCGTTGACATACTTCTTCGCGAAGGTTTCATTCACGATCACGACCTTAGGCGACGAAGCGGTATCGGCCTCGGAAAAGTCGCGTCCCTGCACTACCTGGACATCCATGGTGCCAAAATAATCCGCGCCCACTACGTTGGCTCGGAAGGCCGCCTGCTCCGGTTCGATGCCATTAGGCTTGTGGCCATCCACAAGAACGCCGCCTCTGTTATTCGACCAGCCAGAGCCGGGACGGTTTTCCGCCATCGAAACGTTCTCGACCCCCGGAAGGGTGCGCAGTCTTTGCTGGAGCGCAACGAAGAAAGCGATGCTCTCGTCTTTGGAGTGCACCTGCGGCGGATGAACGCCGAAGACCAGCAGGCCTTCCGGCTTTTGCCCGAGAGGGGTGTTCAGTAGATTGCGCAGGGTCCCCAATAACAGTCCCGCGCCTACCAGTAACACGACGCATGTCGCGATCTGCGTAACGATGACGGTATTGCCAGCACGCACCTTGAGCGCGGTCGACGTCGAAACAGTCGCAGAACTACGAAGGACCATCGTTGGACCGCTGGACATGGCCGAGCGCAGTGGCGCGAGTCCAAATACAAGTGCCAGCATAACCAGCAGACCCAGCGTGAACAGTAATACCGTGCCATCCGGCTGCAGGTTCGATTCAATCTGTGCCCACGTCCCGAGAGCGCGCGTAGCGCCAAGCGCGAAAACCCACGCCGCAGTACCGCCCAGGGCAACCAGCAATGCACTCTCCGTGAGCAGTTGCCGAACCATCTCCCGGCGGCCCGCACCAAGAGCGAGCCGTACGCTGAACTCCCGCTGTCGGCTTGCATTTCGCGCCATCAGCAGCATCGCCACATTGCTCATGGCGATCAGCAGGACCAGGCCTACCATCGCCATCAGGGTCTTGAGAGAACGGACAAAGGAGTCGTCCTGAAAGTCGAACTGCTTCGCATCCATGAACGACAGGCGGTAGGTTTCGTCCCCTGCACGCTTCGGGCGAACACCTATATATGCAGCCTGATCGAAGACTGCCTGCGCACGAGCCAAGGCCTGCTCGCGACGGATGCCCGGAGCCACGCGCACCATCAGCTTCATGCACCAGAAGTTCTGCTTCGTCAGGTACATGCCTGCTTCCGCAGGGATCCCCCACGCGTTGAACTCTGGCCGGCTTTGCAGAGGGATCCAGAAGTCGAGCGGCAGCGGACCCTCAGTGCCTTCGAACCCCTTGCGGGCGACGCCCACGATCGTGAATGGAATTGATCTGATGTAGAGCGTCTTGCCAATCACATCGCGGCTGCCTCGATAATGGGTGGTCCAGTAGCTCGCGCTGATCACGACCACAGCAGTATGGTTGGCTTCGTCATTCCTGGTGAAGCCGCGGCCCAGTTCCGTACCCACGCCCAGGCCGCTGAAGTAGTTGCCGCTGACCATGTCGCCGGCTGCTTCCTCGGGTACAGTGCCGACCCGCACTGGTGCCTTGCCGCTGAAAGACATGGGAATAAACGCTATCACCTCCTGCAGACCGCCCTGGTCGCGTAGAGATTGATAGACGGGATAGGAAAAGGATGTATTCGAGTTCCCGGACTGCGAGGCGCCGTCTGGCCATCCCGTCGTGTGCAGGTAAAAGACGCGCGATGCATCTTCAAGCGGCAGCATCTTCATCAGAACCGCGTGCATCACGCTGAAGACAGCAGTGTTTGCACCTACGCCGAGCGCCAGCGTGAGCAGGCAGACAATCGTGAACACCGGGGTCTTCGCCAACTGCCGGACACCGTAACGCAGATCCCGCCACACGTTCCAGAAGAACATCGTCGTCCTCGATTCTCTTTGCCGCTGTTTCAGTAATGTGGTGTTGCCGAACTGTCGTCGTGCCGCACGCGCCGCTTCCTTGGCACTCATGCCTTCGCGCTCGTACTTCTCCGCGAGCATCTCCAGGTGGCCACTGATCTCTTCGTCGAAGACTGATTCGCTACGCCCCTGGCGAAAGAGCGCCTTCAACTTGGCGATGAGTGTGAACGCGCCGGCAGTCATCTCTAAGCCTTCGCTTCGAGCGCGAGTACGCGGCCTATCACGGACGCGATGCGCTCCCAGTTTTCTGTCTCTACCGCAAGCTGCTTCATGCCGCGTTTCGTAATGCTGTAGAAGCGGGCGCGCCGGTTGTTATCAGAAACGCCCCACTCACTGGCAATCCAGTTCTTCTGCTGCAACCGCAGCAGCGAAGTGTAGACCGTGCCTTCATTCAGCGTCAGTACATCCTCGCTTAACTGCTCGATGCGACGCGCAATGCCAAACCCGTGCAGCGGACCCAATGCCTGCAGCGTTTTCAGAATCATCAGGTCCAGTGTTCCCTGTAATACTTCCGACTTCTCCGCTGCCATCGAGACTCCTTTGGATATGCCAAAGAAGCTAGCAGAACTTCCTTTGGAATGTCCACAGGAAATAAAGAAGTGCCTGAATAAACTTTTTACATCCTGCACAGTTACGTGCCTTGTAACTGGCGAGAATTCGGTTGTGGCGCTGTATGAGATTCTGCGATGAAGGAAACACTGATTGATGCAGTGAACGTGCCAGGTTGTTCCCGCACCCCATCAATGCTGTTAGATAGCCCTCACGCATCTCTGCTCCTCCTCAGCGTGACCCGGTTCTTTGACAGTATTTGCCCTGTAGACGTCTGGTTCGAGACAGTCGAGGGTATCAGCGTTTTCGATCTTCGGTCTTCAGTTTTCAGTCCCTCCCCCAAGGAGAAGAGATGAGAATGGAAATCCCCCACCCGTTCCGCACTACTTCACGATTCGTCAAGGCATCAACCACCGCACGATCGATCTCGCGCTGTATGCAGTTTCTGCTACTCATTCTGGCTGGCACCATCGCCTGCGCAGAGGCTTCGGCGCAAAGTGGCTACGTCGGCATTTTCGGCGGCGGTCCGCTCTACAAGCACGTCGCTGCCAATATCAACGAGATTGAAAGCTCTGGATTCACCGAAGTCATTGTCTGGAGTGTCGAGGTTTCATCAACGGGCGACCTGAACCTGAATGGCGAGTTTCCGCTGACTTCCAATGGAGCCTACGTCGGCAACCAGACCTACCCGAACTTCCCCTCAGACCTGGCCACGATGAAGCAGGGCTCAGTCAAGCGGGTGACGTTGAGCATAGGGTCTTCCAACGTTGGCGACTGGCAGAACGTCGAGGCGCTGGTGAACTCCCAGGGCACCGGTCCCGGCAGTATCCTCTACAAGGATTTTCAGGCTCTGAAAACCGCCATTCCGTCGCTCGATGCCATCGACTTCGACGATGAGAACAACCAGGACCTGACTTCGACCACTGCGTTCTCCGTCATGCTGGGAAGCCTGGGCTACAAGGTGATGCCCGACGCCTATGACAACAGCAGCTACTGGACGTCACTGGTGTCGCAGGTGAACAGCCAGTTGCCCGGAACGATTGATGGCGTGCATCTGCAGGTCTACTCCGGTGGCGCTGGTAACAATCCATGCTCGGGATGGAATTTCGGCAGCGTGCCGGTCTATCCCGGCCTCTGGGACCAGAACGACGCGCCGAACCAGGTCCAGAGCACCATCAACGGCTGGCACTCGCAATGCGGGATCACCGGCGGCTTTCTCTGGATATACGACGACATCGTGGGCGACAACCAAGCGTCCTCATATGCAAGTGCATTCAGTAGTGGCCTGGAGTAAATGCAAACAAGTACATACGCGTGGCGCGCGGCGAGTGTAAGTTGTCGCGCTCTACTCCTCTGTGACTCGACGACTGACCGGGCGGCTGCTAGCGTTGAAGCATGACGCCGCTCGCAACCACCGACCTGCTCTCGCTTGAAGGCAGGACCGCACTGATTACCGGCGGTTCGCGCGGCATTGGCGCAGAGACGGTGCGCCTGTTCCGGGGCGCCGGCGCGCGTGTTGCCTTCAACTACAAGTCCGCGCGCGACCGCGCACTGGCCCTGGTTGAAGAATGTGGCGGAGCGGAACATTGCGTCGCCATACAGCAGGACCTGTCGACACCGGCGGACGGCCGTGCGCTCATCGCGAAAGCAGTCGCTGCCTTGGGGAGGATCGACAGCCTGGTGGTCAATCATGGCATCTGGCCGCCGCACGATGCGCCCATCGACAGCATGTCGGACGGCCAATGGCAGGAGACGCTTGCCGTCAATGTGGACAGTGTTTTCGGGCTGGTGCAATCAGCGGTCGCGGCCATGAAGCAGCAGGCGGCAAACGGTAGTCGCGGCCACATCGTGCTGGTGAGTTCAACGGCCGGGCAGAGGGGCGAGGCCTTTCATGCGGATTATGCAGTCAGCAAGGGCGCGCTGATCTCACTCACCAAGAGTCTCTCCAGCGAACTGGCCGGCCTGGGCATTTACGTCAATTGTGTGGCGCCAGGCTGGGTTGCGACTGAAATGTCTGCTGCAGCACTGGAAGACGCCAAAACGCGCGCGAAGATTTTCGGTACGATTCCCTTAGGGAGAGTCGGCACCGTGCGCGAAATTGCAGGGCCCATCCTCTTCCTCTGCACACCACTGGCAGGCTTTATCTCGGGCGAGGTACTCAACGTAAATGGCGGCGCCGTTCTGGTTGGCTAAACGAATTATCTTCGCGCTCCTGCTTGCAAGCGCGCTCTTCACTGCATCTTTTTCTGCTCACGCCCAGGATTCGATTGACGCACCACCGCAGGGTCCGGCCAATGCTCCTCCTGACAAAGCGCAGCAGGCAAGTGATGCGAAGGTGCATGCACTGCTCGACGAAATGGTGCAGGCGCTTGGCGGGGACAAGTGGCTGAACCTGCCCGGCTACCAGACCGCGGGACGTATCGCCGGCTTTTACAAGGGCAAGCCGACCGGGGCCACCTCCGACTACGTCGCCTATCACGCGTATCCCGACAAAGACCGCACCGAGCTCGGCAAGAAGCATGATGTAGTCGAGATCATCAACGGCAACGAAGGCTGGGAAGTGACCTACAAGGGCAAGAGCCCCATTCCGCAGAAGGACGTGGAGGACGCGATCAGGCGCCGCAATCACTCTATCGAGATCGCAATACGTCAGTGGATGAAGGATCCGGGCACGCTGCTTGAGAATGGCGGCCAGACGACGGTGGAACGGCACCTGGTCGACCGGGTCACGCTCATCTCGACCAGCAATGACAACATAACCCTTGACCTGGACGCACAGACGCACCTGCCCATTCGGCGCAGCTTCACCTGGCGCGACCCGCTGTACAAGGATGAGAACGTGGATGCTGACGAATACGAGCTTTACCACAACATCGACGGCATTCAAACGCCGTTCAGTGTTACCCGCATTCATAATGACGACATGGTGAGCCAGCGGTTTCTCTACAACGCTACGTACGCCGGGCCGGTGCCGCCGGCTATGTTCGATCCCGATGTAGCGCTCCAGAAAGTCGACAAAAAGGATGCGAAGAAACAGGCGCAAAGCCCTTCGAAGTGAGCCGTAACAGGGCTGTAGCGAGCTTCAGCGGTTTATACTCGAATCGCCGCCATGGATACTGAAAACCCTAACGCCACCGTCGAAACTACCGGGACAGCACCGATCCTCGATATCAACGAGATCATGGCACTGCTCCCGCATCGTTACCCGTTTCTGCTCATTGATCGCATCGTAGAGTTCAAGCCGCGTGAGCGCATCGTGGCCATCAAGAACGTGAGCATCAACGAGTCGTTCTTCCAGGGCCACTTTCCTTCGTACCCCATCATGCCCGGCGTACTGATTGTCGAAGCACTGGCGCAGACTGGCGGCGTGCTGATGTTGACAGAAGTTCCCGACCGCGAGAACAAGCTGCTGTTCTTCACCGGCATTGAAGAGGCCAAGTTCCGCCGGGCCGTCGTGCCTGGCGACCAGGTGCGGCTTGAAGTGGACGTGCTGCAATACAGCCGCCGCGGAGGACGCATGCAGGGCCGCGCCTTTGTGGATGGCAAGGTAGTCTGCGAAGCCATCATCCGCTGCCAGATTGTGCCGCGCGAACGGAAGGCGTCGACAGTTCAGGAGAAGACTGCCGAACCGGTCCTGGAACCGGTGACGCAAGGGTGAGCATTCACGCGACTGCTATCGTCGCAGAGGGTGCTGTTATTCCTGAGTCGTGCATGATCGGGCCGTATTGCACGGTCGGGTCACATGTCGTGCTCGGCGAGAATTGCGAACTGGTCTCGCATGTCGTACTTGATGGACACACGACCCTCGGCGCACGCAACAAGGTCTTCTCATTCGCGTGTCTCGGCATTGCGCCGCAGGATCTGAAATATGCCGGCGAACCGACGAAGCTGGTCATAGGCGACGACAATTCCATCCGCGAATACGTTACCATCTCGCGCGGCACCGGCGGTGGCGGCGGCACTACACATGTCGGCAGCGGCTGCCTCATCATGGCCTACACGCACATCGGCCATGACAGTCACATCGGCAACGGCTGTATCCTGGCAAATGCCGCCACCCTGGCGGGGCATGTAACGGTGGAGGACTTTGCGGTCGTCGGTGCGCTCTGCCCTGTCCACCAGTTCTGCCGCATCGGTCGCTACGCCTATATCGGCGGCGGTACAACCATCACCCAGGATGTTCTCCCGTTCTCGCTCACTTCCGCGAAGCGCGATGTGCATGCCTATGGCCTGAACAAAGTGGGTCTGGAACGCCGCGGCTTTACACGCGAACAACTGCGCGCACTGCAGCATGCATACCGGGTGCTGATCTCTTCGAAGAAGAATACGCGGGAAGCGCTCGAGCAACTACGCAGCGAAGAACAGACCGAGCACGTCGCTTACCTGATCGAGTTCATCGCTGCTGCTGAACGCGGCATCATCAAATAACGATGCAGGCCGACCACAAGCTCGGACTCATTGCCGGCAATGGCCGATTCCCTTTCCTGCTGCTCGATGCCGCACGCGCGACCGGCCGTCCCGTCGTCGTCGCAGCGATCAAGGAAGAGACCGATCGCGAAATCGAGGCGCGCGCGCTTGCGGACAGCGGCATCACCGTCCATTGGTTTTCGCTCGGTGAACTCTCGCGGCTCATCGAGACCTTTCAGCGTGAAGGCGTCAAAGAAGCCGTGATGGCTGGCCAGGTGAAGCACAAGCAGATTTTCTCGAGCATCCGTCCAGACTGGCGTCTCGCCAAACTACTGCTGAACCTGCGTACTCGTAATACGGACATGCTGCTGGGCGCCATCGCGAAAGTGCTGAGAGATGAAGGCATCGAACTCGTTTCATCCACTGCTTACCTTGAACCGATGCTCGCCCGGCCCGGCGTCCTGACGAAGCGTGCACCGACTGCGGCTGAAGAAGCCGACATAGCCTACGGACGCAACGTCGCCACGGGCATCGCCGGCTTTGACATCGGGCAGACGGTGGTGATTGCCAGCCTGGCCTGCGTAGCCGTCGAAGCCATGGAAGGGACTGACGCTACCATCGCCCGCGCAGGTGCACTGCTGGCCACGATGGAGGGCGATGCCTCCACGCTCGAGCGGTCTCTCACAGTAGTAAAGATTGCCAAGCCTAAACAGGATTTGCGCTTCGATGTGCCGGTGATCGGCATCGCGACCATCGAGACCATGGCGAAGGCCAAAGCGACCTGCCTTTCGCTCGAAGCGGGGCGCACGCTTATCTTCGACCAGGAACGCCTGCGTGCGCTGGCGGATGAGGCTGGCATCGCGATCATTTCCAGCCAGAACACTCCTGTCTCCTGAACAAAACCGGCGGCCGGTCTGTGTGCCGCAAAGACCGTCGTGTGGCAGCGCTTTGCGGGATAGGGTACAAAGGTGCTGAGCCTGTGCCCAAACCTGCTCCACGCATTTCGAAGAACCAAGGCACACCTCCGAGGAGTTTGAGCATGCAGAATTTCAGATTGTCCGCCGTTACCGCCGTCGTCATCGCAGTGATTGCGGTGGCCCTTGTTGCTGTTCGCCATTCGCGCGCCGATGACCCCATGCCGCAGGTTGGCCAGATGGCGCCCACCTTTACCCTGCCCTCGCAGGATGGCTCCCCCATCAGCCTGGACAGCTATCGCGGTAAATGGGTCGTGCTCTACTTCTATCCAAAAGACCAGACCTCCGGCTGCACACTCGAAGCGCATAACTTCCAGAAGGACCAGAGCTCCTTCGACGCAGCGCATGCCGTGATTCTCGGCGTAAGCGTCGACACAGTCGACAGCCACAAAGCGTTCTGCACCAAGGATGGCCTTACCTTCAAACTGCTTGCCGATCCTGACAAGAAAGTAGTGCCGCAGTACGGCTCGCTCGCCAACTACATGGGCATGAAGATCGCCAAGCGCAATACTTTCCTGATCGATCCGCAAGGCAAGATCGTCAAAGTATGGACGGGCGTTGATCCCTCCAAGCACAGCCAGGAAGTCCTGGACGCCCTCCACTCCGCCGAAAGCAAAAGCTAGGTACTGCGCGTACGGGTACTACGTACGGCGAGTCGCTTCGCATAGTAAAGACTGATCAAGAGCCACTAAGGAGCAAACCTTGGTGGCTTTTGTTTCGTCCGCTTACAGGGCTCGTCCCGCGGTCCGCGCAGGAGCCGCCGGAGGCAGACTGCGGGACGGGCACCAACTTTCAGACGCAAAAAAGCCCGGCTGAGAGCCGGGCTTTTTTGCTTGCCTGTCTTACGTTTGCCTGTTTACTTGGTTGCCTTTTTTGCTGACTTCTTCTTAGCCGGAGCCTTTTTCGCTGCCGTCTTCTTGGTTGCGGTTTTCTTAGCCGGAGCCTTTTTCGCTGCCGTCTTCTTTGCCGGCGATTTCTTTGCTGCGGACTTCTTCGCCGGCGCCTTCTTCGTTGCTGTCTTCTTTACTGCTGCCAAGTTCTTACCTCGTTTTGTTGATTTTTTGGTGCTGGCGCCTTTTTTAGTAGCCACGTTTTTGGTGGCCTTACTGCCGCTGGTTGCGCCCTTTTTCGCGGCAGACTTCGTGACGGCTTTTTTCGCCGATGACTTAATAGGAGAATTCTTCGCGGCCGCCTTCTTGGCTGGTGCTTTCTTCGCAGCGGGTTTCTTGGCTGGTGCCTTCTTTGCCGGCTTGCTCACCGCGGGAGCGGCCTCATCTCCAGGCGTCTCCGCTGTTGCAGACGGCACTGCCGGTGAAGACAAAGTCACGCTTGTTTCCTCTTCTTCGTCTTCCTCATCATCGAAACCATCTTCTACTTCGTCTGAGAGATCGTCGGTTTCCGGTTCGAATTCTCCGGCCATCGCATACATCCTGTGCTCGTCCTGCATTGATACCTCCAGAGCTTTTAATCCTGCTACACACAATTGTGCGATACAGCTGCGGCGCGGATTATAGCAACAGCATGCAACGACCCGCCACTGAACGCAAGTATGAAGTGCGCTACCTCTAAAAGAAAATCCTCATCACTGCATTTCCCTACTACTTTCTATGCAATGTTTTCTTTGAGGACGTGTGCGCGTTTTTCGATGTCTGTTCCTTCGCATGATTCATTGCATGCGCTGCTGTCTTCTTCGAAGACGCGCGTGATGAGGATGTTGACGCACGCCGTCCAGCAGATACTCGACTCCTGCTTGATGCTCGCGAAGCCGCTCCGCCACGGCCTTTCGCGCGCACGGCGATATGCGCCGGCTCTGCAACGAAGAGATATTTCCCTGCGACCACACTGCCAGCGCGCAGATGATTCCATCGACGCAGCTGCTCCGGCGTAACATCGAAACGATCGGCTACTGTCACCAGGGTATCGCCGCGCTGCACTCGATAACGCGTGTTGTTGTGCGCAGTCGTCGCCACCGGCGCAACTGGAATCACCAGTGCATCGATCTGCGAATTTGCCGACGCAAGATCAGCATCCGGTTGGATCTGGTTCACGAACGCGATCTCCGCCGCAGTCACGTGATAGCTGCGCGCGATCGCATCCAGAGTGTCTCCAGGCTGCAGCTTGTGATACCGCCAGGTCGCACGCTTGTCCTCAGGCACAACCGCGATGGTGCGCGTAAAGAGGTCTTTCGTACCTGCCGGGAGATGCAGTGGATAGGCGGTATCAGGCGGCGTGCTGGTACGCAGCAGCGCGGGATTGATAGCAGCGATCTCCTGTACCGGCGCGCCGACGATGTCCGACACCAGGCGAAGATCGGTGGCCGTGTTTACTGTCACCGTATCCGTGATCAGCGGAGCATCCGGAATCACATTCGTGAGCCCATACTGCTGCGGGTTCTTTGCCATGATGGCTGCGGCCAGAATGATCGGCACGTAGTTCTTGGTTTCTGCCGGCAGGTTATTGCGCCGGTACAGCTCCCAGAAATCCGCATAGCCCGTCCGCTGCACGGCACGCTGTACATTGCCTGGACCCCAGTCGTAACCGGCCATGGCGAGATACCAGTCGCCGAGCTGGTTGTACATTTTCTTGATCTCGCGGGCGTAGGCACGCGTCGACTTTTCCGGATCAAACCTTTCGTCGTACCAGGCAGTGCGTGTCAATCCGTAATCGTTGAAGGGCATGAACTGCCACATGCCTGCCGCGCCGGTGCGCGCGTTCAGTGCCTGCGGACGGAAGCCGGATTCAGCAATCGCCTGGTAGATCAGATCCTGGGGGACGCCTTCCTCCTGCAAAGTTTTCTGGATGATGGCCTTGTACCGGCCGGCGCGGGTGAGTGAATTGATGATTGTGCCGCGGCCCGCACCAGTGTTCGAGAAGAAGTTGATGTAGCTGGCGACCGCGTCATTGATGACGAGTGGCAGATCAGACTGGGTCGTCTTCAACTCGGCTTCTGCTGCGGCCTTGACGTTCGGATCGACCGGGAAGGTGACATCGTTGGCCAGGTCGACCGGTGTCTGCTCATCTTTCTGCAGCGGCGCGAATCCATTCCCCTGACGCAGTGAATCGAGTTCGAGCGTGTTCACTGCGTCGACGATATGTTCAAACTCGGCGCCAATCCCGGTGCCCGCTTTCAGGTCAAAGCCGCTGGTCAGCATAAAGTCGACCGCACGATCGAAGTCACTCCGGGCCGGCCCTAATTCCCCTGCGCTGTAGTGCTGCATACCACTCTGATAGAGCCGCTCCACTTCATGGATCAGCGCCTGCTCGCGCGCAGTCGAGCCGTCATCCGCAGAAGGCGTCGGTTTTGCTTCAAGCGGCGTACTCTGCGAGGTCTGCGCAGGTCTGCGACCAGGTTGCCCCTGGGCAGCAGTGTTGCCGGCAAGCGCCGGGGCCGTCGCGTGTGGAGAGGCGCTGGAGGATGCAGTCTGGCCATCCTGCGGACATCCGGCCAGCAGTAGCAGCAGGCTGCACGCGCCCGCACCTATCGCGATGCGCATGCCCACGCCCTGAATAGAGTCTCTTGTTTTTCCCATGTGCCGTGTTACGAGTGCCAACGTCATTGTATGGTGCTGCGAGCCTCGTGCGGTGACCACGCGTATGGATGGTAAACTCAAGCTTCCGGCAGACGTAATTGCACATAGGCAGCACGCAAGGAAAACTCCTCCGACAATCAACGATGGAAATCAGCCACATCCGAAATTTCGCGATCATCGCGCACATTGACCATGGCAAGTCCACACTCTCTGACCGCCTGCTTGAACTGACTGGTTCACTGACGGCGCGCGAGATGCAGGCGCAGGTACTCGATGCGATGGACCTCGAGCGCGAACGCGGCATCACTATCAAGGCCCACTCCGTCCGCATGGCATACAAGGCGGAGAGCGGCGAAATCTACCAGCTCAACCTGATCGACACGCCCGGCCACGTCGACTTCTCTTACGAAGTCTCCCGCTCGCTCGCTTCCTGCGAAGGAGCGCTGCTGGTCGTCGATGCCACGCAGGGCGTCGAAGCACAGACGCTGGCAAATGCCTTCCTGGCCATCAACAATGGACTCGAGATCATTCCGATCATCAACAAGATTGATCTGCCGAGCGCCGACATTACGCGAACGCAGGAGATGATCGAGAGCGCTGTTGGCCTCGACGCGACGGATGCCATTGCCGTGAGTGCGAAGACCGGCCTTGGGGTCGAGAGCATTCTTGAAGCCATCGTCAAGCGTCTGCCGCCGCCGCAGGGCCTGATCGACGCACCCCTGCAGGCATTGATTTTCGATTCGTGGTTCGATCCCTACCGCGGCGTCATCGTACTGGCCCGTATCATCCACGGCCGTCTGCGCAAGGGGATGAAGATCCGCCTGATGTCGAATGGCAAGACCTTCGATGTCGAATCGCTCGGCGTCCTGACCCCGAAGCCGGTCGAGATCGGCGAACTGACCGCCGGCGAAGTCGGGTTCTTTGTCGCGACTATCAAAAACGTAGCTGATACTAAAATCGGCGACACTGTTACCGAAGATGCCCGCCCGGCAGCCTCGGCGCTGCCGGGATTCGAAGACATTAAGTCGATGGTCTTCGCCGGGCTTTACACGGTCGATTCGCACGAACATACACTGTTACGTGATGCCCTCGAGAAACTGCGGCTGAACGATTCATCGTTCACCATCGAGCCCGAAAGCTCCGCTGCACTCGGCTTCGGCTTCCGCTGCGGCTTTCTCGGCCTGCTGCACATGGAGATTATCCAGGAGCGGCTGGAGCGTGAGTTCGACCTGGACCTGATTACGACGGCGCCTGGCGTGCGCTACCTGATTACGCTCACCGACGGTTCTGTAAAGGAAGTGGATAACCCATCGCGCTGGCCCGATCCAAGCGAGATCGAGAAAATTGAAGAACCGATCATCGAGGCGCGCATCCTGACCAACGAGGAATACGTTGGCGGCATCCTTAAACTGGTTGAAGAAAAGCGTGGCAAGCAGAAAAACTTTGAATACGTAACACCGACGCGCGTCATGCTCACTTACGAACTGCCATTGAACGAGATCGTGCTCGATTTCTACGATCGGCTGAAGTCGGTCTCGCGCGGCTATGCCTCACTCGACTATTCACTGGCCGGCAGATGGGTCTCGCCCATGTCGAAACTGGATATCCTGATCGCCGGCGAACCAGTGGATGCACTTTCGATCATCGTCCACCGCGATTTCGCCTACGATCGCGGGCGCGCGCTGGTCTCTAAGATGCGCGAATTGATACCGCGACAGATGTTCGAAGTCGCGATCCAGGCTGCGATCGGCTCAAAAGTAGTCGCCAGGGAGACAGTCGCGGCCATCCGCAAAAATGTTATTGCCAAATGTTACGGCGGCGATATCAGCCGGAAACGCAAGCTGCTCGAGAAGCAGAAGGAAGGCAAAAAGCGGATGAAGCGTATTGGCAAAGTTGACATCCCGCAGGAGGCTTTCCTGGCTGTTTTGAAGGTGGGCGAAGACACATCAAAGTGACAGTTGTAACCTGCCGATAATCACGAATTGTGGAAATGTACAATCCTGACGCGCGCGGCTCACCGGGCCGCACAATTCTGTGTTCATTTTCAACGGATGCTCGCAACTGCCTATAAACAGAGGCTATTCTCGACGTCAAGCGCCCCGGCGAAGAGGCCGTTGGGTGTCGCGGAAGGTGCCGTGGACGTCGACAGCATTTTCTTTCCACACTTTTTCCCACAGGCTGTCTGAACGACGCGAGGGACCAGCATCTGGCGCTGGTCCCTCGTGTCTGCCTGGTACTTCCGGCCTGTTGCTGTTACAGCCGGGCAACAGTCGTTGTGCTCGCTTCAGTCTTACTGGCTGGGCGGAGTTTTGGGTGCGGGAGTGGTGCTGCGAGGCGTGGTCGACCGCGGAGTCGTAGAACGGGGCGCCGTCGATGGAGCCGGAGCCGGCTGGGCTGGAACACCGGAAGCCGTGTTGTAGGCCTGGACCACCGCCTGTGTAATGTTTGCGCCTTCGCTGGCCCACAAGACTGTGGGCACCTGCTGCTGCTGGCCTTGTGGAGGGGTTGCGTCCAGAACTACCGTGTAGCCATTCTGCGTGGCATACTCCTGCACCATCTTGAACAGCTTCGGCTCAAGCGTCTGCACAAAGTCATTCTCGTCCGACTGCTCATCCGACTGCAGTTCCTGCACACCACGTTGCAGTTGCTTATCCTTCTCGTCGATGCTCTTGGTCTTGGCAGCACGCTCGGCATCGCTCAGGGTAGAACCGGAGGTCTGAAGCGACTTCTTCAAGGCTTCGACTTCATCGCTCAGTGTCTTCAACTGCGCCTGGCGCGGCTCATACTTCGTGCGCAGCTGGTTCAGGTCACGCTGACCTTCGTTGGTGGCAGCCAGTGCGGGCTCGAAGAAGATGATGCCAACCTTGGTGGGTCCGGCCGGCGCTGCGGGAGCAGCACCCGCGGGTGCGGAAGGAATCGATGCGGTTTGCGCCAGCGCGGTCATGCCGTAGGCAGACGCAAGCAGGCAGATAGCGGATACAGAACGCTTCATGTTGATAGGAAACTCCTTAAGTTTCGTCTTCTAGTCAGGTCGCTCGCCTGCTCGGCGGCTTCGTGACGCTGCTCCACGGTTAACGCATTTACACAGTGGCCGTGGTGTTTCGAGAGACATACAAAGTGACTTTCTTTTCAGGCAAAGCCAGCCAATTGCCTCTCTCCGCAACGCACGCACAGTGAAAATGCTCTATTCCCAGCCCACTCTTTCCAACATTGCATCGTCCTTTTCAGAAAAGGGGGCAGGAACGTGCACACAGGGAGCCACAGGACTTATCAGGAACTAAGCGAATTATAGGGATGTGGCATGAAACCTGCAAACCGGGAAGGGCCTTTTCTGCCTTCCCAGTCTGCATTTTCATGCGATCTTCAGCCTTTAGAACGTGGTGCTGACGGACAGCCTGAACGTCTTTGTCGGTTCGCGCAGCTGGTAGCTCGAACCATACAACTGCTCGGCCTGCTGGTAGCTGTAATCGCCTGCACCGCCGGCGGGGAACATCCCGCGGGTGATCAGGTTCTCACCCTGGAACGTGGTCGCCAGCTTGAGCGGGTTATACGCGTAGTAGAGGCGCACCGGCGCGTGGATGATTGGCAGCATGCCGCCGATCTCCGCACCGATCGAATCACGCGGGACAAGATTGGTTCCGTAGATCGGCCGGATACGGGTATCAAACTGCACCTGGACGCCGCCGATGCAGGCGCCGTTCACGTAGTCCGGGCAGCCGTAGAGCGGGGAGTTGAGTGAATCCGCACCCTCCGGGCTCTCCCGCAGCTGGGATTTTCTAGCCGCGATATTGATGCCGAAGTCGTTAAAAATGTGGAAGTCGACCGGGCCTGCGACCGGGATACGGTACTCCAGGTTGTTGACGAAGCTGGTATCGCCGCCGACGGAGACAATGCCGTAAACCGGCAGCGGTATGGTGATGTTTCCGAGCGAGGTATTGGTCGGATCGCGCGGCACGCCGCTGCCATCAGGATTCGTGAGCTGGAACGGCACCCGGGTCGGAATGAATGCGTACGGCGTCGCAGAACGAATATCAAAGCCGCGCAGATCTGCTTCGCCACCAGCGAAGAAGCGGTTGAACGGCGGGGCTACGTCGCCATCAAATCCCTGTACATACGAAAGCTGGAAGCGGTAACCAAAGACGTTGCGCCCTTCCTTGTTAGGACGGAAACCCTTCACCGGCAGAAAGCGCTTGTACACCACGACTGGGCGGAAGAAGCGGACATTACCGCCTAATCCGGCGATTTCCAGTGCCGCCGATAGTGAGGCTCCATCGCGCGGTCGATACGGGTTACCGATCTTGTTGTACTCATAGCTCAGCGACAGCGCGCTGGTGTAGATGCCTTCCAAGGAATTCTGCCCCTGGATGCCGCTGCGGAAAGCCAGTGTCTGGAACAGGTTCTGCGAAGCCGGGCTGAAGGTCTTTACCGACGCATCGTCAAAACTGTAGGTCGCACCGATGCGCTGGAACGCATGCCGGCGCAACGGATAGCTTATGGAAACTGTCGTACCAGTCGTGTTCTGGTTGTAGTTCTGGACCAGCGACTGCTGCGAAGCCGGCAGGTTACCGCCGCCAGTCGCAATCTGGTAGCTTTTCGAAGAATTGAAATCGGTCTTCCGCGAGAAGACCTGGAAGCCCAGCGTCAACGGCTTGTTGCGCAGGTAAGGTTCCGTAAACCCGAAGGTCAATGTGCGCGACAGGTTGCCGATGTTCGCCTGCACGCTCAGTGTTTCGCCGAGTCCCAGGAAGTTGTTCGTCTGATAGTTCAGGCCGAGGAACGAACCGGAGAGGCCGCTCACGCCGCCATTCAGGCCGATCGCGTTCTTGCCCTTCTCATGTACCTTCAACAGCAGCGAAACTGTGCCGTTGTCAGGATCCTGGGTCGTTGTCGAATCCGTCTCTACCTTCAACGGGTCGAAGTAGTCGAGCTGGTTCAAACGGAGCAGGCTGGTCTCCCACGCCGTGCTGTCGTAGACCGAACCTTCTTCCAGCAGCAGTTCGCGACGGATGACGCGGTCGCGCGTGACCGTGTTCCCGGTGAACTCGATGCGCGACACTTTGAACGGCTTGCCTTCGTCGATATCGATGTCGAGATACACCAGCTTCTTAGCCTGGTCGACGCGAGGTGTAGGAATAGCAGTGAAATTGATGTACCCCAGGTGGCCATAAGCCTTGCGCAGATTCTCGAGGCCCTTGCCGGTCGCCGTGTAGTTGAAGTAATCGCCGTCTTTCGTGGTGAACTGTGCGCGCAATGCCTTCACATTGGTTACGGCCTTGTTGCCGGTGAAGTTGATGCCGCCCAGCCGGTACCTGTCGCCTTCTTCAATCGGCAGATGGATATCGATGCGTTTGCCCGTCTTCGGACGAAAAGTGAACAGTGACAGGCCATTTTCATTGCGGATGCGGGTGTCCGGACTCCCGACGACGGCACGAAAATAGCCCTTGTCCTGCAGCGCTGTCGTCACATGGTACGCATCCTCTTCCAGCTTGCTCGCGTCGTAGGTCTTGGCGAACAGGTCTTCGAGGAAGATGGAGTGTGGAATGCCGATCGGCTTCAGGTTCCGCATCGCCGCTTTCAGGTTGCGGGCCGGAACATGATCATTGCCGGTGAAGGTGATTTTGCCGACCTTCACGGTCGGGCCTTCCTTTATGTTGAACTCGATACTTACTGAAGCCGGCGGAATGGTTTTGACGTTTTCCGTGACCTTCGCAAACTGGTGGCCGTGTTCGGAGAGCAGCTCGCGCAGAACAGTTTCGGCGCGGGCTACGCGCGTCGGATCATACTGGCTCTGAACCGTCAGACCGACTTTTTCTTTCTTGAAGCGATCGAGAATATCCGAGGTGGAAACAGAACTTGCGCCCTTATAGGTGATATCCCGGATGGTCGGCTTTTCCCGCACGAAAATGTCCAGGATGACGCCCTTGGCGGTGTCTTCACGCTCAATACGGACATCTTCAAAATAGCCGGTGTTCCACAACGAATTGAAGCCCTGCTCAACGGTCGCGGCATCGTAGGGTTCGCCGACATGCGTGAACATCCGGGCCAGGATCGTGTCCTTGGGAATCTTGCGATTGCCGATGACGCGAATTTCGGAAACCGTGTCTGGCGCCTGCTGTGCAATGGCCGGTAGGGCGCAGCAGCACAGGAGGAACATCGCTACGTATCTGAACACTCGTTGCCAATACGGGCGTACTTTTTGTTGGAGCTTGCTCTGGGAGCCGAGGCTCCAGGGATTTACGGAAAAGATAAGCACACCCTCACTGCAACGAAAAATCGGACACTCTGGTGGAAAGAGCGATTATATGTGACAGAGCACTCACTCCCCAACTCACGCTCCGACGGTGGCGCCTTGCTGCTGCCCACGCTTTTACGCGAAGCTCCAAGCAGTACTCCTGTTATGTTGCCCTTCCCGTTTCCCTGCCGGTTGGCCCTTTCTTGCGGAAGAGGTCAGCCGGCACCAAATCAACGGAAAAGCTACGCAGGAGTGGTGCTCAACTCTCCAGCTCCGCCCGAATGCTGTACGCGCCATCGCCCTGCTCCCACCGGATGTCGAGTACATTCGGCTTGCAGCACACCTGGCAATCTTCGACATATTGCTGCCGTCCGCCTGCTGATTCATCGACAGCGGTCTCATTCCACTCGCCACACCCTGCGCACTGGAACCCGGCTTCCTGCGGCACGCTGTTCTCCCTGCCTACCTCGACGCCTGCTTTGACGCCTGCCTCGACGAACCCCTTCGACGAACCGCCTCGAACGGCTCGCCCTGCAAAACGAGCAGTGCCCTCCTGCAGTCTACCGGACAGTGTGCGTTTCTGCCGTGCCCGGCAGGTCGCTCCTGCGATTTTCGAAGCTGCTCCGGGCCGCATTGTGGTCTGCCGTCCTGAGCAGCCGCACTTCCACCAGTGTCGAGTAGAACGTGGCGCCCCGGCCGATGTCCGTCAGCGTCTCTGACGTGAGCGCATTCACATTGCCACCACCCGAAAGCTTGTTCCACGACAAGCGTCCCGCTACTACGCCGGCGGGCACTGACGAAGCCAGAGACGTCCCGACCATGGCCCGTAGCCGCATCGACCCGCGGTCATTCACAACTTCGACCGTGTCGCCGGTCGCGATGCCCCGCGCCTCCGCATCATCGGGGTGCATTTCAAGCGCGCCGGCGGTCGATGCTTCCATGCGCTGATGCCACGGCAGGTTCGCAAAGGTCGAGTTCATATAGTTGTCAGCCTTGCGCGGCAGAAACTCCAGCGGGTACGCCGCGCGGCCATCTCTTTTCTCGGAGTGACGAGACTCTGTCCCCGCAACGAAGGCTGGCAGCGGATCAAGCCCGTGCGCTGCCAGCGACTCCGAATAGAGTTCGATTTTCCCGGACATGGTCGGGAACACGCCGTCGGAAAAAGGCAGAAAACCCTCCCCATCCTCCGGCAGCTTCAGACGCATCCGTTTATGTTTGCGAAGTGCTTCGAGCGTTATTCCGTGCATCTGGGGAAAAGCGGGATCGTCCGCGGTGCGCAGGGCCTGCTCGATCATCTGCTCGGGCGTGTCGCGAAAGCAGTCTTCTGTAAACCCCATGCGCTGTGCCAGCTGACCATAGAGCCAGACATTCGAGCGCGATTCACCCACTGGGTCAATCGCCTGCTCCGATAGCTGAACATAGTAATGCCCATACGCGCCCTGCATGTCCGTATGTTCGAGGAAGCTGGTCGCCGGCAGCAGGATGTCCGCATAATCGGCCGTATCCGTGAAGAACTGTTCATGCACAACGGTGAAGAGGTCGGGCCGCATCATCCCCGCCAGAACTGCATTCTGGTTCGGCGCGATCGCCGCTGGGTTGCAGTTATAGACGAACAGCGCATGCACGCGCGGATTGCCCCTATCGCCCGCTTCACCCAGCGTCGTCAGTGCTGCGCCAAGTTGCGACATATTGACGATTCGCGCCGCCCGGCCAAGCGGACTCGCCTGCATCAGGTCAGGCCGCTCCAGCGCCTGGCCGTCAAATTTAAACGCCCCGCTCGTCGATAACTGCAGACCGCCGCCGCGATGCAGCCATGCGCCGGTGAGTGCCGGCAACATCGCTATGGCCCGCGCCGCCGTCCCGCCATTCTGGGATCGCTGCACGCCGTAATTCATCCGGATGACCCCGGGCGTGGTCGTCGCATACTCGCGGGCCAGCCGGATGATGTCTTCAGCAGCTATGCCCGTGATGGCAGAAACACGCTCCGGCGGATATTCAGCCGCGCGCGCCTTCAGTGCCTCGAAACCGTGAGTATGCGCGGCGATGTAGGCATCGTCCTGGAGGTCTTCAGCGAAGATGACCTGCATGATGCCGAGTGCAAGTGCAGTGTCTGTTCCGGGCCGGATCGCAATATGCCAGTGTGCTAATTTCGCGGTCCGCGTACTGTAGGGATCAATGACGAAGAGACGCCCACCGTTTCGCCGCGCTTCTTCAATCTGCGGCCACAGGTGCACATTATTGCCATGCACATTGGCGCCCCAGGCGATGATCAGCCGCGCCCGATGGAAGTCTTCTGTATCGGTGCTGAGCTTTTTGCCGTAGACAGTCAGGAAGGCATCGCCGCCGGCAGTGGCGCAGATGGTGCGGTCCAGTTGCGACGCACCGAGCCGGTGGAAGAAGCGGCGGTCCATCGAGCCATATCCCAGCGTCCCTATCGTGCCCGCGTAGGAATACGGCAGGATCGATTCCGGGCCATAGGTGTCGCGGATTGCAGCGAGCCGGGTAGCGATGGTATCGAGTGCCTGGTCCCAGCTCACTCGTTCAAAGGCGTTCAATTCTTCACCCTGCGGCAGTGATCCCTTCGCGACTCCGGCTTTGCGGCGCATGGGGAACTGGAGCCGATCAGGGGAATAAACGCGGTCCAGGTACTTAGCTACCTTGCCGCAGAGAAATCCTTTTGTTACCGGGTGCGTCACGTCGCCTTCAACCTTCAGGGCTCGGCCGGCACCATCCACGGTAACCATCACCGCGCAGGAGTCAGGGCAGTCGTGTGAGCAGACCGTATGTACGATCCTAAAGGGAGGCATTCCCCATTTTAGGACGTTCCACAATTCGAAGGAACAGACGTCGCCTGATGTTGCCAGCCGGAACGGCTAACCCCGTGCTTTTTCCTGGGATTCGCCGATGTGACCGAGCACGACTGCCTGCCGCGACCCCGACTTGTTGTCGGAATGTGCAGGATGATCCGAGATCTGCCGCACATTCGCGCGTCTGCTGATGCCCGCGTCGAAGGAAGACCCGTTGACCACCTTCGGCTCCCGGCGCAGGGGCACCGGACGCTCGAAGGGCAGAAAAATGTGGAACACCGTACCGTGGGTTCGCCCGGTGCAGGACTTCAGGAAGATGGTCCCGCCATACCGGTTGATGATGGAACGCGTCACCCAAAGCCCCAGGCCAGTACCCGCCTGACCCTTGGTTGTGAAGAACAATTCGCCAAGCCTTTTACGTGCTTCTTCCGGTATGCCCGAGCCTGTATCAGCAACCGTAATCCGCAAGCCGTCAACTCTGTGTCCGTCGGTAAATTTGTGGCCGGACCGGATGCGAAGCCGTAACCTTCCGCCTTGTGCAGACGCTTCAATCGCATTCGTGACCAGGTTCGAAATGACCTGTCGAATTTCACCGGGCAGCGCGTTCAGACCTTCTGCGCTTCTGTACTCACGGATCAGGTCAATTTTCTTATTACCTATCCTACGACTGTAGAGATCGACGACCTCTTCCATCAGGTCTGCCATCCGGATTGAGGTCGGCTGATGGCTCTCGCGATGGAATGACAGAGTCTGCTTACTGATCTGAACGACGCGCGCAAGCTCGCGCTCGGCCCCGCGCAGGTACTCGACGGCCTTGGGCGTCAGGTTGGCTTCAGCCTGCGCCAGGTACAGCAGGTTGCCGACCGACTCAAGCGGATTGTTGATCTCGTGTGCGATTTCGGCTGTCAGGCGGCCAATGGAGATCAGCTTCTGGCATTCACGCAGAGACTCTGTCGAAAGAGCAATTCCCTGCTCAGGACGATTTTGTACCGGCTTCGCAAGGACACGTTTCACGAGTACTGGCAGGCAATCCAGATCCTGCAGGGGCAGGTAGCCGGCCAGACCGCCCAGCGTGATCCGGTCACTGACTGCTTTCGCGCCACGCCGGCCGATCGCTATGACCGGAACTCTTGACGGGCCGTCGGGTACAGCGAGGTACTCAGACATCAATTCGTGCAGCTCCGGCTGCACGAGTAGCACCGCCTGCGCGCCGCTCGCTTTTACGTCCCGTGCAATGTTCTCCATACTGGTCGATTCAGACACAACAAAATCGCCCTTCACACAACGCAGCACTGCTTCGCGACGGCTGCGACGCGAGCTGACGACTACCAGGCGGATTTTAGAGTGATTCACCATAATTTCATCCACTTCAGGTTACATACGCCGCATTTCCTACCAATATCCAAAAGGGTTACAGCGTTTGCGGATCAATTGTGTCCGCGTTTTTCCTGATTAGTACGATGTGGGTGCACCCCGGGTTGTTGCTTTTGAAATGCCTGCCAGTTTCACAGACGTAATATCCTTTCGTTTGTAAGCTGCCCTACCGGCGTCTCAGGCACGCACGCATCGGCCTATTCGGACTGCTTTCGACCACCAGGGGCGCAAAATGGGCCCGGATGACCTGGCAAAGGGTTGAAACGAGCACCTGAGCACGCAGTTGCTGCGAAAACTTTGGCAACCATCCGTCCGATTGCTGATCTAACGAGAAGCACGGCAGATGCCGGCACGGCAACGTTTTTTGAGGAAGGTACGCGCGAACGTGAAGAAACAGATCCGGCAGCAGAACTCATGGCGCTGGACCGCCCCTGTTCGAAGAGGAGCAGCCGCACTGGCGGCACCCATATTGCTGCTCTCGCTGGCATCCACTGCTCTCCGCGCGCAGTCGACTCCGGGTGCAGAAACCAGTGCGACGCAGGCGACACAAACCAGCGCTTCGGCTACGCCGGCTGCTTCGCCGACTGCGACCACATCGCCGCAGAACACGCAGCCTCCCACGCAATCCGCAACCATTGACCTGCAAAGCGCGGCGCGTTCCGCAGCAGACCCGTACAGCGGCAGCATCGTTGAAGGCCATGCAACCGACGGAGTGCTGCAGCTTTCGCTGGATGATGCCATCGCCCGCGGCATCAAGACCAACTATGCGCTGACCAATGTGCGCGCCCAGGAACGAGCTGCCCAGGCGCAGACGCTGGAAGCTCTCGACCCTCTTCTGCCGGTGATCAAGGCGCAGGGTTCGACGGGCGTCTACCAGTTCAACCTGGCGACTGAAGGGTTTACGCCCGCCCTCCTGCCGGAACTAACGAGCATCCTCGGCGGCGCAACCCTCACGCCTGCGCAGTTGATCGTGCGCGTCGACGTAACCCAGGCTGAAGCGACCTATGACCAGACGCTGTTCAGCCTGGAAAACTGGACCCGCTACAAATCTGCGAAGGTTGAGGCAAGAGCGGCATACTACAACACCCAGTCATCACGCGGCCTGGTAGTCCTGAATGTGGGCAATGCCTACCTGCAGGCGCTGGCCTACGCAGCCCAGATCGATGCCCAGACCGCGACGTTGCGCGCGGACGAAGTGATGTTGAAGCAGGTGGTGGCCGAGCATGAAGCCGGCACTGTCGCCCGCATCGATGAACTACGCGCCCGGGTGCAGTATCAGCAGCAGCAGCAGCAGGTGATTGCCGCGCAGAACCAGTACGACAAATCGCTGATCGCTCTCAAGCGCCGCATAGGACTGCCCATCGATCAGAAGATCCAGCTGACAGATGCCTCGCCTTACTCGGATCTGGACACACTCTCGCCGGACCAAGCCAGGTTACAGGCCTACCAGAACCGGCAGGACTACCAATCCATGCAGCAGCAGCTTGAAGCCGCCCGGCTCAACCTGAAGGCTGCGCACTACGAACGCTTCCCGACCCTTTCCTTTGATGGTGACTACGGAGTCACCGGCGAAACTCACGGTCTTTATCACGGAACATTTGACGCGGTCGGCACGCTCAGCATACCCATCTTCAAGGAAGCCCGCTTTCGTGGCGATACGCGGGTCGCGAGCACTACTCTCAACCAGCTCACGCAGCGCTTCAACAACCTGAAAGAGCAGATCGATCAGCAGCTGCGCGATAGTCTTCTCGACGTACAGACAGCAGTCGAGCTGGTAAAAGTTGCTCGCAGCAATGTCGAACTCGCGACCAAGGAGCTCGAGCAGAGTAATGACCAGTTCAGCGCAGGAACAACCGACAATCTGCCCGTTGTCCAGTCGCAGGCGACGCTCGCCTCTGCGCAGACGCAGCTGGTGCAGGACACTCTGCAGTTCAACGAGGCCAAGCTGGGACTTGCGCGCAATCTCGGCATCGTCGATACCCAGTACAAGACCTTCCTGCACGGCAAGTAGTCAGCCTGCCGCCAGAGCAGTCCTGGCTGGACGCCAGCCCACCAGCGCAACCACAATCGTGATCCACTGCACCGATCCAATCAGCAGCACACATGCCGGCCAGCCGCCACGAGCCCACGCATAACTCGGCACTACGCCGCCGACTGTGCCGCCAATGTAGTAGCAACAGACATAGAGACCAATTGCCGCGGCCCGGCCGCCCAGCGGCGAAGCCTCGCGCAGATAACTGGTGGCGCAGGCCTGCGAGATAAAGACACCGGTGCAGGCCATGGCCAGTCCCAGCACTACGAACGGCAGAACATGGGACAGCGTCAGCAGCGCGCCGGCAAACGACAGCAGGTTGGCTCCGACCATGCCGACACTCAATCCAATGCGCGGCAACCACAGCCCTGCCGCCGGCGTGACCACCAACCCGACAAGGTAGACCACGAACAGGTAACTGAGCGTCTGGATCGACAAACCGAATGGCGGCGCTACCAGGTAAAACGTCACATAGGTAAACAGGCCGACCAGGGAGAAGAGCACGTTGAACCCGGCCCAGCAGGTTGCCAGCACCCGGGGATTGCGGAGATGCGCAAGGATCGGCAGCAGCGCTGATTCCTTCCTGGCGCCAGTCCGCACCGCGACGCGTTTGCGTTCATGGGGCAGCCACTGCGACACCACGATCGCGCCCAGCAGCGTGACCACGCCCAGTACCGTAAACGAATAGCGCCATGCCAGGTGCGCAGTCACAATGCCGGTGATGAGCCGGCCAAGAAATCCACCCAGCGCCGTGCCACTGACGTAGAGACTCATGACCAGCGCGACTGAATCCGCACCCCACTCTTCCGTGATGTAGGTGATGGTGATCACGAAAATTCCCGGCACCAGGATGCCCTGCAGAAATCTCCAGAAGACCAGCGCCTGCAGACTATGCGCAGTGGCGGCAAGGACAGTCGGCACCACTACCGCGAACAGCGAAGCGACGATGACGCGCTTCCGGCTCAGCCGCTCTGCAAAGATCCCGAGCAGCGGCGCCGCGATCGCAACACCGAGCGTCGAAGCACTGACCGTCAGCCCTACCTGCGCCTTGGACGCGTGAAAGAGCCGCGCAAACAAGGGCAGCAGCGGCTGCGTCGCATAGAGATCAATGAACGCGAACAAGCCGCACAGGAAGACAGCAACAATCGCACGGGGCGCGCCAAGCGTAGGGAAACGACGCCGGAAAGTGAAGCGGCCCGACGGCTCGGCAGCATTGGTCAGCTCAGCAGCCGGCGCCTCTGCTGCAAGTACATCCAGAGCTTCGGAAAGCGCTGCATCGCGCGGTGCAGGTGTGGGAGTGTCGGGCAAGCCTTTATCCTAACAACCGGAAGCAGGTCCCTGGCCGCATCCCAGCGCCGCAGGCCGCCCGTCTGCCTCCATCTAAAATGCAGTATGGCTGTCACCGTAGCTTCCGCACACCTGGACGACCGCGCATTCCTGGCAGCTCTCGACAACTGCTCATTGCCGCTTGCGAATTTCCGGCATGGCGACCATCTGCGCTTGGCATGGCTGCAGCTTCACCGAAGCGACTTCGATGAAGCGCTGCAGGACGTCCACGCGGGCATTCAGCGCTATGCTGCGCATCATGGCGTTGCGCATATCTTTCATCACACCATTACCAGCGCCTGGGTCATGCTGCTGGCAACGCACGGCGAGCCAACGTTTGCCGAGTTCCTGCAGCAAAACGATTCAATACTGAACAAGGAGCTGCTGCATCGTTTCTGGACGCCGGCCTCACTCAGCAGCGCCGAAGCAAAAAGCGGATGGCTGCCGCCGGATCGCGAAAAACTTCCTTCGCGCATTCTTTGCGGTGACCAAATCTACCTGCCGCACGTCTCATGACAGGCTTCTGTCCGGCGCCACCTGCAGCCCGTTATACCCTTATGACTGTATGAGTGATGGTCCCCGGAGTGTCGGAGCAGCAGCGTTCGCCTATCGAGACTTCCGCCTCTATCAATCCGCCCGAGCCCTGGTCATCATGGGCGCCGAGGCGCAATCGGTCGCCGTCGCCTGGCAGGTCTACCAGATCACGCACAGTGCGCTCGACCTTGGCTATACCGGTCTCGCACTCTTCCTGCCCGGCCTGCTGTTTATTCTGCCCAGTGGCCATGTCGCTGATCGCTTCGATCGCCGCCGCATCATCCTGATCTGTTATGCCATCCAGATGTTCTGTACGGCGACCCTTTTCTGGTTCGCCTATGCCGGCATTCATCGCATCCTTCCGATTTACATCATGCTTTTCTTCATTGGCAGCGGCCGCTCCTTCAGCGGCCCGGCCAGCACGGCGATGGTCCCGCAGCTTGTCCCTCAGGAACATTTCGTCAATGCCGTCACCTGGGGCGCGACAGTCTTCCAGTTTGCCAATATCGCCGGCCCTGCCATCGGCGGCCTGCTCTTCACACTTCCCCTCGCAGCGATGGGTCTTGGCAGCTTTACGGGTGCGCCCATAGTCTTCCTGTTTACACTGCTCACGCTGATCGGATTCCTGGTCCTGATTGGCCAGCTCAGTATCCGCCCCGGCCGCACTGAACATAAAGCAACATCCATTGATACGATCCTCGCGGGCTTCCACTATGTGTGGAGAGCGAAGCTGCTGCTCGGCTCTATCTCGCTTGACCTTTTCGTCGTGCTGCTTGGCGGTGCGGTGGCGCTTATGCCTATCTTTGCAAGCGACATTCTGCACACCGGTCCACGCGGCCTCGGCCTGCTGCGCGCCGCACCAGCTGTCGGCGCCATGACTGTTTCCATCTGGCTGTCCTTCCATCCAACCAGGCGCCAGGCAGGCCTGCGCATGTTTACCTGCGTCGCCATCTTTGGAGCAGCGACTGTGCTGTTCGGTCTCTCACGCAACCTGATGCTGTCGCTCTGCGCGCTGGTCATCATCGGCGCGTCGGACATGGTGAGTGTCGTCATCCGCAGTTCCCTGCTGCAACTGGCGACACCGCCGGAGATGCGCGGCCGTGTCAGTGCCGTTAACTCGCTCTTCCTGGGAGCTTCCAATGAATTCGGCGAATTCGAGAGCGGCGTCACCGCACAATGGCTCGGCCCGGTCCGCGCTGTCATCTACGGAGGCATCGGCTCGCTCATGGTGACGGGACTATGGGCCTGGTTCTTCCCGACACTACGGAAAGCCGACCGGCTCACCGCCGACTCGCTTCTGCCCGCGGAAATATTGCAGGCCGAACAGGAACCGGTCGACTAGCACGGGTTACGCTGCAACAGACCGGCAGATCCAGGCGAAGCGTCAATGCTGGATGTGTCCTACCGACCGAAGAGCCCTGTCTTAGATTTGTCATCCTGCCGCAGCATCTGTTTTTGTTTTGGTCATCGCGATCGAAGCGCCTAATTTAAGATCTGTCCTCCCGACCGAAGCGGAGTGGAGGGACCTGCATCTCGCCAACACTGGCCAACCGTTCGCTGCCAAGGTCACGCATGCGCTAAGTGCCGCAGGATGCATCACACAAGAAAAATACCGGGAGGAATACCCACGCATGAAACCCTGGCAGATCATCAGCCTCATGACCTTGCCCGTCCTGCTCATCGCCGCCTTCTACGTCTGGCACACGGAGCAAGTTCGCAATGCTCCGGTGAAAGTTCCCGGCGCCTATGTGAAGCCGAAGCTTACTGAAGACCAGGCCGTCATCCCGAAGAAGCTTTTCATCGACAGCGTCAAGTCTGCCAATGTGCTTGTGGGTAAACCTGTATGGCTGCAGGCCGGCTACCAGGTGGAGTACTTTCCCTGTACTGCGAAACACATCGACTTCGCCCACCAGGTTGGCGTCCTTCCGGGCGCGCAGGAACTCGACGTGAAGTCGATCATCGAACAGGCCACGCCAGCCAGCTTCAACACGCGCATGGGACGCGGCGACAAGAACGTCTTCGTCATCTTTACCGAACCCGGCAGGCCAGGTGAATTCGCCATGCCCATGGGCACCATCGGCGGCCCGATTGCAGGCGCCGGCGAATCGAAATACTACTTCGACGACCTGCTCTATTACGACGATCCGCACAAACTCTACAGCTTCTGGCCCGCACCCATCTGGAAAGCTATCGATGCTCACCAGGTCATCCCCGGCATGAACGAAATGCAGACCACGATGGCCCTCGGCCAGATCCAGAATTCGGGCTCATCAAACTATGGCAACCGGACCGTAAATTTTAATTACGGCGAGCACAATGAAAAAACTGCCAGTGTTACGTTTGAAAATAACAAAGCCACGACCATCAAGGACTAGCCGTCCGGGCACACCCGATTCGGTCCGGAACATGCTCCGGCTCGCCGCGCTTGTTGTTGATTCCCATCGCGACCGAAACGGCGGGATCTGTACAGCGCATCTCGGACCGGACTGGCGGGCGAGCGTGCACTGTCCATCGGCGCCTTCCGCTCGCCTCGCCGCTCAGAATGCGAACGAGACGCCGCTCGACAGAACCGGGAAGAAGCTGGCGTCGTTCACATACTGCTGATACTTGGCTTTGAACTGCGCAAGGTTGTATTGAAACCCTGGATTGGTCTTCACGTTCTGGCACACCACATAGGCGGCTGCCTGGTATTCGCATGCGCTCCCGCCGAACTGCATCTTGTACGCCGGGGCTCCTGCGTAGTAGAAGCCTGCTTCAAAGGGAAAGCTGAAGTGATGGCCGCGCTCCGGGATCATGTGCCCGAAACCCATCGAAAATCCGGGAGACATGCGTCGAAGTTCGATCGAGGCATTGCCGTGCAGCGGGTCTGCAGGATCGTTGAAATAGATGGCATCATTCAGAGTCACCGACCGCCCGGCGTTCAGATTGAGCGACAACGCTGCACGCGTACTGTTCACGAAAACCAGTAATGGCGACACGCGCAAAGCATGGTGATGCGTCACATACCAATCCATTGCCAGTTTGGCAGAGCGCAGACGCACGTCTAAGTTGATCGGGTCCTCTCCGCCGTACACGACTGTCGAGTACGAGAAGAAATCCGATCCCGCGCGCAGTTCGAATCTGTCTGTCAACGGAACCGCGACTTCCGTCCCAATACCAGCCACACCCGCATGCATGTCCAAGGCCACACGGTAAATGCGTCCCGCGTACGCCGGTACTTCGTTGCGGACGGGCAGGGGCTGATCGCACGCACTCGAGGACACAGATGCCGCACAGGCATCGTTCTGCGCAGCATCCTGGGCGCAGCCATAAGTCGGCGCCTGCCACAAACTGAAGGACACGGCGAAAATCAGCAGAAAGGCTCGGCGGCCAAACAGGAGACGCACAAATGGCAGGAAAGTTCGGACAGCAGCGAACATCGGAGAAGCCTCGGCTACCTGCTCTATCGGCTGTTCGCGGTGATGAGTTGAATCGTGGGCTCGTCTATCTCTGAGAGGTCGACTGGTCATTCTCGATGCGAACAGCCTTCGCGAGCCATCGAAGTGTCGCGCCCTTTCGCATAAAGGGTCCGAGAGAAGGCTGCGCCCGACCGTCTGTTGAACACCGGGCAGAAAAATGGGACCTGCCTTCCTACCGCAGGTCGTTCAGCACCATCTTCCCGATTGTCGCTAACTGCATGTTCGACGTGCCCTCATAGATCTTGCCGATCTTGGCGTCGCGGTACAGCTTCTCAACCGGATAATCCTTCACAAACCCGTACCCGCCGAAGATCTCGACGGCCTGGCTCGCCGTCCGTTCCGCAACGTGCGAAGCAAAATACTTGGCCATCGCCGCTTCTTTCACAAACGGCATGCCTGCGTCCTTGAGCCGGGCACTGTTGTAGACCATCAACCGTGTCGCTTCGATCTCTGTCGCCATCTCGGCCAGCCGGAACTGCACACCCTGGAACTCGGCGATCGGTTTACCGAACTGTACCCGCTCGAGCGCATACTTCGCGGCATGCGTCCACGCACCCTGCGCAAGTCCGAGCATCTGCGCCGCAATGCCGATGCGCCCTTCGTTCAGCGTCTCGATCGCGATCTTGTAGCCCTTGCCGATCTCGCCCAGCACATTCTCTGCTGGAACAACAACGTCTTCGAGAACCAGTTCGCAGGTAGATGAAGCGCGGATGCCGAGCTTGTCTTCCTTCTTGCCGACGGTAAAGCCGGGCATCGCTTTCTCCACGAGGAAGGCCGTGATGCCTTTATAACCCGCAGCGCGATCGACGGTCGCAAAGACGATGAAGAGATTTGATTCGATAGAGTTTGTGATCCACAGCTTGCGGCCGGTCAGCACGAAATCGTCGCCGCGTTTCTCGGCTCGCGTCTGCAGCGCAAAAGCATCTGAGCCCGAACCTGCCTCACTCAACGCATAGGAGCAGACCGTGTCTTTCGCGAGCCTGGGCAGGAAGCGCTTCTTCTGGTCAGCGGACGCCCACCGTCTCAACGCATTCACGCAGAGAGTGTTCTGCACGTCAACCAGCACGCCGACTGAAGGGTCGACGGCTGAGATCTCTTCAACGGCAAGGATGGCCTGCAAGAATGTGCTGCCCGCGCCGCCAAACTCCTCCGGCACTTCAATCCCCATCAGGCCAAGCTGAAACAACTGGACGAGCAGACCATCGGCGAAGTGCTGCTCTTCGTCCATCTGCCGCACGAGCGGTTGAATGGTCTCACGCGCAAACTGGCGGATAGTGTCCTGAAAGAGTCTTTCGTCGTCAGACAGATGAGTCAGGGGCAGGGTAGCGGCAGGAGCAAGCAGGGCTTCAGGCATCAGGAGCGAACCTCAGGTAGAGCGAACTGCTGAGTATACCGCGCCCGGATCATGAGCGTAAATGTCTGGCGTACAGATGCGAACTACAACAGCACAGGCGCACGCGGAATTGTGACCAGCTTGCGCACGCCGCGGTGAACGATCTTCAGTTTTTCGCGATCGAGAGTTTTCCGAACCTGGTCGCGCGCATGCTTCGCCCATGGTCCGCTCGCGTCCAGCTTGAGGTAGCTGGTCCAGTGGCGGAGAGCACGGCGGCGTTCCGAGCTGCGTTCATAGGCGAGCGCGAGGTTGTAGTGGGCATCCGCATACTTCGGCGCCAGGCGGATGGCAACACGGTAGGCCTCGATCGCTTCGGGCAGCCGCTGCAGTTCGTCGAGCACATTGCCGAGGTCGAAATAAGCCAGGGCATACCCGGGATCGGCGATGGTCGCCCGTCGATATAACTGCTCCGCCCGTAGGAACTTCCGCTGGTTGTAGCTGATGGTGCCAAGATTGATACAGGATGGAGCGTGACGAGGGTCGATTGATAGCACCTGCTCATAGAGAGCCGAAGCCTCATCCAGCTTCAACGCTTCTTCCATCTGCACTGCTTCCATGAACATAGCGGCAACGTGGCTGTCCCTGGCCGCTTGACGGCCTGCCGAATCGCCCACTTCCGCCAGTTTTTCATGCAGCGAGCCATCGAAATCGAGAATGAACTGGCGAGCGATCGGTTCCACCACGCCGCCAAAGTGACGGAAGGCAACGCGCGAGCCATTTACTACCGCGCCGGCTTCCTGCAGCGGTTCGTTTACGCCAGATACCGCGCGCATGGCGGTTACAGAGGCCTGGATGTGCGCTGCGGAGATACGCCTGGACGCCAGGTCGCGAAGTTTCAACAGGTGGCTAAGGTCGCCAAAACCATATTCGTCCTTGTGAACGACGAGCCCGGCGCGTTCCCAGGCACTCAACTGCCTGGCGGTAAGGCCAACCATACGAATCACATCCTGACGGGGATACCGGGTCACAGTGTGCTCGCTTTTTGAATCCGTCCGTTGTACTGCTGAACCACGCTTCACTTCACGGGAGCAACTGCGGAAAGTATGTGACGCTGAGTCCGGTGTCGGATTGGCCTTTCCGGCTGCAACGGCCCGCTCAGGCCGCACATCCGGGTTACATCATTTCCGAAAGTTCTCTAGCGCGATTATGCGGAGTACCAAGCCCAGCCGCAAGCATGTTTCATCAAAAAAGGGTGGATAAGTGGGTACGGATTGCAAATATTCAAGTGCTGACCACGACAGAACGCTCAAGGTATAGAAGCGATGTTATGCGAGAGGGTCTTATGCCGGCATTGAAAGTGACGACCATAGGTTCTTCCTCGGGGTTGATCCTACGCGCGTCGTACGCCTATGGTCTGCCCCGCAATCATGGCTTTATGGATGGGATTAAGCGGATCGGCTGGGTCGCGGCAGGCCTATTCCTGGCTGACAATGGATCGAATCTGCGTTATGAGCCACTAGAAGCAATTGAAACAGCGGAAGCAGTCGCCGTAGGTGCGATATCGGAGCAGGGTCTGGCAGGCTGGTTCCGCGGAAGGCTAAAGCCGCGGGTACGAGGATAGTTTGATGGAGCCGACGATCCGGATTGAACGGACGACCTGCTGATTACGAATCAGCTGCTCTACCAACTGAGCTACGTCGGCGTCTCCAGTGCTGATTGTAACGGCGCATCGGGCCTGCGTAAAGCTGTCCACCAGGCCCGGGAACAGCCGGACAAAACCGGCAAGGAGCCGAAAACTCCCGAAACCGTTAAAACGAGAAAGCCGCCCGGCAACAGGGCGGCTTTCTCTTTAGGGAGAATAGTTCCAACGGAGGCAAGGCCATCAGAACTTTCTGGCGACATACTATGGGCGCCCAAAAGGGGTGTCAAGGCAAAATCCGAGCCATGTTAAATCGTTCTAAACAGGAGCTTTGCCGGAGACACTTTGTTCACGATCGACACAGTTCACTTTCGCCTGGCATTCGCCTAACTTTGCACCCACGACACAAAAGCCGCGCAATATCTGCTACTTGAACAGCGTACTGCACCATTCCTGAGTCAAAAGCCGGCTACTTCAAATCAAGCTTGATGAACTCGGCTTCATCCACCGACGAAGCCGGCTTTCCCTGCATTTTGCGCAGCAGCAATCTCCCGCCGCCAAAGAAGATGCCGAGCAGGATAGTAATGCCGCCCAGGATAAAGAACAGGGTGATGACGCCTACCAGCAGGCGGGCCGCGCGGGTTGGTTCCGAGACGGTCTGCGGCTTGTTCCAGCTGACTGAGGCCTCGTAGTGGACACGATCGATCAGCGATGCAGCGTCCTTGTCATCAAACCCGCCGCTGCTCACGGCGACAAGTGGCCCGGACCGCCGGGTCACCAGGGCTGACGCATTGCTGTCATTGAGAGCCTGCGACCACCTGACACCGGTAGCGGCAGCGGACTGAGACTGGCCGGGCGACTGAGCTGCAGCAGCATGATCAGCAGGATTGCCTGCCTTGAGAAATGCGGCGATAGCCCGCTCGCGATCAATCGCAATCTGCGGCGTCGGATACTCGATGAGTGTCAGCTGGCCTTCGCCATTCTTCTCACTGAAGGTCCCGGTCAGTACTTCCGCGCCGCGGTTGAAGTCGACCAGGTCAACCGGGAGCACGCCGCCCGATCGCACATAAGCTTCAGGACCGATGGCGTAGCGGGTGAATGTGACTTCGCGATCCTGTGTTGGCAGGTAGCCCGGCAGTGAGGGTGGGATACTCTTCGCGCCTGAAGGCACCGGGATGCGCCCGGCCAGCTCACGAAGAGCTGCAGCGGACATGACGGTCAGGTGATCGAAGGTGGCGTCCACCAGCGTGGCTCCCTGCCAGAACAGCACGCGTTTGCCATTCGCGGCAGCCTCACGCCCAATCTGCTCAGGAGACGTGCCGGGAACACGATAGAAGGTGAAGGCGCCATATGCACCGGTCGCATCGACGAAGCGCAGTTCTCGAAGGGTCAGCTTGTTGTCGCCATCGATGTAGGAAGCTGTCGCCAGCTGGTCAAACCCATATTCCTTGAGCACTGGTACATTTGCCGCATCTGCCACCTGCGGATCGGCACTGATCTCCGGCGCCGCTGTCCTCTGCCATCCAGCGAAATGATCGGGGAGCGGGTCAGATGCGGGAGTTGCCGAAGCTGTCGTCGAAGTTGTGGCCGAAGTCGAGGTTGCGGGCGAGACAGCTTTCTTAGCAAACGTCGGCGCAGCCAGAGCGAAGGGCGGAATGGAAAGACTGAGAGCGAGGGCGAAAGACGTACGCAGGATTAGCGGCATGACTGGACCTGATCCGAGATTATCACCGGGTGGAGTCGCTGTGGCGCAGTTGCATGACCCCATGCAACTGCTCTTCCGTCAGTATGGCCAGAACGATCCATGGGATGAAACCGAGACGGTCTGCTACTGGCAATGCCGTCAAATGCGCTAGGCAAACTGGTTCAGGTTCATGCCCAGTTCATAGGTCTCGCCATGCGCGAGCAGCTCTTCCCAGGTCACTTCTCGTTTCTGATAGCCGGCCATGCGTCCAAGCATGCAGCTCAGCGCTGTTTCGACACCGGCTGCGACCTGGTTGTGCGGCTTGTTGCCGGTGATGCTGTCGATGAACGTGCGCTCCTTATCACGATCGGCGAAAGCCAGGTTGTCAGAAAAGCTGCCGTTCGCGGCGAACTTGCCGACACCCGAAGATGGCGCTGCTGCGGTATTGTCAGGATCTTTCCAGGCCCACGCATTCGCACCCGTGATCTGCACCTGGCCCGAGTAGACGACGTCCGCCAGACCCGACGCGCCATACAGGTGAAGGCCCGCGTCGAAGGAACCATCGTTGCCGAACTGCGTTGAAGTGAACGACAGATGCACGTCATTGGGATAAGTGAAATCGACCTGGTAATTGTCCCAGCAGTCGCCGGCATGCGTCAGAATATTGCGTCCGCCAGTCGCTGTTGCCTTGAGTGGATGCGCACCGAGCAGCCAGTTGCAGAGATCGATGATGTGGATGTTCTGCTCGACCAGGATGTCCCCTGAAAGCGCCCGGAACCAAAGCCAGTTGCGCAGGCGATATTCATCCGAAGACTCGCCCTCACGCTTTTTCTCGAGCGACGCGGGAGCATTGTAGTTAGCGACAACACTGGCAATTTTACCCAGCGCGCCACCGTGGATTCTCTCGGCAGCAGCAGCAATCGGCGGAGCACTGCGACACTGAAAACCCACGTCGACACTCTGCGTCGGCTTGATGCGTTTCGCTATTTCGAGGGCATGGCGGGTCTGGGCGACATCGACGCCGACCGGCTTCTCACAGTACACGTGCTTACCCGAGGCAACGGCCGTCTCCAGATGCTGCACATGGAAGAATGGCGGCGTGGAAATCTGGATCAGGTCGATGTCATTCGACGCAGCAAGCTTCTCAAATGCATGTGGGCCCTGGAAGAGCAACCTGCTGTCGATCGTCGACTTGCCGAGGCCGGTATTCAGATCGTCGAAGTGCTTGCGCCCTGCTGCAAGCTGGTCCGGAAAAATGTCGCCGAGTGCAACCACCTGGGCGGTCGCGCTGTGCGTGAACGAAGTCGCGACAGAGGTGCCGCGATTCCCGCAACCGAGCAGGCCGATGCGCACAGCCGAGTTGGCCTGGTAGCCGAAAGCAGTAGACGACTTCAGCAGAAGCAGGCCGGAGGCTGCACTGGTCCCGGCCTTGAGAAAGTCACGACGATTCATGGAGCCTCATTCTTGAGTGGATTACGCGTTCACTTCGTGCAGGATGCGTTCAAGGTAAATCTTTTCCTGCCGCACATCTTCCACCTGCTGCGGCCCGGAAGTTTCGCGCTCGATGGTGAGCGCTCCCTTGTAGCCAAGTCGATGCAGTTTAAGGAAGACATCGTGAAAATTGACCAGCCCCTTGCCGATGAGAACTTCTTCGCCAAGTTCATTTGGATCAGTGGGCCAGCGGCCATCCTTCGCATGCACACTGCGGATGTGAGGTCCCAGGATGTCGACCGCGTCGCTCGGATTTGCCTTACCGTAAAGGATCAGGTTCGCGGTGTCCAGACCCACGCCGAGGTTAGGCATCGCGACGTCACGGATGGCGCGCGACATGGTCGTCGGCGTCTCCTGCCCAGTCTCCATCAGGAACAACTGCCCATTGTTATTGCAGTGCCGCGCGACATCGCGGATCGCTTCAACTGCTCCCGGGTAGAGAGCATCATCCGGGTTCTCCGGGATAAAGCCGCAGTGCGTCTGCACCTGGCCAACACCAAGCTGCCTGGCGAAATCGGAGACCTGCTTGAGCGCGTCAATCCGCTCTGCACGCGTCGCTACCGGCACGACGCCGATCGTGGCCGGGCCATGGACGAAGTCCCACTGCCGCACACCGGGGCCAACCACTTCGACCGTCGTGGCGGTAATGGCGTACTTGTCCAGCAGTTCGCGATATTGGTTTACGACTGCGGGAGTGAATTTCCCGATGTAATCATCGAGCGAAAGGAAGCAGTTCGTAAATCCGAGGTCGCGAACAGTACGGATATGCTTCTCCGGATCACTGAATGGAACAATGAGCAACCCCAGTTCCATTGGCTTGATGGAGCGCGGTGTCTGCGCGAATCCTGATGACGACGGCATTGCTCCTGCGATGGCAGCCGCGGCTGCCAGCTCGACAAAATTTCTGCGATTCATTCAATTCCCTTCGCGTCCACTATAGAGCAAACGCGCGCAAATGCCGTCGGCGTTTATGCGAGATTGCGGAGTTTGATCCACTGCGACAGCTCGGCCGCAACCCGATCGATCACCGGCTTCCATGCACCAGCCTGCGTCTGACGGAAGAGGCGAGCAGCCGGATACCAGGGACTGTCCTCCCGATCTGTGAGCCATCGCCAGTCGGCAACATGCGGCAGCAGGATCCAGATCGGTCTGCCGAGAGCGCCGGCAAGGTGCGCGACAGAAGTGTCGACACTCACAACTAGATCAAGATGCGCAACGGCCGCGGCGGTCTCGACGAAGTCGGCATTCACGGGAAGCAGGCCGGCGAAGGGCAACGACGCGTCCTCTGCTGACGCCCCTTGCTGCAGCGAGTAGAAAGAAATCCCTTTGACTGCGAGTAACGAAGCAATGTCGGCAAACGAAAGCGAGCGTTTGCTGTCAATGCGATTCTTTTTGCTCCCGGCCCACACCAACCCGACGCGCGGCTGTTGATTGCTTGTCCTCATCCAGCCAGGAGCTTCGACACCGGCATGAAGATAAGGAATATTCACCGGGATGTTCTGCAGGTCGGTCGCAAACGACAGGGGCAGGCTCATCATGGGGCAGTGCCAATCGCACTCCGGAATCGCTTCGCCGCGGGTGATGAGTTTCGAGACGCCGTCAACACTCGCAGCCAGGCGCATCAGTTCCGGATGCACCTCCAGCACAACATGCGCACCTCTTTCAGCGAGCAGCGGCACATAGCGCAGGAACTGGATGGTATCGCCAAGCCCCTGCTCTGCATGCACGAAGATACTGGAGCCGGTGATCTCCCTGCCATCCCATTGTGGCTGCAGAAATTTACGCTTCGGCGAAGGGAAATCTTTCCACTGCCAGCGCCACTCCTGCTCATGCCATCCCTCTGCCAAGGCTCCGCGCTTGAGTAAGATCTGGGCGAGGTTGTAATGAGCCAGAGCCAGGTCTGGTCTTGTGGCGATTGCCCTGCGGTTGTGAAATTCTGCTTCCTCCATGCGCCCCCGCACGAAGTATGCGAAGCCAAGATTGACATGCGCTTCTGCATAGTCTGGCCGCAGTTCCAGGGCGCGATGAAAAGACAGCTCTGCTTCCGCATATCTCTCCTCAAGCCGTAGAACATTCCCCAGGTTGTTGTGATAGGTTGCCATCTTCGGCAGCAGAGAAATGGCCTTTCGATAGCTATCGATCGCGTGGCCAGACTGCTGCTGTTCAAAATAAACGCCACCAAGATTGTTATGGATCTCGGCGACATTCGGATTGATGGTGACGGCTGCCTGCAAAAATGTCAGCGCAGTTTGCCAGTCGCGCAACGATGCGAACAGGGTTCCTAGATTGTTGTAGGCCTCGAACGAACCCGCATCGATCTGGATCGCCTGTTTGAAGGACTGAACAGCGCCCTGCAGATCGCCGGACAACTGAAGGAAGCCGCCCAGGGCCACGTGCAGGTCCGAGCGCTCTGGTTCACGCTGAATGGCCCCGCGGCACGCGTCGATCCGGGTAAGTAGCGGCTCTTGTTTCATTTCAGCGCTTTCCGGCAGCCCGGTCAGCCGGTGTTCCGCAGACCAGCCGAGATTCCGTTGATCGTGGCTGCGAGTGCGCGATTAATCGCGTCTGATTCGTCGCCGGCGCGCTTGCGACGCAGCAGGTCAATCTGGATCAGACTCATCGGATCAACATATGGATTGCGCAGGCGGATCGAGCGCGCCAGCACCTGGTTCTTTTCGAGTAATTCTTTCTGCCCGGCAATCAGCAATAGTGTCTGTTGCGTTATTTTGAACTCATCCAGCAGCTTGTTGTAAACCCGGTCACGAAGGCCCTCGTCCTTCACGAGCGATGCATAGAGCCGCGCGATGCCAAAGTCGGATTTAGCCAGGGCCATCTCAACGTTGCGCATCATGTCGAAAAACAGGGGAAACTCCGCCAGCATATGCTGCAGAGTTTTCAGACCGTCGGGATGCTTCAGGTAACTTTCAAATGCGTGCCCGACACCGAACCATGCCGGCACCAGGTGACGGCTTTGCATCCAGCCAAAGACCCACGGGATCGCACGCATGTCGGCCAGCGCCCGCTTGCCGCCCCGCCGCGAAGGCCGAGAACCGATGCGCGCATGCTCGAGCTCAGCCATCGGCGTGCCTTCTTCGAAGTACTGCAGCACCTCCGGATCATCGAGTATGCTTTCCCGGTAAAACTTGTAAGACGTCGCCGATAATTCATCGAACGCCGCTTCCCACTCCGGCAGCAGGACACCCGCATAATGTCCATTGGCCAGGTGCTGGTTCGGGCGCGCGAGCGCGTCGAGTGAGGCTGCAATCATCAGTTCCAGATTGCGTTCGGCAAGAATCGGGTCAGAGTATTTCCAGTTGAGCACTTCACCCTGTTCCGTGATCCGGATCTCGCCCTCAAAGGCGCCGAAGGGCTGCGCATAAATAGCTCGATGCGTCGGGCCGCCGCCGCGTCCGACGGTGCCGCCACGCCCATGAAAGAGCCGCAGCGTCACGCCGCATTCCCGAGCCACTTCATGCAGAGCGCGGTGCGCGCGGAAGACCTCCCAAGTGCTGGTCAGCATCCCGCCGTCTTTATTCGAGTCGGAGTAGCCCAGCATCACTTCCTGCCGATGATGCCAGCTCTCGATCAGTTTCTTATACCCGGGCGCAGTCCATAGTTCGCGGCAGATCTTGGGAGCAGCCTGCAGGTCTTCGATGGATTCGAAAAGTGGCACAGGCATCAGGCCGGGATCGTTCTCGGTCGCTTCCACCTGCACGCCGCCAAGACGCGCGAGCCAGATGACATTCAGCACATCCGCTGCGGAACCGGCGCCGCTGATGACATACTGCCGGATCGCTTCAGGCGCAGACTTCTTCAGTTCTGCAATCACGCGAAAGGTATCGATCACGTCAGCCGACTGCGTGCTCAATGGCGGAGCAGCGGTGCTCGACCGATCCGGGTCGCAGCGCCATGCCGACGCTTCTTCCAGCGCAGCGGCGTGATGCTTTGCATGCTGCCGGATATCGAGTGTGTGCAGGTGAAATCCAAATGTGCGGACCAGGACGATGAATGGATCGAGCAGCTCCTGGGCGAGGCGCGGTCCACGGTTTTCAATCAAGCTATTACGCACCAGCAGCAGATCGCCAAGAAGTTCGTCAGGCGCTTCGTAGGGACGCAGGCCGAGCAGGTGCCCGGATTGTCCGCTCGTTTCGGCAAGGCGACCGGCAACGCAAAGCATGAATCGCCGGTACTGCTCAAACTCGTAACTGGAACCAAACGAAGGTGTACCCGCGACGCTGAGCTGACTGGTATACGCATCAAGGCGCTGCTGAAGCGCCGCATTCACAGGTGTCTGCTGCGCGGAGCTGGTGAGCAGGTCGAAGACATGCTGCACCTGCTCGCCGTAGTAGGCCAGCAGATACGAGCGGGCACTGGCGATAGAGTCGCGCGTGACCTGCGGTGTTACAAATGGATTGCCGTCGCGATCGCCGCCGATCCACGAGCCGAAGGTAAGCAGCAGCGGAAGGCTCGACAAATCGAGATGGATGTCGTATTCATCCGCGAGCGCCGCACTTACTTCTTCATACAAAACCGGAAGCGTTTGGAAGATGGACGCGCGATACGTATCCAGGCCCATCTTCACTTCATCGCCGACTGTCGGCCGGCGGCTGCGTACTTCGTCCGTTTGCCATAGTGCAGTGATTTCAGCCGTCAATGCTGCTTCCAGGTTGACCAGGTCTTCATCCGGCACCGGGATCCGGTCCAGGTCTTCAAGGAGTTGTGCAATACGGCGGCGCTTGTAGAGCACCGAGCGACGCGCCACCTCTGTCGGGTGCGCTGTAAATACCGGGATCACCTGCACGCGCTTCAGGAAAGCGAGAGCATCTTCAGCAGAGATGCCGGCAGTCCGCATTGCGCGCAAAACACCGCGAATGGTACCGCGCGCCACGTCGCTGGTCTTGGGATCATGCGTACCCAGGCGGGCTGACTGACGCCGACGCTTGCGATGATTGGTCTCCGCAAGGTTGATCAGGTCAAAGTAGAAAGCGAAAGCCCGCGTCAGGTGAAAGGCATCGACCAGGTCAAGCGCATGCACACTGGACAGCGCTTCATTCATTAGTGCCTGCGCCTCGGCGTGCTTGCCTGCACCATCGGCTTCACGCCGGCGGATTGCCATCTGG
This sequence comes from Acidobacteriaceae bacterium, assembly GCA_963692885.1. Taxonomy (GTDB): domain Bacteria; phylum Acidobacteriota; class Terriglobia; order Terriglobales; family Acidobacteriaceae. The sequence goes on from OY843586.1 coordinate 4,091,788, forward strand.
CGAAGCGACTCTTCAAGCCCATACAGCCGATCGCCCGTCTGCTCGCGAATCACCTCGCCCAGCAGCATGCCGAGCGAACGGACATCACGACGTAACGGGGCTTCCTTCACTTCACCCGTGCGCGCTTCCAGTTCAGCGAGGCGCGCAGACCAGCTTTCCGGTTTCCAAAGGGACGCAGACATTGTCTTCAGTATGCCATTGTTGGCGGATGACTGATTCGATCAGGCAGCAGGATTGCCGGACAGGCTTGCGTACAGGGCCTCCAGGTCAGCCTCTGAGCGAACGATGGATACCTGCGCCGGGCTGTGTCCAAGCTGCTGTTGTGTAGCCACCGTGATGCCGCCCTTGGGACACATTTTGACGCAGTTGACGCCGATCACGCGAACCGTCAGCCCATCGTCAGTCTGCTTGGCGCGCTTCTTGAACCATTTGCGGACATTCGCTATCGGGCTGTCATGCTTTTTCAGCTTCTTTGTGCACTTGGTGCACGCCAGCAGCAGTTCGCCCTTCCAGGGCGCTGGATACTCACGCAGCTGGACCAGTTCGGCTTGTTCTTTCTTCTTGTCTTTAGACATGGGCAGAGTAGTTAGACGCTGGTTTGCTCTTCCAGTTGCATCATCAACTCTTCCCATTCTTCATTCAATGCGCCGTGCTGTTCGCGCAGATCGGCCAGCAGGTTCGTCTGGCGCTGCGTTTCATCAGCACTCACATAATTGCCGAGCGCGCCTTCGGTATGCGCTATGGCGGCCTCGATCCTGGGAATTTCTTCTTCGACGAAAATGAGTCGCTCACGCATCTGCTTCAACTTGATCGGATTCAGTTTGCGCGTCTTCTGCGATGCGTCTCCTGTTCCATTGACGGACGGCACTTCAGCGGCAGGCGCGTGGCCATTGCGCGCAACCAGCGTTTCAACCACGGGGGCAACGACAACGCCGGCTTTACGATGCAGGTAGTCCTCGTAATTCCCAAGATAGACGTGCACGTGCCCTGACTCGACTTCAAGCACCTTGGTCGCCAGTGCGTCGATGAAATAGCGATCGTGCGAGACAAAGACGACCGTCCCGGTAAAGTTGCGGACGGCATCAAGCAGAACTTCTTTTGCGCGCAGGTCCAGGTGGTTTGTCGGCTCGTCCAGCAGCAGAAAATTGGCCGGGCTGACGAGAATGCGCGCCAGGGCATAGCGATTGCGCTCGCCGCCCGAGAGTACACCGAGCTTCTTGAAAACGTCGTCGCCCGAGAACAGGAAGCAGCCCAGCAGACTGCGCAGTTCTGTCGTGGCAATGCGCGGAGCCGTGCCGCTCAGGTCATCGAGCATGCGCGCTTCGTGGTTTAACACTTTGTACTGGTCCTGCGCGAAGTACTCGACACTCACATTGTGGCCCAGCTTGAGGACACCGCCGCTCGGTGACTCTTCGCCTGACAGCATGCGGACGAGCGTCGACTTGCCCGCTCCATTCGCGCCTACCAGCGCAATCCGATCGCCGCGCTCGATGGTGAAGCTGACGTCCTCGAGTACCTTCTTCGCACCGTAATTCTTCGACAGGCCCTGCACCTCAACCACGGTGCGGCCCGAGACCGGCGGCTGCGGGAATTTGAAATGGATTGCCTGTTCTTCTTCAGGTATCTCAATGCGGACGATCTTCTCAAGTTCCTTGATACGGCTCTGTACCTGCTTCGCCTTTGTGGCCTGCGCACGGAAACGATTGATGAAGGTCTCGAGATGATCGATCTGGTCGCGCTGGTTCTTGAATGCGGCTTCGAGCTGGGCGCGACGCTCGCCCTTCTGCTTCAGATATTGCTCGTAGTTACCGGAATAAAAATGCAGCCCCTTGTTCCAGATTTCGACGATCTTGTTGACCGTTACATCGAGAAAATAGCGGTCGTGCGAGATGAGGATGAAGCCGTTGGGATAGCTGCGGAGATAGTTCTCCAGCCAGTTGCGCGTTTCGAGATCAAGATGGTTGGTGGGCTCGTCCAGCAGCAACAGGCTTGGCTTCGCGAGCAGAAGCTTTGCGAGCGCGATACGCATCTGCCAGCCACCAGAAAACTCCTGCGTCTGGCGCGCCCAGTCGTTCTTGGTGAAGCCGAGACCATCGAGGACGGCGCCCACCTGCGAGTCGAGCGCATAGCCGTTGTGCGCGCGAAAATGCGAGTCGAGATGCGAAAAGCGGGCGGCGGCTGACTGATACTCCGCACTCTCGGGATCAAGTTCCGCCAGCTTCGTCGAAAGCGTCTCAAGCTCAGCTTCCATCCCGCGAAGTTCATCGAAGACAGAGAGACATTCCTCAAAAACACTGCGGCCGGATAAGGCGAGACCATCCTGCGGCAGGTAGCCGATCGATGTATTACGCGCGCCATCGAGTGTGCCGTAGTCGAGGGACTCGAGATCGGCCATTACCTTCAGCAGCGTTGACTTGCCAGTACCATTCGCGCCGACGAGCGCAGTCTTCTCGCCCGGAGTCACGAGCCAGTTGGCGTTCTCGAAAAGTAGTCGGGGGCCATAGCGTTTGCCGGCCGCGGTCAGCTGGAGCATGTGAGATTGGCAGCGAGGCTGCTGTTTCTATTGTCGCATTTCACTGCCGGTGAATGCCTGTGCCCGGCGAAGAAGACGCAGGTCCTTCAACTTCGCTGGATCACAGATATGCAGGAGTGAGCAAGAACGGCTATGCGCTATTTGACTGCAGCCTTCTTCTTCGCGCGCACAGAGCCCTTGCGCGAACGGACTAACAGCTTCCAATCCTTCTCGGTCTGGTCGGCATAGTCGCGCGCGAAGCTTGAAAGCGCCTCGTCGAACTTCCCCGACTTACCCAGGTAGCCGCTCAGCATCTGCGGATCGCCGGAGCGTGCATGGCCGCGCGCCAGCAGTTCTCCGCAAAGCTGCGCATATTCATTTAGAGCCTCACCATTCAGTTCTGCGAGATCGATGTTGGCTTTGTGGTCGTTCAACTGGCGCACCAGGTAATCGCGGCCCGCGATCTTCGTCCACCCGAGAAATGGATCAGATTGGTACTGCATGGCGCGCTGGCCATCGGCGACGCGCTGGCCTTCATGCCTGGCGGCTGCTTTGTCCGGAAAGTAGGGCGCATAGGCTGAGGCGACTTCTTCTTTTATCTGTAGAAAAAGTGGATCTTCCAGACCGTTCCCCTCAAAGTAGACGAGGTAGTCGCGTAAACCAACGCTGCCCGTACCCACTACCTTGAAGCCCACATCGCAGGGCCTGTACTGCGCCAGGAAGTGCTGCCGTTCCGGTAACAAATCTTTCGCGTAGCCGGGCAGGGCAGCCAGCACCTCCTGCGCCCGTGCGCCGGTGATGCGATGCAGAAGCGGCGGCTGGTGCTTAAAGTGCCGTGCACCGCCGTTCTTGATTGCGTTCGGTTTTCCCTCGTCCGTTTCTGTCAGCTCAACCAGGGTGGACTGTGGCGTCTGCAGCTGCGCCTTCTGCAATGCCTCGGACACCGGTGCAACTTTCTGCATGCGATGCACCTGGTAATGCGCTAGTTCAATAACAGGCAGGTCCGCAAGCAGGTGAACTAACCGCCGGTAACTGGCAACGCAGCAGAGAACAGCTTCTTCGCATGCGCTGTTCTTCGCGCCCGCTTCCCTGCCCGCAAGAACGAGGCTGGCCGCCAGCCGTTTCAGATCCCACTCAAATGGAGCCCGCGTCGTCTCATCGAAATCATTGATGTCAAAGACAACGCGGCCATCAGGCGCAGCATAAGCGCCCAGGTTGCGGACATGGGCGTCACCACATATCTGGTTTACGATGCCGGTGTGCGGCATGCTCGCGAGATCGGATGCCATGACTGGCACTGCTCCGCGAAAAAAGCCGAACGGTGAGATCATCATGCGCTCGTATTTCAACTTGACGAGCGGAGCCAGGCGTCCCGCCATGGACGCGGCAATCAATTTGGGCGGAGAGACCCGGTGATGCGCCGGCTTCCAGTTGGCATGGCCCTGGCGCGCCAGTTGTTTGCGACGCGCCTGGCCCTGCCTGCGGCGTTCCTCAGGAATTGCATTGCTTTTAAGTTGCATGTGCCTCGACTTTCATAATGCTTACAGAGCTGCGCCACCATCCCACGCACCGGCAACGCGTGCGATCGCAGCCTCAATGGCTGCCCGTTGCGCATCCTCAAGCGGAGGCATGGCGCCGCGCTGCGAGGCCATCCACGCGCCCCACTGGTTGGCTGCCTCGTTCAACACGGAGAGCGGCGCGCCCTTGAGATAGTAGTGCGTGAAGGCGGCTGTGAACGTGTCGCCGGCTCCCACCGTATCCACCACTTTGCACGGAACGCCGGGATGCCGGTCCACCTGCGAAGGGCCGACGAGGAGACTTCCATTGCCCCCCATTGTGATGCAGACCAGCGCGAGTTGAAATTCATCAATCAGCGAGCGGGCACCGGTAACAAGCGCTTCGGGCGTAGTCTCATTCGTGTGCGGCATGCTCAGCAGATCAAGCACCTGCGGCACTTCCCCGTCGTTCATCTTCAGAACCGACGCAAACTCAAGCGAGGTTTCAAGGATCCGCGAAGAGTAATACGGTTCGCGTAAATTCACATCCAGCAGTCGCATGCAGTTCGGCCTGGTCTCCGCCAGGAAGCCGTGAATGGTCCGCTGCGCACTACTGCTGCGCTGAGCGAGTGTGCCGAAACAGACGGCGTCGGCGGTCTGCGCCAGTTTGAGCCACTCGGGAGTAAATTCCAGGAAGTCCCACGCGACCGGCTCATGGATCACGTAGCGCGGCTGGCCCCCAACCAGCGTAACCGTCACAGTACTGGTTACGTGACTCGCATCCCGCTGGATATGGCTGCTGTCCACAGGTAAAGTTGCCAGCAGCGCGAGCGCGTCAGTACCCGGCTTGTCATCACCAATACGACTGGCAATCACGCCATGATCGCCCAGCCTTGAAGCCATGACTGAGAAGTTGGAGACTGCTCCGCCAAGCTGCGGACCATCCGGCAGCATGTCCCACAACAGCTCACCTATTCCAACAATAACTGGCTTGTTACTGCGTGCTCTCTCCACATGCGGAAGCTGAATTTCGTTCTGTCGTTCCATCCGCTCTCCGCGCACCTTTCCGGCATACCAGGCAGTGCGCCATCGCTGCAACATTGTACTGTGTGAACGCAGGAACCGTATCCAGGCCTGGTGGAGGTCTGGACTGGTGAAGCCACTTCTTTTTTTTGATGCTGCCAGTGGTTTTCGCCGTATGGTAGCCTTCGGTTCCGTGGAATGGCGCGGCTCCGGGTAGCATCTGATCAGGCACCGTCAGCTTCTGGCTGAAGAAAGGTGTCGCCGGCTTCCGTTTCGACGCGATTCCGACACTGTTTGAAGATGCTGACCTGAAAGACGAAAAGATTCTGCCCGGCACGAACCCGTATGGCGATCCGAGTATCGACGGGTCACTCACGGAAGACCTGCCGGAGGTTCATGACGTCAAGCGGCGTCTGCGCAAGCTGAGCGATTCGTTCCCTGGAGATCGAGTCTTGATTGGCGAAACCTATCTGCCGAACGTGCAGGAGCTCGACAAATGGTACGGTGGCGCAAAGCACGACGAACTGCAGATGCCAATGGACATGCAGGTCGGCTTCCTGAACAAACTCGATGTGAACGCCATGCGGCAGCGCATCGATGATGCCGAACACAACATTGATGGGAACCAGCCGCTGTTCGTCTTCGACAACCACGACAATGTGCGCAGTCTTAACCGCTATGGCGACGGCACGCATGACACTGACATCGCTCGGGTGGTCGCAACCATCCTGCTGATCTCGCAATCAACGGCGCTGATGTACTACGGCGAAGAACTCGGCATGACGACGACAGTGCCGACGCGGATCGAAGACGTGAAGGACCCTGTCGGACGCACCGGCTGGCCAAAGGATAAGGGCCGCGATGGCGAACGCACGCCCATGCAATGGACGCATCCCCGGAAGCCGGGTTCACGACCAGCGATCATCCATGACTACCTGTTCCTGCCAGCGCGAAGACAGTGAACGTCGCTGATGAAGTAAAGGACACGACGTCGTTGCTGAACTGGTACAAGATGCTGATCGAACTGCGGCGCGACAATCCGGCATCATGACGGCACGCTGACCATGCTGAACACCAGTAATGACAAAGTGATGTCCTGGAAACGCGAGGTCGCTGGGAGCCCGACCCGTGGTGGTGGCCTGCAACTTTACCTCAGACTCCCAGACCATCGACCTTTCGGGCGGCGGCAGCAAGGAGGGCAAAGCGCTTGTGAAGACGCCTGGTATGAGCGATCCGCCGTCACTCGACAAAGTGGAATTGGGCCCGTTCGGCGTGTATGTGGGACAGGTGCGCTAGGTTTTGCGTACGACTGTGGCAGTCAGCATCACGCACTTCCGTAGGGACCCAGAGCAAAATGTTTATCCCTGCCCTCGCTTTGGACGGGACGACAGGTGGTTTTCCTGTATTTTAAAGAAGCGGCTAGCGGGTGTGGGCGATCTCGGGGCCGTAGTGTTCGTCATCCTCAGAGGAACGGCTTGCCGCGTCGAGATGGTGTTCGGTCAACTGTGCTTGCAGAATGGCAAAAGCATCGTCGACAGTATCGGCCATGCGGAAGAGGTGCCTGTCGTGCGGCGAAATCGCCCCCTTCTCAATCAGTACATCGAAGTTCAGGATGGCCTTCCAGTACTCCGATCCGTAGAGGATAATGACGATTTTCTTGGCCAGTTTGTCCGTCTGCGCGAGGGTCAGTAGTTCGAACATTTCATCAAGCGTGCCGAACCCGCCGGGAAATACCACTAAGCCCTTTGCGAGATACGCGAACCAGAACTTGCGCATGAAGAAGTAGCTGAATTCAAAGTTGAGCGCCGGTGTCACGTACTGGTTTGGCGCCTGTTCGAAGGGCAGCTTGATGTTCAGACCAATCGTGTTGCCGCCTGCTTCGTACGCCCCGCGATTCGCGGCTTCCATGATGCCCGGACCGCCGCCGGAAGTAACGACAAAACGATCGCGTCGGACCTTCAGTGTCATCGCCCATTCAGTCAGACGGTAGGCCAGGGAGCGCGCGTCTTCGTAGTAGCGCGACATCGCGAGCGCTGATTCGGCCTGCCTGCGCGCATCTTCATCAGCAGAGCCATCGAGTGCTTCAAGCCTGCGGTTCATTTCGTCACGGGCGTGGAAGCGAGCCGAGCCGAAAAAGACGACGGTGTCCTGAATCTTCTCCCGGCGGAAGCGCGCGAGCGGCTCAGCATATTCGGCCGAGATCCGAATCAGCCGGCCTTCGGGACTGTCGATGAACTCCTGATTTTCGTAGGCGAGCGGGGCGCGTCCAAGGGGCAGCGGCTCAGGTCTGGCGATCGCTGGCTCAGTTGTATTGCTATCCGGTTTCGTGGTCACAGTAAAGCCTCAGATGCCGGCCGGCAATCAGCGACGGCGCTCGCCGCGGTGCAACGTGTCATCCACAGCGATCCATAGATTCATAAGACCGACGCCGGAGACGATACCGCGCGTAGCACCATAGGAAAGGAGCGCTGCGAAGCGTGGATAGGCCTGCAGTACATGGTTGTTATCCCACAATGGCGACCACGGCAGCACCATGACGATGACGCCGACGACCACGCGCACTGTGATCGCTAGAAGAAACTCAGCCAGCAGCAGGACGGTGATCCACAGCTGGCGTTTTCCAGGCTTCCGCGCAGGACGAAATCCGTTCGCGATAGGCGTCGGAGGAGCGCTGCGAGCCGAGGCTTCGTCGCTGTTTCCGTCGGGGCGGGTCAAGGCTGAGCCGTTTCCAGCACTCGACGAAAAAAGATTCGGCTGTGGCATGTTCCCATCGAAAAAGCGCTTCTGGTTCCCCTGAGTCAACAGTACCAGAAGCGCCTGAAGTGCCGGGGTCGCGCATGAACAACGGCGTGACCCTGGTTTGATCTACTGAGTAGTGAAGGCGTTCCGCTTGGGACGACGATTGGCCTGCAGGATCTTCTTGCGAAGCCGCAGCGACTTGGGCGTGACTTCAACGAGCTCATCTTCTGCAATGAATTCGATCGCCTGCTCAAGATTGAACGGCTTCACCGGCACAAGGCGGATCGCTTCGTCTGCTGAAGAGGCGCGCATGTTGGTGAGCTTCTTTTCGCGGACAGCGTTCACGTCGAGATCGTTATCGCGCGAATGCTCGCCGACGATCATGCCTTCATAGACATCCGCACCAGGATTCAGGAAGAGAATGCCGCGGTCCTGCAGGCCATCGAGCGCATACGCCGTCGTGACGCCGGTCCGATCAGCGATAAGAGCGCCGGATTGCCGCTGCGGTATCTCGCCCTGGTAGGCAATGTAACCGTCAAAGAGCGCATTCATGACGATGGTGCCGCGCGTCTCCGTCAGCATCTCCGAGCGCAGGCCGATGATGCCGCGCGACGGGACGCGGAATTCGAGACGCACGCGCCCATAGCCGTGATTGTGCATCTTGAGCATCTCGCCCTTGCGTGGTCCGAGACGTTCGATCACCTTGCCGACAAATTCTTCCGGCACGTCGATGGTAAGCAGTTCGACCGGCTCCATCGTCTTGCCGTCGACTGACTTGGTGACGATCTCCGGACGGCCAACCTGTAGTTCATAGCCTTCACGGCGCATCATTTCGATCAGGATGGCAAGCTGCAGTTCGCCGCGTCCGAGGACCTTGAAGCTGTCCGGCGAACCAATGTCTTCGACACGGATCGAAACATTGGTCAGCAGTTCACGATCGAGACGCTCGCGCAGGTTACGCGACGTAACGTACTGGCCTTCGCGCCCAGCCATCGGCGAGTTGTTCACCGAGAACTGGATCGCAATAGTCGGCTCGTCGATGGTGATCTGCGGCAGCGGCTCCGGGTTTTCCAGACTGCAGATGGTCTCGCCGATGGTGATGTTGTTGATGCCGGCGATGGCGACAATGTCGCCGGTCTCCGTTGCTTCAATATCCGTACGCTTCAGGCCCGCGAAGGAAAAGAGCTTGGTGATCTTCACCGGTTGCATACTGTGATCCATCTTCGCGATGTTCACTGTGTCGCCGGTACGAAGCGTGCCATTGAACACACGCGCGATGGCGAGGCGGCCTAGATAATCCGAGTAGTCGAGGTTCGTGACCAGGATCTGCAGAGTGCCGTTCGGATCGCCGGTCGCCGGCTTGATGGTTTTGAGGATGGTCTCGAACAGCGGCTGCAGGTTCTCACCCGGGACCGCCATGTCGAGAGTCGCGAGACCGGCCTTGCCGTTGGTGTAGACGACGGGGAAATCGAGTTGGTCCTCCTGCGCATCGAGATCGATGAACAGGTCATAGACCTCGTTCAGAACTTCCTGCACGCGCGCATCAGGCCGGTCGATCTTGTTGATGACCAGGATCGGCGTCAGCTTGGCTTCGAGCGCTTTCGAGAGTACGTAGCGGGTCTGCGGCAGAGGACCTTCGGAAGCATCGACGAGCAGCATCACGCCATCGACCATCTTGAGCGCGCGTTCGACTTCGCCGCCAAAATCAGCGTGGCCCGGGGTGTCGACAATATTGATCTTGGCGCCGGGCAGCTGGATGGCAGTGTTCTTCGCGAGGATGGTGATGCCTCGCTCTTTTTCGAGCTCGTTCGAATCCATGACGCGTTCGGCGACGGCCTCGTTGGAGCGGAAGGTGCCGGCCTGGCGGAGCATGGCGTCGACGAGAGTGGTTTTACCGTGATCGACGTGGGCAATGATGGCGATGTTACGAATCGGTGTGCTCAAAGCTGTGGTTTCCTTTGTTACGGTGCCTGCGCGGGCAGAGGGTACCCCCTCCCCCAATGTAGTGGCTTCATCCCCTAAATACCTTCATACAGGGAACTTACGCAGGAGTGTTTCCGTAAATATTTCAAAACACTGGGGTTAGCGGCAAAGTATTCTAAAACAATCGAGTTACTAAACCAGCGCTCGGAAGTGCGGTGCCTGGCGCACCGGATCCTGCTACTACACCCTGCTTATAGTGTACCGGATCAGACCAAACCATTCGGCAAACGTTAGGTGAATGCTGGAGTAAGAGGCTCGGGAACGTAAATTGCCGGCGTTTGTAGGCGTGAAGCAAATGCTAGATGTGCCGAACCTTTTTTCGGTCGTCGATATCGTTGAGCGTCACCCACGACGACCGGAGTTGTCGTGGTAATGTTCGATACACCGACTTGGCGGCAGTTTTGCGGGCCAGGCCAGTTAGACTACTAACCATCAAGCCCGAGGACCTCCTGCACCTGACTGCATAGCGTTGGCCCGTCAGATTGAGGATGAGCTTAATTGCTTAGTACCCGCTCGATCACCATATTGTTAATCGGTTTTCTGTGTGGCGCCCCAGCAATGGTTCTGCGCGCGCAGCCAAACCACGCAGGTCCTCCAGGAATGAAGCGCAATTCGACTTCATACCGCTCAACATCGAGCATCGAGGATTGCAAAAGAGCCGCCCGTCTGGGGTCTCTTGCCGCGATGAACCGCCTGGGCGTGATGTATCAGGATGGCGATGGCTTGGTACAAGACAAGGACATCGCTAGATTCTGGTATAGCAGGGCTGCCCGGCACGGCAGCGCGGAAGCGATGAACCACCTCGGAATGCTGTTTTCCTACACACGAGGTTTCCCCTCTAACTATCCCGTCGCGCTGTACTGGTTCAAGCGATCAGCAAAGCTTGGCAACGCAGAAGCAATGAGCAATCTTGGCTTGATGTATCTCGAGGCTCGAGGTGTACCCAGAAACTATGCGGCTGCACGGAGATGGTGGACGAAGTCTGTCGTACGAAGGAATGCCGAGGCAATGGACAACCTCGGCTGGCTCTATCAACAAGGTCTAGGTGTGCCAAAGAATCCTGAAAGAGCAAGGCAGTTGTATAGGCGGGCAATTGCGCTCGGGAACGCCGGTGCGGTGGTGAAGCTGGCATTGCTCTACGAAGGAGGCATCGGCGTACCGAAGAATATCAACTTGGCCGTCAGTTATCTTCGGAAAGCGGCAGATTTAAAAAAGACTGAAGCTATGTATGCGCTCGGGGAACTTTACGAAGGACAGCACGAAATTCCGCGCGATATAGAGAAAGCAAAGGCCTGGTATGAACGCGGAGCTTCAACATTGGAGGGGCCGCTCACGAACATATGGCCTGCCGAGTGGGCCATGGGCCGCCTTGCAAACAGCTACGAAACCGGCTCGTTTACAGAACAGAATTATAAAATGGCCATGCAGTGGTATCAGAGACTTGCCGCGCTCAATGATCCAAATTCTATGGACCGCATCGCGTATTTGTACGAGCAGGGGCTTGGTGTCGCGAAGAATGAGGAGGAATCTCGAAGATGGCACGCGCAGGCTGCAGCTTTGCGTCCGCCTCAAACGCCAAGCACGCCAGACTGTACGAATAATGACCTTGAGACGAACCTACGTGTCTTCAGCCTGCCTGAAAGCCAGGTAATTGCACTTGAGTACCGGAACAAAACATCTGCGACCTGCGTGCTACGCCCAGACGGCGGCCCGACTCAGGGACCCAACCTTGATCTCAAGCCGAATGAAATCGCCCACTCTTCCTTCCGTTGGCGAACGGTGGCCGCTGATCCTAGTGAAGCTTGTCACGAACTAAACTCCCGAGTGATATCTGTGAACCGGAGTGCAAACGGCATTTTATTGATTTCGCGGACCCTGCTTCCCCACATTTGCTCAGAGGTTCAGTACAGCACATACGTCCGAGGGCTGTTCAAACCAGACTGGCAGGCTGGTCAGAGCCGGACGGCGCTCTCAGGACCGAAGCTGACACTTTCCGCGCCAAAGCAAGAATATCTGAAGAGTGAGCACATTCCTCTTCATGTTGAAGTCGCAGGCTACAAAACCGTGCCTCAAAACGAGCAAGGCGATGGCGTCCTGCTTCGTTCCATTACCTATCTCTCGGGGTTTACTCGCATCGAGGAGATGCGGCCCCTCGCTCAAGGTGCTTCTGCATCCGATCATCACGACGCTAAGCGTGAACCACCCCGGAGATCATTTGATTTCGACGGCGCTGATCAACTGGATGAAAGCTCTTCCAGCACTGTCAGATTCTTTACTTTGGTGAGCGGCTTGCCATTTGGCGAAATCCGCCTTACAGGTTCGAACTCTATCGCTCAGGACTTCAAAGATCCAGCAGACCTAGCGCGTACTTGGGGAGAGACGATGCAAGGCGTGCGCGTCAATCTGACACTCGATAAGACACATTTTCAATTAGGGGAGGATATCGCGGCACACATCGCCGCTCAGGTAGTCGAGGCGCACGAGCCCGTCTACGGTGAACCTTATGTTAGGCAGGGAGCGTTTTTTCAATCCATAGCCGGAGGTTTTCATTTCTCCATCAGCGATGAGGACGGACCCCTGGAAAACAGCGACCAGCCTGCCAATGTATACGGCTTTCGTGGAGGAAGTAGTGGGCCCAGTGTTTGCCCAGGAGCGTTGGCTGTTGGAAAGGTGGTTCCTTTGGAGCGCTCGCTTCGAGAATTTGGATTGCTGCCCACTCGTCCTGGCACCTATCAGCTTTCTGTCACTTGGAGCCCCTATCATTCAAGCTCTGTAGAATGCCCAAACGCTAAGCCTGACCCTCCCGAACAGCCCTTTGTCACCGCTAGGTCAAACACAGTTACGATCAGTGTTGCAGGAGATGCTCCCGCCACGCAGTTGCCTCAATTTCCCGAATATATTGCGTGGAGAAAACACTTCGAACTGCTTGACACAGCTTTTGGACCTCGAACGGCCCTGTTCGACCAGGCGACTGGCTTGGAGTGGCTCCGTCCCACGTTTACACAGGGATTAAACATGCCTACCTCTGAGTTGAGCCTAACTGACCGCATGGCACACGAAACGGCCTTTGCTGGCTGGCGTTTTGCTACACGCGACGAGGTCAGGAGCTTTCTGGCACATTTCACGGGCACTCCGGACGGCGTCAGCCGCGATCCTTCAATCGAGCGGAAACTTTTGCGTCTAATGGGCGGTAAAATCACAGGAGTACCGAACCAGCAGACTGGCTGGATTGATAATCGCGTCACGATTCGGATCGCAGGAGTCTTGCCTGCTCCCGCTGACTTGTCGCCGGATGGCTCCCCTCTTACCTGTAATAGCTGCGGACCAGGCTTCTGGGCTTACTACGCGTTCATCCGAGAGGGCGTAAAAGATGGGCAAGTCGATGCCATTATCGACCCTGATCAGCAATGGAAGGTAATGGACAGAAACAAAACGGGATTGACTGTTTTTGAGGGCGGGACGGTTCATTCCGCAGGATTCTTTCTTGTTCATAAGCAATAGAGAGGTAGCGGCATTCGAACGCATTTAGGTCCGTTGGTGCTAAATCGCCGTTGTTGAGCCCGCATTTTCGGAAACTAGCGTCGCTGAGATCCCGTAGAGCGTTCAGCCGTATTCACGCATGATAATCCTCGATGGCCGCGATGCGGCCGCACCTGAGGATGAGAAGGGTTTTCGTTGACCTGAAGCGCGGGGTGGTGGAGACTTCAGTGGCGCACAGGTACAAGGGTCGCGGACTTATTGGTGGTTTAAACCCCGAATGATAATCTGACCCGCCGGCGGCTCACGTACACCTGATTGGTGCCTCTCTGAGCCCGTAGAACAATATGCCACTATCGCCGCTGGCTGCTTGTCCGCATGGAGGAGCAGATGATAGAAGCGGTTGTAGAGAGGTGTGCTGGCATCGATGTCGGGAAAAAGTTCGTCCTGGTCTGCCTTATGACAGGTGCGGCGAAGGACGAACCCCAAAGCAAGATCAAGAAGTTCGGCACTATCGTCAGCGAGCTCGAGCGACTCGCCGCGTGGTTGGTCGATGAGGGCTGCACACATGCGGTGATGGAAAGCACCGGCAGCTACTGGAAGCCGGTCTTCAATCTGCTTGAGCCACATGTCCGAGTGATCCTGGCGAACGCCGCGGATGTGCAGAACAGGCGCGGTCACAAGACCGATCCTAACGATAGTCGCTGGCTGGCCCATCTGCTTCGCCACGGCATGATTCGGCCAAGCTTCATTCCGCCGCTGGTAATTCGTGAACTGCGAGACCTGACGTGGCGGAGAAGGCAGCTGATCGGGGAGAATTCGAGGGAACGGAACCGCGTCCAGAAAGTGCTCGAAGACGCGAACATTAAGCTCGGCGACGTCTTATCAGATGTCTTCTGTGTTTCCGGCAAACTGATGCTTGCAGCGCTCCTCGATGGCCAGATAACCGCAGAGCAGATCGCTGATCTGGCCAGGAAGAAGGCACGGGAGAAGATCCCGCAAATCACAGCTTCTGTTGCCAATCACCGGCTGAGCGATCATCAGCGGTTCCTTATCCGGCATGCTCTTCGTCATCTCGAGTTCCTGGATGAGGAGGCGGAAGCGCTCAATCGCGAGATTCAGCGGCGCATGGAAGACCCCGCACTCGCCAAAGCGTTCCATCTGCTCCAGAGCATTCCAGGCATCAAGGAAGAATCCGCCGCCAGCATCCTGGCCGAGATCGGGGCTGACATGGAACAGTTTCCTACCGCAGCCCAACTTAGTTCCTGGGCTGGGCTGTGTCCGGCGAATCATGAGAGTGCTGGCGTCAAAAAGAGCGTTCGAACGAACCGCGGAAATGCCTGGCTTAAAACAACACTCACGCAAAGCGCGTGGGCCGCCACCAACCGCAAAGGATCGCGGCTGCAGACGCGGTACCACGCCCTGAAAGCTCGCTGCGGAAACAAGCGCGCCATAGTGGCACTCGGACACACGCTGCTCAAGACAATCCACGCAGTTCTCTCAGCGAAAATGCCCTATCGAGAAGACCCCCTGATCACTCCGGACGAGCGAAATGTGGAACGCGCCCAGCACCATTTACGTTGTTTGAAAAAGCTCGGATACAACACGTTTGCGGTCGAGTAGAGCTGCCTATTCTCAGAACAATGTCCTTTATCCTCCGTGTGACCGACGAAGAAAAGCGCAATGATGCTGCTTGTCGCGGCTGACATCAGCTTGATTCCATTGCTGCTCCATCCGATGAAGTCACTCTTCTACTCCGAGGATGGCGAGTAGGACTCTATCGGAACTCGAACAGTGGACCGACCCGGGACCCGAGTAAACCTCCAAGACCCGACCTTCAAGCGACAGCTTTATCGATCTGACTTCGGCGACGAATGGCAGTTTTCAGCCAGCGATAGACTTGCTCCCCGGCAACAGCGAAAGCAGTTTGACCTGCGAGGTAAGCGATCGCAGAAGTAGTCGTCGCGCTCGGCGGCAGGCGCAGGATTGCTCACGTCAGCAGGGGATTAAGTGGAGCTGAGAAATTCATGATGCGCCGTTTCCGGCCATTTCGTGATGACAGCGAAAGCCCGGCGCCCACAGAACGGGCTTTGCGGAGAGTTCGCATCGTGACCTCATCGGGCGAAAATTGGCAGGTCCATCCTTGCTTCGCGAGCATGCAGCACTCAGAATAATGGCCAGGTGGGAGGGCTGTGATGAGCGTAGTGATCGCGATGCTGCGGGGCGTCAACATTGTCGGTAAACGCCAGGTTAAGATGGAGACGCTGCGGGCGCTTTGCGCTTCGCTCAAATGCAGTGATGTCGTGACGCATCTGCAAAGCGGCAACGTTGTGTTTCGCACGCGCACCAGGGATCTTGAAGCATTGCGCCTGCAGATGCAGAAAGAGATGGCCGCGAGCTTCGGGTTCGATGTACCGACAGTTTTCCGCACCGTCGAAGACCTTCGGCGGGTGGTTGCTTACAATCCATTTCCGGGGCGCATCCCGGCTGAGGCCTCGAAGGTGCTGGTGACGTTTCTCTACGACGATCCCGGCGACGAGCGGCGAAAAGCTTTGCGCGCTATGACGATTGAGCCGGAAGAGGTGCGAGTGGAGGGGCGTGAACTGCATATCTACTACCCGCTGGGTCAGGGGCAATCCAAACTGCGCATGGGTCCGATCGAAAAGGCGCTCGGCACTTCCGGGACGGGCCGCAACTGGAACACCGTGCTGAAGCTGCTTGAGCTGGGCGAAGGGTTGGAAGGTTAAGCGTCCGGCATCACGCGACTCCACCGTTCGCAAGAGCGTGAAGGATGGGTCCCTAATTCAGAGGCGAGTGGAGAAAGATGCAATCCCTCCACTACGCTTCGCTCCAGCCGGGATGACAAATCTGGCATATAGGACAAAATATAAGACAAAGACGGAGCGCCTTTGCAGGTGCCCCGTTTCGTTATGCAGGCTGGGATAGGTTAGAAGTCGTATCGCAGGGAGAACTGCATACGGCGCGGCTGGGTGAGTTCGGTGCTGGCAACGCCCAGGTTTCCGCCGGTGAGTCCAGAGCCGATCGACTGCGGATCAAAGCGTACGGCATTGGTTACGTTATAGACTTCCCAGGCAAACTTGAGGCTGCCGAGTTCGCCCAGCTTCCAGGCCTTGGTCAGGCCGCTATCCAGGTCCAGGTAGCCATCACCATTGAAGTTGTTTCGCTCGCCGGTCTCGCCCGGATACGGGAGGCGCACAGGTGTACCCGTCGCGACACCGGAGTTGATTGCGGCGGCATTCACAAAGTATTGCGGAATGCCGCCTACAAGTTTTTTCTTTGACTTGACCGCGTTCTTGTCGACGACGACACCGTAGCCCTCGATCTGCCAGTCGGTGGTCCAACCTGGTTCAAAGAAAGAGTAGGGAAGGCCGCTGGTGATGCGGAAGATGCCGGAAAGCTGCCAGCCGCCGATGATCTCCTCCGTCAGCAGATTAGCGCCACTGGCAAATGCCTTTCCTCGCCCGACTGGCAGTTGGTAGACAGCGTCTATGGTGAGCAGGTGGGTCGTATTGAAGTCCGAAACAGCACGGTTCAGCTCAGGTTTAAAGGAATTGATGATGTTGCTGGCTGCGCCTGCCAGGTTGGGGTTAACAGTGTTTGGACCGGAAAACTCAGAAGTGCGTTCTGTGTCCGACCCCATATCGATCGAACGGGAGTAGGTGTAGCTGATATCAGCCTGCAGACCATGACTGGCCGGATGACGCAGCGTGATCTGGCCCGCGTTGTAATAGCTCTGGCCAATTGTGGATAAGGCATAGAGAGAGGAGAACTGGTCTTGCCAGAAGCGGGACTGAAAGCCGGCCGGGCAGGGATAGGGTTTCGCACCACCATTGTTGGGAAGTTGAACAGTACCGCTTGAGCAGAAGAAGTCGATGTCGGCGAGCGGGGTAGTCTCGCCTGATGTGGTGCGAAAAGGAGCCCACTCATCGGTGTAGATGGCCTGGGTTGCGCTTTCTCCGGCGTAGTCGAAATTTGCCATCCAGGGAAAGAGGTGCTCGAAGTATGGAATGGCCGGAACAGAGGCGGCCGGGTTCTGTCCATTCTGATCAGCCAGCTTGGAGAGCTGCGAACCAGCGCTGTAGTAGTCGCCGCCGCCGGATGGATCCACGAAGTCGACCGGCTCTGCCAGGTCGAGGCTCTGTAAAAGATGACGGCCGAGTCGGCCGACGTAGGCGGTCTCGAGGGTAAAGCCGCCGGGGAGTTCGCGTTGCACGGAGAAGTCGATGGATTCTGAATAGGGCGTCTTCAGCTTGCTATCCAGGCCCCAGGTGATGGCGAAATTACCTTGCGGTGCCGTATAGGGAAAGCTCTCAGTGGGAGCGCCTGCTCCATTGCTGAAGGGAATTGTATTGCGCGACGTGTATCGCGGCGACCCGCTGTAGGATTCCGTTGCTGCCGGATTTGTGACTGAACTTCCCAGGCCGAAAGAACCGTTCTGATCGTAGGTATTGATCAGGCCCTCGCCATAGTGGTCGTAGTAGATACCGAAGCCACCACGGATAGATGTCTTGTTATCCGGCGCATACGCAAAAGCAAAACGAGGA
Organism: Acidobacteriaceae bacterium; assembly: GCA_963692885.1. Lineage (GTDB taxonomy): Bacteria > Acidobacteriota > Terriglobia > Terriglobales > Acidobacteriaceae. Next base: position 4,109,583 of record OY843586.1, read on the forward strand.
GCGATATTGTTCTTCGACTTCGCCCAAAGTCCAGGCTTGCCATAGTAGGGACCACTCGGAGCGAACTGAAGATCCGGTTCATAGATCTGGCCCTGCAGAGCCGAAGCCTCGCGTTGCAGAAACCAGGCGTGCGTGTCGATCGTCGGCGAAACCTGCTGTCCCTTGGTTTCGTAGGGTGTCTGCAGGATGGTGTGCCGGATGCCGAAGGTCAGGGTAAGGTTTGGCAGTGGACGCCATGAATCCTGAACGAAGTACTCGAACTCATTCTGCTTGAAAGCACGGGCGACCGGTGCTCCATCCCCCAGTAATGCCGCCGAGGTCGGACTGGTGACTTTGTAGTTGTAAACATCGGTGACGGATGGCACCACGCCAGTCAGGTTGGCATAAGCGATCTCATAGGAATTGCTGAAGCCCTTATCCACTGGCAGCAGTCCGGGCAGCGTGGAAGGATCAGGAGGGCTGCCGGCGAGCCAGTAAGGATTTGTAGAAGCATTATTGAATGAGTTGGTCGTGGAATTGCGATTCTGATGCACCAGGCGCCAGTTTCCGCCGACCTCTATGCTGTGTTTGCCCTTGGTCCAGTTCAGGTTGTCGACGATGTTGTTGACCGGCACGCTGACGATGAAACCGCGGGTCTCGGCCGTTGGAGTCGAGAGGAAGCGGAAGTCAACATAGTCACCGCTGCCTATTCCCGAGTTGCCATAGCCCTGGCGGATGTAGCCGTAACGAATATCGTTGACGAGGTTCGGCGTGATGGTCCAGGTGTCGCCGAAGGTCATGCCCTTGGTGTTGTCGATCAATTCATACGAGGGTCCCTGACCCGGAAACTGCTCGGTACCCCCAGTTGTGTCTTTCTGTAATCCGCCCCGGGCAAAAAGGCGATGCTTTTCGGAAGGGTTGTAATCGAATTTGACGATGGTGGTGTTGAGCGTTTTAGGATTTGGCGAAGCAAACGAGTAGGAGCCTTCATTGACGCCATCGCCCTCGGTCGTGCCATTGGCAGTCGGCATCGAGTTGAAGTAGGCCAGCGCATACGGGTTCACGCCGGGTGCAGGCGGGTACGCCGCGGTCTGGCAGACCTGGCAGCCGGCGTCAAGCTTCGCCATCTGCGCACTGGTGATGGTCTGGTTTGCCGTTCCGGTCTCGACTCCTGCGCTGTTCAAGATGGCGCCTGTGTACTGAATGGTTCCGGCCTTGTAGGAGGCAGTGGGGACGATCTGCGTCACCTGCGCGCTTTCAGCGAGGCGGCTGCCTTCGTAGTTGGCGAAGAAGAAAAGCTTGTCCTTGATGATTGGACCACCAACATCCGCGCCGAAAATATTGCGGATCAGTTTGCCGGGAACGTTAGGTAGACCGCTACTGAGCTGCGCATTCTTGTTGAAGAAATCGTTGGCGACGGTAAAAGTCGGGCGGTTGTATTCATAGGCAGCACCATGAACTTTGTTGGTGCCGGATTTTGTGACCAGGCTTACCTGTGCGCCTGACGAGCGACCAGCGTCGGCATTGGCGTTGCCGGTGGTGACGCGAAACTCTTCAATGGAATCCTGTGTCTCGCGCAGTACACCGGTAAAGGCGAGGCCATTCGCCTGATCATTGTCGTCAATGCCATCGAGCGTGATATTGCCCTGGTCCGAGCGGCCCCCATTCACAGCGCCGCTGCGGCTGTCCTGCGCGGATGGATTGATGTTGGGCGGAATGGGAATAAAGAACACACCGGGCTGCAGTGACAGCAGGTCAGGCACGTTGCGCGTTTCGCTGGGCAGCGCCTGGATGGTGACGTTGTTCATGGAGTCGCCGAGCGAGGCATCCGTGGTATTCAACGTCTCCGTTGCAGCCGATACATTCACGACCAGGTTGTTCCCGCCAAGCGTGAGCGTGAAGTTGACGGTGGCCGGCTGATTCACCAGCAGTTCCGCATTTTTCGTCTGGCTGCCGAAGCCTTTCGCTTCGACCGTAATGGTGTACGTAGCTGGCTGGATCTGCTGCAGCTGATATTCGCCTCCACTGCCGCTGGTGGCTGTGATGGTCTGGCCCGAGGCGCTATTGAGCAGAGTAATGGTTGCGCCGGGAACGACGGCTCCGCTGGGATCTTTGACTTCCCCGCGCAGGGAGGTAGTGGCATTCTGCGCGATGGCTGCGGTCGAGAAAATTGCGGTGGTGAATAGGGCCAGAAACAGTACAAGCGCGGGGTAACGTCGGGTCAAAGCGTCCTCCAGGGATAGAGACTGCAGTGCCAACGGTGGCTTGCTCGTTCTTCAGTTTCAGTGCGTATCCAGACAACCGGACGAGCGGGCAGGCGACAAAACGTGGTCGCCGGGTAACCCATTGTGTGACAGGAGAGTAACGATTGCAAGTAGAAAGCCCTCCCTCGCGGACACTGTTTGTTCAGCGGTGACGCCGCCTGCATCGCGAGAATGCCAGTCGCCAAAAGATCAGGACGTAGAATGCGAATCTGGAGGACTCGCGTGGAAGAGACGAAAAAAGGTTCGCGTCGGGAATTTTTGACGAATGCTTCACTCAGTGTCGCCGGCCTGCTGACCGTCGCGACAGGTTGCGACAACGCACAGAAACCGAATAGCGCCGCTTCCGCTAACGCTCCCGCGAACGCTGCGCCGGTTTCTTCCACTGCACCTGCTGCCTCCGCACCAGGAACACCTTCGGCATTTGGTACGGCGCCCGCGGTGGGGCCGGAGGTATCTGTGCCGACCTTCCTCGAAGCAGAAAAACTGGTGCAGGTGACGCTGAAAAGCAGCGAACTGGGCGAGGCTGCGGGCAACTGGCGCAGTGCGATGGCTCCCCTGTACGAACGGCGCGTGGGTCCGCGTAAAGTGGCGCTGGAGGCGACGCTTGCGCCGGCGACGGAGTGGCATCCGGTGTTGCCGGGAGAGTTCGCAGGGCCGACCCGTGACATGTTTGTGCGCAGCCGGACTGAGGCAGGACCACTGCCGGCGAATGACGCAGATATTGCCTTCGCGCCGGTCACGAAGTTGTCAAGCTGGATCGAGTCCAGGAAGATTACGTCGCAGCGTCTGACACAGATCTACCTTGACCGTTTGCAGAAGTTCAATCCGACCCTGCGATGCGTGATCACGCTGACCGCGGATCTCGCGATGGAACAGGCCAAGAAGGCCGATGCGGAGATCAAAGCCGGCCACTATCGCGGGCCGCTGCACGGTATCCCGTGGGGCGCAAAGGACCTGCTCGATACAGCCGGCATTGCGACAACCTATGGTGCGGAGCCGTACCGCAATCGCGTACCCACGGCCGACGCGGTGGTGGTGGAGCGGCTGGCGAAAGCCGGAGCAGTCCTGGTGGCGAAGCTGAGCCTGGGTGCCCTGGCGCTGAATGATGTGTGGTTCGGCGGCCAGACCATGAACCCGTGGCTGATTGAGGAAGGCTCATCCGGTTCGAGCGCGGGACCGGGCGCGGCGACGGCGGCCGGACTGGTTGGGTTCGCAATCGGCAGCGAGACGGGCGGCAGTATCGTCAGCCCGAGTATGCGCTGCGGCGTGAATGGACTGCGTCCGACTTACGGGCGCGTGGCAAGGACCGGCGCAATGACACTGTGCTGGTCGCTCGACAAACTCGGACCAATGGCGCGCAGCGTGGAAGACACGATGCTGGTATTGAAGGCGATCAGCGGACCGGACGCCGGAGATGTCGCAAGTGTGCCCAGCAAACTCGACTACAACGCGAACGCGCCGGTGAAGGGATTGAAGGTCGGGTATTTCCCCGGCTGGATGAACGGCGATGGCGCCACCGAAGTCGACCGCCATGCCCTTGAAGTGGTGAAGCAACTGGGAATTGTGCCGGTCGAGGTTACAATTCCCGATTGGCCCTACGATTCATTGAACCTGATCCTGTTTGCCGAGGGTGCGGCGGCATTTGAGGAACTGACCCTGAGTGGCGGACTGGCCTCGCTCAAGTCACAGGAGCCGGATGCGTGGCCGAATACCTTCCGCCAGGCGCGCTTTCTTTCCGCAGTGGATTTTGTGCAGGCTGATCGCTTCCGGCGCAAAGTTGCGCTCGAGATGCAGAGAGTACTGTCGCAGGTGGACTTGCTGCTGGTGCCATCGCTGCGCGACGAGATGCTGGTAATCACAAACTTCACCGGCCAGCCGTCGCTGACACTGCGTGCCGGGTTTGTCGAAGTGAGCGAAGCCCGCAGCGACTGGGCTCCCGATCCGCGGCATCCTCTGCCGAAATTTTCGCCGCCCCGCCGCGTGCCCCACGGAGTGACACTCATCGGCAGGCTGTTCGATGAAGGGACGATCGGTCGAGTGGGGGTGGCGATGGAGAAGGCCTTCGGGGTCGTGAATGAGCGGCCGTCGGGCTATTAACCTCCGGCCGGCCCGGCGGCACGGGGATGGTGGCGTCGAGGATTGAATCGGACGATCATCATCGGACGATCATGCCGATGGGCTGAAGGCTGCATCGAACGCTAGGTAGAGACAAAGAAAAGCTGGGGTGAAGGTAATGGGAGCGAATGTGGCTTTGGATTTGCGGATGGAAGTGAAGGACGAGCAGAAGCTGGCCGGAGCGATCCAGCGGCTGGAGCATCACGGCCTGGCGATGACCATAGCAGCCAAGGTCGGCATGCCCGTGGAACGGCTCATCGGCCAGCTGCCCGCTGTGGCGCAGAATGCCGTTCATGGCGCCGTGAATCGCGCGCTTGAGCAATGCCTGAAAGCCGCACTCACCGGCATGAACAGCCAGAAGATCACGCTTCCCAGCAACCGCATGCACCGGATGGTTGCCGGCGCAGCAGGTGCGGCAGGTGGTTTTTTCGGGCTGCCAGGGCTGGCATTTGAGCTGCCTGTATCGACCACGGTCATGCTGCACTCGATCGCCGAGATCGCGCGCAGCCACGGCGAGGATCTGGACAATCCGGAAAATGCGCTGGCATGTCTTGAAGTGTTTGCACTGGGCAGTGGAACGCCCACTGGCGAAGCCGCGGCGCACACGCTTGAGAGCGCCTATTATGCGACGCGCGCGGCTCTCGCGCAGGCGACGCGCGAGGCCGCGAGCTATCTTGCGCAGAAGGGCGTGATGAAGAGCGGCGCACCCGTGCTGGTACGGTTTATCTCCGGCATCGCTTCGCGGTTCGGCGTAGAGGTAGCAGAGAAAGTCACTGCGCAGATGGTGCCGCTGGTCGGCGCGGCCGGTGGACTGGCGTTGAACGTCGCATTTACTTCGCACTTCCAGCAGGTGGCGGAAGGCCACTTCATGGTGCGCGAACTTGAGCGTCGCTACGGTCACGCACTGGTCCAGCAGGAATACCAGCGTTTACGCCTGCTGGCGAAGAAAGATCGCTAGACCGGTTCATCTTCCATCTGTAGACAACGCTGGCATCTGTAGACAACGCTGGCATCAGTAGACAACGCTGGCATCTGTAGACAACGCTGGCATCAGTAGACAACGCTGGCATCAGTAGACAACGCTGGCATCTGTAGACAACGCTGGCATCTGTAGACAACGCTGGCATCTGTAGACAACGCTGGCATCTGTAGACAACGCTGGCATCTGTAGACAACGCTGGCATCTGTAGACAACGCTGGCCTTTCCGTCAGGGAAAGGCCAGCTCGTGTCAGGGCAGAATACCGTCTCGTCGCGAAAAAGCTAGGGCTTTTTGGCTGCGGCGGGGTGCGGCCGGACGCTGTACTGCACTGCCTGGTCAACAATGACATAGAGCAGCTGATCGGGATCCTGCTTGGCCTTCATCTTGATCCAGTTCCCTGCTTTCGCGCCTGCTGCGGCGTTGTCCGGCAGAGTGATGCCCCGGTTCTTCGCGGAGAGTTCGGCGAGGGCTTCGACCATCTGAAAGAACTGTTCTTCCGACTTGCCTGAAAGCAGCCACGCCTGGTGGACTGTGCTGGTAACAAGTTGTTCTGTCGTCCAGGTGTGAGGAGTGGACTGGTTACCGGAAAAAGCGCTTGGCGCCTGATCAGGCTGCTGGGCGACAGCGGAGTACGGCATGCAGGATGCCAGCGTGACGGCGGCGGCAAGGGCAACTGTATGGGCGATGCTTCTCATGGCTACTCCGGTTCTGATTGCGAGAGACAGGTTGAAGTGATGACAGGCTAGCGGCGATAGTAGCGGTGGTCTTCGCGGTTGTCCTGCGCGAGTTTGCCACCGATTGCGCCGATGCCGGCTCCGGCTGCACCGCCGACGATAGTCCCCTTGAGACCGCCACCAAAGATCGCGCCAAGCACTGCTCCACCGCCGGCTCCAATCAGTGCTCCCTTGCCTGGTCCGATGCCGCCGCGATCGTCGTGCCGGTACCGGTCGTCATGGCGGCCACCGTGGCCGTAGTCGCCGCGCCGCACCTGGTTATGCATGCCATCGTAGTAGTGATTGTGGCCGGGCTGCGCCATCACCGGCGCCGCCATGGTGAACAACAATACCGTGAACGCCAGTGGTTTCTTTATCAGGATGGACCTGCCCATGTGCGCTCCCCGCTGCCGGAAATTGTCGATGACAGCCTTGGCCTGTGATGTGGGCGCACGGGAGGCAGTTGTCTGGAAGGCACCGTTTGTGCTTCTAGATCAACGTTGCAAACGAGGCGCTGGTCGGCCGAAGACGTGAAGCTGCCCCTGAACGATCTGCGAAGATGTGGAGGACTGCTGCCGGAGATTTTTCAGGCTACGAGTGGAGCGGAGGACACAGGGATTGGAAACGGAGTCTGCTATACGCAAGGCCGGCGCACCGGCCGACCAGACGAGGGACGATCGCGTCGCGCACTCTCCTGAAGGGCACTCCCGCAAAGAGTTCTTTTACAACTTGCTGCTGACGCTGCCATTCCTGCTGCTGTACTGGGTGAACCTGGCGCATCACACGCTCTGGTTTGACGAAATCAATCCCTGGGGTATTTCCGCGGCCAGCCCCGACCTTCGGACCCTCTTTTCCTATGTGCATTACGAGGGGCATCCCTGGCTCTGGTATTTCCTGTTGTGGATTCCTTCACGCTTTACCTACGATCCGCGTGCGATGCTGTGGATTGTCGCGCCGATCGGCACTGCGATTTACCTGTTGATCGGCCTTGCCTCTCCATTCACCCGGCTGCAGAAGGCAATCACCTTCCTGGGCTACTTTGTCGCCTTCGAATACACCGTCATGAACCGGATGTACGACCCCATGTTCCTGCTGGCGCTGCTCTATGTCTGGCGACGCATGCGGAAGCCGGACGGTATGATCGGCAATGTCCTGCTGCTGGCTGTGATGGCGAATACGGACATGGCAGGTGTCCTGCTCTCTGGCGCACTGCTGCTGGAGTACGCGTTCGACCGCTGGCAGGCGCATACCGGGCGCATGTGGAGCAGCACAGAGAAACGCGCCGCCGCAACTGCCTTCGTGATCTATGTGGCGCTCGTCGGTTTCTCGGTTGCGAGCCTGGTGCCCTCGCCCTATATCAGTTGGCAATCCTCAGGAAAATTGGGCTCGCAGGTACTGCACATGAAGCACCTGGTGCGGTCGATCGTCAATCTCACCGCGGCCCCATGGTGGCCGATCTCCGTCGAATACCCCCGACGCTTCTGGCTGACGGACCTGCAGGAGAATCACAAGCTGCTGTACCTGACGCCCGGCGTGCTGTTGGCCTACTGGCAGATCTTCAAGCGCGAGAAAGGGCTGCTGTTGCTGCTCGGTCTCACACTCCTGTCCGGTGTCCTGTTCGCCGATGTCGTGTATCCCGGCCACGTGCGCAACTGGGGCATTGTTTATGTATCTTTCCTGGTATGCCTCTGGATCTCCCAGGCGAAGCGGGCGGGTTCAAGAGAAACGGGAGCAGCGTCGTGGTCGGCCTGGACCTATGGACTCATGGGCATGAGCGCTCTGGCGGGTGTTCTGGCATTGGGATCATCCTGGGTCCGTCCATTCTCGGATGCCAGGGCAACCGCCGAATGGATCCAGAAAAATGAGCCTCCTGACGTAGCGCTGGTCGGTCTGCCGGACCTGAGTTTCGCCGGCGTTGCCGAAGAACTGCAGCGTCCCGTGTATTTCGTGGAATGCCGCTGTGTCGCCCGCTTCAAGCTCTTTTCAAAAGAGCGGGAACAGTATCCCGAGGAACAACTGCCCGCAAAACTGGTGGTGGCCCGACAGGATCTCAAGACAAACCAGTTGCTGTTGATCAGCTATCGACCGCTGCTGCCGGCTGACCTCAAGGGACTGGCCAATGTCTCACTTTCCGCGCAGGAGGTGGCGAAGTTCGATAGTGGCGATGTCGGGAGCGACATCCACTACATCTACCGCATTACTAAGAGCGGATAATGCCGGCAACGCTGCGGTAGGTGGGATGGAAGCCGAGCGTGCGTGCGTAGTCAAGGATCTTCTCGAAATCGAGTGAGATCGTCGCACCGGCTTTCTGTGTCACTTCGTCTTCGATCGGAAGGTCGAAATCGTCGGCGCCATAGCGCAGGCCGTCGAGCGCTCCCTGGTTCTGCGTGAGCACCGAGGTGCGGATACGCGAGATGTTATCCAGGTAAATGCGACTGAGCGCGAGGTGCCGGAGGTACTCGGCAGTCGAGATTTCGATGCCGCCAATCTGCGTGAAGTAGGGCTTGTAGGTCCAGCAGAGAAAGCTCTCGAGGCCGCGCGTGCCGGGAATCTCGGCGAGCACTTTGTCCTGGAAAGCGCGGGTGCGTTCAAGATGCTCAAGCCGTTCGTCGATGGTTTCGTCGAAGCCAATGACCATGGTTGCCGTCGTACGCAGGCCGGCTTCAAGGATCGCCCGCTGTGCTTCGAAGTAGTTAGCGACGGTGTATTTGAACTTCGCGTGACGCCTGCGAAAGTCTTCGGTCAGGATTTCTGAACCGCCGCCTGTAATCCATCGAACACCCGCGGCCTTAAGTTGTTGTGCAGCCTCGGCCTGGGTGAGTTTTGCATGGTCTGCCAGGTATAGAAATTCGGCGACCGTAAGTGCGTAGAATTCGAGTTTGTCGCCATACCGGGCACGAATCGCAGTGAAAAGTTCGCAGTAGTACGCCAGCGGCAGGTGGGGATTGAAGCCGCCGTTAAATGCGGCCAGGTCGCCGCCAAGAACCAGTAGTTCATCCAGCTTGGCGAAGACCTGCTCCTGCGAAAGAACGTAGCCGCCTTCCTGCATGGGCAGCTTGTAGAAGGCGCAATAATCGCACTGTGCAACGCACACGTTGGTATAGTTGATGATGCGCATCACCATGTAGGTGGCGGCATCTGGTGCATGGTGCCGGTGGCGTGCGGCGCTAGCGAGCGCCCGCAGGTCAGAGTCGCCGGCGTTCAGCCACAGCTCCCGCGCTTCGTCCATCGTCAGCCTGGCCGTTGCAGGGAAAGACGCTACACCGTTCTGGATGGAAGCCGGCACTCTTCCAGTATAGATTGCACGGCTCATCCAGGTCCGCAGCGCGTTGACTGGATGGGCATAAAGCAGTTCCAGCCGGTGTTCGGTAAACTTGAAATATGACGCTCGTTCAAGAAAATGACCTGCGGCGACAGGCCGCGCTCGGGAAGACTTCAACCGCGAGCCGGTTCGTGAGCAGGCGAACATTCCTGGGACTGGGCGGCGCGGCGGTGGTGGGAGCAGGTCTGTACAGTACCGAATATGAACGGCACGAAGTCGAAGTTATTGAGCATACAGTCAAGCTGCCGAATCTGGCAGACAGCTTCCATGGCATGCGCCTGGTACAGATCAGTGATGTCCATTTCCACGAGTTCAGCGAGGCATATTACATTCGCGACGTCGTGGAGCGGGTAAACAAGCTGAAGCCCGACATGGTGCTGCTGACGGGTGACTTTGTGACCGACGGCCCGCTGCCGCATGCCTTCGCGCGGGCGCAGACCAATCCGTGTGCCGAGGTCCTGCAGAAACTGGAGTGCCCCCACCGCTACGCCGTCATGGGCAACCACGATGCAGAAGTAGGCGTTTCCTTTGTTATCGATGCCCTCACTGCGCATGACATTCCTGTACTTGAGAACCAGTATGTGCCGATCGAACGCGACGGCCGACGATTCTGGCTGGCCGGGGCGGCGAATGTGACCTCACACATGGCGAGGCTGGAACTTGCAGTGCCGCCAAAGACCATCAGGGGAGATGATCCCGTGATCCTCATGGCTCATGAGCCGGATTTTCTTGACCACGTGGCGCAGTATGGCGGTGTCGACTTCATGGTCTCCGGCCATACCCATGGTGGCCAGGTACGCCTGCCACTCGTCGGTCCGCTGATATTGCCGCCACTTGGTCGAAAGTATGTGGAAGGTTTCTTTCAGCGAGGGCAGACGCGCCTCTACGTCAATCGAGGACTTGGCACCGTCGGCTTGCCAGTGCGCTTTATGTGCCGCCCGGAAATTACGGTGTTCACGCTATCAGCGGGTTGAGGCCAGCCTCTTGGGAACATGATCCAGCATCATGTTCTGGGCGCGCGTCACCTGGCTCGGGGTGTCGGGAGAGCTAGATGCCCATCCCGTAGTCTGCGGGGAGTTTATCGCCGGCGTGGGCGAAAAAGTCAATCGGATTGCGGTGGTTGAACTTATAGCGGATACGCAGTTCGCGGCCGACATACAGGCCGACGGCAGCGACACCGACGGCGAGCGAAGCCCAGCTGGCAGTCTTGATGACAACAGCGCGATTGGATCGACGAAACGGCAGCAGGTTGCTCACAACGCTCTTCCTCGTGTGCCCGAAATAGCGGGACAATTTAGCGTACGCCATAGCGCCATCATAGCGCAGCTGAACCATCATGCGAGCCGTTACCAGCTGGTCACGAGAAATTCAACTTTCAGTTGGATCAGTCGCGAAAGTTGCAAGAGCAGGTAATGGCTTTATCTCCTCCGGGTGGATAAGGGAGCAATCCCGCCACTCGCTGTGCTGATGTGTTCCAGCGTTCCACTCCCGGAGGAAGCTGAGGGTTCACTCAGGTTGCAGGATTGCGTGAGGCTCCTGCTTCGAATGTTGCAAGGCGACGAAGCCAGGCGACCTTCTGTTCTGGCGGCAGGAAGCTGGCTTCGAATGAGTTTGCGGCAATCTCGCGCAGGTGCTCCTGGGTGAAGTCGAACTGGTCGTGAGCGAGCTGGTACTCACCCAGCAGATTGCTGCCGAAGAGCGCCGGGTCGTCGGAATTGAGCGTGACCATCAGGCCCTGGTCAAAGTAACGGCGGACGGGATGCTCTTCGAGGGCGCGACAGGAGGCGGTACGCAGGTTGGAGGTGATGTTGATTTCGATCGGCACCTGGCGTTCGGCGAGTAGTTCCACGAGTTCATTGTCATACTGCGCCGTCAGGCCATGGCCAATGCGCTCGGCGCCGATGTTCATGGCAGCCCAGATGCTCTCCGGACCAACCGTTTCCCCGGCATGCGCGGTAAGACGCAGACCGGCATCCCGTGCCCTGGCGTACAGATCACGGAACGGCTCGGCGCCAGTCCGGCGTTCATCGCCGCCAATGCCTATGCCGATGATCGAAGGATGGTCCCGGCGCATTTCGGCAGCCTTGTTGAAGACGACGGCCGCTTCTTCGACCCCAAAGTGCCGGACTGCGTCGAAGATCCAATAGATGGTGAGCCCGAGTTCCTTTTCAGCGCGCATGCGGGCACGTTCCATACCGGCAAGCAGTTCTTCGACCAGGTGAGGATTGCGGGCGGCTTCTTCGCGCCGCCAGAAATAGATGACGCCAATGGAGATGTAGACCTCGGCATGGACGACGCCCTGCGCAGCCAGATGCTCGGCCATGCGCCAGGTAATGAGTTCGTAGTCGGCGGCGTTGATGAGACGCCCGGTGATGGCTTTGAAGGCCAGCAGGAACCCGGTGAAATCAGTGTAATGATAAAGGGCGCGCGCCTGGTCGAGGGTCAGCAACGGCGTCTCGGGATTTTCGTTGGCATGGCGTTCGCTGAGCGCGATCAGCGTCTCCGCCGTGACTGTGCCTTCGAGGTGCAGGTGCAGCTCCGCCTTGGGCAGGGTCCGGAGAAAGGTTAGGAGTTCGGGCGGGTCTGGTGTGAAATCGCGTTCTGCCATCTGCTACCAGCTTAGAGCAAACGCTCCTTCGTGGTCAGTCGGCCAGCGCGACGTCCTCCAACGCGATCTCCAGTTGCGCGGCTATGGCCTCCACCACCAGAGCATGGTCCTTGCGCTGCGGCAGGCCGGAAGCGGTGATGGTGCCGACACAGCCGGTGCCAGTGAGCATGATCGGAAAGCAGCCACCGTGGGTTGCGTAGTCGCGCAAGGGGAGATCGAGCTTGGCCTGGAGCGTCGTCTTCTCGAGCTCGAGCTGCAGACCCATGGCATAGGAACTGCGATGAAACCGGAGGACAGTATTGCGCTTTCGTCGCATCCAGTCTGCGTTCATGGGCGTGGTGCCAGGCAGCGCGCAGTGGAAGAGCAGATGGTCGCCGAGTTGAATATCGAAGGCCATCGGCGCGTTCAGCTCGACCGCTCGCCGGCGCAGATAATTGCCGACCTCCCAAGCAGTGTCCGTGTTGAAGTGCGGGAAATGGAGACGTTCTTCCTGGTAGCGAATGCGGGCGAGGTCCTGTTCGATAGTCATGCGATGCTCTCTGCTGAGATTATCGCTAAAGGCAAAACAATGCAGATCTGTCCGCCTCGCAGCGAGATGACAATCTGGAAGAAGTGGTTCTAGTTCCTGCCCAGGAAGTGATCCGACAGGCGCAGCGACAGCGCAACGATGGTCAGCGCGGGATTCGCGGCCATCGCGCTTGGGAAGACAGAATGATCGTTGATCCAGAGGTTCGGCAGGTCGTGCGCCTTGCCCCATTGGTCGACGACCGACTGCTCCGGGTCATCGCCCATCCGGCAGGTGCCGATGCAATGGGCAGTGCGTCCGAAACTCCAGACATCGGTCCCGCCGGCGGCTGCCCAGATGGCGCGCATCGTTTTTTCGGCATGCGCGGACATCTTCGCTTCATTCTCTTCTGCTGTGAAATGAATCAGCGGCTTGGGCAGGCCGCGGCTGTCGAGTTCGTCCGATAGCTCGAGGTAGTTGCGATCACTTGGCAGGCAGTCGCCATTCACGCCCAGGCCGGCAACATGGTTAAAACAACGCAGATAGTTCGTCAGCGCCGCGCCCCACAACTTGCGACCGCGTACCACGCTGTCTGCCCAGGTGACCGGCATGATGCCGTAGCTCTGGACCAGGTAGCCGCCGGCGAAATCCGCGTCGCCGGGACGCAGCGTGTCCTCGGTGATGAGTGATGCTGGAAAGCCTTTGTAGGGGCGCGTCTCATCCGGGAACGTTCCCCAGATCTGCGTCGCGGTGTGGGCCATGAAGTTGCGGCCGACCTGGCCGCTCGCATTGGCAAGTCCAGTGCGTAACAGGAACCGTGGCGTTTCAATCGCGCCGCCGCACAGGAAGACGTTTTTGCATTTCTGGCGCACTTCCCTGCCGTCCTGGTTGTAGATGACGGCAGTGATGCGGTCCTGCGCGTCGCGCTCGAAGTCGAGAGCGAAGCAGCGCGAACGGATTTCGGCTCCTGCGCGAATGGCGGCGACGAGAAAGGTCACGTCCATACTGGCCTTGGCGCCATTGCGACAGCCCTGGTGACAGAAGCCGCGATTGGTACACGCGTGCCGCAAACCATACTCGGCCCGTTCGTAGTCACTCGACACTGCAGCGATGGGCGCGGGCGCAGTACGAATGCCGAGTTCGGCGCAGCCCCGCTGCATCAACTGCGCCGGGGCGTTAAGGGCGACAGGAGGCAGAGGATAACGGCGAGAGGGATCCCAGGGATAGTCTTCAGGACCGGAAATACCGAGGAAGGCCTCAGCTTCGAGGTAATAAGGCAGCAGGTCGCGGTAGCGGATGGGCCAGTCAACGCCGCGGCCAAATTCGCTGTGCAGGGCAAAGTCGCGCGCGTCGGCGCGGGGTGCGTAGGCTCCCCAGTGCAGGGTCGAGCCGCCGACACCGGTACCGCTGTTATTTTTTCCAAAAGCGACCGGGTTGGCGCCATCGGTGATGCGCTCGTCCAGCCAGTACAGGTAGCTCTGGGCGACTTCATCGGAGGCGAAATCCGCCGGGTTCTGGAACTCACCGGCCTCGAGTGCGATGACGGACAGGCCAGCCTGCGCAAGTCGCGCGAGGATCGGCGCTCCACCGGCACCGGTGCCGATGATGACTGCATCCACTTCTTCGCCGTGCTGGAAGCGCTGCATGGGACGTTGGGAGAGTGGCAGGGTCAACGGCGGCGGCCATCTGTGCCGGTAGCCGCCAAACGGGTTTCCGGCTCCCAGGGCTGGGCACTGTTCAAGCCGATTTCAGACCAGCCATCAGGATCATCCGCAAAGGCATCGATGCCTAGCTGCAGCATTTTCCCTGGATCCGAGATGTAAAGCTCTGTCGCGTCGGCGAGGACTTCTTCAAACCATCGAACAGAGTCAAAGCCGGGCCAGACAACCTTGCCGTGCTGCACGCGTGCCAGCAGCATCTCCTGCTGCTCTGTGGAAAGGCTGACAAAGCTGACCTGATGCTCGGCGATGGCAGTCTTCTCTATCCAATCGAGACCTTGCGCAAGGGCTGCGGCATCAGACGGCAGAGTACCGTACCGCCAGCCATTGCCTTTACCAGTGGCGCGAGCTTCTTCCAGTTGCGCCGAGATGACGTGCGAAGGCAGCCCGATGGAAGCTTCGCTGGCATCCTCGTGTATGTCCTCCAGCAGGAGCCGCGCGATGATCTGCTGCAGAATTGCAAATGCCGCGGGTGTGATTGCCTTTGGCTCATAGGACTGGCCCTGTTGCTGCGCGGCTTCCAGCCGGATGTTCAGGACCTTCCGCGTGGGTGAAGATACACGGGAACTGTCGAGAATCTGTAGGAGCTTCGAATCCATTCAACCTCAATCAACATGGGAAGTTACCAGCGTCATGCGTCTGACTGTCTGTGATGCGAAACGGGTAAGCAGAAATGTTGCAGGCGCCTACAACATTCAGGGGATTCAAAAGAAGATGTTTGTTTTTAGCGGGATCGAGCGCGATCAGCAGGGCAGAACTCGCTGCGATGGCGGGAGTAGAGGAAGTAGATGGAGAGGCCGATGACCAGCCAGACCACGAACCGGAGCCAAGTGATAATTGGCAGGCCAGCCATGAGCAGGAGGCAGAACAGGATGCTCAGGACAGGGGTGACGATTCCGCCCGGAGCGCGGAAGCCGCGGTGGCGTTCCGGCTCCCTGACACGCAGGATAATGACACCAATCGACACCAGCACGAACGCGAACAGGGTGCCGATGTTCGACAGGTCGGCCAGGGTGCCGATATCGAACAGGCCGGACGGTATGCCGACGACCACACCGGCGACCCAGGTGGCGACGGCGGGTGTCCGGTACTTGGGATGAACGCGGCCGAAGACGGCGGGCAGCAGACGGTCGCGGGACATGGCGAACCAGACGCGGGACTGGCCGATCTGGAAGACCAGGATGGAGGAGATCATGCCAAGGATAGCGCCGACCAGGACAGCCAGCCGCACCCAGTAAAGCGCATGATGGCCGGGCAGAACGGAGAGCTTCTTCAGTGCATTGACGACCGGGGCAGCGTCGTCGACCATGCTGTCCCACTTCACCAGGCCAGTGAGGCCCAGCGCGACGGCGACGTACAGCACGGTGCAAACAATGAGCGTGGCGATGATGCCGATGGGGACGTCGCGGCGAGGATTCTTGCACTCCTCGGCAGCGGTCGAGACGGAGTCGAAGCCGATGTACGTAAAGAAAATGATGGAGCCACCGGTTAGAATGCCTGACCAGCCATTGGGGGCGAAGGGATGCCAGTTGCTGGGATGGAAGTATTCGGCAGCAGCGAAAACGAAGACCAGGATGGCGGCTATTTTGAGCAGCACCATAGTGTTATTGGCGCCGGCAGATTCGCGGATACCGCGCACCAGGACGACGGTGATCAGCATGACAATCAGGAAGGCCGGGATGTTGAATCCTGGATGCCAGCCTGCCTTGTAAATGGTATTGCCGGCGAGGTCGGTGAGCCCGTCGGGAAGGTAGGCGGGCGAGATCCATTTAGCGGAGGGGTGCAGGCCAAACCAGTCGAGCAGGTCGACAATATGGGCGGCAAAACCGACGCTTACCGTCATATTGGAACCGGCGTATTCAAGGATCAGGTCCCAGCCGATAATCCACGCGATCAGTTCGCCCAGCGTGGCGTAGGTATACGTGTAGGCCGACCCGGCGATCGGGATCATTGAAGCCAGTTCGGCATAACAGAGGCCTGTAAAGGCGCAGACAATCGCAACCAGTACGAGCGAAAGCGCGAGCGCCGGGCCGGCACCCGGCCGGCCAGTCAAATTCGCGTGATGCAGAAGGAAATTGATGACCGGCGAATTGAGAATCGACGACGTGTCAAATTTCTCGCCGGAGATGGCAGTGCCGATGACCGTGAAAATACCCGAGCCAATGACCGCACCGATACCGAGCGCCGTCAGCGAGACAGGGCCAAGTGTCTTCTTAAGGGCGTGCTCCGGCGCTTCGGAGTCCGAGATCAGCTTGTCGATCGATTTACGAGCGAAGAGTTGCGACAGGGACGGTGGCTCCGGGTAGAAATCTTGGGTTTGGTCCCGGCGCGTCGTAGGGCCGGCTAACGGAAGATTATCTTAACGCTTGTTCTGGCCCTTGGCTGCTTTTTTCAGCTTCTGCTTGGCGGCGCCGCGTGCGCCGGCGCGGGGGCCCTTAGGCGCAGCCTTTTTACGTGCGGCGCGCTTGATTGCTTTACGTTCTTCGGTGCTTTCGATGTTCTTTGTATTTGCCATTTGCGTCTCTTAACTTTCTAAATTTTGCCTGTATTTTTAGTACCTATTGCTCGTGTCCCATCGACGCGGCCTTTGCGGATGGGGCTTCTGCGGCCCTACTCTTCATCGCCGCCAGATCTATGTGAAGGCTAAGTTCTCTGCGCATGAACTCAATAGTCCGAAACGCTTCGTCATCAGTCATTTTGTGCTCAAGGCTGGAAAATCGCCTGTCGATAGTGTCGAAGCCTTTATCGATGCCATCCAGACTTTCCTGAATCCCTCTCAGTTCGGGAGCGATAAGATCCTGCAGCCTCAAGCGCCCATGCGTGTTGCCCCTGCGCTGGTCGGTTCATAACAACGCACAGACGTTATGCTCGTTCCAGGTTGGCGAATTTCTCTACCAGCTTTTTTATCCCGAACTTAGCAAATTGTACTGTAAGTTTGGCATCGTCGCCGTCTCCTTCGCGGCGGAAGATGGTGCCCTCGCCGTATTTGGGATGACGAACACGTTGGCCGCTCTGAAAGCCGGTGGCGCCTGTGGGCGTGGGGACGGGAAGCTTGGGTCTTGCAATCGGTGCGCCGGCCCGTGCTCCCTTGGCTCCGAAAAAGCTGGCGATGTTATCGATCGAGTCGGGCTTTTTAGCCGTACTGCCCGGGGCCGAGAAACTGCGCCGCGGCGTTGCATTCGCCGTACTGCCTCCACTGAACCGGGTCGCGGTCTGGTCTTCGTCTTCGTAGGAGTAGTGGCGGCTGGTGCCTTCGTCGTCACTGCCGGACCTGCGGCTGCGATAGCCACCATACGCTCCGCCGTAGCCGCCGGACGTGACGCTGCTGCCGTACATGCCTCTGTTTTGCGCGCCGCTCAGGTCTTCAAGCAGGTGCTGAGGAATCTCTTCGAGGAAGCGTGAGGCGACCGATGCATCCGGCATGTCATTGCCGAAGCGTCGACGGTAACGGGCCCGGCTGACGATCAGCGTATCCATCGCGCGCGTCATGCCGACATAGCAGAGACGCCGCTCTTCTTCGAGGCCATTCGGATCGTTGAGCGTGCGCGAATGTGGGAACAATCCTTCTTCCATGCCGGCGAGCAGCACCAGCGGGAACTCCAGACCCTTCGCGGCGTGCAGAGTCATCAGGGTGACACGCGAATCCGGATTGTATTTGTCAGTATCGGAAACGAGGGCGGCGTGGTCCAGGAATTCTGATAGGGACTCGCCGCGTTCCTGCGCATCCTGCGCCGCGTTGGCCAGTTCCTTCAGGTTTTCAATGCGGGAGATGGCTTCAGGTGTGCCTTCGTCTTCGAGCGCGCGGATGTAGCCGGAGCGGTCGATGAGGAAGCGGATGAGCTCGGGCAGCGTTGCGGCGTCGCCGGGTGAACGGAAAGCGGGGCGCGCGACCTCGGTTCCAGACGTGTCGGCAGGCCCAGGTCTCAAATGCGAGACCTGGGGCACCCGGGTGCTGGATGATTCGGCGTCGCCGAAGGGATTAAAGCTCGCAGGATTAAAGTCTGCATCGGCTTCTGCGGCGAGCGGGATCGGCGACGATTCGGATGCGAAGCTGAAGCTGGTGTCTTCTTCGCCATCCTCCGTATCCGCGTCATGCGAGAGACCAAGACTTCCCTGGGCGTCGTCGTCGAATGAAAAAGATGTATCGGCTTCGGTCGACGGTTCGGATGGCAGCGGCGTGCCGAACTCATCATGCATGAGCGCGTCTTCGCTCATTTCAAAACTGGTATCGTCTTCCGGACCTTCACTCTGTTCGGCGATGCCTTCTTCCGGAGGAGCAAGATCAGCCGAGAGCTTGTCAGCGAAGTCAGGCGCGAGCATGGCGTGCGCGTCCTCCATCATGCGCTTGAAGCTTTCGAGCGCGGTGAGCGCTCGCTGTGGCAGCAGGCGATTCTTGATAACGTGGCCTACAGCAGTCCACGTACTGGCGCCGGTTTCAAGAGCGATGCGTTCAAGCGTATCGAGCGTGGTGCGGCCAATACCGCGTGCCGGTACATTGATGACGCGGGCCAGCGCGATCGAGTCGTGCGGATTCTGCACCAGCTTCAGGTAGCTGAGCAGGTCTTTCACCTCGGCGCGGTCGTAGAACGAAAAGCCGCCGACCATTGTGTACTGGATGCTGTAGCGGCGCAGCGCTTCTTCGACCAGCCGCGACTGTGAGTTGGTGCGGTACAGCACGGCGACGCGCGGCGATTCGACATCTTCACCGGCTTTACGGAAATATTTCTGAATGTAGTCAGCGATATAGAGTGCTTCGTTCTCGCCATCCGGCGCTTCGTAGTAGCCGATGAGCGAACCACCCACACGCTCGGTGAAAAGGTTCTTGCCCTTACGCTGCAGGTTGCGCGCGACCACTGCTGACGCGCCTTCGAGGATGTTCTGCGTCGAGCGATAATTCTGTTCGAGCCGGATGACCTTCGCTTCAGGAAAATCCTTCTCGAACTCGAGGATGTTCTTGATATCCGCGCCGCGCCAGGAGTAGATACTCTGGTCTTCATCACCGACGACACAGACATTGTGCTCTTTGCCGGCGAGCAACTTCATCAATTCATACTGCGGGCGGTTAGTGTCCTGATATTCATCGATCAGGATGTATTTGAAACGGCGATTATAGCGCTCGCGGACTTCGGCCGATGACTTCAGCAGACGTACGGTTTCAAGCAGCAGGTCGTCGAAGTCGAGCGCGTTGTTCTTGCGCAGTTCCTTGCGATACGCCTCGTAGATATGCGAGATGCGCTCAGTAGTCGGGTCCGAGGAGTTAAGGTAAAACTCCTGCGGGTCGAGCATGTGATTCTTCGCCCACGAAATACGCGAGAGCACGGTGCGCGGCGTGAGCTGCTTGTCGTCGATGCCCATGCGGCGCATCGCCTGCTTGACAATAGCCTGCTGATCGCTCTCATCGTAAATCGCAAAAGTGCGGGTGAGCCCGGCATCGGGACCACTGCCGATGCGCAGGGCTTCAATATCCCGCCGCAGTACGCGTACACAGAACGAATGAAAGGTCGCGAGCAGGGGTTGGGCAAGTGTGGAGTTGACCAGCAGCTTCTCCACGCGCTCCCGCATCTCGGCGGATGCCTTATTGGTAAAAGTGACAGCGAGGATGGAATCGGGCGAGACGCCTCGCGCTTCAATCAGGTACGCGATGCGATGCGTAATGACGCGCGTCTTGCCGGAGCCGGCGCCGGCGAGGATGAGCACAGGGCCATCCACCGCCTCAATACCAGCGCGCTGCTGCGGGTTCATCTTTTCAAGGAGACGGTGCAAAGGCTTACTGCTTCCTGGGTGGATTCTTCTTCTCCTAGTGTATCGCCCTCGCGTCGCTTTTTAAGGATGGGCGCCCAGGTGCTGCAGCACTGCAGCCGCCACTGCATCCGGCGCCTCCCGCTGGACAAAATGGCCGGCACCCTCCACCACCACTCTCTCGTGCGGACCAGAAAAATACCTCTCCTGACCCTCTGTTTCAGTAGCGGCGAGACAGGTGTCGACGGCGCCGTGAATGAGCAGTGTTGGCGTTGAAAGCTTTTCGACAGACTTCACCTTGGCCTGCAGTGCATCGTAGCGTGGATCTGTCTGTTCAGCTTTGGGCTCGCCCAGACGCCAGCGTGAGCGATAGGAATTGAGCGTGACGGCGACCCAGTCCGGATTGGTGAAGCTCTTCGCCGTTTCGGCAAACTCCTCCTCGGTAAACCAGCCCATCGGGCTCCAGGTCCCCCACTGGATACGCGCAAAACCAACGGGATCCGCGTGCACCTTTTCGACGCCGCCGTCCGTACACATAAACCACTGGTACCAGTAGCGCATCGCCTGTTCAAAGCCGGGGGCTTTCGCCTCGCCGCGGGGCTGCCATGCGACAGACATGGCAGTCATACTGATCAGTCTTTCCGGGAAAAGCGCTGCCATCGTGTAAGCAATGCGTGCTCCCCAGTCATGACCAACGACGGCGAAGCGCTCCAGGCCCAGAGCGTCGGCAAGGTCGATGGCATCCTGCGCCAGCACGTGCGGCTGGGCGACACGCAGTGTCTCCTCATCCAGGAACTTTGTATCGCCGAACCCGCGCAGGAATGGCGCGATCGTTCGGTAGCCAGCGACGTTCAGCTTTGCTGCGACGGCATGCCAGGTGCGCGGCGCGTCCGGCCAGCCGTGCAGCAGCAGGACCGGTTTGCCGTTGGCGGGTCCGCCTTCTTCATAGGCGATTCTCAGGGTGGTGGTGTTTATGGATGGCATGCTGGCTCCTGGGTGCTCTCTATAACAGAGATGCGCGCTGCGAAGTGTCCGGGTGATAGCTGTTACTCCCACCCCCGGGTTTGCGGACATGCTGGGTCGTGGCAGCTTGAGAGAACGCAGGTCCTTCGACTTTGCTCAGGATGACAATGTGTGGTGGGCACTTCTAACTCCGGCGGCTTATCAGCTTCATCCTTACGGGCAGTGGCCAGACGCACAATGAACCTGAACAATCAGTCTCGGCGAGCGATTGACTGAAAAGTCGGAAACTTCCATTCGGCAGTACAACGGTACCGGCAAATCCCGATTGTGCATCCTGAAAGAAGAGCCGCCTCAGAAAGGCCGGCCTGTAGTACGATTGCGCCAAAGCTGGAGCCCAACACAGCGACCACGCCGGGACCGCGCCGTTCCGATTGCACGATGAAACGTCTGCTTTTCTAGGGGACGCCCTCCTTTCGGGCAAAACCCTCTGCCAAACCTGTTATCCGCAATCCATTTCTGCAGCAATTCGCAGTGAGGCCTTACTACGCTTTACCTAACCCGTCTGGGGATACTCATGTTCACAAGCGCATCGCGCACGACGTCTTTCAATTGGAAACAGACTGGCCTGGCACTGGCCACTCTCGCACTGACAGCCTCACCCATCGCTGCCCTGGCGCAGTCAAAGGTCGTGAGCAACGTTTCTTCCGCAGTCCTCAAATCGTCAAGCCGAGGACCGATCGCGCCTGCGGTTGATCTGCGCGTCACTGTCTGGCTCGCCACGCACAACAAGGCGGAGTTCGACAAGAAGGTGGAGGCACTCTACACACCGGGTTCGCCAACATTCCACAAGTGGCTCACGACTGACGAACTGATGGCCTATGCGCCGACTGCAGCCGAGGTCAAGCAGGTAAAGGAAGAACTGACCAGGCAGGGTCTGACGGTCATCGAGGATGGCCGCGACAATTTTTCAATCGCCGTCCATGGACCGGCGGAGAAGGTACAGACAGTTTTTCACACGAAGATTGAAGAGTTCGAGCGCGAGGGCAAGACCTTCCACGCCAACACCACCGAGGCGACATTTGAAGGCGAGTCCGCCAGCCTGGTGCAGAGCGTGGCCGGTCTGAGCAACATTGGGATGAAGCCGCAGATTGCCTATGTGAAAGATCCGAAGACGGGCAAAGCACGCGCGCCGCAGCCGATTGCAACAGCCGCTTCGCCAGATTTCGGCTTCCAGCTGTACACCGACGAGTGCTTCGAGACGCCAACCACTTTTACCTACGGCTCCTCTGGCAAACTGCCCATTGGTGTGTACTTCGGCAATGTATATGACAATACTTCGCAGCTCTGCGGGTATGCGCCAGTACAGATGCAGCAGGTGTACGGCCTGCCGGCAGTGTACAAGGCCGGCATCTCCGGCCAGGGACAGACGATCGTCATCGTTGACGCCTATGGCTCGCAGACCATCCAGAAGGACACCGCAGTCTTCAACAGCAGGTACGAACTGCCGGCGTTCACTTCCTCCAGCTTCAAGGTCATTTACCCGACTGGACAGCCACTCGACCCGGCGTTAGGGATAGCCGAAGGATGGAATGTCGAGACGGCGCTCGATGTGGAGTGGGCACACGTTATTGCTCCGCGGGCCAACATTGTCCTGCTGGCCGCTGCGGGTCAGGATGATGAGGACCTGCAGTATGCCGTCGAATACGCCACTACTCACAAGCTGGGCAGCGTCATCTCGAACAGCTACGGCTCACCCGAAATAGAAGACGGCCAGGCAGCACTGAATGCCTATAACGACGTGATTGAACGAGCGGCGGCGGCAGGAATCTCCGTCAATTACGCGACTGGCGACAGCGGGGATCTGGGCCTTGGTTCGCCAGTCGGCGCAGCTTCTGTGCCGGCAGATTCTCCCTATGCGACAGCAGTCGGCGGCACCAGCATCGGTATACCCGGTGGCGTGGGCAGTGCGAAGGAAACTGGCTGGGGGAACAATCAGACCGAGATTGCTGAGAATCCAACAACTCCCCTAGATCCACCGGAAAACTTCGGCAATGTCGACGGTGCGGGCGGCGGCCGGAGCGTCTACTTCAAGAAGCCGGCTTATCAGCAGGCTCTGCCGGGCAGCTACCGGCTCCTTCCGGATGTGTCGATGGAAGCGGATCCGTACACCGGCGCATTGGTCGTCTACTCCCTGCCGAGCGGACAGCCAGTACCTGTGGTCGAGGCAATCGGTGGCACTAGCCTTTCGACGCCGATGTTCTCTGCGTTCTGGGCCCTGGCGAACCAGAAGGCAGGGCACCTGCTGGGACAGGCGGCACCGATCCTGAGCAAGCTGGGCACGAGCGCTCTGAATGACATTGTTCCTGTAAGCTCGACGACCAATGTGACGGGGACAGTCATTGATTCATCCGGCGCGACCTTCTACTCGGCTGATGCCCTTGCAGCTCCGCTCGAAGGTACGACGGAATTCTTCAGCGCCGTCTGGCCGATCGAGGGCTATGGCGTCGACCTGACTTTCGGCACGGACACCTCTCTGCACACCACCAGGGGCTGGGACGACGTAACCGGGTATGGCACGCCAAAGGGACTGGCGTTCATCACGGCAGCCGCCAAGGAGTAGGGCTGTCAAATCGGTGTCCTGGATGACGTTTCGCCCGGGACACCGAGTTGTCGTTTGGCCGCCGGTTGATTGCATTGCTGCCGACTGGTGGCCTGGCCGCCGACGTGTTGCCTGGATACTGATTGATCCTTCTGAGCAAGAAAGGAGCAGCTTCGGCCGCTCCTTTTTCGTTTTCCGGCAGCCGATCGGGAAAAAACAGCATCACCGGTGAGCTCGTTGGCGGTAAATTCCACACCCTCATAGACTTAAGAGAATCCAGATATGTGATAATAAATCACTCATATTTTATGCATCTCCTGAGCTATACTTGCGTCTAAGAAAGTGTGGCAGTCGAGGCAAGGACCTCTCAAGCCACAAACATCTGTTTATGAGGAGACTGAACATGGCAATTCAATATTGGGATCCATTTCGCGAAGTAGTGTCGCTGCAGCAGCGTTTGAACTCATTGATGAACGAACAGGGTCGCGGTTCGGAAGGTAATTCCGAGGTGATCGCAGCCAGCTTTACCCCCGCCGTTGATGTCTATGAAGACGAGCACAAGGTAGTGCTTAGCATTGAAGCGCCTGGAGTGAAGCAGGAAGACCTGGACGTGCAGGTTGAGAAGAACACCCTGACCGTGCGCGGTGAGCGCAAGTTCGAGAAGGACCAGAAGGAACAGAACTTCCACCGGATTGAACGGCGCTATGGCAGCTTCTATCGCAGCTTCTCGCTGCCGAACACAGTCGACACGGAGAACGTCCGCGCTTCGTACGACGCTGGTGTCCTGCGGCTTGAACTGGCTAAGAAGGCAGAGGCAAAGCCCCGGCAGATCAAGGTGAATATAACATCGGGGGACGCGAATCCTACCCAGCCGAAAACAGTTGAGGCGTCGACTGATAAGAAGGAAGTGGGAACGCAGCACGCAGCTTGAGGGCGTCAACTTTGGCGTTCACTGTGTCGCACGACACAGCGGCGGCGTGAGTTCTCCCCTAACCTTGGGATGAACTCCGCCGCCTCATTATTTTGGAATGCAAACACACGAAGATCAGAATCTAACAAGTAGTACGAGGCGATACACGCATGGCAATTCGCTGGGATAAATTTACGACCAAGTCACAGGAAGCAGTGCAGGCAGCCAGTTCGCTGGCGCTTGAGCACGGCAACCCTGAAGTGTTGCCGCTGCACCTGCTGGCGGCATTGTTGCAGGACAAGGAAGGCATCATTACGCCGCTGCTGGAGCGTGCGGAGGTGCCGGCTGCGCAGGTGCGCATGAAGGTGACGGATGCGCTGGGCAAACTGCCGAAGATCAGTGGTTCGAATGCGCAGCCGGGAACATCAGCCGCCATCTCGAAGGTGATGGAGCAGGCATTCAAAGAAGCCGAGAATTTCAAAGATGAATATGTGTCGACCGAGCACCTGCTGCTCGCACTGACGACGCAGAAGAATGACGGCGCGCAACTGCTGCTGGCCTCATTCGGCGCAACCCATGACGCGATCTTGAAGGCGCTGCAGGGTGTGCGCGGAACGCAGCGGGTGACGGACCAGAATCCCGAGGCGAAGTACCAGTCGCTTGAAAAATACGCGAAAGACCTTACCGCGATGGCGCGCAAGGGCAAGCTCGACCCGGTGATCGGGCGCGATGAAGAAATCCGTCGCGTGATCCAGGTGCTTTCACGACGGACGAAAAATAACCCGGTACTGATTGGTGAGCCGGGCGTGGGCAAGACCGCGATCGTCGAAGGACTGGCGCGGCGCATTGTTTCAGGCGACGTGCCGGAGACGATCCGCGAGAAGCGCGTGATCTCGCTCGACCTTGGCGCCATGCTGGCAGGCGCTAAATATCGTGGTGAATTTGAAGACCGTCTGAAGGCTGTCCTGAAAGAGATTGAAGACGCGCAGGGTCAGATCATCCTGTTCATCGACGAGCTGCACACGCTGGTCGGCGCAGGTGCGGCTGAGGGCGCGATCGACGCCTCGAATATGCTGAAACCCGCACTGGCGCGCGGCGAACTGCGGGCTATCGGCGCAACCACGCTGAATGAATACCGGAAGTACATTGAGAAAGACACCGCGCTCGAACGCCGCTTTCAGATTGTGTTTGTCGGTGAACCGAATGTCGAAGATACGGTTGCGATTCTTCGCGGCTTGAAGGAACGCTATGAGTCGCACCACAAGGTGCGGATCAAGGATTCGGCTATCGTCGCCGCAGCAACGCTGTCGCATCGCTACATCTCTGATCGCTTTCTGCCGGATAAGGCGATTGACCTGGTCGACGAAGCAGCTGCGTCTTTGTCGATCCAGATAAGCTCAGTCCCGGAAGAGATTGACCTGCTTGATCGCGAAGCCACTGGCCTCGAGATTGAGAAGGCTGCACTGAAACGCGAGACTGATCAGAACAGCAAGGACCGTCGCGAAGTGGTCGAGCGTCAGCTTGCGGCTCTGCAGGAAAAGAGTAGTGGCCTGCGTGCACGCTGGCAGAAGGAGCGCGACTCCATCACGCAGCTGAGCGAGGTGAAGAAGCAGGTTGAGGCACTTCGCTTCGAAGCAGAAGAGCAGACGCGGCGCGGTAACCTTGAGCGGTCGGCCGCTATCCAGTATGGAGAACTGCCAAAAGCTGAAGCAGAGATGCGCCGCCTGAATGCTTTGCAGGATGCAGTTGGTTCTGCTGACGGTTCAGGCAAACGCATGCTGAAAGAAGAGGTCGACGAAGAAGATATCGCGGCCATTGTCAGCAAATGGACCGGTATACCCATGTCGAAGATGCTCGAAGGCGAAGTGCATAAACTCGTCAACATGGAGGCGCGCCTGAAAGAGCGTGTGATCGGCCAGGATGAAGCACTCGTCACTGTTGCGAATGCGATACGACGTTCGCGTGCGGGCCTGAGCGATCCAAAGCGACCTATAGGCAGCTTCATCTTTCTTGGCCCGACCGGTGTCGGCAAAACCGAAACCGCACGGGCACTCGCAGAGTTTCTCTTC
Organism: Acidobacteriaceae bacterium; assembly: GCA_963692885.1. Lineage (GTDB taxonomy): Bacteria > Acidobacteriota > Terriglobia > Terriglobales > Acidobacteriaceae. Next base: position 4,136,067 of record OY843586.1, read on the forward strand.
GATGACGAACAGGCAATGGTCCGCATCGACATGAGCGAGTACATGGAGAAGCATGCCGTGGCGCGCTTGATCGGCGCGCCTCCGGGCTACGTCGGCTTCGATGAAGGTGGACAGCTTACAGAAGCAATTCGCCGCCGGCCCTATTCCGTCGTGCTCTTTGACGAAATCGAGAAAGCGCATCCGGACGTCTTCAACGTGCTGTTGCAAGTCCTTGATGACGGCCGATTGACCGACTCGAAAGGCCGCACCGTCGACTTTAAAAATACGGTGTTGATTATGACGTCGAACCTCGGCGCGCAGGCACTGGGCAGCGAAGCTTTGCAGGACGAACATTCTTTCGACGAAGCGAAAGACCGTGTGATGGAAGTACTGAAAGCCCACTTCCGGCCTGAGTTCCTCAACCGTGTCGATGACATCGTCATCTTCCGGCCACTGGGCGAAGAACAGCTTGCCCACATCATCGATCTGCGTCTTGCCGACCTGAAGAAACTACTCTTCGATCGCAAGATCACCATCGAACTCACATCCGGCGCACGCCACCAGTTGCTGCTCACCGGCTACGATCGCGCCTACGGTGCCCGCCCCCTCAAGCGTGCATTGCAGCGCCTGATCCAAGACCCGCTCGCCATCAAGATTCTCGATGGCGAAGTTCTCCACGGCGATCACGTCAAAATCGACGCCGACCCGCTGGCCGGCAAGCTGCTCTTCGAAGTCGAGCGGAGTGCCGTGGCTACAACGGCGTAGGCCTCCGGCGGCCTCTACGCGCGGCGCGGTACCTGCCGCACCGGCTTACTTGGCGGGAGGCAGCGACCGGTGCCGCACGTGCCTGGCCGCAAGCAATATCCGGCAAGCAGTTGATTCCTACTAGTCCAGCAGCAAGCAAAAAGCCCTACCCAGCATTTAGGGTAGGGTTTTTCTGCTTGTAAGTACGCCCGTACGGCAAGTACCGCTGCCCGCGCAGGGCCTCCCGGAGGCTTACAGCGTTTTCATGTCGATGACGAAGCGATACTTCACGTCGGACTTGAGCATCCGTGCGTAGGCTTCTTCGATTTTCTGGATGGGGATAATTTCGATATCGGAGACGATACCTTTTTCGGCGCAGTAGTCGAGCATTTCCTGCGTCTCGGGGGTGCCGCCAATCGCGGAGCCAGAGATATTACGGCGCGGAATGATGAGGTTGAAGGGCTGGATCGACAGTGGCTTATCGGGGATGCCGACGCTGCAATAGGTGCCATCGAGTCTTAACGCGCTGATGTAGGGATTGACATCGTGCGCAGCGGAGACGGTGTCGATGATGAAGTCAAACTGACCAGTCTGTTTCGCCATCGCTTCGGGGTCTTTGCTGATAACCACTTCGTCGGCGCCGAGACGCTTGGCGTCTTCAGTCTTACCGGCGGAAGTGGTGAAGAGCGTAACGCTGGCGCCAAAGGAGTGAGCAAATTTGAGCGCCATGTGGCCGAGGCCGCCGAGGCCCACGACGCCGACCTTGTGACCCTTTGTCACGCCCCAGTGGCGCAACGGCGAGTAGGTCGTGATGCCCGCACACAGCAGCGGTGCCACGCCGGCGGGATCGAGCTTTGGCGAAATCTTGTGAACGAACTGTTGATCGGTGACGATTTCATTAGAGTAGCCACCCTGTTCGAGGCTGCCATCGACACGGCTCTTGCCGTTGTAGGTGGGCGTCATGCCTTCTTTGCAGTAGTTCTCGAGACCTGCTTTGCAGTGCTCGCAGACGCGGCAAGAATCGACAATCACGCCGACAGCAGCGGGGTCACCGACCTTAAAACGTGTGACATTGCTGCCAACGGCCTTTACCTTGCCGACGATCTCATGACCCGGCACCATTGGATAAATGGAGCCACCCCATTCATCGCGGGCCTGGTGAAGGTCAGAGTGACAGACGCCGCAGAATTCAATTTCTATAACGACGTCGTCGGGACGCGGCTGACGGCGTTCGAACGAAAATGGCGCCAGCGGCGTGGTGGCGGACTGCGCTGCGTAACCTTTTGCTTGCGACATGAACTTCTCCTTGATTGGTGTAGCGGGAGTAACCGTGTACTCGATACCGAAGAACAAACCAGTGCGTACTGTCAAAAAGATGACAGGGGATTCATGAATATTAGATGCTGCGCTTTTGCGCCACTGCGACGCGAGGAATTCCTTGCAGGTCGGCAACAAAGTGTGTGCCCAGCCAATCTGATGCAGCGAGAAGAGATTCGATCGAAGAACTCTGGCCATATCCAATTTCAAGCAGCAGATTTCCGCCGGGATACAACGATGCGGCAGCAAGCGGAATAAGTCGCTGGTAGATCTCGAGACCGGTGGGACCGGCGAAGAGTGCTGTATGCGGCTCATAGGCCGCCACCTGCGGTTCGAGCACCTCGTTGGTCGAGATATACGGAGGGTTCGAGCAGATCATGTCGTACAGGACACCATCTGTTGGCAGCAGGTCGCACTGCGTGAAAGTGATGCGACTGGCGACGCCGTTCTGTTCGGCGTTTTCCTGAGCGGCCGTCAGTGCATCCGGTGAAATATCAGTGGCGACGATGGAAGCCTGTGGCAATGCATGGCTCAGCGCTACAGCGATCGCTCCCGAGCCGGTCCCGATGTCCAGGATGCGTAAAGGCTTCGTCGATTGACTTGCGATTGCGAGTGCGGCTTCAACGAGGTGCTCCGTCTCCGGCCTGGGGATGAGCACCGCGGGCGTGACGCGGAACAAAAGCCCGAAGAATTCCTGTACGCCGGTGATGTACTGGATCGGCTCTGACTGGGCGCGCCTCTCGACGGCAAGGAAGTAGTGTTCAAGCTGAGCCGGCGTCAGCGGCGTTTCAGGATGCGTCAGCAATTGTGCGCGGCTGATGTTACATGCATGCAGCAGGAGCAATTCCGCATCCCGGCGCGCCGTCGCCGACTGCGGCGAGATCGCCAGGCGGGAAGCCGCCTGTCCCATGACTTCCTGCAGATGATTTGCCAATCCCATGGACACATTTCAAACCGCATTTTGAATCAAGGACACCAGGTATTTGTTGCCGATGTCAAAAAGAGCTTCCAGGTTGCTTGCGGTTCACCGGAAATCCGGCGAGCGAGTTAAACTGAAGCATAATGTTCAGGCCTTGCTTTCTTGTGATCGATCAGGAATTTCCCGGCGCCATCTCCACGCGCAAGCTGGTGCTGGAGACCGCAAAATACAACGTATTGACTGCCTATAGTGCACGCGAAGCGCTTTCGCTCCTCGAGCGGTTCCCTCGTGTGGACGGCATCGTGATGAATGCCACCGGGCACGATACGGACTGCGCCGAACTGATCCGTCAGTACCGGGCGATCGCGCCCGGGCTCCGCGTGATTTTGACTTCCGGAAAGGATCTGGTTGACTGCGGGCCTGTCGACCTGGCGCTCGACAATTATGATCCGCGCAAACTGCTCGACTCACTGGCAAAGATGTTTCCGGAAGCAAACACCAGCATCGTCGCCCATGATGATGAGTTACAACAGGAATATAAAGGGCGGGCGGAAAACGAGTTGACTTAATGCAGTCGACTCACAGGCAGGTATACGCGTGACAGCTGAACATGCATCTACCATTAAAGTCCTGGCGGAGGAAAAATTCTTGATCAGCGAACTGCCCCGTCTGTGGTGGATGTTCAGTATTCGCGGATTGCTGACGCTGACATTTTCCGGAATTTGTTTCTTTCTTAGTTCATCCATGACAACTCTGTTTCTGCGGCCAGCCGGCTTTGTTCTGCTGCAGGTCCTCTTCAGTTTCTATGTCATCGCGACTGGATTTATCCTGCTGACCGGCGCACTTTATGGCTTCGATGCGAAGCTTCGACATCGCAAGGTTCTGCTCGGGGATGCGCTGGTTAATCTTGCCATCGGAATCATTTTCTTCATCACCCTGACGCTGTCGATGCAGTGGATACTGGTTCTATTCGCACTGCATTCAATGGCAGTCGGCATCTTTTACTGCGTGATTGCGCTTAGGATGAAACACCAGTTGATCAGCCGGCTGCTGCTTGCGGCAGCCGGTGCTGTCTCTGTCTTGGCCGGCTGGCGATTCATGGCGAGGCGCCTGATCGAGATGCACATCATGACGACAGAAATCGCGCTCTACACTGCGCTTCTCGGTGCACTGTTGGTCCTGTTTTCCATCGCGCTGCGCACAGACCGTGTGCCCCTGTTGCAAGAGGCTGCCGAGGCCTGAGTCTCAGGCAGCTGCCTCAGCCTTGAGGCGCTCGGCCTGGAAGTGGGCAATCACTGCGTCCACAACAGGCTGCAACTGGCCTTCCATCACCTGGGCCAGCTGATGAAGAGTCAGGCCGATCCGGTGATCCGTCAAGCGGTTCTGTGGAAAGTTATAGGTGCGAATTTTTTCCGATCTGTCACCCGAGCCAACCTGCTGCTTCCGCTCCTTCGCAAGTGCGTCGTGCTGTTTTGCCATCTCCACTTCATATAAGCGCGAGCGCAACACGCGCATCGCTTTTTCGCGGTTCTTGATCTGCGATTTTTCATCTTGACAGCTGACGACAGTGCCCGTCGGCAGATGGGTGATGCGGATAGCCGAGTAGGTGGTGTTCACAGATTGACCGCCGGGACCGGAGGAACAAAAGGTATCCACACGCAGATCCTTCGCTTCGATTTTCACATCCACTTCCTCGGCCTCCGGCAGCACAGCGACGGTGACTGCAGAAGTATGCACGCGACCCTGCGTTTCTGTAGCCGGCACGCGCTGTACACGATGCACACCGCTCTCATAGCGCATCTGCGAGAAGACGCGATCCCCTTCCACCAGGAAGATAACTTCCTTCATGCCGCCAACACCGGAGTCAGAGGTTGAGAGAACTTCAACCTTCCACCGATGCTGTTCAGCGAAGCGAGAATACATGCGGAACATCTCTGCCGCGAACAACGAGGCTTCGTCACCACCGGTACCGGCGCGAATTTCAACGATGACGTTCTTCTCGTCGTTCGGGTCTTTCGGCAACAGCAGCAGCTTGATCTCTTCTTCAACTTTCGGCAGCCGCTCTTCAAGGCCGGCAAGTTCTTCTTCGGCCATGGCACGAATCTCTGCGTCTTCCTCTTTGAGCATGGAGGTGCTGTCGGCAATTCCGGCCTGAATTTTCTGGTACTCGCGAAATTTGTTGACTACCGGCAGCAGGTCGCGATGCTGCTTCGCGATCTTCTGATAAGCCAGGTGATCATTGACGATTTCGTCCGAGCCAAGCTGACGGCCAAGGTCCTCATAACGGGCGGCGATTTGTTCCAGGCGTTCAAACATAAATGCTGACTTTCATCACGGGAGTATTTCAATTGATGGAGCTTAAGGGCGGGGCAGGGCGGCAGGCGCTGCTAAAGCAGTACGCGCGTGGGGAATCTGGATGGGCCGCTGCTCTTCATCAATCATTATTTTAACGCAGCCGAATTCGCAGCGTGTACAGCAGGGTGGCGTAGCCTCGCCTGATTGCATCTATGCTAGGCGACAGCCTGCACTCAGAAACAACTGAAAGGTTCTGCCCCACATGGATGCTTTGTTCGGCGAGTTCGCGCAGCTCTGCCAGCGGCTCGCTGAGACGACAAAGAAACTTGAGAAACGCGCATGGATGGCCGAGTATCTGCGCCCGCTGGATCTTTCCGACGCAGCGCGCGCTGCACAGTGGCTGACAGGCGAACCCTTTACGGCGACCGACAGGCGCGCATTGAATATGGGCGGCGCGAGCATTCAGCGCATACTCAAGGAAATCACCAAAGCGGATGACCGTGCGCTCCATGCCGCCTACCTGCGGCACGGTGATCTGGGCGGCGCGGCTTTTGAGCTGCTGGCTTCGCGCATGGAGCCGGCTGCTTCGATCACGCTGGCCATGGTGGATGCGGCATTCGATGCAATCGCCGGGCCCATCGGCAAGCCCCAGGTGTCTGCCGCTAAACAAAAAGTTCTACGCGAACTGCTTTCCACGGCGACTGCGCTCGAGACCAAATACATCATCAAGCTGATCATCGGGGACATGCGTATTGGTGTGAAGCAGGCGCAGGTTGAAGAAGCGATCGGTGTTGCCTATGGCCGCGAATTGAAGCAGGTGCGGCATGCGGTGATGCTGCTCGGCGACCTGCGCGAAGTAGTTGCGATGGCACATGACGACACGCTTGCTGATGCGCGTATGCGGCTCTTTCATCCACTCGGATTCATGCTGGCGAGCCCCGTCGAAACCGTGGAAGAGGCGATCGAGCGCTTTCAGCAGGAAGTGAAAGCAGAGAAGAAAGGCGCGGGCGGCGCTGCTTCTGCGGACGACGCGCAGCCGGCTACAGACACTGACGGGCCTGTTGATGAACTGCCTGTCGCCGACGCTCTTACGCGTGCGCAGATGGAAGATAAGTATGACGGCATCCGCGCGCAGCTGCATTGCGGTGATGCGGATGAACCCGGACGCGTCGCGCTGTTCTCACGTTCGCGCGACGACATGACGTTGAGCTTTCCGGAAATTGCTGAAGGCTTCTCAGTCGTTGACAAGCCCTTGATCCTGGACGGCGAACTGCTCGCCTGGATTCCGCCGACGACAGAGGATGCAGGTCGAGCGCTTCCCTTCTCTTCCCTGCAGCCGCGTATCGGCCGCAAGAAGGTGACTGCAGAGATGCGCGCTGCTACGCCTGTCGTGTTTATGGCGTTCGATCTCTTGTACGCTGATGGCGAGCTGCTCCTGGACAGGACGCTTGAAGAACGGCGCGAGCTGCTGACACGACTGGTCGAGGAGTTGCGGCCACGGGTACTCGCAGGGAGCGCGCCGCCGTCAAATGTGGCTGACACGCAGGTTGGCTTGTTCGGCGAAGTAGCTCTCCCTGATGATGCGTTCACCCGGCTTGTGCTTGCTCCCGCAACTGATCTGCAGAACGCAGAGCAGCTTGATGCAGCCTATGGTGATGCCCGCGCCCGTGGAAATGAAGGCGTGATGCTGAAGGCGAAAGACAGTCACTATCAGCCGGGGAGACGCGGCCTGGCCTGGTTGAAGCTGAAGCGCGAACTGGCGACGCTTGATGTAGTCGTAACCTCTGCCGAATGGGGAAACGGCCGGCGGGCGCAAACTTTAAGCGATGTGACCTTCGCGATCCGCGACGGTGACGACTTGAAAAATATCGGCAAGGCTTACTCTGGCCTGACCGATGTAGAGATTGCGCAGCTCACGACCTGGTTCCTCGAACACACCCTGGAAGATTTTGGAAGCTGGCGAGCTGTCGAGCCGAAGATTGTGCTTGAGGTGGCGTTCAATAACCTGATGCGCTCCGACCGCCATGCGAGTGGATTTGCCATGCGCTTCCCTCGGATCCTTCGTATCCGCGACGACAAACCGTTGGATGAGATCGATACACTTGCGCGGGTCGAAGAGATTTATAACGGCCAGCCGGACAAGCCGGTCGAGTCTATCGCAACTTAGCCGGCACCGCCGGCCACGGTGCAAGTCCTTGTGGTGACCAGCCTTTCACAATGGCACGTGCGAGCTTTGCCATGGTCACATCACCTTCGTCATCGACTGTCCAGGACTGGTCTTTGTTGTCGTAGGTGAAGATTGAAATAATAATCATGCCGCTCTTTGTCGAGACAGCAGCGACATCGTTACGCACAGCATTGAGCGCGCCAGTCTTGTTTGCAATGGCTTCATCGGTGGCGCCAGGCAGGGTGTCAAGGTAGCGCGGAATACCCTCGCGATAGAACTGTGAGTGCAGCATGTGGAGGGCTGCGTTGCATAAGCTCGCGTCGTCGCCGGCAGCAGGCTTGCCTGGCTCGCCCAGCTCGCATGTGGCGAACCTTGTCATCAGCGAAGCCATTTCACGGGCAGTCGTCTTGCCCAGGCCAAAACGTTTCTGATCCGCGGGCATCCCCACGCCTGGCTCAGCGGGAGTGAAGATCTTCTTGTAGAGATAGGTGTCTTTCATGCCAAGTGCGGCGATGCGCGCATTGATATTGGCCACGCCAAGATGGTCGATCACGAGATTGGTCGCCGTGTTGTCACTCATGACGATCATGAGTGTCAGCGCATCCTTCAGAGTAAGCGGCAGTGGCGTATCAAAGAACAGCAGCAGCCCTGATCCCTGCACCTGGTCTGCCTTGGTGAGTGTCAGCCTGTCTTCGAAGTGCGCCTTGCCACTGCGTATCTGCTCCAGTGCTTCATAGAGAATTGCGAGCTTGATGATGGATGCGGTCTGCACCGGTTCATCGGGTAAGATCGCGATGGTTGCGCGGGTCTGCAGGTTCTCGGCAAAAAGAGTGACCTTGCCATGGTGGGCGGCGGCAATAGCCTGTACCTGCGTTTGCAGCGAGCCGGCTTGCTGCGCGAATAGGATCAGCCGTGAAAAAGTGAGCAGGAAGAGAATGCAGAGCATGCGCATGCAAAGCATGGTATTCCATCGGGTTCAGTGCTCGATCTGCTACCAAGGCAGATTCCTGCGCTTTGGCCGGGATGAAAGAGGGGTGACTTTTGGGGTCGTGCTACCCGGTTAGAGAGAGCGACCAGGGGATCAGTGCGAGTGCCCGTCGTGCGAGTGGTCATGCGAGTGCCCATGGTGGCTGTGCGCACTTACCGTCTCGACCGGCATGGCACAGCCGTGGGCGACCTCGCAGTCGATGTTTTCAAACTGGATGGTGGTGTGATGGATGCGGAAGCGCGTCCTGAGAGTGGCGTTGATCTCACTCAGGATTCGGCTGGTTTCAGACGTCGGAATATCTGCGACGGTGACATGCGTGGCCAGCGCCCGCGTTTGTGAGCCGAGACACCACACGTGCAGATCGTGTACGTTCTCGACTCCCGCAATCTCCTGGAGCGAGACGCGAATCGCCGGCAGCGAGACATCGCGCGGCGTGCCCTCGAGCAGGATGTTGAGCGTCTCGCGGACGATCGCAATCGAACTCCATAGAATGAGTGCGGCAATCAGCAGAGACAGCGCCGGATCAATCCAGTTTTGACCGGTGAACAGGATTGCCAGGCCACCCACGATAACTGCTGCCGTTGAGAGCGCGTCTCCCAGCATGTGGATGAAGACGCTTCGAATGTTCACGTCGTCGCCGGCTCTGGAAAGCAGCAGGGCGATCGTACCATTCATAGCCAGTCCGCATGCCGCGACAATCATCATCAACCTGGGCTGCACAGCTACTGGTTGTCCGAAACGATGCACTGCTTCTATACCGATCCAGACGGAAATAATGACCAGGGTCAATGCGTTCAGAAAAGCCGCCAGGACACCAGCTCGCTGGTATCCGAAAGTCTTCTCGTCTGTCGCGGGCCGGGTCTGGAAATAAACTGCGATAAAGGACAGGAGCAGCGCCAGGAAGTCGGAAACATTGTGGCCGGATTCCGAGATAAGTGCGAGCGAGTGAGCGCGCAGACCGGCAAAGAATGTAAGCAGGACGTAGGCCAGGGTGGCGAGCAGGGAGAAGCGAAGGATACGCTGCGTCTTTCCCGGTGTAGAGCCCGTTGCTGGACCATGGTCGTGCGTATGCATTGCGCCTAGTCTACGTGGGGTTTTGGAGTCACACAAACACAGCGGTTGACCCGGCTGGATAGCGTCACTGGTCATTTCAGCGACTAGCCAGCGCCTGAAGCGCCACCGGCTCTAACGTACAGCGGTACGCGCAATGCGCCGGACAGGGTGAATCGGCACGGAATTTGCTGTATCCCGCAGGCCACTCCAGTTTTCCGCGATGATGATGCTGTTCGTCGGATGATGCGGGTCATAGCGGACGGACGCTGGAAAGCCCAGCCGGCAATCATAGATGTTGACCAGGTTCTTGAGCAGGGTCACATCCTGGGAAGCCTCGTAAATCACGCCGGAAATCTCATACTTGTAGAGGATCAGCTGCATGCCCATGGGCCGGCCAATCTCCTCAGGCGTCAGGTCCGAAATGTCGATGACTGTGGCGTCGATGATGCGACCAGTCTTCACCAGGGCCTTGCGGCGCTCACGCTCCAGTTCGTCCGCGCTCTCTTCCTTCCGGCTCAGCACCATGACCGCGAGACCAGCCAGCAAAGCGCCGATCCCGGCGATCGTGCTGAATACGTGAAATCCGCGTAAAGGTAAGCCGTACATGGTTGCTCCCCGGGGGAAAACTGCCGTTTCGATGCACCCACAGAATAGCGCAGGGGCGGAACGAGCGGGAGTATCGAAAAGGGCATTCCCCGACCCAACAGTGCAATGCCATTCCGTACTGGAACGAGCCGGAATACGGTGCTACCTGCCGGCGAAACAGGTGCAGGATTGCGCCATACCCCTGTTTTTACTGCGTTATACTTGAAGAAAGAATGAAAAAAGTAAAGCGCTCCTCCGTCCGCAGCGAGTCGAAAGTACGACCGGCGGCACCGGACCATCCACTGCTTACCTTTCCGCCAGACCAGCCAGGCCGTCAACGCATCCGTTCAACAACCGTGATCTGCGTGCGCCGCGGCAACAGCGTTGTGATGGCAGCCGATGGCCAGGTCACGCTCGGCGATGCAGTCATCAAGCACTCCGCGCGCAAGATCCGGCGCTTGTACCAGAACAAGATCCTGGCCGGGTTTGCCGGTTCGACAGCCGACGCCTTCTCGCTCTTCAGCCGCTTTGAAAACAAGCTCGAACAGTATGCCGGTAATCTCGGCAGGTCTGCTGTCGAACTTGCCAAGGACTGGCGTACCGACAAAATGCTGCGTAATCTCGAAGCCCTCCTGGTCGTTGCCGATCCAGGGCAGACATTTCTCATCAGCGGCTCAGGTGACGTGATCGAGCCGGATGAAGGCATTGCCGCCATCGGCAGTGGCGGCTCATACGCATTGGCCGCGGCCCGCGCCCTCATCGAGAACTCAGAACTGCCGGCCCGCGACATCGCTGAGAAATCCCTGCGCATCGCCGGACAAATCTGTATCTACACCAATGACCAGATCACGATCGAAGAACTGACGGCATGATGTCCGACAATGTCTTCGGCGGCGCCTGCGCGGCGTTCGGTGTTCACCACACGGGTCCACTTCAAGAAAGAGGGAAGTAATACCTCCCTCTTTCTTGAAGTCAACGCCATTACGGCGAGTATCGCTGCACGCGCAGGGCCCGCCGGAGGCTTTGTCAGACGTAGGCACCCATGGCTCGAAAGGAGCCGCACATTATGGCTATTTATTTACCTGGAGTTGCTGAAGACCAGGAACTGGCACTGGATGAGTTGACGCCGCGGCAGATTGTGGCGGAGTTGGACAAGTACGTTGTGGGGCAGAAGGCTGCGAAGCGAGCTGTGGCAATTGCTCTGCGGAACCGCATGCGCCGGCAGAAGCTTGCTCCGGATCTAGCCGAAGACATCATGCCGAAGAACATCATCATGATCGGTCCGACCGGCGTCGGCAAGACCGAGATAGCGCGCAGGCTGGCCAAGCTGACGAACTCGCCGTTTCTGAAGGTCGAGGCGTCGAAGTTTACCGAGGTCGGCTATGTGGGCCGCGATGTGGAATCGATCGTGCGCGATCTGACCGAGATCGCCATCGACATGGTGCGCGAAGAGAAACTGGAAGAGGTTGAGGACAAAGCTGAGTTGAATGCGGAAGAGCGGCTCCTGGATCTGCTGCTGCCGCCCCCATCGCCGACTGTAGTGCCGCCTGCTGCGGGAGCCAGTGCTGCCGCGCCTGCTGCCGATGAGGCCCAGTTATCGCTGGTGCCTCCCCCGGCCAGTGCCGAAAGCCATCAGCGTACGCGCGAAAAACTGCGCTCGCAATTTCGTGAGGGGCGTCTTGATGAGCGCACGGTCGAGATCGATGTGCGGGAACGCAATGCACCGTCATTTGAAATTATCTCGAACCAGGGCATGGAAGACATGGACATCAACCTGAAGGATGTCCTGCCCAGCCTGTTTGGCGGCCGCACCAAGAAGCGCAAGATGAAGGTCGCCGAGGCGTTTGAATACCTGGTGCAGGAAGAAGAAACACGCCTGATCGATATGGAGCAGGTAACGCGCGTTGCCATTGAACGCGTCGAGAATGCCGGCATTGTTTTCCTTGACGAAATTGACAAGATTGCCGGCCGCGAAGGCGGCCATGGCCCGGACATTTCGCGTGAAGGCGTGCAGCGGGATATTCTGCCAATCGTCGAAGGCACGACCGTCAACACGCGCTACGGCATGGTGTCGACCGACCATATTTTGTTCATCGCGGCGGGGGCATTCCACGTGACCAAGCCGAGCGATCTCATCCCCGAGCTGCAGGGCCGTTTTCCGATCCGCGTTGAACTGCAGTCACTCACCGTCGAAGATTTCGTGCGCATTCTGACCGAGCCAAAGTCGTCGTTGACCAAGCAGTCGATCGCGTTGCTCGAGACCGAGGGCCTGAAGCTCGAGTTCACGCCCGAAGCACTGGAAGAGATGGCGCGCTTTGCTTTCCGCGTGAATGAGACGACAGAAAATATCGGCGCGCGTCGTCTGCACACCATCATGGAACGCGTACTCGACGAAATCAGCTTCCTGGCGCCGGACCTTTCCAAGGCCGGCAAGAATGCTGAAGGAATTGTCGATCTGCTGGCGTCCATTCCCGACAATGGAGCGACTGTGCCCATGCCAGTGGTTGAACGGCGGACGGACAAGGGTGTGGAGCGGGTGGTGGTTATCGATCCTGCGTACGTGCAGCAGATGGTCGCAGCCATCGTGAAGGACGAGGATCTGTCGCGCTACATCTTGTAACGATTTGCCATCGAGGCGGAGGCGCCTTCGGCGCAAGAGCATGCTCCCGTTGGTCGCACTCGCCCGTCTCCCGACATAGAGTTAAAACCGGCGAATTCGCTTCTGATTCGGCCCGCATCGCCAGCAAGGGAAGCTTTTGTCTGGCGTTGAGGTGAGAACAGAGGTCACAGCTACCAGTATTCTTGTGGTCGTGCATCCCGTGAGGGATTGGCTGCTCGCGGCAAGTGGTCCGCAACGTTTCACCAAGCCAAAGCACTCAACCCGTACAAGCAGCAGTCGCACGACAGGGTGCGACCAGCGGGAGCATATCTTTATCGTTGAAGGCGTGTCCGCCCGGACGGCAGGTCCCAGGTCTTACATGAGGCGTTGTTGGGGCTTGGTCTCCGAGATTGGGAAGGCGTGAAGTTTGTCGAGTTCGCTGCGGACCAGGTTGATGCCATGGACGCACGTCTCGAACTTCTCCGCCAGCCGCTCAAACAATGGTGCCTCGCGCGCGTATTCGAACAGGTTGAAGGACGAGACGATGTAGAAGCTCTCCTTGCCTGTTTCAATGAGATTAAGAAAGTTCTCCGGCTGGCTGCGCGGATACATCCCCGTGAAGAACAGTGCGTAGTTACCGATATGTTTGCGGGCTTCGCGCTCGGCATCGAAGGACGACGCGGTACCATGCACAGGGTCCGACGCAGTCAGCATCTCGCTGATGCGCTGCAGTGGTTTCCCGGCTACATCGCGTAGTGCGTAGATGCGGTTCGATTCAGAAAAGTCGGTGAGTAGATCGGCGACGTAGGCAGAAACTTCAGGATCGTCCATGCCGAGCTGGTTGCCATAGCATTCGTCGACGAGGCCGTGGAACAGGTGACGCAAGGAGTGTTGCTGCGGAATCACATTCACCTCCGGTAATACTTGGGCGGTTGAAGTGCTTCAGCGGACGGCCTCTTGCCTTGGATCAGGCCTTCCGCCACATGCGAACATGCGGGTGTTGCTGTTGAATGTATCGTGAAAGTCTGATCAATAGTGAATAACGAAAGATGTACCGCGCGATTTTGTTAGCAGATAGGATTCCCGATTGCGAAACGATTCCTGTCATGAAAAACAAAGAAAACGGGCAGCCCGAAGGCTGCCCGCTGGTCCAGGAACGCAATGATCTAGTGAGCGCCAACCGTTTTTGGTTCGTTCGCGCTGATCTCCGCGAGACGCTTCTCAAGCAGCTTCTCGAGATTCTCCAGTGCTTCGGAGAAGCCCTCGATACCTTCCTTCAACTTGTCATGAGCCATGCGATCTTCAGCATGCATCTTCTCGAAGGTTTCTTTGTCGATGTGTTTCTTTTCGATGTTCAGGCTCTTCGCATTTGCCGGGTCAAGCTTGCGTGGGAGCGGTGCTTCCGTCTTGTTCAACTCTTCAAGCAGCTTAGGTGAAATGGTCAACAGATCACAGCCGGCAAGCTCGGTGATCTCGCCGATATTGCGGAAGCTGGCGCCCATTACCTGCGTCTTGTAATCGAACTTCTTGTAGTAGTTGTAAATAGTCGTGACTGACTGCACGCCTGGATCTTCAGCACCCTTGTAATCCTTGCCCGTATCTTTCTTGTACCAGTCAAGAATGCGTCCGACGAACGGCGAGATCAGGGTCACCTTCGCTTCTGCGCAGGCGATGGCCTGGTGCAGTCCGAACAGCAGGGTAAGGTTGCAGTGAATACCTTCCTTCTCGAGGATTTCAGCAGCCTTGATGCCTTCCCAGGTCGAGGCGATCTTCACCAGTACGCGCTCACGCGAGATACCGGCGTCGTCGTATTGCTTGATGATGGCGCGGGCCTCAGCCAACGTCTTCTCTGAGTCGTAGGACAGGCGTGCATCAACCTCGGTCGAAACGCGGCCCGGCACGATAGCCAGAATTTTTTTGCCGAACGCGACGGCAAGGGATTTGAATGCTTCCTTGGCAACATCCTTGTCCGACGCATTGTCGCCGGACTTCTTGCGTGCTTCTTTCAGTACGTCATCAACGATCGAGCTGTAGGCAGGCATCTGTGCCGCTGCTGTGATCAGTGAGGGGTTCGTAGTGGAGTCCTGTGGCTTGAACTCTTTAATGGAATCAAAGTCTCCAGAGTCAGCCACGACCTTGGTTACTTCCTTCAGTTGTTCGAGCAGATTCTTAGCCATCGATGACTCCTCTATCAGATCTTGTTTCTATTTTATCAACTTGCCCGGGATGGTCGGCACTTAAACATTGGATGCAGCCGTTGGGGGCGGGGTGACATTGTCTTCAATCGATCTCCCGCGCGACCGTGTTGCTCAGCGAGCCGATGCCCGTGACCGACACCGTCACGTTATCGCCCGGCTGCATGGCAGCCACGCCGGCGGGAGTACCGGTCAGGATCAGGTCGCCTGGTTCCAGGGTCAGGAAAGCAGTTATGTACTGCAGCAGCCCGGGAATATCGAAGATGAAGTCCCGCGTATTTCCTGCCTGCTTCTGCATCCCGTTCAGGTGCGTCTGCAGGTCCACTCCGTTCGAAATCGGATCGATTTCGTCCGTGACTACGGGTCCAACAGGGCAGAAGGTATCGAAGCCTTTGCCGCGCGTCCACTGGCCGTCAGACTTCTGCAGATCCCGCGCGGTTACGTCATTCACGATGGTATAGCCGCGGATGTAAGGCCGAACATCCTCGCCCGGGCCAATGTTCCGGGCCCGGCGCCCGATCACGATGCCGAGCTCGCCTTCAAAATCCACGCGGCTGGAAAGCGACGGATAGCGGATGATGCCGCCGGGTTCGAGCAGTGACGAGGGCGGCTTGAGGAAGAGCAGCGGCTCCTTCGGGACATCATTGCCAAGTTCAGCAGCATGTTCGCGATAGTTGCGGCCAACGCAGACGATCTTCGAAGGAACGACCGGGCAGGCCAGCCTCGCCCCGGCGTAGGGGAACGGTTCAAAGAACAGGTTGTCCCGGTCACCCAGCGTTTTCGTCTCGGGGAAATCGTCGTCGCGCAGCATGTCGGCCACCCAGTCTTCGCCGTTGCGGTTTTCGACGCGGGCAAATTTGGGTCCGAAGTTGGTTTGAATGCGGCAGTAACGCATGTTTACTCCTGTTTCCTGGTGAGATTAGCGCATGACTCCTGTTCCTGGCCCCAACTGGTCGCTCTCAAACTGCGCCTTCCGGGTAAAGCTGCTGGAGTAATGCTTTACTGTGGCGGCGCGAGCGTCTCCTGTGCCTCGACTGAGCGGCCACTTTCGTTACCGGACTGATCGACTGCGCTCACGCTGTACGCGTACTTCGTACCTGGTTGTACCTGCGTGTCATGGAAGGCCGGAGCAGCGAGCGGCGATGCGCCGGAAATGCGTTGCAGCAGGTCACTGGTGATGCCATCGCCGCGGACTATATGCCGGTAGACGATATAGCCGGCAAGGTCAGGCTCAGTGTCTGCGGTCCATGAGAGATCGATGGCACGCGAGCCGGAGTCCGCGGCGGCAGCCAGATCTTTTGGAATGGCGGGTGGAAAGGTGTCCCGCGTCTCAATCGTCACTGGTTCACTCTGCTGTCCCAGGAGTTCAAGAAGGTGGCCATCCAGCGAGACCGCTTCGGTGCGGCGGGCGCGGTATTCATAGGTCTGGCCAAAGGCTGCCGTGCGGTCGAGCGCCTCTGTCGTCTCCTGTTCCTTCAACTCCAGTGTCTGGCGTAGCGAGGGAGCAGACGGAGCCAGTGGATTGACCTCGCGCGGTCCACTCACCCTGGCAGTCTTTGACGTGGACACCGTCTTCAGCAGTCGTTCAATCCTGATCCTACAGTCAGGGCAGGCAGGCCCGTTCGCCTTGTCCCAGTGCAGCAGAACACCCTCAGAACGCACCGTAGCCGTCAGCCCTGTAAGTGGCGGCAGGTCCGCGCCCTCCGCCGCATACGCCGGATTTGAAGCGCCAGCGGACTTTTGGGCATGGTTCAACAGTTCGACGTAATAGGTCAGCAGCGAAGGGACGCCGGTCGTCATGGTCATCGGCAGAATGTCGTCATAGGTTGACGTAACGCCCATCTTGTTGCGCTCGTCAGCCACGCGTTCACAGAGTGCCGGCACTCCTGGATTGGCACCCGGCGTCACCGGCGTGGAAGCAGTTGTATTCGGCAACCCGTTTGCCGCCGAGCCCTGGATGCGGCAGATCCGCGTAGTGACGATGCCGGCAGTCTTCGTGTGATCAGTGGTGCGGTCGCTCGTACTCCATGAAAGATGGATGGTGTCGCCGGTCCGCTGCGCAGTGAGATTACGGACGGGAACAGGCAGGTTCAGCGACGGCGGCTGCGGCGAGCCAGGTTCACCACACCCCCCAAGGCACAGCATAAGCACCAGGCCGGCGAGTGAGCAGAAGGTGTAGCGAAAATTTTGTGTCAAAACGACGCGGCGACTGCGGGTATCCGGCCGGTGTTGAGGGTGAGCCATCCGATCTTCAGCGTAGCAGAGGAGGCGATGCCGATACTCGGCGTCCCACCTGCATCGCGGGCGAGACCCTTACTCGTAGAGCAGCGTATGCAGTGCGGGTCCAATGGATGGCTCGAGGAAGTTAAACCCCAGTGTCTGCAGGCGGGCCGGCAATACGCGACTACTCGACAGTAGTGTGTCTTCCGCCATCTGCCCGAATGCCAGTTTTAGCGCAAACGCTGGGACGACCCAGGGCGCGGGGCGATGCACTTCTGCTGCGAGCGCGCGGGTGAACTCTGCATTACTCACCGGGTTTGGCGCGACCACATTCAATGGACCTGCCGCCTGGTCGTTGTTGATAGCAAAAGCTATGGCCCGGACGACATCAGTCAGCGTGACCCAGCTCATCCACTGGCGGCCATCGCCCAGGCGACCACCCATCGCAGACTTGAACAGCGGCAGCAGCTGCCCCATCGCACCGCCGTCCGGCGCCAAAACAACACCAAACCGCAGGTGGACGACTCTCATGCCGAGTGCCTTCGCCGCATCAGGGGCTGCCTCCCAGGCTTCGCAGACCTCGGGCAAAAACCCACTGCCGTGCGTAGAATCTTCGGTCAGCACTTCATCGCCGCGATCGCCGTAGATGCCGATAGCACTCGCACAGACCAGGACCTTTGGCGGGGCCTGCAACCGCGAAAGAATGGAGACCAGGGTTCGCGATGAATCTATCCGGCTGTCCCGGATCGTCTTCTTGTACGCCGCCGTCCAGCGGTGGCTGGAGAGGTTTGCACCGGCCAGGTGTACCGCAGCGGCACAGTCTTCGATATGAACCAGGTCGGCGTCGTCCGCCAGCGGCTTGGCTGGGTTATCAGGCCGCCATTGCACTGTTGTTCCCGCAGCCGGCTGCTCGCCGGTCGGAGCAGAACGAACGAGGGAGATGAGAGTATGTGATGGCGATAGTTGCTGAAGAAGCGCTCTGCCAATAAGTCCAGTGCTGCCAGAAACAAGTACCTTTTGTGAAGCCATAGCCAAGCATCTATCTAAAAGGCAAGCATGCCGCGTAATGAACATGACGTCATCAAAAATATTGTTGATGCTGGAAACACTTTCTCTGTCCTATGCATCTATCTGCTCACACGGGTAAAGAGAGAACGTGAGCCGGGGACGCGAGTGGCGCCCCAAGGAATCCTCAGGAGAGTCAAATGGACATCGAGACAACAAAAGCGGCGGAGACAGCTCCGACCGAGGTTGACCAGGCAAGCGCCGAGGCGGTTATCTCGGATAAGCATATCGGCGAGCGGATCAAGCGCCTGCGGCTGAAGAAGTCGATGGGGCTGGTCGAACTGGGCCGCCACACCGGACTCTCCGCAAGCTTTCTTTCGCAGCTTGAAACCGGTCGCGTTGTGCCCACCCTGCGCAACCTGGCGCGCATCGCGATGGTTTTCAGCAAGGATCTGTCGTATTTCTTCGAATCGGAACCCCAGACTATCTTCCGTATTCATCGCAAGAAGGAGCGCGTACGTCTTCCGCAGACCGGCGTCGATGACCCGACGTACTTCTTCGAGAGCCTGGGCTACATGGTCCCGGACCGGCAGCTCGATCCGTACTATGCTGAGTTCGTGCCCTTGAAAGAAGGCCATGAAGTGCGGCCCCATGTGCATACCGGCTTCGAATTCCTGTACGTACTGCAGGGTGAGCTTGAGATCCGGCACTCGGACAAGCGCGACCTGATGGGACCGGGCGACGGCGTCTACTTTGACGCAAGCACCCCGCACAGCTATCGCTGCAGCGGCACTGAGCCAGCAGTCGCCATCATCGTTACCATGCACCAGATGCAGACTTCGCAGGCTATGTCGGCAGCGCGGCCGGTGAGTAATGGAGTCGGCAATGGCGCCGGGCGAATGAACGGCCAGAGCGTACCTTCGCAGTTGTCAGCCCCGAAGGTGGGAACACGCCTGCCGGGTGAGTTGGTCAATGGCAGCGGTTCCGCCGTAAAACAGTAGTCAATCGAGTGCAGTTTGAAGGGCGGCTCTCCTCGGAGAACCGCCTTTTTTGCTTAAACCCGGTCGGACCGCATCAGCAGGAGAGTCGGTGAACAATACCGGTGATTGCATCTTCTGTTGCCTTATCCATAGCAGAGAAATACCACGACGACGCGGTGAGCTGATTGGCCGCACCTCCTCGGGTGAGGGGTTCGCATCCTGCGTCAGGCCCAGGGTCATGAATTTCTTGTCTGCGCGAACAAAGCAGACAGTTTTGCCATCCCTGGCGTATGCCGGCATGCCGTACCAGACGGTCGGCCGAAGCGCTGGCGCACTGCGCAGGATGAGCGCATGTAGACGCTCACCCATCTCACGGAAGTGCTCGGGCATGGCGGCAATCTTCGCGAGCGTGGCATCGCCGCCCTCGACCGTGACCGTGCGTCAAGCAGCCTTCTTTTCAGGCACTGCGCGACAGACTTCCGCTGCCGCCTTCGCTCTGCGGCTCCAGCTTGGCGTTGAAGTACAGCAGGCGTCCGCAGCTTTCGCATGTCAGCAGTGCGCCGGAGCGCACATTGTTCCAGGCCTGCGCTCGCAACTGCATCTGGCAGGCTGAACACTTCTGATGTGTGGCCCGTGACGAGCCCGTTTTCTTTGACGCTGCGACGCGATCGTAGGTGCTCAGCACATCAGGATCCATGGCAGCCCGGTGCATGGCCTGCTCCTGTTTAAGGCCGGACAGCTCGACCTTCTTTTCTGCAATCAGGACAGCTACCTGCCGGCGGTCTGCGTCGAGTTGCGCCTGTTGCGCTGCGACCTGCGCATGTGCTGCTTTGACTGCCGCGTCTGCTGCTTCGGCGCGTTCCATGTAGGCAAGCTCGGCGTCTTCGATGCGGCGGATCTCGGCTTCGGCAAAACTGATCTCATGCTGCAGCGCGTAGAACTGCTCATTGTTTTTGACGCTGCCCGACTGGGCCTTGAACTTTTCGATCCTGGCTTGCTGATCCTTCAGATCGCTCTCCAGGCGACGGCGCGTGGCCTCTTCTTCCCGCACCTTCAGTTCGGCGGCGGCTGCTTCCTTCTGTCGTTTCTGCAGGCGCTCTTCAAGGTCGGCAACGCGGCGCGGCAAGGCTGCAAGCTCCGCATGGGCCTTGATGATTTCTTCATCCACCTGCGACAGGCAGATGAGCGTATCGACGGTTGCTTCCATTGAGCAGTACTCCTGTGGGTTTACGCGAGAGATGATCGACTCTGGCCTTTTCCAACAAAAAAAGGTCGACCTGCACAATGACGGAAAGGCCTGGCAGCAGGAGTACTGCTCCAGATCTGCCCTTCCATTACAGCACGGAGAATAGCACGATGGCGCGATGAAAACCGCTGCAGGCGGCTACTGTAAACTTGGCAGGATTACCCCGGACACAACGCCGCCACACCTGGAGATTGCCTGCGTGCCTGCTTTCCTTTCCCTTAAATACTTTTTTACTGCCATGGTGCTCAGTGCGACTGTCATGCCGCTACTGCAGGCAGCCAACAAAACCTCTGCGCACAAGACACTGACCATTCCCGACATCTTCGCCCCAGGCGGAATTACTACTCCTGCACCGGACGGGCTGGTGTGGAGTCCGGACGGCACACGACTGACCTACCTCGACAGCAGCGGCGATCTGGTCGAAGTGATCGGCTCAACTGGTCAGCGCTCCGTACTGGTCAGCAAAGCCAAGCTCTCGTCACTCACTGCGAAGAGCGGCACGGAAGTCGACCAGGACCACCGCGCGCGCTATGGGCAGGCAAGCTATATCTGGGTGCCCGATTCGAAGCACCTACTGTTCAACGCGAGCGGCCAGCTGTGGTACTACACCCTGGCGAATGGCACGGCTATCGAAGTAGCGCAGACCGGCGCCGGCAGTGGCGACGATCCGAAGTTTTCTCCAGACGGAAAATTGCTGAGTTATGTGCGCGATCGCAATCTGTACGTCCGGCACCTGCAGGAGCCGCAGATCCCGGCCTTCGCCCTGACTACCAGCAAGGAAGAAACAGTACTGAACGGCCAGGTGGACTGGGTGTATGAAGAAGAACTGGACGTACGCAGCAACTACTTCTGGGCGCCTGATTCGAAGAACATCGCGTACCTGCAGATGTACGAGAATGCCGTGCCCAGCTATCCCATCACCGACTGGATTCCCACGCACGCGACCGTCGATCAGCAGCGCTATCCGCAGCCAGGCGATCCGAATCCCGTCGTCCGGGTAGGCATTGTGAATGCCAGCAGCGGCAAGACCATGTGGCTCAAAGTGCCGCTCGACGTGGGCAATGACTACATCCCGCGCTTCGGCTGGCTCAATGCGAAGACCGTCTGGATCGAGACACTCACCCGCGACCACAAACATCGCACGCTCTACTTCGCCGATATCGCGAATGGCATGGTGAAGCAGGTCCTGGCTGAATCCGATGAGAAGTTTCTGGATGAGGATTACGACATCACCTTCAATGGCGACATGTTTCTATGGACCAGCTGGCGCGATGGCCATACTCACATCTACCAGTACAGCTTTGACGAGCACTCCCCGTTCACCGCAGAAGCAAAGCTGGAGAAGCAGCTGACCAGTGGCGACTTCGAGGTCGAAAGCGTTAAGGGCATCGATGTACCGGCGAAGACTGTCTACTATCTCTCGGATGAAGGCGACCCCCGCGAGCAGCAGTTGTGGACGGTGAAACTGGATGGCACGGGAAAGCGGCAGGTCACCAGCCTGCCTGGCTCGCACGCCGTGGTGATGTCCCCGAATGCGAAGTTCTTTTCAGATGAGACGTCGTCCACGATCACGCCGCCCAAGGTGAGCCTGTGCCGGAATGAGAAGGATTGCGATACGTTCTGGAGTGCGCCGAGCGTGGCAGATTATGATCTTGCGGAGCCGGAGCCACTGGAGCTGAAAGCGGCCGACGGCAAAACTACTCTGTACGCGAGCCTGGTGCTGCCCGCAGGCAAGACGAAGAAGGACAGTATTCCGCTAATCGTAAACCCTTATGGCGGTCCGCACGCGCAGATAGTCAAGAACAGCTGGAATGGCCGTGGACTGCTGTTCGACGAGGTGCTGGCACAACACGGCTACGCTGTGCTGCACGTTGATAACCGCGGCATGGGCGGACGCGGGCGCGAGTTCGCGCAGGCCGCCTATCACAACTTCGGGCCGGTGCAGCTGCAGGACCAGCTGGCGGCCGTCGACCAGGTATTGGCGACGCACAAGGACCTGGATGCCAATCAACTGGGCTGGTGGGGATGGAGCTGGGGCGGAACGTTCACGCTGTACGCCCTGTCGCACTCAGACCGCTTCAGCGCCGGGGTTTCTGTTGCGCCCGTGACGGACTGGCGCAACTACGATTCCATCTACACCGAGCGTTACATGGGCCTGCCATCTGAAAACCCGGATGGCTATCGCGATGATTCCGTCGTCAACAGTGCGAAGGACCTGAAAGGCCGGCTGTTGCTGGTGCATGGGACGGGTGATGATAACGTGCACATGGCTAACTCAATCCAGTACATCCAGAAGCTGATTGACGCCGACGTCCCGTACGACCTGCAACTGTATCCGCGCAAAACGCACTCGATTGCCGGCACCGAAGCGCGGACGCACCTTTACGAGCGCATCCTTGCGCAGTTTGAGATGTACCTGGGGAAAAATGCGCCGGGACAGAAAGCCCTGGCGGAAGAGAAAGCCGCGAGGTAGCAGACGGGACAACACACTTCGCGGGCAGCGTCGGGCTGCCCGCAGGCATTGAGATCAGGCTGCAGCTGCGGTGCTGAGGCCGGTTTCGGAGTCTGCGAAGTAAGGGGTCAGGCTGAGCGCGGCCAGTTCTTCCGCGGTGAAGATGTGCTTGCTGCCCGTCTCGCGATTGATCAGGTCAGCGGCAAGACCGGCTGTTAGCGTGCGCTGGATCGCTTTGCGATGGAAGGCGGAAGAACGCATCATCTGGCAGATCTCCTCAAACACCGGCTCCCAAAGGAGAAAACGGCCCTGGAACAGCTGGCCTGTCTGCGTGGGATGGGCGAGGATTTCAAGCTGATGATCGAGAAACGAAGCGTCGGATGTGTCGGCCACAAAGCGTAACTGCAAGGTGTAGCGAGAAGTGTTTTCCATAAGGCAACCCCTTTCCGGGTTCTGAAACAGTGTGGCAATCTATTAACTTTTTAGGGGGCTACGTCCTAAGAGTCATTGGTGACTCGGATCGTTGCCTGCTAACCTGCGTGGGCGAAGTCCATGTGCCTGGGCATCCTGGCCCTTAAAAAAAAGCGCATCGCAATATGCGCTGATCGGTGCTCTCTCCTCCCGGAGTCAGCTGGTCTGAAACCATAGTG
Source organism: Acidobacteriaceae bacterium (assembly GCA_963692885.1). Classification (GTDB taxonomy): domain Bacteria; phylum Acidobacteriota; class Terriglobia; order Terriglobales; family Acidobacteriaceae. The sequence goes on from OY843586.1 coordinate 4,159,461, forward strand.
GCGTATTTCCAGTGGCCCCGCAAGACCTTTTAAGAGCCCGAAGGTACTAGAGTGGCCCGATCTGGATCACTTCCGGCAGGCCGCCGGTTACATGATGACCTGTATGTTACTGCCGGGGAAACACGCGTATGCTGGTGCGGTGCGCGCCTTTGTCACCTTCCTCGCAATGCTTTCGGGCTTCAGCGGAGTGCTCGCAGCCCAGTCCGTAACCATGCCGCTCTGGCCCAGGGGTGTACCCGAAGTAATAGGCGGAACCGGCCCGGCCAGACCCATCACCGGGCACGAAGCAGACATGACGAGGCCCACGGACAACATGCCTGCCGGCCGCCCTGTCGTCAGGCTCGGGAATGTCAGTCAGCCGACGCTGACAGTCTACAAACCGGCACACAACGCCAATGGCGCAGCAGTGGTCGTGTTTCCGGGCGGCGGCTACCAGATCCTTGCATATGACCTGGAAGGCAGTGAGGTCTGCACCTGGCTCAACTCGATCGGTGTCACCTGCGTGCTGGTGAAATACCGAGTACCTATCTCCGGCGAGAATGGCGGCCGCTATCCGCAGAAGCTCGAAGACCTGCAGGACGCGCAAAGAGCGATGCGGCTGACGCGCGAGCATGCAACGGAGTGGGGTATTGATCCGAAGCGGGTCGGCGTACTGGGATTCTCGGCAGGCGGACACCTCGGCGTCGTGGTGAGCATCCATCCGGACCAGGTCACCTATAAAGCGATGGATGCGGCGGATGCACTCAGCGCCCGGCCCGACTTTGCGGTGATCATCTATCCCGGCTACCTGGTAACGGCGCCCGACCTGGATAAGCTTTCAGTCGGCGTCGAGCCCGACGCACATACACCACCAACGTTCCTGCTGCAGGCGGAGGATGACCCCGTCCACGAAGAGAATGCACTGGTGTACTTCCAGGCGCTCAAGCAGGCTAAAGTGCCGGCGGAGCTGCATATCTATTCGGAGGGCGGCCATGGCTATGGCATGCGGCCGACCCATCTGCCGATTACGCACTGGCCGGCATTGGCCGAAACCTGGTTGCATACCATCAAGATGATCCCGGCCAGCTGACAGAAAGCCCATCCTGACCATGCCAGGATGGGCTTTCGACGTTTGCTTCGGGCCGGCTATTTCGAAGCGACGGTCACTGCATTCTTCACGTACATGTCCGGCATCTGCTTCTTGAGGGCAGTCACTTTCGGAGCGTCATTGATCATGATGTACATGTTGCTCGGATGCTTCTCGGCATAGTCCTGGTGATAGGCCTCGGCCGGGTAAAAGCCCTTGAGCGGAATCACCTGTGTGGCGATGGGCTTCGAGAAGACCTTTGCGCCATTCAGCTGTGCGATGTAGGCGGTCGCGATCTTCTGCTGCTCCGGAGTTGCGTAGAAGAGCACTGAACGATATTGCGTGCCTTCGTCAGGACCCTGTGCGTTTACCTGTGTCGGATCAAGCGCGACAGTAAAGAAGACCTTCAGCAGCTGCCCGTAGGTGACCTGCGAGGGGTCGTACGTCACTTTGACAGACTCAGCGTGCCCGGTTGAACCAGTGCTGACGGTTTCATAGTCGGCGGTATTGGCTTGGCCGCCCGAATAACCATCGACTGCCTTGGTGACGCCCTTGGTGTGCTCGAAGACTGCCTGCACGCCCCAGAAGCAGCCACCGGCCAGCACCATCGTCTCCTGCGCGGGCGCCTTGGCAGCCGGCTCATCGACTGCTGGATTGGGCAGTGTGGTCGCAGCATTGGCGACATTGCAGGCGGCCATGCCGATCATGCAGGCAGCGGCTGCCAGGCTGGAAGCAATTTTTCTCGAAAAGTGATTCATGACTTGTTCCTATCTACTTTCTGCGGGCTTGTTGAGCCGCAGGCAATTCAAGCTAGTTTGACGAACTTCATCGCGCCGGAATTCATGCAGTAGCGCAGGCCGGTAGGCGGTGGTCCGTCGTTGAAGACATGGCCGAGATGCGCTTCGCACAGTTTGCAGGCGACTTCGTCGCGATCCATGCCAAGACTGGTGTCCTTCTTGACATAGACATTCTCTTCCGCGATGGGCGCCCAAAAGCTCGGCCAGCCGGTGCCGGAATCAAACTTGGTATCCGACCGGAAGAGCGCAGTGTCGCAGCAGATGCAGCGGAACAGCCCCTTGTCGTGCAGGTTCCAGGTAGCGCCGGTGTATGCCATCTCGGTATCGGCGTGCCGCGTGATCTCATAGGAGTTCTCGGGCAGCTGCTTGCGCCATTCCGCGTCGGTCTTGATGACCTTCGCGAGTTGCGTTTTGGCAATTTTTTTGCCCTTGTCGTCAAACGTGACAACCGTCACCATGCCGGGCGTCGGCATCTTCACATCGGCATGCACCGGGTGCACACCGAATTTGGTCCAGAGCGCAAGCCCACCCAGGATCGCCGTGCCCGAAAGCAGTAGCGACCGGCGATTCATTTTTTCATTCGATTTCTCTAAACCAAGGTCGGAGTTCAACATGGTCCGCCTCCTTATCCCACTCTTTAGTGTACGAGCCCGGGGAAGCACTCGTATGCACCTGAGCATTCGACGTTCGAGTGCATGGAAAGGGTACAGCTTCGCTTTGGCTGGATACAGGCGTTTTGTCGAATTTTTCTGATCAGCGGCTATGAATCAGACTGAACAGCAGGATTGCCAGCACAATCGCACTGATGACTGTGTACAGCCGGTCTTTTTCGAGGAGGAAACCGGCCAGCGCGAAGACAACGCGCACGACCGGTGTCGCAATCAGCAGCAGGATGCCGAGCTGAATGATGGCCAGGCTGGAGCCGTGGGCCACACCGGCAAACGTTCCGCGGATGCTCAGGGCCTCGGCAGGAGCAGAGTGGAAGTGGGTGTAGTCTGGCGCATGTCCGCCGGGATGGCGCAGGTAAAGGACACCGCCAGCGAACATGATGAGCGCCGAGACGGTGACACCGGCACGCAGCATCTGTCCGATGACGGCTTCAAGGCGCTGGTCGTTCCTGAGCCGCGATTCCGCAAAGCCGGGTTGCCCGGACATCACAGTCTTCCCGCGATACTGTTGTAGATCATCTCAACTCCAAGCACCGCAATCACCACCGCGAAGACCATGCGAAGCGTTGCGACCCTCGCCTTTACGAGCAGCTTCGCGCCGAGCAGAGAACCCGCCAGCACACCAAGCATGACCGGCATGGCGAGCCCCGGATCGATGTAGCCACGGCTGAGATAGATGCCGGCGCTCGCTGCCGCGGTGACGCCGATCATGAAGTTGCTGGTGGTGGTCGAGACTTTGAAGGGCAGGCGCATCGCCTGGTCCATGGCCAGCACCTTGACTGCGCCGGAGCCGATGCCGAGCAGACCCGACAACGTGCCGGCGAGGCCCATGATGGCGAAGCCGGCCGGCACATGCTGCGCTGTGTACGCCTTGCCGCTTTCAGGATCAGTTCCCTGCAACCGCAGGCGCGTGCCGCGTGGATCGGGCCGATCAGAACCGCTCGCGTGCTTGGCGCGGAAGCTCAGGTACGCCGAGTACAGCAGCACGATGCCGAAAGTTATACCGATCGCATGCGTCGACACTTTTGCCGCGAGATAGGCACCGAAGATCGCGCCCAGGGTCGTCGCGATCTCGAGAAACATGCCGATGCGAATGTTCGAGAAACCTTCGCGCACATACGCTGCCGCCGCTCCGCTCGAAGTAGCGATGACAGAGATGAGCGACGCCCCGATAGCGTAGCGGATATCAATTTTGAAAAGGATAGTCAGCACAGGCACAAGGACCACCCCGCCGCCGAGGCCGGTCAAGGCGCCGAGCAGTCCTGCGACGGCCGAGGTGGCGAACATCAGCAGCGAAAATTCAAGCAGGTTCAGTGACATTTTCCTCCGGCGCCCCCTGCGATTTCTCTTCGTGATATTCCTGCTCGGTATTGATCTCCCACAGGGCTGCCTTGTTGACGTGGCCGGCAATGATGTTATCAACAGCCGTCATCGCCGTCAGCATGGAATGGTCCTGGTTGTTGTACTTGTGCATGCCATTGCGGCCTACGAGAAAAAGATTCTCGTAGCCATCGAGGTACTCGCGCACTTCATTAAAACGCGCATAGGTGCCATAGTAGGCCGGGTAGGTTTTCGGCACGCGCACCACATGGCCGTCATGCACATCGCGCGCATGCAGCAGGCCGATCTTCTCAACTTCAGCCGTCGCGAAACGGATCAGTTCTTCATCCGGCATCTTCCACAATTCGTCAGTGTCATAGCAGAAGTATTCCAGGCCGATCCAGACCTTCGCTGGGTCGGCAACCATGTAGGGACTCCAGTTATTGAAGATCTGTAACCGCCCGAGTAGCACATCCGGCTCCTGGATATAGATCCAGGTATCTTTGAGCGGTGAACCATCGGGTTCAGTCACGGCAAGTTTGTCCGCGAGCAGGCCGACCGTGATGAAATCGCGATAGGCGAGGCCTTCCGCAACTTCACGAACATTTGCCGGAACCTCTACGTCGAGTGCCTTCACCAGTTCCTTAATCGGCATTGTCGAGAAGAAATACTCGCCGGCGAAACGCTGCACTTCGCCCACTGCATTGCGCGCCTTCACGGCGACGACGCGTTCTCCCGCAGTCTCGACTGCCTCTACACGCCAGCCGGTCAGCACCTGGCCGCCCTTCTGCCGGATCAGGCTCGCGACATGCTCCCACAACTGGCCGGGGCCGTATTTCGGATAGAGGAACTGCTCGATGAGCGACGTCTCAGTTCCCTTCTGCGCAATATCGCCCACCTCTTTTTTCTTTTTGAAAATTGTCTTGAAAAAATGTGCAACAGCGCTCGACAGTGACAGGCCCTTGATCCGTTGTGCACCCCATTCGGCGCTGAGTTCAACACAGCGGACGCCCCAGACCTTCTCCGTATACGACTTGAAAAAAGTAAGGTACAACTGCACGCCGAAGCGATTGATCAGGAAGTCTTCAAGCGAGCGCTCCGGCTTGCGCTGGTGGAACTTCGTCCATAGATAGCTGAGGCCGATGCGTAGCGTGCGCAGGATGCCGAGGCCGCGAATCGTGTCCGGCGTAAGTGTGACAGGATACGCAAAGAAGCGTCGCAGAAAGTAGATACGGCTCTGGCGCGGCCGCACCAGCATCACCAGGTCGCTGTCGACATCAGGCGCATGATGAGCCGGCAGAGGCCGCTGCTGGTTCTGGTAGGAGATGACGTGGTGGCTACCATCTCTTGACGCTTCATCAATGGCAGGCGGTAGAAGCTCCATCCACCATTGCATGACGCGGTCCGACTTCGAGAAGAAGCGATGGCCGCCGATGTCCATGCGGTTGCCCTTGTAGCGGATGGTGCGCGAGATGCCGCCGATCTCGTCGCTCGCTTCGAGGACGATGGGTTCAATATCGGACTTGCGCAGAAACTCGAGCGCTGCAGTCAGGCCGGCCGGTCCGGCGCCAATAATGATGGCCTGCTTTTTCATTCCATCCAGTCTATTGATAATTGTCAGGAAATTCGCGGAGCGCTGGCGATGCTGCGTACGATCGAGCATCCCTGCAGTTCGTACAGACGCATCAACGCCGGTATTCGTAGAGGATCGAATCGGGCGTTTCAACCTCACCAACAAGCGTGTAGCCGGCGCGCAGGAAGACATCCGTGCAGGAGCCGCACTCGCTCATGGATCCGTCCCTGCTGCCGTAGGCGTAGAAGTGGTCATGCGCAGCGAAGAAGCTGGCGAAGTCCGTCAGGCGAAAATCAACGTGGGCCCAGTCGCGTAGCGTGCGGAAGCTCAGGCTGAAGAGGTTTGCGTAGGAGGGCGCACCGAAATACAGCTGCTTGACCACGGATGGCGGCGCGTACTGGTAGAGGTAGATGTACTTGAGCTGATTGATCTCGAGGATGGGCAGGTCGGGACGTACGTGCAGCAGCGGTTCATCAAGCTCCATCACGCGATTGGGAGCAGTCGCAAAGTTGATCCTGCCGCTCGGCTCTACCAGGTTGTCGCGTTTTCCGCGCGCAACATTGAAAGCCTCCAGGGCGAGATGACCCGAGATTACCAGCAGCATAAAAACAACAATCAATTGTGCGCATTGTCGAGACGGCAGCCACGCACTTCCATACGCCAGCAGGATGGCGACCCCGGCAAGTGCCGAAAGAAAGTAACGGTAGAAGAAAACTGCGTGACTGATGCTGATGCCAAGTATGCCGAAGAGCGGCACAGCTAGAAAACAGATGGCGAGCACCAGCTCAAGCCGGGTGACAGCCGGATTTCCGTCCTCGAGCACGCGATCCGGCGTCGCCTGGTGATGGACGGTAGCCCAGCAGAACATCACCAGGAAGAGGAGAAGCACGAAGACAGAAGCGCTCAGCGTGTTTAACGCGTAATTGAGCAACGCAGTCAGCAGGCTGGCACCTCCAGTCGGAACGAACGGCATCATGTTTTTGTAGGCGTGCATCATGGGAAGAAAGATCGGTACGACGATTGCGAGCGGCACAATAAGCCCGGCCACGATGCCCCAATGGATCTTCCGGCGCGCCAGAAATCCATACACTTCAGCCAGGCCGAATGGAACGACCAGGTAGACCGCGTACACATGCGTGAGCATGCTGCCGAGCATGAACAGTAGAAATGCAGCATTCCACCAGGGGCGGTTATTCTCTTCGACAATGCGCTGCCAGCAGATCAGGGCCAGTCCGCACCAGCCAAGCGTGATGCCGTGGGGCCGTGCCTCATATGCGTAGTGAAGAGCCAGTGTCAGGAGCGGGAAAGCCGCTGCGATCAGGCCGGGAAGTCGACCGAGCCTGCGACCGACAAAGACGAAAAGACAGAAGCAGAAGAGCCACACGCCAAGCATCTCAGGAAGCCTGGTCGCGATAAGTCCCTCGCCGAAAATCTTCTCGGAGATGCGCGTGAATACGTAGAAGAGTGGCGGGTTGAAGTCGGCGCCGTGCTGGACCGCGATCCAGGTGCTCTTCATACTGGGCAGGCGGCACAGGTAGACGGTAAACAGTTCGTCGAACCAGAACGGTTTACGACTGGAACGCCACATCACGTCAGCGAAGTAAACGAGGGATAAGGCGATGACGCCGCAGACTGTCCTGAGATCCAAGAGGCGGCTCGACGCGCTCGGACCCTGCGCGACGCTCGACGAAGATCCGCGAACGGCAGTAGCAGCGCTCTCACTTTTCGCTCGAAGATCCAGGCTCATCGTCAGAGTGTAGCAAGCGTGGGACCGTCTCGTTTGTGGACGAAGCAGGCTGGCCGTTGCTCACTGTGGTAGTCAGCGAGGTATTCACGAGGTGGTCCGAAGCGCAGGATGATGTCGGCTGCTTTCTTCAGCGCGAACAACGATGGCCCAGCCGGCATCACTATCCCGCAGCTACGCGCTCCTGCGCGCGAAGAAGGGTTTTTCGACAAACCGGAAGCTGATGGTCGCGCACATTGTAATGATCAGGCCGGCGACCATCATGCTGCCCCAGTACGGGAGCGGGTTCATGGTACCGATCGGGCGATATCGATTAAGCAGCACAAGAAGAAGGTGCAGGAGTAGTCCGTGCAGGACGTACATACTGTAACTGACTGCTCCCAATGCTCGAAAGGCGCGGCTGGACAAGATGCCGTGGAAGCTGTTTCCGGCAACGATCATGAAGAAGATGGGAGCCAGCAGCCACGGTTCAAGATCGTTGTAGCCGGCAGGCGTATACCGGAATTGCAGCACCAGTAGAAGAATGGCGACCGGCGTCGTCCAGGGCGAGACCAGCATCCGTTTGATGCGTTCACTGCGAATTCCATAGGCAGCGTACATTCCGATCGCGAAGCCCGCCCAGAACAGATGCGTAAAGGTGTGCATGGTGTCCGCCAGGCTGGCCAGATAAAAACCCTTGACGTGGATGCGGGGAATTACAAAGCTGGCAGCCATGGCTATGAGCACACAGAGAAATAATCTGCGGATCGGTCGAAACCAGGCCAGCAGTGGCAGCAGCAGATAGAAGAGCCATTCCATCTCGAGTGTCCAGAAGATGCCACCAGTCAGAAATATCGGATTGAATCCGTTGGTGACTGGACCACCGAGGTACGGAAAGCCTGCCAGCAGCCATGCGCACAACTGCTGGAGAGCATCGACTGGCGGCACGCGCAACTGAAAGTGACTTAAGAAGGCAATGACGATGTAGAGAATCAGTACCGCCAGAAGGTACGCTGGCAGGATACGCCGGGCTCGGTTCGGGATAAGGCGGCGGGTACTCACACTTGCCGGATCCCTGAGCATTTTCTGCCAGAACAGGAAACCGCTGATGAAGAAAAACATCGTCACGGCCGACGGGCCAAGCTGGTTGTAAAAATTCGACTCGGGACGATCCCATAGCCCCGTCCGGAAGAGATTGTAAGAGATTGAGGCATGGTGAAAAAACACCGAAGACGCAAGAATCCCGCGCAGGCCGTCAAGTGAAAGAGTCTTGGCATGAGCGGCAGACACTTCATCCAGCACTGCAATATGGCGCGAAAGATACCCGCAAAAACACGCCATCAAACTTATGCCCAGGAGAACAGGGAGCGGATTGCCGATCTGCATCGTTAAAATTCTTTCAGGCCAAAGTCCAGTGTAAAGGCCCCTGTTCACTTCTCGGATCGTACAAGCAACGCAGCAATTGCGGTAATCTCGCGGCGGCGACCCTTCTAATATCAAGGGCTTGTGACACGCATCAGCAGCGCATCATAGTTGCATCTGCAGGCATATATGAATTCTGATTTATCCAGTGCTTTTCCTTCGATACTGGCGGCCTTCCTTGCCTCCCTTGTCGAGTGCGTCGAAGCACTCACCGTGGTGCTGGCAGTCGGCAGCGTGCGCGGGCCGCGGGGCTGGCGGAGTGCGTTGGCGGGAGTCGCCGTTGCGCTGGCCGTACTACTGGCGATCGTAGCAGTGCTGGGCCGGGCGTTGACGAAAATTCCGTTGCACCTGCTGCAAGGCGTAGTCGGCGCACTGCTGCTGCTGTTCGGGCTGCGCTGGCTGCGTAAAGCAATCCTGCGCTCGTCCGGCTTTATTCCTATGCATGACGAAACCGCTGCCTTCGCTAAGAATGCGAAAGCGTTGCAGGGCATGCAGGCTGCTCCGGGCTGGGACAGGGTCGCGTTCAGCGCATCGTTCCAGATCACCATGCTCGAAGGAACCGAGGTTGTGTTTATCGTCATTGCGATAGGTGCCGGTGGTCCCGGACTGTTTCTGCCGGCGAGTATAGGCGCATTGGCTGCCCTGGTCGTGGTGACAGCCCTGGGTTTCGCAGTCCATCGGCCACTGGCGCGGGTCCCCGAAAATACACTCAAGTTCATCGTCGGCGGCCTGCTCTCTGCCTTTGGCACGTTCTGGGTCGGCGAAGGACTCGGCCTTGAATGGCCCGGCGCGGACTGGGCGATCGCGGTACTCGTGGCAGGCTACCTTCTTGTTGCGCTCGCCGCGATCCGGCTATGTCGCGGCACCGCCATGGCACGGGCAGAGGAGCCACGATGAAGTGGATCAGGACTATTCTGCGCGAAGTCTACGGCCTGTTTGTCGACGACCTGTCGTTCACGTTGTCGATCCTCGCGTGGCTGGGGCTGACCTGGCTTGGCGTGGTCGAACTGGAGCAACGGCATACCGCCTTTCCCCACTGGCTGCCGGCAGGACTGCTGTTCGCCGGCCTGGCAGGCATCCTGCTTGGAAGCACACTGCGCTTCGCGCGTAGACGACCACTCCGCTGAACTCTCCGGGCATCTTCGACTATGCGCTTTTTACCCTCCATGTATCGTTACAGGTACACGCTGCGGCGCAATCGTAAGCCAGCCCTGCAGCCGCTGTGAACCGTGGAGGAATGAGGGCGACGCATGCCGTATATCTACATCGACAGGGTCCTGAATGAATTGCGCTCAGAGCTGCTGTCGGCCATGCACCAGGCAGTCAGCGGTCAGTTCAAAAAGGGTGAAGTGGATGTGAACCGGCTCTACCGCAGCTTCACGCGCGCCGCTACGGGCCAGGTCGCAAACCCTGTACGCGTGTCGGACAAGTGCATCGACTCCGGACCGAAGGGCGTCAAGGGTCATCCCGACAGCTGACCATGGCGCATAAACCCCCACCTGCCATTACTGTAACGATTACTCTTACTGATTCTCCGCAGCCAGGCGCCTACGAGGCAATGACTGGCGGCCTGCTCCGCTACAACGAAGCGCACGCAGGAGCGAGGAACTACCAGGCGCTGGCGGTGCTTGTCTCTGAAGCGAAGACGGGCCGCATTCTTGGCGGCGTGTGGGCCGGGACATCCTTCCAGTACCTGCACATCGACGCCCTCTATCTACCCGAAAGGCTGCGGGGTAAGGGACTGGGCCGCGACCTGGTCACCATGGCTGAGAATGAAGCACAGCGACGCGGCTGCCACGCGGTGTGGCTCGATACGTTCAGCTTCCAGGCGCGCGGCTTCTATGAAAAGCTCGGCTACTCTGTCTTCGGCATGCTTGAAGACTACCCGCCAGGCCACCAGCGCTACTTTCTCAGGAAATCTCTCGACCTTGCAAAGTAAATCGGCAGCAGCGGATCCATTCCGCTGCTGCCGTCCTGATGCAGGTAAAAGCGCGTGTCTTACTCACCGAGGTACTGCACGTGTACGTAGGTGCCAAGCCTCGGATTATAAGCAAGGTACCACCCGGGATCGCTCGGGTCATCGTAGATGATGACGTCGTCCGCATCCCAGTTCCAGCCATCCACGTAGCCATAGTCATAGGGCGCTACGCCAAAGTAGAAGCCGTCGAAGAAGAAACGGCTGCGGTCGCCGCCGCCGAGGCGGTAGACCCAGCGCGCGCCGAAGTTGCCCGGGTACCGTCCATGCTCCCATGGATGATCAAGGTGGTAGTGAGCGTCGCCTCCCTGGTGGCCGATCCACTGCCCGTTGTCATGAACGTGCGGCGCATCGGGATGACCAGGTTGATCACTGAACCCATGGTTATCCTGGTGATCATTGTGCATGCCACCCGGGTTGAAACCGGGGTTCTGGCGCTGAACGGGCTGTCCATGGTAGGGCGCGGGTCCGGGTCCGCGCTGCGGGATAAAGCCGCCTCCAACATGGCTGTCCATGTTCACGTGTCCACCGCCGTGTTGCTGCTGCTGCGCGAGAGCGGGAATCGCCATCAGTGAGATTGCCAGCGGTGCTGCCACTAGAAAAGTAAATGTGTGTTTCATAACGCCCTCCCGTCGTGCAACATCCCGCGCTTGAGTCCTGCTGCGCGGGATGCCTGGTATTCATTCCACCTGATTGAACACCCATTCAGTTACGGAGTTGCGCAGCCTACCCCTGTACCGACGGGCTGAACCTACATCTTCATGCCGCCCATGCTCACCGGTACGACACCACACGCGATGCGATCGCCCGAGTTGCCGGATGGATCAGTCATCATGTCATCTGCCTTGGCGTGAATGATGATCGATGTACCACCATTGGCGAGGATGGAATTGGGCGCGTCCGGTGCAAGCGAAATGCCGGTCGCGACGAAGTCAGCCTTGCCTTTGCCGTCAGCGCCGATGGTCAGGTTTACAGGCATGTCGCCGGCATGCGGCCCGGCGGGATTCTTGCTGCCATGCTGCTTGCTGTCAGGATTGAAGTGCGGTCCGGCCGACTTGAAATCCGGGCCATCACACGCTGGCTTCTGGTGCACGTGGATGCCATGTTCACCCGGGGGCAGGTTCATCAGCTTCGCGCTGACCTTCACGCCGTCTTGTGCCTGCTTGAGTGTAATGGTTCCGGCATCCTGGCCCTGCGCGTTCTTAAGGGTCACGATCACCGGCTGCATTTTCTGTCCAAGTGCTGAGTGGGTGAGCGCGGGCACGGCGAGCAGTGCGGGCAGCAAAAATGCGCTGCGTAAAATTCTCTGTCGAGTTTGCATATGTCTTCTCCTTGGCCGGAGTTCTTTCAAGGCAGATCGTTTAAGCATTGAGCAGCGATTGAAAGAGCGGCCCACTGAGCTTAACGCATCGCCGCCACATATCGTGTAAACGCACAGTCGGAGACTACTCAGCCTTACGCCCGCGCAGATAGATCGCCGCCACTTCGCCTGCGTTCGTCAAAACCATGATGTTCGCGGGACGGCCAACCTCTATGGCGCCCTGCTCCGCCGCGAAGCCTGCAAGCCTGGCAGGATTGGCCGTCACCAGCCGCAGTGTATCCCCGAGCGATGCAGAGGTGAATGCCCGGAAGTTCCGGACAGCCCGGTCGAGCGTGAGCACACTGCCGGCCAGCACACCATCATGAGTGCACCAGCCGTCTTTCACCGTGACTTTCATGCCCGCCAGCAGGTATTCGCCTTCCGGCATGCCCGTCGCGCTCATACCATCGGTGATGAGAATGGCGCGGTCCCTGCCCTTTGCCTTCCAGAAAAGCCGCACCAGCGCAGGGTGAACGTGAATGCCGTCACAGATCAACTCGGCGTAGAGGGAATCTGTATCCAACACTGTGCCGAGTATGCCGGGGTCCCTGTGGTCGAGCGCGCGCATGGCGTTAAAAGTGTGCGTCGCACTCACGCCGCCAGCCGCAAGCCCTCGCTCTGTCTCCGCAGTGTTGGCATTCGAGTGGCCAAGCGACACACGTACTCCGAGCTTGGTTACATGCTCAATCAGTTCCACCGCGCCCTCGATCTCCGGCGCGATCGTGATCAGCCGGATCTTCCCTTCAGCCGCTTCCCAGAACCTGTCGAACACTGGTACCGACGGTGGCTGGATCAGATTGGGCGGGTGCACGCCACGCTTGGCATGCGAGATGAACGGACCTTCAAGATGGATGCCCAGCGGCCTGGCTCCCTCTGTTTCGCCTGAACTCTCGGGAGTGCCAATGTACCTGGCTATACCCGCAAGTGCCCGCAGCGTAGCGTCATCCGAAGCTGTTACGGTCGTTGGCAGATAAGCGCCTACGCCGCGCGTCGCAAGGAAACGCCCGATTGCCGAAAGAGCTGCAGGCGTACCGTCCATCACATCGTGGCCAACCGCGCCGTGAAAGTGAATGTCGAAGAAGGATGGGCTCAGCGTGGCGTCGGCATGCTCATCATGTGCGTCATGCGCGGGCAGTGGCGAAGAGTCACGCGTGGCGATGGTGCGGATGATGCCGTCCTCTACCAGGATGGAGGGATGGTCAAGCAGCGAAGGGCCTTCCGGAGTCTGCAGGACAAGCGAACGGGCGGTGATGAGTCTGCGCATAGGATACCCGTAGCATACGACGCGGCGTCGGATTGGCAAGTGAATCGCGAACCGGCGAAGACAGTCGTTGCAGGTTTGCGGTACTCTCGTCTGTTCTCGACGCCCGTTTCATTTTAAGGCGGCGAGCAGACGGGGGTTCTATGGCAGACGAGCAGTACCAGTCTGGATTTGGCAATGAATTCGCGACCGAAGCAGTTGCCGGCGCATTGCCGCAGGGACAAAATTCCCCGCAGCGGCATCCACTCGGCCTGTATACCGAACAGTTCAGCGGCAGCGCCTTTACAGCGCCGCGCGGCGCGAACCGCCGCACCTGGTGCTATCGCACACGGCCATCAACCGTGCACAAACCCTACAAGGAAATTGCCGGCGGTCTGCTGCGCAGCTGGCCGTGCGCCGATGCTTCGGCCACGCCAAACCAGTTGCGTTGGAATCCGTTGGACCTCCCGTCTGAGCCGACCGACTTTGTCAGCGGAATCACTACGCTCGCCGGCAACGGCAATGCTGCGCAACAGACCGGCGTCGCCGTACATATCTATCGCGCGAACCAGTCGATGACCGGCAGATTTTTCTGGAATGCGGATGGCGAGCTGCTCATTGTCCCGCAGCAGGGCCGCCTGGTTTTCTTCACCGAGCTGGGACGCATTGCGCTGAAGCCCGGCGAGATCTGCGTACTGCCTCGCGGCCTGAAATATCGTGTGGAACTGCAGGACGCAGGAGCGCGCGGCTATATCTGCGAAAACTACGGCCAGCCTTTTCGCTTGCCCGATCTCGGCCCTGTCGGCGCTAACGGCCTAGCGAATCCTCGCGACTTCTTGACACCGGTCGCTGCCTACGAAGACATCGATCAGGACTTTGAAGTAGTCGCGAAATATGCTGGCAGACTGTGGTCTTCGGCTATCGACCACTCACCGCTGAACGTCGTCGGCTGGCATGGCAACTACGCGCCCTACAAGTATGACCTGGCTCATTTCAACTGCATCAACTCGGTCAGCTTCGATCATCCCGATCCATCGATTTACACCGTCCTGACGGCGCCTTCAGAGATCCATGGCACGGCGAATATCGATTTCGTCATCTTCCCGCCGCGCTGGATGGTGGCCGAGCATACTTTCCGGCCGCCCTGGTTTCATCGCAACGTGATGAACGAATGCATGGGTCTGATCTTCGGCCAGTATGACGCGAAAGCCGAGGGTTTTGTGCCTGGCGGCATGAGCCTGCACAACAGTATGAGCGGCCACGGTCCTGATGCCGAAACCTATGACCGGGCAACACAGGCAGAATTGAAGCCGCACTACCTGGCCGACACACTCGCCTTTATGTTCGAAACACGCTTCGTGCTCGAGACGACAAAATTTGCGCTTGAAACAGAGAGCCTGCAGCGCGATTATTTCGAGTGCTGGCAGGGGTTAAAGAAGCGCTTCACTCCTCATCCGGACAAGTAATACAATGCCTGCGACGATTACAGAAAAAAGTGAGAATCCCTGCGACCCTCTACTGCGAAGCTGGGTCGCCTCTGCCAATGACGGCGTCACTGACTTCCCTATCCAGAACCTGCCCTTCGGTGTCTTTCGCGATCGGCATGCGCAGTGCGTCTGCATCGGCGTTGCCATTGGCGACCAGGTCCTTGACGTGCATGGCATCGCGGATGAGGGATTACTCGCCGGCCTGACAACAGAGACAGCCCAGGCCTGCCGGCAGGAGACGCTGAATCGCCTGATGTCGCTCGGACCGCACCGCGCAGCAGAACTTCGGCGACGGCTCTGCACTCTGTTGAGCGGAGACGTAGATGAAGAGTTACGCGATCGCGTGGCTCCTTATCTTTTTGCGAGCGGTGCTGTGACCATGCTCATGCCTGCGACCGTCGGCGACTACACTGATTTCTACGCGTCTATCGATCATGCGACGCGTGCCGGAAAGCTCTTCCGTCCGGAGCGGCCGCTGCTGCCGAATTACAAACATTTACCGGTCGGCTATCACGGCCGCGCATCGTCACTGGTCGTGAGTGGCACACCTGTGCGCCGCCCGTATGGCCAGGTGCTTCAGGATGGGCAAGCAGATGCACCGGCGTTTCTGCCGACGCGCATGCTCGATTATGAAGTGGAGCTCGGCGTCTTCGTTGGAGTCGAAAACAGGCAGGGCGAGCGTGTGGCCATCGATCAGGCACCTGCGCACATCTTCGGCTGCTGCCTGGTGAATGACTGGTCGGCGCGCGACATGCAGGCATGGGAGTATCAGCCGCTTGGCCCGTTCCTTGCGAAGAGCTTTTCGACCAGCATCTCGCCCTGGGTGGTCTCGATGAATGCGCTGGCTCCATTTCGTGTTTCGGCGCGCGCGCGGGAGATGGATGACCCGCAGCTCCTCGCTTACCTGCGCGGAGATGATGACCAGCAGCGAGGCGGCGTTGCCATCCAATTGGAAGTGCGTCTCAAGACGGCCGCAATGAAGGCCGCCGGGGTTGAGAGCGCATTAATCTCCAGCAGCAATACACGCGATCTCTACTGGACCGTCGGCCAGATGCTGACGCATCACACCAGCAACGGTTGCGCCTTGCGGCCGGGCGATCTATATGCAACCGGCACTGTTTCCGGACCGGAGGACTCGGCCCGTGGCTGCATGCTGGAGCTGACAGAACGGGGTGCGAAGCCACTCACCCTGCCGAACGGCGAGACCAGACATTTTCTGGAGGATGGCGACGAAGTGACGCTGCGCGCTTACTGCGCTGGCAGAGGTGCGGTGCGCATCGGATTCGGTGAGTGCACGGGTGTAGTGCTGACTGCGCATAATAACCAGGCCTGAAGAGAGAGCAGGATACAGGTCCTCTGCGCTTCGAATCGGTCGGGATGACAACCATTCCTCTCGCATGAGAACCTTTGAGTTGAGAAAGAACTACAAATTCAATCTACATATCCGCGATCAACAGCCGCTCATCCGTCATCTCTGCGATGGCAGAGCGCACGCCTTCCCGGCCAATTCCGGAATCTTTCACTCCGCCGTACGGCATCTGGTCGGCCCGCCATGATGTGGATTCATTCACCAGCACTGCGCCCACTTCAAGTTCACGCCACGCCTGCATGATGCGGCTAAAGTCACGCGTAAAGACTGCCGCCTGAAGGCCATAGCGGGATGCGTTCACCATGGCGATACCATCTTCAAATGTTTCATAAGGAGTGATCGTGATCAGTGGCGCGAATGCTTCTTCACGATAGATCTTCGACGTGGCAGGCGGTTTTGCAAGGACAGTCGGCTGCAGTAATGCGCCTTTCCGCTCACCACCAGTCAGCAGGTGCGCGCCGGCAGCGACTGCTTCGTTGATCCACATCTCGGCACGCAGCGCAGCAGCTTCAGAGATCATCGGTCCGACCTGCGTTTCCTCATCCATTGGATCGCCGGTGACCAGTGTTTCGACCGCGGCGGTGATCTTTTGCGCCAGCGTCTGCCAGCGGGTTTTATGGATGAATACGCGCTGCACCGAGATGCAGCTCTGGCCGGCATAGCTGAAGCCCCCGGCGACAATGCGCAGCGCAGCCAGGTCAAGGTCCGCATCTTCGTGAACCAGCACAGCGGCATTACCGCCGAGTTCCAGCGTCACGCGCTTCTTACCTGCCTGCGCTTTCAACTGCCAGCCCACTGCCGCGCTGCCAGTGAAAGAGAGCATGCTGGGACGATCATCTGCTACCAGCTTCGCCGTCACTTCGTTCGTGCAAGGCAGCACACTGATGGCTCCGCCCGGCCAACCCGCATCGACCAGTATCTGCCCGAGACGAAGCGCCGTCAGTGGCGTCTGTGGCGCGGGCTTGATGAGGATTGGATTGCCCGAGGCAACTGCCGGCGCCACCTTGTGCGCGACCAGGTTCAGCGGAAAATTGAACGGCGTAATGCCGATGATGGGACCGATAGGAAAACGCCGGCCGATGCCAGTGCGCTGGGTTGCCGAGGACTCGGCGGTGGTTGGCCAGTCGAGTGGCAGCACACTGCCGCCGATCCGTTTGGCTTCTTCCGCGGCGATATGGAAGGTATCGATTGCACGAGAGACTTCGCGCGTTGCATCGGCCATCGGCTTACCGGCTTCGAGGGCCATGCCCTTTGCTATGTCTTGCCGCTCCGCTTCGATGCGGTAAGCCACGGCCGCGCAAATCTCCGAGCGCCGCGCAGAGGTCAGCTTGCGCGTGACCTGAAATGCTCTGCTTGCTGCCGCGAGCGCTTCTTCAGCGTCGGCTTCGCTGGCCTGGCAGACCGAGGCAAGCAGATGCTGATCAAACGGTGAACGAATTTCGACCACATGCGCAGATTCCCTTGACTGGCCGGCGAGCAGGAAAGGTACATTGCCATGCTGCGCCGCTACCTTCGCCTTATGGCTCGCACCTTCATTCGCATCGGCGCCTGGCGTAGTGCCCCGGGTGGTTTTTGGCATGCTCGAATTTTCCTTTGCTCGGTTGATCGTTCGCGGAGTAATTCGCGAAACGCAATAGGGAAATTATGCGCTTATCGCTCTGGATGTCTATTTTGGCAACGCTGTCCCACAACAGGAAACTTCTGAAATGAAGCATTCGATTGTGGTCAAAGCGCTCCGCACTTCCCTTAGCTTTGGTGCAGGAGATTTCTACCGATGTTCGCACCCTTTTCAAGAACAGTGAGCGTCAGGGATACGATCGGCGTCACCCTTCATGTTGCGCTGGAGCATCACGACCGCAACGAATTACAGGAAGCGGCTGCTCTGTATCGCGAGATCCTGGGCATCGATCCGGAGCATGCTGATTCGCTCTTTCTGCTGGGAATGATCGCAAACGCCGGCGGCGACGTGCAGGCCGCAGAGCAGCTGCTGCGCGCAGCTGTCCGCAACCGTCCCGGAGCGGCACATATGCACCAGGCGCTGGCTGAGGCGCTGATGAAGGCGAACCGGTCGGCCGCGGCACTGCAGTGCTACTGGCGCTTTCTCGCGCTTGAGCCGGAGAATCCCATTGCCTACGTTCAAGTGGGTGACGCTCTTCGTGCGATCAAGCCTGAAGGCGGTAACGATCCGCTGGCTGCCTCGTGTTATCGACGCGCGCTTGTCATTGATCCGGTGTGCGCCATGGCTCATTACGGCCTGGGAAAAGTTTTTCGCAATGCGCAGGATCTTAAGCAGGCTAAGACTTCCTACCAGTCTGCGATCGCAGCCGATCCCGGCAAATCAGTCTTTCATGCTGCGCTCGGTGAGGTTCTGCATGCCCTCGGCCAATACGGATGGGCAGCCGACGCCTACCGGCGAGCCATCCAGTTGAAGCCACAGTCATCCCAGCTGCTTCACCGCCTGGGCGATGCTCTCTCTCAACTGGGCCAGACGGAGCGGGCGGAGGCCTGCCACCTGCGGGCAAAGGCATTGCAGGCAGGCCGCATCCGCGTAGGACAGAAGGGCGAAACTGCCCAGAAGTCAGCGGGCAATCTGCGCGCCTGGAGTGATCGCTACAGGGCAGGCCAGCCGCCTGTGCGTACCCTGGTGCCCGATGCGGAAGATGCCAAAGGCGCCGTGATGGCAGGGTCGCCGCCTTCTTCCGGGAGCCTTCATGAAGCGGTGGAGGGAAGAACAGCCTGAGGCCGCCGGTCAGCGGCATGACGGCCGCTGGGGTTATTTCGCCCTGGTGCCGCTACAATAAGTGCTGGAAACCACAGCAATGACGATCACTGACACGACTACGCCTTTTTTTACGCAGGCGGCCAAGACTGCCGGCCTCACCATCCTTAACGAAGAACAGGGCACCGATTCGCAGGGACGGCCGACGTATATCTATCGCTTCGGCACTTCGAGCGACGCAACAGCGCCTCATACGCTGACAATGGAGTTGAGCGAAGGCTTTCAGATTGCCGCGCCCCAGATGCAGGAAGGCCTGGTGAGTCATCTTGCAGAGGCAGCCAAGCGTCTGCGCAATCCGAGACCGGAGGCTTATGTGACGCTGGCCGGCCTGCCGATCTCGATCAAGGACTTCAAGTGGCCTTTACATCTCTCCACTTCAGGCGCCGATACGATGCTGGTGCATGGCACCGTTGGCCTCGAAGACGGAACGAATTCGCCTTTGCACGCCAAGATCTCGGCGGCGTTGACTGTCACCTTCAGTGAGATTGTGGCTGCTCCCGAACAGCCGTTTGCGGAAGGCTTTATCTACAACGCGATCCGCAAGACGCTCGACCAGGGCCAGCTTGAGCTGCTGAAGTCCGGTAACCGTCAGCCTGTTCCGGTGACAACACGCTACTACAGCCGCTGGCAAAAAAAGTTTGTCTTCGCCGATACGACAGAAGCCCAGCGCCGGGAGTTTATTGCGCTCAAAGCCTACTGGCTTTCATCCGTCCTGGGTAATAATGAGCCCGTGTGGATGGCTGATCCGCGCGATGCGCAATACCTCAACACGACTCCTGAAGAGATGAAGAAGGACGTGCAGCAGCAGGCTGCAGCGGGCCTGTTGACGACTGCAGCCGATCCTGAGTTCGCTGCGGCAACGCCGAAGCTGCTGGAGCACGCGGAAATATATCGCCACAAGCTCGATGAAGCCATGGCCGCGACCAAGCCTGCCTTCAACGAAGACATGCGCGCCGGCCATACAAATATGTAGCGGCTTGCCGCCTTGGTTCGGCGACGCTGCTCGTATAAGTGGAGGCCCCGCAGTATCTGCGCAGGAGTCGCTTTTAGCTTGCTTTGACCATGGGGAGTCGCAATGCTGGTTGTTTTCTCAGGACTGCCCGGCACCGGCAAGACCACCCTCGCGCGTGAACTGGCTCGCAGAGTTTCGGCGGTTTACCTGCGCGTCGACACATTTGAGCAAGCAATCCTTCGTTCAGGCGTCGCCGATGACGCTGGACCGGCCGGGTATTTCGCAGCATATGCCGTAGCTGCGGAGAATTTCAAACTTGGCGTCACAGTCGTTGCCGATGCAGTAAATGCACTCGACGCCATACGCGCTTCATGGCTGTCAGTCGCGATTGAAGCGGGCGTGCCGGTGCTTGCCATCGAGGTGATCTGCTCAGATGTAATTGAACATCGGCGCAGGGTCGAATCGCGGCAGCCGGACATTGCAAGCCATTTGCTTCCAAGCTGGCAGGATGTCATGACTCGCGCCTACGAACCGTGGACGCACGCGCACGTGTTAATGGATACAGCAATCGGTTCAACAGCAGCAGCTATTGATCGACTGACGAACAAGATTCGCGAACCTCGTTCGGTCAGCGACCCTTAGCTCGCAATGCAGACGCTGACAGGCAGCACAGCTATTTGCTTCCTGGTCCCTTCTTCAGCGGGACGCGCTTCTTCGTGGTCTGTTTGGCGCCTTCACGCGCATTCAGCACTTTCCGGCGCGCAATGACCAACTTCTCACGCTCGGCTGCGGGCAGGTCAAGCGTCTGCTGAACACGCTTTGGCAGACGGGTATGGACGCCTCCATGTGCATCACGCAGCAATGCTTCGAACTCTGAACGTCGAAAGACATTCCAGTGCTGCAGCGCGATCCAGTAGATACGCGCCATGTAAGGCGCCGGCACGACGCCCTCGGTCTCGAGAAGTTCAGGGTAGCGTTCAGGTCCGACGTAGAACATAATAACCGGCGCCGGCTTGTCCGGATCGCGATCTTCGTCCAGGTTGAGAAGCGCGAACATCTTGCCGCCGATGGCCTTGTCGCCGACCCAGTACACCAGGTTGGCGCCCCATTGCATCGCAAACTTCCGCATGCGGAAGTTTGCGAAGAAAGCTGCGTGCCTGTTCTGCGTCCATGCTCGCCAGTATGCGTCGTCGAGGCAAGTCGAGGCAATCTGTACAAGCTGATGCGGCCGGCCCTGTGTGCGCGAGACAGCGGATCAGCCCGCAGCCTGCCCCGTCGCGGCCGGCTGCGACATCGATGCACCGCAGCGACTGCAGAAGCGTACACCGCTCACCGTTGCAGTACCACAGCTCGGGCAAAACAGCGTCGGCATAGGCAGAGAGGTATAGCCTGCGTTCATGGTCCCGGGAAATGGCTGGCCGCCGGTGATGGTGGCAGCGATGTAGGCAGACAGTTCAGCGTTGAACTGACGCACGCGACCAGGCATGAAGAACGCTTCAATGAAGGCGATGAGAAATGGAATGCCTGTAACCGAAAAGATGGCGTAAAGAACGCCGAGGCCAATGCGGCGAAGATAAAAATGATGCGCGCCGAAGCCGCCCAGAAAAATGGCAAGCAGGACGCCAACTGTCTCGCTCTTGGCCGACACCTGGTAACTCGCGAAGTAGGCCGCTCGCTGCTGGTCGTCCATCGGCGGCAGGTTCAGAACAAATGGCTGTGTCATCGCTGATTCTCCGGCCCCTCGATGGGGTCTTCTACTGGATGTGTATACGTGTAGCCGCGCATGCCGGTTCCAGCAACTGCATCGCACGTCATCGTCTAGGCAAGCTGCTGCAGCAGGTTCTCGACTTTCACGTTGAGATCTTCTACCTGCTGCCGCAGAGTGGCAACCGTTTGTTCGAGCTGGGCAACCTGATCTTTCAAAACAGCCGTGTCAGAGGATTGTTTTGGCGCCCATGCTGGACTCGGCTGCATTTCCGGCGCAACCGGCTCCCCGCTGAGCAGGTGCGCGTAGCGGATCTCCTTGGTGCCTGGCAGCCGGGGTAAAGGGGCCACAAGCGCGGGCTGCCGTTCCATCATTTTCTGCAGCGTCGATTGCACATCCGCGATCTCGTCCATTGCATGCAATCGCTCTGTGCGGCCCCGCAACTCTCCCGGTGTCTGCGGACCGCGCAGCAGCAGTTCGCAGAGAATGGCTTCTTCGCGCCGCCCCAGGTTCAACACTTCGGGCAGACGATGTTCATACTTCGTCGCGCGCGAATCACGCAGAAAAGCCACAAACCCCTTGTGGCCGAGCGCGCTGCCGGCATTGCGTACTGCCTCTTCGTCGAGCACCATCACGGGCTCGCGGTTGGATTTCTGATTGCAGGCGTTTACCAGCGCATTGAGCGAGAGGGGATAGTATTCGGGCGTCGTGATGCTCTTCTCGAGCAACGCGCCGAGGACACGGGTTTCTACTGCATCGAGAATGGGAAGCATGGGTGCAATCCAGGAAAGAAGAATCGAGACATTTTCATCATAGAAGAACGCTGCTGGCGAGCTCTCACCACCCAGCTCTCACGTAGAGCCTTCCAACCGCTTCGCGTACCTGCGCAAAAGGGATCAGACAGCGGCAGAGTCAAGCAGTTTCCGGTCAGACAACGCTGGCTTATCCACCCACAATCGGTCGCGCAGTCGCATCCATGGTCGTTCGACGCAGACATAGAGCATAGTTGCTGCCACGAAACATGTCGTCGCGTACAGGCACAACGAGACGAAGCCGCGTTCCGCTGTCAGCGCGGGCAAAAGGAGCCGATCGAGATGCACCGCTTCTTTGTGCGTCAGGTAGAGTCCAAATGCCAGGGTTGCAACGAGTTCAGCCCCGGGAACGCGAAAGCGGCCCGGCAGTCCATTGTGGCTGACACTTGAAAGCAGCAGCAGGCCAAAGCCCGCGGACAGGACTGGAAAGCCGATGACCGTTCCCCATGCCGAGACACCCGCGGCGGAGGTGAAGCGATCCTGAAAAAGCCAGATCGCGATGCCGACGAGCATCACTCCGCCGAGCAGCGCTGCATGACCGCGCGCTGCTAGAGCTGTCCACCAGCGGGGCCGAAAGGTCTTGATCAACGCCAGGCTTACGCCCACCAGCAATCCATCGAGCCGTGTGTACGTTGGATAGTAGATCTGCTCAAGGTAGGGCAGCCATAGGTTGCCGTCGGTTTGAGCCATTGGTCGCAGAACATGGAAGAGCACATAGGTGCGCACCACCATGCCTGCAGCCGCCACGATCGCCACCAGGGTCACTGTTTTGCCGATAGAGGGCCGTTTCATCAACAGCAGCACCAGGAGGGGCAGCACCAGGTAAAAATGCTCTTCCACGCATAGCGACCAAGCGAACGAGAAGGCCTGGTGGACGGAGTAATCGATGAAGAAGTTCTGCGTGAATGTCAGAAACATCCAGGGCGGCGAAATGCCAGGCGACTCGCGCCACGCGGGAACTGTGAAGTACAGCAGTACAACGACCAGGTACGCGGGCAGGATGCGAAAGGTCCGGCGCCGGTAGAAAGCAGTCAGCGAGAGTTTCTCGCCGCGCGCATAAGGCTTGAGAAGCTGCGCGCCAATGAGGAAGCCGCTCAGGACAAAGAAGATATCGACACCCATCCAGCCGACTTTGCCGACCGGACCAAGAAATTGAGGCAGGTACATCTGCAGGTGGAAGACCATGACAACCAGGATGGCCATCGCGCGCAGTGTGTCCAATCCATGCAGACGGGCACCGGGGTAGAGCGATCGAGATGAATTATCCAGGCTTGCGAGGGATCCCATTGACACTCAGGATAGCCGCGAAAAGCCCTCCCGCTGATGGACAACTGGAGTCCTCGCAGTCTTTTTACGCATCCTAAACAGTGTTATGACGACAACAACTATCAGCGCAAAAGCAAGCGGTACGTTCAGCATTGGCGGCGATCTTCAAGTAAACCGTCTTGGATATGGCGCGATGCGCATCACAGGCGAAGGCATATGGGGACCGCCGAAGAGCAAGGATGACGCGCTTAAGGTACTAAAACACCTGCTCGACCTCGGCGTGAACTTCATCGATACCGCCGATTCGTACGGCCCCTATGTCAGCGAAGAATTGATTGCCGAAGCCCTTCACCCCTATGCGAAGGACCTCGTGATCGCGACCAAGGGCGGCCTCGTCCGCACCGGTCCAAACCAGTGGCTCCCGGTAGGCAGGCCGGAGTACCTGCAGCAGGAAGTCGAGATGTCGTTGCGCCGGCTGAAGCTGGAGCGCATTGACCTGTGGCAGCTGCACCGCATTGACGCGAAGGTTCCGGTGGAGGAGTCGCTGGGTGTCATCAAGAAGCTGCAGGAGCAGGGCAAGATCCGTCATGTTGGTCTCTCCGAAGTGAAGCCGAAGGAGATTGAACAGGCCCGCAAAGTGATCGACATCGTCAGTGTTCAGAATCAGTACAACATCGGCGACCGTCAGCATGAGGACACGTTGAAGTATTGCGAAGAGAACAAACTTGCCTTCATTCCATGGTTCCCTGTGGCTGCCGGCAAGCTGGCGCGCCCGGGTGGTCCACTCGACGCCGTCGCGAAGAAGCATGATGCCAGCGTTTCGCAGCTCTCCCTCGCATGGCTGCTGCATCGTTCGCCGGTCATGCTGCCCATACCCGGGACATCTTCGCTGAAGCACCTGGAAGAAAACGTTGCAGCCTCTGACGTGAAACTGGACGCAGCCGAATGGAAGACAATCGAAGACGAGGCCGCGAAGACCGGCAAATAATTTGTTTACAGAAGCAGCAAAGCCCGGCAGAGATCATGCCGGGCTATTTGTTGTTTGAAGTAACTGGGCTACCAGGCGCACCACCAGATTCTCAGACAGCTGAGTCACAGGCATTGCGCACAATGCGCGAGCCCGCCTACAATCCAGTCACTTTCGACGTTTGTCTACTTGATCCGCCAGCCAGGCAGATGGTTGTTTCGGAACAAAGGCAGGCTGATGAATCAATGCCAGGTCCTCGGCAAGCTTTCTCTCAAAAACGGAAAAAGCCCGGCATGTCGCCCGGGCCTTTTCCGTTCAGTTGTTCGCCGTATCGTCAGGAGGCTTTCGCTTCGCGCTGGGACCTGCCTGCCGGTTCACTGCCGGTGTCCGCCTGCTGCTGGGCCTTGGCAAAATCGGCAATCAGGGCACTGCGCAGCTTTCCTCGCGCAGGAAGCTCAGCGCCTTCTGTGCGGAGCGGCTGGCTATGCTTTGACGTGATGATCAGTGCCTTGGCCGGGCCATCAACGGAACAGCAGATAGTGCGGGCCGTGCGAGCGTCCAGGTAAGCCGCGTCGCCGTCTTCCAGAACGTGCAGTGTCTCGCCATACTGCACCTCCAGCGTACCGCCCATCACAATGATGATCTCCGAACCGACAAACACCTGCGGCCGGAACTTGTCTTCGCGGCTGGCTGGCAAAAACTCTGCCAGGCATGGCCGCAAACCGTCATTCGGGACGAGGATGCCGAAGCTTTCGGCAATGTGTGTCGGCGTGTCCCGCTCGCCCTGCGGCAGACGCGCACGGTTCTGGTGCCGCGAAATGCGGAAGAGGGCGTCTGAATCAGCCTGGAAGAAATAGGACAAATCCTTGCCGAAGATCATGGAGATGCGCGCCAGGTTGCGCAGGGTCGGAACCACTCGACCAGTCTCCAGTTGCGAAAGAAAACTCGCAGAGAGACCAGTCTGCTTACCGAGTTCGACCAGACCCATCGACTTGCGTAGACGCAGACGCTTGATGCGTGCACCAATCTTCGTGTCTTCGATCAGGTGTTCAACGACGTCCGGGTCAACAGGAATCGGCGTTGCTATCGGGTTTTTCTGTTCATCAGCCATGCGAATGGGTCTCCGTTGCTTGCTACGGATAGGACGCAGAAAAACGCTGCACCATTCGACGAACAAGGAGGAATTTACCCATTTATAAAGGCTTTTTCACTCGATGGAGAATTCAGGGTTCAAACATAAGCAGGAGCAAAGAACGCCGAGCAACCACTGTCACGGATTGGGTTCAGGCATCGGGCCGACAACTCCGCGTGCCTGCGAGCCTCAATTTTGCCGTTCGTACACATGGAATCCAGCGATCTCTTTATACAAGGAGTAATGCCCCCATTCTCTCCTGAACGAAGCATCCTGAGAAAACCATTGCAGGAGGTTCACATCCTGGCGGACGAACGCACAGGGGCAGTTGCCGATCAGCACGAGTTTCGGCTTCCATCGTTCCAGATCTTCCGCAGTTTCCGTGCGCTGCATCCGCGCAAGCTGCGCAACCCTTGCAGGAGAAAGTGCTTTGAAAGGCACGCCCGGCGGTCGCACGCGATGTTCGTTTTCAAGAATGGCTGGGAGCATCCACAAATGCATGAACCGGCTGCCCCAGTCGAGGTGTCGCACGTACGCAACGTCGAAATAGGAAACGTCCGTCGAGAAAACGTAAACAGACTCACCGGGTTTGACCTGGCCCATGATGCCAAAATCTTCCGGCGGCTGAATCGGCTTCCAGTTCTTCCACTCAATCAATGCCAGGACGACTACGGCGAGAGCCACAGCACCTTTCAAGATTAGCCGGGCCTCTTCATCCTTAGGAGAAGTGCGGCCCGCGACGATGTAGCCAAGGGCGAAGAGAACGGCAAGTGCGGTGAACACCATGGCCGGGTAGCGTTGGTATCCCCAGCCGGTATGCTGGATATCAAAGGCACTGGAGGCAGCAAGCGCACACGAGACAAGCAACAGCACAGCATTGCGTTCTGTGCGATCCTTCAGCACAACCATTGCGATCGATGTAGAGAAAATGAGCAGGAGCAATTCCGGATATTGCCGCAGGAACAAGGTGCCCGCACTGAAGCTGCCAATCGCCCAGTAGGTGTCGACGAGTATTGGCAGTGTGTCGCTGATGTACAACGGCGCGAACAATCGAATGGCGCCAAGGTAGAGGAAGCAGACGCCGACGGCGCAGAGCAGATCCGCCGCAAGAAGCCGGCGGAAAGAGCGCGTCAATACTGCCGCTGCACATTCGATGCCGATCAGCATCAGCGTCTGCTGCGGTTTGAAACACACGCCCAGGCCCGCTGCCAGGCCCAGGGCACATCTCTCGAAAAGGGAAAGTTGTGGCATCACCTGCAGCACCAGCGCAAAGATAAAAGGCAGGATGCAGATAAGCAGCAGGGCCTCGCGCTGGCCGAAGATCAGCACAGTCTCAGGCAGCTCAATCAACACCAGCAGTGTCGCCAGCAGCAGGAGTGCGGGCCTGCCCATGCCCCGCACGCGGCACATCCTCACACACCAGGTGACGCTCAAACATGCCATGGCAGAAACAACCACGTAGAAGAGCGTGGCTTCGCTGAAGGGCAGTCTTTTCGACAACGCAACAGGCAGCGCAGAGAACCAGACAATGAGTGGCGGATTGGTTTCGGAGTTATAGGGGCCGTACAGTGTGAGGCCGGCAAGCATGCGCCGCGCGTCGTATAACAGCACGCACTGGTCGTGACCGGGAAGTGGATGCTGGAACATCCAGACGATGCTGTGCGCGATCAGTAGGAAAAGCGCCAGTCCAGCCAGCAGAGTGTTCCGGGAAAAACCTGTTGCCACTGCCTTGAAATTCACCAATGCTCCACGCGTATTGCTTACCTGACAGGCTCACGTTCAACATCATCGGCCGAACCAGGCCAGCGCTGGTGATGACTAGCGGACGTCCCGTCCTTAGCAGGAGAACACACATGCGGATGGAAACACACACTTACCAAAGCCGCTGTGCCGAGACAGCACTTGCTTAGTAACTTCGGCGGCGTGTCGCAAAAAGGCCGCGATCGCTCGCGGCCTTTTGTTTGAAGATGAAGTTGGTTTACGCTTCGCGGACACCGTCGACAAATGCCTTCAGTTTGCGGGAACGAGACGGATGACGCAGCTTGCGGAGTGCCTTGGCCTCGATCTGCCGAATGCGCTCGCGCGTCACCTGGAAGCTCTGGCCAACCTCTTCAAGCGTGTGCTCGGAGCCGTCTTCAAGACCAAACCTCATCTTGATGACCCGCTCTTCCCGCGGCGTCAAGGTGCGCAGTACCTGCGACGTATATTCCTTCAGGTTGACGCTGATGACTGCTTCAGAAGGCGATACCGCCTGGCGATCTTCGATGAAGTCGCCGAGGTGAGAATCTTCTTCTTCGCCGATCGGCGTTTCAAGCGAGATCGGTTCCTGCGCGATCTTCAGTACCTTGCGGACCTTGGCGACCGGGATATCCATGCGCTTCGCTATCTCTTCCGAGGTAGGTTCGCGCCCCAGCTCCTGCACCAGTTGACGCGAGGTGCGAATGAGCTTGTTGATGGTCTCGATCATGTGCACCGGGATACGGATGGTGCGTGCCTGGTCAGCAATGGCGCGGGTAATCGCCTGCCGGATCCACCATGTCGCGTAGGTCGAGAATTTATAACCGCGACGGTACTCGAACTTGTCGACAGCCTTCATCAGGCCGATGTTGCCTTCCTGGATCAGGTCAAGGAACTGCAGTCCGCGATTGGTGTACTTCTTCGCAATCGAAACTACCAGTCGCAGGTTGGCTTCGATCAGTTCGCGCTTCGCCTGCTCGGCATCCATATCGCCCTGCACCATCTCGCGCTGTGTGCGCTTGAGGTCGGCGATCGGAATGCCAATTTCGACTTCGAGCTTTTCGAGGTCCGTTTTGCAGTTCTTCTGTTGGCGACGGTATTCCTTCTTCAGCTCTTCGCTCTTCGACTGGTCATGCTTTACATCGAGCGACTTGATCTGACGCTCGAGCACGCGCATGGAGTCAACTGTCTTGTTCACCTTGTCGAGCAGCCGCTTGCGCTCGGCATTGGTGTACTTCAGTTCGCGGACAATGCGGGAGACAAGCACCTTCTCACGGTTGATTGCCCACTTGACCTTGCGGTATTCCTTGGCCTTGGTCTTGGGGTTCAGCGTGTCCAGCTTTTCATGGTGGACCGCGGCCTTCTTCTGGTGCTTGATCAGCGTATCGACACGGCCGACCGTCTGCTTGATACGCGCATGCAGGATTTCTTCCGTGACTTCTTCTTCATCGAAGATCACGACTTCCTTGATGTTGCGTACACCACGCTTCAGGTCATCGCCGAGGGCGACGACTTCGCGGATCACGATCGGCGAACGTGAGATCGCCTTCAATACGCGCAGTTGTCCTCGCTCGATCCGCTTGGCGATTTCGACTTCGCCTTCGCGCGTCAGGAGTGGCACTGTACCCATCTCGCGCAGATACATGCGAACGGGGTCATTGGTTTTTTCAAGCGTGCCCGGGGTCAGGTCGAGTTCTACGTCTTCCCCGTCTTCACTCTCGCTCTCGAATTTGTCTCCACCAAACTTGGGGCCGCCTTCAAGTACATCGATGCCCTGCGTACCGATCGTGGTCAGAAGGTCGTCAAGATCCTCAGGCGAGTGCATGTCGCCCGGAATAAGATCATTTACCTCGCCGTATGTGAGGTAACCCTTCTCCTTGCCCGTATCGATGAGCTTCTGGATATCGTCTTCGTATTTGTCTTCTTTTTCTTCGTCTAATGCCAAGCGAGTTTCATCTCCCGCGGAAATTTTCATAACGCCAGCTTTCTGCCAGCTTCCCGGCAGCCAACATCTGGCCGGGTATGTCCTGGTACGAGCTATTGAGGTCGATAGGGTTGACGGCGCGCCTGTGTGGCCCCTGATTGGGCATGTCCCGAGTCCTTGTATGGAAGGGAAGGTAGACGCACTCCGCCTAAGCTCCTAGAATATCACGGAAATCACTGCACCCCTCCCGCTTTTAGCGGAGGAAACAGTCTCTCCGTGCCCGTTGCGACGGGCTTGCCCTCCATGTGTTAGATGTACGAAACGCGTTTTTGTTTCCATGGGTGATCGAGTCCCTGCCAAACGCGTGACCGAAGAGCAGATTGGCTCACATTTTGCTCGTCCGCACCGAAAACCGGCGCTTTGTGGGGAGTCCGCAGCATTAGGGACGCCTCCGGCTCGGCTCCCATATCCGTGTCGCGACCCGTTCCGGCTATGACGCTTATCCGCGGCCGCAGCAGGAGCAGCGGATTCGTCCTGCGATCTCGGCTTCGAGACGCGGCCTTTGTGATGCTACGATGTATCACATGAAGAGTGTATCGGTCCGCGATCTGCGTTATGACTTCAAGAAGGTGGAACAGCTGCTGAGCCAGGGCGAAGAAATCCAGGTAACCAAGCGCCGGCATGTAATCGCCCGCCTGGTCCCGGAGAAGCCCGCCGAGCGGCCCCCCATGCCCGATTTCGCGGCAAGGTTGAAGGCCATCTACGGAGATAAGGTGCTCGAAGTGAGCGGCGCCGACCTGCTGCGCGAAGACCGAGACAGCCGGTATTGATCATCTACGTTGACGCCAGTTTTCTGGTTTCGGCGTATAGCGTCGATGCGAACTCCGAGTCGGCTCTGAAGGTGATGAGCGTTTTGCAGGAAGCGTTATGGGTGACAACGTTCGCCCAACTTGAATTTGTGAATGCTCTTAGCCTGCGCGTTTTTCGTGAGGAAATTTCTGCTTCACAAGCAAAATCGTCTCAGAGGGCGTTCGACCAGGATATGCGGTCCGGGGTGTTGCAGCTAAAGCTCCTACCCGACCACGTTTTCGAGCGGGCTAATCTGATAGCTCATCAGACAACTTCGCAATTGGGCACGCGCACTCCTGACCTGTTGCATGTGGCTGCTGCGCTTGAGCTAGACATAAAAACGATTCTGACTTTCGATAGACAGCAGGCAAAGCTGGCGCATAGAGTCGGCCTCAAGACGA
This sequence comes from Acidobacteriaceae bacterium, assembly GCA_963692885.1. GTDB lineage: Bacteria > Acidobacteriota > Terriglobia > Terriglobales > Acidobacteriaceae. The sequence goes on from OY843586.1 coordinate 4,189,985, forward strand.
TTCCAAACCCTTGATCTCGCCCGGGGAGCGAAGAACGCCGGCCAGAAGATACCGGGCATCACGCTTCCCGCAGAGCCCGATCCAGTGCCAGTTTGGCGGACGTGAGCGTGAGCACCTGCTGCTGGTCACCGCGGCGCTCGGCTTCAGCGATCTCCGCCCTCAGGCTGCGTTGTTTCTGCTGCAGATGATGATGCTTCAACGTCGCAACAGCCGATTCAAGGTCGTGCGCGGCAAGCGCATCGTGTTCTTTCATCAGGATGTCGGCCAGCATGGCGCGGCCGGAACCGGCTTCCAGCGCTTCAAGAGCATCGTGCGATGGCCGCAGGCGCAGGGGCTCCAGCATATGCGCGATGCCGATCGAGGCAAAGCATTCCGGATGCGCTTCAAGCGCCGCGACAGCCTGCGCAAAGATGCTGTCATCGAGCGGCGAGGCCAGGGCCCGCAGCAGCACGCGCTCGGCTTCACTGCAGCTGGTTGCACGCATCGGCGTAACAGTATCGCGGCGCTTGGCGGCTGCCAGCCTCAATTCTTCACGCATCACGGCGGAATCGATGCCAAGCTTCTGGGCGGCATCTGCGGCGAATTCATCCCGGCCGATCAGGCTGGGCATCTTGCGGATATGCGGCAGAAGGTAGTTAACGGCCGCGACCTTGGCATCGGCACTGCGCGGCGGGAAGAGGATGCGGGCGCGGTCGATCAGGTAATCCGAGTGGCGGCGGGCCTTGCTGAGTGCCTCGCCATAGGCACGGATGCCGCGTTCGCGAATGTACCGGTCTGGATCGAGGCCATCTTCAAGGGTAACGACACGGACCTCGAAGCCTTCCTCTGTCAGCATCGAGATGGACTTCTCAGCCGCATTCGCGCCTGCCGTATCAGGGTCGAAATTGATGACGACGCGAGTGACATAGCGGCGCAGCAGCCGCACCTGGTGCTCTGTAAAAGCCGTCCCGCTGGTTGCGAGCACATTGGTGATCCCAGCCGTGTAGACCGAGATGCAATCCATCTGACCCTCGACCAGAAGCGCGAAATTCTGCTGACGGATGGCCGTCTTTGCTTTATCCAGGTTAAAGAGCACCTGGCCCTTGGAATAGAGCGGCGTCTCGGGCGAGTTCAGATATTTGGGCCCGGCTTTTTCGTTCTGCGTCGCGGCTGCGGCACTATCGAGCGCGCGGGCTGTGAAGGCGATGACACGTCCACCCTCGTTCGCGATGGGAAAGGTGATGCGTTTGCGGAAGCGGTCATACAGTGGTCCGGGAGCACCATTCTCCTGCTCCTTGAACGAAAAAAGGCCGGACATGCGCAGAGTATCGGCCGTTTCGAGGCGTTCCAGGACGCTTTTCAGGCCTTGAAAGCCCTCCGGCGCGTAGCCGATCCGGAACTTCTGGATGGTGTCGGCCGACACGCCACGGCCGGTCAGATATTCGCGGGCCGCAGCACCTTCGGCTGATTTCAACTGCTCTTCAAACCACGAAGCAGCCCGTTCATGCAGATCGATCAGCTTTGAACGCTGACGGCTCTCGGCGGCTTCTTCCGGTGAATTGAACTCACGTTTTGGCAAGGCGATCCCGCACTTGGCTGCCACGATCTTGATGGCCTCGGGGAAGTTGACATTTTCGAGCTTCTGCACGAAAGAAAAGACATCGCCGGACACGCCGCAACCGAAGCAGTGGTAGAACTGGCGCGTGGCGTGGACGGAGAAGGACGGCGTTTTTTCGCCATGGAACGGGCAGAGGCCAGAGTAGTTCTGCGCGCCGGCTTTCTTCAGGCGCACGTATTCGCCGATGACGCGGACAATGTCCGCCTGCTGCTTTACGGTCTGGGCAAAATCCTGGGACATGGCGGATGGGATCGGTGGTGATCGGTGCATACTCAGCATAGCGCCTCCGCAACCGAGCGGCATACAGGATCGTGAGCGCGCAGGAGAGCAGCATGCGCCTGATTCCGCGTTCGATGGAGAAGCAGCCAAGGATCATAACCGGTGTTCTCGGCTTACTGCTTACGTCACTTATCGGATGGGCGCATCCGGGCGAGCATCCCTGGAAAATGGCGGCAGACTTTCTGCTGGGATTTTCCGTGGCGTTGATTGCAGTGGATGTTTTTATGAGTCGCAAGGAACGTGACCCGTCTTGACTGTGCTCCGCAGACTGCTCTGACGATTGCAGCCCCGGGCGAGAAGCAGGTCCTTCGACTACGCTACGCTCTGCTCAGGATGACGAGTCCTTCGTGGGGCTCGGCTTGGCAAGGTCTGCAGTGGTAAGGCTCGCGTTGGTAAGAGCCGATTGAAGCACCTGTTGCGGCGTGACGCCACGCTTGCGCAGCGTGCGCAGGCTGAGTGCATCGTGGCATTTCGCGAGGCGCTGACAGTGTTCATCACGGAAAAGCTCACAGTGAAACCATGCAGGGTTGGTGTAGCCGAGCGCGCGGTTGAGCAATATCTGCCGCGCCGTGGACTTGAGCAGGTCGGCGCCGCGCACGACCTCCGTAATCTGCTTGGCGTGTCATCCACAACAACAGCGAGTTGATAGGCAGGCACGTCGTCGCGACGCCAGACGAGGAGTCGCCAAAGTCTTTGCCGGCGTGGGCGGTTCGATCCCGTCTCTGGCCATCACTTTAGAGTCAAGAACCTACCAGCTGAAACTCTGCGACGCCATTCAGGGAGCCTTCAGGAGTAGTGTCACTTCAAGCTGCTTGCGCCTGAACAGACTCATGGCGATCTCCTTTTGAGATCAGACCTCGGTCCGCTGACCCTGACCGGGAAACACTCAGCTGCCGCGTGGCCGCTTTGAAGCTTCCATGCTCCGCCATAGCGCAAAGTACCTGAGGTGACGCAGCTCAGTAGAAAAGAAACGTACGACCCTTTTCGTTTGTTACCAGCCTGGCTGATAGCTGCCAGCCAAAAAAAGTGGTGTAACTTCTGGCAACGATCGTGGTCAAATCGGTGTGCACTTTGCAGAGTGGCAGGCATTCCTCAAGAAGCATCAATCAAAGGCGATCATCTTCTGGGGTGAGGGCGATATCTTCTTCACTCCTCCGGGCGGAGAAGCGTACCTGGAAGTCCTTCCAAATGCAGAGATGCATCGTCTGAGCGCTGGACATTTCGCAGTAGAGGGCTGCCTCGACTACATTTCCAGCCGCATACTGAAATGTTTGACGCGAGGGTCGGGCCTGAATCCTAGTGGCCGCGCAATCTACGCAACCACAGGGAGGCTGCAAGCCGCTCTGCAGCCCGCCATATAGAAGCAATTAACTGTGATTGTGCCTGGTATAGTACCCGCCGTTGTATCGAGGAAGAGGTCAGGAATTTACTGGCTGCGAGGATGACATGAGTAATCCGAAAACCGTTGACATGGCGACCGCCCTGCCACCATCGCGTATTCGTCTCGACCGTAAACATCCGCTTGCGATTCGCTGGATGCATTGGGTCAATTTTCCCGTGCTCTTCACCATGATCTGGAGCGGCATCCTCATTTACTGGAATGACTCCGACAATGCGTATCACCACCCTCATGCGATCTATCGCATTGGGATTGGCAAATTCACACTACTGCGCCTGTTTCCCGATTGGTTCTATAAAAGCCTGCACGTTCCGTACCACGTAACGGAAGGCCTGGGATACCACTTCTTCTTCATGTGGATATTTGCGCTGAACGGTATAGCTTATGTGCTTTATACGGCGCTCTCAGGAGAATGGCGCTTCCTGCTGCCAGATCGCCGAAGTCTGCGCGACGCGATCCAGGTCACTCTGGTAGACCTTCAATTGCGAAAGGGTCTGCCTGATCAGAAGAAGTACAACGGCGCTCAACGCATTGCATACACATCTGTAATCATTATGGGCGCGGGGATGCTGGTGACCGGTCTTGCCATCTATAAGCCGACACAGGCGCATTGGCTTACAAGCCTGCTTGGCGGATACGAGATGGCCCGCTGGCTGCATTTCTGGCTAACGATGAGCTTCCTGGCGTTTTTCGTCGTTCACGTTCTCCAGGTAGTGCTGGCAGGATGGAACAATTTTCGCTCCATGGTGAGCGGCCTTGAGATTCAGAAGAAAGAGTCGCCTTCGCTGGAGCTGGAACGAAGGAGCTGGCGATGAGCGAACAGGATAAGACGCCCGCAAAGACTTCCATCCCCAGTGTTGATCCAACAGAGATCAAAAAGCAGGCCGCTTCATCTCTCGGCAGTCCACCAGTCGACCATCCGTCAGGCGACGACGGATCGCAGGCTCCGCCTTTGTCAAAGGGGGATTCTTCACCTGCTGTCCTGCCCTCGACATCAGTTCCGCAGGCCGGCAAGGAGCCGGAAGCTTCTGAGACTGAGACCGAAGAAGCGCCCAAGGCAGAACCCGTAGTCGAGGCGGCGTCGGAGCCGGAACCAGCTTCAGTATCCGAGTCGGAATTCCAGGCCCGGTTAGACGCGGCTGATGAAGCCGTTCTGGCGGCATCCCGGAAACATACACGCCGATCCTTCATCGTGGCAGCACTGGGCGCCGCCGCCGGATACGGGCTTTACCACTGGATTGACCATAGCCCAGGCAATGAAATGCAACCTGAACCTTTTCGACGGACTTTTCAGGCGAACGCCACGGTCTCACGAAAAGTCTTCAGGGACCATGCGCTCACGCCGACATACCCGCTCAAGGATGCGAGAGATCTTCGCGTGAACGGCGTCTACGGTCTGAAGAAAATGCTGGCGGCGGAGAGTTGGCGGCTCCAGCTGGTCGGCTCAAAGCATGATGCCGCCCACTTACGATTCACGAACGATGTGACCGCATGGGAATACAAGTACATGGATGCCGCCAGCCACGAGGACCAGGGACACGATACCAAGGTCGATCCAAGCATGAAGACTGCCGACAAAATGGCGCCGGAGCAGATGCTCAACCAGGCAAAAGTCGAGGAAGATCGCACCGGAAGAATGCCGCGTGGCCAAGAAGAGGCCGGTGAAAGCCGCAGCACGCTCAAACCTCGGACGCCGGGTCTACTGCTCACGATGGCAGACATTCTTGCCTTGCCACGTCAGGAGCTGGTAACGCAATTCAAATGCATCGAAGGATGGAGTCAGATTGTGCACTGGGCAGGTGTTCGCATGGCCGACCTGGTTGAAGCGTACCCACCCGAGGCCATCGACGGTCACGAACCTAAATATGTCTACATGGAAACGCCGGACGGCGACTACTATACCGGCTATGATCTAGATGTGTGCCGGCACCCACAAACCCTGCTCGTGACTGAAATGATGGGTGCTCCGTTAACCCAATTTCATGGAGCGCCGCTTCGCCTGCATATGCCAACGAAGTATGGCTACAAGCAGATCAAGCGAATCGGACTCATCAGCTACACGAACCAGAAGCCGGACGATTACTGGACCAAGCTCGGCTATGACTGGTATGCGGGCCTATGACGATAGAGTCACGGCAGTACGAGCTTCCGGGCGACACCTGCTCCCCCACACGGGAAAGCCTGTTCGAACGATGTCACTGGCTGTATGCAGTCTGTCGAGAGAATTTCTTTCGCGACCATACCCCGGAAATTACGTCTGCGCTTTTTCCATCCGGCGATCCTCCCACCGGAACACAAATCCTGGAATTGGGTTGCGGCCCGGGCCTCTATGCCTGTCGATTCGCCAAAGACTTTCCTCAGGTGACGGCGACAGGAATAGACCTATCGAAGCGACTCATCCGGCGGGCGCGAACGCGAGCGGCGAATCTCCACTTAAAAAACTGCAAGTTTCTTGAAGGAGATGCTCAGGCGTTAAAGGAACTTTCACATTCGGTTGACGCAGTCATTGTGTCCCGGCTCTTCCTTATCATTCCAAACAAAGAAGCTGTACTCACAGAGATCTTTCGCGTCCTCCGACCGGGAGGTCGCTGCTTCATAGCGGAACCGACATCCGGTTTCGCTTCGCGGTTGCCACTCAGTGCAATGTGGTTGCTGGCGCGCTTGTCCGGAGATCCCTGGGAAAAGTTCCTCGAACCTCGGCAAGTGAAGGTGATGCGCCCGCGAGATTTCCTCGCGTTAGTACAGGGGCCGCCCTGGGCTTCAGTCGAGGTACTCCGCGACCAAACGTACCAATACGCGGTATGCCAGAAGAGTGAAGCAGTCGCCAACGAGCGCAGTCGGAGCGTACTTTAGGTGGCGTATTCAATTTTGAATCCTCGATGCGAAGACCCCGCGCTTGCACCGAAGTGCGCGCTCGCTGTGATGGCAAAGGCGCCGCGTGCCGGCAGAGTAAAGACGCGCCTGTCCCCTCCTCTTACGCTGGAACAATCTGCCGCGTTGAACATTTGCTTCCTTAAAGACACCACTCGGAATATCGCCGATGTGGCTGCGACGAGCGCCGCTGTCGGTCTCGTCTGTTACACGCCTGTCGGAGATGAAGAACTTTTCAGTGATCTTCTTCCCGAAGGTTTCGCGCTCATTTCCCAACGCGGCGACACCTTCGGAGAAAGATTGCATGCCGCGAGCGAAGACATCCTCGCGTGTGGTTTCGGAGCCGTCTGTCTTATCGACTCCGACTCGCCGACTGTGCCTGCCCGCGCTTATCACCAGGCAGTCGAATTACTGAATCGCCCGGGCGATCGCATCGTACTTGGCGGATCAGACGATGGCGGCTACTATCTCATCGGACTCAAGGCTCCCCACATCGAGCCTTTCACAGGGATTCACTGGAGCACCTCAACGGTATACACAGAGACTGTCTCGGCTGTCAGAGAAGCCAACATCGAGCTTGCCGAGCTTCCAACCTGGTATGACGTCGACGATGGTGACACTCTCAACCTGCTCCGCGATGAACTCCTCCTGGGAGTGGCACCAGCCTTTGGGAATCTTCCAGGATATCCGGCCCCGCACAGCCGCGAATTCCTCCATCGCTTCTTTGGAGTTCGCAGATGAGCAGTGCGCAGGTAAGCGGGGAGCAGGCAAGCACGACCCCTGCGGCGTCCTGGCATCCTGCCCGCGCCTGGTACACCAACGTTGCCTTGATCTTTCTAGGATTCGGTCTACTCCTTCTTACGCGGCAACTTATCAGCGAGTACAGTCATTTCACGATCGGATTTTCCGCAGTCGCCGGATGGTCTGTGATTCTCTACGCCCTGGCGATACTCATCGTCCTTTCGCAGCCGGTTGACCGTTATACCTTCGCAATCATCCTGGCATTTGCGATCGCATTTCGGCTGGTCACTCTATTTCCCAGCCCTTATCTCTCTTCTGATATTTACCGGTACGCATGGGACGGGGTGGTCCAGCACGCACACATCTCCCCGTATCGTTACGTGCCTGGAGATCCGGCTCTGCAATTTCTGCGCGAGCCGCATCGAGACCTCTTCGAACACATCAATCGTCGCGACTACGCGCACACAATCTATCCGCCTTTCGCGCAATTTCTTTTCTATGTCATCGCCTTCATCAATCCGACCATGACATGTATGAAGACTGCGATGATTCTGTTTGAAGGCCTCACGTTGTTCGCGCTCCTGAAACTATCGCGCGAACTGGGCATTCGCCGGGAGCAGTGTTTGCTTTATGCATGGTGCCCTCTGCTCATCTGGGAGATCGGCAGTTCCGGCCATGTGGACTCAGCAGCCATGGCCTTTATCGCGCTTGCACTGCTTGCTCGATACCGTCGTCAACCTGTTCTTACGGGCCTGTTCCTGGGACTAGCTGTGATGACGAAGATGTATCCGCTGGTTTTGCTTCCCGCGCTTTTTCGCCGCGGAGACTACAAGATGCCAGCAACACTCGCCATCGTCATAGCTGCGGGATATGCCTGTTACTCGAGTGTGGGTATGAAGGTCTTCGGCTTCCTCGGCGGCTATGTTCATGAAGAGGGAATCGATACCGGAACACACTTTTTCCTGCTGGAACTGGCGCAGCACATGCCCGGCCTCCACACCGTATCGACCGGATCCTATCTCGGCTTCGTGGCCCTTGTATTTATGGCGCTCAGTCTGTGGTGCTGGCGGACATGCTGCAAACCTACGTGGCCTGAAGCTGACAGTGCCCAGACGCGTATCTTCAAATTGCCTGCCGGCGCGGGTTTTATGATTCCTGCATTTTCTCTCGCACTTGCGCTCATGTTGCTGTTCTCGCCTCATTACCCCTGGTATATTGCATGGCTCGTCCCCTTCTTTACAGTTGTGCCGGACATCACTGCGTTCGCTTATATCTGCGGGCTTTTCTACATGTGCACGACGTCTCTCGCCGTCGGCTCCGGACCGCGGCAATTTCTGCTCAATGAAATTCTTTATGGTGGAGTGGCATTCGCCTTTCTGCTGGATATTCTTCTGCGCCGATGGCCGATGCATCGGCGATTCCTTCGGCCTCTGCGGGAAGAAGTGAGTTCGTGAATCGCGAGAACATCTCGGTCATCATCCCCGCGCTGAACGAGCAGGAATCGATCGGCCACGTTGTGTCTTCGATGCCCTGGACCGACATTGCCGAATGCATCGTCGTCGATAATGGCTCGACCGATCGCACCGCCGAAATCGCGGGTTCATGCGGCGCACGCATCGTCACGTCCCCACGCGGCTATGGTGCTGCCTGCAAAGCCGGCAGCGATGCGGCACTCGATACCAGCACAATCCTTGTCTTCATGGATGGAGATGGCAGCGACGTGATTGCTGACCTTTCACGTCTCGTAACTCCTATCGAAGCCGGTGACGACGACTTCGTCATCGGCTCCCGCATTCGTGGGCGTCGCGAACCCGGGTCAATGTTACCGAGCCAGGTATTTGCAGGCCACTTTGTGGCTATGCTGCTCCGCATCCTGCATGGCGCACGATACACAGATATGGGACCATTCCGCGCGATACGCAGATCGTCTCTGAAGCAGTTGCATATGACGGAGATGACTTATGGGTGGAATCTCGAGATGCAGGCCAAGGCAGCAAAACAAGGCCTTCGCATACAGGAAATTCCCGTCGACTACCGATGCAGGATTGGCGGCTTGAGCAAGGTTTCCGGCGATCTCCGAGCTTCTCTGAAGACCGGGATACGCATTCTGGCGGTTCTTTTCAGGACCTCATTTCCAAGTAACTCTCACTGAAATCTTATACAAAGTAGTAACAGGACATTCTGAATGACTACACATCGTAAGCGCGCGCTCGTTACTGGAGGCGCTGGACTGATCGGGTCTCACATCGTCGATCTGCTTTTGCACGAAGGCTGGACAGTCCGCATCCTCGACAATCTTGAGCCGCAGACTCACAAGAACGGCAAGCCTGCGTGGATCAATCCGGACGCCGAGTTCCGCGAGGGACTTGTGCAGGACTACGAGACCATGCGCGCGGCATTGACCGACATAGACGTTGTCTTTCACGAAGCAGCATACGGTGGCTATATGCCCGAGATGGCGAAGTACGTGCTCGTCAACAGCTTTGGCACAGCCCAGATGCTGGAGATCATCCGCGACCACCAATTGCCGATCCGGAAGGTTCTGGTAGCCAGTTCGCAGGCCGTCTACAGCGAAGGCGCGGCACATTGCCCGCAACATGGCAACGTCGTTCCCTTGCTGCGTCCTGCCGAGCAAATGCGCGCAGGCGACTTCAGTGTGCATTGTCCACTATGCGGAAGCGCTACTTCCTCCATCGCAACTCCAGAGGCCACTCCCGGAGGCGGCGAGACCGTATACGCCCTTACAAAAGTGGACCAGGAGCGTCTCGTTCTCCTGTGGGGTAGACAGACGGGCATCCCGACAATTGCGCTACGGTACTCCTGCACGTACGGGCCGCGTCAATCGCTCTTCAACCCCTACACCGGAGTAATTGCCATCTTTTGCACCCGGCTCCTGAACGGGCAACCGCCGATCCTGTACGAGGATGGCGGCCAGACACGCGATCTCTGTTTCGTCGAAGACATTGCACACGCCAACCTGCTGGCGGCGACAACGGACGCTCTTGATGGGCTGCCAGTCAATGTCGGCAGCGGCCGCGCTACCAGTGTCCGCGACCTGGCCGCGATCATCGCTGGTCAACTGGGGGTAGATATTGCTCCGGTTGCACGGGGTGAATTTCGTCCCGGCGAAATTCGGTCGCTGATCTCGGACATCAGTCGCATTCGCACAATCGGCTACACCCCGCAAACCTCCATAGAGCAAGGCATCGGACGTTATGTCGAGTGGATCAAGACACAAGGCACGGTAGAAGACTACTTTTCGAAGGCTGAAGCAGGGCTGCGCGCCAAGGGCATCGTACAAAGCGTCAGCGCCTGACCTGACAAGTCAGAGCTAAGAAAGCCAACGCGACAGGGAGCGGCCGCTCACTGTCGCTTCTTCTCCTTTGTTCCCGGTTCCTGCGCCGCAGCAACGTGGCGCAGGAACCTCTACTTAACAGAAAACCATTTTTTCTTGATCGCGCTCGTAGCCTCTTCGCTCGCTTCGGCCGTGACGTGCGCGGTGAAGAAAACAACGTCATGCGAAGATTTCTTCCAGGAAGTTCACCAGAGCCTGGAAGGAGCGCCTGTCGGCCGATGCGCTATAACGCATGGCTTCGGGATGACCGCGCTTTTCGGCTTCTTTGTTGGTGAAACTGTGCACCACGCCGCCGTAGAGATGCAGTTGCCAGTCCACCTTGCCCGCGTTCATCTCCTCGGCAAATTTCCGGCGGATGTCTGGCCCGATCATCGGGTCATCGCCGGCAATGCAGACCAGCACCTTGCCCTTGATGTCCTTGGCATCTCCAGGCCGCTCTGTGCCCAGGCCGCTGTGAAAATTGGCGACACCCTTTACGTCCGCACTGCGCCAATTCCAGCGCGACAGTGCCGCCGGAGCAATAGCCTGTGGCGGCGATTCTGCTTGCGTCCACTTCCGGCCGGGCTACCAGCGCCTTGAGGCCGGCCTCGGCATAAGCCCGGTTGATCAACGGGTCTTTCAGCATCGGGCCGACAAACGCCATCGCCTCTTCCAGCGTACCGGCGTTCCGGCCTCGACCGTACAGGTCGCTGGCCAGGGTCACGTATCCCAGTTCGGCCAGCCTCTGAGCCTTCTCCTTGGCATGCATGCTTAAGCCATACGCCTCGGGAAATACCAGGACCGCTGGCCGCTTGCCCGTCTTGGCTTCGTCGAAATACAAGACGCTCTCCATGTTCAGGCCATTCGCTTCCTACTTCAGGACTTCAGTGTGCATGCTCTTCTCCTTGTTAGAGACTACTTACCTTCTCAACAAACCACTGTTCGTCCGCAATCGCGCGAGCCGCCTGTTTAATCACATCGACGACGTCGGGGAAAGTAACTGGAATAGCGTGTAACGACTTCAGCTCAATCACGGTAGAGTGGGCACGCTCGGCTTCGAACCTGAGCTCTTCCAGGGGACGATCCGGATACAAGGGCCTGATCTGCCAGCTTGGCTTGTTCGTCCATGCAGCCGATGTCAGTACGTCGGAAGGAGCTGCGGTCGACGCAAATCGCAGGCTTCCGGTACCCCGACTTACCGCCACCAACGTAGCGTGAATGAGTGCATTGGCAATTCCGCATGCATCGACAGCACAACTGGCGTGAAGTGCATCTATGAGCACTTGCCGAACTGTTAGGATTCGGTCTCGCGGCCTACCTTGAGCTTGGAGGGATCCAATCCATGAGATTGCCTGCAGCAGTTCCCGAAGTGCCCGTAAATGACTCAGCAAGAGCTGTGGCCCACTATGTGAATGTGTTGGGCTTCACGCTCGACTGGCACGACGAAAAAAGTGGAATTGCCGGAATATCAAAGGGAGATTGCAGACTGTTCCTCGCCGATAGCAGCTTCCGGCAAACCTACGGGAATAAAGCACCCGCGGTCATTTGGCTCAATCTTCAAACCAAGAGCGAAGTAGATGACCTTTACAAAGAATGGAGGTCCGCTCAAGCAATCATCCTCACCGAGCCAGAAGATAAACCATGGAAGCTGAGAGAGTTCATCCTTAACGATCTGGACGGCAACTTCATTCGCGTCTTCCACGACTTTGGAACCGCCGAACGAGATCAATCCTGGTAAGTCTGCTCCTCATTACCAAGTGTTGTTGTCAATGGACCCGGACACTCCGATGCACATTTCCAGATCGTCGCTCGAGTGACAATGGCGGTCTGGCACTCGTCTCGACGCATCGATCCGTGGAAATTGTGACAGGTTTACTTGCCTAGAATCAGGGACACATAGTTGCTGGCGTCCTGCAGCAATTGCTCACGCGCGACGCCGACCCTGGCGCGAAGCTGCAAACCCTGCAATAAGTCGACGAGCGCACGGCCGCGCACCTTGGCAGAGGGTGTGCGCGCCAGGCGTCCCGCCTTCATCTCCTGCTCGAAGCGTTTCGCAAAAAATGTCTGCGGATGCAGCGAGGCCTTTCGCAGTACACGAACGGATCTCCCCTACGCGCTCTGACTGTCCCAGCGCGGCGGCGGCCATCATGCAGCCGCCGTGAGCATTGTCTGTAGCGCTGATGACAGTAGCTTCGCAAAAGGCGGCCACGGCCTTGTGAATGTCCGGCTCCAATTGAAATGCCGCCATCCTGGGAGCTCCATACGTCGTTGCATAGCGCTCGACTGCCTTGAGCAGCAGGGTGGGCTTGTCTCCGAAGGCCCGGTAAAGCGCAGGCTTGGTGACATGCACGGCGCGCGCGATCCGAGCCAGTCGAGAGCGTGACCGAGGCTGCCTACGACGAGATGTTCAACCTGAACGCCAAGGGACCATTTTTCGCAGTGCAGAAACTCGCGCCGATGATCATTCGAGGTGGCTCCGTCGTCCTTCCAACCTTAACCGCGAGTCTAAAAGGAATGCCCATGATCGGCGCATATGGCGGGGCCAAGACTGCACTGCGATCCTTTACCCGCATGTTCGCCGTTGAGTTTCTTCCTCGGGGTATTCGCGTCAATGCAGTTTCACCCGGCCCCACCGACACGCCAGTCGTCGGAAAGGTATGGCCGGATAAAGAGATGGCCGCGCGGGCCAAAGCGCAGATGACTGAAGCCGTTCCGATGAAACCTTTCGCAACGTCGGAGGAAGTGGCCAAGGCCGTCCTTTTCCTCGCGTTCGACGCGACTGACACTACCGGCGCGGGATTCCCGGTAGATGGAGGATGGTCTCAGCTCTAAAGCGCGAGAGGGCAGGCTATCATCGAGAATGGTCTTCAATGACTCGCCTGCCCTCTGCAACCCGTCACTTCACAGCCCCGTCATGATCCGGCGTCCGATTGAACGGATCTAGCCGTTCTTCCGGATCGCCTCTTTCACATGCTCGACAGCCTCTTCTTTGAAGTGCGTAAGGTTGTGCACTTCGGCAGCATGCTTTTCTATGATCGGCAGCATCTCTTCTTCACTCGTTCCGTCCACGGACCACGCACAATCGTAGCCAACATCCTTGCAATGGAAATGCCTTTGCCCTTCTGCCATCCTTAACCTCACAGAATTTTTAGATTTAAATGCTGGGATGCACCAGGCCTTGCCGGTCCGCCGAACCTCTCCACCAACGCTTCCATCCAGTCACAAAGCCGGCACAATATTGTCGGCTGGGGAGCGCGGCAAGCTCGGGGGACATGCTTAATCTCCACGCGGCCGAAGATGAGCCGAGTGACGGCCGCCGCCCGGCATGCTACCTTGAGCCAATGAGCGACGCGCAACAAAGCCCCGAGGTCGCCGCCGCCCTCGCCCGCTATACGACCGAGGCACAGCAACTGGAGCAGCAGGGTCAGGGCCTTCGCGCCATCGAACGCTGGCAGCAGGCGCTCACTCTTCTGCCAAAAGAATCGGCCCAGGCTGCATGGCTGCGCGAACATATCAAATCGCTCGAAGCGCAGAATCCTTCAACCACCAGCAAGTGGGTAAAAAAACTCGGCCCGCTGGCGCCTATTGCGCTCTTTTTCGCCAAGTTCAAGTTCCTGCTCGTCGCCCTGCTAAAGTTTAAATTTCTCTTCAGTCTGCTGGCCTTTTTTGGCCTCTACTGGGCAGAGTTTGGCTGGAAATTCGGTCTCGGTTTCACAGCCCTCATCTTCATCCACGAGATGGGCCACTATGCAGACGTAAAACGGCTTGGCCTGCCTGCTGAAATGCCCGTCTTCCTTCCTGGAATCGGCGCGTACGTCCGCTGGCACAACCTGGGCGTTACTGAAGAAACGAGTTCCGAGATCGCCCTTGCCGGCCCGTTTGCCGGCCTGCTCGCCTCGCTGGCGTGTGCGGGCGTCTGGTGGCATCTCAGCCACTCCCCGGACGCCTCCCCCGCCAGTGCCGGGTTATGGTCCGCATTGGCTGCGATAGGCGCGTGGCTGAACGCCATCAACCTCATCCCTATCTTCATTCTGGATGGCGGACAGGCCATTCTTGCCCTCAACCGCACCGGCCGCATCGCCCTGGTCGCCATCTCCGCTGCCATCGGCTACATGACCGGCCAGCTTACCTTCTATGTCATTGCCGCCGGCGCTCTTTACCGCGTTTATACCGCCTACTCGCAGCAGGACGAACCAAAACAGTCGAGCACCAAAATTCTCGCCTTTTACACTGCTCTACTCGCCTCGCTCGCCGCGCTGATGTACGCCCTTCCCGGCCACGGGACGCTCAATCGCTGACACCTGCTTAAAGTCTTCTTGCTTCGAAGCGGACTGCCCGGTAAAACTACTCCACGCGTGTGCACATTCATTTGCGTGGAGGCGTCAGCCATGGTCATCGACCGCAGAACAGCAATCCTCGGCATGGCAGCATTTGCAGCCGCGGGCACATCTGAAGCACTCCCAGCCGATAAGGTGGAAAGCTCTACGCATCCAGCAACTGAACGTGTCCTCGGCATTGGCGGCCTTTTTTTCCGCAGCCGCGACCCGAAGCAACTGGCGCAGTGGTACCAGGTTCATCACGACATCTATCCAGTTCCCACGGACTACAGCCATCAAGCATGGCAGCAGGCGGCAGGCCCAACCGCCTTCAGTCCTTTCTCGATGGATACGAAGTATCTCGGACCGCCGCGGCAGATGTGGATGATAACTTCCGCGTGCGCAGCCTGGACGCCATGGTCGCGCAGCTGCAAAAGTCAGACATCGAGGTGAAGGTGGATTCCGAGAAATATCCCAATGGCAGGTTTGCCAGGCTGCACGATCCCCGAAGGGAATGCCATCGAGCTATGGGAGCCGGCGAGCCCCTCCTAAGCAGAGGCCATCGGAACAAGCGCTGTCATTCCCACCGCAGGCGCGACTTTCTACACGTCCATCATGCGTCTCGCTCTGCTACTCACCTTCGCCACCGTCACCCAAAGAACGCACGACGCGTCTTGAAGGCGACCTGCCTGCCAGCGTCCGCGTCGCTCACGGCTCGGGCACCTTTGACGGGGTGCCCCACGTCTCGACTTTGAAACGTGGGCTTTGACAAGTCCGCTCCCTCAGGATTGTTCCGCAACACTTCAACAGTTCCGACCTACAACTTCTCTGCCTGGGCTAAGGCATTTCATGCTAGAACCAGACCATGACGCTCTTCGCTGCCTTGCGCCGTGCCGCGCCGGTTCTCACCTCGCTCCGGTTGAACCATTGCGCTCTGCATTGGTCGAGGGCTGCCGCTGGTGGTACCAGGCTTTTCCGGCACCGGGCTGGGCTAAAGGCACCTTCCAGGTTGACCTGCTGCCCGCGGACGCCGATCCTATGGACGCCCGCTACAACATCATCCATTGGGTCCATCGGACCATGAGCGTCATGGAAATCCGCATCTCAGCCCGAACAGGAGCCGGACTGGCGTCGCTGCACCCATGCTGTCGATGCCAACATTGGCGATGCACTCGGACAGGTCTACGTGGCGCAGGTCTTCTCGCCTGAGGCGAAGGCGCGCGCGCAGAAGATGGTAAAGGACATCGAAGCCGCATGGGCCGCGACATTGATGCAGTGCAATGGATGCAACCTGCCACCAAGAAGGAAGCGCACCTGAAGCTTGCCGCCGTGGTCGACAAGATCGGCTATCCGGACAAGTGGATCGACTATAGCTCGCTGCAGATATCCAGGAGCAGTTATCCCGCGAACGTCAGCCGCGCCACTGCCTTTGAGTTCAAACGTCAGCTCGCCTTCATCGGCAAGCCGCTCGACAAGACAATGGATCATGGCGCCGCCGACTGTCGACGCCTATGAAGATCCGCAGACGAATACAATTAACTTTCCCGCAGGCATCCTGCAGCCCGTGTACTTCGACGCCGCGCAGGATGATGTAATGAACTATGGCGCTGAAGGTGCAATCGTAGGCCACGAACTTACGCACGACTTCGATGATCCGGGCCGCAAATTCGACGTGAAGGGCAATCTCCGCGACTGGTGGATCGCGGAGGACGCGAAGGAATATGACCAGCGCGGCGCCTGCATTTCTAACCGAATATACCGGTCCTGTTCCAGGCATTACCGGCGTCACACAGAATGGAAAGCTGACGCAGGGTGAAGCCACTGCCGACAATGGGCGGGTTAGATCTTACGCTCTCTGCGTTAATGCAGGATCTGGCGATGAACGGCAGAACCGTCGATGACAAAGATGCGCATGGCCTGACCAATCTGCAGCGCTTCTTTCTGGATTTCGGCAACAACTGGTGCGATACAGTGCGACCGGGAGCTGCACGCACCATGATCCTCATCAATCCGCACTCCATATCGGAGCTACGGGTAAATAATGTAGTTTCGAACATGCCTGAATTTCAAAAGGCATTCAGTTGCAAAGCCAATGCGTCGATGGTGCACGCGACGCGCTGCCGCGTCTGGTGATCGAGACTGGAGTTCCGCAATGAAGGCTGGTGAGTGAATGGATTTACATGCGTTATTGGTAGTACACATTCTGCCCATGTGGTTCCTGGTGGTCTCCCTGTTTTTGCCCAGGATCAGCCTGCTGCTGCTTTGGCTGCAGACGAACCGTTTGCCGTTTCATCTTAACGGCCTGGTGCCGTTGATCCTCGCCATCGTACTGCCCCGCCTGCTGGTCTTGTACATGGTCTATCTCGACCTGGGAATCGGCATCTGGTTTGTCATTCATCTCGTCGTGACGCTGATGGTCTGGGGCGGCTCAGGCGGTTATCATTCGCGCAGATATCGCCGGGACGATTAGCTTGGCAGATCATTTGGCGGGAGTTCGACTATGCACGCTCTCACTTTCTCGGCGAGCAGCAACTGATGCGTTTTTAGTATTTCAAGCAGACTCTCGTTCGATGAGCGCATTACCCTGTTGGCAACGTCTGGGAACGCCTGAGCGGGTGGAAAACTTCCGCTATTGCGACTTACAAGGACCAATGAAACAGCTCGTGTCGTCCACTAGGCACCACCGTGTTCACTCGGCGACAAGCGCTTTCCGTGGTGCATTCATTGCTTCAAAGATGTCGGTGAACTTGCCATCGCGTTCGGCAAACCGTAAAGCCTGAACACGTTCGACAAGAACCTCCGTCGGTGTAGGCGTTTGTTGGAGGATGTCCATCGTCTCCTGGATGTATTCCTCCAGCGGCATGGCATGAGGATCTGTCTTCTGGTGTGCTCCTAGGAGCTCTGTCGCTACATAGGGAGGGATGATCTCCACCACTTCTATGCCTCTCTGTCTGGTTTGGAAGCGAAGCGATTGGGTCCAGGAGTGCAGCCCGGCCTTGGTTGCGGCATAGGCCGGAGCGGTAACTCGGGGAACAAAAGCAAGGCCTGATGTCACGACTGCGATCACGGGGTGGGGAACCTCTCCGAGGTGGCGGAGCAGTGCGGCATTGAGGCGCATCGTGCCCAGGAGATTGGTGTTGACCGTCTCTTCAGCAACCGTGCTGGTACCGCTCTCAAGCAGAGCCTCATCCTTCATCATGCCGGCATTATGAATGACCACGTTCAGTTGTGGGCGCTCCGCAAGGAGCGCCTTTGCGAACCGCTGGATGTCTGCGGGATCGGCTATGTCCAGCCGTCGTCCAACGATGCCGGGGTGCTTCGACTCGATCTCCTCCAGGAGATGTTCTCGCCTGCCGGAGACGATGATGTCGTTGCCCCTCGCGCGGAACTCCTTTGCCAGTTCGAGTCCGATGCCTGAGGTTCCGCCGGTGATCAGAATGGTATTGCCCGATAGCTTCATTGATCTTCTCCTCTCATGTTGCTTCCTCGTTGAAAGCCTTACTGCTGGGCCACCTGCTCGTGTATGAATCCACCAACAACCTCGAAGTACTTCTTGTCCTGCTCCAATTCGATCAACTCGCCACCCTCCTCAAAGACCACTAGCTTCGCTCCTGGAATACCTCTGGCCAGTTCTTCGGAGAGCGGTAGCGGTGTGCAGAAGTTATGGGTCCCGCATACGACCAGAGTTGGCTGTCTGATTTCGCCGAGCCTGCCGGACGTGTCATGGGTAGCGATCATGTCAATGCGCTTGAGGCCAATCTCCCGATCGCCGGGCTGCTCCGGATGAGCCGACCCCCGATCGATCCATGCCTGTACCTTTTCCGGATGCTCGCTTGTATAGCGGGGCGAGAACAGAAACAAGGAGTATCCCGCGAAGAACTCGGCGCGGCTCCACTGTTCGGTCATCTTCCGGCGAACCTGGAACTCACGATGGGTATACGCGTCAAAGCGAGCGAAGGTCGAGGATAGTGTGAGGGAGCGAACGGTGTGAGGATGGTCGAGCGCCATATGCTGTGCGATGGCTCCGCCCGTCGAAGCCCCAACGACGTGCATGGGACCAAAATCGAGGTGTTCCACAAGGGCTGCCATGTCCCTGGCAAGCTGCTGTGTCGTGTACCCGTCCGGAGTGTGCGTGCTCTTGCCCGTGCCGCGGTGGTCAGGCAGGATGACGTGGTACCGCTCAGCAAAATGATTGGTCTGCGGACCCCAACTCGCACCGACACCGCCGAGCCCGCTGATCATCAGGACGGGCGGCTTGGAACAGTCTCCCAACTCCTCGTAGTACTGAGAGAATCCATCTAGATCGATTGTTGCCATGCTGTTATCAATCTCCTTCGATGATCGAATATTTATAATACCTAAGTAATAATGAAACGAGGTGAGAATGAAGTCAAGTGCTCGAATGCGCGCCTATGTTCCGGTCATTCGGAGATTTGTAGGGAGGGTCTTGCTGTTCCATTCCGCTGTAGCAGCCCAGCTGGGGCTGAACGCAACGGACGTAAATTGCCTTCGCTTGTTGGCAGATGAGGCCATGTCTGCGGGAGAACTCAGCGAAAGAATCGGTCTGACGGGCGCCGCGACCACCGCCCTGATCGACCGGTTGGAAGCGACCGGCTTCGCGCGTCGCGAAAGAAGCAAAGAGGACCGCCGCCGTGTGACTATCCACGCCGATGAAGAAAAGCTTCAAGAGGTGGATGCACTCTATGGCAGCCAAGGCGATCGCATGACAAAACTGCTGGCAAAATACAGCGCTGAAGAGTTCGCCGTGATCCTGGATTTTCTGGAGCAAACGAGTGCAGCACTTGGCGCAGAGGTGCAGGCTTTGAACAAGGCTGCAAAAGAGGCGTCTTCTTGTGCACCGTAGATCCGAACGGACGCTATCGTTCTCAGCCTTACCGAACTCTTTGGCATTAGTCACGCTAAACGTTAGTACCCTATCAGGCTGCCCCGCGCACGGAGCGGGAGCTGCTGGCAGACTGTCGGGGCAGTTTCGATAGGGTCGTTTGAAGGAAGCCGGTGGCGTGGCAGATGCGGTAAGTGGCTGTGGGGTTTGAGTGAGCGATCCCGGCCGTGACGGTGTCTTTTCCTGAGCTCTGCGAAGTCTCGAAGGCATGGGAGATTGCGACGTGACCACAGCAAGGATCTGTTCGGTAGCTGAAGCGGGCCGGTTCTGAGACTGTTTCGCGATGAGTGAGCGCGAGGACGCGTCTCGTGCGTGAGCACGGCTGGGTAGACCGGGTTGAGAGCGGGCTTGCTCATCATGGTTCAGGAACTATCGAGCCGGGGCTTGATCGGTGCGGTCCTGGGCGGCGCATACAGAAGCTGGACGTAGGGTACGGACAAGAGCTCGGCCGAGCGCGCGGCCAGCCATCGGTCACGAGCGTTGCCCTGACACTTGGGACATTGCCGATTGCGGCAGGAGTTATAGGAGATGGCCTGATGTCCGCAGCCGGAGCATCGATCGCGATGACCGCCGAGCGCTGCCGTGCGGCAACGGACAATAGCGTCCATCACCTTGCGGTGCGCGGGGCGAGATGCGATCCATGCCGCTTGACGAAGCTGCTGCCGGCTAGACGGAGGATGTCAGCCGCCTCAAGGGTGGGCCGGCTCATCGCTTCGCACGCCTCCTCGAATGCTTCACCTCACTTGGAGTAGAAACCGCGAGCGACTCCAGCGGACTTGCCACGGCCTGCAGGTGCCGGCGCGACAGGTGCAGATAGACCGTCGTGTTGGCCAGCTTGGCGTGTCCGGGCAGCACCTGGATGGTGCGGAGATCTGCACCCGCTTCAAGCAGGTGCGTCGTAGCTGTGCCGGAGCGTGCGCGGCGAGACTCGCCTGGTGATGCCGCCCGCCTGCGCCGCTTCGGTCACGGCGATCCACGCGACCATCGTGGTAACAAGCACGTCGGCCCGCCAGTTGTTCTCCATGCCCGGAAACAGGTAGGTTTTCGGCTTCATCCAGCGCCAGTACTCGCGCAGGATGGCCAGCAGCTTCGGGCTTAACGGAACATCGCGGTCGCGTCCACCCTTGCCCTCGTGGATGTGCAGCACCATGCGTTCGCTATCGATGTCCGCGACCTTGAGCCGACACAGCTCAGCCGGGCGAACGCCTGTTGCATAAGAGCGTCATCACCATCGCACGGTGCATCAGGTTGCCGCTTGCATCGATCAGCCGTGCCACCTCTTCCTGGCTGAGCACCGTCGGCAGACGCCTGCAATGCTTGGGAAACGGGAGCGCATCGGGCAGGTAAGGCCGCCGCAGTGTCTTGACGAACAGGAACCGCAGCGCTGCCGTCTGTCCCGCGATGGTGCGAGCCGAAAGCTTGCGGTCGCGGAACAGATGGACCTGGTACTCGCAGACGTGATCGGGTCCAAGCTGCTCGGGAGAACGACCGAAGTGCCTGGCGAACTCCTCCACTGCATGCAGGTAAGACCATACGGTGTTCGGAGAGTAGTTACGACGCTCGAGCTCGTCGAGCATCTTCTGACGAAGATGGGTCACAGGAAATCCTCCTTTGGACCCGAACGCTAAATCCAGCCGTCGTCAGCGCTGCCACCAATGCAGCATTCGCCGCGCCAGCGGCTTAGTTCAAACGCTGTTTGCGGAAAAGATCGAGCTTTGGCTGACACCCGACGGCTGAGTAGCTCATCGATGCAGCAACTATCGAAAAGGACAGCCTATCGACGCGGCAAGTCCTTACCCCTTTAGCACCGTGCGCAGATGCAACTCTTTCAGTTGCTTTTCAGTCGCGCGCGTTGGCGCGTTCACCATCAGGTCAATGGCCTTCGCTGTCTTTGGGAAGGCGATCACTTCGCGCAGACTACTGGCGCCGGAAAGAATCATCGCAATGCGATCGAGACCAAGCGCGATGCCACCATGCGGCGGCGTGCCATAAGTGAGCGCATCAAGGAAGAAGCCGAAGCGCTCCCGTGCTTCTTCATCCGTCATGCCCAGCGCGCGGAAGATCTCCTGCTGCACGTCCTGGCGATGGATACGGATCGAACCCGAGCCGAGCTCTGTGCCATTCAGCACAATGTCATAGGCGAGCGCTCGCACGGCGCCGGGGTCGGAGGTGAGACGTCCGGCCTTCATATCGTCATCATGCGGCGAGGTGAAGGGATGGTGTGCGGCTGCCCAAGTCTTGCTGTCGTCGTCCCACTCGAAGAACGGGAAATCCGTGACCCAGAGGAATTTATAATCAGCCGCGGTACCGGTCTTGTCGAAGAGCTTGTGCTTGCCTTCAAATTTCTGGGCCAGGGCCAGTCGCACCAGTCCCGCTGACTCGTAGATCTCACGTTCGCGACTTGAGAGCCGGCCAGGGATGACCACGCCGAGACTGGCGTCATCAGGATTTTCTTCATCAGCCACAACCAGGACGAGCAGGTCATCCGCAGCAGAACCCAACGAGGCCTGGACACGCGCGCGCACCTTCGCAATTGCATCCGGGAATGACTTCTCCAGGCGCTTGAAATCGTCGAGCACCTTTGCCTTCGACTGTGTCAGCTTTGCCGGATAGAGGAGGCGAAGATCATCGCGCTCTTTACGCGAAAGCTCGCCGATGCCGGGAATTCTAACGGCGACGATCGGCAGCTTTGCGGTGGTCTTAAGGATGCCGAGCTGTTCGGTCGTGAAGGCCTCGCGCACATCGACCATCGCGGGCAAACGCATGTCCGGCTTGTCGATGCCGTAGAGGCGCACTGCTTCGTCATAGGTCATGCGCAGGAATGGCGGCTCGAGCTCAGTGCCGGCTTCCCTGAATGCCGCCTTCAGGAATCCCTCAACCACTTTGAAGACCGTTTCCTGCTGCGGAAAAGTCATCTCGAGATCGATCTGCGTAAACTCCGGCTGACGATCGGCGCGAAGGTCTTCGTCCCGGAAGCAGCGCACGATCTGAAAGTAGCGGTCGAAGCCGGAGATCATCAGGATCTGTTTGAACAACTGCGGCGACTGCGGCAATGCATAGAATTCGCCGGGATGGACGCGGCTGGGCACAAGATAGTCGCGCGCACCTTCCGGGGTGGAGCGCGTCATGAAAGGCGTCTCAATCTCGTAGAAGCCTTCGTTGGACAGATACTGCCGAACGGCAAGCGCCACCTTGTGGCGCATCCTGAAGTTCGCCTGCATCTCCGGCCGTCGCAGGTCGAGATAGCGATACTTCAGCCGTACTTCTTCATTGCCGATCGCTTCTTCCGCAGGCGAGAACGGCGGCACCTTCGAATCATTCAGCACCAGCAGTTCTTTCACGGCAAGCTCGACTTCACCGGTCGGCATCTTCGGATTGATGGCATCCTGATCGCGCAGGCGCAGCGTGCCGATAGCGGCAACTACGTACTCCGGCCGCACATGCTCAGCCTTGGCGTGGCCGGCGGGCGTCACATCATTATCGAGCACCACCTGCGTGATGCCGGTGCGATCGCGCAGGTCTAGAAAGATGAGGTTGCCATGATCGCGACGGCGATTGACCCAGCCCATCACGACGACTTCCGAGCCTGCATTTGCCGCGCGCAATTCACCGAGTGTATGGGTGCGCTGAAGTGTTCCGAGGAAATCGAGCAATGCTGATCCTGTCCTAATCATTATCGAACTAAGTAACTGTCATCCCGACCGAGCGCAACGGTCATTTTTGCCAGCCGACCGAAGCGCAGCCGCCTACCTTGTCATCCCCACCGAAGCGTGGCGCAATGAAGGGATCCGCATTTAACGACTGTCGCGAACGAGCTTTTCTAAGTGTTCGGCAAGACTCGCGCGCGGCACTTTCTGCTGGTCGCCGGTTGAGAAATCCTTCACCGTCAGGATACCCGACGATGCTTCGTCTTCCCCAAAAAGCACGATCGCGCGGGCCTGTTTATTCCCGGCCTCGAAGGACTTCTTGAGCTTGAAACTGCCGTCGCCCAACTCGATGCGCAGGCCTTCGCGACGCAGTTCGCGGGCGAGCGCGAGCGCTGGCGCGTTCAGCCCTTCGCCGAGTGGAGCAATGTAGACATCGGCCAGCAATGCAGCGGCCACGGCTTCGTTCTGCGCGAGCAGAGTCAGCACCAGCCGGTCCTCTCCGATGGCGAAACCAATCCCGGGCGCATGCGGGCCGCCGATCATCTCGGACAGGCCGTCATAGCGTCCACCGCCGAGCAGGGCATTCTGTGCACCCAGCCCGCCATGTTGAAATTCAAAGGTCGTGCGCGTGTAGTAATCGAGCCCGCGCACCAGCCGATGATTATGTTCATACGGCACGCCGCAGGCATCGAGCGCTGCGCAGACCTGTTCGAAGTGCGCGCGGGAGTCAGCATCGAGCGAATCCCAGATCTTTGGCAGGCTGTCGATGATCGGCTGGTCCTCCGGCACCTTGCAGTCGAGTACCCGCAGCGGGTTAGTGACAGCACGGCGCTGGCAATCAACGCACATCTGGCCGACGACCGGCTTGAGCGCCTCGGAAAGCGTCTCGATGTACTTCGGGCGGTCCTGCTTTGAGCCGACCGAATTGATCAGCAGCTTCCAGCCGCGAATGCCGAGCGCATCGAGCAGCGAAGCCAGCATCTCCAGCACTTCTGCATCGCGCAGCGGCGACTCCGAACCGGAGCTGGGCTGGCCAATGACCTCCGCACCGATCTGAAAAAACTGCCGATAGCGGCCCTTCTGTGGACGCTCGCGACGGAACTGCGGTCCGATATAGAAGAGCTTCTGAAGCTGACCCGTGTCACCAAGTTTGTGCTCGATGTAGGCGCGAACAACTCCAGCGGTGTTCTCAGGGCGCAGCGTCAGTGACTGAGCCTTCTCAGACTGCGCCCGGGCCTTGTCCTCCCAGGTGTACATCTCCTTCGAAACAATATCGGTCTCTTCGCCGACGCCGCGAGCGAACAGCTGCGTGTCTTCAAATATAGGCGTGCGTATCTCGCCGAAGTGGTATCGGGCGAAGATATTACGGGCTGTCGTCTCAATCTGGGACCAGAGTTCCGTTTCGGGCGGCAGCAGGTCGCGGGTGCCGCGCACAGCTTTCAATGTGCTCATTAAGTCTGTATATCTTTCTTCAGTTGCTTGTTGGCCAGGATCGAGGAATGGAGCCAGGTACTCCTTAAGTGTATCGAAAGATGGAAAAGTGAACGGCTGTAAAGGTTTACGGCGAGTGTTAAGCAACCGGGCGGGCAGGCTTTTCCTGATCGTTGCGGTAGCAGCATTCTGCGCTCTTTCCTCTGCGCGGGCCGTCACGGTCAGGCTCACGGACGCCGACACATCGTCTATTGTCAGTGTGCATGTTGGCGATCGTATCCTGCTCGAACTACATGCCGCGCCTGCAACAGGCTTTCGGTGGACGGCGAAAAAGCTCGATGCCTCGCACCTTGAACAGATGGGGCAAGGTATCCGCCCGGACAGTGGCCGCCTCGATACAGCCGGGACGCAGGTTTTCGTCTGGAAGGCGATCTCTGCCGGCAATGCGACCATCGCACTCGAGTACAGCCGGCCAAACGATGACCGGACTATCCCGTCCGAGAAGCGTGTGGAGTTGAGGGTAGAAGTCGCCGCCGGCGAACTCGCGCCTGCACCGGCTGGCCGTGATGAATTGCTGACGCCAACGCTCCTACCGCTGGCCAGCTACCAGGGCAGTCTGCCGTGCGCCGATTGTCTTGCGCTTGAGGTCAAGCTGAACCTTTATGCGCAGGATGCAAAGAATCTTGCGGCCGGCGTTTTTGTGGAAACGCGGCGCTACAAGGGCGCCCCCGGCGGCGACAAAACAGTAGCCGGCACGGGGAAATTTGCTGTGGTCCATGGCACCTACGCCGATCCTTCGATGACGGTGTACGTGCTGGCCTTACTCCAAGGCGGTACTGAGAACTTCAGAGTCGAGCCGGACCGGCTTGTGCCACTCGACCCGCAGGGCCTCCCGGTCGCCCAGCCGCCCGGGCGCGATTCGTCGCTCCGCCGGCTCGAGGCGAACGATGACTTTTGATGCATCGGCGCAGAACCACGGACCATCCTAGAGAGCATGGAATATAGACAGCTTGGCGGTTCAGGATTGAAAGTGCCGGTACTGTGCTTCGGTACAGGGACTTTTGGCGGCAGCAATGACTTCTTCAAGGCGTGGGGCTCATCGGACGTCACCGAGGCGACGAAACTGGTGGACATCTGCCTTGAAGCCGGCGTGAACCTGTTTGACACGGCAGATGTTTATTCCGACGGCGTGTCGGAGGAGATTCTCGGCAAGGCAATCGGAAAGCGGCGCAGCGATGTTCTGATCTCGACCAAGACAACCTTCGCGTTCGGCAAGGGGCCGAATGATGTTGGCTCGTCCCGCTATCACATATTGAAGCAGGTGGAAGGCAGCTTAAAGCGCCTGGGCACCGACTATATCGACATTTACCACCTGCACGGCTACGATGCGCTCACCTCGCAGGAGGAAACGCTCAGCACTCTCGATGGACTGGTGAAATCCGGAAAGGTCCGCTACCTGGCGTGCTCCAATTTTTCGGGCTGGCACCTGATGAAGGCGCTCGGCATTTCCGATAAATATGGATGGGAGCGCTACACCTCGTACCAGGGGTACTACTCGCTGCTTAACCGCGAATATGAGTGGGAACTGATGCCGCTCTTGCTCGATCAGAAAGTCGGCACGACGGTCTGGAGTCCACTGGGCTGGGGCCGCCTGACGGGCAAAATCCGACGCGGCCAGCCAATCCCGGAGAAGAGCCGCCTGCATGACACGGCTGCTTATGGGCCCCAGGTTGCGGACGATCATCTCTATAAGATCGTCGATGCACTCGACGGAGTCGCAAAGGAAACCGGGAAGAGTGTGCCGCAGATTGCCCTGAACTGGCTGCTGCATCGTCCTACGGTTGACAGCGTCATCATCGGTGCCCGGAACGAAGAACAGTTACGCCAGAACCTGGGGGCGGCAGACTTCAGCCTGAGGTCCGCACAGATTGCGACCCTGGATAAAGCCAGTGATGTAAAGCCGATCTATCCCTACTGGCACCAGCGGCAATTTGTCGAGCGCAATCCGACGCCAGTACCGTTCGAAAAGTAATACGCAGGTCGCTCCGCTTCGCATCGGTGCGGCATGAGACAAATTGATTGACTGAAAGCAGCGGCGGTCAGGAGCCATCTGGCCGCTCTCGCTTTACTCATCAGGTGACGGCTTCTCGACCTGGACGACCTTAAGCAGCTTCACCTGCGTAGACACCGGGACCATATCCAGGCCTAGTTGCTGCTCGAGTGCCGTGCGAATGGCTTCAGGATTCTTCCCGCTTCCTTCCCACTTGAGTGTCAGGTCATAGGTCCCAGCCAGTCCTGTTGCATCGGCCACCGGACGATCAACTTTGCCGGCAAGCAGGTCGGCGAAGTTACCCAGCGGTCCCACGAAGCCGATTTCTTCGCTCCCATGTTCCGAACGCTCGCGAACAGTCATTACCTGCTCGCCATTGATCATCTGTGGCGTGATCGCCTTTGGAAGCTTTGGACCACTGGCTGCCATTTCGAGGGCAAAGCCGGGCAGGTTTCCCGGAATACTGTTTACCTGCAAACCAAACCTGGTAGCCAGCAATGACCTGACGATGAATTGCAGCTGGCCCGGCTCCAGCCTGACATACGGCCCGGAAGGCGCCAGATCTTGTTTTGTGAGTGCACCAGGCGGAGAGGGCGGGGGCGGAGGGGGTGCAACATTGGACACTTCCGCAGTTGGAGAAGGCCGCCAGGTTGCTGCAATATCGTAGCGCTCCGAGTTGATCCAGCCTGGTCCGCCGATGAGTTGATAGTCTTTCAGGTCGTACGCATACTCAATCATCGTGCGGACGGTGACGTTAGGAAAGGACAGGTTGCCATTATGAAACTGCAACTGATGAGCGTCGTTATCTGTTGCATGACTGATCCTGACGCTGGAGGTCTCGAGTGGTGCGATGTCCTTCTCGACCCGCATATCCGCCAGCACAGGACGATTGCTGAGTATGCCGGTCAGTACCGGTGCGGTTATGACTGCAATGCCAAGCATCGAGAGGATTAGCTTGCTGGCGAGGCTGAGATTGAGGTTTCCTTTCTGAGTCATGATGCGCACCATCCTTTGTTTGAGATCAGAACCCGTCACCCCGGACACGCAGGCCAGCGGTGAGTTCACGCAGAACTCTGAAGCTTTCAGGATGCTTTCGGCATACACGCGTGGATTGCTGCCGCACCGCAGTACAGCTTCATCGCAGGCGCGCTCGCGCTCGCTGATGAGGCGGTTCCCAAGCCACCACACCAAGGGATGAAACCAGAAGATGACTTCGACGAGCATCTGCAGCATCGAGGTCAGGTTGTCGCCACGCCGCACGTGCCATGCCTCGTGCAGCATGATGGCTTCAAGGTGAGTGTCGTCAAGGTATGCGGTCATGCCATCCGGCCACAAAAGCGACGGACTGACGACGCCGAAGATCCCCGGTTCAAATGTACCCGCATACAAGAG
Source organism: Acidobacteriaceae bacterium (assembly GCA_963692885.1). GTDB lineage: Bacteria > Acidobacteriota > Terriglobia > Terriglobales > Acidobacteriaceae. The sequence goes on from OY843586.1 coordinate 4,217,945, forward strand.
CAGCTGAACCGGTCGCCGCAAAACAGCCTTCTGTGCAGCATTGCGCAGAGCATCAATCTCACACCCTTCAAGGATCGGTGTGGCTGCGTTCTTTGCTGCGCGCACCGCGTTCCAGCGGCTCCAGTAGTGAACCAGCACGATCGCCGAGCCGATCATCCACAGCAGGCAGGCCATCAAAGGCAGCCACAAAGCCAGGCTCGATGTACCTGGACCGACGACGCTTTCCGCCGAGGCAAGCGGACGCCCGAAATACTGCACAACAGTCTCGAAAGCAGCCTGCTTCAGGGGGGCCGGGTGGAAGTGCGCCAGCCAGGTGCCGATCAGCCTTAAGACGGAGAATGGAACAAGAAACTTCGCTGTCGCACTCAACCAGAGGCCATGGCGGATCCTCGCCTGTTGCTTCCTCAGAGCGATGGCCGCCGCCAGCACGCACAACAAATACAGTGTCGATTGCCAGAGATGATTAGCCGCCACCGGAAGAGCATGTCTCGCGAAGTCAGGCAACGTTCCAACCATCATGGCTTGTCCTTCTTTGCAAGCTTTTGTACGACAGCCTCAGCGTCTTTTACATCCGCCATGGTCAGCTTTCCTGATTCCACCAGGTGCGCGATCAATGGCTGTGATCGGCCGCCAAAGATCGCCAGCAGGTCGTCAATCAGCGTACGCTGGGCTGCATCTCTCGAGAGCAGCGCTGCGAAGATATGGAAGTTACCCACCTTGCCTGTGCGGCGTACGGCTTTCTTCGTCTCCAGCCTGTAGACCGTCGTCTGCACCGTGGTGTAAGCGGGCCGCCGCTTCGCGGGAAACGCCTCCTGTATCTCACGAATAGACAGGTCGCCGTGAGTCCATAGTGCGTCCATGATCTGGTACTCGAGCTTCGATAGTTTCTGACTGGGCACAGCTCCTCCTACGCTTGAATGTTTTTCTACTACATGTGTTTGTAATCAGTCAACATGAGCTGCATAGTGTTGGCGGTATGCGTGAGAGTTGTATTGCCTGGTTCGCTACCAGTGCAGGACGGGCAAAAGACTCGAATAGTCATCTGTCCAGAGGCGAAGCTTTGGCTGCTCTCCTGTCCTGTTCAGTCGCAGCACCACGTTTCGATCCTCGAGAAATGCAGTGTTGTTTGTGACCAGGACCCAGTTCGCACTGAATGCACCGCGGTCTTCATCGGCTGCGCTGAATACAGTGCGCGCCTGCATGCCGGCCTGCTTCGCCAGCAGACTGATCTGCGGTTCCAGGTCCACGTACTGGTTCGACACATGAAACGCGAGGATGCCGCCGGGCGCGAGGTGGCGCTGGTAAAGGTCCATCGCTTCCTTCGTCAACAAGTGCAGTGGGATTGAATCGCCGGAGAATGCGTCCACTGCCAGTACATCGAACTGCTGCGACGGCACAGCAGCGAGCGAGGCCCGCGCATCTCCTTCGATTACATCCACCCTGGCCGGGGTGTCGCGCAGGTACGAGAAAAGATGCAGCGCGATCGGCAGCACTGCGGGATTGATTTCGTAGAAATGGATGGTGTCCCCAGCATGCCCGTAAGCAGCAATGGTGCCGACACCCAGGCCGATAACGCCGATGCGCCTCGGGCGGTCGCCGCAACAGAACCGGAGCGCTACGCCTATCCCTGAATCCTGCGTGTAATACGTGGTCGGGGTCCGACTCATGGCTGGCGTGAAGATCTGCGTACCGTGCCTGATCGTGCCATTGGTCAGACTGCGCATGATGCCGAGGGGTCCCATGTTTTTCTGCTCCACGCGCAGGCTGCCGTAAAAGTTGCGGACACCGATCAGGCGGTTATGCTGGAAAGCTCCGTGAAGCAGCACGAGAAGGTAAAGCAGCAGCGCACTGCCGACTGACCACACCAGCCGCTGCGCCCAGCCGGTCTGCCAGGTGGCGACGAGCGTCAGCACGGCGGTCGCAACAAACGAGAGGGCGAGGTCGTAATTGGCGGAAAAAAGGAGTGGCGAAGCGATGCCGATCAGGAAGGAACCGAGCGCCCCGCCAGCAGCAAACAGGAGATAGAAGCTGGTTAGTTCGCGCGCCTGCCGCGGCCGCAGATGGTATGCAGCGCTATGCAGAAAAAGGCAGGCGACGAAGAGTTCCAGCAGGTAAAACGGGATGCTGACCCTGATGGGCAACGCGGCATCGATCTTGGTGAGCATGTAGCCCAGGCTGGCCAGTAGTACCGCCATCAGTCGAATAGTAATCGAGACAGGCACGAGCTTTGGATATTCGAAGGCAACAATCAGGCTCAACAGGTAGACGGCGAGCGGCAGAATCCATAAAAGCGGGATGGCGGCAATGTTCTCAGACAGGTGGCTGGTCACTGCGCTGAGCTGCATACCAGCACCCATCGGCAGCAGCAGCCAGAGAATGTTTATGGAGCCGCGTCTTCCCGCAGGAGCAGCAGTTTTCGCTCCTGGGGCTGGACTGGAAAGCTGTTTTGAGAGCGCGTAGACCTGCTGCTGAAGAAGAGCGGACATGGCTGCAAACGTGATAAAGCCGAGGCACCAGGCAATCCGCTGATGATGCAGCGTCAGGTGCGGTTCGATCAGGGTTGGATAGATCGCCAGGGCGAGCAGCGAGGCGAAATTCGACAGCGCAAAGAGCCGGTAGGGAAGCTCTCCCTGCGCAGTCCTCGCATACCACACCTGCAGCAGCGGGCTGGTGGAGGCGAGCAGCAGGAACGGCAGGCCAATCGATAGCGCGAGACTCCTAAAAATGGTGAGGACCGGGCTGGCCTGTACCTGCACCACTGGATGACCCAGGACGGGCCAGCCGCTGGCCCAGTGAACAGCTCCGGCCACCGCAAGCAGGAGAAGAGCGGGATGCGTCCACCTGCTACGAATGGGTCTTGTTGCAGGCGCGGCCGGCCGCTGACCGAGCCGATGGGCGTAGAGATAGCCAGCCAGCAGGACAACCTGGAAGAAAACCAGGCAGGTGATCCAGACGGCTGCCGAGCCGCCAAAAAGCGGCACCAGCTGCTTGGCCGCGATCGGTTCCACCAGGAACAGCAGGAATGAGCCGAGGAAGATAGTGCTTGCGAGGAGCCGGCGCGTCATCGTCCTTCAGTCTGCCACAGCACGCGTCCGTCCTGAGAGGCCGGACCGTTGAAGGCCTTCAAATTTGCGATCGGTTGTATAGTCCCGCATAGAGCCGACAACTGTACCGAAGATCAGGTCACCGCCGCGTTTCGTGGACTTGCCGAACAAGAACCCGGCAGTCACGACACACCCATGACAAAGCATGCTTCGAGCTTCAGAAGGCACCGGAACCCCATGCCCGATCGCCGCAACTCTGCCGTCGCGAATAACGATCGTTCAGTCGTCGATGGGCGCTGCGTCCGGTACGACATAGATCAAAGTACCCGTCACTGCCAGGCCCTCCGGTGCGGGACAAAAGGAAGGATGCTTCAAACGGAGCATATCTCCGGACTTACAGGATTGCTGTAAGTAGATTACGTCCAGCTTTCTCGTTCTTTCAGGTAAGTCGCCGTGTAGTCGAGATAATTGCCGGCGTACATGAGGATCGACTTACGATCCTCATCGCCTAACTCACGCCGCTGTTTCGCGGGCACGCCCGCCCAGAGAGTACGCGGCGGGACGATGGTGCCTTCAGGCACTAGAGCGCCGGCAGCGATGATCGATCCCTCCCCGATGCGCGCGTTGTTGAGGATCATCGCACCGATGCCGATAAGGCAGGTATCTTCGACGACGCAGCCATGAACTGTTGCATTGTGGCCAATTGTCACAGAGTCGCCAACGATTACAGGATACTTGTAGCGCATGCCGTGCAAGACAGCACAATCCTGTACGTTTGAACCGACCCCGATCCGGATCGAGTGGACGTCTCCGCGCAGCACGGCATTCATCCACACACTCGAGTGCTCACCAAGAGTGACGTCGCCGATGATCTGTGCGGAAAGATCGACGTAGCAGGAATCAGGAATGACGGGCGTATGGCCCTGGTACGTACGAATCATCTCGAACAAACTCCTCGCTCCAGTGTAGCGGCGTAACGCATGATGAGAGGCTGACGCTTAAAAGTCTTCCTCCCTACAAATGGAGGACCACAGCGGGCACTGATTTGATCGGTTATCGGCAATTAGTGACATCAACACAGGACTCGACGGTGCTGGCGAGTAACTAGGTTTATGTTTGCAGACTTGCTGAAGAGGCCAATACGCAGGAAATTATTGGATGAAGCAGCTGTTTAGCACCTTTTTGCTTGACGCACCATGGCAAACTTCCCGTAATCTATTAAGGATCCCTCTGGGGAAGTTTGGAGGTGTAGTACACATTGGCAGAGGTTCGCATACAAGAAGGCGAGCCGCTTGAAAATGCATTGCGTCGGTTTAAACGGAAGGTCCAGCAGGAAGACATCATCAAGGAAGTCAAACGTCATTCCTTCTACCTGAAGCCCGGCGAGCGAAAACGCGTAAAAGAAGCACTTGCGCGCAAGCGGAATCGTAAAAAGGCTCGTAAAGAGCAGGATTAATTGTTCCAAACGCATCACTAGCATCGGGAGAGAGTCTGGCGCGGCACGCTTGCCAGGCTCCTCCGGTTCCCCCAAAGAACCCAGGTTTGCGTGCCGGACAAATGTGCTTCTGGCGCTGCCACCCCCCTCGCAGATCGCTTTAGCATAAGCAGTTGAAGCCGTAGTTTCCTTTACGGCTGGGCCCCGACCCGTTTCGAAGCTCTGCGTTGTCGCTCCTTCGCTCAGCAACTCACTCCTGCGAACTGGTCAAGTACCACCCTAATCTGCATACCCATACGGGAAGGACTGCGCAGGCCAGAGGCCATGCGTCAGTTGGTGGAAGGCCATGGATTTTATCGACAAAATTCTGAACTGCAGTGACTGTGGTAACGATTTTGTGTTCACCGCCGGCGAACAACTCTTCTTTCACGACAAGCAATTCAAAAACGACCCCAAACGCTGCAAAGTGTGCAAGACCAAACGTGCTGCCGGCAGTTCTGCGGTAAGGGCGGAAACGCGAACGAATTGCTCGGCCTGCGGGACGGAAACAACGGTCCCATTCAAGCCGACGCAAGGGCGTCCGGTGCTGTGCCGCCAGTGTTTCCAGCAGAGACGCGTGCCGGCTATCGCGGTCTCGGCCTAGGTTTGGAACAGAGGAGCGTATGCATCACGCGACCTGAGCACTTGCCTGCTCAGGGGCACTGATGGATATCCACTTTCTCGCCAATAGCGCCGCAGAATAGCTGGCCCCAGGTTCCGCCCAAGTTCGCGTAACCGGACACCTCGGACTCGGCAGCAGACATGTTGTGCGCGACGAAGATGTCGGGATAGGCTGCACCTTTGCGCCATCTGAGCGAGTAACTCCATCCGTTTTCCCGGACAACGGCAGTAACACTTCGTGGCTGCTCTTCAAGGATGTTGATGCCGCAATTCCCGGTGCCCCCGCAGACACACGGGTACTCCCTCTCAGCTATGTAGATTGGGTGACTTCCCGGTTTGCCCGGGAGTTTGATGATGGTGGTGGCTTTACGCAGCTTCTCGCGTATTTCTGCCCGGGACGCATCATTGGTAGCCGAGCACCTGTCCATGTCTGCTTCCACGTCCTTCGCCAGCCAGTTCTTCATCGCCGGCGAGAACGCTGTACTTGACACCACTTCCCCCTCATCTTCATGAAAGCTGTCGTTGGAAAGCGTTGGTGCGGGATAGGACCGCACTTTGCCGAGCGGCAGCTTGAACGAGACGGCAATAGTTGTGCTGGCGTTCACCGGCACGCCGTCTTTTACGAAGGTTCTGTACGTTCTCTTGAGCACTGCATCCTGAGCAGCTTTGAAGAGGGCGTCCGGGCCGGTAGATCCCATAAGGGAGTGAATGTGCCCGTCAGTATAGATAACGACATTTACCTGGACAACTCCCTCAATCCCGGCAGCCTCGGCGAAGGGCGGGTAAACGGGCTCGACCTTCCTGAGAAGATGACCTTGTGCTTCTTCTGCAGAAACCTTAATCCAATGCTGCGCGGCTTGGAAAGTCGGGAGTGCCAGCGCCGCCAAATACATGACGGTGGCCAGCGGTCCTCGCCTGAGAGGCATATTCATTTGGGCATGTTTACTTGCTGCGGGAGGTGACTGCTTTCTTGGCGGGCTGCGTCTTCCTGGCGCTTCCGGCGGCTACCAGTGCGGGCTTGCCGTGAGCACCATTGGCTGATTTGGCTGCCTTCTGCTTCTTTTCCTCGTGGCTCACGAGCAGCGATTCGAGCTGCAGTAGCAGATCGCTGGTATTCATCGGCTTCACCAGCATCTGGTCCATTCCCTGGTCCTGCCACTCGGAACCTGGAATCGGATACGCCGTCAGCATGGCCACGGCGGGATTATAGGACGCCTTCTTCGCAGCCTGCACAACTTCCAGGCCGGCGGTTTCGCTCTCCATCCGCATGTCTGTAATGACCATATGGTATTGGTTCGCCTTCAATTTTGACTTCGCTTCCCGAGCTGAAGCAGCCGTTTCCACGTCAAATCCATGGATTTCCAGAACTGCTTTCAGGGTGAGAAGGATCGCCAGTTCGTCATCGACCAGCAAAATACGCTGTTTCATAAACTATTTGTACTCCCAAAGCATCGTTTTGCTCATTTAGGTTGCGGCCGGACAGAAACCAACGGGGACACTTGCCGCGTGCAATGTGCGGGGCCTCAACTGAGATGTCACCCGGCTCCCGCGTTTCGTCCCATGTTCAGCGCGGGCAAAGTTAAACTGATCACGTGGCAGAATATCACGTTGAAAATTTCGGGTGCCGGGCAAGCCAGGCGGATGGCGCTGCCATCTCGGTTGGCTTGTCGAATAAGGGGCTCATCAAGGCGGATGGCCTGGTGACCGCCAGCGTGCTCGTGTTGAATACCTGCAGCGTGACGGAAGAGGCCGACCGTCAGGCGAGGGCATACATCCGCAAGGCTCGACGGGCAAATCCAGGTATCCGGATCGTGGTGACCGGATGCTATGCGCAGCGAGCCCCGTCGGAAGTTGCAGCTCTGCCAGGTGTTGACCAGGTTGTAGGCAACAGTCACAAGGCCCTGGTGGCAGAGATCGCCGCATCCATGGCCGGCTTCCCCCAACACGACCAGGAGTTTCAGCAGGCTTCAGGGCAATCGCAGATTGTTTCTCTGGCTGCGTTGCTCAAGTCCGGCAACCCCCTGGCCGATGATCACTTTGCGCATGCAGACCTGGCGCTGACTGGCTCGGACGCCATGCCGGGCCATGTGCAGCATACGCGGCCAAACCTGAAAGTGCAGGATGGCTGTGGGAACCGCTGCTCTTTCTGCGTCATCCCCCAGACGCGCGGTGGCAGCCGCTCAGTGCCTGCTGCCAGGATCCTCGACCGTGTGCGGGCCTTTGCCGCAAATGGCGGGCAGGAGATGGTACTATCCGGAATCAACCTGGGACGCTGGGGACGCGATCTGGCTTCGGCCAGCACTGATCCGGCACCGGCCCATACAGACCAGGTGCCTCGACGGCTCGACGAACCTGAACGTCTTGAAGCACTCGTTGAGGCCATCCTGCTCCATACAGACCTGCCGCGCCTGCGCATCAGTTCCGTTGAGCCCATGGACTGGTCGGGACGCCTTCTTGACTTGCTTCGCGCATTCACAGGCGGCCCCCATCCACGGCTGGCCCGGCACGCCCACCTGCCACTGCAGTCCGGTTCTGATGCAATTCTGAGAGCCATGTACCGGCGCTACAGGCCCTGGCATTACGCAGAAAAGATCGAGGCGATCCGCGAGGCTATGCCACATGCTGCCATCGGCGCCGATGTAATGGTCGGTTTCCCCGGGGAGACCGAGGAGCATTTTCAGCAGACCTATCGGTTCATCGAAAGCCTGCCCTTCACGTACCTGCACCTGTTTCCCTTCTCTGCACGACCCGGCACCCCGGCCTGGACACTCCACCAGCAGAAGCCTGTGGCCGGCGAAGCGACGCTTGTGCGCATGGCCGCACTTCGGGCTTTAGGGGAGTCAAAGCATCGGCGCTTCCAGGAGCAGCAGTTGGCGGGGCAGCTCTCCGTCGTAACTATCCAGGGAAACCAGTCAGTATCCGGCAACACGCGGGCTGTTTCGGACAATTATCTGCAGGTTGAGGTCGCCGGAAGCTGGCAGGCAAACACTATGCTGAGTGTCTCCATCGACCAGGTGGCAGAGGACAGATTGCTGAGTCACGTTCCTGCGGCACTGCCTCTGCATGGCCAGTAGCGATCAGCCGGAAGTGTGCCAAATTGCACTTCTGTTCCAGCAGCAGCCCAGCGTTTTCAATGTTTCTTAATCGCCTCCTGCCGCATCTTACGATGGTATACTGATTGGGCAAGGCCCATCCTCGCCATCCTAGAGGACAACCCCCGGAGGAGCATCATCGATAAGCGTTCAGCCAAGTCATTCATCCGTATTAACGACAAAATCCGTGCCCGTGAAGTCCGCGTCATCGACGACGAAGGAAATCAGCTGGGTATCCTGCAGCCATTTGAGGCGCTGAAGATCGCCCGTGAGCGCGGCCTCGACCTGGTGGAAGTTTCGCCCAATGCCGTGCCCCCGGTCTGCCGTATCCAGGACTACGGAAAGTTCCTGTACGAAAAAGACAAGAGTGACCGCGCTGCCCGCAAGAAGCAAAAAGTGATCGTCGTCAAGGAAGTCAAGTTCTCTGTCACTGTGGACGAGCACGACTACCAGACCAAGAAAAACCAGGCTGTCCGGTTTCTCGGGGAAGGCGATAAGGTCAAAGCCTCGCTGCGTTTCAAAGGCCGTCAGATGGCACATCGCGATCTCGGCTACAACATCATCAACCGCCTGATCCAGGACATGGGCGACATCGGCATTGTGGAATTCATGCCGCGTATGGAAGGTACGACGCTGCATGCCATTCTGGCGCCCGGCAAGAAGGCCGCCGCAGTAGAAGCAGCGAAGAAGCCGGCCGCCGTCACCGCGCCGCCTGCGCCGAAGCCATCGCAGCCGCAGTCAGTGCCCGCGCAAGCCGCACCGTCGACCCAGGCCCAGTCATAAGCGCAATGGTCGACGCAGCGTCAGTTTGAAGCATGGCTTCCATGGCCGGCACGAACGAACCCATCCCCGGAGCAGAGGATTTGCAGTTGCGCCCTGCGCGCATGAGCGATGCTGCTGATCTGCGAGATCTTATAGCGCTTTCTGTCCGGGAGCTGCAAAGGAACGATTACTCACCCGAGCAGCTTGCGACGGCCATCAAGACGGTGTTCACCCTGGACACGCAACTAATCGCGGACAAGACGTACTTCGTTTTTGAGAACAGCGACGGCGCGCTCGCTGCCTGCGGTGGCTGGAGCATGCGCAAGACATTATGTGGGGGGGACTTGCACGCAGTACGCGATGACGCGCTGCTCGATCCCTCAACTGACGCAGCTAGGATCCGCGCCTTCTTCGTGCATCCCGCATGGGCCCGGCGGGGACTTGGTTCGCGCCTGCTCGCCCACTGCGAAGAGGCTGCGATTGCAGCCGGCTTCGGACGGTTCGAGATGGCCGCCACGCTTACCGGGGTTCCACTCTACACGGCACGCGGCTATCATGTCGTCGAATATAGCAGCGTGCCCCTGTGCGGCCGTTCCAATTTGCCAGTCGTTTTGATGGCACGTTCCATTTTGGATTCGATACGGTAAATAGCGAGCAAATCTGACCATGCCTGAATTTCAAGCAGAGTAAGCTCAGGACAGACAGCCACTCCAGCTGAAGATACAGTCCAGGCACAAAGTTTATCAGGAGTGCTGCCAGGCCCTTGTTCCATACAATGCGCGCTACTAGATTTGCTGTTTTAAGCATCAAGTTATTCAACCACGCCGCCGATAACCACCTTAGTGAAAACGCGCTTGCGGGAGTCACGAATATGTCCCAATCTTTATCGGCGAACCAAGCTATCCTGAAGAAACCAGCAGCGCATTTTTCGGCATCACCTGCCTCCTTGATTCCCACTGATTTCACCATGGCCTTCCAGCCGATCGTCGACATAGAGACGCGCAGCGTCTTCGCCTACGAAGCGCTTCTGCGCGGTCCGCAACGCCAGCCCGCGCGTGAGATGCTGGGCCGGGTGGCTGGCGAGAACATGTATGCATTCGATCAATCGTGCCAGATCAAAGCGATTGAAATGGCTGTGCAGCTGGGCTTGGCGCGCACCGGCGCGAGTGTCTCGATCAACTTCATGCCGGGCGCGGTCGAACGCCCGGAAAACTGTATAAGGACTACGCTTGAAGCCGCTGCCCGGGTGGGTATGCCGATAGACCGGATCATCTTCGAACTGACCGAGGATGAGCGCGTAGCCGACCGGGCACACCTGCAGTCCATCTTCCGTGAGTACCGCCGGTTGGGCCTGCGCACAGCAATTGATGATTTTGGCGCCGGGTATGCAGGGCTGACCTTGCTCGCGGAGTTTCAGCCGGACGTCGTCAAGATCGACCGGGCGTTGATCGACGGCATCGACCGCAACGATGCCGCCCGCAGCATCGTGGGCGCCATGGTGCAGGTATGCGATGGACTGAACATCACGGTGATCGCGGAAGGTGTGGAGAGAGCGATGGAATCGTTGGTCCTGGCTGACCTTGGCGTCCGCTACATGCAGGGATATCTCTTCGCGCGCCCTGCCTTCGAGGCTCTCGGCGAGCCGCGATATGACTCGATGAGTGCGTAAGTCATTCCATCAGGCATTGTTCATTGCAGCGAACGAATAGGCTTTGCCTGTGCAAACCAGCGGCGAGGGAGCCGCGACTGAGAATTTGTAATTGCAGCAGCAGCAATTGACGTCGTTGCGCGGATCATTACTGCGCTCAAACAGGCTGAGCCTCTTCTGCGATCAGCCGGTGCTGTGCTGAGCAGGTGCAAGTCTGCGGAAGCCGGAGCAGAAACCCAGCTCCGCGCGTCCAGCTTTGCGAACTTAGCTACGCGCGTTTAGCCTTGACTGGATGTCGAGTAACACCTGGTGGGCCGTGGCACTCGTTCGCTTCTGGCCTTCAGAGCGCACCACCTTCGACAGGATGCGGTCTGCAATCTCGGCATGCGGAAGAGCGTCCTTGTAACGCTGCTGGCCGACAAGTGCCTGTGCCCACTTCAGCTGCGAAAGCCCCATGCGGTGGTCATCCGGCGCAACCTTGCCTTCCTGCACATGCACCAGTTCTTCGGCGGTCTTCTCTGCTTGAACGTAGTCGTTGGTGGCCAGGTAAGCCATCGCCAGGAAATTGAGCGGATTGGCCAGGTCCGGACTTTCACCGGCACTCTTTCGCCAGGCGGGCATTGATGCTTCCAGGATAGGCAACGCCTGTTTCGCCTGGCCTGTTTCGATCATCGCGCCCGTCATGAAATCCTGTACGACCAGTGTCTGGCGGTTGCCCGGACCAAGGCACGCCTTGTCGCCTTCCCACGCTTTCCGGTAAAGCGGCAGACTGGCTGCGGCGTTTCCACCCGCGCCCTGGATGTAACCGAGATCGGCGTACATCTCCGACTGGTCGCAGATCGCGTAGGGCTCGTTGCTATAGATGCCAATGGCCTGGTGAATCAGTTTGTCGGCCTGGTCCAGTTGGCCAAGCTCTTCATAGTCGCTCGCCAGCATGTAAAGCGCATAAGCAGTCTCCCGTTCCGGCAGATGCCTGGTTTGCGCTTCGTTCACGGCTGCCTGCAGAAGCTTAAGGTTCTCGTCGGACCGGAAGCCGTTGTTTTCGCGGTTGGCAGCGTAGTAAATCTCGCTCCAAACGCGCACACTGGGCGTCACGCTCTCCTGGCGTGATAGTGCAAGTGCATCGGCTGTCAGCGCTTTGCCGGCCTCCATCTGGCCGAGCTGGAAGGCGATGTTGCCTGAGAACGCTTCTGCCTCCGCCACCGCATTCGTATCGCGGGCAGCGCGTGCACCGGGAATGACCTGCGTAAAAACCTTCTGCGCAGTCGGCATGTCGCCATTGTCGTACATGGATTCGGCAAGGCTTAATTGTGCCTCGCGCAGATCAGCCGGATCCTTGATGTACTCCGGCAGCACCTTGACGCCAAGTTCCAGAAACTCCGGCACGGTAGCGGCCGGTTTGCCAAGATAATTCGAATTGGCCAGTTTAAACAGGCGGTAAAGGAAGGTCTGCATGCGCAGTGCGCGCTGGCCTTCATGCAGTGCCTGCTGCTGCCGCCACTCCGCGTAACCCAGGCTGGCAAGCAGAGCAAGCACTACAAGAACAGTGACAGCTACAGAACCAAGATTCCGGCGGACAAACTTGCTCACTTTGTAGAGGGTGGTCTGTGGTCGAGCAAGAATCGGACGGCCATCTTCATAGCGGCGCACGTCTTCGATCAGGGAATCAACCGAAACATACCTGTCCTGCGGCCTTGGCGCGAGACATTTCCTCACGATGGTATCAAGATCGCCGGTCAGCGTCTGCCGCAGACGACCGTCCGTTGTTCCACGCATTTCGGCGGCAGATGAGGTGACACTCGCCGGCAGGTGCTCCGGCTCCTGTTCACGCATGGCGCGCTCCAGCATCAGGGCGACCGATGCTTTATCGCCCGGTCTGCGGCCCGAGAGTAATTCGAAAAGGATGGCGCCCAGGGCATAGACATCGCATGCCGTGGTCACTGGTTCATTCCGCATCTGCTCGGGGCTGGCATAGGCTGGCGTCGCGAGGACCGTTGTCGTGAGATTGCTATCGGTCCTAATCAGCTTCGAGGTGCCGAAATCGAGCAGCTTGACGTTGCTGGAACTACCCGCCGTGCCCGTACCCTCAGCCGTCACCAGGATATTCGAAGGTTTGAGATCGAGATGCACGACGAGATTGCGATGAGCGTAGGCGACAGCGTCGCAGACCCTGAGAAACAGCTGCAGGCGCTCCGCAAGGCCCAGTCTTCGCTGGTCGCAATAGGCATCGAGGTGAACACCGTCGACATACTCCATCACCAGGTAAGGCTGACCGGTCTCGCTCAGGCCGGCGTCGAGCATGCGCGTGATGTTGCGATGATCGAGCGATGCGAGAATGTGCTGTTCGCGATGGAAGCGCTCGACGAACGATGGGCCGGCGGCATGAGGAGCGAGCATCTTCAACGCTGCCCGCTGCACCACGCCGCCCGTCAGCCGCTCCACCAGGTAAACAGAGCCAAGGCCACCGGAACCCAGATGACGGACCAGCGTATATGGTCCGACGCGGCCCGCTGTGCCAGAAGAAGCACTGTTGACGGCCTCGTCCGGCGATTTGTCTTCGTAATGACTCTCACGGTTCGCTGCTTCGACGATTGCGAGTGCGCGCCGCCGCAGATCGGGATCGTCGCAGTGCTCGGCAAGTACGCGTTCACGATCGGCAGCGGCTGTTGCTTCTGCCAGGTCGAACAATGACTGCAACTGCTCCCAGTTTCCTGTGTCCTGCGTCATCTATTCACTTTTCCATTTGAGAAGCTGTACGCCGGAACTACGTCAGGAGATGGCTGGATGCAGGCGTTCGTACAGCCAGCCACGGACGAACTTCAGGTCGCGATCGACGCTTGCCTTTGAAATACTGAGCAGCTCGGCAGTCTCTTCTGCCGTAAAACCAAGGAAAAAACGCAGCTCGACCATGCGGCACTTGCGCTCGTCCAGCTGCTCCAGTTCTTCAAGCACGCGATCAAGATCCATCAATGCTGCATCTTTCGCGTTGACCCAGGCGAGACCATCGTCCATCGGAATCAGCACGCCGCCATTACGCTTCTGGCGCCCTTCGGAACGCGCGTGGTCAACCAGGATGCGCCGCATGAGCCGCGCCGACAGGTTGTAAAAGTGAGTGCGATCTTCAAAACGTACACTGCGCTGGCGTATCAATTTCAGAAAAAGTTCGTTGACGACGCAGGTTGGCTGCAAAAGATTTTCAGGACGTTCTCCGCGAAAGAGCGCACCTGCGATCTGCCGCAGCTGCGGATAGACCAACTCAAACAGGTGATCCATCGCCGCCGGCTTGCCGTCACTCCACTCGTGAAGAAGAACAGTAATCTGGCCTGGCTGCGTCACTCGGGGTCCTTTGTGATGAAGAACCCAACTGTACCGCGAACTATTCGTAGACACCAGCAATCTTGAGTAAGCACCACCGCACACAGGTCACATAGCTGGAAACACTCGTCTGCAAAGCGCATACAGACGCAGGAACGCACGGCATGCGCTCACATCCGGCCTCCGGGCTCGATAGTCTGTACGCAGGGACAACGTCCTCAGGGATGATGCTGCGCCCAGGAGGTAATGTGCTGCGCGAGTCCTGTTCTGGCCACGTTTCCTGCGATGGGAGGAAAGGCCATGAACAGGAGACCGCCAACTGCTGTGACTGCGAGCAGCCGCTTCCGTGTAAACAGATCGAACACAAAGATGGACGCGACCATGGCAACGGGAATGACGCCGACCAGAAACGGATAGTGCAGGATGACGGGAAAGGTCATCCTGCCGAGTGCAGGCGACATCAGCATGGCGTTCGCGATGAGCAGCAGACGCTTGTGGACGGCCGGGTTGTTCCGCTGCCAGATCGCGATAGCGACGTAGATTCCGAAGATGACCATGCCGAGGACATTCTCAACAAGGAAGGAGGCCGGTGTGTAGAACGAAGGCAGGACGGCACCACGTCGAAGAGCACCGAAAACCGCAAGTATGCCTAGCACTACCATCAACACAGCAAGCACAGAGCCGAGCACACCGAGCTTGCGGTGGAGCCGGACATTCCCGGCGGAGACCAGGCAGGACTGGACGACGAAGAGGACAATCCACGAAGAAAACACTGCTCCGTGCAGATGGACAAGCAGGCTCGGCAGGTGCGCCAGCACAGCGCCCTTCAGGTAGTAGCTGGGCGCAAAACCGATGAGGATGATGGCAAGCATGACGAACGACATCGTCGTAAAGAAGATGTCGTCTGCGCGTTTACTGGCAGAGCGGGTCTGGAAGGGTCGAGCAACGAGGGTAGCCATAGGGTGTCGAAGGATAGTGCATCAGGGCCCGATTGCGTTTCACTGCGAGAGAGCCTGGTTCCTGTGTACCTGACTGGTGCCGCTAAAGACCTGCGCCCACCTCGATTGCGGGTTGACTACAAGGCGCCTCGAATGGATCACCTTTACAAAAGATGCTCCACGATTTTTTCTTCTAACACCCGCTATGTCAATGAAAGATGTTGTCGTCAGTAGCCTTTGAGATGAAGTGCGTACACCGCAACAGAGGCGACAAGGCAGTAAATGCCGAACAGATACCAGCGGCCGTTTTCGAGCCACTGGCTGAGCCACTTCAAGGCAAGCAGCCCAGCCAGAAAAGCGAAGACGGTTCCGAGCAATGGCAGCATGATGCCGTGCGAAGCGGAGGTGCCTGCTTCGCCGGGTGCCGCATGGAGCACGCGCAAGGCTTCGCGGCCAACGACAGCGGGTGTCAGCACCACTGCGAGCGCGAAGCTGAACGCCTCTGCACGGGGACGCGCGACGCCCGCTAGCATGCCGGTTGAGATGGTGGCGCCGGATCGGGAGAAGCCGCGAAAAGGAAGGCATAAACCCTGGATCGCTCCAATGATGGCTGCCTGTCCGAGCGACATGTCGGGCGTATTTTCGAGGCTCTTCTTTTCGGCGCGGCGTTCTGCGAGGCCAGCAACCAGGATCACGATACCGGCAACCGCGAGCGCGGGCGCGACAAGATCCAGACGTCCGAAGAGATCTTCGATCTGCGCATGTGGTGCATTCCGGAAGAGCGTTTTCTCGATGATTTTCTTCACGATTTCGCCCACGATGCCAGTGAGTATTGTTGCAGCGATCACGCGCAGTGCGAAGTCCTTGAAGGCTGCGGCCGAAGCAAAATACGTGTTCTTCCACTGACGCCAGAAGTAGACGATGACAGCAAACATGGTGCCCGTGTGGAGCATGACAAGCAGCAGCGTCATGTCGGGCGCGGATGGATCGAGGCCCATCAGTTTCTCGGCGACCACGACGTGAGCGGAGCTTGAAACAGGCAGTAGTTCAGCTAGTCCCTGCACGATGGCAAGAAGAATGACCTTGAGTATGGACATGCTTTCGATTGTAAAGACGTTATCTTGAGTAAAGATGAATGCTTTTGAGCCTGACGGCTTTCACTGGTTACCAGAGGACAGGCTGCCGGAGTCTAGAGGATGACAGGATGATCGTAAATTTCGCAGAGAGGGCGCACAGTCACAACTGGGACCTGGACCCGATCGTGCGTTCGCTGCTTGACACAGACTTCTACAAACTGTTGATGCTGCAGTTCATCTGGAAACACTACCGGACGAAGCGGGTGTCATTTTCGCTGATCAATCGGACGTCCTCCGTGAGACTCGCCGACAGCATTCCACGACAGGTCGTCGTGCAGCATCTTGAACATATCCGCACGCTGCGCTTTGGACGATCTGAGCTGATCTGGCTTGCCGGGAATACTTTTTACGGAACGCGCGGCATCTTTGAACCAGCGTTCATTGACTGGCTGGAAAAAGATTTTCGCCTTTCGGATTACAAGCTGAACGTTGTGGATGGCCAGTATTCACTGACCTTCGAAGGCCTGTGGGTTGAAGCGACCATGTGGGAACTTTATGCGCTTTCAACCATTACAGAACTGCGTACGCGGGCCAGCCTGAAAGATATGAGCGAGTTGGAAATCGATATCCTCTATGCGCGGGCGAAGACGCGGCTATGGGGAAAGATCGAGCAGATGCGCGGCGTCCCCGGCCTGCTGGTCGCAGATTTCGGAACACGTCGCCGACACAGTTTTCTTTGGCAGGAGTACGCAGTGAATGCCATGAATACTGTCCTCGGCCGCAGCTTCACCGGCACGTCGAATACATTTCTCGCCTACAAGCATGACCTTGAAGCCATAGGCACAAACGCCCACGAGTTGCCGATGGCACTTGCTGCCATGGCGCCGGATAACGCTTCACTCAAGACTGCGCAGTACAGGGTGCTGGAGCTATGGCAGCAGTTGTATGCCGGATCGCTGCTGATCCTGTTGCCGGATACATTTGGCACAACACAGTTTCTCGCGAATGCGCCCGACTGGGTAGCGGACTGGACGGGTCAGCGCGCCGACAGCAAAGATCCATATATCGCAGGTGACGAGTACATTGCGTGGCTGAAGCAGCGTGGACGGATGCCGGAAAACAAGCTGCTCATCGCCTCGGATGCGCTCGATGTCAGCGACATTCTTTCGCTCCATGCCTATTTCTCAGGCCTGATTGCCGAGGGTTACACGGCTGCGGACTTCCATGGAGCTGCTGATTTTGTCGACGCACGAAAATGGAAGAGGCAGCCACGGATACGATTCAGCGCAGGGTGGGGCACACTGCTGACAAATGATTTCCGGGACTGCCACCCGCAGGGTTACAACACCTTCGACCCGCTCAGCCTGGTCTGCAAATTGATCAGTGCGGAAGGACACCCGGCAGTGAAACTCTCGGACAATCCCCAGAAGGCGACCGGGCCTGCGGATGAGATTAAGCGCTATGAAAGGATGTTTGGAAATGCCGGGATGGCGGACGCGCAGGTGATCGTCTAGGCCACGCAGCCCTAGTGACTGCGCGATTCGAGTACGGCTACCCGTTCGCTGAGTGAGGCAAACAGGCGCATGCTGGAGAGATCGGCCTGTGTCTTCGATTCGGAAATGGCGGCAAGCAATGCTTTAAACTGTGCATCCATTTTCTGATCGAGCGCGTTAAAGCGCTGGTCGATCGACCGATCGAGCGCGTTGAAGCGCTGGTCTACCGATGTGAACCTCTGGTCCACGGCGTCGAACCTTACGTCTATCTGTTTCTCGAGCGAGGTGACGCGCACCTTGAGTTCCCTCACGTCGGGAGCGATGACATCCTGGAGCAGGTGCTGCAGCGTTTGTACGATGTTGTCAGACATCCAGCAGCCCTCTGATCGGAGTGTACAGGCTTATCTCCTCAGCGCATACATGACTCAATGAAACAGCCGCGCTCCTGAACGAAGCGCGGCCGTAGGACTGCAGGTCGCTATGATCTGCCATCGTGTGTGATGTGCCAGATCGAGCCTGAACCGTCATCCGTAACGAAGAGCGTACCGTCGTTCGCGACCGTCACGCCAACCGGGCGGCCCCAGACTTTGCCCTCGGGCGTAACAAAGCCGGTCATGAAGTCTTCATACTCGCCGTTCGCCTTACCGTCTTTCACCGGGACGCGGATCAATTCATAGCCGGCGCGCACTGCCTTGTTCCATGAGCCGTGTTCGGCGGCAAAAATGTCGCCCTTGTAGTCTGCCGGAAAGTCGCTGCCTTCGTAGAACGTCATCTCGAGCGAGGCAAAGTGTGGCTGCAGTAGTACATCAGGCACAATGATTTTGCCCCTCAATTCAGGATGCTTGCCCGCATGGCGCGGGTCCTGGTTGCTGCCCATGTAGTACCAGGGCCAGCCATAAAAGCCGCCTTCCTGCACATGCGTGATGTAGTCGGGCACAAGATTATCGCCCAGCATATCGCGCTCGTTGGTCGAGCACCACAACTGGCCCGTGGTCGGATTGACTGCTTCTCCAACACAATTGCGAATGCCCGATGCATAGACCTTGAGGAACTTGCCTTCAGGAGTAAATTCGAGCACATCCGCGCGGTGCACTTCGGCCGGGTTGTTATCAACGTCATCGACGTTTGAGTGCGAGCCCACTGACACCAGCATCTTCGTGCCGTCCTTTGAAAACACGATGTCGCGGGTCCAGTGGCCGCCACCGCGCAAACGTCCTCCGCCAGGAAGATCAGCCAGCTTCTGCGGTGCGGCCGAAGCTTTCATGTCGCCATTCTTGTACGGAAAGCGAACAACTGAATCGGTATTGCCGATGTACACCCACTTGGGGTTGGGCCCGGCAGGATAGAAGCGGATACCGAAAGGCATCGTCACATCGGTTGTGAATACTTCAGACTGCTGCGGCTTGCCTTCGGAAGTGATGCCGCGAAAGACCATGATCTTGTTCGACTCGCTGAGCGCAACAAACAGGTCGCCATTAGGCGCTGTCCGGATCAGGCGCGGACGGTCGATCCCGGTGGCATACATACTGACCTTGAAACCCGCCGGCACCTTGGGCCACGCGTCCTCCGGACGATCGATTTTGTCCGAGCCGGCATCGACTCCCTTGGTTGCATAGGGAGCAGGCAGATCGGCGACGGTCAGCTTGCGAAAGGTGCCGGGCGACTCCTTGGTGTAGTCGGTGAAGGCTGCCTTGCCGGTGAGCACCCTCGCGTTCGAGCTTGGGACATCCCCCGCCGGAGCGTTTGAATTTGCTGTGGCCCCATGCAGCGCGATGACACCGGATGCGCCCAGGACAGCTGCGGCTGTCGTGAGATAGATCGATCTTTTCTTCATGAAAGCTCTCCTGCCGGCGAAAGACACAGCCGGGCCTGTTTCCTCTTTTTCAGATGCATCCGAGACGGCCTGGCGGCCATTTAAACGTTTTTCTGCTTTGCGATGCGAAATCATGCATTCGGTCGCTGCAGGTTCATGGCGGCAGCCGTCACGTCGGTATATTTCAGACCCGACCCGGTATTGAACAGGAGGACTCGATCGCCTGGTTGCAGAAAGCCCGTCTGCAGCAGGTGATCGTACGCGGCAGTGGCGGCAGCGCCTTCCGGCGACAGGAAGACGCCCTCGTTCCTTGCCCAGTCCAGCAGGGAAGCGAGGATGACCTCGTCACTAAGCGCGAGAGCGACTCCGCCGGATTCGCGAAGGATGTCGAGCATAATGGCATCGCCATACGGCTTGGGCACGCGAAGTCCAGAGGCGAAGGTGGCTGCATTCTGCCACATATGGCTGACGTTAGCGCCTTCTTCAAATGCTTTGGCGACGGGCGCGCAGCCGTCCGACTGCACAGCGATCATTTTGGGGCGCCTGGAACCCTTCACCCAGCCGAGTTCTTCCAGTTCGATGAAGGCCTTCCACATGCCGATCAGCCCGACGCCGCCGCCCGTCGGATAGAAGACGGCGTCGGGATATTCCCAGCCGAGTTGTTCGACCAGTTCATAGCCCATGGTCTTCTTGCCTTCCACGCGAAATGGCTCTTTGAGAGTCGAGACGTCGAACCACCCTTTACTCGCCGATTGCTCCGCCACCATGCGGGCACAGTCGGAGATGAGGCCGTCGACCAGCGTCACATGCGCGCCGTAAGCCGTCGCTTCGACATAGTTGGCGAAGGGTACATCGCGCGGCATGAAGATGTTGGCCTCCATCCCGGCAGCTGCCGCGTAGGCTGCCAGCGCGCCCGCGGCATTGCCGGCTGAAGGGACCGCGAGCTTCTTCAGGCCATAATGCTTCGCCATGCTGACGGCGAGCGCAAGACCGCGGGCCTTGAAGGCGCCGGTAGGGTTCGCGCCCTCTTCTTTCAGGTAAACGTTCGCGTAGCGCCTGCTGTGCAGCATGGACGTTCGCGTAGCGCCTGCTGTGCAGCATGGGCGTCCACCCCTCGCCCAGGGTCACCGGTTCCACGTCTGGCAGCACATCGCGGTAGCGCCACATGCCCGGCCAGGGAGTAGCCATCGCCGCTTTGCCGATGACCTGGCGTGGGTCAGTGTGTTTGAGAGAAGAAAGATCGTAGCGGACATACAGGGTGCCCGGCGGGGGCATTCCGGGCTCCCTGGAGCAGACCGGGCAGACAGTCTGGGGCGTGGCGGCGGAGACGTGCGCATGGCAGCGCGAGCATTCAAGGTAAGCGATAGCTGGCATAGGTTCTTGTTAGTGTAGAGGCGGATAGTGGAGCGCCGGTTACCTCGCGCTCCCATGCCAGGCCAGGAGACAGCCGGGGAAAGATGCCAGCAGGACGGTCACCACTTTCACGCTCGCGATTGCTGCTGCTGGCCGGCCTGCTGCTCTACGCACTGGGCGCCGTACTCGGGCTGCTCCGCACTCCTGGCCATGCAGCTCCCCTGGTGATTCGCATCTTCGGCCTCAGCGCCCTTTTCTGGCAGACCCGGCGGCATCGCTCGCTGAGTTCCTGGATCCTGTGGGCCATGCTCGCCGGGGTCGAACTTGGCCTCGACGCACCGGCTTTTGCACTGCATCTGCGCGTCTTCAGCGACATCTTTCTTCGCCTCATCCGGACTATCGTCGCGCCGCTCATCCTGGGCACACTGATCTGCGGGATCGCTGCGCACGGCAGCTCGAAGGATGTGGGACGGCTTGGGCTCAAGTCGCTTATCTACTTCGAAATCTCGACCACGATTGCGCTGGCGGTCGGCCTGCTCGCCATCAACATAAGCAGAGCCGGCAACGGACTCGCCGGCAAGCTGGCGCATGTTGCCACGACTGCTCCGGTGAGCACGATGCAGACGTGGGACCAGTTCCTGCTGCATGTGTTCCCGGAGAATCTCGCCAAGGCAGTGGCCGAGAATCAACTCCTGCAGGTTGCGGTCTTCGCGGTCCTCTTTGGACTGGCTATGGGCCGTCTGAGCGAAAAGGCGCGCCAGCCGCTTCTGGCAGTCATCGAGTCGCTGACAAAGACCATGTTTCAGTTCACAAACCTGGTGATGTATTCTGCACCGCTCGCCGTGGGAGCAGCGCTGGCCTACACCGTCGCGCAGGCGGGCATCGGCTCCATGGTCAGCCTGGGCAAACTGCTGCTGACGCTCTATGCGGCGCTGCTTGTGTTTATCGTGGTCGGGCTGCTGCCGGCAGCCTGGATCGCCCGCGTACCCATCATTCGTTTTACCCGGGCGGTAGCCGAGCCGGTAACGATTGCCTTCGCGACCAGTACGTCCGAGGCCGCATTGCCGCTGGCGCTCGAGCGCATGGAGCAGCTGGGCGTACCTGCCCGCATTGCCGGCTTCGTACTGCCGACGGGCTACAGCTTCAACCTGACTGGTTCAGCCCTCTATCTCTCGCTGGCGTCTGTATTCGTGGCCCAGGCCGGTGGCGTGCACCTGGGCTGGGGGCGGCAACTGGCGATGATGGCTTCGCTGATGCTCACCAGTAAAGGCGTTGCCGGCGTACCGCGTGCGGGTATTGTCGTGTTGCTGGCAACTGCCTCCAGCTTTGACTTACCGCTCGAGCCAATTGCCCTGCTGCTCGGCATCGATGCCCTGATGGACATGGGCCGGACCTCTATCAACGTCATCGGCAACTGCCTGGCCAGTGTCATTGTGGCCAGGTGGGAAGGCGAATTTGGAGCGGAGGTCGGAGTCGACGCACCATCTGGTCATGAGCAGTCGCTTTCCGGCGAAGTCTGACAGATCACTTTTACCTTGAATCAGGCACCCACCGGCGGGGTCGAATGACCTGCGTTCTTCGACCAGCCAAGGCGGGTGCAGAAGATGCAGGTCCCTCCACCACGCCGGGATCCGGTTGTGGAAGTGAAGCTCAAAGTGGGACAGGAGCAACGCTGGGCTGCGGTCGGGTAACGCTCCTCGATCACGGATGTGTCATCCTGACCGCAGCGCAGCGGAGTCGAACGGACCTTCTTCTTCTCTGCTACGCCGCGGACCATGCCACGCAGCGGGCCGTGCTACGCAGCCATCGTCCCCCAGAGCCCCGCAGCCTATTTACTCGCTTCCACCCAGCGCTTCCACATAGCCTGGTCCGCGAGCATCGGGATATACACGCCGCCCACTGGCGATCTTGCCTGGAAGCCGACCATTTTGGCGCTTACTGTGTCGTACCAGTCAGACATCGGTACGCGGTCCGGTGTTTCATTCAGGAACTTCCAGACTGGATGGACCAGCATCTGGAAATCCTGCTTGTTGTCGGTCAGACCCGCCGTCCAGATAGTCCAGTCAAGCTTGGTGTAGGTCTCGCGATTGTCGAGCGGCAAGCCGTAGTTGTTCAGCTTTGTCTTGTAAAACGCGATCTCTTCCTTGCGTATGGATGCGGGGAAAAGGTCCAGGCCGAGAATGGTATCCCATACCAGGTTGTACTTCTGGCTCCAGGTGCCCGGCTTGTCGAACGCCAGTTTGTAGTGGTCGCCGTCGGCGGCCATCGGCACCCACTTTTTTGCCATCTCTTCAGCCATCGCACGATACTTCTTTGCTTCTTCCGGATGGCCCAGTTGCTTCGCCAGCTGCCCATACGCGCCGATGGCCTCAATGGCCTTGATGGAAAGGTTTGCGTTATGGGCGAGATGACCGGCAAAGTCGTCCGTGCTCAGCTGGTTCTCCGGGTCGAGCCCTTTTGACGAAAGATAATCAGCCCACTTTGTCAACAGCGGCCAGAAACGCTTCGCGAAGTCTGCATTGCCTTCAGCATGAGCGATCGCGGCCATCAGGAGTATGACGTTGCCGGATTCCTCCACCGGCATCTGGTCTACCTCGGACTCCTCACCTCCGCCATACTGCTGACCGTTGGCCAGCGGATAAACACCGATATCATGCGGCGCAAAGGGGAAACGCCAGTGCGGCGTCTCGGCATACAGCAGTACCGGCAGCAGCTGGGCTTCCGCCAGTTTCGGATTCAGCAGAAGGAACATCGGCGCCGAAGGATAGATGACGTCGATGGTCGAGATCGAGCCGTTGCTGAAGTTCTCCTTCGGCATGAAGAAGGGCGCCCCGTCTGCGTCTTCCACCAGTTTGTGCGCAGCGAAGGCCTGGCGATAGGCAAGGATGGCGATGTCGGCATATTCGGGACCGCCGACCTTCGTCAGGTCTGCAGTCAGCTTCTTGTCCAGTGCATTGGATTTTTCCTGAAGTTCCGGAAATTGCTGTTCCGCGGACGAAAGCATTTCGCCAAAGGACGCATACTTCGTCCGCCAGTAGGGCAGCAACTGCCGGTGCATGTATTCGATGGAGTAGATATCGTCATACGCGAGCAGGATGTGGCGATTGACGGCTGTCGCGCCGACTGACCCTAGGGGCAGTACGACGCTGAGAAGCGGTGCTGCGGGGTAACGATTCTGTGGGGGCCGCGCGGAACCGAGATCGTCTTCATCCGGAATGTCGCCGTCCTTGGCAAAATCATCGCGGTACGTCTCGTTACCGGCAGCAAGGCGTGCTGCTCCCTGGTTCTTGGGAACCGCGAAATAGAAGTAGCCCCAGTCAATGCGCACATCGTCGCCAAACTTCTTGAGGATCGGCTGCTCCTGGGTACCGATGCGCAGCAGATCCAGGCCCTTGATGGAGCCGCGCGACGCCATGACTGCCTGCGTGCGGTCATTGGCTGCAAGCATCCCGGAAGCGTCCATGTAGACAGACACCTGGTGAGGCTGGCCGTCGGTTGACTTGACTGACCAATCCACATAGGTAACAGGCCGCGAGATCAGGACCAGGTCCTGTGGCAGGTCCGGATCGAGGAAGGTGAGCTTCATCTCCACGCCTGCATCGGTAAAGGTCACGATGGTGCGGGTGGGCGTAAGACTTCGACTGGTTTCCTTGAGGGCCGGCAGGTCGCGATCGTCATCGCCAAGAAAGCGGTAGGTCTTGCCATCGATGCGGACAAGGCCATTCAGCGACTGTGGCTTTCCGGTCCAGTGACGCGTGTCTTTGTCGGTGAGATGGTCGGCCATGGACCAGATGCTGAAGTAGGGATCGTGCGTGACCAGGGGGGTCGCCGGCGCGCGAAGCTGGTCCGGATTGGCTTGCTGCGCAAGAGCAAGGGTACCGGAAGCAGCGAAGAGCAGCAATCCCAGGAGCGACCTGCGCGGCAGCGCGGCACGAGGCGAGACTGAAAGGCGGGGCACGGGCGAGACCATAGACGGAGACTCCAGGGCGTATAAAGCTGCATTGCAAGTGCTTACATTTCTATCAGAAACGGTGGTGTGGGCGTTCCGCCCTTGCAACCAAAACGGCATCGGAGCCGTCAACACTTTACGACCCGAAGACCCCGCTTGAGACCGTCATCTTTTATTCATAGTTATTCGGACAGCGAGGGTGCGGCCACCCTTCACCGGATAGCTGAACGCCGAACCCTGCAGACCCGTTACCAGCCGATTAGGATGGGTCAAGCGGCAAAACAGAAATTTAAACCCTCGACCTGGAGGAGCAGCCTCAGCCGTCTTGCCGGCGCGGAACCCCGGCACTGCCCGCTGAAAAGCTACGCAACTGATGCAAGAAGATATAGTGCAACCACAGCCTCCGTCGCAACGCATTGGTCCTGATCACCAGCTCCCTCCTCCGCATGAAAAGCCCCATCGCTCGCCGATCACGCGGGTGATCGTCTGGCTGGTTCTGCTGGCTGCTTTCGGCCTGCTGTTCTGGTTTGTTCTTCATAAACAGAATGCGGCTCCTGCCGAAGGCGCGGGCGGTGGCCGGCACGGTATGGGCGGGCCCGTGACCGCAACCGTCGTTACTGCCCAGCGCGGAGACATCGGCGTTTATTTGAGCGCTATCGGCACAGTCACACCTGTCTTTACAGACTCATTGACGGCACAGGTCACCGGTTTGATTACACAGGTGAAATATAAGGAAGGCCAGATTGTCCGCAAGGGCCAGTCGCTCATCCAGATTGACCCGCGTCAGTACCAGGCCAACCTGCTAACGGCCACGGGCGCGCTTGAACGCGACCAGAATCTGCTGGCGCAGGCGCAGATGGATCTGAAGCGTTACCAGGATGCCTGGGCGCGGAACGCGATCCCACGCCAGACGCTGGAAGACCAGGAAAAAGTAGTGCTGCAGGACCAGGGCACGGTAAAGAATGACGAAGGTACAGTCGCGTACGACAAGGTGCAGGTCGGCTTCTGCAATATCTTCGCGCCTATCTCGGGTCGTGTCGGTCTGCGGCTGGTCGATCCCGGTAACGTCGTAACGGCTGGCAGTACAACCGTGCTGGCAGTCATCACGCAGATACAGCCCATCACCATTGTCTTCACTATTCCCGAAGACAATATCGGCGAAGTGCAGGCAGAGTTGCGCCACGGCGCCAAGCTGTCTGTTGAAGCATACGACCGCTCCGACCAGACCCGCCTGGCCACCGGCACACTATCGACAGTAGATAACCAGATCGACACGGCAACTGGTACGGTCAAGCTGCGCGCTACATTTGCCAACACCAACGATTCCCTGTTTCCCAACCAGTTCGTCAACACCAAGCTGCTGGTGCGGACGATGCGCAATGCAACGCTCATTCCCTTGTCTGCTGTGCAGCATAACGGGAACCAGGCATATGTCTTCGTGGTGCAGAATGGCAAAGCGAAGATGACCAACGTGAAGACTGGCGTGGCCGATGGCCTGACGACTTCTGTGACTGGTATCAACCCTGGAGAAGTACTGGCGAACAGCAGTTTTGAGAAGATTCAGGACGGTTCGCAGATCAATATATCGAAGAAGCCTCTGCCTGGCACAACGACGGAAAGCACAGCCCCGTGAGTCCGTCCCGCCCATTCATCCTGCGGCCGGTTGCTACCTCGCTGCTGATGGCGGCGATCCTGCTGGTCGGGATCGTGTCCTTTCTGCAGCTGCCGGTATCAGCGTTGCCGGAAGTCGATTACCCGACGATCCAGGTGCTCACGTTCTACCCGGGCGCGAGTCCTGATGTCGTCGCAACGACTGTGACAGCTCCGCTGGAGCGCCAGTTCGGCGAACTGCAGGGTCTGAGCCAGATGACGTCGACCAGTTCAGGCGGCGCATCGGTCATTGTGCTGCAGTTCAACCTGAGCCTTAACATCGACGTCGCCGAAGAAGAAGTGCAGTCGGGCATCAATGCTGCGCAGAGCTACCTGCCATCGCTGCTGCCCTCGCCGCCGGTCTACAGCAAGACCAATCCGGCGGATGCGCCCGTTCTGACGATGGCCATCACCTCGCAGAATGTGCCCTTGTCGCAGGTCGAGGACCTGGTCGATACGCGCCTTGCGCCCAAGCTTTCCCAGCTGAGCGGCGTGGGCCTGGTGTCCATCAGCGGCGGCCAGAAGCCGGCTGTACGCATCCAGGTGAACCCAACGGCACTCGCTTCGTATGGCATCAATCTTGAGGCTGTGCGCACGGCGTTGACCGAGACCAGCGTCAATACAGCGAAGGGCAACTTCGACGGACCGCGCCAGGATTACCAGATCGACGCGAACGATCAGCTGACCGTCAGCAAGGATTACGAAGGCATCGTGATCGCCTACAGCAACGGTGCGCCGGTGCTGCTCAAGGATGTGGCGAAAGTAGTCGACGGCGTCGAGAACACCCGGCTGGCGGCGTGGATGAACAAGACGCCGGCGGTCATTCTCAACGTGCAAAGGCAGCCAGGCGCCAATACGATCAGCGTCGTGAAGTCGATCAAGAACCTGTTGCCGCAGCTTGAGGCAAACCTGCCGGCGGGCATACAGGTGACAACGCTTACCGACCTTACCACTGACATCCAGGCATCGGTCTCCGACGTGGAGTTCGAATTGATGCTGACTATCGGACTGGTCGTGATGGTCATCTTCGTCTTCCTGCGCAACCTGTACGCGACCATCATCCCCAGCGTCGCTGTACCGCTGTCCCTGGTCGGCACGTTCGGTGTCATGTATGCGCTTGGCTACAGTCTCGACAACCTGTCGTTGATGGCGCTTACGATTTCGACCGGCTTCGTGGTCGATGACGCAATCGTGATGATTGAAAACATCTCCCGCTATCTCGAAGAGGGAGACGCGCCGATGGTCGCAGCGCTCAAGGGTGCGGAGCAGATCGGCTTCACCATTGTTTCGTTGACGGTATCGCTCATCGCCGTGCTGATCCCGCTGCTGTTCATGGGCGATGTGGTCGGCCGGCTCTTCCGCGAATTCGCTGTAACACTTGCCGTTACGATTATTCTCTCGGCGGTCGTGTCGCTGACGCTGACGCCGATGATGTGCTCGCGCATCCTCAAGCATGACCCAAAAGCGCAGGAGGGCAGGTTCTACCAGGCCAGCGAGCGCGTCTTCGAGCGGATGATCGCCTTCTACGGCCGCACGCTCAAGTTCGTACTGGAGTTCCAGGGACTGACGCTGCTGGTCGCACTGGCAACACTGGTGTTGACCATCGTGCTCTACATCATCATTCCCAAAGGCTTCTTCCCGGTACAGGATACGGGCGTGATCCAGGGCATCTCGCAGGCGCCGCCGAATGTTTCTTTCCAGGCGATGGAGGACAAGCAGCAGCAGCTTGCCGAAGTCATCCTGCAAGACCCCGCGGTGCAGAGTCTTTCCTCTTTCATCGGTGCGGATGGTACGAATACCACGCTGAACAGCGGACGATTCTCGATCAACCTGAAGCCGCTCGACAAGCGTGACCTGAGTGCTTCCGATGTCATCCGGCGACTGCAGCGCAAGCTGGTGAATGTGCAGGGCATCCAGTTGTTTATGCAGCCAGTGCAGAACATCACTGTTGATGATCGCGTGAGCCGTACGCAATACCAGTACACGCTCGAAGACCCGGACATCAATGAGCTGAACCAGTGGACGGCCAAGTTCGTCGACAAACTGAAGCAGCTGCCGCAGCTTGAAGATGTTGCCACCGACCAGCAAAATGGCGGCAACGCGATCATGATGAACATCGATCGTGTCTCCGCATCCCGCATGGGCATTACGCCATCGACCATCGACAACACGCTTTACGATGCCTACGGTCAGCGACAGATCAACACACTGTATACGCAACTGAACCAGTACCACGTCATCCTTGAAACGATGCCGGATTTCCAGAATGATCCGGGCAAACTGCAAAGCCTCTACGTACAGTCGAATGCATCTTCAGGCGCTACCGGCGCGGGCGCGTCGACATCCTACGCGGCATCAGGCTCTGCGTCAGCCGGCTCGAACGCGACCACCGCGCCCGCACTTTACACCCCTGCCAGCGACGCGCTCACGCCGTCGAGCAGCGCACTTGCAACGACGCAGCCGGGTTCGGGCACAGCTGCGGCAGCATCCACTTCGGGCACCAGTTCGCAACTCAGCAATCGTGTTCCGCTCAGTGCCTTCACGCAGCTGGAACAGATTACCGAACCGCTCTCGATTACGCACCAAGGGCAATTTCCTTCAGTAACAGTGTCTTTCAACCTGGGCCCAAAGGCAGCACTGGGCGATGCGATCGATGCCATCACCAAGGTGCAGAAAAACCTGAACATGCCGCTGAGTGTGCAGGCAGATTTTCAGGGGACCGCGGCATCCTTCAGAAATTCGCTGTCGAATGAAGCACTGCTTATCCTGGCTGCGCTGGTCACGGTGTACATCGTACTCGGCGTCCTGTACGAGAGCTTTATTCATCCCATCACGATCCTTTCGACCCTTCCGTCCGCCGGCGTCGGTGCACTGCTTTCGCTCATCATCTTTGGACAGGACCTGAGCGTGGTCGCCATCATCGGCATCATCCTGCTGATCGGTATCGTGAAAAAGAATGGCATCATGATGGTCGATTTTGCGCTTGAGGCCGAACGCCAGCACGGCATGAATTCCACAGACGCGATTTACCAGGCATGCCTGCTGCGCTTCCGGCCGATCATGATGACGACCATGGCAGCCCTGCTCGGCGGTCTGCCGCTTGCGTTCGGTACCGGCATAGGATCAGAAATTCGGCGGCCGCTCGGCATCGCCATGGTTGGCGGACTGCTGCTGAGCCAGGTGCTCACGCTCTACACGACACCAGTCATCTACATCTTCTTCGACAAGTTCGCGCAGCGTTTTGCAAGGCATGGCAATCCGAATATGCCTGACATGCCGCCGCCGACCGATGCACCGCCCGAGGCGCAGAGCGCATGAACCTCTCCGCTCCCTTCATCCGTCGACCGGTCGCGACCACGCTGCTGACGATAGCCATAGCCATCGCCGGGGCCGTCGGCTACACAGTTCTTCCCGTTTCGCCATTGCCCCAGGTGGACTTTCCCACCATCAGCGTGAATGCCGGCCTGTCAGGCGCGAGCGCGAACATCATGGCGTCCTCGGTAGCGACGCCGCTCGAGCGGCAGTTTGGCCACATCGCCGGCGTCACGGAAATGACTTCGGCCAGTTCGCTTGGCAGTACCAGTGTGACGCTGCAGTTCGACCTGAGCCGAAACATCGATGGCGCGGCGCGTGACGTCGAAGCCGCCATCAATGCGGCCCGCGCCTACCTGCCGGCAAATCTGCCGGGCAATCCGACCTACCGAAAAGTCAATCCGGCTGATGCACCGATCATGATTCTCGGCCTGACTTCGAACAAGCTGGACAAGGGCGCGATGTATGACGCGGCCTCGACCATCATGGAGCAGAAGCTTTCGCAGATCCAGGGCGTGGGCCAGGTGGTGGTCGGTGGCAGTTCGCTGCCTTCCGTACGGGTGGATGTCGACCCGACGAAGCTCAACAGCTTTGGACTCGCGCTGACCGATGTGCAATCAATGCTGAGCCTGCAGAACTCTGACATGGCGCGCGGTCAGATCACCAACGGCCGCAACACGTCAGACATCATTACGAACGACCAGATCTCGAAGGCGGCACAGTACAAACCACTGGTCGTCGGCTACTATCACGGCGCTGCCATCCGGCTGGAAGACGTAGCCGAGGTGACGGACGGCGTGCAGAACGTGCGCACCGCCGGCTATCTGAACGGCATTCCGTCAGTGACCGTGATCATCTTCCGGCAGCCCGGCGCCAACATCATTCAGACGAATGAACGCGTCAAGGCCGAGTTGCCATCGATTGAAGCCTCCATCCCGCAGGGCATCCACAGTACCGTGGTCCTGGACCGGACGACCACGATCCGTGCATCTGTGGACGATGTCGAAAGCACGCTCATCCTTTCGATCGTGCTCGTGATTGTTGTCGTCTTCATCTTTCTGCGCAACGCCCGCGCGACGTTTATCCCTGCAGTAGCAGTCCCTGTTTCGCTCATCGGGACATTCGCTGTCATGTACCTGCTGGGTTACAGCCTGGATAACCTGTCGCTGATGGCGCTCACTATTTCGACCGGCTTCGTCGTCGATGACGCCATCGTGGTGATGGAGAATATCTCGCGCTACCTGGAGCAGGGGATGACGCCCGTCGCCGCTGCCCTAAAGGGTTCAAAGGAGATTGGCTTCACTGTTTTTTCCATCAGCATGTCGCTCATTGCCGTCTTCATTCCCATCCTGCTGATGGGCGGCATCGTCGGCCGGCTATTTCGCGAGTTTGCTGTAACCCTTTCGACCGCCATCGTAGTGTCCATGGTCATTTCACTCACGACCACACCGATGATGTGCGCACACCTGCTCAAGGCCGAGCCGCACAACAAAAAACATAATTTCCTCTACAGGGCGAGCGAGCGAAGCTTCGACTGGCTCCTCTCTGTCTACCGTCATTCCCTGCTGTGGGCACTGGATAATTCCGCACTCATGTTGATCGTCCTGTTTCTGACGGTGGCGCTCAACGTGGTGCTGGTGATCAAGATTCCGAAAGGATTTTTCCCGCAGCAGGACACGGGTGCTCTGGTCGGCGGCGTCCAGGGCCCGCAGGACGCTTCTTTCCCCGCCATGGATAACTCGGTACGCCAGCTGGTGAACGTGATCACGCATGATCCGGCGGTTGCTAACGTGAATGCCTACACCGGCGGCGGCCAGACCAACGGCGGCTTCATCTATATCGCGCTCAAGCCGCTGAACGTGCGCAAAGTGGGCGCAATGGAAGTCATCAACCGCCTGCGGCCGAAGCTCAACCGGCTCCCGGTCGCATCCGCGTTCCTGCAGGCCGCGCAGGATCTTCGCATTGGCGGCCGCAGTAGTAATGCGCTCTACCAATACACCATCCAGTCGGACAACATTCAGGACCTTTCCACCTGGGGACCGATCCTTTTAAAGCAGATGAAGACGCTGCCCGGCTTTGAGGATGTGAACTCCGACCAGCAGAATGGCGGTCTGGATGAACAGCTTTTCTATGACCGCAACACGGCCTCACGTCTCGGTCTGACGCCATCGGCAATCGACAGTACGCTCTACGACGCGTTTGGCCAATCGCTGGCATCGCTCATTTACACGCAGCTGAACCAGTATTATGTAGTGCTCGAAGTGGCGCCGCAATATCTGCAGACCCCGGCCGGCTTCAATTCCATCTACTTCCACACATCAACGAGTGGCGAAGTACCACTGGCGGCGTTTACGAAAGACCACTCCGGCACCACGCCGCTGACCGTCAATCACACGGGCCTTTTCCCATCGGTGACTGTGTCGTTTAACCTGGCGCCCGGATTGTCGCTGAGTGATGCAACGCGAGAGATCGATCAGTTGAAACAGCGGCTCGGCACACCGGGCACAGTGCGCGGCTTCTTCGCCGGCACGCTGCAGGCCTACCAGGCTTCGCTGAGCACCGAACCGTATCTCATCCTGACGGCACTGCTCGCTGTGTATATTGTGCTGGGCATCCTGTACGAAAGCCTGGTGCACCCGCTTACCATTATTTCCACCTTGCCCTCGGCCAGCGTCGGTGCCATGCTCGCGCTGATGATCTTTAAAATCGACCTGAATGTGATCTCGATCATCGGCATTGTGCTGCTGATCGGCATCGTGAAGAAGAACGCCATCATGATGATCGACTTTGCGCTGCAGGCGGAGCGGCTCGAAGGCAAAAGCACGGGCGATGCGATCTTCGAGGCCTGCATACTCCGCTTCCGTCCCATCCTTATGACCACCATGGCGGCCTTGTTTGGCGCGCTGCCACTGGCTTTCGGCACGGGTACCGGTTCTGAACTCCGGCGCCCGCTAGGCATTACCATTGTGGGGGGATTGATTGTCAGCCAGCTCCTGACGCTCTATACCACGCCGGTGGTCTACCTTACGCTCGACAAATTACGGCTGCGCATGGCAGGCAAGACCCATGATGACTTTCACCCTGAAGTTGGCGAGGTTACGCCATGACAATGACAAAAATTAAACAAATACGCAGCTTCGCCCTGGCATCTGTTGCACTTTCTGCTGCCCTGCTTACCGGCTGTACGGTCGGCCCCAAATATCACGTTCCCCCACCAGCGCAGGCTCCCCCCATCGCCTATAAAGAGACGCCGCAGAGTGGCGATGGCTGGCAGGTCGCCGCGCCCAGCGATGCGATGCTGCGCGGTAAATGGTGGGAGATCTTTGGCGATCCTGAACTGAACGCGCTGGAAGACCAGCTGAACATCAACAACCAGAATATCCGGCAGTATTTCGAGAACTATATGGAAGCGCGTGCGCTGGTTCGCCAGGCGCGTTCGGAATATTTTCCGACAGTGACGGTGGGTCCGAGCTTCAATCGGCAACGCTCTTCATCCAACCTGAAGAACTCGAGCACCGTGGTCGGCTCGACCGGAACCGGGACGGCAACCGGTGGCGGCACAACGACTGGCAACAGTGTCGCCACGAACACCGGCTCCGAGAGCACCCTGTGGTCGGCGCCGCTCGATATCTCATGGGAACCGGACCTGTGGGGCAAGGTCCGCAACTATGTGAAAGAGGAGCAGGCTGCAGCCCAGTTGAGTGCCGCTGACCTCGAAAATGAACGGCTCACCGAGCAGGCATCCCTCGCCGAATACTTCTTCGAGGTCCGGGGCCAGGATGCACTGGTCAAGGTATACAAAGACACGTTAGAGGCGGACAGGAAGTCACTCGAGTACACCAAGAACCAATACGACACGGGCGTCGGTGATCAGATATCGGTCGTGGAAGCCCAGAACACTCTGCAGACGGAACAGGCTGTAACCACCAATCTGCAGGTGGCGCGGGCGCAGTATGAACACGCGATCGCGATGCTCATCGGAAAGAATGCTTCCGACTTTTCCATTCCGGAGAAGCCCATGCTGGTTGCACCGCCACCTATTCCGCTCGGAATGCCCTCTGCATTACTGCAGCGGCGACCCGATGTTGCGGCAGCGGAACGAACGATGGCGTCCGCAAATGCCGAGATTGGCATCGGCTATGCTGCGTTCCTTCCGTCACTGACTTTGACAGCCGACGGAGGCTTCGAAGCGTCCACATTCAAGCACTGGTTTGACTGGCCAAGCCGCTTCTGGTCGGTAGGTCCAAGCTTCAGCCAGACGGTCTACGATGGCGGCCTATTTCGTGCTGAACTCAACCAGTACAAGGCTATCTATAATGCTGATGTCGCGTCCTACCGTCAGACTGTCCTTACTGCTTTCCAGCAGGTCGAGGATTACCTGGCTGCAGTCCGCATCTACAGCAACCAGATCAAGCAGCAGCAGGAGGCAGTGCAGTCGGCCGAGACCTACATCAAGCTTGAATACGCCCGGTATGACACCGGAATCGATCCGTATGTAAATGTAGTGACAGCGCAGACGACGCTGCTGAACAATCAGCAGACACTCGCCACACTTCAGGTGGAACAGATGACGGCGGCGGTAGAACTGATCCAGGCACTTGGTGGCGGCTGGGATACTTCGCAGCTGCCCACTGCGCACCAGGTGACGCAGAGCCCAACAAAGGCAGACACGACGCTCGACCGATAACAGGAAAGGGATTAAGCGAGGGCATGAGACGAATCGGCACCATTGTGCAAACACTGCTCGCGCTGGTCCTGCTCTTGTATGCCGGAGACTGGGGCCTGCTGCGCGTCCGCGCATCGAATGGAACCGCCTACAAGACCTTCCAGGTGGAGCAGTATCTTTCAACGCCGCTCAAAGGCAACAAGGCGGAATACGACTACATGGGAACGCAGCCGCAGCAATGCGCGCGCAGCCTGTTCCCGCAAGCTGGCTACGTGCCGTGCTGGTGGCTGGCACAACACACCACGCGCTGGCAGTAACCGGTCGCTTCCTCGCAGTAGAAGCTAACCGTGACGCAAATGAGATAGCATGGCTCTTCACCCAAGAACCACGTTGGAGAAGCGTCATGGATCGTCGTGATTTTCTGAAGTCCGGTAGTGCCCTGGTTGCAACTGCTTCCTTTTCTGCGAATCTGCCAGCCCAGCAGCCTTCATCCATGGAGACAGGAAGACTGGATCTTCCCGTTAATCGCGGCTGGCTCTACTCCCCGCGCGTCGTAGAGGGCGCGCATGAACGCACCTTCGACGACGCAAACTTCGAAAAAGTAGTGATCCCGCACACCAACATCAAGCTTTCCTGGCACGCGTTTGACGATAAAGACTACGAGTTCATCTCGGTCTATCGACGTCACTTCAAACTTCCGCCGGAGGCCAGGGGCAATAACATTTTCGTTGACTTTGAAGGCGTCATGACGGCATCGACCGTGTACATCAACGGAAAAAAGCTTGGGGAATACAAGGGCGGCTACACGCCATTTTCATTCGATCTGACACCGCATGTCGACTACGCAGGCGACAACGTTTTGTCGGTCGAAGTCGACTCTACCGAGCGCGCTGATATCCCGCCATTCGGCTACCAGATTGACTACATGACTTTCGGCGGTATCTATCGCGAAGTCTCGTTGCGGATTGTGCCGCAGGTCTTCATCGAGAACATGGTTGCGCGGACCAAAAATGTTCTCGCGGCTCCCCGGCTCGACGTCGAATACTATCTGCAGAACACCGGTTATCCCACCAAAGCAATAACGATAGAAGCAACACTTCTGCATGGCGATACTTCGCTCGGGACAACGAAACACGAGCAGCCGCTTCCTGCGAAGGCGAGTGAACCTGAGAAGCTGACGCTTTCATTTCCTTCGATCGATAAGGTCGAGTTGTGGGACCTCGACAATCCGAACCTCTACACGCTGCGCCTCCGGCTTCTGCATGGCAGCAAACTAGTGGACGAACAAACGCGGCGTTTTGGCTTTCGCGAGGCCATGTTTACCGATCAGGGCTTCTCGCTGAATGGCAACATCATCAAGCTGCGCGGACTGGACCGTCACCAGACCTTCCCCTTCGTTGGACAGGCGATGCCGGCGCGTGTGCAGCGTCGCGATGCGCTCCTGCTCAAGCATCAATTGCATACCAACATCGTGCGCACTTCGCACTATCCGCAGTCGCGCCATTTCCTCGATGCCTGTGATGAGATTGGCCTGCTCGTGCTCGAAGAGATTCCCGGCTGGCAGCACATCGGACCGCTGCCATGGCAGGATATTTCTGTCGACAACGTTGGCCGCATGATTCGCCGCGACTGGAACCATCCTTCCATCATTCTCTGGGGCGTGCGCATCAACGAGTCGCGCGACAACCACGATTTCTACACTCGCACAAACGCGCTTGCCCACCAGCTCGACCCTTCGCGGCAGACGGGTGGTATCCGCTACTTCCAGGAATCGGAGTTTCTTGAAGATGTGTTTACCATGAATGATTTTGGCTGGCCGCTCAAGCCGCCGATTCATGGCAAATATCTCAACACCGAGTTCGTTGGCCATACTTATCCTGTCAAGCAGATTGATGATGATGAGCGTCATCGTGAACACACCATTCGCCACGCGCGCGTGCATGATCAGCTGGCATCGAACCCGCAGTATGCCGGCGGCATCGGCTGGTGCGCCTTCGACTACAACACGCACTACGACTTTGGCGCTGGCGATCGCATCTGCTATCACGGCGTGTCCGATATCTTCCGCGAACCCAAGCCAGCCGCAAGTTTCTACATGTCGCAGATCGCGCCTGAAAAAGCAGTCGTCCTTGAGCCCGCTTTTCATTGGGCTTCAAGTGATGAAGCCACGCATTTCAGTATTGCGATGGTCTGCTCAAACTGCGAACACGTAAAGCTCGCTTACAAGAGCAAGGACAAAGGCGACTGGGTGCAGGTGGCCGAAGGCGATCCCGACCGGCAGCAATTTCCACATCTGAAATACGCACCCTTCAGCTTCAACGTCGCAGACGTCAAGCAGGATTTTGGCGACCTGCGCATTGAGGGCTACATCGGCGGTAAACTCGTTGCGACAAAATATATGTCCGGCCAGGGCGTCGACCAGAAATTTGTTCTGCTACCCGATGATGCTGAATTGATGGCCGACGGGGCCGACACCACGCGCGTTGTCATGCGCGTCACGGATGAGTATGGAAACATCAGGCCATACGCCAACGATCCGATCACGCTTACCCTCGAGGGACCCGCGGAGTTGATCGGCGACAATCCTTTTGCACTCTTTGGAGGACACGGCGCAGTCTGGATTCGCGCGAAGGAGAGCACTGGCAAAGTGAAGCTGACAGCGAAGCATCCCCGGCTTGGAGAACAAGCTGTTGAAATCAACATCGCATCTGCTGCGGCCGAACGCGCCTAGTCACCAGCTGCGTGTGAAGCATGCAGACCACCGGCACTGCGGCGGCCAAAGCGCGTGCTGATCTTGTCGAAGTAAAGATAGATGACCGGCGTCGTATAGAGTGTCAGGACCTGGCTGAAGAGCAGGCCGCCGGCAATGGCAACACCCAGCGGCCGGCGCAACTCGGAACCAGTGCCGGTCCCAAAAGCCAGTGGCAGTGCACCAAAGAGCGCCGCCATAGTCGTCATCAGGATCGGGCGGAAGCGCAGCATGCACGCTTCGAAAATTGCATCGCGCGTATTCTTGCCTTCGAGCCTCTCAGCCTGCAGGGCGAAGTCGATCATCATGATGGCATTCTTTTTCACGATGCCGATGAGCAGGATGATGCCGATCAACGAGATCACATCCAGTTCACTGTGAAACAGGATCAGCGCCAGCACTGCGCCCACGCTTGCTGATGGAAGCGTAGTGAGAATTGTGATCGGATGCACCAGGCTTTCATACAAAATACCGAGCACAATGTAGATAGCGAGCAGCGCCGTCACAATCAGCAATGGTTCCGTCGCCAGTGATTTCTGGAAAGCCTGCGCTGTCCCTGCAAATGTGCCGCGAATGGAAGACGGTACGCCGATGCGCTGCTCCATCTGCTCGATGAGTTTCGTCGCCTCTCCAAGTGAAACGCCTGGCGCGAGATTGAAGGCAACTGTAACCGAAGGAAAAAATGAAGAGTGGTTGATAGCGAGCGATGACGTCGATGCTTTCGCCGTGCTGACTGCATTCAGCGGCACCGAGCCTCCGCCCTCGGGATGAATGAACGTCGACTTCAATGTCTTCGGACTAAGCAGGAACTGCGGCGCGGCTTCCTGCACCACGTAGTACTGGTTCAGCGAAGTGTAGATCGTAGAAACCTCCGCCTCACCGTAGTTCAAGTACAAAGTGTTATCAATAGCCTGCGGAGTGATGCCAAACCTTGCCGCTGTCGGTCGATCGTAGCTGAGCAGCATCTGTAGTCCGTTATTCTGCTGATCAGTCGTGACATCCTTCAACTGCGGCATCTTACGCATCTCGTTGTAGAGCCGCGGCCCCCACGAAGACAGATCCTCTACCGTGTCCGCCGAGAGTTGATATTGATACGCGGCGTTGCTCTGTCGACCGCCAACAGAAAGATCCTGCGAGGCCTGTAGAAAGGTTGACGCGCCGGTAAGCTTTGCGAGTTTTGGCCGTAGACGATCCACCACCGCCGCCGCACTGATGCCGCGGTCCGCCAGCGGCTTGAGGCTGACGAACATGAAACCAGTGTTGCTCGCACCACCGCCCGGACCACCCTGGCCGCCGGTAAACCCGATCACATTCTGTACCGCGGGATCAGCCTGCACCACCTTCTCATCGTCAAGAACCGAATCACTCATCGAGTGAAACGACGCATCCTGCGAACCCTGAATACCGCCCTGCAGGTTGCCAGTATCCTGCAAAGGAAAAAAGCCTTTCGGCACACGTCCGACCAGCACAACGTTCAGGCCTAGTGTCACGATCAGGATCGCAATCACCAACGCCGGGTTGCGCAGCGCCCAGACCAGGCTGCGCCGATAGCCTTCGAGCAGCAGGTCAAAGCCTCGCTCGCTCCATCTGTAAAGAGCGTTATGCTTCACGCCGGCATGCGGTTTAAGCATCCGCGAACACATCATCGGCGTCACGGTGAGCGAGATGACCATCGACACGGCAATCGATGTCGCAAGCGTGAAGGCGAACTCGTGAAACAGCCGGCCGACGATGCCGCCCATGAAAAGGATGGGCACGAATACCGCGATGAGAGACAGGCTCATCGAGAGGACAGTAAAGCCGATCTCCTGCGCACCTTGAAATGCCGCCTGCATCGGCGGCATGCCCTGTTCGATGAGCCGGGTGATATTTTCCATCACCACGATGGCGTCGTCGACCACGAAGCCAGTCGATACGGTCAGCGCCATCAGCGAAAGATTGTCGAGGCTGAAATGTGCGAGATACATGACGGCGAAGGTGCCGATGAGCGACACCGTCACCGCAACACCCGGGATGAGCGTGGCCCGCGCGCTGCGCAGGAAGACGAAG
The DNA here is from genome assembly GCA_963692885.1 of Acidobacteriaceae bacterium. Classification (GTDB taxonomy): domain Bacteria; phylum Acidobacteriota; class Terriglobia; order Terriglobales; family Acidobacteriaceae. Next base: position 4,256,949 of record OY843586.1, read on the forward strand.
ACAACGGACACGACAAGAATGATGGAGATGATCAGCGACCGCTCCACATCATGCACGGAAGCGCGGATCGTTGTCGTTAAATCAGTGATGGTTGAAAGCGTGTCGGCCGCGGGAATGGATGCGCGGACGGAAGGCAACACTGCCTTGATACGGTCCACCGTGTCGATGACATTTGCGCCGGGCAAACGGAACACGAGCAACACGATCGCGGGCTGTTGATTCATGAAGCCTGCTGATCGCAGCGTCTGGGTCGAATCGTACACGCGTGCCACATCGCTCAGCCGCAGTACTTTTCCATGCGCGCTGCCAATCACCAATGGCGCATAATCTTTCGCCTTGGAGATCTGATCGTTAGCACCGATGTCTGCGGTAGTCGTCTCATCAGACAGTTGACCTTTCGGCCGGTTTGAATTCTGTTCGCTCAACACGCGCGCGATGTCCTGCATGCCCAGGCCATAGCTGTTCAGCTGTTGCGGATCAACCTCAATCCTGACTGCAGGCAGAGAACTTCCGGCAACCTGCACCTGTCCCACCCCCGGAACCTGCGAAAGCTTCTGCTGGATGATTGAAGACGCGGTGTCATACAGTTCCCCCCGGCCATGCAGCGGCGAAGTAAGGTCGAGCACCATTACCGGCGCTACTGCCGAGTTTATTTTTCTGTATGTAGGATTGGCCGGAAGGTTCGCCGGCAGATACGTACGAGCCGCATTGATAGCGGCTTCAACATCACGCGCGGCACCGTCGACATCCCGTGTGAAATCAAATTGCAGGGTTACCGAGACAACACCGAGCGTGCTCGATGAGGTCATCTGTGTGACCCCCGCTATGTGTCCGAACTGCCGCTCGAGCGGTGTTGCAATGGATGACGCCATGACCTCGGGACTTGCGCCGGGCAGGGTAGTAGCAACAGTTATGGTTGCAAAATCAACCTGCGGCAAAGATGACACCGGCAGATGAACGAAAGCCAGTATGCCCGCGATCGCAATCGCTGCAGTCAGCAGCGTTGTAGCCACCGGCCGGCGAATGAAGGGGGCAGAAATATTCATGCTTCGCCTGCCGCGGGTTGCGCGTGGCTGCTTCGTTTCGCGCGGCCCGTGAAACGATTCGCCAGCCGGTCAAAGAAGATGTAGATGACGGGCGTCGTATACAGTGTCAACACCTGGCTTACGAGCAGACCGCCGACCATCGCGATGCCAAGCGGTCGCCTGAGCTCGGCTCCAATTCCGGAACCAAATGCGAGCGGCAGTCCTGCGAAGAGGGCGGCGAGTGTTGTCATCATGATCGGCCGAAAACGCAGCAGGGATGCTTCGAAAACTGCGTCGACTGAATTCATTCCACGCGTCCGCTCTGCATCGAGCGCGAAGTCGACGATCATGATGCCGTTCTTCTTCACGATGCCGATCAACAGGATGATGCCGATGACAGCAATGACATTCAGGTCCTGTCCAAAGAGTCTCAGTGCGAGCAACGCGCCCACGCCGGCAGAAGGAAGCGTTGAAAGAATCGTGATTGGATGGATGAAGCTCTCGTACAAAACGCCGAGTACGATATAGACCGCGAGGAGTGCCGCCAGGATCAGCAACGCTTCGTTCGCGCCGATGCCCTTGTATGCCGCGGCCGTGCCCTGGTAGCTGGTCTGCACACTCGCCGGGATATTCAGCTTCGTGACGGTGTTATCAATCGCATCGATGGCCTGCCCGAGGGATGAGCCATCGGCGACATTGAATGAAACGGTCACAACGGGGAATTGTCCCTGGTGCGTGATGGTGAGCGGCGATCGCTTCGTCTCGAAATGTGCGAATGCTCCGAGCGGTACAGGCGTGGGCAAGCTGCTGGTGGAGGCGCTGCCATTGCCGCTTGATGACGATGTCGAGAGAGTGCTCGCTGGCGTGGTGGACGAAAGATTGGAGCCGCTGCCCGTGCTGCCACCCGAGCCGCCGGCACTACCCGTTGAAGCATTCACCGTGGTCGAGCTCAATCCATTGCCTGTACTGGCGCCATTACTCTGCGACAGCGTGGTTGCGCTTGTACTGGCGTTTGCCAGCGGGGTTGATTGCGTAGTGGTCGAACCGCTGGTGGACGAAGCATTGAGCGTTGACACTGCGCCGCTCGTCCCGCCTGTCGACGTGCGGCCGGTTGTCGTTGTGGTCGTGGCTGAAGTGGATGCCGAGCCCTGCAGATAAATGCTGTCGAGCTTCTTCGGGTCCTTCTGAAAGGACGGCAGCGTTTCAAGGATCACGTGGTACTGGTTCGATTGTGTATAGAGTGTGCTGATCTGCCGCTGTCCGAACGCATCGTACAGCGTCGAATCGATATCGTCGGCCGTGATGTTGAGTCGTGAAGCCGTTGCGCGATCATAGGCCAGTTGCGCCATCACGCCGTTCGGCTGGTCGTCCGTCGCTACGTCGGCTACCTGCGGGAGCTTGCGCATCGCATCTGTAAGCTTGTTTGTCCAGGCACTCAGTTCCGTCGGATCTGGATCTTCAAGGGTGTACTGATACTCGGTACGGCTCGCACGATCGTCTACGGTAAGATCCTGCACCGGTTGCATGAAGAGCTGGATGCCCGGCACCTGCTGCAGGCTTCGCTGCAGGCGATGGATGACAGCAGTAGCGCTCGCCAACCGCACCGATGGATCCTTGAGGTTGATCTGAATACGCCCGCTGTTCAACGTAGTGTTCGTGCCGTCTGCTCCAATGAAAGATGAAAGGCTCGCGACCGCCGGGTCCTGCAGGATGACATGCGCCAGCTGCTGCTGCTTGCGCGTCATCGCAGTAAATGAAATGGACTCGGGTGCCTGCGAGATGCCCTGGATAATGCCGGTATCCTGCGTGGGGAAAAAGCCTTTTGGAATTTCGATGTAGAGGAAGATCGTGAGCACCAGCATCGCCGCGGCTACCAGGAGCGCCAGCACTTCAAAACGCAGCACAATGCGGAGACTGCGTCCATAGGCTGCGATAAGCCGTTTGAAGACGCCCTCCGACCAGTGATAAAAGCGCGATTGTTCTGACTCTTTCTTATGCCGCAGGATACGCGCAGCCATCATCGGTGTGAGGGTCAACGAAACGATGGCCGAGATCAGGATAGTGACGCTGAGCGTGACTGCAAATTCGCGAAAGAGCCTGCCGACGATGTCGCCCATGAACAGCAAGGGAATCAGGACGGCAATCAGGGAAACGGTCAGCGAGATGATGGTGAACCCAATCTGCTGCGCACCTTTCAAGGCGGCCTCAAGCGGCGGTAATCCCTCTTCGAGATAGCGCGAGATGTTTTCAATCATCACGATGGCGTCATCGACGACAAAGCCGGTCGAGATAGTGAATGCCATCAGCGTGAGATTGTTCAGGCTGTATCCGAGCGCATCCATCGCTGCGAATGTGCCGATCAGGGAAAGAGGCACGGCCACGCTGGGGATGACGGTCGCCGACAGGTTCCGCAAAAAAATAAAAATGACCGTGATGACCAGTGCAATCGTCAGCATCAGTTCGAACTCAACGTCGGCAACCGACGCGCGAATGGTGTTGGTGCGGTCGGTCAATACAGTCAGCTTGATGGAAGCGGGAAGCGTCGTCTGCAGTTTCGGCAGCAGCTCCTCAATGCTCTTCACGACTTCAATCGTGTTGGCGCCGGGCTGCCGTTGAATGTTGACGATGACTGCCGGCGTCTCATTCATCCACGCTGCGAGCTTGGTGTTCTCAATGCCATCGCTGATGCGCGCCACATCGGTCAGCATCACCGGCGCGCCGTTTTTATACGCAACTACCAGGTCGCGATAACCAGCGCTTGAGAGTAGCTGGTCATCGGCATTGATCTGGAAATTCTGCGCCGGGCCATCGAAGCTGCCCTTCGCCGAGTTCACACTTTCCGCTGTCAGGGCATTGCGCAGATCTTCAAGCCCGATGCCGTATGAAGCCAGCGCGACTGGATTCGCCTGGATACGAACGGCAGGCTTCTGACCGCCGCTGATCGTCACCAGGCCAACTCCGCTGAGCTGCGAAATCTTCGGAGCCAGCCGCGTGTCCACCAGGTCTTCAACACGCGAAAGCGGCATGACTTTTGAAGTGAGCGCGAGCGTAAGGACAGGTGTATCCGCGGGATTTGATTTGCTATAGACCGGCGGCACCGGCAGATCAGTCGGCAGGTAACCCTGGGCCGCGTTGATCGCTGCCTGCACTTCCTGCTCGGCAACATCAATATTCAGACTGAGCGAAAACTGCAGCACGATAATCGAGCTGCCATCTGAACTGGTCGATGTCATCTGCGTAAGTCCAGCGACCTGGCCGAACTGCCGCTCGAGTGGCGCTGTCACCGCGGATGACATCACCTGTGGACTTGCTCCGGGATAAAACGTCTGCACCTGTATCGTCGGATAATCCGCCTGCGGCAACGCAGATACCGGCAGGGTGGTATACGCCGCAAGACCCACGACCAGGATCGCGAGCATCAGCAACGCCGTCGCGACAGGCCGCAATATGAAGGTGCGAGAAGGATTCAACGCGCTCCTCCACCCTGCTTTCCTGACAATGTGTTCGCGGCAGCCGCGGCCGGCGAACCCTCATTAGCGTTGTCACTCGAAGACGCCTGCACGGTGATTTTTGCGCCGTCCTGCAATTTGTCGAAGCCGGTGATGGCGACCTCATCGCCCGGAGCTACTCCCTGAACCGCCGACACTGTCCCGTCCGAGGTGAGCTCAGTAATGTCGTGCGTCTTGACCGTGTCACCGTTCACCAGGTAGACGAAAGTCTGAACGCCATTGCGCTGAACGGCCGCGCTGGGGACCAGCATCGTGTTCTTTAATGTGTCGACCAGCAGGCGTGTGTTGACAAATTGATTAGGAAACAATGTCAGATCTTTATTTGCGAACTCTCCCCGGAAGCGCACGGTGCCGGTCGTCGTATCCACCTGGTTGTCGAGAGTCAGCAATGAACCACTGGCCAGCTTCGCCTGCTGCGAGCGATCAAAGACATCTATCGGCAACGCCTTACGATGCAGTATCTGGCCGCGTACTTTATCGAGATTGTCTTCGGCCACATTGAAGACAACGCTGATCGGTTGCAACTGCGTGATGACGACCAGCGCGTTTGAACTGCCTGAAAAAATCGTGTTGCCCGGATCCACCAGCCGCAATCCCACACGTCCTGAAGCCGGGGCATCCAGGTGACAGTAGCTCAGCTGCACCTGCGCGTATTTCACTTGGCCTTCGTCATTGCGAACAGTGCCCTGGTATTGCACGACGGCCTGCTCCTGGTCCTCAAGGGTCTGCCGAGCGATTGCATTCAGCGCGGATGCCTTCTGATATCGTGCGAGATCAATCCTGGCCTGCGCCAGCAAGCCGCGATCGTGTTCGAGCGTGCCCTGTGCCTCTTCCAATTGTGCTTCGTAAGGACGCGGATCCACTTCAATCAACGATTGCCCCTTGTGCACCATCTGGCCTTCGCGATAGTTCACGGCCATCACCTTGCCGGTGATCTGGCTATACACATTGACAGTGGAGAGGGGCGTGACAGTGCCGAGTGCTTCCACATATAAGCCAATGTCGCCGGTATGGACGGTCGCCACTTTAATCGTGGCAATCTGCGGCTGATCGAACGCGGCGTTCTTTGTATCTTTCGGCTTATGCGCAATCAGCACCACGATCAGAACGATGGCGAGCAGGACGATGACAATCCCTACCCACGGCCGGCGCCTGCGCTCCTCTGGCGATTCCGCCACTCCCGATTCAATACGTATTGCAGAAGAGGCATCTGGCCTCAGGTCCCTTCGATCCTGCGTGTTGTCGCTCAATCATTCACTCCTGCGGACCCAAGCGCCGCGCCTTCTTACCTTTTCAGGCAGACGGGGGCTGTTTCAAGAACGATAGCAGGCCATTACCCTGGACGAGAGAACTTTGATCGCGCCATGCTTTCCGGAATGAGTCTTATCTGCGTGTGACGAAGGTTGCGATCAATGAACCGCAAAACAAAAGGGTCGAACATTCCTGCGAATGGCCGACCCCTGGTGCGTGCAACTTCCATTTACTGGAAAAATTAAACGCAAGACTGTGCGTTCACACCTGCATCACTTCTTTTTCTTTCGACTTGCACAATTCTTCCATGCGCTTGATCTCTTCATCCGTTATCTTCTGCACTTCTTCGAGAGAGCGTTTCTCTTCATCAACGGAAATCAGTTTATCTTTCGCTGCCTTCTTGATCATTTCATTGCCGTCGCGGCGTACATTGCGGATGCCGGTCCGGTGCTCTTCCAGTTCACGGTTCAACTGCTTCACTACCTGCAGACGACGCTCTTCATTCATCGCCGGCATCTTCAGACGGATCAGCTTGCCATCATTCTGCGGGTTATAGCTGGAGTCGGCGAGACGCAGCGCCTTTTCAATCTCGGCGATCGCTGAAGGATCGAAGGGCTGGATCACGATCGTCTGCGCATCCGGCGTCGAAAGCTGTGCAAGCTGGTTCAGCGGCGTCTCCGCTCCGTAATACAGAGCGCGTACCTGGTCGAGCATCTGCACATTGGCGCGGCCGGTGCGTGTGGAGGCGAGGTTGGAGCGGAAATCATTCACCGCCTTTTCCATGCGCGATTTAACGAACTGCTGCGCTTCTTTAAGTGCGGGAATTGCGGACATTGCGGAAACTGCCATGATGAATGCTTACCTCTCGAACGAATCTACCAAGAGAGATTGTAAAGGAGGACTCGCTTTCCAGCCGGAAGCGATCCTGTACAGATCAATCTACTTCCGCGAACACAGCAGGCAGCACCATTTCGATACGGGTCCCATCGACAGTGAAGTGACTCTCTTCACGCCACTCCGCCTGGTTTCCTGGGGGGCAGTTGAGTCCAATTTTCTTTTGGGGGTCCAGAATCCAGACTGCATGAACGCCCATGTTGAAGTAGTCCTGCACTTTGGTCTGCATGCGTGTTAGCCGGTCCTCGGGAGACAGCACTTCAATACAGACGATCGGCGGACGCGTGAAGATCTGCTCCGGCTGCAGGTCGCGTGAGAAAAGAACTGTATCAGGAACGCGGTAGCGTGTAGGCGTGATCTGCATGCGCTGTTCCTGGACGATGCGAATGTTCCATTCGAAACGCCGGTTGCTGAAGTATCTCGCCAACGCCATCTGCAGCGAGTTGTGATCGTATTCACCCACGTTGCGGTCCTCGACTTTTCCGTCAACATAGTCGACATCCGGCTTGTACACAGTATGCAGGTACTCTTCAACGGATACGATCGTGTTCGCGATGCTCACCATAAACGTTCTCCTACGAAACCACCGACAGGCCCGTGCTTGCAGCCTGTTCGTGCGCGTGATAACTCGAGCGCACCAGCGGACCGGATTCTACATGGCGGAAGCCCATCTTCAATGCCTCTTCGCGCATGTAAATGAACTCATCCGGCGTGTAGTAGCGGGTCATCGGCAGGTGATCTTTCGATGGCCTCAGGTATTGGCCAATCGTCAGGATATCTGTGCCGACAGCCGCAAGATCTTTATACACGTCGAGCAATTCATGCGTCTCTTCGCCCAGACCCACCATCACGCCTGACTTGGTAACGACGGTTGAATCCACCTCTTTCGAGAACTCAAGCAGTCGCAGCGTGCGCTCATAACGCGCACCAGAGCGGACTGCGCGATAGAGTCGCGGCACCGATTCGGTATTGTGGTTCAGTACTTCAGGATGCGCATCGACAACGATCCGAATGGCATCTTCGCGGCCTTGGAAATCAGGGATTAGCACTTCCACCTGGCAGCCCGGCGCCTGCTGACGGATCTCTTCGATCACCAGCGCAAAAGCCCGTGCACCCCCGAGAATATCGTCGTCGCGGTTCACGCTTGTAATCACGGCATGCTTCAGCCCGAGGACGGCAACTGCTTCGGCCACGCGGCGTGGTTCGTCGAAGTCAATGGCGTCGGGACGCCCTTTGGGCACGGCGCAAAAACCGCAGCGGCGCGTGCAGGTATTGCCCAGCATCATGAACGTCGCAGTCTTATGGTTCCAGCACTCGCCGATGTTCGGACAGTGCGCGCTCTCGCAGACGGTATGCAGGTTCAGGTCGCGCGCCAGCTTCTTGAGCGAATGAAAATTATCGCCGACCGGGGCACGCGCCTTGAGCCACTCCGGCTTGGGTGCAGGCTTGCGCGGCTGGAGGTTGATCTGCACCAGGTCGGCAGAGAACTGGCCAGTGACTGCGGACGAAATAGATGACGTCGACATCCCTTCTATTGTAGCGCCCGGACTGACTACCGCAGATACCACACACCTGCCGGTTGCGCCTTAGCAAGCGTTGGGCAGCGTTCTTTCAGATCCTGCCATCCGCACGTAACGCCGCGATCTCGTCATTCGTGAAGACCCGCGACCGGATCAGGAAGCGCACGCCCTCCGGGTTTTCAAGCGAAAACATGCCACCGCGTCCGGGCACCACATCAAGGATCAACTGCGTGTGCTTCCAGTATTCGAACTGGCTGCGGCTCATGTAAAACGGCGTTCCATCTTCAAGGGTAGTCACCAGCACGTCACTATCACCGACCAGGAACTCGCCCCGTGGATAGCACATGGGCGAACTGCCATCGCAGCAGCCGCCGGACTGATGAAACATCAGCGGCCCATGCATCGATTCGAGCTTGTCCATCAAGACAGTTGCAGCTTCGGTGCGGACGACCTGTTCCGGCGCCTGCTGAAGGACGGACTTGATGCTGGAACCTACAGTAGTCATTTGATCACTCAGCGTGAGACGTTCAGGAGAAGGCAGGTGGCCCAAGTCTCGCACTTGGGACTTGGGCCTAGTTCGGAGGCTCGGCGGGTGCCCCAGGTCTGAAAATCCAGACCTGGGGCAACCGCCTTTGTGGCCTGCGAAAATGCATGCGACCGACGGGAGCATAAGCGGCAACGCCGCGCCCGCCCGTACGGCCAGTACCGGCTAGCGTTAAAAGAAGCCTAGCTTGTTGGGGCTGTAGCTCACCAGCAGGTTCTTCGTCTGCTGATAATGCTCGAGCATCATCTTGTGATTCTCACGCCCAATGCCCGACTGCTTATACCCGCCGAACGCTGCATGCGCCGGATACAGGTGATAGCAGTTCGTCCACACGCGACCCGCCTTGATCTCGCGACCCATGTTGTAGGCGCGGTTTCCATCGCGCGTCCACACGCCGGCGCCCAGACCATACAGCGTGTCATTGGCAATCGTCAGAGCGTCTTCTTCATTCTTGAACGTCGTGACGGAAACCACTGGCCCAAAGATCTCTTCCTGGAAGATGCGCATCTTGTTATTGCCCTTGAAAATCGTCGGCTCAATGTAAAAGCCGTCGGCCAGATCGCCCTCGAGTTTCGCGCGATGACCGCCTGTCAGCACCTCCGCGCCCTCCTGCTTGCCGATGTCGATGTACGACAGAATCTTCTCCATCTGCTCACTCGAAGCCTGCGCGCCCATCATTGTTGTCTTATCCAGCGGATTGGCCTGCCGGATCGCCTGCACCCGCTTGATCGCCCGCTCCATGAACTTGTCGTAGATCGATTCCTGGATCAGCGCGCGCGAAGGACATGTACAAACTTCACCCTGGTTGAGCGCAAACATGGTGAAGCCTTCGAGCGCTTTATCGAAGAACGCATCGTCTTCGTTCATCACATCGGCGAAGAAGATATTCGGCGATTTGCCGCCAAGTTCCAGCGTCACCGGGATAATATTCTGCGAGGCATACTGCATGATCAGCCGGCCGGTCGTCGTCTCGCCGGTGAACGCGATCTTCTGGATACGTGGACTTGAAGCGAGCGGCTTGCCTGCTTCCAGACCAAAGCCATTCACGATATTCAGCACGCCCGGCGGCAGGATGTCGGCGATCAATTCCATCAGCACGAGGATCGACAGCGGTGTCTGCTCGGCCGGCTTCAGCACCACGCAGTTGCCTGCGGCGAGTGCCGGCGCCAGCTTCCAGGTCGCCATCAGCAGCGGAAAGTTCCAGGGAATAATCAGGCCGATGACGCCGAGGGGTTCGTGGTAATGGTACGCAACCGTGGTTGCGTCAATTTCGGAAATGCCGCCTTCCTGCGCACGGATGACGCCGGCAAAATAACGGAAGTGATCGATGGCCAGCGGCAGATCGGCGGCCAGGGTCTCGCGGATGGCCTTGCCGTTGTCCCAGGTCTCGACCGTCGCGAGCATCTCAAGATTGTCTTCCATCCGCTGCGCAATCAGGTTCAGCATCTGACTGCGCTCGGCGACAGAGGTTTTGCCCCAGGCCGTCTTCGCGGCATGCGCGGCATCGAGCGCCCGATCGACATCCGCTGCATTCGAGCGCGGAATCTCGCACAGCACCTGGCCGGTGACTGGCGTTACGTTTTCAAAGTAGGCGCCGGATGCGGGCTTGACCCACTCGCCACCAATGTAATTTTGATACTGCTTACGGATTTCAACCGGAAAGCCAAAGGCTCCGGGACGAATTGCAGTGACTGTAGCCATGCGTTTTGCTCCTTCTTGATCAGCCGGATCGGATGACGCCGGCGATAGCCAACGACTGTCGGCCTCTCTTGTCAACGGAGCGAATTCTAGTCCCGGAACAACATCTCTGTCGCGGCAGGAATGCGGAAATTCATAGTTCCGGCGAGCCGGCGGACGGCTGCTCTGCAGACAGTCGTCGAACGGCCAGGAGGGCCTGCAGGTCCAGCGGGCGGGTGAACATGGACAAGCTGCCGTCCGGCGTCTTCGGCCACTCCTCCACCGGGCGGTCCCAGTAGAGTTCGACCCCATTGCCGTCTGGGTCATTGAGATAAAGTGCCTGGCTGACGCCGTGATCCGACGCGCCATCGAGCTGGACACCCGCCGCCAGGACGCGCCGGAGTGCGTCTGCCAGCTCCGCGCGACTCGGGTAGAGAATTGCAAGGTGGTACAGGCCGGTCGACCCCGGAGCCGGCCGTCGGCCGCCGCTGCTCTCCCAGGTATTCAGGCCGATATGATGGTGATACCCGCCGGCAGCCAGGAAGGCCGCGGAGTTGCCCATCCGCATGGTCACAGGGAAGCCGAGCACGCCGTTGTAAAAGGCGAGGGCACGGTCGAGATCGGCGACTTTAAGGTGGACATGGCCAATGCGGGTGTCGGGATCAACGGGATTCATGAACGTTGAGATTGATCCGGAGCGCCTGTCGATGCGAAATCTGCCCTATTCCGCCAGTTTTCCCGTATACTGACGGAATGCCGGAACAGCGGCGAAATGAGCAGGGAAACCCATGCCTAAATTAAAGACACACAAGGGCGCTGCGAAGCGCTTTAAGAAGACTGGTACCGGCAAAGTTCTGCGCGGCCAGACCAAGATGCGCCACATTCTTACCTCGAAGGCGACCAAGACCAAGCGCCATCTCGGTGGGACGGTGCTGGTCTCGGACGCCGACCTGCCAAAGGTGCTGCGGATGATTCCGTACGCCTGATTCAATGATCGTTGCCGGATCAAGCTCTTAGTCATGAAGAGCTTCTGGGATGAGGTCGAGCGTTCCTCAACCCCGCGGACTTTTCGAAACCCGTAGTGGTCCGGCCAGCAACACGTGTGTGAAGAGGTCTGACATCGACACAATGTCTCCTGCCTCCAGCCGCGAAACAGCGCCCATCACAGATGTGAAAAGGAACCGCCATGCCTCGTGTAAAACGCAGTACCAAGCGCAATGACCGCCGCAAGAAGATCCTCAAGCGCGCGAGTGGATATTTCCTTACCAAGTCCAAGCTCTACCAGGCAGCCCAGGAAGCCGTCGAACGCGGCCTCAAGTTTGCCTATAGCGGCCGTAAACAGAAGAAGCGGCAGTATCGCTCACTGTGGATCGTACGCATCAATGCCGCCTGCAAGATCAACGGCCTCAGCTATTCGGTCTTCATCAACGGCCTGAAGCTGGCCGGCATTGAACTCGATCGCAAGATCCTGGCCGAGCTCGCAGTAAATGACGAAGCCGGCTTTACCGCTTTGACCGTCACCGCGAAGGACGCAGTCGCCAAGGCCGCTTCCGCGCGCGCTTCGGTCAACGGCACTGGCAAGAACGAAAAAGCAGCCTAGTTCAGAAGTCTCAGGCAGTAAAAAGGCACAGCCGCCGGCTGTGCCTTTCGTTTTGCCTGGAGAGGGATAGCTACTTCACCAGTTCGGCCACCACATCGACATCCTGATGCCGCGTGCTGCCCGGGATATCAATCGATCCTAGAATGAGCGGCTTACCGGGGGTGAGGCTGGTCGATCCTTCGAGCGCAGTTTGACGTATGACCGGATCCTGAAGGCCCACGCTTGAATGCTCTTCGGCAACGCTCGATTGTATGATTTTCGAACTCAGCTTTACGCCGTCCTCGGCACCTTCCAGGCGAGCCTCGATCTCCAATCCTACGTCCAGATATTGCACTTGCGTGTTGGTGGGATGCATCGCGTTGTCTGTGTCAAAGCTACCAGTCGCGACGGGCACCCTGCTGCCCTGCTTCAAATCTGTCTTTCCGCCTGCAACCAGAATCAAGGCGAAGTGCTGCGTGCCAATACGCTTACCACTGTCCAAATCCGTAATGGTGTACGTAACTCGATAGAGTTTTTTTGGCTGATCCAGTTCGGTGATGAGCTTTTGTGCGGCCGCTATTTCTCCCGGGCTGCCGCTGAAAACAATCTTCTTCTCTGTAGGGAGGGCATAGAGGCGCGCACGCGGCAGGACCTGTCGCAACGCGGTTTGGACATCGTTAAAGTCGTTTGTATCAAGCGTATTTGCAAGATTGAAGGTACGGACTTCATTGGGTACTTCCTTTGTATCTTGCGCCACAGCCGATTGCGGCGAGGCTGAGGCCGTTAGTGCAATGCTTAGAACAAAACCACTTGTCTCCCGAAAAATTCTCATGCGCCCTTATCCCTTTCAACTCTTGTTGCTCAAACCCTATCTGCGTCCAGTACTCGCTTGGCTTGCTCCGGGTGCCGCCAGCGGCGCGTTTCCGTCCTGCTTTAGTTCCACCGATTTCTGTTTGGGACCATCCCGAACCACTGGCTCTTCCTGCTTTGAAGGTTTCCTAGTTCCGAAAAAGTTCCCGAACTCATCGTCCGCTTTTGTATTCGCCTTCTCCCGTTCTTCAGGATTCAGCATGGCTAACTGGTCGAAATGTTCCTCAATGACGGCCTGCCTGAACAGCTTCTCCTGCGCCGTCATCGGCAGGGGCGGCGCTGGATGGCTCGGTGCCAGCATCTCTTCCCGCGCCAATGCATCTTCCGCTGAGTTTGAATCCGGAGCGCCTTTCCTTCCACTCGCTGCTTCAACGCGGACCAGCAGCGGCTTCGTCACCCTTGGCGGAACGCGGGCCTGACCGACGGCTGCGGCCTTCTCCGCAATGACCGCAGGCGCTGGCTCAACATGCCTGGCCACCACTGGCTCCGGTGCAACCCTGTGCACACGATGGGGCACAGACACCGCGACCAGGACCAGCAATCCAGCCAGCAAAGCCCCGCATCCCGCCAGCCGCTTCCATGTCCACCACGGCTGGTTTTCGACCGAATTCATCGCGACGCGCGCCCGCATCGCCTGCAGAATACGTCCCTCTAACCCAGCCGGAGCTTCGCTCTCCCGCAAGCCGGTCAGCACCCGATCGATTGCCTCATCTGCCTGCTTCATCGTCTGCCTCCCATCCCACGACGGCCCTCAAGCCTCTCCCGCAATCGGGTCCGCGCCCGGAACAACAGGGCCCGTACCGCCGACTCACTCTTCCCCAGCACCACCGCCATCTCCGCCGTGCCCAGCTCCTCGCTCGCTGAGAGCAGTAGCACATGCCGCTCGGCCTTTGGCAGCTTTTCCATCTCCGCCAGCACTGCCTGTATTCGCTGCGCCTCGTCGATGGCCCGGTCCGCCGGCACATTGCCGCCCGCCAGGCTTTCGGCAAACAGCGCGTCCATCTGGTCGGGCCGGATACGCCGGCGACGGTCCAGCGCCAGGTTCCAGGCAATACGGATCAGCCAGACCCGCATATCCCGTACCTGGTCGAGGGTGCGGCGATGCTCCAGCACCCGCACGAACACGTCCTGGACGACATCCTCGGCCTCGACCCGGCTGCGCAGCACCGAATGGGCCACCCGGAACAACTGCGTGGAATAGGTCTCGACGAGGGCAGCAAGATCGACCGCCGGCCGCGCCGTCTCCGTGCGCATTCCTTCTACCGGAGACAAGACCAGGCCCTCAATCGCTGTCATGATTCCCTTCTAACCGGACTGACGCGCGAACGCCATTTCCGCTCGACCATTTCATGGATTTAAGGATGAGAGCCAGTATCGCCCACCTGTCAGGGCCGGGTGGCCCTTTCCCGTTGAACGCTCGTTGAAGGGCAAAACACAGCCGCGAGGATCGGCAACCGGTGCATTGGGACGCCACAGGCACGCGAAGAAGAAGCCGATCGGCATCCTCCGCGCGCCGGCTGTGAGCTCCTTGCAGAAAACTCACCACTGCGACCAGCGCAGCTACTTCAATATGCTTTCCTTCACGCCTGCCTCTACTTCTTTTGCAGAGGGATTACTGATCGTCTGACTGATCGCCCACTTATAGCCGAAAGGATCTTTCAGCTGTCCATAGCGATCGCCCCAGAACTGATCCTTGAGTGGCATGGTGACGGTCGCGCCAGCCTCGACCGCCTGATCCCAGAGCGTCTGCGCATCGTCTACATGCAGATTCAAGGTGATAGGGTTGCCGCCAAGTGCTGCGGGCGTCTCGCTCCTGCCGCCCATCTTGTCGCAGAAGTCGTCGCTCAGCATCAGGTCCGAGCCCATGATGCGCAGGTGAACATGCATCAGGCGGCGGCCATCGGGCGCCTGGTGACGGGCGAGTTCTTCTGCTCCAAATGCTTTTTTGTAGAATTCGACGGATGCCGCCGCATCCGGACTGACCAGGTAAGGGGTAAGGGCCTGACTCATGGCAGTGCCTCCTTTTTGTTCGGCGGAAGTATAGCGAACAGCGTCCTGCTTCACGAGTAAATTTTCGTCTCTGCCCGCCAGGGATGGTGCTCGCCGAATAGAAGCACTTCACTGATTTATGCTTCTAGAACACATGCAAGCAGAAACACAGTCGCACAAAGAGGGACAACCGTGACCGGCTACAGCAACGAAGAGCTGGACGCGTCCTTCGCCAAACTCACAGATGAACTCGAACACTCTGCCCAGCAGATCGCCGGTCCTGACGGCGTGGAACAATTTCGCCTGGAGTGGCTGGGGCGCAAACAGGGTCGCCTGAAAACAGTCAGCGAAGCCCTGCTCAAGAATGCACCGCCGGAAGCACGCAAAAGTATCGGCCAGCGGTTCAATGTCCTTAAGACACAGGTCGAAGAATTGCTCGATCGGGCGACGAATACGGGCGTAGTGGCCATCAATCCTGCAGAGACCATCGACATCACGCTACCCGGCACGCAACGCCTGCTCGGTGCCGAACATCCGCTCATCAAGACGATGCATGAAGTTGTCGCGGTCTTCCAGTCAATGGGCTACTCCGTCGGCATCGGGCCGGAAGTAGAAACCGATTACTACAATTTCGAGTCGCTCAACTTTCCGCCGAACCATCCCGCGCGCGATACGCAGGACACGCTCGTCATCGCCGGCCAGGAGCGTAAGCCGCTGCGCGATCGACTCCTGATGCGCACGCATACGTCGCCGGTACAAATCCGCACCATGGAACAACAGCCTCCGCCGCTGCGCATCGTGATCCCCGGCAAGGTGCACCGCAATGACGCAGCCGACGCGACGCACTCGCCTATCTTCCACCAGGTCGAGGGGCTCTGCGTCGATACCAACATCACCTTCAGCGACCTGAAGGGAACGCTCGACCACGCGATGAAAGCCTTCTTTGGTTCGAGCGTCAAAACGCGCTTCTTCCCGTCATTTTTCCCCTTCACCGAGCCCAGTGCCGACGTCCAGATCTCCTGCATTTTCTGCGGAGGCAAGGGCTGCAAAAAGTGCAAGCATTCGGGCTGGATTGAACTGCTCGGCTGCGGCATGGTCGACCCGGCTGTCTTTGGATTTGTTGCGCAGAAACAGCCTGGCTACGACAGCCGGAAAATCTCGGGCTTCGCTTTCGGCATGGGCGTCGACCGTATCGCGATGATGAAGTACGGCATCTCCGACATCAGCCAGATGTACTCCGGCGACGTGCGATTCCTGGAGCAGTTCGCATGAAGATATTGACACAATGGCTGCGCGATTATCTGCCCGGCCTCAATGCTCCGGATCACCAACTCGCCGAAGACCTTACGCTGCGCGGTATCGCCGTCGAAGGTGTCTTCGATCTTGGTCCGGGCAATGGCTCGCTGTTTGAGACCGACATCACGACCAATCGCGTCGATGCGATGAACCACTACGGCGTCGCCCGTGAAGCCGCGGCCATCTATGGCCTGACACTTGCGCCTCTCGACATGAAGCCGCAGGAAACGAATCCGGGTACCCCGGGTCTCACTTCTGCGACCTGGGTGAGCGCACCTCCAGGCGTCACCATCGAAGCCCCGGACCTCTGCGGCCGCTTCACGGCCCGCGTCCTGCGCGACGTTCATATTCGACCGACAACCGGCATCGTCGCAGGCCGCTTCAAGCTGCTCGAACAGAAGCAGATATCGAACGCAGTCGACGCGACGAACTACGTCATGCTCGCCATGGGTCAGCCGACCCACGCTTTCGATCTGGACAAACTGCAGGGCGGCATCGTCGTCCGCCGCGCGCGCAAAGGCGAACGCCTCAAGCTGCTCGACGGCACCGAACGCACGCTTGACACCGATGACCTCGTCGTCGCCGACGAAGCGAAGGCGCTGGCACTCGCGGGCGTTATGGGCGGGTGGGACTCAATGATTACTGCGGAGACCAGGAACATCCTCGTTGAAGCCGCATGGTTCGACCCCGCAGCGATCCGCCGCAGTTCGCGCCGCCACGGTATCCACACCGACGCGTCGCACCGCTTCGAGCGTGGTGCCGACTTCAACGCCGCGCCCATCGGCAATGCACTGGTGACGAAGCTCATCCTCGAAGCCGGCGGCTACCAGCAGGGCGAGTTCATCGACGTCGTCATTCCGGAAGCAGAACGCCGCACAGCCAAACGACCTGCGATCCAGCTCGCCGTCTCGGAGGTGCAGCGACTCCTGGGCACCACTGAAGATGGAAAAGGCATCAGCGCGGAAACCGCCGAGCAGGTGTTAAGCGCGCTGGGCTGCACCTTGAAAAGCACAGAAAAAGGGACGTACCTTGTCACCCTCCCCAGCTGGCGCCTCGATCTTGAAAGGGAGATCGACCTGGTCGAAGAAGTTGCCCGCGTCTACGGCTACAACCGCTTCGCCAACACGCTGCCGACCTTCGCCGGCACAGTCATCGAGCTGCCGCATGCCACGCGTCATTCCACTGTGCGCGAACTGCTGCTGGCTAGTGGACTGAATGAAGCCGTCACCAGTACATTCTGCAGTGCCGCCGATGCCGGGCTATTTGCTCCGCAGCCAGGGAACTCGGTTGCCATCGGTAACCCGTTGAGCGCTGAGGCCGGCATGCTCCGCCCATCCCTGTTACCAGGACTCGTCACGGCAACCGAGCAGTGTCTTAACCGGAATATCAGCAATATGCGGCTGTTCGAGATCGGCACCACATTCAGCGGCAGTACCGACCGCGTCGACGAAAAGCCTGCACTGGCTTTCGTCGTCACCGGTGCAGTGCCAGCGTCAGGCGCGCATCACGCAGCGCGCAGCTTTGACTTTTTCGACGCCAAAGGCATTGCCGAAGCACTCATGGCGAAGTTCCAGTACAAAGCTTCCTATGTGGACGCAGTGCTTCTGCCCGCATGGCTGCATCCGGGGCGCTCCGCACGCTGCGTGGTCGATGGGTTCACCATAGGCTACGTCGGCCAGTTGCATCCAGCGGAAGCGCAGAGACGCAAACTCAAGCAGGATGTGCTCATCGGCGAGTTCTACCTCGATCGCCTCTTCGCCCTGCCGCTTCGACAGCCGCGCCTCCAGGAACTGTCGCGCTACCAGGCTGTCGCCCGCAACTTTTCCTTCGTACTGCCAAACTCTGTGCGATGGGAGCAGGTGGCGAATAGTCTGCAGTCGCTCGCCATTCCTGAACTTCTTTCGTACACGCCGCAGGAAATCTTTCGCGCCGACAGGAAGATTCCGGGAATTGACGAGCAGCATTACGCACTCTTGCTTTCCACTGTTTTTCAGGCGACCGACCGCACACTGAAGGACGAAGAGTTGCAAGCCTGGTCACAGCGCATAATCGATATGGTGCAGACGCTCGATGGAAAGCTGCGCAGTTGAGACAGGGCGCCGGCCGCATGCCAGGGGATGCCTGAAGCCGTGGTCGATCATGCATTCAGTCCGGAGATCAGGAGGCTTTTGAAGCTCGACAAGCCGTCTACGTTTTCGAGCATGGAAGGACTGCCTTTCATCTGGCAGTGCGTTGTCTTCGCCCTCGTCCTTGTCCTGCTTTTTACGCGGCGGCCTGACCTTTTCCTGCATGCGCAGTTCTATGCCGAAGATGGTCAGTACTGGTACGCCGAAGCCTACAACCTCGGCTGGGCGCATGCGCTGCTGGTGCCCGTCGGCGGCTATCTGAATACACTGCCGCGCCTGGTCGCCGGACTCACGCTCCTCCTGCCGTTTCGTGACGCACCCCTGGCAATGAACCTGGCAGGGCTCGTGATACAGGCGCTGCCTGTCACAGCACTGCTCTCAACGCGTTGCCGCACCTGGGGCAGTCTGCCGATGCGCGTGCTCATGGCTGCGATCTATGTCGCGCTGCCCAACACCTCTGAAATCCACGTGGTGCTGACTAACGCGCAGTGGCACCTGACCCTGTTACAAGTGCTGCTGGCCTTCAGCGCTGCACCGCGCACCTGGATCGGCCGCTTCGGAGATGTTGTCCTCTTCGCCATTGGTGGTGTCAGCGGGCCGTTCTCAATACTGCTGCTGCCCTTGACGTTGTATTTCTGGTGGTATCGCCGGCAGCTCTGGACACTGGTCATCGCGGCATTCTTTGCCATCGGCGCCATCATTCAGATCTACACCCTGGCGCACGCTATCCGGCCACGCAGCGGTCCTGTTGGCGCCACACCGCAACTGCTCATCCGGATGCTCGGCGGCAACATCTTTCTCGGCGGCACGCTTGCTCTGCACAACCTGCTCGACAAATTGCCTCTTGCCGTGGATGTCGTATTTGCACTCCTCGGTATGGCCATTCTGTTCTACGCGCTCCTTCGCGGAACCGTTGCCCTGCGCCTGATGATTCTGTTCACCGCCGCGTCCTTCATTGCCGCCATGCATAGTCCTCTGATCGAAGGGCCAAAACCAGCCTGGCAACTGATGGTCGATGATTTTTTCTGCCGCTACTGGTACTACCCCATGCTCGCGTTCTTCTGGTCCGCCATCTGGTGTATCTTCCGCAGCAACCTGCGTCTCACGAAATTTGCCGGATACTGCATCCTGGTAGCCCTCGTCTACGGGGTCGCGCGCGATTGGAAATATCCGCCATTCAGCGATCATCATTTTGCCCGTTACGCTGCGCAGTTCGAACAGGCACAGCGCGGAGAATCTGTGGTGATTCCTCTGTATCCGGACCCCCGCCAGATGGAACTCGTGAAACACAGCGGCCGAAGGTAGACCAGCCGGGTTCCCGCAAAGTGCTCTTGGCGAATCAGGCTCGGAAATCTTTTTTTGTTCTCTTTTCCTGTTCCGAACCAGTCACCTCAAAGCGATATACTTTGGTCAACAGGGCGAACACCAGCCAACGTTGTGAGGACCTATGTCGAGCCCAGCCATCGAACACGAAATCCGCGAAACCAACCACAGTGAAGAACATGCCGCTGCCTTCCAGGCGCTTGAGCAACGCGTACTGCGTGCCATTGACCTGCTGCGCAAGGAAAGAGAATTGCGTGCCGCGGCGGAACAGCGCGCCAACGCAGCCGAAGAACAATCTCTGGAACTCGAACTGAAGCTCGAAGAAACAACAGGCCGCCTGAACGAACACGCCACGCACATCGAGGGCCAGAACAACCGCCTCGCTGAGCACGGCGACCAGATCAAACGGCTCGAAAGCGATCTCTCGCAGTTACAGGGCGAACGCGACCAGGTCCGACAGCGCGTCGAACGCCTGCTGCAGCACCTCGACGAATTTACCGGCGCGTGACCCGCGTCCTCCGCACTGACACAAAGAATTGAGCGATATGGACCAAGTCAAAGAAGTCGAAGACCAGCTCGCGGAGCAAGTGACAGATCGGCAGACAGATCGTTCCGACGATCGCTTTTTCAGAGAGCGCTTCGGCGACCGGTTTGAAGACCGCGTCGACGAGCGCCCTGATGAACGTCGCCAGGAGCGCCCCTCGGACGATGGCCTGGATAACCAGCTCGAGCAATCAACCTCCCCTGCCAGTGATCCATCCTCCTCGCCCGTCACCGTCGACATCTACGACCAGGCCTACCACCTGCGCGGCCAGGACCCGGCCTACATCACGCAACTGGCTTTGATCGTCGACGGCAAAATGCGCGCCGTTGCCGCCGGCGGTACAACCGTCGATTCACTGCGCGTCGCTGTGCTCGCTGCTCTCAACATCGCCGACCAGCTCGTCCGCACCGAAGCCCAGTATCGCGCCCTCCGCGGCTCTATCAACGAAACCGAAAGCAGCCTGCGCCACCGCGCCGAAAATCTTTCAGGCCTGCTCGACAGCATCCTCACCGACGACCGCAAGGTCGGCTAGCGCGAGCTAGCCTCCGGCAGCCCCTGCGGGGTGCGGTACTTGCCGTACGGGCCTACTGAAAAGCCTTCCTCGCCGGCAAGGCGAGGAGGGCTTTTGAGTTACGGCATGGAAGAGGTGTGTGTTAGCGTTTCTCAATTAATTAGATTCCTTCCTCAACAAAGCCCAGCGATTCTTTCGCAGAACTCAGGATTCGGCATCGGGAGATCGTGACCAACTTTGTGAACCTGCTTCCAAAATCTGCTAGGGCCGACGGTCACAAGGCCTGGACTCTAGCCGTGAAGCAAGTCATGCAGCAACTGGCTGAAAAAGAAACGAGTCAGCTCGATTCCTGGGAACGCTCAAAGTGGATGAGAAGACTAGTAGAGAGTGGCTCATTGATGCCATCTGGTACTTCAGGTCTTCGGATGAGAAGACCGAAGCCATCCTTCTTGCACTCGAATCTGAGTGGAACAAGTCAAAGGATGAAGTGATCAATGACTTCTGCAAACTACTCACAGTGAAGGCGCCCATAAAGATCGTACTTTTCGAAGGAAGAGGCGACCCAGAAGAGTACGTCGAAGCCCTAAGCGACCTCGGGGGCCGATGGCTGCAGCATACTCAAGGTGACCTGATCTACGTGATCAACTTCAAAGATGGAAAACACAAGACTTGGTTCTGCGAAGTCAAGGGTGCTGGCCTCATCAAAGAGTTCAAGTTTCAGGCCATAGATGAACTGACTGGCCACGACCAACAGGAATAACCGTCGACAAATCCCGCCAGCGCTTCGATCGTTTCACAAGGGATGCCCGTACGGCAAGTACCGCACCCCGCGCAGGGGTCGCTGGAGGCTTACGCTTTGCCTGCGATACTGGCAGCGGCGCCGGCGCCGATGACAGAGAGTTCCGATGTCTGATCGATGACTTCAAGCGAGTAGCTTTGCAACGGGCTCATTTTCACCATCTCCCAGAGATAGTCTTTGAGGAGGCTCATCTCGAGGAAGCGGGTGTTGAGGCCGGTCAGGTAAAAGCGGCCGGGACCATCCATGTGAATGGAGTTGGCAGTGGCGGCGGCGAGGGCGCGATGCCAGCGTTTGACGAAGTCGAGGCATCGCTGGTCACCCGTTTTGGCATGGGCGAAGATTTCCTCTGGCTCCATGTCGAGGAAGCGCAGGCGCATGGCGCGATTGCCCATGATGCCTTCCATGTGGCCGACGCCGCCACAGCCGCAGAACTTCTCTTTCGGATCGAGACTGATGACCGTGTGGCCGCCTTCCCATACGCCTTCGACCAGAGGATAGCGACCGAAGCCGATGCCGTTGCCAAGTGTCCACACGCGGACCAGGCGATCGAGTTTTCCGCGCGTCGCAGCAATCCCCGTTGCGACGGCGTCGGCGTCGTTCAGTACGCTCAGCGTGGCCGCGATGCCGCGCTCTTTCAGTGCGGCACTCACGACGTCCTGTATGCGCGCGCCTTTCAGTTGTGCAAGGTTCGGTGAATCTTCGACGACACCATTGCGGATGATACCTGGCATGGCAAGGCCGATGGCTTCAATCCCTCCCGCATCCGGTGCAAGCGCTTCCACCTGGTCGCAGATCGTGGTGCAGAGGCTCTCGGTCGGCAGATCGATCAGGCCGCCAGTCTCTTCAGTGTCTTCGGGAAAGTGCCGCAATGGGCCAACGAGTTCGTGGCCCTGCAAGAGCCCTGCAGCGATGCTGGTGGTGAGAATCACACCGATGGTACTTGCCATGCTTCGTCCTCTTACTTCAAACCCTTTTCTTTCGTAACTTGTCACCATTGCTGTCTGCCAACCTGGCATGAGCAACTGGTCGATCGAGCGATATCTTTAATCTCTGCGAACGAGGCCGCTGCACGTCGAAGTTCATTCAGCCGCTGGCCCTTGCGGGTTGAGGAGCCGTATTCGTCTTTGAGATTAACCTTCCATGCGCCCCAGCCGGTTAATCCCGTTATACGCCGCTGTCTTGTAGCACTCGGCCAGCGTGGGATAGTTGAACACGGTATCGATGAAGTAGTCGATGGTGCCGCCCAGCGCCATCACTGCCTGGCCAATGTGCAGCAGCTCACTTGCGCCCTCCCCGATGATGTGAACACCCAGGATGGCACGCGTCCCGCGGTGAAACACTATCTTCAGGCGACCAGTCGTATCGCCGCGGATCTGGCCGCGCGCAATCTCGCGATAGTAGGCGACGCCCACTTCGTAAGGCACGTCTTCATCCGTCAATTGCTCTTCGGTTTTGCCGATGAAGCTGATCTCGGGAATGGTGTAAATGCCGTACGGATAGAAACTCGGGTTGGAGTACGTACCGGTATCACTGAACGCACGGGCTACCGCGATGCGGCCCTGCTCCATCGATACGGACGCAAGGGATGGAAATCCTATGACATCACCGACAGCAAAAATGTTCGGCGTCTTGGTCCGGTAGTCTTTGTCGACCGCAATGCGGCCGCGTGCATCTGCTTCAATCCCCGCCAGTTCCAGATTCAGTTCCTGCACATTGCCGGAACGCCCGACCGCGTAGAGCAAAGCGTCGCCTGAAATGCGCTTCTTGCTTTCGAGGTTCGCCACCACACCGCCTTCCGGCGTTTCTTCCACGCTCTCCACTTCCTCGTTGAGACGCATGGTGACGCGACTGTCGCGCAGGTGATAACTGAGCGCCTCGACAATCTCCTGGTCCGCAAATTCCAGCAGCTTGGGACGCTTTTCAATCAACGTCACGCGGACCCCGAGTGCGGCAAACATGCACGTGTACTCGACACCGATCACGCCGCCGCCCACGATGATCATCGTCTTCGGCAGACTCGGCAGATCGAGCACCTGGTCGCTATTGATAATGGTCCGGCCATTGATCGGGACCTTGGGCGAGTTGGCCGGCCGCGTGCCTGTGGCGATCATGATGTTCGCCGCCTCGTAGACCTGTGAACCTTCTTCACTGGTTACGCGAATGTGCGTTGAATCCTCAAAACTGCCCACACCATATAAGACATCGATGTTATTGCGTGACAGCTGCGCTTCCGTCACATCCACTTCAGTCTTGATGACGTGCTGCACGCGAAAGGCAAGATCAGCCATTGTGATCCGTTCTTTCACGCGATAATTCATACCGTAGACCGACCGGTAGTTATAGCCGGAGAGATGTAGAACGGCCTCGCGCATGGTCTTGCTGGGAATGGTGCCGGTGTTGATACAAACTCCACCCACCTTGCGCATCTTTTCGACCACGGCAACGCGCTTGCCCTTCTTGGTCCCAAAAAATGCACCGCGCTGGCCAGCTGGTCCGGAACCGAGGATGATCAGATCGTATGTATTCATGCCTGTCTTTAGCCTACCGGAAAGCGCGGCAGAGGCAATACTCGTTCGCATCGATTGCAGCAGGCCATTCCATTTTGGGCTGCTCTTTCCCGATTTTTATCGACCTGTCCACTTATTTCTAATAAAAGCGGCCAGGCGGCGGCGGCTCTGGCTCTAAACTTAGATCGATCGCGATGATGCAGGTTCATCCGGCATCATCGCAACGATCACCCGCAATCTCTTCGGGGGAGGATGCAAGAAACTCTACTGCGCCGTGGAATCCGCTCTAAGCTGGTCTCAGGCGCAGATGTATTTTCCGCCGATGGAGCCTGACTTGCAGCTTTACGCTATTACCGACCGCTCGCTGCTTTCGATACCGCATGACTCAACCGGCCCGGCGACCCTCGGCGCTCTCGCCCGGCAATGGACTGAAGGTGGCGTCACCTACATCCAGGTGCGTGAAAAGGACCTCTCGACCGACGAACTTGCTGCATGGAGTGAGGCAGTCGTCGAAGCCGCGACAGGAACAGGCACGCGGGTGCTCATTAATGGGACGCCGCGTTCGGCCGCAGCCGTGAAAGCGCACGGCGTCCACCTGCCGGCCGGATGGACGGCTGAAGCTATCCGCGCGGCACGCAATGTCTTTGACCAGCACAACACAACCGCGACCATCTCTGTTGCCTGCCATTCCGGTGCGGAAGTAGTGCGAGCCCGCGACCTGGGAGCCGACCTGGCGGTGCTGTCTCCTGTCTTTGAGAAACGTCTGCGCCAGCCAACCGCCAGCGAAGCATCACCGCAAACCGACTGGCCGATGAGTCGTCCTGGAATGGGCCTCGCTGTCTTCCGTGAGGCCTGCCAACTGGCCGCACCCATGCCTGTGTTCGCCCTGGGCGGCGTAACTGCAGCCAATGCCCGGCAATGCGTGGAAGCAGGCGCTGCCGGCATCGCCGCCATCCGGCTCTTCATGGGAAAGGATGAGGATTGGCGCGGTCTCGTCGCGCGATAGCATCGTTCCCTGGTTTCCGCCAGGCGCCTGCATAAGTTCCGACATCCGTCGCTTGGTCGTCGAAAAGTGGCGCATGGCGGCGGAGTGCTCTAATCTGGATACGGACCTGCATGCGAGCTGTCGACACGCCGCAACGCATTCCGCATTTTCTTGTAGCACCAGGAGCCACCATCCTCTCCATGCAGTTCCAGCGCTCGTCCGCCCTGCCCCTTATTCGCCGCGTGGCTTTTCCGTTCATGTTGATGTTGCTGTTGTTGACCAGCGCTGCCACGCTCTCGGCCCAATCCGAGCAGACGCCGCCCGCTTCGACGCCCGCAGGCCAGGAACCGCCTCCTCCGCAGCCCACTGCCCCCCCGGCCATGACTGACGCACAATCCTCTTCCAGTGCCGACGTGCAGACCGCCCGCGTGGTACAGCGGCCAAAAGACCTCTATAAGCGCGATGTTGCCGTCAGCGCTTTTGCCCAGTTCAGCCAGTACATTAACGGCAACAGCATCCGTACGGACACGACCTCGTCGGGGGGCGGCATGGTGAGTCTCCGGCAGAGTCCCCGCTGGTGGTTCGGCTACGAGGCAAACTACGGCTATACGCGCTATACCGACACGTACTATTTCGGCACGTACCGTATCAAGCACAATACAAACGAGTTTTCGCTGGCTTACCTGGTTGACCGGAATATTTACCGGGGTCTGCACGTCTTTGGCTCGATTGGAGCAGGAGCCATCATCTTTTCGCCCTCGCAGTATGGCGGAGCAATCAACATCATCTCGACGCCCCCGCCGACGCAGTCGCTGCCGATGTTTGTTTATAGCCTGGGTGTCCAGAAGCTGGTGACCAGCCGGCTAGGGGTGCGTGTACAGTACCGCGATGACGAGTACAAAGATCCCAACTTCAAATTCGAAGCCCTCAACACGCACAAACTGCGTCACACCTACGAGCCGGCTATCGGCGTTTATTACCGCTTCTAGGCCCCAACTGGCCGATCCGCCGGCAGGGCCTGACGCCCGGCCGCCGTATCGCGTATCGTTACAGGGAGACTTCCCATGCAGATTACCATTCCTGACCTCCAGCAGCAGCCTCTGGAGTTTGACCTGACTCTCCCGCCTGGAGCCATTGATTATGGCACCGATATCCTTCAGATAGGAGGGATGCATGCAACCGGTCGTGCCGACCTGCTTGAAGAACACCGCGGACCGCGGGATATTGTCTCGGACATTCGCCTGCGTGCAAGCTACAGCAGTCGGTTTGAAGTGCCGTGCGCCCGGTGCGTCGACCCGGTACAGCATCCCGTTTCGGGTGAGTTTGACCTGATTTTCCGGCCGATTGGCACTGATTCCGACAGCTCCGAGCATGCTATCTCGACCTCGGAGACCGAAATCGGGTACTATCAGAATGACAGTCTTGCGCTTGAGGATGTCCTGCGTGAGCAGGTGCTTCTTTCTTTGCCTGCCCGGACGCTGTGCGGTGAGAATTGCAAAGGGATCTGCCTGCACTGCGGCAGCAACCTGAATCATGAACCCTGCAAATGCCAGGCCGCTCCAGTGGATCCACGCTGGTCCGCGTTGGGCGATCTCCGAACCAAGGTCAAGCACTAAGCTGGACTGACTTAAAGATTTGAAGCGTTCGCCCTCTCCGTCAGCTTTGCTGCAAGCAGAGCCAGACCTCTGGAGTTTTGTGCGTAGACGCTGTTCGAAAGGAAACTGCAATGCCTAATCCAAAACGGCGACACTCCAAGCAGCGCACTGCCAAGCGCCGCTCCCACGACTTTCTGACCAAGACCGTCACTTCAGAATGCCCGAACTGCCACGAACGCAAGCTGCCCCACCATGCCTGCGCGAAGTGTGGCACCTACAAGGGCCGCGAAGTTCTGGAAGTCAAGGAAGCTTAAACCCGCTCGTTTAAGAAAGCCTGATGCCGCAACTGCTGGACATCGCCCTCGATGCCATGGGGTCAGACAAGTCGCCCGATCCGGAGATCCGGGGAGCGATCCTGGCCTGTCGCAATTTGCCGGTCCGCGTTCACCTGGTGGGTCCTGAGGATAGGATCCGCGCCGGGTTGCGCGCTGCTGCGCGTTCCAGTCTGCGACGCAACCAGATGCGCAACGCCTCAGAGGCGCGCGCGACACTCCGCAAGTACCTCGACGAACTGCCTATCGTGATCCATCACACGGACGAATGGATCACGATGGACGACAAAGCCGCTACAGCCATCCGCAAGAAGCCGAACAGCTCGATGCGCCTTGGCCTGAAGCTGGTCAAAGACAAGACTGTTTCCGGCTTCTTCACAGCCGGCAATACTGGCGCCGCCATGGCGACTTCAAAGATGGTGCTGGGGGCGCTTGCTGGTGTGGATCGGCCTGCACTTGCCTCGATCATGCCCACCAGCAGCGGCCAGCCTTCCATCCTGCTTGACGTCGGCGCGAACGTCGACTGCAAGGTTCAGCACCTGGTGCAGTTCGCCGTGATGGGTAATGTCTATGCCCGGCGCATGCTGGGGATTGCCAATCCGCGGGTCGGCCTGCTCTCGATCGGCGAAGAAGAGACCAAGGGCAACGAACTTACGCTCGAAGCATTTGCCGCGTTGAAAGAGTTGCCGATCCAGTTCATGGGCAACGTCGAGGGCCGCGATATCTACAACGGCACAGCCGACGTTATCGTCTGCGACGGCTTTGTGGGCAATGTTGCGTTAAAGACCAGCGAAGGCCTGGCCAAGCTTTTCACGACCGAACTGCGTGCTGCTCTTACCTCCACGGTCACCGCCCAGGTGGGCGCGCTGCTGTCCCGCAAGGCTTTTGGCGAGTTCAAGAAACGGCTGGATTACACGGAATATGGTGGCGTGCCGCTGCTTGGCCTGCGCGGTGTCTGCATCATCGGCCATGGATCTTCCAACGATCGCGCCATCTTCAATGGCATCCGCGTCGCCGCCGAGTTCTCGCAGGCCGGCGTGAATGACTCCATCGAAGAGGCGCTGGCCCAGAGAGTCGCGGTTCCAGTCGAAACGTAAGCGTTGCCTCTTTAAAGTAGAGGACTTTCGCGTTCAGGGCGAAACTTGTATGCCCGCCAGGGCACGCCCGTTACGACGACGCCATTCTACCGGGAAACATCTGTGCCCTCGGTCAAGAGCCGTCTCGAAGCGGAACCTGCTGCAGCACTAGGGAAGTTCAGGCTTGATTGCCTCGGCGAAACGCGACGTATACAGCTCACGCCCAGCCGTCGACAGATGATTGGAATCGGTAAACATCGCCGGATCGGTCGTGGGGAACCCGCGGGCGCCATCGATGTACCTGATTCCATCGGCGGCAGCGAAGTCCTTGAATTTCTGCTGCAACGCGACCATCTGCGGCTGCACTTCGACAGGTGCAGGCATCGGCGGATCGGCGAAAATCATCCTGACTCCATCTGTCGCAGCATCTGAAACGATCTGCTGCAGTGCAGCCACCTGGTCGCGATCTGGCTCACCGCCGCCCACAGGTACGCGCAGTTGCGGAAAAATTTCCGGCGCAATCCCCGGTACATTTTTGTTTAAGTAGCTGCCGTTGTAGGACAGGCCATCGATCGCGCTGTGAACGAGCGGCCAGGTAAGGATCAGTTCGCTGCCGCGGTTGGCGATCAGCGTCCACGTGTCTGCATAGGCGCTGCGGCCATGATGCGTTCGC
This sequence comes from Acidobacteriaceae bacterium, assembly GCA_963692885.1. Classification (GTDB taxonomy): domain Bacteria; phylum Acidobacteriota; class Terriglobia; order Terriglobales; family Acidobacteriaceae. The sequence continues at coordinate 4,285,574 of OY843586.1, forward strand.
AGATAATCAATGATCAACGCGCGCTTCATCTCCGGCGGCGCGTCAAAAAACAAGCGGGGCTCTTCAATCTCCGGCGCTCTACCGAAGTTGCCGCCATTCGCTTCGACGACGAGTAGTTGCGGCCGTCTTGACGGATCAGCCAGCAGGATCCTGACGAGCGGCACCATGCTGGCCAGGTCAACGCCATCATAGGCGACGATGAAGGCGCGCCTGCCAGTGCTTTTCTCAAGCAGCGCCGTGTCATACCCCTGCCGCGTGTGAGACGACCCTACCAGCAGAATGTCATTCTTCGGTCCATGCAGTTCACCCTGTATGCCGCTCGTCGTCGGTGCCAGGTGGTGTTCGAATCGATACTTGATCCATACCAGCAGCCACAACAGCAGCAACGCGCTTAGTACCGTTTTGAGAAGAGTTGTCATATCCAGCACAGGGTCAAAATTGGAAGTAGATGAAGGAAGAGGCGCGCAACACGCCGAAGATCATGACCGCCTGAAACAAGAGAACGATCGCCACAGCCTGCCACCGTACCGACTGGGCAATACTGTCCTTGAAAAATGCTTTTCGACCTTCCTGCATCGCTTCCAGGATGAACATGCCGGCTGTCAGAAGAAACGTCGCAGCCATCAGGGCCAGTGATGAAGAGTCGCCGGTTGCCAGCAGGATCGCGTGTTCAAAGCTCGCTTTCGTCAGCGAGGTAGAGGTAGCAATCCGGCCGATAATCGCGAAGGCCTGCGGCACCGTTCGCGACCGAAAGAAGATAAAGCCAATCAGCACGAACAACAGCGTCACCACATGCCGCGCCGTGGTCCAGGCCCAGCCCTTACGCCACCACTTCCCAACCAGTCCCTCCATTACGAGCAGCAGGCCGTTGTAGACACCCCAGATCACGTAGGTCCAGTTGGCTCCATGCCACAGGCCGCTGATGGCGAACGTGATGAGCAGATTGCGGTAGTGGCGCGGCACTGTTACTTTGTCGCCGTAAAGCGGGAAATATACGTAATCCTTGAACCAGGTGCTGAGCGAAATATGCCAGCGCCCCCAGTACTGGCCGATGCTTTTCGCGAAATACGGATGGTTGAAGTTGGTCATCAACTCAAAGCCCATGACCCGCGCCGCGCCTATGGCTATGTAGGAGTAGCCAGCGAAATCCGTATAGATCTGCACCGCAAAAAGGACTGAGCCGATCAGCAGTTCGAGCCCGGAAGCGCCGCGCCACCCGGCGTACACGCGGTTCACATACATGGCCGCCCGGTCGGCAATCACCATCTTCTGGAAGTATCCCCAGGCCATCATAGATAAGCCGCGCATCAGGTTTTCAACGCTGAAATGGTGATGCTCATAGAACTGGTGCAGCAGGTTCTGCGGCCGCTCGATCGGTCCGGCAACCAGTTGTGGATAGAACATGACGTACAGCGAGTAGATCCCGAAATGCCGCTCCGGCGCCTGCCGCCCCATGTACACCTCGATCACATAACTGAGGCTTTGGAAGGTGTGGAACGACAGCCCGATCGGCAGAATCAGGTGACTATACGGAAGGTTTGGTGAGAAGCCCAGCAGGTGGCTGACCCGGTCGCTGGTCGACATGAAGAAGTTGTAATACTTGAAGATGAACAGCACCGCGCACGTCGACACGATACTGATGACCAGGTAGGTTTTGCGACGCGCTCCCTGCGCATCGGCGATCAGAATCCCCATGAAGTAGTCGATCAGTATGGTGGCCAGCAGGATGAGGATGTAGACCGGCACGAACGCCATGTAGAAGTAGCAGCTGGCAACCAGCAGCATCTTCCATCGCGCGGACCAGGGCAGCGCGTAATACAGGCAGGTGATAACAATAAAAAAAGCTACAAAGCCAAGTGAGTTGAATAACATCGGTCGACTTCCAGCATACCGTCATGGCGGCGGGAGGGCGAAACCGGTCAGCGCGCATAGCGTTTAGCACCGACCTCAAATCTCCAGTTTGGGAGAGCTGGTGACCTTCATCCAAGCTAGGTCTAGACTGGAGCCACATATGACTGACACCTGCCTGCTGCGTACCCACCTGCTTCCGGAACTGAAGCAGGAACTTGCGAAGACCCGCCGCGTTCTGGAAGCCGTTCCGGATGGTCACAACGACTACAAGCCTCAGGAGAAGTCCATGCTTCTCAATCGCCTGGCAGGTCACACAGCGGAATTTGCCGGCTTTGCGGCCCTCATCCTGACGCTTCCCGGCATCGACATGCAGGGCCCTTCCGACCCACGCAGGATATTGCGTATGGAAACCAGGGACAAGCTGCTCGCCGACTTCGACGAACTGGCTGCCGGGGCCGTAGCTGCCATGGGGAGCACGACAGATGCCGCTTTTGATGACACCTGGACGCTGAGCAGGAAAGGCGAGCCTGTCTTTACCGGCACGCGTTACGCAGCGTACCGCAACATTGCATTCAACCACATGATCCATCACCGGGGGCAACTGACCGTCTACCTGCGACTGCTCAACCAGCCAGTGCCCGGAACGTTCGGACCGACCGCTGATGGTCTGTGAGATTACATCTCGGCAGCAGTCTTCAAGACGCCTCAGACTGCTTCGTGACTAAGTACCTTCGTGAGTTCGTTACGCATGCGGCGCTTCCCAGCGAGCAAGTTACCTAAAAGGAGACTTTTAGGTACATCATTGCTGGACGCGTGACTCGGCGATTTGGCACTCGTCGACCGAGGTAGAATCTGCCCCCGTCAAAGGACAATCAGCAACTCTTCGTTATCACTCTCTCCAAACGCATGGCCGAAGACCTCGCCAACTACTACCCGAAAAACCACGCTCGCTGCCAATACGTGCTTCCGATAGGTGTACCCTCAACCTCATCTGCCTGCCTCGCGACCCCCCGCGTACGAGAGTACGTGAATCTGCTAGAAGAAGATGCCACCGGCGCACTCACCTTCGCTATTCAGGACGACTTCGAAACCCACATCAAACTCGAATCCTAAATGCGAGAAGCCGCCAAGATTCGAGTTCGAAAAAGCAGCCAAATTAGGAGGGGCTGTCATAACCTGGGCACCGAGAAGCTCCTCTTTGGCCAAGTCACTGCTATCCTTTGCCTGGAAATCAAAATGGACTACTCACGCTGGGTATTCAGAAGTGCACCTTTTGAACAAAGATCGCTGGGCACCAAGCCAACTTGGTGCCGAGTTGCTCGTGGGACGTGACCATGAGTTGCATCAGCTTGAAGATCGGCTGCGCGGCACCCATAAGGCAGCTGTAATTGAAGGCCTTAATGGTATCGGAAAAACGAGTGTCGTGAATGTCGCAGCATATGAGCTCTACAGGAAACATCTTAGTGGAGACGGTACGCCGCTCTACATTCCATGTCGTAAGACCTTTCAGCTCCGGACGGATAGCACTGCGCAAGAGTTCGTAAGTGAAGTTCTCCTCGAAGTTGCTCAAACCCTCGTAGAGAGACAGAGCGACCTCTTAAAATCCTCGGAGCGCCCGATCACTCCGTAATTGGACCGTTGGCTCAACAACCCGGAACTGAAGAACTACCAAGGCGGCCTTCAGGCCTTAGTGGTAGGTATAAATTTCGGCTCGCAGGGATCTTAAAATACCGGGACGGGCTTTGAGAAAATCGGACTCCCAAAGCTGGTCGTAGATGCACTTGCGAAGCTATTTCCAGACGAGAACGATGGCGGAGTTGTTTGTTGCATCGACAATTTAGAACTCCTGCAAACATACGAAGAAGCCAAAAACAGAATCGAAGAGTTGAGAGACGAACTACTTTCGATTCGCGGTCTTCGGTGGGTTCTCTGCGGTGCTCTCGGTATCACGTACGCGTTTGCCACGTCTACACGCCTTGACGGGTATCTTCATCGCCCAATAGTTATTGCCGAAATTGACCCATCAAAGTCCAGCGATATCCTCGAAAGTAGAAAATCCGCTTATTCCAGCAGTGCAGACACCACTCCGTACTTGCCGATCACCACTGATAGTTTCAACACGCTTTATACCGTCCTTCACGGCAACTTACGAAGTGTCTTGAGTTACGTTGACAATTACTGCCAGCATATTAGTGACACTTCAGAACCTAAAGTGGACACTGAGAAGAACTCTCGTTTTAAGGAATGGCTTATGGAAGAAGCTACTAGAGCGAGGGATTCCACTGAGAGCGTGCTTACCAAGAAGACGACACTAATATTTCGTGCTGCTTGCGAAATGGGCGAGTTTGCTCCGAGCGATTATCCTAAGTTCGGCTTAGATAGGCCCCAAGCACTGCGAAATTATCTCAAATCACTCGAGAGCGTAGATGTGATCATTAGCATCCGTGACGAAACAGATAAACGTCGCAAACGGATTCAAGTTACCGCGAAAGGTTGGTTTGCTGCATAGCTCGGGATCAACGAACAATGACAAAAATTTGCCAGATGACGCTGAAGATACTCCTGGCTCTTTTTCCGAGATCTCATCGGGCGCATCATAGGCCGCCTCCTCTCGGCAGCGATCTGTATGGCGTCTGGGGCAACAACTGGAATCTGTTTGTCCAGGATGATATCCGCGTCAGCACTAACCTCACGATAAATGCCGGTCTGCGATGGGAACGTCCAACCTCTTTCCACAGCGTGGATAGCAGCGGCTATGCGTTTAATCACGCCGGTCAGGGTTCGCTGATGTGGGCCAATCCAAACTTCACCGCGCCGATTCTTGCGGCCGGTGGGAACCCCAACTATCTCGGCTGCTGCGTGAGCAATCAGCTGGTTAACATCGATACAAAAGACTTCGCTCCTCGCATCGGATTTGCCTATCGACCACCTGCAACGGACAAGGTTGTCGTTCGTGGCAGCTATGGCCTCTTTTATGACACCTATACCCGCTTCTATGACGGCACGCAAATTGACGAGAACAATCTATATACGTCCATTGCGGCGCCGTATACCAGCACGAGCGGTTTGGAAAGTCAGTCAACCGCAGTCGTTCGCAATCTGTGGGCTGCGCCACAGACAGCTATACAAGGCTTTTCACAGCCGAGCTATACCGCGCCTCTCGGACAGGTTTACTGGCCCTTCAATCACAACCCTTATAACCAGCAATGGAGCCTTGATCTTGAATATTCTATCGGGAGCCAGGGATCACCACCCTTTACGGCGAGAGTCCTGATCTGCTCCATGACGTTTTCTGCCCTCTTGTACTCACCGAGTTCAAGATCAGCGTATTCAATGTTGTTCAAGGCGTGGAACTCGTCAAAAGTTTCGGCGCGGCGCTCTTTGATCCAAGTGGTCGCAACGCGGGCAGACGCCTCATTCGTAAGGACGGAGTCTTGCCTTAGACCCAGCCGGTTGAAGATGTGCGAAGGCATATGAAGAGCATGGGGCGAGTCGGGCGCGATTGCTGCATACTTGCGTGCTGCCGGCAGAGCTTCTGAGGCTAGTTCCGCAGTATCGGCCGCGTGAATGATGTAATGTGCGGCTCCTGGATTGCTGGGATTTTTGAAAGATGGGTAAGAAGATCGCGATTGCTTCTCTCCGTTGATGTGATCCCCGCTCGCCTGGTCGGCGGTCCAGATCAAACCTAATCCATAGAAGAGGCTCGCATTGATGTCATCAAGGTATTTCGCGCGGAGCTGGCGCATTATGGAGAGATAACTGCCCCGCGTTTCGTCTCTGGAAACAGTGGCGTAGTCCTGATACATCGCCTGAACTGCGTCCACATACATTTGCTCTCCCTCGGTCGGGGCTTTTATTGAAAGCCAGGGCTGAAGCTCCATTTAGCCCTTACTAGATCCTTCTTCGGTGCATTTGCTCCTGCCCTTTTCGTTGTCAAAAGGGCAATGCCCTAAGCAGCGATAACGCAATTAGGATCGTCCTGCTCGACCTTCCGGAAAGCACCCTCGGCCTCCCGAAATTCAAAGGAGTCCAGAAGAGCAACGCCCGTACTGAAGGTGCTCTGCACTGCTGGCTCATACGAGATTGGAAAGTCCACGTATCCAAGAGATGCTTTGTGAACCGGAGCTTCTAGGAACGCCATACTGGTCAGGACGGCAAGCGATATGAATGGGCGCGAGAACATCAGGCCTCCTGTATGGTGCCTTTGTAGCTTAGGGTATCGCCATTAGTTAACACTTCAGGTCACGAATGCGATTGGGTTTGTACCCATAAGCCGCCTTATCGTCATTCATCCACGCTGTTCTTTGAAGAGGGAGTCATGGTAACTCGATGAGCGTGGTGACGGGAGCAAGGTACCGACTGGCTTCAACGATGCACCATCGCTGACCCGCCCATTTCCTCAGCATTGCAACCCATACCTGCCCTCTGCCATCTTCTGCAAGGACGAATGGAGGAATGCCAGGATGGCAAAAGAAAAGAGTGTCGTTTTATCGCTGGTCCTTACGTTTTTTCTTGGACCCTTTGGCATGCTCTACAGCACGATTACCGGGGCAATCGTCATGCTGATCCTCTACCTTGCACTCGGCATTCCTACCCTGGGATGGGCCTTGATCGGGTTGCATCCGATTGCGATGATCTGGGGTGCATGGGCGGCTGCGAACAAGTAAAGCTGATGCGATAGCCATCGCACCGGCCTGTCATCGCACTGCCTGTCAATGGCCGCGGCCAGGCAACAACGCCCGTCAGGCCACTGCGACATTCTTCTTCGCAAACACTTTGCGCACCAGCCAGAACAGCAGCAATGCTCCAACCACGCCGATGCAGATCAGCATCCCGCGCGTATGCTGTTTCGCCAGCCCCGACGCCATGCCAACAATCTGCGGGCCGTACTTGATGACCAGTATGGCTGTAACGCCAAAGCGAAGCAGCCGGCCGAGGAACACGGCCAGCATGAAGTCGAGCACCCGCATTTCAAATACGCCGGCAGCGAAGACGAACAGTTTCCATGGTGTGGGCGGCGGCAGCATCGACGGGATCAGCATGGCCAGGAATTCCTGTTTCTCGAAGCGAGCCAGCAGCTGCTCATAGCGGGCTCGATCAATGCGCCGCAGCAGGAAAATTTCTCCACCGGCGCGGCCCAGGAAAAACGGAATCAATCCGCCGAGCGCGGAGCCCAGTGCCGCAAGACTCACGTAGAGATAAAAGTGCCGTTTATCGGCCCAGATGTAGCCGGCCATGATCAGGTCCATCGGCACCGGCATGGTGCCCGAATCGACAAATGCAACGACGCCCGCGCCCCAGATGCCCATAGGCCCGAGGATTGCCAGGATGTACAGCTTGTACTTCAACAACAGCTTGCTGATCAGCTTCAAAATTCCATCTCCGCAGCGCGCACAGCTTCGGCCTGCTCCGGCTGCTGGTCCCGGTTATGATCCGGGTCGTCATGCGCAGTGTCGCCTGCCAGCACGCGCAAGGCGTGCGGCAAAAGGGGAAGCACGGACTGCAGAGAGGTCACGGCGCCTTTCGGGCTGCCCGGCAGATTAAGGATCAGTGACTGTCCGCGAGCCCCGCAGACACCGCGGCTCAGAGCGGCAAACGGAGTCTCTGCGAGCCCTGCACGCCGCATCACCTCGGCTACGCCATCGAGCAGGCGATTACAGACGGCACGCGTCGCTTCCGGCGTGACATCGCGGGGCGCAATACCAGTGCCACCGGTAGTGACTACCAGCCGCACGCGTTCCGTCTGCCGGCGCAATGCGTCTTCAATCCGCGCCTGTTCGTCCGCGATTACCAGGATCTCGACTACATCGAATGCCGCGCTGCTCAGTACGTGTGCGACCGCCGGACCCGACACGTCTTCCCGTTCGCCGATCGAGCGAGAGTCGCTCACCGTGATCACCACTGCCTGCGTCATCTCTAAATTGTACCGGCGCACGTTCGAAATGCGCAGCCGCTGGCAGGGTGAACCTCAGGTATGCGCGGCGGCCGGCTTTGTTCTCGGGCTGCTGGTCGCCTCTCCGCTGCTGATTGCCTTCGCCGATATATGCAGCAATCGGATTCATTCTCTGCGCACCTGCTGGGGATTTCTCACGCCCGCTCGAATCTTTCGTGCAGACCATGATGCCCTTTGTCTATGGCTCGGTGCCCACCGTCTTTCACTCGGTCCCAATAGAAAAGATGTGAGGCCAGACCGGCGGTTACGCAGGCACGTTGCTCGTACTGAAGGCCGTGGTGGGCCTTGTGCGGAGGTCGTCCCATGGCCGGTTGCGTATTCTACCGGCCTGCTGGATGGGGATCGTCTGGGCGAAATCGCTGGGCGTGCAGCCGATCCAGGGCATCATGAACTTCCTGGCGCTGCTCCGGCGCACCGCCTTCTTGCGTTATGCGGATCCATCATGGATCTTCGCGCTGGTTTACTGCCAGCATTTGGCTCTTCAAACGACTCCGGGACGGCCTTCCTCATGGCCGAGAAAGCGTACCATTGCGCTGCTGGCTCTCGCCGTAAACTGCCGCATAGCCAATCCATGCTTTCTGGGCACGACCTGCATCGCTGCACCCGCTCATGTTCCTGCTGATGAGCGTTCGCTTGCCAGGGTTCCGTCGAGTGTCTGGCCCTGTATGCTCGCGGATACGCAAAGAGAGGTACTCTGCGCGTTCGGCGTGGCAGGGCTGCTATGGCAGTTGATCCTGGTGCAGCGGCAGAGGCGTGGCGTTCACGCCTAAGCCTTGGCCGCGCTATGCGTCGGGCAGTCCGGTTTCTTTCGGCTTTAACTGTGGCATCGAGGTAAAGCTGTCCTTGAGCGTGCAGAAAAGGTTATAGCGAAGGATGTAGTAAAACGCCGCTACGCCATCCAGTGCAGTAATCTTCTTGCCCTCTTCATAGGTGCGGCCGTAGTAGCTGATGGGTACCTCGTAAATGGCGCATTTCAGTTTCGACACCTTCGCGGTTACTTCAATCTCGAAGCCGAAGCCGCTCGACTGGATGGTCATCTTGCGGATGATGTCGCCGCGAAAGGCTTTGAAGCACGTCTCAACGTCCGTCAGGTTGATATTGGTTGCGAGGTTGGAACAGAGCGTCAGCAGTTTATTTGCAACGTAGTGATAGAAGTAGACTGCGCGCGACGCTTTGCGCACCAGGAACCTGGAGCCAAAGACGACGTCAGCCTGGTTCGCGATGATGGGGGCGATGACATCTGGAATCTCTGCCGGGTCGTACTCGAGGTCGGCATCCTGCACGATCACTATCTCGCCGCGCGTCAGGCGAAAGCCCGTCTTCAATGCCTCGGTCTTGCCACCATTGCTGGCATGCCGCGTGGTTACAATCACTTCGGGATAACGGGCAGCCAGGCTGGCCAGAATCTCCGGCGTCCTGTCCTGTGAGCAGTCGTCCACCAAGATCAACTCGAGCAGCTGCGGCAGCTTCAAAACCCTTCCAACAATCTTCTCGAGCGTCTTCTCTTCGTTATAAATTGGCACTACGACAGACAGGCATTTTTCCTGCATCTGGAAACGGGTCTCTCTTCCTCTGTTTACGACCTAATCAAGATCAAATGATTGTAGCTGGCACATGCAACGGTGCGTACCCCGCGTTCGACTGCCGCCCGCGCTCTGCTGACGTGTCGAAACGGATCGCAGTCCGGGAGGAAAACTAATTCGTGCAGAATGTTTTCTTACCGGGTGGGACTCACCGCGTGTCCCGCCCGTCTAACAAGGACGCGCCAGGCTGGTCGACGACCCATTGGCCTACGGCAGTGCGTGTAGCGGGCGAATGCCGGTCTGGATTCCTCGTGCGGCCGGCAGTTCTGCTTGTTGGACGATAAATCGGGAAAGGATGAGAAAATAACAGGAATACCCTGACTACTCCGTGGCCATCTATCCAACCAGCGACGGAACCGGGCAAATCCTGACTCTCGCATGCCGACTACAGAAGTGCCCAGCAGTCCCCCGCCGGTGAAGGACCCCAGACCTGATTACGATCTGGAGCCCCGCAACACATCCAGCTACGGGGATCTCGGAACCGACGAACTCGTTCAGCGTATCAACGAGCTGGAAGACGAGCGCCGGGCTGCGCGTATTCGCGAAGGCATCTGGATCGCGCTCCTGCTGCACGCCGTCGCCGTGCTGCTGTGGATTTTTGGACCGCGCTACATCTGGCATGAACCGGTCGTCGTCAATCCTTCGCTCAAAGGCCGGCAGGACCTTACCTACCTGACCACGCCACAGGATGCCCTGCGCCAGCCACGTGCAAAATCGAGTGCTCCGCCGGTTCATCCCCATGTGGACCAGAAGACCCTGGAGCACTTTCAGGCGCAGCGCAAGGCGGTCGCCGCGCCGCAGCCTAAGCAGACTGCGCCGACGCCGGCCACTCCGCAGCCGCCCTCCCCGACGCCGCCAGTGCAGCAGGCGCAGCAGCAGCCTCCCCCGGTGCCGACGCAAAGCCCGTCACAAACGCCGGCACAGTCGCCGGCGCCGCAGCCGGCAGCGCCGAAACAGCAGGCGCAAACCAACCCGCAGCCGGCTCCGAATCCTTTCCAGACGAATAATTCTGCCGGAGACATGATCCGCCAGGCAGCCAAAGGCGCAGCGTCCGGTGCGGGCAGCGCAGGAACAAACGCATCTCCGGGTAATGGGGGAATGGGCGCGGGGGCATCCATCCTGAGCGATACTATGGGTGTGAACTTCGAGCCGTGGCTGCAGCGTGTCGTGGCTGCTACCGAACGCTCCTGGTGGCCGATTATTCCCATCTCGGCCAGACCACCGCTCAATGACAAAGGCAGGGTTTCCATCAAGTTCGACGTACTGCCAGACGGTACCGTCAAGCACATGTACCTGATCAGCGGTTCTGGCGAAGTCGCCCTCGATCGGGCGGCCTGGGCTGGCATCACCGGCGCGACCTATCCTCCGCTGCCCTCGGACTTCAAGGGAGAAAGCATCACCCTCGGCTTCGGGTTCTACTACAACATCCCGGTGGATCAGAAGTAATGCGTCCAGCCGCTATCAAGGTACCGCCTGCTGAGTCGATAGGGACCAGGTATCGCGGCCGCCAGGTAGCGGGACTGCTGATCGTCGGCGGGCTGCTCGTGACCTTTGCGCTGGCCCGGGCAAACTGGCACGAAGTGTTTCCCGCTGGCTGGTGGCACATTTGGTAGCAGAAAACCTGCCCCTGCTGGTGGTCCTGCTGGGGCCCACAGCAAGCGGCAAAACAGCGCTTTCCCTGCTGTTAGCCGGGCAATTCGACGGCGAGATCGTCAGCTGTGACTCAGTCGCCGTCTACCGTGACTTGGAGATTGGTACTGCCAAGCCGACCCTGGCCGAGCGCCGGCAGGTGCCGCACCACCTTATCGACGTTGCTTCACCCCGCCAGCCCTATTCCGCCGGCGACTACAGCCGGGACGCCCGCGCTGCGATCGCTGCCATCACTGCTCGCGGCCATCTGCCCATTGTCACTGGCGGTACTGGCCTTTACCTGCGCGCACTTCTGATGGGACTGTTTGCCGGGCCGCCCCGCATCGCGGAACTGCGTGACCGTCTGCGCAACACCGAGGCACGCCATGGCTCCGGTTACCTGCACCGTATGCTCGCCCGCTGCGACCCAGCGGCTGCCGCTGCCATCCACCCGAACGACATCCCAAAGCTGATCCGGGCCATTGAAGTGTCCCTTGCGTCCGGACGGCCGATGACCGCAGCCTGGGCAGAAGGCCGCGACCCGCTGGCCGGCTATCGCATTCTTCGGATCGGCCTCGAACCTGAACGCCAGTTGTTGTACGAGCGCATCAACCAGCGCGCTGCAAAGATGTTTGAGCAGGGATTAGTCGAAGAAACACAGCATCTGCTGTCGGAATATGGTCCGGAACTGAAGCTTTTCGACGCCCTCGGTTACCGCCAGGCAGCAGCATTCCTACGCGGCGACTATGCCAGGGAGGCGGCCATCCAGCTCGCGCAGCAGGGTCATCGGAATTTTGCGAAACGGCAGCTCACCTGGTTTCGCAGGGAACCGGACGCCCACTGGCTGCGAGGCTTCGGGGATGATTCAAAGATCATCGAAGAGGCCCGGCAGCTGATCCGGACCGCTCTCAACTATGTAGAGACTTAGGACGCCGGGGGCGTAACCTTCAGAACCATATTCGGAATGGTCTGTGTCGTGACGGTCACCCCTGAAGTCGCCTGCGCTTCGACTGTAAAGGTGAAGTTTCCATACGCTGTGCCTGGCGAAGGGACAGGCGACTTGTTTAAATAGTGGTAGCGCTGCGAGCAGCCGCTCATCATGCTGACGGTCATGCCCAGCCCGGCAAACACCAGCAGCATCAGGCCGGCATTTTTCCAGGCCTCGCTGCGTCGGCGCATGCCCAACCCCGCAAGAGCCAGCAGCCCCGGAAATACAAAGGCGTACACTACGGTCGAACTCTGCCGCAGCTTGCTGTTCGAGCTCGTCGGCCCGTAGGTCTCCAGGCTCAGGACGCTGGTGGTCGCCTTGCTGCCGCTCACGAATACATTCACAGGCAGGAAGGTGCAGGCGGTATCCGCCGGCAGGCCCGAGCAGGAGAGGGTCACGTAGTTGCTGAAGCCATTTACCGGGGTCAGGGTGAGCTGTACGGTACCGGTGGTTCCCTGCGAAACCGTCAGGGTTGTCGTTGCAGGAACGATGCTGAAGGTCGGCACGGTGCCCGCAGCTTCTGCAACCACCTGCGCATCTGCCGATACCGAGCCGGCAAGATTGTCCGTGCCCCGATACAGGGCATGGATGGAGTGTTCGCCGGCAGTCAGGCCGGCAACGCTCAGGGTCGCTTCGCCATCGGCATTCAGGACCGCGGAGCCAATATCGCGCGTGCCATCAACCAGTGTCACCACACCGCTTGCATTGGCGTCGCCGCTCTCCGGCGAAACATGCACCACGAAGCTGGCCCGCGTTCCAGTCGCCGTATGGGCAACATTTGAGGTCAATTGTGTCTGCGTCGCGATGGCCGGCGTTTCTGCACCGAGGGAGCCGCTGCCTACAGCCAGGAGAGCCACTGCAGCAAGCCAAAGCAAGGGCTTGCAGGTGCTGTTTACTGATGAGGTCTTACGACCAGTAGTACGCTGCTCAAATCTGTTCCAAAATCCTGACTGCAAATGCAAACCCTCAATTCATCTGCCCAGGCCTTTACCGGACGCAAATCCAGCCGGGGCGCACCACCTATTGTAGCTGTGACAAGAATCTCATAGGCGCACACTTCCTGCTCGTGGGTGATTTTGCGGTGAGTCGGCGGCCTTGTCTTCGTCGGATTGCTCGCCGTCCGTCGTCCGGCTGGTCACTGCGGCGCAGCCTGGCTTTGCTGCGGTTTCTGCTGCGGCTTGTCCTTCACCGTTGGCTCGGGAGCGCCGGGCATGGCGACCGACTGGTGCGCGACTGCCGCGGGCGACCCGCTGTCAGAGGCGGCTGCACTCGGCCCGCTCGCCGCGCCAGTGGTGGAGGTCGCCGGTTCCGTCAACTGGGCGCCCGAACCGCCGCCCTGTGTCTGGGCATTCCGGGTGGCGCCATTGCCTGAACCCGTGGCATTGTTGCCGCTGTTCTGGCCGTTGCCGCCATTCATCTTGCTGTCCCCGGTGCTGCCCTGGGTCGTGCTGCCATTCGACGCATTGTGGCACCCCGTCCCCATCCCAAGTGCCAGTACAGCCGCGAGGAAGAGCCCCAATGTCTTTGCTGCACGCATATCGAACCTCGTCTCAAGATGGATGCACAAGTAAGCCACGGCAATTACGCAGGCCCGCTTCACCGGGTAAAGTCCTGCTACTCGAATGTGGCGTTCTATGGCAACGCCCGCACTGCTGCTAAGCAGTGGCTGTTGGTTCAAAACTGGCCAGGATTGTGGTGATGTGGGCAAAGGGGATGAAGAAAGCCAGCCCGGGCGCTGTCGGCTTCACGCGGTATTTCTCGACGGTACGGTTCAGCACCTCTTCACTCTCGATCCAGATCCCGGTCGCATCCACGCCGAGCAGCCGCACATTTTCCAGCCGCTCCTTATCGAAAAACTCCGGACCGATCACAATGACCTTGTGGTTGATCAGCTTGCTGAATTCAATCTCCATCGCTACCCCGTTCGCCTGGTCTCTCTGCCTGTCTCGTATCCCATAACGAAGACGCTCCTCCGTGTAGCGGAGTTGCACCTACGCGTTACGCCAGCCTTCGTTTGCATCAGGCGCGCCTACTGGCCGGTCGCGATCGCACGCCCGGCCGCTGCGCCTGAGGCCCATGCCCATTGGAAGTTGAAGCCGCCAAGGTGCCCTGTCACATCGACTACTTCGCCGATAAAAAAGAGCCCCGGCACCTTCCGGCTTTCCATGGTCTTCGCAGATAGCTCATTTGTATCGACTCCGCCTGCCGTTACCTCGGCCTTCTCATAGCCCTCGGTGCCGGAGGGCGACAGGGTCCACGTGTGAAGCCGCGCATCGGCCTCAACCAGTGCCGCGTTGCTCCAACCGTCCGGCGGAGAAAGTTCCATCCAGCGAGTGGCCAGGCGCAGCGGCAGGATCTCCGCCAGGGCTGCACGAGCAGCAGATGTATCGCGTCGCGCCTTCGGCTCGCGCAGGGTCGCCGTCCAGTCGCGTCCAGGCGCCAGGTCGATCTGTACTGGTTCGCCCGTGTGCCAGTACGACGAAGCCTGCAACACCACTGGCCCGCTCAGGCCGCGATGCGTAATCAGCAGCTTCTCGCGAAATTGCGCTTCCCCTGCGCGAACGATCGCTTCGGCAGAAAGGCCGGCAAGGTCGCAGTAAGCCGCGCGATCTTCTTCGTCGAGAGTGAACGGAACCAGCGCCGGCCGCACTGGTACGATCTTCAATCCAAACTGCTCGGCTACTTCGTATCCAAAGCCAGTCGCGCCCATCTTCGGAATGGATGGACCGCCCGTCGCCATGACCAGCACCGGCGCACAGAATGTGCCGCGCGAAGTGTCGACGGAAAATCCATCGCTATGACGAATGCACTCTACCGGGCAGTTGACGAGAGTCATCACACCGGCGAGCGCACATTCCTTTTCGAGCATCGCGACAATCTCTTTTGCGGAGCCATCGCAGAACAGCTGCCCCAGCGTCTTCTCGTGATACGCAATGCCGTGAGCCTCAACCATCGGGATAAAATCCTGCGGTGTGTAACGCGCCAGGGCAGACTTGGCGAAGTGACGGTTCTGCGATAGAAAGTTGGCTGGCGTGCAATGAAGATTCGTGAAGTTGCACCTGCCCCCGCCGGAGATGAGGATCTTTTTGCCCACACGTTCGGCATGGTCGAGCACTATTACGCGTTTCCCACCACGCCCGGCTTCGATCGCGCACAGCAGGCCGGCTGCTCCTGCGCCAAGTACGATTGCATCGAATGTCTGCGCAGCGAATTCAGTCATGGCACTTCTTCCACAGTAACAAGCGGGTACAGCGTTTCTCGTACAATCGTTGCATCCATTCTGCTATGACGGGCCCTCTCGGAGACTATGCTTAGATTTATGACTGCTCTTGCAACCGCCGGCGGCCTTGCACTCGGCGCGGGCGTCCTGTCTGCACAAACTGCTACCTTCGGGCCGTCGAACCCGTTTTTCGCGCCCAGCACACTCCCCTTTCAAGCACCGCCTTTCGACAAAATCAAAGATGATGACTATGAGCCGGCCATTGAAGCGGGCATGGCACAGCAATTGGCAGAGATGCAGGCCATCGCCGACAATCCTGCCACGCCGACCTTCGAAAATACTTTTGTCGCAATGGAAAAGACCGGGCGATTGCTTGACCGCGCCATGGCTGCCTTCAGCGCTGTTACCGGGGCGAATACTAATCCGGTACTGCAGAAGACACGCGCCACTCTCGCGCCAAAGCTCGCTGCCCACGCGGACGCGATCCATCTGAATGAAAAGCTTTTCGCCCGCGTCGCTGCTGTGTATAAGCAACGGGCTTCGCTCCGGCTTGATCCTGAATCGCTGCGCCTGGTGGAAGTGACCTATGACCAGTTTGTACACTCGGGCGCGAACCTTTCTGATGCCGATAAGGACAAGCTGAAGAAGCTGAATGAAGAATCCTCGACGCTGTCGAATACTTTTTCGAACCGTCTGCTCGCCGCGACTAAGGAAGCTGCGTGTAAAACGACGGACAGGGCAAAGCTTGCCGGCCTGAGCGATGCGCAGATTACCGCCGCAGCCAAGGCGGCCGAAGGCCGTAAGGCCGATGGCTATGTACTGCCGATGCAGAACACTACGCAGCAGCCGGAGCTGGTATCGCTCACAGATCGCACGACGCGTCAGCAGATTTTCGAAAACTCCTGGAACCGCGCTGAACGCGGCGATGCGAATGACACGCGTGACACCATCGCGCGCATCGCGCAGATCCGTGCCCAGCGTGCACAGCTGCTTGGGTATCAAAGCCACGCTGCGTGGAAGCTTGAAGACCAGATGGCGAAGACGCCGGAAACCGCTCTCAAATTTATGGATGCACTGGTGCCGGTTGCCACCGCGAAAGCAGCGAGCGAGCAGAAGGAGATTCAGGATGTCATCGATGCGCAGAATCACGCAACGACCGGCGGATTTCAGGTTGAGCCATGGGACTGGGACTTCTATTCCGAGCAAGTCCGCAAAGCTAAGTATGATCTCGATGAAGCACAGGTGAAGCCGTATTTCGAGATCAACAATGTTCTCGAGAATGGTGTCTTCTACGCAGCCCATCAGCTTTACGGCATCAGCTTCAAGGAGCGCAAGGATATCCCTGTCTACCAGCCTGATGTGCGCGTCTTTGAAGTCTTCGACGTGGATCAGAGGCCGATGGCTCTCTTCTACTGCGATTACTTCAAGCGTGACAACAAGCAGGGTGGCGCTTGGATGTCGGAGTTCGTCGGCGAATCAAAACTGCTCGGTACCTTGCCGGTGATTTACAACGTGGCGAATCTCCCGAAGTCCGCACCTGGCGAACCCGCGCTGATGGCGTTCACTGATGTCACGACCATGTTCCATGAATTTGGCCACGCCTTGCATGGCATGTTCGCGAACACTATCTACCCGAGTCTTTCCGGGACAGCAACGGCGCGCGACTTCGTCGAGTTTCCCTCGCAGTTCAACGAGCACTGGGCCATCTATCCGGAAGTGTTCAACCATTATGCGAAGCACTACCGGACGGGTGCGCCGATGCCAGCCGAGCTGGTCGACAAGATCAAGAAGGCGGAAAACTTCAACGAAGGCTACAAATTGACGGAGCTGCTGGCCGCAGCAGAACTCGACATGCAGTGGCATACGCTCCCCGCGGACGCGCCTCTCCAGAATCCGGATGACTTCGAAAAGCAGGCGCTCGCGAAAACTCATCTGAACATCCGTGCTGTACCGCCGCGCTATCGTTCAACGTACTTCAGCCATATCTGGGGAAGCGGTTATTCGGCCGGGTATTACGCCTACCTGTGGACGGAGATGCTGGACGATGATGCTTACCAGTGGTTCGATCAGCACGGCGGGCTGACGCGCGCCAATGGCGATCGCTTCCGGCAGATGGTGCTGTCGCGCGGCAATACGGAAGACCTCGCGAAGATGTACGAAAACTGGCGAGGCAGCGTGCCGCACGTCGACGCAATGATGAAATACCGCGGGCTCGCGGCAACAGGCAGCACCAAATAGGCGCTGCCTGCAGGCTCAGCCCCCGTATAGATTCGTCTGTAGAAACTTGTTGCGGAACTTGCCTTTTGGATCGTACTGCCGGACGATCTCCAGGTAATCCGGCAGCTTGCTGTAATGCGAGCGCAACACTGCCGGCTGCATCGTGAAGACTTTCGCCCAGTGCGGCCGCGCTCCAAAAGGTTCGAGTTTCGCTTCGATCAGCGGCAGAACCTTGAGCACGTTTTCCGTTTCGGGCTTCCAGGTAAAGTGGATGGCCATTGAGTCGCGCTGATACGCCATGCTGGTCCACAGGTCGTCTGCTGCAATCGTGCGCAACTCTGTGACGAATAGATGCGGTGTGATCTGGTCGCGCAATTCTTCGACCGCCAGGATTGCCTTGTAGCCGTGATCGCGGCCGACGAAATATTCCGTCTGGATTTCAGCGCCGCTGCTCGGCGTGAAATTCATCTTGAAATGCGGCGGACGTTCAAACCACGGTCCCGGGATGCCCATCTGTTCCGTGCAGGGTTCGGCCGAGTGGCTGCCGATGGGATGAAGCTTCTTCGTCGCGAGCGTTGCTCCGAAAAACTCCGGATCCTGGTGTGCGACCGTTGAGCTCTCCACTCGCCGCTTGATCCATACCTGGGTCGCACGATGGCTCTGCCAATCGGTAAAGAGGCTCACACTGTAGCCGCTTGAGAAGATCTCATCCAGGTGATGCTCGAGGGCATCGAAGGAAAGATTTTCGTACACCGTCTGTGCCACCTGGAAGGTCGGTTCGACCCCGAGCGTGATGTTGGTGATGATACCGAGTGCGCCGAGGTGAACCACCGTCCCGGCAAAGTGGTCACCCAGTGTCTCCTTGGAAAGTGTGACCATCTCACCGTCTGCTTTGATGATTTCGACGGCGCGCACTGACGTCGCCAGGCTGCCATTGTGCACGCCCGAGCCATGCGTACCCGTAGCGCATGCGCCTACCACCGAGATGTGCGGCAACGAAGCGAGGTTATGTACCGCAAATCCGCGGCTGTCGATGTATGGGGCGAGGGCCCCGTAGGTCACACCGGCACCCACCTTCACCGTTCTGGCCTGTGCGTCCAGTTCAATGGCGTCGAAGTGTTTGAGCGACACCTGGTCGCCGGTCGTATCTGCGATCGCGTTAAAGGAGTGCCGGGCGCCAAGGGCCTTCACCAGTGGGCGCGACTTCAGTACTTCCTGGATGTTCGCGGCAGAGTCCGGCTGGTCAAGCCGCTCGGCGCTGTACGTCAGGTTGCCCGCCCAGTTGGTGCGACCACCCGACATGGGCGAAGTCGCCGCAGGAGACATGGCTGATGAAGAAGACTGTTGCCCGGCGGCCATCCGGTCGATGAACGAAGTGGCGAGAAGGCTGCCGGTAGCTTTGAGAAATTGACGCTTGTCCATGAAAGCCTTGTGGTATTCCATTCTGTGAGTGTTCTTAGAAACTGCTGCGTGCTCGCGAATCACCAGGTATAGAAGGTGGAATACTCGGCTGGCAAGGCTTTCGGCAGCACTGGCAAAATACACAGCATGGCCTGAAAGTGGTGGTTGTCATTTAGGCCGGCCTGGCATAGTA
The DNA here is from genome assembly GCA_963692885.1 of Acidobacteriaceae bacterium. Classification (GTDB taxonomy): domain Bacteria; phylum Acidobacteriota; class Terriglobia; order Terriglobales; family Acidobacteriaceae. The sequence continues at coordinate 4,304,609 of OY843586.1, forward strand.
TGGGATTTGCCTATCGAGCGGCTGATGCTTCAGGCGAGGTCTAGATTTCTGGTGAGTATGACCGGAGGTTGAAAATAAGATCCGCAGAGGCTCGCTGCACCTTCGAGAGTCAAGGGAAAAACTGCAGTATCTTGTTCGAGGCATTAACCGTCAGGTTGAAGAAGAAGCGTCTTGCAGGCTAAGCGTCAGCCGGGGTACATTCCCTGAGAGTCTTATACGACCAAGCGCTTTTTAATGAGCAGTGGTTCCAGGTAACACCGGACTTACAGAGTACATACGAAGACTCCACTCGATAACTCGTCACGCCGGGAAGAGAATGCGAATCAATCTCACCCGATGACAGACGCCTCAGGCGCCGCAAGTAGTTCGTGTGTCCAAAACTCGTATCCAGGTTCGCATCGGGGCGAAATGCAGCCGCCGGTCAGGTTGTAACAAGTAGTGGCACCAGGAAGTGCACATCAGGAAGCGCAAAGAATGACAACAGAGCAGAACGAGCCCCAGGCTACCGAGCCAAGGACTTCCGAAGGACAGGGCGCAGCCACCCAGGTCCAGATTCCAGGACAAAGCCGCCGTCGCCGTCGTCGCCGTCGTAACAAAAGCCAGGCAAAACCACAGCCAAACGGCCAGGCAGCGCCCCAGGTAGCCGGCATCGAGGGTCAGCCTCCGCAAGCGTCTCCTGCTCCAGCAGCGCAGACCGCGCCAGCGACGCAAAGCGCACCCGCTCCCCGGCAGGCGCCGCGTCAGCGGTCGCAGGGTCGCCAGTTCAGCAAAGGCAATGGCGGCTCAAATGGAAATGGAAACGGTTCCGGCTCCAATGGTCACTACAGCAATGGCAATGGGAACGGGCAGAAGCAGGCAGCGGGCGGCCGTCGCAAAGGCAAGCAGCAGCGCCGGCAGCAGGTCTTCGTTGGCCCCATGGACCACAGCTACCGCACGGTCAACGGCAACGTCGCTGATCATGGTCACCAGCAGAATCACAATTACGAATTCCGCGGCATGCCGCACAGTGGTTTTTATGGTGAGCAGGACGTCTTCAGCCTGCCGGCCATCGCTGCTCCCGTTCGCGAAGATGCCCCGGTCCGTATTTATTTCTTTATCGAAGACCTGTTTTTCGTAGCGAAGATCCAGGAGGCCTCAAAGAAGCTCGGCGTGAAAGTCGAGTTTGCCAAGGCCGACAAGGAAACGCTCGCTAAGATTACTGGTGCCGGCGATGAAGAGCGGGCTTCGCTCATCGTTTTCGATCTGAATAATCTCGGCGCCAAACCCCTCACTGTTATTCCCAAGTTAAAAGCCAAGTTGAAGCGCGGAACATCCATCATTGGATTCCTCAACCATCTGCAGGGCGACCTGAAGCAGAAGGCAACCGAAGCTGGCTGCGATATGGTGATGCCGCGATCTGCGTTTTCGCAGAACCTGCCTAACCTGCTGCGACGGCACGGGCTCGACGAAGAACTGGAAGCGATGGAAGCCTAGCTTCCCTACGCACGGAAAAGCCCGCTCACTGCGGGCTTTTTTCTTGCCACACTTTCTATCCCGGGGGCCAGGTCATGTGCCGTCCGCCCAGCAGGTGGATATGCAGATGCTCGACTGTCTGGCCCCCATCTTCGCCCGTATTGATGACCGTCCGGTAGCCTCCGTTCAACTGCAGCGTACGCGCCAGTTCTGCAACCGCTCCATGCATGTGGCCGAGGAGAGCATTGTCACTTTTGACGGCCTGTGCGAGAGAAACGATGTGACGGCGCGGTATGACGAGCACATGCGTGGGTGCCTGCGGGTTTATGTCAGCGAAGGCGACAACCTGGTCATCTTCAAACAACAGCCTGGCGGGAATTTCACCGGCTGCGATCTTGCAGAATATGCAATCCATACCAGACAGCTTAGAGCAATTGCCCGGTGCCATGGCATCCGTTCGCACCTTCAGGTAATTTGCCAGAGCGCGGCTGTCACCGGACATACTTCGGCTTCTGTCCGTTCGCCCACGGATTGTAGTCGCGCGCAAAGGTCGCTCGATCGAGGATGGTCGGATGACTGAAATCCCAGAACACCTGCAGACGGTTCGGGTTCGGTATATCGAGTGACTGTTCGCCGAGCTGCTGAAAACTTTCCTGCGCCGTCTTCTGAGGATCGGCGACGATGCCATGGATCACTTCTTCGCCATAGATATCGGCCTGGTGTTCGAAGTAGCGGCTGATGCCGTTTTCTATCGGCGACGAGATGAAGCCAAGGATTTCCCCGGCCAGCAGCAGAACGACGACAGCGCTCCAGTCTGACATGCCGGAGACGCCCCAGCGCGCGCCACGCTTCCGGATCATCCAGTGTGCCAGGCGATAGCCGAGCCAGAGATAAATCAGCGTGCCGAAAATGCCGAGCACCGTGCCGGTTACGACATGCCCAAGCGCATAGTGGCCAAGTTCGTGGCCAAAGATAAACAGGATGCCGTCCGGTGTAGAGCTGTGGATGGTCGTATCCCAGACGACCACGCGCTTGGACGCGCCAAATCCTGTCACATAGGCATTCGCCGTGGTGACTTTCTCGCTCGCCTTCATCAGGAACATGCGCGAAGGTGGAATAGCGATACCGCTCTTCGCTACTACGCGCTCAAGCTGCGCGACCAGCGCAGGATTGGTCTGCTGCAGCGGCTGGTAGTGATTGAAGATCGGATCGATGACGACAGGCACCAGGTAGACACTGCCGAGTGTCAGAGGGATAGAGGTAAGCCAGAACCAGAACCACCATAGCCGTGGTGAATGGCGGACGATCGCGAACAGGATCGAGATCACAACTGTACCGGCAGCGAGGGTCAGCAGCAGGCTTTTGCCATGGTCGCCAAACCAGCTCGCCCAGTGCTGCACAGAGAGGCCGAAAGCCAGACCGATGCGATGACCTTCGAGACTGATCGGCAACTGGAGAAAAGCTTCGATCAGCATCAGCAGTGGAATGAAAATGCATCCCTGCAGCCATGGCTTAGGTGTCACGCGCGCAGCGAACCGGCTCAACCTGCTTGCAATGCCGAGTCGCAGGATGAGCAGCAGAGAGATAAATCCCCAGGCGAGCGAGATGAGGCCGAGGATGGTTTCGTCGTGATAAAGCGCGGTTGCCTTTGCCAGTTTGTCAGGCGGCAGCGCGTAAGCCGGCGCCAGAAGACATGTCAGGCAGGCGTGGAGAGCAAAGGCGATGGGCACATACATCTTGTACAGGAATCAGGAGAAACTTTGTCATCCTGAGCGAAGCCGAAGGACCTGCGGTTCTCAACCTGCCAATGTCTCGCCCGAATCCGCTCAATCCAGCCGCGTCAGGTAGGCCTGGCCTTCTTTCGGCTGCAGTTCGTTCGCGATCTCGACCGCGCGACCTTTATCGTCATTCGCGGGCCGGATGCGGACCCAGTGGCCGGTCGGACCGGTGAATTCGATCACATTGGCTGTCTGGTATTTGCGCTGCAGATGGTCTTTCAATTTTTCGGCTTCGCCGCCATTCTTGAAGGCACCGATCTGCACACACCAGCGGCCACCCTCTTCGATCGGCGATGGCGCAGCGTACACGTCGATACGCACCGGGGCGAGCCCGGGCACATACACGCCGACGACCTTCGCTGAACCCACCGATAAATCGAGCACGCGGTCCGGAACGAACGGGCCGCGATCGGTCACGCGCATGATGGCCTGCCTGCCGGTGCGCAGGTTGGTCACTTCAATCAGCGAGTTCAATGGCAGGGTCCGGTTTGCTGCGGTGAGCGCGTCCTGGTCAAAAATCTCGCCATTCGCGCCGCGCCGTTTGTTATAGGGCGGCCCATACCAGCTGGCAGTTCCGGTCAGCGTGTAGACCGGTGTATGACTGGCGACGAAAGCGGCGTCGGCGGGTGAATCCGCAGTCGGCAGCATGGCCGAAGGCGTGGACGGCGGAACTCCATTCTGCGGCGTGGGCGGCCTCGGGATACCCTGCTGTTGCGGATAAGGCTGCTGCTGCATTGCCGGCGGCGGCGGAGCAGTACTCTGTGCCTTGTGGCCGCATCCGGTTGCAAGCAACACGCTGACACTGAAAAGCAGCGCCGCCGTTAGGCAATCCTGCCTCACGATGGCCTCGGAACCGGGCTTCACGGCTTTGGCCGGGATGAGCGTTCCAGGTGTTCGGCCAGCTTCGCCAGGTGTTCTGACGCTGTGCGCAATGCCTGCGAAGAGTTCCGTCTTACCTCCGGTACGACTTCGTCGTTAAGGTAGGAGATGACCTTGCGCACTTCTTCTTCAACGCGCGGGCCTATATTGCCAAACTCTGCATCGACCTTACGGCCAAAAGACTCAAAACGAGAACTGCCTGCGGGTTCGGCCATGGCGCACCTCGAGACTACATACGTATTGTCGGCACCGTCGGAGCAGGCGTCAACGTCGCCTGGATCAGGATGATCGTGACGTGCCAAGTGAATTACTAACGTAAGAAAGCAGCGCTGCCGGAATACACCCCGACCGATGCAAGAAAGCTCTAAGTTTCCTGTCCGGCGAACACTGTCTTACCATTGCTACAACACTTACCAGACGAACGGAGCTTCATGTCGAAAACAAAATCGGGGAACTTCCTGCTTTGCAGCATGGTGTTCTGTTTTGGCAGCTTCCCCGCCGCATGCATCGCGGCTACAGATCCTGGTGCTGTCTTAACAGGCGCAACCCTCGCTGCACCGGCCGAAACCTCTGCTTCACCTGCGGGCACTTCAAGTTCGTCCGATACGGCAACTTTACCCGGCGCGCCGGAACCCGCTCTACCCGATGCGCCGGAGCCAATAGCGCAGAGCACCTATCCTGTCAGTCCGACAGGGAACCAGATGCCGGCGAAGGGCAGTGCCCTTGCTGAGAGATTTTTGAACGCGGTCGATCCCGGTTATCTAAAGGTCGGCGATAAGTGGGATGTAACGATCAACAAGGGCGAGAAGGTACGGCCGTTCACCCGTCGGGATAAGGTGCAATACGCCCTGGAAGAAGAATGGAGCCCGTTCTCGCTTTTTGAAGGAGCCTATTCCGCCGGTTACGAGCACCTGCGCGACAGCGATCCGCACTTTGGAAGCGACAAGGCAGGGTATGGAGAACGCTTTGGCGCCGCCATGTTCCGCCAGGGTACGTACCGCTTATTGGGTTCGGGGGTCTTCCCGGCGCTGTTCCATGAGGATCCTCGCTACTATCGCGTGGCGGATGGCAGCTTCTGGCACCGGACGACCCAGTCAGCGTTGCAGGTGCTGGTCAGTCACAGGGATGATGGCAGTACCGGCTTTGCCTATTCAACCGTACTGGGCGAAGCCGTCGCGAACAGCCTGCCGTTGACCTTCTATCCTGAAAACAGTGTGAGAGCGAAGGTCGCCATTGTGGGGACCGGGATCTCGCTGGCGGATGACGCTGCCTTCAAACTTTTCAGGGAATTTGCACCTGACATTTTCCGCGCTGTGCATCTCATCCCACCCGGTAAATGAGTGTGACGTTGTAGACGCCCATTGGCACGCGGCCGCGTGCGGGTAACAGCCGAAGCCTCACTTTGAACCGGCTTGTAGCTTGGGTATTCTTCTGGTGTGAGCCCTGGTCACACCAAGCGGAGTAGCAGCCGTTTGCTGCGGATGGCACTCGCGTCTGGCATGGCCTTGAGTTGGCCCACACTGCTGACCGGCCAGGCACAACCCGCCCCCGCCGGTGAGCAGGAAGTCGCAGGCCCGCTAGAGGAAAGCCTGCCCGACGCGCCGACTCCCACGGTTGCAGCCGCTTCCGCCAGGCTGATCGCTTCAGCTGTGCCTATGCCGCGGCTTTCGTCGTTCTCTGCCCCTTCATCTTCGTCGTTGGAGCGCACGAAGAGTCCCGATGGTGTTCAAGACTGCGGCGTGCTGCCAGCCGCGCCGGTGCTGCTGGCGCAATCTACCCAGCCCGGCTTCCCGCCGGTCAATGCGCAGCCCCGCAAGCAGCCATCGGAATCGGGCCGCCAGCATCCTTCCATTCCTTCCGTACCGACTGCCTGCCTGCCCCAGACCTGCATGGCCTATGCCGTGCCGATGAGCTGCGCGCCCTCTGCCAGCGCCTACCTGCGGTTCCTGAATGCGGAGGTGCATCCTCTGACAGCAAAACAGAAAGCGCGACTGGCGTGGAAAAACACCATCGACCCTTTCAATTTCTTAACCATCGGCTTCCTGTCCGGAATTTCTGTTGCTTCAGATCCCGACTCGCCGTATGGGCCGGGCTGGCCGGGATTTGCCCGCAATTTCGGAGTGGCCTACACCGAGACAGCGGTCAGCGAGTTCTTCGGGACCTTCCTCATCCCCGCGATTGCCCACCAGGACCCTCACTACCATCGCGAGCCAAATGCCCCGGTCGAGCACCGCATTCTGCACGCCGTCGTGAGCGTGGTCTGGGCGCAGGGCGACACTGGCGAGGGTATGCCCAACTACGCCAATCTTGGCAATACCGCCATCGGGATCACTCTCGACGACCTGTATGTCCCGGGAGCCGAGCAAGGCTTTGGCGCCGGAGTCGAGCGGTATGTGACAGCCATCGCAAGCGACCCGATCAACAACATCGTTTCCGAATTTCTTCCCGACGTTGCCCGCCATATCAACGTGCGGATCGTACTCATTCAGCGCATCGTGAACGAGGTGGAACGCCAGAATGGTGCCGGCTGAGCTCCCCCTTTTGCAACAAAGTAACCGGTAGCGACTGCCGTTCGCCCCGGCTCTCTCCCCTCTGACTGCGGATAACTGCCGTTCGCCGGGAGTTGGTTTCACCATGGGTATTCGAGGAATACCCTTATGTTGCAGTGATTTGGCTGGTGATCTGCCGGGCCGGTACCTGAACGTGAACTCCCGCATCTCACCGAAAGTCATTAAAGTTAAGGTTCCGTGAACAGTTTTCGGGTCGGCGTTTCATACCTACGCGGCTCGAGGGTTGTCAGGACCATCAAGTTTGTAGTCAGCGAATCAGGTTAGTCCCAAGATCAAGGAGATCTTACAGGCATGTCGAGAACCATCAAGTACGCGGAACGCGCGGTCACGATTGCGGCGCAGGGCGCCTGGGCTGTGTTCGAGAAGTTGAACAGCATCAGCCCCAATGCTTCATTTACCCCCAAGTGGTCGGACAAGCCGCTGCTGAAGTCGTATCAGAAAGAGAAGCCGCCCCTTGGCTGGCCCCGTACGACTGACTCGCTCTGCCCCAAGTGCGTTCCCGAGATCCGCCAGGCGATCATTGATGGCAAACTGCCCCACGAGATCCTTCTGAACGAGAAGGTCGGCGAGATCAAGGCACAGATCATTGAGCGCGACGGCCAGATCCTGATGGTGAAGGATTGCCCGAAGCACGGTCACTTCGAAGACGTGATGGCGATCGACACCAAGTTCTTCGCGCATCTTGAAGAGGTTTTCCCGGGCCGTGACATCCGCGCCCACAATGACGAAAAGCTGCACGATCACGGCACGTCGACGGTCACCCATGGCCGTGGCTCGGTGCTGACGATCGATCTAACCAACCGCTGCAACATGATGTGCGATCCCTGCTTCATGGACGCGAACCAGGTCGGCTTCGTCCACGAACTGACGTGGGACGAGATCAAGACCATGCTCGACAACGCGGTGCAGATCAAGCCGCGCCGCCAGATGTCGGTCCAGTTCTCCGGTGGTGAGCCGACCCTGTCGCCCTATTTCCTCGATGCTGTCGCCTATGCCCGCAAGGTTGGCTACAACTCGGTGCAGGCCGCGACGAACGGTATCGAGTTCGCGAAGTCCAAAGAATTCTGCAAGGCCGCTGCTGAAGCTGGTCTACGCTACGCCTATCTGCAGTTCGACGGTATCGGCAACGCTGCCAATTCGCACCGCAAGGTCGGCAACCTGTTCGACGTGAAACTCCAGGCCATCCACAACCTGCACGAAGCAGGCGTGGACATCGTTCCGGTCACGACCATCATCAACGGCATCAACAACGAGCAGGTTGGACGCATCATCCAGTTCGCGCTTGATAACCCGAAGCGCATCAACTTCCTCAGCTTCCAGCCGGTTTCCTTCACTGGCCGCGATGAAGAAGTGACCGATGAGCGTCGCGCCGCACAGCGCTATACGCTGAGCCACATGGCGCATGACGTGAAGAACCAGACCGGCCTTGGTATCCCGGAGCGCGACTGGTTCCCCATCAGCTTCATGAGCACCTTCTCTGACTGGGCTGATCTGGTTCACGGACCCAACGCAGACTGGGGTCAGCTCTCCTGCGGCTGCCACCCGAACTGCGGTATCGGTATGGCACTGATGATCGACAAGGAAACCAAGGAAGCCGTTCCGGTGACGGCGTTCCTGAATGCCGATCGCCTGGCAAAAGATATTGCGAAGATCAACGACGCAGCCCGCGGCAAGTTCCTGAGCATCTTCGGCGTCACACTGGCGCTGCTGCGCAACTACGATCCGACCAAGAGCCCGCAGCACTTCAAAATCACCGATCTGCTTGCGAAGTTCGACAAGTGCTTCGGCGCAACGGGACGTAAGTACGGCAAGGTGACGGCTGATCGTACGATGGCCGACATCGAACAGCGCCGCGCGGATCGCTGGAACTTCCTGTTCATCGCAGGTATGTGGTTCCAGGATCTCTTCAACTATGACTTCCGCCGCACCGAGCAGTGCATCATCCCGTATGCGACGCAGGAAGGCGAGATCAGCTTCTGCGCCTACAACACGGGCGTGGGCTGGCGCAACATCATCGAAAAGATGCACATGACGGCGACGCTCACCAAGTGGTACGAAGAGCATGGCCGCCACGAAATCTTCGCCGGCGGCAAAAAGGTCGGCATGGGCGGCGCGGAGCACACCCTGCTGCTGAACCAGGAGCATGTGGATTCGGCTGCCAATGACACCTTCGAGAAGTCCGGAATCTCGAAGAACAGCCGCGAGGAGAAGATCAAGGCACGCGATGCCAAGCTGAAGCAGGATGCGGAGAATGCCCGCATGGCCAAGCTGTATCGTGAGCAGGTTCTCGGCGAGAAGCCCGCTGAACCCGGCCTGATCTCGATCGGTTCAATTGCCCCGGCACCAAAGGTCGCTCCCAAGGTCGAAGAGACCGTAGCCGGCGACTAAGCATTTGCCATGCGGGCGGACACGGCTTTGCCGATTATGCTTCCGTTGGTCGCATGCTTGATTGCTCGATAGAAAGGGTCACCTGAGAGGGTGGCCCTTTTTTTTTAAGGCCGCGTTGAATGTGCTGTCGAGGTGACGGGCAGGCCGTAGGCTGCGATCAGTACCAGCAGGATGTATGCAGCCTGCATGGCGGTGCGGACGGCTACGCCGGGCATCTGCATGCCGCCCACGACTTTGCCCGCTGCGTAGATGTTGGCCGGGAAGATGGCAATCATCATTACCGCGATGAGGAAGCCGCTCAGCTTTCGCAAGGTCGGCAGGAAGAGGCCAATCGCCCCGGCGATCTCGAGTACACCACTGACGACCACAAGCAGACCAGGATGCGGGAAGCAGGGTGGAATGATGCTGGCTGTATCTGCCGGGCGCAGAAAGTGCAGAACAACTCCTGAGAGCAGGAGAGGCAGGGCTGCAAGCACGCGCAGACAGGTTTGAGGCCATCCAAAGTCACGATAAGCAGGAGCCGTCGATGTGAAGCGGGGAATGAAGAAGAGGCAGACGGCAAGAAGCAGAATGGCGAGTGGTCCGGCGTAGTGCATATTGCTTCTCCGTTGTCGTCCTGAGTTGTTGATCAGCTCCATCATCTTGTCATCCAGGCTGAAGTGGAGTGTTCTCCATTTCAGCTGCACAGGAAATTTGATGCGTACTCAAGACGCCGTCTGGATGGCCCGGCTTCCCTTATAGTGAAGAGTGTCGGTCGGAGCAGTGTCAGCGCGTCAATTTTTCGGCAGTGATCGATCGCAAGAGCATCCTATGGCCGTGGCCTGCAAACTTCAAACTTCGTGGCTGTCGAGAGTGACGCTGATCGCGGCGATGGTTCTGCCATTGCCACTGCTGCAGCTCTCGACGGGCTGCACTGTATACGGCGAGGGCACGCCAACACTCACGAATACGACCTCGGCCGAGCAGACGCAGCGCCTCTTCTGGCAGAACGTGAAAGCGCAGAAGTGGCAGACCGTACAGACGCTGCTGCTGGCCAACGTCACGTGGAGAAATGGCACCCAGGTGCTCTCGCGCGATGCAATCGTGCCGTATCTGCAGCAGTTACAGGTGAAGGATTTCCTGATCACCGATGTCGTGGTCAAGGCCGAGGCCAATGACATGACCGTGCTCTACAACATCCAGTTGACGACGGCGACAGCGCCCCAGCCCGTCAACATGCATGCAGTCGCCGTGTGGCAGCAGGTGCCCATCCCGCCGGACAACGCACCGAAGCAGCAGAAGAAACAGGCGGCCAAGTCTGCACCCTATCTTCTATCGGTGGAAGACCTGGCGCCGCCAGCAGGCCAGTAGGCTACGCCGAGCAGGATGGATTCCGACCGGATCAAAAATTTTCGACGCGCCTTGCTCGGATGGTATGGCGATCATGCGCGTGATCTTCCATGGCGTCGCACGCGTGATCCCTATCTCATCTGGATTTCGGAGATCATGCTGCAGCAGACGCGCGTCGCTGCTGTGCTTGAACACTATGCACGCTTCACGAAGCGCTTTCCTGAGGTTGCGGATCTGGCCGCAGCAGACGAAGCAGATGTGCTCGCGCAATGGAGCGGGCTTGGTTACTACCGCCGTGCCCGCATGATGCACAAGGCCGCGCAGTCGGTGATGCATGAGCATGGCGGCATTTTTCCGTGCACAGCAGAACAACTGCTGACACTGCCTGGGATTGGAGCGTATACGGCAGCAGCGGTCGCGAGTATTGCATTTGGCGAAGTTACGGCTGTCGTCGATGGCAATGTGGAGCGCGTGCTGACGCGCATCGCGGGATGGGACGTGAGCGATGCAGCGGCTGCGAAGAAAACCGCAGTGCAGATTCGAGTGCTGGCTCAACAGCTGATCGATCCGGAGGAGCCTTCGCACTTCAACCAGGCGATGATGGAACTGGGCGCGACGATCTGCCTGCCGCGCGGACCGCTGTGTCTGCAGTGCCCGGTGCAGGCTTTGTGCGCGACGCGTGGTGAGCATCCGACGGTAAAGCGCAGAGCGCTGCAGCCGCGCGATGCGTACTACGCTCTGGTTGAAAAAGATGCGCAGATACTACTGGAACAGCGGCCCCCGACTGCTTCGCTGATGGCAGGCATGTGGCAGTTGCCTCAGCTGGATACAGCGCCTGGTACGAAGCCGCTCTGCACAGTCAAGCATTCAATTACGGTGACGAATTACACTGTGCGCGTATATCCGCGGGAGGCAATTAGGGCTGAAGAGTGTAGCGAAGCCTCGCGTGACTGGAAGAGGCAGTGGGTATCGCTCCCGAGTGCGTCAACACTGCCGCTGACGGGTCTTGCCCGCAAGATTCTACGCAAATTGCGGAGCTTTGAGTGATGCAGATTTGAGGCGAAACCTTAAAGTTTAAACACAAAAGAGGCCCTGTCGGGCCTCTTTCTGCTGCCTTGCACATCGCGGAAGCGATTATTCAGGCTTCTTCTCCTCCGGACGCTGCTCCGGCCTAGGCTGGGGTTTTGCCTGGGGATGACTGGCTTCCGGCTTGGCTGCAGGACGAGTCTGCTGAGCCGGATGCTGTTCAGGAGCGGGATGCTGCTGTTGCGGCGCGGGGCGTGCTGCAGGCTGCGCATGCTGCTCAGGAGCCGGCCGGGGTTCTGGCTGGGCCGGGTGCTGGGCCTGCGGTGCGGGATGCGCTGGCTGTGGCGCGGGATGCGCTGGCTGTGGCGCGGGATGCGCTGGCTGCGGCGCGGGGTGCTGGGCCTGCGGTGCAGGATGCGCTGGCTGTGGTGCGGGGTGCTGGACCTGTGGTGCGGGGTGCGCCGCAGGGGCCGCCGGACGTGCTGCGGGAGTCCCCGGCCGTGCTGCCGGCTCACCTGGACGGGCTGCGGGAGCCCCCGGACGCGCTGCCGGCTCACCTGGACGCGCCGCGGGCTCACCCGGACGGGCCGCCGGCTCATTGGGACGTGCTGCGGGCGCGGCTGCAGGACGTGCCAGTTCAGGACGCTCGGCAATCTGCCTTGCGGTTATGCCGCGCACGCCTGGGTTGGCCAGAGCCGGTGTTGCTGCAATCTGCTGAACACGGATAGGCTGAGGAGCCGCGAGGACAGCCGGACGACCGCCATTCGCGTGGGCGAACTGCGCCGGGTTCTGCCGAGCCTGCTGGACATGCGCCAGCTGCGCCGGAAGGGGGTTGATGTGCGGACCCCGTGCCACGGCAATCTGGGCGGGCGTGGGACGAGCCTGGATGCCGCCCGGACCACCGCTGTAGCTCACATTGCGGATGTTGGTGTTGGTGTTGGTGATGTTGTTCACGACCGTGTGGTTATACACGTAGTTGTTGTTGATGGTGGTCGTGTTGATGTTGGTAACGGAACGGTTGTACATGAAGTGATCATTGTTCCAGTAACCGCCGTGGTAGCCGTCGCCGTTGTAGCCATTGCCGTAAGGAATGCCGCCGTAGTAGCCGACGTGTGGTCCCCAGTAGCCCTGGTGGAAGCGGAAAACGCCGCCGAGGACAGCCCAGAAGCCTGGGGTCCAGAGCGAGCCGGTGTATGGCGGCGCAACCCACGCGCCGGGAACCCAGTAATAGCCGCCGGACTGCGCGTAGCTCCAGTAACCTGGCGTCCACTGATAGCCGGGTTCGGGGCAGGGTGGCTGCTGATATTGAGGCAGTGGTGGCGGCGCCTGCTGGGCTTCCAGGCCTTGTTCCCATCCGGTGGTGTAGCCGTATTCGTTACCGTAGTTGCCGCCGTTGTCGTAGTTGGCCCCGTAGGTTTCGTTGGAATAGTTGCCACCGTAATTCTGTGGTTCCTGGTAGTTGCCCTGCGGCTGCTGGTAGTTGGGAGGGTTGTTGTCGGCGTATTGCTGCGGAGCTTCCGAGGATGAACTGCGACGGCGTGGCGCAGGTGCGTAGCCGGCGGATGGGGCTGCTTCCTGAGGAGCAGCAGCCGGCTGTGGTGCATTCGGGTCGACCGGGGGAGCATTGTTAACGTCTGCCGGGTCGGTAGCAGCGTTCACAGTAGAAGAGTCGGTGCCAGTGCCATTTGACTTGCAGCCTGCCATGCCAACGTACAAAGAGGCAGCCAGGCAAAAGGTGCTGGCGGAAATTTTATTTAAACGCATAGAGTCTCCAGGGAAAATCTGTTGCTGCCGGAGCGATGGGCTACCGGGGTGCTCGTCAGTGTTAACACGGATTTCTGCGAAAGTCTTGCGAAACAGCACAACATCTTCAAATTGGCGAGGACAATTTGCGAGGCCGGCTGCTCCCTGCATGAGAGAGCCAGCCAGATGTTAACCGCGTCCGATCGGGAACGACCAGTGATAGGCTGCTTCTATTATCTTCATATTCACAGCCATGAAACATTCAAACCCTTTCAAGACCGTTCCCTTCGCCCTCGCCTTAACTGCTGGATTCGTGTTTCTGGCTTCGGGTTGCAATAGCAAGCCAGCAGGCCCGGCTGAAGGGCCGTCCATGAACAACGCGGCGGCGAATACAACAGTGCCCCAGGTACAGGGATTGCCCGAGGCTGCGCTGCAGGCAGCGCAAAGTATCGATCCTGAAAAGATTCGCGCCTCGGTGAAGGAACTGGCGGATGACAAGTATGAAGGGCGTTATCCCGGCACGCCGGGCGGCGACGCGGCGGCAAAACATATTGCTGACCAACTGAGCAGCTACGGCGTAAAGCCTGCTGGTGACAAGGGCAGCTACTTCCAGAAGGTTCCATTCTTCGCAATGCATACTGTCGCGGATAAGACACAGTTTTCGTTCGTTCCGAAGACCGGCGCCCCGATTGCGCTGAAGTATGCGGATGATTACGTGACCAACAACCAGTCGGGTGCGGCTGAGTCAACCATTGACGCTCCGATCGTGTTTGTCGGGCATGGTATCGATGCGCCCGAGTACCAGTGGAACGACTTCAACGGGATCGATGTAAAAGGAAAGGTGCTGCTGGTCGTGGTGAATGAGCCGGCCTCCGACGATCCTGACTTCTTCAAAGGCAAGGCACTCACCTACTACGGGCGGTGGACGTACAAGTACGAAGAGGCTGTGCGCAAGGGCGCAACTGGTGTCTTGATCATTCATCGGACTGACCTTGCGAGCTATCCATGGACAGTGGTGCGGTCGTCATGGTCGGGGGAACATTCCTACCTGAAAGGCGATCCGCTGGCCAAGTTAAAGGCGGCGAGCTGGATCCAGCTGGATACGGCGCGGAAGCTGTTCGAGGCGGCAGGGATGGACGTCGATAAGGAGATCACCGCATCTGACCAGCGAGGCTTCAAAGCAGTGGAGCTACCTGTGCGGCTGAAGGCGCATATTGTGAGTGTGCGCCGCGACTTCACCTCGGACAACGTGGTTGGCGTAGTGGACGGAAGCGGCGGCAACAAGTCCAATGACGTTCTGTACACAGCGCACTACGATCATCTCGGCGTCGATCCAAACATCACGACCGGCGACAGGATCTATAACGGCGCGGCGGATAACGGCACGGGTTGCGGCATCCTGCTGGCGCTGGCCAATGCGTATGCGATGTCAGCCAGGAACGGCGCCCCGCCGCCGCACAGCGTTTACTTCTCCGCGGTAACAGCGGAAGAGCAGGGATTGCTCGGTTCGGAATACCTGGGTATGCATCCGCCGGTACCCGCAAAAGCCATTTCACTCGATCTGAACTATGACATGCTGCTGCCGATCGGAATTCCCACGTCTGCCGATGTATCAGGCGCCGAGCGGACGACCTTCTATCCTACGGTCGAGCAGACGGCAAAAGCTTTTGACCTGGTACTACAGCCGGACCAGACGCCGAATGCGGGACACTACTATCGATCGGATCACTTCTCGCTGGCGCGTGTAGGTATTCCGGCGTTCTCGATCGGCGAAGGAACGTTGTTTGCGGGTCATCCTGACGGCTGGGGCAAGGCGCAGGAAGAAGACTATACGGCCAAGCGATACCACCAGGTAACCGACGAATACAAACCGGAGATGGATTTCCGTGGTGACGCTCGAATGGCGCAGTTTGGTTTTGTACTCGGCTGGCAGGCATCGTCGGCGGCATCTCAGGTAGAGTGGCAGAGCGGCGATGAATTTGAGAAGCCCCGAAAACAAAGCGAGGCACTGCGCGAACGGTAGCAGTGCGGTAGATTGCGCGTGCGGCGAACGCGCTGCGCAAGACTGTTGCGGGGCTGGGGTGAGGGTGCTGTGATGGACGGTTTTCCATCTCTTGAACCGTGGAGGGTAAAGGTAAGGACTGCGGCGTTCATTCTCGCAGCTTTATACCCTGCCCTGTCCCCTGCTCTGACGCATGCGCAGGCTACAGAGAGCAGCGGCGGATCTCCAACACTGCATCAGCGCACGGAACAGACCTACGGCGACATTCGCAGCCGGAAGAATCCGCAGGTGCCGAGTACCCTTCCAAGCGAAGCATCGGGCGAGTACCTGATGGGGAAGCCGGGCGATGTGATCGAGATCATCCTCGACAGCAACGGGCTGACCGGCTACATCTCGATGATCGGCAAAACGGACAAGGACAAGGACGCGGCACTGACGTATTTTTTTGACGATACGCAGCTCGATGCCAAGAGCCTTTCGTTCACGACGCGTCCGGTGCATGGGGCCTACTACTCATTTCTGGGGACGATCGTGCGCGGGCCTGCGCCTACCAGGTCAAAGGAAGGCTATTACCTGTTGCAGGGTACGCTGACTCTGCACAATACGGCTGACCGGAGTGAAGAGCCTCACCGGGTAGCTCTGCCGCTGGCGCGGGCAATCGATGGTTGAGACGGAAACCAGCTCGTGCCGCCAGCACAGGATTCACAGACGTGCGTAGGACAGAAGCATCCGGCATCCCATAGAGTGGTAGAGGCGGTCGAGCGGCAGTGGCGACACAGATGGAGCGCTGCGCGGACCGCGGAGAAAAGGAGCAATATATGGAACGCAAGGCGAATGCCGTATGGCATGGCGGATTGAAAGATGGCAAGGGCGTCATCTCGACAGATAGCGGCGTATTGAAAGAAGCACAGTACTCCTTCGGAACGCGTTTTGAGAATGGTATTGGGACGAACCCGGAAGAATTGATTGCCGCGGCGCATGCCGGATGCTTCACCATGGCACTGAGCAGTGAGTTGACGAAGGCAAACCTGAAGCCGGAATCGCTCGAAACAACTGCAGCTGTCACGTTTGAGGTGGTGGACGGCAAGCCTACGATCACGAAGATCAAGTTAACGACCAAGGCCAAGGTGCCGGGTGCGGAGAAGGCGGCGTTCGATACTGCCGCGGACAACGCCAAGAATGGCTGCCCGATCTCGCGGCTCTTTCATGGCAACACCGAGATTACACTCGACGCCCAGCTGGCCTAGTTGTCAGCAGTCTGTTCTCAGCAGTCAGCAACCGATTGCCGCGGGGTCAGCGACTTCGCGGCAGTCTCACTGCGGGCGACGCTTCAGTATCAAGGGGTTCGCTCTGCATGTGGACTACCAGCTCGCGGAATTCGCGATTCAACGTTGCCGTCTGGTCTACACCTTTTTCGAGCAGCTGTAGCCACTGACGGCCATTCTCATCAAGGTCAACAGTGCCCATCAGGTAAGTGGCCTGCAGGATGATCTCCAGTGAATTGTTCATGTCATGCAGAAGACGGCGCATCTCCTTCGCATCGTGTTCGGTGATGGTTTGAGGCGAAACGCCGTGTGTTTCGGTCGCCTCGGGATGTTGGTCGGTCATGACTCTCCTGAAAAAAATGCTGAGCCGGTGTAGAGTTCGCCGGTCGAAACCAGAACAGTGCAACATCCATGTGATGCGATCCTTGTCAGAATGTTGCGCAAAAGCTTGATGACGAAGGTATTGAGCCAGCATGGCCGGAAGTGGTGGCTGCTTGACAAGGCCCGGGTGCTTTGACAGACTTAATAATGTTGGGTCGTTACGGTCCAGCTACAGAGTGCCGTAGTGGCGGAATTGGCAGACGCGCGTGGTTCAGGTCCACGTACTCGCAAGGGTGTGGGGGTTCGAGTCCCTTCTTCGGCACCAGATTTTTTAGATAATGTAGTTCGCAAAGCTCCGGCAATCGTCGGGGCTTTGTCATTTGCCGGTAGCTACGGGTCGATGACCGCGTACGCTATGCCGAAACGGTTGCGTTGAATCCCCCGATGGCTATGCCGGGTTTTTCATTGCGGGTGTCACGATGGTTCACCTCTGTGAGCAGCGTGCGTTTTTCGCCGGGCATGAGGGTCACGTAATTGTCACTATAGATGGCGGGCAGAATGCGGTCGCCGGTTTTTTCCCGCACGGCCTTGAGCCGGACCATCAGTGCCGGGTAGTTCGAGTTGTTCTGTAGATGCGTGGTGAGCAGCCACAGGTCGCCCTTCTGCTCGATGGTGGTGCTCGCTGCCAGCTTTGCCCGGGGCAGTTCGCGGATGGCGCGGTAATTTCCTTCTTCCATGCCGCGGAGATAGTCGTTCGATGAGAGGACCTCGTCCCCCCTTGTGAGCGAGAGTCGCAGGAAATGCACTGGCGTCAGGTTACCCGGATACTGCATAGGAATGCAGGCCGCGGTGCTGTCTTCTTCACTGTCGACCGATGCGGTCTTCATCCATACCCTGCTGCCATCCATGTTGAGGACTTCAACCCGGGCGCTGAGCCCTGCCAGTTTTCCTGCACTGTAATTGACGACTTCGATAGCTTCCGTGTCGCGGTTCCACTGGATGTGAATGGGCTCGGAGGCTTTTTTGCAGCCGAAGTAAGCAGCGGTCGGTTCGAAGTAGTAGTCATAGGTCTGCCAGACGAAAGAGGGCCAGCAGGGATGGCTCATCCATAGCAGAAGACCCATGCGGTATTTGCTCTGTGCTTCGAGCATGGCGCGGTAGCCTTCGTAGTTGACGAACTGGGCGAGGGTGATCCAGTCCTCGGCATTGTCGGCGCCGCCATAGCTTTCTTCGATGATGCTGAGGAATGATCTGCCGCCCTGTGCGCCGGCGAGGTTGAAGTCATGCAAGCCCCAGTCGAGTGCCTGCGGCCACAGGGCGCTTTCAGGCATCATGGCGCGCACGCTTTCGATCGGCGGAATATTGGGCATGCCGATTTCGCTGTGCAGCTGCTTGTCTGCGTTGCGGAAATAGTAAGTGGGCGGGAGTGCCTGGTAAGGGCCATGGCCACTGACGACATCATCCGCGGAGCTGCCGATGTAATGAATGGAAGGATGTAGTTCGGCCAGCGCTTTTTCAATGCCGTCTTCAAGCGGAGCCGGCGGGAAACCTTCATTGCGGCCACAGTACAGACCGATCGATGGATGGTTGCGGATGCGCCGGATCAGGTCCCTGGCATTGCTCATGAAGAGCGCGTTGTCATTGGGGATGGGGCCATCGTAGGGATTGGCCAGCCAGAAATCCTGCCAGACCATGACCCCGTGGCGATCGCATGCTTCGTAAAAGGCCTCATCGCCGATCTGGCCGACCCAGTTGCGGATCATGGTGAAATTCATCTCGCGGTGGTAGCGGACGGCGGCGTCATATTCGCGCGCACGGTAGCGCAGCATAGATTCGCCGAAGCCCCAGTTGCCGCCACGGGCGATGAAGCGCCGGCCGTTGATGAAGAGACGCAGGTTGCCACCGTCATTGTTGAAGGCCATCTGACGAATGCCGCTCTTGAAACGCCTGGTGTCGAGCGGCTTGTGATCCTTTGACTCGAAGGTGAGTTCCACATCGTACAGGTGAGGCTCGCCATAGCCGACGGGCCACCAGAGCTCCGGCTTCTGCAGGCGAAGTGCAGGCTGCGAGGTCGGGTCGAGCCTGATCTTCTTCGTTGCCGAGCCTTCGATGGTAACGCGCTGCTGAAACGTGATGCCGCCAAAACGGCCGCGCAGTGTTCCGGCGACCGGCTTTGCCTGGTGGTTCACCAGGTCGACTTCAATGCCGATGTCTGCATGCGAAGTATCCGGTAATGGAAGCGTAGTTGTGACGTATTGGTTCTCGATGGTCACGGCGCCGGTCTTCGTGATGTAGACGTCGCCCCAGATGCCGGTGTTGCGGCCACGGATCGTCGGGATCCAATCCCAGCCGATGGATGCGTGATAGGTCGGATTGTCGGCGCCGAGGGCTCCGCCATTCTTGCCGGGGGATTCGTAGGTCTTCTGCTTGGCGCTGCCGGGGGTGGCGTTCTTCTCAATGCGGACGGCGAGCGCGTTCTGTTTGCCGGGCTGCAACTTGCTTGTGACGTCGAAGCGGCCATGGATGAATCCACCCTCGATGCGACCGATCTTCTCGCCGTTCAGAAAGATGTCGGCGTTCCAGTTAATGCCGTCGAAATGCAGCCACGCCACTTCGCCTTGCGCGACTGCAGGCGCTGGGAATTCGGTGCGATACCAGAAGTCGGAATAGAAATAGGAGTCAGAGATGTGCAGCTGGTTCTGGCCGAAGTTGGGATCAGGCAGGGCTCCGGCATTGAGGTAGGAAGTGAGAACTGTGCCGGGTACGGTGGCGACGACCCATGCCGGATCGGCATAGCCTGTTTTAGAGAGTGCTTCGCCCTGGTCCTCAATCAGCGATGACCGTTGGACACGCCACGCGCCGCCAGCTAAGTTCAGGCGCCCTTCTGTATCAGTAGCTGCGACAGGAGCGGGTCTGGCAACCGGGCCGCCGCGTCCATGGACTTCGAGCTCGCTCAGGATATAGCCGTTGGCTGAAGCTGGGCGCGTCATGTAGACGCGGACGTAACGCGCGTGCGCGGGTTGCGCCAGCTTGATGTCATCGACCAATGCTTCAGTGGTCGGAAGTGGCTGCAGCTCGCGCCAACTGGTGGCGTCGTCCGATATCTGGATAGAACCTTCAGCTGCGCGCGCAATCCAGTAGAGAGCGATGCGATCAAAGTCACAGGGTGCACCGAGGTCGACATAGACCCACTCATCCCCAAGGCCCGCGCTCATCCATGCACTGGTAAAGGAGTAGGGTCCGCCGATCTGTACGCGTGTTTCGCCATGGTAGAACGCAGTGTCGCCGATGCCCCACTGCAGATCAGCATTGGCCGGCGTCACGTTGCTGCGATTGAACTGAATCTTGTAGTAGCGGCTCCTGCTGGGTTCCTTGAGCACGATGGATGGCTTGAGGAGCAGCATGTCCTGCGCAAGGTCCGGCGGAAAATTAGTGGCTGGCAGCGGAGTCATCGTGCCGGACGCTCCCACCTGCTGCCAGACGCGGCCGTCTTCCGAGGTGAGGATGTTAATCGAAAGGGACGCGAGATCGGCGGCCTTGGGAATGGTCGCGAAGACTTCAAGACGATCAATGATGGGAACTGACTGGCCGCCGCCGAGTTGTACCTGCGCAGAGGGGTTCGGACCCTTCAATGCGAGAACACTGGCCGCGAAGTGATCAAGAATCAATTCGCGCTCATTCTTCGGCAGCGGACCACGGGAGTCAGTGGCGGTCGCGACCCAGGTGGGAAGCTGCGTGTCCCTGATGCCGTCGGTGATCAGCTGCGCCGTCAGGTTGTAGTCGTAGCTGCTCGAATGCCAGGCAGGTCGGAGCAGCGCCAGGTTGCGATAGGTGGAGTTGTCGATGACAAATGTCGGACTGTAATTCTCTGCCGGCAGGCCGGGATACATGCCGATGCCGCGGGTGTAGGCGTCTGCCATGGCAGCGGGTGCAGCGATCGTTTGAGCAGCGGCTTGTGCTGATGCCTGCTGATCAGCGAAGGCCGGCAGGGCAGGCAGCGTTGCGCCTGCTCCCGCGATGATGGAGGTCTTGAGAAAGTCTCGTCTCGAAGTCGACATGCATTCCTCTGGAACAAGTGGCTCTTCGACTGTATAACGATTTGTCGCAGTGAAGCGATGCGGCGATCTGCTACCAGGCGCTCTCCGGGCAGAAGCTGACCCACTCGGGATCATACATGATATGCATATCATCCTCCCCGCACGATGAAAGGTGCTTTGCAGACCATCTCGACTGCAGCATGCCGCATCATGGCCTGGGTGCGGTCTTCACAGAGTTGGCGATAAAAACTCCAGGCCATGATGCGCAGCGGGAAAGCTGGTGGTGACGACGGAATCTTTTTGCCAGCCACGACCCCGGCGTCGCAGCGCCGGGCCGTGATAGTGTTTAGAGCGCTGATGGATTGAACGCTGGCAAAAGATGCTTTCCGTGTACGGCGGAAAGTTTGAAGGAAGGTTTCATTGCTGCCATCGAAGGCCAGGATGCAGGATGTTGCGAAGTTGGCCGGCGTCGCAACGATGACGGTCTCGCGGGTGCTGAATGATAGTGCGCCGGTAACAGCTGAGACACGGCAGAGGGTGCTTGAGGCCATCAAGGCGTTGCACTATCGTCCGAATCCATTTGCCCGGTCGTTGCGGCGCGAGAAGTCGAATTCGATCGGTGTGATTGTTCCGAATTTCTACGATCCGTTCTTTGCGAACTGCGCGCATGCAATCAGCCTGGTGGCGAAGAAACATCACTACTCGGTGAGTGTCGCGACGTCTGAAGAGGATGCAAAGATGGAGTTTGCCGAAGCGAACCTGATGGCATCGAACCGCGTGGACGGACTGGCGGTGATCCCGGCTGCGATGGGTAAATCGCAGCTGAGCCGGACAGAGTTTCACGCAACGCCAATCGTAACGCTTGACCGGCCGATTCGTGGCTACAGGTTTAATAGTGTTCTGGTCGAAAATGAGCAGGGTTCGGCAGCAGCGGTGAAGCATCTGATCGGTCACGGCTTCAAGAAGATCGTTTTCCTGGGGCTCTCCGAACGTTTGTATACGATCAACGCACGCTACCAGGGATACCGGTCGGCAATGCTGCAGGCGGAGCTGACGCCGGACCAGTACTTCACGTGTGCGACGCAGGAAGAGACGCTCTCGGTGATTCGAAAAACAATGGCTTCCCGCAAGACACCGGCAGCCTTTTTTATGAGTAACAACCTGGTGATGCGGCACGCACTGCATGCTCTGTCGTTGTTGAACCTGACCATTCCGGATGACGTGGCAGTGGTTGGCTTTGATGACTTTGAGATGGCAGACATTTTCAATCCTGCTATCACGGTCGTACGGCAGCCTGCACTGGAGCTGGGGAATGTCGCGGCAGAGCTTCTATTCTCGCGCATTCAGGACAAGAGCGGTTCGCAGAGTGGCCAGCAGATTGTGCTGCCGGTCGAGTTGATTGTGCGCCAGTCATGCGGGTGCAATCCTCGGATGACGGGTGCAGTTGCGGCAACGAGGAAGAAGCACCTTTAGCGGACAAGTGGATGGTCAGGCCTTGGCGGCGGGTGGAGGTGAGAAGCAGATCCCTCCACTGCGCTTCGCTTCGGTCGGGATGACAGAACGACAAGCTGGCTTCGTCTGGGATGAGCAAGAGAAGCAGCGCTCCCGGCCGGGATGACCATCCGTTATGCGCGGAGTTTGCGTTGGGGGTTGCGTGCTTCGTTGCGTGCTTCCTAGACGATGGCGGCGAGTCCTAGGGTCAGCAGAAGCGCGGTGATGGAGATGATGGTTTCGCAGACCGACCAGGTCTTGAGCGTCTCGACTACGCTCATGTTGAGATACTCTTTCACGAGCCAGAAGCCGCCGTCGTTTACGTGAGAAAAGATGAGTGAACCGGCTCCCGTGGCGATGGCCAGCAATTCCGGCTGTACGCCGGGAGCATGTGCGGCAATCGGGCCGATGATGCCGGCGGCAGTGGACATGGCGACCGTGGCCGAACCGGTCGCCAGGCGGATCAAGGCAGCCGTAAGCCAGGCCAGTAACAGGAGCGAGATGTGGGCCGCGAGCGCAACGCCAACAATGGCCTGGGATACGCCGCTGTCCTGCAGAATGCGTCCGAAGCCGCCACCGGCGCCGATCAGCAGGGTAATTGTTGCGGTGGGGGCAAGGCATTCGTTGGTGAAGCGGAGGATGGTGTCACGACTGAGACCGCGCATGAGTCCCAGTGTGATGAAGCTGCAGACGGCACCGATGAGCAGCGCGATATCCGCCGTACCCGCGAGACGCAGCATAGCATTCGCTTTGCTGCCCGGCGCGAAGAGCAGGTCGGCCCAGCTGCCCACCAGCATGAGCACGACCGGCAGCATGATGTTGGCGAGTGTCAGCGAAAAGCTGGGCAGTTTCTGCGGACCCTTTTCAAGGTCGTGATCGATGAAGGCCGCGGCGATGGGATTGTCATTGGCGAGCTTCACGCGGGGCGCAATCCACATGGCGAAAAAGGGACCGGCGATGATTGCCGTAGGTACGCCGACGATGAGTGCGTAGAAGATGGTGCGGCCTATGTCAGCGTGGTAGAGCGTAACCGCGATGAGTGCAGCCGGGTGTGGGGGGACCAGTCCATGGTCAACCGACAACCCGGCGATCATGGGCAGTGCAACTTTGAGAATGGACGTATTCGTTTTGCGCGCGATGGTGAAAACGATCGGGATCAGCAGGACGAAGCCTACCTCAAAAAAGACCGGCAGTCCGACGACCAGGCCGATGGCGAGCATGGCCCAGGGAATGTACTTTTCGCCGAAGAAGCGAATCAGTGTCTGCGCAACCTGCTCTGCGCCACCGGATTCGGCCATCATTTTGCCCAGCATGGTGCCGAGTGCGACAACGATGATGATGTGACCCAGTGTGCCGCCGACGCCGACTTCAAACGAACTGACAACTGACTTGAGCGGCATGCCCGTCAGCAGCGCAAGACCGATGGAGACGACGAAAAGCGTGACGAATGGATTGACCTTGAGGACGGCAATGAGCACGACAAGCGTGACGATAGCGCCGAACGCGGCCAGGAGAAGGAAGACACCGTGGTGGTCGATCCCTGGAGTCATGGCGAGACTGTTGGTGGCAGCGGCGAGTGCGTTGGTCATGAAGGCGGAGCCGTTCAGTAGATGGAATTTAGGATGAGCGGGGTTTGAAAGCGATGCAGTCTACTTCGACTTTGCAATCGACCACCATCGACGATTGGACGCAGGCGCGCGCGGGTGGATGCTCGCCGAAGTAGCTTTTGAAGATGCCGTTGAAAGATTGGAAGTCGCGGGCATCGTCCAGCCAGACACCGCAGCGGACAACATGCTCCGGCCCGTAGCCTCCCTCTTTCAGAATGGCAAGTACATTTTTGATGGCCTGGTGAGACTGGGTGATGATGTTGCCTTCAACCAGTTCGCCGTTGACCATGGGCACCTGGCCGGAGACGTAGAGCCAGCCGTCTGCTTCAACGGCGCGGGCGAACGGCAGGTGCTGACCGCCGGTCCCTTTACCGCCTTCGACACCATAGCGTTTGATGCTCATTGCGATCGTGTTTCTCCTTGTGTAGTCTGCCGGGCGCGAATGCCTGCATGCGCCAGGAAGCGGCCGGCTCGCGCACCGGATGCATTGCCTCCACGATACGACAGGACGCCGTTTACCCACACGGCATGAATGCCGGCAGCGGGTGAGATGGGCTGAGCGAAGGTGGCGGTGTCCTGAATCGTGGCGGGATCGAAGAGCATCAGGTCTGCTGCATAGCCGGGCTTGACGAGGCCGCGATCGTGCAGATGAAAACGCTGCGCAGTGAGGCCGGTCATTTTATGAACTGCTTCGGCGAGTGGGAACAGCTTCTCATCGCGAGAGTAGCGGCCGAGTACGCGTGGAAAGGTGCCCCAAAGGCGGGGATGCGGCATGGGGTCATGTGGCAGCCCGTCGGAACCGATCATGGTCGCTGGATGCTTGAGGATGCGCTGCATGTCGTCTTCAGAGATGCTGTGATACACGGCGCCGGCGGGGCGCAGACGGGTAGCTGCAGCGAGCTGATCGACTTCCCATTGCTGCGCAATCTCTGCGAGCGTGTGGCCGGCCATCTCCGGATGTGGGTCGGACCAGGTGATGGTGATTTTCACGCGTTCGTCCACCTGGCGCAGGTCGAGGGTGCTCGAGCCCGCTGCGTAAGGGTAGCAATCGAACGAGACGGGTTGATGAGTGCGGGCCTTATCGAGGAAGGCCAGCACTTCTTCGCTGCGCCCCCAGTTTGCAATGCCGGCGCATTTCAGATGCGAGACGACCACAGGCACCTTGTTGATTGTGCCGATGAGGAAGGCTTCGTCGAGTGCATCGAGGATGGCTTCTGTTTCGCTGCGCAGGTGTGTCGCGTAGATGGCGCCGTGAGCGCCGAGGGCTGCGGCCAGCGCGACGACTTCGTCGGTCGAAGCAGAGTGGGCCGAGAGATAGGCAAGGCCGGTGCTGAGTCCCAGTGCGCCATGGTGAAGGGCGTCTTCCAGTTGAAGGCGCATGGCGGAGATTTCGGTCGCAGCGGCCGTGCGGTCGAGGCGATCCATGTGGTTGTTGCGCAGGGTAGTGTGCCCGACAAGCGCGGCCACGTTGACGGCGGGTTGCGCGTGATGGATGGCTGCGATGTAGGAGGCGTAGTCGGGATAGATGAAAGCTTCTGCGGGTCCGAGCAGGTTCATGGGATCGGGCAGGTGACCGCGCAGGGTGGCGGGTGAGGCACAGATGCCGCAATTGCCAACGATGACGGTGGTGACGCCCTGCGAAAGCTTAGGCAGCATCTGCGGCGTGCGGATGACGCTGGTGTCGTCGTGGGTATGGGAGTCGATGAAGCCTGGAGCGAGCGCCATGCCCTCTGCGTCGATCACTGATGAGGCCTCGGCGCGAAGACCTGCCTCGATCTGGAGTATCCTGCCCTGCACAATGGCTACGTCCACAGGCATATCGGTTTGTGCTTCTTCACCGCTGCCATCGATCACGCGGGCGTTGCGAATGAGCGTGTCGCAGGTGAGCATGCCGTGCTGTTCCTCCGGGTGCAATGTCCAGAGATACCACGATATACGCTGTAGGAGATTGACGCGTCACTGAAACCTGGAGGGCCGGTTGAAGAGAGTCATTGAGCAGTTTGAGAAAGGCCTCGGTTGCTTGACGAGTGCCCTCGGACAGGAAGAAATTGCCGCGCTCGGATGGAACCTGTTGCGCGAGGATCTCGGGCTACCGGTGGCCGTGCTCTATGAAGACAGGTTGCGGCACAACCTGCACTGGATGCAGGAATTTGTTGCGCGCTACGGCGTCAAGCTTGCACCGCATGGCAAGACGACAATGGCGCCAAAGCTGTTCGCCATGCAGCTGCAGGCGGGGGCATGGGGCATTACACTCGCTACCGCACAACAGACGCAGGCTGCGTATGCCCATGGTGTGCGGCGGGTGCTTATGGCGAACCAGCTGGTGGGCTACGCGAACATGGCGAAGATTTCGAGTCTGCTCGCAGAGGGTGACCTCGAGTACTACTGCCTGGTGGATTCGGTGCAGAATATCGCAGCACTCGGCGCGTACTTCAAAGAGCGTAAACAGAAGCTGAACGTGTTGATCGAGCTTGGCGTGGAGGGAGGCCGGGCCGGGGTGCGCGATGATGCTGCGCTGACCGCGGTGGTCGAAGAACTTGGCCGGTGGAAAGAGAGTATTGCTCTGTGCGGGATTGAGGTTTACGAAGGAGTGCTGGCAGAGGAAGCGGCCATTCGTGCCTTCCTACGACGCGCGGTCGCGACAACAAAAATGCTGGCAATGGACAGACGGTTTGATCGAGAGCCGGCGCTGTTGTCAGGAGCGGGATCGGCCTGGTATGACGTCGTTGCCGAAGAGTTTGCCGCAGCGGCAGGCGGGGATGTGGAGGTTATCCTTCGGCCCGGCTGTTACCTGACGCATGATGTTGGTGTGTACCGTGGGGCTCAGCAGCGGATCGATGCGCAGAATCCGATTGCAGCCCGGATGCGAAGGAGTCTGCGGCCAGCATTGCAGCTGTGGGCCTATGTGCAGTCGATACCGGAGCCGTCGCGCGCGATCATTGCGCTGGGGAAACGCGACGCGGCATTCGATGCCGGGCTTCCGGTACCGGCTCTTCATTTTCGTCCGGGGATGACGCCGCCGGTGGCGCTCGCGGGACAGTGGACAGTGACAAAAATGATGGACCAGCATGCCTATCTTGAATTCGAACCTGGTGAGGATCTTGAAGTAGGGGACATGATCGCCTTCGACATCTCGCACCCATGTCTCACCTTCGATAAGTGGAAGCTGCTGCCAATCGTGGACGCGCATTTCAATGTAATCGATATGGTGGAGACGTTTTTCTAGCACCTGCGCAGAACTAAAGATGCCGTTGTCAAGCTGTTAGTAATGAAGGCGCCTTTGCTGCGCGATTTATACTGATAGCAAGATGGGAACCCATTTAGACCAGATTGTGGAACAGACCCGTGCTGATTTGATGGAGCGAAAAGCTTCGGCTTCTATTCCGGCGCTCGAGCGTGCTGCCGCAGAACATACACCGCGGGGTTTTAGCCGGCATCTGCGTGAACGGGCGCTGACCGCACCGGCGATTATTGCGGAACTGAAGAAAGCATCGCCTTCAAAGGGTCTGATCCGCGAAGATTTTGATGCCGCCGCGCTTGCGCCCCAATTAGAGGCGAATGGTGCAGCTGCCTTATCTGTGCTGACCGATGTACCGTTTTTTCAAGGCAGTCTTGAAAATCTTGTACTGGCTTCTGCTGCCACCAGTCTGCCGTGCCTGCGTAAGGATTTTATTGTGGATGAGTTTCAAATACTCGAGGCTCGCGCACATCATGCCGATGCGATCCTGTTGATTGCAGCCATCCTGTCCGATGCAGAGTTGCTGGACTTCCGCAACAAGGCCCGTGATTACAGTCTTGATGTGCTTTGCGAGGTGCATTCAGCTGAAGAGGCTGATCGCGTAAGTGGACTGGGGTGCGAGGCCATCGGCGTCAACAATCGCGATCTGCGCACGTTCAAAGTGAACCTCGAAACGGCGTTCGCCTTACGTGAGCGGTTGCCCGCAGATGCTGTGCTGGTTGCCGAAAGCGGCATTCACACGACCGATGATCTGCTGCGTTTGCGTGCGGTCGGTTTCGATGCATTTCTTGTTGGAGAGTCTCTGATGCGTGATCCCTATCCGGGTGAAGCACTGGGCCGGCTGCTTGCTCCAGTGCTGACCGTGGGGAGGGCTTAGAGAATGTGGGTGAAAATCTGTGGCAACACCAACCTCGACGATGCGCAGCATGCCATTGAAGCCGGTGCCGACGCGCTTGGCTTTATCTTCGCTGCGAGTCCTCGACAGGTGACTCTGCAGCAGGTGCGGCGGATGATTCCGCAGCTGCCGCATGATGCCGAAACCTATGGTGTGTTTGTCGATACGAATGTGGATGAAATTATCCGCACGGTGCTCGAAGCCGGCCTGAGCGGCGTACAGTTGCATGCGCCCGGCGAACTGCGGCTGGCCGAGACGCTGCGACGCCACTTTATTGCGCTGCACGCCGAGACGGTAAAGATCGTGTCTGTATTGACGTTTGATGAGACGCTGCAGGAGCAGCTGGAATCTGCTGCGGAAAGCGCGGATGCGGTGCTGGTCGATACTCGCTCTGCCACGCGGGCTGGTGGCACGGGCCAGCGCTGGGACTGGGCGGCGGGCTCGTCTGTGTTTCGCGGCGCCGCGGGTAAAATGCGAGTGATTGCAGCGGGCGGCCTCGACCCGTTTAATGTTGAAGAGGCAGTGAAGGTCCTGCTGCCATGGGGCGTCGACGTGGTGACTGGCGTCGAAGCATCGCCGGGCCGTAAGAATCAGCAACGGGTGGAAGACTTTATTCGTTCAGCAAAAAGCTTCGCAGCCGTTAAGCAGGTTGTGCCGGTGGCCTGAGATTGCTGGCGTAGTCTGTAAAGAAGAGGGAACGGGAATGGCAACGGCAGAGAGTCCAATTATCACAAGCAATCAGCCGGCGGAGAACCAAGTAGCCGCGAAGACGGGTCGCTTCGGCGCGTACGGAGGTCGCTATGTTCCTGAAACGCTGATGGCTGCGCTTGAAGAACTGGAAGTCGCTTACGAAGCTGCGAAGCAGGACCCTGCCTTTCATGCCGAACTGAATTCTTTACTGGCGGACTTCGCCGGACGTCCGACCCCGCTCTTCTATGCATCGCGTCTGACGGAAAAGCTGGGCGGCGCGAAAATCTACCTGAAGCGGGAAGACCTGCTGCACACTGGCGCGCATAAGATCAACAACGCGATCGGCCAGGGTCTGCTGGCGCGGCGTATGGGCAAGAAGCGGATTATCGCCGAGACTGGTGCGGGCCAGCATGGGGTCGCAACAGCAACTGTGTGTGCGCTGTTCGGCATGGAGTGTGTGATCTACATGGGCGAGGAGGACATGCGGCGGCAGGAGTTGAATGTTTACCGTATGCGCCTGCTGGGTGCGGACGTCCGCGCTGTCACTTCCGGTTCGAAGACATTGAAAGATGCCATCAATGAAGCGATGCGCGACTGGGTCACCAATGTCCGCACAACACATTATCTTCTCGGCAGCGTGCTGGGCGCGCATCCGTATCCGACCATGGTGCGCGACTTCCATCGCGTGATCGGTGAAGAAGCAAGGCGGCAGATCCTTGAAAAAGAGGGCCGGCTGCCTGACGCGATGATTGCCTGTGTCGGTGGCGGTTCGAATGCGATCGGCGCGTTCTACGAGTTCATTAAAGATAAGAGTGTTCGCTTGATTGGCGTGGAAGCGGGTGGCCGCGGTAGTGGCCTGGGCGAACATGCTGCGCGGTTCTCGAAAGATGGCGGCGGTGTTCCGGGCGTGCTGCAGGGTACATTCTCCTACGTACTGCAGGATGCAGCCGGGCAGGTTTCGCTGACGCACTCTGTGTCCGCCGGGCTCGACTATGCATCGGTCGGGCCTGAGCATGCTGCGCTCCACGATGAAGGGCGCGCGCAGTACGTCTCGGCTTCCGACAAGGAGACGCTGGATGCTGTCGTGGTGCTGTCGCAGATAGAAGGTATTGTGCCGGCGCTTGAATCGGCGCACGCCATTGCGGAATGTATCCGGCTCGCCCCGACAATGCCGAAGGATGCCATACTGATTGTGAATCTTTCAGGCCGCGGCGATAAGGACATGGGCATCATCGCGCGCGAACTGAACCTGGCTGGTGCGAACCGCAGCGTGCATGCAGAGAATACTGGTCAGGCCAAGGCCTAGATAATGCCGATCCGCTTCGAACACAAACCGGGACTGGTGATCTATCTCACGGTAGGCGATCCAAGCGTCGACGCGACTCGGGCGATCGCCCTCGCTGCCATTGATGCCGGCGCGGATGTGCTCGAACTCGGCGTGCCTTTCAGTGATCCACTGGCGGACGGCCCCGTGATCCAGCGCGCAAGCGAACGTGCAGTGGCCAAGGGCACACGCCTCGCCGACGTGCTTGCACTTGCTGCCGACCTTCGTCGCGAGCGTCCGCAGACGGGACTCGTAATCTTCAGTTATCTCAATCCGATTCTGCGCTATGGGTTGGCGCGTTTCTGCACGGATGCGGCTGCTGCTGGTGTCGACGGTGTGCTGGTAACTGACATCACCGTCGAAGAAGCGCAGGGCGATTATCTCGATAACCTCCATCGCGCTGGATTGAAGCCGATTTTTCTTGCTGCCCCGACCAGTCCGGATGTTCGTCTGAAAGCGATTGCTGAAGCAAGCGATGGATTTGTCTACGCCATTTCGCGTACTGGCATAACGGGCACACAGGCGACGCTGGCAGAGGATGCAAAAGGCCTGGTCGACAGAATTCGCCGCTACACCAAGCTCCCGGTTGCACTGGGGTTTGGCATCTCTCACGCTGCGCATGTCGCGGCAGTGGGCGAGTATGCAGATGCTGCCGTGATCGGTAGTGCGATTGTTGCGTTGATCGAGCAATCGACTGCTGAAGAGGCGCCCGAAGCCATTGCGCGATTTATCAGGGGCCTGCGCCCGGCTCCGGCGCTTGCCCACGCTTCACTCTAAGAGCATTTCCTCAGACATTGCGGCAGACTGTTTCAGAAGGTAGTCTGCACAGGTATCCTCATCCACGCGAGACTCTGCGCGGATTATGGCACGTAGCGAGGAGAAATATATGGACATCGAACACTTTCGGCAGAAGATCGACGACCTGGATCGTCGGCTTGTCGAGTTGATCAGCGAACGGGCGCGCGCCGCACAGGAAATCGGACGGCTGAAACGCGAGACGTCACTCCCTGTCTATGAGCCACAGCGAGAGAAGACGATCTTCGACAATGTGCGCGCACACAATCCAGGCCCGCTGCCTGATTTAGAACTCGTGCACATTTATGAGCGCATCATCGACGTGATGCGCGCACTGCAGAAAGACGAGCTGGCCTCGCGGAGTGCCACTACGCCCGGTCAAGCTCCGGAGACAGGAATAAAAGCATGATCGTAGCAATGCAGGAGAACGCAACAGAAGAACAGATTCAGAACATCATCGGTAAGCTGGTTGATCTGGGATTCAACGTCCATCGCACCACGGGTGCGTTGCAGACGATTCTTGCAGCCGTGGGCAAGCCTATCGCGTTCGATCATAAGGAATTTGAATTGTTCCCCGGCGTGGCGCATGCGCATCGTATCTCGTCGCCGTACAAGCTGGTGAATCGCAGCTTCCGCCCTGAAGGAACGATCGTCAAATTTCCCAATGGCGTTGAGGTCGGCGGCAATGAAGTGATCGTGATGGCAGGCCCGTGTTCAGTCGAGTCACGCGAGCAGATATTTACCTCGGCGCGACAGGTGAAAGCAGCAGGCGCAAAGTTTCTGCGCGGCGGCGCATTCAAGCCACGCTCTTCACCGTATTCATTTCAGGGCATGGGACTGGACGGCCTGAAGCTGCTGCGCGAAGTCGGCGATGAAACCGGTCTGCTGATCATCAGCGAAGTGATGGAGATCTCGCAGATCGAACTGATGCTGCCCTATGTCGATTGCTTTCAGATCGGCGCGCGCAACATGCAGAACTTCAACCTGCTGCGCGAGATTGGCCAGGTGCGCAAGCCAGCGGTGATGAAGCGAGGTATTGCTGCGACGATCGAAGAAGTCCTGCTCTCGGCGGAATACATTCTGTCCGGCGGCAACTATGATGTGATGCTTTGTGAGCGGGGCATCCGCACCTTCGAGACTTACACGCGCAACACGATGGACATTTCGGCGATCCCGGTCATGAAACAGCTTTCGCATCTTCCGGTGGTCGCTGATCCGTCGCATGGCATCGGCATACGCGATAAGGTACCGGCGATGGCGAAGGCCTCGGTGGCAGCCGGCTGTGATGGCCTGCTGATCGAGGTCCATCCCAATCCTGACAAGGCTTTCTCTGATGGAGCACAGTCACTGTATCCTGAACAGTTTGCCGAGTTGATGGATAATCTGCGCGTACTTGCTCCTGCAGTGGGACGGAGTGTCGTCTAGGCCATGCCGATTCGCACTATTGCCATTCTCGGAACGGGGCTGATTGGTGGCTCCGTTGGAATGGCCTTGCGCGAAGAGAAGTTCACCGGCGCGATCCTCGGCTGGGATAAGGATGATCAACAGGCTCACAAAGCGCTTGAACTTGGTGCGATCACCGAGATAGCCGAAGACCCCATGTCTGCGGCAGTGGCGGCGGACGTGGTCCTTCTTGCCGGCCCGGTCTTCACCATTCTGGAATGGATGGATCGCCTGGCACCTGTCCTGCAGGCGCATCAACTGGTCACGGATGTTGGGAGTGTCAAGCATCCAATAGTCCTGCGCGCACAGGCTGCTTTTGACGCGCCGGATCGTGCGGGATTTCTGGGCGGCCATCCCATGTCCGGCAAGGAAGTCTATGGCGTGGAGCATGCGGAGGCATCATTGTTCCGCGGCAGTGTGTGGTTGTTTACCCCGCAGCCGGGAGCGAGCACGCATCCGCTAAGCATTGAATGGCGTGGATGGGTCGAGCGTTTTGGTTCACGTACGCTTGACCTCGAAGCAGTGCGCCACGATGAGTTGTGTGCGTGGGTGAGCCATATGCCGCAGATGCTTGCAACAGCATTGAGTGCGCTCTATGAAGACAAGTTCGGCGACGCTGACGATATGCGCGCGATCGGTGGCCGGGCGCTCCGCGAGATGACGCGTTTAGGCGCGAGTCCTTACTCCATGTGGCGAGATGTAGCGCACACGAATGCTGATGCAATCAGCGACGCAATCGCAGCGCTCGAACAGCGGCTGGCTCATCTGCGTGAGCATCTCAAAACCCCTGAGCTGCGCGAGGAGTTTAGCCGCGCAAATGCCTTCCGCAATTCGCGACAATTTCAACGCTGACACATCCAAAGCATCAAGCGGCATGCCCCGAGCGAGCTGTCGAACGCAGGCTATACTTGGGACGTGAAAAGTGAGTTGAGGCGTTGGGTCTTTCCGGTTTCGATATGTGTTTTTACCCTGTTCGGTGTGTTTGTCTTACCCTTCCTGATTTCCCCACCGTATCTTGCCGGAGTCTCAGCCGCCAACGTCGCCGGCTTCAATAACGAGGTTTCGGCGCTTGCCGCGGCATTTCTTGGTATTTCTGTTTTGCTGGTAGCGTTGCGGTTTCCTGCACGCGAGCTGGAGATGCCGGGGGCGAGTAACGGGAAGTTGTCGACTCAAATGGTTGCAGTTACGGTTGCAGTAAGCGCCTTGATCGACGCTGTCTTTTGTGCTTTCGTTGCCGCATCCAAATTGCGATTCAACGATGCATCCTACTTCATCGATCAGATCAACGATTATGTCAGTCACGGTCGAAAGCTATACAGGCAGATTGAGTTTCCATATGGCCCATCATCTTTTAGGCCCGGTGGTAGTGCACAGGCTGCTCTCGCCCTGGGATGCCTCGCTCGAGACAGCTTACTGGGTAACGCTGGTCGGCGAACACATGATTGGTTTGCTGCTGGTGGCCTACGTACTCAACAGGCTGCCCATTCTACGGCGGTGGAAGATCGTTTTCTTCCTGGTCTGTGCGCTCAATACCATCCCATTTACCTATGGGCTGAACTATACGTTCTTCCGGGCGCTGGGAGCAGTCGCACTGCTGGTTGCCGCCAGCAGGATGAGAGCGCCTGGCTGGGCCTTCGGATGGCTGTTTGCGGGGCAGGTGATTTCGCTGGGCATCTCGCCGGAGATGGGCTTTAGGTTTGCAGCGGCAGGCATTGCTTCTGCGGTCTACATGGTATTCATCGCCGGCCGCGCATGGCTGGCATGCGTGGTCTCGCCGCTGGTGGCTGCAGTCGTCTTCTTCATGATGGCCGGTCCCGGCTACCTGCGCATGTTGAAGATGTTCGCGCATGGCATTTATAACTTTGTTGTTGAGCCTCTTCCCCATGTACTGCTGTTTCTGCTTGCTTTCGTCTGGCTTGTACCCCTTGCCCTGGCGCGATCTATGCTTGATGCAGACACAAACACGCCGCTGCTGATGGCGCTTTACGTTTTTCCCTTGCGCTCTTACCCGTCGCCTTCGGGAGGGCGGATGCTGGACACGTTTTTTTCAATGGGATCGTGATCTACATGCTGTCATTCGCCGCCATCAACTCTTACTCGCTGCGCAGCCAGGGGGTCTGGGCCGCGTGTGTTGCCGGCATCGTTCTCTGGACCTTTTACCTCGACATACGGCCCAATGTCGGCCATTTCTGTTGCGCTGTTATTGAGGACGTTACGCATGGCGGGCGCGATGCCCTGGCGCGTTCGGCTCTGCTGGCAAAGGTGTCGCCGTCCGTCTCCTGGCTGGTGATGGAGGACCGTCTTCACAACGAGAATATCCCAGTGACCATGGCTGCGCTTCATCGCCTTATAGGCAGCGAGCGGGTGGCAACGCCGAACGTGGTGGATTGAACGCTCGAGCAGGCCCTGCAGGCATCAGGACAGTACACGCCGAGCTTCTACTGCTTCCAGACTGCTGTGCTTGACTCAGCCGCGGAAGACCATGAAGTCGAAGATCTCAATACCGCCAGATGGGCCCTGGTTCCCCAGAGGGATGGATCCCGAATTCACAGGGACGCCGGCAAGCGTTGCCTCCCTCCTGGGCTTCGATCTGCATTATCGCGAACGACGCACGCCCTATGTTGTTGGGTTGAAGCTCATCAGAAATCTCAAGGAAAACTGGCAGCTGTATGGGGATGCAGGCGACTACGAAGTCTACAGGCATCGCTAAACCTAAACGTCGTTCCAGTCAACCAGGCGGAAGCGACGGACTGATCCTGCGAGTTATAGTGGGTATGCCCGTGGATTTACTGAACTGCCTGCAAAAGGACCCTGCACATTAGATGAATCAGCCTATAGAGGCTCGCGTGAAACGCGGCATTGCGAACGATAAAGTTTCGGATATAGATAGCGGCTCCTGGTCAGGCATGATGCATCTTCTGGGGCGCGGCCTGCTTCCAGCGCGGCTCTCGTTGGCATACCGATGGGCATTACTGCTTGTCATACTCGGTTGCTTTCTCTTTTGCTTCAATCTGTCCTGGCACTGGCATGTCGTTCAGGATGCCGCAATCATGCATTACGTCGTATTCCTGATGGACCACGGCATGGCGCCTTACCGGCAGATCATCGATATCAACGGTCCGGGCGCGTACATGAGCGAATGGATGGTGATGCATACATTTGGCGAAGGTTCGTTCGCCTGGCGTATGTATGACCTTTTCCTGGTTCTTGGAATCACAGGCATCCTGATCTGGCTGAGTCTTCCTCGGGATTGGATGGCCGGTGCGTTCGCGGGCCTGTCGCTGGGTGTCTACCACCTCGGCAACGGTCCGAACGAACTGGGAGAACGTGACTGGACCATGCTGCTGCTGATGCTGGTCGGCTACGCTTTTCTGTTCCTTGCTTTGCGGCGGCGGCTGGTATGGCCGATGGTTCTGTTTGGACTTGGCTTTGGCTCTGCAGCGATGATCAAGCCGCTTGTCGCGCCGATCCCTTTTGTTCTGCTCGCGGCTGCCTGTGTTGTACTTTACCGGCAGCGCGTGCCGCTCCCGCGTTACATCGCGGCAGCCTTTGTCGGCGCTCTTCCACCTGTCATTGCCTTCTTTGCCTTCCTGTTTTACTGGCACGCGTTTCATGATTTCTACACGACTTTCCGTGACCTTGTTTCGTTCTACGTAGGGTTCAACAATCCGCCGATCGGCGCTGTTTTCGGCATGGCACTCGGTGGACGTTACGTGATGGACATCCTGATTCTCGCCCTCATCATCAGCCTCTGGCTGCGAAACTGGGTCGATCATGAAATGGTCATGCTGTTGCTGGGTGTCGCTTTCGGATTCGTGATTTACATGGCCCAGCGCAAGGGGTTCATCTACCATCGTGCGACGTTCTGCGCCTTCGCGTTTCTGTGGATCTCCATTCAAGGCTATGCGTCGATCAGTAGTCCCCGGCGTTGGCGATGGCTGGGCAGTATCTGCGTACTCCTGTTTCTCGCAGGAGTTTTTCGCCACTGGGTTCCCTATGCCCGCGGTACCGGGGCAGATGAAAGCCGGATTGTCTTGCTTGAAAAGCAGCTTGATGCACTTGGCGGCCCCTCGTTGAATGGCGATGTGCAGTGTGTTGAGATGGTGCAGGGTTGCATCAACACGCTGTATAACATGCACCTTGTTCAATCCACTGGTTTCATCTCTGATTTCTTTCTTTTCCGACCCCAACAGCTTCCTATTTTCGAGACGCTGCGGGCGCGGTTCCTCGCTGATCTCGAGGCGCATCCGCCGAAGGCACTGATCATTGCTCCCTATGCATGGAGTGGCGGCGCACCCAACTACGATGAACTTAAGGACTGGCCTGCATTTGTCGAGTTCGTGAAGGCCCACTACAAGCAGGAAGCCGAAACATTCGGTCCGGATGGTGCGATCGATTTTTTTTCGTACAGGCTGTATGTCCGGAACTGAGTGACCGCCTTATGTCATGCAACGCTTGAGCATCCGCACGCTTCAAGGCGTCAAGATATTCATTCGAGTTGCGACGGAACAGGCGCGTTGAAAGATGGGTCGAATTCGATTGGGATTGCAGTCGACGACACGCGAAAAGCCGAACGCTTCCTCTGCCCGTAAACTGCCGGGTATTTAGGGTGATTTCAATCCGTGAACGGCTGAGCCCGGACAAGGGCACACGAAAGCTATGTTGTGAGTGCTTCGCCAATGTTATCGAGGCGACCCCGCAACCGCCCTGGTGAGACGCGAAAGGCAGAAGTGCTGCTGCTTAGAAAAAACTGGCTCCCAGGTACGCAGTAGCGCCGGAGACTGAACCCGACAATCAATTTGTGACTTTCGTGCGGTAGAGTTCTGCGAAGCGCATCGAATACACGGAAGTCAGGAGTGACCCCTAGGGATTATGGCGATTCTCGATATTCTTTTTGGCCGGCCGCTGGCCACGTCTGAAGAGGGCGCAGAGCATGTCAGCCCCGTTTCTGGCGTTCCCATTTTTGGACTGGATGCTCTGAGCTCAGCGGCATACGGACCGGAAGCAGCGCTGACATTACTGATTCCGCTGGGCCTGGCCGGCGTCCACTACATCGTTCCGATCATTGCGGCCATCCTCGCGCTGCTGATCATTGTCTACTTTTCCTATCGTCAGACGATCGATGCGTATCCCAACGGCGGCGGTTCTTACACCGTAGCGTCAGAAAACCTGGGACCGCACGTTGGACTACTGTCGGCGGCAGCGCTGATGATTGATTACGTTCTGACGGCTGCGGTGGGGATTTCGGCAGGTGTCGGCGCATTGGTCTCAGCGTTGCCAAAGTTGCAGCCGCATACCCTAGGACTCTGCCTGCTGATCCTGGCGATCCTGAGCGTTGTCAATATGCGGGGTGTGCGGGATTCAGGTGTGGTCTTCACGCTGCCAACCTATCTTTTCATTGGTGCCCTGCTGACCTTGATCGCGGTCGGGCTGACCAAAGCAGTGTTGAGTGGCGGCCATCCGTCGCCAGTCGTCGCTCCGCCGCTTCTTCTAAAGGCGACTGAGACAGCACTGTCATGGTGGCTGCTGCTGAAGGTCTTTTCGAGTGGCTGCACGGCGATGACTGGTGTCGAAGCCGTCAGCAATGGTGTAACCGCCTTCCGGGAACCGAATACCAAAACGGCGAAGACCACGCTGACGATCATTATCGTTACGCTCATTATCCTGCTCGCCGGGATCGCGCTCCTCTGCCGCTTTTATGGTGTCGGCGCGACTGACCCGAGCGGCTCGAACTACCAGAGTGTCCTTTCCATGCTGCTGGGGGCGGTCATGGGCAGGGGCTGGTTTTATTACGTGAGTATCGGCTCGATCCTGCTGGTGCTTTCACTGTCGGCAAACACTGCTTTTGCTGATTTTCCACGACTGACGCGCGCGATCGCAATGAATGATTTTCTGCCGCATGTGTTCATCGTGCGCGGCAGGAGGCTGCTCTACTCGCACGGAGTGTATGCGCTCATAGGCCTGACGGCGCTTCTACTGATCATCTTCCGCGGAGTCACCGACCGATTGATCCCGCTGTATGCCATCGGCGCGTTTACAGCCTTCACGTTATCGCAGGCCGGTATGGTGATCCACTGGCGGCGAGTCAAGTGCCCTCACTGGGAGAAGTATGCGTCTGTCAACGGCCTTGGTGCAGTGGCAACTGGCATCACGACCATCGTTGTACTGGTCGCCAAGTTCATTGACGGGGCCTGGATCACTGCACTGCTGATTCCACTGCTTATCTTCACCATGCTGAAGGTAAAGCAGCATTACAAAACAATTGCGAACGAGACCGAAAAGGACGATCCCTGCGATACGACATATATCGAATCGCCGCTGGTTGTGTTGCCAATCGATCGATGGAGCCGGGTTTCAGAGAAAGCTGTTCGCTTTGCCCTGATGCTGTCAAGTGACATTCATGCTTTGCACATCGATACACACACCGAAGAAGAAGAAAGAGAAGAGGAAGAGCAGGGGGGTGCGTTTAAGAAGGTATGGGCACAAAACGTCGCCGCGGCGCTGAAAGCTGCCAATCTTGCTGTTCCCGAACTGGTCATCGTCCGCTCTCCTTTCCGGTTTGTCATCACGCCAATCGTCGATTATGTTCTCGACATGGAGAAGAAGAACCCCAACAGGCAGATCGCTGTCCTGGTTCCTGAACTGGTGGTCAAGCGCTGGTACCAGAACCTGCTCCATAATCATCGTGCGCAGTTGCTTAAGTTCTTCCTGCTGGTGAAAGGGAATCAGCGCATCGTGGTGATCAATGTCCCCTGGTACTTGAAATAGCGGGCGTCAGAGTTATGTGAGCGTTAAGGTTGGCGTTTGTGATCGGGCCGCCTAGCTCGCGATCTCGGGGCTCCTGTCGAGCCATGCGTTTTTGAGACGCTTGAGCAACCCGGGGCGAGATGGCGCGGCCGGTCCATTAATTGGTGCAGGAGCTGCCAGGAGTGGCTGGGCGGCGGAAGGTTCGAAGGTGCGGATAGCGGCAATAGTCTGTTTGAGCAGCTTCCGCAGCACCTCGACATCGAGTGTGCACTGACGCATGTAGGCTGCAAGTGGCAGGCCAGCTTCGCTCGCGCCTGCCTTGATGGCAGCATGTTCGCCTGCCGAGATGCGCAGCTTGAGTGAAATAGCCCGCGATTGTACCCAGGGAACCATGGCAGATCTCGTGCTGCTGCCGAGTGCGTTTTTTCCGGCTGCCCTGTCAGCGATGCGAGCAGTACCCTGCTTGCGGTCAGCGGCCAGCGTGTCTTCGAGTACGGCTTTGAACGTCTGCTGCGGCCTGGATGAGGATGCCAGTTGAGCATTTTCAGTGCTGCCGGCGGCTCTTGAAGTCGCCGGTGCCTTCGACCGGGATGCGCGTTTTTGTGGCAGAGATTTAGGAGAAGCAGCGACCAGGGTGGCGTTGATTTTCCCACTTTTAACGGTAGAGGTCCGAACAGAGGCGGCTCTTTTTGGTGTCGCAGCGCCGGCCTGCTTTGTGACGGGCTCCTCTGGGAGTCGGGCCGCTCCAATGTGCGATGGAGTTGCTGCCGCAGCCACGGACGCGGCAGATGGCGCGGCAGACTTATTTGCCGAGATACTCTCCGCCAAGTGCGCTGCAGGCCCGGGCACGCTATTCGTCTTTGCCTGCGTTGACTGCAGCTGACCAGCGGTTGAGAGTGACAGTGTGTCCCTGGCGACCTTCATCGCGGACGAAAGATCGACCTGACGTTCGGGTGAGGTGCGGGGAAGAACCCGGCGTCTCCCAAGATCGCCAAGTGCTTCTTCGTAAGAGATCTCTTCGAGGCCTGTGAACTTCTTGGACTCAGCTTCCACCTTGGCGTCTAAACCAGTGTTCCATGCCTTGAAACGTCCGAGTACCGCGGTGATGTCTTCTTCTTTCGATGGGCGGGGCTGGGTCAGCGCCATAGGGCCTCCTTCATTGCTTACACCTGAAGCATAGGCTGATGCAGCCATTCATCCCACTGCAGATACAAGCGATTCGTGGAGGCAGGCCCATTTAAGGAAAGCCGCTAAGGACGAGTGCCAAATCGGGAATCGCCCCGAGTCGCCAGGGAGTATGCGAACCATTGCGCGATTGTCGATGTTGCATGCAGGGAGGCTACCATGACTGACAATGAGTCTTTGACGCCGGGACTGACGCCGGCATACAGTACAGGGGCTCGTAGCCACGGGGAGATCTTCAGGATGATAGATGCCCTTTTCAGTAACTGCCAGAGTTGCGACCGCGATGGTTTGACAGACTCGCCAGGCCTCACGGCCACTCAGGCCTCCTGGCGACGCATTCGGCGTGCCGGCGTGCTTGCCTGCCTGGTGGTATGCACGCATATGCTGGTGGCCCAGGAGGTGGTGGTGCGTGCGACCCGGCTATCAGACCAGCCGCTGCTGTCGCCATCGCCGGAGGATGCGAGTGCGGGAATCTTCAATCCGGCGGCGGCAAAGGTTGGCAGCAGGACCATCCTGCTGACGCGCGACCAGGACAAGGCCGGTACTTCGCGCATCGGGTATGCAGAGAGTGCGGATGGAATCCATTTCACTCATGCGGCCGAGCCGGTACTGAAGCCTGAAGAGCCGTACGAGTTGCATGGCGGCGTTGAAGATCCCCGGCTTGTGAAGATCAACGGCCTTTGGTATCTGACGTACACGGGCTACAACAAGAAGGATGCGCAGTTATGTCTTGCGACCTCGACTGACCTGAAGCACTGGGTGAGCAAGGGAGTAATTTTGCCGGCGTACAAGGGCACCTGGAATACACGCTGAACCAAGTCTGGCGCGATTGTGCCGGAGAAGGTGAACGGCAAGTGGTGGATGTATTATCTCGGCACGGCGAACGGGCACGACTCGATGGGACTCGCTGTGTCGGATGACCTGCTGCATTTGAAGGACGCGACCGCTCAGCCGGTCCTGTCGCAGCGGATGGGCGCTTTTGATGAGAGGGTGATGGAGCCCGGGCCTGCACCGATTATCACGCCGCTAGACATTTTGCTCCTCTACAACGGGGCGGACCATAACCTGGTGTATGGGCCGGGCTGGGTGTTGTTTGATAAGAAGGATCCGTCGAAAGTGCTGGCGCGGAGTGATGCTCCATTTCTGAAACCGGAACTGGAGTGGGAGAAGGTCGGACAGGTGCCGAATGTGATTTTTCTGGAAGGGGCTGTGCAGGGCGGCATCGAGGTTCATAGTGCGAATCTGCGCTACCGATTATCTGGCTACTACGGCGCGGCGGATATGCGAATTGGTGCGGCCAAGATCGATATCCTGATGAGCCCGGGTAAGTGAAATGCAGGTCCCTCCACTGCGCTGCGCTTCGGTCGGGATGACAAACTTTGAGGCTCCACCTCAGTTGAGATGACGGGTGGGGTGATACCCATCTAACCCAGGATGCAAAAATGCAGGCGCTTCGCTCGGGATGACAACTTTCGGCGGCTACGGCTTCGATTGAGATGACAGAATAGTGGAGTGAGGACACTGAACGAATGAAGGCCCTGGTAAAAAGCCGTGCAGAGCGCGGCCTATGGTTGGAAGATGTGCCGGTTCCGGAAATCGGCATCAACGATGTATTGATCCGCGTGCGGCATACGGGTATCTGCGGAACCGATGTCCACATTCATGATTGGGATGAGTGGGCGCAGAAGACGATAAAAGTGCCGCTGGTGATTGGTCACGAGTTTGTTGGGGAGATCGTTGAAGTCGGCTCGAACGTGAATGATTTTCATGCCGGCGATATCGTCAGCGGTGAAGGTCACGTGGTGTGCGGACGCTGCCGCAATTGTCTCGCGGGTCGGCGTCATCTGTGCGCTTATACGCAAGGCGTGGGAGTAAATCGGCCAGGGGCATTCGCCGAATATATTTCGCTGCCCATGAGCAATATCTGGCGGCATGATCCCGACGTCGACCAGGAAGTGGCGGCCATCTTCGATCCGTTTGGAAATGCGGTGCATACGGCGCTCTCCTTTCCAGTACTGGGCGAGGATGTACTGATCACCGGCGCCGGCCCGATTGGCATCATGTGCATCCCTGTGGTGCTGAAGGCAGGGGCGCGGCATGTTGTGATTACGGACATCAATCCTTACCGGCTGGAACTGGCGACGAAGATGGGTGCGCTTGCTGTCGACACCCGCAAGACGCCATTGAAGCAGGTGCAGCAGCAGCTGGGTATGACCGAAGGGTTTGATGTGGGTCTCGAAATGTCGGGCAACGCCTCGGCGTTCAACGACCTGATCGCGAACATGGCGCATGGCGGCAAGATCGCGATGTTGGGCATTCCGGCTGGTGCTATGTCGATTGAGTGGAAGCAGGTCATCTTCAACATGCTGACCATCAAGGGCATCTATGGCCGCGAGATGTACGAGACCTGGTACAAGATGAGCGTGCTGATCGCCTCGGGCGTCGACATTGCGCCGATCATTACGCACCGCTACGGTTACGAAGATTTCCAGCAGGGATTTGATGCCATGCGTTCGGGGCAGACGGGGAAGGTTATTCTCGACTGGACTTCGCTGATCGGTTAATGTCACTCCTGCGCCTGCCTGTTTATGTACTTGAGTAGTGTGTTGGCACTTAGCTACGACTTTGTTGCCGTTTTCGATTGCCTCCACGATATGGGGGATGCTGTCGGCGCGGCAACGCACGTCCGTAAGTCATTGGCGCCTGATGGCTCATGGATGATCGTCGAGCCCTTTGCCAACGATGGCCTGAAAGATAATCTCAACCCCGTCGGCCGCGTCTACCATTTCTTTTCCACGCTGCTCTGCACGCCCTGCTCGCGATCCCAGGAAGTGGGACTGTGCCTCGGAGCTCAGGCAGGGGAAGCGGCCATCCGCCGTGTTACCGCAGAAGCCGGTTGCTCTCATTGCCGCCGTGCCACTGAAACGCCCTTCAATATCGTTTATGAAGCGAAGGCCTGAGCACACGCCGCCGGCTGGATGCGCGCAGGCCGAACGAGAAACTTACTCCTGTACCGATGCGATGCGCCTGGTGGATCGGGCTGTCGGGCATTACTCAGAAGCTTTCTTCGTCGCCGATCGGGCTGCCTGGCGGTGCGGGCAGGACGGGCTCGGATTTAAACTTTTCCGGATCGCGTTCGAAGGCTTCGATGCGGTGCCTGGTCTGTTCGCCATCGGCATCTGTAGGGCTGGTCTGCGCGATGAGGTGCAATTTCTCCGTGACCTGCGCCCTGGCGGCGAAGGATGTGTCCGGATCTGCGGCCAGGCGCAGGAGTGCTTCAATGATGCGGGCCTTCACGGCGGCGCCAACTA
Source organism: Acidobacteriaceae bacterium (assembly GCA_963692885.1). Taxonomy (GTDB): domain Bacteria; phylum Acidobacteriota; class Terriglobia; order Terriglobales; family Acidobacteriaceae. The sequence continues at coordinate 4,348,125 of OY843586.1, forward strand.
CTCCCGATAGTTCGGTACTGTTGCCCGAACTTCCCGCCGCTTTCAGGGCGGCGTCGACGCATTCATCGAGGGTCGGCTGCGCGCTGTCGCGTGCATGATATTCGACCAGGCGATTGGCGCGTTCGGGCAGGAACAGAAGCGAGAGTGTCATGTCTGCAGTACTCTCGGCAGTCGTGACAGGGTCAAAGGTGGCGTCAGTATTGGAAGGAAAGCTTTCAGTAGTGCGAGCTGCGCCGGGGGTTCGCGGGGGAAATTGCTGCAGCAATGCTTCGGGCAGCGTGAGGATTTCGGGTGAGAGGGTATTCGTCACAGCGGCCAGTGCTTTTCTTTGCTCGGCTGCGGGAACGATTGACGGACCCCGCTGGCCGTCGCCCCGGACAGTGTAGCGGTAGTCGAGCCCTCCGATGATTTTCGACGCAGCGATCACCTGGTAGCGATGCAGCAGATAGAGCGGCACAAGTGTGTCTTCCATCTGCGCCATGGGTGTGCCTGGACGGATAGTGTTCTCTCCGAAGTGTGCGAGGGCAGCAGCGCGGATGGTGAGGATGCGGTTGAGTTCATCGGCTGCATCGGCGCCATTGTCCCAGAGATGCGCGATGGGACTGGCCGAACCAGGAGGGCGCGCGTCGGCGTCGCTCAGGAAGAGAATGCCTTTAGCTTCGGAAGTGTGCAGGATGTTTTCCAATGCTGCAGCGTCTTCGACCGGCTTGCCGTTCTGGTCGAACTCGCGGTAGCCGTAGTCGATGGCGACCTTGTCCCACACGCCAATGTTCACGGGGTAGGCATGGCTGAGATCAGGCACGCCGGTCTTGTCGAGCGTGATGCAAACCGGTCAATGCATTTTGAAAAGCGAAGCTTGCATCGCCCAGGGTTTGCCCAAAGTCTCCGACGCAGTATCCAGCAGCTGCCATCGCAGGTAGAGCTTCCAGGTAGCCAGGTCTTCGTCATGCAGCAGCTGGTTCACAACATGAAAGAACTCCGGCGCTGACACCAGGTAGAGTGGAGTAGGCGGTGCCCCGATGCCGCGCAGGTACATATCCCAGTCAAATGCCGGCGTGAGTGATTTCAGCTGATCCAGTGAATAGCGATTGTTCAGCTTCGCTGGATCGCGCCGCGTAATGTTGTCCATCTGCGCTTTCGCCATGGCCGTTTCCAGGCGAAGGACGATGGCGGCATCATGCTCTGCTTCAGCTGCAGATGCACCGTCAAGTTTGAGCAGAGATGCGATCAGTGCCAGGTACTTCTCGCGCGTAGCTTTCATCTCCGGCGTATCTGCCAGGTAGAAATCACGACCCGGCATGCCGAGTCCGCCCTGGTCAACGCTGCCTACCACGCGGGTGGTGTCATTCAGGTCAGTTTGCGGGCCAAATCCAAAAAGCGCAAGCGGGGTCTGATTGTCGCTGCCCTGCCACGCCCGGCCGAAGGAGGTGTGCATGGCAGCCAGCACTCCCGCGATCTCCCGCTTGTCCTGCAGCGCAGCAATCCGCGCGAGCAGTGGCCGGATAGCATCGACATCATTCGCCACCGGAGACTGCGTCATGCAGGACGCGTAGATGTCGCCGATCTTCTGCTGGTTTGGCGCGCGTGTCGCACTCGGGACCTCGTTCTTTTCCAGAATCTCCCGCAGCACCTGGCGGTTCCATGCCTGAAGCTGCCCGCCGACCCCCCAGAACATCTGGTCAGGTGGAATGGGGTTTGCCGCATTCCGTTTGCCGCAGGCGTACTGGTAAAAGTTGTCGCACGGGCTCACGGATGAATCCACGAGTGTGACATCCATATGCTGCAGCTGAATGGGCGTTGTTGTCTGACACGCGCCGATCATGGGAAATGAGAGTGCCAGGAAGATTGCAGCGAAACCTTTAATCGTGCACTGCAGGGATAAATGAAACTATGCGCAGTGGAAATCGGTTTGTGGTTTGCACAAGGACATGCTGGTCCTGCAAAAACAAACGGCACCGCTTGAGCGGTGCCGTCCTGCTTCCCCCAGAAGCCAGGTCATATAGGGTTGCAGGTTTTGCTTGTGTTTTCCACCGGGGGCGGGCTGTCACGGCCATGCTGTTCACCGACAGCCGTTGCGCCTGGTCGGCGAACTTACTGGTTGTTCTTCGCGTAGGACTTGAGCTGGTGAGCATTCTCGATGGTCGAAGCTTCGAGCACACCCGAATTGCCACAGTTGTCGACTTCATAGCGGTTGTAATCCAGGTGAACGAAGAGCAGGTACTGTTTGCCGATCTGCATGGGGAACTTCTCGGGGCTGTTCTCGCTGAAAATCTTCGCCGTGTCGGTATGGATCAGTTTGCCGTGGAGAACGCGGTCAACCTTCACGATGTAGTTAACGCCATCCATGTGGAAGGACGAATCAGGAACGCTCTGCGCATCCTGCACGGTGGCGACGATGGTTTCGCCGGAGTTGTGCAGCTCATCGCTGATGGTCATGTGCGCGGCGCGGCACTGAGCGGAGGCGCCAGCGGCGGAAAGGGTCAAGGCGAATGAGGCAATCAAGGTCTTTGTCATGGTCATCATGGGGGACTCTCCTGTACAACTTCTGCGTTAGGAAGATATTTCCATGGAGGGCGCGAATCTCCTAGAAAATCTGCAACTCTCGGGGGATTTCAACTATTACTTTTGGTTACCCATATTGGTTGTTGGAGAGAAAGCGGCAGTACCAGTGTCATAGTCTAAACGCCCTGTCCGGCTCCTCGTGATGATCCCAAACAGCTCAATCGAAACGGGTTGGCGGACGATGATCTCAAAACACTTGGCTTAGGGGTACGCGGAAGGACTGGTTACTTCGCCTGCGATGAGGTCAAGTTCAATTCCGGGGTCAGGGCCGGTTTACTCAAACGGCCAGTGTCCGGTTCGAGGCGATTCCGGTAGCCTCCGGCTGCTTGTGGGAGCAAACTGGGGCTGCGCATAAGTGGTTGAAGTGTCAGGGCGACCAAGGCCCACTCGTCAATGAACGTAGAACGCCCTTCTTGCCTTGTAATAAAAAAAGGCACCGCCTGGGCGATGCCTTTTTCCGTGGAGAACCAAGTTTGCAGTAGTGCCGGTCCAGCGTCGTTCCCCTTTGACGGGGCGCGCCTGATTTATTTAGTTATTTTTCGCATAAGCCTTCAGCTGCTTCGCGTTTTCGATCGCTGAAGCTTCAAGCAGTCCCGAGTTGCCGCAGTTGTCGATCTCATATCGGTTGTAGTTCAGGTGAACGAAGAGCAGGTACTGCTTGCCCACCTGCATCGGGAACTTCTCCGGGCTGTTTTCGCTGAAGATGGTCACTGTATCCGTGCCCAGCATCTTGCCGTGCAGGACGCGGTCGACCTTAACGACATAGTTGACACCATCCAGGTGAAAAGACGAGTCAGGAGCATTCTGGGCATCGGTCACTGTGCCGACCAAGGTCTCGCCCGAGGTATGGAGTTCATCGCTGACGGTCACGTGGTTGGTGCGGCACTGTGCCATGGCGCTGGCGGCTGAGAGGATAAGAGCACTGGCTACGAACAAGGTCTTCAAGGGAGTCTCCTGTACAACTTCTGCGTTAGGGCAATATTTCCACGGGGTGCCATAAACCCCTACTAAAACTGTTGGAAATGAAGCAGTTCCGGCTTACTTTTGGTTACCCGTTACACCTTCGCTCCGACCAACCAAATATTACTCAGGTACTGTAAATTTGTCACACGAAATATGTAATTGTCCCCAAGTAGTTGTAGAGGAATGCCTTATTGGTGTTAGACGCGAATTGTTACGGGTAATAGTCACTGGCCTGTAAGTGTTACTTTCCCCGTCTACCAAAGTTGTAAGTCAACACCAAGGACGATGAGTCACGTGCAACACGACAGTGTTGCAAGGATCCCCTGGAGAACTACCAGGCAACCTGCTAACTATTTCTCGGATGAGGAAGCCCGGGCGACGCTGCTGTTTGCGGCCTCGCGACCAGCCGGAGCCTTGATTTGATGTGGGTCCACAGATTCGATAGAGTCCAGAGATGCCTACGCTGCACTCATTCTCACTTGCTGTGCGGCGATGGCGGCAGTACCTGGCGAACCGCGGGTTGATTGCTACTGTTTCGACGATAGGCGGCAGCACACTTCGCAGACTGCGACCGTCCTCTGGCGGAATGGCTACTGCGAGTGAACTCTGGCGCAATGCTGACCAGGCGCCGGTCAGTCTCCACCCTTTCGACGCTGCCCATGGTACGGATACGAGCGGCCTCATCTGGGGAGAAAACCTGCACTCCGGCCATCGCCACGACACCTGGAACACTGCCTACTATGGCATTGCGCCCTCAGTCTTCAGGCAAGCCCTTCAGCTATTGCAGGAGCGTGCCGGGCTCGACTGGTCCCGATTCACGTTTATCGATGTCGGTTCGGGTAAAGGTCGAGCCGTACTGATGGCGAGCCAGCTGCCATTCGCGCGAGTGCTGGGAGTTGAACTTTCTCCGGAACTGCATAGTATCGCTGTGGCCAATCTTGATGTGTTTGCCCGCGGCGACTCACGTCTTTCGCCCGTCGCCATGCTGCATGCAGATGCCGCCGAATTCCCATGGAACCGCGAACTCGCTGCTGCCCCGCTGGCAGAATCGCTGCTTTTCTTTCTCTACAATCCATTTTCGCGACCTGTTCTTGAGAAGTTTCTCAAGAGTTTGCAGGCGACTCTTGGGTCGGCTCCAGTCGAAGCCTATGTCCTGTTCATCAATCCTGAACTGGATGCTGTCCTGCTAAGGCAGAACTGGATAGAGAAACTCTGGCAGGAAACGATGACGATCGGCGAAGCAGATCAGGCAGCTGACCGGTTCGGATCGACTACGGAGACTGTCGCAGCCTATCGCGTGCATTCGCGACGCTGAGTGCTGCTCGCCATCCGCCCCGGCATGCAGGAGTAGCATCCTACCTGGCAGCGCTCAATCTATAGAAATTTTGCAGGAGAACTTAGCACCCATGGCAGATGAAATTACGTTGAATGATGCACGCGCAGTGATCGCCGCTGCAGAGAAGAAAGCAGAGCAGATTGGTCAGCCCATGAACATCGCCGTCGCCGATTCTGGTGGCAACCTGGTCGCCCACGTCCGCATGGATAATGCATGGCGCGGCTCCATCGACATTTCCATCAAGAAGGCTTGGACTGCCCGGGCATTCGACATAGCGACGAAGGACCTTGCATCGCACGCGCAATCCGGGAACCAGTTCTTCGGAATCCATGCGTCAAATGACGGGAAGGTCATGATCTTTGCCGGCGGCATTCCGCTTAAGCGTGGCGGCAAAGTCATTGGCGCCATCGGCGTCAGTGGAGGATCGGGCGAGCAGGACCACACCGTCGCCGAAGCCGGCGCGGCATCGTTTTCCTAGGCCAGGCGAAGACAGCCTCCAGCGGCTCCTGCGCGGGTCGCAGTCCTTGCCGGACGTCATAGTGAAAAGCCTCATCTCACAGAACGAGATGAGGCTTTTCACTTGCTCCGCGCTTGATGGGTAAAGATTCGCTCAGTGGTTGCGATCACCCTTGCATACATCCGCTTTGTCACTGCTCATTCGCCACAAACTGAGCCGCCGCCGCATTCTTTCGCCACGTACAGCCTTCACCGCCGCGTCTTGTCATCTTGACCTAAGCGAAGCGGAGATCAGGAAAAAAGTGCCGGGTGTCGTTTGAGTGCTGTTTCGGCAGAGACGATGCTGGCCGGCTTGCCGAGATCACACCAGTACGCAGTGTCGTCGCGGTAGCCAATGATCTTTTCGCCGCTCGACGCAAGGCGCAGATACGTATCGATGATTGAGAACGCGCCATCTTCATGCATCATGCCAAGCAGGTGAGGGGAGATGATATGGATACCTGCGAAGGCGAGTGGCAGGCCGTTCGCTTCGATGTTCTCAGTCGCTCCCTGTCGTCCCCGCAGATGCATTTCCTCGTCGAACAGCAGCAGCCGCGACGTTGATCGATGCTGGACGGCGAGGGTTGCGATTGCTTCATTCTCCCGATGCGTGGCAAGCATGGCGGCCAGATCAAAGCTGCTGAGAATGTCAACGTTATGCAGCAGGAATGGCTCTCCGGGTTCATCCATGAAAAACCAGGCGGCCTTCTTCAAACCGCCGCCTGTGTTGAGCAGCTCATCCTCACGTGACACTTCGATATGCATGCCGAAACTGTCATTTGCACGAAGATACGCGACGGCCATGTCAGCGAAGTGATGCACATTTACGATGACGTCGTGTATACCGAATGCGCGAAGCCGAATCAGCGTGCGCTCAAGCATGGTCTGGCCCCCGACCTCGACCAGGGCCTTCGGTCTGTCATTCGTCAGCGGACGCAGGCGCGTACCAAGACCTGCGGCAAGCACCATGGCTTTCATTTAGGCCACCGTGACTGTTCTCTATGCTCGAGCACAACCTGAACGCCCGCCCTCGCCGACAGGTATTTCGCCAGCTGCTCTGCCATGTAGACCGAGCGATGCTGACCGCCGGTGCAGCCGAAGGAGACCATCAGATGCTGAAAGCCGCGCTGCAAGTAATTAGTGACGCTCATGTCGACCAGCGACCGTACGCTGGCGAGAAACTGGTGCACGCTCTCCTGCTGTTGCAGATAGGCAATCACCGGCGCATCTTTACCGGTCAGTGTCTTGAACTTTTCTTCCCGGCCGGGGTTAGGAATACTCCGCGCGTCGAAGATAAAGCCGCCGCCATTGCCCGATTCGTCCACCGGCAATCCCCGATGAAAAGAGAAGCTCTGGATCTGCACTGTCAGCGTTTTGGCTGGCATCGACAGGGTCTGCAGCTTCTCTGACGCAAGCATGCCGCGCACTGCTTCCATCAGGGTCGGCAACTGGATCGGCAGCTCTACGTGGTGCTGCAGCCATCGCAGGTTCTTGAGTGCGTAGGGTACGCTTTGCAGGAAATGTGTTTTGCGTTCGTAGAATCCGCGAAACCCGTATGCCCCGAGCGCCTGGAAGATACGGATATAGACATACGCATAGTAGTGGTGCAGGAACGCTTTGCGGTCAAGTGGCATGCGCGTCGCAAGCGCATCGAGATACTCATCCAGCAGCTGCTGGCGCAGTTCAGGCGGCAGATCGGCCTTGGCGTCATAGAGCAGCGAAGCGATGTCATACTGCAGGGCGCCGCGCCGTCCGCCCTGGTAGTCGACGAAGTGCGGTTCGTTCTGCAGCAGCATGATGTTGCGTGACTGAAAATCGCGGTATAGAAAGAAGTCGCGTTCCGCGCTCAGCAGGAACTTCGTAAGCCGTGCGAAATCATCCTCCAGGCCCTGCTCGTTGAAGGGAATGCCGGCCAGCCGCAGGAAATAATATTTGAAGTAATTCAGGTCCCAGTTGATCGACTGGCGATCGAAGCTGGCGCGTGGATAGCAGACCTTGTAATTCAGGTTCCTGCCGCCGTCGATCTGGAAACGCGGCAGAATAGCGACGACTTTACGGTAAGCCTCAACGACAGCCGGGGCAATCTGTTCGCCGCTGCGGTGCTTCGCGAGAAAGTCGAACAGCGTGACATCGCCCAGGTCTTCTTCGAGGTACGCGCCCTGGTCGAGTGCCTGCCCGTAAATCGCGGGCACAGGCAGCCCTGTGTCACGGAAATGCCGCGAGAATTCGAGGAATGCGATGTTCTCTTCGCGAACGTCATACAGAATGCCGATCGCGGTACCGGGCTGCCCGGACAGGCGGATGATCCTGCGGCCCGAACCGCCCAATTCACCCTGCAGTGGCACTATGCTCAGTACCGGCGATTGAAAATGCGACTCATACAACTGCTTCAAAACTTCTGTCAAAACGGAACGTCCTCAATATAGGCACTCGCAGCCTGGTCGTCTTCCAAGCTGCAGACTCGTTTCTACGATAGAGCATTATGCCTTGAGATGTACCCGGAACGGGCGGTCCATGCTGGCCTCTGCTCCAGGAAAAGACCAACCCATACAGCGAGGGACAGGGCTGGTAACAGGAGTATGGCTCCGAAGCAATTGGCTGTCTCTGCCCCTTTCGCGCAGGATGCTTGAGGGATTCTCTCTGGATTCGCGGCAGCCAGGCGTATCGTTTGAGTCGAAGAGGCGGGGATGTTGCACGCCGCTGTACAGGACCATGGGGTTCTCAGGGAGAAGCGATGACAAGTCTGGTGTTGCTGGTGATTCTGGCGGTTTTTGTGTTGATCGTTCTGGCAAGTTCTTCCTTTACGGTGCAGTCGGGTAACGCGGCGGTGGTTGAGCGTTTTGGCAAGTTCAACCGCATCGGTCATGCCGGGCTGAACCTGAAGCTGCCTTTCGCGGAGAGGCGTTTTGAGATCTCGCTCAAAGTGCAACAGGTCGACCTGAAGATGGAAACGAAGACGAAGGATAATGTATTCGTCGCAGTGCCTGTGTCGATTCAGTATTCCATCACGCCGACCAAGATCTTTGAAGCGGTCTATACCATGTCAAATGCGAAGGGCCAGATGGAGTCGATCGTCAACAACATCCTGCTGGGCCATATCCCGAGCATGGAGTTTGATGAGGTCTACAGCAGCCAGCCGCAGATCGCCTTGTGGGTAAAGGCCGAACTGGATAAGGAGATGGCTCCCGTCGGCTACACCATTAACCGCGTTTTGGTAACGGATATTGTGCCCAGCGCCGCAGTCCGTGAAGCGATGGACAAGATTAATATAGCGAACCGGAACCAGGTTTCTGCCAAGGCGCAGGGTGAAGCGGATCGCATCAAGGTCGTCGCGGCGGCCAACGCGCAGGCCGAGGCGAAGCAGTTGCAGGGCCAGGGCGTCGCGAATGAGCGCATCGCGATCGCCAAGGGGTTCAGGGAAGCGATCGAGATGATCAAGGAATCGGCGAACATGCCAGGCGAAGACGCTTATGCCATGCTGCTCTTCACTAACTGGACGGACATGTTGTCAGCGGTCGGAACTTCGCAGAACAGTACCGTGGTGTTTGTGCCGTCAGGACCGAACGGGCTGATGGATTTTCAGCAGCAGATGATGAACGTCGCCGCTTTCAGTAAGACAATGGGAGACAAGCAGAGGTAGCCAGCCATCTCAGCCCATCTTCGCTATGAGTCGAGCCAATGCCTGCCTAGACAGCAGCCTGGTTGGCGATACTTTCGGCGGCGCTCAGCACTGCGAGCTTATCCGCAGGCAGGGTGTGCCGTTTCGCCAGGTACTCAGGCGAGTTATAGCTGATCCAGACAGCGCCTTCATTGTCCTGCGCAACCAGGAGCTTCAGCGGCAGATCGATCGCCGCAGATGGCGACGCCAGCATCAACGGTGTGCCTCCTTTTGGATTGCCGAAGATGACCAGGCGCGTCGGCGGCATCTGCAGACCGGCCTGCTTAGCTTCGCCGCTGTGATCAATGACCGCAAACAGTTTGATGTTCTTCTCGCGCAGCAGGCCCACGATCGCGATGACAGTCTCGTCGACTGAATGTTTGCTGCGGATACTGATCAGACCATCGATCTGTGCTGGCATTCTTTCTAGCCTCAAACGCTAGTTTAGATGTGTCATCCCAACCGCAGCGAAGCGAAGGAATCTACATGTCTTTTCTATGGGACAGGAGCAACAATCCCAGCTGACCTATTTTTTCGGCACGGCAGGACCCAGAGCGCGTTCGGATAGCTCAAGCGCTACTTCTTGACCAGCTCCTGATAAAGCCCGATCGTCTGGTCCGCAATTGCTGACCAGGAGAAAACATCCTCCACTCGTTTCCGCCCTGCCTCACCAAAGGCTTTGCACTTCGCCGGGTCAGCCAGCAGGTCTGACAACTTTGCCGCAAGATTACGAGCGAAGGTATCCGCATGCGCCGGGAAACTGGTGACCGGGTCCTGCTCGAATGGCACCAGGTAGCCGGTCTGGCCATCCTGCACCACTTCGAGGATGCCCCCGGTCGCACTGGCAACTACGGGCGCGCGACAGGCCATCGCTTCAAGGTTGATGATGCCAAAGGGTTCATACACGGATGGGCAGCAGAAGACTGCGCAGTTACTGTAAAGCTGGATCGTCTCCGCCTTGGTCACCATCTTTTCAATCCAGACGATGTTCGGATTGTGCGCCCGCGCTTCGTCCACCTTGGCGCGCATCTCGGCAGCAATCTCCGGAGTATCCGGTGCGCCGGCGCATAAGACCACCTGCGTGTCCTTCGGCAGAAAGCGGATCGCTTCGACCAGGTGCGTGACGCCCTTCTGCCGGGTGATGCGGCCGACAAACAGGATGTACGGCTTCGCAACATCCACACCGTAAGCCTTTAATGCGGAGACATCGCCAGTCTTTTGATATTCGGCCAGGTCAATGCCGTTGTAAATCACGTGAATTCGTGTGGGATCGATGTCCGGATAGGCCCTGAGAATATCCTTGCGCGTCCCCTGCGAAACCGCAATGACGGCATCGGCGGCGAGAATTGCCGTGCGTTCCATCCAGCTGCTCATGGCGAAACCAGTCCCCAGCTGCTCAGCCTTCCATGCGCGCAGTGGCTCAAGGCTGTGAGTCGTGAGAACGAAAGGTATGTTGTAAAGCTTCTTCGCCCAGAAGCCGGCCATCGATGCATACCAGGTATGGGTATGGACCAGGTCTACCTGGCTCAGGCTTTCTAGGTCGAGCAGGTTCAGGCTGAGTGCTTCCAGCGAAGTTTTGAACTTCTGCTGACCGGCCGACAGAGCCTCCCATGGTTTGGCGCCACGTACGTGCAGGTTGCCGTCGTTACTATGCTGGTCGCCCCAGCAATGCACATCCACCTGGATCTTTTTTGCCAGCTCGCGGCTCAGGTATTCGACATGGACGCCGGCTCCGCCATAGACATACGGCGGATATTCACGGGTAATCAGGCCTGCTCGCACTGCACTCCTCCTGCTGCCCTGGGCGCAGCGTCTCATCTTTGAGATGCGTGCCGCCCGGGCGGCCGGATAAGAGTATCAAAGGGTGGCGACCTCTGTGTGGGTGGCGATGCCTGTCTCGGGAAAGCTGCTCATAAGAGCAGGACGCCAGGCAGCGGGTCACCGGCAGCGTGCGGCGTGGCCTGCGAAGCTGGCTGGCGGGAAGCCATCCAGATATTGCGGCGTGCCTGGATACCTGCCTGCAGGGATGCACGGTCGTGGCCGGCGGAAGCCTCATAAACGGAGTTGAGGACAGGGTTGCTCGGGTGGCTCGAGTTGCTGGGGAATGAGTGTTCGATCCGGTTCAAGTCTTTTCTCCTTACTGTCCCAAATCAGAACAAATTCCACGCCAATGGCCCATTCCGGGACTGTGGCAGCTTGCGTACCACCTTCGATACTTTGTCAGTAACGGTCCGCGGGGTACTCTCGAAACACTCTGATGATGATTCTTCGCGCACCTTACCCGATGCGACACTCTACGGGTCGTTCTGTATCCACTCTCACCCTCCTCGCGGTGTGGGGAGTGCTTCTATGCTCCACGGCTTTCGCGGCACGACGCCACAACCATGGCGTAGCCGCGAAAGCAGAGCGCGTTCGTACTTCATTTCATGCCGCGTCCCGTGGACCGGTCAATACAAACTCCAGGGCTTACCTTTCTCGCTCCAGTGCTCATCTTTCTCGCTCGCAGAAGACTGTGCACGCTCTTCGCGCCATCTATCAGAGGCCGGTACGCACGTTTACTGCGCGCCGTCACAGACTGCATACAGCGTCACGTCTTCACCATGCCCGTTCGCACGGTACAGCCGCGCTGCAGGCAGCTGCACACGAAGCCCAGATCGAATCTGCCCAGGAGGCCATCCGGAACGAACCGGCGGCCAACCAGCAGGTAAACACGGCGAGCCTGTACCTGCCGCAGATCCCCATGCACCCCATGAACCTGCCGCCGATGCGGGGCACGCGTGAATCGCTGGTCCGCCAGAACCAGCGGGCAGACCAGGAAGGCCTGGCGCGTATCCAGGACGACGCCGACATTACCGCACTGCTGCATCACGGACTGCTGGTTTCCCTGCCAACCGCCAACGGCCTCCACGCCGACCCGCGGCTGCCGGAAAACCGGCGCTACTGCCGTCCATTTACGGCCCGCTTCCTTGCAGATCTCTCCCGTGCCTACTACGCACGTTTTCACACCGGCCTGCAGGTCAATTCGGCTGTTCGGACGGTTGAGTACCAGCGCCACCTTCTACGCGTCAACGGGAACGCAGCGCCGGCCGATGGTGATATAGCATCGCCCCATCTCACCGGCGCGACCATCGACATCGCGAAGAAAGGTCTGTCGCCCATCGAAGTGGAATGGATGCGTTCCTATCTTTCGCCACTCGAACGCGCAGGCAAGGTGGATGTGGAAGAAGAGTTCTACCAGTCCTGCTTTCACATCAGCGTCTACCAGAGCTATGCCGGCGCAGGCGCTGAGTCAGCTTCCATCAGTCACCACGTCCCTCTGCTCGCTACCGGTCTGAGATAGCAGCAGTCGAGAAGCGACGGCCGCGTAGAGTACAGGGTCTTTCCGGATACTGTTCCAACGAATGCCGTGAGTGTTTTGTCTATGCCGGGCCATACGGGCGCGCTTAAAATGCGGTCACTCGATTTCTCACAGGAGGAGATCGCCCAATGAGTGAGACGCTAAACCCCGGTACGTTCCCGTCCGATCAATCTCTGACACCCGCAGAACCTGCTACGCGGGGTCTGTCCGATGTTGCCAGGGTTGTCGACACCTTCGTTGCACCTTCGCGCACGTTCACGGATATACGTCGCAGCAGCCGATGGTGGCTTCCCTTTGTCATTGGGATATGCGTGACCTACTTCTTCATGTTTGCAGTGCAAAAGCAGGTCGGCTGGTCGCAAATCGTCGATAACCAGATCAAGGCCTCGCCCAAAATGCAGGAAAGCTTCGCCAACCTGGAAGCCACGCAGTTGGTTGAGAAGAAGCAGCAGATCGCCGCATTTACCCGCTATTCGTTCTACGGCGCGCCCTTCCTGAACCTGATTTTTGCTGCCATCTGTGCGTCTGTGCTCCTGGCCACCATCAACTTCGGCTTCGGTGGTGAAGCGACCTTCGGCCGGATGTTTGCCCTGTGGATGTATGCGACTCTTCCACTTTCCATCCAAGCACTGCTCGGCGCAGGGGTCCTGTTTGCCGGCGTCGCGCCGGAGCAGTTCCAGCTACAGAATTCCGTTGGCACCAACCTCGGCTACTACCTCCCAGCCGATACAGCCAAAGGTCTCATCACGCTCGCCACATCCTTCGACCTCATGACTCTCTGGGTCGTCATACTGCTCGTCATTGGCTGCGCTATCATCGGCAACATCAAACGCTCCAGCGCCGCCATCGCCGTGGTCGGCTGGTGGGTTCTCATCGTCCTCGCAAAAACCGCCCTGGCCATCGTCCAATCCTGAACTTGCCGTCGGGCAGACACGCCTTTGGCGATGAAGACATGCTTCCGCTGGTCGCACTTATTCTTGCGATAGCGCACGACCCGATATCATTCAGCGAATCGTATGAACGCCGAGTTTACTCTCGTCATCATCTGCGGGCTGCCTGGCTCAGGGAAAACGACACTGGCACGGCAACTCGAAACCTCCATGCCTGCGTTCCGCATGTCCGCTGATGACTGGATGACGGCGCTTGCGATCAATCTTCACCAGGAAGAACCACGCGCAAAGATCGAGGCGCTTCAGTGGCAGCTGACGAAAAGGCTTTTAACTCTGGAGCAGAGCGTCATTGTTGAATGGGGTGCCTGGGGCAAGCACGAGCGTGATCGCATGCGGACTGAAGCCAGGGCAATGGGCGCGCGCGTGGAGCTTCATTATCTGACAGCTTCGCCGGAGGAACTCTTTCGGCGAATACAACAACGCAATATGGAAGACCCGCCCATCAGATGGGAAGCTGTACAAGATTGGGTACACACATTTGAGCCGCCCACTCAAGAAGAAGTGGCCCTGTTTGATACTCCGCTCTCGAGTCGCTAAAGGCAGAAATAGCCCCTGATCCCGGAAGTCAGGTGCGACCAACGGAAGCATATCTTTATCGCCGAAGGCGTGTCTGCCTGCATGGCAAATGCAAGGCGTGTCTGCCTGCATGGCAAATGCAAGACGTGTCTGCCTGCATGGCAAATGCAAGGCGTGTCTGCCCGGATGGTTAATCCTCGGTCCAGCGTTTGAAGACGAGTGAGCCATTTGTCCCGCCGAAACCGAAGCTGTTCGAAAGTGCGTACTCGAACTGACCCTTCTGCGGTGTGTTTGGAACGTAGTTCAGGGTGCACTCGGGATCGGCCTCATACAGGTTTGTGGTCGGAGGGGCGATCTGGTTCTCCAACGCCAGGATGGTGATGCCGGCCTCAAGGCCGCCGGCACCACCGAGCAGGTGGCCGGTCATGGACTTGGTCGAACTGACCAGCAGCGTGTGGTTATCGGCCCGTTCGCCGAACAACTTGCGCATGGCTGCGGTTTCAAGCGCATCGCCGAGGGGCGTGGACGTGGCGTGCGCGTTCAGGTAGCCGATGTCATCGGGGCTGATGGCCGCGCTCTTCACCGCATTGCGCATGGCGCGGTAACAGCCCTCGCCCTCTGGAGCCATACCAGTCATGTGGTAGGCGTCGGCGCTCAGGCCATAGCCGATGATCTCGGCAAGAATTTTTGCGCCGCGATTCTTTGCGTGCTCCAGTTCTTCGAGGATCAGGATGCCCGCGCCTTCGCCAACCACGAAGCCGTCACGGTCCTTATCAAAGGGACGGCAGGCGTGTTCAGGGTCGTCGTTGCGGGTCGAGAGGGCACGCAGCGCCGCAAAACCGCCAACGCCCATCGGCGTGATGGCTGCCTCGGAGCCGCCGGCGATCATCACATCCGCGTCATCGCGTTCGATGATCCGGTAGGCGTCGCCGATCGCGTGCGCGCTGGTGGTGCAGGCAGTAGCAATGGCTTCGTTCGGTCCCTTGGCGCCGAACATGATGCTGACCTGGCCAGCCGCCAGGTTGACGATAGATCCGGGAATAAAGAAGGGAGAGATCTTGCGCGGGCCGCCCTTGAGCATATTGGAGTGCTCACGCTCGATGACGTCGAAACCTCCGATGCCCGAGCCGATATGCACGCCTACTTTCTCGGCGTTTTCAGGCGTGATTTTGATCCCGGACTGCGTGAATGCTTCGCGCGTCGCGGCGATGGCGAAATGAATGAAGCGCGAAGCTTTCCGCGCTTCCTTCTTCTCCATAAAATCCAACGCATCGAAGTTCTTTACTTCTGCAGCAAATGTCACGGGAAAGTCTGCAGGATCGAAGCCGGTAATCCGGGCCATGCCGCTCTTGCCGGCAAGAAGATTCTGCCAGGTCTCGGGCGTCGTATTCCCGATTGCGCAGAGCAGGCCGATTCCGGTGACTACGACTCTTCTAGGACCACCCGCCGGCAAATTACTTACCCGCCTTCGCGTTCTTCTCGATGTACTCTGTCGCGTCCTTCACGGTCTTGATCTTCTCGGCGTCTTCGTCCGGGATCTCCAGATCGAAAGCCTCTTCAAACTGCATCACCAGTTCAACCACGTCGAGCGAATCGGCTCCAAGGTCTTCCTGGAAGGAGGCGTTGGGCGTCACTTCGGCTTCGTCCACCTGAAGCTGCTCAACAATGATCTGTTTCACCTTTTCATCTACTGCTGCCATGCCTGATCTCCTCTTTCATAAACTGCTCAAAATCTAAACCTGCGCCAGCCGCATGCTTATCCCGCTTTTGATGCTGCGTGCACCCATGAGACTACCAGCACAGCGGATGTTTTACCCGCTGCCGACCGTTACAAAATGTGGTCATAGGGGTGGATTGTCGTACGGTGGCCCCAAAGCTCCAAGTCTATCGACCGGGCTATGGGGTGTAAAGCCGAGTCGGATGCGGCAGATGTCCGAACTGCAAACGTTGGAGTCGGCAATGCCGCTGCAGGATTCACGGAGACTGCTACTTTCTCTCACCTCATCCCGACAGGCAGTTTACTTTGAAGTGCCGTAGACCTTCTGCATGGCGGCCGAACGAGTAAAGTTTGAACATGCCCCTCATCACAGGAATCGTTCTTGCGATCGTTTGCGCCGCGGCCGGCATGCTGCTGGCAATGCTCTGGGGCCGCGGGGCCGCCGCTACCAGTCGTGCCGAGCAAATGCGCACTGCAGAGCGCCTGTCGGAGGCGGAGGGCCGTATCGCTGTCGCACAACAGAAGCATCATGATCTCGAAGCCTTGTTGCGGGTGCGAGAACAAGAAGTCCATCTACGCGACCAGGCCATCGTCAACCTGCGCGTGGCGGAATCAAATGCACTCGCCGAACTAAAGGGTCATAACGCCCAAATCGTTCGCTTAAGCGATGAACTGGCTCAGGCCCGGACACTCAATCAAAATCTGGTGACCGAGCAGCAGCGACTGGGATCGCAACTGGCCAGTGCCGAAACGGCGCTCCTGAAAGAACGTGAAAGCGCCAACGAGCGGTTGGACGACCTGCGCAAGGCACGCGAACAGCTTTCCGACCAGTTCAGTAAGCTCGCCAACGACATCCTTGAAAGGAAATCACAGCAGTTTACCGAGCAGAACAAAGTCAGCCTGGGTCACCTGCTCGACCCGCTCAAAACCCAGCTGACCGACTTCAAGGGCACTGTCGAGCGCGTGTATGTCGAAGAGGGCGAGAAGCGCGTCGCGCTGTCGGAGCAGGTGAAGCAGCTGGCTGCGCTGAATGCCCAGTTATCGAATGACGCGATCGGCCTCACCAATGCCCTGAAAGGTTCAAGCAAAACGCAGGGCAACTGGGGTGAGATGGTGCTGGAGCGCATCCTCGAAGCCGGCGGCCTGCGCAAAGGACACGAGTATCGTGTGCAGGAGAGCCACACACGAGAGGACGGCTCCCGCGTAATCCCCGACGTGATCCTTCACCTGCCTGAAGGCAAGCACCTGGTGATCGATGCCAAGGTTTCCCTGCTCGACTACAACGACCACGTGAATGGCGCCAGTGATGAGCACCGCGAAGCCGCGGGCCTGCGCCACGTCCACTCCATCCGCACCCATTTCAAGGGGCTGTCCGAAAAGGATTACCGGTCGCTGCATACGCTCAATACAGTCGACTTCGTCATCATGTTCGTGCCTATCGAGCCGGCCTTCATGCTGGGCATCAGCCGCGACCCTAACCTGTGGACCCAGGCGTGGGAGAAAAACGTCCTGCTGGTGAGTCCCAGTACATTGCTTTTCGTAGTCCGTACGGTATCGCACATTTGGAAGCAGGAACAGCAGCGCGACAACGTGAAAGAGATCGCCAGGCAAGGTGGCGAACTTTACGACAAATTCGTTGGTTTTGTCTCCGATCTCAGTACCGTCGGTAAGCACCTGAAGAAGACCCAGGAGTCCTACGAACTGACGGTAGGAAAGCTTGCATCGGGCAAGGGAAACCTTATCAATCGCGCAGAGAGACTGCGCAAGATGGGCCTGAAAGTGTCAAAGCAGCTGCCGAATGAGCTTGTGCAGACCGCAGCTGAGTCCACTGGTGCAGACGTCGATGAGCTCACGGGGGAGCCAGGCGATTTAGACCTTCTTGATGGCGACGGCATGGCGCAGTCTTCGCAGACGCAGACCAGCCTGCTCGACCTGGCCGCCAGTAGTAACGAAGATGTTAAAGATGTAGTGCGGTAAAAGCTGTTTGCCTCTTGCAGTTCCGGGAAGCCATCCTGACCGGGCCGTTCGTGTTCCCACTGGCTGAGGAGATCGAAATGGCCGAAGGAAACGGCAAGAAGAGTGTAGTGCTGGTGCATGGCATCCTGACGGATGGCTCGGCATGGCGGAAGGTGATTCCGCTGCTGCAGGCACACGGGCTGGAAGTGACGGCGGCGCAGCTTCCGAACAGTACGCTGGAGGAAGACATTGGCACTGTCCGGCGTACCCTCGACATGCAACAGGGTCCGGTGACCCTGGTCGGCCATTCTTACGCCGGCATGGTCATCAGTGGCAGCGGCAAACATGAAAAGGTCGCAAACCTGGTCTACATCGCGGCGCTTGGACCGGACGAAAACGAGACAGTCGCCTACCTGATGACGAAACATCCGGGGGAGTATGCGCTGCAGCCGATTACCGATCAGGCCGGCTGGTCATGGCCACCGCGGGACGCGTTTACAAACGGCGTGGCGCAGGATGCTGATCCAGTGGACCAGGCCTTGCTCTGGGCTACCCGCAAATCGTTTGGCGGGGTACTTTTCTCTTCCACCGTCTCGGACCCGATATGGAAGCGCAAGCCGAGCTGGTACCTGGCGAGCACGGAAGACAGGATGCTGCACATCAGTACGCAACGCTTCATGGGCAGCCGCATGAATGCTCAGGTGCACGAGATCGCCAGCAGCCACCTTCCACAGATGGCACATCCCGAAGCCGTCGCCAAGATAATTATTGAGGCTTCCGACGCGGCTTAAGGCAAGTCACGCCAAAGAATTCGGAGTCCACTAACGTCGCCGGCGGATCCTGCGTACCCGGGTCCGCCTTAGCTACTCGCCCTGCTTGCCATCTTCTCCGTTGGCGGTTCCGGTAAAGCTGCCGGTTGAGTGTAGTCCCGGGGACTGGTCTGCAGGCCGCTGGGACTGCTTCGGGTCAACATTCAACCCCAGTACCCTTCGCTGCAGGTTACGCTGGCCGCCCGTCAGATAGGCATCTTCCGGTTCCTTGGACTGTACCGTGGTCGGTGCCGATTCAGGTGCCTGTGCGGTGGGCTTCACGTCTACATGTTTGCCTGCATTGCCCTGGTTCTCAGTGTCTGCCATCGATTGAACCCTCCGCTTCGTTTAGTTTTTCAGAAAAGATGCTGCTTGAAAATTGACGGTCGAGATGGAAAGCGCGCATGACAACTTTGAGATGCAACCAGGTCGCTCCGCGCTCCGATGTTTTGAACCTGCACCTGCTTTGAACCTGCGCCACGGGCTGGATATGGCTTCAGAGAGCCTTCGCCAGAAAGCCTTCCCGGAGCCGCGCCCAGCTGATATCCAGTGTCTCCGGCAGGACGCGCGTCTCGCCAATTACGGTCATGAAATTAGTATCACCCAGCCAGCGCGGCAGTATGTGCAGGTGCAGATGTTCAGCCACACCGGCGCCCGCCGCCTTTCCCAGGTTGATGCCCATATTGATCCCCTGCGGCCTGTACACCTCCTGAAGCACTGCTTCCGTGCGCCGCGCCAGTTGCATCATCTCCGCCGTAGCTGTCTCGCTCAGTGCGTTCAGTTCATGGTGATGCTCATAGGGAAGGACCATTACATGGCCGGATGAGTAGGGATACGCGTTTAGACAGATGAAGCAGTGTTCAGCGCGCAGAACAATGTGCGCAGCCTTGTCTGCTTCGATCGGATCCATTCCGTGCTCAGCGGCATAGCTTGCCGAAGTATGCAGGTTGCAGAAGACGCAGCCGCGATCGTCCGGCCAGGCCTGTAGTGCTTCCGGCACGCCCGGCCGGCTCTCGTGCTGGTCGGCGCCGGTAACATACGCATACCGCCATGGTGTCCAGAGATAATCCATGCGGCTTGGATGCCTTTCTGCAGAATGCTCAGCCAGAGTTCAGCCAGGTCCAGAGTTCAGCCAGGCGAAGCGCTGATCGAACGGACGGAAGCGGAAATGAATCTTGATCTTAGCCTGTAGCCCGGCGTCCGTGGTGAATGAACTGGCGGGATGAGTTCCAAAACGGGAATGCATTGCAACAGGGTCCTTCGGCAAAATGGAATCGCTGTAAAAGCATGTTCATGCTGTGTTTACAGGCTGTTCATGCGGCTGCAGAGCGGTGGAAATTCACGTCTTGTCAATGATGGTTCGCATTGACGGGGCCCTACCACATTGCTATATTCAAAAAGAAGCTTCTGTGCAGGATTCACACGCAGAGGCCCCACCACTCAATCTTGCTTGCGCCGTCTGCCTGCTTTTGCCTACAAGGGAATGCAGGGAGAGCCACAGGGTGCCGTGCTGCAAAGCGCCTCACTCTACCGCTCCCTAACGAAACGCTGTTCAGACCCAAGAGCAAGTGACACGGTGTCCGAACGTTTCGTCGTAAGGCCGCGGTTCAGGCCGGGAAAAGGTGCAACCAGCCCACCCAGCCGAAAAATGAAACCACTGACCTTGCAGGCGAATCATATCAGCAGCGCAGATTGAGATACCGGGCCCAACCGGCCTTTATCTCCCGCAGCGACGCTGATGAAACGCTTGAATGCGTATGGGGCAACGGAAACCCCGCCATGTGAATCCATGAGCCTGCTGCCATGCCAAACGTCTTGAATCCTGAAACCGAGAGCAAACCCCTGACCACCGAACTGGAAACCCCGACGCTAGAAGCCGCGACGGATCATAACGACCCGTCACTTGAATCCACCCACCGCGAAACCGCGCATGCCCCGGCAGCATCGGACGCAGCACACGCAACCACCACTGAGACGGAAGACGGAACTGTGCATTACGGCTCAGTCGACCTCAGCGGGTCCGCAGAGAGCGAAGAGGCAGGCATGGACGATTTTGCCGCTGCCCTCGAATCGTTTGACCGCGAACAGGCTGCTGAAGCCGCGGCGATGCAAAGCGATGAGCATGTCGTCACCGGCACCGTCATCAAGATCACCGACAAGCATGTTGTCGTGGATGTTGGTCTCAAGTCGGAAGGTTTGATCCCGCTCGAGCAGGTGCTTGACCACACTGGTCAGCCCAAGCTGAAGGCGGGCGATACTGTTGAAGTCGTCGTAGAACGCGAAGAGGCCGAAGGCGGCTATCTGGTGAGCTACGAAAAGGCTCTGCGGCACAAGGTGTGGGACACGATCGAGAAGGCTGCGAACGAGAAGACGCCAGTGATGGGCACAGTGCTTGGCCGCGTCAAGGGTGGCCTTACCGTCGACGTTGGCATCAAGGCATTCCTGCCGGGCTCACAACTGGAGATCCGGCCGGTACGCAATCTTGACGCCTATATCGGCCAGCAGATTGAAGTTCGCATCATCAAGCTGAACAAGAAGCGTGGCAATGTGGTCGTCTCCCGCAAGGAAATCCTTGAGGAAGAGCAGACGCACAAGCGTACGCTGACCCTCGACCATCTCGAAGAAGGCGCGATCCTGACTGGAACGGTCAAGAATCTGACCGACTACGGCGCGTTTGTCGATCTTGGCGGCATTGATGGTTTGCTCCACATCACCGACATGTCCTGGGGACGGCTCACGCATCCCCGCGACCTGGTCAACGTCGGCGATGAGATCCAGGTCAAGGTGCTGAAGTTCGATCGCGAGAAACAGCGCGTATCGCTTGGCTTCAAGCAACTCACGCCGGATCCATGGCTCGACGCAGTGGAGCGGTATCCTGTCGGTGCACGGGTACGCGGCCGCGTACTCAGCGTGACCGACTACGGTGCATTCGTCGAACTCGAACAGGGAATTGAAGGTCTCGTGCACGTCTCCGAGATGACCTGGTCGAAGCGTATGAAGCACCCGTCGAAGATGGTCAAGCCCGGCGACGAAGCCGAGACCACCATCCTCGCCGTTAACCCATCTGACCGGCGTATCTCGCTGGGCATGAAGCAACTCCAGGAAAACCCCTGGGAGCATCTGTCCGAGCGTTACCCGGCAGGCACGCTCGTCGAAGGCCGGGTCCGCAACCTGACCGACTTCGGCGCGTTCATCGAAATTGAAGACGGCATTGACGGCCTGGTCCACGTCTCAAACCTGAGCTGGACCAAGCGCGTAAAACACCCTTCAGAGATTCTGAAGAAGGGTGAAAAGGTCAAGGCAGTTGTGCTTGGCGTGGAAGCGGAAAACCGCCGCCTCTCGCTCGGCATCAAGCAGCTGCAGCCGGATGTCTGGGAAACCTTCTTCGCGCAGCATCGCGTCGGCGATGTAGTGAAGGGCAAGGTTCTGCGCACCGCGCAGTTCGGCGCCTTCATTGAGATCGCAGAAGGCATCGAGGGTCTTTGCCATATCTCGGAAGCCACCGAACAGGACGGCTCGCCCGTCAAGCTCGATACCGGCGCCGAGTATGACTTCAAGATCATCAAGATGAATCCTGAAGAAAAGAAAGTTGGCCTCAGCCTTCGCGCCGTCGGCGAAGAGGGCAGCCGCGCCGATGTGGAAGCCTACAAGGCACCCGTATCCAGTTCGACCACAACCCTGGGCGACCTGATGAACTGGAAGAGCCGCTAGACTTACAACCCGCATCGCCTTAAAGCAGGAAGCAAAGACGCCACCCGGGCTGAACAGCCTGGGTGGCGTTTTCGTTTGCGGTCACAGATATTTTCATCTCACGATGGCGGAGTTCCGGTCGGCCTGATGGCCGCGCTGTCTGCAAAGATCCAGGGAGCCAGCCAGATCTTCATTGTCGACGGGCAGCAGGATCGCCTTACATAGGCGAAGGAGATCGGCGCAACGCCTATCGATACTAAGGATGGCCAAGTTGCTGAGCAGATCCGCGAACTTACGGGCGGCCTCGGCGCGGATTGTGGCTCCGAGTGTATTGGCTATCAATGCCACAATGCGGCTGGGAAGGAAGTACCGAACCTGGTACTCAACTCATTAGTCGATTCGGTAAAGGCCACCGGGACCATTGGCGTCGTGGGCGTCTTCGTGCCGCAGGATCCTGGCGCTTCGGATGCCCTGGCGAAGAAGGGTCAGATCGCATTCGACTATGGCAAGTTCTGGTTCAAGGGCATGAAGATGGGGACTGGCCAGTGTAATGTGAAGGCCTATAACCGTCGCCTGCGCGACCTGATCCACCATGGCAAGGCGAAGCCGTCGTTCATCATCTCGCACGAACTGCGCTTGAAGATGCGCCCGATGCCTACAAGCATTTTGACGCGCGTGACAAGGGCTGGACCAAGGTCATCCTTCATCCAAACGCTGCCTAACTTCAGCTGAAACAAGCTGAACGCCACCGGAGCGGACCAGCTCCGGTGGCGTTTTACTGCGTATGTCAAAACTACTTAAAGCTTGAGAAGCTTCTCGGCATTCCTATAACTCAGCTTTTCCATATCCTGTTCACTTAGCTGAAGTGAACTAAGAAACTCGCGGCCGATCGTATTCGGACTGAATGGATAATCGACTGAAAACATAAGCCGGTCGATGCCTACAACTTCGAGCGCGCATTGAAAGGGCGGCTGCGTGAAATAGCCGCTCGTCGTGACATGGATATTCTGGTGAAAGTAGTCGGCTACGCTCTCCGGCAGGTTCGCCGCGCCGCTCAGGATCTTACTGGAGCGCGCCAGCGCATACGGTACGCCTTCGCCCATGTGACCGATGATGACCTGCAGCTCTGGCAGCTTTTCGAATAATCCGGAGCAGATAAGCCGTAATGTGTGCAAGCCATTCTCGGCATGCCAGCCCCAGCCGGCTATGGACAGGACAAATCCAAGGTCGCTGGGAAGCCCTGAGTAATACGCTTCCCTGACTGCCCTTGGCGGGAGTGCCGGGTGCAGGTAGATCGGCACATCGAGCGATTGAGCTGCTTCGAAAACCGGGAGAAACTCCGGCTGATCCAGAAATTTTCCACCCGTCGTTCCATCGAGCAGCGCGCCTTTGAAGCCGAGCGCCTGCACGCATCTTTCGAGTTCCTTTGCTGCAGAGGACGGGTCTTTCAGGGCTAGTTGCGCAAAACCGGCGAAGCGATCCGGATGCTTCTTAACTGCTGCAGCCAGTTCATCATTGACATCATGCGCGAGGACAGTTGCGGTCGCGGCATCCAGATCGTCAAAGCCCATCGATGCGAGTGATAATACCTGCAGATCAACCCCGGCCTCGTCCATGGCAGCAATGCGTTTCTCACCCAGGTCGAGAAGCTTGGGATGCATAGAGTCTAGTGGCGAAGAATGGCCGGGGGCTTGAGTGGCTCTCAGAAAACTTTCAGTGACGTAATGTTCCTCAAGGGTAATTGTTCGCATGCACATGGGACGCTGTTTCCATCAGCCGCGATTCATGCAATCGGCACTATGCGCCTGTGCGGGATGACAAAGTCCCTGGTCTCAGATTCGAAACCTCGGGCATCCGGATTGTAGCCTGGGAACGAATGCAGGTTCTTCCACTACGCTGCGCTTCGGTCGGTACAACAAGTTAGTATGTTCACCGCCATCGAGCGGCAGGTTTAAGCACTTACGGGCATCGCTGACCGCAGCCACTGTTCCATCTGCTGATGGCCGACCAGCCCCGCCTGCTGCTGCACAACACGGCCCTGGTGCAGTACGACAAAATTGGGGATGCCCTGCACGCTAAAGCGGGCGGCAAGCTGCGGATGCGCTTCCGTATCAACCTTGAGCACGATGGCCTTACCCTGCATGTCGGTTGCAGTTTTCGCAACTTCAGGCGCAGCGGCTCGGCATGGACCACACCATGCTGCCCAGAAATCCACCAGTACGGGCACGGTTGCGTTCTGCATCACGTCGTCAAACAGGGCAACATCTGCGGCCAGTGGCTCAGAGACTGCAGCCAGATCAGCCTTGCACGCGCCGCATCGGCCGGTGGAGGCAAGGTGCTTCGCCGCGATACGGTTCTTCTGGCCGCACTGTGAACAGCTACGAATGACTGGCATCGCTTGCCTCCTACTATTTGAACGCTGCGTGTTGGATGCTGGTCACGGCTAACTTGATTCCCCGCGGTCGTTTCGCTATTCCGCGCGCCTCTGATAAAAGGGGTGGCGATGAAAAGCTTCAGCCACCGTGATGATCAAAAGGAGATTCTTGACCGGATGAAGCATCTTCGCGCTACGGACGGGCCGCGATGGGGCCGCATGTACGCTGGTGCGATGGTCCGGCACATGATTGAATCGCATGAGATGGCCATGCGCAGACTTGAGGTCAAGCGGCCGGTCATCAGCTGGTTCCGCGGACCGCATGTCCGCTGGCTCGCACTGCGTGTGCCGATGAGGTGGGGCAGGGATGTCCCGACTCTCCCGGAACTCGACATCATGCGACGCGGCAATTACACCGTGGACTTCGCGGCAGAACAATCTGGGCTGCTGCACCTGGTTGAAGAGTTCTGCGCCTGCAGTGCGAGCGAGCTACTGCCGGAACATCCACTGCTCGGCCGCTTCAGCCGGGAGGACTGGATGCGCTGGGGTTATCTGCATGCCGACCACCACCTGCGCCAGTTCAACCGCTAAAGCAAATTGCCTGATGGTGTCAAGCGAACATGCTCTAGCTATCAGTACCGGTTATTGAGTCGAGCCGCCGCTCAGGTCGCGGACGAGCGCGTAGTAAAACTGCACACCCTTGTCGTAGGAATCGATCGGCAGCCGCTCATCCTTGCCATGCGCGCGGACATCTGTCGTCTCCAGTTGAATGCCGGAGACACCATAGGTCGGCATGCCTGCGGCATTGGTATACACGCCATCGGACGCTCCATCAGCCATGGTTGGAATGACCGGCGCACCGGGCCAGAAAACAGCGCTCAGTTTCTCGACCGCACTCAGCACTTCCGGTTGCAGCGCGGCCGGGGGCAGCGCCGAACGCGATGGTCCCGTGTCACTGACGACGCCGGCGTTGTCGACATACTTCACCGTCAGGGCTTTTTGTCCGAATGCGGGGTCGCCAAAGATCCGCACCAGATCCTGCCGCGTGTCTTCAATCGAATGGCCGGGAAGTATGCGGCAGTTGACATTTGCCTGGGCCATCTGCGGGAGAGCATTGTTGGCATGGCCGGCCTGCAGACGTGTTGCGACGCAGGTCGTATGCAGGGTCGAGTTGTGAATGGGGTCCCTCGACAGCCGGGCGATCGCGGCCAGATCCGGCGGGGTCTGCAGGATAGCTTTTTCGTCGGCTGCGACTTCGCCTTTTTCGATTGTGCTCATCTTCTCGAAATAGGCGCGCGTGATTGCGTTCAGCTCAAAGGGAAACTTGTAATTTTCGAGCTTAACCAAGGCGTTGCTCAGTTCGTAGATGGCGTTATCTGGCCGCGGCAGCGAACTGTGGCCGCCTGGATTCGTCGCCGTCACCTGGAAGTCGCCATAAAGCTTTTCACTTGCATCGATGTCGACGGAAACTGCTTTGCCGCTCTCAAGGTCTACGCCGCCGCCATCTGGGTTTAACACATACGCGGCGTCGATCAGTTCGCGATGGTTCTTTACCAGCCACTCCACGCCATTCGATTTACCGCCTTCTTCATCCGCTGTCAGAGCGAGGATCAGGTCGCGATCGGGCACATAGCCAGCTTTCTTCAGGCGGATAAACGTCGTTACCAGGATCGCTACGGATTCCTTCATGTCCTGCGTACCTCGACCGTAGTAATAGCCGTCCTTCTCGGTGAACTTGAAGGGATCAGTAGTCCAGTCCTCGCGCCGTGCTTCGACCACGTCTTCATGGCCGATAAACAGGATCGGCTTCGCCTTGCCCGTGCCTTTGTAATGCAGGACAAGGTTTTGCTTGCGGTCATTCGGGCCGCCGATAAAGATGTCTTCCTTTTTGAAGCCGGCATCGAGCAGCCGCTGCTGCATGGCGAGCGAAGCCGTCGAAACATTTCCGACCGAGTCAGTGGTATTGATCTCGATCAGTTGCTTGAAGATGCTGACGGCGAGCTCCTTCGTAGCAGCGTCGGGTGTAGTGCTTTGTGCGGCAGCAGCGCCGGCGCACATGAGCAAAGCCAGGGCAGCGATCCGGTTCTTCATGCAGATTCCTCGAAAGATATTCCGTTCAAGGTATCAGGAGCGGGGTAGTTCATCGGAGGGAATTGAAAGGCAACGAAGCTTTGACAGCTTGCCCTGGAAGAACCCAGGTCTCAGAAGCGAGACCAGGGGGCACCTGGTTTGTAGACTCACACAAAGGCCGCTTAGACCCACTCACCGCTGCGCATCAGCGGTTCGGCTTTGCCATCGCGCACGCCATCGACGTTCATCGAGCCCGAACCGATCATCCAGTCCACGTGGATCAGGCTGTCATTCGCGCCGTGCTTTGCCAGTTCTTCCGGCGTCATCGTGTCGCCACCTTCAAGGCACGTACTGTAGGCCTGGCCGAGCGCAATGTGGCAGGCGGCATTCTCGTCGAAGAGCGTATTCCAGAAGAGTAGTCCGCTGGCCGAAATGGGAGAGGAGTGAGGCACCAGTGCAACTTCGCCGAGCTTCCGCGCGCCATCATCCGAGTTGATCATCTTTTCCAGGGTCGACTGGCCTTCGCTCGCCTTTGCCTCGACGATGCGACCGTCTTCAAAGCGAACGCGGATGTCCTTGATCAACACGCCCTGGTACGACAGCGGCTTGGTGCTGGCCACCGTGCCCTGCGTGCGATCTTTGTGCGGCGTGGTGAAGACTTCTTCGGTGGGCATATTGGGCAGGCATGCGACGCCATTGCCGGCAATCGTTCCACCGCCCAGCCACTTGTGCCCATCCGACAAGCCAACGTGCAGGTCAGTGCCGCCACTCATGAAGTGCAGTGCATCGAACCGTTTTTCGTTCAGCAACGCGGCGCGCTGCTGCAGGTGCTTGCTGTGCGCCTTCCAGGCTGCAACCGGGTCATCCGCGTCAACGCGCGTGGCTGCAAAGATGGCGTCCCACAGTTTGGCCAGTGCGTTGTCCGGTGTCTCATTCGGAAAAGCAAGCGCAGCCCACGCAGGCGTGGCTGCCGCGATGATGCTCCAGTTAATGTCGTGCCGCGTAATCAGGTCGAGCGCAGGTCGGCTCGCCTTCGACGCCGCAAGGTTCGCGCGACCGACCTTCGAAGGATCCTGCTGCGCCAGCATCGCCGGATTGCCACCCGTAATCCCCAGCCGCGCCGCCCCTGATCGATAAGCATTGGCAATTCCATCCTGCAGCCACACATTGGCGCGGTCGAAGGCATCATCCGGCGCGAAACGATAACGGGCCAGTGTCGATTCTTCATCAATCAGGAAAGTCGTGACCAGTGATGCGCCGGCCTTGTAGGCATGCTCGGTGACGCGGCGCACCAGGGGCAGCGCCTCGAGCGGCGCGGTAATCAACAGCTCCTGCCCATGCGCGATGTTGAGCCCTGCCTTCACGGCTACGGCAGCAAGGCGATCGAGACGGTCTTCGTGGGTGCGAGTGTGGGCCTGGGCGGGGAGAGTCGGCGCGGTCGTTGTCATGGGGTTTTCCTGCAGACATTATAGGAGGAGACACGCGGTCGCTCCCTGTGTAATGACAACAATGGCGCGAGACAGCCGTGGGTGCCCCAGGTTCCAGATGCGATACCTTGGGCACCCGTTCTTGCGGTCAGTCAGCAGCGCTTCCGTCAAAAGGGCAGGCGCGCGGTGAGCACCAGCGCATGGTTGTCGGGGTGGTAGGAACTGACTGCGATCTGTTCCCCGGCGCCAAATGTGAGTCCCAGCCGCCCCGGTTTGCCCATGGCATCGTGGGAGAGCGGGATGCGGCCGATCACAACACCGGGCGTCATGAAGACAGCAACGTCGCCGTCGGTGGAACCGCCCTTGTAGAAGCTGGTGTTAGCCTCTACTTCCGGCCAGACGTGCCACGTCGAACCCGAGCCGGCTTTGTATTGCACCACGTTGTTCCAGGTGATGGTATGGCCGAGGCCGGCTGCATTCGTAATCGGCAGGGAGCCGCCCGCCGTCGAGGTGACGTCAAACCTGCCAAAGCCCTTGCCGACGGCCAGTGTCGGTGTCACCACGGCACAGCAGCTCCCGTTGGCGTTCTTGCCGGTCGGTACAGTCGCCGCAAAAAAGGCCGTGACGATGGCGTTGCCGTGCTCTTCGTTGCGGGCAAAAATGCGGTATTTGGAGTTGAATGACAGGTCGCCGAAGCCATCCTGTTCACCATTCGTACGGTTGAAGAATGGCGGCACATTGATGAGGATCTCGACATGCTTTTCCGGGATGAATTCAAGTCCCTTGCTGTTGCCATAGTTCCACACGGCATAAGCCTTCGGGTTGTACTGGTGCACGAAGTCGGTCCGCAACTCCTGTTCAAGCCTCGGCGTAACGGTGACGAGGGGTGTGATCCAGTGCGGCTGCTCGTTCTGCGTAGCGGTCACACGCGCCTGGTAGCGCTGGATGAAGGTGCGCGGCGGCGGCGGTACAACGGGGGTCGTTCCGGTCGCCTGCGCTGCACCATCGATGGGCTGCGCGCTCTCGTCCGACGAAGAAACGGGTAAAGGCAACGCATCGAGTGAAGCCGACAGGCCCGGACGTGCGCTGCCTGGCGCGCCCTCCTGTGCCAGGCCGGAGAGTGGAGTCAGTACGGCAAGAGAGAGGCCAAGCAGGGCGCAGGTGATCGAGGCACCGCGCAGCGGGCTGAAACTGATGGTAATGAGCGACATAATGCGATTCTAAACGATATATCCATACTATTTTCAGGCAGAACAGCTTTCAGTGTTCGTTCTCCGGAAACCTGCAGCGGCCGCGAGCTGCGGTCATCAAGCGCCGTTCTTCCCTGTCACAGCGCGAGTTCTCCGTTGAAGTGAGCAAATGGTGACAACTCTGAACGGAAATAGGACGGATGATGAATGTACGGTAACGTACTTGGCGAGCACGGGGAATAAATGACGATAGTTGCTGATGATCCTTCCGTGAACCTGCCGCTACAGCTGGTCTCCACGCCGCTCCCTGCCAGACTGCTGTTGGTGGATGACAATGCGATGGTTCTGAAAACCCTGTCCGCGGTTCTGACGTTCAATGGATTCAACGTCATCAGTGCCGGCAGTGTGAACGAAGCTCTCAAGTACATCAGTACGCAGCCTTTCGATGTCCTGCTGAGCGATCTTCATATGCCACAAGCGGGCGATGGCTTGACCGTTGTCAGTGCAATGCGTCATGCGAACCCTGCAGCCGTGACACTCATCTTCAGCGGTTATCCGGAGATGAAGGAAGCCGCCGCGGCAATCCGTGCGCAGGCGGACGAAGTGCTTCCCAAACCCCTTAATCCCGACACCCTGGTCGCCGCGATCCGCAGCCGGCTGGCACAGAAAAAACCGGCAGGAACAAAATTGGAAAGTATCGCAGACATTCTTGAAGCTGAAACCCAAAAGACGATCGGTGACTGGCTGACCCTGGTAAAGGCAGAGCCTTCTATTACCCAGGACGACATCTCCGACGCGGAGCGTTGCGCGCACCTGGGCCCGCTTTTTGGGGAATTGATCGCGCGGCTGCGCAATCCTCTGCCACTGGGTTCGAAAGCGCTGGTGTCTGCGGCAGCCGCGATGCATGGAAAACTGCGCAGGCAGCAGGGCTACAGTGCGGCCATGATGGTGGAAGAATCGCGCATGCTGCAGGTCAGCATTTTTCAGACACTGCAGAACAACCTGTTCAGGATTGACTTCAGCCTGCTGCTGCTGGGCGTCATGGCCATTGCCGACGAAGTCGATTCGCAACTGGCGCAGGCCATGACCGCCTATGTTAAAGAGGCTGGCGGGGATCAGTTCCCGGATGCCGGCAGATATTCGGCTGCCTAGGGCCTATTTGTAGCTGCGCTGGTACATGCGCGTCATGCGATCGTGCCAGCCCAGGTGATCTTCATCGAACAGGACATAGAGGAAGCCCAGGCCGAGCGGCGCGGCAGCCAGTACCAGTGCAAAAACCCGCCGGCGCATGGCGTCCCGGGTTGGATTGTCGTCGTCGAAGGTGCACAGGGCGATACGCGCATAGCGCATACCCGGCGTCGCATCGGCGAAGGTGAAGAACAGAAACTGGTAGAGCAGGTAGAGAGCCGCAAGCAGTACTGCCGCTCCGATGACCGCTGGCTTGCCGGTGGGTGGATGCGTCGTGCTGGCAGCGAACACGAAAATGAACAACGCGAAGGCAATACCGACCAGTGCCGCGTCGACGATAGCGGCCATCAGGCGGTCAGGAATTCCGGCTACTCCTGGAAGTGCGGTATGCTCCACGACCTGGCTGCGGCTGGCATGAGTATAAGCGGACGCCATTGACCTATTGTACGGCTGCGTGTGCCTTTTGGGTGTTACCGGGCCATGGCCTGTCGCAGTTTTGACAGCAGTATTCCGTTCGACCTGACCATGGTCCGCGTAGGCCTCGTCCGGATAGGCGCCCAGTTGGATGGAACTCCACTCGGTCGCTTTCGGAGGCATCTCTGCTTTGTGCGATATGGCAGCCTGTTCCACCTCAAAGATGCGCAGCTGGCCGGGCTCAGGCGTCGCGGGATCACGCAGCGGCCCCTCTGCATGGCGCGGCCTTGCCTTCCGGGCAGCCACCAGTTCCCGCGGGAACTCAAGCAGCTTGGCTGGCAGGGGCATGGCCGGCGTCACCAGTGCTTCCTGTACCGGGTCGGCCAGGGAGGGCACAGCCGGCTGCACAGACCGCGTCCCTTCACTTGAACCTGACCCGTTTGCAGAGGTGGGCCTGGAGTAGCGAAAGCCGGAGGCACCATGGTCAACGCGCGGCGGAGAGAAATCCTTTGGCTGCGACAATTCCGGCGCCGGAAGGGCGTGCCTGGCAGCCGCAGGCTTAACGGCTTCGTTCTCGCTGGTCTCCACTGCCGGGGCTGCCAGTTGCGCGCTGTTCATCTCTGCGTACATGGCATCGGCGGCGGCACGGGCGTGGTTGGCAGCGGCCTGGGCGGCGACGGCAGCCATCATGGCGGCGCGTACTTCTGAAGCAAGATATTCCTTATAGCTCGGCGCCTGGGCATAGCGGGCCGCCACTGCTGCGGCGACACGCGCCACCTTGGACTTGGCATCGTCTGCTCCGGCATCGTCGCTCGCTGGAGGAAGATCGGTGACCGGCTGTCCGCCTTGTCTGCGGGCCCGGGCAGCGGCAAGCTTATGGTTCAGTTCCTGCTTCCAGGCTGGTTCGGTGTAAGGGATCGCTCCCATTGTTCCATTCGCGGCTAGCTCCAGTTCACTCGGAACAGTACT
Source organism: Acidobacteriaceae bacterium (assembly GCA_963692885.1). GTDB lineage: Bacteria > Acidobacteriota > Terriglobia > Terriglobales > Acidobacteriaceae. Next base: position 4,379,767 of record OY843586.1, read on the forward strand.
CACGCTTGACCCCATTCTTTTTATTCCTGACGCATCTCTGGTGCACGCTAGAGCAGTTTTCACAGCGGGTGGAATGCGGAGAGAGACATCTGGCTGGTTCTCCCCAGGGAAAAGCCAGCTTGTACACTTCCGGAAACACCACACTCACAGTGAAAATGCGTTTTGTTTTCCTCAGGCACGTTTGTGGGATTTCCCTCAACGCAGCTGAAGCCGAAAATGAGGCAGCGGAGAAACAAATCATCATCGCCCCTGGCGCGCACAAAGGCGCGACGGCGGCGGTAGCGGACAGGTTTTCTTCTTACCAGAGCGGCGGTCGCTCGTCCGCAGAGGCACTCAGCGTTTGCTATGCTGAGGAAGCCCTGCTAATGAGTCTCCGCACCTTTTTGTGTATCACGCTGCTCTGCCTGTGTCACTCGCCGGGTAACCTGCACGCGTTGACGAATCAAGTACCCCGGCAGGAATCAGCGACAACCACGGATGCGGCGAATGCTTCATCGAAGAATGCGTCCGCAGCTCCGACTTCATCGCTATCCCCATCGACATCTGCAGAACAGCTGCCTGACGTCCCGCCGATAGTCGATGCCAATGGAAATCTTGTCCCCGAGGCCGTGCCGGTACCGGCATCGCCGACCGGTACTCCGGTCCATGTAGAAGCAGCGCAGCAGCAGATTAATGGTCATACCTATACCCTTCTGGGCGAAGTCACCGTGCGTTATCGCGAATACGTTCTGCGCGCTGACAAGGTCAACTACAACCAGGACACGGGCGATATTGAAGCTGTCGGACACCTGCAGCTTGAGGCGCCGGGCGACGAGATGATCCAGGCCGACCACGGGACCGTCAACGTGGATGTAGATTCGGCGCGTTTCTATGAAGTGATCGGCAGTGTCGGCATGCGGACAGCCGCAGCCCGGCGAAACGCGGTCTATACCGGTATCAATCCATTTATCTTCCAGGGTCGTGTCGTTATCCAGGAGGGGCCCAGGAAGTTCAAGATTATCGACGGCAGTATGACGTCCTGCAGCCTGCCGCGACCGGACTGGACGATCACAGCCAGTGAAATTTATGTAGGGGACGGCAGGGCTTATGCGAAGAATGGCGCTTTCCGCCTCTTCCATTTCCCGATCGTCTATCTGCCGTACGTGACGCACCCGGTGGGTGAAAGTGATCGCCAGAGCGGTCTGCTCGTGCCGGTTTATGAGAACTCGACGATCAAGGGCACGGTCCTGGGTGAAGGCTTTTTCCTGGTCCTGAATCGCAGCATGGACCTGACGGTCGGGCTGGATTACTGGTCAAAGCGCGGCTGGTCGCCGAGCGGCGAGTTTCGCTACAAGGGCCGCGACGAAAACTATGCAGACATCCGGTTTACGGCGCTCGACGACAAACTGAACGTGAGTGGCGCGGACATTGTGGCGAACGGCTGGCGACAACTGGACGATCACACCCGCGCTGTATCGAGTCTCGAGTATCTCAGTTCCTACCTCTACCGGAACACCTTCGCGACCAGCTTCGCCGCCTCTGTTGCGTCGCAGGTGGATTCGACTGCTTTCGTGACCCGGAATGAAGACAATGGCAGTTCCGAGAGCTTCGACTTTTCACGCTATACCAGCTATCAAAGCACCGCCGCCGGCAACGACATTCTTATCTCGCACCAGCCGGAGCTGGACTACAACACCTTCTCGCGCTACATCGGACGCACACCGGTCACCTGGCAGTTCGATGGATCGATTGGCGGCCTGAACCGCCGCGAACCGGGTGTTCCCGGTGAAGCCAAATTCCAGACTGCGCAGGAGGTCGGGCGTATCGACGCTCATCCGACCATCGCGCTGCCTCTGCATTTCGACGGGTGGAACTTCCGCCCGCAGGTAGGCCTGCGCGAGACGTTTTACTCTAAGAGTCAGTCGCCGGGACTGGATATTCCGACCTATCGCAACGGCAGTGCCAACCGCGAGGCGCTCGAAGGCGGCTTCGAACTGCGGCCGCCGGTCATGGAACGCGACTTCAGTACGCCCTGGCTGTCGAAGTATCTGGGTAGCGAGATGCGGCACGTTATCGCGCCGGAGTTTACTTACAGTTATCGCAGTGGCATCGGCAACTATCCGTCAATCCTGCGGTTTGATTCGACTGACGTCGTCAGTAACACCAATGAGCTCAGGTTCTCACTCGCGCAGCGCTTCTATTTCCGCCGTGCAAATGCCGCTGCTACGCCGGGTAGCAAGCTTGCTCCCGCTTGCGAAAACAAGCCCGTGCCGCCGCCGGTGACCGGCAAAATCTACCTGCCCATCGACTACCGGGAGTGCGCCACCCCGGCGGATGGCAGCACAAACGGTACCAACGCCTGGATCAGCTGGGACTTGACGGCCGTCCACTACTTTGATCCGACGTTCGGCGGGGCTGTCGGTTCATTCCGCCGTAATGTGCTCGATTCGACGCTAGACCTTTCCGGCATTTCATTTTTGTTCGCGCCACGCGACTACTCGCCCATCGTTTCGCGCCTGGCTTATCACAGCAGTCAGCACGTGACGACGGGCTGGGACATTGATTACGACACCAAGGCCGGCCACCTGGACAACAGCAACGTCTACTCAACGCTGCGCAATGGCAACTACTTCGCATCGTTTTCAGAAGACCGCCTGAACGCCCTGCAATCCCAGAGCAATGCATTCCTGGCGCAGCCGCCGGCGGCTCTTGCTGCCCTGGCTGAACAGGTCAGCCGCCATGAGCCACTCACGTCTTACAGCCAGCTGCAGTTTCTGCTGGGCTATGGCTATGACATCAAGCCCGGCCTCAGCGCCGGCATGAACGGCGGCTATGACTTCGTGAACAGCCGGCTCGAATACGGCGGCGCCCAGGCTACCTACAACTGGAACTGCTGCGGCGTCACGCTGGAATATCGTCGCGTGTACGTAGCCGGTTCATCGCAGGATGAAAATGTCGAAAGCTTCAACTTCACCCTAGCTGGCGTCGGCACAGCCGGCAACACCAACCGCAGCCAGCTGGTGTACTAGCGCGCTTCCTGCTGCAACTCTTCGCGAACTCGTCTATATTCGCTGCTATATCTGCGGCACCCAAATGCTCTGCGTTTTGCCAGGAGAGTCATGCGTTTCGAATCTACCCAGTGGATGCGCCGCATCTTGATAACTGCACTTTGCACTGTAGCAGCGAGTGCTCCTGTTGCCACGACGCCCGCGCTTTTCGCAGCCGCCACGCTGCCGCCAACGAAGCCGCTGCGCGTGCCTGACTTCAAGTACGAGCGGTACACCCTGCCGAACGGCCTCACTGTGCTGCTGCATGAAGATCACCGCCTGCCCCTGGTCGCGGTGGACATCTGGTACCACGTCGGGCCGGTGAACGAAACTGCCGGCCGCACCGGCTTCGCGCACCTGTTCGAGCACATGATGTTCGAAGGCTCGGAGCATGTCGGCGAGAAGGCCCACTTCAAATATCTTGAAGGCGCAGGCGCAACCGGCATCAATGGCACCACCAGTTTCGACCGCACCAACTACTTTGAAACACTGCCCAGCAACCAGGTGGAAACGGGACTGTGGCTCGAGAGCGATCGTATGGGTTTCCTGCTCGAAACCCTCGACCGCGAGAAGCTGACGAATCAGCGTGACGTCGTCCGTAACGAACGCCGCCAGGGTGAAAACTCGCCCTATCGTCTCTCGCGGGAAGAGATTTTCCATCAGCTCTTCCCGAAGACCCATCCCTATTATGCGAACGTCATCGGTTCGCATGCCGACATCGAAGCCGCTCGCCTGAACGATGTACGCGACTTCTTCCATAACTACTACACGCCGAACAATGCCAACCTGGCCATTGCCGGAGACTTCAAGCCTGCGGAGATCAAGGCGCTCGTCGAGAAGTACTTCGGCCCCATCAGGCGCGGTACCGATGCACCGCCCGTCAACGTCGACACACCGCCCATCACCGCGGAGAAGCGCGTAACTGTAACTGACACAGTCCAGCTGCCACGCGTTTCGTATGCATGGCTGGTTGCGCCGGCCTTTCAGCCGGGCGATGCCGAAGCTGATTTGATTGCGGACATCCTCGGTGGCGGCAAGTCGAGCCGGCTGTATCGTAAGCTGGTGTATGAGAAGCAGATCGCGCAGTCCGTCGACTGCTCTGACTTCAGTCTCAAATTGCGTTCGGTCTTCTCCTGCAACGTGACCGCGCGTCCCGGCATCACGGCCGAGCAGCTGCAGTCCGCCATGGATGAAGAACTGGACACACTACGCACCAAGGGACCGACACAGGCTGAACTGGACGGTGCGCGGAATCAGACGCTGACCACGCTCATCAGCGGACTGCAAAGCCTCGGCGGCTTTGGCGGCGTAGCGGACACGATGGATTATTACAACTACTACACCGGCGACCCGGGCTACCTGCCGAAAGACGTCAAGCGCTACCAGGCCGTTACAGTTGCGTCGGCCACGAATTTTGCACAATCCATGCTGGGCAATCAGCAGCGGGTGATTGTGACCACGATTCCCGGTAAGAAGGTCGTCAATGACGTACCCCGCAGCCCGGCGGATACAGATGCGAACGTCAAGATCACGCCGCCCTATCCGCAGGCTTTCGAAGATGCGCAGAACTGGCGTAAGGAACAGCCGAAAGCCGGTGCGCCGCCAACCCTGCATCTACCGGTGCCGACCGTCTTCTCGCTTTCAAATGGCATGAAGGTCTACCTGGTCGAAGATCACGCACTGCCGGTCGTCAGTGCCTCGGTGGCGAATCGCTCAGGAAGTGAAGCTAACCCTGAAGGGAAGCCAGGCCTTTCCGCCTTTACCGCTCAACTGCTCACTGAAGGCACGAAAGATCGCTCTGCCACCGAGATCGCTGACCAGACGGATGGACTCGGCATCAGGCTGGCCTCGCTCGGCACGATGGACTCGGCTGTGGCCGGGTTCTCCGGCTTGAGCAATACGACAGATGCATCGTTCGACCTGCTCGCTGATGTCGTGCAGCATCCTGCTTTCTCACCGGAAGAAGTAGAACGCGTGCGCAAGCAGCGTCTCACCTCCATTGTGCAGGAAGCCGATCAGCCCACGCAGGCGGTGCAGCGGGTTGGCATCAAGGCGCTTTATGGAGATCAGCCGTATGGATACCGCCCGATCGGTACTGCCGCATCGGTCAAGGCCATGACACGCGACGATCTCTCGAACTTCTGGCAGCAGCATTACGGACCCCGTAGTGCCGCCCTGGTGATTGCCGGCGATGTGAAGGAAGCAGAAGCCCGTGAGCTGGCCGAGCGATATTTTCAGTCGTGGACTGCGCCGCGAGCCATGGCCGCTGCCAAGCTGCCGCCTCCACCCGCTGCGCCGACCCGCAAGGTCATCATTGTCGACAGGCCCGGCTCGCCGCAGACCGTACTCTACGCCTTTGGCCTTGGCGTACCGCGCGACACTCCGGAATATCCTGCCACGCTGGTGATGAACGATATTCTCGGCGGCGTTTTCTCGAGCCGCCTGAATATGAACCTTCGCGAACAGCATGGCTATACCTACGGCGCCCGTTCGCGTTTCAGTTTCTTCCGCGAAGGCGGCCCGGTCTACGCCGGCGCGCAGGTGCGCACGGATGTGACCGCCCCTGCCGCAAAGGAAATGTTCGTTGAGCTCAATCGCATCGGCAAAGATCCGGCCACTCCGGCAGAACTGAAACTGGCGCGGGATGGGCAGTTGCGTTCACTTCCTGGCCAGTTCGAAACAGTAGATGAAGTTGATTCGCAGGTAGAAGAAATTTTCAACTACAGCCTGCCGGTCGACTACTTCGCCAAACTGCCGGCTGCCTTCGAAGCCGTCACGCCGGAAGCCGTCGAGCAGGTCGCGAAGAATGGCATTCATCCAGACCAGATGATCCTGATCGCAGTCGGCGACCGCGCCAAAATCGAGCCGGGGCTGAAAGATCTGAACCTCGGGCCGATCGAAATTCGCGATGCCATGGGTGATCCGGTGACGGATATGCCTAAGCAGTAATCATCAACACGTAAACGTAAGCGAGACAGAACGGAGTACATGGGACCTATGAAACGACGCACCGTATTGAAAGCCGCCGCCAGTGTTGCCGCCGGCTCTGCCCTGGGCGCAACCGGCATCTTCGCGCAAAGCAATCCTTCCGCAACTCCAGCGACGCCGGCGGCCCCTGCCTCGCTGGATGCCATGGCACAGAAGACACGGGATGGCCGCATCCATCAATCTGTAAGCCGCTGGTGCTACGCCAAGATGTCGATGGACGAGCTTTGTAAAACAGCACAGTCGCTCGGCCTCGTCGGCATCGACCTGCTCAAGCTGGAGGAGTTCGACATTCCAGCCAGATACGGGCTGCGCTGCACCATGGGCTACGCCGGCGGCGGAGACATCAAATCAGCCCTCAATCGTACGGAGAACCACCAGGCTATCGAGGACGCGTTCCGCAAGAACATCCCGATCGCGGCCAAAGCAAACGTACCCAATGTAATTACGTTTTCCGGCAATCGCATGGGGATGTCCGATGCCGAAGGCGCGAAGAACTGCATCACCGGCCTTAATCGCCTGAAGAAGATAGCGGAAGACAACAACGTGACGATCTGTATGGAGTTGCTCAACAGCAAGGTCAATCATCCCGACTACATGTGCGATCATACAGCGTGGGGCGTGGAGGTAATGCAGGCGGTCAACTCTACGCACGTGAAGCTGCTCTACGACATCTACCATATGCAGATCATGGAGGGCGACCTGATCGCCACCATCCGTGCAAACGCCCAGTGGCTGGGCCACTTTCACACTGGCGGCGTCCCCGGCCGCCACGAGTTGAATGACCAGCAGGAAGTGCAGTGGGATGGCGTGATGCGGGGCATCGCCGATACCGGCTTCAAAGGCTACGTGGCGCATGAATTCGTGCCTGCCGGCGACCCCATTGCCGGCCTGAAGCAGGCTGCCGAGCTTTGCACGATTTAGCGAAGCTCCGGATGCTGGACGGCTTTACTCGCCGTTCAGCAACTGTGCCTGCGACGTACTCTGCAGGTTCACCGTGAAAATGCCGGCGAGCACCAGCAGCGCCCCTGCTGCCTGCAGCCAGCTGTACCTTTCCGCCAGCAGCAGGAAAGCCAGCAGCGCCGTCAGTGGCGCCTGTGCCAGCATTGTGACCGACGTGACAGTAGCCGGCAGGTGTCCAAGCGCGTAGGTCAGCGCGAAGTAGCCAATCAGCTGGCTGACGGTGCCCATGCCCAGCAGCCCAGCCCAGATTTTGCCATCGTGCGGCACTTTCATCGAGATGCCGAGCAGCAGGTCAAACACTCCCAAGCACACCATGCTCGAAAAAAGCGAGATGCCCAGCAGCGCCAGCGATGCCACCCGGTTGCGCACATGCTCGGTCACCATCAGGTAGCCGCCGAAAAACACAGACGTCGCGATGGCCAGAAAATCTGCACGTCCGAAGCTTGCGCCCTGCACCAGGTCGCGGCTCACAACAAGCAGCGAGCCGGATGTAGCAATCGCCAGGCCCAGCCAGAACACGGGCCGCGGCGCGCGCTGCAGGATTACCCAGGAAAGCACGCCGACCACGATGGGTGCATTTGTACTGAGCAGCACTGCATTGGCCGCTGACGTATGCAGTACCGCGGTGTTGTAGCAGGCCAGGTCACCGGCGAAAAAGACGCCGCCCAGCATCGCCATCCAGAACGATGGCCGTGTCATCCGGAGCGTATCGCGATGACGCAGCAGCAGGTAGGGCCACAGCAGAATGCCCGCAATCACCATGCGGTAAAACGCTGAGGCAGGTCCGGGAATCGGCGCCCATCGCACAAAAATAGCCGACCACGCGATGGCGACAATGCCGATGATGAGCCCGGCGTAGGCCCTGGCCTGGGTCGGCACTTCAGGTATGAATGTGTCTGCCATCTACTCCCAGTAAAACAGGAGCATGACCACGACAGGGGTGCCGGCAGATGGATCAGCAGGCCAGCAGGTCAGGGAGGATTCCCGGAATGGGTCTGCAGCGGGAACAAATTCCGCTTTGCTCCAATACACAATTCGTCCGAAAGGGTCACTTGCAAAGCCGGCGAGCCTTCGCTAGCATCCAACTCAGAGATCGGCCTGCAAAGCAGGTTTGGTGATCTACGCTGGTTGAACCTTTAATCATTGAACAAGGGACTCGACTCGACAATTAGCTCCGTGTGCAGCGTCCGCCAGTCCGGAATGCCTAACGAGCTTCGGAGAGTTCCGCCGTCTTAGGACGGGTTCACCAGCGCTTCACCGCACGGCCCCGTGGGTCGATCTTGTTTCTATCAGCCGCGCCGCTGAAATGGACTCCCCCGTTGGAGATCTACACCCATGAAGTTTCGTATTTACTGGCCGGCGATTCTATCCGTCGTTGTCGCTGTCTCGTATGCGCAGGAACCCGCCACTCCAAATTTTTTCCGAGGCGACTTTGAATGCCCGGTCCTCAATATTCCATTCACGGCCGATGAGGTCTGGTCTGAACTCCGGACTGCAGGCTGGTGGGAAGTCAGACATAGGGTCACGATAGCCCGCGATTCGAAGGGGCGCATTGCCGAGCGCTATGGAAATGGCCCTCGGCCAGAAGACACTTTCGACCCACCATCTGTACGCGTCATTGTCGAGGATCCCACTACCAGGACCACGAGCAAATGGACCCAAGGAGAGAAGAAGGTCACTCAGTCCTTCCCGATTAATGAGAGCGGGATCCTGCCTATCCAATGCTCGTCCTTACCTTCCACGGCCCATACGACAATCGATGGCGAAGGACCGGGCGCCATCGTCACTGTTGACTCGGCATTTGCGGCCGCACACGGGTATTCCCATCTGACAAAATCAGAGCTGCTTGGTCGAGAGATGGTTGAGGGAACACCCTCGATCGGAATTCGCATCACAACTGAATCGCCGGAGTATCTTGCAGGCGAGGACATGCATGGCCTTGGCATAGTCGAGCGATGGTACTCCCCAGACCTGCACACTGAAGTGATGCGCATCGACACAACAAGAACGGTAGAAGAGCATCGGATTACGCTTGAAAACATCGAACGCGGAGAACCTGATCCGACGCTTTTTGCATTGCCTGACGGCTACGTACTTCAGAAAGATAGCCAATAGCGTCCGCCAGTCCGGAATGCCTAACGAGCTTCGGAGAGTTCCGCCGTCTTAGGACGGGTTCACCAGCGCTTCACCGCACGGCCCCGTGGGTCGATCTTGTTTCTATCAGCCACAATGCGCCGGTTCCATTCGCTGGAATATGCGCGCAGGCATGCCCATCCTGTCTTACCCCGATGCAGGCTTCCCTTATGCAGGCTGCTGCGAACCGTCGCATGCCAAACACGCGGCGCCTTCGAAGCCCCGACCCCTGCACATGGTCACATGCTGCTTCCGTAAACATTAGCGAGCAGATACGCTCGTTGCATCACGGCGATCGGCAGAATCTGCAGGCATCGGAAATGCGGGGCGAGCGGCAAGATGACTTTCTTATCCCACAGGACCAAAGGTGCGTATTGGCGTTTATGAAGACACTGTTCGCGATGTTCATCCTGGCCGGAATGTCGGCTCCCACGTTCGCACAATCTGCTCAAGGTGAGTGGGACAGCTTGATGCAGGGAACGTCCGAGGGCATACTCGACTCCATACACAATGCCAGGCTGGAAGTTACAGCAGAGGACCTGGTCGTTCTACGAAAGGATCGCAGCGCGCCGGTCGAGATGATCTTCGCGAAGTGCCAGGCCCTGGGCGTGAATCGCGAGCAGGATCAATGGTGGATTCTGCCCATGAGCGCGAAGACGACACAAATTACCGCCAACAGCGCTGTGTGGGTCCTGCCGGGTAGCGCACGCTCAGCCGATCACTCATGGAATCTTGAACTGCATGATGGTGACGCAGCCGCCATGATGACCGATGCGGGATTGAAGGTGCTGGTGAATACGGACCGCTTCATGCTCCATCAGGCCGAAGCAAGGCCGCACGGCGACGCATTCAACCACAGGTTTTCTCTGGCAATCGATGGAGGCAAGGAACTTGAGGACGCGCTGGCTGGTTTCTACTGGGGCACCATGCTGCCGCTGGTCGTTGAGAAGACCATGGCTGCTCACTTTCCTTACAGCAGCGGATACGTACTAAGCACGCTGAAGGTCAGTTCGTATGCTGGCTCCTATCCTGCTGTCGATCATGAGTTCCAGATAAAAGGCAGGCTCGCGATGGGTTCACCTGCAGACCTGGATATCGTGAAGCGGATGATTGAGTTGCAGTTCCATTTGATGGAAGACGATCCGGAACGTCTCTCGAGAGCACCCACTTCCGTGCAGCCCGATGGCCGGCGCGAATACCATGTGCGAAGAAACAGCAGGGATCGTAAGAAGAATGCCTCGATGTTTCCATTAACGGGAAACATCGAGGTCATGGAAGAAGCCTGGCACTACTACGAGGCCACGAAAGATGCGGCATGGCTGAAGTCAAACATCCGCAGGCTGGAAGATGCCGCGACATGGATCCAGGCGAGCATCGACCGGTACAACCGGGTATGGTCGGATGTTTACTACGAAGACCAGGTGATGAAGGATGGTCGCGTAACGCAGGCACAGGCATTTGCTGCGTATGCATTCGGCCTTCTGGCCCGCATGGAGAGCGTTTCAGGCCTACAGGGAAAGGCCGACAGCTACGCGCAGCTCTCGAAGAAGATCGCTGCCGCATTGATCGAGCCGCTGCCTCTGGGCTATTGGGATGAGAAGAATCAGCGCTTCATTGACTGGGTGGATCGCGACGGGAATGTGCACGATCACATTCACCTGCTCGCAAATACTCTGCCAGTGACGTTTGGCTATGCAACAGCCGGCCAGGCCCAGGCCGTCAGGCGCCTGGTTGATGACAATGCCGCGCAGTTCGAACGCTTTCCCAGCTTTCTTTCGGCAGATATTGCCGCATACACCTCATCTGAAATCGGTGACGGCGGTCCTTACGATTTGAGTGCCGCCGGCAGGTACTGGTACTGGGATGCTGCGTATCGTGAATCGCAGACGCAGGATGACCTTCTGCTGCATCAACTGGAGATGGTGGCGGCTGAAGGCGCCAAGGATAACTACTTCATGGGCGAGCGCTATGACATGGACTACGTCTATTACATTGACGGCAGGAATGCGCATGGAGCCGAGCAGTATTACGAATACCCCAACGTGTTTGCCGCGGTCTTGATCTCAAAATTTCTCGGGCTGACGATTCCGGCCGATGCGGACGTGTCGGTTTCGCCGCATCTCTCGAGCTATGGCAGTGTTACATTCGGCATCCCGGAATATGCACTCACCTATAGCTATAACAAAGATGGTTTCGTGTTGAAGAACCTCTCTGAGAAGCGCCGGCATTTCAAAGTCGATCTATCCGCCCTGGGCGCAGGAAACATGCAGTACTATTTGGCAGGCAAATCGGGCAGCCAGGTCCGCGACACCCGTTTTGACGTGGAACTGCCTGCACATGCAGAAGCTGCATGGACGACGGAGCACTGAACTGGATCGATCGCCACATCCTGGCCTGATCATCATCTTCAGTAATCGGAAGTGGCGGCAGACGAATAGTGCCTTCGGTAACTTGCCGAAATTTGTTTGCCATACCGTGACACTTTCCAGCCTCAATTCGCGCGTTTACCACTAGAAGCCCGTGTCGCCTGTCATTGAAGGTGATGCGTCTTCTATGAAGTGCCCTCTGCACTGTCGACTCGGGGGAGTCGGCAGTGCACTTTTTGTGAGAGCCGGAGAGCACTTCATTTACGTCTGGGACATGATGCTGGATCCTCGGCGGACTGCATGATTGTCTTCCGCCGCTTTACGGATCAATCCGGAAAGATGAAACTGAAACTCACGATCCGTGTATCCACGCCTTTTCACCTTCGGCAACATCACCCTGCCAACCTATGGTCCGCTCATGGCACTTGCCGTGATGGCGGCGCTGCTGCTCGCGATGGCACTCGCGAAACGCATGGGCCTCGACCGCGACCGCATCTGGACGCTTGGCCTGCTGGCCGTCTTCAGTGCTATTGTCAGCTCCAAACTGTTCGGCCTCTTCGCCAACTGGCGCAGCTTCATCGCGTCGCCGCGGCTTTTACTGAGCCTCCCCGCGCTGCAGTCGCAAGGCGTCGATTATGCCGGGATACTGCTGGCATTGCTGGTCGCCGCGGCCTATCTCGTCTATTCCAGGCTGCCCCTCCTGCGCATGCTGGATGTCGTCGCGCCGTCGCTGGCACTGGGCCAGGGAATTGCCAGTATCGGCTGCCTGATGGCCGGCTGCGATTATGGCCAGCCCATTACCGGCGCCGGCAATCACTGGGGCATTCTCTTCAAGAGCCGTTTTGCCGAGCGCACGACCGGCGTTCCTCTCGGCATCCCGCTTTATCCCACGCAGATCTACGAAAGTGCAGCCGGCCTGCTCCTCTGCGCAGTCCTGCTTTTCCTGCTCGCCCGTCCGCACAAGGATGGCGACATCGCCGGCGCATGGCTCTTCTGCTTCGGACTGGCCCGCTTTTTCCTGGAATTCTATCGGGGCGATCCCGGCCGGGGCTCCATTCTGCAGGGTGCCTTTACCGGTGTCCAACTCGTCGCGGTCACCATGGTGGTGCTGGGCGGGGTACTCTGGAGTGTGAGCCAAAATCAAACAGCAGGGCGCCCGGCAGATGTCTCGTAAAAAGCAGGCCGCGGACATTCCCGGGACCATCTCGAAAAACGGCAGGGCCGCTTCGACCATCGCTCCGGTTGCTGCCCTCGTTTCTACGATCGAGGACGATGAGGCGGACGGCACCAGGCCGCCGGCTATCGGCGAATCGATCGTGGTCGGGCCCGAGTGTATCGGCAGAAGACTCGACCAGTATCTGACCGAGCAGCTGGCGATCAGCCGCGCCCGCGTCCAGATGCTGCTCGAACAGGCTGGGATAACGGTCGACGGCCAGGCTGCTGCAAAGCCTTCCATGAAGCTGAAGGGCGGCGAGGTGATTGCCATCCTGGCCGCACCAGAACCAGCGCCTTTGCGCGCGACGCCGGAAGATATCCCTCTCGACTTTGTCTATGAAGACAAGGACCTGGCGGTCATCAACAAGCCGCCGGGCATGATGGTCCACGCCGGCGCCGGCAGTTCCTCGGCCGGCTCGGACGAGATGCTCGACGACCCGCGGCAGAGCGGCACGCTGGTCAACGCCCTCCTGCACCACATGCAGCAGCTGTCTTCCGGGGGAGGAGACGGGAGCGCGCCCTTACGGCCCGGTATCGTGCACCGGCTGGACAAGAATACCAGCGGCCTGATGCTGGTCGCGAAAAACGACGCAGTCCACGCCAAGCTGTCGGACATGTTCTCGAAACGGCAGGTCAAGAAGACGTACATTGCGCTGCTGCACGGCACGCTCAAGCAGCCGGCTGGCACCATCAATACGCCTATCGCCCGCGATGCAGTGCGCCGTACGCGCATGACCACGCGCCGCGAAGGCGGTCGTCCGGCTATTTCGCACTACAAGGAACTGCGTTTCATCGACGGACCTTACGGCAAGTTCACCCTGGTCGAGGTCCGCATCGAGACCGGCCGTACCCACCAGATCCGCGTCCACATGTCATCCATCGGGCATCCCGTTGTGGGTGACACGCTGTATGGTGCCCAGGGCAGTATTCCGCTGCAATCCACGTTGAACAAGAAGGGCAAGCGGCCCACGTCGGAAGAGCAGGCCCGCGTGAAGCTCGACCGCAATTTTCTGCATGCCGCCAAGCTGCAGCTGGCGCATCCTCGAACCGGTAAACCACTCGTCTTCGAGGCACCCCTCCCACCCGATCTTGCGGCTTTCATGGAGCGGCTTCTGCCACCTGCCCCGCCCGAATCCAGCCAGAAGTAAATGCCTTCGCTTAAAATGAGTCAACTTCGTATGCCATTCATCCAGAGTGTCCGCTCGCTGCGTTTCGGACCTGTATTCTTCCTCGGCCTCGCCTTCGCCATCCCGGCATCCGTGTTCAGCGCGGCAGCCCATGGCCAGGCGCCGGCACAGACCACGACTGACGCACTGCCTTCCGCACCTGGCGCTGCGCAACCGCCGGCCCAGCCCACGCAGACACAGCCGGCTGCGGCTTCAGCGGCTCATCCGGCGCCCGCGCCGGCAAATGGACAAGTAGCGCCGCCTGCGGGACAGACTGCTCCGCCGTCGGGACAACCCGCTTCCGGAAACGCCACCCAGGATAACGGCGGTTCGTTTACCCTCAAGACCAGCGTCAACGAAGTGAACCTGATCTTCACCGTGACTGACAAGCACGGCAAGTTCATCAATGACCTGCAGCCAAAAGACTTCGCCCTGCTCGATAACCAGAAGCCGCCGGCGCAGGTCTATAGCTTCAGTCAGCAGACCAACCTGCCCCTTCGCGTCGGCCTGCTCATCGACGCCAGTACTTCGATCCGTCTGCAGTTCAAATTCGAGCAGCAGGCCGCGACCGAGTTCCTGCTCCAGGTTCTGCGACCACAGACGGACCGCGCTTTCATCATGGGCTTTAACGCGAAGGCTTACATCACGCAGGATTACACCAACAATCCCGATGCACTGGAATCCGGCATCAACAAACTGCAGCCCGCTGGCGGCACCGCACTCTACGACGCCATCTACACTGCCTGCCGCGACAAACTGCTGAGCGCCGCTCCCGCGCAGGCAACCGTGCGTAAGGCCCTCATCGTGGTTTCTGACGGCGACGATAACCAGAGCCGCGCCTACCTGGATGACGCGATCAAGGAGTGCCAGCGTGCCCAGGCCGAGGTCTACACCATCAGTACCAACTCCGGACCCAGTCGTGACCGCGGCGACGATACACTGAACAAAATTTCGCTTGCCACCGGCGGCACGGCCTTCTTCCCGCACCGGATTGAAGACATCTCGAACGAATTCAACTCGATTCAGCTCGAGCTGCGCAGCCAGTACGCCCTCGCGTACAAGCCGGCCGACTTCAAGCCCGATGGCTCCTTCCGGACCATCTATTTCGAAGCGCTCGACCGCCGCTATAACGTTCGAGCACCCAAGGGTTACTTCGCTACGCAGTAGTCGTTCGGCCCGCATTCATCGGTTTCAGGAGCTCTCAGGATGAAGACATCGGGCCCCCTTTCGATACTCCTTCGTGGTGCTTTCTGCGTTACCCAGGCAGCCTGGGCCGCAGCCTGTCCCCATCTTCTCCGCCGCTCGCGTCGCATAACTCGGGATAGCCTCGCGCATCTCCTGCCAGGACGTGACCGGGGCCCCGAAGCTCCGCGTGACGGCAATTCCCTTCCTGGTCGGCTCCATCGTTCCAAAGGAAGGCAGGAGATCCCGCGAAGTTCGTAAACGGTTCGGCCACCCAACTCAAGCGAGCACCCAGTCTGCTTCCTACATGTCCCCGTAAACAAGACAGGAACAGCCTTTTCAAAGCCCGTCGACGGAGTTGTGGGTCACTCTGTAGAGCTCTGGGAACAGATGCGTCCACCTCAGCCATCCTCGCTCGATCTCAAAACCGGGGAACAAGTGCATCGGCTCTTTTCTCACCGAGGACGCGGAAGAGTGAATCACTACATCAACGATGGCGTCATACCGCTGCTGTGTAAGAAGGCACCCGTACCGCTGGATGACGCTCACGGCCGCATCACAAGCCACCGGGCCAGAGCCACCATTGCCTCCCAGCTCTACAATGCGAAAGAGCCGCTCAGCTTGTTCGAGCTTCAGGAGTGGCTTGGGCACAGCTCTCCAGAGTCAACGCGCCATTACACAAAGATCACACCTACCAAGCTCGCAAAGTCATACCAGGATGCCGGCTACTTCGCCCGCAATCTCAGAGCGGTTGAGGTCCTTATCGATCAGGATGTAGTCAGACGCGGAAGCCCACCACACGAACCTTGGAAGCTCTACGACGTAGGTCACGGCTACTGCTCCTACGATTTCTTCGACCAGTGCCCGCACCGGATGGCCTGTGCTCGCTGTGACTTCTACGTGCCTAAAGATTCCAGCAAGGCTCAGAGTATCGAGGCCAAAGCAAACCTACTGAGATCCCGGCAGGAAATTCCGCTCAACAACTGCGGGCCGTAGAAGACGCCTGCCCGACTTCGGCTTCCAATTGACCGCTCCGAGAATGCGGCATCTCAGACCCAACAGATTAGCCGGCGCGGAGAGCTTGCGTTGGCCCGCTCAGCGCTGCGCTCCTGGCGGGCAAGATGCAAGCTACGATACCCACTAGCAAGAGAATGGCGACGGTCAGGCATGTTGTTGCTGGGTCATACGGGCTGACTCCGAACAGCAATGCTTTGGCTGGGCGAGCAAGGCTCAGTGCGAGTATCAGCCCGACGGCTATACCTAAGAGAACTGGTGCCAACCCCTCACGCAAAACAAGCTTATAAAGGCTTCGCCGAGACGCGCCCAGCGCCAACCTCAGGCCAATCTCCTTGCGTCGGTGCGTAACGGAGTAATTCACCACAGCGTAGACGCCGAGCGCGGCCAGAATCAGTGAACTGATCGCGAACAATAGAGCCACGTCGAGCACGAACCGCTGGCTTGCAAGCGAGCTTTCGACGACTTTTCCAAAGGGCTGTATATTTGCGATCGACACGCTCCGGTCAACACTCCAGATTGCTTGCTTGATCATCGGTGCTATGGTCTCCGAGTTTTCCTCCGCATGGATAAGGAGGCCCGCTCTTCCGTCGCAACGATACCAGTATGGAACGTAGATCATCATTGGATCTGGATCCGATAGGGAGATCGTTCGTGCGTTGGCGACAACACCCACAACGGCAAAGGGGTCCTTGTCTTCAGGATCGTCAGAGCCAGCCCGGCGGAACTGAATGCCCACTGGGTTCCTCGTCATCAAGAGGCCGGTCATGAGAAGCAGAACAATACTGATTTGCCACCTTAACGCTTACAAGTGCGCGGCGCATGTTACGGCTACCACGGGTCTCGCTAGCGAGGCGACCTTCCCTAGAGAGAACTGTCTGCGGATTGATCCGAAAAGCCGTCCAGGCTGGGGCCGCGCCCGCGAGCAAAGCACTGAAAGCAGTGAGAATAGTGCAGGCAAAAACTCTCTCCCAGCCAAGAGTCAGTGTCCCTCGAAAGGCAAGTGATGCCGGAAGGAAATTCTCCATGAAAGGTACGAGTATTGCTGCAAGTCCGATCCCTCCAATGCCACCAGCAAACGCGAGCAGGACAATTTCGCGAGAGGCCATTTGTAGCACTTCGCCACGACCCGCGCCCAATGCGGAAGCAACCGCAATCTGTTGTTGTTGGCCAACAGCGCGGGCCAGCAGCAAGTTCGCAATGTTAACGCAGCTCGCAAAGAGCAAGCACGCAACCGCAGTCAGGAGCAGAAGAATAGAAGCGCGATTGTTTCCGATGAGCTTTAGTTCAGGCTGCCGCGACGATCGGTAATGGCTTGTAATCTTGTCTGCTCGAAAGCACGGCCCATGCCATGCGTGCCAGCTTGTTCGCCATGGCAACCACGACGACGTTCTTAGGAGCTCTGGCATCGATCCAACCAGGGTCCGATGGCGCAGGCTGGGAGATAACCCAAAGAAAGAAGATATTCAACGCGCTTACCCCCGCGGCAAAGTCTTCACTCTTCGTCGCAGCAAAACCGACGATTAATCCTTTAGCCTCTGAGTAATGTTGTCGCCCAGAACCCGGCTTCGCATTACTAATCGCGGTGAGAGATTCTTTTCGCCACGGCTAGGAGGCCGTCAGCATGGCGAAAAGACTGAAGAAGCCCAAGAGTGTGCTCAAGCTCCCCGATCTTGATTATTCAAAATCAGCCGTCCTAAACAGCCTTCCATCTCTGAACTCGCGGCGGTCGTACGAACATGCCATCAGCGACTTCATCGAGTGGTACTGCTCCGAGCCACGGCTCGCCTTCAACAAAACGGTTGTGACCCGCTATCGTATCGCTTTGGAGCAACGTAACTACGCGCCCTCAACGATCAACCTCAGACTCGCAGCAGTTCGCAGACTTGCATACGAGGCTTCGGATTGCGGGCTGTTGAGTCCTGACCTTGCCGCTGGCATTCGCAGGGTGAAAGGAGCCAAACGATTGGGCGTTCGTCTTGGGAACTGGCTGACCGTGGAACAGGGCAAGAAGCTTCTCGCGGTGCACTCGGGCAAAGAACTCCGCGACCTCCGCAACCGTGCCGTTCTAGCTATGCTTCTCGGCATGTCAGCATGTTCTCACGACATGCTCGAACCTGTCCGACGGTACGGTACCGAGGGCAGCATGGATTACTCCTCATAAACGCCGCTTACGCTAGATGAGCAATTGGCCTGTTTCCAAACAACATCACAGGTGCTCAACTTCCGCTGTGCAATTTCTCTGAACCCAAAGTGTCTACAAGATGTGGCGAGGACGCGATTTCCAGCTATTCATAATGGTTGTCACGTTCTCCGACGTCGGCTTGGTCGTATCGACCTCTACGTTGTAGGTGCAGAATTGGTGAGTCTGCAGATGATATAGGCCTTCGCCCTGCTGCCGATTGCCACGCATTCGCTGTCGACGCTCAATCTCAGGTGCGGGGGCATGGACGCCTACCCAGAACACATCGAAGGGCGATAACAAGGCTTGCAACTGGTCGGCCCAGTCCTTTTCCTCCACAAAGTGTTCAATCAGGAGATCCAGTCCTACGCTTGCAAAAGCAGGTATCGACCGGTGAAACCCCTCGAAGAACTTATGTCGCCAGGCGAGGCGGGCTTCCTTATCAAGCGGACGGAATCCTTCATCAGCGAGCTGGTCAGACGCATAGAAATGGAACTGAGGTTCGAGCTCAAGACGAAGAGCTTTTGCGAGAGTTGATTTTCCAGAACTCGAAGTTCCGTTCAGAAGAATGATCCGACCCGCCATGATCGGATGGTACATCGGTCGGGAATAGATCGGTCCTTACAAACGCCGTTCTCGGAAGCGAAGAGAGGACCGCAGCCATCGAGATCCCGAAAGATCGTCTTGCGATCCGGGAGGAGCCGCTGAGAAAGTGGAGGGTTGTACGAGGCAGTGACACGTTTGCGGCAGGCAGCAGTTCCCAGTCGCTGCCACTTCACCAGATGATCGTTGTAAAGTAACCCGACAACTTTCGCAATATACAGCCCACGAGCGGATGAGCCATTCACGGTCGGCCGGAGTCGAACCGACCCGCCAACGGAAAGGTCGTCACGATGGTGCTCAAACCCTAGCGGCCGAGCGCCTGAAGCGACCAATGTTTCTAGCCGTGGCGGAGCGCATTCTAGGGGACGATGGCATCGTCGTAAGCGCGAGACAGGGAACCGTTGGGAGCGCCCGCTCTCTAGCGTCAAAGCCGGCTCTGGGCCTCCACAGTGACTGCACTCGATACGCATGAAGCGGCGACGTTCGCACCCCTTGCGACCGACTGCGAACTTCCAGTCGGGTGAGCTTGATTGCACATCATTGTGTGGAGCTTCCATTCATACTCGCAATCGCGGAAAGCTTTTGCCACTTTCAATTTCTAAACTGTAGGGTCACTCTCTCTGGCCGTCTTGCCTTCCTAACGAAGATTGCAGAGGTACCGGTGCAATGAAGCATGTACTTCTGGTCTTCGCGTTCGTGACATCGGTCTTCTGCCTTTCGGCGCCCATGGGTTCTGCGCAACAGGCTGCGAAGACAGTTGCGAGCAGCGTGTCCGTCGTCACAAATACCTCGGGTTACGTCGGGTCCGACACCTGCGCCACCTGCCATGCGGACATTGCGACCAAGTTCTCAACCAATCCTCACTCGAAGCTGGCATTGATGCACGGCGGCAGCGGAGCGACCTGCGAGAGCTGCCACGGACCCGGGCAGGCACATGTTGAATCGGGTGGCGATGCCACCAAGCTGTTTCAGTTCACCAAGGCCACGCCACAGCAGATTGATAAGACATGCCTAGGCTGTCACGCCTCGGCCCATCCCGATTTCATGCGCTCGCCGCATGCGAAAGCCGGCCTGAGCTGTAGCAGCTGTCATAGTGTGCACGGCCTCATCTCAGCGGCTCCGTCCGTTCCTGCGGTGGCGTCGAAGGCGAGCGCAAATGCGCAGAAGGGCTCGCATTTGAGTCTGCTCGCCATGCTGAAAGCCAGCGAAGGTCCGATGAATGCACAGCCGCTGACCCCGACTTCATTTGCAGCAACTTCCTTTGAAGTACCGGGCAACCCGAACCTGCTCAAGGCGCCCCAGCCGCAGCTCTGCTATCAATGCCATTGCCGACGTGAAGGGCTCGTTTGCCATGCCGTTCCATCACCCCGTGAACGAAGGCGCGGTCAAGTGCAGCGACTGCCATAACGGGCATGGCACGTTCCTGAAAAACAACCTGAGGTCCACAGCCGACCAGAATGAGATCTGCACCAAGTGCCACGTAGAGACGCGTGGCCCATTCGTCTTCGAGCACGCCGCGGTCAAGGCAGAAGGATGCGTGGGCTGCCATACTCCGCATGGTTCTCAGAACCCCCGGCTGCTTAATATGCCGGCGATCAATACCCTCTGCGCTACATGTCATAGCCCTGTCGCTGCGGGCACGTTCCACAGTATGAATGCCGGATCGTCGGAACTGACATCCTGCACCAGCTGCCACACCATGATTCATGGCTCCAATCTCAACGCGGCGTTTCTCAAGTGACGCGGCCGGGTCAAGGGCTTCCGCGTGATGACTGCTCCAAACGAGGCTGCGTATGAGGCTGGATATGAACAACGCAGGTTGGCTTTCTCGATCGTCCGGCCAGCGACGTTCCACCGTCCGGGTGGAGCGCTGCGCTGAAAACGTCGCGGTCGCCCTGTTGGTGATGGTCGCGGGCGCGGCGGCTGCGCAGACAGCAGCCCCGGCGGTGACTGCTGTTCAGGTGACGACGCCGGACACGCAGCCGGCGGCTCCCAATGGGTATACACTGCACGAAACGGTCGACCTGGGCGGGCGCATCGCGAACATTACCGGCAGCGGCGCCATGTACAACACGCTGGTCAACCTGCACTCCGGGCCCCGTGTTCTGGGGCAGAGCTTTCAACTGCATGCTCTTCCCGGAACGAAAAGTACGCTGGCCGATTCTGTAAGCGGCTTCAGCAGCGGGTTCGGCGGCGATCCCGTCAACTTCACCAAACTGGATGCTTACAAAGGCAAGCTGTACGAATTCTCGGGACGCTTCCGACGCCACCGGGAGTACTTCGATTATGACCTGCTGGGCAACACAAATATTCCTTTTGGGCAGTCGGTTCCGATCGGGCCGTCCAATGCGCCCACGGGCTCACTTGCATGGCCCCAGGCCCGACAGTCGCCGTTCCTTTTCAATACGGTCCGCCGCATGACGGACACGACCCTGACCCTGCTACCACTTTCGAAAGTGACGTTTCGCACAGGCTATACGCAGAACGTGATGGAAGGTCCGAGCCTGAGCCCCGGAGTTTCAAGCAACTATTTCGCTCCATCGATCGGTGCGAATGACCAGTTGCTCGAAGAATATCAGCGCAATAGCACCGACGGTTTTCTAGGAGAGATTGACTGGAAGCCGATAGCGAATACTACGTTGAGTTTTCAGGAACAGGTCGATCACATTAAGGAAGACTCCTATTTTAAGCTGGCCGCCGGCGACTTCCTGGCACAGGAAGCAGACGGAACGCCGGTGGCCCCAGGCGGCTGGGACAGTCTAACGCCCTACGGCATCGGCAACTGCAACGCTACAAGCATGGGCAGCGCGTACACCAATGCGACCAGCTACACGATCCTCACCGCGCCCACAATAGCGGGCAATCGTCCGGTCATCAACGCTGCATGCGCGGTGGCTACCAGCTATCTGCGTTCGCAGCCGACCCGCATTCTCTACCCGACGGAGATCTTCCGCTTTCAAAGCACAAGCATCAAGAAGATCGCGACCGACGGCGACGTTCGCTACACCAGCGCGAATATGAATCTTCCTCACTACTACGAGAATTTTCAGGGACTGGACGGAACGGTCCGCTCGACTACTTTTATGGGCAACGCGAGCGCGAAGCGAGCAGTCCTGGCAATCGACTACGCGATCGTCTGGGATGCGACGCCGACGGTCCACTTTTCGGAGCAGGCCACCTATTCGAATGTGCAGCAACCGGGCACCTCGAACATTTCCAAAGGAATCACGGCAAATACGCCGACGACTCCGGGCAGCGAGACCATTAACTACTCCGGCCCCACAACGCCGGGCGCGGTTACAGTCGAAGGCAGCCCCAACGGCGTGCCGCTGCCAGACTTCTTCGGCCAGAAGTGGCTGACCAACAACCTGACCGGGACCTGGGATGGATGGTCTCGCGCTACACTGTCGCTGACCTATCGCTACGGTCTGCAGAAGATCGCGCAGGGCTATCCCAACAACACTCCTTTGCCCGTGGGGTCGGACACAGACGGCACCGTGACCATCCATGAAAACGGGGGAATCTTTACCATCGCTCTCCGCCCTACAGGTCATTGGGACGTCAATGCATCCGTCGAAGCGCTCTACTATGACAACGCATTTACCCCGGTGAGCCCACGGGAAGAACAGCACTACAGGATGCACACGCTCTACAGGCCCGCGCCCTGGCTAACGCTATCAGGTGTTTTCAACGACCGGGAACGGCATAACAACACGAACAATAACCAGCTTGCTGTCGCAGCGGGTGACTTCACCTATGCCGGGCCTAGCAATCATGTCGATCACAGCCGGCTTGTGAGCACGGGTGCGACGTTGTTCCCGAATGGTCGGTATGGACTCGATTTCAACTACGGTTTCAGCGATGTCTACACTTCGAGCAACATCTGCTATGACGCCCAGGCAAGCCCTGCGTTTCCCGGCGCAGCACCACCCTCAGGCGCGGCATGTCCCGGAGCGGTCGTCCGCGGAACCACTTACTACGAGTTCGGACCAGTCAAGAATTTCATGTCCGCGCCCACCCAGTATGGATCGGCGTCTATTACGATCTCTCCCATCCACTCGGTCCGTTCCAGCGTTGGCTACACCATCAGCTCGGTCAGCGGCAGCCGCTTCTTTAACGATGCGCGCGATGTGAATGGTTCGCTTGTCTCCACTTATCAATCGCCGGAGGTGAGTGTTGCCTGGGCGGTTCATAAATCATGGATCTGGCGCGCGGACTATAAGTTCTACGGCTATGGTGAGGGTGGTCGATCCGGCGCGCCATTCTGCAGCACCTCGAACCCTACACCTTCGTCTCCAGCGCCAGTCGTCGCCTGCGATTCCCCGATGCTGAACGGTGCTCAAACAGGCCTGTCCCTCTCGCCCGCCGGTGAGACCGCGCCCCGCAACTTCCACGCTAATAACCTCACCCTCGGCATGCACTATGAGTTTTGATCGACGCTACCGAATCAGTTAGTCATAACGATGATTCAGCAGATGCGCGGAAGTTGTTCGCCGGAAAGCATATCCAGAACACGGTTGCCCCCAATCCTGCTGCGCACCGTAACGATCCCTGAAGAACGCTGGTAGACTGTTCCGACCCTGACCGCACCCGCCGACACGCCCTGCGTCTGCAGGACTGCAAGAGCACGCTCTACATCTTCCTCAGCGACGAAGACGGTAAATCTTCCTTCGTTCGCAACGTACAGTGCATCCAGCCCGAGCAGTTCACACGCTCCGCGCACGCTATCCGATACGGGGACGAGTGCTTCTTCGATGGTGATCCGCACGCCCGCGACGGTCGCAATCTCGTTGAGGGCGGACGATAGTCCACCGCGGGTGAGGTCACGCAGGCAATGCACTGGGATGTCAGCCTCGAACAGTGCATTCACCGCAGGCCACAGACATGCTGTATCACTCGTGACTGGGCCTTCGAACTCGAGCCCTTCGCGGACGGAAAGAATAGTAATGCCATGCGCTCCGAGGCTGCCGCTCACGAGCACAGCATCGCCAGGCCGGACGGACTCCGGGCCGAGGGTATTCGGCGCTACCACGATCCCGATGCCCGTAGTGTTGATGAAGATGCCGTCGCCCTTACCTTTGTCCACGACCTTGGTGTTACCGGTCACAATCGGCACACAGGCAGCAAGAGCAGCGTCCCTCATCGAGTCGACAACGGTCTGCAGCGTCTTCATCGCGAGCCCCTCCTCAAGTACAAATCCGGCACTCAAGGCAATGGCTTTTGCGCCACACATGGCGAGATCATTCACTGTCCCGTTCACCGCCAGGTCCCCGATCGTTCCACCTGGAAAGATGAGCGGGTGCACGACATAGGTATCCGTCGTCATCGCGAGTTGCGTGCCGCCGGCGGAGAGCATGGCCCCATCGTGACGAGCGTTCAGGCTGGTATTCGAGAAAGCGGGCAGAAACACATCTTCGATCAACTGGTTCGTGAGCCTGCCTCCGCCACCATGCGCAAGCAGGATTCGATCCTTAACGGGCCGCGGCAAGGGACACGAGAGATTCAACATTTTCCTTCCGCCTTCCAAAGTGAAAATAGGCAGCACATGCGCCTTCGGATGAGACCATCGGCGCGCCGAGGGGAGAGTCAGGCGTGCATCGCGTGCCGAAAGCCGGACAGTCATACGGCCGCTGCAAACCCTGCAATACCTGGCCTGCGATGCATTCGTTCGACTCCTCCGCTTGCTCCAGCACCAGGCGAAATCGCACCTCGGCATCAAAGTCGGCAAATTCCTTGCGGAGCCGGAGACCGCTCAACGGTATGTCTCCAATGCCGCGCCATGCTCGACCCGTCACTTCGAAGACTTCCGCAACCCGTTGCTGTGCGGCATGGTTACCGTCTCTCCGAACAGCGCGCGTGTACTGGTTTTCCACCTCAGCGCGTCCTTCTTCCAGCTGCGACACAATCATCAGCACACCCTGTAGCAGGTCCAATGGTTCAAAGCCGGTCACAACGATCGGCACTCGATACTGCTTACTGATAGCCAGATAGTCTTCATAGCCAGTCACCATGCATGCGTGTCCGGCAGCCAGAAATGCCTGAACGCGACTCTCGGGCGACGCCAGGACTGCCTCCATCGCTGGCGGCACAAGCACATGCGAAACAAGCATCGAGAAATTAGTCAAACGCTCACGTGCCGCCTGCCACACGGCCATTGCATTTGCCGGCGCGGTGGTCTCGAAGCCGACGGCAAAGAAGACAATCTCGCGGCCGGGATTGGATCGCGCCAGCTGCAACGCATCGAGTGGCGAGTAAACGATGCGGACGTCTGCCCCGCGCGCTTTCGCGTCAAACAGGCTTTGGGTCGAGCCGGGCACTCGCAGCATATCTCCGAAGGAGCAGAGTATGACTTCGGGCAACATCGCCGTCGCGACGGCGCGATCGATCATCCCGATCGGCGTCACGCATACCGGGCAGCCAGGACCATGGATGAGGGTGATCTGTTCAGGGAGGAGCTCCTGCAGTCCAGTCTTAACGATCGTGTAGGTCTGACCGCCGCAGACTTCCATTAGGTTCCAGGGGCGCGTGGCGACGCGGCGAATCTCTTCTGCCATCTTCTGCACGGGGGCGTAGTCCCGGTATTCGTCGAGGAATTTCATCGTCGAATTTCCTTTGACTCGCGATCGTTCAGTTCTTCAAGCAGATCAAGCTCCCGCAGCGCATCGAAGACCTGGTGAGCCTCCACTTCATCCACAACAGAGAGAGCGAATCCGACATGCACCATGACGTAATCGCCCACGCGCGCGTCAGGCGTGTAGTCGAGGCAGACTTCTTTACGGATACCGCCGAAGTCAACTTTGCCCATGCGCAAGCCGAAGAATGGTTCGACGGTGATGGTCACGATCTTCCCGGGTACGGCTAGACACACGAGATACCTCCTGGAGGGGTCCGACCGCCGAGGACTGCCTGGCCGAGGGCCAGTCCGCCATCGTTCGCGGGGACCATGTGGTGGGTGAAGACCTCGAAACCGTTGGCCTGGAGCAACCGAGATGCTCGGCTGGTGAGATAGGCATTTTGAAAGACACCGCCGCTGAGCACGACCTTGCGCAGGCTGGTTGTGCGCGCCACCGCGAGGATCCAGTGGACGAGGGCATTGTGAAACTTCGCCGAGATGAGGGAAAGGTCGGGATTGCGTCGGTTGTCGGCCAGGAGTTCTTCAACAAGCGAAGCCCAGTCACCGACTCCGTTATGGTGATGGATTTCGTAGCGGTCATCAGTCTGGGTGGGGCCAATCGCAGCTTCAAGACACATGGCTGCGTGACCTTCAAAGAGATTCCGTTCGGCTGCGCCGGCGATATAGGCAATTCCGTCGAACAGTCTACCGACACTGGAGGAGCGGGGAGCAGCGATTCCGGACTCCAGCACTGCGAGATCTCGCGCCCCATGCAATTGCGGGAAATGGGAGTAGGCATGGTTTCTGCCAAAGGTCTCAAAGAGCAAGCCCGCGGCAGGGCGGGAACATTCGCGCATGGCCGCTTCGCCACCCGGCAAAGAGAACGGACGCAGATGAGCAATGCGATCGAAGCCAAGAGGCGTGGCGAGGAAAAATTCTCCGCCCCAAATGCTGCCGTCTTCTCCTAAACCAGCTCCGTCCCAGGCCACACCAAGGTAGTCGCCGGTCAATTGGTTCTCTGCTGCACAGGAGGCCAGGTGGGCATGATGATGCTGTACCTGCACAAGCGGGATACCGAGACTCCTGCCACGGGCCTGCGCCCACATGGTCGATGCATAATCCGGGTGCAGGTCGGAGACGATCGCCTCCGGCTCGAAGCGATAGAGCCGGCACAAATCATCGATGGCATGTTGAAACGCATCGCGCGTCTCCAGCGAGTCGAGGTCTCCGATATGTTGACTGACAAACACCTGACGTCCGATCGCAATGGCAACGGTATTTTTCAGATGTCCACCGACTGCAAGGACAGGCCGCAGCTCTGACGCGGTCAGCAGTGGCAGAGGAGCATAACCGCGGGCGCGACGAATCATCTGAGAGACGCTGTAGCCAGTGCCTGGCAGAACACGAACAACAGAATCGTCGCAGGGCCTTTCTATCGGACGATCGTGCATGAGGAAGAGGTCGGCGATGTCGCGAAGACTCATGAGCGCCTCGTCATTATCGATGGCAATTGGCTCGCCCGATCGATTACCGCTGGTGGCCACGACTGGGAAAGGATATTGCGCCATCAGAAGATGCTGCAATGGAGAGCTGGGCAGCATGACCCCCAGGACAGATGAGGTCTGCGCTACTTCAGGCGCAAGGTGGTGACCTGCGTTTGGGTGGAGAAGGACAATCGGAGCTGCCTGCGACCGAAGTAATGCTTCTTCATCGCGATTGAGATGACAGTAGGAACGGATGGCTTCGATGGACGGCATGAGCATCGCGAAAGGCTTCTGGTCGCGGTGTTTGCGTTCACGTAGACGCTTGACGGCCGTGGAATTCCGCGCGTCCACCATCAAATGGAAACCGCCGGTGCCCTTTATTGCGACGATCTGTCCTTTCGCCAATGACCGCGCAGCATAAGCGATGGGGTCCTGCTTGTCGGATCCATCCACACTCGCTGGAAAGACGCGTAGGCTCGGCCCGCATTTTGCACAAGCATTGGGCTGCGCGTGAAAGCGGCGATCACCATGAGAGTCGTATTCGCGGCGGCACAAAGTACACAGCTCGTAATTCTTCATGGTCGTGTTCTGCCGGTCGTATGGAATGCCGGTGAGAATCGTGTAGCGTGGCCCGCAAAGAGTACAGTTCGTGAATGGATATAAGTACCTGCGGTTTGTTGGATCGAACATCTCTGCCAGGCATTCTTCGCAGGTGGCAAGGTCCGGCAGCACAGCCGCGCTTTTTACGCCCGTGCGGTCCAGAGACTCATTGCTGGCAAGAATCTCGAAACCGGATTTCCCGCTAGGAGCTACGCGAAGCCTTTCTTCATCTCCAATAACCGCGGCCCTGGGTCGTTCCGTCTCGAGCTGGAGAATAAATTGATTGATAGCTTCCGGATTGCCCTCGATTTCGATCTCCAGGCCATCGCCCGTGTTACGCACCCAGGCATCGAGGTGCAGTCTCGTCGCAAGTCGGTAGACAGTCGGACGAAATCCGACGCCCTGCACCGCGCCATGCAAAGTGATGCGAAGGCGTTCGATCCGGGTTGCGATGGCGACGGACAACTACGCACCCACCATTACCTTGGCTTGATGCGACGCGACCGCGTGCTCCAGCCAATCCGTCCATTTGCCAAGGCCGTCTCCAGTCTTGCAGGAGAGCTTGAAGATAATCGCATGCTGATTGACGTTCCTGATATTGGCTTCGAGTTCATGTACGTCGACATCGGAAGCCGCTGCCAGGTCGATCTTGTTGATGAGCACGACATCTGCCTTATGGAACATGACGGGATACTTACGGGGTTTTTCGGCGCCTTCGGCAACGCTGCATACAACGATGCGCAGGCCCTCTCCCAGGTCGAAGGAAGCAGGACATATCAGATTGCCGACGTTTTCGATGATGAGAAGATCAAGCTCGGCGACAGGGAAGACATTCAGCGCTCGTGCAACCATGCGTGCGTCGAGGTGACAGACAGTCCCCGTGGTTATCTGGTGAGAACGAACGCCCAGCGCCTGGATGCGTTGAGCATCGAGATCGGTCTGCAGGTCGCCTTCGATCACCGCGATCCGGCAGTGTTGATCTATCCCCTTGATGGTGGCTTCAAGCAGAGTTGTCTTCCCTCCGCCCGGCGCGGACATCAAATTGATAACGAGCAGGCCGCGCTCTTCAAAGAGCCGGCGGTTCTCCGCCGCGGTTTGCTGATTCGCGTTCAGTACATTGGTCTGGACTGAAATGCGCTCAGGGTTTCCTTTTGCAGCCTGCTCTGTGATTGGTTCCATCGCGACCACTCCTCTTCAGTTTCAATTTCGATGTATTCAATGTTCAGCTCTTCGCCGGAGACAACCTCCAATGGAAAACCGCACTGAGAACAGATAAGACAAACGCCCTTGACCGGCTCTGTGACTGAACTGCAGACTGCACAGTGCAAAACCATCGGGACTGTTTCAATCTCCAGAAGGGCTTGCTCTGACAGGGTTCCCTTGCGCCCAATCTCAAACGCAAACTCGAGCGCCTGGCGCACGATGGTCGTAAATTCGCCGAGGCGCACCTTGATCAGCAGGATCGAGCGCGCATTTTGTTCGCGTGCTTTCTTTTCGGCAATCTCGAGAATGCTTTCAGCGATCGAAATTTCGTGCATCTGACGCACTCCTCATGCCGCGCGTCCCGGGTTGGCGACGGGCAGCCACCACAAATTGCGGGGCAAGGCGATCGACCTTAGTGCGCAGTCGACGCCGCGATCATTCAACAAGTGCGCGATGGTTGCCGCTGCCTGTGAGACGAGTTGAAACACTTTCTGGCTGACTCCTTGGGAAAAGCCGCATGACTCGGGGATGACCCCGAGAACGATAAGTTCATGCGGAGCCTGCCCGGCAAGCCGGAGATGGGCCAGCGATTCCCACAGCCCAGGGTCGTGACCAGTGATGCGAAGCTTTGCCCGGCTGCTGACGAAGTCCTCTTCACAGAAAAACAACATCGTGCCCGGCGCTATCTCCGCGTGGACCGCGTCGATGATGATCACGAGTTCTTTGCCGTAAAGATAGGGGGCGAGGTCGAGCCCGGGTGTACCCAGGTCGAGTACTTCAACATTTGCTCCGCAGGCATACTCGCAGCGAAATGTCTCGACAACAAGCGCACCAAAGCCATCATCGCCAAGAAAAACATTGCCCAGCCCGATGATGGCGATGGATGCATCGTCGCTAGAATGAATGTTCATCATTGGACTTTCACCTGGGCGATCTCCTGGCCGGATGCATCCAGCGTGTGGCAGGAGCATGCCATGCACGGATCGAAAGAATGCACCGTGCGAAGCACCTCCAGAGGCTTTTCCGCTTCCACTACCGGAGTGCCGATGAGCGACGTCTCATAGGGTCCGGGAATGCCCTTTTCATCGCGAGGACTGGCGTTCCATGTAGTCGGCACGACTGCCTGGTAGTTGGTGAAGGCGCCATTTTCGATCACGACCCAATGCGAGAGTGCACCGCGCGGTGCCTCGTGCATACCCATGCCCATGACCTTGCTCTTAGGGAAGGTGGGAACATTGTAGGTAGTGTCGTCACCGTTGAGAATGTTGGTCGTCAGCGATTGCAGATGTTCGAGCGCGAGATCGGCAAGCATCGCGGAGCGGATCGACCGTGCGAGGTATCGCCCCATGGTCGATTGCATTTCGTTCGGCGTCACCTTCAGCCCATGGACTGATTCGATATTCGAAAACGCCGTGTCCGTCCACTTACGCGTCAGCGGATGGCCAGACGCATAGCCGACGAGGATATTTGCGAGCGGTCCCACCTGCATGGGACTGCCTTCGTAACGCGGCGCTTTCACCCACGTGTATTTCGCGTCTTCCTTGAAGTCGGTGTAGTCGGGTACGGTCTCGCCCTTGTAAGGCTGCAACGGGCCGCCGCCCTGATACCAGGCATGCGTAGAATCCTCGGTGACGGCCTTACGAAAGGCTTCGTCCTTCCAGTTCACAATGGGCTTCACGGACGACAGATTGCCGTCCATGATGACGCCGCCGGGCAGATCGAACCTGGTCGCTTTCGCATCGAGCGGAAGATCTGGCACAGCCAGGTAGTTGGCGACTCCGCGGCCATACTGGAACCACTCCGGACAGGAAGCAGCGAGCAGGCAGTTGTCGACGAGGTAGACCTGCTGCACAAACGGGATCAGGTCTTCAAGGATGCTTTGCAGCATGCCCAGCCGGTCCATGTTCATGGTCGCAAGGCTGTTCAGATTGATCGCATTCATCACGCCACCTACGGCGAGGTTCTGAATGTGCGGTGTCTTGCCGCCAAGGATCGCGACCACCTGGCAGGACTTTCTCTGGAACTCCAGCGCTTGAAGATAATGAGAGAAGAGGATGAGGTTCATTTCCGGACTAAGCCGCATCGCGGGATGTCCCCAGTAACCGTGAGAAAAAATGCCGAGCTGGCCACTCGCGATGAGCCCGTTTACCTTGCTCTGAACGGCAGCAAGTTCACGCCGGGAGTTGCCAGTCCAGCTGCTCGAACCTTCGGCGATTGAAGCCGCCTTTGCCGGGTCTGCTTTCGGGATCGACAGGATATCGATCCAATCGAGCGAGGACAGATGGTAGAAGTGGACAATATGATCGTGCAGCGCATGACCGATAAGAATCAGGTTGCGAATGTACTGCGCGTTAAGCGGGATGTCGAGCGCCAGTGCATCCTCAACCGCACGGACAGAAGCCATCGCATGAACAGTCGTGCAGACGCCGCAGAAGCGCTGCGCAAACACCCATCCTTCGCGTGCGTCGCGACCGCGCAGAATAGTTTCAAGCCCGCGCCACATGGTGCAGCTGGCCCATGCCTTGTTTACGGTCCCGCCGTCGACTTCCACGTCAATACGCAGATGGCCTTCAATGCGGGTTACGGGATCAATCGAGATGCGTGCCATCAGATCCCACTTTCTACGGTGATTGCAGGTACAAGAGGACTCGGGGTTGCGCGATGGGGCCACCCAAACGGACGAAAGGTGTGGTCCCAGGCAGTCGCTTCTCCGGGGAGTACGGCAAAGTAGTTGACGGCGAAAACAAAGGCCACGGTGCCGAGTGAAATCCAGCCAGCCGCGATCAGCAGTTCGGGAGCCGACGGGAAGTAGCGTGTACTGTGCGGCGGCATGTACGCGATGGATGTAGGAATGAAGCGGTACGCGGTGCCGCCGACACATGCCAGCGCCGCCATGTTCAGCAACGATCGCGGTGTCTCACGCACGCGTCGAAAGCGAAGTGCAATTGCTGGAGCCAGGATCAGTGAAGTTTCGAGCAGGAAAACCCAGCTCATCCCGTTGAGAGCGAACGCGGTATGAAGCTGTCCTCTCACGACAAGGTCGACAAGCCGCACGGCAAGGAACGCGAAGCAGACCCCCGACAGCAGGTTAGCCAGTTCCGTCAGCACCCCGGCATCGAGTACACGGGCATAACGAAGGCAGACGACCAGCAGAAGGAATATGGTGAAGGCGAATCCGCATAGGCCGGCAGCCAGAAGATAAAGCAGCGGCATCACCGGCGATTGCCAGATGGGATTGATCTTCGTTCCAGCAAGCAGGAGCAGGCCGCCGAGCGAAGACTGATGCATGAGGGGGATGACGTAAGCCCCGATGATGGCGAATGGATATGCTTTGCGGATCACTGGCGAAACATGTCGCAGAAAAGCCCGCGACTTCTCGTTGCCCGTGTAATAGAGACGCTCCAGGAACAGCGGCAGTATTTCAAACGACAAAAAGATAAAACAGTACAGCGGCATGCAGATGGAGATCTCGAGCATGGCCGATTCACTGTTCCATCTCCATGGCAGTATGGCGCTGTAGAAGTTCCACGGCCGCCCGATGTCGAAGCCAAGCGCACAAAGGCCGGTCGCGTAGAAGAGAAATCCGGACACCAGCGCCGTACGCATGACCACATGCAGCTTCTGTCGATTGAAGACCCACGCCGCGAGACCCAATGCCAGCGGGCCCGAGCCAAGTGCCGTGAGCGTCATGACGTTGAAGGTCTTCCAGATGCCCCAGGCGTAGGCGGAGTTCATGGAAGAGAATGGCCCGAGCGGCGAGAAAAAGCGCACTGCGCACAGCCCCAGGCCGATCGCGGCGATGCCCATCAGGACTAACAGAACTGGTGTCAGCACGGGCCCGCGCGTCACCGGGACACCGTACTGCCAATGGTTGATGAGCGTTGTGCCGCGCTTGTCGGCTGTCAGCTGCTGGCCTTTCATAACTGGTCAGGGAAGCCCGTCTCCTTCTCGTGTTCGAGCCGCTCCAACTCGTGCCGGTTCCAGTTGCGTCGAATGAAGAAACCAAGAACCCCGGCCATCAGGATCGGACCCGAAAGCCACTTGTAAATCAAAGACGTCACCTTGGTCGCGTAGTGCCCAAGCGAGGTTGTGCCGAGCTTGGGCAGCCCGATCTTCTGGAAAGAGACACTTGACAGATACAGCACCTGTGTCCCGCCTGCCTCATGCTCCCCATATACCCGATCTTCGTAGTATTTTCCTGGCGCGTTGGTGATGCGGTCTTTCGCTTTCGCCAGCAGGTCGGCGCGCTTGCCAAAGATGACTGCGCCGGTTGGACATGCCGCGGTGCAGGCAGGCTCCAGGTCTTTCTTCAAACGCTGGTCGTAGCAGAACTCGCACTTCACGATCTTCGGGTTCCAGCTCTCCCACTCAAACTGCGGAACCTCGAAAGGGCAGGCGACTTCGCAGTAGCGGCATCCAATGCAAAGCGAACTGTTCCACGTGACCGCGCCCCAATCGCTCTTCTCAAGGGAGCCGAAGGGGCATCCGGTTACGCACGCCGGATCGAGGCAATGCATGCACTGCTTCTTCACAAAAGCGAACTCGTCCGAGTGCGGGTCCTGGTAAAGCTCGATGATGTTTTTCGTCTGGGCATTCAACCCTGTGGGCATGTCCCAGATGCCACCTGATAAAACGGAATCGGCTGCCAGTCCGTTGGCCTCATTGCACGCCGGCATGCACGCCTTGCATCCGGTGCAGATGGTGCTGTCGTAGAGCATTCCAATCGCATCCGGCGGCGCCACTGGATGCGCGGGATGCTCCTCTGCGGACAAGGTTTTCGGCAGTACGGTGCTCACGGCCACGCCGCCGAGTCCAATCATGACTTTGAACGCCTGCCGCCTGCTGAGTGCGACACTCATGCCGACGCTCCACCCGGCGGTTCGGGATCGGAGGGTCCTGACTTGGTTGATGTTGCGCCAGCTGACTTCGAACCGGGAATGCTTTCATCTGCTTCCACTCTTGAGAATTTGCGGGAAGCGATGTAACCCGCTCCGGCTGCGGCTCCGACACCGATTCCAACCAGCCCCGTTGCCAGCGGACTGATGGTTCCGTAGGTAGTGCCGATCGCTGCATAGCTGGTCGGGGGCGCGGCGATGGTATGTAGTTTCACGACCTCAAACATCGGTACACGGAAGGCGATGCTCTTCTCTGTGCAACCGATGCAGGGCGCGCCGACTCCGATCGGCCAGACGTCGGGAATTTCGTTGAAGTGCCTGGTCGAGCATCCGGCATGCGTGTCGGGACCCTTGCAGCCCATCTCGTAAAGGCACCAGCCCTCGCGGTGCCCTTCGTCGCCATATTGCTTTACGAAGTTTCCCGCGTCGAAGTGTGCACGGCGCGGGCAGTGTTCATGGATATCGCGATCGAAAGCAAATTTCGGGCGGCGCTGCTCGTCAGCCTCGGGCAGCGTGCCATCAGCGGCATACTGCAGAACCACGCCGAGCATGGTGTAAGGGTTTGGAGGACAGCCAGGGATGTTGACAATCGATGATCCTGGCAATAGATCGGCAACACCAACCGCTCCCGTTGGATCGGGGTCCGCGGATGGGATGCCTCCCCAGGAGGCGCAGGAGCCAATCGCTACGATGGCAGCGGCTTTGCCTCCTACGTCGGCCAGCACCTCAAGCGCAGGCCGTCCTGCGAGCTTCATGTAGATGCCACTGTCTTTGGTGGGTATCGATCCTTCGACGACCAGGATGAATTTCCCAGCGTACTTCGTCACTGCTTCGTCGAGCGCCTGCCTCGCCTGTAAGCCCGAGCCGGCCATCAGCGTCTCGTGATACTCGAGCGAGATGACATTCAGAATCAGATCAGCAAAACCAGGATGCGACGTCTGCAGCAACGATTCGGTACAGCCCGTGCAGTCTTGAAAATGCAGCCAGATGATCGGCGGACGGATCACCTTACCCAAACCGGCGGCGACATCTTCCGGAGTCTTCTTATCGGTGATCGCCAGCCCGAACGGCGCCGCGATCATAAGGCTAGTGCAGAACACAAGGAAGGATCGCCGGCTTACACCACTCATCCGCAGGCGTTCGTCGATGCTCTCGAGAGGTTTGGTGGAAGGGACAGGTGAGCTGATCATCTGCCTCTAACCTGCCGGTCGCCTTTAATCTGGCTCATCACGTGCTCAGGCTATTGCAACGGTGCGCGCCGATGATGTTCTGTATTGACCACCAGCATTTTCGTCGGCAAAGAACAGCAATCGCCATCGCCCCGACGCCCGAGCAAAAGTGCACAGCTTGATTTTCTGCGACAGCCCATACTCAGTTTGCGGTGGGTGAAGCAGCACCATCGGTTAAGTGGCTTCTCCTGATCCGCTTCAAGAAGCTGGCTTACGTGGAATCACGCACTCAAACAACGGAGATCGTCCATGAAAAAACTATTCCTTGTTGCCTTTGTCGCAGCGGCTACGTTCGGGATCACCACCGCAGCGCATTCACAATCTGGCGCGGCGGTGTACAAGGCCAAATGCCAGATGTGCCATGCGGCTGACGGCTCAGGCAGTACACCAGCTGGAAAATCGCTGAAGGCCTTGCCCTTCAGCTCGCCAGATATCATCAAGGCGTCGGACGCCGATTTGATTGCCGCGATCACGAATGGCAAAGGCAAGATGCCCGCCTACACGGGCAAGTTGACCGACGCTCAGATCAAGGACCAGGTCGCCTACGTACGAACTCTTCAGAAGTAATAGGATTGCATGGCCGCCGCAGGTTCCTTCCGCCAGCAATGGCTCCGTCCATTCTTCTTTTACGGGAATAACTGGCTAAGCCTGATTGGCGGCGCGATCACCACGGCCTCCGCCATGGTAATCCTGGGATTCTGGATTGTTAGTTTCTTCGGCCACAGTGGCTCGTCCAATCCTTATCTCGGCATCCTGTTTGAATTAATCCTGCCCGGTATTTTCGTTGCGGGCCTGGTCCTCATCCTGGCCGGTATCCTTGTGCGCCGCAGCTACGTGATGGCGACCGACCAGGTGCCCTCATTTTTCCCAGAGATCAACATCCATGATCCAGTGTTTCGGCATGGTCTTGATTTCGTGATCATCGCAACGCTGATCAATTTTGCCATCGTGGGCACAGCCTGCTATCGCGGCGTCGCTTACATGGACACGGTATCGTTCTGCGGAGCAGCGTGCCATGTGATGCTGCCAGAAAACACGGCATATCACATTTCATCGCATGCCGGCGTCGCCTGCACCGAATGCCATGTCGCACCCGGCCCGGCCGGCTATGTCCATGCAAAACTCAACGGGACCAAGCAGCTCCTGGAAGTGATCTTCCAGAATTCTCCGAAACCGATCATGGCGGACAACAAGGTACCGACTGCCGCTGTTACCTGCCTCGGCTGCCACAATCCTGCCGACTACAAGGGCGACAAGCTCCGGGTATCTTCCTCCTACGCCGACGACGAAGTGAACACACATACTTCTTCATTGACCATGCTGCACGTGGGAGGCCGCGACTCCTTCGCCCGACTAAGCGGCATCCATGGCGCGCACATGGGCAAAATTCAATACATCTCCACAGACTCCACCAACCAAACCATTCCATGGGTTGGAAAAACGGAGAGTAACGGGTCAGTGACTGAGTTCGTCACCGGTGATCGCAAGATTGCCGTCAAAGGTACAAAGCGAACCATGGACTGTATCGATTGCCACGATACTGTCGGGCATGCCTTTGATACGCCTGAAGATGCCCTTAATCGGGACATGGCAATGGGCAGCCCAAGTGCTTCTCTGCCTTTCGTCCACAAGGAAGGTCTGCAGCTTCTCAAAGCGCCGTACAGTTCGCGCGAGGTCGCGAGCGAACAGATTCCTTTGAAGCTCATCACCTTCTATCGTTCGCAGTATCCAGTAGTTTGGAATGGCCACCGCCCCCAGGTCTACGCGGCTGCCAGAACGCTGGTTACGATTTACAGTTCCAACATATTTCCGTCAATGAAGGTTGGCTGGGGAACACATCCGGACAACGCAGGGCATCTGAATTCGCCCGGCTGCTTTCGCTGCCATGATGGCAATCACAATGCTTCGCCCACCAGGAGCATCACGAATGATTGCTCCGTCTGCCACAACCTGCTCGTCTCAGATGATCTGCACCCCAAGTTGTTAAGTGACCTGGGACTCCAGTAGCACGACCCCGGAGTACGAGTAAGATCCGCCTGATCGCCCAGCACTTGAGACACGGTCTATTCACACATGCAACGATGCAAACAGCTCCTGCTCCACCTGGCGCGACTCTCCTCGCATCACCGAAGTGCCTCGTCCACAAGTCACTCTTGGCCATGTTCTGCTGCGTGACATCGCTTGTGGAGTTTGCCGGACAGACCTCCACATTGTCGAAGGAGACCTGCCGCCCATGCGCCCACAACTCATCCCCGGTCACCAGATCGTGGGTGAAGTGGTTGAGGGCGCCAGCAGGAATTGCCTTTGGGAACCCGCGTCGACGTCTCCTGGAATGG
Source organism: Acidobacteriaceae bacterium (assembly GCA_963692885.1). Classification (GTDB taxonomy): domain Bacteria; phylum Acidobacteriota; class Terriglobia; order Terriglobales; family Acidobacteriaceae. The sequence continues at coordinate 4,416,962 of OY843586.1, forward strand.
GCGGCACCGACGGCGACTGCTGGTATTGAAAGGCCAACATGGAGACCTTTGTGACCGCCCTACCTTCACCGGATATTCGGTAGATGAGGGTTATGCGAAGTATGCACTGGTGCGCCCAGACTTCACCTACCCGCTGCCAGAAGGGCTTGACGCGGTCCATGTGGCTCCGCTGCTGTGCGCGGGCATCATCGGCTTTCGCAGTCTCCGGGTTGCCGGCGATAGCCTGGAGAAAAGGTTGGTCTTTTCGGCTTTGGAAGCTCCGCGACTCTGGCAATCCCTATCCTCGCATCATGGGGATGCGAGACATATGTCGTGACGAGGTGAGAGGCGCACCGGGCGAGGGCTTGCCAGTTGTATGCTACCTGGGGGGCAAGGGAGACGATCTCCCTCCAGTCGAACTGGATCGAGCGATCACCTTCGCACCGAGCCGAAAGGTCGTTGTCGCAGCGCTTTCAAGTCTGCGCAAGGGTGACGTGGTTGCGATTAACGCAATCCATCTCGACAGTATGCCCGCGTTCGATTACGACAAGGTGCTATGGGGAGAGCGGCAGATTCGCAGCCTTGCCAATATGGCCAGGCAAGACGCGATCGACTTCTTGAGACTTGCACATATGCTGAACATCCAGCCCCAGGTCTCCAGGTTTACTTAAATGATGCCAACCAGGCGCTGCTGGCCGTGAAAGAAGAGACTGAGGACGGACCAGCCGTCATTGTGCTCTGAATCGCAAGCGAAAGCTTACGATGACAGCATCGACTTCTTCTTACTTCTTCTATGCTCCGACTTGTCGAGCACAACGGGTCGGCTTGCGGTCTGTTCGGGTAACCGATCATGCAGGACGACATTCAGTAGGGATTTGTACACATGAATCCGGCCGTTGTAATCGATGTAACCAAGCCTGCGGAATCGGTTCATGAAGAAACTGACTCTTGATCGTGTTGTACCGATCATGTCGGCGAGAGGTTCTTGAGTAATGGGAGGGATCATGCTTTCCGGCTCGCCGGGCGCCCCAAAGTCAGCCATTATGAGTAGAGTACGTGCGAGACGCTTCTGACCGTTATTGAAAAGCTGATCGATGAGATCTTCCTGAAGCCTGACTCCGCGGAGGAGCACAAACTTCAGAAAATGTCTGTAAATTCATGCTGTTCGTGAAGCAGCCGGATCATCTCCACGCGGCTAAACTTCAGCACGGCGCAAGCGGTGACTGCGATCGCAGTGGCGGATGCACCTCTTCCATACCGGCGAGCGAATCTTCTCGATGAAGTCACCCGCTGATAACAACGTCACAGTCGCCTCTTTTCCTTGCTCTGAAACAGCCGTGATTTTCGCGTGGCCGGAATCGAGGAAAAAATACTAAGTCGGCATGGCCGCCCTGTGAGAAAAACACGTGACCGGCTTTTACCTGGATTGGTCGTTGTGTAACTCCAGCCGCCGCGAAAAAACGTGCCGGATCGGATTGATTTCTTTTGGTTCCAGGCATGAACTATGACCTCTAAGAATCAATTCGTTAGATGCGTTCAAAGGTCTTTAATCGATTAGAAAACCACAGTAACGCCTACATCGCCATACGAGGTATTACTGATCAATCCTGCTCATTTAATCGCTAGCGTCTTATTGATCGCCAGGCCATGGCAGCTTTCGTCTAGTTTGGCTCAGCACTAAGAATCAAATCATTTTCCGGTGCAGCTGCTGCGGACGATCCAAGGAGACGAAACGATCCAAGACGTCGGCGATCGCGAGAAAATCTTCTCGACTAATACGCTCGCACTGTTCCATTTGACGAGAAAGGCGTCTCCCGCGAGTTATCGCTGAGGTTTATGGATAGGGAATGACATTCGGCCGGCTATCTGATCTCTGCTGGCGCTGGTGGATAGAGGAAGGTCACCGCAGCACCGAAGCGTTCTCCCCAGAATTTATCCTGATGCTGTCCACCCGGCTGAACCGTCAGCTTTACTTCAGGATGGTTCATCAGGCTCTTCTTCATGTTACCGGCGAGCGTCCGGCTCATGGCGACGAACGCGGTATCGAAATCAGGAAATCCGTGCGCAGCAGCATCCGGCGGTGGTACTTCCGTCGTACCTACCCCGATGGAAATGCGTGCAGGCCCCTGCACCATCGCGGCCGTATCTTGTAGGACTTTGCCATTGCCAACTTGCAGTGAAGTACTTTCGAGCAAGCCCAGACCGAACATATCCGGCTGGTCAAGGAGAAGACTCAAAGCAGCGATGGAACCCAACGACGCACCACCTACGCCCCTGTGAGTCCGGTTTGCGATCGTCCGGTAGCGACCGTCTATAAGAGGCAGAGCCTCCCGCGCCATGAACGCTGACAGCTTTTGCGGAGCGTCTACCATCGAGCCATATCTTGAATATTCGTCCTCGCGACGGCCCGGACCAGCGTTGTCGATTCCGACCAAAATCAATGGCTGCACAGCTTTCTTGGCGATCAGATCGGTCACGGTCTCATCGACATGCCACTCATCTTGACCTGGCCGCGATGTGCATCGGTCAAAGAGATCCTGCCCATCGAAAATATAGAGCACCGGGTAGCGCTTGGAGGAGTTAGCAGAAGCTGAATACCCGGTTGGTAGCCACACTCGCAGAGTACGTTTATCGCCATACACCTGGCTCTGCAATGGAACCACCTCAAGGGTCCCGGTGACCGTACTCTTACAGGTTGTTGTCGGTGTCTGCGCCCTTAGCTTTAAGGCACCGATGAGGCACAGCGTGAGCAGACTTAGAGAAGCGATACGGCGACACATCATAATGCCCCCCACATTCAGTCGATCTGTTACGGCCCCGGGGGCCGAATCTGGACCACTATACAAGACGGGCATGTGGTTATTGGGAGATGCCTCAACGCACTAACGCGAAGACAACTTCGAGTGGTCGGTAACGATGAGTCGGCTTGTCTTCAATGATCAGGGTCAGTCTGAGGTTCATGTGTTGTGCTGGCGAGGTGAGCTGATCCAGCATCGTGTTCGCCGGCGGCGACGCAAATTAGTAATCGAGAAACGCCGTTCTCGTCAGTTGTGATCTCGAGAGTGCCAAATCGCCAATGCGCGTTTCCGTCGATGTTCATTGCTGGAAACGCACATCGACCTGTTCTCAACACACAGAATGAAGTTCCGAAAGACGACCTCGCGGGAGGGGCAGGCATCTGACCCTTAAAGGTGCCAGAATGCGGCGATTTGACTTGATAGGGTTTCATCGCTATCTCGACGGAGAGCGGCAGAAACGGAAGCTCAGCTGGGCGCAGTTAGCCGAAGAGGTGAATCGACCTTTTACCAAGACTCCTTCCATTCCGATCCATCCCGCTACCCTCCGTGACATGCCGAAAAAGCGATCTGTCACCAGCGCGGTCATACTGCAGGTGCTTCGATGGCTTGGAAGCTCTCCAGAGGCCTTTCTCGTCCCACCGGACGAAGGCTCTGAGAAAGAGGCGGCTCTACCGGAAGCGCAATGAATCACGTTTTACGGCTCGATACTCATGCGCTCCATACGGCACTTGAAGCCGAACGCGAGCGACGCGGAATGACTTGGGCTGAGGTGGCGGCAGAACCTCCCGCCTTTCAGCTCGCGATGCTCACCAATCTCGCAACACGCCCGCTCCTCGGCTTCCCGCGGGTGATGTTGCTTACGCAGTGGCTTTGTGTGCCGCTCTCACGGTTTGTGAGGGCTCGACCAAGATAGTCACGCGGCGGGACACTCGGTTCATCCTTAGAATTCCCGCTTTACTCTTACATGCCCTGATATGACGATTCTGGCGACGACGAATAGTTGCCATGGCCAGTTGGCGCAAATCAACAATGTACGTTTCGAGCAAAGATCGATCTGGAAACGTGCATCGGCCTGTTCTCGCCAGTCGAGGACATGATTGGTGAAGAAGAGCCAACTACACAGGTTTAAGCCACATCGGCGGTTGATTGGGCAGTCATGTGCAACATTCGTTACATGCTGTATTTGAACCAGCCTGGTTCGTTTGAGACCTAGAGCATGTTCTAGACTGCGCTCGTCGAGCGCTCTTTCAAGGTGCTCGCTTCAATTCAATATCCTGGCCGCCGCGGTGAAGAATCAGAACCTGAGCGAGGCCAGTGTCGGGCTTGAAGGTGCATTCGTCGTCCGAGCTCCTGGCGTAAAAATTGTTCGGGCTTTCGGGAAGAAATTCCTTCTTGTCCTGAGGATTCTGAATGACGAGGTGCGCATTCTCGACTGTGACGTTGAGAAAGATATCGGTTGAGAGCGCATATTTACCGGACAGGCGATTCAACTGCGCGGCGCTAAGAGTCATGGGCTTATGCTCTTTCAGCTTCGCTAGTGGCGGAAGCTTGTCGTATGGCGTGTAGCCCTCCCAATCGAAAGGAAATTCAGTGTTCCCTAGCAACGCTTCTACCAGAGGCTTGAAAATGCCCTCGCCATTTGAACTGTTGGTCATAACGAGGATTCCATCGCCGTTCGAAAAGCACAGCGCCAAGTTGCGCCAGCCTTCATCATGCCCCTCTTTGAAAAAGACCTCGCCGTAGGGCGACTGATACAGTCCCCAGCCGATGCCATAGCTAAGCTGTATGGCGTCGTAAGCGCTTGTTTTGGCTGTGTCCAGAGACGGAAACTGGTGCGCAGATTGAATCCTAATCTGCGGGCTCAGCATACTGTTACGGGCAGCGTCGCTGAGAAGTTTGCCACGCGTCAGAGCACTCAGGAAGGCCGCATAATCGCGCGCAGTGGTTTGCATGGAGCCAGCGGCTATGGGACTTTCACGGCGCTTTGGACCGAGCGAGCGTCCGTAATCGTCATACCCATTGGCAAAGTCTGATTCGAAACGCGGCTGCCAAATCATGCTTGTTCGAGACATGCCGACAGGGCTGAAGAGTTCTTCCTGCATGAGCTGTGTTGCCGACTGGCCGGTGACCTTTTCAACGACGAATTGCGCAAGATTGATGCCCTCGCCGGAGTATCCAAAGTGTGTTCCTGGAACATAATGAAACTGCAGTTTCAGATCATTCTCAAAGGCGCGGAAGTTCGCGAACCCGGTCGTGTGATCGAGTAGAACGCGCAGCGTGAGCCTGGCAGTGCGTTGATCGCCTCTGAGGTCTGCGTAGGGTTGGAAATCTCCGAGCGGCTTGCCAAGATATTGCTCGATTGGTTCGTCAAGGTTCAGCGTGCCGCGCTGAACCAGACGCATGACGACGGTGGCAAAGGCCGACTTAGTCAGGGAAGCCGCGGTCATCACAGAATCCGGAGTTAGCGGGAGGTTCTTTTCCGTGTCCCGCAGGCCGTAACTCTTGAGGTAGACGACGTTCCCGCGATGGAGGACCGCGACACTCGCACCTGTGACGTGCGCGGCCCCTAACAAGCGGTTTACCGTCGCGTCGACTTGCGCCGGCGTGAGAGTACTGCCGTCTGGCCGGGTAAGCGCTGGCTGCTGCGCTGCGGCTGCTGATATCCACATCGCAAAAGCAAAAGCGTGAAGGGTTCGATTCAAGACTCAAATCTCCTTGTATTCGAAAAGTCAAATCCGCGAAAAAAGTTCCATCCGCGGCGCAAGTGCGGTCCATCTGCGTGTGAGGGATAGACCTTGTGACAGGTAGGTAAAGCTAAACGCGAGCGTTGTCGTTTGACACCCTGAGCAAGTCTCAACTTTTCGAAGAATGATAAATCGCCTATGCACTCACCGTCATTGGGCCAACGCAAATGGCTCGGCGCAAAGCTTCGTCACCGCTTATCATCCGTGGGGGTGGGTGAAGGGGCACGAACAGACCCTATCGGACCCGCGGGTCAGACATCGACCTTTGCCTCGCTTTGCTCGTAGTCCAATGGGATTCTTTGAGATAGCTGCCGAATAAACATTGCTAAAGGTCAAATAAGCGACTTTCGCAAAGAGCCGAGATCCGGTGCGGCCACATGGACCCAGACTGGACCCTTAGCTCTTCGCACTCAATTAGCTAAGTTGGCCATTTATGGTGGGTTATCCCCAGAAAGAAAGTTGGTGACCTTCTCCTCGACGCGGCAGAGGTGTCGTCAAAAATGTCCTGCGAACGCTTCGACTGGTTGCGTTGGCTTCGAATAAGAGTAGTAATGGAGGGATGGTAAACACTGTGCCGGAAGCCCTTCAGACCCAGATTTTACCCACGCCGTCCGAAGCCAAACAGGCCGAGGAAACCAGCCGCTTGCTGTCCTCCCGGCTGCGCTCGAAGACGCCCCTCCGGCTTCGGATCGTCGGAGCGCCCGACGATGAAACAGTGGTGCTACCCGCTTCCGCCCTCAAGATGCTGGTCGGAATCCTCGACGAAATGGGACGCGGAAACACGGTCACTGTCATCCCTGTTCACGCCGAACTAACCACCCAGGAAGCAGCCGACATGCTCAGCATCTCGCGGCCTTCTCTGATCCAAATGCTGGACGAAGGCAAGATCGATTACCGCAAGGTTGGCATCCATCGCCGAGTGCGCTTTGAGTCCCTCATGGCATACAAACGGAAGGCTCACGCCGAGCGGCTTGCCGCGCTTAGTGAACTTGTTGCTTACGACCAGGAGATCGGGATCTGATTCGTGGCGACACTCGGGGCCTTCTTCGACGCTAATGTCCTCTACCCTGCGGGGCTGCGGAACTTCCTCATGTACGTGGCGCTGACCGGTATTTTTCGCGCCCCCTGGTCTGCCGAAGTGCACGAGGAATGGATACTCAATCTGCTCAAGAATCGTCTCGACATCACGCGCGACAAGTTGGAGCGCACGCGGCGCCTGATGGAGCAAGCGTTGCCGGATGCCATGGTATTGCCCGTGCTGAGAGCACGCGGCGTACGCCAGCGTGCTCCTACCAGCACAACACGATGTTGGCACCTACCAAGGCAGTTCTTTTCCAAGGTGTATGAACCGACCGTTGGGACCGTCGGGACCGATGAGCGCTAGATCGACGCTTGTCTTGGCACCTTCGATGATTTCCATGGGTGCATAGTCGGTACCCAGCCTAGTTTTGATCCAGCCGGGATGGGCTGCATTGACTTTGATGTTAGTGTCCTTTAGCTCTGCCGCGAGATGAATGGTAAAAGCGTTCAAGGCGGTTTTTGATAGGTTGTACGAAAGCACCTTGAGAGGACCGGCTGAACCATTAGGGTCAGACTGGATTTGAAGGGAGCCGAGAACACTTGAAACATTCACGATGCGACCGGATTCGCTCTTGTTCAACAGCGTTAGCAGGACTCGTGTCAGGGCGATCACACTGAAAAGATTTGTACCGAGAATGGTCTGTAACTCCTCCTCGCTGGTGTCAGAGACTCTGGGACCGAATAGACCCCCGTCTGGAGCCATCCCAGCGTTGTTGACCAGAATGTCCAGTTTGCCGAACTTCTCGGTGATCTCTTTGGCGACAGCGTCACGATCGGCAGCACTAGTCGCCTCTAGCTTCACTGGGAAGACGTCAATGCCTTCCGCTCTCAGCTTGTTCGCGGTGTCCTGCGCGGACTGAAGCGTTCGACTTGACACGATGACTGTCATGTTCTTTTGGCCCAATTGGCGAGCTGTCTCCAAACCGATGCCACGGTTTGCTCCGGTTACGAACGCTATCTTAAGTGAAGCTGCCACGAGTGCGTCTCCTCCACGATGTTGATTATTTGATCTGTTGGCTAAATAGAGGCCTATCGAACCGACAAGTTTCTGTTGATGCACTGCGACTGCTTACCAGGGCAATGCCCCTTCCTTGCTGGTAAAGGCTCCGTTGGGGCCATCTTCTGTCACCTGCGCGAGGCGCACAATTTCGGTCGCACCCTCCTCGACGGTTAGCGGACCTCTATGATTAGTCATGTCGGTAGCTACAAAGCCGGGGCTAACAGAGTTGACCTTGATCTTGGTGTCGCGCAGGTCATAGGCGAGATCTATGGTGAACATATTCAGGGCTGCCTTGGAAGCGTTGTAGGCGAGGATCTTCACCGCATAGAACGGCGAATTAACATCGCCGTTGAGTGTAAGTGAGCCGAGACCGCTTGATAGGTTGACAATGCGCCCGCTATGCGCCATTTGTAGCAACGGAAGCAACGGCTGGGTGAACGCCACAGTGCCGAAGAAGTTCGTTTCAAAGGTGCGCCTCAGCGTATCAATACTGACGCTGCTCGCAGGGCCGTCCTCCCGGTCCCAGGTCCCGGCGTTGTTCACCAGCACATCCAGATGTCCGAACTCCTCGCCGATCTGCTTGGCAAGGACCGCACTGCTCTCAGCGGCATGGTTCAGGTCTGCCGAAACAAAGCGAACGTCTAAACCTTCTCCGCGTAGGTTGCCGGCCGCTTTTTCACCTCGCGCTGGGTCGCGGGCTCCCAGTAGCACCTTGAAGCCAGCTCGTCCTAGTTGACGCGACACTTCGAAACCGATGCCCTTGTTTGCTCCAGTTATTAGGACAACTTTTGCCATGAAACCTCCCCGTGATGTTCCTTCCTAGGAACGACGTTTCGAGACTGCCATTAACGATCACCGACCGTTCCGGCTCATGATGTACAACGTACACTAACAATATGGACAACGTACACTGTACGTCTCATCCGGTCAAGATGTACCGTGTAGTCATGTCGCATCCAGCAAAGACCGACCGAGCCAGCATTTTGGCAGCTGCAATGAAACAGGTGGAAGACGAAGGCGTTGAGAATCTCGCAATTCGGTCAGTAGCGTCCACGCTTGGACTGGCACCGAATGCGCTTTACCGCTACTTTGATAGTCTTGCGGCTTTGGAGGCAGCCGTGGCGGAAGAGGCGCGTCTGCGGATGCTCGGCATCATGCAGAAGGCCGCTGGTCGGAAGGGACCTGCTGAGACTATCTGCGCAATCTCAGAAGCATACCTCCGGTTTGCCCATGATCATCCGCGAGTTTTTGCTCTGTACCTCAAGACGTCGGGCGATTATGCGCAAAATCCGCAGTGCGGGCGCAACACTGAATTCTTCTTAGAGCAGGTGACCCGCGTCTACGGAGAGAAAGGCGCCTGGGAGGCTTCTCATGCACTATGGGCCTCTCTTCACGGATTGGCCGTGCTGCGCGAAGCTGGTGTTCTCAAGAAGGCGCAATCGACTAATAGCCTGAAGTACATTGTCCGAATGTGGATCGACGCAGCGCGGACCTCGTCTACTGACCGATAAGACCAACTGAACCCGCGTCCAGCTAGACAGCATATAGCGGCGTGATTTCTTTAGACGCAATGGCCAGTTCGCCTATGAATTCGAGATATCCGGCGAAGGTCCGGCAATGATGCCTTCGCACGCGCGTAAAGCTCGTCTGAGCTTGTATCTTGAGTTCCGTTCTCGCTGCTCAGGATTATCGCAACTCTGAGCCGTACGCTGCGGACACGCCGGCAGTTTGCACCAGAACCCTATTGCCTACGGCTGCTGCAACTCAGTCTTTTAGCACCCTTGCACAACGCAGCCGGGCAGATGCCAGTTTAGTAGCTGGATCTCATCGCTCTCTACACGAAAGCTATGCGGCACATTTGGGGGGATGTACAGGAAGGAACCTGCGCTCGCGATGAATCGTTCGTTCCCGGCCGTGAGGGTGAGTTCACCTCCCAGCACGTAAAGAGCCTCATCCTGCTCATGCCAGTGGACCGCAGGACCAGCGTCCTTTGGGCTTTTCTGGTAAAGCAGGGAGTAAGATCCCCCCGTCTGCTTCGCGGAGGCGACCACCGCAATTGTGCCGTCCTCTACTCGGCGAGCCGGGGCTTCATCCAACCTTATGCTGAAGGGTAGCGTCGGGTTGGTCTCGCTTGCTCTTGTCGCTCTGTGCTCGTCCGTCGGCGGATCTGCGGCGGGCATTGTCGGAGCGGCAATCTGTCCGAACTCTCTGGAGGCTTCCATCACCATCCAGTACGGAGGCATGGGTGTTGTTCCAGGCTCAGGCGCCCTGCGCTCGGGGGCAGGTACGGCAAGGCCCATAATGAGCGCCTCGAATCCACCCGGTGTGTAGAAGTTGAGCAGCCGCGTACCTGGCTCATCAATAGTGAAGCTGTGTTCAGTCATCCGGGGAATGGAAGCAAACGTTCCCGGACCCGCCTCGATCGCCTGTCCACCCACATGGAAGCTTACATGGCCCTCAAGGATCACCATGCCTTCATCGGTAGGGTGCATGTGGGTTTGCGGTCCCCCAATACCAGTACCGCAAACTTGCTCCATGAGTGAAAAGTTGTCCTGTGTGTGGTGGCTCGTTGCCAGCGGCATCCACAGGTTATCGATTAGCCAGAACGCCGTGCTGTTCTGGTTTGTCAGCATGTACGGCTTGCGTTCGCGATTCATTTCGTTCCTCTTAGGTCTTAACTTCTTGGCGACACCGCATACATCGTGTTGATATGCACCAGAACCATGAAAGTTCCCAACGATGGTAAGGTGCGTTACCATGCTTATGGTAGCCTGAATTACCAATGAAGTTCAAGCCGCAACACATGCAGCAAGTTCAGCAATCACTCAAACAATTGGGGCCGGCGCGCAGACCGAACATTGGGGCCGACGAGCGAGCGGCGACAATCGCCGCTGTCGCCAGCAGACTATTTCTACAGTATGGCTATAAGGGCGTGTCTTTGGAGAGCATCATCGCCGAGTCAGGCGGTTCGTACCGCGATCTGTACAGCGCCTTTGGCGGAAAAGAGCGCCTATTCGAAACCGTGTTGAAGCGCATGTGTACAGAAGTTTTGGCACCCCTGAAGAAGGCACTTGCCAATCCTTCTCTGGAAGCGTTGCCGCTGGAAGAGGCGCTAACGCACGTTGGCCATGTGGTGCTCACAACGATACTGAAACCCGAGGCGGTCGCTTTTCATCGACTCATGGTCAGCGAAGCGCCCCGCATTCCTGAGGTCGCTAAATTCTTTTTTTCTCACGGGCCGGAAAGTGCCAATGCATTGTTGGGAAGCTTTCTGGCGAAACGTGTTTCGAAAACAGGGTGTGCACTCGAAGACCCGCATATCGCGGCCGCCATTTTCCTGGATGGACTGATTAACAATCTGCAGCTGAAGGTTCTCACTGGCGGTCGAGTGTCGCCCGCTGAAGTCACACTCAGAGTAAAGCACGTTGTCCGCCTGTTTCTGCACGGCATGCTTCGCTTTACCGAAGGAAAGTGAATGTAACAAGAGCGCAAGGCGTGTTAAAAATCATGCGTGAACAGATCCGAACAAAATCGGATAGTGCTGACCCAATCCGAGCCGATTGGATTTGTCGGAGTCGGAGACTATCAACTTCTGCTACACGCCATGAGCCGAAGTTGAGAACGCGGTACGCTACCAAAAGCCTTCGTTTGTGCGGAGTAGCCGGCCAGCCGGATTATGTCCATACGGCGACTCATACTTACTTACCGGAGCTCTTGCGTATAGGGTCGGCTATCTTTCTTTTCTCATCGGCGAGAACCTCCGTTGTTTGCTTCAGAAAGCTCGCGATGACCGAGAAATCCGCCGCGCTATATTTCTCAAGCACCTTTGACATGGCGGCTCGCTGCCCCTCGTAGAGGCTATGAGTATCGCGAAGTCTCTTTGGATTGGCGCGTACGGAAATGCGGCGGCGGCCTCGGCGCTGCGTTCCCGAACGGCGTACCCTGCTCTCTCAAGGCGGTCAATGAGAGCTGTAGCGGCAGCTCCCGTCAACCCCAGCTGCTCTCCCAGCTCGCCTGCCGCAAGAGGGCCTTTTTCAAGGAGGCGCAGTGAGGTCAAATCTGTTACGTGCAGGCCGAGACGTGCCGCAACTGCTGAATGGAAAGAGATGACGTTCGACGAAAAGGCTTGTGCGATTGGGACGTAGAGATTCAGACGTGTTCTTGAAATAGAAATCGATTCATTCGGCCATCTAATAATCAAATTGCCTATCCAGTAGGCGGTTGAAACAGTTTCTCGCAGAGGCATCCAAAAATTGCCGACGCTCAATGCAAACGACATCTCGCTTCACTACGACGCATTTGGAAACCCAAACAATCCACCGCTCCTTCTGATTTCGGCCTCGGTGGGACGGGGAAGAGCTGGAGCACGCAAGCGGCTCGCTTTGCGAAGCACTTCTATGTGGTCGCCCCGATCACAGGGGCACGGGCAGATCGACCCACGCACTGTACGGCCACACCACCGCCCAACCTGCGCAGGACATGGCATCGCATGGAAACGGATCGACATGATCGCCGCGCATAATACCTTCTCGAGGATGGGCTTTGATGCCATCGACGCGGGTCTTGTCTCAGAGTCTTGGTGTTATCAGCCCGGAACTCCGGCGTACTGTCCTGATCCGACCATGGAGCAGTTGCCGTCGCTTCTGCGACGTGCCAATCGCGGAAGGGTACCGAAGAATCGGGACAGTTCCTCGAAGATGCTGGGTAAAGTGGTTCTCGAGTTTTCTCAGCCGGAGTTGGTACGCGTTATTCGGCTTTCTGCAGGCCTGGACACCTTTCAGCCGAGAAGTTGGATGGCACTTGTCCACCTGATGTTTGCGGTCCTGCGTTCTCGGGTCTTAGGTAAGTAAAAGAAAATCGACTTTTCGGCAGTAGTTTGCGCACACGACCTCAACTGACCAGAACAGGCGAATGCACTTTCCAGCCGGCCAAATCTCGAAATGGGACTTGGCGATAGCGCACCTACCGGGAGCACAGCTGACGAAAAAGCGTTGATCGCTCCCCAGGCGACAGGAGTTTAGATTCTGCTCGTCTACGGTTCGCTGATGTAGCGAAGGCTATCTAGCCAGAGTTCGTGGGCTTTATGCATGAGATGACTACCAGAGCCAGGGTTCTTGCGATCTCCAGGGCCGATGCCTGTCTCTTCAGTAATGACCAGACAATTTCCGGCTTGGGGAACGAAGCGCCAGGCGTGGTAATGACCGTGACGTGTCTCTGTTTCGTCCGCACCGAAAGGAATCCAGCTGATACGTTGGTCTGCCTCGAACTCTACGATGCGGGACTGAATTGGGCTATTGAAGATCTTCAGACGGTACAGAGCGCCCTTGTCCGTTTTCTGTGGCGTCTCGTTGGAAACATCTTTGACGATTACGAGCCAGGTTGGCCACGCAGTGGCATCGGCGAGCCGAGCAAAGGTACGGTGGCAATCTGAATGGATCAGCAGTTCATTATGGGAGAACACGGGGGCGACCGAGGGATCGTAAGCGGCAGGCCAATGAATTTCCATATCGCGATGTGCACGATCTGCTTGCATCTCGCTCGTCTGAGCGTGCAACTGTCTCAAGCTTCCTTGGCTCACAAGCAGCATGTATGTAAACACTTTGACTGCACTCTTCATCGAACCTCCATCACACATGGAAGCATAGGCTTTGCCGCCGAGTTCAGCGACACGGAGCTCATCGCGAAGAGCGAAAGGACCAATGCACGATTCCAGCCTTCCCAATCTCGAAACGCGCATTGGCCGTGTGGCATAGGAGAAGACCTAAAGCCAAACCGTCTGCGGAGGGAAAACGTGTTTTCGTCATCCATCTGATGAAGGGGACGGTTCCGAAGCCACAAACTTCTTGGGAGATGTGCCGGAAAACCTTTTGAATGCAGCACAAAAGGCGCTCTGGGACTCGTATCCGATACCAAGCGCCACTGCCCCCAGCGTCTGACCTTTCTGCCTTAGCTTGTGCGTCGCAACGGTCATTCGCCAGCGAGTGAGGTAGGCGATGGGCGTTTCTCCAACTACTCTCTTGAAACTTTGAGCGAACGCAGTCCGAGACAGGCCAGCGACACGTGCCAGCTCTTGAAGTCTCCACGCATAAGCGGGCCGCTCGTGCATACACGCGAGCGCTGTTCTTATCTGCGGGTCGGCGAGAGCGGCGAACCACCCCGGACCATGACTGCTTTGCTCCTGGTGAAGACGCAACGCGTCGATGAGCAACGTGTACGCTACCTGCTGCGCGACTAACGTTCCTCCCACCTGCGGTCCGCGCATCTCGCTCAGCAGCCGCTGCACTCCCCACCGCATGGAGGCGCATTGCTGATCTCCGGTGAGGAGGACGAGTGGGGGCAAAGCATCCAGGAGAAAACCCGCACCACCCTCGAGATCGAAGTGCGTGCCAAGCAAAAGAAAGTCCTGCCCCGGTGTTATCGGCAGCACGCCTTGGTACCGCGCTATTCCCGAGACGATCTTGCGTGCGTCCACTGCAGGCAGGTCCAAATCGCTGGCGATGACGAAAGGTCTCCCATGGGGGAGCAACAGGCAGTCTCCCTGGTGAAGGCGGGCTGAAGGCTCACCCTCAATCGCCAGCCAGCAGCTTCCTTCGACGACCATGTAGCACTTGATCCCCTGATAGGCAGGCAGTTGCAAGGACCATGGATCGCCTGCAGACAGCACGCCGGTCACATAGGCCCGTGGTTTGAGTAAAGAGAGCACGTCTGAGAGAGGGTCCATAGGGTTTGTACGCGCACGACAAGAATCCGTACGGCCAAGCATTGATCGTGCAGGATATACGGCCTAACTTCTCTGTAGAGACCCTTCGCGGTCTTGCAAAGGAGAACAAGTGCCAACTGCTACCAGCGTCCATACAAGAACTGTTCGGTTTCAGAGCTACGGTGAACCGGCCGAGGTGTTGCGATTGGAAGAGACGACGCTGCCAGGGCCTGCAAGCCAGCGTGTTCGCGTGAAGGTGCACGCCTGTGGCCTCAATCCGGCCGACTGGGCCCTTTGCCGGGGTCTGTTCGGCGGAAACCTTCCACGTGGAATCGGTTTAGAGGCAGCTGGAATCGTCGATGCTATCGGCGAGGATGTAACAGATGTAGAGGTCGGGCAGCTTGTGTTCGGTCCGGTCGACTTCGTGGACACCAACAACGCCGGAGCTTCCGATTACGCTATTTTGCAGCACTGGACTCCTGTTCCGACCGGGCTGGACGCGCTCCATGCCGCGGCTTTGCCGATGGCAGTCGCGATTGCCTATGGCAGCCTCGATTGCCTCGGGGTCGAAGCGGGAAAGACGGTGTTGATCAATGGTGCGGGAACTACGGTAGGATTTGCAGCGGTTCAGATCTCGTTACTGCGCGGAGCACGGGTCGTTGCAACTGCCGGTGCTACTTTCGCGGATCAACTGCGTGCGCTCGGCGCTGTCGTAACCGCCTATGGCGATGGCCTGCCGGAAAGAGTGTCGGCACTGCTGGACAAGTCGCCGGAGCTGATCCTCGACACCGCGCCCGTAAGTGGTGCTCTGCCCGCGCTCGTTCAGATAGCCGGTGACCCAAAGCGCGTCATGACGATCAGCGACTTTGCGGCTGCAAAAACATTGGGGGTCCGCTCAAATCTTGAGGAGCCCGGCATGCGCATACGATATGACGTTTTGAAGGAGTTTGCAGACCTCGCAGCACAGGGCAGGTTTTCGATTCCGATTGCCCGCACGTTCGCTCTTGACGATTGGAAGACGGCACTCTTCGTCAGCGAAGGTCAGCATGCGCGTGGAAAACTCATCCTTTTGCCTAACGATTTCTCGCCTGTCTATCCTGGGTAACGCCAGGTTGCATTCTCCGAAGTGACCCGGCGCTCTCAAGTAACGAGAACAGGCCAACGCACGTTTCCAACCAGTCCCAATCTCCAGACGTGACTTGGCGATTTGTCATCACCCCAGCCGAGTCGCTTCCGAGAACGGCGTTTACCGCGTATCAAGAATTGCTGCACTTCTTCCTTATCAGGTCCAGCAAAATCCTGGCCATTGCTTCGGGCCTTTCAATCGGAGGCAGATGGCCGCAGCCATCGAGAATCTGCAATGTCGATCCAGGAATGAGTTCACAAATTTCCTGAGAGAGCTTCAGCGGTGTCATACGATCCTGTGCGCCCACGACAATGGTTGTGGGTATAGCAATGCGACCTAAGATGGGGCGCTGATCAGCCCGCGCTGAGACTGCGCGATTTTGCCGAATGTAGGTCTTCCCGCCAACAGTTACGCTCATCTCAATCAACTCGGAGCATATATCCGATGCCGCTGAAGGATGGACCAGCGAACCCATGCTGAACTCGGCTAACCGTCTATAGTCGAATGCCGCGACGACCAGATTCGCAAGTTGACGATAGGCCTTCTTTGCGATTGTATCCGGACGTGCGAGAGTGTCTACCAGGGCGAGACACGTCACCCTCTCGGGCGCAATCCTCATCAGTTCCAGAGCGACCATCCCTCCCATAGAAACGCCTGCAAGCGCGAACTGTGGCGGCGCGTTCTCGAGGATCCGCTGTGCTATGGCCGCGAGGCTGTCATCGCGGAGGGTATCTCCCACGAGACAGTTCACCTCTCCCTTCAACTCCACGATTGTGCGTCTCCAGACCGTCGAGTCACTGCCAAGGCCAGGTATTAAAACCAACTTCTGCATCGGAGCTCCATCAATTTCATCTACTCTCCTATAGGTAAACCCTCTACAAGGGTTGAAGGTCAAGGCGATGCGTATCGGAGTGCTGGCAACGCGAGCGGGGATCAGCCGCTCTAGAATTCGGTTCTATGAGGCTCAGGGATTGTTGCCGGCTCCGATCAGGCTCGCGAGCGGCTATCGCGATTTCGATGAAAGGGCACTGCACACCCTTGTCTTCATTGATCGTGCTCAAGCTCTGGGATTCTCACTGCATGAGATTGCCGCACACCTGAGCCTGCCAGGGGGCAGGACAGCCCGCAAGGCGCACCTCTTGGAGAGGATCCAAGAAAAGCTAGCGCAGCTGAGCGAAATGTCGGCTCAGTTGGAAAAGAAACGAGAAGTTCTCGAGAGCCTCGTGCCTGATTTGCGGAACAGCTTGAGAGAACGAAGTCATGACCGCACTGATTCTAGCGTGACGGTAGGGTGACACGCATTCTAGGCTAAGAACCCACTTGTTGGGTGACTCCGCAAACTTGCATTCATTGAAATTGCGACTGACGGGAACGGTGTTTCTCAGGACTTATCTTCGGCCCAAGCCGCGAGCTCGCTCAATCCGGAGACAGGACCGACGAGAAGTGTGTCCCACGTCACCGAACAGAGTGGCTACGACACAACAAACCCCCATATGGGTCTGGGGGCATGTTGTGCTGGAAGGAAGACTACCCTATCGGCAGGCCCGCTAATTTGGCATATGTCACGGGGTTCGCGTATTCGTACACTACTGCAATTTGCCATCTCGGATCACAAATTTGAAGACGTAGACGTTGTTGTAGGCGGTGCAGTCCTGGGCGATGTAGTCGCCTCTTGACTCCACAAAGACATTGCTGTCATCCGTGCTGAGGAAGTACCTCAGATCGAGCATCTTGATCTGCTTGAAACGCTACAAGACCTGATCCTGGTACTTGGTGACGGCTTCCTTGCCCTCGTAGGTGAACCAGTTTTCTTGCTTCCCTGACGCAGCAAGGGGGAAAGTGTATACCGCATCGTCGCCGTACAGCTCCATGGTTGCGTCAAGGGTTGCGTCAAGATCATGGCGTTCTTTAGCGGCGAAGAACGCTTTCGCGAGGTCATGCGCCGTGGTTGAACGATCCTGTTCCTTGTTGCTCATATTTCTCCTTTCACTTTTTGTTTGATCCCAGACAGTCTTTCGCCCAGACCCGGTTGAACGGCACAAGATGGTTCAGAAAGGGCTCTCACGCAGGCTTGTCACGCAAGGCATAGAGGAAGCGCCAAGGCTGAGAGTTGTACGAAGAGGCCGGCCAGCTAGCCGCTTCCAACATAGTCAGAAATTCTTCCCGCGTGATTGGCTGACCCGTAAAGACTCTTGGCGACCAGCGATTGAGGAACATCTCGTGAATGGGATAGGCGGACTTGCGCTGGTTTGTCTTTGATTGTGACCTCTTTCATCGGTGCATGTTTCACGAACTTCTAGTGCTTCAAGAAGGCATACCCGCAAGCCGCGAGAAGAATCAGGCACACCAGCAATCCCACAAAGAGCTCAGGATGCATCCCGAGAACGGATCCGTTCTCTTGGGTAAATTCGGGATCGCTCCAGGCGGTCCCCGGGAAAGTGGGGGATAGAAGCATCGCCACGAAATAGAGCGAGGCTGCGACTGCGGCCAAATAGAAATTGGAGGTGAGTCAGCGACCCGGTTCTGAAGAGAAGAAACAAGGAGAACAGGCCCAACCCGATACCGAGCAGCATGGTTTGACCGTTGTGGAACTTGGCGTAGGGCGGCCAGCGTGGATTGTGGATATGCTGCTTTGCTGTGAACGGAATCAACGCATCGGCAACATAGCCGCCGAAGTTGAATACAGCGACCGCCGCGACAATCCACTTTGCCACTTCCATCGCTTTCCTTTTTCGACACTTTTGTGATCAGCCGCGTAAATACCAGACATAATCGTTATAGGATATAATCATGAAATATAGAGAGCCAGCCCCTTCGTTAGAAATTCTAAAGTCGGACTTGCTGGAGGATCTGGCCTTCCTCATCGCACAGGTTGGTTCGCATAGCCAAAGCTCGTTTGGGAAGCAGGTCGATGCGTTAGGGCTCCGTCTGGCCCACGTAGGCGTGCTCAAGGCTATCTTGAAAGCGAATGGCTTGACGCAGCGTGAATTAGGGGATGCTCTCGGAATGTTCCCCAGCAATCTAGTGCGGTTAATTGATGAATTGGAAGAGAAGGGCTTGGTGGGGCGCGGGAGGAGTACGGAGGACCGCCGGTCCTACACGCTACAGCTTACGGAACAAGGCCAGGGTGTAACGTTAGAACTGATCACCCTAACAAGAACACATCAAGATCGAATCTGCACTTCGCTGGCTCCATCGGAACGTCAGGAACTGGCGCGGCTACTCTGGAAGATCGCGAGAGAGCAGGGACTTCGGCCCGGTGTCCACCCTGAACAGCAAGGTCTGAAACCTCGCTAAATCAGCAAAGCTTTTACAACTTCTGGCATGAATGGCATAGGGCTCTTGCCGCGTCCGCGATGGTTCGGCGTGTAAACCGCGAAGTCCGATGAAACGTTTGTGCGAGGTCAGCGTAGTTGTGGGCTGTTCCCGTGGCTCCCTGCACCAGGATGAGCCCAGGACCTTGACCGCTTACTGTGTACCCGATGGTTTTCCTGTCCTTTGTCACAACGGTGTTCATATCCTCTCCTCGCGGCGACTTAGGGTCGGTTCCTCCGGTGTATCGGAGTTGGCTCACTTTGCGGCGGGAACCATCTTCGCCATCTGCCCGGGTGGGAGCCCCGGTGCAAGACGACTCAGGAGATAAAGGACCTTGCTCAGGGGGCCGGATCTCCGCCTCCCCTGCCTCGATTCCGGCAATGGCCTGGCTCACGAGTTTGTTTACCGGCATCCCTTTATGCCCCTTCATCTCTGCCTGAAAATCATCACGAAAAAGTTTGGTCTCCGTGCCCGGCGGAGCAAACTCGACAACTGCTACTCTCGATCCTTTGAGCTGCACGCGAGGGCACCGCGTGTAGGCGTGAAGCCCAACCTTTGCCGCGCTGTACACCGGCGACAGCGGAAAAGGTATGAAGGCCAGCCCGGAAGAGACGTTCACGATGAGCGCTTCGGGGCGTCGCTTCAGGAGGGTAGAAAGGCCTGAACCATCTGGATCGGCGCCCTAAGCGCGACGTCGATCTCTTTGGTCACGTCCGTGAGTGGGTACTGTGCATTGACATTCAGGTTGCGCATGATCCCGGCGTTGTTGATCAGGACGTCGCAGGTTGGAAAGTCGGCAGCAACCCGCTGTTGAAGCGCCGCGATGTCGTCCGGGTTCGTAGCGTCGCTCTGGAAGGAATGCACCCCTGGCAGGTCGACTTTGGCTCGTCTGAGTTTCTCGGAGTCGAGCCCGGTAATGAGGACTGTGTTGTCGCGGGCGATAAGTTGTCTCGCAAGTTCCAGGCCGATGCCACTTGTCGCTCCAGTGATTAAGACTTTTTTTCTTGGCTTCATAGTTTTCCTTTTCGTGGGGTAATTGAGGTAGAGAACTTCAGAAGGTGAACGCCGCTCCGAGCAGGAGGGCCACAAAGACAAGCACGGTTGCTCGTGGCTGCGAGTACTCCAGAAACCTGAAAGAGCGCCAGCTAGGCAGCGGACGCGACCTGCCCCAAAGACACTCCGGGCCATTTGCCGACGCAGTTGAACCCCTGCCGAATTGAGAAAAGAGCAAGTACAGCAAAGAGAACCTGACCAAGCGCATAGGCCGTGTTCAGGCCGTGCCTACTTCCCCATAAGAGAGTGGCGCGCCTATAGTCTCACACGGACTGGAACTCAGTGTCTTCAGAGGAAACGTGATGCAAACCATACAGCAAGCTTTATGCGGGGCTACTCTATAGCGCTTGTGGCTGGCTGCTGCTGAGCGGTCTTCTGCATTTCGGTATTGAGACGACTTTGTACTTCAAAGTTCAATATGCACTGGAAAGAGAGCGTCGAGATGGCAAAGAGACCACGAATCTCCCCACAATAGCACGAGGAAGGTAAGGGCCTTGTTGCTGACCGTAGCGAGCACCGCCAGCGAGGCGAAGGCGCAGCAAGCAGCCAGATTTCGCAACTAGAGGCCTATCAAAAATGCGAAGCATCGACCGAGTCGAAAGACCGCGTCGGCACTTGTGACGGAGTTGATTGGCCATGTCGCCGATAAATGGACGATGCTGGTAATCGAGGCGTTGACGGAAAAGGGGGAACTGCGTTTCACTCGCTGCGGGAGTGTGTGCCCGCTGTCAGCTACAAAATGCTGACGCAAACCCTCCGCTCCATGGAACGCGAAGGGCTCGTCGCGAGGACGGTGCACCCGGTCATGCCGCCTAAGGTGGAGTACCGGTTGACTACGCTCGGCCTAAGTCTCAGTGCTGCTTTCTGTGGCGTCTGGATGTGGGCGGAAGAACACATAGGGGAAGTAGAACAGGCCCGTGCCGCGTTTGAGCAGAACCGCACGAAAGCATAGCAATCTGACGTGACCGAAGGAGCTCGTCCACTCGCTTTCAACCCTTTGGAATCAATGTCGCCAGGAAGACCTCCACCTGTAGCTCGACGAGTGTCTCCATGTGTTTGATATTCCGCGCCGCATATTTCAGACCGCATAGTGAGAACACCAAATTCCGCATGACCTTCTCCACTGGCACTTTGGTCGGGTCATCCTCATTCGATACCACTTCAACGAGAAAAAGGATAAAGTCCTCGTACATTTGCCGCACGGCCGGAACCCTGAGATCGAACAGATCCTTGGCGTCCGGGTGGCGCTCGATCAGCTTAAGACCGTGCGTTGCCCAATCTCCGCAGAAACGATGGAGCTTCGTGCGCAGGGTTTCGAGCCTGGGCAGCATGTCACGGTACCGTTGAATCGTCTGCTGGCTGAGATTTTCGATCACCGCTGCAAAAAGATCATCCTTACCAGGAAATAGTTCATACAGTGTCGGTCGTGATAATTCTGCGGCGGCTGCAAGCTCTGCCATCGTGGTACGAGCGTATCCGTAGCGCAGGAACACCAAGGTCGCTGACTCAACGGCTGCAGTCTTTCTCGCCTCCATTCCGATTTGGCTGATCTTTTTCGTCATCCGTGAATCGACATATCGACAAGTTGCATCATAATGTCTGAATGTCGCGCTTTCAAATGATGCCGGCATCTTCAAGGAGGAGCCTATGCCGGCTGTATTCGTTCATGGAGTCCCTGACACCTATCGGGTGTGGGGCCCGCTGTGCAAACATTTACCTCGCCAGGATGTTGTTGTATTGGCCTTGCCAGGCTTCAACTCGTCCATCCCGGCAAATTTCAACGCCACAAATGAAGAATACGCGAACTGGATCATTCGGCAGTTGGAAGATATCGGTGAACCGGTCGACCTTGTTGGACACGATTGGGGTTGCATTCTGTCCATGCGCGTGGCCTCGCTGCGGCCCGACCTGATTCGTTCGTGGGCCGCGGGTAGCGGCCCGGTCAGTGCGACTTACGAGTGGCATCCTCTCGCAAAAATTTGGCAGACGCCAGGCGAAGGTGAGAAGTGGTTCAGAGAGCTTGATCCTTCTGCCGTCGCCGACTTTATGGCCAAGGCGGGTCTTCCCATGGAACGTGCAAAAGAGGCCGCAAGCTATATCGACCAGACGATGGGGGATTGCATTCTCCGTCTCTACCGTTCGGCTTTGGAGGTTGGAAAGCAATGGCAACCAGAGCTCGGGAAGGTACAGGCACCAGGTCTTGTCTTCTGGGGTGAAGAAGACACAGCCTGCCCTATCAAATTCGCAGATGAACTGGCGTCGAACACCAAGGCCAGACATGTTCTGAAACTGAACGCCGGTCACTGGACCATCGTGGAGCGCAGCGCCGAAGTCGCGCAAGCCCTAGTAAACCACTGGGCGTCCGTGGACGACACAGCCGAGCACGCAAAGGAGAATAACAATGAGCAGAGTAGAACTCGATTTAAACAATGTCCTAGCCGCGGAGGCGAAGATCCCGAGCGGCGTTCCCGTCACGATGATCAACCTCGTGGCGTTCTTTCCAGAGGCACAGTATGAAGATGCGAAGGAGAAGCCATGCTCCGGCATGGAAGCCTATATCCAGCGGTATGCGCCGGCATTCAATCAGGTGGCAGCCGAACTGGGCATAAAAGGCATTGAGGTCATCTATGTGGGAACGGTAGCGGAGACAATTCTCGGGCCGGCAGAGCCGAAGTGGGATGCGGTGGCTCTCGTCCGCTACCCCGATTTTGCCGCTCTCCGCAAGGTGACTGAAAGTTCCCTCTATTTCGCGAAAGCAGAACCACACCGCAAAGCAGCACTGAAAGCCTGGGAGTTCATCGCGACCTTTCAGCCGGAGGCAGGGTAAAATATACATCTCATGTTTTAGCGAGGATCGCTGGTGTGAGATTCTTCGTGGGCTAGCGTCGAATATCTGCAAGGTTCGGTGCAGTTCAAGACGATGAGAGTCATTGGTATAGAGAATGTATGGTTCGCGCGCGGCTGCAAATTCAATAAAGCTCGCCCGCACCGCCTGGTCTGTGTTGTCCAGCAGCAACGATTACCGGCCATCCGCCGTGCCAGCTTAGGCGTGGAAAAGACGCCTTCGGCTCGGAAGCGCTACGCGCTCCCATTAACCCGTACCGCGACGACGAACAAGCTCTCCGCCGAAGTCTGCACAGTGAACCGGAAAGCTGGAACTTGTTGAAACAATGCGTGGCGGATGGCCCGTTTAGCGCTATTGGGAACAGCAAGGAACAGTTATTGGACCCCTTATCGGACCCGCGGGTCCACACCCACGACCTCTGCCGTAAACCACTGCTGAGACACGAAGAGGTGTCCGCGCGAATACTTCGAATGGTTGCGTCTGCTTCGAATAGGAGCCATAATGGAGGGCAGGCAAACACTGTGCCGGAAGCCCTTCTGACACAGATTTTCCCCGCACCTTCCGAAGCCAAACATGCCGGGAGGAGAGCAGGCGTCTGCTCTCCTCCCGGCTTCGCTCGAAGACTCCGCTCCAGCTTCGGGTCATCGGAGCACCCGAAGATGAAACAGTCGTACTCCCTGCTTCCGCTCTCAAGATGCTGGCGAACCCTCTCCGTATGGGGCGCGGAAACACCGTCACGGTGATCCCTGTTCATGCCGAATTGACCACCCTCACCATGCATCACGAGAGTCGGCACCTCAACCTGCTTGAGGTCCTCGGTAAAGTCCGTCTCGGAGAACGCCTTGATGCAGTCGAATTGCGGCTTGATGCCGCCTTCCATCGCCTGGCGCCACCAGTTGTGACGTACGCCCTCGGACACCTTCGCGGTCGCTCGATTGTAACCGTAAACGACAGCGTGAGGTCTTGGTAATACTGCGCGCGATGTTTGGCCGTTCCCTTACGAATCTCGTCAAACGCTTCGATCGGCACGCCGCCAGGATTCTTCTCGCTCTTGAGCATGACCGGAGGCACGGCACTGATGAGAATGAGTTTGCGGCCAAGGCCCTTCCCGTATCGAGCTACATAGCGAGTGGCTTCACCTCCACCGGTTGAGTGACCGATGTCAATCGCATTCTTGATGCCGAGTGCCTGAACAAGCTCGTGGCCATCCGAGGCGTAGGTGTCCATATCATTGCCGTTGACGGTCTGAGTGGATCGGCCGTGCCCGCGGCGGTCGTGTGCGATCACACGATAGCCTCGTTCGAGGAAGAAGAACATCTGAGCGTCCCACTAGTCTGCCGAAAGAGGCCAACCGTGATGGAAGAACAGAGGCTGCCCTGTTCCCCAGTCTTTGTAGTAGAGCGAGGTACCGTCTTTGGTGGTGAAGGTTTTCATGTTGGCTCCTTTTGGGTGACGATGCGTTGTGTTTTGGTCAAATCCGACATCTTGGGGCTCAACCACCGTAGATGAAATCCGCTACGTTGCTTCCTCGCAGATCTCGCGGATTGCGCTAATATCTTTCAACAGAACATCTGAAAAACCATGGCGTTGTTGAAGGTACTCCGGGCTGTTGTAGGCGATCCAAACAGACCCTTCTTCCTCATGGACAAGAACTTTCAAGGGCAGATCAAGTGCGGCCAAAGGCGCATGAAGCATGAGTGGCGTGCCGGCAACCGGATTGCCGAAGATGAACAGCCTGGTGGCAGGCATAGATATGCCGACCGACGATGCGTGATTGCTGTGATCAATTTCAGCCAGTAATCTTAGGTTGCGGCGCTCAAGAGCGGCCTTGAGGCGTACCACCGTCTCAAGAACCCTGATCTGCACTTGAGTCGAACGATACCCCAGCCAAGTTCGTCTTTCATGAGTCCTCCATTGGTCGATGTTGTGTCTTGTTGAGTGCGATCTTCAGGTGATGGGACCTCCATGACGAATCGTCAGTGCTTGCCTGCGGGTTCCATGCGCCTTGTCCGAGCGATACGTGAAGACCGCTCTTAGAAGCAGGTACAAGAGCATTGTGCTGAAACTAATCATCATCACCTTGCTGCCGATTCTGAACGATCCGAACTGACGACAGGTGTCCGATGAGGTCCATGTGAGAGTGGTTGGAGCACAGGGCGCAACAAATCCGGGGACTCGTACAGAAGGAATACCGTTACCTGCTGCTGGCAGTGTGGACAGGTGCCGTCCTTTATCCTCCAGGCTGTGTGGGCGTTTCGGAAGATATGTCTACTCGGGTCTAGGCCGTGACTCAGTTTGGCGCAACCAAGAACCACAAAGGCAAGGATGAAACGGATGAGGAGGCGCGTGTTGAAGTGGTCGCAAGTTAGGCGCATGAGCTTGCCTCGGAGTTGATCCGCGAATTTTACGTGGCACTCCTCTTGGACAGCAAAAGGTTATGCCCACAGGCGTAATTCAAAACAGAAGAGAAAAGGTGGACAAGACCTTCGGTCAATGTGGGGTGAGTCAGAATCAGGTTGCGCAGTGAGGTGTATGGCAGTCCCGCCGCCATGGCAAGTCGCACTGGCGCCAACAGTTCTCCAGCGCTGACGCCGATGGCAGTGGAACCCATAATGCGATCGTCATCCCCGATGAGAGCCTTCAGAAAACCTGCTGTCTCGCCCATTGTGAGTGTCCGTAAAACTGCGGCCATCGAAAGTTTTGCAAGACCATACGGGACGCCTTGCCGCCTCGCTTCGTACTCGTGCATGCCCACGTGGGCCAACTCCGGATCCGAGAAAAGGGTGTATGGAAGCTGCCGCCCTGTAGTTACTCTTTGCCCATCGCGAAGTGAACTGAGTACAACTCGGTAATCAGTGAAATGCGGGCGATTCGGAGATCTGTCTGACCATCAGGCCTGTTGTCTTTAGTGATGCTCGTTATCCCTGCAGAGCCCTTTGCGCTTACCACGTTGCTCACTTCGATTGGAAGGCCACTAAGTTCCGCATTCATCATGGGGAAAACGTTAGTAGGTCACAGCGAGCGTGTACATAACGTCTTTCTGTTAGCTCGCGCCTAACGGATTAAGGGTTTAGTCTGTGCCCGCTCTTAGGTTCATGTGCCTTCGATCAACCCAATAATAGATAGACATGATGGCATCGACTTTCCTGAAGCTTTACACCTCGATTGTGATTGAAGTAAGCACGTGGCACTTGCCGCTGTCACATGCATGAGAGGTGGACAATTGAAACAACGACTAAGATACTTCCCGGGTACGACTACGGACAGTTGGCTATGACGCGCTCATCCGTGACGCCAGCTGAGCTAATGATTCTGAAAGAGTCAGCGCAGTTCACCGACGCGAATGTGGAATATCTGCGGCTCGCAGGAGATGTCCTTCAGGATTAAACGAAGGAGATCGTCTCCAAGTGGCGAAGCGAAATCATCGCTTCCGTGCCAAACCTCGCGCGCCACTCTCGCGACCTGCAAGGCAATCCTCTGCCGGAGTATCTCGCAGCTAGCAATCTCCGCTTTGAGCAATGGATCCTCGACACCTGCAGAAGACCGTACGACTAGGATTGGATTGACTACCAGCAGGAGATCGCGCAGCGTCACACCAGCGCCGGGAAGAACAAGACCGGCAGGGTGCAGTCGACGAACTACGTGCCTCTCGGCGACATCATTGCCTTTATGGCGGTCATGAATAAGACTCTCCGTCCCTTCTTGACTGCGATGGGCCATCGCGAGAACGTGGTTGACGCGATGCATGCGTCGTGGCAGAAGTCGTTACAAATACAAATCGCACTCTGGGTGAAGGTCTATATGGAGGCAGCCGGCGCCGTTGACGGCTGGTGAACCCCTATCCACAGCCACAAACGACGTCCTTCTGATCGGCCGTTCAACAAATTCTTAGACCGAAACGAACATCTGTGGCTACGACTTGCTCCATTCACTCTGGCAACAACTCGCTTGTAACGCATGTGCTTCGCGGTGCAATAGCCCCGGTTGCGATCGTCTTCGCATTCCTTTTCAGCAGCACACACCCTCTTATCGCTTTTATCGCTATAGTCGCTGCCTTGATCGCGCTCGGCGGCTGCCCGGGTTATTGGCTTGCTGGTCTCTTCTTTCACATAACGAAGAGCAAGGACTCGACTAACAAGTCACCCGATAGCTCGTTCGCAGATGCCGTTGAAGGCGGGCGAGATAGACCAGCTCACCACCAACCAGGAGGAACCCAAAATGACATACCGACGTTCGATGATGCATATGACCCTCGTCATCGTTCTCGCGTTCACCGCTTCACTAGAGGCGCAGCACGCCCGGAAACAAGCTGCGCTCGTCATCGTACCTTCGCACGATTTGCCCGAGACGGCCCAAATGCCTACCGACTCGATGTTTCTGCAGTCCGCGGATAACGGACAAACCTATCTTTACTCGGAGCAGGAGGCCAAGAATCGCATCGTCGTGCTGAACGTTACACGACCTTCCAAGATTCGGCAGGAGTCCGTGGTCGCTCTGGATGTCGCTGCAGCCTTCGACTTTGTGCGCTCCATTAAGCCCGACGTGTCTCTCATCTGTTTTCGCGGCGAGAGGGGTTCAGGTGTGATGAGTTTTCATAAGCCTCTTCAGCCCACAGTCACGATCCTGCCTGCACTGCGGCAGGCGATGAACATCGAGCAGGAAGGCTCATCCGGATTGATTGTGGTTAGTGGCCAAGGGGTCTCACCGAGGTTTGCCAGAACAAACTGTGCAGGTAGTGGATCTTACGGAGCCTCATGCTCCGATCATTTTAGCCACTATCCCAAACACCTCCCAACAAGTTGAGGACCACGCAACTAGGGCACGCTACATCCGGAGCGATGCAGGTCTGACCGTTGTGAGACAGCCCGAGATCGAACTCCAAAATGAGATCGACTCGAAATTCATCAACTAGGCCAACTAGCTCGCAGCGGGCTGATGCGGCTGGAATTTACATGCGTCGGACGGTGCAGTCAGCATGTGAGTTTGGCGAGCAGGCGGCGCACTGGGTTCACATGCACTTCATAGAGGTCTGCGCAAGGTGAACGGAGCTGAGAGCGCCAAACTCTACCTTAGGAAACGAAACGTAACGATAGGAGATCAAAATGAATGAACGTCCACCCTTCCCGCCCTTCAATGAAACGACTGCGATCCAGAAGGTCCGAGCCGCTGAGGACGCGTGGAACACGCGTGACCCTGGCCGAGTCTATTAGGCTTATACCGTAGACTCCCGTTGGCGAAACCGCGCGGATTCCGTCAACGGACGTGAAGAGATTGTTGCTTTCCTCACGCGTAAATGGAACCGGAATGGAGTACAGGCTGATCAAAGAGCTTTGGGCGTTCACAACCCCATCGCTGTTCGTTTTGCCTATGAGTACCGCGACGATTCCGGAAACTCGTTCC
Source organism: Acidobacteriaceae bacterium (assembly GCA_963692885.1). Lineage (GTDB taxonomy): Bacteria > Acidobacteriota > Terriglobia > Terriglobales > Acidobacteriaceae. Next base: position 4,445,002 of record OY843586.1, read on the forward strand.
GCGCCTACGGTAACGAAAAATGGAAGTTCGACGACTCAGGGCTTATGCATGTGAGACATGCAAGCATCAATGAGCTCCGCATCGACGAAGCGAATCGTCTCTTTCGGTGGCCGCTCGGCACTAGGCCGACAGACCATCCCGGCCTGAGTGACCTTCACTTGTGGGGGACGGTGTTCGGCACTGCCGCGCTGAGCGGACCCGCGATGAGATCGTCCCTATCAATACCTGGAGATTTCTGAGACAGCCTGCAACAGAAAGGTGGTCTCGTGAGAGCCATTTGGAAAGTGGGAGCAGTTGCGGGCGCTCTGTTTTCACTCGCCCAACTGGTTTGACTCACCGTTCCAGTAAAACCATCTACAGCCAAGATTCAGGCTCCGCCAGCCGTAAGGCAAATTCTAAGAAGGAGCTGTTACAGCTGCCACTCGGACGAACGAAGGCTTGCTTGGTTTGATGAGGTCGAGTCCGCGTACCTGATTGCAAGGCATGACATTCTGGGTGCTCGGTTGCGGCTAAACTTTTCGTCTCTAGGCTCTGCTCCTCCGGCGGTGCAACGCGGGAAGCTATTTGAAGCCGTCAACATGATCCAACTTGGTGCGATGCCGCTCCCACAGTTCGTTGCATTCCGCCGCCAAGCAAAGGTCTCACCTGAGGAGTTAGCAGAGCTGAAAACGTATCTGGCGCCCTGGTCGAGCCTGCCTAGCGATGCCGTTGATCCGACAGTCGGACCAGCACTTGACCATGTCTCTTTATCTAGGGTTCGGCCGAACCGAACGGATTGGCGCTGGATCCGTTGTTTGCAAATTGGAAGCTGATCAGCACGACCGACCGTGGCGATAACAACACGTTTCGGTTCATCATGGGGAATGACGTTGCCTATGCAGCCGCGCAATCAGGCAATGTTCCATCTTGGCCCGATGGAACATTGCTTGCGGAGATAGGGTGGCCGCAAGCGCTCGATAAGGATGGACTCATCCACCCTGGAAAGTTCATTCAAGTTGAGATGATGGTGAAGAACGCTCACAGATACAAGGCCACCGATGGTTGGGCCTGGGGCAGATGGCGTGGCCCCGATCTGAGGCCCAATGGCGACGATGCGCACTTCGTCGACGAATGTACAGGCTGCCATGTGCCTGTGCGTCGCAATGATTACGTCTACACGCTTCCGATCACGGCTGCCCATGTCAATCCCGAGCAGGTTGTCAACAATGCCGGAGCTTCTTTACCCGGAACTGTGCCGTGGCAGCCTCTTGGCTGGGGCCAACACGGTGTATGTCAACCCCAGACACATACGACCGCGACGCTCTATGCCCATGATGCGGCAAAACAAGTCTTGCAAGTTGGGGCCAAACCCAGCCTCGCTCATTCGCCCGGCAGCGTACGTGTCTCGTTCATCCCCGGTCACCAGCTGAATGTACGGTGATACGACGGTGCGTATTTGCTCGGCAGATGCCGTTTCAGGAAGAGTCAGTAAACTCTTCGCGAGTTGAGGTCCATCGCCAATTAGATCTGTAACTGATTTGCGTTTCGGGGTACCGCTTTCCATAGCTTCGATGAAGCGACGAGTGGCGGGGATACAAAGCTTGGATATGCGCTCGTATTGCATAGCGCTTCGATTCTGGTCTTTGACCGTAGCTGGGTCGAGTTGAACAACGCTGCCCTGGCTGTAATCCGGACGAACGAGGAAATATGCTCTTGTGTCGGAATTAAATCTGCCATTCCTGGCGTAGCAGGTCTCGCAGGACCATGAAGGTTGCGACGTATTTATCGTGATCAAAGTGTCTGAGGTGCGACTATTGCACCACTCCAGTTCTTCCATAATGGCCGCTCGCTGGCGTTGGCTCGTCAAGCGGTCTATCCCGTCAATCAAGTGTAAGAAACGTTCCAAGTAGGTGCCACGGAAACTCGGCACTGCACTTGCGCCACGCAGGGGCTCCCCTTTCGAAGTCGCCATCAGTTTTTCTCCTTCCCACCAGAGGTCTGCTGTGAGTTCCGCTCTGAGCTGTTAATTAGATCTTCCACTTCTTGGACATCTTTAAGAACATCGTCAAATGTTGGTGCGACGCCGAAGAGCATCTCTTGCATCTCGCGCCTTACGCAGATGCGCCTCCAATTCTTTGCCAGGGACCAGCCGAAGTGTTCCTGGTACCGCTGTTTCGTAGTTGGCCGATGCTGAGCGGAAGAACACCTTCTTATGTCGCACTACTTCCGCGAGAAGACTGTGGTCCTCGCAGATCATGCCTCCCATAAGGCGGTACAAACGCGATATGTCGTAATAGTGTCTCGACAGTCGCTCTACGGGTTTATTACTGTTAGCGGCGGCGTGGAGCAGCGTCGCCTTCTCGCCCCACAGGGCTGGTTGCCGGATGGTCTCGGGCAGCAGTTCCGAGATCATCACGCCGCACTTCGAGTACCGGAAGCCATCTTTCCAGAGCCGTTCACCCAGGCGCACGGCCAAGGCGACCACCTCCCCGGTGTCGCTGGTCGTCTCGGAGAATTGCGCCGAGGCTCCATTCGAGTAGGACGGGGCATTGTTGAAGGTGCTGGTGTGCATGAAGATGAAGATGTTATCGGCGGCGACCTTGTACCTGTCCCTGCTGGCCCGGCGATCGATGCCGAGGTCGCCGGCATCATGACGCAGACGCATGCCAACGGCATGGCTGTCGCGGTGATCGATCATGGCAGGGTCCGCTACGTGCAGTCGTATGGCATCCGTAACGCCGGCAAATATCCTCTCACTACTGACACCATCATGTACGGTGCGTCTTTGACCAAGACGGTGTTCGCCTACACCGTCATGCAGCTAGTTGACCAGGGCAAGCTCAACCTGGACACTGCTATCAAGGATGATCTCAACCAGCCATTGCCCAGCTATGGTCCCGACCTGTCTTTCCCGACAAATACGGACCCTACAAGGATCTAGCCGGCGATCCGCGCTGGGAGCGCATCACCCCGCGCATGTGCCTCACGCATTCGACCGGCTCCAGCAATTTCTGGTTCATTGAACCCGATCAGAAGATGCACATCCATTTCGATCCTGGCACGCACTTCAGCTATTCGGGCGAAGGCATGATCCTTTTGCAATTTGCGATTGAGCACGGCCGCAAGGCGCAGGGTCTGGGCCTGGATGTGGGCGATCTGACGAAGGTGAACTTCGACCGACTCGGCATGACCCGCACCAGCCTCACCTTCCGCAATGGCCAGGATCCGGATGTTGCCGATGGCTGGAACGACCAGGGTCAGCCGCAGCCGCACGAAAAACGCAGCAAGGTGCGCGCCGCGGGTTCAATGAACACCACCATTTCGTATTTCGCAAAATTTACCGCCGCCATGACCGGCCGGCAACGGCCTGAGCGCAGCCGCCAGCGCCGCCATGACCGGCCGGCAACTGCACATCGCCACCGCGCACCTTTTCCCGCTCTTTCAGCCGGACCTGCCGGTGGACGAACAACGGAAGGACCTCAACGCGGGGCTGGGCGTAATCGTCTTTAACGGTCCGCAGGGTCCCGGCTTCTATAAAGGCGGCCACGATGGCCAGACAGCGAACACCATGGTGTGCCTCAAGAACGGACAACGCTGTGTGCTGGTCCTGGCGAATGATGTGCGAGCCGAAGCCGGTTTTGCCCAACTCATCCATTTCGTCCTTGGTGACACGGGCGTGCCCTACGAGTGGGAATACTGGAAGTATGCCGGAAAGTCATGATCTGCGGCGCCTCACCTTTCGAATCCAAAAGCAACAAGATGAGTAAAGATTTGCACAAGGGGTGCCCTAAGGTAATGGGTGCAACTAAAGTCGCATCTAAAGAAACTTTAGCTGCACTCCGATAAGCTCATTAGACGCGACCTATGCGAATGGAGAATCCTATGAAAAAGCAAGAGCCATTGTCCCAGAAGCCTACTGAGAACGCAGCCGAAAGGACTTCCCGCATGGAGGCAATCCGCCAGCAGCTCGCCGACGGCACCTATCGCGTCAATTCAGATGCGCTGGCAGAGGCCCTCATCCAGCGGCTGGAACAGAAACCACGCCGGCGTGTCGCCTGACGCAAGTCGCGACGACAGGCACTGGCCACCACTGCTCCTGCGTTGTGCATCGTACAAGGCGGTAGGGTAAGTTAAGAACAGGGGTCGAACCAGCGTTATGTCGAAGAGCCGAGATGGTGCACGCAATGTTCTGGGAACGCCGCTTGAGACCTGCGGCACCGATCCGGTGACCGGCTTCTATCGCAATGGTTGCTGCGACACGGGGACAGACGATGCCGGCATGCACGTCGTCTGCGCAGTAATGACCGACGAGTTCCTGGTTTTCTCGAAAGAACGGGGCAACGACCTGTCCACTCCCCGCGCCGGATTTTCGGGTCTGCATGCCGGTGACCCCTGGTGCCTGTGCGCCATGCGCTGGCTGGAGGCCTTCCACTTTGGCGTCGCGCCGCCGGTCCTGCTAAGCGCAACGCACGAGAACGCGCTGCAGGTAGTGCCACTCGAAGCACTAGAAACGCATGCACTTGACCGCCAAGTCGACGCTTAGATCAGCACCCCGCAGATGCAGAAAAGCCGCACGATGACTGTGCGGCTTCTCTGTTCGTTAGCCCAATTCCAGCTTGTGTAAAGCTTTGAGCGGACGGCCCACAGGTTCTCGCACCAACGTGCGAGCCGGTCACCGACTCGCGATAGCCTCTTCGTTCGCCAGAGTCTTGAAATCGGTGTAACCTTCGGCGCCTCCGCCGTACCATGTCTCCTTCGGCGCATCATGCAGGGGCGCGCCTGTCTTCAATCGCTCGACCAGGTCAGGATTGCCGATAAACAGACGGCCGAAGCAGATCAGGTCAGCCAGGTTTTCCTGCCGGGCCTTCTCCGCAAGTGCAAGATTGTAGCCATTGTTCGCTATGTAGACGCCATTGAACAGCTTGCGCAGCTTCTTGAAGCTGAAGTCTGCCGGGATGTCGCGCGGCCCGATCGTTTCGCCTTCGATGCAATGGATGTAGGCAATGTTCAGTTTGTTCAGTTGCTCAACCACGTAGGAGAAGGTCTCAAAAGGATGGCTGTCCGAGATGTCGTTCGCATGGCTGGTCGGTGCGAGGCGGACGCCCACGCGATCGCTGCTCCACACCCCGCACACTGCCTTGACCACTTCGAGCATCAGGCGGGCACGGTTCTCCAGGCTTCCGCCATACTCGTCGGTGCGCTTGTTCGTCGAGTCGCGCAGGAACTGATCAAGCAGGTAGCCGTTGGCTCCGTGTACTTCAACGCCGTCAAAACCAGCGTCTTTGGCACACTGCGCTGCATTCACATACTGCGCAATGATGCCGGGCATCTCACTCGTTTCGAGTGCACGCGGCGTCACGTGATCTTTGAATCCTGTCTCGGTAAATGCCTGGCCGTCCGGTTTGATCGCTGAAGGTGCTACCGGCAGTTGACCGCCTTCCTGCAGATCGGGATGCGAGATGCGACCCACATGCCACAACTGTGAAAAGATGAGACCGCCATTGCCGTGCACGGCGGCTGTGACCAGCTTCCAGCCTTCGACCTGCTCTTTCGAATAAATGCCCGGGGTAAATGCATAACCCTTGCCCTGCCGCGAAATCTGCGATGCCTCGCTGATGATGAGGCCGGCGGTCGCTCGTTGTGCGTAATATTGGGCATTCATGGGGCCGGGAACATCGCCCTCGCCTGCGCGGCTGCGCGTCAGAGGTGCCATCACAATACGATTGTGAAGTGATAATGTGCCCATCCGGAAGGGCTCAAAAAGATCTGTCTTTGCAGTAGTAGACGCCGCGTCCGCGGTTTGACTCGCCATATTCTTTATCCTTTGGTGTTCTACAGGTAGATGCAGGAATGGACCGCGCCGGTGCAGACTCCTCCGGGCGATGGGACGCCGTCGCAATCAAGTCGACTTTTGTGTCACCCGAGCGAAGTTGGAGGACCCGCGTTCTCAAATGCAGCCATAGGCGTGGTTCGTCTCACCAGGACGCAGCCACTCTGACTTTTCATCCCTCGGTGCCCAGCACCATCACTCGTCCTCCAGAGCGAGCGGAGTGGATAGATCGAGAGTTGAAGACAACAGCGCGAACGCACTACGGCGCAGCGGGCGTTTCCTGGTAGCCGCCGTCATGCTGCGCTTCCAGCCAGATATTGCATGCATCGATCAGGATGGTTGAAGGCCCGAGTGCGATCACTGCATTGATCGGAATGCCCTCCGACGGATTGACCTGGAGAATTGAAATCTTGTCTGTGGCGGGCAGGCCAAGGTCATGAGGAGCCAGGCCGTATTTCGCAGAAAATGCGTAACTGCTGACCTCTTCAATCTTTGGACTGGGATTGATATTGTGCAGACCCATCCAGACAAGTTCATGCTCGCCAAGCGATAGCTTCGCGCCCATCAGCATCTTGGTGTGCATCGGGTCAAAGCAACCGACGGATTTACCTGAAAGATTCTTCTTTACCTTCCACGTGCCCTGCAGACCTGCCGGCACATACTGCGCGAATGCGGATCCACAGGATGAAAGCGTCAATACTGCTGTAAAAACCAGGGCAACACGGGCAACAAGCTTCATTTGAACATCTCCAGGAACTGCTTTTCTTCGAGCACTGGAACCTTTAACTGCTGCGCCTTTTCAAGCTTCGATCCGGCGTCATCGCCCGCGACGACGTAAGACGTTTTCCTGCTCACGGAACCAGAAACGCGGCCGCCTGCAGATTCGATGCGCGATTTTGCTTCTTCGCGCGTCAACGTCGGGAGTGTACCAGTGAGCACAAATGTCATGCCTTCTAATTCGTTGCTCTTCTGTTTCTTCTCGGCTGTAAATGTCAGGCCCGCGGCGCGCAGATGCTCAACCAGCTGACGGTTGCGGGGCTCGGCGAAATAGTCGCGCACTGCTTCCGCTACCTTCGGCCCCACTTCGTTTACCGCTTCCAGTTCTTCAGCCGACGCAGTCATCAGCGCGTCCATTGAGCCAAAAGCTTCAGCGAGTAACTGACCTGTCCGTTCGCCTACAAATGGAACACCCAGGCCGAGCAGCACGCGCGCCATCGGCGCTTTCTTGGAGCCCTCAATTTCAGCTAACAGCGACTGTGCCGTTTTTCTGCCGATGCGTTCAAGCGACAACAGTGTCTCTTCGCTCAGCGAGTAGAGACTCGCCACGCTCGGCAGCAATCCCTTCTCAAACAACTGCGTCACCACTGCCTCGCCCATGCCATCGATGTTCATCACGCCGCGCGATGCAAAGTGCAGCACGCTCTCTTTCAAACGTGCCGCGCAGTCCACGTTGATACAGCGATAATCCGCCTCACCTTCTTCGCGAACGACTTCCGATCTGCAGATCGGGCAATGCGTCGGGAAATGAAAAATCTTTTTGCCGCGCGGATGATCCTTGTCGTCGATCACCTCGACCACTTTCGGGATCACATCGCCGCCGCGCTCCACCCGCACATAGTCGCCGATCTTCAAGTCCAGGCGCTCAATCTCGTCCGCATTGTGCAGCGTCGCGCGCGTTACGGTAATGCCGCCAATCGGCACCGGCGCCAGTGCGGCGACCGGCGTCAGCTTGCCCGTACGACCCACCTGCACCAGGATGTCTTCGACCTGCGTGATGCCGAAACGCGCGGTGAACTTGTACGCAATCGCCCATCGAGGCGCACGCCCGGTGTAGCCAAGCCGCCGCTGCAGCGCCGTGTCGTTGACCTTGATCACGACGCCATCAATTTCATAGCTGAGCGAACTGCGATCCACTTCAGCCTTCGCTACGAACGCCTGCAACTGCTCCAGGCTATGCAAGGCTTCGCGATGCGGGTTCACGCGGAACCCGGCAATCGTCAGGGCATCGAGCGTCTCGATCTGCGAGCCGAAGATATTTTCGCCAGCCTTGTCTTCGCTTAAACGCTGCAGGGCGAAGTAGCCATAAAAGTCCAGCCTGCGCTGCGCCACAATATTCGGCTCTACCGTTCGGATCACCCCGGCCGCGGCGTTCCGCGGATTCGCTGCCGGCGCTTTGCCGTTCGCCTCGCGCTCTTCATTCATCTTCAGAAACGCACTCATCGGCATCACGACTTCGCCGCGTACTTCAAACTGCTGCGGCAGCTTCGCCTTCTTCAGCGTCTCGGCCGCGATCGATAGCGGTACCGACCGGATGGTCCGCACATTGCTCGTCACGTCTTCGCCGATGGATCCATCGCCGCGCGTGATGGCCCGCAGTAGATGTGAGCGGCCATCGTCTTTTGCAGCAGCTCCGTAATGCAGTGCCAGCGACAGACCGTCGAGCTTCAGCTCGGTCACATATTCAACATCCTCGCGGCCGCTGAGCGCATGCACGCGCCGCTCCCAGTCCGCCAGTTCCTCCGGCGTGTTCACGTTGTCGAGCGAGAGCATCGCTTTTGAGTGCTCAACCTTTGCAAAGCCTTCCTTCACCTTGCCGCCCACCCGCTGTGTTGGTGAGTCGGAGGTGATCCGCTCAGGATGCTCTGCTTCGAGCGCCTTCAGCTCGCGCATCAGCTTGTCGAAATCGAGATCGTCGATCTCCGGTTCATCGAGCGTGAAGTACAGATACTCGTGATGCCGGATCTCTTCGCGCAACGTGTCTATTCGATCGCTGCCAGCATTACCGCTCGTCTTTGCGCCATGTTTCGCCATCCACTGGATTATAGGAACCCGGCAGCTTTCATGCGAACATGCGGAAGCACTTCGCGCAGCCTATTACAAGAAGTTGAGGGAGCCGTCACCCGCATGGAACCTGTCACACATTTTTTGAGCGGCGCCATTCTCTCCCGCGCCGGTTTCAATCGGAAGACCGCCTACGCGACCCTTGCCATGACGCTTGCCGCCGAGATGCCGGATATCGACGTCTTCTGGTCCATCCGCGGCCCGCTCGCCGGCTTCCAGCACCACCGCGGCATTACGCATACTTTCCTCGGCGCGCCGTTTGAAGCGCTCGTGGTCACCGCCGTGATGTGGGGCATTCACACGCTGCGCAAAAAAAAGCCGGAACAGCTTCCGAAGTGGCATCTGCTCTGGCTGTTTTCCATGCTCGCCATCTTTCTGCACATCCTGCTGGACTTCACCAACAACTACGGCGTACGTCCCCTTTTCCCGTTCGATCCGCACTGGCATGCGTGGAGTATCGTTTTCATCGTCGACCCGTTCCTGCTGCTTGTCCTCATCGGCGGCCTGGTGCTGCCCGCCATCTTCGGCCTGACAGATCGCGAGATCAGCAATCGCCGCGTCGTCTTCCGTGGCCAGGGACTGGCGATCACCAGCCTTGTTCTCATCTGCCTCTACTACGGCTGGCGCAGCACGGAGCAGGCCCACGCGCTCAACCTTGTCCGCCAGTCTGGCGTTGGCGGCGCGCCGGCACAGCGTCTCGCTGCCGAGCCCTATCCCTTCAGTCCGTTTCACTGGCACGCCATCGTCGAGACAGCGGATTATTACCAGACTGCCGACGTCTCCACCTGGACCAACATTGTCGATACCAGCGATGCCAATGACCGCATCCCCAAACCGCCGTTGACGCCGGCCGTCGCCGCCGCCAAGCAGTCGTGGCTGGGCCGTGTGTACCTCAACTGGTCGCAATTTCCCGTCACCCGCGACGCCGGCCGCGAACTGCCGCCGGACTATGCTGAAGATCCGAATGCTCCGCAGATCCTGACCCGGGTGGATTTCGAAGACCTGCGCTTCGCCTACCCCGCCATTCCGGGCGGCAACGAAGGCCGCCCACCCCTGGGCGCCAGCGCCTACGTGGCCCCGGATGGCCAGATCGAAGCTATGTACATGGGCGACAAGGCGCAGAAATAACGGTCCTGCGATTTCGATTCGAGCCATAGCAGCCAGGTTTGTCACTCCCCCGAAGCCGTAGCAGCCGGATTGTCGTTCCGGCCGAAGCGCAGCGACCTGCATCTTCTCCGCCCGTGAAATTGTCATCTCGACCGAAGTACAGAGATCTGCGTTATCTTTGATCCATCATGCCGCCAAGCGCCTGAAACCAGGGTTTTTCTCGATCCTAGCCTCTCACCCTGTCACTCCGTAACCCATGCAGAGCCTTTCGACTTGACCCCACCCCCTTCGCCACCCAGAATAGGAGTAGCCGTGAAGTGTTGCCAGCCAACGGCATGCACTCCAGACACGCCGGCGCTCATCAGCCTGCACAAAGTCCGGCCCAGAGGTCCCAAAAAATGTTCGCTTATGTCCTACTCGTGCTGGCCATTGTCAGCCGCGTCGTTCCTCACCCCGCCTGGTTCAGTTTCACTGCCGTCGGAGGATCGCTGCTGTATTTCGGTGCGCGGCGTTCGTGGTGGCAGGGGATCTTCCCCATTGCTGCGCTCGCTGCGACGGATTACTACCTGACCGTCTACGCCTACAACTATCCCTTCCATGTGCAGGATTACCTGGTCACCTGGGCCTGGTACGGCGTCGCCATGGTAATTGGCGGAGCAGTTCTGCGGCAGAGGGCTACAGCGGGCCGCGTCATCGGTGCATCCATCGGCTCGTCGACATCCTTTTTTCTGATCAGCAACTTCACCGTCTGGCTGGGCTCTGCCATGTACCCGCAGACCGCCGGCGGTCTAGGCACCTGCTACCTGGCTGGTCTGCCGTTCTACCGCAATGACCTGATGGCGACCGCCCTCGTTGCTGGGCTGGCCTTCGGTGTTCCCGCCCTGGTTCGTCGTAGCAGCGAAGCCCGGGACGCAACTCCAGGCCAGATGGCTGCGTAGTTCAGCCGGCAGTCTCGAATCAAAATAAAAGGCAGGATCTCCAAACGGGACCCTGCCTTTTTCTATACGTCAACCGAAAGCGGCTTTATGCAGCCTTCTCGAGAGCAGCGCCAAGTTCCTTGATTTTTGTAGACGTGGCATTCTCTTCACTGCCGGCAACAGCGACTGTGTCTTTTCCCAGCTTGTGCAGAATCTTCTTGATGGCCTCGCCATCCAGTTCCTTGTTCTGCAGCAGCTTCTTGAGTTTGCCTAGATCAGCGACGACTGTCTTTACGCCTTCATGATCATGCTTGGAAAGATATTCTTCCCAGCCTTCGATATTAGTAACTGCCTTGTCTACGGTGAAAGACTTCGCACCATCATGGATAGCTTTGATCGTGGTTTCAAAACGGCTGGTCGACATTCACTTCTCCTGGAGTTATTGGGTCTCGTGCTCACACTGCGGCACAATGAAAAGTGGGATGCGTCGACATTTTTCTGTTAGACCCTGTCTGTCGGCCCAATCAATAGAGTCGCGAACAAATTTCCTCTAATCAATTCCACCGCTTCGAGGCTCGCCGAGCAAGGGTGAGAACCGCAACTCGATCCCCCTGATCGTCCACTCAGCCCGCAGGATGATTCGCTGGCTGTACCCATTTGCTGCGCCAGGCCGGCGCGTTGAACGGATCAGCGAAATACTGCGTCTCATGCACGACTTTGCCATCATGAAATTCCATGATGCTTACGGTATAAGCAGGCCGCCCCTGGTAGTCGATGATGTACTCCGTAATCCAAAGATCTTCCCGTCCAAGGATCCGCCTGACTTTGAAGCCTGAAGGCTTGCCCGGATGATGACTGCGCAGGGCCTGCAGATTGCTTCGCCCAAGGATGCGCTCGCCCGACTGGGGATACTCGCAGACCGCGTCAGCGGCGTAGATATTGTGCTCCAGCTCAACATCGCCGGCCGCCGATGCCTGCCAGTGCGTATCAAGGGCTTTACGGATCTGTTCCTCTCGCATGGAAAGCTCCAGATGAGGTCTGATTTCATGATGATCTGCCAGGAAGTTTTCTGCAAATCCATCCGAGGGGTAGAGCGAAGAGGTGATGTGCAATCAGGCTTCACATGCGAATCGCCGTGCGACTACAGGCAAGTTTCCGAAACGCTGACTTCCCAGGCGCGCGCTTCTGTTGATCAACATAAGAGCGTTTCTCGTTACCAAATGGGTGCCGTCCGGTTCAGGGAGGTGCCTGCGTCCCTAGTTTTGGGAACTTTGCCTGCGTCAAATCGTATCCATAGCAGTCGAGATGTCCACGCTATCTTCGCGGAACAGATCGCCCAGGGGAGCTTCTTGTGAAAAGAGGACGGCTTACACAAATTGCGCTGCTTCTAGTGGGACTGTTCAATCTTGCCCTCGTTCGCTTTCTGTACAGAGATCTCTGGCATGCTAACTGGCTGCTCGAAGGGAAGAACGAGATCGAGCCGATGTTTCTCAGTGTTTTCATCATGATTGGTCTGTTTCTGCTTATTGCAGTCAGGAGACCATCTCAACATCGCTCCATGATTGCTTTTATCGGTTGGTGGAACATTGCGCACAGCACAGTGATGCTGGTCGAAACCGTGCAATCGTACAGGCACCACATCCATCGGAACTATGATGACGTGATCCTGTTCTACGTGATCGGAATCGTCCTGCTCGTTCTGTTGCCCACGAAGAGCAAACCAGTGGTGCCAGCAACCGAGTGAAGCTACAAATCCATTTTTCCTTGCACTACTGCAATTGCTCCCGGAAGTGCTTGAAGGTAGGAAACGACTCGATTGCTTCCGGTATGGTCGTTTGCTCAGGACGAATCTGCATCATTCCCAAACCACCCGTCATCCAAGAGCCGTGAGCGAAGCAAGCAAAGACCTTGGTCTGAACTGGATACAGACGAGTACCCACCACGCAGAGACGGTTGTGCTGATTCATGCTGTTGGACATGACCTGACGTATTGGGATCGTCAGATCGAAGCTCTGGCCGCCCTCTACAACGTGGTGGCGTTTGATCTGCCAGGCCATGGCCGGTCCGCAGCAAGCTCCTCAGGCTGGTCATTTGACTATGCCGCCAGAGTCGTTGCTGAACTGATCCCCAAAGTGAGTGCGTCTCCTGTCCATCTGGTCGGGATCTCGTTCGGGGGAATGATCGCTCAAGTCACTGCTTTGGCCACCCCTGAGATGATTCGCAGCCTGACACTCATCGGCACTGCTCCAAGCTTCCCTGAAGAGGTACGTCAAGGTATGCGGGCGCGTGCGGAGTTGGTTAGGACGGAAGGAATGGCTGCTGTTGTGGAATCCAGCCTGCAACGATGGTTCACGCCGAACACGCGGGAGCGCCGGCCCGACATCACGGATCGCCTCACCAAGACGCTGCTCGGGGACGATGCTCGCACGCATGCGGCCATATGGGACATCATTTCGGATCTCGATCTCGATAACAGGCTTGCTGAAATCAGGTGCCCGACCCTTGTGGTGGTCGGCGAGCACGATCCGAGTACACCTCCCGCCGTGGCCAGCCGCCTTGCGGGTGCAGTCCGAGGAAGTGCTTTCGTCGTAGTTCCAGAAGCCTCACACATCGTGACTGTTGAAGCGCCAAGAGCGGTCAACACGGCGCTACTAGACTTTCTTGCCAGTTCTGCTCATCAGTCCTGCTAAGTCGCATTCTCGGAAGCCATGCGCCCTGGCGATTTCAAACAACGCAAACAGGCCGGGCCACTCATCCACTTCGGTGATTAGTGCATTGGCGATTTCGCATCAGATAGGGATCGTCGCTGGCCAGAACCGTGTTTCTGAAGACGAGTCATAAGTGGGCCGGACGTGTTGCTCTGTAGAGAATGTGAAGTCGCCGCCCATCGACCAGAAATCACCAGCCGACTTATGAGATGGTCCGCCGCTTGATTCCTCTGGGTAAGCAGGAGGATCGTGGTGGCAGCTTCTAACAAGGAGGATCATCGCTATGCAGATACATTCAGTTGACATCGACCTGGGCAAGACGACCTTTCACCTCGCGGCGCTCGGTGCAGGCGGCAAGGTGCTTGTGAAGAAGAAATTCACGCAGCGGCAGCTTCTGGCATACACCGCGAACATGCAGACATTGCTAGTCGGGCTGGAGGCCTGCTCAGGCGCTCACTTCCTTGGCCGGGCGCTACGCAAGCAAGGGCACGACATACGGCTGATTGCCGCTCGGTTTGTGAAGCCTTCGTGAAGTCCAACAAGAACGACTTCGTTGATGCGGAGGCGATCGCCGAAGCTGTCGAGCGCAAGAACATGCGCTTCGTTCCGATCAAGACGGATGATCAGCTTGGCCTCCAGGCTATCCACCGCGTGCGCTGACGCGCTCCCACTCTCCCGCACCACCACAACGGCTTGAGGTTTCCACCGAAGTCTGCACAGGAGCAGCAAGGACGAAAGAACAGTCACAACGGCGTGTCCGCAGCCTGGTGACGAGAATGGTCTCGAAAGAGCAACCGACCGACTTAAATGGACAGACACGCGCGCAACGCATCATGGCCAGGAGAGTTGATCTCCACATGAAGCCGAATACATTTGCGCAGACTTGTCTTCTCGACCAAACTTCCCCTTGCAGTCCTGCGCGGACCACACATTCTAGTTATCTGTCCGCCATATTAGTTGTTCGGTTGGAATAGGCAAGGCTGCTCCCTTCGATACCAGCCAAAGTGCAGCCGAAACTTCGGCCAGAACATCCGGCACGATGAACGCAGGGTCAAGCGCATCTCGAGTGCCCGGGAAGAGGACGAAGAGAAAGCAGCAGAAAAGCATCTCGATGCAGGCAAAGAGATAAAGTGCGGAGATGATTCTTGGGATGTACCTCGATTTGAGCAGCAACCAGCTGTGAATGCCTGCCCCGAAACAGAAAAACATGAGCCCCATCAACGAGAGACGATTATGGAGATCGAAAAAGATCAACGCCAGCGCGTGTGACTGACCGCCATTCATTAGTGAGATGTACTTTGGATTGCTGAACAGGTCGAGCGCAACAAGACTGGAGGCGACTCCGACCCCCAACGCTCCTGCGTTTGCGATTCGCCAGAAGGAACCGAGAAGCGCTAGCGTGGAGTTCACCGGTTTCAATAGAGCATACAAGGCCAGTGCCAGCGCGACATCGCAGTTCAACATCAAGATCTCGCAGGCAAGGCTTCCACGAAAGGCTCGTTCGTGGGTGAGCATGTTCTGCGCCGTGGCGGCGGCATCGCCGTCGATGATGGGGCTTGCCCCGAACGCAAGCATACCTGTGAAGCCACTGACCATAAGCAGCAGCAGTGTCCAGCCCGCAACGCGGGCTGCCATTCTCTGAGTCGCTAGCGTGGAGTGGTTCGCCGGGATTGCCATCAGGGTGTGTCGCGTATCAGTAGGAATGACAGCCCTTTCATGCTTATACGGGAGTTCGGAAGCAATGGTTCCTCTAAAAGCAATCGCGTCAGTCCGCTTTTTCAGCGAACCTGGGCGCCTTCGAGTTTCAAGAGCTCTCGCAATCTGGCGTCGCTCTAAACACTTGACTTAGTATCACCGAGAGCTTATGCGACGATCGGGGAATGAACGCTTACGACAGCAAGTTCCACGATGGGTTCGTAGATGGCTTCTTCATTCGTGAGCCGCAGGTGATCATCTTCATCAGGACCGCCAGCAACGAGGCGTTTGCCTTGGTGGCGGATAACGTGACAAGGATGCGAGTGGACAGCCTTCTCCAGGGCAACATCATCTTCGACATCGTTATTCGTCAAGGAGAGGACCTGAGCAGAAGGGATGTTGACATCTATGGATTCGCTGCGGGCTCCGACGGAGAGGACCGGGCAAGTGAGATGCTTCAACAGCTAAAAACCGGGAATCGGTTTGCGCTCGAACTCAATCCGTCGTACGGGTGCGAATGCTTCTTGATCGCTCAGGCTGTCACACTCATTCCCCGATCTGAGCTAAAGAACCTGGACCTCTGGTGATGTACTCAGCTGAAGGGGTCGTTTCAGAGAGTACAAGCCCTCCCAGGCTTTTATGACCTTGGTTTCGCGACCTGAGTAGACGGATTCCTCTTTCTGTCGATAGAACCCCTTATGAAGAGGCAGTCGATCCTTTTCTAGACGCCATCGTCGAAAGGGGCACTCCCATCAAACACTCGAAGCTTCTCTACACCGCCATCCTGGCGCTTGCGCCCCAACTCTGCTCCGCTCAACAACTGGCTCTCAGCTCTCCCGTGGACGTGACGGATAGCGCCACAGCAGCTTCAGGTTCTGCGAGCGTAGTTGCAGCGACCACAGTAATCAAAGCCCCGTCCGATCAGCCGTTGACCCATCGTTGGCTGGAGCTAGAGACGCTCTCCTGGGCGGGTCGGTATCGCAGTTCCACGAATACGAATGGTCGGCATCTGTTCCAGTATGGACAGGACCGTTATATAGCCGATGGAAAGATCAGGCTGGACTCACAGGAAAGATACTCGATCAATTTTCATGCGTCTTCCGGTCGGTATTTTACCTGGGCGTTTGCGGATGAGGTGGGCGGCGACTACAGAGAAGCGGCTATCGCGTCGCGCCCGTATCGTTCGCCGGCATTGAGCGCAGCGATCAATGGAGCGATTGCGGCGGATCCGGACGGTGCAATTTACAAGCGTGGCCTTCCAACACGCGGCGGTTATTTCTACCTGAGGCAGTTGTACTTCAGTGCCACGCCGATCAAAGAAGTGACGGCTGAGTTCGGGTCTCTGGCGATTGATCATGGTCAGAATAGTGAGATTACCTCGTTCGACGACGATGGCTATATTTCGGGAGAACGGGTGAGTGTGCGGGATTCCAAGCATCTCTACTTCGATCGGATCGGCGCAACCTGGGCATTCCTCGGGAGTTCACTGGTTCCCAATTTCTTTGCTCGCGGGGGCGACCTGGCTCATTCTAATTATCAGCAATACCTGGTCGAGAAAAGTTTTAGCCAGTATGTGAAGGCGTCTGTAGACTTCACGGAGAGTCGCGGCACCCATACCTGGCGCGAGGCCGCATCGGTGAAGATCCCGACGGCGAAGGTGATCGATACGGTCCTAGTTGAGCTTTATCAGCGCACCAATGCAACCACACTCGGTGGAGTGTCCTATGGATCGGCATCCGGCTTTGCCGTCTCCGCGAGCAAGACGATGTTCAAGCGGCTGGAGTTCACTGGCGGATATGATTCGGTGGACCGATGGTACGGTGTTTACAGCGGTAGCCCCTATTTGACGGTAGCCGGCTATGCGTGGAACGGGGATTCCTATTTGACTGGCCGGCGAGGCTTCACGAAGGCGAATCTGAAGCTTGGCAAAGGGATTTCCGCTTCTGGGTTTTATGGGCAAACGATCACTTCCATCGATCGGACCACTGTCCTAGGATTCAACCCCCAACTCAGTACTTACAATGCCGGCATGAACTTTGATTTGAAAACACTGGTGAACTCCGGGCGAAAGGTCTTCTAAATTTTCTCACCTCTGAGAGGTGGTTCGGCCATGAAATTGAGATGCGTCGATGAGGGATTGATGGCCCAACTCGACGACAGGATCTGGAATTCATCCCTGTGCTTGAGTAACATCGGGAACACTTCCGCCAGAATCCGAGAGGGAGCAGTCACCTAGCGGAGCTGCTCCCTTGCCTTTGCGGGCGTCACGGCCTTTGGCTTCTACACGCATGAGGTTGGCGCCACACGGGTCTTGACTCTCAACCAGCAAGGCTTGAATGCCGGTATGACCTTCGATTTCAAGGCGATGGTGAACAAAGCGAAGCTCGTGTTCTAAGATCTGAACGAGGCCTCCTTACAAGAGGCGAGGCCCATTTCTCACTTGGAGAGATGGGCTTCACGTTCAGGCGACGGTGGAACTTTCGAGGTGCCAGCCGTCGTGGCTGCGAGTTGTCTGAATGGGTAAGACCATGATCGATCATCTCTCCCAGGTCGGCGGCACCATCCTGGTCCGCCTCAGGGAAGATGAAAGTGACGAAATCCCTTACGGTTTATGACTTGGTTTCTCAACCGAGTGTACGGATTCCTCTTTGTGCCGATAGAACTCTTATGGAGAGGCAGTCGATCCTTTTCCCAGCACAGCATCGTCGAAAGGGGCACTCCCATCAAACATCCGAAGCTTCTATACACCGCAATCTTGGCGCTTGCGCCACAATTCTGCTTCGCTCAACAACTGGCTCTCAGCTCTCCCCTAGACGTGACGGATAACGCCACAGCAGTTCCGAGTTCCGCGAGCATAGTTGCAGCGACGACGGTCACCAAAACCCCATCTGACCAACCGTTGACGCATCGTTGGCTCAATTTGGAGACGCTTTCGCACAGTGAGCGTTACCGCGACGCCTTCGACGTTGGGGGCTATCACTCCTTCGAAAGCGCGCAGCAGCGTTCTTTGATCGTTGGCAAGATCAAGCTGGATTCGGAAGGCCGCTACGACATTGGAGTCCGCGCGTCGTCCGGCCGTTATTTTACCTGGGGTTATGGCAGCTATACCGGCGCGACGTACGCCGCCCGAATCGCGGCTCCGGGGTCAAGAGCTACCATAGAAACTCCAGCGGAATTGATAGAAACTCTCCGTTCGATTTACGCCGACCATGCGGGATTTTTGTTGGCGTCGAAGGGTGCCGAATCCAACGGTTGGCAATTTTACATGCGCGAGCTGTATCTCAGCGCCACACCGGTAAAGCCGGTAACGGTTGAGTTCGGCTCCATGGGCATCGAGCACGGCTATTCGTCCGAGATCACCACCTTTGACGACGATGGGTATATCTCCGGAGAGCGCATCCGCCTTAACGATTCCAAACATCTGTTCTTCGACGAGATCGGCTTCACCAACGCTTTCTTTGGAGACATTGCGACACCCAACCTGTTTGATCGCGGATCGAGCTTGAAGAACTTTAACTATCGTCAAGTCTCCGCCAAGAAACGGTTGAATGAGCGACTTGCCTTGTCGGGCGATTACACCTGGCAGTCAGGGACCGATACGTTGCGCGAAGCGTTCGTCGTCAGGACACCTGAGGTCAAGTTTGTCGATAGCGTTCGCTTCGAAGCCTACGAGCGCCTGAACAGCCTTACCTTTGCCGGACTGGCGAAATCTCCGGTCGGCCCAATCCCCACGCTGACGGTTAACGGTGCGTCCGGATTCGCGGTCGCGGTCGACAAGAAGTTCCGCAATCTGAGCGGAGACTTCGGCTTCGCAACGGTGGACAGCGACTACGCTGTCTATCTGAACAGCCGATTTATCCATTCCGTTGGTTTCTCCTTAAATGGCGATACCTACGGCCTTGGCAATCGCGCCTTCACGCACGCTTCGTACAAGATCGCACCGGGCGTTACGGCCTTTGGCTTCTTTACCCACGAGGTTGGCAGCACGCGTGTCTTGACCCACAACCAGCAAGGGTGGAACTCCGGCGTCACCTTCGATCTAAAGGCGATGGTAGACAAAGAGAGGCTTGTCTTCTAAGCTCTGGCCGAGCGATCGTCAAATTTGACGCAGCCCATTCTCGCTCCGAGAGTAGACTTCACTTTTCAAGGGCGGCGTTGTAGCCTTTCCAGCTTCTCGCCGTCCTTCCTCCGGGCTATCTCTCCCAGAGCAACGCGGACACTTTCCCGGTGCGCCAGGCGCACCCGCTCATCGCCGCCCACAAGTGCAGTAAGCGAAACCGCTTCGGCGCGGAGATGGTTCCGTCCCAGCCGGCGCGGTGCTCGACGCTCGTGACTTCCCGGCCGATCTGGATTTCTTAGGTCTTCTCAGGCTGATGGCGAACCAGGTGCTCGCCGCTCCAGGGATGCTGGCCTTCGGTCAGCCGCGCGAATTCTTCATTGCCGACGGATCCCTTGAAATCCCACTTCTCTGCCAGCTTGCCCTGCCACTCGCTATGGCCCTGCTGGTCCTGGCTCCAGTAGTTCTGCTTCTCCGACGTGAACTCGCACGCGTGATACATCTGCACCTGGTCTGCTGGGAGTGATTTTTGGGAGAATAAATCGTATGGGACCGCTTTGTGAAGGTTGGCAGCGAAAGGCATCCGTCTGAACTGATTTTAAAACTCGGTTCATCATCCACGCTTCTATTTTGATCACATGGCGATCGCCGACATTCAGAACTTTTATGTTTCAATCAGTCCTGCTCGCCGACCAATCGGAACAACTGACAGGATGGCGTTTACAGGAACTAATCCGCCCGTTGCTTTTTATACTTTTGAAATGAAGCGTCATGCTCTCATCTTCGGTTTTGTCGGCGGGCTCCTGATCGCTGCCCTTCAGTACACGCAGTATCGCTTCATCGTCATCGAGCATTCCTTAGAAATCTACGGAGCAATCGTCGCCGTACTCTTCTCGGCCCTCGGAATCTGGCTCGGACTGCGGTTAACACGAGGGCGCGAAGTCGTGCGTGAGACGGTGGTGGTAAAGGAGGTTCTTATTCCCGCCGAGGTGAGGGTACCAGGTCCGTTCTCTCCGGATCGAACGCAGCAGAAAACCCTTGGAATCACGGAACGCGAGATGGAAGTTTTGGCTCTAGTGGCCGGTGGGCTCAGCAATCGCGAGATCGCAGCGCAGCTTTTCGTGTCTGAAAATACGGTCAAGACGCACTGTGCCCGCGCATTCGACAAGTTGGGAGCTTCCCGGCGGACGCAAGCCGTCCAGCGCGGCAAAGAACTGGGAATTTTGCCGTAGCTGGTCACCCGAAAGGTTGAAATTGGTTTACCTTTCGTAAAATCACCCAAAAGAATGACTCGCTATCGCGCCCAGAGCAGACATCCTGGCTTCATCTGATTCGCTTCCAGGGAACCTTCTATGAAGAAAATTGTTCTTATCTTTGGTTTGATCTCCGGCGTGATGATCTCCGTTTTGATGGACGGCTCGATCCTCATTTCCAGCAAGACCGACTCCGGCCACAGCATGCTTCTCGGCTACACCATGATGGTGGCGTCGTTCCTGCTGGTGTACTTTGGCATACGCAGCTATCGCGATACTGTCCTTTCAGGCCAGATTTCCTTTGGTCGCGCTCTTGCATGTGGACTTCTCATCACAGCCATCACCTGCGCCTGCTACGTCGTGACGTGGGAGATTGTCTATTTCAAGTTCATACCCCACTTCATGGACGGCTACTTCGCCGCACAGGTGCATAGTGTTCAGACTTCTGGTCTCGATCCAGCAACGACGGCCGCGAAGATCGCCGCTATCCACCACTCTCAGCAGCTCTACCAGAATCCGCTTGTCAATATGGCTTACACCCTGATCGAGCCTTTACCTGTGGGAGTGATCATCACTCTGGTATCAGCCGCTTTGCTTCGCCGCAAAGGGCCGCTACCCTCTCCTTCTGCGGCAGAGTCGGTCGCCTGAGAAGTCCAATTCTGAAATGCCGATGCGAGCGTCGGCCCAACCTGAAATCCCACAACTGAGGAGAAATATATGGCGGCAGTAACTGGCTTCGGTGGCATATTTTTGCGTGCGGACGATCCCAAAACTCTCTATGAATGGTACGAACGTCATCTTGGACTCAGCAAGATCGACGGGGCTCGTGCGTTTCCTGCACCGACGAACGGTGGCCAGATTATCTTTTCCTTCTTCAAGCAAGACAACTCATACTTTCCCACTGCACAGAAGGCAATGATTAACCTTCAGGTGGACGACCTCGAGGGTCTGCTGGATCGTTTGCAAGCGGAAGGTGTGACGGTGCATCCAGAGCGCCAGAGCTATGACTTTGGCAAGTTTGGTTGGCTCACGGACCCAGCAGGGAACCGGGTTGAGCTTTGGGAGCCAGCCACATCGGGGAGCGAAGCGTGACGGTCCTTTGTATGATCATCCGCGCCTGGGCTGCTGATAACGGCTTGGGAGAAATGGAAATTATCGAGAGCTCGGTTTAACAAGCTTGGCAGAGACGTTCCGTCACGCGGTTCCTTGATTGGCCTCAACGGTTGGAGTAGCCTTCGATGCAATATGAGCTTCCGTTTTTCAGCGATGCTGCACATTCCGGGCGACGTCCGCGACGCCATTGCCTTCTATGGGAGAGTGTTTGGCGCTACGACTGGCTGGACCACGCCCTCTGGTACGGATATGGTGGCGCAGCTCCTCGTGCACGGCGCGGAGTTCTGGCTCCACCCGGCTGGCGAGTCGAGCGGCAATCCGTCGCCGGCACAGCTGGGAGGGACGGCGGTACGGTTGATGCTCATCGTTGAAAATCCGGATGCCGTGTTTGATCAGGCTGTAGCTGCTGGCGCAGTGGTTCGTTCCCCCGTGCAGGACCACGACTACGGATGGCGCGACGGGGCAGTTCTGGACCCGTTCGGTCATCGCTGGGAGATTGGTAGGCCGCTTTAGTATCTTATCGGGTGCAAGGAACACGACCGATCTGGCTCTCGTAGGCTTTCTCAGGCTGACGGCGAACCAGCTGCTCGTCTGTCCATGGATGCTGGCCTTCGGTCAGCCGTGCGAACTCTACGTTGCCGACCGGGCCTGCAAGGCCCCACTTCTCGGCCAGCTGGCCCTGCCACTCGCTGTGCCCCTGCTGGTCCTAGCTCCAGTAGTTCTGCTTCTCCGACGTGAACTCCCGCGCGCGGTACATCCGCGCCTGGCCTGCTGAGAGTGGCTTGGGGGAAATGGAAATCATATGGGCCCGGTTTGCTATTTGAAGCTTAGCGTTTTTCCACAATGCCGCTCTTCACCCAATTCCGCAGATGATATTCCACAGAATTGCGGATTGATGGTTCTGTTCTGAGAAGTGCCTGATAACGGCGATACTCGCATTGCTTAACAATTTGGTCTAGCGTGACAGGGCCGCCACCGAGTTCTTCCATGACATCGTAGAGGCGAGTTTCCTGCCCATTACCCAATTTTGGGGAACGTCCTTTTGATGTCAGCGTGTAGTTTTCCATTTTTTGTCTGTAGCATTACTGGCCCTTCTGGCTTTGGTGTTAACCGGGCGCTGAGAGACTTGCTGACTCTAGCGCTTGTACATTCTTTTTCGGACTTGCGATTTACGACGAACGATCTTTGAACCAACACCGCGCTTTGAAGTACGCAACAATAACTTTTTTCCAATAGCCTTCTTAGTATTGGGCTCCTTTAAAGATCGTCTCTGTCGTGTCATCAGCCTGCCACACGCTACGCAGAGAGCGCTCCCTCGGGATTCCACGGTAGAGGCCCGTACATAAAATCTCGGTTTGTTTCTGATGCAACCCTGCGTGTTACAAACATAGTAAGGCACCACAGACAATCCTCCAGCAAGGCAGAGCGCTTCCGCTCATGATATGTCGATAATGATTTGAATGACCTCGACAGAGGTTTGGTAGTCGGTTTTTGCCGTTTAACCCCTGTCGGGCCTGACTAGTATAGAGAGAACAGGTCGAATCATCGGATTCACTCAATTCCCTTCGACTCGTCCCAGACGAACGCCTCTTTAGCTTTGGGTGTCGCTGCCGGATCGGCCAGCGGAAGCGAAGCCTGGACCGCGGGTGCAGGCTTCTTGAGCGAGCGAGCGGGTGCCGCCGCTGCCAGCAAATCGAGAGAGGGCCGATCCTCAGTCTGCGTGGCCTGCGTCCTGTTCCGCTCGATAAACTCCGGCTGCCTGGAGCGCTTCTTCGCCAGTTGGAAGAAGACCGGCACGACGCGATTCTCCTGCTTGATGAACCCGTGCAGCGACGCGAGGCCGGAGATCTCGGACGGCATGATCAGCGGCTTCGTCGCAATCTCCATGGTGTACGACTTCGTGCTGCCGAGCAGGCTCATTCTGCGGGATTCCTTTAGCCGCTCGACCTCGATCTCGCCGATGGCTTCCGAGATCCACTTGGCTGCGCGTGACTCGAACGTTTTGAAAAAGACCTTGGTCGCAGGCTGCGAAAGCATGGCCTCGGCGTCCTGGCCGTAGCGTTTTTCAAGCTGGCTGCGCCCCTGAAAACCGAGCACGACGGGATTGCCGTACTTGCGATTTTCCGTCACTGCCGTGTGGAGCTGGGGCAGCTTGTTCAAGGACGCGAGCTCGTCGAGCACGAACCAGACCGGCTTCGCATGTTCGCCCGCGCAGCCTCCCTGCATGCGCAGGATCAGCAGGTCGAGCCACACGGAATGAAGCGGCAAAACCTTCTCGCGATACGCGGCACTCGATGTCAGAAAGACCCATCGCTTTCGCTCGATCCTCCATTCCCTTGTCGCAAAGGTCGTCCGTGTGTGCTCCCATTCCGGCAACAGTTCCATGCCGTCGGCGATCAGGTTGAGGCTCGAAAGAACACCGGCACGTTGTGCCGGAGCAGCCGGGTCGAGCAAGGCCGCGAGTGGTGTTCCTTTCACCATCGCCATCAGTTGATCGGGGTCTGCCATCCAGCGCAGGATGTCTCTCGGCTGCGGCTTTCGCTTCAGCAGATGGGCGAGAATCCGCCGTGGGCTGTCCGTGAAAAACGCCTTCTCATATTCCTTCTCAGGCAGGAAAGCAGCGGCCATCGTCGTGGCTGTTTCGTCGCGATCAAGCTCAGCGCCAGGGTCCCAATAAGGACATCGAGCGTCGAGTGGATTGAGGATCAGGTCGCCCCGCTTAGGCGAGTAAAACTCGCCGACAAAATCCATTGCCGGGTCGTAGACGATGGCCGTTTCGCCGCGCTGCTCGACCTGGCGCAGGATCTGCCGGATGACCGTCGATTTGCCGGAGCCGGTGTCGCCCATCAATGCGATATGGCTCGACTCGAGCCGGCGCGGGATCCGAAAATTCGGGCCCATGGGAAGCCAGCGGAGAGGTCCGTTTTCATAGCGCAGACGGAAGGAAATTCCATCCTTCCCGAGCCGGCGACGCCAGCCTCCGGATAGCAATTCCGGTCCTTTGGTTCGCCGGCCGTAGCGCTCTTCCTGCCACCGGCTGCGCCTGGAACTCCAGCTTTGTTTGAGCAAAATTCCAGCCAGGTAGAGCAGCACAAAGCCCACGAGACAGGTCACGACCGGCTGGCCCAACAGCCACCACAGGCTCGTGTCGTCGTAGACATACTGCCGCAACATCTTGTTCAGATCGTCCGACGGAGCCTTGTCGGGAGCACTCAACGTCACCCCGCGCCAGCCCTCTGCGATCGCTTTGGGCGAGAGGCTGGCTGGCAGTTTCGGGTCCGGACCAGGCGTCACTTCTTCCGGTGTTGCAGCGACCGGTTTCCGCTTCGGGGCCGTCTTCATCACCCACCGGAGGGAGCTTAACGGGAACTTTCTTTATTGACGAAGACGTCAATAAAGTCGATACTACGTAAGTCAGCGTATGAGCGGAGCGGCGTAAGCCGTGGCGCTGATCCCGCCAGTAATGGCCCCTTCCAAAGTGGGGGATATCCAAGGGACCGAGCAGATTTACCCAAAAGCCCCGTTCTGGGGTTTTTGGCGTTTAGCCATGAATAGCACGGTTATTGAGCGTGTTGTACAGAATGATATAGAAGTTAATAGCCATTCCTTTAGGCCTACTGCTACCGTAGTTTTCTTCACGCACATAGGCGCTTTCCACGTGAAGAACAAGGCGGCCTCGCCCTGACTTCCGTACCCTGAAGAACACTTCGTACTCGATCTTGCTTCCATCGCCAGCAACCATTTCGATGGTGAAAAAGTTGCCGTGTCCAGTCTGTTGGCACCTGTTCATTGGCAACTTTGCGATGATGTCAGGTAGCAGTTTCGAAAGTTTCCAACGCTGAACGTCGAAAATGCGCCGGTCACTTTCATAATCGAAACTCAGTGCTAGATCGTATACGCTTCCGTCTCTGGGAAGACCGCGCGTGAAGCAGTGATGGCTAAATATAACGTTTCACGCTAAACTTCTGGGCTGGCCGCTTGCCTTTCGCCGGCTGTTCGAACAAAGTGGCGTAGGAACGCAGATGCTTGAGGTCGTAAACCTGCTCGATATGTCTAAACTCGGTCCAATTCACATATTCCAGCATGAGGGGAGCAGCGGACGATCCAAAGCGAGGCGCTTCTAAGGCGATAGAAGCTGCTCAGTCTCTCGATAGCAGATCAAGTGAATTCAAGGCGAGAGTATCAACGTCAGGAGCAGCATCGCCCGTAGAGTTAGCGAGCACTATAACACCGATTCCGGCTGCTCGATTCATGTAGAGCGCAGCTTCGTATCCCGGGACGTCCCCATCGTGACCAAAAGCAGTGTAATCACCCCTCCTGATAATTGTGCCTCCTAATCCATAACCGTTGCCGAGTGTTATGTCCGAGGAAACGACCGTGTCGGTCAGGAAATGCTCGAGACTAGAAGAACGCAATACCGAATCTGACCCGAATCCCATCAGGAAAGATGCAAACTTCGCGAGGTTACCAACTGTGGTGTAAGCCGCGCCATTTGGCACCTTGTACCCACGTCCGGCATGATCACGTTGAGGACCTTCAGTGTCAACCTTTCCATCGTTCAAATCGTAACCCTTAGAAAGATGGGATAGCTCGGCGGTTGGGATTTTGAGGTACGTATGCTCCATACCTATTGGGGCGAAGATACGCTGAGGCACGTAATCCGAATACGGCTCTTTTACTACGCGGCTGAGGGCGGCCCCTAAAATGGCAAATCCCACATTGGAGTAAATGTACTGCGTTCCTGGTTCAGCTTCAAAATGTACATGAGGTAATGCTGAGACCAACGTGGCCTCCCAGGTGTCGATAGGACCTTTTATGTAGATATCGAGATTATCCGGCTCTTTGCCGAGGCCTGATGTATGCGTCGCGAGCTGAAAAAAAGTGACAGGAGGCGCAGAGGCGAAACGACCTTGGACAAGCCTGATCTCTGGGAAAAAGGTTTCGACTGGATCAGTGAAATGAACCTTACCTGCGTCGACCAACTGGTCAAACATCAAGGTCGTGAACATTTTGGTGACAGATCCGATTCGATAAATCGTTGCAGCATCCGCCAGGGTTTTGCTCTCCATGTCGGCATTGCCTAAACTTTTCGTCCAAATCAGCTGCTTTCCCGAGACAACACCGATTGTTATGCTTCCGGTCGGGCGTTTCGCAAACTCTATCGAACCCATTTGACCGATCGCCTCCGTGCGAGCGCGAAGATCTGTTGCGGTTTTTACAACGATGCGCGATGCAGAGATGTCTTCTCCTGGCTCATGTAGCTGAAAACCTACGACGACCTTTTCATCGTTGAGTCGAAATACGACGCTGACTGGGGGAGCACTCGAAACAAAATCCAATCCGCCGTGCGGAACAATCTCAAAAGAGAGCTGTCCAGGAAGCTTCATGTAGAGGTGATTACCTTCCGAACTGATGAGTGCGGCTGAAGTTGGGGACAGTCGATAATGCCCAACAAATCTCTGCGGAGAAGGTTGATCAAGCTTTCCCTGAATGAGGGTCGGCTTTTCGGGGAGCGGTGCCTGCGCCTTCGTTACTATTGCCAAGAGAAACAAGCTGATGAAGACGGATACAGAATGTTTATGAGTCATTAGGTCGCCTCAGAATGTTGAAAAGTGAAATGAAGCTGGCGACTTCAAAAACGGGTAACGCGACCAATGCAAGGGCCGCTGATCCCAGCGAATCTTGCCTGTCACGCGGGTAAAGCTTCACGAAGATCTGTGAACTGAGCCAGAACACCTACCATGCACACATAATGGAAATGGGAATTGCGCCAAGCACCGCAAGGGCAATCCGCATCCACGAAGCTTAGGGCCATTTCCTCATGCCGGGAATTCTCTCACGGACCGATCATTCTCGAAGCCTGGCATCCACCTGCATGTAAACAGCATTCTCGATAACTTCACTAGGGCTGAAGATCTTCAACGAAGATATGCCGTTCTCCTCAAGAAAAGACTGCGCCAAGGCTTCAGTCTTCCTTTTTCGTATCGCCATGCTGATTCCTCTCATTCGCTCCAATAGCGGTTTTGCTAAAGGCCAGCTCACCTTTGCCTAGAAGGCGCGAACCCGCCAACAGGCCGAGATCGAAACCGGTAAGCTCGACCAACGGACGCGGCAAAAGATCCATGACGGTCACCTGTAGCTGCTCTGCGATGTCACAGAACGTGTGAAGTGGCGGGTGCTGCCTCCCGCTCTCGATGGCGATTAGGGATGTCCGAGTAAGGCCAACCAGTTTTGCCAGCGTGTCCTGGGAAAGCTTTCGACGTATTCGACCATTGCGAATGTTCTCCCCTACCTGGCGGTAGAACTCTAGGATGGCTTACAAGCACTCGGCTGCGCTGAACCTAAACTACTGGAGGCAGCACCTCGGCGAAGTTCCGAGAGAATTTGGACGCTGAGACGCTCGTACTGGCCGACAATGATCTACAGCAGATCTCACCTGGGATTGACAGTATGCGCCAACTTCGTATGTTCGACCTCGGCCACAATGCGATCACTGCTCTGCCCGATGAGCTCGGCGATCTCGTCCAGCTGACTGACTTTCTCCATCTGCACGACAACAAGCTTGTCGCGCTGCCTGCATCGCTATCAGGTTTGAAGCGGTTACGCTACCTGAACATCAGCGAGAACCTATTCGAAACATTCCCAAAAACGATCTGCGAGATGACGGCACTCCGGGAACTCCGGATGAGTGAAAATCAAGTTCAAAATCTGCCTGAGAGCTTCGACCGCGTTCGCTCCCTGAGAGGACTTTACCTGTGTAACAATCTGCTCATCGCTCTGCCTGAATCCATCTCCCAAATGCCGGAGCTGAGACTGTTGGATCTTCGGGGTAACCCGATCGAATCGTTAACCGAAACGCTTCTCTCGATGCCAAAGCTGGAGAAGCTCGACCTGCAGTCGGATTGAGCCCAGTCGCCTTATGAGTTTGATCCCGGGATCTGATGAAAGGGGCAAATCGAGCGTGTATTTGTCAGGAGCAAGCTGAACCATGAATAGCAAATATCTGCTTCGAGAGGCAGCACCGGAGGATGCTGAGCTAATCGCTCAGCATCGCGCTCAGATGTTTGTTGATATGGAAGTTCTCTCAGAAAAGCAAAGCGCTGCTCTCATGACGGCCACAGTGCCATGGATACAACGTCTTCTTATCAATCGTGAGTACAGGGGCTGGTTTTTTGAACAAGAGGGAGAGATCGTTTCAGGCGGAGGTCTACATGTAAGCGAGGTAGGGCCTGTTCCAAAATGCCTTCGCGTCGGACAGCGAGGCCACATAGCGAATGTCTACACGGTTCCGAGCCATCGCCGACGCGGCCTCGCCCGACGTCTCTTGCAAACAATAATGATCTGGAGCGAGCAGAACGGCATCGATCAACTCACCCTGGATGCCTCCACTGACGGACGACAACTGTATGAGTCTCTGGGCTTCACGAATACTACGATCATGCATAAAACACCGCTCGGTTGAAGATTTGGAAGAGAGGACAACCGGGGCGACCGTCGTATCACCCCGCAATTCCTTGCTCCTGCCGGTCATCTTGGCTTGAATTTCTTACGGTTCCGCGGATCTCGGCCGGCGGTTCGGCAACATTCTCGAACTGGTCGATCTCGACTTCGCCCTCGGGAACGATGGCTTTTACCTGGAGTGGCCGCACATGACCTGGATAAAATTGCGCAGGGTCGAGACATACATATCCGTCCATTTTCCCATTTTGGACACCGCGCCCTGGTTGATTTCGAGCACCTTGGCCAGGTTGACCCGGGTCAGGCTGCGGGCTTCGCGGAACTGATGAAGGGTCATGACCGCGGCCGCTTCCTTTACGCCCTGCTGAATCCGTTCTTCAGCTTCAGGCGAAAGCTGTTTGCGAATGTCTTTCCATTTGTGCGCCATCGGTTTCACTCTCCCATCTCGATCAAGTGCTGCGCATAGATCGCATCCGCGCGGCGGATCGCATCTACGTACCAGTTGGCGTCGTCTGTCTTATCGCCGCCCAGGATCAGGTACGCATTGCGGCGAGGGTCGAAGGCGAACAGGATGCGGTAGGACCTGCCCTAATGCTGCACCCGAAGCTCCTTCGTATTCGGGTACTTCGACCCAATCAGCGTGTCGACGTAAGGTCGTCCCAGCGTCGACCCTAGTGCTCGATCTTGGCGACCGCGCCGTTGACGCTCTCCCACTCCGACTCATCCACGGACTGGTACCAGGTCACTGACCTCAACTTCCCAATCCACGGCTCAAGTATGTACTCCGAGTGACAGGCCTTCAAGGTGATATTAACGCTAAGTGTTTGGCTCCTTGTAGAGCGCTTTCTCCGAGTTTTTGGTCGCGATATGCAGCGCACAGAATGCGCGTCGGGTCCCTTCCTTTATGCCCGTCGACCATTTTTTTTGTTGTGGGTAAATAGCCATGAAAAGCTTCTCGCTACTGCTTTATCGTTCACGTAGACTTCAGTGAGGATTTACGAGCGAGCGTGAAAGTCGCTCTATTTTATGGCCTAAGGAAGCTGGGGTTCTCCTCAGCTATTTGCCAATCATTGCTTCCACATTGTGTCCTAATCGTTCGTGAAGGTTAAGATTTCAGGTAAGCAGCTCAAAGCGAACTTGCTCACGCGGCGTTTATTTCTTGAGCGCTCCACGCTGGGACTCGGCTCGCTTATGCTGCCGCGTGCCTGGACTGCTGCGGCTGAAAGCTCGCGACCATCAGCTGGCCTCTTTGAGGAAGTGTCCCCCGCACGCAGCGGCATAAGCTGGGTTCATACCTCCGGCAAATCCAAACTGAAGCATTTGCCGGAAAGCAGTGGGGCTGGCTGCGCTTTTTTCGACTTCGACAACGACGGCTGGATGGACATTTTCCTTGTCAACAGTGGCAAATGCGATTTTTTCAATCCAGCTGTTCCGCTGCGAAACGCTCTTTATCGCAATAACCGTGACGGCACATTTACTGACGTGACGGAAAGAGCGGGTGTCGCCGGGGGAAATAATTATGGAATGGGAGTTGCGGTCGGAGACTACAACAATGACGGCTTGCCTGATCTATATATCACCAGTTATGGCGAAAACATCCTTTATCGCAATAACGGAGATGGCACGTTCACGGATGTGACGGAAAAGGCGGGCGTAGCGGCTTCCGGGTGGAGCACAAGTGCCGTTTGGTTCGACTACGACAATGATGGCCGACTGGACCTGTTCGTAGGCCAGTTCTGCGAATATGACAAAACCACAAATTGCCCAATAGATTCCGATGGTGTACGCCACTACTGTATCCCACGCATGTTCAAGCCGTTGCCAAATAAGCTTTTTCACAACAATGGCGATGGCACCTTCACTGACGTCAGCAAACAAACAGGCATCGCGGCTCAACTCGGCAAGGCTTGGGGAGCGGTAGCAGCGGATTTTGACAATGACGGCAGCATGGATATTTTTGTCTCCAACGACACGGTGCAGAATTTTTTGTTCATGAACCGCGGTGCGAAGTTTGAAGAAACCGGCTTACTCGCAAACGTCGGCTACAGCAGTGACGGTCTTACCCGTTCAGGCATGGGCGTGGACGCCGCCGACTTCAACGAAGATGGCTGGATAGACGCATTCGTCGCGAATATCAACGAGGAGATCTTCTCGCTCTACAAGAACAATCATGATGGATCGTTCAACGATGTTTCTATGACGCTGGGCATCGGGAAATCTACTCACTGGATGAGCGGATGGGGTCTCAAGTTTTTCGATTATGACAACGACGGCAACATGGACCTGATACTTTCAAACGGCTTCCCCGATGACCTTATTGACCAGGAATCGCATTACGTCACATATAAAGAACCACTCCTGCTTTTTCGCAATAATGGCAACGAATATCAGAACGTGAGCGATAAAGGCGGCACAGCATTCGAGAAGCGTTTTGCCTCCAGAGGGCTCGCTACCGGCGATTTCAACAATGACGGCGCCATTGACGTACTGATAAGTGTGAACAACGACGCGCCTGTGCTCCTCAAGAATATCGGCTCTTCCGGCAATCACTGGCTTGGCATTAAGCTGGTGGGTACCAAATGCAATAAGGATGCTATCGGAGCTCGCATCACTTACAGTATTGGAGATTCCAGACGGTATCGCGCTAGAGTTGGGGGTGGCAGTTTTCTGTCATCGCATGATCCGCGTATCGTGCTCGGTGCCGGAGTTCATGAAAAAGTCGACTGGATAGAGATAAAGTGGCCGCTGCCAAGTGGACATGTAGAACGCTTTTCCAGTCTTCCGATCGACCGCTATATCACCCTTACTGAGGGTACCGGCAAAGCGAAGCCCTAACTATAAAGCTAATGCGAAGGTTGAATGCCATCCGAACCTTTCTGTAAGCTTTGGTGATTCGCCGTTCTCACTTCAACCAGCTTTTTGGCCATGGCGTCGCTCTTCTGTGCTTCACCCATCTGTGCATAGGCTTTTGCGAGCAGAAAGTAAGCCTGTTCCAGTTGAGGATTGTCCGCGAGCGCCAGCTTGAGTTGGCCTACAGCGTCTGCTGTCTGGTGTCGACCCAGTAGGAGTCTACCCAGCTCGAGATGCGCCAGGGCGTAATGCTCATCTATGTCAATTCCTTGCTGCAGCAATTGCTCAGCCTCCGAACCATCTCCTTTTGCTTCAAGGGCAAGCGCCAGTTGATAGTAGGTGCGTGGCTGCTGCGGCGCTAATTGAAGTGCTCTGCGATATTCGTCGATCGCCTGATCCTGACTGCCTAGTTTGACAAGGACATTACCTAAAAGAAAGTGGCCTTGGTAGGAAGTCGGGTCAAGAGCGATCGCACGGGTGAGATCCGTACGCGCCGTATCAAACAGAAGCGCATCATATTCGCTCTCTGACAGAGTTATCAGGAACGGCGCAGACCCCGCATACATTGGCCTCAGTGGGGTGAGCTTTGCAATAACATCCTTATACTTTCCTTGCAGTTGGAATGTATTCGCCAGCAGCAGTAAGGACTTTACCGAAGGATACGCGCTATACTCCTGCTCAGCTATGCGCTGTGCTGCAGTCAGCCGGTGGGCTGCGAGGAGTACTACGCTTGCAAGTTCCATCTCCTGCAGTGGCGTCGAAGGATTAGCGTGAAACTGCGCGAGCGCCTCGGCTGCGTCGTCAGTCTTTCGCTCTGCAAAATAGGTGCGTGCTAGTGACGCTGCAACACTATTGTCAGTCGGCCATGCGGAGTGGGCTCGCTCTAGTGTGCTCTCGGAGGCCCGGATATCTCCACTACCTTCATCCGCTGCTGCCAGCAGTAAGTTGGCTCTTGGATCGCAGCGCTTGTCTGCCAGAGGCCCCAGCAGTCCTGCTGCTTCTGTAAAACGTGACTGCTGCATAAGTTCGCTGGCACGGCTCAGCGATTGCCCGATCTGCTCCCGGGATCCGCAGACCGCTGTTGCGTTCGAGGTCGTTGCCATTCTGTATGACATCGGCAAAGTAAACACCCCTGCTTCAGCCTGGCTATTCGTTAGCCAGGCTGCAACAAGGGTGAGAAGCACTGCTCTGATCGTACTAGGACGTACTGCGTAAAACATCGCCCGCCTAGAAGGACACTCGTAGACTAAGTTGAATTTGCCTTGCTGGTCCTGCCGCTTGTACATAACCAAACCTGGTGTCATTCACGCCAGTATCCAATCCATTAAAGTTGACGCGGTTGAAGGCGTTGAAGACATCTGCCCTGAAGGTTAATCCATAACGATCAGCATACTTCCACGTCTTGTCACCAGACAGATCCCAGTCTGCGTAGCCGGGCCCGTAAACACTTTGCACCGATGAATTACCTTGCGTGCCGACCGCTGTCACAGCATGTACATTCTGGGTGTTGAAATATGGTCCGAGTTTACCGTGCTTGCCGAGTCCTCCATTTAGTGCTGAATTGTTTACGGGACCACTCACGTCGGGCAGTCCATTCACAAAAATTCCGAGCGACTGGTTGCTGCCTAGCGTTGCCCATGGACCGGAGTGAAGAGCTGCGATGGCAACCAGCTTCCAACCTCCTACAACCTGGTTCAATAATCCCCCCTCGTTCAGGAACATCTTCCCCTGTCCGAACGGAAGCTCATAGATAGTATTGGCTACGAGGTTGTGGCTTAAGTCTTCCTGGCAATGACCACGGTCAAGTCTCATGTCCAGCGGATGCCAGGAGAAGACATCCTGCCAGGGCCAACCCAGACATTTCGACAATGTGTACGAGCCTGAGAGGTAGAAACCGGAGTTAAAGCGCTTCTCAGTTCGAACTACTAATCCACTATAGAAAGAACTTCCTGATTGACTGTTTTCCTGCACGCCATTCCAACCAGGCAGCGGAAATGATCCGTCGGCATTCTGCGGGTCGAGGTTCGGCCTTTCTTCGTAGTGATGAGCAGCACTCCCCAGGTAGGAAACTTCCATCAGCCAGTTCTTCAAGGTGTGATCGACAGCGAAGTTCCACTCGTAGGTATACGGCGTTGTTCCGTTCGGCTGTATAAAAGATGCAGTTGGCCCGCCGCCTGGAACGCCGGGGCCAAACAACTGGCTGGCGTTATAGGAAAGCTTCTGCCCGACCGGGGAGTTGTTATAACTCTGAATCAGATAAAGCTTCGTCGTATCCACTTCAACTTCATATTGATTTATGTTCGCCTGCAGGTAGTAGAGCCGAACCCGCCTTTTACGTCGGTCTTTCCATCAGCAAACGGAATGAAGTTGAAGCCGATGCGGGGTGAGAAATTAAGATACTTCGGCTTCACCATCGCACGACCAAGGCCCAGGATTTTGGTGTCCGGATAAGTCAGATCTGTATTCGTGGCGAGGTCAAAGCTGCCAACGCGATTATGCGTTTCAATCGGCTGCTTTAAATGCTCCCATCGGCCGCCGAGGTTCACACTCAGACGGTGGTTCACTTGATAGTTGTCTTGAATGTAGTAGGACTGGTACCACATCCGCAGATTCATGGTTGGATCGCCCAGTGCGGTGAAGCCCGAGTTGGGAACACCAAGCAGCAGGTCCGCAATTGGATCACCGCTATAAGAACCATTGAAGGATATCGAGGTCGCTGCCCAATCTTCGTACATGAATATTGGCTCGTACCGGATATCAAAACCTGCGCTGATCTGGTGCTTGCCCTTTTGCAGCGATATGGCGTCCGTCCACATATTCAGACCTTCGCGAACGATATCCGTACCTTCCGTCGATCCTGGGTTCGCATAGTTTGTGATGTTGAACCCCGGCGGTCCATACGAGCCAGGCTGATCGACTTCTCCAATCAGTCCAAGTGGATTTGATTTGCTTGCGTCATATCCATCGGCACGCTGTTCCCCAACTGCCGTATGAGCCCAGCCGTAGCGAACATCGTTAACCAGCCGCGGCGAAAATACATGCGTCCATCCGACCGCCAAGTTCTTCGGATCAGAAGGGTAAACGATTCCTCTGGAAGGCGTGATGTCTTCAACATTGGTCGTTTGATTCTGATTGATGAAGCGCGCAAACACGCTGTCCTTGCTCGAAATAGACCAGTCGAAACGAATATTCTCCTGGTTCCAGTTATCCGTGGTGTTCGCTACGTCGAAATAATTCTGGCCACCGGCATACGAACCATTCGAAGCAGGATATAGATCCAGAATCTTCAAACCGATGGGATTAAACTGGCTCGGCTTTACCTGATTTCCCGGCAGGATGGCGTAGCCCGACTTAGTCGTCGGATCCAGAACATAAGGATTGTAGAGCTGGTTCGTGTCGGCACTGAAATTGCCGGCGCGCTGTGCAGCGGTCGGCACGTTGTAGAACTGGTCCTGCGGTGAAATCTGCCGAAAGCCCTCATAATTCCCGTAAAAAAACATTTTGTTCTTCTTGATCGGCCCACCGAAGCTCGCGCCGAACTGGTTCTGATGGAACGCGGGTGCGGAGCCCTGATCAAAATAATTACGCGCATCGAAATCATTGTTCCGCAGGTATTCATAGGCATTCCCGTGGAATTCGTTCGTGCCTGATTTAGTGACATAAGTCAAAAAGCCGCCGCCTGCCCCGAAGGCCGCAGAGGGTCCTGATTGTTCTACCTTGAACTCCTGGATGAAGTCGGGTGAAGGTAGCAAACCCTCCGCGCCATACCAGGCATTGCGAGTTTCAATACCGTCGTACAGATAGCTGACATCATCCTCCCGCAGCCCCGCGATAGCGACTGCTACGGTCTGGTTACCGGTCCATTGCGACGCCGGTGAACTCATACCAGCAATAATGGGCGTCACGCCCGCTGACAACTGCGCAAGCTGCAACACATCGCGCCCGTTCAACGGTAGGTCCTGGATCTGCTGACTTTCGATAACCTGGCCTTGATTAGATGTTGAAGTATCAAGCAGCAGGGATGCAGCGGATACAGTCACATTCTGCGTGGCTGATCCGACACCGAGAGTGATATTTTGCTGAGACTGCTGATCGACAAACAAAGTAAAGGGTTGAAGGGTTTCCTTCTGAAATCCTGTACGGGTGACTTCAATTGTGTATTGGCCAGGTGGCAACTGCGTGACTCGGTAGGCGCCTGCACCGTCACTGGTCGCGTGAAAAACAATACCAGTCGCAGTATTGGTCACGGTCACGCTGGCTCCTACAACAACGGCTCCGGCGTTATCCGCCACAACCCCGTAAACAGCGCTCGTAGTCCCTTGTGCGCCACAGGCTATAGCAACGAATATGCCAACAATTGCCGCAATGAAAGCCCTTACAAATTTGGCCAATCCTTGCGAGCAGCGAGCGAATTCCCCATCGTTTAGCCTCTCCTCTTGCATTTCAATCCTCCGGAAAATATGCCTGTCTGGTACGAAAACGCGCTGTCTGCACGCTGTGTAATGGCTTTCAGGTCCGTCCACAAGTCCCTCACGATTTCGCGCCACGATAGTATGCGCGAACAACAAACGTTAGCAAGCGGAAATCTGCTCGTTTCTCTATTTTTTGGGTTGGTGCTCTTCGACACTTTGGTGATTCGCTTCAACGAAAGATCCTACCCTCCAGGCATGCGTTCAGCGGCACGTATCGTTTGACATTTCCTGATGAGTGGCTCGCAATTCAGTGTCGAATTCGCTGGGATGATTCGTCATCGCCTGCAGAGCAGGCTTTAATTGTTCTTTCGCCTCCGCATAGCGATCGAGTGAAAATAAAGCGTTTCCCAACATGGCCCGTACACGCGTGAGGTGTGGATTGGCTGCGGGCATTTTCTGTTCCAAAATGGCAAGTGCTTCCCTAAGCAGAATTTCGCCGTGCGTTGGGTCTCCCTCATGGGTATAGACATCGCCAAGAGCAGCCTTGGCAATCGCCACCAGATAGTTCGTACGTCCGAAAAGTGACTCGAATATGTGTTGGGCTTCGATAAAACGTTTCGCGCGCTTTTGCGTATGCATGCCGTTTTACTTCGACGCGGCCAAGCACGACCATTGTCTGGGCAAGCAAAGTGTCTTCGCTACCATAGATGCGTTTTTCAATGACAAGTGCCTTTTCAGCAACGGTATAGGCTTCATCATCCTTGCCTTCAAGACCTAACACGGACGCGAGATGGGTCATTGCTGTTGCGGTATCTGGATGCTCATCGCCATACCACTTCGTCAGGATAAAGAGTGCTTGCCGATCATCAGCCTCTGCTTTCGCATAGTCATAGAGGGCTGCTTCGTTGTTCGCCATGTTCAGCAAGACCTCTGCGACGCGCGGATGGAGTTCCCCGAAAAGCTACGATCAAAGATAAATGCTCTTTCTTCCGTGATCTCGGCAGCTTCATATTGCCCCAACGAATACTGGGCCGCACTCAGTGAAGCAAGACTTTGCCCCGTGGTCTCTTTTTCTTCTTCGGTATGAGCCGTACGAGCGAGAACCGGCTGAAGCAGGTCACTGCTTCTTGATAGGAGCCGCTTGCTCCTGCGACCCTCCCGAGAGCCGCCTCGACATAAATCATCTCCGGATCATCTGCTGGCAAGCGACGTTTGGCCGACGCAAATGCCTCTTGCAAAGATCGCTCCGCCTCATCAAACTTCGATTGATCGGCGAGCACAATACCTCGTATTGTCAGCAGATCCACAAATCCGTTGTTATCCGTTCCATGCGCGATTTTCTGCTTCTCAAGAGCACGCCCAAGCAGGTCGCCAGCCTTAGAGTAATCCCCAAGCATGTCATACATCCGGCCTAGAACCTCGTAAAGCTGGGCCTGGGTATCAGGATCGTTTTGAAGAGAATCAACCTGCCCGGCACCAAGATCCAGTAAGGTGACCGCTCGCAAATCGTTTGAGGGTGCAGCGCTTTTCTCGTTGTCTCCAAATAAATTCAGCATGAATCGCTGCAACTGCTGGGATCTGGCTGCTTCTGCCAGGGCCACGTTGCGCACTTTCGCCAGTCGCAACGTGAAAAAGACAACCAACGCTACGATCAAAACCCTCACGCTGGCAGCCGCCAGCAGCGCAGAGTGATGCCGCGCGATAAATTTTGAACCCAGTAGCTGGCACGATCAGGTCTCGCCTCCAGCGGCTCATTCCGCTCGTAGTGATCCAGATCACGTAGCAATGCTTCTGCAGATGGGTAACGTTGTTCCCAATCACTATGCATCGCTTTCAAGCAGAGCACGTCCAGGTCATTCCAGTGCGTCTTATTCAACTGAATCTGTTGAGCCCCAGCACTGAAGGCTTACCGCGCATTACCCAGGTGGTCAGCTCGCTTTGATCCTGTTCCTGCTCGAACGGCAACACGCCCGTCAACAATTGATACAAGAGGACGCCAAGCACATACACATCCATATGCAGGCCGACTTCACCCTCACTGATCCATTCCGGAGCCGCATAGTCCGGCGAATAAAACCGCAAACTAACCGTGTCTTCTCTGCACCATTTCCATCGGGATTCTCTTCGAGCCTCTGTAACTGCCACGCGCGATTCCAAAATCGAGCAATCGTGGCGTGCCATCCTTTTCCACCAAGATGTTGGCCTTCAGGTCGCGATGCACAATCGCCCGGCCATGTGCATACTGCACAGCCTCACAGACCTGATGGAGGAGCTGCA
Organism: Acidobacteriaceae bacterium; assembly: GCA_963692885.1. Taxonomy (GTDB): domain Bacteria; phylum Acidobacteriota; class Terriglobia; order Terriglobales; family Acidobacteriaceae. Next base: position 4,483,499 of record OY843586.1, read on the forward strand.
GTCTCGCCTCTAGCGAAAGCGCGAGGTCTTCGCAGTAGTCGTTCAAAGGTAAGCCTTCGACATACTCCATTACGAACCAGGGTGTTCCGTCGTCGGGTGTGCCAGCGTCATATAGTCGGGCGATATAGGGATGACGCAGTTTTGCCAGCAACTTGATTTCAAGTGCAAATCGATCACGGCGGGCGGGCGAAAGGCCTGCATGCGGTAGAAACTTGATCGCCACCGGGGCGTCTGTCTCCTCGCGGCGTGCCAGCCACACCACGCCCATACCGCTCTCGCCCGGCAGCCGGATCAGTTTGTAAGACTTGAAGTCCTTCGTACTGAAAGCATGGCTGAGCATGCGCTCCGCCATGCCTGCCGCACCTGCATCGAGAAAACGGCTGCCGACCGCATCTGCCTCCAGCATGGACAATACTTCTCGTAGTACTGAGGGATCGTCTTTGCAAGCTTTCTCGACAAAGCACCACTGACCCTCCACCGGCTGCTCCAGCGCTTCATGGAACACTGTCTGCACACGTTCCCAGGCTGCGTTCTGTGTTTCAGACCGCGCAGTTTTATGCATGCAATTTCTCCTTCAGCAGAATGGATGGATTACTTCAGGCGATTCTGCGCTCACTGCCCACTGAATGGAACAGCGCCTGCAGTATGGCGGATACTAACCGCTGTCGGGCCGTATCCTGCTCGCCAGCCAAGCCTTTGCCGCACGCCGATCGCGATCGACCGCCGACGCAGACACGCCTAGTACTAAGCCGTGTCAGTTACATTGAGGCCCAGAAAAAGCGGCACTCTACCATCTGTGCCTGGCGTGCACTGCGTGTAGCCAGTTCATCGAGAGCGGCATTGAGCGCTAGCAACTCTTCATCCTGCAAGCTAAAAGCGGCCTCTACACCAACCTTCAATCCTGTTGCAGGCACTTATTCAACGACACAGAATGTAGGTCTTGGATGTGCCAGCCCGACGCCAACCATGTATTACACAATGGATGGTTCTACGCCTACCGCTTCAAGCACGAAGTTTACGCGACGATTTGCTGTCAGTACTTCGACGACAGTAAAAGCCATCTGTACTTCTCCCGGGCTTGCCACAAGTAACGTGGGGTAGGCAGACTATACATTAGCCAATAGTCAGATAGTCTCCCAAAGCAGTCCTCAGCCAATTCGCTATGTATCGGCGTTGATCCGCGCTAGCGGCTCTACAACCAGAAGGGCGTTAAGTATGAAGCGAAGAAGCGTTTGTGCTATTGATCTCAACCTGTTCAGAAGTGATCGCATAGGCTGAATTAATAGCGCTAACTTGCCAGAAGCGCGCCGGCATAGTCTGCCGCCGGCGCATTGTGAGCCCAAATTGTGGTGCCAGCTTATTACCTGTATATATCGCAACAATCTTGGATAGTATGCGGACGTTCTGCCTCGACAATGTCTTCCGCATCTCCAGTTTAGGGTGGCGCAACCGCGACTATCATTGGTATTGCGCACAATGGGTCGATGGTGATTCGCGCTTCTTGGGCAAGACAGACATTTCTAGAGCAATTCCAAAGGACCGCGTCCTAACCCTCACCCACAGAACCTATCAACGATCAGCATACTCCAGAGAGGAGCGTTCTGTAAGGACAACCTAGCAAGATCCTTCGGTCAGTCTTACTGACTTAACGAAGTAGCGCCAGAAGTTCCATGCGCTTTTCCTGAAGAAGATGAATAGATTAAGTTATCTTGCTTAGGTCATTTTACGCATGATAAAGGACATTGTTCTGAGAATAGGTAGCTCTACTCGACCTCAAACGTGTTGTATCCGAGCTTTTCAAACAACGTATGTGGTGCTGAGCACGTTCGGCATTCCGGCTGGGAGGCGCGACCGGAGGATCTGCTTGGTAGGGCATCTTTGTTGAAAGAACAGCGTGTATGGTTTTGAGGAGCGTATGTCCGAGTGCCACTATGGCGCGTTTGTTTCCGCATCGAACTTTCATGGAGTGGTATCGTGACCGCAAATCAGGACGAACTTTTTCCCGACATCGATGCCAGCACACCTCTCTACAACCGCTTCTATCATCTGCTCCTCCATGTGGACAAGCAGCCAGCGGCGATAGTGGCATATTGTTCTACGGGCTCAGAGAGGCACCAATCAGGTGTACGTGAGCCGCCGGCGGGTCAGATTATCATTCGGGGTTTAAACCACCAATAAGTCCGCGACCCTTGTACCTGTGCGCCACTGAAGTCTCCTCCACCCCGCGCTTCAGGTCAACGAAAACCCTTCTCATCCTCAGGTGCGGCCGCATCGCGGCCATCGTTGATTATCATGCGTGAAAAGCAGGCAATTCTAATCGAAGGTTGGCTACCTCATGGACGTTCAGCAAGGGCTCCTTGGAACCAACCGATTCCGCCATGCGTATCCGACAAAGAGTCGTTAGGTGGAAAGAGGGTCCGGATGGCAAAAGCAGATACGGGATCTCGCGAGTCAAAACTCGCATTAAAGGCCGTCCTCGACGCATTGTGCGGCTTCGCTGCTTTTTTCACCGTTCTCCTTGTGTCGTTCATCACACGAGAACATCAGGACATACGATCTTTTCTACTGGCCGTTTGCGTAGCCTTCTTCATAGCTGGGTATCTTCGGGCGGGAGTGCCCACCGGAAAAATGGCCCTCCATTTTTTTCTTATATTGGTTGGTGGTATCGTCCCCGCCATCGCTCTCAAAGAATTACGCATTGCGCTAACCGCTCCTCCTTTTCTTCAGATGTATGTCATTCTCGGCAGTCTCACTGCAGCAGTAGGAATGACGATGCGTCGGCTGGGGGCAGAGGGAAAGGCTCGATATGGTTTGGCTTTGGGATGTACTGCCGCGATCGCGGCTTCAGTCGTTATTTTCAAAACAGTTCCCGACTCGATGGAGAGAAGGGCTTACGTCCACGTGCGCCAGACAATCAATTCCTTCAGCGTCCAGACTCTGGATGGCACAACTATCACTGCAGATAAGTTGAAGGGGCGCGTAGTTGTACTAGCCTTTTGGGCAACCTGGTGCACGCCGTGCCAGCAGGAGCTACCAAAAATCGCGGCTGTGCAAGACAGATATCGTGACAATCCTAACGTCCTGATCCTCGCTGTTAACTCAGGAAATCATGGGGAAACACCCGAGAAAGACCGGGCATATTTGAACAGAAGGCACTTGCAGCTTCAAGGTGCTATTGACTCTCCTGCTGCAGACGATTCATGGGGACAAACAGCTAGAAGTCTTGGAACAACGAGCCTTCCAGTGATTTATATCTTGGATAAATCGGGCATTCTGAGAGTCATTCACTCCGGGTACGACTCTTCTGAAGATTTAAGCGCATCACTTTCCCGACAAATCCAGGATCTCCTCTGATGCCCAATTACCGTTCGTGTTTTAGGAGCGTACACAGGGCAGGGAAGCCGCTGATTTGATCCAAAAGTCCGCTGCTCAGCGATAAGGCCGGTGCGTGAGGAGCTTTGGATCGGGAGTGGGTGCCTGCGGGGCGCCGTCCAGAGCCTTCCGCGTCACTTCTGCCGTCCCGGTTCTCCCATCGTCTGAGAGTCGAATAACAACTCGCACCGTCTGTGTCTTCGGTGGAATCCTCAGTGTCATCGGAATGCGTGTCACTGCACTGGCAAGTTTTGCGGGATCTTGATTGTTTGCAGTGGCTGTGAAGTTCTGGATCCTCGAGGCGATGAAGTCATTACGTCCATTGAGACTGGCAGCTGCGGTCATGACGTCGACACGGCTTCTCCCATCAGCAGTCGGATGCCATTCAAGATTTTTCGAGGACAAAAGAACCGTGAATTGCGCCGTATTGGTATCAGGATGACGCAACAAATCAGTGATCGAGACGCCGAGAGCGTTGAAGGCAATACTAGACCGCGCAGCCTCGGAAAGATCGACCATCCTCTGCTGCTGGGGACTAGCGCCCTCATTTTTATCGAGGGTGAAGTAGCCTTCTTTCGTCATCGCACGCAGGTTCCGATCGCGTAAAGCGACGTGAATATGGCGGAACCTGCCATTCACCTTATCTGCAGACGTCTGCTCTGGCTGGTAGGTCAATGTGTAATACTCCGAGCCAAGATCCACTGACTGCTGAATCTCATCACTGATATCGTTACGATTGTAAAAAAGCCTGCCGCCGGTCTCCTTTACGAAGACGCCAAAATTGATGTCGTGCGGAAATGGATTGTTGTCGCTGATATCCGCGTTAGCGGACTTTTCATTCATGTTGAAGCCGGCCAGGACCTTCAATCCGGGATAGATGAGGAACAGGCTGACGCGCGAATCTACCAGCATATTTGTGGTGTCGTGAACGTACTGGTTCAGCTGATCGACCATAGTACTTGGTTGTCCTATGAGCAGGATGCCGGGGCCGCCATTGCCTACCCACACAATATTCTTCCGCCCGGGAACTCCCCTATTTTGGAGTGCAATCTGTTGCAGAGCGTCGACAGACTGTACGAAGCGTTCCGGAACAAAGAATGGCGTATCTTTGTACGGCAGGACAGGGGCCACATGGTCTAGCGCATACAGCAGATCGGTCTTGCTCTGTGTAAAGCCCTGCACCATCTCGAGCGACTGATTTCCGAGCACCATCAGCTCCGCTGGCGCCCTTAACTGCGATGGCTGCGCCATTAGGTAATTCCGCATCATGTTGCGAATGTAGGCGAAGTCCAAATAGTCCGAGTCGAGCAGATCGAGTAGGTAAATGGTAAGAGGCGGCTGGCTTGCAGTATCCCCTGAAGTCTGGCTCGCATCCTCCACATGCCTGTCGGGCGGTTCAAACGAGAAGATCCGCTGCGGCTTCTTGTCGTCTGTAATGGTGAAGTCGTCCTTGGTTAGCCCCTTCACCACCGGGTGTCCCTTTTTGTCGACCACCGTGACATCCAAAAACACCAGGCGGGAAGTCACATGGATGGTCGTAGGGGTAATGGAGTCTGTCTGTTGGGCCTCGGCCGACCTTACCTGATGGAGAAACAGTATTAAGAGAATTGCACCGCACAGGAGATCCCGGACATACCGCATCGACAAATCCTCGAGCCGAGTATATTCCGACTCGACGATCGGAACCTAGAGAGCCTGTTGAGGCGCTTAGTTGCGTCACCCACGACAACATCGGTTGGCGATCTCAGTCGTAGATACTGCCCAAAGTTATCAACGTCATTTATGCTTTGGGCGAGGGTTTCTTGCGACCAAAGATGGGCTTTTGATGAGGACTTTGCTTATATCCGCAACCATGCTTTCGTTCATAAGCTGCGTTGCACAAAACGTAACGCCTACCGCGAACAAAAAGGCGCCAGAAGTGCAAATTAATCAGGTGTTGCAGGCTCCTGCCAATGCTTCGCGCACCCTAGCAGGGCTTCGTGGAAAAGCTGTCGTCCTGGAGTTCTGGGCAACTTGGTGTGGCGGGTGCATCGAAGCTATCCCGCATCTGAACGAGATGGCAGCACAATTCAGCGGCAAGCCGGTCGTCTTTCTTTCCATCACAGATGAGAACGTTGGAGTGGTTCAGGCTTTTCTGCAAAAGCGGCAAATGAGTGGTTGGGTTGGCATTGATGCAGATGGGGCTACATTCACAAAATACGGTATTCTGGCGCGTCCACAGACAATATTGATTGATCCTAGCGGGGTGTTGCGAGACGCCGTGGAACCGCGGCAGGTCACGGCATCCCTGATCGATGAACTGATTGCAGGAAAGGCGCTTGTTAAGACGGTCGTTGCGATCAAGCCAGCAGTTGCAAGCATAAGTTCAAACAAAGGTACTCCGCCTGCATTGCTGCAATGCCTGATACGGCCCGCTGCCCCTGCGGCAATTTCTGGTTATTCACCTGGCGCAGTCTTCGGCAAGGAGGGAGGCGAGATTGCCTACTACGGCGTTACTGCCGGAACGCTTCTCCATTATGCGAAAAACATTCGATTTGATCGCATGGTTGCTCCAGAGTGGTTCAATCAGAACCTCTACGATGCGTCCATCACTGTGCCGGCAGGGAGAGAGGATCTTCGTAATTTATTACTAGAACAGACCTTAACAGCCGCTTTTTCCTTGAAGATAAAGACCGAGTCGAGACCGGTAAGCGTCTACGTGTTAAACGGAAACGGCAACGGAATGCATGTGTCAAGCGCAGCGCCTTCGCGTGGATTCCATCCACATCCTGGCCAGTTATCTGGAGTTGCCACACCCATGGGTGCAGTTATCGCTACAGTCGAAAGGGCAGTCGGGGGTGTTGAAGTCGTTGACGAAACAGGCTTGGGTGGCTACTACAACTTTGATCTTCATTGGGAGAATGGCAACGTGGATTCGCTGCGAACGTCACTCCACGATCAACTTGGCCTCACTCTCACGAAAGAGATACGGCAACGCGACTTCCTAATTATCGAGAATGCTGTTCAACCGACTACTTTGTAGACGCAATCAGCGGCAATAGTATCGCAGACCTACATCGATCCTTCTGCGTTGCGGAAATCTCATGTGCGCGCTAGAATGCGTCACATGCTCCGAAAAAGGCTTCGTCTGTTTTTGTTGATGAATGCATTTTGCTGTATTGCGGCACTTTCGCAGGCTCTAAAAGTAGGAGCTCCAGCACCCGCCATCACGGCTAAGCCGATTGGAGCGGCTCCGCAGTTTAAAGGTTGGGAGACTTACCGTGGCAAATACGTTGTGATCGATTTTTGGGCTACGTGGTGCGGGCCATGTGTCGTCGCACTGCCTAAAGTAGCCGCTCTAGAACAAGAGTTCAAAGGGCAGCCGGTGAAATTCTTAACAGTCGCTATGGATGAGGCTCCTCGAGTAGAAGATTTCCTAAGCCGTAAGCATATTGAACTTCCAACCTACGTCGATGGAATTGATAGTCCAACGAGCAAAGCTTTTGGGGTATACGAAATCCCCGTATCGGCAGTTGTCGACCCTCAAGGACGCATTGTCGCCCTGACTTCAGGGGACAATATTACTCCCAAGTACCTCAGAGGCCTTCTAAAAGGTTCATCAGCCACACTGCCTGCACTTGGCAAACCTATGGACCTTGATTGGGATAAGACTCAGATCTCTTGGCAGGATGGCGTACAACCAACTTTCGAAGCGATCATAAAGCCTATACAGGTCAGTGGAGGCGGGATCATTCATGAGCCAGGTTCCAACCGAATTAGCGGTGACGGACTGTCGCTCAATCCCATGATCCAGTATGCGTGGCAAACAGATTCCTTCCACGTAGATATGCGTGTCAAAGAACCCAGCCTCTTTTATAGGGCGGTGATCATCGTTCCTAAGGGGCGAGAGAATGCTTTGTTTCCCACTTTCCAATCGACCCTACAAAGCACGTTCGGATTTCGCACAACGTGGGAGGATCAGGATCGCGACGTACTAGTGCTCAAGAATGATCACTCGCAGTTATTGTCTCCCTCTGCAAGCCCTGAAGTGTTCGAGTTCCGAAGAGGTCACATCACATTTCATAAACAGACAACAGCAAAGCTCGCGCAAGCTCTACCCAATTGGACCAGAATGCCTGTTGTTGATGAGACTTCTCTTCCTGGCAAGTACGATTTCGAGCTTGAGTATCGTGATGATCGTCCCGACGTTTTAATCTCTGAACTGAAAAGTAAATACGGCCTTGTTCTAGAGCCTGGCAAACGAAAGGTCCGAATCCTTGTAGTCGAACCGGACTGACACTAATAGGTGTCACCTAAGCGGAACTTTATCGGCTTTAGAAGGATGAGCGGTATTGCTTGTCTGCTCCTACCTGCCCGGAATAGCCAGCCGCTTTTGGCCGATCCAGTTTGTCTGTCAAGGCTGCCGAAGGCACCGCGTCAGCGGCTGCGGCCTGAACAGATAAACTGCATAGGCTACGCTCCCAGGATCCGGGGCAGGTAGGAGCTACAAACCAATTCTCCAGCCGTGGCTGTGCTCGATCTCCTGTTTTGGGCGCAATCTCCTCTTGGGGCTGCACCTCCGGCGCGAGAGCGCTCCGGTGCGAGACATCTCTGCCCAGTGCCACTCCGAGCTTCTCGCTGTCATTAGTAAAGAGCTGCGCGTCATAGGCTCCGCGCGAGATGGCAACGTAGGCCATGCGGTTATTGAGCAGGTCTTTGGCTCCAAGCTCTGTGTCGACGTGAATCAAGACGCGATCGGCAGTTTGCCCCTGGCTGGAATGGCTGGTTACGGCATAGCCATGATCGAGACGAGCATGCTTACGCGGATCAAGCTCCACTTCACGGGAGAATGGCAGCAACCCTCTATACATTCTAGGTACGATCATGACCTTATCGTACACTTGCCCAATGGGTTATCTGCCTAGTCGTTCGAAGTGGTCTTCTTTCGGCCATCTCGCGCTGGCTGCGGGAATGATGAGGGTGCATCACAGAATGCATCCAGCAGAGAAGTTCACGTGAGTAGCAGTGCTAATCACACTTGCGCTTGGACGTCAGGGCTATCAAACGGAGTGACAAGACTAGCGAGCTGAATCAACCATGAATTTAGAGACATCGTCGAGGGAAAGCGGGCAGCCGTTCCTTGTTCTTCACGTTACTCATCGTGAATTTCCGTGCTCATGGACAACCATACAATTCGCTAGAGCCGCATAGATCATTCGGGTCTTATCGCGGGGCTGGCTGACGCGTAACATCGCGGCTCTATGGAGGACTCTTCTTCTCGATGACCTTCTACACCTCATCTAGTCGCCGCCGCTTTATCAAACAGCTTGGAGTCGCCACCATTGCTACGGCGTGGCAAGAAACTACTTATCCCTCATTAGCCGCAGTCAGTGACAAGCTACCTGCTATGTCAGAGGCGAGCGGCTCACATCTTCTGCCCGGAGCCTTTACCCCGCTGCCGCTCGGGGCGGTGCGCCCGCGTGGCTGGCTGCGTGCGCAGCTGGAGATACAGGCAAATGGATTAAGTGGGCATCTCGACGAAACATGGCCGGATGTGGGTCCGAACAGTGGTTGGCTTGGCGGCACAGGTGAGTCATGGGAGCGCGGTCCCTACTACCTCGATGGACTCGTTCCACTGGCCTATTTGCTGGACAATGCGGCATTGAAAGCGAAGGCGCAGCGCTATCTCGACTGGACGCTTGGTTCCCAATCCTCAAATGGCATGTTTGGCCCGCGCAGCAACAACGACTGGTGGCCACGCATTGTCATGCTGAAGGTGCTGACCCAGTACCAGGAAGCAACCGGCGACCCACGCGTGATTTCACTCATGCAGCGGTATTTCCAGTACCAGCTTGCAGAACTTCCGCGGCGGCCATTGCGTGATTGGGGGCGGTTTCGCTGGCAGGATGAGGTTTTGAGCGTTCTGTGGCTCTATAAGCGTACTGGCGACCCCAGCCTGTTGCAGCTTGCCCGGCTGCTGCACGCGCAGGGATATGATTGGGTGGCCGACTTCGCGAACTTTCAGTACAAGGCTCGCATCACGGCCGAAAAGATAGGCCTTAGCACAGGAGGCAACGGGCTGAACGAAATGGCCCTGGCGACCCACGGCGTCAACAATGGTCAGGCCATCAAGACCGGGCCTGTCTGGTCGCTGGTTTCAGGCTCTTCCATCGACCGCCAGGCCGTACTGCAGATGCTGTCTGAGCTGGACAAATACCATGGCCTGCCGAACGGGATGTTCTCCTGCGATGAACATTTGGCCGGACCGAATCCCTCACAAGGCTCGGAGCTTTGCACGGTAGTAGAGACGATGTTTTCGCTCGAGGTCGCAATGGGCATTCTCGGCGATGCAACGCTCGGTGATCGGCTTGAGAAGGTTGCTTTCAACGCGCTTCCCGGCACTCTCACCGACGATATGTGGGCGCATCAATATAACCAGGAGCCGAACCAGGTGGAGTGTAGTCTGCACCGCGAACCCTGGACCACCGACGGGCCTGAATCAAACCTCTACGGACTTGAACCAAATTTTGGCTGCTGTACGGCGAACTATCACCAGGGATGGCCGAAGTTGACCGCGAGCCTCTGGATGGCTTCTCCTGACGATGGCATGGTCGCTGTCGCCTATGCGCCATGCGAGGTACATACAGTGATACAGGGAGTGCCGGTGCATGTCGTTGAAGAAACGACTTATCCTTTCCGCGGCGAAATCCAGATCACGGTCGAGCCACAGTCACCGCTTCGCTTCCCGTTGCGACTGCGCATCCCTGCCTGGGCAGAAGGCGGAACGATTCTTGTCAACGGAAAGGCCGAGCCTGCGGCGTCGCCGGGAAGCTTCGCCCGCATCGACAGAGAGTGGAAGCATGGTGACAAGATTGACATCACCTTCCCCATGCAGCCACGCGTGACGACCGGCTTTCGCGGATCGGTCGCGGTAGAGCGCGGTCCCTTGGTCTTTTCCTACGGGATCGGCACGGACTGGCTGAAACTGCGCGACCGCGGCATGACAGCGGATTGGCAAGTGTATCCGACGACGCAATGGAACTATGCACTTGCTCTTGATCCTCAGTCGCCAGGACATGGAATTACAGAAACGCTGAGCAAGGTGGGGGCAGTACCATTCAGCATGGAAGATGCTCCTGTAACGCTCAAAGTGCCGGCACGGAAGATATCGGCATGGCGCGCAGTCGACGGGGTCGCCGGGCTTGTTCCTGAAAGTCCTGCCCAGGCAGATGGAGGGCTTGAGACTATAACGCTGGTTCCCTATGCCGCTGCGAAGCTTCGGATCACGGCGTTCCCTGTGGCGGCCAAAAAGGAAAGCTAAGTGGTTGATGTAGTGCGCATAATCTACATGCATAGCGGAGTTGCGATCAAGACGAGCGCAGCGTCGATAAGAGAAGTGCAGACATCCAGGCTGCGCGGGAGTGGATGGCGGTTGTCCGGTATATGCCTCACGCTTTTTGCCACGTTCGCCATGGCGCAGTCGCAAGCCGGTACCGCCGATATTACTGCTATCGTCGCGAAACTTCGCGCGGGTGATTCATCCGGCGCACTTATGCTGAGCCAGACGGAACTGCGAAGTTTTCCGCGCGATTGCCGACTGCTGTCGCTCCAGGGCGTCGCGCTGAATACATTGCATCGTTCGAACGAGTCGCTCAGAAGCTTTCAGCATGCACTAGCACTCTGCCCTTCGTCTCTTCCCGCATTGGAAGGAGCCGCGCAGCTGGAGTTTGCAGCAGGCAATCACGCTGCCATCGCACTGCTTGACCGTATTGTCTCGATTCGGCCGGACGACAATACCAGCCATGCAATGCTGGCCACGATGCTGGCGCACGATGGCGATTGTGTAGCGGCAATGCCTCACTTCGAGGCAACCAGAGCATTGTTCCCCCAGCAACCAGATCTACTCCTTGCCTACGGCTCATGCCTCGCTCGCACGGAAAGATGGAACGAAGCTGTCGCGGCCTTCTCGGAACTTTCCCGTGAGCACCCTAGTAAGGACGCAACCTACGACCTTGCAGTAGTGCAGGAAAAGGCAGGCCAACTCAAGGATGCGCTCGCAACTCTTGAGTCACTGATCGAGGTGGATCATGGGGGTGGATATAGCAATGAAAGCGGCAGGGGCGACGGTGAGGGAACTGCAGAGCGCGCGCTGGTGCTCGGCAGCCGGATAGCCGAAGAGACCGGCGATACACCAAGCGCCGTCAATCTGCTGCGCAATGCAATCCTGCTCAATCCTGAGAACGTAGATAATTATCTGGCCTTTGCGCGCCTGGCGGATGCGCACCAGTCGTTTCAGGTGGGGATCGACATGATCAATGCGGGCATTAGCCGGTTGCCGAACGCCGCGCCGCTCTATGTAAGCCGCGGCGTGCTTCACGTGCAACTCTCGCAGATTGCTGAGGCAGATGCAGACTTTCAGCACGCGCATCAACTCGATCCGCAGCTTTCCTTCGCTATGGACGCGATTGGTATCCTGCAAACGCAGAAGCATGAGACTGCTGCCTCGCTTGCGCTCTTCCGCCAACAGGCGCAGGTCCACCCACAGGACGCGCTGCTTCAGTATTTGCTGGCCGAGGCGCTGTCTGAATCAACGTCCACAGATGCCAATACAGAGGCGGGCACAAACCTGAAAGAAGCTATCATGGTCGCGAAAAAAGCATGCACGCTCGAACCCGCCTACGAGCCGGCCATCGACCTGCTCGCCGAACTTTACCTTCGCGCTGAGCAACCGGCGCTTGCCGAGCGACAGGCTGAACTCGCCCTGGCGCGGAACCCTAATGACACCGTTGCGCTATTCGCAGAGATCCGGGCGAAGCATAAGTTGGGGGACGAGGCGGCCGTACCTGCACTGGTAAAGCGGATGGAGCAGGCAAAGAAAAGTGATCTCGCGCGAACGCAGCAACTGAGCCGTTATCAGCTCACGGAAAGCAAGTGATTTCCGTCTGTTACAAGGCAGCAGCAGCCGTGATGGTGATGACGAGATGCGACTGGAGGGCGAACATGGCTGGCGTAACGTTGACGCGATCCTTGGCTAAAGTGCCGGCGGAGGAGCTGCGGAGGTGGGCGTTGTCCGTAGGGTGAATGTGGATAGCGAGGGTCGCGGCGAAGCCCACAGGCGCCTCAAGCTCCACGCGCCAGTCATGGTCACTTATGGCTTCCGTGCTCCAGGAGATGATGCCCCAGCGCGTAGGACAGCGGCGAACACGAATCCGCTTACCCTGCGTAAACCAGTGTTTCGGTGTTCCCTTCTGCAAGTGGCACAGCGGTTGATCGCTCTGCTCGTAACAGAGCATCCAACGAAGTCCCAGCGTAGGCTGCAGAGCGCTGTTCACCGCTGCTGACCAGCCATAAGGGCTGCCCTCGCCGGGATAGCTGCCAGGAATATACGCATCCTCAGGCGAATAGCGATTACCGGAATCGGCAGCGTAGCACAGGAGCGTATAGAGAGTAAGCAGGAATGGCCGGTAATCTTCCTGCCGAATACGAACCGCCAGGGTGCCATGCGCCATGAAGTTGCTTGTTCGGGGGGCATCTCCATCCGTGTGGATCCCGCAGATCTGCTGGCCTGCCAGTTCGCGATGATGAAGATGTCCCAGATCGAGCGCCGGATCACCCCAGTCGGCCAGGAACCAGTCCATCATGAAGCGGTGATTCTCATAGCTGGACAGCTCCGTAGGCAGTCGGCGCGTGTCATTGGTTTCAAAGGGAGTGATCCCGGCGCTCCGCATCGCAGGATTACCTGCTGCGATCGTGGCTGCAAGCGAGACACGGATGTTGGTGCGCATCTCTTCGGCGAGGTTGCTATAGCGTTTTCCCAGGGCAATCATTTCAGCGTTGCCTTCGATCGATCCCAACTGGGACAAAGCGAAAGCATGCTCATGAAGGCCGCGCCACACGCATGCGGCGTTCTGGTAGTAGAACGGATGGGAGTTGGGCGTGTCATTATTCGTGTCACCCAGATCGGCTTCAGGCGAGCCCCAGATGAGACCATATCGACGGTCCGGAAGCGGGTACTGTTCCTTGCTGTATTCATAGCGCGACAGAATGTAGCCCAGCATCCGCTCCAGGATGGGCAGACGTTTGCGCATTGCGTCACCATCGCCTGTGTACCAGTAGCTGCGCGCTGAGTTCCAAAGGAAGAGTCCAACATTTAATGGGCCCTCTACTTGGTCCTGTGTGTTGTAGAGGAAGTTGCCGTCGGGCAGAATATAGCTATCGAGATAGTGCTGGAAGTAAGCATCACTTGCCGTCGTCAACCCCCAGAGTTGGTGGGCCCAGATGAACTCGTATTGCGCCACAGGAAAGAGAGCATGGCTGCGTTCTGGGATCTTGGTATAAGCGCCTTCGCCGATCTGGTAGGTCGGATCAAGTCCGCGATAGGAGCAGCGGCAGAGTGTGATGCCGGCGCGTGCGGCGTTCAATAGCCAGGGATCCGGGATCTCGACCGGCATGGAGGCTTCGTAGAAATTGCTCCAGTGATTCCAGATGCCGAGCAGATTTTCGTAAAAACTCGCGGCCGAGCCATGCCAGAAATGCTCATGAAGGCTACTAGCCTCCTCCGTCTCGGTGGCAGTCATCTTGACACTTGGTTGCAGGCGCACGCGCGCAATAGGTTGCTTGTCAGAGCCTGGAGGTAGAAGCATAATGACCTCGTAGCCGGCCTTATGCTCTGCATTCCAAACACCCGTGCACGCGACAGGAAGAAAGCCGCCCAGCAGGGTTCGCTTGCTCCAGCCTGGCTGATAGCGATAGTGGTCCGGATCAGCAAAGGGAAAATAATCAACCGGGTTGAAGAGTGGTCCGTCTAGGTCGGGCGCCCATTGCTCCTGCGGGTCCCTCATCGGGTGCCGACTTTGCGCGGTCGCATCAAGGTAAATGGATGCAAGAGGGCCTGCTTCTTCGTTCGCTACGAGTGACCATCCAATGTATTCCGCGCCCAGGGCGGCGACGTTTTCATAGCAAGGGTCTTCCGTCGATCGGAGTAGATACTCGCCCGTAACGTCGGGGCCCGGCACCTGAGTGCGACTGAGTTCAACGCCGTGAGGAGTGTTCGTCGGTCGAGGACGGATGTGCTCAAGCTTGCCCACTTGTTTGGGGATCAGGGCAATCGTGCCTCCCAGCTCGGTGACATAGGCAATGGCCCCTTGGTGAGTCACCCGCTTTTCGAACACTGCTGTGGAGACACCGTTCATACTTCCTACAAACAGCAGTTGCCACCCACTTAAACTCTGGTTAATCGCCAACTCCCGCCAGTCGCCATCCACCATCGCCTCGATACCATTAAAGCTAGGTTTGCGCATTTGCGGGACCTGAGCTAGAGCTTCTCGCTCTCCTGGCAGGAACGATGAATAGTCATTCTCTATTCGTCCGGGCTTGTAGGCACCAGTGGGTAGCTTTACACTCTGCTGCGTTGTACTTCCTTCAGCAGAAGAGGGTAGCTGAGATGTGATTCCTGCAGCGGCAAGCAGGTGCAGGAACTGGCGCCGGTCGAGCCCTCCGTTCACGATTCGATCTCCTGTTCCCATAGGGGGCGATGACTGCCGTCATCCGTTATTCGTTGCCACACTGAAATACTAGAGCGAATGTACTGCTGACATAGCTTCTGCCGTTATCAAGCCTGCCCATCCTGGCGAGAAGGGCAGCCGAGATTTTATCTGCGCTCGACACCCACAGGAAGCCCGCTTCCAGCCGTCCCGACGGCGGGAAGCGGGATGAGTGTGATGCGCGAGGCTAGAAAGTGATGCGTGCTGCTACGAGCATGTTGCGTGCAGGGTAGGTGCTTGGGCTTTGGCCGAAACCTCCATCCTGCAGGTTGGTGTCTAGTCCGGGAAGGGTGCCAAGACCAACGCCAGTGGTAACAGCAGAATTGGAATTAACCAGGTTCACACGATTAAAGACGTTGAAGGTGTCAAGCCTAAGTTCAAGCTTGACCTCCTCCGTAATCGCCGTGATTTTCTTGAGAGTGATATCTGTATCTGCATAGCCGGCATTCCGAAACTGGTCAGGTGTCTCATCGCCTTCTGTGCCAAAGGTCGGCAACGTGAAGTTGCCGCACGGCAGCACGCCGCCTGAACATGAGCCGAAAAGGCCGCCGTTCTTAGGAAGATAGGCACTGCGGTTGTGTGGCTGCTTGTAAGAAATGACATTTGGATAGTCGTTGTTGTTGCCATCCGCATTGAAGTCGCCACTGCCGGATGCATACTTCAGATTGCCCGCTGTGGCGCCAAGAGCTGGATTGATCTCCTGCGCGGCAAAGGGCGCACCCGTGTAAACGGTGAAAGGCTGGCCTGACTGCAGTACCGTTGTCCCGGCGAGCGTCCAGCCACCTAACACTCGTTTTTCCCATCGGCTGGCAAGATTCGCGCCAGGAAGTTCATACGACGCTCCAAGCGAAAAGCGGTTCGGGATGTCGTACGGCGAGGGCGAATAGAACTGATAGTAAGGATTGGCAACGGGATACACCTGCCAGTCATCCTGTGAACGAGAGTGCGTGTAGGAGGCAGTCAGGAAGCCCGTTCGCGCGAACCGGCCGCGCGTCGATACGATAAGACCGCTATAGTTGCCGATCGCTCCATTGAACGCATAGTTGATACTGCCGAAGCTGGTATTGAGCCGGGTCTGCACGCCGGTACAGCTATTAGTCGTGGCGTTTTCCGTGCAGGCGAGGTGCTGGATCAGGTCGCCCTGGAAAGCGTTCACATCGTTGCCGTAGGCAGTGTTGCTGGTGTTGCCGCCGCCAATCACCAGGTTGCCGGAATGTGAGCCCACGTAGCCTACGCTGACCACGATGTCCGGTGTGATCTGGCGGTCAATCGCGACATTGAAGTTGAGGGTGAAGGGGCTCTTCAGATTTTCGTCTACTCCGCCAATGGCGATCTGTGATCCGGCCAGCCCTCCCTTCGCATTCAACGGCTGACCGCCAAAAGCGGGGTAGATATAGCCGAATGGATATGTGTTCTGCGTGGCCAGGCTAAAGATGGGCGCTGAGGTCGAACCATTGTTGTAAAAGGTCGGCGTCACGAAGGAGGGTGGGTTCCCACTTAGACCATTTTCAGAATTCCCCAACGTAAAGTAGTCGTGATAAAGGCCGATGCCGCCATGTACCAGCCACTTGGCGCCCTCGTCCGGCGAGTAAGCGAATCCGGCTCGCGGACTGAAGACGTAATTCAGATCATGGTCGTAGACATGGCTTTGCTGCGTCACGATGCCATTCGCCACCGCTGTGCCAAAGTCCGGACCCTGACCGAGGTGGAAGTTAGCCAGCACGGTTCCATTCTTGGAATAGGCGTTGCCGAAGTTGTCATAACGTATGCCGTAGTTAAGGGTTGTCTTGCGATTTACCTTCCAGGTGTCCTCGGCAAAGGCGCCACCAGTGGTTTGCTGATAGGCGTAGTTGTGCGCTTTTGGCTGACCGGTAATGGGATTATAGGAAAGCCCTGATTCCGTATAGGGAGCGTTATTGATCAGGTCGATGATGTTGCTGAATTGGAAGGTAGGCTGTGCATACGCAGCTGCAAAATTCGCGATATCGTCGCCGTGCCAGCCTTCATAGCCAACTCGGATATCATGCGAGCCGTGAATATGGCTAAGCACATCACGCCAGTGATAACTGTGCTGGACATAGTCGCCAAGTGCAAAGCCATCCCCAAAGCCCACGCCCAATCCAGTAACATTGACGACTGGCACAGTGAAGTTGCCGCCAGAGGGAGCGAATCCTTCAATGCGGTTATAGCCCATGAACGCTTCGTTCAACGTAGTCGGCGAAAAGGTGTGCGTTTCATTGCCCTGTACTGAGAAGGTGAAGTACTTGTCAGTCTCAGCAAAGGCCGGCCGGACTGAGGGACCGCCGGTGTTAATCGTGTTGCGATAGAACAGGCCGTAAACTCGGTCTTTCTTGAAGTACTTGTCAATGCGAGCGTTGTACTGGTTCGAGTTGTTGTAGCTGCTGCTGTTGAAGTTACCCTGGTCGAACACTGGGGTGCCGCATGGAATATTGTCCGTACTCGGGGTGCCGCATCCAGTATTGTTGGCAAGGTTCTGCGCGCCGAAGGCTTGCGACGCGGTTTGCAGTACATTGCGGAAGGTCGCACCGCTGGGCTTGTACTTGTTCAGCAGCGTCACCTCAGGACTGTTCGGCATAACAGTGTTGGCAAAGGCTGTAAAGGCCGGATCCTCATAGGTCTGCAGGGAGGCACCAGTGGAAGTAATGGCACGATAAGGCTCATATCCTACGAAAAAGAAGAATTGGTGCTTTGGGATGACAGGTCCACCTGCGCCGAATGACAGATTGTTGGTGTGGTAGGGGGCGACGGCTGTTCCTGAGGGTACGCCAAATTCGCCTCGGGCAAACAGTCCCTGGTAGGTATAAAACTCGCTGGCAAAGCCGTGGTACTGATCCGTACCGGAGCGAGTGGTCATTAAAGTCTGGATGGAACTAGCGCGGCCGTAATCGACGGTATAGGTGTTGGTCTGAACGGTGGCTTCCTGGATCGTGTCCGCGTTCGGAGTCAGATTTACCACCCCGGGACGGATACTGCTGGTCACGTCAAGTCCATCCACGACGAAGAGGTTGCCGTTGGAGCCGCGACCAT
The DNA here is from genome assembly GCA_963692885.1 of Acidobacteriaceae bacterium. Classification (GTDB taxonomy): domain Bacteria; phylum Acidobacteriota; class Terriglobia; order Terriglobales; family Acidobacteriaceae. Next base: position 4,501,441 of record OY843586.1, read on the forward strand.
TAGCACTGGCATCGACCGAGTTCTCTGGATTGAAGTTCGTGGCGTTTCCTGCGCCGATGCCGGTCACTCCCGGAGTAAGCGTGATCAGCGCCAGAGGATTGCGGGCGGCCAGCGGAAGGGTGGCCAGAGCAGCTCTGTCAATCGTAAGCTGATTGCGGCTATCGGAGGTATCAAGCAGGGGTTGCTGGGCGGTCACCTGCACCTGTGTGGTCGTTTGCCCTACAGTCAGTGTCACCGGCACATTCCCGGTTTCGCCGGTGGTGAGAACAACTGTGACTTTACTACCATTGAAGCCGCTAGCGGTGGCTGAGACCTGATAGTTGCCGGGCGCGAGACTGGAGAAGCGATAAACGCCTGAAGCATCGGTCTTACCCGTCTGGCTGACATTGGTATCGGTATTTGTGAGTGTGATAAGAGCAGCGGGTACAGATGCGCCCGAGGAATCCTGCACGGTGCCCTGAAGGCTACTGTTAAACTGCGCCCAGCACACACTTGAAATCGTCACGAAGAATAGAGCCAAAAGCGAGAAACGACCCAGCAGACACCGCATTCTATCGCCTCCAGTTGAACCACCATGCCCGCACTTTCAGCAATTGGCTTCAACTTGAATATCTGTTTTTAAAAGCGAATGAATCCTAGCAGTTCAAACCCAGGGCCGGCGTAGTCCGTTTGAACTATCAAACCCACTTTCCGCCTTTCGAAGCAGGCAGCTGTATGTATAGCTAAAGACCCTATGGATCGATCTGGATAATGCCGCGTCGAAGCGCCAGCGTCGCTGCCTCTGTCCGGTCAGACACCTCGAGCTTATCAAGCAGGCTCTTTACATGGTTCCGCACTGTATTTTCACTAATACGCAGTCGCTTGCCGATCTGCCGATTGGTGAGACCGACCGCGAGTTCCTTGAGTACTTCGCTTTCGCGTGCGGTCAAGGTTGAGCGCATAAGCCGATCCGCTAAGCGATTGGCGATGTGCGGTGGAATCACTCGCCGTCCTTCATTGACGCGGAGAATAGCGTTCACCATCTCCGCTTCCGATGCATCCTTGGTGAGGTAACCCTGTGCGCCGGCCTGCACTGCGCGATATATCTCCTCATCGCGCTCATAGCTGGTCAACACGATCACACGTGCATTGCCTCGCAGGGCGGCAGGAAGCTGGAGAAACGCAATACCGTCCATCTCCGGCATCCGCAGGTCGAGGAGGATGACATGCGGCAAATGCCTTTTAATCGATTCCAATGCCTGTGCGCAGGTCGCCGTCGCATCCACGACCTGGATTTCGGGATGCATCGCGAGCATGCTCGAGAGGCCCGCACGCACGACCGGATGGTCATCGACGATGAGCAATTTCACTCGCTCAGTTCTCCCTTGCATGGCGTTCGTGCACTCTCCTCGTTTCAAATTGTCTGGCAATCTCTGGTTTGCGGCGCAAGGATGACCGCAACTCAACACGGGTGCCTCGGCCAGGACGACTAATAATGAGCAGTTCTGCACCCACGACTTCGGCGCGTTTGCGCATGCCGACGAGACCGAGGCCGGGCAGCTCCGCAGCGGGATCAAAACCAACGCCATCATCCTCAATGACAAGCTGTACTGAGCGGCTGTCGAGGACGACAAGTATCTTAAGCGTCGCCGGTGAAGCATGGCGTATGGCATTCGCAATTGCTTCCTGCCCAATGCGAAACAGGGCGTCCATAACGCGTGGTGACGACTGGCGAGCTTCGCCAGTCGTAGTCGCGATAATGTGCAGCGGTGTCCCCTGCACGAGGTGGCGTGCTCGCTCCTCAAGCACGGCGGCCAGCTTTGTGCCTTCTAGCAGTTCAGGCTGCATGGCAGCGATGCTGCGGCGTGCCTCCTGGTGGCTGTGTCGCACCATATCAATAGCCAGGTTGACGTGCTCGGCTACATTGGGACTTCCGGCGGCAAGACTCGAGCGCACTGCCTGTAGCTGGTAGCCCACGCCAGCGAAGCTTTGCGCAAGCGTGTCATGGATCTCGCGTCCCAGTCTCTCCCTTTCCTCCAAGGCCGCCCTGACGCGCATGTGGCGCACGTGTACGCTCAGCAGTTGCGTGAGGAGCAGAAAAATGAGGCCGATCGGCCCAATCCAGATCATGTTCTGCAGACTCCACCACGGCGGATCGGCTAGCAGCTCAACTGAGTCAGATGATGGAACAAGCAGGACAAAGGGTGTCTCGTTGTGCGTCAGTCGGGGATCGACTGCCTCGACACCTCGCACGCGCACCAAAGCATTCCGGGCGAAATGGGGAGGACGAGCGCCATCCGCAACTGGCGGAAATAGGACACGGAAGGTCTGGGAACCGGAGTTGATCGCCAGACTGGAAGGCTCTTGCTTGCTCTCGTTCTTGGCTACTAGGCCAGTGACTTCTATGTATTGAGCGTCATAAACGCCGGTAGCAGCCTCCGCAGCCGTAACAGATTTGGGAGGGAGAGGTTTGCCCGGCCCGAGAACGTCGATTTTGGTGTCATGGAGCTGTAGACTGAAGTTGCCAAGAGCCGGCACTCCGGTGGCCTCTATCTCGTCGCCGAGCGTAAATCGAAGTGAGTCCTCGTTCGGTATCGCGATCCCTCCGGTTGCGTCCTCCAAGAAGAGCATGGGCCACCGCAATATGACGGTACCGCGAATACTGACCGGCGCCGGATCCACAGAACTCGCGTACCGAAGGCTTCCAATACTTCTCAAAAGCTGAGAAGCCTGTGGAAGTGGAGCGATCGTTCGGCGACGAGCGAGCTCCGCAGCCAGGGCCGGATTGAGCAGAGGCAAATAGATTCCTGTCTGTTCCTTTGGAGCGGGCGTAGCATGCAGCGCCGCGAGCGTAGCGCCATCAGCTGGTGCAATCACGAGGTTTCGCCATCGAGCGCTTGTCGCGTAAGAGCGTACACCGATTCTGCCCTTGCCCACGCACGGCTGACCTTCCATCGCCACCGTGCTTCTTACTCCGCTGAGTAGATCAGTGGCCACGGCAGCAATTTTGCATCCTGCTGCAGCTAACTCGAGATGATACCAATGGTGCGTACTGATGCCAGTCGGGAACGGAATGGTCTGCGATTCCAGCCACCCGTAGTTGGCCCTTCCTAGCACCAGCCGGTCATCGTGAGTTCTGAGGCCGGCGTAATAGCCGCTGTAGGCATTGGTACCAAGCTGTTCATCAGTGGAACGGATGATGATTCCTGCATCGCCGTCAGGACCAAGAATCTCGACGTCCGTCGACAGCGAGTAGTCGCTCCAGCTATTGGAACCAAACAGCAGCTTCGCTCCTCGTTCCGCAGAGTCGTTCATCAGTGTGCCTGCATGGATGCTCCACGTACCGCCAAGGCTCTCCCAGCCATTTAGCCCATCGGTAGCGAAATGATCATGGTAGGGCAGCTGCTGGGTGGCGGGATGCGTCACCTTCAGAAAGGCATAACCGCCGGCGAACGTCAGACAAAGAGCAACAAGCCTCCAAACGAAGCGATTTCTCAAAGAGGCTCATCCGGCAGGTTCGCAATCCGCGTCAGCACAGCCGGGTCGTCCACATTAGATGTGGTGACGAAGATAGGCTTTAACTTTGTAAACTGCGGTACAGGCAGGCCGCTCCGCATACGCATGATCTCCTCAATAGCCTGGTACCCCATGGCAAACGAATCCTGAGCGATAAAGGCCTGGATGACTCCGGTTTTCACCAGACCGAACAGCGAAGAATCCTGACCGCAGGCAATGATGACGATGTGCCGCCGTTTAGGTGACTGCTGCTGGGCTTGATATAAGCCGACAGCTGCGGGCAGGTCCAGCGCCAAGGCAGCATCGACGTGAGGAGTAGAGCCGAGAGCCTCAGCTGCGATCTGCTCAGAGGATAATGCGTCGCGGGCGCCGAGTCTGCGTTCCGCAATGCGGATAGCCGGGTACTCGCGGTGAAGATGATCCTCAAAGGCGCGCATGCGCGTCATCGATCCAATCTGCGTGGGATCGATGCCTAAAAGCGCGACCAGGCCTTTGCCGTGCAGCTTGTCGCCGATCGTTCGTGCCGCCAGCGCGCCTGTTTGGTCCTCGTCGTTTACGATGTAAGCCAAGTTTTGGCCAGGTGTCAGCGTCAAGGGCGAGCTGACGATGACGACCGGCAATCCCCGTTTCAACGCCCTCTTGATCGGTAGCATCAGAGCAAGTTGGTGCGCCGGCGCCAGTACCAGACCAGCATATTTTCCTCCAACTACTTGGTCGACGAGCGAGATCTGTCGCTGGACATCATCCTCGCGGTCAGCGGCGTTCCAGTAAATGCGCACACCCGCCTGGCTTGCAGCGCGCAAAGCTCCGGCATGTTCGTCAAGCCAAATCTGTTCGGGGCCGACCTGGGGAATCACCGCGATAGTCGGCGGTCTGCTCTTAGATTCGCAACCCACTGCTGTTAGAACAAGACAGAGCGTCGCACCAAAGATGATTGTTCGAAGTACTGTCCAAAAAGCTAGGCGGAAATGCGACATGCGCCGTGAGTGTAGCGCTGACTAAACAGCTATAGCAAGCTGAAACCACATCGGGCCGTGAAGTGATGTTCAGTCATCAACTCGCATGTTTGTGCTGTAAAGCGGCGTTGTGGTGGCTGATCGTCAGAGTGCAATCCAGTTCACGATATCGATCGGCGGCGCGGTGAACATCGCAACAATCCACCGTGCCCCCTCTGAAAAGTCCGTCATTCATACTGGGCGTTTTCTGAAGGGCGTTACATTACTTGCATCCAGCTTGAACCATTCGCACGGCGATCGGCGAAGCAAGACGGTACTGGAACAGGCACCTCACTCTGGATATGTGTTCGTCTTTTGCGGCAAGCGTGGCTGTGATCTGATCAAGCTGTTGTGGCGGGATGGCGACGCACTATGTCTGTTCCAGAAGCGTTTGGGACGAGGCCGCTTCATCTGGCCGCAGGCCACGAACGGCAAAGTTGCTCTTATACAATTGCAGTTATTCAGCGTCGTCAGTCCCCGAAAACCACGACGCAGATCTGTATGACCAGCCGCGATCCAGATGCGTGTTCCAGTGCGTAGCTCGATCACCGCAGCAGACTCTTGAGCACTGCGCGGACATGTGAGGTCGCAACGCTGCTCTCGATGCTGATCACAGCACGATCTGGTAGTTCAATATGGGATCGATTCAATGTTCCTATAACATTCGGGTGGTTTGCTCTCAACATTCATAGCGGTGCTTGCCTCGTGGATTTCGTTGTCGTTCGCAAGTCAAGGATGGCTGGACAAAAACCTGAGCAGGCTCACGTCTGCTGCTATCTTCACTCCGGGTCTACCTGCCATGCACCTTGCCGGAATAGACGCTTCGATCTCGTGCCACAAACTCATTGGCGCCCAGCCTGGATCGCGGTGTCAGTACTGTTCGCAGCGAATGCCGGTTAAGTTGACATGCGATTACTTACCGTCAGCCACAATCAAACTTCAGGTCTGTGTTAAGCAGTGAGGTATTCTCAGCCTCCGCACGCGGCCGGTCGGAAATGAGACTGAAATCGAATCGCCGGTTCAGGTGCAGGCATATCTGCAGAAACAAAGAAACAGATCTTCGAGCCTTTCACGAAAAACAAGGGTCATCAAGAGACTGTGAGACCGCACACCTCTAACCTGGAAGCAGGCGACGGCCCATATATAAGTGAATCCGCAATACCAAATGACCATGATCGTAAAGCTGCATTCATAATGCGCGGCACCAAACTTGCCCTAAGCTTCTGACACGCTTTTGGGTTGTGGAGTTTTCAAAAAAAGACCAACCACGGCGGCAAGTAAATACATCATTGCAAACACCCAGATGACACCGCCCACTCCGATACGTGGAAGGAAAATGCCGGCGATAGCGGGTCCCAGCCAGATGCTGATGCCAGAGCCAAGGTTATAAACCGAGAGGGCCGCCCCCCGTGCTTGAGGTGCGAGGGTGGCCATGATGGCGCCCAGGGGAACGAAGCCGGCCAGCGTGGCTCCGTAAGCCATTCCCGCGAGCATCACAAAGGTGTAGTTGGCCCCGAAGACATGTGGGACATAGTAAAGCCCGAGCGCGGCAGCAGCACAACCGCAGGACCCGACGATGGTGATTACAGTGCGCCAACCGATCTTATCGCCTATCCAACCCCAGAAAAGATTAAAGAAAATGTTGGTGGCGAACATGATGGTGAGAATCTGCAGCCACTGCGGGAGCGTGAAACCAATGGTGTGGATGTAGAAGATGGGCAGAAAGAGCAGGAAACCGAACTCCGAAGTGGTGGTGATGACGGCGACAATACCGCCGAGACCAACCTTAGGAACTCTCCAGATGATGGAGATGCCGGAAAGCAGTACGCGAAATGGATGTTCATTACCGGTGCGAAGAGCTTTCGTACCCCGGGACTCGCGGATACCCAACAATGCAATCAAACCACCCATTGCGACAAATGCAACGGAGTACCAAAGCGTCCGATAGGGGCCATGTCGCGGAACCGAGTAGCTGGCGAAGAGTGAACCGAGCGTCGGCAGGCCGCCGGTGCGCGCAAACCAGAACCATCCGACAGATGTAGCCAGATAACGCTGCGGGGTAATCGCGGTGACCCAAACAAGGAAACCAAAAGCGAAGAGAGGATATCCAAGTCCGCGAATGGTGTAGCAGAGAAGGATGATGGGATAGTTGTGGTGCGCTAGGCCAAGCGAGAGAAATGGGATTTCGAGGACCAGCCATATCAGCAAGCCGCACCACATAATCTTCTTTGGTCCGAGAAGATCAGAGAGCACGCCGCTGAGCCAGGATGCCAACGCGGCTGCGACTCCATAGAGTGTGAATACGAGTGCGATCTTATTTTGACTGAAGTGGAGATCAAGCAGGTAGGGGGAGAGAAAGCCAGACTCTACGCCGTCGCCGATCATGAAGAGCAAGAGGCCCAGATATCCAATAGCAAGCTGTGGATGCATGCCAATCTTTTCGCTTAATGACAGCTTCTGCGTCACAGATGATCTCCTTAGTCCATTTTCCCGGTGTATTGACGGATGGTTTCCTTGGCACCGACGCTACTAAGAGACTTCAGAGCGGCTTGGACCTCATCTGCGAAAGAGGATTCAGAAAAATATGCTGCGCCGAAGAGTGACTTCATATCGAGGAAAGGGCGTGGGTCGTTACCGATGGACCTTACCGTGCGAATGAGTTCTTCGGCGCGTGCGTCTACGACCTCGATAGGGTTTGCGCGTTCGTCGACTGGGGATTGAAGGTACTTGATCCAGGCGGCGACGACGAGACCGAGAAGCTTTGTAGAACTCCGCTTTTCGGCCAGTTCGACCACAGAAGGTATAACCCACTTCGGCATCTTGGCTGAACCTTCTGAGCATAATCGCGCGATGCGATCGTTGATCGTGGGATTAGCAAAGCGTTCCATCAAAGCCTGCTTGTAATGCGGAATGGATGTGCCCGGGACAACAGGGACCACTGGCGTGACTTGTTCCATAAACGCCTGAATAAAGGCATAAAAAGTAGCGTCCATCATAACTTCGTGAGCATACGTATAACCCTGAAGCGCACCGAGGTAAGCCATTGCCATGTGGCTGGCGTTTAGAAGCCGGATCTTCATCAGCTCATAGGGCAAAACGTCGGTGACGATCTCGGCGCCTACTTCTTCCCACGGTGGTCGAGCGTTGCAGAACGTATCTTCAATCACCCATTGCAAGAAAGGCTCGGTAACGACGGGCCACGCATCGTTCACTCCGAACTCCTGTTGCAGTTGCTCACGGTCGGCTTGTGTAGTGGCCGGTGTGATCCGGTCGACCATGCTGTTGGGAAATGCAACATTGCCGGCAATCCAACGATGGAGAGTTGGATCCTGAAGCTCGGCAAGACCGAGAACTACTTTGCGAAGGACATTCCCGTTTCCCTGAAGGTTGTCACACGACATGACAGTGAAAGGCGCGATGTTGCGGTCGCGGCGCCGCCTCAGAGCCGCTGTAATGTAGCCGAGCGTGGTAATTGGCGCGTTAGGCGTGCGGACGTCGTGCTCGATTGCAGGATCATCGTGCGAAAACTCCCCTGTACCTTCTCGGACGTAGTAGCCGCCCTCGGTGACGGTGAGTGAGACGAGCCGGATATTTTCGCCTGCGAGGCGCTCGATGGCTTCTTCCGGACTCTCTGGTGCGAGCAGGAAGTCCGTGATGGAGCCGATGATACGTGCAGTCTTGCCCTTGGCGCTTCGCTCCAGCACGGTGTAGAGGTAATCTTGCGACCGAAGAGCGTCGCGCATGTCGCCATCGCGAGGAAGGACGCCCATGCCGCATTCGCCCCAGCCGGAGAAGACACCGCGATCGAGAAGGTTGTCAAGGTACACGGCCTGATGTGCGCGGTGAAAACCGCCAATGCCCACGTGCACGGCTTGGATTCGGAGTTTCTTTCGGTCATAGGCGGGGCGGCGAACGCTGCTATCTAGCAGGGACACGGTTGCGTTTGAAAGGCGCGGACTGTCTTTGCTTGCACTCATAAATTGGTCATCCTAAAGCAGTATGGTTCATCGAAGCAGTACGCATTCGTAAGACACCTAAGGCTCGAGGACCACTTTCAATGAAGTTTGACCGTGCGCCATGAGCTCGATAGCGTCGGAGAATTGTTCCAGCGGAAATTTGTGTGTCACGATACCGCGCATGTCGATCTTCCGTCTCGCGATATAGTCAATGGCGCGGGGATAGGTATAGGGCCCCAGATGAGATCCAAGTATGTCAAGCTCCTTGCGATCGCTGATGATCGACCAGTCGACCGTGGCGGGTTCATTGAAGACACTGAATTCTACAAATCGACCTAACTTGCGCAACATCATCAAACCTTGGTTGACGGCAAGATGATGCCCCGTGGCTTCCACATAGATATCGCATCCGTACCCTTCAGTGACTTCGCGAATGCGGCTAATGACGTTCACCTCCGCCGGGTTCCAGACTTCATCCGCTCCCATTCGCGTCGCTAGTTCTAGCCGTGCCGGTCGCATGTCGAGCACGATGAGCCGCTTGGGATTTCGCATACGCAGTTGGCCAATAATACCAAGCCCCAGGGTACCCGCCCCGGCGACGACAACTACGTCGTCAGGTTGCACATCTGCCCGATCAGCGGCGTGCAGCGAACAGCTAAGCGGTTCAATCAGGATCGCTTCTTCCGGTGGAACCTCATCGGGTACTTTGTGCACGATACCTTCGCGCGGATAGATCATGTACTCGGCCATGGCGCCATGAACATTGCTCTGAAAGCCATAAAGATCATGCTTTTCACACATCCAGTACTTTCCACTGTTACAGAAACGGCATTGCCAGCAGGGCACAATCTGTTCGGAAATAACGCGCTCGCCAAGCTTGACGTTGCGCTTCTCGGCTCCTTCACCAAGAGCAACGGCACGGCCGACGAACTCGTGACCGGGAATGACCGGCGGCTTAACATACTGAGGTTGCTGAGCGTCACCCCAGAGAGAGGGTGCCCCATGAAATGTCTTCACGTCGCCCATGCATATGCCACAAAGCTCGACCCGAGTCAGAATCTCGCCGGGGCCAGGCCGGGGAACGGGAACCTCTTCCAGGCGGTAGTCATATGGGGCGTAACAGACGACGGCTCGCATCGTCTTTGGAATTTGGTTGATGGTCGATGGCTGCTTAGAATGGGTCATTGTGCTCATTAGTCATTCATCTCCTACGTTTGCAGCTTGCATTCACAAAGCCTGGGTTCATGGCCAATCCCACTCGGGAAGGATCCGTTGATCTCCTGGGAACGTTTGAATTTGGATGGCCACTGCCTGTCGCTTCGGTTGTATCTTTGCCTGCTCTCAACTTCTCGTCTGCTCAGCCGCATTTTGCGCATGTCGATGTAGAAATGGCACTCACTATTCTGCACCACAAGATGCACTCGAGCCGACTAAGGGATTAGTCTAAACCGCTGCGCCGTGTGATCAGAAGTTTTGGGTACTGAGTAATGGACGGGCTGTATGCTCAAATTCGTTAAGGTAATCCCGCACGAGGTGGCCATCAATGAGTGAGCAAGACTTTAGAAATCTGTTGAAGCGATGATCCCTCAGCGACGAAGTGACCTCTGCCGAAGCGAACGCACTCAGCTTTGTGATCGAGGCTGGCATGGTCACTAAGTCCGGAGATTTCACCGAAACTACCAGCAGGGCGCATCCTTTGTCCTGGAATATCACGGTTGCGATCGTGAAACCTGAGAGAGGCCCCTCAACAATGATCCATTCTGCCCAGCGGACATTGATATGACTGGCTAGGGCCAAGCATCTACTTCCGGGAAGCTGACCCTGATAGAGCATTTTGAGCGGACGGCCCAGCGATCGGCGCGTAAGCAGGGCCACTTAAAAACGACATTGAAGCTTTCATTATGGGAGCAGTGATCGATCTAGGTTTCTGTCTAGCTCTAATTAGCTCCACTGGCAGTGAAGACGTTCCTAAGCGCAAAATTGCGATTGTGCTGTAATCAGTTTTTACACGTTGCTCGCAATAAACCAACGAGCTACCATTCCATATATTAAACAGAGTTTTCACCGAGGCGCGCACCTAGATCCCAATTCAGGAGTTAGAAAGAAGACTCACATCCAAGTCTGCGGCAGAAGCTCTGAAACATTCATGGTGTTTTCCATGTTGCTGAGCACTACTTCACTCGGCTCCACCTTGCTCTTAAATGAGGTATGTTGGCCTCACGCAGGCTGTCCACCCGCATCCTTGTCACGCCATCGGCAACCAACGCAAAGGCCTCGTTGTCATCGCTCCTGATGAAGACAATTACCTGCGGTTCACGGATGAGCAACCCATCTACGAATCCATCGTGGAAGTTGCTGTCGTAAGCGTTTAGTCTCTAAATCGTTGCACAACGCCTCGAACAAAATGACTGCCTTTCCTCGAAAATGGGGTTATCGAAAACTTCGTACGAAACATCACTCCCACCTCCTTCCGGATGAATCCGCCGTTGCTGTTGTCATAAGAACCTCTTTCACGCGGAACAACAGACTGGTTCCGCCGCTTCGGCAATCGTGCGAAAATGGCGACTGCCATGAGTACTTCAGCCCCATTCCCCCACTTTGAAAAGATTGCCTTCCTGTTTCCCGGCCAGGGTTCGCAGACCGTCGGCATGGGTCGCGACCTTGCCGAGAACTTCACGGTTGCGCGTCAGACCTTCGAAGAAGCAGACGACGCCCTCGGCTTCTCCATTTCGCAACTCTGCTTCGACGGCCCGGCTGAGCAGCTTAAGCAGACCGAGTACACCCAGCCAGCTATATTCACCGTTTCCGTCGCAGTCGACCGCGTCCTGCGCAACCACAACATCACACCGACGCATGTGGCCGGCCATTCGCTGGGCGAATATTCGGCAGCGGTCGCTGCCGGCATGCTCGGGTTCTCAGACGCCATCCGCGCGCTCCAACTGCGCGGACGCTTCATGCAGGAAGCCGTGCCGGAAGGCGTCGGCGCCATGGCCGCCATCCTTGGACTGGCTGCGCAGCCAGTCATCGATCTGTGCGCCCAGGCGCAGGCCGAAACAGGTGAGCCGGTATCTGCCGCCAATCTCAACTCGCCGGAACAGATCGTCATCTCCGGCTCAGCGGCAGCGGTCGCCCGCGCGTCAGAACTTGCAAAGCCGGCCGGCGCCAAGAAGGTTGTTGCCCTCCACGTCTCCGCGCCTTTCCATTGCGCATTGATGCAACCGGCGCAGGACCGCCTGGCCGAGGTCCTGAAGAGCCTCCGCTTCGACGAAGCCGCATTCCCGCTGGTCTGCAATGCGGACGCGAAGGTCGTCACGGATGGCGAGACCGAGCGCGACGCCCTCATCCGTCAGGTAACGGCGCCGGTACGCTGGGTCGAATCCATGCAGGTGCTGATCGCGGAGGGGATCACGCAATACTTTGAAGTGGGACCGGGTAAGGTGTTGACCGGGCTTCTGCGCCAGATCGATCGTAGCCAGCATTGCTCGCATATCGAGGACGCGGCCACGCTGCGCAAAGCCTTCGAGCCTGTTCACGCCTGAAAGCTGGTCCTAAGCAAAAGGGGACTGCCAGTGCAGTCCCCTTTTGGAGCTACAGAGAAGCTACTGGTCGTAGGTCAGCTCAAACGGCGAGAAGCCGATCGTCCCGCTCTTCTTCTCGACCCAGAGGAACATCGGCACCTTGCGGCCGTTTACGTCGACGCCAATGATCACGCCCGAACCTGAGCTCTTGTCGATCACAATCTTGTGGCTGGTAATGACGCCATAATCGCTCGAAGAACTCCAGTCGACGAGGAACTTTCCATAGGGATAGGTCTTGTACCGGTCCGTATGCTGCTGCCAGTTGGGATCGTTATTCCATAACCCGAAGGCTTTCGGAAAATCCTTGGCTTCGACTGCTGCGAAAAACTGGTTCACCTTGTGCTGCTGCGGCCAGGTCCAGAACCACCACGCCAGCCCGGCCAGCACCACGACGAACACGCCCAGGGCGATCAGGATATTGCGGCGCTTCTTCGCGCGTGCTTCGTCATATACCGGTGCGTCAAGTAAGCTCATGGTCATTTCGGATGCTACCGCTCGTCCGCCGCGCTGTCTATGCCGGCGCTCATCTACATAGACACCGCGCGAGGTGCGACTGTTCCCGGCTCAGTCGACCCTGGAGCAAGCCTCATGGTTTGTCACCCCGACTGAAGGGCAGCGCAATAGGGGGATCTGCATTACCAAACCGGGGCCCCCGGCCAGACCTCTCTCTACCGGCGCACGTCACGCCGCACGCGCAGTACTACTTGATACTGAAACTGGTCGCATCCCGCTCTACCCGCCGTTCGATCGCCAGCGCGATCAGCCGGTCAATCAGATCCGGGTACTTCAGCCCGGACGCGTCCCACAGCTTGGGATACATACTGATATTCGTGAACCCCGGCAGCGTATTGATCTCGTTCAGGTACAGCTTCCCCGGCTTGCCTGAAGGTGAGTCCGGTTCCAGCAGGAAATCCACCCGCGCCAGGCCGGCGCAGTCGCAGCTTTTGAAGGCCGCAATCGCCATCTCGCGCACCTGTTTCGCTACAGCTTTCGACAGCTTTGCCGGAATGATCGGCACGGAGCCGTCGCTCAGGTACTTGGCCTCGTAATCGTAGAACTCCTTGCCCGGTACGATCTCGCCGACCACCGACGCCTCAGGCGAATCGTTGCCGAGGACAGCTACTTCCAACTCGCGGGCGCGACCCTTTCCCTTGCCGCCGCCGACACTCTGCTCCACTACGATCTTGCGGTCGAAGCTACCGGCCAGTTCCATCGCCGGCGCCAGTTCCTTGCGATCGTGCACTTTGGAAATCCCCACGGACGATCCCAGGTTCGCCGGCTTCACGAACAACGGATACTTCAGTGCTGCCTCGATCTTCGCCGTCGCTTTCTTCGGACTGGCTGCCCATTCATTGCGCAGGAAGGTCAGGTGCTTCGTGATCGGCAGCCCGGCGGACAGAAACAGGCGCTTCATAACGTCTTTATCCATGCCGGCGGCGGATCCGAGGACACCTGAGCCGACATAAGCGATATCCGCCAGTTCGAACAGCCCCTGGATGGTGCCGTCTTCGCCGAACGTCCCATGCAGCACCGGGAACACTGCGTCGACTGCAGTAATGCCGACACCCTGCGCATGCTTGCCCAGACCCGATCCCTCGTCCGGCAGCAGGTTCGTGGATGGGCGCGTACTTGGAGGGACGGGCGGCAGCAGCAGTGGTTCGCCCTGCGCGATCACCTCGGCCAAGACCTGTTCGTTGGCTTTACCCGTCAACAGCCGCTCTGCGTCGCCGGCCATTACCCACTGGCCGTCCTTGGTGATGCCGATCGGCACCACGTCATACTTCTTTGTATCGATTGCCTTCAGAACACTGGCCGCCGACAGCAGGGACACCTCGTGCTCGCCGCTTCTCCCGCCAAACAGTACACCAATCCTGAGCTTCTTCTTCGCCGTCTTCTTCGTCGTACCTGTCGCTGTCGTCTTCGCCATGGAATAAAACGTTCTTCCTGAAACTTCTCTTGAAATGTCGCGTAGAGCGTCACGACCACTATAGCGTCTGCGTGCAGGCGGCCAACTCCCACGAAAGTCGGCTGTCACTCGTCTGCCAATGCCTGCTCTCACCTTGCCAGGGTAGCCGGACCAGTCTCTCCCGGCGCAACGCGCGTGTCGCCGTATGCGCAGTACCGCGCAGGACCTTTGACAGAAGTGGCTTACGAACGGAGACTTGCAGAGTCAGAGAAACGTACTTACGGAGAAACGAACCATGAAGATCGCCCGATGTCTTTTCGCCGCCGCCCTGGCCTTTTCGCTTGCCTCCACACCTCTCGCCATGCACGCCGCACCGCAAGCCGGCAGCGGCATGGATAAAGATCCGAAGACCATGCCGAGCCCTCCTGCCAAGGCTTCTGTCACGCTGGACGGCAAGGAAATCACCATCGACTACAACACACCCCACGTGCGCGGCCGCAAAATCTTCGGTGGTCACGAACCGTACGGCAAAGTCTGGCGCACTGGCGCAAACCCGGCGACCTCCCTCAAGACAGCCGTAAACCTCAAGATCGGCGACGCGATGGTTCCTGCCGGCTCCTACACCCTCTACTCCATTCCGTCTGAGACCACCTGGAAGCTGATCATCAATAAGCAGACTGGCCAGTGGGGCACGGAATATGACCAGTCGCAGGACCTGGCCCGCGTCGACATGATGAAGAAAATGTTGCCCAATCTGCAGGAAGTCATGAGCATCAGCTTCGAGAACACCCACGGCAACAGCACACAGCTCCATATCAAATGGGAACACACCGACGTCTACGTCCCAGTAGTCGCCCAATAAGTACTGGCCGTACGGGCGTGGGCGCCGTCGGCGCAAAGGCATGCTCCCGTTAGTCGCACCTGCTCGTGGCTGGCGGGCTTTTACTTATCGTCGCCGGGTGCACCCATGTCTCGCTTCTGAGACATGGGGTTCCGCTCTCATCTGACGTACGAACGACTCTTCCGATCCGTGTCATTGCGAGCGAACCACTGCAACTTTGCCATCCCGGGCAATGAACTTTGTCACCCAATCAGAGCGCAGCGGAGTGGAGGGATCTGCATCTTGTCCCAGTGCCCATAAACCAACCGGCGAACTTTCGACTCCAGCCTGCAGCTAGAGAATCTTCTTCCCGAAAGCGGACGCGATCAGTTCCACTGCCAGGTCGGCAGTGCGGTTGCGTTCATCGATCACGGGATTCACTTCGACGATCTCGAAGCTAAGCATGCGTCCATGGTCGGCGATGATCTCCATCGCCAGATGAGCTTCGCGGTAGGTCGATCCGCCGCGCACCGGCGTGCCGACGCCAGGAGCATCTTCAGGGTCAATCCAATCCATGTCGAGCGAGATGTGATAGCCCGCAGTCCCGCGTCCTGCGGTGCGCAGAGCTTCTTCGATGACCGTGCGCATCCCGCGCTCATCGATATCGCGCATCGTGAAGACATGCGTGACGCCGGCAAGCTTGATATTTTCGCGCTCCGTCGGATCGACATCGCGGATGCCGATCAACACTACATTCTCCGCGTCGACCTTGGGCGAATAGCCGTAAATGTTCGCCAGTGCTTCGGGCCCCAGACCCAGCAGGGCGGCGAGCGGCATGCCATGCACGTTGCCGCTGGGGGACGTCGCCGGCGTATTGATGTCAGTATGTGCGTCAATCCAGATCAGGCCGATCTTCTGGTTCTGCCGGCGGTAAAATTCAGACACGCCTGACACAGTGCCGGCAGCAACAGAATGGTCGCCGCCAAGAACCACTGGCGTACGGCCATCTTCGAGCGCCTTCACGACCATGTCAGCAGCTGTGCAGCAGGTCTCGCGGATCTCCTTCACATACCGCGCGTTCTCATCGCCTGCTGCATTCGTCTCAGCGATAGCGACAGTTACATTGCCGGCATCCGACACTCCGTGTCCCAGTGCTTCGAGCTTTGCCTGCAACCCGGCAACGCGTACGGCGGATGGTCCCATGTCAACGCCGCGCCGCATCTGTCCCAGGTCAAGGGGCACACCGATGATGCGGATCTGGCGAGTGGGCGAGAGTTGCACACCGCTGCGCACGGGGTTGCGCGCAGGATTGTGCCCGGGAGTAACTGTGGCCGCCTGCGACTGGGAGAGCGGTGCATCACTGTTTTCAACTGGTCTGACTAGAGACGGGGCCATACATGCTTCCTGGTGCGCCTGCAGCAGACATGGCTGCGGGTAAAAGGGCTATAGGTGAAGATCTACGGATAAATGCGGTTCAATGTCCTTGCGAATGGAATGGTCTCGCGTACATGGTCGAGACCGCAGATCCACGCCACGGCCCGCTCGATACCCATGCCAAAGCCGGCGTGCGGCACCGAGCCATATTTACGCAGATCAAGATACCAGCCGAACGCATCGAGCGGCAGTTTATGTTCCTCGATGCGTTGCTTCAGCAGGTCGTAGGACGAGATGCGCTGCGAGCCGCCAATGATTTCGCCGTAGCCTTCCGGGGCCAGTACATCGACGCAGAGCGCAAACTTTTCATTTGCCGGATCAGGCTCCATGTAGAAAGCCTTCACGTTCGCGGGATAGCGATGCACCATCACCGGCCGATCGAATTGTGATGAAATGTACGTTTCGTCCGGCGAGCCGAAATCGTCGCCATACTCAAACTTGTTCTCAAACAGGCCTTTGGCATGCGCATCATGCAGCATGGTCACGGCTTCGTCATAGCTGATCTTCGGGAATGGGGCCTTGATGGTTTCAAGCTTCGTGACATCACGTTCGATGACCTTCAGCTCCGATGCCCTGCGCTCGAGCACGCGGCCAACAATGAAGCTGATGAAATTCTCGGCGAGCGCCATCAGGTCGTCCAGGTCGGCAAAGGCCATCTCTGGTTCGACCATCCAGAACTCGGTCAGGTGACGCCGCGTCTTTGATTTTTCTGCGCGGAAGGTCGGCCCAAAGCTGTACACCTTGCCCAGTGCGAGCGCAGTGCTTTCGATATACAACTGCCCGCTCTGCGTCAGGTATGCCTCCTCGCCGAAATAGTCGACGGGAAACAGTGTGCTGGTGCCTTCGCAGGCAGCCGGGGTCAGGATGGGAGGATCAGTCAGCGTGAAGCCGTTGTCATCAAGATAATCGCGGGCAGCCTTGATGATTTCGGCGCGGATACGCAGGATCGCCGACTGGCGCGGCGTGCGGATCCAGAGATGGCGATGCTCCATCAGGAACTCGGTGCCATGCTCCTTGAGTGAGATGGGGAACGGCGTTTCTTCCGGCACACGCTGGATGACGTCGACATGCTCGACATCGAGTTCGAAGCCGCCCGGCGCGCGGACATCCGCCCGCACTTTGCCGATCACGATCACACTGGATTCCTGTGTCAGCTTTTTAACAGACTCGAAAACTTCTTCTGTCACGGCAGCCTTGGGCACGATGCCTTGAATCGTGCCGGTGCCATCCCGGAAGATCGGGAAGAGCAGCTTACCACTGGCGCGCTGGTTATACAGCCACGCGTGCAGGGTGACGCGCTCGCCTTCATGACGGCCAAGGGTTGCGATCGTGGCGACCGGGGCCGACGTATTCGTGTCTGTTGCGGAGTCTTTTACTGTTTCGCTCATTTCCTACAATCCAAACTTCTTCCAGGTTTCAACAGCGCGAGTAATGACGTGTTCCGCCGTTTCACCGAGGGAGTAATGTATTTCGAGCACTGCCGCCGGGGCACGCGGCGCTGTCTTCAGCTCGTCCATGGCCGGCTCCCACTCGATATTGCCTTCGCCGGGCCACAGGTGTTCATCCTTCTCGCCATGGTTGTCGTGCAGGTGCGTGGAACCGATGATCGGCTTCAGCTCTGCAAGCGAGGCGGCTACGCCTTCGTTCAGGTTGGCGTGACCGATATCGAAGCAGACGCCAATATCCTTGAAGTGGCCTACCCGCACCACCTCGAGCAGGTGCTCGGGCCTGGTCACATCATTCTGGATATTTTCGAGCACCAGGTCGACGCCGAGCGGCTTACCGAAGACGCGCATGTGTTCGAGCGCTGTCACGGCATGGTCGAGGGCGCGCGGACTCCACTCATCACCGCGCTCACCAAGGTGCAGCACCAGAAACTTGAAGGGCAGCGTCTCCGCGACTTCCAGTGCGCGCTTCCACTCATCCATCGAATCGATACGGCGCGATTTGTCAGGATGAACGACGTTCACAGCCGGACCTCCGGCGCGTCCCATGTCCGCGTCCGAATACAAAGGCGCATGCATGGAGTGAAAAGCGACCGGGTTCGACGCAAACCAGTCGGCAATCTCCTTGACGTGGGTGCGGCTGGTGTAATCGAAGTGCTGCTGTGCGGCGAAGATTTCAATCGCCTGCGCGCCGGCCTTATTCAGGCTATCGAGCAGGCCGGGGTGCAGCCGCTGTTTGAGAAAAACATGTGTCGAGATGGCTCGGAGCATCGTGTGCCGGTTCCTGATTCCTTTTCAGTTGACGCTCTATCTTCTCACTGTGCAGCGAAACGGGGCTACCGGGAGGACCGAAAGTTCCCCGGAAGGATGGGGTCTGCCGGCAACCACGCACTTTGTCCCGATTGAGCCACCTCCACAGTATCCGTTACCGGTCAGTATCCGGCGGCCTTGCCGAAATTATGCCGGTGGTCCTGCCCGCCGAGCAGGTCGCCGGTTGCGGGGTCGACGGCGATGCACTCTCCATCCGACCATACAGGCCAGCCAGGATCGTTTTCCTTCACCTTGTAACCCATGGCGCGCAGGGCATTGACCGTGGATACGGGAAAGCCGGGTTCCAGGTACAGGAAATCCGGGAAATACTGGTGGTGGAAGCGGGGGGCGTCGACCGCCTGCTGGATATTCAGCCCGCCGCCTTCCCCTGTGGGCAGGGCGCTCAGAAAAATATTGGCGACGGTGGTGATGATGCGCGATCCTCCGGGCGAGCCAAGAACATAGCGAACCTTGTTGTCCTTGAGCACGATGGTCGGCGTCATACTGGATAGCGGCCGGTGACCTGGCGCTATCGCATTGTTTTCTGACTGGATCAGCCCGTACATATTCGGGACACCTGCTTTCGACGAGAAGTCGTCCATCTCATCATTCAGCAGGAAACCGAGCCCCTCGGCGGTCGCATGCGAGCCGAAGCTGTCGTTGAGCGTGGTGGTGACAGCGACAGCGTTGCCTTCATCGTCCACTACAGAGTAATGCGTTGTATTGGTGTGCTCGGCCGGTGGTTCAGCTTTGGGCGGCGCGGGTAGAAAGCCTGGGGGGCGCACCAGCTTTAGTGATGGTGTCGCCTGGTCCGGCTGAATACTGGCGCGGAAAGCGTCGGCGTATTTCTGGCTGAGCATGGCATCGAGCGGGATCTTTGCGTAATCCGGATCGCCGAGATAATCATTGTGGTCCATGAAGGCGCGGCGGTAGGCCTCGACCAGCAGGTGCATCTCCGGCGCCGTACGATCGCCGTCACGGCCCAGGTCATAGCCGCGCAGGATGTTCAGCGACTCGATCATCGCGACGCCCCCTGACGACGGTGGCGGGGCGGTGACGATGCTGTAGCCCTTGTACTCCGCCAGAAGCGGCTGGCGCTCTTTCACCTGGTAATGCGCCAGGTCGTCTGCGGTGATGATCCCCTTTACGTTCTTCATGTCAGCAGCCAGTCTTTTCGCAATGGCGCCGTGATAGAAATCGTCTGGATCATTCGCGATGGTGCGTAGCGTCGCTGCCAGGTCGGGCTGCCTGAACGTATCGCCGGGTTGATAGAAGCCGCCGCCCCGTGCGGTATCCGTCTGGAAGATCCGGCGAGACTCGGGAAAGCGGGCCAGATCCGGGTCGTGAAGCATGTGCGCATCCTGTTCGCCTAGAACGTACCCTTCACTTGCCAGCGCGATCGCCGGGGCCATCACGGTTTTCAGGCCAAGCTTGCCGTACTTCGCCTCCGCATAGGCCAGACCTGCAACAGACCCGGGTACGCCCACTGCCAGGTAGCCCACTGTGCTGGCCTGGGGAATGACATTGCCGTCCTTATCCAGGTACATGTCGCGCGTGGCAGCAGCGGGCGCACGCTCGCGATAATCAATGAAGGTATTCTTGCCGGGTTTCTTTCCCTTCGCCGCGAGATGGATCAGCATGAACCCGCCGCCGCCCAGGTTGCCCGCATCCGGATAGACGACAGCCAGGGCAAACCCGGTCGCGACTGCTGCGTCGACTGCATTGCCGCCCTGCTTCAGAATGTCCACCCCTGCCTCCGCCGCCAGGTGATGGACGCTGACGACCATGGCATGTTTGGTGCGAACAGGCTCTTCCTGCTGCCAGTTTGGAACCGCAGGTAGAGCGGCGTCCTTCGATGGTGCTGCGGTTTGCGCAAACGCAGAAGCCGTGGCAGCGATGACAGAGACTGCCAGGAAGCAGTTGAACGACCATGTACGCCTCATGCAATGAAGTGTACGCAAGCCAGGCATTTTTTCAGCCCCGTTCAGGTCAAACTTTGCCAGCCCAGTCTATGAGACTGCGAAAGAAAACCTGGATCCGCCAATTCCGGCAAGGGTCGATTAGAAACCTATTTTCCGCTTGCGCGGCAGTGGAAGAGCTTTCATCTGTCTTACGTCCCCTGCGATTCGATCGATATCTTCCGCCAGTATCTCGATCACTGACCCCACACGTTCCTGACCTCGTTCCAGCTTCTCCATCCGTACGGCGATGCTCCTGTTATGCGCGATGGCATTACGCATCTGCACAAACGCGCGCATGATGCTCATGTCCATCTGCACGGCTCGTTCGCTCTTGAGCACGGATGACAGCATTGCCACGCCAAGTTCTGTGAATGCAAACGGAAGCGTCTTCCTTCCGCCGCGTCCACTCTTTGCTATTGCAAATTGCAAGAGCAAAGAATCGGCTTCGCTCCTGTTCAGAGGAAACATGAAGTCTGTGGGGAAGCGCGTCTGGTTGCGACGAACAGCCAGGTTCAGATTCCCGGTTGTGACCCCATAAAGCATGGCCAGGTCTGAATCGAGCATGGTCTTCTGGCCGCGAAGGACGTGTATATGGCGTTCGACCGACAGAGCCGGCGCGGCAAGCTTCTTTACTCGAGACTTAGACTTCTTGATCATCGCGCCCTCTAACACCACTACAGTTACTTTAGCGTAGCGATGGTCCCCTGGAGCCTGCGGATACCACCCTGCTGGTTGCCTGTATCGCGGCACCGGTAGAATCAGGCTATGGCCACTCGGGTGCGCTCTTTCGCGAAGATCAATCTCGGCCTGGCCATCGGCCCGACGCGGCCGGACGGCTACCACGCGCTCGCGACGGTCTACCAGACCATCGGCCTGCATGATTTTGTGAGCGTATCTGCCAAACTCGCGCCGAAAACCAGTATCCAGCTCACGTCGTCGCATACGCGGGTGCCGACCGACCTGACCAATACAGCATGGCGGATGGTGGAGACGGCGCTCGACGCCATGGGAATTTCGGCGCGGGTGTCTATCCATATCGAGAAGCTGCTGCCGATTCAGGGTGGTCTGGGCGCGGGATCAGCCAACGCGGTAGCAGCGCTTATCGGGCTGGAGCGCGAGCTAGGGCAGTCCCTGCTCGCCGGTGACCGTCTGAAGATCGCGGCTGAGATCGGTTCCGACGTCCCCCTGTTCCTGATTGGCGGAACCGTTCTGGGCCTGGGCCGGGGTGAGCAGGTCTTTCCGCTGCCGGACCTGCCGGCGACGGCCTGTGTGATCGCGATGCCGCAGGTGGGCGTTTCTACTCCGAAGGCCTTTAAGGACTGGGACGCGCTGCATACTCAGCCCTCTGGAGCAGGAATTGGCCTGAGCCTGGTCCCGCCTGCCAGTCCAAACGCCGGCAAAGCTTCGTTGACGCGCCGCAACCCCTCCGCTACACTTGAAAGGTTGAGTCGTGCTGTCGCTGGAGTCTGGAGCGGGCCGTACTCTTCCGGTGTCTCCGCGGCTGTCAAAAGCCCTCTGGGAGACCTGGCCGGGAACCCGCTTCTCGCGCTTGTCCGCACCGGGATTGAAAACGACTTTGAAGAGGTCGTCTTTCCGCAGCAGTCCCTCCTCGGTGACATCAAGCGCATACTTGCGGACTCCGTCCATCCGGACGAGCAGGCCATTTACGCATCCCTATCTGGTTCAGGTGCTTCGCTTTTTGGGCTTTACAGCTCGGAAAACGCGGCAAAAGCGGCACAACAGCGTCTCACTGCACAGAGAGTTTCGAGTCTACCTACCGAGACCCTTCCGCGCGAGCGCTATTGGAACGCGATGTTTGCGTAGCGTCTTTACGCAAACACAAAGAGTTTGCGGAAGGTTCATGCAACGCTGCATGCTTCCTTCCACCTGTTGGGCGATCGACTAATGGTAGGTCAAGTGCCTTTGACGCACTTTGTCTAGGTTCGAATCCTAGTCGCCCAGCCAGCTTGCTTGTAGTCCCTTGCCATGGCATAACCCGCCATGGCGCGCCGGTATGCAGGAACCACCCACGCCAACCAGCTTGGAGAGGAACCGACATGAAGAATGAAGCAGCCGTAGCCGTGCCCACCGTCGAAATCACGAAACAGGACGCCTTTCTTCAACAGCAGCAGGCCGGCGCGCTCGATGGCCGCAAGCCAGCTTCTGAGCCGCGCAAGAAACCCAGCCGGCTGAGTGAAGACCGCCGTTTCAAGATTTTTTCAGGATCAGCCAACCGCCCGCTGGCCGAAGAGATCTGCAGCGAGCACCTGGGAGTGCCGCTGGGTGAGACCAAGATCCAACGCTTTGCCGATGGCGAGATTTACTTTCAGCTGCTCGAGAATGTTCGCGGCGCCGATGTCTTCGTCGTCCAGCCGACCTGCTGGCCGGTCGATCAGAACCTGGTCGAACTGCTGATCATGATCGACGCCCTGAAGCGGGCGTCTGCCGGAAGGATTACCGTGGTGGTTCCGTATTACGGCTATGCGCGGCAGGACCGGAAAGATCGTCCGCGTGTTGCTATTTCGTCCAAGCTGGTGGCCGATCTGCTGACCACGGCCGGAGCGAACCGCGCACTGTTCATGGACCTGCACGCAGCGCAGATCCAGGGTTTCTTCAATATTCCCGTCGACCACATGTTCGCGTCGCCCGTGATGGTCGGTTATTTCCGCGATATGAACCTGCCCAACCTGACGGTGATTTCTCCGGATGCAGGAGGCGTCGAACGGGCTCGTTTTTTCGCAACCAAGATGGGCGCGCCTCTGGCCATTGTCGATAAGCGCCGCACTGACATCAACGTGACCGAAGTGATGAACGTGATCGGTGATGTACGCGGGCGCACCTGCCTGATCATCGATGACATTGTCGACACGGCCGGCACGCTGGTGAAGACAGTCGATGCACTGCTCGACCAGGGTGCGACGGAAGTGTATGCGTGCGCATCGCACGCGGTTCTATCCGGTCCGGCGATTGAGCGTATCTCGTCGTCGCGTTTGAGAGAGCTGGTCGTCAGCAATTCGATACCGTTGCGCGAAGAAGCGAAGCGGGTGCCGAAGATCAAAGTTCGTTCGGTCGCGGGGCTGTTGGCAGCGACGATCGAGAGTATTCACATGGAGACCAGCGTCAGCTCGCTGTTTAACTGAGGCGAAGATGCAGGTCCCTCCACTTCGGTCGAGATGACAAAGTGGAGATTAAGAGATTTAACCGCGGCGGAAGTGAACTCCGCCGCCATAGCAAAGGGAGCGATCTTGAATCGTGCCCGACCATAAGGAAGAAGACATGGCAACAGCAACTGAAGTCGTATCCGCAACGCCCCGCGAGGGCAAGTTCAACAAGAATGCAGCGCGCCGTGTACGCGTTGCCGGCAAGATTCCGGGCGTCATTTACGGTGCGAAAGAGCCTGCTGTAGCGCTTGAGCTTGACCCCAAGCAGATGCAGCGCATCCTGCACTCGGCCTCCGGCCACAACACGATTTTCGAGGTCTCGATCAGTGGCGGCGCGCAGGTGAAGGCCATGATCGTCGACTGGCAGTACGAGCCGATCAAGGATCGCCTGATTCACGTCGATCTAAAGCGCATCGCGATGGACAAGATGATGAAGGTCGAAGTGCAGATCATCCTCGAAGGCGTTCCCGTTGGCGTCAAGAATGAGGGCGGCGTCCTCGAACTGGTACTGCGCGAAGTGGAGATCGAGTGCCTGCCAGGCGACATTCCTTCTTCTATTACAGTGGATGTTACGAATCTTGCTCTCAACCAGAGTATCCGCGTAGCCGATCTCCCGCATGGTGGCAAGTTCAAGTTCATCTCGGACGAAGACGAGACAGTCGTACACGTCGTCACCATCAAGGAAGAGGAGCTGCCTGATCCTGCCGCGGTGGCATCGGCCGGCCCGGCGGAACCCGAAGTGGCAAAGAAGGGCAAGACCGATGAAAAGGCGGATGCTGCTGCGGCGGCGCCAGCCAAGGGAGCCAAGAAGTAAGTCTTGGACCTCTCATTTGTACAGCTTGGAGAACCTGAACGGGATTCTCCGGGCACACCGAAACAACGGCGCAGCTTTGTGATAACTGGTCTCGGTAACCCGGGGCCGGAGTATCAATTTACGCCGCACAACGTGGGGTTTCTGGCGATTGATCGACTGGCGGAACAGCTAGGTGTTCGAGTTGACAATCACCGGTGCCGGGCTCTTACGGCAACAGCCACTCTCGGGGGACACCCTGTGATTCTGGCCAAGCCGGACACGTTTATGAACCTGAGCGGGATCGCCGTACAGGCGCTCGCGAAGGAGTTTGAAGCAGATCCCGTCAAGGATCTGATTGTGATTTATGACGAACTGGCATTGTCTTTCGGTGCAGTACGCGTGCGGGAGCGAGGCAGTTCGGGCGGCCACAACGGGGCTAAATCGATTACCGGTGTTCTGCGCAGAGATGACTGGCCGCGCATTCGCATCGGGGTAGGGCCGGAGCCGCTCGGTGGCCGTGACGAAGCAAGACGGAAAGGCAAAGATTATTTGCTGACGCCGATGAAGAAACAGGACCTGGTCGTCCTGGATGAAACTTTGGATCGCGTGACACAGGCGATCGAAATGGTTGTGACCCGCGGGGTCATGACCGCGATGAATGCATTCAACCGGCGGGAGCCAAACAGCCCGGCTGGTGCTTGATACAGAAGTAAAGAAATACAGATTCGCAGCAGGGCCGCTACTCAAGAGAGTAGGCAGCCGGAGAGACAGGAAGCATGGCAGATCAACGGAAGTATGAAGTTCTTTTTATCGTTCGCCCGGATGCGGCTGACGAAGATGTCGATAAGCTGATTGAGGGTCTGGAAGCCACCATCAAGGGCGGCGGCGGCACACTCGCCTCGGTTGAAAAGCTGGGACGCCGCAAGCTGGCCTACACAGTCGCAAAGTTCAATGACGGCAATTTCATTCTCTTTCACATCGAGTCGAATGGCGCACTGATCACCGAAGTCGAGCGTCGTCTGCGCGTGCTGGAACCGATCATCAAGTTCATCTCGGTCCGCATGGATGAAGAGGAGAAGCGTGCGAACAAGGTGAAGGCCCTGCGCGCGAAGCGTGTTAAGGTCAGCGCCCTGCCGACACAGTCGAACGTAACCGCACCAGCCGCGACGCCTGCACCGGTCGAAAGCGAAACGCCGGCTGCTGTCGAAGCTGCACCCGCAACCGCCTAGTTATTACCAACGACATAGTATCGCCGGCAATCCTCCAGGTGAGGGCAGCCCGGCAGTCGCTCTCGATGAAGAGCGAGAAAGAAGGAACGAATGGCTGACGAAACCAGCACACAGGCAGCACCGGCATCCGAGCCGACAGCAGCAGCACCATCATCACCCCGGCCCTACACACCACGTGAGGGTTCTTCCGGACCACGCGAAGGCGGCGGCCCTGGCGGCCCACGTCCCGCAGGTCGTGGCCCCGGCGGCCCGGGTGGACGCAAGTTCTTCCGTCGCAAGAAGGTCTGCAAATTCTGCGTCGAGAAGATCGACACCATCCACTACCGCGATGTTCGCCTGCTGCAGGGCTTTGTCGCCGAGCGCGGCAAGATTGTGCCCCGCCGGCTGACCGGTGTCTGCACCAAGCACCAGCGTCGTCTCACGCGCGCCATCAAGCAGGCTCGCAATATCGCATTGCTGCCGTTCGCAGCACGCTACTAACGCTCGCCGAAAGGAGTTTAAAGATGGAAATCATTCTGAAAGAAGATGTAACCAACCTTGGCCATCGCGGCGATGTCGTGAAGGTTGCCGAGGGCTATGGCCGCAATTTCCTGCTGCCGAAGAAACTGGCCATTGAGGCCAACGCCGGTAACCGCGCCGTCATTGAACAGATGAAGCAGTCGGCTGTGCGTAAGTCCGCCAAGGAAAAGACGGATGCCGAGGCACAGGTTGCCCAGCTCAACGAGATCGAACTAGTGTTCACGCGCAAAGTCGGCGAGAACGACCACCTATTTGGTTCAGTGACTTCCTCCGAGATTGCCCACGAGATCGAAGCAAAGGGCTTCACCATCGACCGTCGCAAGATCGTGCTGGAAGAGCCGCTGCGCCAGCTCGGCGAGTTCCATGTACCGGTCAAGCTGCATCGTGAAGTGACGGCGCATGTGAAGGTTACGGTCAAATCCGACGCCGAGTAGTCTGCGGGCAGTACATGAAGGCACGGCGAGTAAAACCGCTGTGCCTTTTCTCTTTTCAGAGCGTGTTGATTCGACACCTTCCGCAAACAGATGTCTTTACAATCGCATAGGGACTTCCGCATGCGATCGTCATTCAATCTTCGTTGTGAGTGTGTTGCCACGCTCATCGGCGCTGCTCTTGCCCTGTCTGTTCCTCTGTGTTTCGCGCAGCAGACCAATGGCGGCACCAACACGCCGCCGGCTGGCAAGACTGCGAATCCTACCGGCAAGGGAGCGGGAGCACCGCTGGCCAACCCGCCAAGCGCAGTGCCTGGCACCGCCCCTGGAACCACCGCCGCCCGCGCATCCACCATGCCCCCCACCGTTCCTGCGGGCCGCCCCAGCATCGCGCTGGTGCTCGATGGCGGAGGCGCCCTTGGCCTTGCGCACATCGGTGTCCTGCAATGGTTTGAAGAGCATCACATTCCGGTCGACCGCATCACCGGCGCCAGTATGGGTGCGCTCATCGGCGGGCTTTACGCCGAGGGCCATACCGCCGATGAGGTCGCCGAGATAGCCAAGGGCAATGCGCTCGACAGCGTTTTCCGCGTCGATTCGAATTATGAAGATCTGAACTTTCGCCGACGCGAAGATCGGCGTGAACTGCCGCAGGCTTTTCAACTTGGCCTGCGCAAAGGTGTCACGCTGCGAAATTCGCTGCTGATCGATAACGGACTGAATGCATTCCTGTCTGACGTTTTCTTTTCAACCAATTCGAGCCGGCTCAACTGGAATACTCTGCCCATCCCTTTTCGCTGCGTCGCGAGTGATCTCACAGCCTTGCAGCCAGTCGTCTATTCGAGTGGATCGATTGCGCGCGCGGTCCGTGCGTCGGTATCGCTGCCCGGTGTTTTCCCGCCGGTGGAACAGAACGGGCACTACCTCGTGGATGGCGGCGTAATGGATAATCTTCCGACCGACATTGCGAAAGACGACCTGAAGGCCGACATCATCATTGCCGTCATTCTGCCATCGCAGGACCTGACCCCGGGCGATGTCAGCAGCATCGTCGGCGTGCTGCAGCGTTCCTTCTCTGCGCAGATCGCCTACAACGAAGCAAAGTCGTTGAAGCTGGCGAACCTGGTCATTGAGCCGAAGACCAAGGAACTGACGGCGATGGATTACAGCAAGGCTGCGCACTTCATCGACACGGGCTATAAGGCAGCCGAGGGGCAGCGGGCCGCGCTTCTGAAGTACGCACTCGATGACGATGCCTGGCGCGCGTATCTCGCCGACAAAGCCTCGCGCCGCATTCCTGTGCCATCGCGCTTTGACAGTGTGCGCGTGCAGGGTGGCTCGCCAAGTGCGCAGGCCGCGGTGAAAGCAGCGCTCGCACCCCTGGCGACTCCAGCCAACAGTAGCAGCAACAACGCTGAACTGCCCGGTCAGATCCATGCTGCCCTGCAACCGGTCATGCGTGACGGACGCTACAAAGCGAGCTACCAGATAGAACAGACGGAGCCCGGCGCGAAAACCAATGCACTGACGCAGTCGCCGGAAATTATCGGCACACCGGACGCAGCGAACAGCCAGAATAACGGCACCGACGGACTGCTGGTGCGTTTGCGCGAAGCAGGAAACGGGCCGCCTTATCTGCTGGTAGGCGCTAGTGTTACAGCGGCGAGCGGCAATGTCACGCGACAGACTCTTGACCTGCGATTGAACCAGCAGGACTTCGGCGGCTATGGCTCCGAGTTGCGCTCCGATCTGCGCCTGGGATTTCTGACCGACGCCAGCACGGAATACTATCGATTGCTCACTTCGAATGGCCTCTACATCAAGCCACGTGTTGAGATCCTGCGGCAGCCGGTATATCTCTACGCAAATCAGCGGCGTATCCAGGAAAGATTTCAGCAGAATGCAGGCGGAAGTATCGACCTCGGCCAGACGTTTTCGCCGCGCTCACAGGCTGGCATCGAGTGGACGGACCAGAGCGTGCGCTGGGATATCACCAGTGGCAGCAATGGGCAGCCCTCCTACTCCGGCGGCGCACAGACACTCCTCGCGCACTATCGTTTTGACGCCCAGAACGCGGCACTGGTCTCCACGCAGGGGATCCGGCTGCAGGCTTCAGCGGGCTACCTGTACAACACTGTGCTCAGTGACAATGCGCCGGTCGCGCACCTCAGGCTGAACAGCTCGCGCCAGGTCGGCAAGGAAATTGTGGGTGCCTCGTTCTATGCGGATAGCTACTTCCGGCACAACGTCGCCGACCCATTGCGCTTCACCCTTGGCGGCCCGCTGAACCTGAGTGCGTCGAACATCGATGAATATCGCGGCACCGACGACTATTTGGCGCGCGCGGCCATTCTGCGGCCCATTGCGCAACTGCCAACAGCCATCGGCGAAGGCCTGTATGCAGTTTTCTCCTATGAGGGCGGGGAAATCTGGTCACCGGAGAAGCCGGCCCTTCTCAGGCAGGATGGGACGCTTGGCGTTCTTGCCGCAACGCCCCTGGGCGCCATCACGCTGGGAGGCTCGATCGGAGATGCAGGCCGGCGCAAAGTATTCTTCACCTTCGGGCGGCTCTTCTAAGACTGCAATCGCTTAAACTTGTCCCAGGGAGATTCATCATGGCGCGCACCGAATCTGCAATGCTTCCGCTCGGCACCGAGGCACCCGACTTTCACCTGACAGACGTCGTCACCGGCCGCATTCTGTCCCTCGCCGATTTCAAGCAGAAGCATGCTTTGCTCGTCATGTTCATCTGCCGGCATTGCCCCTTCGTCAAGCATCTGGAGCATGCGATCGCTGCTCTCGGCCATGACTATGCTGCAAGTGCTCTCGGCATCGTCGCCATCAGCAGCAATGACGCCATCGCCCATCCCTCGGACGCGCCCGAGAGTCTCGCTGAGCAAGCCCGCGAAAAAGGATTTTCTTTCCCTTATCTCTATGACGAATCGCAGGAAGCCGCCCGCGCGTACGATGCCACCTGTACACCTGACTTTTTCCTCTTCGACCAGGATCGCAAACTCGTTTACCGCGGCCAGTTCGATGGCAGCCGCCCCGGCAATGATGTGCCCGTCACCGGAACCGACCTGCGCAACGCCATCCATAGCGTCCTCGCCGGCGAACCCGTCTCCGAGCACCAGCTGCCCAGCGTCGGCTGCAACATTAAATGGATGCTGGCCGCACGGGCGTAGGCGCCTTCTGCGCGATGCTTCCGTTGGTCGCACACGTCCGTGGCATGGATAGTAATCTGGCCATCCTGGCGGGCTGTCATTTTAGGCGATAGTTTGTGAGGCTGGGCGAGAATTTGGCATCCTCAGCGATGCCAAGTGGAGACACCTGCATTTTCCTTCGCACTATGATGGTCTGAATGAACGCGCTCCTCGAGATAGAAAATCTAACGATTCGCTTTCGCGGCCAACCGGTCGTTCGTGATCTGAGCCTGTCGATCGCGGCAGGCGAAGTCCTCGGCCTCGTGGGTGAATCGGGCTCCGGCAAATCAGTGACGTCACTTGCGATCCTGGGCCTGCTGGATGCGGCAGCACAAACCTCCGGCGCCATTCGTTTTGCGGGAACAGACTTACTTATTCAGCCAGCTGACGTCTTGCGTACCTACCGCGGCAAACGCATAGCGATGATCTTTCAGGAGCCGATGACATCGCTCAATCCTGTGATGTCCATCGGGCGACAGATTGCCGAAGCAGTCGAAGTGCACCAGCCCTCGCTTGACCGGAAGCAGGTGCGAGCGGCTGTTATTGTCGCACTGGATTCTGTCGCGCTGCCGAATGCTGCGAAGCGTTATGACGACTATCCCCACCAGTTTTCCGGCGGTCAGCGGCAGCGCATTCTTATCGCGATGGCTATCGTCAACAAGCCCGAATTGTTGATTGCGGATGAACCAACGACCGCGCTTGACGTAACGGTGCAGGCACAGATTCTCGACCTCCTACGCAGTCTGCGCGAGCAGTATCAACTCGCCATGCTGTTCATCTCGCATGATCTTGCCGTGGTGGGTGAAGTGGCTGATCGTGTGGCGGTCATGCGTAATGGACTGCTTCTCGAAGAAGGCACCCGCGCAGCAATTTTTGGCGCTCCGCAGCACCCCTACACACAGAGCCTGATGGGCGCAGTGCCGACCCTTGCGACTGATCGCACGAAGCCGCTTGCCACCTTGCCGCGCAATGCCGAACTGAATGCCGGTGAGCTTGTCTCCATTGCGCCCGGGCACCTGGTGCGGAAGCCGTCGAGTGCTGCGAACGTCACTTAAAACTGGTAATCTGGGCGTTCGGCCTTTGCTTTGGCTTCCACCAGGCCCCTATGCGCGCCCTAATCCTCTCGGACATCCACGCAAATCTCGAAGCACTTGAAGCAGTGCTCAACGCTGCACCGTTGCATGACGTCGTGTGGAACCTGGGCGACAATGTCGGCTACGGTGCGTGTCCGAACGAAGTCATCGACCGCATCAGCGCCCTTGGAACAACCTTCGTGCGGGGCAATCATGACCGCGCCTGTTCGGGCCTTGCCTCGCTCGACGACTTCAATCCCATTGCAGCACGCGCCGCAAGATGGACCCAACGCGCACTTACGCCGGAGCATACCTTGTGGCTCCGCCAGCTTGCACGCGGGCCTATCAAGCCGCACGGCGAAGCAGTGAGCTGCATGCATGGATCGGCGATAGATGAAGATGAGTACCTGGTGACTGTTCGCGATGCGTGGCGTCCCTTGAAAGATGCCATCACACACGTCAACTTCTTCGGGCATACCCACGTGCAGGGCGGCTTTGCGACCAATGACGAAGAGTGGTTCAAGCTAGTGCCGGTATACGACACAGTGGATGATGCAGAAGAATTTGAGCTGCAATTAAGCAGCGGCGCCCGCTACCTCGTGAATCCCGGATCAGTAGGGCAGCCGCGTGATGGCGACTGGCGGGCTGCCTTTGCGATCTTCGACGACGCTCATGCATTTGGAGCAGGCCGGCTATATTTTTATCGCGTGCCCTATGACATCGAGCTGGCACAGCAGCGGATTCTCGAAGCCGGCCTGCCCGATCGACTGGCCGCACGATTACGCGAAGGCCGCTGACGCTGTTGCGCCGTCGCCTGACTCATATCAGTCAGCGGGGGCCAGTCACATCATCTTGTCATCCCGACCGAAGCGAAGCGGAGTGGAGGGATCTGCTTCTTCTTCGACCTGGCACTCAGCACGCTAAGTGGTCTTCATCACCTGAGCAGCAAATCGCTCCATCTCTTCCAGTTGCGGACTTGATTGCAGCAACACAAGATCGACGCCCACGTGCGAAAACTCTTCAAGCCGCTCCTGCACCTGCTCCGGCGTACCGACCAATCCTGCGCGCAATCCGCGGTTGGACACCGAGTAATCCTCCAGCGAAACTCTCTGATCGAGTTTCGAACCGGAAATCCATTGCTGATAATTCGCATAGCCGCGCGCGGATTGCTGCACGTCCGTGATACGCGCCACTTCCCGCTGCGCCTCTGCCTGCGTATCGCGAATGATCGCGTATGCAGCGAAGCCGAACACCATTGGCGGCAGACCAAGCTTCTCGCGGCGCTCGCGCATATCTGTAATTTTCTTTGCGACGTTTTCCGGAGGATCACCATGCATCAGGTAAGCATCGCACTTGGCGGCGATGAGGTTCTTGGCTGTCTCGCTTTCGCCACCGGCGTAAAGAGTCGGGCGTGGCTTGCTCACAGGCTTGGGTGAAAGCACGTTGTCGGCAACCTTGTAGTACTTGCCGTCGTAGGAAAAATGCTGCTGCTTCCAACACCCATCAATGACATCGAGCCATTCAGACGTCCGTGCATAACGGTCGTCATGCTGGTCAAAAGCGATGCCATACTTCGTCGCTTCATCAGCCCACCAGCTCGAAACGACGTTCAGCGTAAGCCGGCCATTTGAGATGTGATCAATATTCGCGGCCTGTTTTGCGAGCAGCGCCGGGTTATGAAACGTAGGCCGCACGGCGACCATGATCTCCAGCTTCTCCGTAACGGCAGCGAGTGCTGCAGCCGTGGACCAGGCATCGAGCGACGGCGCTTCGACGCCCTTGATGTCATTGAGATTCAGTTCCGCGATGAGCGAAAGATCGTAGCCAAGCTCCTCGGCACGCTGCGTCAGGCGCTTGGCGTACTGCCAGCTGGTCTCCATCTTCTCGTCGTCGACATTGCGCAGCCAGCCACCAAAGACAGGCATCCAGAAGCCGTACCGCATCTTCTTCGCCATCGTTTAGCTAAGCCCATGAGTAGCCATGGCCGGCTCGTGATCGAGATGAGTCGAGCCGCGGGCGGCTTCAACTTCCAGCCAGTCGACCAGCTTTACAAAAGGATCAAAACCAAGCAGGCCGGGACCATCGGAAACGAAGTTCGACAGCGCGTTGATGTCGTAATAGAGCCGCTGCCCATCGCGTGCATCAGTGATGTACTCTACGCCGCCTATGTCGATGCGGGCATGCTGCATGATGCGCTCGACGTCAGCAATTACTTCTGCAGGTGGCGTGAATGCCTCGATCGACAAGCCTTTCTTCGCTGCGTCGATGACGCACGACGCCTGGCTCGCCGCGAGATCAGCGGTCGGTGTACGGCAGATATCAGCCGGGCACAGGTCGAATGTTTCGCCAGTGATGTGCACCTTGATGGCGTAAAGAAATTCGCCGTTCAGCACTTCGACGCGAACGATATGCGATTCATGCGCTGGTATGAATTCCTGTACCAGCGCCGTTGAGTCGAGTCCGAAGGCAAGCTCGTTGCGGTCAGCAGTAATGGTCAGTTCTTCAGGCGTATTGAAACGAGTCACACCGGCGCCACTGCCGCCGATGTTCGGCTTCACGACCACCGGCCAGCGCAGGCCCTCTGTCGCCGCCAATGCCTGCGAAGCGCGATGGATCGAACGCGCACGCGGATAGGCCAAGCCGAGTTCTTCAAGCAGGGACAGTTGCGCCGCCTTCGACAGCTCGGTACGAAAAGCCTTCATGCCATTGATGACACGCACACCCCGGCGATCGAGGTGGTCGAGAAAGCCAAGCGTGTAAAAGATCGTGTCGCCATGGCCGCGGTTCCACGCCGACGGGCTCATGCGATTGAAGACCAGCGAGTACTGCAGCTCAGGATGCTCTTCGGGCGAGAATGAATGCTCGACCGCATGCAGCTTCACGTAAGGAATACTGCGGCGATCCAGTTCTGCGAATAGCGGCTTGAACCAGTTCGGCTGCTCGTAATAAATGGCGATAGGAAGACGGCTTTGCTTTTGCATGTCGATGTAATCTCATGTTAATGCCGGGCCACTGTCTACGCGAACTACGGTTTTGGAGACGGCATCTTAATCGGAGACAATTCGAGGTCAAACGAGACGGACGAACTTGTCTTGAGCCACCCGAATATCATAATTAGAACCCTTCCAACCAGCTCTTTTTGCCGTGACAGTGAGTAGCTTGCGTTCCTTAAAGAGTTCTGGTTCCTGTAAATCAGCAGCGAGATAGTAGATGGAGAATAACTTCAAATCCCGATTCGCTAGTACCAAGTACAACGGAAAGTAAATTGCCGCATCCATCCTAGCCTTTTGAGGATCCCAAGCCGCTCCCAGTATCGTTCGTGGAAGCACTTCCAAGTCGGAAGCAGTTTAGGATTTCACTTGGGCGAGAAATCCGCAAAAATCAAAGATTAGATCGGCCACTTGAAATTCGCAGGGAGCCTAACTAGGGTTCGCGAGCGTTTACATCGTGGGCATGAGCATCGCTTAACTACTACTTGTTCTCCGAAAGCTCCTAGTTTTTGCTTGGATGTTGGCATATGCGCAAGGGAGCAACGCGACCTAGAACAGCAAATTCGCCTTGCGCGGCATGGGCAGGTTGAAGTGCTCGTACGCCAGTCTTGTCGCCACTCGTCCTCTCGGCGTGCGGTCAAGAAAGCCAATCTGAATCAGGAATGGCTCGTACACTTCTTCGAGTGCATCTTCTTCTTCAGCTAGCGTCGCAGCCAAAGTATTCAGCCCTACGGGCCCGCCATCGTACTTTTCGATGATCGTCAGCAACAGCCGGCGATCCAGTTCATCGAACCCATGCGCATCCACTTCGAGCAGTTGCAGAGCGGCCTTCGCGGTCGCGTGGTCGATGACGCCGGTCCCACGCACCTGTGCGTAATCACGCACCCGGCGGAGCAAACGGTTGGCGATACGCGGTGTCCCACGTGAGCGCAGCGCAATCTCAGAAGCGCCGTCATGGTCGATTGGCACGCCCAGCACTTCGGCCGAGCGTTCGACCACAAAGCGAAGCTGCTCCTCGGTATAAAACTCCAGCCGCAGCAGGATGCCGAAGCGTGAACGCAGCGGCGACGACAACAGCCCCGGACGCGTAGTTGCGGCGACAAACGTGAACGGCTTGATGTCCATCACATGCGTACGCGCAGACGGTCCCTGGCCGATGATGATGTCCAGTTTGTAGTCCTCGAGCGCGGTGTAGAGCTTCTCTTCGAGCACTGGCTGCAGGCGATGAATCTCGTCCAGAAACAGGACCTGGCGCTCACGAAGATTCGTAAGGATGGCCGTCAGATCACCCTGGATCTGTAGTGCCGGCCCGGACGTCTGTTGAAAGCCGACATCCAGTTCATTGGCGATGATGCTGGCGAGTGTCGTTTTGCCCAATCCCGGCGGGCCGAAGAGCAACACGTGGTCCAGAGCCTCGCCGCGAGACTTCGCTGCTTCGAGCGCGATAGCCAGCTGCTCCTTTGCCTTCGACTGACCGATAAATTCCGACAGTAGGCGCGGCCGCAGCTTCAGTTCAAAGCCACTGTCCTCTTCTGCGCGTGTGGCCGAGACCAGACGTTCCGGATTGTTGTCGAGTTGGGACACCGGCTTCGCCATCTGGATCAAATTTCCTGATGCTATGGTTTCTCTGGCTGCATACAAGCCGGCTTTGTCCTTGCGAAAAAGCCGGCAATCATCAGTAGCTTCGCGCTAGTCCCTAAGGACATCCGCTCTATGCGGAAGTTTACATGGAGCAAAAGAAGACCGGCGAGACGTCGCTTCCCGCCGGCGCTCTCCCCCGCAAATCAGTGCGTGTAGTTCTGGATGTACGCGTCGTGCGCCATACCTTCGCCGCGAGCGTGGCTGCGCGTTTTCAACGCGTCGTCGCGGTCCATGGGGCCGCCGATTGTTACTAGGTAAGGCCCATGGCCGCTGGCAGTAAACACTTCCGGCTTCAGGTCAGGATGCTTCGCAAGGATAATCGCCACCCTCTGCTGTGCCTTCGCCTGGTCGCCGTAGGTGTAAACCACCACCCGCCAGATCTTGTGGCCGGTCGCACCAGCCGCAGCATCGGACGCGGCAGCCTGAGAAGAGGCGGTATCCAGTGCACGCTGCTGGCCGGCCGCCGGCAAAGGCTGCGCAGGAGGGGCTGCGGGCGCGGCAGCTTCCGGTGCAGGCGCCGCTGGAACTGGAGCAGCCGTGGTATCTCCGGCATTGGGCACAGTGTTCGATGCTGTCGTTGCATCCGGCATAGCCGGCTTCGCATGCGATCCACGCAGGAAGTACCAGACGGCGCCAAGTACCAGCAGAATCGCCACCAGCGCGATTGCGCGTACACCACTGCTTTTTCTGGCCGGCTCATCTGCAATGGCGGCTGCCTGCGCAGCAGGCGCTGACGCCACAGGCGCTGCAGAAGCAGCCATCGGCGCAGGGGGTGGAACAGTCTTCGCGGGAGGCGCAGTCGGCATCGGCGTGGAGGCCGCAGGGGTCCCGCCTGCCACAGGTACTTTCACGGCCGCGGCCGCAGACGGCGCCGTCACAGTCGGCTTCCTGAGAGCGCCGGCTACATCCTGAAGACCCCAACTGCCGGTCGCTGTCTTCTGTACGATCTCTCCGAAGGGCGCAGGCAATTTTGCAATCGCGGAATCATCCGGCCCTACCGGCCTGCGCTGCGTCAGGCACTCAAAGATCAGTGCGCCCATGTCGTACACATCCTGCGCATAAGCGGCAGGCTTGCTTCGGTCCGCGGCAGCCACTTTTCTAACACAGTCACTGCGCAGCTTGACCGTGTCACCCACAGCCAGCACGGTTGTCGCCATCACATGGCCGTGGAGCAATCCGGCCGCGTGCAGTGCCCCGAGGCCGCCCACCAGGCTCTCCGCGATCTGGGTCGTTTCCTCAGTAGTCAGCGGCCGCTCGCGCAGAGCATCCGACAGATTGTCTTCCGTCGGCTCCTGAATAGCGTAGGCCACGGATCTGCCCTCAAGACTCGCTCGCCCCACCCGGTCAATCTGGACAATGTTTGGATGTTGCACACGGCTGACTGCTTCCAGGCTCGCGACCACTGGATCGTCGTCTCCCGCCATGTCTGTCATATAGGCAATTGCCGGCTTATCCTGGTAGCGGGTAGCAAACCACGCAGCATTGCCTTCAGTGCGGAGCCACCGGTTCAGTGGATAGGTGCCGGCCAGTGATTTACCTTCTAATTCGTCCCAAAACTGCATGTGTGTTCCAGTCTTTCGAGAGTGTACCCGGGAATATGCCGCGTCGGCTTTCCTGGAGCAGCGATCTTCCATGCATGCGGCCTGTTGCCCACGCAGAGTGACCCCGCTCAGAAGCACGCCTGCACGTGACCCGGCATGAAGCAAGGAGGCGAACAGGCCGCCGCCTTGCCTTTTCAAGGGTATACCCGTCGATGGCTCACGTCAGCCTGTGATCAGTATTTGTGAGGGAAGCGCCCGGTTCCGGGGCGCCACGGCCCGGGCGCGTGACGGACGCTCGGCCTACGAAGAAATGAGAGAGATGCGCGAACTGTTTGGCATCACGACTGTATTCGCATTGCGGTCCTCGCTTGCGGGCGTCTGTACCGGCAATGGCGCAGGGCCCAGTGGCCGAGGCCTTTCATTGAAGAATGTTTCCACTGCGGCTGCCGGCGCAGGCACTCCGCGCGGACCACTCGCCGGCGGGATGGGCATGCTGTTAAGGGCGGCTGCTACCTGCGCCAGGTTGGCCTGGGTTTCGGGAGCTTCGACTTCCTCCGGTTCCGGTTCGGGCGCAGGCATGGCGCGGATCGAAGAACTCGCGCGGGCCATCAGTTTCATACCCTCGCCCGCCAGCTCCTTTGCCATCTTTTTCAATTCTTCTGGGCGTTCCTTGTGCCGGTTCGTCAACTCAAGCAGGGCCGCTGCGGCCTTGAGTTTGGCGATCGCGTCAAAGGCCGGTCCGTCTGCAGTACCTGTCGTGTGGATGATGTTATCCGCAGTGATTTTAAAAACATCATCGCCCTGGATGACGAAGGCAATCAGATACTTCTCCG
The DNA here is from genome assembly GCA_963692885.1 of Acidobacteriaceae bacterium. Classification (GTDB taxonomy): domain Bacteria; phylum Acidobacteriota; class Terriglobia; order Terriglobales; family Acidobacteriaceae. Next base: position 4,539,255 of record OY843586.1, read on the forward strand.
ACACCTGTGGAGACGAATTCGCGGACTGTGCTGGATCAGGCGACATGGCAACTTCCTTTTCTTGAGAGAACACCATCGGCTCATTTTCGCCCGCGCGCGTGCGGCAGGGCATGTGGAACCGTGATGGCTTATCTCCAGAACACGCCGTCATGCCGCACGCGTCAAGGCCGTATCGCGCGTATTCCGGTACTCATCTGGTTCCGCTCATATGTGAGAGAAAAAAGGTTTCATCAGGATTGGTGCAGAAGGGCAGAACTGCGCAGTACGGCTGTTGTTTTTACGCATTGCCTGTGCCGACATCGGGCGCTACGGCTCTTGTGTCGCACCTCGACTCTTAAACGGGGCAATAGATTCGTCATCCTGGTCGAAGTCGAAGGACGCGCGTCGTGTCCGCTCATGCCCCTGCGTCTTGACTCGCTCGAAATTGCAGCGCACTTTGGACGTGCGACATACTGGTGGTGAATGAGGAAATCCTTCGAGCACCTGCCTACTGAAGCCCGCAATCCAGCGAGCGCAAGGATCGACCAGCTTTCCACATATGACATGCTGCGCGTCATCAACCATGAAGACCAGCAGGTTGCGCTTGCCGTGGAGCATGAACTCGCGTCCATCGCAGCGGCGGTCGATGGCATCGTGGCGCGTCTCGAAAAGGGTGGCCGCCTCTTCTACATTGGCGCCGGCACTTCCGGGCGCCTCGGCGTTCTCGATGCATCGGAGTGTCCACCAACCTACAGCGTGCCTCGCGACCTGGTACAGGGCATCATGGCGGGCGGCGATGCGGCCCTGCGCCTGGCCATTGAAGACGTCGAAGACGATACAGAAGCCGGGGCGGCCGACCTGCGCGCCCATGGCTTCACCAGTGACGACGCAGTGGTCGGCATTGCGAGCAGCGGCCGCACACCCTACGTCCTCGGTGCACTCGAATATGCCGCCGGCATTGGTGCGCTGACCATTGCTCTTACCTGCGCGCCCGGGTCAGCGATTGCGACTGCCGCCGCAATTTCCATCGCACCCGCTACGGGCCCCGAAGTGGTGACCGGCTCCACGCGGATGAAGGCCGGCACAGCCACCAAGATGGTGTTGAACATGCTATCGACCGGCTGCATGATCCGCCTCGGCCACGTTTACAGCAACCTGATGGTTGACCTGCAGATGACCAACGAGAAACTGGCCGAGCGTGCGCGGCGCATCGTCAACATCATCGCTCACGTCGACCAGGAGCAGGCAGATGTATTGATGAACGAAGCCGGCTCGGTCAAGACGGCCATCGTGATGCACCGCCTGCGGTTGTCGCTCGTGGATGCCGAAGCAGCCCTCGCTGCGAATAGCGGCCACCTGCGCCGGACGCTGGAGAGCGAAGCCCCCTCACGCTAAGCAGCGCAGCCGCCAAGTTCGTTCTCGAAACAAGGACAATTTATTTTCTTCCATTGATGAACCATTTGGCCCGCCAACGCGAATAAGTAGGTGGAGATACACCTTGGGCGATGACCTGGAAGTCTGGAAGAAGATCGCTCAAGGCGATGCCAACGCATTCGACAGTTTCTATCGTGAAACTGGTCCGCGGTTTCAGTCGTTCCTCCGGCACCTCGTGGGCAATCACCAGGCTGCTGAAGACCTCGCGCAGGAGACCTTTACCCAGTTCTGGAAACGGCCCAACGGCTTTCAACCTGAACGCGGGACGCTGCGTGCTTATCTCTACGGAATCGGCAGAAAACGAGCCGCGGCCTGGTGGAGAAAACAGCGGCCCACCGAAGAGGTAACAGAGGTAGAGGGCGGCTTTGGCAGTGAAGAGGCGCACTCCCTGGTGAATGATGCGTTCCGCCGCTTGCCGGAGGAACAGCGAATGCTGCTGTGGCTGCGCGAAGTCGAAGGGCAGCCGTATGCCGACATCGCGCTGACCCTGGATATCCCGGTCGGCACCGTTCGATCGAGATTGTTCACGGCCCGTGAAGCTTTGAGGAGAATCTGGCGGAGTGTGCCGGAAGATGCGCGAGGAAACACCAAATGAAATGTGACTCAGCAGCAGAGTATGTCTCCGCGTTGTGCGACGGCGAACGCATTCCGCGAGAAGCGGCCGAACATATCGGCACCTGCGATCAGTGCAAGACGCGTATGCAGGATTACCTCGAAATGGGCGCGGAGCTTCGTCGCGTCGCAAGTCTCGAGTCGCCGATCGAAGCGAAGCCGAGAGTGTGGGTGAAACAGCAGGACTTTCGAACAATCTGGTGGCAAAAAGGGTGGCAGAAAATGGCAATTCCGAGGCTTGTATTCGCAATGTTGTTAGCGGCGGTTGTGGGGCTTGGTTCGAGCCTCGCAATCGTCAAGGTGAAGGCGCACGAAGATGGAACGGTGATGATGTTCAAGCTCACAGCCCCGGGTGTTGATCCCATACCCTGTCCGGTTTCGACAGTGGACAGCAAATATAACCTCTGTTCAGGAGTAGCCAGCATCAACGGTGGATCGCTGATTTACGAAGTCAAGCTTCTATCGACGGAAAGGAACCGCCTGGCGCTACGTGTTCGCACAAAGTTCAGCGCCTCCGGTCCAACAAGTACTTTTAACGAGCGCGATGCAATGCCGCAGAAACAATACTGGTTTGAGTCGGGACAGACATTGCCCGTCGACGTCTCAGGTCTCGGAGTCATCAACATCAAAGGTGAATGGACAGACCACATTCCTACTCTGTTGACAGATAATCACGACCTGGATCCGGAAGCCGGTGAATTCCGCATGGTCTCGCCACTCCTGCTTAAGGGCAAAGAAGTCGTTGGTGACATGCAGGGCGGCAGCGCTATCGGCGACAAGCCCGAAGACGAAATCTTCATTTATTTTCCGGGACAGGGGCGTTTTGACTTGTCGTTACTCCCGATGAATGGCGCGACCAGGGGGGAGGCCAAGTTAAATCGGGTCACATTCAAGATCAATGAAGAATCCTACACACTCCTGACAGGCACGCCCATAACGAGAAACCCTGAAGTCTGGGTGCGCCCGCAGGCAGACTATAAGCCCAAAGGCGAGAGCGCTGGTGCGTTCATAGGGGCAAGCGACCGCAGTCATGACGGAAGCGATGCAGTGAATTCACAGGTTAGATAGCCAAAGCCGCTGCTCGCGCTTTCCGATCAGCGGCTTTACTCGCACTCGTGGGCTCGCTTCACAAGCGAGGGCATCAGCTTCCGCAACCATGTCGGCTCGACTTCGATTTCTCGATCCTCTGCGATCGGCCGAGTCATCTACGACGCGAAGCTTGCGAATGGCGCAGCTTTAGTAGTTCAGCTATGCGCTGATAGCACGATCCAGAGTTAATCCTAAGTCAATCAATCCGTTACTCAGGTTGACGCGTTCCCTTATTAGACAAGGGCCGTTTCAGTTCTTGGCAGAAGCTTCGGCTTTTCTACCGAAGTACTCGGACTCGTGGCCACCACAAGGACCGCCGCAATTGACGTGCGGTCGGTTTGCACCCGCGGATTCAGCAGAAGGATTGGAGCAGAACCGTGGCCCTGAGAGCACCAACGATCGACCCGCGCATGCCCTCTCTTTCGTCGTTTAGGAGGTTGCGTCGCTTCTTCCTCGTTGCTCCGATGCTCGCTTTTTACCATGCGGAACAATGGATCGTGCGCAGGATGGTTTGGGCTGCTCAAGTTCGCACCCATTGTCCTTCCAATCGACATCCTTGCTGAGAAGACGCTGGTCATCATCACGTTTCATCTGTTCCGCCCCGAAACATGTCTTCACGTACTGGCTTTTTCCGAATGCGTGATCGGGATAGGAATGCTGACCAGGCGATTTATACGACTTACTGTCGTTTTCCTCTTTCTCCAACTCCCCGGAACGTTTCTGCCGCTCATCCTTCTGCAACGTGAGACGTGGGTGCATTTCGGATATGTACCCACCTTTGAAGGGCAATACATCATCAAGAATTTCGTGCTCATCTCGGCCGGTCTCATCGTTGGAGCCACTGCGCGCGGAGGCAGGATCATTGCCCATCCTGAAATTGCCGCGAAGGCAGAGCGCGTGGAGATCGCAGTCGAAGAACGCGCATTCCACGAAAAGGAAAAGATCGCACTGGACAAGACTGAAGAAGCGACTGTTCTGATAACACCTTCTTCAGTCACATCTGGGTAGAAGACCAGTTCGCAAAGAGCCTTAGTGCCGTCTGCGTTATAGCCGCTGAGTCTTCCGCCTTTCGAGAGATGGCGAACGACGGAGCAATTCTCCAGCATTCCCAGGCTCGCGACCTTTACTGATCTCCTGAAAAGATTTCCGATAACTCGACGGGGTCATCCCCCGTACGCGACGGAACTGGCGATTGAAGTTCGCCAGGTTTGGCAGTCCCACCTCGAACGCAATCATGCTGACAGGTAGTTCCGTCTCGGCGAGCCGCATGCAGGCACGCCCGATGCGCAGCTTGCACAGATATTCACTCACACTTTCACCGGTGTGCTTCACGAATAGCCGATGCAGCGATCGCTCCGACACGTTGCCCAGCTTGCAGAGTGAGCCAATGGTTACCTGTTCGGCAAATCGTTTGTGCAGATGGTTGAGGATGCGCGTCAGCCGGGTTGGCTCGCCATCGCTCGCCGGCTGAATCCCTGCTGCATTTTTTGACAAAGTCTCGGCAGGCTCGTCTGCCAGGTTCACCAGCAGTCCTAGCACTGCCTGCAGACGCGCCTGCGGATCATCCGAGAGCAATTGCGGAAGTATGGTATTCACGCGGGCAGCGGCCTCTGCCGGGAAGGCCAGGCCGCTTACGGCATTACGTAACAGACGTCGTACGCATGCATATTCCGGACACAACTCTGCCAGCCGAAGGGCCCAGTCCTTCGAAAACCAGATCACGATCGCACTGTGTGGCTCATCTTCACGCAGCGCTTCGGTCGATGCCCAGGTATGCGGCATATCCGGCGGCACAATCGCCAGATCGGGTGACTGATACTGGCCAACGTGATCGCCGATAAAACGCCACCCGCGGCTGTTCAACGTGAGCGTCAATTCATACTCTGGATGATGGTGCCATTCGAACGGAATGGCAGCGACGCGACGGTTATAGACGCGCAGTGAACAGCCCTTCGGAAACGTCACCCGTTCGAATTGCGGCTTCATCGTCTAACCCATTTCAGACATCAGCAGGCAGGCGGATGTCTGAATCGTATCAGAACTTGGCGCATCCCCATCATTCGCAACGTTCAAACCTGCCTAAACTTATCTACGCGGCTTATGGCAACAGGGAGTAAGAGACATGGCATTCATTATTCAAAACCTGGCCGAGGACATTCGTGCGACCAGGAAAGCATTACGCTCCGCTTTACCCAACCATGCAGAAGTATTTCGCCAGGTTGAGGCAGAGATGCGTCAGCGCGTCGACGAGATCGTAAAGGAACGCGAAAGCGGCCAGCCCGTGGTCCCGATTCTGCAATACTCCGACATCGAAGCAGGCCGCGTGCCGGCGGAGATGATTGCAAAGATCAAGGCGCGCGGCGCCTGCGTTGTTCGCCGGGTGTTTGCCCCGGAGCAGGCCACGGCGTGGGACCAGGAAATTGCGACGTATGTCGACGAGAACGGCCTGGACGCGAAGCTCGCGAATGCAGCCGAGGATAAGTATTTCGGCACGCTTGCTTCGGCTAAGCCACAGATCTACGGCATCTACTGGTCGCGGCCGCAGGTACTGGCGCGGCAGGCGGAATCGCTGACCGAGGTACGCGTCTTCCTGAACAAACTGTGGAAGGCCGAGAGCGAAGGTGTGCGGCATTTCAATCCCGACGAAACACCGGCGTACGCCGATCGTATCCGCCGCCGTCCGCCGGGCTCGGCATCGCTCGGTCTCTCACCGCATGTGGATGGCGGCTCGGTGGAGCGCTGGCTCGATGCGAATTTCCGCAAGGTGTATCGTCATGTTTTCTCCGGCAACTGGCAAGACTACGACGCCTACGACGCGGCGTACCGGCCGGATGCCGGCGAGGTCGCCTCGCCCGCTGTCTGCTCCATGTTCCGGACCTTCCAGGGGTGGACGGCTCTCACGCGCCAGGGCAAAGGCGACGGCACCCTGCAGCTTATCCCCATTGCCAACGCGATGATCTACGTTCTGCTGCGCGCATTGCAGGACGATGTCCCGGAAGATGAACTCTGCGGCGCCGCACCGGGCCGCGCTCTTTCCATCAACCCGCAGTACCACGGGCTGCTGATCGAGGCCCTCTCATCGATCCCGGTCATGGAACCCGGCGACACTGTCTTCTGGCATTCAGACGTAATTCACGCAGTCGAGAACGAGCACAGGGGCGCGGGCTACAGCAACGTGATGTACATCTCATCGACACCGGGTTGCGCAAAGAACTCTGCTTACCTGGCGCGACAGGCGCCCACATTCCTATCCGGAAAAACGCCGCCTGATTTCGCGGCGGATGATTTCGAAGTGGACTTTAAAGGTCGCGGTACACCAGCCGACCTGACGCCGCTCGGCAGGTCGCAACTAGGCCTTCCGGCAGAAGCAGAGTCCGAGAAGGCAGCGCTGGCAACTGCGTCGGCTTAAGCGAAAAAGGGGGGCTGCTTCTTCCCGGGCAGCCGCTCTCCTCACGGGAACTGAACCAGGTCGCTAGAGATTCTTCTCGAGCACTACAAACCGCAAATCATCCCGGAGTGGCCGGCCAAAGCGCTGATCGTCATACGGGAATAGCTCTTCTTCGCCAGTCAGAACGTAGCCCCGCCGCTCATACCAGGCAATGAGCGAGTGCCTCACATTCACGACAGTGATGCGGATCGTACGACCTCCGCGATCCTTCACTAAACCTTCTGCCGCTGCCAGCAGCGAAGTGCTCCGCCTGCGCATCTGCAGATCAGGTCGGACCGTCAGCAATCCGAGATACCAGGTGCCTTTGCTCTTCAATTCCAGCCACACCGTTCCCAGCAGCGGGGCCTCTGCTGTATCGCGATAGGTCAGTAGATGGCCATTCGGTTTCGTAGCCAGATCGGCCAGCAAAAATTCTTCCGTAAGCCGCTCGCCCTCAATCACACCGGCTTCTGTATTCCAGCTTGTTACCTTACCCGTTCCCCGAAAAGCATCATTCACCAGGGGAGTGATGGCGGTGTAATCGCGAGTTTGAGCAGCAGCTAGAATCATGCCTTTCAAGAATAAGTCATGCGTTCCGTGGTCGAGTTGCGGAAGGACAACGCAACCTGTCTCCTGGTGCCTTAAACTTCGCTGCAGGTGGTGCAACGTTGGCAAGTGCGGGTCGAGGAGCGGTGCAAGGATCAGCGCCAATAAGGATCAGCGTCAATAACGATCAATCGTCTGTAGCAGCGACGCCACATAGTTCGATCATTTCTTTTCACTCGTCTGCTCTCTGTCAGTGTCGCCGTGCACCTCAGCATGATATGCAAAAGCGGAGCCGGAACCGGGATAAGGCTTGATTGAAAAGAACTGCGTGAGATTGGCAAGCTTCAGTAACTCGCGCACGCGTGGTGACAGGTTCACCAATTCCAGCGTGCATTCGCCCTTGCTCATGGAAGAGACTTTCAGTCCAACCACGGCTCCAAGACCAGAGCTGTCGAGATAAGCAAGGTCACTGAAATCGATCACGATGTGGCTGCCACGAACGACCAGGGGTCGGTGGTGTTCTTGAACTGTTCTGCAGTAGTGCTCACAAGGCGCCCGCGGCGTCTGACTGTAGTGATTTTTTGTGCTTCCTGGGCCTGTGATTCCTCAACTTCACATACTATGACTATCCGGCGATGCAGCCATAATGCCCTCGAGTAGGTGCATCTGAATACTTGTTCAGGCTGTGGCGATTGTCAATCGATGGGTGAAGATCGTTTAAGGAAAAATCAACGAGGCACACCTGCATTCATGGCCTGCTCTCCTCGTCGACCTTATGTGACGGTTTGTTCGAAAATCGTGAGTACGGGCTGGCTGTTCAGGCGATCTTCTTGCCTACTGCCGGCAGCTCGTTCCCGGGGCCGCCAAAGACATACGCCGTGCACACCTTGCAGACATAGGGGTGCGATCCCTTGCAGAGCAGGCCCTTGGCCATACTTTGCAGTGGCCTGTCGGCTTCGCGCTTGAGCAGCGTCCACTCGTGGCGGCACGTCAACAGCGGCATCAGCCTGTCATAGAGGCGCTCGATGGCTGCTTCGGGACCCTCTTCACCGACCTGCTCCACCAGGTGAAAGAAGGCGAGCGGCGACATGTCGGCGATCACGAATCGCTGACCAACGTCAAAGGGAATGCCCTTGTACCGCATTGTCCTTGATAAACCGAGGGCTTCTTTGGTCGCGCGCTCAAACTCGACGAGCGTACGCTTCAGGCCGTCGGGGTCTTTCTTCATCTTGTTGTCCATACAGTTTAATGATAATTGCGTCCGCCAGCCGACCGCAGGTCTTGAACGTCCCGAGCCAAACCATCGACTACACCGGGGTACTGCGAAGCGCGGCGAGTGCCATCCGATACACTGGCCATAGCCCCATTTTCATGCCAGACGAGACGCAGCAAGTTCTACCCCAGCCCGGAAGGCCAGTCACGGAGCAGGTCCCGCAGTCGCCTGCTGAACTCGTCGGTGCCGGACGCGTGTCGGCGCAATCCGCTGTCAGTGTCAGCGACCCATCTGCCGCTCTGCCGTTCAAAAGCCAGCCGTCGCGCCTGCGCAAATTTCGCTTCGACCGGCCGCAGCAATATGCCGCGCTGCTGCTGCTTGGCCTTCTGCTGCAATGCCTTTTCGTCATTCAGCATGCCCCGCTGACGGAAAGTGATTACCAGTACGCCCGGTGCGGCCGCGAGATGTGGGAGAAGCCCTCACCGCTGGCCGGCTATTTCACCAGTTGTGGCAACATCCACGACGGGACACTGGCTTACCGCGCCGCCGGCCTGCCGCTCACTCTCCAGCGCATCGTGCTCGGCCAGGGCGCCGACACGTCTACCTGGGAGATGCGGCACGAACTGAGTGCTGTCCGCCTGCTGTTGCGGCTGCCTTTCACCTGCATCGCCCTACTGCTTGGCGGTGCCCTGTGGTGGGTCACCCGGCGACTTTTCGGCAATGCGGGCGGTTACATTGCACTGGGCCTGTACTGCTTCTCACCGCTGGTCGTGAATGCCGCAACCACTCCCGGCTCTGAAATCCTCACAGCGCTGGGCCTGTTCGCTGCCATCTATACAGCGATGGGCGTCGCCCATGCGATGCATGGCCCGCGTCACAAATGGCGGCCGCGCATCATCCTGCTTACCCTGGCTTTCGGCATCGTCGCAGCCTCCCACGTCGTCGCTATCCTGCCGATGCTGCTGCTGGTAGTTATTTTCATGGGTTATCTGGCGGCTGGTCATCGTTCACCGCTGCCTATGATTCTCCTGCTGTGTTCCGTGGGGATGCTGTTCCTGGTATTTGCGTCGTACGCCTTCCATCCCGACGCGTTCAGTTACTACTTTCGCAGTGGCGCCGGGCGCTTCACGTTCTCGCTCGAACCGGCGAAAGAGTTCTTCCAGTCACTGCCGAATGCGGGCATTACGATCGCGGCCGGAACAGCCTTTGTCCTTTGCCTGCTTTCACGCCGTTCGCGCTACTTTGGCAATACCGCACCCCTGCTGTGCGCGCTGCTGCTACTGCCGATCGTCACCACCGGTGTGTTTGGCGAACCTCGGCTCTGGGCGCTTCCTTTTCTACTGACATTTGCCGGCGGCGTTTTCGCTGATGTCCTCGAAACACGGCACCGCAGGCGCTACCTGTGGCTGGTATCTGCCATCGTGCTCCTTCAGGCTGGTCTCTGCCTCGTTACCCTGCCGGGACTGCTCGGTTAGAGCTGTTTCTGCGCATAACTTGATAGAATGGAAATACGGTCCAGTGCAGTCATTTCAGCTCACCAGCAGCTCATGAAGCGCAGTGACGCCACGCCTGGAACCGTCGAAAGCAGTGCTTAAAACCTTATGGCAGACGATCAGAATCCTGAACTACCTTTGACCCCCAGCGGGGACGGCGGAGGACCCGGCGGACCGACCGGACCAGGCGCCGCGAATATGATTTCCATCAACATTGAAGACGAGATGCGCCGGTCGTATCTCGATTACTCGATGTCCGTCATCATTGGCCGTGCGCTGCCGGATATCCGCGACGGCTTCAAGCCAGTGCATCGTCGCGTGCTGTACACGATGCATGAGATGGGTCTGCAGTTCAACAAGAAGTACACCAAGTGCGCCAAGGTCGTCGGCCAGGCGATGGGCGTCTATCATCCGCACGGCGACTCATCGATCTACGACACCATGGTGCGCCTCGCGCAGCCGTTCAGCCTGCGTTATCCCATGATCGATGGCCAGGGCAACTTCGGCTCCGTTGACGGCGATCCACCGGCCGCCATGCGGTACACCGAATGCCGCATGATGAAGATAGCCGGCGAAATGCTGGCCGACATCGACATGGACACGGTTGACTTCGTTCCGAACTACGACGAGTCGACCCTCGAGCCGACCGCGCTGCCGGCGCGTATTCCGAACCTCATTGTGAATGGCTCGAACGGCATTGCCGTCGGCATGGCGACAAATATCCCGCCACACAATCTGACCGAAGTGATCGACGCGACGATCGCGCTCATCAACAATCCCCTCGGCGGCCTGGAAGAAGTGTTGAAGCACGTGCAGGGCCCGGATTTCCCGACCGGCGGATTCCTGTATGGCCGCGCGAATATTCCGCAGTCATACCGTACCGGCCGCGGACGTTTCCTGATGCGCGCGAAAGCTGCGACCGAGAAAATCTCCGGCGGCCGTGAAGCCATCATCGTCACGGAAATTCCGTACCAGGTAAACAAGAACACGCTCATTAAACGAATTGCTGAACTGGTCCACGAAAAAATCGTCGATGAAATTTCCGATGTGCGAGACGAAAGCGATCGCGATGGGATGCGTATCGTGATCGAACTCAAGCGTGGCTCGGAAGCACAGATTGTACTGAACCAGCTCTACAAGCACACGCAGATGCAGGAAAGCTTTTCCATGATTTTCCTGGCGGTGGTGAATGGCCAGCCGCGCGAACTGCCGCTGCATGATGCAATCCGTCACTTCATCGATCACCGTCTCGATGTGGTGCGCCGCCGCACAGCCTTCCTGCTGCGCAAGGCGCGGGAACGCGAGCATATCCTGCTCGGCTACCAGATCGCGCTTGATCATCTCGACAGTGTCATCAAGATCATCCGCGGGTCTTCGTCCCGAGCGGATGCGCGGCAGAACCTGTTCCAGTATTTCTCCGGCACGACTATCCAGCTGCGCGGTGCAGAACTGGCCGGCGTGAAACTCGATGCGGGCAAGTATGGCATCGACATGGCAACGCAGACCACTGCGACACTGATCCTCAGCTACCGCCAGATCGACGCGATCCTCGAACTGCAGCTCTATCGCCTTACCCAGCTGTCGATCGACGAGCTGCTCAATGAACTGCGCGCCGTCCGTACGAACATTGATGAGTACGAATCCATACTCAGCTCCGAGAAGAAGCTGCGGCAGGTCATCATCAAGGAGCTCGAAGAGGTCCGCAAGAACCATGGCGATGCACGCCGTACGCAGATCCTGGACGAAACGGCCGAGCTACAGCTTGAAGACCTGATCGCTGATGAACAGGTCGCCGTCACTGTGTCGCATTCCGGCTACCTGAAGCGGACGCCCATTTCCACGTATCGCCAACAGCGGCGCGGCGGCACAGGCCGGCTTGGCATGAAGACGCGCGAAGAAGATTTCGTGCAGCAGCTCATCATCGCCTCGACGCACGCGTACCTCATGTGCTTCACCAACACCGGCCGGGTTTACTGGCTCAAGGTGTATGAGATTCCCGACATTGGTGCGGCGGGCAAGGGCAAGTCTATCGCCAGCCTGCTGAACCTTCAGCCCGGTGAGACTGTACGCACCATCCTCGACGTTCGCGACCTGACTGAAGAAGGCAAGTTCATCTTCTTCGCTACGCAGAAGGGCACCGTCAAACGCGTGCCCCTCAAGGACTTCTCGAACGTGATGGCACGCGGCATCATCGCCATCGGTATCGATAAAGACGACGAGCTGATCGGCGTCCGTATCACTGACGGCAATAAGCTTGTCTTCCTCGCGACCCACGAAGGTATGGCCATCCGCTTCGACGAAAATGACGTTCGCTCCATGGGTCGTCCAGCGTTTGGCGTGCGCGGCATCGACCTCGGCAAGAACGATTACGTCGTCGGGATCGCCGTCACCGAAAAAGAACGTGTCTCGAATGGCGATGGCGGCAACACGCCGTGCCTCATCCTCTCCGTCACCTCCATGGGCTTTGGTAAGCGTACCGATGTCGATGAATATCGTCTGCAAACCCGCGGCGGCAAAGGCGTCATCAACCTGAAAACCACTGCCCGCAACGGCAAGGTCAATGCCATCCTGCTGGTCGATGAGACTTCGGAACTGATGGTCATCAGCCAGTACGGCAAGATCATCCGTATCGACACCAAAACAATCCGCGCCGCGGGCCGCAGTACACAAGGCGTGAAACTCCTCAACCTCGAAGACGAAGACAAGGTCGCCGCCGCCATGGTCATCCCACCTGAAGAAGCGAAGATCGACCACGAGAGTGGGACATTGCTGCAGTAGCCTCCAGCGGGTCCTGCGCGGACACCGGTACTTGCTGTACGGGCGTACAAAAAAGCCTCCCTCACGCAAAGCGAGGGAGGCTTTTTTGTTGTCGTGACGTGGGAGAGCCAGCTTAGGGGCCGCGAAAGGCTCTAATTCCAGCGGGACTTGTCGTCAGGGTCGATGTATTTGCCGTCTTTGTCGAACTTCACTTCTCGGCCTTGCTTGCCCATGTAGACCTCGAATTTGCGGGCGGCGTTTCTGCGTTTCCAGCGGTAGTAGTTATTGCGGGCGCCGAAGTATTGTTCGCTGGCGGCGCCGGCGAAACCGCGGCGTGGTGCGGCTTTGCAGTAGAGGAAGCCGAGCAGCGCACCGGCGAGGAACGTGACGTATGTCAACGGCGAAGAGCCGCTGATCAAGCTGGCGACAGCGATCAGGATGTAGATGATGACGAGGTATTTAGCCTTGATCTGGATGAGGAAGAACATGAGGAACTGCTGTTCGCCGAAGAGGACGGCGAAGGCTGAGAGCAGCCCGAAGATGCCAGCCTGAGCGCTGGTGACGGATTGCAGCGGCGACAGGTGGAAGATGCCCGTGAAGGACAGTGCGGTCGCAATGATGGCGCCACCGGCGACTGAGAGGAAATAGATTTCCAGCAGCCACTTGGAACCTTTTTCGGCCTCAAGATACGAAGCGATGAACCACAGCGAAAGCATGTTCAGCAGGATCTCAAGGATGCCAGTGTGAACGAAGCCATAGGTCACCAGCTGCCATACTTCACCACGAACGACGAGCGCTGGTGTCAGCACCAGCGAAGCGAACAGGTAGCGTAGCGGCGCCACGAATTGCGAGAAGAGCACCAGCGCATAGACAGCGAGGTTGGCCAGCACAAGTTTCTTCGTGACGCCGCCAAAGGTAGGAAACGACAGCATCGTGGAACCGAAGCGCGACGGAGGCATAGACCCTTATTATCGCGCTTTGTCGGCCGTTTTGCTGTGTTGCCTGTAAGTGAAGCTGGTTTGCCTGCTTGAGCAGGCCGTGCAGGTGCCCTCAGGAACGTGGCAGAGGCAGCGGTGCGACAGCCGGACTACAGTGCCCCGCAGCGTCACAGGCGCGTATGCCGAAGATGACGTTGTCTTTGGAAACCGGCACTTTCACCCGAATTGCTTCGGGTCCCTGCGCTGCATTCGGTGCGAGACCTGGATCCATATACTTTTCGGCTGGTGCGAAGTACTGCCAGTCGGGTGCACTCGTTTCCCGCCACAGCACTTGGTAGTGCGTGCCTTTCGGCGCACCCTCCGGTGCTTTCCAGAGGATGCCGCTATTGTTGTCGAGCGCTGTCGTATCTACTGCGACCTTTTGCGGCTCGCCTGGAGCGGAGGCCAGACTTGCAAGCGTCGCTGCATTCAGACGTGCGACATTCGCCATGTAGGGGAAATCATCAAACTGGATCAGGTCGCCATATTGGACGCCGTTTTCTGTACGCAGGTCCTGGTGCTGGTGGTTGAAATTCTCACGCCACTCTGTAAAACGCACCGCGGCAAATCCCTGCTGGTTGAAGGTTGAATGGTCGCCGCCGCGCAGGTAGCGATCTAGCCTCATTTCCAGCACGGATAGAAGGGTTTTCCGCGCAAAATATGTTCGGTCGATATCGACGATGGCACGAGCCAGTTCTCGTGAAGGCGAATCGCTTTCCAGCCCCAGCATCAGCAGCCGCTTTGTCTGTTCGGGAGTAGCTGTCGCCGGAATGTTTTCTGAGAAGACGCGCACCAGCGATTTATCGGCCAGCTTTTCGCCTGGCGTCGTGTCACCGCCGACAATGTCGTCGTTCAAGACGCCGGCCAGTTCCCAGCCCTCGCTCTTCGCCAGTCCGGCCAGGTGGGCCGAGCCGTTCAGTCCCTGCTCTTCGCCGGCAACGGTTGCAAAGACGATCGTGGCCGGAAAGCGGTGCTTGCTCAGGACGCGGGCGCATTCGAGCGATACGGCAACGCCGCTGGCATCGTCATTCGCGCCTGGCGCATCGGCGTGCGTGTTCATCACGTCGGTTACGCGGGAATCGTAGTGGCCGGTCACCAGGTACATCCGCTTTGCCTGCGCCGGGTCACTGCCTTTCAGAATGGCGTAGACATTGGTGATGGTCGTCGGCTGCACAATGCGGGGATGCGCGCCGGTCTGCGGCGGTTCGACAAACGTGTCAGTCTTGACTTCCAGACAATTGTCGCAATCCTTACCGATCGCACGGTATTGGTCGGCCAGCCATGTGGCGGTCGCTGTGACGCCTTTGCCGGGCGGCAGGTTCTTTTCCATGCTGGATATAGTGCTGCGGTTGCCAAACCCCACCAGCGACTCAACGATGTGCCGCATGCGCTCCGGGGAGATGTCCCTGATGGCTGCGGCAATGGCCGGATCGGCGGGTTCCGGGACAATCGATTTTCCCGCTGCAACGAGATCGAGGGTTGCCTCGTCAGAGTGCGAAGGGCCGGGTCTCGCCGCGAGCAGCTTGCCCGCCGGCACGACCAGGGTGAGCAGGACAAGAAGAAGCTGGCCGGAACGTGAGAAACAGGGCGAGGTCATCATGGCTTGTTTAATGCTTTAAGAGTACAACCGAAGCTTGACGCATTCCGCATCTTACCCGAGCATCATTGCTAAGCTCCGGGTGACAACGCACCAGGCGGCCGAGCCTCGAACCCATGGAACCATAAGGACACAGGAGGTTTTGTATGGCAGTTTGTCCGGAATGCGAGAATGCACTCAGCGTGGACGTGACCGAAGCCGAAGAAGGCGACGTGATCAGCTGCGATGAATGCGGTGCCGAATTCGAAATTGTAACGACCGAGCCGCTGGAGCTTTCGAAAGTGGAAGACGACGGCTACGAGGACGAGGACAGCAGCACCTTTGCTGCAGAGGAAGAAGAATGATTGAATCAAACGGGTTTCGCTCAAGAGCGATTCCTGCAGGCAGCCGGTCTATCTGTTCACATGCGCGCCGCAATGCACCTGGCTTGTTCCTTATGCTGGCCACTCTCGCTGTTCCCGCTCTGTTGATGCAGCCGGCCTCACTCTCAGCACAGAACGTTCCTGTGGCACAGCGTGTCATTCGCGGCAAGGTATACGGGTCAGGCGATACCCCGCAGAAT
This sequence comes from Acidobacteriaceae bacterium, assembly GCA_963692885.1. GTDB lineage: Bacteria > Acidobacteriota > Terriglobia > Terriglobales > Acidobacteriaceae. The sequence goes on from OY843586.1 coordinate 4,554,941, forward strand.
GGCGCGGTCGTCTACCTGAAGAACATGAAGTCTCTCGAGATCAAGACGTACATCGCGCAGGATGCGACCTACCGTTTCGGACAGCTGGGCACATCAGAGGACTATCAACTCTGGGCCGAGTTCGGCGGCCATAAATCGAAGGTCAAGAACATCAGCGGCTTCGACTCGAACAAGCAGTTCGATGTTTCCCTGCACATCGAAGATAAGTAACCACGGAAATCCTTCGGCGGCACTGAGCGGCGGCGCGGCTGCCGGCGAGCGTCCGGTTGTGCGTGGCAGCAATGCGGCAGGTTTTGAAGCACGGGTCCGGGCTGCCTGTGCTTACCCCTCACCCTGATCCCTGCGATAATAAAGAGCATTCCCGGAGTGTCATCCTGGAAAGGTGGTTGTCTTGTACCGTCTACGTTTATTTGCCTGTTTACTGCTGTTTGCAGTCGCCGCAGGATGCCGTGCCCAGGTGCCGCCCAGTTCTTCCGCTGATCGCCGGATTGAAGTACTGGTGCGCTCGCAGTTCTCTGTTCCGCCCGACTACGACGTGATGCTCGGCGGCCGGACGAAGAGCGATATCCCCGATTTTGATAATCTGCCTGTCACCTTTACTCACAAGGGCAAGCAGACGACGGTCAACTTTCTCATCTCGAAGGATGGCAACACGCTGGCGCGGCTGGAAAAGTTCGACATCAGCAAGGACCCGGCTATGTCCATCAACGTGGACAAGCGCCCGGTGCGCGGCGATGCTGCTGCCAAGGTCGAGATCATCAACTTTGACGACCTGGAATGCCCCTATTGCGCGCGCATGAACAGTGAACTCGCCACCGAGACCATGGACCATTACAAAGGCCTTGTGAAGATTGTTTACAAGGATTACCCACTGGTTGACATTCATCCCTGGGCACTCCACGCAGCGGTCGATGCCAACTGTCTGGCTGACCTGAATCCCACGGCCTACTGGAAGTATGTGGATTATGTGCACAGTCATGGGCAGGACATCAGTGGAGCACAGGCTGATCCGAAGAAGTCCTTCACCGATCTCGACAACATCGCCGGTACGATCGCTGGCCAGAACAGTGTTGACAAGACTAGGCTGACCGCATGCCTGCAGAAGCAGGATGATTCCTCGGTGCAATCGTCGATGAAGCTGGGAACAACACTGGGCCTGGAAGGAACGCCCCAGGTGTTCGTGAATGGTGAACGGCTGCCGAGTGGCGCCCGTCCGGTAGAAGAATTATGGCCTGCCATTGATCGCGCCCTGAGGGCGGAAGGCGTTCAGCCGCCGGCCGAACCCGCACCCGTGGCTGACAAGCCGGCAGGACAGCCAGGCCACTAGACCAGTTGTTGGCAACACGGCTGGACGATCCGTACAAGGACGCCGGCAGAAAAAGTATCGCGGTCGCGGCGAGCAGAAAGCGGCCGCCGCTTTTCACGAGGCAGACGCAACAGTATCCTCAGCAGTACACCTCCGCCACGAGAGCGGAGAAGGAGATCACGGTTGTCAGCTTTCGTTTTTGCTACTGCGCATCGCGCCTCGGATCATTCCCCCGCTGATTCCTCAAGTCCGTCATCGTCACTCCCAGTCTCCCGGCGAGGAGCGCGTCGTATGGCCGCCACTGCCCTGCTGCTGTGCGTCGCGGCTGCCGGCTGCAACCATGCACCCAGCCCCAACGTTGTTGCCAAGGTGAATGGCCACGATATTCAACGGGCGGAGCTGGACCGCTTTTATCAGAGCAGCGTGTCAAACAATGATCAGCAACAGCAACAACAACACCCCACCACCACTGAGCAGGTCAATATCGCCAAGCTCGATATTCTGCGCCAGTTGATCGATGACGAGATTCTGCAGCAGCGCGCAGCCAAGCTGAACCTGGTCGCGACGGATGAAGAAGTCGACACCAAGCTGTCTGAAGTCAAAGCGCCCTACACCCAGGAAGAGTTCGACAAGAATCTGAAGGCGAAGGGCATGACGCTCGATGAATTGCGCCGCCAGATTCGCCGCTCGCTCACCAGCGCCAAGTTGATGAACAAGGAGATCATCTCCAAAATCAACATCACCGACGGCGACATCGCGAACTACTACAACGAAAACAAATCGGCCTTCAATTTGCCCGAGCCGGAATATCACCTGGCACAGATTGTCGTCACCACTTCGCCTTCAGCCCAGTCCGGCAACCTGCAGAACAACAAGGCCAGCAATGAGGCCGAAGCGAAGAAGAAGATCGACCAGTTGCACAATCGGCTGGAGAGCGGCGAAGACTTCGGCACACTTGCAGCCAACTTATCCGAGCAGCCATCAAATGCCAGTAACGGTGGAGACATGGGCTTCTTTCCCGAATCGCAGCTCCGTGGCGACCCGGCTGTCTTTGCAGCCATCAGCAAGTTGAAGCCGGGCCAGATCACAGACGTTCTGCCCTCGTATACCAACGAATCCTCCAAGCGCATCGCCGGCTACGCGATCTACAAACTGATCGCGACTGAGGCTGCAGGCCAGCGCCAGCTGAACGATCCGCGCGTCCAGCAGGCAATCCGCCAGCAGCTGCGCGATGGCCGGGCCCAGCTGTTGAAGAACGCATATTACGAGATCCTCCGCGACCAGGCCCGCGTCGAAAACTACTTCGCTGAAGAAGTCTTCCGAAATGGGGCGCATTAAACTGTAATGAGAACTGTCCGCTACGGTATTCTCGGTTTCGGCCTGCATGGCATTCGACGCCTCGTGCCCGCCTATCGCGCAGCCGGACAGTCGACGCTTGCGGGAATCTGGCGACGCGATCCGGTGAAAGCAGAACAGAATGGCCGCGAATTCGGCATTCCGCATGTCTTCGCGTCCGCCGAGGAACTCTGCACGTCGCCAGAGATTGACGCAGTCTTTGTTACGTCTCCGGATGCGCTGCACTGCGAACACACTCTCCTCGCGCTTGAACATGGCAAGCACGTGCTTTGTGAGAAGCCTCTGGCTATGGCCGCGTCAGACGTGGAAAGCATGATTGCCGCTGCCGCCAAAGGTGGCCTCTGTTTCGGAGCAGCACAGAATTTCCGCTACAACCCGAGCTCGGATCGCATACGGTCGTGGATAGCGGAAGGTCGCATAGGTCAGCCACGCCTCGCGCACTGTCGGCTCGCATTGCATTGACCTGCTCCGCTTCCTGCTCGCCGATGAGGTTGCACAGGTAGCGGCCGTCGCACACGGTGATGCCGCCTCCGGTCCGCTTGAAGCCGGCGCTGCCCTGTCCTTGAGCTTCAGCCGCGGAACCTTTGCTGCGGTGACAGTAAGCTTTCGAGGCGCCTACAGGACCGCTGTCGAGATTTCCGGGGAAACCGGGCAGATCAATGCTGAAAACGGCCTGTCCTCTGACTGGACGGTGCCGGTCACGCTGCTGCGCAATGGTGATGCCGATGCAGTCGAAAACATTTCAAATGCAGGTTCGTACAGCCGCATGCTCGACGGCTTTTCCGCGTGGACACAGGGCGGCCCGCCGTACCTGTCGCCCGGTAAGGATGCACTCCGGACGCAGCAGGTGCTCGATGCCGCGTATGCCAGTGTCAAAACAGGCCGATCCATTCGCCTGTAAGCGCTGGTATCAGAAGTGCTGCCAGCCCTGTGGGCTGAGAGGGCTTTTCTTTCCGGACGACGACACCAGCATCATCCGACTGGCCCGTGATCGGGGTCTGCGAGCCACCATGCGGCCGATGGGGTGAATCGCAACCCCTCCCAGCCTTCCCGGCATACGGGCATGGGACGACGCAGTGAAGAGCAGTTCATAGTCATCACCGCCGTGCAGAGCCTCTTCAATCGTTGCTTTCGGGTGGATCGGCACACCAGCAGTATCGACTTCGGCATCCAGCGCCGACTCTTCGCAAAGATGCAGCAGGTCCACTGAGAGTCCATCGCTGATGTCGATGCAGGCAGTCGCGAATCTGCGACGGAGCAGGGCTTGGCCTGCCGCGAGACGCGGTTGCGGATAGAAATGCGGATGTTCGGGACTGTTAGCCGGCGTTTTCATGTTACGGGATTTTAGGGTTGCAAGCTCTGCGGCCGCGCCGCCCAGCACTCCTGTGACATAAAGGATGTCGCCTGTGCGTGCAGTCGAACGAAGGATGGCGCGGCCTTTCGGAGCTGTTCCCATTACGATGATGTCCGCCACCGCCGCAGGCGATTCGGACAGGTCGCCACCCGCCAGCGTCACCTGCTCGCTTTCGGCCAGCGCCAGCAGCCCATCGTAAAAACGCTCCATCCAGGAGCGGGGCTTGGTGTCGATTTCATACCTCAAACGCGAATCACGGCGCACCCTTTTCTGCGGCTGAGTCAGGGCGCGGGGAACCGCCAAAGAGACAAAGGCGGCGAGCGGCCGTCCGCCCATTCCCGCGATATCGCTTAATCCGCGGGCCAGGCACTTGTGGCCGATTGCCTCTGGCGGATGCGTATCCAGATGAAAGTGGCGGCCTTCGATAGAGAAGTCGGTGGTAACCAGGATTTCGTCGCCCGGTGGCGGCCGCAGAACAGCGCAGTCATCGCCGATCCCGACGCGCACCCCTTTGCCGGCCTTTGATCGTGCGCGAATTGTGCGGAGCAGTTCCCGCTCGCTATCAGACGTTGTGACTGCCATGGATTGAGGATACTGTGGCCATGAGCGAAACTACCTGGAAGAAACTTCAGACTGGCAATGTGCCTGTTCCAGGCGCAACCTGTTGCAAAACAGGCGTCGCCGATCGCCAGAGAAAAGGGCCACCTTGCGGCAGCCCCGGTTGTGATGACAGGATTGCAGGGCTTCCTTTTCCGGCCGACGCTCTGACGGTGCCGAGGTAGCGCCGACGGGTTCATGCTCCATCTGCGGCTCCTCCACGCGGGGTTTGCTCAGGGCCTTCTGGACACGCGCAGCATAATCCTTGTCAGCCCTGGCAAACATCTCAATTGCCGCCTTCTGGATGCGCTCGGGCGTTTGTCCCAGACCACCGGCAATATTCGTCGCCAGGATCTGTTTCTGCTCCTCCGACATCAGACGGAAAAGGTCGCCGGCCTGTGCGTAGTCGTCGTTATTGGCGTGATGGTCATAACGGCGATCGCGAACCGTATCCCCCAAGACCTTTTCACCACCTACGGGCCGTGGCCGTTTTCGTTAGCCATAGTTTGTGTCCTCGCATGTCGTGCTGGTTGTAATGAAGAGTTGGCGGGTCGGGCAAGGCCTTGCACAGGGCGAGTCAGCCTGATCGGCGAATGCGCGTATCTGTCGGGACCTGAGTGCGGCTCGCCGGTAGCGGCCAACCCCTCAGTAATTGCTGTTAAACGATAAAAGCTATTCTCTTTGTCCCTTTAACGCCAGCGCCGACTGGTGCGATGCTAGTACCTGAGCATTCGGTTTTCTTCGTCCCGGCCGGGGAGGTGGAATGAGGTCTGTTTGGTCTGGATTGATCGAAGCAGCGATGCGCCGGCTACTGGTATTCGGCTGAGGCGGTACGGCGAATGGCTGTCATGGTCTGGCTGGAGAGTGCAGCATCCTGGCGCTGCTCGGGGCTCGGATGAAGTTAAGTATGTGAGTGGTTCGGCTCTTAGCTAATTTGACAGGGAAAAAACCACGTTGATATAAGTTTCTACTTTGACCGGCTCGCCATTCAGTAAGTACGGACGATAGCGCCAGGTACTTACTGCCTGTACCGCACTCGCTGTCAGCATGGCCGGTCCGATCAGCACGCGAAGATTTTCGATGGCGCCTGATTTCGAAATTGTCGCCTGCATTGTGACCGTTCCCTCGACTCTCGCCGCTCTTGCGATGGCGGAATATACCGGCATCTCTCCAGCTATTTTGTTCCCTGCCATCACGCCGGAAGAGATGAGGACTTTTCTCTGCGGGACAACCACGATCGCCGGAGCCAAGGTATGTCCAATACTGCCGATAACATCACCTGGATTCGCGCTAAATCCGCCTGGAATGACGCTGTTTGTAAGTTGACCTATAACAGAGGATGGCGCCGCATCGGGCGTAGTACTGATCCTTCTTGGAATCACGCTTGGAGCCTCCATCTGCGTAAGCAGTGTTGCCTTTCCAGGCAGAGCTTTCCTTGCTACTGTCGCTGGAGTGGCAGGAGCACTTGGAGGCGCAGGTGCAACGACTAATCGCGTAAGAGTCTGGCGCGGCAGTGCAAGTGGATGCAGCAGAGGCCAGAGAATCAAATCAACCAGGAAAGCGCCATTCAATAATGTTGCGAGCATATTGATGTAGCGTTTCTTCGTCTTCAAACTTCCACTGGACTCAACTAAAGCATCCTGAAACATAGCTATCTCCCGATAACTCACTTACAAATTGTCACTTACTGAGCTACATAGACACCTGCGTGGAACTGTTTGTTCCCGACGGCTCGCACGCCGCGACCAATTGGAGGCCCGGCGAGATCAATCGATGGGTGCATGAGCGTACCTGACCTGTGTAAACGCACGGAAGATTCTCCTACCCATCGCGAACGATTACTCCACTTGCCGCTGTCGAGACCTCTGTTTTCGCCGACGCCTCGCAGTGCATGCCCCAGGTGCTTTTGACCGTTTTAGGAGATTGAAAACGACTCTAAAGCGCCTCGTCTTTATGCACGCCGGCCCTTAGACTAATAGAATGGAAGTACAGGTAAAGCTAATGGTTTGTTTTACTTGGCTGATCGATACAACTATTGTCTGGTTGACCTGTAGAGTTACGTTTGTTAGCCTCCGGATGCAGAGTAGAAACAACATCGCACTCCAGCTCGTCAACACTCTCAGCGGTGGAAAACGGGTAAGGGCCCTTACTTCTGTTACTTACCCCATTACTGCCATTTCTTAGTTCCAGGATTGTGAGTCTGCCTTGCGCCAGCGCTACTACATCATTTTTGTCGCACGTGAGAAAGACGGCCGACTGCGGAAGATCCCGGTGCCGCTTCATTACGCCTACGTGTTCGTAGCGGCCGCGGTCGTTGGACTTTTCAGCATCACCGGAATGGCCGGATCGTACAGTCGCATGCTGCTTAAAACGGCACACTTCAATGAAGTGCGTTCGCAGCAGGCTGCATTGCGCCACGACTATCTACATATGGAGCAGGTTGCCAAAGAAAAAGACATCCAGGCGGCCTCGCTCGGCTCACTGGCGAACCAGATCACTGCCCTGTATGGCCTGCGCCAGAACAAGGTGACCAAGAACGCGCTGATCGCATCGAAAGGGGCGGCTGCGACCGCCGTCATCGAATCAGCAGATTCAACGGATTCGTTCAGCCAGCAGCAGTACCACCAGTCGCTCGACCAGTTCTACACATTACGGGAGACAGCGATGTCCGGCCACATGTCGCGGGCGATCAGTTCCTCGTTCGGTGGCCTGGTCAACGATGACTCGCTCTTCAATGTTGCTTCCGCTCCCAGCCTCTGGCCGGTGCAGGGCATCGTAACCAGTTCATTTGGTGAACGCGAAGATCCCTTCAACGGCGAAGGTGCTTTCCACAAGGGCATTGATATCGCAACGACCATGGGCCAGCCAGTCCGGGCGACAGCAGACGGCACGGTCATCATCGCTGCCATGGCGAATGGTTATGGGCGAGAGGTTCGCATCGATCACGGTCACGGTATCCAGACTATCTATGGCCATATGTCCGGATTTGCCGTCACAACAGGCGAAGACGTAAAGCGGGGCGAGATTATCGGCTACGTCGGTTCATCAGGCCGCAGTACCGGGCCGCACCTGCATTACGAAGTTCTTATTCATGAAACGCCGGTCAATCCGCACAAATACCTGCGAGAGACCATGACAGACCTGGCTTCTGCACAGACTGCTACCAGTGGACGTCCAGGCGGCGAGTAGTTCACAGAGTTGCGCATCGACGAGAAGCCTTACCTGACGGTAAGGCCTCTCGTTTTAGGCACCGGCGTACAAGACCTGAAAATGACAAAAGCCACCCGCGCGGGTGGCTTTTGTACTATGGCCAGTCACTGGCCTCCTGAAGGACCGCAGGTATACCTGCGGTTTTAGCCGGGAGGTGGCAGATTCCCTTGGGTCTCTGCTCTACACAAACCGGAAGATTTTATGCCGGACCTGTTTGCCAGGTTCTCGGGCGTCTCTGGTTGCCTATGTATTTGCATGTCAGAGGCCAAACTGACTCTCAATAGAATGAGAGAGTTAGAGCCTCTGATAACGCGACGTCTACTGATTTTTGGATTGGCGTTCGGGATGTCACTTCTGTAAATCGTAGAACCGGCATTGCTGGGCTAATCAGTGCTGGCAATGACTGCAGTAGTGGGTTCCCCGACCCGCGACAACGATCCTGCGAATGGCTCTTCCGCAGTTCAGGCAGGGCTGGCCGGTCCGCATATAGACGCAGTGCTTCAGCTGGAAGAAGCCACGTACACCGTCCGCGTCCACATAATCAGAGACCGAGGATCCGCCCAGTGCAATCGCTGCTTTGAGCACTTCGATGAGGCTCGCATATAGCCGGCCAAGTTCAGCACGGGTCAGACGGGCAGCCATCTTCCGGGGCCGGATGCCGGCCCGGAAAAGCGACTCGTCCGCGTAGATATTTCCGACCCCGTGCAGCAGTTTCTGGTTCAGAAGGGCCGCCTTGATCGAGGTTTTGCGGCCCTTGAAAAGTGCACGGAAATCATCCAGGGTGATCGTCAGTGGCTCGCGGCCTGTGCCCGTGAAGCCATGCGGGCTGTCGGGCGAAGGAACAGCTGGACGGGCGGTGGCGTTGATACCCTGAGCCGATTTGGCGTGCGACCGGTGAAGACCCATGCGGCCAAAGCGCCGGGCATCTACAAAACGCAGTTCCCGGCCGGAACTAAGATGAAGTATGCCATGGGTATGCGGCGGCACCGGGACCGTCGCTTCTGACACCAGGAGACGGCCGGTCATGCCAAGATGCACAATCCATTGGATACTCTCCAGGCTTTCGAGACTGTCGCTGCGGGGTCCTTCTTCGCTTTGAGGCAGATGGTCGGGCTGCAGGTCAAAAACTATGTGCTTGCCCACGCGACGCACCCGCTCGATCGAGCAGCCGGCCAGTGCTTCGGCCATTTCAGCAGGTGGCGTCTTGAAAGGCTCAGGCTTCTCGCTGAACCAGGCACTCGCAATGCGTTCACCATGAACACGCTCATGCACACCACGGGCCACGGTTTCGACTTCAGGCAGTTCCGGCATACCACTACCAGCTTGCCTGAAAACTAGGGAGCCTGCCGGAGCGGTTCAGGCGCAGTTGAACCGGATGGAAGTGTCGCCAAATGAAAAAGGGCGCCCCTGGCGGGCACCCTCTCTCCAAACAACAGCCTTACTAGTAGTTTTTGTTGCCTTTAGAATCTTCAACGCGCAGTTCTTCATGACGCACTTCGGAGTTCACATCCTGTACGCCTTCAACTCTCCGTTTGCCAACCTCGACCTGCTCGCGAACTACCGTCTGCTTGTCAGCCGAAGCCACTTCCTGGGAGAGCGGAATGCGAATCTCACTGTCAGAGCCGATCGTTCCCGAGACAGGTGTCAAGTTGTCACCAACGACGCGCTCGACAACCAGTTCCTCGCGGGAGACCGGCACCTGGATGGTCTGCTGCTCCGTAAGCACTTCTTTCCGGAGGCGCACCTCGCCTGCGCCGATGCGCTCCTTGTGAACGCGCAGCACTTCTCCTAACAACTGGATGCGCTGTGCACCCGAGGTGGCCGGCGTCTCCGCTTCGTCGTAGGAGTAGCCCTCAGCCCCTTCGCCGAGATCACCACCATTGCGGGAAAGAATCTCTTCTGCTTCACGGTCGCGACCATTTGGCTGGACCGTCACGATGGCTCCATCCTCGCCGCGGCCAAACCGGTGTCCAAAGTACCGGGAGTGCTCTTCTGGCACGGAAAGCCCAGCCAGCGATTCATGCACGTCTGCGGTGTCATATTCCGAATCGTTGTAGCCCTCGGTGCCGTATCCGCCTTCAGACGTAATCTCATGGCTGACAACATCGCCGCGACGCTTCTCATCCGCGTAGGGCTCTGGTTCGTTGCCTTCGAAGAAGCTCTTAATCTTGCTCCACGTACCTTCGTGGTTTGTTGTAGTTGCCCGTGCACTGCTGGCTGGGGCGTCAGTGACGGGAGTGGCGGTGACAGGGGTGCCGGTCATAGAACTTCCTGTGTTCGCGCGACCTGCCATGCCGACCTGATCTGCCGTGAAGCCGGCGTCCCGCAGTTCTTCCACCGCGGTATGTGCTTGAGACTGTGTAGAGAAGTAGGCGACAATTGTTGAGCGTGTCTGGGTATCTGTATAAGCCATCGTAAATTCCTCAAAGCCTTGTGATGTTACCTAAGTTGGACCCGCATCGGGCGTAAGCGGGTCGAGAGCGCGAGCAAACTCGCGTCGCCGTTGAAACCTGTGTGTCACAGCGTCTGTACTTTTTCCTGAGCACAGTCCGGATGCTCAGTAGGAAGTGGGGATTTAATAAATGGCTGCTCTGGATTCAAGATCAGCCTGTGCAAAATTCGCGGCATGAAGCTACTAAGAAGCTCAAGCAACAAAAACGCCCGCACAGGATGCGGGCGTTTCTCACTTCTGGCTGAAGACTGGTTAGAGGGTGCGAGCTACCATGATTGCTTCAAAGATGAACAGGAAGGACACCGGAAGTCCGGGTTGCATCAGGCGCAGGACCTCGGCCGAACGAAAGGCGCGAATATTGGCACCGTGGCCCTTGCAGAAACGAAGGGTGTGGGCGATGCCGTGCTCCATCACGTAGCTCGTGATATCGAATTGTGGCTTGGCCCGCAATTCATCATCAACGGTGATGATGTCACTGCACAGCAGCATGGTTTCATCTTCGGCAGTGTTGACGCCGGATTCTCTGGGCATCGGTAGTGCGCGTTTCACCCAGGCCTTGTTTACCTGGAGTGTGACATCAAGACAAGCGGTGCTGACTTCAGTGGAATTTGCCATGCTGGTACTCCCTGACTTCTCCAGTTGTATGGGAGCACTGACGGGACGACCATCCCATGAATGGGGCACTCAGGCGATCAGCAGCGAGTAGGCGCTGATCTCCATACGGCCGTTCCAAGGTTCCGGCAGGCAGATGCATCTCCTGGAAAGCGCGCAAACCCTGTGTTCTAAGGGCTGTTGCTGCATCTTCAACGAAGCTCGGGTGCATTCTGCGCGGCTGAAGCGATGGCTTCCTGTATTCCCAAATCGGGACACCTGCAGAACTCCCTCGGCTGATCTCGAGCCGGACCGCACTTTTCAGCTGCAGGGTATCCTGCTTCGCTCGCTGAAACATCGTCTCGAGTCTGCCGCGGTTCGGCTGCGCCGGGAGCGCCCTCATGTAAAACTCTGATCCAAACAGAAATGCCGCGCGGACTGTCAGGTCGACGTCCGCGCGGCAAATCAACAGGCAGGTCTTACTTTGCGAAAGCAGCCCGCAGGTCTGCAGTTGCTGCGTCTTCCGCGGCCTTGGCTTTAGCGACAACTGCGCCCATTCCGAAGAACTCGTGCGTCACCCCGGTGTAGAGCAGGTAGTGTGTCTTAACGCCGGAGTCTTTCAGCTTGGTTGCATAGTCCTCACCTTCTGACTGCAGAGGATCAATCTGCGCAGAAATAACAGTGGCGGGCGGCAGGTCTTTCAGGTTGGTCAGCAGCGGTGAGATGTACTCGCTGTTCGTGTTTGTTCCAGGCTTGACATAGTAGCCGTAGAAGTACGCGAGTCCTGCCTTGCCTAGCGGCACAGCATCTGCATACTTGCTGACGGAAGGGTACGCCAGACTTGCTGAAACGACCGGGTACACCAGCAGCTGGTAAACCGGCGCTTTCAAGCCGGCATTGCGTGCATACAGGCAGACGTCGGTCGCAAGGTTTCCACCCGCACTTTCACCGGCGACGGCGATACGATCAACATCGCCATTCAGGCTTGCGGCATGGTTCAGCAGCCACTCATAGGAGGTAGTCGCATCATCGAAGGCGGCTGGATAAGGATGTTCCGGGGCCTTGCGGTATTCCACTGACACGACGATTGCTTTGGCGCCATTGGCCAGTGCCCGCGCCGAGGCGTCATAGGTATCGATGGTCGCGATCACAAAGCCGCCCCCGTGAAAATAGAGCACCACGGGAAAGGGGCCGGTGCCTTCCGGAGTATAGACGCGAACAGGCAGCGTCGTTCCATCGGGACCCGGGATCTGCATATCGATCGCACTTGCGACCGGTTGCGGCGCAAGCTGCTTACCGGTAAACCGCGCGAGCATCTTGGCCGCGTCCTCTGCTGCAAATTGTTGACGTGCATCGTGCGGCGCGAGTTTGTAGTAAGGGATTCCCGTGACAAACTCCAGTGTGTCGAGGACGTCGTGCATGTCCTGGTCGAGTTGGGAGGCATATGGAACGGATGGTTGATGGAGAGTGAGGGTCTGACTGTAAGTGCAGGGTGTAAGCGCAGCAACACTGGCGAACGCACCCAGCATGAGGGCGGCGGGACGAAGCGATTTCATACAGGCTTCCTTAACTGGTCTTCTGGTTTTGGGATCGTGCAGACTGGAACCGGTCTCATAGCCCGATGCGTTTCACAAGGCTCGTGCTCAATGCGCCTTCGGCAGAACTATCGACCAGCTATGTAGGACCAGCTACTGCGTGCGTCTGCTCATCTAGGAAGCATGGTGCGTGTATTTTGCTGTTTGCCGTACAGGATGACGCTGCTCGCTGTTTTGACATTGCGCAAAGCCAAGAACCTACAGCCAGGCGCACAGAAGACGGCCGGCCGTGCCGCGCATGCGGAGGTTATCGGTTCGTTCCGCGAAATAGCGGGCCGTGATCTGCTCGGCGCCGATATCTTCTGTTGCCCTGAAGGCTGAAAGTTCATGAGCCATCTGCTTCGGCGTAAAGAAAAGCTGGAATGGTTCGCCGGCGAGTTTCACGCGCGCCGCCAGTGAATCGAACTCGCGTTGTTCGACAGCGGGAAGCACCTCGCGCGGCTGAGCATAGTCAAACACTACCCCGCTGCCAGCTGTCTGGGCCGCGATGAAAAGAATTGTTTCCTGAAATGCGGACAGTGTCAGATACGGGATTACACCGAGCCACGCGAAGAACGCAGGCCGCTTGAAATCGAAGCCCGATTGACTGAGTTGCTCAGCCAGCGATTGCTGCTCAAAATCGACCGGTACATACGTCAGGCTCATCGGGATGTTGATCTTGTTTTCTGCGAGCAGTTCGCGTTTCCATGTCTGCGTAGCGGGATGGTCAATCTCAAAGACACGCAGCGACGGATACGGATTGCGGTAGGCAAATGTATCAAGCCCTGCGCCCAGCAGGACATATTGACCAACTCCAGCGCTCACTGCGGATCGAAGATTGTCTTCCGCATACCGGCTGCGCGCAACGATGGCGGCACGCAGCGATGTAGAGGCTGCGCGGTCAGGATGCAGGGGTGTGCGCCTGATCTCTTCCAGGTACCGTGCGCCCAGGATTGGCACCGCCATGGGATCTTCGAAGACCAGGGGACGGTCAAAGAGCTGATGCGCTGCGCGGCGCATGGCTACACGCAAAGCAGTTCGGGATGGCGTGCCATGTTGCATCGATGGGCATGGTCAGAATAACCCGCCACGAACTGTGGGCAACCTAGCTCCACCAGTCGTTGCGGATGGGCGTGTTCGCCTCCACATCAGTTGGCACACCCGGCAGAGGAGACCATATCTTCAGGGTTGCGTCCTCATCAGCAAGCGTAAGTATCCGTTGAATGGGCTGACGCCAGGCGTGAAGCGCGAGGTCAAAAAGTCCCCAGTGGATGGGCATCAGCAGGCCGTGGCTGCCCATCGCCTTGTAGCTCCGAGCCGCGCCGTCAGGACCCATATGAATGTCTGCCCAGAGGGGATCGAAGGCGCCGATTTCCAGCATCGTCAGATCGAATGGTCCGAACTCGGCAGCAATCTCGGCAAAGCCCGGCCACTCGCCGGAATCGGCGCCGTAGTAGACGCGATGCTTTGGACCGATAATCGCGAAGGATGCCCACAGCGTTTCAAACCGATTGAAAAGGCTGCGGCCTGAAAAGTGTCGTGACGGCAGCGCCGTCAAGCTGACTGTGCCGGCCGTTCCTGCTACTTCGACACAGTCTGTCCAGTTCAGCTCCGTCCATCTATGGGGAGCTATCCCGAAGCCGGCCAGGATGGAACCGACGCCGAGGGTGGTGATCCATCGTGCATTGGCCAGGTTCGGCGATTGCGCAAGTTGACGCGCTGTACCCTTGCCCAGGTGATCGAAATGGTCGTGCGAGATGAGGACGACATCTATTGGCGGCAGATCGCGTATGGCGATCGTGGGCGGAAAAAATCGCTTTGGGCCAAACCATCGCTGGGGTGAAGCCCGCTCGTCCCAGATGGGATCAATCAGTACACGAACACCATCGATTTCCACCAGCGAGGAGGAATGGCCGAACCAGGTTACGCGCAGGCCGGTGCTGGACGGCGTCTGATAGATAGCAGTGTCCGTGCGGAAGGGCCCAACCGGTTTGCCGGGAGAACGCCTGGCCTTGCTCTCGAAAAAGTAACGAGGGATGACCTTGAGCATGATGGAGAAGTCGCCGACGCTCGTCGGCACCGGGTTCAGGAAGTATTTGCCGTTAAGCCGCGCCTTCTGAATGGTCATGGTGATGCGATGTTACAGAATGCCGCGGGTATTCAGGAATTTCGATGAACAATTACACCGTTTCTATGGATGCTTGTGGTGCGCATGGCTGCCGTGATCGTCGTTTGACGCGCTATCCATCATCCGGAGCATTGCCGGGCCGCCAGTCCGTAGAAAGCGAATCATCAGCAGCACCGCTAGTACGAAAAATGCAAGATCGAGCCACGATGTGTAGTTCCACCGGATACGCTCACCGGCTATCGCGATGGCATGATGCCCGGGGGTAAGATGCAGGGCTGCGAAGACAAACTCCACCAGCAGCGCAGAGCCGGCCATCGCCACATAAAAGACCGCCAGCAGGAACACGCTGACCTTCAGGCCATAGTAGCGGCGGTAGATATCGAGGATCGGCAGGATGATGAGATCGGCAAACAGGAATGCGACCACGCCGCCGAAGCTGATGCCGCCATTCCAGAGCACCGCCGCCAGCGGCACATTGCCGACAGAACAGACAAACGAGAGGATCGCGACAATTGGACCGATGAGCGGCCCCCACAGCCGCGCCAGCACGGGATGACCGGCAAAGAAGAAGGCCTGCCAGAAGTGCTTTGGCACCCATGCCGCAAGAGCGCCGGCGATGAGCAGGCCAATGCCGATATCCATCCACAACGAAGCCCAGTCCATCACAAAGAAATGGCTGATCGCGGTGCGACCTTTATCGGAGCTCATGCGCTGCCAGATCGTCCCCTCGTGTAACGACATGTCCATGCCGGCGTGGCCTTCCATGCGGCCCTGCACACCTTTATCCGCCTGGGTGCGCGCTGCTTCGACCAGCTTCGGTGTCAGGAAGACCTTGAAGAGCAGTACCAGGATGATGATCATGATGGGGCCGCCGGTAAACTCGGCCAGCGTGAACTGCCAGCCCAGCAGCACTGCCAGCAGGATGCCGAGCTCGAGCACCAGGTTGGTCGAAGCAAACTGAAATGCCATCGCCGCGGTAAAGTTTGCTCCCTTGCGAAACATGGAACGGGCCAGCGCTACCGCCGCATACGAACACGACGACGAAGCCGCGCCCAGGCCGCTGGCGAGAGCGATTGTCTTCGGCGAATCGTCCGGCAGCAGGCGGCTCATCTCTTCTTTGGACACGACAGCCTGGATGATCGCCGAAAGAAAGAAACCAAGGATCAGCGCCCACAGGATCTCCCAGGCCATGGTGAGTGCCATCATCAGCGCCATCAGTATGCCGTGGACCATCGTCTGCTCCTTCGTTTGAGATGCCTGCTGATCGTCATCTGCCGTCGTGCTTGGCCACGGGTCGCAGACGCAGGAAGACTGCGACGCCGATCGGATCAGTTCCATACGCCGGCTGCAAAACGCCTGGCACGCCGTAAGTCGTGACCTGCGCGCCCAGCGCGGAGGATACATGCGGCAACAGCGGGACATCGCGATCGTAGCCAAATGTGTACGCCTGCACGTGACCAATAGCCTGCTCGCTAAACCCGGCTGGCAGCGGGTTTTCGCCGTTAAGCAATTCGTTCGAGCGACCTGCATTCTCGATCCGCGTGAAAGCATAGTTGCGCGTTCCGAAGTTTACTGTGCTCTCGAACAGGTAGCTGTTCTCTTTATCGTTGTCCTGCAGCGAGCGGGTACGGCCCCACAAAGCTGTGGCGGCCAGGTTGCCATTCCGGAACGGCCGGTTATACATGATGGACGCAGTGGTGCGCGCCTGGTCCTCAGCCGGGAACAATGCCTCCGGGCTGGCAATACGTGCATATGAAAATTGGCCGCTCCAATTCTGCGCAACCTGCAGGGTAAGGCGGGTGGACCACGAATCGATAGCGCCGGCTTCGATCGTCCAGCGATTCTCGCCTGGCTCGCGCCCATGAAATCCGCTCGCTTCAATGCGTGCGCCGAGAGCTGGCCACTGATACGTTACTCCTGCAGTTACGACATCATAAGCGATATGGGTTGAGTCTTCCTGGTGGTGGCCGAGCGCGCCCACTGGGTTCTCCATCGCCGAGGCCCGATGCGGATAAGCCGTCGGTCCAATTGCCGGATCACCCACCGGCGCCCCATAGAATGACAAGAGCGCATGACTGCCCAGCTTCAGATCGTAAAGCGCGGCCAGTTCCATGAAGAAGTCATGCGGGTGCTGGCCATCCACGATCGGCTTGCCGAATGCCGTCTCGCCCTGCTGGAAAAGCAGCGGATAGCGCCGGTCGGTAATCGTCGCCGGTTCGAGTGAGAACATGGCACGCAGTGTCACCTGTCCCGGACCCAACTCGCGCTCGGCCATGGGCATGAACCAGTTGGTTGAAAATACCTTGTCGCCGCCGCGCGGACTTGTCTGTTGCAGGTCAAGAAGAAAAGCATTCGCATGGAACATCAGCATCCACGGGCCCTTCATCTGCATCAGCATCGGCGCGGGGGTGGAGTTGGGTTCAGCACTGGTTCCCGATGCAGCGTGGTGTAATGTCTGCTGCAGGAAGGTTTGAGGGTGCATCTGCTGCATGAGCGGGTCGCCGGGCTGCATCTGCATACCGGGCATGGATTGCTGCTGGGCATACGCGGAACCGGCAGCAAAAATGAGCGCCAGTAGTACGGGACGATAGGGCATGGATTCGATTTCCTTCGCGCGACAAAGCGCGGGTCTATGGCCGGAGGTTCGCGCTCGCAGGTGTGCGGCACGGATGCACCAGGAAACTAGACTCGGAAATTAGTCGACAGGGAAACGGCTGCGGACCATTGCTGCCGGAATGCGCTGTCCGCCGGCACTGCATGCATCTGCGCCGGAGGATCGCTGAGCACCGGCACAGCCAAAGCAGTTGGCAGGGGCAGAACCGCATCAGCCGGGAACACGGCAGCCGGCAGTCCGACGATCGCCGTGGACTGCCCGAAGCATGATGTCGGAGCGCCTAAATCGCATCCAGAATGGCAGGCGCGATCGGTCATCTTTTCACAATGGTTCGCAGGCAGTTGGCTGCCCGCAAACGAATGCGTGCCCGGTGCCCGTTGGCCCATATGCATGAGCTTCGTCGACTGTCCGTGCATCGCACAATGAGCATGCGACTGGCTCATGGCCGCCTGCTGTTCAGCCTGCACGCCAGTGTGTACGGACATGCTGGCGCAGGACAGCTCACACTGCATTGCCTGCATGGGAGCAGCAGCCAGTAGAACCATCGTGATCAGCGTCAGCAGGATTCTCAAGCGCATCGAGTCATCCCATCTTAAGCCGAAGCAGGGTCGAACGTTACGTCCGCCCCGGAGGCTTGTCAGAACTTTATTGACGTCGGCATTTTCTTTGCGTTCAGATAGGGTCGCCTGTCGGCGGACAGCAGGTAATGACGCGCTAGCGCCAGGTCGTCGCACAGCCTGGGATCGATAAAGATGACCGCTTCAAGTTGAGGCTGCCTATGCGGAAAATGATGCCGGCCATGCTGATGCTCTGCAGTTTCATGCTGGCTCTGCCTGCCGTGAGCCGCGTCGATGCGCAGGTGATTGCGAATAAGCTGGTGTTCAGTGACGCCGAGCGCTTCTGGGCCGATCTACCCACGCCTTATGTCTATGGGCCGATCGGCTGCGCCAGTGATGGTTCTGTTTTCATCTATTCCATTCTCGATGCCAGTCCGACTCGGCCAATTACTGCCAACACACCCATGCAGCTTGAGGTCATCGAGCCATCCGGCAAGGTGCAGACCTTTGATGTCACGCAGATTGACGATCTGCAGGGCATCGCCGGTGCAAAGTCATATGACGTCGGCCAGAACGATGTTGACTTCCTGTTCTCGGCGATCCCGAAGAAGAACTTTGGCGTCGATCCGCTCGCGCAGCGCGGCAACTACCTGGCACGGTTCAACCGCCTGGGCCAGTACCAGGGTGCAACCGAGGTCGCCCTGCCCGGATTGAACCCGCTCAAGCTCGCTGCCTTTCCCAACGGGGACCTGCTGCTTTTCGCCGCAGATGAAAAGACACTGGAGCCGAAACTACTGCGCTTCAACATACTGAATCAGCAGGCAGCTGCCTATGAACCGGACCTGCCTTTCGCGAAGAAGAATGATTCCCTGCCGCCGCCTTTCCCTCAGAACGAGAACCATACCCAAAAGGAGATCGATCTCGCCCGGTTGAACGCGGCAGTGAGCTATACCCAGATGATCCACTTACGGGATTCGATCCTGCTGCTGCAGATGAATGCCAATGCCCCGCTGCTCCAGGCGTACGCAAACGGCGCGATCCGGGCGATCGAACTGCCACACGTTGACGGCTTTACCGCCGACTCGCTTATCCCGTCGGATGCGCTGCTCTACGTACGGTATCGGCGGATTGGCAGGACCAGCGGAAAAGAGGACGACGCTCTGATCCTTGAGATCAATCTCAATTCAGGGGAGGAGATCCGGCGCATCCCGCCTGGCAATTTCCCCGTCTGGAATGTGGCCTGCGTGCGCAATAACAGTATTCGCACGATCCGGTTTAAAGGCATGCACGCCTTCCAGTTCCTGACAGCGGCATTGCAATAGATGGTTCAGCCTGAAGGTGCCGCGCGGCGCAGCGCTGCGATTAAATCGATTGAGGTAGAATCCCGCAAGACCCGGAGGATACCTATGCAGCGTCGCCAATTTCTTGCCAGTTCTCTTGCCGCTTCCGCCCTAGCCGTTACGCGCCAGTCAAGTGCGCAGGCGACGACGGCCAAGGCTGGCGAATACTACCAGCTGCGCCGCTACCAGTTGCAGAACGGCCCGCAGACAAAACTGACCCAGGCCTACTTTGCGGATGCACTCATCCCCGCATTGACCCGGCTCGGCATGGGCCCGGTCGGCGCATTTTCGATCGACATCGGCCCGGAAGAGCCGGGCTATTACCTGCTGATCCCAAGTCCGTCGCTGGACACTCTGGTGAACGTCGATTTTCACCTGGCTGACGACACGGCCTTCATGAAAGCAGCCGAGCCGTTCTGGGGTGCACCAGCGCAGCAGCCCGCCTTCCAGCGTGTAGAAAGTTCGCTGCTCTCTGCGTTTGCCTGCTGGCCCAAGATCAAGCCCTCTCCAGGCGTCGCGGCGAAAGAAAAGCGCGTCTACCAACTGCGCCAGTACGAAAGCCCAAGCATGGCCTCGCATGTGCGCAAAGTAGAGATGTTCAACAATGGCGAGCCGGCAATTTTCGAGAAAGCAGGCTTCCACTCTGTCTTCTACGCCGACACTCTTATCGGCCCCCGTCTGCCGAATCTCACCTACATGCTGAGCGGCCCGGATACGGCGCACATGATCGAATACTGGACCGCCTTCGGCAATGATCCGGACTGGAAAAAGCTCTCCGGATCCTCCCGCTATAACTATGAGGAGATTGTCAGCAACATCACCAGCCTCATTCTGCGTCCACTGGACTGCTCGCAGGTTTAGATCAGTCCGACCGGCAGGCTGAAACGCCGCCCGTTGCATTTTCGCGGGCGGCAGCCACGTTATAGAATCAAGGTCGGCGACAGTACACACCTCCACGAAAATTCTTCCAGACCTGTGCTCGAACCTGTGCGGGCCGGGGAGATGTGTGCTGCGACCTTTTTTCAAGAGAAGAGCACTTTCGGAACCAGATGCGAGCAAAAACTGCGGTCGTTCTCGGTGCCCAGTGGGGCGATGAAGGCAAGGGCAAGATAGTCGATGTCCTTTCAGGCAATTTCGCAGTTGTCGCCCGCTACGCAGGCGGCCACAATGCCGGCCATACGGTCATCATCAAGGGGCAGAAATTCGTTCTGCAGCTGGTACCCTGCGGCGTTCTTCGGCCGGACTGCCAGGCGGTGATCGGTAATGGGGTGGTGCTCGATCCCATGGCTTTCCTGAATGAGATCGACAAGCTCAAGACCCTCGGCGTCGATGTGCACGGACAGCTGTTTATCTCGAACCGCGCGCAGGTCATTCTGCCCTATCACCGCATGATTGAACTGGCGTCAGAAAGCGCGCCGGGACGGCAGAAGATCGGCACCACCAGCCGTGGCATCGGCCCGGCGTATGAAGACAAGATGCATCGCAGCGGACTGCGTGTCATCGACCTGCTAAACACGAAGATATTGAAGAAGCACATCGAAAACGCCTGCAATGAGAAAAATGCCATAGCCAAGGCGCTCTTTGGCAGCGAGCCGATTGATCCTGCGCGGATGTTCGATGATTATGCAGCTGCTGCTGAACGCATCCGGCCGTTCGTGACGGATACAGCCGTGCTGCTGAATGACGCGATCGATGCCGGCAAGAGCGTGATGTTTGAAGGCGCCCAGGGCACGCTGCTCGATATCGACCACGGCACCTATCCCTTCGTTACGTCCTCGTCGTCAACGGCAGGCGGAGCAGTGACGGGGACCGGCGTGGGGCCGACGAAGATCGGCACGGTCATCGGTGTCACCAAGGCTTACGTGACGCGCGTCGGCGAGGGTCCGTTTCCGACGGAGCTTGACAACGCCGAGGGCGAACTACTTCGCAAGCGGGGTGCAGAGTTCGGCGCGGTCACCGGCCGTCCGCGGCGCTGCGGCTGGCTCGACCTGCCGCTCCTGCGCTATTCCAATCGCATCAACGGCACCGAGTGGCTGGTAGTCACCAAGATGGATGTGCTCGACGCCTTTGAAGAGATTCCGGTCTGCACCAGCTACAAAATCGACGGCAAAACTACCGATGTCATTCCAGCGGATGTGCAGGGCATTGAATCGATCGAGCCGCAGTATACGAAGCTGAAGGGCTGGCACACATCGACTGAGGGCATCAGGAAGTTCGAGGAACTGCCGGCCGCAGCACAGGCCTACCTCCGATTCATTGAGCAGGAGTCCGGCGCGAAGATCGGCATGGTCTCAACCGGACCTGACCGTGACCAGACGATGGACCTGCCGGCGTTCGCTGCGGCGCTCGACCAACTGCACGCCTGAGCCTGTTCCGGCGCAAAACAGAATCGAAGCATCCAAACTGAATCGGCCTGCCAGTTGCGTCGGCCCCTTCTTAACTTCAGCACGGCGGATTGAAGAATTATGGTGAGCTTCACTGTTCGTTTTCGTTTTGCGTCGGAAGACCACTCTCAGTTGGCTGACATCCTGCGTGAACTTGCGCTCGCGTCCCGTAAAGAACCGGGTTGCGTCAGCTATATTCCTCATTTTGTCGAAGGAAATCCTGAGACCGTACTGATCTATGAACAGTATGTCGACGAAGCAGCACTTGAAGCCCATCGCGCCAGCGAGCATTTCAAGAAGTATGCCATTGGTGGCCTGTACCAGTTGATGAAGGAACGTGCGAGCGAGAATCTGACAGCAGTCGCCTGACCGCCAACCGGTTTCCCCTTTTCTGCTTACGATCTACGCTATGCTGAAGTGGCATTGCCTCCCCTGCCGCGTCGCAGGCTTAATTATGACGCGATCAAGTTCAATTGCATCCCAGCAGAAGAATGCCCTTATCCTTTTCTGAAGCTGGCATCAATCTGCCATGGATCGCGAGAGACGCAGCTTCGAATCCGCCAATCCGCCGTTCAATGCGGAAATAGCTGCTTTGAGGCTTTGGCTTTGACGGGGAATCCGGATGCGGACTAACATCCAGACGCGCATGCCAATCACGTGCAATCACCGGCGGTCCCTTCCTCACGCGCGCGGATTTGCGGCACATTTTCTTATACTTGGCGCATTTGCGTGGGGCGCTTCCGGGAGTCTCCTGGCAGCCGTTCCTGTGCCGTTTACGCACCATGACAGCGCCTCGATGCACAAGGAAGTTGAAGCCTTGGAGCAGGACTGGCGTCAGGCGCTTCTTGCCTCTAATGTGACCGAACTCGATCACCTGCTGGCGGATGACTATCTCGGCGTGACTGCCAATGGCACCCTCGAGACCAAGGCTGACCTGCTGGCCATGCGTCGCAGTGGCACCACCAGGCTATCGCAGCTCGATCTCAGCGACCTGAAGGTCCGCGTGTATGGCGATACTGCCGTCGTTACCAGCCGGGCCGAGGTCGCCGGCACCAATGGCGGAACCGACATCAGTGGCCGCTATCGCTACACCCGTGTCTACAACCGGCGCAACGGCCAGTGGCGCATCGTCAGCTTTGAAGCCAGCCGCATGCCGGATAACGGGCGGAAGCACTAAGCTGCGGTAAGCCTTCGGCTGTGGCCCACGAACCGCGGTACTCGCCGGACGTGCGTACGCTCGGCAGCCGTAGGCGATGGCAGTTCAGTACACGCCTGGTACACCCCAAGACGTGTCATCCCGGCCGCAGCGGAGTGGAGGCACCTGCATTTCTTTGCATTTTCGCCTGACCTCGAGTGATCACGACGCTGCCAGTACTGCATCGGCGATTGCCGCCGCCTCCGCGGCAGCTTGCACATCATGGACACGCACAATATCCGCCCCGTTCAGAATCGCAGCCGTCGTCGCTGCCAGTGTCGCATGACCGCGACCAGCCGCCGGCACATCTCTGCCGCCATTAAGACGCGCCAGCGTCCGGCCGAGAAACCCCTTGCGGGAAACGCCGGCGAGCACCGGAAAGCCCAAACCCCGTACCTGGTCGAGGTGGGCCAGCAGCGGATAATTCTCATCGAAAGCCTTGCCGAAGCCGAATCCTGGATCAAGCACCAGCCGTTGTGTCCGGATCCCGGCATGCAGCGCCGTGGCTGCTCTTTCCGCCAGTTCAGCGAGGACCATCGGCACGACCTCGGCCTGACTCAGCGGCGGCAGAGACTTCCAATCTTCCGGTCTCCCGCGCGTGTGCATCAGGACCACACCACACGCCAGCTCCGCACAGGTCGCGGCCATTGCGTCGTCCCAGAGCAGGCCGCTGACATCATTCACCATCTCGACACCGGCCGCCACTGCCAGCCGCGCCGTGCTCGCACGATATGTATCGATCGAAAGCAGCGCGTCTGGCCGAAGCTTGAGGATACCTTCGATCACAGGCAGCACCCGGTCAGCTTCCTGCCTCGCTGACGGCCTGGCATAGCTGCCCGGACGCGTCGATTCGCCGCCGATATCAACTATGTCCGCCCCGTCGTCCAGCATGCGCAGCGCGACCTGCACTGCGTCTTCCGGCGACGTAAGCAGACCACCGTCAGAGAACGAATCCGGCGTGACATTGAGCACTCCCATGATCGCCGTCTGCTCTCCCAGGCCGAGCAAACGCGTGCGCAGCTGCCACGTTGTTCTAAGACGCCTGGTGAAGGCCATACACCGATTGTAGGACCTTAGCCATTTCACTCTTCTGGCGGGTAATCCGGGCCGCCGCGATACACTCGCGCTTATATGGCTCTTGCGCAACCATGGCTGCGATGCTCCGCTCTATCCGTCTTCGCTCTCTCCGTCTCAATCGCTGCACTGGCCCAGCATCGGACTACGCACAGGCCTTCGCCGCACACGACGGGCGGCCTGGCCGCCACCATCCAGGGCCTGCTTGCAAATCCTGCCGTGTCTCATGCGCACTGGGGCATCTCCGTCATGACGACTGAGGGCCAGCCTGTGTTTGCACTCAATGACGCACAGTTTTTCAGGCCGGCTTCGAACGCAAAGATCTTCACCACGAGTGCGGCCTTTGCCTTGATTCCGCAGAATGCCGTTTACACCACGAACGTCGTGGCAGAGGGCACGATCGACGCTGCCGGGACGCTTCACGGAGCACTCGCGATCCTCGGCGCAGGCGACCCGACTATCTCCGGCCGCGCCTATCCTTACGGACAGCACAACGACCGGCCCAACCCGCCGCTGGCTGCCCTTGAGGACATGGCCGACCAGGTCGTCCACGCCGGCGTCCACGAGGTGGATGGCGGAGTCATCGGTGACGACAGCCTTTACCCGCTCGAACGCTATGCCACTGGCTGGGCCGTCGATGACCTGGTGTGGCTGTACGGGGCACCCGTATCTGCTCTGACCGTCAATGACAATGCAGTCTTCCTGAATGTCCTGCCGAGTGGCGCGGCGGCAGCTCCTGCTAATCCTGCACCTGTGACGAATTCGGTCTGGAATCCTTCGACCAGCTATTACACACTCGACAACACGGCGACCTTTGCACCCGCGGGCGCGGCATCGCATCCCGGCCTCGACCGCAGCCCCGGGTCGCTTGCCTTGCGCCTCTACGGAACACTGCCGGCCGACGGCTACCACGTTGGCCTGGCGCTCGAAGACCCGGCCGAGTACGCTGCGAGGTCGCTGACCGAAATGCTGCAGGCGCGCGGCGTCAGGGTCACGGGTCAGGCCAGCGCACGACATCGCGCTTCCATCGATACGCAGAGTTTCTTCGCTGAACGCGATCAGCCGCTCACGCTGCGGCCAGTTGCATTGACGCAGATCGCCGCGCCTACCAAGGGCTTTCGCGTACTTGCCACACACAACTCCCCGCCTGTTGCACAGGACCTGACCGTCACCAACAAGGTGAGCCAGAACCTGCATGCCGAACTTGCGTTGCGCGCTCTCGGCCGGCTCTACGGCAGCGACGGCAGCTTCGAGCAGGGCACACGCGTTGTCCGGCAGTTTCTACTGAATGCCGGCATCGATGGCGGCGACTTCAACTTCTATGACGGTTCAGGATTGTCGACCGGTGACCTCATCACCCCGCGCGCCGCCACGCAGTTGCTGGCCTACGCGTCCCGGCAGTCCTGGGGCGAGGCCTTCCGCGCATCCCTGCCGGTCGGCGGTGTGGATGGCTCGCTCAGCGGTCGCTTCAACAGCGCGCTGTCAAAAGGCCACGTCTTCGCCAAAACTGGAACTCTGAATGAGACGAATGCCCTCTCCGGCTACGCGCAGACCGCCTCAGGAAAAACGCTCGTCTTCTCTGTCCTTGTGAATGACCACACACCGGAGAACAACGCCCAGATGCCAGTCATGGACGCAATTGTCGAAGCCATCATCGCCAAAGACTGACACGCGGCAGCGAACGCTCAGGCCTGTACACTGGTGCCGCATGCCTCCGCGGCGCCGGTGCGGCCGGAGACTGCTACGCTCACATCAGGAGAATCCCCTATGGCGGAGAGCCGACCTCAGACCTTGGAGAATCATGCCCGCATCGATCCCTGGTATCACTACGTCCTGACTATCCTTCTGCTGATCACGCTGACGCTCGTGATTGCTTTAGTGTTCAGGCGGCATGACCTGCTGTCGTTCGCGCTGCTCAGCGGCACATTGGCGTTGCTCATCGTCGCGGCAAAGGTACGGACCTATCCGCTCAAGGTACAGGACCGGGTGATCCGTCTTGAAGAACGCCTGCGGCTGATGACCATTCTGCCTGTCCTTCTGCATCACCGGATTGCAGAACTGAGCGAGTCGCAACTGGTTGCGCTGCGCTTTGCCAGTGACAAGCAACTGATGGCGCTCACTGCACGCGTCCTCGAAGAAAATCTCGACAATAAGCAGATCAAAGCAGCGATCACCGACTGGCGGCCGGACAACTATCGCGTCTAGCCAGCCACGCGCACACGCCCCACATCATGAAACAATTGTGGTGTGAAGAATTCTGAATCTGCTGCAAAGTCTCCGGCTATCCAGCTTGTCATTTTCGATTGCGATGGGACTCTCGTCGACAGCGAACCCCTGGCATGCGCTGTGCTGGCGGAGTGCGCACGCGAACAGGGCATCGACATCACGGCAGAAGACGCGCATGCCCGTTTCAAAGGTGCCCGCATGGCTGATTGTGTGCGCGAGCTTGAAGCGATGCGTGGTTCACCGTTGCCGGCGACGTTCACTGAAGATACCAAGCAGCGGCAGAATGCATCCATGATCGAGCGACTGCAGCCCATGGCGGGCGCACTCGAACTGCTCCAGGCCATGCACCTGCCCTATTGCATGGGATCCAATGGCCCACGCTCCAAGATGGAGCTGACGCTCGGCACAACCGGCCTGCTGCACTTCTTCAAGGACAACATTTTCAGTGCCTACGAAGTCGGCGCATGGAAGCCGGAACCGGAACTCTTCCTCCATGCCGCGCGGCATTACGGCATCGCGCCGGAGCACTGCGCGGTCATCGAAGACAGCCTGCCCGGCATCCTGGCAGGCGTAGCCGCTGGCATGCAGGTATTCGCGCTCAAGGAGCCGGGCGTGCCGGACATGCCTGATTTGCCGGAAGGCGTTACGCGCATCACTGACCTTTATCACCTGCAGGAATACCTGGTTGCCCCGGAGCGGCGGACAATGGCGCCGGCAATGGCTCATCCGTGAAGCCGCCACCGTTGAAAACCGGGCGTCTTTCATTGGCCCTGCTGGCAGCTCTCTGTGCAAATGGTTGCCAGCCGGACCTGCCACCGGGCAAACCGGTCAGCGCGCTCACGCCGGATGAAGCCGCCGGCCACGAAGTCTTTCAGGGCCAGTGCGCCCGGTGCCATGCTGCCTACACCCCCCAGGCGACGCATGGGCCAAGTATGTATGGCGTCTTCCGGCGGCCGGACCTGCCGAGCGGCATGAAAGCAACTGATGATCGTGTTTCCTCGGTCGTGCTGCATGGCCGCGGCATGATGCCGGCCTTCGCCAACAAGATCAGCGACGAGGATCTGCAGCTTCTCCTTAAATACCTGCACACGCTCTGAGCCGCTCGCAGGCCAGGCAAAACGGTATGCTGTTACTGTGTCGAAAGAAGAATTAAACCAGGAGCCGGTCCCCGCATTCTCACCGGCGTTGGCAGCCGATGGTGAGCGCAGGTCGACAGTCGCAAGCACGAAGCTGCTGCCGGGCATGGCCATTATTGCCGTGTTCATGCTGGTCGAAGCAGGTCGCACTGCTTACGCCGTCTATGCCCACGAAATTTCCGGGCAGAACCGGTTTGGCGCCATGGGCATTGCCACCATCCTGCTGGGCTGCGGCCTGGGTATGTTGCAGCGCCGGCGCTGGGGCTGGGCCTTGACCCTCGCCATGGCCTTTCTTTCACTGTGCTTTTTCAGCTTCGTACTCATGCGCCTGCATGCCCCCCAGGCATTGGTGATGACTTTTGTGAACGGCGTTTTCTTTCTGTATCTGATCCGGCCGGAAGTGCGTGTGCGCCTGCGCTGAGCTTCAGCCCCCGGCGTCAGCGGGGCGCGTATGATGCTGGCAGCAAGGTGTGCCGGAGCATTCATGGCCAATGACCCAAGCCACAAACTGATCGCAGTGCTCGACCGCAAGCGCCTGAACGAGATGGATCGGCTGGGCGACATGGCCCGCTTTCCCGTCCCCGTTCTATGCGGAGCTACGCTTAACATTCTCATCACCATGGGTGTCGTCTGGCACTTCGAGCCGAGGGGCGAGACTGCGTACTTTCCGCTGGCGAAGTGGATTGCCGGCGTGCTGATCGTGAACCTTCTGCCCGTTGTACTCCTCCGCCTGACCCTCGGGCCGGGAACGCCCTATCCCGTCATTGAAGACATGAACTTTTTCACGGACCAGCACAAGTTCTCGAACTGGGTCTACCTGGCTGCCTCCGCCAATATGGCGTTCTGGATCAGCGTGGCCTGGATGGGTTCATGGGCCCAGCATACGCACCGGGTGATCGCCACGCTGCTCATCATCGCCTTTCTGGCGACGTTTTCCCCGGCATGGATCCGGCTCCTTCGCCGCAACTAGCCTGTTTTCAGGACCATCGACCGCTCGCCTTCCAGGAACTGAGACCTGTGCGCCTGCCCGTCGCGATCAGTAGTCCAGGATGGAAGATCACGCAGGAATCCGCATCTGCCTCTTTCCGCACGACCAGCCATTTACCCGACCTATATAATCGCCACACAAATGAGCAAACAAGCAGAAGAACTGGCAATGGTGCGCGACGGCGTACAGGAATATCCTTCCTCCTCAGGCAGTCTGTTCGGCGACTACTTCAACGAAACCAAGCGGTGGAATTTCCGCAAGAATGACATCATCGATGCGCGTGGTCGACGTCTGTTTGAGACCACCGCCATGGCCGTTGAGCACCATTCCTACCCATTCCAGATTCCTCTGCAGGCCCGTTCCGGGCCATGGGTGCAGGCTGATGGCCACCGGATGATGATGCTGTCGTCCTATGACTACCTGGGCCTGATCGGCGACCGGCGCGTGAATGAAGCAGCGAAGGCTGCTGTTGACCAGTACGGTACCGGTACCGGGGGAGTCCGCCTGCTGACCGGGTCAACTGACCTGCACCAGCAGATGGAGGCCGACGTGGCCGCCTACAAGGGCATGGACGCAGCGATCACATTCAGCTCCGGGTACCTGGCAAATATTGCGGTCATCACTTCACTTTTCGGCGCACCCGACCGGGTGATCGCCGACTCGCTCTCCCATCGCAGCCTGATGGACGCGTGCCGCATGGCAGGAGTGCAGCTACAGCGCTTTCAACATAACGATCCTGTCTCCCTGCGCCATGAGCTCGAAAATGGTCCCCATGCCAACCGCACACTTATCATCAGCGATGGCGTCTTTTCGATGGACGGCGACATAGCCTGCCTGCCCGACATCATTGATCTCAAAAAGGAATTTGGCGCCTACCTGCTGATGGACGAATCGCATGCCTCGGGAATGCTCGGCGACACGGGCCGGGGTACAGACGAGCATTGGGGTATCAAGACCAGCGACGTCGATATCTGGACCGGTTCGCTCGCCAAAGCCATTCCTTCAAACGGCGGCTTCGTCGCGGTGTCGCAGGAACTGGCTATTTATCTACAGCACGCCGCAGCCCCGTTTATCTTCTCGGCAGCTCTCTGTCCCGCGGCTGTCGCGGCCGTCCGCAAGTCTCTGGAGATTCTTAAGCAGGAGCCGGAACGTGTCAGCACTCTCCGCAAGAATGCGGACTTCCTGCGGAGTGGTCTACAGGCTCTCGGATACGATACCGGGTTTTCGCAGACGGGCGTGATCCCGGTCATTCTCGGCAGCGAGATTGATGCAGGACTGCTCGCCCGGCGGCTTCGCGACTTCAAGATCATCGCAACACCGGTCATGTTCCCGGCAGTCGCCCAGGGAATCGCTCGTCTGCGACTCTGCGTCACGGCGGCACATGCGCAGGCTGATCTCGAGTACGCGCTCGACGCCTTTGAAAGGCTTTCGCGTCCGGCTTGATCGGCGAGCCTTGGCGCAGCCTGATCAAAGCCTGGTGTATCTACCAATGGGCGTGGACCTCCCCGCCCGCATGTTGCGCCATCAGCAACGTAGTTGACAGCCGGTTGCGGCCAGCCTCCTTGCCTTGTAAAGGGCATTGTCGGCTGCCATGAGCAGGCTCTCCGGCATTGCGCATGGTCCCGCCATGACGCGCAAGGGCGGTCGCAACGCCAATGCTGACAGTCACCGAAGCAAGTCGATTGCCGACTGCTCTCTGCGGTGTTTTCGCCTGTCCCTTCCTGGATATAGTCGACTGCGATCTAATAACACTTTGATCCCACTTATCCGTCGTGCTCTCGTGATGCTGGTGGTCGTGTTCACATCTCTTTCACCTAAGCCGGAGGATCCACGCGGAGATGATGTTCAGCTTCCATGTAGACAGGTTTGAAGTGCACGCGAACTGCTGGAACGTTCGAGGGTCGACTTTGGATTTCCAAGATGCTTTCGTATCGACATCAAAATTGTTCATTACGTAAGTGATTACCTAAGTTCGCTCGGCGAGATACATCTTTAGGGTCATAGCTCTGCTCTACTAACACTGGACGCCAGTTAGATTGCGCCCTCCGCTCAAGCTAGATAAGAGCTACTTACGAACTTACTCAAGGACAACTAATGCTTGGTCGCCGGCGCTTTTGTTGGTCTGCATCCTGACTCGACTGAAGTTCCGCTGTCCTGCACGCATGGCATTACATCATTAACGAGAGGTCAACTGTTTCCCGAGGAACACCATGGCAAAGAACCTGATCAATGAACTGGCAGCAGCATCGCCGAACCGTCGCAGCTTTATGAAAACCATTGGCGCAGCAACTGCCGGCGTAACCGCGCTCTCGATGGCAGGCGTGCTTCCTGCAAGCGCAGCGACCGCAACCGAAGTTGAAGTACTGCAGTTTGCTTTGAATCTCGAATACCTTGAAGCAGAGTTCTACACCTACGCTCAATTTGGCAATGGCATTGAACAGCATGGCATTGGCATTAATGGCATGGCGAATGGATCTAATCCGGCCGAAGGTGGAAGGACCACTGGCGGCGCGAAGGTAAGGTTCACCAACCAGTTTTCACAGGATATTGCCTTTCAGATCGGCATCGACGAGCGCGCTCATGTTAACCTGCTTCGCGATGCGCTTGGTGCTGACAAGATCGCCAGGCCCGAACTCAACATCAACGCACTTGGTCTCAACATTTCCGCACTCGAAGGCTTCCTGCAGCTCAGCCGGATCTTCGAAGACATCGGCGTAACCGCTTATGCCGGTGCCGCAGGCTTGCTGACGACACCAAGCGTTATCACGACTGCTGCACGTATTCTGGCCACAGAGGCGGAGCATGTTGCGGCTCAGCGCACCTCGATCTTCGTCCTGAATATCCCGACCACGAAGCTTGATGGCGCCGACATCATCCCGCCGCCAAGCGGCTCCACCAATCACACCCTGTCGACCAACACGGCCAATGGCCTGGTCGCTACACGCACACCCGGCGAAGTGCTGTACCTTGCTTTTGGCATGAAGGCCAATGTAACGCGCGGTGGCTTCTTCCCACTCGGCGTGAACGGCAAGATCGTCGAGAGCAGTGGACCAGCAACCTCTGCCAACCTGAACTAACAACAGTCACTACCCTTACCGCAAGCGCCGCGGGTCCGCACACCAATCGTGCCACGACCCCGGCGCTTTTTTGTGCGCATGTCCCTGAATTGAACAGCCCGCGCTGGTGCCGTCTTGCGCGCGCCCGTGAAGTGCGAAAATAAAGAAGCCTTAGAGGACCCTGCCAGGTTGACCACTCCCGCAGCAACGATCCGGCGTGCACTCATTACAGGAGCGAGCGGCTTCCTGGGCGGCCGTCTTGCAGAAATGCTCGCCGGGCAGAAAGTTCGTGTCCGTGTTTTCGTGCGTGCCAGCTCAAGCCTTGACCATCTTGCACAGTGGCCTCTTGAGGTTGTGCGTGGAGCACTTACGGACGCTGATCTGCTGACGAGTGCCATGCGCGATGTCTCGCACGTTTTCCATTGCGCCGGCTGCTCCACCGACTGGGCACCGGCAGCGGCCTATTACGAAGCCAATGTCGACGCGACGCACGCCCTGCTGCTCGCCGCGAGATATGCCGGGCGGCTCGAACGCTTTCTGCACATCAGTACGACCGATGTTTACGGCTATCCCCGCATTGCCTGCGACGAAGAACACCCACGCACATTTGTCGGCCTGCCCTACAACGAGACCAAGTGCCTGGGCGAAGCAGCAGTGATTGAAGCGCACGAAAAAGCCGGCCTGCCGGTCACTATTCTGCGTCCCGCAACCATTTACGGTCCGCGAGGTAGTGCATTCGTAACTGACATTGTCTCATTGCTGCGCGACCGATCGATGGCACTGTTTGACCGGGGCCGCGAACGCGGTGGATTCTGCTACGTCGACAACGTTGCACAGGCGATGATTGACGCCGCGCTTTCTCCCGCGACCATCGGCAGGACCTACAACATCACGGATGGTACGAATGTCACCTGGAAGCACTATGTTTCGGAATTGGCAGCTGGTCTTGGTCTGAAGCAGCCGTGGATACAATTGCCATCTATCCTGGCCATGCAGGTTGGTCATGCGATGGAGACTGCCTACAGGTATCTGCCGCTGCCTGGGCGTCCGCTGCTGACGCGTCACGCAGTGCTGCTGCTTTCGCGCGACCAGGAATATCCAACGGGCCGCGCGCAGCGGGACTTCGGTTTCAGTCCGGCGATCTCTTTTGCCGAAGGTATGGCGCGCAGTATTGCCTGGGCACGGAGCTCTGTGCCATGATGCGTCTGGGGCGAATCGAGGCTGTGCGATGCTGTTTTTGAAGGCAAAGCCGTCACTGCCGCTGGCCGGCTGTATACGAATGCTCTGGTACGCGAGCGCATCCGGGCTCGGTCATGAGCGGGAACGCGTGCTTCCCAACGGCTGTGCGCAGATCATCATCTCGCTGGCCAGTGAAGCGCTCACTGATTGCGGCGCCGACTCCGGAGAGGAAGCGCTCCACCTCACCCGGCCGATGCCAGCAGCTATTCTCGCCGGCCCCCGCAGCAGGTATGACGTAATCCATACGCAGGATCTGTCGGAACTCGTCGGCATTATCTTTCGGCCCGGCGGTCTGGGTCCATGGCTCCGCCAGCCAGCCGGAGCGTTCGCAGAACAGTCTGTGTCGCTCGATGCCATTTTCCCTCAGCAACGTATTCGCGATCGCCTGCGGGAGCTGGCCTCACCAGCACAAAAGCTGGCTGCGCTGGATGCGATACTCAACGAACACCTGCGTGGCCGCATCGCAGAGCGTCGCGTAACGACCACGGCTGCGCTCCACCTGCTTCGGGGAAACAGTGTCAGATACACATCGGCATCCCTCGGCATGAGTGAGCGAAGACTTCACCAGATCTTCTGCGAGGATGTCGGACTTTCGCCCAAACTTTGGAGCCGCGTCGATCGTTTTCAGGGCATCCTGCACGCCCTTCACTCCGGTGCAGACTTGCCGTGGGATCAGCTCGCACTGGCCTGCGGGTATTACGATCAGTCCCATTTCTCCAATGACTTTCGCGCCTTTTCCGGCATCGATCCATCGACCTACGCCGCGCATCGAGGCCCGTGGCGAAACCATGTACCGGCGCTGTGATTTCCGCTTTTTCCAAGACCGCTCATCGCTCTGTATGGCAGCATGATCAGCATGAAAAACGTAGCGAAGCAATGCACATCCACGATTATTCCGGCCATGCGTTATCGCAACGCACTGCAGATGATTGACTGGCTGCAACAAGCCTTCGGCTTTGAAAAGAATGCAGTCTATATGGCCAGCGACACACTGGTCGGCCACGCACAGTTGACCTTCGGCAATGGCATGATCATGCTCGGTTCTGTCGACAACGGTTCAAAGATACAGAGCTTGATGACGCAGCCGGATGAAATCGGTAACCTCGAGACGCAGCATGCCTGCCTGATCGTCAGCGACTGTGAACCAATCCATGCCTCGGCCAAGGCAGCAGGCGCAGAAATGGTCATGGATCTGACGCAGATGGATTATGGCGGCAGGGCTTTTACGTGTCGCGATCCCGAAGGGCACATCTGGAGTATTGGAGAGTACGATCCGTGGGAGAAACAGTAAACCTTAGCGATAGCTTTTGAAGGCGAGCACGGCATTTAAACCGCCGAACGCGAACGAGTTGGACAGGGCAGCGTCAATCACCCTTGAGCGTGCTTCATTGGGGACCACGTCGAGTCCACATGCGGGATCAACCTGGTTGAAGTTGATTGTCGGCGGCAGAACACTGTTCTGGATCGCAAGCGCGGTGACCACAGCCTCAACTGCTCCTGCTGCGCCAAAGGTATGCGCATGCATGGACTTGGTCGAACTGATCGCCAGTCCGTCGTCTGCATAGTCGCCGAAGACCAGCCGCAAGGCAGCGGACTCGACACGGTCATTGGCTTCTGTCGCCGTGCCGTGTGCATTTACATAACTGATTTGTTCATTGGTCAAGCCGCCGTCGCGCATCGCCGCCTTCATGGCACGCGCCGCGCCCTCGGGCGAGGGCTGGGTCATGTGGCTCGCGTCCGATGACATGCCGAAGCCGACAATCTCTGCAATCGGCTTTGCGCCGCGCGCCAGGGCAGCATCGAGTGGCTCGAGGACCATCATGGCGCCGCCCTCGCCCAGTACCATCCCGGTGCGATCCGCGGAGAATGGCCGGCACGTATCGTGACTCACGACGCGCATGGCTTCCCATGCCTTCAGGCCGCCAAAAAAGAGCGGCGCCTCACTTCCACCGCAGATAGCGACGGGTACAGCACCCGAGCGCACCATCCAGAAGGCCTGGCCTATAGCGTGGGCAGACGACGAGCACGCAGTGGAGACGGTATAGGTGGGCCCCTGTATGCCGTATTCAATTGAGATGTGGCTTGCGCCTGCGCTTTCCATACTCAACGGGATGGTCAGCGGGTTCACCCGCGGCCGGCCGTGGTGATACATCTCCCAATAGCCGACCTCTTCGACAGCGCGGCCGCCCATGCAGCAACCAGTCACAATGGCGGCAGTGGCACGCAGGTCATCGTTCCATTCGATACCAGACTGCTTTACTGCTTCTCGCGCGGCGACCAGCGCGAGCTGCGCAGAGCGGTCCATCAGCGCTACGTTCTTGTCAGGGAAATGGGCATCGCGATCATAGCCCTTGATGCTGGCGGCGTTCTTGAAGCGAATGGTGCCCTGCTCATAAGTGGGCAGCGGTGTAATGCCGGATTTGCCCGCAGCGAGGGATTGCCAGAACTCAGCGGCATCAAGGCCCAGAGACGTGATCGCACCCAACCCGGTAATGACGACCCGATGCAGACCACTCACCTTAAGTGGCAGACGAGGACTTTTCCTTCGCCTCAACCAGCTGCGTTACGCCGACGATCATCTCGCTCACGCGGCTGATCTGTTTCGCCTCCTGGTCGTCAATCTCGACGTCAAATTCGTTCTCGACTTCGAAGAGGAGGTTCAGTTTGTCCAGCGAGTCCATGCCCAGATCCTCGAAGGTCTTCTCCGGTGTGACATCCTCCACGGGGATCCTTCGAACTCCTGCAACCAGGCGCAAAACGCGGTCTTGAATACTTTCAGGCACGTATCTCTCGGTCACTTCCATAGCCCACGTGCCCTCGCTGAGTTGCCGCTGGATAGCCAGCCGGGCAGATGAACACATGGTAAAAGGTCTTTTCGGATTCTACTACTCAAAAGGGGCTTGTGGCTGGGGATTGCACCCCGTAAGACACTTAAACGCAAGCGGATGCCGCTGCAAACGAGAAAGGCTGCCACGCTCTACACCCTTTGGCGCGACGTACAACTT
This sequence comes from Acidobacteriaceae bacterium, assembly GCA_963692885.1. Lineage (GTDB taxonomy): Bacteria > Acidobacteriota > Terriglobia > Terriglobales > Acidobacteriaceae. The sequence continues at coordinate 4,590,323 of OY843586.1, forward strand.
TGGTACACATTGCACTGCAAATTAAGCAATCATTCTTCTCCCCCTAACAACCCATTGATGCGGACGACGGCATACTCATGGCATCGGCACAGGGCCAAGTGCTACTCCAGCAGGTGGTGATTCAGCTTGTAAGTGGAAATGGGAGACCCAATGCGCATTTCATATCTGTGGGAAGAAACGCAAAGAGTCAAGGACGGCAAACGCTCCGCAGTCTCCGAATACACAACCGCCGTTTCACTGCACAGCCACACCAGTCTCTCGGAAGAAAGCCTGACCTTCCTGAACAAAATGGCGCGGGACATTCCCGTGCTGCGTCGAGTCTTTGAAGGCTGCGAACGACGCACCCTCGCCCGTCACGGTCTGAAACTGGACTTCCTCCAGGGCAACTGGCGGCCGCCGCTGGTTCCGAAGATGGCCTTCGAACTCGAAACGCGGCAGATCCAGGAGCAGCTCGGCCTGAATGCCCTGGTGTCGATTACCGATCACGACACCATCCAGGCCCCCATGCTGCTGCGCACCGTTCCATCCTCGCGGCACATTCCCGTCTCGGTCGAGTGGTCTGCTCCTTATCGGGAGACAGAGTTCCACATCGGCGTCCACAACCTGCCCAGCGATAGTGGTCAGCAATGGATGCACCGAATGGAACAGTACACCGCGGCCCCTGAGCCGGCGGAGCTGACCAGCATCCTGCGCGGTCTGCATGCTCTGCCCAATGTGCTGCTGGTGCTCAATCATCCGCTGTGGGACCTATACTCCATCGGCCAGGAGCAGCACGAGCGTTGTGTTGGTGACTTCATGGTTGAGCATGGTGCCTGCATGCATGCCCTTGAGCTTAACGGTCTCCGCAACCTGAAAGAAAATCGGGCTGTAGTGAAACTGGCACACCGCTGGGGACAACTCCTGATCTCGGGCGGCGATCGCCATGGTCTTGAACCCAATGCTGTCGTGAACCTGACCAGCGCAGTCACCTTCAACGACTTTGTCCATGAAGTACGCGTTAAAAAGCAGAGCCACGTCCTGTTTATGCAGCAGTATGCCGCCCCATGGGAGCAGCGCATCGTGCGTTCAACCCTGGACGCCGTCCGCAATTTTCCGCAGTTTTCTGAAGGCTGGCAGCGCTGGGATGAACGAGCCTTTCATCCCGACGCTGAAGGTAATATGCGACCGATGGCCGAACTGTGGCCCAGCGGAAAACCGCCGCGGCTGCTACGGCTGGCCATTGCTGTGGTGCACCTGCTGGAAAGCCGGCCGTTCGCCAAAGGCATGCGAGTGTTCTATGCGGATGTCGACATCAAGTCCGGTGTAGGTGAAGTAGAGGTCGCATAAGCATTAGCGCTCGTGGTCCGGCAAGGTGCGTCATCCTGAGCGTGGCGAGTGCGAGGTGCCGGGTTGCTTCGCGGGATTTCGCCTGGTTGCAGAACTGCGCTAGAGCCCGCTCGACTCGCGGATGTCAATATATTCGTGCGTGTACGGCCGCTTGAAAAAGGTCGTCCAGAAGTAGTTGATCGAGTAGCGGAAGGCCATGCGCATGACACCTTCCTTGTTCAGCCGACGCGCTGACGTGTACATTTTCAACTTCAGCGTGAACAATACGGGACCGACCTTGCTGACGCGCCGCGCGATATCCGTATCTTCGCCGTAGAACGCGATACTCGTATCAAAGCCGCCAATCTGCTCCAGTGCCCGCCGCGAGACGACGAAATTGCCACCCTGGATCATTGAGCCGACGCGCAGAATGTAGCGGTTGATGGCGTACGAACTCCACGCAATGAAGTAATACACCCGTACCAGCAGCCGCTGCCGCATTGTCAGGTCGTAGTAGATAACGGGACCACTGAGCGCCGCCAGCCTGGGCTGCTGTGTAAAGTTGCGGACAACCTCGTCTACCCAGCCGGGCGTCAGGACAGAGTCGGCATCCACATTTGCAATGAAGTCGCCTGTACTGGCGTCAAAGCCAGCCTGGCGCGCATAGGTCAGGCCCTTGCGCGGCTCGTCGACTACCTGCACACGCGGAAAGGACAGCGCCACTGCTCTTGTAGTGTCTGTACTGGCGTTGTTCACTACTATGATTTCGAAGGTCTCAGGAGCGTTCGCAGTCTGCGCGACAATCGATTCGAGGCATCGGCCCAGGTAGGCTTCCTCGTTATACGCGGGCACTACAAAGCTGATTCGCATCCGCGCTTGAGTTAATCATCTTTCGATTACAGGATGATGACGATGCATGGCAGCCCGGAGGAGAATACGAAACGCCAATAGAGGCAGCCCATCCATCTCAAAAATGACCTGCTTCTATCATCAGCGACGGCGGTCGCCATTGGCACCATAACATCATCCAGCCTTGAGACGATCTCTAGACGTACCTCAGCCCTGACATTGAATATGTCGACGGAGAGCTCAAGGCCAGGAGACGCCACTTGGGCAGGTGTGGGATTGCCCCCTTGTGTCTGCAAAAGCAGCGACAGACTGACTGCTGAGGGCACTCCGATCTACATGGAGTGCCGGTATGGAGTGCCGGTACTCTTCGAGTTGCGCAAGAACAGCTGACCCTTACAGACCCTGCTGGGGCAGCTCTGTCTACAGATCTACTGACTTCGTCTCCACCAGTTGCTTCGCCTTCGCGATAAACTCATCCAGCGGCACCGCGCCCTGGTCTCCCTTGCTGCGCACCCGCACGCTTACTGCATTTGTTTCTGCTTCCTTGTCGCCGAACACCAGCACGTAAGGAATCTTCTGCATCGTCAGGTCGCGCACCTTGGCATTCATCTTCTCGTTACGCGCATCCAGTTCCACACGGAACCCCGCAGCCTTCAATTGCACGGCCACCTTTTCTCCGTAAGCAGCATGGCGCTCGGCAATCGGGACCAGGCCGATCTGCACCGAAGCCAGCCACAGCGGAAATGCGCCACCATAGTGTTCGATCAGCACACCAAAGAAGCGCTCGACCGAGCCATACAGCGCGCGATGCACCATCACCGGCTGATGCCGCTCACCATCTTCACCCACATACTCGAGCTCGAATCGCGCAGGCAGGTTGAAGTCGAACTGGACCGTCGACAACTGCCATAATCGGCCGAGCACATCAACCAGCTTGATATCGATCTTCGGTCCATAAAACGCGGCTTCGCCAGGGATCGTCCTGTACGGTATACCCTTGCGATCGAGCGCATTTTTGAGCGAAGAGATGGCCAGCTCCCACTTCTCATCGGAGCCCGCATAGCTCTGCCTGTCCTTCGGGTCCCAGGTCGACAACTCGACCTTGAAATCATTGAAGCCGAATGTCTTCAGCACCGCCTGAGCAAAATCAATGCAACCCACTACTTCGTCTTCGATCTGTTCCGGTGTGCAGAAGATGTGCGCATCGTCCTGCGTGAAACCGCGCACCCGGAGCAGTCCGTGCATGGTGCCCGAGCGCTCGTAACGGTAAACGTTACCTAACTCCGCATAGCGTACAGGCAGGTCGCGATAACTCTTCGGGGCATTCTTGTAGATGAGAATGTGGAACGGACAGTTCATCGGCTTCAGCCGGTAATCGGCGTCGTCCAGTTCCATAGGCGTGTACATGTTCTGCGAGTAGAAGCCCTCGTGCCCGCTGATCTTCCATAGATCTACCTTGGCGACATGCGGCGTGTACACCATATCGTATCCGCGTCGGATACACTCATCGCGCATCCAGTCTTCCATCTGTTTGCGGATGACTGCACCCTTGGGATGGAAGAACACCAGGCCCGAGCCCGCCAGTTCCTGGATGGAAAACAGGTCAAGCTGTCTGCCCAGCACGCGATGATCGCGCCTGGCCATTTCTTCAAGGCGCTCGAAGTGCTGGTCCAGTTCTTTTTTCGAGAAGAAAGCTGTTCCATAGATACGCTGCAGTTGCGGGTTCTTCTCGTCGCCCAGCCAGTAGGCGCCGGCCAGGTTCATCACCTTGAAAGCCTTTACCCGGCCAGTGGAAGGCACGTGCGGGCCGCGGCAGAAATCGACAAAATTTCCATTGCGGTACAGGGAGATTGCATCGCCGGGCCTGGTGAACCGCTCGACGAAATGCATCTTCATGAAGTCATTGCCGGCCTTAAATTCGGCCAGGCCCTGCTCGCGTGATTCGTGCTCATGTACAAACTTTTCATCACGCGCCACCACCTCGGCCATCTTCTGCTCGATCCGCGCCAGGTCTTCCTGCGTGAACGGCGTTGGCCGATAGAAATCGTAAAAGAAGCCTGCATCAGTTGCCGGCCCATGGCCCAGCTTGGTCTCCGGAAATAGTTCGAGCACTGCCGTCGCCATTACATGCGCCGCGGAATGCCGCACCACCTTCAGCGCCTCGGTATCCTTCTCTGTCAAGAGTTGCAGCTTTACATCTTCGTGCAAGGGCGTCGAGAGATCTACCAGCCGCGCGGCCTGCGCATCGGCGTCGGTATACATCTGTGCTTCGCTCTCCTGCTTGGCATCGATCGGCCCAGAGTCGCCAGCGGCAACAGCAACTGCCGCGTGCACTGGTTCAATGCGCGCGACGACTGAAGCACTTGCCAGCCGGGGGGAGATGGAATACGCAACATCGTAAGGAGTAGTGCCGGCCGCTACCTGGCGGACCGAACCATCGGGGAGATGAATCTGGATTTGTTCTGACATAGTGGGCGCGCAACAAACTTTGCTGCCTTCAGAATAGAACAACTTGTCCAACAAAAAAGCGGAGGCAACCGCGCCTCCGCTTTCTCGTGTTTGCCGAAAGCTACTTTGCTGACGGCTCGGCCATGGCACCGGGGAACACATCCTTCAGCGGAGCAGACCGCTGATCGTCAAGCTCTGGATGGGGGAAGGGCTTGCGCGGAAACATCTGGTCGCGCATCGCCGCGTTGTAGACGAAGATCGCCTCGACGGTCGCGATCTGTGCCAGGTCACCCGGCTGCAGCCGTTCATAGACGTCCTGGTTCGAGTGATGCGTACGCGTTTCATAATCCAGGGGGTCCTGGATGAACTGAAAGCCGGGCAGGCCGACCGCGTCATACGACAGGTGGTCTGTGCCGCCTGTGTTGGCCATGGTGATGGTCGTCACCGCCAGGTCCTTCAACGGCGCGATCCACTGGCTGAAGATGGGAGCTGCTGCAGCATTGCCCTGCAGATAGATACCGCGGATTCTTCCGCTGCCATTGTCGACATTGAAGTAGACATCCAGGTCCTTCCATTCCGGCTTCGTCTCAATCGGACCACCAGCCTTGCGGAAATAGTCAGGGATCTTCAACTGGTCGGGTTCGGTCGACATGGGGAAGGAACCAAAGTGATTTTTGACGTAGCCGCGCGAACCAAAGAGGCCTTGTTCTTCGCCGCTCCACAACGCAATTCGAATCGTCCTGCGAGGCTTTACATCAAGCGCTTTCAGGATGCGCACTGCTTCCATCGCGACCACGGAACCCGCGCCGTTATCCGTTGCGCCTGTACCCGATGCCCACGAATCCAGGTGCCCACCAAGCATCACCACCTGCGCCTTCAAGGCGGGATCAGTCCCTGGAATCTCAGCCACCGTGTCAAAGCCATGCTCGTGATCGCCAGAGAACTTCACATCGACATTCATCTCGAGCGTCACTGGAACATTGTGCGAAAGCAGCCGCGAGATGCGTCCATAATTCTCGATCGCCATTACGACTACCGGCACCTTCATCGCGCCCTCGCGCGTATAGGGATGGCCACCCAGGGCTGCGCCGTTGTCGTCAAAGAACGTGCCGCCGCTGCCGCCGGAATTCTCGGCGTCCCTGCTCGGCGTAATCACGCCGGCGACTTTTTCATCCGCCAGGAAGGCAGCAATTTTATCGCGCAGCGCGGAGCGTTCCAGGTAGCGCGCAATCCTCTGCTGCATGGTCTGCGGCGCTGCCGGCGCGCCTTCGCGTGCAGGTGCCGTCGCTTCATTCTTCAGCGGCGTCTCTGCGAGCTTGGCCAATTCTTCGTCGGTGTAACGAGAAAACAGCGCCTTATCGACGGGTGATACAGTGCGCATCGCACCCAGCAGCACGATCTTGCCGGCGAGTTTGCCGCGGAATTTGTCGAAGTCTTTTTCGCTCTCGATGTTCACCTGGACCGCCTCAGCACTCACCGGTCCATTGGTCGCGGGGGACCATGGTGTAGCCTGCGCAATGAATGGCGCTGTATCCGGCGACACCATACGTACCCACGTATTCAGCTGCTGCCAGCCCATGCCGAACTCGCCCCAGTCTTCCAGGTGAGCGTTCTCGAGGCCAATGCGCGTCAGTTCATCGCGCGTCCATGCATTTGCTTTAGCCATGTTGGGCGATCCGGTCAGACGGCCGCCGATGCCGTCGCTGAGTGCGGAGGCAAACTCCATCACGTGCGAATGCTGCAATCCCTCTTCGCGAATGCGCGCATACATGTTCAGGTCAAGCTTCTCGACCGCTGGCTGCTCCTCCACTGTAGTCGTTACAGCGTCGCCATGTTTTACCTTCTCAGCAGCGAAGACCGGCAGGATTGCCGTGCTCAGCATCACTACAGCCGCGCATTGTTTAAGAAACATTCTGGATTGGGCCTCCGAAAGCAGCTTCAGAAAATGTGACATGAAAAAGAAGAATATCAGCAGCCGCGTCCGATGCGGAGACTAAGAAAACTTTCCCGAACAGAAGCCGGCGGAAGATGCGCGGACCTCTTAAGCCGGCGTCTGCATCTGCGGGGTCAAACCCTGTACAGAACTACGCGATCCTCGCGGCAAAACGGAGCCGCACATAATCTGCAATCCAGTTACCGCTCGCGTCGCATAGAGCGGGTCGCAACAATTCGACTGCTTCCGCACGCGCGCGATCCTGGTCTTCCTGCGATAAGTGGCTGAGGAAGGACTGGGCAAACGTCTTCAACCATGCTTCCATGCCGGTGGCCAGCAGTGTGGGCCGCGGAATGAGAGCGATCTGCTCGACTACAAATCCATGCTTCTTCAGGTTCTGCTCGTACTCAGCCGCGGTCGGGAAATACCATGGCGAACGGATAGTCTCGGCTCCCTTGAAGCGCCGCGTCACCGCGAGCATCGCGACGACAATGGATGCTACATTTCGGTGGCCGCCCATCTCCGCCACAAACCGTCCGCCTGGCCGCAGTGCTCGCGCAACCCCTGCCAGCACATCATCCGGACGCAACATCCAATGCAGCGCAGCATTTGAAAACACTGCGTCGAACTGCTGCTGGAATTCGAGGGCCTCACCATTCCTGACACGCGCATCGACACCAGCCGCAACAGCAGCGTTGACCATGCTTGCCGAGCCATCTACTCCGACGACCCGCGCTCCGGTCTGCGCTATACGCAGCGTAAGCGCTCCATCGCCGCAACCCAGATCGAGAATGTCTTCGCCAGCCATTGGATTCAGCAAATCCAGCAGCGGTGCACCAAGGTCCGCGACGAAACGCGCATTATGGGCATAGCTTTCGGCACTCCAGACTTGCGTTGTCATGGTCATCCCGGTCCACGTCAGAGATTGCGTTTAAACCAGCCGCGCCCCGGCCAGTTGTTCCAGCACCGTGAGCGGCGAATGCTCCGGCGCGACCATCGCCGCGTGCTCCACCAGCAACGTCTGCTCCAGTGCATACTGGCCGGCAAGCACGGCGTGGGGCACTGTATCCGTATAGACCATCCAGCTTGAACCAGAAGGAAACTGCGACGGATACTTATGTGCATTCTCCTGGAAGTTCCCGTTTTCCTTCAGAAAATTGTGGAAGCGCATCATGAAGTCGTCATAAGGAGAGCGCTTGAGCGATGGGACTGCGGCGCCCAGTCCCAGGTTGCGGCCAAACCCCTTGAAGGCCCTGCCGATGTGTGTATCTGGCGCCGGCAGGTCGATCTCAGCCGGTGCGAACTGCGGCGCGAGCACACGGAATGGATCGCCTGTGACCCAGTCGCGGGTGCGCGTGGGATGAATGTTATTAAAGAAGCGCAGGATCCTCGCACCATGTGTCGGCCGTGTCGGAAAGGCATCGGTATGCATCAGGTCATTCCGCCGGCGCAGCGGCAGGTTGCGATTTTCTTCTTCCTGCGGACGAAAGCTGGCATAGTCCAGCTGCCATCTGCGCGCGTAGGGAGCGAGAAAATCTCCGAGGAATGCATTCACTTTCTGCGAGTAGCTGCGCATGATGGTCTGCAGCCGCTGGACTGCTGCTGCATCCGCGTTCGACGTATCGACGCCGGAGATACTATCCGCATGCGGCTTGTACGCAATGTTCTTGTGCAGGGAACTGTTCGTCTGCTGCAGGCTCAGCAGGAACTCAATATCCTGGGGCGGCAGTGCGAGTGGTGTTTGCGGAAAGAAGAGAATGTCACCCGACTCAAGCTTTGCGCACCAGTCCCGTGCCTGCTCTGCATGCGCAGGTGTATCTGCTATCGGGACGACAGCCATCAGGGATCTACTTGCCCGTCAGGCGGCGGCGCATCCACACCGCGCCAAGTGTCAGCAGGCTGATGGCCAGCACCACTAACCCTGCCGGAAAGGCAATATATTTGTAACCGTGGGAGAGATCGATGGCACTGTGTGTCGCACCGTTGTAAATCAGGATGCCGAAGATGGAGAGGAACGTCACGGCAAAAAACGTAATGAATCCAAGCGCCAACGAGAGCAGCAGGCTGGCGAACAAGCCAAAGTCGCCATACGGAATGCCAAACAGACGCGGGCCGCGGGGAGACGGCTTGGGAACGGCACTGGCGGCAGATGAGCTCATGGGAGTTAGAATACTAGTTTATGGCCGGAACTGCCCAGATCGAGCTTTTGCCAGCTGCACAGGTCGCCGAGCGCACGCCTGCGCAACAGGCCCTGAATGGCATTTGCTTTGGCGCCTTTGCGGACATCCAGGTCGACGCGGCAGACCTCGAGCAGGTCATCAACGCTATTCCGACAGCCGTCGCGAAGGCGCTCACGCAGCGTGCCTACTACTTCGTACCGCTTACCATACATGAGGGACCACTCGACGGACCCGATGCGGAACTCGCCAGCAGTGGCGAGACGCTGATCGCCAACGGGTACTCGACTGACCTGAGCGACCGCGCTATCTGCCATCGCAACGTCAAGGTCCAGGATCGCGACTATACCTTCATCTCGACCCGCCTGATGCACGAGAAGTTCGCGCTTGCCTTTGAGTTGTTCATCAATGTCGGCCATCATTTCGTGGACGCGGTCGGCGTTCCCAGGGAGTTTGCAGAACTGGTATGGTCGCAGGCCGAAGCGAATGTCCGCGGCGAAACCAGTCAGGACGCATGGGAAAATCGCCGCCGTGTTCTTGATGTTCCCGCCGAACCCGCTCGTGAAAGTACACGCCGCCAGAAAGAAGGGAAGGAGAGCCCGTCCCTCGCGGCAGCCGCGCCTTCAGCCGAGCTGCACCTGGTGAAGCCGTTGGATGAGCAGGCAAAGCTGGCTTTCCTTGAGGCGGCCTTCTCAGACGCAGTAGCCATTTACATGTTGTCGCTCGCGCTTGATTTTGATTACGCCGACCTGCGCGAGAGGGAATACCCGCTGCTCGCCGCACCCGCGCTGGCCGAGCGGCTTCGCCACATCGCGCGTCTCTTCCCGGCAAATCCCGGCTACGAGTTCCAGGTGCTCTACCGCCGGCGATAGACGTTCCCGCGCAGTCATCTTTTCGCCGCTACAATCGATTCAAATGATTGCGCACCTCCGCGGCAAACTGCTCAGTAAACTACCCCACCAGGCTATCGTGGAGGCTGCGGGCGTCGGTTATGACGTCGCCATCAGTGTCTCGACCTTCACTGCCCTGCCGGCAGAGAGCAGCGAAGTTGCCCTGCACATTCACACGCAGGTCCGCGAAGATACGCTTGCCCTCTTCGGCTTCCTGACGCGGGATGAAAAGCGCATCTTCGAGAGACTTATCACTGTCTCCGGCGTCGGACCAAAACTCGCTATCACAATCCTCTCCGGCCTCAGTACCGAGCGGCTCGTCAGTGCGATCCGCGGGCAGGACCATGCCATGCTGGTGAAGGTACCCGGCGTCGGCAAGAAACTGGCTGAGCGACTGGTGGTGGAGTTGAAAGACAAGCTCGAAGACATGGCTGTTGCAGCGCCCGCCATGCAGGCTGCAGGTCCCGCGGCGGATGACGTCCTGTCCGCGCTTGTGAACCTCGGCTACAGCCGTCCAGCGGCACAGAAAGCTATAGAGACAGCCGTGGCTAAAGACAAAAGCGTGGGCGAAGATTTCGAACACTTCTTCCGCGGAGCCCTTGCAGCTATTCGGTAGGCAGGGTCGCGTAATAACGGTTCGCACAAAAAATCCCCGGGCCTCCATGGCATTGCGGCCATGGCTTCCCGGGGTGTTCGTAAATCGTTCCGTAGTAAGTCGAGGGGACTTACTACAGCTTCGACCTCTCGCCATTCCTTGTACGAAAGATCTTGCGAGCTGGACTACTTCTTCGGCGGCGCGATGGTATCTTTTGCAGCCTTGGCGACGCGGAACTTCACAACCGTCTTCGCCTTGATCTTGATCTGTTCACCCGTCTGCGGGTTGCGGCCCAGGCGAGCCTTGCGCTCGGCCTTGACCAGGCGGCCCAGTCCGGGAATGACGAACACGCCATTCTTCTTGGTTTCCTTTACAGCTGTTTCTGCCTGCAGATCAAAAAAGGCTGCGACCTGCTTGTTGGTAAGGGCAAGCTTCTCGGCCATATGCCGAACAAGCTGTGTCTTCGTAAGTCCTGTTGCCATGTAATTCCTCCTGGTGTTAACTGCCGGTTTGTTTGCCCGCAAGGTCTGACCCTGCAAAGGCTGGTCTTTGGTTGGGCACCGGAAACGACCCTCAGTGCCAGCCGTGCCCTACCGGCTGGTGTGCGTGAATCCCCAATGTTTATGCGGGTCCCGCGTAGCCTTCCGTGGTTAACCATGCGGCTTGATGGCGCTACTTGTCAACGGCAAAAACCAGAAATCCTCAGGTTTTTACGGCTTTTGTTGTAGATTTGCTGTTTTTTTCGGCTTTTCGGCTGGTTTTGTGGGGCTGCAGACAAGTCTGACGCAGTGTCTAGAAAGCATCAAGTGCGAAGATTGGCCTTCGCACCTTCTCGCTCGCTCCGACGAGCGGGCGGTTCAGAAATGCAACCAGCGGCGCAGCCGTTTCAAAATAGGAGGCCAGTGTTTTGGAGAAGGCGCTGTCCAATGCAGCCGTTGACGGCAGCTCCGTGTCGAGGCCCCAGTTGCGATGCAGGATCAGGTCCAGCCCGGGATGATCTTTCGGGAAGCCTTTTGGCGCCCGCGCCAAAGCTTCAGTCTCTGACATGCCCATCTTCGATTTGACCTTGCGCCCATGCAGCAGACGCCGCAACTCTTCGTGATGGTCGAGCAGGTATCGCCGTACTGCAAGCAGCTGCGCAGCGTCCGGCATGTAGAGGCCTGCAGCGATCGTCAGCGTCTTGGGCGCGAGATGAAAGTAGAAGCCGGCGCCCGACGTCTTCACCATGCCTGCTCGTCCCCACCAGGCGGCATAATGCTGTTTGTAGGGCAGCTTGTTCTTCGAAAAGCGCGTATCACGATAGATGCGCAGCACGGTCTTCTCCGGCGCCTTCACGTGCTCTGGTGCGAAGCCCGCCATGCGCTCATTCACTTTCGCAAGCAATGAAAGCATGGGTGCACGCAGGGCGCTCTCGTAGACTTGCCGCCGTGCTTCAAACCATTCGCGATCATTGTTGCGCTGCAAGCCACGAAGAAACTTCAGCGTCTCCGCTGTAAACGCCGGCAGTATCGCAGTTGTTTTCGAGGAGGTTACAGAACGCGGCATACCTTATCTCAGATGCGGGATTCTTTTAGTATCAGTAACTGTAGCCTGTACGCTTTAAGGCTTACGGAGCAGCCGCTGGACGCACGGTGCGAGTCGAAAAAATTCCATTTGCCACCAGCGAGATGCCGAAACAAATCAGCAGGCAACGGATCAGCAGATCAACATTGTATTGCCAGGCAAATACCACCAGGCAAAGCGCATATCCCACGTGGAACGATTCTGCTGCAATGGCCTGGATCCAGCGCGGCTTTACCGGCGCCGGCCTTACATGCGCCCGGATGGCTGGAATAAAGCTCGGGATCTGCCTGCGATAGGTGTCATACGCTGTACCAAGTTGCTGCGCCAGGTGTGGCCCTTCCGCGGCAACCAACGCAGTTGTCAGCAGTACACAGCCGGCCAGAAAGACAAGCGACCCACTCGGCGGCATCAGGATAGACACCGCCACGCATGTCAGCAGGTTGCCAAGATACAGCGGATTGCGAAGATAGCGATATGGTCCCGACGCAACGATATGATCCGCACGCAGGCTTTTATCGTTCATGACGCCGGCGCCAATGTACGCAGTCGCCCATAGCCGGAAAAATGCACCTAGCAGGGCGCACGCAATAACTGCAACCGTGACAGTTACCGTCGATCTGGAGTAGTCAAGGAGCCCGGTCCGCGTCAGCCATGCCGATAGCGTAATCCACGTTGAAGGCACTGGGCCGGTACTGAAATAGCGCATCCATGGCGCGTAGAAGCCGAGGAAATACAACAGCGTGAAGATGAGCACGCGGAAACGGAAGAGCGCGGGCGTTCGCCAGGGCAGCGCCGTCACTGTCGCAGCACTCATTACTACTTCGCCGGGTTCAAGCTCGGAGCCGGTCATCATCCTGCTGTTTTCTGCCTTTTCATCTAGCGGGCACCTTCACCCAGGATCGCGTCCAGTAATCCGTCGAAGTCTTCGAGCCGCGCGTACTCGATAATGACGCGGCCGCGACCATTCTTATCTTCAATCTTCACACGAAGACCCAGCGCCCGCTGCATCCGGTCGCGCGCATCACGCACATTCGGATCGAGCGGCTCTTCCACTTTCGCTTCAGCCTGCTTCTTTTCAGGATGCAGCAGACCCTGGACATAAGTCTCAGTCTGCCGCACAGACATCGACAAGGCTGCGACTTTTTGCGCTGCCTTCAACATGGCTTCCGGCGAGTCGAGCGCCAGCAGCGTACGCGCGTGGCCGAAGCTCAGGTCGCCACCCTCGACCTTTGTCTGAATCTCTTCCGGCAGCCGCAGCAGCCGCAGGAAATTCGAGACAGAGGCGCGGTCTTTGCCCGTCCTCGTCGCCATCTGCTCCTGCGTCATTTTGAAGTCGCGACCCAGCCGGTCGTATGCGCGCGCCTGCTCCATCGGGTTCAAGTCTGTCCGCTGCAGGTTTTCGACGATGGTCATCTCCATCGCCTGTTCATCAGATACCTGTCGCAGCACCGCGGGTATCGTCTCTTTCCCCGCCTGCTTTGAGGCCAGCAGGCGACGCTCTCCCGCTATCAGCTGGAAGCGGCCATTTTGCAGCGTACGCACAAGGATTGGCTGCACCACCCCTGTTGCAGCAATCGAGGCAGCCAGCTCTTTCAATTGCTCTTCGTCAAACCGCGTCCGCGTCTGGTAAGGATTCCGGTCGATCTGGTCAACGGGGATCTCTTTTGCCCGGCCGGAATGTTCTCCTGACGCTTCACGTGGGGGCGAAGCCGGTGTCGGCTCGGCTGCTGCAGGCGCCTGTGGCGGACGGCCTGGCAGAAGCGCCTCCAATCCGCGGCCCAATGCACGTCTTTTCGCATCCTTATGAGCAGGTGCTGACTGCGTCCTGCTGGCCGCCTCGGATTGGTTATCTGGTGCCATAAGTATGTCCTTGTGCAGCTAAGTCTTTCATGCTCAACAATATACGGCTAAGCATACGGCCAGAAACGTATCTTCGTATTTTTGCGGATGGCCGCGAGTTCTTTCCGTTCTTTCGCGCGTGGGCTTTCGACCTCGTTGCGGGCGAGCAGTTCCTCTGCAAGTTCGCGATAGGCTTCTGTTCCCTTTGAACGATTGTCATACAGCATCACCGGTTTGCCATGACTGGGCGCCTCCGCGAGTCGCACGTTGCGCGGGATAACGGTTTTGAACAGCTTGTCCTTGAAAAAGCTCTTCAGGTTGTCTGTCACTTGCTGCGCCAGGTTGGTGCGCTCGTCGTACATGGTGAGGACGACGCCTTCAAGTGCCAGGCCCGGGTTGAAGACTGCCTGCACACTGCCCAATGTATTCAGCAGTTCGCTGACACCCTCCAGGGCGAAGTACTCGGCCTGGATCGGCACCAGTAGCCGGGTAGCTGCGACCAAGGCATTTAAGGTCAGGAAGTCCAGGGCTGGTGGACAATCCATAAAAATATAGTCGTATCTCGAAAGTACGGGAGCGAGGGCTTCCTTCAGGCGATATTCCCGTCGTTCCATCTTCACCAACTCAACGTTTGCTCCGGTCATGTGCCGGCTGCCCGGCAGCAGCTTGAGCGTTTCAATGTCGGTCCGTAGCACGACATCTTCAACCTTCGCGTCGCCGACAAGCACGTCGTAGATGGATTCGCGCTCTTCGTCACGTGCAACGCCGAGGCCCGCTGTTGTGTTTGCCTGAGGATCGCAGTCAATCAGGAGGCACCGAAGTCCATCAATCGCGACGGCAGCAGCTAGATTGATGGCTGTAGTTGTCTTTCCGACTCCGCCTTTTTGGTTGGCGACGGCAAGCAAACGGGTTTTCGAACTGGGCATGAGGTTGTCTCCACGTTAGAGGATTTGCGGGGGAGGCGCAATGTGGGAGTCGTGGAAAACGGGCAGATGTTCCACGTGGAACACCGAGGGTTTAGTTTGGCTGATTCCAAGCATTGTTCCACGTGGAACATCTGCCTACACCCGACAAAGAAGCAGGAAACTGTTCGTGGAAAGCAGCTTCTCTTCGGTCGACTTGGCTTCAGCGGCAGCTAGTAGCATTCCGCGCGTTACTGCTGTTCCAAAAAGAAGCAGGTGACCCCCGGTAGCAACCCTGCCACGGGCTTCCCGGACCGCCTCTTCCATCCTGTCCACGGCCCGAAGGGTGACTACGTCAAAGCGAGCACCGGCGGGCATGGCACTCACCCTGCCTGCATGCACCTGCATAGGCACGCCGATACTGCGGCTTACCTCGGCAAGGAACGCGGCCCTCTTCGATTGGGATTCAGCCAGGGTCACGACAACTTCCTCACGGCATATCGCGATAGGGACGCCGGGAAGTCCCGCGCCAGAGCCGAAATCCAGGAGCGTCTTTATTCCGACAGGAAGAAACTCAGCTGCCGCTACCGATTCCACGATATGCCGTTGGAGGATACCGTCCGCATCGCGGATGGCCGTCAGGTTCATCCGGCTGTTCCACTTCATCAGCACGTGGCCATAAAGAACCAGGCGGTCCAATGCCTTCGGAGACAATCCCCGTAGACCTGCCGCCTGTAGTGCTTCCGCGATCATCGCGGACGAAAAATCGCTCAATGCGGTGCCGTAGCCGCCACCGACTCAAGGATCGGCCGTATCTTCCAGGACGCAGCAGCTTCTACAAATGCCGCGAAAATCAGCCGGGATGACAAATGTTCGAAATAACTCCGCTCCGGGTGCCATTGCACGCCCAGCACGAACTGGTCAGAACTTGTGCCTTCAACAGCTTCGATCACCCCGTCCGGCTCGCTACGCGCAGCGATCACCAGGCCATCCCCTGGCGAATGTACCGCCTGGTGATGGCTGGAGTTGACGATTGGCCCTGCATCCTGCTCTCCAAGCTGCAGAATCCCGGCCAGACGTGACGGCTTCACGATCTCCAGGGGATGAGCGGTCAGTACATCCCGCCCGGGTGCATGGTCCACGCCAGTACCAGGAATATGCTGATCGAGCGAGCCATTGCGCCAGACATTGAGCGACTGCAATCCATAGCAGATCCCAAGGATTGGCTTGCGCAGGTTAAAAGCATCCTGCAGCAACAGCTCCTCAACGGCCTCCCGCACCGGGTCGGGCGCCGCTGTCTTCTCATGCCGCGCCTGCCCGTATTTTTGTGGATCGACATCTGCCCCACTGCCCGGCAACAGGATGCCGGAACAGCCGGACACGATCTTCGCCACCGTAGCCTGCAATTCTGTCAGCGGCACCGGGACAGGCACGCCGCCGGCAAGCTCGACGGCGCGCGCATACTGCGGCCATCCCCGCTGGTTATAGGCATGGTCGAACGACGTCGGTTCCGGAATCGCGATGTGCGGCCTGTTCTTCATAGTTTTTGAGAATACTCCTGCACGGCTACGACAGACTGAGCCTCGGGATCCAGGGAGGACGCCTGGACCGAGGGAGCAGGCAGCGTGGAATGTTCGTAATACATGGCGGCAATCACCATCCGAAGGCGTTCGGTAAGAGCGTCGGCTTCGCGTGTGATCATCCCCTCGGTACGGATAGGCTGGCCCACCACCATCGTCACGGGCCTGGGCCGAAAGTGATGGGTATGCATCGGAAAGAGTTCATGCGTGCCCACCAGGGCAATGGGCACCAGCGGTACCTGGGCCTTGATCGCCATGAACGCCGGTCCACTTTTAAACGGCTGCAGATGTCCATCGACGGCGCGCCCACCCTCCGGAAATACGAATAGGGGCATACCTGCCTTCAAGGCTTTGACACCGGCCTTCAGGCTGGTCACCGACGCCCGCTGGTCATCTAGGTTTACCGGGATCTGGCCCGAACGGTTCAAGTACCAGCCGACAAAAGGCAGCTTCCAGAGGTCATGCTTGGCCAGGATGCGGAACTGGAAGGGTAGCTTGCCAAAAAGTACCGGCGTGTCCATGTACGACAGGTGGTTGGCGGCGTAGACGGCGACCGGGTGCTGCTCCAGAACTTCCCCGCCGATCACTGTGACGGAGGTACCGGCAATGAAGGTGAGGCACCGGGCCCATCGCTGCGCCAGCCAGTGCTCGGAGTAGCCGGTCCGGTCAAAGAGCGAGGCCACCAGCGCGACACTGCCAAAGCCTCCGGTGAACAAGGCAAACATAGGAGCCTGAAGAAGATTCGAACGCAGCTTTGCCATCAGCCCTAATGGCGGCAGATCAGGAGAAGGACGCCCGTCATCGATGGGCGCAGGGACAAGCGGTAGATTCTGACTCATGAGACGCGTTCCGGCTCCATGCTGACATTGCGAGTATTCAGGGCGATCAGCATACTGCGGACCGCGCCCACCAGCAGCACGGAACCAGTCACCACGATAAGGCCGCTCGGCGGGGTAAGCCAGGTCGCCATATCCATTGCATCCACAGGACCAGCGCATTCTTCAACGGCCGTACCGGTCGGTTCAGCGGCTTCGCTCAGTTCCTTCAGGCTTGCGGCACGCGGCGAATCGATCGCAGCCAGGATGACCCGGTCGAAGAGCGGGAAAAGGATTTGCGCAAGTTCGCCAACAGGCTTGTCGCGCAGGCAGCTGAAGATGAGCGTCCGCGGTGTCGCCAGTTCGGACCAGCCGGAAAGCGCTGAACGGAGCGCCCACGCGCCCGCCGGGTTGTGGCCAACATCCAGCAGCACCTCTGCGCGACCCGCTTTCGCCGGGTAGTATTCGAACCTGCCCGGCCAGGCTGTCTGCGTAATACCGCTGGCGATCTGGTCGTCTGATATTTTGTAACCATGGCTGGTACGTAACTCGACGGCAGCAGCGATAGCGAGCGCGATATTGCGATGCTGGTGCTGGCCGGCAAGCGGCGAATTCACCGGCACGGTACTTCCATCGATTTCGACACTGTAGCGGTTACTTTTAGGATCCTGCACCAGGGTGTGCGAAGGAACGTACTGCGCTGCGCTGATTCCCTTAACAGCCAGCGGAACCGCGATCTCGCCCAGCGCCTGGTTAGCCTCGGGATGCTGCGGCAGCGTCACCATAGTGCCGTTCTGCCTCAGGATACCGGCCTTTTCACGCGCAATCGCACCAACCGTCGGGCCAAGCCATTCCGTGTGATCAAGCGAAATGTCCGTGATGATTGATAGCAGAGGATCGACGATATTGGTCGCGTCCAGCCGCCCGCCCATGCCAACTTCAAGCACCGCGAGATCCACCCGTTCGGCCGCCAGGTAAACAAACGCCATGGCCGTTATCGCCTCGAAGAAACTTGGGGGCGCCGGCAGGCTGCCATTTCTCACGAGCCCGGCTGCGGCTTCTTCCACCTGCTCGAAAGCAGTGGAAAAAGCGTCGTCGGAGATCTCATGGCGCCGTACTACCGGGTGCGCGAACTCGGGATCACGGTCAAGGATCTGGATGCGCTCATTTACCCGTGCCAGGTGCGGCGACGTGTACAGGCCGACCTTGTAGCCGGCAGCCGCGCAGATGGATGCGAGCGTCGCTGCAGTCGACCCTTTGCCATTTGTCCCGGCAATCAGGACGCTGCGCAGGCTCTTCTGCGGATCGCCAAGGGCCTGCATCAGCATGCGCATCTGGCCCAGCTCGAATTTGCGGCGAGTCTCACCGGGCGCCGTGTACAACTCGGCAGCGAGTGCATAGAGGCGTTGAACTGCAGCCGCGTAGGACATGACTGCATTCTAATGCAGCGCCCACGGCTGACCTTTATAAGGCGCGCCCATGCCATGCACCAACTTCTGTTTGCCATCGCGACGACGCATGTGTTACGATACGTAACATTATGGGCAGTAACACTACAGGGCGTCACGAACTTCTCCCTCACGATCCATCGGAACTGGGCGAGCTTGAACGGTCCATCCTTGAACTGGTCTGGCAGTACAAGGTCCAGAGTGCCGATCAGGTGCGCGAGCGCCTGGGGCAGGCGGGACGTCCGCTCAAAGAATCGACCATCCGGACCGTGCTCCGCCGCCTGGAAGAAAAGGGCTACCTGGAGCACACACTTGAAAACCGAACGTTTCTGTACCGGCCAGCCGAGACGCGCCAGGCAGTTGCAGGACGCGCTGTGCAACGTATCGTCGACTGGTTCTGTGAGGGCTCGGTTGAAGCGCTGCTTGTCGGCATGGTGGATTCACAGGTACTCGACCGGGACGAACTACAGCGCGTGGCCGAGCGCATCGCCACGTCACGTACCGCGGATACACAATCCAATGCGAAGAAGGCAAAGAAATGAATACTCACCTGCTGCTTGCGTCTGCATTCCGCACGCTCATCATGGGCGTCACCCTTTTTGCCGCGCTTCGCATACTGCGGATCCACCAGGTCCGGGCCCAGCGCACCGCGTGGCTGCTTGCGCTGATAGCCGCCCTGGCTATGCCCGCCTTCGTCCACGGCAGCATCGGCTTCCACGTCCTTCCCTCTTTTGCCCCGCCGGCACGTACATCGGTCCTTCATGTCGCCGACGCTGTATCCTCAAGCCGCGGCCGCGTACATGTGGCAATGATCCCCGCAGCCAGGGCACAGAGGTATGCTGCCAACATTCCGGCGCAGCCTCATCACCAGCGCCGCCACTGGCCCCTGTCGTATGCCTCGACCCTATATTGCCTGGTGGCAGGCTTCCTGCTGATCCGGCTGGGCACCGGCTTCGCTGTCGCCATGCGGCTCCGTAACCAGTCTGAACGTGCCGAAACATTCTTTAGCAGTGACGCATTCTCTTACGCCACAGACATTCGTATCAGCCACCGTATCGCCACGCCGGTCACCATCGCCACTTCCGTCCTGTTACCCGCCTCCTCTGCCCAGTGGAGTGAGGAGAAACTGCGCGTCGTCCTGAGCCATGAGCGGGCGCACATCCGCCAGCATGACTTCTATCTTCAACTGCTGGCCGGCCTCAACTGCGCCATCTTCTGGTTCAATCCCTTCAGCTGGTGGCTGCAGAAACATCTTTCCGCCCTGGGCGAAGCTATGAGCGACCACGCCGCCCTCGAGCAGGCTGAGAGCCGCGTGTCCTACGCGGAGGTCCTGCTGGAGTTTGCCACCTCTGCACAATGGCCGCTGACAGGGGTCGCAATGGCAAGGACCAGCAGTCTGCGCATTCGCATCGAACGCATTCTTAGCGAGCAGCTCTTTGAGCAGTCCTACACCGGCCGTCGTCGGCTTACCATCCTCGCGGCAGCCATCAGCCTGGTCGCCGTCTGTGCCTCAACGTCACTGGTCCGCGTGCAGGCGTCGCGGAGCATGTCAACAACTGCTACTGTTACGACTTCAAGGCCGACCAGGCCTGCCGCAGTAGTGGAGCCCCGCAGCTCCAGCGGCGCACAAGCCCCCTCCGCAGTTTCGTCTGTGAATGGCGGGCCTTCCTCGGGAGTCAGCGGCAAAACGATCGCACCCTCAAGGTACGTCGCCGTAGTGCAGGAGAATCAGCAGGCGCAGCAAGAAACACAAGATGCGCCTACAGCCCCGGCGGCTCCGGTTGCTCCACCCACACCTGCCGCTCCAGAGGAAGGCGACCACAGCAACTACACCTACGCCTACAACAACAACGGCGACAGCTACGCACTCGTCTCCGGAAGCGGCTCCTACACGTTCAGCGGCGACTGGAACCAGGCGGGCTCGTTTGAGGCTATCCGTAAAGGCATCCATGGGGACTTCATCTATTACCGGCACGACGGCAAGTCCTACGTCATCGACGACCCTACGATCGTTGCTCGCGCCAAAGCGCTGTACGCGCCGATTGAGGCGCTTGGCAAGCAGCAGGAAGCATTGGGCAAAGAGCAGGAAGCACTCGGCCGACAGCAGGAAGCACTCGGCAGGCTCCAATCTAATGTCAAAATCAAGAACCCGGACTTGAGCAAAGAAACCGCCGCCCTCGACAAAGCACTGCAACAGATGAGGCAGCTGCAGTCCGAGAAGGAGGTTGATCGGGAAAGTCTATCCAGGCTGCAGGAACAGATCGGGGAGATCCAGGGGCGGCTCGGAGAACTCCAGGGTGAGGCAGGCGAGCAGCAAGGCAAGTTCGGTGCGGAACAGGGAGCGTTGGGAGAGCAGCAGGGCAAACTCGGCGAAGAAGCCCACCGGCAGATCATGCCGCTGATCCAGCAGGCCATCCAGGACGGCAAAGCCAGGCCCGTCAACTAAACAGGCTCGTCAACTAGAGATCCTGTGCCAAGCCTGCTGTAAAAAGACAAAGGGCGCTGATCCATGATCCGCGCCCCATGATCCGCGCTCTTTGATCCGCGCCGTTTCGTTGCCCACACCGCCTTACTGCGGTGTCATGAATGCAATCGCCCGTTCCAGGTACGCCTTCATTTCTTTACGCGGCACCACGGCATCGAGCATGCCATGCTCCAGCAGGAACTCCGACCGCTGAAAACCTTCAGGCAGCTTCTGCCGGATGGTCTGCTCAATCACGCGCGGCCCCGCAAAGCCGATCAGGGCGCCCGGCTCTGCAATGTTCAGATCGCCGAGCATCGCAAAACTTGCTGTCACGCCGCCGAAAGTCGGGTCCGTCAGTACCGAGATAAAGGGAAGGCCGGCGTCGTCCATCTGCGCCAGCCCAGCCGAGACCTTCGCCAGCTGCATCAGACTAGCGATTCCCTCCTGCATACGCGCGCCGCCCGAAGCCGAGACGACAATCAGCGGCTGCTTCGTGTTCAACGCACGATCGACAGCGCGGGCGATCGTCTCTCCCACAACGCTCCCCATGCTGCCGCCAATAAAGGAGTACTCCATCACACTCAGCACTACGTCATGCCGGCCCAGTTTGCCGATTGCGTTGACGATCGCGTCGTTCAGCCCGGTCTCCGCCTGTGCCTTGGCAAGCCTGGGCTTGTATGCTTTCAGATCAACAAACTCCAGCGGATCGGTCGATTTCAGTTCGAGGTCGACCAGTTCGTATCCAGGCTCAAGCAGGCTCGCCACGCGCTCCCGGGCATCCAGCCGAAAATGATGTCCGCACTTGGGACAGACCTGCTGGTTCGCCTCGATATCCGCCTTGAAGATGAACTGTTTGCATCCGGGACACTTGGTCCACAGTCCCTCGGTGCGCACTGTTTTATCAAGCCCGGCCTTGTCGGAGGACGCAGTATCGGTCGCACCCTGAATCTCGTATCCCTGCCGCTTAAACCACGACATCTATCATTCCCCTCGACGCATGCGCTTTGTCATCCTTGTTGAGTACCTCGCAGCCCTGACCCGGCGCAGTGGTATTCCGCCCGAGTTGGGGCAGCCGGATCGCTGATGACTTGCGATGCCGGCAACGAGCAGCGGCCTCAGTGTCCCGTATGGTAAGGATGCCCAGCCATGATTGTAAACGCGCGATAGACCTGCTCCGTCAGCACGACGCGCGCCAGTTCATGGGGCAGAGTCATTGGTCCCAGGGAAAGCAGCAGGTTTGCCTGCGCACGCGCTTCTTCTGACCATCCATTGGCCGGACCGATGGCCAGCACGATCGACTGCCGGCCCTGGTCTTTCTCTTTCTGCAGCCACTCGGCAAAAGCTTCTGACGACAAGCTGCGGCCCCGGCTGTCGAGCAGCACCAGCATGGCAGGCACTCGACTTTTCTGCTTGCCCAGCGACTCGAGCAGTAGAGCCTCTGACGCATACAGCGGAAAGTCGACCTGGGCGTACGGAGCGAGGCGTCCAGCGAAGAACTCCATGGGGCCGTTGAAACCGGTCAACCGGCCCCGGCCCGCCACCGCCGCAATGGATATCTGGAGCGCCATTCTGCCAGCCTAAACTACCGCCTGGAAGTGTAGCTTTGTGAGGGCTCCAACTACGAAATCCCACTTTTTGAAGTACTTCCTTCCACAAACAATATCTTTGGAGCATGGTGGTCCACTGTGGGCATCGCGGAAGCTGGTTAAACAGTTGTGAATGGCGACCACTCCTTGGCGGGTAACCTTTGGCACTCAAGTTGCATGTGCGTTAACAAAGTACGTACACAGTCCAGCTCCGTTCAGGTAAGAGCCAGTGCTCCCCGGTAAGGCATGGCGTACAGCGACTGCGGGATTGCTCATGCATGCCCGGTTCAAGTCCTTGGGGGAAATATGCGTCTACAGAAAAGATCAACGTCCATCGCGCTACTTGTCGTTTCGGCGTTACTCCTTCCGGTTCATTCAATCCGGCTACTTGCCCAGGGGGTCACTGCCGCGATCCACGGCACCATCACCGATAATTCCGGCGCTATTGTCGGTGGGGCAGCAGTAGAAATCCTCAATACCAGCACGGGGATCACGGTTAAGGCAAAAACCGACAGCAAGGGCTACTTCATCGTGACCCAGCTTGCCCCCGGCGGCCCCTACTCTGTAACGGTCACAGCAAACGGCTTCCAAAGCTTTGTCGCCAATGATGTCAATCTGGTCGCGAACGACAACCGCGACGTCGATGCCAAGCTGCAGGTCGGCTCGAGCAGCACCACTGTCCAGGTAAGCGCTACGGCACTGCAGGTCGAGACTTCTGATACGCAATTGAAGCAGGTCGTCACCTCGGACCAGTTGGAAGGCATTCCGCTGGAAGGCCGCGACGCGGCCGGCCTGCAGAAGCTCCAGCCAGGTGTCGTCGAGTCTTCAGACCGATTTGGCTCTTACTCCAACAACGGCAATCAGTCATCGCAGAACAGCTATATGCTGGGTGGCGCTGACATCAATGACGGTCCGCTTCAGAACGAAGGCATCCAGATCAATCCCGACGCGCTGCAGGAAGAAGACAACGTCACCAGCACCATGAGCCCGGAATTTGCCCGCAACTCTGGATCAACCATTAGCCAGATTCTGAAGAGCGGCACTAACAGCATCCACGGCAGCGGCTTTGAGTTTTATCGCGATACATTTCTGAACAACGGCAACTACTTCTCACAGGTCCGTCCGGTCTTTCACCAAAATCTCTATGGCGCAACGCTTGGCGGTCCCATTCTGAAGAACAAGTTCTTCGCCTTTGTTGCCTATCAGGGCTTGCGGAATCGCACCGCCTCAACAACGACAGCAAATACCCTGGACGCTCAGCAGTTTAACGGCAGCTTCACGGCTGACACCAACTACTTCACGGGAGCAGCCAACAGCGCCGGCCTGACGACTAATCCCATTCCGTTTGCCATCAATGGCTGCGCAGCGGGCACTCCGTGGAACACCTGCTTTACCAAGAATGGCGCAACCACAGTCAACATATCTCCCGCCATCTGGAACTCGATCTCATCCAAGTTGATCAACACGTATGTGCCGCAGCCTAACAACGGTACAAACCTCTATACCTTCAATGCGCTCAGCACTGCCGCGCAAGATCAAGGCATTGTACGGCTTGACTACACGCCCAGTTCTAAGGATTCGATCTACTTCACGACCGTCGTCCAGTCAAGCCCTTCCGCTGACGAACAATCCTTCGGAGGCGGCAGCTTTCCCGGATTCGGTCAGCACGCGTCCGCGCACTTCAAAGTTTTCAGTGCATCCTGGACACATACATTTTCAAGCAGCATCCTGAATGAAGTACGCGCTGGCTATTATCGCTTCAACTTCCCGTCGGTAATTGCCACTAACAATAGTTCGCCCTCCGCGCTGGGCTTTGCTATCACTCCGCAACTTTCGGCCCCTGGCTCCGCCGGCATCCCCTACTTGGGCATCGGCAACTACTTTGACCTCGGCAATAGTTTCGAAGGCCCCCAACCGCGCATCGACAGCAACCTTACTTATTCTGACGCTTTCAGCTGGATTCGTGGCAGCCATTCCATCAAACTCGGTGGCTCTTTCGAGCAGTTCCGCGTACACAATCCTTTCGGCTATTTAAATAACGGCGACTTCTCTTTCAATGGTGGTGGCCAGTACAGTTCCGGCGATCCTTTGATCGACTTTGCTCTTGGCATCCCTGATACCTATGAGCAGACCAGCAATGGTTACATTGACGCTGTCGCGACTGAAACATACGCATACGCGCAGGACAACTGGAAGGTAAGTCCGGACTTTACCTTCAACTACGGCATTGCGTGGGATGCAGAGAAACCCAATCAGAATCGGCAGTTCAATGGACTTGGCGTCACTTGCTGGCAAAACAGCAGCAGTGCCTCCGGCATCTTCCCGGGTGCCCCTCCAGGCCTTTCTTTCCCGGGCGATCCTGGCTGCAATTCTGCTGGCGGCCCCGTAACCCACTACAACCGTTTTGGACCACGCATCGGCTTCGCCTGGTCGCCCGGGGAGGGACCGTCGCAGCTTGTTGGTGAGAGCGGAAGCCACAGCCTCTCCATTCGAGGCGGCTTTGGTCTGTACTACAACCGCGATCAGGAAGAACAATCGCTGCAGAACCTTGAGGATCCGCCATTCTTCTATACGTCACGCGGTGCAGGCGATTTCCAGACCGCTTCGGGGCTTCCCGGTAGTCCATCATTCGCCAACCCGTTCGTCGACATTGCCGGAAACGGCTCAGAACCGAACCCCTTTCCATTCAATGCACCCGCAGCCGGCAGTCACATCAACTGGCCCGTTTACAACCAGCTGGAACTTGCGACATTTGATCGTCAGCGGTACACCGTTCCGTATACCTATAACTTCAATCTCAACATCCAGCGTTCCATTGGCCGTAGTATGGTCGCACAGATCGGCTATGTAGGGTCTCTGAGCCATCGTCTGCCCTCCTGGTACGAGGGGGATCCCATCACTGCTGCAGGGCATGCGGCTTGCCTTACCAATCCGGCATGCTCCAGCAGCCCACAACTCATTCATCCACTTTTCCCGCAATATACCGCGCAGCCCGCATCTGTTCCCGGAACGACTATTCCTTGGTACACGTCAATTGCCGAACAGACCACCGAAGGCGCTTCGAACTACAACTCTTTCCAGGCGAGCCTTATCAAATCCCCGACGCATGGCTTGCAGTTCACACTTGCTTACACCTACTCTCACTCGCTGGATGACGGGTCAGGTTACGAGAGCATTACTGGCGGGGACAGTGGCTACGGCAATTCAGGACGGGTTCATAACTATGTCCCCGGATTTGAACATCTCAACTATGGAAGTTCAGACTTCGACGCGCGGCACCGGTTTGTAGCTTCATATGTCTATGCCATTCCCGTGGCAGGTTTTCTCGCACATAACTTCGTTGCAAGAGAGACCCTGGCCGGTTGGGGAGTCAGCGGGGTAACTGCACTGCAGGCTGGGTTTCCAGTCGCTGTCAGCGAAGGTACACAACGATCCTTGTGGTGCGACGCCTATAGCTACTTCGGTTGCGGCGATGTACCAGATACATCGAGCTTCAACATTAAAAACTACAATCCCAGAAGCACGCCTGGCTTGAATCAGTACTTTGACACGTCTTCCTTTAGCACAGAGCCTGTCGGCACTTTTGGCAATACCAGTCGTAACTTCTTTCACGGGCCGGGCTTTAATTACACAAACCTCAACCTGTTTAAGAATATTCACCTGACATCTGACGGCACCAAGTACATCCAACTGCGCCTGGAAGCCTTCAACGCCTTCAATCATGCCAATTTCGCCGCTCCAACTAATAGCTTCCTCAACCCGACCTTCGGCAGAGTGACGAGTGTCATTTCATCGGCAGATCCCAACGCTGATCCGCAACCAGGACGCGCAATTCAACTCGCTGGGAAGTTCTACTTCTAATCAGAACGGGAAACGACAAGGAGAAGGTGCCCATTACTGGAACCTTCTCCTTGTGTAAGTGCTTTAGGACGGATTGGTGAAGAACCTTTTCGATCGGCCGGAAGGTCCTGTCTGCCGGTGTTACGTTCTCTTCTTGGCGGCAGCTTTCTTCACCGCAACCTTCTTTGCCGGGGTTTTCTTCGCGGCGGCTTTTTTAACCACTGCTGTTATTGCAGCAGTCTTCTTTGCTGGCGCCTTTTTGACGACCGCCTTCTTCGCCGCTGCTTTCTTCCGCACTTCGGTGGTCTTCTCGGTGAGCGCGGCTTTCAACTGGTCCACATCTACCTGTTTCGCTGACTTACGCAGTCGCTCGATGTCGTAGAACGCGCGCTTCTCTGCTACGAATACGTGCACTACAAAATCTACGTAATCGAGCAGGATCCACTCCGACTGTCTCCGGCCTTCGACTGAGTTCGCGTAGGTGCCGAAGTCGCGTTTCATCTTCATCTCGATCTCATCCGAGATGGCCTGCACCTGCCGCTCGTTGGTGCCGCTGGCAATCAGGAAGAAATCTGTGAAACCGGAATCCTGCGGATCGAGTTCGAGAATGCGGATGTCTTCAGCCTTCTTGTCTTCGCAGGCCGCCGCCGCTGCAATGACCATCCGGCGCGTCTCCTCGGTCACGGATGCGAGTCGTTCCCTCTGTGGTTCGCTCGTCGGCGAAATTGTCTCGGTATTCGTAACTTTCCTGGTTGCCATGCGTCTCTGGACTATCCTCCGCGTTCTTTCCGCGTTCCTTCAAATCGCGCAATCGCGCGTACTCTTCATCGTAGCCTGAAGCGGGGACACGCGATAGCCTCCTATGAGCAGACGCGTGGCCTTCAACTACGCCGTGTCGTCTCCTGGTAGAGGCCGTGGGCGCGGATATACTCCCTTACACGCCTGGGCAGCAGAGCGCCATAGGTGCCCGCATCTCCATCAGCAAGCACTTCGCGGAGCACTGTTGCCGACACATCTTCCTCCAGGTCCAGCATCAGGTAAATGGTCGAAGCAGCGGCATTCCCGCCACCACGCAGATGCACTTCGACCAACCCGGCGTGCTCGTGACTGCTGACCACCTCAACCCCTTCCGGCAGACGATCCGCGAGCTCCCGCAGGTCGTACCCCGGGCGTGCCGCAACGATGAAGTCACACAGCAGCACCAGTTCTTTCGAGCGGTGCCACTTCCCCAGGGAGTGGAACGAATCCGCGCCGAGCAGGCAGAACAGTTCTGCCCCGGGCTGCGTTTGGGCCAGCTCTACCTTCAGGCCGGCCAGCGTCTCATAGGTAAAGTTATGCCGTCCATCCGGCCTGGGTGCGTCCAGGTCGCTGGCCACCAGGCGCGCATCTGCTTCACACGCCAGCCGAACCATGGCGAGCCGGTCGACATAGCTCGCTGTCGACTGGCCACCCTTCAGCGGCTGACTGCCGACCGGCGTGACCAGCACCCTGTCCAGCAACAGGCGATCGGCTGCTGCCACGGCGATTGCCATGTGCCCGCAGTGTGGCGGGTCGAAGCTGCCGCCGAAAAACGCAATGCGCATACTGCATCCTAACGTGGCTACGTTCGTTATCTTGGTACCTGGAGACAGATGCGGAATGGTTCATGGTGACGGGAAAGAATCACTCGCCTACATAGGCCTTGGCTCCAACATGGCTTACCGCGGGCTGACCCCGGCGCAGGTGCTGTCTGCCGCCGTCACGCAGGTGCATCAAATCTGCAGCGTCGTCTCCTGTTCATCGCTCTACGCCACTGAACCTGTCGGCTACATGGGTCAGCCGCGGTTCCTCAACGCCGTCATTGGTATCGAAACGACTTTGCCGCCAGCGGACCTGCTCAACCTGCTGCTCGACACAGAACGCGCATTCGGCCGCGATCGCAGCGCCGGCATCCGCAACGGCCCGCGCACGCTCGACCTCGACCTGCTGCTATTTGACGATCTCATCCTTACCACAGACCAGCTGACCCTGCCGCATCCCCGACTCGCCCAGCGCCGCTTCGTGCTCGCACCTCTGGCGGAGATCGCTCCCACGTACTGCCATCCGCAACTGCGGCTGACACTGCAGCAACTCTTCGCGCAACTGCCTGCAGATGGAGAGAACGGCATCGAGGCCGTTAAACGCATGCCCGCCTCGGAAAATTTTCCAACCCCGCAAGGCTGAATTGCGCTACCGTGTTGGCGCATGCCTAAGAAGCCCGCTAAACCGCATCTCTGTCTTGTCTGCTGGGACCCGCCGAAAGCAGCCGATCACGCGGCAGCGTTGAACAGAGTGGGACACCGCGTCACGCTTGTCACATCGTCCGTGAGGGGCTGGATCGGCTATGTCCGCGATCTCGCGCCGGACGTTATGGTCATTGATCTCGACCGATTGCCGTCGCATGGCCGGGAGGTCGGGATACATCTTCGCACGTCTAAATCGACGCGCCATATTCCCCTGGTGTACCTGGGCGGTGAACCGTCGAAAGTAGAGCGCGTGCATTCCGATCTCCCTGACGCGATCTTCTCTCCATGGCAGCAGGCCGGCGACGCAATCGTTCGCGCGCTGTCTGCGCCAGCCGCAAAGCCTCTGCGACCCAGGCCGTTGGCTGAGCGGCCGAACCGCTCCGACCTCGCTCAACGGTTAGGCATAAAGGCTGACCTGCCTGTCTGTTTCTGGGGTGATACAGAATTCCTGGCTGAATTGCTAAGCGACGCTTCTGAGTCCTTCACGACAACGAAGCATGCGGCACGCCAGGCCTCTCTCTGCCTCGCTGCCACCCGCTCCGCGGCAGACGTTGAAGCAGTTTTCGAAACTGCAACCAGCTACAGCGCCGGATCGTCCATCTGGATCATCCATCCCAAGCAGAGTGGCCGTTACGCGACTGACTTCAACCAGAATGATGTCCGCATCATTGGTCTTGCTCACGGCTGGGGCGATTACAAAGTGTGTTCTGTAGACAGCGACTGGAGCGGCCTGAAATTTGCGCGCCGGAAACCCGGGCAATCCCTGCAGCCGCGCAGCATGAAGTACGTGGCCAGGAAGAGCTGAAGCTAATTTCCCGGCCGCTGCAGAGTCAACGGCTCAGCCTGCCTGCCACGGATGAAGGCACCGTCGAGCCCCAGGGCCCGCCGCCAGCTGAAGTTGGTCATTGCCCGTCGCAGACGCCTTACCAGCCACGTGACGCACAGCAGCGCCAGTAGAATCGCTCCTGCCGCTACACCCGCCGCAGCAAAAGGATGGTGCGTTGCCACCCAGCTCAGGCCGATCGCGCCGGCATCCTCGGAGGTACTGAGCGCGACATTCGTAAATGGTTCGGGACTTGGCGTCACGGCGGCCCGCAAAGCCGTCTTGGAACTATGCGTCACCATGGCGATCATGGCGCCGGCAGTTGTCGCCGCCAGTTGCATGCCGGGCGACAGGTGCTCCGATGCGCGATATGCCAGCAGCGCTGCTGCCGGTACGCGGATGAACGTGTGCGCTGCATTCCACAGGAGATCAAGCCCGGGAATTTTGTCTGCGAAGAACTCCGCTGTAAACATAACGCCAGCGACGATGATGATCGCCCAGCTACCCAGCACGTCCAGCCCACTGGGCAGAGCCACCCAGTGCAGCCGGGCCAGCACTCCCAGCGTTAGCACGGTAGCGTACAGGTTTAATCCGGCGGCGAAACAAGTCGCCACTACCAGGGCCCCGATCGCATCCGGTGTAAAGTTCATGCCAGTCAGAGTAAACCTTTCCGGCCCTCGACGCTCCACATTAACCGGGACGAGCGCATCCGCTTGCTGCACAATGAACATAACGACTCACACAGCACGCCAGCACTTTCTGAGAAAGACCGATTGCCACACCCGATGCGCCGCCTGCCTTCCATCGCCGTACTCCTGCCCCTGCTCCTTGTGCCGGTCTGCGCCCGGACCCAGACTCCGTCTGCTGCGAACGCCATCCAGGCCGTAACCGGCCGAGTGACTGACACCAGCGGCAGCCCCATCAGACACGCAATGGTCCGCACTGGCACACCCGGTGAAGCGCCGGCCGCTGCAAACGCAGTCTCCATGAAAACGGTCTACACCGACAACGACGGCAACTTTTCGCTCCCACTTTCCGCTGGCCTTGACCAGCTTCATGTTTCAGCATCCGGTTTCGAGACCAGTAACATCACCGTCACGCCAGGCCAGCCCCTGCAGATCACCCTTGAGCCCGCGGGTCCGCACGAGACCGTGGAAGTAAGCGCGTACGGTGCTCCGCTCAGTGAAGACAACACCCCGGCGAGCACCCTGATCGTCACACCGCAGGCCCTGCAGGACACATCTGGCCAGGCGCTGGATGACAAGCTGCGCCAGATCGCGGGGTACGATCTTTACCGCCGCACCAGTTCCCTCGTTGCCAATCCCACGTCGCAGGGCGTTTCATTGCGCGGCCTTGGTTCGACCGCCGCCAGCCGCACGCTTGTACTGTCTGAGCAGGACCCGCTCAACGATCCCTACGGCGGATGGATCCACTGGGACGAAATTCCGGAGCTGGCCGTTCAGTCCGTCACCATTGTGCGCGGCGGCGCCAGTGATCTCTATGGTTCGAGCGCGATCGGCGGCGTCATTGACTTGAATGCCGCGCGGCCCACTGCCAATACCTTCCAGCTCAACAGCAGTTACGGCACCTTCAATACGATCGATGAAGCCGCACTGGCTACCACGCATCACGGCCCGTGGTCAGGGCTGGCGACTGGCGGCGTCCTGGATACCGACGGGTACACACTTGTCGCACCCGCAGCACGCGGGCCGGTTGATGTCCACTACAACGTTCACTCGGAGAATGGCCGCGTCGAGGCTGACCATAGTTTTCTTTCGACCGGCAATGCCTTCATCCGCGCAAACGTGTTGAACGAAGCGCGCGCCAACGGTACGCCGCTCACCAGTAACGGCACCCGTCTCTGGCGGGGTGAGAGTGGTGCGGACTGGGCGGATGACAGCGGCGGCCGTCTGCTGGTCCGGCTACATGGAACGAGTGAACATTTCCGGCAGACATTTTCATCCGTCGCCCCGGGACGCGCCTCTGAATCACTGACCCGCTTTGTCGAAACGCCGGCCACTGAACTAGGCGGCGCCGTCCGATGGACGCAGGTGATCCGGCCCAACCTCCTTGTCCTGGGCGGGGCGGATACGCGCGATGTCAGGGCGGTCGATAACGAAGTCGGCTTTACGCATGGCCTGGTCAGCAATACCAAGAACATCACCGACCGTCAGCGCCAGACCGGGCTGTACGGGGAGATCCTTTACACGCCTTCCAGATGGACGCTCAGCCTGGGTGGCCGCGTCGACTTCTTTCGCAACTTTGACGCCTACCAGAACGCGCCGAAGCCCGGCACCGAACCCAATATCAACCAGAACGTCTTCGATCCACGCGTCGGCGTTCTGCGGCACATCACGTCGTCACTCGCGTTTACGGCGACTGCTTTCCGCGCTTTCCGCGCGCCTACACAGAATGAGCTTTACCGCACCGGCCAGGTCGGCCAGGCTACGACCAATCCCAATCCTGACCTGTTGTCTGAACGCGCTACCGGCTGGGAGACAGGTTTCATCCTCTCGCCATCGCACTATGTTCCGGCTGTGCGTGCCAGCTACTTCTGGACCGTTGTGAACAGGCCGATTACGGCGCTGACGCTCTCGAGCACAGCTACCGCGATCACGCTAATGCGGGAGAATCTCGGCCAGATCCGCAGCCGCGGTGTCTCGATTGACGCGGACGTGCATCCCTTCCGCTGGCTGTCTGCAACCGGCGGCTATCAATTCGCCAACGCCACTGTTACGCAATACAAACAGCAGCCCTACCTGGTCGGCTTATGGATTCCGCAGGTCGCGCACAACATGGGCACCATGCAGATCCAGGCCACGCATTCTAAACTTGGATTGTTACGATTAGAAGGCCGGGTCAGCGGCCACCAGTTCGACGACGACCAGAACGTCTTCCGCCTCAGCGGCTATTTCCAAATGGACGGCTACGTCTCGCACAGCTTCAGTCACGGCTTCGATCTCTACGCCGAAGGCCAAAACCTGCTAGACCGCACCATCCAGGCCGGAAGAACACCGGTACTGACGTTAGCCAGCCCAAGGACCGCGACCATCGGCCTGCGGTGGCGGATCGGCGAATAGGACGACATCGTCTTATCCATAGCCTTGTCGTTAGTTGAACGAACGCATACGCACACTACAATCAAATCCGTGTCCCTCACCTACACTATCGATGCCGAACTGGACGCAGCGCGCCGTGGCCAGATGGATCTGCCGCATGCTACCGGCGAATCAGCCGTGCAGACACCAGTTTTCATGCCGGTCGGCACGGTCGGCTCGGTTAAAGCAGTCCCGCAGGACATCGTCGAAACGCTTGGCGCGCGCATTATCCTGGGCAACACCTATCACCTCTACCTGCGACCTGGACATGAACTGATCCGGCGCATGGGCGGCCTGCACAAGTTCATCAGCTGGCCGCGTGCCATGCTCACGGATTCCGGCGGCTTCCAGGTCTTCAGCCTTAACGAACTGCGCAAGGTGACGGAAGATGGCGTGCAGTTCCGCTCGCATCTCGATGGCAGCATCCACTTCTTTACCCCGGAGCGTTCCATCGAGATCCAGATCGCACTCGGCGCCGACATCATCATGGTCTTCGACGAGTGCACCGAATATCCAGCCGACTACGCACGGGCGCGGCGTTCGCTCGACACCACGCTCGCCTGGGCCGAACGCAGTAAAGCGTACTTCGAAGCGCATAAGCATGAAGTGCCCTGGTACGAAGCCGAGGTCTTGCCGTCTCTCGAAAGGAGCAGGAGACCTAGGGCACCTACTCCTGTGGAGGGCCAGACCCAGTCGCTGTTCGGCATTGTGCAGGGTGGCGTGTATCCCGATTTGCGGCGTGAATCCGCCGAGCGGCTGGTGGAAATGGACCTTCCCGGCTACGCGATCGGCGGCCTGAGCGTCGGCGAACCACGCCACCTGACGCGCGAAGTGATTGAATCCACGCTGCCACATCTTCCGAAGGACAAGCCGCGTTACGTGATGGGCGTTGGTTATCCCGAGGAAATTGTCGAGTACGCGGCGATGGGCGTTGACATGATGGACTGTGTGCTGCCCACCCGCGCCGCCCGCCACGGCCTGCTGTTTACGTCCGAGGGACGCCTGAATATCAAGAACCGGCGCTTCGCCGAAGACCAGGGTCCAGCCGACCCGGAATGCAGTTGCATAGTCTGCCAGCGGTACACGCGCGCCTACCTGCGACACCTGACGCAAGCCCAGGAACCGCTCTCGATGGTGCTGAACACCATCCATAACCTGGCCTACTACCTTGACTTAATGAAGGCCGTAAGGGATGCTATTGCGATAGGTAGCCTCCCCGCCTTGCTCGCCCGCGTGCGCGCAGTGTCACGTGAGGCGACCAGCGCCATGGCGACCAGCTAAGCATCAGATCCGGGCGCAAAATGGCCCCGAAAGGTGCCGAAAACTGCTCGAAAAGCGCGGATTCAGTACCAAACCACCGCCGGAATGGCGTAAGCGCGTCCCATCTGCCACCTTTCTCCTGCTGCATTTCGATTGCAAGTGGGACAATGAAGGTGTGGCTACGGCGCGCCCGTGGTCATGAGATCAGTAGTGGCTGTAACGAGTAGGAAGGATCAGTTTTGACGGAATTGTTTGCCATCGCACTACCCGCGTTTATCCCGCCCAGTCTTACGGGCTTTCTTCCTTTTATTCTGATCATCGGCGTCTTCTACCTGATGCTGATCCGGCCCAACCAGAAGCGGCAGAAGCAATGGAGTGAGATGCTTGCCGGCCTGAAGCCGGGCGATCGCATTACCACCACCGGCGGCATGCGCGGCATCATCCTGGCATTGCGCGAGGACACCATTACCCTGCGCCTGCCCCCTGACAACCTGAAGGTTGAAATCGTCAAGAGTGCCATCGCCTCGGTCACGACCAACGAAGAGGAAGCTAAATAATCCGGCCCTGCTGCCAGGCTTGTCCCAACGCAAGCCGGCAGCTTTGTTCCCCAGCCTGAAACTATCCGACCATGCGCAAGAATCAGACCACTAAAACCATCGTCATCATCGCCGTCCTTCTTTTCTTTGTGTATGGCTTCGTCGGCCTGCCGCATGGATTGTCGGGCAAAGCCATCAAGCAGTCGCTGAGCAACCGCATTCACCTTGGCCTTGACCTGAGCGGCGGCACGCACCTGGTACTCCAGGTGATGGTGAACGAAGCCGTTGGTGCCGTTACGGACAATGACGTTGCCCGCCTTGAGACTGACCTGCAAACCGCTGGTGTCCAGGGCGCGGTCGTCGGCAAGACTGATCCGTCGCGGACCGATGTCATCCACATCACTGGCACAACCGCGGACAAGAGCAGCACCATTCGCGACCTGCTGGACAGCAAATATGGCGCGACTTATAACGTCACGTCCGGATCCGATGGCTCGTATGCGCTGACGATGAAGCCGTCTGAAGTCGAGACCATCGAGACGCATGCCCTGTCACAGTCAATCGACACCATCAATTCGCGTATCGATTCGCTCGGCGTCACGCAGCCGACGGTGCAGCCATATGGCCTGGGCAAGAACCAGATCCTGATCGAGCTGCCGGGCATTGACGATGAAGGGCGGGTGCGCGACATCATCCAGTCGACGGCGCAGCTCTCTATCCACCAGGTAGTCAGCGGACCGTATTCCGATACAGCCTCCGCCGGCACGGTCCCGCCGGACCAGGAGCTGCTGGCCTATGGTGGCACCGACCCCGGGTTACAGGGCCAGTACTACCTGCTCGACCGGGTGGCTGTGGTACAGGGCAATGACTTCCGCGATGCCGAGCCGGGTGTGGATGAGAACCAGCGGCCGACGGCCACCTTCATCCTGACGACCAATGCGGGAAACAAGTTCTACGACTACACCAGCAAGAACATCGGCAAGTCCATGGCGATCGTACTGGACAACAAGGTGCAGGAACCCGCGACCATCCAGCAGGCGATCCGCGACCAGGGCCGTATCACCGGTCTCGGCAAACAGAAGGCCACTGACCTGTCGCTGATGCTGCGTACGGGTGCCCTGCCGGCTTCCATCCACTTCCTTGAAGAGCGGGTGGTGGGTCCATCGCTCGGTGCCGATTCGATCCGCGCCGGCGTGCTCGCTTCTGCTGTCGGCATGCTCGCTGTCATGGCATTCATGCTGATCTACTATCGTGGCGCGGGCATCAATGCGGACCTGGCACTCTTCCTGAACCTGGTGATCCTGCTGGGCTTCATGGGCTACACGCAATCGGTGCTGACCCTGCCGGGAATTGCCGGCGTCATCCTTACGATTGGTATGGGCGTCGATTCAAACGTCCTGATCTTCGAGCGCATCCGCGAAGAACTGCATGCCGGCAAAAGTCCAAGCGCCGCGGTCGACCAGGGATTTGCGCACGCCTGGACGACGATCATTGATACGCACGTAACGACGATCGTTTCAGCAGCCATTCTCTTCCTCTTCGGGACCGGACCAGTACGCGGCTTTGCCGTCACGCTGACCTTTGGTCTTCTCGCCAACCTGTTTACGGCGGTCTTCGTTTCGCGGACGATCTTCGACGCAAACCTCAACCGGAAGCAGCGCGGTGAAGCGCTCTCCATTGGATAGGACTGGCAGATGAAGGACGGCAAGCTTACAGCAGCAGACTGGGCGACCAGCTTTGCCCCGGGATTACTGACCGGGGCAGCATTTGTGGCAGTCGCCATGTTGATCGAGAAAAAGATCATCAAGGCGGGCGCAAAGTTGTTTCAGTAGAAGGTGAAAACCCGGGTCTCAGAGGCGAGACCTGGGGCACCCGGTTTTGGAGTGGGTTGAAGAAACGCGGGGCCTTCCTGCGAAAACGCAGGTCCTTCGACTTCGCTCAGGACGACAGGTCGTTGAGAAGTAGGCGCAGAGCTACGCGCTTTTAGA
The DNA here is from genome assembly GCA_963692885.1 of Acidobacteriaceae bacterium. Classification (GTDB taxonomy): domain Bacteria; phylum Acidobacteriota; class Terriglobia; order Terriglobales; family Acidobacteriaceae. Next base: position 4,626,526 of record OY843586.1, read on the forward strand.
AGTACACGCATAAACGGAGTTTTTCGACGTGGAACTGTTTCGCAAGGTAGAGATCGACTGGCTTGGCAAGAAGTGGTATTTTCTCAGCTTCTCGCTCATTTTCAGCGTCGCGGGCATACTCTCGATGCTTTTCTGGCACGGCATTCCACGTGGTGTCGACTTCAAGGGCGGCACCCTGGTCTATATCAAGACGGACCAGCCGGCTAACACCGACCGGGTGCGCCAGGCAGTGGATAAGGCAGGCATCCATGGAGCCAGTATCCAGACCTTTGGCAGCAGTGGTCATGAACTCATCGTGTCGCTGCCCGAGAGCGAGACCAACGAAAACCGGCTGGACGCCGGCCGGCTGACCATTGTTGCCGCGCTGCAGAAGTACTACTCGCCGACAGCCGCGACGTCTGTCGGCAAGCTGGATCTGGACACGGCGGGGAGCGGCACGATTGCCGATCTGCTGACGCAGAAAGATCCCGAACGCCTGGGCGCAGGTGGTGCGGCACACTATGCGGAACAGGCCGGAGCCATCACCGCCTACCGTGACAAGCAGAACGGCGGCCTGCTGCCGAGCATCGACAAGCTGAGCGGTGTGGCCGACCCTGCGGTCGTAACGGAGCTCCGGGACGATGCTTACCTCTCCGGCTTTACTGTTTTCAATACCGAGATTGTCGGACCGCAAGTCGGCAAACAGCTGCGTAACCAGGCTTTCCAGGCTGTGCTGTACTCGCTGCTCGGCATGCTGGTTTATCTGTGGTTCCGCTTCGAGCTGATCTATGGCGTCGCGGCGGTCGTCGCCGTCTTCCACGACACCATTATCACGGTGGGCGCTTTCAGCCTCTTTAACAAAGAGATCACGCTTACCGTCATCGCGGCCATCCTGACGCTGATCGGCTACTCCATGAACGACACGGTGGTGGTCTTTGACCGTATCCGTGAAAACCTGCGCCTGAACCGGCGCGAACCATTGGGCGACGTTGTGAACCGCAGTATCAACCAGACACTGAGCCGAACCGTTCTGAGCTCCGGCCTGACATTTCTGACCGTTCTCTCGCTCTTTCTATTTGGTGGAGAGGTGCTGCACGGGTTCTCGTTCGCCCTGGTCATCGGCATCCTGATCGGTACCTATTCATCCATCGCAGTCGCTGCGCCGATGCTGGTGGCCTACCAGGAGTGGCGGACAAAGCATGGCAAAGCCGCAGCGCTGCCGGCTGCCAAGAAGGCCCGGGCATAAACTCTGGGCAACTTGATTTAAGTGTGAGATGGACGGCCGCCGTGGACAGAACCGCCACGGCCGTTCTATATTTGGCAGGCTTTCCCCAGGCCGTAGACAACCGCGGGTCACAAAAAATTCATCTCTTGGGAACAAAGTGAAAAGTCGTGGTGTCTATACCGACTAAGACGTAATAAGACTCACCCATCCGAGGTAGGCCATGTTCGAAGATGCGTTGATGGAGTCTGGCGGCAAACTGAAAACCAAGAGCAAATGGTTCAGCATTGTTGCCATTGTTCTGAATGGTTCGATCCTGCTTGCCATGATCCTTTGGCCGTTGCTGCACTATGAAGCACTGCCGTCACAGATGATGATGACGCTGCTTGTTGCCCCGCCACCACCGCCACCGCCACCGCCACCACCACCGCCGGCAGCACCGCAGCCGAAGATCCCGAAAACGGTTCAGATCACGAACCAGCTGCTTGCGCCTACCAAGATTCCGAAGGACATCAAGAAACCTGCTGACGAGCCACCACCGCCGCAATCCGCCGGCATCGCCGGTATGGAAGGTATGACAGGCGGCTCCCCGGGTGGCGCTATCGGCGGCATTCTGGGCGGCGTCGGCACAGGCCCTGCACCGGTCGTCAAGGCAGCCGCACCCAAGAAGGTCGCAATTTCTTCCGGTGTGATGGCCGGCAACAAGCTTTCCGGTTCCGATCCGACGTATCCTGCTATTGCCAAGGCTGCCCGCATCCAGGGAACAGTGGTCCTGCAGGCAACAATCTCAAAGACAGGCGCGATTGAAAACCTGCGTGTCATCAGTGGTCCACCGATGCTGCAGGCTGGAGCTTTGAGCGCAGTAAAGGGATGGCGCTACAAGCCTTACCAATTGAACGGCGAGCCGGTTGAGGTCGAAACAACTGTCAACGTCGTCTTCAACCTGGGCGGTTAATGTTCACAGTCAGGCTTGCGCCCGGCTTGCTTGAACAAGGTTCGCGCAACCTTGGTGTTAGATTCCTTATCCCTCTCTGGCCACTTCGGGGCATGTATGCCTGAAGTGGCCAGATGTTAGCATCGCGAAGTTCATAACAGTTCCACATGCATCAGGAGGAAAGATTCAGTGATTCTCGCTCATCTCACCCAACTTGCGATCCATCCCTCGACCCTGGGCCTGTTTTTCCAGGACTCGAGCGCCAATACCTTCACCCCTATCGAAATGTGGGGAAGCATGGGCAACCTGGCACGCGCCGTCGTTATCCTGCTTTTCATCATGTCGATCTGGTCGCTCGCGGTGATTTTCGATCGCGCTATTTACTTCAGTGCAGCGCGTAAGCAGTCGCGTGATTTTGCTCCCCGTGTTGCCGGCGCTCTGCGCGAAGGCAAGCTGGACGAAGCCATCAAGGTAGCTGACCGCAACAAGAAGTCGCACCTGGCGGAAGTTGTCACTGCCGGTCTGCAGGAGTTCCGCAATTTCGGTTCAGGCGGCACCGTAACCGAAGGCCAGATCGAATCGAGCCAGCGCGCTCTCGAGCGTTCGGAAGCGATTGTGCACGCAAAGCTGAAGCGTGGTCTGGGTGGTCTTGCCACCATCGGTTCAACGGCTCCATTTATCGGTCTGTTCGGAACGGTTATCGGTATTTTGAACGCTTTCCAGAAGATTGCTACTGAGAAGAGCGCTGGTATCGGCGCGATCGCTGGTGGTATTTCCGAAGCGCTGGTCACGACCGCATTTGGTCTGCTGGTCGCTATCCCCGCCGTTATGTGCTTCAACTACTTCACTAACAAGGTAGAGGCCTTTGACGTCGAGATGGACAACAGCTCCAGCGAACTGATTGACTATTTCCTGAAGCAGTCGCAGAATCGCCGCTAGTTGGTAGGTGGTTCTTCCGGGCGAGTACACATGTGTTGCCGGGTTGGTCTCCCTGGGTGAGGCCAACCGGCGAAGCAGGAGTTCTGACGGCTTGTCTCGGATAGTCGGATTTAAATGATTCTGGCGGAGAAAGACCGCTACGGAGTAGGACACAAATGGCACTGGTCGCACGAGACGAAGGTTCTAAAGTCAACTCCAACATCAACGTCACACCGATGGTGGACGTGATGCTGGTTCTCCTTATCATCTTCATGGTCATTACGCCCATGGTGCAGAACAAAGTCAACGTGAACCTGGTCGCGGCTGCCGACGCAACACCCATGCCCGATGCCGATCACGAAGATCAGGCCGTAGTTGCTGTTACGCGCGATGGCCGTGTCTATCTTGGCGCCAACCAGGTCTCGATCGATGACCTCGGCAACAAGGTCAATGACATTCTACAGAACAAGCCGGCCAAGATCGTTTATCTGCGTGCAGACGCCCGCGCCAGCTACGGCACAGTGATGAATGCGATCGATGGCGTGCGGTCAGCCGGCGTCGATCAGCTCGGCATCCTGACGGAGCCCTCGAGCACGATGAACGCAGCACCGCCAGCACACTAGACCAGTCTGCAATCCGGATCAGCAGGATTGCTTTGGATTGACACTAGGTTTGCTTATCCAATCAGTATTGGTTACAGGAAACGAGGAAGATTATGGGAATGACATCTGGCGGCCATGGCGGCCTCTCGTCGGACATCAACGTTACACCGATGATCGATATTCTGCTGGTACTGCTAATTATCTTCATGGCCATTACGCCGGTCTCGCCGCGTGGCCTGGACGCACTGGTACCGCAGCCGCCGAAGGACAAGAACGAAAAGCCGGATACGGAAACGAGTATCACGGTGCAGATCACACATCGCCCTGGTGGCGGTGAACCCGGTTACAAGATCAACGAAACAGACGTGGCACATGGTGATCTTCAGAACAAGCTCGCAGGCATTTTTGCGACGCGCGCGAACAAGATTATGTTTGTAAAGGGCGATGCTGATCTTGACTTTGCGCCTGTTGCGGACGTGATCGATATCGGCAAGGCTGCCGGTGTTGACCATATCGGTATCATGACGCCGAAGGTTCTGGCTGGTCAGTAGTCTCGAACGAGGGCCCGGTCATCCTATTCAAATCCGCGACCGTAATGCCGGCCGCGGATTTTCGTTTGTTGACGGGATTACCTCCGCACTTGCTAGTCCTCAGAAAACAATTACAATCACAGCGCGTAGACTTTTAATATTCCCCGAACACCGTAGACGGACCCGACACCTACTCGGGGTCTGGCAATAGAAGGAGAAGAAGACCAGAATGAAGCGATCCGCACGTTTTCTAGTGCCGGCAGTTGCCAGCCTCGCAATGTTGATGAGCCTTACCGGTTGCGCGAAACTAAAGGCGCGTGACCAGTTGAACAAGGGCGTTGAAGCTTTTAAGAACGCCAAGTACGAAGAGGCAATCAACCACTTCCAGAAGTCTGCAAGCCTGGATCCTGATCTGAAGAACGCGAAGATCTTCCTCGCGACGGCCTACGCACAGAATGTGATTCCTGGTGCGGACACTCCGGAAAACAAGAAGAATGCTGAGCTCGCGGTAAACAGCTACCAGCAGGTGCTGGCCGAAGATCCAAAGAACATCAATGCAACCAAAGGTATTGCTTCGATCTACTTCAACATCGGACAGGTCGATAAGGCGAAAGAGTGGCAGAAGAAGGTGCTCGACATCGATCCGAATGATCCTGAAGCGATGTACACGATCGGTGTGATTGACTGGACGACCTCGCGCAAGAACTCTCTGAAGATCCTGGAAGCAATGGGTTCGAATGACAAGGCGGACGGCAACCCGCAGCTTCCCAAGAAAGATTGTGCTTCGCTTGCGGTCATCAACACCCCGCTGAACGACGAAGCCCTGACGTATCTGAACAAGGCGGTTGAAGTTCGGCCCTCCTACGATGACGCAATGGCCTATCTGAGCCTGGTTTATCGGCGCAAGGCTGAGACGGAATGCGGCAACGACGATGCGCGTAAGGCTGACCTGGCACAGGCACAGACCTGGGCGACCAAGAACATGGACACCCGCAAGGCAAACGAGGAAAAGAAGCTCGCTGCCGCACCTGCCGGCGTGAAGATGTAGCTTTAGACAGCATTCGAGCAAAGCCCCCGGAAGTCGGGGGCTTTGTTTTGCTTACGCCTTCATTTACCCGCCGAACTACAAACACCAAGAGTAAATCCCGGTATCCCATGCATTCGATCCGCAAAATACTCATCGCGAACCGCGGCGAAATTGCAGTACGGATCGTGCGTGCCTGCCGCGAACTCGGTATTGCCTCGGTCGCTGTCTACTCCGATGCCGACCGCTCTGCGCTGCACGTTCTGCACGCCGATGAAGCCTATCGCCTGGGGCCGGCGCCGGCGACAGACTCCTACCTGCGCAGTGACCTGATTCTTGCGGCAGCGCGGCAGAGTGGCGCCGATGCTATCCATCCCGGCTATGGTTTTCTGTCAGAGAATGCAGCCTTTGCCGCAGCGTGTAAAGATGCCGGGCTGATCTTCATTGGACCCGGCGCTGAAAGCATGGCGCTGCTTGGCTCAAAAACCCGCGCACGCCAGGCAGCAGACAAGGCCGGCATGCCGCGCACGCCCGGCTCGACACAAACACTCGAGTCGCTTGAACAGGCGAATGAGGTTGCCACCCAGATCGGCTATCCGGTCATGCTTAAAGCGGCGGCGGGCGGCGGCGGCAAAGGGATGTATGCCGTCTACTCTGCCGATGAACTGCAAACGGCCTTCGACAATGCGCGGAGTGAAGCAGAACGGGCTTTTGGCTCTTCCGAGGTCTACCTGGAAAAGCTGCTGCTGCGGCCGCGCCACATCGAGATCCAGATTGCCGCGGATGAGCACGGTCACTGCATCTCACTTGGCGAGCGCGAGTGCTCCGTGCAGCGCCGACACCAGAAAATTATCGAGGAGTGTCCCTCTGCGATCCTCAGCGAAGCTCTGCGAAAGCGCATGGGAGAGGCTGCGTGCCGCCTTGCAATGACGGGCGGCTACACGAATCTCGGCACAGTCGAATTCCTGCTCGATTCCGAAGAGAATTTCTATTTTCTCGAGATGAATACGCGTCTCCAGGTGGAGCATCCAGTTACCGAACTCGTTACGGGCATTGATTTAGTACAGTTACAGATACGAATAGCCGAGGGCTATCCTCTGCCCTTTACCCAGGACGAAGTGCAGCGGCGTGGACATGCTATCGAGTGCCGCATCTACGCGGAAGATCCCGACAACAGCTTTTTCCCATCACCCGGCAAAATCACCCGGCTGCTGCAGCCGTCAGGCCCGGGTATACGCGAAGATTGCGGCGTGTACGAGGGATGGACTGTTCCCAACGACTATGACCCGATGATCTCGAAGCTCATCGCGTATGCGCCGACCCGTCTTGACGCGATCCATAAGCTGCTAAGGGCGCTAGACGAGTACACCATCCACGGGATCCGAACGAACCTCGAACTGTTCAAGCGTATCCTGGCAGACGAAGATTTTCGTATAGCCGCGATTGACACCGGCTATCTCGAAAGGCTGCTGGCGTCGCCCGCCAGGAAGATGCTCGCCGAAGAGTCGGCGACATTTGCCGACATAGCCGCACTTGCCGCAGCATTCATGGAGCGGGACGGCAGCCCCACGCCTGCCGTCCGAGCCGCGCGCGCGTCCTCTTCTGCGCAGCCAGCTAAATGGAAGGACCAGGCGCGCCGCGAGGGACTTCGTTCATGAGCGCCGGGCTGGTCAAGATCCAGTTGCTGCTCGGTGGCGTTCTGCGCTCGGTGACGCTCACACGCGGTGAACGGGAGGGCAGCTACGCCGGTGACCTTGACGGCCAGGCCGTTGAATTTGACGCAGTGAGCCTTATGCCCGGTGTCCTCTCGTTGATCCTGCGTTCCGGTACCGGGGCGGGGCAATCCTACCAGTGCGTCTTTGACCAGGCGGACCCTGAAACCGGCACCAGGCGTGTCTCGATTGGCTCGCATACCTTTGCTTACCAGGTCTACGATCCGCGTTCGCTGACTGGGCGCAGCAAAAGGGCGCGCCAGGATGAAGGCACCCTGCTGCTGAAGGCCACTATGGCCGGGCGCGTCGTGCGCCTGCTGGTAGAGCAGGGCGCGCATGTGGAGTCGCATGCAGGCATCGTCGTGATCGAGGCCATGAAGATGCAGAATGAACTGCGCGCGCAGCGTGCCGGCCAGGTGACGGAGCTGCGGGTCGCCGAGGGCGAAATGGTAAGCGCCGGCCAGGTGCTTGCCGTCATCGAATAATCAGCGGGGACGGTTGGTATACGCTGCATGGGCCGTATCGACGGAAGACCCGCTGGCCAGATACCATGAACATGAAGACACAGAACCCGCAGACTGCTGAGTCGGCGAAACCAGAGGTAGCCATGACACACTCTTTCAGCAAGACAAAAAGTTTTTCAAGAATGACTCGCACGCTCCGACTGCCCGCCCTGTGCGTGCTGGCGCTGTCCGCTGGACTTGGTACGCTGGCCGCTCATGCCTCGGACTGGACGCCAACCAAGCTTAACGACACCTCCGCACTGAAGCCGCCGGCGGGCTCGAAGGTCGCCATCGTTGAGTTCATGGACCTTGAATGCCCGGTATGCGCGCAGATGGACCCGGTCGTTGAGCATGCCGCGGCCCAGCACCATGTGGCCTGGGTGCACCTTGACTACCCGCTGCCCATGCACAACTGGAGCTTCGCCGCCGCGGTGAATGCGCGCTACTTTGATTCGAAGTCGCCTGAAATCGGTAACCAGTACCGGGCAGCAGTGTTCGCGAACCAGATGAATATCGACAACGTGAATGTACTGACGACCTTCACGCAGAAGTTCGCTAAAGACCACAATATCGATCTGCCGTTCATGATGGATCCCGGCGGTAAATTCGATGCCGAGGTGCGCGCCGACCGCAGCATGGCGCAGCGCATGGGTGTTTATCGTACGCCGACGATCTGGGTCGTGGCGCAGACGCCGAATGGCCCGACGTATGAAGAACTGCTCGATCGCAACGGGTTGGATTCGCTGATCGATCAGGAGCAGGCCAAGGTCGGACCGAGTACTTCAGCGCATACGACGATGGCGAAGAAACAGCACGGCCAGTAGGGCGTAAATGCAGATCCCTGCGCTTTCGGTCGGGATGACAAGTCTAGAAGTGCGCCGACAGAACGCTCAGGCCAGGCGGCGGGATGGCCGCCTGAGCGCCATGCCGATCGACAGCAGCACGATCAGCGCGATCAGGCACTGCGAGATCACGCAGTAGAGACACCACACCTGCAGTACATGCGCCTCAACCCACGTGAGATAGAGCGCAAAAATGCAGCCTGCGACGGCCGCGAAAAACAGGAATCCCCAGCGCTTGGACAAGGCCAGTATGAAGAGCGCCGCGTAGCCTGCGATGCCGACGACTGCGACCGGAACAGACTGGCCGGCCAGATGAAGCACGGCAAAGTGGCTGTGATTGACGACACCGCAATCCCAATGGGCATTGATGTCGCAGGGCTCCATCTCCATGGTGTTGTGGACGTGCAGAGCGAGGCTCGATACCACGATGCCAAGAGCAGCAAGAAACGCAAGCAGCCAACGCATTAGTTCAGAATCCCCATCTTCTTCGCAGTTGTCGTCAATATCTCGAGTGCCTGGTCAATCTGGGCGTGCGTATGTTCGCTGGTCATGATGGTGCGGACGCGCGCTTTGCCCTCAGGCACAGTTGGGAACGCGATGCCGGTCGCCATCAGGCCCGCATCGAATAATGCTTTCGAAAAACTCATCGTCGTGCGGCCATCGCCGATCAGGATCGGCGTGATCGGTGTCTCGCTGGCCGGCGTTGTAACACCGCCGATGTCGAAGCCGACTGAGCCGAGCTGGTCCTTGAAATACTTTGTGTTGCTCCAGAGTCGCTCGATGCGCTCCGGCTCGTTCTCAAGAATGTCAAAGGCCGCGATGCATGTGGCGGCGACCGATGGCGGATGCGACGTCGAGAAGAGAAACGGCCGTGCGCGATGGTAGAGATAGTCGATCAGGTCACGTGATCCGCAAACATAGCCGCCCAGTGCGCCAATGGCTTTGGACAGTGTGCCGACCTGCACATCGACACGGCCATGGCAGCCGAAATGGTCTACAGAACCGCGGCCATTGCGGCCGAGTACGCCGGACGCGTGGGCGTCATCGACCATCATGATGGCGCCATACTTTTCTGCCAGGTCTGCCAGTTTGCCGACCGGGCCAATGTCGCCATCCATGGAGAAGACGCCATCGGTGATGATGAGTTTGCGGCCGGGATCGCTCTCGATTTCTTTCAGAAGCTCTTCGCAATGATCGACGTCGCGGTGGCGGAAGACCTTGATCTTCGCGCGCGAAAGTCGTGCGCCATCGATGATGGAGGCGTGATTCAGTTCGTCGGAGAGGATGAAGTCTTCCTTGCCGAGAATCGAACCGACGGTGCCTGCATTGGCAGTGAAGCCGCTCTGGAAGACGACGCAGGCTTCGACATTCTTGAAGCGGGCGATCTTCTCTTCCAGTTCCATGTGAATGCGCATGGTGCCGGCGATGGTCCGCACTGCGCCCGAGCCAACGCCGTGGTCCTTGATGGCCTGCGTAGCGGCTTCGCGCAGCTTGGGATGGTCGCAAAGCCCAAGGTAATTATTGGAGGCGAGATTGATGACGCGCTTGCCATCGTAGGTGCAAACCGGGGCCTGCTCGTCTTCGAGAATGCGCAGCTTGAAGTACGTACCCTTTTGCTTCAACTCGTCGAGGGATTCGGTCAGATGCCGCAGCTGCGGCCGGGCGGAAAGGCTGGTAGCCATCGAGGAACCTCCGTGCAAAACCATGGTAAATGGATGAGGTGGCCCTGGCCTACTGGAGCCCGGGCTGGAGTATGTGCAGCGACCATCCACGGCAGTATTTATGAGCCAGCAAAATACGTTTTCCGGCAGGCGGGTCCAAGGTGCGGCGTGGTATTGTTGCGCATAAAAAAGCTGCACCGTATTCCTTTTCTGGAGGCACCACCTTGCATATTCCTATAGCTCGCTGGCTTCGGCCGGCTATCGGCCCCCTTGCCGCCCTGCTGGCAATTTCTGCTGCAGCACCGGCATTCGCTCAAGGCACCTACTCGCTCGCTCCGCCGGTTGTGGGCTCAGGCAGCGTTGCAGATGCAGACCCGCCAGTCATTCGTCCCACTACGCAGCCCTGCAAGGTGCAGCTGTTTTCCGGTTTCCAGTTCAACAACTACAACACGCAGACCTTCAGTTATGCGCCGCCGAAGGACTGCGCCGGACCCTGGGCCAAGGTCGTGTTCGTGGCGGATTTCAGCGTGGACGGCACCAACCAGTTTGACCGGACGGCCGAGATCCAACTGGGCGACACCATGATTTATTTCGGGACCACGCAGGAGCCGTCGCCGACCGAGCAGCCCAGGTGGCATGTCGAGAGCGACCTGACGGATTACACGGCACTCTTCAAGACGGATCAGCCCGGCACGGTCGAGCTGGGCAATACGGTAAACAGCACTTACAACGGCACACAAACCGGCTCGGCCTATCTCGAGTTCTACCCGGCCGACTGGCGCAATCCGGCTCCGCGCACTGCGGACCTGGTGCTGCCGCTGCCGCAGACCGCAGGCGCGCAAAGCCTGAATACGACAGCTGACTCCATCAGCGAAACCTTTACTCTGCCGCAGAATGTCGAGCAGGCTTATCTCGACGTCTTTACGCAGGGCCAGAGCAATGACGAATTCTGGTGGAGTTGCATTCCCAATGACGCGCTGGCCTTGCTCGGCGCCTCTGTTAATTGCGGCAACACGGCATTCCGGCAGGCTGAAGTGTCGGTCGATGGTAAGCTCGCCGGCCTTGCGCCGATCTATCCCTATATCTTCACGGGCGGCGTGGATCCGGACTTGTGGCGGCCCATTCCCGGCGTGCAGACGCTCAACTTCAAACCCTACCGCGTGGACCTGACGCCATTCGCCGCACAGTTCAGCAATGGCCAGACACATACAGTCTCTGTGAATGTCTACAACGCTGACAACTACTTCCAGGCTGACGCCACCTTGCTGCTCTTCCAGGACCATGGCTCGAAAAAGGTGAGCGGTGCGTTGACTTTCAACAATCTTGGCGCGACACCTGTACCGACGGAGAACGAGAATCTCGGCACATATGCCAAGACCGGAAACGGCTCCATTGTTGTTACAGATGCGCAATCCTACCAGGTCGCGGGCTACGTCAACACATCGCATGGCAAGGTTGCGACGACGGTCGACAGTTCTCTGAGGTTCTCCAATTCGCAGGTGTATACGGCGACTTCCGAGGTGGTGAAGCAGGTGACCCTGGCCGGCCAGAAATCGACTACACAGGATGGCTGGCTTTCCTTCTCAAAGGCGGAACAGTTGACCTTCCCGCTCACCTACACATTCAGCGAGACGATCAACCCGGACAACTCGGGATCGGAGACGATCGCAGTCGACCAGAAGCTGACGGACAACGTGCAATATGCGTTCTTCGACTATGTATTCGCATCCAGCACGATGACAGATGAAGTGAAGCCGGTCGACATGCTGGTGTTCGATGCATCGGGAAATCTTACATCCGAGCCAATTGACACAAGCACTGAGACGTATACCTACCGGGATACCGAGGGCCATTGCTGGGACCGCACCGTCAGCGCGAAGGATGCGCTGGTGTCGGCTGTGAGTGATGGAAAAGGCTGCCCGCGCGGTGAAAACCAGTGGCAGTAGCCGCTGCCGGATAAATTCACGGCCCTGCGTCTTCGCGCAGGGCCATTTTCTTGTCCGGCTCTCGCGTTCAAGGGCGCCTGTTTTTATCATCCTTCTTCAGCCGCCAACCCCATTTCATGCAGGCGCAATCATTCTGCTGTATCCTCGATTCCGATAGGCTTACACGGAGACTCGGATGGCATTGCAGCAGGCGAAGATTGTCGCGTTTGTTGGCGTCAGTGATGCTGCGCGCGCGCGCCATTTCTACAAGGACGTGCTTGGCCTGACCCTGCTCCGCGAAGAGCTGCCGTTTGCCCTCATTTTCGATGCCAACGGCGTAATGCTCCGCGCCACCATGGTCAAAGACGTGCAGCCTCCCAGCTACACCATACTCGGGTGGGATGTGGACGACGTGGAGGCGACTGTGCGCGAGCTGCGACTGGCGGGCGTGGCTTTCGAGAAGTTTGTGGGCCTGAATGATGACAACGAGTTGAACATCTGGACGGCACCCAATGGTGCCCGCATCGCATGGCTGCGCGATCCGGACGGCAATATGTTGAGCATCTCGCAGCTGACTCCGCAGAAGCCGGAAACGGAACAACCTTAGACAGGGATCCCGCAGATTTACTGTGTCGTGAATTGCGGCTGCGCAGTTCCGCCGGCACCCGGCACCGCAAACCTTTACCATCGGGTGAGAGGCAAAATGAATCGAGAGGTGTAATGGCAGAAGGAGACTGGGTATTACTGATTGCGAGCGAAGTAGGTGGAACGGACTCTGTTTCCGATCGCGCCATGGAGCGACTGGTCGACGCAATCAAAAAGGAAGGCTACGAGGTTGTTCGCACGACGACGCCGGAAGATGGTTTGTCGCTGGTGAAGTCCGACCCTTCGCATAGTGCGATCCTGCTCGACTGGGATCTCGAGAGCGACACGCAATTTGATGAACGCGCTGCCATCAAGATTCTGCGCGCAGTTCGCCGCCGCAACAAACGCGTCCCTATATTTCTGATCGCCGATCGCACGCTGGTCAGTGAGCTGCCACTCGAAGTAGTCAAGCAGGTGCATGAATATATTCACCTGTTTGGTGATACACCAGCATTCATCGCGAACCGCGTGGACTTTGCGGTCGAGCGCTATGAAGAGCAGCTGCTGCCACCCTATTTTCGCGAGCTGAAAAAGTATACCGACCAGGGTGCTTACTCCTGGGACGCGCCGGGACACATGGGCGGTGTCGCCTATCTGAAGCATCCGGTCGGCATGGAGTTCCACCGTTTTTTTGGCGAGAACATCATGCGATCCGATCTCGGCATCTCCACCTCGCCGCTCGGTTCGTGGCTCGATCACATCGGTCCTCCGGGCGAATCGGAACGCAATGCTGCACGCATCTTCGGCGCGGACTGGACGTTTTACGTACTTGGCGGATCCTCCACATCGAACCAGATTGTCGGCCACGGCGTCATCGGTCAGGACGACATTGTCCTGGCTGATGCGAACTGCCACAAATCCATCTGTCACTCGCTTACGGTGACAGGCGCACGCCCGGTGTATTTCAAGCCAACGCGCAATGGATACGGCATGATCGGCCTGGTGCCGCTCAAACGTTTCAGTCCGGAAGCGATCCAGGAGCTCATCGAAAAGAGTCCATTCAAGAATGGTGCGGCCTCGAAGGATCCCACGTACGCAGTCGTGACCAACTCGACCTATGACGGTCTCTGCTATGACGTGAACCGCGTGGTGGAAGAACTCGCCAAGACGGTACCGCGCGTTCATTTTGATGAAGCCTGGTATGCCTACGCAAAGTTTCACCAGATTTATCGTGGGCGTTTTGCGATGGATGTGCCGGACGAGATGCCGAACCGTCCAGCTATCTTCGCGGTGCAATCGACGCACAAGATGCTGGCTGCCTTTTCGATGGCCTCGATGGTGCACATCAAGCTAAGCGCGCGCGCGCCGCTCGACTTCGACCAGTTCAACGAGTCGTTCATGATGCATGGCACGACCTCGCCTTTCTATCCGCTGATCGCCTCGCTCGACGTCGCCGCGGCCATGATGGACGAGCCGACGGGTCCGACGCTGATGGATGAGACCATTGAAGACGCAATCAGCTTTCGCAAAGCCATGTCTTCGATTGCACATCGTCTGCGTGCAGCAGAAAATGGCGACGGATGGTTCTTCCGCCTCTTTCAGCCCGACCATGTGACAAACCCGGATACAGGTGAGCGGCAGCTGTTTGAAGAAACGCAGGATCGCATACTGGCGACCAATGCGCATTGCTGGACATTGAAGCCAGGCGACAATTGGCATGGGTTTCAGGATGCGGATATCGAAGACAACTACTGCATGCTGGATCCGACCAAGGTCACCATCCTGATGCCCGGCGTGACTGCGCAAGGGCATGTCGGCGAGTGGGGTATTCCGGCTGCGATCCTGACCGAGTTCCTGGATGGCAGGCGCGTGGAGATCGCGCGAACCGGCGATTACACCGTCCTGGTCCTGTTCTCAGTCGGCACCAGTAAAGGCAAGTGGGGCAGCCTGCTTGAGAACCTGTTCGAGTTCAAGCGGCTGTACGACAGTGAGGCCTCGCTGGAAGAAGCACTGCCTGACCTGGTGGCGAAGTACCCCGCGCGTTATCGCAACGTGACACTGAAAGATCTGAGCGACGAGATGCATGCCGCAATGGTGCAGATGAATATCCCGGCACTGGTAGGCGAGGCCTGCGATGTCGATCCGCAACCCGTGCTGACACCAGCGCAGACCTATCAGAAGCTGTTACGCAATGGAACGGAGAAGGTTAAATTTACCGAGATGGCGAACCGGATCGCCGGCGTCATGCTGGTTCCGTATCCTCCGGGTATCCCGGTGAGTATGCCGGGCGAACGTCTGGGCAGTGCGGACAGTCCTGTCATCAAGCTGATTCTCGCAACCCAGGAATTCGGCAAGCGGTTTCCGGGCTTTGAGCGCGAGGTGCACGGGATAGAAGTAGACGCGAATGGCGATTACTGGATGCGCAGCGTAATCGAATCAACGGGCCGCCGCAGCAATGGCAAGAATCGTCCGCCGAGTTCGGCGCCGCCAGTGAAGAAGCGGCAGCGGGCGACAGTGCGCAGGACACCGGAATAGGCTGAATCGCAAGAAGGGCTGCAGGGCTGGTGGCCCTTCTGGCGGACGCTACCAGATCGTTCGTACGTGAGGGTAGTTGCGGATTTTTTCGTCCATGGTGACGAGAGGCTTGCCGAGTTTTCGCGCGGTTGCGACGATCATGCGATCTGCCGGGTCGCGATGAAATTCTCCCGGCAGGCTTTCTGATTCGACAGCGATCACGTTATCAACGGGTATGAACCGCACGCCAGGCACCTGGCCGACCGTGGCAAGCCATTCACGGAGATCCATGGCGAGTGCGATCCGCTTGCGCTGGATGAGCATAGCGATCTCCCAGGCAGAGATAGACGAGATCGCTATTTCACCGGAATTCAGCTCTTCCTTGAGAACAGTATTGGCAGCGGCAGAGAGGCGCCCATTCTCCTGAGTCGCCCACCAGAGGAGGACATGCGTGTCAAGCACGATCATGCAGGGCTTCCCAATCCTCCTCACCGACAGGATCGAGTGGCCGGTCGTAGTACAGCAGGGTGCCGCTCAGCCTGTCCAATGGCGACGACTCTTCCTCAACATGGCGGCGCAGTACAAGCGTAGGACGACCGCGATCGGTGATGATGATCGGTTCACCAGTATTTTCTACTTCGCGAAAAAACTCGAGGGCCTTGGCCTTGAATTGTGACTTGGATGTTGCGAGTGGCATATGGATAACCCCGGTCACTTGACTATAGTCACTTTAGAGGCAAAAGGCAAGGGACATGCTTGAGGCTCTATCACGGAGCAGGTTCAGGCGGATTCTTCCATCCCGGCGTCCAGCTTTCACGGATATCGATGAACTGCATACCGGCAGCCTTAGCCGCAGCCAGACCTTCTTCCGAATCTTCAAGCACGATGCAGCGATTAGGCTTAACGCCCATGCGTTCCGCTGCTTTCAGGAAGATGTCCGGCGCCGGCTTCCCCTGGCGGACATCTTCCGCCGTCACCAGCGGGTCGAAGAGGTCGAGCAGGCCAACACTTTGGAGACTGCTTTCGACATTGCCTCGCTGACCATTCGAGGCGACGGCCATCGGTACTTTGCCCTTCCAGGCGCGCGCCACGTCGGCGACGATACTGACCTCCTGCAACTGGTCGGAACTGCGCTGGAAGGCGACCGCGTATGGCTTGAGCAATTCGGTGCGGGAGATGGGAAGGCTGCCGTCTTCCGCCTCGTAGGCATCCAGCAGGGCATCCGGTGTGAGGCCAACGCGGTCGAAGTACCAGGTGGATTCCATGTCGCGACCGATACGCTGCAGGGCGTGGCGAATGGCGCTGTAATGGGCCGGAGCTGTGTCAACCAGGGTTCCGTCACAATCGAAAATCAGGGCGTCGAAGGTGCCATCTTTGAGAACAATCGGCATGGGACTGATTCTAATCGGCGAGGGTGGTTGGTCCCGCAGAGATCGAGAAATGGAGGTCCCGCCACTGCGCCTCCCTTCAGCCGGATGACAGAATGCGTCTGTGGTCTTGTGGCTGGGCCTGGAAATGATTGCTCTGACCATCAACGAAAAAGGGCGACGCTTTCTTCCAGCGTCACCCTCTCTTTGTTCTGGCTCTATCGCCAAAGGCGTGTCCGCCCGTACGGCCAGTACTCAGATGCGCATAGGCATGATGATGTAGCGGTACTTGAAGTCATCGGCGGGATCTTCGGGGCGCATCTGGCCGGCGGATTGCGCGTCTTTAAATTCAAGCCGCACTTCGCCTGTGTTGCCGGTCGCTTTCAGAAAGTCGATCAGGTATTGCGAGTTGAAGCCGACGACAAGCGGGTCGAAGGTATAGGGTGTTTCGATCGTGTCTTCCGATTCGCCGGACTCGGTCGACGACGACGAGATCTTCATCTCGTTATTCTCGAGCCGCATCTTGATGGCGCCGGAGCGTTCATCAGCGAACTGGGCGACACGCTGGATGGATCCCATCAGGTCTTCGCTGCGGACAACGGCGAACTTGTTGTTGTCGCGCGGCAGAACGGCTTCGTAGTTGGGAAATTGCCCGGTCAGCTTGCGCGAGGTGAGAGTGCGCGGACCGACCTTGAAGAAGAGTGTGTGTTCGTCATCTGCGAACTCAATCGCTTCTTCTTCCGTGTTTGAAAGCAGCGACTGCAGTTCGGAGAGCGCCTTACGTGGGATCAGCGTCTTCTTTTCGCCGTTGATGTTCGTCAGGGTTTCGCCAGTCTTTTCGATATGGGCCAGGCGGTGACCGTCGGTTGCGACCATCGCGAGGCTTTCGGCCTTCAGGATGAGGAGCGCGCCATTCAGGGTGTAGCGCGACTCTTCATTCGAGATAGCGAAGATGGTTTTGGAAACCATGCTCTTCAGCGCGACGACAGAAATTCTGGTGAGACCGACTGCGGGGAACTCGGCCACCTGCGGGAAGTTGGCGCGGGCCATGCCGACCATCTTGGTATTCGAGCGGCCTGAGCGAATCTGGACCCAGTGGTTGTCCATCAGCTTGATCGAGATATCGCCGTCACTCAGCAGCTTGATGTAGTCATACAGTTTGCGTGCCGGGATGGTGCACGAGCCGGGCTTTTTGACCTTCGCCTTGCAGGAGGTCTTGATGCTCTGGTCGAGGTCAGTGGCCGTAATGGTGAGCTTGCCTTCATCGCCCTCGACCGAAGCCTCCAGCAGGAAGTTCGACAGGATCGGGATAGTGGTTTTGCGTTCGACTACGGACTGGGTTGCGGTCAGTTCGCGGAGCAGTTCGGAACGGCTGACGCTGATCTCCATGGCAAAGCCCTGTGCGGTGTGCTGGTCTGTTTCAAGTCCTACGGCTGGCATGTTTCGGGCTCCTTCGATGCAGATCGCGACTGACCACACTCTACACCAGCGCGACCGGTGGAAGACACCGGAGTTTTTGCGGAAAGCACGGGCGTTCGCCTGCCTTTTCGCGAACAACCACGGGTGCGGTCAAGAAACGACTACTGCTTCTAAGAAAGAAAAGTAAGTATTCACAGCAGCAGTAACCGTTTGGCTCGGAAAAGTGGGAAACCGTCCCAAAACCCGCTGCAGAAGCTATGCGAGGCGTGGTCCAGATTTCCAAAAGTGGCCATGAGCGATGAGGGAAAGCAGGAAGAGGTGTCAATCCCCCGGTCAGGTGCGTCCAGTTGTTCTCGTCACCCACAATCCACAGAACTACCTGTGAAGGAAATTCCGAACAGTAAGCGGAAATAGTGGTTTCGAGCGCATCTGCATAGGTGCAGTGCGTGCGCAGTTTTTCACAAGATGGGATTTTCCGAGAAATCCACAGCCAGGAAAGATGAACAGGAAAAAGGGAAGGTTTCGCAGTGACCGAGTTGTCAAAATGGGAAAGCGGGGCCGATACTTCTTCTGCCAAATGCTTTGGTCTGAAATGGCATAAGGAAGGCTCAAGGCCCCGAGGTTTTATGAAGAAGAATTCCCGCATCTGCCTGTACGGTTTGGTCTCGGTTTCGCTGGTGATTGCTCCGGCTTTGTTTGGCCAGACGACTGAGGCCACTGCGCCGAAGACGAATTCAAGCTACATTGACGCGCAGGGGACGGCGCACGTGACGCGCGTCGTGCCGGTGCCAACGACAATCAGTCCGGAGGCGCAGAAAGTTCTTGCCCGTCCTGCGACCGACGAAGACAAGCACACATCGCTGGCCGACCGCCGCAGCGGGACAGACAAGTGGCAGAACGGGGCCGGAGAGATCTCGCGCCAACTGTACCCGGCGACAGTCAAAGAGGACACGATCGCCGGCGTCCCGGTGCGGGTGATTACGCCGATGCAAACGCCGGCAGCGAACCAGGCCCATGTACTACTGAATTTCCATGGCGGCGGTTTTAATTCTGATTCCGGCTCGCTGACGGAGACTATCCCGCTCGCCAACCTGACCCAGACAAAAGTTGTGGCCGTGCTTTATCGGCTGGCGCCGGAGCATCCCTTTCCGGCTGGACTGGAAGATGCCGTTGCCGTCTACAAAGAGGTGCTGAAGACATACAAACCGGAACATATTGCGGTCTATGGCACGTCGGCTGGCGCCATACTGACGGCGGAGTTTGCTGTGAAAGTGAAGCAGGTTGGGCTGCCTGAGCCGGCGGCCCTGGGCGTATTTTCCGGCATGGGAGACTTCAGCCGGACGGGGGACTCATACAATATTTTCGCGCTGAATGGCTTCTCGGGCTACCTGGCCGTGGGATCGCCAACGCCGGAGCCAAGTCCGTATGTGGGGACAACGAACCCGCAGGACCCGGTGCTGTCGCCGGTATTCGCGGACCTGCATGGCCTGCCGCCGACGCTGTTCATCAGCAGCACCCGCGACATCCTGCTGAGCGGGACAACGATCCTCGACCGGGCCTTTCTGCACGCCGGTGTCGACGAGAAGCTGGTGGTTTTCGAAGCATTGCCGCATGCATTCTGGAATGATCCGAAGCTGCCGGAGGCAAAGGAAGCGGACCGGATCATGGCGGACTTCTTCGCGAAGCATCTTGGCGGATAGCCAGGGACAGGATAGCTGGAGAAGCGGACAGCTCAAGAGGGGGTAGCTTCGAAGGGCAATGAGCTAGAAAGCGGATGACAGTTCTGTATGCGGTCTGTATGGCTACTCAGCCCGGAGCGCCTCCACTGGTTCGATAGAGGCTGCGCGGCGGCAGGGCACCAGTGTCGCAATCAACGCGGCTGCGGCAAAGACGAGCAGAACCGGGACAGCCACGGCCAGGTTTGCCGGCGTCGTGCCGTAAAGCAATGCCGACAGACTGGTGCCGATGACCAGACTTGCGCCCCAGCCCAGCGCCAGGCCGACGGCGACCGGAATAGCAATCATGCCGAGCATCAGGACGTAGACGCTTCCCCTTGTCGCGCCGAGCGCCATCCGGATTCCGACCTCCCGCGTGCGCGCTTCGACTGCATAGCTCAGCGTGCCATAAATGCCGAGCAGTGCGAGCAGAAGGGCCGCCGCACCGAAGGCGATAAAGATGGTGGTCTGCAGATGCTCGGGTGCGAGCGAATCCCGCAGTTGGTCATCGAGAGTATGCACGCGGGCGATGGTGACGTCGGGGTTGTAGTTCCAGATGGCATTGCGAACGGCGGTGGTCAATGTCGAGGGATCCTGCGTGGATCGCACCAGGAAGTGTGGCCGGTAGGGGGGACTATCCCAGTACGGCACGTAGACCATGTTCGCCGGTGTTTCCCGCAGCGAATTATTGCGTGCATCTCCTACTACACCGACCACAGTGTAGGTGACGCCATTGCGCTGGAACTGTCGCCCGAGTGCATCCTGGTTGGGCCATGCTACCTTGGCCGTTGCCTGAGAGATAACGGCTGACTTCGCCTTCCTATCACGTTCGTCCAGGTCCCGCCCTGCAAGCAGTTTTTGCTGCAGGGTTGCAAAATACCCGGGAGAAATCCAGCGGTAGTTTGCCAGGGTCCCGCGATCTTCATGCCCGACTGGATTCACCCCGTCGATCCAGCTTCCGCCTTCGAGCAGCATGTAGCTGACGAGCGCTGCCGACTGTACTCCCGGGATCTCCCTCAGCTTTCCGAGCACGCCGTCATCGAAGCTGGCGCGTGCAGCGTCGTCGAATGCCTGGCTCGGCAGTGCAACATCGGCGGCAATGACGTTGCCAGTAGAAAAACCCTTGTCAGAGGTAGACAGATGGATCAGGCTTCTCGCAAATAACCCTGCGACCAAGACCAGCGTTGTACATGCGAACACCTGCAGCCCTACAAGTATTCGTCGCAAATGGTTGCTGCCGCGCGAGCTGGAGCCGCGCCCACTTGCCTGCAGGGCCTGCTGCGGCTGTGCCCGCAGAGTGCGCGTCGCTGGCAGGACGCCGAAGATGAAGGAGGCGCCGACGGTCAGCAATACCGAGACTGCCAGCACGCCGACATTGATCTCGACCGCCCCCGAACGTGGCACCGCAATTTGCGCGTAACTTGCGAAGCGATGGACGGCGAATACAGCCAGGCAGACGCCGAGGACGCCGCCGGTTGCCGAAAGTATCGCGACCTCCGCCAGAGCACTTTGCAGTAATTGCGCGGATGAAGCTCCCAGAGCCGACCGCAGTGCTGCTTCGCGGTCGCGGGCCACATACCGTGCCAGCTGGGCGTTGGCCAGGTTGACGCACGCAATGAGCAATACGCTCACCATAGCTGCCAGCAGCAGCCACAGCCGCGGCGCGGTTCGGCCGACAATCACTTCCTTCAGCGGCTGCACGTAGGAGGCGAGCGCGCCCTTCACCGGGCCATCCATCTGGTTGGGAGGGACCTGCCGCGCGATCTGCTCCTGGAGGACGTTCAACCGGTTTTGCGCTGCCGCGATGGTGACTCCCGGCTTCAAGTGGCCGAGGACGACATAGTTGCCATAGTCGCTGTTCCAGCCAAATTCGTTCAGGTCCAGGACGAGTGGGATGAACAGGTCGGGCGGCGGGAGTTGCCCGGGCTGTGGCTGCGAGGCAAGCTCGTTAGCCTTGGGAAAATAAAAATTCTGGGGGAGGACGCCAACGACCTGCCGGTTGGTTCCCGACATATGAATCGATTGACCAATGACGTTCGGATTCCCGTTGAAAAGGGTTTGCCATAGATTCCAGGAGATGATGGCGACATTATCATGCCCGGCAACCGCTTCTTCGGTCAGGAAATTGCGCCCCAGCACCGGCTGCACTCCGAGGACATCAAACAGGTTCGGCTGGGCCAAGACGCGGCCAACATTGCGCGGATGATCTCCATGCAGACTGACTCCGGCAGCGTTCTGCTCAAGGATGGTCAGGTCGCTGAAAGTATTTGCCTGCTGGCGCCAGATATCCGCGTGCCGTGGATTGGGTCCATCGTACGGCCACAGCTTCTGAAGAAAACGAACTTTCTCCCACACTGCGACCAGCCGGCTGCTGTCACGATACGCCAGTGGCTTCAACAGGACGCCGTCCACGATGCTGAAGAGTGCGGTCGTAGCGCCGATGCCGAGTGCGAGGGTCAGGACAGCAGTGAGGGTGTAGCCGGGTGCTTTGAGCAGCTGGCGAAGGCCGTAGCGAAGATCCTGAAGAATGGAAGACATGCTCTCTCCTGGTGCAGCGCAACCAACCGCCTGTCAAGAGCATTTGGGATGCCATCATCGGGGCGAGACCAGCAGCATGTTCTCAGGGAATAAACGCACATTCCTGCGACGCGGGTGTTCGAAGCTGGCCACCCGCGTCCGTTAATGGACGCGGCGGCCGGCGGAGAAAACGCAGGTCCTTCGGTCTTGCTCCGGATGACAACTCCAATTTAGGATCCGCTCTTACTGACAATGCGGCTGCAGACCCGGAAAAACTCTTACAGACCGTTCCGCTCGATCACCGACCTGTAGAAATGCGCACTCAGTTTCGGGGTCCTTTTCTGCGTTTTGAAGTCGACATAGTGGATGCCGAAGCGCTTCTGGTAGCCGTCCGCCCACTCGTAGTTATCGAGCAGGCTCCACAGGAAGTAGCCTTTGACCGGCACCCCTTCACTTACAGCGCGATGCAGCTGCGTCAGGTAATTGCGCAGATACATCACACGGTCGGTATCGAGCACCGTGCCCTCTGGCGTCAGCACGTCGGCAGACGATGCGCCGTTCTCCGTGATGTACATTTCCTTCACATCCCAGAGCTTGTTGACCAGCTTCGGCGCCCAGTACAACGCCTCCGGACCGATGGTGAGCCAGTCGCTGTACATGTGGGGATACGAAGCCGGATTCGGCACCACAGCGTATCCCTTTTCCGAACTGTCTGCGCGGACCCATGTGGGCTGGTAGATATTGATTCCCTGGAAGTCGAGCGGACTGCCGATGATCTTCAATTCGTCCGGCGTGAATTTCGGCGCATTCGCACCCAGCCGTTTCAGATACTGGTCTGTATATCTGCCTTCGCGCATGACAGTGAGATAACTGGCGTTCTCTTCGCGCATGGCTTTGGTCGCGGCTTCCACATGCTCGGGTAAATCGAAGACCGGCGACGTGGCGATGACGTTCTCTGCGGATCCGACCTTCGTTCCCGGCTTCGACGCTGCACGGATAGCCTGCACTGCCATGCCATGGCCGAGGACCGCGTTGTGGTTTACCTGCGCAACCTTCGCTGCATCCAGCTTCAGCCCCGGGGCATGGGTGCCTGTGCGATAGCCCAGCTCGACGAAGGTGCTGATCTCATTCATGGTCATGAAGTGTTTGACCTTGCCGGAGAGTTTTCCGGCAGTGTAACCGGCGTAGTCTGCGAAGGCCTTTGCCGTGTCCTTGTTCTGCCAGCCGCCTTTGTCTTCGAGCGCCTGCGGCAGGTCCCAATGGTAGAGCGTGCAGTAGGGTTCAATGCCGGCGGCCAGCAGGTCATCGAGCATAGCGTTGTAGAAGTCGAGTCCCTTTGGATTGGGTGTGCCGGTGCCCATCGGAAAGACGCGCGACCACGCAATGGAGAAGCGATAGGTCTTCAAGCCCAGCCCCTTCATGATGGCGATGTCTTCTTTGTAGAGGTGGTAGTGATCATCAGCTACGTCGCCGGTGTCGCCATCGTGCGTTTTACCGGGCGTGTGCGAGAAGGTATCCCAGATCGAAGAGCCGCGGCCATCTTCTTTAACTGCGCCTTCGACCTGGTACGACGCAGTGGCCGAACCCCACAGAAATCCCTGCGGAAAGGCGAGTGCTGCAGTGGTGCCGCTCATACTCTGGGCCTGCGCTGAACCGGTTGTGATGGTGGGGAGTGCGGCGACGCCGGCAGTCGCTCCCAGTAAACGTGCAAATGCTCTGCGGGAAAAAAGATTGTTCACGGTGCCTCCGGTGCTGCGCACGCTTTCTCGTCAGACAAAGATCGCTGCGTTACAGCCCAACGAAGTATAGCGGTTTGGAGTGTGGGCAGGGCGCGCGGTCGGCGGGCTAAGGGCTGTGATGGGCTTCCAAGGTCTACTCGATCAGGATTTGATCCGGCGAAAGCAGCACCCCGGACCACGCATTGCCGTAATGGAGCGGCGCCCGAAGCTGCATCCTAGATACGTCAGCGCAAGTTTATCGCTGCATGTTTTTGAAGGAGTTGTATGCCCTCTATTCCGTTGCGGAACTTCGGCAAGACCGGTGTTCAAATCTCGGCCCTTGGACTTGGTGGCCATCACCTAGGCGCGGCCAAGGATGAAAAGACGGCAATCGAGATTGTTCATCGTGCAGTCGAAGGCGGCATAACGTTCTACGACAATTGCTGGGAGTACAACCGCGGCAAATCTGAATCATGGCTGGGGCTTGGGCTGAAAGGCCTGCGCGAAAAGGCTTTTCTGATGACCAAGGTCTGCACCCATGGACGCGACGGTTCTCTTGCGCTGCAGATGCTTGAACAGTCTTTGCGCCGGTTGCAGACGGATCATCTTGACCTCTGGCAGATCCACGGGGTGACCTTTCAGAATGACCCTGAACTCTTCATCCGCAAAGGTGGTGCTGCGGAGGCCATGCTGAAGGCGAAGGAGCAGGGCAAGGTACGGTTCTTCGGGTTCACAGGCCACAAGGATCCGGACCTGCACCTGGCCATGCTGGACACAGGGTTCCCGTTTGATGCTGTGCAGATGCCGCTTAATCCTTTCGACTCCACGTTCATGAGCTTTGAGCAGAAAGTGCTGCCCGTGCTGAACCAGCGCGGGATTGCGCCGCTCGGCATGAAGCCGATCGGTGGCCACGGCGAGCCCGTGCAGAAGGGTGTCCTCACTGCACAGGAGGCGCTTCGCTACGCCATGAGTCTGCCGGTCGCTACCACGATCACCGGCGTTGAAGAGATGCACATCCTTGAACAGAATCTGCAGATCGCGCAGAACTTCACCCCGCTGAGCGCAGATGAAATGCAGGCATTGCGTGAGCGGTGCAAATATTATGCCGGGGATGGGCGGTTCGAGCTCTACAAGACTTCAATCAAGTTCGATAACCCGGAGGCGCGGCTGGCGCACGACTTCCCTATCGACATGATGTCAGTCGAGGTGAAGGAAATGATCCACGAGGTTGACAACACTGGCCGTGCCTGGCCGCAGGTTTCTTCCTAACATCATCCGAGTAGTAAGACACCGAGTTACAGTACAGCCCATCAGGAAAAAGACACATGCAGGAACCAGGTAAGTTTGGCCCCGATATCAGCCGACGCGGGTTTATCAAGGGTGCGGCAATGACAGGAGCTTCCGTGGTGATGCCAGGCGATAAAGTAGCAGGGCCCATCGTTACAGGTAAAGAGAGCGAGAGCGGCGCAGACGTTGGCAGCTTCATGGTGCCGAAGCGGCCTATGGGCAAGACAGGTCTAGATGTTTCAATCATTGGCATGGGCGGGTTCCACCTCGGCACCGCGGCCGGACAGCCTGAAGTCAATAATATGATCGCGAAAGCAATGGATCACGGCATAAATTTTTTCGACAACGCGTGGGAGTACCACAAGGGCGTGAGTGAAGAACGTGTCGGCACTGCGTTGAAGGGGAAGCGCGACAAGGCCATCATCATGACCAAGGTCTGCACCCATGGCCGTGATCAGAAGGTTGCCATGCGGATGCTGGAAGAATCGCTCGTTCGCCTGCAGACCGATCATCTTGATGTGTGGCAGGTGCACGAGGTCGTCTATTACAACGATCCGGAAAAGATCTATGCTCCCGATGGTGTACTGGAAGCACTGACCAAGGCTAAACAACAAGGTAAGGTCCGCTTTGTCGGGTTTACCGGCCACAAGAATCCCATCATCCACCTGGACATGCTTAAGCGCGGCTACGCATTTGACACTATCCAGATGCCGCTGAATGCACTCGATCCAAGTTTCCGGAGCTTTGAAAAGAATGTATTGCCGGTTGCCCGTGAACGCGGCCTCGCGGTTTTCGGCATGAAGAGTATGGGCGGCTCAGGAGAGATGATCTCAAAAGGTGCGCTAACGCCGACCGAAGCACTTTCCTATGCGATGAGCGTTCCCGGGATAGCGACTACCATCAGTGGTATGGATTCGATGGGCGTCCTTGATCAAAACCTTGCAATCGTGCGCGATTTCAAGCCACTGACCGAGACGCAGATGCAGGCCCTGCGCGACCACGGCAGGCAGTTCCAGGACGGACGATTCGAATTATTTAAAAGCACGGTCAAGTACGACGGTGACGTAGGCCGTGCGCAACATGACTTTCCGACGACAACAGATCTACCGGCGTAGGGCGGATGCAATCCAGGTGCTTGTGCGATGATGTGCGCTGTGCACCTTGTCCGAGAGATAGTACTGCTTGTCAACTTCGAAGTCGCCCGAACTCGACCATACTCTCGACAGACTGCGGAGTGAATTCTGTGCATTGGTGCAGGGCCTCACCCCGGAGCAGACACAGTGGCGTCCGTTGCGGAGGCCAAATGCATGGTGTATCCAGCAGATAGTTGAACATCTTCTACTCACTTACAAGGGCACGAGCGACATAGTGAAGGAACGCCTTGCTAGAGGCACACCTACCCGCAAGCCTGCAACATTCAAGCAGAAGTGCATGCGGTTTATCGTGATCAGCGCCGGTTATTTCCCATCCGGACAGGTCGCGCCGTCGATTGTAGAACCAGCCTCGGACACAATACGGCAGGGCGGACAGGAGCTGGCGCTTTCTATCTCAGAATCAATTTCGGCGCTTGGTGATGTGATCGCGGAGAGTGAACGTACGCTCGGACGTGGCCGCTCTGTTACGCATGGCGTGATGGGTCCCATGAGTATGCAGCAGTGGCGAAAATTTCAACTGGTGCACGGCCGCCATCACATTCGCCAGATCATGGCGATTTGCGCTGAGCACGGGCTCTAGAACTGATCCAGCCGGTAAACATCGGTTGCCGTGCGTCCGAAAATCTGTTCCTTCTCTGAAGAGGAGAGGCCGCGGAGCAGCAGCTGGAGCGCCTCAAACCATCCCGCGTACGTAGTCGCGACCGTACACACCGGCCAATCCGAGCCGACCATTAAACGCTTTGGGCCGAAGCATTCGAGCACTGTATCCACATAGGGCTGCAGTCCATCAACTGTCCAGGTCTGCCAGTCGGCTTCCGTTACCAGGCCCGATAATTTGCAATAGACATGCTCGCGTTTGGCCAGTTCCTGCATGCGTGACCGCCATGGCTCCAACACTCCCGCGGCGATGACTGGCTTGGCCATGTGGTCCAGTACGAACCTTTGTCCGGGATGGCGGTCGACCAGTGCAATAGCCGACGCAAGCTGACGTTCGACTACCAGCACGTCATACACCAGGCCGGTGTTTTCAAGGAGAGCTAACCCTCTATTGAAAGCATCGCTCAGCATGTATGAATCCGGCTCAGCCTGCAGCACGTGCCGCAGGCCTTTGAGCAACGGCTGTTCCCGCAGTTTCTCGAGCATCGTCGCAAATTGCTTGTCGGCGAGGGGAGCCCAGCCGACCACTCCTCTCACCAGAGGCGTTATCTCTGCAATATGCAACAACCATTGCGTCTCTTCGAGCGATTGCCGCGCCTGTACGCTTATCACACCGGCGATTTCCGCGGTCTGAGCCAACTGCTCGAGCTCGCCTGCGAGAAAGTCTCTCTGCAGCGCGGCCATCGATCCATCAATCCATTCGTATTCCTCTGGAGTGTAGTGCCAGAAGTGGTGGTGCGCATCGATTCGCGCTGAGGAACTTTCTGCGGTGGATGGATTGCTCTCGAAGCTCACGCAAGTACGGTAGATTGGATAGGCCAATCCATGCAACAGGCCGAAGGTGCCGAGGAGCGTCGTGATCAAGACAGGTATTCTCAACCCATCTATCCAGTCGCTATTATGCCGTGTACGTCACACAAATCTGCTGGTCATCGCTGACCGGGGCTTCCCTTTCTGGCCCGGCGTCGAAACTATCGATATCTCTCTTGTCGACGACGTGCCGCAGGTAGCCCAGGTGGTTGAGGCGGTGCTGCAGAATTTCCAGGTGGGGCGGGCCTGGATGGCTTCCGAATTTATCGCGGGCAATTCTGCTCGACAGGTGGCGCGAACGCGAGCGCTGTTAGGATCTATACCGCTTGAATTTGTGTCTCATCTTGAATTGAAGCAGAAGGTACCGCTGGCAATCGGATTGATTCGGACTGGCGATACTACGCAATATGCCAATATTATTCTCGAGTCTGCCTAAGTCGCTTGTATCAACCAGCAAATGCTTAAGACTCTGTGCGTGAGGAAGAGTGCCATGTCACCATTTTCTATAGCTGATAGAAACAGGATCGCCCACTGCCCGCATCGTGCTGGCAAGCTGATAAAACTAACATTACTTGCTTTGCTATCTTCCTCAGCCGCTCTACGCATTGCGGCTGCGCAGAGCCTCCCGCAGGATCAGCCAACTGCCAGTGAGACCCCTGCTGCGATAGATGAAGCGTGGCAAAAGGCGAGTTCCAAGTACGATAAGCAGCGCAATGCACTGCTTGAGATTGTCGATAAAGTCGCGAATGAAGGACCCTTCCAGCCAAACTGGCAATCGCTTACGACCTACACAGTGCCGGAGTGGTACAAGGATGCGAAGTTCGGCATTTTTATTCACTGGGGTGTTTACTCGGTTCCTGCATATGGCAGTGAATGGTATCCGCGCGAAATGTACCTGGAAGGATCGGAAATCAATAAGCATCACGTCGCTACGTATGGGTCCCTGACGCAGTTTGGCTACAAAGACTTCATCCCGAAATTCAAGGCTGAACATTTTGATCCTGCCGCGTGGGCACAGCTCTTCAAGGATTCCGGCGCCCGCTATGTCGTGCCCGTCTTTGAGCATCACGATGGGTTTGCCATGTATGACAGCGGCCTCTCTGACTGGACAGCGAAGAAGATGGGCCCGCAGCGTGATGTAGTAGGTGAACTGGCTGCAGCCGTGCGAGCCCAGGGGCTGCATCTTGGAGCATCCTCTCATCGCGTGGAGCATGACTGGTTCCTCGAAGGCGGCCGTAAGCAGCCCTCCGACGTCAACGATCCCAAGTACGCCGCCTTCTATGGTCCGGCGCATACGCGTCTTTCGAAGCACGACGAGTTATCCACGGATTGGACCTATGTGAGTCCCGCTTATGCTAATGACTGGCTGGCGCGTGATGCGGAGATCGTCGAGAAATATCATCCTGACCTGATGTATTTCGACTGGTGGATCGGACAGGCCTCTATCCGGCCGTATCTCGCCAAGTTCGCGTCATTCTATTACAACGAATCGACCAAGCGCGGGACCGTCGGCGTGATCAACTACAAGCTGGTTGACATGGCCGAAAACTCAGCTGTCCTTGATTTTGAGCGCGGCCAGACAGCAGAGATTCTTCCTTTCTACTGGCAGACTGATACATCGGTCAGCAATAAGTCATGGGGTTATATTGAAAACGATAACTTCAAAACTCCCGATTTTATTGTGAAGCAGCTGGCGGACATTATCAGCAAGAACGGAAACCTGCTGATGAACATTGGACCGCGCGCGGATGGAACGATTCCTGAGGGCGTGCAGCAGGTTCTGCGCAGCGTTGGCGGCTGGCTCAAGATCAATGGCGAAGCCGTGTACGGCACACGGCCGTGGACGGTGTATGGTGAAGGACCTACGCAGGTGAAGGCGGGATCATTTCACGATACCGACACGATTACGTATACGCCGGAGGACTTCCGCTTCACGACAAAGGGCCAGAAGCTTTATGCCATTGAGATGGAGTGGCCGACGAACGGGGACGCCGTCATCCACAGTTTGAGCAGCAATACTGCAGGCGCCCGCGCGGTCAGCGGCGTCACCCTGCTCGATACTGGAGCTGAGCTGAAATTTACGCAGCAACCCGACGGCCTGCATATACAGGTACCGAAAGATGCACCCGGCCAATACGCTTACTGCTATCGGATATCGTTCTAGCCGCTGAATGATTCGTTGTCATCGAAATTGGATGAGTAAGAAAGGAGCAGCTGTCACGGTTAAACCCAGCCTCCATCGATGACATAACCCTGGTTGGTGATTGCGCTGCTGTCGTCCGCAGCCAGAAACAAGACCAGGCGTGCAACTTCATCCGGCTGGATGAGCCGTTTGAGCGCCTGGTTTTTCAATGTCTCATTTTCGTACTCAGGTGTGAACCACAACTTCTTCTGGCGTTCAGTCAGGATCGCGCCGGGCAGTACAGCGTTGACGCGAATGTTATCGGGACCCAGTTCGTGCGCGAGCGTTCGCGTCATGCCAACGATTGCAGCTTTGGCGGTGATGTACATGGGCAATCCGATGGAAGGAATCATCCATGAGATCGAGCTCATGTTGATGATCGATCCATGCTTCGCCTTTTTCATCGCAGGAATGACGCCCTGTGCCATGAAGAATTGCGGCTTCAGGTTGATGGCGATGGACTGGTCCCAGGACTCTGATGTAACTTCTGCTATCGAATGACGAGTATCGTTCGCTGCATTGTTGACGAGGACATCTATCCCGGCAAACTTATCTAGAACCTGGGAGACCGTCTGCTGTAGAGCCTCGATGTCGGTAAGGTTGCATGGATAGTAGATCGGCACTTTAAAGCCTTGGGCGGCAAGAGCGCTCGCCAGTTTCTCAGCAGCATCGTTCTGGATATCCATGAAGGCGACCCTGGATCCCTGGCTGGCGAACGCGGTGACGATCGCCGCGCCTATTCCGGTTGCGCCGCCCGTCACCAGGATGGCGCGATCCTTCAAACTTGGATACGTAGCGAAGATTGAACCCTTGGTCATAGCTGGTGAACCCTGGCGGAATAAAATTGCGAGTCTTGCACCACTGATCTGATGCAGCTATTTTGATGGCTCAGTGTGATTCACGAGTAACGGTTGTGCCCCTGCAGCCGACCAGGAAATCGAGATCAGCGCCCTTATGTGCCTGCATGACGTGATCCACATACATCTGCTGGTAACCTCCCTGGAACGGCAGCGAAGTTGAATTCCATTGGCCACGTCTTCGCGCAAGTTCTTCATCTGAGACATCGAGATGAAGGCGCCTGGCTTCAACATCAAGTTCGATAAAGTCTCCATCCTGCACCAGCGCCAACGGGCCACCAACGGCAGCCTCCGGGCTTACGTGGAGCACGACGGTCCCGAAAGCAGTGCCGCTCATCCGCGCGTCCGAGATGCGCACCATGTCAGTGATACCGCGCACCAGAAGCTTCGCAGGCAGGCTCATTGCGCCCACTTCGGCCATGCCCGGATAGCCCTTAGGCCCGCAGCCTTTCAAGACCATTATGGAGTTTTCATCGATGTCGAGATCGGGCTGGTCCACCCGCTCATGATAGTGTTCTATGCTCTCGAAAACCACTGCACGTCCCCGATGCCTCATCAGGTGAGGCGAAGCGGCCGAAGGCTTCAGCACCGCGCCGTCAGGAGCCAGGTTGCCCTTCAGGACAGCTACGCCGCCATGCGCGACGAGCGGGTTATCGATAGTACGAATCACTTCTTTGTTCCAGTTGGGGGCGTCCTTGCAATTTTCCCAGAGCGTCTTGCCGTTGACCGTCTGTGCGTCGCAATGGATGTAGCCATTTTCACCCAGCGTCCGGATAGCCGCCGGCAGGCCGCCAGCGTAATAGAAGTCTTCCATCAGGAATCTGCCGGAGGGCATCAGGTCGACGAGCGTTGGCACATTGTGACCGAGCTTGTCCCAATCTTCGAGCGTGAAGGGTATGCCGACGCGACCGGCGTAAGCGAGCAGGTGAATGACCGCATTGGTTGAGCCACCCAGTGCGCCGTTGACACACACAGCATTCTCGAAATTCTCGCGCTTCAGAATTTTCGAGATACGCAGGTCTTCTTTCACCATTTCGACGATGCGCCTGCCTGACAGGTGAGCAAGAACAGATCGTCGCGAGTCGACTGCCGGGATCGCTGCATTGTGCGGCAGCGAAAGTCCGAGTGATTCGACCATACCGGCCATGGTTGAAGCAGTACCCATGGTCATGCAGTGGCCAGCGGAGCGAGCCATGCACGCCTCGGCATTGAAGAAATCCTGCTGCGACATTCTGCCGGCTTTCACATCTGCGTTGAAGCGCCACACATCTGTACCGGAGCCGACATCACGCCCTTGAAATTTCCCATTGAGCATAGGGCCGCCCGACACGACGATGGTCGGGATATCACAACTGGCCGCGCCCATGACGAGCGCTGGGGTCGTTTTGTCGCAGCCGCACATCAACACGACACCATCGAGAGGATTTCCGCGGATGGATTCCTCGACATCCATACTGATCAGGTTGCGAAAAAGCATGGCGGTTGGCCGCAGCAATGTCTCACCGGCGGACATGACAGGAAACTCGAGCGGGAAGCCGCCCGCCTCCCACACGCCGCGTTTCACGCGCTCGGCCAGAGTCCTCAGGTGAGCATTGCAGGGTGTAAGTTCGGACCAGGTATTGCAGATGCCGATGACGGGTCGACCATCGAAAACATCGTCAGGAAAACCCTGGTTACGCATCCAGCTTCGGTGAAGGACGCCGTCCTGGTCACTGCGGCCGAACCACTCTGCAGAACGAAACTTTTTGCCGTCAGTCGACACCGTGCTTCACCTCAAGCTGGTTTGCGCAAGCAAGTATAGATAGTACCTAACGGCAACTTATAATTCTTCTGGCACTCGGATGGAAACTTCCCGGGCCGGGGGGACGGTCTCCGCACGATGACTTCGCCATTTCCGATTCTGCAAGCCTCTCCCGGGCGTGCTGTCGCGCATCCGCATGAAGCCTTTGCTGCGGGCAGATTACTCGAGGAAAAGCTAAAGCGGACAGTCAGGGGCGAAGTCCGCTTCGATGATGCTTCACGCGCACTGTATGCGACAGATGCCTCGAATTATCGACAAGTGCCGATCGGCCTTGTGCTGCCGCGTGACGTCGATGATGTGATCGCGACGATTGCCGCGTGTCGTGAATATGGTGCGCCAGTGCTCTCGAGAGGAGGCGGAACAAGCCTCGCCGGCCAATGCTGCAATGTCGCCGTCGTACTGGACTTTTCCAAGTACATGCATTCGATCATCAGCCTGGATGCAGCCGCAAGGGTGGCGACGGTCCAGCCGGGCATTGTGCTCGATGCACTGCGGCGCCACGCCGAGATGCATGACCTTACCTTCGCGCCCGACCCTGCCACGCACAGCCGCTGCACACTTGGCGGGATGATTGGTAACAACTCCTGTGGCGTTCACGCGCTGATGGGCGGAAAGACGGTCGACAATGTCGAGGCGCTCGAGATACTGCTCTATGACGGAACACGCATGCGCGTTGGCAGAACGAGTGAGCAGGAACTTGAACAACGAATCGCGGCAGGGGGACGCCAGGGCGAGATCTATGCAGGCCTGAAGCGTTTGCGCGATGTGTATGCTGCACGGGTCAGGGAACGCTATCCGGATATTCCGCGCAGAGTGTCCGGCTATAACCTGGACCAGTTGCTGCCGGAGAACAGCTTCAATGTGGCTCGGGCGCTGGTCGGCACTGAAGGCACCTGTGTCACGATTCTTGAAGCTGTCTGTGAACTGAAGCCGAGCCCGCAGCACCGCCGTCTGGTTGCCCTCGGTTTCAAGGATGCCTTCATCGCGGCGGACCATGTGCCGGCAGTGCTGCAGCATAAGCCCATTGGCCTGGAGGGCTTCGATGGACTGCTGGTGGACTACATGCTGCGCAAAAACCTGGTGGTGGAAGATGTGAAGCTGCTGCCTGCCGGCCGCGGTTTTCTACTCTGCGAGCTTGGCGCAGACACTCCAGATGAAGTCGATGCAATGGTCGGCGCTCTTGTAAGAGCGGCCACAGACTTCGAAGCCGCGCCGAGTATTGCGCGTTATACGCCAGAACAGGCGGAGCGAGTATGGAAGGTGCGTGAGTCGGCACTCGGCGCCAGCGTGTTTGTGCCAGGGGAAGAAAGCGGATGGGAAGGCTGGGAGGATTCAGCGGTTCGTCCGGAGATGCTGGGCGCCTATCTGCGCGAGTTATTCGTTCTTATTGAGAGTTACGGATATCGCACGCCGATGTACGGACACTTCGGACAGGGCTGTGTGCACCTACGTATCTCATTTGATTTGAAGACTAGCGAGGGCGTTGCGAAGTATAGAAGCTTTATTGAAGAGGCCGCGGACATAGTACTCAAGTACGGTGGCTCTTTTTCCGGTGAGCATGGTGATGGCCAGTCGCGAGCCGCGTTGCTGCCGAAGATGTTCGGTCCGGAGCTGATGCAGGCATTCGCAGAATTCAAGGCTTTGTGGGACCCGCTGAACCGTATGAATCCCGGAAAGCTGATTGATCCGGTTGCTGTTTATGATCCGATTGATAATTTGCGTATCGCCGCTGGCTATGAAGCCTCGCGGCCAAAGACCTGGTTTCAGTATCCCGGAGACGGCGGCAGTTTCAGTGATGCGACGACGCGTTGCGTGGGCGTAGGTGCCTGTCGCAAGCAGGACCACGGAACGATGTGCCCGAGTTACATGGCGACCCGGGAAGAGAAGCATTCGACTCGAGGCCGCGCACATCTCCTGTGGGAGATGATGCAGGGAAACGTGATTAAAGATGGTTGGCGCAACCATGAAGTGAAGGAAGCGCTGGATCTTTGCCTATCCTGTAAAGCGTGTAAAACGGAGTGCCCGGTCAACGTGGACATGGCGACATGGAAGGCGGAGTTCCTGGCTCATCACTACGAGGGTCGCAGGCATCCTTTGCAGCATTATGCATTTGGATTTATGGATAAGTGGGCTAGCTTCGCGACCCGGGCCCCATCGTTGGCAAACCTGCCATT
Source organism: Acidobacteriaceae bacterium (assembly GCA_963692885.1). GTDB lineage: Bacteria > Acidobacteriota > Terriglobia > Terriglobales > Acidobacteriaceae. The sequence continues at coordinate 4,661,135 of OY843586.1, forward strand.
AGATATTCCAGTCATAAACAGGTTTGTTAAATCAATCCTTGGAGTCGCGCCGCAAAGGAAGCTTCCTGCTTTTGCGCCTGATAGTTTTCGCAGAACATTTGCAGGTAGCGCTGATAGCTCCAGGCGGCATGGACGCGAGGTTCTGTTATGGACTGATACATGGAATAACTATTTTGATCCGGCGGTACTTACCGCGGCGGCGAAGGTTTTGAGCGAATCTGGACATGCAGTGCAGATACCGCCAGAGCATATCTGCTGCGGACGGCCTCTCTATGATTTTGGTTTTCTCGATGAAGCACGCAAGTATCTGCTGCATATTCTGGACACATTCGAGCGGCAGATTCGTGCCGGCATTCCGGTAGTGATGCTCGAACCCAGCTGCGCTAGTGTCTTCCGCGATGAACTGATCAATTTCTTTCCTGAAGATGAACGCGCGATCCAGCTGAGTAAGCAGACCGTTTTGCTGAGCGAATTGCTTGTTCGAAATACTGAGCATTGGAAGCCGCCGCAGATGTCCGGCCGCAAGATCATCGTTCACGGACACTGCCATCAAAAAGCATTGATGACGATGCAGGACGAGATGGCGTTGCTCCAGGCTACAGGGGCTGAAGTGCACTTACTCGACTCAGGTTGTTGCGGAATGGCGGGGCCATTCGGCTTTGAGAAAGACAAGTTCGTCGTGTCGCAGACGCTCGCGGAGCGGATGTTGCTACCAGCCGTGCGAGCAGCGGCGAGCGACACGATTTTCGTCAGCAATGGTTTCAGCTGTCGCGAACAGATCAGGCAGAATACATCGCGCCGCGCTGTACATCTATCTGAAGTCCTGGCAGGGAATTACCTTCACGTTAAGGGCGACCGTGTATGAATCAGATCGATTTAAAGAATCGGAAGGCTGTGATTACTGGTGGTGCGCAGGGTATCGGCTTTTCTATAGCATCCCGGTTAGTTGAGTCAGGCGCAGCCGTGTCTCTATGGGACCGCGACGAAGAGTTGTTGAAGCAAGCGCAATTGGAGTTGGCTGGCAAGGGAGAAGTTCCAGTGAAGGAGTTGATGTCTCGTCGCTGCAAAGTGTTCAGGCAGCTACAAAAGCAACACTGGAGAAGTCGGGCAGGATCGATATCCTCGTTGCTAACGCAGGCATTGCCGGCCCGAACCACAAGACGTGGGAATATCCCCTGGATGCCTGGAAGCAGGTGATCGATATAAATCTGACGGGCGTCTTCCTATGCTGTAGCGCGGTTCTCCCGCACATGATCGAGAGGAACTACGGTCGTGTTGTGAATGTAGCTTCGATCGCCGGTAAAGAAGGTAATCCAAATGCGTCGGCGTACAGCGCGTCGAAAGCTGGCGTTATCGCACTTACCAAGTCATTAGGTAAAGAGACTGCCGACAAGAATATTGCCGTGAACTGTGTTACACCGGCGGCTGCGCGTACGAGAATTTTTGACCAGATGAGTCAGGAGCATATTGACTTCATGCTGTCGCGCATCCCTCGCGGACGTTTCCTCGAAGTGCATGAAGTGAATGCAATGGTCGCATGGCTTGTGTCGGAAGAGAACTCATTCACAACCGGCGCGGTCTTCGACCTCAGCGGCGGGAGAGCGACTTACTAAATAGTGCGTGGACTAGAGGGAATGTCTACAAGGTATGTCTGCGGCATGCCGGTATCGACCAGTGCTGCTATCTGCAGGCGGAGAGCCGTGAAGCTATACACGAGGCGCAGTGATCCTATATAGTTCATCACGCTAATGACTTACGATCGGGCAGACTGTGCCAGGCAGCTAACAATCGAGGCCAGGAAGGATTTCTATTATGTTGCAGCTTTCACGCAGGGCACTCCTGAAGAGTGGTGCTATGGCGTTCGGGTCCGTTTCATTGATCCCAGGCTATCCAGCAAAAATGTTCGCCGCGTCGCTCGCGAAGACGACGGGCATCCAGCTCTACACAGTAGCTAAGGAGCTGAGCGAGGACATGCCGGGCACTTTGTCGAAGCTGACTGCCATCGGCTATCGCTCTGTCGAGAGCGCAGGGCTTGCCGGGAGAAGTGCGGCTGAATTCCGCAAGCAACTCGATGAGGCCGGTCTGAAGTGTCCCAGCTCGCATCTTTTCATGAAACCGGGCCAGAGTCCGCAGGCATATATGGAAGACATAAAGGTCCTGGGTTCGGAATATGCAGTTACAAGCGTGATCATGAAGCCTGGTCTGCAGATCAAGAGTATGGCGGATTACATGAAGTATCTTTCATCGCTGACGCAGGATGATTACAAGCGGATGGCTTCAGACGTGAACACTCTCGCATCACAGGCCAAGACGGTTGGCTTGAAGTTCGCGTATCACAACCACAATATGGAGTTTCGCAAGTGGAGTGATGGCACAACAGGTTACGACACGCTGATGGCCGAGACAGATCCTGCGCTGGTGAAGATTGAACTCGACTGCGGCTGGGCTGAGCTTGCAGGTCAATCTCCCGTGGCAATGTTCAAGAAATATCCGGGACGCGTGCGCATGCTCCACATCAAGGACTTCGTTGCCGTCGGACATCCGGTCGTCACTCTTGATGAAAGCCACATGCCCGAAGGCACGGAACTGGGCAAGGGCCACATCGACTACCGCCCGATTCTTGCGGCGGCACCAGCGGCCGGCGTCGAATATATCTTTGTCGAGCAGGAGCCTCCATTCGTGAAGTTCACTGCGCTCGAAGCAGCAAAGGTGGACTATGACTATCTTCAGTCCATTGGCTGACGTAGCTACAAACATTGGGCACCAAACCCGGCAGGAAGGGGAGTAATGGAAGTCGCAGCCAGACCCGAAATTAAGGTAGCGATTATCGGCTTCGGCCTGGCAGGACGCGTTTTCCATGCGCCCTTCGTTCATGCAGTTCCGGGCCTGCGGCTGAGCTACATCGTTCAGCGCCATGGAACCAGCGCCGCAGACGCTTATCCCGATGCCAGGATCCTGCGCAGCGTTGATGAAGCTTGTTCGTCCGATGCTGAGATGGTTGTTGTCGGCAGTCCGAATGCAACCCACTACGCTTTTGCAAAGAGCTGCCTCGAAGCAGGGAAGCACGTCGTGATCGACAAGCCTTTTTGTGCAACCAGTGCGGAAGCGCTTGAACTTATCAACCTTGCAAAAAAGCAGTCACTCATCCTGGCACCGTTCCACAATCGTCGATGGGATGGTGATTTCCTTACTGTAAAGAAGCTCCTGGGCGAAGCAGCTATGGGACGGCTGGTGACTTACGAGGCGCGATGGGATCGCTTTAGTCCAACTCCGAAAAAAGACACCTGGAAGGAAGCGAGTGATCCAGCGAATGGAATACTCCTCGACCTCGGAAGTCATCTTGTGGACCAGGTCTTGGCGTTGTTCGGTGCACCGCTTCAGGTCACTGCGGACATTCGCAGAGATCGGGATGGCTCGATGATCGATGACGCCTTTGACCTGGTACTGCACTATCCGCGCTTGATTGCATCCTGTCGTTCGACCATGCTTGCAAGCGATGCTTCACCACGCTTTCTGTTGCACGGCACAGCGGGCAGTTTCAAGAAGTATGGACTTGATCCCCAGGAATCCGCGCTGGTCAGCGGCCGGCGGGTGCCACTGCTTGGGAGTGCGGAGGATTGGCTGCATGAAGATGCGACGCGGTGGGGTGTGTTGACGCGGGCACTCGACGCGACCGATCCAAAGAAACACCAGCGGCAAACCATAGAGACGCTGGCGGGAGACTATCGCCAGTTCTATGTGAATGTACGGGATGCGATTCGTGGAACAGCACCGCTCGCGGTCACGGCAGACGATGCTTACCGGCTTTTGCATGTGCTCGAATTGGCGCGCGAAAGCAGTGAGAGCGGACAGACGCTGTCGGTGCGTCTATAAACCAACCAACGATTGCCAGGAGCCAACCCAACGTCTGCTGTCAGGCCCACAATTTCGAAGCCTGAGATGCAGTCGTGTCCCTATAATCGAGCCCTATGCGTATTGGTTCGCTGTTGGCTTTGTTTATCGGGCTGTCTTCCTTGTTACAGGGCCAGACACTCTCCTCTCGATGCTGGAATGCTGCCCTGCAAAGCGACAGTGGGGTGCCGGTAGAAGGCGCGACAATCCACCTCACGGACGGCCACGGGATACTTACGGCGAAGGCGGCTGCCGATGGAAGCTTCCAATTCTGCAAGCTTGCAGCCGGCAGCTATGAACTGACGGTGACACTGGATGGCGTTGTGCATCGCCTTACACACGCTATCGACCTGAAGCCGGACTTTCCCTCCGCGATCGTCATGGCGTCCGGTAAAGATGCATTGACTGTTACCGCTTCTGAAATCAAGAAGAGTGGTAATGGCGGTGAACAGCTTTCGAGCCAGACGGTGAGTGCAATACCACTCAATAAGCGAGACTTCAGCCAGTTGCTGCTGCTTGCGGCAGGGACAATGACAGATGCCAACGGGCAGACTAATTTTACGCAGCAGTTTGCCATCAATGGCCAGCGCGGCGTGGAAGCTACATTTGCGATGGATGGCGCGGACACCAGTGATCCAGAGATGGGTGGTGCGACGTTCAGCAATTTCAATGTGGATGCGGTTGAAGAGATCCGCTCCTCTTCAGGCTGGATGCCGGCAGAAATTGGCCGGGGAGCTGCAGGGTTTACGAATATTCTCACTCGTTCAGGCAGTAGTGGTTTCCATGGATCGATTTTTGAATTTATTCGCAACTCTTCGCTCGATGCACGTAATTATTTTGACCATCCGTCGATTGCCGATCCGGGCAGGATTCCACCTTTTCGCCGCAACGAGTTTGGATTTACGAACGGCGGCCCCGTTGTGCTTCCGCACATCTATGACGGCCGTGGAAAGACCTTCTACTTCGGGCAATACCAGGGGTTCAGGCAGGTGCTTGGCACCACGCAGGTACTGCCCGTGCCAACGGCAGAGCAGCGCGCCGGGATTGATACAACTGCTTTCCCTGGCGATACGCTGGTCATAACGCCACCTACCGCTATTGCACGAGTTCTTGCGCGCTACCCGCTGCCGAACAATCCGACGGGTTCATACGGCGCGAACACGTACGCGGTCTCTTCAAAGGTCGTTACGAACGCGAACCAGTTTTCCATCCGGCTGGATCAGCAGCTATCGAGTACGTCTCACCTGATGGCCCGTTTCAATTTCAACAACCTGTTTGGCCCAACGAATAATCCTGACCAGACAGCAATCGATCCGAGCTTCGGTGTCGTCTATGTGGACCATCAGCGCAATGGGGTCGTCACCTATACAAAAAGCATTACGCCAAAATTTGACATAGAAAGCTCAGCGAGCGTGACGCGGACAACACCACAGTTTCCGACGCCAAACCATACTGATCCCGCGGTCAAATTCAACGACGGTCTGTTCGAGGCATTTAATTCGGCGGGCGGTTCTATCATGTCCGCCTATGGGAACCTGATCCAGGCACGGCAGAACTTTACGTGGAGCACCGGGCGGCACCTGGTCAAGGGGGGCGGTGAGGTGCGCCTCAATCGGGATTCGACTTTCTTTGGCATCAGCGTGAATGGAGAATACGATTACGGCGGCGGCACTTCCTACTCGCCGGTGAACCTGGTTTCAAAAAGTGGGGCGCATGCGATACGTGTGGGCGATCCGCTGCCGGATACACTCAGCAGCTTCCTGACGGGCAGCGCGTTTGTTTATACGACTGCAGTTGCTTCACCTTTTGCATCAGGCGGCGAGCATATTGGCGCGGCTGCTATTTCCCGCAACAACGGCAGTATCTATCTTCAGGACACCTTCAAGATTTCACCGCGTTTTGTTCTTGATTACGGTGTCCGGTACGAGTTGTATTCGCCGATCAGTGAGCGAGCGCACCGGACCTCGGGCTTCCTGATAAATGGAGCACAGCAGGAATATGTGGATAATCCGCAGCCCGGGTATCGCCCCGAGTGGGGTGGGGTCGCGCCGCGGATTCAACTTGACTGGAAGGTCAAGGACAGTCTGCATGTCCACGCCGGCGGCGGTTTGACAACCATTCCGCCGAATATCTGGCAGGATAATTTTCTAACCGGAGCCACGCCTTTTGTTATCTATCCAAGGCTGTCGTCGACGGCGGCGTCCCCGATTAACTACGGATATCAAATTACTTCGGCAGAGCTTCCGACTTTCTATTCACTTTCTGGCCAGAACGTATTTGCAAATGGAAACACCAAAACTGTAGCGCCCAATACGCCGCTCGATATTGAACGTTACCAGAGAGATCTCGCTGCATTGTCGGCCGGTTCGCAGCTAACGCCTTTGAATCTGACCGGGATTGATCGTCGCTTCGGCAACGCTTATCTGCAAACGTGGACGCTTGGCGCGGAGCGTCAGTTTGGCAAGCTTACGGCAGACGCGGCCTACATTGGCACCGCCTCGGTGAAGCTGCCCCGCATCTCGTATATCAATGGCTATTCCGGCGCCGGGCCTGGTTTCGCACCCTTTACGCAGTTCGACAGTGCAGGCAACGCGGTGGGTGGCTTTGGCACGGAGCAATTGATTACTGCGACTGCGCACTCGACTTACAACGCATTGCAGACCTCGCTTGCCGGCACCGTTCCGAATGGCGGCCCGGGAATCCAGGTCAGCTACACGTGGTCGAAGTCGATCGACGACACGAGCGGCGTTCCAGCGAACGGGAATACTACCGGCGCAATCGCGAGTACGTATCCGCAGAACCCTTTCAATACACATCCGGAGAAGGGCCCTTCGAGCTTCGATGTAACACACGGTTTTACGATGAGCCTCGCTCAGGACCTGCAGCTTGAAAAGTCAGAGTGGCTGCAGCCTATCAATCGCAAACTAACAGCAGGCTGGGAGCTGCTAAGTATTTCGACGATCAGCAGCGGACCGCCCTTTACGGTTTACTCCGGCGTGCAGCAGACAGCGGCCGGCTCAAACGGAGTTGATCGTCCGGACCAGGTTGCCAAGCCGCACCTGTCGACAGCGCGGAAAGTAAGAGAAGATTACTTCGGACTTGGTGCGAACAATGCTTCCTACTTTTCTATTCCGGTTAATCTTCCCGGGGGCACGGGTCCGAACCAGGGATATTTCGGTACGCTCGGCCGAGATACATTTCGTGGACCGGCCTATTATGATTTCGACTTTTCCCTGATCAAGGACACGCCGGTCGGGCGACGCTCGAGCGGCAGTGAGTTCTTCGATGTGCAGTTTCGGTCGGAGTTCTTCAACCTCTTCAACATCGTCGATATGGGCCTGCCGTCGAACACGATCAAGGGGACCGGCTTCGGTGAGATCAGCAAGACAGCGGGGACCTCACGGCAGATCCAATTCTCTGTGAAGCTGCTTTTCTAGATGTATCAGGCCGGAAGGTTGTTCCGGGTTAGGAGCAGGCGTGTGGTAAGGACGACAAGGCGAACGAAAGACTCAAGGCTGGAGCTATCGAAGCATCACGACGGTAGTTATTAAGACTCAGGATGCTGGTTGTTAAGCCTCAGCATCCTAGCTATTGTTCAGCGACTCCTGCAGCTTGCTGACAGTCCGGTTCAGATCAGTATCGCGACGCCGCTCTTCATCAATCTTTGAGATGGAGTGCATCACGGTCGTGTGGTGCTTGTTGCCGAACTGACGGCCTATCTCCGGCAGCGAAGCTTCAGTCAATTGCTTGGCGAGGAACATTGCGATCTGCCGCGGAACAACGACGGCACGCGAATTGTTCTTCTGTTTCAGCTCCGCCACACGCATACCGAAGTGCTCTGCCACCATACGTTGGATGGCTTCGATGGTGATCTTACGTACCTGCGTATCGATGAACTGCTTCAGGCACTGCTGGGCTGTCGGCAGCGTGATCTCAAGGCCATGCATACCTGACCAAGCGATGAGGCGCGTGAGAGCCCCTTCGAGTTCGCGGACATTCGTGCGCACATGCGAAGCGATGAAGAGCGCGACTTCGGTCGGCAGAACAGCGCGATCGTTTTCTGCCTTCTTCTGCAGGATAGCGACTTTCGTTTCGAGGTCAGGCGGCTGAATGTCGGCGATCAGGCCCCACTCGAAGCGCGAGCGCAGACGATCTTCAATCTCTGCCAGTTCCTTCGGCGGTCGGTCGCTCGCAATGACGATCTGCTTCATGCTTTCGTGGAGTGCGTTGAAGGTGTGGAAGAATTCTTCCTGCGTCCGCTCCTTCTGCGCGATGAACTGAATGTCATCGATGAGCAGGAGGTCGACTGTACGAAACTTGTCGCGGAAGCTGGTCATTTTGTCATAGCGAAGTGAGTTGATCATCTCGTTGGTGAACTTCTCACTTGACGCATAGCAGATGGACGCCTGCGGCTGGCGGCGCTTCATCTCATGACCGATCGCATGCATCAGGTGGGTCTTACCCATACCGACGCCGCCATAGACGAACAACGGGTTGTAAGCCTTTGACGGACGCTCTGCGACGGCCTGGGCAGCTGCGCGGGCAAACTGGTTGCCGTTGCCGATTACGAAGGCGTCAAAGGTGTACCGCGGATTGAGCTGCGCGGCACTGTTCCAGTCAAAACGCTGCTGCGAAAGGTTTGTGGCAGCCGCAGTGTTCTGTTGTGCATTTGGCCGCGGGTGCAGCAAACCATCTTTGGTCGGAGCAGATCGTTGCGCACTACTCTCACCGCGGTCATTTTTTGCAGGAGAGGCTGTGTTGTGTCCTGATCCATTCGCGGAGCGATCGGGTGCAGGCGGATAGCCGCCGTCATCGCGGGCACGGACGATAGTGGGATCTTCTTCGGGTGTGACGAACTTTACTTCGTCGAAATCGAGTTCAAGCGTCTCGAGTGCTTCTTCGATGAGATTAGCGTAGCGGTCGACGGCGCGCTGACACTCCACCGTCGGGACGCGCACCACCAGCACCCGTTCGCTGACGTGGCTGTACACCGTGGGCTTAAGCCACTGGTTGAACGACTGGCGATTTGCCTTCTTTTCGAGGGCCGCCAGGATGCGAATCCATGGATCGACGACTGGCACCGGGGTTGGAACATACGACATAGGCTTCCTTGCGCGTCAGGCTTCAGCGGTTACATCCGGCCTTGAAACGCAGCGGCAAAGAGCAGCAATGGGAGGTGATTGGCCACGGCAGGGTGGCTAATATCTCGGGCTGGCTTGCTGGGTGGCGCGCTTCGATGGGCAGTAAGATTCAGCTGCGCATCAGGCTTCGGAGGTTCTGGTTCGCTTGAAGTACGACGAAATAATCAGTAGGCGACGGAGCCGATACTAGCACAATCCGCAGGCGCAAAAACCAGCTCATCACGCGAAAAAAACGCAGCCGGCCAGGGTTGCCCACGGAGCTGCTACCAGTTGCACCATGCGTTGTGAAAAAGCCGGTCTAAGCCTTACCCTTTGCGGCTTCTACCTCGATCGGCTATACTCAGATCTTGCCACGCTCTGCTTGTAGTACTGGCACAATTTCTCTTTACAGTTCAGGAGCGCCGTTCCATGCCCAAGCGCACATTTCAACCTAATCGCCGCCATCGTTCCAAGACTCACGGTTTTCGCACGCGCATGAAAACCAAGAGTGGCGCCGCTGTTCTTTCACGCCGTCGCGCTAAAGGCCGTCACAAGGTTTCCGTAAGCGCAGGCTTCCGCGACTAGCCGAGGGCGGGAGATCTACCGGTTTCTCGCTTTCATTCGGTTCCGATTCCTGCCGGCGATGCCTCCTCCCGACCTTTTCTTGGCATGGTTACGCTAGTAAGCGCTGAAGGAATGGACTGCCATCAGTGTCTCCAGGGCAATCCGGCAAAAGTCATCCAGCCAGCGACCGATTCCCTGCTTTGCAGAAGACTTTTATGGCAGCACCAAACGCAGCGCACTCCGTCAAGCTTTCGTCAGATAAGTTGAAACACGCGGCCAAACCTGCTGCGACACGCCTGCGCAAGCACGCTGATTATCAGCGGGCCTACAAAGCAAGCCACAAACAATTCTCGTCATCGATGACATACTTCTGCGCGCCGCAGCCGGAAACCCTGCAAACTGGACCGCGAGTGGGTATCACTGCCGGACGTGTGCTTGGCAATGCTGTCGAACGGAACCGTATCAAGCGTCGTCTCCGCGAAGCGATTCGTGCCAACCAGGCCTTGTTGCCGGCGGGGTTGGACGTCATTCTCCATCCCCGCCGTTCTGTACTCGTGATGGACTACGTGGAACTCCGGCTTGAGATCGGCCGCATCTTTTCCAAAGTTGCAGCCGGCAACAAAGCGTCCGGGATTAAAGCCTCTGGCGTTCGTTCATCCGGTGAGAAGAGCTGCGCCGGTTCCGCCAGCCGCTGATGGGCCAACAGCGTCCCATTCCCGGTCGAGCTGCCACCCACGGTCGCTACCCGCTGCTCGCCGGGAGCCTGCTCCTCTATCGCCATTTGGTGTCGCCGGTGCTGCATACCATTCAGCGGACCCTTACGGGTAGCACCGGGGCATGCCGCTTTCAACCGACGTGCTCGGAGTATGCTGCGATAGCGGTGCACAACCATGGAGCGCGCCGGGGTGGCCAGCTTGCGCTGAAGCGCTTTTTGCGGTGCCATCCATTCACTCGCGGTGGGTTTGACCCGGTACCGAACCTTAATGAACCCAGTCCGGCTGAAGATGCGATTCACGCCCACCACAACCCGGCTGGAGGGGTTGCGACCGCAGAAACAGCGAGCCATTTACCATAGAGATGGGCGCGAGCGGACTCCGCAGCAGGAATGCTCTCCGTACGCTCTGAGTTTCATAGACGAACATCACCAGACAGGAAGTCCTCTTGGCAGAAATTCGCAATCCTAACCAGTCGGGCGGCAGTGGCAGCGGCGGTGGTTCTGACCCGCGCTCCATGATGCTGTTCGCCGTTGCTTTCCTTTGTATTTTCCTTGGCCTGCAATACTGGAAGTCAAAGAAAGCGCCCGCGGCGCCGCAGAACAATGCGCCCATCGCTTCGCAGTCTACGCCGCCATCCGACTCAAGCACTTCTCCCGCAGCAGCGACAGCCGCAAGCACGAATAGTGCCGGCGCTGCATCGACGACCGCGGCAGCGGGTGACATTGTTGCCCCGGCGCAGACGCAGATTATTGTCGAGAATGAACTGTATCGTATTGCCTTCTCCAATCGCGGCGGGCAGGTCACCTCCTGGATTCTGAAGAAGTACAAGGATGACAGTGGCAAGCCGCTCGATCTGGTGAACCAGCCAGCTTCGGTCAAGCATGGCTTTCCGCTCTCGCTCTACACGTACGATGCCGGTCTGCGCGGACGCCTCGCTTCAGCCTTGTACGTTCCAAGCACGACCGGCACGCTGACGGCGCCCGGCGAGCTGACATTCAACTACGCCTCTGGTGGCCTGGTCGTCAAAAAGAAATTTACCTTCGACTCGAGCTACGTGATCCACATCAATGCGTCGGTGACGAATAATGGATCACAGGTACCCGCCCTGATTGCGTGGCCGTCCGCCCTCGGTGACGTTTCGACTGCTCCGACACTTGCCGGCACACAGTTCGATACGTCGCAGAACGGCAAATATGACAGTGTAGCTTCAAAGAAAATTTCGAACGGCAATACTCTGAACGGGCAGTTTGACTACGCAGGCATCAGCGACTCCTACTTCGGAGCGATCTTCCTGCCGGATTCGCCTGATGCTTCAATGGTGGTCGGCTTTAACAACCAGCTGACCGTCGCACGCGATTCGAAGAAGCCGGAGTCAGGGACTATTCCTGCTGTGATCCTCGGCGCCGCCATGGGCAGCACGGGCGGCAGCGAGATCAATACGCGCCTGTTTGTCGGACCGAAGGATATCGATGTACTGAATTCTGTTCGTGCCACATCGCTTAACGGCACGCAGACGGGACCGAACCTCGAGCCGATCATCGAGTTCGGATGGATCGGCATCGTCGCCAAGCCACTCTTCTTTGCCCTTCGTTTTACGCACGATCACATCGTCAGCAACTGGGGCTGGTCGATCCTCATTCTCACGCTGATCATCAACATTGCCATGCTGCCGACCCGCATCACCATGATGAAGTCTGCGATGAAGATGCAGCGCATCCAGCCGGAGATGAACAAGATCAAGGAGCGCTACAAGCAGTACAAGGCGACTGATCCGAAGCGGCAGGAGATGAATGCCGAGGTGATGGCGCTGCAGAAGCGTGAAGGCGTGAACATGTTTGGTGGCTGCCTGCCGATGCTGATTCAGTATCCGCTGCTCTTCGGCTTTTATCGCATGCTGATGCATGTCATCGAGCTAAGACAGGCGCACTGGCTCTGGCTGCACGACCTGGCCACTCCCGATCCAACGCACATCCTGCCGGTGTTTGTGATCTTGTCGATGTTCCTGGTGCAATATCTGTCGCCGTCGCCGGGCATGGATCCGGCACAGCAGAAGACGATGGCCTTCATGATGCCCGCTTTCTTCGGTTTCATGATGTGGAACTTTGCATCCGGGCTGGCGCTCTACTGGGCGGCGGGAAACCTGATCAACGTCGCGCAGCAGATGGTGATGAACCGCTCCAGTATGGGACGGGAGATGAAGGAACTGGCCGCCAAGCGGAATGCCCGGAAGCTTGGCAAGCCTGCCATGAGCCGCCGGTGACGGCTCACTCGTAAAGCGAGCTGTCGATGAGGGACTGGCCGTCCAGAGCACACGCGGCTCCGCTGTAGAACGTTTCAGTTAGGGAGGTGTGGATGGAAGACCTGCGTGGAGCAGCAGAGAAGATCGCTGCCTTAATGAAGACGCTGATCACAATCGGGGGACTTAAGCTTAAGTACCGCATCACGGCAGGTGCCGGCGCGGCTGATCCGGATGGTCTTGAAGCCCGCGAGATTTACGTGGAAATTATCGGGCCGGACGCGCCTCTTCTTACCCAGCGCGGTGGTGAATTGCTGCGTGCTCTTGAACATATTGCCGCGAAGATTGTCCGGCTGGAAAATGAAGAGCACGACAAGATTTCCTTCGACTCCAATAATTTCAAAGCACTTCGTGCACGCGAAATGCGGCTCGCCGCCGACACTGCTGCTGAGCGTGTGCAGCGATCCGGTATCCCATTCAGTTTTCAGCCGATGAGTTCGCGCGAACGCCGGATGCTGCACCTTGCGCTGCGTGACTATGGCGATCTCGAAACCGAAAGCAGCGGGGAAGGCCTGCGCCGCTTTGTCGTGCTGTATCGCAAGGGTGAGAAGCATGTGCCGCCGCCAATGCCATCAGTGCCGGCTGGCTTCAATCGATCTGGCGGACGGCCCAGTGGCGGCGGACGCGACCGACGCCCGGACAGTCGCGGGGGCCGCGGTCGCCGTTAGTCTCACCAACGATGCCCAACGAGCCGGATCACCTCTCATTCATCCAGGACACGATAGTCGCGATCTCTACGCCGCCCGGTCGCGGCGGCATAGGCATCGTGCGCCTTTCCGGCTCGCAGGCAAGATCGATTGCAGAACCAATCCTGAAATTGCGTCAGCCCCTGGCTCACGCGATTGCACGCTTCGCCGAGATACTCGACAACACGGCTGATGGGGCAAAGCTCGACGAAGCAGTCGTGACCTACTTTGCCGCGCCGAATTCGTATACCGCTGAAGATGTCGTTGAAATTTCTGCCCACGGCTCACCCGTGGTGCTGGAGTATCTTGTCCGCCATGCGCTTGCCAGCGGAGCCCGGCTGGCGCGGGCGGGCGAGTTTACCGAGAGGGCTTTTCTGAGCGGACGCATTGACCTGACGCAGGCCGAGGCGGTCCGCGATCTGATCGATGCACAGACGATCCTGCAGGCGCGGTCAGCAGCAGAACAGATGGGTGGCGCGCTTTCACGCCGCGTCGCGCCGGTGAAGGAGCAACTGTTCTCACTGATCGCTGTCCTTGAAGCAGGTATTGACTTTGCCGATGATGACATCGACGTGATGCCATCGTCTGCCATTACTGCCCGCGTCGAGGCGATCCAGGAGGCCCTTGCACCAATCTCTGCCAGTTATGCGGCGGGCCGCATTGTGCATGACGGGCTGACTCTTGCCATTGTCGGCAAGCCCAATGCAGGCAAGTCTTCACTCTTCAACAGGCTGGTGGAACGCGACCGCGCCATCGTTACTCCTGTCGCGGGAACGACGCGTGACCTGGTTACAGAACGCATCCCGATTGCCGGCATTCCTGTGGAGCTTATCGACACTGCCGGCCTGCGCAGCACGATCGACCAGGTTGAAGCGATCGGTATTGAAAAGACGCGTGAAGCGATGGCCGACGCTGACCTCATCCTGGCCCTGATTGATGGAGCAGACGTTGCTTCCTGGCCAGGGGACCATGCGACTGGTGACAAACCGTGGCAAACGCTGCTGCATGACCGTCGCACGATCCTGGTCTTCAACAAGATTGACCTGCTGCCCTCCGGCTTCCTTGAAAAGCTGCAACAGCAGACCCTGGATTTCTTCGCGAGGTATGCAGATGCCAGCGGAGTGTTCCATCCACCAGCCACTGTCGGGGTGTCGGCACTCACCGGCGAAGGCGTCGCTGCTCTGCGCGGGAAGATCCTGTCGGTGGTAAGCGCCGGTAGCCAGGGACCACAGACAGGCATGCTGACATCCGTTCGTCACTACGAGGCGATTCACCAGGCAGAGGAAGCGCTTGAGCGCACACAGCAGGCCGTGCTGCACAAGGTTCCACACGAGATGCTCCTCATGGACCTGCACGCCGCCCTGCAGGGCCTGGACACTCTCACCGGCGCCACGACGGCTGATGACATCCTGAACCGCATCTTCTCCACCTTCTGCATCGGCAAGTAGAGCGGCTGCCGCCAGCCTCCATTAACGATCGCGCGACCTCGGCAAAGCTAGTATTTATGCGGTAATATTGAGCTATGCAGTCCGCTGCGAGCCATTAAGAGCCGAGCTCTAATGTGTTGCAGATGAGTCGCCAAGGCGCTGGTAGCACTATTTACCCTCGCTGGCGACTCAGAAAGAGCCTATATGGCACTGACAGACTCTAGAATCAAGTCTCTGAAGCCGAGAGCGACCAGATATCTGGTCAGCGATGGTCGGGGTTTAGCTTTGGACGTAACTCCAGCGGGTTACATCAGCTGGTTGTTTCGATACAGGCTCGAGGGAAAGCAGTACCGTGTCACTCTCGGCCGTTATCCCGACCTGACTTTGAAAGCAGCGCGAGATAAGCGAGATGGTCTGGCTGCCCAAGTGAGCAAAGGTATCTCTCCAGCCGTAGAGGCGAGACTTGCTCGACAAGGAAAACTCATCGATCCCTCTGTCCGGCAATTTGGCGAGCGATATTACGCGGAACAGGTGCTCAGGAATCGCAAGGATCCGAGTCAGATTCGCCGCTATTTAGACAATGAGATTTATCCAGCGATGGGTGAAAAGCTATTGAATACCGTTACGGTCGTTGACGTTCAAACCCTTGTGTACCGCAAGCGGGATGGCGGCCACGTTCAAGCAGCAATTCAATTGCGCAGCGTATTGAAAGATGTTCGACTTCGCGCTGCATGAGCAGGTTGCTTCAATAAATCCAGCCTCAATGGTTGCGACGCGGTACATTGGGAAGGCCCGTAAACGTGCGCGGGTTCTGAACTCGAAAGAAATTCGGCTCTATCTCAGCACAATCTACAAAAGCAATATAAGGAGGCAGTTCAAGCTTGCCCTCCATATTCTGCTACTCACCCTCAAGCGCAAGTCCGAATTGCTGCTGGCTCGATGGGAAGATGTCGACTTCGAAACACAACAGTGGAGGATACCTGCGGGGAATGCCAAGACTGGAAAACCGACCGTGGTGCAGATGTCGCGACAGGTGTCCGAAATGTTCAGAGAATTGGGGGTCCTAGCCGGCAACTCGGAGCTAGTCTTACCAGGACGCGGTAGCAGCAAGCGTCCATTCGCGAAGAACGCACTCAACAAGGCCCTGGAAGGTCTGACCTTCGACATGAATCCCGTTACAATTCACGATCTTCGTCGTACCGGCGCCACTTTGCTGACCGAAAAGGGATTTAATAAAGATGTGATTGAAAAGGCCCTCAGTCACGAAAAAGAAGGAATACGTGCTGTATACATCATTGCTGAACATGCAGAGGACAGGAAGAAAATGCTTCAATGGTGGGCCGACTATGTGGATGGAATTTTGAACGGATCCAATGTCGTTATTGGCAATTTCGGTACTTAGCAATCTATGACAGCACTGTTCTGTGGTGGGAACAGAAGGAACAGTGGGAACATGCCACATTTGCCATCCTAGTAAGAAGTGAGAACTGGGAACAATAACTCAGTTCTTCGGGTAGCGGTGCAGTTTGAATTTATTTTCGAAGTAAGGGCATCAAGGTACTCGTGGAGTCTATCCATGCTAAAGCTTCATTTATGGTGGCGTAGTCCAGATGAAGCTGTCTTTTGAGTGTGTGCTCGTGGTGGGCAACCCTATTTCGCAATTTTCGGATTGCATCAAGCCGATCGAAGACAGCTTTTCTGTCCGGCTTGCTAAGGATCGGTTATGCTTTGTACACGTGCGGCACCCAAAGAGTCTTCTCATACTCAGGCGCGTGCCCACCCTCTTCCAGTAAAGCTCGCCACGTTGCGTGATTACACCGGGAGCAGAAACGAGCAAGCAGGGGATTCAAGATAAAGGTTCGGTCCGTATTTGAAGAGTTGGTTAAGCGGGGATTCATTTTCACATTTGCGTTTTGAGAAAGACCTTGTGCACGTTCGTAGACCGTAAACCACGGGGTTAGAGCCACATTTCGATTCGTAAAAATTTGCCCATCTCTTTTATTATTCCTTTGGGTCAGCAGATGGAATGCGCTGTGTCAGCGGGTTGGCCGGATCAAGCTCGACGTCCAGTGTGAAGTGGTTTCCAGATGGAATGTGGATAGGCCTCCCGCGCCCACGCTCCCTGCCCACTCCAGAAAACCCCATGAAGTTACATGCAGAAGTAGATCTCTATCCGCAGGAACGAGGACGGGCTCTGTCTAACTTCCACCGTTGCTGAGAATTATGTTCGAAGGACTTTCCTTTGACATGACAGTCACTTCTGCCCCCGAGATGGGAGCACCGTGCGTAGATTTGTTAGATCGATGAGCAGGAAACCTGCGGGTGCCGGAAGGTTGACATCGAGTTCTGCCTCAGGATGCTCAGCGGTGAGCTTAACCTCTGGAGGATCTGGACTTGGACCCAGTGCCGAGCAATGAATACCCAGCCTCTTTATCTTCGGCATAGACCGTGTATCTGCCTGGCGTAAGGTGTTCGAAACGATGGACGCCGGTGTCGTCTGTCTTTGCCAATTGAAGAGCCATGCCAAGCGCGACGCCGAGAGGCAGGGTGTAGCATCCCTCATGCAGATGATCGCGCGAGTGTTACAAAAATATGCAGGCATGGAGCCACCGAGTAGCCGCAGCCTCAACATGGTCCTAATTGGCATCAGTGGCTAAGCGAACGGTACGGCCTTCGAAAACTCGTGCAGCACATCTATACGCTCATAGGTGTAGCAAAGACGTGCCAAGAATGCGCGAGTTGAGAGACAAAATGGCGGAAATGTATGGCAAGACGCCAGCACAAATGATCCTCTATTTGGCCACGCCAAAACCGGACTAATATTTCTCTGTCGCTTCCCGGATCGTTCGCGCGGCGGCTTGGTTTACGTCTTCAGATCGGCAGCGTGCTCAAGTTCTGATTCGCAGACCCAGTTTCTTCACGATTACATCGGCCTTTAAGCGGTTGCTCTTGCCATCCATGTCGTCGAGAAGTCGCTCAACGAAGTCAGCGTCTGTCTTTCTTTTTGCCATGCGTCAATGATTCCACCTGCTGCCGGATTGCGCCAGTGTGTGGAAATTCAAACTGCGCCAATACCGTTCTTCGGCGGCAGAATTTAATAAGTCGCAAACTACAGGTTTCCGCATTGACTTCTGCTGGAAGTCAGCGCACGATTGATTTTGTAGCAGGGTCGGCTTTGATGCCAAAGTGGCGAATCAGCCTAAACCTACAACCCGTGAAGTACTGAGCATCACAGCGTAAGTGAAAACTTACACGTGCATGATCTACGAAGAGCGCGCGGATAGCACCTCCATCTTATACGCGTAAATGCTTGCCCCTTAGCGGCCGAAAAAGCTGAGCACATGGCGGATGCACACCCGAACCTCGTCCAACAATAAAGTCAGTAACGGTCAATCATACTGTGTTGGTTGTCAGTCGGGATAGAAAGCCCGTTTGCCGATCACAGTCAAAACTTTTTAACTAAACACAGATTTGTTCAATCAACCGCGGGGCCGCCTAAAGGGCGGCCCTTTTTGCGCCCTCAATAGCAACAGATTCAGCCTCCGCGTCCGCGGGGGCTTTCTTTTGGAAATGATCGATCACCAGTTGAAGAGGAGACGCTCGTCATGCCGGACAAAGCTCTGAGAATGCACGAAGTAAAGGCCCGCGTTGGATACGGCAAATCTACTATTTACGAATTAAAAAAGAAAAATCAGTTTCCACAATCGTTCAATCTGGGACTAAGGGCGGTTGCTTGGCTTGAATCGGACATTGATCGCTGGATCGCGGAACGTGTGAAGTTGTCGTGCGCCGCGACAACTGGATCGGTAAGCAAGTGACCCCCGAATCGTTTGCTGATCTAGTGCAGGCTCACCGGTCCGGTCGCGCCAAGTGGCAGGCGCGTTGCCCTGCGCATCGTGATAGCAGTCCATCTCTCGCAATTGGCACAGGGCGCGACGGGCGCGTGCTGGTGAAGTGTTGGGCAGGCTGTACGCTAAACGCCATCCTGGGGGCTCTGAGACTAACAACCCGGGATCTTTTCGCAGGAAAGCCTCCATCAAGGAAACAGATGCAAGAGCTGGCCGCGCGACGCGCCTCTGAACTCGAAAAGTTGAAAGACATACGAAAACATGAACGGCGGCTCGAAGACAGAGCAAGGAAGCGGGAGACCCTTGTTGATTTTCTCGGAGCGCGCCTAGCACGGGCGCCGGAGGGTTCACTTGCAGCAGACGAGCTGACAAGGATTTTTCACATGGAGTGCAGCCGACACCGTGCAGACCTAACAAAGCTCACAAAGAAAACAAAGGCCCTCTCGTGAAGGGCCTCTATGAAAGGTGCAACTAAGTGACTAAGTTGAAGATAGCAGGTATCGATTTCAATCCATTTACAGATCCGTCGGACGATGTCGACCAGTGTGCTCATAATAAGAGCGACGGCGCTTTGCCGGTCGATGTCGCAGCGCCGGGGGAGATCGCAGATGTCTATCCATGTGCCGATGGCAGATATGAGCGAGGGCCAGATGGGGTCCGCTTTATTAGTTCAGCGAATCATGTGACAGAGGTGTGTTCTGATATTCGGGTCTTGGCCCGGACGCGCGACGGTGCCGGGGAATCGTGGGGACTGCTGCTCAGTTGGAGCGATCCAGATGGTCTTTCCCACACGTTGTCTCTTCCAATGCAACTGCTCCAGGGCGACTTCGCAGATGTGCGGAAGGAGTTGTCATCGCGCGGACTTGATATAAGGTCAGGGGCCGCGGGTAATCGTCTTCGAGAGTACTTGCTGTTGTGTAATCCAGATGCGAGGTTGCGATGTGTGAATCAGGTTGGTTGGCACGGTCCAATCTACTGCACGCCGCAGGAGACGATAGGCGATGCAGCAGGTGAGCAGGTAGTTTTTCAAGCCTCGTCTTCTGCTATTGCCGAGTGCGGGAAAAGCCAGGACCGTGCGCACTGGATCACCGATGTAGCCACACCCTCGTCCGGCAACAGCCGCTTGGTTTTTGCCATATCGGTCGCTTTGGCAGGTCCTCTTCTGAAATTGGCTGGAGAGGATTCGGGTGGGTTTCACTTCCTGGGACAGAGTTCATCCGGCAAGACCACAGCGTTGAATGTTGCTGCATCTGTGTATGGCGACCCGGCAAAATTTGTTCGCCAGTGGCGCGCCACGACAAATGGCCTTGAAGGACTTGCTGCCGCCCACAATGACCTAATCCTAATCCTAGATGAGCTGTCACAGTGTGATCCTCAACAAGCGGGTGAAGCTGCTTACATGCTGGCGAACGGCAGAGGCAAGGCGCGCGCATCGCAAACGGGCAGTTCGCGTCCATCTGCAGTCTGGCGAATATTATTTTTATCGAGTGGCGAGAGCTCTCTTGCAAACAGGATGGAGAGTGTCGGTAAGAAGGCGCAAGCGGGACAAGAACTGCGACTTGCCAATATATCGGCAGATGCGGGGGCAGGGCTTGGCATGTTTGAATGCTTGCACGGATCGCAAGACCCTGCAGCCTTCGCCAACTCCTTGAAGGAGGGTTGCAATCGCAGCTACGGCATGGCGGGGCGAGAATGGTTGGAATGCCTCGTCAAAGATCACAATGGATTGAGTGACCTGATTGCCGATGCAGTACGTGAGTTCGTAGCCGACTGCGTACCGTCTGGAGCTTCCGGGCAGGTAATGAGAGTTGCGGCTCGTTTCGGGATGATTGCGGTGGCCGGTGAGTTGGCCTCAACAGAGTATGGACTTACCGGTTGGCAAGGTGACGAAGCCAGCAAAGCATGCAAAGTCTGTTTTAGCGATTGGTTGGACAACTACGGAATCAGGAACCGGGAAGAGAGTAGCCTGCTCGCTCAGGTCCGGCTCTATCTCGAAAAGCATGGTACCTCTCGGTTCCAGAAGCTGGACACTACAGAAAAGGTGCTTTGTCAGGCGGGGTACTACAGGGAGCTGGAGGGAGTCAGGCAGTACCTGGTGACACCAGAAGTGTTCAGAAGCGAGATTGCCGCCGGTTTCGATGCGAAATGGGCAGCCGGTATATTGCGGTCGACCGGAATGCTGATGACAGAACCCGGTCGGCTGACACTTAATGCGCGGATTCCAGGACGCCAAGGAACCTCGCGCGTTTATTGCCTAGTGAATGGGCCTGAGGTAACGACATGCGATTGAACACTATCAAAACTGCATGAATGGAGGGAGTCCCGCAATCGAGGACTTCCTCAGCCTATTCCTGTGATTGCTGTTCCCATTTGCCTTGAACATGTCGGTGCAGAAATACTCAGACAGAGTGTAGCTGTTCCCGCTGTTCCCAACGTTAATTGGTTGGAACAGAGCGGCTGGGCAATGTCTTCATGGGAAAACGACTTCTATGACTGGTGCGCGACAAATTGCAACTATCGAGACAAGCGCCTGTGGAGCATCGAACATCTGCATGACAGGTTTGGAGACTGGTGTGTGACGAACGGACGCGTTAATTGTCCGAAGAAGTTTTTCCTTGGCTTACTTAGTGCACAGGGATTTATCTGCCACCTCGGACTTATCGATGGATTAGGCCCGCGGCAGATGTAAGTATGCGGCCCTTTCCCCAACTCACAGTTTGTGCAGAGATCGCGAGATCGGAGCACGCTTTCGAATAAATGCAACTAAATGCACAGTAAAGATTTATACTAGGGGAACCTACGGAGGGGAGAGAGGAAGACCAACTTCCCTATCCTATTGCTTGAATGCTCGCTGAAGCCACCAAGCGGAGCAATTAATCTGAACTGTTTCGAAGCAGGCCGTGGGCCTTCGGGAAAGTCGTAGAGGTGAGCGTGACTTGCTCTCTGGTACTAAGACAACAACGGGCAACGCACAACAAATACCTGAAGCAACACAATCTCAAGCCGGTCCGAGCCCAGCGGGCGTTTCATGTAGAGCTGACCGCGATCGATTTACCCGAGTGGGCTAGGCTACGGGCCGTTCGCGGACTGACCATCAGTGACACACAAATTTGGCTTGGGCGGTCCGACTCCTGCGTTCTGGTGCGGCTCGATCGTGAAGCCGGTGGCACGCCTCGACGCACCGAAGTTGAATACAGAATCTGCCCGATATGCAAGACACCGAAAATCGCCTTCGACGCTGAGGCTCGACGACTGACCGATGAAAGCTACTTAGGGCGCAGCATACCGTGTGGCGAGTATTGCTTAGACAGAGCTAAAAAAGCAAAGTCAAAGTTCGTCCTATGACGCGGTAAAGTGTAATTGCAATCCTTGATATTAGTAAAGCGCTGCGAGACATCCCGATAGGATTGCACATCCACCCTCAAGCGCGATGATTCGGCGTCGCCATTCATCCTTTCGCTGGAGTCTCGAGAGCTGTCAGATTCGTCCTGTTCATTCTCAAGATTGACTTTCATCGTTGATTATCCAGTTATTGCAACTAACATCATGGCAATTGTGAGTGCGTCTATAGAAACATTCAAGACTAGGAAAACCTGTGTAAGTAGGGCTGGCGGGAGTATCATAATGATTAGGGAATCTATGAAATGGCCCACCGAATTACTCCTGATCCGTCACGCAGAGTCGGCTTACAACAACCTCCGGCAGCAAAAAGATGCAGATCCGGATTATAGAAAATTCCAGCTTCTGTTCGACACCGAACGCTCTCACGCAGATCTTCCTGCGTTAGCCAATATGCTTTACCAGCGACACGCGCTGGGGTGCAGTGATCGTGAAACGCGGATTACTACCAAAGGCGAGCACCAGGCTCGCCTGACAGGGCGCGGGATGATGACGGCCGGAGTGGTTTGTCCGGACATCGTGTTTGTCTCCCCCTATCTGCGCACGATGGAAACACTGCGCCTGATACGAGAGGAGTGGCCGGCTCTGCGCGACGTCAAGGAATATCAGGACGAACGAATCCGCGAGCGAGATCACGGATTGGCGCTTCTTTATAACGACTGGCGTATATACCAGGTTCTGCATCCAGAGCAGGGTGCGTTAAGCGATCTTGTCGGCGACTACGACTATCGCTTCTTGAACGGTGAAAACATTCCCGATGTTCGGCAACGTAACCTTTCCTGGATCACAACGTTGACTCGCGAGTTCGCCGGCAAGCGGGTTATGACCATTACACACCATCTCACCATCCTCGCGACACGGGCCAATTTCGAGCGGTTGGGACCCGAGGAATTTAAGCATCTGGATAAGAACGACAAACCTATCAACTGCGGTGTGACGCGCTACGTGGGACGGCCCCAGTTGGGAAGCAGCGGAAGAATGGAAATGCAGGATTACAACCGGCAATACTATCCGAATGATGACACTCCTTTTCGAGCCGACCCATCTGTGAAGTCCCTGCCGACGATCGCGGAAACCAAAGCGTATCAGGACAAGTGCGCAGAGGAGACAGTAGCCAGGGCAAAGAAACGGCCCGAGGGTTACGTTCCCCCGTACTAACGTAATCAGATGGTTCAGAAAAGTCTCATCACGCTTTCCCCAACGACATCCCCTTATTGACGATTACGCGCACTTGGCGAAGTAGAAGGCGGAGATGCCGGAGACGGGTCATAGACGGGCCGGACGACACTAGGCTTTGAAAGTGCTTCGTCATCTTCGATAAAGAGCAGGTCGTCTATTCGGATGGAAATAGTATTCTTCGCAGACCGACGCTATTTCCCTTGACGCTTGCTTCGGCCAAAACCGCGAGGTCATTTCGACTAATACCATAATCCTTCAAGTCATCTTCAGCGTCACTCAGAGCCCGCGCCAGCTTGTTTTGTGCGTCAAGCACCTTTCCCAGCAGGTGGCACTCTTCTATCTCATCAAGACTGGAGATAGATGGAAGTGAAAGAAGGTCTAAATCATGCGCGCTTTCTGGAATGTCAATGATCCGGCGGGCTATCTTTTTCATAGAAATGCCGTCGTTCGAGAAAGAACTGCGCTGCAAATAGAATCTTCCATCAATGATTCTGATACGGTACGTTTGATCTTTGTAGGAATTGCTGATCTTTTTGGCTGCTGTGATCACCGAAAAAGGAACGCTGGCAGAACCTGCTGTCGTAATTGTGATTGGGACCTCAGCGGTCGTCCCTGTGACCGCAACGGTTAGTAGTGCGCGATCTGCTGTCAGGTCGACTACTGTCTCTGGATTGCCCTGACGGCCCAGTAGTATCTGGCGAAGCACGTAAGAAAAGTGTTTTCTACTTATTTGGAATTCCATTCTGCACTTATTATCGACTCATCACCGAGTTTTTCAACGACTTAGAACATAGCTCGACTATTCAGCAAAACGGACAAACTCAGCTCGCCGCGATGCTCGGTCCAGTGAGCGAGGCAGCAAGAAAAGGTGAATCTCGATAGTCTGATTGATGACAGCCCACTGGAGGTTAGGACTTGAAAGACTCTCAGCAAAAATTAGCAATTGCTCCCGCGGCTGATGACAGCACGGCACCGGTGCCAACTGCCCCCAGCGCCACGTCCGCGAAACGCCGACCGACAATAGCAGAGACTGCAGCGTATCAGGACAAGTGTGCAGAGGAAACGATTGCGGCGGCGAAGAAGCGCCCCGCGGACTTTGTGCCAGACCACTAAAGGCAAGGTCAGGTCTTGTCGAGCTAGCCCAATGACGAGGGCGGGTACGAGCCAGTGAGAACAAGAGGTCCGGTCGCAGCCCAGTGCTATCCCTGCATCCGCCCTGCCTATTCATGCGGTGGCTCAATCGGAATTTTAACCTCACGAATGCTTGAAGCGGATTGAATCATGGTGACCAATGCGATTGTTGAAGCGAAACATCTGCTCATGTAGATAGCGATCCATTTCGTAAGGTTCCACTGCGACAAAGGTGTCATTCTAAGGCTCTGTCGCAAGTCGTAGGCCGCCGTCTTATCTGATACCGAGTTGATGGGTAAGGATGCGACCCAGCGCGAAACCTAAGAGCGGACTTTGCCGGGTCATGGAAGAATCTAGTTTGAAGAAAAGGCTTCGTGGCTTCGGGCCTCAATTGCGGCGCGGGATTGATTGAGGCGTATGCCCAAGCGCGGCATTTTCCAAAATGGTCTGCCACTGTACCATTCGGCTATGAATCTTTCCTCCTTTTTGTGGTCTGTCGCGGATCTGCTGCGCGGCAAGTTCAAGCCCCATGAGTATGGCAAGGTGATCCTGCCCTTCACCGTCCTTAGGCGTTTGGATTGTGTCCTCGAGCCCACCAAGCAGGCCGTCCTGGCAGAGATGACCAAGTATCATGCCTCCGGGTTCAACCCTGACCCCTTCCTGCGCCGGGCGAGCAAGGCCAGCTTCTACAACACCTCCCCGATGAACCTGAAGGCCATCGCTGGTGATCCGACGAACATCGCCGGCAATCTTCTCAGCTACATCCACGCCTTTTCGTCGGACGTCTCAGACATCTTCGAACGTTTCGAGCTACCTGCGCAGATCGATCGCCTGCAGAAGGCCGACCTGCTGTATCTCATCACCGAGAAGTTTGCCTCCGCCGATCTACATCCGGACAAAGTATCGAACACGGAGATGGGCACCATCTTCGAGGAGCTCATCCGCAAGTTCGCCGAGCAGTCGAATGAGACAGCCGGCGATCACTTCACCCCCCGCGACGTCATCCGCCTGATGGCCGATCTGCTCTTTATCGAAGACGACGACGTACTTGCGAAGCCTGGGGTCGTCCGCACCGTGTATGACCCGACTGCTGGCACCGGCGGCATGCTGTCTGTCGCGGGTGAGTACCTTGAGTCGCACGGTGCGCGCGTGGTGATGGTTGGGCAGGAGCTCAACGATGAGTCTTACGCCATCTGCAAGGCCGATATGCTCATCAAGGGGCAGGACGTCCGACAGATTAAGCCCGGTGACACACTCGCCAATGACGGTCATGCTGGTGAGACCTTCGACTACATGCTTTCTAACCCGCCGTTCGGAGTGGAGTGGAAAGGGTCAGAAAAGGCGGTTCGCAAGGAGTACGAGCAGCAGGGCTTCAACGGCCGCTTCGGTCCGGGGCTGCCGCGCATCTCGGACGGCTCGCTGCTCTTCATGCTGCACCTGGTTAAGAAAATGCGCCCGGTCAAGGACGGCGGCGCGCGCTTCATCATAGTTCAGAACGGCTCGCCGCTCTTCACTGGCGGCGCAGGCTCGGGCGAGAGTGAGATTCGTCGCTACTTGCTCGAGAACGACTTGGTCGAGGCCATCGTTGCGCTGCCGACGGAGATGTTCTACAACACCGGCATCTCGACGTACCTATGGATCGTTACCAACCATAAGCTGCCGCATCGGAAAGGCAAGCTGCAGCTCATCGACGCTTCCAGCTTCTACGGCAAGATACGCAAGAGCCTCGGGTCCAAGCGCCGCGAGCTGACCGAGGACCACATCCGCGAGATCACGCGGCTCTTCGGCGAGTTCAAAGAAGTGCGCGTCCCCAACCCTGCCGGAAAAGGGCCGGAGATCCCAATATCGCTTATCTTTCGTAACGAAACCTTTGGCTACCGCACCATCACGGTCGAGCGGCCGCTGCGCGATGCTGATGGCAGGGTCGTCGCCGGCACCAAGGGCAAAATGAAAGGTAAACCTATGCCCGATCCTGAGCTGCGTGACACAGAGAATGTGCCGTTTGAAGATGACATCGAGACCTATTTCCGACGTGAAGTGCTGCCACACGCGCCCATGCATGGATTGACTCTGATAAGACGAAGGTTGGCTATGAGATCCCGTTCAATCGACAGTTCTATGTCTTCCAGCCGCCCCGTGAATTGGCTGAGATTGATGCCGACTTGAAGGTCGTTACCGCTAACATCCAGCGCATGCTAGCAGAGTTGAGCGCATGAAGTTTTCTATGTATCCGAAGTATAGGCATAGTGGTGTGGAGTGGTTGGGTGAGGTGCCAGAGGACTGGACCATCAAACCAATAAAGAACTTCACTCGCTTCAATGGTGGCGGCACGCCAAGTCGCGAGAAACCCGAGTATTGGAATGGCGAGATCCCTTGGGTATCTCCAAAGGATATGAAATGGGAGCGAATCTCCGGCGCCGAGGAACATATCACCGAAAAAGGACTCGCCGCCAGCAGCGGTTCGCTCATCCCTACCGGCAGACTGCTCATGGTTGTGCGTTCGGGCATCCTTCAGCACACTATACCTGTAGCGATCAATGTTGTGCCCGTATCGGTGAATCAAGACATCAAGGTCTTCACTTTCGATCACGCTGAATGCATGCCTGACTTTTTCTTACGCCTGGTTCAGGGTTTCAACGACGCTCTGCTCCTGGTGTGGGCAAAGCAAGGCGCGACGGTAGAAAGCATAGAGCACGTGTTCTTGGCGAATAGCTCGCTTGCTTTGCCCTCGATCGAAGAGCAATCCACAATTGTTGATTTCCTTGAACGAGAGACGGCGAAGATTGATGCGTTGATTGAGGAGCAGCGACGGCTCATAAAGTTGCTGAAGGAGAAGCGTCAGGCGGTCATCTCGCATGCGGTCACCAAGGGATTTGATACTTCTGTCCCGATGAAGATTTCGAAAGTTTATAAGGGTTTTTACTCTCCGGCGAAGTGGCACAGCCTTAAGGTGAAGTACCTGATCTCAAAAATCGAGCAAGGTTGGAGCCCGCAATGCGATACCTTCCCTGCTGAGGGCGAGGAATGGGGAGTTCTCAAAGTAGGCGCCGTAAATAGCGGGATTTTTGATCCGAATGAGAACAAGCGACTTCCTGCCGAGATAGAACCTGAGACTAGCCTCGGGATTCGGAAAGACGACGTGCTGGTTTCGCGTGCGAATACTCGCGAGCTAGTTGGGAGCGCAGCGATAGCGTCAAATGACTACCCTCGGCTTCTTCTTTGTGACAAGATTTACCGACTTGAGCTCGACACTCGTGCCTGTCTACCGGCATTCCTCACTTTTTACCTACGTACGCGCCTGATCAAGGGGGTGATTGAAGCTGAAGCGACAGGCGCAAGCCAATCCATGCAAAACATTAGTCAAGATGCCATAAAGAATGTTGAAGTTAGCCTGCCCACGCTGCAAGAGCAGGTCCTGATTGTTGCGACTGTGGCGGCTCGTCTTCAGACGATTGATGCATTGTCCTTGGAAGCTGAACTATTTATTCAGCTACTCCAAGAACGTCGCTCCGCCCTCATCTCCGCCGCTGTTACCGGAAAGATCGACGTCCGCAATTACACTCCGCAACCATCCGCATTCGCCGAGGAAATGTATGAGCCTTCATAAGGAGGAAGCGTGAAGTTTGAGAAGTTTGTGGCGGGTCATCGTGTACAGCGCTACCAGTACAAGAGTTTCGAACCAGCGCCGGTGAACCAGGCATGGACCTGGGAGGACGCCACCATCAACACCTTGTTAGAGACTGCGAATCGCGCCCTGGGTGAACTGAACGCTTTTTCTCTCATCGTGCCGGATATTGACCTGTTCATCCATATGCACGTTGTGAAGGAAGCGCAAACCTCAAGCCGAATTGAAGGAACGCAGACCGGCATGAACGAAGCGTTGATGCCGGAGGACCAGATCGAGCCGGAGAAGCGGGACGACTGGCGGGAGGTGCGCAACTACGTGGAAGCCGTGAATGCAGCCATCACGCAGCTTGCCGATGTTCCTCTGTCGAACCGGGTGCTGCGCGAGGCGCATGCCGTACTTATGCAGGGCGTGCGAGGAGAGCACAAGCTGCCGGGCGAATTTCGTGTCAGCCAAAATTGGATTGGTGGTTCGAACCTTACGGATGCTGTCTTTATTCCCCCGCATCCTGATGGAGTACCCGCACTTATGGGTGACTTGGAGTTGTTCTGGCATAACGAGGAGATCCAGGTACCACACCTAGTTCGGCTCGCCATCAGCCATTATCAGTTTGAAACCATTTACCCTTTTTTAGACGGCAATGGGCGTATCGGGCGGCTGCTTGTTCCACTTTACCTAGTCAGTCACGGCATTCTGCACAAGCCGTCGCTTTATCTGTCTGATTTCTTTGAGCGAAATCGGGCGAGCTACTATGACTCGCTAATGCGCGTCCGCCTGTCGAACGATATGATCCACTGGGTCCGATTTTTTCTGAATGGAGTCGCGGAAACGGCAACCCGGGGCCGGAACGTCTTCAGCAAAATCCTTGAAATGCGAACTGCGCTGGAGAAGGAAACACTACGTCTTGGAAAACGAGCCCCGAACGCTCAACGCTTTCTCAGTATGCTTTACGAGGCTCCAATCGTCTCTGCTGTGGATGTGGGACGAGAGTTGAAAGTGAAGCACCCTACGGCAAATGCACTGATAGGCAACTTTGTTGAAATGAACATTTTAAGAGAAATAACAGGCCAGCAACGTGGTCGCCTATACGCGTTTGATCGTTACCTTAATCTGTTCTCTATGTAAGGGAACCGAGTTTCCATTACACAGTAGCTTCTTCAATGTAAGGATGCTCACGTGGAACTGCACCATGAAATTCGCTTTGAGGATGAGATCTGCGAGGCGCTCCGGGCGCGTGGCTGGATCTTTGAGACCGGTGTTTCGGCGCAGTATGACCGGCGGCGCGCGCTCTTTCCTGAAGACACGTTGGCATGGGTACAGGAGACGCAGCCTGCGGCATGGCAGGCACTCGAGAAGAGCTTCAGTGGCAAGGCTTACGAAGTGCTGATCGACCGGCTGCGCGATCAGTTGAACGCCCGCGGCACGCTGGACGTCCTGCGTAATGGCATCGAGCTGCACCCGGTGCGTGGTGTCCTCGCGCTGGCACAGTTCCAGCCCGCGAGCGGCATGAATCCCGCTCTGACTGCAAGGTACAACGCCAATCGTCTGCGCGTGGTGCGGCAGGTACGCTACTCCGAGGCCAATGAGAACTGCCTCGACCTGGTGCTCTTTCTGAACGGCATCCCGGTCGCCACGGCGGAGTTGAAGAGCGACTTCACGCAGAGTGTGCAGGATGCGGTCGACCAGTACCGCTTCGACCGCAATCCCAACCCAAAGGGAGGGCCGCCGGAGCCGGTCCTCAGCTTTCCCAACGGAGCATTGGTGCACTTCGCGGTCTCGAACAGCGAAGTGCACATGACGACCCTGCTGCGCGGCAAGGCCACAACGTTCCTCCCGTTCAACAAGGGCAACGCGGGCGCGGCAGGTAATCCTCCCTCGGATGGACACCCGACGGCCTACCTGTGGGAAGAAGTGTGGGAGCGCGAAGGCTTTCTCGACATCCTGGGCCGCTACATGGTGGGCAAGAAGGATGCGAAGGGCAAGCTGACGAGTTATCTGTTCCCGCGCTACCACCAGCTGGCTGCCATGCGAAACCTGTTGCGCGCGGTGACGGAGGAGGGTGCCGGCGGCAAGTACCTGATCCAGCACTCAGCCGGGTCGGGCAAGACGAACTCTATCGCGTGGGCGGCGCACTTATTGTCAGAACTGCACGATGGAATCAAGAAGGTTTTTGACACAGTTCTGGTGGTGAGCGATCGGAAAGTGATCGATGGACAGTTGCAGGACGCTGTCTTCGATTTGCAGCGGACGAAAGGCGTGGTTACGACCATCAAAACCGAGGGCGGCAGCAAGAGTGGCCAACTGGCCGAAGCGCTCGGTGGAGATAAAAAGATCGTCGTATGCACCATTCAGACTTTTCCGCACGCACTTGAAAAAGTACATGAGCTAGCAGCGACTAAAGGCAAGCGCTTCGCAGTGATCGCCGACGAAGCTCACAGCTCACAGACGGGAGAATCCGCTTCCAAGCTAAAAGAATTGCTGAGCGCGGTGGAGATTGATGAGTTGGAGGAAGATGGGCAGGTAAGTACGGAAGACCTTCTGACCGCCCGCATGACCGGCCGCACCGCAGTCGAAAAGGGCATTACCTATGTTGCTTTCACGGCTACGCCAAAGGCGAAGACTCTGGAGATCTTCGGGCGACGTCCGCGGCCAGATGAGCCCGCTGGACCAGGCAATCTGCCAGAGGCCTTCCATGTGTACAGCATGCGTCAGGCGATCGAGGAGGGTTTCATCCTCGACGTGCTGCAGAACTTCATCACTTACAGGCTCGCCTTTCGCCTTGCCAACGACGGTCAAGAGTATGACGAGAAGCAGGTAGAACGATCGGCAGCGGTAAAGGGCATCATGCGTTGGGTGCGACTGCACCCTTACAACATTTCGCAGAAGGTGCAGATTGTGGTGGAACACTTTCTCGAGAATGTTCAGCCGCTGCTGGGTGGCCACGCAAAGGCGATGGTTGTCGTGGGCAGTCGGCTCGAGGCGGTCCGCTGGCAGCTTGCAGTCCAGAAGTACATTCTCGAGCAGAAATATGATCTGACCGCGTTGGTAGCGTTTTCGGGCGAAGTGGAAGATCAAGACTACGGAGCGCAATCCTACGCGGAGACAAGCAACATTCTGAATCCTGGCCTTAAAGGTCGCGACCTTCGCGACGCCTTTGATACGGATGAGTACCAGATTCTGTTGGTGGCTAATAAATTCCAGACCGGTTTCGATCAGCCCTTGTTGTGCGGCATGTACGTTGACCGCAGACTGGACGGGATTCAGGCGGTGCAGACTCTATCGCGGCTGAATCGTGCGTACTCTGGAAAGTTCGGAGTGAAGGACACAACGTTTGTTCTGGACTTTGTCAACGACGGGGACGCGATACTGGCTGCGTTCCAGACGTATTATGAGACGGCAAAGCTGGAGGAGGTGACTGATCCCAACCTGATCTACAACCTGCGCGCCAAGCTCGATGCGACCGGCTATTACGATGAACCGGAAGTGGAGCGAGTTGCAACTGCTGAGCTGAATCCCAGAGCGCGCCAAAGTGACTTGGAAGCCGCGATCGTTCCGGTGGCCGATCGACTGGTCCGCCGCTTTAAGGAAGCGCGGCGTAAAGAAACAGAGGGGGGCGAGCGAGGTGATGAGCGCGCAAAGGAAGATGCTCATGCCGAGATGGAGGCACTACAGCTATTCAAGCGGGACATGGGCAGCTTCGGCCACGCCTATACGTTCCTGTCTCAGATTTTTGATTATGGAAACACCGCGGTCGAGAAAAGGGCGATGTTTTACAAACGCCTTATTCTGCTGTTGGAGTTTGAACGAGAACGGGACGGCATTGATCTTTCCCGCGTAATGCTGACACATCACACTCTGCGCAATGCTGGTAAACGGAACCTTCTTCTTGGCGGTGACGATAGTCCGACGCTGAAGCCTTTGACCGATGCCGGCTCGGGATCAGTACAGGAGAAGGAAAAGGCGCTGCTAGAGGAGATAATCTCCAAGGTGAATGACCTGTTTGGTGCGGATACGACAGACGGGGACAAGCTGGTTTACGTGAACAGTGTCATCAAAGGAAAGCTGATGGAGTCGGAGACATTGATCCAGCAGGCCTCGAACAACAGCAAAGAGCAATTTGCTAACTCTCCCGATCTGGGTCAGGAGATTGTGCACGCGATCATGGACGCCCTAGAGGCGCACTCATCGATGAGTAGGCAGGCTCTCGAGTCGGAGAAGGTACGACTCGGGCTCAAGGATGTATTACTGGGACCCGCGGGTCTTTATGAGTCGCTTCGAGCGAAAGGCGCCGACAGGCAGGAATATGTCCCCTAGAAGAGTTTTTCATTCTCGCTGAGTACAACTGCGGCCAGGGTGTGCGATCGCATACCAGCGGAAAAATCCAACTGCGATAGGCCCGCGTCCGATGGCAAGACGACGTCAAGCTAACGCGATCAATCAGGTCGGCATACTAAAAGAGTAGTGATGGTTAAATTCCATTGCGGGCAGGAATGGAGGGGTGTTGCGAAACTCACCTACGCGTCGAGCCCTCAGCTCTGACTGCTTGTAGAAGGCAGTATTCGCAAAAACGGAGCTATGTCTTAATGTGAATGACGCCCAGTCGCCAACAGACAGACGAAGTTCGCTTAACCGCAACAACAATAGTTTGTTACAGTTCACTGTGCCCGAAGAATATGACGAGATTGGCATCTGGTCGGAAGTGAAGCTCGCGATTATCAAGGAATACTGTGCGCCTTACGCGACAATCCTTGATTCTATCCGGCGCAAATCAGCGCCGTTGTTGAAATGGACGTATATCGATGCCTATGCTGGGCCCGGGTATCACCTCTCCAAGACGACCGGAGAGACCGTCGAGGGAAGCCCACTCATCGCCCTTAGCGTGAAACCGGCATTCTCTGAATACCATTTCATCGATACCAATCCGAATCGCGTTAAACAGCTTAGAGATCTGGCTGGTTCGAGGAGTGACGTTTTCACCTACCATGAAGACTGCAATGATGTCCTTCTTAAGAAGGTGTTTCCCCGGGTTCGGTATGAGGACTTTAAACGGGGTGTGTGTCTGCTTGATCCATACAACATCAACCTGACTTGGGAAGTCATCGAGGCAGCGGGAAAAATGGGGTCGGTCGAGCTGTTCCTAAACTTCATGATTATGGATGTAAATCGGAACGCTATGCGGCGCGATCCGGAGAAGTCCATTGCCAGCAAGGTAGCGCAGATGACCCGGCTGTGGGGCGACGAATCGTGGAAAGACGAGGGATACGACAAAATCGATACTCTATTCGAGACAGATGTTCCGCAAAAGGTGACGAACGAACGCTTTGCGGAAGCCTTCCGGCAACGGTTGATTAAAAAGGCTGGCTTCAAGTTCGTGCCGAAGCCGATGCCTATGAAAACCAAGACGAACTCGGTAATCTACTATCTCTATTTCGCTGGACATAAGACGTCGGCATCGAACATAGTGACCGACATCTTCGACAAATATCGTAAGCGACAGGGACTTTGACATGGCGACGAATTCACACATCGAGTGGACAGATGCGACCTGGAATCCAGTAACGGGCTGTACCAAGATCAGTTCTGGCTGCAAGCATTGCTATGCGGAACGCCTCGCACATCGGCTCCAGTTGATGGGGCAAGCGAATTATAGGAGCGGGTTTCGGGTTACCGAGCAACCGCAAATGCTAGAAGTTCCACTGAAATGGAAGACGCCAAAACGGATCTTCGTTAATTCCATGAGCGACCTGTTCCACAAGGATGTGCCGACCGAATATATCAAGCGAATTTTCGATGTTATGGTCCGCGCGGACTGGCATCAATATCAAATTTTGACAAAGCGTTCAGAACGCTTACGCGAGCTGTCGTCTGAACTACCATGGGCGTCACATATCTGGATGGGTGTCAGCGTGGAGAATCAAGAATATGTTGATCGTATCGATGACCTTAGAGCAACGGGCGCGGCGGTCAAATTCGTTTCGCTCGAGCCCCTCCTTGGCCCGTTGGCAAAACTCAAGCTGCGACGTATTGACTGGGTGATAGTCGGAGGTGAGTCGGGACCGGGCGCACGTCCGATGAACCAGGATTGGGTTCTAGATATCCGTAACCAATGCGTCCGCGCCGATGTGGCTTTCTTTTTCAAGCAATGGGGAGGGGTTCAGAAGAAACGGACCGGCCGGGAGCTTGAGGGGAGAACTTGGGACCAGATGCCCAAACCCCTTTGTCGCTTTGCCTATATAGAGCACAATCGCTTGGCTACTGCTTCGCTTGAATTCGGCGGTAGAGACCCTTATTGTCAGAACCATCGCCCAACTCGGCAAGAAGATAAGCTCTGACGGTCTTTGCCAAGCTCTCCTGACCATTTAAGAACATTGCAGAAGTGGCCGCTGCGTTGAGCTTTGGGCAAAAGCGATTAACGCATCGTTATTCCATGCTTGAAGGCCGGCGGTGCCGCTCTTATGGCTTATTCGACTGGGATCTTGTTGGTGGTCCGTCTGGCATGTCCACAGGAGTCTTGGCGTCGCCATTACTCATGAGACCCACTAAGCTGCGTGGTCAATCTCAGTTTCGTAGCGATGCGGAAGACAATTTCATAACGGGTTGGCGAATCGCATTCGAAGCGGAAATCGGGGTGAGGTATCTGTGGGGAACCTGAGATAAAACTTTTCAAAGATCGCCGAACTCCTGCTTTCCACGATGCTGCTAGATTTCCCATAATTCGTAAGCGTCCGCTTCTGACCGTCTAGACGGAGAGACCATGCCGGGCCGATGCTGTGGTTGTGAGCGAGACGATAGATGCGGGAGTGGTGAAGCGGCAGCGGCGATCTCCTGAGGAGAAGCGACGGATTGTTGAAGCGACGATGGTGCCAGGCGCTTCGATCGCGCGGGTAGCACGCGAGCATGGTGAACGCGAACCAGGTGTTTCAGTGGCGCTATGAGCATCGTAAGCGCTCATCGGGAACACCTGAGCGCGCGAAGGCCGAACTGCTGCCGGTCACGATGACGGCAGAGACGCACACACTAAGCGAAGTTGAAGTGGCTCCGCGTGCAGCACCACCATCGGGATCGATCCATATTGAACTGCCAGGCCGTGCGGTCATCAGCATTGAGAGCGGTGTCGGGACCTCCCAGATCCGCGCAGTGCTCGAGAGTCTGCTGCGATGATCGAGCTACGCACCGGGACACGCATCTGGATCGCGGCTGGATATACAGATCTGCGTCGTGGTTTCCAGGGGCTGACGACGCTGATCGAGACGGTTCTGGATTAGGCGCCCTACTCTGGACACGTGTTCGTCTTTCGCGGCAAGCGTGGCGATCGGATCAAGCTGTTGTGGTGGGATGGCGACGGAGTATGTCTGTTGCAGAAGCGATTGGAACGTGGTCGCTTCATCTGGCCGCAGGCAGCGACCGTTACAGTTGTACTCACGCGAGCGCAGTTATCGATGCTGCTCGAAGGTATCGACTGGCGCCAGCCGCAGCGTACATGGGAACCACAAGCAGCAGGATGATCGGAGTAGTTTTCTAGCTCTGAATCTTTCTCAGCTATGGCATACTTTCTGCGATGCAAGAGATGCGGGTCTAAGCTCACTCGATCGAGAGGCAATCACAGCCCTCGTCATTGCGCAGCAGCAGAAGCTGCTCAGCCGTGACAATGAGATCGAACATCTGAAGCTTGTTATTGCCAAGCAGCGAGGATGATGTTCGGCACCAGCAGCGAGGAGACCACACGTGAGATCGAGCAGTTAGAACTGCAACTCGAAGAGCTGGAAGTGCGTAAGTCAGAACGCGACTCGACCACACTGTTAAGCACACAGTGACGAAGATGGTCGAAGATATGAATTGCGCTTGAGCATGTATCGCTTCAGCGGCTAACTAACGAATTCTCAAAGAAGATCGAGGATCACGGTCACGTCATCGCACTCAATGCATTACAACTCCGTTCGGGCTTACAAGACACTGCTGGTCGCCCAGCGATGGAAGCCGGGCTCACTTCATAGGTTTGGACAATGAAAGACCTGTATAGCTTGGCGGACATGAAGCAATCGGCGGCTAAAGTTCAAACTGCACCCCTACCAGCTGGAAAACCTTACAGAAATTTTGACTGAAGGAATTGAATGCGTCATCCTCTCAATAGAGCAGGAGGAAGCTGTGCCTGAAGAAACGACGATGGAATCGCTGAGAAGGTTCGTAACAGGCAATCTCGACCTTTACGAACTAGAAGCTGTAGCGAATAGATTCAACATCTTCGAAGCCTTAGGAGTGGTCAGGAAAGAACTTCATCACTCGAGGTTCTTGGGATTTCTCTGCGACCCATCAGCCAGCCACGGCATTGAAGATCTTTTCCTTAAGAGGCTTCTCCAAAGTGCTCTGATCCAAACTGCCGGGACCTCCGAGTTCGGCCCCATTCACATTGACTTGAGCAGCTTCAGGGAGACCGAAGTCCGCTTCGAGTACCTAAACATCGATGTCCTTGTTCGAGATGTCAGCAATAAGTTGATTCTGATCATCGAGAACAAAGTTGACAGC
Organism: Acidobacteriaceae bacterium; assembly: GCA_963692885.1. GTDB lineage: Bacteria > Acidobacteriota > Terriglobia > Terriglobales > Acidobacteriaceae. The sequence goes on from OY843586.1 coordinate 4,697,540, forward strand.
ACACAGCACTCAGATCAGCTGAGAAAATACTTCGATTCAATGAAGGCGCGGTATCCAGACTTCAAAATCATTGGAGTCTACCTGACACGCGACGGCGAAGACTCTAAACACGAGGCTTACGCGTCACTATCACACCAAGATGTTTGCCGCTTGATTGAAGAAGTGATCAGTCGATCTAGCTTGCATCTGGATCCGACCATGAAGGTGGCATTGAACCAATATGCAGACATGTTGAGGAGGCACTTCATGGCGGATGAAGAGGTAAGCGTACTGTGCAGAAAAATCTATCGGCGTCATAAGCAAGCTATCGATTTGATCATTGAAAATATGCCCGATCGTCGCGAAACAATTGCCGCCAAGGTCAGAGCGCTCATACAGCAACAGACCAATCTCATACCCAACGAAGTAGACCCAGCGGAATTCAATAGAAGCTACATTCGCTTCACAATCAAGGCTCTGGACAAACCCTGCTTCAAGGGTGCCATCGACTGGACATCAAGTGGCCGAATAGTCCTCTTTGAGTTCAGGAACCAACTTGAATCTTTGAAGCTTGTAATTCAACTAGGTAAGGGCCCACAGGGAAAACGGGCGGCGATCCTACAAATGGCAAGGGACGCAGGAAAGCCTTTCAGCCCAGAAAATAAGCTCTACACGTATTGGAATCGGCTTTATAGCCTCGTTGTCCTCGAAAAAGGCGACTATGAACTGGACGATGACGAGCTAGATAAGAAGATCGACGCTAGATGGGCGTACTTTCTTTCGCATGACTTGCCCGTCCTTGAAACCAAAATCGAAGCATTTCAAATGCCCTTGGAATAGCGATGAGTGATAAGTCGGCAAAGGCGAGACGCATTAGGCCGAACTAGTGCTAAGAAGTCTTCATCCAAGTCGATTGCAGTGTGCGATTGCTTGTCGTGAGTTGCCAGCGAGTCGCCAGAACGAACATGCGCGCCGATTTGTTCATAACAATAGGCTTAAGAACGTGCTCCACCTTCTGCATCGGCAAGTGAGACTGCGATCGAAACGGATTGAGCGACTGGGATGGGCCTGGCCCGAATTCTCGAGACCCAAAAAGAAAGTGGGAACGGGGCCTGGTCACCTCGTTCCCGCGCCGGGATATGTCCAGAAGCAGTCCCCTGCTGCTGGAAAATGCCGGAAGTGGTATGAGTACGCTCTTTCATCTGCACCGGATGCGTCGCCGTTAGATTAGGGTAACTGTCGTAATGACACTGACGGGCAATTCACTACACCTGTGTTCAAGAGAGATAACAGTGGAGTCGCAATTGGTCCGTGAGGCATTTCTTATGTCTGGTGAAGTCGAACTGTTCGATCTTGGCAACGTACTGGTTACAAACAAGTCCTTTTATGTACTCCATCGCAGCATCCCGCTGCAGAGCATTTCGGACGTTGAGGTGATCTATCACCCGCGCAACTGGATGCCCGTGGTGGCTCCGCTGTTTGCGGCGCTCAGCTTTGAGCTGGCCGCTGTATCTATGCACAAGAGCAGCCTTTACCTGGGCGTACTGCTGTTCATGCTGGTGACGGCTGTGGCCTTCTGGAAGGGTGGCCTTCGCTACACGATCGCCCTTGAGACGGCTACCGGGCATATCCAGCCGATGACGTCTTCGGATCGCGTCATGGTCGAGAGTCTTCAGCAGGTTCTGGGCGCGGCGGTTCGACGGGCACGCCAGGAGGCGACACAGGGTGCGACGCAGACACCGCTCTTCCATGTTGTGGCCGGCAAGGCGCAGCGTGGAGCCGATAAGGCAATCGCAGACGGGCCTACTGGTCGCCCGGTGCTGGTCGCGCGGAAAGCTTCGCAGTCAGTCCATCCAGCGCAGATGCGGCCGTATGCGGTGGGCGGCAACTCCATGCGGAAGCTGGCTGCTGCCGGTTCTTCCCTCTAATGCGACCATAGTTTCTTCGCTGACACCTTCAGATCATTCGATAGAAGCAGCCTCCATTTCAGCGCCGATCTTATTTGGGCCGGCGTCTCTTACAGACCCTGGCCTTTTGCGTGTTTGAAAACTCATCGTTGGTGCGGTAAATACGCCGGGCTGCGGACGGCAGCATGCGTGCGTTATGCTGCCTAGATGAGGCGACAAGCCTGGCTGCCCCATCTGTTCACCACTTTCCTGGCCCTGACCATGCTGCCCGTAGCCCACGCGAAGCGGGCGGAGCATCCCCATGCACAGGACACGGGTTTCCTGAACCGGGTCATTGCGCTGAATGGCGTCAGCTACAAGTACCAGGTGTACCTGCCCGAGAACTGGAATCCGCATGAAAAGTGGCCGATCATCCTGTTTCTGCATGGATCAGGCGAGCGCGGTTCCGATGGCATGGATGAGACCCAGGTTGGTCTGCCGAATGCCATCCGTTCGCATCCGGAGCGTTGGCCTTTTGTCGTGGTGATGCCACAGGATCCCTACTACCACCACTACTGGACTGATCCGGACATCATGGCCATGGCCGTCGGTGCGTTCGATGCCGAGGTGAAGGAGTTCAACGGTGATCCGCAGCGCGAGTATCTGACCGGGTTATCACTGGGTGGGTATGGGACCTGGGAGATTGCGAAGAATTACCCCAACAAGTTTGCTGCCATTGCGCCGGTTTCAGGGGGCATTTTCTGGTCCTATCGTCCTGGACGGTGGAGGGAACAGGACGAATTGCCGCGTGAATATGTACGGGCGATCGGCAAGACGCCGGTGTGGATGTTCCATGGTCTGCTCGATCCAGTGGTGGTGCCGAAGCAATCCGAGATTATGTACCAGGCGCTGGTCGCGAATGGCGGCGATGTGCGGTTGTGGGAGTACGAAGGCTGGCACCACAATGCATGGGACAAGGCCTACACCGACCCCGCGCTGCCGCTATGGTTCCTGGCCCACCGCCTGGATGACATCAAGACGGCTCATGCTTATTCCAGCCGGCTGATTATTCCCCTGCACCCCGTGCCGGCGAAGGTTGATCCGGACATCTACGACGCGTACGAGGGTGATTATTACGACAGTGGTGTGCGCCAGGTGACGGTGATCCGCAGTGCCGACCGGTTGATGGTGAAGAACCGAACAGGCGACCTGGCAGAAATCTTTCCGGAGACGCCAACCGTCTATTTTTATCCGACTGGCGGTACCGCGCGGCTCATCTTCCAGAAAAATGCCGAGGGAAAGGTGGTCAGCATCCTTTACCGCGACGACCGGCATGAGGAAACGTGGGAACGCCAGAAGTAGCAGGAGTTGCCGTCCAGGCACACGCGCCGGCGGCGCCGGACCCAGCCAGGGGGAAAGTCGTCGCTGTCAGCCGGAGGCGTGGACATCATTTCAGCAAGCAGCCGCAGCGGAGTATTCAGCTTCTGGCCGGGCTGGGTGTTGAAGGCGATGGCCATTTCGGCACAGCAGTGCAGCATGTTCACGACAGGAGAAAAGATCCCCGACGGCCGAACCTTCGCCAGGTGCATGTATTGCAGTGTGAGCTTTTCGCCGAGCTGGAGCTGAAGGGCCTGCACCTGGAGCCGGGCGACATTGGTGAGAACGTCACCACCCAAGGGATCGACCTGCTGCGCCTTCCCATGGGAAGCCTGCTGTATCTGGGCGTCTCAGCGATTGTGGAGGTCACGGGTCTGCGTAGTCCGTGCGTGCAGATGGACCGCTTCCTGCCGGGATTGATGGCTGCGACCCTCGACCGGGATGCGGAGGGTCGACCAGTGCTCAAGTCAGGTGTTATGGGAATCGTGGTGGAAGGCGGAATGGTCAGCGCCGGCGATGACATCCGAGTGGTACTGCCGCACGAACCGCACCGTCCGCTGGCTCCCGTCTAGTATCCCGAGGAGCCGGCGCGTGCCTATCGACGTCAGTGCGCCTGAGTGGGGGTTGGATCGACTGCACCTTCGTCAGCTTCGGTCGGAGCGACGAGATACGGTTGCCAACCCGTTTAGATATGGTGCGCGATGACGGTCGCAAGCTTGAGCAGACCGACCCACATGGCGAGGCCAGCTGGAACCGCGACGAGAATGCCACGGAAGAAGTTGCTTTCCTGGTGAGCTTCTTCGTTGCAGGCGCATTCGATCGTCATCTCTTTACCGCTGAGCAGGCCAGGCTGGGCTGGTGAATAGGTGGGATAAGAAGTGGTTGTAGACATTTGTGTTTCCTCAAGAACGAGATTGCCAGAGTATGTTTCTTCGTATAAGTCCACGAAGTATGCATTACCTAAGGGTCAGGGAGTGTGTCTCACCTATTCGGGAAATGATGGCCGTTGCAGACGACGAAGATGATGCCGGAGATGCATCGTCTGAAGTTCCTCGATGGTGGAGTCAGATGTTCATGAGCGGACCAGGGAATGGATCACCCCGGCTGCTTATAATTGGCCTTGAACAGGCGACCTATGCGAATTCTTCACCTTCTTCGTTCGCTCAATCCGGCGGACGGAGGACCTATCGAGGCTGTGCGTCTCATGTCCATTGAGCACGTGGCAGCTGGCCACGAGGTGGAGATTGCGTCGCTCGACCAGGAGGGCGATCCAGTTGGCGAACTACCATTTCGCCTGCACCTTCTGGGTCCCGCGCGGGGAACGTTTGGTCATTCGGAGAAGCTGGTCCCGTGGCTGCGCAGGAATCATGGGCGTTTCGACGGGGTGATCGTCAATGGACTGTGGCAGTACCACGGACTTGGCTGCCGCGCAGCGCTGCAGGGCACGCAGACGCCTTACTTCGTCTTTCCGCACGGAATGCTGGACCCATGGTTCAAACGGCGCTATCCGCTGAAGCACCTGAAGAAGTGGCTTTACTGGCCATTTGGAGATTATCGGGTGATCCGCGACGCCAGAGCTACGCTGTTTACCTGCGAGGAAGAGAAGCTGCTTGCCCCGCAGTCGTTCTGGCTCTACAAGGCCAATCCGGTGGTGACGGGCCTGGGCACACGGGCTCCGAGGGTCAACATCGAGAAAGCGGCGGCGGCATTCCTGGCAGAGCACCCGGACTTACTGGGCAAGAGGATGGTGTTGTTTATGGGGCGCTTGCATTCCAAGAAGGGCTGCGACCTGCTGCTGCAGGCATTTGCCAGGACTTTTCGGGGTTCCGATGAGTGGCGGCTGGTGTTTGTAGGTCCAGACCAGATTGGCTGGCGGGCAGATCTGGAGACCATGGCGGATGAGTTATGCATCAGCAGCCAGGTGGTGTGGGCCGGAGCCCGCATGGGTGAGCACAAGTGGGGCGCGCTGGCGGTTGCTGAAGTGTTCGCCTTACCGTCGCACCAGGAGAATTTCGGTATAGCCGTGGTGGAAGCACTGGCATGCGGGGTGCCGGTGCTGATTTCGGACAAGGTAAATATCTGGCGCGAGATTTTGGCGGAGCGGGCCGGGCTGGTTGCGACCGACTCCATTGAGGGGACGGAACAGGTGCTGCGTAGCTGGCTGGCGCTGAATGCAGAAGAACAGAAGTCGTATCGTTCGCATGCTGTTCTATGTTTTGAGAAGCATTTCGATATGCGTGTGTGTGCTGAAGCAGTGTTGAACGTAGTTCGCGCGGCGGCCCCGGAAAGAGCCACATCGCCAGTCGCTGCAACTCGACCGTAAGCAGAAGCTTTCGTACGCGCACCGACCGGCTTATGCTGTGTATGTGAAACGCCAGGTTGTGTCCCTTTTCGCCCTCAGTGTCTCGCTGCTATGGCCATGCAGGTGGCCTGCTGCATCTGCGCAGGAGATGCATCACGCCACTGCCTCCAAGCAGTCGGAATCGCTCGAGATCCGTGGTCTCGATGGCGCTGTGCAGACGCTGACTGCAGCTGATATGAAGGCTTTGCCGCATAAATCTGTGACCGTATTCAACGGGCACAGCAAGAAGAGCGAGAGCTACTCTGGCGTGGTCCTGGCTGATCTGCTGGCCAAGGTAAATGCGCCGGTTGGCGAAAAGCTGAAGGGCAAGCTGTTCATGACGGGCATAGTCGCGGAGGGTGCAGATGGCTACCAGGTTTTGTACTCGGTAGCGGAAGTGGATCCGGCGATGCACAGCGGCGATGTGATTGTCGCGGATGCCGTTGATGGCCAGCCGTTGGGCCGGAACGGGGCATTTCAGCTGGTTAATACCGAGGACAAGCGGCCAGCCCGATGGGTGCGCAATCTCGATCGCATTTTGGTAATGCCTGTCGAGAGCAAATAGCAGAGGGATAGCGGCCGCTGGCTCTATAAAGAATGTTGGCGCTTGAAGCATCCGTGATCGTTCTGCGGGAATCAAGCAAGGGTGAGTTTGTTATTCCATCAAAAAACCGGTGCTCAATACAGCGAGCCGCAAAACAGCCATAATCCAGATTCAGTTGAACCACGGGCGCATCGTGGACGCTTCTGGCGGCGATTCGGTATCACTCTGCTGATCGTTGTGGCTGTGCTTACCGTGATCGCCGAGGTCGTTTTAAAACGGGCTGAACCGATCCTGAAGGGTCGCGTCATTGAGACGTTGAGCACGCGTTTCAACAGCAAAGTGGAACTGGACAACCTTAACGTTTCCCTGCTGCGCGGACTGCAGGTCTCGGGCGATGGTCTGCGTATCTATGCGCCGCCGGATGTGGTGGCTGCAGGCGCGACGAAGCCGCTGATTGCGATCCGGCATTTCGCCTTCCATGCGCGCCTGCTGGGACTGTTTATCAAGCCGACTCATGTGGGCGCGGTCCAGGTGTCGGGTCTTGAAATCCAGATTCCTCCCAAGGACGAGCGCAAGCAGGGAGCGGATGCGTCGGCGCAGCATGGCCGAAAGAAGGGCAAGATCAAGATTATTGCCGATGAGATTGTTTGCGATGATTCGGAGCTGGTGATTGGTACGGACAAGCCGGGCAAGGACCCCAAGCGCTTCATTCTGAAGCACATTGTGCTTGAGAACCTGAGCGCAGAGAGTGCTTCGACCTACGACGCGACGCTCACGAATGCTATCCCTCGCGGGAATATTCATGCTGTCGGGAGCTTTGGGCCATGGAACACCGAAAGTCCAGGTGACTCTGCTGTCAGCGGCCACTACACCTTTGATCATGCTGACCTGAACACCATTAAGGGTGTGGGGGGCATGCTGTCCTCGGAGGGTATTTTCGAGGGTCAACTGGACCGTATTGATGTGAACGGCACGACGAAGACACCGAACTTCTCCCTCGATATTGCGCAGCACCCGGTACCGCTCGAGACACATTTCGAGGCCGTGGTGGACGGACTCAGCGGGGACACCTACCTGCACTCTGTTGAGGCCACGCTGGGTCACTCGAAATTTACATGCAACGGCAAGGTAGTGAATATCAAGGGACAGGGTCATGTGATCGACCTGGACGTGAATATTCCGGCCGGCCGCATCGAGGATTTTCTGCAACTCGCGGTGAAGACGACGCCGGTGGTGATGCGTGGGGTGATCCAGACGAGGGCCAAGCTGCATATTCCGCCGGGCAAGGTGAGCGTGGCGCAGAAGATGCAGATGCAGGGAGCATTTTCGCTGGACCAGATCCAGTTCACGAATGTGCAGTGGCAGGACAAGATCGATATGCTAAGCCTGAGAGCGCGGGGGCAACCTGAACTCGCACAGCCAGGAGCGGCGAAGGTCAACTCTGGTATGACGGGGCATTTTGCGTTGAACGCGGGCAAGCTGACCTTCAGCAGCCTGGATTATGAGATGCCCGGGACCAATGTCGATCTTGCGGGTGTGTATACGCTTGACGGGCAGAAGTTCGAGTTCGCGGGGACGGTCCGGACGAAAGCGAAGCTGTCACAGATGGTGAGTACCTGGTGGAAACAGCTGCTATTGACGCCGGTTGATCCTATTTTTGCCAAGCATGGGGCAGGCACGGAGATTCCGGTAAAGATCAGCGGCACAAAATCGGCGCCGAAGTTCGGGCTGGACCTGGACAAGCTGCATTGAGGATGGCTGAGTATCGTTGATCGTTCCAGAGATGAAAGTGCGTATTCGGGAATAAGCCCGCGGGCGGACCGTTCTGGTTACGGCCGACGGGTGAAGAGCGGTTCCCGCGTTGTCTGCCGGTCCTCTGCATGCCAGAATGTGAGGGTGGGAAGCGATGAAACGCTCCCGGCCAGGACTGGCTGTTCAGGACCTTCAGTCCAGTACATGCGGTCCAAGTAGAGAGTCGGCGCGAAACTGGTATGGGCATGAGGAACGAGATCAGATGGGTCTAGATTCAGTCATTCTTCTGCCCCTGTTGATTTCACTGTACTTTTTGATCAGGAAGTCGGTAGAGAGGGCATTTCTGGATGTCTACCTGCCGGCCATTCTCTGCCTGCCCCTCTATGACAACCTGAAGCTGCCGGGACTGCCATTCCTGAGTTTCGCGGATACGGCAATCTTTCCCATCGGGATCTGGCTGCTTGCGACGCGGTGGCGCCAGTGGCGGTTCACCCGGATGGACATCTGGATGCTGTTGTTCGGCGTGAGCTCAGGAATGGGGATGCTTATGCGGAATCCCACGCCCACCCCTGGCATTTTCGGGTTCTTCTCATTCTTTACGCTCGCATTCTTTCCTTATGCAATCGGCAAGCTGGTGATCGAACAGAACGATCTGCGGGTCCCGGTGATGAAACGGGTGGTCTTTCTGCTTGCGTTCATCGCCATTTCTTCGCTGTACGAATACCGCATGGGCTTTGACCCGTACCACGCCTTCTGGGCACATTTCATCCCGGACCGGCTGGCCACATTCGAGCAATTCAGATGGGGATTCTGCCGGGTGTCCGGTCCTTACTCACAGTCAGAGACGACAGGAATGGTGTTCATTGTCGGCACACTGTTTGCCTACTGGCTTTACAAGAACGACAAGTGGGAGCCGAAGCTTCGGTATCTGAGGCATCCTTACACCAAGGGAGCGTTGCTGTTGCTTGCGGTGAGCATCGGCATGTTCATCAACCAGGCCCGCGGGCCATACCTGGGTTTTGCATTGGGATTTCTGATCGCGCGGACATACAGACCTAAACGGCTGGCGAAGAGCGTCCGCAATACTATTCTGATTCTTATTGCAGCAGGAATACCCGGCTATATCTACGCCAACCGCTATACAACAGCGGATTTTAATTCGGCGACGCAGGACCAGCAGAATGCTATTTATCGCAGCCAGATGATCAAGAACTACATGCCGGTGATTGCAAGAGGCGGCCTGTATGGATGGGGTCCTAGTTTCCCGGTCGTCTCTTCGCAACAGTCGATCGACAATGCGTACCTGTTCTTCGCTTTGACGCAGGGTTACCTGGGCGTCTTCTCTTTTGCCCTGATGGTGCTCGAAGCATTGCTGGCCATTGTTCTTGCCGCACGCCGATTGAAGCAGAAGCAGGATCTCAGCTTCCTGTTCTGCCTGGGAGGCGTGGTTGGCGGCCTGGCCTTCTGCCTGGGCACCGTGTTCATGAACGACCCTATCTTTGAGCTGATGTTTATGTTCATTGGCTGGTCGCAGTCGCTGCGGAGCACCGAAAGTGCCGAGGAACTAGTAGTCAGGCCGGTCTCGCCGTCCAGGTTTGGTTTCCGGAAGGTATTTACCTAGGCAGGATGATCAAGTCCCGGATCGCGGGGTGCAAATTCCGGAGCGCCATCCATGACGCAGGGCCCAGCGAGGTTCATGGCACTCTGCATAGTCAGGAAGAACGCGGCAGGTGCAATGGATCCATGTGCGCGGCAATGTGGGTGTCAATGGCGGCGGTGATGTCGAGCGCCAGAGATAGAGCAGCACGGCCGTCCTTACCGGAGACGATGGGCGCAGTGCCATTCGCGATGGCGCTGAGGAAAGCCTCGATCTCCAGGCGTAGCGGCTCGCCCGGGGTGACTGCCGGCCTGGCCAGCTTGAGGCCGGGAGCCTGCGGCAGGTTGATGGACTCCCGGGCCGCAGCCGCTGATCGGTTTTGAGTGGCCGGGTCGGCGGTGGTCTCGATGATGAGGATTTCCTGACGGGCGTAGTCGATCGAGACATACTGATGCGGCTGGAAGAAGCGAAGCTTGCGGACGCGCTCGGTGCTGACACGGCTGGCGGTGAAGTTGGCGACGCAGCCGGACTCGAATTCTACGCGGACATTGGCAATGTCGGTCCGGGCGGAAAGGATCGGAAGGCCGACTGCACGGATCTCGCGTACCGGGGACTGTGCGAAGGAAAGGACCACGTCCAGATCGTGGATCATCAGGTCGAGGACAACGTCGACATCGAGCGAGCGCGGGGTAAAGACGCTGAGCCGATGTGCTTCGAAGAACATGGGGTTGTTGAGATAAGGAACGAAGGCCCGGACGGCGGGATTGAATCTTTCCAGGTGGCCTACCTGCAGGACGAGGTTGTTGGCCGCGGCGCGGGCGACCAGGTCGTCCGCTTTAGACAAAGTCCGGGTAATGGGCTTTTCGACCAGGGCATGGATGCCGCCGTCCAGAACAGCGGCTGCAATGGATGCATGGGAGGTGGTCGGCGTGCAGATCGAGGCCGCGTCGAGTTTCAGCTTTCCTGCCTGGTGAGCAGCGAGACATGCGTCGGCTGTCGCGAAGAACCGGGGTGGTGCGATGGAGGGATCGGGCAGGTTGAGGTCGTCCAGGGTGGACACAGCCGGATCGATGATCGCAGCCAGGTGGACGGGAAAGCCATCCTGTTCCAACTGGCGGTAGACCCGGATGTGATTCCGGCCGAAAGAGCCTGCGCCGAAGACGGCCACCTGTCTGGCGGCAGACAAACTGGCCGGGACTGCGGGCGTTGCAGGCAAGGGCGGCGCTTTAGCGCGCTGCTCCCTTACCCTGGACTGCGCTCAGGCAGCGGCCGTAGAGTTCGAGAAGATGGGCAACCTGGTCATCCGGCTTGGGCGAAGCGGGCGCGGTGAAACCGGTGGTGGCGCCACTTTCCTTGCGGCCGACGCCGGCGGTGGTGGCTACAAACTTGAGCAGATCGAGCGCGATATCTTCATTCCGACGTGCGGCGCTGCCTGGGGTACTGGTGCTGACTTCCATGAGTGTCCTCCTCTGAGATGCTAGCAGGTACGGAGGTACTGCGCGTACGGCGAAAAGCGCTTCGCGCGCCTGCGGAGCTGGCGGATGGTTGTGGGTGCTGGATGGAGTGTTGCTGAGGATGGAAGTGCGAATCGGGACGGCTCGCTTCTGTAGCGACGGCTCGCTTCTCTACTGACCGCCGAAACCGGAGCGTCAGAGATAGGTGTCGGCTTTGCAGACTCTGCCGACGACGTACGGCGGCCGTGGTGGATTGCCTCTGAAATAGATCTCACGGAGTTCGACTGCCATTGAAGGCGGTCGCAGCGTCCAGTGATCGTTGGCGATAAAGATAAAGCCGAGCATGAGCGCGCCCTTCTCTGCGACGGCATAGATGGGACGCCGATCATTGAAGAGCTTATCGACCCTTTGGTAATGGCGATCAATGATGATCTCTGCTGATTTACTCAGCATGGGGTTCAGGAAGTCTGCTTGCTGCTGATCGACTTCGATGGCGACGAAGCGGTTCCATTCTCGACGTTCGGAGTTGCAATAACTGGGGAGCTTTTGCAGGAATGGAACGTTGGCAGTCACTGCTCGTATGACCGCTCCCGGTGTGATGTTCGAGATAGAGATGGCGGTCGAGTGGTCGACGAGTGGCACTGTTCCCAGCGGGTCAGCCGAGAGATGAGGTGGGAGCGCGAGGAGAGCGGCTTCGTCGATACCAAGGGTGCTAATGATTTTGTCAAAGAGCTTACCGCTGATATGGCTTGTTCCTAGCAAGTAGTTCGACAAGGTCGGTTGGCCCACCTTTATTTTTTTCGCTAATTCGGTCACCGTGAAATCATTCGCATCCATCCACTGCCTGACTAATGAACGGAGCTTGTTTTTTTGTTCTTGGTGTCCCATGCGTGGTTTTAATTCTTTCTGCGCTGGAATACGTGTTGAGGCGTTTAAAAAGCAAATGCAACAATGCTGATTTATGCCGCAAATCTGCGGCTGGTTCGAGTGTCAGGCGAAACGCAAGATAAAGTGCGCGGAAGGCATTGACGGTTGAGGTTCACCGCCTTACTGTCGATTTACTTTCAACCAACGAAATTGACTGCATGAGTCGTATGCGCAAGCCTGCATTGCTGGCCTGTGGCATGGGACGAGTGCGCAAAGTCTACGAATGCGCGCGCACTTTCGCGTGCAGTATTGCGCCTGCCAGACGGGAAGGAGAGGTGAAAGGCAGGCAGAAGTTTAGGTCTACACGCTGAAAGATGTGGCAAAACTAACAGACGGGTCAACAGATCCGCAAACAGCAAAGCACGCAATCCTGGAGAAACTGATGCACTTTCAAACGATGCAATTGAAGATATGTGAGGGTTGCGGAAACCTTTGGATACGGCACGCGGCTCGCCTTACTGTTTATTGCGGACGATGTGAGAGCAAGCTGGCGGATTTCCCGCTGGTAGGCGCAGCGCGGCGCCCCGGCCGCAAGCGGAAATCGGTTCACATGATCCAGGGAGGTGTTCGGTGAGCGCGGCGCGGGTATTGCACCTGGTGGCTGCGAGCGACACGTCTCGAAGAAACGAGAAGAAGTACATCAGCAGGTGTATCGAGGAGGCAGAGGATACCAGCGAGCTGGCGTTCTACCGCAAATACACGGAGCAGTTTTTGCGCCGCTACATGTGGACGTCGATGCAGATGGGCCGCAGTCCGTCGGTCCTTGGCAACCTGGTATTCCGTGGCAAAGCGAGCCACACAGGGTTGCGCAATTTCGAGGACGCCATCATTTTCGTACACGATGTCGAGTCATGCCTGAAGAAGCTGAACAGAGAGGGACGCGATCTGATTGCGCGCATTGCACTGCAGGAATATACGCAGGGAGAGGTCGCACTGATGCTGGGCACGAGCGTGAGGACGATCATGCGACGTTATGCAGATACGCTGGACCGGCTGACAGAGATATTGCTGGAGGTGGAGTTGCTCAAGATACCGCGGTACTAGGACGTTGAAGAGTCGGGGCGCAGTCTTTCCTGTAAAGACTGCGCCCCTTTCTTTTTTGAGGGAAGATGGCTGGTGAGCCGTCTACAGGTCGCGGCTATTCAACTTTACTTTAATGAGTTGAGCTGCTGTGGAGCCGGGCGTCGATGACTTAGCGACGTAACTTGAAATGACCGTACAGGCAAAGTAAGTACGCTATCGTTTAAGTGAATGAAAGCTATGGCACTTAGGAAGCTGTGAGAAATGCCGAGTGATTATTGCTAACTTGGTATTCTGAACTTAAGAGTAAAGAAACCGGATGAGGGGGCGCTTATGGCGTCCCCTTTTCGTTTGGCGGTCATGGATGGAGCAAGCGGGTGCGTTGGAGTTGTCGGTGAGCGGGGTGTTGCACGAGGTGTGTGCCATAGCGAAGAGAAAGGCCGGGACCAAGCGGGCGAGCATCACGAAGAAGCCGGGGATTGTGGATGCGAGGGTGATCGAGACAAAGGTCGCCGAGCTGTTGAAGACGCCTGGGCTACCGGTCAAGGATGGACAGCACTTCATCAAGACCGAACTGCTTAAGCAGCTTAGCGAAATAACCAACAAGATGATCGAGTCCGCGAAAGATGGAGGGACAGCGCCACTGCGACTGCTATGGGAGCTTGGCAAGCTGCATGAAGACGCGACAATGAAGCCGAAGCGGCGGCCGCCGTCGTTGGGCAGACTGTTGATGGATGAGATTCACAAGAAGGAAGCATTGAAGAATCGACCCGCAAAACAAACAGGAAAGCAGAAGTGATTCTGATGGGGAGAGCGCGCTTGGCAAAGACGTTGAGAAGGACGAGTTGTGGTCTGCGCGGAGTGATCACCCTGGCTGCGCTGCTTGTAGGAACCTTCCTTTGTGGAAGCAGTTGGAATGCGGAAGCGCAGATTACGACGACGACGATCCAGGACACGATCTATAACGCGGATGGTTCGGTTGCAAGCGGCACGGTGCTGGTGAGCTGGACTTCATTCTCAACAGCGGCGAACGGGACTGTGGCTGCGGGTAACCTGACGGCAACGATCGGTGCCGATGGATTGCTTTCGCTCAACCTGACACCGAATGCTGGAGCGACACCGGCCGGCACCTATTACACCGCGGTGTATCACTTACTGAGCGGCGCCGTCAGCAAGGAATACTGGCTGGTACCTGCGGTCGCGCAGACGACGATCGCGGGAGTTCGGACGCAGTTGATTCCAGCTGCAGTCGCTGTATCGACTGCGTCGAAGCAGTATGTCGACAGCTCGATTTCCGGGCTGAGTCAGACGTTTGTGCCATTGATTGGCGGCTCGATGTCGGGGCCGCTGGTATTGAATGCTGATCCGACCGCAGCCGCACAGGCGACCACCAAGCATTATGTTGACACGCAGATCAGTGCAGTCTCTGTGAGTGGCGGCAACGATCTGAATGCTATCCACGCAAATACGTCGAGTCCGCAGGCGGTAGAGGGTGCGCTGGGCGCTGCGTCGCTGGCGGCGCCGATTATCAATCACATCCTGTATGCGGACCAGTATGCGTCGGTGCAGGCTGCGGTGACGGCGGCGTGTGCGGCAACTCCGGTTGAAATGGTGATCATTCCGAACACTGTGGCGACGCCCATCGTGAGCCCGGAGTTTACGAATGCATGTGCGGCAGCAGTGGTCGACCAGAGGGTGGCGCATACAGATGTGTTTGACGTGCGGGCTTATGGGGCGACGTGTGATGGCAACGTGAATGACACGGCGGCAATCCAGGCGGCAATCAATGCGGCGACTGCAGCGTCACAGCAGGGCGCACGGACAAGCGCGCAGGTGCAATTGCCGGATGCCAATTGCCGCGGCAATGTGACGTTGTATTCGAATGTGTCGTTGAATGGGCACTACGCGGCACGAAGCGGGAGTGCCGGACTGGGTTCGTGGGTCATTGGAACACCGGTGATCACTGTGTCTCCGGGTGCAGCGAACGTGGGCATACACGATATCAACATCTACGGACAGGGACAGAGCATCGTGGTGAACCCGACCTCGTTCACGCGAACGGCGGGAGTGGTGACTGTGAGTGGCAGCGTGCCCATCCCTGCGGTGCTGAGTGCGGGTTCGACGGTCAATATCAACTCCATCGCGCCGGATGCTACGTTCAACGGGCTTTATACAGTGGCAGCGGTTTCGACGGTGACGCAGGCTGGAGTGACCAGCAACGGCAACAGTTTTACATACAGTGAAGAGGCGGCATTGGGGGAGTGTGCCCGCAGCAACAACGTGGTGACGTGCGTGAGTTCAGGGCCACTCCCGAATAACGGTTACACGGCCTTTTCAGTAGGTACGAACGTGACGGTAAGCGGGGCTGCCGATGCGAGTTACAACGGCAGCTTTGTGGTGGCATCGCTTGTGGGCTTTGCTGGAGGCGGTACGAACTATCCACTGGGGTTCACCTATACGAGCACAGGTGCGAATGGGTCGACGACTGGTGGCGTAGCCTATCCTGCAAATTCTTCGATCGTCGGGGGAGCGGCGAGGGACCCAAATGGACAGGTGAGGATGATTGTGAGCGGAGTACGAACGAGTAACACGCTCGCATTGCAGATGGCTGGGCCGATCTATGGCTGGGCCGGAGGGCCGGGCAGTTCTATCACGATCAGTGGCTCGAGCGACGCTACGCTGAACGGGACATGGGTGGTGAATGCCTATCAGCCTGGCGCCAATTTCATCTCGGTAGTTAATGCGGGCGCGAATGACGCGATTAACCTGGGCATGGTCGATAACCTGATGGACAAGGGGATTTGGATTCCCAATGGCTACCAGGTGGATATCGAGAGGGTGACGGGCTTCAACTTCGGGGATGGGCTGCTCGACTGGGAGGACGGCGAAGTGTTGTACGTGAACCACGTGCAGGGTTCGAACTGCCTGCAGGAGGTGACGACGAAGCTGTTACGCCAGCTGCCTTCGTATCCGCCGCTGGGTGGTTCGGTTATTTCGCCGGTCAGCCCGATGGGCTGCGTGGTGATGAATGGCACGGACGGCTACATGGAGTATTCAGAAATTTCGACGGGTTCAGTCGCGACGACCGGGACGATATCCGTTGTGGACGCGACGCTGCCATCGAAGGCTATTGTGAATGGCTGGAATGGTATCAATAACTGGTACGAGTCGAATATTGGTGAGCTTTCTGATGAAGGAATCTGGAGTGGCGGCCAGTTCAATCGCTGGTATATGAACCGGGCGGACCTGAATGCGGGCGATGGGATTGAGGATGCTTCGAACAACAGTATCTGGGTAGGAAATATGGCGTTGCATGATGGCAATGACCAGGTGGTGGCGCCGGGCGGGTGGATCGGTATCAACGAGACTGGCGGCGGAGAGAATGTGCTGGGAGGAAATGTATGGACGGGTAACTCCGTTGTGAATGCGTCGCTGCTGGCCTTTGACATCAGTGATGGAAGGACAAGCGGAAGTGGAACGCCGAATGTGTGGAATGGGAACTTCGCGCAGACCTATTCGACACCGGGAGGCTATTCGAGCTCTTTCTCATTTGCTGATAACGATTTCAGGCAGTCGCTGAACCCCTTCACGGGATTGCTGGGACAGAATGTGGCGGGACTGCACAATGTGCTTCTGCAGGGAAGCAGCGCGGGGCAGCAGCTGGGCAATTTCACAGGCGGGGTACCGGGACAACGAATCCGTGTGATGTCGAATGATGGATTCACGACGCTACTGCCAGGGAGCGGCTATGCACTGCGCACGTGCAGCGGTTATCCATTTACTCCGATGGCGGGGAACGGGGTGACTGGATTCACGCTGCAGGGTGATTACGAGATGGCGTGGCAGATGGATTGTGCGCAGGTTTCTCCGTGGCAGATTGAAGGGCATGGCTCGCTCAGTCTTCTGCAGACGGCGAATCCATTACAGGCGCCGAGCGTTGGACAGAATGGCACGCGGGGAATATCGGCTTATGCCTATGTGTGCACGCAGGTGAATTTTCAGGGCGGGGAGACGCTGCCAACTCCAGTGGCAACGACGGCAACGGGTAACGCGGTGCTGAGCACGACGAGTAACAACGTAGTGTTTTGTCCACCGGCGAGCGGCTCCGGACTAACCGGGCAAAAGGTGTACCGTACGGTGGTCCCGGCTGGATCTACGCTGGCGCTTGGGTACATAGGAAATAGTGCGACTGTAGGCTACACGGGTATGACAGATAGTGGGCAGGGCGTTCTGAATGCGACGCAGCCGCCGACTGCGAACCATACGGCGGATATTGTAACGCCGGGCGCGGTGAATGCCGGGAGCCTGAGTGTAAATGGCGGAACAGCGGTGAGCAGCTCGTCGAACCTGGCGCAGGTGAACCAGGCGAATACATTCACGTCAGCCCAGAGCTTTAATGTGGGATTGAGTCTTGGGACTGCCGGCCAGACGACTATGGATGGCCTGGGTAACCTGACGGCGGCAGGGACGAGCAAACTGGCAAGTGTGATTGAATCCGGTCCACGAGTCGATGTGCGGTATTACGGGGCGATCGGCGATGGCGTGACGGACAACTGTACTGCGCTCACAAGTGCGGCGACTGCCGCGGCCGGTGGCGTGCTGTATGTGCCGGCACTTACATTCGATACCTCCTGTGCAGTGAACCTGGCGGCGAATGGCTCCCTCTATGTGGAGACCGGCGGCGTGCTGCAGGCAAAGACTGGATCGACTATGAGTGCGGTGGTTATTACTGGGGCGACTGCAGCGTGGCAGGACCAGGTGATTGGCGGCGGAGGGACACTCGATGCCAACAACACGGCGCAGCGGGCGCTATGGTTGAAGCGGCAGCAACGCGGCAGAATTCTGAACCTGCGCATGCTGAACGCTACAAATTATTGCATGCAGAACGGCGACACGGCGGACGGCTACACGGGATCGAATTCGCTGGATGCGGTGGAGTTCTGGTGTTATCGATCGGGGAGTGCGATACCAGCGGGAAGTTATGGTATCTGGAGTGACAATGCGACGGATTCCAAGTATCTGCAGGGCTATGTGAAGGGCTATGCGGAGGGAGTGCGCGATGATGTTGGCGGCTCGCGCTATGGCTATCTGCATGTCTGGGATACAAATGCGAACGGCGCAATGACAGCATGCTTTGATGACAACGCACAGGGCAACTGGTGGAGCGATAACGTTTGCGACACGCCGACGCAGTATGGGGCGGTTCTGCGTAGTTATAACTCTCACTGGGCGAACAATCGCTTTGAACTGAATGGCACATATGGAGTGACGAACACAGCAATTGCCTTCCACAGTGTGAACGCAGATCCGACGAGTTTTTTTGTCGGCAACGAGTTCACGGCGACGGTCCCGACGGGTATGACCTGGGCAAAGGATTTCGACATCACCCCGGTTGCGAACATGCAGTCAGAATTTGTGTCGAACCGTCCCACTTATGTGACGACGAAGGTAGTGGGTTCTAACGACTATCTTCGATCGACCAACTCATTCGGGAGTTACAAAGATTTTGGTGCGCATACGATGAACTCGGCGAATGTGGTGACGTGGTCGGCTACGCCTACGTTCACACTGGCTTTTGAGAATGTGCAGAAGTTGATCCTGACAGGGAATGTAACAGCATCCACGTGGACGTCGAGTGGCGCACTCCAGCAATTCCTTGTGATCCTCTGTCAGAACACGACTGGAGGGTACACCTTCAACTGGGGCCGCGCAGTAGGTGGAGGAGTGCCGAGTACAGCTGCGAACAGTTGCAGTACGCAGCTGTTTTACGACGACGGCACGGCCATTCGGGCAACCGGCGCGATGCAGACGAATGAATGAGGCCGGGTTGGATCGATAGATTCAATGAACGCTGGTGTAAGACGATGGCCCTAATGAATGATCAGGGTTTTTTCATTTGGCGATGCAGGAATGCTTCCGCGGCCGGCGCCATGCGGCTGAGAAGCTTAGATGGAGGAGAGTGTGATGGTCCAGGTAGCGTCTTCGAAAAAATCCATATTTGGCTTTACATCGATCGAGCATTTCTTTGCGAGTGCTTTGGGCGATCTGCAGAAGGCTTCGCTTTTTGCGGAGAGAATCGGCGCCTCTGTTGCTTCAAACGCAGGCACCGTAGAAGCCATCACGAGCCTGGTTCCCGGGGCGGGCAGCCAGGCGGTAGTGCTCGAGAGGGCGGCCTTTTCGGCACTGGGACTGATAGTCGCGACCATCCACTCGACCAGTGACGCAGCGACTGCGAACGGGTTGAGTATTCCTCTTGATGAAGCGACGGTGCAGGCTTTTAAGGAACTGATCGCGGGATGTAAGAACGATATGGAAACACTCGGGTACAAAATCTAACTGCATAGTTCTAGTCACAGGTGCTGTGAGTACAGGGCGGTGGGCGGAGGTGTCTTAAGTGGCTGGAGCGAACTGTAGTGAACTCGAAGAACTAAAGACCTTCGGTGCTGTCCTGGACACATCTTTTGAATTGCTGGATGGGCGGACACCAGCAGTCTTTCTTTCGGAAGCGCTGCTGCAGATCCGTACGAGAGAAGGCTTGAGTGTGGCACTGCAGCAGAACGCAGTGCAGAAGGAGTTTGAACGACGGCGTGGGGCAAAGAACATAGTCTTGAAGGCGCGACAGATGGGCTTGAGCACGTGGGTCGCAGGGCGGTTTTTTCTGAAGACGATCACGCAGCCGGGCACATTGACGCTGGAGGTGGCGCACACGCAGGAAGCAGCCGAAGATCTGTTCAGAATGGTGCACCGCTTCTATGCGGGATTGCCGGAACGGTTGCGTGAGGGTGCACTGAAGACTTCGCGAGCCAACGTGCGGTCGCTGGTCTTCCCGAAGATCGATTGCGAGTACCGGGTGGAGACGGCGGGTGATCCGAATGCAGGCCGGGGTTTGACGGTGCAGAACCTGCATTGCTCCGAGGTGGCGCGCTGGCCGGGTGATGGAGCGGACGTGCTGGCAGGGCTGCGTGCGTCACTGCCGGCGAATGGAGAGGTCGTGCTGGAATCCACTGCGAATGGTGCGTATGGATGTTTCTACGATGAATGGATGCATGCCGAAGAGACCGGGTATGTGCGCCACTTCTTTCCCTGGTGGTGGGAGCCGGAGTATGTTTCAGGCAGTGGAGGCGCCGGGATACTTGATGATGCGGAGCGGGCATTGGTCAACAAGCATGGCTTGTCACCAGGTCAAATTGCATTCCGGCGCGGGATACAGAAACAGTTTGGCCGGCTCCGCGCGCAGGAGTATCCGGAAAATGCGGATGAGTGTTTTCTTTCGAGCGGAGCATGCGTGTTTGATGTTGAGGCAATCGACCGCAGACTGGCTGTGGTGCCTGAACCGATCGGTCACAGGTGGAGTCGTGAACTGGAGATCTGGTTTCCACCACTCGCAGGAAAAGAGTACGTGGTCGCGGTGGATCCGGCGGGCGGCGGCATGGAGGGCGACTACTGTGCAATGCAGGTGGTAGAGAAAGTGACCGGCCTGCAGTGCGCGGAGTATCGTGGACGGCTGGGTTTGTTAGAGATTGCGCAGAGGGCTTCGCAACTGGCGACGGAGTACAACCATGCGCTGCTGGCGGTCGAGCGGAATAATCACGGACATGCAGTCCTGGCTTACCTGCGGAGTGTGGATGCGGAAGCGAACATCTACGCGCAGAATGGGCTGGACGGATGGCTGACGACATCGATTACGCGTCCGGCGATGATGGATGGGGTTGGCCGCGCGTTGATCGACAATGCGAGTGTTTTCAGCAGCAGGAGATTGCTGCGCGAGTGCAGAACATTTGTGAGGGATGCGGCGGGCAGAGTGGAGGCCGCCGCCGGCGAACACGACGACTGCCTGATGGCTATGGGCGTAGCGCTGGCTGTGCGGGCGGCGATTGCCGGAAGATGATGCTGCCAATGTTTCGGGTGGCTGTGCGTGGGCGATCGGTAAGATATCTGTAGCATCAGGGGTGACGGATAGTATTTGTAGCAGAGGTGATTGTGGCAGTTCTGGCGACACAGCACATTCGAGCGATGCGCGGAGGCGCGCAAGGCCACCTGATGCTGGGAGCCGACGAGGAACTGTATGTGGTGAAATTCCAGAACAATCCACAGGCAACGCGCGTGCTGGCGAACGAGTTCCTGGCGACGCGCTTCGCCAAGAAGGCCGGTCTGAGTGTACCTGAGTGTGCCGTAGTTGAAGTGACGCCGTGGATGGTGCAGACAACGCCGGAGTTATGCATCAAGCTGCAGCATTCGTCGCAGGCCTGCAAGCCCGGGCTACAGTTCGGATCGCGCTTTGTTGGGGGATTGATGCCTGGACTTGTAGTGGATTATCTTCCCGAGCAGCTGTTGATAGAAACAAAGAACCTGGTGGAATTTGCCGGGATGCTGGTCATAGATAAATGGACCTGCAATACCAATGGCCGGCAGGCAGTCTTTGTGCGCAAGGGTCGGGAGAAAAGATACACGGCGATGTTTATTGACCAGGGTTACTGCTTTAATGCGGCAGACTGGACATTCAAGGACATCACGCTCAGGGGAGTGTTTCCGCGCAATGCGGTGTATGAGCATATTACCGGGTGGAGCAGCTTTGAACCCTGGCTGACACGTATTGAGATGATGGATGAAGCGTGGCTCTGGCAAACAGCGGAAGAGGTTCCGCTCGAATGGTATGGAGGAGACACGGCTGATATCGAGCGACTCGTTGAAAGATTATTGAAGCGCAGAATGTCTGTTCGTGATCTGATTACGGATTTTCGCAAGTCGGACCGTGAGCCGTTTCCAAACTGGGGTAAGAAGCCGGAGGAGATCGTCGCAACGGCATTTCCGGAATCGATGGTAATGGGGAAGATCCGTTTGCAGTAGAAGGGTTGGGGGCTTTGGGACGATGGAGATAACAGGCAGGATGGCAGGGGTTGGGAGCAGGGGTGAATGTGGCAGAACGAAGGCGCTGTGAGTTCTCACTGATCCGGTATGTGCCAGACCCGGTGAAGAATGAGTTCGTGAACATCGGAGTTCTGCTGCGCGAGGCAAGCCAGGACGGCGCCGCGAAGACGGAGCTGCGATTTACGCAGGACTGGAAACGGGTTCGCTGTGTTGATCCGCACGCGGATGTTCACATGCTTGAGGCGCTTGAAGGTGAACTGCGGGAACGTATCACCTCCCCTGAGCTGATGCGTATTCTTGGAGAGTCGCTTTCGAACGTGGTGCAGATGACAGAGCCAAAGGCCTGCCTGGCGGATACATTCCAAACGCAGATTGATCAATTAATGAGGTTGTATGTTGAGACACACAAGATAGAGCGTGAAGCAAAGCGGAGTGGGCGGGCGGCGATCCTGGTTGAAACGCGGCGGGTGTTTGAAAGACAGGGCGTGTGGAAGTATATGCGGCACCAGATTGCTGCCGAGCCTTACCTTGGTGAAGGTGATTCACTGAAACTGGATTTCGGCTATCGTCCGAATGGAGTTATCAAAATGTTCCAGGCTGTTTCTTTGGACAGCGAGCTAACATCTGCCAAGAGCCTCGCCTTCTCTGCGCAGGCGCTTACGGAAGGACTGGCGAAGATCGATCAGGCCACGTTGCAGCTCACGGCAATCGTTGAAGCGGTCAGTGATGTAGCTGAAGATGGTGAGAATCGTAAGCAGTACAAGCGCGGAGTTGATTTGATGGAGCGTAATCAGATCAGGGTCTGGCCGCTTTCGCAGGTGGCGCGACTGGCTGAAGTAGCGCGCGCGGAGTTGAAGCTCTAAAGTTTAACGAAAGTTCTGGTCTCTCGAGGAGCATGGCTAACGCCGTGCTCCTTTTTTATTGGCGGCAGGCAAGATAGCGAATTTAGACATGGGGGACCGAAGCATGGGATTGCTGAGTGGAACACGGACAGTGTTGCGGGAGTGGCTGGTGGGGGTGGATGCTGCGAGCAGCGAGGGCCAGAGACTGACTGTGCCCCTTCCGTCGATTCTTTCGCCCTTCGGCTCGATCCAGTCGCTGATGCCGAAACCAACTCCCGCAAATCTGCGGCGCTTTGCCGAGACGCCAGTCGTGCGGCGGGCAATCAACCTGATCAAGGATCGCATAGCTTCAATGGATTGGCAGGTACGGGTAAAGCGCGAATACCTGCCGGGGGATATAGCCTACTTCAATCGAAAATGCCGGGCGCTCCGCGTGATGTTACAGGAGCCGAACGATGCCGACTCTTTCCGGACAATGCTTGAACAGGTGCTGGAAGATGCGCTGGTGGGCGGCTTTGGAGCGATCGAGATGGAAGCGACAGGTGATCCATCGCGGCCCGCGCAACTCTGGCCGGTGGATGGAGCGACGATCCAGTTGAACCCGAAGTGGAACGGTGATGCAGAGAGTCCACGCTATGCCCAGAGGACTGGTGGTATCGGACCCGAAGCGACGATCGCGTTGCGGGATGACCAGCTGATTTATCTACGGATGAATCCGCGGACACATACGCCTTTCGGTCTGGGTCCGCTCGAAGTCGCATTCGAAACGGTGAACTCCTTCCTGGGTGCGCATCGATTTGCCGGAAAGCTGGCAAGCAACGCTGTCGTGCAGTATGCGTTGTGGATCAACGAGGCGGCGCCAGCGCAGCATGAACGATTGATCCGGTGGTGGCAGGATGAGATCGAGGGCACTGGACGAGTGCCCATCCTCAGCACGCAGCAGAAACCCGAAGTGCTTCGATTCGCGAGTGGTACCGACGCAGATCTTCGATTGAGCTGGCAGCAATTTCTTATACGGATGATCGCGAATGCTTTCAGCCTGCCGCCGATGCTGCTTGGACTGGAACAGGACGTGAACAAGTCCACATCCGGCGAGATGGGTGACGAGGCATTTCGCTCGGCGATTCTTCCGCTAGCCCGGCTGGTAGAGCAGCACATTACGAGAGACGTCTTCTCGAAGCTGCTTGGCTGGAACGAATTTGAGTTTTCCTTCAACGAGTTAGAGACTCGCGACGAACTGACAGAGTTGCAGATACAAACGCAGCTGCTGCAGGCGGGCGTTCTAACTGTGGATGAAGTGCGGGCGATGCGCGGACTGGCTCCGCTGCAGCCGCTGGCCGACGCAAGCTTGAGTAAAGAAGAGGAGGTTGAAACAGAAGAGTGAGTGGTGCCTGCGGGGAGGCGCTGCCGAGCGAGGTGCAAGAGGCCGTTGTTTCTGGATTGTGGGGACTGAATGAGATTAAGGGCAATGGCAGTCGAGATGCCGATTGTAAAAGGGCATCCGAACCGTGTTGCATTTGAGGGTGTGTTGACGCTGGTGGATGCGGCGAGTGATCGTGCGCCATCAGGTGCTAAAGGACATCGTGTGTTGCTGACAAGACAGGCTGCCATCGATGCGTTGCCGTCACTGATGGGGATGGCGGTTAACTATGGTGCGCGGTGGGACGGACATGATGCTCAACGCAAGTGCGGCATCATCACCGAGGCTGATGTTCAAGGAATTCGGCTGACGGTGGCCGGCTATCTTTTCGGAAAGGATTTTCCGGAGGTTGGTAAACGGATGGAGGGGCTTCACGCAGCGGGTGCAGCCGATGAGATGGGGATGTCGTACGAGCTGGCTGATGCGCACGTTGAAGATATGCGTGCGCAGATCTGGCGGCTCAGCAAGGTGACATTCACTGGTGCGGCAATACTGCTACGCAGCAAGGCGGCGTACACGCAGACAAGCTTCTGCTTATCTGCCTCCACTCGAAACGCTGCGCGGCTGCCCTTGAGTGTTCCGATGAGCATGCTCATGAGCGTTGCCGGAGCAGCATGTTCCACGTAAGCGAACAGTTTGAAAAAGGGAGACTACAACTTGGAAAATGAACAGGTAGATGAACGCATCGCGTTGATAGCTGAACGGCTGGCGGCGGCGGCCGGGCAACTAGAAGGAGCGATTGCAGGTATGGAAGAACGGCATGCACACGTTTGCGGAGATGTGCAACGCATTGTTGCTACTGCGGAGGGCGCATTCGGAAACCATCAGGATGCAGCGCGCCTTGAACTCGAACGCAAGCTGGTAGCGGCAGAGCAGCGAATTGCTTCTCTCCAGGCGCAGGTGGAAGCGCTTCCGCCCGCGCAGGTGCGTCGAACGGCCATTGCCAACCCGGTGCAGATGTTTTCAAAGGGCGGCAATGAGAACGTGGGCAGTCTTGAGGCTGGGACCCTGGATGCAGCGTTGACCGGTCTGAGCCTGGAGCAGCGTATCGCAGTCAAGGCTCAACTGATTCGCGCAGGCTTTCTAAGCTAGCGAGCTGAGTGGATGGTGGTCGCGCATAGTCTGGCCGACCCAAGACTTTCACGAAGATAAATTATTAGCCGGGCGATGCCAGGCGGAAAGAACACACATGCAATCGAAATTTCTGGATATACATTCTGCTGCTGATTACATCGGACCGGGCGCAATCGAAGTCCCGTTCTACCAGACGGAGATTTTTGATATTGTTCGCCGGCGGGGAATGTTCGGGCAGCGTATCAAGCAGGTGCCGGCAACCGGTCATCCGTCAAGGTTTTTTGAAGAGACTGCCATCCCGGCTGCTGCTGCGAGTGCGGCCTTTATGGATCCTCGCAACATCACGCCGGCGACTGTAGTTCCGACACGGCTGGAGAGAAGCGTTCCACTAAAGGCGCTTGTGTCTCAACTGAATTACAACCTGTTTGATGTTGAACTGGGAGCGCAGCAGAAGCAGTTCGCGTATCTGCAGGCCAAAGACCTCGTTGATACTGTTGACGGGCTGATGCGGACACACGATATCGCACTCTGGAATGGTAGTGACACCTCGTTGTCGACACCAACTACAACTCAGTATTGCGGGGCCGTCACGCAGATTGGTGCGACTGGAGGAATCTCGACAAACATCGGGACGACTTCATCGATTGTCGATGGTCTCAAGACGACGATCGCGCAGATGGTGGCAAGCAGTAACTACGCGGTACGGCCGACCGCTATCTACGCCAACCCGGTGTTGCTGGACCTGATCGATCGCGAGATGAAGACTGAGTTCAACGTAGTGTTGAATTCTCGCGAGATCTCCGCGGGTTTTACGGTGAAAACACTGTCAACCCAGGCAGGCGAACTGCCGCTGATTCCTGAGTGGGCTCTCAGCTACACGGGTACACCAGGATCAGGTACTGCGATTCTGCCTGCCTACATCATCTCCGAAGACCTGGTTGAGTATCACTGGCTGAGTGATCCTACGCCTCGCGTGTTCCAGCTGGGCCTGCTGGGCGCACTAACTCATCAGTACGCAGTCGTGAAATTTGGCGGCCTCGTGGTGAAGGGTGCAACGTATGCGCATGCGCAGGTACTGGTTGACCGGTAAGTTGCGGATCGCCTGGTAAACGGCAAGCGTGTGACAAACATGATTGGTCAAGAAGCGGCTGGATCGAACCTGATCCAGCCGCTTGCATTTGCAGGAAAAGGCGGAGGCGGTAGAAACAATGGGATATCTGCAACCAACGGATTATCTGAATTATGGTCTGGCATCGGACACGACGGATGACTGGGTGACAATGGCATCGTCGGTGATTGAAGCATTCTGTCGCCGTGCGAGCCTGAATCCTACGCAGTACACCGAGAGGTTGCGCGTTGCTGCGGGCAGTCAGACGGTGAGATTGAGCTACCTGCCATTGGTAGCCGTTAGTCCGGCGACATCGCCGTTCGTCACGTTGGAGGGGAGATTGACTCGGCCGCGGCGAGGCGAAATGCCCTACCCGGAGTTAGGCGAGGTTGCTTACGCCTTCTCACTGCCGGGACAGTGGACAGCCTTTGATCCGAGCACGATCGACTTCGACCCAAATACAGGCGAGATTATTTTGCCTTACAACCTGCTTGGACTGGCTTACGGCGAAGTCATGGTGACTTATACGGCGGGACTTGCAGTTATACCCGCTGCCGTCATGGTGGCATGCGCACAGATTGTGAAGAACGCCCAGGCCACGCCCGGCTTGAATGTGAAGCAAAGCAAAATGGACACCATGCAGATGCAATATTTTTCCGGTTCGCTCATCGACCCGCAGGTCGAGATGTTACTGGCGCCTTATATTGCAACGAGATTGGGTTAGGAGCGAACAGAGATGAGCGATTTGACGATTCGACCCTATAACGAAGGGCTCACCCGTGCTGCGGATTCGCTTCTTCGCTCACAGGGCGGGTTTGCAGTGGGGCTGCGTTTACCGGCGCCTGCTGCCCTGGGTGTGGACGCGGAGCAACTCGGCTTGAGTTCGCCACAATTTCAAAACCTGCCACTCTCTCCTGCTGTCTTTCGCAGAGTGAGGAGCGCGATGGCGGAAGGAGAGACTTGCAAGTATGAACTACTTCTCTCGCCCTCTGCAGTAGCGAGCGCGGTAAGTGCCCAGCAGCTCGCTTCTGCTGATGTCTTGTTCGCCATGGCTACGGGCATCTCTGTGAACGGAGTTCTTTTCCTGATAGAAGCAACTTCATTTACAGAGTGGCTGGGGAACGTGTGCCTCTATCGAGTTCTCTTGCGCGAGAGCAAACCCGATGCAGCCGAAGAAACCGTGGGCTAACCATGGAAAATACCCGTAATAGTTTCTACCTGGCAGCGCGAAATGCATTAAGCGTTATTAATCCATTAAGAGTGTTCGTTCTGCGCGGCGTCCAGCGCCCCGGCATCATGGTGGAAGAAAACGAAAGTACAGTCGCAATCGGGGTACCAGACGTCTTTGTTCTTCGATGGACGGCACTGAGTATCGATGAAGAGCATGCGCTGCCTCTGGCGCAACAGGTATGTGAAATCCATTACTGGACGGAAGGCACGTCGACGAGCGGCGGGATGGACCGCGGACGGTTGCTTGCTGCCATGGATGAAGAACTCACTCAATTCCTGACTGCCCGGAATGCGGCAAAACAGAATTACGCCGCAAGCCCACCGACGGCGCTGGCGACACGACTGTTCTGGAGTGCGGCATCGTTTGGTCCCATCATGACAAGTAAGAACAGGCTGAGCCGCGTGGCGAAGGTCACAGTCTATAGCTATGAAGAGGCGGCTGAAGCATGAGTACCTCAGGGACAGTAAGTGCTATTGCTTCAACCGGGCCGATGACACGAAGAGTCCGCGTCTATTTTGCGCCAGTAAATCGGACAAATGAGATACCGACTATTTTCGATGCATCTCTGGCTGCCAACTTTCAAACAAGCAATCCGCCTTCTCCATGGCTCGACCTTGGCTGGATTGATAACTTTGTCAGGAAGTCAGACGGAACGGTGTCGGCAGTTTCGTCAGGCGTACCCAGCCTGGCTCAGTACCAGGTGCGCCAGGCGTCCGGCGCGACTGTCTCATTTTCGTTTGAACAATGGTCGAAACTCACAATGGCTCTATCCGGCGGGGCAGAGCACATGAACGTGCTGGTGCCGACACCTGGTGCGGCTGCCAATGGTTCAGGCGGAGCCGCAGGCACTGCACAGGCCATCGTGTTTAACGGAGCAACGTCCACTTCAGCAACTGTGCTCGCACTGAGTGCGGCGGACCTGGCGAGCTATACAGCCGGGTCGGTCGTTACGGTCGATGTCGACTACGCGGGGCAAACCGGCTTTGTAGGGGCTGGTGTAAGTGCTGCCTATATCAAGTCGGCATCCAGCGTCGCAAATGATCCGGACTACATCAGACGCGTATCTTTCAACGTTGCGCGCGTACAGCAGGTAACCGCACAGGCCCTGGTGCTTGCACAGCCGTTACTTGCGGGCGTGCCCGTCACAGGCATGAAAGTGCAGCCGCTCACCGGTTTCGTGGATCGCGAAGGCGGATCGTTCTTACAGGAATGGTCAGCACTTTTTGTCATGAGCGGTGAGCAGGGAGATGCGGTCTTCTTTCACTATCCGCGCCTGCAATCGATGGCGGGACCGGCAGAGCTCACAAGCACACTGCAAAAGCCGATCGAGCGCGTGATGCTGTCAGCCGCCTTTCGCGCCCTGCCGGTCATCGATGTGGTCGACGGGCAATCCGTCTTCTGCTTTCGAACATATGTGCCCGGACCCTTCACTACTGTCTAGCCGGCGTGTATCTCAGGAGTAAGAGTTTGAAGATCACAATTGACAATCACGACGGACTTGGTCCGGTTGACTATACACAATCGCTTACCGGTAAAGCGCCTTTTACGCTTCAGCGCAAACTGAACCAGGCGTCTCTCTGCACGTTGCTTTTGGACTGTAATACTTCGGGCTTTGCGAGACCCGCTAAATACAGCCGCGTGATTGCAGCCTCTGATGCCGGGCTCGTCCTGTTTACCGGCTATGTGGCGTTAACACCTGCTCTCAGGCTGACTGGCGCAGGCGTGGCAGGACTGCTTTACATGCAGGAAGTAACCATCCAAAGCGATGAAATGCTGCTGGATCAACAAGGGACTCCCGTGACGTCAGGCAGTACAGGACTATCAGTGTTGACGGTTCTGCAGGCACTGACACAGCGCACTGACCAGGCTCGATTTTCAATTCTTGCTGACAGCACTCCACCTCTAATAGGAAAGTACGTCGCGGAAGCTTCAAAGCGTTGGTCGTTCAATGCAGGCGTGCTGATGTCAATGGCGCGCATCAGTTATCGCATATTGAATCAGCAGCTCACCCTAGTTCCGTTAGGGAGTTCAACTCACATACTGAGCGACACAGCCGGCACCCTTGATATGGGTCACTTCTCGATAACGCAGGAAAAGGCTCTGGCGAATGACGTCACGGTATGCGGAGAGAGCGAGCCCCAGGCGTACGTCACGGATGTGTTTCAGGGAGATGGCGCCACCACCACATTCCAACTGACGCGAAGGCCAATGCTCGTCTCAGCTTTAAAGGGCGCGCTCATCCATGATGCCTTCCAAGGTCCGGCACTGAATCAGGTTTTGTGGGTCCTCAAAGATCCAGGCGCAAGAATATCTTTGACCGCCGCTGGACTCACCATGACCGGCGGCAATGGGGTTGATGGGCAGACGACACTTACAGCCGTAGACAATATGGAAATGGGTGGTGCGCTTGTATTGACTGCCGGCGGCGTGCAGGTAAGCGCAGGAAGCGCCGGTTATCTTTGCTGCTTCTACAACGGAAGCGTACTGCTTAAAAATCTGTTTGCAGGTTTCGGAGTCACGCAGAGTAGCGGCCAAACGATTGTTGTCCCTTTTCTTAATGGAGTACAGACGGGCGCTTCGACTACTCTCACCGTCGGCCACACCTACTCCTTCCGTCTGCGCTATTACTGCACAGAAATGCAGCGTGTCTTTGCCAGCTATTACGTCGATGGCGGTACGGGTCAGCAATTGTTTGGCGGTGGACAGGTTTCGATGCCCGCACAACTGGTGTTTGAGGTGCAAGACACAACAGGGGGAGTGAACCAGCCAACGGTCGTCCTCTATGACGGTCCGTCGACCTTGTCACCCGTAACCTGCCTTGTGTGTGCAGTGAATAGTACATCCTTCACAGGCAGCATTCAGACGATGAGCCTTGAGCAGACAGGCACGGCATGGGTGCGAAGCCAGCCGCCAAGCGGGTCTGCTATTACGCGACGCATCGGGCTCGCAACGGCCGGAGCAGACTGTAAAGTCGCGACGACAGCCAAGCTGATCTTTTACGCCGCCAGCATACCGCAGCCAGGAGAGTTGATTACGGTCAGCTACAGGACTGCTGGAAATGCCGTCGCGCGATTGGAAAACGCTGCTTCAATCCTGGCCCAGGAGACAGCCGCTGTACCCGGTGTTTCAACATGGACGGGGAGCGTAACAAGCCCGGCAGCACGTAGTTCCGCTGACTGCGAGAATGCAGCACTCGCATTGCTGACCATTGCGACAAGTCCGAGTGCGGCGTGGTCCGGCAAATACACGATGATCAACGCACAGCAGACCGGCGACGTATGGCCTGGAGATATTCTGGCTCTGCAGTCGACTGGTCTGGGATTGTCAGCCAACCTTATCGTGCGATCCGTAACTGTTACATGTCTTCCTGAGCAGCCGGAAATGCTCATCTACACAATCGGATTCGCCAACGACTGGGCCGAGACTCTGGCGGTCAAGACGTCCTCGGCTGTTCCGAAGGAGACATGGCTACCCCAGAAAGCGCTGACCACGCCGTCGAACCTGGCCAGTCTCACGGGTTTAATCGCTGCGATTACCCCGACGCAGATCAACGTGACCACGGGCGTAAGTGCTCCAGCGGGCGGCGGCTTCGAGGTCAGACGAGTCGATTGGCAATTCGGAAGCGGCAGCGATGGAACGCTGGTGCTGCGCAGTTCTGTGCCGAACTTCAGCATCATCCGCGAGGCGGCAATCGAGCAATACTTCGTGCGCATGTACGACGGATCAACTCCCCCGAATTACTCACGTTTTTCAAATGCGATCTGCGTCAGCGTGCCGCTGTAGACTCTGGTAGCGAACGTCCCGGCGCGTAGTGCGGTGTATCGCGACGAGCAGCCCTGGCCGCTATAATCACGGGATGCAACGATCGGCGCTGGTAGGCGTAGTAATGGGCAGCAAGAGCGACTATGGTGTGCTCGAAGAGTGCATCGCGCTGCTTAAAGAATTCGATATACCGTTTGAGGCTCGCGTAGTTTCCGCTCATCGCACGCCGGACTTGTTGTTTAGCTATGCAGAAGAAGCCGAGAACCGCGGGCTCCGCGTAATCATCGCTGCTGCCGGTGGTGCTGCGCATCTGCCGGGCATGCTTGCGGCAAAGACCCTGGTGCCAGTGCTCGGTGTGCCGGTGGCGGCAACCATGCTGCAGGGGATTGATTCGCTGCTATCGATTGTGCAGATGCCGAAGGGTATACCGGTAGCCACGCTGGCGATCGGCAAGCCGGGTGGCGCCAATGCGGCATTGCTGGCTGCGCAGATTCTCGCAGGGACTGACGAAGCCCTCCGTACAAGACTGCATGCCTGGCGCGAAGCTCGTACCACGGAAGTTCTGGAACAGGAGCTGCCGCAGTGAGCGCAAGTCCTATTCTGCCAGGTTCAACCATCGGGATCCTCGGCGGCGGCCAGCTCGGCCGTATGACTGCGATGGCCGCGCGATCGATGGGGTACCGGGTACAGGTGATGGACCCTGATCCATCGTGTCCGGCGCGCTTTGTAGTCGATGCCTGCTTTGAAGGTAACTGGGACGATGCCAAGGCAGCGGCACAGCTCGCACGTGGCTGCGACGTAGTCACCCTCGAGATCGAGCAGGTAGCACTCTCCTGCCTGGATGCAGCAGCAAAGTATGCGCCGGTACGTCCCGGTAAAGCACTGCTTAGTATTATCCAGGATCGTATCGCTCAGAAAAAATGGCTGAAAGACCACGGCTTTCCTGTTGGCGAATATCGTGAAATCTTTTCTGCCGATGATCTCTTGAATGCAGTCACAGCATTTGAAGGTGATTGTTTTGTGAAGAGTGCTCGCGGCGGCTACGACGGACGCAGCCAGGTGCGCGTAACCAGCAGGACCTCGATTGAAGATAAGCAGAGTGCGTGGGCCAATCTGGGTAGCGCGCCGTGTGTCGCCGAAAGAGGCATAGCCCTCGAGCGGGAGATTTCCGTCATGGTCGCGCGTTCTCCGAGCGGGCAGATCGAGTGCTTTCCCAGTGCTACCAATCACCATGAAAATCAGATACTGGTCTGGAGCGTCCTGCCCTCGCACATTCCGGCTGAACTTGAAGCAAAGGCACGCAGGATCGCGGGCGACATCGGTCGTGCCATTGAAGTGGAAGGTCTGTTGGCAGTAGAGATGTTTGTTACACGCGGCGGTGAGTTGCTGGTGAATGAAATGGCACCCCGGCCGCACAACAGCTATCACGCGAGTGAGCAGGCATGCATCACCAGCCAGTTCGAGCAGCATGTGCGCGCTGTCTGCGATCTTCCGCTGGGAAGTGTTGATCTTATTCGTCCTGCTGCCATCGCCAACCTGCTTGGAGACGAGTGGCTTAACGGTGATCCAGCGTTCGATCGCGCGCTCGCGGTTCCCGGTGTGAGCCTGCATCTTTACGAAAAGCACACGCCGCGCAAGGGCCGTAAGATGGGTCATCTTTCAGCGCTGGGCGATACACCTGAAGAAGCAGTTAAGCGAGTGCTTGAGGCCAAGTCGCTTCTGTGAGCGCCAAAATAAAAGGGGGTGCAGCGAACTTACCCGCTGCACCCCTTTTTTTCTTTGCATCGGACTAGCCGATATCTTCCGACCAGTTCTCCAGGTACTTCTTAACTTCCGACATGAACTTGCCCGCATCTGCTCCATCAATGATCCGATGGTCAAAGCCCAGTGTCAGATGGATCACGTTGCGAATTGCAATCGAGTCAGTTCCGTATTCGTCTGTGATGACCAGCGGCTCTTTCAGCAGGCCGCCAATGCCGAGAATGGCTGACTCCGGCTGACTGATGATCGGCGTACCAAACTGCTCGCCGAAAATGCCGGAGTTGGTCAGCGTGAAGGTACCGCCGCCGACTTCATCCGGCTTCAGCTTCTTGTTGCGCGCACGTTCCGCCAAATCAACGATAGAGCGCGCCACGCCAAGGAAGCTCTTCTCTTCCGCCTGCTTGACAACCGGCACAATCAAACCCCAGTCAAGCGCCACGGCAATGCCAATATTGACGTTCTTGTGATACCGGATCGCATCGCCTTCCATCGACGCATTGACGATCGGCATCTTGCGCAGTGCCTGCACGACCGCGCGCGTAATAAAGGGCATAAACGTCAGCTTGACTCCATTGCGTTGTTCGTACTTCGACTTTTCCTTATCACGCAAACGCACGATGCGGGTCATGTCGATCTTGAACACAGTATGCACGTGCGGACTCGTGTGCTTTGACTCGACCATGCGCTGAGCGATGATTGAACGCATGCGTGAAAGCGGAACAAGCTCACCCGGCTGTGGCCCGGCAGCAGGCGCAGCTGCCGCCTTTGCAGGCGCGGATGGCGCAGCAACAGCCTGTGCAGGTGCAGATGGGATAGGTGCAGCAGGTGTGGGCGCAGCAGTTGCCGGCTTCGTCTCACCTTTATTTGAGATAAACCCGAGAACGTCTTCCTTGGTGATACGGCCGGAACTGCCGGTACCGGGAACCTTGTTCAGGTCAACTTCATTGTCTTTCGCAATGCGGCGCACCAGTGGTGAGGAACGCAGCCGCTCGGAAGTAGCAGCAGTCTCATCCTCGAACGGAGTAACTGCTTCCGGTGCGGTCTGCGGACTTGATGGACTGGTGGAGAGCTGCGCAGCTGGTATGCCAGGGGTTGCAGTGCCGGCAGGCGCAGGAGCGACCGGCGTCGCAGCCTCACTTTTCGCGCCGGCACCTGCTCCCCCAATAACCGCTACAACGGTATTGATCTGTACTGTCTCGCCAGCCTGCGATTTGATCTCAGTCAGTACGCCGGCGGCAGGTGACGGAATCTCAGCGTCGACCTTGTCCGTAGAGATCTCGAACAGCGGCTCATCTCTTTGAACGGTATCGCCAACCTGCTTGAGCCACTTGGTGATGGTTCCTTCGAAAATGGATTCGCCCATCTGCGGCATTACAACATCTGTTCCCGGACCACTTGAAGCGGGTGCAGAATCAGGCGCAGCCGCACCATTAGAGGATGCGGCAGGTGCGGGAGCTTCGGCTGCTGGTGTTACATCCGTCCACGTGGATGCGACTGGTGCAGAAGCGTCCGCCCCATTGCTCTCGCTGATGACAGCTACAACCGTGTTGATCTGAACTGTCGAGCCCTCGGCTGCCTTGATTTCCTGCAGGACTCCGGCACTGGGAGAAGGTATCTCGGCATCGACTTTGTCCGTCGAAATTTCGAAAAGCGGTTCATCCCGCTGGATCGAGTCGCCGGGCTTCTTCAGCCATTTGGTAATGGTTCCTTCAAAAATCGACTCGCCCATCTGGGGCATGATTACATCCGTTGGCATAGCTTCCCCTTCATAATGTCCTTCAACACATGCACTTACTCGACGCTCGATTATAAATCCGCAGAACCATACCGCGACATCCAGCACTCAGACCGTTTTGGACCTGTCGATCTGCACTGCTCTCACAGGGCTACCGGCTGAGTGTGGGAGGCGCTGTGTAACAGGTCTTCCAGTCTCTCCAGTTGGAGGATCTGCGTGCCAAATACGCGGCCAAACTGGCGCGCTACCCTGTTCGCGATACCTTCTAGGTTCAGTTGTCCGGCAGGCTGCCCTGTCTCCAGGTCGAGGCTGGTCACACTGCGATCTTCAATGCCGCAGGGGATGATCCACTTGAAATCCGCAAGGTCAACCGTTACGTTGAAAGCAAATCCATGCGAAGTGATCCCGCGGGAGATGTGAACGCCAATGGCTGCAATCTTCTTTTCAGGGATGCTCCCACCGGGCCGGGTCCACACGCCAGTGCGTCCTTGCACGCGGTCGGTCAGCAATTGAAATTCGGCACAGGTGCGGATCAGCACCTCTTCCACCTTGCGGACGTAATCGATTGCGCCCATGCGCGGCGTCGCTGCCCGCAGATCAAGGATTGGGTAGCCGACCAGCTGCCCGGGACCGTGATAAGTCACGTCTCCGCCTCGATTTGTCTCCACAATCGCGACTCCGCGCGCGGCTAGTAGCTCATCGCTGGCAAGAATGTTTGGCCGATGAGCATTGCGACCCAGCGTCAGAACAGCAGGATGCTCGAGCAGGAGCAGTACATCGCCGATTTGCTGCTGGTGACGTAGTTCGACCAGGTGCTGCTGCAAGGCGAGCGCGGTCTGATAATCGATGCGGCCGAGATAGAGGAGGGAAGTGACCATAGCGGTCGATGGATGCAGGCCGGAGCATCTTTAACCTCGCTCCGCCTGCCTTCCTTATACGTTGATGGCAAGGTTTTCAACACTGCCGAAACCATCCAGCATCGCTTCAGCAAGCGTCGGGTGTGCGTGAATGATGAACATCATCTCTTCAACCGTTGCTTCGAGTTCGATCGCGGTCACAGCTTCCGCGATCAGCTCGGTCGCCTGTGGCCCGATGATATGCACACCAAGAATTTCGCCATACTTCGCATCGCTGACAATCTTCACGAAACCATCATGAGAATCAACGATCGATGCCTTGGAGTTCGCCGAGAACGGGAACTTGCCAACCTTGACGGTGTAGCCCTTTTCCTTCGCCATTGCTTCCGTCAGGCCCACGCTGCCGATCTGCGGTTCGCAGTAGGTGCAGGCAGGAATACGGTCGCGACGCACCGGCCGGGCGGGCTTTCCAGCGATCTTTGACATGGCAACGATGCCGCACATCGCACCTACGTGAGCCAGTTGCGGCAGCCCGGCAACGATGTCACCAATGGCATAGATGCCAGGTTCTTCTGTCTGCATCCACTCGTTCACGTGGACAAATCCGCGCTCGACCTTGACCTTCGTCTTCTCCAGACCGACGTTCTCAGTCCGAGGAGCGCGGCCGACAGCAATCAGGACCTTC
This sequence comes from Acidobacteriaceae bacterium, assembly GCA_963692885.1. GTDB lineage: Bacteria > Acidobacteriota > Terriglobia > Terriglobales > Acidobacteriaceae. Next base: position 4,733,760 of record OY843586.1, read on the forward strand.
TCGGCTTCTTTCACTACCTGCTTGCCATCCGCGTTGGTGTAACTCACCTTCGCGCCGGTCTTCGTTTTCTCTACCTTGTCCACCTTGGCGCCGACATTCGTCTCAATGCCCCGCTTGCGGTAGAGCCGCGCCAGTTCCTTGCCGATCTCATCATCTTCATTCGGCACCATCTTTGGCAGGTATTCGAGGATGGTGATGTCCGATCCAAATGTCTTGAAGATCGAACCGAATTCCACGCCCACAGCGCCTGCGCCAATAACAATCATCGACTTCGGAATCTCGCTGATCCCCAGCACTTCAATATTGGTCAGGATGGTGTCGTCCGGCGTCAGCCCCGGCAGCATGCGTGCTGAAGAACCGGTCGCGAGGGCGATATTCCTGGTCTTCAGTTGCTGCGTAGCTTTCTTGTCGCCGCCGCTCACGACATCGACTGTGTGGATGCCGTCTTTTGCAGCACCTGTCAGGCTGCCACGACCTTTCACGACAGTCACCTTGTTCTTGCGCATCAGGAAGTCGAGTCCCTTGGTGTGCTTCGTCACAATCTGGTTCTTCCGCGCAAGGACAGCCGGCCAGTTCACCTTGAGTTCGCCCACGCCCTCAATCCCGTACTCCTTGGCATGTTGCATGTGATCGAAGATTTCGGCATTGAAAAGCAGCGACTTGGTCGGGATGCAGCCCCAGTGCAGACACGTACCACCCAGCTTCTCTGTCTCCTCAATGAGCGCAACCTTCAGGCCATATTGCCCTGCGCGGATTGCTGCGGTGTAGCCTGCCGGGCCACCACCAATAATCACTACGTCATAAATTGTTTCAGGTGCTGTCTGCGCCAAGTGGATGCTCCGTTTCAGTAGGTCGCCTTACGTCGCCGTAGGTCTTATTACGTCATCGCGCCAGGCAGGTATCGTGCGAGCCTTCAGCGACTTGCTTCACAGTTCGCCATTTTACGCGATCGCAACCATATGGATGCTGCACCTGCGCTGAATGACTCATGGGCACGCGCCTTACGCCAGGAGCACGGCTGCTTCTTTTGCGAAATAGGTCACGATAAACTCGGCGCCCGCCCGGCGGATGGACAGGAGAGATTCCATCATGGCTCGCTCCCGCTCCAGCCATCCTTTCGCAAATGCTGCCTGCAACATGGAGTATTCGCCCGACACCTGGTAGGCGCCGATCGGCACATCGAACCGTTCACGCGCCGCGTGAATTACATCGAGGTATGGCATGGCTGGTTTCATCAGGATCATGTCCGCGCCTTCGGCGAGGTCCAGTTCGATCTCGCGCATGGCTTCGCGTCTATTGGCGCCATCCATCTGGTAACTGCGGCGATCGCCAAACTGTGGGGCCGAATCTGCTGCTTCACGGAAGGGGCCATAGAAGGCCGACGCAAACTTTGCGGCATAAGACAGGATCGGCACTTGCTCAAGTCCGGCGTCATCCATTTCGTCGCGGATTGCCGCGACACGACCATCCATCATGTCAGAGGGCGCGACCACATCCGCACCCGCCTCGGCCAGTGATGTTGCTGCGCGCGCAATCAGCGACAGGCTTGCGTCATTGTCAACTTCAAACACGTCGCCGGATTTCTTCACCATTCCGCAATGCCCATGCGACGTGTATTCACACAGACAGACATCAGCAATAAGGACAAGCTTCTTGGCAATATGGCTGGTCCTGAGCGCCCGCAATGCCTCCTGCACAATGCCGTGTTCGTCATAGGCGCCTGAGCCGGATTCATCCTTGCTTGCGGGCAATCCAAATAACAGCAGCCCGCCAAGGCCAAGCGCAGCAGCAGCCTCTGCCTCTTTGACGGCTTCATCAACCGACAGGTTAAACACTCCCGGCATGGAACTTATTTCGCGCCGGATACCTTCGCCCGGGCAAACAAAAAGTGGGTAGATCAGGGCTCCGGGATGCAGTCGCGTCTCTCGAACAAGCGAGCGAAGCGCCTCAGTACGCCGCATCCGTCGCATACGTGTAGCTGGAAAGTCCATGTATCGATTGTAGGCTTGAGTCAACCAGGCCGGCAGCCGCGGATTTCACCGCAGCATTAAAAAAGCCAGCGACTATGTCGCTGGCTTCTTCACGATTGCTCTATCGAGGATGGATCAGGCAGGGATAGAATCGCGGAATCCACGAACCTTGTCGTGCGACGCGATGATATGCGGCTGCTGCTTCTGCAGGATCGCGCGGATGTTTGCCGGCAGGTCAGGAATACCAAGAGCTTCGGTGTACGCCTTCTTGGCTGCATCCTCACCCTGCTCCGCGGTCTCAAGCAGTGTATGGTCACTGCCACCAAGACTGCCCTTGACTTCTGCCCACTTGCGATGAAGCGTTCCGGCGACAGTGCCGCCCTCTTTTTCCTGCTTGTCGGAGATAGTGCTCAGTGCTGCCTCGAGTTCCGATGCGAACTGTGCGCGGTGCGTCGACTCTTCCGCGAAATAGGTCTTGAGCGCGGGTTCCTTCAAGTGCTCGCTGAGTGACTTGAATCCGCGTTCGCCGTCATGCAGAACTTCGATAACCGTACGTATTTTTGTTTCTTCGAATGCCATCGTGCTATCACCTCAACTTGTGGGATGCAGGCGATCCATTGGTGTTGCGCCTACGCACAATCAGCATGTTCTCTGGCATTGATATGCTGAAAATTATTGGCCGGACGACAATTCATCGAATCGTTAAAGAGTGCCGGCAACCGCTCTACTATCCGCGGCATCGGGAAGCGTTACCATGAAGAGGTGAGCCTTTTCACTGACATTCCTTCACCCGTCACGGAGTTAAGCGCAGCCACGCTTGAGTGGGAACGCCTGCTGCAGCTGCTTCAGCAATATGCAACGGCGTCTGTGACTAAAACGTGGATGGCAACCCTGACACCCAGCTCCGACCGCGAGTGGGTCCTTGAACAGCATGCTCTCGCTGATGAAGCGCGGGTATTGCTCGCCTCCTCTTACTCCCCTGCGCTTGGAGCGCTCGTCGATCCGGATGTACTGCTCGACAAATCACGGATCGTGGGCGCTGCTCTCGAGCCCGAAGAATTGCATGCGCTGCTTTCGCTCATTGATGACATAGCCTCGTGGCAATCCACCATCAACACTTTGACGGAGGAGGCGCTTGAGCGCATTCCGCGACTAACGGCGAGTGCCACCGTGCTCGAAGGCAGCGCGCTTCCGCGCCTTCTTCAGTCACTGCGCCTCCGTTTGAATCCCGATGGCACGCTTACTGACGATGCCTCCCCAGAACTGCGCCGCATACGCCGCGAGATGGTCCGCCAGCAGAAGCTGATTGAAGACAGTCTCCGCCATGCGCTGCGCCGTCTGAGTGAAGGCGGCAATACGCAGGACGACCTCATCACCATACGCGGCGAACGCTTTGTCATTCCGGTGAAGGCAGAGATGAAGCGTCGCGTGGCCGGGGTCGTGCATGGCGCCAGTTCCAGCGGCCAGACGGTTTATCTTGAGCCACTCGAAACCATCGAACACAACAATGAGCTGGTCCGCCTGCTCGACGAAGAGCAGTCGGAGATCCATCGCATTTACCTTGCGATGACCCAGGAACTGGCCGAGCAGGGACCCGCTATTCGCGATGGCGCGCGTGTACTGGCCGAACTCGACCGGGCATTCACCGCAGCACAGTTCAGTCGCGCTTACGGATGCACCACCCCGGAGTTCGGCTCCGAAGCGAATCCCGAGCTGCACCTGGAGAAAGCACGGCATCCTCTCCTTGAAAGACGGCTGCGCGGTACCGGTCGCGGCGTCGTTCCACTCACACTCGCGCTGCAGAGCGATGCGCGCCAGTTGATCATCAGCGGTCCAAACACCGGTGGTAAAACTGTCGCTCTCAAAACTACTGGATTGCTTGCCATGATGGCGCAGGCGGGTATTCCAGTTCCGGCCGAACGCGCCATTCTGCCTGTCTTTGACGCGTTTCTCGCAGACATCGGTGACGCGCAGTCGATCGAACAGAACCTCTCGACGTTCTCAGCGCACATCGTCAATCTTGATCGCATCTCGCGGGTTGCGGACGATCGATCGCTGGTCCTGCTCGACGAACTCGGTTCAGCCACGGATCCAGAGGAAGGCGCAGCTCTCGCCGTTGCCATCGCCGAACATTTCCTTGTTCGCCGTGCCTGGTCCATCATCTCCACGCACCATACTTCGCTCAAGATCTATGCAGCCCAGGCCACCGGCGTTTTGAACGCAGCCGTCGGCTTCGACGAAGCGACACTCGCGCCGACCTACGAACTACGCCTCGGCGTACCGGGCGCTTCTGCCGGCATCAATATTGCTTCGCGTCTGGGCCTGAATGAAGCAATTATCGGCGAGGCACGCAAGCGCCTCAACACGCAGACCCAGGACATTGCCCACTTCCTCGATCAACTGCACGCCGAACTGGACCAGGTGATGCGCGAGCGGGCCTCAATCAGGGCCCGTGAACAGGAAGTCGCGCGCGAAAAGCTTCGTCTGGACGCAGAAGGCCTGAAGGAGTGGCGCGCAAAAGTTCGCGAACTTGAAGGCCAGCTCGCCTCTCTGCTCAAAGATTTTGAGTTCCGCATGAAAGAAGCCGTGAAGGCGATCGATGACAAGGCCGTGCAGCAGAAGCTGTCGAAAGACGCCGAGCGCCGCATTGCGAAGCTTCGCCGCGACTTCAGCGATGAGATGAAATCGACCGTCATCGCTCAGCACACCGGCGCTCACAAGGGCGATGTGCATGCGACGCCGCATATCGTTCGCAGCGTAGGACAAGGCGATACGGTGCGTCTCAAATCTCTGGGCGGGAAGACCGCGATTATCCAGCGCGAGCTCGAAAGCGGTGGCTTTGAAGTCGCCATGGGCCTGATGAAGATGCGTGTATCGCGCGAAGATATCGCCGAAGTCGTGCACTCCGTCCAGTTGCCATCGGGCGTTCATAATCCATTGGAGGCCGCGCGCCGGAGGGGCGTATCCGTTACTGTCACGACCCCGTCTGACGGGATGCGTGGTGAGCTCAACGTTATCGGCCGCACGGTCGACGAAGCCGCCGGCGAAGTGGAACAGTTCCTCGACCGCGCTTTCCTGGCAGGCTTTCCTCGCGTGCGAATCGTCCACGGTACCGGCATGGGTATTCTGCGCCGGGCGCTCCGCACGCAGTTGCAGAAGCATCCGCATGTCGCCGGCATCCTTGAGGCCACGCAGGCCGAAGGCGGAGCCGGCGCGACGGTGATCGAACTCCGCCAGTAATCGCCTCATCCCACTCGAAAGAGCCGTAGTCCTTCAACCAGCAACAGTGCTAGCATGTCCCACGCGCCCGACAGGCGCTCTGATTACGTTCGCAGGGGGCAGGCATGGTCAGGATCATCACGGTGGAGCGGGAGTATGGCAGCCGGGGTGCCGAGTTCGCGCACCAGCTGGCGGATCGTCTGGGTTGGCGGCTCATCGATCAATGCCTGGTGGATGAGATCGCGCAGGCGGCAAGGATACCGGCCGCCACCGTCGCCAGTTGCGATGAGCGCCTCGACCCCTGGTACTACCGCGTCGGGAAAACTTTCTGGCATGGCAGCGTCGACCGCAGCCCGGCGCCCACCGGTACATCGGAAGTCTTCGACAGCGAACGCATGGTCGTCCTGATCCGCAATTATCTGAAAGAACGCGTCCAGGAAGGCCATTGCGTCGTGGTGGGCCGTGGGGCAGCCTCGGCCCTTCTCGGAACGCCCGGCGTCTTCAACATTTTTGTGTATGCGGCGCTCTCCCGCAAAATCAAATGGTTCCAGCAGAACTTCCCAAGCCAGGCTGCGAGGGCAGAAGAAGAACTGGCTGCTACCGACCGCAGACGGGCCACTTATGTGCGCACCTTCTATGACCAGGACTGGACAAATCGCCACCTCTACCAGCTGATGCTCAACTCCTGCATGGGCATGGATGCCATGGTCAGTGCCACGGTCGAAGCCGCAGCTTTGACCCAGGTGACGGTTACTTCAGGATCTGCGTCGGCACGTTAGGCGGGATCGTCAATTCGAATTGTTCGTCGTTCAGGGTCTGGTTAAGGATCAGGTGCTGAATGGTGATGGTGATCTTGTACTCCTCGAGCGGACGGTCGATCGTAATTACCGCTGGGAACAGTGCATTGCCAAAGTGCTGATAGGGCCCATAGCGAACCTTCGTTTCGATTGCACCCGCCGCGTTATAAAGGTCCTGCCCGTTAGGCAGCAGGGTCGTACGGTCGAAGTGGATCACCCGTTGTTCCTGGATCACGCGGGCAGGCGCCTTGACCTCGCCTTCCGGCGTTGCCGTCATCACGTTCAGGTCATACAGCGGTGTTTCCACCAGCTGTTTTCCAATCGTCTGCGTATCGCTGCCAGTCGTCAGCAAGACCAGTTTGTCCGGTTCGATATTGCGCACCAGGACGGAATCGATGAAGACATCGGGGCGAAGGTTTTCAATGCCATTAGCTGAATTCTGGGTGATCGCAGTCGGACCCACGATCGCCTTGTTCTTAGGCGGAATATAGAGCTTGAAGTTGGTGCCATCGCTTGCCAGGTCGAAAGCCCTGCTGCCCAGCACCGGCACCTGGCCCAGGACTCTTAGGGAATCCGGCTTCCGCAACAGGATATGACCGCCAAAGGTGATGTAATCCTTCACTTTGCCGGTATTTGCGCCGCCTGTCTCAGCAGCGAAATTGACCGTCGCCGTGATCGTCTGGATGGCCGCATAGCGCTCGTTGACACCGGCAATCAACTGCGCGACACCCTGGTTCAAGGCGGGACCGGCGCTTTTCGCCTGCTGAACCTGATGCGTGTGTGAAATACACCCTGTCATGAACGGAAGTGCAAGAAAACACGCTGTCAGGGTGGAGCAGAAGCAGAATTGCCGGATTGCGAGCCTCTTAGCCCGGCTGACTCTTCTCCCAGAAAAGAGCCTGCTGAAGAGTCTTTGGTCACATGGCACTGACTGTGCTTCTGCTCTAAGGAGTTGTCTCATTCTGTATCGGAGTCAGGGAGAGTCGTGGAACAGCGTCTTGCCGACGCTCATCGAATCTTCAGTATACCGGCTCTCCTGTAATCGTCTGGACCTTCACGCCTGCACCTAGAGATGCTCAAGGTGTCTGCGCGGACGCATGTTGTGCATGACGATATGCCTGCACGTTGCGATTGTGCTCGTCCAGTGTCGCGGCGAACCGTGAATGGCCCTGCGCCGAGGGGTCCGCGACGAAATACAAATATTTGCTGGTCGCCGGGTGCATCGCCGCCGTCAGGGCAGCGACGCCCGGATTACAGATCGGGCCCGGCGGCAGCCCGGTGTGCTGGTAGGTGTTGTATTCCGACTTGGCCTGCAGGTCAGACTGGTAGATCGTCCCACGATAGCGGTTCTGCAGCATAGCCGCGTAGATGACCGTCGGATCGGTCATCAGGGGCATATCCTGCATCAACCGGTTGTTCAGAACACTCGCCACCAGCGGCCGATCAGTCGCGATCGGCGTCTCCTTTTCCACCAGCGACGCCATTGTGACCACCTGGTGATAATTCGTGCTGAGGCCGAGCTGCTGGGCTTCCTGCCGGAAACGCTTCACCATCGCGGCTGCCATCTGGTCGACATTCTCCCGGCGCTGGAAACGATAGCTGTCCGGAAACAGGTATCCCTCGAGCGTCTGCGCCTTCGGGTCTATGTCGGCAACAAGTTTGACGTCTCTACGGGCCGCCGCCAGGAAATCATCCTTGGTCGCCAGGCCGGTCGCATCAACAGCTGCGGCGATGTTAAAAATGTTGAAACCCTCCGGCACTGTCAGGACGCGAAAGTAAATGTCGCCTCGACGGAGACGGTCATATACCTGGCCCATCGTCGCAGCGTCTGCAAAACGGTACTCGCCTGCCTGCAGCGTGCCGCGCTTCCAGTAGCGCATGGCGATAAAGACATACCGGTTGCGAATGACACCCGCATCTTCAAGCTGGCGGGCAATCCCCGCTGAACCTGTCCCCGGGGCAATGTCTACAAACACCTCTTGATGAGGCTCCTTCGGCGTCACCAGCACATAACCGGCAAACCCCAGCGCCAGTAGAACCAGCAGAAGAAAAAGTCGTTTCAAAGGTGCAGACCTGGTTTTGTTTTTGCGGCGGGCCAATAAGCTCTCTCAACTCGAAATTCGATTCGAAACGGATATACGATCCCGCTCCAACAGACTAATTTATTGAAGCTCACTTGATCAGCCCGTGCCATGCGATTTCCAGGCCTGAATCCATACAGGCAAAACGGCTACCATGGCAGCATGACCGGTCAGCAGAATTCGTCGGAGGCACGGCCTTCCCACACCGAGACAGAACAGGACCTGTCACGGATCGCCGCGCTCGATATCGGTGATCGCCGCGTTGGTGTAGCGCTGTCCGACGCCCTCGGCTTTACAGCCCAGCCTTTGCTGACCTACAACCGTTCACCGCGTAAAGGCGATCTCCGCCGGGATGTGAAGTCTCTGCTGCGGCTCCTGCGCAAGAGCGACTGCCGTCAGATCATTGTCGGCAATCCGCTCTACCTGTCCGGAGAATTGAGTCCGTCGGCTGCCAAGGCGCGCACATTTGTAGAAGTCCTGCGAGCTGAGACTGACCTTCCTGTCTCGCTATGGGATGAGCGGCTGTCTACAGTGGAAGCGCATGAGCTATTGGATATCGCCGGACACGCAGTAAGGGGTCGCAAGGCGCTCATCGACCAGGTAGCCGCTGTCCTGATCCTCGAGAGCTACATGCAGGCCCACCGCCCCGTGCAACTGCTGCCGGGACCCGCATCGTAACGTACGATCTCAGCGCTCACGCCTGACGTGCATCCTGAGCGAAGTCAAACTACCTGAAGCTCCCCGGCCATCCACAATCCTGGATGCCAGAAAGTAATTTGTCATCCCGACCGCAGCAAGGCGCAGTGGAGGGACCTGCATCTTCTTCAACCTCCACATCCCGCTCAAACAGTCTTCAGATAAGTCGTGTAAGTGCGATCTCCCAGCTCAGTGAACGGCAGCATCGGCACTGAACCCTTAGCTGTCTCAATCTGCCACGCCTGCGGTCCCGTCTGTTTCGCCTGCAACAACTGTTCCCGCGTAACGCTCGGCGCATCCTCAGTCGCGGCGAACAGAACCATTGGCCCACGCACCAGGGCTATCGTCTCTGTGTGTCGCGCATCGACTGCTTCCACCCGCATCATCAGCGGCAGTTCCAGTTCGACGCGGTCGCCCGTCTTCCATTCGCGATGAATTGCAGCGAAGCTGCCTGGCGTCGCGTTCTCCCGCTTTCCATTCACCCACAGCGACGCTCCCTGCGCCCAGGCCGGTATACGGAAATGCATCGTCAACGCAACTGGTCGGGAGGCATTCACCTCAAAGCCGATCTGCGGCTCCAATGGATAATTGCCCGACTGCGTGAGCGACACCTGTGAACCACCTTCGGTCCACTTCAACGTCGACGGGATGTAGAGATTCACATAGACAGCATTCGGTCCGCGAAAGTACGTATTGATGCGGTAATCCGCCGCCACCTGGGGTAGCGTCCCGGCGCAGCACGGCCACCGGTCATCGTGGTAGAAGCGCTCGCCCTTGAAGTTATAGTCCGCGTAGTAGAAGGCGTGTCCATCGGCTTCGAGCTTCTTCGCGCCGAGCACTGTGTTGTACATCACGCGCTCCATACTGTCGCCATAGCGCGCATCTCCGGTCGATCGCAGCAGGTAGCGTGTGACCTTGAAGTGCGCATACGAACCGCACGGCGTCTCAAACGAGTGATGCGTGTCTTCAAGACTCGTGGCTACATCATCGCTGTCGCGCGCTCGCAGTTGTTCATTCGGGCCCCAGCCGCCGGTCACAAAACTCTGCTCCTGCAGCATCGCAAAGGCGTTTTCGACTGCTCGCAGATGCATTGCGCTGCCGCCGACCATGTAAGCCTGCATGCCGGAGCTCAGTGCATTCACATAGCTGTACGCATGCTTACCGGCAAGAACGTCCTGGTCCCGCGAGAGTGGTTCAAAGTAGGTCTGGTCATCCAGGTAATCAACGGCCATCTTCCTGTAGCGATCGCCTGCGCCTCGCTGGTAGGCCAGAAACAGGTTCTCGGGCACCGTGTACGACTCGTCCCACGTCCATGACGCATCCGGTGAAGGACGCCACGTTGCCTGCCGATCACGATCCAGCGCCCTGCCCGGCAGCAGCGGCGCGGCCACGTCAGTCGTTTGATCAAGAATAGCGAATGCATCCGGATCATTCGCGAACGTATGCGCATCGATCAGTCCGCAGACAATCTTGTCATAGCAGTACGCAGGAAAACGGTTCTTCGTGTAGAAAGCCGGCTTGATCGTCTCGACATACAGCTTGTTGATGCGCAGCACTTTCGCGCGCATCGCCGGATCGCCGGTAATGGCATAGTTGCGCGCCAGTGCCGAAACCCACTGACCATACGCATGCCCCGGCGCAAAGCCCGGTTCGTCTTTGCGAAAATCCCAGTCGGGATCATAGTGGTACCAGCCGCCCAGGTCTTCGCCCGGCGCAGGCAGGCCGACCATCTGCCGCAGCGGCTTCAGCATACTGTCTTCGCTCATGTCCATCAGGATGAGCGACGTATTCTCACGCTGCTTCTCGTGCGCCTCGCTATGCAGAACAACACTGCCATAGCCAAACTCCGTCAGGGGCACCGGCAATGCTGCCATAGGCTCGACCCCTGTCGCGGCAAAGGTTCTGGCTGGGACAAGGACACTGCCGGCCAGCACCAGAGATCCACTCTGCAGCAACCGCCGACGCGAAATTTGCAACCCTGAACTCTTCATACAAGCATGATCCGCCTTCCATTCAGGACTGCGCAACTTTCCATGCTTTGCCCCACGCAAGAGTAAGTCTCCCGGAGACTCTCCCAGCGTGGGCGCGGTATAATCTCGGTTTGGCGGTACATCGGAAGTTCAGCTGCTCCCAGCGGCTCATGCCATACTGGCCGCCTCGGAAAACGTCATGCCAGAAAAGATAAAAAAAGAGCTGGAAGAACAGATTCGTCTCCTTGAGTACGAGCTCACAACCGAGCTGCCAAGAGAGATCAAGAAGGCCGCGTCGCTCGGCGACCTGAGCGAAAACGCTGAATACCATATGGCCAAGCAGCGCCAGGTGTTCGTCAACGCCCGCCTGGGTCAGCTTAAAAAGCGTATGGGCGAGCTCGCCATGGTTGACCTGACCAACATCCCCCGGGACCGCGCCGCCTTTGGCGCCACTGTAACGGTTTATGACACCACCAAGGATGAAGAGCTCGTTTACAAGCTTGTGACGTCCGAGGAATCGGATGTGAGCAAAGGCTATATTTCGACCACCTCGCCCATCGGACGCGGCATCGTCGGCAAGAAGGTCGGCGACATTGCCACCATTGTCACGCCAAACGGCACGCGCGAACTGGAGATCCTGAAGCTGGTGACGATTCACGACGAGGTTCAATGAGCTGGACCGGCGCGTTCGGACGAGGTTGCGGCGTCATTCTCGAGAAGATCGTGAATGGCCTGGCGCTGACTAAAATCTCGCCCAACCACCTCACCTTCATCGGTCTGCTCATCAACACCGCTGCTGCCGTGCTCTTTGGCTTCGGCAACGAACGCAACTATGTTCGTATGTTCCTCTATGCCGCCCTGGTCATCATCGGCGCCGGTATCTTCGACATGGTCGATGGCCGCGTCGCCCGCCTCACCGACCAGGTGACCGTCTTTGGCGCCTTCTTTGATTCGGTCATCGATCGCTACTCTGACGTCGTGCTTTTCTTCGGCCTCGTCGTCTTCTATGCGCGTGGCAACCGCCTCCTATACGTCTTTCTCGCAGCTTTCGTCATGGCCACTTCGCTGATGGTCAGCTACACGCGCGCAAGGGCAGAAGCACTCATTGGTTCGTGCAAAGTCGGCTTCATGGAGCGCCCGGAACGCATCGTGCTCATCATCCTCGGAGCCCTGTTCGAACGCTGGGGAGCCATGGCGCCGGTCCTCTGGATCCTCGCCGTTATCTCGACCCTCACCGTCATCCATCGCATCGCCTACACCTACGGCAAGACCAAGGGTGTACGTATGCTCGTCACCAAGTAAGTCATCCCTTCTATGTCGACCTCACCAGTCTTGTTGGTCCACGGTGGCGCCTGGGCCATGCCTGATGACGCTCGCGAAGCCCATTCGGCCGGTGTGCGCAACGCACTCGCAGCCGGCTACGCGTTGCTCCAAAAAGGGGCCAGTGCGGTCGATGCCGTCGAAGCAGCCGTCGCAGTGCTCGAAGACGACGAAACCTTCGATGCAGGCCGCGGCAGCTTTCTTACGCGCGAGGGCACAGTCCAGCTCGACGCACTTCTAATGGATGGCGGCAGCACTGGAACCCTGCGCGCCGGCGGAGTGGCCTGTGTGGAGCGCCTGCGCAATCCTATCCATGCAGCCAGAGTCGTCCTCGATAAAAGTCCGCATGTCTACTTCGTTGGTCGCGATGCTGAAGCCTTCGCCGCGACCCATGGCATCACGCTGGTCGACAACAGTGCGCTCGTGATCGACCGTGAACGTGAGCGCCTCGCCGAGGCCCTGCGCAAGGAGCGCGCCGGCCTTCCCGACGAAACATTTTCAGGGGCTGCCATGCTCGACACTCATGACACCGTGGGCGCCGTCGCTCTCGATGTCCACGGCAACCTCGCCGCCGCAACCTCAACCGGCGGCACACTCAACAAGGCGCCTGGCCGTGTCGGAGATTCATCGCTGATCGGCTGCGGCTGCTATGCCGACAACCAGAGCGCGGCTGTTTCGCTCACCGGCTGGGGTGAGCCCATCATGAAACTGGTGCTCGGTAAATGGGCGGTCGACCGTGTGGAAGCGGGCGCCACGGCTCAGCAGGCCAGCGATGACGCCATCGCCTATCTTTTTCGGCGGCTCGACGGACATGGCGGCATCATTCTGCTCGCACCGGATGGCCGCTACGGGATCGCACACAATACGCCGCGCATGGCCTGGGGAGTCCAGACTGCGTCTGGCATGAAGGTTGGCACGGAGATCATCACCCCGCCATGACTGCCACAGCAATGACACCCACAGAACTCATCCTTGCTTCTGCTTCACCTCGTCGCAAAGAGTTGCTGCAACAGGCCGGCTTTTCATTCAGGGTGGAGGCCTCCGGCGTGGCTGAGCTCCGTTTGCCCGGCGAAGCCCCGATTGCCTTCGCGACCCGCCTCGCGCTTGAAAAGGCGCAGGATGTCGCCTCAAAATCAGCGGCCACGGCGATTGTCATCGGCGCCGATACAGTTGTCGTCTGCGATGAAGAAATCCTCGGTAAACCGGCAGATGCGGGAGACGCGAAGCGCATGCTGCGTCTGCTTGCTGGCCGAACCCACCAGGTGATTACCGGTGTCTGCGTCCTCTTCGGGGATGCCGTGGAACTCGCAGCCGAGGTAACGATGGTGCAAATGCTGACCATCTCCCCGCAGGAGATCGAGGATTACGTCGCATCAGGCGAACCCATGGACAAGGCCGGCGCCTACGCCATCCAGGGTCGCGCCGCCCGCTGGATTCCTCGCGTGCAGGGCTGCTATTTCAATGTAGTTGGACTGCCGCTGGCCTTGGTGACTGCCATGATTGAAGCAGTGCAGCCGCGTTCTTAAACTTGAGAGACTTGGGGCGCCCATGTCTCGCGTGTGAGACGTGTATTTTCAACTTAATAAAAGCCAAAACAGCCTGAGAAGCAGGTAGAAATTACCGCTTGTTACGAACCGGCACAGGGATCGGTTTCTTCTCCACTGCGAGCGAGCGTACCTGCAACACAACAGCAGCCAACAGAACCATTTCAATCGCTACGAGCATCGGGTCTTTCCTCTTTTCTCAACTACTATGTGGCGCTCTAGTCTGATGCACTGTCCAGCCGAAAGGCTCACCGAACACTTAACCTTTCATCAACATCCCTGCAATCAGCACTGTTCTTGGAACGAGTGCGTCGATCACGATGGATTCATGACTCGCGTGCGCACCATCACCAACCGCACCCATTCCATCCAGCGTTGGTATTCCGAGGGCCGAAGTAAAGTTCCCGTCGGATCCGCCCCCTGTTGCTGCTTCTTCAAGGTGAAAACCCAGTTGTCGAGCAAGAGTTGCTGAGCGCTCGAAAAGAGCGGCCGTGCTCTTCGTCCTCTCCATCGGCGGCCGATTCAACCCACCAATCAGCGTCAGCGAGCACTTCTTGTCAAAGGGCCGTAAACCGCGCAGTTTTCGTTCAATGCCTTTCACATCGGCCTTCCGCGCTACCCGTACATCGATGTCAACCCACGCCGATTCAGCAATCACATTCGACCGCGTCCCCCCGCCGATCACGCCGGGATTGACCGTAAGACCCTGCTCCAGGTCCGTAAAGCCTGCTATCACCTCAATCTGTCTCGCGAGTTCCAGCACTGCAGAGTGGCCAGCTCTGAAGTCGACGCCACTGTGCGCGCCTACACCCCGAACATCCAGGCGATAGCCGCCCACACCCTTGCGCGCTGTCTTGTACGCTCCCTGCGTCCCCTGGGCCGGCTCCAGTACATAGGCGGCTCTCGCCTGCGATGCCAGCTTTTCGGTAATCGGCCGCGAAACCGGACTGCCAACTTCTTCATCGCTCACCAGCAGCAGCGTGACCGGTTGATGCAGCAGGCTCGCTCCGATCAGTGTCTCCAGTGCCGTCAGTGCCATGATCACGCCTGCCTTCATGTCATACACGCCCGGCCCATAAAGCCTGCCATCCAGCCGTTGGACTGGCATCGACGCCAGCGTGCCCTGAGCCCAGACCGTATCCAGGTGGCCAAGCAAAATTATGGGCTTATCCGCCTTTTTCGCTCGGCCCCTGGAGAAGTGCAGTTCGAGTACGTCCCCGTAGCCGATCGCGCCATCTCGAAGATTCTTATGCCTCTTAGTCCTGGCGCCGAGGGCCTCTCCGCGAGCCTCTACCCAGGCAACTGCGCGATTGACTGCTGCGGCATCATCACTGGGCGATTCGATCCTCGCCAGCTCACTGATCGCCTCCAGCATCGCGGACTGCTTTACGGCAACCGACTTCGCCAGGGTATCCAGGTCATTACGTTTCTCCACCGGTTCGTCTCCTTGCGCTTCCATCTGAAACGCCCATATCTTCTCAACTGGTGTCAGAAGTGTGTCTATTCTGCCACAGCGAAACTTTCGGCGCGGTCGCTAGTCTATTCGGTAGGAAGCACATACAGCGAGACCAGGAACGATAACCTTGTCCATTGACAATCACTACGAACAAAGTCTTGCATCAATTGTAGATTTCAAAGGCGTCGGATTACATAGCGGCGCGCCCGTCACTCTCCGGCTATTGCCAGCCCCCGCAGGCTCCGGGATTGTCTTTCGTCGAACAGACCTCGACGACTTTGAAATTCCGGCAAATGGTCAGAACGTTGCTCGCGTGAGCTACGCGACCAGCCTGATGCGCCAGGGCGTCCTCATCTCGACAACCGAGCATCTGCTCTCAGCACTGATCGGTATGGGCATCGATAACATCATCGTGGAGATTGACAACCTTGAACTCCCTATCCTCGACGGCAGTGCGTTGCCCTATGTCGAAGCTTTCCGCTCTGTAGGCATCCGCGTTCAGCGTCGCCGCCGCAAATATCTCCGCATTCTCAAGAAGCTTGAAGTGCGTGAAGGCGACAAATTCATTGGCGTCTACCCGGGAGAGGGCTACGGCATCGCCTATGCGATTGATTTTCCAACGCCCATCGGCAAACAGAACTTCACCGTCGACCTGGCCTCAGGCGCGTACGAGACAGAGATAGCCGCTGCCCGCACCTTCGGTTTTCGCGAAGATGAGCAGAAGCTCCGCAACATGGGCTTGATCCGCGGGGCTTCTGAACACAACGCCATCATCCTGACCCGCCAGAGCGTTCAGAACGGCCCACTGCGCTATGAAGATGAATTTGTACGTCACAAAGTACTGGATCTGATCGGCGATCTGGCCCTGGCCGGTCATCGCATCTGGGGCCGCGTCGTCGCCGAACGCGCCGGCCACGCGATGCACACTGCATTGGTATCCAGGTTGCTGAAGGACCGTTCCGCCTGGGAACTGGCACAGTTGCCGGTAGCGAAAGAATCAAAAGAAGTCGTCAGCCCGGCAAGGCAGTTCGCCACCGCTTAGGCGGCGGGCGACGCGTAGCCCTGGTCGGGAAGCGCATCGATTGCGGCCCATCCCATTGTCACGCGACCGGGCCGCAGCATGTTGTCATCCGGAGCGGCGCTAAGTGGAGGGATCTGCTTCTACTGCTCTGCGCGAGGCCTTTCATGGCATTCAAACGGAAATAGGCGCAGATGTCTCGATTTTTAGACATGGGTCTCTACCAGCCGGAAGATTATCAATTTGCCTGCAAACGGCGGCCGGCCTTTTCACGCAAAGAAGCAGCCGCTAAATAGTCGCCGCGTGTTCTTCTTCCCGCAGCGCCTTCACACGTTCGCCAATCGCATACTTCAACTTCTCGATACCCTCGCCAGTCACTGCCGAGACAAGATAAAGCGGCATCTTCTTTCGCTTGGCCATGGCCTGCAGCTTCTTCAACTTCTCAGGATTCGCCACATCTGCCTTCGTCGCCGCGATGATCACCGGCTTTTCATCCAGACCGTGCCCAAAGCTCTCCAGTTCAGCCGAGATCACTTTGAAATCCTCGACCGGATTTGCCCGGCCGCTGCCATCCGAAACATCCACCAGGTGCACCAGCACCCGCGTCCGTTCAATATGTCGCAGAAACTGCACGCCTAAGCCGGCGCCAAGATGCGCACCCTCGATCAGCCCAGGAATATCGGCAACGACGTAGCTTTCTTCATGTGGCGCTTCGCCAATCGACACCACGCCAAGATTCGGCGCCAGCGTCGTAAAAGGATAGTCGGCAATCTTCGGCTTTGCCGCCGAGATGACCGAGATCAGCGTCGACTTTCCCACATTGGGATAGCCAACCAGCCCGACATCTGCCAGCAGCTTCAGTTCGAGCCGATAAACACGTTCCTCGCCCGGCCGCCCCAGTTCATGCTCGCGCGGCGCCTGGTGCGTCGGTGTGGCGAAATGCTGGTTGCCGCGTCCGCCGCGTCCACCGCGCGCAATGATCACCCGCTCATCCGGCCGCTCAAAATCATGCACCAGTTCGCCGGTCTCATCGTCGAACACCGACGTCCCGACCGGCACCTGCAGCACCATGTCTTCGCCTTCTTTGCCGGTGCAGTTTGAACCTTCACCGTGGCGGCCGCGATCAGCCTTATGCTCCGGATTGAAACGGAAGTGAATCAGCGTATTATGCCGCTGGCTCGATTCCATGATGATGTCGCCGCCATTGCCGCCGTCGCCACCCGACGGACCGCCACGCGGAACGAACTTCTCACGGCGAAACGCCATGCAGCCATTGCCGCCGTCTCCCGCTTTGACACGGATCTTTGCTTCGTCTATGAACATTTATCTTGTCTAGTCTAGCGGATTGCGTATGCTTAGTTCACCTTTCCAAGTTTCCAGGCACTTTTCATCTGACACTTCGCAGCACCTTTTAGCATTCACACGCGACCTCTGCGCTTACTGATTGCTGCCTGTATGCACCAGGGCCGGTCATACCGTTTCCCACGGCACAGGCAGCGTGAACATTGAACAGCCGGCGATCAAGACCGGCGATTTGCAGTCCCTTTTCCGAGGAGTACCTGTTATGCCTCTGGTAATTGCACGCCTTGTTTTTGCGTATCACCTCACGATCGTCCGCTTCTTCGAGCGTTACGCCTGGGGTCTCCTCCTGTTTGCCGCCGCACTGCTTGCCTGTCCTGCCGCTTTGAGCCAGTCCACGACCGAGGGCACCATTGCCGGCACGCTCACTGATCCATCGGGCGCTGCCGTTGCGAACGCCGGCGTAGAAGCGACGAGCCAGTTAAACAACACGACCTACGACACGACCGCGGACGCCTCCGGCAATTTTCATTTCGCAGGTCTTCCGCCAGGAACCTACCAGCTTGAAGTCCATCTCGCCTCCTATGAGACCTTTATCGCCAAGTCGGTCGTGGTTGAGGTTGGCCGGGTTACCGCTCTTTCGCCGCATCTGACCATCGGCTCAAAGCAGGAGACAGTCCTGGTCAAGGAAAGAGCCCCCGGCCTCGACACCACTTCAGCTGCGATTGCGACCAATCTCGACGAAGAAGCGATCCACGGCCTGCCCAGCAATGGTCGCCGCTGGTCAGACTTTGCCCTGCTCACGCCAACCGTGACGTCGGATCAGCAGGGCTATGGCATGCTGAGTTTCCGCGGCATCAGTGCGCTGCTCAACAACAACACCATGGATGGTGCCGATAACAACCAGGCGTTCTTTTCCGAAGAGCGGGGCCGGTCAACAATTGCATACTCCACCAGCGAATCGTCGGTGCGGGAGTTCCAGGTAAATGCCTCGAACTACTCCGCGGAGTATGGCCGCGCAGCCGGGGGCGTCGTTAATACCGTCACCCATAGCGGCGCCAATACCTTTCACGGCAGCAGCTTCTTCTACGATCGCGACAGCGAGTGGGGAGCGCAGAACCCTTATACCCAGCTCACAGCTCAGCCCCAGACCGGTACCTTCATCTCTACGCCATTTACCCCGCGTGACTGGCGCAAGCAGTGGGGTAGCAGCGCTGGCGGCCCGATCCAGAAGGACCATCTCTTCTGGTTTCTGGCGTACGACCAGTATCAGCGCAACTTTCCGGCCATCTCGCAGCCCGGCAACTCGGCAAAGTTCTATGCAGAGCCCACCAGCGGCGAATTAAGCGGACTTCGCGAACGGCTTGGCCTCTCGCTCAACAGCATGGCCCTGCAGCAATACAACAATGTGCTGGCCGACCTGGCAGGAGAGACTGGCATTGTTCCTCGCAGTGCTACGCAACTGATCCTGTTTCCTAAACTCGACTACCAGCCGAACGACCGCAACCACATAGCGCTGCAGTTCAATCACATGCGGTGGAACTCACCCAACGGCGTGCAGACGCAGACCTCCACACAGAATGGTATCGCCAGCTTCGGCAACAGTATCGTCAATGATGACTGGGGCATCGCCCGGTGGAATACGTTTCTATCCTCCACCCGCATGAACGACCTTCTGCTGCAGTATGGCCGCGACTTCGAGGCCCAGCTCAGTACACCCCCATCAGCCTTTGAACAGGCATCGCTCACGCAGGATGGAGCCCATACTGCGCCGCAGGTGTCGCTTCTCAGCTCAAGCTACGGACTGCGGATCGGTAAACCCGCAGCCCTTGACCGTGTCTCTTTCCCTGACGAGCATCGCACACAGATCAATGACGTCTTCACCTGGGTCACCGGCAACCATGTCCTGAAAGCAGGCGGCGACTTCAACCACGTGAACGACCTCACGCAGAATCTTTACGGCGGCGGCGGCCAGTACGTCTATGACAGCATGCCCGGCTTCGTTTCCGATCTCCTGAATCCCAGCCACTGCGGTGTTTCCAGCGACAGCTATGGAAACCTGCCCTGCTACACCTACTTTCAGCAGTCGCTCGGTCCGACGGTCTTCAATCTAAGCACGAATGATTATGCTGCGTTCGTCGCAGATGACCTGCGGCTATTCCATAACCTGACTGTCACCATGGGCGTCCGCTATGAGTACGAACAGCTTCCGCCCCCCAATCCTAACCTCGCCAACGCAGATATTCCGCAGACCGGCGTAATGCCGCATGACCGCAACAATTTTGGTCCGCGGCTGGGACTTGCGTGGGATGTTTTCGGTGGCGGCAGCACTGTTCTTCGCGCTGGTTACGGCATCTACTACGGCCGTATCATCAACTCGACCATCTCCTCCGCACTGGTGGATACCGGCTCTTCCAACGGCCAGCTCACCTATCGCATCAAGCCGACAGATACTGGTGCACCATCCTTCCCGTACATCTTCTCTTCCTCGATTGCCAAGACAATCAAGCCGGCCGCAGTTTACTTCGATCCACATTTCCAGAACCCGCAGGTGCATGAAGCAGAAGTATCCATCGCTCAGCGTCTCGGCCCGGGTGGCGAGATCAGCATCAGCGCCCTCGCCAGCCTGGGACGCGAGCTGCCCAATTTCGTCGACACCAACATCGATCTCGCGGCGATCAGCACCATCACTTACAACGTGAAAGACACCTCTGGTTCAGGCCCGCTTCCTGCTACCTACTCCACCAACTTCTTCACCAGTCGTCTGAATCCGAATTACCAGCAGATCACTGATATCTTCAGCGAAACCGACTCCAAATATGAAGCGATGGTTGTGACCCTGAAGCAGCGGCTCGGCCACGCGCTGCGTCTGCAGGCCCACTACACTTATGCGCATGCATCGGATTTCAATCAGAATGAAACAACGTTTGCGGATGCAGACGATGTTCTCGATCCGACAAACTTTGCTGCGGAATATGGCCCGTCGAATTATGACGTGCGCCAGCGCATCACCGGCTTCGTGATGGCGCGCACACCATGGAAGATCCATGGTCTGGCTGGAACATTTCTCAACGGCTATTCCGCTGCTCCCACCGCCTCCATGCAGACCGGTCTACCATTCAGCATGCGCACCGGTGGCTCGGTCCCGGGCCTTCGCTACCTGGACGAAGTCAATCGCCTGCAGGTCTTGACCGGACTTGGTTACAGCATCAACGGGTCAGGCGGAGATAACCGCATCCCTGGCATTGGGCGCAACAGCTACCGTTATCCAGGCACTATCAATACCGACATGCGGCTCACTAAAGAGACGCCCATTTCCGAGAAGACGCGCATTGAGTTGATAGGCGAAGTCTTCAATGTCCTGAACCACCAGAATGTCACCGGCATCGACACCACCGGCTACTACATCAGCAACGGCAGCACGGCTGGTTCCAATCCCACGCTGACCTACAACACCACCGGTACGCAGGCGCTGTTCGGAACGGTGCAGAATGCCAACAGCACAACGCTGTTCCGCGAACGTCAGGTGCAGGTCGGCATGAGGCTGGTCTTCTAGCCAAGCGAAGTCGCTTTGGCGGCTAACGCCTCGACTTTGTCATCCCGACCGGAGTGCAGCGGAGTGGAGGGACCTGCATTTCTCAAAATTCTTTCACATCACAGATTTATGGTCTCGATCCAAGGACGTCGGATGACGCACGTCTCCCGCCGACCGCAGTCGCTGGACCAGTCTCTACCGGCGCAACCCTCGTTTCGCCGCGCGCAGTACCGATTGCTAAAATAGAGATAACGTGGCGTACACAGAACAATACGATGTGCTGATCGTCGGTGCAGGCCATGCCGGCTGCGAAGCCGCGGTGGCGTCCGCGCGCATGGGTCTGCGTACGGCGCTCTTCACCTTCAATCTCGACCTCATCGCGCAGATGTCCTGCAATCCAGCGATCGGCGGCATTGCGAAGGGTCACCTGGTACGCGAAGTTGATGCGCTGGGCGGCATCATGGGCGAGGTCGCGGACGCAGTCGGCATACAGTTCCGGCTGCTGAACACCTCTCGCGGTCCGGCTGTCTGGTCACCGCGGGCGCAGTGTGACAAGCAGCAGTATCGCGTCAAGATGAGGCAGGTGCTTGAGTCGCAGCCAGACCTGTTCATCAAGCAGGCTGAGGTCACTGACCTCGTCGTTGGCCCGGCCGCGGAAAATGGCCGCGCCGTTGTCCGCGGAATCAAGCTGCGCGATGGCCGCACGATTCATGCGAAAGCGACGGTCATCACGACCGGCACATTTCTGAATGGCCTCATCCATTGTGGAGAAGAACGCTATTCCGCCGGCCGCAGTGGTGAACCGCCCAGCATTCTACTTGGCGAATCCCTCAAGCGCCTCGGCCTGCGTGGCTGCCGTCTCAAGACCGGCACGCCGCCGCGACTCGATGGCCGGTCGATCGACTGGTCTCGTTTTGAGGAACAGCCCGGAGACACCGACCCTACGCCTTTCAGCTTCCGCACGACAAACCTGCCCATGCGCCAGGTCTCCTGCCACATCGCGTACACCACGCCGGAGACGCTGCGCATTATTCGCGAGAACGTGCACCGTTCGCCGATGTATTCCGGCCAGATCACGGCAACCGGCCCGCGCTACTGCCCATCGATTGAAGACAAGGTCGTCAAGTTCCCAGATAAGGAACAGCACCAGTTTTTCCTGGAACCTGAAGGTCTCGACACGCACGAAGTCTACGTCAATGGCATGTCGACTTCGCTGCCCATGGAGATCCAGGCCCAGGTCGTCCACTCCATTCCCGGCCTCGAAAACGCCGAGATGCTGCGTCCCGGCTACGCCATTGAATATGACGCAATCGATCCGACCGAACTTGATCGTTCATTAAACGTAAAGCTCTTCGAAGGACTGTATCTTGCCGGGCAGATCAACGGTACCTCGGGCTACGAAGAAGCAGCCTGCCAGGGTCTCATGGCCGGAATTAATGCCGCGCTCTTTGTTAAGCAGCAGGCGCCGTTCACGCTTGACCGGACAGAGGCTTACACGGGCATCCTGATCGACGACCTGATCAGCAAGGGCACCAACGAGCCGTATCGCATGTTCACCTCGCGCGCAGAGTTTCGCCTGCATCTGCGCATCGATAATGCGGACCGACGCCTGACCCCCCATGGCCGCCGCCTGGGGCTCATCGACGATCACGCATGGAGCGATTACGAGGCGAAACAGGCCCGGGCGGTGACCCTTGAGAAACTGCTCGCGACGCGAAAGTTAGACCTGCCCGCATTGACTGAACTGCTGCCAGGCATCGCAGCTGACCTCGGCAATGTCGCTGGTCAAACCTACGCCCACCTGCTCAAGCGCCCCGAGATCACCATCGAAGCACTCTTCCCGCTGCTGCAGCATGAAGTCGCGCAGCTGGCTGCCCGCGATGTCGAAAGCGCCGGTTCACTCATCGCCTTCACCCAGCAGACGGCCCTAACGTCGAAGACCCGCAACGAACTCAAATCAGTCGAGACAGAAATAAAATTCGCCGGCTATCTTGATCAGCAGCGCAGGTCGATCGAGAAGCTGAAGCACGCGGAAGAGCGATCGATCCCTATCTGGTTCGATTACGCCAGCGTCAGCGGACTCTCACGCGAGATGCAGGAGAAGCTCATCCGCATCCGCCCCCAGACCATCGGGCAGGCCAGCCGCATCCCCGGTGTCACACCGGCTGCGCTCAGCCTGGTCAACGTGTTCATCGAGATCCAGGCGAAGCGACGCCAGCAGGCCGAAGCACTTCAAGCCTGAGGCGAAAAAAATCAGTTTTGCGGCTGAGGCTGGTTCGGCGAAGCAGGCGGTTGTGTGGGCTGCGCTCCCTTATAGAAAAGCGGCACATGGAAAGGCTCGGCTGCATTGCTCCTGGCGCGCGGTGCGGCAGTCTTCACCTTTGCCTGCGGCATCTCATCCGCGACCACAGTCCGCTGCGAACTCACACACATCCAGCGGCCACTGACAGCCTGAAAGATCTGGGTGAACACACCCTTTTCGTCGATAGTGTCCGCGCTGTTGCCATTCGCAGAGTCCGGCCAGCGCATGGAATAAGTCCCATTCACCAACACAAAACCATCATTCAACGTGCGCACCGTGATCACTCTCTGCGAGATGGCGAGCGGTAGAGCGCCCTTGGTATACAGCTTGGCCAGGTCCTGGTTACGCGTCGTCACATCACCAGTAGCGGCAATATCAACGAGCTGCGGCGCCAGAACATTCTCCAGGCCAAACTGATCGTGCTTGTTGACCGCTGTATCCCACGCATCTTCCACGCCCTGCATCTCGCGTACCTGCGCGTTCATGCGCACCGCATCTGGCGACGCAGTAGTCTGGCTGAGAACAGGCAGCGCAAGCAGCAAAGCGGCAACGCCAGGTCCCACGTATTTTACAAAGAAGGCCATCACTTCTTCTAGGCTACAGGAATGCGGCTCATCCTTGAAAGCGGGCCGACCCGCAGGCGCTCGCTTATTCTCTTCTCTTGCAGGACATCCCTTGCTACCTTTGCCTTCACAAGCGCCAGCAGCGGGAAAGCAGGCTTATGCGTCGCGTCGGACTCCTCACTCTCATACTTCTTGCCGCAGGAATCATCTCCGGATCCTGCGCCTTCGCAGCTGCCGTGACACCAGCATTCAATCGTCCTGCTCTGGGACCCATCCCGGAGGGCGCTCAGTTCGACAGGGCGGGCCACTTGGAGCCGGACGTCGCCACCCGCGCAGCCTCGAATAAATATTTCGAAGGTGGCTACTGGCTCATCCTGTGGGACGCGATCTACTCCATCGCCATCAGCCTGCTGCTGCTCTTCAGCAGAGCGTCGGTGCGTATGCGCGACCTGGCCGAGAAGGTAACGAAACTGCGCTGGGTCCACACCTGGATCTATTACACTCAATTCAGTCTTGCCACGGCGGCGCTCAGTGCTCCATGGGTCTGGTATGAGGCTTTCTATCGCGAGCATATCTACAACATGTCGCACCAGGCCATCGACGGCTGGCTTCATGATCAATTGATCGGTCTTGCCATCAACCTAGTCCTCGGCGGCTTGCTCGTAGCAGTCCTTTACGCCGTCATTCGCAAATTGCCGGATATGTGGCATCTATGGGGGCCCGTCATCACCATCATTTTCGCCATTCTCGGTATCATGATCGCGCCGGTGTATCTCGCCCCGTTGTTCAACACGTATACCACCATTCAGGATGCCGATGTGACAGGTCCGATCCTGCGCATGGCCCATGCCAACGGCATCGAGGTTAAAAAGCTTTTCGAAGTCAATGCCTCGCGCCAGACAACGCAGGTCAGCGCCAACGTGAGTGGACTGTTCGGCACTACGCGCATCACGCTGAATGACAATCTCCTGCGCACTGCGAGCCTGCCGGAGATTGAAGCTGTCACCGGCCATGAAATGGGACACTATGTCCTCAACCACATCGCAAAATCCATGCTCGCGCTGGTGATTGAAGTTTTTCTCTTCTTCATTATTCTTCGAGTGTGGCTCGGCAGCATGCAGCAACGCCATGGTGCGCGCTGGGGAACGCTTGGCATCGATGACGTAGCACTGCTGCCTGCTGCAATCCTGGTCATTACGGTCATCAGCCTTCTTGCTACGCCCATCAACAAAACTCTTACCCGCACGCAGGAATACGAGGCAGACATGTACGGCCTGAACACCAGTCGTCAGCCGGATGGCTTTGCCCAGTCCATGCTCAAACTCGGCCAGTATCGCAAGCTTGAGCCGACGCCGCTTGAGGAGTTCATCTTCTTCGATCATCCGAGCGGCCACACCCGCATCCTGGCCGCCATGCGCTGGAAGAGCCAGAACCAGAACGCCGTGAACCTGTGCGCCGGGTACCCTGAGCCCAGATAAATAGCAGCAATAACGGCCAATGACTCATTCATCACAGCGCCTTATCCTCTCAGAAACCCACTGTGTCATCCCGGGCGAACCAGATGGCCTGCATCTACTTCACTCGCCACCAACGCAGGCTGCCCGCGATCTGCGTTGATTTCCGAACCTTCCACAGATGTACTGTTTTCCCAGTGGCGCTTATCTGGAACGGCATAGCGGAGCCAGATTGAGTCGCCTACAATCGACACAGCGTCATGGCCACTACACACGACATCACTCTCGAACGCGGCCTTCCTGCATCCATTGATGCGGAGCGCTCCATCCTGGGCGCCATCCTGCTCGACAACGCACATTACAACGAAGCAGCAGAGAAGCAGCTGCGCGCCGACGATTTTGCCCTCGACTCGCACCGCCGCATCTTCGGCCGCATGGCCGACATGATCGATGCCGGCTGCGCAGTCGACATCATCACCCTCGCCGACGAGTTGCTGAAGCGCAAGGAACTGGAAGCAGTCGGCGGACGCGCCTATCTTTTTTCCCTTACAGAGGGCCTGCCGCGTCGAATCTCGATTGAAGAATATGTCCGCATCGTCCGCGATCGATCGCAGCTGCGCCAGATGATCGGCATTCTTTCGGTCGGGGTTGCGGACGCTTCTGACCAATCCGATGAAGCAATCTCGGTGATCAATCGCACCGAGACAGCGCTGCTTGAACTTTCTGAGCGCGGCATCACGCGCGGGTTCGAAGACATCCCGCAAATTGTGCGCGAGTCTTTCGGCACCATCGATGCCATCTGGCGCCACAAGCGCGAAGTCACCGGCCTCGCCACGCACTACAAGGATTTCGACGAAATGACGAGTGGCCTGCAGGAGTCGGAGCTGATCATCATTGCCGCCCGTCCCTCCATGGGCAAGACCGCTTGGGCCATCAACATCGCGCAAAATGCTGCGATCAAGAGTGACAAGGTCGTCGGCATCTTCTCGCTGGAGATGTCGAAAGAATCGCTTCTGCGCCGTATGCTTGCGTCCGAGGCATTTGTAAATATGCGCAAGATTCAGACCGGCTTCGTCAGTCGCGATGATCAGGAAAAGTTGATGGAAGCGGCGGCTCGCCTAACGGAATCAAAGATCCACATCGATGACACACCCGGCATCACGCTCGCTGAAATGCGCGCCAAGGTACGGCGTCTGAAGCAGAAAATGGGCGCTCTCGACCTCATCGTCGTCGACTACCTTCAACTCATGTCAGGCTCGACACCCGCTGGCAAACAGCGTCAGGAAAACCGCACGCAGGAGGTCGCCGCAGTCTCGCGCGGCCTCAAAGCACTCGCAAAAGAAATGCGCGTACCGGTGATTGCTCTCTCCCAGCTTTCGCGTGCTTCCGAGCAACGTGGCGGCGATAAAAAACCGATGCTCTCCGATCTTCGCGAATCCGGTTCAATCGAACAGGATGCCGATGTCGTCGCCTTCATCCACCGCGAAAGCTACTACAACAAGGATGAAAATGGTGAAGAAGATCCGGAATCAAAGGGCAAAGCCGAGATCATCATTGCCAAGCAGCGTAATGGACCAACCGGCTCCGTGCATCTCGCTTATCTCTCGGAGTTCACGCGCTTTGAAAACCTTGCGCATGCCTTCGAAGGCGACAATGGTTCAGCGGTTCCCTACTAGTGTCGAGAGATGATCTCAAACTCGTCTCGCTGAATCCGGTACCCGGGCCGACGCGACCCGACTGGGCAGAAATTTCCTCGTCCGCGCTGCGGCAAAATTATGGTGTCCTGACCGCGCAGGCTAATATGTACCAGGCGCAGATCATCAGTGTCATCAAGGCCAACGCCTACGGTCACGGCGTCGATGGCTGTGCACGTGTGCTGACCGCGGCCGGTGCACCGTGGCTTGCTGTTACCTCGGTCGACGAAGGCGTGCAGGTTGCAGCAGCCCTCCGCCACGCGAGTCTGGCGTCCCCGCGCATCCTCATCCTCGGCGGCCTTTTTGGCACAGAGGATGCGCGCCGCGCCGTTCGTCACGACCTGACACCTGTCATCTTCTCCATGCACCAGCTCCAGTGGCTCGCGGACGCGGCAGATCGTGAAGGTTCCGCACCACACTTCCCATTTCATCTCGAGATCGATACAGGCATGGCGCGTCATGGCACGCGCTGGGATGATAGCGCCCAGCTCGACGCGATCGCGGAGTTTCTCAATGGCCAAAAGGTAGTTGGCGCAGAAGCACTTATGACCCACTTTGCTTCAGCCGACGATCCTTCGTCACCCCAGACCAGTCAGCAACAGCAGTACTTCGCCACCGCAATCAAGCGCCTCTACGCTCTTGGTATCAGGCCGCCCCTGGTCCATGCAGGGAACTCTGCCACCTTGTTTGACGTGTCGAATGCGGAAGCACTCATGGAACTTGCAAATACGTATTCAACGCAGTTACTTATGCGGCCAGGCCTCGCATTGTACGGATATGGGCCGCCGAACCAGGACCTGCAGCCGGTGCTCACCTGGAAGACCCGCATCACCGGCCTGCGCCGCCTGCAGGCAGGCGATGCCGTCAGCTACAACGCAACCTTCCATGCCATGCGTTCCAGTAACATTGCGACCATTGCATCCGGTTATGCCGACGGCTACAGCCGTCTGCTGTCCAATAAGGGATCCGTACTGATTCGCGGTCAGCGTGCGCCGGTGGTGGGCCGCGTCACCATGGACCAGACCATGGTGGATGTTTCCGCTATAGAGAGCGCCGCGATCGGCGACGAAGTCGTGCTGATTGGTACCCAGGGCGACCTCACCATCTCTGCTGCACAGATAGCAACTCTCACTGGCACAATTGCCTGGGAAGTTCTCTGCAACATACATGCCCGCGTCCATCGGCTCTACGTCGATTAGCCATCCGCCATCCTGGCGGCAAAAAACGTAACTATGTCGGCCGCGCTTTAACATAGTGCATATGTTTGTGGATAATCTGAGGAAAATCGCCTCGCAGTATTGTGCCGTCCCTTAGCCGCAGTGCCTGAACTGCCCTTTCCAGTGCAACCGTAAGGAATTGATTGACTCGCAAAAATGACTGTAGTAACACTCTCCTAGTTACTCGAGTTGTAGCTCCGTAGTAGCCATTTAGATCGAAGAAGTCAAATCCCCCATTTCCTGGAGACCATGTGACCTGTAAACCAGCTTCTATCTTGCTTTCCGCCGCAGCTTTGGTATGCGCTGCCGCTTCTTCGCAGGCCCAGTCCATGATGACGCACCATGTCAGGGAAGTGGTGCAGACTGACGCCGTCGCCGCATCCGGGCGTCTTGCTTCCAACCAGCTCATGAAGCTCGACATTGTCCTGCCCCTGCGCAATCCAGCGGGCCTCAAGACTCTCCTGAGTCAGATCTACGATCCGAAGAGCCCTTCCTTTCACAAATTCCTGACTGTTTCGCAGTTCACCGCCAGGTTCGGTCCGACCCAGGAGGACTATGACGCCGTCGTTGAGTTTGCCAGGAGCAACGGCTTTACTGTTACAGGCGGTACGCGCGACGGAATGGAAGTCCAGGTAAGAGGTCCCGTCTCTGCTGTTGAATCGGCCTTCCACGTGAGCATGCTCACCTACCAGCACCCCGATGAGAACCGCACCTTCTTCAGTCCTGACCGTGAACCAACGACCAACCTGCCATTCGATCTTTGGCACGTTTCCGGTCTGGATAACTACTCGATTCCGCACCCGCTGTACGTGAAGAAGAGCGACTACGCGGCCGCGCACGGCATCGCCCCTGAAGATGTAGTGCAGCATGCCACCACCGGATCCGGTCCGTCCGCGTCCTTCCTCGGCAGTGACATGCGCGCCGCCTATTACGGTGGAACTGCTCTCACCGGCTCGGGACAAAACCTCGGCCTTTTTGAGTACGAAGGGACTGATCTCGCTGACCTGACGACGTACTTCAAGAACGTGAAGCAGACCAATAATGTGCCGATCACGCTGCTCTCAACAGACGGTACCAGCACCAGCTGCACCAATGCCCAGGGCTGCGATGACACCGAGCAGACGCTGGACATGACACAGGCCATCGGCATGGCGCCGGGACTCAAAAGCCTCGTCAACTACATCGGCTCGCTTGACACTGCCATCATCAGTGCCATGACCACGCACAGCCCGCTGCCAACGACCATTGGATGTTCATGGGGATGGACGCCGGCCGATCCATCCACGCTTGATCCTTACTTCGAAAAAATGGCCGCACAGGGTCAGAACTTCTTCGCTGCCTCGGGCGACAGCTCTACGTGGTCGAAGAGTAATGAAGCGTGGCCTGCGGATGATGCGCATGTTGTCTCCGTTGGTGGTACAGATCTGGTGACTTCTAGTGCTGCCGGTCCCTGGAAATCAGAAACAGCCTGGGTCGACAGTGGCGGCGGTATCTCGCCTGACAAGATCGCGATCCCGGCATGGCAGCAGCTTTCCGGCGTCATCACCACGACCAACAAGGGATCGAAGACGTACCGCAATGGTCCTGACGTTTCAGCGAATGCGAACTTCAGCTTCTACACCTGTGCTGATCAGCAGGCCTGCCTCGCCAATGAATATGGTGGCACCAGCTTTGCAGCGCCCATGTGGGCCGGCTTCATCGCACTCGTCAATCAGCAGCTGGTCTCGCAGGGCAAAGCAACCATCGGCTTCATCAACCCGACCATTTATGCGGATAATGTCACATCCAAATACAGCACAGGCTTCCACGACATTACGAGCGGAAAATCCGGCAGCTACTCGGCGGTGACGGGATACGACCTGGTAACTGGATGGGGAAGTCCAAAAGCCGGCCTGATCACGGAACTGGCGCCGTAACTGATTTCACGCGTTCAGACTGCAAAAGCCCGAACACCTGTTCGGGCTTTTGCAGCTTCGGTAATGTTGCATTCCTGACTAGTGGCAGAAGCCACACTCACTGACGGCCAAGTATGTTGCTGACTCCGCATTCTCCATCGCTCACACACGTTCAGAAGAGGCGTTTGAACTCAATTCGCCGGGCACAGACGTTCCCAGCGGCGATGCCTCTTGAACGACCGATGCTACACAAAGTAAGGTGTAGCGCCACATAAGCCGGTTCCCTTTCCTCAAGGATTCTAAGAACGGTCCGAAGAAGGAAGTGATTTAGAACTTTTTGGGCTTGGCGTCACCCAGGTGAGAGCGCCACCACGCGAACCGCGGCGGCGCTGTCGCTTCCATCGAACAGACCCTCAGCCCCAGGCTGGGCGTGGCCGCCGATTGGTATAGCGGCAACAATGCCATGGGATACGTAACACCGGGTCTGTCGTACAAGATAGGCAGCGAAGTGACTGCCTTCGCTGCGTACCAGGTCGGCAACCATGACCTGTCACAAGGCAACCACTCGCTGCTGCTCATCGTGGGCTGGAATCCCACATGGGGCCAGGCAAAACACTAAGCTTCTCGCACGTCACGCGGCGTCGCGCTTGATAACCTTACCTTCAAAGTAGGAGCTGTTTGCCATGTGACACGCTGCTGCGGCGTGGTGGCCGAAGACGACATCTTCGACGACCGGCTGTCGGGTCCTCACGGAATGGAAGAAGTTTGTAAGGTGCGGGTGCAGATCGTCCCAGCTTATACCGTGCCACACCGTCACTTCTTCCAGCCGATGCTGGGCCAGGAACGGATCATGCTCGGCATGCCACTGCTTCTCGACCTCGGCATGCAGAGCGGCAGGAAAGCCGTTGAGGCCGTAGTCGGGCGAGTCGTCAACCCCTAGCTGTGGCGTCAGAATGGTCGAATTATCGGTGACCTCGATGATGCCATGGCTGCCCATGATGCGCGTAATCTCCGGCGTGCCCGTACCCAGCGTCAGGCGGACGACGACCGGGATCTTGCCGTACTGGAAGAGCGTCGTCATCACGTCAGGCATGTTGCGGCCGTCTTTCCAGCGTTCGATGCCACCGAAACTGAACGCCTGCTCCGGCATGGCGTTGATGCCGGTTATGAACTGCATGCCACTCAGCAAATGGACCATCAGGTCGCCGGCCATGCCGGTGCCGTACTCTTGAAAGGCTCTCCATCGATGAAAGGCCACAGGGTCAAGCGGCTTCTTGATGGGCGCGAGGCTCTGCCAGGTGTCCCAGTCGAGCGTAGTGGTCGAGAGGTCCGGCAGGAAAGGATACTCCCATGCACCCCCGGGACTGTTGCGGCCCAGCTGCAGTTCCACCTGCAGCAGGTCGCCGATCGTACCCTGGTCGAACAGCTCCTTGCCCTTGATGAAGACATCCGACGAAACCCGCTGTGAGCCCACCTGCACAAAGTTGTGGCCGCTGCTGGTCTGGACCGCCTTGACCATGGCCTCGCCTTCGGCGATCGAGTGCGACATCGGCTTCTCGCAGTAGACATCCTTGCCGGCCGCTAGTGCGTCGACGGTGATCTGTTTATGCCAGAAGTCCGGCACGGCGACGATGACGGCCTCAATATTCTTGTCTTCGAGGATCTCGTGGTAGCGCCGCGTGGTGCGGATGTCCGGGCCGGCGATCTCTTTCGCCAGCGTGTGGCGGCCGTCGTAGAGATCGGCAGCCGCTACGCACTTTCCTCCGGGCAGCGTCACGGCGGCGCGCAGGAGCGATGAACCCTGGATGCCGACGCCGATGCTGGCGAAACGGACCGGATCACTGCTGGCGGCGCCTGCTGTTTGTGCAGCTAATGCGAAGTGCCGGGACGGGATGAGCGATGAGAGAGCGGCGCCGGTGCCGACCTGCAGGAAACCTCTGCGGGTGAAACGGGGAATGAATTGGGCCATGGTATTCCTCTGCGTGGAATGACCGACCCACTATAAAGGATTACGTTGTTGCCCGGCGCAGCTGCACTCCTGCAACGGTCTTCTGCAATAATTCGGGCATGCATTTTATAAACATTCGTGCAGGCTGGATCTTCGTCGCGGCATCGCTGGTCGTCCCGGTGGCTCAAGCCCAGCAGTTGCCGCCGCGCGTGAAGCAGGCGACGGCAGCCAGGGTAGTCGAGGAGCATATGGCGGCGTTCAGCTCCTGTGACTGGAAGCGGTTGATGCAGCAGTACCCTGACAACGTAGAGTTCTTTGGGCCGAACGGCCAGGTCGTGCGCGGTCGCGAGGCGCTGGGCAGGATGTTCGCGCAGGTCGTAAAGCCGCCTGCGCAGGGCGGAACATGCGGGTTGAACGTGACGGTCGAGCACGAGTTCATCGTCGGCGATACGATCAATATCCAGTGGAAGGCATTTGCGCCGTTCCTCGCCGAGCCCTATCGCGGCGCGGATGCGTATGAGACGAAGGATGGCTTGATGGCCGCGCAGGTGACGACGTTCAACGCAGCTGACTTGAAGATGAAGAAGTAGGAGCGGGATGATGCTGAAAGACTGGCTCAAAAACAGGTACAAATGCAGCATTTCGATGTCGTTTTGTGTCGTTTTCGGTGTCTTTTCTGCTGTTTTCGTAGGGGGAATTCAGGCGCAGCAGGTGGTGCAGCGGGGGGCGGGTGGGGCGCCTTCGCAGATCCTTGATGAGACCAACCAGTGGTCGGTGCCGATCGCAATTTCGGAGAGCCACGATGTCGACCTGTACATCCCGGATGTGACGAGCCCGGTCTGGCTGCAGAAGAACTATCGCGACTTCATCGATCAGCATCAATACGTCATCACCATGGTGACGTATTACCGGTCGCCTGCCGCCTGCCGGGCGAACCAGACGGCGTGGGGCAATACGGACGCGGCGAGTATGGATGCGTGCAGCCTGGACATCAGCTACCGGATCCGGCAGGCGCGGGTGGACGCGCACCTGAAGACAGTGACGCTGCTGATGGCGGCGATGGTCGGCCACGATGGGTCGATCATTCCCGCGACGGTGCAGAACGAGCGGATGGAGCGAACCTGGGCCAACCTCGACCCGAACACTCAGGTGGCTCTCGACAAGACAACCCGCATTGTCGCGAAACAGATGAAGGCTTACGACCTCCGCGTCCAGACTTTGCATTAGTACTGCGCGTCCGTCGGTACTGCGCTTACGTCGGTACTGCGCTTACGTCGGTACTGCGCGTACGGCGAAGAGCGCTGCGCGCGTTCTGCGGGGATGGCTGGCTGTGCGGGCGTTTCGGCCAGCTTTGGCAGTGAGGTGAGTTTGTTTCAGGATCGACGCCGCTTGACCGGTGTCCTGCGGGGTGGGGTACGCCCCTCCCCCTCTGCGGGTGTCCTTTTGCCAAAGTATTCATTCGAGGGCGGTTAGCACATGGCCTGACGCCAAAGGTTTCATTCTACAAGGGTTAGCCGCAAAGTATTCATATCGTTGGGGTTAGCTGCCGGGGTTTGTGTGTCCTGTTTTTCTGGTGCTGCTTAATTCAATGATAGATGTTTTGGGGAATTAGTCGGCAGTTGTTGATTTGGGCCAGGCATTTTCTTGGGTGGTCCTTTACACCCGAAGCTTTTGGTCTCCGCATGCCCAACTCGCGATGCTCCCGCCTAGGCGAGTCCACTCTATTCTGGCGACGGCGTCGAGATTGGCACATAGATCATGCGCGTCCGCTTCCCCGTTTCGATTGAAGAAATCTTGCAAGATGTTTGCGGGCAGTCCGGCGATCACGATGCATCGACAGTCACTTCTTGTCTCATGTGCACAGATACCCTGTTGGAGGCAGCCGAGCTCGGATTCTGAAGCTATAGAGAGCGAGCACATCCGTCTCACGCTTTCAGTCCAGAAGACACGCTCGCCAGAATCCGGTGCGAACTTTAAAACGTCGTAAAGCAAAAGTCCTCTTTCTATGTCCAAATAAGTGCGTATATCGATCTCATCGTGTTCAGTAAGAGTGCTCAATGCTCTTGCCATACGTCTGTGACTGATGTGTGAGTCATATGTTTGAAGGTAGAACGAGATGGGAAGGTGGTTTTCGAGATCACGGCCTCGCGTCTCAACAATCTCGATGAGCGGATACTGTACCTCATTCTTAAAGCTGTTAAGGTTCCTTGCCGTTGATCCCAACTCCCCAGTTGGATAGATTTTGTCGCTGTCTACAATACACAGAGTTTGTCGATTTTGTGATGCCAGCGATTTCAGCGCGGCAGCCGTGGTGCTGCCCCCTCCGCTTATCGGGCTCACTGAAAGCGGCAAGTAGCCGAGTCCAATGAGTTGAGTGCCTGCCTTGCCAATCTTTTTAAGCACGTCTGCGTCGGAGAGGTTTTCTGCCAACAGGGCTGTGGGCTGAATTTTCTCCGAGTCGTCAAACCATTGAAGTGGCACGCTGATAATGCGCTGGCTTCCGACCCTCTGCGAGGACGGCTCAAGTGCGGAAGAGGCTATTACCTTGGAATACACTTTGAGTTTGGTCCACAATCTTCCTTCTTCAGCAGACCGAGACGCGGCCCGCTCAAACGCGTTCTTCTCGCGCGCCGTCAGTGACGCGCATCTTGAGAGCTCAGCTAGGACTCTTCTGGGACCACCTAGTCGATGTTTTCCTTCAGCTGCCGCAAGCGCGAGATAAGATAGAGCGCTGAAGTCCGCAGTCGTGGCGGCGCTGGATGATATAAGGTCGCAAACACTTTGGTCGATTTGAAACAGCATTCGTCCCTTAATCGTTCTGCCTAGCTGGCAGGCTCAGAGATTGGGGCTGACAGAAATCCGAAGGGCCAGTCTTGTAGAACGCCCTGTTCATCAAAAGAGGTGCTTCGCACCGTTGCCACATTTGTGCCGGAGGGCCCAGGCGTTCGTTCAAACAACAAGACTTGAACGTCTTCGGCCTTTAGGCGGCTTTGCTCGATGGATTGTCCAATGCGTTCAACAATAGTAGGGCTGTGCGTTTCCAACATAAAGCGAATAGGCACGTTTTGCTCGTGGCTCAATCGAGCCATAACTACAATGAGATCGGCAAGTTTCGACTGGAGTGCCGGATGCAAGTGAAGCTCTGGCTGCTCAATGGCGACTATAAAGTTCTCACCTTTGTATATTTGAGCGACCTCGCCGTGGCGTATAAAAACCCTGCGAGGCGACCGCTCCTTCTGGTCTACTATCTTCCAAATTTGAACAAGAAAGGGGAGCATCTGAGAGTAGCCAAAACCGGTGTCTGCGAGATTGAATTCAGTTCCGCTGGCGGTTTCTTTCATTCGAAGCGCTGTTCGAGTCCCGTCTTGAACGCTTTGCGGGAAGACTTCGAATCCCACATGCTTTCGCATCCACTGCCTGAAATTGTTGAGTGCCAACGGTTGCATTGCTGCTAGAACTAGAGCGACATTGAGGCCGCTAGAGTCTACATTTACGGTGGATACATCTCGGTTCGCATACTCGCGCTCTACGCTTGCTCTAACAGGCTCGAAATAATGTACGGATCTTGCTAGTCGCGTTACATAGGTGTTCACCGAATCGAAAAGATCCTTTGCACGTCTCGCAAGCAGCAGGTTTCTTACTTCGCGAAATGTCTTGCTGGCTACCGTCCAATGTCGGACACTCTCTTTCCAACTTGCGGCACCGGCCGCCTGCATTGCGCTAAGCATTTGTTGCGGCGTGCCCACCTTCAACTCGATAAACATCGAGAGCTTGGTGTCTCGAGATGTCCTGCCGTGAAAAAGGGATCTGGTTATGCTCAAAAGTCGTTTGTCGAATGCACCCGTTCCTACGCCATAGGGATCGATTAGAGATTCCGAACTCTCCTCGCTGACGGCAGTGGCTATGCTGGGTACGACACCGCGTCCCATGCGGAGACGAAGTGAGCTGACTTCGTCCTCAGCCACAAAATCGTTAACCTTAAACTCAAGGATTTTCCCGTCGTCGCCAGCGCTAACTTCTATGGTATCGATGTTCTCTTCACTGTTCTCTTCATGCAGCAGGACAATACGCGCGGCGCGGATGCGTGGATAACGTGCGTCCTTACTTCCCTTGACATAGGTAAGTTCGCAGCTGACCTGGGTTGCCTCATGCAGAAAGCCGTTCCAGGGATG
The DNA here is from genome assembly GCA_963692885.1 of Acidobacteriaceae bacterium. Classification (GTDB taxonomy): domain Bacteria; phylum Acidobacteriota; class Terriglobia; order Terriglobales; family Acidobacteriaceae. The sequence goes on from OY843586.1 coordinate 4,769,910, forward strand.
CCCCTGCATCAGTTCTGGCTGCATTACAAACCCAAACTCAAGCTTGAGCTCCTCCGGCTCTGCGTCCTTGAGGAGTGCCTCACTGAAGTATCCGAAATTGACGTCTCCTTCGTTAAGAACCAGACCGCCGAGCGTGCGTATCTGGTGGCTTTGTTTAAGGAGTGGGAAGACGCGCAGGAAGGTGCTCTTACCGGAGCTATTGGCGCCGACTAGAAGTGAAATTGGTTTGATCCCTACAGCAGTGCTGTCTGCTAGGCAGCGAAGATTGCGGATTCGTATGCTCTCCAAACTGCGCTCCTGGCGATCTCGTTAAGGTAGCGAGACGTGATTAGACTCTAATCCGATTCTGCCGCTCTGGGTCTAGGTTCTACAGCGAAGAAGGACTGATCCTCAGAACTCGATTCCAAGCATACGCGATTGCGGTTTGTCGCTTCTAATGCAGGCCGGCGGTGTCTTTCATGTCTTTGCGGTTGGGGCGTTTCATGATGAAGGGCAGTGGGATCAAGACGGCTACAAGGCAGCCCATGATCCAGAAGGCGTTCTCGAAGCTCAGGACGTTGGCCTGCAGCGAGACCTGTTGCGAGAACTGGGCTAACGCTCTTTGCGAGGCGGAGACCTTGTCGAAGCCCTGGCTGATGAAGTTCGCCGTCATGGCGTTCAGATGCCGCATGAAGAAGGGATTGCTCTTCTGGGCGTGCGAGACGAGCGCCGTGGTGTGCTCCTGACCTGAGTTCGACAAGAAGTTGTTGAGCATGGAGACACCGAGGGCTCCTCCTATATTGCGGAGGAAGTTGCTGATGCCGGCGACCTGGTTGCGCTTGTTCTGCGGTACTCCCACATAGTTGAGCGTACTGATGGGGATGAAGACGAGGGGAAGACCGATGACCTGGATGACGCGGAACCAGACCATGTGATCGAAATCGATGCCGTAGTAGATACCGGTGACGTGGAAGAGGCCGTACGAGGTGAGGGTGAAGCCGATGGCGATGATCATGCGCGGATCGAAGCGGCTGACCAGGATGCCGGCGACGGGCATCATGACGGCGAGCGCGATGCCACCGGGAGACATGGCGAAGCCGGCGCGCTCGGCGGTGTAGCCGAGGTCCGTCTGGAGAAACTGCGGCAACAGAACAGTCGAGCCGTTGAGAACGACGCCCAGGATGAAGCTGAAGGTGACGGCGATGCCGAAGTTGCGGAGGCCGAGGAGACGCAGGTCGATGATGGGGTCTTCATGTGTCAGCTCGCGGATGACGAGGCCGACGAGCGCGACCACCGCGATGATGAAGGAGACGGTGATGAGGTGGCTGCCGAACCAGTCCAGCTCCTGCCCCTTGTCCAGGAAGTATTGGAGGAAGCCGACGCCGATGACGACGAGGGCGATGCCGATGTAATCCACGCGGAGGCCGGCGTTGCGAAGTTTTTTGAGGTACTCGGGATCGAAGACGAGGCGCTGCGTGAGGAAGAGCGAGAGCAGGCCGATCGGTAAATTGATGAAGAAGATCCAATGCCAGGAATAGTTGTCGGTAATCCAGCCGCCGAGGGTGGGACCGATGGCGGGGGCGACGACGATGGCCATGCCCCAGATGGCGAAGGCCATGCCGCGCTGTTTTTCTGAAAACGTATCAGCGAGGATAGCTTGTTCGGATGGCTGGAGACCGCCGCCGCCTGCGCCCTGCAGGACGCGGAAGACGATGAGCATGGGGAGCGAGGTGGCTAATCCGCAAAGCACGGAGGAGGCGGTGAAGATGGCGACGCAGGTCATGTAGAAACGTTTGCGTCCGATGACGGTCGAGAGCCAGCCGGAGAGCGGCAGGACGATGGCGGAGGAGACGAGATAGCTGGTGATGACCCAGGTGGATTCTTCAGAGGATGCGCCGAGAGAGCCGGCGATGTGGGGGAGCGCGACGTTGGCGATGGAGGAGTCGAGGACCTCCATGAACGTGGCCAGGGTGACGGTGATGGCGATGATCCACGGATTCACGACCGGGCGGGCGGCGGGGATGGAGTCGTGGGTGAGGGTTGCGGTCGCCATGCTTACTTTCCTGGTTGGTGGATAGGGGGAGGGAACGCAGGTCCTTTGACTACGCTGCGCTTCGCTCAGGATGACACTTCATGGCTTACGTGAAGAGCGTTTAGTTGAGTTGAACCTTCGGTTCGACAGACATGCCAGGGCGCAGTTTTTCTAAATCGCGCTGGCCCTTGTTGAAGCGGATGCGCACGGGCAGGCGTTGCACAACTTTGACATAGTTGCCGGTGGCGTTCTCGGGTGGCAGGACACTGGTGGCGGAACCGGTGGCGGCGGGCATGGATTCGACGGTGCCATCGAAGTCGTCCTTGAGGGCGTCGACGTGGATCTTTACTTTCTGGCCGGGGTGCATGCGGGCGAGCTGCGTTTCCTTGAAGTTGGCGGTGACCCATAGGTCATCGATCTGAACGATCATCATGAGCTGCTGGCCAGAGGAGACGCGGGCGCCAATCTCGGCGCTGCGCTGGGTGACGACGCCGGAGATTGGGGCCACGATGCGGGTATAAGACAGGTTGAGTCTGGCCTGGTCCAGCGCGGCCTGCGAGGCTTCAGCATTGGCGGCGGAGGTCTTGATGTCGGCTTCGCGTATCTGTAACTGCAGCGGTCCGTTTTGCTGCGTCTGGCGAAGCTTCGCCTGGTAGGAGAGCAGCTGGGCGCGGCGCTGATCGATAATCTTGCGGGCCGACGAGACTTCGGCTTCGCTTGCGGCGACGGCGGCCTGCTGGGCTTCCGCGGTCGCGCGGTACTGATCGTAGTCGGCTTTGGATACTTCTTTTTTATCGTACAGGACCTGGTAGCGGGCGAAGTCGGCCTGATTGCGTGCGCTGGTTGCTTGCGCTTGCTGGAGCTTGGCGAGGTCGGAGTCGAGGTCATGCTGCGCGGCGGCCAAGGCAGCGTCGGCGTTCGCGACATCTGCCTGCGAAGAGGTGACGTCGGCTGTATTGCTGCTGCGGGTAATGGGTACGTTGGGATGCGATGCGCTGAGCTGCGCCGCGGCCTGATCGTATTGCGCCTGCGCTTGTGCGAGCGAGACTTTGCTGTCGGCGGGGTCAAGGTCGACAAGCGGATCGCCGGCCTTCACGGTGTAGTTGTCGTCGACATGGACGGCGGTGATGGTGCCGTCGACACGCGAGGCGATGGGGTTCATGTGGCCGTCGACCTGGGCGTCGTCCGTGTCCTGGTAGGTCTGCGTGTAGAGATAGTAGAGGACGCCGGCGACCGCGAGCACGGCGACAACGCCGATGAGAATGATCGGGTTGAAGCGGCGCTTCTTTACCTCAGGAGTATCGGGTGTGGCATCGGCCCTGGGCGCTCCGTCGGAAGCGGGCGCGGCCAGTACCGGGGCTGTGGCGACTGTGCCGCCATCGTTTTCGTTGCTCATTACAGGCTTCCTTTCAGGAGGTCGGGCAGGTCTTTTTCGGCTTCGCCGATGGCGCGGGCGAGGGTGATGCGTGCGACGGATTCGGAGAATCGGCTGCTGACGTAATCGTGGTCGGCCGAAGCGAGTGATTGTTCGGAGCTGACGACTTCGACGGAATCGGCTACGCCCACGGCGAAGCGGTCCTGCGACTGCTGGAGTGTCTGCAAAGCGAGTTTGCGATTGCTCTCGGCAGTAGCGACTTGTTCAGTGGCGACCTGCAGATCAATGTAGGCGTTACGGACGTCGAGCTCGACGGCTCCGCGCTGGTCGGATAATTCGGCACGGCGCTGGGCTACGACTGCATCGGCCTGCGCTGTATCAGCGTGAATGCGGCCACCCTGAAAAATCGGCACAGTGATAGTTGCTGATGCCTGGAAGACACTGGTGCCAGTGTCCGGGTTGGTGCCCTGCAGGCCGTAGGTGCCGCCGACATTGGCCGAGGGGAGGCGCTCGGAGCCAGCGGCTTTGCGTGCCTCTTCGGCAGCGTGTAATTGAGCTTCGGCGGAGCGGAGATCCTGCCGCTGGGTGAAGGCAGTACGTATCGCGTCGTCGAGCGCAGGCGCGGCTGGCGTCGTAGTGGGCAGCTTCTCGGCGAGAGTAATTTCAGCGCCCAGGGGTAGACCGATGAGGCGGGCGAGCGAATTCTTCTGCTTCAGGAAATCGCCATGCTCGGAGGAGAGCCGCTGCTTCTCGATCTGGAACTCGACCAGGCTGCGGATGGCATCGATGGGTGCCTTACTGCCTGCGTCGGCCTGTGCCTGGGCCTGCTTATAAGATGCTTCGGCATATTGCACTTCGACCTGCTGCTGCTCGATGAGCGCAGAGGTGGCGAGCAGTTGCAGATAGCTTCCTGCGACGGCGAGGACGACCTGCTCACGCGCATCCTTGGCATTCAGCAGAGCGGCGTCCGCTGCCTGGTGTGACGAGCGCAGGTTGTGGATGGCGGTGAAGTCGAGGAAATCTTCCTGCAGACTTCCGTGCAGATCGTAATAGTGGAAAGGACCGACCGTTGCCGGAAACGCAAAGCCGAATGACGTACCGAAGGCGCTGGCACTGAAACCTTCAGCGGCCAGGTCAACCTTTGCGGCATTCTCTGACAGGCTGGCGTTGATCTGGGGCAGAAGGCTGCTGCGCGTTAATGCACTCTGTGCTTTCGCGGCACGCGATGCGGTGTCCGCGGCGACCCGGCCAAGATTAAACGAAAGGCCGCGACGGATGGCATCTTCAAGCGTAAGCGTGATGGGTGCAGTTGTGGCATTAGGATCGAGCACGCTGCCCGCAGTATTTCCTGAAACTGAGATCTGCGTGTTGAGAGTATTTGCCGCGCTGCCATTGTTTGCGGACTGCTGCACCTGGACGCCGCCGCCCGCCTGACGTCCGGAGAGCGGAAGCTGCGTGGCCCGGGCGGCACTGTTGCCGGAGGCGGAACCCTGGATCTGCGTAGTCCCTGTTGCCGGCAGTATCGCTATGGCAATGCCGCAGGCAGCCATTGCCAGGCTCTGGCGGAAGACGTGCCTCTGGTCGAGCCGGTCGCACTTGAAATTTAAAAACATACGTGTATGTATTTGTATACCACAGCCCTCTTTCTACCCTATGATGGAAATGAAATGCCAGCGAAGGAACTTAAACCACGCAGTAAACACCAGGAGCGCACGGAAGCAACGCAGGCGAAGCTGCTGCAGGCGGCAGAGACTATTTTCACGCGCGATGGTTTCGCGGCGGCGAAGCTTGAGCAGATTGCGGAAAAGGCCGGCTACACGCGCGGCGCCATCTATGCGCACTACAAAAGCAAGGAAGACCTGTTCCTTGATCTGCTGGAGCAGCGCATGGTCGGAAAAATGGCGACGATGCGGACCTTGCTCGAAGGTGCGACATCGCCGGAAGAGCGCCTGGAAAAGTTCCGCATGCAGATGCTTTCGATGACGTGCGACCGGTCGTGGGCGCTCCTGATTTTGGAGTTCAAACTATTCGCCCTGCGCCAGCCGAAGCTGAAAACACGAATGCGCAAACTGATGCTGATGATGCACTCGACGACTGGTGATGAATTTTTGCACCTCATCTATGGCAAGGTGAAGCCGAGGGAGAAACATGCCATCGAGCGGAGGCTGTCTCTGGTGGGCTCAATCATGAGCGCGGCCGTCCTCGAGTCTCACTTCCGCCCGGCGCTGCGGGATGACAAAGACCTCGAAACTGTATTGAGCGAACTACTCTCGTTCATGGTCCGCCGCTAGGTTCTGCGCGCACTGCGAAATACGCTGCGCATACCCGCGCAGATTGGGAAAGACGTGGCATACACTAAATGCCGCAAATTGATGCTTGAGTCATTGGCGGCTGACGGGCGTTGATGTGCACTTTGAAATGTTAGACTGCTGGCAAATCTTTCAAGGCTGATTGTCTGTCCGGAAACTGCGACGTGCAGCGTGATGAATCCTGAGCATAGGCTACCGCGGTTGGTCTATCGCGGAGCGCAAGGTTCCCAGACGGTGGTGATCCAGCCGCTGCCGTTTACGATCGGCCGCAGCGAAGACCGCCATCTTTCACTGCCCAATGCGCAGGTTTCGCGTAATCACGCGGTCATTAACGTGGACGCGGATGGTCTATATATCGAAGACCTGCAGAGCCGGCACGGCATGCTGATCAACGGCGTAAAAACCATGCGCGCGCACTTACATGCGGGTGATGAGATCCAGCTCGGAACACCCTCGGCGTCACTGCTTTTTATGGAAGCGAGTGATGACACGACGACGCGCACACTGATGAGCCGGATCAGTGGTAAGTCGTCGGGCTCCGACCTGGAAAAGCTGTCGTTGTTTCTGCAGGCGGCGCAGAGCTTCAACAACACCCGGGTGCTGAAAGACGTATTAAGCACGATGGTGGAATACGCGCTTCGTCTGACTGGCGCCGAGCGCGGCTTTGTTTTTCTTGGCAGCAGTGTGCCGGCATTCACGCTCGGGTGCGGTCGTACGAAAGATGGCCTGGCGATCGAAGATCACTCGAAAATCTCGCGATCCATTGTGCGCGACGCCGCGGAGTCAGGATCGGAGTTCATCATCGGCGACGTCACGGGGCAGGGAATAGAGCTGAGCCGGGGCAGCATCATCGCGCATGAACTGCGTAGTGTCATTGCTATCCCGCTGCGGCGCAGAAATGCGGAGACGTTGCTGGGATTGCTCTATCTCGATAGCCGGCTGCAGGCCTGCAATCTAAGCACCGTGAGTCGGGAGATCCTGCATGCAATCGCAACCGAAGCCGCGACGCTTGTCGAGAATGCCAGTATGCTGCAGGCGGAACAGGCGGCGGCGCTGATGCGCAAGGAGATGGAGATTGCATCTTCCATTCAGCAGCGTCTTATCGCGCAGGAGCTGCCGCAGTTTCCCTATGCGCGGCTGGATGCGAAGACAGTCCAGTGTACGGAAGTGGGCGGCGACTTTTATGACGTCATCCCCGTTCAGGACGGGTTCGTGGCGATTGTTGCAGATGTTTCCGGCAAGGGTATGTCCTCCGCGCTGCTGGCTTCGATCATCCAGGGAATGATGTTCGCCCAGATCACGAGCGGCGCTTCGCTGGTAGAGACTGTACAGTCGGTCAATGCGTTTTTGTGCGCACGCGTATCGGGTGCGAAATACGTAACGATGATAGTTATCAGATACTTCGATGGTGGAGCAGTGGAGCTGGTGAACGCCGGCCACGTACTCCCGATTGTATGTGGACGCGACCAGTCTATACGGATGATCCGCGATGGCGACGTGCCCGTCGGCCTGATCCCGGACGCGACGTTCCATTCCATCAAGTTTCAGGTCGAGCCGCAGGAGCGGATCGTGCTGATCAGTGATGGCATCAGCGAGGCGGAGAATGGCGCCGAGGAAGAGTTCGGCGAAACCGAACTGGGTCGGCATGTTGCGGGACATCAGCCAATACAGAATGTCTTTGCTGCGGTAAATCGTTTCTGTGAGGGAGCGCTGCCGCATGATGATCGGACGATGTTGACGGTGGACCGGCTGAGATAGCAGCGAGCAGCTTTGCCGTCGTGAAGAGTCGTGGCATGGCAACTTGCGGGTTACTGGCTAGGTGCTGATCGACGTTTCGACGTATGGAATCTGGGGCCGCTTTGACCTTATCCAAACTATTGCGCCAGTTACCAATGTGTAAATTTCGGGATCCACAGGCGCAGGTATAGTTAGCTTCGCGTCCAGGGGCCCACTGGTTCCCAGGCATGATGCAGACTTTTCCCCGGGAACCCACTATGAGCAGGGCCGCAACGCAGACACCATCCGGTCAGCAGTCTCGACGTTCCATTTCGTCGACCGTCGCACCTGATCAATCGCATCGGCAGGATGAACAGAGTTCGAGGCAGGCTGGCGAAAATTTCTCCCCGCTCTGGCTTATCGTCGCGGTTGCAACGCTTGGGCTCCTCTACCTTTGCGGCGGAGGCTGAACCATCCTGACCGGGCCGCGCTCATGCCCCACGGCGGCGGATGACCGCCGACCGTCGCTTGTAAGTATGGAACGCGCGGCCATGGGTCACTCGCCCACGGCCTTCATGCCTGGTATACCGCTCTAGAAGTTGAACGAGACCTGCAGGTTGATGGTGCGGTTGCCCGCGCTCGATGAGCCGAAGAAGCCGCCGGCCAGTGACTGTGACTTATTGAAGAGCGAGCTCAGAGTAGGCACCGAGCTCTGGGTATTCAGCAGGACTCCGCTCGGAGTTCCAAGGTTTTCATGGTTGAGCAGGTTGCTGGCAAAGGCAGAGATATTGATGTTGTATTTGCGCGGTACGCTCTGATCGATCCTGCCCGGGCCGCCGGAGTTGCCGCTGAGTCCTCGACCGTTCAGACCGCCGGGTCCACCGCGTGGACCGCCACCGCCCGGTCCCTGGCTGCCTTTGGCAAGCTTGGGGCCGATGCCGATAACCTTCGCAAGACGCAGGTTGAGCGACACGTTGTTCGGACCATTACCGGAATCAAAGGGGACGAGTTTGTGGCCTGCGATTGTGCCGAGATCCAGGCAGCCATAAGGCGTATTGGCGACGCCGGCAGTGGCGGTCGCAGTGCAGTTCGGCGAGTAGGTGGGACGGAAGTTGAACTGGTTGTTGCCGCTGGTATTTTCACCGGTCGTAATGTTGAACGGGGCGCCTGAGTTGAAGGCGACAAACGGCGACACAGAGATCGCATAGGGTGCTGTGAAGTTTCCGAAGATGAAGCCACGGTGGTGATTGTCGTAGGGTGTGCGGCCATAGTCGAGGCCGATGTTGTAGGGGTCAGAAGGAGTGCTGGTAACGCCGTTGGTATCACCCTTGGCCGTGTTGAATGAGTAGTTGCCGAATACACTGAAGCGCTTATAGCGCGAGTTGGCAGAGACAATGATCTGGCTCTGCCGGTAGATGCCCTCGGACTGGTACTGCTCATTGTTGCGAGGTGTCGGGACTGTCGGATTCGCGGTGGTGGTGTAAGTGGTGAGATCGATGATCGGCGCGGTCACGTTGTTGGTCAGGTACTGGTGACTTCCCTGCGCGTAGAGATAAGTCACGTTTGAAGTAGTGTTCTTGCCGAATTGATGGTCGATACCGATAGCGCCCTGCATATCGATCGCAGCGTGAAAATGCGTATCGATAGTGGAATAGCTGGGAGCTGCGCCTGAGGCGCTGAGTGCGCTGCCGGGCTGCTTCAGCGCAGCGCTGTTCGGGTCGGTAGGATTGGCCAGCAGGAACTCTGGAGCGTCTGCGATAAAGCTTTCCTGGTTCGGCGTGCCCAGGAATGGATCGTTGTTATGGATGGCATTGATGACGTAGGGTGTTCCGGCATTGGACGAGAAGGAGCCGGGAACAGTGAAGCGCTGGAAGAACCATCCATAGCCGGCCCGGATCACCGTCGTCGGCTTCTTTTTGCCACGTGCGACGGCATACGCGAGTGAAATGCGCGGGCCGAAGTCGGCCTTATCGCGGATGCGGTTCTGGGCTTCATAGCGAAGGCCCAGTCCGAGGTTAAATTTGTCGGAGACCTTCCAGTCATCCTGGAAGTAGAGGGCGGCGTCGAAGAGCGTCGCGCTAGCTGTCGCTTTGTTTACGTTGGTGACGGAGTACTGGTTGGCCACAGCCGGCAATCCCGCCGCGGCATTGCGCAGGGCAACCGAATAGGCGCCGATCGAGGTAAAGGTGTAGCTGCCGTTCGTGCCCGAAAGTGAAAGATTGGTGTCGTTATAGGCGCGAAGGCGGGTGCCGAAGTGGATGGCCTGGTTGCCATGGCTGAGCGTGGCGTAATCCTGGAACTCGTACTGGTTCTGGTGGTCCTGGGCCGTCTGATCGCTGTTGCCACCGGTCGTGAGGCCGCCCTGGATCGATACACTGGGAGTGCCGTTAACGGCTTCCTGCTGCGAACGGATGCGGCGATAGCGGAAGCGAGTGTCATTGACCAGGTCCTTGCCGAGCACCTGGGTGTCGCCAACTGTGAAGGTGTTCTCCTCGTTGCGCGTGTTATAGGCCTGCGAGATGAGGGCGTTCTCTCCGACGCCGGCATTCGACTGGGCTGCGCGATAGTACTCGTAGTTCACGGTCAGAGTGTTGTTCGGGCTGAGCGCAAAATCAAATCGCGGTGACAGGTCATAGCGGCTCGAAGGATTGGTGTAGGCCGCGTTTGAGAAGATGCCGCCGGTATTGGCGTAATTGTTGGTCGGATCAGGAATGAGCGTATCGACGATATTAATGCCCTGGTTCTGCCGGACAAAGAAGCCGAGGTTATAAGACGCCTTGCTTGAGAGCGCCCCTCCAATGCCACCCTGGTAGCGGGTGCTGTAGTAGGAGGGCTCCTGGATCTTCGGTACGTCCGCCGGAGTGTTCTGGTTCAGGATGGGGTTTTGCGTATTGAACGATGAATCGTTGCCGCTGACCTCCACCTGGCCGTGGGTCTTGTCAGTGCCGGGCTTGGTAAGGATCTCGATTCGGCCGTAACCCAGGCGATCGAATTCAGCAGAAAAAGGGTTCTGGTTCACGCGGATTTCGCGGATAGAAGACTTGGGCGGAAGCTGTCCGCCGGTAAAACCATCAATATAGATCTGGCCGCCGGCTGGACCGGCTGCGGGGCCGGCGAGAGCCTGCAGTTCGTCCTGCAACTCGTCGGGATCGTCAGAGAGAGCGTCGAGATCTTTGCCCTTGATGACGACCTGGTCCGCATTATTGTCAGGATTGGTGTCGACCTGGTTGCCCTGGGCCGTCACGGTAATCTGCTGATCCTGGCTGGCAATGGAGAGCGTCACATTCAGCATCTTGGCCTGGCCCGGCACGATGTCGATACCCGATTCAGCGAAAGGTGTAAAGCCGCTAACTGTCGTGCTGAGGGTGTACGTGCCCGGTGTCACATTCTGGAAGGTGTAGTTGCCGCCGGCATCGGATTGCGCGGTATAACTTTTGCCAACGGCCTTCAGGCTGATGGAAGCACCCGGAACGATGGCGCCGGATGGATCAGTAACCTGGCCGTGGAGATTGCTGGAAGATTGTGCGAAAGCGCTGCCGAGAGCGCCGAGTACCAGGGACAAGAGCAGCACTAGTGAAGGGAAGGATCGCTTCATCCGGATTAAATGTCTTTCACGTCCCGTGGAGACAGACCTCTCCACGAAAAAGACTGGTTTGGGATTTTGAGACAGAGGCCGCGTCATTCAGGAGACGCGCGCTTTCGCTGAAAAGCCTCAGTGAAAAGGATAAACGATTAAATCGTTGTACCGGGTGGGCGCATATCGACATTAACGGTCAATTGTGGACAGTCCCGGCTGATCTTTGATCACGGTAAAGTAGAGGGATGCTCCAAAAATGGTATGCGCAGCGCATGTACGCCTGGGAAACAGCGCTGACGACGCGGGATGAGAACCGGATTGTGCGCCCCCTGGAGTGGGGCTTTGACTGGCTGCACAGCGGCCCCGGGGCGGAACTGCTGCGTCGCGCCGGCGCACATGGCGGCGGGCTGGAAGATGCAGCCGCGGAACAGCTTCTGGCCGATTGGAACCAGGCGGTCGTCGAAAAAAGCGACGACTTCTATGCGTATGACACACCCACTGATTTCCGTCTGGAGGAACGGCATCCCGAACTCTTTCCAACCAATGTCCGGCCGGAGACCCTGGCCCAGGCGGCAAAGCTGAAGGAAGATGCTGCGGCGGGACGGCTGAAGACAGCGCAGTATCTGCGATTTACGTCACCGGAACAGACGCCCTATCCGGAAAATGACCAGGTGAATGCGCGATGGTATCCGGCGCCCCCGCAGTCGTATGACGACCAGCTGCGCGGTAAGCCGAAGCAGGCGATTATCGTAATGCCGCAATGGAATGCGGACGCATTCAGCCATAACGCACTCTGCAGCCTGTTCAACCGCTTCGGCGTTTCGGCGCTGCGGCTGTCAAAGCCATATCATGACATCCGGCGGCCAGCGGAGCTGGAACGCGCGGACTACGCCGTCAGTGCGAACCTGGGGCGGACGATCGCAGCCTGCCGGCAGGCGGTGGTGGATATCCGGTCATGCCTCGACTGGCTGGAAACGCAGGGTTACACGCAGTTCGGCGTCCTTGGGACAAGCCTTGGCTCCGCGTATGCATTCAATGCCACTGCTCACGATGCCCGGCTGCAGGTATGCGCGTTCAACCATGCGTCCATGCGTTTTGGAGATGTGGTCTGGACTGGCCAGAGTACGCGGCATATTCGCGCGGCCTTTGACCCGATCCTGACGCAGGACCGGCTCAACCGGCTGTGGGCAGCGGTCAGTCCAATCTCCTATATGGACAAGTTCGCGGCCAACCCGAAGAAGGTGCTGCTGGTCCACGCGACCTACGATCTGAGCTTTCTGCCGGTGTATTCCGAAGAAGTAGTGAAGTATTTCACTGACTTCGGACTCGACTTTGTATCGAAGGTGCTGCCCTGCGGACACTACACGACCGGCGAAACGCCTTATAAATACATGGACGGCTGGTACTTGGGGTCGTTCGTCTACCAGGCATTCAAGGCGCTGGCCGAGGGGGAGTTGCCCCCTCCGCGGGCCTTGTCGCAAAGGAAGTCTGTGGTGCTATAGCTATTCGAGTTCAATCTGCCTGAGTCTCCGTCGAGCACCGTGCCGGATGTGGAGGATGATGACTCTGCGTTCTGTTTCCTCCACCTGGTAGATGACATGGTAGATGTGAGGTTTGGTGCCGTAGAGCAGGTGGCGAAGTTGTCGCCGCAGCCTTTTCGCTTCGGGAATGATGGGGCAGCGCTCCGGATGCTAGGCAAGAGTCAGGATTGCTGCCTTTAGACCCAAATACCAGTCGAGAGCGGTGTCGCACTCGTCAGCCTTGCAGAAGTCGTACAGATTTGAGAAGTCATACTCGGCCTGTGGTGTCGTATTAACGACGTATGTCATGCTTCGCTTCAAACTCTGTAAAGAACTCTTCTGCAGGTCTCGTTCGGCCATTTGCTACGTCTTCGAGCCCTTGACGGATGCCTTCCGAGGCATCAGCCAGCGCGGCGATGTCGAGAAGGCGCTGGTAGGATTCCGCGTCCTGTAGCACTGCGGCGGGCTTCCCCTGAATCGTCAGCACCACAGGCCGCCGGGTCTCGCGCAGGCGCGCGATTGATTCGGCCGGGGACCTGCTGAACTCTGCCAGGGTCTGGACGTCTTGCGAGAGATTCGGCATGGGTTCTCCGTACGGGAAGGTGCAGGCTGTTTTCAGGATACGCCTGGGGCGGCTTTCTGACGCCGGTGAAAGCCCAGATCTCAAAGGCGAGACCCGGGGCATCCGGACCCGCGGTCAATAGTGATTGAGATTTGCGGCTTTTTGACAGATGAGTTGGGCGGTAGACTTGTAGGCATGTCCGACATGATGAATCGCCCGCTTGCCCAGGCTGACCCGGAAATTGCTTCCGCGATCGACAACGAAACACTGCGCCAGCATGAAGGGCTCGAGATGATTGCCTCAGAGAATTTTGTGAGCCGCGCCGTGCTCGAAGCCGCAGGTTCGGTGTTCACCAACAAGTACGCCGAGGGCTATCCGGGTAAACGATACTATGGCGGTTGCGAATATACCGACATCGTCGAGAACCTTGCTCGCGAGCGCGCGAAGGAGCTGTTTGGCGCCGAGCATGTAAATGTGCAGCCGCACTCCGGTTCGCAGGCAAATGCCGCCGCGTACATGGCAGTGATCTCGCCGGGTGACACCATCCTTGGACTCGACCTGGCGCATGGCGGTCACCTGACGCATGGCCACAAATTGAACTTCTCGGGCAAACTCTACAAGGTCGCCAGCTACGGCGTTGAGAGAGATTCCGAGGTCATCGACTACGACAAACTGGAGGCGATTGCCGAGCGGGAGAAGCCCAAATTGATCATCGGCGGCGGCAGTGCATATCCGCGGCAGTTCGATTTTCCACGCATGCGGGCGATTGCCGATAAGGTCGGCGCACTGCTGTTGATTGACATGGCGCACTTCGCTGGACTGGTGGCTGGCGGCGCGCATCCCTCGCCGGTGCCGCATGCGCATATCGTGACGACGACAACGCATAAAACACTGCGCGGACCGCGGTCGGGAATGATCCTCTGCAAGGCCGATCTCGCAGCGTCGGTCGACCGCTGCGTGTTTCCCGGACAGCAGGGTGGACCTCTGGCGCACATCATGGCTGCAAAGGCCGTGGCCTTCAGAGAAGCACTGCAGCCTGAGTTCAAGCAATACGCTGCGGATGTCGTTGCAAACGCGAAAGTGCTGGCGGCCACGCTGGCTGAGGAGGGATATCGCGTCATCTCCGGCGGCACAGATACGCACGTGATGCTGCTCGATGTATTTGCCAAGGGCATGCTCGGGAGTGAAGCCGAGAACGCGCTGCACGAGGCAGGCATTACGGTGAACAAGAATGCAATTCCATATGACACCAATCCCCCGATGAAGCCGAGCGGTATTCGCATCGGCACGCCGGCGTTAACGACGCGAGGGATGGGCGAGCGCGAGATGCGGGTCATCGGCAGGTGGATTGTGGAGGCGCTCGATCATCGCAATGACGGCGCGACTCTTCGCAGAATCCACGGACAGGTGCTTGACCTGGCCGGAAGGTTCCCTCTGTATGACTGGCTCCGGCAGCCTGAAACCGTGCATGCCTGATGCGTTGTAGAAGAGCCTGCGTTTCCTGACGTGCCCATGGCAGATGCAAACCGGCCCACGTATGCTGCGGCGTTCCGCTGCATCGGTCCTGAGTGCGAGGACCACTGCTGCCACGGCTGGACGATTCCACTCGACCGGCGGACCTATGAAAACTACCAGCTTTTTCCAGCGGAGAAGCTCGGCTCCCTCGTACAGCACTTTGTATCGGTAACCCCGGACAAGGCTGAGGGTCTGCATGCGCGCATCAACCTGACGCCTTCCGGACATTGTCCTTTCTTCGGGGCGGACCGGCTCTGTGGGATCCAGAAAGAGTATGGCGGTGCGCTGCTTTCTTCGACATGTTCCATCTATCCGCGGACACTGAATAGTGTGGATGGTGTGCTCGAAGGATCGTTGACGATGTCGTGCCCGGAGGCGGCGCGGAATGTTCTGCTGAACCCGGATGCGATGCAGGTTGCAGGGAATTTATTGTCGGGAGCATTCCGCACGGATAGTGTGGCGAGGCTTCCCACCACCGGAGCGATTCACAAGCCCTATGGCTGTTTTCACGAAGTGCGCGCGCTGTTAATCGAGGTGGTAAGGGATCGCACCCGTCCTCTTTGGCAGAGACTATTACTCATCGGCTCACTCTGTGAAAGGCTCGATCGCGTCAGGACCGCGGAAGATGATGCGGCGGTCCCGGGGATACTTGCGGAGTACCGCGAAGTCATCGAAAACAAATGGCTTCATGTCGAACTGGAAAGCGTCCCAAGCAATCCTGCATTGAAGTTGAAAGTGATCTTCCAATTAACGGATAACCACATCAAAGACCCGGTGTGTGGCGCTCGTTTTCGCGATGCCTTCTGGACGTTTGTGGAGGGTATCGCAACACCGCAGGAACCGGATGCCAGCGATGATGTGCAACGGTTTCTTCAAGCAGAGAAGCTCTATCATCGTCCTTTCTTCGAGAATTCGCCGCATATACTCGAAAATTATCTGATCAACTATATGTACCAGACGTTGTTTCCTTTCGGGCTGGAGGGCAGTGTGCACTTCCGGCAGCAGGGGATCTTTGATGACTACATCCTGATGACGACACAGTTTGCCTGGATGAATGGCCTGCTGGTGGGGATTGCTGCGCACTACAGGGAAAACTTCGCGGCAGAGCACGTAGTGCGTACGGTACAGGCATTTACACGGGCGACTGCGCATTATCCTCACGTGCTGGTCTGGATGAATGAGCAGATGAAGAAGATCAAATTTGATTCGCTCGCCGGCATGGCAGTTCTATTGAAGAACTAGGCTTCGTACACCACGTCGTATGCCAGAATTTCTTCCCGTTCATCTTTGTCTGTGCGCACGGTAAACACTCGAGTCGCATCGGAGGATCCGCGCTGCATCCAACGAAGACATGAAAAGTGAGCAGAAAGCAAAAGCTGTCCTATTGGACATGGATGGAACGCTGATTGACAGTAACGGGCTGCATGCCGAGTCATGGCAGAGGGCGTTCGCGCAGTTCGGCATCGATGTAAGTTATGAGACCGCGCTCAGGCAGATCGGCAAAGGCGGCGACCATCTGCTTCCTGTCTTCGTACCGAAGGACAAACTGGAGACGACTGGAAAAGCTATAGAGCAATTCCGCAAGGAACTGTTTGAACGCGAATATCTGTCGCAGGTAAAACCATTCCCCAGGGTGCGGCAATTGATTGAGCGGATGAAGGACGCTGGATTCACGATCGCGATGGCATCTTCCGCGGGTAAGGAAGAGTTGCAGAAGTATAAGAAGATCGCCAACATCGATGACCTGGTTGAAGAAGAGACGACCAGCGAAGACGCCGAGAATTCCAAGCCTTCTCCCGACATTTTTTCTGCTGCGTTGAAGCGGGTCCACGTGGATGCAGGTGAGGCGATTTCGCTGGGCGATACACCCTACGATGCGGAGGCTTCGACAAAATGCGGCGTCCGCACAGTTGGTGTCACCAGCGGCGGGTGGTCGCGAGAAGACCTGATGAAAGCCGGCTGCACGGAAGTCTATGAAGACGCTGCCGATCTGCTGGCAAATTTCGATCGCTCCCTCTTTGGAAAATCTTCTTCCTGAAGCATTTTGTAACCAACCGTTCATAGAGCTGTCAACTCTAAGGTCGCTGAATGCAGGCTTTTCCTACCTGCTTACCGATCTGTCGAACGATCAGGGGACATCCAGGGACCTGATCGGCTGGTATGGTATTCCGCAGGTCAACCTGACGAAGCATATCGGTGTGCTGGCGGACATTGTCAGTTCTTTCAACGAACATACGGGCAGTACGGCCGTGGCGAACGGCCTGCACAGCAATACGCGCAGCTTCACGGCGGGTCCGGTGTATATGCTGCCCATCGGCAACAAGATCGTGCCCTATGTGTTTGCGGAAGGCGGTGCAGTGCGATCGTCAACCCCGCAATCTGTTACGTGGAATCCCGCGGCTGTCGGCGGCGTCGGCTTCAACTACAACCTTTCACGGCACTGGGCTGTACAGATCGTGCCTGGCGAATACGTCGCAGAAGATGTGCCTTTACCCGGCGGCGGCGACCAGTGGACGAACAACTTCAATGCCAAGGCCGGTATCGTTTTGAATCTCTTCGGCAACCGCTAACCCACGCTCAGCGGGCGAAGTGGAGTTCGGACGGTGCGATAGGTGGAGGGACGATCTTTCCCAGATCGGCAGAAGCTGCCGGTGAAAGGACCGTCTCTTCTCTTCCTGTGTACGCTTCGCCAAGTAGAGCAGGCGAACCATCATAGATGGACCCTGCCTGCAGCTCGCCAGGCGAAACGATCGCGGAAAACTGATGATGCTCGAAGGCTGCGTCAAGGTCTGCCTCGAGTGCTTTGACGATCGGGCCATGGTCACCGCGAACAACGTCATAAATGGCAACAGAGTTAGCGAATACCTGCTTCCCGGCTGGCGCCAGGTCGATCGTGTTGCCAACGACGTAGATATCTCCAGGCTGCCGTGCTATGGCATCGTAAGCCGCCTGTGCTTCCTGCATCGCCAGGCGCGACGGCAGAAGTGTATCGAGCGGATAGACGAGTGAACCGAGCTGCATCGCACACATGCTCAGCACAATAAGACGGAGTACCTGTTTTTCCCTGGCCGCTTGATGGTCCATCTCAACAGGGTGCTGACGGCGCACAGCTGCAACCGCAACGCCGAACAGGACAGCAATCCATGCATAAAGCGGCAGGACAACATTGACGGAGCCACCGCTATGGATGCGGCCTGAAAGTGCCGACAAAAAAGTGCCTGTAGTGGTCGCAAACAGGAAAAACGCCAGTCTGCGATGTGCGGGTTTCCAGTTGGTGAAGAACATGCCCAGCAGGATCACTGCCAGCGCAAGGCCTACGTGGTTAAGGAGCCCGCGCGTAAAAAAGGCGACCATTTCTACTGGTACGAGCGGGTGTCCTGCCGGCAAATGGAGAGTGTAGTAGTCATACCAGCCATGGCTCTGATGGTTAAGGTACAGGATTGAAACCAACAGGCCGGCAGCAAAGGTGCCGAGTCCAAAGACGATCCGCCTGGGCCGTTCCACTTCGTGCAGCAGCACACAGACAGCGATGATGGCTGCTCCCTGCTTGGTCTGGTAGGCGAGCACGAAGGTCAGCGCGGCCAGTACGGCGTGTCCCCGGTAGGAAAAAAGGATGGCCAGGAGCGTCAGCAACAGGAAGAGCATGTCGATGCGGGCGAGGTCATACCAGCCATCGATCGAGCCATAGAGTGCCGCGAAAAATCCTGCGCCTGCAAGGCCTGCGAGCCAGCTCCGACTGATGAGCCTGGTCTGCAGTGCAAGCAGGCCGAAACACCCGGCAGTGCAGACGGTGCCCAGCAGCCGCAGAGTGGCTAAGGACGTGCCAAAAATTTTCAGTGCTGCAGCGCCCACATAGAAGAAGAGAGGCGTATAGATATTCGGCACAAAGCGATAGGTGGGCTGCACGTAAATGGCCTGATGATGCAGTACGCGCACGGTAGTATCGAGCACACCGCCCTCCAGCCATTCCAGTTGAAGCGGGAAGTGCATCCGGCGCCAGGCGATGTAGAAGAACAGGAGGATGAAGCCTGTAGAGAGGATGGCGATCGCCGCCAGCAGCAGAAGGTGGATGACAGGAGCCCTGCGCATAATGGACTGCCATGGTGCAGGTGTTGCCGGTTGCTTCATCGTTTCTCCATCGTACCGGGTACTGCGCTGGAGGCGGGACGCGCTGCGCCAAAACAGATGGACTGCGGTTGTGGCCGGGAGGCGAGATGCTGGTCACTCCTTTGCATCGGGATGACAATCGTGAGTCCGGACACCCGGGTCTCTCGCTTGAGACCTGGGGCACCTGGCTTGGCGGCTGGGCGCGACTGGTAGCATAGAGGAGCAGGTGGGCTGGACGGCCGCTGCCGCGCGGGTGCCTGTACTTGTACGGTCACGTTGCGCGGGGGAGGAAAGTCCGAACTCCGCAGGGCAGTGTGCCGGATAACGTCCGGGGTCCAGGTTTCAAGGCCTGGATACGGCCAGTGCCACAGAGAAAATACCGCCGCGTTCTTCGCAAGGACAACGCGGTAAGGGTGAAAAGGTGCGGTAAGAGCGCACCGCTCGCGCTGTAAAGCGCGGGGCATGGTAAACCCCACACGGAGCAAGACCAAATAGGGAGGGAACTTCCGGGCTGACCTGAGTTGCCTGGAAGTGCGTGCCGGCCCGGCGCGCCAACGAGGGTCCTGCGCGTGTCTTACGACGCATGCAGCGGAAACTTCCGGGTAGGTTGCTGATGAGTGTCCGCAGTAATGCGGCGCCTAGAGGAATGGCCGTTCACGACAGAATTCGGCTTACAGGCCCACCTGCATTAGTATTTGAGAGCATGCTCTAAAGAAGGTTTCGCCGACGCTGCGAAAGAAGGAGCTGGCGTATCCTTGAAGGGCATGCCTGTTTTGCCAGACGCACCAAGGGTTGATCATCAATGGTTCCGGCCGAAGCCGCTCATCAGCTGGCTGGCCATAGGCGGCCTTTGCCTGTACCTGTCCCTGTGCTGGATCTGGTACACGTTCTCCGTCGAGCCGCTGTACGAGTTTCCCAAGGTTTACAGTATCGTGGCGGATTCGGGAGCCTACTTTCAGGCTGCCGGGATTGATCCCAAAGGCGGCCAGAGTAACGGTGCTGCATCTACTGACCAGATCAGCCTTGGCGGTAGTGTGGTAGGCCCGGCGATCATCGCAACGATTTTCAGGAACGAATTTGGCGTGGCGATTTTCAACTGCTGCCTTTTCGCGTTTTCCGTATGGGCGGCATCCTCTGTTCCCGGTCTGAAGAAGCGCGTCTTCGTTTTCCTTATGATGGCCGATGCGCTGACTGTGCCCGCTTTGCTGACTTTGAATAAAGAGATCCTGGCACTTGCCGGATGCGCGCTGTTTGCGAAGTATCTGTACGCGACCAAGAACAGGAAAGTAGTGATGTTTTTTTGCCTGGTGCTTTCCACCATGGCGCGCTGGCAGCAGACGGCATTCATCCTGATGTTCCTGTTTCTGCGCTCGCGACGAATCTTTCGCGATCGACCAAAGACTGTTGTGGTTGTCCTGCTGATGTTCCTGTCTGCAGCCTGGGCGGCTATCGCGTGGAGATTCAGCGGCCTGCTGGCCTCCTATACTGCGCTCGAGGGGTCCATCACCACGGGAACGATCGCACGCCTCAATTCCATTCAGAATAAGGGCGGATTTTTCCTTGCCGTATGGCCGAAGATCCTGATGAACGTATCCGGGCGGCTGCTGCAGGTGAACTACTTTTTAACCGAGTGGATACACTCGGACTTTCATGAACTGCAGAATACGGTAATCGGCAACCTGCATAGCCTGGCCATGCTTGCGTTGATCGGCGTAATGTTTGCGCGCGGACGATTTCGCCTGGGCCGGCCGCTGGTTCATTTTGCACTGTTCTACATGATCTTCTCGTCGGTAAGTCCACTGATCCAGAATCGCTATGAGTATCCGGCCTACGTTCTGCTGGCGATGGAGATGTCGCGAAAGAAGGAGAGCCTGGAACCGCTTAAGCCCGTTAAACTGCTCGGGATGATTCCGTCCTACCAGGCATTCCAGGAGCAGGCGGTTCTATACGCAGGAAAGAGCGGCGCAGGCCGTTCCGCGGCAGACGCCTGACGCGCGAGAGTCAGCAGCCACCGGATCTGCACAGCATAAACACTGCGAATGATTCACCCTTCTGAGTCCATCCTTGCGGTTCGGGGTCGCGGCTGCGAAGGCACCTGCAGGTCTTCGACCAAGCCCTCTCTGCTACACTCTGTTCACCTAAAAGCAAAGTACTTTAGGCGCAAATGCAACTACAGGAAGCTATCCGCATCGCCCTGGCGTCTCTATGGGCTAACAAACTCCGGTCTGTGCTGACGCTTATCGGCGTGGTGATCGGCGTGGCATCGGTGATTGCCGTCGTGACGCTGGTGAATGGTGCAAACCACTTCGTCGCGACCAAGATCTACGGCTACGGCGCGGATGTATTCACGGCGCGGAAGACACCCTCCGTGATCTTCGACGCTGAAGAATTCCTACGCTACAACAAGCGCAAAAATCTGAAGATGGCGGACTACCAGGCGGTCGTCGATGACTGCAAGCTCTGCCGTGTAACTGCCGCGTCCTACAGCAAGACGGGCACGATTGTGTATGGCAAGAAGTCGAGCAAGAATACAGAAATTCGCGGCTGGACGTGGACGATGCCGCCAGTTGCCAGTACGAATATCGAACGCGGCCGTGTGTGGACTGCGGCTGAAGAAGAGCATGCCACGCATGTGGCGATCATCGGCTATGACATCGTCGATAACCTGATGCCCGGCGAGGACCCGCTGGGTAAAGAGATTCGCGTCGACGGCGGCGTTTACACGGTCATCGGTATCGCGGAGCGCCAGGGAACGACGCTGGGGCAAAGCCAGGACAGCTGGGTGGCCATTCCGATCACGGCCTATACGCATACCTATGGCACGAATGATTCAGTCGAAATTCATGCCAGCGCAGGGTCAACCGGCGAACGACTGGACCGCGCAGTGGACGAGGTGCGGACGATCCTGCGCTCGCGCCGACACGACGCGCCAGGTTCCGATGACGACTTTACCGTGGATACGAATGCGTCGTTCGTCGGACTGTGGGAGAGCATTAGTTCAAGCTTCGCCATGGTCGCAGTGTTTATCGCTGCAATCTCGCTGGTGGTGGGCGGTATCGTCATCATGAACATCATGCTGGTAAGTGTGACCGAGCGGACGCGCGAGATTGGCGTACGCAAAGCACTGGGGGCGAAGCGGCGCGATGTCATGGTGCAGTTCCTGATTGAATCCGCGACTATGTCGCTGATCGGCGGATTGATTGGTGTGGTGCTCGGCGTCGGCATTGCGAAGGGCGTGACGCTTGCCGTTGGATGGGAGTCGGACGTGGCAATCTGGGCCGTGTTTGCAGGGCTGGCAGTCGCGTTTGGCGTAGGCGTATTTTTTGGAGTGTACCCGGCGCAGAAAGCTGCGAAGCTGGATCCGATTACTGCATTGCGCTCTGAATTGTAGTACTGCGCCTACGGCGAGATGCGGCTTTGCCGCCTGAAGGCCGGGCGAAAAGTGGGCCTTCCTACCGGTCCGTGTCGTGCTGGTCGGCGCTGTGATGTTTCGGTGGCGTGCGAGATGCAGGTCCCTTCACTTCGGTCGGGATGACAATGTATCGGTGGATAGAGTGGCTTAGGGTTTTGAGGGATTGCTGATGCGGTGGCTGGACGCGAGAGAATCGGTTCGTATGGCAATGGAGACACTGCGCTCAAACAAGCTGCGCAGCGGTCTCACTGTGCTCGGCATCGTCATCGGTGTGACGACCGTGATTGTGATCTCATCGGTTATCAACGGTCTGAACAATAATGTCGAAAAGTTCGCAAACTCTTTCGGCAGCAATATCCTGTGGTGCTATCACATCCCGTTTATTGCCGTGAATCCTACGACGGAGATGCTGACGCGTAAGAAGCTCTCGTATGACGACGGAATCGCGATGCGCGACCTGCCGCATATTGTCGCAGTCGATCCCGAGTTGCGCTACTCGAATCCTCAGTTGAATGTCGGCAATGTCGCGGTGAAGTATGGCAAAAACAAGATGCAGAACACGATTCTGCAGGGCGCGACATCGGCCATCAAGGATGTCAACGAGATCGACCTGAGCGCAGGGCGGATGTGGACGGACGATGAAGAGCAGCGGCGGGCGAATGTTGTGGTGCTGGGGCATGATACCGTTGAGAAACTTTTTGGCCAGACATCGCCCATCGGCAAGGATGTCGAGATCGAAGGCGAAGTGTTTACCGTCATCGGTGCGTTCGACAAACGGAAGCAGCCCTTTGGCAGCGGAAAAAATCCTGAAGACAACTCTGCTTATTTCCCGCTCGAGACCTTCCGCAAGATTCATCCCGAGGTGAAGGACTACTTCATTGTGGCGCGCTATGACGACCCGAAAAACAAGGCGCTGGCGATCGATGAAGTGACCGAACTGCTGCGCCGCCGCCGCAAAGTTCACGTAGAGGCGCCGGATAATTTTGACATCAGCGGTCCGGATGCGTTGACCCGCTTATGGTCGCAGATCACTGGCGGCCTGTT
The DNA here is from genome assembly GCA_963692885.1 of Acidobacteriaceae bacterium. Classification (GTDB taxonomy): domain Bacteria; phylum Acidobacteriota; class Terriglobia; order Terriglobales; family Acidobacteriaceae. The sequence goes on from OY843586.1 coordinate 4,793,058, forward strand.
CGCGTTTATGGTCGCAGTCGCCAGTGTAGGCCTCATGGTCGGCGGCGTGGGCGTGATGAATATCATGCTGGTAAGCGTCACCGAGCGTACGCGGGAGATCGGTGTACGCAAAGCACTGGGCGCAACCAAGAAGAACATCCTGCTGCAGTTCACGCTCGAGGCGATCACGCTCTGTGCGCTCGGTGGCGTAATTGGTGTGGTCGCCGGTGCGCTGATCACCTTCATCATCAAGGCCCTTGTCGCCGTGCTGCCGGCATCCGTGTCCGGCCAGTGGGCAATCACCGGCTTCGTCGTCTCATGCGTGATCGGCCTGGTCTTCGGCATCTATCCCGCCTGGCGCGCATCCACCCTGGACCCCATCGAAGCGCTCCGCTACGAGTGAGTACTGCGCGTACGGCGAATCGCGGCTTTGCCGCCTGGCGGTCGGGGTGAAGATACTCCTCCCGTTGGTCGGGCTTCAGATTCCCGCCGGCGTCTAGGAATCCAGCTCTCAATCAATGTGTCTGCTCATTGGTTTACTACTGATCAGATTTGTCACTCGACCGAAGCGCAGCGAAGTGGAGAGACCTGCAGTTTCGCCTGCCTGCCACGGTGCCCGGGACCAGTCTCTACCGGCGCAACGCGCGTGGCGCCGTACCCGCAGTACCGTATGCGCGGTACTAAACTGAAGACAGGCTTATGGTGGCAATAGTTGTCGCGGCAGTCACGACTCTCCTTTCGATTGCAGGATTCTTCTTTTACCTTCTCGCCCTGCTGAGCGCCCGCTCTTTCGGCCGCGCCGCGCGGCGTGCGCTGCCCGCATTTACGCCGCCGGTGAGTATCTTGAAACCGGTGAAGGGCCTTGATCCGGAGATGTATGCGAGCTTTGCCAGCCACTGCAGGCAACAGTATGGCGCGGCCTATGAGTTGATCTTCGGCGTCAGTAGCATGGACGATGCCGCCGTCGCCGCCATCGAAAAATTGAAGCTGGAGTTTCCAACGCAGCGCATCCTGCTGGTCGCCTGTCCCAACATATTGGGAACCAATGGCAAGGTGAGCAACCTGGCGCAGATGTTGCCGCACGCGCAATTCGACTACATTGTTATCAATGACAGTGACATATTAGTTTCGCCGCTCTATCTGCAACGGATCATGGCAGCCTTTCAGTTTGTCAGCCGGAAGCAGCGGCCGGACCGCAGGAACAAAGTAGGCCTGGTGACTGCTCCATATCGCGGCAAGTCGCATGGGACGATGGGATCGAAGATGGAAGCGCTGGGCATCTCGACTGATTTCATGTCGGGCGTGCTGACGGCGCGGATGCTTGAAGGTGGCATCCGCTTCGGGCTCGGATCGACGCTGGCATTTTCGCGCGAGGCACTGGACGCGATCGGAGGGTTGCGGCCGCTTGTTGACTATCTTGCCGACGATTACGAATGCGGGGCGCGCGTGTATGCGGCCGGATATGACGTTGCTCTGAGTGCAGAGGTGGTCGAGACTTATGTGCCGCCTTATCGCTTTGCAGATTTCCTGGCACACCAGATCCGCTGGAGCCGCTCCACGCGCGATTCCCGCAAGTGGGGTTATGCCGGACTGGTCTTCACCTTCGGATTACCGTGGGCGTTCTTGAACCTGATCGCGTCCGGCTTCAGTCTCCCGAGTGTAGCGTTGTTTGTGCTGACGCTTGTCGCACGAACTGCATTGGCATTGAGTGTCGGCGTCGGTATTCTTGGGGATGTGCAGGTACTGCGGGATATCTGGCTGCTGCTGCCGCGCGACCTGGTGGCAATGGGACTGTGGGCATGGAGCTTCGCCGGCGACACGGTCGTGTGGCGCGGGCATCGCTTCACGTTGAAGGATGGAAAGCTGAGTCGCGCGGCGGTTTGAGCAGTGTCATTTTCTGGCGCTTAACCCGGGAAGCAGGCGCGGATCATACAGGGCGCTCGTGCTCTTAACGACACTGATTTCACCCATACGAGGATGCAGCGGGTTCAGCAGGTAGTTCCATGTCTCCGGCAGAATGGCAGACGGCACTCTTGCGACGGCTGCAGTGCGGGCGCGGAGCCATCCATCGCCGAGCGAGCGCGTGTAGGGCACGTCCAGATTCCATTCGGCCTGGTGCAGGCGTGTCTCAGGGTAGAGATCTTCGATCACCAGGTCATCCGGAACGGCGACTTCGAGTAACTGGTAGTGCAGGGGAATGTTGTCTTCGTTCAACTCAAGATGGACCAGAACTTCGATCATGGCACCGGCTGGAGAAGCTGCCAGGTAGACGACGGGAAAGCCGGCGGTGTGCCAGCGGGCGCTGTAGCGAAGCCCGCCTTCTCCTGAAAGGCCGGCGTGATTACTGATCCGCCATAGCAGAGGCATTTCAGTGGCTCTCCTGTTACATGGCCGTTTTGATGTGGGGCTGGCTGCAGTTTTTCCGGTGAGGACAGCGGTCCGTCTGACCTATGGTGTGCACCCTCATGAGGACCGCTCTAGGCAAACATGCCATATTCGATCTGGCCGAGCATTTCTTCCACCATCCGGCCGCCGACTTCTGTGCGGAGCATCTGGATAGGCGTTCGGTCAGCAAAGCGCTTTTTGGGCGCATTCAGCCACTGCCTGGCTTTGTCAGCGGCGCCGAACGTGCGCACAGACTGGTTGAAAACCCGTACCAGGCGCGCCAGTTTATCGGATTCATCAAGGCTGAGCGGTTCATTCCGGGCCTTGCGGTGCTTCAGGGTACGCGCCGGCAGCACCACTTCGTAGATATCCGCTGGACGCAAACCGGATTCGCTGACGAACTGGTTCAGGGTTGAAAGTGCCACCCCGCTTTCAACAGTGGAGAGGTCCTGATCGAGAGCGGCCCAGATGATTGCAGTTGCCATGTAGACATTATGCCACATAACAAGTGGCAAAGTGTCCCTTAACTTTTCCAGCGTAATGTTACCGGTCCCTCGAGCGGGTGCCTGGATGGCTTGCCGGAAGCCGAATCCAGACGGGCCTGCTTGAGCGCGAAGTACCATTTGGCAGGACGGTCGGCGTCATCGATGAGCATCAGGCTGGGGTTGTACTTAAGGCCTTCTGCCTGCTGGATCATGGTTTCCTGGTCCTGCCGGACGAAACGGGCTCCAAAAAACCTCGCGATTGCAGTGACCAGTGGGACGGCGTAGAAGACGTTCCAGGCGGCAGCGACATCAATGCGGCAGGCGTTTGGCGTGGTGGGCGTGACCGTGGTGAGGCTGGCAAACCACTTCGGACCGCAGCGAATGGTCTCATAGCGGCGGTTGGGCAGCACGAAGTCGATGGTGGTGGTGATGGGCTCGCCGTAGACGCCGAGGAGCTTATAGGGGGCCGAGTTGCCGGAAGGCGCGTGCGCCGACATGCGGAAGCCTTCAGGAATCGGCTCGAAGTTCTTGGCTTTCTCGTGGATGGAGTGCTTGCTGCGCCACCACCAGGACTGGTGAACGAAGGGGCCATGTGCCGGATCCATCAGGCCGATGATGCCATGGTCTACGTTGCAGGGCAGGTCGGCGGTCAGGTGCGCGCTGCGAAACCGGCCGCCGAATTTGGGAATCTCGGGTACCGGCGGCAGGGCATCGTCTGCCCGGATGCGACCGCGGCCGGAGGACGGTACGTAGACCCAGGCGTAGCCATCGCGTTCGACGCAGGGAAACGCGCCCGCATAGATTTTGCCAGGATCGAGCGTATCGGAACTGGTAAGCGAAGGAATGTCTTTGCACTGGCCGGTACCGGCTTCAAACCCCCAGCCATGATATTTGCAGACGACCTTGTTGCCATCGAACCAGCCGCAGGAGAGGGGAATGCCACGGTGCGGGCAGCTATCGCGCATGGCAAACACTGTGCCATCGTTTTTGCGTCCCAGGACCATGGGAATGCCCAGCAGGGTGGTGGTGACCATACTGGTTCCCCGCAGCTGTTCGCTGCGCAGGGCGGGATACCAGTCGTCAAACAGGAGAATGGCCGACGGCTGGGCGAGCAGGCTGTCATCCAGCGGGGATGAGCCTGGCTGCCGGGGTAAAGCTGCGGGCGTAATGGTAACGATACTGTCAGCCATGAAATCTGCACCTTAGTATCGCAGAGGACATCATTAGAGGGACGTGTCTGCGATGCCGGCGGCCGTTCCTGCACCTTGAAGGGGTGAATTACCTGTCTTTCAGCGATGATTTGAAACATATCTCCGCCGAGCTGGTGCCTAAAAGCTCACCCGTCAAACGGTTCCTGCTGGTGCTGATAGGCGTCTGGGTGCTGCTCTACAGCAGCTTTACACTCTTCAACCCGCCCCTGTTGGACGATGCAGACTCGGTGCACGCGGAAGTCGCGCGGGAGATGCTGGTGCGCCATGATTACGTGACGCTTTACGCGAATGGCATCCGCTACCTGGAAAAAGCGCCGCTCCTGTACTGGAGCATGGCCGGCAGTTTCAAGCTTTTTGGCGTTTCTGACAGCGCGGCTCGATTTCCCCTGGCTGTGTTCACGCTGCTGTTGGTGCTGGCGGTTTTTGTCTTCGGACGGCGGCTGTTTGCCGATGCGGCAGCGGGGTTCTATGCGTCGTTGATCCTGCTGACGTCATTTGGCGTGTTCATCTTCACGCGCATCCTGATCCCCGACGCAATTGTTTGCCTGTGGACGACGGTTGCCGTGGCATTCTTCTGGTTCTCTCTGCGTGAGGGTCTGCGGCGGGCAGGCCCGTCGCTGGTCACAGCGCTCGGATTTGCCGCGGCCTGCGCGCTCAATGTCCTGACCAAAGGACTGATCGGCATTGTTTTCCCCGCAGCGATCGTGCTCGTCTTTCTGGCCGTCACCAGGAACCTGCGGCACCTGAAACGCTGGCACCCCGTTGCCGGCTTCTGTTTCTTTCTTCTCATCGCTGCGCCCTGGCACATCCTTGCAGGACTGCATAATCCAACACAGGGCTTGCCCGCCGGCTTCTGGCATCCGGGATCGCCCACGGTCGGGAATGTTCACGGCTTTTTCTGGTTCTATTTCGTTAATGAGCACCTGCTCCGCTACCTGAACCAACGCATTCCTCGTGACTACGACACTGTGCCGCTGATGCTGTTCTGGGGGCTTGTGCTGGTCTGGCTGATGCCGTGGTGCGCCTTCCTGTTTAAGGCCCTAAGCAGTGTTCCGTGGCGGCTGGCTGCGCGGCGTCGGGCGCTCACGCGGCAGCAGCAGGCGCTGACGCTGCTGGCGATCTGGGCGCTGGTGCCGCTCATCTTCTTCAGCTTTTCGACTCGACAGGAATACTATGTCCTGCCATCACTGCCGCCGCTGGCGCTGCTGATCGGAGCATGGCTGGCGCAGGATGAACGCGCAGTTCCGCCAGCCCGATCCGGCAGGACCATTGCCTGGGTGCTGCTGGTGCTTGGGATCGCCGGAGCCGGCGTCGCTGCAGGCCTCGCGCTCAGGAGCGGAAAGGCTGCTCCCGGCGCTGACCTGGCGAGTGTGCTGAGCCAGAATCCAAGCGACTATGCCTTATCGTTCGGACACTTCCTGGATCTGAGTACGCGCGCGATGAGCTTCTTTCATGGGCCGCTGCTCGATACAGCCGCTGCCCTCTTGGTTGGCGTGATCGGCAATCTGTTCTACCGGCTTCGCGGCAATGCGCGCACAGCCAACTTTTTTCTGGCCGGTATGGCGGGCACCTTTCTGATTGCCGCGCACATCGCCTTGAAGACCTTCTCGCCAGTCCTGTCTTCGCAGACGCTCGCCATGGCGATCCATCGTGACATCGATCCCCAGGACATTCTCGCAATCGATGGCGAGTACGAAGCCGGTTCAACGCTTGGCTTCTATCTCAAGCGGCCAGTGCGCATTTTGAATGGTCACAGCTCGAATCTCTGGTATGGATCTTTCTTCAGTGACGCCCCGAAAATCTTCGACGACACGGCGAACTTTCAGCAACTGTGGACTGGCCCGGAAAGGGTCTTCCTCTGGACCGAGACCGACCATGTTCCGGCCCTTCCAGGCGAGACATACGTGATCGCTTCACGCGGCGGCAAAGAAATCCTCTCCAACCAGCCCAACCAAAGCGGCGCCTCCTTCTAGGTACTGCGCGTACGGCGGATCACGCTGTGCGTGCCTGCGCGGCTCCCCAGGGGCGACGGGTGTCATGCGTGCTGCGGGTCAGGATGGGAGAATGAGTGGCTTCGCCACTCACCCCGGTCGCGGATTTTCCCCCCGGTCCCGGAGACGAGACCTGGGGCACCCGTTTGCTGGATACTTGCATATGGAGTTGAAGCAACTGCGATCGTTTGTGGCTGTAGCGCGCACGCTCAGCTTCAGCCGGGCGGCAGTCGAACTGCATCTTTCACAACCCGCGCTGAGCGCGCAGGTTATGGCGCTTGAGGCGGACCTGGGCGTGCGGCTGCTGGATCGGAATCGCCGGATGGTACGGTTGACGCGCGCCGGCGAAAGCCTGCTGGCAGACGCGGAAAGTCTCCTGGACCAGGCAGCAATCGTGAAGCTGAGAACTGCCCGTGTCGCGTCGGGCGAGGCTGGCCACCTGCGCGTTGCGTTCGTCGCGTCTGCGACCCCGGAACTGGTACCATCCATCGCGCTGGCCTTTCGTGCGAAGTACCCGCTGGTCACGCTGGAGTTGAAGAACCTGCCGACAGTACTGCAGGTCCAAGCCCTCGAAGCGCATGCCATCGATGTGGGCTTCGTCCGGCTGCCACTGACTGCGCCCCGTCTGGCCGTGACCAGGTTGCACAGTGAGCCGTTTGCCCTGGTGCTTCCCCGGGGGCACCCGCTGGCCGGGGCAAAGCGGTTGAACGTCGGCATGGTGGCAGGCGAGCCGTTTGTGGCATATGGCCGCAAGTGGGCGCCTGAGTTCTACCAGCAGTGGACAGGCATCTGCCGCGACGCCGGCTTCACGCCCCAGGTGATCCAGGAAACCGGAGAGATGGATACAGCGCTGGCATTGGTCGCGGCCGGAATGGGGGTTGCAGTTCTACCGGAGGGCGTGGCGCTGCGCCATCAACGAACACTGGTGGTCAAAACGCTTCAGAAGGCGAACGCCCGTTCAGAAATCGGCGTAGCGTCGGCGATCGAGGGCGCGAACCCGATGGTCGATAACTTCATTGCGCTCGCAAAGAAGCTCGCGAAGCAGTAGTAGAGGCGTCTGTAGTACTTATCGGCGTTTTCTATCACTGTAGTCAAAACATAGAGTTAGACCGATGACTGGTTTATGGCCTCTAATCCTTAAAGAAAAGTTAAGAAGAGGTGTCGAGTGATCCACATGATTAAGACCGAAGAGTCGACCACGGCCGATACGTCGACGGGTGCAGACGAAGACAGGACCGGGACGGCAGGCGTCAACCGCCGATCCTTCCTCGGGGCGGCGGCCGCAGCACTGAGCGCCGGAGCGATCTTCGCGCCAATGGCTTTTGCGCAGAGCAGGACAATTGTCGAGAAAGGCACCGCTGACCATTCCGCGGATAATCCCGGGCCGGTCGACAAGCAGCTGCAGGGGCTGAACGCCAGTTCCAATACACCGCCGGCGACGGACCATGGCGATGTTTCGCCCTTCTGGTATTCGTTCGAGCTGGCCCACCGGCGCATCCAGGAAGGTGGCTGGACGCGTCAGGTGACGGAGAAAGATATACCTGAATCTCATGACCTGGCTGGCGTAAACATGCGGCTGACTGCCGGCAGTTACCGGGAATTGCACTGGCACACAGCGAATGAATGGGCATACATGCTGTATGGCTCAGCGCGCATCACGCTGATGAATCCCGATGGCACCATCTTCATTGACGACGTGGCCGAGGGCGACTTGTGGTACTTTCCAGCCGGCTTTCCCCATTCGATCCAGGGTCTCGGGCCGGATGGCTGCGAGTTCCTGCTGGTCTTCGATGATGGCAAGTTCTCGGAATACCAGACCTTCCTGATTTCAGACTGGGTGGCGCACACGCCGCCGGATGTACTCGCCAAAAACTTCAAGCTGCCGCAGAGCGCCATCGCCAGACTGCCGAAGGAAGAAGAATACATTTTTCCAGGGACGGTGCCGGGGCCGCTTGAAGAGGATCGACGGGCTGTGGGCGGAAAGGCCGTTGAATCGAAGATCGCTTACAGCTTTCACATGCGCTCGATGAAGTCGGACTTCGAGGATGCTGGCGGCAGTGTGCGGATCGTGGATTCGAGCAAGTTCCCTGCGTCAAAGACCGTCGCCGCTGCACTGGTAATCCTGAAGCCCGGCGCAATGCGCGAGATGCACTGGCATCCGAACGCAGCCGAGTGGCAGTACTGGATCAAAGGCTCAGGCAGAATGACTGTCTTCAACTCCGCTGGAAAGGCGCGGACGATGAGCTTTAATGAGAATGACGTAGGATTTGTGCCAATCGTCGCCGGGCATTACATCGAAAACACCGGAACTGAAGACGTCGTGTTTCTGGAGATGTTCAAGAGTGCGGAGTTCCTCGACGTGTCTTTGAACCAGTGGATCCGGCGACTGCCGAAGTTGATCGTCGAAGAACACCTGAAGCTCGATGCAAGCGAGATCGAGAAGATTCCAGGTGGCGAAAAACCCGTCCTCTCCTAATACTACTGCGCATAGCGCGAACCACGCTGCGCGTGTCTGCTGGTACTGCGCGTGCGGCGAACCACGCTGCGCGTGTCGGCGGAGTTGACTGGGAGCAGGGTTTCCGTGTGCAACTGGAGTCTGACCAGGAGAGCGGGAGGCTTCGCCATGTTCGCAGGTCTCAAAAGCGAGACCTGGGGCACCCGGTTTCCAGGATCCGCCGGCTGATAAGTCCAAAAAGTCGCGGCAGTGTCCAAGCCACAATCAGGTGCGACCAACGGGAGCATGCCTTAGCGCCAAGGGCGCCGACGCCCGTACGGCCAGTACTATTTGGAGGCGCTTTCGGTGGGCGGGGAGAGGAGTTCCTTGCGGCAGTCTTCGGTCTGGGCTTTCAGGTCAGGTTCGTGGACGCGCTTGAGGGCCAGCAGGGCGCGATGCTGGTAGCTGTGCACAAAACTCTGACTGGGCTGTGGAAAGGGGTACATGCAGGCATTCATGAAGTGGTCGTCGTCGTGGCCCGCGGTGTGGGTCACCTCGCGACGCATGCGCATGACGCCGGAGGGGTTTTCAAGGAGTGCATAGGCAAGGGCGACGTTCAGACCCTTGCTGAAGCTGGAATCGGTGGCATACGGGCCGATTTCGCCGGCTATTTTGAGCCACGCGGTCTGCCCGGAGGAGATGTGATTGAGGATGATGTCGTAATTCGGCTCGTCCCAGTTGTGCGGGTCTGTCTCCTTGGTCAGCCGAGACGTAAAGGCCTGCGCCCCTTCCTTATCAATGCCGGCCTGGAATTGCGCCGCGGTCATGTGCCGAAGTTGTCCGGCGGACACGGATGAAAGCGGGACGCTGTTCGAGGCGGCCGCCTGCTGGGCATGTGCAGCGAGGTTCCCGATGAACAGGGTTGCCAGGGACAGCCGGGCCAAAAAAGCGTAGGGGAAGACGCGCATGCGCCATTTTAGCGTCAGTAATGGCACGACCTGGGCATCTGCCCCACGAGCGTGGCATTACGAACGGCAGCCAGCATGATGACCGATGGTGCGCCGCGAGTGGTCAGTCCCTCGATTTTTCCTGCTCCGGCACCAGCGAGTTGGCCGGCTTCTTTGCTTCTGGACTGGCGTCGGCCTGGTCCTTTGCATCGTCCCAGCGCCGATTCCTGGGTGCGGGTTCGGAAAGGACGGCCGCTCCCTGCAGACTTCCGGCCAGGTTGTTCTCAAGCGCCAGATGGTCGACGTTGATCGAAAGCTGCCGGCCCAGTTCAGGAAAGAACTGACGCCAGTGTTCGCGCGCTGCCTTGCGGACGCCTGCCGTCTTACCCGAAGAGCCAAACACTGCGTCGCCCTGCAGATGAAGGTCGTACCAGATATTCTGTGCCTGCCACAGGTTCAGTCCGAAGGGCAGGGCGTGCAGTGTCCGTGCCAGTGACAGCGCGTAGTTGAGTGCCGCCGTATCTGCCGGATCCTGCTGCAGGCGCACCATGGCATGCTTCATGCGCTGATCGGCGAGGAAGCCGAGCTTGTCTGTCTCGAGAACGACCATGTCGGTGCGCGAGGTTTCGAGCAGTTCAAGGATGCGCTCGGCGTCAATGGGCTCATGCTCCAAAGCTCTCCGCATGCCGGAATTGATGGCAAGCTGCGCTGCGATCGCGAGTGGGGCGGGCTTCGGCAGGCCTGCGCGGCTGAGGAAGTGCATCAGCGAGGCGTGTTCGCGATGAATGTCCGTCATGGCAAACTCGACCTCGTCGAGCGTCGGCATCAGGATGCGGTGCAGAATACGACGCTGTTCGTCGTTGAAGAGCGAAGTGAGCGAGTAGGCGCTCTCGCCGAAATAGCCGTCGATGAGCCGCACGACTTCCGGCAGGTCCGCAGCAGACACTGCGCGATCGATCGCGTGGTTGAGCCAGGTAAGCGCGGTCTCATCGGTCGGCGTGTAACGCTTGACTGCGGCAGTCAGGTTCTGGTCGCCGAAGTGGAGCACAGCGTAGGCAAAGGTGTCAGTGCTTTCCGTCAGCTGCGAGGTGATGCGCGAGCGGCCCAGAGTGACCTGGCCCGCGCCGTAGCGATGGGTCCGCCGCTCCAGGTTTTCAATACAGTAGCAATACAGTTCGTAGTCGGGTGTCGCAACATCAAGCGGGCTGCCGGAGAAGACAGAGCTGATCGCGTAGTGAGCGACCACCTGTTCCAGGCCGACCTGGAAAGTCCTGACCAGGCGGCTGTAGATGATGGCGCCGTTTTCAAGATCGGGCACGTTGCTGTGTGCCAGAGCAAGCCGTGCGATGAAGCCTTCTTCCAGTGAGACACCGGGTAGAGCGGGCTCCGCGATTACTGTTTCATCACGCGATGCGCCCGGGAGACCGGCTCCGAAAAGAGTGGTCGCGAGTTCGATGACGCGGCAAGCGTAGGCAATGATCTGGATAGTCTCGATGCCGGAGATCTCGTCGAAGAACCAGCCGCAGCTGGTGTACATCAGCTGCGCATGGCGTTCGAGCTCCATCAGCTGCAGGGCTCGTTCACGCTCCTGAGGCGAGAGGATGCGCTGCGCATGCACCTCGAGGAAAGAGTCAATGGACTCTTTCGAACGATCAAGGATCACGCTGATGTAAGCGTTGCGGGTTTCGTCGCCGTCTTTGAAGAGCGTGGCGGCTAAACTGGCAGTAGCAGGAGCGACGCTGTCACGCAGCCAGTCCAGGGCCTCGCGCAGTGGTCCTCGCCAACGCTGGTGCCAGCCTTCCCTGCCACCGGAACAGCCGCAGTCGGAACGCCAGCGCTCGACTCCGTGAAAGCAGCTCCACGAAGTGTCATTGGTCACGACAGCTTCGGCCCGCGGTGGAACGAGCGTTAAAAACTCGCCGTAATTCGTCAGCCTGAGCTCAGGATTTTCTTCAATCTTTTTGAGCGCAAAGGCGAGAGCCATCTCCCCGTGACGATGATGGTGGCCGTAGCTTTCGCCATCCGTCGCGACATGCACCAGCTGGGGCCGATCGACATCTGAGTGAAAGGCGCTGGCCAGCCGGCTGGCAAAGACTTCGCCGCTGTTCAGAAGCTTTTCAAATGCAATGGCACGCGAAGTGGGGCCGTCGTAGAAGAACACAGCGATCGTCCGGCCTTCGTTCAGTCGGACAAGATAAGACTGCGTGGGATCGACGGAGGCGTCCGGCGTTTCATGCCAGGCATCTTCAGGACCTGCCAGCTGGCGCACGCGGCTGCACTGGTTCGGCGCAAGGATAGTAAAGCGGATGCCGTGCTGTGCCAGCAGGTCGAGGGTCTCGTAATCGACAGCAGTTTCGGCCAGCCACATGCCTTCCGGCTTACGATCGAAACGCGATTCAAAATCAGCGATGCCCCAGCGAATCTGCGTGATGCGGTCGCGTGTGTTGGCCAGCGGCATGATGATGTGGTTGTAGACCTGGGCGATCGCCGAGCCGTGGCCGCCGAACCGCTTCTGGCTCAGCCGGTCGGCAGTGCGGATCATGTCATAAACGCGCGGAGCATTTTCTTCAAGCCAGGAGAGGAGCGTCGGCCCGAAGTTGAAGCTGATGCCCGCATAGTTGTTGATGATGCGGATGATGCGGTTCTCGCTGTCGACCATGCGGGCTGCCCCGTTCGTCGCATAACACTCGGCAGTGATGCGCTCGTTCCAGTCGTGATAAGGCGCGGCAGAATCCTGTGTCTCCACTGCTTCAAGCCAGGGATTCTCGCGTGGCGGCTGATAGAAGTGACCGTGAATAGTGACGAAGCGCGAACTCTGCGGGGGAGCCATGGAACCAGTGTAGAAGAGTCATGCGCCGCAGCAATGTCTTAAAGGTATGTGGCCGTACGCTTATGCCAATTTGGACCAGGGCGACGGAGCGATGCCGATCTGATACTGCACCGGTTCATAAACTGGCGCATCCCATGGCAATACTGCAACAGATCGACGAGAGTAGAGAGCAGAAGTGACGACGAAACGAGACGAACTGGGTGAGGAGCAGGTGCAGGCCATTGCCAAGGCGCTGGGCGATCCGCGGCGTTACGAAATCCTGACGCGGCTGGGCCACGAGAGTGGAGGCCTGCAATGCAGTGCGGTCCTGAGTTGTATCGGCGTCAGCGCGGCAACGCTCTCCCACCACATGAAAGAACTGGAGACCGCGGGCCTGGTGAAGGTGGAGCGGCAGGGAAAGTTTGCTCATTACCAACTGCGCCGGGAGGTGCTGCGGGCGTTTTACGCAAGACTGCGCAAAGATATCGCTTAGATTTTGGTAGGTGCGCTCATCACGTTTTTGCCTTCGAAATTGTTTGTCGTGCTGGCATCCGGTGGCCAGACACAGGCTAGACATAGCCTCCCGGGCTCGAAGAGAACTATGGCTGCAGCTTATTTCAGAACGATATAGCCTGGCTCGCTTGCATAGGTGATACATCTGCCGGATGGCAGCTTGAACTGCGCACCAACTCTGCCCTGTTCAGCGGTGTAGCCAGGAGGCAGCACGGCTTGTGTGCCGTCGTCCACGACTGGGATGCCATGATCACTCACATTGCGGACGCCGAAATAACCGATCCTGTCCTCCTGTCGAGTTGCGGCGAGGCACTCTCCAGGAACAATCGGCTTCAGCGTGGTTGGTTTGGCGAGCGGCCCTGCCAGTGCTGTAATGCCGGACGAATCGTCTCCAGTTTGCGAAAGGCCTGATCGTTGGACATTGCCTCACCGGGAGGGAAAGCAGCCTGCGCATCTTTGACGAGGGCCGCAAGGTCCCGTCCTTTGACAAAGAAAACCGCCAGCCTTACGGTCTCGACCTGGAGCCAATCATAGTTGTCGAAGCCAATCCCGTCATAGATAAGGTCCATATCTTCAAACGAGGCATAGCGCTGTTTCGTGACAGTTCGCGAACGAAGTGTGTCGGATAGAAGTTCCGGTCGCTCTGCCAGCGCATAGGCTGTGGCCAGCATGGTGGCATAAATCCTGCATGAAAAGGTCAGGGCCCTCAAGGTGCACTGCCCGCTGGTAGAGGTGGCCTGCCTCATGCAGAGCGATGAAGTCCAACTTCTTGTCCAGATCGACGTGCCTGTTCTGCCCAGAAACTTCGCAAAAGAATCCGGCAGGATGATGACGTTCCCTTCTTCAGGAAAAGCTTCTGCCATGGGGTAGTTCGCTAGATGCCCAACCCTGTTCCAGTCGGCCTCAGTGAGAAACCGCGAGTGTCACAGGAACAGTTACATGAAGCCTTTCGCTATACCAGGAAGAACAATCCGCAATCCTTGCCTGGTCGCGCAGCGCAGTAGGTTTGAGTCCGTCGGAGTAGTAAACGGGCACCGTTCCCTCCAGACGCAGCAGATGCAGAGCGACGAGACGGCTGAGCGCATTCGGCGGCGCAGGTGTTTCCTGTGCCCTGCTTGAAGAGCAATAGAACGAACTGCACGCGAGGATGCAGTTCATGAAGGTGAGGCGCTTCAACAGGAGCGTGCGACGCGCGGCGGACATGCTCCATCATCAAACATTTCTGGAAACCTGGAAGATTTATGTGGCGTCGGTCAGACCGGTCATCCTCACCGATCATTGGCATGCGGCGCGGCAAATGTTTGGCGAGCAGAGTTATTACATTAGCGTCTTTCCACTGCGTTCTTCCTGTCAGGAACCAGACCATGATGCAACTGAACCCCGAACCTGTGGCACGATCGCAGCTGCTTCGCCAAGCTGCCACGGCCTCATCTATCTGGCGCGGCCTGTTCTGTTAACGAATGATGAAGATTCCTCAGATTGAATCCTTCCGGCGTTCCTTTCATCCATTCGATAGTTGTCGAAACGTTGTTTGAGAGGTGGAGTGATGAGTGATCTGACAGGTAAGGTCGCAGTAGTGACGGGAGCTTCCAAGGGTATCGGTGCGGCGATTGCGAAGAGTCTGGCAGCCGCGGGTGCTTCGGTGGTAGTGAATTATGCGTCGTCCAGAGAAGGCGCGGACAAGGTCGTGGCCGCGATTACCAGCAAGGGCGGTAAGGCAGTGGCGGTGCAGGGCGACGTCGCGAAGGCCGCTGATGTAACGCGCATCTTTGCCGAGTCGAACAAGGCATTTGGCAGGCTGGATGTACTGGTCAACAACGCGGGCGTTTACGAGATGGCGCCGATTGATGCCATCACGGAAGAGTCGTTTCATCGTCAGTTCAACACCAATGTCCTGGGCCTGCTGCTGGCGACGAAAGAAGCTGTGAAGTATTTCGGTGATAACGGCGGGAGTGTCATCAATATCGGCTCTGTGGTCAGCCGCATCACGCCGCCAGCGAGTGCCATCTACACCGGCACCAAGGGCGCGGTCGATGCGATCACGGGCGTTTTGTCCCGGGAACTCGGGCCGCAAAAGATCCGCGTCAATGCACTAAATCCGGGTCTCGTCGAGACAGAAGGTACGCATACTGCGGGCTTTATCGGCAGCAATTTCGAGAAGAATGTGGTCGAGACCGCACCACTTGGTCGCATTGGCCAGCCGGAAGATATTGCGTCGATCGCGGTCTTTCTCGCTTCCGATGATTCCGCATGGCTGACCGGAGAACAGTTGCTGGCAGGCGGCGGCGTCCGCTAGGTACAGTCAGTTGGGGCCAGGAGCGCCTTACCCTGACTCCCCATTGCGGGGGGCCGCAGGTTTGAAAAAAAAGCCGGATCTCTTCGAGTACTTGAGGAGGTCCGGCTTTAGTGGGAGAACCTGTCGACTGCGCAGATGCCAGGGCGGCGCTACTGGCCCTGTGTGGCGGACGGCGTCGTTTTTTCGGCGGCCCTGTGTCGGCCCTCCAGGCTTGCCGTGACCACATGTCCGAACTGGATGGCGCGAAGAGTATGTGCAGCGCCCTGCTGATCGAAGCTGAGGATTACACGTCTGTCAGCAGGTGCGGGATCGCCGGGATGGACACTCCAGGTAAAGCTCTCTGCCTTGTCCCTGCTTCTTAACGTGACAAACGACCCAACTCTGCTGGCCTCTACGGCGTAAGTGCCGGATGGGCAGAGATGCCCTGCGACGTTGAAGCTGAAGGGTATGTCGAGCATTGTTTCGGCTACTGCTGCGTGGGCGACGAATGCGCCTGCCAAGGCTGCTGGTGCGAATACAAATCTGAAGAAGATAGGTTTCATTGTGTGTCTTCCTGCCTGTGGGAAGAACACTAGAAGTTTCTAAAAATAAAGGTGTCAACTTCTCGTGGAGAGATCGTCAAGATTAAGGGTGACATTCACGTCAAACCGTCAGTGCTGACAGAATTCGTTAACCAGATTTCAGCGTAGTGCAGGCATCGAAGGCGTGACACATCGTCACCTGTACGGCAGGATGGCGCCGCGGCCACGCCCTTCTTCGGACTTTATGGTCAATCAGTTTCCGGCTGGCAGGGTGCACCGGTATACGATGCTGCCAGCGCGTCCCTTGTGTACCCAGGGCCCGTCTAGTGTCTTGATCCGGAGCGTCCGCATGCCTGGTACTGGTGTTCCTGTGGCTCGAAGAAGTTTCCTGCGCGCGATCTCTCTTTTCGCGTCAGCGCCCGTCTTGTCAGCAGCGCACAACGCGGTTGCAATGAGTGGCGCCGATAGAAATTCTTCGCATACGACAGCCGATGCAGAGCGCATGCGATCGCTGGCTGCGAGGACCATGAAGACGATGGCTACACCGAACCCAGTGCCGTTTGGCGCAGAGATCTTTGCGACCAGAGAGGGCACGTCGCTGATGCGCGCCGCCAACGCTGTCAAGACGGAGCATGATCCGAGCGCGCATGGGGAGATCCACGCCATCCGCCTGGCCTGCCAGAAGCTGCAGTCCGCATCGCTGCGTGGCTATACGCTCTACACGACATGTGAGCCGTGCCCGATGTGCATGGCGTGCTGTCTCTGGGCTGGTCTCGATCGCGTGGTGTACGGCGCCACGATCGCGGATGCGGCGAAGTACGGCCACCAGATCGCGATCCCTGCGGCCGAAGTCGCAAAGCGCACGGATATGCATTGCATTGTGGATGGTCCGGTGGAGAGGGACGCCTGCCTGCCGCTGTTTACCAATCCGACGATGCAGAAAGTCTTTGCGCAATGGAAGCGGGGCTGACTGCGGCTTGTCTGAGTGGCTCCGGCCTTGGGCGTTTGATCACGCGTCTTCTTTTGGTGGTTTGCCGGATTCGATAAAGCAAGAGACTCCCATACACCCGACGCATAGAAGCACAAGCAATGTGTTTCGTGCTCTCATTGCAGATGACTGCTAGTGGGGTGCACGACTCCGATCAACTTATCTTTCTTCCTGAACGAGCATTTAAAACGCGGATCTGCGAAGTGTAGGCTCATGTGCATTCTGCAACGGCACGTAGGACACCTTGATCCGGTTGCGGAAGCTTTCCGACGTGAGTGCCCAATCCACGATGTCGACCTTGTAAGGCAGGTCCGATTCAGTAAAAGCTTCGACGAGGGATGCGCGCGTTGCGAACGGAAGAGGGCTGTCTCCCACCACAGCTAAGTCCAGGTCGGCAAACTTCTTGGTCGTCCCTTTAACACGCGAACCGAAGGCCCAGATCGTACGACCGGGTATGTGGCACTGAAGAATTGCCGTGACAACGGCCAGTTCTGCGGGCGTGATTACCAGTTGCGCACTAAGGCTTGATTCGTTTACGCGGTTTTCCCGGCAGCGCGCTGCTGCAGTTGGGCAAGTAGATAGCGGGCCTCTTCGAGAAAGTCCGGTATGCCGGACGCCACCTCGATGGCCGTGCCTTCGTCGTCAGTATGGCTGGTCTTGCTGCGCATCTCGCGATAGCCTTTCCAGACAGGCCAACTGCTGCGGAGAAGTCCCTGCTCGTTGCCGGAACGAATCAGGTCAGCGAACGGCATCGTGTCGTATTCGCCGGGCGTCGCCGAAACCGTCTCCAGGTAACGCTTTAAAGTCCGGTGGCTGATTTCGTAGGTGAACTCAAATCGCTGGATCAGCCCATCGCGAATCTGGGCGTCATGAATATCCAACTGGTACCGTGCCAGCCCTTCGGCCAGCCGGAGTCGGGCGTTCACGAGCGGAGTCAGATCAAGTTCTTCACTCAAGGCACTTTCCTCCGCTAATAAAGACGATCTTAACCCGCCTCGGGTGAGGGTTTGCCGGCGAGGTCGCAGGCTCTCCATAGATACCAGCTGGCGACCGAACGGTAGGGCTGCCACTTCTTCCCGCGGCGGAGCATGGCGGCGGGTTTCGGCAGCATGGCCGGCGTAATCGCTTTGCCTTTCGGTGGACGTCCAAACGTCAGCAGAAAACCTTTGCGGACACCATAGTCGCTGACCGGCAGGATGTCCGGACGGCCCAGTCGGAAGATCAACAGCATCTCGACTGTCCAGGGGCCGATGCCGCGGACAGCGGTCAGGCGCTCGATGATCTCGTCATCCGACAGGCGACGGATCTGTGCGAGTGTCGGTACGGTGCCGTCGATGGTTTTGGCCGCGAGGTCGCGCAGAGCCAGGGCCTTCGCAGCCGACAGACCTGCGCCGCGGAGGATGTGGTCAGGCACGGTGATCAATTGTTCTGGTTGCGGATGCAGATCGCCGAAGGCCTCGATCAATCTCCGCAGAATGGCAGCCGCTGCTTTGCCGTGAAGCTGCTGGTAGATGATGGCCTCCAGAAGCGCCTCGAAAGGCGAGTGCTGGCTCTTTAATTTCAGGGTGAAGGGGCCAACAGCGGCGATCAGCCGGCCAAGCTTCGGGTCGGCGGCAGAGAGATGCGCCAGGGCTGCCTCAATGTCATAGCGCGGTATGCCTCGCGCGGGTCTGCGGCCTTCCGCCATCCCCCGATTCTAGTACTGGATCTGCCATCCAGGCGGACGCGCCTTTAGCGCTTGTCCTTCTGCTGGTCGGACGGAATTTGCCATGTCTGCCGTTCTCGCTGCAAGTATGTCTGTGTCGCGCTGCGTGCTCGGGGAAAGAGACGCAGGTCCTTCCGCTTCGCTCAGGATGACTAGTTTGACTTCAACCAGCAGGACACCTTCGTGAAAGGTGACAGGTCAGTATCATCTGAGGTTCTGTCTTCCTGGCTGGAAGTGTCGCCTTCTGCTCACCTGTGTGGTCCTTCGTTGTTGATCCGGGAAAGCGGTTGCCGGGAGTGGTTCCATAAGGGAACCAAAAAATGGTGAGCGAGCGATTGCAATACGGTGCAAGTGGTTTGTTTGCTGTTATATTTCTCGGTGCAGTACACCAAGCAAATTTAATTTGCGACTGATTAAGTCGTCTTTTAGTTCATCCTCCAATCTCCCGCGAAGACGCGGAAGAGGAACGTATTCATGGCGCAGATTTTCGACCGCAGCTCCAATGCGCTGGCCCGCATGAGCATTATTCTCACCGGCTTGATTGTGATCGCCCTGGGAGTCACGCTCGATCAGTTGCAGCGTTCACCCTGGGTGACGCGGCAGGGGCAGCGTGCAGACCAGCCGGTCCCGTTCAGTCATAAGCATCATGTGCAGGGCCTTGGCGTGCAGTGCCAGTACTGTCACATTTCGGTCGAGAAATCGAGCTACGCGGGTATCCCGCCGACCAAGACCTGTATCAACTGCCACTCGCAGATCTGGACCAACGCACAGCTGCTGTCGCCGGTGCGTCAGAGCTGGGCGACGGGCGAATCAATTCGCTGGATCCGGGTGCATGACCTTCCGGATTACGTCTATTTCAACCACTCGATCCACGTGAATAAAGGCATCGGCTGCGCTTCGTGTCATGGACACGTGGACGAGATGCCGATCATGTATCAGCAGAACTCGCTGCAGATGGAGTGGTGTCTGAACTGCCACCGGAACCCAGGCAAAAATCTGCGGCCAACCAGCCAGATCTACAACATGGCGTGGAAAGAGCCGTCCATTGACCGGCCTGTATGGTGTGGAAGCGCGGGCAACAAGAGTGGCACGCCGACTGCGCAGACAGTGAGCTGCACGGTGATTGATCCATCGAAGGTGGGCGCGAAAGAGGCATCCCTGAACATGCTGCCGGCAGGCAGTTATGGCGGTGCGCCGGGTGTAGTGGATGTTGCACTGCAGTCTGGTTCCGGCGGCGGAATGTCTGGTGGCGGCATTCAGTACTCCAAGTTCACCAGCCAGGATGCCTTGGGCAAATACCTGGTGACGCAATACCACATTCGAACTCCCACGGAACTGAGCAGCTGCGAGACGTGCCATCGATGATCAACGAACGAGAGAAAACTTTGGAAGCGGGCGCGAAGGACTTTACGGGGCAGGCGTTGATAGAAGACGGGACAGTATTAACGAACGGGACAGGCGCGATGGCGTCCGGTCTTACCCTGGACCAGGCGCGCGCGGAGTTGTCGGGCAAGCAGGGTCGCGAGTATTGGACTGACCTGGGCAAAGTGGCTTCGCGCCCGGGCTTCGACCGGATGCTGGAGCGCGAGTTCCCGCAGCATGCTTCGGAGTTTATTGACCCGGTTTCCCGCCGCGGTTTTCTGAAAGTCATGGGCGCATCGCTGGCCCTGGCTGGGTTATCGGGTTGCACCAAGCAGCCAGATGAGCCGATCTACCCGTATATCAAGCAGCCGGAAGACCTGGTTCTGGGCAAGCCGCTGTATTTTGCAACCGCGTTCCCGTTCCCGAATGGCGCCCTGCCGCTGCTGGTGAAGAGCGATGCATACCGGCCGATCAAGGTGGATGGGAATCCTGATCACCCGATGAGCAAGGGCGGCTCCGATCCCATCAGCCAGGGGACGCTGCTGGGCCTGTATGATCCTGACCGTTCACCCCGCGTCCTGCATCGCGGCGAGCAAAGCCAGTTTGCGATCTTCCAGGCGGAGTTCATCACTGCCATGCAGAACAAGCGCATGTCCGGCGGCCAGGGGCTGTACATCCTGAGCGGCACTGTAACGTCACCGACACTGGCGGCGCAGTGGAAGAAGGCCCAGGCGGTATATCCGCAGGCCAAATGGATTCAGTATGACCCGATCAACCGCGACTCGGCGCGCATTGCGTCCAAAGCGGTCTTAGGTGATTTCTACGACACGCAGTACAAGCTGACCGATGCGGACGTGATTGTCTCGCTTGATGCGGATTTTCTGTCAGGCATCAACCAGCCGGGATTCACGAAGCTGGCCTCCGACTGGGCTGCACGGCGGCGGATGGTAGAGCCCGGCACTGAATCGGGTAAGAAGATGAACCGGCTATATGTCGTCGAGAGTTCGCCAACCACGACGGGCTTCAAGGCGGATCACCGCCTGGCGATGAAGGCCAGCGACATTCCGACCTTCGCAGCGGCATTGGCTGGGTCGACGGGTGCAGGCGGCAGCTCAGCGCAGCTGTCTTCGGCCCAGCAGAAGTTTCTTGAGGCGCTTACCAAGGATCTGAAGGCAAGTGGT
Organism: Acidobacteriaceae bacterium; assembly: GCA_963692885.1. Classification (GTDB taxonomy): domain Bacteria; phylum Acidobacteriota; class Terriglobia; order Terriglobales; family Acidobacteriaceae. The sequence continues at coordinate 4,813,865 of OY843586.1, forward strand.
GGCCGCTGCGTGGTGATTCCTGGCGAGCAGGCACATGCTGCTGTCCATGCTTCGGCTATCGCAATCAACCAGGCACTTGGCAGCGTCGGGAAGACAGTGGTCTACACCGAAACAGTGAACCCGCTGCCGACGGTGCAGGGCGACGACCTGAAGTCGCTGGTCGCCGATATGAATGCCGGCAAGGTTGATTGGCTGATCATTCTCGACAGCAACCCGGTTTACACGGCGCCGGCGGATTTGAAATTTGCGGATGCACTGAACAAGGTCGGCAAGCTGGTCCACCTTGGCTCGCACGTGGACGAATCGTCAAAGACAGCGGACTGGCATATCAACAGTGCGCACTATCTCGAAGCATGGTCAGATGCCCGCGCGTATGACGGCAGCGTGACGATTATTCAGCCGATGATTGACCCACTATATAACGGCAAAACGGCGCACGACATCATCCAGAGCATGCTGGATGATCCGGCAGCTTCGACCTTTGACGTCGTTCGCGGCAACTGGTTCAATGGCGGTGCTTCGAGCGCCGGGCTGGATTCACCGGCTTCAACGCCTGACAGTGTAGCGATGGCGGGGGCGCTTGAAGGCACCGGCGATGAGAATTTCCGCAAGGCTCTGCATGCCGGTTTTATACCCAATACTGCCTTTGAGCCAAAGACGGTTTCAGGCAAGGGCGACGGCGGGATTCAGGCTCCGCCGAGCCAGCCTGGTTCGATTGAAGTTGTTTTCCGGCCAGACCCTTCGCTGTATGACGGCCGGTACGCGAACAACGGCTGGCTGCAGGAATTGCCGAAGCCGGTAATCAATATCGCGTGGGACAATGCTGCGCTGATGAGTCACGCAACGGCCACAAAACAGAACCTGGCCGAGGCAGACGTTATCCTGATCGAGGCCAACGGCCTCCAGGTCAAGATGCCGGTCTTTATTGTGCCTGGCCACGCGGATGACTCGATCACTCTGTACCTGGGTCATGGGCGCACGGATGCCGGGCGTGTCGGGCTGGGTATCGGTGTCGACACATATCGACTGCGCACGTCTTCCATGCCGCTGTATATCCCCGCGGTCAAGATCACGAAGACCAGCGAAAATTACGACGTCTGCTCAACCAAGAGCCACTACACCGAGACGCGTGGTGCGGCGGCGACAGCAGGTTCCGCACTGACGAACATGGGTGTCGGGCACAATTCGCTCGAAGGCAATGAAGCATTAACGCGCGGCATTGTCCGGTACGCTACGCTCGAAGAGTTCCAGAAGAATCCAGGTTTTGCGCATGAAGGCGTCTGGCCGGAAGATCCTGATCCACAGACGACCATGTTCTCGAACTGGCGCTATGACAAGAATGCCTGGGGACTGGTGGTCGATCAGAACTCCTGCGTTGGCTGCAATGCCTGCGTCGTCAGCTGCTATGCCGAGAACAATATCGCTGTCGTGGGCCGTCACCAGGTGAAGACGGGCCGCGACATGCAGTGGCTGCGCATCGATACCTACTTTGAAGGGGACCTCGAAGCGCCTCGTGCCCACTTCCAGCCGATGATGTGCCAGCACTGCGAGAATGCTCCGTGCGAACAGGTCTGCCCGGTTGCCGCAACGGTACATACGCCGGAAGGCCTGAACACTATGGTGTACAACCGGTGCGTGGGCACGCGGTACTGCTCGAACAACTGTCCTTATAAGGTGCGGCGGTTCAACTTCCTGCTCTTTTCGGATTACGAGACGGAGAGCCTGAAGCTGATGCGCAATCCTGATGTGACCGTCCGCAGCCGAGGCGTGATGGAGAAATGCACTTACTGCGTGCAGCGCATCATGGCGGCGAAGATTGAGGCAGACAAAGAAAATCGTGAGATCCGGGACGGCGAGATCATTACTGCCTGCCAGCAGGCCTGCCCGACAAATGCGATCGTGTTCGGCAACATCAACGACCCGAACAGCAAGGTGCGCAAGATCAAGGACCAGGAGCGGAATTACGGCGTGATCGCAGACCTGAATACTCGTCCGCGTACGACGTACATTGCGGAAGTCCTGAATCCGAACAGCGAGTTGGAAGCATGAGCGGGATTACGCGGTCACTTGTGAATGCCAGGATTGCGTCCTGCGGAGAAGAAGCAGGTCTCTCCGCTCAATTTCGCGTCGTTCGAGATCGCGATTTCTTCGGGCGCTCCGCTCAGGATGACAGTTTTGTTGGGATTAGGTAGCGTGGCTAAAAGCTTGGAGCGAGCATGGCGTTAAAGAATGTATCGGTCAATGATCCGATGCTGGATCCGGTGACAGGAGAGTACCGGGTCGTCGGACCGGGTCACACCTTCAAGTCGATCACCGAGAAGATCTCGCGGATTGTGCTCACGAACCGCACCCCGGTGGGCTGGTTCCTCGGTCTGCTGATTGCGGGCGGTGGCATCACCATCCTGCTGACAGCGGTCACCTGGCTGTTTCTGCGGGGCGTCGGCATCTGGGGTCTGGATATGCCCGTGGCCTGGGGCTTCGCGATCATCAACTTCGTCTGGTGGATTGGTATCGGCCATGCCGGCACGCTCATCTCGGCGATCCTGCTGCTGTTCAAGCAGGAATGGCGCAATTCGATCAACCGCTTTGCGGAAGCGATGACGATCTTTGCCGTCGTCTGCGCCGGCATGTTCCCGCTCATTCACGTCGGCCGTCCGTGGCTCGCCTACTGGCTGTTCCCGTATCCGAATTCAATGGCTGTATGGCCGCAGTTCCGTTCGCCGCTGCTTTGGGACGTCTTCGCGGTATCGACGTACGCGACCATCTCGGTTGTGTTCTGGTACATAGGCATGATCCCCGATCTGGCGACCATGCGCGACCGGGCCCAGGGCAAGTTCGCCCAGTTCGCTTTTGGCCTGTTTGCTATCGGCTGGCGCGGTTCGGTCCGCCACTGGATGCGGTATGAAACCGCTTCGCTCCTGCTGGCTGGGCTTGCGACGCCGCTGGTGCTCTCCGTCCATACCGTTATCAGCTTTGATTTCGCGGTGGCGACCCTGCCGGGCTGGCATACGACAATTTTCCCGCCTTACTTTGTGGCTGGTGCCGTGTACTCAGGATTCGCCATGGTCATCACGCTGGCTGTGCCGATCCGCAAGTTCTATCACCTTGAAGACATGATCACGACCCGCCATCTGGACAACATGGCGAAGGTGATGCTGACGACCGGGTTGATCGTGGCTTACGGCTACGCCATGGAGCTTTTCATGGCCTGGTTCTCGGCCAGCCACTGGGAATATTTTGCATTCTGGAACCGGCTTTTCGGACCTATGGGCTGGTCGTACGCTGTGCTGATTGCATGCAACATCGCGATTCCGCAGTTGATGTGGCTCCGCGCTGTACGTGTCAGTCCATCGATGATGTTCATCATGTCATTCATCGTCAACATCGGTATGTGGTTCGAGCGGTTCGTTATCGTCGTCACCAGTCTGTATCGCGACTACCTCCCGTCCAGCTGGGGAACATACAAGGCCACCCGCTGGGACTACGGGACCTTTATCGGTACGCTCGGTCTGTTTACTTTTCTGTTCTTCCTGTTTGTGCGGTTCATCCCGATGATTCCAATGTCTGAGGTGCGTATGCTGCTGCCGCAGGCAAGGGTAAAGCCGCCGGTCGAGCCTCTGGGCGAACCGGTGCATGGGGCTGGTGATTAAAAATGGCTATTCCTGAAGGAACCTACGGCCTACTGGCCGAATTCGATACGGCAGGCGACCTGGTACGGGCTGCACAGTCGAGCTACAACGCCGGATGGCGGCGTCTGGATTGCTACACCCCTTATCCCTGCGAAGAAGCAGCCGAGGCGATCGGCTTCCACCGTAACTATGTCCCGGCCATCACGCTGATCGGCGGTCTCATGGGCCTGACTGCCATGTTCCTGCTGGAGACATGGATCAACCTGCTGGCGTATCCACTGAACATCGGCGGCCGTGAGCTGTTCTCATGGGTCGCGTTCATGATCCCGGCATACGAGTGGACCATCCTGTTTGCAGGACTTTCAGCGGCTTTCGGCATGCTGGCAATGTGCGGCCTGCCGGCTCCGTATCATCCCCTGTTCAATGCACCCAACTTCCGCACTGCTTCGACAGACAAGTTCTTTTTGTGCCTCGAAGCGCGCGACCCGAAATTTGAAGCAGCCGAATCGCGGACCTTTCTTGAAGCATTCAAGCCAGTCTCAATCGTGGAGGTGGAGTATTAATCCGCAAACCAAGCTCCGCCGCAACCTGGCGCTCGCGTCGCTCGGCACTCTTGCATTGCTGGCAGGTTGCCGGCAGGACATGCATAACCAGCCGAAGGAGTATCCGCAGCGTGGCACTAACTTCTTCGCGGATGGCCGCTCGGTTCGCCCGCAGCCGCTCCACACTGTCTCGCGCAACCAGGTCAATGAAGCTTCGTACTTCCAGACTGGCCTGCAGGATGGCAAGGAACAGGATTACCTGCCCTTCCCGGTCACGGCTGCAGTGATGGCGCGCGGCCAGGAACAATACAACGTGTATTGCACGCCATGCCATTCGCGTGTCGGCAATGGCGCCGGCATGATCGTGCAGCGCGGCTACAAGCCGGCTGGCAACTTCCACGACAACCGTGTACTGAATGAGCCGTTGAGCCACTACTACTACGTCATTGCTTACGGTTTCGGTGCGATGCCGGATTACGCAGCGCAGATTACGACGGAAGATCGCTGGGCGATTGCTGCCTACATGCGTGCCCTGCAGTTGACGCAGGATGCAAAGCAAAGCGATGTTCCGGCGGGTACGAAAATCGAAGACCTGACCGAGGTAGCAGAAGAGCAGGGCCTGCCGGCAAGTTTCGCTCAGCCCTGGGCCATGCCTGGCACCGCCGTGTATGCGCAGCCGCAGACTACCTATCCGGGCATGGCGCCATCGTCTGAGAGTGGCAATCCGTGGCCGAAGAACCGGCCGATCCTGGCTCTGCCGAATGGCGATTCGCTGCGGCAGTCGGACGTGAACAAAGGCATTCTGCCGAATACTTATCCTGTGGATGCGGGCATAGGCCAGCCGACCAACCAGCCGAATTACGCAGCCCGGCCGAGCGAAACACCAGATACGACGAGTACGCCCAAAGTCACTCCCAAACCGCAACCGAAGAAAAATTCACCTGCCTCGAAGAAGGCCCAGTAAGAGAGGTCAGGGAAAGCAGATATGGCACACGGATCACACGAACATCACGGACATCACGCGAAGACGCTGCCGGCCGACCTGAGCGCCCCTGCGTTTGTGAGCGGCTGGCAGAAGCGGGCGATGACGGTAGGGGTCGTTTTTACCGTCCTGGGAGCGATTCTCGCGGTCCTCGCCGCGACAGCGAACCACGACGGCATCAATCACCTTTTGCGGTCCTACCTTATGGGCTTTATGCTGTGCCTGGGATTCACGCTCGGCGGCATGGCGCTGCTGATGGTGCAATATCTTTCGGGCGGCAAGTGGGGACTGCTGCTGCGCCGGCCGCTCGAAGCCATGTCGCGAACACTGCCGCTGGCTTTTCTGATGTTCATCCCGATTGGCCTCGGTTTCAAAAAGCTTTACCTCTGGGCGGCGGTTTCAAATGTCGGCGAAGCGTTGCGGTCAGGCTTCATCAATCGCGAACAGGCCCACGCGATTGCGTGGAAACGTCCCATGCTGAGCATTCCAAGCGTATGGGTCCAGATGCTGGTCTGCTTCGCGATCTGGTCCGGTTTCGTCTACCTCCTGAACAAGTGGGGATTGCAGCGCGATGCCGATCCGGAGCATCGCTACTCTTTCTGGCAGAAACGGTTTGAGAATGTCAGTGGTATTGGCGTGGTGCTGTATGCGCTGACCCTGACAGTGGTTTCGATCGATTTGGTGATGTCGCTGAACATCTCCTGGTTCTCGACAATGTATGGGCTGATGTTCCTGGTCGGGCAGGGCTACGCGGTACTGGCGCTCGCGGTCATCACTGTGGTCCGGCTGTCTGACGGCGAGCCCTACAAGACGATTCTGCGCAAGATGGAGCAGCACGATCTGGGCAAACTCTGCTTTGCCTTCACCATGCTGAATATTTACCTGGCTTTCTCCCAGTTCCTGATCATCTGGTCGGGCAACCAGCCGGAAGAGATCCCCTGGTACCTGGATCGCATCCGCGGCGGCTGGGGCGAGATTGCGACACTGGATTTCATCTTTCACTGGGTCATCCCGTTCTCACTCCTGCTCTCGCGCGATCTGAAGCGGGACAAGGAGCGGTTGGTGCTGGTCTGCAAGTGGATGCTGTTCGCCCGCTGCTGGGATATGTGGTGGCTGATCGAGCCGAACTTCCCCGATGCCGCCCGTCATCTGCGCTGGTCCTTCGGACAATTTGAGTACTTCACCATTCCTGTGGCTATGATTGCGTTCTGGCTGGCGTTTTATTTCACACAGCTAAAAAAGCGCGCGCTGGTACCCATCAACGATCCGCACCTGGCGGAGATACTGGAACCGGAGCATGCCAATGCGTGAGCCTCAAGACAAAAATCTGAATGCGCCGGACCACGGCAAAGTCACCGACTCGCAGGCGCGCCCGTCCCTTGGATACGAGGCAAGTGACGTCAATGCGTCGAGCGTCGCGATTTTTCTCACATCGCTCGCTGCCTTCATTTTTGTGTTCTTTATCCTTTGCTATGTCAGTGGCAAGGTGATCAACAACGCATTGGTGAAGCATGACGGACCGCCAAATAAGTGGCACCAGCTGGGCGCGCCGGAACACAAGCGCGGCGAAAGTATGGCATCGACCACCGAGATGGAACAGCAGCAACTGAGGACCATGACGCAGCGTTTCCCGACGCCCCGTCTCCAGATGGATGACGGCAACCAGGATTTGGCGGACATGCACCAGAAGGAAGACCTGCTGCTCGATCACTACACCTGGGTGGACAAGAGCCAGGGCAAGGTGCGCATTCCGATCGAGCGTGCCATGGAATTGATCGTGCAGCGTGGCCTGCCAGTCGCTCCGGCGGCTGCTCCAGCCGAGGGCGATAACGCCGCCAGTACCATGAACGAAGCGCACACCATTACGCCTCCGCTTACCAATGGGTTTGCTCGGACGACCTATGAACAGGACGAGGCAACAGAGCAGAACGTCGAGTCGAAAAGAACGTCAGGGAATGAGACGTCGAGCGTCAAAAAGAACGATGCGACACCTGTCTCAACAAGACCAGTCACGTCGGCGCAGTCGGGCGGCGTGCAGTAGTTCCGTAGCACAGCAGGACAGGGAAACAAGTATGCAGAAGCAGCAGACAACCCGGGTGAGAAGAGCAGGCGGTGCGGGCCGCTGGCTGGCGCTCGGGCTCTGCCTGTTCGCAGCAGTGCCGCTCATTTCTTACGCCCAGGTGGCTGGTCCCGGCGAAAAGACTATGGGCGAACCGGCCGATGAGCATCTGCCGAATATCCTGAACAAAGTGACGATCGCCCAGCGGCTGAACGAGCAATTGCCGCTTGATGCCAAGTTCGTGGACGAGACCGGCAGGACAGTCGCACTCGGCGATTACTTCGGCAAGCGGCCCGCCATCCTCGCGCTGGTGTACTACAACTGCCCGATTCTCTGCTCGGAAGAATTGAAGGGTCTGGCAGGCGCACTTGAGATGGTGAACTTCACGCCGGGTAAGGATTTCGACGTAATCGTCATCAGTATCGACCCGACTGAGGGCCCTAAACTCGCAGCATCACAGAAGGCCCGCTACCTGAGGTACTATGGCCGCCCGCAGACGGCGGATGGCTGGCACTTTCTGACCGGGCAGAAGCCTGCCATCGATGCAGTGAGCGATGCGGCAGGGTTCGGCTACGTAAAGATGCCGGGACCTGACGGCAAGATGAACCAGTTCGCGCACGCCAGTTCGATTGAGATTGCAACGACGCAGGGCAAGCTGGCCCAGTACTATCTGGGCGTTGAGTACTCGCCGAAGGACTTGAGACTGGGACTGGTTGAGGCGTCCGGCAACAAGATAGGGTCACCCGTAGATGAGATTCTGACGTATTGCTACCACTACGATCCACAGTTGAACCGGCACAGCCTGGTCGTTGCCCGGGTGGTGCAACTGGGCGGCGTCATCACAGTGCTGGGGCTCGGCGGATTTATGGGCACCATGTTCAACGAGGATCGCAAGAAGGCGAAGTATCAGAAGCCTCCCCAGTGGGATAGCGGGAGCAAAGGTTAGTTTGCAGGTATTGGTTTCTAAGAGGATTTTGGCGGGAACCGTCGTAAAACGCAGGATGCAGTCTGGCACCATCAACGGAACCAGCTTCACGAACAACGCATTTTTGGAAAATATGTGGCCCAGCATGCAGTATCGAAGTTGGCCTTTCCCTGCGAAAAGGCCAGTAGACATCGAAACTTCGGTCTGCAGCATTTCCGAAAATGCTACAGGCACGGGATAAGGGAAAGATGCACTTTATAAGTCCGGTACTTTGGCAGTTTCTCGTCAAATGGCTCAACTACTTCGCCATCTTCCCTAGGGAGGCGTCGACAGTAGCGCCCTATACTGACGGCCTCTATGCCTATCTGATGATCATGTCGATCTTCGGCCTCCTGCTGGTGGCTGCGATGGTGGCGGTGTTCTCCGTTCGCTACCGCCGGGCCCGCAGTCCGGAGGCGACACAGATCGAAGGCTCGACTCTGCTTGAAGCTACGTGGACGATCATCCCCCTCGGCCTCTTCATGGTTTCATTCGTGTGGGGAGCCCTGTTGTATTTCCGCATCTTTACGCCGCCGCCAAACGCCATGCCGGTCTACATCATCGGTAAGCAGTGGATGTGGAAGGCTGAACATCCGGGTGGCCAGCACGAGATCAATGCCCTGCATGTACCGGTCAACCGCCCGGTGCAACTGACGATGATTTCGCAGGACGTTTTCCATAGTTTTTCGCTTCCAGAGTTTCGTGTGAAGCGCGAAGTCATTCCGGGCCGCTATTCGACGGTCTGGTTCCAGGCGACCAAGGTCGGAACGTACCACCTTTTCTGCAGCCAGTATTGCGGCACGCTGCACTCCGCGATGATTGGCACCATCACGGTGATGACGCCGGACGACTACGAAGCCTGGACGAATGGATCGACCAGCGGCATGTCGCTTGCGCAGAATGGCGAACGGCTCTTTGCCTCGCTCGGCTGTAACTCCTGCCATACCGCGGGAGGCGGTGGGCGTGGGCCGAACCTGTACAGTCTGTATGGCGGCAAGGAGCTGCTCGCCAACGGCACCTCGGTTACGGTTGACGATGCCTTCCTGCGCGGCTGTATCCTTAATCCGTCGACCCATGCGGTGCAGGGTTACGTACCAATTATGCCGACCTACCAGGGCCAGATCAGTGAAGAAGGCCTGATTGATCTGGTGGAATATATCAAGACGCTGAAGAGCGGTGACCGCATCCAGCAGACCTTACACACAACTACTTTTTCTCCGGAGCAGGGCGGTGCTGACAGGTCGGCGCCAGACTACCGGAATGAACTCACTACAGGGCAAACGGATAACGGCCGTGCCGCGCCCGACACATCCACCTCGAAAGGGGAGGGGGTTTCACCACAATGAGCAGCGCAACGACCATTGTTAACATCCCGGAGCAGAGCACCGCATCCCTGCCAAAAAACAGCTATCTGACTGGCGAGTATGGCCTGAAGAGCTGGCTTCTGACACAGGATCACAAGCGGATTGGCCTGCTGTACCTGATCTCGATCACGTTCTTCTTCTTCATTGGTGGCGCGTTCGCCGGCCTCATCCGGCTGGAACTGTTGACGCCGATGCCGGACCTGGTCGCCTCCGATACGTACAACAAGCTCTTCACGATGCACGGAATCGTGATGATCTTTCTCTTCCTGGTGCCATCCGTCCCGGCAGTGCTGGGGAACTTTCTATTGCCGTTGATGCTTGGAGCGAGAGATCTTGCATTCCCGAAGATCAACCTGCTGAGCTGGTACATGTACATGGGCGGCGGTATCTTCACACTGGCGACGCTGGTCCTCGGCGGCGTCGACACGGGCTGGACGTTCACCACTCCGCTGAGCACGCACTACGTTAATACCCATGTCATTACCGCAGGCGTCGGCATCTTTATCGCCGGGTTCAGTTCGATCTTCACCGGGTTGAATTTTATTGTCACGATCCACCGCATGCGCTGCCCCGGTATGACGTGGTTCCGTATGCCGCTCTTCCTCTGGGCCAACTATGCAGCCTCGATCCTGATGGTTCTGGGAACACCGGTACTGGCGATCACCATCGTGCTAGTCGCGCTTGAGCGCACGATCGGGATCGGCGTATTCGACCCGAGCAAGGGTGGCGATCCGCTCCTCTTCCAGCATCTCTTCTGGTTCTACTCGCACCCTGCCGTTTACATCATGATTCTCCCCGGCATGGGCGTCATCTCGGAGACGATCAGCACCTTTTCACGGAAGCGCATCTTCGGTTACACCGCTGTCGCGTTCTCTTCAGTCGCGATTGCTGTCTTCGGCTTCTTCGTCTGGGAGCACCACATGTTCATCATGGGTGTCTCGACGTACTCGGCGCTCGTCTTCTCACTGCTCACCATGCTGGTGGCGGTGCCTTCAGCGATCAAGATCTTCAACTGGGCCGCGACGCTTTACAAGGGATCTATCACCTTCGAAACGCCGATGCTTTACTCTTTCGGCTTCATTGGACTGTTTACCATTGGTGGTCTGACGGGCGTCTTCCTTGGTTCACTGGGCATGGACGTACACCTGACCGAGACTTACTTCATCGTTGCCCACTTCCACTTCGTGATGGTTGGTGGCATGCTGATGGCGTTCCTCGCCGGCATCCATTTCTGGTGGCCAAAGATGACCGGCCGCATGTACCCGGAGCAGGTTTCAAAGCTCGCGGCTGTTACCACGTTCATCGGGTTCATTCTTACCTTCTTCCCTCAGTTCCTGCTCGGCTACCTCGGAATGCCGCGCCGGTACCATGCCTATCCTCCTGAATTCCAGGTTCTGAATGTTTTGTCGACGGCTGGCGCTACTGTGCTGGGTGTCGGGTACCTGCTGCCGATGTTGTACCTGACGTGGTCGTTGCGGTACGGTGCGATTGCCGGCGATAATCCCTGGCAGGCGACAGGGCTTGAGTGGCAGATCCAGTCTCCGCCACTAAAGGAGAACTTCACCGAGATCCCGATCATGGATCACGAAGCTTACGACTACGACTGGCTCGCGCACAAGCATGTTCCCGAGGTGACGACCGTTGGATAGCCACAGCACAACGCTTTCCTCTCACAGCGCACACTCCAGCGCCATCGAGGCGCAGATCGAGCACGCGCACCACGAGCATCCGGCGTACCTGCTCCACCACTTCGAGACAGTGGAGCAGCAAAAAGCCGCGTCGAGCTTCGGCATGTGGCTCTTCCTGATGCAGGAGCTCATGTTTTTCGGCGGCATGTTCATGGCGTACCTGGTCTATCGCGCCTGGTACTACCCGGCTTTTGCGGCTGCCAGCAATACACTCGATTGGAAGATCGGTACGCTCAACACCATCATCCTGCTCACATCGAGCTTCACCATGACGCTTGCCGTGCACTACGCAGAGGCGCGCAAGGTCAAGGCCCTGGCCAACTCCATATTGGTCACGATCATTCTCGGTATCGTCTTCCTGGGATTGAAGAGCACCGAATATTACTCCAAGTTTGTCGAACACCATGTGCCCGGTGCCAACTTCAGCATCGAAGACTTCGTTACCGGCCACAACACCGGTATGCCGCCCATCTCCGCGGATATGGCGCAGCACACGCAGCTGTTCTTCTCTCTCTATTTCGCCATGACCGGTATGCATGCGCTGCACATGATCATCGGCATTGGCATTCTTGCTTTCATGTACGTGAAAGCACGCGGCGGCGCCTACACCGAGGGCCACACAGCGCCCATTGACTACGCCAGTCTCTACTGGCATTTTGTCGATGTCGTGTGGATCTTCCTCTTTCCGCTGCTTTATCTCATCAATCGTCACCCGGTCCACTAGCGCGATACGGTTCAATCCAAGATGACCACTCCTGAAGGCAACAATCCGACGCTGCACAACGAGCACACCCCCATCAAGCCGATCACGTATGTGTTCGTGCTCGCTGCGCTCGTTGTGCTCACGCTCCTTAATGTAGGCCTGGCGTTTCTGCTGCCGGTCGGCCTGATCCATGGCATTTTCGCAGTCGGCATCGCAGTACTTGAAGCGATGATCGTGATCCTGTTCTTCATGCACATCTACTGGAGCTCTCGCCTGATGATGCTGACCGTAGGCGCCGGCTTCTTCACGTTCCTGGTGCTTGTCGTCATGACAATGACCGATTACACTAGCCGCGCCTGGGGCCTCTGGTAGCGTTCCTGCCGCAAAATCAAACCTATACTTTCGGCCTGCCCAACTGCATATCAGCAAGGGGGCAGGTCGCGCTTTAGTATGGGGAGATGCCAGTAAAGAAATCCTCGCCAGCCAGGCCCGCGCCAGCGAAAGCCTCACCCGAAGAGTCACTCCTTCCCGATGCGCTGCAGCAGATCGCAAACGATCCGCGTGTGCTGGTCCGACGCTCCGGGAGCCCGATCAAAGATGGCAAGTGTGTCGTGTACTGGATGCAGCGGGCGGAGCGCGGCCTGGATAACCCGGCGCTCGATATGGCAATCCTCGTAGCGAATGAGCTTGGACTACCGGTTGTCGCGTTCTTCTCCGCCATCTCGAATTTCCCGCATGCGAATCTCCGTCACTACATTTTCCTGAACCAGGGTCTGGTCGACATCGAAGAAGATCTGGCCGAACGGGGTATCGGCTTTATCGTGCGACGTCCTCCTGACAACGCGCTTGAGCGTTTTCTGGAAGAAGTGAATGCCGCGATGGTGATCGGCGATGAAAATCCCTGCCGCGAGCCGGAGCGCTGGCGGTCTGTTCTTGCCGAACGGCTGCGTATGCCCTACTGGACGGTGGACGCGGATGTGCTGATCCCTTCCAACAGCTATGGCAAAAAGATGTATGCCCTGCGGATTTTTCGCCCTCACTTCCAGGCCGGCATCACAAAGTACCTGGTCAGGCCTGAGCACGTGACGCCAAAGCACGACTGGAAGCAGCCGAAGAATCTGGCCTCTTACCCGGTGCGCGAAGATATCACGAAGGGTTGGAAACAGCTCGACCGCTCTGTGGGTCCGGTCGATACATTTACCGGTGGCACGAAGGCGGCGCTCCGGCTATTGCATGCATTTGTTCAGCATAAGCTGAAGGATTACGAGGTCCAGCGCAATCATCCGGAAATTGACGGCACCAGCCAGATGTCCCCTTACCTGCACTTCGGCCATATCTCACCACTGACCATCTGCCTCGCCGTGAAGGAGGCTGCGGACAGCGGAAAGGTGCCGCAGTCTGCCGCCACTTCGTATATCAATGAGTTGATCGGCTGGCGTGAGTTGGCCGTCAACTTTGTCAAGTACACTGCAAACTATGACAGTTACGAATGTGCCGAAGCCTGGGCGCAGACCACTCTCCGGGAGCATGCCCGCGACAAGCGCAACCCGGTCTACACGTACGAGCAGATGGACAAGGCAGAGACCTACGATGATCTGTGGAACGCGGCGCAGCTGCAGATGACGCGCTATGGCTGGATGCATAATTACATGCGCATGTACTGGGCGAAGAAAATCCTCGAATGGTCGCCTACGCCGCAGAAGGCTTTTGAGAATTGCGTCGCCATGAATGACCGTTATTTCCTGGACGGCCGCGATCCCAATGGGTATGCGGGAGTGGCATGGTCGATCACCGGCAAGTTCGACAGGGCGTGGGGCGAGCGGCCGATCTTCGGCAAGATCCGCTTCATGTCCGGGGCTTCAACGGGAAAGAAGTTCGACTCCAAGAGATACATTCGCCAGATCGGCAGCGGCTCGGCTAAGACTGAACTGTTTTCCAGGTAATGCGGCTGTCTGAATGCATATCCCGCCCCTACGGCCGGGATGACAAGATGGGGTACATGTTGACCACAAGAATCTCTGTTCTGTTTGCGGCTGTTCTGTTGATCGCCCTGGCTTTACCTGCATTCTCGCTTGAGCGCGAGCCGGATGCTGATTATCACGCGCGGCGTGTTACGCTGGGCGCTGCTCTCAAAGGCGGTGTAGCCATTCTCTACGCTGCGGATGAGCCATCGGCGGAATACCTCAGCTATCGCCAGGACGAAGACTTCTACTATTTGACGGGATGGAATGAGCCCGGGGCGGCCCTGGTCGTCATCGGCGCGAGTGTGCCTGAGCCGACTAGTGCAGCGCCTGTCGCCGGTGTCAGTACAGTGGCGCATACGTATCGTGAAATATTGTTCCTGCCGACCCGCAACAAGCGTCTCGAACTATACACAGGCGTCAAGCTCGATGCGTCTTCGCCGGATGCCGTAGCCAGGACAGGCGTTAGTGAAGTGAAGGACATGACGCAGCTGCCCGCCGTGCTGAACGCGCTCGCAGATGGCAATCGCAGCGTGCTGCGCAATTTGTGGGTTCAGCAGGATGTGTCGCAGGGGCGTAACGTCGTCGCGTTCACGGCTGCGACACTTGGGGTGGGCGTCGACAGTGCGCCCAGGCCCGGCGATGTGCGCACGCTTACAGAGAACCTGCGGGCCATCAAGCAGCCGGGCGAGGTGGAACTCATCCGCAAGGCAACGAATGCATCCATCATGGCGCAGCGCGCCGCGATCCAGGCGATGGCGCCGGAGGTACATGAGAATGCCATTGCCGGCATCCTCATCAGTACGCTTCTCACCCAGGGCTGCGAACGTTATTCCTATCCGCCGATTGTCGGCAGCGGCGTGAACTCGACCGTGCTGCATTACTCCGATGACAACCAGGTGATGCATGCAGGCGACCTGGTGGTGATGGATGCTGCTGGCGAGTATTCAATGTACGCGTCGGATATCACGCGGACGATGCCGGCCAGCGGCCACTTTACGGTCCGGCAGAAGGAGATCTACGACATCGTGCTGGGAGCGCAACAGGCTGCTGCGGCCGCGTTTGTCGCCGGTAAGTCGCATATCAATGATCCCTCGCACAAATACGCCGACTCGCTCGACCTGGTTGCGTTCAATTACATGAATGCGCATGGCAAAGACCTGCATGGCCAGCCGCTGGGCAAGTACTTCATTCATGGATTAGGGCACATGGTCGGTATCGATGTGCATGATCCGTACGACTACTCAAAGCCATTGCCTGCGGGCGCGGTATTTACCATTGAACCGGGGATTTATATCCCTGAAGAGCATCTCGGCGTGCGGATCGAAGACACTTTTTACGTGACGCCTGAGGGGAAACTGGTCGACCTGGTCGCTGATCTGCCGCATACTGCCGGTGATATCGAAGCATTGATGGCAGCGAAGAAGGTCTCAAAAGCGGCTGCGGGCAGTAATTAAATCCCACCCTTCTGATGCTAAGGATGCGGCAACCCACTCCTCTGGCTGCGCTTGAAAACGCAGGTTCTTCGGCCTCGCTCAGGATGCACTTTTCGCGATCAATACAAAAAAAGGCGTACCCAGACGGATACGCCTTTCATCTGCCGAATCGATCGACTACCAGCGATACCCGAACGTCACCGGTAGTGTCTGCGTTGCTGTCCCCGGGGTGTCGATCCACTCGTAGCGGACATCGGCAAAGAGCGCGCCGTGCTGCTCAGGATTCGGTTTCCAGGTGACGCCCCCGCCGATATTCAAGCCGCCCTGGTTGCTCGAATAGTGGTCAAGCAGGGCACTCCCCTCTTCCGGGATGACACCGTAGAACGACTCGTAATATTCAAGGACCGGAGTGTTAAAGCTGGTCAAGTTGCGATAGAAGCCGCCGCCGCCAGTTGCGTATCCACCCCACTTACCTTTGCTCTTGAAGTTAAAGACAGGCTCAGCGGTGAGCGACCAGAGATGAGAATTGCCAGTGACGCCGTAGGGACAGTTGGTGGTACCGCATTCGATTGCGAGCGTGTTCAGGACCGAGTTATTGATGCCAAGACCCTCAAAGCGATACTCGATCATGGCCGCGAGATGTTTGGTAAAGTTGTACCCGCCACCAATCAGGATGTTGTAACCGGTGCTATTAAGATTGATGTTGCCGAGGTTCACGCCCGACTCTGAGGGTGTTCCTACCACAGACTGCACCAGGTTCGTTGTGGATCCCAGCGGCACTGAAAAGCCCGCGCCTGCTTCGAAAGCGATGTGGCTGAACGTCGAGTCCCCGCCCTTGTACTGGTGATAGCCGCCGCCACCACTTGGATACTGGTTCTGGTACTGGGTGCGGAAGTCAACGCTGGCAGGCGCGTTTACGCCGGGATTGACCTGAGCGTTGTAGTCGTCGCTGGAACTGGACTGGGCAAGTACTGCCGGCATGAGCAATAAGGCGGCACCGGTGAAAGCAGCAGCGCAGACAAGTGCACTGTTGCGGATGAAAGAAAATCTGGATGACATTGCGGCCCTCTGCATAATCATAAAGTTGCGGAGCGGGAAAGAGTGCCCCATAAACAGAGTGAACCCGGAAAGTTCGGTTTCCACTCGCTCTTAATTGACGGTTCATATGGGAATTTGGTGGCAAAGGATTGTTTGCAGGACGGAACGCGCTTCTTGCCCATGTTGTAATGCGGAATCCAGCTTGTCATGCAGGCCAAAGCAATCACCGGTTTCGTTCGGCGCCAGACCATCGCCTCGCCTGGAAGCTGATCTCGAACACCTGAACGTTGCTCTTCCGTATGCAGTTGTTGACCCCGGTAGGCCCGGCTGCCGGAAGTGATGCAGCATCTTGCGTGGAGAGAGCTCTAGCTTTCCTGTGGCAATTCCACAGGAGCTGTGGGATACCTCTGTTGCATCGCCACAGGAGAAGCAATCGGCATGGATTCAAAACTCGATCTTCTACAGGGAACATTGGACCTGATGGTCCTGCAGACACTGGCGGCCATGGACTCGCTGCGCGGCTACGGCATTGCACGACGCATTGAGCAGGTGAGCGGCGACGCCATCCTGCTGAACCAGGGCACGATCTACGCCTCCCTGGTGCGGCTGCAGCAGCGCGAATGGATCTCTGCCGAGTGGGGCACGTCGGACAACAATCGGAAGGCGAAGTATTACGCCTTGACTCGCGCCGGTCGCAGGCAGCTTGTGAAGGAAGAGGCATACTGGCATCGGCTCGCTGGAGTGATGGAAAAGATGCTGGCCATGTCGCCCGATAGGTCGACGACCGTTTCGCCAGAAGGAGAAGCATGATGCCGACACTCAAAGAATTGCAGAACCGCGCGCGTTCGTTCGCAAACAAGTCGGCTGCCGACGCAGAACTGGACGCCGAACTGGCCACGCATCTCGAGTTTGCCGTGAAAGAGAATCTGCAGCGCGGCATGACGGAGGAAGAGGCACGGCGGCAGGCGCTGATCCGCTTCGGCGGGGTGGTGCAGGCGAAAGAGCAGCAGCGTGCTGCGCGTGGTCTGCCATGGCTCGATGTGTTGCTGCAGGACCTTCGCTTTACGCTGAGAACGCTGCGGCGCGACCGCGCGTTTACCCTTGTCGCAGTGCTGATCCTCGGCCTGGGCATTGGCGCGAATATCGCTGTGTTCAGCGTGGTGAATACAATCCTGCTGCGGCCCTTGCCGTTCCCGCAGCCGCAGCAACTGGTCCGCATTCCGGGAATGGGCGAGGGCGGCGAATCGGGCAACACATTCACGACCAATGCGACGCAGCAGTTCCGCGAGGAGAATCATTCATTTGCCAGGGTGAGCGGCTACTTTGCCTTCACAGGGCCTGAGAACGCCAAGCTGACCGGGCACGGAATACCGCTGCCAGTGACCAGCATTCTTGTTGCCGACAATTTCTTCGAGACGCTTGGCGTGGCGCCCATGCTTGGACGGCTGTTCACGCCGGATGAATACATCCAGCACGGCAGGCCGGCCGTCCTGCTGAGCAATGCCTTCTGGGAGCGACAGTTTGGCGGCAATCAGAAGATCATCGGGCAGTCGATCGATCTGGATGGCAAGCCGGTCACGGTCATCGGGGTCCTGCCCGCTACTTTTGACTTTGGTGCTGTCTTCTCGCCCGGCGCGAAAGTCGACATGTTCACGCCGTTCGTCATGGCGGACTTTGCCGAGGATGGCAATGTGCTGGCTCTGGTAGCACGACTGAAACCGGGCGTCTCCGTGGCCCAGGCGCAATCGGAGGTCAACAGGGTCTTCCCAACGCTGCAGGCGAGTCTCAAGCATCCTGAATGGCATGCGGAGTATCACGCCAGGGTGATTGGTCTGAAGGATTATGTGAGCGGGAAGCTGCGCCGCTCGTTGATCGTGCTGTGGTGCGCCGTCGGCATGATCCTGCTCATTGTCTGTGTCAATTTATCAAACCTGCTGCTGGCGCGCGCGGCAGCCCGCGGTAAGGAGTTCGCCATGCGCAGTGCGCTGGGAGCCGGGCGCGGGCGACTTCTCCGCCAGCTGCTGACAGAAAGCCTGGTGCTGTCGACTGCAGGAGCGCTTCTGGGCCTGGCGATTGCGTTCGCCATCGTCGAATACCTGGCGCACCAGGGGTCGATCGCCCTGCCATTGCTGAGCAGTATCCGTATCGACGCGGCTGCACTGGGCTGGACGCTGCTGATTGCAATCATCGCAGCAGTCATTTTTGGTGTCGCACCGGGCTTGCGCATGTCCGATGGCAATCTGCAGAATGCGTTGAAGGATACCGGCAGCGGCATGAGCGCCGGGCGGCAGCATAACCGTCTGCGGTCGACGCTGGTCGTCGGCGAGATTGCGCTGGCCTGCGTGCTGCTGGTGGGAGCGGGTCTGCTGCTGTGGAGTTTTGCGCGGGTGATGGATGTGGACCTGGGCTTTGAGCCAAGCCATGCTGCGTCGATCAGCATGGATTATGACTATGGCGGCAAGGCTGCGAAACGCAGCGCGATCTGGCAGGAGGCGCTGCGAAGGGTAAAGGCCATCCCCGGCGTCGAGACCGCCGGCATTACGGATAATCTGCCGCTGAGCCGGAATCGCGGATGGGGCATCGAGGCCAAGGGTGAAGGGAACCAGAGTGGTCGCGCAAGCGGGGCGTTTGTGTATGTCATTTCGCCCGGCTATCTGCAGTCCATCGGCATGCGGCTGGTGGAGGGTGGCGATATTGCCTGGGACGACAACTCGAAAACCCAGGCCGTCGTGATCATCAACCAGGCGGTGGCGCGTGCGCTTTGGCCGGGCAAAGATGCATTGGGCCGGAACGCGCTGGTGGGCGGCAATGAGGCACGCGTGATCGGCATTGTGGCGGATGTACGCGAAAGCAGTGTCGAAACGGCGGGCAGTACGCAGATGTACGTTTCAGGGGTCGCGCCGCAGTTTGACGCAGAGGGCGCGCAACTGGTTGTGCGTACGAAACTGCCGACGAAGGTGCTGGCTCCGACCGTCCTGCAGACGCTGATCCAGATGAACCCTGCCCAGCCGATGACGGAGTTCAAGCCGCTCCAGTTGCTGGTGGATCATGCTGTTTCGCCACGACGCTTTTTCGTGCTGATGGTCATCACGTTCGCGGCCTTCGGAGTTATTCTGGCGGCGCTCGGCATCTACGGCGTGATCTCGTATGCAGTGACGCAGCGGACGAAGGAGATTGGTATCCGGATGGCGCTCGGCGCAACGGTTGGACGGGTGCAGGCGGATGTTCTGCTGAAAACGTTGTGGATGACCATCGGGGGCATTGCTATCGGGACAGCAGCGGCGCTGATTGCAGCAAAAGGGATTGAGGCGCTGCTGTATGGGACGTCGACGACCGATCCGGAGACTTTCGGCGGCGTCATCCTGCTACTGGCCCTGGTGGCCCTGATTGCGGGATATCTGCCGGCGCGGCGTGCTTCGCGGATCGATCCGATGGTCGCGCTGCGCAACGCGTAGCTGTGGCAATCCCGTGAATGACGGAGCAAATCTCTATCTGTATGACGCGGAAGGCCATGTATGCGCCGTGCAAAGCTCTCCTGTTCCAGGTGTAACTGTGATCGAAGCTTACATCTATGACGCAGATGGGCAACGAGTCGAAAAAGGCCAGGTCAACACTTTCAGTTGTAATATGGCGACGAATGGCTATAAAGCAGAACATGCCTACGCACTCGGACAATCCGGCGAGCAAATCACGGAGGTAGATGGCTCCGGTAGCTGGCTGCATACCAACGTCTACGCCGCCGGGAAGCTCTTCGCCAGCTATGACCAGAATGGCAACTCGCTCAATTTTCAGCTTACGGATTGGCTGGGTACCCGTCGCGTGCAAACCAATTATGCGGGCGTACCTGAGGCGAGCTTCCAGAGCCTTCTTTTCGGATCGCGGTTTGCATCCATTCCCGCCACCAATTGCACGCCAGATCAAGATTGCTATCCTGCTGATATGACCGGGACACCGCTTCACTTCACCGGCAAAGAAAACGATACAGAATCAGGGCTCGACTACTTCGCAGCCAGGTACTACTCGTCGACGTCGGGCCGATTTATTTCCCCCGACTGGAGCGCAAAGGAAGAAGCGGTACCGTATGCCAAGCTTAACAATCCACAAACTCTGAACCTTTATGCTTATGTAGGGAATAACCCTCTGACTTCGATAGATATCGATGGACATATAAGCCTCGCCGCCAGAAGTCCGCAAGGCTGCGCCGGTAACGGTTCAGTCGGCTGCAGCCCGGCAGAACAAGAAGCGCTAACATCAGATCCGAATACGAAGGCCCAACAACAGAGCAGTTCGTCAGGCGGTGGTGGCTTCTGGAGCCACGTGGGAAATCTTCTTCATGGGCATTCTTGGAACTACGGGATGCGGGACTCAGTGACCGTGACAATTCTGCCTAACTTCTATTCGGCAAGCGCGGAGGCAGGTCCTTTCTCGCAGTCAGTCTCTTATGTTCCATCAACAAATAACTTCTACTACAGCCCAGGAGTGGGGACTGGATCCGGTATCTCTCTGACGGCTGGTTGGGCGACTGATCCAAATGGCTTTGCTGGTGGAGCGAGCGAAAGTGGATGCTTCTTTGCCGGTGTTGGCGGATGCGGGGGGATATCAACCAGTGGAGATTATACGGCCCAAGTTGGTGTCGGAGTAGGAGGATGGGGAGCAGCAGCAGGATACGGTGTTGACCCGATTCAAACTATCGGCATGGGCATGGCGGAGGGAGAGCCTGTAGATCCGTTTGCAACGAAGGTAGGCGACGTGTACATGGAAGATCCCCAGATGTGGATTCCACAGAACTAACGAGGTGAATGAAAGAATCAGTGGCTACTCGCTTCGCATACGCATACATCTCGCTGCTATTGGTGTTGGAGTCTCTGCTATTCATCTCATCGCTGTCGCTGCATCTGAGCGTCCTCCTTGGAACAAGGGGACTTTTCGCGGAGTTCGGTACAGTCCTATTTCGCGGAACGTTCATCGTTGGTGTTCCGGTGATCGCTTTCATAAACGACAGTCTCAGATGGAGAGATCAACTAAGGACATGCCCAATATGGATGTGGAAAGCCGCGTTAACGTTGGGCGTGTATAGCCTATTCGTTCTATGCTTGCAGGCCTTTTTCCCTGAGGGGGCTTCTTTTTCGGAACAGGCTTTGGCTGTGTCCGGCTTCCCGCTCGGGTTTGATGCGATTGCCTTATGCATCATTTATTCCGTTCTGTGGTCAGGCTATCTAATGAAATCAGACATTGCTAAGGGAGCCGGAAAGTCGTTGTTGATGGTTCTTTTGGGGATCGGTGCCTTCCTAGCCTATCGTGCTGGATACCTGCGTCATCCGAAGGACTACTGAACGACAACCATGGAGTGCCGGTGCAGACCCAAATAGCGAAAATTACGAAAAACTGGATACTTGTCAGCGTGGTCACCGTCGGCATTTTCGGCTGCCACCAATCCTTGCCTTGGAATGGGAGCTGGAAGTTAATTCCTTCGGAAAGCAGCGTTCCGGGACCGAATTTTACGATTACGCTCGCGCCGACAGGTGAATACCAAACAGACAATGGGACCTATAGCTATCGATACCGCTGCGATGGGAAAGAATATCCGATGTCCCCCGGCTATTCGACCTCCTGCAAACGGACAGGTGCGTTCGTGATCGACTCGGCAACCAAGAAGAACGGTTCAGTAGTAACGATGGCTCATTGGGAGCTGTCCGCCGACGAAGCATCGTTGCGTATAAAGCTGACAGCAGTCCAATCGCAGCGCCCGTTGAAAACGAAGGAAGTTGTTTATGAACGCGTGTCTGGTGCAACCGGTTTTATCGGCGGCTGGCGGGAGCTGAACCGTTTGGAGGCGCGACCTCAACTCCTGGCATTAATGCTGCATGGCCGCGATCTGCACTACGCCTTCCCCAAAGAAGGGCAACATGTCGACCTAACACTTGATGGCCCGGATGCGGCTTGGCAAGGTCCGGGTGTGCCGCCAGGAATTACGGTCGCGATCAAGACGATGGATCACGACGAACTCCTGGTGCTGAGAAAACTGAACGGCCAGGTTGTTAACCAAGGTTCTATGAAGATCAGCGCGGACGGCCGTACGCTTGTTGAGGAGTTCTGGAGTCCGGATCGTCCTAATCTGAGGACGATCCTGGTCTACGAGAAGCAGTAGCGAACTTCCCTCCAGCAAAGCTCAGTCGCCGCTGCGTAGCGCCTTGGCAGGCCGCAGTTCCGTGTCTGAATCAATGTCCTAAAGCCCACGCTGCCTACGGCATCGGATTTAGGGTGACACGTCACCCCAGAATGGGAGCTGCAGAGAAACTTGAAGTTGCTGGGCTGGGACCACAATAGAATGAGCGATCTACAGCCACAGATTGAAAAGGCGCTGGCGTTTACCGGTCGCTGTGGGTGAACACGAGTGGATCAGGCGGTCGTCGCCGACACGAAGCCGGAATTCAGGCGAGTCGATGTTCTGGAGGCGCTTGCGTCGCCTTCGCCGGTGGCGGGGAGACAGGCCAAAGCGTGGAGGATGCGGAAAGCGGCAACCTGGGTCGATGGCTCGGAGCTAGGCCTTTGCCTGGTCTGTCCAAATGATCTTCTTACCCATGGTTACTGGTTCGCGCCGCAGGGTTCGAGCGGGGTGCGTCCGATGCGATCGAAGTCTACGGGGGAGGGGCCGAAGTCAGCCAGAATCTCATCGTGGCGGATGGCCTCGCGACGGGCGAGAGCAGCCTTGGCTACAGCGATCTCACGGCCTTCTTCTACGCTGACCGGCTCGCCAGCGTAAGTTGCGGTGGCGCGAGCGAAGGGATCGAGCATAATCTCCAGCAGGCCGACGACGCCCTGCTCAACCCCTCTAAAACTTTCCATAAAGGCGATAGTCTCGAAGCGCGTACTTCTTTGGGAGCGCCTGGCGGACCTTCTTGCCGGGGGCTCGTCGGGTAAGAGAGGTATTGTGCATCGTACCAGCCAGTAGCGCCACGGCAGGGAATTGTGGCTGGAAAATGATTGCGAGGGCACATGGCTGCTGGAGTGCGAGGGACTGTGGTTTGCGACGCTCATGGGAGCGGTAGCTATCCTCCCGAGTGCCCGCGCCGAGATGGTGAAGGTGAGATTTATCGAGGGTACGCAGAAGGGCTACCTGACGCTCAAGACCGAGGATGGCAAACGTATCGGGACCGGCGAACTTTCGCAGGTCGTTCAAGGCGATCGCGTTCAGGTCCGTCTCGTCTATCGTTTTCTCGATGGTTCGATCGACGATGAACGATCCGTTTTCACGCAGAAGGGAGCGTTCCGCGTCGTCACCGATCACCACGTTCAGAAAGGCCCGTCATTTCCGGACCCAGGCGATGTACTGATCGACATGGCGAAGGGCCAGGTCACGACGCGATCAGAGAAGGATGGCCATACCGTCTCCGAGACGAAGACTGTGAAGCTGCCGGAAGACCTGGCGAACGGTTCCATCCTGACGCTGCTGAAGAACATCCCTGCCGATGCTTCATCTCTCAAGGTGAGTTACGCAGCGCCCGGTCCAAAGCCACGCATCGTCAAACTGAATATCAGCGGGACGAGGGATGATGCCTTTCGGGTGGGCACGCTGAAGCGCAAAGCCCGCTGCTTCGATATCAAGATTGATCTGGGCGGCATTGAAGGGGTAGTCGCCCCGATCATCGGCAAGCAGCCAGGCGACATCCGCGTATGGATTGAAGAGGGGGAGGCGCCGGTATTTATTCGCGAAGAAGGCGCGTTTTATCCGGGAGGACCGGTGTGGGTCACGGAGACGGCCGTCCCTGTATGGGGCAGTGGCACACGCTGATCGGGCCCGGCAGTGTCTTCGAAGGATTCTGCAGGTTGAAAGAGGAAGCGGAGATGCAGGTCTCTCCGCTTCGATCGAGATGACAAGGTAAGTGGGTCGGCAGGACTACTAAGTCGGTCGACAGCAGCTGTCTGGGTCTGGATGAGATCGAACTGTCCCGCTTATTGCGCTGGTGTCGATGCGTAATTGGCTTCGATGCTGGCATGTTCGATGACATGTCCAAGCAGGGCGCTGAAAAGTGTTTCCGCGTTGTTCGGGAAGGTGGACGTTCCCGGCAGGTCGAGTTTCGTGTCCAGCGCGTAAACCGTGAATACGTACTTGTGCACCAGGCCGGGCGGCGGACATGGTCCGTCATATTGCACATCGCCGAAGTCGTTGGTGATCTGCGGACCGAATGTTGTTCCATTCACCCCTGCATTCGCCGGCAGCGAAGTAGTGTCCGGAGAGATGTTGTAGATACCCCAGTGCGTAAAGCTGGCCGTTTTATCGAACAGTACGACGGCATAGCTTTTTGCGCCCTTTACGGCCTTCGACCAGGTCAGTTGCGGGGAAGCATCTCCTCCGAGCGCGCCATTGGGAGTGCAGGCATTCACACCATTGGTGACAGAGTTGAAGATAGTGCTCAACGGGAGTGTCTGCTGGTTGTGGAACGTCTCGCTCGTGATGGTAAACGGCTGCTGAAACTCCTGAGCGGGCACGGCAGGTGCTGCCAGGGCCAGGAACAGGGAAACGACAGATGCGGCAATTGGCTTTCCGGGAATTTTCATGGGGCCTCCAGGGGGATGTTTGCTGTACTTGCGACAGCGCCTGCCAGTCTACCAATGGCTGTATATACCTTGCATGAATTGCATCACCTCTCAATCCGATACGCACACTGTCAAGGATCGATTGGGCTTCACTGAGTGTCCGGACCCTCGACGGCTTTCGTTACACTTTGAAAAACAAGAACAATTGAGGGCGAATGGCTGTTTATCTGATTACAGGGATTGCGGGGTTCATTGGATCATCGCTGGCGGAAGCACTGCTCAAGCGCGGTAAAACCGTGCGCGGTATCGACAACTTCGTCACCGGCAGGCGCGAGAATCTGGCGCCCTTTTTGAAACAGATTGATTTTCACGAGGCCGATCTGCGCGATCCAGACGCCATGCTGAGGGCCTGCGAAGGTGTCGACATCATCTTCCATGAGGGTGCATTGCCGTCTGTCCCGCGTTCCGTAAAGGACCCGGTGCCGAGCCACGAGTGCAATATAAACGGCACCTTCAACCTGTTGCATGCGGCGAAGGCTGGGGGCGTTAAACGCGTGGTGTATGCTGCGTCGTCATCTGCCTATGGCAACCAGCCGGAGATGCCGCGCCGGGAGACGATGGTGCCGATGCCTATCTCGCCCTACGCGGTGCAGAAGCTTACCGGCGAACTCTATATGAAGAGCTACTGGCAGGTGTATGGACTCGAGACCGTGTGCCTGCGCTACTTCAATATCTTCGGACCGCGCCAGGTGCCGGATTCGCCCTATAGTGGCGTGATGGCGAAGTTTATCCTGCAGATGATGCGGGGAGAACAGCCGACGATCTTCGGCACCGGGGACCAGGGACGCGACTTTACGTACATTGACAATGCTGTTTCGGCGAACCTGCTCGCTGCTCTGGCGCCGGCTGATAGAGTTGCCGGACGCGTCTTTAACGTAGCCTGCGGCGAGCGGCACACACTTAAAGAAACATTCGCTGTGCTGGCAGAGTTGCTCGATTTCAAGCAAACGGTCCTGTTTGGTCCAGAGCGTAATGGCGACGTACGCGATTCGCTCGCCGATGTGTCGGCCGCCCGTGAAGCCTTCGGCTATGAACCGATGGTCGGCTTTGAAGAGGGACTACGCCGCACCGTCGCATGGTATCGGGAAGCCTTCACGGCTGCCGTTTAGGACAGTCACTGCAGGGACACTGGCCATTCGTGCCAGGGCCAGTAGCGTTTCCCAAAATGGGCCTTGCTGCGCAGTCGGGCGCAGTGAATACTGATCTCACTTCTCCGATCCAGGCGCCAGGCAGTGGTTAACGAGTGCATCGCGCCTGTGATCTTTGCAGTACTTTCAGGCTGGTCTCAAGAGACTGGCTGATCTGATGGGCGGTTCTACTTGAAACGCTTTTGGTCCTGGTTGTTGCTGGTGATGATGTTGTGGGCCGGTGCGCGCGCTGTTGATGCGCAGCGGACGCTGACTGGCGCAGAGCAGAGGCGTGCGGCGGCACGGCGCTTCCTCGCAGCTCGTGGGCTGACTGCTCATTCGGCAGTCCCCATGACGGATATTGCGCACGCCATGGCTCGTGCACGCGGCGCGAAACGCCCTCTGCCGCTCGATTCCAGTCCAATCTTCAATCTGAGTGCTCCGTGGACGCCACTTGGGCCGACCCAGACACTCACGACAGCTTATGGAGCAGTGACCGGACGGGTGAGTAGTCTGGCCATCGACGGCGGTGATGCGAGCGGCAATACCGTCTTCCTCGGCACGACAGGCGGTGGTGTGTGGAAGTCGACCAACGCTGCTGGTCCGTCTGCGCAGGTGAGTTTCGCACCAATCACTGACCTGGCGCCATCGTCGAGTACAGGGCTTGGATCACTGAGCATTGGCGCGGTCTCTGTGCAGTCAGGTACAGGCGTGGTGCTGGCGGGCACCGGCGATCCCAACGATGCACTCGATTCTTATTACGGGCAGGGAATTCTGCGATCCATCGATCACGGTGTGACGTGGATGGCGATCGATGAATCAAGCGACAACCTGTTCAGTGCCGCTGAGCCGCACTCCTTTGTAGGCGAAGGTTTCGCAGGCTTTGCATGGAGTACGGTCTCTCCGAACCTCGTAGTAGCGGCAGTGACACAGGCGCTCGATGGCGTGATCGTGAATGCGCTTCAGTCGAACAGCTTCGAAGGGCTTTACTACTCGATCGACGCAGGTGCAACCTGGCGTGTTGCGACCATAACAGATGCTCCGGGCTTCACGGTCCAGGGACCCGCTTCTCCATTAGGGACAGGCTACATCGGCAACGCGGCGACCGCGGTCGTGTGGAATCCTTTCCGGCAGTTGTTTTTCGCAGCTGTGCAGTACCACGGCTATTACAGTTCGCCGGATGGTGTCACGTGGACGCGCGTTTCCGGTCAGCCGGGCCTGGGCCTGTCACTTGCGAACTGTCCGACCAGGCCGAACCAGCAGGGCGACGCATTGAGTTGCCCCATGGTGCGAGGTGCGCTTGCAGTGCAACCGAAGACTGGCGACATGTTCGCGTTCACAGTCTCCCCGTTTAACAGCCTGGAGCAGGGCAATCCCGACCAGGGTATCTGGCGTGATGTCTGCGCAGCCAATGGGAATGGCTGTTCGACGGGCGTGGCAAATATGTTCAGCCAGCAATTGCCCGCGACGCCACTCGAGAATGGCAGCGGCGCGATCAGCAACGGCGACTACAGTCTTTGGCTGGCGGCAGTACCTGCCGGTGGAGGCAGTACGGACACACTGCTGTATGCCGGGACTGATGACATCTTCAAATATTCGCTGCTCGGGGGCGGGTTATGGCAGAACATGACGAATGTGAATATCTGCCCGGTGGCTTCGATAGCTCCCTACCAGCATGCGGTGGCTGCCGCGTCGATTGCTGGCCCGATGATCTTCTTCGGGAATGACAGTGGTGTCTGGCGGACCACCGACGGCATTCAGCAACAATCGTTGTGCGTGGCTGACCTGCAGAATCTGAATAGCGGCCTCGGCTCGCTGGCTGAGATCTCGTCCATCGCAGCAGATCCGGGCAGAAGCGGAACACTTTTGGCGGCACAAGGGGTGAATGGTGCGTCTGCCACCAGCAACGCAGTCGCTGGTGCACCAGCAGCGTGGCCGCAGGTGCTCGATGGGTATGGATCGTCTGTGGCGGTCGACCCTGAAAATCCGATGAACTGGTATGCGGCTGGTGCGGGAGTCTCGATTTACCTGTGCGGCAGTGGAGGCGCATGTGACCCGGACCTGTTTCCGTATGCGCCCATCATTGGAGATGCGCAGACCAGCTCCGACGGCGAGACGCTGCTGAACCCGGCGGTCTGGATCCTTGATCCGCAGGATTCCACCAGGATGATCGTTGGCACCTGCAGGGTGTGGCGCGGGAGTGTAGCCGGTGCCGTGGCGAACTGGTCGAGCAGTAATGCGCTGAGCCCCGTTTTGAACGAGCCGACCAATCCCGGCTGTAATGGGGAATCACAGATCAGTGCGCTGGGTGCAAGCGGGGCCATTTCGATTTCAGGAGTGGCAACCAGCCGTGAGGTGCTCTACGCCGGAATGGACAGCACGGATCGCGACGGCATCTTTCTCGGCGGAGGGACCGTAGCGGGCCACGTCTTCACACAAACGCTCGATGCGAGCACGACCGGACCGACGGCGTGGACAGATATTTCGCAGTATCCGTCCATCGTGGTCAATGGAATCACGAATCAGCAGACCTTCAATCCGGGCGGCTTCACGGTTTCGTCGGTGGTCGTGGATACGCATGACAGTAGCGGACAAACGGTTTACGCGACTATCCAGGGTATAGCCGGGAACGGTATCAACCAGCCAACGGTATATCGATCCTCCAACCAGGGACTGACGTGGATCAACGAGACGTCCAACCTGCTGGAAGTTCCGGTGAATGGACTGGTGGTTGATCCGGGCGATGCCGACATAGTTTACGTGGCGACCGATCTGGGCGTGTTTGTGGCCACTGATATTACCAGTTGTGCGAATCCCACTGCATCGTGCTGGAGTCCTTTTGGCACCAGGCTTCCAGATGCACCAGTCACCACCATCGCGGCATGGGGTACAGGCACCGCGGGACTCCTGCGGGCGGGAACCTATGGCCGCGGCGTCTGGCAGACTGCTCTGGTGAGCGAGCAACCACTCACCAAGGTTCAGGCTACTCCGACCACACTCACCTTCCCGGATCAGCAGGAACAAACCCCGAGCCTTCCCCAATCCGTCACGATCACAAACACCGGAACAGCAGCATTGATGGTAGACGGCTTTCGATTCTCACAGGATGCTGAAGGCAACACAGACTTCAGCGAGACAGACACCTGCGGCTCGACTGTGCCCGTCGCGGGAAGCTGCGTGGTTACAGTGCTCTTTGATCCGACGACGACAGGACCACTGAATGCAGTGCTGACCATGTCTGCGAATCTGCCGGCAGGCCAGGCGCAGATTTTCCTGTCAGGCGTCGGAACGCTTGTGAATGTCAGATTGAATCCGCCCAGCCTCACCTTCGGCCAAACGGCCATTGCTACGACTTCACCCGCGCAGAACATCGTTGTGGAGAATATGGGAACCAGTGCTTTGCCACTTGGGTCGCCTTCAGCGACTGGAGCCTATCAGATCGCAGGCAACACCTGCACCAGCACAGTCCAGCCCCAGAACTCGTGCACAGTTGGCATTGTCTTTACGCCAATGGTCAACGGTACAACCGGTGGGACTTTTTCTATCGTGGCAGGCGCCGTCACGTTGACGGCGTCGCTGAGTGGCACCGGTCTGTCCCCGGCGACGGATACTCTCAGTGGCGCCAGCAACGGCCAGTTGCAATTCGCGCCTCAGCTGGTAGGGACGGCAAGTCCCGCACAGACAGTCGTCATCACGAACACAGGCGGCACATCTTTAACCGGGATAAGCGTAACTTCGACTTCAGGCGACTTCATCGTTAGCTCAGACTGCTACACAGTGGTGGGGCACAGCAACTGCGCTGTACTGGTGAGCTTCGCGCCGACTGTCGCGGGAAGCCGGACTGGTACGCTGACGATCGCGGATGTTCTCCACATCGGAGCAAACGCGCAAACCATCGCATTAGTCGGTACAGGCGTAGCACGGGCAGGGGTCGCATCTGTTGGACCGGCAGTGATGGATTTCGGTATCGAGGGAGTCGGCTCCATCTCAAGTCCGCAGATGGCTACCCTCACGAATAATGGGACTGCCGCGCTGACCGGCCTGCTCTTTTCCGCTACGGGCAGCTTCCAGGTTTCGCCAGGTAACTGCGGTAGCTCGCTCGCTCCCGGCGGCGTTTGTCAGCCGGGTGTGACGTTTACGCCGGCAACCGAGGGACCCTTGACGGGGATCCTGACAGTGACGGGGAGTAACCAGACTTTTACCACTGCCCTGAGCGGTGAGGGCATCAGTTTCTCCCTGGCTACGGCGGTCGGCTTGCTGCCCGTATCCGGAGCGTCGATTGAGACTGTAGTGAGCGGCGCGCCGGCCACTTACCAGGTGAACGTGCTGCCAGTCGGGAACTCTACCGGGACGCTGGCGCTCAGCTGCAGCGGAGCACCGTCCGGTTATACCTGCACAGCCAGCGGAGGAAGTGTGCCGGGGGTCATGCAGCTGCAAAGCGGGCAACAGTCTTCGGTGACGATCGTGATCCTGCCGGTCGCAAGTGCCTCGAACAGGTCTGGTGGACTGCGACCAGACCGGACAAGATTCCGTGATGCCGGCCTGCTCACAGTCGCGTTCGTCATTCCCCTTTGGGCTGTACCGAAGAAGCGGAGAGCGCTGAGCAGAGCAAGAGCTCGCTGCTGGTCGCTGAGTTTAGCAGCTGTACTGCTGCTATGCGGATTAGCGGGCTGTGCGTTTACAACCAAGAGTACTGGCGGCAGTACCGGTGGTGGAAGCGGGACAGGTGTCAGCACAGGTGTATCCGATACCGTTACTCTGACCGTGTCGGCGCCGGGCATTCAGAAGACGGCTACCCTCTCGCTCATCGTCGAAAAATAGAGCAACGCCGCCCGGGAGTAGCGAGCGATCGTACAGCGCTATTCCCGCCTTGCTGGAATTAAGATGTTCACGGGCCACTTCAATTCGCGGCCACTGGAGTCAACAGCAGATGGAGCAATACGGAAGGAGTCGGGTAAAAAGGCTGCTCCTGCGCATTGTCCTGGCACTGGTGGCGGGGCTGGTCTGGTGGCTGGCAAACCGGCATGCGCACGCTTCCGCTCCGCCCGTCCGGACAATTCGCATCCATGCCAGGAAGTTCGAGTTCATTCCGGCGGAGATTACGCTTATACAGGGTGAACAGGTCAGGCTGATGTTCATTTCCGATGATGTGACTCATGCGTTGGCGATTGAGGGGCTCGCGATGCACGCCGAACTGGTGAAAGGTCATCCTGTCGTGGTCCTGTTCACACCCCCGGCACCCGGAGATTTCCCGGGCAAATGCACGAAGTTCTGTGGAGCGGGACACCGGGATATGCACCTGGTTATTCATGTTGTGCCTTGAGTGCGGGTCAACGGGTGCATGCGAGGACACTTTGCCGAAGCGCTCGCAGGCTCTAAACTGAATGACAGCCTCAGCAGCGCGCTTTTCTAGTAGTCAAGGAGTTGAAGATGGTAGAGGTTCAGCTATGAACCTCCGCGTGAACGGCGAGCCTTTCACGAGCGGTTTTCCGCGCCATGTATGTGTATGAACAATCGAGTTAGGACACTAGAACTGGTCTCATATCTGCCTGACCTGTTCCGCCGACATCTTATAGCCCGCTTTGCCAGCTGGTCGCACTCGAGCCCCTTCCGCTCCGCAAGGTTCATGAAGCCGGTTCGACCCTTCGCGGTTTCCGATGTAACGCAGCACGAAACTTCGATCTCGATGGGGCCAGAGGATGTGCGAACCTCTTCTCGCAATCCGGCGAGGCGACCAAGGCAGGATAGTTTCCGGGTCAGCGCTGCTGCTCTCTGCGCAGCCGTCGTTCTATTGGCGCCAATCGCACTGAGGGCGCAGGACTCAGGATGCGATCCCACCGATCCCTCCACCTGCGGCACGGATTCGAGTGCGAATCAATTGATGATGCCGACGACGCAGGGTCCCGGCGGCCCCGGTACCAGTTATGGCAGCCAGGGCGGTGGTTCAGCCGGTGCGGGTAACTTGAACCTGGGAGGGTACCAGGGGGCGCAGGGCTTCAATCCGGCGACGGGGTTTGCCGCCAGTCCCACTTACACGGACAGACAGAATCAGAACAACTCCAATGACTGGTGGCAGCAGTACCGCTTCAACCCTGAGCGCGCACTGCGCCTGGCGCAACAGACTGAATTTCAGAAGATGGTGTTGTCCTCCACTGGTCGAACGCTGCCTCTCTACGGCGCGGACCTTTTCTGGGGCTCGCCTTCTACTTTTGCGCCTGTCGAGCAGGTTCCTGTCACTCCAGACTACGTGGTCGGGCCCGGTGATGAACTGGTCGTCCACGTCTGGGGGCAGGTGAGCGTGAACGCCACAGTAACGGTCGACCGCACGGGCATGGTGTACCTGCCGCAGGTGGGTCCGGTCGCAGTTGCAGGCATTCCATTTTCACAGTTGCAGACCACGCTGCAAGGCAAGATTGCGAAGATTTACCGCAACTTCAATGTCTCAGTCAGCATGGGCCAGTTGCACTCGATCCGCATTTACGTTTCAGGCGAGGCGCGCCAGCCAGGATCATTTACCGTGAGTTCGCTCAGCACCCTGGTGAATGCGCTCTTCGTGACGGGTGGTCCGGCGCCGCAGGGTTCTTTCCGTCACATCCAGGTGCGACGCGCGGGCAAGGTCGTCACCGACTTCGATCTCTACGATCTGCTCATTTACGGTGACAAGTCCAAAGATGTTTCTCTGCTGCCCGGCGATGTGATCTACATTCCGCCGGTCGGTGCGCAGGCAGCAGTCTTCGGCAGTGTTCGCAATTCGGCAATCTACGAGCTGAAGGATGACACAACAGTAGCTGAGATCGTCAAAGATGCGGGAGGCCTTTCAATCCTGGCCTCTCTTTCGAATGCAGTGATCGAGCGGATAAGCGAAAAGCACGAGCGCACGACTGTTTCTGTTGCGATGAGCAGACCGTCCATGGCGTCAACCACGATGCATGACGGGGATATCCTGCGCATCATGCCCATCACCCCGCGCTTCTCGCAGACGATTACCATGCGCGGAAACCTTGCGGACCCCGGTCGTTTCGGCTGGCATGAAGGGATGAAGCTAAGCGAGCTGATTCCGGACAGTGCGGCGCTCGTTACCCGCAACTACTGGCAAAAACGTAATCGCGCAGGCATTCCGAGCCCCGACTTTGAGCCGGATCCTTCGCAGCGTTACGCTGCTCAAACCACGAACTACAACAACAATAATTACTACCAGCAGAATGGGAATAACCAGGGCGGCAATAACTATCAGCAGCAGGGAAATTCCTCGAACTCCTCGAACTACAACAACAACCAGTCCAACGCAAACACTAACAACCGGGCTATGAACGGGGCATACGGTCAGAATGACCAGTATCAACAGCTCGCATCACAGATGGGATCGAGCGCGACAGCGACGAATTCGAGTCTTCCGGATTGCCCCGCAAGCGTCGCGTCCCCTGAAATCGTGACGGGACAGTCGATGCCCACAACACAGCAGATTCCCGGAGTCACCTGCAACATCCGGACCTCCGTACTTGGCGGCACCACGCTCGCTGACCAGCAGGGTAGAACGTATACCGAGAACACGGCCGGTGCTGACCGCATCAATGATGTTCATCTACCCGCACCCGACATCGACTGGTCGTACGCAGTGATCGAGCGACTCGATCCGAAGACCTTCAGAACGACGCTTATTCCGTTCGACCTGGGCAAGCTGGTCCTGGCGCATGATCCTTCACAGGACCTGGCGCTCGAACCGGGCGATATCATCACTATCTTCTCCGAGGCAGATATCCATGTGCCACTCATGCAGCAGACCAAACTCATCCGCCTCGAGGGCGAGGTTGTGCATGCCGGCATCTACAGTGTGAAGCCAGGCGAGACACTGCGTGACATTGTCGAGCGCGCGGGTGGTCTGACACCGAATGCTTATCTATTTGGAGCAGAGTTCACCAGGGCATCGACCAGGGTCGCACAGCAGGCCCGGCTGGATGACTATGTGTCCACGCTTGAGATCGAAATGGATCGCGCGGCGGTCGCATCCTCGGCGAACGCCTTGAGCGCGCAGGACACGGCCAGTTCGCAGGCCACCCTGTCTACCACGCAATTGTTGGTCTCGCGACTGAAGCTGCTACGCGCCAGCGGCCGGATCGTTCTGAACTTGAAACCGACCGCGAACCAGGTCTCCGAACTGCCGGCACTGACCCTGCAGGATGGTGATCGCCTGGTGATTCCGGCAGTGCCGCCGAGCGTGAACGTAGTCGGTGCGGTCTACGATCCAAGCTCGTTCCTGTACAACCAAAAAGGCCGTGTGATGGCCTATCTGCAGCAGGCAGGCGGCCCGAACCGGGACGCGGACCGCAAGCATGTGTTCATCGTGCGGGCGGATGGAGCGGTCCTGAGCAAGGAAGCGTCTACGTCCTTCTGGGGTAACACCTTCAAGGATGAGGGAATCAACCCGGGCGACACGATCGTCGTGCCGGAGAAGGTTTATAAAGGTTCAAGCCTCCGCGCTTTTTCGAATTATGCGCAGCTGTTCTCGTCCGTTGCCCTGGGCATAGCGTACTTCTCGGCGATCCAGTAGGAGAATTTATGGGAAGCATGTATCCACCGACGTATCAAAGCGAGATCGCTCCGCCGCAGGCCGAAGTGCAGCGGGGCCTCGACATGTTCGACATCCTGTTCATCTTCGCCCGGCGCAAGTGGCTGCTGATCATCTTTGCCTTGGTGGGCGCTCTTTCGCTGTTGTGCTGGTCGCTCGCGCAGAAGAAGTTGTATCGCGCGGATGCTGTGATGATGCCGCCCCAGGAGCAGCAGAGTAGTTCAGCCCTGCTCGGCCAGCTGAGTGCTCTCGGTGCCCTGAGTGGACTTGGCGGCGGCGCCAAGAGCCCTTCCGATCTGTACATCGGTCTGCTGCAGAGCCGGACGGTCGCGCAGAAAATCGTAAAAGACTTCGACCTTACCAAGGCCTACAAAATCAATTCAGTACCTGGTGCTGCCGGGCTGCTTGCTTCGCGTACTAAGATTGCCAGCGACAAAGATGGACTGATCACTGTAACCGTCTCGGACGAAAGCCCCACGCGCGCCAGAGACATGGCAAACGCGTATTCCGATGGACTCCACGCCCTGAACACTTCACTGGCGATCGGCCAGGCCTCGCAGCGGCGTTTGTTTTTTGACCAGCAACTGGCCGAAGAAAAAGACAGACTCGCCGACGCCGAAGTGGCGCTCGAGGAGGTCGAAGAGAAGACCGGCGTCATTCAATTGCAGGGTCAGACATCGGTGACGATCAGCCGCATCTCGCAGTTGCAGGCCGATATTACGAGCCGGGAGGTACAGCTTTCCGCTCTGCGCGCGTCTTCGACTGATGAGAATCCAGACGTCATCCGCACCGAATCCGAGTTGGCAGGCCTGCGCAAGCAGCTTGTTGCCATGCGCGGAAAAGCCGGCGCGGCAGGCAACGACGATCTCGGCATTCCATCTTCACAGGTACCTGGACTCTCGCTCGAGTACATCCGCAAAGAGCGCGACGTGCAGTATCACACCACCCTGTATGAACTACTGGCAAAGCAGCTGGAAGCGGCGCGTATCGATGAAGCTAAGTCTGCGCCGGTCGTGCAGGTAGTGGATCCGGCGGAGAAACCGGTACTGCCCTATTTCCCGAAGACTGCGTTATTTACGGTTCTAGGAGCAGTTGGTGGCTTTATCCTGGGTTGCGTCCGCTGTGTCGTCCTATACCTTTACGACTATATCGATGAAGATCCGCGCCTTCACCTGAAAATGTGGGCAGTGAAAGCTGCACTGCGCGGCCAGCATCCTTGAGTCAGGTCGAACCGGATTCCACTCAGATGGAATCCGCGTCTGCGTTAGATCCTTCAGGCCCATCGTTGCCTGCCGGCCCAAGTGAAACGTCGGTTGTCAGTAAAAGGCTCCCTGCTTCAATACACATCATGGCAGTACTGGTGCTGTATCGTTGCGCGCCGGAAGACTCGCCGTGTTGGCAGAGTCTCCAGGCACAGGTCAAAGATTTACCCGCCGGATTGCAGTTCAATCTTCTGCTTTGTGAGAACGAAGTTACTTCGCGCCGCGAGCTAGATCTACCGGCGTGGGTCCAATATCTGGCGCGAGCAGAGAATGCGGGTCTGGCTTGGGCTTACAACGCCGGGCTCGACAGGGCAATAAAGAACGGCGCGGCCTGGCTCCTGACCCTCGATCAGGACACTGTACTGCCCTCCGACTTCGTGCACCAGATGTTCGCGCGAGTCGCAGCGCTTCACCAGCGTGAGGACATTGCTGCAATCGTCCCTGAACTGATGAGCGCAAGTGGAGAAGTGTATTCCCCATTCCTTGCGAAGACAGGGTACGAAACCGCCTTGCCCGCAGGCTTTAAAGGTGTTGCACGCGGCGATGTACGAGCTTTTAACTCAGGTGCGCTTGTACGGGTAAGCTGGCTCAAAAACAACGGTGGTTACAATGCTGTTTTCTGGCTCGACTTTCTGGATCACGCACTGTTCCGGGCAATCGGTACGTCCGGTGCTCGGGTATGGGTCGCTGGCGATATACAACTTGAGCATCGTCTGTCTCTCGCAGAAGACCGAACCTCTATGAGCGAAGCGCGCTTTCAACATTATCTTGAAGATGAAGCGGCCTCGCTCGATCTGTACGGTACCCGGGCCGAAGGATGGCTGCATACTCTGCGCCTGATTGGCCGGCTGGTCAACCAGCGAAGACGTAATGATCCCTCTCACTTCATCCGCCAGACCTGGATACTGCTTGGTCGACGGCTGCGTCTCCCCAGGCAGCAGCGTATCAAGGAGTGGCAAGAGAAGCGACAACGTGAGATGCCCTGGACCGCTGAACGATGGGTGGCAGGCTCCGAGGGAGATGCGGCAACGGCTGATCCATGGCACAGCGGCGAGCCGGCAGCGCGATGAACCCGGCTGGCCGCTGCCTGGTGGTCGTTGTGCTCTACCGGATGTCCGCGCATGAGTCGGCGACGGTGCGAGGCGTCGCGGAAGCACTGGGAAGTGACAGCCGCTTGCGCGAAGCCTGCGAGGTGCTCGTGTGGGACAACACGCCCCGCGCTGATGTACCTGCAGGCCAGCCGGCAACGTTACCCGGTTTTGGTTTCAGCTACCAGCAGTCCTCCGCCAACGATGGCATTGCAGGCGCCTGTAATGCAGCCGTGCACATATGTAATAAAAATGGTTACCAATGGATGCTGCTGCTGGATCAGGACACGATCGTCACTCGTGCGTATCTTGAAGGCATGCTTATGTACCGGCAGACGGTCGACGCGATGGCCGATGTTGCTGCCATCGTGCCGCACCTATTTGATGCAAAGTTTCAACTCTCGCCCAAACGGGTGTTGCGGTTTCGAGATCAACCCATCCTGCCAACGGCACCAGGCATACTTGGCGGAGAAGTCTTCGCTGCGAATAGCGGCGTGATGCTGCGCATCTCGGCGCTGAATCAAATTGGAGGATACAGCCGGGATTTCTGGCTCGATCATTCGGACATGTATGCCTTCCACCAGTTTTATCTCCATCGTTGGCGGGTTTTTTTTGCGAGCGATCTTGTCCTGCAGCATAGTATGACGATGCTTGATTATGACGGGAGCATGTCGCCTGCTCGCTATGAAAATTTCCTCTTTGCCGAGCAGGCGTTTTTCGATCTGTACAAAGACGGTTTGGAGAATGCAATGCAGTGTCTGCGACTTATCATGCGCGTCCTGCGGCAACATCGCCGATACCGCAACAAGACATTTTCGAAGATGACTCTGCGCTTTCTTATTTACCGATTGCGCAACGCGAAGGCGCGAAGATTGAGAAACTGGAAGCTGCGTGCGGATGAACGGCAGAAGCTGAGTCGTCAAGATGGTATGGAGTCGACCCGCTGACCATGCGCGTCTTCTACGACCACCAGGTAACGTCGTTGCAGGATGCGGGTGGCATCTCGCGCTACTACTTCGAGCTGGTACGGGCTATGCTCGATGCAAATGAGCCGGTGGATGCATTCCAGCCTGAACTATTGCTCGGATTCAACCGCTCCATTGTGCCATTTCCTTCATTGCGGCCCCGGGCACGTGTCTCCGCGATCTCAACCTCCATGGCGCCGGGCAGACTCCGTTATGCGCTGAACGAGGCACTTACTTCGATGGCTGCTCCCTCGCGCGGCAGGTTTGATGTTTATCACACAACCTACCAGCGGGTGCTGCCGGCAATTAGAAAAAGCGCGGTTATTGCTACTCATCATGACAGTACTCCAGATCATTTTCCCGGCTTGTTCCCTGATGCCGCGGCCATTCACGGCCGGCTGAAAAAGGTTTATGCGCGGGCTGACCGGATCATCTGTATTTCAGAATCCTGCAGGCAGGACCTGCTGGGTTTTTTCAACGTCGAGCCGGCCAAAGCAGTCACAATTCATCACGGATTTTCCGCACTGCCACCGGAACGCGAAGACGAGCGCAATCATCTGCCGTGCCGGCAGCCTTTTCTTTTATATGTGGGTTCGCGGGCGGCCTATAAGAATTTTCCGATGATGCTGCAGGCGCTGGCAGCGCAGGCGCAGAAAGACCTGCACCTCGTAGCGGCTGGTGGTGGCGCCTTTCGTGCGGATGAGATGATCGAGATCTCGCGCTTGAAGCTGAGCGAACGGGTGCATGGATTGCCCCGCGTGAGCGACGAGCAGCTTGCGTCGCTCTATAGGAACGCGGAGATTTTCGTCTATCCCAGCCTGTATGAAGGCTTTGGCTTTCCGCCGCTCGAAGCAATGAGTGTCGGCTGCCCCGCGCTCGTGAGTCGCACGTCTGCGCTTCCGGAAATCTGCGGCGAAGCCGCGTTCTATTTCGATCCGGCCAGTGCGGAGGATCTTGCGGCGTCCATAGCGAAACTGCTGGGAGACGAAGGCTTACGCCATTCCAGGCGACAGCCGGGCCTGGCGCAGGTGAAGCTCTATACGTGGCAGAAAACTGCAGCGGCAACACTGGCCACCTATCGCGCAGCCCTCGGCTGGTCGAGCCAGCGGACCTGACTTTCCTACGTCATCAGCTCCAGGAGCAGGGCCTGCATACGATTGAGACTGGTTTCCCGCGAGAAGTGCTCCTGGTACGTCTCCCGGCAGCGCTGGTTCATGGCCCGGATGCCTTCTTCGTCGTCCATGTAGCTCAGCAGTCGGGTAGCGGTCTCCTCGACATTATTTGGGGTCAGCACCCAACCCAGATCGAACCGGGTAATCCACTCGGCGATCGAGGACTCGAGACTGCCGCTGAAAAGCACGGGTCTGCCGGCCGCGAGGGCCCCGAAAAACTTCGATGGTACCACTAGTCCCGTCCACGACGAGGCAAGGCTCAGGAGGTGAATATCGGGCGAAGCAAGGCGGTCAAGCAGCTTCTCCTGGGGCGCAAATGGAACAAGCTTGACGGCGCATGAATTTTCTCCCTCGATGCGTGAGACAGCGGAATGTAACTCTGCTTCCCGGTTACCTCGGACACTGAAGGCCAGCACTGCATCTTTAGTGCGAAGTGCCCGCGCGAGAGAAAGGAAATCCTCGAAAGTGTGAGCGCGTCCAAAGTTTCCGGAGTAGAGCATGGCAACGCGCGTGCTACCGAAGATCTGTTGACGTTCTTCTTCGACAACCGGCAGTACGGCTGATGGTTCTTCAAGGGCCCACGGAACAATCGTCTCCTGCCGGGCGGCCGAAGGATAGCGAGCCAGACGCTTGCGCATGCACGGACCGATGTCAATGATCGCATCACACGCTGCATACGCTCGCCGAAGCACTTTCTTAAGGAGGGATGCAATAAGGCCATCGGGAGCAAGCAGTTTATCGGCATAGGCGGCTTCAGGATAAAGATCAAAGACCCAGTGGACGATGCGGGTGCGTGGTCGAACCAGCTTCCAGATGATCGATACTGCAACACTCAGAATGGGATCGGTACCGACGATGATGGCGGCGGGAGGGTTGGGTCGAAAGGCGAGCAGACTCCATCGTGACAGCATCCAGAAAGCATTCAGTAGGCGCCCTGAAGAAGATGACTGACGAAATCGTGGTCGCCATATGCGCTCCAGCCTGACTCCTTTATGCACCGAATGCGGTGCGTATGTCAGGCTCTCGTCGCGACACCCGCGATTAGCGGGGAAGGCAGTCACCTGCCATCCGCGGTCTTGCAGGCCCTGGCAAAGTTCGTCAATATGAACCGCACTTACGACGTTGTCAGGAAAAAGATAGTGA
Source organism: Acidobacteriaceae bacterium (assembly GCA_963692885.1). Lineage (GTDB taxonomy): Bacteria > Acidobacteriota > Terriglobia > Terriglobales > Acidobacteriaceae. The sequence goes on from OY843586.1 coordinate 4,854,152, forward strand.
TAGAAGACAAATAGCGTCTGAGCGTCGGATGCGGGGTGATGCGTGGCAGGGAGGGTCGCTGCGCTTTGTGGCTTCAACCTGCTTGCCCTTCTGAGTTTCGTGATGATCTGCTGTGTCCCGGTAGGGTGTACTCTGCAGATCGGTCACATGGGTCGATAAACTATTGAGTATACAGACACTCTTGCAAATTATGGAGCGTGCGACACGGCTGGCCGTTAGAATGGATTCTGCGTCTCAGGTGCCGCCGGATGCGTCCAAGTTTGAAGTTCCCGGAGCAGCGAAAGAAGCCGCACACGTATCAAAAGAAAAAAGAATTCCTACTTTGTCTCGAAGAACTTCCTTTGTCACTTCGTGTTTAAAGAGTCTAAGGATGAGAATCGCAACTGCATCGTACAATAGAGTAGGTAGTCAGCACTTTGCCAGTAGAGTGTGGTGACTGACCCTAACCTGTGCGGCAGGTGGGTCTACAAGTGTCACGCTGACTGCAACTTGCACTGCTTGTTGCCATTTGAACTTGGGATCGAATCAGAGCCGATACGTTTTCGGCAATAGGCGGCGGATGAGTCTTTTCGAACCGGGCAGAACCCTAGCGACGCAAAGTCTCTGGAACGAGGTGCAGCCAGAGTCGCGTCAGGAAGCGACGCGACGGGCCGCGACGCTCACAATCCCGTATCTGCTGGACGTTGACCTTGATTTGAAGGTAGCAGCAGCCAGTCCGTGGACCCTGTCGAAGGGCCGACGCGTCATGGATGTTACAGCCGCGGCGCTGGCAATGATGCTCCTGTGGCCATTGCTGCTGATGATTGCTCTCTGGGTGCGCCTCGATTCCCGCGGGCCGGTCATTTTCCGTCAACGCCGGATGGGACGATACGGAAACCTGTTCACCATCTATAAGTTCCGCACGATGGATGTGAAAAGCCGTCACCAGAATTTCACAGTGACCAGGCACGGCGACAGGCGCGTGACCCGTGTCGGTACCCGACTCCGGAAGTTCAAGCTGGACGAACTGCCGCAACTCTGGAATGTCTTGCTGGGCGACATGAGCTTGATCGGGCCGCGTCCCAAACTGCCGCATCATGAAACCCTGGAAATGCCTTTCCGGCCCGGCCTGACGGGTGCGGCCACATTGATCTTCCGTTGCGAAGAGGAGATGCTTCGCGAGATTCCTGAAGATGAACTCGAAGCATTCTGCGTAAAGCGACTTGCCCCATGCAAGGCCAAACTCGATTCGGAATACATGCAGTCAGCTACATTCCTGAGTGATCTGAAGCTGCTGATGCGCACTGCCAGTGCCTGCGCTTCCGGTAGAAAAGACCCCCCGGTAGACATTTCAAAGATCTGCTAAGCATCGCGCAGCGCACCGCTTTTGGCCTGGGCGCCCAATCCTCGCGGCGCTAAGCGCACGTCAGGACCGGAACGTATACTGAAATGACCTGTCCGACTGAAAATTGAAGAATCAGGAAAGCAAATGTCGTTGACACCCCGCGAAAAAGTTTCCATCGAAGAAGTGCGGCACATCGCTGCATTAAGCAATCTGCATTTGACCTCGGACGAAGAGCCGGCGATGCAGCGTGATTTGAATGCGATCCTTGAGTATGTAGCTCAGTTGAATGAACTAGATACAACGAAGGTCGAGCCGATGGCCCAGGTTGGAGAGATGCTGGCGCCTCGGGATGAAGATTCGCGCCGCTTTCTACGCCAGGATCTGCTTTTACCATCGCTCGATCGAGAAGCTGTAATGCAATGCGCACCTGAGACGGACGGTGTCTTCTTCAAGGTTCCCAAGGTCATCGAGCGATGACGTTCGAGACCCTTGCTGGACAAGGCGTAGACAAGTACCCCGGAACTGAAATGACTTCCAAGACCGACGCCCCTAAAACAGGTACTTCCAGGACAAACAAGGTCGATTCGCTGGTTACCGTGCGCGATGGCGTGGCTGCCGGAACGCTGAAAGCCGTGAGTGCGGTCGAAGGTTATTTGTCGACAATCGGTGCTAGGAACAGGGAGATCAATGCTTATCTTTCTTTGCACAACGAGTCTGCCCTGGCCAAAGCAGCGTTGGTTGATGAAGCGGCAGCCCGTGGTGAAAAGCTGCCGCCGCTTGCCGGTGTGCCGATTGGGATCAAGGACGTTCTGACGGTCAAGGGTCTTCCGGCGACTGCGGGATCAATGATTCTTAAGGATTATCTGCCGCCTTATACGTCGAGCGCAGTTGCCCGACTTGAAGCTGCGGGCGCTATCGTCCTGGGCAAGTTGAACTGCGATGAGTTCGCCATGGGTTCTTCAAATGAAAACTCGGCCTACGGAGCCGTGAGGAATCCTGTAGCTCTCGATCACGTGCCTGGCGGTTCAAGTGGCGGGTCGGCTGCTGCCGTTGCAGCGAATATGGCAGCGGCAACCCTGGGGACCGATACGGGCGGTTCCATCCGGCAGCCTGCGTCGTATTGTGGAGTAGTTGGGCTATTGCCGACCTATGGCCGCGTTTCCCGCTACGGACTCATAGCTTTCGCATCTTCGCTGGACCGTGTTGGCCCGTTGACACACACTGTGGAAGATGCTGCGGTGCTGTTGCACGTGCTTGCCGGTCACGACCCATTGGATGCTACTTCGTCCGAGGAGCCTGTTCCGGACTACCTTGCAGGATTGAAAAAGCCGGTCGATGGACTGCGCATCGGTGTTCCGCCCGAGTATTTCGGCGATGGCCTTGATCCTGAAGTACGCGCAGCGGTTGAAAACGCAATCGAGAAACTTCGTGCGCAGGGCTGCAAAGTGCAGACTGTCTCTCTGCCGCACACCCGCTATGCCGTTCCCGCTTACTACCTGCTTGCCACGGCCGAGGCCAGCTCCAACCTCGCGCGTTTCGATGGCGTTCGTTATGGCTACCGGGCGCAGGACGCGTCCACGCTCTCTGCAATGTACCGCAACTCCCGCGATGAGGGCTTTGGCGCAGAGGTGAAGCGGCGCATTCTGCTTGGCACCTATGCACTCTCCTCCGGCTACTACGACGCCTATTACCGGAAGGCGCAGCAAGTGCGTACGCTGCTTACCCAGGATTTTCTGAAAGCATTTGCCGAAGTGGATGCCATCGTCACGCCAACTGCGCCGACACCGGCCTTTAAAATAGGCGAGAAGACGGACGATCCCGTGGCCATGTACCTGGCCGATATCTACACTGTCACTGCCAGCCTGGCCGGCATTTGCGGACTCTCGGTGCCCGCCGGTGTCTCCAAGGATGGTCTGCCGATTGGCGTGCAGATTCTCGGAAAGCATTTTGCAGAGAGCACGATCCTGCAACTCGGCCATGCGCTCGCCTGATCGCGCCGAAAACCCAGTCGCCTGATTTGTCCACGGCGGATGGATGAAGCTGGCAGAAGATTAAGTCGTGCATCCGACTGGTGATCGCCCAACTCGTAACAGTGCCCAGGCTTTTTTAGTTGATCGGCTGGTAGTACCGAGCGGCTGGATTGGCGCAACCTTCACAAAGAATGGTGGGTTCGTTTCCAGCGTGACTGCTTACAAAGCGATCGTAATTGATGCCTTCGCCGCAGATCGAACAGGTGACGCGTTCGCCCTTGAAACCCGGGAATTCGCGGGGTGGCAACTGGACGCTTACCCACTGCTCGCTGAATAAATCAGCATCCGGCAGCTCGCGATAGGCGAGCATCTGCTGCTGGTTCTTGTTTTCAAGGTGCGGGTACATGGTGCGCGCCAAATCCTTTGAGGATTCACGTGCTGCGACGCGGATGGCACGATTGTCACGGCCCAGATCAACAAAGGTCGCGGCCATTTTGCCCCAATCCCGAAATTTGAGCGCGCGTTTACCGAGCCGGCAGCCAGTTACCACGCCGATGGCGTCTGTTGCGCAGCGATCGATTTCGACAAAGGTCACCAGCCGTTTACGATCGGCGCCGCGCGGATCATCAATGCCAAGCCGCGCGCAGCCGAGCATCGCCATGCGTACGCCAAGAATCTGGCCTGCGCACAGATGTCCGTGAGCAATCTCAGCCTGGTTCAGGAGGGTTTCGAAGCTTTCCACCCCCCTAGTCTAGAGCAAATGACCCTGATGCCACTTGGTGCCTCTGGCTGAATACAAGTTGGCCTTTTCGAGATAAACGCGCAGCGAGCACAGTTTTTCGCTTTACACCTTCAGGTAACTCGGTCTGATTCATGACACGCTGTGTCGATGACCAGGGCTGGACTTTCGGTCTCGATACTACTGAGAGCCTGCGCCGGACTTTGAAGGGTTATCGGTCGACTCCTCTGCGGCGTCCCCTTCTTCAACCATTACAGCGGATGAGCCAACCAGGTCGTAGCTGACGCTGGTTTCTCCGGTGTGCTGAAAGGTGACACGCAGAGGCTCGCGTTGCCACGCTGCCGTACCGCATGCAGGAGTGTACACGTCGCCGGGTACCGGTTCGTGCGGGGACCAGGCCGCCAGCTTCTTTGAGAGGACGGGCTTGCGTGCACCCAGTTGCGCCACTACTGCATATAGCTGTTTACCACTCGCTGAAAGCCCGCAATAGGCTGCGTAGTCCCGATACCAGATGACCTGCGAGACTGCAGGATCGTACTCCGGAAGTTTGAGAGCGACGTAGTGGCCATTCGTTCGGTCGACTAACAGCCAGGGGCCCTTCTGCCAGATCCAATGCTCACCTTTGTCGCCGGGTAGTGCGTCATTCAGGCGAAGGGCACGCCGAACAGCGAAGCTGCGATCGGTGATGGGATGGCTGTCGCCAGTGGTCCAGTCTTTGACCTTATCGTCGACAATCAGCGGCCGTACGCGCAGCTCCTTTTCGGTTGCCTGGGCGCCCGACGGATCGCCTGCGGCGGAATAGGGAACGCGCTTGCCGGAGCCGAGCCCAACCGTGTGGACTTTTGCCGGTTTGGCAGCGAATGCGGGCGCACCCCCAAAGAGCAACCACAATACGCATAGGCTGGCCAGTGCCAGGTACAGGTTTCTGGGAGTCATTGAAGATGAGGCTAGGCGTGAAGCCTGCCCTGGCACAAGGCAGGAATCTTATTCCGGAGCGGACCAGCACTGAAACGGGAATCAGTTTCAGGCGTTTCCCGCAATGGGAAACCTTTTCAAAAAGTAAGACAGGTTTGCTGCGGGCAAGGCTTCGATGTGGATCAAAGCCCCGCCCCGAGGCGTGCGAACAACTCTTCAAGACGAGCGAGGAAACAAGCCGTCAGCGCACGTGCGGCGCAGGATGGGCGGGAGTATGGCCGATCGCGGGATGGAGACCATGGTGATTAAAGCGCATTGACTTCGGCGCGCGGTTGACTTCCACGCGCAGAGCAACCCAGAGGCAATATAGCCCAACGACGAGTGCAGACCCGAAAAACAAGAAAATGAAAATATGAATCATTATGAGTACAAGCCCGTCAATACAACGCAGGTCGGATGTGGAACGCTCACCACAGTAACCACGCCTGAGTACCTTCGTCAAGATATGCAGAGGGCCTCGCCGGACAAAAACGTTGGCAAAGCGTATGCAGGCCTCAGTTTAAGGTCCGATGAAATAAATTTCAATTCGGTACAAATCATTACAGTTTGCAGGCCTTCGAAAATGGGCACTGCAGCAAATCCCGGGTAGCTACATGCTGGTTCTGCGGCTCAGAACTGTCGTAAGGATAGGTTCAGCGGAGTTCCGGGTGCTCCGAAATGCTCAAAGTGTCGCAGTCGGGGTCTTTGACCAGGTGACCCTTGCACCTGAGAGAGCTATCCGGATGCCCTGATCGTCCTAATCCATGCCAGGGTGGCGCTCGAAGTCAAAGTCAGACGTTTGGAATGAAGCCCAGGGCATGGACATCAGCCTTGAATGGCCAGGATAGAGGCGGCGTCGCCTGATCGGGCGGCAGGGACGCGCCAATGGGAGCCAGCATGATTGCGCGTGTGAGTCGGGAGAACACGCTGCGCTGAAAGGTGTCGAGTACCCGGCTAAACGGCTTGCTGCTGAAGATGCAGCGGCGTCAAGGCAATCCATGGGCATGTAGGGCATTGAGCACGAAGCGCTGCCATGCTGCCCGGAGTGAGAGCGATACGTTCGAGAAGAGTGTGCCGTGACCGGGCGTCGGGCTGGGTTAACAAAAGCACTGCCATCCCGCTGCCTTCGGGCGGATGCGGACAGGCGATCGCGAAAAGGACATAGAGCGGCTGGTCAACAGCGGGCAACTGGATCGACTGTACAGTCGCCCAGTCTTCGACGTGAATAGCCTGCAGAAATGCAGCCGAATGCAGATCAGCCGCGTCTGCGGCCGGGACGGGATGGCAGGCGTAAAAGCGGTAGTTGTGGCCGTCGAGCGACCCATTGCAGGCAGAGCAGGACGGGATGATCCTGACCAGAAACTCTGCCGTGGGGTCGCCGCCAGCTTGGGTGGAGACGGGAGTACCCGGGACTTGCGACGGCGGTTGGACCTCATTCGGCATACTGCTCCACGATACCGCGGCATCAGAAAATGTGCTTTATGCGGGTTGCCGCTCACTGTTCCTGTTGCGCATGGAGCAGCTCTTCACACGTTCGATTCTCACTCCCGGGGAAGAGCCGAGCGTACTCGAGGACAGTTCCTTCAAATATTTCCTCCGGACGTTCATAGTGGCCCGGGAGCCGACAGCGTACATGCAGGTCGGCGCCGGCGGAAATGAGGAGTTGGACCACTTCAAGACTGAAATCGTTGTTCTGGCTGGCGGCTTGAAAGATCGGGGTCTGCCCTCCCTGACCGTCTGCGTCTATAAGGGCACGCGCATCCACGTCAGCGCCGGCGTCCAGAAGCAGCTTGGCGACTGCCACCTGTCCGAACTCGGCGGCGACATGCAGAAGGTTTGCGCCTTTGAGAGTAAGCATGCGGCCGGCGGTCGTTCCTATGTTGAGAGAGGGATATTTCCTCTCGATCAAAGCGCGATCTCCCTGCAGGAACTTCCTTATTGCGTCGATATCCCCGCGGATGGCGGCAATGACTCCCGGCTCGTCATACCGGGTAAAACCGCCGGCATTCTGTAGCAGCTGGATCGATGCATTCAACGCTTCCCTGTTGCGGAGGTATGTTCCCAGAAGATAGTCGAGTGCAGTGCCGGGATGGGAGCTGTTGGCCGATCGCAATACAGACGTGAGACCACAGTTGGGATCGGCGCCATGCTGCAGAAGCCAGGCGATTGCAGCCGGATCAAGTGTCTCGCAGGGGGCGAAGATGATCGGGAAGGAACCATGCCAGGCTGCGTTCACGTCTGCGCCCATGCTGACGAGCAGTGCCATCATTGGTGTGCGGGTGCCGCTCAGGCTTGCTCGCATCAGGGGAGCGTCGCCACCCTCGTGTATGTCTGATCCACTGGTGATGAGCCACTCCACGATAGCGAGTCGTGCGGGCGACGGCTGCACCATCCCGCGACATTCAGCTGCCCAGGTGAGTGGTCCATCGCCGCCGTAGCCTATTGGCGCAGCCCTCAATTCCGGATGGTCGGAAAGCAGTTGCTTCGCTGCCGCAGGATCATCCTGATCAATTGCCAGTTTGAGGTTTTGGGCGAGGGTTTGTTCCATCACGTAGGACTATAGCTAAATCTGCACTCGCCCTCCAGCTTTCCGGAAATTGCCTGGCTGCTTTGGTCGCGCTTCGTTCGGGCTGAAGAATGTCCTGTGACCGCCATCACTGCAGTGCCCCGGCGGGGAATACATACTTGGGGCAGATGTGAGAGGTGAACGCTATGCAGTTATCAAGCGCTGAGTCGACGAAGATTGGCGCACTGGTTGCGCCGGAAAACATTCTTGTTGCCACAGATCGTACCGACATGGAATTCCTGCTTCCTTGTGCAGTAGCACAAGCGAAGGCAAGTCATGCCCGGCTGACTTTGGTGAGCGCGATCACTCCGGGGGACAACATGCCGGTGGATTCACCAGGACCCTACATTGACATGGCCAAGGTGATGAAAGACATCACGAACGAGTTGAACGAGCATGCTGCTGCCATCGAAGCGCAAGGTGTTCGTTGCCAGGTCTGCGTCGCATTCGGGCTGGCTGCAGACGTGATTGGCGGCGAGCTCCGGAAGATGCACGCAGGGCGGTTGATTATGGGGACACACGGCCGGGGCAAACTGGGAAGGCTGACGCTTGGCTCGGTTGCAGCTGAACTATTGCGGACTGTGCAGGTGCCGGTATTCGCTGTCGGGCCAAGAGCGCGCGCGCAGAAGCTGCACGAGACGCCCAAAAACATTCTCCATCCCGTTTCGCTTGAAGGCAATTTCCGCAGCGGCGTTCAGTTCGCGATCGAGCTGGCCGTGGCGAACCATGCCGAGCTCACGCTGATGCTGGTGCTGAACCGGAACGATAAGAGTGACGTGAATCCCGAACGTTCACTTGAATGGGGCCGCACCGCGCTGCGCTCACTGCTGCAGGGCATGGACGCTTCCCAGCTGAAGACAAACGTGGAGGCGGTCTTTGGCAAAGTGCCGGAAGAGGTTTGCAGGATGGCAGACGAAATGTCGGCTGACCTGATTGTGATCGGGGTCAGCGGCGTTATCCCGCTTACGTCCCTGACAGAGAGCACGGCCTACAAGGTACTTGCCCGCGCGGAATGCCCGGTCATGACTGCTCCTCATGAAGCGAAGATGAATGACGCTGTACGTGAACGCCACAGCGAGTTGACCGGCGTTCTGGCTGAAAGCGGCTACTGACGAAGTTCCCTCGATCAGCACAGTAAATTCCTGTAACCGCATCGGTTGCGATGCAGACAGTGAGGAATCGATGCGATGCGCCAATCCAGCATGCCAGGTAGAGGCTCTCTATCTAAGAAGCGGCAACATCTATTGCATCGATCGTGAAGTTGAAGGAAGCGGCGAGTGTGATGTGTCGACCGTCCGCGCGCAGAGGCAGATGATCTGGCTTTGTCCTGATTGTTCGCAAAGCTGCGTGGTCGAGACATGGCGGAAGCCGGGCCAGCAACTACGATGGCTGTACAGGCAAACGCCGCGGCCGAGACCGGTAATGAATATCAACTGCGAGCAGAAGGTTGCAGCGTAGCCGGCCTGGTTGCCGTCGCGCAGGTTTAGCGCGCGAGAGCGTGACGCCGAGATGGAGCCAGTTCGGTCAGTACGCAAATAAGTGGCAAGTGCCGGAGAACTGCCTTATTCTCAGGACAGGCGTGCACCCAGACGCCTGATCGTTTGAGGCATTTCATGCCCGAGTTGCCCACCCGCCGTCCTGCAGGTAATTGCCAGGACTGCAGCGCGCGCGGCCTTCGCCTGTTTTGCAACCTTGACGAAGTAGCCCTGCGCGCGCTGGACGATATCGGCACCCCGCTCAAGCTGAGCGGCAGATCCATTGTTTTCAGTGAGCACTCACCGGCGACTGCTGTTTATGTTGTATGCGAGGGGCAGCTGAAGCTTTCATCGATGGCTCGCGATGGAAGGGTGATGATTCTACGGCTGGCTGAGGCAGGCGACCTGTTGGGACTGAGCGCTGTCCTCAACCAGACTGCGTATGAAGTGACTGCGGAGACGCTGGGTTCTGCCCTGCTGAAGAGTATTCCGAGTGCAGCCTTCGCTGAGTTTCTTCACACGTTTACCGAGGTCGGCGAGAAGACGGCGCAGGTCATGGCGAAGGAATATCGCGAGGTATTTCTGGACGCGCGGCGGCTTGCCCTTTCCGGTTCTGCCGGTGGGCGGCTGGCCCGGCTGCTGCTGGACTGGGGACGACGATCCGCCTGTGACAAGCCGCAGGAGGGGCTTAAACAGGATGGAGGTCTTCGGTTTACGATGGCCCTCACGCACGAGGAACTGGCGAACATGACGGGCACTTCGCGCGAAACAGTGACCCGGCTGCTCAAGAAGTTCGAGGAAGACGAACTGATCGTGCGGAGGGGTGCAAGTCTTCGTATCCTGTCCCCGGAAAAGCTCGACCTGCTGGCGCAGTAGCATGTGCCGGCGAGCCCACTGGTAGTAAGCTCAAGCCATGAAATTCCGCATGCACGCGTTGGTCTTGTCCGCCGGCCTGTTGCTCTCATCCCTGCTTTTCGCGCAGGGAAGTGCCGGCACGCTGCTGGTGCTTTCGAAGCGCGATGACACGGTTGCGATGGTCAATCCATTGACGCTCAAGGTCACCGGTAAAGCGCCGGTCGGCGATGATCCGCATGAAGTGATTGCTTCGAGCGATGGCAGAACAGCCTACGTGTCGAACTATGGCGGGGGCACACTCCACACACTGGCGGTGATTGATCTGGCCGGGCCGAAGGCATTGCCGTCGATTGATCTCAGTCCGCTGCGGGGTCCGCACGGATTGACCTTCGTCGACAGCAAGGTCTGGTTCACGGTAGAGGGTTCCAAAGCGATCGGGCGCTTTGATCCTGCGACGCAGAAAGTGGATTGGATCCTCGGCACAGGGCAGAACCGTACTCACATGATCTACGTCTCGCCCGATGTGCAGCAGATCATAACGACCAACGTCAGTTCCGGAACCGTCAGCCTGATCGCGCAGGAAGAAGTGCACATGGGTCCGCCGCCAGTTGGGCCGGGCGCAGGCCACGGACCGCCGCCAGGGCAGCACGGACCGCCGCCGGGCCCGCCAGGGGGTGGTCCTCCGCGTAAAGACTGGAACGAGACCGTGGTCAAGGTGGGCAATGGGTCAGAGGGCTTTGATGTGTCGCCGGATCGCAGGGAAGTGTGGGTAGCGAATGCGCAGGATGGAACGGTGTCGGTGATCGACCTCGCGAAGAAGTCGGTGGTGGCGACGCTTGCTGCCGATGTCGAAGGGGCTAACCGGCTCAAGTTCACGCTCGATGGCAGATATGTACTGATCTCGACACTCGGCGGGACTGACCTGGTGATCCTGCATGCACACACGCGCAGGCAGGTGAAGCGCTTAGGGATTGGGCATGGCGCAGCGGGCATTGTGATGCAGCCCGATGGTGCCCGTGCCTTTGTTGCCTGCACCGCGGACGATTACGTCGCAGTGATTGATCTTGGAAAGCTCGAGGTAGCCGGGCACATCGAGGCCGGCGGCGAACCGGACGGCATGGCCTGGGCGAATCGCTGATGCTTCTTCAGGGCTGCGGTTGCAACGAACGTAGCTGATGAAGGCGCAGACGCATCAGTTGAGCCTGCACGCTTTCAGACGGCAGACCGGGGAACGCAGCTTCCGCGAAAGCCGCCCACACATCGACTAGCTTGAGCCATGCATGCTGCGTGGTGTGGATGCCGCCCGGCGTGATGGTTGAACCCTGCCATTGGCCACCGGGCGCATGCATCAACTGCTGGTAAACGGCATTGAGCTGGGCGTCGAGCAAAGCAAGGTCTTTCTTCGATGCGGAAGGAACGTCTTTGTGGCTGAAGCGCTGCAGGTTGAGGAGGAACTGGTCGCTCAGCTTCTGCTGCTCCGCAATCTCGAAAGCTGCGCGGCCTGTTCCGCTCAGGTCCACTTCGTTTTCCGATCGGGCATCTTCGAAAGCTTTTTCGGCTGTGCGGAGGGTTGCGAAGCGCGGGAGTGCTGCGGCAGGTAAATGCCCTTCGATGACAGAGAGTTTCTGCTCGCGCTCTCTACTCTGTTTGCCGGCATTGATGGCCTCACACGCGCCCTCGCTCGGGCCGCTGGTCGCGTCGTCGCAAAGATCAAAGTGGCCGCTCGGCTTAGTGTTCCGCAGCTTCTCGAGGTGGGTGAGTCGACCTTGCAGCTCTGCTGGCGCAGCCCAGGGATTCTCGCAGACGAAGCGGACCGCAAGATCAGCATTCCGCGGGACGCCCTCACCATTGGCGTACAGCATCGACAGGATGCCGGGGCCATAGAACATGTTGCCTTCAGTCGTCTGAGGATGCGCGTATTCGTACCATCCGCATTGCAGTGCTGCGGGAAAGTCCGGTTGGCCCGCGAAACCATAATAAAGCGCTCGCTCATTGCAGGTGGTCAACTGCGCAGTGGTCAGCGGGCCTTTCAGGTCAGGTGGTTGCACGACCGTAGACCTGGCCTGCGCACAAAGCTTCTCCTCCGTCGAACCTGGCTCGACGTTCCTTGCCTGTTGTGCCCGGAGTGAGCACGCATGGAGAGCAAGCAGGGCGAGGATCTGAAATAGCCTTTGCACGGAAGGATTTTAAATGAGCCGCGCCTGGTGACCATTCCTCTTTGCGTCCGGCTTGCGCACTTCCTGCTGATAACCCGTAACGTGCAAGGTACCATCGTTCCGTCGGGATCAAGGCCGGGACAGGTTACTATCCACAGGCGGTCATTTTGCCCGCACATGCTTTTTTGCGAAGGGTCTGTTTCATGAATGAGTTGCTGCCGGAGGGAAGTGCCAGGCGAATGCTACCGCCGCCCGCATGGCTGATCGCGTTTACGTTCGCTGCGTTCGCCGGACTGTACTTCTTCCAGTCCCGCCATGACCTTCTGTATCAGTGGATGGAAGATATGCACGTCTACGCACGCGCTGTGCATTTCTTTCGAGGCGGTACAAATCCTTATTACTCGGAGATGTTCGAGGGTCTGCGCTTCGTGTATCCGCCGGTCGTTTTGTATGCAGCGAGTGGCGTTGCCGCTGTGATGCCGGGCCAATCAGAGTGGGCGCTGGTCGCGTTCATCCATCTGACCTGCGTCCTGCTGGCGCCGTTTGTGCTGGCCCGCTACTATCTTCGCGCCTACTGGTTTACACCCGCGCTCGCCATGCTGGTACTGCTTGCCGAGTCGCGATTCACGGGCATGAAGGCGCTCTACAGTGCGAATGTCGCACCGAGTCTTTACCTGGCGGCGCTGATGGCTGCCATGCCAGGCATCAGGAAGAATCGCTGGGAATGGTTCTACCTGGTGGTCCTGCTGGCGGGCGCGGTCAAGATCACGTTTGTTTTCATGCTGCTGTTTCCGCTGCTGGCAGGCAGGCGGCAGTGGCTGCAGAGTATTGCCACCGGCGCTGGTGCCGGCGTCATCTATGCAGCGCAGTCGAAGCTTACTCCCGCGTTGTATGCCGGCTACAAGTGGGCAGTTCTGCAGCAGGTAAAGGTCGAGCATCAGTATGGCTACGGGGTCTTCGGGGTGGTCGGCTCGCTCGATGAAAAGCTGCATCGGCCGCTCGGCATTGAAGCCTATGCGCTGCATGGACTGGTGGCAGGAGTCATCCTCGCGATGCTTTTTGTACTGCGCCGGCGCGGCGCCGATGTACGTGAACCGAGCTTGTGGATGGGACTGCTGGTAATGACAGTCATCATCGTCAATCCGCGGATGCTGCACTACGACGCGTATCTGGCCCTGATTGCCGCCTATTTTGTGCTCGCAGTCGTGTTCAGACTTGATCGTTGGAAGCTGATCGCGCTGCTGGTCATCCTATACGTGCCATGCCTGCTGGTGCCGCATGTGATTCATACCAGGCTGATGTATGGCAGCTATGAACTGCTGATAATCCTGTTCGCGATCGCAGCCGGTATCCGGCGGCTCTTCCGGGTCGTTGATCCTCCTGCAGTTGAAGCACTTGTATGAAGAGTGAACGGGAAGCGTGCAAAGCAGGCGCTGTTATGGGACTCTGAACAGGTCGCCGATCTAATCGGAAGACCAGGAGAAGCCATCTGCTTAGCGCATGCCGCACTTTCTTTGTAGTCTGCCTTTCTCTGCTCGCCTTATCTGCGGGGAAAGCCCAACCGGGTGTGCCGGTTCAGCAACCGTGGCCTGTGCGTGCAGTCATTGTGACGACATTCGAAGTAGGTGCCGACACGGGGGATATTCCAGGAGAATTCCAGTTCTGGGTGGAACGAGAGCATCTTGCCGAGGTTCTGAATTTCCCCGGTGGCGTACATCCACTGCGAACGAACGCCGACCACACAGTCATCGGCATGGTGAGTGGAACGACGCTGGTGAATGCCACTGCTTCGATGATGGCCCTGGGTCTTGATCCGCGCTTCGACCTGAGTCATGCATACATCCTGATCAATGGCATCGCTGGTGTTGATCCGCACGACGCATCGATCGGTTCGGCTGCCTGGGCAAACTACGTCGTGGGCGATGTGGCGCGTGAGATTGATCCGCGCGAGGCGCCGGCAGACTGGCCCTACGGCATCTTCCCGAATGGTGCGAAAGGCCCGCATCCGGCGGCACTGCCGGATGCGCCATGGCTGCGGTCAAACCTGTACACGCTCAATCCGAAGCTGGCTGCCTGGGCTTATCTGCAGACCCGCAACTTGAAGCTTGGCGATGATCCGGTGGTCGCAGAATTCCGTTCCGGCTTTACCGGGTTCCCGAACGCACAGCGGCCGCCATTCGTGTTGATGGGCGATACGTTTGCCTCTGACTACTATTGGCACGGCGTGATTATGACGCAGTATGCGAACGACTGGGTCTCGCTTTACACCAGCGGTAAAGGCAATTTCGTCATGACGGAGATGGAAGATTCCGGCTTTATGCAGGCGCTGGAGCGGCTGGGCAGGATGCATCGCGTGGATGTCGACCGGGTGATGGTGCTGCGGGCAGGAAGCAACTACTCCATGCCACGGCCCGGCCACACTGCGGTTGAATCGGTCACGGCTCCGTACATCGGTTCTAGGCTGGCGCTGGAATCAGCGTGGCTGTGCGGTAGTACGGTACTGCATGCAATCCTGGATCACTGGAACATTACCGAAGAGCATGTGCCGGGCAGCTGAGTCACCAGGGATCAGCAGTATTTCTGGCCGACTACTTCGCCGTTACTACGAGAGTGAAGCTGGTGCTGGCAGTCTGCCCGGCAGAGACGACCAGGATATACGGTTTATAAGTGCCTGGCGGGCTTGAAGCATCTGCCGTGAACTTGAGTGATCCAGACGGATTCGTGTCAGAGGAAGCATACGTCTCCTGCACATTCGTGGGCAGGTTCGTGACATCCACTGTCGCAGTCTCGCTCGTGGAAGTTGTGCTGATCGGAACGTGAACCGGTGTACCGTCCTGCGAGACCTGTACTGTCGCGAGCCCCAGCGAGACGGATATAGGTGCCGGTGCAGAGAAGCCTGCCATATGACCGCAGCCGGCTAGGCCAGCAATTGAAAATACAAGTAGCGTCGAGAGGCATATTCGGATCCGCGCGTGCAGCATAGGTGTTGTCACCTGAGCAGAGTGTGGGAGGGCCCTGGAACATGCGTTGTTGAGCGTAGTCGAAGAGCCCGGAAGCAGGTCACCCGGGCGGCCTTAGTGTACGCTTCACTTCCCCGGGTTACACTACTTTTCAGGCCCGGTCATGAAGCTTCGACAAGTGTTTCCGCTGCTCTGCCTGTCGGCAATCCCTGTGGGCATGCTGGCGCAGGCCGCGGCGCCGGCCTCCCGGAATCCTGTCTTCCGTACGGGTACAACGCTCGTCCTGGTACCCGCACTGGTGCGCACAGATAAGGGCCAGCTGGTGTACTCTCTCACGGCCGGCGATTTTACGCTGACCGACAATGGAACGCCGCAGAAGCTCTCGCTTGAAGAAGACACTGGCAGCCAGCCTCTTGCGATGGTGATTGTTGCGGAGACAGGTGGAGCCGGGGCGCAGCACCTGGCCAACTACAGCAAGCTAGGACCAATGGTCGATGCAGTGACGGGCGATGTGCCACGACAGGTTGCCGTCATCAGCTTTGATAGCGAGCCGGTGCTGGCGCAGGATTTTACGCCCGACCTGGACCAGGTGACGGGCGCCATCAATCGCATGAAACCAGGCAACGATGGCGCGGCCATCTTCGATAGTCTGCATGCCGCTGTTGACCTGCTGCGGAAGGAGCCGCCGACTTATCGACGCGCTATTTTGCTTATCAGCGAGACGCGCGACCTGGGCAGCCAGGCAAAGCTTGAAGACACGTTGAAGGCGATCAGCGATACGAACACGGCCATCTACAGCCTGGGATTTTCAACGACGCGAGCAGAGATGAAGCATGAGGCCAGCCAGTTCAGCTCGGATGAGCCCGGACCTGCAGGCGGCTGCATGAGCCGAGGGGACAAGGTCGATGCCGATGCTGATCCGGATCCTGACGCCGACGCCGACGCAGCGCCAGGCAAGAAGAAACAGAGCCGCGCCGCACAGGCTTATGATTGCGCCAGTCTGCTGGCTCCCCCTTTGCGTGCGGCCAAGATGCTGGCCATGGCGGCAATGAATGGTCTGCACAAAAATGCGCCGGAGACCGTGGCGCAACTCACTGGCGGCGAGTACTACAAATTCGAGAACGAGAAGAATTTCGAGAAGGGGTTGATGAACATCTCGAACCACATTCCGAACCGGTATGTCCTGAGCTTCCAGCCGCAATCGCCGCAGCCGGGATTGCACAGTATCAAGCTGCAGCTGAAAGATTTCTCGAAGGTGCAGGTGACCGCGCGGAGCAGCTACTGGGTCGACGGCGCAGCGCAACCCTGACGCTCACGGCATACCTCGATTTTGGTTCAGTGCAGGATTGCGATATGTTCAGCGCATGAGATTTTTTCCTGTTTGCTCGCGACGGCTGGTGGCCGCGCTTGTCCTGTTGTTCGGCCTGCCGCTCTCTTTCGCATGTCTGCCTGTCCTTGCGCAGGACCACGACACTGCCAAGCCTGCTGACGAGAAGGATGCCAAGCCCGACGCGAAGGGTGACGCCAAGTCAGATAACCTGCCGCCGCTGCCTCCCGATGCTTCCGTCGAACAGACTGTCGCGGTGAATGGAAAGACGCTGCACTACACGGCGACCGTCGCAGTGATTCCTGTCTACGGCCGGACCGATCCGGCGAAGCCGGAAATCAAAACCGGTGAAGTTGTTGTAACGGCATACACACTCGACGGCGTGAGCGACAAGGCAGACCGGCCTGTGACCTTTGCCATGAATGGCGGTCCAGGCGCTTCGTCGGTGTATCTGAACCTGGGCGCAATTGGACCGAAGCATATCCAGTTCGCGGTGCAGGGCGACAGTCCGTCCGATCCGGCCAGGCTGACGGACAACCAGGGAACGTGGCTGCCGTTTTCTGACATGGTCTTCATCGATCCCATTGGCACGGGCTTCTCGCGCTCGCTCGTTTCACCTGCCGATACGAAGAAGATGTTCTATTCGCCGACGCCGGACATTGAATATCTTTCGCGCGTCATTTATGACTGGCTGGTCAAGAACGGCCGGTTGCAGTCACGCAAATACCTGATTGGCGAAAGCTATGGCGGCTATCGAGGGCCCCGTGTCACGCATTTCCTGCAGGCGCAGCTGGGTGTGGCAATGAATGGCGTGGTGCTGGTGTCGCCGTATCTGAATCCCTGGATCGACGGCAATGGGGAGATATCGCCACTGCCGTGGATGATGAGCCTGCCCTCGATTACCGCGGCGCATCTCGAAACTCAGAATCAGTTGACGCCGGAAAAGATGGCCGAAGTGATCGCCTATACGCGCGGCCAGTATGTGACTGATCTGCTTGCCGGACGGTCCGATCCTGAAGCTACGCCACGCCTGATCAAGAAGGTGACGGAGATGACCGGACTTGATCCTTCGTTCGTGAAATATTCGGGTGGCCGCCTCGATATTGGGGCCTATCTGCGCGAGGTGCATCGCGAAAAAGGAGAGATTGGCTCGGTCTACGATTCAAATGTAACGTCTCCTGATCCTTTTCCATTTTCGCCGGACCAGCAGTCGAATGATCCGATTCTTGAATCGATTATCGCGCCGACGACGACCGCCATGGTCGACTGGGTGACGCGCGTAGTGGGGTGGAAAACGACAGCCCGCTACAACGCTCTTTCAGGCGAAGTAAATGCGCAGTGGGACCGCTCAGATGATTCGCTGATGAAGGGATCGGCGGGAGCATTGCGCGAAGCAGTTGCGGCTGATCCGAAGATCCACGTACTGATTGCGCATGGCTGGGATGACCTGAGCTGCCCCTTCATGGGGTCGATACTAACCGTCGACGAGATGCCGATGATGGGCAATCCCCAGCGCGTGCAGGTGCATGAGTATCCTGGCGGCCACATGTTCTACACGCGTCCTGGAAGTCAGACGGCGTTCGTCAAGGATGTTGAGGCGATGGTCGCGGCCCACTAAAGCGTGGTCGTGAAAAAGAAAGGCGCAGCTTGTTGGCTGCGCCTTATTCCATGTGCCCATAAAAGAATGAGCTTCTACTCGT
Source organism: Acidobacteriaceae bacterium (assembly GCA_963692885.1). Classification (GTDB taxonomy): domain Bacteria; phylum Acidobacteriota; class Terriglobia; order Terriglobales; family Acidobacteriaceae. Next base: position 4,872,178 of record OY843586.1, read on the forward strand.
CTCTACCGATTAGTAACGACGGTAGTTGCGATGGTCATAGTGAAAGCGCTCCCGATCCCAGCGGTCGTGGCGCCAGTGGGCAGCTTCCCAGCGTTGATGGTCGAAGTATTCGCGACGATGCCATCTGTCGTAGCGGGGATGGCCATAGTAGCCGACAGCGACAGGAGCATAGCCATTGAAACCGGCGCTCACGATCACCTGTGCGTCTGCCTTGTGAGGTGCTGCGAGAACGAACGCACTCGCCATAGCTGCGCCCAGTAGCCACTTCGTGATTGCCTTCATGTTTTTCATGACCTGCCCTCCATGCTGCACTTGAATGAACACGGTTCTACACGAAGGGTTGCGCGGATGTTTCGGGAAGGGTAGTTCACCTTTAAGAAGGCGCAGCTATGCGGCGCGCTTTGCGGCTTCTGTTACTGGTGCACTAAGCAATACTCTTCTGCTCCTGGAACTTCCGATGCACGCGCCCAAACATGACGCAGACCAGGAGCGCAACGACAGGGCGAATGACCACGTCTACAAATGCCTGCGTCATCCGTACGTGCATCCACTGAGAGACAGCTACCGTGGACCAGAAGATCGTGAAGAAAAGGAATGGCTGGAAGATTGTCATGGTCCACATGACGCCATACCGCGTCGTCCTGCAGACGATGACATGCCGATGGGGAAGAGTGCCAGTGCGGCCAAGCATACAGCGAGACGAAGGACTGGGTGCCACCAGAACGCCATGCCGCCAATGCCGATGAGTGTTGCGGCGACGGTGAGTTTTGTGACGATATCCCTCAGTCCAAACCGCAGGCAAGCGTACATGGCGACGCTGGAAAGCGTACTGATAAAAGTCGAGAGCAACCCGCCAAGCCAAAGGTCCTCTGTAGGCGTCGGAGGGTGTGATATCACGCTGTGACGATAGACAGAGAAAACCCTGCTACCGACAGAGCCATCAGCGTAGGTGGCGATGAGCACGAAATACGCCACCATTGGCCGCCATGCGCACGCGAGCAGGATACGCAGGTAGCTCCACCAGAACCACGCATTACCTTTCTGTCCTGAAGTTTCTTCGAGGTCGCCCAGGATTGCGGCGGCATGCGGTTTGCTGGTGAATCGTGCGAGCGTCCATTCTGCGAGTGCAGTGTTATGCATGTGCGCCTCCGAGGAGTTTCAATCCTTCGAGCAGATTTTGATACGACCGCTGCGCGCGGATCACGGCAGCCGTGCCAGTCTTCGTCACTTTGAAAAAACGCTTGGCGCGTCCGCCGCGCTCGGCCGTCGGCTCGCCCATCCGAGAGGTCAGCATCGCCTTCTGTTCGAGGCGGTCGAGCGTGGTGTACATGGCGCCCGGCGTCGGCTCGCGACCGGTACACTTTTCAATCTCGGCGCGGATGGAGGCGCCGTAGGCATCCTCACCCAGCCGCAGGATCGCGAGCAGGACAATCTGCTCGAACTCGCCCAGCGATTCGTTCATGTACTGCAATGTAGAGTAAATGGCAAAAGGCTGTCAACAGGGGACGGATGGAGACAGGCGCCCTGATTTCGGCCTACAGTAGTAGGAATGAAGAGCAGGGCAGAGATCGTTTCATTCGGGTTGTTCGTCGTGGTTGCGCTGGCGGCGATGTTCTACGTGTTGCGCGGTCGCGGTCATGACAACCTGGCGCTGGCCGGAGGATTGGCTGCCGTAATCCTCATCCGCGCAGCGATGTTCATGTACAACCTGAAGCGGCAGAGAGACCGGGTTGAAGGCAGAAAACCAAAGCCGGAAACGAAACTGAAGATCTGACGCACCGAACCTCGAGACACGCGCCGATCGTGCAGACGATAGAGCGTGAGTGTAGCGGAACTTCGTGACGCTTCTGTTCAGAGCTTTGTCGTGCAGGTGTCCACTGTGAAAGCGTTCGTTTCCCGGGCTAGGGTGTCGCAGGTCGATGCGATTTCATCAGGAACCATTTTTCAACGCCATGCCAGCTCAGCGCGGCGCAACAGATGGTCGTCGGGGCTGCCATACAAAATAAACGCCACGGAGCGAGCGGGTGGCCTGCCCAGTGCACAATCAACTGCTGCACGGGAAACGCGTACAGGTACGTTCCGTAGGAGAAATCGCCAAAGCGGTTCCAGCCATGCAGCCGAATTGCCGGCGTGTAGGCGATGACGAGGACCAGGTAGGCGCCCACCACGGGAAAAAGCAAAGGCCAACCGTGCGGAAGCCGTGCCGCAGCGACCAGGAGCACACAGGCACTCAGTATCCAGTACCGGTTCAGAAGCAGGTGCCCGCGTAGGCGGTACGCGACGATCCCGGCAATATACATGGGTAGAAGACGCGCCCAGTACACCGGATACCCAAAGATGACGCCCAGAATTTTGCCGCCAAGGATCCATCCATAAACTGAGAAGAGGACCCCGACGGTTATGGTAATGATGAAGAGCGCGATGAGAAGAATGTTGGACCGTAGTACGCCGCTTATCCCGAGAAGAATGACGCCGATGTAGCACCAGAATTCAAAGGGAATGGACCAGGTGGAGCCATTCATGATCCCGGGAAGAGGATTCTGCGGGAATATGCCTTGCACGTGGAACTGCTGAAGTTGAGCAGTCTGCAGCAGGAAATCGACCGGATGCAGGGAGGCATGTTGCCCGGCGAGTTTGCCTCCGCCAAGAGGAACGAAGATGACCGCGCAGACGATCATGGCCATGATGAAGGCGGGATATATCCGGAAGAAGCGTTTTTTCAAATAACTACCAACGGTCCGCGAGCGTTCATAGCTTGCAGTAATCAGGAAGCCGCTGATGATGAAGAACAGGTCAACAGCCATGTGGCCGCCGGTGACCTGGTACCGCGTTGCAATGTTGAACGGCTCCGACTGCTCGGAGCCAATGCCCAGCGGGTAGCTGTGCGAAAAAATGACGAGAACTGCAAGGAACATGCGAATGAAATCGAAATTGTTTTCGCGCTGATCAAAGGGTGTCTGCATGGGAACCGGACTTCGCACATCATAGCGTCTGGCCTGCTGTTTGGAGGCAAGAAATACACACGTCCGCTCACCAATGGAACATTACTGACGCTGTGCCTGCCGATTAACAGGCAGAAACAGTTGCGTTTAGAGAGTGCTCGATCATGGAGATTGCCGCCAGGACGGTCTATCGAGTCAGGAGGATTGCTCTGTCACTAGTGGGCAGGCTTTGCCTCCTGGGTCGTGTCATCCCGAACAATCTTCCAGCCATTTGGCGTCTTCTCGTATACCAGCAGATAGAAGCCGTCGGCATTACCGCCATCCGCTGCTGACCGAACCAGGTGGAATCGCCCGGTCGCTGTGGCGAAATGCGCGTCGAGTGGCTGTACTTCGAGATCAGAAAAACTGAGTGTGCCCATCTTCGCGCGAGTGGAGTAGTTCGCTTTGTAACTGGCGAGCATGTCGGCGTAGCCATGATGGATTTTGGCACCCATGAACAGGATGTCTGGCGAATTTTTATAGCCTGCGGCGAAGGCTTCGATGTCACCGCGGTTCCAGTCAGAGACCTGTTTATCCATCACGGCGCGGATAGCGGCTTCGTCTGACGCTTGGGCTGTCAGGCCAGGCATGGCTGCGAGAAAGAGGACGACGGCGAGAAGATTGCGCGGCATGGTCATGCTCCGTTTCATTCGTTCGAATGGTAAAGCACGGCAGCACGCTGATCTTATTTCTTTTTGCGTTTGCCTTTATTTTTTATCGCGAATCCTGCCTTTACTTTTGGCGCCTTGCTCGCTGGTTGCTTTGCTTTTTTATCTGCCTTCTTCGCGCCGCTTTTCTTCGGCTTGCGCATGCCGCTGGTCAGCGTTGCTAGGTCGACGTAGATGCCGAACTGCAGACGGCGCTCCACGACATCGATCCTTTCAAGAACGACGTGGATGCGATCGCCGGCGGAATAGCGTTTTGGCGGACTGTGGCGACCAGATGAGACGATCTGCCGAGTGTTTTCGCGATAGGTGAAGCTCTCGTGATGCGGGTCCGCAGCGCCCAGGCTCTCGAGTGGCACCAGGCCTTCGACAAACAGTTCGTCGAGTTCGACGAAGAGTCCATACTTCGTTGCGTTCAAGACCATCGCGGAGAAGTCTTCGCCGATACGGTCCTGCATAAACTTGACCTTCTTCCACTCGATCAGTTCGCGCTCGGCATCAGCAGCGCGGCGCTCGGTTTCGCTGGTCTCCTGCGCGATAGCGATGAGTTCGGTTTCGTCGATGGGTGGTTCGGCTGGAACCCGGGTCTCAGAGGCGAGACCTGGGGCACCCGGTTTTGTGGCGGGGTGAGAAGATGCAGGCCCCTCCACTTCGCTGCGCTTCGGTCGGGATGACAATTCTTGAGAATGGCCGCTGACGCCTTCGCGCAACAATGCTTTGCTGATGCGGTGGATGATTAGGTCGGGATAGCGCCGGATGGGCGAGGTGAAATGCGTATACGCCGGCGCGGCGAGGGCGAAGTGGCCTTCATTCTTCTCGCTGTACCTTGCCTGCTTGAGCGAACGCAGCATCATGTGCGCAAGGATGCGTTCTTCCGGCTTGCCCGCAAGTTTACGTGCCAGCTTCTGATACATTTGCGGCGTGACCGGGATGTGCTCGGGCACTTCATGGGTTTTCGCCGTTCCCTTGTGATGGTAGAAGCGATCTTTCTTCGCAAGGTGTTCTCGGCGCTCGCTCTTGAACTGGAATTTCTTGACGGGTAGTGCACCGAGGCCGAGGGAATAGCCAAAATGCGCGGCGGCGTCTTCAAAATCCATGACGCGGCGCGGGTCCGGGATCTCGTGAATGCGGTAGAGCGAAGGTACGTGAAGATTCTCAAGCCACGATGCGACGCACTCATTCGCCGAGAGCATGAATTCTTCAATCAGACGATTGGCCCAGGTGCGCTGGGCGCGGACAACGTCGGTCATGGCGCCGAGTTCGTCGAACTGGATGACCGGCTCGGGCAGGTCGAAATCAATGGAACCGCGACGGTCACGTTTCTTGTTGAGAATGTGGGCCAGCTTCTCCATCTGCTCGAAGGCGGGAACGAGATCGCTAAATTCAGCGCGCACAATCGCATTGCCGGTGAGAATCTCGTGCACCTGCGTATAGGTCATGCGGCGCGCGGACCGGATGACGCCTTCCGTGATCTCGTAGCTCGTGATCTCGCCCTGCGCATCGATCTGCATCAGGCAGGAGAGCACCAGGCGGTCTTCATTCGGGCGAAGACTGCAGATGTCCGTCGACAGTTCCTGCGGGAGCATGGGGATGGCGCGGTCAGGAAAATATACCGAGTTGCCGCGGATGCGTGCTTCGAGATCGAGCGGCGTGCCGGGCTGGACGTATTCGGCGACGTCGGCAATGTGCACCTGCAGCTCCCAGCTGCCGTCGTTACGCTCTTCAACCAGCACGGCGTCATCGAAATCGCGTGCTGTTTCGCCGTCGATGGTGACGATGGGCAGGTCTCGGAAATCGCGGCGGCGGGCGATCTCTTCCTGGTCGAGATGGGCGACTTCACGCGCCTCGGCCAGTACATTTTCCGGAAACTGGTGCGGCAGGTGGTGTTTGCGGATGACGATTTCGACGTCAACGCCGAAGTCGTCCTCGTGGCCGAGGATCTCGATGACGCGGCCTTTTGCCGGTCGCGTCGGCGTTGGCCAGTCGGTGACCTGGACATCGACAATCATGCCTTCGAGATCGACTTCGGCGTCCAGCAGTTCGGCTTCGTGATGTTCGGCTTCCTTGCCGAGGACGCGGTGCGGGGTCTGCGCAGTCAGCGGCCGCTCCATCCCGGCGGGGATGAGGATGGCGTCGGACATACGGCCATCCATCGGGGTGATGTAGTTGCCGCCGAAGTTCCCGTCTCGCGAAACGTTATGGCCGCGCGCGTAGTGAAAACGTCCCACGACCGATGGATTGTTGCGGATCAGCACGCGGCGGATGCGGCCGTATCGCCGTCCATCGCCACGGGCCGGCGCCATGGCGACGAGCACGGTATCGCCCTGCATGGCGCCATTCAACTCGTTGGGGGGGATGAAGATGTCTTCCGTGCCAGCCGCCGTGCGGTCCTTCGGGCGGACGAAGCCGAAACCATCGCGATGCAGGTCAAGCTTGCCCGCGATTAAGTTCTCGCCCGCGTTTTCGAAGGTCGCCGACATTGCGCGTTCTGCGGCTTTGGGAGGGGGGACCATCCAGTGATCGCTGTCTGGTTTGACCAGTTTGCCGCTGGCGGTCAGGCGAGCGAGGTGTTCGAGCAGCAGGCGACGATCGCGGCCACCGCCCAAACCCATTTCGCGGACCAGTTGCTTGTAGCCGGCGCGCTGGCCGGGTGCGCGCTCGATGCGCCGGAGCAGGTCACGGTCGTCCTGTGACCCGGAGGGTGAGGCAGAAGGTTGGAAATGGGGTCGCGCCAAAGAGTATCGTATCGCTTAAGAGTCTCCCCATTTGGAAAAGATTGACACCATGCGTGCAATTTTCACGGGGAGATAGGTAAGATGCAGAGTAGACGGCTGTCGCGCTCGCATACAGTGTTGGTGCGCAGTTCTAAGATTTGTGAGGCTGCATCTGTCCACGAATGTGCGGGCGAAGTGACCCGCGTGGCGAGCAGACTATTTTGTTTCGATAGTTACAATCAGGATTGAAAGGAAACGCGAGAGAGATGTGGAAACCGAACCCGACCGGCAGCACGCCAAACGCCACCCCCACCCCCGAGCCTGCCCGTCCGGCAACGCCGCAAGCTTCAAGTTATGAGACAACCACCCCTGTTCGTCCGGGCGCGGCGACGGGAACCCCGGCGGCAGCAGACCAGGCGACCATCGGCAAGAGCCTTGTAGTCAAGGGCGAAGTGACCGGCTCCGAATCGCTGTACATTGATGGCAAGGTTGAGGGAGCGATCAATCTCTCCGGCAACCGCGTCACTGTTGGCCGCAACGGCCAGGTGGCGGCAAACATCTCTGCGCGCGAAGTTGTAGTGCTCGGCAAGGTCCGCGGCAACATCAATGCCAGCGACCGTGTAGATATTCGCAGCGAAGGTTCGCTGACCGGTGACGTATCGGCGCAGCGCATCAGTATTGAAGATGGCGCCTTCTTCAAGGGCGGCATCGACATCCGTAAGCCGGGCGGCTCTGAGAAGGCGGCCAATGGTGCGGCTGCTGAAGTAAAGCCGGTCCAGGTCTAAACACTTCCCGTTCTGACTGTGATGAGACGGCTCCGGCAACTCCGGAGCCGTCGCTATTTGATTACAGTTGGATTTCAACGCCCCATGCGCTCAGCATTGGCCGGCAAAATCTGTGAGCAACAAGAGATCTGTGGACATGCGCGCGGTTGCCAGGTAATCCATGACAGACCGTAGAGCGAAATTCACCTGGTGCATGGTCGCGTTGTGGCTCACGGCATGGCTCTTCGCCACGCGCCATGCAATGCTCGACGACTGCCTGATCCACCTGCGCTACGCCGCCAACCTGCACCGGCTGCACATGATTACCTACGACGGTGCTCATGCCAGCTTTGGCACATCCAGCCTGATGTACCTGGCGATCCTTTCGGTACTCTCCGGGATATTTTCCAGTCCGCTCCTGCCAAAAATTCTGTCCGACACGTTTTACGTCCTGCTCATCGTGCTGATGGTGAGGAGAACTCTTCGTTCGAGGGGAAGTTCCGTCGGCCTGGGCATCAGTGCCGGCCTGCTTTGCTGCCTGCTTGCGCCAATGGGTGTCCGCTGGCTGTCGGATGGTATGGAGACAAGCCTGGTGGTCCTGCTGATGGTACTGATGGCCGCGGCCACGGAAGACTCGATGTACGAGCAGCACATGGCCGGCTGGAAGTACCTGCTGCTTGCGTTTTTCGGAGCGTTCGTCGTGCTGACGAGGATCGAACTGGCCAGCGAGATCGCCCTGGCTTCGATCGTCATCATGATCAGCCAACTGCAGTTGAGGCGCGGCCTGGTCAAGTCGGTCGTGACTGCCAGTCCGATGGCACTTGGGGCTGTGTGCGCCGTGTGCTGGATCTATCTCTACTTTCACACGCTGCTGCCGGATACGGCCCTCGCCAAGCGGGGAACGCGTTCTATTGAAGTGATTTTCAGCGTCGCCCATGTCCTGGCAAGCTCGATATTGCTGGGCCTTGGACCGCTGGTGCTCTGGATTGCTTCTGCAGTCTTTCTGCTTCGACGTATCCTGCGCGATAACGCCGCGAGGCAGAAGATGCTCGTGTGGATTGCAGGCAATGCCGGGTTTCCTGTGTTGCTGTTGCTGTCGTATCAACGCGGCCAGGCGATCCAGGGCGTGCGGTATGTACTGTGGGCGCTGGTGTTCTCGATTTTGTGGAATGTGAGTGAACTGGAGCGTGCCCGCGAAAGCCGGCCACTGCTTTCGCGCCGGCAGGTGCACTGGATGGCGGCAGCCGGGGTGGTCCTGCTGCTGGTGATGCTGCCAGTGGACTGGCGCTTTGCGTGGAAGTCCATGGCGGGGCGGAGCGTTACGTTCGAAGCCATGCGGGCTGCCAACCTTACGGATTTCGCAGGGCAGACGGTGATTGCCGGTGATGTCGGCTTTATTGGCTATTTCAGCCGCGGCGATGTCTGTGACATTGATGGCCTGGTGAACGGACGGGAGGCAGCCAAAGCGGCGCCTGAAGCGAGGCTCCAGCGCTGCGCGGCACGGCGTCCGGAAATGCTCTTCCTGACAAGTTCACAGACCGCGGTGTTCTCCGGCATTCTGGATTTGAAGCAGTGGACAGTCTGCCGCCATTTCGACTTTGTGAATGTCTTCTCGCAGGACCGCCACTACCTGATGGTGCCTGCTGCGAAGGCGCAGCAGGAATGCCCGGCAGTTGGTGGATCGGCCGGTGTCCCAGCTGATCGGGTGCCGGCGCTCGGCGGTTGAGGCCTCAGGCGGTCTTTTTCGAGCGCAGAAAGCGGCTCGACAGCTGGCGCGGAAGTGATGAGCCGGTGGCCATCAGCACGGCAGCGGAGAGCGCCAGCCAGACCACGCTGGCAGCCAGCAGCAGAGCCATCTCCAGCAGGCGGCCATGAGGATGCCAGGCGCGGTGCAGCAGCACCAGCCCGGCATAACTCACGGCTGAGGCGAACAGGGCGCGCAGTAGTTCGGGGTAATCGAGCCCGGCGATCGAGACCATGCGCCGCCGATGCAGCAGGACGGCCAGAGTCACAGTCTGGATGACGATGCCGATGTCCGACGCGATGGCGAGGCCGATCGGGCCGGAACTGGCGTAGAGCAGTTTGTAGATGCCGAGGGCGATCACCGTGACGATGGTGCTGGCGACCAGTGGCGTGACCGTGTTGCCGGCAGCGTAGAAAGCCCGGGCGTAGATCGCCTGGGCCGACCAGAAGCATAGCGAGTAAGAAAAGATGGCAAAGAAGATCGCCATGGTGGTGGCTTCTGCCTGGCCAAAACGTCCGCCGCGAAAGACCAGGTCGACGGATGGCGCGGCCATGGCGATCATCAGCGATGAGAGCAGGATGGAGAAGGCGGCGATACGCGAGACTGAAGAGTTGACAGCAGTCGAAAATGCACTTGAATCGTCGCCTGCAGCATTCGATTTGGTGAAGAGCGACGCGAGAAACGGCAGTGAGGCTGCGCCCGCAGCCTGGCCAAGTGATACGGGCGCAGCGAAGAGGCTTTTGGCGTAGGTCAGCAGCGATACGTCACCGCTGTTGTGTGAGGCGAAGTAGTTGATGATCCAGTTGTCCGCGCTGACGAGGGAGACGCCGAGCATGAGCGGGATGGACATGCGGACCCACTCATGGAGGCCGGGGTTTGCCCATTCGAGGATCGGCCTGTAGCGCATGCCGGCCCGGTGGGCACCGATGGCATTCAGCAGGAAGGGTCCGCAGAAGGCCCCGGCGACGGTACCGACGGCCAGCGATGAGACGCCGAGATAGTGGAACAGCAGCACGCCGCCAAGGATGGTGCCGCAGTTGTAAATGAGCGGCGTGACCGCCTGGATGTTGAACTGCTTCCGCACTAGGAGCACGGAGCCGAAGACGCCGCCCGCGAAGAAAAAGATGGGCGCTACCAGCAGGATGCGGGAAAGCTTGACGCAGAGCGCGGCTTTCGCCGGATCGTCATTGAAACCGCTGAGAAAGGTGTGGACGAAGGCAGGCGCCAGGAATTCGCCGGCGATGATCGCGACCGTCAGGACACAGACCATGGTCGTCAGGATGACGGACATGGAGCGCTCGCCTTCGGCTTCGCGGCCAGTGTCGCGATAGCGTGTCAGCATGGTCACGAAGGTGATGGACGCAGCACCGCCAACCAGGAAGTAAGAGATCATGTCCGGTAGCTGGAAGGCTGCGTTGAAGGCATCGGCAGCAGCATGCGCGCCGAACAGGTAAGCGATGTACTTGGTCCGCACCAGGCCGATCACGCGCGAGGCGAGTGCGGAGAACATCAGCAGCAGGGTCGCGGTGAATGCCGTGTGGCTGTGCGAAGGCTTCAAAGCGGAGAGTGCACGCTTCAGACCGGACGGGCCCGGGGGACGGATGGCGGCGACAGGTGGGGGCATGGACATGCAGTTGTGCTGATTGTAGCGAAGCAGGGTTGGCCGGATCTTTACAGGAGAACCCATGTCTCAAATGTCAGACCTGGGGCACCCACTGTTACGGAGCGGGGAAACTGTTGCGGCGTGGTAGGAGAACGCATGTCCTTCGACTTCGCGCAGGATGACACATCCTCTCAAGAGAACGGGGACAAGGTGAACGGATGAGGCATTTCGTTTGAGAGCGAGGCGTCAGCGCGGAAAGACGCGTTGGTAAGTGCGATCGATGCGTGTGTTGTCAATTTTGGCCATGACAGCAGTCAATCGATCCTTGACCTCACCGCCGAAGTTTGCAGTGGCCAGGGCTTCGAGTGCGGGCTCGGCGTAGTTGGATTCGGTGGCGACCATTTCTATGAGAGTATCGATTGCCGTGGCGTGCCGGGTGAGTGCGATGCCAGTCAGCAGGGCGACGGCGAAGTCCGGCTCGAGGTACGACTGCGGGCGCAATGAACGTCTGTCAGCGCTGTCTGCGGGCGGACGCAGACAGGCGAGCAGGGCTTCCAGTGCTTCGGGCGTGCGTGTTTCGCCCAGGGCAAGCGCGGCTTCGGCGCTGTAGTCGTTCTGGTCCTCGAGAAAACGGGCGATGAAGGGAACAGCCGAGACTCCCTCCAGAGCCAGAACGCCGGCGTAGCAATGGCCGATGATTTCCGGCTCTTCGCCTGCAGATGTGAGCGCTCGCAGACGCAGCAGGAGCGTGGCGCCATCGCCTCCGGCAGCAGCGATGGCGCGGATCACTTCGGCGCGTACGGCTTTGTCCTTGTCTGCCACCAGGTCCAGCAGGTGCACGAGCGTGGCGTGGTGGGTCAGTTCATGGCAATCGACCAGGGCGTGGGCGCAGTTGGCTCGCAGGGTGCCCGCCACGTCAGACTGGCCGCCCCAGACCGGCTCGAACTGGTGGGTGTGCATACCGCGCAGGAAGAGGCCGGCGTCTTCGCAGCCGAGATGGTGCAATGCTTTGCTTAATGCATTCTTGGCCCAGCACTGCGGGTCGCTTTTGGCGCTTGTGTCGTTCTTCGTGCTCGAGGAAGACTTCTCAGGGGAATCGAGGAAGCGCTGGAAAGCAGCAGCCAGGTCGGGGAGCAATGCGCGTAGATCGAGATCGCGGGCGAGGTCGGCGGCGCGGGCCACGACCAGGTTGTTTTTCTGCTGCAGATAAACTTTGAGCTTCGTCGCAGCGTCCTGCTCATCTCCGCCGGAGGCGCGGAGCTTCTGGATCGAGGCGAGCTGGTCTTCAACGGAGAGTTTGCTCATCGGGCATGCCTGCGGGGATGCCTCGAGTATAGGCGACCAGTCCTGCTTCACCTGTCCTGCGGCAATGTGCCTCAAACGCTCTCGCGGCGAGTAACATCACAGTACGACATGAGCGCGATTCTTGATTTCTACAGGGGTACCGGCGGTACCAGCACGGGTTGGCGGATAGACGAGATCCTGGCGTGGCCGGATAGCGAGATCGAAGGAGTCCACGACTTTATCCAGTGGCTTTTCCCGTTGCCGGAGAAGAGCATGGCCAATCCCTTTGCACCAGTACTGGATAAGCCGACGATTACGGCTTTTCACAACGACGTGAAGCTGCAGGAAGCCCTGCGCACTTCGCTGGGGCGCATGCTGACATTCTACGGATTTGTACCTGACGGCGATGCGTTTGTGCCTGCGGCCGATTACGAGACGCGCGCGGCGAACTGGCTCACGCCTGCGAACCACAACCACCTGCGGCTCACGCGGATGATGCGATCGCTGCGGGTGCTTGGCCTTGAGACCGAAGCGCAGGCTTTGTGGAAGGCGCTCGAGGATGTGTACGCAAGTGATGCGGGGAAGAACAGTATTTCGGAGCGGACGTACAAATTCTGGACACGGGCTGCAACGGAGCCGCTCAGGTCCTGAGGGCTCGATGGAGAAGAGAAGAAGCAGCTCCCTCCACTTCGCTATGCTCCGGTCCGGATGACAAGTTGCGCTTGTTTGAGGATGACAATTCGGGAGTTCCGCCGAAAGCCAAAATTCGCTGGGAGCCAAAAGTTGCCTGGTGGCACGGCAATCAGGCAAACAGAACCGGCAAAGATATCGCAAATTCATGGATGGAGACCTTCATGCCCTTGAGCAGAAGCAATCGACTGTATAGAAGCGGCACATACGTACTGGCTGGAGTTCTTCTAATGACTATCGCAACCGCAGCGAAGCATACGCAGGCACAGGTGACCGGCGGCAATGGCATCACCTTGCCGGCGCCGCCCATTACAGAAAAACATCCTGTAACCGATGACCTGCACGGCCATTCAGTAACGGATGACTACCGGTGGCTTGAAGACCAGAAGAGCCCGGCGACACGCACCTGGATTGGCGAACAGAACAAGTACACAGATTCGTACCTGTCACAGGTCAAAAATCGTGCTGCGATCGTTGATGTTCTGTCGCGGCTGGAGCATGTCGATTCGTATTCGGCTCCGACCATTGAAGGCGATAGATATTTTTTCAAGAAACGATTGGCGGATGAGAACCAGGGTTCCATTTACCTGCGCGAAGGCTGGCAGGGGAAAGACGAACTGCTGATTGATGCGAAGAAGTTGAGCGCGGACCAGAACACCTCGGTGGGCGTGGATGATGTGACCGAGGATGGTTCGATGCTGGTGTACAGCATTCGCCAGGGTGGTGCGGATGAGGGCGAAATCCATGTCTATGACGTCACCGCGCGCAGGGAACTGCCCGACACGTTAAAGAGCGATCGTTACTTCGGCGTGCAGGTGAGTCCGGATAAGAAGGGCCTGTACTACGCGCTGTTCACGCATGAAGGCACGGTCGTCTATTTCCACAAGTTTGGAACACCGCAGAGTGCCGATTCGATGATCTTCGGCAAGGAGTACAAGGGCGAAAAGCTGGGCGAGCTTGACCTGGTAGGTGTGAGCGCGAGCGACAATGGTCACTACCTCATCATCACTATCAGCCGCGGCGTCCCCGCGACCAGGGAAGACATCCTTCTCAAGGATTTGCGGAAGCCTGATTCGCCCGTCGTGCCACTGGTTTACGGCATTAACAACCGCTTCTCACTACTGGATGCAGGCGATGACAGCTTCTATGTGCAGACGGATTACAAGGCACCCAAGTACCGCATCCTCAAAGCCGACTGCCGCGCAACAGGCGGCACGGCTCCAGACACCTGGAAGACAGTCGTGCCGGAGAGCGAGAATGTGATCCAGACTTCGACTGTCCTGGGCGGCCAGCTCTATGTCGATCGGCTTGAAGATGTAAAGGACGTGACGACGAGTTATTCGTTCGATGGAAAGAAGACCGGCGAGCTGAAGTATCCGGGAATCGGCGCTGGATCGGTACCGTATGGCAGGCCGAGAGCGATGATCGGCGTGTATACCTTTGACTCCTTCAACATTCCGCCGACCATTTACCGCTACGACGTCAAAACTGGCAAAAGCGATATCTTCGCGCAGCCCAGGCTGCCGTTTGATTCGGCTCAGTACGAGGTAAGACAGGTCTTCTACACGTCGAAGGATGGTACGCGCGTGCCGATGTTTGTTGCCGGGAAGAAGGGCTGGAAACTGGACGGCAAAACACAGTTGCTGATGACCGGATATGGCGGCTTTAATGTAAGCTACACGCCAAACTGGAGTTCCATGTATGCCTGGTGGATGGAACAGGGTGGTTTGTTTGCCTTGCCCAACCTGCGCGGCGGCGGTGAATATGGTGAGGACTGGCACCGTGCGGGCATGTTCGAACACAAGCAGAATGTATTCGACGATTTTGAATCGGCGGCGCAGTACCTGATCGACAATCACTATACGAACGCGCAGCAACTGGCGATCTGGGGGCGTTCGAACGGAGGCCTGCTTATGGGTGCTGCCATGACGCAGCGGCCGGATCTGTTCGGCGCGATCGTCTGCGGCTATCCTCTACTCGACATGTTGAGGTACCAGAATTTTCTTTTTGGCAGACTGTGGACGACCGAGTATGGATCCGCAGATAACGCAAAGGATTATGAATACATTGCAAAATATTCGCCGTATCAGAATGTGAAACCCGGCACCAAGTTCCCCGCCATCATGTTCTTTACCGGCGACAGTGACACGCGTGTGGATCCGTTGCATGCGCGCAAGATGACGGCCGAAGTACAGGCAGCGAATGGCGGAAATCGCCCGATTCTGCTGCATTACAGCCTCAAGGGTGGCCACAGTTCAGGCGTGTCCATAGATCAGCAGGTGCAGGATTACGCCGATATCCTGGCATTTCTGTGGAATGAAACGGCTCCTCGCTAGGCGCGCATCCTAGGGACAGGTGCTTCAGCTATGGAATACTTGTAGAGTGCAGCTGTTCCGCGCGGAGGAGTTCTCTGGGAATTGCCCGTGCTGCTTTTTGCGGCGTGGCCGGAACGTGTTGCCTCATACAAGGAGAGACGGAATGAGTATGGCAAAATCGGACGCCCTGGTATTTTTTGGTGCGACGGGCGACCTTGCCTATAAGCAGATCTTTCCATCACTGCAGCGGATGGCGAAGCATGGAAAACTGCCGCCGCTGGTGATCGGTGTAGCAAAGTCGGACTGGGACCTGGAGCAATTGAAGGCGCGGGCGAAAGACAGCGTAGAGCAGCATGGCGGCTACGACACGGCGGCCTTTGCCAAGCTGGAAGCAGCATTGCGTTATGTGGATGGCGACTACCTGGACATTGAGACCTTCAGGCAGGTGCGCAAGGAACTGGGTGAGTCGAAACACCCGATCCACTACCTGGCAATTCCACCCAGCCTGTTTGAAAAAGTGCTGAGCCAGCTGCAGGACTCAGGCTGCGCGGACGGTGCCCGTGTAGTTTTCGAGAAGCCTTTCGGGCACGATCTGGAGAGTGCAGAAGCTCTCAACAAAATGGTGTTGAGTGCGTTCGATGAGAAAGATGTTTTCCGCATCGATCACTACCTGGGCAAAAACGCGGTACAGAACCTTATCTTCTTCCGCTTTACGAACGCATTCCTCGAGCCCATCTGGAACCGCAATTACGTGGAGAGTGTGCAGATCACGATGGCCGAGCAGTTCGGCGTCAAGGGCAGGGGTGCTTTCTACGATGAGACAGGCGCCATCCGCGACGTGATGCAGAACCACGTGATGCAGCTGCTCAGCAACGTTGCCATGGAGCCGCCACAGGGTACGGGTGTCGAGCCTCTGCGTGATGAACGCGTGAAGGTGCTGCGCGCTGTGCAACTGAAGCTGAAGAACGTGGTGCTGGGGCAGTTTGAAGGCTACCAGGATGAGCCGGGCGTCAAGCCCGATTCGACGCGTGAGACGTTCGTCGCGATGAAGCTCGAGATCAATTCGTGGCGTTGGAAGGGCGTGCCGTTTTATGTGCGCGCGGGCAAGATGCTGGCGACGACGGCGACGGAAGTGAATGTACGCCTGCGCCAGCCCCCGGCGATTTTCAGTATGCAGCCGCCACCGCCGAATAATGTTCGCTTCCGGGTGAGCCCGAATGTGACGATCGAGATTGACGCATCAGTCCGCGCGCCGGGCGAGGAACTTAAAGGCAGGCAGGTGGCATTGATTGCCACGCAGCGGGATTCTCCTGACAGCATCCTGCCCTACGAGGGATTGTTGGTGGATGCAATGAATGGGAATCAGCAGCGCTTTGCGCGTGAAGACTACGTGGAAGAGTCGTGGCGCATTCTCGATCCAATCCTGAAGACGCCGCCGGCGCTTTGTACCTACAAGCCTGGTTCGTGGGGTCCG
This sequence comes from Acidobacteriaceae bacterium, assembly GCA_963692885.1. GTDB lineage: Bacteria > Acidobacteriota > Terriglobia > Terriglobales > Acidobacteriaceae. Next base: position 4,888,412 of record OY843586.1, read on the forward strand.
GACGAAGCCTCGTGGCTGGCGGAGCCGGACGGCGGCTGGATCAATCCGTAAGCCTCTTACCTGCCGTTGCTGCGGCGGCGCAATGTTGTCTGATTGCTGCATTCTTATGAAGAATCGTGATTGAGAGCAACATATGCACCCATTCAGGTGTCTCAACGGATGGCCGGTAAAGCGGAGTTCCAGCGGGTGTCCTGCAGAGAGAAGCTCCGCAGGTACTTCGTCAGGAAATCCGCTCGAGACTCGGCATGAAAGGAACACAATATGATGATCCTGAACAAATTGGCAACTTCTTCGCTTGCAATTTTAATGCTGAGCTCCACGGCAGCCTTGCACGCACAGTATGGACCTCCTCCGGGACCACCACCGCCGGGCTATGGACAGGGCGGATGGGATGCTCCTCCAAATGACATTCAGAGTGACGCGATGCGACGCGGCTTCCACGATGGTGTTGAAGGTGCGCGTAAGGACTTCGAGAACCATCGCGCGCCAAACGTGAACAATCGCGATGAGTACCGTCATCCCAGCATCGGCGGCCGCCTGCGGCATGACTATCGAGTCGGCTTCCGTCGCGGCTACGATGCAGGTGTGCGTCACATGATGGGTGGACCTGGTCCGCGCTAGTCGCTGAAGTTCAAAACAAAAGTGCCCGGGCATCGTGTCCGGGCATTTTTGTTTTAGTGGCCGGCGTTCCAGTCATAGCCATTCTCAGCCCAGTAGTCGGCTGGCCTGTCATCGGTAAAACTGATCTTGCCTACCTGCTTCAGGTGCTTGATGCCGTACTTCAGCGGTGTCACCAGGCGCAGCGGCGCGCCGTGCTCGCGGGAGAGCGGCTGGCCGTTCATCTCGTAACAAAGCATGGTCTGCGGATGAAAGGCGTCTGCTTTGAAAAGGCCCACGTAATATTCACGATTAGGAGTCTGCAGCCCGACATACTTCGGCAATGAAGCAGTGTTCTTCTGGTAAGCCGCAACAAAGTCACTGAAGCGCGCCCCACCCCAGTGCACGATCTCGCTCCAGCCCTCGATGCACTTCAACTGCGTCACCATTTCAAAATGCGGCAGCGACCGGATGTGATCGAGCGTGAGCAACAGGCCCGCTTCCGGCTCCGGCGGTTCATCTTCACCATCGAGACTGCCACCAGTATTTCCGTAGGCGTCAGCCTCGGGATCCTGGTCCATCAGGGCCTTGTCTTCCTGCGATTTGTACGTATTCACGTCTTCGACGTACTGGGCATGAGCCTTCGCATCCGGGAGGCCGGTTACCTGCAGCTTCCAGGTGTCCAGCTTCAGGACGGGGTCGATGCCGATGTTGCCATTCAGTCGGACATTCTGTACTGCTTCGCTCGCAGGAAAGGTCGGCGCCAGGCCTTTGTCGCCGAGTACATGGCGCGAAACTTCCGAGTTGAAATTGAGGGCCGCGCGCAGCGGCTTCTGCAATCCGTCAACCGGTGCGCTGTAGCGGATCCAGTGCCATGCGCCGTAGGCAGCGGCGGCTGCGATGCCGCCAGTCAGAAAGCCGCGGCGCGACCGGCGACCCATCTCGGCGCGGGCTGCGTCGCCGGTCAACGGCACATTGTTCTCCATTGAGGGTCTAGACATGGCTGCTCGACCCTTCTGCCGGATTCTGCAGTTCGTAACCCGTGACCATGCTGCGGAAGTTGTTCCAGCCTGCGCGCGCAACCTGCAGCACGTGGATGACGAAAAAGACCACGTAACCCATCGTCAGCCAGAAGTGCAGGAAGCGGGCGCATTCGTACCCGCCTAACAGCCACGTAAGCATGTGCAGCTGCGTTGGTTTGTAGATCGCGAGGCCAGTGAGCAGCGAGCCGGCACCGGCAAGAATGATCGCCGTGTAGGCAATCTGCTGCGCCCCGTTGTACTTGCGAACGGGTGGATGTTCTTTTCTCAGATGCAGATCGTAAAGCGCTACCTGGATGGCTTCGACGAAGGAGTGGCGGTTGGGTACCAGTTCGCGCCAGGCTCCGGAAACCAGTGTGTAGATCACGTACGCCACACCATTCAGCATGAACAGCCACATGAAGAAGAAGTGCCAGCCCATGCCTTCGGCCAGCCGAAAGGGCATGCCAAGCTTCGTATAAAAACCGTCGGGAAAAAGCCGGAAGAGCGTCCAGCTGCCCAGGCCGACGCGGTACGTCGCATGCGGGTGCAGGTTGGCGGCGTCTGAATCTGCCCAGTAGATGAGCAGGCCGCTCCAGATCATGATGCCGAGCAGCGGAAAGTTGATCCAATGCATCCAGCGGGAGGCCAGGCGGTGTTTTTTGACCAGCACCGGCTCGTCGTTCAAAAGAGCCGTTCGCTCGGCGGAGACGCTGTCGTCTTCAATAACGCTCTCCGCGGTGCCATCGCTTTTCGCGGCCGTCACAACGGCGGGGAATTCGTCCCTCCGCTCACCTTCGATCGGCACGAGCGGCGCTGGCTGTTCGGTATGCGGAGTTCTGTCAGAACCGGATTGTTCCATAATAAGTTTCTTCGGTCGTTCGCCGGGAGCCTGGTCCCAGAGCCGGTTCGTCGACTCACGACACTGGTGTCAAGTGTAAGACGCCTCAGCCTCTCACAGGTTACATACTCTCGTCGCCGCATTTCTTCCTGATGGATGTGCCGGAAACGGTAACAGGAGCGACCGTATCCGCATGCGATGTGACCGTATCGTCAGTTTGACCTGAATCGTGATCTCCCGCATGATGAAAAGACAGGCCCCTTGGGGGTCTTCTTCCCTGCTTTGACGAACAAGATCAAATTCGGCAAGCTGCTGGCTGTGTTCCTGTGCCTGGTGCTCGCGGTGTTCATGACCGTTGAAGTCGCGCATAGTCATCCGGACACACCAGTCGACGCATCGCATTGCCAGCTTTGCGCCTCTGCCCACGTTGCCGTGGATACGCAGCCAACGTGGATGACAGCATACGTGCTGCGGCTGATCGAGCGGGTATCGATCGGCGAAGTCCGGCCGGGATCAATTGCAGTCGTTCTTACCGCATTTATCCGCCCTCCTCCCGTTTCCAGATAACAGCCGGAGTTCCTGACCGCGTCGTCAGCTTTTAGCCAGTCCGCATCGCTGGACGGCGCGTCATCATCCTCAGCTCGGCAGCTTGTTTGGAGACCCACATGGCATTTCAATCCTTGATGACGAGGGCATCCAGCGCTCTTGTTTTCGTCGCTTTATCCGCTTCTTTGCACCCGGTCCTGGCACAGAGTACCTCTGGCACTATCCAGGGCACCGTCACTGATGGTTCAGGCGCCATTATCCCCGGCGCCACGGTCGCGCTGCAGAACACGGTCAGCAGGCTGTCACGCACCACCACGACCGACAGCAGCGGGCACTACCAGTTCACAAACCTGCCGTTCAATACCTATCACCTGACCATCAGCGCGCCGGGATTCAACCCGACAGGCAAGGATACAGACGTACGCTCTGCCGTAGGCCAATCCATTGACGCCACGCTGCAGGTAGCGAGCTCGGCGACGACGATCACGGTCCAGGGCAGCACCGCGGTCGAAAATGATACGGGTATGCATACCGACCTGGATCGCGCGGCCATTGACAAGCTGCCGATCGAGAGCCAGTCTTCGTCTGTCAGCTCGCTTGTCACACTGTCCTCTCCAGGCGTTGCCGCGGATTCGAATGGACTGTTCCACGGGCTGGGGGATCATGCGTCCAACTCTTTCTCAGTGGATGGTCAGCCGATTACCGATCAGCAAAGCAAGGTGTTCTCGAACCAGATACCTTCAAATTCAATCCAGTCCATCCAGGTGATCTCAGGCGCGCCTCCGGCAGAATACGGCGACAAGACAAGTCTTGTTATCCAGGTGACGACGCGTTCCGGACAGGGTGAGAAAAAACCGACTGGCAGCATCACGACATCCTATGGCAGCTTCGGTTCGACTGCCGGCGGAATCGACGTCGGGTATGGCGGCGATAACTGGGGTAATTTTTTCGAGATCGACGGATTGAACACCGGCCGTTTTCTGGATGCGCCGGAGTTTTCTGTTTTCCACGACAAGGGCAACGAGCAGAATCTTTTCGACCGCATAGACGACCAGCTGACGCCGCAGGATGCGATTCATCTGAACCTTAATTACAGCCGGTCCTGGTTTCAGACGCCGAATACCTTTGACAATCTGAATGCCGACAAAGTCGACCCAATCACAGGTACTGCACTGGGCGCGGCGGACCAGCACTCCAAGATCGAGACCTTTGACATTGCCCCGACCTATACACGCGTGATTGGCACAACATCCGTTTTCAACTTCGGGCCATACATTCGCAAGGACGCGTATAACTACTACCCGAGTCAAAATCCGCTGGCCGATTTTGGACCGATCCAGTCGCAGACCATTGGCCAGGTGCGGACCCTGACCAACGCCGGAGGCCATGCGGATATCAGCTACAGCAAGGGCATTCACACGGCGAAGGCAGGCGCGTTTTATTCGCAGACATTCCTGCGCGAAAACGACACGCTCGGTGTCGTCAATCCGACGTTCAACTCTCCCTGCGTCGATGCAGGCGGAGCTCCATTGAGCGGATTCACAGACCCTGCCCAGTGCACGGGCGCAGGAGATGCGCCCAATCCTGCGTTCCTTCCCGTGCTGCTGCCCTACGATCTCACGCGCGGCGGAAGCCAGTATGCCTACCACGGCAGGACGGACGTCAAGGAACTCGCCCTCTACGTCGAAGACCAGATCAAGGCGGGTAACTGGCTCTTCAACCTGGGTATCCGAGGAGATATGTATAACGGCCTGACCGTGGCTCGCCAGGCTGAACCCAGGCTTGGCATCTCCTACACAATTGCAAAGACGAATACAGTTCTGCGCACGTCCTATGCACGCACGCTGGAGACGCCGTTCAATGAGAACCTTGTGTTGTCGAGCGAAGGCTGCGGCAACGCAGTGTTGAGTCCGTTGCTGCTCTGCAGTCCGGGGGTGTCGACGACGGAACAACCAGGCTTCCGCAATGAGTTTCATGCGGGCCTGCAGCAGGGCTTCGGCCGGCACGTTGTCTTCAGCGGAGATTACATCTGGAAATATACGCACAATGCCTTCGACTTCAGCGTACTTGGCAATACACCGATCACGTTCCCGATTGACTGGCACAACTCAAAGGTGCCAGGCGTAGCCGCTCGTGCGGATTTCACCGAGCTCCACGGCTTCTCCGCGTTCATCGTTCTGTCCTCGGTGGCAGCCAGGTTCTTCCCACCGCAGGTGGCAGGTGCCGGCGCGACGGTCGGGCAGAGTGGTTATCCATTCCGCATCGATCATGATGAAAAGTTCAACGAGTCGACCAACCTGCAATACCAGATTCCGGGCAAGCGCAGTCCGTGGATCGGCTTCAACTGGCACTACGACAGCGGACTGGTTGCGGGGTCGGCGCCTTGCTATAACGTGACCGACCCGAACAGTAGCTGCGGAAGCTTCTCCACGACTCTCAACGGCCAGCCGGCAATCAACCTGAGCAGCTTTACCGCGGATGAAGAGTTTCAGGCTGGGCTGGTTTGCAATGGAGTGAAAGCGACGCCGACTACCCCGCTGCCCTCGGTATGCCTGGCGTCCCAGCTGACCTCCACCTTGCTGAAGATTCCGACGCCCGGCACGGAGAATGATGACAAGAACCCCCCACGCGTTCAGCCGCGAAGCCTTTTCGATGCCTCTATCGGTGACGACAATTTATTTGGCGGCGAGCATAACAAGTGGAGTCTCCGCCTGACTGCTGTCAACCTTTCAAACAAGTACGCTCTGTACAACTTCCTATCAACCTTCAGCGGCACGCACTATGTAACGCCACGTGCGATGACTGCTGAAATTGGTTTTCACTTCTAAGCAGTTGCTTGTTGTAGTCGGCGAGGCCGCTTCATTCGCGAAGCGGCCTTTCTTTTTTCTGACAGACTGATACCCTCATCGCAGCAGATTTCTGATGCGGTCAGAACCTGATGGGAGTTTCACAGATGGATCGTCGCAAATTCATAAGTGCGTCCCTGGCTTCGACCGCGGTCTATGCCATGGATGGCCGCGGCATAGGCGCTTATGCACAGGCTTCTGCTGATGCACTGCCTGCCGACCTGCGCGAGAGACTGGCCCACGATCCGCTTCGCCCACAGTTCCATCTGCTGCCGCGCCATAACTGGATGAACGACCCGTGTGCGCCGCGTTTCCATAACGGTCAGTACCACATGTTCTTTCAGTACAATCCCGATGCTGCCGTGTGGGGCGATATGCATTGGAACCATGCGACGAGCCCGGACCTTATCTACTGGAAACATCAACCGCTTGCGCTTGCTCCGACCGCAGGAAGCTACGATGCGTATGGCTGCTTTACCGGCAGTGTATTGCCGGATGGCGATCGCGCCAGCATTCTCTATACCGGCGTGACAAAATGCAGGCCAGAGGAAGAGACCATCCGCGGAGAAAGCACGCGCGAGGTGCAGTGTCTTGCGACTGCGATGGATGACGATCTGCGCACATCGAAGAAGCTCGACAAGCCTGTGATTGCTGCGCCGCCTCCGGGTTTGAAGGTGACAGGATTCCGCGATCCGTGTCCCTGGAAAGATGGCGACACATGGTATCTCGGTGTTGGTTCAGGGTTCACGAAAGTAGGCGGCGCTTTGCTGCTGTACACCTCGAAGGATGGCCGCGACTGGACGTATCTGCATCCGCTTGCGCAGGGCAGTTGGAATGGCGGCGGCCAGGTGAATCCAGTGGCGACGGGCGAGATGTGGGAGTGCCCGGACTTCTTTCCGCTTGATGGAAAACATGTGCTGCTCTACTCGACCGAGGGCAATGTGTTCTGGGAGGTCGGCGAACTCGAGAAAACAGAGATGAAGTTCCATATGCAGACGCGCGGCCTGCTCGACCATGGTGCGTACTACGCGATGAAGAGCATGATTGATGCGAAGGGCCGCCGCCTGCTGTGGGGATGGGTGCAGGAGAAGCGTCCCAACGCGGAGTTGATCCGTGCCGGCTGGTCTGGCTGCATGGCCCTGCCGCGGGTGCTGACGATTGGGCCAGACAATACGCTTCGCATGGAGGTGCCGCCCGAGTTCAACGCCCTCAACCAGGATGCGCGCACGCTGTCTGTCACCAGGGCGAATACTGCAGTTGCGGCTGAGTGGCTGGGCAGGAATCCTATTCGTAATCGCGCTGCAGCCGTGGTCTGCACCTTCAGGCCGGCAGACCAGCCGTTTGCTTTGGAATTGCACGGCAACAGTGTCGCTGCGCCACTTTTCGCAATTTCCTACAATGGCATGACAGGCAAGCCCGCGGTGACAGTTGGGGCAAAAACGCTCGCTCTCTCGCCTGACGGGAACGGCATGTCCTCAGTACAGTTTTGGCTGGACGGCTCCGTCGTTGAAATCTTCGCTGACAGGAAAGAAGCAGTCACATTGCGTAACTACGATGTCACGGCTGGCAATCTGCGCATGGAACTGAAAGGCAGCATGGAAGCACTGCACAGTCTGCGAATCTCTGGTGTTGCGCCGATATCGCCGGATCGTTTGACGAGTTAAGCAGTCGGCATGCAGAAACGTGATGAGTGACGATGATCGCTCTGCGATAGAATGAGGGTCTGCACGGCGCATGAAGTCAAAAGGCGAATCGCGCGGGCCTATAGCTCAATTGGTTAGAGCAGCGGACTCATAATCCGTTGGTTCCAGGTTCAAGTCCTGGTGGGCCCACCAGACCATAGCCGATCGCTCTCGGGAGCTATCAGACGAGTACTCCCTGCCGTTCACTCCTGTGGCCAAAGAGACAACGATCTAAAAGTCAGAGCGCGTGTTGAAGATAAGCGAGCAGTGTAGACAGGAATAAGACAAGCAGGACGATGCAAGCGATCGCCCCTGCTTTGCGCTCGGCCCTTTCCTGCTTGTCAAGGGCTCGCGAATAGCGTCGGACAGCGTGAAACACTGCCAGTAACTTGCGCCATCTTCGCTCTTCAAGCCTATCTGCCGGCCGTCTGTCGTCCATGGCTTAAGTCTCCGTGACGAGACATAAAAGACGCGTATGGAAGAGCCTTGAATGTATGCGATCAAACATGATGGAAAGAGCGTGCCGTGATACAGCATGTTCGACGGTCTGGTGCTTCTGGATTAGTCCTGATCCTGCAGCAACCAAGGAGAAAGACTAAAGGAAGTGTAACGAGCGGATACCTTTCCGCCATCAGCACTCCAGCAGACTTCAGGAACGCGACTGGCTGAAGGGGATTACTGTCTGCGTCTGTTCCCCGAGTCCATCGATGCCGAGCCTCATCCTGTTGCCGGCCTGCAGATACTTCGGCGGCTTCATGCCGAGGCCCACCCCAGGCGGCGTGCCGGTCGAGATGATATCGCCTGGTTGCAGGCTCATGAAGCAGCTTAGATAGCTCACCAGGTAAGCCACACCGAACACCATCGTCCTGGTAGAGCCATCCTGGTAGCGCTGCCCATCCACTTCAAGCCAAAGGTGCAGGCTTTGCGGATCAGGAACCTCATCGGCAGTCACGAGCCATGGTCCGATCGGTCCGAAAGTGTCCGCACTTTTCCCTTTCACCCACTGGCCTGTACCTTCGATTTGAAACGCGCGTTCCGATAGATCGTTGACGACGCAATAGCCAGCGACATACGAGAGAGCGTCGGTCTCATCTACATATTTCGCTTCTGTACCGATGACGACCCCAAGTTCAACCTCCCAGTCAGTCTTCGTCGAATTGCGCGGGATCATGACGTCGTCATTAGGGCCGCAGATTGCGGAAGTCGCCTTCATGAAAATGATTGGTTCTTTCGGCACGGGCATATTCGACTCTGCCGCATGATCAGAGTAGTTCAGGCCCACACAGATGAACTTGCCCACGCCGCCGACGCATGGGGCGATACGGTGACTGTCCGAAACAACGGGTAAGGCTGCTGCGTCGAGTTCTCGCAGTTTAGCGAGCGATGCAGGCGCGAGTGCCGTGCCGGTGACATCCGAGATTACTCCTGAGAGATCCCGGATGCTGCCGTCTTTGTCCAGCATGGCCGGCCGTTCCGATCCCTTGTTGCCGTAGCGCAGCAGCTTCATCCATTTCCTTGCATCGCAGATTTCAGCGACCGTTTGAGAGACATTTAAAGGTTCAAGGATTTGAGGTGTTGACGCAATCCGGGTCCGAGATCCGCGCGCTTCAGAGCAAAGTCCACTGTCGCCTGCAGCATGCCGGCCTTATCGCCCGCGTCGTAACGCTTGCCCTCATAGTTGAAGCCGAAAACTTTCTCGTATTGCAGCAGTCCTTTAATCCCGTCAGTGAGTTGTAACTCGCCACCCGCACCGGGCGTGATGTGTTCGAGCAGGTCAAAAACCCGCGGTGTCAATATGTAACGACCAATGATCGCATTCTTTGATGGTGCAACATCCTGCTTCGGTTTTTCGACCATGCCGCGTACTGCAAACAGGCGCGGATCATTCTTGTCCTGCTCACCATCGAGCACACCATAGGAAGAGATTGCTGGGCCTTCGACAATCTGCGTCGCGAGAATCGATGATTGTGTTTCGTCATAAGCCTCGATCATCTGCTGCAGGCAGGGCTTCTTCGCATCGATGATGTCATCGGGGAGCAGTACGGCGAATGGCTCATCTCCCACAAGGTCTTTTGCCATCAGCACTGCGTGGCCGAGGCCGCGCGCTTCTTTCTGCCGGATATACGAGATATTCGCCATGCTCGAAACGCGGCGGCTCAATTCCAGTAATTCCTTTTTTCCACGGGCTTCCAGGTTCGCGTCGAGTTCGAAGCTGATGTCGAAGTGATCTTCTATCGCTGATTTACCGCGTCCTGTGACGATGATGATGTGATCGCAGCCCGACGCGATTGCCTCTTCCACTCCATACTGGATCAAAGGTTTGTCGACCAGCGACAGCATCTCCTTCGGAACAGACTTTGTCGCCGGCAAAAAACGCGTACCCATGCCGGCCGCCGGGAAAACTGCCTTGCGTACTTTCTTATTCATCGCGAGCCTCGCTTCATCAGGATAGAACTGCCATTGCGGATTCAGCTAAATACTACTGAGCACCAATGCCTCAGAGTGTGATGCTACAACGTGGGTGACTGATCGCCGAGCATAGCTTCCCGGATGATCTTGATAGGAACGCCGCCCTGACGCATGAACGTGTCGTGAAACTGTTCAAGCGAGAATGCTGAACCCTCTTTCTTCTGCAAATCTGAACGAAGTTTCAGAATCTCCAGCTTGCCAAGTGTGTAGTAGAGGTAGGTGGGGTCCGACGTGCCGCGCTTGGTCTCCACTTCGCCAACCTCTTTCGCCTGGAAGCCTTCTTTTACGAAAAAGTCGATCGCTTGATCCATCGTCATCTGACTGGCATGCATCTTGATGCCGACGATGAAGCGCGCATCACGGAGCAGCGCATCTTGCAACTGGCCAAGTCGGATCATCTTTGCTTCGCGCTCGTCCTTGGCGCCGGTTCCTGGCTGCGCGAAGCCCTGATCGAGCATCATCTGCTCACAATAGTGCGCCCAGCCTTCGACGTTCGTGTTTGCGTAAAGCAGTTTGCGCGTCTTACTTGGTGCATCCGGTACCCACAGAAACTGTACGTAATGTCCGGGATACGCTTCGTGCACAGACGTGCTCACGATGGTGCCGATGTTAAAGCTGTGCATGTAGCCATTGACGCGTGCCGCATCCCATGATTTTTCCGGCAGAGTGACATTGAAATACGCTTCTTTCGCAACCTTCTCGTAAGCGCCCGGGGTGTCCATCGATGCGAAGGTTGTTGCCCGCATGAACGGCGGCGTCTCCTCAAGGATCGGCCGCACATCAGACGGAATGGTAATGATGTTTTTCGCCCGGATAAAAGCGATCAGGCCGTTGAAAGTATCGCGAAAGCTTTGCAGCAGATGGTCCGGAGCCGGATGATCGTTGCCGAGTGCGTCGAGAACCTGCTCGGGTGTTTTAGAAGGATCCACTTCATGCGCAATGCGGATAAAATCAGCCTTGTTTTTGTGCAGGTCTGCGTAGCCAATGTCGAGCAGCTTATCGAGTGGCGTGTCCACCATCTCGTCGTATTGCAGCTTCTTCGAGAAGGTATCGGCGCCAATGCGGAAATCACCGTTCGACCGCGGAAGTAAGTCGGTCTGGACCCATTGCTGGTAGCTTTGCAGCGCAGCAATTACATCCGCATTGCTCTTCGCGAATTCAGATTTCGTCGCTTGATCGGTAGCTTTTTCAAAGGCGCTGGGCACATCGTTTTGAAAAAAAGCGATGATTCCCGGAAGCTGCTGCAGGGCGATCTCGGTGTAAATTCTCGGTGGATTTTTCAGGTTCGCGCGCGCTGCGTCCAGGGCATGCGGCATCTGCTGTTCACGAGCGATAAGAGATTTAAGCCGGTCGTCGGGTGACGCAAAGGTGCGCTCCATCAGAGTAAAAGCGCTGTTCGTGATGCCGCTCGAATAGAAGTCGGGATTCTTTTCCCACGGGCGGATGACTTCCAGAGTAAGCAGCGTGGAGTGGATATTATTCAGGATGACCTGGCGGTCGCCGCGTGTCGTTTCATTCAGGCTTTGCGGCGCGACTTTTTCAATCTTCGGGAGAAAGGCATGGAGCGCCCTGGCCTGATCCTCGACGCCCGCTTTTGAGTAATCCTCAAGCTTCGGATCGTACTGGTGAAAACCGGCAAGCGTGCCGTTCGTAGGTTCGAATGGAAAATAGACCTGGGCGAAATAAGCATCAGCGAGGCTTGTAAAATCCTTGTCGGCCCGACTTTGCTCAGCAGGACGTGCCTGAGCGTTCACCAGCGCAGTTCCTGCCATGATGCTTCCGACGCTAATGACTCCTGCAAGAAACCGCTTCTCCAGCATGCCGCTCATCTTGTTTGCCGCTCCATTCAACACGTATATGCGCAAAAATACATCACGCTACAAGTTTCTCCAGCAGCGCGTGGACTTCGACCATGATAGCTTCAGGCTTCGTGGCCGCAAGAGGGAAACGCAGAACACCCTGTGGCGTAAACTGGGCGCCCTTCTTCGCATTCTTCGCTACCAGCTGCATCAGCTTCGTGGGATCGATCAGGGCTTTGTCAGTGAATCGAAGATGCAACTGGTCGCGCTTGCGATCCACCTGCGCCACGCCCAGGCGCTCACATGTCAGGCGCAGGATGCTTGCATTCAACAGGTGATGCACGCTCTCGGGCAGCGCGCCATAGCGGTCTTCGAGTTCCGCCCGTACATCAGCAATAGTGGCCTCATCCTGCGCGCCGGCGATCCGCTTGTAGATACGCAACCGCTGGTTTTCTTCCGGAATGTAAGTGTCATCCACGCGCAGGCTAATGCCGAGATTCAGCTGTGTCACTGGCTGCTGCGGGATATCTTCACCCTTCAGTTCGCTGACCGCCTGCTCAAGCATGCTGGTATACATCTCAAACCCGATGGCCTCGATATGACCGCTCTGCTGGCCTCCGAGCATATTGCCGGCACCGCGCAGCTCCAGGTCGAGGGCGGCTATTTTGAAGCCGGCCCCTAAGTCAGAGAATTCCTTAAGAGCAGCAAGCCGGCGGCGTGCGATGTCCGTCAACTCCTGTTCCGGCGGGATCAACAGGTAAGCATATGCGCGGCGATTGGAACGACCTACCCGTCCACGTAACTGGTACAGTTCCGATAAGCCGTGGCGATCAGCGCGGTTGATGATGATGGTGTTGGCCAATGGAATGTCCAGGCCATTCTCAACGATTGTGGTCGCGACAAAAACGTCGTACTCGCGATTCATGAAAGCAAACAGGACGCGCTCGAGTTCTGCTTCGCCGAGCTGCCCATGGCCCACACCGACCCGGGCCTGTGGCACCATCTGCTGAATCTTCGCAGCCAGTTCGTAGATCGTTTCTACGCGGTTGTGGACGAAATAGGCCTGGCCGCCGCGTTCGAGCTCCAGTTCAATGGCCGAGCGAACGAGTTTGTCATCATACTTCGCGACCACCGTCTGGATCGCCATGCGATCCTTCGGTGGAGTCTCAATCACGCTCATATCGCGCAGGCCGACGAGGGACATATGCAGCGTACGCGGAATAGGTGTCGCTGACATCGACAGCACATCCAGCGCTGATCGCAATTGCTTCAGGCGCTCCTTGTGACGCACGCCGAAACGCTGTTCTTCATCGACCACAAGCAGCCCGAGGTCCTGGAACTTCAAATCCTTCGAAAGCAGCCGGTGTGTGCCGATGAGAATATCGATCTTGCCGGCTTCGAGCCGTTCGAGAATTTCTTTTTGTTCTTTCGCTGTGCGGAAGCGGGAGATCAGGTCGACGTTAATCGGGAATTGCGCGAAGCGCTTCTTGAAGGTCTCGAAATGCTGGAAGCTGAGCACCGTGGTCGGCGTCAGAACCGCGACCTGCTTGCCATCCTGGACTGCTTTAAACGCGGCACGCATGGCGACTTCTGTCTTGCCGTAACCCACGTCGCCGCACAGCAGTCGGTCCATCGGCATACGCGATTCCATGTCTGCCTTGATGTCGGCAATCGCCGAGAGCTGGTCATCCGTCTCGTTGTAATCGAAGGCGTCTTCGAACTCGCGCTGGAATTCATTGTCAGGCGAAAAAGCGTGGCCCTGTGCAGCTTTTCGCTGCGCATAAAGCTTCAGCAGTTCGTCCGCCATGTCTTCCATGGCTTTGCGGACGCGCGCTTTTGTTTTAGCCCAGCTCTGACCGCCAAGTTTATTCAAAGCGGGCGCGGGGCCAGCGTCCGTCGAGCGATATTTCTGGATCAGGTCAAGCCGCGTCAGGGGTACGTAAAGCTTGGCATTTTCGGCAAACTCCAGCACCATGAACTCGACACTGATGCCGTCCTGCTCAATCTCTTTCAGGCCGGTATAACGCCCGATGCCGTTTTCGACGTGCACCACGTAGTCGCCGACAGCAAGATCGCGGAAGTCGGAGACGAATGCTGCTGTCTTTGACTTTGGCTTTCGCACAACAGTCTGTGCTGCGACGTCCGCATCGTCGTTGAGGTCATTGGCGCCGATGATGACGATGCCGGGACCGGGGATACTGACGCCGGTCGCGAGTGCCGTGCGCAGAACAATGGGCGTGCGCAAGTCGCCGGCCAGGTAACTGGTCTCGTCGAAAATATTCTCGCTGCCGGTGTGCTGGGTGCGACTGCCGAGCCGGTATGACAAGCCATACTCACGCAACAGGTTTGCCATGCGTTCCACTTCGCCCTGGTTCGGTGCAGCAATCAGGACGCGCTGATCCTGCGCGGAGAGCGACTTTACCTGCTCGATAAACTGCGGGATCGATCCATGAAAGCGCATGGTCGGTCGCGTCGAAAACGCCACCTCATCGAGTGCCATGGTGTCTTCCTCGAGCACGTCGACGGCCCCCAGTTGATCCAGGTCAAGCCCCGGCAATGATCCGATCTTGGGCAGAAGGTCCCATGGTGGCAGGTAGATATCCTGCGGGCCGATGAGCGAGCCAATCCCCGAGCGTTCATGCCGCTGCTCCACCTTGTTCCACCAGCGTTCAGACTGATTTTTCAACATGCCAGGCTCTTCAACGAACACCTGCACATTCTTTCCGCGATCACCGAAAAGATCGAACAGCGTACCGTTAGCGCCGGCTACCGGTGCGAAGAACTCCCAGCCCGGAAACACGGAAACACCGCCGGCTGCAATGGCTGCCGAAACGGCCGCAGGATCGTCTTCACTCGCGGCCATCCGGTTGCCGCTGAGGCGCGTATGGACGGCGGCGAGCAGTCTTTCTGACACTGGTGTTTCAGTGAGAGGCAGCAGAAGGGCTTCATCCATCGGTGTCGACGAGCGCTGCGACTCAGGGTCGAATTTGCGGATCGATTCGATCTCGTCACCGAAGAAATCGAAACGCACAGGCCTGTCCATCTCAGGTGAATAGACATCGAGAATGCCGCCGCGCCGCGTGAACTGGCCGGGCATCTCGACGATATCCATCTGCGTGTAGCCAATGCTCTGAAGGTGCGCCGTCAGCATCTCGATATCGACTTCTTCGCCGCGCCGCAGGATCTGTGCCAGCCCGGCGTAGTACGGACGGTCGAACAGGCGCATACTCGCGGCTTCAATCGGTGCAATCACAATTGAAACACGCGCTGTTGCAATCTTCCAGAGCACAGACGCGCGTTGTTCAAGCACATCCGGATGAGGCGACAGGTTTTCAAACGGCAGCACGTCATGCGCGGGCAGGCGGACGATGCGTTTACGTTCGATGGCGCCTGTCAGCTCGGCCGTCGCTCGAAGCATCTGCTCGAGCGTTTCGGCAGCCTTGTTATCGGCCACCAGTACAACGACAGGCGTCTGCGCGGCCTTGGCGAAATAGGGGAGATAGAGGGCACGGCCAGTCGCCGTAAGTCCAGACACACGACGGCGCCCGCAACGAAGGTTCAGATGCCTTCGTACACGTTCAAAACTAGGGGAGTGCTCCAGGTCCGCAAGCGCCTCGCGGACAAAGGGGAGAATCATTCTGCTTCAATTCTATCAAGCATCCGGAGACGCCCGCGCGGCGGCCGGTACTTGCCGTGAGGGCGGTCTTTTCAAGGGTAGGTCAGCGGAAGACCCTATCCCCAATGCTGGATAGGCTCTCCGTTGGCTCGGTCATTTGAATGTACCCAGGTCCTGTCGTCAGACCAGGGCGGGAATGAAAGCGGTGTGCAGCCGGGCTTACCTGATCGGCGTCGCGGTCAGCTCCAGTTCAGTCTTTCCCTTGTCACTCGGATTATCCGAGGAGAAGATGATCGTCGGCTTGCCAATTTGTACTGTCACCTTCGAATCCCACTTGCACTCTCGGATTACAGGCTGGTGACCAAGCGCAGGGTTCTGATCGGCTGGCTTGACTGTAGCTACGCTGCTGACTTTTGCCGTCACAAATGCCTGTAACTCACCGCCATTATCTGTTGCGTTGAGGATATCGATTTCAGTTCCGATATCGAGGTACTGAAACTGGGTGTTGACATTATCCGCGCCAGACGATCCTGTTACCACCGGAATCTTGTCGCCGGTGCGAATCTCGCTTGGACGGCCGTTTCGTCCCGTGTGATCGGCGGTGATCAGCTGGGAGTAGGTGCGACTTGAGGATGATGACCCATCCCCTCCTGTTGTGACGACCCGAAAAAGTAACTTGTAGTAGTGCTCGTCATCTTTCGTTGCGCCTTCATGCATGGAAGCGCTGGCGCCTTTCTGGTCCGTTGCAGCCGAGTCCTGAGCAGCAAGATAATGGCTGCTATTCATCACTAAAATCAAAAACAAAAATGTGCCTGCTTTGCGCATCGAGTCTCCTTCGCTTCTTGAAATAGCTATCGATTGAATAAATCGGCTTATCCTCGCCTTACCGCAGAGGTTCTATCCGGAGGGCTGCAATCTTGAGTGTTTCAGTCGAAATTGGTTGGACAGAGAGCGGCTCAATGGTGAGCGGTTTTTCCTGGCCAACGACGGAAACCAGTTGCCTTGCTTCATTCGGGTGGTGCGCGGCTAACTCTACAAGCAGCTTCTCCTGATCGGTCAGATCCGCTGCGGAAGAGGCGGCCCTGACGATAGCTGCGTGTGGCCGGCGATGCGTCAGTGAAACGGCATGTGAATGAATTTTTTCCGGTTGCGCGAGGCTTGTCGCTATCGATGGCGCCGCTGAAATCGCGCGGCTTGTTTCTAAAGTTTGATCCGGTTTTGTCCCGGGACGCTCCTCGTTGTGGATCAGTAAAACGGCGACCAGCCCGGCTGCTGCGATGCCGGAGCCTAAGCCAAACCATTTCGCGCTCGCCTTCTTCTTCACCAGCACAGGCGACGACCGCACTTCTGCGATGATCTTCGCTTCGAGGGCTTGCGCTGGCTCGGTACCGTAGGAGGTCAGTGCCTGGTCAATCAAGCTGTCGAAATCTTCAGAGTGCATGGCGTCCTCCTGTACGGTCTGCAAGTTTTTCCTTGAGCATCTGGCGGGCACGCATCAGTCGCGTCCGCACCGTGCCTTCTTTCACACCGAGTACTTCGGCGATCTCCCGTGAATTCATCTCATCGACGGCCGACAACACCAGCGGCTCGCGCAGTTCGTCCGGCAGTTCATCGATCAGCCGGTGGACCAGGCCGACAGCATCGCCGGTCACCGCAGCCTGCTCCGGATTTCTGCCAGTTCCTCGCAGCGTGTCAAAATGCTCGACCTCGACGCGAAGGCCTCGTCCTGTGGCTGTCGATCGTTTCCGGTCGAGTGCCAGCCGCCAGGCCATCTTTGCCAGAAACGCACGCTCGTCCCGCATCGATTGCCAGGCTCCGCCGCGATGCAGTTTCAGGAACGTCTCCTGTGCTACTTCTTCTGCGTCGCTGGCATTGCGAAGCATGGCATTGGCGACGCGGAAGACGAATCGCGTCTGACGGTGAACCAGGGCTTCAAACGCCAGCCTTTCCTCGCGCTCCAGGGCCTGCACGCGAGGTTGGTCTTCCGCTAGGGACATGGTTATGGCCTGGGTCACTGTGCGCCTGCTCGATTCATCAGCTAAGACGGAGTGTAGCCGCAAGGTGTTCGCGGAAAATGTGTTTAGCAGTGAGGAGGAGAAGCACAGGTCCTTCTACTTCGCTCAGGCTGAGAAAATGTGTTGCCACGAGTGGGCGGAGTGACTACTGCAGGTAGCTGCCAGCGGCGCGTTGCAGGCGATAGGGAACGCGGCGGCCGCGACGGCGGAAGGCGTCGGCCAGCCTTGAACATAACTTCTTGAATGGCGTCATCAGTGCACTGCGGTCGTCAATGGCGACCACCTGCAGATCCACCTGATCACAGAAGCGACCGAGCATCGGTGAGGAGCCGTGAATGAAGTGCACTGCGGTAAAACCGCGTTGAATAAACTCTTCAATCAGGTAGCCGCGCAGTACCAGTGACAGACTGAGCTTGCGCAATTCTTCACCTTCGCCATTCAGTTGCGTAAGGATGTGCAGGTGTTCGCCCGAGGTGAATCCTGTTACCAGCGAGATGAAATGGCCGCGGCTGTCGCGCAGGCCCGCGATCACGGGCGTTCCGAACGCTTCGAAAAAGCGGCGGTCCCGGTTGATGCGCGCCTGACTGATGGGGTAATCCGCAACCTGGTTCAGGGATTCGAGGGCATCGGATATTTCACCTGGCGCCAGTGCTCCTGAATAGGTGAAGCCGATGCCTTCCACTTTCCTGCGGTAGTACCGCAGGTTCCTGCGCGTGTGCGGTCCCATCCGCGCCAGGAACTTTTCATAAGTCGGTTCGAGGCGAAGCCAGTCACCCTCCGGATGTACATCGAGCTTCCTCTGCATGCGGGCACTGTGTTGCGGCAGGCGTATGTTCTCGTCCGCTATGGGAAGTTGGGGTGTCCAGTTGAGTCGCATGGCATGCTGGCCGTTGTCGAGCAGAAAGGCGCATGCCGCGGCGAAGATGGTCTGTTCCTGGTCTGGCGCGGCCAGCACGAGGCCGCGGCCCATCTGATCTCCACCGAAGATGAAACCGGTGCGCACGCCGATTACATACAGCTCCGCAGCGTACAGCACGCCAACCAGATTTCCAGATTCAAAGCAGGCAACGACCTGCGGCTTTTCGTTGGGTTCGAGCCCGGCGAGAAAATAGTCAGGGGTGAGCGAGGCATCTGGCTGCGGCAATACATCTGCGATGAGGCGCGCGACTGCTCCGCGCAAAGCCGCCACTGATTCGCGGCTGCGAAGAAGTTCAAGCTGCATCGTGTGGCGATTTCCTGTAACGGCGGGATTGGGCCACGAGTCTTCTCCGGAACGGACCTGCCTGTCCGTGTCAATTCTAGCGAAGTTTGGCGTCTCGACCGGCATTGTGTCTAGGCAAAGAATACCCGTGAATACGATGCATTGTCGCGCTGCGACGCTCACGATGGATTCATTGGAGTGTTACCTTTCTGCATTGGTATCCATGGTCCAATGAGCGACCTGGCCCTGGTGCACTAAAATCGAATCCGTATGGCTACCAGCAATAGCATCGCTCCCGAGGTCCTCGCCAGATATGAGGCCGTCATTGGCCTTGAGGTACACGTCCAGCTGCTCACCACAGCAAAAGCGTTCTGCGGCTGTTCGACACACTTTGGTAACGCGCCGAATACTCAAGTGTGCCCCGTATGCCTGGGCCTGCCAGGTGCATTGCCCGTGCTGAACCAGCGCGCGGTAGAGTTTGCGGTGCTGGCTGCGACGGCGATCCACTGCGAGATCCGTGAGCATTCGGTGTTTGCGAGGAAGAACTATTTCTATCCGGACTCACCGAAGGGCTACCAGATCTCTCAATTCGATAAGCCGATCGCCGAGCACGGTTTTATCGAGGTGCCATCAAATGGCACTACCAAGCGTATCGGCATAACTCGTCTCCACCTTGAAGAAGATGCCGGGAAAAGTCTGCATGACGGTGTCAGCGATTCATCCACACGCACGTATGTTGACCTGAATCGCTGTGGCACACCGCTTGTTGAGATTGTGAGTGAACCGGATCTCCGCACCGCCGACGAAGCCTTTGAGTACCTCACGCGGCTCAAGGAAATTCTGCTGTATACGGGTGTGAGCGACTGCAATATGGAAGAAGGATCGCTGCGCTGCGATGCGAATGTAAGCGTCCGTCCCCGCGGCCAGGAAAAGTTCGGCACCAAGGCTGAAGTGAAAAATGTGAACAGCTTTCGTTACATCCGCTCGGCCATCGAATATGAGATTGAGCGCCAGGTGGAGGTGATCGAGGGCGGCGGCCGCGTGATCCAGGAGAGTCGTCTGTGGAATGCGGGAGAGGGCCGCACCTACTCGATGCGCTCGAAAGAGCAGGCCCATGACTATCGCTATTTTCCTGAGCCGGACCTGCCGCCGCTCGTGGTTTCCTCTGCATGGAAGGCTGAGATCATCGCCCGCCTGCCTGAGCTGCCTGAGACCCGTCGCGCGCGCATGGTAGCCGAGTACGAAATCACCGAGCAGGATGCGCATACGCTTACGGCAACCCGCGATTTCGCCGACCGTTTTGAAGCTGCTGCAAAACGCGCAAAGAGCCCCAAGCGCGTCGCCAACCTGGTGCAGAGTGAATTGATGGGACGATTGAAAGCGCTTGGCCTCGAGCTGGAGCAGTCGCCTGTGACGATGGATGGCATAGTGCTTGCAGCAGATCTTGCAGAAAAAGGCGAAATTTCCAGTAAGCAGCTGAAACAGCTTTTTGATTCGGCGTTTGAAAAGAACGAAGATTTTGCTGCTGTCTACGAACGTGAAAAGCCGCAACAGATCAGCGATCCCGCAGCGATCGAAAAACTGATTGACGAAGTGATCACCGCAAATCCAAAGCAGGTCGAGCAGTATCGGGGCGGTAAGAAAACGGTGGCTGCATTTTTCGTGGGGCAGGTTATGCGGGCATCGAAAGGACAGGCAAATCCTGCACTGCTGAATGAGCTTGTGACGAAAAAGCTCGACGCCTGAGCGGCTCGTCAGGCGGCCTTGCGCGACCGGCTGCGGCTGTACGCAATGGCCAACGCGCTTAGCAGGATTAAGACGATCAGCAGCACAAAGCACGTCACCAGCATGCGCGGATAGCCGAGCCGGGCGGCATTGACGAACGGGTAAAGGTAGATGCCTGTGCGCGCGCCGGCGATCAGCGTGCCGGCGAGATAGACGATCGGCCAGACCAGAAAACGTGCGATGTTTCCCCACGGCTGCCAGGCCTTTCTCGCGAAGAACACCCACCATAGAACAAACAGCAGCGGAACCACATCATGCAGCAGGGTGTCGGCCAGCTTCATAGCGCCATCGAGCGTTGTCAGATGTCTGAGCAGCAGGGAATACCCGAGGCCAACGACAGCAATGTAAACAGCAGCAGCAGTTTCCGCAGCTGCCAGCCACACGGGCCTTGATGCGGCACAGGCGATCGTCATCAGAACAGCGACGAACAGGTTGCCCTGGATGGTGAAGTAGCCGAAGAACTGACCCAGCATGCCGGCAAGCGAGCGCGTGACGGCTTCCGGGGAATGAAGCCATAAGAACAACTGCAACGCGATAGCTGACCACGCAACAATTGCGAGTATCGCCGGCAGTATGCGGTCATGTGAATCTGCTTCCATGTGCCGCTGTTGTACCACGCTGCACCATGTACGCTCCGCAAAATCTTGCTTGACGGCTGCAGGCAGCAGGGCCTGCAAAAGATTAATAGTGCCAGGCCAGCTTGGGATACCAGGTGAGCTGCACGTAGCCGGTGAACTGGTTCTGAGGGCCGGGCTCGAGGATAGGAATCGTCCAGCGCTCATATTGCGCGAAGGCATTCAGTTCCACGTCCTTTTTCAACCGCAGGATAGCCTGGCCGTTGAAGTCATTCTGGGTCGTCCCGCCGGGTACAAAATCTGCCGTGTTCTTGGCGTTCCTGTAGCCGAGTATGACGCGCGACTGCGGCGTCAGCCAATAGGTAAGCCACGCCTGGCCTCCCTTACCTTCGCGGCCAATCCAACTGCCGAACAGGTCGCCCTTGTTGGTGTAAACCTGCCGATATTCCGCCTCCCAGTAGATGTACTGGCCAAGTTTGTAGCGACCAGGAATACTCGGTGCACTGTCGACTCCCTCGACGCGCAGATCGAGCTTCGGCAGCTTCGGAAAATGCGAAAGGTACAGGCCGGGATTGACTGCGGCGTGCCGCGGTGCATCAATCGGCGAAACGTCGTCATGGATAATCGAGTCGCTGTACAGTGTCAGCCAGTTGCGCACAAACGGCAGACGATAGCTGAAGTCAAAGCTGGAGTGGCGGGCGCCCGGATCATTGCGCGACGCCTTCTCCGCCGGCGTCACATTTTGGAAGCTGGTGAAGCTGTGCCAGAAGGAGCCGAACGTCAGCGGCACATGACCCTGGCCGGCGAAAACGACGACACGTGAGAAGCCAAACTCAAGGTTCTGCGTGGGTTTGAAATTGAACTTCTGCGCCTGCACCCACGGGTTGTGCGGGTACTGCTGCTTCAATTCTCCAAAGAGACCTTCGTAACGAACGGGGCCGATGAGCTTCGAAAGAAGCGGGATCTCCAGTGGTTCAGTGCGGTTGATGCGCAGTGCGTAGATCGGCTCGGCATTATTACTGAATGCCATCGCGCTGCCCTGATCGGGACCCCACCAGTCTTCACTCTTGCCGACAGAAATTTCGTGGTGCGCAATGTTGAAAGAAAGATTCGCATCAATCAGTCGAAAGGCATTCACCGAGGGAACGGCGCTTGGCGCAGCGAGGGGTGTCTGATCTGCGAGCGAGAAATATTGCTGCACTGCTTCCGAGTAAGCCGGCGCACCGGGTGCGTGCTGGAGTTCTCCGCGCACATCGAGCGTCACCCTCACGTATTCAGCGCGACCCTGAAAGCCATCGTAAGTGTTGTAGCCGCCCTGGTACGGCCGGCCGTCATCGTTCACCAGCATCTGGCCGAAGTGGTAAGAGTTGTTGACCGGATCGCCGCTCATGTACTGCTGGCGCGTATAAACGCGGTCAGCTTCAGCATGCAGATTTGCCTCGCCCGGCGTGTAGGTCGTGACGTCACCCTCAAACTCCTCAGCAAGTGTGTTGAAGAGTTCTCGCGCTTCGCGGTTGCCGGGCGAATCGGGCGAAGTCTCGAGACGGGTCTGTGTCTCCTGCAGGATGTGCAGGCAGGTCAGCCTCGTCCATGGCCGCAGACCCTGGAATGCTGTGTCGGCATAGCCCAGCGCTTGCAGACGGCTGAATGCGGGATAGACCCAGTTGTCCAGAGGCACATAGACTGAACCGACCATGCCGCTGTCGCTCGGGGGAAGAACAATTGCGGACTGCTGCGCATCAAGCGTCCTCGAGAACGCCATGGTGAACGAGGCTGCGACGGCAAAAACTGCAAGACTTTTTAGACGAAGTGACTGCTTCAACAAACATCTCCGCGGGACAGGAACATTGCAACGTTTATTCTACGTGTGTACGTTGCATTCGCGCCCGCTCCTCCAATCCTGGTTGGTGCCGCCGCTGCTTAAGCCCGGTAGACAATCCTGCCTTCGCTCACCGTAGCACGCACCTGGCCGAGCATCTTCCATCCCGTGAAGGGTGAGTTTTTTGACTTCGACCGTGACGCCTTCGCGTCGAAGACCCATTCCTTATTCGCATCGAAGACGACTGCATCGGCGAAATTGCCAACCGCCAGGCTGCCGCGACCCTTCAGGCTCAGCAGATGTGCCGGATGCGTACTCAGCAACGCGATGACGCGTCCCAGTGACAGGCGGTGCTTGCGATAAAGGAAGGCGAGCGATAATCCCAGCGCGGTTTCAAGCCCCGTGATGCCATTTGGCGCCCGCTCGAACTCCTGTTCCTTTTCATGCGCGGCATGCGGTGCGTGGTCCGTCGCGATGCAGTCGATGGTGCCCTCAAGCAGGCCGGCAATCATCGCTTCGCGATCCTTTTCGCTGCGCAGCGGAGGATTCATCTTGGCATGCGTATCGTAATCGCCGACTGCTTCTTCATTCAGCGCGAAATGATGCGGCGTCACCTCGCAGGTCACATGCAGGCCGTTGCGCCGGGCCTTGCGCACGTGGTCAAGCGCTGCTGCCGTCGACAGGTGCGCGACGTGCAAATGAGCGCGGCTGTCTTTGAGTGCAGCCAGCAGTTTGATGTCGCGTTCGACCAGGCCGGCCTCGGCTTCAATCGGCATGCCGCGCAGGCCAAGCCGGAACGCGAGTGCGCCGGCGTTCATTGAACAGCCGCCGGTGAGCCTTGTATCTTCTGCATGTTGAATCACCGGAAGGCCGCTGCGAGCGGCTGTCAGCAGGGTATGCCGCATGATCGCTTCATTCAGAATCGGCTTTCCGTCATCTGTAACAGCAACTGCACCTGCTGCTTTCAGCGCCGCGAACTCGGTCAGCGTTTCGCCCATACTGCCGCGTGTGGCTGCCGCTATCGGGTAGACACGTATGACAGCGCCGCGTTCCGGTGAGAGCATCCAGCGCATCGTTTCCACGGAGTCATTTACCGGCACCGTGTTCGGCATGGCTGCAACGCTCGTGAACCCACCGGCCGCTGCCGCCGCTGTCCCGCTGGCGATGGTTTCCTTGTAGGACTGGCCAGGTTCACGAAGATGTACGTGGATATCGATCAGTCCTGGAGCGACGATCATGCCGGTTGCGTCCAGTTCCTCAGCGCCTTCGTTCTTCGCCGCCGTCTTCAGCTTGCCCGGTGGTTCGATGGCGAGAACGCGGCCATCCTTGAACAGCAGGTCGCGCTCGGCTTCGATGCCCTGCGCAGGATCAATCAGTTTCCCGTTGCGGATCAGCAGCGCTGTCATGCTCGACCTTTCTTTGTCACAACGTTGCGCTTTGTCACAGCGTCGCGGACGGGAGCCATGGAGACATTCAGTGCCCGCGCCACAAGCGCCATGCGGATGGCGACGCCGTGGCGCACCTGCTCGGCTATGGCGGATTGTGGGCCATCAGCCACATCACTCGTTATCTCGAGGCCCCGGATCATTGGGCCTGGATGCATCACCAGGGCCTCGGGTGCATGCTTCTGCAGGCGTTCACCATAGAGCTGGTAACGGCGCGTGTAGTCTTCAAGGTCAAGGTGCAATCCGGCAAGCCGTTCTTTCTGTATACGCAGCATCATCACGACGCTTGTTGAGGCAAGCGCACGATCAAAGTCGCGATCAATGGTGACGCCCGGACCGATCTGTGCAGCCAGTTCCGGCAGTAGCTGCGAGGGGCCACAAAAGACGACACGCGCGCCCAGCTTCGGCAGCAGCAGTGCGTTCGAACGGGCTACGCGGCTGTGCAGAATGTCACCGACAATCGTTACGGTGACGCCTTCAAGCGTGTTGGCTGCGACTGCGTTCGCTTTGTTGGCACCCAGGCGCGCGGTAAGGATCGTGCGCAGATCGAGCAGCGCCTGCGACGGATGCTCATGCATACCGTCACCCGCATTCAGCACCGGGATCTGTGTCTCTCGCGCCAGCAGGTACGGAGCGCCGGAGTTGGCATGACGCAGGATGATGCACTCCGCGCCAAGTGCTTTGAGCGTGATGCCCGTGTCCTTCAGGCTCTCGCCTTTTTCAATACTGGACGACAGCGAACTGATGAGCGCAGTGTCGGCGCCAAGGCTTTTTGCGGCGAGTTCAAACGATGTCCGGGTGCGCGTACTTGACTCGTAGAACAGCAATGCAACGCGCCGCTTGAAGAGCCGCTGGGCCCGCTTGATCGGGTCCTGCAGTTCGAGTTCAGTTGCCAGGCCAAGAATACTGCTCACGTCTTCGAGCGAAAGCTGCGAGATGGAGAGCAGCGAACGCGCCGGCATGGTGCGTGTCTGTAATGAACTGAGTTCGCCGGCAGCGGGCATTCTTGCTGCGCCATTGACCGGCACGGCCTGCCTGGCGAGATTGCTCTCAGCAAACAAGGCCCCTTCGGGCGCAGGTGCAGGGACGTCGGCCGCGGAGGGCCGCTTGATTTTTGCAGGCATTGGGACGTTACATTTCCGCACAGCCTGCCGGGGATTTCAGAAGGCCGCGCTCAGGAAGAAGTTTTTCTAAACAGAGTCGGCGCGCTCAACCAGCAGCACCTGCTCCTCGCTGTCAATTTCTTTGAGCTTCACTTCGACGATCTCGCGGGAGGTTGTCGGAACATTGCGGCCGACAAAGGTCGCTTCAATCGGCAGCTCGCGGTGCCCGCGATCGATCAACACCAGCAGTTGGACGCGCTGCGGGCGGCCAAAGTCGAAAAGCGCATCCATGGCAGCCCGGATCGTGCGGCCGGTGTAGAGTACGTCGTCGATGAGAATGATGTCACGGCCGGCAACATCAAGGCCCAGGTCACCGGCATTCACCGTTGGGCGTGGACCATCGGTCGTCAGATCGTCGCGATAGAAGCTGATGTCCAGGGTACCAGTCGGCACAGGGCGCTTCTCAATCCCGCTGATCAGCGCTGCGAGCCGCCGGGCGAGTGGAACACCGCGGCGCTTGATGCCGACGAGCCCCAGGTTCTCACTGCCGTTATTCTTTTCGATAATCTCGTGCGCCAGCCGGACAAGTGTTCGCTCGATCTCCGATGCGGACATGAGGCGGAGCTTTTCACGCAGTTGGGGAACTGTATCTGGACTGGCTGGCATAGTGGCTTGTATTTGTCTCTTGCGGGATGATACGGGTTTGCAGCGCGTAAGAGCAACCAGCAGGCTTGTGAAAGCTGCGACTTGATTGAAGAATCAGGCTACGCGACGGATGGTCGACAGGCGCACGCCCAGTGCTCCGGCAACCGCAGCCACCAGTACTGTCATCACGGCAGCTGCCACGATGCCCATGAATGCGTAGGCGGCGCGCCCGTCCGGGGTCAGCATGAACTGGTACATCGATTGCATCTGCGCCTGGGCCGCGGGGTTTCCCTGAAAGATTGCAGCAGACTGTTGGGTGGACAGATGGATCAGCTGTTCATAGCCATCGTCGAGCGCTTTGCCGACATGCATCGGATAACGCTGCACCACGCGCAGCAGGGCAGTAACGGCCATCGAGATGTACGCGATAATGATGCCGGCCAGTCCGCCAATCCGGAGGCCGTTCCGGGCTGTCAGGGCCGAAGTGGGGCGCTTGCGGCGATACAGCAGGATGACACCGGTCGCTCCCCCAAGTACCCAGATCAGCGATCCCTCGGGAAGCAGCCCGCAGAGGATTCCCGCGGGGACTGCGACTTTCGCGCATGCCGCCAGTGCCACCCGCCAGTGGATCTGGCCGGGACGGCCGTCCATCGCCGAGGCTTCTCCATTTTCGCTGAAAGGCTGTTGCTCGCTTGCATCGAAATTAAGCTGCGGGGCGCCGCAATTGGGGCAGAACACATCCTCAACGGATACGGCAATACTGCAGCGATGACAGAGTTGTTGCATAGTTGTCTGCAATAGCAGGGCTCCTTAACGCTATAGCAAGCGCAGGCGCGAAGCAATCCGTGCAGTCGCAGAGGGATGGTAAACCTGGAGCACTCCACTTGCAGGTGCCCGGGGAAGATGCAGCCCGAACCCGCCGAGTAACAGGTGGGCGGGTGACAGGAGTAATCCCTTAGTTCGTCTCTTCGTCCTTGTTCGTGTTGGGCAGGTCCAGTGCTATGAGAGAAAAGCGGGTCTGCCCCTCTTTCTGTTTAAAGCCGACAATGTGCTGGTGATGGCGCGAGCCTGTCTTGAGTTCAAGATGCAGATCATCGATGTTCACACCGGACTTGTTCCACTTGGCCGACCCGCCGTGATCGTGGTCGGAGCAGGTGAGTCCCTCTGACGTCCTGGTGGTCGTGCCGACGGCGTCGTTCCCGTCGCACTCCAGTACATCTCCATACTTCGAGAGGGCCTGGCGATAAAAAGCGAGCACCTTGTCCTGGCTGTCACTGGTTCCGTATGTAGCCACCTGCACATGCATCTGCCAGGGACCGAAACCCATGTGCAGGTCGACTGAACCGTCGTCGCCGTCATCTTTTTTGTTGATCGCGCGTGCGCCGGGATACTCGGGTAGTCCTATGCTCGCGGCATTCGTTCCATCGGAGCGCACATTGAGACCCCCGAAGGGCGTAGCAATTTTGACATCGCCATTGCCGTGGTCGCTCTTGTCTTTTTCGATGCGGCAGCCTGTCATCAGCAACAAGCCCAGGAGCAGCCACGTCGCGGCTGTTCTTTCTCCTTTTTGTTTCAGGATGCGTTGCGCTGCGGCAGAGTGAATCATAGGGGGCACCTCGCGTGTCCAGGCTCTCGTGCTTCCGTATTACAGATTCATACGTGGCCGGGTGTGTAGCCGTTCCAGAGAACGTTACGTCAGGCGGCCGCGCCTGGCAATCAAAGTCGCAGGATGGTCCGGAACGGGTTGGCTTCTGGGATGGGCTGGCGCTTTAAAGGATGATGCCAAGACAAGGATTGCTGAGATTCTGCGCATCGTCGGTCACTAGAGCGGGTGACGAAGGTGGAAGCCATTCAACTTCTGGCGGGCTTTGATAGCCTTTCCCAGGGCGTGATGGCGGGGGATGCTCTATCCGGCCCCTCTTCGAAGAAATAACAATCCACTGGACAAGTCTGCTATAGTGAAACCACGCTTAGTTGTTTGGTTGTTGCTCGGCCTTTGCAGTAGTTGGCCGCACCAAGCAGTACCTCCCAAGCCTCCAAGCGGTATCGCCTTGTCGTATGAAGCCTCTCCTGCTTGGGAGAAGGGTGGATGCGGGGGCGAGCGGATGGAGCACTCAGTCATTCGCAATGTCGCGCGGCAGAGCCGAGGTCGAGGGAAATTTTCTTCGTATCGACCGTTGAGCACTCCCTGCAGTTGTCGCCAATTTTGAAGTGAACCGTGCGCACGCCCTCCAGTCTTAAAGGCTATGGTGAGGTGCTTTGAACGGACGGTCGCCAGGCGAAACCGCAGAAGAATGTTCTCAGAGTGTACCCACTCCGGTACTCCAAGCCTTGAAGTACCTCATCCGATGCAGGAGGGCACGAAGCTTCCTGGAGACGACTCATACGTGTTCCGACACGCTGCTGGCATTGGTGCGGCATGTCGAGAACCTGGGAAAAAATGACACAATTTTCTGACTTTGCAATTTCGCCGGCTCTTCTGAAAAAGATGACGGTCTGCGGTTTTATCACTCCCACACCAGTACAGGAGCAGGCGATTGCGCCGGCGCTGGCTGGTTCCGATGTTCTTGCCACCGCGCAGACGGGCACCGGCAAGACCCTCAGCTTTCTTATCCCTATCATTGAGCGGCTGCAGACCTCGCAGGTCAAGGGCATTGTTGCCCTGGTGCTGCTCCCGACCCGTGAACTCGCCATGCAGGTCCAGCAGGCGTACATGAAGCTGGCTGGTGGTTCCGGTCACCACTCCGCACTGGTTTGCGGTGGCCTTTCTGAAGAGCCGCAGCTCAACGCCATCCGGCGCGGTGCACGTTTTGTTATCGCTACCCCGGGCCGCCTCGAAGATTACCTCAAACGCCGTCTGGTCAAGCTCGATACTGTCGAGATTCTGGTTCTGGACGAAGTGGATCGCATGCTCGATATGGGCTTCAAGCCTGCCATCAAGCGCATTGCATCCGCCACTCCGGCGACTACCCGCCAGACGCTTTGCTACTCCGCGACGCTTGAAGGCGCAGTGAGCGAAGTGGTTCGCGACTACATCAAGAATCCAGTCCGCATTGCCATCGGCGGTGCAGCCCTGAAGCCTTCCGAGAACGTCCGCCTGCAGACGTTTGAAGTCGAAGCTGACAAGAAGATGCCGCTGCTTGAGCACCTCCTGGGTTCCGATCCAGGCAGCTTCCTGGTCTTTGTGCGCACCAAGCATGGCGCGGACAAGATTGCCCGTCGCCTCGAAAAATCCGGCCACAGTGCGACCCGCATCCACGGCGACCGCACCCAGGCCCAGCGCAATGCGGCCCTGCGGTCGTTCTCGCAGGGACAGCATCGTATCCTGGTTGCGACGGACGTTGCCGCCCGTGGCATCGACGTTGCGCACGTGGCGCATGTCGTGAACTTCGACCTGCCGAAGCTGGCGGAAGACTTTGTCCATCGTGTCGGCCGTACCGGCCGCGCGTCGAAGAAGGGTGTTGCTTCTACTTTCGCGATTGCCTCTGAAAAGGGCGACCTGCGCAAGATTGAGCGCGCTCTGAAGATCAAGATGGAAAGCTTCCGCGTCAAGAACATGCCGTCGGTACAATCCGCCCCATCGGATTACGCCTCGGTCTAATTCGAAACGGCTTACCTAAAGGCCCTCCTCGGAGGGCTTTACTGTTGCTCAGTGCCGCGCCGGTAATCTTGCTGTTTTTCTCTGTAACACGTGCGATGGCGGCCCTTTCATTTGTTCCCCTTCAGCGAAGCCGAGGAACTGCTTCCTGCCGGACAACCATGCAGCCCGCGGCAAACAGCACATCCTTCGACGCCGCCGCGCTTTGTTCAGGATGACAAACATTCCAGGCACGCTGCAGGGTGCGACCGAATCCAGACCACTGCATCTTTTTAGCGAAGATCTGCTTCCCGATCCGTAAGGAGAATCCATGTCTCAACCTGCTCCCAACCTTTTCACCCCACTGACCCAGCGCGGCGTCACCTTCTCGAACCGGATCGCCGTCTCGCCCATGTGCCAGTACTCTTCCGAGGACGGCATGGCGACTGACTGGCATTTTGTCCACCTTGGCAGTCGCGCAGTCGGAGGTGCAGGACTGGTGATCGTGGAAGCCACAGCCGTGACGCCGGAGGGCCGTATCACGCCGCTGGACATGGGTATCTGGACGGACGGGCACGTAGCGCCGCTCAGGCGGATTGTGGAATTCATTCATCAGAACGGCTCGCGCGCCGGGGTACAACTGGCGCACGCCGGCCGTAAGGCCTCGACTGCGCGACCGTGGGAGGGCGGTAAGAAGCTTGAGCCGTCAGCGGGCGGCTGGGCGGACGTCCTGGCGCCGAGCGCACTCCCGTTTTCCAGGGACTATCCGCAACCTGTCGAGCTGGACAAAGCCGGCATCCGCCGCATCGTGCAGGCTTTCGTCGACGGAGCGCGCCGGGCGCTTGAAGCCGGGTTTGACCTGGTCGAGATCCACGCAGCCCACGGCTACCTGCTGCACGAATTCTTCTCCCCACTCAGCAATCAGCGTAAGGATGAATATGGCGGCAGCTTCGAGAATCGCACGCGGATACTGATTGAGGTGGTTGATGCAGTGCGCGAGGTCTGGCCGGAGGACAGGCCGCTCTGGGTGCGCATCTCGGCGACTGACTGGGCGGAGGGCGGCTGGAATGTCGACGAATCCGCTCAACTTGGCAAAGTCCTGAGAGATCACGAAGTGGACCTGATCGATGCATCCTCGGGAGCACTGGTCGAACATGCGAAGATCCCAACTGGTCCTGGCTACCAGGTGGAGTTCGCGCACAGGATCCGCCGCGAGGCCGGTATTGCTACTGGCGCCGTCGGCATGATCATTGATCCGGCACAGGCTGACACGATCATCCGCAGTGGTCAGGCAGACGTCGTCTTACTGGCTCGCGAGATGCTGCGCGACCCCTACTGGCCTCTGCATGCCGCTGAACGCCTGGGGCAGAAGATCACGTGGCCGGTACAGTACCTGCGGTCCGCTCCGGGGGCCGTGGAGCCGCGGGTAAGTGTCCAGGTCCTGCAGATTTCACAGCCTGTGAAAGCGTGAACCCGATAAAAACCGGGTAAACCCCTAAGAAAAGCCATTACCCATTTGATCCTCCTGGCCTATACTGCTTGCAAGAATGGCGAGTGGTGCCGGACGCACGCCAGTCGCCGGGAGGGTCGCCCAAAGTCAACGATGCGCAGTCAACTTTCCAAGCCGACGGCCAAAGGTGGACGCACAGCGGGCACCGTCCCGTCCCATGGCAAGTCGATTGGCCCCTCTGACATCCCCGACAAGCTGTACTTCAAAATCGGCGAAGTAGCGAAGCTTTGCGGCATCCAGACCTACGTTTTGCGCTTTTGGGAGAGTGAGTTCCCGCAACTTCATCCGACCAAGAGCGGCACCGGCCAGCGGCTCTATCGCAAGCGGGATGTTGAGATGGCGCTCAAGGTCCGTCGCCTGCTGTATGACGAGGGCTACACCATTCCGGGCGCCCGACAGGCTTTCCAACTCGAAGCGCGTTCACGCGCGCCCGAGCCGGAAGCACAGATGGAGTTGTCAGTTACACCTGTACCTTCTGCACCGATCAAGATGCACAAATTGAAGGCTGAACTCCGCGAGATCCTGGGGATGCTTTCTGCACCAGCGGGCCGTCCACGCCTGGTCAGCCGCGACGCAAATCGCGAAACACAGCGCTCGAAGCTGCCGGCCACCCCGGAACTCTTTCGGGATTAAGCGGCTCAGCCGACCGCCCGTTCCTTCATTTTCGCGTTCCTGGCAGCGGGTGTCGGTCCAGGCCGGCATTCAGGGCTTCCTCGCGGTCCTGTCCGTGGATCGCCTCCTGACAATCTCCGGGAGTACACGCCGGTTTGCTTCGTGCTGTGGCATTTTGACAACGTTACCGAGGTGTTTTGCGGCAACCCTCGATCGCGGAACATGGTAATTTTGAGTAAGCAAGCTGATTCGGCGAACACCACTGCCAGATGCATGAGCCAGGCCGGGCAGCCGAAACGCGAAGTCTTTCGCACATACCGACAGGATCGTATGATTTGCCAGGATTGCTCTTCTACAGAGTTCCGCATATCCCGTTTTCGCTGGAGTGACCTTGAGCGGCTTGCGCTGCTGCAGTATCCAGTGCGATGCCGCAAGTGTCATCGCCGTACATTTGCCGGCCTGCCCCTGGCTCTGGTATTACTGCAGGCGCGCCGAGCCAGACGCAGCCGGCGTGCCGAATCCTCGACGCACTAGAACGACGATCATTTCAGTAGACGTGCCTGTCCGGGCATTCCTTGACTACCGTTGAATGCGGTAGATTGGTCAGCGGAATGGCGCGGTTGTCAATCGTAGAAAATGCTACCGCCGGTGAGCAGTAATGGGGCATGGGCAGCTGAATCCGGGCAGGCTTACTGATTCGCAAAGAATTGCAGACGCGCTGGTGTGGAACCGTCGCGAATTTCTGCGGAAGGCTGCCGGCGTTGGTGCCGGCAGTGCGCTTCTAGGCTTTTCGCCTCTGCGGGCAATGGCGTTGCCGGCTGGGCAGAAGGCCATCGTCGTTACCTTCGGCGGAGGCGCGCGCGATGAAGAAACTTTTGCGCCCGATGGTCAGGAAAACATTCCGCAGATGATGAAGAGTCTGCTGCCACAGGCTACTTATTTTGGCCGCGTAGAGAATCATGGCATTCTCGGTCACTACGTAGCGACAGCGAGCCTGGCGACCGGTGTGTACGAAACGTTCGATAACTTCGCCGCGGTCCCGCCGGCGAATCCGACGGTCTTCGAGTACTTCAGGAAAGGGCTCAAACGCCCTGCAGCTGATACCTGGGTAGTCGCTCCAAGCAACGGCTTCAATCGTATCGGTGAAAGTGGCCACGGCCGCTACGGTGAGGGTCACGGCGCAGGAGTTATCCTGCCCAAACGCTTACTCAAAGCAGCGATGTCTTCCGGCGATCATAGTCAATACGCACACCTGCTTCGAGATAACTACGAAGACCCGTTCTATACTCCCGAGCTAGCCGGCAATGAAGTTGAACTAAGACAGCTGGATGAGATACTCCGGCTTTCGATGGCGGAGTTTACCCGGCACGCGCTTACTCTCAGTAGTCCTGACGAGCTATCGGTATATATAGCCCGCCAGCTTATGAAGCAGGTTGCGCCGAGCCTGTTGTGGATCACCCTGCATGACATCGACATCGCCCATTCGGGCGCGTATTCACTCTACGTAGAAGGCATTCGCCGCTCCGATCGGCTATGCGCGGAGTTGTGGCAGGCAGTGCAGAGCAACCCGGAATACTCCGGCAAAACGACCATGTTTATCCTGCCGGATTTCGGCCGCGATTCTGATTTTACTGTCGGCGGCAATGGCTTCCAGCACCATCGCACCGGCGACGCGCTCTCGCGGACGACGTGGATGACGGTACTTGGTCCACATGTGCGGCAGGGCACATTTGTCGAACGTCCGGTGAGTTCGCTTGACCTGGTTCCGACTCTCGGCGCTCTCCTCGGTTTTCAAACGCCGCTCGCCAATGGCAAGCCACTCGTCGAGGCAATTTAGGCATGCGACCCGACGAACTCACTTCATCCAGCTTCGCAACGTATCCGCCGGAAGCGCGTGTCTTTGCGACCAGTAATCTCACGGTGTTCCAGCAGATGCCTCTGCCGCTGGTCGTGATCCTGCTGCGCGAAGTGATCGGTTACGACTGGCGATTTCCCGCGGAGCGCACAACGCTGGACGACCAGTATACGTGGTTGCGCTCTCTCTCCGCGGAGGACCGCGAGCGCGCAGTGAATGGCTTCGCTCACCTGTCGATTACTCCGCAATTGACCGCGCAGAACTGGGTAGAACATCCGCAGCAGGCGAGCGAAAATCTTTCCGCATACCTGTGGTCATCGCACCAGATGGATGCATTTCACCAGGCCGCGGGAGACTTTGCCGGGAGTATGCAGAAAGCCGCGCCGGAAAAATCGCCGGACATTCCTCGACTGTGCGTGATTGTGTTTGGCCGGGGAGTTCGGGCACAGGACTATCCGCTCTTTCGCAAACTGCGGCCACACGGCGTTTATTTTCCTGACGTCGAAGCAGCGCCAGATATGCAGCCGATTCTCGATACGCTTGCGACCCGGGCTGCAGCGCATCCGGAACCTTATCAGCACTGGTTCATCGACGGAGAAGCCGGCGACACGACTGCACGCAAAGATCATCGAGTCGCAGAGGTCTCGTGGTCAGAAACCACTTCGCTGCGTGCGGCTATTCTCGCGCGCATGCAACAGGTGATCCATAGTGCGCAGGGCGGTCCGGAACAGTTGCGCACATTGCTTGCAACGACGACGCCTGCAGACGTTGGCCTTGCATTCGGCAAAGATGAAGTGCTTAGCCGATTCAAGCTGACTTTGCTCACAGAAGGTTCGGGTACGCAGATATTCAGTACGACGTTCGCCCAGTGGGCAGCGCGAGAAGCATTGCGACGCGCGCAGCCGTCGACTCTAGTGGTGCGCTTCGGTGCGCGACAGCGACAGCTTCCGATGGACGAACTTGTAGCCGGCGTCAGCAATGCTGTAGCAGATCCCGCAGGTTCGCTCGTCGATGCGGACATGGGCGCTTTCTACACCTGGATCAACCAGCAGCGCCTTTCCGGCGCGGCGCAGGCGAAGTTCATAGCATGGTCACAGGAGCACAACCAGGCCATCGTTCTGGGCGCAGGCCTGCCGCGCGGCACCACGGCGGCCGGCACAATGACCCTGCATCAACTGCTTGCGCTGTAAATCCGGGCCCCGGAGAAGAATGAGGTGAGGGCTCGTGCGCTTCTACTGTGCGCCTTCCTGGGCCAGGCCGGAGCGCGGCATCAGCACCAGGTCGCAGATGGAGAACAGCGAAGAGCAATTCAAGACCGCATCACGAATTAACCGCGCCTGCGATCCGGGCGGAACGATGTTGCCGGGCATCTTCAGCGAAGTAAGTTTTGCGGTCACGGCGCGCACGCTTTCGTCGCCGCTCACCTGGGTGCAATCTTTTATGCCACCGTCACTGAGCTGAATGCGAACAATTGCTGAGCCGGTCACGCCCTTGGGTCGCTCGACGTGGAAAGTGCGCATTTTCTGCAGAGTCTGAATGGCATTGTCGCCAGAACTGCGAGCGTCTGCTTTCCTGAGCCGCTCCACATTGGCAGCGATTTCGGTCCTCGCTCCATTGTCTTTGCTGTCTGAGGCGAGCGCGAGTTCATCGACAGTCAGAGCTTCCGAAGGTTTCCCTTCCGCCTCCAGCACCTGGGCCAGGTGGTTGCCGATGACAACGTCCGGCCGATGGAACCAGGCTGTCTGCAAGTATGGCTCTGCCTCAGCCGGTTTTCCTTCTTCGAAAAGAATCCATCCCAGCGTGTCCCAGGATGCTATCAACAGGTCTGTGCGTCGAAAGGCATTGCTGTTTGCCTCCTGCAGGGTGACCGCGGCCGATGCAGCTTCAGATAACTCGACCGAGTGGCGGGAATTTTTCTCGGCAAGCGGCAGATCAAGCCTGGTCTGTGCCAGTTCGTACGATGCATCGTTGATGATGTTCGGATCGTCCGAGTCATTCATCGCAGATTTTGCAGCAGCCGCTGCTTCGGGTTCGCGATGGAGTGTATGCAATAAGCTCGCGAC
Organism: Acidobacteriaceae bacterium; assembly: GCA_963692885.1. GTDB lineage: Bacteria > Acidobacteriota > Terriglobia > Terriglobales > Acidobacteriaceae. The sequence continues at coordinate 4,924,032 of OY843586.1, forward strand.
CTGCACCTTCACCGGGCGATCGTCCGGGTGTGCCGAGATCGCGGCCTGCAGTGTGTCGAGAGCGCCCTGGTTATCATCGTTGAGTCTTTGAATACCAGCCAGCGTCGTGCTGATGCGCAGATCGTTCCGTTCGCTAAAGCTCTTCAGCAGTGCGATCGCATCCGCATTCCGCTGTTGTTTCACGTACGTAGCCGCGAGGATAAGTGGAATATTCGCGTTGGCATCCGGATGGCTCTTCAACTCAAGTTTAAGGTCCTGGATGCCTTCGTCGACATGACCGGCGTTGATAGCGAGCACGCCGAGCATACTCATCACGTACGCATAATCAGGATGCGCCGCCCTGATCTGTTCAAGCAAAGCGGCCTCTTTTGCGGGGTCTCCGGCCTGCATGGCCGTGACCGCTTCCTTCATCAACTGTTGAGCGTCGGTATCTGCCGGAGGAACGGGTTGACCGTGTTCCGTCGGCGCGTTCGACGCTTTGTCCGCGGGCTTCGCTGCAGACTGCAGCAGCGTGATATAGGTCTCGCCATCCTGCATGCCGATGGATTTCGTGTAGGCGTAATAATCCTTCCATTCAGCTTTGGCGATCTTTTTTTTGAGGATCACTACCTTCCGGTCAACCTTAAGCACACCCTTGTCGAAGCGATAGGTTTTGTCGAAGGTCGCGTAATCGCGCTTTACGTGGACCGGGTCGGGTAGATCAGCAGTGAAACCATCTGGCAGCTGGATGCGCGTGGTTGCATCGAACGTCCGCGGCGCGCCCTGATCGATGTCATAGTCGGGCGCCTTGTCCTTGTCGATCGCTGCGATCTCCAGCATTGGAAAAAGCGGCAGGATGCGGTGCCCTGGCCACTCACCGAATTCAGGACGCGCGTAGTCATAGGTGATATGCACCGGCCCGGTTTTGTCAGTCTGCTTCAGATCTGCATTACTTACTTTGCCACCGAAGCCCATTGCTGATGAGATGGATTGCATGGCCTCATCCCACTGTGCCGGAGCAGCCCGCTGCTGTAACACGCGGAAGCCAAGCTCGTTGTCAAGCGCAGAATCATCTCCATACGGCTCTTCAATAATCCGTCTTTGTCCAGACTGCCGACTGCGTTGAACCGCTCGAAGTAGGGGTACGGTGGATCTGCCGGTGTGCGCTCGAGCTTAGCCGGTCCGTTCGCTGGAATGACCAGCGCCTGCTCGTCACGGATCTGCGGGATCAACACCCGGAAGGGCGCCACTTCGGGCGTTGTATCAAGCCAGATCTGGTTACCGGTCTTTCCCGGTTCAGCCAGGTCGACCGTGGTGATGACGTGGTTGAACGATGCAGGAGAAGGCAGGTCGGGCACGAGAGCGACGTTGACGCCAATCAATGCCGGCGCAGTGGTGAATCCTTTCGCACGCAGCAGCGCCTCGAGCAGTGTGTCCTTGTCTTTGCAGTCGCCGTACTCGTGATCCATCACCTCGTCGGCCGCATGCGGCTGGTAGTGGCCAACGCCGAAATCGATTCCGACATATCGTGTTTTCATGGACACAAAGTCATACAGCGACTGTACCTTTGCCTCAGGATTCAGGGCATCGAGGGTGAGTTTGTTCGCGCGCGCAACGATCGTTGGCGTCGGGTTCAGTCGATCATGCGCGAGGCCCTGGTACCATTCGCCTACTTCTGCCCAATTATGAAAAGTCGTCCACGCGACTGATGGCAGCAGGCGACCGTCGGCATCCAGGTCCGGGTCTTTGATTTCAGCTGCCTTGGCCTTTATATCGTCAGCCTTTGCGTCGTCGGCCTTCGTGTCGTCCGGCAGCGCACTCACCCTGCTGGTCGCCTTCAGTTGCGAATTCATCCAGCTGTACGTGATCTCGCCATTCTTTTCGAGGGGCTTTGCAGGATGATTCGGGTCCCAGACCTGGACATACTTGCCGGCTGGAATTTCCAGGGTCAGCGTCTGCGACAAGACTACGCCGCCGCTATACAGGAAATGCTCCGACCCCCAGAACTGGCCGGGTGCTTCTGCCCTGATGCGCTCAGTATGGAACTGGTAGTCAATTACATCTCCTGCAGCAATCGAGCGGACCGGGAGTTGCTTTTCCTTCAGGTCACTATAGAGTGGAGCTTCGCGCGTGACGGCGGCAGGCATTTCTATGGCATCAGAGGTTGGCGTCTCCACCACCGAGCCGTCCGGTTTATGAACGCGGATAAAGTCCATCGTGCCGGTTTCATAGGCGGAGGCGTAGGGGATGGAAAGCACACTGAACTGGCGCGCAGCCCCTTCAGACTGCAGGCGGGCGACTACGTGGACAGTGCGCTTGCCGGTGCCGTCGGCGTTCATGTGAACGGTGGTGTCGAAGTGCTCCCACACCATCGCCTCGTTCTTATAGGGTTCGTTGTCCGCTGGGCTCGGCGGAGTCGTACGGCTGACTGGTTTGACCTGCGCATGGAAAACGCTGGTGAATAGAAAGGCAGAAAGCAAAACAGACCCGAAGGCGAAGGCGCGCATGGTTGGTACAGCAATACAGGAGCGGGCAGCGCTTGAGAAGTATTTTTTCGATTCTCATGCGGTTCTTCGATGCCTTTCGTTATACGAGCTTTACTCTCTCGTTTGAGCCGAGAGAGGTACAGGCTCGGTGTCTATCGACTGCTCATTGTGGAGAGGCCCCAGAGCAGACCGAGATACAGGACAGTAAGGATTAGCAGGGTGACAGGAATATTTCTGATCAACAGAATAGTTCTAAGCAGGTGAGCGGGATCGGGCGCAGACATCATCGCGTAGAGGCGGTAGTTGTAACGGTCATTCTCCAGAAGAATGATGAGTACCATGGCGATGAGGGTCCAGGCCAGCGCGCCTCCCCATGCAAATGGCTTTCGTACTGCACGCGCAACAACTGGAGCCCAGGTCGTACGAGCCTGTCGATAGACGACTGCCAGTGCAGGAAAGCAGAGTAGCAAAAGTTTCGTGTCGTACGCACGGTGATAGATGGGCAGCATCGAGAGACACGTGATGGTCGCCAACGCGAAAGCATCCCTGTCCAGGGAAGCCGGGATTTTGCGCAACGCACCCAGCCATAGTAGAAAGATCCCGCCGCAAATGCCCCACGTAACAGAGGTGTAGAAGGGTTTTGAATCATTAAAGAGACTGACAACAGTCTGCAAAGTCGTGATGAAGTAGGCGCGTGGATTACCAGGCCCAGGATCACTCAGGCCACCCTTGAGCTCAGTGCCCTGCAGATTGATCTGCAAGGCATGCAACCAATGTGCGGAGACCGGCATGACGGAGAACCAGAACACGACAGGCAGGCAGAAGAGAACAGTGACCGCCGCGATGGCCAGCGCGCGCGACCTGTAACTGCGGGTGATGAAGAAGTAGAGCCACACCATGGCTCCGAGGTGAGGCTTCAATATCAGGCTCATCGAAAAGCACAACACCGCAAGCCGATCATGCCTCTTGCGGACAAGTAATACGGCGCCGATCACGCATAGACCGATCGCTGGACCCGCTGGTTGGGCGAGGATCATCAACTGGTTTGCACCCAGCAGAAACAGGCTGATGAGAACAGGCAGCAGGAGGGGAGAGTCTGGAATACAAAGATCCGTAATCAGGAAGGACGCCGTGATCAGCAGGCCCGCGCAGAAGGTCAGAAAAAGCAGGTGCGCAGCGGGCCACGCGAACAATGCGAATGGCAGCACGAGCACCAGTGCCGGCGGCGGGTAAAGGAGATAGTGTGGGCCCAGTGGCTCCATGTCCCGCGTGTCGCCGCCTGCCCGGATGTACTCACTGCGAAGCGTGTTGTCGTCGTATGGATTCTCGTGGTGCAGAATGCATCGACCTGCTGCATAGAGGGGCTTGAAGTCTCGTGATTGCAGAAATTGTGTCTGGCTGTGAAAGCCGCGCACGGCAAATACCAGGCTGGCGAGTGCAAGGATCAGCAGGCCTATCGATCGTCGATTGGCCAAAAAGCCTCCAGCCATTCCTCAACTCCTAAAAGAATCTTGACGTTGGTACCAGGCATGAGCTTATCGCAGGCTTGACCAGCGTTGCTTTGCGCACGCTGGTGACTCGCGCCGGCACGAAGCCTTTCATCCCATGCGTTGTTTCAATGCAAAAGCGGCAGGCCCGCCTGGCTGCTGTCATCCATTTCATCGTGTAGACCTGTTCCGGTTGCCCTGAGCAGGCGAGCCCCCTTCAGCAGCGCTGCAAGCTTCGCCGCAGCGTGCTCCGGTGACATTCCCTGTGAGTGGATATTCGATATGCAGTTACGGTCGGCGTCAGTAAGACCGCCTCGAGGATTCCAGGTCAGGTAGATACCGAGACTATCCGGCGAGCTGAGCCCCGGCCTTTCGCCAATCAGCACGGCAACTGCGGCTGCACCCAGCGCCTCGCCGATCTCATCTCCCAGCGCGACGCGCGCCTGCGTCGCGATCACAATTGGTCCCAGGTGCCAATCAGGAGCCTGCGCTTGAAAGCTGCGGACTACTGCGAGTGCGTGCCTTTCGATCGCGAGCGGGCAAAGGCCATCAGCAATCACAAACACAAGCTGCTCGTCCTCGGGATGCCCAGGATCTGCAAGTTTCGCACGACTGGCTGCCGCAAGTGTTCGTCCGAGGGCTGGCTGCTGGAGATAAGTGGTCCGGTCACCTGCATTCGTGCTGACGACTATAGGCCGCAGCCCCGCGTCGCTGCATTCTGCAACGATCTTCTGCACGTCGAGACTATAGTGCACGGCATCACGGGCTTCGGCGTGAGCAAGCGCGAAAGCAAGAGCCGGGAGAGTGGGCAGGCTGTTGCCCGCGCGGCCCAGTGCAATACGGGCGTGGGTAAACTGCTGCAGCTGCTGCCATGAATTTGCAGAGACGATTGCACTCTGCGTGGAAGGCTGGTCTGCCAGGGTAGCTGATATGTAGTTCCGTGCAGATGAGCTTTCATCCTGAAGACTTGAAGCTATCTGCGCCTGGTAGGCAGCGAGCCGGCTCTTACTATCCTCGCGCAAAGTGCCGGCGTTGTCCGTGATTCCCATGCGCTCGAGCCATGCCTCGAACTCGGGTGCCCGCTTGAGGCCAAGCGCCTGTCGAAGATACAGCGCATCATGAAACGAGGTGCTCTGATAGCCGAGCATCACGTCATCGGCGCCGGGAACACCCATCACAAAGTTGACTCCTGCGACACCGAGCAGAGTGAGCAGCGTGTCCATGTCATTCTGATCGACCTCGGCATGGTTGGTATAGCAGACATCGCAGCCCATGGGCAGCCCAAGCAGCTTGCCGCAGAAATGATCTTCCAGTCCCGCGCGGATAATCTGTTTGCCATTGTAGAGATACTCCGGACCGATAAAGCCGACGACGCTGTTGACCAGTAGCGGCCTGTAGTGGCGAGCGACCGCGTAGGCCCGCGCTTCGCATGTCTGCTGGTCGACGCCATGATGAGCATTCGCGGAGAGCGAACTGCCTTGACCTGTCTCGAAGTACATGACGTTGTCGCCCACAGTGCCGTCCGCAAAGGTTGCCCCGCGGTTTAAGGCCAGGCCCGCTTCATAACCCTCCTGCAGCATTGCCAGCGAGGTGCCGAAACTCTCATTCGTTGCCTGCGTGCCGCCGATTGACTGAAAGACAAGATCGACCGGCGCACCTGCGTTGATGGCAGCAAGCGTAGTCGTGAGGTGCGCGAGCACACAGGACTGCATAGGAACTTCATAGCCGGTGCGGAAGTCGTCCATCATGTGAAGCAGGCGTGTCACAGTCGCAAGATTTTCCTTCGCCGGGTTGACGCCGATCACTGCGTCCCCGCAACCATAGAACAGTCCATCGAGCATGGACGCCGCGATGCCGCGCGCGTCATCCGTTGGATGGTTCGGTTGCAGCCGGATCGCCAGGCGTCCAGGCAATCCGATTGTCGTGCGAAAGCGCGTGATGATGCTGCACTTCTTCGCGACCGTGATCAGGTCCTGGTTCTGCATCAGCCGGCATACTGCCGATGCCATCTCCGGCGTGATACCGGGGGCGACGGCAGTCAACATGGCCGTTGTAGTGCTGGTAGAGAGCAGCCAGTTGCGAAAATCCCCAACGGTCAGATGACGGACAGATGCGAAGGCCGCAGAATCGTGCGTGTCGACAATCAGTCGCGTTACATCATCCGCCTCGTAGGGAATTACGTGGTGATCGAGGAAGTGGGCGAGCGGAAGCTCAGCCAGCGCAAACCTGGCCGCCACGCGTTCGCGCTCGGCGTCGGCGGCAAGTTGCGCAAGCTGGTCGCCGGAGCGGGCTGTGGATGCACGCGCTAATAATGTCTTGAGATCCGCGAACGTGTACCGGACATGACCGAGAGTGTGCGCGTAGCTCAAATATCCTCGTAGCCGAGCAGTCGTGTTGATCCGCCAGGCAGCCACGACCAGTTTACGTCGATTCTTTTACGCTGAGGAAGTTGATTGGAAGCTCTAGCTCCCGCAGTCGGCCGCACTCCTGCGAAGACAAAAAAGAGAGGCCGAAAACTAGTATCAGTTTCCGGCCTCTGCTATGTCTTACAGCTTAACCAACGTGTTGATCAGGACTGCGATCTGACCCTTAACATTCCGTTGCTTAGAAGTTGACTCGTAGTGCGAACTCGAGAATGCGTGGATCGAGAGCACTGGTGACGGCGCCGAAGTTTCCAGACCCAAGCCCCGTCGAGACCGACGAGTAGTTAGGATGATTCGCTACGTTGAAAGCTTCAGCGCGGAACTGCACATCAAGCTTCTCCTTGATCGGGAAAGTCTTGTACAGTGCCGTGTTGCCCGTGAACTCGGCAGGTCCACGGATGCTTCCGTTCGATGCATTGCCGTAGAAGCCATAGGGCGCTTGTTGATAGTTGGCCGTATTGAACCATTCGCTCAATCTTCCGACCTTCTGTTCCGGCCCAATTGCATCCGGCCTGGTGGCCTCGCCATTTGTTGAAGTGGACAAGCCCGGAGAGAGAGCGAAGCCACTTTCAAGAACAGTAAGACCCGCGAAGCTCCAGCCACCGAGTGATTGCTTCAGTAATTCATTGGACGCTTTGAAGAATGGAAGGTCGTACACAATGCTAGTGGTGAACACGTGCTTGCGATCCCAATCCGGCGTGCCATATTCACGTCCCAGGTTTCTCCAGTCCTGAGCCCCTACACTGATCGACCCACCACCCCCTGCACCCTGCGATGTACCAAGATCCGTGAGTACCTTGCTGTAGGTGTAAGCAGTATCTACCTGTAGAGCATTTGATCGATAGACAATGTGACCCTGCAGTGAGTTGTAATTGGAGCTTCCCGGAAACGCCTGGCTGGTAATGGATGTATACCCGAGATAAGGCACGGTGACATAGGGACTAACTACAGATGCATTGATACAGGGATCGAAGTTATACCCCGCCGAAGGCGCCTGGCCGGGGGCGAGACATTCACTGCCAGGGCCATTGCCGCCTACCGTCGGGGCTGCCACGGGCAGGTTCTCATTCTGGTTGTAGGCCTGTGTCTCAAGGTGCCTGGAGACGCTGCCTGCATAAGCCACCGTAGCAATAGCGGCGGGTAGAACCTGGCGTTGGAACGACAGGCTGTAGGACTGAGTCTGCGAAGGACCGACAGACGAAGTATCGATTGCATTCAGTGACTGGGGCGAAGGTGCGCCTGCGCTTCCGGCCGTTCCATTGTTGATAAGACTGTTCAGGACCGTGGCGCTGGCATTGTACGGAGGATTCGTTCCAAACATGCCATAGATCTGCTCGACTGCTTCTCGCGTGTAGCCGATACCATAGCCGCCCCGCACCGAAGTCTTGCCATCATCCCCTAGTGCATAGGCGAAACCAACGCGGGGTGCGAAGGCTTTCTTGTTCGCTGTAAAGAAGCCACTCGTCGTGCCGTTCTGGCCGGCAAACACGAGACCATTCAGCAGGTTCGCGGTGCCGCCGGCAGCATTGACGGGAACGTTAGCTCCAATTGTCTTGAGAGTGCCTCCATTCGTTACGACCGGAGCTGCCGCTGCACTATAGGTCGCCGGATTGAAGTTAGTGACCTGGTCACCACTTACGGTGTCAGGCGAGAAATAGAACCAGCGCAAGCCGAGGTTCAGCGTCAGCTTCGGAGTTGGCTTCCAATCATCCTGGAAGTAAGCTTCGCCCTGCCGGTAGTGATATGAGCCACTCTTCTGATTACTGTTCTGGCTATAACTGGTATCCAGGCCAAGCAGGAAGTCTGCTACCGGATCGCCCGTGTGCGTACCGCTGAAAGAGAAGCTGCCTTGTGGCGTGGTGAAAACGTTCTGACGCTTGATGCCGAAGACATACATCGCTCCGGCCTGTAACACGTGGCTGCCTTTTACATAGCTGACATCATCACTGATGATGCCTTCACCATCTGAAGCATGAATCGGTTGAGTTCCAACGCCCACGCTGTTGTAGCCGTTAGAGAAGCTGATCGTGGGAATGCGGTTCAGCGGGTCTGCGCCTGGAAAGGCTTGTGTAATGGAAAGACCGGAAGGTAGCTGAGTGTTCCCCGAGGTATTCGCAATACGTGGCTTATCGTCCGAATAGGCGAGCGTGGCGATATTGTCGAGCTTCGGTGTCAGCACTGAATTCAGGCGCAGCAGCAGGTTCGAGCCGGTTGTGTAGAACGAGTCTGTGGTTGTGCTGTAGGGTGAGCCGAACCAGTTATCGAACGGGTACTGCTGATTGACCTCTTCATACATCGCGCGCGCAGTAAGTGTCTCGTTTTCAGAGAAAGAGTGGTCGACGCGATAGGTGTAATCCAGCTGCGATAACTTTTCCGGATTCTGGTTAATGTAGTTATTAAAACCACCGCCAGGATTGTTGGGCGCCGGCACATACGTCTGGTAAAGAGTAGTCGATACCTTATTAAGGCAGGCTGGATTAATCGCAGTTACCTTCAAGCTGCCGGGAGCAGGCGCAGCCAGGCAGTTCGTAAGCCCTTCGGAAGCGAGTAATGCCTGGCTGTGTGCATCGAGGTAAAGACCGCCCTGAGGATTGAGGGTGCTTTGCGGATTTGGGGCAGGCAGTGTCTGGCTCGCCGCCAGATTGCCCGAAAGCTCAGCAGGTGTAAGCACCGCGCCGGTAGCTGTTTGACCTATGCTTGCCGTTCTCCATTCGTTCGAGGCAAAGAAGAATGTTTTCGGAACCTTGGGCACCGGACCGCCGAAGGTATAGCCATAGATATTCTGGTGAAGCGAGGCCTTCGAGATGTCGAAATAGTTGTTTGCGTCGAAGGCGTCGTTGCGCAAGTAATCCCAGGCCTGGCCGTGATACGTGCTGGTTCCGGATTTGGTCTGTACTACGATCTGGCCTGATCCGGACCAGCCATACTTCGCGGAGTAGTTATCGCTCATTACAGTGAACTGCTGGATAGCATCGACAATCGGCAGAATATTCAGGTTGGATAAGTTGCCGGTATTCATGTCTTCGACGCCGTCGATCGTGTACACCGTGTATTCAACCGAATTGCCGTTCACGATAAGATTCGTGCCGCCGCCGAGGCCGCCGCCGGGTAAGGAGTTTCCGCTTTGCGTACTCGTGACGCCCGGCGCCAACTGTCCAAGACCCTGGAAGTTACGGCCGTTGAGCATCAGGTTTGTAACTTCTTTTGCGGTGATTGTGCTCTCGTTCGCAGAGCTTTCCGTCTCAACCTGTACTGCATCTGCCTGCACGGTAACTTCCTGGGCAGCAGTGCCGACAGTAAGTGCTGTGTCGCTCTCACGCTGTTGCCCAGGTGCAAGCGTCTCGCCCTTTGTAACTGTTGTTCCAAATCCCTGAGCGCTGACCGAGACTGTATAGGACCCAGGCTCGAGAGCCTCGACTGCAAAGAAGCCGCGGCTATCTGTCTGCGCGGTTCGGGTCGCGCCCGTTGCTTCGTTCGTTACCTTGATGGTTGCGGTGGAGACGACGGCACCGCTTGAATCCTTGACGGTTCCATCAATAGAACCCTGGCCACCGCTTTGTGCGAATGCTGCCATCGGTAGCAGCAGAAGCGGGATGAAGGTGATGGCCTTCGCGCCGATTGTCAGGGAGTTGAAGTGGCGTCTATTCGACTCAATTGCTTGACTCCGGACGGACGTGCCATCCCGGAAGATGTCAACGCATATTCGATTGGCCTGTTGAAGTGACCGACTGATGACGTTCGATTGCTTATAGCGTTTGCCCATGTTTAGCCCCAGCTCTTGGTCCGCCGGGGCTTAATGTTCAGCCGGGCATCCCTTATTGACTGCCGGGAAGTTAATCAAAGCAGAACGACAATTGTCAATAGCTGAACCATTTCAACCGTGAAAGCACGGGCCGCTGTTTCGTAGCATCGCTCGTTTATGAAAGCAGGTTGCTCGTATGTGGCCGACAGAAATAGCCGATGTCTGATCCCGATGACTCGCCGCGAAGAAGATGTAGCCATCTGAAACTCTTTACCAGGTGAAAATAGGCAGAAATTCATGGATCGGCTACGCCTGCCAACCGGCCGTGTGTGAGGAATGCTGCCCTCTACATCCGATCAAGTTCTGCTGACGTTCTCTGACAAGACTTATGGCTAAAATGATTTACTTCACCACACTCGGCAGGGAGAACTGCTGTCGCTTGCGAAAGGTCACGGATGCTGAACTATAGATAGCTCATTCACTAAGTCACTGCCTGGTGACTTAGTGAATGAAACAGGGCCAGGGTCACCATGAAGTCGATGACAATCCTCCTGCTGCGTTATGCAGCGGCGCCACTTGCCTTTGCAAAGCGCTCAAGGATGAAGTCTTGATACGGGCTTCGGGTTCCGGAAATGAAGTGGCCACTTTCCCGGAGCTATTCGAGCGAGTTCTTGGGAAGATTAAGCGGAAGTGCCTGTTTATAGAAGGACCCGGGAATATCGGGTCGCTTCGATTTCTCCAGGTTTGATTGGTCGGGACGGGCAGATTCGAACTGCCGACCCCTCACACCCCAAGCGAGTGCTCTACCAGGCTGAGCCACGTCCCGAACCGTTGCAAGAGGGTTTCTTGCTTAAGTGAGTGTACACGAGAGGCAGCCTGAGCAGAAACACCGCTGGAGCCGTCCATGCAGGCTGCCATCAACAGGCTTTTCTCGAGAAAAGCCTGTCCTTAAAGTCTTGATCGAACGGGTATTGCGGTGCTGCAGCTTTAGTGTGACTCTGGCGTAAATTCCTTGGGCAACGCGCCACCTTCGCCAAAGAAGAACTCCTGCATCTGCTCGATCAGGAACTCTTGGGCCTGTGGTGTCCAGGGCTGCAGGCGGTACTCGTTCAGCAGCATTTTCTGCCGCTCTACCCATTCACCCCACGACTGCTTGGAAACGCTATTGTAAATCTTGTTGCCGAAGTCGGTATCGAACGGCGGCTCGTCGAGCCCTTCCATCTCCCGCTTGAAGCGGGAATCCTGCACCATGTGCGCCATGCTTTGATGGTTCTCCTGTCAGCTGTCTATTCTTCTCTATTGTAAGCAAATTCGCCATGCAGGATGCGCCGCAGACACGCGATTGAGGTTTGTTAGCTCGGATCGCGATGAAGATCCGTGAGTCAGCTGCCGGCTAGGAGGCGGCTGCGCGTTCGAGTTCGGCTATGTCCAGTTTCTTCATCTTGAGCATGGCCTGCATCGCGTTCGGGTGCTTTATGTATGAAACGAGGCCGGCAGGAACGATCTGCCACGACAAGCCGAATTTGTCCTTCAGCCAGCCGCACTGGCTCTCTGTACCGTCCTCGGTCAACTTCGCCCAGTAGTCGTCAATTTCCTGCTGGGTATCGCAGCGAACGACAAAAGAAACGGCTTCCGTGAAGTTGAAATAGGGACCGCCGTTGATAGCGGTGAACGTCTGCCCATCAAGTTCAAATGCAATCGTTCGTGGCCCCTTCGGCGTTCCGTTGCCGGCAGCCTCTACGTTGTCCAGGCGCCGCGAATTGCTGAAGACCGAGAGATAAAAATCCACGGCCTCGTCTGCGTTCGAGTCAAACCAGAGAAAGGGTGTGATTCGCGGATAATTTGCAAAGGCGCTCATGCGTATCTCCTGGTTTATCTTCCTTCAGGTTTGGGCGCCGGAAGGTCTGGCGCGTGCTTGCGGTGAAATTTTAAACCACGCCCACAGGTTGAGCTGTTCCTGCCAGTGTGCAAGGGGTACAACCCACGCCAGGGGCTGGAAAATGCTCTAGCATTGAGAGATACCTATGACCATCCTCGACAAGAACGCGAGTGTTCGCGTCCGTTTTGCGCCTTCTCCTACTGGTTTGCTGCATGTCGGCAACGCCCGCACAGCTTTGTATAACTGGCTCTTCGCTCGGCACAATAGTGGCGCGTTTGTGCTGCGCATTGAAGACACTGATGCAGACCGAAGCGAAGCACGCTACGAGGACCAGTTGATGGAAGATCTGCACTGGCTCGGCCTGGATTGGCAGGAGGGCCCCGTCTTTGATATGGCGGGCGGTGATATGGAGAGCCGTTGGTCTGGCGGTGGGCCATTCGCCCCGTATCGCCAGTCGGAGCGGCTCAAAATCTATCGTGAGCACACCGACAGGCTGCTGGCAGACGGCAAAGCCTACCGCTGTTTCTGCACGCAGGAAGAACTGGAAGCCGAGCGCTTGCTGGCGACGAAAGAGCATCGCCCGCAGGTGTATTCAGGCCGCTGCCGATCGATCTCACGTGACCAGAGCAAGGCTCGGGCCGAGGCCGGAGAAGCATTTGCGGTGCGCCTGCAGATCCCGGACCGGCCGCTGCGCTTTATCGATATTGTTCGCGGAGAAGTCGAGTTTCAGAGCGAGACCGTGAGCGACCCGATCCTCGTTCGCTCGGGAGATGGCATGCCGGTTTACAACTACGTGGTTACGGTTGACGACGCGCTGATGGAAATTACGCATGTGATTCGCGGCGATGATCACATTGCCAATACGCCAAAACAGGTGGCGATTTACGAGGCCTTCGGGTGGAAGGTGCCCCAGTTTGCGCATTTATCGACGATTTTAGGAGCGGATAGGGAGCGTCTATCAAAGCGCCATGGCGCCACCTCGATTGCCAGTTTCAGGGAGATGGGCTACCTGCCTGAGGCGCTCGTCAATTACCTGGCGCTACTCGGATGGGGTGCAGAAGGCGGAACACGTGAGACCTTCACGCCTGAAGAACTGGCGAAGGAATTCAAGCTGGAGAGGGTGACGCCGTCACCTGCCATTTTCGATTGGGACAAGTTGAACTGGCTCAACCGGCACTACCTGAAACTGAGGCCGGTTCATGAGATCGTCGTGTTGGCGTGGCCATCCTTCGAAGAGCGACGCTGGCTCCCACTACGCAGTGCCGCCGATGCGGCGACGGTTGCGTGGTTCGGTCAGATGCTGGGTGTGTTTGTGTCGGGTGTGGATCGTCTGGATCAACTGGCGGATAAGGCGAAGTTCCTGTTTGAAATGGACATCGTTGCGTTGAAGGCGGACGCAGAGAATGCCGTCATTCTTTCGGCGGAATCTGCGGGTAAGGTGATCACAGCCTTTGCGCATGAGGTGCTGGAGATCGCCGGGCCGATCGATGCAGTACAGTTCAAAACACTGATGAACGATGTAAAGGCTTCGACGGGCGTGAAAGGTAAGGAACTGTTCCACCCTGTGCGCATCATTCTGACAGGCGCGCATAGTGGGCCGGAGTTCGACAAGATTGTGCCGCTGATGGAAGAAGGTTCTGTGCTCGGTTTGCCTGTGCTGGGCGTGCGGGAACGTGTACAGCGCTGGATGGATTGAGACGGCTCCTTAAAGGTTTGAAAATGTAATCGCGAGCCTGTGCATGGCTTGTCATCTGGACCGGAACGAAGTAGAGCGGGGGGATCTGCATTTACTTCGATTGCCGTGGCTGATCGGGGAAATGCAGATCGTTCGATTACGCTACGCTTCGCTCAGGATGACAAAGCGCCGTGGGCCGTCAGCTTCACATCGATATTGCCACGCGTCGCATTCGAGTAGGGACAGGTCCGGTGCGCATCGGCCACCAGCTTTTCTGCGGCCGCCTGGTCAAGCTTCGCTGCGGTGATGTCCATCTTCACAGCGATGGTGAAGCCTTCACCGACATCCTGTGGCCCGATGTCGACGGATGACTGGATCGTGATGTCGCCTGGATCGATCTTCTGCTGGTGCGCCTGGTACTGCATTGCGCCGGTGAAACATGCTGCGTATCCGGCAGCGAAAAGCTGCTCGGGATTCGAGCCCTGGCCATTGCCGCCGAGTGCCGGTGGTGCTGCAAGGTTGAGGTCGAGTGTGCCGTCCGAGCTTTTCACGTGACCATTGCGGCCACCAGTCGAGGTGACGTCTGCGGTGTAGAGAACTTTCATGCTGATCCTTTCGATGTTTGAGCGCTGCCTTATTCCGAACTGTTAGATTCGCTCTTACACCTTAGCGACGCGTAGCAGGGAAGTAAAAGCGTGGGCCTTGAGATCAACACGACGTTTCCACAAAGCTGGAAGGCGCAGATATTGGCGCAACGACCACTTATCCTGCCGCAGGTGCACCGCGTGTATCCGCTGCAGGTAGAAGAGGTGGAACGCGGCGCGCTGGAGATCATGATTACGCCCGCGGGCGGCGACAGTTTCCTCGCAACTTGCGCGCTCGGCTTCAACGCGGCGTCACTCCCAAGCGGCATATGGAGTTGTCCGCATCCGGACTGGCTGTGCGCCATCGCCGGCGGCTACGCATACCTTATCAACACGGTCGCGCCAGAGGTCTTCGAGCAGGTGGAATACAAGCCGGTCGTCGAAGTATTACCGGTGAAGGACGCAGGGCTGCTGATCTTCGCGAGCTTCCATACACTTGTCGCGTATGGTGCCGAAGGTAAGCAGTGGAAGACGCAGAAGCTGACGTCAGAAGGGCTGCGATTGGGCGAAGTGGCCGTTGGCAAACTTCACGGCTGGGGCTGGGATATGCGCACTGATCGCGAGATTCCCTTTACTGTCGACCTGGCGACTGGCGAACATGTTGGCGGGGTTTCTCTATGAAGCGTCCTGCCCGGCCTCGATACGGAAGAAGCTGAGCGCAGCTTCGCCCTGTTCAATCAGGCGATAACGCCGCAGGTTGCCGTAGCTGTCTTCGATGGGCGAGGGCTGCCTTTCCACTCTTGGCAACAGCTTGTTGCGTTTTGACGATTGATGCTCGGCGATGACGATGGCATCGGGCGCCAGCAGCGTGTCGGCATGCTGGGCGAGCAGGCGCAGTGTTTCGCCATAGTCGGCTGCCTGTTCGTAGGGTGGGTCGAGAAAGACAATGTCGAAGGGCTCGGTGTTTTTGCGCAGTGCCGCGACGACGCTGCTGCCCGCGATCAGAAAGCCGGTGCGGATGCCGAGCGACTTCAGGTTTGTCTGGATGACGTCGAGCGCCTGCGGCGCCTTCTCACAGAAGAGGACAAATTCTGCGCCTCGGCTGATCGCTTCGATGCCAATGGCGCCGGTGCCTGCGAACAGATCGGCCACACGGGCGCGGGGAATGCGGGGCGCGAGAATGTTGAACAGCCGTTCGCGCAGGCGGTCTCCGGTGGGGCGTACGGAGCGTCCCGGTGGCGCCTGGAGCGGTCTGGATCGGTAAGTGCCGGCGATAACGCGCATGTTGGAATCATCTACGGTGCAGCCCGGTCTGTACAATTAGGTATTATGCGAGGCTGGTCATTTCCGCTGGGACGATGGTTCGGTGTGGACGTTCGCATCCACACGTTCTTCATCCTGTTGACCGGCGTTTGTGCGGCTTACGCCAACATGCTGGGTCTAAGCAGCATGCGCGGCTTTGGCCTCTGGTTCCTGATCCTGTTCAGTGTCGCATTCCGTGAATTTGCCCGCGGTATTGCAGCTGCCTACTATGGACTGCAACTCCGAAGCCTGCTGCTGCTGCCGACCGGCGGCTTGATGTCTTATACGAATGCAGATAGTGCTGAACGCGCGAATGAGCCACGTATACAGTTACAGATGGCATTGATTGGACCGCTCGCCAGTCTGTCCTTTGGCGCTATTCTATGGCTCACAGTTGTTGGTATGGCGCCGGCGCTGCCCATCGCGATCCGACCATTCGTGACACCGGCCCACCTGATCCGCAGTATCGTGTGGCTCAATGTTTTTCTGGGCATTTTGAACCTGGTGCCGGCTTATCCGCTTGATGCCGGCCGTATATTGCGCTCGCATCTGGCGAAGACGAGCAACAAGGATTCAGCAGCCAAACTGGCTTCGACCATCGGCCAGGTGACCGGTGTCGTGGGATTCGCGCTGGGCGTCCTGGTGCAGAGTCCGCTGTTGATTGTTGCCGGGTTTTTCATCCTGATGGGCGCAAAGCTCGAGG
Source organism: Acidobacteriaceae bacterium (assembly GCA_963692885.1). Classification (GTDB taxonomy): domain Bacteria; phylum Acidobacteriota; class Terriglobia; order Terriglobales; family Acidobacteriaceae. The sequence continues at coordinate 4,940,292 of OY843586.1, forward strand.
ACCAGGGCACGCTGTTTCAAAATGTGGTCGATACCGTTTTCATGAAGGACGTGATGCTCACGGACTTCTCCATGCTGTCGCCCTCTGACACGCTGGAAGACGCGCTGCATAAGGCTATCCATAGTCTGCAGGATGATTTTCCCGTGGTGCGGGGACAAAACCTGGTGGGCATTGTGTCGCGGCAGAATATTCTTGAAGCACTACGGGCCGACGGCAATGGGTATGTGCAGGGCGTGATGCAGCGGGCCTTCCCGACTGCGCAGCCGGAGGACTCACTTGGCGCGACCATCAGCCGCTTTGCCGGGCGTGGCATGTCCCTGGTGCCGGTGACAGAAAGCGGCCGGATTGTCGGCATAGTGACGCTGCAGAACCTGATGCACTCCATGGGGCTGCTGACAGAAAGCCGCCGGCTGAGCCAGCGGAACTAGGCTGTGTCCTCCGATCTCCCAGAAGAGTTTCCCGAGAATCTCGAAGAGCAGGAAGACGCTGTCGATTTCGTGATGCCTGCTGTCCCGCGCGCGCGGCAGCGAACACTCGGGCCGGGGCTCTACCTGGTCGGCACACCCATTGGCAATCTTGAAGACATTACACTGCGGGCGCTCCGCGTGCTTGAGCAGGCGGACAGTATTGCCTGCGAGGACACACGCGAGACGCAGAAGCTGCTCAACCACTTTGGCATTCGGACGCCGCTGGTCAGTTATCACGCGCATAACGAACAGGAACGTGCCGGGACGCTTGTTTCAGAATTAAAGCTGGGCAAACGCATTGCCATCGTCACGGATGCGGGGATGCCGGGCATCTCTGATCCTGGTGTGCGGCTGGCGCAGGAGGCCATTGCGGCGGGGATCGCGGTGATCCCGGTGCCTGGGGCGAATGCGGCGTTGAGTGCGCTGGTGGGCTCAGGACTGGCGACGGAGAGCTTTTTGTTTCGAGGGTTTCTGCCTTCAAAGGCAGGGGAGCGGCGGACTGCGCTTGAGTCGCTTGCTGCCGAGGGTGCAAAGGCTACGCTGATTTTTTATGAGGCGCCGCATCGAATTCTCGAGACGCTTGCTGATATCGAAGCAGTATGGGGTGGGGCCTGTCGCGTGGTGGTTGCGCGTGAGTTGACCAAGCTGCATGAAGAGTTTTTGCGCGGGTCCGTGAGTGAGGTGCGGGCCGAACTTGCTGGACGGGACCGGGTGCGTGGGGAGATTACGCTGCTGGTGGAGGCTCTTGCCAGTACTTCAGGGTTAGCTGCTGCCCAGACGATTTCCGTCCGGCTAAAGGAGTTGCAGGCCGCGGATGGGATCGATGAAAAAGAGGCGTTGAAGCGGGTGGCCCGGGAGCGGGGGATTGGAAAGAGCGATGCTTATCGTGAGCTGCAGCGGGAGCGGGCGCGGCGGTAGTGCTCGTCCGGCGAGATGCAGGTCCTTTGGCTTCGCTCAGGATGCACATCCTTGTGGGCGAATGGGTGCGGTAGCTGGAGAGTTGCAGATCTCTCCACTTCGCTGCGCTCCGATCGAGATGACAAATGGTGCTGCGCTTCGGTCGGGATGACAAGATATATAGATAGTGCTCTCCGGCCGAGATGACAAGGCGGAGTTATTTGCTGGCGGGGAGTTCCCAGGCTTTGGCGGGACGCTGGGACTGTGGCAGGTCGTCGCCTTTCACGCGGTCGTACATGTAGACGTCGCTGGTGGTGCCGAGCGATTCGTTGTACAGGCTGGGCTCGCCGATGATCTCGCGCAGTTCTTCCGAAAAGCGGTGGATCGCCTTCAGGGCATCTGCTGTAGCGGCAATCTTCAGGGTCGGCGTTTCCAGGTGCTTCTGATAGCCGTGGTCAACCAGTGTCGCGACCTGGCCGCCCAGTACCCAGCCGGGACGATGGACCCAGAGGGCGACAAAGCCGGCTTCTTCATTCTTGGCCTTGGTTTCCTTCAGCCCGAACTTTGGATTTGGCGCCAGGATTGCGCCCGCGCCGTACTTCGTCACCATGATCTGTCCCGCAATCCCGCTCCTGGCTGCGACCCCCGTGGCGTCTTTGACATCAAACTGGGCATTGCGCAAAAGGGCGACGATTTCAGCGAAACTACGGATGACGACTTTTGTTCTCATAGCGGGTGGATTGCTCCAGATTGCTTGGTTTCCGGGCCGAACGCTACACTAAAGGCAGGGCCTGCAGGCAGATATGGTCCAGTGCTTCCAATGTCGCACATCGGCAGGGTGGCTGCAATCGTACGTTCGAGTCACCGTAACAGGCGCGGCAGCGAGGGAGTAAGCAGATGACGGCTTTGACGGTAAACATTCCAATCGCAGGTGGTACATCGCTCGGTTCGCCTTTGGCGCGACGTATCGGCAACACGCCGCTCATTCCGCTGCCCCGGTTGTCGGCACATGTTCCGGGCGTCCAGATCCTGGGTAAGGCAGAGTGGATGAACCCGGGTGGATCAGTCAAGGATCGAGCTGCTTCAGCTATTGTGGCGGCTGCCAAAGCAGCCGGCGAACTAAAGCCGGGAACTCCGGACTGCAAGCATCTGCTCGATGCCACGAGCGGCAATACGGGCATCGCCTACGCCATGCTGGGCTCGGCCTGGGGCTTCCCGGTGACACTCTGCATGCCTTCCAATGTGTCGCCGGAACGTAAGAAAATCCTCGGTGCCTACGGCGCGAAGATCGTCTGGACCGATCCGGCGGATGGATCGGACGGGGCGATCCGCATGGCGCGCAAACTGGCGGCCTCCGAACCGGAGAAGTACTTTTATGCCGATCAGTACGGCAACAATGCGAACTGGAAGGCCCATTACACTGGCACGGCCAATGAGATCTGGGAGCAGACGGAGGGGCGGATCACGCACTTCGTCGCCGGACTGGGTACCAGTGGCACGTTCATGGGAACGACGCGGCGGCTGCGTGAGTTGAACCCTGCGATCCAGTGCATTTCCATGCAGCCGGATTCGCCGTTCAACGGCCTCGAAGGCCTGAAGCACATGGAGACGGCAATTGTCCCGCCCATTTACGACGCCAAACTGGCCGACCGCAATATCGAGATGTCGACCGAGCGGGCCTACAGGATGGCCAAGCAACTGGGGCGCACCGAGGGCCTGCTGGTGGGTGTTTCGGCGGCAGCCGCGGTCGCCGCTTCGCTGCAGGTGGCGGAGGAAGAACATGCCGCGGGCCGCGATGCGATCGTCGTGACGATCCTGTGCGACTCGGCTGACAAATATCTAAGCGAACGGTTCTGGGAGGAGTAGCGACGATGCTTCGAGTGAGCGACGACATCTACGCGGCCATCCGCGAGCATGGGGAAGAGACGTATCCGCACGAGTGCTGCGGAATCCTGCTGGGCCGGAATGAAGAGGGCGATAATCGTATTATCGAGGCAGTCCGGGCCGGCAACACGCGGACGGATTCGGCGCACAACCGGTATCACATAGCGCCGCAGGAACTGGTCCGTGCGCAGCGCGAAGGACGGGCAAGGGACCTCGACATTATCGGCTTTTATCATTCTCATCCCGACCATCCGGCGATGTGGTCGCAGACGGACCTCGCGGAGGCGCACTGGATGTCCTGCTCTTATGTCATTACTTCGGTCGAAAAGGGTGTCGCGAAGCAGACCAACTCATTCCTGCTGATGGGGACGAGCGAAGAAGACAAGCGGCTTGAAGCGGAGCTGATCCTGACAGATTCCGCTGCGGCTGATGCGGTGACACCGGCTAGGGCTCGATGTTGAAGCTCGGATGAAAGCAAAGGCAGGTCTCTCCACTGCGCTTTGGATGGGCTGAGATCACAGTCGGATGGTAGTCAGCATCCGGCACTCAGCATCCAGACGACCGCAGCAGTAATCGAACAAGCACATCATCGTGCAAGACGACCTTGAGGAAGCAGAGCATCATGAAGATTCATATACCGACGCCATTGCGCGTTTACGCCGGCAAACTCGACGTCGTCGATGTCCAGGCCGGCACCGTGGGTGAAGCACTGTCTGAGTTGACCGCCGCCCATCCTGACCTGAAGAAGCACCTCTATACCGACGAGGGTAAGCTTCGTGCCTTTGTGAATGTCTACCTGAACGATGAAGATGTGCGCTACCTGGACGGCCATGAAAATGCGCCGGTAAAGGAGTCGGATTCGTTGTCAATCATCCCATCGATTGCCGGTGGTTCGACGGCGACCATCAGCCCGGCTGCCCTGGCCGAGGCTCCGCTGCCTGAGCTGACGACGGATGACCTGACGCGCTACTCACGTCACCTGATCCTGCCTGAAGTGGGGGAGGAGGGTCAGCGCAAATTGAAGGCGGCGAAGGTACTGTGTATCGGTACTGGCGGCCTGGGCGCGCCGCTGACCTACTACCTGGCGGCAGCGGGCGTCGGCACGATTGGATTGGTCGACTTCGACGTGGTCGATGTCAGCAACCTGCAGCGGCAGATCATTCATAGTACCCCCGACGTGGGCCGGCTCAAGATCGATTCAGCGGCAGAGAAGCTGAAGGCACTGAACCCATTCCTGAATGTGGTGAAGTACAACACCATGCTGACCAGCGCGAATGCTCTCGAGATCTTCAAGGATTTCGATATCGTCGCGGACGGCACAGATAACTTTCAGACGCGATACCTGGTGAATGACGCCTGTGTGCTGAGCGGCTACAAACCCAATGTCTACGGCTCGATTTTCCGCTTTGAGGGGCAGGCCAGCGTGTTCGCGACGGAGGATGGCCCCTGCTACCGCTGCCTTTACCCTGAGCCGCCACCGCCGGGCCTGGTACCTTCCTGCGCCGAGGGAGGTGTGCTTGGCATCCTGCCGGGCCTGGTTGGCGTGATCCAGGCAACTGAAGCGATCAAGCTGATCCTGGGAAAGGGCGAGCCGCTCATTGGCCGCCTGCTGCTGGTGGATTCGCTCAGCATGCGTTTCCGTGAACTTAAACTTCGCAAGAACCCCGAATGCCCGCTATGCGGGACGAACCGGACTGTGACCAAACTGATCGATTACGATCAATTCTGCGGTATCAAGACAGAGGCTGCGAACGCTCCCATGAAGAACGGAATTCCGCAAATTACACCCGAAGAACTGAAGCGCCGTAAAGATGCAGGGGAAGAGTATCTCCTGCTTGACGTGCGCGAGCCATATGAGTACAAGATCGCCAACCTCGACGGCCACCTGGTGCCGCTCGGCGAGTTGCCGCAGCGTGTTGCGGAGATCGATCCGAACAAAAAAATCATAGTGCACTGCAAGATGGGCGGCCGTAGTCAGCAGGCAGCGGAGTTCCTGAAGCAGGCTGGCTACCAGAACGTGGAAAACCTGGCGGGCGGTATTACCGCCTGGTCGAACAATATTGATCCGAATGTTCCCAAGTACTAGGCCCTGTCCCGCTGCCATCACTCCTTCGGCGACCGGGAAGGAGGGTGAGCGGCGGACTTAAGCGCTGCGCTCGATGGATGGCACCTGTCGGATCTATCTGGCAGGCGTGATCCACTGGCAGGAGTGATCCATTGGCGTGACGGGTGGAGGCGCATCCCGCTACGTCGATGGATTTACTTAAAATGGCGGGTCAAATGGCTGGCCGGTAACATGAATCTTCGCTAACCCGCTTTCGTTCGCCGGGCGAGGCGGTTACAATTCTGCCCATGCGGCGGATTTCCCGGCGCCAATCATCATGGATACCCCTACTCCCTGCAAGCACACCCAAGTGCGCGTCGTGGCGCGTGAAGATGATATTGAGTTTGTCGAATGCCAGTTCTGCGGCGAGGTTTTCGACGCCAACGAATTCCAGGACATGGAGATCGAAGAGAAAGTTCTGTCCAAGACAGACGAAGAAGAGTAGCTGCTTCGTGTCCTGCCAAAGGTCAGGATATGGCTGCTTCATCATGCGTGCCTGAACGCATGACGACTCTCCATGTGTAGTGGAACCACGAGACCAGTGTAAGCACGAAGGTGGCTGCAAGCGCGCCCGTCTTCAGGAGCAGCAGAGCAGGAGGCGCGTAGAACTGCACCCAGAGCGTGCATGTAACGGCAATGATCTGCACGACGGTATTCGCTTTTCCCCAGATGCTGGGCCTGAAGTCTCTGAAGCCAGTCGTCAGATGGAGAAGCACGGCGACGATCAGGATGCCGAGATCCCGGCTGAAGACCAGAACAGTCACGCGGCGCGAGATGAGTCCCTGGTGCATCAGGACAAGGAAAAGGGTGCTGAGCAGTAGTTTGTCGGCTACAGGGTCGAGGTACTGACCGAGCATGGTGCGCTGGTGAAGCAGGCGGGCCAGTAGTCCGTCCAGGCAGTCACTCACGCCGGCGAGGACAAAGAGCGCGAATGCCGTTCTGAAGTGGCCATCGAGCACGGCCATAACCAGGAACGGGATGATGCATAGGCGCAGAAACGTAAGTTGATTGGGCGCAGCCCGAAAGTCTTTCAGCACGGCAGTTGTCTAAGATCGCAGATGGTATTCGAGCTCCGTTGGGGACCGGAAAATGCGTGGCCAGAAATGGACCCACCCGGAAGACTGATGGTACCAGTACGCCGCCCGGCGATGCCACACAATGAAGGGCGTTCGTGGTGAGCGAGGTGCGATGGAGTAATACCAGGTCGCGCCACCAGGTCGCGCGACTAGGTTGCGGTTTTGGGGCGAGCGTGGCCGGGGATTGCAGGCGACCGACAAGACGCGCGCCCGGCGCATTCTTGCTATTATGGATAAGCAGAGGTTTTGCAGGCGCGTAGCTCAGTTGGTTAGAGCGCTACCTTGACACGGTAGAGGTCGCTGGTTCGAGTCCAGTCGTGCCTACCATCATATCCATCCCATACAGGGCGGTCACATCTTCCGACATAGGTTGGATGTCGTAATTCGTGGCACGTCCGCTGTATGCTGGCCTGTTCAGCCACTTGGCTGAAAAACTGATGAGCCGTACATTCCTTCGCCACTCAGCAGCAATGGACTAGCCGCCTGGCATCCTTCCAGAAGCAGATCCGAGCGTCATCGTACTTGGTCTCTCACAGTCTTTCGGTTGACGCATTGCGGCTGGTCAGAGGTAAATGGTGATCAGCAAGCTAATAGTGACAATAGCTGTATCTTTTAGACCCGAGAGCAGGGAGAGCAGTGGTGCCTTCTCACGAGTGTGAGCCGCCCTATCTGGCTTGACAACGATACGGACCGACTAAGTGTCGCGTAAGTTGCCTGCCGGTGATACTGCCGATCCGACATTATCGACTTACAAAGAGACTTCGGGACGTTCCTTTCGCCAGCCTTCAGCAAGGCTTAAGCAAACATATTTAGTTTTGTCCTATGCATTGGGATTGCCGGGGGTGGATGGTTGGTGTGCTTGTCGCTGGAACTGTGATGTCCGCAGATCCGGTCCTGGCGCAGACTGCAAGCCCGGCGGACGTTCAATCGATATCGTTGACCTTATCGTTGGATGACGCAATCCGGCGCGCCGAAGCGAACGAGCCGAACTTTGCGGCAGCGACAGCGGAACAGCATTCGCTTTCCCTTGAACGTAAGAATGCTCGCGCGGCGCTTCTGCCCGTGGCCAGTTATCACAACCAGGTGATTTACACGCAGCCCAACGGACAATCGAACCGCATAGGCCAGACCACGAACGAGCCGTCTCCTGTCTTCATCGCAAACAACGCAGTGCGCGAGTATGCAAGCCAGGCAGTTATCAATGACACAGTTGGCCTTGCACAAGCCGGGGCTATTCGACTTGCTGATGCGAATGCCGCAAGGGCCAATGCAGAACTTGAGATCGCGCGTCGCGGACTGGTGGCAACTGTCATTACCCTGTTTTATGACACCCAGACCCAGGCAGATCGAGTAGCTGTTGCGGGACGCGCCTTCGCCGAGGCCGATCACTTTGTGCAGGTGACCGAACAGCGGGAAGCGGCCCGCGAAAGTGCCCACGCCGATGTGATTAAAGCGCAGATTCAGCAGCAGCAGCGACAGCGGGAGGTAGCCGAGGCAGGACTTGCACTGGAGAAAGCGCGGCTTGAACTGGGCGTACTGCTTTTTCCTGATCCCTCCACGCCATACAGTCTTGCAGCCGGCAATGAACCTGAGCCACTTCCGGAGCGAGCCACAATCGATGCGGCAGCACGGAAGAATAATCCCGAACTGCGCAGTGCTTTTGCATCCCTGCAGGTGAGTCAGGCGAACACTTATATCTCACGTGCAGCGCTGCTACCCGAACTTGGTCTGAACGTCACGTATGGTATCGATGCTCCGCAGTTTGCGCACAATGGCCCCGAGAACACACGCAATCTTGGTTACTCGGCGAGTGCAACGCTGGACCTGCCGGTGTGGGACTGGCTGACGAGTGAACGGAAGATCAAGGAAAACAAAATTATGGAAGGAGCAGCCAGGACGGCTGTCACTGCTGCACAGACCCGGTTGCTTGCTGATTTATCAGAGTTCTACAGAGACGCCGAAACCGCGCAGGCGGAGCTCGCTTCTCTCCATTCGACGGTAGCGGCTGCACAGGAGAGTCTGCGGCTGACCAACCTGCGCTATACCGATGGAGAAGGCACAGTCTTTGAAGTAGTCGATGCGCAGAACACGCTCATCCTGGCAGAAGATGCGCTACTGGATGGGAAAGAACGCTACCAGCGGGCACTTGCGCAGCTGCAGACACTTACGGGGAGCCTGTGAAATCCATGCACAGCTTTCGCGCAGGCAGGATGCTTTGTTATGCCGCTTTGCTTGTGGGCACCGGTATGCCGATCAGTTGCAAGAAAGCATCTGCCCCTGCGGATGTAAGCGTCACGGTGCAAGCGGAGCATCCGACGATTGCGCCTATATCGAAAGAGATTGAAGCGGATGCAGTACTGGCACCACTGGCCCAGGCCGCGCTTGCTCCGCGCATCAGTTCGCCTATCCGTGCTGAGTATGTCCAGCGCGGCGCGCATGTACATCGCGGCCAACTGCTGCTCACCCTCGAAGACCGGGACCTGCAGGGGGCGGCGCTGGACAGCAAAGGCACACTCAGTTCAGCTGAAGCTTCCTATGCTTCAACTACCGGCGCCACCATTCCTGAAGACGTGCAGAAAGCGCAACTGGCTGTTGCAGAAGCCAAAGCTAATCTCGACGTCGCCAAAAGCACATCGGACGCACGCCGCAAACTTTTCGAGCAGGGTGCTTTGCCTGGTCGTGATGCGGATATAGCAGCAGCCGCTGCCATACAGGCGCAGTCCGCCTATGACACGGCTACTACCCATCTCGCCGCCGTTCTCAAAACGACACAGACCGCAGATATGAAGATGGCGCAAGGTCAGCTTGATTCGGCAAAGGGTAGATATATGAATGCCCAGGCCCAGGCGGGCTATGCCAACCTGGTAAGTCCCATCAACGGGATCGTCACCGATCGACCATTGTTCCCGGGCGAAACTGCGCCGGCGGGAACACCTGTGCTCACGATCATGGATACATCTTCTCTACTGGCCAAGCTGCACATCGCACAGGCCGATGCACAGGAACTCAAGTTGGGAGACAGGGCCGAGATCACGGTTGCGGGCATCGATGATCCGATAGAAGCGAAGGTATCTTTTCTTAGTCCCGCGCTCGACCCGGGCTCCACAACAGTCGAGGTGTGGCTGGAGCTTCCAAATGCAAAAGGAGAATTGCGTGTCGGGACATCTGTACATGCAGTGATCCGTGGGACGACAGTTGAGAAAGCACTCCAGGTGCCTGTAGCCGCATTGCTTCCCGGCAATGATGGCGCGAAGCTGATGATTGCAGGGCCTGACGGGCTGGCTCATCTGCGCAGTGTCAAGGCAGGTATTCGTACTAAGCAAGCAGTTCAGATAGTCGAAGGTCTCTCGCCTTCAGACAACGTGATCGTCGAGGGTTCGTATGGCCTGGATGATGGAACCAAGGTAGTTGTCGGCTCAGACGCGGCGCACGCTGAGGACAGTCATTGATGGGTACGTTGATGGATGGAGTGCAGAATCCTTCCAGCAGACCTTTCTGGATACAGCGATCGTTGCGCACCATTTTCTTTCTTGCCTGCGCACTTACCGCGGTTGGTGTCTACGCGTTCTTCCAGGTGCCGGTCGCCATCTTCCCGGATACGAATTTCCCGCGGGTTGTGATCGGTGTCGACAACGGCGTGATGCCGGTTGAGCAGATGCAGGTCACGATCACCAAGCCTATTGAAGATGCCGTCAACAGTGTTCCTGGACTGGAGACTGTGCGTTCGAACACCAGTCGCGGGACAGCGGAAATCAGTTTGTTTTTCGATTGGTCAGTGGATATGTTCCGCACGCTTGAACTGGTGAATGCGGCCCTCAGCAAAGTTCAGCAGTCACTCCCAGCGACTGCAAAGATTACTGCGAATCGGCTGACCCTTGCTACATTTCCTATTCTTGGTTATAGCCTGACTTCGGACACGGTCTCACAAACCGACCTATGGCAGCTCGCTACTTATAATCTGAAGCCGGCACTTAACCGGGTCACAGGTGTAAGTAGTGTGACGATCCAGGGCGGCCAGGTGCCGGAGTTTCATGTTGTCCCCAACCTGGCCAGGATGCTGTCTTCGGGGATCACCATCCTCGACCTGGCAAATGCGATCCAGAATTCGAACATTATCGATTCGCCCGGCTTGTACGAGCAGGATCATCAGTTGGTGCTGGCGCTGGTTGGCTCGCAAGCGCACGATGTCAACGGCATCAGGCAGCTTGCGGTCAAAACGACTGCAAGTGGCGCTCCTGTACGCGTAGGGGACGTAGCCAGTGTTGTGCCGGCAACCATGCCCGCGTATACGGCAGTGACGGCAGATGGTCAGCCGGCAGTGCTGCTGAATCTCACGCGCCAGCCGAACAGTAATACGATTGCAGTCGCTGATGCGGTAGCGCTGCAGGTAAATCTATTACGCCAGACGCTTCCTAAGAACGTCCAGCTGAAGCCCTTCTATGATCAATCGCAACTGGTAAGAGAAAGCATCCTGAGCGTTCGGGATGCCATAATGATCGGCCTGGCGCTCGCTTGCATTGTGCTTTTCCTGTTTCTGCATGACTGGCGATCGTCTCTCATTGCCGGCCTTGTGATCCCCGTGACCATTGCCGCAACTGTGGTTATGCTATGGATCTTCGGACTCAGTTTTAACCTGATGACCTTGGGCGGTCTCGCTGCCGCTATCGGCCTGGTTATTGATGATGCGATTGTCGTGGTTGAGAACATAGTTCTTCATCGTGAGGCTGGTGAGGATCGCCTCGAATCCGTGCGTAAGGCATTAGCAGAAATCTCCCGACCGCTCGTCGGCTCCACCATCACACCTGTAGTCGTGTTCCTTCCTTTGATTGCCGTGACCGGCGTCACTGGCAGCTTTTTTCGCGCGCTCGCGATCACGATGGCAGTTGCCCTGTTGACGTCTTTACTCCTCGCCGTAACCTGGACGCCCTCACTGGCTCTTGTACTCCTGCAACAGGAAAGACGGGGCGAGCCTGCAGTCGAAGACATTTCAAAGCCTGATTTGAAGAAGACACATGCTCCCTCAGGCCAGACCTTAGCGCGGGTGATGCGCTGGCATCGTGCTGCCCTTCAATGGTCACTTGCCCGTCCAATACGCCTTGTACTGGTGTGCGCGTGCCTGGTTGTAGTTTCGATTATCGGCTATCGATCACTTGGCTCCGACCTGTTGCCGGAGATGGACGAAGGCGGATTCATACTCGACTACATCATGCCTGCGGGCAGCTCCATCGCATCGACAAACCAGGTTCTCGCGCACGTCGAAAAAATATTGCGCGATACTCCGGAGGTTGAGAGCACAAGTCGTCGCACGGGGCTGCAGATGGGCCTGGCTGCCGTAACGGAAGCTAATTACGGAGACTTCACCGTTAAGCTCAAGAATAAGCGCAGTCGCGGCATTGACGAAGTCATGGAGGAGGTGCGGGCGAAAGTGAAGGGGAGTGAGCCTGCTATCGATATCGCGTTGACACAAATACTGCAGGACAACATCGGCGATCTATCGAATGCGCCCGAACCTATCCAGATCAAGTTGTTCGCAGAGGACGCCAGACTACTCGGGGAAGTGGCGCCCAGGGTCGGCGAAGAGATCGCAAGAATTCCTGGCGTGGTGGATATAGAGAATGGAATCGACAATACGTTAAGCGGGCCAGCGACCAACTTCGCCGTTGATCCTGCACTCGCGGCGCGGTTGGGATTTACGACTGCAGAAGTGGCGGAAGATGCCACGTCGATTCTGGACGGCATCGCGGTGACGGATCCACTCATTGCGAATGGCCGGGCTTACACAATCAGGGTCCGTCTAGGTGCGGAGACCCGTCAGTCGCTCGACACCATTCGCAATACTGTATTCAACAGCAGTTCAGGGCACACAGCATCGCTCGGCGCGATGAGCAGCATCACGCAGTTGCCGCCGCAAAATGAGATTCGCCGTGAAAATCTGCAGCGGCTCGTCGTCGTGACAGCTCGCCTGGAAGGCTCTGACCTGGGTAGCGCGATTCAGCAGGTCAAGACGCACCTTACAGCCATGCATCTGCCTGCGGGTGTTCGTGTCGAGTATGGTGGGGCCTACCAGGAGCAGCAAAAGTCATTTCACGATCTGCTCCGTGTTCTTGTGCTGGCACTGGTGCTTGTTTTTGTCGTCCTGCTCACGGAATTCCGAAATTTCGCGGCTCCCGCGGCCATTCTTGTTTCGTCGGTCCTGTCTATTTCAGGTGTCGTCTTCGCATTACTTGTAACAGGGACAACATTTAACGTAGCGTCCTTCATGGGACTGATCATGGTGATCGGCATAGTCGCAAAGAATGGCATCCTGCTGCTCGACGCGGACGAGCGGTTTCGTAGAGACGGAATGAATGCACGAGACGCTATGCTGATGGCTGCGCAGCGACGGCTGCGGCCGATCCTGATGACTGCTCTCGCTGCGGTGACGGGCATGATTCCCCTGGCGCTCGCCATCGGAGCAGGATCGCAAATGCTGCAACCCCTGGCAATTGCGGTGATCGGAGGACTGGCCATCTCTCTCCTGTTGAGCCTCATCGTCACGCCGGCTATCTACTACTTACTTACGCAGGATGAAGATAGAGTTACATTACAGGCAAGCTAAAGTGGCTGAACGTGCATGATTTTCGGGCTGGCCGTGGGCAGGCCAGGCATACCGTTTCTACTATCACTGGTGACGGTCAGAGGATGCGATTACCATTGGCGATAGTGCAGCTTCCGGGTAGCTGCATATCAGGCTGATCCAGGCTGAAAGAGGAGAGCTCCATGCGGGTACTTATCGTAGAAGACGAGCCTCGCCTTGCCGAAAATGTTGCCCAGGCGCTAAGAGACGGACCGGGCTACGCAGTCGATATTGCAGACAACGGTGCAGATGCATTAGACCTTTGCGAACACCGCCATTACGACCTTGTCGTGCTCGATCTGATGATTCCGCGACTGAGCGGCAAGGATGTCCTTACGCGGCTACGCAATTCGCAGGACATCATGCCTGTCCTTGTATTGACTGCGACCGGAAAAAAAGAAGCCACCGTCGAACTGCTTAATGCCGGCGCGGATGATTACATGACCAAACCGTTTGACCTGGGCGAACTCATCGCGCGCGTTCGTGCATTGATTCGGCGAGGCAAAGGCGCTGCGCAGTCGACTCTGCGTTTCGGAGTCATCAGCATGAACGTCGCGGAGCAAACAGTGTCAAATGACGGTAACTCCATCGAGCTTTCGCCGACAGAGTATCGCATACTGGAATACCTGATGCATCGTCCGCGCGTGGTTGTCTCGAAACGAGAGCTGCTCGAGCACTTGTATGACTTTACCTGGGAACATCATTCGAATGTGATCGAGGCACACGTTTCCAATCTGCGAAAAAAGCTGCGTCTCTCAGCTGTCGAGACTTTGCTTGAAACACTTCGCGGCCGAGGCTACCGCCTTGCAGCGCCCCATCGAGGAGACGCGTGACTTCAAACTCGCTCACACGTCGAACGATCCTGGTGGTTCTGCTGGTGGAACTGCTATGCGCCATTGCGTTCTCGATGATCGCCCTGGTGCACGAACGGAATATCCGCTTCAGGGCCTTTGATGTCATGCTGCAAGGCCGATCGGATTCCTTACTGGGTGCTGTGCAGGATGCGGAAGATCCTGATGACAACGTCACGGTTGATCCCAACGAATTGCGAGTTTCCCACGACGATGTCTACGCCGTGTACAACCTGGATGGACGGCAGCTCGGCCATTCCATGTGGGCGCCGGCTGCACTTATTCAGCGCGAGGGAGATGGCTTCAGGGACTCGACCATTGGCCGCCGTCGCTACAGAATTTATGAACGCCATGCTATGCGAGTCATCGATCGAGTGGAGAATGGGGGAGTTGGACTGCAGCGGCCAATCGTTATCGTGTATGCCGCGCCGACCGGTCACATCTGGCATGAGATTTTCGAGGCAGCAAGCTTCTACGGAGTTGTGAGTGTCGTTCTGCTTCTTCTCACGACCATCATCATGGTGGTGATGCTGCGACGCGTCCTTATGCCGATTAACGAACTGGCTGCTGAAGCAGCCGATGTGTCGATGACGTCCCTCCATTTCCAGACTCCCTCCTCTGCTCTGCACCTGCGTGAACTAAGGCCGCTGGCTGAAGCACTGACCACAACAATCGGCGGCTTACGACTCGCGTTTGAAAAGCAGCATCGCTTTGTGAGTGACGCAGCGCACGAATTGAAAACGGCCGTAGCCGTTGTTCGATCGACTATCCAGCTACTGATGATGAAGTCGAGAACACGAGAGGAATATGCAGAGGGTTTGGATCGTCTTTTAAAAGATAATGCGCGCGTAGAGGAACTTGTATCGCAGATGCTTCTACTTGCGCGACTGGAAGAAAAGCAGCAGGTTCACTCGGTCGCCGAGGACATCGCGTTCAGCACGCGCAAAGCGGCGGAGAACCTGCAGACCTTTGCCGAGCAGCGCTCGGTTGCACTTACGGTTGATGTGGCGAACGACGTCCGGGTATGCATGCCTGCAGAACAAGCCGAGATCTTAGTTTCCAATCTGATTGTGAATGCGGTGCAGCATAGTCCGGGCAAATCTCGCGTCAAAGTGAGCCTTACTCGCAACGGGAACTCTGCGGTGCTCTGCGTTGCGGATCAGGGCAGCGGTATTTCCCCAGGTGCACTGGAACATGTTTTCGAAAGATTTTACCGAGAAGACGCGTCTCGTAGTCGAGAGACGGGCGGCGCTGGACTCGGGCTGGCCATCTGCAAGTCGATCGTCGATTCCGCGGGCGGTTCTATCGCTATCGAAAGCGCCCCGAACCAGGGAACGAAAGTACTGGCCACCTTCAGGATGGCTTAATGTCCGGAAGCGATACTCAATTTTGAAGCGCAGGAGACTTATGTTCGATTCAGCATCACGCATCTCCCTTTTCTTTGCCGCATCTCTGCTTGGCCTTACTGCCTTAAGCTCAGCGGCTCAAGAACCCTACCATGTTATCGACCATTGGAAGATTGGCGGCAGTGGTGGCTGGGACTACCTGCTGGCTGATCCTGCCGCCCATCTGCTGTATGTCACACATGGTCCGCGCGTTGAGGTCATCGATACCAAGACTGGAAAGAGTGTAGGTGCTATCACGGGCATGAAGGGTACGCATGGCATAGCGCTTGACCCGGAAGGCCGCTTCGGCTACATCAGCGACGGCGGAAGCAATGATGTGGTTGTCTTCGATCGAAAGACATTCGCGACCCTCGCGACGATCCCGGCAGGAACAAATCCCGATGGCATCGCTTATGAACCTGAGACAAAGACGGTGTGGGCCTTCAACGGCCGAAGCAAGAATGTGACGGTCATCGATACTGCATCACGTACAGTTGTCGCTACCATTGGATTGCCGGGAAAGCCGGAATTTCCCCAGGTCGACGGTCATGGCCGCGTGTTCGACAACATAGAAGACCAGAACCAGATTGTCGCACTGGATGCGAAGGCAAAAACGCTGACTGCTACCTGGCCCTTGACTGGTTGCGATTCGCCTTCTGGGCTCGCCATCGACCGGCTGCATCAGAGACTATTTACTGTCTGTGACGGCAAAGCGATGGGCGTAGTAGATACGAAAACCGGCAAGCAGTTAGCAGTTGCGACCATTGGTGAGGGGCCGGACGCCGCCGGTTATGACGCGAAGGACCAGTTGGCATTCAGCTCGAACGGACAGGACGGCACGTTTAGTGTTGTTGACGCCGCACATGGTTATAAGACGATTGCATCCTTGCCCACTAAGCTGGGAGCAAGAACAATGGCTTACGATGAGCAGACCGATCGTGCCTACGTTGTGACAGCGGATCTGGGGCCACGTCCAGAGGCGACACCTGCTAATCCACATCCGCGGCCCGCTATTCTCTCGGATACGTTTGAGGTCATTGTGATCGGCCGGAAATAACGATCGTCTTACGGCAAATAGAGCAATCACTGCGTTGTTTCCTAATGCGTTTCTGCTACCAGGCAGAGCGATGCCTGCTCTATCGTTGAGCATCGCGCTCTAGTCGAGAAGATAGTCGGCGCCCTCACAAGCTGCGTTGCATGACCCTCAACACTCCAGCAGTGAACGCACGGGTACGTCCTGCTCTGAGCTGTACTCCGCTGCGTCATTTGCAGGGGTGGAACTAAGCTTGAGGATTGATGTTGGCTGGCCAACGATATGAAGCAGCGACAATCACTCGATCGAGACTACGTCGAACCGCAGCTTCAGGGCTGCCCGCAGAGTCCCTTCTCTACAGGCTCTTCATTCAGCAAGGACACGCCCGGTTTAGCAATCGTTCAATCTACATTCAAGACAGTCTTTAGATCGTCGCCGACCTCACCTTTTCGAAGAAATCCGATTGCGCCGGGATGAGTCTTAACAAAATTAGTAACGCCGGCAACAGAATGCTCTTCATGCAGGGTCGCTGGAGTGCGACCGGTAAAGGCAGCCTGTAACTGGTACCTTATGAATTATGCTCCCGTCATCCCGCAGATTTTCGTCAAAACGATTGTGTGTTCGGCGCTTCCGGCAGGCCTCAACACCAAGTTGTCGGGCCCGCAGGCATGTTGCTATTGCGCTGTCGACTCCGATAAAGAGGCCGGAGTGGGTATAGCCGATGGCGTTGGCGGTGGAGGAACGTCGCCAATGGCAGTCGGAGCGACGATCAATCGAGAGTTAGTAATGAAGAAAACACAAGAGAAAGACTTCAGAATCCCTGATTTAAATTGGCGGTTCCAAAATGGAAATAGGACGCAAACAAAAAAGTCCGGCAAATGGTTGTGTAAGGAATTTGCGAACCGGCTTTGGTCTTGCTCGTCAGCTCAGAATTCTTCGAAAGAGTCGTCGTCCGAAGTTGCAGGGATGATCTGGTTACGGGTTACGACGCCACCCTTACCCGTCGACACGAGCGCAACGCTATTCTGTTGCACTGCCCACCGCGTGGCAGAAAAATTGCTCGCGGCAGAACGCTTTTCTGCTTTTGCAGAACGAGCGGCCTCGAAAGTCGATTCTTTGTAGATGTTTTCCCTGCTGGTGTAATCCGAGGAAGGACCATCGTCGTTAATTGTGCTCGAGTAAGTTTCCTCAGCAGCCGCTGGATCTGGATGAAGTGCCTCGCCAAGTTTGAAGGTACCGATCAGATCCACGAGCACCTCCGATTGCTGGCTCAAGGCTTGCAATTTCTCGGAAAGTTCTTCGGTCTGTGCCAGGTTGGACTGGGTCACATGATCGACAAGGACCATCGAGGTATTCACCTGCTCGATTCCGGTACGCTGCTCCTCTGAGGAAGAGGCAATTTTTTGAACTAGGTCGGTCACGGTTTTAACAGAGGAGAAAATGGATTGAAGGCTCTCTCCCGAAAGGTTCACCATGGCGGACCCATGCTCTACTTTGCTCAAAGAGTCCTGGATAAGCGCTTTGATCTCCTTGGCGGCAGACGCACTGCGTTGTGCGAGGGCGCGCACTTCAGAAGCAACAACAGCAAATCCTCGACCCTCCTCTCCGGCACGTGCGGCCTCGACCGCAGCGTTTACAGCCAGAAGATTGGTCTGAAAGGCAATTTCATCGATGTCCGAAAGGATCTCGGAAATCTTGACGGAAGATGCCTTAATCTCCTCCATTGCAGAGATAGCTTTGCCGACTACCTCCTGACCGCGCTCGGCAGATTGTTTGGATGTTGAGGCGAGCCTGCTGGCCTCTCGGGCGCTTCCAGCATTCTGCCGGGCCGTTGCGGTAATCTCTTCGAGCGTGGCTGTGGTTGATTGCAGGCTGGACGCCTGCTTCTGCGTCCCGGAAGCGATCGTGCCAGCCACGATCGTCAGCTGTTGCGAAAACTCGCCGGCTGTCGCTGCTGTTCCGGCTACTTCCTGTAAGGTCGTTCGGATGCGATCGATAGCCCGATTGAGCGCCCTGCCCACAAGTCCAACCTCGTCCTGCCCCTGCACGTGAAGAACAACCGTAAGATCACCTGCAGCGATCGAATCCAATGCTTCGACGGCGCGGCTGAGAGGCACCGAGATCTCCCGTTCGAGGATGCGCGAGGTAAAGGTTGCGAAAGCAAAGACGACTGCGAAGAGAATGCAGGTAAGATAGCGCTGCCGGTCGATCGTGCGGCCCACGGTACTCAGTTCAGCCTGAAAATACCTCTTGCTGACATCTTCATTCAATTTTGCCAGAGCAGCCGCGATCGTATCGTTATGTGAAGCCAGAGCCCTGATGGTCAGCATCAAGTCAGCGTTGACGGACGCAGGTGTGCCGAGCATCTGCATATAAGCAGCCTTCGAACTCTGACTGAAGGCTGCAAAATCCTGCTGCAGCTGAACTGCCTGGCTTTGCAGGTCTGCGTTCTGCAGGGTGTCGTTCCTGAATGCTGTCAGTTCGGCTGCCACTTTTTGCGCATCCTCGTCGGCCAGCGGCAGCGCCCCGCTGTCCTGCTTGACGACGGCATCTTTGTAATCCTTGTTCAGTTTGAGGAAGCCTGCTTCAGCCTGCTGAGCAGCCAGCGCTGCGGGAAAGAGAGATTGAGAGGCGGTCCTCAAATGCTGCTGCATTGTTGCACTGGTCCATTGCACCAGTCCGAGAAAGAGGAGGTAGCCGATGCCCAGGATACCAATGCTCAGCAACAGCTTGGTGCGCATTCGAAATCTGCGCAAATTCCATTTTCGGGTGTAGTCCCATTGCAACGATTGTGACAAGGCTGATATCCATCTTCGTTCGAAGGTTCGTCTGGGTCGGTGAAATGCGTCGTTTAGTGTGTTATCGGTCAGGAATGCGGGAACATCAGAGGTCTCAGCCTTGACAACAGCACACTGCTTCACCCGTCTCGTGTTTGCTTAACCCCTCGTGTGGCTCGACGCAGTCGGCTATACGCCTACGCTCATGAAAGTCGTCCCACCAGGGCGGCTGGGATATCTCCGACCGGCAGCACCTGATCAACGCCACCGAGGAGAACGGCTTCGCGGGGCATTCCGTAGACAACACACGTTGTCTCATCCTGCGCAATCGTGAATGCCCGGGCCTGCTTCATTTCAAGCATGCCCTTCGCACCGTCGGCTCCCATCCCAGTCAGCAGGACACCGACCGCGTTCGCGCCAAGCTGCCTGGCACAGGAGGAAAAAAGTACATCGACCGAGGGCTGGTGGCGATTGACGCGCTCACCGCGATAGACCCTGACAGTGTTCTCGACTCCTCTTCGTACGACTGCCATATGGTGGCCGCCCGGCGCGAGCAGCGCGTGGCCCGGCAGGATCTGGTCGCCATCCCGGGCCTCCTGTACATTCATTTTGCAGAGGGAGTTCAGCCGTTCTGCAAACTGCCGTGTAAACGCCTCGGGCATATGCTGCACGATCACTACTCCCGGAAAATTCGCGGGGAGCGGTACCAGTACAGCTTTCAACGCCTCCGTGCCGCCGGTCGAGGCTCCGATAGCAACGACCTTGTGCGTAGCCGAAAAATGACGCATCGGCGAAGCTGACTCTTCCGCAGGGCTGAATGGCAACGGTGCGATGCGTACCCGCGCCTTGGCCGCTGCTTTCACCTTGTCAACGATATCCTGCGACTGTTCGATCGTTCCTCTCGACACATCGAGCTTTGGCTTGGAGACGTAATCCACTGCGCCAAGACTGAGCGCGCGAAGGGTTGTTTCGGCGCCCCTTTCAGTCAAGGTCGAGATCATCACGACCGGCATCGGGTGTCCGCGCATCAATTTTTCGAGAAAGGTCAACCCATCCATGCGAGGCATTTCTATATCCAGGGTGATCACATCCGGAAGAAGCGCCTTGATCTTCTCGCGCGCAACGTATGGATCACCAGCTGTGCCAACTACCTCCAGCTCAGGGTCGGAACTCAGGATCTGCGTCAACAGTTGACGCATCAGGGGCGAATCATCAACGATCAGAACTTTATAGGGTGTTTTCATACGCACCTTCGGCTGCTGCATATCTCGTTATCATTTTGCGTTTCCGATCGAATAGTCTTTACCCGGCGCTAATGCTGGCCTGCCCGGTTGCCGTTCTCCAGTGCGCAACTTGTAAATTGTGTGATTGAGCGGCATGACTGCATCATGCAGCCAAGGGACATGCTCGGAATGACCTAGAAAAAGATAACCGCCGGGCCGGAGACAACGCAGCATCCTGCGCAAGAAGAGTTCCTGGATATCGCGATTGAAATAGATCAAAGCATTGCGGAAGAAGATCGCATCAAGGTCCGTGAGTGGTGGCCATCGCGTATCCATCAGATTAAGCCGTTCAAATCGTACGAGCTCTGTAACCGCTTTCTTGACACGAACGTGGCCGGACATATCATCTTTTCCGCGAAGAAAATATCTGGCTTGCATAGCCGTAGGGACACAGGCGATCGACTCGTCAACGTAAACTGCCTTGGCCGCGATGGCCAGCACCTTCGTGTCGATGTCGGAAGCCACCACCTCGATATGCCAGCCCTCGCTGGGAGTGTGCACTATCGTTCTGCCCGCTGCGAGAGGAGCTCCTTTAGTGCTGCGCGCATTGAGAACGTCCAGTACAGTGATGGCTATCGTATATGGCTCTTCACCTGTTGAACACGCCGCGCTCCAGATACGCAGCTCGCGTCGGCCGCCCCGGGCCGCCAATGCTTCAGCCTCAGGTAGAATTGTCCCTGCAAGAAAGTCGAAATGGTGTTTCTCGCGAAAGAAAGATGTCTTATTGGTAGTGATGCAGTTTATAAGCTGACCAAGCTCTTCATCTCCGTCCTTTACTTGCTGTACATAGGCCAGATAGGTCCCGAAGTCAGCAAAGGCGAGTTCGCGGATGCGCCTTGCAAGTCGGGCAGCCAGCATAGCCTGTTTTCCGTCGCGCAGCCAGATGCCAGTCTCTTGGTGGATTAGGTTGCGGAATGCCTTGAAGTCCTGAAGATCCATCGACACCAGAGAAGGCGATGAAGGCGAGGTCTGCGGTGTAGGCAAGGTTGATTCTTTCTGAAACGAAGGCCGATTTAAAAAATTATTTACGTATCCATTTTGTAGTCTTGGTAAAGAGATAGTTATAACTACATATAGTGTTAGTCGAGCTGTTTCAGCACGTGAACTTCGCCGATTTCCGATTCACTTAGAAGTTGTTCTAGGTTGAGCGCAACCGCAAGATGTTCGCGCGTCTGGAAGACGCCATCAATAAACCTAGTATCTACTGACGATCCGAAATCAGGTGCACTTCTGATGGCATCATGCGTGACCTCCAGTACATCAGAAACAGCATCCACCACGAGGCCCACCATCTTTTGAGCAACCATGGCAATCACAATTACTGTGAACTTGTTGTACTCGACTACCGGCAGATGGAACTTCATGCGAAGGTCGACCACCGGAAGCACCGTTCCCCGAAGGTTCATCACTCCTCGCACATGTACCGGCACGTTCGGTATGGGAGTAACAGGAGCGTAGCCGCGAATCTCCTTGATGCTGCAAAGTTCCAGGCCATACTCCCGCTCATCAAGCAGAAATGTGAGGAACTGACTCGATTTTGGAGCTGAATCTTTCGTAACAGTAGTCATTGACTCTCCCTTTCACAGTCCTGCGGTACTTGTAGGTCTTACGATCAATCGCGGTGATCTACTTGGTCGCCAGGATGGCTCAATGCGCCGCAATGATTGACGCTGCTTGCGCAGGATGCCTTGACAGTGGAATGGCAAACAGATTCATCTCTGCAAGCGAAGCCACGTCGAGGATCGGCGCCACGCAGCCATCTCCGAGGATGGTTGCACCCATCAGCCCAGTCACCTTGTGCAGGTTTTTTTCGAGACTCTTCATCACTACCTGCTGTTGTCCCAGGAGTTCG
This sequence comes from Acidobacteriaceae bacterium, assembly GCA_963692885.1. GTDB lineage: Bacteria > Acidobacteriota > Terriglobia > Terriglobales > Acidobacteriaceae. Next base: position 4,962,517 of record OY843586.1, read on the forward strand.
TTGACAACCAGTCCAATCTTCCTCCTGCCTACTTCAACAATCACTACCAGGGGGCGGTCTTCTTTGCCCGCCATTGCCGGAGATGTCGACAGACAGGCATCGGCCGCATCTCCTGCGGGCTCATGGCCATTGCCATGCATTGCTATAAATCGACGTAAGCGGAGCACCGGTATGGACTCGTCGCGTACAACGATTACCTCGCCCTGTTCTGCCACCCGCACAATACCGCCTGCGGCTGGTGCAAGAGTTTCAATGACCGATAACAGGGGCAGTACGAGAGTGCGATCCTCTACCCGCACCAGCAGGCCTTCGAGTATGGCAAGCGTCATAGGAAGTTCGATAGAGACCGTTGAACCGGCTCCCGGTTCGCTGGTCAGGGTCACTGTGCCGCTCAGCTGCTGCACATTCCGCTTCACAACGTCCATACCGACGCCGCGGCCTGAAAGATCGCTGACCTGTTCTCTCGTAGAGAAACCCGGTTCAAAGATAAGCATCCTTAACTGATCTTCCGAGAGTTGCGCATCGGCACTAATCAGGCCGCGTTCTATCGCTTTCCTGCGTACCAGTGTTGTATCGATGCCGACTCCGTCATCGATAATCTCGATCACAATACGGCTGGCCCGGTGAAAGGCTCTCAGCTTAATCAGGCCCTCCTCTGCTTTTCCCGCTGCCCTGCGCAGCTCGGCTAATTCAATGCCGTGATCTGCTGCATTGCGGACCAGATGGGTAAGCGGATCCCCCAGTAGCTCAAGGATGCTCTTATCGATTTCTGTTTCATCTCCATCGGTTTGCAGCCTTATCTGTTTGCCGGTTGACTGCGCAATGTCATAGACGATGCGGGTGTAGCGCTGAAACAGCGAGCCGATGGGCAGCATCCGCACGGACATGACTCTTTCGTGAAGTTCGCGGGTGTTACGCCCCATTGCCGCCACTGCTTCGTGAAGCTTTGGCAGACATTCCGGGGTAAAGTGCTCAACCAGCTGCGCAGTCATGACCTGCGCTATCATCAGCTCACCCATCAGATCGATGAGTCGATCCACTTTATCCGTTGTTACGCGGATTGAAGATGTCTCGGCGGTAGTGGTGGCTCTTCTATTTTGTTTTCTCTCATCGACTGTGACTAGAGTGGCTTTGTTCATCGGCAGGACTACCAGGCCTGTCGGCTCGGCTTCTTCTCCCGGCGTTTTACCAACGGCACAAACTTCCTGGATGGCAAGAGCCGGCACGGGCACGGACTTGATCTTCAACTCGACCATGTGCTCGACAAATTCGAAAACCTCGACAAGTTCCTCTTCCGGGACACTCGAGGTGATCTCGGCAGTCCAATGCAGGTACGATTTTTCCGGGTCGAGCTCGTGTAGAGGCGGCAGTTGATCCGTGTGCAACTGGCATTTCGATGCGCTCCCGAGGCTTAAGAGGTTGCGCAACAGAACGATAGGATTTGTACCAGTTTCAAAAATCTCCCGCGCGGGTCGACAATCCACGGTAAAGATGTGTTCACTTTTGCGTACAGCGCTGTCCTCTGTCGATGAAGAGGACGATGAGTGAAGCTCCGCCGCCGAGTCTTGCCTGGGTTTCTCGGAAGTTGTCAGAACCTGGAGTTGGTCCAGCAAAGGCTGCATCATGACCGGAATCACTGCGTCGCCGTCAGAACCAAGCATCTCTCTCAGAACATCAACAGACTTCAAGAGAACCCTTATTACATCTTCGGTCACCACAATTTCCATGGAGCGGAGCCGATCAAGCAGGCTCTCGAGTGCATGCGTGAAGCGAACCAGGTTCTTCAGGCCAAAGGAGCCTGCGCCGCCCTTGATGGAGTGCGCCGCGCGAAAGATCGCATTCAGAGTTTCAATGTCGTCGGGCCGTGACCGCAGATCAAAGAGACCGGCCTCCATGGACAGGATGTGCTCTCCGCTTTCCTGCATAAAGGCATCGCGAAACTGGCTTAGATCAATTTTCATAGCGATCGCTGTCTTTTCTTCCAGGCTTGTTTCAAGGACGAGCACTTGCAATTATGTGAGGAGGAAAGTAAGGATGGACTGTTCTGTTGGCCATTCCATCCAGGGATCTGAATGCATCCCTCAAGGGAGTACCTTGGCTATCGTCTGCAACAATTTCTCGGGATCAAACGGCTTGATGATCCATCCTGTTGCCCCGGCTGCTTTACCTTCCTCTTTTTTCGTTGATAAGCCTTCGGTCGTCAGCATAAGAATAGGCTTCGATCTCAGTGTCGGCTGTTTGCGGAGATTTTTGATCAGTGTGATCCCGTCCATGACCGGCATGTTGAGATCGGTGATGATAATGTCTACCGTGGTGTTCTTTAGCTTGTCCAGCGCGTCCTGACCATGCTCTGCTTCGATGACTTCAAAGCCGCCCTCGCGCAGAGTGAAGCCGACCATCTGTCGCATGGAAGTAGAGTCGTCAACGATTAAGGCTCTTCGCAATTCATCCTCCGAAATTGTGCCAAATGTGCGGTGAAGCTGGTCTAAAACAGTTCCACATCCCCTGCATCAGCTTCTGTTTCGAGCAGACCTGCGGCCTGCCGTTCTTCGCGCATCGTATAGGCGCTGAATTCTTCATCGGCAGCAGCTACATCATTGCTCACGGTACCAAGGTGTCGTTCAAGCCTTGTCTGCAGCAGATCCAGATCTTCGATCACGTGTGTGATCCTCTGATTCGTCCGGTCCTGGAACTGCATTCCGCGGACTGCTCTGCCGATATCGCTAGCCAGCAGCGCGCCGTCAGAGGTCATGGAACTTAGCGTAGCTTTCATATCGTGATGCGCCGAATGAAGCTCGTCCATCGACTTATCCACTTCGCGTCGGCACTGTTCCGAGCGCTCCTGGTCACGAGTGCTCATCCTGCGCAAATCTTCAAGGGCGAAGACCGCAAAAGACCGCAGACTTGCGGCGAGGTCACCGACCTCCGCGGTCACTCCTTGTGATTTAAGTGTTTGCGCAGAAAGTTCCACGGCCACAGCCGCGAAACCAGCGCCCATCGCGCCAGAGTGGGCCGCTTCAATGCGCGCGTTAAGCGCAAGTATCTTGTTTCCGGTCGCGATATGCTCCAGCTTCAATAGCGACGCACTGATCTTGAGCGAAGCTTTCTCCATCTGCTCGATGCGCTCGATCGCCTGATGAGCCAGTTCTCCGCTCTCGGCGGAGAATGCCATGATCCTGACCATCGTGTCGCTGCAGGATTGCAGTAGATCTTCGAAGGACTTCTTACCTCCACTAAAGCCATCCTGGAGCAGGAACTCTGTGCTTTTGGAGACAGTCGTCTTGGCGCGCTCAGCGATGCCCTGAAAGCTCCCGCATACTTCTACTACCGAGTCTTCAATCTGCTTTGCGGTTTCCTTGAGCTGCAGGCTCATTTTTCCAAGATGAGGGAGGTAACGCTTTAACTCCTCCTCGGATTGTATTTCGTTCGTGGCTACGCAGATCGCCGTCGCAGCGATAGACGAGCTTACATCACTTTGCTGATTCTCCATGAACCTCACGATGTCGACTCCGAAACTCAAGCGAAGATAAATTCCTTGACTGCACCTGCATACTCAAACCAGCACATCAAACCAGGAGATGCATGCGTAATCGATAGTGCGTGGGACCGAGATTTCAGGGACACTTTAAGAGCAAGCAGCATCTGCAATGAACTCGCGTCCAGGTACTCGATCCCGAAAAGATCTACAACGACATCAACACTCCTGGTCGAACATTCAAGCAACTCGGCAAAGAACTCGTCTCTCGGCAACCACTCTCCATCCCGGACCGGGTGAATGGACACTGGTAAGGAGGAAGCAGGTTTTCGTCGCTTGATTGCTGTAGCCTTTTTGACTTTCGTTATGCTCATCCCTCTCCTCTTCTATCCGGTACCATCCGAATAGCTTGCGTTTTGGCAGACAACCAGAAACGGGCGTTCAGCTATTAGCTCTATCGGTGAGAGGCGTAAAACTTCTAGTAGTCCTGATTTAAAGCCAACTTCACCGATTGGCCACTTGTTTCCCCTAGGGCGCCGCTCATGCCCGATGGTCCGGGGAATCTGGGTTAGAAGATTGAAATGACTTGTCTTTCATTTTTCGATTAACTTCGTTCCACCGTTTCGAGCTCCTCCGAAGCAAACGAGTCTCGCCTGGAGATACCGGCCGGGGCGTTCAGATGGCTCGTTCTATACGTTCCTGCTCCTGCTTCTGGTCGTGGCGATTCGGTCTTCCGCGAGCGCGAGATTCTGTCTTTTTCTCTTCGCGGGGCTCCAATCGTTGATGGCTCTCCCTCTTGACTCGAGCCATCAATTTGCTCAAGGCTGCTGATCAGGTCCATCAACTGCGAGGACTGATCTGCCAGCATCTGTGCTGTGGAAGCCACTTCCTCAGTCTTCGAGGAACTGGTGTGGGTCACCTGATCAATCTGTCCCATGGCCAGGTTGATCTGTTCAATGCCGGAGCTCTGCTCTTCAGATGCTCTGACAATCTGGTTGAAGATATCGCCAAGCGACACTACAGAGGTCACAACACCTGCAAGCGTCTGGCCTGAACGATCCACAAGTTCTCTGCCCCGAATAACCTTCCGCTGCGAATCCTGGATCAACTGTTTAATTTCCTTCGCAGCAGCGGCGGTTCTTAAAGCCAGGCTGCGAACCTCGGCAGCGACAACTGCGAAGCCTCTACCCTCTTCGCCCGCACGTGCAGCCTCTACTGCAGCATTTACGGCAAGCAGGTTAGTTTGAAAAGCTATGTCGTTGATAGTAGAAATAATGTCCGAGATTTTGAGAGAGGCGCTGCTGATTTCGCTCATTGCAGTTATTGCATCTGCAACAATCAGACTGCCCTTGTTCGCTGCTTCTCCGGATGTCTGCGCCAGTCGGCTAGCGTCCTGTGCATGATCCGTGCTCTGCCTCATTGTTGCCGAAATTTGTTCAAGACTGGCCGATGTTTCTTCAAGGCTCGCTGCCTGTTCCTGGGCCCCGCTTGCCATATGTCCGGAGGAATCGGCCAATTTTCTGGATAAGATCGCCAGGCGCGCAATGCCTATTTTCGCCTGCACGACGACGCCATTGACCGCGTCAAGATGGCTCTGGAGGCTGGACTGGCTTCTGGCGGTGTTTTCTGTTTTCTCATGAAGCAGCACGGCAAGATAGCACAGGCTGGCAGACTCGACCACCACATAGACTGCGTGTACGATCGTCAGGTTCCAGGAAGGTGCCGGCATGCAGGACATGTTGCGACCGGTGGACTGCAGATAAGTAAATAACAGGTGATGCACAGTAATGACCGTTGCTGCACCTGCAATGACTCGCCAGTCGTCATAACAAAGCAGCAGCGCGAGCAGAACAAAGATCCCAAAATGAACTTCGATCATACCGTGCGCCTGGTTGATGTTCAGACCACAGAAGACCATGAACGAGGTGCCCACGCACATGTGCGTCAGCAGCCGTTGCGGCGCAAGCCAGATCAGAACTGAAGGCAGCAACGCGGCAGGTAGACCGATCAGAATCGCAGAGCGCCAGGTGTTGTGCCAGGGTGAAAGACAAAGGCCGAGAATAAACAGGCTCCAAAGCACAAGAAAAAGGAACTTGTTCGCCCGAGCAATGTGTGGTGCAACAGGATGATGTTCCGTAACCTGTGTAGTTTCAGTCATGAACGCTATTGCCTCGTTAACCACATGCTTTGTCTATCGGCGACATCTCAATTTACTTAAATGGGCAGAGATGTTTCACCTCTCCGAAGCGCCCGATAGAGGTTTAGGGCGTTCGAGCAGCGAATGCTCAATCCGCGCATTTCGAAAAGTGTTTCCGTTCTCACCTTTGCTCTGATCCCGCCGATAGAACACATAGCGAACTTCTCGCTCGTACTCTCCACTGGTGTAGGTGAGGAGAGAGCGACAGAAGCGCTTTCGACAACGGCGACAGCGAGGAAACGATTCATGCAATGGTTCAGAGACCTAAATGCTCTGCCTAAACTTGTCCTGAGTTTCGGTCTACTCACACTTCTCAACGTTATGACTGGCATTCTGGCGCTTGATCGGTTGAATGAGGAAAGTGGACGTGTAGTGACAGCCTACTCATCCGATATCGATGGCATGGCGCAGGTTGATACGATCGCGGCTGCAAAGCTTGGACTGGCTCGATTGACCCGCGACGCGATCATAAAGATCAAGAACAAGGAAGCAGTCGAACAGGACATCACGGCATTCGGCGCTCTGGCTGTCGCTACTGAGAAAAACATTGATCAGTCGCAGCTATCATTTCGCGGACAGGAAGGGTCAGCCCAGATTGAAGAGATTAGGACCTCTTTCCCGCGGTACCTGGAACTCTCCCGCGCGATCCTTATAAGAGTGCAGGCAGATAATGCGACCGGAGCCGTGGCTGCCCTTGCTGAAGTTGAACCTATCGCCAAGATTCTGAATGCGGACACGGCTGAGGCTGCTGCGGCCAAACGTCGACGGGCGATCCGGACCTCGGCCGTGAGCGAGGCGGGATTTCGCAGCAGCCGGATGCTGCTGATGGGCCTGATTGCTGCGTGCGCTTGCATTGGAGTGGGGATGAGCCTGTGGATCGGTGCGCTTTTTTCAAAGCCTCTCGGCCACGCCGTGGACCTCCTGAACAGGGTTTCCAAGGGCGACCTGACAGGCAGTCTTGACTTCAACACCAAAGACGAAGTCGGACACATGGCGAAAGCACTCAACGAAGCATTCGACCGGATGAGAAGCACCCTGCTCGAAGTGAGGACCGCCTCGGCAGGAGTCAGCCTCGCGATGAAGGAACTGAGTTCGTCATCCGAAGGCATTGCCAATGGCGCTCACCAGCAGGCTGCCAGCCTGGAGGAGACAGCGGCCAGTATGGAGGAGATCACCGCAACCGTGCGCCAGACCGCCGACAATGCCGGAGAGGCGACATTGCTTGCATCTTCATCGCGTGAGGTCGCTGAGGAGGGTGGCCACATCGTAGCTGACGCAGTAGCTGCAATGCAGGAGATCAGCGCTGCCTCGGTCAAGATTTCCGACATCATTTCGACTGTGAACGAAATAGCTTTTCAGACCAACCTGCTCGCAGTCAACGCCGCGGTAGAAGCAGCGAGGGCGGGAGAACAAGGTCGCGGTTTCGCGGTTGTTGCTTCCGAGGTCAGAAGTCTGGCGCTGCGCAGCGCGGCTTCCGCCAAGGAGATCAAGTTACTGATTGGCGACTCTCTGCAGAAGGTCGACAAGGGTACATCTTTAGTGAACCGGTCCGGGGACACACTGCAAAGCATTATTCGAAGTGTGAACAGGGTGAGCGAGATCGTCGACGAGATCGCGATTGCGTCGAAAGAACAAAGCTCAGGCATTGAGCAGGTGAACCAGGCGATGAGCCAGATGGATGGAGTCACCCATGCTGCCTCTTCGCAAACCAAGGACTTAGCCGATACGGCTATCTCACTTTCAAATCAGTCGGCGCTGCTCATGGATCTGGTGAACCGCTTCAAGATCGATCGCGCCCAAGAATCCATTGCACCCTCCCGCAGAACGTCCACGCGTCCTCTACCAGCCAAGGTGCGCCCAGAACCAGTCGGTTCGGTGCGCATCCCATCGAATCGTACGAGCGTCGCGCTTATCGATGTCTAGCGAGTATGTTTCGCGCCTTCGTAAGTCTTACGGATGATGAAGAACCGCGCAGGCCTCGGAACGGCGAACTCGAGTCTGGAACCAAGTTGAAGCCACCATGGGATGTTTCTGCGATCAGCATCGTATGATGGCTTCGTCTGCTGCAGGTGACTGAGTTCAACCTCTGAACGCCTGCATCTACCGATCTCTTTTGAAGTTGTTGCAGTCAGGCGATTATCCTGTAAGCGAAGTGTGACTCTTCTGCAGGGGGCGCTTTGAAGATGACGATTCCAAGCAACTCGTTGAAAATCGGACTTTGCGCGTGCATGATCACGATGTCACTCACTCCATCGCACGCCGCGATACCGTGCCCCGTCAGCTTTCTCTCTGGCATGACAGACGCCAACGGCATTTCGCTTTCTTTCCGAAACAAAGGTAAATTACCGATTCAGCAGGTGGAGATTACTTGCGCCGTAGGAGGAGTGTACAAGCATGATCGCTCCATCTGCCACGAAGAAACTGGCTTGTTCTTCCCCGGCAATTCATATGATCTGACCTTTCTCTATCCCAGGGTTGGTGATCGATCTGTCCAGATCGCTCTGAGAGCTGCCCGGCTCTCAGACGGATCCGTGTGGCATTCCACGCGTGACCAGCAGTGTCGCCCGCTGAAGATCAGTCAGCACAAAAACCCTGCCACGCAATGAACTCATGCCTTACGGGCGCCCAGCTTCCATAAAGTGCTCACGATGTAAGACAGGCATTGTCGCACCTCTCGCAAAACCCTTCAACAGGTTTGAAAAACCTGTTCTGAAGCAAGTTGAGCTTGCAATGTACTAGTTAACTAGTTCATATTGTTTGGCATGAAGCGATCTGATTCTAACCAGCCGCGAACCTTCGCCTTCCGGCTCGACACGCATAGCGGGCTGCCGGTTTACCGTCAACTCATCGACCAGGTGCTGGCGGCGGTCGCCTCGGGCGTTATGACCACGGGTGAACAACTGCCGACAGTGCGGCAGGTCGCGATCGATCTGGCCATCAATCCCAATACTGTTTCCCGTGCCTACCGCGAGATGGAGATACGCGGCCTGCTGGATACACAGCAGGGTTCCGGATCGTTTATCACACTTCGCAAAGTGGAGCGTTCCAAAGAGGAACACAAGAGACTTCTAGGGCAGTTGGTATCTGAGTTCGTTGCTCGCGCGGGAGCTGCTGGCTTTACGGTCAAACAACTCATGCAGGCTTTGCAGGACCTTAAAACAAATGACGTTGTGAACAAAAAATAGTCAAGCCGAAAGGAATGTAAAAGTGGGCATACACAAGAGTTTCAACAGTGTTGGCGTAATTGTCTTCTGATATGCATAGGTCTTGGCGCACTACTCTCCAGGCTGACCGGTATTCCGCTGATGGTCCTGGCCGGCGCGTCTACCGGGCTCTATTTCCTCTTTGCAACAGTCGTGGTCGATCAATGGGAAAAAGTCGCCGTGTTGCGTTTTGGGCGTTAACGCGGTCTCAGGGGTCCTGGCTTCTTTCTCATCATTCCTGTCGCTGAAAGCCTGAGCCGCTATGTAGATCAGCGGGTGCTGGTGACGACCGTGAGCGCTGAGTCAACGCTCACTCGAGATACTGTCCCGGTGAATGTAGACGCAATCATATTCTGGCTGGTTTGGAATGCACAGAAATCCATTCTAGAGGTCGAAGACTTTACTCAGGCAATCACCCTTAGTTCGCAAATAGCACTGCGCGAATCCATAGGGCGCCATCAGTTGGCGCAGATGATTACTGATCGCGAGATGCGCGGCCAGGAACTGCAGAGAATTTTGGATGAGAAGACTGCGCCGTGGGGGATCACAGTGCAATCCGTCGAGATCCGGGATGTCCGTATCCCGCAGGCGCCAGAAAACGCAATGTCCCAACAGGCACAGGCCGAGCGCGAACGCCAGGCCCGCGTGATCCTGGGTGAGGCTGAGGTACAGGTCTCAGAACAGTTTGCGCAGGCCTCGCGCGTGTATAACGACAATCCCGGCGCCTTGCACCTGCGCGGCATGAACATGCTCTATGAGCCAATGCGTGAGAAGGGCTCGATGGTCATCGTACCGTCATCGTCAGTCGAGACGATGGGACTTGGTGGAACACTCGCGACTGCCTCGATAGCGAAGCAGCAGTAGTGAGGCTTTTTGGACACTCTTCTAAGGTCGAAGGATTTTTGGGGTAGCTTTCTCGTGCGTTTTCTGAGCAGTCCAGCCTTCGCCTAGAACACCGCTGGCTAGACAGCAACTCGCGGCTTAGTTAGATGTAGATGACGGCAGCAACCCGGTTGCGCAACTATCATTCCTCCGCGCAAATTTCGTAGTTGCATCTGGTTGCGGTTTTCAGGATCAGACATTGCGCGATCGCACCGGTGGATTTGATTTCAAGAAGACGGAAGCGGAAACACATACCACGGTAAAGGCGCTGTCCAGGAGCCGGCTTCAGTAACTTCGCGAGACTTGTTATTGAAGTTCAGTCAGCAGAGCCACGCCATGTTCTCAAGCTCGATGCAAAGCACCTGGGATGACTTCAAATTGTAAGTAGCAGTTATCAGGAAATGCAGCCTTCTTATTGTTCAAGGCCGTGTCAAGTCCTCTGGCACTTTTTCAGAAGGATTATCAGCCACAAATATCTCTCCCGCTCGATCGAAGCTGAGTGAATGGAAGCACTGTAGCTGCGCCGCGAATCAGTTGTGCGCAAGCGTCCTTCGCGCGGTGAGGTATCTACGGATAGGAATGTCATACGTCACCATTGCCACGTAAGCGACGTCTAGCATGAGGATCATACCAGATATGACTATAAACGCCAGGTGCTTTGCGTCCGGCTTGTAAGTGCTGTAATAGTTTCCGAAGATCCAGATGACCGAGTAATGCGTCATGTAGAGCGGGTATGACAGGTTGCCGGCAAATGTGCAGATCTTCTCTGAGCGCGCTGTCAGGGTTGCACCGGCCCCAACTGCAATGATAAGTGGAAAGTAAAGGATGATGACAACTGCTTCACGGATCCAGGCGCCTTTTGCAAATGGCATCAGGAAGGCGAGAAGCAGCGATACTGACAATACTGTGAAGCCAATCTTTGAACGGATTATCCAGTTTGACCGATAGACCAGTAATCCGACGAGGAAAGAGTAAGCGACGCGCGCGCCGCCATCCCAGAATGTTGGACCGCTCCATCCACCTGCCAGAACACCCGCATGATAGCCGACGATGCAAAGCACTACAGCAGCAATTGGGGTAAGTACTAATAAGGGACGACGTATAAGTCGGTACAAAATTACTGCGTAAAAGATATTTGCGATGTACTCCCAGAAGAGCGACCATGCTGGAGCATTGAGGCTGAAGAGGTTGAATGCGCGCTCCTGCATCGTCGGATAGGGAATTAAACAGATTGACGCAAGGAACATCAGGATAACTTTGCCGGCACTATAGGCGAAGGGTGCTGCGGCGAAAGGATCGAGGATTAAGGCGATCAGGCCAAGGACCGACCCAAGAATGACCATGGGATGCAGTCGGATAAGCCGTGACTTGAGAAATTCCTTGATGCCCATTGTGCCGACGCGGTCATCATGGGCGTACCCGATGACGAAGCCCGACAGGCAGAAGAAGAAGTCGACCGCGAGAAAGCCGTGCCCGATAAAGAGCTTGCTGTAGTTAAAAATCGCCATCTCCATGAAATGGAAAGTGACGACCGAGAGAGCCGCAACACCGCGCAGTCCATCAAGCGCTTTAAAGTGTCGCCGAGTCTTGAGGATTTCATTCCCTTTCTGAGCATTTCCATCTGTCATTTCTCGCGCTACTCACTCCCTTCACTGCGTCTGCCGCCCGATCCAGGCCCGAGTTCGGTCAGTTAATCCGGTACGCAGACTGCCGAAGGTTGAACGTGGCAGCCTGCGTACGTATGCACCTAAGCAGTCAGCGATGGAGGAACTGTATCCGGTGACGTGCCGAGCTGTTGATTAGGTTCCGAGCTCAGCTCGAACAGAAGGTGGCCGCCATGAGCGATCTCTTCATGCGAGACCCACAGTTTGTTCGATGGTCTGCCGTTGATCGTGACGGAGTGGATATATATCGCGTCGGGCGAAGAGCGTTTCGCTTCGATGACCAGCTGCTTGCCACCCGCGACGGAAATCGTGGCTTTGTCGAAGAGTGGTGACGTGAGCACATAATTGCCGCTGACCGGATCAACAGCGTACAGGCCGAGCGCGCTCATCACGTACCAGGCAGACATCTGGCCGCAATCTTCGTTGCCTTCAAGGCCATCAGGATCGTTGTGATACATCGTCGCCAGCAACGATGTAACGCGCGCCTGCGTCTTCCATGGCTGCCCAGCGTACACATACAGATAAGCGATGTGATGGCTTGGTTCGTTTCCATGAGCGTACTGGCCGACGAGTCCTGCGATGTCCGGCGGAGCGTCCTTCGGAAGCGTTGAAGGCACGGTAAACAGTGCGTCAAGTTTCTTGACGAATGGTTCCCGACCGCCCCACAACTCGATGTATCCCTTCACGTCATGTTGAACGCCGAAGGTCGTCTGCCAGGCATTCGATTCGGTATAGTCACGATACTTTTCAGTATGTCCCATATCAATGGGATCGAAGGGAGCTGTGAATTTGCCGTCGCTGAGTTTGGCGCGGATGAACTGCGTTTTCGGATCGAAGAGATGCTGATAGTTCTGCGAACGTTTGCGCTGCAGCTCGGCGTCGTCGTGGGCTCCGACAACGTCAGCCACATGCGAGCAGCTCCAGTCGCCGTAGTCATATTCAAGAACTTTGCTGACTGATTCCTCTTCCTTGTCCGCAGGAATAAAACCCAGATCGCGGTAATAGCCCAGGCCGCGATAATCATCATCCATATTGCGTTTGCGCATCACCTTGTACGCACGCTGCCAGTCGATACCAGGAAACTTCTTCACACACGCTTCGGCCATTACGCTGGCTGAATGGTAGCCAGTCATCGTGCCCGTCTCCTTACCCTGGAGCGGCCACACGGGCATGCCCTGCGGACTCTGTTCTGCCATTCCGATCAGGCAATTGACAAAGTTCGGCACGCGCTCCTGCTGGAAGAGAGTGAAGGATGGATGCAGTGCGCGGAACGTATCCCAAAGCGAGTAAGTGCTGTAGTTATGCTCACCAGCCGCGAGCTTGTGAGTCTCTCCATCCATGCCGAAGTACTCGCCATTAGCGTCATCGAATAACGTGGGCGCGCACATCATGTGGTAGAGCGAACTATAGAAAATAGTGCGCTGCGTGCTGTTGCCGGTTTCTATGCGGATGCGGCTCAATTCCTTCTGCCATTTGCGCTTCGCCTCAGCGCGGGTGGCGTCAAACTCCCATCCGGGCATCTCTGCCTTCAGATTGCCGATTGCGTTCGCGACACTTACGCCGGAGATACCGACGCGCACCAGGATGATCTCTCCCTCGGCGGTCTTGTAGTGCAAGGCCGTTTTCAGACTTTTGCCGACAGCTTTTTTCTGATTGCCATCCAGGACCGACCCATCCTGCTGAAGGGTGGCTGCTGTAAACGGTCTGGAAAATTGTGCTGCGAAATAGATCCGGCGATTGGGCGCCCATGAGTGCACGGTGCGTGCGCCGGTCACCATGTCGCTGCCCACAATTTCCAGCGAGGCTTCGCTGACGGGGTCGGCGGGATCGTCATAGGCGTGTGCGAAATCCAGGATGAAGTGGCTTTGTTCACTTGCCGGGAATGTGTAGCGATGCAGGGCGGTGCGCTCGGTCGCCGTCAACTCCGCATGAACTTTGCGGTCCTTCAGCGCGACTGCATAGTAGCCGGTCTCCAATTTTTCATCTTCATGCGAGAAGGGTGATCGATAACCCTCGTGTGGATTTTCGCGCGTACCGGATTCCCACTTGACCTCGCCGACATTCGGCATCAGCAGAACGTCCAGCAGATCACCGCAACCAGTTCCACTCAGGTGCGTATGGCTGAAGCCCATGATGGAAGTATCGGCGTCATAGTAGCCCGAACACCAGTCCCAGCCCTTCGTGTAAGTATCGGGCCCGACCTGTACTGCCCCGAAAGGGGCCGTGGCGCCGGGATAGGTGTGGCCGTGGCCGCCGGTGCCGACGCGAATATTGACATACTGTGTCAAATCATCATCTGCGTTGGGCAGACTGTTCGAAGCAAGCAGCGCTGCGTGAACTGGTGTTTTACCTAAAAGTTCGTAACAGGAGGCCGCAGTAGCAGCCTGCATGAATTTACGTCGCGACAGCATATTTATTTACCTTTCGACTTATCGTGATTACTGACAACAGCGAACTGTCTATCGAAACCAGGCAGAAATGTTCCAGAGGAAGTACGACGCAGGGACACTCGCTCAACAGATCATAAACAAGATGGAGAAAGGTGGGTCGACTTAACCATCAATTGAGAGAGATGACCTGGAACAGCAGCCTACTTCTGCGGGGCAGGATCATCAGTGTCCGGAGTGGAGCCTGCCTTGACACGCATGTCATGGAAGATGCCCTGCAGCTTGTCTTTCATGTCTTTATATTTGCGGTAATCGGCCAGTTGTTTCTCGGCATCTTCTCGTTTGCCCTCCTGGCGGTAGAGGGTGCTCAGGCGATAGTGTGCAATGTAGTCGCTGGGGTCAATCTCGATCGCGTGCTCGATCAGATGCTGCGCCTTTTCTTTTTCATTGGTCGCAATCAGTGCCTTTGCCAGCTCCAGCAAGCGTCTGGATCGTCGGGCTGCAGGCCTGTCGCGCGTGCGCCTCTGTTATACGAACTCTGATACACGTCCGTGCCTGAACTGCTACCCCCAGCCTGACGAGTCAATGGTATCAAGCATGTGCGACCAGGTGTAGTTGGCACTGAACTGGAGACCCTTGGTCAGGCGCTTTTCAATCACGGCCTGCAGCGAGTTGTAGTTCGATACCGCGTTATTGGTGCCGCCGCTGCCGCCGCCACCGATTCCCTGGAAGTTTGGATATGGACGGGCGTTTGTGGCTCCGCTTGCGTCATTGGGCGACAGCTTGTCTTCCGGCACCTGGTTGATATCGACAGGGAAGAGCAGGTCATAGCCATGACTGGCCACGTAGCCGAGATTGGCGACCACGCTGTTGCCGAAGGTACGCTGCACCTGGATATTCCATTGCATGATCTTCGGCACTGGCGTGTGGTACTCCTGATAGCTCACACCCTGGCCATTGAGCGCATCGGGCGTGGTAGGTGCTGTCAGGTACGAAGCGTTTACGCTCTTTCCCCCGGCACCCTGGTAGTTGGTATTGCCGTCGGATCTGAGCAGCACCACCGGGTAGATGCCATTGCTGTTGTCTGAGAGGCTGCCGTTGCTGCCGAACTCGGCACCCAGGCCTGCACCATATGTGTCTTCGCTCCATGTGTAGCCGTAAAGACCAAACCCGCCGCGGACAACTGTCTGCGCATTCGGCTGGTAGGAAAATCCGACGCGTGGCAGGAAGGTGTTGTACGTTGGCGCATTCAAACTGTGGCGACCATTGGCATGCGTAGTGCCGTACCACATAGCTCCAAGTGTCCCATCGGCATTGGTCACAGTCGGATCGAAGTCACGCATGTTGTTTTTCACTTCATGCCAGCCGGTCATTCCCTGCCACCGAAGACCAAGGTTGACGGTCAGGTTGGCCTTAAGCTTGATGTCATCCTGGGCAAAGAGCTGGGGGCTTTTCAGGCGTCCACCGTACTCAGGAGTATTGCCGCCGCCCGTATTCCAGCTGTTGGTATAGCCGAGCAGGAAGTCAGCCATCGCTTCGCCGGTGGTTCCGGTGCCGCCCGGACCAGACGCGGTGTAAGCGCCGTTATAGTTGAAGGTGCCGGCATTCTGGTTGCCCCATGCAGTCGAATCGGCGCGGCTGATCAGGAACTCACCACCGAAATGCAGTACATGGCGGCCGCGAATGAGGGTAACGACGTCCGAAGGATGAAATACAAATTCCTTGTAGACAGCATTTGTCGCAGGCCCGAGATTGCCATTGAAGCAGCATTGGCCTCGGCCGCCAATGTTGAAAGTAGGAAACACGTCTGCCTTTGCGAACTGCAGACCTATCTTGGCCGGGTAGCCCTCGCCGTTCGAGTAGGCGCCGTAAAAGTTAAGCTGGTCGGTGAAGCCCAAACGTGCTTCGTTGATCAGGTTCGGGCTGATGGTCCACACTTCTGATTGCGAACACGGCGACGTGAGCCGCGACAATGCGCAGGTGTCGGGATTGTCGCTCTCTGTTTCAGAGATGAAGATGTGGTGGTTCTGATTGATGTTGTAGTCCAGCCGCCCAAAGTACTTGGTAAATAGCGTTTGTTCGAGAGAGCGTAGTGCCGATCGTTACCATCGATCGTCCCGTGCCCGATTGCCCTGGGGTGCTGACCGACAACTATGCGGCAGCCAGGAAGGCCGCGGCGCACCTGGTTGCCCACGGCTATCGTTGCATTCTCTGTTACACAAGGGAGCCTCACCTTCACACCATTCACGAACGAACCCGTGGCTACAGCGATGAGATGGAGCAGGCCGGGATTGCGGCGCGGATCGACGCGTCCTTTAACGAGAACGCCGTAGATGCAGAAGTGACGCTCGCGAAGTATCTACGCAGTCCATCTGCGCCCGACGCGATCTTCATACTCAAGAACAGCGCCACGATCGCAACATTTCAGATTCTCCAGCGCCTTCGCATAGCTGTGCCTGGCAAAGTTGCACTGCTCGGCTTTGATGACTTCCTGCTCGCCGGCACCGTTAAACCCTCGATCAGTGTGGTGCAGCAGTCAATCTATGAAGTTGGCCGCACTGCTGCAGAACTTTTGTTCGAGCGTCTCCAACGGGCCAGAATCGGGCCGCGCGCCAGAACGCAGCTAAAGGTGAAGCCGATTATCCTGCAGTGCACGATTGTTCCGCGAGCTTCGTGTGGCTGTCGCGCACTTCAATCCGCTGCGCCGGGCGAGCACGCGAGCAGATTGTCTGAAGAAATCGCCGCTACAGTCCTGCGTACCAGTCGTAACCAAGTTTCGTCCAGTAGTCGTCCGGTTTCACGTCTGTATAAGCAATCAGGCCTATGCGCTTGATCTGCTTATAGCCGTACTTGGCCGGCGTGTGCAGGCGCAAAGGCGCTCCATGCAGTTGTGTCAGCGGCTCGCCTGCCATCTCTGTGACGAGCAGTGTCTGCGGGTGAAGGCAGACATGCAGATCGTAACCGACATAGTAGTCGCCGCCCGGCGTCTCCATGTAGACGTAGCGGGGCAGCGTGCCATCAGGTTTCAGGACCGGCGGATAGGCATCTATAAAATCGGCCATCCGCACACCACTCCATTGTGCAATCTGGCTCCATCCTTCAACGCACTTGAACTCGGTGACCAGCTCATGCCGGGGCAGCTTCAAGATGTCCGCCATGGCAAGCATCAGGCCTGGTGTACCCGCCGGGACAGTCGAGTAGCTCCGGCCGGCTTCTTCCAGTCCCCGCGGCAGCTGGCCGGCACGCCTTGAGTGCACCGGCTCACCGGTAGTCGGAGGCTCTGGCGGAATACTCGTAAAGTGGTCGCCCTCGGGAGCGGGTGGTGGATCCATGTATTCGTATTCCCAGGTCGTCACGTCGGGAACATACTGCGGAAAGCTCTCTGCGTTTGCTGCACCCACCAACTGCAAACGCCAGCTCTCCGGCAGAAGCGCATCCTTGAGACCAACCAGCCCATTGATCCGCAATTTCTCTGCTCGGCTTACCGGATACGTCGGAGCCATCGCGCGATCGTCGAACACGTCTTCCGATATCTTCGCGTTCGCCTGGATTGCACGACGACGGGGGATAGGCTGCTCTCCTTCAGAAGGGCTGTAGTAAACCCATCGGCAGAAACCATAGCCCGCTGCTGCGGCGAAAGCGGCAACTGCAAAACTGCGGCGCGTGTATTTTCGCGAGGCCTCGAGCACCTCGGCGTCAGAAGAATATCCGGCAGCCTGTTTCTCACTCATTGCCAGCTTCTCCTTTCTGCCTCGAGCGAAGGTTCATCGACCGGGCGGATCTCGTAGCCGCTCACCATGCCGCGAAAATTATTCCATCCGGCGCGCATCACCTGCAGTACATGGATCAAAAAGAAAGCGCAGAATCCCATGGTGAGCCAGAAATGCTCCCAGCGCGCCCATTCGTAACCGCCAAGGAGCGTTGTGATGTAGTGCACCTGTGTCGGCTTGTAAATGGCCAGCCCTGTAACCAGGCTGCCTGCGCCCATAGCGATCACCAGCGTGTAAGCGATCCTTTGTGCATCATTGTATTTTTTCTGGGGCGGCAGCCCCTTGCGGCGTCTTAGGTAGACAAGCAGTACGTGCACCGCGTGCTTCACGCTATCGCGACGCGGCAGAAGAAACCGCCACTCGCCTGAGAAGATCAAATACAGTACATACGCGATGCCGTTAACGGCGAAGATCCACATGAAGAAGAAGTGGTCGCCCATACCCTGCGTCACATGATAGGGTATGTCGAGTGTCTTCCAGACTGGTTCCGGAAATATCCGCAACAGCGTAAATGAGCCGATGCCGATCCGGTATACGGCATGTGGATGAAGGTGCGCATTGTCAGAGTCGTTCCAGTAAATGCGGATGCCGCTCAGGATCATGATGAACAGAACCGGGAAGTTGATCCAGTGCATCCAGCGGATGGCGAGCGGATGCTTGCGTTCCAGGCGCAGGGATACCGGTGGCAAAGCAGGCTTCGACAATTCGTTCGCTGCAGCATTCATGTTCGTCTGGCAACCCGCCTGTTAGAAGGCTAAGCGTTGAGGCGGCGAGATACAAGCGGGAGCCAAAACGTGTGCACATCAATGGCTGTGGGGATACTGGCCTTCAACCTTCAGCGCAATACGGTAAAGGTCAGGTCCGGAGGCGATGTAGAGGGTCTTGTGGTCGGTGCCGCCCCACGCGACATTCCCAACCGGTCCGGGAAGGTCGATTGTGCCCAGGTGCTTTCCTTCGGGTGAAAGGATCCATACGCCACCCGGCCCGGCACTGAAGATATCTCCCTGCCTGTCTACCTTCAGTCCATCGGGTGCGCCGTGATGCGCATATGTTCCGGCCTCGCACAAAAGCTTTGGCGCAGTCAGCGTCCCATCCTGCTTGACCGTATAGCGCATCCAGAACATCCTCGGTTCCGAGTTGTCGACGTAGAGATATTTCTCGTCGGGTGAAAATGCGATTCCATTGGGCCGCGGCAGATCCCTGACGAGCAACTGCAGGGCATCGCGATCCGGCTGCGCACCCGGTTTCTGTGATGATGCGGCAGGGATTCGGTAGACACCATTCACCTGCAACTGCTTCTCCGGATCAGTATCGCTTTGCGTGCGCAGGCCGTAGGGCGGGTCCGTGAAGTACAACGAGCCATCTGACTTGTAAACCAGGTCATTCGGGCTGTTCAATCGCTTGCCCTGGTAGCTGTCAGCCAGGAGTGTCACGGGGGCTTTCGCGTCCATGCGCTCGAGTCGCCATACATCGCGCTGCGCGTGCCCGGCGACTGTGAGGCGACCATGCGTATCGAGCGTCATCGCGTTCGATCCTGGCTCAGGACCACCATACGGCGTCGTACCTTTGTAGCCACTCGGCTGCATGAAGATGCTGACTCCATCACCCGGAGCAAAGATACGAATACTATTACTTGGAATTTCCGCGAAGATCAGCCGGTCGCTTGGCAGCCAGAGCGGGCCCTCTGTCCACTTGAAGCCCGTCGCTACCCGCTCCATCCCAGCGTCCCGGGGCACCAGCGCATTCATCGCCGGATCAAGCCGCTCCACGACAGCAGGGGTTTTTGCCGGGGCAGAAAGAGTGCCTGCTGCACCAGTCTGCGGCGCACTGACGAGGTAAGTGGCAGCAGCCAGGAATGCTGTCGCGACGATGCCTGTGGTCTTCCGACTTGCTTTCATGCCCTTCCTTTCTGCGTCCGCGACATCCAGCTCGGCTGTGCGGCGGATTACAGAGATACGCCCCGCTTCCATGGGATGAAATCGTTCTGCCCCAGTATTTCGGCTTTGCTCATCTGGCTCCCGCTGGCAACGTGCAGGACGGTCTCCAGAATAGAGTCGCCAACCTGCTCCAGCGTCGCTTCGCCACGGATGATTGATCCTGTATCGATATCGATGATGTCAGACATATGCTCAGCGAGCCGCGTATTTGTCGCTACCTTGATCACTGGCGTGACCGGGTTGCCCGTCGGTGTTCCGAGACCTGTAGTAAACAACACAATGTTTGCACCCGCACCTACCTGCGCAGTAACGCACTCGACATCGTTTCCGGGGGTGCAAAGCAAATTCAGTCCAGTCTCTGTTGCGTATTCGGGATAATCCAATATTGCGTTTACCGGTGACGTACCACTCTTCCGAGCGGCGCCGGCGGATTTCATCGCGTCTGTGATCAGGCCGTCCTGGATATTGCCTGGAGAAGGGTTCATCTCAAACCCGGAATGCACCGCGTGCGCCCGCGCGTTATAGTCACGCATCAACTGGATGAACCGGTCAGCATCTTCAGGCCTGGTGCAGCGATCGATAAGATTCTGTTCAACGCCGCAGAGCTCTGGAAACTCCGAAAGTATGGACTTCGCGCCGAGAGCCGCAAGCAGGTCAGACACCTGTCCCAGTGCGGGGTTGGCAGATAATCCAGAAAATCCATCAGAACCGCCACATTTCAGGCCAACGGTCAGCTTCTCAATGCTCGCGGGCTGGCGCTCGAGTTTGTTTGCCTCAACCAGGCCCTCAAACGTTGCCTCGATTGCCTTCGTCAGCATGATGCTTTCAAGTCCGGATTGCTGCTGGTCAAACATCAGTACAGGTTTCGCCAGTGCAGCATCACGCTTCCGTAATTCATCCAGCAGAATGGATCCCTGCGCATGCTGGCAGCCAAGGCTCAGTACCGTTGCCCCGGC
The DNA here is from genome assembly GCA_963692885.1 of Acidobacteriaceae bacterium. Lineage (GTDB taxonomy): Bacteria > Acidobacteriota > Terriglobia > Terriglobales > Acidobacteriaceae. The sequence continues at coordinate 4,982,988 of OY843586.1, forward strand.
TACGTTTGGATGATGGATGTAGCCGGCGAGCAAGCCGCAAAGAGCCTGGGAATCCTGTCGCGTACCCCCGCAGCCGCCTTCGTGGACAAGGAACCGTATGCCATCCACGTTCGGGAACACGCGATTATGCGTCCCGTTCGATGGCGTCGCGGGTGTAGCAGCCTGTTTTGCATGCCGTTCGACGAGCGCTTTCACCAGGGCGCTGTACTTCTTCGGCCGGCTGTAACCAAGCTCTTCCTCAAAGGCTTCGCGCAGTGCTTCCACATTGCGGTTCTCGCAAAACACCAGCGGAATAACCAGCCAGTAGTTGCGCGTCCCGACCTGTCCGTCCGCCCGGTGATAGCCTTCAAACGTGCGACCCCGCCAGCGCTCTACATCCGGGGCGGTCCAGTGGAAGTGGCTCTCTCGCCGTGCAAATTCTGTAGCGTCATGCTGCACATTGCGAGTACTCAACAACCCGCCGCGCGGGATTGCTTCGCGTACGCGCCCCACTATGCCACCGTACATAATGACGTGGCTGCCGACGGGCATGTCGTTGATTGCAAATTTCTGCTTCGCAGGGATAGCAGCGATCGGAGAGTAGGTTTCTCCAGCAAATGTCACCGTTTCGCCCGCCGCCAGCGGGGTGAGAGCGACCAGTACGTTATCGCGAGGATCGATCCTGAGTAGTTTTTCAGCGGCCATGGCTTGGATGTCTTCTTTTTATGTAGACCTTAATCTATCGCAGATTGATGCATTCTTTCTTGCTGCAGATCCTGAATGCGCGCCTGTCAAAGTTGTGCGAAAGCGTCTAATATTTAACCAGAGAGCTTAAAACGCCAGGACAGGAAGGCTAGACACAATGGCAGCCACTACTCTCCCCACCCGCGCACCGTCTGACGTTAAGGTCGCCAAGACTCCCGAGATACCGGTTTTTGCTTCAGTCGCGGAAGAACGCCTCCATCGCAAGCAGCGCCTTGCATCCGCGTTCCGTCTCTTTGCAAAGTTTGGATTCAGCGAGGGAGTAGCCGGCCACATCACTGTGCGCGATCCCGAACTGCATGACCACTTCTGGGTCAATCCGTTTGGCATGCATTTCGCGCACATCCGCGTTTCTGACCTCATTCTGGCGAATGATCGTGGTGAAGTTGTCGAGGGCAATCGTCCCGTCAATGAGGCCGCATTTGCAATCCATTCCCGCCTCCACATGGCTCGGCCGGATGTTGTCGCCGCGGCGCATGCGCACTCGATCTACGGCAAAACCTGGTCGTCGCTTGGCCGCCTGCTCGATCCGCTCACGCAGGACGCGTGCGCCTTCTATCAGGATCACAGCCTGTTTGCCGACTACACCGGCGTCGTCTATGAGGACTCCGAGGGCGACCGTATCGCCGAAGCACTGGGCCACCGTAAGGCAGTCATCCTGCAGAACCACGGCATCCTGACAGTAGGCAGCACAGTGGATGAGGCTGCCTGGTTCTTCATAACAATGGATCGCTCCTGCCAGTCTCAACTGATGGCAGAAGCAGTCGGCAAACCAGTGCTTATCTCGCATGAGAGCGCCGTCATTGCGCAGAAGCAGGTGGGTAACCCGCGCGTAGGCTGGTTCCAGTATCAACCGTTGTGGGACCTCATCAGCCGCGAGCAGCCCGACCTTTTCGACTAGTCAGCTTTGTTCGTCAATGCTGGTCTGCCATGAACGCAGCGATGTGCTCATTGAGGAACTTTTCGTCCGCCGGGCTGGCGCCCGCTCCTGCGGGATGACCCCATAACGACGGAATCGGCATCAACGTGCAATGGGGAATGAATTGCGATTCATAGCGGGCGTCTGTCACCGGGAAGTACAGGTCAGACGCTGAAGGCATGTAAAGTACGGGCACTTTGATCGACCGTAATGCAGCTTCTACGTCGCCATGGAACGGTTGCGTCTTGCCGACATCATTGCTCTCCCAGGTGCGCATCTGCAGGATCAGGTTGTTGGCATCTGCGCCGGGAATGAAGTTGGTGCGATATTTTTCAACGACCTGCGCAAATGTCGTGCCAGCCGGCTCCTCCGTCTTCCATAGTTCCTGGCGCCACCATTCCTGTGAGAAAAGCCACCCGGTCCACACGATGGAGAACGCCTGTATGCCCTTCACCGGCTCAGTGGCGTAGTCACCGTTCTTGAAATTTTCGTCCGCGGTCAATGCGGCAATCTCTCCTTCAAGCCGCACGATGCCGTGACCGTAGGTCTTCGCTGTGCCGGAAGTCGCGACAATGCGGTCCATGAAATCCGGATAGCTTACCGACCACTGAAAGGCTTGTTGCGCGCCCATGGAGAAGCCAATGACGGCTCGCAGATGCTTCACGTGTAATTGTTCCGTCAGTAGTTGATGCACTGCGTTCACGTTGTCGCGTATGGTCATCACCGGAAATCGCGGGCCATGAAATGGCTCGGGCGTGTTGCTTGGCGAAGAAGAGCGGCCATTGCCGAACAGCTCGCTCGTTACAAGGAAAAGCCTGTTCGGATCGAGCGCGTGCCCAGGTCCAATGAGCCATTCATACCCATGCATCTCCGCCATGTAATGCGACGGAAGCAGTACCGCGTTATCGCCCGCAGCATCAAGGCTCCCGTAGGTTCCGTACAGGATATGCGCCTCCGGCAGCACGACACCGCTCTCTGTATGGAAGTTCCTGATGATGTATTCATGCTGCGTTGGCTGCGGTCCGGTCGTCTTATCCTCTGCATGCGCAAGTCCGGCGGCAGCCATCAGGTAGATCAGAACCCATGCTGTTTTCCAGCGGTTTATCTTTCTCAGCATGTGTTCAGTTCCTCCCTTATCGCGATCAGCTGCCTGGATTGTATTCACCCGCAAGCAGTTCCTCGCGAACATTCTTGACCAGGGCGTTTTTCTCCCTGCTCGACAGCTGTTGCGCTTCGACAAGCCTGGGGGTCGAAAGGGCAGCTCCCGCCGCCAGTGAGCTGCTGATAAATTCGCGACGGTTCATAAACGCGACACTCCGGACCGCCAATAGTAAAACCATTTACACGACGCTGTGAAGAAGGAATCCGCTTTTGTCTTGGCCAGGAAAACTGGAGTATGATGCGGAACGCGCAGTCAACCTGCTTCGGCTAGTTGTGAAAATTGCCTTAACCGTCGCACCCGTATTCTGCAGACCGCAGTGACGTAATTAAGAAATTAATAACTATCGGAGAGCTATGACAAACATGCTGGATCGACGCAGCTTCCTGGTGGCAGGCGGAATGACCGCGCTTGCTTCGTCCAGGGCATGGGGAGCAAATGACACGCTTCGCGTTGGAGTCATTGGAGCAGGCGGCCGTATGCAGAGCTTATTGAATGCGGCGGACGCTGCCGGCAATTGCGAGATCGTCGCAGTGAGCGATGTGTACACACCCCACAGGGACGCGGTGAAAGAGAAATACAACGGGACTCCCACCACGCATCTGCACTATGAAGAAGTGCTTTCGCAGAACCTTGACGCAGTGCTGATTGCTGCTCCCGATCACTGGCACGTCAAAATTGCCGTGGACGCACTGGCATCCGGCAAGGACGTCTACCTCGAGAAGCCTGTCACGCACAAGGTTGAAGAAGGCGCAACGCTCATCAAGGCAGTACGTTCGAGCAAGCATATTCTGCAGTGCGGCATGCAGCAGCGCAGCTGGCCCCATTTTCGCGACGTCGTCGACATGGTGCAGGGTGGCAGCCTTGGTCGTGTCACGCAGGTGCGAACATACTGGTGGCAGAACTACCAGCGGAACTGGGTGCCGAAACCGATGGACGCGTCATTACTGGATTGGAAGTTGTGGCTTGGCTCAACACCCGATCAGCCATTCAGCGCTGAGAAATACAGCCACTGGCGCTGGTACTGGAACTTTGGCGGCGGTGCGATGACTGACCTGTTTGCGCATTGGATTGACGTCGTGCACTGGGCCATGAAAGAAGATCAGCCACGTGCTGCGCAGATGCTTGCAGACAAGTACTACTTTGAGCAATGGGACTGCCCCGACACGATCCAGGCCGCGTTCCGCTATCCAGGTTTTGACGTCGTCTATGAAGGCATGATGAGTTCGTCCATCGATGATGGCGGCCTCGAGTTTCGAGGCACCGAGGCAACTCTGAAGATCGATCGCAGCGGGTTTGCTGTGTATCAGGAAGGCGTCAAGAGTACGGAAAATCCAGTTATCAGCGGTCACAGCTTTCGCGATGGCACCATCTTTCACATGGAGAACTTCTTCGACTGCATCCGGACACGCAAAGATCCAAATGCACCAGTCGAGGCTGGAGTAGCCGCAGCCCGTGCCGGACAGATCGGCAACCTCGCATTCCTCCATGGCGGCCAGACAGCATGGCCAATGAAGGCTTAGAGTCAGCCGCTTACCTGCTGCTCCCGGCATGCTCCGCCGGGAGCAACTGGTAACTCACAAAGGCGAAGTGTTTGCTGTCGGGCGCCCATGATGGAACATTCATAGATCCTGAACCACCTACTATTTTCACCAGTGTCCTGACAGATTTATCTTCCGGCGAGAGGATCCGCAACTCCACGTCGCGGTTCACCGGGTGCCCGGTCGTTCCGTGTTCGTAGCTGATGAAGACGATCGACTTTCCATCCGGCGAGTTGTGGGGTGTCCAGTTCACGCGATCGTCATTGGTCATCTGCTCCGGCGCGCTGTCATCAGGACGCATGCGCCAGATCTGCTCCGTGCCGCCGCGGTCTGAATTGAAATAGATGTATTTGCCATCCGGCGAAAAATCGGGATCGTCACTTATGCCGCTTCCAGTCGTCAGTGCCTTTTCTTGGCCACCCTCCACAGGGATCGCAAAGATATTGCCTGAGCCGTGATCCGGTCGTGTGAAGACAATCGTTTTACCGTCAGGCGACCAGCTATGCCAGTAGGAATAAGGATGCTCCGTCACCATGCGCGGCGTTCCACCTTCCAGTGGGACGATGTAGACGCGCGACTCTGGCTTGCCGGGCGTGCTGCAGGTAATCGCAAGCGACTTACCATCCGGCGAAAGTCCGTGACTGCCATTGCATTTCGTTGCGTCACCAACATCCATGGCTTTTGGATCGCCGCCTGTAACCGGCACAGTCATCATCCTGCCATCCTGATCGAAGATCAGACTTTTGCCGTCCCGCGTCCAGTTAGGTGCTTCAAAACGCGCTTGCGCCTTGTACACCAGACGCACATGACCCTGCATGTCGACTGTCTGTAGCACGCTGGCGGCAGTATTCGTTTGCGCCCGAAGTCGGGATGTACGAACAGAGCCGAGGGCGGCCAGCATAACGAACGCTGCCGCAGATAGTACCCGTCGCGATGGAATGGACCGCCGAGAAAAGATAATCGCCTCCAGGCAGTCCACCTTACTCTTTTTCGCGTAAAACGTCAGCGACTTACTAAGCTCTCGCCGACCAGTTTGGCCTAAGCTAATGCGAGGTTCAGGTTGTTGATCGCTTCATCGATCTCACCAGTGCTTTTGTAGCCGACGGTCACGCACTGAACGCCCGCGTTCCTGAATGCAAAACGCATCGCGGTCTGACGATCCTGGTGATTGAAGGTACCCTCTCCCGCAAGCTTCATACTGATGACGCCCATGCCTTCCTTGCGCGCCTGTCGAACATGCGTAACCACTTCATCCACGTTGCCGAGCCCTTCCGTGTTGAAGTCTTCCGCGTCCATCCTTGTGCCTTTGTGGTTCACGCGGATCATCGCTACATCCAGCCATGAATTACCCGGCACACGGCGCAGTGCGGGTAATCCATGCACCGAGGCGCCATGCTTCAGGATGACCTTCCGCTGTTCAGCCTGGAGGATCGCATCCTGCCAGCGCGTTGTATCCTGCGGCCATGTGCCCGTGTGTTGCCAGTGCAGCAGCATGATGTCGAAGTATTCGGTATTTGCGAGCCTGCGTAGTTCGTCGAACTTGGCCTGCGGATCGACGCCATCGTGAGTCGTCACCTTCGACATGATCCTGTAGTTCTCGCGCGGAAGGCCTTGCAGCGCGATCCCGAGCATCCTGTGCATGTCGCCGTACGATTCGGCCGTTTCGTAGAAGCGGATGCCGCGATCATAGGCGTAGCGCACCAATCGTGTGAACTGTTCCTGGCCAAGATCGCGCTGCACCTGGCCACTCATGCTGCCAGTGCCGAAGGCAAGCCGTGTCACCTTCACATCCGAACGACCAAGCGTGACCCAGTCGGTTGCAGTCTGGCGTTCGGCGTGGAGGGGAAGACTGGCAGTGCCTGCGAGTGCGCCTGCGGCAAGGCCGGTCTTCAGAAAGTCGCGTCTGGAATATTGGGACATGGTGCCTCCAATGGGCCGAATGCTACCACACATCGCGCGTGCCCGGAACCAGGCCGTGCGGTAAGGTCAAATCCGCTCGCCACCTGTCGTGCAGTAGCATCGAGTCAGCAGGCGCTGTGCACGCCTGAAGAAGGAAGAGCAAGTGGATACAAATCTTGTTGAATTCAAATTGCGCCGGACCGGTGCAACCTTGATGCTTGCTGCAGAGCCAGTGAGCGGCGGTCCGCAGAGCTTTTCCATGAAAGGTGTGCAGGTTCAACGCTTTCGTTTTGAGCATGACATCCTGAATGCCCTGGAGCGCACCGGTATCGGGTACTGGTCAGAGTTTCCGGCCGATAACATCCAGGCAACGGTAACCCGGGAGCAGCTTCACTCCCTTGGCTTCAAAGGCATCTACTGAGTCTTGCCGTGCGGGCATCCCCGGGCATTCGGCTCAACAAAATAATCATCTCCTGAACACAATATCTTCCTCGCTGAAACGTCTTCAGCAATAGACCGGATGCTTACGGTTGACCGCATAAGGACAGAATGAGCAGCCAGGAGTGGACCATAGCCGAGCAGGACCAGTTCATTGCAGATGCAGTGGCACGGGACGAACCTCGGCTGAGAAACTTCATTCGCAAGCGTGTTCTCGACAGCGGTGACGCAGAAGACATCCTGCAGGATGTCTTTTATGAACTGATTGAAAGCTACCGGCTGATGAAGCCGATCGAACAGGTAACGGCGTGGCTTTACCGCGTGGCGCGCAATCGCATCACTGACGTCTTTCGCAAGCAGAAGCCCGATTCTTTGAACGATCCGGTCTACGACGATGATGCAGTTTCGCTCGAAGATCTGCTGCCTTCACCCGACGCCGGGCCGGATGCAGTCTATGCGAGGAACCTGATGCTTGATGTAATCGACGATGCGCTTGAGGAACTGCCGGCCGGCCAGAGAGATGTATTCATCGCGCACGAACTGCATGGCAGAAGCTTCAAGGATATTGCCGAAGAAACTGGCTTAAGTGTGAATACATTGCTGTCGCGCAAGCGCTATGCCGTTCTGCATCTGCGGCAGCGCCTGCATGAGATGGACCAAAGTCTGGGAGTTTAAGGGGAAGCACATGAGAACGAATCGATTTTTCAAAGTATTCAAAATAGCCTTGATGGTGGTTGCTGCCAGTGCAGTCTTCGGCTTCATCATCCAGCACTTATGGAACTGGCTGATGCCCTCTATTCTCGGCCTGCACGCCATCACTTTCTGGCAGGCAATCGGGCTGTTCATCCTGAGCAAGATTCTCTTTGGAGGCTTCCATCGTCATGGCCCGCGCGGCCGATGGGGTCGCCAGATGAATGAGCGATGGGCACAGATGTCGCCCGAGGAACGGGAAAAGTTCCGCTCAGGGATGCGCGGATGGCGCGGCTGCCGTCCCGGCCGTGAAGGCATGCCGGCATCGAGCCAGACCTCCGCGTAGCTGACGCCATTGGGTGAAAAGCAGGGCAACGACCGAAAGAGAATATGTCATGGGCGAAAGAATAAAGATGACGCTGAACATAAAGACAGAATCACCATGCGAGTATTCCGCAGGCGACAGGCTCGGAGAACTTGAGGCAGAAAACTCGCGTCTCAAGCGCCTCCTTGCCGAGTTACTGATGAAGAACCACCAGCTTCGCGAAAGCTTCCGAGTGGCGACCAAGGCCGTAGGGGACGACGCCTCCTGGGCATGACGATACCCGGCGCGCCAGGCGCGGAGCACCGGCTACAAACGGGAACTTCATCGCTCTGCTGCTAAGATTGCTACGCCATCCATCGGCAGACATCTAAGTTGGCAGCAGCCAGTCTCTCCTTCGAGGTTCCCGTGAGCAAGCGATACGACAGCATCCTTCAAACAGTCGGCAACACGCCGGTCGTGAAGATCAATAAGCTGGCACCTGCTGGCATCAACCTTTTTGTCAAAGTCGAATCATTCAATCCGCTCGGCTCCGTCAAGGACCGCCTTGCACTGGGCGTAATTGAAGACGCGGAAAAATCCGGCCGTCTCAAGCCCGGGCAGACCGTGGTAGAAGGTACCAGCGGTAATACAGGCATTGGCCTCGCGATGGTGTGCGCGCAAAAGGGATATCCCCTGGTGATCGTCATGGCGGATACTTTCAGCGTGGAGCGGCGCAAATTGATGCGCTTCCTCGGCGCGAAGGTAGTGCTGACGCCCGGAGCTAACCGCGGTATAGGCATGGTGAACAAGGCCAAAGAATTAGCCGAGAAAAATGGCTGGTTCCAGCCGTTCCAATTTACAAACGAAGCGAATGCCGATATGCATTCTCGAACCACGGCGGCTGAGATACTTGAAGACTTTCGCGGCGAGCGGCTGGATTACTGGGTGACTGGATTCGGCACCGGCGGCACCCTGAAAGGCGTTGGGCGCGTACTTAGAAAAGAGCGGCCGGACACGAAGATCATAGTCGCCGAACCGGACGATGCTGCCATGCTCTCGAGCGGTGTTGCGCAGGATCGACATCCCGATGGCTCCGCCGCTGCCAGTCACCCCGCCTGGCATCCACATCCGCAGCAGGGCTGGAGCCCGGACTTTATTCCGAAGCTTACAGGCGATGCCGTTGACATGAAACTTATCGACCAGGTACTGCGAATCAAAAATGCAGACGCGATGGCGCGCAGCAGGGAACTGGCTCGTAAAGAAGGCATCTTCGTTGGCATCAGTTCAGGCGCTACGTTTGCCGGGGCGCTCCAGGTGGCTGCGGAAGCGCCGCAGGGATCGACCATCCTCTGCATGCTGCCGGATACAGGCGAGCGCTACCTGAGTACACCGCTCTTCGCGGACGTTGCCGTCGATATGAATGAAGACGAAACTGCAATCTCGCAGTCAACGCCCAGCGCGTGGCTCCAACCAACTCCCTGATCATGCAACGATTAGGAGGGAACTGATTACGAGAAAAAGTATGAGCCCCGAACTCTATCGGGGCTCATACTTTTTAACTTCCATTTTTCTATTTCAGCAGCGATGAACTTCTACTGCCTATTGCAGCGCGATCGTTACCTGGACGGTGCCTGTCTGCGTGATAGTTGTCCCTCCAGCGATACCCGTGGCAGTGATGGTCACCGTACTGGCGCCAGTTGGCGTTTCTGCCTTAGTCCCGCAGCCAATCGTCATACCGGCGAGAGTGCCGCCGAGCAGGATCGCCGCAACCAGCGCATACAGGCCGGAAAAGTTTTTCAGTCTCAGCCGGGCAGGCATCCCGAACAGCAGGCAGAAGCCCGCCATGCCGGCGCCTGCAAGGTAAGTCAATCCAGCGGCGCCGCTTGTGCGCCCCGGACGGCCTGCCCTCCGCAGGGCTGCTGCCGTAAGATCCGTGTTGATCGTAAAGCTGGAGTTCGTGCCGGCTGCTGTCGGTGTCACGCTTTGTGGGAAAGTGCAGGCGGCTTGCGCAGGCAACCCGCTGCAGCTCAGGCTGACAGGCTGAGCGAAGCCATTGATCGACTTCACCGTGAACTGGACTGTTCCACTTAGACCTTGCTTGATTGTGATGGCCGTTGGATTGAACGTCAGTGAGAAACTCTGCGTTCCAATTGTTTCGACGACTGCTGTTGAAGTGGAGCCGGCGAAAGTACTGTCCCCGGCGTAGACAGCCGTGATCGAATCAGAGCCTGCCGCAAGTGTTGTGGTGGTAAGTGTCGCCACGCCCAGGCCATTCAGTGTCGCATTGCCTATCGCAGTGGTGCCGGAAAGAAAGTTCACCATGCCGGTCGGTACTGTCGTTCCCGAGGTGGGCAATACTGTGGCTGTAAGTGTGACGGTGGCTCCCGGGTTCGCTGTCGCCGCGCTGGTCTTGAGGCTCGTCGTGGTAGGCACAAGAGTTGAACCCGTACCAGCCGACGTCACAGAGAACTGCACGTTCAGCGGGGAAGCCGCAGCATAGTCCGCATCTCCCATATATGTAACTGCAAGTGTATAGTTTCCGGCAGGCTGGTCTGCGGGTATCAGCAGGGTTGCAGCGCCATTTGTGATAGTTGCACTCTGTGCTGCACCGCTGCCGATGGTGTAAGACAGGCTTCCACCCGGCAGGTTCACACCCGTTCCTCGGTACTGACCGGCAAGCGTGACTTGAATGTTCCCACCAATCCCTGCAGTCAGAACTATTGGAGTCGGTGGCCCAACAATGGTAGACGCAGCCTTGGTGATCGTGACAGAGGAACCTGCCTGCGTGAGTACGCTCGGCGCAAAATTTGTATCACCGGCATACTGCGCCTGGTAGGAGTGGGTGCCGACCGTCACACCATTCAGCGTATCCGTAGCACTGGCGGATGCAACCACAACCGTCGGCGACAACGCTGCCGTGCCGTCATAGAACTTCACAACACCAGTCGGAGAGGACCCGGCCACAGCCGTCGGCGCGATGCTCGCCTTGACTGTCAACGGCTGCCCATACACCAGGGTTGTTGCCGAAGGCACAACTGTTAAGGTGGTTGACGCCGGTGAGTTCGTCAGCACAAATGCTGTCGAGCCGGTGGATGTCGTCGCGGTCACACTGTAAGCCGTCGACGACGCAATGCCATTCGCTGTTGCCGTGATAGAAGCAGTTCCTGCTGTCCCGGTTATCGCGCTGGTTGCCGAAAGTGTTGCACCGGCCCCGTTCGACAGTGCGCTGAACGTGACACTCGCACCGCTCAACGCATTGCCATTGCCGTCTGTGACCTTTACGGTCAGCGGTTGTGAAAATGCACTTCCAATGGTCGCCGTCTGGCCTGATCCTGAAACCGTTGTGACTGTGCTCGCTCCGGCTGCCGTGACATTGAAAGCATTACTCACAGCCGAGATTGCCGTGTTGTCTGCAGTGTTCAACGGCAGGCTCGCAGTAAGTGTGTCGCCCATGCCCATCGCGCCCACGCTCAAAGTCGAGTAGGTAGCGATACCAGTTGCCGCAGCAGTTGCAGACGAGCTTCCCGTCAGCGCGCCCGTACCATTCAGGGTGAGTGCAATGGTTGCAGTGCCGCCAGTGAATGGGCTTCCGTTTTCGCTCAACTGCACCATCGTCGCCGGCGTAATGCTTGAGCCCTGTGCAGTGTCGGTGGGTTGTTGTACGAAGCTGAGTGAATAGTTTGTCTGCACTGCCCCTGCATCTACACACGGGGTCTGGGCATAGCTGGTTGTGCGGAGATAGCCGCGCTGGTCCGTGATCGATCCTGAAGTGATATCGCTGATCGAGCCGCTGCAGATTGCCGGGCTACCCGGCAGCGGAATCATGGTTGCCGTGCTTCCACCGTATGTCCCAAGTGGAGCAAGCAGTGGAGTAATCTGCGATGTGCCGCTCGGATCAACACTTGCAAGGTTGCTTGGATCGATGCTGCCGCCGCCGTTGCTGTAGATGTCCGCATAGGTAGCAGCAGAGTTTCCGGCCACGATGCTGTTCGTCATCGTCGGCGTAGCCACACTGTCAATGCCGCCTCCATAACTATTCGCAGTGTTGCCGCTTACCGTGCTGTTGCTGATAATCAGGCGCCCGGCGTTGTCAATGGCGCCGCCGTAATTCTGTGCCGTGTTCCCGCTCAGGGTGCTGTTGATGAGCACGAGTGAGCCATCGCTGTAGATGGCGCCACCTGACTGAGCAGTGTTGCTGCTGAAGGTGCAGTTGGTGATTGTCAGGTTGCCATTGTTGCCGATAGCTCCACCGTATTGCGAAGAGTTTCCATGGCTCAGCGTCAGGTTCGACAGGGCAGCAGTGACGCCATTTGCAATGGAGAAGATCTCAGCATTGTTGCCGCCATCGATCGTGATCTGGTTAGCACCCGTGCCCGTCACCGTCACACTGTTCGTTATGTTCAGCACTCCGTTGCTCAGACCGATCGTGCCAGTCAAACCGGCGGCGAAGCCGATCGTGCTGTTTGTCCCGGCCGGCAATGCGTTCACTGCAGCAATAGCGTCGCGAAGACTGCAGTTGGTATTGGTGCCGCTGGTCGAGCAGTTGCTCGCTACTCCGATGTCATCGGTCAGTACCGACACGAGATACTGCGGAACCGCCAGGTTGGTCAGCGAATAGCTTGTGGTCGCATTGAGGCCTGCGACCGAAGCAGCGACAGCGTACTGGCCGGCGACGTTATTTGCAGTTGCAACCGGGGCTATCGCGATGCCATTGCTCCACGTGGTCACCATTGCCTGGTAGGGGTTGCCGTTGTACGGGGTAGCGAACGTGACGCTTGCCCCTGAAGCTGGTGCATTGAAGATCACACTTGCACCGGAGATGGGATTTCCGTAAGCGTCCACTGCCTGCAGCTGCAATTGCGCTGCGAAAGGCGCGCCTTCGTAGGCGCTCTGGTTAGTGCCAGCGAGCGGATACACCTGGGCGACCGGCCCGGGCTGCACGGTCAGGCCGATGGAGCCCGTCGAAGCATTCTGCGTTGCCAGAATTGTCTGGCTTCCTGCCGTCTCCAGCGTTACCTGGAAGCTTCCGCTGCCGCCTGTAACGGTGACACTTGCCGGGCCGACAAACGACGCATCGGTAGAACTGATCATGACCGTGCCGCTGAAGTTCGTCTCCACGTTGTTGGAACTGTCTTCAGCAGTAACCGTGAGGCTGAACGGTGTGCCCGCTGTCGCCGTCGTCTGCGTGGCACTCAGAACAAAGTGTGTCGCGAGTGCCGGGCTGCCAACTGTTCCTGTCAACGAGATCGCCTGCGTCGCAGTGGGTGTCATGTTCAGGTCGTTGTCGTTCAACAGGGCCGTCGCGTTCACTACGCCGGATGCCGTGGTAGCGGCTGGTGCAAACTCAAAGCTCAGATTGCACGATGTTCCGGCCGGTAGCGAAAGGGCCGCTGTGCAGTCGGCGGGTGTACCGCTGCCGGCCACCAGTGAGAAGTCTGCCGGGACACTCAGTGTTCCAGTCAGTGCCTGGGTGCCGTCATTGAAAATCGTGACAGTCTGCGAACCATCGGTTGCGTCTGTCGTACCCGCAGCAGTAGTCGAGGCAAACACGAAGCCGGGTGTCGACGCCGAATTATTCTCGAGCACCTTCCGCCCCGCATCGACCACATAAAGATTACCGCTGCCGTCCACCGTCAACGCCGCGGGTCCGGCCTGGTACGTCATCGGAACTACACTCTGCGTATAAGCATCGCCCGACAATGTTTCCTTCAGCAGGCTCTTCGCCACTGTATCGGCCAGGTACACATCTCCGACGCTATCGACAGCAATGCCGGTCATATCATCCAGTCCGCCTGCCACCGTGGTGATTGACGAAACACCATTGACGCTCGTAATCCTGATCACAGTTCCCGTCGCGGTTGCATACAGGTTGCCCGCGCCGTCGGCCGCAATCAGCGGGTTCTGCAGACCACCCACATTTACTGTCGACGCCGAGTAGGTGCCGTTTGCAAATGTCTCCTTCACAACTGAAGACGTCGCGATATAAACATTGCCGGCACCATCGACTGCGATGCCCTGCATGCCGCCGGCAAACTGGGCGCCACTGGCAAGCACGCTCTGGGTGTACCCGGCGCCACTTGGTGACTCGATCAGGACGCGACTATTTCCTGCATCGGCGATATACACGTTGCCGGCTGCATCCACTGCTACGCCCGCAGGCGAAGACAAACCGCTGCCGATAATGCTCTGCATATAGGGGCCGCTTGCGGCTGTCTGTTTCAGCACCTGGTTATTGGCAGTATCCGCTATGTAAAGAGACCCGCTGCCATCGATTGCAATCTGCGGCGTGTTCATGGCCACGCTCGGCAGCACTACGCTCTGCGTGCCGGGCGAAAAGGCAAGCAATGGTCCTGCGCCACTGCCTGCGATGTAGGCTGTCGCGATGACGCCGCCGTTCGCATTCTTCAGTACGACTGCGCCAGTCCGTGTGCCCGCAGATTTCGGTGTCAGGGTGACGTTCACTGTGCAGTCATCACCCGCGTTGAGCGTGGTGGCTGTACAGCTTCCGCTCATGGTATCCGCGAAGTCAAGGCCAGTTGCGCCCTGTGTCAGCACAGCAGGCGCGGCAATGCTGCCGCCAGTCACAAAAGCAAAATCAAGCGTAGCCGGTGCACTGACACTGCCCACAGCAATATTGCCGAAGTTGAAGTTGCGCGGCTGGATCTCGTCGACCGCGTTGTTCGCCGTATCCGCAACATAGAAATTCCCGAGTGCGTCGACCGCATCACCCACCGGCTCATTGAAAGTATTCGCCAGTGTCAGGACTGTCGGTGATGCAGGGATGCTTCCGTTCACCGCGACAATTTCGCTCAGGTCATTGGTCTCAACATCAACCACGTAAACATCGCCGCTGCTATCAAGCGAAACGCCGTAGGGATACTGGAAGTCGCTGCTTAAAATATTGACAGTAGCGTTCGCCGGAATGCTCCCATTCACAGCGACAATCTCTTCGACGGCACCGTTGCCCGTATCTGCGACAAACACATCGCCATTGCCATCAACGGCCACGCCTGTGGGGCTGCTGAAACCGCTGCCGAGCGAAACAATTGCTGGCGCAGCAGGAATGCTTCCATTCACTGCGAGGATTTCATCTACTTCACTGGTTCCTGCATCGGCAACATACACGTTGCCCAGCGTATCCACGGCCACGCCGTAAGGTTCTCCCAAGGGCGCGTTCAGAGTCACGATCGTCGGCGACGCCGGGATGCTGCCATTCACTGCCATGATCTCGTCGACGACTCCGTTGCCCGCATCCGCCACATAGACATTGCCGCTTCCATCGACAGCGATCCCGGCTGGCTGGCCGAACCCCGTAGCCAGGGTGTTGATGGTCGGTGATGCAGGAATGCTTCCATTCACCGCGAGAATCTCTTTCACCGCGTTGTTACCCGAGTCGGCCACATACACATTGCCGCTTCCATCCACGGCCAGGCCGTACGGGCTGGAGAAACTGTTGCTTAGCGTCGTCTGCACGCCGACAAATCTTGCTGTCTGCGCTTCGACAGCCGGCGCCACCAGGGCAATACCCGCCAGGACGGCACCGGTCCACAGCATCCGGTCCGCCGACGCGCGCGGGCGCAGCCATCCATTCAAACAGCGTGAACCTCGTGTAGACGAACGCTGGCTCCGGCGAATTGCAGAAGTCGTAGTCAGGAAGGCAAGCAATTGAGAGTTCAATGTTTCTCCTGGCAAAATACAGCAGCCTAATTTTTCCCCAGCATGCCTGCGCATCCAGGTCGTACATCAAGAGCCCAGCGGTCCACCTGGATCGGGAAAGGTCGCAGGAAAACGTCACAGGTGAGAGCGCCCGCTGCGTGTCTGCGAGCAGCTGTCTTCTCTTCACTCCGCAACGAAACAGCACAAGACGCGACTTAGAAAGAGATAATCGTTGAGAGGGGTAGGGTCTATAACACTGTGCGGTCGTCGTTTACACGATAGTTGCAGCGGTTGTATTCTTCGCCAACACAGGGGTGACGTTTAAGAGCGCCCGCTGCCGATGGGAGCACCAGCCTTCCTCGGAACATGTCTCTTATCGAGGAACGCGTCAGGTGCAGACAGGCCAATTCAGGACCGCCCGTCATCACTCAACCTGTGCTGATTGGGTACCATGGTTGCAGGAGAGAATCATGTTCATCCACATCTTTGCCTTCCGCTGGAAGCCCACTGCCACCGACGCACACAAACAGCAGGCAGCCGAGGAGATTCGGGCATTGAAGCAGAAGATCCCGCAGGTGCTCGAGGTCCATGTCGGAATCAACACCTCTGTCCGGGGCCAGGACTACACCTTCGGTGGCGTCATGAAATTTCAAAGCAGCGCAGACTATGGGACCTACGCCGACCATCCTGCGCATCTTGCGCTGCTGGCCTGGCTCCAGCCGCTCATCGATCCGCTCGAGCTGGATTTCGAGGCATGACCCAACGCTCGGCGAGGATCGGCGCGCAAAAGTAAAACCGCGAACAGTTCCTGCTGTTCGCGGTTCGTGTTTTACATGGACCAGTTGCTAGGAGATCTCGAGACCACCTGTCGCGCCATAGACCTCGCCAGTCACATAGCTTGCTTCCTGCGAAGCCAGTAATACGTAGAGCGGCGACATTTCGACGGGCTGGCCCGGCCGTTTCATCGGTGTCTCCGAACCGAAGTCAGGTATCTTCGAATCGGGCTGACCACCACTGGTCTGCAGTGGTGTCCACACTGGCCCCGGCGCCACGCAGTTGATGCGTATGCCATCCCCCGCTACCTGGCGTGCCAGCGCCCGGGTAAATGCCAGGATAGCGGCTTTGGTCGGTGCATAGTCGAGCAGGCTTGGACTGGGATGCGTTGCCTGAATGGATGCAGTCGTGATGATCGAGCCACCCTTCGGCATCAATGGCAGGGCCGCCTTGCATAGCCAGAATAAGGCGAACACATTGACTCGATAAGTCGCCTCAAGCTGTTCTGTGGTTACGTCAGCGATCTTGTCGACAGCGTGCTGCTTGCCGGCCACAAGTGCCAGTGTCTCCAGGCCGCCCAGTTGTGCATGCGCGTCCTTGATTAACTTGTTGCAGAAGGCTTCATCGCTCAGGTCGCCGGGCAGAGCAATCGCCTTACGCCCTTCCTTCTTGATCAGCGCGATCACCTCTGCAGCGTCCTTTTCTTCGCTTGGCAGATAGTTAATGGCTACGTCCGCCCCTTCGCGCGCGAAAGCAATAGCCACCGCCCGGCCAATGCCGGAGTCGCCGCCGGTCACCAGTGCTTTCCGCTGAGGAAGACGGCCATTGCCTTTGTAACTTGTCTCGCCATGATCTGCCTTGGGCGTCATATTCGCGTCCAGTCCAGGGACCGGCTGCGGCTGATGCTCAAATTTGGGTTGGGGATATTGCTTCGTCGGATCCTGTAATTCATACAAACTGCTCATCGTGTTTAGCTCCTTCATCTTCCATGCGAAAGCCGGCAAAGGTTTACCTGCGGCCGGCATAGGCTTACCTGCAGTAAGATGCGCGCGCTGCAGCGCGATTCGCATTTTCATGTCTGGGTCCTCCTGGATCGCCTGTATCTCATAAACACACGGCAGGCCGCTGCTTTCCTCTCCAATCCAAAATGCCTTCGTGTACCCTTGGACATCCATCATGAGAATCTTTGCCTGCCTGTCGCTCTCTGCCCTGATGCTTGCATCCCTGGCCGCCCATTCGCAAAGCAAGCCTGTCATTAGGCTGGACGAATTCATGAATGCGACAGCCATCACGGACGCGCGCCTCTCTCCGGATGGCGCCGCCGCAGTGATCGCAACATCTGCGCCCGACTGGCAGGGTGAACGCTTCAGTCAGAATCTCTGGCTCTGGACTAAGGCAGCGGGCACGCTCCAGCCACTCACGCATGCAGGGCACGACTCGGCGCCGCAGTGGTCGCCCGACGGCCTTTACGTAGCATTCCTTTCGGACCGGCCTTTAAGTGGCAACAGTGATGCACCTCTCTCAAGGAGTGAGGCAAAAGACAACGCAGATGCCGATGAACCCGGTCGCATCTGGCTGATCCCGGTCACTGGCGGTGAAGCTTTCCCGCTCTTTCGCGAGAAGCTCGATGTGCATGCCTTCGCGTGGTCACCGGATAGTACTGCGATCGACTTTTCTGTGACCGAACCGCGCACCAGGGACCAGCAGGATACGCAGAAAAATGACTGGAAAGATGTGATTCGCTGGCGCGAACAGGAGCATGGAGATGTACTGCTCTCTTTGCCCATCGCGGCCGTTCTTCAGCAAAGCCGCAGTACGCCCTCTGCCCATCAGGAGAGAAATGTTGCTGCCGACCAGCCGGAATATCCAGAGACCGCTCGCGTCGTCACCCGGAGCGCGCTCGAGATAGCAGAGATCGCCATCTCTCCTGCAGGCGAACAGCTGGCGTTTGAAACAGGACCCATCTCGCACCGCGTGGAAAATCCCGCAGACACCGAGATCTACCTTGTCGATATAAAAGGCGGCGAAGCGCGCCGGCTGACACATAACAATGGCGCCGAGAGCCACCTCAAGTGGGAGCGCACAGGCAAAGATCTTTTGTTTACCGTTGGCAAAGGTTCGGGTTCCATCGAGGGCGACTATCGCGACGTGCAGGGTCGGCTCTATACGATGGAGATCGCATCCGGCAAAGTGACACGGCTTGGCGCTGATTTCGGCGGCTCCTGGGAAGACTTCACCATCGCGTCCGATGGCAGGCTGATGGCGACTGGCCAGATGGGCGTCGATCAGAAGATCTATGAGGTCAGCCACAATGAAGCCAAAGTCATCGCAACAGCGCCAGGCACCTATGACCATGTGCACGCCGCGCAGCAGGGTTCAGCCATTCTATTCACGCATTCGACGATCACCGATCCAACGCAGGTCTATATCGCCGACAACGCGGCTTCTCTGAGCAGACCTGCGACCATCAGTTCCTTCAACTCACTCTTCAAAGATCGTGCGCCGGTCGACTGGGAGCCATTCGAATGGAAGTCCGATGACAACACCCCGGTAGAGGGTGTCCTGATCTATCCTCCTGGCCGCAAAGACGCGAAGAATCTGCGTATGCTCACCCTGATCCACGGAGGTCCGGAGGACGCAGACGGTGATCACTTCGGAGCCGACTGGTATGACTGGGCGACACTTGCAGCAGCGAATGGCTGGCTCGTCTTCCGGCCGAATTATCGTGGGTCGACCGGCTATGGTGATGCATTCATGCTCTCTATCCAGCCGCATCTGGTCTCTGCGCCAGGTCGAGACATCCTCAGTGGCGTGGATGCACTGGTAAAGCAGGGCATCGCCGATCCCGATCACCTCACCATCGGCGGCTACAGCTACGGCGGCTACATGACCAACTGGCTGATCACGCAGACTACGCGCTTCAAGGCTGCAGTTACAGGTGCCGGCGCAGTCGAACACGCAGCTAACTGGGGCAATGACGATCTCACTTACGACGACGCCTGGTATCTCTCCGGCACGCCGTGGGAAAAGCCGGAGTTGTACCAGGGTGAGGCTGCGCTTTTCCAGATGAACAAGGTCACCACTCCAACACACATCGTCGGCGGCAATGCGGATGTCCGTGTGAGTTATCTCGAACAGGTGCTGCTCGAACGCTCGCTGCAGAAACTCAACGTGCCGCACACGCTGCTGGTCTTCCCGGGCGAAAATCATCCGCTCGATAAGAACCCGTGGCATGGATATATCAAGGTGCGTGAAGAATTGAAGTGGCTGGCTAAGTACGGTGAGAACTAACGGCTGACAAGGACCAACACTTACTCATCGTTCTGCAGAGCGTCCGCTTCAGTCTTGCCGCTCGTCACGGCCTGCGCGTCTGGCATGCGCAGTTGCGAGTAAGCAGCAGATAGCAGGGAAGCATCCGGCAGATCGCCGCTCAACTCCCAGATCATCACTCCGCCCAGGCGCTGATGTTGTGAGTAATTCACCTTGAAGCGGATCGACGTCGGATCTTCAAAGGTCCAGAACGTGTCGCCATTGAATATCCAGGGTGCCTGCGTGCGTTGGTCGCGGTAGAGTGTGGATGTCGCCATCTGCGTCTGCACAAAGCTGTACGGCCGGTCACTATGGATCGCCTGCCCCGCCTGGTAGAGCCCATGGTTTGCACCACTCACCTGCTCCCAGCCATACCCATAAAACGGCAGACCCATCAGCAGTTTGTACGCCGGTACGCCGGCATTTCTGTACGCAGAGATGGTGTCGTCCACGCTGCCTGGCGCTGTTGGATCTGCTGCATCCGTGTAGAGCGGCGCAATGATGCCGGTTGTCTTGCTCCATGGGCCGGCATAGTCGTAATTCATCACTGCGACCTGGTCCACAAGCTTGCTTACGCTCTTGATGTCTACACCGGGATACATCTGCGGGCCGGGCCCGACAGCGATGCTCAGCCGGAGTCCCGGCCTGTACTGGTCCATCTGCCGGCGAAATTCGCTGATCAGCGCCTGGTAATTCGCAGCATCTTCACGCTTGGGAAACTCCCAGTCGAGGTCGATGCCGTCGAACAGCCCCGGCTTCACCACGCCGTCAGAAAAGCGGCCCCGCAGGAACATGTCGACGCATGACGCAACGAAGACGTAGCGGTTCTGCGGCTGTGCATCTTCTGCAAAAAAGTCGGCGCTGCCTTCAAGTGAGATCAGCACCTTAAGCTTCGGGTTCTGCTTCTTCAATTCTTCCAGCTGATGAAAGTTGCCGCGGAAGGAAGAGCGCGGATCATCCGCACGGCCGTCGACGCTGTTCTGTGTGTCGAAGGTGTAGTTCAGGTCTGCACTGGGAGAAGCAATCGAGCAATGTCCCGCTTTAACCGACCCCTGTGAATAATTCACCTGGTCGAGCATCGCAGCGCCGCCGCTCGTCTGCAGGTTTTTTACCAGGTATTGCGGCTGATTATCAACGCCCCACTGCGGAAAATATCCGACCAGCAGTGGCCCGTCACCATGCGCATCCTGCTGCGCTGCAGGGCTCTGCCAGGCGATCAGGCCGGGGACGACGCAGAGCAGAAGCAGCAGAACTTTTAACAACGTCGCGGAGCCGAAGCGTGAATGCACATTTGAAGAGACGTGCCGAATGGCATCGCGGATGCATATTCATCAATCGTTGATAGTACGCAGGTGCTTACCATCGGTAACAGGCCGCGAGCAGATGGCTTCAGGATGCCTGCGTGCGTGATTCCGAGCGCCTGTCCGCATCCTGCACTTTTTGCATTGCCTGCGCGAACTGCTGCCGCAACACCGTCAACTGCGGCTCGTGAAACATCGATTCATGATGGCCCGGCACAAAGATCACCTCGACGCCGCGTTTCGCGATCGCCTGCCATCCAAGTTCTGCTTCACTTCCCGGCATGATGATCACATCGAGCGCGCGGAACAGGAATACCTTTGCATCGACAGGCGTCATAGCGCGTTCCTCTACCACCGCTATCTGCGTCCATCGATTATGGAAGAGGATGCCCGGTAAAAACGGCATCGCGCGCTGCACGTTCTTGAAGAACTGCCGATGTCCCATGTAGAACCATTCAATCATCTGCAGTAAATGCTGCGAACCACGCTCCACAACATACTTGAGACGATCGCGCCACTGCAGTCTCCGCATCCGGTTGAAGTGGTACGCAAGGTTTACACGCAACCGTGTGAGCCGCGGATAACGACTGACTGCATGGGGCACAAAGCCGGGTGCAGCTGCGTCGAATAGGGCGATCATGCCTACGGTTCTGCCCTGCTCCTGCAGTCGACGGGCAATCTCGATCGTCAGTGGTGCAGCTGCGCACCACCCGCCGAGGTGAACCGTACCGCGGGGATGAACACGCTCCACTGCCTTCATGCAGAGTGTCACCTGGTCGCTCTGTGCTCCTGACTGCGACGTGCCCTGCACCTCACGCAGGCCATACACCGGGTGCTGCGCGGGCACCATGTTGCCCGCCAACCCGTACAGCAGGTAAGAATGCACCAGGAAGAAAGGATCATCGTCTCCGCTCGTCCGGATAGGCACAACGATCGGCAGGTTATCGCCTTTGCGTAGAAGCAGTGCAAGTTTGCGCACGGTAGGCGCTTCAAAGAGAGTAGTGATGGGCAGATCAGTGCCCATCTCCTTCGCAATGCGCGCGAACAGTCGCACGGCGAGCAGTGAATAACCACCGAAATCGAAGAAGTTGTCCTCGGGTCCGAAGCTCCGTGAACGCAGCACTTCACGGAAAATCTTCAGCAGCGCTCCCTCGACTACATCGATCGGGATCTCACTATTCACAGTCGGCCGTGCTGTCTCTTCAGGCCTGGGCAATTGCTGCAGGGCGCGCCTGTCTACCTTACCGCTACCGGTAAGTGGAAGCTTTCCCAGTGCGACAAAGCGTGAAGGCAGCATGTAGGCCGGCAGTGCATCGGCTGCATGCGCGCGGAGCGCCTTCGTCCTCTCCGCCTCTACGTAAGAGGATGAAATAGATTTGGGAACGATATAGGCGACGAGCCATGGTTCAGCGGGATTGTCTTCGCGTAACACGACCGCCGCATCTTCGACTGAGGTATGTGTTCTCAGGACGGACTCGATCTCTCCCAGTTCGATGCGATAGCCGCGCAGCTTTACCTGGCTGTCGAGCCGCCCAAAAAAATCGAGCGTGCCATCCTGCCGGAAACGCGCGGCATCTCCTGTACGAAACATCTTCTGTTGCGACTTGCCCGTCCAGGGATTGGCGAGGAATTTATGCTGGTTCAGCTCGGGGCGTTCGAAGTACCCTTTCGCCAGACCCGCGCCCCCGATGTACAGTTCTCCCGCCACGTCGGGCGGCAGCAGCCTGCCTGCTCCATCGGCAATATAAAACATCGTGTTCGCGGTTGGGCCGCCGATCGCCACCGGACCCTCGCCGGGTTGAACACGCACAAACGACGAGTAGATTGTCGTCTCGGTAGGCCCATAGCAATTCCACAACACGCCAGCTACGCCTCTCGAGGCGCAGGCTTTCAGCAGGGCATTCGCCAGGTCTCGCGGAAGTGCTTCGCCGCCGCACAGCATACGCAGCCCCGCTTCTCCGCGCCAGCCATGAGCAAGCAGCATCCGCCATGTCGCCGGCGTCGCCTGCATAAAGGTAATCTTTTCCCTCTCGATCAGGTGCGCGAGCTTCTCGGGATCGGTCACTTCTTGAGCATTCGCAATCACGACGGTCGCGCCCGTGACCAGCGGGAGAAACATATCGAGTATGGAGATATCGAAGGAGATGGTTGCAACCGAGAGCCACCGGTCACTGGCCCCAAGACCCACCTCGCGCTGTGCTGCTGCCAGTACATTGACCAGCGCACGCTGTGGAATCACGACACCCTTAGGTTTGCCGGTCGTCCCGGAGGTATAAATCATGTAGGCGCTGTCATCGAGCGATTCGCTTGCCGCTGGTTCAGCGACGGCCTCGGTGTATCCACTCGACTGGGCCTGCCCATCCAGCAGGAAGAGCGGCAGCATACTCCCGGCCAGCACGTGCGCCGTTCCCGTGGTGACCACTACAACTGCCGGCTTGCACTCAGCCAGGATGTCCAGCAGCCGCTGCCGCGGATGACTTGGATCCAGCGGCACGAAAAAGCTGCCGGCCTTCAATGCTGCCAGCAGGACGACCGGCAGTTGTTCCGATCGCGCGATGCACAGTGCTACCGGACGCTGCTGGCTGGCCCCCATGCCTGCCAGGACAGTTGCAAGCTGGTCGCTCCTCTCTCCCAGCTCGCGGTAGGTGAGTAGAGCTCCCTCGAATGCCACGGCCGTCGAAGAGGGATGCAGGCGAACCTGTTCCGCAATCCATTGCTGCACTGACTTGTCTGGCAGGGGAGTTGCCGTTGCGTTGAGTGATCTGTAGAGACCGAGTGTCTCTTCCTCGGCGGCCAGCGGGAGAGCGCCTATGGCCTGGCTGTCATCCCGTGCCGCGCTGTCGAGTATGTTCGAGAGATAGTGAAGCAGTCGCTCTGTCTGCGCCTCATCAGCGCCACGCGGCGTCGCCACCGAGATCGTCGAGCGATGTACGTTGACTGCTGGACCTTCCAGGGTTTCAGCATGCGCATGGAAAGCAGGGAAGTGCCCGGACAGAGTTTCTGTATTCAAGTCGGCACTGGCATCGGCCATCTCCGTTTCTTCCGGGAGATTGCTGGCCGACGTGCTACCCACCAGCTCCGAAAAAGGCTGCGACTGTTCGACGCCCAGCGTCTGCACGCCGGTGCCTGTGGCGATCTGGACGGTTGTTCGCTGCAGGGTGCGGGACAAAACCGCAGCCACACCAGCGATGAGAAATGCCTCGCCGGCAACTTCATCCTCGGTCAGGCGCCGCGCGGCTTCGGGTCCGAGTCGCCGGCTGAAAACAACCCGATCCTGGTCCTCTGTCCGGCTACTCGTATCTGGACCATCAGCGCTTGGCAAAGTACACTCCCCGGTGGTTATGAGCGAGGAGCATACGTGTGTTCTCGCCTCTCATATCGACTTAGATAAATGCCGGGATGATCTACGATTCGCAATGGTGGCAACTCCACGGCATCCCGGGCCTGGTCCGAAAGTCACGGCTCTCACGGCTCCAAACCTCTACACATCCTGAAAGATTGGTTTAAGCGGGCCTGAACCAGGTGTCGACGGAGATGCCGCCCTCAAAGCGGCGATCCATACCATTATGGATTGTCCAAACGTTACACTCAATTCACGCTCTCGCCGCAGCATCATTTTTACGGCGATGCCGGTTCTCACATGATTCTTCCTTCAAGCTCGACAACGTCGCGCCGCCGGTAACAGCCAGACTCTATAAAGGCCGATACGTGTCAGATGCGAACCGTGTCGGATGCGCTGCTGTATATAGCCCCGATTAGAACTTTCGTACCATGTATCCGTGCTGCCTGGTAATTAGTGACCGGCCATTGCAGCCCGTGGCGCTGGCGCGGAGGCGTCCGCCAGTGCATAGGCTGTTACCGCCATGACCGCTGCATTTTCGCCCAAGAACAGTGGGCTGACCTTGTCAAAGGTATCCGCCGCCGTGTGGTGATAGTTGAAATAGAAGCGGCTGTCCTGGGTCGGCGTAAAGCCGGGCACGCCCTTTTCGACGACTGCAGCCACATCTTCGCCTGCCTCTTCGCCCGGGGAGATCAGGGCCGCCCCGATCGGCGCCAGTTCATGCGCCACTGGACGCAACCATTCAGCCAGTTCCGGCGATCCTGCAAACGTGATCCCGACCGGATGATCGCAGCCCAGATCACTCTCAAGAGCGCCCACATGGTTGGCCAGTTCGCCTGCATGCTCCTGCGCGTACGTCGCCGCTCCCTCTGACCCGGACTCCTCATCCATCCAGGCGATAAACCGAATTGTCCGTTGCGGATGCAGTCCCAGCTTCTGCATCAGATGGATCACCTGCATGGAAACGACCACGCCCGCCCCATCGTCGATTGCGCCTGTTCCCAGGTCCCACGAATCCAGGTGCCCTGAAACGATGACCACCTGCTCCGGCTGCGTTGAACCCTTCCAGTCCGCGATCACGTTGTAGCTCTCCACCTTTGGCAGGGTCTGTGGCGTGAGTGTCAGCCGCATCGTCACCGGCCCCTGGCTTGCCAGGTTAGCCATCAGATCAGCGTCTTCTGCTGTCACTGCCGCAGCAGGAATTTTCGGCAGCGACGGATCATAGAACGTCGCCCCGGTATGCGGCAGCCGAAAATCCGCACCTCCGACTGATCGCACCAGCACCGCCGCTGCACCGGCCGCCGCCGCAATACTCGGGGCCGCCCCGCGGTAGACCACGGCCTGTCCATAGGCCTGGCCGCCATAACCCTGGGCTGCCAGTTCTTTATCGAAGGGATGATTAAACAGCACGATCTTGCCCTTCACTGTCCCTGCCGGCAGGTCCTTGAATGCTTCGAAGGATGAAACCACGATGACCTGCGCTGTCAGGCCGTCCGCTGGTGTCGCGACGCTTCCACCGAGTGCCGTCAGCACGATCTTCTGTGTTGTCTTGCCCTTGGCAGCAGGCGCCATCCCGGCCCACTTCACCAGGGCGCCGGTCTCTTCGCCACGCACCCAGTGCGGCACTGTTGTTTTTTCGAGCGTGACGGTCGCGCCCAGTTTGCGCATCTCGTCCGCTACATACTCAACTGCCTCTGAAGCCTGCGGCGAGCCGCTCAGGCGCGGGCCGATGTTATCCGTCAGGTGGCGGAGTTCTGTCAGCGCATAGTCGTCTGCAATCGCCGCATCGCGAAGCTTGCCCATGTTCGCGATCTGCTCCGCACTCCAAGCGCCATTGCCGGGGCTCAGGAAATGCGCCATGCGGGTTTGCATGGCGGTTGACGGCGGGTTTGACGCCGTCTGGGCAACAATCGGCGAAGCGATCAGGGAGAGAGCAAGCAGGCTGTAGAAGAGTCTCGACATGCCGCATCGTATCAAATCGCCGCACCTCGGCCTGAAACTTAAACGGCGCTCGCGCAAACCGCATAGACGCCGCGTATGTCCGCACCGGGAAGGCTCTAGCTGAACTTCCTCATGTATTCGGCATTCTCCTTCAGCTCCGTCATCGGATCCATGTCGTATTGCTCCTGCTCGACGAAGATGTGCTTGATCGCTGACTTATTGGCAGCAGCAAATATCGGGGTGTAGTCGATTTTGCCCTGACCCAGCACGGAAGCGGCCGGGGGTTTCATCTCCGACGATCCGGCTATCGGCAGTTCCTTGAAGTCCTTCACGTGCAGCATCGAGAAACGGTTCGGATACTTCTTCAGGTAATCGATCGGATTCTTGCCGCCAACCGTCACCCAGCCGCAGTCCAGTTCCATCGTCACCTTCGTTGGGTCGGTCAACTTCAGCAACTCGTCATAGGGAACCACGCCGTTTTCTTCAGCGAACTCCATGGTGTGATTGTGATAGCCGAAATGCATCCCGGACGCATGCACTTTTTCGCCGATCATGTTGAACTGGTCGGCATTCCAGCGCCAGTCTTCGAGCGTGAACGCGCGCGCCCGGCCTGCATAACTCTTGTCCTTTACAGCCGCGGGATTCTTGAAGCCGGGGAATGCGCAGATGATGTAACTGAGACCGATTTTGTTGCCGAACTCGATGATCTGGTCGAGCTGTGGATGCAGTGTATCCCATGCGTAGTGCGCGCTTACGCAGTGCAGGCCGGCATTTTTCATCGCCGCATTCACCTGGTTCGCGTCGTGATTGTAGAAGCCTGCTGCTTCTACTTCCTGGTAGCCGATTTTGCCCAGCTGCATCAGCGTGCCA
Organism: Acidobacteriaceae bacterium; assembly: GCA_963692885.1. GTDB lineage: Bacteria > Acidobacteriota > Terriglobia > Terriglobales > Acidobacteriaceae. The sequence continues at coordinate 5,009,870 of OY843586.1, forward strand.
TCATAGTCTTTCGGCAACAGTTCGCGCACGGAATAAAGCTGGAGTCCCAGCGGCAGCCCGAGCGGCGTCGCCGAAGCAGAATAGGTGTGCGCGACCACAGCGCTGTAAGCAGCGGCTGCCGATGCGTATTTTAAAAAGCTGCGTCTGGAATGTGCTGTCATTGTTTCTCCCCTGGTAGTCTTTCGAGAATTTGTTTTGCAGTACGTATCTAATTCGCCGGGCTGGATGCAGTGAACTCCGAGCAGCATGGCTTCATCACCGGCTGGAACTCCATGAACTCGACCCGCGTGCCATCCGGATCATAGAAATTCGCCTGCCACTTGCCGTCCTTGCCCATCTGGGGCCCATCATGCCGCGGAGGCAGCCGCTCGCCGCTGATCAGCGTGGTCATCGCCTGTTCCATATTCGGCACGCCCAGCGAGAAGTGGTTCAATACTCCGAGCTCCCGCGCATCGACCTTGTTCAGTGGTGTCGTTGAGCCGTCGCCCACCAGCATGTACTCCAGCCAGTCATGGCCATCGGGAACCTGCTGCGAAACCCAGTCCACCTTGTCCGGCTGCATCGCGCCATACCAGTAAGGCCTGAATCCCAGCAGTTGTTTGTAGAAGGCATCTTCCCTGGCCTTGTCATGCACCAGGAAGCCGACGTGGATCACGCGGCTGCTTACTTCTTTAGCCGCTGAGTCTCCGCTTGTATGGATCACAGATGAAGGAGAGGCCTGCACGAACTGGACCCTGTTGCCTTCAGGATCTTTGGTCTCGAAAAAGATACTGGCATCGTTGCCGTGCCGCAGTTCAGAAACGTCCGCGGCCCCGTGGGTCTTCAGGTAGTCCCGCAGTGAACCTGCATCCGCCGTCTCGAACGCCACATGGTCCATGCGGCTGATCGTATAGTCAGCAGGCAGCGGCAGCACCTCGGTAAATTGCGTCGGACTGTAGTAGTAGCGGACACCCTTCGCATCTTCCGGATCGGAGCTTTTTTTCGCTCCCAGGATTGCTACGTAAAAATGCTCGGCCGCTGCCGGGTCACTCGTATACACCGCCAGGTGCGAGATCCCGGTAATTTTCGGACGCTGTTCCACCTGCTGACCATCCGCAAACCGTGCAGCGCCCAACGAAGTCAGCGCGACCGCAACCAGGCCAGTCAGCGCTGATGCCCACTTCAACTTCCTCATGCTTAAAACCTCAGCCCGATAAATCGATACGCCAAAAGACGTCCCGCAACTGCCGCAACATTATTACAGCGGAAAGCGGAAGAAAGCGAAGTCCACGCAATCTGTCACCATGGCCGGCAACAGATTTGCCGCGCTTGCAGCCGAAAGGCGTGTCACCCTGACCCCTCACGGAGGTGTCATCCGGAGCGACCGCAGCAGATCGAAGGATCTGCGTTTGATCGCTCAGTCACGATCGCAAAATCCATAATCCCTGTGATTCATCTCTCAAGACCTGCATCCCAGCAGAGGAACAATCATTCAACACAGGAGCAAACGCATTGAGCGATCTGAAAGGAAAAGTCGCGATCATTACCGGCTCCGGCTCCGGCATCGGTCAGGGTATCGCCAGGCGTTTCGCGCGTGACGGCGCCAAGGTTGTCGTGGATTACCTCGGCAGTGCCGTCGGTGCAGACGAGACTCTGAAGGCCATTCAAGAGGCCGGATCAGAGGGCATTACTGTCCAGGCTGACGTCACGAAAGCCCAGGATCGCGAGGCCCTGATCAACGCGGCCCTCTCCAAATTCGGGGCCATAGACATCCTGGTCAACAACGCAGGCATGGAAAAGAAAGCAGCTTTCTGGGAGGTAGCCGAAGAAGAGTACCAGATGGTCATGGACGTGAACCTTAAAGGTCCGTTCTTCCTTACCCAGGTCTTCGTGAACAAGCTGCGCGAGCAGAAGCGCAAGGGCACCATCATCAACATCAGTTCAGTGCATGAAGATATGGTCTTTCCCGGCTTCTCCACCTACTGCCTCAGCAAAGGGGCGCTCCGTATGTTCACCCGCGATCTTTCTGTCGAGCTTGGCCCGCTTGGCATCACCATCAACAACGTCGCGCCCGGCGCCATTACGACACCCATCAACGAAAACCTGCTCGACAATAAGGAAGAACTCTCCGCACTGCTGCGGAACATTCCTCTCGGCCGCATGGGGACGGTCGACGACGTAGCGGCGCTCGCATCATTTCTCGCATCCGACGATGCTGCCTACATTACCGGCTCCACTTTCATCGTGGACGGCGGTCTCATCCGCAACTACCACGAGCAATAGACAATGAAAATTGAAGATTACGCCATCATCGGTGACTGTGAGACGGCTGCATTAGTGGGTTTGGACGGCTCGATTGACTGGCTGTGCTGGCCCAACTTCGCCTCCTCTGCCTGCTTTGCGAAGCTGCTCGGTGCAGACGAAAACGGTTTTTGGAAAATAGCTCCGAAACAGCTCGTCAAAAAAGTCAGCCGCCAGTACCGGGACCAGACCCTGGTGCTCGAGACCCATTTCGAAACCGAACAGGGTGAGATCGCCATTACCGACTTCATGCCAGTGCGCGGCAGGTTCTCCGACCTGGTCCGGATTGTGCGCGGCATCCGCGGTACCGTCGAAATGTGCAGCATCCTCTCGCTCCGCTTTAACTACGGTTCCGCGATTCCCTGGGTGCGCAAAATGGAAGGCGGTGTTCGCGCCATCGCCGGCCCTCACACTGTCGTCCTGCGCACGCCGGTCGAAACCCATGGCGAAGCTTTGCAGACGCATAGCGACTTCACCATCCACGAAGGCGAGAGCATCCCCTTTGTCCTGACCTACGGCGAATACGGCCTCTACACTGAGCACAATCCCCCGGCCATCGACCCCGAAGAATCGCTCGAACAGACCGCGAGCTTTTGGAAAGACTGGGCGAGCCGCTGCCCCTACGCAGGCAAATACCGGGATGCGGTTGAACGCTCGCTCATCGCCCTGAAAGCTCTTACCTACAAGCCAAGTGGCGGCGTGGTTGCCGCGCCCACCATGGCACTTCCTGAAGAGATAGGCGGGCCGCGTAACTGGGACTACCGGTACTGTTGGCTGCGCGATACCACCTTCACCCTCCTCGCGCTGATGAATGGCGGCTACTTCCGCGAAGCCGAGGCCTGGATGAACTGGCTCCTGCGGACCATCGCCGGGAGCGCCGAGCAGGTGCAGATCATGTACGGCATCCAGGGCGAGCGTACCCTCACCGAGTGGGAGGTCCCGTGGCTTGCAGGCTATGAGAATTCGAAGCCGGTCCGTGTCGGCAACGCCGCAGCTGAACAGGTGCAGCTGGATATCTATGGTGAGACCCTGGACGCCTTTTACTGGGCGCGCGGCCGTATTCTCGACGATCGCGAAACTGACTTCAACCTGATTCGCGGGCTGGTCAATCATCTTTCGACGATCTGGCAGAAACCGGATGACGGCATCTGGGAGACACGCGGCGGCAGGAAGCATTTTGTTTATTCCAAAGCGATGGCCTGGGTAGCCTTCGATCGCGCCATCAAGCTCGCCGATGAATGGAAATACGCCGACTCAGAAGATGTTCCCGTTGATGAATGGAAGAAGACGCGCGAAGCCATCCACAAGGAAGTCTGCGAGCGCGGGTTCAGCCAGAAACTCAACAGCTTCGTCCAGTTCTATGACAGCGAAGAGCTCGATGCTTCAGCCCTGCTACTCGCCCAGGTCGGCTTCCTGCCACCGACCGACCCCCGCATCATCGGCACGATCGAAGCCATCGAGAAGCACCTTACCCAGAACGGCTTCGTCCTCCGCTACAACACGTCGACCAGCAGCGACGGTCTGCCCGCCGGTGAAGGCGCATTTCTTGCCTGCTCCTTCTGGCTGGTCAGCAATCTGGCGTTGATAGGCCGCAAAGATGACGCCACGAAACTGTTCGAGCGTCTCCTTGGCCTGCGCAACGATGTCGGTCTGCTCGCGGAGGAGTACGACGTAGGCCGGAAGCGCCTGGTCGGCAACTTCCCGCAGGCTTTCTCGCACATCGCCCTCATCGGCGCAGCTTACGCACTGGAGGACCAGGGACACGAGAAGCGGCATAAGCCGAAGCGTCCTTCGGTTTCTGCGCAAGCAAAAAAGGCTCCGTAATCTGCCTTCCTAGTCAACGTGAGACTAAGAAACTTAGTCCACTTAGGCTGTCGGGAGATTGACGTGGAATATTCGTTATACGAAGCCAAGACGCACGTCTCGAACCTATTGCAGCAGGCCCAGGCTGGCGAAAGTGTAGTCATCACCTCCGGTCGCGAGAAGAAGTCGACCAGTTTTCCCGTTGAACGCATCCGGTAACCCTTTCCCGAACGTGCCCTTAGCCGTCTGAATGTGTTAGTGTCCGAAACGGCATCCTAAGAGCGGGAGAACACAACCAACGATGGTGATCGCAGGCGGCGCAAAGCAGGAACACACAGTCGAATCCGCAGGGGGCAATACCAGCCGGGCGCTTGCCATGGTCACCATGCTGTTCTTCATCTGGGGCTTCCTTACCTCGTTGAATGACATCCTGGTGCCTCACCTGCAGGACATCTTCAATCTCAGCTACTTCCAGTCCGGCCTCATCCAGTTTGCCTTCTTCTCCGCCTACTTCCTGTTCTCGGTTCCAGCCGGCAAGGTCGTCGAAACCATCGGCTACAAGAAAACCATGGTGGCCGGTCTGCTGGTCATGGCTGCAAGCGCGTTCCTCTTCCTGCCGGCCTCCGCCGTCCCGTCCTACCCGTTCTTTCTGGGCGCGATGATCGTCCTGGCGGCCGGGGTCACCGCCTTGCAGGTGGCCGCCAATCCTTACGTGTCCGTCCTCGGACCACCCAGCACGGCCTCCAGCCGCTTGAACCTGACGCAGGCTTTCAATTCATTGGGCACCACGCTCGCTCCTTTTTTTGGCAGCTACCTTATCCTGCGCGGCGTGAATATCAGCCCCGAGACCCTGAAGAGCTTCTCGCCGGAAAGGCTGCTGGCCTATCACCAGCATGAAGCATCTACCGTCCGGCTGCCGTATATCGGCATCGGCCTCACGTTGATCCTGGTCGCCGCCGCCATTGCTATCTTCAAGCTGCCGCGCATTCAGACCACCCAGGAATTCCGTCCGATGGGCGACAGCAACAATCCCATGGGCAGTGTTCTGCAGCATCGAAACCTCGTGCTCGGGGTCGTTGCCATCTTCCTCTACGTGGGCGCAGAAGTCGCCATCGGCAGCTATCTCATCAAGTACTTCGTGCAGCCGGATACAGGCAATCTCTCCATCAAAACGGCTGCCAATTATGTGGCGTTCTACTGGGGAGGCGCGATGATCGGCCGCTTCATCGGCGCCGGTGTGCTGCAACGCGTTAAGGCTGGGACCGCCGTCGGCTTCGTCGCGATCGCCGCCTTCGTGCTTACCATTGTCTCGATCCTCAGCTTCGGTAGCCTGGCCGTGTGGAGCATCCTGCTGGTCGGCCTCTTCAACTCCATCATGTTCCCCAGCATCTTTACCCTCGGCATTGCCGGCCTCGGTCCGCTGACCGGCAAGGGCTCAGGCCTGCTGGTGATGGGCATCGTCGGCGGCGCGATCATCCCGCTGGCCGAGGGCAAGGTCGCCGACATGATCGGCCTGCACCATGCCTTCATCATTCCGGCCCTCTGCTACATCTTCATCGCCTACTACGGCTTCATCGGTTCGCGTCCCACCGGCAGCCAGCAGAAGCTTGTGCCGGTAGCCGACTAATCTCCTACTGCCTCATGACGAACGACGACCTTATTCGCGGCCGCACGACGCTCGGTGATTTCGAGCTGACCATCCTCACCGATGGCTGGTACCTGCTCGACGGCGGCGCCATGTTCGGCGTGGTTCCGAAGACCATGTGGGAGAAGCGCGCACCTGCCGACGCGCAGAACCGCATCGTGCTTGGCACCAATACTGTCGTCGTGCGCACCGGGAAACATACCGTCGTCATCGAGACGGGCATCGGCAACAAGCTGCCTGAAAAGATGCGCGCCATCTTCGAGGCCAAGCAGCTCCTGCCGCAGAGTTTCGCTGCCGCCGGCATCAACTTCGATGAAGTCGACATCGTCATCAACTCCCACCTGCACTTCGATCACTGCGGCTGGAATACTATCCTGAACGACCGTGGCGAAGTTGTCCCAACCTTCGCGAATGCACGCTACTTCGCACATCGAGGAGAAGTCGAGCATGGTCACCTGCAGCTCGATCGCGATGCCGTCAGCTACCACAGTGCCAATTACGATCCCTTGATCCAAAGCGGTCAAATGACGCTCATCGATGGCAATTCCGCCGAGATCGTCCCCGGCATTTCGGTCGAGACGTATCCAGGCCACACGGCGCAGACGCTCGCCATCATGATCGACTCAGCCGGCAAACGCGCCTGTTACATATCTGACCTCATCCCTACGAGCGCGCACCTCGATCCCACCTGGGTGATGGGCTTCGATCTCGACCCGGTCCGCTGCATCGCTGAGCGCAAACGGTTTTATCAGCGCGCCATCCCTGAAGAATGGCTGGTGTTGTTTACGCACGATCACGCGCGGCCGATGGGCTATGTCAGCATCGGTGAGAAGAACAAGCCGATACTGCGGCCGCTCCTGCCGCAGGCGGGGTAGCGCTCAGTTGCCCGCTACGGGTGTCGCCTTCTTTTCGTTCGGGATCAGGATGACGTAGGGCACGTGCGACAAAGAGAATGCATTGCGCGACGTCGGATCCGCAAACGGAGGCGTATGGTCGCCCACGATGATAAAGACTGTCGGCCGTGCCAGGTTGCTTGCCGCCATCTGTGCTACGGATCGATGCACGTTAGCAACGAGCTGATACCACGAGCAGACAGCCGGCCTTTGAGTGAGAATCGGAGCAATCGAGCACGGCGCCGCATCCGTGAGCGCTGAAGGAACCGGCACTGGTAAATGGGAGTTCAGCGTCATCCAGTACAGAAAGTCCGGCTTGGTGTCCGGCGTCTGCAGGGTCTTCGTCATCCATTGCGTGATCGCCGCGTCACAGATGCCCGGGAAGGCACCGGGACATTCGGCCAGTCCCATCTTTGCAAATTCGTCGCGGAAGATGACTCGTTTAAAGCCGATGCGCGCCCACCAGCTTTCGCGTTTGAAAAAATGACCGTCCAGTCCATGTACGGCTGTGTTCCTGTATCCCTCCGCCGCAAGTTTGTCCGGCAGGCAGTTCTGCAGCGACTCCGCTGAAGCAGTCATGAGGTTGAAGCCGATGCGGCTGCTGCAGAGTTCGCGTCCCTCGCCGCCCATCGTCGGCCCATAGAATGGTACGCTCCCCTGCAGCACCTTGTACCTGGCCAGTAGCTCCGGCTGCAGGTATGGGCTCACCAGCGCATCCCTGACAGTCGGATCATTCGGAAGTCCCCATGATTCGAGGAGTACCTCAACAATATTGGGAGTCGTCGCTTTCTCGTCTGCCGGCATCGCGCTGATGTCCTGCAGCGCGATGGCCGATGCACTGGCAACGTTCCCATTCGATGCATTATAGGAGTGCTCGATCTCTGCCAGCGCAGCATCGTGGAACGCAAGCGTGACCAGGCGCACATAGGTACGACGCGATAAACGCACCTCTGCGAACGCACTCAACTTTCGCTGGTCGATTGGCGGTTCCAGCTTAAAAGGGTTGGGGATGTGTCCGTCGCGACGCGCCAGGGTCACCAGGTCGGTTCCGGCACAGATGACAATGAACGCTACCAGGCAGGCCGCGATGCGCATACGTGCAGGCCGGCGGATTTTCACCAGCGGCAGGACGAAGGGTGTGGCTATCACTACGAAGGTCAACGCATACAGGCCCAGCAGAACGATCAGCCGTTTCCCATCGACCTTTCCCAGGTCGTCAAGGTTCGTCAGGCATTCCATTGGCGTCAGGAAATATGTCTCGCACACTGCGCAGATCATGTCCGCGATAATGGTCAGGAAAAGAAGGAGCGACGCGACCAGGCGCGGTACGAAAAGTGCCACCAGGCCGATGAACGCATACTCGATGCAGAACCATCCATCATGAAAGAAGCCCAGGAAGTGCTTGGCGTACCAGAAGGGAACATTGGCGAGCACGGCGTAGAAGACAACGAAAAACGGCCAGTGTGTTCCATCTGCCCGTCTCCAGACCGAAGTTCGCAGGTATGTAGCTTCATCAGTAGAAGCCTTGCCTTTGTCAGTCAAAGTAGACATGTAGAGCTCCGTCCTCCGTTCGGACGTGTCTATTTCCGCGATAACCTGTCCTGACCGCAAGCGCAGTCTGTACAAGGCTCATAGTCCGGTATATATCTGGTATTGTGCCAGGTGCATTACTGCCAGGCAGACGTGCCCGTGGGTTGTCGGTTCTTACGTCGCGCCTTCCAGTGTTTTCATGCAGCCGCCGGACAGGTACCGAAAGAAGCTGCAGGAATTCTGAACAGGCCGGAAGCCCGGGGACTCGACCCATCCGGTAGTCACTCCTTTGAACGTCAAATTGATCGAGGCAGCAGGTTGATGCATCCATTAAAAGGAACTACATGTCCAGGGTCGTCTCATTTCCGGACCTCTCCATGAATGAGGACGTATTTTTGACGAAAAAGTTCTATGAGTTCTTTGGTCGACGCGCCTTTGTCAAGGCTGCTTCGGCGATGTTAACTGAATTGTCATCTAGTAATAAAGTAAATGTTTATAAGTGGAGATGCGCACTCCGCGCAAGGCAGTCAGGAAGTAGCAATTGAGCACTGGCGGAAGTCGCTCTACGCGTGGGGCTGTCGTTTATGAATCAATCGATGCGGCCACCGACTTGATCAGCCGTCCGTGGAATGTCCAATGGAGTGGACGCTGGCTGCGGCCGGCCCTGCTCTTCCTCAGCCTGCTGGCTGTCTTCAAGGGTTTGCACCGGCCCGACCGCTGGGGCGCCACGCAGATGGAGACCGACTACAGCGCGGGCTTCATCAAGCGCGGACTCCTTGGCGAGATACTTCGCCATTGCCACGTGAACCACTATAACCAGATCGTCGTCCTCGCCTTCCTTTTCACCGTTCTGCTTATTCTGGAACTGTCTGTCCTGGCATTCCATCGCATCACTCAGGTCACCGGCACCCCATGGACCGGCGCAGTGATGATGACCAGTTTCGGATTGACCTACCTGGTCAGCCTTACCGGTCACCTCGAGATTTTTCAGGCGGTTCTCGCAATTGCTGTCCTGAGCATCCGGCGCGCCAGGCTCTTCCTGCCAGTTGCCATTGCCGCGAGTATCGCCGGTCTGCTTGTCCACGAACTATTCCTGCTGGTCTTTGTCCCACTCTTCGCCCTGCGCGCTTTGCTGGATACCTTGCAGCCCGGACCAACGTCGCCGGGCCATCGGAACGAGCCCGCCACGCTGCGCAGCCCATTCCTTTCCGGTCGAGCACTTGGGTTGCTGGCACTGATCGTGATCACACTCGTGACCGCCCTGGTCTTGTCCGTCGCGCCCACCCTGACGCCGCCGAAGATCAGCATGCTTCGCCAGTCGATGATCGCTCGCCTGGACTTTCCTCCGCGCGAATGGCTGTTTGCTGTTTTTGCGCGCGGCATCGGAGACAACCTGCAGATCATGGAAGGCCTGGCACGTACACCACACTACTGGAGCATGCAGGTTGAGTCGCTCTTCCTGTTCGGGCCTGCGACCATCTTCTTCCTGGCGATAAGCCTACGCCAGGTCAGACACTGGCCGGAAGCCACGCGCACCTTGCTGCGCATTGCCGTCTTCCTGGCCTCGCTCTCTCCGCTGCTGCTTCACTCGCAGGGGTTTGATTCTTTTCGCTTCAATGCCCTGACCGCCCTTACGTCCTTCCTGGTGATGTTCATCGTTCTTACCCATCAGGGTTCACGAACGCGCGCGCTCCAGGTGTCCGCATTTCCCGCCGGTTGGTATGGCGTAGCAGCGTTCCTCGTCGCGGTGAATATGGGTTCAGGCATCGGGCTGCTGGATAACCAGCAGGTGCAGCTCTTTCCACAGCTTGAATCGCTGCGCGATGGGTTGCAGGATTGTCTGGACATCGTGCACCACAAACCGCTCGCATCGCCCTATGAACCATGGCAGGAAGTGAAATGGGATCCGGCACACCCGAAAGTCTCCGACCTGCTCTGCCTGAACAACTGCAGTCCACAGCAGACTTTACCAGAACAACCAGATCAGCCCGCCCAGAATAAAACGAAGTAGCGCTTCCACTCCTTCGTTTTATTCGGCAGGCGATAGTCCTAGCCTTTCAGAGCAGTCAGCAGGGCCTGACCATTCGGCGAGCCGAGCCCGGTGCACGCGTCCCACCCGGTACCGGCTGAGTAATCTCCATTGTTGCCACTGGTTATGTCATAGAACGGTCCCTCGCCCAGCGGATAAATCTGCGGGTTGAGGAAGCCGACATTTTTGCCCAACTGCTGGTTGAGCAGTGCAATCAGACCGGCCCATAGCGGGGCAACTGCGCTGGTACCGCCCACTACTTCCTGCGTACCATCTACCAGGATGTTGTACCCACTCTCAGGAGAAGCGTCGCCCGAGACGTCGGGTACGCCACGGCCGCCGGTCGTCGCGGCTGTTCCCGTACCGGAGCCTGTTGCTCCACCGGAGCTTCCGTGACCACTACCTGTCTTCTTCTTGTGGTGCTTCCTGGCTGCATGACCTTCGACTTTTGCACCGGCCGATGCTTCTTCGTCTGCCGGGACTGGCACACCGGCGTTCGCCTGCCAGCTGGGCAGCGGGAAGACCGTGCTCACTCCTCCGCCAGTCGCACCTCCGCCTGATGCCTGGTCGTTCCATACCACCTCTGACTTCCGCTGGCCATTGCTGGCTGTCAGCGCTGTTCCGCCGCACGCCAGTACATTGGGGCTGGAAGCAGGGAAGTCCACATTGTCGCCGGTTCCGCCGTCAGACGAACCACTGTCCCCCGACGCGACGGTGATCGTGATACCGAGCGCTGCTGCGCCTTCGCAGGTCGAATCCATACTATTGATGGCAGTCTGCGACCAGCTCGACTCCGGGCCGCCCCAGCTGATCGAGATCACACTCGGGTTATTCGTCGTGTCATGGATTGCCGTTGAGATGGCATCCTGAAACCCCTGGTCTGTATTCGTCGTGAAATACACGACAATCTTCGCGCCGGGGGCGACGCCGCCCGCAACTTCGATATCAAGCAGCACTTCGCCATCCGCGCTGTCGGGAGTGGTTGGATCGTTGGTGCCGCCGTCCAACAACACATCTGTCACAGTAGGAGCAGTTAATCCGAGCGACTGAAAATAGTTTGTGATGTCCGCTGGTGTGTAACCACCGCCGAGTTCGATAATGCCGATGGTCTGGCCTGCGCCATTGCCCGCAGTTGGAAAGTTGTAAACCTGCGCAACCTGCGGCGGCGTAAACGTGCCCGCCGTGCTTGCCGCGGCATTAGGATTGACGACAATCTTGGGCGTTGCAATGGGCCGGTTGTCCAGGCCAAGTACTGCTTCCACACAGTCCGTCATCTCTTCCGGTATGTGCACTGCACCGGTAATGGCGTGAAACTGCTTTCCCTTGTGCCAGCCGGCGGTCGACTCGTAATCGTTCAATTCGACACCGAAGGCTGCATTGAAAGCAGCAACAGTGCCGCGCAGCTCAACCCGCCGCCGCGCGGTGCTGGACTTCTGCTCATCCACCTTCAGTCCATGCGCCTGCGCAAACTCCTTCACTGCGTCGAAGTCTTTCTGGGCCGCGCCGTAGTTGGCGTCATACTCTTCATGCGTCAGCTGGCGGCCACCAAGCGAGGCGATATCCAGCGGCTTCTGCCGGCGCAGAATGACGGACACGCGAATATTGCGATCGCCGGGGGCCCTGCCAACATGGCTCGCGTTTGGTACCGGCGGATGTTCACTATCAGGAAGCAGAACAAGCTTCGGAGAGTTGGGGGACATGCGGAGTTCTCCTTTACTGAGACAGATGCAGATACATCGCCGTTGGTAGATGAAAACTTGTCGCAGTGCGACAAGTTTGACGTCAGTCTCTCCACACATGTGTCATCCTGAGCGAAGTCGAAGGACGGACCCGTCTTTCGCGCCCGCAACACAAACACTACAGCGGGATATTCCCATGCTTCTTCGGAGGATTCTTATCCCGCTTTCCTTCAAGCATGGCCAGCGCCCGGATCAGCCGCGGCCGGGTCTCGCTCGGGAGGATGACCGCATCCACATACCCACGCTCCGCCGCAATATACGGATTCGAAAAGCGATGGCGGAATTCATCGGTTTTTTCTTTGCGCGCAGCAGCCAGGAGCGCCTGTCGCCGCTCCTCGGACAGCGGACCCTCGCGCTCTTCCGCATCCCGCAGACCCTGTTCAAGTTCGCGGCCATAGACAATGTTCACCGCACCCTCCGGACCCATTACGGCGATCTCCGCTGTTGGCCACGCCAGGTTCAAATCCGTGCGGATCTGCTTCGAACTCATCACGCAGTACGCGCCGCCATAAGCCTTCCGCGTGATCACTGTCAGCTTCGGCACCGTTGCTTCTGCATAGGCATACAGCAGCTTCGCGCCATGACGGATGATCCCGCCATATTCCTGCTGCGTGCCGGGCAGAAACCCGGGCACATCCTCGAGCGTGATCAGCGGGATGTTGAACGCATCGCAGAAGCGCACGAAGCGGGCTGCTTTTACACTTGCGTCAATGTCGAGGACGCCGGCAAGGTGCATCGGCTGGTTCGCGACTATGCCGACAGATCGACCATCCATGCGCGCGAAGCCGATCACGATATTGCGCGCGAAATGGTCCTGCACCTCGGAAAAATAGCCGTCATCCACCAGGCGCACAATCACATCCTTGATGTCATGCGGCTGGCTCGGTTCTGTCGGGATCAGCGTGTTCAGTTCGGCGTCCATCCGGTTTGCTGGATCGCTGGTGACGCGGCGTGGCGGCTCTTCAAGGTTGTTCGATGGCAGGAAGCTCATCAATTCCCGCAGCATCGCCAGGCACTCCGCATCGTCGTGCGCTACGAAATGCGCCACGCCGGAAATCTCACTGTGCGTACCCGCCCCGCCCAGCTGTTCCTTCGTCACTTCTTCATGTGTAACCGTCTTGATTACATCAGGACCAGTCACGAACATGTATGAAGTCTTGTCGACCATGAAAATAAAATCCGTGATCGCCGGCGAGTAAACGGCGCCACCTGCACACGGCCCGAGGATGGCCGAAAGCTGCGGCACCACTCCTGAAGCCAGCGTGTTCTGCAGAAAGATGTCCGCGTAGCCGGCCAGCGAGACCACGCCTTCCTGGATGCGGGCGCCGCCGCTGTCATTCAGGCCAATGATGGGCGCGCCGACGCGCAGGGCCATCTCCATCATCTTGATAATCTTCGCCGCATTACTCTCCGACAGAGACCCGCCGAAGACAGTGAAATCCTGCGCGAACACAAAAACAGTGCGGCCGTCGATCAGGCCATAACCGGTGATAATGCCGTCTCCCGGAATCGTCTTCCCGGCCATACCGAAGTCGGTACAGCGATGGGTGACAAAGCGGTCCGTCTCTTCAAACGTGCCTTCGTCCAGCAGCAGCTCAACCCGCTCGCGAGCCGTCAGTTTGCCGTCGCGCTTCTGGCGTTCGCGGCGCTCCGAGCCGCCCGCTTCTTCCACCAGCGCATGACGGTCCTGCAATTCCTGTAAATGAGGAGAAAGGGTCCTGCGTACTTGAGGAGCGGGGGTAAGATCCGGCTTGGCCATTCCCACGGATTATAGAGCGCAGACAACAGGTCGTGGATATCCTGTTCCGATTGAGCACGCCGGGACGTTTAAGCTAAACCGCCGCACACCCGCCGCGCATCCCGAGGGAAGTGTGTGTGAGCGGTATAGAACGACTCAGATCACGCGCTTGCGAAAGATCTGGTCCTTTTCCTTGCACGGTGAGCAAACGCCGCTGACTGCGCAGAACACCAGCACGCCGGCGCCTAGTGTTACAGCGACAGCCGGAACATACGATTCGAACTGCGAAAACATATGTGAGATAGCGGAAAAGTTGGCCGACAACATGAGCCTTTACCTCTTGTAATTGCTTGGAGCCTAAAAATAACTTTCAGGTTTGTTGCAGAGCAAGAATCGCCTGCCTTGCTACTTGACGCTAGCCCTCGAAAGTGGAAGCCCCTGGTAATTACTCTCTATGGGCATACAGTATGCCTTGCAGGAGCTATCTGCATAGGGCGAAAATAAGGGGAAGATGAACTCCAGTCTAAACCCGCCCATTTCAGGAACCGCGCAGGCCTCTGAGGCCCGTACCGGTCCCCGGGTGCGCTGGCTTTTTCTGGACCTCAACTCCTACTTCGCGTCGGTTGAACAGGAATTACAGCCGCTCCTGCGCGGACGGCCCGTCGCCGTCGTTCCCGTCATGGCGGACACCACCTGCTGCATTGCCGCCAGCTACGAGGCTAAAGCCTTCGGCGTCAAAACCGGCACGCAAGTGGGTGAAGCCAAAAAGATGTGCCCCGGCCTGGCGCTGGTTGAAGCGCGCCACGAGCTTTACGTTGAATACCACCATCGCATCGTGCAGGCAGTCGAGCGTTTTGTGCCCATTGCCTCAGTCATGTCGATTGACGAGATGGCCTGCCGGCTCATCGGTCGGGAGCAGCCGCTCATGGCCGCGCTCGACCTCGCCGGCGCATCAAGGCCGGTATCCGCGAACATGCCGGGGCGATGGTGGCATGGCGGTCGCCGTGTCAACGGTTTTCGGATTACTCATGTCATCCTCGCAGCCAGTAAATTCCTGACCTCTTCCTCGATACAACGGCGGGTACTATAACAGGCACAATCACATTTGATTGCTTCAATATGGCGGCCCGCAGAGCGCCTTGCAGCCTCCCTGTGGTTGCGTAGAGTGCGCGGCCACTAAGATTCAAGTCCAAACCTCGCGTCATGAAACTTATGGATGTGGCTGGAGAGATAGTCGAGGCAGTTCTCTACTACCAAATGTCCGGCGCTCAGACGATGCAGCTCAGCACTCGGAAGCTTTTCATGAAAAGCTTCTCCGCCCGCAGGAGTGAAGAAGATATCGCCCTGACCCCAGAAGAAGATCGTTCTTTGGCTGATGATTCTTGAGGAATGCCTGTCACACTGGACAGTGCTCCAAGTTCGTATGGTAGTCATAGAAACGATCAAGCTGGATCCGCTTGCCATGAGGGCGCTGAAGGGTGAGCAGGTAATCCGAATTCCAATTGTCCGGGCTGATAAGCTCCGGGATCGGCGAACCGGTGAGGTACACAGCTTTCTCTGTTGCCGATTCCAGAAGACCAGCAACAGAGGCCTCATTTTCTGCGCTGCGATTCACCCACAGCCGCGGGGCGAAGCCCGCCCCAGGCATCGGAAAAGCCGGTCTTGTAGGCATTCGTGTTCTCCATCGCTGATTTCGCCTTTTCCTGCCGGATCGTCCTAAGACCAAACGACTTCACCTTGCCGGGCGATGGAGATATTGCGTTCATACGACTCGCCAGCGTACACGAAGTCGTGCCGGACCAGGCCATTTCACTGCAGCCCGGCTCGTATGTCGAGAATGAACCTGTCCTAGGCCTGCGCTCTGGCTTCTCTAGCTGCGACGGCATCGCAGGCGATCAGTATTGGCTTCAGCAATATCTTTTAATGCTCCATCTTCTTAGGTTCAGGAGATTTTACGGTCGCGAAGCGTGACAATGCACTCACGCGTCCATCCGCTGCTACAGCGACGACCGCATACGATGCAGTCTCACCCCGTTCTGGTGCGGGTTCCGTGAAGGAAGGGGTCGTTAGTCCGGTCGCAATCAGCTTGGGCTCTGGCTCAAGCGTGGTTTTTCGCAGCACACGATAGACCCGCACCTCGGGCACTGTGGACCATTTGAGCGTTAGACGTTTGTTGACTACATCCGACGTGATTGCTGAAGGAGGCGACAAACGCGAAGAAGCCCGGGCGGGCAATAATCCATAGACGCAGAACTGCCCCGTCCCCACATTTTCGATACCGAAGCTCGCCAGGTACACCAGCCCATTCGCGATCGTCGGTGGTGCCATCTTGGAGTATTCTCCGCAGTCGTCACGTGCGGGAACCTCGAGGGAGTTCCAGAGTTCGTGACGGATATCGTCCGCGTCATAAGCATGCAGAATACCGGGCCGCGATTCATGCCAGGAGTCTCCGGTTGCATGGATCGCCGCCCAGAGTATTCCATCCTGGTTCCCGTTGGCTGACAGTGACAACATCGCACCCGGATGCCCTTCATTGGGCACATCTCTCATCATCAAAGGCGTCTCGTTCAGCCTCGTTCCTTCGAATTTGTAGACCTTCGCTTTGTCTCTTTGGCCCCAGACATAGAGCAGGTCGCCCTTGGCCGCACTTTTCCAATAAATGATGCTATGCAGATGGGACGCGGTTGCGCGAAAGTGCTGTTCTGCGTGTTCATCACCCAGGTGTCCCAGGTGCTGCCTATCCAACGTGTAAAGCACTCCCTCTTTGCCGCCGCCTAAAACCAGGTGCGTCCCTGGGATCAGCGTCGGCCCGGAAGAGTCGAGATCGGCATCGTCCTTGTCCAACTGAAAGTGGTTCGTGGGGGTAAACCAATCCAGCAATTTGAGTTTGGGGGTCAGCTTAAGAAAGCTCTCGCTGAAGTTCGTCACACCATCCCAGCTTCCATTGCCGGTCACCACGTAGACGTTTCCTTCCTTGTCGACTGCTGGCCCCTGCCCAGACTGCCAGATACTCGCCTCCGAGCCGGTAGGCGAGGTGTTGAGCACGTTTACCAGAGCAAGCGTCCGGGCGTCATAGGCCATGAGAAAGCCGTGGTATGGTTGCTTGTCGCAGTGTGACGCGTAGCCCACGTAAACCATGCCATTCGCCAGCAGGAGCGCAGGTCGCTGGTTCTGCATTAGCGCGTTAAACGAGGGCGCGCTGATCACAACCGGACTCCCCGGCAGATCCGCGCCTGTCGCAAGGTCAAGGGCGTGGAGCCTTTGAAGAAATCCATGCTCGGACCCAATTTTCGAACCTACCCGCGTCAGCGCAACCACGTAAATTACTCCCTGCCCTTTGTCGATGACGGGAGTACCGATTATCCCCATCTTGCCATTGATGTCAAGGCACCCGAAATCGGCATCGTGCAGATCTGCCGGCGTTCCGAAGTTCACATGCCAGACCGGTGCTGTCGCCTCGCGATCATTCGCATCAAATGCGTAGACACTGTTATTCACCGTGGTCACGTAGACGAGGTCGCGAGTTCCTCCATCCACTTCAACTCCGGTCGCCACCAGGGGCTGTGTGTAGAGTTGATCGTCGACGCTTCGCTTGAACAACATCCCAAACCTGTCCTTATTTACATTCTCAGGCGTTAACAGCGTCTCATAGAGATTGGCTCCGGTCCGGGAGTTATCGTTATGCTGGGGTGAGGACGTCAACCTGTGCATAGGAACAGGCACACGCCGCCGTAAGGAAAAACAATCCCTCGAAAAGAGACAGTAAAGTTCTCTTGAACATAGCGCGAGATGGATCCAGCAGCATCTGAAAAAACTCCGAGACTTGAGTTGTAGGTGTCTTACTCACCATGGCGAAGATAGGCAGAAGCACGTTTGCGGTATTGCGCTGTCGCCCTGTCAATGCGGCAAATGCCCAAAGTACAGGCTGATCTGGCCCCGGTACTCACCTTCCGCAACGGCAGGCTGACCCATGGGCCCCATCGTTTGCGGTCCGCCGAACTTGTTGCCGATGGCTGGTATGGCATGCAGAAAGGAGACTCCCGCATCCGGGAAAGGCACGGCAACCTGCCCAAGCAGTTTCGTGGGTGGGACGTCCGGGGTAAAAACCTGCACGTAGACGGGAGCTTTTCCATACTGGCTTACCCTTGCAGTGATAAGACCTTCAGCGGTATTGAGTTGAAGCCAGCGCACACCGGAGTAGAACCCCTTGAAGATGGGATAGTCGAAGTGTTCGCCGGGTTTGAGGCCATCCGGGTCGCCGACCATGGTGTTGTTGTAGGGCCTGTTCCAGACGTCAAGAGTACCGCCGGCGAGCCGGTCCTGATAAACCGGCGCGGGGCCCTCGCCGAGAAATCGCATGCTTTTTACATTCGTCTCGGGATAGTCGAAGCCGATGCCGAAGTATTCCTGCCTGCCTATGATCGTGTAGACATAATCGATCGACAGCCAACCGCTTGGCTCGAGACGATATGTCAGTGATTTCATAGGACCCTCAAGCTCCGCGGAGACGATCAGATCGCCGCCCTCTTTTCGAAAACTGAAAGAGTTGAGCTTAGAGTTCGATACAGGAGCTGTTGCGGGTGCAGGTGGCTGACCTTGCATGTGCGCGCTCTCTGGTCTTGGTCCCATCGCAACGATGCGGGGGCCATTCACAAAAGAGAAGGGCCTTCCTTGGCGTGAAACAGAGACAAGCATCCCGGTTGTCTTGCTGATCTTCAGTGACAGATCGCCCGCCGTAGCAATCAGCGCATCGCTGACCTCGGAGGTCGCAGGCTCCGCCTGGTCTGTGGAATGTTTCATCTGGCCGACACGGCGATCGAACCCCTCGATCGGCCAGACGTACGTTTGAATGACGCGGCCCGTTCGATCCTTGATGATGAGCCGATTTGCATCTGCGGTCTTCTTCTCACTGCGGCCGAATCCAGGAGCAGGTGGTCCCCAGTCATCCCAGTTTGCTGTCGCGCCCGGGGCGAGTGGACGGCCGCGGTCGGTTCTGGCTGCCAGCACCACTGACCCGGACTTCGCATCATCCGGTCGGCGGAAGGCGATCGTTTGCCACTCGTATGTGCACTGGTCTGCATCAAGGAAACTGTAGCGATTGCTGACGGTGAAAGAGTGCGAGTTGCCATCGTTGGGCGTCACGACGATCGGCGACCAAAGCTGTTCGACTGTGTAGAAGCTCGACTCTCGTTCGCGGTATGGTCCAACGACGCCATCAGGTGCATAGTTGCCCTGCGAATCGAGAATGCCGCCTTTATCGGTACGTTTTACATCCTCGTCCAGGAACGCCCAGATAAATCCGCCACCACCCGCCCTGCTCTTGAGAATGGCGTTCCAATAGTCTTGCAGACCGGCCCCGACTCCCCCGTCATAGAGGCCATGAAGCATCTCGGTCGGCATCAGAACTGGATCTCGAGCCAGCCTCTGTTCCAATCCGTCGAAGTTGGGATAGTGCTTTGTATCCGCGATGCCCGGAGGGTAGGGATCCGACGGATGTAAAACAATGCGCTTTTGTGGGTCGTACTTCGCATACTCGCCATCAAGATCGACGTTCCATCCTCCTTCGTTGCCGTTATCCCAGAAAAGAATCGATGGGTGGTTTACATCATGTTCGACCATCTCCTTGACCAGTTTTTTGCCAATCCCGGTGTCGTACTTCGCTTGCCAGCCGGTGAGTTCATCAAGTACATAAAGGCCGAGTTCATCGCAAGCATCGAGAAAGTGCCGGTCCGGTGGGTAATGGCTGGAACGGACGGCATTGGCGTTCATCTCTTTCATCAGATTGATGTCGTCTCTGGATATTTGTTCGGACAGTGTCCGGCCTGAATCGGGCCAGAACGAGTGTCGCGCGAAGCCCTTGAGGAAAACTCGATTCCCGTTAACAAAGATGCCTTCGCCCGGTCGCATCTCGACGGTGCGGAAACCGAATCTTTGATGAATGGTATGGACAACTACCCCACCCAGTTGGAGCCTGACTTCGAGCTGGTAGAGATTAGGTGTCTCGGCGGTCCAGAGACGCGGATCGGGAATCTTTGCGCTCAGGTGGGCCGTCTGACCGAGCACCACGTCACGGGCGGTTACCAGCTTTCCTACAGGCTTACCGCTTAAGTCCAAAACCTGCATTTCTAAAGAAGCGGTTGTACCCGGAGGCGCTGTTGGGCGCAGATCCGACAGCTTCGCGTCGACTTCGAGTGATCCTGACGCAGCGGCGTTGACGGCCAGATGATCGATGAAGGTTTCGGGCACGGCCTCAAGATAAACAGGCCGGAAGATGCCACCATAATTCCAGAAATCCCCTCGCCGTTCGGCGTGATTTACTGAGTCATTCATGGAATCATCATCGACGTCGACCTGAATCTCATTCGGCTGACCAGCAGGCTTGAGGAGATTGGTGATGTTGTACTTGAACGCATAGTAGCCGCCCTGATGCATTGGGCCGGCCGGCTGCCCATTGATCGTCACCCGAGTATCGGTCATGACGCCTTCAAAGTTGACGAAGATGGCCTTCTCTTTCCAAGTCCGAGGTGTCGTGAACGGTCGCTTGTACACGCCGTGGACACGGGGCCAGCCGCCGGCCGGAGGTACACGGCCATACGTATAGATACCAAAGCCTTGCAATTCCCAGTTGGATGGAACACCGATCGTGGACCAGGCGTTAGCGTTTTGGCCTTTGTCGCACATGAATTGCCATTTGACCGGATCGTCCTTACCTAAGCCGGATAGATACTGAGTTTGTGTCTCGGCAGCTTTCGCTATCGAAGCCAGCAGAAGAAACGAAAGAGCAGCAAAGCGGGCAAACCGATGCATCTGCAATCTCCTAGAGTTGCAAGTTCCGAAGCATTCCACAGCGCAGAGATGACGGCAGGAGCCTGACTTCGTCTGCAACTCAAATCCTCGACTGTCAACCACGTTTCGAAGTTAGCCTGTGTTTACCGAAGAAACTCTGTCGCGTCAAGCCGCCGGATTTTGGCTTTTGCGCACGAACTGACAAGATCAGAACGGACGTTACTTAGTGATCAGCCTTTTTCGGGTGAGCTACCAGATGTGAAACGGCTTCATTCAGCTTTGCATCGCCCGCAGGATCAGCGGGTAGCGCTTTGGATTGGAAGGCGGGCAGAAGATGTTCCCAGATGGCATCCAGTTCTCCCTGCATATTCCCGGTATCAGCCGTGATCGCGACAACTGCGTCTTGATCGGGCATCACTACGATGAACTGGCCGCCCGCTCCATCTGCACGGAAGGCGTTGTGCCTGCATCTCCAAAATTGGAAGCCGTATCCTTCCACCCAGTCCGGGCCGATTTTGGCATGCCCTTCATTCTCGTTCGCGATCTGTTTGGAGGTTGCCTGCTCGACCCATTTGCGTGGAATAAGCTGCTTGCGGTTCCACTTGCCTTTTCGCAGATAGAGCTGGCCCAGCTTGGCAATATCTTCGGTACGAAGGTACAAACCATATCCGCCCAAAGAGTTGCCCTCGGGGCTGCTGTCCCAGCGGGGATTCTGAATTGCGAGCGGCTTGAAGAGTCGCGGCTTGAGGTATTCAAGCGCGGTCTGTCCGGTCACCTTGGTGATGATCGCGGATAGGACGTAGGTCCCCATCGTGTTGTAGAGAAAATGGGTGCCTGGCTTGTAGACAACCGGCTGGGCAAGAAACTGCTTTACAGAGGGACCACCCTCCCTGTTGGGTTCAACCGCATCGCCGCTTGACATGGTCAGCAAATCGCGCACCGTCATTGCCTTGAGATTGTCAGAAGGATTGGCGGGTGCATCGCCGGGAAAGAACTTCCATACATGATCGTCAAGCTTCAGCTTGTGCTCGTGGATAGCTAGTCCTACGGCCGTGGACGTGAAGCTCTTGCTTACTGAATTTAGAATATGAGCCTTGTCGGCGGAATTTGGCTTCCACCAGCCCTCGGCGATGACCTTGCCGTGCCGGACAATCATGAAACTGTCGAAGGTGTTGACGTTCTTGTCCGCGGCTTGGACAAAGTCAACGATGGCTTGCGAAGGAATGCCCTCAGCCTCCGGCGTACTCCTCTGAAGTGGTCCGCTCTCAGCGCAGGCCCAGATAGTTTGGCCAAGCAGCAATGCAATTGCCAACAAAGAACGCGAGCTAATTACTTTCATCCTTTTCCTCATCTTTCCTCTTCCCTCGGCTTATTTACTAGGCTGCAAACACCCGGCACAAGCCTGGCTTCACCGGCATTTCGAAGGCCGCTGCTCCTGTCTGCTCGGTCCCAGTTAACAATTGACCGGACAACAGAATCGCAAAGTTCACTAAAGCGTTTGGTCGTGCGACGTAGTGGTGGCGGTATTGACTACTCCGTCGCAGTGACCAGTTTCCTACCTGTCTCAAGGTCATTATGGTTGACAAAGTAGCCCTCAACTTTCTTGCCGCCATACGTGATGCTTGTAATTCGACTGCCGGAGTTCTTCTTCAAAATCGTAAGCATCTTCCCTTCATTCAGATGGAAGGTCATCTTCTCGAAAAATGGCACAGAGACAATGTAGCTCGGATCGGCGCGTAGAAATGGGTAGAAGAGTTCCTTTTGGCGCTCTGTCCCACCGGAGACATGGGTCTTGGACGGGAGCTTTTCCCAAGTTGCCGACGCCTCCGACTTTACCGACTCGAAACTCTTCTCCCCAAGTTCTTTCTGGAGGTTTGCCTTAGCATTTTCGGTGCTCACAAACGACAAGCCGATCTTGATCTCAACCGGGCCGCTGCCGTCGGAGCATTTGATGACCGGAAGCTCTGTCTGTTCGCTCTTCAGCTGTTCGATTCCTTCGACCTGTCGTTAGAGACGGCGTAGAAGGAGACCTTTTCGCTAGCTGCCTGAAAGCCTTCAAAGGCATTGTCTCCATCCTGATCGATCTTCCGGTCTTTCATCCGTTCGTTCGATACGGCAAGATTTACGATCAGTCGCTTAGAATGCGCACTGTCTTTGTACGTAT
The DNA here is from genome assembly GCA_963692885.1 of Acidobacteriaceae bacterium. Lineage (GTDB taxonomy): Bacteria > Acidobacteriota > Terriglobia > Terriglobales > Acidobacteriaceae. Next base: position 5,032,477 of record OY843586.1, read on the forward strand.
AGCGGTGATACCCGGTCCTGAGAGTAGAGGTCAGCTCGGCGTTGATGCCGTAACGTTGCAGGTCGACCTGATAGTAGCCGGGATGGGCTGACTCATTGCTATGGCTGAATGTTGAACCAAAGTCCACAGGATTGACGTCGCCGCCTACCGGAAGAATCAGAATATTGCAGAGATTCCAATGACCTTTGTTGGTGTGGGCAAAAGCATAGATCGTGTTGTTTTCATACTCGCAGCCGGCGCCACTACCGAACTTGGTGATGGGGCTGAGCTGGACCATCGCGTTAGGAGCTGAAGCTCCAGGAAAGACGAGCCCCGCCCGGAGCCGCCCGGGAGGGGTGAACCCGATGTCCGCCGGGTTGGTAAGTGGTGCCGTTCCGAGGAACGTGTTGGCGTAGTCGATGGGCTGTTTTGGCGCTTCCAAGCGCAGCGCAGTCCAAACCAAAACAAACGCCAACGTCGAAATTGTTCGCTTCATATGATGATGTCTCTCGTTAAGTTAAGAGGTGAGACTTGTCGAAGGCGGCCTAGTGTCTTTACCACCTATCAATAGCTAATATGGCGATTTCTCGGAGTTTCTCGGGCAATGCGACGTAAGTTGAGCATCTCGATGATTATGGTCCCGCTAGCTTAGAGATGTAGTTCCAGCTACGAAATGTAGCCGATCCCGTGCCACAAGCATAGAGAGCCGGCCGTAGATCGAGAAATCCTCCTAGAGCATTTTGTTGATAGCAGGAGACGTCAAGTGAGTCGCGTACGTGCGTCCACTTGCTTGCCAAGTTTCCGTCCTCAACCCTGTAAAAGAAATCGACAACCTGATTGTCGTTCACGATGCGCAAAGTGGCGCGGTTGCCGCGTACGACGATTGTCTTCGAATGGGAAGATGCACACGGATTGGACGACAGTCGGAGACCGCAGACATGGTTGCTGTCATAGAAAAGCAGCAATCCGGCTTCACATCCGGGTGTGAGTTCGACGTCTACTTCAACAGCGTAGCTTTGGTGTTTTGCCGCGCGCGTGAGGGGAGACGTGGTCTGAACGCTATCGGCGTGAGCTGCAAGTGTCAGTGAACCATTGATGACGCTCACCCGGCTGAGATCATAGCCTTTCCAGAACTGCCACTCCAGATCAAGGGCCTTACCGGGAAAGCCGGAAATCGTTTCCGATGCGCGATCGGGTTCCAGGTCGGACTTTGGAATCGGGCTGCTTCCTGTAATGCCATCGGGAACCTTGTACCAGCCGTCGGCAGTCCAAGACACCGGCAGGAGCAAGATTTGGCGACCCAGAGTTTGCAGTCCATTGCGATAGGAATGAAGCGTCATCCACCACGAGCCGTCTTGGGCATCGACAAGGCGTCCGTGGCCTTTGGACCACCATGTTTCATTCCTGCTTTGAGTATGGACAATCGGATTGTGTGGTGACCACTCCCACGGACCATCGATGTTAGGACTTCGAGCGGAGAGCACCATATGACTTGTCGGGGGGCCCGAAGTGCCTCCCTCGGCAACGTTCAGGTAGTAGTAGCCGTTGCGAAAGAGCAATTTGGGAGCTTCCAGGCACTCGCATTCCACCTGCCAATTCTCCGGAATGGGCCAGGGTTCGAGCATCCGGCGCGGCTCACCTTTTGCCGACAAGCCATCGCTCGAGAGCTCAGCCATCAACCCGCCCGCGATGTACAGAACGCGTCGTCCTTCAGGAGTAGCACCATGAGTCGGGTCGATGCCGTGCAAGCCCAATGCCACGGGCTTGCTCCAGGGCCCGAGCGGATGCGGCGCCTGGACGACAAAGATCTCACCGTCGCAGGGATAGTAGATGTAAAACAGCTCACGGTATGCGCAAAGAAACGGAGCCCAGACCGCTCCGTAGTAAGCATCTAGAGCCGCTCCGGCTGCTTTCCAGTGCACCAGGTCCCGCGAATGCCAGATCAGGAGCCCGGGGGTGTAGTGGTCCGTTGTATGCACGAGATAGTAGTCGTCGCCGACGCGGATGGCGCCCGCGTCAGGATGGTCGCCGGCGATAACCGGATTGAGGTAGGTTCCAGGCTCAGCAGATAGCAATGAAGAAGCTAACGAGATAGTGGGCCAAGGGGTTATCATTCCGGCGATCGCGGCCGACCCTCCAAGCCGAATGAGCTGCCGTCTCGACCACACATTAGTAGTAAAAAAATCAAAGTCAGAAGCCACGAGTTCACCTTTCTATAGATCGTCCGAGAGACTAAAGTTGGCTTTGAAGAGTCGGAATGGCTTCTCCTGGCACAGCTATCCTCGCCGCGTCACCGTAATTGCGATCTCCAGCAGCTAAGAGCCGAATCACGTAAGAGAATTTCCGTCGCGTCGGAGGATACCATGTACTGCGCGAGTGGCTTCGGACCATTCCTGTCGGCAGGTACCTTGAATCCGCTGCGATAGCTGCAGACAGGATCACGTTCAAGATAGGCTGTGTTATCTTTGGGCGGCTCACTAGTGACCCGCGGCCAGTCCTTCTTGAATGGATAAGTAAATTTGGTGTAATCGGCCTGTCGTGACCCTGCGCTTCCATGTTGGAAGGTACAGCAATTTCCTTCCATGCGGTTACATCGAAGTCTGGCTTGTAGAAGTCGACTGGGTGCTCTTCCGGCCGCGGGACCCAGTGGAATTTCCATTGTCCATTCAGGCTGCGAGTCCAAGTGGAGGCTCTCCGATCAGCTTTCAAAGTCTCCGCGCGATCTTTATCTGGCATTAGTTTGGTGTGACACGGCTCCTTGTTGATCCCGAGGATTTGCTCGTTTTCCATCTCAGAGGGCAAAGCAGCTTTCTGAGCATGCAACAGAAAGATAACTGCAACGACTGCAAGAGCGGTCATCAATCTGATGAAAAACATTCGAATGATTATCCTCGGAAGTGCCGATCCGTGATGGTGTCGCAAACCAGAGTGCCGGTCGAAGCACCCGGTGGGATTGCTGGTTTTATTGCTTCCGCTCATAGAAGCAACTGGCTTCAGCTGTCGTATGAAGCTACGTTTTATCGTCTTTACGTCGAGAAGCAGTGATCATCGTTACTCTTTACGAGTTGGATATTATGTAATGAAGAGAGATACATAACATCTTTGACTTTCCGCTGCTTGATCAATTGCTGATGTCGATAAAATTTGTAAGCAGGTTCAATGAAGGACATCCACAACTGAATTTGCCCGTAGGTTTCTTGGGCACGGCAGGCCTTTCAAATTTTGGCACTTGAAGATAACGGCAAGGTGTTCCAGAAGAAGAAGTCCACACAAACGCAGCTGTTTTCGTTTTACCTCAAAGAAGACAACATCACTCTCGGATGCCTGCTCGATAGCGGAGTTTCTCGGAGGTGCGTTGCCTGTTTTACGTAGAGTAACCGGGACTAAGCCATAGCGCAGAGTCGAGTAGGAGACCTCTTCGCCTTTACACCGCCACCCGGATTCCGTCACTCAAGCTTTGTAATGGCAAGGTCATCAAATTGATGAGTGTCGTACCCGACTGTACCTAGACCAATCTGACCGTTGCGATACGAATCATCCGTGACCGAGACGAGGTTGTGCTCATCTAGTGATGCTGTAATCTGAGCAGCGTTGAACGATAGGTCCAGACGATGCCAGCGCCCCGTTCCAAGAGGTATCGCCGTTCCCTTAGCCAAGATCTTCCGGTCGCCGTCTGAATTGCTCTTCAGCAGCGTCCATACACCCGTATCGGCAACCTGCAGAAAATAACCTTGCTGATGCGACTGAGGCCTCTTCTGGAAGTCTGCCCGGCCGATCAACTCGAGCGTTCCTGGCTTAGCCAACTCCGCGGTGACGCTCACGGTGTAGTTTGTCCACGATGGATCGCCAATCAACGTAAAGGCGTCGCTGTCATCCTGCCACTCGATCGGCTTCAGAGGCGCCATCTGCTGCAGGCATTTGCCTGTCCTGCCAGCCGCGCAAGGCTGCACCTCGAATGCCCCCTGCATATCGGATAAATATCGGGCTTCGGTTCCTGAGGCATAGTGTTCGAAGTCCTCTCGGTAGGGAAGTCCCAGGTGGCCTGCGTGTGGAGGCTCTGTAGTCCCTTTTCCTGCACTCGTAATCGTGCTGAAGGTGTAGACGTAGCCGGGCTGAAGGGTAAACCGCGAGTGTTCCGAAACGTCCATTCTCAAGTCTGCCACGTGGATGAACCGGTTGTTGCCGGAAGTGGCGTTGAGATTGGTAGCCCACACTTGCAGCGGCTTTCGCTTTGCGCCGCCGGAGGCGGTAAATTCCAGGGTCGCCGGCGCAGTGGCCGTAGTGGTCTCGACAATGGTGCTTGCGTTTTGACCGTCCGGAGAACGCAGCGAAACATAACTGCCATTGAGACGATCTCCATCGATGTAGCCGCTGGCACTGTCCACAAAGCTCCATCCGGGCTCGGTGAACTGAGTAACATGCGCAGAGATCCACAAACTCTCTCCGATGCTGTAATTCCCTGACCAGGGTTCGCCAGCGACCATCAATCCAACGGTTGGATACGGCAGGTTTGGAGTGATGGCAGCGATGAGTGGCCAGTTGAGGAGCGCCGTCATCTTAGAGTCGAGATAGCCTCGGGTAATTGCTCGAATGAGCGGGCCGGCACCACTGTTATCGTCTTGTGAACCATTTTCGCTGTCCCAGAGCGGCTTGCCCGAGGTGACGCCCGCGGCTGTGGAATGGCACGAGTCTGCGCTTCCACCGTCACCACCCTCGCAGGAGTAGTGCACGCCGATGATGTCAATCGACTTGGTGAAATCGGGATCTTTTGCCATCGCGGTGGCTACATCCCAGCCAGAGTCGTCACCGACAATCTTTATCGTCGGATGCTTTACCGCTATCGCGGTATGAAGACGCTCATACCACGATGCGTCAAAACCTCTCTCATTCCAGCCTCCGAGATAATCGATGGATAGGCCATGGGAGCTTGCGCAGTCCAGCCAGGTCATCAAGTAGTCGACCATGTCTTGGGACCAGAAATTCCCATCTCCGATCCACCCCGGGGCAGCCCAGGCCAGCCCGTATAGTTTGATGTTTGGGTTGCGGCGCTTCGCTTCTTCCGCCAACCAGAATTCGTAGCCTGCGTGGCAATTAACAGCACCGCGTGTATGTTCGACGCTCGGCTCGGCGCCGTCCGTGGAGTTGGCATCCCCGCCTATTTCAAGCTTGAGGATCTGTAGGGACGCCCCATAACCGGGCTTGAACAAGTAGTCCAAGATTTCATTGCGCTGCTTTGGCGGATAGTCGATCAACAGCCGCGAATTGCCGCCTCCGCCGCTAATAGCTCCGACACCCCCGAAGATGCGGCCAGTGCCGGCTCCATCCAGGTCGACTCTCGTGGCTGATTTCGAGGGTGCACTCACCTGCGCTGCTGCTGTCAGCGAGATGCTTAAGAGCGCTATCCCGACCTGCACCCATTTGCTCATCATCTACATTGCCTTCGCTTTCATTGTTAGGGACTATTAGCTTTACGGGAGCGGACAGCACGGAAATGCGTCATTTCTGTAATCCGCTCCCGGAAACCCGGTTTCCCGAAAAGGTTAATAGGTGTATTTGAGTGAGAACTGAAAGAAACGTGAGTTGGGAGTGTTGTTTTGAAAAAAGCGGTAGCTGCCTGGACTAATGACTGCTCCGTTAGGCCCGTCGTTACCGCCCGTGATGATGAAGGCCGGGGTGTTAAACACATTGAAGATGTCGGCGCGCAGTTGTAGTTGAGACTCGCGGTAGACGGGGACAGACTTGAACACCGACATATTCGTGCGGTTATAACCCACACCGGGAATCTGGTTATTCCGGTCGCCTAGAAAAGGTGCAGCCTGCGCAGAGTTCGTGATCGGGCCTGTGACAGCCGAGGCTGGTAGAGGATTCTTGAACGCGCAAGGATTAAACCAGGCTGACAGAGTGTGCACCTTGGCAGGGCAAGTAGCTCCTACAGGGAAGTTCAAGCTAGGATCCGGTGTTCCGCCTCCCTCGAACGGGTTCCGGATGAGGATTGCGTTCTGGCTGAGATTGTTAACTCCCGTAAAATTTGCCGTTCCAACTGTGAAGGGTTCGCCATCCTGAATCTGCTCTGTAATTGAACTTTGCCAGCCACCCAGGATGGTCGCAGCGACGTCATTGCCATTCAACCATCGCTGGCCCCTGCCTACCGGCAGAGTGTAGTTGCCGCTGAAGGTAAAGCGGTTGCGCACATCTTCTGGACCTTTAGCATAACCCTCACGCGTACCAAAGATATAGTAGTTTGGAGTTTCTCCTGCGCTCGTGAAGTTGTCGCCCTGTGCGATGGCGGTTCCCGAGTCGGTCATTTGATGCGACCAGGTATAAGTTGTCAGGAAGCTAAGATTCTTGCTGAGGCGCTTCTCCAGCTTTGTCTGCAGTGAGTGATAGCTTGAGATACCGTCATTCAACTGGTAGCTGAGCCCGATGTTGCTGAAAGGATTTTGAGAGTTGCTGGTGCCGCAAGGTAGGTTCGTCGGCGCACCTCCGGGACCCGCGCTGTTGCACAAAGGGGTTATTACAGGCGAACTGTTATTGTTTACAAAGTTTGAAGCGTGTCGGGTCAGCGAGCCGACATAGCCGATCGTCGTGATGAATCCATGTCCGAGGTCTTCTTGAAAGGATAGGTTGAACTGCTGTGTATAAGGCGTTTTGAGATTGTTTGTGATGCCGTTGAGGCTAGGGGTTCCATTCGCGTTGGCCAAGCCCCCGTTGGCAAGGAAGTTTGTGTAGCCGTTTTCCAGAGTGATTCCATCAGTGAGGCACCCGTTGCTGTAAATGCAGGCGACGTTACCGGGATTCGTAATAGCGGTTCGATAAAAGAAAGGATAGTTCAAGCCTAGGTTTGGGGCGAAGCCCGTGCTCTCAAGGCCGCCGTAGTAAAGACCATAGCCCGCCCGGATTACACTTCGCGTGTCCAGCTTGTAGGCGAGCCCGACGCGCGGTCCCCAATCCAGCGTCTGGTAGTTTATGAGGTACTGGTTATTAGAATATTTGAGCGTGATGTTGTTTGCTTCAAGCTGGCTCACGAAGTTCGCAGGCAGTGGAGTGTTGCGAGCGCTGGCAGGCAGCACATAAACGCCAGCGCTAGTTGACTGACCTTGCTGCCCGTTCGAGGGGTCGTAGGTCACGCCGGCAGTCTGATAAAAGTCCGCCTGTGCGCCGTGACGCTCAAAATAGGGCGTTTGGTTCTCGATCCGCAAACCTAGATTGATGGTTATCCGTGCCGATACCTTCCAGTCATCCTGAACGTAGGCAGCGCGATCCCAGCGTACATCGTCGACAGTGTTCGTCGAGGTCAGATAGCTGTTGTTTTGATTGTTGGAGAGGAAATCAGCGATGGGATTGCCTGTGTTAGCAATTCCGTACGCGCTCGAATAGCTTCCGGTGTAGTTATAGTTGCCATGTCCACCCGGTGGTTGCAAGGTGCTAAAACGAATGCGCTGGATGCTGACTCCAGTTCTGATGGAATGATTGCCGAATGACAATGTTATGTTGTCCAGCGCCTGCCAGACGTTCTCATGCTCGTCCGAAGGATAGTAGTTAGGTGAACCAGCATCTTGGATGCCTGCGTTGCCCGGGAAGTACAAATTCGGCAGCCCGCCGTTCAGTGGGCTTTCCGGAATACCTCCAAGACCGTACGAGGCTGCAAGGCCAAGATTGCTTGCATTGGGCTGTGTATAGGAGAAGTGCCCATAGTTATAGCCGAAACGAAACTCGTTCAAGATCTTCGGTGAAAAGATGTGCGTTTCACTTAGTGCAAAGTTCTGGCCGAGATTAACCTCGTCCCCATCGGTACCGAAGCTGCCACCGTCCAGGACGGGTCCGAGCGGCGGCGGATAGAACTGGTACTCATGTTGGTAGCTATAGCGTGCGAAGGCCTGATCGGTCGCGCTCGCGTTATAGTCGACGCGCGCGTCCCACTGCACGGTCTTGTCGCTATCGTTGAGCGGCTCCGTGAAGTTACTGCTGAGAAGACCATTGCCTGCCGTGTTGATCCGGTTAGGAAGCGGGTAAAGGTTGAGAAGCCGCTGCGCCGTAGCGTTGACGGCGGATGGACATAGCACGTTGAGTTGGCCGTTGCAACTCTGCTGGTAGGGACTCGCCGTGGCAATCGTCGCGCCCGGCGCCTGCGGCGTGGGTCCACCACCTGACCGCTGCTGGTAAAGGTAGATTGGCGCGCCCCCGGTCTCCTGTGGGTCCAGCAGTTCGCTGAAGCTTCCCTGCCGCTCGAGCGGTGTCGGCACAGTCAAGATCTCATTGGTCCCGTTCACAATCCTATTACCCTGGACGTCGCCAAAGAAGAAGAGCTTGCTTTTTAGGAGAGGGCCGCCCAGGGTGCCGCCGAAGATGTTTTGCCGATACTCCGGGATCGGGGTATTCGCTTGATCGAAGTATTGATGCGTGTTGAAAGCGTCGTTACGGAGGTATTCCCAAAGACTGCCATGAAAACTGTTTGTTCCCGACTTGATGCTTGCGTTCACGACGGCCCCGGAAGAGTGTCCGAACTCGGCGCTATAGGTACTGGTCTGGATGTTAACTTCGGCCATGGCGTCTGGCGGAGGTTGTATCGTGTAAGAAGCGCCATTCAGAAAATCGACAACATTGACATTGTTATCTACGCCATCCAGAATGAAGTTGTTTTGGTCTGAGCGGGATCCGCTTGCGGAAAAATCGCCTGTTCCCGCGCCGCGAGCGCCGGACGGGGGAGCTACGCCTGCGCTCAACTGAGCGATAAAGAGCCAATTGCGGCCGTTCAAGGGCGTTTCGTCCAGAGCCTGTGCGCTAAATACCTGGCCCACTGACGCTTGTTCTGTCTCGAGCAATGGTGGCGCGGCACTCACTGTCACATTTTGTGACGCTCCGCCCGGATGAAGAACGAGATCGGCATTGATGCGCTGCTGTGCGTCAACGTGCAGGTGTTCCTGTACCGTCGTGGCAAATCCTGATGCTGTAGCACTGACCGAATAATCTCCAATCTTCACCGGAGAAAAGCTGTAATCTCCGCGTCCATCTGCAATCCCTCTCAAAACAAGCCCTTGATCTGTCCTCGTGAGCGTAACTTGAGCGTTGGGAACGACAGCGCCCGTGCCGTCCCTGACCACACCGACAATGGCGCCTTGGTCCTGTTGACCATAGGCCGACACATTTACTAGCATCAGCGCTAGCAGAAAGGACACGAGGATACAGCTACTTCTAAACGGCAAGGTACTCATCGTTCTGGCCTCTTGGAAGAAAGTGTGACGTCAGCAAGCCGCTCAGTGTACGTATGGAACTCTCTGGCTTGTTTGAGTTGGCTCAGCGCTAACCGTGGTGAAGCATATGTGTGCAGAACGTTAGTTGCCATCGGTATATAGAGTGCTTCGCCGGTACTTCTTTTGCGCTATGAGCGATTGGCAAACCTCTGAGTACAGAACAGACTCGGTATTGACGAATGGTTATCATCAGCAGGTAGCTGAGTCTCATGGGGCTCAAGGCTATGCTGTTGTGGTCTTCAGGGAGATGCGCTTGCGTTCCAACAAGCACTCTGCAGTTCCCGCTGCTACGCCGTGGGCAATTTATCTTTGCGTCGTCTTTTGCTTACTTAGCATGAGGTGCTTCGGCCTCGATCCGAGCCGCAACTTACAGCAACATCTCTTGCGCACGTGGACCTCGGAGAATGGTCTTCCGCAAAATTCAATTCGCGCAATGACGGAGACGCACGATGGATTTCTCTGGATTGGCACGCGAGGAGGCCTGGCCCGCTTCGACGGCTTGAACTTCACCACTTGGAAGGTTGGACAAGTAAATTCCATCCCAAGTGATTCGATAACAGGTCTAGCCGAAGATCCGGACGGTAGCCTTTGGATCAGCAGTGACGCCGGTCTTACGCGCTACCGGAACGGCCACTTCCATACTTTTGGCGTCGCTGAAGGTTTGCCTGCAACATCGGTTTGGCGGATCACATCTGACCCGAAGGGTGGCGTATGGGGTGTCACCTGGAAAAGCCAGATGTTTCATTTTGATGGCCAAGAGGTACAACTCTTCCCGACGCAGCTTCTGGAGTTGCCCGAGGAAGTAAATGCGCTCAGACAAGATCAACAGGGAACCTTATGGATCGCGACCTTTCACGGCTTGCTGACATGGAACCGGCAAACAGGTTTCAAGCAGTTTACAAAAGCGGATGGGCTTGCCGGGACTCGCACCTACGCACTCGCAATTGGTTGTTCAGGCACCCTGTGGGTCGCAGGGGAAGGTGGGCTGACCCGGTACGATAGTGGTCGCTTCTCCGTCGTACAGGTACCGGGACTGAGCACGGCAACAATTCTGGCAGTCGACAGTAACTGCACAGACAGTACGATTTGGACGGGTTCGACCGGACAAGGGTTATTTCAGGTGAACGCACAAGGGATAAAGCGTTTACGCGCCAGAGACGGTCTGATAAGCGACGAGTTGTGGATGTTGTATTTCTCGCACGGCGGTAGCCTTTGGCTTGGTGCAAACGACGGCCTGAATCAGCTGAGCGACGGAACCGTCACGTCATTCAGTACGGGCAACGGGAGATTAAAGTCAACAATCTGTATGCAAAGATCGCAGAGCCTCGACGGTGAGCTTTGGTTTGGATGTGGGAAGAACGCGTTCCATGTAAGCGGCGACCAACTTTTTCCGGTGAAGCTCGGGGTTCCGCTGCAAGAAGCTTCGTACTCGAGAATCACGTCAGAGACAAAGACTCGGGAAGTGATTCCTTTGTGGGTACGAAGTTATCGTCGCGGCACCCAAGGTCTGGTCCTTGTCGATAAGCAAGGCAGAGCAGTGATGCGAGATGGTGCATTGGAACAGCGCCTGCCTAGCATTCCGTGGCCCTCCGTAGGAACGATGTTGATCGGTCGCGATGGCACCGTTTGGGTCGCGGGTTCAGAGATCGGAGTACGTGCCTACACTTCCCGCGGGCTTTCTCGTGAGTTTACCTCTGCGAACGGGCTGGATGATAACAATGTGAGCTCGCTGGCCGAGGATACATCCGGTTCTATTTGGGTGGGTACGCTTTCCGGTCTGGATATCATTCGCCATGGAATGGTGAGCCGGATATTCGGTTCCGTTCACGTAACGTCGATCGAATCGTTTGCTGACGGAAGCGTGTGGGCGGGATCGGAATCAGGGTTAATTTATGTACCTCCAAGCCTCAAGCCGGCTCGCCTATTTGCACAGCGGGACGGTCTGCCCACAAGCGTTATTGAAGGCCTTGCTGCCGACAACGAAGGAAATCTTTGGCTCACCACCCAACAAGGTGTTGTCCGTGCGCGCCAGAGCGATTTGCTTACTTCAAACACACGTGTTCTGCCCGTAGCCTTTGGAACGGCCGATGGCTTCAAGAATGCGCTTTCGCGCCCCAACTCCGCATTCTTATCCAAACACGGCGATCTGTGGTTCGTCACTCATAATGAAATTGCAACCATCAATCCGCGTAGAGTGCAGTCCGGCCCGCTGATACGCAATTCTGTTAGTGAGATTCTTTTGGATGATGCCGATGTCACGATCCCCCCAAGTGGGCCATTGGTCGTCTCACCCGGAAGGCGCCGCTTGGAGATCCGATATACGCTTCCAGACCTGCAGATTCCCAGTCGCATCCAGTTTCGTTATCGGCTTCAGGGCTGGGAGATGGAATGGACAAGAGCGGGCACAACACGGTACGCCACCTACACGGGTATTCCGCCTGGGAACTACCGTTTTCTGGTTGAAAGTTCCGACGGTTATGATCGTTGGAATTCTCTCCCAAGTGTCTTGCCCATCCGAATCGCTCCTTCCTTTTATCAAACCTTCTGGTTTTACTCGTTACTTGCCTTCTTTATTGCGTCGTGTTTTTGGCAAGTTCATCGAATGCGCGTCGCTCATGTAAGCTCCCAGATGAATGCTCGCATGCAAGAGCGTGCGCGCATCGCTCGGGAACTGCACGATACCCTTCTTCAAGGAGTGCTGGGTGTATCAATGCAAATGTATGCTGCCTCACAAGAGCTTGGGGACACAACGCACCTGTCCTCCTTACTCATAAATGCATCGCAACGGCTGCGTGATATCGCCGAACAGAGTCGCCGGGCTGTTTATGGATTGCGTTCATCGCTCAGGGCTCCTGGCCCGCTTGAATCGGCGCTAGTCAAAAACATTCAGGCTATGAATCTCCCCCCTGGCTTGCAGTCACAGGTGCATTGTGCTGGTCAGGCCCGGATGCTAAAGCCAACTGTACAGAAGGAGGTGGAGCAGATCGTCGGCGAAGCAATCACCAACGCGATCCGGCACTCGGGCGCCGATCTAATCCGCGTAAACATCATCTATCAAACACTGCATTTCTTTGTAAGCATCACGGACTCCGGCTGTGGCATTCAAGAGGATCTATCAGAGCAGCTTTGTGATGGCCATTGGGGAATCATTGGCATGCGTGAACGCGCAAGAGCAGTAGGCGGAAAGCTTGCCATAATTCCTCAATTACCTTCGGGCACCGTCGTCGAACTCTCTCTTGCAGGCAAGGCGGCATATCTTCACTTCGACGGCAAACGTGGAAATTCCGTGGATGAGCTGGATTGAAGGAGTAGAAACATATGTCATCGATAAGCGATCCACAGGGCAGGATGATCACCATCCTCAGCATTGATGATCACCCCGCCTTCCGCGAAGGACTTGCGGCGATCGTGCACTCGCAAAACGATATGCGGCTCATTGCCCAAGCTTCGTCTGCTCGTGAGGGCATCGCCGCATATGAAAGTCACCAGCCCTGTGTCACCCTGATGGATGTGCGATTGCCCGACGTCTCGGGTATCGAAGCGCTATTAGCCATTCGCGCTTCTCGTGCAGGTGCGCGGGTGCTCATGCTCTCTACCTCGGAAGGTGATGCAAGCATTACCAGGTCACTTACCGCGGGAGCACGAGGTTATATCCTGAAAACTATGCAGCCCCGCGAAATGCTTGACGCCATTCGCGAGGTACATGCAGGCCGTAAGATCATTCCCCCCTCTGTCGCGGTTCAAGTCGCTACACATATGGCTGAGCAACCGATTACCACTCGCGAAGCCGAGATTCTGAAATGTGTTGCAGCCGGCCATAGCAATCACGAGATAGGTAAGCTACTTTTCATAAGCGAGCAGACCGTGAAAGCCCATCTGCGTCACATCATGGATAAGCTGAGTGCGAGCGATCGAGCGCATTCTGTAGCCATCGCTGTGCGCCGGGGGTTTTTAGAGCTCTAACAATGTATCTAGGCTTAGTTGTGCGCATGTCGCGAAGGTACCGAAATGTTCGGCGTATTTTGTTGCACGGCAAAAGGGAAGAAGTAGGGTTGAGAGCAAGGCATCGGCAGAACTGTCGGAGCAAACAATCGTCAACATACACGTCTTCAAATGCGGCTACTGCTTCTTCCAGGTCTGTCCCGGTCCGCGCCGCGTCGACTATGGCAAGCGCCAAATCAGTGGGATCTCGAAGTGCAAGATCCGCGCCTTCCCCAGAAAACGGAGACATCAGATGCGCGGCGTCTTCGCTTGCTATCCATTCACAGGGGTTTCGGAAATTTGCCGTTGAAAGCGGGTTCCGTAAGGGATTTCAGTCGTTTAGAATCGCGCGGGACCGCAAGCCTTCCGGCAGCTTGGCTGGGTCGGCTCGTTTCCCCACCGCGATCACTGCTTCAACACTATATTCCTTGAAAATACTTAGATCGACCAGCATGCAAGGCTGGCGTCGAAAACGATGTGGAAGCTGTTCGCCAAGAGCCACAGCTAAGTCTCTATAACGCTCTTCTCGCTAATCGGGACTTCAATGAAGTTTCGATCGCCACTGCGTGTTCGAAAGGATTCCGCTGGCAACGTACATTGGCCTCACGGACAATCGGAGATCGCTGTCAAGCGCCGATTCTTTGCTGCTTCCGTCCTGAAGGCGTGTCGCTGACGGTTTCGCCAACCCAGTCTCTGGAAGTGGCGTCCCTCGATGGATCGCTGCAGAGTTGCCCGGATGATCCTTGTCACTTGAGTTGAGAGTGAAAGCACGGCTGGAGTTCACGCATCGGTAACGCTCCCGTCGCGCATGAGACGGATCATGGCTGCACCGCCCAGGCGAGACCGTCGACCCGTTTCCCGGCCTGGATGAGCTTTATCACAGTCCAGTCCGACACTTGGATTGCGGCGATCTGTTGCTGATCGGTGCAGGAGACGTACGCCATGGATCCATCAGGAGACATGAGAATTTCGCTTGGTGATGCTGGGAGAGCGATCGTCTTCACGACCTTGTTTGAGCGGAGATCGATGACGGCAACTTGTGCTTCGCTGTCAAAGCCGACGAGCAACCAGCGACCGTCTTGCGTGGTAGTGAGGGTGTATGCGATCGCGGGCAGCGGAATCCAAGAATCAACTTGACGAGTGGCGGTGTTGATAACGGCAATTCGCGGGTCGGTCTGATCCGCCGTGAACAGCTTTTTATCGTCGACGGAAATGGTAATCCTCTGCATCTTCGGGGCGACGGGGATGATCGCCAGGAGCTTTTTTGCGCGCAGGTCGAGCACGGACACGCTGCCCGGTTGAATGTTGGCCGTGTATCCGAATCGCCCAACGTGATCCAGGACCAGCATATGGCTCAAGGCTTGTCCGGTAGGGATGGTGCCCACGATCTTCATCGAGATGGGATCGATGACCGTGACAGTATGGTCCAGCTCTGTGGTGACATAGAGCATGCCATCATGAGGGTTTAGTACGGGTTGATGGGGTCGTACTCCATGACCGAAATCGACATGCCCGATAACTTTGTGCGACACCAGGTCGACGACCACCATTTCGCTGCCATTCGAACCCGGCCTCCCCGCGAAGGAGTCACTGTAGATCGGCACATAGGCTGTTGTGCCACCCGGAGACGCCACCACCTCGTGGCCGGCCACTCCTCCCTCAGCAATCCTTGCCAACTCAAGTCCGGTCTCCGGGTTGATGATGGAAAGTGTCGACTCGGCTTCGTTGATAGCAAGGAGTGTGCGTGCCTGCGCCGATACTCTGCGAGTGAGTGGCGACGACAAAGTGAAAAGGATGATCCCCAACAAGGCAACAGATCGAAGCTGCCATTTAGCCCGGATGACAGGAAACTCCAAGCCATAGGATTGGTCGGTCTTGTTAGCAGGTGCAGCAAACGCGTAATTCACAATATTAAGCTTCATAGATAGTTTCTCCGAATTAGAGCCTAGTTGTCGAAGCTGTAGATTTGGTGATGAAAGCCGCCTACAGCCCCGCGACAATCTTGTTAGTAGTGGAGGTTTTCCACACTGATAGGGTCGCAACAAACAGGGCACAGCACAACGCGGTGCTGAAAGGAAGGCCGAGATGAAGACCGTTCTTCCATCCCGGGTCCTCCCGAAACGCCAGCCAATCGCCCGCACACGTTCCTGCTGCCCGCACGGCGATAATTGGGATCCAGTAAGCCGCCTTCGTGGTCCATCGCGATCGGCTTCCGATAAGAAGGACAGTAGCGAAAATGGCCCCGAGCACGAGCGTGCCATAGCCCGTGCCAAGATGGAGTTCCTCGGCCATGCAGTCTCCGATCGCAGTGCCCAATGTGCCGGCGGTCAGCAGTGAAAGCCAGTACCAGCCAGTCGTCGCCGGGCGCCCGGTTTCTTCGACGCCGCCTCGTGCTGCTGCCTCGGCAGGACTGGCCACACGACAAGTACCTGTAAGACGACTAAGCCGCATATCGCGCTCGGATACGGCCATCCAAAAGTATGGGTGGCAAGATCGGCCAGTTTCGTCGCGGCTGCACGCAAGACAATTACAACAGCCCAATACCAAGCCTGTGTCACCCGCGCAGATTGGCGTTCACCGACCAATAGCGCCCAAAAGACTATGGTCAACGGAATCAAGCCAATCCAATGGTTCCAATGCGCGTAAAACAAAAGACAATCACCCAGATTACAGCCGAAGATGCTCGCTAAAGTGATGGACGTCCAGTACCGCGCATTAAGGCCTGGCGTGTTCGAATAACGCATCGGACGGATGATAGGGGACCAATCTGAATTCGTGACTGTCTTGTTCACTCTTTCTCCACAGGAAGCATGATCGCCAGCTGACAACGCGCCTTGTTCATCTGCTGCGACTACCAAGCTATGTCAGCAGTCTGAAGATTTGCTGTAGGACACCGTGAGCGGATCATTTCAGAAATTTGTAGATCCACTTGCGTCTGACGTGGCGCGGCATAAACGCGGATGACGAGGTTGGAGCTTAGTTCCGGGGCGCCCATCCGGTGGACCTCTTCAGCAAACCTTCAGGCAATACGCTTACGTTCTTCGCTATGATGAATAGAGTTGGAAGGCTAAGGAAAGTTCTAGACCGGCGCTGGTCCAGTGCTCGACGAGTTGCGTGGATGCTCGCGATCTGTTGTCCGCTCGGCCTTACGTACTCGCGAACGGTAAACGCGGGATCAAAGCCGCTTGTCGCAAAGGTAGATAATGTCCCTGTAGTCACTCTTGTGGCCGCGTCTCAGCAGCTGCAGCTCGGCGACGCGCAGATTGCGGGGACGACGTATGACGGCAATTATGCCGGGCCACTCCTCAAAGTTAGTCCCGGGGGAACTTTGCGGGTCCATCTTGTCAATCATCTGACGCAAGATACCAATCTGCATTTCCACGGAATACTGGCATCCCCGCTTGGACGCAGTGACAATATGATGATTGCGGTCAGGCCTGGCGAGACCTTCGACTACGAAGTGAAAGTACCCAAACTACAGACGCCGGGCCTCTATTGGTATCACACCCACATCCATGGAAGCACTGAGGAAGGCGTTATGGGCGGCCTAAGTGGGCCGCTTCTGGTCGACGGTTTTGTCGATCGGTATCTATCCGGCGCTCGTCCGATCGAACAGATTTTGGTGCTGAAGGACTATAGCGAAGGCCGCAGAGGATTTTCGTTTTTGCGGAATGAATCTGACGGGCGAATTATGACGATCAACGGCAGGGTCGACGAGTCCCTTGGTATGCGCCCTGGTGAGCGGCAACTATGGCACATAGGAAATCTTGGGCCGAACAGACCGTTTCGCCTGAGCATAAAGGGGCACCCGTTTACCATCGTCGGTCGTGACGGCGTCCCTGCGTTACATTCAAGCAGCGCCAACTCTATTACTGTTTATCCTGGTTCGCGGTATGAGGTGCTCATTGACGCCGGATCGCCGGGGTCGTTTCCTATACTCGGGTCGGATGATGACGGTGACGAAAAGGGGCGTAGGGGAGGGCGCGGTAGACACGGGCGCCGAGATGGAGACGGGGATGAGGCCTACGGCGATTCGAAACAGGTGGGAACGCTACAGGTAGCTGGACAGCCCTTACCGACCAGTCCGCTGCCGCAGTTCAAACCGCCGCCTGCGAGAGATTTAAGCGACGCTCATATTGACGCATTAAGGACGATCGTATTCGCAGAGTCTCGGCGGCAGTACACGATCAATGGCCAGGTCTTCGATCACTCGCGCGTCGATACACGAGTACCGCTCGGCAACATCGAAGAGTGGACAATTAAGAACGATTCCGACGAAATGCATGTCTTTCACATTCATCAGGTTAACTTCCAGGTCATGGAGGTCAATGGTCAGCCACAGAGTTTCAACGGTGCGGTCGACACTGTTCCATTGGCCCCTGAACAGTCAGTAAAGGTGCGAATTGCCTTTACGCAACCGGAGATCGTCGGGCGCTTCATGTACCACTGTCACGTGCTTGAACACGAAGATGGCGGCATGATGGCGCAAATAGAGGTATACGACCCTAAGCATCCAAAGCAAAGCAATGGAAATCTGGGGATGGATATGTCAGGCATGAGGAGACAAGTCAGCTTTCCAAAGATGCCGTAGGCTCATGAAGGAGACATTGCCGTGCATGTCCTGATTGTGGAAGACAAAAGAAGTCTCTCCAAGATGCTGAAAACGAGCCTTGAAGAAAAGGGTCACACGGTGGTTCTCTCGTTCGACGGGCTGGACGGCCTTGCACAAGCAGAGACTGGTCATTTCGACATCATGGTGCTTGATATCATGTTGCCGGGGATTGATGGCCTCGAGGTGATCCGAAGATTACGGAAGGGAAAACATCAGCTCCCGGTCCTGGCGCTGACCGCGCGCGACACAGTGGGTGACATTGTCGCCGCCCTCGATCTTGGTGTCGACGACTATTTAACCAAACCCTTTGCAATGGCTGAGTTCACGGCGCGGTTGCGGGCTGTAGCGCGAAAAGGACCGTTTGTGCAGGATGTAAGGCTCGAGGTTGCGGATCTCGTGCTCGATTCTGCAAGCGGGCAGGTAAGCCGTTCAGGCGTGCCGCTTGCTTTGACACGCACGCAGTTCGCCCTGCTTGAATATTTCATACGACGAGCAGGCCACGTGCTGACTCGTGAATCCATTATCGAACGCATTTGGAGCGACAACCTTGACATAGAAGCCAATACGCTTGAGGTGTTCATCCGTTCGCTTCGGACTAAGATTGACATCGATCGGAAGGTGAGCTTAATCAAAACGGTCCGAGGCGTGGGCTATCGCATGGATGCAGAGGACAGTGTATGAGGTCACCTCCGATAAGAGTGCGATTGACCGGCTGGTATCTCGCCGTCATCTTTGCGTCTCTCGCTCTCTACTCAATCGGTATGTTTTTCGGTTTGCAGAAGGCGATTGAAGATACAGTAGACAATCAGCTCCAGGTGCGGAGCGACAACATAGCGCAATTCCTGAAGACAAATGCAATACAACAAGCGGCTAACGCGCCTCAGCTTCTTCCCAAGGCCAGTGGCTTCGGGCCTGGCGACGACCTTTATCAGGTGACAGACGCTTCCGGTGCCATGATCTTTCAGTCTTCGGCTATGCACGATTTAGATGTGCCACTCGATAAAACGCGGCTGCGTCACCACTATCGTCACTACCGAGATACTGGCAACTTCACCACCTACTACCATCGGCAAGGCGATGTCCGTGTCCTGGCTTCGAAAGTTCCAGTCGGCGCCAATTCATATAGCGTTCAGGTCGCGACAATCGTCAGCCCCCTCTATGACGTGCTGCAAACTTTCCGTACATGGGCCTGGACTGGATTACCCCTCACCGTATGTCTTGCAGGCTTTGGCGGCTACTGGCTGAGCGGGCGAGCGATGAAGCCTGTCCACAGTCTCGTCCTCTCAACGCGGACAATTTCTGAACGAAATCTATCGAAACGGATCGAGGTGTCCGAGGCGAATGATGAGCTACGCGAATTAGGAGACACCATAAATGCCATGCTGGAGCGACTTGAGTCTGCTTTCATGAGAATCACGCGTTTTACTTCAGACGCCTCTCACGAATTGCGAACTCCCATCACAGTTATTCGCACCACATCAGAGGTGATTCTAGAGAAAGATCGCTCGACCGAGCAATACAGGGAGATGGTTGGCCAAATACTGCGAGAGGCTGAGTCCACCTCGGCATTGATTGAACAACTCCTCACCCTCGCACGGGCTGATGCGGATACAGAGCAGCTTTCATTAGAAAAGACGGATCTGCGCGCATTGGTTGAGGAACTGGAGCCTGGCAGCAACGCACTTGCCAGGAACCGCAACATCCAGTGGTCGTCAGAAATTTCGGACGAGCACGTTGTGGTGCTTGGAGATCGGCCCCAGTTGCGACGCTTGCTGCTGATCCTCATTGATAATGCGTGCCGGTATACCGATAGAGGTGGCTCGGTTCGGCTAAGACTGGATGTACGAGACAGCGAAGCAATCATCGAAGTCACCGATACAGGGATCGGGATCCCCGCGGAGGAACTGACCCGAATCTTTGATCGCTTCTATCGCGCGTCCAACGCCCGTTTTTTCGACCCGGATGGGAGTGGCCTAGGTCTGTCCATTGCCGATTGGATAGCAACAGCCCACGGTGGCAGCCTTACAGCGCAGAGTACCGTCGCTTCAGGCACCTCCATGTTCGTGAGCCTTCCAACGGTCAACGCGATATAGCACGACGCTGATCGACTCTAGGTCTGGCAGACCTGCCTCTCTCGCGCGCACGCCCAGTGCCGCATCATAAGGATCTCGAGAATGCGTCCTTATCAACTATCACCCGATCCTAAAAGCTCGTCTGGACTCTGGATCTAGATACTGCCACCGTTGCAGTACTAATGTTGATTTCCTTCAGCAGACCTTCAGGTGTGAGGCATAGTTTCAAAACTGTGCAATGCACAGGAGGTACTACAAATGCAATCCATCACTTACAAGCTCGTCCTCGCCTCAGCACTCATCGCTGCGACATTTACGTCGGTTGCCGCGAAAGCTCAGACTACTCTCAAGGTTCCTTTCAGTTTCAACGTAGGCCATAGTTTCGTTCCTGCGGGCACCTATTCGGTCGAGCACAGCGGGGTCCCTTGGGCTGGGCTTGTCACTCTAAAGAATGTACAGACCAACGCAACTTTTACCTGGACCGTTTCGCCAGGAGAACCGGCGCCTACTGATATGCGCATTGTCCTGAAGTTCGATGAGATCGGGCAGACGCACTTGCTGCGATCAGTTCAGTACCACTCAATGATCACCTCCCGACTCGATGCATACACAGGAAGCCATCTGCGAAGCAATGGAGACTCTCGAGAAGGAGATTAGGCACTCTCAGGGCGGGACATGACTTAGCGCGAGGTGCCCAGAGGGACGACCGCAAGTAGTTCGGTAAAGCACTTTGTTTCGACGTCGGTAGATCAGAGAAGTGTCAAATAGCAATGAGCAGAGTGCATTGTGCTTGAGCGGCGGCATCTTGTTTGCTAAGGTGCTGCTGTTCGGTGGCGCACGCCTAGGCCTCTGCGTAAATCTCCTCGTTGCTGGAAAGGTGTGCTTGGACAATAAGCTTCGTTTTATCTAACCCAGTCGAACGGCCGACATGGGCTAATCCTTTACGAAACACAGCGGGGAACACATGCCGAAAATTTCTAAAGCAGCGGCTCTCCGATAAACAATCTATCTGCTTGTAATAAGTGGACCGAAACAGATGCGAGTGGGAGTTAGCAAAGGTCGGACATTTACACGATCGACCATAACTTTTTCTCTGAGCGATGCACGGATCCGGGTCATTGACACCTCCCAAGTAACGGCCGCAGCCTGCTGGCAGCACCCTCATCCACCAACAGATTGTTCGCTAGCAATCCGAGAAGATTGAGCAGGGTGTAGCGGTTGAATCCGATCTCTTCCGCAGAGCCGATAAGGAACTCAATCGCCTCCCTTATGATTCCCGATCATCTGTGCTTCGAGGCGGTCGCGCCGTCGCGCTATTTGCCCAAACTCGATCAGTCGTTTGAAACGAACAGCGAATAAGTGTTGCTTTCGGACGGCTTAAGTCCCACGCCGGATCGATCAGGAGCCGGGAGAGGTCGCGGTTATAACCATCAGGCTTTCGTTTTGCTAATGGCTGTACGAGATAGTTGCGAGTCTTCTCACTGGCCGCAGAGAGCGATACAGGACTAGCCTCCTCGGCTGTTGTCTCGGTTGCGACAGCCGCCACATCTGCTATTAGGAAGGGCAAAGTATATTTCGCCTAACGCCCCTACCCTTTTTTAGAAGGCGGCCGGCATAGGGCAGGCGTTTAACGCGGTATTGTAATGTCACTGAGGTAGTGATGGCACCAGCGCGTCCGCCACATTCCTGAGGCTCGTCCCGTCAGCATGACGTTTGACAGCGTCCAATATGGTTGAAGATCGCCTTCCCTTATGTGCCAAAGTGCCCTCCAATGTTGCGCGTAGAGAGTGTATACGCAACTAAATAGCTTCATAATACGCAGCTAAATCCTGCGGATAGACAATAAACGCAACTCTGAGCTAGCGGCTAAGCGCCAATACTGTGACAGATGAAGAACCTCCAGGGCCGCGCTCGCATCCTCTTTCGAAGTGCCTCGCCATCAGCGTCCTCATGCTCCGATGGAATACTCTAGTCCGGCAAAGAGACGCGTGCTGCTATACAGCGAAGACGAGTGAGCGGGCGCTCTTCAGACTGCATGCGAAACGACAGAGGGTTGGAATTGAGATTTCGTTATGACAGCACTCTCCGTGCTGCACGGGTGGGCGGCCACCTTGCAAGCGGGCAGTGTTGTCACCATCGATGCCTCAAGCAGTGATCCCTCTAAGCTCTATGCCATCTCTGTCGGCAGAGACGTTGAGGTATTGAAGGATGCGGCCGTCTTCGACTCCGTCACTAGGCGGATGCGAACAATGCATATCGTCACTGTCGAACGCGACAAACGCTGGTAGGGAGAATTAAGCTGCGCGGTTCGTCAAACGATAGCTGAGAGCAACCGTCAGAGAGCTTCTTGATAATTCAACAACAATGTCTTTAAACCTTTGGAAGACCTCATGGCGAATTGACTTAAGCAACGCAACCCCTGCATAGGACCTCCGAAGGTCGCCTATTGATTGCACTCCAAATGACGGAGGCAAGCTGGATCTCCTCGTGAGAACGCTATGAAGGCTGCGCGCGTCGGCTGGCCAGATGGAGCCGCTTCTCCGGACGTTGTTGGCAGAGTTTACCTGTCGCTTGTGCGTGATCGGATGAATGAGTTATATGAAACTATGGTCTGAACATCTCCCAGTTAGGAAGCGTCCTAATAAACGCTTGTTTCGTCAGGTGTGATCTCGATGAGTGCGAAATCGCCGATGCACTCAGCGACCGTGGTCAATGGGCGCGACTGGCCTGTTCTCACCAATCGAGACAAAGCGCGTAGACAGATCGTTGGACATTTGTGGAACCAACATGGTTTCGTCGATTACAAGATCGCCAGGATAGACTGTGGTCAGATTCCCAGCCGCCCTTTCTTGAAGCTGCGCTGACATTTTAACGGTACACAACGATAGTCCGACTCATTACAAACGGTCTTCTGGATGGAATCCCTTGTTCTGTGCCAAGACGTACAGTCGTCTTTCCGGAGCCCGGTAGAGCCGAAAGCCGTAGTCACCTCCATCTATACCGAAGTGAGGCGCGACATGAAGATCGCCGACCGGTGCGCCCCCGGGCTCCTGTATCGCTTTCGCTGTTGCTCGGATGTCCGGAGTCAGAAAGCCGGTGACCACGCCCGCTTGCCTGTGTTGCCACTTTGCCGACGGTGCGCCCTGTCCGCAGATTTTGAACATCAAGCCGTCGAGTAAGCAAAGGCCGCGAGGTTCGGCTGCTTCACTATCTGCTTAAGACCGAGCGCCTGTAACGCAATACGGCACGTCGGTTGAAATTGGGTCGGTAGTCACCTGTACTGCGCTGAACCCTACGCGTTCGATGGAAGGCGCCGTCGCCTGCGCATAGGATGAAACAACCGAACCAGCGAATAAGAGCAGGGTGCGGCCAAAGCAGGATGGCAAGTGCATAGAAGACTCCTCCACCTTGCTCCGCTTTGACAAAGAGATTGGCCTGCTTAAACGAGTCGGAGACTACCCCTTCGCACAGAGGCGAAGTGTCCCTGTTTCAGGACTGTCGAGTACTAGCGTCCACGCTCAAGGTTGGTCGTCGCCACCCAACGTTCGTTCGGGCTAATGGTCAGGCCTTTCGGCAGAATGCCAGCGTTGGCGAGCGATATCATCGCATGTATCGGCTTCCGATTGGGCTGTATCGTTTTCACCAGTTGAATGCTCGTCACTGTGCCACGAATCGATTCCGGCAGCATGGAGTTGATGCGGCACAGTGCTCGAGCAGTTTTGCGAGTCTTGGCGAAGGTGCGCTTGATGAAAGGCAGGGCGTTCCTGTGAGCCGACCCCGAGAAAGCGCTGGATCTGGTTTGGAGCTGAGGTGCGGTCGGCACCTTGATGCGTATCCTACTCACCGTGTTGCACGAAGTTGCGATGGCGCTATAAGGCGAATGCAACAACCGCTATCGAAGAAGCAAGGGCTTTCGGTCCCATCCGAGCTTCTCAACCATCGCAGCAGTTTCGTGATCCACGAGCGCCAGACAGACTGATTTCGAGGAGACGGCACCAATCTGGTAGTAGATCGGTGTTTGACGGCTCATTCAGCGACCTGCCTGTGTTGTCCAACATCTCGCGCGACCGGCCAGGCTCGGAAGCTCAAGCTATTCGCTACACAGGTAAAACTAAATTGGCTTGAGCTCAGGAGCTTAACGCCTTTCTTACGGCTTCCTGCATAGACTCACAAATGCGCTGTTTTGCGCCCGTGGCTCTCGGAGCGTACATGTCCCTCTTCCAACTTGTTGCTGGCAAACCTCTGGCGACTTCCGAAGAACGAGCAGAACATATAGGCCCTATCTCTGGAATTCCGGTGTTCGGCCTCGACGCGCTCAGTTCGGCCGCATATGGTCCGGAAGCTGCCCTCACCCTTCTCATACCACTCGGAGCGGCTGGCATCGCCTACATCGTCCCGATTAGCTTCGCCGTCATTGGGCTGCTGGCGATCGTCTATTTTTCCTACTGCCAGACGATCGATGCCTATCCGAACGGTGGTGGCAGCTATACCGTCGCTAGCGAGAACTTAGGCGAGACTGCCGGTTTACTCGCTGCCGCTGCGCTCATGATCGACTACGTCCTCAACGCCGCCGTTGGAATATCGGCGGGTGTTGAGGCGCTGGTCTCAGCCTTCCCATCTCTCCTGCCTCATACCCTTGCCTTCTGTCTTCTCATACTTGCCATTCTGACTCTGATCAACATGCGAGGCACGAAGGACACTGGCATAGCGTTCCTGATCCCAACATATATGTTTATCGGAACATTACTCTTCGTAATCGGGTTCGGCGCGTTTCGAGTCATCAGTGCGCAAGGGCATCCCAACCCGGTAATTGCGCCTCCACATTCGACGGTGGCGACTTCGATGCTTTCGCTCTGGCTTCTCGCAAAAGTTTTTTCCAGCGGATGTACTGCAATGACAGGGGTAGAAGCCGTGTCGAACGGTGTTGGCGCTTTTCGCGAACCCACGCAACGCAATGCAAAGCGCACACTGACCACAATTATTGTGTTGTTGATGGTTTTCCTTGGAGGGATTGCATTACTTTGCCGCGCCTACAACATTGGAGCGACGGACCCTACAAAGGCCGGCTACCAGAGCATCCTTTCGCAGCTCATATCAGCTGTGATGGGGCGGGGTGGCTTCTACTATATCGGCACTGCCTCCATCCTTCTTGTGCTTGCTTTATCGGCTAACACCTCTTATGCCGATTTTCCGCGGCTCACCCGTGCAATCGCCATGCACGATCATCTTCCGCACGTTTTCAAGATTCGTGGACGACGTTTGCTCTACTCGCATGGAATCATTGCGCTTGTCGGGTTCACGGCAGCTCTTCTCATCGCCTTCGGCGGCATCACAGATCGCTTAATTCCGCTCTTCGCCGTTGGCGCTTTCCTAGCTTTCACCCTATCGCAGGCCGGAATGGTGATGCATTGGAAAAAACAAGGAGGTGATGGCTCCCTACAGCGCATGATGATCAATGGAATAGGAGCTCTCGCAACAGGCATTACCCTCATGGTGGTCTTGGTGGCTAAGTTCGCCGCAGGCGCTTGGATTGTTGCAATTCTCATCCCCGCGTTGATCTTCCTCATGATTGCGGTCAAGCGTCATTACACGAGTGTCGAAGGCGCAACGGACATCGACAGCCCTATCCGCATCGACAATCTGGAAGAGCCCCTTGTCGTTGTCCCACTTGATCGCTGGTCACGCATCACCGAAAAGGGACTTCGCTTTGCCATGAAATTAAGCGACCATGTGGAAGCTGTTCATGTCGATGCCGAGGAATGTCGCGCCGAGATTGACGCGATGTGGCAGCGCAACGTCGTAGCTCCTATCGCTCAGTCGGGCCGCATCGTTCCACGGCTCGTCTTTGTAAACTCGCCCTATCGCTTTGTTCTTATGCCCCTCATCGCCCATATTCTCCAGGTCGAGCGCGACCATCCAGATCGCCAGATCGCAGTCCTTGTTCCTGAACTTGTCGTTAAACACTGGTGGCAAGCCCCCTTGCATAACCAGAGAGCGCAACTGCTTAAGCTGCTTCTCCTTGTACGTGGGAATCAGCGCATAACAGTCATCAACATTCCCTGGTATCTCTAGCTTCCCATCATGGCCTTACCATCGGGGCAAGTAGAAGATTGTGACTAGGTACTGCGAGCTTTCCATAGCACGATTGCGGTAGTCAACGCGCTATTGAGTTCGCGAGAATCGTTACTGCTAGAAAGGCATCCTTGTTAGCCGATTTGTCGCAGGATCGGTACACCGAGCAAATCGTGCCGCTGTTCGCGATCGTAGCAAAGCGCGACACTTGAAACATAGCTGGGGCAGATATATGGTTGAGAAATTAAGCTGCGCGCTGATCCTGCGACACCACGTGAGCAGCCTACGACCATCGACAGTTTTGAAAAGTGCTCGATGCGACCTATGCACGAGCTTGTCGTTCAATTACGGAAGCGATAGCCGATGTAGCTTTCGGTAAGAACGTACTCAGGCTTTGAAGAGTCAGCCTCCAGTTTTTTGCGAAGTTGGCTCACTAAAACTCTGACATATTCCCTGTCGTCTCCAAAACCAGGGCCACGTAGAACAGAGTTCAAACGCGCGTGCGTCACTGGACGCCCTGCGTTCTCCATGAGAATTTGAAGCAGATCAAACTCTCGGGGAGTCAGATGAATCTGTCCATTGGCGTTCTCCACGCGATGCCGCACAGGATCGAGTGTGATTTCGCCAATGATTAAAGGTGCTTCAGAAGGCATAGCAGGAGCACGAACCCGGCGTATGGCCGAGCGAAGCCTCGCAGTGAGTTCTCTTATCTGGAAGGGCTTGGTCACATAATCGTCGGCACCTGCGTTCAGCGCCTCAACCTTATCGTCTTCGGAATCTCGGACGGTAAGCACCACGATTGGAAGCCTGGTAAAGGCTCGTCGAATGCGACGACAGGTCTCAATCCCGCCCATACCCGGCATATTCAGATCGAGGAGGACAGCTTCATATTCGACCATACGAAGGCGCGTAAGAGCCTCTTCCCCGTTGCTCGCTTCTCCTATATCAAAGTCAAGGGCATCAAGCGTTGTGCGAAGGACGCGCCGGAAAGCCGTGTCATCTTCTACAATGAGCACTCTTGCGTTCATAGGTTCCTGCATGATGCTCCTCTGCTCAGGTGAGGGACCGTCAAGACTACAGTGGTGCCTGTCTCCAACTCACCCTCGATCCAGATCCGACCATGGTGAGCCTCGACAATCCGCTTTGCTACGGATAAACCAATGCCGGTTCCGGGCGCCTTGTACTTTGAAGAAGGTGATCGATAAAAGCGATCAAACACGCGTTCCCTTTCAGCAGGAGCAACGTAGGAGCCTTCGTTATGCACACTTATCACAGTCTCAGTGTCAGTGGCCGCTACATGAAGCGAGATAGGGGTATTTGGCTCAGCATACTTTGAGGCATTATCGAGCAGTTCGGCCAAAGCCATGCCGAGCAGTTCTTCATCTGCCCACAAACGACGGTTGCTTAGGTCCGCCACCGCAATTCTCAGTGGATGCTTCGCAAGGTCCTTTTCGCACTTGTTCTTGCATCGTTCAACAAAAGACATCGGCATCAACTCGCAATAAGCGACCTTCATCTCTCTCCCGTCTAATCGAGCAGTGCGCAGTACTTTGTTCGTTAGAGCGGCTAGACGAATGGCTTCCTGGTTCATGATGATGACTAGCTCTTCTTGGGCGGCGCTGAGATGATCCATGGCAAGAATTCCAGAGCTAGCTGTTTGAATCGTCGCCAATGGTGTCTTAAAGGCATGGGCGAGACCGTCAAGGACGCTCGAGCGAAGTTGCTCGCTCCGTGTCTCAGCTTCCGCCTCGCTTTCTTTGAGAAAAGCTTGCGCTCTCTCGAGAGCCACGGCACAGAGCGAGGCCAAAGCATCGATAGAGCGGGAGTCCATGAGGTCGTCGGGCATGCCGACAATGGAGAGAGCTCCAATCGGACGACTGCCTAGATGAAGGGTCCTCTTGAACGATCCATGAAGAAAGTCGTCTTGGAAGGAGTTATTGAAGTAAACAGATTTGACTTCATCGATTGGCATTTCGGAGACGCCTGCTGCACTGAAGTGCGCCTCTCTCGCCTCCCACAGGGCCACACCATCTACGTGGAAGATGTCTAAAATATGAGCAACGATCTGGCGGCCAACTTCTTCGCGTCTATTGAGAACTAATATTGCTTTGCTCATCTCATAGAGTTTCTCGAGCCGATCGCGTTGAAGAGTGTTCGTGAAGGCATGTTCGCGTAGTCGATGGGCAAGCTGGCTTATGACCAAGACGACTGATTCGAACCCGGCAATTGCAATCCAATCCTGCGAATCGGCCATGTAGAAGTGGAGCAGAGGCTTAGTAAAGAAGTAATCCAAGCAACCGACTGCTAGAACAGAAGCAATCGTGGCTTCAAACCATCCCCACCGGAAAGAGATCCAGAGGATAGGCAGTAAGTACAGGAAGCCGGCCGTAAAAGACCTCGTGTGGCTTTCATAAGCTACAGCGGTGATCGCAGCGATCATCATTGCTATTATCGCCAGTCGTACTGACCGGAGAGTCCAACGAGATTTCATGGCTTGACCTCTCACAGCCTAACTGTTCAGCCGTAACGAAATCGTAAGAGGCTCAGAAGGAAGCCGATTTTGTGCTCAGAACAAGCCGAAAGCCGTCAAGAAACCGTAAAGACTAGGCGGATCGATACGCAATCGTTATGGGTTTTGTCTTCAGATAAAAGCTGGCGGATTGGCAGTACCGTCTGTCAGAAAACTGGAGAAGATCATGGTAACTCATCGAGGCCGCTGCACCATCGGTTCCAATTATAGAAAGCTCTATCACAGCATGGCTGGAGTTGGAGCAGTAGTTCTTATGGCAGGGATGCCGCTGATTGCACAGTCTACGTTTGGCAGTATACGCGGAACCGTCCAGGATGCATCAGGGGCGATCATCCCCGAAGCCGTAATCACTGTTCACTCGCTCGATGAAAACTCCGACCGACAAGCGACGGATTCCGCGTCAGGAGAATTTGGGCTTGAGAACCTGAAGCCCGGCCATTACAAGGTGACTGTGCACCGTGATGGTTTTGCGGATGCCGTGGTTCCATCCGTGTTGCTGAACGCGAGGCAGGATCTTCGTATCCCGATTACACTGAATGTCGCCAACCAGTCCACAGTGATCCAGGTAGACGCTGCTGCGGATCAGATCAATACAGAGAATGCGACACTCGGCGACTCAAAAGATAACTCACAGATCACGCAATTGCCGCTGAATAATCGCGCTACGACGACCAGTCCTTTGGGAGCGCTCCAACTCTCCCCGAACGTCCAACAGGACAGTTCAGGCAACATCGCGCTCGGCGGCGCAAGCTCGTCGATGATCAACTATTCCGTGGACGGGATCTCGACCGCCAATGTTCGGCAAAACGGCGCCCTTCAAGATGCGTACCCTTCTCAGGAAGGTATCTCTGCTGTCAAGGTGACCTCCTTTAATAACAGTGCAGAGTTCTCGCAAGTAGGGGATGTCACGTTCACCACTAAGAGCGGGACGGACAAGTTTCACGGCAGCTTATTCGAGTACTTCCAGAACGATGCGCTTGATGCGGACCCGTATGGCTTCAACGGCAAAGCCCCAAAACATTTCAATACGTTTGGTGGATCGCTGGGCGGACCCGTCTCCATACCTCACCTTTATGACGGAAAAGGTAAGACTTTCTTCTTTGCAGACTACGAAGGAAATCGCCGGTCGACAGCGGTAGCACAGCAGTTGTTTGTTCCAACTCAAGCCCAACGCAATGGCGCCGATCTTGTTGGCGTGAACGGTCCCATCACCCACATCAATCCGACGGCGGCCGCGCTGCTTAGTTACTATCCGTTGCCCAATGTACTTGGCCAAGCGAGCTACAACTACGAAAACTTCCAGTCGACGCCATCGCGGACCGACGGCGCCGACCTGCGAATCGATCACACCATCAACGCGCAACAATCCATCTATGCGCGCTTCAGCCGGAAGAACATCACTGAAGACTACGCGAATGACTTCCTGCCTGACGACGTAGACAGTGTCCACAATCGCAGCCTTCTGGTCTCACATACCTGGGCGCTGCGGCCAAATCTTCTTAATGAGTTTCGCTTTGGCTTTACTAACGTGCTTACAAGCGTTGGCTTCCCCATTGAAGGTGCTTCTGCGCTCTCCCAGCTTGATCTGACAGGCGTCAATATTAGTCAGCACCCAACAACGCATGCCTTTCCTACTTTCAACTTCAGCAACGGGACGAACTTCACTCCGATTGGCCGTGACAAGACCGGTGTCACTCAGTCGAAAACGATCCAGTTTACGGATAATGTCACTTGGACGTTGGGAAAGCACACGTTTAAAGCCGGCACCGACATCCGTCGCGTTCGCTACGCTGACATCGAGACCTTCCAGCCTTCTGACGACTTTGGCCAATTCACCTTCCAACCGACATTTACCGGGAACAGCTTCGGTGACTTCCTTGAAGGACTGCCGACCACGCTCTTTTTCGCCGTTTCGAGCCCTGACGTAGCCGGCACAGCCTGGCAGTACAGCTTCTTCGGCCAGGATGAATTTCAGCTCAGCAGCAGGATCACTCTAAGCTACGGGCTACGCTGGCAGGTGTTGCCTGGATTCTCCGAACTTGGAGGCAATCTCGCCAACTTTGATCAGCGTGATAACTCTATTGTTGTGCCAGACAATCTCTCTGCTTACCTTGCACAGCAGAAGATCCAGGCTTCCAACTTGGCATTCCAGCAATCGTTCAACGCATGCAATTTGAACGTTAACTCGCTTCCATGCACAGCCTACGTGACTGCAAGTGAAGACCACCTGCCGAATTCGCTTCGAAATACCTACAAAGGTAACTTCCAACCACGCGTATCTATTGCGTATCGCCCGTTTAATGACACCAAGACCGTGGTACGCGCGGGTTTCGGCATTTTCACGATGACGAATCTTGGTCCCCTTTCATTCAACAACAGCGGCAATCCAACGTCTGCGCTTCACACCTATACGAACAGTCTTACTGCGACCGGAGCACCTCTCATCCAGTTCCCGAACACAGCCCCACCAACAATCGGTGTGCAATATGGCGGTGGAGACCTTGACCAAGGAGTTGACCCAAACTATCGCGATCCGCAATCGAACCAATGGAATCTCACGGTCGAACGACAGTTGAGCAACAATGACAGCCTCCGTGTCAGCTACGTCGGCATGCACACATATCGCTTGAGCATTACAGAGGATCTTAACCAGATCCCGGCGAGCACGACCACTTACCAAACTACCGGCGCCAGTCCCTACGTCGATCCTAGGGCTTCGTACCATAACTGGGACGAGCTTTACAGTACCTTCAATGCAGGTGAAGCGAACTACAACGCACTCGAAGTAGAAGAGAGCCATAAAATGGCCCACGGCCTCTACTTCAATGGAAACTACACCTGGGCAAAGAACCTTGCAGACAATCAAGGCGATACACCAACAGCTTTCGCTGGTGAAGTGAACTACGGAATACCGATCGCGAATCGCTTTAATGTTCACAGCAATTACGGAAACGTTGAAGGGACTCGACGAAGCCGCTTCCTCTTGAGTGGCCTATATCAACTGCCGGTCGGGCAAGGCCGAGCGTTGCTGAACGGCGGAGGATGGAGCGATAAGGTGCTCGGCGGTTGGGAAATCACGAGTGTGACTCTACTCGAGACGGGGCCTTGGCTGACACCAAGCATCAGCGACTCATACGATCAGTCGAACACGAACGTAGAAAATCGCGGTGCTTTCCTCCGGCCTGATCAGGTTTCCAACAAGGTCTATGCTGGACAGTCCCGAAGCCATTATTTTAATCTCGCCGCGTTCGCTCCGACACCAGCCGGCGCTGGTCGCTTCGGGAACGCAGCAGTCGGTAGCCTAGAGGGACCAGGTACGGCTGCCGCGAGTCTCGGATTGGCGAAGGTGTTCAAAGTTACGGAGAGCGTGCACCTGCGGTTCGAGTCCACCTTCACCAACGTTCTCAATCACACGAACTTCGCTCCGCCTGCGACGCAGATCGATAATACACAGAGC
Organism: Acidobacteriaceae bacterium; assembly: GCA_963692885.1. GTDB lineage: Bacteria > Acidobacteriota > Terriglobia > Terriglobales > Acidobacteriaceae. Next base: position 5,064,431 of record OY843586.1, read on the forward strand.
TTTGGTGTGCTGAGCGCACCGCAAACCGCCGAAGATGCCGGCAATCGCACCGGGCAGTTGGCGTTGCGACTGGACTTCTAGCTTTACGTCACTCTAGTCCCCCTCAATGGGGTAAGCAGTTGCAAAGGACTGACCGCTTACCCCTTTAGGAACCAGCAGCAAGAAGCGTTAAATAAGAATTTTGGTAAGAAGAACATGCAAAATCCAGTGATAGCACCCGAGCAAAGTGGAAGGTTCCTGCTCTTCCTCAAACGTCGTGTTCAAAGCAATGCCACCTCACCGGCTGAGACTTCAAAATTCCAACTCTATGTCGTGGCTGCCGCATGGACTGTAGTGGGTTTACTCATTTTGCTGGCGGTGTACTTCGCTCTCCAAATCAAAGGTCACAGCTGAAAACCGTCTTGAGATCACTGGTATTTGCCACAGGCGACCAGATCTCCTATTCAATCGACGAGCCGCGTTCCATCTCGCTCCCCAGCCGAAGCCTTTTTTTTCGCCAACCGCCTAATGACTTCTAGGAATGAGTTCTTGTGACCGAAATGCGTAGACGCGCCTTCCCTTCGTATGTCATTCCAACGACCGTGATGCTCTCCTTCGTATCTTTCTGGAGAGCATCGTCTATAGTCCTATGCGACATGGCTTCTTCTGCCTACTACGTCGGGGGAATTGCAGAGAAAGCCATTGGTAAAGCTGCCCCTTGGTTCATCTTGGCAATTATGCTGTTCTCCTACGCAGTGCGGGCGATCTACATAGAGAGCTGCAGTATGTTTGTGCGGGGCGGCGTCTATCGGGTTGTACATGAAGCGATGGGCGGCGTCGCTGCCAAGTTCTCTGTTTCCGCTCTCATGTTTGACTACGTCTTGACAGGGCCGATCAGCGGCGTGAGTGCCGGGCTTTATTTAGCTGCCCTTATTAACGAAGTTGGTGAACACTTCCGAGTCTCCTGGCTGCACGTTCCAACCCCGTGGTTTGCTGCTGCCTTTGCGCTGCTCGTCACCGTCTATTTCTGGTATACGAACCGAGTAGGTGTTCCATTCTCCAGTACGAAAGCATTGCGCATCATGCAGGTAACAACGGTGATGGTAATCATGCTCATCGCTTGGAGCCTATACACAATTGTTACCAAAGGCTTTCATCCCGTGCCTCTGCCAGTTAGCCAGAACTTTCACTTCAGTGACTCCGCTCTAGGCTGGCTCAAGGGCAGCAACTTGCCGCGGATCACGGTATTAGCAATCCTTATTGGACTTGGACATTCCGTGTTAGCGCTGAGCGGTGAAGAAACGCTGGCACAGGTCTATCGTGAGATTGCCGCGCCGAAAAGAAAAAACCTGCTGAAGACCGGCTTCATTGTTTTCCTATACAGTCTGCTCTTTACGTCACTGGTCTCTTTCTTCGCCGTGATGTTGATCCCAGATGCTGAGCGGCCAAAATACCTTGACAACCTTATCGGTGGCCTTTCCATGTTTCTTGCGGGACCATTTGCAGCTCGGCTTGCCTTCCATGTATTTGTTGTCCTAGTAGGTGTCTTGATTCTGTCGGGAGCCGTCAATACCTCCATTATCGGCTCTAACGGTGTCCTCAGCCGGGTCGCAGAAGATGGCGTACTGCCACCATGGTTTCGTGAGCCGCATGCCAAGCATGGCACAACACACCGCATCGTCAGCCTCATCGTTGCATTACAGCTCGTCACCATCCTTCTAAGTAGAGGTAACGTCGACATGCTTGGTGAGGCATATGCATTTGGAGTGGTATGGAGCTTCTCCATGAAGGGGCTTGCGGTGGTCATGCTGCGCTTTCAACATCCTGACGCCGAGCGATGGAAATTTCCAATCAATCTTCATATTGGCGGCCGTGAGATCCCCATCGGCCTGATGACTGCGACTGGCATGCTTTTCTTGATGGCGGTTATGAATCTTTTCACAAAATCGACAGCTACAATTGCTGGCGGGATCTTCACCATCGTCTTCTTTCTTCTTTTCAGCCTGTCGGAACGCAAATACGCGAAAGAGCAGGCCGCAGGCAGGATCAAGAGCAATCCGGATGGAGGTGACCCCTTCCGCGAGACATCACGTGAGCGGTTTCGGCTGGAAAGAGGCACGGCTCTCACGCCTGCATCGCTCAATATAAGTCCCGGATGCATCGTGGTTGCCATCAAGCAAGCGGATGACCTTCGTGCGCTGGAGAAGGTATTGTGCGCAGAATCAAACGGCCGGAACAGTGTTGTTGTTGTCTCAATCGACTGCAGGCGTCCGACGGATGGTAGTACGAGTGAGGGTGCCCTTCATGACTGCGAGACCGATGTTTTTAGCGAGGTTGTCTTCTCAGCTGAAAAGCAGGGCAAGCCAGTCAAGCTACTGGCGCTGGCTGACGATAAAGTACTCCCTTGCTTGATAGAAGCTGCAGGCTGTCTTGACGCTTCTCAATTGTGGCTCAATGCTTCTGCGAATCGATCTCTCGATCAACAAGGGGCAGAGCTAAGACGCCTGTGGGAGACCAGTAGCAGTCATCCGAAGGACCTCACCATTTCCATCGTAAAGAATCTCGAAGACGAGCCTCACAAAATACAGCTTCGTACATCTGTCACCTTCGCTGAGAATGAAAGGTTTGATTGACGTGCATGCATGAAGACTCCCCGAACTCGTCTAAGCGCCTCATGGTAAATATCAGGGGCCACCTGAGAATGATGACCTAAACACATTGAGAAGAAGCAATGGTCACCTTAAAGCTCAGGGCAAGCTTTTACTACTTAAGCCCCGTTAACCGCCGATGGCTGCTTGCTCGAACTAATGGAGCTCTGTCGATCCCGTTCTAGTTCTTACAATTGTTTTGGCTCTCTCGCCGCGTCCCTCACCAACCCAGACCCATCGCGGGGAGCTCTCCTTATTGAGAGCTCTAGTGAACGTCAGTGATGTCACTCTTCTAGTGACCTCGGTGCGCAGATGTCAGTCATCGATAATGCCGCCTCCAAACGTTTATCTTTGCCTCATGTCGGAGGAACGAACTTTCAGATGGTCTCTAATAATCGAAAGGTTCCACTGTCTTTTGGCTTCTGACTTTGAGATCAACAATACACACTTCCATAATCCTAGGGTCGTCATAATGGATATTGATGCTACGTCGGCAGCCCCTGGCTCGCACCTGGATGGCATCTCGGAAGCGCACGTCCAGCAACATCTTCTTGTTAAGCTCGATTGCATTTCGATAGTGTTGGTCTGTGGCACCGAGCCCTGCGGAAAACGCCGGCTTACCAATTGGTGACCGCATCCTTGCCATCAGTGATGTGAATACTGGAAACATTTCTCTCGATGAGGTCGGCATGAAGCTTCATAAATTGGCTGCCAAGCGGGTTGTGAGACGGGGAGAGGGCAACTCGCACATTGCGTCTGCGGAGATCTGTCAAGGCGCTTAGCTAATCGCTCCTCTCATAGCTGAAGACGAAAGGGTGTCCTGAACGTCTCGCCAAGCGCTCTCCATATCCCTACGATCCACGTCAACCAGATGCTTTGTGTCTGCGGTCTGCCAAACTGCTTCTGCTTCTGCGAACAAGGCAACTTGATCTTCTGCTCGATTAAAGAAAGGAGCTATCCTCCGGATAGTTGACAGGATGCGGATGAGAACAGCCGGATTGTCCGAAGCAGCCTGACGAATTTGATCAAAGCCCTGTTTGATCAGGCGAGGGATCAATAATGGTCGAACTTGTAAGCGGAACACACCATCCGCATCATAGAACTTACCGTGTTGTTGCGGTGCCTCTATCAGCAGTGTAAGCGCCTCACCTAGTAGGTCGACACAAGCAATCCCTGTAAAGGTGTCGTTGATGGCAGGGCTCAGTGCCCGAATTGCAATTTCAACGATCTGAGCAATCCCAAACTCGATGTCTTGAAACAAGACTCGATGGCGACCTATGGTGACCGCCGCCTGAACGAGCGACTTCACATCGTTCTGTTGCTCTTGCATCGAGACGATAGCCAGCGTCTCGCCTTTCAGGATAAATTGGCCTGGTCTGAAGAGCATGCGGATGGTTGCATTGCGTTTGGCTGCAGCCGTGACAAGTCTTCTGTCGTCGATCTCCTGCAGGTAACCACTGTTCAAGCTTAGGACAGGTATTTGTTGAATCGTCGTCCGCTCTACTCCACTCACGACCGAACGGATCAATGGGGTGTCCCTTTGAGCGTCTCGCACTGCTCTGCGGATATCATCAACAATTCGCCCGATGGCATCTGGATTCTGGATAAGCGCTGCAACACGATGACTGTAGAAGACAAGAAAACTGAAGGCCGATAGAACGACAAACCAGCTCGTAATCAGCGATACCTGCGGAATGAATGTTGAATGCTCATCCTGATGCGTAACCAGAAAGACCAAGAACACATAGATGAACGCACCCATAAACAGCCCTATGCAGACCTGGGTTACCCAATCTTGCACAAAGCGGTAAAGCAAGCGCGGGCCAAACAGGTTAGCGACCATCGATAGAACAAGCAAAGCTACAGAGAAGATAAGGGCTAGAACAGTGCTGACACAGGCCAGCATGGCACCGAGAATAGCTCTCGCATCATCAATGCCACCCATTGTGAACCAATCGGGCAAGTGGATGTAGTGATGAGCAGCTAAGACATCGGGTGTGAGCGTAAGGCCGAAGAGCAGCACGGCTGCGAGCGACATCTTGAGCGGCACGATCCAAAGATTGACGCCATGCCTTGGGGCCTTCACACGATCGGTAAACATCTATTTCTCCCGCAAGATACTTCAAGCCGCGCTCTTGTTGATGCAGAGGGTCTTTAACTAGAGAACCATACAGGCCATCAAGATGGCATAAGTGACGCCTTGATCAGTCCGTCGTTCTGCTGCTTGCTTATGCCGTCATTATGCCGGCTGTGGCAAGATACACATTGAGAGAATGCGGCACTCGCAACGCTCTTGCAGAGATCAACCACAACAACGATGCTCACGCATGATTGATGTTGCCGGACACTAGTCGCTTGCCTAGAAGACTCCTCTGAGCGATTCAGTAAGGATCCTATTGTCGCTGAGGCGAAGAGTGTGTTCTGCCTGAGTCATTGTGCTTTCGGTGTCACCGAGCGGTTAGTTGACTCTGCAGCAAAGGTTGATCACTCAACGGATATGCCGTAAGGCCGTGGTTGGCTTTAGAACAGAAAGGGCTCATCAGTGATCGCTTTCTCTTTACCTGATCGTGCAACTGAAAAGGCCGACGCAGAGCACTACCTGACAGAGGCAGAAAGGCTGCTAGCGATTCATGCAATTAGGAGGTGCAGAGACTCCGTACAGCAGGCGTCGCTGCTCGGGGCCGACCTGGATCGCTGTAGTGCTGTGCGTCGTCAGCTTGGACTGCTTACAGGAGATTTCGATGCGGCTTGGCAAGAGGATGATCTTCAGCTTACCCGGGGTAGACCTGCTTACCATCGACTGTGGAATGGCGCAGAGTTAAAAGGCAAAAAGCTAGTTGTCCGTTCCTTGCATGGTCTCGGCGATGCCGTGCAGATGCTTCGGTACGCACCACTTTTGAAGAGCCTTTGTGCAAGCGTCTTGTACGAGGTTCCTCCGAAGCTCCTCAAGCTAAGTTCCTATTTCACAGAAGTCGACTCATCGGTATCGTGGGGCGATGAGGCGGCGGTCAGTCCGTCTTTCTGGGACCTGCAGGCGGAAAGCATGGAGTTGCCGTACATATGTCGCACACAGCGAAAGGATTTACCAGTAAGTGTGAACTACCTCCAACTCCCTTCGCGGATTGTGCAGCAACGGGCACAACGAATGGGAGCATGCTCTCGCTTAAGGGTTGGCCTCGTTTGGGCTGGCGGAGACTGGGATCGAGATCGGTGGATTCCACTACGAGAACTTGAAGCGTTACTGGAGTTTAGTAATGTTGAATTCTGGAACATACAGGGCGGTACGCATGCGAGCGACGCGTGCGGGCTTCCTATGCGAACCTATGCGGACACATCAGAAGATGGCATCCTCTCTCTTGCCGCTACCATAACCAACCTAGATGTGATTGTTACCATCGACACTCTCGCAGCTCACTTGGCAGGTGCTCTTGGCAAAGAAGTTTGGCTCATGCTCAAGCATGTGCCGGATTGGAGATGGATGGTAGGCGTAAGAAACAGTCCGTGGTATCCATCTATGCGCCTCTTTCGCCAGCCTGAACCAGGTAATTGGTACGAAGTGGTACAGAAGATTAAGACGGAGTTAGCCTCCGTGCAGGCCAGCTTTCTGGTGATGCCTAAACTGCCAGTGATATAGCCCTGGAGACACACCACTGTTTCCCCGCCCCGAGAGAGAAAGTGGGAGTTCTTATCTACATGTCCAAGGCCTCCGCCCGCCACTCAAACACTCATCTATGGCTTTAGCAGCCGGCTTTACATGTTTAATCAACAATTCGATTAATGATGTCGTTACAATTCTATAAGGCCCAGCTTGTACTTCAGCCGTTTACATATCGCATGGATTGGTCATAAAGCGAAATCAATACGCCTTGCTTATGCAGCCTTACGACTTTTTGATTCACCGATTGCTACCATTCTCGTTGACCTGAGCAGCCTGCTGCTTGAGGCAGCTGACGGAGAAGGTGAGAAGTAAGGTGAAAACGATATATAAGCTCCAACCAAATAAATCATTCCTGAACGTATTCTTGCTTTTGGGGACTATAAATCTTTGTTCGGGAGCCGTCCATTTGGAGGCTCAAGAGCCAGGCGTTTCAACAAGTGCCGAAGAGGTAAAAACCCTCCAAGATAGAAAGATCCAAGAGTTACAGGACAGACTAAACGAGCTGCAGAAGCAGCTGATGGAACTCAAACAGGCGAACCCAGCTCAGCCGGAAACTAATCACACCACTACTGCCAAAGCCTCTGTTGCGGCGCCAAGTCTCGCCAAAGCTGAGCCGGAGGTCGCTGACCCAGCGAGTCCTCACTCCGAGCCATTTGCATTCGCCGACTTCACTTGGCTCAACGGAAACGCACGCACCAAAGACACTCCATACGCTACGAAATTCTTTAGCCCTGAAGTACGCGCGGATGTGAGCTACACCTACGACTTTCGCCACCCGCAGGACGACACCATCGTAGGATCAAGCGAAGTGTTTCGCGCAAGCGAAGTTACCCTGACCGACTTGGCAATCGGCGGAGACTTCCATTTGAACAACGTACGTGCCCGTGTCATGAGTCAGATCGGTCTCTATTCCACAGCTACTCCGCGCAATGATGCCAGCCCCACACGTGGTCAATGGGATCTTGCGGACGCCTATCGCTATGTGTCAGAGGCCAACGCCGGCTATCACTTCAACGTTCAACACGGTCTCAATGTTGATGCCGGCATTTTTCTTTCTTATGTTGGCCTGTTCTCGTTTTACCAATTCGATAACTGGGCCTATCAGCCGTCATACGTCTCTTCCAACACTCCATGGTTTTTCAATGGTGTGCGCGTGCAGTGGTACCCGACTGCCAAACTTAAGATCGAGCCGTGGTTCATCAATGGCTGGCAGTCCTATGGCCGCTTCAACGGTCGACCTGGACTTGGCGGACAGATACTCTATCGACCTAACGGAAAACTGCAGATTCTTGGTAACCAGTACGGCTTTGGCGAAGATGCTCTCGGCGTCCCCAACCGCACCCGCTTACACACTGATGACAGCATCGAATATAAGTACTACGACCGCCCTGATGGGTTGATCAGCAAAGCAGCCATGACCCTGACTGGAGATGCCGGATGCGAGAGCGGAGGCGGTGTCAGCTGCCACGGCAACACCAAGCAAGGACCAAAGCAGAGCTTCCTTGGCTTTATGCTGTATAACCGACTCTGGTTCGATCGCGACAAGTACGGTCTCACGTTAGGCGGCGGTCGTATAAACAACCCAGGACGTTATCTGGTTCTTCTGCCGCCAATCAATGGAGCTACAGCAGCGTCGGGAACCCCATACTTCACGGAGAACCCCGGTAATCCCTTCAAAGCATGGGATGCTTCCCTGACCGCAGACTACATGCCCAGCCAATACTTTACCTATCGGCTGGAGTACAACCACCGCGCAGCGAATGTTCCTTATTTCGCTGGTCCAGGGGGTGTGACACCCCCGGGTGGTAACACGGGCTCGCCAGGCTCTCTAGTCCCGGGATGGACCCCTGATCTTCGTGACAGCGAAAATCGAGTAACGGCTGCCTTTCTCCTGAAGTTCTAGATTTGGCGTGGCTGGCAGCTGACCAGTGCCCCCGCCGCTCTTCAACTCGATCGCGAAAAGATGGACTGACAAGATCATCACAACAGAGCAGTGAGTCTTAGGTATCCTCAGAGAAATCGCATGGTGACTAACCTTTCGTACACTTCTTTCCTAGTACCAGCTTCTGCCATAACCTACTTGCGCCGGATCGCCGGCACGCCACATGGTTGACAGGGTACTTATGTGTCATAAAAAGTGTGCTCATCGAGGAGGCTCCGCATCAAGCTTAATAGCCTTGTCCCTGCAGAGTAGAAGTCAGTGTCGCGTAAGACTACGAGGGAAGCAAGATCATCCAGAGCAGGATTCGGTGCGACCAGCCATGCACTAAAGATTAACTTGGGCGCGTTCTCTTTAAAAGCGCTGCCAAGATGGAAGACGAAGCGTAGACGGCTTTCGAGATGAGGAGGCATGAGAATCCCACGCTGCCATCGGCTTAGAGATCTTCGATCATGAAGATCAAGTAAAGCAGCCGTCACTTGGGAACTTAGCATCCGGATCACCTGCCGAAGGATTTCCTTTAGCGGAAGCGAGATTGACTGCCTGTATGCAAGAGCGTCAAGTGGCACACAATGCGCAGTGTTTTCTGAAGCCGTATGCTCGGAGGAATATTGTGTGGCGAGTTGGTGATGCTCTGTCATCTTCTGCCTGCTGGCTGACGCAGATAGAATTAGCGTCTCGGATGCGTTATTTCGACTCTACAGCAAACAGCAGGACCTCTTCTCTGCTTTCCGCATAAACCTATAAAAAGTCTATAAAAGCGGATGAACTTGGGCAAGCAGATCTGGACAGAAGCTGTTCGCAGTACCTGTGTTTTGGTGTTGACAGACCATTTGTATCAACCCCATCAACCAACATAGATGCGGCTGATGATAGTGATCGCTTCCTTCGATATGCAATTCTTGTAGTACCTCTTTGGGTTTGTTTGTGCGTGATGCCCGATAAGAACTATTCGAGCGCACTGCGTGACACGCGACAGCGGGAAACTGCGTTGGGCCTGCTGCTGCCATCCAATCAACATTGGGCAACGCACGCGGCGGCATTGGTTTTCCTGGAATACTAAACAACTTCGTGTTCGCCGAATATGGTAGCGGAAGAATTAAGGCTCGGATTGTATGCGCACGGTATGGTCGGCTTTCACCATGAGCCTGCCTGCGAAGCCTCTTCTGTACCTGTAAGGATGGTCGCGGAAGCTGCTTTCGCGGTCGAGCGCCGAGGTCATCTGTCACAACTGGAAGAAGCGCCCCAAACTGGAGAGATGTAGCCGAAACATAATCCTCCACAAAAGCGAATTGCTCAAATACCTGCCAGGGTGTTCTTTGTTCAAACCTTGGTCTGTGGCATTTCTATCAAACGGGCAGCATCTGCCTGACCAACCTGAGATCGCAGTCTTTATGCGGGTTTGGCCCAATCAAAACAGGATTAGCAGTCGGCCTCCTGCAAAACGGTCTGCGGCGCGCCTTCTGGAATATCAGTTCACTACCAAATGGGCCGGTAAGTGGTGTCGACGCAAGAGTGACTTTGCAGGTGCGACAAGAAAGGCTATATAAAGCAACATCTCTTACCAAACGGGCTAACACATCACCTGCTTGACTTGATGTAGGGGTAGAGTATCTGTGCGCAATGGCAATGATGAGTCGCACAATACAGCAAAGCAGAACATTAATAATCTCGGTTTCTTCTAAGTCTCGAGAGCTGATCGAGACGATCGGAACGCATGTGCTGGAGGCAAGCGACAGGGCCATTCTCGATTTGCTCTATCAACATGCACATGACAGCGGCAAACTAATTGAAGAAAACGCGGAACGGGAAATCTCTTGCTATGGTAAGGCAGTCATTCTAGAAGCATTAAAGGTCTGACCGATTGCGTGACCGCCTAACTCGGCTCATGTCGGTGAAAGTCAATGTGGCAGAAAACACAAACGGCGTGGAAGGTCCTGAGCAGCGAGTCGTAATAGTGGGGATGTTCAATCTCTTTGATGTGTTGGCTAAGGAACTCGCGTAACGTGCCACGCTTCGCAACGGCCTGTCACGTAAGCTCGCGCCTGTTCTCGAAAGCTCAGGACGTTGGGAGCGTATCAAGTGTGAAGTGGTGTGCTCGATGAGGAGCAAATGTACCATCGCGGGGTATGAACTCCTACCGCTGAAGCCAACATGGATATGACTTTCTCCGTCGAGAGTTGCTCGGCGTGCCTCCCGGCACATATGCGCGAGGCGACAATTTCCAGCGCAAGGTGCTTGATCCGTCAGTGCTGTGAGTGAATGAATGTTTGATTTGAGCCTTTAGATCCAACTGGAGCGGCCACACTCACGAGCGTCGATCCAGGCGGTGAAGTGCGCACACCTGCACAAATGACTAGTTGCAGTCCCGATGTCAACGTATGAAAGCTGTCGAGCGCAGTATCAAGAGAGCAGAAGTGCAACACTTCAGGTGTGCACACCTAAGTGTTGATACGTATCGATTACAGAAGGGTAGGGTAAGCGTATCTAGGCCACTGCAGCGGAGAGTGATGCCGTCAGCTGAAAAGTCCTTTCAGCCCGCGCCATTCGAAGGCGAACCCTTCGTGCCAATTGGAATGAATTGGAATGAAAACGCGGACTGACGTGTCTGTAAGATGTTGATAAAGTGGTGGCCAGAGACGGGATCGAACCGCCGACGCCGGCCTTTTCAGGGCCGCGCTCTACCACTGAGCTATCTGGCCAAACTTGCGTCCCTCCATCGACCGCAGGTGTCATCTGCTGGCGCGGACGATCCTGTGTGCGGGACGGCCATTTGCAAACGCGTTGAATGTGTCGGAAAGCTTGGTCAATCCGGGCCATTCCTGACCTTCTGGATCGCTCACGCCGGTTTCGCGCACAAGCCCAACACTGCGGCAAACAACTCTCAGAGTATAGCAACGCGCAGGCCGTATCGCCAACCGGCCAACTCGTCTGCAATCCCTCTTACCAGTGCAGGGTGACCACCTTTCTCTGATATCCGGTACCTTGCGGAAATACGATCGTCAGCATCTGCGCTGTCTTATCGTCGCCGCCCAGGCTTCCACCATCTGCGTCCAGATGTATCTTCGGCAGATTCGTTCGGGTGTAGAGGGTCTGCGTACTGCCTCCCTGTGCTTCCAGCGTCAACGTGAGCTGGTGCTCGCCCGGAACCTGGCTCAGCACGTTCATCTCTGCGGGCGCAGCGCCTGGCAACGGCAGCGCGCTGTCGGCTGCAAAGTCCATGCCTACTTCGACGGCCGGCAAGGGCAGACGCAATTCGCGACCATCGTGCGAGACTGTCCCGCCAGGCAGCGTGCTGACAAGTTTCACGCCGGTACCGGCAAGCGTCACGACCATCTCGCTGCCCTTGCGTTCATACTTCAGGTTTACGGAATTCCTGCCGACCATCACATGGTTCAGTACCGCGCCCGGCCATTGCGCCGGCAGGTGTGGATCGACGGTGATCGTATTCTGCAGTGCATCCACGGTCACGCCGAACAAGCCGCGGATGGCAGGCACCAGCACCATGGCGGAAGACCACATCTGGTGACTTGTACTGCGGCCGAAAGGAGCGAAATACGCACCGCTCAGCAGTTCTGTGACAGCGCCAAGGTCCTGCTCGGTGGTGAGGTTGGTGTTCTGCATAAGGTGCGCATAGCCGGCCAGGTCGCGGCCCGTGCGATACTCTGCCAGCGCGGCCCAGCCTGTGAACAGCGGCCATACCGACCCCTGGTGATAGCTGATGGGATCGTAGACTGCTTCGTGGTCGCCCACATCGCGTGTACCCCAGTCGGTTGAAAACTCATGCGATGCCCAGCGCTCGAACATCGCACCGGCTTTAGGCAGCAACGCGCTTCCGCCCCACCAGGCAATCGCCGGATAAATGGTGGCTGTCCGGTCGGCAGGTCCAACTGGGTTGTGACTGAAGGCGTACATGCCATCAGGCTGTTCGTATTCCGCAAGTATCTTTTTTGCGATGAGGTCGGCGCGGTCCTGGGCTTTGCCAGCTTCATCGGCGTGGCCAGCGAGCTTGCTGATGGAAGCCATGGCGGTGCTTGCCTGCTGATCGAGCGAGGCCAGATATATCTCCTGCTTCGGCATGCCCTGCGGCCAGCTTTCGACCCAGCCGGTGCCCTGCGCGTTGTCATAAATACCGTCGCCATCGGCGTCGTGCGTCGTCTCAAACGTCCACGCTTTTTCAACTGCGCCCCAGTTTGCCTGCAGGAAATCCTTGTCGCCACTGGCCTTCACGTAGTCGGCCATGGCCATCAAAAAGAGGGGTGTCGCATCGGCCGCTGCATATTCATACCCCAGGTGCGCCCAATCAACCTGCTCGGCGGTCTGCGAAAACTCGTGTGGCATCTTGCCGTCGTCGCGCTGCCGCTTGATCAGGAAGGAGAGAGCGTCACGGGTGAGTTTGTAGTCGCCATAGCTGTTGATACCCCAGGTGGTGAACAGGGTATCGCGGCCGAAAAACCATCCGAAACCCGGCCGTGCAGAACTGCCGGAAGAATAAAAACCAGCAACCATGCCCAGTTCGTCGCCATGCCGTACCCGCACCTGGTCGATGGAAACAGCAGCCCACTGCAGATCGCGATCAAACGCGGAATCGGGCGTAGTGGCGGTCGTGCGCATATCGAAAAAGTGCGCGTAATATTCAGCAGTCTTCCTGTATTCCGCGGCAGCCTGCTGATTCAGCATCGCCAGCTTGCCGGCAAGTGCCTCCCTTGTGGCCGACTCTTTCGTTGTTCCGACTGCCATCAGGAGCGGGTAGTAGCGTCCGACATCTCTTTTCGGATCAAACTGTAACCGAAACTGTAATGGATACGTATGCGGCTTTTCCTGGTAGGGCGCCAGGATTCCCGGCTCGCTGCCCGGCATCGCGACTGCGCCCGCCAGGTGATCGAGATCGGTATGGAGCATGTACCAGCCGGCAGGATACGCAGCACCGGAGCCGCCGGGGCGAGTGGTGTCATTCAATGCTGCGTTTGCGGAGTCGACTTTCACCCACTCCGGATCGACGTTGCCCGAGATGGGCGCCGGCCACATCGGCTTCACTTCAGGAGTGAAAGAAAAAGTCAGCGACATGGGCCGGATCGAGGTCAACTGGAAGAGCGCCATCACACCGGTGCCGTCCTGTTGCAGGCACTGTTTCGCGAACAGAATTTCTTTCAGTGTGAATGCAATATGCGAGTAGGTGATGGTCGTATGGTCGGGAGCGACTTCGATCTCGGCGGCGTCGCGGTTCACGTCGATCGGCACATCATAACCATCCACATGAGCTTCAATGGTCAGGTGACTGAAGAGCTTTACGGGAAAAATCCACGACTCGAAGCTGCCATCCTGCTGGCCCATGATTGCTCCACATGCGCCTGCCACGGTGAATGGCTTCTCTGATTCGACATGCTGACGAAGTGTGATCGGGCTCTCTGCAATCGGGAAAGCAGGAATGGGTTTAAGCCAATTCTCGCCGGGAGATGCAGTCTGCGCCGAAGCTGCGCTGCAGGCAAGGAAGAAGATCGCAGAAATCAAGGACAGGCCGCGCAAGCTCTTCAAGTATTCGGTAAACATTTCTTCTTCCATTCTCCTGGGCACAGAACAGGCACGCCCTTCACTCCCGGGGTGGTGTTCGCAATGGTATGGCGATAGGATGCAGAACGCACATCCCTGATGCAGTAGAGCCCTACTCCCGCAGGTGCACATGGAACAGGGTGTCTACTCCGGCGTTCTCCAGGAGCAGGGCCGCTTGTACAGTATGGTCAGGCCTACGCACAGGAGTAATGCTCTGAAACCGCTTATGACCATGCTACGACTTCGCGCCTCACTCATCCTGTTCGGCATCGTGTGTGCGGCGGCAGGCGCGCATCCGCAGCCCGTCCCGGTACACAAGCCCGTCGATACCGCGTATGGAAACGAAGCACGCACCATTCGGACTTTCAATGAAGCACGCGCCCATGGCCAGCTTGCTCTGTATGCCTTTCTGTATGGCATGCCGAAAGGCGGGGACCTGCACAACCATCTTTCAGGCGCTGTCTACGCCGAATCATGGATCAAGGCAGCAGCAGCCGACCATCTTTGCGTCGATGTGAAGACTTTGTCCTTCGTACATTCGGGCGGCCGCGCGCGGACCGTAGAAGCTCCGCACTGCGATCCGCCGGGCGATGGCAGCGCGGCTGCTGTTGACGAAGCCGGCCATTTTCCCGCTGCATCCCTGGGCAACAACCAGCCACTTTACGATGCGGTGGTCGATGCGTTTTCCATGCGCTCGTTTGTGCCGGCGAGCGGCGACAGCGGGCATGACCACTTCTTCGCCAGCTTTGAAAAGTTTGACGGCACCAGTCATTCCCACATGCCGGAATGGCTTGATGAAGTGGCCGCCCGCGCTGCTTCGCAGAACGAACAATATCTGGAACTGATGCATACGCCGCCATTTGCCGATGCGGCAAAACTCGCCATCAGCAGCGGCTATACGTCGGACTTTGCCAGTGACCGGCAGAAGATGCTCGATGGTGGATTGAAGAGTGAAATTGAGCCGATCCGATCTGAGATGGATGGCTATCTGAAGTCGGAGCGCATGATGGAGCACTGTGGCACGCCCCTGGCTGAGCCTGCGTGCCGGGTGCAGGTGCGTTTTATCTACCAGGTGCTGCGCAATTTTCCGCCGCCGGTCGTCTTCGCACAGATACTCCTGGGCTTCGAAGTAGCGGCTGCTGATCCGCAGCATTTTCTCGCGATCAATCTCGTACAGCCGGAAGACGATTTTTACGCCATGCGCGACTACCACCTGCACATGCAGATGATCGCGGCCCTGCGCAGGTTTTATCCAGGCGTGCATGTGACGCTGCATGCCGGCGAGCTCGCGCCTGGCCTGGTGCCGCCGGATGGACTGCTCTTCCATATTCGCGACGCAGTCGAAACAGCTGGCGCTGAGCGCATCGGCCACGGCGTTGATGTGATGAACGAAGAGCGTCCCTATGAACTGTTGCATGAGCTTGCCGACCGGCATGTGATGGTTGAAATCAACCTGACTTCCAATGAAGGCATTCTGAATGTCGGCGGCCCAACCAGTCCGCTGCCGTACTATCTTGCTGCTGGTGTGCCTGCGGCTCTTTCAACTGATGACGAAGGCGTAAATCGCAGCAACATGACGCACGAATATGCCAAGGCTGCGACCATTTACGACCTGAGCTACCCGCAACTGAAAAACATGGCGCGGAATAGTCTTACCTATAGCTTCCTGCCTGGAGAAAGCCTCTGGCCGATCGCGGGTGTTGCGACTATGTACCGTCAGCCCGCTACCGCATGCCGGGCCTCCGTCGCGCTGCTTTTGCATGATTCCAGGGCATCAGCAGACACTGCCTGCGCGCGCTTCCTGGCCGCAAGCGAGAAAGCAGGAGCGCAATGGGAGATGGAGCGTCGTTTTGCTGCCTTCGAAGCAGGCCATTGATCGAAAACACCGCCGAAATCCACCGTTCCACACAGGGAGAATCGGTCCGTCCGGCTGCCGCTGCTAAACTGAGTCTTCCTATACTGCAGACTTTGGAAGAGCCGACTCCTTGCCAGAAACAAAAAAAACTCCCGTCACCTACGCCGATTCGGGCGTTGACATTGAACGAGGCGATCGCGCCAAGCAGCGCATAAAAACTCTTGCCAAAAGGACATTCAACAAGCAGGTTTTGAGCGAAATAGGTGGTTTCGGCGGCCTTTTTGGACTCGACACCACCAAATACAAGCAGCCTGTGCTGGTTTCGAGTGCTGATGGTGTCGGCACCAAGCTCAAGGTCGCTTTTGAACTCGGCATACACCACACGGTGGGCGCAGACCTGGTCAACCACTGTGTCAACGACATCGCAGTACAGGGCGCGACGCCGCTCTTCTTTCTGGACTACCTGGCGACCGGCAAACTCGACAGTAATACCGGTGATGAACTGATTGAAAAGATTGTCACCGGCCTGTCTGATGCCTGCAAGGCCAACGGCTGCGCCCTGATTGGCGGTGAAACAGCCCAGATGCCCGGTTTTTACGCCGATGGCGAATACGACCTTGCCGGCTTCATCGTCGGCGTCGTCGATAAGGAACAGCTGATTACCGGGGCGAAGATCCAGCCCGGCGATGTGCTTGTGGGGCTGCCCTCAACCGGCTTGCACACCAACGGCTATTCGCTCGCGCGCAAACTCTTTTTCGAAGTCGCCGGCTACCGTGCAGACCACTTCGTGAATGCGATTCATGAGAAAGCGGGCACTGCACTGATGAAGACGCATCGCAGCTATCTCAGCATCATCAAGAAACTGGCGGCTGCAGACCTCGCCGTCGGCTTCGCGCACATTACAGGCGGTGGCATTACGGAAAATCTGCCGCGCATTCTGCCCCGCGGCTGTGTGGCGCAGGTAGAGATTGGCAGCTGGCCGGTACTCCCGATCTTCGAACATCTTCGCGAACTGGGCGCGGTGAGCCAGGACGAGATGCTGCGGACGTTCAACATGGGCATCGGCATGATCGCCGTCATTCCTGCGGAGAAATTCAAGAAGGCGCAGGCGCTTCTCAGCCGGGCCGATGAAAAGTTTCATGTCATCGGCCGCATCGTGAAGCCGGCAGTCAAGAACGATCCTTCCCAGGACCGCAAGGTTATTTACAGCTGATGAGCACGGCTGAGTCGAAGAAGCATCGGCTGGGCATACTGCTATCCGGCCGCGGCTCGAATTTCCTGGCTATCGCTGATTCGATTGCGCAGGGGCGCCTGCCCGGTGCAGAGATCGCAGTCGTGATCTCGAACCTTGCTGATGCGCCCGGACTCGCAGCAGCCACGCAGCGTGGCTTCAACGCAGTAGCCATTGAAGCCAGAGGCCGCAAGCGCGCCGAGCATGATCTGGAGATCATTTCTACACTTCAGAAGAACAACGTGGACCTGGTCTGCCTCGCAGGCTACATGCGGCTGTTGTCCCCCGGATTTATCCAGGCATTCCCCCGGCGCATCCTGAATATTCATCCATCGCTGCTGCCTGCGTTTCCGGGCTTGCATGCACAACAGCAGGCATTCGATTACGGCGTCCGGGTGGCGGGCTGCACGGTGCATTTTGTGGATGAAGAGCTCGACCACGGCGTCATCGTCATGCAGCGTGCAATTACTGTTACAGATGCCGACACGGCCGAAATGCTCGCCGGCCGGCTGCTTGGGGAAGAGCACACTGCCTACACAGAAGCCATTCGACTGGTGCTGTCGGGCGAGTATCGTATTGAAGGCCGGCGCTACGTTCGCGCCTAGTGTTTACCCGCGCTGACCGGACCAGTTGATTCGCGCACAATAAGGTCCGGGCGCATCAGGATCTCTGCCGGGTATTCCTTTGCGGGTGTCTTGATCTGCTCGAGCAGCATCCGGGCGCCTTCTATGCCCATCTCGCGCAGTGGCTGGCGAACGGTCGTCAGCTTGGGTGCCTGGTAGGACGCACTCACGATGTCATCAAAGCCGACGACCGAGATATCACCCCGCACGGAAAGGCCATGGTCGCGAATGGCGGACATGGCGCCAATTGCCGAGATGTCGTTGAAGCAGAAGATGGCAGTAAAAGCTTTGCGCTTTGCCAGCAGTTTGTTAACTGCCTCATACCCGACCTGGGGTGACGAGCGGCTATCCGAAAGCTGGATGCTCAGGTCGGCATCCAGTCTCAGGCCCAGTGCTTTCGCGGCCCGTTCAATGCCGATCCATCGATACTCTGAATCGACAATCAGCTCCGGACCACGCATGCAGGCAATCTGTCGGTGGCCCAGCTGGTGAAGGTGACTCAGCGCAAGCTCGGCGGCCTTATCGTGGTCGAGCGCGATGTTCGTGTGCGCCGCGCCGCGACGGTCAGACGAGATCGTGACCACCGGGCGTGAGCTTTCAATGACACACGGCGTATTGAGCAGGAGGAAGCCGTCAACGGCACGCTCCTCGAGCATGGTTGAGTACCGCGCGATCAGTTTTTCTTCCCAGTGATGACTGGCTGTCAGGTAGAAGTACTTGGCTTTCGACAGCTGCTCTTCAACGCCGCCCATCACCTGGGTAAAGTAGCCCTCGCTCAGGTCAGGAGAGATGACGCCGATGGACATGCTGCTGCTCATACGCAGCGAGCGCGCAAAGAAATTCGGGCGGTAGCCGAAACGCTCAGCAGCCTCGCTTACACGATCGCGCGTCCGCTGAGGGATGGCGCGGCCGGCAGGCGAGTCATTCAGAACCAGAGAGATGGTGGTCGGGGATAAGCCCAGGTGTTCGGCGAGCCGGTTCAGGTTCATGGGCAGAGGTTTCTTGCCGGCCTGCGCCTTCACTTTTTCGCCAGACTTCATGACTTTTTCGGACCCGGTGGCCTTCTTCGGTTTTGCCTTCAATTGCTTCGGCTCTTCAGAGATCGACATGTACCTTCCGTGCATAGCAGTGAGGGTGTTGCAGGGAGTGTAACTGCCCAAACGGAAGTTAGTAACTGAAAGAGTTCAGGCGCCCTGCTTCAAGCCGGGCCGGGTGCGTTACTGGTTTACGCCACTCGCAAGGAAACCGCCGTCCACCACCAGGATCTGGCCAGTCACGAATGACGAGGCAGCGGACGCGAGATAGATGGCCGCGCCCTGCAGTTCTTCTGTCTTGCCGAAGCGGCCCATGGGTGTGCGCATCAGCAGTTCCTTGCCGCGGGGTGAATTGTCCAGCAGGTTCGCGTTCAGGTCGGTGCGGAAGACGCCGGGCGCAATTGCATTGACGAGGACGCCCTCTTTTGCCCACTCCACTGCCAGCGAGCGGGTGAGAGCTGCGACACCTGCTTTGCTGGAGGCATAGGCTGCGACCTCGGTGAGCGAGACGAAGGTGTTCAGGGAGGCAATGTTGATGATCCGTCCGGCCTTGTTCCTCAGCATGTGCGCACCGAAGATCTGGCAGGCCCGCAGTGTTCCGGTCAGGTTGACGTCCACGATCTTCTGCCACTCAATTTCGGGAAAGGAAACGGTGGGCGCGCGTTTGATGATGCCGGCACAGTTGACCAGGATGTCGACCTGCTTGAAGTGTGCTTCGCATACGCCAAGCAGTGTGTGCAACGACGCAGCATCGAGTACATCGCTGGGCTGACGAATGGTTTTGCGGCCGGCAGCTTCGATCTCCGCGGCAGTGCTCTCCACCTGCTCCGGACGGCGCGCGGAGGCGACGACGTCGGCGCCGGCATGGGCCAGACCCAGGCTGATGGCGCGGCCGATGCCGGAAGTGCCGCCGATGACGACGGCTGTCTTGCCAGTAAGGTCAAATAAAGTGGATGTTGGTGCCAAAGGTTTTCTCCCGTATTAGCTGCTTAGGAAACGCCGACGTATTCAACCCCTGTCATCTGCTCGGAGATGTGCCAGAGCCGGGCCGCACTGACGGGGTCGAGCGCCTGTGGCCGCGGCTTGACTTCGACGGGATTGCCCTTGATCTCCGCGATGCCATCGGGGCCGTAATAATGGCCGGATTTTGCATCCGGCGAGGTGGCGGCGTAGAGAATCGGCAGAGCCCCGCGCGCCTCTGATTGGGCGAAGAGTGAGATGACGACGCCGGCGATTTTCGCTTTGACGTCGGTGCCCATGCCATTGGCCACGATGTTGGTCGAAGCGACGCCCGGGTGAGCGATGATGCTGCTCACATCCTTGCCGGCGCGCTTCAAACGACGGTCGAGTTCGAGTCCGAACAGCACGTTCGCCAGCTTCGACTGCGAGTACGCTTTGCGCGGATCATAGTCGCGCTCCCAGTTGGGATCTTCATAGCGCATGCGACCACCCTTATGCGCGATGGAAGCAACAGTAACGACGCGGCTGCCGGGCGTCCTGATGAGCGCAGGCATCAGCTCGCCGGTCAGCGCGAAGTGTCCGAGATGATTGGTGCCGAACTGCGCCTCGAAGCCCTGCTTTGTTGCCTGGCGCGTGGGATAAGCCATGACACCGGCATTGTTGATGAGGATGTCGAGCTTGCGGTCACTCGCTACGAAGGCTTCGGCAAAGGTCTTGATGGAATCGAGATCGGCGACGTCCACCTTGGCGACCTCGACCTGCGCCTGCGGGACAGCCACAATGATCTTCGCCTTGGCCTCGGCTGCCTTCTGTTCATTGCGGCAGGCGAGGATGACAGTGGCGCCGGCTCGTGCCAGTTCCAATGCTGAATGGTAGCCAATGCCGCTGTTCGCACCGGTGATGATGGCAAGTTTGCCGGCCTGCAAGGGAATATCTTTTGCGATCCAGTGGCTCATAGTTTTGTTGTTGCCCTTCGTTTCCGGTTTCGGGGTGCTGGCTGTTTGTAGTTTAGGCCTGTGTTTCCTGCTGCTCGCCTGCTTCGCCGAGTGTCAGGCTGATGGTTCTTTTTACTTTGCCGCGATAAAAAGTGACCTGCACAGAGTCGCCGGCGCGGTGCTGGTTCATGATGTCGTTGATGTCCTGCGTATTGGTGACGGGCTGGCCTGCTATCGAAACGATCAGGTCGCCGCCGAGATAGATGAGGGTGTTGCCGAGATAGGCCTGTTCAGTGCCACCGCGCAAACCTGCGCGATCTGCTGCGCCGCCCGACAGTGTTCGCTGGATCAGGACGCCGGCATTGGCTGCAAGGCCCATCTGCTCGGCCAGGTCCGGCCCGACGGGCAGCGATACGATGCCGAGTGACGGACGACGGATGCGGCCGTACTGGGCGAAATCCTGCAGCACGGCTTTTGCGGTGTTGATGGGAATCGCGAAGCCGATGCCGGCACTCTGCTCGACGGCTACCTGCGCGTTGGGGTCAGT
Source organism: Acidobacteriaceae bacterium (assembly GCA_963692885.1). Classification (GTDB taxonomy): domain Bacteria; phylum Acidobacteriota; class Terriglobia; order Terriglobales; family Acidobacteriaceae. The sequence continues at coordinate 5,085,390 of OY843586.1, forward strand.
GGCGATGAGCGAGTTGATGCCGATGACCTCACCATGCAGGTTCAGCAGCGGGCCCCCGGAGTTGCCGGGATTGATGGCAGCGTCCGTCTGAATAGCGTTGTCGATCAGGTTGCCTTCCGGTCCACGGACTGATCGAAGCGCGCTGATGATGCCGGTCGTCATGGTGCCATTCAGGCCGAAGGGATTGCCGATGGCGAATACTTTCTGGCCGACCTGCAGGTTCTTCGAATCAGCCAGCACGACCGGCGTCAGGTTGGGCGCGTCAATCTGCAGCAGGGCGAGGTCGTCGCCCTTGTCGCGCAGGACCACCTTGGCCTTGTAGCGACGTTTGTCCCCGACTGTGACTTCAATCTCGCGGCCTCCTTCAATCACGTGGTAGTTGGTGATGATGTGGCCCTGCTTGTCGATGATGAAGCCCGAGCCCTGGCCCTGCTGCGGGACGGCTCCATAGAAGAAGTTGTAAGACACCGAGGTCGAAGTGATGTTGACGACTGCCGGCAGCACATGATGGTAGACGCTCATGTTGTTCTGCTCTTCCGAGTCGTAGGCCTGGTCGGCGCTCGCCTCGGTGATGTGAATGGGCAGACTGAGCTTCGGCAATTCGCCGCTCGTGATCGGCAGGTGGCCGATGCTCATGAAGTTCTTGCCGGAGACGATGTACCAGAACGCGCCGACGAACAGGCAGATCAGGAACAGGCGGCGCAGTGTTTTTTGACGTTTCATCAAACGTCCCTCTCGTGAATCAATTTTGCGCCTGCCTGGCAGAAGCAGCCGCTGGCTGCGGCACAGACTGTGCTGAAAGCTGTTCCCAGATCGATTTCACAGCCAGGCGCATGTCTTCTAAAGACCCGGTATTTTCAAGAACGATATCGCAGAACGGAATTTTTTCTTCGTCTGGAATCTGAGATGCGATGCGGGATTCGGCATCTGCGCGGAGGGCCGCCAGTCCGGCGGGATCGTTCGCAGGCAGAACGGCACGCTGGATAAAACGCTCGATGCGGAGTGCGCGCGGCGCAGTCACCAAGATCACGCAGTCAAAGCGCTGACGCCAGCCCGGAACGGTCCCGTCGCGGTCGGCTTCAAAGATCAGTGCTGATTCAATGACGGCGACAGCTTCGGGCTTGCGGGCGAAGAGTTCACGCATCCATTTTTCCTGCGCAGCGATTACTGCCGGATGCACGATCAGCGATAGTTCGCGAACACGTCCCTGCTGGAACGAAAGGTCGGCCAGCGTGCGGCGATCGAGAGAGCCGTCCGGTCGCAGGACCTGTTTGCCGAAATGGTCGACGATGGCGGCGAAGACCGGCTGGCCGGGCTCCATCAACGTGCGCCCGATGGCGTCGGCTTCGATGACATCGGCGCCGCATTCGCGCAGAATGGCCGCAACAGTCGACTTGCCACTGCCCAGGCCACCTGTGAGTCCAACTCTCAGCATGGTGGGGCTAGACCGGCATGCCGCGGCGCAGACGGGCTGCGCGCACTGTGTTGGCCATCAGCAGGGCAATCGTCAGCTTGCCGACGCCGCCCGGAACCGGCGTGTAGGCGCCGGAGACAGCAAAGGCAGCAGGGTGGACATCGCCGACCAGGGTCGAACCCTTGAGCAGGAACATTTCTTCACGACGCGCGTCGCCGGCAAAGAATTTGTCAAATTCTTCACGGCTGGTGACGCGGTTGATGCCGACATCGATGACCGTCGCGCCCGGCTTGACCATGTCCGGCGTCACGTAGCCGGGCCGGCCGATGGCGGCGACCAGGATGTCCGCACGGCGGCAATGTTCGGCGACGTTTTGTGTGCGTGAATGACAGATGGTGACAGTCGCGTTCTCCTGCAGCAGGAGGATCGCCGTCGGCTTGCCTACGATATCGCTGCGGCCCAGGACCACAGCTTCCTTGCCGGCGATGGGGATGCCACTCCGCTTGAGGATCTCGATGATCCCGGCGGCTGTGCAAGGCGCAAGGGCCGGCTGGCCAGTCTGCAGACGGCCCACGCTCACGGGGTGGAAACCGTCGACGTCTTTTTCGGGCGCGACTGCCTCGAGAAGCCGCTTGGCGTCTACCTGCGGCGGGAGGGGCAGCTGCAACAGGATGCCGTCGATATCATCGCGCGCATTCAAGCTCGCGATGAGTCCGAGCATTTCTGCCGTGGTGACAGTATCGGGAGGGGTGATCAGGTCGCTGTAGATGCCCAGCTCGCCGCAGGTTTTCACCTTGCTGCGGACGTAGATCTCGGAGGCCGGCACGTGGCCGACCAGCACCGCGGCCAGGCCGGGCCGGATGCCCTGCGCCGCGAGTTGAGCCACGTCCGCTGCGACCTCCTGCTGGATCTCTGCCGCGATCGCAGTACCGTTCAGGATGCGTGCGACGGCGTGGGTCGCGTAAGGTATCGCGCTGGTGCTTTCAGCCATTCCTGTTCAATGTCTCCCGATGTTTATGGTACTTGATGTGGACCGCGGAACTGCATAACCCCGGTCTTGCCTGCCGGCGCAAGTAGACTGGAAGTATGACTGCTCCCATGGCGTCCGCCCTGGCGCTCCTCGCCTGCCCCGTTTGCTGGAGTCCGCTGGCCGTGGATCAGCATAAGGGCGAGCCGGTTGTAATCTGCATTGTCTGCGCGCGTCGTTATCCGATCGTCGACGGCATCCCCGTCCTGATCCCGGACAGAGCGCTTGATTGAAGCACTGCATGAGTTCCCCCGACGCGTGCGGTTTCGTATGCAGGCGTACCATATCCGGGCGAAGTACCTCGAACTGAATCCAATTCCGACGCCGCAGCGTAACTATCACCAGAAGAGTGGCGAAAGCTAGAACTATTGGACACTTCTCATGCGGCGCTTCGAGCCGAATTGGTGTCCAACTTTTGAAACCCTGTTGTAGATCAGGCAGTCTGCGGTAGATCGAAGGAGAGAAATGGCCGAGCGCGCACCGATTGAGAAATTCACCAAGGAAGAGCTAAGAACTCTTCGTATGGAATTGGACAAAGACTCAGTCGACTCATGGCAGGCTGCCGATATCGTCAGCGAATTTCTGACGGGTCGCGGCTATGGCGCATGTGCTCACCAGATCCGCGACGCGATGCTGCGCATAGAGGGCGGCCCGCGCAACCTGCTTCGTATGCAGGAGGAACTGGAAAAAGTAGCCTTCGTGATGTAGCCGCAGGCCTTTCCAGCGGGCGGGCTGACTATTCGTACTTCAGGCTCTCGACCGGATCCAGTTGCGCTGCGCGCGTGGCCGGAAGCGTGCCAAAGATCACTCCAACCACCATCGATGAGAGCAGCGCGATAATGACGGACAGTCCCTTGATCGGAATGGCATAGCTGGTAAACAGGCGGACCGAAAGCGGAATCGCCATGCCGAGCACTGATCCTACGATCCCGCCCGCCAGCGAAATCAGGACGGCTTCCACCAGGAACTGCAGTTTGATCTCGCGGGATGTTGCGCCGAGGGCCTTGCGGATGCCGATCTCCCGAATGCGCGCCCGGACATTGGCAAGCATGATGTTCATGATGCCGACGCCGCCGACTGCCAGCGTCACAAGGGCTACCAATAGCAGGACAGCCGTCAACGCATCCGCCGATTTCCCTGCAACCGTGATCAACTGGGTCAGGGTCTGCGGTTTGTAAACCGAGTCCGGCCGATGGCGACTGTGGATGACGGCGATAATCTGATTTGACGCTTCTTCTACTTCGTTCGGGTCCCGGACAGAGAAGAAGATCTGCTTCACGGTATCCGTACCGGTGAAGTAACGGCCGACGGAGTAGGGAATAAGTACGGTCTGGTCGGCAATCTCCGACTGGCCGAAGGTGTCGACCCGTTCCGCGAATATCCCGATGACGGTGAAAGGGATACCGCTGATCTGGAAACTCTGGTTGACGGCCGCGTCCATGCCGCCGAACATCTGCTGGGCGAATTCTGCCGTGACGACTGCCACCTTGGCGTGCGCTTCTTCGTCTTCCTCGTCAAAAAACCGCCCGTATTTCACCACCAGGTTGCGCACATCGCGATACTGGGGCGAAACGCCCAGCACCAAAATGTCCTTGGTGACGCCAGATCCGAATGAGATGCGTTCCCGGATTTCAAGCATGGGCGACGAGGCTGCGACACTCGGCACGTCCGCGTCCACCTGCCGCTCGTCATCGAGCGTGAGCAGGTCATTGCGTTCTGTATCGCCGACCGAGCCGGCCCCGCCGCCGGAGTATTCGACCTCGATCATGTTCGTGCCAATGCCCTGGATCAGTTTCTGGACGTAGTTTTTACCGGTCAGGCCAATGGTTGTGACGAGGATGAGCGAGGCGGAACCGATGACCATCCCAAGCGCGGTCAGCGCGAAGCGGACCTTGTTGGCTCGAAAGCTGTCGAACGCCAGGCTTACGATCTCGCTTACAACCATGGTGCGCTTGGCGCTAGCGAGCGTTCTCTCGAATCTGCTATTCCGTACCTGGGTGGGGGTCATTCGTTAAATCAGATGCTTTCTTGCAATTTCAGGCTTCATTTTGGCTGCTGGAGACATCCAATGGTACGGCAGATGAATATTTTGCTAATAGCAAGGCAACCTACTCGGTTCACCAAGTTGTAACCAACGCACGATCGTGAGCGATCGTGCGTACTACCGAAAGGCCTGGCGGGTTCCCTATAGAAGATGCATTCTTCCTGGTCCCGGACGCCTTTTCTTGTGCAGGGATGCGCATCCACGCTGGCCGGAAAAATGGCCGGTTGAACCCTTGGATGAAGAGCGATCTCCCTGCCACCGCAGTATTAAACGGAGGCAAGACCGCAGTGATTCCACGTAATTCGTCTTCACTTGTTCGTATTCCGCTGTCCCGAACCTCGCATTTCAAGGCAGCTCGACTTCATCCCTTCACCGCAGCATTCCTTTTCTCTGTGCTGGTAATTCTGTCCGGATCACGCCTGCAGGCGCAGGCCGTCTTTGGTTCGATCGTTGGCACGGTCACCGATTCGTCCGGGGCTGCCGTTCCGAATGCCACGGTCGTCGTGACCGACACTGCCAAGGGAACGACGCAGACAGTCCAGTCGAATGCGAGCGGCAACTACTCGGTCTCACGGCTCATTCCAGACAGCTACTCGCTGAAGGCGACGGCACAGGGATTTTCGCCTGCCGAGGCTGATAATGTCGTGATCTCTGCCGACACGTCGCCGCAGGTGAACCTGGTCTTCCAGGCAGCCGGCGCCAGCCAGACTGTGACCGTAACGGCACAAGCAGCTGCGCTGCAGACAGACCGCGCCGACGTCGGCACTGTCATCGACAACAAGCAGCTGCAGAACCTGCCCAACCAGAACCGCAACTTCACGACGTTCGCCCTGCTGACTCCAGGTGTACAGCGCGGTTCGTTCAATATTGCGCCGACGGAGAATCCGCAGGGCACGCAATCACTTGAAGTGAACGGTTCGAACTACGGTTCACTCGGTTACTACCTGGATGGAACGGACAATCGTGAGCCGATCGACGGCATCATCGTCGTGAACCCTACTCTCGATTCGGTCAGTGAATCGAAAATTGATACAGAAAACTTCCCGGCAGAATTTGGCGGCGCGATCGGCGGCAACGTATCGGCGCAGACCCGCTCGGGCGGTAACAGCATTCATGGCGACGTCTTTGAATTCCGCCGCAGCGGCGACCTCGAAGCACGGGATCCGTTCAGCCAGTCACAGCCGAGCCCGGTCACCGGCAAGTACATTCCGAGCCAGCTTTATAACCAGTTCGGCGGTTCGATCGGCGGCCCGATCATCAAAGACAAGGCATTTTTCTTTGGCGACTACCAGGGAACACGTCAGAAGATTGGTACGAGTCTGCTCCAGAATGTGCCGACGGCGCTGGTGCGCAGCACCTGTCTAAATGCCGGAAGTGCTACCTGCGATTTGTCGCAGTACGGTGGCGGCGTCCTTACGAAAGCAGTTACGCCACTCACGCCGCAGGGCATTGCGCTGCTGAGTGCGCTGCCATCTCCCAACAACGGTGCAGCGGGCGCAATTTCCAACAACTATGCCGGCTCAGGCAATGGCAACAACAATGGCGACCAGGCTGACATCCGCCTGGATGACCAGGTGACCAGCGGTCTGCATGCATTCGCGCGTTACGACTACTCGCGCTTTACACTGTTCGGCGAGCCGGTCTTTGGCGCAGCAGGCGGTGGAGGCTTTGGCCTCGGCGGTACAACAGGTACGGATACAGTTCAGAACCAGAGCGCGGCCGCAGGCTTCGATTACGCGCTGAGTTCCAGCCTGCTAACGGACTTCCGATTTGGTTTCCTAGACTATCACGTTGATGAGAACAAGATCGATGCCGGAACATTTCCAGCGACAGCCGCTGGCTTGCCAAACCTGAATACCGGCAATGCCGATACCTCAGGCTCGCCGACCTACAACGTCGTTGACGGCAGCGTCAGCCCTTTTGGCAATCAGGGTTGCAACTGCCCCCTGCGTGAAAGCGAACAGGTTTTCCAGGTCAACAACAACTGGACGAAGACCTTCGGCAACCACTCGGTTCGTTTCGGCGGCGATCTGCGCTATGCGTTCAACCTGCGCAATGCCAGCGACAACAATCGTGCCGGAGAACTTTTCTTCAGCAACAGCACAAACGCGAACACCGCAGCCGGTGGCACTGCCGGCCTCGGACTTCTGTCGGTACTTCAAGGACAGGTAGCAAATTTCCAGCGCTTCGATGTCTTTGATCCTGATGCAGCGACGCACCAGAAGCGTGGTGCGTTCTATGGGCAGGACAGCTGGCGTGTCACTCCCAAGCTAACGATTAACTACGGCGTTCGCTGGGACATCATCTTCCCTGAGACTGTGACCAGCAATGGTCAGGGTGGTTTCACTGACCTGACGAACGGAGTGATCCGTGTCGCCGGCATCGGCGGAGTCGGCACCAATGGCAACGAGCACACTGACTTCCTGAACCTGGGCGGCCGGTTTGGTTTTGCTTACCAGGTGCGTGAGGGTACCGTGATCCGCGGTGCTATCGGACAGGTCTACGACAACGTAGGCTTCTTCGGTACCATCTTCGGTTCGGCGCTTTCGCATAACATTCCGGCGCTTACGGCAGAGAATGTCGGCAGTACCAGTGCGTCCACACCTGCTTATACCTTTGCAACATTGCCGGCTCGTCCGGCAGCGACGCCGATCCCGGCAAATGGCCTGATCCCGATCGTGAATGGCGTGGGCTATGACATTCGTCCAAACACCCTGCTGTTGCCGAAGGTTGATCAGTTCAACCTGACGATGCAGCAGGAGCTTACCAAGCAGATGACCTTCACGCTTGGTTACATTGGCAATATTGGTGAGCGGGTCTATCCGGGTGAGACGGAAGGCTACAACCTGAATGAGCCTTTCCTGCCTACCAACCCGGCTGATCTGAATGCGACAGACGCCAACACAACGCCTGGTGTGCTCAGCCGCGATCAGCGTCGGCCTTACTACAACCGCTTCCTGCCCGGCACGGGAAATGTCTGCTGCTCGCAGGACATCAACTCTGTAGCTCCGAATGCACGTGAGACTTATAACGCACTGCAGACCACGGTCGAGCAGCGCTTTGCTCACGGCTTCCAGCTGCTGGCGAACTATACCTGGTCGCATGCATTGAACTATGGCTCGACTTACTTCAACAATGATCCCCATGTTGAGAAAGGACCCAGCGATACAAACCGCAACCAGTTGTTTGTATTGAGTGGCATCTATGAATTGCCATTTGGCAAGGACAAGATGTTTGCGAATACGAGCAATCGCTGGCTGAACTACGCCGTTGGCGGCTGGCAGCTTGCCGGCACCACGACGTGGGAGAGCGGCTTGCCGTTTACTCCGACGTATAGTGAGTGCGGATCGGACCAGGACATCGACACAAACTCGAGCAGCCCCGGTTCCTCAAGTGATTGCCGTCCGAATAAGGTCAGCGATGGAGCTGCGCAGGGTTTTGTTCATAATGCTTCTGGCTTTGACGCGACCACTGGCAGCCGGCGGATCTTCTCACCGGTTGCTCCGCTGACTACAAATGGTAGTGTCTCCGGACCCTTTGAGCGTGGAGCTTTTGGCACCATTGGCGACATTGGCCGCAACAGCTTCCATGGCCCGACTGACTACTTTGCTGATGCTTCGCTCTTCAAGAACTTCAGCGTGACCGAGCGCGTGAGTGGCCAGTTCCAGTTCCAGGCCTTCAACGTCTTCAACCATGTACCACTCGGCCTGCCGAACGGTACGAACTCCCGCTGCGTGGATTGCACTACTGGCGACCCTGGCTTAATCACCAGTGTCGACAGCGCGATCTCGGGCAGTGGTCAGCCGTATATGCGTCAGCTGCAGTTTGGTGCGCGGATCAACTTCTAAGCCCTGCTGCATGAATCAAAAAGGCCGCCATCGCTGGCGGCCTTTTTGTTGCTGTAGTTATTTCCAAGTGAACCTACTTCACGTACTTGTCATACCAGCCGAACCACGCGATATAGCGGTCGCGGATGAAGCTTGGCCGCGTGAAGCCGTGGAACTGGCCGGGATACACGATCAACTCAGCCGGGACACCGATGCTTTTCAGCGCCTGGTACATCTGTTCACCACCGGCAAGTGATACGTTGAAATCCTTATCGCCGCCCATGAAGAGCGTCGGCGTCCTGATCTTCTCAACATGGAAGAAGGGATAGGAGAGCTTCATGTAGAGCTCGGGATTTTTCCATGGCGGTCCAAGCTCGTTGTCGTACTGCTGGATGTACTCATCAATGCCGTACATGCCGAACAGATTGCCAGTGCCGGCTCCACTCGAAGCTGCTTTGAAACGAGTGTCCGAGGCGATGGTGTAATCCGTGAGAATGCCGCCGTAGCTCCAGCCGCCGATGCCGAGATGACTGGCGTCAATGTTGCCGGTGGCGACGGCTGCGTCGACCATTGCCAGAAGGTCTTTGACCTCCTTGTTACCCCAGTCGGCGCTGATGGTCCTGGAGTAGTCGTGGCCACGTCCAGTGCTGCCGCGGTAATTCACATTGAGCACAGCGTAGCCATGCGCCGCGAATAGTTGCCGCTCGACGGAGAAGTCGTGCGCATCCTGCGACGTGGGACCGCCATGGATGCGCAGGAGCATCGGCAATTTGGTGCCGGATTTGTAGCCGACTGGCATGGTGAGAAGGCCATGGACCTCATTGCCGTCTTTCGTCTTTGCGGAAATGTTGGTCGTCTTCGCGAGATCGAGCTGGTCGAGCAGCGCCTTGTTATGGGTGGTCAACTGTCGCAGCCTGCCGCCTTCGACGGCGAAGATTTCTGCCGGCGACGCGTCGTTCGACCAGAGGGTCACGATATGGCCGGCCTGTTCTGAAAGCCCGCTGGCAACGCCTTCGCGCGGCGCCAACTGGGTCAGGTTCTCCTTGCCCCGCGGAGCGAGATTTACTTCTGCGATGTATTGGACGCGGTCATCTTCTACTGTCGTCAGCAATGCGTGACCATCGCCGGTAAAGAGCGGCCGGCTTATGGTGCGATCAAGCGCGGGAGCGATGATCTTCGGCTCACCTCCAGCGGCAGGAACAACAGCGAGCCGGGGCAGGTCATACATCGAGTAACCCTGCTCAGTGCCCTGGCGATAGGCGATGAACTGACTGTCGGCGCTCCAGGCGAGCGGACCATTATCCGTACCAGTGAAGCTGGTTAGTTTTCGCGGAGCAGAGCCGGGCTTAGCCTCGACGACAAAGATGTCGCTATTCTGCGTGCGGTCGGGATCCGGCGCGTCGTGGTTGCTGACAAATGCGATGAGCTTGCCGTCTGGCGACCACTCTGCTTCGTCTTCGTCGAACCTGTCATCACTCGTCAGCTTCTTTAACTGGCTACTCGCGATATCGAACAGAAATAAATGAGCATGCTTGTCGGTCAGATAGCCTTCGACGTCCTGCTTGAAATGATAGCGATCGATTACGATTGGCTTCGACGGCTTTGGCTTGCCGTCTTTCTTGTCGTCTGTGTCCGGCTCGTCCTTCGCGGTCAGGGTCAGCAGCAGCTGCTGCGAATCAGGCGACCAGCGATAGTCGCCGAGGTCCTCTTTCACGTCAGTCAATTGACGCGCTTCACCACCGCGCCGATCCATTACCCACACCTGGTCGCCCTTGGCTTTGCCGGGCCGCGATGAAGTGAAGGCGAGGTATTTTCCATCCGGGCTCCACCGCGGAGCACTCACTGATTCTGCTCCGTAAGTCAGCTGCAGGTCTTCAGAGCCGTCCCAGCTTGCCATCCATAGCTGCGAGATGCTCTTGTCGTCGTCCGTGTCGATATTCGAAACAGTGTAAGCTACCAATTTACCATCGGGCGAGAGGATGGGATTGCCGACGCGCGCGAGTTTCGCCAGGTCATCGGGAACCATGGGTCTTCTGGCTGCCTGGCTATAAGCCATCGGGGCCATGCAGACAGCTATGGCCAATAAGGAAAAGCGAGCACTCGGACGGGACATGCGTTGGAGTGTAACAGCGGATTACTACTGCGGCGCTGTTAAAACAGGAGTGTTTCCGCGGAATTACCAGCCTGGCGTGACCCGCTCTGGCACATTCCTGCTGCATTGCATAGACTTGGCCTGCACGAACGATTGAGAAACAGGGGCAGAAGCATGAAGAGCAGTTTCGGGATACTGGGTACATGGATACTGGCGGGGACATTGGCTGCGGCGGCCTGCGCAGCAAATGCGCAATCTTCAAAAGGTCATGCCGGACAGAAGACGGCTCATAAGGCGGTCGAAACAAAGTCTTTTCCGTGGATGGACACGGGCCTGAGCCCCGATGAGCGCGCGGACCTGGTGCTGAAGCAGATGACCATGGATGAGAAGATCCTACTGCTTCATGGCAATGGCATGGCGGGCGAGCCGCAATGGCAGATGCCGCTCACATCGCAATCGAATGATGGCGCGGGCTATGTTGCGCCGATCGCGCGGCTTGGAATTCCTGGTATCAACATGTCGGATGCAGCGTACGGTGTGCGCGCCTCGGGCAAGAACGGCCGCTATTCAACTGCGCTGCCGAGCAATGCAGGTGCCGCTGCAAGCTGGGACCGCAAAGCAGCGTATGAGTACGGCGCGCTGATCGGGCGCGAGTTGCGCGCGCAGGGTTACAACATGACTCTTGGTGGCGGCGTGAACCTGACGCGCGAACCGCGCAATGGCCGCACGTTTGAGTATCTCGGCGAAGACCCGGTGCTGGCGGGAACTCTGGTAGGACAGTTGATGACCGGCGAACAGGCGCAGCATGTAATTGGAGACATCAAGCATTACGCCATCAACGACCAGGAGACGGGCCGCAACATTGTGAACGCAGTGATCTCCAAGCGGGCGATGCGCGAAAGCGACCTGCTGGCCTTTCAGATTGGTATTCGTGATGCGCATCCTGGTGCGGTGATGTGCTCGTACAACCGCATCAATGGCGACTACGCCTGCGAAAACGACTACTTGCTGAAGGAAATATTGAAGGGTGAATTCCGGTTTCCGGGCTTCGTGCTTTCGGACTGGGGCGGCACGCATTCGACTGTGAAGGCGTCGCATGCGGGCCTGGATAACGAAGAGCCGATGGCTGATTATTTTGGGCCAGCGCTCAAGAAAGCAGTGGAAGCAAAACGGGTGTCGGTCGCCGAAATCGATGATCATGCGCGCCGCATGCTGCGATCTTATTTTGCCGACGGAGTAATTGATTATCCCGTGCAGAAAAGTGTCGTCGACGTAGAGCATGATCTTGATGTGTCGCAGCATATCGAAGAAGGCTCGATCGTCCTGCTGAAGAATGAGAAAAATGTCCTTCCTCTGCAGGAGGGTAAGGTGCACAGCATTGCTTTGATCGGCGCACATGCGGATGTTGGCATGCTTTCCGGTGGCGGCTCGGCACAGGTGGATCCTCCAGGCGGCAATGCAATTAAACCGCCGGGCTATGGCGCGACGCATTGGCAGGACCATGTCTGGTTCCCGACATCACCGCTCAGGCAAATACGCGCCGCGATGCCTTCTGCAGAAGTGACGTACAACGCGGGTGAAGATATCGCGGCAGCTGCTGCCGCGGCAAAGCAGTCGGATGTGGCGATCGTTTTTGTGCAGCAGTGGGAGAGCGAAGGAATGGACCTGCCGACGCTTGCACTGCCGGATGACCAGGATGCGCTGGTAGATGCAGTTGCCGCGGCCAATCGCCACACCATCGTGGTGCTGGAGACAGGCAGCGTGGCATTGATGCCGTGGGCAGATAAAGTCGAGGGCATTGTGGAAGCGTGGTACAGCGGCTCGCGCGGAGCGACAGCGCTTGCGAACGTGCTGACCGGGGCGGTCAATCCGTCCGGAAAAACAGCGAACACCTTCCCGCTGGCAGATGCTGACCTGCCGCATACCACTATTCCGCCGCTTCCCGAAGAAGACAAAGGGCAGGGCACGCATGCAGTGAATGCGGGGTCGGATGCTCGGTCGCAATACAGCGTTCATTACGATGAAGGCCTTAAAGTCGGCTACAAGTGGTACGACGCGGAGAATAAGGAAGTGCTGTTTCCCTTTGGATTCGGCCTTTCGTACACGACCTTCAGCTACTCCGATCTGCATGCGGAGCCGGGACAAACGCCGAAGGTCACCTTCACGATCAAGAACACTGGCAAGCGCGCGGGAGCGGAAGTCGCCGAGGTGTACGCGATGCTTCCAGCCTCTGCGGATGAGCCGCCGAAGCGCCTGGTCGGCTTCGAGAAGGTGATGCTGGAGCCGGGACAGAACCGAAAAGTTTCCATCGATATTGATCCGCTTTATCTTTCGGTTTACGACGAGACGAGCGGAAAAATGAAGGTGGTTGGCGGGACCTATACCCTTGCCGTCGGTGGTTCTTCGCAATCGCTGCCGTTGAAGAAGCAACTGGAGATGGCGGCCAGCGAATAGCTGCTGCAGCTTGATCTGACAAAATGCGCTGTGAATCTCTTGAGCAGGAGAGTTTCACAGCGTATTCGCGTTTACACTGCTTCTAACCATGATTCCTTCCACGTTTCGTTTGAGCCGCTCGCTTGCGGCCGCCTTCTTCGGCTGTGCCCTGCCGGTCTTCGCGCAGACCATGCCGCAGCCGCTGCCTCAGCCGGATCCCATGCCGCCCGCAATACCTGCCCCCGTTGACAAGGCGTATGTCGGGCCGGTGAAGCTCTCGGTAGATGTGAGCGACAACGCGCGACGCATTGCGAGCGTGCATGAGGACATCCCGGTAGAAAAGGGCGCGAAGGAATTGATCCTGCTCTATCCGCAATGGATTCCAGGCAATCACTCACCAACAGGACCGATTTCGAAGCTCGGCGGCATCGTCACCACGGTGGATGGCCAGCGAGTGCAATGGGTGCGAGACCGCGTGAATGTGTATGCGTTCCATGTGCCTTTGACCGCAGGTGCAAAAAGCGTCGGACTCGACTTTCAGTATCTTTCGCCGATCAAGCATGCGGAGGGTCGTATCGAAGTATCGAACGAGATCATTGACCTGGCATGGAATGAAGTATTGATGTACCCCGCGGGCTACTTCTCGCGCGACATTCCCTTCGACACTACGCTCAAACTGCCGGAAGGATGGAAGTATGCCACGGCGCTCGAGACCCGATCGGCGAATGGTGCGACTGTTGAATTCAAGACAACGCCCTTGAATACCCTGGTCGATTCGCCGCTGTATGGCGGAGTGAACTTCAAGCGAATTGACCTGTCGCCGACGCCGACCGACATTGTTCATCTGGATGTTTTTGCGGATGAGCCGGAAGATCTTGAGGTTACTCCGGACGAGCTGGCTGCGCACAAACGACTGGCTGCCGAAGCGGACAAGCTTTATGGCTCCCACCATTATGACCACTACGATTTCCTGTTGCTGCTCAGCGACAAGGTCGGCGGAGTTGGGCTTGAGCATCATCAATCGAGCGAAGATGGTCACGGCCGTAAATACTTCACCGACTGGGAAGCGGGAGTTGGCGGTGTTGATCTGCTGGGCCACGAATACACGCATTCCTGGGATGGTAAATTCCGCCGCCCGGCTGATCTCTGGACGCCGAACTTCAACGTGCCCATGCGCGATGACCTGCTGTGGGTGTATGAGGGCATGACTCAGTATTTCGGCAATGTGCTGACGGCGCGTGCGGGTCTGCGCACGCCGTCTGATACGCGGGATGTGTTTGCACGGGTTGCTGCAGGGTTTGAGATCAGCCCGAGCCGCACATGGCGGCCCCTGGTCGATACGACTAACCAGCCGACTGTTTCGCAACGTACACCTGTTACCTGGGTGAGCTGGCAGAGGCCGGAGGATTACTACACTGAAGGCGAGTTGATCTGGCTGGATGCAGACACGAAGATCCGCGAACTTACGAATGGTCAGAAGTCGCTCGACGATTTTGCGAAGCTGTTTTATGGTGTTTACAACGGCAGCTATATCACCTTCACTTATCATTTTGAAGATATAGTGAAAGCCCTGAATACAGTTGCGCCGTTTGACTGGGACAATTTCCTGAAGACGCGTGTTTACGACTTGCATCCGGAGGTGCCGATGGATGGGTTCACGCGTGGCGGCTACAAGCTGGTGTACACGGACACGCCTGCCAAGTGGGTAGAGAAGTCAGAAGCTTCCAGTGGCTATGGCGATTTTTCGACGTCACTTGGCTTCGCGATCGGGTCAGCGCGCGGCAGGAACGAGGGGGCAGCCGGCGCTGTTGGAAATGTATGGTGGAACAGCCCCGCATACAAGGCAGGAGTAACTCCGGATATGGAACTACTCTCTGTCAATGGCACTGTTTACTCGGCTGAGGTTTTGAAGAAGGCGATTGTCGAAGCCGAAAAGACCACCAAGCCGATCGAGCTTGTTTTTAGGCGGAACGATAAAGTAGTTACTATCTCGATCGACTATCACGGCGGCCTGCGCTATCCCTCATTGCAGCGCGTCGAAGGAACACCGGCGCGGATGGACGACATCTTTGCGCCGAGTAAGAGTCCACTGCCTTCCATGTAGTTCGTTCCTGGGCCGAGCCCAACCGGCCTTGCTGAATTTGATGTCTGGCCTTGCAACGAAGGTCTGTTCTTTGAAGGCATGTATGTGGATTCACGCTGCATTGGTGAGCGACCGTGGCATTCAGGATTGGTCAACGGGTAGGCGATTACGAGATCACGCAGGTGCTCGGCATTGGCGGACTGGGCGCAGTTTACAAGGCCCTTCATCGTATCTCGAAGCGGCATGATGCGCTCAAGGTAGCACTGCTGGAGCGTCTCGATGATGAGGAAACCGCTGATCGCTTCCTTCGGGAAGTGCAGGTACTGGCAGCTCTCAGCCATCCGAATATTGCCGGACTGCACCACGCTTTCTACCACGACAATGAATTGATCATGGCGATGGAATTTGTCGAAGGCGAGAACCTGCGACAGCGCAGCAGGCGAACGGCTATCGAATTACCGGCCCTGATCCGTTTCGCATCGCAGGTGCTTATTGCTCTTGACTACGCTCACAAGGCTGGCGTTGTCCATCGTGATATCAAGCCGGCGAACATCATGGTTACAACGAATGGCGCGGTCAAAGTGCTGGATTTTGGCATTGCTACAAGCGAGGCTTCGAACACGCTTACAGCGACCGGTGCAATGGTTGGCTCACTCAGCTACATGTCGCCAGAGCAGATTCAGCGCGGCAGGGCGACTCCACAGTCAGACCTGTATTCACTTGGTGTGACACTGTTTGAGTTGATCGCCGGTGAGTTGCCGCTGAAGGGGACGACGTCTTTCGAACTGATGAATGCACACCTCACGGAGCAGCCGCGATCCCTGGTCGAGGTACGTCCAGAGATCCCGCTTGCACTATCGAATGCCATCGCAAAGGCGCTAGAGAAGGATCAACGGGACCGCTTCGCGAATGCAGAGGATTTTTTGCGGGCAATCCAGGGACTTGAGGAAGAGACTGCAGCTTTGACGTCCATTGTTCCTGCACTTCCGGCGAAAGGATCGACATCCGGCGGCACACCAGCCGGGCGTGTTTCTTCAACAACCGAGCAGATGCCGGAGGCGCTTGAGGAGGCATGCAGGCACCTGGCTCGCTTTATCGGACCGATTGCAAAGATTGTAATTCGACGGCTTGCTTCCCGGTGTAATGACATGGATCAGCTCTACACAGAGGCAGCACGAGAAATTGCTGATGATGGCGATCGACAACGGTTCTTACGAACCCGTCCGTCCACCAGGTTAATTATTAAGTAACTCCATCGCCTTCTTCAGACTTATATGCATGCGATTGAATGACTGGGTGACGCGCGAGATCTCGTCGCGGCCATGTGTGGTCAGGGTTTCGGTATCGATATCTCCGGTACTGATGCGATCGACAGCAGCCGAGATCCTGCGCAGTGGGCGGATGACGATAAGGTAAAGTCCGCAGTCAATTCACAGGATTGCGAGCAGGAAGATAGCGGCCAGGTTCACCATGAGCTCGCGGAACCCCTTCGCCGCCAACTGCTCCGGGACGCTGAGCGGTACAGAGATGATTTGGGCACCAACTACTTCATTGGGTAGCCACCCGAAGCCGTTGCGCGCACCATAATGCCTGATCATCGAGCGGGGCGCGAGGCTGGGCTGGCTATGGCACTGCAGGCAGCCGGTTTCTACGCGGATGGGAAGTGCGAAATAGAATGTTCTGCCGGCAGGCGTATCGCGTACCCCGTCAAAGTGAGTGTGCGCGGAATCGTTCCTGAAGTTATCAATCAGGTCCGCCTCCCAATCAGTTGCGCGATCCCGAGGATTGGTGGGATTCAGGGCAGCCTCTTTGTACGCATAGTCGGGATAGGACTTCCGGACCTCGGCGAAGGTCGTCGTCGTTGCGCAAAAAGGAATGTCCTGCGGCAGAAAATTGCTGGAGTGCTCGGACGTTTTCTCAATCAGAGGACTTACATACTGCGCGGTGTATTCACGGGTGGCGCTGGCACTTGCGGCAAGCAGTTCTGCTTCATGCTTGACCTGGGCGCTGGCCTGGCGCTGCAGAAAACCGCGCGCGTTCAAGGCAATCAACAAGAGACCAAGGCCAAAGATGAGCAGAAGCAGGATGTTGAACTTAGCAAGCAATTTCAAGGAATGATTCCTGTCAACCCGGGATGGAAGATACAGCGGAGCCCAATTCTACGAGGTACAAGTATCTTCTTCCCATTATGTATGCGCGCTGCCCCGGCCACGGAATAAGAACTTTCAGAATCGTCGAGCCTGGAATTATTTGAAGCGCACGAAAAAGGGCGCGGCCAGGTGGCCGCGCCCTTTTTCCGTGCAGTGGAATGGTTAGAAATCCAGACGCATGGAGACCTGGCCGGATCGCGCTCCGCCGAAATCTGAACCGATGCTCTGGGTGATCAGACCGAAGCTTGGATTACTGACGTCCATATTCGGATCGCCCAGGTTGGTGTGATTGAGGATGTTGGTGAAGGTACCCTCGGCACGCAGGCGGACTCCCTCAGTGATAGCGAAAGTCTTACTGAGCCCTGAGGACAGATTGACGGTTCCGGGCCCAACGACAGAGCCGACCTGCGCATTACCGAAGCGACCGATTGGATTCGGAACGAGGCCCGCACCGCTTCCCGTAGTGCATGCAGTTCCCGGAGTCCATGCGGCGTACCCGGGGCAGGCGAACGCTGAAGGATTGATCCAGTGATCGCGACTACGGTTGACTGGTTTCACGTTGACACTGCTTGCCCGATCCGGAGCCTGGGCGCGATGGCCAGGATCGTAGCCAGTGTTTGTGCTGGTAAGGCCTGAATCCGTGCCGGAAGGATCGCCCTGTCCTGCGTCGAAGTAAGGCGATTCAAACGGACCCGACTGCCAGAGGAAGATGTTCGACAATTGCCATCCGCCAATGACAGCATCTTCAAGCCGTGACATGGATCCACCGAACATACGGCCACGTCCCACGGGTAGTTCATAGACTGAGGTCGTGTTCCAGCGATTCCGTCGTGTGCCGAATACGTTGCCGTAATCCTGCGCACGATCAAGAATCGATGAGGAGCGTGAACCGCCGCTTTCACTTGCGAAACCAGTGTTGCCGGGCCCCTGGTTGTCTGAGAGAGCCTTGGCAAAGGTGTAGGTGGAATCGATCTGCAGGCCCTTCTGGAAACGATGGTTGAAATCCACCTGCGCTGACTGGTAGCTCGCGTTAGCACCCGTGGCACGCGTATTGATGCGGCCCCAGTTTGGAAACAGTCGAGCAGTGAGTGGCTGGTTGGCGGCGGAAATCGTGCTGGAGAACGGCACTGTGTTTTCGTCCGGAGCCCACACTAACTGGTGTGTCTCATCTCCGCTGTAAGAGGCGCGAACGGCATAGCCTGAACCGAAGTCGTGATCGACACTCAATGACCATTGTTCGGTGTAAGGGTCCTTCCACTTCGTACTGTTCGCAGTACCGAAATAATCCTGTCCATAGTTGGTAGTACTGCCCGCGCCGCCGGCGCCACCGTAAATGACTGGCCACTGGTAGCCCACGGTATGCGTCGTCGTGTTCAGTGTGTTGACGTAGTTGGCGGTGTAAGCCTGCAAAGTGCCGGTAAGCGAGTAGAAGTTCGAGCCAAGCAGGGTGATGTCATACATGCCGAAGCCGCCGCGCACCACGGTCTTCTCGTCATGGAATGGCCGATAGGCGAATCCGAAACGCGGAGTAAAGCGGAGTTTGGGATAGTGCTTCAAGCCTGCAGGAAAGCCAGCCTGGCTGTTCGTCTGCACGGGCATGCAGGGTGCACCGTTGACTGTTGCGCTGTTGGTGTTGTTGACGCCGTCGGGATCGCAGGCGTTGGCGCTTGCCAGAAAGGATTGTGCCAGCAGGCTCTGTTTGCCGTCGGGATAGATGGAGCGTCCTGATAAGCCGACCGAGGGATCGAAGTTGCCAATGTCACCATGCACATCGAAGTAGCCTGGCTGTAACTCGTAGCGAAGGCCGTAGCTAAGTGTCAGGTCCTGGTTAACTTTCCATTGGTCCTGGGCGTAGAAGTTATAGTGGGTCGACTTACCATCATTATCCTGTGACACGACGTCATAGAAGGTCTGGTTGGGAAGCCCGCTCAGGAAGTCTGCGAAATCCACGCCGGTAAAAAGGCCGGTGCTGGCTGAAGTGTTGTACTGAAACGTTCCGTAGTTGTCAGAGCCATTGAAGCCAAGAGGAGTCACGGCTTCGACGGTGCTGATGTCCAGGCCGACCTTCACCTGGTGGTTCCCTTGGTCCAGCTAAGCGAGTCGGTATAAACGAAAGTATTCGACTTCGTGACGGAGCTTAAGCGATCAGCATTAAGGGGACTTACGTTGTTGAAGTCTAGTTCCGGCAGGCCATTGTAGAAAAGGTTCTGCAGACCGGTAAGGCCAAGTCCCTGCGTGAACGAAGTGCCGTTGAAGCTATTGGTCAAACCCGTGCTGTACCGCACGAAACCGAAGCCGAATTCATTGATCAACCGTGGAGTAATTGAATAGTTCGCACTGATCTTCAGCACGCGGCTCTTGTTCGCGTTCTGGGCAGAGGGAACGTCCAACGGTTCGGGAGTGTTTGTCGGATAATTCTTGAAGGTGAAGCGACCCCAGATAAGAAATTTTTGATTGGCTCCCAGGTACTGGTCGCCGCGAACGTCGAACTGGTTGGAAGAGCCGCTCGAATCTTTGTTGACAATGTAGTTCGGTGTCGCGTCATCCGTGTAGGCAGTAGGATCGCCTACGTTTGGATCTGGATAGAAGGAAAGCAGTTTCTGCGCCGCAGCATTGACGGCTGGCAGCTTCGTCCCGTACGATCCGCCAGTGAAGGGGTTGTTCAGCGCACCGCTGAAGGTGCTGGATGTGTACCGCGAGAAGTCGCCCATCTTCATGAGCGTGCTTGGCACTTTGTAGGTTTCAGGCGTAGTCGAAGGATGCCTCCATCCCTCATACGCTCCGAAGAAGAAGGTCTTATCATGGCCGTTATAAAGGTGCGGAAGGACCACAGGACCACCAACGCTGCCACCGAAAGTATTAGCGATGAGCTTCGGCTTCACCTGCGTGGTTGGATTTGTGAACGGAATCGCATTGAACGCGGCATTCTGGTGATACCAGAACGCGCCTCCGTGCAGAGCATTGGTGCCGCCTTTGGTGGTGACGGTGATCTGGCCAGGCTGGCCATATTCAGCATTGTTCAGAACGCCGTCAGCGCGGATTTCTGAAATTGATTCGGTCGATGGAAAGGCGTCGGCGAGTGCACGGTTGCTGCCGGCTGCGTTACGCACTGTGATGCCGTCGATCGATGTTTCACTCTGGAAGGGCAAACCACCCTGCACGGAGAAGACGAGACTGTTCCCGGAGCCATCTGCCTGTACACCGGCGAGGCTGCCAACGATGTTGTATGCACTGGTTCCGGCTGCGCTGGCCCGGGTGTTTACCGGAAGATTCGCTACGTCCGTGGAAGAGTAGACGGCGCTGATCGAAGGTGAATCTGTATCGATTGCAGTGACCGAGTCGCCTGACACATGAACCACCTGGTCAATGCTGCCGACTACGAGCGTCGCATCAATGCGCAGCTGCTGCTGCGTGTTCAGAACGGCTCCGGTCACTGACCATTTTTCAAAGCCGGCCGGCGCAATCTCGAGACTGTATGTCCCCGCCTTTACATCGACGAATGAGTATTCGCCTTGTGCATTTGACGTTGTGGTTCGAATGGCGCCTTCACTGCTATTTGTAAGCGTGATCGGCGCACCGGGCACGAGCGCTCCGGCGGTGTCCTTGACTGTACCGACGATACTGCCCTGTGTGGACTGCGCGTAGCTTTGTGCTCCTGTGACCAGGAACATCAACGCGATCACGCCACATAGAATATGCGCGGTCTTGCCGCGAAAAAACGACCAGAAACTTGGTTGCATCTATTTGCCTCCGATGAAATTGACACATGCACAAAGAACTTCCCAAGTTGAAAGCGTGCATCCGCATTCGAGCGGTCGCCAAGCCGGGGGAGGCTTTGGGAAGATACAGCAGGATGATTGAATCTTGTTTAGAGAATGCAGGACACAAAACAACAGGAGATGAAAAAGGTAGCCATCATTACTATTTTGTTGCTAAGGCTGTGAGTATCCGCATGTCCGTAATCAGAATCCTCTAAGCGATGAAAGTATCGAGTCCAAGATAGGAAGCCTACGGACATGGTCCGTAACGCTCTAAGTTTGTTGGAGGTCTAGATCATAATGTTATGGAGACCTGCAATTCTCCTACTTAAATATCAATTGTGAATAAAAATTTACCGAAGTAGCTCCTTGCTGAACTCCCATCGAGGCGGCCTGCGCTCGATAGCTAAATGTCAAGCTAGGTGAGTGGCCACTTCGTATGCCGCGGGACATCCGGCTTTCTCAAGCCCGTCTGGCGCAGGGCAAGAGAGAGTGAAGCTAATTGCTGCTGAAGAGCCGGTTCGATAGTCGAGTGGCTCCTAGGGAGCATTATCCTTCACCGCATCCTGCCGTGCTGCTAAGTCGAGACGACGCACACAGGCGCGCAGTTTTTGCAATGGCGCAGAAAAAGCTGGTATATCCATCAGTATGCCAGCTTATCCGCCGCTCTCCCGCCGTCGCTTTCTTCGTCAGAGTCTTGCCTGGAGCGCAGTCGCTGCGATGGGTAGCAGTGCCGAGGCTCTTGCAGTACCGGCAATAAAAAAGGATGCGGCTCATGCCCTCATCCTTGGTGACTGGGGCTGGCTAGATGCGCAGTCTTCTGACGACCTGCGTGGAGGGAACAGCTATGCTGCGCAGACCCAGGTGGCGCAGGGCATGCAGCGCTTCGCACAGGCACACCGGCTGCATAGCGACGCACTCTTTTTCCTTGGGGACAACTGGTATGGAGACCTGCCCCAGGGTGCTGCGTCGCCGCGATGGGTGAACCAGTTTGAGAAGATGTATCCAGCTGACATTTTCCCTGGTCCCATCTACGGCATGCTCGGGAACCACGACTACCAGATGTTGCCGCCCACAGTAAACAAGGTCGAAGCTGCGTTGGAATACGCTCGCTCGGGTCGTGGAGTGACTGGGCAGCCAACTCGTTGGACGTTGCCCTCGCGATGGTACACGTTCGACTTTCCTGCGCATAATCCCGCGATGCACTGCATCGTGCTCGACAGCAACATGCCGGGAAAAGATGGTCGCTGGCAGCATAATGAAAACTTCACCCTTAAGCCGGAAGAGCAGGCAGAACAGCTTCGCTGGTTCGATCAGCAATTGCAGAAGCCGCGACGCGCGCCATTCCTGGTAGTGATGGCGCACCATCCTGTTTACTCCAATGGGCCGCACAGTGATCACCCGGTGCTGGTTCGCGACTGGGATCCGCTGTTCCGCAAATATAATGTTGACCTGTACATGGCCGGACACGATCACGACCTGCAGGTCCTCCAGTTTGAAGATCACCCAACCACGCATTTTCTATCCGGCGGCGGCGGAGCGGACTTGTACGTGTTGAAGGTAGATGACATGCAGCGTGGTCCTTACGCGCAGGAGGTGCACGGCTTCGGGCACCTGGCCGTGACGCCGAGCGAACTGCAACTGCGCCATCTCGATGCGGATGGCCGCTTCCTCTTCGGCGTGGTCAAGACTCCCGGCGGCAAGCTTCGAGTGCTGCAGTCGTAAATACAGGACGGTCCCCTGCGCGCTTGGATAAACTAAAATTTTGAGAGCAGCAGCTATTCCCCCGCAGAGTGACCCCAGCATGAGCTATCAAGCGCTACAGAGCTACTGTAAATGCGCATACGTGTTCCTGTTCTTCGTAGTGTGCAGTTTTGCAGGCTTGTGCCATGCAGCACCCTCATCGCCTACAGCACTCACCTTCGATGAACTGATTACTCTCTCGCAGCAGGCTCAGCCCGACGCAGTCCTTCAACAAAAACTGGCTCAATTGCTCGCAACGCCGGTCGTCGAGAATCGTCAGACAGTAGCGAAGAATAGAGCCGTTCCTGGACTGTTGAGGATCACAGAGTGGAACCTCGAGCGTGGGCAAAACTTCGACGATATACAGCAGCTACTTAAATCGCCGCAAACCTTTTTCAAGAGAGTGCAGACAAAGAGGAAGCTTCCGCCTGCTGCCTTGGACACTCTCGAGAAACAGGCTGCAACTCTTCGTAGTAGCGACGTACTGATTCTCAATGAAGTGGATATCGGCGTAAAACGCACAGACTATCGCAATGTGGTGCGTGATCTGGCGAGCCTGCTCGGAATGAATTCAGTCTATGCTGTCGAATTTGTAGAGGTGGATGGTCTTGAGGATCTTGGCACGGAACCGGCCGTACTCGACAGTGCTGACCTTTCTGCGCGCATGACGCAGGACCTCAAGCCAGACCCAAGCCGCTACCAGGGATTGCACGTCAATGCCATCCTGAGCCGCTATCCTTTGAGCAATGCCCACGTAATTCAACTGCCCGTTTGTCATGACTGGTTCGTGCAGGAGAAGCAGGAGATCTCGCAACTGGAGAAAGCGAAGCGCGGTGCTGCTAACTTGATTTTTCTGGAGCGGATGGAGCGCGAAGTGCGGCGCGGTAACCGCAGTGCGCTGGTTGCCGATATCAGTATGCCAGCTGCTGGCGGATCGCAGACGTCTGTACGCCTTGTGAACGCCCATCTCGAAAATAAGTGCAAAGCTGATTGTCGCAAAAGCCAGATGCAGGCAATCCTCGAAAGTGTGCGTGGCACCACGCAGGGCCTCATTCTAGCTGGCGATTTGAACACAACCGGTAGTGACGGCACACCAACCTCTGTTCGTTACGAGTTAAGTTCACGGGTAAAAGACTATCAATTCTGGGTGAGCAATCTTCTGCGTTTTACGCCGGTCGGCGCACCCTTTTATGCCACGGCTTCTTTCAACTTCTGGAAGAATTTCCGCGACCCGACTGCCCTGCACATTCCTGTGATTGGCCAGAATCCGGAGGCCGCTCTTTTTTCCAGTATCCGCTCTTTTCACTTTGAAGATGGCGCCCGTTTTGATTTCGCAGGCGTAAAGACGCGCAACCTGCAGAAGAGTGGCAAGACGTTATCGGATAGTAATGAACGGGCTGGGAAGGGGTTTGTACCCACCTTCAGTATGAACAGGGACTTTGGGGGAATTATAAAGTTTCGCCTCGACTGGTTGTTTGTGAAACCGCCAGGAGCTTTGAACGACCCGGCCGCAATGAAGGCTTTTTATCCGGAGATGCCGCAGACTCTGCAAGCATTGAACAGTGCGCTTGCAGAGCGTCTTTCCGATCATGCACCAATTTCAGCCCTCATCAGCACTAAAACTGTAGAGAGTAAGAGAAGATTGAAGGAGCCTTTGCGGTCCAACGCTGGTAAATAGACTTGACGTGCAACTCACTCCAGGCTGCGCATCAGAGACCTTAGGGAGCCAACTGGAGTCGAGTTCGTCCACAAATCGCTCATAGATTATCGAAGGAAAGACGATCAAAGGTCCGGAACATCGCAGTAGACTCTTATGATGAATTCAATGCGACGTTATCGCGCTTTATCTGGTCTGATCGCCGCTGGAGTATGGTGCATTTCTCTACACCTAAGCGCGCAAGATGCTGCCAAGGCAATCAACAGTGTGCAGGGAACGCAATACAGCCTTGGCAATCAAGCTATAGAGGCAAGATGGTCATTGGATCATCATGCGCTTTCTGGGTTTGTCATAGAAGACAGATTGCACCACACGACGCTGGCTCTGGCGGATCCGTTTGCTTTGTTAATGAACGATGGAACGATTTACACGGCACAGAACGTTGCTGTAGCTGCAAAGCCATCCTGCGAAGCAATTATGCCCGTAGAAAGCGCTTCACGATTTTCTGAACGCTTGCCTGGAAATCGATGTTCTGTAGTCTTCAGCGATAAGACAGGTGACCTGCAGCTGACGTGGACGATAGTTCTGCGTGATGGTTCGAACTACATACGCCAGTTCCTGACAACAACCGCAAAGAAGCATGATTTACCTCTAACTCGAGTGCGCCTGATCGACACGCAGTTACCTTCAGCCCAGGTCGTGGGTTCGGTCAAAGGCTCGCCGATTGTCGCTGGCAATATGTTCCTCGGCTTCGAGCATCCCCTCTCAGATAGCAAGGTCACAGCAGGCCGCGCAGTTGCTGCGATCGATCGTGAGTTGCCGTTGAAGACCGGACAGTCCGTGACCTATTCCTCGGTAATAGGTATTACTCACACCGGTCAGTTGCGCCGTGATTTTCTGACTTACATAGAACGCGAGCGAGCACATCCCTATAGGACGTTCCTTCACTACAACTCATGGTATGACATTGGCTACTTTACACCCTACACGCAGGAAGATGGGCTCAATCGCATCAATACCTTTGGCAGTGAGTTGCACGAAAAGAGGGGAGTGACACTCGATTCATTCCTGTTCGATGATGGCTGGGACGATCACACCTCACTCTGGAATTTCAACAAAGGTTTTCCGAATGGCTTCACTCCGATTCGTGAAGCTGCCAATAAATATCAGTCGGCTCCCGGTGTGTGGATGTCCCCCTGGGGCGGCTATGAAGAGCCGAAGAAAGAGCGCATCGAATTCGGAAAGAAGGCCGGGTTTGAAATTGTCGACAATGGGTTTGCGCTTTCCGGACCCAGATATTACGCCCGCTTTCGTGAAGTCTGCTTGCAGATGATCCAGAAGTACGGTGTAAACCAATTCAAGTTTGATGGTACTGGCAATGCCAATAGTGTCTTCCCTGGAAGCCAGTTCGATAGTGACTTTTCAGCGGCCATCAGTCTCATCAGTGATTTGCGAGAAGCCAAGCCGGACATCTTTATCAATCTAACGACAGGTACTTACCCTTCACCCTTCTGGTTGCTTTATGCCGACTCCATCTGGCGCGGCGGAGAGGACGACAGTGTCGCCGGCGTAGGCCCATATCGCGAGCGCTGGATCACTTATCGCGATGGCAACACGTACGAAGATGTAGTGAAAGCTGGCCCGTTGTATCCGCTGAATTCACTGATGCTGCATGGCATGATCTATGCGCAGCATCACAAAGAGTTATCAAAAGACCCGGGGAATGATTTTCGCAATGAAATCCGTTCCTATTTCGGTACTGGAACGCAATTGCAAGAAATGTATATCACGCCTTCGCTGCTGACCAGCGAGAATTGGGATGACCTGGCGGAAGCAGCTAAGTGGTCCAGGGCAAATGCCCAGGTGCTTAAGGATACGCACTGGATCGGAGGGGACCCGGCATGGCTCGAAGTGTACGGATGGGCATCGTGGTCGCCGGAGAAAGCAATTCTTGTTCTGCGCAACCCTAGTGACAAGCCGCAGAGCATTGCCCTCGACATTGAAAAAGCCTTGCAGATTCCTGCTGGCGCGCCGACTGAGTACATTGCTCACAGCCCATGGAAGTCGGATGCGGCTATGAAGTCGATCAAGCTTAGAGGCGACGAACTCCACAAGTTTAACCTTGCACCCTTTGAAGTAATTACGCTGGATCTTGTCGTAAGCCGCTGACGAAACTCAATTTTTTGTAGATATGTCTTAGTAACAATGATTCGCTGTTTAATCCCGCTTAGATGTTTATTCTGACACCTCTTTAATTTGCACCTGGTATGGCTCCAGCAATTCACCGGTGGCATGCTGGACGGATGCGCGAGCAACCTGGTAATTAATCTGAGTTTGTAATAAATCGAGGTTCGCCTGGGCTAGTCTTCCCTGTGAATCCAGCACGAAGAAGTTGGTCTCTGCGCCTAATTCATACTTGCGCTGATCCGCAGAAAGTGATTTCTGCGTCAGTTCAAAAGCATCTTTACTGGCGGCGAGAGTTATCTTCGCTTCTTCCAATGTGCGGATGGCATCGGTCACATCATGAGTGATTTGTTCCTGGGTCTGGCGCTGCGCGTAGAGGTCATGCCTGCGTGAGACGAGTGCTGTCCCCAATGCAGCCTGAGCTGCTCGATTTCTAAGTGTTAGATTGAGTGTCAACTGGCCGCCATAGCCGGGATAACCAAAGGTTCCGAGTTGCGAGAAAGATGAACCCAGGCCGCCGCTGGAAAGCAACTGGCCTGTATTCAGATCATATTGATTGCCGCCGAGGCCGCTGCTCTGATAAAAGCCCTGCAGCGACAGGTCGGGCCGCAATTGATTGTGCGCGTAGCGAATGGTGGTTTCATCATTTGCAAGAGCCCTCTGTGCAGCTTCTATTTCGGGCCGCTCCGCCAGGGCTTTTCTCAGCACATCGGCCATGTCAGGTGTCTCCAGATTACCCGTTGGCTCCGGACTTTCCGTCAGGTCGAGATCCAGTGAAGCAATGGATGGGTCCTGCTCAGCGCCGATCGAAAGCCGCAGATCTTCCTGTGCCTGCTTTAATGTGTACTGACTTTGAATAACGGCCAGGTGCCTCGAGGCGACCTCGGACTGAGGACGGTAGATATCGAGCGGGGATAAAGCACCTAATTCCAAAGCGCGCTTGTCATGTTGATAGCTTGCTTGGGCAAGGTCCACTGACTTTTGCTGCACGTCAAGGATCCCGCGTGCCTGCACCACGGCCCAGTATTCAGTCACAACCTGGTATATGGCCTCATTTATCTGCGCCTGGAAGCTGGAACGGGATTGCTGCAGCGACTGGCGGGCTACCACGATCTGTGCAGTCTGTGCGAAACGACCTGCGTTGCGAAGCAATGGCTGTGAGAAGGTGAAGTTGATGGTTGAATTGTAGGAAGGATTGTAGAAATAGAATCCGCTGTTATTCGAATTCTTTCCACTGGTAAGAGAGGCATTGATGTAGGTGCCTGTTTTGAAGGTTTGTGTGTAGCTGATAAATCCGGTCTGCGTAAGTGAATTATACGTGGCAGTACTCGACTGGCCGACGCCCTGCAACTCGCTGTAGCCCGGATCTGAATATCGATTGACCTGTATGTACGCCTGGATAAGAGGGTCAAATGGCGAGAATGCTGTGAGTAAGGGGAATTGATTGGCAGCAACCGCGGTTTGCTGAAGGCGGATATTGCTGTTGTTTTCAAGCGCAAGGACGATCGCGTCGTGAAGACTCAGCGTTAGTTTGCCATCTTTCACATAGTCCTTTAAATGTGCTGGAGGAGCGAGTTTGCCTGAGCGAACATTGCGGGTTGCCATGCCTCGGTAGGTCTCCGGAGATTGGGCGAACAGTTGGCCCGCCATCGCAGGCAGCAGGGAGATACACACAACTTCACAAAAATGTTTCATCCAGACTCCTGAAGTGATTTGCTAGGGCGTGTGGCTTCCTGAGAAATGATTTGTGAATAGACCGCTCGTGACTTTGGCAATCGTATTCAGGCTGAGTTATCTACTCATGACGAATCGCCTCAACCGGATCGAGACGCGCTGCCTTCATCGCGGGATAAATACCGAAGACAAGTCCAACGCTGATGGACACCAGGAATGCGAGAGCGATCGAACTTGCAGTCACGATGGTTGACCAGCCGGCTAGCCACGCGATGAGTCGCGAGAGCAGGAAACCGAAGACAACCCCGATGCTGCCGCCCGCGAAGGAGATGGTGGTGGATTCGACCACAAACTGGCGGATGATATCGGACTGCCGTGCTCCCACGGCGCGACGCAGCCCAATCTCGCGAGTGCGTTCGGAGACGCTGGCCAGCATGATATTCATGATGCCGATGCCGCCGACGACCAGCGAGATAGAAGCAATGGCCACCATAACCGCGTTGAAGAGACGTTCGGTCCGCCGTTGCTCAGCGAGCAGTTCAGCCGGCACGATCACGCTGTAGTCGCTCGCTCCATGATGAGAGGAATCAAGGATGGCGTGCACCACCTGGGCTGCCTGAGGCATATCGGCACCTGGTTTGAAGTTCAGGTAGATGCCATCGATCTCATCGCGCCGATCACTATAGCTATCTTCCATTCGAAAGATAGCCGTGTTCAGTGGAACATAGACAACGTTGTTTGCGTCCGTCGAGGGAAGGCCCGGTGTCTCCGCTGTGGAACTCAACTGCGGAGAGACGATACCAATGACACGGAACCACTGTTCGTTGGCCTTGATGTAATGATCGATAGCGTTCGAGTTGCCGAAGAGACTCCAACGTGCTGCCGCTCCAAGTACACAGACTGCTGTACCCTTATTTGCTTCATCCATGTTGAAGAAACGCCCGCTCAAAAGCTGAAGCCCGGCGATCTGCTGGTAAGTGGGATCTACCCCTATGATGGTGGGAATATCCTGCTGAGCTTTCGGGATTGTTTTACCAGGTGTCATTCTCTTTCGGGCGGTAGAGACTGCGACGTTGTCTATGTCATCGAGAATGACGCGGTAATCAGAAAATGTAAGTCCAGGTGATGTCTTGCGCAACTTAGTATGTGTCTGCCAATCCGTTGTCTCCTTGGCTTCGATGATCAGGTTACGTACGCCCATCTGTTCGATAAGAGCCATCACCTTCTGGCGGGCTCCGGCGCCGATGGACAGCATTGCAACCACCGCGGCAACGCCGAAAATCATGCCCATCATCGTGAGGAGCGATCGCAGGCCGTGCAGCAAAAGGTTCTGGAAACCTAATTGAGCATCGCGGAGCCATTGTTGGTAGCTCCTGACTTTATCGGGCAACAGTGAAGGTGTGGTGGCCATCAGGGCGTCCCTACATCCGGAGAGTTGGTGGTGCCGGAAGACTTGCGGGATGCGGTTGGATCAATCAGGGCTATCTGTGTACCTTCGGGCAGACCGTCTACGATCGAGCGACTTTCTGTCTCGCCGGATATGTTGACAATCTGCTGATCGTAGCTGTTCCCATGCTTTACATAGACGATGCGCTTGCCATCTTTGAGGAAAACAGCTTGCCGGGGCATATAAAGGACGTTCTTCTTCTGGTCGCCAACGAAGACCATCTTCGCGGAAAAACCGGCATGTAGCCGTTTATCGATCTTGTTAAGCGTAATGGTTACGTCAAAGGTTCCGCCGGTGTCCCCTCCAAAGATACTGGGTGCGGACATACTGCCGACTGATTTTACGGTTGCGTTGAATGTGCTTCCAGGGAGGGCATCGAAGGTGACCAGGACAGGTTGCCCAACCTTGATATTGTTGGCGTTTTGCTCGGTGAGATGTGCGCTCATTTCGAGGCCCAGCGGATCGACGATCTGAACAATAGCAGCTCCCGGGTTAGCCTGGTCGCCGGTATGGAAGTCAGGGATAGACATACCCGAAAATGAAAAATCACCCTGGTTCTTCTGTATCGAGACCAGGCCATCCATGGGCGCGAGCACACGCATTTTGTCGATATTCTGCTGCGCCTCATCCATCAGCAACTTTGCCTTATTGTATTTTTCTTTCGCGAGAAAAATGGACGCCCGACCTGATTCCCTGTGTGACTGCAGATCTTTGTCAATCTCCGCCTGAACACGAAGTGCCTGCAGTAGAGCCAGGTCATTTTTCTTAGCGTCAATGCTGCTGCTTATTTCATTCTTCTGAACGTCGAGCTGCGCCCGGCGCACATCATATTTTGCTTTCAGAACTGCTACTTTATCCTGAGCGGCAAGGACTGCATCATCGGCATTGGCTTTGATAATTTCCTGCTCGGCCTGTAGTAGTTCAGATCGGTTCTGCTCGAGCTTGTAACGCTGTTCGCTCGGATCAAACTCGATGACCACGTCACCTTTCCTGACGGGTGTACTGGTTGGCAGGAGCTTCGTGATCTGCAAGGCACCACCTCCGACGGAGGGAGCGGTCAGCATCATCGTGTGGCTGGTGCGAAGTTCACCTGAGGAGTGGACCACAATGTCGACATTGCCTTTGCGAACCAGGGCGAGAGGGATGTCGTCCTGTGTATTCAGAGCTGCTTTGCTCGAAGCTCTTCCTGATACGACCAGCCCCGCACCGGCAACGAGGATGATCGCAGCTGCAGACCACGCGATCATCCGGGAAGCAGGCTTATGCATGGACATTACGGCTTCACCGTCGGATCTTTGATGGCGATTCGATCGCCGGCACGCAAGCCGCTGGTGACGAGAATGCGATCTCTACTCGTGCGGCTTACCTGAATGGATTGCTCGCGAAAGATGGAGCCATTCCACACATAGGCGACCGTCTGACCAGACTTCTGAAACATTGCCTGCGTGGGGATAGTGATGGCATCAGGGACACGGTCGACAACAATGGTGGCATTTGCCGTCATGCCCGGTTTCAAGCGAGCGTCGCTCTGGTCGAGCGCAATCTGCAGATTGAAGTTACGCGGTATAGGCCAGCCAGCAGTAAAGTCCATGGTGGCGATGGTGCCTATCTGTTCGAGCCTGCCAGTGAACTGGCGATCGGGAATGGCGTCAAGTTGAACGGTGACGGGCTGGTGCAGGGATAACCGTCCACGCTCCGTTTCGTCCACGCGGGCAGTGACCCGCAGATAGGAAGCATCAGGGATTTCCGCAAGCGGAGCTCCGGGCCACGCGCGCTCGCCGGCTTTCATCGGACTTTCGTCGCCATTATGCCAGACGGAAATCAGACTTACGACACCGGCGGAAGGTGCGCGCAGACTCATGGAAGCGAGAGAGTGCTGAGCAGTCTGGAAGTCATAGCCGGCCTTGCGGCTGGCCTGTCGCTTGCTTTGCACCTGGCCCTGGTTGGTCGCGTGATCTGCCTTTAACTCCTCTTCGGCTTCATGCAGTTTCTGATTGGCGTCAATGACCTTAAGATTCGCTTCGTCCCCTTCGATCTTTGAGACAATCTCCTGCTTGCTGGCATCGAGCCTTGCGGAATCGACTGCAAACTTTGCCTTGGTCACTGCTGTGGCGTCTTCCTCTTCCTTCAAGACTGCCTGTGCCTTCGTCTGCTCAATCTCAGCATCTGCCGACTTAAGGGTCGACTGATCCTGTGCCATATCCTGCTCGGTCTTCGACTTATCAAACTCAACTACGACATCGCCTGGTTTGACGTAAGTGCCATTGGCGGCGATCTTCAATATTTGTAGTTCGCCCCCATCCGCCGGAGCTGCGAGCGTGACAGACTTAGTAGCTTTGATCTGCCCCCGGATCTGAATAACATCCAGAAATTCCCCCCGCTTTACATCAACAACTGGGGCAGTAGGAGAATGCCTCGAGTAATGAACTATTCCAAACACAGCACCGCCGCTGAGGATCAGCAGGGTAGCGACTGCAGTCACGCGCAATGGTGTGGAGAGCCGACGCAGTGCGGTCGCATCCATCATTGCAGACGGCCAGCAGAGGTGGTGGGCACATCGATGGCGGCGGACAAATCGGGCATTAATCTTGGGTCATGACCACTAATTGAAAAGCTGGCGGCGAAGGTTCGCACCTTATCAGAAAAGTCACCGCTTCGGCCTATCGGGTCAATCGTCTCCAGCCGCCCTGGAAAAGAAAGCGTTGGATAGGCGTCGAGGTGAACAGTAGCATCCTCCCCTACCTTTAGGCGCAGCAAGTCTTCCTGGTTGACTGGAACGTGGACTTCCATCTTCGACGGATCGACCACCTGCATGAAGGCCACACCGGGGCGCACCTGGTCGCCTTCCTGCACTTCACCAAGATTGCCCTGCTTCCAGATCGTGTTCAACACCACAATGCCATCAATCTCAGCATGAACCTGCATCAGCGAAGCATTAGCTTCAGCATGCGCCATGGTTTCCTTGTTGCGATCGCGTTGTATTTCGAGGATACGGATGGAAGCCTGCGCCGCCTTGCGCTTTAAGTCGAATGTCTCTTTCAACTGCGCCAGCGTTGCCTTGGCGCCCTCTAGATTCTGCTGCGCTTTTTCAGCGTCAATGCGGGACATGATCTCTACCTTCTGTATCTCCAGTTGCGCTTTGGCAAGATCATCTTCTGCCGTCTTCATTTCTGTTTCGTCTTTGGCGCGAGCAGCAGCTTCTTTTTCCTGAGCCTCCAACACCTTCTGATCCAGGTCACTCTGCGCGGCCTGCTTATCGATGAAGTCGCGAAGTTGTGCCTGCCGATCAAACTCGACGAGCAGGTCGCCTCGCTTGACAGTGGTGCCCGCGGGGATCATCTTCACTATCGTCAGCGTGCCGGCATGTTCGCCGGCGATCAGGGGCGCGATAATAGAACGCGTTTCAATAGCCGCTGTCGTGCCCTTTAAACGCAGATCGGCATCTGGAGTAATGACCGAAGACGCCTGGTTTTGGCTACGGCTTAAATGAGCTCGGTAGTGCACCGCCGCGAAGCTTGCTATTAAAAGCGCAATGATGACGACAGTCGCGACAAGCGCCATCTTTCGGACGCTTGACCCTCGGCCCGCGCGACTTCCAGGTAGGCCACCTTTGGAAGCATCGGCCGATGATTCTTCTGGGTTGATTTCCGTAAGAGCTGAATGCATGACAACTGCTTCCATCGCAAACTCTCGAACTGGAGATGAATATACAGCACGGAAAGCCTCGCTCGGGGAAGGCAGGCAACTATTTTTCTGCACCGCTGAATCGTTTAGAATGGCTCGCGTTCCTCAGGTAGGAGACGACTGTGAGCGAAGCCATTGACAGGCGAACCTTCACTTCGCTTTGGATCATCAGCTATAGCTGCTTATCAGCGCCTGCCTGATTGCGAATACTTTTGGATCGCCACGTAGGCACGGTCTCTATAGTTATGTAGCGGGCTAACTGTCCGCTGTAATTGCATTGCTCTTTCGATGGGAGGGCGCACTCGAGCTTTACTGCAGAGGACCATACCTTGCGACATATCTTCCCGGCGCAGCAGTAAAAGCGCTGTACTTCAGTCCGGCAATCCTGCGTGTGGTCCGTTGTACTTCTGAACCGTTCAAGGTCAATCCAATAAGTCGTTCAGAGAGCGTTTCAGATGGCAGCAGCACTCGAAGTCCGTTGGCTCCAACTCCTATGTCGACTGAGAACTCCAGGCTATTTCCGTTCCAGTCAAGATTCTGAAACGAAGAGCCATTACGGCCATCAAGCCATTTGAGCATCTGGGCTGCTGTCACAATCGGCACATGGCGCGCAGCTACCGCGGAGATAATGGCATCAGCACCTTTGGACTCGGTTGCATCATTGTGCATGTTTACCGTAAACACTCCGAAGTACTCAGCATTTCCGAGAGCATTATCGAGCAGTGAGTCAATAGTTAAAGGGTAGGTTTGTTGAGATTCGTCTGTCATCTGTGTGGCAGCTTGCTAAACGTCAATTAGTTCACCATCACGTTTAGCAAAGCGCATCGGCATCCCGGAACCTGTAAACAAACCAGGCCTGTTTTGAACCCATTTTCCGGCCAGTAGTAATAGTTAGTGTCCAGCCGAATTCCATGGTCAAGCTCTACCTGAGGCTGGGTTTCGTAGTCTCCCCATGTGATACAGTCGGTGCGGTTACTTACGGGAGCTGGAAGCGTTGGATATTACGATGCAAATCCCTGAAGCTGTTGTTTGTATAAGGCATCGGCAGAGGCGCGGATCACCTGTCGATTAGCGGTACCATCCGCCTGGTGAACTGTTTCACTTGGCCAGTCCGTGCATGCTGTGTAGACATGAAGGCCAATTTCAAAGCCTTTTTTTGAAAGCTCATCCGCCTGCAACGGTGAGATGGATCCTACGAATATGTTCGAGGTCGCGCGAATGCACTGCCAATCATCAATCGAACAATCCTTCGCACTTCTTTTTAGATAATGCTCGAATCTGCCGACTGTACCCCCATGCCCGTGATCATCTCCAGTCATTACAATGACAGCCTTAGCGTCGCGCGGCAGATACCAGAACCTCGGTAAAGGTTTGTCGTTCATAAGGAGGATCATATTGGCCAGCAGGCGCTGTTGCTCGTCTGCCTGCGGTATGGCTATGCGCGAAAAGTCAACCCAGTCGGGCTGCGGATCGGTTTTACTGGCTCCGTAAAACAGATCGTCAGAGCAGATGGGAGCGATGCCGTCCCGTTCTATACCTGACCAAAGAGGGTTGCCTTGGCGCGTGTATACGATCGACCGTGCCAGGTCGTAACTGAAGACTGCCAGCTTTCCGCGACCAAATGGTTTCATGAAAACGGCCGGATACGTCGTGGCGCTTTCTGGACCTCTATAGATGTAGGCAAGAGGAATGGTTGTCCCAGAAATGTATCGATCTGCATAGCCGTGAAATTGGATAGGTATATCGACCAGGCCTTTGGCAGCCGGGGCGTTCGAATCGAGCTTTATATACGCGTCGTGCAGTGGTTCTTGAGTATCTGTTTCTTTCAGGGAGATGCCGAAAGCCTCTGCGAGAGCCTTATCGGGTTTCATGGCTATGACATTGCCACCATCCATCGTCCAATTCGCCAGTATGTGTGCCTCAACATTCGAAACATCGGCTTCTCCCATCAGTACAAAATCATATTTGCTAAGGAGTAGGGCCGTAACTTCAGAGATATCTACCGTAGTAAATTCATTCAATCCCTCTCCGCCCAATATTTCAGCATAGTACTCGCTGAACTTATTGGCTTTACTGGTGATTAGAAGGAGTGGTCCTCCTAGTCCATTCCTCGGAAGAGTGAACCTAGCAACGCCAGTAGAGAAGTTCCATACAAAGTCTTTCGCAAGAGCTAGATGTTTCTGAGCATTGAAAGCGGCTTTGTTACCGCCGAGGGTCACCCGGTAGCTTTGGCCCGACGCCAGAGGAGTGAGGGGAGTGAGAATCGCAGCGTGATCTGCTTTGTGATAGGTGACTTGCTCTGGAACGATGCTACCGTTGACATCACGCAGCACGAAAGTCGACGTGTCGATTTCGGAGTTGGACACATCCTGGTTAAATGTAATGTTGACACTTGTGCTGCTCTCTACGCCTGACTGATCAGAAGATGGATGCGTGGCCAGCACCTTCGTCGGTCTGAGATAGGTGAGCAGGTATAGAGTCAACGCCAAGGCGCAGAAGATCGATAGCGCCATCAACTTCTTGAGGTTAGCTGCACTTTAGTCTCACAATTTGCGTGCTATGCCCTTGCCGGGTAGCTTCTTCGAGGATGGGAAGTCTTCCGCCAGACCTGTGATGGTAAAGCTGTGTACGGTTGCCTGTGTTCGCTGGCAACAAAGCACTCAGACGGTCATGCACCTGAGTCACCATAGCGCCAGGGATTGTCGTTGACCGTCCGGCATGTTTAGGGTTCGCGCGAAAGCATTATGCTCTGAATGGCTTAGGGAATCTGAGGGGGCGATCTCCTGTGGAGACGACTTTGCCTATGTCAAGGGTCACGGGATAAGCTGCGCAATTTATTGCACAGTTCCATCCGGGATGTGAAAGTATTTTCATCCGAAAATCATCAGGTGTGGGTCCAAGGCTCTTTGTCTGGGTGAATGGCAATAGCGTTGACCGTAACGCCACATCCCCGTGGAGGGGGCGTTGCTTGCGGCATGTTTACCGAGCCGGGTGGGTCAAACGAAACGGCTGTCGTTTCTCGCCTTCGCACGTACCAGGCTGAAGATCCATGTCTTGATGAGTCGCGGTGCTTCGTCGTCTAGATATACTCAACCAGGTTTGTTAATTTCAGCGTGGACAACGCTTCCGCTGGGCCTGTTAGCCTGCTCATCCTGGAGGAATGGCGGAGGGAGAGGGATTCGAACCCCCGTTACCCGCAAAGGTAAAGCGGTTTTCAAGACCGCCGCAATCAACCGCTCTGCCATCCCTCCGGCTAGCACTTTCAAAAGCTTAGCAGCAATTTAAAAGCAGGGCCAGTACGTCGGTCCGGGCCAAGGCTGGCTGGCAACTTCCTGCCAGGCATGCGGCAACCTCATCCACAGTCGAAAGCTACGCGACGCGCTGCACCATACTTACTAAGTCAAGCCATCAATAGCTGGTAGTAGCCCTAGTGTCGTATCTCCTATGGTCGATTTTACCAACAAGCGGATGATCGCCAACCCTCGGCTGCTTTCCATTCAGAGTAAAAGAGACAGCGTCGGGCAGCAGTTGAACCTTGCTATCTTTTTGTTGCAGCTTCATCAGGTGAGCACCTTTCTAGGTCAGCACGACGTGTTATCTTTCGTCGATCCTGCAGTGATCACGCCAGGCTTTTGCCATTGCGCGCAATAAGCGAGAACCAGCCATAAGGCTGTGTCAAACCCTTAGCCCGTTGAGCACCTACCTGTCCACAGGCAGGATCAGTCTGCAGGAGCGCGGCACTCGGCAACACTGCGAAGATAACGATCGCAGACTTATGAAGAAGATTAGTCATATCCTGCTGCTGAGATAAGTTGAACAGGCAACAAGGCCCCGCTCGGGGCGAGGCCTTGTTGTGCCACCTTCACTCGAGCCTAGAACTGGTTCCATAGATACTGGTTGTAGACGTCGTGGTGGAACTGGACTTCGGGTCCCTTCACGATTGTGCCGAGCAGTCGTGCGCAGCGATCCGCTGACGCCTGTTTCAAATCTGCGTAGCGCGCCTTCACGTCCTCGCCCAGCAGTTTGGTTGTCCATGCAGCAGAGCGGAAGTTCTCAAGTGCCGTGTAGATATTGTCAGGCAGATAGCGCTCAGCCTGCCGCAGGTTCTCAATCTTTGCTGTCTCACCCTCCAGGCCTGTTTTGAAGATCGAATAGAGCACCATATATGGATTGGCGTCAGGTCCAACCGAGCGAACTTCGATGCGCGAACTCTTCTCATTGCCCAGCGGAATACGCACCATCGATCCACGATCAACAGCAGAAGCCTTGATCTGATTAGGCGCCTCAAAGTGAGGGTCTAGACGGCGATAGGCGTTCACACTCGCGTTCAACAGCAGGCAGATGTCATTGCCGTGCGTCAGGATGCGATCGACGAACTGCCATGCAAACGGGCTTAATTTCTCTTCGCCACTGGGGTCCCAGCAAAGGTTCTTGTTGTCCTTACTGATCGACAGATTGGTGTGCATGCCGCTGCCATTTACGCCCACCACGGGTTTGGGCAGAAATGATGCAGTCATGCCCATTGCGGTCGCGACCTGCCTGCAGATCAGCTTGTACAGCTGAATCTGATCAGCCGCGGCAACTACTTCGCCGTAGCTGTAATTGATTTCAAACTGCGAAGGAGCAACTTCGGGATGGTCTTTTTCATTCTCGAAGCCCATTGCCCGCTGCACTTCTGCAGCTGTATCAATAAACGTACGCAGCGGATCGCCTGGCAGCGAATGATAATAGCCGCCCGTATTTACATAATTGAACTCACCTGTTTTGTAGAAGGTCTTCTCAGCATCTTCGCCTTCGAACAGAAAGCCCTCTATCTCATTTGCGGCATTCAGCGTGTAGCCGTTCTTACTGAATTGTTCATCGGAGAAGGTCTTCAACAGGCCGCGCACATCAGCACCATACGGCGCGCCGCTCTTGTCAATCACTTCGCCGAAGACAAGAACTTTGCCCTCGCCAAAGAAATCAGCCGGCACCCAGTAGAAGGCTGCCCAATCGATACCCAGGCGCAGATCGCTCTCGCGCTGCGCGGTAAATCCACGAATAGACGAACCATCAAACGTCAGGTTGTCCCAGCTCTTCAACAGGAATTTCTTATCGTAATCGAGCATGTGCAGACGACCTTCAAGATCGCTGAACAAAACCGTCACGGCTTTGATGCCCCTTGTATCCGTCAGATATTTCAGCCGCTCTTCGCGGATCTTGTCGAGGGCGACGCGGTTTTTCCGCTGCTCTTTCGCCACCAGATTAAGTTCTTCAAGTTCTTCGTACGGAAGCTCCAAAAAGCTACGCAGTTCGTTCGACATCGTTCTCCTCAGCAACACTGGAATGGCTTGCCGCGAACTCGACGTGGAGTGGGGCGCTCTCAACAGCATAAATGTTCAGGAGCGGGAAGCCATAAGGAATAGCTAAAGAAGGCGCAACAGGCTTTATTTGCGGCCTACTCTCGAACAGCAAAGGCCGTGGCCTCGGCTTCCGGTAAGGTAAGCCGGTAAGCTGAGCAAACCTTGTCGAACACGGCTCCCCAGGATGCGCGCATGGCATAGTTGCGAGCATTCAATCTCATTGCCGCATGCGTCGACGGATCGGCCATCAGGCGGGCGATCGCATCCGCGAATTCGGTGTCCTTCCGAATAAGACCGGTCACGCCTTCTTCGACAATGCTGCACGGGCCGCCCTCGTCTGTAACGACCGCCGGCACGCCTGAAGCCAGCGCCTCCAGCACGACGTTGCCGAAGGTGTCGGTGTGCGAAGGGAAGACCAGCAGGTCCATGTCCGCGTACGCCCTGGCGAGCGCTTCATCATGAAGCACCCCGACGAAGTCTGCCTGCGGCAGCTCGCGCTCCAGCGTCTCTCTCTCGGCTCCATGACCGATGATTTGAAAACGAAAACTATGTATACCTCGCGCCAGCAACTGTTGTCCGATCTCGACCAGCAGCATCACATTTTTTTCAATAGAGAGACGCCCCACAAATCCAAGGACAAATTTGCCGTCGTCATCTGTACGCTCACGCCATAGTGGGGAGAATTTCCTGCTATCGACTCCGCGCTGCATCAATTCGCAGGGGCGGCCCGTCGCCTTCTCAAGTAACCTGCAAAGGTCAGGATTGGGAGCGAACAGCAGTCGTGCTGAACGATAGAAGGCAGCCGTCAACAACAACGCAGCCTTCTCAACCCTATTGCCCAGTATGGGTCGCCAGCTCAATGGCAGCCATCGCTGCAGCCAGTGAACGCGTCGTCCGGCGTATTGATGCAGGTTGGTATGCCACGAGGCGACCAACGGGATTCCCATCCAATGCGCGAGTGCTGCGCCAATCATGCCGATCTCGCTTGGTCCAGTTACATGAATTACGGTCGGACGAAAGTCGCGGAGCGCCCGTACAATCGCAGGCATATGGCGGACGAAGCCGATATCGAATCGCAGATCTTTCTCGAGGGAGAACGAGAACCGTCCGCGCGCCAGCTCCAGTGTCTCTACCGAACCATCCACCTGGTACGCCGCCTGGCGCGTTCCGGCGCGCACGCACAAAAAGGGTAGTGTTACCTGATGCGCATATGCTTCGAAATGCCTGCTGGTGTGGGCCACTCCATTCACTTCATGAAACGAGTCAGGAAAGTACGCGACTCGGAGCGGGGCGTCTGGCATAGGCAAGAGTCTACGCTCATGTTGTAAATACCTTGTCGCAATTCTGACTTTTCCCGCTGTACCTGCCGACCTTTACGCAGACGAGCACTGCGCCCAAGCACTTACTCGACCAGGCACTTATTCTTGCGAGCTTGTTTCTTGCCAGGGCCGGATGACTTTACTTCCACCATCAAACAACCGAAACCAGCTGGTTGCCATCCATGTTGTTGACATTGGAAGAAGCGCGCCGGTTTATTGATGTCGCGAGGAGAGAAAGAATGCTTATCGTACTTATTATTCTGCTGCTTGTCTTTGGCTTTGGTGGTTACCGCATGGGCCCCGGCCTTGGCTATTACGGTGGCGGAGGCATCAGTTTGATTCTGCTGATCGTCATCGTCCTGCTGCTGCTGAAAGTAATTTGAAGTCTGATCCACCGAGACAAAACAGAAGGGCCGGACTTATGTCCGGCCCTTTCTGTGTCTTAGCTCCAAGCTTTTCCTAATTGGAAGCTAATTGCCGCAGCACATAGTGCAGAATGCCGCCATTCTTGTAGTACAGAATCTCCTGCGGTGTATCGATACGCACTGTTGCAGAGATTTGCTTCGAAGAACCATCGGTTGCTTTTGCCGTCACCTGAAGCGTTTTGCCGCCGGCGAACTTCGCCGCCAACATCGAACCGAGTCCTTTAAAGTCGAACACCTCTTCGCCGGTCAGTCCGAGTGATTCAACGGTTTCGCCTACCGTGAACTGCAGCGGGAGAATGCCCATGCCGACCAGGTTCGAACGGTGGATACGCTCGAAGCTTTCTGCAATGACTGCGCGAACACCCAGCAGCTTCGGACCCTTGGCTGCCCAGTCGCGCGATGACCCGGAGCCGTATTCCTTGCCGGCCAAAATCACCAGTGGTACACCGCGCTCGGCATACCTGACCGATGCGTCAAAGATCGACATACCCTCACCTTCGGGCAGCAGGCGAGTCACGCCGCCTTCTGTTCCGGGCGCAAGCTTGTTCTTCAGGCGAACATTGGCGAAGGTACCGCGCACCATAACTTCATGGTTGCCGCGCCGTGAGCCATAGCTGTTGAAGTCGCCTGTCTTGACGCCGTGCTCGGACAAGTACTTACCTGCAGGACCATTCGTCTTGATCGAACCTGCCGGCGAAATATGATCGGTTGTGACAGAATCACCCAGTACTGCCAGGACGCGCGCGCCGATGATGTCCTTCACTGGTTCCGCCACACGCGGCATCCCTTCGAAGTAAGGCGCCTTGCGAATATAGGTCGAATCCGGCTCCCACTGGTAGACGTCACCAGTCGGGAATTTCAGGTGCTGCCAGCTCTCGTCGCCATCTGTAACAGTGGCATACTCCTTTGTAAATCCAGCGGAACTTACAGCCTGCGCAATGGCATCGGACACTTCCTGCTGACTCGGCCAGATGTCCTTCAGCATTACGGGCTTGCCATCTTTGCCCGTGCTGATCGGCTCCGCATCGAAGTCATGGTTAATCGTGCCGGCAAGCGCATAGGCGATCACCAGTGGCGGAGACATCAGGTAGTTCGCCCGGACATCCGAGTTGATGCGCCCCTCGAAATTTCGATTGCCGCTCAGCACCGAGACTGCCACCAGGCCATGATCTTCAACTGCTTTCGAAACATCCGACGGCAGAGGACCCGAGTTACCGATACACGTTGTACAGCCATACCCGACAACATTAAAACGCAGTTTGTCGAGATAGGGCAGTAAGCCGGCCTTGGTGTAATAATCCGTCACCACGCGCGAGCCCGGGGCAAGCGAAGTTTTGACCCATGGCGGGACCGTGAGGCCTTTCTCAACCGCCTTCTTCGCAAGCAGGCCCGCGGCCATCATCACTGAAGGATTGGAAGTGTTGGTGCAGCTGGTAATCGCCGCGATCACCACCGAACCATGGTCGAGATACTCATCCACATCCACGCCAAACCGGCCTTTAATCGTCTCCTGCGCGGCGGTCGGCATGGCAGACGAGTCCCCCATCAGGTGGCCATCCTTGCCCGGTTCGGCGTAAGCCTCGGTCGATGTCGCCACCCCGGTCGCTGACATGTGGCCGCCTTCACCCTCCCAGCGCTGCGCCTGCCGCTCAGGGTTGCGATTACCGTTCGGCCCCATCAGGCTTGGCAATTGTTTGCGGAAGCTCGCGCCTGCTTCGCTCAGCAGCACCCGATCCTGCGGCCTCTTTGGTCCGGCGACACTCGGCTGCACGGTCGCAAGGTCCAGGGCAATGGTCTGCGTATAAACGGCTTCTTCCGCTTCGGCAGAATGGAATAATCCCTGCTCCTTGTAGTACGCCTCGACCAGGGCAATCTGTTCTTCGCTGCGTCCGGTCAGGCGCAGGTAACGCAGTGTTTCCGCATCGACCGGGAAGATGCCGCAGGTCGCACCATACTCCGGCGCCATGTTGGCAATTGTCGCGCGATCGGCGAGCGACAACTCGGCGATGCCCGCACCATAGAATTCGACAAATTTGCCAACGACACCAAGCTTGCGCAGCATCTCGGTCACCGTCAGCACCAGGTCGGTCGCCGTCGCGCCTTCCTTCAACTTGCCTGTCAGCTTGAATCCCACGACCTGCGGTACCAGCATGGAGACGGGCTGGCCCAGCATCGCAGCCTCGGCTTCAATCCCGCCGACGCCCCAGCCCAGCACCCCCAGACCGTTGATCATCGTCGTGTGCGAGTCAGTGCCGACCAGTGTATCCGGATACGCCCGCAGCGTTTTACCTGATGGGCCGTCAACTTCCGTCGTGAACACGCCGCGCGCCAGGTATTCCAGGTTCACCTGGTGACAGATGCCCATACCGGGTGGCACAGCCGAGAAATTTCGGAAGGCCGATTGTCCCCACTTCAGAAACGCGTAACGTTCGCGGTTACGATCGAACTCCAGCATGGAATTGATCAGGTAAGAGTTGTCAGTGCCGTACTCATCCACCTGCACCGAGTGGTCGATCACCAGCTCAGCCGGCTGCAGCGGGTTGATCTTCTCCGGATCGCCGCCCAGCACTTTCATGGCGTCGCGCATGGCGGCCAGGTCGACGATGGCGGGCACGCCGGTGAAGTCCTGCATCAGTACGCGCGCCGGCATAAAGGCGATTTCGCGGTCCGGCGTCGCAGCAGCATTCCACTTCGCCAGAAACTCGATATCACTCGCCGTTACACTTTTGCCGTCCTCCTGCCGGAGCAGGTTCTCAAGCAGGATGCGCAGTGAATAGGGCAGCGTGGCCAGAGATACGCCAGCTTTCCCATCCAGCGCCTTCAGCCGGAAAATCTCATAGGTCTTACCGGCAACCTGTAATGTGCCTTTGCTTTGAAAACTGTTCATCAGAACCCTTTCCTGCGCGGATCAGCGCGCGCTCAACCACCGACGGTCGAATGGCCGCCTTCCATC
Organism: Acidobacteriaceae bacterium; assembly: GCA_963692885.1. Classification (GTDB taxonomy): domain Bacteria; phylum Acidobacteriota; class Terriglobia; order Terriglobales; family Acidobacteriaceae. The sequence goes on from OY843586.1 coordinate 5,128,646, forward strand.
CACGGTGGGAAACAGGCCGTGGCATCAGCAGATTGAATCTAAAGGAAAACTGCTACGCGCGCCCGCGGTCGTGGCGACCACGTCGAAATCGCCGGACAGCCGGCATGGCGGGAACCAGGAAAACGGCAGATCGTACCGTATGCACAAGACTCATAGGGAGTTGCGAGATCATCTCGACCTGTATCTTAACGTGTCTGGCTGCCTGAAGCTACGCCGTTGCGATCGTACCCAAACCTTTTCAAAAAACTTACGGCAGGCAGCTCTTAAAGCAGCGTAGACTCGCGACACCTCATTCCCTGCGAGCAAAGCCGTGAAGACACATTCCGCAAGCCTGATCTCTCGTTGGATCGTTATTGGTACCGGCGTTGTTGCCATCTCAACCCTGCACGCCCAGTCGCCGGCGCCTGAAGCTGGCCCCAGTGCCGGCGTCCGGATCGTACGCCTTAGCGAGACCCGGGGCGAAGTCAAGATGGATCGTAATGTCGGTCATGGCTTTGAGGCTGCTTTCCAGAATCTGCCCATCGTCCAGGGCGCTAAGTTGAAGACTGACCAGGGAGTTGCCGAGGTTGAGTTTGAGGACAACAGCACCCTGCGTCTTACGCCGGATGCAGTGGTTGAGTTTTCCAGGCTCTCCCGCGATGTAGCCGGTAACACCGTCACCAGTGTCAACGTGCTGCATGGCACCGTCTATGCAAGCCTCTCGGATGCCAGAACGAACACTTTCCTGGTGGACTCTGCGCAGGGTCGACTGACGCTCGCGCCTTCCACTCACATGCAGTTCACGACCGGTCCGGCAGAAAGCGCGCTCGCCGTATACAAGGGCAGTGTGCAGGCGCAGGTTGGCTCCAGCCTGATGAATGTGGATCAGAAGAAGACCCTGAATTTCGGCCCGGCGGGCGTGGTCCAGCCGAAACTGGTGAGTCATATCGAGAAGAGCGCGTACGACGACTGGGACAAGACTTCCGTCGACTACCACAAGCGTTATATGAACTCCTTCCAGACCACGGGCAACGGCTACGCTGCTGTCTCCGGGGTAAGTTCGGGGCTGAGCGATCTGAACTATTACGGCAGCTTTTCTGACATTGGCGGTTGCGGCAACATGTGGCGTCCTTACTTCGCCGGTGCCAGTTTCGATCCTATGCCAATGGCGTCTACGCACAATATGCCGGTGGGTATTCGTGGGTCTCGCCTTACCCCTGGGGCTGGCTGCCGTATCACTCGGGCAGCTGGGAATTTTGCGGTGGAGGACCGGGCGGCGGCAGCTGGGGCTGGCGACCCGGCAACACCTATGTCGGCCTCGCCAATACGCTCCTGCGCATCAAGCCAAAGCAGGGTCCGGTTCGTTTAGGTCCGCCTCATCTGCCGGTCCTGGGCACAGCCTCCCTGGTTCCTGTGCAGCATCAGCCACTCGTGGTCTCGAAAATGGCGAATGACGAGAAGTTCGTCTTTGCGAAGGGATCTGCCGGACTGGGTATTCCGCGGCAGACCTTTGGCAACCTGCAGCATGCCTCCATGCACGCGGAACAGCACGGATCGTCTTCCGCCTATATGTCCATGGCGAGCGCAGAGTCTATTGGCGTTGCGCCTTCCGGGTCCAATCGCAACATCGCGTTAAACTCCGGCAGCAGATCGGTTTTGGCTGGTCGCAGTGCAGGCCCGGTCAGTTCCGGATTTTCACCAGCGGCCAGTTCCGCAGGTTCCGGCCGTTCCACAGGAGGCGCTGTCAGTGCTGGCGGAGGCGGCAGCCACCGCTAGAGCACTGAAGGAGCTCAGTTCAGCACCTGCCATCTGCCAGCCGCCACGGCATGCGACCAATGGAAGCTCATCGCCCCAGGCATGTCGGCCTTCATGTCAATCGCCAGGGAAGCGCTACGCGGTGAAGGCCTGGTAGAGCAGGACGCCGTTGAGCACGATGATGATGCTGACAGAGAGCCAGCCCAGGTACAGTGACGCTTTTCCGTTCACGAAGCTGCCCATAACGCTTTTCCGCTGCGTCAGGAGCAGGAGAGGGATCAGGGCAAAGGGCAGTGTAAAGCTGAGAACGACCTGCGACAGCAGGATGATCTTTAATGGCTCCAGCCCCATTCCAATGACAAGGATCGCCGGGATGAGCGTCAACAAACGGCGCAGGAAAACAGAGAACTTCACTTCCAAGAAGCCGTCAAGGATCATCTGACCGGCCATTGTCCCGACGGTCGACGACGAAAGCCCTGAAGCCAGCAGCGCAATCGCAAAGAGCCACGGAGCGGTGCGCCCCAGCAGCGGCCCCAGCGAGGCATGCGCGACCTCGATGGAGATGCCCTCCATCCGTTTGCCCGCGAAGGCTCCCGCTGCCACAATCACCATGGCCGAGTTCACCAGCCACGCGCCGTTCATCGCCGCCAGGATGTCGAGAAATTCAAGCTTCAGGTGACGCAGCCGAGCGATGTGGCCGTCTGCCGCGGAAAGGCCGCGCGTCTCCTTGCGCAACCGCGGCTGCACCAGCCCGGAATGCAGATAGACGACATGCGGCATCACTGTCGCGCCCAGCATCGCCACGGCCAGGTACAGGCTGGAACCATTCACCATTGGCACGACGACGTGCAGGCCGATCTGGTGCCAGTCCGGATGGACCAGGAAGACTTCGATCGCGTAGCAAACGCCGATCACCACGACAAACATCATGATGACTGCTTCCAGCTTGCGAAAGCCGAAGCGGTCGAGCGCGAGGATCCCGAAGACGCAGACCGCCGAGGCGACGGCCGCGAGCAGCAGCACCTCCGTGCGGCTGAAGCTGGCAGCCAGCAGTCGTGCACCCAGGAGCAGGTAGAAGCCGAGGGCCGCACCAAGAAACTCTGCCAGGTCAGTAGCCAGGGCAGAAAGTTCGGCAGCCACCCACAGGAAGATTGTCATTCCCCGTGGAAAGTGGTCGCGGCAGTTCTGCGGCAGTGTCCGCCCGGTCGCAATCCCCAGCTTGGCGGAAAGGTACTGGATGAGGATGGCCATGGCATTCGACCACAGCAGGACCCAGAGCAACTGGTACCCGAAGCGGGTCCCGCCATCCAGGTTTGAAACGAAATTGCCCGGATCGATATAGGCAATGCTCGCTACAAATGCCGGACCCATTGACGCCCAGAGCTCCCGCGCGCCAATGCGAGGTTGACCTGACTTGTCCTGGAGCGGGATGGAAGTGGTTGCATGCATAGTCGGGGCCGAGCGAGCCTGAGGGGAGCTACCTTCAAGTATAGGTGGATGCAGCTTCAGCGTCCGTTTATTCCCCAACTGCGACTCCACGCAGTCATTGGCGAACATTTTCATGGATGCAGTCCTGGATCGCGGCTCTCCTGGTATGCGGGGCCGTGCGGGCACTCCTTCGGCAAGGAGATAGGGCAGGGAACTGCTCTAGAATTGGAGCTGCATCCGAGGCTCTCGAACCATGTCGCAAAGCAGCAGCAACATCCTCATCTTTGGCGCGGGCGGCCGTGAGCACGCCCTCGCTGCGACCCTGCGCAAATCTCCCCGGGCCGGCACAATTACCTGCGCCCCGGGGAATGCAGGTATAGCGCAGCTTGCCACCTGCCTTCCCGTTAAACTGACTGATCTCGATGACATGCTGCGGGTGGTTGTCCAGGTCCAGCCCGACCTGGTCGTCATCGGTCCAGAGCTGCCGCTTTCTCTCGGCCTGAGCGACGAACTGCAGCGGCGCAGTATTCCGGTTTTCGGGCCCACGCGCGAAGCCGCCATGCTTGAAACCAGCAAGAGCTTTTCCAAGCGGTTTATGCAGCGGCATAACATTCCAACAGCGGCTTACGCGGTCGTCACCAGTGAAGCGGAAGCACTCGAGGCTCTCACCCATTTCAGTGTTCCGCTGGTGATCAAGGCAGACGGCATTGCCGCCGGCAAGGGTGTCATCATCTGCCAGTCGATGGAGGGCGCGCAAGCCGGTATTGCAGGCCTCCTTTCCGGTAACCTGCTCGGAACCAGCGGCCAAACCTCGCTGGTGATCGAAGAGTTTCTCGAAGGCGAGGAGATTTCCTACCTGGTGCTGACAGATGGCCGACACGTTGCGCCGCTCGTTCCCGCGCAGGATCATAAACGCATCGGCGAAGGCGACACTGGCCTGAATACTGGTGGCATGGGCGTCTACACCATGGATTCCATGCTCTCCGACGAGATGCGCCAGTGGGTGCTTGAACACATCATCCAGCCGACGCTCGACGGAATGGCTGCCGAAGGTACGCCGTTTGCCGGCGTCCTCTATTGCGGCCTGATGATGACGGCCCGCGGTCCCATGGTTCTTGAATTTAACGCCCGTTTCGGCGATCCCGAGACGCAGGCCATTCTCATCCGGCTGGATTCTGATCTGCTTGACGCCCTGGAAGCCTGTGTCGAAGGCCGGTTGAGCGACACCGAGCTCCGCTGGAAGCCCGGCGCCTCTGCCTGCGTTATCGCCAGTTCAGCGGGCTACCCCGGCAGCTATGCCACTGGTTTGCCCATCACGGGCCTGGAAGCCGCAGCCGCCACGCCCGGCGTTGAGGTCTTTCATTCAGGTACCGGCCAGGCAGCCGATACGGTAGTAACCGCGGGCGGCCGTGTCCTGGGCGTAACCGCTGCAGCCCCCGGCCTTGAAGAAGCACTTACGCGGGCCTATGAAGCTCTCGGGAAGATCAGTTTTGAAGGCATGTACTACCGGAAGGACATTGGCCACCGCGCGCTGTGCAAGAAATGGGAGTAGGTCCGGGATCCGTCACGAACGCCGGACCTGTCCAGTCCTGCAATGCACGACCGGCAACGCGCGGCCAGTGCAACGCGTTGCTCCCCTAGAAGCCCAGTACCTAGCGGCATTCGGACTGGACGGCGGGCGCGCGATGCCAGACTTCGGTTCTGCCAAGCAGTGAGATACCGATGAAACCGCGTAGTTTCAGTTCATCTCCGTCGATGGCCGCGCTGCCGCTGTAGGTGTGCCCTGACTCGGGGTCGTAGAGTTGCCCGTCTGCGAGGTGCTGCGCATCCACCTGCCTGAAGCCGGTGCCGATGTTCAGTCCGCACAAAGGCCGATCGCGAAGATCACTATTGGGATTCTTCTCGTCTTTGTTCCCGGGAACCGTCGGCGCCAGTTTCACAATCTTCATGCAGACCTGCGATCCGCATGGATAAACCCGGACGACCGACTTGTTCGGCGACATCCAGTCCCCCACTGTTCCGGTGGACGTTGATGCCATTCCATTCGCTGCGAAAAGCAAAGCAGCAGGCATAAGTAGCAACAATCTCAGACGCATGCTCACATTCCTCGCCGTGCCCCGGGATCTCGCCCGGCTGGTTTCTACTGCTTACCCGGTTCGTCTTTGAGAGGAATGACCGTGATCTGGCCATTTCGCTCGAGGATTGCATCATGAACCTGCTGCAGGGTAGTTAGCCCACTGACGCGTGCCGCAGCCATCACATCATTCTTGTTGAGGTGCAGCCTGGTCAAGACCTCCTGCTCCAATCAGAACCTGCTCCAATCGAAAAAGGATAGCCGAAAATACTCCTTACCAGGTTGTCCATCCGGGCGCCTCAACGCGCTGTTCCCATTGGGATGCAAAGACAGGGAAGGCGCACACCCCGGTCCGGGAAAGCTGTTGTAATGAGTTGGTAAGTAAATGGCAGAACCGACGAGGACGACTGATGGCCTGCGAACCGCACCTGTATTCCGACGTAACCCCGACCATGCTCGACTGTTTTTCAGAGTCCGTGCAGAGTGCCTTCGGCATCGCTGTTGAGGGCGACCAGGGCACTGCGACCGCGATGGGCACGACGCTGGCCTGGAATTATCAGCGCGATCAGCAGCAGCTGACTATCACCTGTACGGCCAAGCCCATGCTGTTGTCCTGCGAGATGATTTACAGCCATCTGGGCGGCATGCTGAAAAGATGCAAGGACTAGGTCCGCAACAGAAGCTGCCTTCCGTGCACAACTAAGCCAGGACGTGATCCTCGATCGCCGAGCGGAGCCCGAAGACCTCGGCGATCCGCTCGTAGGAACGCCGTCGCGCTGCATGGCTATGCAGGATATTCACCAGCAACACTTCGTCTGCCTCGTAATCCGCCGCTACCGCTCGCACACCCTTCTCTACCTGCTCTGGTGTGCCGAGAATGACCCGCCGGCGATGCAGCAAGCCAGCCAGCTGCCCGGGATTCGCATCGAGAAATGCCTTGGCATCCTCCGGGGTCGGCACTGCGATCAGGCGTCCCGCGTGGAGCATCACCATCAGCATATAGAAGCTCTGCGCAAGGCGCTTCGCTTCTTCCTCAGTGTCTGCGCAAATGGCCCAGGCGGCCACGGTGACATGCGGCTTTTCAGAAACTGCGGAAGGCTGAAAACGCTCGCGATACATCAGCGCTGCGTCTGCGCCGAACGGGTTGATGAAATCCGCGAAAGTATATGGCAGACCAAGCTCAGCCGCCCAGACCGCACTTTGTGGAGAACTGCCGAGTAAGGCTACCAGCGGTCTTGCCGTCCCGCCTGGCAGCACGGCGCGCCGGAACTTCCTGGGGGTCGGCAGATCGCGATAGCCGAAGTCATCCAGTAACTCCAGTAGCTGGTCGTGAAAATCATCCGGCATGGTCTGCCGTCGATCGCGCTGCAGGGCGATCGTTGTCTGGAGGTCAGTGCCGGCAGCGCGGCCGATGCCGAGATCAACGCGTCCGGGGTAGAGCGCGCTCAGCATACTGAAAGTCTCCGCGACTTTCAGTGGACTGTAATGGGGCAGCATAATGCCACCGCTGCCAATCCGCATCCGCGAAGTCTCTGCCGCAAGCAGCCCGATCATCACTTCCGGTGCGGCCAGGGCCAGCCCTGGCGTTCCGTGATGCTCGGCCACCCAGTAGCGGCTGTAGCCCAGGTCATCAGCGAGTCGCGCCAGGTCAAGCGTATTACGCAGGGCGTCGCCGCCCGTCTGCCCTTCAGGAATTGGGGACTGGTCCAGTACTCCCAGTACCATCGGCTTGTCTCGGTCGACTCTTTTCGCAGGCATATGCGGTTACACCCCACTATCTAGATGCCCGCGCGCGAAAGCCGATTCACTGACACCCTTTCCAATCACAGTCTTTTAGAACGAAACTGAATCTACGTTAGTTAACCGGGAGGAACGGATGGAAGCTGAAGTACGCGACCTGGCAGAGACAGAAGCAGTGCAGCGGGCGATCCTCGAGCGCAGGAGTCCGCGCAGCTTTTCCTCAGAAGAGGTCTCTTCTGCAGACCTGACGAAACTCTTTGAAGCCGCACGCTGGGCTGCATCCTCCTACAACGAGCAGCCATGGCGCTTCCTCGTTGGCAGAAAGGGCGACCCGACCTATCAGAAAATCTTCGACTCACTCGTCGAGTTCAACCAGGGCTGGGCGAAAAGCGCGCCTGTTCTCATCCTGAGCTACGCCAGCAGGAAGTTTGCCCATAACGGTGCGCTGAACCACTATGCACTCCACGACACCGGGGCGGCCACGGCGTACCTGACACTGCAGGCCTGGGAGCTTGGCCTGCGTACGCATTCCATGGGCGGTTTTGACGAAGCCGGAGTGCGTGCCTCCTTTGGCATAGCAGAGGACTTTGTGATCGGCGCGGTCACTGCCCTGGGCCATCCTGCTGAGACCAGTGAACTATCCGACGCTTTGCAGAAAATGGAAGCCGGTCCACGCCTGCGCAAACCGCTGGACGAAATAGTTCTCAGCGAACCAGGCAAGCCGGCCAGACTGTAGTAGCCACGAAGCACCTGCTAAGGTCGCGCATCTGGACCTGCGTCGTGAAAGGTAACACGCCTCGCAAGGGCCTCGAAAATCAGTTGGACTCAGCGCATACCGGGCGTTCGCCAGCTGTACCGCAGCGACAGCATGCGCAGCGCGAATCCTGCGAGAATGGCGACCAGGGTCGATGCCGTCCGATCGAGCGTCAGCCATTCGCAGACGAAGAACATCAACACTGCGAACACGGATGCCAGTGCGTACGGTTCACCTCGCTCAAACACCCGGGGCGTCCGTCCGCTGAAGACATCGCGCAGAGAGCCTCCGCCGACAGCAGTCGTTACACCGAGCAGCAGCGCCGGCAGGAAGGTCAGCCCGGAGTTGACCGCCCGCGTCGCGCCCGCAACCGAGAAAAGTCCCAGCGCCAGCGCGTCGATCCAGAGAAAGAGGCTGCCAAGATAGCCGCGCACCTCGCCCGTCTGCGAATCAAAGTTCCGGCGATTGCGCAACAGCAACAGCCCCAGTAGTGCGCCGATCAATGCATCGAGCAGGTAGCGCGTATCCGTGAGTGCCAGCGGCGGCCCATGGCCGATCAGCACATCACGCAAAATACCGCCGCCCAGGGCAGACAGGAATGCCAGCCCGAACATGCCGATGACGTCGTAGTCATAAGTGGTGTTGCGCCGTACTTCAAGCGCGCCTCCCAGTGCTCCAACGACAACGCCGGAGAACTCGACGATCGAGAAAATCTGGCGGGCGTGCGGTGCAGGCGGTAACGGCATAGGCGTCTTACCAGTATCGTCGATCCCGATACGCCAGGGCCGCGGTAAAGCGTGCTCGGAAGGGCCATAAGCCGGTTGCCCCAGTCTCGCCTTCAAGACCTGGGTTCTCGATTACCGGTGCTGCGAAGATAGACGCAGGAAACTCCAACGAGGAATTCGGCATGAACATTCATCCATCGCGTCTAACGTTCTCCGCTGGAGCAGGACTGCATAGCTTAGTCATGGCTGCGGTCGTTTTCCTGCTGACTTCGGCGATCATTCCTTCACCGCCAGTCCGTGCGCAGGCACAGAACGACATCGCCTTCCAACACGCAGCCCATTTCAAACGTGGCATCAATGCCAGCATCTGGTTTGCGCAGTCCTCAAAGGATTACTCGCCACAGCGTCTCACCACATACATCACAGCCGACGATTTCAAGCTCATCCACCAGCTTGGCTTCGATCATGTCCGACTCTCCATTGACCCCGCGCCTCTGCTCAAGCCGCCGCTGACGAACGGCCTGAATGCCGCGCACCTTGCCCTGCTCGATAATGCCGTCAAGGAGGTCCTCGACAACCACCTCAACCTGGTCCTAGACATTCATCCTGAAGACGACTACAAGCACGCCCTGCGCGACGATGCCGGGGCGCGAACTGCCTTTGTCCAGTTCTGGGGCCTGTTCGCCACGCACTATGCCTCGACCGATCCTGGGCATGTGCTCTTCGAAATCCTCAACGAGCCGCAGATCAATGATGCAGACCTTTGGGCGAACCTGCAGGGCCAGGTCGTGCCTGTGATCCGCAAAGCTGCGCCAATGCACACGATCGTCGCGACCGGTGCTCACTACTCCGGGCTGCGCGACCTGCTCGCTTTCCAGCCGGTGTCCGACCGCAACGTGATCTACACCTTCCACGACTACGATCCGTTTCCCTTCACGCACCAGGGCGCCACCTGGGCGAGCCCACAGGTGAGGCCGCTCAGCCACATCCCCTATCCATCGACTGCAGCCGATATCGCGCCGAAGCTCTCACAGGAGCCGTCGCTTGAAGACCAGTTCTGGCTGAATGAATATGGCCTCTCGCAGTGGAACTACGAGCGCATTGCGTCCGAGATTGCGTTCGCCCGGAAATGGGGTGAGCAGTACCACGTTCCAGTCTGGTGCGGCGAATTCGGTGTTTTCCGCGACCACTCTGACCCCGCGATGCGTGCCGCCTGGATCCACGACATGCGTACTGCTCTTGAAGCCAATGACATCGGCTGGGCCATGTGGGATTACCGTGCCAACTTTGGCCTTGTAACCGACATCAACGGCAAACGCCTGCCCGACCCGCCGATCGTGACAGCCCTCGGTCTCAAGATGCCATGAGAGCCTTGCGATCCGTCACAGGAGTGGGTGGCAAAGGTCTCTCTTCTGAGACCTGGTTCACTTCACCAAAGAAGCAAACGCACGCTGCGCCGCTTCGATCGTCGCATCCAGATCATCCGTCGTATGCGCCGTCGAAAAGAAAGCAGCCTCAAACTGTGAAGGTGGCAGCCACACGCCGCCATCGAGCATGGCCCGGTGAAATCTTCCAAATGCAACCGTGTCTGACTTGGCCGCTGTCGCGAAATCTACCACCGGCTCCTGCGTAAAGAACCACGTGACCATGGCGCCCACCCGGTTCGTCGCCATCGGCACGCCTGCTGCCTTCGCTGCATCGGCCACTCCCTCGGCCAGCCATCGTCCACTCGCTTCCAGCTGCGCGTATACATCCGCCTGGTGCTCGATCAGGTACTGTACCGTGGCGATTCCGGCTGCCATGGCCAGTGGATTCCCGCTCAGCGTGCCTGCCTGGTAAACCGGCCCCAGGGGCGCCAGCATATTCATAATCTCGGCCTTGCCGCCGAATGCACCGCAGGGCAAACCGCCGCCGATGATCTTGCCCAGCGTTGTCATATCCGGTGTCACGGCATAGCGCTGCTGTGCGCCGCCCAGCGCCACGCGGAAACCGGTCATCACTTCGTCGAAAATGAGCACAGCCCCATGCTCTGTCGTGATGGCGCGCAGTGCTTCGAGATAGCCGGGCGCTGGTGCAACCGTACCCATGTTGCCGGCTACCGGCTCCAGGATGATTGCCGCGATCTCGTTCTTTCGCGCAGCAAAGGCAGCTCTGACAGCTTCAACATCGTTGTAGGGAAGCGCCAGCGTGAAGTGCGCAATCTCTTCCGGTACGCCAGCTGATCCTGGAATGCCGAAGGTTGCGATACCGGAGCCGGCTTTCACCAGCAGGCCGTCCGCATGGCCGTGGTAACAGCCTTCGAACTTGATGAAATATTTGCGGCCGGTATACGCCCGCACCAGCCGTATGGCCGACATGGTCGCTTCCGTGCCGGAACTGACGAACCGCAGCTTCTCCATCGACGGATAGCACTGCCGCACCAGGTCGGCCAGGTCTGCCTCTGCCGCATGCGACGCGCCGAAACTGGCTGAGCCGGCCGCTGCCTTCTGAATCGCAGCAACTGCCGCAGGCCATGCGTGGCCAAGGATCATCGGCCCCCATGAGCCGAAGTAATCGATATACCGGTTGCCATCCGCGTCCCACAGGTAGGCTCCGAGTGCATGGTCGATGAACGGCGGATCGCCGCCAACAGCCCGGAAGGCACGGACAGGAGAATCAACACCGCCGGGCAGGAAAGCCTCGGCACGCAACTGCAACTGGCGGGAACGGGTGAGAGTACGCATCTTCTGCAAGTCTATTCGGTCACTCGGTGCGTCCTCTCGTGTTGAAATGGAAAGGTTAGCCACACAGCAAAAGTCGATGACGCTTGAACAGGTGCCGCAAATGCCGCAGATTCCCTCCCCGAAACTTGTCCCGCCTTTTACCGAAGAGACCGCAGAGATGAAGGTGAAGGCAGCCGAAGCGCTTTGGAATACCTGCGACGCCGAACGGGTCGCACTCGCTTACACGGAAGATTCGGAATGGCGCAACCGTGACGAGTTTCTCAAAGGTCGTGCTGCCATCGTCGAATTTCTGAAGCGCAAATGGCAGAAGGAACTGGACTACTCTCTGCGTAAAACGCTTTGGACATTCAACGAGAACCGCATCAGCGTCAGCTTTGAGTATGAAAGCCACGACGCCTCCAGCCAGTGGTACCGGTCTTACGGAGTGGAACTCTGGGAGTTCGCGCTTGACGGGCGGATGCGTCGCCGAATCGCGAGCATCAACGACGCGAAGATTGATGAAGCCGACCGCAGATTACCGCGCGCCTGATCTGTCGTCTCGACGAGAGCGGAGAGACCTGCATGTTGCCTGAACCGGCCCAAACAGGCGCAGGTAGAAAACAGCGGCGGAGATGCCTTCTACCTGCAGTCGTACCAAAACAAAATTCTGGGTTGAAAATTAGAGAGGCTGAACGTCGGCTGCCTGCCAGCCCTTTGGCCCCTTTACCACGTTGAACTGCACTGCCTGGCCTTCCTGCAGGCTCTTGAAGCCGCTGGAGCTGATAGCCGAATAGTGCACAAAGACATCTTCGCCATTCTGGCGTGAGATGAACCCGAAACCCTTTGCGTCGTTAAACCACTTCACTGTGCCTTGTTCCATTGGTGCGATTTCCTGAGTTGAATTGCGCTAAAGTGAATTCGACCGATAATCGAATCGAAAACAACTGGATCAAGCTTCGCGCTAGGTCTGTACGACGGCCCGGTGCAGGCCCGATTCTTTCGAACGCGCCGACAGTTTATCAGAAGCAACAACTGTTCCCCATACCCCCGATTGACGTAAGAAAACTCGAGTGTCCCCATGCATCGTGCGGACGCCGGGTCGATCACAGCAGCTCAGGAAAAAGGACCGCCGCATTGATGAAGAACCGTGAATTCATGCACTTGCTCGCTGAAGGCATCAGGCGCCTGGACCAGCAGTTTCCCGGGCTTGAAGCCTTGCCTGGCGGAGCAGGTTTGCCGGAAACGTCTTTCTTAGGAGACAGCACAACTGCAATAGAAGACAGCAAAACTGCCGCGGTGCTGGAGCAGGTGGCTGATCGCCTGGGGGACAACTACCCCTACTTTCATCCACTGTACGCAGGCCAGATGCTGAAGCCGCCGCATCCCATCGCGCGCGCCGCCTATGCCATGGCGATGGCCATCAACCCGAATAACCACGCCCTTGACGGCGGCCGAGCCAGTTCAAAGATGGAGATGGAAGCAGTGGCTGCGATCGCCAAGATGTTCGGTCTGCCCCAGCACCTGGGCCATCTGCCCAGCGGAGGCACCTTTGCCAATCTTGAAGCCCTCTGGGTCGCCGGCCAGCTTGCGCCAGGCGCTGCCATCCTCGCATCGGACCAGGCCCACTACACGCACAGCCGCATCTCTTCCGTACTAAAGCTGAGCTTTGAGACCATTGCCACGGACGGCTATGGGCGCATGGATCTGCAGGCGCTCGAGTCCCGCCTGCAACAGGCAGAGGTCGGTGAACGCCGCCGGGTCGGCACCGTGGTCGCTACCCTGGGCACAACTGCCATTGGCTCAGTCGATCCTCTTGCCGGGATTGTCGAACTGGCCCGCCGCTACAAATTCCGCGTCCACGTCGACGCTGCTTACGGCGGCTATTTCTGCATCTCTTCGGACCTGCAAACAAATACTGCCCGAGCGTTTGACGCCATCGCAAATGTCGACTCGATCGTTGTGGATCCCCACAAGCACGGCCTGCAGCCCTATGGATGCGGCTGTGTCTTATTCAGCGACCAGTCTGTTGGACGCCTGTATAAGCATGATTCGCCATATACTTACTTCTCTTCGGCTGAGCTGCATCTGGGGGAGATCAGCCTGGAGTGCTCCCGGGCGGGCGCTGCCGCGGTGGCTCTCTGGGCTACCCAGCAGTACCTGCCCATGGTGACTGGCGGATCTTTCGCAGCGGATTTGGACTGCTCTCTCATGGCAGCGCGCGATCTATTCGGCCACCTGGCGGCCGACGAACATTTCGTGACAGCTTTTCCGCCGGAACTGGACATTGTTTTCTGGGCAGTTCAGGCAGAGACACCAGCGGAATCCGGCCGACTCGCGCAGGCCATTTTTGACGAGGCGGCCGCTCGCAACCTGCACCTGGCGTTGGCTTTGCTGCCGGTACGCCTGTTTCCTTCCGGCACCTGGCCGGCGGCCGGAGACGTCACCCATGTACGCTGCCTGCGGTCGGTTCTGATGAAACCGGAACACGCGGCCTGGGTTCCGGAAATCTTTCGGCTTCTGCGCGAAGTAACCTGCGCAATAACGAAGTAGTAACTGGTTGAGAACTGCCTAAAGGAAGTCGATTGCGAGCCGATAAGCACAACAGGTAGTCCAATTAGCCCATCCGTCAGCTCTCAGAAGCCTCATTGAGAGAAGCGGTATGTGCATGGGTTTGAGCAGCTTAGCGAAGATGGCTCACGAAACCATTGGGGCCGTCCGTTGCCACCCGGGGGACACTGATGTGCAAAAGGACGGGTGACAGGTGACACCGAAGTCGTAACGGAGCATATAGGTTCTTCACTATGTCCTTGGTACACTACGCGCACGTATTCCGATCTTCGACAGAAACTGCCGAATAGTGCGTTTGGAGCATCGCACTACGAACCAAGGCCCGCTTTCAGATCAGGGTTGAACCCTAATCTGTTCTGTTCTAGAACCGGAAGCTCGACTGCAGGCGGATAGCCCCGGAAGAAGGGGCATCACCGGCGGCCCGGCAGTATGGAGGGATAGACCTGCATGTACTTCTCTGATCAGACGGGCAAAGACGCCCGCGCCTTTTCAAGCATCCACGATTTCTCAAATATCCAGGGACACGCTGCGTATCTCTCGATGGAGATCGCCATCCTGCCCAGCATGCCCACGTACAGTGGTGGGCTTGGCGTGCTTGCCGGCGACACACTGCGCGCTGCCGCCGACCTTGGCGTGCCGCTTGCGGCCGTGACTCTCGTCCATCGCAAAGGCTATTTCCGGCAGTTTCTGGATGCCAGCGGTCAGCAGCGTGAGGAAGAGCAGCCCTGGTCGCCGGAAGCGACGCTCACCCTTGAAGAGCCGCGCGTTGCCGTCCAGGTGGAAGGCCGCACGGTTTTTGTCCGGGCCTGGCGCTGTGACATGGAAGGCGTGACTGGTCACACCATCCCCATCTACCTTCTCGACACCGACCTGGAGCAGAACGATCCGCGCGACCGTACATTGACCGACCACCTGTACGGCGGCGACAACAACTACCGGCTGGCCCAGGAGATCGTTCTTGGCATGGGCGGCGCACGTATGCTCGAAGCCCTGGCTTACGACGTCAATGTTTACCACATGAATGAAGGGCACGCAGCCCTGCTGACTGTGGCCGTGCTTGAAAAGCAGCTCAACGGCGGGGCATTCTCGAGTGCCATCGATCGCGACTTCGATGCCGTCCGTCAGCTCTGCATTTTCACGACGCACACCCCGGTTCCAGCCGGACACGATCGCTTCTCGATGGAGCAGGCCTACCGCATTCTCGGATCTGACGCCGTACACCTGCTTGAACGGGTCGGCGGCTGTCACGATGGCATGCTGAACATGACCTATGTTGCGATGCGCCTTTCCCGCTTCATGAATGGCGTAGCGATGCAGCACATGAAGGTCTCGCGCGAGATGTTTCTGGGTGTGCCGATCGAAGGCATCACCAATGGTGTGCATGCCGCGACGTGGGTTTCGTCGGCCATGCAGGAGCTGTTCGACAGGCATTTTCCCCGCTGGCGCGTTGATAACAACCACCTGCGCCACGCTATTGATATTCCAGGAGCAGACATTGCCAGCGCCCACCTGGCCCAGAAGAAGACCCTCTTCTCAGTAGTGAAAGAGCGTACCGGTCTGGAACTGGACGAGAATGTTTTCACTATCGGCTTCGCACGTCGTGTCGCCACTTACAAGCGGGCGGACCTGCTCTTTTCCGATCCGGAACGCGTTGCGCGACTGGCAGACCACTTTGGCGGCCTGCAGGTACTCTATGGCGGCAAGGCGCATCCGCATGACATGCCGGGCAAGGAACTGATCAAGCGCGTTTTTGCCGCAGCTGCAAAGCT
The DNA here is from genome assembly GCA_963692885.1 of Acidobacteriaceae bacterium. Lineage (GTDB taxonomy): Bacteria > Acidobacteriota > Terriglobia > Terriglobales > Acidobacteriaceae. The sequence continues at coordinate 5,144,140 of OY843586.1, forward strand.
TACCGATGCCAAACTGCACATCGTCTACCTCGAGAACTACGAGTGGACGCTGGGTGCGCTGCTGACCGGCGGCGTCGATATCTGGCTCAATAACCCGGAGCGGCCGCTCGAAGCTTCCGGTACCAGTGGGATGAAGGCGGCGCTGAATGGCGTTCCCAGTCTCAGCATCCTGGATGGCTGGTGGATCGAGGGCTGCATCGAGGGTGTCACTGGCTGGGCCATTGAAGATGGCGCGTCGAGTGAAGAGGAAGCACACAACCTTTACAACAAGCTTGAAACGGCCATCCTTCCGCTGTATTACCGCCACCGCGCGGAGTGGAACAAGATGATGGGCACCTGCATCGCGAACAACGGGACGTTCTTCAATACGCAGCGCATGCTGCTGCAGTACCTGGTCAACGCCTACTATCCGGAGCAGGAAATTCACTACTCGGCCGACGTCCTCGAGAAGTCATTCGCCCGGGAGTCTGCTGACAACGCATAAACTCTATCCTGAACAAAAAAGCGGCACCCCTACCGGTGCCGCTTTTTAGCGTTCGCCTGTCAGCAATTTGCCATCCTATGCAAAGGGCCCGCTGCGCCTCTGGACCGCGGCTTCAGAAGCGCAGAGGCTTAAGCGTCGAGGCCTGCCTTTGCTTCTCGAATGACCCGTGCGAACGCGCAGTCCCGAAAAGCGCATCACACTAGCGGCACGAAGCAAATTCTTCGAAACGCGCAGGCTCTGATGTCTTATCCATCCGCATCTCCGTATACTCCACCCGCGTCGCTCACCGGCGGCTGGATCGACATCTCGACGCCGCTCGATCCCGACACAGCACCGGTGTACCCTGACAATTTTGGCCTTGTCTTCACCTATACCAGCGAACTGAATAATGGTGATGGCGTCAACCTGTCAAAGTATTCGCTGGGTGCTCACAGTGGCACGCACGTCGACGCCCCGCTGCATTTTCTCGACGGTGGATTTTCGATAGATCGTGTCGATGTAGGCCGCCTTATTGGTCCTGCCCTGGTCATAGAAATTCCCGCAGACGCGCCATGCCTTACGGCTGCGGTTCTCGAAAACTACCCTTGGCGGGGTCATGAGCGCCTGCTCTTCAAGACGCGCAATTCCTTACGCGACTTGCTCATTCAACCAAGCTTTCAGCAGGACTACACGTATATCGCCGCGGATGCCGCGGAGTTGCTTGCGACCGAACCGCTCGCCATGGTGGGTGTCGATTACCTGTCGGTCGAGGGTTTTCAGCATGAGCCGCGCACTCATCGAGCATTGCTCGGCAATAGTATTGCTGTAGTCGAAGGCCTGCGACTCACCAACGTCGCTCGCGGCGCCTACGAACTTATCGTGCTGCCGCTCAAGATTGTGGGTCACGAGGGAGCCCCGGCGCGTGCCGTGCTACGGCCTTTGCCATGACTCCGCCTGCTGAACTGATGACGAGTGCGAGCAAAATGCAGGATCTGATACTGGCAGCATCGTGAATCCTTTACGCTCCGGGCGCCGTCTCTTAAATCTGGAATGAGTAGACAGGTCGGCGTTCACCTTCAATTCGCTGCGCTGTAAGTTACCATCATTACGAAGGCCGTATATTTTCTTCGACCTTTGAACGTTGCACTTCTGACAATTCGCCCGGTTTAAAGAATGCAGACCTCGGTGGAGGCTGTTGAATTCGATGAAACCGCAAGGGCCAGGATAACTCCCATTCCTGAGGAGCAGTCCTGACGACGCCGCACCGCGATGCGCGGTGAGAGGAGAGTTTCAAAGGATGTGGATCGTACGACTGGCGTTACGGCGCCCCTATACATTTGCCGTTCTCGCGCTCCTCCTCCTGATCCTGGGGCCTGTTTCCATTTTCACGACACCTGTCGACATCTTCCCCAACATTGATATTCCTGTCGTCAGCGTGGTCTGGCAGTATGCCGGTCTCTCCCCGCAGAACATGGCCGACCGCATCGTCTCTATCACTGAACGTGCGCTGACTACGACCGTTGATAACATCGATCACTTCGAATCGAACTCTCTGTATGGCATCGCTGTCGTCAAGATCTACTTCCAGCCGCAGGTGAATATCGGCAATGCCATCGCGCAGGTCACGGCCATTTCACAGACCCAGCTGCGACAGCTGCCAGCCGGCACTACTCCGCCGCTCATCATTACGTACAGCGCATCGAGCGTACCGATCCTGCAGCTTGGCCTGTCCGGCGTAGGCCTTTCCGAGCAACAGCTGAACGACTATGGTCAGAACTTCATTCGCGTCCAACTGGTCACGATTGAGGGAGCGGCGATTCCGTATCCCTACGGCGGCAAACAGCGCCAGGTGCAGTTTGATCTCGACTCTACTTCGCTCCAGGCCAAGGGCCTCTCCCCGCAGGATGTCGTCACTGCCGTCGGCAATCAGAACCTCATCCTTCCGTCAGGCACTCTCAAGGACGGCGGCTACGAATACCAGGTCGAAACGAACTCGGCGCCGCTCACTATTGAAGGGCTCAACGACATTCCCATCCGCCAGGTAAACGGCGCCATGGTCTACATCCACGATGTCGCACACGTGCGCGATGGCTTCCCGCCGCAGACCAACATCGTGCGCGTGAATGGCCAGCGGGCATCGCTGATCACCATCCTTAAGAACGGCCACACGTCGACGCTCAAGATCATTGAGAATGTCTTCAAGAAGCTACCGGAACTGCAGCAGCAGCTCCCATCCAATCTCAAAATCACCGCACTGTCGGACCAATCGATCTATGTGCGCGGCGCCATCAACGGCGTGGTCCGCGAAGGCCTCATCGCTGCCTGCCTCACCGGCTTCATGATCCTGGTCTTCTTGGGCAGCTGGCGGTCGACCATCATCATCGCTGTATCAATTCCACTGGCTATCATCGTGTCGCTGGTCTGCCTTGGCGCGCTCGGCGAGACCATCAACATCATGACGCTGGGCGGCCTGGCGCTGGCCGTCGGCATCCTGGTCGATGATGCGACGGTCGAAATCGAAAACATCAATCGCAACCTTGAAGAAGGTAAGGCGATTGAGCAGGCAATCCTTGATGGCGCTGCGCAGATCGCCGTTCCCGCGCTCGTCTCGACCTTGTCTATATGCATCGTGTTTGTGCCGATGTTCTTCCTCACCGGCGTCGCTAAATATCTCTTCGTCCCGCTGGCTGAAGCTGTTGTTTTCGCGATGCTTGCGTCGTACATCCTCTCGCGGACCATTGTGCCGACGATGGCTCTCTACCTGCTGAAAGAGCATGACCCGGCAGAGGCTGAGGCACACAAGAAGAGCCGCAATCCCTTCACCCGTTTTCAGCTGGCATTTGAGCACCGCTTCGAACAGCTGCGGAGTTTCTATCATGGCCTACTCTCGCTGGCGGTGGATCACGCGGTCATCTTTCTCATCATCTTCATGGCTTTCTGCGTGGGGTCCTTCGCCCTGCTCTACGGCTTCCTAGGGCAGGACTTTTTCCCGACTGTAGACGGCACTCAGTTTGAAATCCACATGCGTGCACCCACCGGCACACGTATTGAAGAGACCGCGCGCATGGCTGACCAGGTGGAGAACGTGATGCGCGAGACCATCCCGCAGTCTGAACTGGCCAGTATTGTTGACATCATCGGGTTGCCTTACTCCGGTCTCAATACTTCGTACAGCAACACCGGCGTAGTCAGCGCGGCCGATTGCGACATCACCGTTTCGCTTGCGGAAAAGCACCACTCCGCCAACGGCTATGTCGAGCAGCTGCGAGGCAAGCTGGGCGCCGCCTTCCCGGGTACAGAGTTCTACCAGCTGCCCGTCGACATGACTACGCAGATTCTCAACTTCGGCCTTCCGGCGCCGCTTGATGTCCAGGTGATCGGGCAGAATCTGCAGGCGAACCATGCGTTTGCTACGCGGCTGATGAATGAGATCAAGTATGTGCCGGGTGCAGTTGACGTGCGTATTCAGCAGCCGTTCAACCTGCCGCGATACTTTATCGACGTCGACCGCGTCAAGGCGCAGACTGTTGGATTGCAGCAGAAGGATATTGCCGACAATGTTCTATCGGCGCTCAGCGGCAGCTTCCAGACGGCACCTACTTTTTACCTCGATCCGCGGAACGGGGTTGAATACAACATAGCCGTCCAGTCTCCGCAATATGGTCTAGATTCATTGCAGCAGCTGCAGAACATTCCGCTCACGGCAGCTTCCAGCCTGAATGCTCCGACGACAACCGGCATGCCCAGTACTGCAGGGACAAGTCCGTCAGCGGCTGGCTCCAGTACCTCCGGCACGGTGCCGCTTACCGCGTCATACCAGATGGGCGGCAAGCCGATCCAGATCCTTGGCAATATGGCTTCGGTCACGAGGGGCAGCGAAATGGCTGTCGTGACGCATTACAATATCGTGCCCGTCATTGATATCTATGGCAACGTACAGGGCACTGACCTGCGGAGCGTTGCTGTCAAGATTCAGAAGATAGTCGATCGCTCCCGCAAGGATCTGCCGAAAGGTTCGCGTGTCGTGATTCGTGGCCAGGTGCAGACCATGAACGAATCTTTTGAAGGCCTACTGGCCGGGCTGGTCTTTTCGATCCTGCTGGTCTACCTGCTGATCGTCGTCAACTTCCAGTCATGGCTTGATCCCTTCATCATCGTTGCAGCATTGCCGGCAGCACTCTCCGGTATCGTGTGGATGCTCTTCATCACCGGCACCCACCTGAGTGTGCCTGCGCTTACAGGATCAATCATGTGTATGGGTGTCGCGACAGCCAACTCGATCCTGGTTGTTTCTTTCGCGAAGGAGCAGCTGGAGAGCAATGGTGGAGATGCGCCGCAGGCCGCGCGCGACGCCGGCTTCACACGCTTCCGTCCCGTCATCATGACAGCGCTGGCCATGATCATCGGCATGGTGCCGATGGCACTCGGTCTGGGTGATGGTGGCGAACAGAATGCCCCGCTTGGACGCGCCGTCATTGGCGGTCTGATCTTTGCGACGACTGCTACGCTCTTCTTCGTGCCAACCTTCTTCAGCATCGTCCATGCGTCCCTTGAGAAACGCAAGCGCGAGAAGGAAAAGAAGGAACGTGGTCATGCGCAGAATGATGAAGAGGAAATCGGAGATTTCGCATGATCATTCGTCGGAAGACACACTTTGAGTCCGGCGGCAGGGCAGCGCGCCGCAGGTCGCGTTGAAGATTTGTAGCGTAGTGAGAGAAACAGGAGAACAGCTCTAATGGAGCAGCCTCGTCAGACTGAAAACAAGGGTCCACAGCAGGATCAGCAACAGGGCAACCACGATGCCAGTGGTCACGCGCCGGAGAAGCGCATTTCAGGTCGCACCGCCGTGCTGGTGCTGTTGCTGCTACTGATCGTCGCCGTTGTTGTTGTGATTGCCGGCGTGATCCCGCGTGTCCGCGCGCGCACCACGCTTAAAAACGATACCGACGCCAGTGCTGCACCGGATGTGGCTGCAGCAAAGCCCACGATGGGTGTGCCCGATCAGGAAGTGGTCGTGCCCGGTAATATGTACGCGTACCTGGACGCGCCGATCTACGCGCGCACGAGTGGCTATCTGCAAAAGTGGTATTACGACATCGGCGCCCACGTGAAGAAGGGTGCATTGCTCGCCGTCATCAGTTCGCCTGAAGTCGATCAGCAACTGGCACAGGCGAAAGCCGACCTGGCGACAGCTCAGTCAAATGCCGGCTTCGCAGCCACCACTGCGACGCGCTACCAGGAACTCCTGAAATCTGACGCAGTTTCCAGGCAGGATACGGAAAATTTCACGACGCAATCCAATTCCAGCGTGACCGCTGTTAAGTCTGCACAGGCGAACGTGCAGCGCCTGGAAGCGCTCACATCCTTCGAAAAAGTTTATGCTCCTTTCAGCGGAACGATTACGTCACGCGCGATTGATGTCGGTCAGCTGATTGATTCCGGCGCGAATCGCGAACTGTTCCACATGGCACAGACCGATGTCCTGCGCGTGTACACCAACATCCCGCAAATCTATGTGCGCGACGCGGTGAAGGGCGCGAAGGCCACGCTTGAATTTTCAGAGTATCCCGGCGAAACATTCACGGGAACGCTGGTGCGAAATGCGAACGCCATCGACCCTGCGTCGCGTACGCTGCTGACAGAAATCGATGTTAACAACAAGGACGGCCGGCTCGTTCCCGGCGCCTACACGGTTGTTCATCTGAGGGTGAACCGTTCTGTTCCGACGCTCGTGCTGCCCGTGGCGACACTCATCTTTCAGTCGCCCGGCCTGCAGGTCGCAACGGTTGTTCACGGCTCCGACGGAGATCGCGTAAAGCTCGTGAGTATTGTTCTCGGGCATGACGATGGCAAGACCGTGCAGGTCGTCAGCGGCCTTGATGAGAACTCGCTTGTTATTGATAATCCGCCTGATTCGCTGTCTGACCACGAGCTGGTTCACCTTGTTCAATCGCCGGGCAATGTTCCGAATCAACCCGGCCAGAACCAGACAGCTCCTTCCAACAACAACTCCGGGAAGGGCAATGGGAGCGGCAGCAAGTGACCATTCGCCACAGTAGAAGTTGCAATGTAAAAACCGCTCTCGCCGGTGTCCTCCTGTTGGCAATGGCAGGTTGCAAAGTTGGCCCGAACTATCACACGCCGACTGCGCCGACAGCCCCGGCCTTCAAGGAAGATGGGCCGGTCGCCGAGGCACCCCCGCCACCGAATCCTCCCAACGGTGGATGGAAGCGCGCACAGCCGGGTGACGATAAGCTGCGCGGCAAGTGGTGGGAGATATACGGTGACACGCAGCTGAACACGCTCGAAGAGACCATCGTCGTTTCCAACCAGACACTGAAAGCGCAGTATGAGCAGTATCGCCGCGCGCTCGATACTGTGCGTGAATACAGGGCAAACTACTATCCGACCCTGGCCGTATCTCCGAGCGCAGCCCGTACCAAGCTCTCGCCCCACCAGCCGAACTTCAATACTGCTCTTGAAAATCAGCAGTACAACAACTTCATCGCAGCCGGACAGGCAGAGTGGGAACCAGACCTCTGGGGCAGCGTCCGTCGCACTGTTGAAGGCGCGCGCGCAAATGCCCAGGCCTCCGCGGCCGATCTCGCCAACGTGGATCTGAGTCTGCATTCCGAACTGGCGCAGGACTACTTCGAAATGCGCGGCCTGGATACGCAACAGCAGCTGCTGCAGGACACTGTTGCCGAATATCAACGCTATCTCGACCTGACGAATATCCGCTTCAAGGGCGGCGTTTCTACAGAAAGCGATGTCGCACTTGCACAGACGCAGCTGGACCAGACCAAGGCGCAACTGATTGACGTCGGCATAGCTCGCGCGCAGTATGAGCACGCCATTGCCACGCTTACCGGTGTTCCCGCCTCGAGCTTCAACCTGGCGACCGCGCCCCTGGTGCTTACGTTGCCCGATGTACCTGTAGGCGTTCCCTCCGAGATCCTCGAAAGACGACCGGATGTGGCCGGCGCTGAACGTCGCGCTGATGCAGCCAACGCACAGATCGGCGTAGCGATCGCAGCCTTCTATCCGACGATCAGTCTGAACGGCAGCGGTGGTTTTCAGTCCAGCCAGGTGGGAACCTGGTTTCAGGGCCCGAGCAATTTATGGTCGCTCGGTGGCTCAGCGACGGAACTGCTGTTTGACGCTGGACGACGTCACGCCATCACGGACGAAGCCCGCGCCAACTATGACGGCCAGGTCGCGACCTACCGCCAGAGCGTCCTGCAGGCGTTCCAGGATGTTGAAGACCAACTTGCTGCACTGCGTATTCTGAGCCAGGAGTCGGTCGCGCAGGACCTCGCTGTCCGCGACGCACAGCGTTCACTCGCGGTGTCGACGCGCCGCTACAAGGACGGCATTACCACGTACCTTGAAGTCATCACGGCACAGGCTACTGAACTGACCAACGAACGTACCGCGGCCGACATCACAACCCGCCAGTTCTCGTCCAGCGTTCAACTCGTGAAAGCTCTGGGTGGCGGTTGGGATACCTCGCAACTGCCCAAGCACCCGTAGCTCGGGTCTGTGCGCTCCGGCGGGTCCTGCGCCGGCAGCGATACTCGCCGTATGGGCGATCTTAAAAGGACCAGAAGGTACTACTTCCTGGTCCTTTTAGTGGACACGCGTGGCAAATATCGCTCGCTGCGCAGGCGCCACCGGAGGCATTTGCAGCCTATTCCGCCACGCCGTGGCCCAAGGGCAGGGGGCCGGTGGCGATCATCTGGTCAACGCGGCCGCTGGCTACGCGGTAGAGTGCGAATTGTCTTGCGGTCGCGCCGCGTAGTTCGAAGAGCAGTTCGCCGCGATTATCTGCTGCTGCATCGACTGCGTCGATCAGGCGCAGGCGTGGCGAGGCGTCGAGATCCGCTGCACTGGTCACCTGCGTAAAAAGGACCTGCGGCACACCGTAAATGTCTGGCTGCGCAATCACGGTTACGTAACGCGTCCTGGCGTCTTCATCTGCTGTGCGCGCGCTCAGCACCAGCGTGGCGCCGCCGGAGTACGTCAACTCGAATGCGTGGAACTGTACATCTGTGAGCGCCAGCACAGGAGCAGCCGCTGCTTTCCTCGCGGCTGCTCTCTTTGCTGCCAAAGCGCGTCGACGGGCGGCAGCCTGAGCTGGCGTCAAAGGCTTTGTCGTCGCAGGGGCGCCAGCTTGTCGTGATGATGCAGGCCTGCTCGCAGTCGAAGTGTGAGACGTTCCAGTCCTGGTGCCGGCCGGGTGGCTGCCGGTGGTCGACGCTGCCGGTCTCGTCGCCGCCGCGCCCGGGGAGGCATACTTCGCGATCGCTTTTCGTGCAATATCTTCCAGCTGCGCCTGCATTTTTGCTGCTTCTTCAGGACTTGCCCAACTGTATGCAAACGAGTGCTCCGGTCGCGTCACTGCATCGGAGACAGCCACCATCTGTTCTAGATTCGGCGGTGTTCCCTCCAGGTGCTGTGTCGCTTTCGGCAGATCTTTTGGGATGCCGCGCGTCAGCCTGGGGCGGTCAGGATCACCTCCGGCCGTAGCCGTCTCCATACTGCCGTTGGTCGCCGCGGGAGAATTGTCTGTATCGGCAGCCGCGCCCGTTCCTCCAGCCCGTTTACGCAGCGTCGGACGATCCGGATCTTCCGGCGGCGTGTTGACACTTCCGCCTCCCGGCGCATTTGCGTCGGGGGCGGCTTTGCGGAAATGCGGCCGCCGGTCGCTGCCGCCATCCACCACCTCAGGGTCGACCTTCGACGGCTTCAGTTTGTGAAACGGCTCCGGGGGCGGTAACGGCTTCCATGCTCCATAGCCGATCCAGTCGCCGCCAATCTGCTGTGCCATCCCGACGTCGAATATTCCCTGCGGTTTGCCGGATTGCAGCAGTTGATATTCGGTTCCGCTTTCGAGTGCCATAGGCGCCGGCCTCGCCAGGTACAGGCCGCCCGCCTGGTACGAGCCGTCTTCAAAAACTGAGATGGGAATAAGCCGGCTTGCACTCGGCTTGCCCGCCTGGCCAGTCCACTCAAGCACCGCGATCGAACGCAGCACGGGACCAGCCTTGACGGTCGAGCTGATATGTCCCGGATACTGCGCCAGCATCATCGGTGCCGGTGCTATCACCATGCAGCCGGACAGAAGTGCCGCCAGTGTCGCACGCCAGCCGTTCGAGTTCCGTGAATACTCCATGGTTCCTATCTTCACCCTGTACGCGCGCAATGGGTCTTTGCCGTGGGCGCTCAGTGGGTTTTCACCCAGAGACCTAGCGAATGTCTATCCAGATGATAAGACGCGGCAGGAACCATTCGGACGCGTAGTCCTGTGATACCGACTTTCAGGTAATCTTCTGGTGAGCTCGCAGTGATGATTGGCTTGCAGCTCCCAAGGAGACTGGCATGGAAGTGAATGACGTCGTAGCTGATTTTGCGCTTGAGACCGACGAAGGTACCACCCTCCACCTGAAAGACCTCGCCGGCAAGCCCGTCGTTCTCTTTTTCTATCCCAAGGCAGACACGCCGGGCTGCACGATTGAGGCCTGTGGCTTCCGCGACACCTTCAAGAAAATCCAGGCTGCCGGCGCAGTTGTGCTTGGTATCTCCCGGGACACGGTCAAATCTCAGAAGAAGTTTCGCGATAAGTATGAACTGCCCTATACCCTGCTCGCCGACGTCGACGAAGTCGTCTGCAAGCAGTTCGATGTCCTGAAAGAAAAGAACATGTACGGCAAGAAGGTCATTGGTATCGAGCGCACAACCTTCCTCATCGGTCCTGACCAGAAGCTGCTGAAGGTTTTTCCCAAGGTCAAACCGGAAGGCCATGCAGAAGAAGTTCTGGCTGCGGTTAAGGAGCACAAAGCCGCTTAAAGAGGCCTCGCTGAGCGTGAACAGGAGTGATTTATCCAAGCCGCGGCTTTTGAATTGATCCTGGCAGGAGTGGTCTCCACTCACGCGCGCAAGGGCGCTTTGCTGTCCACGCTGTACTACTGTTCAGTGAAGGTCAGGACGGATTCGGCGCTGAGTTCGTCTTTATGCTGACTGGTCGCGACTGCGCCCGCTGTTCCGGCACCCGCGCCGGCTGCCGCACCGATCAAAGCGCCGGCACCACCGCCAACCAGTCCGCCGATCCCTGCCCCTGCAAGGGCGGTGCTGCCGATGATCTTCGAATTGCTTTTCACATGGCCTTCGCCATCGCGCGTCAGAACATCAGAGGTGACAGCGATGCCATTCGCATGCAGCAGGATCAGCGAGATGCTGCCTTTTCCTTTCAACTTGCCTGGCCGCTTGACGGCGGACACGATGCCATCCGCCGCCGATCCAGCGGGAGCTGCTACCCTGTTGCCGATCGGGACAGCATTCACCAGCGTGCCGTCCCAGGCCTGGCCAAGGATCGCGGTCGACGAATTCAGCGGCTGGCTGAGCCGCACCATGATCTTGCTGCCCGGCGCATATACCGCATCTTCGGCCTGCACCTGGCGGGAGGGCACGGTTACCGCAAGGCAAGGCACAATAAGCCAGGAAGCAAGGAAAACTCGTGATATCTGCATGACAAATCCTCTTCGGAACCGCACGCGCCGGCTCTCCCGTGATTACCGGGGCTACCTTTCTATTCCAACACAGGCGCCTGTGGTATGAGCGCCAATCGCGCACGGCTGGTGCCACGAAAGGATTATCTCGCGGCACCGGACAAGGTGGCCCGGCTGCTGTTGGGCAAGCTTCTTCTCCGTACTGTCGATGGCAGGCGACTGGCTGGTCGCATCGTCGAAACTGAGGCTTACTTCGGAATCGATGACGCCGCAGCCCATTCTGCAGCCGGCCGCACCGCGCGGACTGAGGTCCTCTTCGGGCCGCCCGGCCATGCTTACGTCTACCTGATCTATGGCATGTATAGCTGCCTGAACGTCTCCTGCGAACCGGAGGGCCAGGCGGGCTGCGTACTGATCCGCGCGCTTGAACCGCTGGAAGGCCTGCCTGCCATGGCGGTGAACCGCAAACTCGTTTCAGGGGGAAAACCGTCGGCTCTCACGGCTGGGCCCGGGCGGCTCTGCCAGGCCCTGGCCATTACACGCGCCCAGCATAATGGAATGGATCTCACCAGCCCTGCCTCTGACCTGCAGATCCGGCAGGACGGATTTGTTGTGCCTGAAGCCTGCATTACCCCGCGTATCGGCGTCCGCCTGGCTGCTGATCGTCCCCTGCGCTTTACCCTCGCCAACCATCCTTGTGTTTCGCGGGGCAGATTCCATACGCTGAAACAATCCGCCATGGGAAAATGCAGCTGACGGGAATTGTACATGGAGAGCACGCGCTTTCTTTGCCCGTCATGCTATTTTCGTCAAGGTTTGAAGTAGTTGCTGGTCACATCCGTAATCGTCCTGGTCTATCTTGCGAAATACACCGGGACCGCTTCCGGCTTGCGCTTTCGTTGCCGAACACAGAGGCTGACAGGGAACGTGTCTCCGGACCAGGAAGGGGAATGACTTTGTTGAATTACGCTCTCGGGCTGGTAAATCAGGAACCAGCCATCCTCATCGACCGGATGGCGCAATTCTTCGATGCGACCAGCGACGCGATCGTATTTCTCGATCGGGAATACAGGATCACCTTCCTCAATCGCCGCGCCCTTAAGCTCATCTCGCCCGATGGCAAGGCCCGCGGCGCCAACCTCTTCGAGTATTTTCCCGGAACCGTTTACCCCGACTCACCTTATGTCGAGAATTATCAGCGAAGTATGGAACGCGGAGAGGTTGGTGAGTTCGAGGCGTTTTATCCCGAGCCGCTTAATATCTGGCTTCGCGTTCAGAGCTATCCTTCGAGCGACGGCATCATTATCTTTTTCCGCGATGTCACGCAGGAGCGGATCGACCGCGAAACTCTTCGCCTGAAGAACGAAGAATCCGAACGGCAGCTTTCCGAAATCGAAACTGTGTACCGCACGGCTCCTATCGGACTGGCCCTGTTCGACGTGAAAGACTTTCGCTACCTGAGACTCAATGATCGTCAGGCACAGTTTTTCGGTCTCCGGCCAGACCAGGTTGTGGGCCGCACGCTTACAGAGATGGCGCCGATCGAAGGCCTGCAGGAGCTTTTCGAAGGCGTGGCGCGGGGAGAGCCTGTCGTCAATTTCCCGCTTGAAGGTGAGCTTGTTACCAGCCCCGGGGAACACCGCTACTGGACGGTCAGCTACTTTCCCGTGTACGGGCCGGACGGCACGGTGCAGGCCATTACGGCTGCTTCGCTCGAGATCACGCAGCAGAAAAAAGCTGAACAGGCGCTGGTACAGGCAGAAAAACTGATGGCTGTCGGGCGGCTGGCAAGTTCGATCGCGCACGAGATCAACAACCCGCTCGAATCCGTCACCAACCTGCTCTTTCTCGCCCGCAACAGCGGGAACCTGGAACAGATCCATACCTATCTCGACACGGCAGAGATCGAACTGCGGCGTGTCTCCGCTATCAGCAACCAGACGCTACGCTTCCACAAGCAGTCGTCCAGTCCGCAGGACATTCACTTCGAGGCGCTGATCGATGGTGTCATCTCGATCTACCAGGGGCGCATTGTCAACGCGCATGTCTCGGTAGAAAAGCGTTTGCGGGCGCGCACCCCGGTCCGCTGCTTTGAAGGTGAGATCCGGCAGGTCATCAGCAACCTGGTCAGTAATGCAGTCGATGCACTGCCTCGTCTTGGTGGCCGTCTGCTGCTCAGGAGCCGCGAGGCGACCGATTGGAAGAGCAATGTGAGGGGTATCGTCGTGACTGTTGCAGATTCCGGTACAGGAATCGCCGCCGAAGTGCGCTCGAAACTCTTCGACCCGTTTTTTACGACCAAGGGCATCGGCGGCACCGGCCTGGGACTCTGGGTGAGCAAAGAGATCGTCGACCGGCATCACGGCCACCTGCGTGTGCGCAGTAGTCAGTCTCCTCAGCATCACGGAACTGTCTTCACGCTTTTTGTGCCCCTGGTTGCGGTCGACCGTTAGCCTCGATTGCCTGTCTGCCGGGAAGCTACAGCAGGCGGTTATCGATCAGCCGGGTTAAACCGACATAAGCCGCGACTGCCAGCAACGCGCCTGGTTCTGCTTCGTCCAACGGCAGGAGCGTTTGAGCATCGACCAGTGCCAGGTAGTCGACGCGGACGCCTTCTGCAGCATCCAGTACTTTCTGCGCGCGGCTTAACAGCGATGAGGCGTGACGCTCGCCGCCGCTGTAAGCAGTGACGGCTGCGGCCAGTGCCCCGGACAACGCCAGCGACTGCTTCCGTTCGACTGACGAAAGATAGCGGTTGCGCGAACTCATTGCCAGCCCATCCGGCTCGCGCACAATGGGCTCGACTACAAGCTCAACGTTGAAATTGAGGTCGCGGACCATCTGTCTCAGTACAGCCACCTGCGCGGCGTCCTTTTGTCCGAAGAAGGCTTTGTCCGGCCCCGCAATGTGGAACAACTTGGCTACAATCGTTGCCACACCGGTAAAGTGTCCGGGGCGTGACGCGCCGTCCAGCCGCTCTGCCACCGGGCCTACGACCACGCGCGTTGTCTCGCCCTCGGGGTACATCTCCGTAGCATCCGGAGCGAACAACAGAGCGACGCCCTCTCGTTCCAGCAGGGTGCAATCCGCCTCGAAGGTCCGCGGGTATTTACCCAGGTCTTCAGTGGGACCAAACTGGGTGGGATTGACGAATATGGTAGCGATCACCCAGTCGCAGGCATTCTTTGCTGCGCGTATGAGTGACAGGTGGCCCTCATGCAAGGCGCCCATCGTAGGCACCAGCCCGACTGATCCGTTCAGTTCCCGTCGCTTGGCCTTGAGTCCGGCGATGGTCGCCTCAATCTGCATGCAGAGCCTTACTCCTGTTCAAAATCCTGGCCAGCGCTTCGCAGGAAAACCTGCGCTCGGGAAAAGCCGGGACAACCCTCCTGATCCCGGCACGCCTGCAGGGGTAATGCTCACCGCTTCAAAGAACGGCTGTCGGATTCGAGAGGAAGCTCTTCGAGTGCTTCCCGCGTCTGCTTCGGCAGGTGGTAGCTCTCTTCTTCTGCCGGAAAGCTTCGCGATTCCACATCCTGTCGATAGGTGCTGACCGCCTCGCGGAACATCGCTGCTGCATCCGCATACTGGCGGACGAACTTCGGTTTGTGTGAAAAGCTCAGGTTCAACAGGTCATGCAGGACAAGTATCTGACCGTCGCAGTCGGGCCCGGCGCCGATACCGATCGTAGGGATCGACAACTCGCTCGTGATCCTGCGGGCAACTTCACGCGGCACACCTTCCAGAACGAGTGCGCACGCCCCGGCTTCTTCAAGTGCCAGTGCAACGTGCCGCAATTGCTCAATAGCATCCAGTGTCTTGCCCTGCACCTTGTATCCGCCCATTTTGTGGATGGATTGCGGTGTAAGGCCCAGGTGGCAGACTACCGGGATTTCGGCTTCCACGAGCCGCTGGACCAACTGGATGCGGGCGCCTTCCACCTTCACTGCCTCGGCACCGGCTTCTTTCAGAAACCGGGTGGCATTGGCTACACCCTCTTCGATCGAAACATGGTATGACCCGTAAGGCATGTCCGCCACCAGGAATGCCCGCTTCACGGCACGACGCACAGCGCGCGTATGGTGCAGCATCTCGTCCACGGTTACGGCCAGCGTGCTGTCGAGTCCCATGACGACCATTGCCAGCGAATCACCTACCAGCACCATGTCGATGCCGGCCTCGTCCACCAGCCGGCCGGTCGCGTAGTCGTATGCGGTCAGCGCCGAAATAGGCTGTGCATTCAGTTTCTTTTCATTAAGGGAGGCAGCTGTGACCTTAGGCTGCGAACCGGCCGCGGATGACCCCGCCGGCACATCGGCATTGCGGAAATGCGGAACACTCATCTGGTCGTCTCCAGTGCAGCTCCCCCGTTTTGATCTACGGTTGGGATGCCGCCTGCTACCGGCTGAGTATACGCCTCCGGAAAGAAAGGCAAAATCAGCCGGCGACCAGTGATGAACCGCCGGCCATGACTGTTGGTCCGGCGAGCGGTGCAGGCAAGGGCACATAGTATTGCGTACCGCGCACTGGCTCCTGTAATCGCGCCAGGAGCGCCTGCATGTCTGCGGGATTGTTCACGAAATCAATCTCGGATGTATCGACCACCAGCAGGTTTCCGCCGTTGTAATGCGAGAAAAAGTGCTCGTATGAGGCTGCAATCTGCTCGATATACTCCTCGCTGATCTCACGCTCCTCGGGCAGGTTTTTGCGCTTCAAGCGCTGCTTCAGCACCTCGGGCGTCGCCTTCAGATAGACCACAAGCTCGGGTGTCTGAAGGCGTGCGTGCATAGGCTGGTAGAAGCGGTTATAGAGCTCCAGCTCCAGGTCGGTCAGGTTGAGAAAGGCGAAAATCTTGTCTTTCTCGAAGATGTAATCCGCTACGACGACTCCCTCCGCGGGTAACGCCTGCAGTTGCTGTGCGCGAGCTTCGAGGAACCACATCTGCGCCGCGAACGCAGTTGCTTCGCCTGCATAAAATCGATCGAGGAACGGATTGCCCGCCGGTTCTGCGATGTGGGCTGCGCCTAATGTCTCCGCGAGCGCTCTGGCCAGGGAGCTTTTCCCGACACGAATGGGACCTTCAAATGCGATATAGCGGGGAGTTTCGAGCAAGGGCATCAACTGTCTCCGGATATGAGCAACGTCGTTCTATTCTGGGCGAATGAAAGACGAAGATACCACGAGACCTATCCAGCCGCCAGTCCAATCGGAGATTCCACCTGCAGTGTTTCGAAGTCACCATTTGTCGGCGGACGGTCGACCCCGCTTTCACTACTGCCGCCCTGGAGTTTTGGGGGAACGTCACGTCAATCGGTCGTGGACGGCAATGTGCCGGGAGCGCTTCGCGCCGGTCCTGTGCACTAGACTAGAGTCCTATGTATCTGCCCTTCGTCATGTGCGGCGCCGCGGTCACTCTTGCTGCCGGCGGCTATCACTACGCTGCTCTGTGGCCGGAGTCGCAGCTTTTTGGTACTACCCTGATTGCCGGTCAGGACGCAGCCGAACTCGCGCTCACCTATGACGATGGTCCAAACGAGCCGTACACGATGCAACTACTGGAAGTCCTGGCCCGCTATAACGTGCGCGCCACGTTCTTCATGATCGGCAAATATGCGCGGATGCATCCATCCATCGTGCGCGCCGTCCGGCATGAAGGCCATGTGATCGGTAGCCACACGATGACTCATCCCCACCTGATGTACTGCTCGCGCACCCGCATCAAGTCGGAAATCCAGGATGCCAACGCACTGCTTGAGGACATCGTGGGGGAAGCCGTTCAGTTCTTCCGGCCGCCTTTCGGATCGCGTCGGCCAGAGGTGCTGCGCGTGGCCCGCGAGGCCGGGCTAACTCCCGTCATGTGGAATGTGACAGGCTTTGACTGGAATGCAAAGTCTGCGCGCGCAATCGAAATTCGTGTAGAGCGCGGGATTGTGCATAACCAGAATCGCAACTTCAGCACGAATGTCCTGCTGCATGATGGCGGCCACCTGAAAATGGGCACTGATCGACGGCGCACTGTATCTGCGACTGCAACCCTGCTGGGTACGATTCCCCGTACCGGCATGCACCTTGTGACCGTCGATCAATGGCTACAGGATGCTGATCGACAGCCCGTCGAACGGATTGCTCAAGTTGGGGCCGGCTCGGACTTTGCTGATCGTGATCCTCGCGACACGCACCCTTCTATCGAAGCCAGCACAACGGATGCCTGAAGCGGCGCTACTTCTTCTGCCTTGGCGTAAGACTTGCGCGACGTATCCATTGAACCTGCCTCGCCATGGCTCGCACTACTTCACACCCTCGGCTGTTTCCCCAAACTATTCGTCGATTATCATTACTCGTCTTCAACTTAATCTGTTTTGCGTGAAAGAAGTCGTGCGCTGGCTGCACGAGCCGCGAGCTGGAGGCAAGGGCGAGTGATGAGCGCGATGGGAGAAGTATGGAGTTATTAACCAGGCGCAGCTTTGTCATAGGTGGTGCAAGCGCTGCCATGACTGCGAACCTGCTTCATGGGAATTCTCTGGCTTCAGATCCTGCAGGCGAAAATGGCCGCGGCGTTCTCCACATCATCGGCCACTCACACATTGACGCAGCATGGTTATGGCCATGGACTGACAGTGCCGACGTGGTGCTTGCAACGTTTCGCAGTGCACTCGACCGGATTCAGGAGACTCCCGAATTGCGTTACAGCCACTCTTCGACGAGTCACTATCGATGGGTCCAGCAGGTTGATCCGAAGATGTTTGAGGAGATACGTGCACGGATCAGGGAAGGCAGGTGGGAGGTCGTGGGCGGCTGGCCTGTTGAGCCTGACTGCAATATTCCTGCGACAGAGAGCTTCGCGCGCCACTGCCTGTATGGCAAAGCTTATTGCAGACAGGAAATGGGCGTCGACGTGAAGATTGGCTTCAACCCTGATTCCTTCGGGCACGCAGCAGGACTGCCAACCATTTTGAAGCACGCCGGTTATGAATACTACGTGTTCATGCGCCCGCAGGAGCACGAGATGACGCTGCCCCCGCTGTTCTGGTGGGAGGGTCCAGATGGCTCTCGCGTGCTGACATATAGGATTTACGGATCGTATGACTGGCTTGCCGCGGATATTCGCAAGGCAGGGCTGAATGGATTTCCTGAACAGAGCAGGCATGGAGCATTTTTTCTTGGAGTAGGCGACCACGGCGGTGCTGTGACGAAAGCACAACTGCAGCAAGTGTTAGACATGCAGAAAAACCAGGAACTGCCAGAGCTTCGCTTCAGTACGCTGCGCGAGTTTTTCGCTTCCGTAGAGACGGACATCGCGAAAGAAAGTATTCCGGTCGTTCGTGGCGACCTGCAGCATCACGCGCGGGGGTGCTACTCGGCCTGCGGTGAGGAGAAGTATCAGAACCGGCGCGCGGAACAGCAGCTCTTCCGTACCGAAGCAGTAGCGATGGTGACAAATCTTCACGGGCAGCGACCGTACCCAGGCATTGCATTGGCGGGCGCGTGGGAGCGGGTGTTGTTCAACCAGTTCCACGATGTACTCGCGGGCACGTCGCTCTACTCGGATTATGAGAATGCACGTGATGGCATTGGCTATGCCTGCCAGTTGGCTTTGGAGACGCGCCACGCTGACCTGCTGATGCTGGCAAAGCAGGTTGATCTGCAGAACGTTCCGGAAGGAGCAATCTTCGCTTTCAATGCACTGCCCTGGAAGCGCAAGGCTCTGCTCGAATTTCATTACGCCACCAATGGAACGAACGAGAAATTTACGCACTTGCAGGCGCAGGACGGAAGCAGAACGAGTCTGCAGATGAGGCCGTCAGACAGCATGACAAATTTTTATCCTCGCCTGTCGGCCTGGATAGATTTGCCGGCATGCGGCTACAAGGTTTTTACGCTTGAGCGTGATGCGCCACCTGCTGCCGCTCCGTACGCAGACTTGATTTCGATGCCTGATCGCGGTGCCGGAATCAACTCGTTCCGCGCGGAGAATGGGGCGGAACTACTCTCCGCTAATTTAGGCCTGGTGGTGATTGAAGATAAGAGCGACACATGGGCGCACGACATCGCTTCTTTTCGCAATGAGTTGGGAAGGCCTGAATTCCTTTCATCGGAAATAGTAGAAGATGGCCCGGTTACTCGCGTCGCCCGGCAGACGCTCAAGTGGCGAAGTTCGCAAATAGTTCTCGACATTGCCACGTTTGCAGGCCTGGACATAGTTGAATTGCGATTCGTAATCTTCTGGCAGGAGCACGAACAAATGCTGAAGCTGGAGATTCCGACAAGGTTCCACGCGCCGAAGGTGATTGCAAAGGTTCCGGGCGCGGCTCTCGAGCGAACAGCGAACGGCAATGAAGAGCCTTATCAGGATTGGGTGGCTCTGGAAGGCGAGTTAGACGGCCAGGCATACACGCTCGCGCTTACGAATAACTGCACCTATAGCTACGATTGTCTTGATGGGCTGCTTCGCACTGTACTTATCCGGTCTGCGCCCTATGCCCGTCATAATCCTAATAAGGTCGAAGTAGGTGGTATCAATGCGTGGCAGGATCAAGGGCGCCAGGAGAGAACATTCTGGTTAATGCGCAGGAGGGGTTCGTACGGCAATCTTCACCTGGATCGCAGGGCATGTGAACTGCAGGCACCTGCTCAATATGTGATGGATTCGAGGCATGCAGGCGATCAACCGCGTGAGAGAAGCTTCCTTGAAGTTACTCCGGAGTGTCTGGAAGTTTTAGCGCTCAAGCAGGTGGAGCAGGGAACCGACAGGCTTGTCCGCATGCAGAATCGCTCTGACGAGCAGACGGTCGCACACATTGTCTGCGACGCCCTCAGTATTGACCATCACGTAAGTGTAGGCCCGTGGGAGCTTAAAACCCTCCTTCTTTCGAAGAGCAACGTGCGAAGTGTGACTATCCTTGAAGAGTGACATAGGACAAGTATTCTCGATCTTCCGTTTGTAAAAATATGTCTGTGTACAGTTGCTTTCATAAACGCGTCTTAGCTTTCCTGTCGATGCTCTGGCTTGTGTGTGCATCATCTCTGGCGCACGCGCAGAGTGCTGATCTGCTTGTTGAAGATGACCTGGCAAAGGCAAAGCAGTCTGCGCATGATGCTCATTGGGCGGATGCGGAACGCCTTCTGCAAAGTTACCTTGCGGGCCATGCTGCCTCGGTCGAGGCTCACTACCTGCTCGCCTTCACCCTTTTTCGCGAAGACAAACCTGAAGCTTCACTCGCGGAGTACACCCACGCTGCCCAGCTTCAGACGCCGAGTGCCCAGGATCTGCGATGGGTCGCTCTCGATTACGTCCTGCTGCAGGATTACGCGGACGCTGACAAGTGGATAACACGCTCCCTTCAGGAGGACGCGCACAACAGCGAAGCGTGGTACGAGATGGGTCGGATCAAGTATCAGGAGAACCGGTTTGCTGAAGCTATAGCTGCTTTCCAGAAGGCGCTCGTGATGACCCCGAAGCTGGTAAAGGCGGAGAATAATCTAGGCCTGGCTTATGAAGGATTGAACCAGAAGGACGAAGCAGTTCGCGCATACCATCAGGCGATTGAGTGGCAGGCGCAAGCGGCAATTAAAAGCGAACAGCCGCTGCTGAACCTGGGCATCCTGCTTAGCGATGAAGGTCAGATAGCAGATGCTCTACCTTTACTCCAGCAAGCTGAGGCGATCGCGCCTAAATACGAAAAGACGCATGCGACGCTGGGGAAGCTTTATCTAAGACAGGGAAATCTGAACGGAGCAGAGGAAGAATTTGAGCAGGCGGTCGCCATCGATCCGAAGTCTGCGTCCATCCACTTCCAGCTTGGACAGGTTTACCGGAAGCAGGGAAAAGCCAGCCAGGCTACTGCCGAGTTCGCCAAAGCTTCAGAGATCGATGGCTCAACCTCCTCAAAGAATCCATGAAGATTCGGCAGCAGACAAGGTATTCGCATGATCGGAACCCAGCCGGCGTCGCATTCGGTGTATCCTCATTTGGAATTATGAGGAAGACTCCTGTGAAACTTTACGCACTCGCAATTCTGATCTCTCTGGCCGCGCCCGGGTTCGCTCAACCACTGGCGAATGCACAGGCTGCTGCGCAACAAGGCCCCGCCGCAACAACTTCCACAGCCAAGCCTGAGGACACGGAAATTTATGAGCCGGTGCCCCCGGTTGTCACGCCGGGTGCGACCTGCACAGCGCCGCCGTCTGACGCGATCATTCTGTTTGATGGAAAGAATCTCGATCAATGGGTGTCCAATAAAGACAAGTCACCGGCCAAATGGAATGTCCATGATGGGATCGTGACGGTGAGTAAGACCGAAGGAAATATCGAAACCAAGCGCAGCTTCAAGAACTATCAGCTACACATAGAGTGGAAAATTCCTGAGAACATTACCGGCAGCGGTCAGGCGCGCGGGAACAGCGGTGTATTTCTTGCGTCCACTGGACCCGGGGATGATGGCTATGAGTTACAGGTGCTGGATAACTACAACAACAAGACCTATACGAATGGCCAGGCTGGCAGTATCTACAAGCAGGCAGTCCCGCTGGCAAATCCCAATCGCAAGCCGGGTGAGTGGCAGACCTACGACGTGGCATGGACTGCGCCGACGTTCAATGACGACGGCTCGCTTAAAATACCCGCGTATGTAACAGTTTTCTTCAACGGTGTGCTGGTGCAGAACCATTTCGAACTAAAAGGCGAGACCCGCTACATCGGCAAGCCGTTCTACAAAAAATACGATGCTGCTCCGATCAAGCTGCAGGCGCACGGAGACCACAGTGAGCCGATTAGCTTCCGGAATATCTGGGTCAGGGAATTAAACTAGAAGCCGGAGTACTGCCGCTGTCTTACCAGGCGGTGTAGCCACCATCCACAACCAGGACGCTGCCAGTGACGTAGCTGGCAGCATCACTGGCAAGATACACGGCCGCCGGGGCGATCTCGGCTGGTTAGGCTACGCGGCCCATTCTTCAATCGCAAGGCCTTTTTTCGTAAGCTCTGTGCCGGTATAACCCGGCGCGATCGCATTGACACGCACACCTCGCCGCGCCCATTCTCCCGCCAGGGACCGGGTAAGATGAATGACGCCTGCTTTCGATACGTTGTAACTGGCCTGCGGCTGCGGATAGTTACTGATAAGGCCGCACATGGATGCAATGTTGACAAGCTGCCTTTGCCGCGGGCCAGCATTCCAGAGCCGAATTCACGGCAGCACCAGTACACCCCATCCAGGTTCACGCCCATCACATCGCGCCACTCCTGGGTGGTTGCATCTTCTGCCGGAGTATTGCGAACAATTCCTGCATTATTGACCAGGATATCTACGTCATCTAAAACATCCACCGCATTCTTCACGCTCTCCGGTTCACGCACGTCGAGCAATTGGAAAGTGGCTCCCAACTTTGTGGCCGCAAGCCGGCCAAGATCTTCGTTCATGTCAGCAATGATGACCTTAGCGCCTGCTTCCTTCAAAGCCTGGGCGATCGCAAAGCCGATCCCCTGCGCCGCGCCCGTCACGACTGCTCGTTTACCATCCAGCCTGAATAAATCCAGAACGCTCATCTGCCTTCACTCTTCCTGGTAGCACTAGTTGGCTTGTGAATGATCCGTCTCTGTTACGATCTACGCGGGCGTGACTGGTTCGCCACCGACGATTGACGAGCGGTAGGCTGCTTCAACCACCCGCATGGTGTTGATCGCGTCTTCGACACTCGTTGGCAGCACATTCGATTGGCCTGCTACAAAATGCTGGAGAGACAGCATGGAGCCAAGAAATGCATCAGGGACCCAGTTGCCCTCGAAGAGTGGAGATGCATCGCCTTCGTTTTCTGCCTTGTGAAACAACTCCAGTGTATCGGGTGATCCTTTGGGATAATCCAGGTTCAGGCCCATCTGGGCGCGCATCCCGTTTTCTGTTCCTTCCCATTGCACATAGCTCTGCTGATGCTGAGAGCTGAAGCGCTGCGTATGGCTGGTGGCGATGTATGCGCGGATCCATTCTCCATAGTCAAGAATGATGACGCTCTTCGTTGCCGCAAGGTCCGCGGTCGCGGGATTCCGGACAGTTTTAGCTAACACGCTCAGTGGCTCGCCAAACCAGGAGCGCACCAGGTCTACGTAATGAATGCTGTGATAGAGAATTTCAAGTCGCGGTGCAGTCTTTAGAAACGACCAGAGCTCCCATGGTGTGTGCACATTTACATGGACCTCCATATCGTGGACTTTGCCGAGTCTGCCACTGTCGGCCAGCGCCCTCGCGGCGATCATGTTAGGAGCCCATCGCAGCTGGAAGTTCACGGCTGCCACCAGTTTTTTCGAGCGGCAGAGTGCAAGGATCGCTTCTGCCTCTGCAAGAGTTTCGCCCATCGGCTTTTGAATCAGCACCGCCGCACCATCGGGCAATTGTTCGAGGACGCCAAGGATCGCGTGCGCGGGAACAGCTATGTCGAAGATGACCTCCTGCGGACTATGCAGGATTGCTTCGGCGATGGAAGTGCCACTCCATGGCACGTTGAAATCTGCGGCAGTCTGAGCTGCCTGCGTGACATCGCGATCAACGATGGCTGTGACTTCAAGGCCGCCCCTGGTGTAAGCAGGAAGATGGGCTGCGCGAACGATGCCGCCGCCGCCAACAATCACGATTGGCTTAAGTGAAGATGCGGACGAGACAATCTTTTTTTCCATGCTCGAATCAGGATACCCAATTGTTATGTCCTGCTGTGTTTTATGACTCTGCGATGATGGACGACAACTCGTGGATTGTGTGCTGTATCTCATCGTCTGAAGTATAAAAGTGTGGAGCTATCCGGATGCCTGCTCCAGGGCGATAGTCGACCAGTATCTGACGCCTGCCCAGTTCCGCGGTCACCTCCCGGCCGTTGGGGACGTCGAGGATAATAGTGCCGCCGCGAGCTTCCGGATCACGCGGACTACGGACAGTTATGTCCGCATTGTCTGCCAGCTGTATCAACTGCTGCGTCTGCCGCATGGATTTGGCACGGACTGCCTCGACGCCGATCTCGTTCACGATCTCGTAGCCGGAACGCGCTGAGTACATAGCGGGAACATTCGGCGTTCCGTTGAGGAAGCGACGAATGTCGGGTGCATATTCGATCGGCCCGTTGACGAACTCAAATGGGTGAGCGTGCGCGGCCCAGCCGGTCGCGCCAGGGTTCATCTTCAGATCGAGATCTGGTCGAACATAAAGATAGCCGGCGCCCGGTCCACCGAGCAGCCACTTCACTGACCCGCCGGTTGCAAAGTCCAGGTCGAGTGCGGTGACGTCGATCGGCACAATGCCGGCAGACTGATAGAGGTCTGCAAAAATGTACGCGCCGACCTCGTGTGCGCGCTTGGTGATAGCCGCAAGGTCCTGCAGGAACGAACTACGAAACGCTACATGCGAGATACTGACGAGCTGGGTCTGCTCGTCGATTGCTTCCAGGATGTCCCGCAGCTCGATAGTCATACCGTCGGGCGACGCAATTGAAGCGACGCGCGCACCCTGTCGTTCGAGCTGATGATAAATGTAATCGTTCGATGGAAAGTTCAGGCCATCGGTTACCAGCTTGTTCCTGCTGGTGTTCCAATCGAAGCATGAGACGACGATGGACTGGCAGATAGAAACATTCTGATGCATGACGATGCGGCCTTTAGGCGCACCGATGATGGAACCGATGAGATCGCCGCAGGTCATCGGCATCGTCCACCAGCCCTCTTCCCATGCACGGATGCCGCGTGTGGCCCAGGTGTCGGTGAATTCCTGTAACGCGATCTGCGCGCGCCGCGGCATTGGTCCGAGCGAGTGGCTGATCATGTAAGTGGTGTGCTCAAGGATGGGAAACTCTTTGCGCCAGGCGAGCAAGGGGTCTGTCGAACGAGCGTGCATGGCGCCTTGAGGTGAAGTGATGATCATGTTGGATGGACCTCCTCGATCACCCGCTGCGAAAGCGAAGTGGATGATCTGCGCCGCACTGCATAAGCAATCGAGAGCGCTGCCAGAAGTGGGATGCCGTAAAGCAACGTGGGACGGAATTCCCTTGTGAAAAGAGTTGTGACCAGTGCGGACAGCATGAGGATTGCGCCAAGGATACTTAAGTAGGGATAGCCCCACATACGAAAGACAAGCCTGTCCTGCGCATGGTGGCGACGAAACTTCAAGTGCGTGATGAAGATCATCAGCCAGGTGAACATAGGGCCGAACATTGAGATGGCCAGCATCATCAGGAAGGCACGATCGTGGTAGCGCAGGTTCAGAATGACAGCGAGCGCAATACCGAGTGTCGAAACCAGCAGGGCGGGAACAGGAACGCCTTTTGGTGAAAGCACGCCTAACCGCACGGGCGCGAACCCTGCGCGTGCAAGCGAAAAAAGCATACGAGTACTGATGTAAAGCTGACTGTTCATCGCTGAAAGTGCGGCGATCAGGATGACGAAGTTCACTACCCCGGCTGCCCCTGCGATATGAGTCCGCGTCATGACGGTCACGAAAGGAGATTGTGTTCCACCTGCCGCCATGACATTCCACGGCACAATGGCAAGCACCAGTGCGAGCGTGCAGACATAGAACAGGCCAAGGCGCAGCATAGTGGCGCGAAACGCATGGGTAATGGCGCGCTGCGGATCTTTGGTTTCGCCAGCGGCAACAGCAATCATCTCGATCGAGAAGTAGCTGAAAAGAGATACCAGCACGGCGATCCACATGCCGGAAATACCCTTGGGGAAGAAGCCACCGTGAGTTACATAATTGCTGAATCCGATAGCCGCATCTGCTGGTTGCGCAAACGGACCCCGGTTAGAGAAAACAAGCCATGCTCCAAGGATCAGGAAGATGACGATAGCGGAGATTTTCAAGGCAGAGAAGCAGTATTCGACTGCGCCGAAGAGTTCTACGTGGGTCGCGTTGATGCATACGAGTAGCGCTGTGAACGTGGCAATCCATAGCCAGCCAGGCACTGCGGGAAGCCAGAAGCGCATGTAGACGGCGACCGCGCTGATCTCTGTACCCAATGCGAAAACAATGCCGGCCCAATATGCAAAGCGCACCAGGAAGCCGGCGAGAGGCGAGATATAAAACTCTGCCCAGGCTCCAAATGAGCCGGAGGTCGGATGGGCGACAGTCATCTCGGCCAGGCAGCCCATCAACAGCAAGGTGATGAGTCCGCCAATGCAATAACTGATCAGGACGGCTGGTCCTGCTAAGCCGATGGCGAACTTCGACCCGAGAAAGAGGCCCGTGCCAATGGCTCCGCCAATCGCAATCATTGAAAGCTGGCGTGAGGAAAGACCGCGCTGCAGACCCTGTTCGCGCCTGGTAATTGCATCGAAGCGCTGAGAGTGTGAAGGCGGCATCCTGCAACTATAGACTGGCGCTCGAAAAGTTAGTATGAAGCTGCCCGGAGATTGTGAAGGGTGGATGCTGCTGTTTACATGCGAGAGGCGGATTTAATGGACATACTATCCCAGCCTGTACTGACTGCAGATCACCGCTTTGCCTACGGGCAGGACCCCAGTCAGTTTGGAGATCTGTGGCTACCCGCCGAGCGTGGAACAAACCTGCTCCCGGTCGTCGTGTTCTTCCATGGAGGCTGGTGGAAGTCAGAATACGGCCTCGGGTATGCAGGGCACCTTTGTGCCAGCTTGAAGCAGCACGGCATTGCCTGCTGGTCTGTCGAGTACCGCAGACGAGGCCACACTGGTGGCGGCTGGCCGGGCACATTTCAGGACGCAGCGGCGGGCTACGACTTCGTAGCGCAGCTTGCGAAGGCCTATCCCCTGGACCTGTCGAGGGTCATCACGATGGGCCATTCCGCAGGGGGACACCTTGCTTTCTGGACGGCCGGACGGCATCACATCGATCCGCATAGTGAGATTGGTAAACAGTCTGTGCAGGTGCCGTTGCGCGGCGCTATTGCGCTCGCCGGCGCAGTCGACCTTCGATTGACTATCGATCTCTCCGGCTATCTCGGTTTCGCGCACGACAAGCACGAAGTTTTCGAGTTGATGGGCGGTACACCGGCTGAGGTCGCGGATCGTTATCGCGCGGGGAATCCCGGTGACCTGCTGCCATTCCACATTCCGCAGATTTTGATCCAGGGCGATGCCGATGACCAGATCCCGCCTGAACTGCCTGGGCGGTGGGTGGACCTGGCGCGACAACACGGAGACAGCGCGACGGCGAATATCATTCCCGGGGTTGACCATATGGATGTAGCGGATCCATCCAGCCGGGCTTGGCCCGCGGTGATCGATGCAGTGCAACGATTGCTTGCGAGCTGACTACGATTGAGTAGCGCAGGCGAGAAAAAAGCCGGCTGCGTGCCGGCTCTTTTGTAGCAGCTCAAATCTACCAGGCTAATTTTGCAGGAAGGAATTCTGCGAATAGACCATCGTAGTACGGCTTCAGTTGCTTCAGGTCCGGCTTGGTATGGCCCTTTGAATAAAGGTCGTAGGGGTTGAATTTGCGAACCCACTCCAGCATGGCTTTGTCTTTGTCATTCTCAAAATACTTATAGGCATCCTGACGATGCCAGGCGTAGAACGAATGAAAACGCAGCATGTACAGCGCCTCATCTGGCAGGTATGGCTTCATGACCTCGGCAATATAGCCGTCATGGCCGAACGAGAGATGAAGGTTTTCGAGACCGCAGCCTGGCTCGTAGATACCATATTTCGTCTGATATTTCGCGATGTGACGATCCGGATTGGCCTGGAAATATTCGGGAAAAACCACCTGGTCAGACCACGCGCACCCGACCGGGAACGTATCGCCTACCACGCCCCACTGCGGTTCGCCATACAGGCAAAGGCATTTGCCGAGATCGTGGATAAAGCCGACCAGCACCATCCATCGGGGATGACCATCGCGGCGGATGGCTTCTGACGTCTGGAGCAGGTGCTCGATCTGCGTCAGGTCTGTGTCGGGATCGCTGTCATCGACCAGTGTGTTGAGATACTCTGCGGCTTCCCAGACTGTCTTCATGCCACGCGTCAGACCGAAATACTGCCTCTCTTTGCCCAGCACATAGTCGACCGTCTGCATCTGGTGGTTGATGCGATAGAACTCTGCAACACCGGGGTTCGCCTCTTTGTCATACTGGCGAAACTCCGACTCGGTCTTGCCTTCCTTGTAGCGGCCTTCTAGAAATTCATCCCAGTCTTCAAGGTTCGAAAGTGGCGCTGCAGCGTCCTGGACAGGCAGGCTCATGGCAAATCTCCCTACATTTACGTTACCGGTAACGTAGCAGAGTCAGCGAGGCGTGTGCAACGACCAGGATGGGGCGAAAGGCTCTAAAGGTAACCAGGCATTAAAGATGAAATTTATTTGACGCTGCTATTTCGAACGACCAGGGAAGGCTCAATCAGGATTTGGTGTTTGCTGGTCGGGGCGGCGGAAATCAGATGCATCGCGAGTTTTCCAGCCTCTGCGCCAATGGCCTGGGCCGATTGATCTACAGACGTCAGCGGCACGTGCAAAAAGCTGGCGTAACGAAAATTTCCGCAGCCGACGAAAGCAATGTCCTCCGGGATACGCAGACCCGCTGCCATGGTGGCCGCCATGGCACCGATTGCTGTCAGGTCGTTGTAGCAGAACACCGCGTCCGGGCGCTGCCTGTGTGCGAGGAGCTGCCGCATGGCCTCATAGCCGGCGCGGTCACCCGTCTCCTCAAACCGCTCCCGTTTCACGATAAAACGTTCGGGTACGCCGAGATGTGCTGTCTTCGTTATCTCTTGAAAAGCGCGCAGACGATCCCGGCCAGTGCTGGCTGCGTCACTCCCAATGTGAGCAAGGCGTTTCCGGCCAATGGCGAGGAGATGTTCTGTAGCGATAGCGCCGATACGATAGTCGTCGGAGCCCACAAAAAAGAGTTTCCGGCCGGGAAGAGAACGGTCGACCAGCACGCAGGGTGTTGACTTGCCTTTTACTTCGGCAGGTTGCAGGCTCTCCTGGCATGATGCGATCAGGATGGCGTCCACACCTCTCTGCAGCAGTGCGGTGATCTGCTGCCGCTCGATCTGCGGATCTTCTTCCGACGAGCCCAGGAGCAGTACGCGACCACTCTCCCGAACGACAGCGCTGGTGCCTTTTGCGATTTCCGCAAAGAAAGGGTGAACGAGGTCGGGAACGACCAGGCCGATGCTGAACGTTTTGCCGCCTGCCAGTGCGCGCGCCTGGTAATTTGGCTGGTAGTTCAGTTCGAGCATGCGCTGCTTGATTTTTCTGCGCGTCTCTTCGCCCACGTCCGGGCTGCCACGCAACACCTTTGAGACGGTGACTTTTGAAACGCCGACGTCATCCGCAATGTCCTGAAGGCGTGTGACCATGCTGAATCGTAGTTTACGTGGGAATCAGGAGAAACCTGTTTTTCTATAGAGGGCCCAGCAGCAGGCGGCTAATGTCAGCGCCAATAAGACGCCCAGACCGCTGACCCATCGAAGGTTCATGGCAATTGCGGGAGGTGCTGCCATTTTTGCCAGAGCTGCGAAGATTGCGACGGCGAGTGCCACGATCAGGTAATCCCACCAGCCGCGCTTCTGCTGACGGACGTCCAACTCCGAGCCGGAGTATTCGCCCAGTACCCGGAAGTAGTTCAGGCCGTAGCGATCGCACTCCCGCTTGAGTGCGGCGTTGGTCGATGTCTGCTCGCGCTGACCTGCTACGGCTGTGCTGATGGCGAGGGCTCCGAGGATCATGATGAGCGAGCCGCCAACTACCATCAGCCGCTGCGTGCCGGAGGCCTGCTTCAATTCGCCGAAGACGAGCGCAGCCCAAACGAGTCCCCAAAGCTGGTTGGTATTTGAAAGCGGGATGCCACGGCCGATGCCCAGGTACTTTGTCGCGAACTGCTGCAAAAGATCACCGATGACCCAGACGAAGCCACCGAGAAACAGCCAGAAGAGCAGCGGCCGTACCAGTGCTGAATGAAAGACAGCAGAGTGTGTTCCGCCATCGAACGTAAGCACGAGAGTCAACATGGTTACGACTTCGCCGATGGTGAAAACGGTCACAAACGACAAAGGATTCATGCCGCTGATATACGCTTTGCGGTACGGAACATACATGGTTCCCCAAAGCAGGCTTGCACCGAGGGCCGCGATGATTCCTTGAACAGCATGATGTGGAGTACTGCCGCCGCCGTGCATGGTACTGAAACCAAGAAGAACAGCGGCGACGATAATGGCGAGCGTGCCGACGGTGACGCGGGCGATCGTTGAGGGAGCAGCTCCACGCAACTCGCTGAAAAGCAGGCGTCCCCATAGCAGTCCGAAGAGAGAATTCGCATTCCACAAAGGGAAGGCTACGGCCAGGCCGACATCCCGCACGGCGAAGACGGTCAGTGTGTTCGCGACCGCCCAGAGCGCGCCCGCGAGAATCGCCCAGACGATCAGGTGCTTTTTGGCGAGCAGGTCTGCTGCTACATACCGCGTGCCCTTGAGCAGAGTCGGAAACGTCCATCGCGCTGTGAAGACGCCCAGAACCATGCAAAGAGAGATAGCGAACGGCGAGAGGCCCGAGTTCACGAGTTTCGTTGGTGCTTCGGCGGCCCCGAGCCAGACGCCTGCACCAAGTCCGCAGGCGACACCAAGGCCGTGCCGGGAGGCGCCGCTCTTAAGCTGCTGGTCCCCCATTATTTCAGTGTGCAGAGGAGGGCAATCCCCAGCAGCAGCACGGCGAATGGTATGAGGAAGTGCGCATCCGTGAGAATGAGCTTGAACGTTCCCGATGAAGGAGCTGGTTTCTTAGGAGAGGTCATCTAGGTTTATGGCGGGGTTGAGCGCGCAGACTAACGCTACCGAGGAGTGCGTGGACTGTCAACGAGCACATGGACTGCTGGTGCTCGAGCGCGGCAGTCCCTTGACTCTGCGACCTTCTAGTTCTGCAGGTTTT
This sequence comes from Acidobacteriaceae bacterium, assembly GCA_963692885.1. GTDB lineage: Bacteria > Acidobacteriota > Terriglobia > Terriglobales > Acidobacteriaceae. Next base: position 5,174,982 of record OY843586.1, read on the forward strand.
CAAAGATGCCCGCGGCACCCTGGCCCCCGCCTACGCACATCGTGACGAGGCCGTACTTAGCGCCGCGTCGTTTCAATTCGCGTGCGATGCTGGCGGTCAGTTTTGTACCGGTGCAGCCCAGAGGATGCCCGAGAGCAATCGCGCCGCCATTTACGTTGACCTTTGCAGGATCAATGCCGAGAGTCTTGATCACGGCCAGGGATTGCGCAGCAAAGGCTTCATTCAACTCGATAAGGTCAATCTGATCGAGTGTGAGGCCAGCCATCTTCAGGGCTTTCGGAATCGCATAGATCGGGCCGATGCCCATCTCTTCAGGCAGGCAGCCGGCATACGCGAAGGACACGAAACGCAGCAACGGCGTGGCGCCGATTTCTTTTGCCCTGGTGTCCGACATGACGACCGCGGCAGCCGCGCCGTCAGAGGTCTGCGAGCTGTTGCCTGCGGTCACGACACCCTTCGCGTGAAAGACGGCGCGGAGTTTCATCAGGGCTTCGATGGATGTATCAGCGCGTGGTCCTTCATCCACCTTGAATGATTGCTCGTGCCGGACGAGTTTGCTGTCACCATTCGCTTCTGTCGTGACAACGGGCACGGAGACAATCTCATCTTCGAACTTGCCCGCTGCGATCGCGGCAAGAGCTTTCCGGTGACTCGCCAGCGAGAACTGATCCGATTCTTCACGCGTGATGCCATAGTGGTTTGCGACGCGTTCTGCCGTCAGTCCCATGGTCATATAGGCCGAAGGATGGTTCTCCATCAGCCACGGATTCACGGCAATTTTGTTGCCTCCCATGGGCAGGTAAGACATTGATTCAGCGCCGCCGGCGACGATCACATCAGCGCCACCGCCGCGGATTCGCTCCGCTGCAAGCGCGATCGTCTGCAGGCCGGAAGCGCAGTAGCGGTTGACTGTCATGGCTGCACTCTCGATGGGCAGACCGGCGCGGAGTGAAATGAGCCGCGCGACATTCATGCCCTGCTCGGCTTCCGGCATCGCGCAGCCGATGATGACATCTTCTATCTCTTTGGGGTCGAGCATGGGCAAGCGCTCAACTGCACCTTTCACAGCGATTGCGCCAAGGTCATCCGGGCGCGTAAAGCGCAACGTTCCTTTCGGTGCCTTACCGACTGCTGTGCGAACGACACTGACGACAAATGCTTCCTTCATGATGTGATCCTTCCGCGTCCAAGCCGGGTCATACCGCGACTTGTGTTGCTATCAGTTGCGCAGCGGCTTGCCGGTCTTGAGTGTGAAGCCTATGCGCTCGAGTGTCTTCGGTTCTCCGCAAAGAGAGAGGAAAGCTTCGCGTTCAAGGTCGAGCAGCATCTGCTCACTGAGAAGTGTGCCGGGTGTGACATCGCCGCCCGTCAGGATCCGCGCCACGTGCCTAGCCACCTTTACGTCGTGATCACTGATGTATTCACCCTCGCGCATCAGGTAAATTCCTAGCCGCAGTGTGGCCTGCACCGTTTCGCCGGGCGCCGGGATGTTCGTCCGAGCGATAGGCGCTTTGTAACCTGAGCGCACCAGGCGGAGGGCCTGTTCTTTCGCATCGCTCACCAGGCGGGCGCGGTTCATGGTGACACTGTCTACATCTTCAAGGATGCGCATGGAAAGAGCTTCGACAGCCGAATTCGATACCTTGGCCAGCGCGATCGTCTCGAAAACATTCTTGATTGTCTCGACGATTTCAACCGACTCCCCGCGTACATCGGCGCGCACGGCATTGGCTGCAGCGGTCGCACGCAACACCATCTCCTTGCAGCCGCCTCCGCCGGGGATCAGGCCCACTCCAGTCTCGACCAGCCCTGTATAGAGCTCGAGATGCGGCTGACGAAGCGCAGAGTGCATCAGGATTTCAGTTCCGCCGCCCAGGCACATCCCGAAGGGGGCAGCGACGACAGGACGCTGACAGAATTTAATCGCCTGCGTCATCGCCTGAAACTGCTTTGTCATCATTTCGATCTCGTCCCACTCTTCGTCTTGAATGGCGAGAAGCAACTGCATCAGGTTGGCGCCGACTGAGAAGTTCTGCGCATCGCTGGTAATGATGAAGCCATCGAAATTCCTTACTGCGTCGCTGTCCGGCTGAAGCGTTTTACGCAGGAACGTGACAATGTCCTGGCCCAGCGAGTTCATCTTGGAATGGAACTCGAAGCAGGCGATCCCGTCGCCGATGTCGACAAGCGAAATGCTGGAATTGCCCGCAAACACTCCATTCGAACGTTTATAACTGGCAACCGTCGCAAGACCTGTGTCCTGCTCGATCGCACGGTAGGAGCCTGATGGCACATCGAAGTACTCCGTACCATTTGCGCGATACCAGGAAGTGCCGCCTGCATCCAGCAACTTGTCGACAGCTTTTGGAACAGGCATGCCGGCTGCACGCATCTTTGCGACGACAGCAGGAACGCCTGCGGCATCCCAAAGCTGGAAGGGCCCAAGTTCCCAGTTGAAGCCTGCCGTCATGGCGCGATCGATATCGACCAGCGTCTCGCTCACTTCACCGATACGGTTCGCCGAGTAGGTCCACAGCTCGGGCAACACCTTCCAATAAAACTTTGCTGCCTTGTCTTTCTCAGGGTTACCGGTCAGCAGGGCTTGCAGTCGCGCCTCTACTGATTCATTGCTCTTCGCCAGTTCTATTGAAGGGAAGGTCGCTTTGCCTGAAGGCCTGTACTCGAAAGTAGACAGGTCAAGAACCTTGCGAAGCTCTTTGCCATCCGCATCGCGTTCCTTCTTATAAAAACCCTGCTTTGTCTTATCCCCAAGCCATTTGCGCTCGATCATCTGCCCGATCACTTCAGGCAACTGGATATCGGATCGCTCATCTTTTGCGCCGGCTGTGAAATTGCGAGCCACGCTGCCGAGCACATCGAGTCCAACCATATCTGCAAGCCTGAATGTTCCGGTCTTCGGCCAGCCGATCGCCTGACCGGTGAGAACATCCGCCTCTTCAATGCTGAGGCCCTGCTCCTGCATTACCTTGAACGTGTTCAACATTGCGAACGTGCCGACGCGATTCGCGATGAAGTTAGCGACATCGTTCGCTGGTACTACTGTCTTGCCTAGCTGCCGGTCACAAAAATCGGAGATGGCATTGATAGCCTGCGGATCGGTAACAGGAGTAGTGATGATCTCGAGCAGTCGCATGTAACGCGGCGGATTGAAGAAGTGCGTACCGAACCATCGGCGGCGCAAATCCTCAGGAAGCTGCTCGCCCACCCTGGCGACTGGAAGGCCGCTGGTGTTGGTCGTCAGAATAGCGTCTGCATGCACATATGCGGCGACCTTGCTGAGCAGGCTTCGCTTGATGTCAAGATTCTCTGCTACGGCTTCGATAATCCAATCGCAATCCTTCAGCTTTGATAAGTCATCGTCAAAGTTGCCGATACTGATGTTCTGGGCGATGTCTGGCGAGGAGAAGGCAGCCGGCTTTGCATTCTTCAGATTGTTCAGCGCCTGCGTTGCCAGGCTGTCGCGGTCGCCGGTCGCTGGAACCATATCCAGCAGCAGCACCGGCAGACCGGCATTTGCAATATGCGCGGCGATGCGTGCTCCCATGGTGCCTGCGCCCAGCACGGCGGCACGACGAATGTTGTATTTTCGGCTCGCCCGCGTATTCGTATCTGTATCTGGCACGTTCTGGGAAGTCGTCTCGGTCAGCAAAGCCATGCAAGTACTCCTGTTGGACGCGCGGGGGTTCATGGCTCGCGCAGCCCTGTCTCCGCCCGCACCGGCGGCCCGAGAAGAATACTGAACGAGCGGTCAGAAAGTCAATGATGCGGGGCCGTGCTTCCTACCTCGCGACGCACGGCTTGAGTTCGATCGAGCGTTTGAATTGGCGTGCTTTTGTATCATCCGGCGAAAACAGGAGTAGTCGATTCAGCGCGGTTGTCGCGGCCTGGCTATTGCCCAGCCTGCACTCTGTAATCACCAGGTTCAATCCCGCTGTCAGCTGCGTGGGATCATTGGTGAAGACGGTTTGCCAAAGGTGCGCGGCCGTGGCAAGGTCGCCGGATTGAGCCAGGATCAGCGCAAGGTCACCAGCAGCCGTGCTGTCTGCAGGGTCAGCACGCAGCGCCTTGCGATATTCCTGGTCGGCAGCCTTGCGGTCACCCTGCAACTGCTCGACGAAGCCGAGTTCTGTATGCAGCGTAGGGTCAGCAGCCTCCTGGGCTTCAGACTTCTCGGCAGTCAGCAATCGATGGATTGCCGGAGCAACCAGGTCTGGATTTCCGGCTGTTGCCAGCTGCGCATAAGCCAGTCCGAACCCGCGATCATCAGCCGGAACTCCGCCAATAGTTTGCAAGTCAGAAGAACCGCTTTGCGTCGGATTGTTCAAACTGTTTATCAGTAGCTCCGGCCGACGGAGGGTGCGGTGATCGGTGACCTGTTCATGGGCTACGTTCGCGGCTGTGAGCGCGGGCATGTGGCAAGAGGCACAATCCTGCTGCTCCGGGTGGTGCTTTGCCACGAACGAAGGGCTTCCATGACACGTGAGGCATTTCGTCCGGAAGTAAGCGATCCGCTGCTCCGCAGTTGGAGACTCATGCGGATCATGACATGTGGAACAAGTGAGCCGGTCGCCACTCCTGCGTTTGCAGGCACTCAATAGAAGTGCTTCCCACTGACTGGTAGAGCGTGCTGAGCCGTCGCTTTTCTTATTACGGGCAAAATAGACAGCCTGGTCAAAGAGGCGGTCGCCTGGGCGAAATGAGTTCATTGAATAGTCCAGGCGAGCAACTGCTGTTTCTCCCTCAAGATGACACTGCAGGCAGATGGAATCGCGCCGTTCTGCATCGAGCTTAGCGGGATTGAGAATAGGGCCTCTGCCATTTTGTGCCAGGTGGGCGGTTGCATCCCCATGGCAGGACGCACAGGTGCATCAACCGGAATAGATAAGTGCCAATGATCGATGGGAATCTTGACGCTTCACCCTGTTCGGACCATGAGCTTCTCTTCAACTTGCGAGTGTCAGGCGCTGCTACGGAGGTGAGGAAGCTGGTAGAAGCAAATTTGAACAGGGTCGACGCCGAAAAATGCGGGCTGGAACTAGACTGCTTCCATCCCGCCGCTCCGGTGCCGCAGCATCGCTTCTCGCGGGTCGCAGGGCATTGAGTTATAGTTTCGATCATTGTGACCCACCGTAGAGAAGGTAGGGTTTGCGTTCTTCCTCAAACCTGCTTAACGACGCCTGCCATTCTTCCTGCATGCGAAGAGGATCTGTTCCAGCACTCAGAGAATCCAACACAGTCTTATTTGCAAGCAGCCTGGAAATTCCTTCCATCTTGAAGTCACCCGGATACAGCTCGTGCAGAGCAGATGCTATCTCTAACCCCAGTTCAGGCGTGTCGATATCATTCCGCGCAGTAACGAGCAAATTAACACCATGACATAGTTGGCCTGCGTAGGGATAAGGTGTAGCTGGCGTGAAGGTAGCTGGTATAAATCGCACGCCAGGCAAGTCACGGGCATTTAACTTCTGTGCGAGCTGCCGCGAGTTGACCCACGGTGCACCCACTAATTCGAAGGGAGTGTCAGTCCCTCGTCCCACAGATACATTCGTGGTCTCTATCAAGCCAAGAGCAGGATAGAGTATTGCTTCATTCAGGCTCCGCAGGTTGGGCGAAGGATTGATCCATAATTCACCGGTGGAATCGAACCAGTCGCCGCGCTGCCAGTTCTTCATGGCGATCACGCTTAGAGGCGCTTCAAGACCAAGCTTCGCATTGATCCAGCCTGCAAGTTCGCCGAGAGTCATGCCATGACGCACTGGGATATTCGCGACATTTACATAGCTGTCCGAGCCCGCGTCAGAGATCGGACCCTGTACGAACGATCCCCCGAGAGGGTTCGGCCGGTCGAGAATGATGATTGCCGTACGCGTCTTGGCTGCAGCCTCAAGAAAATATCGTACAACTGTCTCGTAAGTGTAGAAGCGCACTCCTGCGTCCTGTAAGTCAATGACGACAGCATCTAGGCTCCTAAGGTCGTCAGCAGGCGGTCTTCTTTGTGCATCCGTTGCACCATAGAGGCTCACCACCGGAAGCCCGGTAGCTGTGTCCTTCGAATCTGCGATTCCATTAACGTCCAGATTGCCGGCTATGCCATGCTCTGGGCTGAACAGTGTAATCAGCTTCAGTCCCGGGATTACACTTGTGGCTTCTTTCGCGAGCACATCAATGGTTCGTTTGCCGCTCAAATCTATCCCGGTCTGGTTCGTAAGCAATCCAATTCTTAGTTGACCATTATGAGTTCTGGCTAATTGCGCCAGTTCATCGAAATGGTCTGCTTCCAGAACATCAATGCCATTGAGGACTGTTGTATTGCGAGCCGTCCAGCGTCGTATGCCTGTAAGTGATTCGTTGTAGCCCGTTAGCCTCGTTGCAAGAGCTCCACTATTCGAATGAATGCCGAAGCTGCTGGCTGCAATATTCGCGATCGTGGCCCGGACTGAAGTCACTCCCTTTGGACCATTTGGATGAACGGCATTGGCGAGGACGATGACATAGGTCTCGCTGGAGGGATCGATCCACAGCGATGTTCCAGTAAAGCCGGTATGGCCGAATGATCCAACAGGAAAGAGCTCGCCGCGATTGCTCGAAAAGGGTGATTCGATATCCCAGCCCAGTCCCCGCAAAGCAGTTCCCGTCGCAGGCGTTCCGGGTGTAATCATCTTAAGCAGGGTCAATTGATGCAGTGGAAACTTACTAGGTCTTCCCGCAAGTCTATCTAGAAGATTCTGGGCATAGGTGGAAACATCATCAGCATCGCTGAACAGTCCTGCATGCCCGGCAACTCCACCCATTCTGCGTGACGTTGGATCGTGCACCACACCTCGCAGCATCTGGTGCTGCTCATCATACTGTGTAGGCGCTATGGACTTCCGCTGCTCTGCTGCGGGCAGAAAGCCTGTGTGCTGTAGATCGAGTGGCTGGATGATATGCTTATCGGCGTAATCCTCAAGCGGTACACCGGAGATCTTCTCGACCAATGCGCCTAGTACGATGAAGTTGATGTCGCTATAGCGAAACTGCACACCGGGCGCAGTCACCGGGGTGCTGTCCATGGCTCGACGATAACCTTCATCTTTTCCTGACCAGGTCTCTTGTAGATCAAGATCCGCAGGCAGTCCAGAGTAATGAGTCAGCAGATTGCGTATCGTTATGTCGCTCTTTCCATGTACCGCAAAGGCTGGCAAATAGTCCATGACAGGATCATCCAGGCGCAATTTACCTTCTTCGAAAAGTTGCATGACGGCTGTCGCGGTCACCAGCGGCTTAGTGAGTGAAGCCATGTCAAAGACGGTGTCAGGCGTCATTGATTCCTGCTCTGGTTCGAGTGAACGCATGCCATAGGCCTGTCTGAAAACAACACGCCCATGGTGACCTATCAGGACAACAGCACCTGGCAGCCGATGCTGCTGCATTGCAATCTCAAGCGTGGACTTGATGGCTTCTGCGTCTACGCGTCCGACGGGCTGCATGGTAGAGGAGTTTTCGTGAGACGTTGATGCGCGGTCGTGCGGCGAAGCGGTTTGCGAAGAAACTGAGTTCAGGGCAAGTAGCATTGCCGCACCAACGGTAAAGACTCTAATGTGCCGAATCAATCGCTTCGGTGGTAGAGAGACATTGTTGAGCAGATGCATGCAACTCAATCGTGCACCTTCTTTCGAGAATTCCCAAGGCAGATGCTCGCCGCACTTCCGAGCAAGTACGTCCCGATCGATCCGAGGAGTACGTACCAGGTCCAGGCTACTTTTGGGAGATGCAGCCTGATAACTCCAGCTGAAAAATGCAGTGTTTGTGTTTGCCGCCACAGGAAAATGTTGAGTACAAGTCCACCTGCCATACCTATCATCGCTCCGGTCTCGGTAGAGCGTGGATTGAGTGTGCCTAATAGAAACACGCCGAGCAGTGCGCCGTAAGCTACAGAAGCAATCGATAGTCCAACTTCAACTACATGGCCGCCGCCGTTCGACAGAAGGGCGAGCACAAACAGTACTGCTGTCCAGAAGATAGTGAGCACGCGCGATGCTCTGGCTCTTTCACGATCACCGCTCGACGGACGCCAGCGCAGATAGAAATCCACCATGCTCGAAGAGCTAAGAGAATTGACCGCTGCACTCAGGTTTGACATGGCTGCAGCCAGGATAGCGGCAATAACTAACCCTGCTGCTCCTACCGGCATTTCATGCACAATGAATTGCGGAAAAACGTGATCGGGCACCATGAGCGTTCCTGCCCCATAGAAGTAGTAGAGTCCGGTGCCGATCAAAAGAAACAATGTGAACTGGAACAGGATTACAAGCCCGCTCGAGAGCAGTGCTAGTCGTGAATCCCGTAGATCACGCGCAGAGAGCAGTCTCTGCACCATAAGTTGATCTGTGCCGTGGCTTGCCATGGTTAGAAAACTCCCCCCCAGTACGGCCGCCCAGAAGGTGTAAGCCTCCGTCACATTAAGGGCGAAGTGAAAGACCGTGAGTTTGCCAGCGATGGAAGCGGCCGCGTGAATAGCTCGCCAGCCACCGGGTACACGCGCGCCCAGCAAGATAACAGCTACCAGCGTTCCACCAATGTAAAGCATCATCTGGATGACATCCGTCCATATGACCGCTGGCATACCGCCTTCAAACGTGTAGAGCAGTGTCAATGCGCAGATGATGCCTATCGAGAGAGTATTGCCCGTGCCGATCGCGATGCTGATCACGATAGAGACGGCGAAGACCCGCACGCCCTCTGCTACAGCTCGCAGGATAAGGAACAGAAGAGATGTCATCTGGTGAAGCCTGGGACCGAATCGCTCTCCTATGACCTGGTAAGCAGTGAGAAGCTCTCCGCGAAAGTATCTAGGAAGAAATAGGAGACTTACGAGGACCCGGCCCAGAAGGTAACCCAAAACAAGTTGAAGAAAGACCCAGCTACCCGCATACGCAAGTCCAGGAACGCTGACGATGGTAAGCGTACTCGTCTCCGCAGCAACAATGCTAAGTGAGATGGCCCACCACGGAATTGTACGGTTCGCAAGAAAATAGCTCTTCAGCGAGCGGTCGCTTTTGCGGAAGCTCAACCCGAACAGTGTGACACCGATCAGGTAGACACAGACGATCGCCAGGTCCCACGAGGCCAGCGTATGTGGAAGAGCAATCGAAGCCAACCTTTATCCCTCCCCCTGGTGGCGAGCCTATTGCTCTATCTTCGGCTCACCTGAAGCCGTGGCCTGGACGCGTCCAGAGCAGTAATGATCACGCTTATCTACTATCCTCAACGAAGTTCATGGAATCAGTCGAAGTGCGATGCTGCCCTTGTTCGCCAGCTATCCTGCTGTCCCGAACCCGGTCTGTCAGAGCTGCAATTTTAGGTGTGATCGTGTCAGCACAGCAGATACGGCCAGGATCACAAGCGTAAATATTACTGCACTTACTACACCCGCAACGCCCGAATTGAAATGCCGGTCGAAATAGGTGAAACCAAACAATACGGTTAAGTAGTAGTAGATATCGGGTAGTAGATACGTGAGCAAGGTATTCTCTCCAGCAGGTTTCACAAGGCTTGCCCAACGTGTTTTGCCTTTTACATCGCAGATCCAGTAAAGAAGCATAAAGACGAGCACGCTTGCGCCAACACTGGCAAGGCACCATGTCGGTGTTGCCCGGATTTTCGAAATTCCGAGTGGCACCAGCAGCCATGCTGCGATAAACGAGAACAAGGCAAAGCCGAAAGCCATCCACATTTTCTGACGAAGCGTCTGCCAACGATGACTACCAAGGAAGATAGTGGACGCGACCACACCTGCCATGGTGATGGAAGCCGAATCGCCCGTTCCAAAAGGCCAGAGATACCGGGGAAGATGGTTGGGCAGTCGTATGTAGTGGGCAATCAACAACGCGCAGAATGAGGTCAGCAGAACAAACCATGCGAGGGGGGCCCAGAACCATCTCCGGGTCGGTATGTAGAGAATCATTACTGCCAGATAGCTATAGCCGATCAATCCAAGAATCTCCGGATAAGATCCATCGATCCAGCCAGCAGTACCATTTGCCGCAGTTCGCCGGAAGACCGCGAAGACGATCACCAGCAACAAAAAACCGACAACACGAAGGCTTAGATAAAAACGTGCGCGATGTTTGTTTCGGGCAGGCACAAGCCAAAGGAGAACTGCACCGGCTAATCCAAGAAGGGCCCAGGCCGCCTGTGACAACCCCATGCGCTGCGGATCGGCCTTCTCTGCGTTAGCCAGTATCAAGCCAAGAACAATAAGTCCAATTGAACGAAGACCAATATGCAGCCATAGCGCCGCGTAGGATGGATCTTTGTTTAGCCTCCTCGTGACTGCGAGGGGCACAGACATGCCTACAATGAACAGGAAGAATGGAAATACCATGTCGACATACGTCATGGCATCCTGCTGTTCGTGGGCATGATACGTCCACCACGGGAGCCCGCTGACACCAGCGAGGTCATTCACGAAGATCATGACCAGCATGGTCAATCCACGGAAGATATCGATCGAGGCTATGCGTGGGGGCTGCGCAATCGTCGCGCCTGCAGTGGAGAGAGGATCCGGTGTAGTTCTCATCTATTGGTTGGCTTTCGCTGCGAGCCTGAACTAGAGTAATCAAGACCCTTATCGATGGCTGTCAGAAGTGTGCCTGATGGATCGCTGCCATAGTCCCAGAACATCATGCCTGCCAGATGATGACTCAAGACGTACTTGCATTTAAGCGCGAGTGACTGTGCATCTTCATAAGAAACGAATACTTGCTTTTGTTCGCTGTACAGGTACGGAACGGAAGACGACTTATCCCAATAACGCGTATAGCCTTGAGCGATCATTGACGTGGAAATATTGGCGTAATTTGCGTAAGCGTTCGGCACGGCCTTGCCTGGTTGAAAGAGCCCGTTGGATGTTGATGACACCTGTCCCCAAACGTGTCCATAGAAGGGAACACCCAGCACCAGCTTGTTCGCGGGCACGCCTGCTCGTTCATACGCCACTACCGATGCGTCTGCCGATACTTTCTTGGGGTCCAGCGGGTTTGTGAATAAAGGCGCGTGATTACCGGTGATCTTGTCATCCGATGGCTCGTAATAGTCATAGGCCATTAAATTAACTGTGTCGACATATTTTTGTACCTCAGCCATCTCAGTATGTTGTAGAACCTCATTCGAAGCGCCGGTTGCAATCGTGATGTAGAGCTTTCGATGGAGCCGCTTCTGCATGGAGTAAAACGGAGACGCAGTTCCTTCATCAGCAACGTATAGTTGTGCTTATCCTCAGGCCTGAATGGATGTCCCGAGCCAATAAGTCCCGGGTACTCCCAGTCGATATCCAAGCCATCTAATTCGTAGCGAGTCACAAAGTTGTCTACGCTCTCGATAAAGGCGGATCGACTTGTTGAGGTCAAAGCCATATCAGAGAAGCCGGTCGACCAAAGCCATCCCCCAACGGAAACGAGCACCGTCAACTGCGGATTCTTAAGCTTAAGAGCATGCAGCACAGCGAGATTACTTGCGTCCTCCGGATGGCCTTCGACCATGCGGCCGCCGCTGATATTCGAAAAAGCATAGTTCACACGAGTGAGCTTTTGAGCATCCACCTGGTCTTGAGTCAGAAGCGTATCACGTGGAAAAACGTAAGCTGCTATGACTGGTTTGGCAGCTCCAGCGTTTGCAGCTCCCGGCAAAAAACCTACTACGCAGGCGGCTGCCGTCAACAAGTGCAGTCCGTACCTTGTGAAACGACGGGATGTCCTGGGTAAATACAAAGTGCCCTCTTTGTGCCGGCTTTCTGGATGACCAGAATTGAAGCCTTATGCGATGATTCATCATCGCAAACATTTATCCGAAAGAGGACCGAAAATCAGACGTCTTTTTGCCTTGGCGCTCACCTGCTTCGTGTTGCTGGTGTCTGGTCCTTCGATCCTTGCGCAAGTCCACTTGCTGGTCGATCACGTTGGATACGAAGCTACAGCTACCAAGAAGGCCTTTGTCGGAGTAGATGAAAATGCCAGTCTTCAAGATGCGCCTGACCACTTCGCCCTGATTGACACAGCAACCAGTAAGGTCGTCTTTACTGGAACACTCAAGAGAGTGGGCCGCGTTGATCGATGGGGCAATCGCCTCTTCTTGATGGCTGATTTTTCTGCATGGCAGAAGACAGGCGAATACAGGCTCGAAGCGACCACGGTAGCCGGACAGGTTGCGACCTGCACCTTCGCCATCAAGAGAAATGTGTTGGAACGTGAGACGCTTTCCAACGTGATTTTCTATTTGAAAGGGCAGCGTGCTTCCGGCGACATCGACAAGGCGGACCGCCAGCTGGCCTTGCCTGATGGCAGTGGTTACGTTGATCTTCGCGGCGGGTGGTACGACGCTACGGGTGATTACGGCATCCATCTCTCCCATTAAAATCCTACTTCCTTTTTCAATGGCTTTACAAAGGACCTCATGTATATGAGACAAGTTATGAGTCGAGAGGGGGGATATCCATCGTTGCATTTTCACTTGCCAGCACTTGTCATCCATCCACAGGGCGGACAATTCAGTTGTATGAACAGCGGGCATCTCGCGAGGAAGGCATCGTTGATCGGTATTCTCGATATAACCAATCGAAAAATTATCTTCGATTGCTTCCCCTGCAAGCCAGACTTTCGCAGCATCAATATCGGGCTGGTGAATACCTTCTCTGTTCTGCGATCGCGACGGCATGAAAACTTTTCGCCACGTGGCCAAACATAAAGGTCGAGATGAAAGAAAATTACGAAAGGGTCGCCATTCATCGAAAGCCCTCAAAGAGGGAACGGTGAAGGGCATCATCTGTTCCTTAAACCCGCGCTCGGGTCCTTCAAATGTGGAATGAGTTGGGAATAGATGACTCGCCGGGAATTAGGAATGGGATTCACATCGAGCTTGAGAAAAGACTAGACCGTGAACCAGCTTGTAGCAGATGCAATGTGGCGCTCGAGAAAGGAATAGGATGATCCTGGAAAGTTCGCACTCCCTTTGTTCCCGCAAGAGGACACCATTGTTTCTATGGGCGTTCTAGGTGTTGGTTGCATCTTCCTGCTTTGTGTTAGTCGCTGAACCTTCGCAAGCGCGACATGCTCCTGTTCGGGGTAATATCATTTCGAATAAGTCTGCTACTTTTCGATTCATCCACTCACAAAGCCTACGTTGTAGATATGGTGCGTGACCGGGTGCCGATGATCAATCTGCCGACACATTGAGCCGTGAGTATCTATGTAGGGAGATCTCTGGTAGCGATCGCAACCAACCATCTTCCCCATCGGGTCTATGTCGTAAACCATGGAAGCGAGACTGCGAGCTTTGTCTACGACTTAACTGGTCGCGAAAGAGCAAGCATTCCAATGGGTAAGCTTCCATATTCGATTGCTGTCGATCAGGGGTCGACCAGATACTTGTTTCAAATGTCGACAGTGATGATCTCAACATCATTGATGGCGCAACCAACTCCGTCTCATCTATGAAGGCCATTTCGGCAGACGCCGTGGAGGTGATTGCTGGTGCGGGGCCTCCTCTATTTAAAAAGCTACAAGCGCTCAGAGATGACAGTGGTCAAGATTGCCAGCCATACTCTGACCAGGATACCCATGGGCGCCCCTGCATCTATGGGGCATGGCGAGAAATCCAGAGACAGGCATCCTCTATGTCACTCGTATTAGAAGCGGCGACGTTGTCGTTTACGACGAAAAGCCGTGTTTTCAACACCGGGAGTTATCCATGCGCCATGGCGGTCAACAGCAGGACTTAGAGGGTTTATGTTGTTAATTACGCCGATCAGCCCGTCACAGTGATCGATGGCAATGGGAACAATAGACTCGCTACTCTCCAGGTAGGCAGCCATCCGCAATCAATTGCTGTTGATGAAACATCCAACAAAGTCTACGTCGCGAATGTGGTCGACGACAGCATAACGATGATCGGTGGTGCTACAGCCAAGGTGGCTGGGAGCTTCCATGTCAGAAAGATTCCACACGGAGTCACCGTGGACCACCAGACAGGCACCGTAATTACGGCAAATTATGGCGAACCTTCATTCACCCGTTTCCAGACAAGAACTCAAACGTGGGAAAGTCTGCTGGCACGCCGAAGTAGCAGCCGGGTTGATCGCTAATCATTGCTCCGTTACACCATATTTGAATCTCGGTGGCAGCCTGCAACCATTGTGCTCAACCGTGGCCAGGGTCAAAGCCTGCGGGACAAGCAGCGAAGTCATTCCCTCCCATGTCTCAGGAACGGCATCAAGCCATATTGGCAGCAGCTTCGCTCTGGCTTCGTGCTGCTCAGCCGAGACCACATTCTCCTTGCCACCGCGGCGATCCACTCCTCTTGATTTAGGCGCTCTCTCATCTGTCCTTGCCTTTCCGGTTTGCAGGCCAAAAGCATGAACCAATCTCACATCAAGACCAAGGTTAGCTCGCTGAGCTTCTTGATCAAGGAGATATGTGACGATGTTACATTTGGGTCACGTCCTGCGAGGTCATCGAAGCTCAAAACCTGAAACTCCTCAATTTTCAGCAATCAACGGGTGCCGTCGCAGAATAAAACCCCTCCGGAATTTTCTCAATCCTCTATTAAGCCGCAAGTGAGGCAATCAAGAAGATGGGTAAGCATCACGCCGACATAGCTGAAGAAGGCGACCGCGTGGCGGCGCCAATTGTCGATGGCGGCCATGTTATCGGTGTCGACATTGGAGGTACGAACCTGCGCCTTGCGCTTGCGGACACGGCGGGCAAAGTTCTGGGTCGATGGTCCACCTCAACTTCGGGTGTTGTGGATGCCCACACTATCGTCGGGCTGGTTGCAGGGGGTGTCAGCAGCCTGGTCGAGCAATGCTCGATCGATCCCACTACACTCCGCGCCATTGCCGCCGGCGCACCTGGTGTGACGAATGTAGATACAGGAGTTGTCATTGCTACTTCTTATCTGATGGGTTGGCGCGACGTCCCACTTCGCGATCTGTTCGAGGCAGCGTTGGGCATCCCTGCGGCCGTTGACAATGACGTCAACCTCGCCGCCATCGGCGAAAGCCGGATAGGGGCAGCGCGTCACGCGCCGAATTTTGTTTTCCTGGCAATCGGAACCGGCGTAGGCGCGGGCATAATGCTGGATCACAAATTGTTTCGCGGCCACGGATGGACGGCGGGCGAGATCGGTTACATGCTCGTTCCCGGCGTTTCCGAAGCGGCTTCAGAAGAAGGGATGCCCGGGGCGTTTGAGGCTATGGTTGGTGGCGAGGGCATCAAAGCACAGTGGCGCACTGCATGGAGTGCCTCAGCTACCAGCCTGCCTCATGACCTTGTGGCAACGCGTATCTTCGATCATGCATTACAAGGCGAGCCATTGGCCCTGGCGACGCTTACCCAGTCAGCGCGGACGCTGGCTTATGGCATTCTCAATATGGCGCTCATGCTCGACTGTCCCTTATTTATTCTTGGTGGTACAGTCGGCGTTCATCCTGCACTAGGAGAAGCAACGCGAGCTATTCTCAAGCAGCGGAGTGCGCAGGTCGCGCCCGTTATTATGCCGAGCACATTGGGTGCAGATGCCCAGTTGATTGGCGCGATACGTTTCGCTCTCGATACCGCGCGGGAGCGAGCGAGCATCCTCTAGCTTTTACTTGCACCGCTTCAGCCGAGCTGCGACGTGCTGTTTTAATCCCTGTTTGCAGGGGAAAAACCGAACGACTCCCAGTCTGACTTCCAGCAGCTAGCAGAGAACTACCTGGGCCAGACAGCATCTTTCAGACTAAAGGTGGAAGCCGCCTCACACGTTGATGCTCCGGAAGGCAGCAGCGCATCATCTGGCGCATTCTGATACTTGAACTTGTAACTGCGCATGGTGTAACACAAACTTCGCGGTTCCAGGGAGGGTTGAACAATGTGCAGCTGTTCGTTAGACGTCTGCAAAGGAGGGGTCGCCGGAGGTTCATTCACCTCTGGCAGACGAGAGCGATAGATATCCATCGCTGGAGATGATCTGAATAGCGTGCTTTGAGTTGGGACATCTGGACGCGATGCATCACTTGCGGCCAATGGAAGCGTTGGCACTAACATGCCGGCCGTCATCAGCAGGAGATAGGGGCGAGGCGAAAGCATGGTGCACCTCCACTGCAGTGAATCATAGCTCCGGGCAAGATTCTTCGGCAAGCTATTTACAGGAACGGCGCGAGCTTTTCTTTTGTAGGCCGCGGTGTCAGCAAGCTCACCACGATCAGGCAGAACACTGCTGCAAGCAAAGCCGGAAAAATTGCATCGCGTTCTGCCAGGAGTGAAGGCATATGCGTTTTTAACAAGCCATCCCAGCACACCGTGACGAAGGTACCCGCGGCGATCGCAGAAACGGCGCCATAAGAATTGACGCGCTTGGAGTAGAACGCTCCCAGGATTACCGGCGTCAGCGCTGCTGCATAAATGGTGTAGGCGTAAAGTGTTTTCGCCAATACAGAGGTGGTGCTTAATGCCTGAAAGAGTGCCCACACTCCCAGCAGTACCACCATCAGCCGCGATATCAGCAGCACAGTTTTGTCAGACGCTTTCGGCGCTATATACCGTGAGAAAACATCATTCACCAGGTTAGTCGCTGGAGAGAACAAGTAGTTATTGGCTGTCGATAGAATCTTCGCGAAGATTGCTCCCATCAGCAGAGCGCCTAGCCACGCCGGTAATCCGTGGAGCGCTGTGTAAGCCAGTATCTCCCTCGGTCTTTCATGCACTTCACCCGTTGGAAACAGGGCCGACGCGATCACTGCGAGTGCAACGATAATGGTTTCCAGGATCACCGTTCCGATAATCCAGCCAACGACTGCGTTACGCGCATCGCGCTCACTTTTTGCAGAGAAAAACTTCTGGTACATGGATTGATTGCCGAGCATCAGCAGCATCGTTGGCAAAAATAATTCCAGGGCCTGAACGAATTTAAAGTCGCCGAGCACTTGAAAGTGTGTCGGCGGAAGCGCTGCATGGACAGCACTCCATCCGCCTGCTCCATGCAAGACAAAAGGAAGCGCAGCAATAAGCGTGACAGTCGCCAGTATGCCTATGAACAGATCCATATAGGCGACGGAAGCCATTCCGGCAATTGCGGTAAATACAATCACAAATGCGGCCATGATGTACTTGCCCATGTCCGCACTAATGGCAGCGGGGAAGACCAGGTGCAATATATCGCCGCCGCCGATGAGCTGGTAGCTAGTAATGGCCGTATAAGTAAAAAGAATCGCAATGACGCCGAGCACGCGCGCCGTCTGGTTGTAGCGTGCTTCCAGCAGGTCCGGTATGGTGAACTGCGCAAACTTTCGCGCGCGCGGCGCAATGAAATAGATGAGCAGCAGGCCAGCCCAGCCGCCGCCACCTTGCCATAGTGCAGCCATGCCGTGCTTGTAAGCATTCTCTGCGCCGCCCAGCAGTGAGCCTGAACCGATCCACGAGGATAGCAATGTGAAGACCAGCACGATCGCCGGAAGTGATCTTCCCGCTACCAGGTAGTCAGCTTTCGTCTGCGTCCCGCGCAGACGCGACAACGATACTGAAAGCAGCACGATGACAATGACGGCGAGAACAACCGGGTAGAGAAGGCTCATGTGGTCAGGCGCCAGTGTACCTGTTCGCGCGGCCAAAGAAGAACAGGCTGTAAGGCTACAGGCAGGCGGCAAGCGTCGATGTTATCCGGTTCTCCACTTCAGCCAGCGTCCGTCCCTGCACCCTCAGCACTTTGCTTCGTGATTGCGCACCTGCGATGACCGTGACAGCAGCGCGGGGCACATCCATCAGGTCCGCTACCTGCTCGATCAGTTCGTGATTGGCGCGACCTTCAATCCGCGTCGCGTGTAAAGCGATCTTTAGAGCCACTTTTTCGCCGCTTCCAAGCAGGCCGCGAATCCCGATCCGTCAGGAGCGTGGTACTACTCGAACCTCGAAGCTTATCCCGAGCTTGCTTTCGCGAAGCCCGATCATTTTCTGGAACCGAACAACGCAGTGCCGATACGAATTTCGGTTGCACCTTCTTCTATTGCAACCGCGAAATCATGGCTCATGCCCATCGACAGAGTTTCGAACGAAAGCCTTGGATGCGCCTGCGCCCATTTGTCTCTGAGATCGCGAAGTCGTTGGAAGTAGGGACGTACAGCTTCAGGATCATCCAGAAAGGGAGGCACCGTCATAACCCCCCGCAGCTTCAGGCCAGCCATCCCGGGCAGGTGTTCCAGGAGCTCACGCAGTTCGATCCCATCCGCGTCAAGGCCCTCCTTGCTCTCTTCGTCACTCAGTTTTATCTCGAGCAGGGCTGGCAGGATCCGATCTGCCTGTATCGCCGCAGCATTCAGGCGTTCCGCCAGCTTCATGGAATCGAGCGTATCCACTGCGTCGAAAATCTCGACAGCCTTGGCTGCCTTGTTGGATTGCAGATGACCGATTAGATGAACATCTGCGGCGCTTTGTGCAGCTGCGGATAACTCAAGTCTTTTTGCCTGCCACTCCTGCACCCTGTTTTCACCGAGATGGGTTAACCCTAGCGACAGCGCTTCCTCGACGAGCGGAGCGGGATGCATCTTTGAAACAGCAATAAGAGTTACTTCTCCGCGAGGTCTGCTAGCCGACTGGCAGGCGCGAGCAACCGATTCTTCGATTCGCGCATAGTTTTCTGCAAGAGTCGTGATTGTCATTGAGTGCACGCCAGCATTGCCGCGGGGGATCGCCGTCCACCTTTACCGTCCATGTTCCTCAAGATATTTCTCGACCTCGAGTGCGGCCGCACAGCCTGAACCCGCAGCTGTGATGGCCTGCCTGTAGCGCCGATCCTGCACATCTCCGCACGCGAACACCCCGGGCACCTTGGTGAAGACAAAGTCGTGGGTCTTCACATAGCCATCAGCGTCAAGATCAATCAAACCTTCAAACATCTTGGCATTCGGCTCGTGGCCGATGCCGAGAAACATCCCGCTGAGGGCCAGTGTGTACTCTTCTCCGCTGGCATTGTTGCGCAGCCTCAGGCCGGTCACCTCCCTCACCTCGGTTCCCAGCACTTCGAGAACCGCCGTGTTAGGGATAAACTCGATCTTCTCGTGTGCTCGCGCGCGCTCCAGCATAATCTGGGAGGCGCGAAATTTATCGCTCCGGTGGATCAGGTAAACCTTGGTCGCAAAACGGGTCAGGAACAGGGCCTCTTCCATTGCAGAGTCGCCACCACCAATCACGGCGATCTCCTTGCCGGAGAAGAAGAAGCCGTCGCAAGTTGCACAGGAACTTACGCCATGGCCGATCAACTCTTCTTCGCTCGGCAGGCCAAGCCACCGGGCAGAGGCGCCACTGGCGATAATCAGAGTTCGGGTCTTGATCGTCTCGGAGCCGATGTTCAAAGCAAAAGGCTGTTGTGAGAGGTCGACGGAAGCCAGATGAGCCATTTTAAATTCGGCTCCGAAACGGCCTGCCTGTTTCCGCATGTTTTCGATCAGCTCGGGACCCTGGATACCCTCCGGCCAGCCGGGAAAGTTCTCCACCAGCGTGGTAATCGACAACTGGCCACCAGGCTCATGACCTTCCAGCACAAGGGGTTTCAGGTTGGCGCGTCCACTGTAGATCGCCGCTGTCAGTCCGGCACATCCGGAACCAAGAATCACCGTATCGCGAATTTCGTCTGCCATAGTAGGTCATTTGATTCTATCGGGTACCTCCACGATGCAGTCGAGCCTTTTTGCTGCTGTTCAGCGTGCAAAACGTTCTGTCCACGAGCCAAGTATCATCAGAAGCATGGCAAATCTGACATTGGTTTATGGCATGCGGCTCCTTCCAGCCGAGGAAGTAAAGAGTGTGGGAGAAGCGCCCGTTCAACTCGCAAACGGCAACGAAGCGCACGTCACTATGCACGTGCTTGAGGGATCACGAGAGCAGATCGAAGCCCAACTGCGGCAGAGCATCGATGCGTTTTTTGACTTCTATCCTGAAATCTAGACTAGATCGTTGGGACTGGCACAGGGCGGCCGAGAGGAAATAGTTTTAGCCGGTGGTTCCATTTTGGTGCGTGGCAAGGCGAGGCAGTAGGCGTTAGTTCCATTCTGAGACTTCGTGTGAAGGCCAGTGCAATTTCCTTGAGGAACCAGGCTGTCGGCATGACCTAATAAGGATGAAAGCGCCTTATTCGGGTCAAACCTGTGTTCAAGAAATTGCTGAAGCTCTTACGGCTATGCGGCGCGCTCGTCTGCCGCTCTTTCACTTTTAGAGCTCTTCTGTGCCGATTCGTCGCCGTCACAATCTTCTCAGTGGCTTCTGCTCTTCTGCTTGGCGCCCAGGAATCGATCCAGTCCATTACGTTCCTAACGAAATCGAATGGTGTGCAGGCGCCTCTATCCGCGCTGGTTTCACGCTCGGAGATCATTTTCTCCGGCACGGTAGTCAGCGTTGAGCGAAAATCAGTCCAAAACTGGACCATGGTTCGCTTCAGCGTTGAAACCTGCATCCGCGGTTGTGAGCCTGGATTGTTCGAGGCAAACTTCGTCGAAAGTCTTCCTGGTGCATTTCCGCTCCGGTCAGGGGAGCGGGTGATTGCATTTCTGCATGGTCGCAATGCGGCTGGCCTTACATCCTTCGTCGCCAATGGCTGTGGCCTCTTCAGGCGCACCGGGGGTGATCGCGTCGATCTTGGACGATTGCAACTCTGTCCAGCTCTCCGTCTTCCATCCCTCCTTATCTCGCCAGAGCCCAGGGCGGTCTGGCAGGACCGCAATGTTCTACCTGGGAAATCGGATACTGTGGCGCTCTCGTCAATTGGAGGGAGAGCACCGCTGCGCGCCGGGCAGCTATCGACGCTGCTTCAGGGTGGCGCAACTATGGATGCCCGCGACTTTTTAAGCCTGCTCTCAAACCTTGTCGGTGAGCCGCAAATCAGAGATGGCGTGCACGCTGAGACGCGCGACAAATCTGATACCTATCCATCCGGTGGCCACTAGACTGTGCGGGTATTCGCCTTTGTCATCCTTATGTGCTTCGTGACGTCTGCCGACGCAGGCGGTCCGCGCTTCGTGGCTGGCAGCACTTATTTTGATCCAGGTACTGCAGGTCAGCCGGTCCTGTGGCCGTCCGGTAAGTTAACCTACTTTGTCGACCAGGGCGCTCTCAGTGCTACGGTAAGCAATGCTCTCGCATCCGCGACTGTTGCTGCTGCCGCTGCTGCCTGGACTACTATCCCAACAGCAGCGGTCTCAATTGTCGCGGGCGGCCACCTCGCCGAAAATGTGAGCGGCGCCAATGTCAGCCCAGGTGCCGCTGGCATTTCAATGCCCTCCGACATTCGAGCGAATGCAATCGGGACGCCTGTCGGCGTTATCTTCGATTCTGATGGATCTGTAATCGATACCATCTACGGCATCGGCGCCAGCGATCCTGATGATTGCATTGACACGGGCGCTATTCCAATTGTCGACAATCTCTCTACCAGTGGCGCCATTGCTCACGCGCTCATCGTCGTGAATGGGCGCTGCACTGGCAGCGCTGAGCAACTGAAGCAGATTCAGTTCGAACTTATCCGCGCCTTCGGCCGTGTGCTCGGACTTGATTGGTCTCAGGCAAACGATGGAGTTCTTGCTGGTCCCGGCTCACCAAGCTATCAACAGTTGGAGGGATGGCCGGTCATGCGCCCGGTCGATCTCGACTGTGAGCAGCTGAGTGTTCAGTGCGTCCCGAACCCGTTGCAATTGCGGACCGACGATATCGCATCCATCAGTCGGCTCTACCCCGTCAACCCTACAAACCTTTCTCGCCTGCCGGGAAAAGCGCTTACAGCAGCAGCCAGTATTTCCATCCACGGCTTTCTGAGTTTCGCTAGTGGTCAGGGGATGCAGGGCGTTAATGTCGTCGCCCGGCCAGTGATCCCTGGGGTCGGCCTGCCCGATGACCGCTATCCGGCTTCCTCGGTCAGCGGGTTCCTGTTCACGGGTGATCAGGGCAGCCTTATCAACAACAGCTCTTCAGTATTCGGCTCGATGGACGTGGCTGTTGAAGGCCTCTACGACATAACAGGCATACTGCTGCCTCCAGGCGAAAGCCAGGCGGATTATCAAATCACTTTGGAGCCGGTGAATCCTCTTTATACCGGGGTTGAGTCGGTCGGTCCCTACACCCTCGGCTCACCATCGCCGTCTGGCACTATGCCCATCATGACTGTTCACGGGCTCACCTCTGGGCAGTCTGTGCAGCAGGACTTCACTATCCCCGACTCGTCTGACGATCTCCAGTCCGGATCCGGCGGTACTCAGTCAGCACCGGCCATCATCCCCGCGTCAGGTGAATGGCAATCTCGCATCGCCAGAATCGACCAGGCAAATTGGTTCGCCATTCCAGTCCAGGGCGGTCGACACTTCACAATCGAGACGCAGTCACTCGATGAGGCATCGGTGCACACGGAGAACAAACTTCGCAGCGTCCTGGGCGTCTGGAATGCACTCGATCCACCAGACACGGCGCCCGTGAACGCCGCCATTGCACCATTTAACGGTGCTGCTGTCGGCGTGACTGCCCTCGCAGTGGACACTATCGCTGATGGCCAGCTTCTTCTCGGCATCGCGGACCAGCGCGGCGACGGACGGCCTGACTATGCTTTTCACGGCCGCCTGCTCTATGCCGGGGCTGTGAACCCCTCGCGTCTGCCACTTGCGGGCGGCACCATCACCATCAGCGGCTCCGGCTTTCATCCAGGTATGACCGTCGGCATTGGCAACCAGGTCCGCGCGACCGTCACCGATCTGACGCCCACGACAATCGTCGCCGTCGCTCCGGCTTCCGCAGCACTGACTGGCAGCCTGGACCTTGTCTTGGCAGATCCCGCCACCAACGGAATTGCCGCCATCGCGGGCGGCATAAGCTACGGAGATGCTTCGACAGATACCCTGACGATCACAATGGCACTCCCGCCCACGACGTTCAAAGGTGTCAGTAATCCCTTCACCGTTCGGGTCCTCGCGCACGACCAGATCACCCCGGTCGGCGGCGTTCCTGTCTTCTTCTCCGTGTTGTCTGGGTCCGTCGGCCTTTCTGCGTGCAGCACAGCCGTCTGTAGCGTCACTACGACCGGCGACGGCTACGCAACCATACAGGCAGTGGGCCGGGCTCCCGGTCTGTCCAAACTAAAGGCTGCACTCTCCAACGGAGTTGCGCTGGACAGTGAGTTCACAATCCTTCTCCCGCCGGCCATCGCGGCACTCACCTCGCCATTGTTCCTCGCCCCCAATGCATTCTGGCAGTGGGCGCCACAAGTGGAAGTGTGGAATGGTGCTGTGCTCGCCACAAACGCCGCAGTCACCTGGTCCGGACAGGGCCAGACCTTGACGTTCCCCTCCATCAGCCAGACGAATGCACAAGGGATTGCCACGATTCCTGTCAATCTTGGACCGTGGCCAGCAGGCGACGCCTTCGCTCTCTCTGCATGCCTCGAAGCAACTGAATCTTGCGTCAGCATTCCTGTCTATACCGTTCATCCCGAAACGGAGATCCTCGCAGCCGTCAGTGGCACCGGCCAGCAGCTTCTCACGGCTCAGCCCGTTGCTCCCGTCGTCCTGAGCCTGACCGCGCCGGGTGGACAGCCGATTGCCGGTGGCATCGTCACGCTGACCGGGTCCATCCGCACATGGACTCCCTCATGTCCGACGATGCAAACCTGCAAACCAGGACGGCTTCTTGCCCTGATCTCACTGACCGGAACAAGCACCGGCGACGGATCCGTCTCATTCATGCTTACCCCGGATGATGCAATGCCCGAACGCATAACAGCACTTGCGACAGCAGGTTCTGTCTCCTCCGTTCCCGTAAATATCGAAATTCATCCTTAAAAAACGCCGCAGAAATGCTGCGACTCACAAGGTACAAACAGCTTTCATGTGTCCATCCGTCGCGGGATTGCATCTCTCGTTAGAGAACCCTTCTCCAAGGAGCGCGCGATGGCGCAAGTGACAACCCCGCAGGATACATCTCTGGCAGTACGAACCACGCCGCGACAACGTCCACGCGTCGTCATCCTCGGTGGCGGCTTTGCCGGCATCAGTGCCGCCAAGCAACTCGGCGGTCAGGCGGTCGATGTCACCCTCATCGACCGGCGCAACCATCACGTCTTCCAGCCGTTGCTGTATCAAGTTGCACTTGCCGTTCTGTCTCCCGCAGATATCGCCCAGCCCATTCGAGGCATCCTCAGCCACTTTACAAACGTTGAAGTTCTGATGGATGAGGCGGTTGGTTTTGATCTGGATCGCCAGATCGTCTTTCTGCGCAGCGAATCGGAGATGGAATACGACTACCTCATCGTCGCGACCGGCGCCACCCACTCCTATTTCGGCCATGACGACTGGGCCCACAGTGCTCCGGGGCTCAAGACCCTTGAAGATGCTACCGAGATCCGCCGGCGGATTCTCCTTGCTTATGAGCTAGCCGAGCGCGAGATGCTCGAGACCGGGGTGCATCCGGAATTGAACTTCGTTGTGATTGGGGGAGGTCCTACCGGCGTAGAACTGGCCGGAGCTTTGCGCGACATATCCACCCTCTACCTTCGTGAAAACTTCCGCCACATCGATCCGGGCAAAAGTCGCGTACTGCTGATCGAAGGCGGCCCGGCTATCCTCCCGTCCTACCCTGAGGACCTGCAGAAAATGGCTGTAGATCAACTGCACAACCTTGGTGTCGAAGTGCTTACCGGTCAACAAGTTACCGATATTCAGCCGGGGTATGTCGTGGTCGGCGGCAAGCATGTCGACGCAGTCGTTACCCTTTGGGGTGCAGGCGTCGCACCATCACCGTTAGGCAAGCTCCTGGGCGTTCCGGTCGACAAAAAAGGCAACGTCATGGTCGACCAATATCTGAATGTCGAAGGTCACGCCAACGTCTTTGTCTGCGGCGATCTCAGCCACGTCGAACAGGATGGCAAACGCGTTCCCGGTGTCGCCCAGCCCGCCATGCAGATGGGCACGCACGCGGCCAAACTCATCCGGCTCGATCTCGAGCGACGACCCCGAACCCCGTTCCATTACTTCGACAAAGGGGACATGGCTACCATCGGTCGTCTCGCCGCTGTCGCTGATGTCAAGTGGCCGTTCAAGGCACATTGGGGCGGCGTCAAAGCCTGGATGACCTGGCTGGTTGTGCATCTCTGGTTCCTGGTCAGCTTCCGGAATCGTCTGCGCGTGATGGCCACCTGGGGCTGGACCTATCTCTTCTATCGCAGCGGGGCAAGGCTGATTACAGGCAATCAGAACCTCCCAGGCTGGGGTCTGCACAGCGGGGCGCGACCGCTCCTTGCCAAGCCACCGCTCGATTACACGTCGCCCCAGGTTGGCCCAGACGCATCGCCGGATGAGGCCCTGGACCATGGCGCTAAACCAGATCCGCCGGACCATCCTTCTCCGCAGGCTCCTCTTCTGACACCCACGGAAGCAGCTCACTAGTTCCAAACGCAAACAGGTCCGGACGCGACAGTCCGAACCTGCTTTGCGTTGTTTCATTTAGCGGCTGTCAAACCTGTACAGTCTGCTCCGCGCGGACATTGACCGGCGTCAGCCATCCGAAACGATCGGCGCGCAGTCCGTTCACGATACCGAAAAACTCTTCCGCCAGCTGCTTGGTAATCGGCCCAGTCCCGCCGTCTGCAACAAGAATCTTGTCAACCGACCGTATGGGCGAAACTTCCGCGGCCGTTCCGGTAAAGAAAACTTCGTCCGCCAGGTACAGCATCTCGCGCGGCATCACTTGTTCAACGACCGGGATACCGAAATGCCGGGCCAGCGTCAGTACTGAGTCACGCGTAATGCCTGCCAGCACGGAATTCGCCAGAGGCGTCGTATACAGAACACCGTTCCGCACGATGAACAGGTTCTCGCCAGAGCCTTCCGACAGGTAGCCGTTTACGTCCAGCGCAATGCCTTCCGCATAGCCATGCATATCGGCTTCCATACGGATCAGCTGCGAATTCATGTAGTTCGCCCCGGCCTTTGCCAGCGACGGCATGGTGTTCGGCGCCAGGCGATTCCATGACGAAATACACACATCCGCACCCTGCCCGACAGGCATGTACTTGCCCCATGGAAAGTTCGCCATGTACACCTCGATCGGCGATCCTTTCGGACTGACGCCAATCTCCCCGTATCCACGCAACGCGATCGGCCGGATATAGCAAGGCGCCACGCCATTCGCCTCTACCAGTTCCACCACGGCGTTCGACAACTGGTCGAGGGAGTAGGGAATCTGCATCCTGTAGATTTTCGCGGAGTCGAGCAATCTCTGCATGTGCTCCGGCAGCCGGAAAATCGCGGCGCCATCGGGCTGCCCATAGCAGCGAATCCCTTCGAACACCGATGAGCCGTAATGCACCACGTGACTCATTACATGCAGTTGTGCCTTTTCCCAGGGAATGAGATTTCCGTTATGCCAGATCTTTGCCGTCGGCTGAATGGGCATTACAACTCCTTTCGGTTCTTAGCCGATTATATCTGCTGGTATGTGTGTCGCTCCCCGTCAATTCCGCAACGGCCAAATACGTGTCTGCATGGAGAAACATTGTCATCGCTGAGCAGATTTCAAAGATCCTAAATCCCCAAACCTACTAGCAGCCGGTTGCCCCGAGTCTTGCGTCTGAGCCTGCACAGTCCCCGCAACAGCCTGGCCTGCCGATCCGTACCTCGCTGACTATCCCAGCCCAGCAATCGGACATGGCATCATGGGTCAGCGTGCCCACTTCTTATACCGTCGCCCACTACGTAGCTGATCTGCGCGCCATTCGCGGTACCGGCGCTGCCACAGCGGAAACTTCCTTCTACCCGCCGGTCGACCGACTCTTCAACGCAGTCGGTCAGAGCCTGACCCCGCGCGTACTCTTCTCCACCCAAATCCGCAACCAGGGCGCTGGCATGCCGGACGGCGGCCTGTTCCCCCAACCCGGTCGCTCACCCAGAAATGTCGAGCCGCCACTCCTGCGAAACCCGGAGCGCGGTGTCGTCGAGATCAAGCCTGCAGGCTATGACCTGGGCACCCTGGCGGAAAGCGAACAGACCATCCGCTACCTGCGCCAATATGGCACTGTCCTCATTACCAATCTGCATGAGTTCCGGCTCCTGACTGTGCAGCCAGATGGTCAGACCCGCACTCTGCAACGCTATAAGCTGGCCGCTACTGCGGATGACCTCTGGTACCGCTCCATCGACGCCAAGCATGACCAGCTTCTGCCTGACTTCCTTAAGCGCGTCATGCTCTACAAGGTGCCGCTCACGCAGCCGAAAGAGGTAGCGTGGCTACTCGCTTCCTACGCCCGCGAAGCGCGCGCCCGGGCCGAAGATCACGATCTTCCTGCTTTTCATAGCGTCAAGGTTGCGCTGGAAGAGTCGCTCGGTATCCAGTTCGAGGGCGAAAAAGGCGAGCATTTCTTCCGCTCCACGCTGGTCCAGACTCTCTTTTACGGCATCTTTTCTGCATGGGTCTTGTGGCGTCACTCGCCCGACGGACGTCTGCCGCATGCCGTCTTCAACTGGAAGCTGGCCGACGATTACCTCAAAGTTCCGGTGCTGCGTAAGCTCTTCCGCGAAGTCTCCGATCGTCATCACCTCAACACCATCCAGCTCACCGAAATCCTCGAGCTCGCCGGCGAAGCCCTCAACTGCGTCGAGGCCAGTCTCTTTGACATCTTCCAGGGCGAAAAAGCCGTCGCCTACTTTTACGAGCCGTTTCTCGAAGCATTTGATCCACAGCTGCGCAAGGAACTCGGCGTCTGGTATACCCCACGCGAAATCGTGCAGTACATGGTCGAGCGCGTCGACCACCTGCTCCGTACCGAGCTCAACCAGCCCGACGGCCTGGCCTCACCTGCCGTCCGCATCCTCGATCCCTGCTGCGGCACCGGTGCCTATCTGACGGCGGTGCTCGACCGCATCCATCGCACGCTGCTGCAGAAGGCCGGCGATGACACCGCCCTGGTTCCCAGCCAGCTCCGTACTGCGGCGCTGGAACGCATCTTCGGCTTCGAAATCATGCCAGCGCCCTTCGTCATCGCTCACATGGAGATTGCCCGTCTTCTCGAAGAAGCCCGCGCACCGCTTAACGACGAGCAACGTGCCGGCATCTTCCTCACCAATGCTCTCACCGGCTGGATCCCGGCCACGCATCCCAAATCCATCTTTGTCGAGATGGAGCAGGAACGCGAAGCTGCTGAAGACATCAAGCAGAACGGCACTATCCTCGTCATCCTCGGCAATCCTCCGTATAACGGCTATGCCGGCATTGCGCTTGGCGAGGAGCGCAACCTAACGACGGCTTACCGCGCGGCCATTACCGGCTTACCCGCGCCGCAGGGTCAGGGCCTGAACGACCTCTACATCCGCTTCTTCCGCATTGCCGAGCACCGCATCGCGGCCAATCGAGATGGTCAGGGCATCGTGTCTTTTATTTCTAATAGCGCCTGGCTGGACGGCCTCTCGCACACCACCATGCGCCATCACTACCTGCACGCGTTCAGCCAGATTTGGATTGATAACCTTAACGGAGACAAATATAGAACCGGCAAGACCACACCGGAAGGTCGACCCGATCCGAGTGCATTTTCGACGGATGGGCTGTGTTGCGGACGAGAGTGGCGATGGCGGTGGGGAACCACCAAACTCGCGCAGCTACTCACAGAGAGCCGCCGCGAAGCAACAGCCACATACGTCCCGCTCACCACCATCCCAGCCCTCGGCAACCCCTTCGCCTACCGCGTGCATTCGACGGACTACACTTCATGGCCACGTCTGCCGGAGCTATTTCCCGTTTCATTTCCCGGCATCAAGACAAGCCGAGACCCGCTTGTCGTCGACATCGACCGCGACAAACTCGAAGTAAGGATGAAGAGCTATTTTTCGAAGGAGATCAGCGACACCGCGATGTCTCAACTAGTGCCCAGCGCCATGGAGCGAGGCGCACGCTTCGATCCCATCCATACGAGACGCATTCTTCAGGAAAAAGGCTTTCGTCCATGGCAGGTGATGCGGCACTGTTATAGACCTTATGATCTGCGATGGCTGTACTGGGAGCCCGAGACAGAACTGCTGGATCGGAAAAGAGAAGACTATGTGAGCCGTTTTGTTCAGCACTTCACGTTTGTTGTGCCCCAGCGAATGAGGACGGGTTATGACCCGCCACAGGTAACTTCGAATCTACTCGATCTAAACGCTGCCGATGGAGGCGGCCTCTGCTTCCCAGTCGTAGAACTCGAGAGGCCGATGATCGGCATGCATCCAGAACTGCATCGCAACGCTACGGCAGCCTGCCTTTTAATTACTGAAAAGCTACAAGCGCATGCAGAAGACCCCGCTTTCCACGCGCTAGCCATCATGCACACCCCGCAATACCGAACCGAAAACGCTGGCGCACTTCTCGGCGACTGGCCGCGTGTCCCGCTCCCTGCGACCGCCGAACTCCTCGCCCAGTCCGCGACCCTCGGCCGCCGTCTCGCGGACCTGCTCGATGCCGAATCGTCCATCAACCTCTCAGCTGAGTGGTCGTTCCTCGCGAAGCTGCAACTCCCGCAAAATTTCCCCATCGAAGAAGCGCTGAAGCTCACCGCAGGCTGGGGCAGCCGCGGCCAGGGCAGCACGGTCATGCCGGGCCGCGGTCTCGTTAAAGTCCGCGACTGGACAACCACCGAGCGCGACCGTCTCACCGCGCTTGCAGCGGCCCAGGGCCTCACCCTTGATGAAGCGCTCGCGATCCTTGGCGCATCCTGCCTCGATATTCATCTGAATGGCGCAGCTTACTGGACCGGTGTCCCGGCCAATGTATGGACGTACACACTGGGCGGCTACCAGGTTCTGAAGAAATGGCTCAGCTATCGCGAACTGCCGCTTCTCGGCCGACCGCTTAAGACAGAAGAAGCAGCATGGTTCGCGCAGGTCGTACGCCGCATCACGGCCATCCTGCTGCTCGGGCCGAGCCTCGACCGCAGCTACCAGGCCATCCTTCCCACCGCGACTGGTCTGCCTGCCGTGCACTAAATCTTGCATCTTCAATCGCCGCGACACCAGGGCCCCAGGTCCCGCTTCTAAGACCTGGGCTCCACACTTATTGAATATTCACCTTCGTTTCGAGCAGCGGTTGCAGTAGCGGAATCGGCAACGGTCCTTCATCCAGCGCTGCATCATTGAATTTCTTCAGGTTGAAGCTGGCGCCCTGCTCTTTCTGTACGCGCTCGCGTAGATCGATCCACTGATGATAGCCGACGTAGTAAGTGATCAACTGCCCGGCTGTCAGCTTGGCACGCCGCAGTTTGCCTTGCGCTTCCGCAGGCGTTTGAAAAGCCTTCTGCTCCATCAGTTCAAGCGCCTGCTGGTCCGTCATATTACGGCTTTGCATACTGATATCGAGAATCGCATTCGTGATCACGCGCAGGCGGATCTTCTGCACCATCAAGACGAACCGTGGGTCATGATCCGCATACCCGGCGTCTTCCATCTCCTTTACGCCGTACTCGCCCCATCCCTCTGCGTAACTACCGCTCCCGAGCAGCGCCCGCAGCACGCGACGCGAAACAGGCTGCAGATTATTCGCATGCTCGAACTGCGTGTAGTGGCCGGGTAGTGCTTCATGCATAGTCAGATACTGCAGCATCCAGTTGTTATATTCGCGCAGCTTTGATTCAGCTTTTTCTTTTGAAGTAGAAGCGTCAATCGGCGTCACCCAGTACTCAGCTTCACCCGTCGGATCAAGCGCCGGTGCTGAGTGGAACCCCGCTACCGAATACACGCCGCGCAGGAATTCAGGCGTTGGCACAATCTTCATATTGTCGCGAGCACTGAGTGTGACCAGGTCTTTCCACAGAATAAAGGCGCGTATTCCACCTGCCTCCGCGCGAACTTTTTCAAGCAATTGCCCCTGCTCGACGTGGTCCTCATTGATGCGTCCAATCACTTCGCCGATGATCCTGTTTTGCTGCGCATCGCCGGTGAGATCCTTGTGCTCCCCGTGGTCTGGGAACCATTTCGCATGCAGCGGCAGTGCAGTGGCGTACATCTCTGCGCGCGTCTTCGCTAAATCGCTTTCAGCAGATGTGAGCACGCCATCGGGTGTCATCGCGGTACCCGGGCCCAGAGCAAACTTGAAGATACTTGAATAATCACTCGCGCCAGTCCGCCATGTTCGCGTATGCGGGCGACGACCCAGGTCATCCTTCAACCAGGCCGCATAGGACTGCAGTGCAGCCGTAGCTGCTCTGGACGCTACGTCGAAACGCGGTCGCAGTTTCGACCCCGCAGGAATCATGCTGCCGACCTGCGTGATGACGCCGAGGTCACCCTCATTTTCTTCGAGAGCTGTATCGATGAAAACAGGATCAGCTTCCTGCAGGTTCGCCTTCGCCTCATCGAGAATTCTCGGCACCTGCTCGATCCGCGCCAGCACAAATGTCAGTCGCTGTTCCTCAGTTCCATTGGTCGACGTTAGAGGGAAAAACAATCCCGACCCGATCATCTCGACGTAATCCTGTGGCCGATACTTGTACCCCTGCAGCGTGTCCAGTTGGAACAGGCTCGACTGGATGTTGTCGAGCAGTAGCGCCAGGTCGGCAGCATCTTCCGGGGAAGCAGCTTTCGTGTGCGCGAAGCATGCCTCGCCTCTCTTCAGCAGGTCTCTTTGCGCCGCGATCGTCGCAGCGCTGCTGTCATCCAGATCGGCATCGAGTGGCGTGCTCGCATTTCCGTGATAACCCGCCTGCGTCGCTTCGACTGGCTGATACTTCAACCCCGCCAGCAGGAAGCGATTCGCCTTGTCCGGGAAAGCCTCGCCCGCAAGAGCATTACATCGAAACGAAACAGCAGCGGTCTGCGCTGGTGCAGCATTCAACCCCGCAATGCTTCCTAAAATGAGCGCTGTAAGCGCGATTGATCGACCATTCAACATGCCAGCAAGATACCACGCACCGATTTTGCACCGTGCCCAACCCGCAATCCCGGAAGTAGCTATCGTTATCCGAAATCTCTGTAGACGTGCCAGGCGCACTTCGCCGTACGCGCAATATTTTGCCGCCAGCGTATCACCTATTGCAAAGCCATACGAGATATGCCACTATTCCTATGGCTAAGCAATAGGTATGCGTAGGGAGTCGAGTGCAATGGGTGACAAGAAGGACGTGTGGCAGGGAACTCTGGCCCTGATGGTGCTCAAAACGCTGGAAGCGATGGGTCCCTTGCATGGCTACGGCATTGCGCGTCGCATCGAGCAGACCAGCGGTGACCTGCTCGCGCTGAACTATGGCACGCTTTATCCGGCACTCCTAAAGCTCGAGCAGGAAGGCGCTATCGCGTCCGAATGGGGTCTGTCTGAGAACAATCGAAAAGCCAAGTTTTACAGGCTCACGCGTGCGGGCAAAAAGCAGCTTCAGAAAGAAGCAGACAGCTGGGAGCAGACGACTGCGATCCTCGCGCGCTTTCTGGCGCCGGCAGAGGAAGCATGAAAAGCCTTCGTGTCCTGTGCTGCCGAATCCGTGGCCTGTTCAAGCGAAATGATGAACTGGATGCGGAACTCGAATCTCATCTGCAGTTTCAAGTCGAAGACAATGTTCGCGCCGGCATGTCACCCGAAGAAGCAGGTCGCCAGGCACGCATCAAACTGGGAGGCGTCGAGCAGACTCGCCAGGCTGTCCGCGAACGATCCACCTTGCCCTTCGTCGAGAGCCTTGCTCAGGACATCCGCATCGCTACCCGCACCATGGTGTGTAATCCCGCCTTCACCGCTGTCGTGGTGCTGACCCTGGCCATCGGCATTGGTACCAGCACGACAGTCTTCAGCTGGATCAACGCGACCCTCCTGCAGCCGCTCGCCGGTGTCGCCGATCCATCCCGCCTGGTGGTTGTCGAATCGGTCGCCGCAAACCACGAACTGGTGCCAAATTCTTACCCTGACTTCCAGGATTTTCGCGATCACCTGCATCTCTTCGACATGGCCGTCAGCCACCCGGCATTTTTCAGCGTTGGCAACCAGGACCACGCCGACCGCGTATGGGGCGAATTGGTCTCCGGCAATTTCTTCGCAGTTCTCGGCGTCCACGCTGCTGTCGGGAGGGTTTTTCTGCCTACGGAATACGGTGACAAACCGGGCGCCTTTCCGGTTGTTGTTATCAGCAATCGCTACTGGCACAGCCACTTTAATGGAGACCCCTCAATCATCGGCCGAACCCTGCGCATCAATCAGCACCAGCTCACCATCGTTGGCGTCGCGCCTGTTCGCTTTCACGGCTCTATGCCCGTTACGGCCTACGATCTGTGGATCCCGTACATGCAGCAGCCGGTCCTAAACGGCGTACAGGAGTGGATGCTGCGTAACCGGCAGAACCGCAATATGCTCGGTATCGCACGCTTGAAACCGGGCGTGACCATCGACCAGGCGACAGCAGAACTCGCCGCGCTTGCCACACGAATGGCAGTTGCCAACGCAGATGTCAGCGAAGGCATGAGTGCGACGATGCTGCCGGTATGGAAGTCGCCACACGGTCCTCAGGCGATGCTGGTTGCGCCGCTGCGGATCCTTATGGCTGTCAGCCTGCTCGTTCTGCTGATTGCGTGCGCCAACGTTGCGAATCTTCTACTAGCCCGCGCCGTTGGCCGCGAACGGGAGTTCATCGCCCGCCTGGCACTGGGCGCCACACGCTCCCGTCTTGCACGCCAGATACTCACAGAAGCTTTAGTACTTGCGCTGGCCAGCGGCATCATCAGCATCCTGTTGACCATCTGGATGAGCCGCGCGCTCGGCTTCCTGCTCCCTCGCGGCCAATCAGCTCTCGCGCTGAATTTTGACTGGAATGCCCGTGTCCTTCTGTTCACTCTCGCGCTCTGCATCCTGACTGCGCTGGCCGCCAGTATTGCGCCGGCGCTGCACATCCGCACGCTCAACCTCAGTGCAAAGCTCAACGAGGGCAGCCGCACCGGCACCGCGGGAACCAGGCTGCAGAGTCTGCGCTCCATCCTCGTGATCGCAGAGATCGCGCTTGCCTTGACCGCTGTCATTGGAGCAGCCGTATCTGCCCGCGGTTTTCAAACCACCCGTCAGATCAAGCCCGGCTTCGATCCCAGCCATGTTCTGCTCTCGCACTTCTACCTCAATACCAGCGGCTACACACTCGATCAACGCAAAGAAT
The DNA here is from genome assembly GCA_963692885.1 of Acidobacteriaceae bacterium. GTDB lineage: Bacteria > Acidobacteriota > Terriglobia > Terriglobales > Acidobacteriaceae. The sequence continues at coordinate 5,209,128 of OY843586.1, forward strand.
TTTGTCGCCGGCTGGCCGACAAGTTGCAGACCACGCCCGGCGTCACCGATACCGCTTACTCTGATGGTGTACCCCTTGGCCTGGAGACCAGTTGGTGGGAGGAGCTCAACATCGAGGGCTACACGCCGAGCCCCGGCGAAAACATGAAAATCTTCCGCAATGTCATCTCGCCGGAATATCTTGGCCTCCTGCATATCCCGCTGGTAAAGGGCAGAGACTTTACCGAGCATGACGACGACAAAGCGGATGGCGTCATGATCGTCAATCAGGAGTTCGTACGCCGCTATCTTCCCGGCAGAAATCCCATTGGCCGGCGCGTCCACGGTTGGGGATATTGGTTTACGGTTATTGGCGTCGCCGCAGACAGCAAGTATCACTCGCTGGGCGAGTCGCCGCTACCGTACACCTACTTCGCCTTCCGCCAGCTGTACCGTGCCGACATGAATCTCGCCTTCTACACCCGATCCCGGCAGTCTCCCGATGCACTCATCAACACGGTGCTGCAAAAAGTCCACGAACTCGATCCAAACGTAACTGCAGTCAATTCAATTCCGATGGAGGAGTACATCGCGGCCTCTCTTTATCCACAGAAAATTGCGGCAACACTACTGGGATGCATGGGCACGCTGGCGCTGCTGCTCGCTGCCGTCGGCATTTACAGCCTGATGGCGTACTCAGTCGTTCAGCGCACCCGTGAGATAGGTATCCGGATGGCGTTAGGCGCCACTCCCGGCTATGTCGTCACCACCATTGTCCGGGAGGCCCTGATACTCTGCGCCGCCGGCCTGCCTGCAGGCACGCTGCTCACCATGGCCCTCGGTCATGCACTCGCGGCTCTGCCGTCAGCTGGTTCCTATCTCAACGTCGGGCCAAAACTCCTCGGGATGAGCGCAGCCAATCCGCTCATTTATCTCTCCGCGGCCATCTTTCTCGCGGTGGTGACAACACTCGCGGCAGTGATCCCCGCCCGGCGCGCAGCCCGGATCGAACCAGCCACCGCCCTGCGCGCAGAGTAGTCACATCGGACACTGAATCAGCCAGTACATCCTCGGAGAGCAGGGACCAGGCGACCAAACGGGAGCTAAGCGGCAGAGCCGCGTCCGCCCATACGGCCAGTACGCGCAGCCCGGATCGAACCAGCTACTGCGCTGCGCGCAGAGTAGTCACATCGGACACTGAATCAGCCAGTACATCCTCGGAGAGAAGGGAACCAGGCGACCAACGGGAGCTAAGCGGCAAAGCCGCGTCCGCCCGTACGGCCAGTACGCGTCCGCCCGGATCGAACCAGCCACCGCGCTGCGCGCAGAGTAGTCACATCGGACACTGAATCAGCCAGTACATCCTCGGATAGGAGACAACCAGGCGACCAACGGGAGCTAAGCGGCAAAGCCGCGTCCGCCCGTACGGCCAGTACGCGTCCGCCCGGATCGAACCAGCCACCGCGCTGCGCGCAGAGTAGTCACATCGGACACTGAATCAGCCAGTACATCCTCGGATAGGAGACAACCAGGCGACCAACGGGAGCTAAGCGGCAGAGCCGCGCCCGCCCGTGCGGCCAGTACCTAGACGTTGAATTTGAAGAAGAGGATGTCGCCGTCTTTGACGGTGTACTCTTTGCCTTCAGAGCGCAGCAGCCCTTTTTCTTTCACCGCCTGCTCACTGCCCAGCGCAAACAGGTCATCGGAGTGGTACGCGTCCGCCTTGATAAAGCCACGCTCGAAGTCAGAGTGGATCACCCCTGCGGCGCCCGGTGCCTTGGTCCCGCGAATGATCGTCCACGCACGTACTTCCTGAGCGCCTGCGGTGAAATAGGTAATCAGGTTCAGCAGCTTATACGCCGAGTGGATCAGGCGGTTCAATCCCGGCTCTTCAAGCCCCATTTCAGCCAGGAATTCCTTACGCTCGTCTGGCTCCAGTTGCGCAATATCGGCTTCCATCGCGCCGCTGATCCGCACCACCTGGCTGCCATCTTCCTGCGCCCGTTTCTCGACTGCAGCGGTCCACTCGTTGCCTGTCAGCAGCCCGGCTTCGTCTACATTCGCGACATAGAGCATCGGCTTCGCAGTGATCAGGTGCAGGTCGCGCGCGGATACCTGCTCGTCCTCTGTCAACTCAACCGTACGCGCAGGACGGCCAGCCTGTACTGCTTCCAGCAGCTTTTCCAGTGCAGAAAACTCCGACTTCACCTTTGCATCTGTCGTTGTCTTCGCCGCCTTCTGCACCTTGGCAAACCGTTTCTCGAGCGTGTCGAGATCAGCCAGCAGAAGTTCGGTATTAATCACGTCGATGTCATGCAGCGGATTCACCCCTCCGGCCACGTGGATCACGTTCGGGTCGGCAAAGCACCGCACCACGTGGACCACGGCATCCGTCGAACGAATGTGGCCCAGAAACTGGTTACCCAGCCCCTCACCTTTGCTCGCCCCCTCTACCAGTCCCGCGATGTCGATAAACTCCATCGTCGTCGGCACAAGGCTTTTGGGATGAACGATGGCAGCAATCTTGTCCAGCCGGGAATCCGGCACCGTCACTACGCCGACATTCGGATCGATCGTGCAAAACGGGTAATTCGCGGCCACAGCTTTGGCCGACGTAAGCGCGTTAAAGATAGTACTTTTGCCGACATTCGGCAGTCCGACAATTCCACAATTCAAAGGCATAGCCTCTATTATGCCGTGATCGACGGAAGACCAGCCTCCGGCGCGCCGGAGGCTGCTTTCTCACATCCCGGCGCTATGCTGGAACCATGGCTACGCTTCAGGAACAGTTTGGGCAGATCGACATTTACCTGTTCGACCAACTGCTGAAGGGCCGCATAGCTCCTGGCATGCGGGTCCTTGACGCCGGGTGTGGCTATGGTCGCAATCTTGTTTACCTGCTGCGCGAGCACTACGAGGTATTCGGGGTGGATGCTGACCCCGACGCCATTGCGGCCGTTCGTAGTCTGGCTGACAGTCTGCATCCCACGTTGCCAGCAAGCAACTTTCGCGTGCAGAAGGTCGAGGCTATGTCTTTTCCAGACGCATGCTTCGACGCAGTACTGAGCAACACTGTGTTGCACTTCTCGCGCGATGAGGCTCATTTTCTGGCGATGATGCAGGAGATGTGGCGTGTTCTGCGACCAGGCAGCGTCTTTTTTTGCCGCCTGGCATCTATCATAGGCATGCATGAGCCGGGTCTGTTCCACCAGCATCTGGGTGGGCGACGCTACTTGTCCCCGGATGGCGCTGAACGATTCGCCGTAGATGAAGCCTTTTTGATGTCCGTGACCATGCAGTTAGGCGGACAACTTCTCGATCCCTTGAAGACCACTGTGGTTCAGCAGCAACGCTGTATGACCACCTGGGTCGTGCGCAAAAATGACTAGCTCCCGTCATAAGATCCAGGAATAATCGCTCGGCAACCGCGTTGAGTACGATTTCAGGGATTTCGGAAAAGGTAGCAAAACCGCCAATTCTGCTCTGCCGGCGTCATGCTTTACTGCTCTAGAAGAGAGCGCCGCCAAGGCGAGCGCTCACATGGGAAGAGAGATTTTCCGGATGATTTTGCTCTATGGCCAGGCCGCGACGGTCGCCTTGAACACTTTGCACTCGAGCTATGTGACCTTCCTTCTGGTTGCGCTCAGCTCTATTTTCTTTCTGGTGGATCCCTTCGCGGCCATCGGGACCTTCCTCGCGATTACTGCCAGCCTGGACGCGCCGCGTCGGAAACTCATGGCCCGCAAAGCGTCGATCACCTGCTTCATCGTGCTCACGACCTTCGCGCTGGTCGGCAAATTCATCTTCCGCATGTTTGGCATCACACTGCCGGCCTTTGAGATTGCCGGCGGCCTGATCCTGCTCCTCATCGGTCTGGACATGCTGCAGGCCAAGCGTTCCGCGACGCAGGAAGCGTCCGGCGACGCCGAAGAAGCCACAGAAAAGGAAGATGTCGGCATAGTTCCCTTGGGCATTCCTATGCTGGCTGGGCCGGGGGCCATTTCAAGTGTTATGGTGCTGGTCGGCCAGGCGGCCAAATTGTGGGAGGTAGCCACAATCGTCTGTGTCATCGCGTTTACTGCCTGGATCAGCTACTGGGTGCTTGCCAGCGCAGATCGTGTGCGCAAATTCATGGGTGAGACAGGGATCCGCATCCTGGTTCGGATCATGGGTCTTTTACTGGTAGCACTCGCGGTGCAGTTCTTCGTAAATGGCCTGACGGACCTGGGCGTTATTGCCAGATAACGTGCGAGCTCACGCGTTTCGCGATTGATGCGGGGTTCAACGAGCACAATGTCAGAGATATTTGCGAAGCAGCAGCCTGCGATTGGCGTAGACCTGGCGGGCATTTCAACAGCCAGGCGCGCTTATCAACAACCTGCCGGCTTGCATCGGCAGCAGGTGGTTGCTAATATCCATCTTGTCGCAGCGATATGCAGACAGTCGCCGGACAGGCGCGAGATGCAAAACGCAGCAGGCAGGCAGCAAAAGAAAAACGCTTGAGGCTTGCAATTGTTAAAGTCTCCTGCTAATGTGGTTAAGTTGTCTTAAACGAAGTGGGATGTACAGCTGATAGCCACCAGGCGACAAGCCTGTGAGTGAAACAAGGCTGAAGCAACGTGAGACTGGGCCTAAGGCCTCAATCAAACGAAACCCCTTTGCAAGTCGGAGGTTATCCTCCTCGAGCCAAATGCGCTCGGCTACAGCGTTGCCGCTGCAGAGACGATCTTTCACAAGCTTAGTGCCAGCGCCCGCGTAGTTTAAGCGGACTGTTTTAAAGAGTGAATCGCCCTCTGCTGTCAACATTTCGCTGCTTCAGCCGGAAAGACGTAGAACCGGGTAAGCAAGATAAATGTTGACAGAGTCCAGAATCTTCCTGTATTTTTGGAAGGTGCGCCAAAAGCTACTCGTCAGCTGCTTCGAGCAACAGACGGGTAGGTAAAGCACAACAAGTTCGGGGAGGTGCGGCAGTAATGCTGCGCTCTTCGATCCAAAAAGAAGCCGCTCAGGCGGATCTTCTTCAAGGATCTTTGAAAATCAGGTTGAACGTGCCAGTCGTGAGAGTGTAGGAAGTTGGCTTGAACATTCTCACAAGGTAAGTGCTTATCGAGCTCCGCAGCTTATGTTGCGGAATGGTAAGCCGGTTCATCCCGTCGACCTCCGTCGACCTGGATGAACCAAACAGTTTCAAACGAGAGTTTGATCCTGGCTCAGAATCAACGCTGGCGGCGTGCCTAACACATGCAAGTCGAACGAGAAAGTGGAGCAATCCATGAGTAAAGTGGCGCACGGGTGAGTAACACGTGACTAACCTACCCTTGAGTGGGGGATAACTTCGGGAAACCGAGGCTAATACCGCATAATACCTACGGGTCAAAGGAGCAATTCGCTTTAGGAGGGGGTCGCGGTCGATTAGTTAGTTGGCGGGGTAATGGCCCACCAAGACTGTGATCGATATCCGGCCTGAGAGGGCGCACGGACACACTGGAACTGAAACACGGTCCAGACTCCTACGGGAGGCAGCAGTGGGGAATCTTGCGCAATGGGGGAAACCCTGACGCAGCAACGCCGCGTGGAGGATGAAGTCCCTTGGGACGTAAACTCCTTTCGATCGGGACGATTATGACTGTACCGGAAGAAGAAGCCCCGGCTAACTTCGTGCCAGCAGCCGCGGTAATACGAGGGGGGCAAGCGTTGTTCGGAATTATTGGGCGTAAAGGGTGTGTAGGCTGCTCTACAAGTCTTGTGTGAAATCTTCGGGCTCAACTCGAAGTCTGCATGAGAAACTGTTTAGCTAGAGTGTGGGAGAGGTGAGTGGAATTCCCGGTGTAGCGGTGAAATGCGTAGATATCGGGAGGAACACCTGTGGCGAAAGCGGCTCACTGGACCACAACTGACGCTGAGACACGAAAGCTAGGGGAGCAAACAGGATTAGATACCCTGGTAGTCCTAGCCCTAAACGATGATCGCTTGGTGTGACGGGTACCCAATCCCGCCGTGCCGTAGCTAACGCGTTAAGCGATCCGCCTGGGGAGTACGGTCGCAAGGCTGAAACTCAAAGGAATTGACGGGGGCCCGCACAAGCGGTGGAGCATGTGGTTTAATTCGACGCAACGCGAAGAACCTTACCTGGGCTCGAAATGCTGTGGAATCCAGTGGAAACATTGGCGTCTCGCAAGAGACCGCAGTATAGGTGCTGCATGGCTGTCGTCAGCTCGTGTCGTGAGATGTTGGGTTAAGTCCCGCAACGAGCGCAACCCTTATCTCTAGTTGCTACCATTCAGTTGAGCACTCTAGCGAAACCGCCTCGGATAACGGGGAGGAAGGTGGGGATGACGTCAAGTCCTCATGGCCTTTATGTCCAGGGCTACACACGTGCTACAATGGCCGGTACAAACCGTTGCAAACTCGCGAGAGGGAGCTAATCGGAAAAAGCCGTCCTCAGTTCGGATTGTAGTCTGCAACTCGACTACATGAAGCTGGAATCGCTAGTAATCGCGGATCAGAACGCCGCGGTGAATACGTTCCCGGGCCTTGTACACACCGCCCGTCACATCACGAAAGTGGGTTGCACTAGAAGTCGGTGCGCTAACCGCAAGGAAGCAGCCGCCCAAGGTGTAATTCATGATTGGGGTGAAGTCGTAACAAGGTAGCCGTAGGAGAACCTGCGGCTGGATCACCTCCTTTCTAAGAGAGAATCGATTCTTTGTTCAATCGCTCCGTGATCGCGGACAACCAGAAGGTTGAGGTTGGGCACCGTAATTACTCCGGCTCGAGGTTAACCTCTCGAAGACGGAAGCTTGTTCAACGCCATCTCTGCTTCTTATCATCTCTGCACGATGGTCAATAGCGACATAGTTGCTATGCACGTTCAACCTGATCCTCGAAACTTTTCGAGCAGTCGGGCCCGTTCGTTTGGGTTCGCCTAGCAGAATTAGGCTTCTGCTATGGAAGCCCAGAAGTTTGGGCCTGTAGCTCAGTTGGTTAGAGCGCACCCCTGATAAGGGTGAGGTCGGTAGTTCGAATCTACCCAGGCCCACCATGTATTCTTAAAGGATGGGGCTGTAGCTCAGCTGGGAGAGCATTCGCTTTGCAAGCGAAGGGTCACCGGTTCGATCCCGGTCAGCTCCACCAACTCTGCATCGAAAAGACAATCCTGCTTAAGGATGGATCACCTGGATCAACTAGGTGTTCGATCCTTGAGCAGAGCTATCGGCTGGTTATCGCCGATAGCGACGGCAAGGTGCCCCAGGGCACGCATCGCATGGCGATGCTTCGGATGTTTGACAACGAAATCGATTGGGTAAAGCATTACAAGGCTGAGCAATACTCGCGTCCCTTACTCGTAATAAGGGATATAAGTAATGTTCAAGTTGAGTGTCTTTAGATATAAGAATCGTGTTCTAGCTCATAAGCCGATGCCGCAAGGCGGAAGCGAGTGGGTGTGACACAGGCGGCAATAAAATAGAGGAGCTTATCTCTGCATCTGTCAGGCTAAACACTGGCAGCTGCGTGTGAGTTAATTCTATGGTCAAGCTACTAAGGGCGCACGGTGGATGCCTTGGCAAAGACAGGCGATGAAGGACGTGGCAAGCTGCGATAAGCTTCGGGAAGCCGCACACAGGCGTTGATCCGGAGATCTCCGAATGGGGAAACCCACTTGAGCAAACCTCAAGTACATCCCACTGAATACATAGGTGGGTATGAGCGAACCTAGGGAAGTGAACCATCTCAGTACCTAGAGGAAAAGAAAGAAAACTCGATTCCGAAAGTAGTGGCGAGCGAAATCGGAAGAGCCCAAACCCGTTGCATTTCGGTGCGTCGGGGGTTGTAGGGTCCGCAATAGTAGAGTTACCAATCTGGGAGCTAGTCGAATCCTCTGGAAAGGGGATCCATAGAGCGTGACAGACGCGTAGACGAAAGTTCTCCAGACTCGAAGCGGATACCTGAGTAAGGCGGGGCACGTGAAACCCTGTTTGAATCCGCGGGGACCATCCCGTAAGGCTAAATACTTGTCTTTGACCGATAGTGAACCAGTACCGTGAGGGAAAGGTGAAAAGCACCCCTGTGAGGGGAGTACAAAGTACCTGAAACCGTGTGCCTACAAGCAGTGGGAGGACTATGCGCGCAAGCGAATGTCTGACCGCGTGCCTATTGCATAATGAGCCGGCTAGTTATTCTTGTCAGCAAGGTTAAGCGTAAGCGAGCCGAAGCGAAAGCGAGTCTGAATAGGGCGAATCAGTTGGCAGGAATAGACGCGAAGCGGGATGATCTACCCTTGGCCAGGTTGAAGATGGGGTAACACCCATTGGAGGACCGAACCGGTGTTTGTTGAAAAAAGCTCGGATGAGCTGAGGGTAGGGGTGAAAGGCTAATCAAATTCCGTGATAGCTCGTTCTCTCCGAAATAGCTTTAGGGCTAGCGTCATATGATCTGCATTGGTGGTAGAGACATGGATGGACTAGGGGGCTTTCCGGCTTACTGAATCCAACCAAACTTCGAATGCCAGTGACATCCAGTACGGCAGTCAGACTGTGGGGGCTAAGCTTCACAGTCGAGAGGGAAACAGCCCAGACCGCCTGCTAAGGTCCCAAAATTACAGTTAAGTGGGAAAGGAAGTCGGAACGCCCAGACAGCCAGGAGGTTGGCTTAGAAGCAGCCATCCTTTAAAGAAAGCGTAATAGCTCACTGGTCAAGCGGTCCGGTGCCGACAATACAACGGGGCTAAAACTGTATACCGAAGCAGCGGATGCACACGAAAGTGTGCGTGGTAGGAGAGCATTCTCAACAGCATTGAAGCCAGACTGAGAAGACTGGTGGAGCGTTGAGAAGAGACCCTGCCGGCATAAGTAGCGATAATGAAGGTGAGAACCCTTCACGCCGAAAGTCTAAGGTTTCCTGAGGAAGGTTAATCCGCTCAGGGTTAGGCGGTCCCTAAGGTGAGGCCGAAAGGCGTAGCTGATGGACATCCGGTTAATATTCCGGACCTCCCAAACTGTCGTTTGACGATGGGGAGACGCAGAAGGATACGCAGGACCTCCTATGGCTATGAGGTTCGATACACGTAAGCTGGTTCGTCTAGGCAAATCCGGACGGGCATTAACAGTGAGGTGTAAAGCAGTAAGCCGTAAGGCTGAAAGCTGCCGATTCCACGCTGCCGAGAAAATCCTCTAAGGAGAAAGTTTGGGAACCGTACCACAAACCGACACAGGTAGACGAGGAGAATATCCAAAGGCGCTCGAGTGAAGGCTTGTTAAGGAACTCGGCAAATTAGATCCGTAACTTCGGGAGAAGGATCGCCCCGTTAGCGTGCAAGCGCGAGGGGGCCGCAGTGAAACGCGTACGGCGACTGTTTAACAAAAACACAGGTCTCTGCTAAGTCGAAAACGACGTATAGGGGCTGACGCCTGCCCGGTGCCGGAAGGTTAAAAGGAGAGGTTAGCCGCAAGGCGAAGCTTTGAATTGAAGCCCCGGTGAACGGCGGCCGTAACTATAACGGTCCTAAGGTAGCGAAATTCCTTGTCGGGTAAGTTCCGACCTGCACGAATGGCGTAACGATCGTACGACTGTCTTAACGAGTTGCTCGGCGAACTTGTAGTACCGGTGAAGATGCCGGTTACCCGCAGCTAGACGGAAAGACCCCGTGCACCTTTACTACACTTTAACTATGATTTATGACTCTTGCTGCGCAGGATAGGTGGGAGGCTTTGATACCAGGTTCTTGGACTTGGTGGAGCCACCGGTGAGATACCACCCTGCGAGTGTTGTGAATCTAACCTACTCCCGTGATCCGGGAGAGGGACATAGTTAGACGGGTAGTTTGACTGGGGCGGTCGCCTCCTAAATTGTAACGGAGGCGCGCGAAGCTACTCTCAGGCTGTTTGGAAATCAGCCGTCGAGTGTAAAAGCATAAGAGTGGTTGACTGTGAGACCTACAAGTCGAGCAGGTGCGAAAGCAGGCTTTAGTGATCCGGTGGTTCTGTATGGAAGGGCCATCGCTCAACGGATAAAAGGTACGCCGGGGATAACAGGCTGATCGAAGCCAAGAGTTCATATCGACGCTTCGGTTTGGCACCTCGATGTCGGCTCATCGCATCCTGGAGCTGTAGAAGGTTCCAAGGGTTAGGCTGTTCGCCTATTAAAGCGGTACGTGAGCTGGGTTCAGAACGTCGCGAGACAGTTCGGTCCCTATCTGCTGTGGGCGTAGGAGATTTGAGGAGGGCTGTCCTTAGTACGAGAGGACCGGGATGGACGAACCTCTTGTGTTCCAGTTGTCCTGCCAAGGGCACGGCTGGGTAGCGAAGTTCGGTTGTGATAACCGCTGAATGCATATAAGCGGGAAGCACGCTCCAAGATGAGATCTCCCAACCCAAAAGGGAAATGAAGGGCCCAGGAAGACGACCTGGTTGATAGGCTGGATGTTGAAGTGCAGTAATGCATGTAGCTTACCAGTACTAATCGCCCGTTCGGCTTGTCCATAGAATTAACTCTGCGCAGTTATTGCCGCGCACGAAGATTCTCAGCAAGCCTTGTAATTGACCAAGCTAGTATGTCAAGCAACACATGCAACAAGTAATAACGTCAGTAGCTGACCCCAATCGATTTCGTTGTGAGATATTGAGCTAGTCTGTACGACAGCCACTAGTACGGCGCCAGTTTGTTGGATGTACCGTTTGAGCCAACCAGTTTTGCCGGCTCCGACTGCAGGGGAACCTTCCTGCCAAGCGCCTACCCAAGTTCTTCCGTACTCGGAGAGAAAACCGAGCACCCGGAAATGAGTTTGCCGGTGAATATACCGTGAGGGTCACACCCGTTCCCATCCCGAACACGGAAGTTAAGCCTCACTGGGCCGATGGTACTGCACGCGTAAGTGTGTGGGAGATTAGGTGATCGCCGGCATTAACATCAGAAACGCCACCCAGCGGGTGGCTTTTCTGCATGCGTCCTATACCGCAATTTCCAGAATCGCCTTCACACGCTCGTCGATATCTGTCAGGACACCAGTCAGCGCTACACGTACGCGTTCTCGGCGGCGCGCCAATGATGCGTCGCCGAGAACTCAGGGTGGGCGAGCCCGGTCTGGGACTCTGCTCGGGCTTTCAGGCCCAGTTCTGAAAGCCTTTATGCTGAAGGTTCTGGGGTTAAAGGAAGGTATGGGCACGTCCAGAACTTTCTTGTAGACCTGCCATTCACCAAGAAGGCGGGTGGATTGAAAAGGCTGATTGCCTGATTCACAACTTCAGAATTTAGGATCGCAGTCAGGTAACTGGCCACCGTCGCCTCGTTCACTGCGATCCAGTAGAGGGTCGTATCGCTGTAGCAGATTGCAAGCTGGTTGCGTTTAGATGAGGCGCACAAATCGGTGTTGCCGCAACGGAAACAAAGGCTACCCGCTTTCCACTAGGCCTGATCCGACCAAGCAAGGGAGTTCGTTGAGGTATATGACTGGCGGGAGGCTCTGTCTCAGTATTTAGCTGCGGCTACCGAGCAGGGAGTGCGCCGCGGTTTCGGACCTAGATATCCTCGCACTCGTTCAATCAGGCATCTCACCTCAACTTCTTTTTCTTTGTAAAAAAGTAGGCCAGGATGTAGACGTCCGTTTTTGTGTAAGCACGGAGCACAATGCAAATTCTTGCTTTTCCTTAAGCTCAAGGGAGTCAAAATCTTTTGCTCATCCTCGGGTTATGGGTGCTATGACTAAGACTCGCAGGCATGGTTCGCCTGTGAGTCCCAGTCCACAGCTACCAGCTACAAGGCCGCGGGAGCGATCTCGCGGCCGTAAGCTTGACCTTGACAGGTGTGACTTCACCTTCAATCGGGTAAAGAGTGCATGGTGGGGTCTTGATGAGTAGCGTTCTGCTTCCCAACTTGGTTTTTCAAACGGATCATGATCTCACTACAGTCCAGTGAGCGTTGACAGACTAGGCTGGTTTGTTCGTGAAGGTTATCGAGATCCACAACAGAAAACGGAAGCTCCTGGTAAGCGAGGTCGCTGGCAAAACGAGCCGCCAGCGGGTTTCCTATCATGATGCTCTTGGGCTGATCCTTCTGATCATGGTCCTCTTTGCTATGCAGCACGAGAAAGTAAGGATGGCTCGCTAAAAACGAAGAACGGTAGGCAATGCGATCCGAAAAGTAGCCAACCTTCTTCCAGTTGTCCATGAGGTGATATTCGCTTACCTCAATTTTGGGGGCACTTAGACTCACGGCATATTGCCAGTCGAGCAGGTACATATACTTGACCGCAGAGCTGGACTCCTCTGACATGAGTTCTGGGAAAGTGTAAGCGTCCTCGCAAATGACTGGCACATTCACCGGCAAACTTCTTGTGAGCGCCGCTGTGTAGTCCTTTCGCTGCAAACTCCTCGTCGGAAGCAGGTCATAGTGCAGGACCACTGCAAGGACACAGAAGAATGCAGCCGCCATTGCGATTGCTCGGTAGCGCCGCATTCGACTCCAGCCCGAATCCATTTGGTAGGTAACTTCAGCCATCAGGAAGAATATTCCAATCTCCACGGGCTGCATGTACCGGCCAGTGCATAGAGGAGTGCCGAAGAATCCTTTTATGTAGAAAAGGATTGGTACTGACAAATACGCACTTGCGACGATCAGGATAGGCATACGTTCATGGATCGTCGAAACAAGCTCAGCACGCCTTCGTGAAAAGAGTATCCGTACAACGGCGACTGTAACCAATGCAGTCAGCAGAATGATGGTGCGACGGCTTCCGCCGCCGTACATCAGTAGCAAACCTGAGAGATTGGGTTGCACAATCCAGAAATGTGGCTTGCCTACTAATGCAGAAGCTACGATCGCTTCACGGGACGGAATCAGCCAGAGCCAGCTTGCTATTGTTGCTAGGTATAGCCATGGGCGGCGCACATGGTGGAGACGGTCGATAAGCATCATCGCCACTAAGAGGCAGCCGCTATAGGCGATGCCTAAAATGTGGCTCGTCACCAGCGCTGAGTTAGCCACAAAGATAGTGGCGATTACCAGGCGACCGGAGCGTCTTTCTTCCGCTGACGCGATGATGATGTAGGTGACAGCCGCTGCCGCAGCCATGAAGAGTCCATAGAACCGGCCTTCCGCCATGTGCTGGATCAGTACGGAACTGAAGAACCACGTCGTTGCCACTGCAAAAGCAACCGTTCTGACAGGATAGAAGCGGCGCGCGGCCTTCCATATAATCGCAAAGGCGAGGGCGAAGCAAGATGCTGAATAGAGCCTGAAAGAAAGTTGAGTGGCGCCGAAGATCTTGAACCACACCCTTCCTGTCAGGTAGAACAGGGATCCTCCCCCGTCAGCGCCGTGTTTCCAACTGAAGATCATGTGCTGCCATGAGGCATCATGCAGCAGCATCCAACCCAGCATCTCGTCTTCCCCAAGGAGCTTGCCTGCAGTAAGGCGGAAGCAGATCCCGAACGTGAGGCAAATGCCAAGCGCGATGTAAAACCAATCAAGGTAAGACGATGGCCGAGAGATGGTTGATGAAGAGCCTCGGAGGCCGGACGTCTCCAGGTTAGAGAGACGCTCAGAGCCAGTGCTAGCCATCACCGTACCTCGCATGGAAGGTGTTTCAGGCGGCCGCGATCGCCCGAGGAAAAGTTACGCCTAGCATAGCAAGCACCGGCTAAAACTGGGAAGGAGTCAATGGTAACGGGAACTACAGTAGGCTGCTTAGCTTCGGTAAGATGTCTCATAACTAAGGACCAATCTTGTTCGAAAATCATCCGTTTCTGGCACGCCAGAACAAGCCCAGCAAAGGTAGGCCAAAGGGGTCATCCTCGATGAGGAATGAACCCCTCTCTAGGAGGTCGCTACCGCATGAGGTTTAGATCGTCCTTGGCGAGACTCACCAGTGAGCTGAAGAAGGTCGTCCCCGCACGTACTCGTGCGTGGCTTTTACGGATGATTTGTGGATGTGCGGGGCGGCTGCGGCAATTATCAATCTGCCGCCTAATCGAGCCCACTTGGCTTTACTCCTCTGTGCGCAATGCATGCCAATCGCCAGGATCCGTCGCTGCTACATATGGAAACAGTAGAAGGAAATGCTGGTCGAGGTGAGCCCATGGATCCCCGGACAGGGCCTGCACCGGGTAATTGCGGGAATGTCGAGCGCGCACAAAAACTTCGACACGCGAATGCCGCTCAGGGGGAGGGATCTTTTGATCTTGACGAAGTAGGCTGCCCTGTTCGCAATTACACGAAGCACCCATGTTTCGCCCGCATGACTGAGTGGGAGAATATCGATGTTAGTTGTGGTGAGACCGAATGCCTCATGGAGGCAAGCAGGGATGCTCATCTCGGTAAATGGGTTGCGATTCATGGCGAAATGCTATCTGGAATGCTTGCCCATTCCATTCTGGAACCAAACGGGAATCAACATGAACTTTGAACTCCCACGCCCGGCTAATGGAAAGGATCTAGTCGGAGGCCATCAACCTAGAAAAGAAAGCCTGGCAGCCGTACCACAATTCCTGTACTGATTGTCTTTGGATGGATGCTTCCATCCAAAATAGATAAGCCGCCGTAGCTAAATTCTGCCACACGCCAGTCGACTCGTGGCACCAGCGTGTAGTCCACGCCACCAACGAATTGATAACTAAATCTGGTCGCCGAAGTGGTTCCCCCTATGCTGATCGCATTTGGCAGCGGCGCTGTCGGTACTTCTGCATAGGCAACGCCTACAAGCCCTTCTACATATGGCTTGATCGGGAGTACGTGTGGTCGAAATGCGACCCGAGGGCCGATATAGCCGGCGTCAAATTTTGTCGAACTCCCCGTTCCCAGGATCTCGCCGCGCAGGTCGACACCTGTGCTGAGAAAAATGAAATGACCGTGATCCAGGTAGCCGCCAAATCCAGGGCCGAAAATCCAGTCGGAAGTGGAGCCGTTTACCTTGGCTGCCGTGAAGTTCGCGTAGACACCAAGTTGCGCCTTGGCAGTCATCGGAGCTACGAACATAAGGCTAACGGCTATGAGTAAAAGATGCCGGGGGATTTTCATGCGGGAAACGCTCCTGCTGTAGGAATGAACAGCGCCTTTCTCTAGGAACACCAATCCTTGCCGTAAGATGCGGACAGCCATCAATAAACGTGCAGACTTATTTACTGCGCTTGCAGTTAGTACAAGCCTGAGCAGGCAGGAGGCGGAACGTAGGTCGCTGCCATCGTCCCGCATGCTGGTTTCGCTAGGGGATCAGGACGACCTTGCCGCCGGCTTTGCCATTTTCCACGAGCGTTTGTGCTTCGCGCACATCCGCAAGTGGGAGAGTCCGTGCAATCGGAATCTGCAGATCACCCTGCTGGACATTCAATGCCAATGCGTACAAACGCTTGGCATCCGGCTTGCAATACACCTCGACTCCGTGAATGTCGCTACGCCTTGAGGCTGCTTCCGGCTTGCCAACCACGGTCGCGAGCCGACCACCGTCTTTCAGTTGTGACAGTACTTTGCCAATGACGCTGCCGCCAATCGTGTCGGCGATTGCATCCACCTTCCCCATCTGCTGTATGGCCGCGTCATCGTCCAGCGCGACCGTGGCATCTAGGCCGATCTGTTGAGCCTCTTCAAGCTGGTTACCACGGACGCCGGCCATCACTCGTGCGCCGTGCTGCTTCGCGACAAGCGCCGCCGTCCTTCCAACGTCTCCTAGGGCACCGGACACCCAAAACTGTCTCACCTTGTTGCGGCTTGAGTCCAAGTTCAATCAACTGGCAGCCGGTAAGCAGAATCAATGGCAGGGCAGCCGCATCTTCCGTTCTCAAGCCATCGGGGATCGGGGTCAGTTCTTTTCAGCTTTAGCCACCATGAATTCGGCATATGTATGGTTCAGCAGCCCCATCACCCGCTCACCTGTCTTGAAGCGATCACCCCCGCCAGCCGCAACTTCCCCGGCCACATCCCGTCCGAGAACTGCTGGAAACTCAAGAGCAATAAAACTGCTTTCATCCTGAGACCTCTTTCCTCTGCTGAAACGTCTATGCAGTTGGATGACGACAGCGTCCTTGATCGCTTCGCACCCGTAAAACAGTCTGATTCGGATCAAACTATATTCTGCGGGTTGTCCCAATGTTCATAACAACCTCGCACGTCAGTACGGGTTCCTATCAACAGTTGGAGGAATACGTTATGAAGAAGCAACTTTGTACTATCGCGTTGAGCGGATTATTCGCAATCGGCATCTCGGCCATTTCCGCTTCAGCGCAGGATGCCCCACCACCGCAGGGCGATAGCATGCAGCAACAGGGCGGCGGCGGCGGCCATCACGGAATGAACGCCGACGATCAGCTGGCCCACATGACCAAGCGCTACAAACTCACTGCTGACCAGCAGAGCCAGATCAAGCCGATCCTGGAAGCCCAGCAGCAATCCATGATGCAGATGCATTCCGATACCTCCATGTCCCGGCAGGACAAGATGGCGAAAATGCAGAGCATGCGCGAAGACAACAAATCCAAAATTGAAGCAGTGCTGACCGACGATCAGAAGCAGAAGTTTGAAGCCGATCAGGCCAAGATGCAGCAGCATCGCCAGGACCGCATGGGCGGTGGCAACATGGGCGGCAGTATGGGCAGCAATGATGGCAGCGCATCTCCACCAGCGCCGCCGCAGTAATCGTCAAACCCATAGATAGACTTAATTATCGACACAGAAGAAGCAGTGCAGGAGAGCCGCCATCGAGCGGCTCTTCACGTTTGTATACCAGTGGCATCGCCTCAGCTTCAGCAACTCCTTGCAATGTGAGTCAAGCTGCTTCTCGCAATTTCACCTGGTTTCGCGGCTCTTGCGTGCGCCCTGCAAACGATGGGGATTAACTGCCGGACGCCTTCAATCAAGATGCTTTCTCAGCCAGGGCATTTGCGTTGATACTATGTCCCTGCGCGATCCGCCCCCGCGGGTCCGGCACCTGGAGGTGCATCGCTTGTCTGTTGTTCGTTTACTACTGCGCTGGTTGTTTCACGCGATCGCTTTGCTAGTGGTGGCTTATATCGTGCCGGGCTTTCATCTTGCCAATTTCACCACCGCCCTGGTTGCCGTGGTCATTATTGGTTTTCTGAACATGACACTGGGGCTCCTGCTTAAGATCATCACTCTGCCGCTCAGCCTGCTCACTCTCGGCCTCTTTTTTCTCGTCATCAACGCGATCATCCTGTTATGGGCAGGTCACATCACACCAGGATTCCGTGTAGACAGTTTTGCAGCAGCCTTCGTCGGCGCCATTGTCCTCGCTATAGTGCACGTCCTGTTTTCCGTGGTGGCGGATTGACAGAGGTCTACGAATGACCGCATGTCCCTTCGACTCGGAGACCGCGGTCAGGAATTGACCAGGCCAGGAATTACGGGCGCATCTGCAAACACCGTGGAGAGTGTAAGTTCGTGGAATTTTGCGGCTTCTTCCGCTCGTGCCGTCTCCACGTGCTTCACGCGCGTTTCCGCATCCTTGCCAAGGATCAGCCGCTTCGGCACATCTTCCGCATTTGCCAGCTTTACGATCAGTTCAGCAATCTTCTTCGGATCGCCCTCTGACTTTCCGCGCACCGCGGCCAGCAGCTTGTAAATGGCGCCGACAGACTCTTCATACTCCGGCAATACCTGCGGCGACGCTTCACCGGCTCTCTGCGCCCAGTTGGTGCGGATTCCGCCGGGCTCAAGAGTGCAGATCTTCACGCCAAACGGTGCGACCTCGGCCCCGACCGAATCACTGAAGCCGCCAACTGCCCACTTCGCTGCGTGGTAAGGAGAGTTGCCGGGCATCGCCATGCGTCCACCGATCGAAGACACCTGGAAGATGTAGCCGCTCTTCTGCCTGCGCATCACCGGCAGTGCAGCGTGCGTCGTGTACACCACACCGAACAGGCAAGTCTCGACTACATCGCGAAACTGCTCAGACGTCATCTGTTCGAATGGCGCAAAAAATCCGTAGCCGGCATTATTCACCAGCACATCCAGCCGGCCATAGTTGTCGAGCGCAGCCTGAACAGCGGCCTTCGCAGCCTCTTCTTCGCGCACATCCAGCTTGATCGGCGTAATGCGTCTCCCGTACTGCTCGACTAGGGCATCCAACTCTTCCAGCCGCCGCGCTCCCGCTAGAACGCTATCGCCCGCTGCCAGCGCAGCCTCGGCAATATCACGTCCCAGTCCATTGCCGCTCCCGGTAATCAACCAGACCTTAGCCATGTGTACTCCTCCTGTTCACTGGATTCAGTAATGAGCAAGTGCTTGCTCATTTATTCTCTAGTTAAAAATGCCTACTTCGCCATGCGCCAGAATGCTTCAAACGCCTGCTCGATCAGTATTGTTCTTTGACGAGCCTTCCTTGCTGCGAGCTCCATCACCGCCTCCTGCATGGCCACCATCGCGGCAGTTGCAAATCGTGGCGGCATTTCCCGGAAAGCGCCGCGTTCACCGAGCTCTTTCATGGTCTGCGCTACCGGCCCGCGTTCCGCATCGACACTGCTTCTCGTTTTTTCCGAGATGACCATGGAAAGATGCAGCAGTGCAGAGACTTTTCGTGATGCGGGACTCTCCATGGCCCACTGCAGATATTCGGTCCAGATATGTCGCGTGCGTTCGCGTAATCCTGCTTCGTGTGGGAAGTCCGCAAGGATGCGCTCAAAGACGTCTGCCTTCAGTTCCATGTACAGCTCATTCAGCAAATCATCTTTCGTGGCGAAGTAACGGAAGATCGTTCCTTCGGCGAGCCCGGCTGCCTTCGCGATTCTTGCCGTTGAAGCGCTAAGGCCCGACTCGGCAATCTCACGCACTGCTGCCTGCAGGATCGCGTCACGTTTCTCCGGACTTTTAGGCCGTGCCATACATCAACGATGCTATCCCAGCAGCCGTCCGTGCATTCCGCCTGGACGATCTCATCACCCGCACGCGGCGCGCAAACAAAAAGGCCACCTCAATCGAGATGGCCTTTCAACTTCCAATCGAACGTAAGCTATTTGCCGGTAAGCTTCTGCGCCGCGATCTCGCCTGCTGCCGTTGTCTTGTCTTTGTCCTTCAGCACAGAATAAATCTCGTGTGCTTTTGCAGGATCAGTCGTCTGGTAAATGGCTGCCAGGTTCAACTGTGCAGTGCCGGCAGGCACCGCGGTCGTCGGATGCTTCACCAGGTCCTGCAGCAGGTTGATCGCGTCAGCGTTGCGGGCCGACTGCGTATACATATTCGCCAGCGCGAGTTTGGCCAAGGAACTGGTGTTTGCGTTCCCTGCGCTTGCCGCCTTTTTCAGGTACGTCTCTGCCTGCGCATCCTGGCCCATGTCGCCATAGGTGAGCCCGGCAAAATAAAGTGCGTTATGGCCAGCTTCCGTGAAACCGTACTTATTGGCCACGTCCAGGAACAGCGGGTTCGCGGCCTTTGCCCGGTCTGCCGCGTTGGCGAACGTCTTGGTGCCCGGCGGGATCTGCTGGCCTGCCTGGGCGATCGGCGTCACGAACAGGTTCATTGCATTGCCGAAAGCATCCTCTGCTGCAGCCGAACGTGCGTTGTAGAACACTGCCGCGACCACCACCAGGAGGATGACAACCAGGGCGATGATCGCAGTCCGGATCGCGGTCTTCTGGTTCACCTGCAGCCACTCGGCAGTCGCCGCAGTCGCGTGCACGAGCGGATCCTGCTGCTTCAATGCTTGACGTGTTTGTGTGTCCACGGAATCCTTTACTATCCCACCGTTCATTGGTGAACAATGGGCGACCTGAAGTCAGGCGCAAAAAGTAGATTTAAAAAGCGGCGCTCTGCTGGCCTGCCGGCAAGGCTTGTATGCGCCTCACGGCCTTTGAAAAGTGTAACAGGTCGGCTGGAAGCAGGCCCATCCGGGCGTGGTAGTCGCTTTCAAAGCCCGGCTCTGAAGGTGGCAGGCGGGACCCCGCGCAATGCCTTGAAACTCGCCGCAAACGTGGAATAGCTCTCAAACCCGGCCATTGACGCCACTTCACCCAGGCTAAGCGCCGCATCCCGCATTAACCCAGTTGCGATCTCCACTCGCCGGCGCGAAACATATTGCCAGATGGAGCAGCCGAGCGCCCGCCTGAACGCGCGGCTCAGATGAAAGGGACTGGTCTCTGCCGCCTGTGCAATCGAAGACACATCAATGTCCTCCGGCAGATGCGCATGAATGTAATCGAGCGTCCTTCGCAGGCGACGATCGCCGACACCCTCCCGATAGACACGGTCCTGCAAAATCCGGCCGTCATGCAGCAACAGGCCGGCCATCGCTACGAAGATCGAATCGCCCAGCATCTTCCCATAGGGATGACCGCTTGCGGCATCTGCATGCAGAGCGCGCATCAGCTTGCAGACCGTGGGCGATTGCACGCCGACGGCCGGCCGGATCTCCAGATTTGCCGCGGACATTGCCTCCGCTCCCGCCGCGGACGTCAGCGAAGCAGGCGTGAAGTAGACGCACGCAAAGTCCACTGGCCGGTTCCACCAGCTTTTCAATGTAGCGCCTGCGGGGATCACGGAAACATGGTCCCACGGAAGTTCTGTATCGGCGCGCTTGCCATCCAGTATCCAACCCATCTTGAGCGGCCCGTTATCGAGCCGGACGCCGAAGTGATGAAACGGAGCAGATGGCGTAGGGTCATGCATCGGGCCGAAACACGACTGCTCCAGCGTGCACAGCTTCCAGACACCGCGTCGCGAGATCGTATGCCTGAACCATGGCGGCACGCGGCTCAACTCAGGCGACAGCTCTTCCGCGCTTAGCGCCATGGGCATGCACACAAAATAGCAGGATTCTGAGACTCAACCGACAAATCAGGAAGACAGTATCCCGTCTGCCCCATAAGCTCAATCCCGTACAAGCCAGCAAAGGGGATTCATCATGTTGCCTTCCAGCCTCAAAGCCACCCTGCTCCTCTTCGCAGCCACCTTTTCCCTGCACGCGCAGTCGGATGCGCAACAACAGCTAGTCGCCGCTGACCGTGCCCTGCTCGAGGCGCTGACCGGTCCCAGCGCCAGCGTCCAGAAGTATGAGCCACTCCTCGCGCCTGACTTTATCGACATCGAGTTCGGTCAGGTGCATTCGCGCCAGGAAGACCTCGAAGAGGCGAGGGAACTCCGCGAGTTCAGCTTCAAATACGAGAACCCGCGTGCCACCCTGCTCTCGCCAACCTCCGGCGTCGTGGTCGCGGAGGTCAGCTATACCGGTGTGGTGAATGGCGCGGGTATCAAGAACCACATCCTGTCCACGACAGTGTTTTCTCTGGACCATGAAAAGTGGCTCGCCCGCGTACAGATGGCAGAGCCAATGGAAGCTCCGGCACAGGCAATCGTCGTGCCGGACAACAACCCTACTCTCGTCGCTCTGCGCGCCCTTGCCGTCCAGGTCGAAGAGAAGGTGCACGTTCCAGGCTATCCAGCCTTCCCACCGCCTAAGATCATGCTCGACGCAGGGATGCGTATCTCTCTCTTCACCTATGGCGATGGCACGGTGCATGAGGCGCAGTTCACCGATCTGCCCCCACAGATGCAGGACCTGTGGAAGCAGTGGGCGAGCTACACCAGTGATCAGCCGGATGGCAAAGCTCTCTTCGACGACATGTTCCACCGCTTCTTTTTTGTTCATGAATTGGGCCACTGGATGGCCAGCCAGGTGATCGCCGGCGTCCCTGGCAGCGAGATGAGCATCGTGGCCAAAAACGAGGCTAGCAATAAATGGGCAAGAGAAATCGCTGCCAACCGCATCGCCACGGCCTGGTACCGCGAGCACGATCCGCAGTATCTTGCAAAGCTGGTCGCTGATTTCCGCACCATCCAGTCACGCCTGCCAGACCCTGTTCCTGCCGGCATCGACAAGAAAACCTACTTCACTGACAACTACCAGAAGCTCGGAATCGACCCTCTGGCTTACGGCTGGTACCAGTTGCAGATGGTTATCGAGGTATACGATCAGCCCGCCCAGACCTTCCAGCAGGTCATGGACGACCTGCCAAAGAATCGCTACGAGTGATCGCCAGTTGTTCGCAGCCTGGGGCGTCGCGGAGTGTTTGGTCATAGCCGCGAGGTTCCAGGGCCTGCGTGCAAGCCAATGCCTCCTCGAACCCCCAGGCATCGCTGCATTCGCCAAAGTTTCATCAACTCCCGTTACCAGCGAGCCCCGATCGGCACCTTAAGTCCACAAGGCTCGTTAAAATAGCAACATGATTCATCGCTACCGGATTGCGGCTGCCCGTGCGTCACTCTGCGCCGCGTTTTGCCTTGCTCTCTGCTTTTCTGTTGCAACTGCCTCTGCTGATAATGCCCCATTCGATCTCAAGGGTCCGGATATCGATGTGCACGTGACGCGCTCCGGCAAAAGCCTGCCCATTGCGCAGGTCCCGTCCCTGCAGGCGGGCGATCGGATTCGCATTCACCCCAACCTGCCGGATACGCAATCCGTCCACTACCTGCTGGTCGTCGCTTTCATGCGTGGCGTCACCAACCCGCCGCCGCCCACCTGGTTTTTCAAGGCTGAAACCTGGAAGCCGCCTTTCCGCGATGAGGGCATCGAAGTCACCGTCCCCGCCGAGGCCCAGCAGGCTGCCATTTTTCTTGCGCCCGAAACCAGCGGCGACATCAAGACCCTTCGTAATGCCGTCCGCGGCCGTCCCGGCTCCTTCGTACGTGTCCTGCAGGATCTGAACCTGGCCAGCCTGGAACGTTCGCGCATCGATACATACCTGGCGGCCATGCACCAGGTTTCGCCTACCGACGAAGCCGCCATCAAGGAAACCTCAACCACCCTCGCGCGCAGTCTCTCGCTCAAGATCAACCAGGATTGCTTCCTCCGTCCTACCGCCGAACAGGCGCAGTGCCTCACCACCAATACGGACAACATGGCCGTTGATACCGGCCAGAATGCCTCGGTAGTCGCGCAGCTTACCACCGGTGCTACGTCTGACCTCGCAACGCAACTCGCCTACACGCCAAATGCCGGCGCCGGTTATTACAGTGCGTATGTCGGCGCCATCTTTGATGTGGCGCGCATACTCGACAGTCTGCACACTGCGCAGTACCAGTACATTCCGGCCCTGTCTTCGACCGAAGGCGACACGATGCACAACAAGCTCAACGTGCCGCCGTCTTTCCACAATCCCAAGTCTGTCATCATCATTTCCCTGCCGCCGATCGAAAAGACGCAGCTGCCGATGCTCTCGCCCGTCAACCTGAAGCAGGCGGCCTGCCTCCAGAAGCCGCAGACCGTCCTCGGCATCGTGGGCGATCCAGCGCTGTATTCGACCCAGTACGGCCACGATTTCGTCCTCCACTTCAAGGACAAGCAGGGCAAACCGCTCGACCTGCCCGCCACGCCTGACGCGACGCTCGGGGGCCTCAAAGTAGACGGCAGCAAGGTCGACACCACCCGTTTCGGGCTCTCCGCGACCGGGTCTCTGAAAGGGATGTGGGGCTTCGAACCGTACGAAGGTCCCAGCTTCACCTTCGATATCTCGCATGCCAGCACTTGGAAGACACCGCCAGCCGACCAGACGGCCCTGGTCGTCGGCCGTACTGACACTCTGCACCTCGAAGATGATGAAGCCGCCTGCGTGAGCGAAGTTGCTGTCAAAATCCCCGGCGGCGCGACGAACAAAGCCGATTTCAAGGTCTCCAAACCAACGGAGATTGAAGTTCAGGTGCCGCTTAAAGACGCAAAGCCCGGCTCTTTATCGGTGCTGGTAAAGGAATATGGTCTTTCGACCTCCGACGAAGTCTCGCTGAACAGCTACGCCGAGGCCGGGCATCTCGACAGCCTGACGGCCTATGCCGGCGATCCGCAGGTATTGCTCAAGGGCACGCGACTTGATGAGGTCTCGGGCGCCGACTTCCAGAGCGTCCACTTCACTCCCGGCAAGCTTTCGCGCGAGGGTGGCCAGGACCAGCTCACTCTCGTCGCCACAAATGCCGCCGCCGCCCAGGCATTCACCGTCGGCACAAATGGCAAAGCGAAGTTCGCGCTCAAAGATGGCCGCATCCTGGAGCTGCCTGTCGAAGTCTCCGCGGCCCGTCCGCGCGTCACCACGCTCAGCCGCGATGTCCAGGCACCCGCGGCCGACGCCACCATTCACCTGACCGACCAGGGCGAAGTCCCACAGGATGGCGGCCTTACCTTCTCGCTCAAGACCGTCATCCCGGCGATTTTCCCGCGTACCGAGAAGATTGAAGTTGCCACTGAAGACGAGTCGCTGAAGACCACGCTCAGCCTGTCTGACTCGAGCCTTGTCCTCGAAGATGCCACTACCATGCTGGCGACGCTTGACCCTCGCAAGAGCTTTGGGCCTTCGATCTTCGGTCCGCTGCAGTACCGCCCGGTCGCGAACGATGGCACCACCGGCGACTGGCAGCCCCTCGGTACAGTCGTCCGCCTGCCCGTTGTCAGTGGCGTCTCCTGTCCGCGCGTGCCTCGTCACGCCGACCCGGTACCCGCGCCGCAGAACGCCGCCCCTGCCCCTCAAGCTGATCCGGCAAGCCAGGCATCGCCACCAGACGCCGCAAAGCCGGAATCGCCGTCAGACACGACTCAGTCTTCCGGAGCTGCCCTGCAGAGCCGTCCCGGTCCAGCTCCGTCTGCGGCTCCGGCAAATCCCGCACCGGCAGACGCTCAGGCCCAACCCCCTGCGGCAGGCGACCAGCCCGGACCGTCTCCCGCCTGCACCCTGCATGGCAGCAACCTGTTTCTAATCGATTCGATTGCATCCGACGCGGCCTTCACCCACAGTATCCAGGTGCCGGAGGGCTTCGCCGGCCAGACCCTGAATGTGCCCCGGCCTGCCGCGAAAACCCTCTACGTCAAACTTCGGGATGACCCGGATGTCGTTAATACTCTGCAGGTACCCTAAGCCTGGCAGGGTACCCTGAGCGTTCGATTGAGCGCGCCAGCCTGCCATGCCACAGTCATTGGCATGGTCAGGCCTCGCGTTCTCGAGACCCAGCGCGATGATCAGGACGAACTACAGGCCCCAGGAATCATCCATATGCACCTATTCGGTTCCGTCGCCCGGGGTGAGGAGCATCCTTCGAAGATCTGCCCGATGGCTTGGCCGAAGCTTGGTAGCCCGGGACAAGTGCTACCGGATACCTGTCTTCGCGACCGGTTTTTCTGACGCTGTGATTGGCATCTCCAGCGTGCCGCCCCGACGGCTGGTCGTGTCCCACACTGCGCAATAAAGATCCGCGTTGCCCTTCGGAAGGCTTACCTGTTGCAGGAAGCTGAGCGGCACCGCCGCCGATGCCTGCATGTCGGAGACTTTCATCGTAAAGGTGACTTTGTCTGCCTGGTGAGCGATGACAGTCCCGTAGTTGTTGAAGGCGATGAAGGATGCATACAACTCTATCGTCGCCGTGTCTCCCGCCTGGCGGACCGTGAAACTGTCTCTGGGTAATGAATACGTCACTGCGTATGGAATCATTCCACGTTTCCGTGAGATGGCGGTCGTCGGCAGCAGGCTTACCTTGAAGATGATGGGCTGGTTGCGCTGGTCTAGACGCTCCTCGACGACTCGACCATCCAACAACAGGCGTCTACGCGTTTTGGCACCTGCGTCAGTTCTCTTATTCTCTTTTGCGCTGGAAGATGTGTCGTGGGCGTCGGCGAAGTACCCGCGGCGGTAGCTCAGCGTTACTGCTCGCCCATCGCTCACTCTTACCTGCACCGAGTGCCATTTGTTATCGAACCGGTAGTCGGAGGGCGTATAGGTCAGGGTATAGAAGCTGCTATCGGTGCTGAGCACATGGGACGCAATCAGGTCCAGGCCATTGTTGTTATAGAAGGCCTGGCCTCCCGTGGTCTGGGCGATGTCGCGCATCTTCTGCTGCAACATGGCCCGCCCGCCGGTGACGGTGAGTCCCTGGGCGTCCACCGGATAGATGGCGATCCGGCTTGATTCCAACTCGTCCAGTACAGAGCGCAGGGCAGCCTGATCTCCAGGCGGGACCGTCTCCGGCGCCAGAAGGAGCGTAGAACCGCCGGTAAACCACAGCACGTTTTTGCGCCCGGGAAGCTGGCCGAGATCCGTCGCAATCTGGTGCAGCGTCTCCTCATCCGTCAGGTATTCACGGCCCACCGGCGGGAAATGCGGCACTGCCCTCTGGACCGCAGCCAGAAGCAATCCATGATCGGCTGTGAAGGACTGGAGCATGACCGTCCGTGGTCCGTTGCACCAGTAAATCGCCAGCGGCTCATCCGGCGGCAGATGCTGCACAAAATGCTTCAATTGGTAGGCCAGGTATGCCTGGTCATCTGGTTCAAGGTCCTTGGTATCAATGACCATGATGTTCAACACCAGTGGCAGGTGCAGCAGAAAGTCATTGCTGTATTCGCCCCGCTTCGCAGATGCCGTCATAAGCCCTTCGAGCGGCTCCCGGCTGGACTCTTCCGCTGCACTGTGCTCTGCAAACGAAGACACGACCTGCAGCTTGCTGTTATCCAGGATCTGGAAGTCCGAGGCCTTCAGCCCACGGATGGGATTGCCGGCCTTGTCCGAGACCGTGACATCCGTCAGCACCACTCGGGACTCAGTCCGCAGTGTGAAGTCTGGCGTAGTACCAGCAGACTGCGCCATCGCGAAGGAGGCCGGCAGGCAGAGAAGCACCGCCATCGACGCCACGCACCGGGTCCACATTCACTCACCTGCGGGCCTTGGCATGACCACCCGCCAGGTCTGGATACGGATCAGCCCGCCGATAAGTTGCGAGCGAAGTTTGTGATGGTAAAGGTTAAAGCGGCAGGAATTTCAGCCGCAGATGGTTCGTAATCGCCGTGAACAAGCCGCACGGCGCCTGCCCGGTGTGGAGCCAGTCGGGACAACTGGCCGTGGGGCTGCTCGACTACTACTTGCGGGCTGTCTCCGGCGCCGGCCGCCGCAGATCGTCACCCAGGATCACCGCCTCGGCGATCTCGCGCATCGATTTCCGCCGCTGCCGGCTCTGTTTCTGCAGCATCAGGTAAGCCTCTTCTTCGCTCACCTTCAAATCCCTTTGCAATATTCCCTTCGCCCGCTCCAGGATCTTGCGCGTCTGCAGCTGTCCTGCCAGTTGAATGTTTTCGTTCTCCAGCCGGGCAAGTTCCACTTCCGCGCCTACCAGGAAGCCGATGGTGCTCATCAACTGCACCTCGCGATGCGTGAACTCGTGAGGCTGGCGGTGCTGCAGGTTGATGACGCCCACCAGCTTGCCGCGGCCTGTAATGGGAATGGAAAGAAATGCCTCGAAATTGTCCTCCGGCAGTTCATGAAACATCTTGAAGCGGGAATCATGCGCCGCATCCCGGGCAATCACCACTGGCTGTTTATGTGCAGCAACCCAGCCAGTAATGCCCTGGCCTACCTGCAGATTCAGGCGATCGACGATGTCTGCGTGCGGGTTTTTTGAAGCCCGCAGCACCAGTTCTTCCTTTTCCAGAACATAGATGAAGCAGGAATCGCACTGCACGACCGAAGACGCAAACTCGACGATCCGTTCAAGCAGAGCGTGGAGAGGATCGGAAGCAGCCATCCGGCTCCCGATCTCGTGCAGGAAGTCGATCTCTCCAAACTCGCTGGTGACTGCTGCTTCAGGGGCAGTACTACTCTCGTTTTCGCTCATATATTTGTCTTTTGATTGTCTCCTACTGTAGCCCGTAACCCCCAATCCTGCTTGGAAAAACTACTTGCGCAAGATACCCGCGGTGCACCCGGCGGGTAGTCCTGTCCGGGAGCCTGTCATCGCGACCAGACCTAAGCAGCGGTAGGGACCAGGCCCTTCACCAGCCCTGCCACCATCCCCAAATTCCACAGGCGCAGCTGAGTCCAGAAACTAGATATCATCGGTCTGGAGAGTGAAAAACATGGCGGTTCCGGCAGTTGGCTCCGGCAGCTGGCCCCGGCAATAGAACACTTCGTGGATCACCTCATGCTTTAAGTCCTCCGGCGGTCATCCCCTGCCTGTTGCGCGTGTCATATTTATCAACAGGGAAGCGGTGTCTACCGCATTCCCGCAGGCCCACGTAGAGAAGGAAGAGTTAAACTTGCCCCAGCTTCACCTGCGAACCGTTCTTGCCGACCGCTTCGGTTTCGCTGACTTCCGCGCCAACCAGGAAGCTGTCTGCGAAGCTGCGCAGGCTGGTCGCGATGTCCTGCTGGTAATGCCGACGGGCGCCGGCAAGTCACTCTGCTACCAGCTGCCCGGCATTGTCCGCGGCGGTACGACGCTCGTCATCAGTCCACTGATCGCGCTTATGGAAGACCAGTTCTGGAAGCTCCAGCAGCTTGGCTTTCGCGCCGCCCGCATCCATTCCGGTCTGGATCGCGCCGATTCGCGCGCTGCCTGCCTCGCGTACCTCGCCGGCGAACTCGATTTCCTCTTCATTGCGCCTGAACGCCTCCGCGTGCCCGGCTTTCCGGAGATGCTCGCCAAACGCAAGCCGACCCTCATCGCCGTCGACGAAGCGCACTGTATCTCGCAGTGGGGCCACGATTTCCGTCCCGATTACCGGCTCCTCGGCCACTATCTGCAGCTATTGCGCCCTTCACCGATCATCGCGCTCACCGCAACCGCGACGCCCATCGTGCAGGCGGACATCGCCCGCCAGCTGGCATTGATCGCACCAACTCACTTCATCCATGGCTTCCGCCGCCACAATCTTGCCATCGAGTCGGTCGAAACTGCCGTACCCGATCGTCCTGCACGCATTGCCAGCCTGCTCGCTGATGAGAACCGCCGCCCCGCCATCGTCTATGCACCTACGCGCAAATTGAGCGAAGAACTCGCCGTCCGCCTGCGCGAGCAATACAAAGCCGCTGCCTACCATGCCGGTATGGACGCCAATGACCGCGATCGCGTCCAGCGCGATTTCCTGGACGGCAAACTCGAAGTAGTCGTAGCCACGACTGCGTTCGGCATGGGCATCGACAAAGCAGACGTCCGCACCGTCATCCACGCAGCACTGCCCGGGACGCTCGAAGGCTATTACCAGGAGATTGGCCGCGCTGGCCGCGATGGCCTGCCAAGCCGAGCCATCCTGCTTTACTCCTTCGCTGATCGCCGCACCCACGAGTTCTTCTTTGAACGCGACTATCCCGACACCGAGCTGCTTAAGCGCGTCCATGCCAAATGCACCGACGAGCCGCGCGACCGCGAGAGCATTCGCAGAGCGCTGCGCATCAGTGCGGAAGACTTCGACAAAGCCTTCGAGCGCCTGGAACTGCTCGGCGTCTGCGCCTCCGAACAGGACGGCGTCGTCTACCGAACGGGAGCGGCTCACGGTCGCGTTTCATGGCAGGAATCGTATGCGGCGCAAGTATCGCAGAGGCGGTCACAGATTGATGCGATGCAGCGTTTTGCCGAATCCCATGACTGCCGCATGGCCACCCTCGTCAAACATTTCGGCGATGCAACCGACCGCTCGCCCTACTGCGGCCAGTGTGATGTCTGCTCGCCGGAGCAGGCCATCGCGCAGCAGTTCCGCGAACTGAATGCCATCGAAAGAAAAGCCGCGGGCACGGTTATTCGAGAGCTCCGCTCAGGAAACGCGCGCTCGACCGGCAAGCTGCACAAGGATATCTTCCCGCGCGAAGAGCTCAGCCGCAACGAGTTTGAAGCCGTACTCGGTGCACTCGTAACCGCCGGGTACCTGTTCATGGAAGACGCATCCTTCGAGAAGGAAGGCAGGACGCTCTCCTACCGCCGGGTCGGGATCACCCGTGATGGCGAACAACTCGACGCTAACGATCTGGCTTTACTACGTATACGCGAAGCCTTCGTCTCTGAAGCAGCAGGGAAGCCGCGCAAGCGCACTGGTTCCTCGACAACGTCGCCCTCTACCCGCACGAAGAATGGAGCCGGTGCCGAAATCACGTTGAACCCGGAGGAGACTGCCCGCGAGCAGCGTCTCCGTGTCTGGCGCTCGTCTGAGGCCAAAAAACATGGCTTTGCAGCCTTCTGCGTCTTCTCCGATAAGACCATGCGGGCGATTGCCGTCGACCGTCCGACGACGGTTGACGACCTGAAAACGATCGACGGCATTGGTCCTGCAAAGGCCGCACGCTATGGCGCCGAGATCTGCAGGCTGTGCTCTGAAGTATGAAACGTCGCTGCGGCAGCAATCTTTGAGACGTCTCAAGGTTGTTCGGCACCTCAGAATAAAGTTTATTTTTGCCGGGTACATCACCCATCGGATTTTGCGCGGATTTACATTTATCGGCTGAGTAAACGTTATCTCGGCTCTGCTTCTCATGCGAATTAGCTAAAGTCATCCTTTCGGTTGATGTCCAGTAGTACACGTTTAGATTCTTCGCCTTGACAGTGCAATCTTCAATACTGCTAAATGACCTGCGAGTAGAGCCTGTCTACGTTCGATCGCGACAGCTTTACCGCTGCTTAAGGAGCGCCATCCCACAATGGGTATTGAATCGGTTTCATTTGATATAAAGAGGGCAGGCCGTTATGGCGGCCATGCCGGAAGACTTTGCAAGCGGGCAGTCGCAGCCCTTTTCCTCACCATCATGTTGCTGGGCGCGCAGGCATTCGCGCAGCTCACCACCGCAGACATTCTCGGCACAGTGACGGATGCAAGCGGCGCCGTTGTGCCAAATGCAACCGTAGTTGTCAAGAATATCGGTACGAACGAAGAACGTACCGTGCAGACCAATGGCTCGGGCGAATATACCGTATCGATCCTGCCTGTCGGCCACTATTCCATCAGTGTGAAGGCGCCAGGCTTTGAGTCGTCGATCACCAATGACCTTTCCGTGGAAGCCGGCGATCGCGCCCGCAACGATGTCAAGCTGGTCACCGGCGCCGGCAGCACGACCGTTGAGGTCCAGGCCTCTACGCCACTCCTGCAGGCAGACAACGCTACCGTCAGCTCGACGGTAACTGCCAAGGCAGTGCAGGATCTTCCGCTGAACGGCCGTAACTTCGTGCAGCTGGTCGCGCTTGTACCGGGCGCCAATGAAGGCCAGGGCAACGGACTCAGCAGCGGTGGCCGACCGGATGATCGCCGCACCAACGCCGCGGGCCTGTCGGTCAACGGCCAGGACGAAAGTCTTAACAACTGGGTAGTCGACGGTGTGGACGATAACGAACGCATCATCGGCACCATCGGTATCAAGCCGAACGTTGAAGGTATCCAGGAAATCACGACGGAAACCAACAGCTACGCAGCAGAAGCCGGCCGTACGGCTGGCGGCGTTATCAACATCATCACGCGCTCCGGTACCAACAAGTTCCATGGTTCGGCGTACGAGTATTTCCGCAACGACATTTTCGACGGCCGCAGCTACTTCCAGACCACCGGTGCCAAGCCTGAGCTTCGTCAGAACCAATACGGGGCCAGTATTGGCGGACCGATCTTCAAAGACAGGACCTTCTTCTTTTTTGACTGGGAAGGTTTCCGCCAGGTCTCAGGCGTAACTGATACCGGCACCGTTCCTGTTTTGTCGGAGTACGATGCGATTCACAGCCTTAACGGCCTGACGCCCCAGTCGCTGCTTTCGACTTACAACGGAACGGCTCAGGCATACGCTACCGGTACGCCGATTAACCCACTCACGTTGAATTACCTGAAGCTGTTCCCAGCACCCACTAACAGCGCACTCAGCAACAACTTCACTATCAGCCCAAGCAAGACGCAAAACTACAACACTTACGATGCACGCGTCGATCACCGGATCAACGAAGCGAACGTGCTGTTTGCGCGTTTCTCCTACAACAAGGTCAACACCTTCACGCCGCCGAACTTCGGTACCGTGGACGGAGTGGAGATCAGCGGGGGCCGCTATAACTTCGACGGCCCGGCGACAAACGCTGCACAGCAATGGGTACTGGGATACACGCACACCTTTACTCCTGCCCTTCTGCTTGACCTCCGCGCGGGCTACACGCGCATCAACAATCTTTCCCTGCCGCTGAACTACGGCAAAGGTGTTGATCAGTCAGTGATCGGCTTCCCGGCATCCATGACTTCCTTCAGTCCGTTCGCTGACTCGCTGACTCCTGTTTCAATCGGCCCCTTCGGTGACATCGGCGATGGAGCTTATGTCCCTCTGCAGGACATCGACAACACCTTCCAGTACAACGGCGCAGTAAGCTGGACCAAGGGTGTTCATAACTTCAAGTTTGGCGGCGGTCTGATTCGTCGTCAGGCCCGCAACGTCCAGAGTGCGTCTGCAGTAGGCGCGTACGGTTTCAACCTTTCCAGCGACACGATTGGCGCGACCAACGAGGCAGCTGCGACAGGCGACACTGCAAACACTCAGCTATACACGCAGAACAACCAGATCGCTTCGGCACTGTTGGGCGGGTTTAACAACCAGTCGCGAAACTTTAATCTGACTCCGCCAGATTACAGGGCTTGGGAACCAAGTGCGTTTGCTCAGGACAGCTGGAAGATTACGCCACAAATGACTGTGCTGCTCGGTGTGCGTTACGACGTTTACACCCCATTCACCGAAGCGCATAACCATATCTCAAACTACGACTATCTCGAGGCCATTGGTAATCCTGCGGCTGCTACCTCGAGTGCCTTGAAGATAGCCGGCGTTAATGGCGTCAGCGATACAACAGGCATCCCCACGAAGTACGACAACGTAGCTCCTCGCGTGGGCTTTGCCTACTCGGTGTCGCCAACAACAGTCTTCCGCGGCGGTTACGGGCTCAGCTATTTCCCCGGAAACTACACCTCCAACGGCGATTTGAAAAACGCTCCATTTACCTCGGTCTATGCCCCCGCGTGCCAGGCGAACATCGCCGTCACACTTGAATCTTCAGTCGCTGGTGCAACTTCGGGTCAGAATCCCTCCTGTGGCAGCATCGGCCAGCCGGGCACAATCAACACGGGCGTACCCGTTCCTACCGCGCCCAGTGCAGCGCAGTTGGCGGATCTTCGCACCATCCCAGGACTTAGCTTCGTGGCAGAAGCTACCAATTTCAGGTCGGCGCTTATCCAGCAGTTCAACCTGCAGATGGAACAGCAACTGGGTGCCAACGTCTTCATCATTGGCTACGTGGGCAATATCGGTCAGCACTTACCGGAGTCCATCAACAACATCAACCAGCCTTTGCCGTTCAACGTCATTACCAACCCGGGAGGCGCGGCGCGGCCCCTCGATGCGACGTTTACTCCTGCTCCTACGGCTGCAAATCCGAAGCCGAGTTCAAACCTGAGCGGCATCAGCTACCTTGCCTCCGAAGGTATCTCCAATTACAACGCACTGCAGACTTCCTTCCAGCGGCGCTTCACCAAGGGCTTGGCCTTCGATATGAATTACACCTGGGCCAAAGCGCTGAGCGATATCACTGGCTTCTCCGAGCAGGGAGACCAGGGCTGGAGCAATGTGCTGCCGACCAACATCAGGGCAACGGAATACGGTACATCGGAAGATCAGATCCACAACCGCTTTGCTCTCTCGTTGAATTACGAACTGCAGTATGGCAACACCTTCACTGGCATCAAGCGCGCCCTGCTGCATGGCTGGGAAGCGAACACAATCGCGGTATGGCAGACGGGCAAACCGTTCACCATCATCAACAGCGGCAACGGCGGCGCGGATAATCAACTCGAAGCCGACGGCAAACTGCACAGCTACGGCAACTTTGCCGTCCCGCAAAACAGTGGTGGCAATGATCGCCCGGATACAATCGGGAGCACGACCATCAGCCACAAGTCGCTCAATGAGTACTTCAACACTGCCGCATTCGCTCCCCAGCCCCTGGGAACGATCGGTAACACACAGCGCAACTCGATGGTGGGACCGAACTTCCGTCACGTCGATCTATCTCTCTTCAAGGATTTTCCGGTAACGGAGCGCGTCAACCTACAGTTCCGCGTGGAATCCTTCAACATCTCCAATACCCCGAACTTCTACATCGCAAACAACAACAGCGGCAACCAATCACTCGGAAACGCAGCGTTCGGTACCATCTCCGCAACGGATCCGAACTACACTCCGCGCGAGTATCAGTTCGTGCTGAAAGCGCAGTTCTAACCTCACCTGGAATGCACGACCGAAAGGCAGGAGCCTGGCTCCTGCCTTTCATCTTTTTGGCATACATCAGCCGCTTCCGCATCTGGCACTGCCAACAGCTCCTTCTGATTGAAACTGCCAAAATGCGGGCTGGCACCTGATGCATAATGCTAATAGGGCCTGATTCGCCACTTTTCTCGCGGTCCGGCCTTCAAGGCGTGCCTCGGGAACGGATACCGGACTTTTGTGAACCTGCCAAACTCCATCACGATGAGCCGGATTGTGGCAGTGCCGCTGCTCATCTGGATGCTGTCCCCGCGCTTCCCCTTCAAGGCTCCCTGGGGTGAGCAGGAGGTGATCGCGTCCGTCTTCTTCATCCTCATCTCCATCACGGACGGCGTTGACGGCTACCTGGCGCGGCGGCGCGGCCAGGTAACGACCATGGGTATGCTGCTCGACCCGCTGGCCGACAAACTGATGATCTCGGCCGGCTTTATTACCCTGATCGAGTTCAACCCGCACATTGTGAAGGCCTGGATCACGATCCTGGTCATCGGCCGTGAGTTCCTGGTGACCGGCCTGCGCTCCATCGCCAGTACCGAGGGCTTCACCATCCAGGCGAGTGACCTGGGCAAACTGAAGACCTTTGCACAGATCTTTACTGTCGTCGCCGCCATCCTGGCCCATCGCTGGCACTATTGGCACTTTGGCTGGCTGATTATCCCGGTAGACTGGATCGCCACCGCTGCCATTTATTTCATGGCACTGGTCGCGCTGATCTCGTCCGTTGACTACTTCCAGGCCTTCTGGAAGAAGATCGACCACGCTTCAGTCGATCGGCGGAAAGAAAGTTTTGTCCTGAGCCGCAACAAGAAGAAAAACCAGCCGGCGACCGACCACCCCTAGGTGTGTGCAGTGCCAGTTGGTCAGAAACGACAAAGCCCGGCATGCGCCAGGCTTTTTATCGTTTAAAAGACAGCTCAGGCAGGAATTGCATGGGCTGTTCCATGCGTCATTGCTGCATGTGCGGCTGGCCGGGCCAGGCGGTGCACGAAGTGATACGGAGGCCATGGGCCTGAAAGTTGCATATGGCAGTCTTTCAGCAGAAGACTCGCCGAAGAATACTTGTTCTGATACCGCTCCACGCATTTGTGATCGATCAGGTGGGCAATGTCGAGAAGCATTTTGCCGCTGTCCATGCGCCGGCAGGTGATTTCTTCATCCAGCGGGCAGAACATGCGGTGCATTTGTGTGGAAACAGAGCGCGCTTTGGTCTGGCGCTCGCGTTGACGGCTGGCCACCTCCCGCAGATTCGAGAGATACTCCTTGCCAACCCGCTGGGCTACTCCGGATGGAATGAAGTCTCGGCAGCAGTCGTCCAGTGTCACTTTGAGGTGCATTTCAGCTTTACCGCGCAACCGGTCAAGGTTGCCCAGAAAATTGCGTTGGTTCGTGCGGATGGAGCGCCGCAGGGTTTCGTCATCCTGGTAGACCGTGCCAAACCGGAAGGGCAGAACTGTGGAATGTTTAAAGCAGTCGGCGATGACATGTGCATGATCGACAGCAGACTTTTGATCTAGATTGACGGATGGGTCGTGTTCACTGACGATAACTGCAAGATCACTGGCTGGATAAAGGAATACCTGATTTCCAAAGATGCCTGTAACCGCTTCCATTGGGACTGGTTTACGGTGACGGGCAAGCTCGGGAAACGCCTGTTTTTCACTGACACAGTAGGCGTACCACGCCATAGGAATCAACTCCACTGACTCTGACAGGTTTACTGTCAGACCGTTTGGATTTATGAATTGCCGAACGACTGTGCATGGTTGGAACATCCTGGCACGTGCACGGATGGCACTGCACCGAACTGGGAGTGATAGTAGTCCTCGAAAAGAACCACTGGCAACAAAGAACATTCATTTTGTAAAGATTTTGTAAGATTCCGCACAGTCCGGAGCGGTTTCGGGAGGGTCTCAAGGGTACTTCGCGCACGCTGATTCTGCTGTTGCTGCCTGCGGAGGGCAAGCGGAGCGGGTGAGCCCCGTTTACCGGGTTCAGGCCTGTCCTGTGTTCGCTCCTGGCCCGGATGACCCCCACCAACAGCGCCTGTTTAGAGGCGCGGCTTCCAGAACAGCGCAAGCTTCAAGCCCGCCTGTCGAGCGCCGCCGGATTTCGCAGCCCAATGCGAACACGGGAGCTGGCCAGTGGCAACTCCCCTGTTCTTCGGCCTGAGACGCTCTTTTAAGACCGGCTGTGATTGGTGAGGCCGGCTGTGATTGGTGAGGCCGGCTGTGATTGGTGAGGCCGGCTGTGATTGGTGAGGCCGGCTGTGATTGGTGAGGCCGGCTGTGATTGGTGAGGCCGGCTGTGATTGGTGAGGCCGGCTGTGATTGGTTCTAGTGGCGCGAGTGAAGCAGCATGAACGCAACCATCGCCGTCACCACGATCATCAGTACGATCATGACGGTCGACAGGCCGCGGACCAGTTTCGATGCGGACCGCAGGTCTTCGACCAGTTCCTGGTGCTCCATCGTGTTGCGTTCAGTCGATTCTCGTAGACGGAT
Source organism: Acidobacteriaceae bacterium (assembly GCA_963692885.1). Classification (GTDB taxonomy): domain Bacteria; phylum Acidobacteriota; class Terriglobia; order Terriglobales; family Acidobacteriaceae. The sequence goes on from OY843586.1 coordinate 5,245,605, forward strand.
CAACTGATCGTCAATTCGCCTGAGCTGGGTTGATTGCTCCTGAACCTGAGTGCGGATGTCGCGATTGCCGGCCTGCAGATCGAGGAAACCGCGGTTTACCGTCTCGACCGCTGAGTGGATCTCGGACAGATCAAGCTTTTCCATCCTGGCGGCAGGTACGGGCGCTAGTGCACTCGAAAAATTGCCTTCGAGGATCGGAAGCAGCTTGCTGACGTAGGGCAGCAGCAGTTTGAGGTGCATGAGTGAGCGCCAGATGGACGGGGCACCACCCTTTGATTCTTCGAGCGCATATTCGGTATGAGTCTGCTCAGTCTCGGAGAGCTCGCCGGGGAATTCCTGTTGATCCATAATCGCCGCTGTAGACATGCTGTTCACCAATCCAGATCCTTGTCGAATGCCGTTGAAGCATCTGGCGAATAGTCGTGGGGAGAGAGATGGTCCCGGCTGGTCTTCTCTCACGAAAGGACCGACCCCGATGCCACTCAAAACGTCACAGTAGCTCGCTGATTGCTCTAACAGTGCCTATCGTAACCTTCGGGCATAGGGATGCCTATGCCCGAATGGTGGGATGTAGTACACCTTTCCCGTTTTGGTTCTGGAGGCGTAGCACGAGAATAGAATTCTCGGGAATCGTACTAACGTTTGCTGCGAGAGGAGGACTTTGCCGCCGTTGTATTTCGACCTGCCGGCGGAACCAGCTTTTTTCCCCCGCGCGCATGGCCAATAGGGGCCGTGCTCTTGGTTGCGTGGCCCGTGGTTGCGTGACCCGTAGTTGCGTGGCCCGGGGCATGATTCACTGCGCGGCTCTTGCCGGAAGAGCTGCCATTTGCGTGTTTTGCGGACACGGTGGCGATTCCGCCCTTCGCCTTCCTCACAATCGGCGGCGCGGCAGCAGTCTTCCGGGCGGCAGTTTTTCCCGATGTATTCTTCGCCGGACTGCTCTTACCCGGGAGAACCTTCGCAGGCGGCGGGGTCTTCGGCGGCGTTCCATTCCGGGAAGCGGCAACTGGTTTGGAGTGCACTGACTTCGACGCCACAGCAGCAGCCGTAGGCCTGGCAGTGTGCGCAGACTTCAACCCGAGGGGTGTCTTAGCGATCAGTTTCGCGGGCGGCACTGCATCTTCCCGTATCAGTACAGCGCCCGATGCATCTTTGCCCGCAGGCCTGGAGATCATCCCTTTGGCCGGATGAGGCCGGGAAGCACTTTCCGCAGGTGCGTCTGCCTGCTTTGTCTCAGTGACGCGTGCGGGCCCTTCTGTAAGTGATGCCGCGGGATTTTCGACGAGCGCAGCGTCTGCAGGTTCAGCCACGGCAGAGCGCGGCTGAGAGATCGGGATAACCTGCGCACCCTTGCCACCGGCTGTCCCATTTGCGCCGGCCTCTGCACGCCGCTTCAAGGCGTGCAGAACGACACGCATCATTTCGTCTTCAGGCGCGGGCTTGCCTGTCCATATCTCGAACTGCCGCGCTCCCTGCTGTACGAACATTTCGACGCCGCTGATCACCGCGATACCCTTTTCCCGGGCGGCACGGATCAACGGCGTGTCGATTGGATGGTAGACCGTATCGAAAACAATGCGTGCATTCAATTCATCCGGTTCCAGTATGGACGTGAGCTTTTGCCCGGTCATTCCTGCCGGCGTAGTGTTCACAATCACATCGAAGTGTGTCTTCGCCACCTGGTCCCGGCGGATGGTCTTCGCTTTCGCCTGCCGCGCCAGTTTTTGCGCTGTCTCGATCGTGCGGTTCAGGATGAAAACCTCTGCCCCCTTGTCCATCAGGCCGAAGACGGCGGCGCGGGCGGCTCCGCCAGCGCCGAGCACCAGGATCTTCGCGCCGCGGATCGGCAGCCTGCGCTCGATCGGGCGTGTAATTCCACCCACGTCCGTATTAAAGCCGAAAAGGCGGCCATCCTGGGAGCGCACTACCGTGTTGCAGGCGCCGATCTTGGCCGACAGCGGATCCGTCTTCTCCAGGTGCACGAGGATGTCCTGCTTGAACGGCATCGTCACCGCGAAGCCTGCCACGGGCAACTCCCGTACCAGGTTCAGCAGATCAGACAGCTTCTTTGTTTCGAGCGCCAGGAAGACGCCGTTGACAGTCTCGCGCCGGAATGCCGTGTTCTGCATCAACGGCGAAAGTGAGTGCCGGATGGGGTTCCCGATGACTCCGTATACCTTCGTGGATGGCTCAACCTGCTCAATGCGATAGGTTTCGAGCAGGGTGCGCGCCGCAATCTGGCCCGGTCCCGTCTCTTCGCCTTCAATGGCCGAGGCGAATGTAAAAATGCTGCCTGCCCGTACGCCCAGTACGCGGCTCACCAGCCCCTGGTCGCCCATGCAGATACCGATCAGGTTGGCGCCGTCGCTTCTGCGCTCGAGGAAGCGCATCATGGTCACATTGTCAGACAGCTGCTTCGCGGTCGAAACAATCTTGATGAAGTCGGGCTGGAAGCGCTGCAGGCGGTCGAAGGTCTTGTCCAGGTCGCCGGTCGCGTCGAAGTCGTGCGAGGAGAGAATGATTCCCGTCCCCTTTTCGGCCAGTGCGGTACGCAGAGCATCGAATTCGGTTTTGCTGATGGCCTCGGCTGTCTCGATCTCCAGGTCGACCAGGTGAAATCCTGCGTTCGCGGCTTCTTTCAGTACTTCCAGTTGCGCCGCGGCAGTCGCGCGAAAGCGACCACCCCCTGTTGTACGGCGGCAGGTCGCGACTGCGGTGACTTCACTCCGTTCGTACAGGAAGTCGCGAAGCTGGCTGATAGCGTGCTGCGGCTTCTCCAGATAGTCGAGACGAAACTCGAGGAACGGGTTCTCGCGAACGACGGCATCCGCCCTGGTGAGCATTTCGTCCGCCGTGTCGCCCGTGATGGCAACACAAACCCTGCTCATGCGAGAGCGGAGGTACTGGGCCGTGGCTGCGTTTGCGTTCAAAGTCATCCGTACGTTTGCGGCATCTTAAGTCTTGCCAAGCAAGTATGCAAGAGAACTGAGGCGAATGCGTCTGTCTGGCGTCAATTTGTATGAAATTGTCAACAGGCTGGTGACCATCCGCTCATAAAACACCTGAACCTTCACCAGGCGAAATGCCTCAGTCCAGGATAGATAATGAGAATGAAACGGGGATCGGAATGACAGAGAAAAACGTAGCAGCTTTAGTCGAAAGTCATGCCTGGACAGCGGGGCCAGCCGCCCTGGAAGCCGGGGAGCTTCAGAAGTGGGCGGAGGAACGGCTGGGCCGTATCCAGGAGCGCCTGGTGAAGCTGGAGAGCGGGAGCGGCTCAACCGACCAGACCTGGCGCGCCTACGACGATGCTGTCGCAGAGTTGAGCCAGGTGGCAAGCGAATGCGGCTTGATGGACAGTGTCTACCCGGATAAGGCCGTCCGCGATATGGCGCAGACACTCGCGCAGAAGGTCTCGGAGATCGGCACTGCCCTTTCATTGAATCAGCAGATCTACCGGGCACTCGCCGCGGCTGACCTGAAGGACGCCGATGAGGCCACTCGTCACTATTCCGAGCGCACACTGTTGCAATACCGACTTGCCGGTGTCGATCGTGACGACGCCACGCGCGCCCGGCTGAAAGAACTGCAGGAGAAGGCCACCCTGCTGGCGCTGACCATCAGCCGCAATGTGCAGGAGGGCGCAAACCAGGTACTGGTCGAGGATGCGGCAGAACTTGACGGCCTGCCGGCAGACTACCTGGCCTCCCATCAGCCCGCCACTGAGGGTGAGAATGCCGGAAAAATCGTCCTCACCACAGACTTTCCCGACTACATCCCGGTCATGACCTTTGCGAAGAGCCACGATCTGCGGCTAAGGATGTTCCGCGCCTACAACACGCGCGCCTACCCGGCCAACAAGCAGTTGATGCTCGACCTTTTCGCCGTCCGGCATGAGGTCGCCAACCTGCTGGGATTTGCAACCTGGGCTGACCTGGCAACGGCTGACCAGATGATCGGTTCGGCGGACAATATGCTGCGTTTTCTTGACAATCTGGAAGAGAAAACCCGGAAAGGCGCCGAAGCTGAATACGCGTCCATGCTTGGATTCGCCCGCACTCAGCAGCCTGATCTGGAGGCAATTGACGCTGCCAGCCGGAGTTATTGGCTGGAACAGTTCCGCCGTTCGGCGTATGACTTCGATTCGCAGTCGGTGCGGCCGTATTTTCCCTATTCCCGGGTCCAGGCGGGTGTACTCGCGACCGCGGAGAAGCTCTTCCACGTCCGCTTTGAAGCAGCCCGGGATGCGCGTGTCTGGCACCCGGCAGTGAGTGCGTGGAACGTCTACGATGCGGGCCCAAATGGCGATGACGAAAAGAATGGCGAAGCTGGCGAGAAAGCAGCGTTGATCGGCCGCTTCTATCTGGACATGCATCCCCGCGAAGGCAAGGACAAGTGGTTCAGCGCCGCGCCCCTGGTGCCTGGCATTCGCGGCCGCAAGCTACCCGAGGCAGCACTGATCTGCAATTTTCCGCAGGGTGATGTTTCCGGGAGCACAGGCGGAATTGTTGGCGGCTTTGAGGGAAATGAAGGCGATCCCGGCCTGCTGCAGCACTCGGATGTCGTGACCTACCTGCACGAATTTGGCCACCTGATGCATGCCATTCTCGGCGGCCAGCAGCCATGGGCTGGTATCAGCGGCATTGCCACGGAAGGCGATTTTGTCGAAGTGCCGTCACAGATGCTCGAAGAATTCTTCCGCGATCCCAACCTGCTCGCCACTTTCGCGCTGCACTACAAAACCGATGAGCCGATCCCGGCGGAACTGGTGCAGACCATGAATCGCGCCGGCGCTTTTGGCCGCGCGGACTGGGTGCGCACGCAGCTCTTCTACACCCGCTACTCGCTCGACGTGCACCACTGCGACCCAGCGACCCTTGACCTGGATTCACTGCTGAAGGACGAGTACCAACGCTTTCTGCCGTATACCTGGATCGACGGCAATCGGCTCTACTCGAGCTTTACGCACCTGGTCGGCTACTCGTCGAACTACTACACCTACCTCTTCGACAAGGTGATCGCGATCGATTTCTTCAACCAGTTCGAGCGGGATTCTTTGCTCGAAGGACCGGCCGCCATGCGCTACCGGGCGGCTGTACTGGACCGTGGCGGTTCGCAGCCGGGCACGCAGCTCGTCAAGAACTTCCTTGGCAGGGAACAAAGTGCTGAAGCATTCGAAGAATGGATCAGCGCAGGACAGTTGGCCGGCGACGTCGCAGCGCCGGCTGTCGTCTGATACGAAGCACCCTTCGTGCAAGCGGGCCGCTTTGGAGGCGACCCGCTTGTTAAAGATCAGCAGCTGAGTGGAGTCTGAGCGTCGTGCGGACTTCGCCTGGAGCGCTCGAGTTCCAACTTTCGCCTACGGCAGCGTACGCGCCTTGACCGCCAGGAACTGCGCCGGCGTAATGTTGCCGCTGGCATCCGGCAGGCCCGGCGCCAAAGTGGAACTATCTGTCAACGTTGAGGTCGAGATCAGGTGAACAAGATTGTCACCGCTCGTCGATACGTAGAACGTCTTCGTATCCGGGCTGAAGACTCCGGCGATCGGAGCCGTTGACGTGCCGGAGAGACTGATCGGCACCAGCGTCCCGGCAGTCCCACTGGTCGGGATCTTATAAGCCGGAAGCTTGGCGCTGCCCGCCGTACCGGTACCCTGGTAGGTCACAAAGGCGAGTGTGGAATCAGTCGAAGCGACGACCTGGTCGATACTGCCGATGTTGTAACCAGCCAATGGCTGTGCCGTGTTGCTGGTGTTACCGATCTTCAGCGGCGAGGAGACAGGCGTCGTCACGCCCGGCAAGTTGGACAGGGGACAGGCACCGGTCGGAATGTCAGTGAACGAGTCAGTCAGCTGCGGTGTCGCTCCGGCAGTTGCGCCGATGACATGCTCGCTGTTCGTTGTGGCGACCAGGTGATCGGTCGCCGCCCCGAGCGTTCCGGCAGCCGGATAATAAACGGTTGGATTATTCTCGAGGTTCGGGCAGAAGCCCAGGCTCTCGCTCGTGGGACTGCCTGTTACAAAGGGTCCGATCGTCGGGATGGCGAGCGCGATATCCGGTGAGCAGAAGGTGTTGTACTGTGCATTCGCATCATTCCCGCCGCCCAATGCTGATCCCTGCACGTTCTGAGAAGTGATGCTGGCGGCGCAGGCGGTCGCGAGGCTGGTCGCGGCTGTTACGTCGTTGTTGACACCGGTCCCGGTGTTGAGTGGTACTGTGCTCCAGCCCGTGAACACATTGTGGATGTACAGGTTGTTATTGCCGACAATGTAGACCGTGTTGCCATCGGACGAGAACTGAGCATGCTGGCCTACGCCGCCATACGTCGTGATGATCCCTGCCCCTGTCGCAGTCGATGTGCCGGTTGTAGTAGTTCCCGTACCGGTCGTCGTGCCGCTGGTGCTGGTGCCCGCGGTCCCGTAGAGATAAAAGATCCCGCGGTTCTGGTCGTTGATCAGCAGCGTCGTGTTGTTTGGTGATACGGCAAGCACCACCCCGGGCACCGTCGTATCCTGCTTGCTCAGCGAACTCGTGGCTGCTGTATAGACCATCAGTTCGCGGTAGCTGCCGAAGTACAGGTTGGTGCCAGTGGGATCAAGGATCATCGAATTGGGCGTATAAGGCAGCTTGATCGGTGTACTGACACTGCCGATGGTGAAGTCGATGGCACTGTAGTAATCGGACTTCGGACTACCCATATACAGGATGGTCGAACTGGTGCCGGTGGAGTTTACCAGCAGCGGATTGCTGACAATCGGCGTCCCTGTCCCGTTCACGCCGATCTGGTTGATCGGTGAGGGATTGCAGGTGGGTGGCTGGCAGATTGCCGTTACTGATGCAGTTCCAGGAAAGACCGATGTAATTGTGCCGGCAGTCGAAACCGGCACGTTCTCCGGCTGGGTCGAGGCATACGTCAGGCTAAGGCCGGTAATGACATTCTTGTTGATGTCCGTGACGGTCGCAGTAATCGCCTGCGGGTTATTAGGCGTGACGTTCACGCAGGCAGTGCCCGCTGCTGCATTGGTGCAGGCCACGCCATTCGCGGTGAGCGAAATGGTTGCCGGTGGGCAGGTATAGAAGTATCCCGCGGCAGAAGTTGTGGTGCCGCCGGTTGTGTTGCCAGTGTTGGTCGACGCTGTGATTGCAGTCGATCCCGGCTGGTTGGCGGTCGCAATGTTGGTGGTGCCCAGGGTCGTTCCCAGGGTCACGACACTGGCCGTCACCGGCGTATAGGTAAGAGCGCCCAGCACGGTACTGCATTCAGGGTACTTGGTGGAATTCGGGGCGCAGAGCGGTGTGGAAGAACCAGCCGCATAGGCAGTGATATCCAGCGTTGCCGTCTGGCCCTGCGAAACACACTGGTTCCCGTCACCACTACTACCGGCAGAGGTACTGGGCGTAGTCGACAGCTGCACGCTGCCGATCTGCGGATGCACATACACCGGCACGACATTGCTCGTGACCGTTCCGGCGGATGCCGTGATATTCGCCACACCTGTCTTGCCCGTCGGCAGGCAGGTCGTGTAGGCGGCGACGCCACCGGCGGTGGTACGGTTCCAGGTGCCCGCACAGATCGATCCCGTCGTCGGATTGACGTCCGCGATCGTCATGTCGGAGGTGCCGTACTGGTAGGAACTGACAGAGACAGTGGCGTTGGTGCAGCTCTTTGCTGCTGGCGCCGTTGGTGTTCCGATCTCGCCGTAGGGCAGTGAAATGCCGGTGGTCGCCGGGCCGAGGGTGATACTGGAGATCCCTGAATTCGAGGTTCCATAGCCGATGTTTTCGCAGAAATTGGCAGCAGGGTTTCTGTAGCAACCAGTCACTGCTAGATCAAAGGGAAGGGTGAGACAAAACAGGAACGCCAGAATCAGATACCGCCGCATGAAACCTCCCCGCCGGAGCGATGCTCACCCGCGACGGTATGTACTGCCACTTCAAGTGGGTTGCTTCGATACTAGAGTGTAAAGCAAAACGTACTGCGCGTACGGCGGGACGCGCCTTTCGGCGTCGGACTGGCGGCTTGCCGACTCCGCGACTTGTTCGTTCCATTCCCGGTTCCGACCTGCACCCCCCACCCGTTGCCGGCATCGTGTAGCTTCAACTGCGAATCTGTGTGCCCACGTCTCGCTTCTGAGACGCAGGCTTCGGGTGTGCGTTCTCCTGTCACACCGGAGTCGGGAATAGCCCGCGAATCCGCGCGTGCAGCAGCCTTTCGTCCTAGAAGGCGCCGGAGACGCTTGCATCGTTGCGGTTCGCAGCGGCCGGTCCCATATGCTCCTGGAACCAGGTGAGCGAGCGTTGTAGCACGTCTGCCTGGTGAGCAGGGTCACGGAAGTGATGGCCTTCATTCGGGTAGACGACCAGCTCAGTCGGCACATGCTCCGCCTTCAACGCGTGCCAGAACTCGAAGGACTGTGGCGAAGGACATTCGCCATCACGATCGCCCACGACCACCAGGGTCGGCGTCTTCACCTGCTTGATGAACTCGATAGCCGAGCTTTTCGCATAGATTTTCGGATCGTCGTAAACCGTTGCCCCGAAGAACGGCACCATCCACTGGTCGATCGAATTCTCGCCGTAATAGCTCTGCCAGTTGCTGATGCCGGCGCCGGCGACCGCGGCCTGGAAACGGTTCGTCTGCGTGACGGCAAACATGGTCATAAAGCCGCCGTAGCTCCAGCCCGTCAGGCCGAGACGCTTGTCATCGACGGGATATTTCTTCTCGACGGCATCGACGCCAGCGAGGATGTCGCGCAGATCGCCATAGCCGAAGTCCTTGACGTTCGCCTGGGTAAACTTTTCGCCTTCCCCATAGGAGCCCCGCGGGTTGGGCATCAGCACGAAATAGCCGAGAGTCGAGAAGGGAATTCCGCCATAGCCAACGCCCGGCCAGCGCGGCAGCACCGCAGAGGATGGCCCGCCATGCACCATCACGATCATCGGATATTTCTTCCCCTGGTCCTTCGCCGCGTCGTAGTTTGCCGGCGGTATCAGCCACCCCTGTACATCGAACCCGTCATTCGTCCAGGTGACCGATTCAGCCTTGCCCCACGTGGGCTTCAGTGCATCGTTGACATGCGTAGCAGCGGTCGGTGTCGCGCCTGCTTTCAGTCTGGCTGTGTAGACTTCCGGCGCCTGGTCGAATGAAGTCGACACGAAGGCCGCAGTGCCATTCCTGGCGAGGGCAAGGCTCAACTCTAGCCGTCCATCGCCAATGCTGGCAGGAAGCGTAAACAAGACCGACTGCTGGAGGGTATATACGGTTCGGCTCAGGGAGGAAACACCGGTGTTATCAGTAGCCGCTGGGCCGAGCGCTGTTTCGCCAAGTGTGGCTTCCGATACCTGGCTCATCCCCTTATCAACTGCCGTGATAATCAACTTACTGTTGCTCAGCCATTCGAGCCAGGCGGGGGTCGCTGTCGTCGAGGCGGTCAGGTTGACCGGGTCACCACCTGTAGCAGCGACGAGATATACATCGCCACCGGTCGCGCCCTGGTCGCTCATCAAGCCGCCGATAAACGCGATCTTCGATCCATCCGGCGACCAGCGCGGCACCGCGATCTGCAGGCCATGCAGCGGACCTTGGACGGTAACCGGATCGAGCAGCGCTCCGGGATCAAAGGCCGCGCGGCCACCCAGCTTGGCTGGCGCAGCAGCACCATTGTCGATCATCACCGGCTGCGTATACAGCTTCGCCACCCACCAGTTATTCTCGCCCGGAGCCGGAGCCGCGACATACGCCAGCTTCTTGCTGTCGGGAGACCAGTCGAACTCGTAGACGAACAGCCCCGCAGGTGTAATGACGCTTACCTGGCCGGAACCTGCATCGACTGCTGCGACACGCGCCACTTCCAGTCCTTCGACGCCAATCACGCCCGCTGGCGGTTTCATCGCATCGAGCGCACCGGAAGGCCGCGTCGCCCCCTCGGTATAGAGAATGCCGATCTGCTTGCCATCCGGCGACCACGCAGGCCGATCCACGTAGCCGTGGAAGTGAGTCAGCTGCTTTGCCTTAGCCTTCGCATCAGCGATGGGGAGCAGGAAGAGGTCATCCTGGGTGACGCGACCTTCGCCAGGCTTTGCCTCACCCGCGGTCGAAGCGCAATCCGACAGAAAAGCGAGCTTCGATGAATCCGGCGAAAAGGCGATGCCGCTGCTTGAGCAATCAGCGTTCTTCGCGGCCGTCGTCACCCGATGCGCATCCTGTCCCTGCGGACCACCCAGCATAATCACGCTGCCGCTCTTGCCGCCCAGCACCCAGGCCAGGTGCTGGCCGTCCGGCGAAATGGCTGTCTCCGAGATGCTCTGCACTTTCTCGAGCGAAGCCAGGATCTGCGTGATGCGTGGATCAGGCGCCGGTGCAGCTTGCGCAAACGTCATCGAAGTCATGCTGAGAAGAGAAAGGCAGAAGATAGCGCGATGTGTGTGCCGCGACAGAAGTGGCAGAGAAGGATCGGGACGCCTGAAGATCATGGTGGAAATGCTATCAGGAGAAGCTTGTTCTACCGTGGTCAAGGCTCTAACCGGGACGGCTGGAATGCAGCTGGACCCGCGGCCGGACAAAGTTGAGGTTCGGCATTGGCTTGATACTTCTGCCGCAGCTTGGTGTTCCGGCTGCAAGTCTTGCAAGTCCGCGGGGACGGGTACTTGCTTACAGCTGAAGTGGATAAGACTTCCTGACGATCTTCGGCATGGCATTGTTACGCGTTAGCGGCCTGCTGCTTACTGCGTGCAGCAGTTGATTTTGGCGCAGCAAAGATGAGGGGAGCAATGGCAGGAACTACAGGCATTCCATCTGCAAAGTTCTAATTAGCGATATGGTTTTGATGTATGCGCGAAATGGTTGACCCGCCGACAACTCCTTGCTATTGTTAGAAGGTTCCGCTGGCAGCCGCTTTTTCTCTGTTTCTAAGGGCAGCCGGGAGCACAACGAGACTGGGGACATGCGCCTGGCGCTCTCTTCGGTTACACTATTGACAGCATCGTTGTGGCGATCCCTGTATTTGTTCGTGTGAGGGATCCGGACGCTTCGCACTTGTGCCTGCGACACTTCCTACCTTTGGAAGCTATGCGGGCCAGAAATTTCGAAACGGAGTTGACCTTCGACTGTCTTCCTGAATCCGGGAAGGCCCTTTCTGCGGACATTGATCCCCGGAAACGAAGCGTGCGACCACCGTCGGAATTCTTGTCCTGAGTGTGTTTTGGTTTCGAAGGCGCGAAAGCGTCTGTTGTACGTGGGCGCAGCGTAGAGCGCCAGGTTTTTGGACGATTGCGGGCATGCGCCTGCTTTGCCCAGATTCCGGTCGTGCGCGGGACGTCCCGCGTAGGTTCTAAAAGGCTTTAGAAGGTAAGGAGTTTCGTTTGCCGACATTTAATCAGCTCGTGAAGAAGGGCCGGACGGCCCCGCGGTACAAGACGGCGTCCCCTGCGCTGCAAAGCTCGCCTCAGCGGCGCGGCGTCTGCACGCGCGTCTACACGCAGACCCCGAAGAAGCCGAACTCGGCCCTCCGCAAGGTGGCCCGCGTTCGTCTGACCAATGGCATTGAAGTGACGACCTACATTCCAGGCATCGGCCACAACCTGCAGGAGCACTCGATTGTGCTGATCCGCGGTGGCCGTGTGAAGGATCTGCCGGGCGTTCGTTACCACGTTGTGCGCGGCACGCTTGATTCCGTGGGCGTTGCTAATCGCAAGCAGAGCCGGTCGAAGTATGGCGCGAAGCGTCCCAAGGCAGCAGCAGCCAAGTAACGAGATTACGTAAGGAATTTAGGAAATAAGCCAATGCCAAGAAAAGGTCACATCGCAAAGCGTGAAGTTCCCGCCGATCCAGTTTATGACTCGACGCTGGTCACCAAGTTTGTGAACTCGATGATGTGGGGCGGCAAGAAGTCAACCGCGCAGAACATCTTCTACACATCGATGAAGAACCTTGAAGCCAAGGGTGGCGGCGACGATGCCCTGAAGCTGTTCAAGAAGGCCGTCGAAAACTGCAAGCCGCTGCTTGAAGTCAAGAGCCGGCGTGTAGGCGGCGCTAACTACCAGGTGCCGATCGAAGTAAATCCGGAGCGCCGTACGTCGCTGGCGATTCGCTGGCTCGTGACCTATGGTCGCGCCCGCGGCGAGAAGGGCATGATCGACAAGCTTACGAATGAACTGCTGGATGCGGCCAACGGTCGCGGCGCGGCAATGAAGCGTAAGGAAGACGTTCATCGCATGGCCGAAGCAAACAAGGCCTTTGCGCATTATCGCTGGTAGGGATTTAGGCAGCAGGTATTTAAGTATCTAGTTGTTCGTTAAAGCCGGGATCGGATCCCGGAGAAGAGTTGAGAAGCAGACGTGGCTCGCACAGTACCTTTAACTCGTTGCCGGAACATTGGGATCATGGCTCACATCGACGCCGGGAAGACGACGACGACCGAGCGCATTCTTTTCTACACTGGTATTACCCATCGCATCGGTGAAGTGCACGAAGGCACGGCCACAATGGACTGGATGGAGCAGGAGCAGGAACGCGGCATTACGATTACGTCCGCCGCGACCACGTGCACCTGGAAGAATATCCGCATCAACATCATCGACACTCCTGGCCACGTGGATTTTACGGCCGAGGTCGAGCGTTCGCTGCGTGTACTCGACGGCGCAGTCGCGCTGTTTGATTCCGTATCCGGCGTGCAGCCGCAGTCTGAAACAGTGTGGCGGCAAGGCGACAAGTACAAGGTTCCGCGTATCTGCTTTGTGAACAAGATGGACAAAGCCGGCGCTGACTTTGAGTACGTAATCGAGACCATTCGCAAGCGTCTCGGCGCGCGTCCGGTCGCTATCCAGATTCCGATTGGCGCAGAAGCAAATTTCCAGGGTGTTGTCGACCTGATCGAGATGAAGGCCATTGTCTGGAAAGATGAAGAGATGGGCTCCGAGTACACCGTCGAAGAAATTCCGGTGGCACTTGCGAAGAAGGCCGAAGCTTTCCGGCTGCAGTTGATCGAGTCCGTCGCCGAATTCGATGACCACCTGCTGCATAAGTTCCTTGAAGGCGAACTTCCGACCAATGCAGAATTGAAGGCCGGTATTCGTTCCGCGACCATCGCGATGAGTATCTTCCCAGTGCTTTGCGGCTCGTCCTTCAAGAACAAAGGTGTTCAGACGCTGCTGGACGCAGTCGTCGATTACCTGCCGAGCCCGCTGGATGTTCCGCCGGCTGAAGGCATCGATCCTTCGAATCCAGAGACGATCCTGATTCGCAAGGCTGATGATGCCGAGCCGTTTTCCGCGCTGGGCTTCAAGCTGGTCAACGATCCATTCGGCAAGCTGGCGTTTATTCGTATCTACTCGGGCTACCTGAAGACGGGCGACACCATCGTCAATCCGCGTACCGGCAAGACGGAGCGCGTCGGACGCCTGGTGAAGATGCATGCGAACAAGCGTGAAGAGATCAGCGAGATCTACGCCGGAGATATCTGCGCGGCTGTTGGCATGAAGGAAGTAAAGACGGGCGATACGCTCTGCTCGCCGGACCATCCGATTGCTCTTGGCGCGATTGACTTCCCTGATCCGGTTATCTCGATTGCGATCGAACCGAAGACCAAGGCTGACCAGGAAAAGATGGGTATGGCGCTGGCGCGTCTCGCCGATGAGGATCCAACCTTCAAGGTCCGCACGGATGAAGAATCTTCGCAGACGATCATCAGCGGCATGGGCGAGTTGCATCTAGAAATTCTCGTTGACCGCATGAAGCGCGAGCACAAGGTTGAAGCCAATGTTGGTGAGCCGCGTGTTGCCTTCCGCGAGACCATCCGCAAGGGTGCAGAGGCAGAAGGCAAGTTCATCCGTCAGACCGGCGGCTCGGGTAACTATGGCCACGTGAAGATCCGCATTGAGCCGAACGAAACGGGCGGCGGGTTCGTCTTCACCAATGACACCAAGGGCGGAACGGTTCCGAAGGAGTACATCAAGCCGACGGAGCAGGGCATCCGCGAGGCGCTGCAGGGCGGCATTCTGGCCGGCTACGAAGTCGTTGATGTCAAGGTTTCGCTCTACGACGGCAGCTACCATGATGTGGATTCGAATGAGAATGCTTTCAAGATTGCCGGATCCATGGCCTTCAAGGAAGCAGCGCGCAAAGCAAGTCCTGTCCTGCTTGAGCCAGTGATGGCAGTTGAAGTCACGGTTCCGGAAGAGTACATGGGCACGATCATCGGCGACTTGAACTCACGCCGCGGCCGTATCGAAGGCGTCGAGCATGCCGGTGGTTCGCAGATCGTAAAGGCGCTCGTGCCGCTAAAAGAAATGTTCGGCTACGTGAACGAGATTCGTGGTTCCACGAAGGGCCGTGCTTCCTACACGATGCATTTTGCCCGGTATGAAGAAGCGCCCAGGATGATCTCCGAAGAGATCATTGGCCGCAACCAGACGAACAAGTAGTAAGCGGTCTGATTGAGTTTGCAACAAGCTTAGAGAGGGTTTCAAGATGGCGAAGGAAAAGTTTGACCGGTCAAAGCCGCACGTAAACGTGGGAACGATCGGGCACATTGATCATGGCAAGACGACGTTGACGGCAGCGATCACGAAGGTGCTGTCGAAGCACAACCCGAACAACAAGTTCCGTTCGTTCGACACGATCGACAACGCTCCTGAAGAGCGCGAGCGCGGTATTACGATCGCGACTTCGCACGTTGAGTACGAGACGGCGAACCGTCACTACGCGCACGTCGATTGCCCGGGCCACGCCGACTATATCAAGAACATGATCACCGGCGCTGCGCAGATGGATGGCGGGATTCTCGTCGTCGCCGCGACCGACGGCCCGATGCCGCAGACCAAGGAGCACGTGCTGCTGGCACGCCAGGTGGGTGTGCCGTACATCGTGGTCTTCCTGAACAAGTGCGATGCGGTCGAGGACGAAGAGCTGACCGACCTGGTCGAGATGGAAGTGCGTGAGCTGCTGTCGAAGTACAACTTTCCCGGCGACGATGTACCGGTCATCCGCGGCTCCGCCCTGGGTGGTCTGAATGGCGAGGCACAGTGGGAAGCGAAGATCGACGAGCTGATGGCTGCGGTCGATGCGAATGTTCCGCTGCCGGCCCGTGCGATCGAGCTGCCGTTCCTGATGCCGATTGAAGATATCTTTTCGATCTCCGGCCGTGGCACGGTAGTGACCGGTCGTATCGAGCGCGGCAAGGTGAAAGTCGGCGAAGAAGCCGAGATCGTCGGTTTTCGCGACACGCGCAAGACCGTTGTGACTGGCGTTGAGATGTTCAAGAAGCAGTTGGATGAAGGTCTGGCGGGCGACAACGCAGGTCTCCTGCTGCGCGGCGTCGCGAAGGAAGATGTGGAGCGCGGCATGGTCCTGGCCAAGCCGGGATCGATTACGCCGCACACCAAGTTCAAGGGCGAGATCTACGTCCTGAGCAAGGAAGAAGGCGGTCGTCACACGCCGTTCTTCAACGGCTATCGTCCGCAGTTCTACTTCCGTACGACGGACGTGACGGGCACGGCGAAGCTGCCGGAAGGTGTGGAGATGGTGATGCCGGGCGACAACGTGGCGCTTGAGATCGAGTTGCACACGCCGGTCGCGATGGAAAAGGGACTGAGGTTTGCGATCCGCGAAGGCGGACGCACAGTCGGTGCCGGTACCATCTCGGAGATCATCAAGTAGTACTGGCCGTACGGGCGTAGACGCCTTCGGCATGAAGTGCAAAGGCTGGGGGAAGTGAAGGATGAAGGTCCTTCGCTTCGCTCAGGCTCTAAAAGTTTAGTTGGGTGCGAGCAGTTCTGGATGACTGCAAGTACAGAAAGATTAGCTGACATGGTAGGACAAAGAATTCGTATCCGGTTGAAGGCGTATGACTATCGCGTGCTCGATACATCGACAGGCGAGATCGTCGATACAGCCAAGCGTACCGGCGCGCAGGTAGCTGGACCGATTCCACTGCCGACCGTCAAGAACAAGTATTGCGTGCTCCGTTCGCCCCACGTCGACAAGAAATCGCGCGAGGCTTTCGAGATCCGTACGCACAAGCGTCTGATCGATATCCTCGAGCCGACGCAGCAGACAGTGGACGCGCTGATGAAGCTTGATCTGCCGGCTGGTGTGGATGTAGAGATTAAGGCTTTCGAGAAGTAGATTTCGCTTCGGCCGAAATGACAAGGGTCTAATTAAAGCAACACCGGCAGTGCGCCGCTTTGATATGCGCATGATGAGGAAAGGGAAGCATGGCAGTTACAGGAATTATCGGTAAAAAGATCGGCATGACGCAGGTATTCGATGAGAAGGGTGAAGTTCATCCCATCACTGTCCTGCAAGCTGGTCCGTGCGTGATCACGCAACTGAAGACGATGCTGACCGATGGCTATGAGGCCGCGCAGATTGGTTTGGTCGAATTTGTAAAGAGTTCGAAGGTTAACAAGCCCATGAAGGGCCACTTCGACAAGAGCAATGTGCCTCCGGTCAAGATCACGCGCGAAGTCGGCGTCGACAAGGTCAAGGTTAAGGCTGCTAGTGAAGGCGAAGAAGTCGCTAACAACGTTGAAGAGACGGTGAAAGCCGGCGACCGCGTCCTGGTTGATATCTTCTCTGATGAGAAGTGGGTCGATGTCATCGGTACAAGCAAGGGCCGTGGTTTCGCAGGTGTTGTGCGCCGACACGGGTTTGGCGGCGGTCCCAAGTCGCACGGACACATGTTCCAGGTGCAGGGTTCGATCGGTGCTTCATCGTTCCCGTCGCGTGTATTTCCCGGACAGCGTATGCCGGGTCACTTTGGCGTCGACCGCATCACGGTTCGCAACCTGCGCATCCGCGGGATTGATGTCGAAGAGAACCTCATCATGGTCGAGGGTGCAGTTCCGGGTCCGCGTGAGGGGTATGTACTAATCTCGAAGCCGAAGTCGCCGCCGCGTGAGCGTCGTGGATTCGGCGGTGCCGGCACTGTCGATCCGTTGAAAGCTTCGAAGAAGGCATCTGCCGGGAAAAAGAAATAACAAATTGATTTGAGCGGGAGCGAGGGGAAGTGCAGATCCCTCTACTCCGCTTCGCTTTGGTCGGGATGACACAAGCGGGAAGAGCAGACGATGGCAAACATTGATGTATTCAATCTCGGCGGAGAAAAAGTTGGCTCGCTCGAGCTGGCTGAAGAAGTCTTCGGATCGAGTCAGTTGAACGAGGGCCTCCTGTGGGAAGCAGTTAAGCATTACCGAGCTGCGCTGCGCCAGGGAACGGCCGCGACTAAGAACCGCAAATTGGTTGCCGGTTCGGGCAAGAAGTTGTGGAAGCAGAAGGGAACCGGCCGCGCTCGTGTGGGTTCAGTGCGTTCGCCTCTCTGGCGTCATGGCGGCACGGTTCATGGACCGCAGCCCCGCTCGTATGACTACGCATTTCCGAAGAAGAAGCTGCTGGGCGCGCTTCGTGCGGCGCTTGCGGTCAAGCTTGCTGATGGCAAGCTGACCGTTGTCGAGAGCCTGGAGCTGAACGAAGGCAAGACCAAGCTGTATCGTAAGGCGCTGAACACGCTTGAGGCGAAGCGGACAGCTCTGCTTGTCGAGAGTGGTAGTCAGCTGGGCGTGAAGGTGATCCTGGGTTCGCGCAATCTCGAGAATGTCGAGCTGGTCTTGAGCAACGAAGTTCATCCATATGATCTTCTGCGCTATGACCGCGCAATTTTCTCACGCGCTGCGATTGAGCAGTTGCAGGAATCGCTGAAGAAGTCCGTCTCCAAGCGCAAGCTGGCTGCTGCACAGAAAGAGGTAGCGTAATGCCGACAACTTATAACGTCATCCGCCGCCCGCTGATCTCAGAGAAAAGCCTGGGCGTAAAAGAGACCGAGAATACCCTGGTTTTTGAAGTTTCCGACAAGGCCACCAAGACTGAAGTGAAGCAGGCGGTTGAAGCCCTGTTCAAGGTCAAGGTTGAGGGAGTTCGTACTGCGAATTTCTTTGGCAAGGAGCGCCGCCGCGGTAAGTTCTCCGGCTATCGCCCTGACTGGAAGAAGGCTTATGTGCGCTTGAAAGCTGGCGAGAAGATGCCGGAATACGTCGACAGCCTATAGCAGTTTGACCTACCAAGTATCCAGACCAAGAGGTACGCAGTACCTCTGGAGATGAAGATGGCGATCAAGAAATATAGACCGATTACCCCGTCGTTGCGTTTTACCACGACGCTGGTGACGGATGACATCACGACGAACGAGCCGCACAAGCCACTGCTGGTAGTCAAACAGCGTACCGGTGGTCGTAACAGTGCCGGTGGCATGACTATGCGTCACCATGGCGGCGGGCATAAGAAGATGCTGCGGCTGATCGACTTCAAGCGTGAAAAGTTTGGTATTCCGGGCAAGGTTGCGACGATCGAATATGATCCCAACCGCTCTTCGAGGATTGCGCTCATCAACTATCTCGATGGTGAGAAGCGCTATATCATTCAGCCCGTTGGGCTGAAGGTGGGACAGATGATTATGAGCGGTCCGGAAGCTGATATTCTCGTCGGCAATGCACTGCCGCTGAAGAACATCCCGTCCGGTACGACTGTTCACAATGTCGAGCTTCGCCCAGGCAAGGGCGCGCAGATGGTGCGCTCAGCTGGTGGACAGGCACAGCTCGTGGCCAAAGAGGGCGACTATGCTCTTCTCAAGTTGCCTTCCGGCGAGACTCGTCGCGTGCTGGTTGAATGCATGGCAACCATTGGCCAGGTGGGTAATACGGATCACGAAAACGTCTCGATCGGCAAGGCAGGACGCAACCGCTGGAAGGGCATTCGCCCCACGAACCGCGGTGTGTCGATGAACCCGGTCGATCACCCGCACGGTGGTGGTGAGGGCAAGACTTCAGGCGGACGTCACCCGGTAACCCCGTGGGGCCAGCCGACGCGTGGCTACAAGACACGTAACAACAAGCGGACAGACAGCTTCATCGTCGGACGCCGCACCAAGTAACTCTTCAATCCGGCGGGATAGAGGCTGGCAGCGAAGAGCAACGAAGAAGGACAAGAGGAATTCGATGGCACGTTCGACAAAGAAGGGCCCGTTTATCGACACGCACCTGATGGTGAAGATCGACGTCATGAACCAGGCGAATGACAAGAAGCTGATTCGCACCTGGTCGCGCCGTTCGACTATCCACCCAGACATGGTGGGTCACACTATTGGCGTGCATAACGGCAAGAAGTTTATTCCGGTCTATGTGACGGAAAACATGGTTGGTCACAAGCTGGGTGAGTTTTCGGCGACACGGACCTTCAAGGGGCACTCGGCCAAGACGTCGGAAGCAGCCTCAAAGCCGCGCTGAGTGCTGGCCGCGCGGGCATCGACGCCTGTGGGTTGAAAGATTGAAAGCAGATCCCTCCACTTCGGTCGGGATGACAAATCGGTTGGGCAGGGAAGGCATAACGAAATGCAATTGGACACACGAGAATTCAGGGCGGAAGCCAAGTTCCAGCGCGTCTCGCCGCAGAAGGCGCGCCTGGTGCTGGATCTGATCAAGGGCCGGCGCGTGGAGGATGCACTCCAGACCGTCGCCTTCACCAAGAAGGGTGTTGCCCCGCTGGTCGAAAAGGTGCTGCGTTCAGCCATCCAGAACGCCAACTATCTGAGCGAAGAGAAGGGTCTGGATGTGGATGTCGACAATCTTTTCGTCAAGTCAGCGATCGCCAATGATGGCCCGCGTCTCAAGCGTATTCGCCCCGCGCCGATGGGCCGTGCTTTTCGTTACCAGCGCAGGACGTCACACATCTCTATCTCGGTAGCCGAGCGCAAAGCAGCAGGCGCAGTGGATCCGACCGAGTCCGAAACCGCAGCACCCGCAAAGAAGAAGGGTCTCCTGGCGCGAGCAGCAGCACGCGGCGCAGCTGTCAAAAAAGCTGCGAACAAGAAAGCAGCTGCCAAGAAGTCACCTGCGAAAAAGAAGAACTACACATCCCCGAAGGCCGGGGAGTAAAGGAACAATATGGGACAGAAAGTCCATCCTTATGGTTTTCGGCTTGGCGTCAACAAGCCATGGCGTTCACGCTGGTTCACGGTCCGCGATTATGCCAAGCTGCTGGTCGAAGATGTCAAGCTGAAGGCAGAGTTGAAGGAAAAGCTGAAGGCTGCTGGTGTAAGCTCGGTCGAAGTCGAGCGTCCTGGCAACAAGCTGCGCCTGATTATCCGCACTGCGCGCCCGGGCATTGTTATCGGTCGTAAGGGCGCCGAGATCGAAAAGCTGAAGCTTGATCTGCAGAAGCGTACCAATCGCGACGTATTTATTGATATCCTAGAAGTGAACAAGCCAGAACTGGATGCGCAGCTGGTGGCGGAGAATATCGCTCTGCAGCTGGAAAAGCGCGTCGGCTTTCGTCGGGCGATGCGGAAGGCGGTTGATTCTGCCTTGCGCTTCGGCTGCAAAGGCATCAAGGTGCGTGTTTCGGGGCGCCTGAATGGCAATGAAATCGCCCGCTCCGAATGGTATCTCCAAGGTCGTCTGCCGCTGCACACACTGCGGGCCGATATCGATTACGGGTTTGCGGAAGCGCACACTACGTACGGCATCATCGGCGTCAAGACCTGGGTCTATCGCGGTGACATTTATGAACAGAAGCGCCGTCAGCCGCAATCCGTGGGCACCGGGGCGTTTTAACTTAAGTCCTGTGCCGCATGCGGACAATCCCGTGTGGCTCAGGGCTGGTTCGAGTTTGGTAGTAGCAAGAGTTAAGTCAAGTTCACGGCGAGAAGCTGGAGTTTCGTTATGTTGATGCCCAAGAAGGTGAAGTTCCGTAAGCAGCAGCGCGGCCGTATGAAGGGCAAAGCGTGGCGCGGTTCCGAGCTGGCGTTCGGTGATTACGGTTTGAAGGTGATGGAGTGTGGTTACATTACGGACCGGCAGATTGAAGCCAGCCGTATTGCGATGACCCGCTTCATCAAGCGCGGCGGCAAAATCTGGCTACGTATTTTCCCGGATAAGCCCATCACCAAGAAGCCAGCTGAGACCCGTATGGGTAAAGGTAAAGGCGCACCGGACCACTGGTCGGCGGTCGTTCGTCCAGGCAAGCTGCTGTTCGAGATGGAAGGTGTGGCGCCTGAAGTTGCAATGGAAGCCATGCGACTTGCTTCGCACAAGCTGCCACTTCGGACGCGTTTCGTTATGCGTCATGACGTAAAAGCGACCGCGGTCGTTGCCAAGTAGTCGTTGCCAAGTAAAAGCGGGCCGGTAATTAGTTCGCGTGGGGAGAATCAAGTCCCCGGAAGAGAAGAGACATGGAACTCGAAAAGATTAAGAACCTGAGTGAGACGGAGTTGAAGCACGAGGAGAAGCAGGCCTCGGAGCAGCTTTTCCGGCTGCGCTTCCAGGCCAAGCTGGGACAGACTGAAGGTATCAAAAGGATCCGTGGTCTGCGCAAGGACATTGCCCGAATCAAGACAGTAGCCCGCCAGCAGCAGCTTGGCATTGCCACTCCGGCAAAGGCAGCGCCGGCCAAGAAGACAAAGAAGGGAAGCCGGTAAGTCATGACGGATACGAAGCCAGAAGAGACATCAGCACCACAGGGCGAACACGTTTCGCACCGTAATGAGAAGGTCGGTCACGTTACATCGACCAAGATGGCAAAAACGATCGTGGTCGCAGTCGAAATGCGCCGCGCTCACCCTAAATACAAGCGTGTCATCAAGACGACCAAGAAGTTTTACGCGCACGACGAGACCAATACCGCGCACGTTGGCGATGTCGTCCGTATTCGTGAGTGCCGGCCGCTGAGCAAGCTCAAGCGCTGGAACCTCGAAGAGATCGTTCGTCGTTCGGCGCTGGGACTTATAGAAGACGCGGCTGCGTTGGCGGCAAAGTAGTCAGCAGAGAAATGGCATATCCCTCCGCATCGGTCGGGATAAAAAGTCTAGGTACGTTCAGGGGAGAGTAAGAACATGGCAGTACAAATGAGAACGATGCTTGAAGTTGCCGACAACTCCGGCGCTCGCAAGCTGCAGGTCATTCTTCCCCTTGGCGGATCGAGTGGCAAAAAGGCTGGCCTTGGCGATGTCGTCACTGCCGCTGTAAAAGAAGCTTCACCGGATGGCCAGGTAAAGAAGGGCAAGGTCGTCAAGGCCGTCATTGTCCGTACGCACAAGGAATACCGCCGTAGGGATGGCACGTACATCCGCTTCGACTCGAACGCGGCCGTACTGATTAATGATGCCGGCGAGCCCGTCGGAACACGCGTTTTCGGACCGGTAGCCCGCGAGCTGCGCGAGAAGAAGTTTTTGAAGATTGTGTCGCTGGCGCCGGAAGTTATCTAGGCACTGGGGCAGTTCAGGAAATACAGGTCCCTCCGCTTCGCTCCGGTCGGGATGACAAGGTGAGTGGGGATTTCCGGTCGAGTGATCGGGCGAGTGAAGAGAAGAGAGATAAGTCATGGCACTGAGCATTCAACGGAACGACACGGTACAGGTCATCTCGGGCAGCAGCCGCGGTAAGCAGGGACGCGTACTTCGCGTCATGCCAGATGACAACCGCATCCTGGTCGAGCATGTCCACGTGATCAAGAAGAACGTCAAGCCGAACCCGCAGAAGAACATCAAGGGCGGCATTGCAGAGCAGGAAGCGCCGATTCACATCTCGAACGTCCTGCTGGTCTGCGGCACCTGCGGTCCGACCCGGGTTGGCCACAAGCTGGAAGGCGATACCAAGGTGCGCGTCTGCAAGAAATGCGGTAATACACTGGCGACTAAGAAGAAGTAACTCGTAACAGATGAGGTCCGTAACGGTAGACGGGCAGTCTGCACCAATCCGAGACCGGACGCACGAGAAAAGAGAGAACAATGGCAACTGAGAAAAAGCATTCCAGACTTCGCAAGAAGTACAACGAAGAGATCAAGCCGGCGTTGCAGAAAGAGCTTGATCTGAAGAACACGATGGCTGTTCCCCGGCTTGAAAAGATTGTGTTGAACATGGGTCTCGGCGAAGCGACCCAGAACGTTAAGCTGCTCGATCCGCTGGTCGCGGACCTGGCTACCATTGCGGGCCAGAAGCCGGTGACGACGCGCGCGAAGAAATCGATTGCGGCGTTCAAGGTTCGCGAAGGAATGCCTATCGGCGCCATGGTTACTCTGCGCGGCGAGATTATGTACGAGTTTCTGGACCGTCTGATCTCCATCGGCCTGCCCCGTGTGCGCGACTTCAAGGGTGTTTCGACGAAGAGCTTTGACGGGCGCGGCAATTACACCCTCGGTATTCGCGATCAGCTGATCTTCCCGGAGATCGATTATGCAAAGGTCGAGAAGCTGAAAGGCATGAATATCACGATTGTGACCACTGCCCAGACGGACAACGACGCCCGCGCATTACTTCGCGCCTTCGGTGTCCCGTTCCGTACGGCTGCCTAGTTCGAGAGGATAGAAGGAAATATGTCTACTACTGCAAAGCGCGTTAAAGATGCAAAGAAGCCGAAGTTTTCCAGCCGCCAGCACAACCGCTGCCAGCTCTGCGGCCGTCCTCGTGCCTTCCTTCGCAAGTTCGGTGTCTGCCGTCTTTGCTTCCGCCAGCTGGCGCTCCGGGGCGATATCCCAGGCGTCGTGAAGTCAAGCTGGTAGTTCATAAATTTTGTAACACCATCTCCGCTGGTTCTTCCGGTAGGCAATCCGGAAGCGAACGGGAGATGAAGGAGAAAGAATGAGTCTGACCGATCCTGTATCCGATTTTCTGACACGTATCCGCAATGCCATCCGTGCACGCCAGCAGAAAATGGACGTCCCCGCTTCGAAGCTGAAGACGGAGATTGCGCGCATTCTGAAGGAAGAAGGCTACATCGCCAACTACAAGGCCACTGAAGAAGAAGGCCGTGCCATTCTGCGTGTGTATCTGAAATATGGCGCTAACAACGAAGCAGCTATTCGTGACCTGACACGCATCTCGCGTCCCGGTTGCCGCGTCTACGTCGGTCGCGATGAGATCAAGCGCGTTCAGGGTGGGTTCGGTATCTCGATCCTCACCACTCCACGCGGTGTCATGACCGGCAAACAGGCCCGTCGCGAACGTGTAGGCGGCGAAATCCTCTGCGAAGTCTGGTAATGCCGGTCGCACGGCGTCGACGCCTCTGGCGTGGCTCTGGATGGCTGAACGGACGCAACTATTGAGTCAAAGATTGAGTTGAGAGTGATTGCCGGGGTAGGAACGACTCGGCAGGCTGCAGTGGAACGGAACTCCTTAACAAGGCACCGGGACTCGCAAGCCATAAGGATTAGGAACAATGTCACGTATTGGAAGACAGCCCATCCCACTCCCCAGCGGAGTGAAGTACACAATCCAGGGCAATACCGTCCTGGTTGAAGGTCCTAAAGGCAAGCTGAGCGCCCTGATCGCCCCCGGCATCTCTCTTGAGACCAAGGACAACCAGATCATTGCGTCGCGCGAGAACGATTCGCAGGCGGGTGTTCACGGCCTGACCCGCGCACTGGTGTTCAACGCAGTGCATGGTGTCACGCAGGGGTGGACCAAGGACCTCGACATTGTCGGCATCGGCTACCGTGCCGAGTTGAAGGGTAAGAACATGGTCGTGTTTACCCTCGGCTACTCGCATCAGATTGAGTTTCCGCTGCCTACCGGCATAACAGCGACGATCGACCCGAAGCAGACCCGTATTACGGTTGCCGGTATCGATCGTCAGAAGGTTGGCCAGGTTGCAGCTGATATGCGTTCGCTGCGCAAGCCGGACCCGTACAAGAACAAGGGTGTGCGCTACGCCGATGAGAAGTTGAAGAAGAAGGTCGGCAAGACGGGCTCCAAGTAATACTACGAACTTTAACCGAACGGGGCTGCGAGGCAGCTCCGCTTATAGGAAGACATAACCATGATTCCGCAGAGACAGAGAAACGAAATTCGCCAGCGAGTCCACTTCCGCATCCGCGAGAAGATGGAAGGCACAGCGCAACGCCCACGGCTCAATGTGTATCGCTCACTGAACCACATTTATGCCCAGGTCATCGATGACGCAAACGGCCATACGATTGTCTCCGCATCATCCATTGCTGCAAAGCTGAAGACGGGCGGTAATGTTGCCTCCGCCAAAGAGATTGGCAAGCTGATCGCAGAGAAGGCGCAGGAAAAGGGCATTAAGAAGGTGGTCTTCGACCGCGGCGGCTATCTATACCACGGCCGCATCAAGGCTCTAGCTGATGCAGCACGTGAAGCCGGGCTGGATTTCTAAACCAACAAAAAGCATCCTGCCAGTTCGGTCGGGATGACAATTGATTTACGGATACGCTCGAACGAGGAGCGATCACGCGCACGACGAGAAGGATCAATCAGCATGGCAATGAAGAAGAAGGTAGACGCCAACCAGTTCAACTTGAAGGATCAGGTCGTTGCGATCAATCGCGTCACCAAGGTCGTCAAGGGCGGTAAGAATATGTCGTTCGCGGCCCTGGTCGTGATCGGCGATCCGGCGCACGGCGTTGTTGGTTATGGTTCAGGCAAGGCGAAGGAAGTACCGCAGGCGATCCGCAAGGGAATTGAGTCGGCGAAGAAGAATCTATTCCGCATCAACCTGACGGAGACAACGATTCCTCACCAGGTTCTGGGCCACTTCGGTTCCGGGCAGGTGCTGCTCAAGCCCGCTCCTGAAGGTACTGGCGTCATTGCCGGCGGTGCAGTGCGGGCTGTGATGACTTCAGCAGGCGTACAGAATGTGTTGACCAAGAGCCTTGGCTCGGCCAATCCGCATAACGTGATCAAGGCAACGTTTGATGCCCTGGTCCAGTTGCGCGATAAGGCTGAAGTTGCGGCCATGCGTGGCAAGACGGTCGAGGAGCTTAATTGACATGGCAGACGTAAAGATGATGAAGCTACAGTATTTCCGGTCGAAAATTGCGACCCCGGAAAAGCACAAGCGCGTGATCCACGGGCTCGGTTTTACCCGGCTGAACCAGATCGTCGAGCGCGAGGATACACCTTCGATCCGCGGTATGGTCAAGGCTGTCCCGCATCTCGTGCGTATTCTCGAGAATTAGTACCTGCGTGGGCCGGTTCTGTCTGGACGAAGATCATCCAGATGACCGGCCCACAAATGTGTCAAAATAAGAAGGTGACTGCCTCGCGCAGGCAACCAAATCAAAGCGAGTCGGACCCTCTCTCATAAGGGTCTGGCGTTGAGCGAGGAATACATGGCAACAAATCTTTCCAATCTACGTGCGCCTAAAAACGCCAACAGCAATAAAAAGCGTGTCGGCCGTGGTATGGGTTCCGGCATGGGCAAGACATCCACACGCGGCCATAAGGGTCAGGGATCGCGTTCAGGTTCGAGCCTGATGCGTGGTTTCGAGGGCGGCCAGATGCCACTGCATCGTCGTCTGCCTAAGCGCGGCTTTACCAACATCTTCCGTACCGAGTACGTCGTCATCAATCTGCAGCGCATTGCCGAAGCACAGGAACAGCACGGCGCGCACGAGGTCACAATCGACACGTACAAGAGCCATGGCTGGGTTTCGAAGAAGAACGCCCTCATCAAGGTGCTGGGTGACGGTGAACTGACGACTGCCGTCACGATTCATGCGCATAAGTTCTCGAAGTCCGCGCAGGAGAAGATCGAGAAGGCCGGCGGCAAAGCAATCGTACTTGGATCCGAGCCTGCCGCGGTTTAACTCTTGCTTTCTCCGATCAACCTTCTTTCAGCAGCCGAGTGAACCTACATGTTTGAGAAGTTAGCTAACATCTTCCGTGTTCCGGACCTACGCAAGCGTGTACTGTTCACCCTGGCGATGCTGGCGGTGTATCGCCTGGGCGCTCACATCCCGACACCCGGCGTGAACACTACGCTGTTGTCGCAGTTCTTCGATCAGAACAGTGGTTCGGCTCTTGGCCTGGTTGACTTGTTCAGCGGTGGCAACCTGCGCCGCTTCACCGTCTTTGCGCTCGGCATCATGCCTTACATAACGGCATCGATTATCTTCCAGTTGCTGACTGTCGTTTATGAACCACTCGCCAAGCTGCAAAAAGAAGGCGAGATGGGCCGCCGGAAGATCACGCAGTGGACCCGCTACCTGACGATCATCCTCGGTGTCGTCCAGTCCATGGCGATCGCCTTGACTTTGTCCGGCCAGCACTACGCCCTGATACCTGGATTCAGCTTCGTTGCGATGACTGTCGTCACCCTGACTACCGGTACGGCTTTCATCATGTGGCTGGGTGAACAGATCACTGATCGCGGCATCGGTAATGGCATGAGCCTGCTAATCTTTGCCGGCATCGTCGTTGGCCTGCCGCGCGGTATCTCGGAACTATACGATAAGGCGAAGACCCAGGCCTGGGGTGCATTCACCGTTCCCGCTTTGATCATCCTGGTTGTCGCCATGATCGCGATCGTGGCCTTCATCGTCTACGTGGAGCGCTCCGAGCGTCGCATCCCTGTACAGTACGCCAAGCGGATCGTTGGCCGGCGCATGATGGGCGGTCAATCAACTCATCTTCCGCTGAAGGTCAACTCCGGCGGCGTCATGCCGGTAATCTTCGCCAGCTCGATCCTCTCCGCGCCGCTGCTCTTCGCCAACGTCGGGTGGGTACGCAATAGTGCCGTCATGACCCGCATCTTCGATGGCCTCCGTGTAGGCGAGCCCTGGTATGTCCTGCTCCAGGCGGCTGCCATTGTTTTCTTCGCCTACTTCTACATTTCTATCGTGTTCCGGCCGGATGACATTGCTGACAACATGCGCAAGTACGGCGGCTTTATCCCGGGAATCCGCCCCGGCAAGCGCACGTCCGACTACATCAACGACATCCTGACGCGTATCACACTGGTCGGCGCGATCTACCTGATCCTGATCACCCTAATCCCAACCATCCTCATCAGTGGTATTCACCTAAATGACCTGCCCTTTGTGGGTTTCGTCTTTGACAAGTTCCCGACCTGGGTGACGCACGGCCTGGGCATCACCTTCTACTTCGGCGGCACCTCGCTGCTGATCGTCGTCGGCGTCGCGATGGACACAGTGAACCAGATCGAATCGCAGCTCATCATGCGCCACTACGAGGGCTTTTCGCCACGCAGTGGTCGCGTGCGTGGTCGTAAGGCGTGGTAACAGGATTGGCTGCGTATCTTGCAGACGAAGCGCCGCCTGCACCAGGACTCATGGGACCGATCCTTCTCCTCGGGGCTCCCGGTGTCGGCAAGGGTACGCAAGCCAAGGCGTTGATGGCCGCGTGGGGTATCCCGCAGATTTCAACCGGGGACATACTGCGCGAGGTTAAGAATCATACGACCGTTCCCAGCGCGCTAGCAGAGCGGCTTCTGAGTGCCGGGAAGCTCCCGGTCGAAGACATGCAGAAAATGCAGCAGGGAAAACTGGTTTCTGACGACCTGGTCAACGAGATGGTCGCAGCCCGGCTAGCCTCTCCTGATACCCGCCATGGCTATGTCCTGGACGGCTATCCCCGCACCCTGGCGCAGGCGAACTGGCTGGATGAGAGGCTAAGCGCCACCCCCGGAAGCCTGGACGTGGTTGCGATCAGTATCCAGGTTGAGTATACTAAGCTGCTGCGTCGAATTACCGGACGCAGAAGCTGTCCTACCTGCGGACGCATTTATAACGTCTACCTCCATCCGCCGAAGCATGACATGCTTTGCGATGATGACAGGACTCCTCTCGAACAACGGGCGGACGACGTTGAGAGCGTCTTCGAGCAGAGAATCAAGACGTACGAAGCGCAGACAGCCCCGGTTGTTGAGCACTATCGTGGTCAGGGCCGCTTTGCTGAGGTTGACGGTGAACTGCCCGTCGACGAAGTCACGCTCAGTATCAAATCAGCAGTAGCCCGGCTGCGTAAGTAGCCGTTTCAAGGTTTAGAAGTCCGTCTGGTTCGCTTTGAGCTCAGACCACGGATGAAGGGGATGATCGGCCCATGGCCATAGTTTTAAAAACGCCGCAGCAGATTGAAAAGATGCGTCGAAGCGGCAATGTCGTCCGGCAGGTGCTGGACCATGTGCGCGCGATGGTCAAGGTGGGTGTCACGACCTGGGATCTCGAAGAAGCCGCAGCGGCGAAGATGGACGAACTTGGTGCGAAGCCCGCTTTCAAGGGCTATCCGGGTGCGGGTGGTACGAAGTTTCCGTGCGTCCTGTGCACCTCAGTCAATGCCGAGGTGGTTCACGGTATTCCTTCAGCGAAGCGTACGCTCCGCGAAGGCGATATTGTCTCGGTGGATTGCGGTGTCATCATCGACGGTTACTACGGTGACTCGGCAACCACGATCGCTGTGGGCGCGATCGGCAAAAAAGCGCAGCGGCTGCTTGAAGTGACGGAGAAGTCACTGGAGCGTGGCATCGCGGCGGTGAGGCCCGGGGCAACGCTGGGCGATGTCGGCGCAGCGGTACAGGAAGTGGTGGAAGCAGACGGATTTTCGGTGGTCCGCGAGTTCGTCGGGCACGGGATCGGTACCAAGATGCACGAAGACCCGCAGGTACCGAATTATGGTCAGCGGGGTCGGGGTATGAAGCTCCGGCCGGGCATGGTCATCTGTATTGAGCCGATGGTCAATATCGGATCTGCCGGTGTGCAGGTGTTGAAGGATGGCTGGACTGCGGTCACGGAAGATGGCAGTCTGAGTGCTCATTTTGAGCATACAGTTGCAGTGACGGAAGACGGTGCTACAGTCTTAACGCTGTAAGCCTGTAGAATAAAGAATGGTAGCTGACACGCAGGGCGTGGTTCCGCGGCTGGTGTAAGCCGGGAACAGAAAACAGGATACGGATTGTCGAAGGAAGACGCGATTGAGGTAATGGCAACAGTCGTAGAGACGTTGCCGAATGCGATGTTTAAAGTGGAGCTTGAGAACAAGCACCAGGTTTTAGCTCATGTCTCGGGCCGCATGCGGAAGAACTTCATCCGCATCCTTCCTGGTGACAGGGTTGCCGTAGAGCTGAGCCCCTATGATCTAACCCGCGGGCGCATCGTCTACCGGTACAAGTGATCGTTTCCTGCCAACTCGCAGTCTGAGACAGGCGGAATCGGAATGGTTTATCCATGAAAAAGGATAGACGCAACATGAAAGATCGTCAGGGAAAGCCTGGCGGAAAGCTGGAGCAGTTATGAAGGTTCGTGCATCCGTAAAACCGATTTGTGACAAGTGCAAGGTCATTCACCGCAATGGTGTGGTGCGAGTGATCTGCGAAATTGCAAAGCATAAGCAGCGCCAGGGTTAATCTCTGGTTCTGTATCACCCGTGCTGTCCGGGCTAGTTAGCCGCAGTCAAGGCTTGCGTTGAACCTGGGCACCACCTGGCAGGCCCAATTCTGATGGGCATAACCGCCGATCGCCAGTGAAGCTGGCAGTTGGCACTATGAAGGATACACATGGCACGCATTGCTGGCGTCGATCTGCCCCGCAACAAGCAGGCACGGATCGCGCTTACGTACATTTTCGGCATCGGTAACCCGCGCGCGGCCAAGATTCTGACCCTCGCGGACATCGATCCGTTCAAGAAAATCCAGGAGCTGAGCGAAGAAGAGATCAACCGTATTCGCCAGGTCATCGAATCGCAGGGTGGCGTTGAAGGCGACCTGCGCAAAGACGTTTCGATGAACATCAAGCGCCTGATCGACATTCAGTCCTACCGCGGCCTGCGTCATCGCCGTAACCTGCCGACGCGCGGCCAGCGCTCGCACACCAATGCGCGAACCCGTAAGGGACCGCGTAAGGGCACAGTGACCGGCAAGAAGAAGGTGACCAAATAATGGCTAAGGAACAAAAGGGCGCCGGCAAGGCCGGGAAGAACAAAAAATTCAAGAAGCGCGAGCGAAAGAATGTGCCATTTGGTCTTGTGCATATTCAGGCTTCGTTCAACAACACCATCGTGACCATCACGGACAACCAGGGCAACACCTTATCCTGGAAGAGCTCAGGATCACTCGGCTTCCGTGGTTCGCGTAAGGGCACGCCGTTTGCAGCGCAGCAGGCTGCAGTGAACGCCGCCAACCAGGCCCGTGATCATGGTCTGCGGTCGGTGGATGTGCGCGTCAGCGGTCCCGGCTCCGGCCGTGAATCAGCGGTCCGTGCACTGGCTGCCGCCGGCATCGAAGTGCGTTCCATCCGGGACGTCACGCCGATTCCGCACAACGGCTGCCGTCCGCCCAAGCGCCGTCGCGTCTGATCATTGCTGACATGGAGAGATGATGCAGATCCCTCCACGTCGGTCGGGATGACAATGAACTCGTCGTCCAGCATGACAATTCATAACAGGGACCGGGACGAAGAGCTTCCAGCTCGTAAACCGGTCGACCTCTGAACCAGGAGAAATTACGTGGCACGTTATACCGGACCAGTCTGCCGCCTTTGCCGTCGCGAAGGCATGAAGCTTTTCCTCAAGGGCACCAAGTGCCATACGGACAAGTGCCCCATCGAGAAGCGCAACTTTGCGCCCGGCCAGCACGGCCGCGACCGCAAGGCCAAGATCGTCGGCTACGGTCTGCAGCTGCGTGAAAAGCAGAAGGCAAAGCGTATCTATTTCACGCTCGAAGGCCAGTTCCGCGCCTATTACGAGAAGGCATCGCGCCAGACCGGCGTCACCGGTGAACTGCTCCTGCAGCAGCTCGAGCGTCGACTTGACAACGTCGCGTACCGCCTCGGCTTCGCGTCCTCACGCCGCCAGTCGCGCCAGATCGTCCGCCACGGCCATGTTGAAGTAAATGGCAAGAAGGTCAATATCCCTTCCTATCAGGTCTCCGTAGGGGATGTGATCAAGATTCGCGAGAACAGCAAGAAGATGACCGTGCTTGAGT